>NZ_JBSRYP010000001.1:3062500-7862500 GCF_054056795.1 Bradyrhizobium sp. USDA 3315 | reverse complement strand
CTGCACATCGCGATCCGCACCGCCTCCGATGCCGGCAACCCGGTGGTCGAGAGCGAACCGGACGGCCCGCACGCGGCGATCTACCGCGCGATCGGCGGCAAGGTCCGCGAGCAGCTGCAAGGCGTCATCGCGGCAGCCTGAGCCTGCGCTGCTGGGCCGATTGGTCGCGAAGCGTCGGGAGCCCGGCGGGCTTTCTTCACAGGCTCGTGGCCTTTGGACGATTGCTGAATCGGTTCCGGCCTGTATGTTTATGCAGGAGTGGCCGAATCGTACCACCCTTCGATCAGCGGAAGGCGGCCACGGGTGAAGCCAAAACTGCGGGAAGGGGCCGTGAGGCGACCATCGACATGGCAGCATCACGCGAAGCAAACAAGCAGCACCGCAAACATCTGACGCGGGAGAAGCGCGCAGAGGCCTCCCGGCTGGCGTTCAACATGGCCAAGAAATCCGACTCGATCGGCGAGGCCGCCGAGGTGATCGCCAAGACGTATGGTGTCAGCAAGACAACCGCGCAAAGCTGGATCCGGCGCGGGCGGTATTTGGCTGATCAAGCCAAGAAGGCGCGGGCGACGACGCGGCGCTGATTGCTCCCGTAACCCGGTGGTTGAGAGCGGACCGGACGGCCGCACGCGGCGATTTACCGCGCGGTCGGCGGCAGCTCCGCGGCCACCTGCCAGGCGTCATCGTCGCTGCTTGAAGGCGCATTTTCCGGCTGATTTCCAGCCTCATCAGACTTTCGTTTAATTGGCGCGGTCATGCCATTGTCGCGTTTCCGTGAAGCCACCTTCCGTGTTAAAGGGCCGACCCAGAGCGCCTCGGCAAGCCTTCATGCGCCTGCCGGAGAACTGCTTGCGGTCACTGGGAAACGCCCCTGAAGGAGAAGTCTTACGATGAAGCGTCGTGATTTTTTGAAAGTTTCTGCGGCCGGTGCTGCCGCGACGGCGGTTGCCGCGCCGGCGATCGCGCAGTCATCGCCTGAAATCAAGTGGCGCCTGACCTCGAGCTTCCCGAAGTCGCTCGACACCATCTATGGCGGTGCCGTCGAGCTGTCGAAGTACGTCGCCGAAATGACCGACAACAAGTTCCAGATCCAGGTGTTCGCGGCGGGCGAAGTCGTCCCCGGCCTGCAGGCGCTGGACGCGACCTCCAACGGCACGGTCGAGATGTCGCACACCGTCGCCTACTACTATGTCGGTAAGGACCCGACCTTCGCGATCTACGCGTCGGTGCCGTTCGGTCTCAATGCCCGCATGCAGAACTCCTGGTGGTATCAGGGCGGTGGTCAGGAGCTCGGCAACGAGTTCTTCAAGAAGTTCGGCGTGATCGGTTTCCCGACCGGCAACACCGGCACCCAGATGGGCGGCTGGTTCCGCAAGGAGATCAAGACCGTCGCCGACATGTCGGGCCTGAAGATGCGGATCGGCGGCATTGCCGGCCAGGTGCTGCAGAAGGTCGGCGTGGTGCCGCAGCAACTCGCCGGCGGCGACATCTATCCGGCGCTCGAAAAGGGCACCATCGACGCGGCCGAGTGGGTCGGTCCCTATGACGACGAGAAGCTCGGCTTCCAGAAGGTCGCCAAGTACTACTACTATCCGGGCTTCTGGGAAGGCGGTCCGACCGTGCACTCCTTCGTCAACCTGGAGAAGTGGAACGCGCTGCCGAAGAACTACCAGGCGATCCTGGCCAACGGCGCCGCCAACGCCAACAGCTGGATGGCCGCGCGCTACGACATGCAGAACCCCTCCGCGCTGAAGCGGCTGGTTGCCGGCGGCACGCAGCTGCGTCCGTTCACCAACGAGGTGCTTGAGGCCTGCCTCAAGGCGACCAACGAGCTGTGGGGTGAAATCTCGGCCAAGAATGCCGACTTCAAGAAGTCGATCGAGGCCATGCAGGCGTACCGCTCCGACCAGTATCTGTGGTGGCAGGTCGCCGAATACACCTTCGACAGCTTCATGATCCGCTCGCGCACCCGCGGCTGATCGGCGTCTAGAGCTTTTCCCGTTCCGATGGAATCGGAACGGGGCTCTAGATTCTTGTTTTGACGCGTTTTCTTCACGCGAACCGGTATCCACTTCGCTCGAAAACGCTCTAGCCTTTTGGACGAGCGTTCGCGCGACGCGAACGCATTGCCCGGCCTCCGCAAGGAGGCCGGGTTTTTTTGCGTCTGGCATTCGTGAAGGGGATGTTCCATGCTCGCATCCGAAGCCTCGGCACGAAGGCGGCGTGTGATCGGTCACCGGTCATGACGGCAAAAAGAAAAGCGGCGCGACGATCGAAAGCAGTCGACGCTCGGACAACACAATCGAACAGGGCAGGATTCAAATGAAGCGAAGAGATTTCATCAAGGTCACGGGTCTGGGCGTCGCCGGCGCCGCCACGGTCGCAGCTCCCGCGATCGCGCAGTCGATGCCGGAGCTCAAGTGGCGCTTGACGACGAGCTGGCCGAAGTCGCTCGACACGCTGCACGGCGGCGCCGAGCTGATGGCGAAGGCGGTCGGTGAAGCCACCGACAACAAATTCCAGATCCAGACCTTTGCCGCGGGCGAGATCGTGCCGGGCCTGCAGGTGCTCGACGCCGTGCAGAACGGCACCGTCGAGATGGGGCACACCGCGCCTTATTATTATTTCGGCAAGGACCCGACCTTCACCTTCGGCTCGGCGGTGCCGTTCGGGCCCAACATGCGCCTCAACCAGGCCTGGTTCATGCTGGGCGGCGGCAAGGACCTGCTCAACGAGTTCTACAAGAGCTACAACGTCACCTCGCTGCTCGCCGGCAACACCGGCTGCCAGATGGGTGGCTGGTTCCGCAAGGAGATCAACAGCGTCGACGATCTCAAGGGCCTCAAATTCCGCATCGGCGGCTTTGCCGGCAAGGTGATGCAGAAGCTCGGCGCGGTGCCGCAGCAACTCGCCGGCGGCGACATCTATCCGGCGCTGGAGAAGGGCACGATCGATGCGGCCGAGTGGGTCGGTCCCTACGACGACGAGAAGCTCGGCTTCTACAAGGTCGCGCCGAACTATTACTTCCCCGGCTGGTGGGAGGGCGGCCCCATGCTGGTGGCGATGATCAATCTCGACAAGTGGAACGCGCTGCCGAAGCATTATCAGTTCGTGCTTGAGCAGGCCGGCCATCTCGCCAACAACTGGATGATGGCGCGCTACGACCAGGCCAATCCGATCGCGCTGAAGAAGCTGCTCGCGGTCGGCACCAAGCTGCGCCCGTTCCCGCCTGCGGTGATGGAAGCTTCCTTCAAGGCCGCCAAGGAGCTGCATGCCGAGGTTTCCGCGACCAATGCCAACTTCAAGAAGGTCTATGACTCGCTGACCTCGTTCTCCAACAACGGCTATCAATGGTTCCAGGTCGCCGAGGTCGGCTACGACAATTTCATGGCGCGCCACTCGCAGGCGTGACCGCTGCGAGTTGGACAGGAAATCAGCCTCGGAGCGAAAGCGCCGGGGCTTTTCCATGCCGCGATCGCGGCCGCGGCGCGACTTGCGAAGACGCATGACCGCCGGTCGCTGGCCGTGGCGGCAGCTGCCAGTTCTCGATCTCCGGGCGCGAACGCGCAATCCGTTATGTTATCATGGCTAGCTGACGTCAGCCTTACACGGGCGCAATCAAAGGCGCCTGGCGTAGATTTTGATTGCAGCGGCGAGGCGGTATCTGTTTTCAGGGCAGTAACACGAGCTGGAGCAACATGCGCTTGTGTCGCCATCGAGACGTCACCTTCGCATGCGTCTTGTTTTGACGACAGCAAGCAGAAGATCGATTGAATGAAGTCAGGATTGCTGCGATGCGCCTTCTGATCGTCGAGGACAATGTCGAGCTCTCGCGGCTGCTGGCCAGCGGGCTGATGGCGGCGGGATATGAGTCCGATGTCGTCAACAGCGTTGCCGAGGCGCGCGATGCGCTGCGCAGCGTCAGTTATGCCGCCATGATCCTCGATCTCGGTCTGCCCGACGGCGATGGCTTGTCGGTGCTGTCGGAGCTTCGCCGCAAGACCGATCCGCTGCCGGTGCTGGTGCTGACCGCGCGGGGCGGCCTGCAGGATCGGGTCAGCGGCCTGCGCAGCGGCGCGGACGACTATCTGGCGAAGCCGTTCGCGCTGGAGGAGCTGGTGGCGCGGCTCGAAGCCATCCTGCGCCGGCCCGGCCAGCTGCTCGGCTCCTCGCTGAAGCTCGCCAATCTGGTCTACGACACCGAGAGCAAGCAGGTGTTCGTCGACGGCGCTCCACACGTGTTCTCGGCGCGCGAGACGTCGGTGCTGGAGATCCTGTTGCGACGGCAGGGGCGGGTGGTGCCGAAGAAGAATGTCGAGGACCACATCTTCGGCCTCGCCGGCGAGGTCGCCTCGAACGCGGTCGAGGTTTACGTGTCGCGGCTGCGCAAGCTGCTCACGGAGCACCGCGCCAGGGTCATCATCCATACCATTCGGGGCGTCGGTTATCTGATGGCGGAGGAGAAGTAGGCGTGTTCCGCTTCAAGTCGCTGACGTCGCGGATCGTGTTCCTGCACATCGTGGCGGTCGCGGTCGCGGCGATCTTCCTGCCGCTGCTGCTGCTGTGGCTGTTGAATTCGGAGATCAATCAGCTGCATCGCGAAGCGATGCGCGACCAGGCCGCCGATCTCGGCCAGAACCTCTCGGTCGATGCCGCGGGCAAGGTGCAGCTCAACCTGCCGGACAGCCTGAGGGGGCTCTATTCCGACGCCTATGGCCGCTATCGCTACGACATCTACGATGCCGACTGTCATCTGCTGTTTTCGTCGCATCGCGAGGCGCCGCGACTTCCGGCGTCCGCCAACCGGATTTCCGGTGCCAGTGTCACCAAGCTGCTCGGCGGCCAGACGCTGCGCATCCTGGTCGCCGAGGACCTGTCGCATCGCGACGTCATCATCGACGACATCGTCTCCAATTTCTTCCGGCGGGTTGGCTGGATCACCATCCCGATCCTTCTGATCCTGCTTGCCACCGATATCCTGATCTTCCGCCGCGCGGTGATTCCACTGTTGCGGGCCTCGGAGGAGGCGAGGAGCATCGGACCGGCAAGGACCGATATCCGCCTTCCGACGGAGGGGATTCCGAGCGAGATCCTGCCGCTGGTGACCGCCGTCAACCAGGCGTTCGATCGCCTTGAGGAAGGCTTTCACGTGCAGCGCCAGTTCACGGCCGATGCCGCGCATCAGCTGCGCACGCCGCTTGCGATCCTCAGGACCCGGATCGAGACGCTCGATGCGGCCAAGGGGACCAGGGAGTTGCATGCCGACATCGAGAGCATGAGCCGCATCGTCAGCCAGCTGCTGGAGATCGCCGAGCTCGACACGCTGGTGCTGGATCCCGGCGAGACCGCGGATTTGCGCGCGGTGTGCGCCGAGGTGGTCGGCTCGATCGCGCCCTATGCGC
Organism: Bradyrhizobium sp. USDA 3315; assembly: GCF_054056795.1. Taxonomy (NCBI): domain Bacteria; kingdom Pseudomonadati; phylum Pseudomonadota; class Alphaproteobacteria; order Hyphomicrobiales; family Nitrobacteraceae; genus Bradyrhizobium; species Bradyrhizobium sp. USDA 3315. The sequence continues at coordinate 7,857,098 of NZ_JBSRYP010000001.1, read as the reverse complement.
TGGCGCAGCAGAAGGACATCGCGTTGCGCGGCACTGACAGTCCGGTGCAGGTCAGGGGCAATGCGGAGATGCTGCAGCGGGCGATCTTCAATCTGGCGGAGAACGCCATCAAGTACACCGCCGAGAGGACCTCGGTCGATGTCGAGGTGCACGACAACGGTTCGGTGCAGGTGCGCGACTGCGGGCCGGGGATTGCGCCCGCCGAGCAGGGGCTGATCTTCCAGCGCTTCTGGCGCAGCGATCGCCAGCGCACCGACGGCGCGGGGCTCGGGCTCTCGATCGTGCGCGGCGTCGTCGACGATCACGATGCGACGGTGAGGGTGGAGAACCTGCCGTCCGGCGGCGCCCAGTTCACGCTGCGCTTCCGCCTCGCCAAGGCGGAGCCGGCGGCGTCCTGAGCCGGCCCGCGAACGTGCCGCGGCCTTGCCGGTCTACTTCACCTTGCCGTCGGACAGGTCCATGATCATGCGTGTGGTCAGCACCAGGCGCGGCACGATGCTGTTGATCTGCACGTATTCGGCATCGTTGGAGTGCGCGCCGAAGCCCGACAGGCCCATGCCTTCCACCACGGCGCCCTTGGTCTTGAGGGCGGCAAATGCGGCGTCGGTGCCGCCGCCGGTGGCCCGCTCGGCGACGTTCAGCGACATGCCGAGCTCCTGATAAATCGTCTTGCCGTGGCCGGCCACGCGGCGCGAGGCGTCGCTCGCTTCGAGCGGCGGGCGGCGCACCTCGAACTTCACGTCCACCCTGGAGTCCGGCAGCAGGCGATTCTTGATCTTGTCCTGCAGGGCTTTCTCGAGCTCGTCGAAATCCGCCACCTTGAGCGCGCGCGCGTCGGCCTGGGCGGTGGCTTCGGCTGGGATCACGTTGCGGTTGGTGCCGGACTTGGACACCGTCCAGTTCAGCTTCAGGCCCTGCTCCGGCTTGGACAGGTCCTTCATCTGCAGCACCTGGTGTGACAGCTCATAGAGCGCATTCACGCCGCCTTCGGGCCTGGCGCCCGCATGCGACGACTTGCCGTGCACCGTGAGATAGGCCGAGCCGATGCCGCTGGTGGCGAGGCGCAGCGTGCCGTCGGTGCCGCCGCCCTCGAACGAGAACACGGCATCCTGTTCCGCGGCGAGACGGGTGATGGTGCTGCGCCAGCCGGGCGAAGAGATCTCCTCGTCGCCATTGATCAGCACGGTGAGCGTGCCGTAATTTTTGAAGTTCAGCTTCTGCAGCAACGCCACGGCGTGGATGATGGTGGCGACGCCCTGCTTGTCGTCGGCAATGCCGAGCCCGTAGGCCTTGTCGCCATCGATGCGGAAGGGTTGGTCCTTCAGCATGCCCTTGAGATACACCGTGTCCATGTGCGCGATCAGCATGATCTTCGCGCTGCCGGTACCCTTGAAGACGGCCTGCACGGCGGGACCGATCTTCTCGGGCGTGTCGTCGAGGCGGTAAATATCGGTGGTCTGCAGGATTTCGACCGTGCCGCCGAGCTGCTTGAGCTGGCCGGCGACGCGCTCGGCGAGCTGGTTCAGGCCCTCGATGTCCTTGCTGCCGGATTCGATCTGCACGAGGTCGCGCAGGGTGTCGAGCAGCGGCTGCTGTTCCTGTTGCGCCAGCGCGCGAAGGTCGGCTGCATGCGCTGCGGGCGCGGCGAGCGCCAAACCAAACGACAGCATCAGCGGGCGAATGAACGAGCGGGCGGGACGCATTTGGGGCATGGCGGCGATCTGTGAGTTGGAGGACGATCCGTATCCCCGTCTTCACAGGCTCTGGGCACGCCGAATGCGCTGATGCCGGCTACTGCTTCGGTTGTCCGAAGTCGAGCGGCGGCAGGTCGATCTGCGGCACCTCGATCTTGACCTTGTTGAGGTCGACATCGAGCGGCTTGTCGAGCAGTCCGGTGACGACGACCGGGAACGCGATCACCAGCGCCACCATGATCGCCTGCAGGCCGATCCACGGCATTGCGCCCCAGTAGATGTCCGAGCTCTTCACTTCCTTGGGCGCCACGCCGCGCAGATAGAACAGCGCGAAGCCGAACGGCGGATGCAGGAACGAGGTCTGCATGTTGACGCAGAGCATCACGCCGAACCAGATCAGCGCGGCGTCGGGGCCGACCACCGGCGCCAGCACCTTCTGCGCGATCGGCGCGACCATCGGCAGGATGATGAAGGCGATCTCGAAGAAGTCGAGGAAGAACGCCAGGAAGAAGATGAACAGGTTGATGAAGATCAGGAAGCCCCAGACGCCGCCGGGCAGCGAGGTCAGATGGTGCTCCAGCCAGGTGCCGCCGGATACGCCGAGGAACACGACCGAGAAGCAGGTCGAGCCGATCAGGATGAAGGTGACCATGCAAGTGATCCGCATGGTGGTCTCGTAGCCCTGCTTGATCAGGTCGCGCAGGTCCGGGATCTTGACGGCCTCGAGGCAGATCCAGACCACCGCGGCGTAGGTGATCGCGAAGGCGAGCTTGAAGATCAGGTTCTCGCTGTAGAGCATCGCGATGATGGTGCCGATGCCGCCGGCGATCACGCCTGTTATCAGCACCTTGTTGCCGGTGGCGCTGAAATCCTTGTGGTGGATGGCGGCGAGCACGATGGCGCCGACCGCGCCCATGGCGCCGGCCTCCGTCGGGGTCGCAAGGCCCATCATCATGGTGCCGAGCACGACGAAGATCAGTACCGCCGAGGGGATGATGCCGAGCAGGCACTTCTTCCACAGCGCCCACCCGGTCAGCGTGCGCGCCTCGATCGGCACCGCGGGGACATGGCTTGGCTTGAAGATGCCGAGCAGGAAGGTGTAGCCGGCGAACAGCAGGATCTGGAACACCGATGGGCCCCAGGCGCCGAGATACATGTCGCCGACCGACTTGCCGAGCTGGTCGGCGAGCACGATCAGGACGAGAGAGGGAGGGACAAGTTGCGTGATGGTGCCGGAGGCGGCGAGCACGCCCGTGATGTAGCGGATGTTGTAGCCGTAGCGGATCATCACCGGCATCGAGATCAGCGCCATCGCGATCACCTGCGCCGCCACCGTGCCGGTGATGGCGCCGAGGATGAAGCCGACGATGATCACGGAATAGCCGAGGCCGCCGCGGATCGGGCCGAACAGCTGGCCCATCGAATCCAGCATGTCCTCGGCGAGCCCGCATCTCTCCAATATCGCGCCCATGAAGGTGAAGAACGGGATCGCCAGCAGCAGCTCGTTGGACAGCACGCTGCCGAAGATGCGGCCCGGGATCGCCTGCAGGAAGTTGAGGTCGAAGAAGCCGAGATAGATCGAGAGGAACCCGAACGACAGGCCGACCGCGGCGAGCGTGAACGCCACCGGATAACCGATCAGCATCGCTACGATCAGGCCGCCGAACATCAGTGGCGGCATCATCTCCAGCGTGATCATTGAGTCGGCCTCTCATACTTCGCGTCGATGGTCACGTAGCCCTGCAGCGCGGCGATCCGCTTGATCACCTCTGAGACGCCTTGCAGCGCAAGCATCACGAAGCCGGACGGGATAACGAACTTGATTGGCCAGCGCAGCAGGCCGCCGGCGTTGCCGCTCATCTCGCCGACCGCATAGGCCTGGTAGAAGAACGGCCACGACAGATATGCGAGCAGGAGGCAGGCCGGGATCAGGAAGAACAGCGTTCCGATCAGGTCGAGCCAGAGCTGGCCGCGTTCGGACAGCATCAGATACATGATCTCGACGCGGACATGCTCGTTGCGCTTGAAGGTGTAGGAGGCGCCGAACATCACGAGGATCGCGAACATGTACCACTGCGCCTCGAGCCAGCCGTTCGACGAGTAGCTGAACGCGTAGCGGATCATGGCGTTGCCGGCGCTGACCAGGCACGAGATCAGCACCAGCAGGTTGCAGATGTAGCCGATCTTCTCGTTGAGTTGGTCGATGGCCTGACTTAATGCCAACAATGGGCGCATCACGATCTCCACGGTCGCGCCATCCGCGCGCCGAATATCTCTTCAAGCATCATCTGGCCGCCGCGCGCATGCGCACGGAGCCACGGCCCACTTTCAGGAGCAGTTGCAAACGTTCGTCCTCCCCCGAAATCCGCTTCAGCCGTTCTTGGCTGCCGGGGATCGTCGGCAGGAGCCGACGGAGGGCAGCGGCCTATGCTGGCCAGACTAGCGTGAAAGCTGATTCACCAAATCAGCGCCGTGGAACGCCGTCAATCGGAAAATGGACAAATTGACGCCGCGGCAAACTGTTGTCCCGCCTTGGTAATCGGGGGACAGGCCGCGCGTCGGGAGGGAGCTTGAAGACTAGCCGCCGGTCACGCTCATGTGGCGGCTGACGCTCGGACGGTTGTGGCGGCGGTCGATGATGAAATCGTGCCCCTTCGGCTTCAGTCCGATGGCCCGGTCGATGGCCGCCGCCAGCAAATCGTTGTCGGCGGAGGCACGCAGCGGCCGGCGCAGGTCGGAGGCGTCCTCGTGGCCGAGGCAGGTGTGCAGCGTGCCGGTGCAGGTGATCCGCACCCGGTTGCAGGATTCGCAGAAATTATGGGTCATCGGCGTGATGAAGCCGAGCTTGCCGCCGGTCTCGGCGACCCGGACGTAGCGGGCGGGGCCGCCGGTGTCGTCGGACAGATCGGTCAGCGTGTAGTGTTTCTCGAGCCGCGCGCGCATCAAGGACAGCGGCACGTACTGATCGATCCGGCCTTCGCCGATGTCGCCCATCGGCATCACCTCGATCAAGGTGAGGCCCATGCCCTTGCCGTGCGCCCATTCCATCAGCGCCGGTATCTCGTCCTCGTTCAGGTTCTTCAGCGCGACCGCGTTGATCTTGACCGCGAGTCCCGCCGACCGCGCCGCCTCGATGCCCGACAGCACCTTGTCGATGTCGCCCCAGCGGGTGATGGCCCGGAATTTTACGGGGTCGAGGGTGTCGAGCGAGACGTTGACGCGGCGCACACCGCAATCGGCCAGCTCCTGGGCGAAGCGCGCCAGCTGCGAACCGTTGGTGGTCAGCGTCAATTCGTCGAGTGCGCCCGTGGTCAGATGCCGCGACAGCGAGCGCACCAAGCCCATCACGTTGCGGCGGACCAGCGGCTCGCCGCCGGTGAGGCGGATCTTGCGCACGCCCTTGGCGACGAACGCCGAGCAGAGCCGGTCGAGCTCTTCCAGTGTTAGCAGATCGGCCTTCGGCAGGAAGGTCATGTCTTCCGACATGCAGTAGAAGCAGCGCAGGTCGCAGCGGTCGGTGACGGAGACGCGCAAATAACGGATGGTCCGGCCGAACGGATCGGTCATCGGACGAAACAGCGTGTCGGAATGCGCTTGCGTGGATCCGTTCATTCAGTTCCGGCCTTGCAATCTGTTTCCTGCCTGCCGCGCCGTGATCGGCTCCGGCATCCGCAATCTATGCATGTTGGCGCGTTGTCACAATGCGTCCCAAGGGATGATCGTATGGATGATCCGCAACATGCAAAGCGATAGGCGAGGCATATCGCGCGATGCATGATCGCAATCGCGGATGTGTCTCGGCCAAATACAAAAACCCGGCTTTGGGCCGGGCTCTTGTGCAGTGCAAACGCGGTTCGGCCGCCCGCGCTAGCGCGACGGCGCGGCGGCCGGCGCCGGCGCAGCCGCGCTCGGGGCGGGGAACGCGGAGTCCGGAGCGGCGGCGGCAGGCGCCGCAGCGGCAGCCGGTTTCGGCTTCTTCTTCCGTATCGGCTTCTTCGCCGCGCGCGGCGGCGGTCCGGCCGGCTGCAGCTCGGCGAACACCGGACTCGGATCCAGCGTCGTGGTGGCCGGCGTGGTGAAGTCGCCGGGAACGCGGGTCACGGTGACCGGAACCGTCGCCGGCTGGAACTTCGGCATGTTGAAGGTGACGGAGAAGTTGGTCTCCGGCGCCGGGATCGACACGGTGCAGGGCGTCTTGCAGCCCGGTCCGAGCGAGGTCACCGCGTCGGCGCCCGGCGGGTTCGAATCCAGCTGCACCGGCATCGGCGGTGGCGCCGACTTGAACGAATCCAACGAGAAGGAGGAGCAGCCGGCCAGGCTCAGCCCGGCGGCCGCAATTACGATGATACGACGCATGATCCACACTCTACTGCGGCAATCAGCCACAATCCCCGGAGCGGACCATAGGTGCGTCGGAACAGAGGCGCAACAGCGGGGGCCCTGTTCGTTAGCGGATGGTTAATGGCAGAATCGCATGGCTGAATATTGCCTAGCGATATCAGTGCGTTGCGGAAAGTTTATGCCGCGCTCAGGCTGGCGACGGCGTCCGGCAGATCGCGCATATGGCTGATCAGCCGGTCCGGCTTCAGCTCGGTCATCGGAACGTCCGTATAGCCAAAATCGACGCCGATCACCGGGACCTGGGCGCGCCTTGCGACCCCGACATCGGGGCCGGCATCGCCGACCATGATGGCGCCGGGCAGCCGGCCGCCGGCGCGGGCCACCGTCTCGCGCAGGAACGTCGGATCGGGTTTTGCAATACCGAACGTATCGGCGCCGCAGATCGCGGCGAAGCGCTTGGTCAGGCCGAGCCGGTCGAGCAGCAGCTTCGACAGCCATTCCAGCTTGTTGGTGCACACCGCAAAGCGATGGCCCTTTGCCTCGAGCCGGTCTAGCGCGGCCTCGAGCCCGTCGAACGGGCGCGAGCCGTCGGCGATATGCTCGGCATAATAGTCGACGAAATCCGCGGTTAAGCGGTCAAGGTCACCGACGCTGACCGCGCGTCCTTCCACCTCGAGCCCGCGTTCCAGCAGCTTGCGGGCGCCGGCGCCGATCATGCTGCGCGCGGCCGCCAGCGGCACCGGCCGCAGGCCCTCGCGGTCGAGCACATGGTTCAGCGCGCCGATCAGATCGGGCGCGGTGTCGACCAGCGTGCCGTCGAGATCGAATACGACGATGGGGGGAGAGGCGGCGGACATGATGCTTTTGGCTATCGGGCCAGGCGCTGCGATGCAAGAGTAGATGTGGGCACGTCATGAGATAGGGGAGGCTGAGATGCGGGAACTTGCCGGAAAAGCCGCTTTTGTCACCGGCGCGGCCAGCGGAATCGGACTTGCGATGGCAACCGCCTTTGCTCGCGAGGGCATGAAGGTGATGCTCGCCGACATTGAAACCGGTCCGCTGGACAAGGCCGTCGATGCGCTGCGCGCAGGCGGTGCGGATGTTCACGGCGTGGTCTGCGACGTTGCCGATCCCCTAAGCGTCGATCGCGCGGCGGAGGCGTCGTTCCGCGCCTTCGGCAAGGTTCATGTCCTCTGCAACAATGCCGGCGTCGCGGCCGGCGGCGGCATTGACCCGATCTCGGTCGACGACTGGCGCTGGGTGATCGACGTCAATCTGATGGGCGTCGTGCACGGCATCAGGAGCTTCCTGCCGCACATTCGCGGGCACGGCGAGGGTGGCCATATCGTCAATACGGCTTCGATGGCCGGGATGAATGCCGGGCTTGGCTTGAGCCCGTATTCGGCGACCAAGTTCGCCGTCGTCAGCCTGTCCGAAGGGCTCGCCATGCAGCTCAGGCCGCTCGGGATCGGCGTCAGCGTGCTCTGTCCGAGCTTTGTGCGGACCCGGATCGGCGAGAGCGGGCGCAACCGCGGCGAGCAGTACGGCCCGACCCGTCCGCTCGATCCGGCAAGCCCGATGGCCGCTGTCGTCGCCGAGATCGCGCGACGCCTGGAGACCGGTCTCGATCCGGCGTCGGTTGCAGGACATGTGCTGGCCGCGATCCGCGACGACCAGTTCTACATTTTCACCCAACCCGGGATGCGGGCCGAGGTCGAACAGCGTTTTTCGGCGATTTTGGCCGCGATGGACGCCGTTTCGGCCTAAAGACTGGCCCGCTTGCCGCTATTCCTGCCTGCAAAACGACGCTAGATATGCGCCCGCCGGGCCACCCGATGGCGGCCCGTAACGGACAACCGAGGGGCTATCGGCACGTGGACATGGACGCACTGAAACGCCAGGCGGCGGCGCGCGCGCTCGAAGAGGTGCGCGACGGCATGAAGCTCGGGCTCGGCACCGGATCGACCGCGAAGCATTTCGTCGAGCTGCTCGGCGAGAAGGTCCGGTCGGGCATGAAGGTGATCGGCGTGCCGACCTCGGAAGCGACCCGCGCGGATGCGATCCGCTGCGGCATTCCGCTGACCACGCTGGACGAGATCGACCATCTCGACCTCACCATCGACGGCGCCGACGAGATCGACCCGGCGCTCAACCTGATCAAGGGCGGCGGCGGGGCGCTGCTGCGCGAGAAGATCGTCGCGGCCGCCAGTGATCGCATGATCGTGATCGCCGACGACAGCAAATGGGTCGACGTGCTCGGCCGCTTTCCGTTGCCGGTCGAGGTGATCCCGTTCGGGCTCGCCGCGACCCAGGCCGCGATGGCGCGGGCATTCGCCGAGGCCGGCGTGTCAGGCGAAATCCTGATCCGGAAAGGCAAGGACGGTCACGTTTTTGTCACCGATGGCGGCCACTGGATCGTCGATGCCCATCTCGGCCGGATCGGCGATCCGCCGCGTCTTGCCGGTTTGCTCAGCGTGATTCCGGGCGTGGTCGAACACGGCCTGTTCATCGGGCTTGGCAGCGTCGCCGTGCTGGCCGGCGCGCAGGGAATTCGGGTTGTTGAACGGCCATGAGGCCGCAAGCAAGGAGACTTGGAATGAATCGTTTTTCGGGACTTTTGTCGGCTGCGGCCCTGGCGGCTGGACTGGCGCTCGCACCGGCGATGGCGCAGCAGCCGCAGCTGCCTCCCATGCCCCAGGTCAAGCAGTCGACCCCCGCGGCGATTGGGTACGCCAAGGAAATCCTTCAGATGAAGAACGTGCAGGTGATGTATGCCGGCGCCGTTCCTGGAATCATCGAGAAGACCAAGACCGGTCTGCTCCAGCAATACCTCAACTACCAGAAGGACCTCAACGAGGTCGCGCTCGTCATCGCCAAGAACCTGGGTGGCAGTGAGAAGGAAATCGGCGAAGGCATGGCGCAGCTCTACGCCGCCGAGTTCACCGAGCAGGAGCTGAAGGATCTCGTGATCTTCTACAAGACGCCGCTCGGTCAGAAGCTTCTGACCTCCGAGCCCAAGGCAATCAACGATTCGCTGCAATATATGCAGCAGTGGGCGCAGCAGTTTGGCGTGATCGTCAACGCCCAGTTCAAGGCCGAGATGAAGAAGCGCGGCAAGGATATCTAAGCGACGCCTCAGCATGACGGGCGTCAAGTTGAGTGCGCCGCACTATCTACGTCATTGCGAGCGAAGCGAAGCAATCCATTGTCCCACAAGCGGAGAGATGGATTGCTTCGTCGCTATCGCTCCTCGCAATGACGGCGGTGAAAGACTAGATGCCCTCAAGATGAGGGAAAGCAGTTGATCAAGCCGAATTCCGGCGATTAGAGCTGAGATTTACCATGGCCGAGTTTGACGTCGACCTGTTTGTCATCGGTGGTGGTTCGGGCGGCGTTCGTGCCGCCCGCATCGCCGCGGGTTACGGTGCGAAGGTCATGGTCGCCGAAGAGTACCGGATGGGCGGCACCTGCGTGATCCGCGGCTGCGTGCCGAAGAAGCTGTTCGTGATCGGCAGCCACGTCCACGACGAGATCGAGGACGCGGCCGGCTTCGGCTGGAGCATCGGGCAGGTCTCGTTCGACTGGGCCACTCTCGTCGCCAACAAGGACAAGGAGATCGCCCGGCTCGAGGGCGCCTACACCACCAACGTCGAGAAGTCGGGCGCACGGATCGCGAAGACCCGTGCGGTGCTTGAGGATGCCCACACCATCAGACTCGCCACCGGCGAGAAGGTGACGGCGAAGTACATCCTGATCGCGACCGGCGGCGCGCCCAATCACGGGCCGATCGTGCCCGGCATCGAGCACGTGATCTCCTCCAACGAGGCTTTTCACCTCAAGGAGCTGCCGAAGCGGATCGTGATCCAGGGCGGCGGCTACATCGCGCTGGAATTCGCCGGCATCTTCGCCGGCTTCGGCTCCGACGTCACGGTGATCTATCGCGGCGACAACATCCTGCGCGGCTTCGACGAGGACGTGCGCAAGCATGTCCGCGCCGAGATGGAGAAGCGCGGCATCACCATCATCACCGGCTGCACGGTGGCGAAGGTCGACAAGCACGGCCGTGACTTCACCACGCATCTGTCGAGCGGCTCGAGCATCGCCACCGACCAGGTGATGTTCGCGATCGGCCGGCATCCCAATGTCGCCAATCTCGGGCTGGAGACCGCCGGCGTCGCCATCAATCCGGCCAATGGCGGCATCCAGGTCGACGGCTGGTCGAAGACCTCGGTCGACAACATCTACGCGGTTGGCGACGTCACCCACCGCACCAATCTGACCCCGGTGGCGATCCGCGAGGGCCATGCCTTCGCCGACACGGTGTTCGGCAAGCGCCCGGTCGAGGTCGACCACGCCACGATCCCGACCGCCGTGTTCTCGCAGCCGGAGGTCGGCACCGTCGGACTCACGGAAGAGGAGGCGCGGGCGCAGTTCAGCCACGTCGACATCTACAAGACCGATTTCCGCCCGATCAAGGCGACGATGTCTGGCCGCGACACCCGCGTGCTGATGAAGCTCGTGGTCGACGGCGCGAGCGACCGCGTGCTCGGCTGCCACATCGTCGGCGATGGCGCCGCCGAAATCACCCAGGCCGTCGCGATCGCCGTCAAGATGAAGGCGACCAAGGCCGATTTCGACGCCACCATCGCGCTGCATCCGACCGCTTCCGAAGAATTGGTGACGATGCGCACCCCGACCGCGCGTCACGTGCGCCAGGCGGCGGAGTAGCGGTAGCCCGCGGGCCGGCGCTGCCGTCCTGGTGCTCTCCTGGCGATGGGGAACGGGAATGAGCCCTGCCTGACAGCCCAACGCCGCCCGCTTAAAATGCATGCGGACGGCGCTGTCTCTAGCCCCAGGAAGGTTGGCAAAATCCTGATGAGTATTTGTCTGCGGAAGCGGGCAAAGGTTGCATACCTCAGAAGGGGTAGCGCGCCTCCGCAAGACCGGCGCCGACGGCCGCGCTTCGTGCCCGGGAATTAGGGCACCCTTGTTGACGTGCACATCCGCCCGGGACTTTTCCTCAGGGCCGCTTCGTGCCCTCAAATCGAACGCGGTTTCCGGCGAATGGTCTGCGCAACGGCGCTTGTGCACAGGCGATGCGCCATCGGCGCGCGGCCGTCTCGCGCACCCTGGAACCTTGCGCTATGCTGTCCGTTCCACTCTCAAACAGTTTGATGTCTCAAATTGAGGGAGCCGCGCATGAGAGGCCCAACCGAGCAGGAGATCCGGACCCGCGCCTACGAATTGTGGAAGGACGCCGGCGAGCCGCCGGGCAAGATGGATCAGCTCTGGTATCAGGCCGAAAAGGAACTGCTGGCGCGGCGGGCCACCAACGGCGAAGCGCCTTGCGACATCAATAGGCACAATGGGCCGAGTGCGTATCCGGAGAGGCTAAGGGGCGTGCATTGAGTGCGTCGCACGGCTGAGCTAACGAGTCCGGCAGGCTGGCCCGGACCCGGAGGCATCATGAGCGGCGCGATCGATCTTTCGCAGAAACTGTCGACATTCAGCGATCACTGGTCGCCGCGCACCGTGGCGCAATTCAATACCTGCGACGTGATGGTGGTGAAGGTGCAGGGCGAGTTCGTCTGGCACAAGCACGACGACACCGACGACTTCTTCCTCGTCCTGAAAGGCATCCTCGACATCGAGCTGCGCGACAGCACCGTGACGCTAACGCCCGGCCAGATGTACATCGTGCCGAAGGGCGTCGAGCATCGGCCTGTCGCAAGGGGAGAGGTGCATCTGCTGCTGATCGAACCGACCGGGACGCCGAACACGGGTGACGCTGCGACGGCTGCGCCGCGGAAGGTGGTGTGAGACTGGTAGGACGGGTGGAGCGAAGCGATACCCATCATCTTGACCGCGAATCCGAGTTGAAGAGCAAAGCTCGGGCGATTCATGTCGCGAGAATGCGAATGTATGACTCACCGGCAGCGCAATACATGCGGTGTCGTCCCTGCGAAAGCAGGGACCCATAGCCGCCGACGTCAGTTGGCTTGCAGCGCTGGAGCCACAACCTGTTTCAACAACGCAGCCCTGTGGTTATGGGTCCCTTGCTTTCGCAGGGACGACGTGTGGAAAGAGCAGCGACCTCTCATTGTGTCATCGCCCGCGCATGCGGACGATCCAGTACGCCGCGGCTTCTCGGTTCAAGATGAGCTACGCATCAGCGGTGCATCGCATCGCGCGAGAACCATCCTCATCGTCGTCCTGGCGCAGGCCAGGACCCATTACCCCAAATCTCAATTGTTGCGCGGCGCTGGAACGACGAGTCCCGACGACAACAAAGGCCGCGGCGTATGGGTCCCTGCTTTCGAAAGCAGGGACGACGCCGGAGAGTGCTGTGCTTACCCCTCCACCTCAATCCACTCCGCGGCGCCGCGCCACAGCGCATCGCGGTGGTCGCTGCGGAAGAAGCCGAGATGGCCGATCGCTTTTGCGCCGGCGTCGGCGGGACGGATCGAGATGATCTCCGGCGTGATCGACGTGAAGGCGGAGCACAGCAATTCGACCGCCGGCCGCGTTGCCCAGGTGTCGTCGGTCATGACAAGCGCGCGGAGCTTGCCCTTGAACTTCGGAAAATTCTCGCGCGCTGTCAGCGTGGCATCATCGAGCAGATAGCGCTCCCGCATCACCCAGCTCCGCCATTGCTCGAACGCGCCAATCGGCAGGTCCATGCCGACGCCGGCCCAGGCGGGGAGGTAGCCGAGCGTGCGCGCCAGCGGCAGGCCGACGCCGTTCATGAAGGCGATGACGCGGTAGCGTTCGGGCGAGGCCATCAGCTTCCAATAGGCAGCCTGCGATGCGATCAGGAGCGCGCGCGGGATCTCGGCATTGTTGGCAAGCAGCCCGAGCGCCTGGCCGCCGAAGGAGTGGCCGACATAGGCGAAGGGGAGGTTGCGGTATCGCTCGCGCATCCAGCTCACCGCCGCGGTGGCATCGAGCGAGGCCCAGTCGGCCATGGTGGCCTTGAAGCCGGCCAGCGATTTCGGCTTGTTGAGGCCGGTCGCCGCCATCGGCCGGCTATCGCCGGTGCCGCGGTAGTCGTAGGTCAGTACCGCGGCGCCGCGGCGGGCGAGGTAGCCGGCGAAACCACGATAGACCTTGCGGGGCACGGCGGTCGCCGAATTGATTAGCACGGCCTGGCGCCGCGTGCCGCGCGGGCAGGAACAACGTCGCGGCGAGCGGATAGCCGTCCGCGGCCGGCACGACGATGTCGTCGCTAAAAACGTCGTCCAGCGCGGCGGAGGCCACGGCGATTTCCCCGGCATTCATGCTATGCTCTACCAAATGCGAATTCGGATTTCCCTGCAAGGGCTTGACCAGATTGCAGGAATCCTTCTAGCGGGAAAGCGGGGGCCTGTGTATAAGCCGGGCTTTCCTCATGCCGTGATTAAGTCGCGGTTTTTGCTCAGGAGTTGACCTCATGTCCGAGCGGTGGACACCCGATAGCTGGCGCGCCAAGAAGGTGCTGCAGGTGCCGGATTATCCCGATGCCAAGGCATTGGCCGATGTCGAGGCCCAGCTGGCGACTTTTCCGCCGCTGGTGTTCGCGGGCGAGGCGCGCAGCCTGAAGAAGGCGCTGGGGCGGGTCGCCGCCGGCGAGGCCTTCCTGCTGCAGGGCGGCGACTGCGCCGAGAGCTTTGCCGAGCACGGCGCCAACAACATCCGCGACTTCTTCCGCGTCCTGTTGCAGATGGCGGTCGTGCTGACCTATGCCGGCGCGCTGCCGGTGGTGAAGGTCGGCCGGATCGCCGGCCAGTTCGCCAAGCCGCGCTCGTCGCCGACCGAGAAGCAGGGCGACGTCGAGCTGCCGAGCTATCGCGGCGACATCGTCAACGACATCGCCTTCACCCCGGAAGCGCGCATTCCCGATCCGCAGCGCCAGCTGATGGCTTATCGGCAATCCGCCGCGACGCTGAACCTGCTGCGCGCGTTCGCCACCGGTGGTTTCGCCAATCTCGGCAGCGTGCACCAGTGGATGCTCGGCTTCCTGAAGGATTCGCCGCAATCACGCCGCTACAAGGAGCTGGCCGACCGCATCTCGGATGCGCTGAACTTCATGCGCGCCTGCGGCCTCGATCTCGAGAGCCATCCCGAGCTGCGCGCCACCGATTTCTACACCAGCCACGAGGCGCTGCTGCTCGGCTACGAGCAGGCGATGACGCGGGTCGATTCCACCACCGGCGACTGGTACGCGACCTCCGGCCACATGATCTGGATCGGCGACCGAACCCGTCAGCTCGATCACGGCCATGTCGAATATTTCCGCGGCATCAAGAACCCGATCGGCCTGAAATGCGGCCCGTCGCTGAAGCCGGACGAACTGTTGAAGCTGATCGACATCCTCAATCCCGACGATGAGCCGGGGCGCCTCACCCTGATCAACCGGTTCGGCGCCGACAAGGTCGGCGACCATCTGCCAGGCCTGATCCGCGCCGTGCAGCGGGAAGGGCGCAAGGTGGTGTGGTCGTGCGATCCGATGCACGGCAACACCATCACCTCGACCTCGGGCTACAAGACGCGGCCGTTCGATCGCGTGCTGTCGGAGGTGAGGTCGTTCTTCCAGATCCACGCTGCTGAAGGCACCCATGCCGGCGGCGTGCACCTGGAGATGACCGGACAGGACGTCACCGAATGCATCGGCGGCGCGCGCGCCATCACCGATGAGGACCTCAACGACCGCTACCACACGGTCTGCGATCCCCGTCTTAATGCCGAACAGTCGATCGACATGGCCTTCCTGATCGCCGAACTCCTGAAGCAGGAGCGCGCCGGCAAGGTCAAGCCGATGCCGGCCGCTGCGGGGTTGTGATTGGGGCTGTGGCTTGGGCAGGCAGTGACTTGGACTTGGGGGCCGTGACTTGTTGAGGTTCTGGCGAGCCACCATCAACTCGCGCAACGGGCTGGCATTCGCCATTCGCTCGGAGCAGGCGATTCGCGAGGAGGTGGTGGCGCTGGCGCTGTCGCTGCCGCTGGCCTGGCTGGTCGGCGCCACCGTGATGCGCCGGGTCGAATTGGTCGCGACCGTGGTGCTGGTGCTCGTCATCGAGCTGCTCAACACCGCGATCGAGAAGCTAGCCGATCGCCTGACCATGGATCACGATCCGCAGATCGGGCGGGTCAAGGACATGGGCTCGGCCGCGGTCGGCGTCGCGCTCGTCATGGCCGGGCTGTTCTGGCTGTTCGCCCTCGCTGAACGCATGGGCGCGTTCTGATTCCCGAGCATGATCCGGAAACGTGGGACCGGTTTTCCGATCAGATCATGCTCAAAAGAAGCTCCCGCCGGTCATGGCGCGATTTCTGCAATCGCACCATGACTGGAAGGTGATTGAAGTTTGCTGTTGTGCAGGACAACTTAAGCGTATGAGCGAACAACAGATCAAGATTACCCTGGCGCAACTCAATCCGACGGTCGGTGACGTCACCGGCAACGCCGCGAGGGCGCGCGCCGCGCGCGAGAAAGCCAAGGCCGACGGCGCCGACCTCGTGGTGCTGTCGGAACTGTTCATCGCCGGCTACCCGCCGGAGGATCTGGTGCTCAAGCCGGCGTTCCAGTCGGCCTGCCGTGCCGCGATCGAGGAACTGGCGCGCGAGACCAGGGATGGTGGCCCAGCGATGCTGATCGGCACGCCGTGGGTCGAGGACGGCAAGCTCTACAATGCCTGCGCGCTGCTCGACGGCGGCCGCATCGCCGCGCTGCGCTTCAAGGCCAATCTGCCGAATTACGGCGTGTTCGACGAGAAGCGGCTGTTCGCGCGCGGCCCGGCGCCGGGCCCGGTGACGGTGCGCGGCGTGCGTATCGGCGTGCCGATCTGCGAGGACATCTGGCTCGAGGAGTCCGAAGAATACGAGAACGTCGTCGAATGTCTCGCCGAGACCGGCGCCGAGATTCTCGTGGTGCCGAACGGCTCGCCCTATGCCCGCGACAAGGCCGACCTCAGGCTGTCGATCGTCGTCGCGCGCGTCACTGAGAGCGGGCTGCCGCTGGTCTATCTCAACGAGGTCGGCGGCCAGGACGAGCTGATCTTCGACGGCGCCTCGTTCGCGCTGAATGCCGATCTTTCCGTCGCGGCGCAGCTTCCGGCGTTCGAGGAGAACATCACGACGCTGACCTGGCGCAAGACCGCCGACGGCTGGCGCTGCAACGGGCCGATCACGGCGCAGCTCGAGGGCGACAAGGCCGATTACGCGGCCTGCGTGCTCGGTCTGCGCGACTATGTCCGCAAGAACGGTTTTCCCGGCGTGCTGCTCGGCGTCTCCGGCGGCATCGACTCGGCGCTGTGCGCGGCGATCGCGGTCGATGCGCTCGGCGCCGACAAGGTGCGCGGCGTGATGCTGCCGTTCCGCTACACCGCGCAGGTGTCGCTCGACGATGCCGCCAAGCTCGCCGCGGCGCTCGGCATCCGCTACGAGATCCTGCCGATCGCCGATGCCGTGAACGGCTTCGAGACGATTCTGGCGCCGGTGTTCAAGGGGCTGGACCGCGACATCACCGAGGAGAATTTGCAGGCGCGCGCCCGCGGCACGCTGTTGATGGCGATCTCCAACAAGACCGGCGCCATGGTGGTGACCACCGGCAACAAGTCGGAGATGTCGGTCGGCTACGCCACGCTGTACGGCGACATGAACGGCGGCTTCAATCCGATCAAGGACATCTACAAGACCGAGGTGTTTCGCCTGTCGAGCCTGCGCAATGGCTGGAAGCCGGACGGCGCGCTCGGGCCGTCAGGCGAGGTGATCCCGGTCAACATCATCATCCGGCCGCCGACCGCCGAGTTGCGCGAGAACCAGACCGACCAGGATTCGCTGCCGCCCTACGACGTGCTGGACGCGATCCTCGAGCGGCTGGTGGAGCGCGAGGAGCCGCTGGCGACCATCATCGAAGCCGGCTTCGACCGCGACGTGGTGGCCCGGGTCGATCGCCTGCTCAACATCGCCGAATACAAGCGGCGGCAGGCGGCGCCGGGGGTGAAGGTGACGCGGAAGAACTTCGGCCGCGACCGCCGCTATCCCATCACCAACCGCTTCCGCGATTTCGGCAAGGCGCTGCCGGCGCCCGACGAGACGCTGGTGGCGCGCACCTCGCGCGCGTCGGCGGAAGCGTTCGAGGGCTGAACTCTTCTTACCGCTTGGGAATGAAGGTCGGGCCGACGGTGCGGATCTGGCCGTCGCTCGCCGGCGCGGCCGGTGCCGCGGCGTCAGCGGCGGCGGGCTGCTGTTGAGCTGCGGCTGCGGGCGCGCCCTTCTTGCCGGCGGCGGCCTTGGTCTGGGCGCGCTGCTGCATCTTCCGCGCGCTCTCCTCGGTGACGATGATGTCACCCTGCTGCTCGGCGGACGCCTTGTCGTCGACCGCCTTCAGCGCCTCGGCCCAGCTCTGGCCGGCCGGCTTGCAGGAGCAGGACGGATTGAACTCGGTGCGGTACTTGAAGGCGTTCGGCAGCGACGAGTAGGACACGCCGCTGATCGAGACCGCCTGGTTGATGTCCTCGCCGGGATTTCGGTAGGTGAACAGGCTGGCATCCGCGGCAGGGCACTGCGCCTTGCAGATCTGCTCGTCGGCGGCGAAGCGCGCCTGCACGGTCGCGAACGAGATCGGGAAATAGGCGCCGTCGCAGGTGCGGACGCAGACGGTGCGGAAGGTGCCGGACTGGGCGCCATACTGCGCATCGGGCGGGGGCAGCGGATTGTTGGGATTGCCGCCGCCACCGCCGCCGAACAGGTTCTCGAGGAAGTTGCCGGGGCCACGCGCGGCCGCGGCATATTGCGGGCCGCAATTATTCTGCGCCAGAGCGGTCAGGACCGAACGGCGCTGGTTCTCGCGGTCGGCGCCGCCGAGCCCGCCCGAGCGCAGCCGCTCGAGATTGGCGGTGATCTGGTCGAGATTGGCGCGCATCTGCTGGATCTGGGTGTTGACCGGACCGCACTGCGCCGAATTGTTGTTGAAGAGCGAGAAGAATCCGGAGCTGTCGCAGCCCATGCGCCGGGCCTGCGCCGTCACGCGATCGAGCTCGCCCTGCTGGCGGGTTGCCGCGTCCTGATAGCGGCGGATCTGCTCGTCCTTGGCCGGGTCGCCGGAGCCGCCGCCGCGGTCGATCGCCGCCAGCTGGCCTTCGAGCCGGCCGCACATCGGATTGGCCTGCGGATTGGGCTGTGGCGCGCCTTGCGGAGCCGGACCGGGCGGGCCGGGCGGCACTTGCGCCAGGGCATGCATGGCGGGCAGGGACATGCCGGCCAGCACGGCGCAACTCAGAAACCAGCGGGAGAAGCGAGAACGGGAGCTATTGGGCATATCCGGCCATTAAAACGACGCCGCGCGGCGATCAACGCCAAAGCGCGCGGGCAAGGCCGCTGCAATAGCCGTTTCTCGGGGCAGCGTCACGTCGTTTCCGGGGCGCCGGTGTGGCAATAACCCCGTCTGGCCAGCGGCTTGGCTCAGCGCTGGCAGGTGATGGCGACGAATTCACCACAGCTGTTGCCGTTGCATTTTTCATTCGCGGCGTGCGGAACCGCACCGGTGATCTCGTCGGGATCGACGCGGCGGTAATTGGTGGCCTGCGCAAAATCGCGTGACCGGCAATAGGCGCGGGCGGCGGAGGCACCGCAGCGATCGCCGCGGGCGAGGCACTGGTCGATGCCGTAGCCGTCGGCCTGGTTGGCGACGATGAAGACGCGGCTGTCGGCCAGCGCGGCCGAGGAAACAAGGAAGGACGGAGCAATAAAGAGCGTGCAGGCAATCAATGCTGAAACAGGCCGCATGGTGCACCAGTGAAAATGGCGGGGAATCCGCAAGCGACCGGATACGCCCAAATCCTTAATAATGATTAACCATGAGGGCGTTGACGTGATTTCGGTGCGGAGCGGGTGGCTAACCGCCCGAAAACAGCCCCTTGACGCAATAATGGGGCCGTGAGACATGGTGGAACCATGAACGGCCACCTCGCCATCTGCAGCATTTGCCGCGAGATTATGAGCTAGCGATTCGCTGGCTGAGGCCGTCTTTTCTCAACACATGAGAGCATTGGACCGCCCGGCCGCAAGGGAACGGTTTCCATGGATTTGCGCCTCTACGATACGCTGACCCGGGAGAAGCGGCCGTTTGTGCCGCTCGATGCCGACAACGTCCGCATGTATGCCTGCGGACCGACGGTGTACGACTTCGCCCATATCGGCAACGGCCGCGCCGCCATCGTTTTCGACGTGCTGTTTCGCGTGCTGCGCCATCGCTATGGCGCCGATCACGTGACCTATGTCCGCAACGTCACCGACGTCGACGACAAGATCAACGTCCGCGCCGCGCGGGATTATCCCGGCGTGCCGCTGAACGAGGCGATCCGCAAGGTCACCGAGCAGACCTATCAGCAATATCAGGACGACGTCACGGCGCTCGGCTGCTTGCCGCCGACCGTGCAGCCGCGCGCGACCGAGCACATCCCGGAGATGCGCGCGATCATCGAGAAGCTGGTTGCCGGCGGCTTTGCCTATGTCGCCGAGGATCACGTGCTGTTCTCGCCGCAGGCGATGAACGCGGCCAACTCGATGTTGCCGCGTTACGGCGCGCTGTCGAAGCGTTCGCTCGACGAGATGATCGCCGGCGCCCGGGTCGATGTCGCGCCCTACAAGCGCGACAACACCGATTTCGTGCTGTGGAAGCCGTCGAAGCCGGGCGAGCCGTCATGGCCGTCGCCGGCAGGCATCAAGGTCGAGGGCCGGCCCGGCTGGCACATCGAGTGCTCGGCAATGGCCTGGAAGCATCTCGGCGAGAAGTTCGACATCCATGGCGGCGGCATCGACCTGGTGTTCCCGCATCATGAGAACGAGCTCGCCCAGACCTGCTGCGCGTTCCACTCCGACCGCATGGCCAATGTCTGGATGCACAACGGCTTCCTGCAGATCGAAAGCGAGAAGATGTCGAAGTCGCTCGGCAACTTCTTCACGATCCGCGATCTGTTGGCCGATCGGCCGGGCGAGGTGCTGCGGCTTGCCATGCTGAAGACGCATTATCGCTCGCCGCTCGACTGGACCGCCAAGGCCACCGAGGAGGCCGCGAAGACACTCGACGACTGGTACGCGGTCGCGGCCGACGCCGATCCCGGCGCGCCGTCGCCGGCGATGGTCGAGGCGCTCTACGACGACCTCAATACGGCGCAGGCGATGGCCGTGCTGCACGGCCTGCGCGGTGCTGCGTCGAGCAGCGAACAGAGCCGCAGGGAGTTTGCCGGCTCGCTCCGGCTGCTCGGCTTCCTGTCGGAGAGCGCGGCCGCGTGGGAGGCCCGCAAGCAGCAGGCGAGCGGTGTCGATGCCGCCGCGGTGGAAGCACTGATCACCGAGCGCACCGCGGCGCGGGCCCGCAAGGACTTCAAGGAGTCGGATCGGATCCGCGATCAGCTCGCCGCGATGGGCGTGGCGATCAAGGACGGAAAGGATGCCGAAGGAAAGCCGATCACCACCTGGGAGGTCGCGCGATGAGCCGCTCCGCGCCCGCCTTGCGCCCGTATCTGCCCGACGACGCGCCGCTGCTGGCGGCGATCTTCGCGGCCTCGATCATGGACCTGACCGGCGACGACTACAGCGAGGCGCAGCAGGAAGCCTGGGCGATGGCCGCCGACGACGAGGCGGCCTTCGGCAAGAAGCTCGCCGGCCAGCTCACGCTGATCGCGACCTTGCAGGGCGCCCCGGTCGGTTTCGCCTCGCTGAAGGGCGCCGATCTCATCGACATGCTCTATGTGCATCCGAGCGCGGTCGGGCAGGGTGTCGGCAGCGCGCTGTGCGATGCGCTGGAGAAGATCGCGAGCGCCCGCGGCACCAAGACCCTGAAGGTCGATGCCAGCGACACCGCGCTGGAATTCTTCCGCAAGCGCGGCTACGTCGCCCAGCAGCGCAACTCGGTCACTATCAACGACGAGTGGCTCGCCAACACCACGATGCAGAAGCAGCTCGATGGTGTCGCGACCCCGGGAGGCCACGCGTGAGCCGCGAGCGCCTCTATCTGTTCGACACCACGCTGCGCGACGGCGCGCAGACCAATGGCGTCGACTTCACCCTGCAGGACAAGCAGGTGATATCAGGCATGCTCGACGCGCTCGGCATCGACTATGTCGAGGGCGGCTATCCCGGCGCCAATCCGACCGACACCGAGTTCTTCAGCAAGAAGCCTGCGTTCGACCACGCACGCTTCACCGCCTTCGGCATGACGCGGCGGCCGGGCCGCTCGGCGTCGAACGATCCCGGGCTTGCCGGCATCCTCGAGGCCAAGGCGGACGCGATCTGCTTCGTCGCGAAATCCTCCGCCTACCAGGTCCGCGTCGCGCTCGAGACCACGAATGAGGAGAACCTCGCCTCGATCCGCGATAGCGTCGCGGCCGCGAAGGCGCTCGGCCGCGAGGTGATGGTCGACTGCGAGCATTTCTTCGACGGCTACAAGGAGAACCGCGACTACGCGCTCGCCTGCGCCAAGGCGGCCTATCAGGCCGGCGCCCGCTGGGTGGTGCTGTGCGACACCAATGGCGGCACCATGCCGCATGAGATCGAGACCATCGTCGGCGAAGTCATCAAGCAGGTGCCCGGCGCCCATCTCGGCATCCACGCCCATAACGACACCGAGCAGGCGGTGGCGAATTCGCTCGCCGCGGTGCGGGCCGGCGCGCGGCAGATCCAGGGCACGCTCAACGGCCTCGGCGAGCGCTGCGGCAACGCCAACCTCTGCTCACTGATCCCGACCTTGAAGCTGAAGCAGGAGTTTGCCGACAAGTTCGAGATCGGCGTCACCACGGAGAAGCTGGCGACGCTGATGAAGGTGTCGCGCACGCTCGACGACATGCTGAACCGCGCGCCCAACCGCCATGCGGCCTATGTCGGCGAAAGCGCATTCGTCACCAAGACCGGCATCCATGCCTCGGCTGTCATGAAGGATCCGCAGACCTATGAGCACGTGCTGCCGGATTCCGTCGGCAACCACCGCAAGGTGCTGGTGTCCGATCAGGCCGGCCGCTCCAACGTGATGGCCGAGCTCGACCGTGCCGGCATCGCCTATGACAAGAGCGATCCGCGGCTGACGCGGCTGGTCGAGGAATTGAAGGAGCGCGAGGCCGCGGGCTTCGCCTATGAATCAGCCAACGCGTCGTTCGATCTCTTGGCGCGCCGCACGCTCGGCAAGGTGCCGGAATATTTCAAGGTCGAGCAGTTCGACGTTAATGTCGAGCAGCGCTACAACGCTAACGGCCAGCGCGTCACCGTGGCGCTCGCGGTGGTGAAGGTCGATGTCGACGGCGAGCGGCTGATCTCGGCCGCCGAAGGCAACGGCCCGGTCAACGCGCTCGACGTCGCGCTGCGCAAGGACCTCGGCAAGTACCAGAAATATATTGATGGCCTGAAGCTGATCGACTACCGCGTGCGTATCCTCAATGGCGGCACCGAGGCGGTCACGCGCGTCTTGATCGAAAGCGAGGACGAGACCGGCGAGAGCTGGACCACGGTCGGCGTCTCGCCCAACATCATCGACGCCTCGTTCCAAGCGCTGATGGATTCGGTATTCTACAAGCTGGTGAGGTCAGGCGTGCAGGCGTGAGTGATTGAGCCGTCATTCCGGGGCGATGCGAAGCAGCGAACCCGGAATCCCGATATTCCGGGTCTGGTCCTTCGGACCATCCCGGAATGACAACGGGGAGGGAGTATCCATGATCGACCACGTCTCCGTCGGTGTCCGCGATCTGGAACGGGCCGCACGGTTTTATGAGCCGACGCTGGCCGCGCTTGGCCTGAGCCGCCTCGTCACGCGGCCGGCGACGATCGGCTTCGGCAAGGCCTATCCCGAATTCTGGATCAATCTGCGCGCCATGATGGCGCAGGTGCCGCATGCGAGCGGCACCCATATCTGCCTGCGCGCGAAGACCACCGCGGAGGTCGATGCCTTCCACGTCGCCGCGCTGGCGTCCGGCGGCCTCTCCGATGGCCCTCCGGGCCTGCGCCCGCACGACCGCGTGCGCTACTATGCGGCCTTCGTCCTCGATCCCGACGGCAACCGCATCGAGGCCGTGACGTTTCCGAGCGAGTAGGGTGACTTCAAACGGACGCTTGGTTAGACCCGTCATCCTGAGGCGCTCGCGAAGCGAGCCTCGAAGGATCGACGGCCACCAGCGGGGCCGTCGTGCTTCGAGACGGCCGCTCTGCGGCCTCCTCAGCATGACGGTCATGGAGCCGAAAGTGCGGCGAACAGTTACAGCCGCCGCGCCACTTCGGGCGCGAGTTCCTTCGCGGCCTCGGGCATGCGTGCCACCGCCGAACGCAGCCGTGGCAGGATCTCATCGACGCGATCGGCCATCAGGACGTTGATCGGCAGCGTCGGGCGGATGAACTCGGTCATGCGCATGTGGTTGAGCAGCGAGAGCAGGGGCTCCCAGAAATTGTCGATGTTGGCGAGCAGGATCGGCTTGTGGTGACGGCCGAGCTGCTGCCAGGTCAATTGCTCGACCAGCTCCTCCAGCGTGCCGATGCCGCCGGGCAGCGCGACGAACGCATCCGAGCGCTCGAACATCAGGCGCTTGCGCTCATGCATGTCGGGCGTGACGATCATCTCCTGAACCGAAGTCAACGCGTTCTCGCGCGCGCGCAGGAATTCGGGAATGATGCCGGTGACGGAGCCGCCGTGATCGAGCGTCGATCTCGCGACCGCGCCCATCAAGCCGATCGAGCCGCCGCCATAGACCAGGCGCACGTTGTTTTCGGCAAAGCTCTTGCCGAGTGCGACGGCAGCTTCAACGAAACGGGGATTGTTACCGGGGCCGGAGCCGCAATAAACACAGACAGTCTTGATTTGGTTCATACGTTCCTTGTGGCACTGCAGCGTAAACAGGGTCAAGACTCCCATATGGGGATGGAGAGCCAAAAAATCCCGTAAATTCCCGCGAATCGCGAACAATTTTCGTCATAAGCCTGTACGCCGCGTTCAAACGATCTATATGACGGGCACAATGGCAAACCGTGGAAAAGATGTGGCAGCGGACCGCCGCGCCGTGACCGCGCGGGCGGGCGCCTGATGGTGCCGCCGCAACAGAGTGTGACCGGCGCCGCACAGCCCACGGCCACGTCGCCGGCCGCCGAGAAGGGGACGCTGCTCGGCACCCTCGTTCATCTCTGGCCCTATATCTGGCCCGGCGACCGCGCCGATTTGAAGACGCGCGTGATCTGGTCGGTGGTGCTGCTGCTGTTCGCCAAGCTTGCCACGCTGTCGGTGCCGTTCACCTTCAAATGGGCGATCGATGCGCTGAACGGCACCGGCTCTGCGCCGGTTGCGGCCTCGAACTGGGTGGTCTGGCTGATCGCCTCGCCGGTGCTGATGACGATCAGCTACGGCGCGGTGCGCATCATCATGGCGGTGCTGACGCAGTGGCGCGACGGCATCTTCGCCCGCGTCGCCATGCATGCGGTGCGGCGGCTCGCCTACATCACTTTCGTGCACATGCACGAGCTGTCGCTGCGCTTCCATCTCGAGCGCAAGACCGGCGGCCTGACCCGCGTGCTGGAGCGCGGCCGCTCCGGCATCGAGACCATCGTGCGGATGGTGATCCTGCAGCTGATCCCGACCATCGTCGAGGTCGCGCTGCTGGCGGCGGTGCTGCTCTGGCAGTTCGACTGGCGCTACGTGCTCGCGGTGCTGCTCACGGTCGTCGTGTTCATGTACTTCACCTATATCGCGACCGAGTGGCGGATTGAGATCCGCCGCAGGATGAACGATTCCGACACCGAGGCGAATACCAAGGCGATCGACTCGCTGCTCAACTACGAGACAGTGAAATATTTCGGCGCCGAGGAGCGCGAGGCGCGGCGCTACGACCGTTCGATGGAGCGCTACGAGCAGGCCAGCGTGAAGACCTACACCTCGCTTGCGGTGCTCAACACCGGGCAGGCGATCATCTTCACCGCGGGCCTGACCGCGACCATGCTGATGTGCGCGTTCGGCATCCGCAACGGCACCCACACCGTCGGCGATTTCGTGCTGATCAATTCGATGATGATCCAGCTCTACCAGCCGCTGAATTTCATGGGCATGGTCTATCGCGAGATCAAGCAGGCGATCATCGACATCGAGAAGATGTTCGACGTGCTGGCGCGCGATCCCGAGGTGAAGGACATTCCGGGTGCCAAGCCGCTTGCGGTGTCGTCCGGCAGCGTGCGGTTCGAGGATGTCCGCTTCTCCTACGAGGCGGACCGGCCGATCCTCAAGGGCCTGAGCTTCGAGGTGCCGGCCGGCAAGACGGTTGCGATCGTCGGCCCCTCCGGCGCCGGCAAGTCGACGATCTCGCGGCTGCTGTTCCGTCTCTACGACGTCTCGAGCGGCCGCATCCTGATCGACGGCCAGGACATCAAGACCGTGACGCAAGCCTCGCTGCGCTCGGCGATCGGCATGGTGCCGCAGGACACCGTGCTGTTCAACGACACCATCCGCTACAACATCCGCTACGGCCGCTGGGACGCCGGCGACGACGAGGTGGAGGAGGCGGCGCGCCTTGCGCAGATCGACGGCTTCATCCGGATGTCGCCGCAGGGCTATGAGACGCAGGTCGGCGAGCGCGGCCTGAAACTCTCCGGCGGCGAGAAGCAGCGCGTCGCGATCGCGCGCACGGTGCTGAAGGCGCCGCCGATCCTGGTGCTGGACGAGGCGACCTCCGCGCTCGACAGCCACACCGAGCATGAGATCCAGGGCGCGCTGGAGCGGGTCTCGCGCAATCGCACCTCGCTGGTGATCGCGCACCGGCTGTCGACCATCGTCGGCGCCGACGAGATCATCGTGCTGGACCAGGGCCGGATCGCCGAGCGCGGCACCCACGCGCGGCTTTTGGCCGCCGACGGCCTCTATGCCAGCATGTGGAACCGGCAACGCGAGGCCGAGGAGGCCCGCGAACGGCTCGCCCAGGTCGATGACGACGGCACCGCGCCGAATCGGCTGCCGCCGGCGGTCACCGAAACGTCGGAGGATTCCAGCCCTGATGCGGGTGAGAAACCCTTGCCGACCGCCGCGGAATAGTCGATTTAGGGCCTCTCCCGCCAAATGGGGCGGGGAAACGCAAGCGAGCTCTGATGTCGATCGCCAACTCCATCCGCGCGCAGATCCCGCCGATCCACCCCGAGGGCTATCCCTTTATCGGCGGCTTCGCTCTGGCGAGCCTGATCCTGTTCTGGATCTGGACCCCGCTGGGTTGGATCGGGACGCTGCTGACCGTCTGGTGCGCGCTGTTCTTCCGCGATCCGGTTCGCGTGACGCCGCTGCGCGACGGCATCGTGGTATCGCCGGCCGACGGCCGCGTCTCGATGGTGGTGCAGGCGCTGCCGCCGGCCGAGCTCGGGCTCGGCGACAAGCCGCTGCCGCGGGTCTCGGTGTTCATGAGCGTGTTCAACTGCCATGTGAACCGCAGCCCGGTGGTCGGCCGCATCGACCGCATCGCCTACCGGCCCGGCGCCTTCATCAATGCCGAGCTCGATAAGGCGAGCGAGGACAATGAGCGCAATTCGCTCGTCATCTCGACCTCCAACGGGCGCATCGGCGTGGTCCAGATCGCGGGCCTCGTGGCGCGGCGCATCGTCTGCTTCGTCAAGGAAGGCCAGTCGATCGGCGCCGGCGAGCGCTTCGGCCTGATCCGCTTCGGCTCGCGGCTCGACGTCTATCTGCCCGAGGGCACCAAGGCGCTGGTCTCGGAGGGGCAGACCGCGGTTGCCGGCGAGACGATTCTGGCGGATTTCCGCAACGCCGATCCGGGCCGGACCTACCGCGCCGATTAACTCTGTTTCGCCAGCCCCATCAGCCGGTTCCCGCCGCAATGGCGGAGCCGGGCGGCGCTTGCTATATTCATCAGGCCATGACGCCATTCGATCCGAATTCCACCGAGTATCGCCGCCGCCGGTTCCGCCCGATCCCAGTGCGGATGCTGGTGCCGAACATGATCACGCTGCTGGCGATCTGCGCCGGCCTCACCGCGATCCGGCTGTCGACGGAAGGGCGGATGGAGCTGGCGGTCGCCGCCATCGTGTTCGCCGCGATCCTCGACGGCATCGACGGCCGCGTCGCGCGCATGATCAAGGGCCAGTCGAAATTCGGCGCCGAACTCGACAGCCTCGCCGACTTCGTCAATTTCGGCGTCGCGCCGGGCCTGATCCTGTATTTCTGGCAGCTGCATGAATTGAACAATGGCGGCTGGATCGCCGCGATGGTGTTCGCGATCTCCGGCGGCCTGCGGCTTGCGCGCTTCAATGCCTCGATCGACGATCCGAACAAGCCGGCGTTTGCCGCCAACTATTTCACTGGCGTGCCGGCGCCGGCCGGTGCGATCACCGTGCTGCTGCCGATCTATCTCGCCTTCCTCGGCGTGCCGATGCCGCCGGCGACGCTGACGGCGTTCTACACGCTGTTGATCGCCTTCCTGATGGTGTCGCGGCTGCCGGTGTTCTCCGGCAAGACCGTGAAGATGCGCGTGCCGCCGGAAATGGTGCTGCCGGTGTTCGTGTCGGTGGTGTTCATCGTCGCGCTGCTGATCGGCTATCCCTGGCACATCCTGTCGGCGGGCTCGGTGCTCTATCTGATCAGCCTGCCCTGGGGCTGGAAGTCCTACCGCCACCAGGAGCGCCAGCTTGCAGCGCAGACGCAGGCTGCAAGCGCGCCGGTGGCGGCGCAGGCCGCTGCTCCCTATACGGCGCCGGTCGCGGAGAGTGACCACGACGATCGTCCGACGCATCTGCACTGAGTGCGCCCTCGGTAGTCGACCGTCATCCTGAGGTGCGAGCCTTGCGGCGCAATTGCGCCGCCGGGCGAGCCTCGAAGGATGTACGGCCCGGCTCCGAGATTGGGGCCGTCGACCCTTCGAGGGACGCTGAAGAAGCGGCCACCTCAGGGTGACGGTGATAGAGTGGTTTCATTCCAGCAAATATCAGCCATGAGCGTGCCTCGGTTGGGTTCGCCTGCGATCTCGGCTATAGGCTGAGACGGCCCGCTCGAGCATGATCCGGAAAAGTGGAGACCGGTTTTCCGAAAAGATCATGCTCAAACAAAGAAATGAGATCATGATGCGTTTCCCTGGAAACGCATCATGATCTGACGCCAAAAATCAGGAGAGAAACGCCGTGACGACATCCGCTTCCGCCCCGCTTCCTGCATCCGTCCTTGAAGCGTTGGCGCGCTATGACACGCCGACGATCTGCAACGCGATGGAGATCGTCGCGCCGGAGCGCCGTCTGATCGGCTACACCGTGAAGCCGCTGGTCTGCCCGTTCCCGACGCTGCCGCCGATGGTCGGCTACGCCCGCACCACGACGATCCGCTCGGTGCTGAAATCCGGCCTCTCGGCCGAGGAGCAGTCGAAGCGCCGCATCGAATATTACGAATATGTCGGCACCGGCTTCGGCCCGCGCATCTCTGTCATCCAGGACATCGACGGCCCGGACGTCGGCTATGGTGCGTTCTGGGGCGAGGTGCAGAGCAACGTGCACAAGGCGCTCGGCTGCCTCGGCGTCATCACCGACGGCTCGATCCGCGACATCCCGCAATGGGCGCCGGGCTTCCAGGCGCTGGCCGGCTCGATCGGCCCGTCGCACGCCTGGGTGCATGCCGAGAGCTTCGGCGGCGAGGTCCGCGTCGCCGGCATGACGGTGCGTTCCGACGATCTGATCCACGCCGACAGCCACGGCGCGATCGTGATCCCCTATGAAGTCGCGGCGAAGCTGCCCGAGGCCGCCGAACTCTGCGGCCGCCGCGAGACCCCGATCCTGGACATCGCGCGCAGCAAGGATTTCTCGCTCGAGAAGCTCAAGGACGCGCTGAAGCGTTCGGCGGAAATCCACTGAGGCAGCACGCTTTGTCGATTTGCAGAACGGCGGGCCGGAAGGGCCCGCCGTTTTGCTTTCGATGTCAGGCCGGAGCCACCTTCGCGATCTCGTTCGCCCCGCGAACCGTCATGTCGATGGCGACATAGAAGATCACGGCGAGGCCGACATAGGCGATCCAACGGTGGTTCTGCAGCAGCCGCGCGATGAAGGAGGCCGCCGCGCCCATCATCGCGATCGAGAGCGCGAGGCCGAACACCAGCACGATCGGCTGCTCCCGCGCCGCACCCGCGACCGCCAGCACGTTGTCGAGCGACATCGAGACGTCGGCAACGATGATCTGCGTGGTGGCCTGCCACAGCGTCTTGCGCTGCCCCTTTGCGCCATCGGCATGTTCGGCCACGGTCTCGTGCGCGTCGGCGCGCAGCTCGCGCCACATCTTCCAGCACACCCACAATAGGAGGATGCCGCCGGCCAGCAGCAGGCCGACGATCTGCATCAGCTGCGTGGTGACCAGGGCGAACATGATGCGCAGCAGTGTCGCGGCACCGATGCCGATCAGGATCGCCTTGCCGCGCTGTTTCTCCGGCAGGCCGGCCGCGGCAAGGCCGATCACGACGGCGTTGTCGCCGGCCAGCACGAGGTCGATGACGACGACTTGCAGCAATGCGCTGAGGGCGTCGAGTGAGAACAACTCGGGCGAAAATAGTTCGGACATGGGTCATGTTCCCCTTGAGGTCGGGGAGCGGACCCTTTCGACGAAACCGGCTCTTGCCGTCATGCAGATGGCAAATCCACCGCGACGCCTACCGCGTCACGGGTCGAAGCAGGGCCACTCCAACTGAGTTCCAGTCCGACATCGCAGCTTGTGGCTGCCAGAGGGGCCCGGCCTGGGATTACGGTCGTGACACCGGACGCATTGCTGCTTCTTCCTCGAAGAACAGCGCCGCCTGATCCGGTTCGCCGAGGATCGCCGCTGCGCACCCCATGAAGGTGAACGCGCCGGCAAAATCCCACAGCGTGAGGTTCGCCACGGTTGAGCGCACGTGGATCACGCGCGCGGCAATCGCAGCAATGGCTGCCTGGACGAACAACAACAGGCTGAGCACGGGCAGCACGAGTGCAGGCTCAACCAGGCGGAGCGTCAGGACGATCGGCAGCGCGGTCAGCGCGCCGAACAACAGCAGCATGCCGAACGGCTCCAGCGAGGGAGTCTTTCGCAGCATCGTGTCTGGAATGATCGAGGACATTCCGGTCCTTTACCGATCCTGACTTGTCGTTCACGTCGAGGATATCAGAACGCGATCTCCTTGACGCGCGACGCGGCGCCGCGCGACCGCCGGCCGCGCGACAAGATGTACGTATGCGGTTCCGGAGAAGGCCCGAGCCCCCGGGGGTGATCTTGGACGCCATTTTGGCGCCGCCGGCGCGGTGGCATGCCATGGCAAAGTCCGCTCGGCGCCTTTATCTTTGCTGACAGCGCTGGGCGAACGATCGAAAGGCAATTTCGATGAATATGGCAGGCAAGACGGTGCTGATCACCGGTTCCACCGATGGCGTCGGCCGCTACGTCGCGATGAAGCTGGCGTCGGCCGGCGCCCGGGTCCTGATCCACGGCCGCGATACCAAGCGGGCGCAGACGCTCGCCGACGAGATCAAGCGCCTCAGCGGCCGCGAGCCGATGTTCTACCAGGCCGATCTGTCCTCGCTCACCGAGGTCCGCGAGTTCGCCCAGCTGGTGCTCGACGATCAGGAACGCCTTGATGTGTTCGTCAGCAACGCCGGCATCGGTTCGCAAAACGAGGGGCCGGCGCGGCAGACCAGCAAGGATGGCCACGAGCTGCGCTTCGCTGTCAACTATCTCGCCGGTTTCCTGCTCGCGCATCTGTTGCTGCCGCGGCTCAAGGCGAGCACGCCGGCGCGCATCGTCAATGTCGCGTCGCTCGGCCAGCACCCGATCGATTTCGGCGACGTGATGATCACGAAGAACTACAGCGGTGCGCGCGCCTATGCGCAGAGCAAGCTGTCGCAGATCATGTTCACCATCGACCTGGCCGCGGAGCTGGAAGGCTCCGGCGTGACCGTCAACTCGCTGCACCCCGCGACCTACATGAACACCACGATGGTGCGCGCCAGCGGCGCGACGCCGATCTCGACCGTCGAGCAGGGCGGTGATGCCATCCTGCGTCTGGTCCAGGACGACGATGTGGCAGGCCGGAGCGGGCTGTTCTTCGACGGCAAGCGCGAGGCGCGCGCCCATGCCCAGGCCTATGACGCCGAGGCGCGCAAGCGGCTCAAGGCGTTGAGCCTGACGCTCACCGGGCTGCGGGCTTCCTGATCCGGCGCGAGACCGGCGCACTTTGGACGCGACCTTGGGCGCGGATCGCCTCGAACAGGCGCTTGCATGCGGCCGGAACGCCGCGATCCGGCACCGTCGCAATGCCGAGCAAGAGACCCGGCTGCGCGCGCTTCGGTGAGAAATACCAGGGCGAGAGCGGGGCGGGCGCCAGCCCGTGCGCGAGCAGTGCCCTGACGATCTCGACATCGGCGGTCTTGTCCGGCAGCGTCAGCATGACGGCGAGGCCGGCAACCTGCACGTCGTTGCTCCAGCTCCGTAGCGCCGTCGTTAGCGCATCGCGGTTGTTGCAATAGGCCCGCTTGGTTCGCCTGAGATGGCGGATGTAGTGACCATCGCGCATGAACTCCGCGGTGGACAGCTGCACCGCTGGGCCGGGAGCGGGGACCAGGCACGTCGCGACATCGGCGAACTGCGCCGCCAATGGCTCTGGCGCAACCAGGAAGCCGAGGCGCAGCGTCGGCGAGATCGTCTTGCTGAAGGAGCCGAGATGGATCACCCGGCCGGCGCGATCGAGCGAGGCGAGCGCCGGCGCGGCACGGCCATCGAGCTGCAATTCGCCGAGATAGTCGTCCTCGATGATGAAGGCTCCGGTTTGGGCGGCCCAGTCGAGCAGCTGCGCGCGACGTTGCGGCGACAGCGGCGGGCCGAGCGGCGCCTGCTGGCCCGGGGTCACGACCGCGAGCGCCGCGTCGGGGGCGTGCTTGAGACCGTGCTCGACATCGATGCCGTTGGCATCGACGGGGATCGGGACGACCTCCAGCCGGCCGAGCTCGAGGCCCTTTCGCGTCAATGGAAATCCCGGGTCTTCCATCCACGCGCGGCGGCCTTCGAGGCCGAGCACGCGCATCGCGAGGCCGAGTCCTCCGCTGAATCCCGAGGTGATGACGATCTGCGCGGGCGAGCATTCGAGCCCGCGCGCGATCGCGAGATGCGCCGCGATCTCGCGTCTCAATTCGAGCTCGCCGCGTGGATCGACATAGCGCATCACCGCGCTCAATTCCGCCCGGACGGCGCGCGCGCGGATTCGCGCCAGCAGCTTGGCGGGGAGGCTATCCTGCGCGGGGACGCCCATCCGGAAGTGTCCCTGACCGCTCAGATCGCGAAACATCTCCACGACCGATCCGGGAGCGACCGGCGCATCGGGCTTGGCGGCCTTCCTGGGCCGCCTCGCGACGGTGGTGCCGCCCGCCTTCGACGACACGATGTGCTGGGCGTCCGACAGCTTGTCATAGGCCGCCCGCACGGTGCCGCGCGCAACGCCGAGCTGCGCGGCAAGGTCGAGCCACGATGGCAGCCGGGCGCCCGGCACCAGCACGCCGTTGTCGATCGCCGCCGCGATCGCCTTGCGGATCTGCTCGGAGAGCGGCGTCCTGGCCGACCGGTCGAGCGCGATGGGAAGCGGGTTGGACATGGCCCGTGGTACACCAATTCGGTTCATTCTTGGTGCTTCTTTTTGGCCATGCGTGCCCGCATCTATCCGGTAGCAATGGAGGCACGAGATGAAGACCTTGATGACGACGCTGCTGGCCTGCGCGGCGCTTGCGACCCCGGTGATGGCGCAATCGGTGACGCCGAAGTTCGAGCACATGATCACGAACATTCCCGGCAAGTCGCTGATCGCGGTCGAGGTCAACTTTCCGCCCGGCGAGCCGTCGGCGCCGCATCATCACGCCAAATCGGCGTTTCTCTATGTCTACGTGCTCCAGGGCGCGATCGAGAGCCAGCTGGAAGGCGAGGTCGCGCATGTCTATCGGGCCGGCGACAGCTTCTTCGAGCCGCCCGGCGCGCATCACGTGCTCGGGCGCAACGCCAGCGCGACCGAACCGGCGAAGCTGCTTGCGGTGTTCGTCGTCGACAGCAACGACAAGGCGCTGACTGTGTTCGACAAGGAAGGACACAAGCAATGAGCATGCGGATCGACTACAACAAGGTCGCGCCAGCGGGCATCAAGGCGCTCGGCGGCGTCTATGGCTACATCACGCAAAGCGGGCTTTCCGCGCAGCTCGTCGAACTGGTCTATCTGCGGATATCGCAAATCAACGGCTGCGCCTATTGCCTGGACTCGCATACCCGCAGCCTGCTGAAGATGGGCGTCAAGGTCGAGAAGCTTGCGGTGCTGCAGGTCTGGCGCGAGGCCGAGGCGCTGTTCGACGCCGAGGAGCGCGCCGCGCTGGCCTGGGCCGAAACCGTCACCCGCGTGGCGGAGACCGCGATTCCGGATGCCGATTACCAGGCGGCCCGCGAGGTGTTCAACGAGAAGCAACTGGTCGACCTGACCATCGCGATCGGCCTGATGAATACGTACAACCGCATCGCAATCGGCTTCCGCAACCCGCCGCAGGCCGTGGTCG
Source organism: Bradyrhizobium sp. USDA 3315 (assembly GCF_054056795.1). NCBI lineage: Bacteria > Pseudomonadati > Pseudomonadota > Alphaproteobacteria > Hyphomicrobiales > Nitrobacteraceae > Bradyrhizobium > Bradyrhizobium sp. USDA 3315. The sequence goes on along the minus strand of NZ_JBSRYP010000001.1, from coordinate 7,823,541 downwards.
AGCATTCGGCTGCGGCGGCTTGATCTTGGCAGGATGGGTCAACTCCTCGACAGGAGCAACTCATTCGTTGCGGGCCGCATGCTCAGCAGCAGGAGTGCGCCGGAGAGCAAGTACAGCGCCATGACGAAGTACATGCCATAGATGTTGTCGCCGGTGTTCCGCACGATGAACCCGGTGATCGACGGGCTTACCGCCGGACCGAGGTTTCCGAGGCTGGTGACGAGGGCAAGGCCGCCGGCCGCCGCGCCTGCTGAGAGATACTCACTGGTCAATGCATAGAAAAGCGGCGGCGCTGACACAAACCCGATGACGGCGAAGGAGAGAGCCAGGATCGAACCAACAAAAGTGCCGTGGAGCAACATGAGAAAGAACAAGCCGCCGGCGGCAATCGTGACGCAGGTCGCATAGTGCCAGCGACGCTCATGCCGCTTGTCCGAATGACGACCGATCAGGATCATGCAGACGATACCCGCAGCGTTGGCTACTGCGTGATAGACGCCGACCAGTAGCGGATCCTTTACTCCCCAGCTATGGATCAGGGTCGGCATCCAGAATACCATCGTGTAGTTGGCGCCCAGCAGACAAAAACAGGCCAGCGACAACAGGTAGACCTTCGGGTCTCGCAGCAGCTGCCGGAACGTCCCCGAGGTCGCCTTCACGATGTTCTCTTCGTCATGCTGTAAAGCATCGTCCAGCAGCGCCTTCTCCCCCTTCGAGAGCCACGCGGCCTGGAACGGCTTGTCCTTGAGCAGGTAATACACGAGAACGCCGAGGATTGGCGCGGGCAACCCCTGGATCAGAAACAGCCATTGCCAGCCGTAAAGACCGCTGACGCCGTCGAAATACTTCAGGATCGAACCACACAGCGGACCAGCGATGAACATCACAATGGGGGGCGCCGACGCGAGGATCGCGATGACCTGCCCGCGCCTTACCGACGGGTACCAGTACGTCAAGTACAGCAGCACGCCCGGGGCGAAGCCGGCCTCAAAGACACCAAGGAAGAACCTCGCCGCATAGAACTGGAGCGGCGTCGATACGAACATCATGGCGGTCGCCGCCAATCCCCAGAGCACCATGATCCGCAACAGGGTCTTGCGCGCGCCGATCCTTTCCAGAAGAAGATTGCTGGGCACTTCAAACAGGAAATATCCGACGAAGAAGATGCCCGCGCCGAGCCCGTAGACTGCATCATCAAACGGCAGTGTCTGCTTCATCTGAAGCTGTGCGAAGCCGATGTTGATGCGGTCGAGAAAGGCGACCATGCTGGCGATCAGTAGCAAAGGTATAAGGCGCCAGTCGACCTTCGCGAACACGGCCTTGTACGCCGGGTTCTCCAATATCGGCGACGATGACTTGTTTGCAGCAGGCAGATGCATTCTTGTTCCTTCCAAAATATGCTTTTGCCTATGATGTCCTTCAAACCAGTCGCTGCTCCATTGCGCGCGAGTAATGGTCTGACCTCGAAAGCTCAGGTGACCTTTGCCTCGATGACGCTGAGACGCCCGGCCGGATAGGTCGCGGTGTGAGTAAAGCCGGATTCGCGAAACAGCCAGACGTACTGCTTTTCCGTTCTTTCGAGACCGCCAGGCCCGCGAAGCATGAGCAGATCGGTCAGCGTCTGTTCCCTGTGCGCATCGCTTACGCTCGGGAATTCCGGCATGATCCGTTCGATAAGCAGGAGCACGCCACCTCCGGGGAGCGCCCTTCGACAGTTTGCGAGGATGACCATGCTGCGCTCATCGCTCCAATCGTGAATAATGTTCTTCATGACGATGGCATCCGCGATCGATGGAATCGTCTGGAAGAAATCGCCGGCCATGAATTCGATGCGATCACTGAGCCCGCTGCGCCTCAGGTGGCCAGTCGCGGATTCGGCGCAGCGCGGAAGGTCGAAAATAGTCCCTCGGATATGCGGATGCTGCCCGGCTATGGCGCCAACGAGTTCGCCGGAGCCGCCGCCGACATCCATGAGATGAGCGAACGCACCGAAGTCGTAGGCCCCCAGGATATCCGGAATCGCCAGACGGGTCCCCTCCGTCATAGCCGCATTAAATATGCTGACCATCTCCGGATCGCGCGCCATCAGATCAAAGCTGTTTTCATGGTCAAGCAGTTGCGCGGCGGTCTTGCCGGTCATGATCGAGTCCTGTAGCCCGGTCCACGATTCGGTCAGAAATTGGCCTTCAAAGATCGTCCAGTTCTTGAGGGACTGGGTTGCGGCCCCGTCAAGGCAAGCCCCCAGTTCGGTCAATGCGTATCGCTCTTCAGCGACCGTGCAAATGCCTATGGTCGAAAGCGCGGTCAGCAGGCGGCGGAGCGCCTGCTTGTTCGCACCGGTCGCCTCGACGAGTTCGCCAAGGGGCCGCGATCCATCGCGCAGGAGCTCGGCGATCCCCAGCTTCGCGGCGACATAGATGACCGCGGTCACGCGCTGCGACTGAATAAGGTGCAGCAATCTTGCGGATGCTTGGACAGAGGCCATCGATCATTCCCCCTCATGTTGCTCGTTGGTGCCGGTCCAGCACTCCCGGGCAAACCTGCTCAGGCTCGAAAGCGGCGCGCTGCGCGGCATTGATTGGCCGATCCTGATCTCGGTGTCGGTGACGCCGGGACCGCATCGCCGGTCCGTCCCCGCAACTGGGGAAGGGTTGAAACCTGAAATACTTAGCGCAGTATGGATGACAGAACTGATCATGGAGGCCTGCCTGGCGCTGACCGCTTTTGGTGGATCGCTGCTCGGGACGGTTTTGCTATCCCGCGCCGCAAGATGATGCTGTACAATTGCCGCCAGGTCCCGAAACCTCGCCGATATTCTGCCGATATTTTCCGAAATGGCCCAACGAGGCGTTCTTGCTTAAGTCATCGCAGCCTTCGATTGTGATCGGCGACCGGACCTTGGACCTGGCCCGCGAATTGCTGCTCGACGGGCGCGGCGACATCGTGCCGTTGCGTCCTCAAGCCTGGGCGGTGCTGCGGCTCCTCGCGCAACGCGTCGGGCGCCCGGTGCATAAGGACGAGATATTGGATGAGGTCTGGTCGGACTGCGAGGTCACGGAAGACTCGCTTGTCCAGGCCATCGGCGACATCAGGCAGGCCTTGGGAGGGGCGGGCCGATTGGCCCTGAGAACCTTGCCTCGCCGCGGCTACATGCTGGTCGTGGATGGCGAGCAGGCCGACCGCCCGGCTTCTGCCAGTGTCACGACCTCGTCGATGCCGGACAACGCCGGAAGGCCAGCGGGTTCATCTTCGATCCCACACCTGTCCATTGTTGTTCTACCATTCACAAATATTGGCGGCGATCTGGAGCAGGAATATTTTGTCGATGGCGTGACTCACAGTCTGACTACCGACCTGTCGCGCATCGCCGGCGCGTTCGTCATCGGCCGGGGCACTGCGTTCACCTTCAAGGGAAAGGCGGTGGACGTGAGGGAGATCGGTCGCGAATTGAATGTCCGTTACGCGCTGGAAGGGTCGGTGCAACGCGGCGGCAATCGCTTTCGCCTGAACGTTCAGTTGACTGACACGGAAACCGGAGCCCATGTGTGGGCCGAGCGCTTCGACAAGCCCGCTGCCGACTTGCTGGACATGCAGGATGAGATCGTATCCCGGCTCGCCAATACATTGAACGCCGAGCTTATCAAGGCCGAAGCACGACGGGCAGAACGGTTGCCCCAGCCGGACGCGATGGATCTCTATTTTCAGGGCAGGGCTGTCCTGAACAAAGGAATAGCGCCTGCAGTTATGGCGCGAGCAAGGGATTTCTTCATGCGCGCCCTCGCGCTTGATCCCGACAATATTGAAGCAGCGGTTGCCGCGGCTCAGGTCGATTTTGCGATCGGTTCTTCCTCCATGGCCGATGACGGACCGGCATATTTCAGGGCCGCGGAGAAGGCGCTGAATGGCGTATTGTTGCGTGCGCCCAATCACCCCAGAGCCCACATGTTGCTCGGCGCGGTTCAAATTCGGACGCACCGCGCTGCAAAGGGTATCGCTGAATGTCGCCAGGCGCTGGCGCTCGATCGGAATTTGGCCGATGCGCATGGGTTCATTGGCCTCGGGAAGCATGCGCTGGGGCGTGGTGAGGAAGTCGAGGGGCATATTCAAGAGGCGTTACGACTGTCCCCTCGCGATACGCGTGCCTTTCTCTGGATCATGGTTGTCGGGATGGCCAAATTGATGTCCTGCACCAACGCAGACCTCGAGGCGCTGGACTGGCTTCGCCGGAGCATTGAGGCTAATCCCAATTTTGCGCTCGCTCACTTTCACTTGGCTGGCGCGTTGGCCATGATGGGAGACCTCGAGGAAGCACGATCCAGTGCCAAAGCCGGACTGGCACTTGATCCCAACTTCAGCATTCGTCGATACGACGTCAATGTCGTCTTCCTGTCCGACAATCCGGTATGGCTCGCCAAGCGTAAGCGCTTTTATGAGGGAATGCGCATGGCCGGCGTGCCGGAGAGCTAGTGCCGCGTTCGATCATCTGCGTGAATGGGATAGAGCTGCGACGAGGAGCTGCATTTGAGCTCCAGCAGCGGCGCACCATGCACTCGCCTTGGCCAGCGGCGGGGCACCGCTCACGAACTGTGCTTCGCCTCGGTCGACTTCTGCGCGAACTGCGGAAAGGTCTCGGCCACGACAGGCCCATCCAGCCGCCATGAATAGCAGCCGCCGACGAAGAATGGCGGCTCGGTGACATCGCGCTGGTGATCGAGCGCGCCGCGGCCCTGCGGGTCCTTGCCGGAGGTTGCGGTCTGGAACAGCGTCGTCACCGCCGGACCCAGCAGCTCGGCGAGATGGGTGCAGGTTTCGAGCTTGCCAATCTTGCGACGGACCAGTTCGCGCCAGCCCTTGCCGATGCGTTCGCCGACCAGGCGCTGCAAGATGCCCTCGACGTCGAGGCAGGACGGGTAGGGCGTTGAGGCCATCGTGGTGCCGGTCTCGCGGATCGTAAAACTGTCGTCGACCGCGAGCCGCAGGCGGATGTCGTGCACGGGATCGTCGGGCTGCTGCAGCCCGCGATGCTTGTCCTGTCGGGCATAGGGTTTGGTGTCGACCAGCCGCGCCTCGACTTCCCACAATCCGTCGTCACGGAGATAGCCGAGACATTCGACGGAGCGGCGGTGCATCAGGCGGCGGGGCTTGCCGTCGGTATTGGTATCGGGTGCGGACATCGGAACTCGCTGGATTGAATCTCGAACCGATCCAATCGGCCGTGCGCTCCGATGTCAACGCTCGCGGTCGAATGGCGTCATGAGACATCGTCATTCCGGGATGGCGCGTTAGCGCCAGACCCGGAATCTCGAGATTCCGGGTTCGATGCTTCGCATCGCCCCGGAATGATGGGGGTGACGTTGAGAGCTGTCCCTCAGCTCACCCGCCGTTCGCGGTTCTCCCAATACGGCTTGCGCAGCTCGCGCTTTAAAATCTTGCCGGCGCCGGAGAGCGGCAGCGGCGTCGCGGTGATGTCGACGCTGCGCGGGCATTTGTAGCCGGCGATCAGCGCCTTGCAGTGCTCCATCAGCTCTTCTGGCGTGGCGCTGGCGCCGCTCTTCATCACCACGACGGCGTGAACCTGCTCGCCCCAGCGTTCGCTCGGGATGCCAATCACGGCGCATTGCGCCACCGCCGCGTGCTGGGCGAGCGCGTTCTCGACCTCGGCCGAATAGACGTTCTCGCCGCCGGAGATGATCATGTCCTTGACGCGGTCGACGACGTAGACAAAGCCGTCCTCGTCCATGTAGCCGCCGTCGCCGGTGTGCATCCAGCCGTCGATCACGGCGCGCGCGGTCTCCTCCGGCCGCTCCCAATAGCCCATCATCACCATGTCGCCGCGCACCGCGATCTCGCCGACGGTACCCGTCGGCACGACCTTGTCCTCCGCATCGACGATCTTGACCTCGGCGCCAAGCGTCGCCCGGCCGGCGCCGCGGTGCCGGCCCTTGGCGCGGCCGTCGCCGATATGCTCCTTCCAGTGCAGCAGGGTCGCGATCGGCGACAGCTCGGTCATGCCGTAGGCTTGCGTGAACTCGACATGCGGCAGCGCCTTCATGGCGCGCATCAGCACGGCGTCGCTGATCACAGAGGCACCGTAGGAGATCCGCTTCAAGGACGACAGGTCGTAATTGCCGAGCGTCGGGTGATCGACGAACATCTGGATCATGGTCGGCACCAGCAGCACGTCGGTGATGCGCTCCTTCTGCACGGCGGCCGCGACGCCGTCAGGCGTAAAGCCCTGGATTACGACGTTGGATCCTCCGGACAGCAGCACCGAATACATCGCCGCGCCATTGGCGAGGTGGAACATCGGCGCCGCATGCAGATAGATCGTGCTGCTCGGCCATAGGCCTTCGCCGAGCGCGTTGAGCGCGTTGGCCATCAGATTGCCGTGGCTCAGCATCACGCCCTTGGAGCGGCCGGTGGTGCCGCCGGTGTAGAAGATGCCGGCAAGGTCGTCGCGGCTGCGCATCGCATCCGGAACAGGCGCGCTGCGCGCGATGAGCGTCTCGTAATTCTCCATGCCGGCAGGCGTGTCGCCCTCGTCGGCATAGACCAGCCGCAGGCCGGGGACGGCGCCTGCCAGCGCCGTGCCGACCGGCGCAAACGCCCTGTCGACGAACAGGATCGTTGCGCGGCAGTCGCGCAGCGCGTCCTCGTTCTCGATCGGAGACCAGCGGATGTTGAGCGGCACGATCACGGCGCCGGCCCAGCCGACGGCGAGGTAGAGCTCGAGATAGCGGTCGGAGTTCAGCGACAGGATCGCGACGCGGTCGCCGTCCTGGGCGCCGAGGCCGCGGATCGCGGCGGCGAGGCGGGCGACGCGTTCGCCGACCTCGCGCCAGTTGCGCCGCCGCTCACCGCAGACGACCGCGAGCCCGTTTGGATTGACCTGCAGCGCGCGCCGCAGTCCGTGCGTGATGTTCACTCGTCTCCTCCCTTGATGCGTTTCCCTTGCGAGGCGGTTTGTCCGCCTTCTCGTGCGCCGTTGTCTTGCGCGTTGATGTCATTTGCGTTGTTGTTTTGGCGATGCCTTCGGTGAGGCGGATCGCGAATTCCTCAGCGACGGCACGTCCGCTCAGCTCGCCGCCCGGCTGGAACCAGTGGCCGATCCAGTTCAGCGAGCCGGCAATGGCGAAAGCCGCGAGCTTCGGGTCGCACGGTTTCACCGAACCGTCTTCGACGCCCTGTGCGATATAGTCGCGGAAGGCGCGGTCGATCCGCCGCTTGGCAGTCTGCACGATCTTGCGGTTGTCCTCGCTGAGATCGCGGATGTCGAAGCGGACCAGGCTCTTGCCGTAGTCCGCGGTCATCAGCTCGGCATAGCGGACGGTGAGCTTGCGCAGCTTGTCGAGCCCCGAGCCGCCGCCCGCCGACGTCTCGGCAATGCATTCGTCGACCAGCTCATTGCCGATCGACCAGCACTCGAACAGGATCTCGTCCTTGCCGCGGAAGTAGTTGTAGAGCGCCGGCTTGGTGATGTTGAGCCGCTTGGCGACGTCGTTCAGCGTGGCACGGTGATAGCCCTGTTCAAGGAACAGGGCTACGGCCGTGCGCAGCACTGCCTCGCGCTTCTCGTCGCGGGCGCGGCGCCGGCTTTCGAATGGCAGCCATGGCGACTCGTTGCTGGAAGAGGGGGAGTGGGCGTCCATCGCGTCGGCTGTTGTCGCATTGACTCCGGAAGATCGCCCGTATATTACCCATGGGTAACAAATAGTCCAGTGGGTAATTTCCGGGAGGACACGCGATGACGTCACGCACCTATATTGCCGGGGTCGGCATGATCCCGTTCGTCAAGCCCGGCGCCAATGCGCCGTATCACGTGATGGGCGCCGAAGCGGCGAAGCTGGCGCTCGCCGACGCCGGGCTCGACTACGGCCGCGTGCAGCAGGCCTATGTCGGCTACGTCTATGGCGACTCCACCTGCGGGCAGCGCGCGCTCTATCCGGTCGGCATGACCGGCATCCCGATCGTCAACGTCAACAACAACTGCTCGACCGGCTCGACCGCGCTGTTCCTGGCGCGGCAGGCGATCGAGTCGGGCGCGGCCGATTGCGTGATGGCGCTCGGCTTCGAGCAGATGAAGCCCGGCGCGCTCGGGGCCGTGTTCACCGACCGTCCCAGTGCGTTCGACGATTTCGACGCCGCGGCCGACAAGCTGGTCGACGCGCCCGGCGTGCCGCTGGCGCTGCGCTATTTCGGCGGCGCCGGCCTCAGCCACATGAAGAAATACGGCACGCCGCTCTCCGCCTTTGCAAAAGTGCGCGCCAAGGCGAGCCGTCATGCCAAGAACAATCCGCTGGCGCTGTTCCGCAAAGAGGTCACCGCCGACGACGTGATGAACGACCAGGTGATCTGGCCCGGCGTGATGACGCGGCTGATGGCGTGCCCGCCGACCTGCGGCGGCGCCGCCGCGATCCTGGTCTCGGAGAAATTCGCCGACCAGCACGGCCTCAACAAGCAGGTCCGCATCGCGGCGCAGGCGATGACGACCGACACGCCCTCGACCTTCGGTGCGTCAGACATGATGCAGGTGGTCGGCTACGACATGGCGCGGGATGCCGCGCGCAAGGTCTATGAGGCCGCCGGCATCGGGCCTGATGATCTCGACGTCGTCGAGCTGCACGACTGCTTCGCGCACAACGAGCTGATCACCTATGAGGGGCTTGGCCTGTGCGGCGAGGGCGAGGCCGCGAAATTCATCGACGACGGCGACAACTCCTATGGCGGCAGGATCGTCACCAACCCGTCCGGCGGGTTGCTGTCGAAGGGCCATCCGCTCGGCGCCACCGGGCTTGCGCAGTGCTATGAGCTGACGCGGCAACTGCGCGGCACCGCTGCGGCGACGCAAGTGGAAGGCGCGCGGATCGGTTTGCAGCACAATCTCGGCCTCGGCGGCGCCTGCGTCGTGACGCTCTACGAACGCGCCTGAGGTCGTCATGGTCGATCAATCCGCTGTCGGGCGTACATTTACGCCTGTGACCGCGCGCGTCGAGCCGGGGCGGCTGCGCTTCTTCCTCGATACGCTCGGCGAGACGAATGCCGTCTATCGCGACGAGGCGGCCGCACAGGCGGCCGGCTTCACGGCAGCGCCAGTGCCGCCGACCTATCTGTTCTGCCTCGAGATGATGGATGCACCTGACCCGTTCGAGTTCCTCACGGCGCTCGACATCGATCTGGCCCGCGTGCTGCACGGCGAGCAGCGCTTCGACTATCACGCTCCCGTGGTCGTCGGCGACACCTTGACCTTCCATCCGCGTGTCACTGGCGTGACCGACAAGAAGGGCGGGGCGATGACGCTGATCGTGGTCGACACCCCGGTCACCAACCAGAACGGTGTCCATGTCGCCGATGTCTCGCGCACCGTCGTGGTACGCAATGCGAGGCCGTCATGAGCAGCTCTCCCTCTGTCGGCGACCGCATCGTCCACAAGGAGTTTCCACCGATCACCCGCCATCGCCTCGCGCTGTATTGCGGCGCCTCCGGCGATCACAATCCGATCCATGTCGACATCGATTTCGCGAAGGCGGCCGGCTTCCCCGACGTGTTCGCGCACGGCATGCTGGTGATGGGCTATCTCGGCCAGGCGCTGACCGACGCGGTGGCGCCGTCGCGCATCCGCTCGTTCTCGACCCGCTTTGCGGCGATCACCCAGCTCGGCGCGAAGCTGACCTGCGAGGGCACGGTGACCGAGCTGGTCGAGCAGGGCGGTGAGAGGCGCGCAAAACTCGCGCTGACCACCAGGGATCAGAACGGCGAGATCAAGCTCGCCGGCGAGGCGGTTATCGCGCTGTAGCGCGAAAGTCTCGCCACGAAGGATTGTGCGCTCCCTCGCCCCGCTCTTGCGGGGAGAGGGTTGGGGTGAGGGGCTGCTTCCGCGCACTCTGGAGGTGGTGAGACCTGTACCCCCTCACCCGGAACGCATCTGACGATGCGTTCCGACCTCTCCCCGCAAGCGGGGCGAGGTGAGGCGGGCATACCGCAGAGATCACGTTGTTTGAGGGAGGTTTGAATGTCAAAGCTGCAAGGCAAAGTCGCGCTCGTCTCAGGCTCCGGCCGCGGCATCGGGCGCGCGATTGCGCTGAAGCTCGCGAACGAGGGCGCGCGCGTCGTGGTCAACGACCTCGATGCCGAGCCGGGCGATGCGGTCGTCGCGGAGATCAAGGCCATGGGCGGCGAGGCGATCGCGGTCAATGGCAGCGTGACCGAAGCCGGCTTTGCCGATCGCTTCGTCGGCGCCGCGATCGAGCAGTTCGGCGGTCTCGACATCATCGTCAACAATGCCGGCTACACCTGGGACTCGACGATCCAGAAGATGACCGACGAGCAGTTCCAGGCGATGCTGGACGTCCATCTGGTCGCCCCGTTCCGCATCATGCGCGCGGCGTCGGAGCCGATCCGAGTGATGGCGAAGAGGGAGGCCGAGGCGGGCCGCGAGGTATTCCGCAAGGTCGTCAACATCTCCTCGATCGCGGGCCTCTACGGCAATGCCGGGCAGGCGAGCTATTCGTCCGCCAAAGCCTCGCTGATCGGGCTAACGCGCACGATGTGCAAGGAGTGGGGCCGCTACAAGGTCAACGTCAATTGCGTGGCGTTCGGCCTGATCAACACCCGCCTGACCCAGCCGATCGAGACCCAGCAGAAAACCATCGACGTCGCCGGCCGCGACATTAAGGTCGGCGTCCAGCCGCAGATGCTGGAGGCGATGGGCCGCATGATCCCCCTCGGCCGCGGCGGCACGCCGGAGGAGGCGGCCGATGCGGTCTATCTGTTCTGCGCTCCGGAATCGAATTACATCAGTGGTCAGGTGATCGTCGCCGGCGGCGGTCTTCTGATTTAACACGAGGGCAGAATGCACTACCGATCGTCCTGGATGACCGAGGAGCTGGACACTTTCCGAGACCAGTTCCGCAAATTCCTCGCCAAGGATCTGGCGCCGCACGCCGAAAAATGGCGCGAGCAGAAGCTGGTCGATCGCTCGGCCTGGCGCGCGCTCGGCGAGATGGGCGCGTTGCTGCCGAGCGTGCCCGAGGCCTATGGCGGCTTAGGGGCCAGCTTCGCCTATGACGCCGCCGTGCTCGATGACCTCGAGAGCACGGTGCCGGAGCTGACCACCGGCGTCTCCGTGCACAGCGCGATCGTCGCGCATTACATCGTCAACTACGGCTCGGAGGAGCAGAAGAAACGCTGGCTGCCGAAGATGGCGTCGGGCGAGATGGTCGGTGCCATCGCGATGACCGAGCCGGGCACCGGCTCCGATCTGCAGGCCGTCAAGACCACGGCGAAGAAGCAGGGCAATTCCTACGTCATCAACGGCCAGAAGACTTTCATCACCAACGGCCAGGCCGCCGATCTCGTCATCGTGGTGGCGCGGACCGGGGCTCCGGGCGCCAAGGGCATCTCGCTGATCGTGGTTGAGACCGCGGGCGCCGAGGGGTACCGGCGCGGGCGCAACCTCGACAAGATCGGGCTGCACGCATCAGACACGTCGGAGCTGTTCTTCGATAACGTCACGGTGCCGCCGGAGAACCTGCTCGGCGCCGAGGAGGGCAACGGCTTCGTACAGCTGATGCAGCAATTGCCGCAGGAGCGGCTGTCGCTCGCGATCGGCGCGGTCGCCTCGATGGAGCGCGCGGTCAGGATCACCGCCGAATACACCAAGGAGCGCACCGCGTTCGGCAAGCCGCTGCTCGAATTCCAGAACACCGCCTTCAAGCTTGCCGAGCGCAAGACCGAGGCGATGATCGCCCGCGTGTTCGTCGACTGGTGCGTCGAGCGCCTGGTCGCCGGCGACCTCGACACCGTGACGGCGTCGATGGCGAAATGGTGGTGCTCGCAGAAGCAGGTCGAGACCGCCGACGAATGCCTGCAGCTGCATGGCGGCTACGGCTACATGCAGGAATATCCGATCTCGCGCATGTTCATCGATTCCCGCATCCAGAAGATCTATGGCGGCACCAACGAAATCATGAAGCTCCTGATCGCGCGTTCGCTGTAGGCGGGCGCGTCTTTGGCCGTCATTCCGGGGCACGCGAAGCGTGAACCCGGAATCTCGAAGTTGCGGCTTGAGATTCCGGTTCGATGCTCGCGCATCGCCCCAATGACGCGGAGGGGTGAGTGCGCGCTCATCTCCTTCGGCCGTGCGCCGCTACATCGCCCGCACGTTCTTGAGGAACTTGTCGACCTGAACTTCCAGCTCTGAGGCGTTGCTGGCGAGCTCTCCGGAGGCCGCCAGCACGTTCTCAGCGGCCTTGCTGGCATCGTCGATCGCCTTGGTCGTGCCGTTGATGTTTGCGGTGACCTCCTTGGTGGCCGCGGCCTGTTCCTCGACCGCGCTGGCGATCACGGTCGAGATCTCGCTGATCTGGACGATGACCTGCGAGATCGCCTTCAGCGCCGTGGCGGTGTTGCCGGTCGCGGCCTGCATCTCGTTGATCTGCGCCGAAATGTCTTCCGTGGCCTTGGCGGTCTGGTTGGCCAGCGCCTTCACCTCGGAGGCGACGACGGCGAAGCCGCGTCCGGCCTCACCGGCCCGCGCGGATTCGATGGTTGCGTTGAGCGCAAGCAGGTTGGTCTGGCCGGCGATCTGGCTGATCAGGGCGACGACGTCGCCGATCTTCTGCGCCATGGTCACGAGACCCGCGACCAGCTTGTCGGACTTCTCGGCTTCGTCGACCGCCATGCGGGCAATGCGGCTCGCCTCGGCCACCTGGCGGCTGATCTCGTTGACCGAGGACGACAGCTCCTCGGACGCGGACGCCGCGCTCGCCGAGCGCTGATTGACGAATTCGGCGGTCGTCGTCAGCGATCGCGCCGTGCCCTGCATTTGCGTCGACGCCGACGCCAGCATCCCGGCAAGGCCCTTCACGTCTTTCTCGAAATCGTCCGCCAGCTTCACATTGCCAGTCACGACCGACCAGCTCAGCATCGCGCCGGTGTAGTTGCCGCGCTTGTCGGTCAGCCCGGAGACCCGCAGGTCGAGCGTTTCCGGACCGAGCTTGATCTTGGCCGCATGCGGCAGGTTCTTGGGATCGCCGACGATGCGGCGCTGGTGCGCCGGGTTCTTGTGGAAGATGTCGAACGAGTTGCCGAGGATCTTGTCCGGCGCCATCGGAAGCAAGTGCTTCACGGTGTCGAGCGTCTTGAGGCTGGTCTGGTTGATGTAGGTGATGTTGAAGTCGGTGTCGCACATCATGATGTTGATCGGCATGTTGTCGAGCATTTGCAACAGCCGTTCGGTCTGCGTTTCAAGCCGCGCCTTCTCGGTCGCTAGCTCCCAGGTCAGCATCGGGCCGGTGTAGCGGCCGCGCGAATTGGTCATGGCTGTCACGGTGAGATCGAGCGTCTCGCCGCCGATGGTGATGCGCGCCTTGTGCGGCAGGTTCTTCGGGTCGGACAGCAGCCGGCGCTGATGCTGCGGGTTCTTGTGAAAGATGTCGATCGATTGCCCGATCAGCGCGTCGACCTTCACCGGCAGCACATGCTCGATCTTCTTCAGGTTCTGCCGCGTCGACTCGTTGATGTAGGTGATTTTGAAATTGTCCAGCTCGCAGAGCATGACACTGATCGGCATGTCGTCGAACAGCCGATACGAACTGTCCGAGCCGATCACGCTTGCGACGCTCTTCATCCCCAACATGCATTGCCTCCAGCCTTGATAATGATCTTGGTGAATTGAAACGGTGCACCTGATCGGCGACGGAATGCCTTCCACCGCCGGCCCCACGCAGGTGCGCTACACGATTTACAATTTCTGACTGCGTGGAACGGTAGGCGATTCGAGTTCCACCAAGAAGGGCGCGCAATGCGCCGCGTGCACTCGCGCAGGTCGAACGCGCGATGCTCGCGATGAGCGCAGCCGAAAACGTTGCGCAACACCGCGATTTGCCGTGAAATCCACGCGATCCGGCGACGAAGATGCGAAGCGGCCGATCGCTGCACCGTAATCATACGGAAGCAGAAGCGTGCGCTCCTAATGATTGTTATCGTGCACATAACGCGGTGGCTCATGCAGATTGTGCCACGCCATCGCGCGCAGCGGAGAGTTCTTGACTGCAATCTTCTCGGCGGCCACGCGCTGTCGGTCTTGGCAACGTGGCGTGCGAGCATTCTTTCGCCTGCGCTCTGTTGCGTCGGTCGGCGCCTCCGTGATGACAGGCTGCCGCATCGTCGATGCGGGTGTTCGTGAAAGGAGCCCGCGCAGGTTGATCATGCCGCGCGAGACCCGATCGGGGTCACAGACCGGCGTCGTGACATCGGTCCCGCTTGAGCGCGGTGAGATCGCGCTGGAGCCGGCCGACGGTGACCTGCGCTGCTTGCCGGCCGGCGGCTTCAATCCTGCCGGCGATCGTCCGCTCTGCGGAAATCGATGACGAAACGGCGTTGCCCATTGCCTACCGCATGGCTTGGCGCCGCTGCGCGCGGGAGACGCAGCTTCGGCCTTGCACCCCATTTCCGTCTATCATACCCCGTGGGACCACGATCCGAGCGAAGCCCAAACGCGCGCCAGTACTTGCAGGGAGCCCTCATGACCAAAAGCAATGCCCGCACCGGAGGCCAGATCCTGATCGACCAGCTGGTCGCGCAAGGGGTGGAGCGCGTCACCTGCGTGCCGGGCGAGAGCTATCTGGCGGCGCTCGACGCCTTGCACGACAGCCCGATCGACGTCGTGATCTGCCGCGCCGAGGGCGGGGCCGCGATGATGGCGGAGGCCTATGGCAAGCTGACGGGACGTCCGGGCATCTGCTTTGTCACCCGCGGTCCGGGCTCGACCAATGCCGCCCATGGCGTGCACATCGCGATGCAGGACTCCACCCCGATGATCCTGTTCGTCGGCCAGGTCGACACCGGCATGCGCGAGCGCGAGGCATTCCAGGAACTCGACTACAAGGCGGTGTTCGGCACGATGGCGAAATGGGCGGTCGAGATCGATCGTCCGGATCGCATTCCGGAACTGGTCGCGCGCGCCTTCCGCGTCGCGCTGCAGGGCCGGCCCGGTCCGGTGGTGATCTCGCTGCCGGAGAACATGCTGACTGAAACCGCCGCGGTCGCCGACGCGCCGAAGGTCGAGCCTGCGGCGACCTGGCCTGCGCCGGCCGATCTCGAGCGCCTCGGCAGCATGCTCGCCGGCGCCAAGGCGCCGATCGTGGTGCTCGGTGGCTCGGCCTGGACCGCGGAGGCCGCCAAGGGCATCGCGCGCTTCGCCGAGCGCTTCGACCTGCCGGTTGCCACCTCGTTCCGCCGCGCCTCGCTGTTCGACGCCGACCACTCGCATTATGCCGGCGATCTTGGCATCGGCCCGAGTCCGAAGCTCAGGGATCGCATCACCGGCGCCGACGTCATCCTCCTGATCGGCGGCCGCATGTCGGAAATGCCGTCCTCGTCCTACACGCTGCTCGACATTCCGGTGCCGAGCCAGAAACTGATCCATGTCCATCCCGGCGCCGAGGAGCTCGGCCGTGTCTACCAGCCGGCGCTGGCGATCCAGGCGACGCCTGCGGCCTTTGCCGCCGCGGTCGAGACCATGATGCCGGCGGCAGTGCCGGCCTGGAAGGGCGAGGCGGCCAAGGCGCACGCGGATTACCTCGCGTGGACCGACAAGCCGCGCGAGCTGCCGGGCAGCTTCCAGTATGGCGAGGTCGTGACCTGGCTGCGCGATCGCCTGCCGAAGGATGCCATCGTCTGCAACGGCGCCGGCAATTATGCCGGCTGGATTCACCGCCACCATCGCTTCCACGCTTTCGCCGCGCAGCTCGCGCCGACCTCGGGCTCGATGGGCTACGGCGTGCCGGCGGCTGTGATGGCCAAGCGGCATCATCCGGACCGGGTCGTCGTGGCGTTCGCCGGCGACGGCTGCTTCCTGATGAACGGGCAGGAGTTCGCCACCGCCGTGCAGTATGACGCGCCGCTGATCGTCGTCGTCATCGACAACGCGCAATACGGCACCATCCGCATGCATCAGGAGCGCGACTATCCGGGCCGCGTCGTCGGCACCCAGCTCAAGAACCCGGACTTCGCGCTTTACGCCAAGGCGTTCGGCGGCCATGGCGAGCGGGTCGAGCGCACCGAAGACTTCGCGCCCGCGTTCGAGCGCGCGCTGGCCTCCGGCAAGCCCGCGATCCTGCACTGCCTGGTCGATCAGCGTGCGCTGTCGGTCGGCAAGGATTTTGCGCCGCAGGCCACGCGCTAGGACATGATCCGGAAAAGTGCGAAGCGGTTTTCCGAGGAGATCATGCCCAAACAAAAGTCCCGTCACGTCGCGATCATCGGGGCCGGCGCGGTCGGCGTGATCAGCGCCATCGAGGCGCTGCGTGCGGGCCACAGCGTAACCTTGATCGATCCGGGCGAGCCCGGCGGCACCCAGGCGGCGAGCTACGGCAATGCCGGTTGGCTGTCGTCGCATTCGGTGATCCCGCCGGCCGAGCCGGGCACCTGGAAGAAGGTGCCGGGCTATCTGATGGATCCGCTCGGGCCGCTGGCGATCCGCTGGTCGTATCTGCCGAAGGCCTTGCCGTGGCTGGTCAAGTATCTGCTGTCGAGCCGGACCGAGGCGCGGGTCGAGGCCACCGCGCGGGCGATGCGCGATCTCCTGAAGGATGCACCGCTGCTGCACCGGCAGCTCGCCGAGGAAGCCGGCGTGGGCGAATTGATCGAGCGGCGCGGGGTGATGCATGTGTTTCCCTCACGCGCGCCGTTCGACCGCGATCTCGGCTGGCGCATCCGCAAGCGCGTCGGCATCGAATGGCTGGAGCTCGATGAAGACGAGATGCGCCAGCGCGAGCCCGATCTGCATCCGCGCTACAAATTCGGCGTCGTGGTGGAGGAGGCGGGCCGCTGCCGCGATCCCGGCGCCTATGTCGCGGCGCTTGCCGCGCACGCCGTCGCGAACGGCGCCGAACGCGTCGCCGCCAAGGCAACGGGCCTCAGGCTTGCCGGTGACAGGCTGGTCGCTGTGATCACCGAGAGCGGCGAGATCGCCTGCGACGCCGCCGTCGTCGCCGCGGGCGCGCGCTCCAGGCAATTGACCGCCTCGATCGGCGATCCGCTGCCGCTGGAGACTGAGCGCGGCTATCACGTCATGATCGAAAATCCGGAATCCGGCCCGCGCAATTCGATGATGGCCTCCGATGCCAAGATGGTCGTCAACTGGACCGACAAGGGCCTGCGCGCCGCCGGCACGGTGGAGATCGCGGGGCTTGACGCCGCGCCGAACTGGAAGCGCGCCGAAATCCTGCGCGAGCACCTCTTCAGTATGTTCCCGAAGCTGCCGACGGATATTCCGCCATCGCGGATCAAGACCTGGTTCGGCCATCGGCCGAGCATGCCGGACGGGCGCCCCTGCATCGGTTATGCCCGTGCCACGCGCGATGTGGTCTACGCCTTCGGCCACGGCCATGTCGGCCTGGTCGGATCGGCCCGGACCGGCCGGCTGGTCGCGCAACTCCTGAGCGGCAAGGCGCCGGAGATTCCGCTCGCCCCGTTTGCGCCCTCGCGCTTCCTGTAGGAAGCAACGGCGGCGAAGCCTCAGCTGTCGCCGGCCCAGGCCGTGATCGCGGCCGGTGCGATCACGCGTCGCGGTGCGTGCGGATTGATCGTTCCGGCGCTGACGTCCTGCGTCTGAACGAGCAGCGTGCGCGCAAACGCCTTGGCGTCCTGCTCGGTCGTGAAGGTACGGGTCTGGCGCGCGAAGCGGTGATGTCCGGCGTCAGGATTTCGCATGGCGAACGAGACGTACCAGATGGCCTTGTCGGTCTTCATCGCGCCTCTTTGGTGGTAATCCGCCCGCGCGATCGCGACGTGATGCTCGATGCTCGATGTGCAAAAAGTGCCAAGACAAAGAATCCTGAAATACAACACATTGCGGCGAATAGGCTCCTCGGCGAACCAGCAATGCTACAGCATCGGCACGTCTACCGATACTGGCGGCATATTACCTGTCAACCGATGGGTGAAATGACAATGCGCCGTTGCGACGTTGGTTCCATCCGGCAAATTGCCATGTCGGACGAGGCGCTGGTCGCGGTCCGCGAGGGCGAAGCGGCGGCCCTGAAGCCCGTGAACTGGTGGCGAGCCGTCACGACAAGTGTCGATACTTTCGAACGCTCGACGTAGGCCTCGCTAGATGACTTGGTCCTCCTTGCGGGCTGCGTTGATGGTTTCCTCCACCTCGGCGGCAAGGGCCGTGAGATGTTCGGCGAGCTTGCTGAACAACTCGCGCTTGCGCATGTCAGTCGCCAGGTCTCGGATCAACGCACATTCCGCCGCGTCGCGGCGAAGCTTTTCGAGATGCGTCAGCATGTCCTGCATTTTTCGTCCCCGAATGCCGTACTCCGCAACGCTAAGGCGGCACAGAACCGCGTAACAATAACCTGTGATAATTTTCGCGAACCTTGGCGAGGGTCGCGTATTTTTCTGACCCTCAAGGCAAGCTTGGCTTGCGACATTCAGTGTCGTCCCTGCGAAAGCAGGGACCCATAACCACAAGCGCTGATTGGTGTGCTTCGCTGGAATGACGAGCCCTGTTCACGACGTCCGCCGCGGCGTATGGGTCCCTGCTTTCGCAGGGACGCAGCGAGGATGAGGCGATAGCGCTGCCTCTCTCACGACCCGATCCGCACCACCATCTTGCCGAGCGCCGCGCGGGTCTGCATGGTGGTGAAGGCCGCGCGAAAATCGTCGAATGCGAACACCTTACCGACAACAGGCGTCAGTTGGCCATCGTTCAGCCATGCCGACAATTGCGTCATCACGCGCGCCTGCGCCTCGGGCTCGCGCCGCGCGATCTGGGCGGCATCGACGCCGATCAGGAGGCCGCCTTTCAGGAGCGGCAGATTGAACGGCAATGCGGGAATGCTGCCGGCCGCGAAGCCGACCACGACATGGCGGCCGTTCCAGGCGATCGAGCGGAACGCCTGCAGCGAGACCTCGCCGCCGACCGGATCGAAGATCACGTCGGGGCCATGGCCGCCGGTCGCGTCCTTCAGCGCGTCGCGCCAGTCGGGTCGCGTGTAGTCGACGACCGCGTCGGCACCGAAGCTTGCGGCGAAGTTGCGCTTCTCCTCCGTCGAGGCCGCGGCGACGACGCGCGCGCCGAGCAGCTTGCCGATTTGAATGGCGGCGATGCCGGTGCCGCCGGCGGCGCCGAGCACCAGCAACTGCTCGCCGGCCTTGAGCGAGCCGCGCTCGCCGAGCGCATAGAGCGCGGTGAGGTAATTGGTGCGAAAGGCCGCGGCGGCCTCCATCGACAGTCCGTCGGGCATGATCTCGACGGCGTCGGGCGGCACCACGATGTGCTCGGCCAGCGCGCCCGAGCGCGCCGCGCCCATCACCCGCATGCCCGGCGCGATGCCGGCGACGTCGCCTGCGACCGCATCGACCACGCCGGCGAATTCCGCGCCCGGCGTAAAGGGCAGGGCATCCTTGGTTTGGTAGCGGCCCTCGACCTTCAGCCCATCGACGAAGCCGATGCTCGCGGCGTGGACCTGGACTCGGATCTGTCCGGGGCCGGGTTCGGGGGTGGCGATCTCCCTCAGCCCGATCTGATCGATGGGCGCGTATTGCTCGACGACGACGGCCTTCATCCTGTCCCGCTCATTGGTTGGTTTCCTCGAGAGCCTTTTCCGCTCCGATTGAATCGGAATGGGGCCCCGGATTCTTGTGTTGACGCGTCTTCTTCACGCGAGCCGGTAGCCAGTTCGCGCGAATACGCTTCCGGCAAACCTATCCCATGTCCGTTGTTCTACGGGGAGGGGATTTGCGCATGCGACGGCAGGCTCGCATGCGGAAAGCCAGCATCTTCAACGACATCGCGAAAAGACCGGCGTTTACCCGTTGTTATCCCTACCAAATTCGGTAACGCGTCCTTAATGGCGTTAACGTTAGGGTTTTCCACGCGGCCCGCCTTGGGCTGCGCGCCGTCCAGGACGGGCAGGTTGCGTACGCGTTGGAGTCTCCTATGGATATCATGACTGGCGCCGGGCTGTTGGCTGGCATCATCGTCATCGCGGTGATGATGTTCATGGGCGGCGACCTGCACATGTTCATCTCCGAACACGCCATGATCATCATCTTCGGCGGCTCGATCGCGGCGACGATGATCCGTTTCCCGCTGGGCGTGATGCTGCATGGGCTGCCGCTCGGCGCCAAATTCGCCTTCACGATGAGCCGGCTGTCGGCCCGCGACCTCGTCGACGAGCTCGCCCGCATCGCCGAGATCGCCCGCAAGCAGGGGCCGGTCGGCCTGGAAAAGGTCGAGACCGACGAGCCGTTCCTCGCCAAGGGCATCCGTTACGTCGCCGACGGTTACGACCTCGAATTCATCCGCGACAACATGGAGCGCGACCGCGACAACTTCCTGATGCACCTCGACGAGGGCAGCAAGATCTATCGCGCGATCGGCGACTGCGCTCCGGCGTTTGGCATGATCGGCACGCTGATCGGCATGGTGCAGATGTTCGCCAACATGACCGACCCCTCCAAGCTCGGCCCGTTCATGGCGACCGCGCTGCTCGCGACGCTGTACGGCGCGCTGGTCGCCAATTTGTTCTGCCTGCCGATTGCCGACAAGTTGCATGGCAAGCTGCTCGACGAGGAGACCAACCGCACGCTGATCATCGACGGCATCCTGATGATCCGCGACTCCAAGAGCCCGGCGCTGGTGCGCGAGATGCTGCTGGCCTATCTGCCGGAGAAGCATCGCCAGGAGGAAGGCGAGCCGGTTCCGGCCTGACCGGACCGCGCTTTCGGGAAACGCAGCGATGGCCAAGAAAAAGCGCGGCGACGCCCATACCGGAGGTCACGGCTGGTTCGTGACCTTCGCCGACCTGATGGGCCTGATGATGAGCTTCTTCGTGATGCTCGTCGCGTTCTCCACCATGGACAACAACAAGCTGAAGATCGTCGCCGGCTCGATGCGCGATGCCTTCGGCGTGCAGACCAATGTGCGCTATTCCGGCATCGTCGAATCCGACGGCCTGCCGACCCGGCCGAAGCTGAAGAACGTCGAGCACATCTCGCCGGAGGACTCCTCGGCCAATCCGACGCCGGACGAGAAGGAGCGCAGCCAGATCAACGGCGCGCGGCTGAAGATCGACCGCGAATTCGCGCTCGCCTCGGCCTCGCTTCGCCAGGCGCTGCAGGACATGCCGGAGCTGACCGAGATCTCCAAGAACATCATGTTCGAGGAGACCAAGGAGGGACTCAACCTCGAGATCGTCGACCAGGACGGCCGCTCGATGTTCGCGGACGGCTCCAGGGAGCCGTATGACCGCACCCGCCGGCTGATCCAGAAGCTGGCCGCGCCGCTGAAGGCGACGCCGCTGCGGGTCGCGATCGTGGGGCATACGGCCGCAGGCTTCGTGCCGGCGCGCAGTGATTATGACGGCTTCGACCTGTCCGCGGACCGCGCCAACGCGGTGCGGCAGATCTTGGAGCGGGAAGGGCTGCCGCCGTCGCATATTTTCGCGGTTTCCGGCAAGGCCGACGGCCAGCCGCTGTTTCCCGACGATCCGACGCTGCCGGCCAACCGTCGCGTGACCATCACGTTGATGCGGGAAAATCCGCCGCTGCCGCCGGATCTGAAGCCGTAGCTCTGGGTTACCATACTACCGTCAACTACCATTGTTGCGCGGTTGACACGCGATGCGGAAGCGTCGATAGCCGCGCGGATCAAATCAACCGATCGGGCGTTCCAACCTCGCCATGGCTGTCAGCGTCTCATCTACCGAAGCTCAGGAAGGACAACCGACCTCCAGCTTCTGGGCCCTGACACTCGGCAGCATCGGGGTGGTGTTCGGCGATATCGGAACTTCGCCGCTCTACGCATTCCGTGAGGCGGTCGGCGGCGCCGCGCACGGCCAGCCGGTCACCCGCATCATGGTGCTGGGCGTGCTCAGCCTGATCCTGTGGGCGCTGTTCACCGTCGTCACCGCGAAATACGTGCTGTTGCTGCTGCGCGCCGACAACAATGGCGAGGGCGGCACGCTCTCGCTGATGGCGCTCGGCCAGCGCGCGATCGGTCGGCGCAGCTGGCCGCTGCTCGCGCTCGGCGTGGTCGGCGCCTCGATGTTCATCGGCGATTCCATGATCACGCCGGCGATCTCGGTGCTGTCGGCGGTCGAAGGCCTCAAGCTCGCCACCCCGCATCTCGAGCACTATGTGGTGCCGCTGACGATCCTGATCCTGGTCGTGCTGTTCTCTGTGCAGAGTTCTGGCACCGCGCGCGTCGCTTCCGCCTTCGGTCCGGTGATGGTGGTGTGGTTCGCCTCGCTGGCGGTGATGGGGCTCGTTCACATCATGGACGACCCGTCGGTGCTGGCGGCGATCAATCCCTATTACGCGCTCCAGTTCATGCTGACCCACGGCACCATCGGCCTGGTGACGCTGGGCGCGGTGTTCCTCGCGGTGACCGGCGGCGAGGCGCTGTATGCCGATCTCGGGCATTTCGGCCGCAAGCCGATCCAGTCCGGCTGGTTGTTCTTCGTGCTGCCGTCGCTGCTGCTGAACTATTTCGGGCAGGGCGCGCTGGTGCTGTCCGATCCCAGCGCGATCGAGAACTCGTTCTACCGCATGGTGCCCGACGTGCTGCTGCTGCCCCTGGTCGGGCTCGCCACCGCCGCGACGGTGATCGCGAGCCAGGCAGTGATCACCGGCGCCTATTCGCTGATCAGCCAGGCGGTGCAACTTGGGCTCTTGCCGCGCTTCGAGGTCCGCTACACCTCGGAGACCCATGCCGGTCAGATCTATCTGCCGCGCGTCAACCGGCTGCTGCTGATCGGCGTGCTGCTGCTGGTGCTGCTGTTCCGCACCTCGAGCGGGCTGGCGTCGGCCTACGGCATCGCCGTCTCTACCACCATGGTCGCCGACGGCATCATGGGCTTCATCGTGATCTGGAAGCTGTGGAACTGGCGCATGGCGTCGGCGGCGGCATTGATCCTGCCGTTCGTGATCGTCGACATGACCTTCTTCAGCGCCAATCTCCTGAAGCTGTTCGAGGGCGCGTGGGTGCCGCTTCTGTTCGGCGTCGTGATGGCGACGATGATCTGGACCTGGCGCCGCGGCGCCGCCATCCTGGTCGCCAAGACCCGACGCATCGAGGTGCCGCTGCGCGACCTGATCCACAGTCTGGAGAAGCGGCCGCCGCATATCGTCAAGGGCACCGCGGTGTTCCTGACCAGCGATCCGAGCTTCGTGCCGACCGCGTTGCTGCACAATCTCAAGCACAACAAGGTGCTGCACGAGCACAACGTGATCCTGACCATCGAGACCGCACCGACGCCGCGCGTCGATCTATCCGAGCGCGTCAACATGGAGAAGGTGAGCGACAAGTTCACCGCGGTGCGGCTGCGCTTCGGCTACATGGAATCGCCGAACGTGCCCAAGGCGCTGGCGGTCGCGCGCAAGCTCGGCTGGCAGTTCGACATCATGTCGACCTCGTTCTTCGTGTCGCGCCGCTCGCTGAAGCCGTCGGCCCAGTCCGGCATGCCGCAATGGCAGGACCACCTGTTCATCGCGATGAGCCGGTCCGCCAATGATGCCACCGACTATTTCCAGATCCCGACCGGCCGGGTGGTTGAAGTGGGTACCCAGGTAACTATCTGACCGGGCGCAGGATTCTGACATTGATCGGCCGTGACCCATGCGTGATGTGCATGGCGGAGGCCTGAATCCGGGCTAACCTATGCATTCCTGCCGGGAGTATAGCGCTGCGACCCGGCATTGTGCGGTGCGGCAGAAGACAGAGGCACAGCTTCCCCATGTCATCCGAGAGTGCGATCACCGCGGCGGAAACGCCGGCGGCAAACGGCAATGGTGAGGCGCATTCAACCGCCACCTTCAAGGCCCTGATGCTCGGCAGCATCGGTGTCGTCTATGGCGACATCGGCACCAGCCCGCTTTACGCCTTGCGCGAGGCCGTCGTTGCCGCCGCCGGCGGCGAGGGCGCGGTGACGGCGCATGCGGTGCTCGGCGTGCTCTCGCTGATCCTCTGGGCTTTGATCGTCGTCGTCACGCTGAAATACGTCGTGATCCTGCTGCGCGCGGACAACAATGGCGAGGGCGGCACACTGGCGCTGATGGCGCTGGCGCAGCGCGCGGCGACCAAGGGCGGCGCCGCGATCGTGCTGCTCGGCATCATCAGCGGCGCGCTGTTCTATGGCGACGCCGTCATCACGCCGGCGCTCTCGGTGCTGTCGGCAATCGAGGGCATCAAGCTCGTCACCTCGACATTCGATCCCTATGTCGTGCCGCTCACGGTGGTGATCCTTGTCGTCCTGTTCGCGGTGCAGTCGCGCGGCACCGCGCGCGTCGCGGCCTTCTTCGGCCCGGTGATGTGCGTATGGTTCGCCCTGATCGCGGTCGCGGCGCTGCCGCAGATCGCGCGGCATCCCGAAGTGCTATTCGCGCTCAATCCGATCCTCGCGGTGTCGTTCATGCTGCATCACGGCGTGATCGGCTTCATCACGCTCGGTGCGGTCTTCCTCGCGGTGACCGGCGCCGAGGCGCTCTATGCCGACCTCGGCCATTTCGGCAAACGCCCTATCCAGACCGCGTGGCTGTTCATCGTGCTGCCGTCGCTGGCGCTGAACTATCTGGGGCAGGGCGCGCTCCTGATCGGCAATCCCAAGGGCATCGAGAACCCGTTCTTCCTGATGTTCCCGGACTGGGCGCTGATCCCGATGGTAGCGCTGGCGACCATGGCGACCGTGATCGCGAGCCAGGCCGTCATCACCGGTGCGTATTCGCTGACGCGGCAGGCGATCCAGCTCGGCCTGTTGCCGCGGTTCGAGATCCGCCACACCTCGGAAGCGCATTCCGGGCAGATCTACATGCCGCGCATCAACCGCTTCCTGTTCATCGCGGTCATCGTGCTGGTGCTGATGTTCCGTTCGTCGAGCGCACTGGCCTCGGCTTACGGCATCTCGGTGACCGGCACCATGGTGGTGACGGCGATGATGGGCTTTGTCGTGATCTGGAAGGTCTGGCGCTGGTCGCCGATCGCGGCCGCCGCGCTGGTCGCGCCCTTCCTGTTCCTCGACATCACCTTCCTGGCCGCCAACCTGCTCAAGGTGTTCGAGGGCGGCTGGGTGCCACTCGCGCTTGGCGGCGCCATGATCGTGGTGATGTACACTTGGCGGCGCGGCAGCCGGCTGTTGTTCGAGAAGTCGCGCAAGCTGGAATTCCCGCTCGCCGATCTCGTCGCGATGCTGGAGAAGCGGCCGCCGCAACGGGTCTCCGGCACCGCGGTGTTCCTGACCAGCGATCCCGTCAGCGCGCCGACCGCGCTGATGCATAGCCTCAAGCACTACAAGGTGCTGCACGAGAAGAACGTCATCCTGACCATCGAGACCGCGCCGACGCCGCGCATCGATCCGTCCGAGCGGGTGCGGATGGAGCAGCTGAGTGAGACCTTCTCCAAGGTGACGCTGAAGTTCGGCTTCATGGAACAGCCGAACGTGCCGAAGACGCTGGCGATCGCCCGCAAGCTCGGCTGGCAGTTCGACATCATGTCGACCTCGTTCTTCCTGTCCCGCCGTGCGCTGAAGCCGGCGGCGCATTCGGGCATGCCGAGTTGGCAGGACCATCTGTTCATCGCGCTGAGCCGCTCGTCGAACGATGCCACCGACTATTTCCAGATCCCGACCGGGCGGGTGGTCGAGGTCGGCACGCAGGTCACGATCTAGGACTACGATCCGGCGATTCCGCGTGGCATCTAACCCGTTTCGGACGCTTGATTTTCTCCGCGCAAGAGGCGACTTTGCGGCCCGGAACGGTGAGCCGCGCGATGCTCGCCAAAGATCATGTCGGGAGGATATTTCCGTGGCGGACCACAAGGTGGAAGATTTGTTTCCGGACGAGGTGTCGAAGGGCATAGCGGAAGGCCGCTATCTCCTGGTCGACGTCCGTGAGCCGAACGAGGTCGCCGTCGAGGCCTATCCCGATGGCGTTGTGGTGCCACTGTCGACGTTCGACCCGGCGGCGATTCCGGATCCGCAGGGCAAGCAGGTGGTGTTCGCCTGCCGCTCCGGTAAGCGCTCGGTGACGGCCTCGCTGGCCGCCCAAGCCGCGGGCCTGCCCTATGACAAGCATCTGGCGGGCGGCATCATCGGCTGGAAGGCGGCGGGACTGCCGACCAAGACCGGCGGCTGATCCCTGACATGACCTCCATGAACAAGGTCTTCGCGGACCTTCCTGTCACTATCTTCGAGGCGATGTCGCAGGCCGCGCGCGACAACAACGCCATCAATCTCGGCCAGGGCTTTCCCGACGATCCCGGTCCGGAGGACATCCGCCGCGCCGCCGCGGACGCCTCGATCAACGGCTATAATCAATATCCGTCGATGATGGGCATCCCGGAACTCCGTCAGGCGATCGCATCGCATTACGGCCACTGGCACGGACTCAAGCTCGATCCGATGACCGAGGTGATGGTCACCTCGGGCGGCACCGAGGCGCTGACCGCCTCGATCCTCTCCGTGGTCGAGCCCGGTGACGAGGTGGTGTGCTTCCAGCCGGTCTATGATTCCTATCTGCCGATCATCCGCCAGGCTGGCGGCATTCCGCGGCTGCTGCGGCTCGAACCGCCGGAGTGGCGGCTGAGCGAGGAGATGCTGCGCAGCGTCTTCAACCACAAGACCAAGGCGGTGCTGTTCAACAATCCGCTCAATCCGGCGGCGGTGGTCTATCCGCGCGAGGACCTCGAACTGCTGGCGCGGTTCTGCCAGGAATTCGACGCGGTCGCGATCTGCGACGAGGTCTGGGAACACGTGGTGTTCGACGGCCGCGAGCACATCCCGCTGATCACGATCCCGGGCATGCGCGACCGCACCATCAAGGTCGGCAGCGCCGGCAAGATCTTCTCGCTGACCGGATGGAAGATCGGCTTCGTCTGCGCCGCGCCGCCGCTGCTGCGCGTCGCTGCGAAGGTGCACCAGTTCCTCACCTTCACGACGGCGCCCAATTTGCAAGCGGCGGTGGCATTTGGCCTCGGCAAGCCCGACGACTATTTCCTCGACATGCGCAAGGACATGGCGCGGAGCCGTGACCGCCTGACCAAGGGGTTGGAGAGCATCGGCTTTCCGGTGCTGAAGTCGCAGGGGACCTACTTCCTCACCGTGGACCTGTCGCCGCTCGGGCTCAACGAGACCGATGCGGAGTTTTGCTGGCGGATCGTGCAGGACTACAAGGTTGCGGCGATCCCGGTGTCGGCGTTCTACGAGCAGGATGCGGTGACGTCGGTCGTGCGTTTTTGTTTCGCCAAGAAGGACTCGACACTCGACGCCGCGCTGGAGCGGTTGTCGGATGCCGTTCACCACCGCAAGAGGTAGGCCAGAATGCGAGAGCAGAATCGTCGTCTCGTCAGCTTCGTCGGCGCGGTCGCGACGGTCCTGCTGCTCTCGGCGTCCGCTGACGCCGAGGAGCGCACGGTCAACTTCTACAACTGGTCGAACTACATGGCGCCAGGAGTCCTCGAGGACTTCACCAAGGAAACCGGCATCAAGGTGGTCTACGATACGTTCGACGCCAACGAGACGCTGGAGACGCGGCTGCTCGCCGGCAAGTCGGGCTATGACGTCGTGGTGCCGACCGGCTACTTCCTGCAGCGCCAGATCACCGCGAAGGTGTTCCTCAAGCTCGACAAGTCGAAGCTGCCGAACCTCGCCAATGCATGGCCCGTGGTGACGAGCCAACTTGCGACTTACGATCCCGGCAATAGCTACGGCGCCAACTACATGTGGGGCACCACCGGCATCGGCTACAACGTCAAGATCGCGCAGAAGATACTCGGTCCGGACGCGAAGATCGACAGCTGGGACATGGTGTTCAAGCCGGAGAACCTCGCGAAATTCAAGGATTGCGGCATCCACATGCTGGATTCCGCCGACGACATCCTGCCGGCGGCGCTGAGCTATCTCGGCCTCGATCCGAACTCGACCAAGCAGGCCGACCTCGAGAAGGCCGCCGATCTCGTCATCAAGATCCGGCCCTATGTGCGCAAATTCCACTCGTCCGAATATCTCAGCGCGCTGGCCTCGGGTGAGATCTGCTTCGTGGTCGGATGGTCGGGCGACATCATGCAGGCGCGCAGCCGGGCGGCGGAAGCCAACACCGGCGTCGAGATCGGTTACACGATCCCGAAGGAGGGTGCGCAGATGTTCTTCGACAATCTCGCGATCCCCGCGGATGCGAAGAACGTCGCTGAGGCCTATGAGCTGATCAACTACCTGTACCGTCCCGAGATCGCGGCGAAGAACTCGAACTTCCTGTCCTACGCCAACGGCAATCTGGCGAGCCAGAAGCTGATCGATCCGAAGATCTTCAACGACAAGAACATCTATCCCGATGAGGCGATGCAGAAGAAGCTGTTCGTGATCACGGCGCGCGATCCCGCGACGCAGCGGATCATCAATCGCCTGTGGACGAGAGTGAAGACCGGGAAATGACATACTCGTCGCAGTAGCGTGCCGTTATTGCGAGGTGCGTCAGCGACGAAGCAATCCATGGCTCCGCAAGTGGCGAGATGGATTGCTTCGCTTCGCTCGCAATGACGAATGACAGTCTCCGTCTACCGCCAGCGCCGGTGCAGCCAGAGCCATTGATCGGGATACTCACGGACCCAGCCCTCGACGACGTCGGTGATCGCCTGCATGGTGCCCTGGATATCGATCTGGCCGGATGCGTCGAACACCGGCTTGACTTCCTCGGTGACCTCACCGCGGAAGCGGCCGTCGGGCAGGCGGATGATCCGCGTGCCGTGGATGGGGCAATCGATCTGCCGGCGCAGGCGCGCCAGCAGCGGATTTGCGGTGGTCTTGCGGCCGAAGAAGGTGACGGGAACGCCGTTGGTCAAATACTGATCGACCAGCATCGCGACGTGCTGGCCGTTCTTCAGCGCCTGCGCCAGCTTGAGCGGCGCGTCACGGCCGGCCGGCACCAGCGTGCCCAGATTGACCGCGCGGATGCGTTCGATGGCGCGGTCGGCGGCTTCGATGTTCGGCCGGCGAAACAGGATGGTGGCGTCGAGCCCATGCGCTGCGGCGGCAATTGGAGAGAGCTCCCAGTTGCCGAGATGTGCGGCGAAGAACAGTGCCGGCTTGCCGTCGTCACGCAACTGATCGAACAGCTGCTTGCTGCGCGCCGAGAATTCGACGCGACCCGGCTTGTCGGGATTCTGGGGATCGTGGTCCCAGATGCGGTCGATGTGCGCGAATTCAGCGCCGATGCGTCCGAGGTTGTGCCAGACGCCCGTCAGGATCTCCTCGATCTCCTCCGGTGACTTTTCCGGGAAGGCGGCCTTGAGGTTCTCGCGGCCGATGCGATCCTCGCGCAGCCGGCGGCCGATGAAATGCGCGGCGCGGCCGAAGAATCTTGCGGTCTTCTCGGGATCGAAGTAGCGCGTCGTACGCAGCAGGCCGATCGTCAGCCCGCCGATCGCCGCGTCGGTCACGGGCTTCGCGGCGTCACGCAGGTGCGCCCTGGTGCGAAGGAGCAGGCGTTTCATCTGATGAGGCGAGGGCGCTAGGCCGGCTCGCGCGTCAGGATCAGTGAGGCGTTCTGCCCGCCGAACCCGAACGAGTTCGACATCACGGCGGTCACCTTGGCATCGCGCGCCTTGTTGCCGACCACGTCGAACGGGATCGCGGGATCGGGCACCTCGTAGTTGATCGTCGGTGGAATCCGCTGATGCTCGAGCGTGAGCAGCGAGAAGATCGCCTCGACCGCACCGGCGGCCGAGATGGTGTGGCCGACCATCGACTTGTTCGACGACACCGGAATGTTTTTGGTGTGTTCGCCAAACACGGCCGACGTCGCAAGATACTCCATCTTGTCGTTTTCCGGCGTCGAGGTGCCGTGCGCGTTGATGTGATCGATTTGCTCGGGCTCCATTCCGGCATCGGCGAGCGTCTTGCGCACGCAGCCGATCGCCGGCTTGCCGTCCGGGCTCGAGCGGGTGCGGTGGAAGGAATCGGTGAGCTCGCCGCAGCCGGCAACGACGCCGAGGATGCGCGCGCCGCGCGCCATCGCGGCGTCGTAGCTCTCGAGCACCAGCGCACCGGCGCCCTCGGCCATCACGAAGCCGTCGCGGTTCTTCGAGAACGGTTTCGAAGCGGCCTGCGGCGGGTCGTTCTGGGTGGAGAGAGCCGACAGCAGCGAGAAGCGCACCATGGCTTCGGGATTGACCGAGCCGTCGGTCGCGATGCACAGCGTTGCATCGGTTTCGCCGCGGCGGATCGCCTCGACGCCGAGCTGGATCGCGGTCGCGCCGGAGGCGCAAGCCGTCGACAGCGAAATCGGCGACCCTTTGGTGCCGAAGGTCTCGGCGAGGTTGAGCGCGACGGAGCCGAAGGTGAAGCGCCGGTGAAAGTGCGCGAACTTCCCGCCGCTACAGGTCGCAAGGTATTCAATGATTCCAAAGTCCTTGGTCGGAACCTCGCGCGCGACTTCGAGCCGCTGCGGCCACTCGGTCTCGATCGGGGCGACTGCCAGAAACAGCGGGCCGGGAAAGTCGCCCTTGCTGCCGATGCCGGCTTGCTCGAGCGCTTCTTCGGTCGCGATCTCCGCCAGACGCTGCGACAGGCTGGTGGAGGAGAACGGGTCGACGGTGACGAAATCGACGGCGCCGGCCATCGTCGTCTTCATACTGTCGAGCGGGAAGCGTGTCACGGTCTTGATGCCGGACTCACCCGCGGTGAGGCGCTTCCAATTGTCGGTCTTGCCGCCGCCGAGCGACGTCACGATTCCCATGCCGGTCACGACAACGATCGGTCGGCCGAATTTATCGCGTGGTGCTGTCATGGTGTCCCCGTCGGTGCTTGCGCCGGACTTAAAGTGCGATGAGCTTCATCGCACCCTAGTTGTTTGTTCGAGCATGATGTTCGGAAACAATTGTCCGGATCATGCTCTAACTGACGGCCTCGACCAGTGCCATGCCTTCGCCCTGCCAGTGGCCGACCCCCAACACCACAATCTGGGTTGGCGCTTCGGTCTTTTCAACCTCCAGCCCGGTCGGGTCGTTGGCCGGATAGAGCGCGCCGCGCGAGATCGACAACGCGGCCAGCGCGAGCCCAAGCGGGAATTGCGCCTCCATAGTGTGGCCGAAGGTCGTTCCGGTGGCGCGGACGGCAAAGTCGGCATGCTGGCTGAGGAATGCGCGCTCTTCGGCGGTCGCAGGCTCGGCGCCGGTCGCGCCCGTGATCAGGATACCGTTGTCGCCGCTGACACCGAGCTGCGGCCACAACGCCTGCAGCGATTTCGTCACGGCGCCCGGCTCCTTGCGTCGGGCAAGGTCGGCGACAACCTTGGTCAGCTTGGCGTACGGCTTTGCGCCGCGGGCCTCGGCATGTTCGCGCGATTCCATCACGAGGAAGGCGCCGGCGGAGCCGATGGCAAAGCCCGGGTTGTTCCTGCGGGCCCAGACCGAGCTATGCTGGTCCTTGAGGGCGAGATCGCCGAATGCATAGAGCATCAAGAGGTCGCCGCGATCGCCGTTATGAGCGGCGCCGACCAAGGCGATGTCACTCTGGCCGGCTCCAATGCGCGCGACCGCGATCCGTGCCGCGTCGATGCTTGAGGCTTCCTCGCCCATGAAGGTGCGCGAGGTCCCGCACACGCCGTGAACGATCGCGATGTTGCCGGCGAGCAGGTTGGAGAGCTGCGCCAGGAACAGCGTCGGGCGCAGCTCGTTCATCAGCTTCTCGTTGAGGAGGGCTGGCGGCAGCTTGCCCTGTGCGTCGGCGTTCATGATCGCGAGGTCGACAGTGAGGTCACGCTCGCCGCCACCGGCTGCGATGATCATGTCCATCCGCGACAGGATTTCCTGATTGCCTTTGACGCCGGCGGAATCGAGCGCCAGCCCGGCGGCATAGGTGCCGATCCGCTGCCAGGTTTCCATCTGACGCTGATCGCCCTTCTTCGGGATCTGGGCGTCGAAGCTGACGGGAGCGATCGGATGGATCACGTATGGCGCGAGACGCTTCTCGTCGGCATTGACGCGCCGGGCGCCGAGCGCCTCCCAATGCGCATCCAGTCCCTCGCCAAGCGAGGAGAGCAGGCCTACGCCGGTGATCCAGACTTCCTTCTCAGCCATTACTCAGTGCCTGCTGCGGAAACCCGATCTTGGCGGCCATCGCATCCATGTGCACGCGCAAGTCCGGGCTGGGGAAGGGGATGTGACGGAAGGTCAGCTCGGCATTGCACTTGAGCTCCTTGCCGACGCGAACCTTCGCCGAGGTCACGGCGAAGCCTGAACCTTCGTGCTCGATCTTGGCCTCGATGGTCAGGACCGAGCCGGGGCTGACGAAGCCGCGCATCTTGGCTTCCTTGACCATGGCAAGGAAGGGCATCCGCTCGAACTTGGTCAGACCAAGGATCAGCCAGCCCGAGCTCTGGGCCATTGCTTCGGTCAGCAGCACGCCGGGCATGATCGGATAGCCCGGGAAGTGCCCCGCGAACACCGAATGGCTGTCGGGCGGGACATCCGCCTCGACGACAATGGTCCTTGCGTCGAGGTTGAGGTCGACGATCCGATCAATCAGCTGAAAGATCTCGAGCTGCATGATGGGCGATTACGAGCCCGAGCCCGTGCCCGCGTTCTTGGCTGCAACCAGCTCGTCGATGCGGTCGGCGAGATTCTTCAACACGAAATACTGCTCGGTCGTGGCCTTGCCGTCGTTGACCTCCTGGGTCCACTTTTCGAGCGGCATCTTGATCCCGAAGGCCTTGTCGATGGCAAACGCGATGTCGAGGAAGTCGAGGCTGTCGATCCCCAGATCGTCGATCGCGTGGCTCTCCGGCTTGATCGTGTCGCGCGGGATGTCGCAGGTCTCCGCGATAATGTTGGCGATCTGCTCGAATGTGGAGGACATCATTAAGCCTTTGATATATTGAAGGTAATTCCGGGTCGGCTCAGAGGAGGCGGGCGCGTTGCCCCGGAATGCCCGATTGCTGGTGCCGGAGTCGTGTGCCCGTATATCGGAGCAGGGCCGTTAGTTCAATGGAGCTTGGCCGGCCTCGCAAGGACGGTTTTTGGGCAGGGTTCCGGCCAGCCTAGCTGCGCGGCATCACCGTAATCTTCGCGCAATCCCGGCGGCCCATCAGCACGCAATCCTGGGTCTTGCGCAAATCGGCGATGCTCATGGCAAGCCAGATGCCGATCGCGGTGAGCGCCACCGTGAAGGCGAAGGCGGCGATGTTGGCGAGCATGCGCTGGCGGAAATCGTCCGGCTCCTCGCGCGGCTTCTCATAGCGAGAGAGATCGCTGGCAACGGAAGCCGGGCGCGTCGTTCGGTGCGGCTCCTCGCGCTTGCCGGGCGGCTGCGCCGAGGTACGCGGCCGGAATTTGAGCACCACGTGCTCGGCATCCGAGGAGATTGGCCGCTGCGTCTTCACTGTTGTCAGTCCGGTCGCGTCGCCGATTATGTTTAGCATGTTCGCTGCACTTCACACCTAAAATCTTGGTGCGCGCAGAGGTGGTATTCATGCGTCGATCACCTCCAGGAACTGGCTTGCCGTCGAGGCGGCTGCTGCGGCGCGCGGGATGCTCGGCGATGACCATGTCGACATATTCGTTCGACCTTCGCGCATGCACAGTTTGCGCTGCAACGCCGTCACGGAGGTTGAGGCTGCGCGCCCGGGCATTGACAGCCCGGGCATTGACAGCCCGGGCATTGACAGCCCGGGAGCATCGACAGCCGAGGCCGGACCATCCGGCCATCGGCCCCCACCGCTTCGTGAAGCCATTCCGGCGCACCGGACTCTTTCACCCGCCTGCGGGCTCATGACATAGTGGAACCCGTTCCGGAGTGCCGGTCAAAAGGGAGCATAAATCATGGCCCACACGCGCGAGCCTTACGTCAAACCGGTCCCGATCCTGTCGCTGCGGCCGACCCAGATGACGGTCGGCATGCAGGAGGTGACGGAGAAGCGGAAGCGCTGGCGCGAGCACAAGTCGGACAAGAAGCGCGCCGAACTGCTGGGCAAGCACATGATCCCGGTCGTCCATGGTCCCGACGATCGCTACTACGTGGTCGATCACCATCACATGGCGCGGGCGCTGCACGACGAGGGCGTCAAGGACATCCTGGTCACGGTGATCGGCGATCTCACGATGGTCGAGCGTGACGTGTTCTGGGGCGTGATGGACAACAAGCGCTGGGTCTATCCCTACGATTCCAAGGGCGAGCGCCGCCACTTCAAAGACATTCCGAAATCGATCAAGGACCTCAGGGACGATCCGTTCCGCAGCCTCGCCGGCGAGATGCGCCGGGCGGGCGGCTTTGCCAAGGACACGACGCCATTCAGCGAATTCCTGTGGGCCGATTTCCTGCGCCGCCACATCCCGCGCAAGACGGTGGAGAATAATTTCGCCAAGGCGCTGGAGAAGGGACTGGCGCTCGGCCGCAGCAAGGACGCGGTCTATTTGCCCGGCTGGTGCGGGCCGGCATCTGACGACTGATCTGCCGCCTCCGCCGGCCCGTGCTGATCCTCCCTGCCGCCGAGCGCGTAGTGCAGCCACCGCTCGGTCCGCTTGCCGAAGGTCAACAGCAGGAACGCCAGCGCGACGGCGGTGACGACGATCGGCCAATGTCCGGCGCCGCAGACGATGCCGACGCAAGCGGCGAAGAAAGCGCATGCGGCGCTGGTCAGTCCGCGGACCTGGAAGCGGTCGCCCTGCCGCACGATCACGCCGGCGCCGAGAAATCCGATGCCGGTCAGCACGCCCTGGATCACGCGGCTCACCGCGTCGGTGAACTTGCCGGGCTCGACGGCCTGCAATGCCAGCAGCACGACCATGGCTGTCGAGAGGCTGACGAGACCCAGCGTCTTCAGGCCGATCGGCTTGCCGCGCAGGTCACGGTCGAGCCCGATCGCGCAGCCGGCAAGGGTGGCCGCGCCGAGACGCAGGACGATCTCGCTCCAGTCCGCCAAGGCGTCCTCTATTTCGGCTGCCGGCCGAGCATGTAGAACTCGCCGTTCGGCCGCATGCCGGTGACGTTGGCGAGCCGGTTCGACAGCGCGAAGAATGCCGCAACCGCGGCGATGTCCCAGACGTCGTCGTCGCTGAAGCCGTGGGCGGCAAGCGCGGCGAAGTCCGCCTCCGAGACTTCCTCGGCGGCGCGGCTCACCTTCATGGCGAAGTCGAGCATCGCGCGCTGCCGCGGCGTGATGTCGGCCTTGCGGTAGTTGACCGCGATCTGGTCGGCGATCTCGGGATTCTTGGCGCGGATGCGCAGGATCGCGCCGTGGGCGATCACACAATACTGGCACTGGTTGGCGGCGCTGGTCGCCACCACGATCATCTCGCGCTCGGCCTTCGAGAGGCCGGAGTCCTTTTCCATCAGCGCGTCGTGATAGGCGAAGAAGGCGCGAAACTCGTCGGGGCGATAGGCCAAGGTGAGGAAGACGTTCGGCACGAAGCCGGATTTCTCCTGCACCGCCAGGATGCGGGCGCGGATGTCCTCGGGGAGCTTGTCGAGAGCGGGCGTCGGGAAGCGTTTTACGGTCGGCTGCGTCATGAGATGGTTCCGGCGTGCCGCCTGGATGCGGCGTCACGCGAGACCATAGTGGATGACGCCTTGGGCGCAAGGCGCATCGGCGCCTTGGCGGAATTCGGCTAACGCAGCGGCCTCTTCAGCAGCGAGAAGCGGTCCGGATCGAGGCCGAGCGAGGGCTGCAGCATCGGCGCCTCGGCCGGCGCCATGCTGCGCGCCGGCGCCGCAGAGTTGAAGTTGGCGTCGCTGCTCGGGCTATCGCGATGCGAGGTGGCGCCGCGCCAGCGCTCCAGCACGGCGCTGACGAAATGCATGTCATGGCCGGCGGTGACCGACGGTACCGTGGCGATGGTGGCCTCGCCGCGCGGCAGCTGGTGCGGCGGCACCTCCTTGAAGCGCAGCCGGGTCGGCAGCGCCACGCCTTCGCCGAACGCCAGCACCTCGCGGGTGCCGAGCGAGGGCACGAAGGACAGCAGGTTGGCGGCGGCGTCCGAGACGGCGGAGCGCAGCAGCGCCTGGTCGCGGTCGTTGGCGAGGCGCATCGTGAACAGCGTGTTGCACTGAGAGATGATGGTCGCGTCGAGCTCGGCCGGACGCTGGGTGATCAGGCCGAGATAGACGCCGTATTTGCGGCCTTCCTTGGCGATGCGCGACACCGCCTTGCGGGTCGGCCCGAAGCCGATATTGCGGTCGGCCGAGGCGTAGCGGTGCGCTTCCTCGCAGACGAACAGCATCGGCGAGACGCCGTCGCTCCACAGCCCGAAATCGAACGCCATGCGGCACAGCACCGACACCACGGAGTCGACGACTTCGGCGGGGAAGCCGGCGAGCTGCATGATCGTCATCGGCTTGCCGTTGGCGGGCAGGCGGAACAGATGGCTGATCACCTCGGCCATGGTATCGCCGCCGACATTGGCATTGTCGAACATGAAGGCGTAGCGCGGATCGTTGCGCACCGCGTCGATGCGCGAGATCAGCTTGTGATAGATGATGCGCGAGGAGCGGTTCTCCAGCTTGCCCATGCGCTCGTCGATCAGCGAGATCAGGTCGACCAGACGATAGGGCACCGGCGTATCGACGGTGTAGCCGACCTGCTTGGGGTCAATGCGCTTCAGCCCGAGACCGACCCGGTCGGAGTTCTGGTACTGGGTGTAGATGCCCTTCGCCATCGGGATCACTTCGGCGAGAATGTCGAGCTCCTCGGGCACGCCGGGCCGGCCGCCGAACAGCACGTCGACGATCTCTTCGAAGTTGAACAGCCAGAACGGCAGCTTCAGGTTCCGCGGGTTGAGCACCTGCGCGCGCTCGCCGAAGCAGCGGCCGTATTCGTTGTGCACGTCGAGCAGGAAGATGCGCAGGTTCGGCCGCGACTTCAGGATCTCGTTGAGCAGCAGCGACACGCCGGTCGACTTGCCGACGCCGGTCGAGCCGAGCACCGCGAAGTGCTTGGACAGCATCTCCTCGACGTCGACATAGGCGATGACAGAACGATCCTGCTGCAGCGTGCCGACATTGATCTGGTCCGAGCCGCTCGGCGCATAGACCGTGCGCAGCTCCTGGTTCGTGATCAGATCGGTGCTGTCGCCGATGGTCGGATAGTGGGTGACACCGCGCTGGAATTTCGGGCGGTCGCCGCCCAGGATCTCGCCCAGCAGGTCGACCGAGGCGGTCGCCATGTATTCGTCGGACGCCGGCAGGTTCTCGCACGTCACTTCGGTGATCATGGCGACGATGACCGAGCTCGCGCAGCGGATACTGACGAACCGGCCGACGGTCGCTCGCATCTCTGAAAGTTGCATCTGGCCGCCCGCCAGCAGCCCAACCCGGGCCTGCGAGCCGCGCACAGAGATCACACGTCCGAAGGGTGTCACAGTTCCAGCCTGGCTCGTTCTCAAAATCTAAATGTCCGGACCAATATGCCCGCCCGGGATTGGAAAAACCGTTAAATCGCCGGGGTTCCGCATCGGCTAAATCTACACCTTCCCGGTGACGATTTGTTTCTGTCGTACCGGGAGATTATGCGCTGTCGCGCGCATCGGCGGTGGAATCGTCGCTTTCCGGCACAGCCGCGTTTGTTTCCCGGTTTTTCCGTTAAGGCGGGATTCACCATCTCTGAGGAGTGCATCGGCAGCTCCGTAGGTTTACGGGGCAATGGGCGCGATTTGTCATACGCTGTCGCCCGGTATCGCGTAACCGATTGCTAACTGCGAGTTGTAACGACCTTTCCATTTGTGCTGCGTAACGATGCCGCGCCCTGGGAGAGATCAGCGTGCGCATCGAACACCGCAATTCATCGTCAGGAAATGCCGATGCTGGCTCGACCAAGGGGCTGGCGTTCTGTGCCGGCCTGTTGGTCGGCAGCCTGCTCGGAAGCGCGACCGCGCAATGGAGTGAGCGCGAAGGCCTGCTGATGGCGGCATTCGCGATCATGGCCGTGATCGTCTTCCTGTTGCTCAAGCGGCACGAAATCTCCGACGAGCGGCTCGCCACCGAACGTCGCAATCTCATGACCGCCGTGAACAACATTCCGCAGGGCCTCGTGCTCTACGATGCATCGGCGCGCATCATCATCTGCAACCGCCCCTACATCGAGATGTTCGGGCTTTCGCCCGACGTCGCCAAGCCCGGCTGCACGATGCACCGGCTGATTGCGCATAGACAGGAGACGGGCTCGTTCGACGGCGATGTCGACGACTTCTGCGACGCCATCATCGGCAACGTGAAGCTTGGCCGCGCCACGCGTCAGCTGACGCAGGCGCCGGGCGGGCGCGCGATCGAGATCGTCAACAAGCCGCTGCCGGAAGGCGGCTGGGTGGCGACCATCCAGGATGTCACCGAGCGTGCGCGCACCGAGAACAAGATCGCCCACATGGCGCACTATGATGCGCTGACCGACCTGCCGAACCGCGTGCTGTTCCGCGAACGCCTGGAGCGGGCGCTGAAGGCGATCCGGCCGGATCAGCAGCTCGCGGTCATGTATATCGACATCGACGAGTTCAAGGCCGTCAACGACGCGCTCGGCCATCAGATCGGCGACGAATTGCTCAGGGCGATCGCCGACCGCCTGCGCGGCTGCGTTGGGGACACCGACGTCGCGGCGCGGCTCGGCGGCGACGAGTTTGCCGTGATCCAGACCGCCGTCCGCGATCAGACCGAGACCATGCAGCTCCTCGCTGCGATCTATCAGGCGATCCGCCGGCCGATCGACTGCAGCGGGCATCTGATCACCACCGATGCCAGCATCGGCATCGCCGTTGCGCCCGCCGACGGCCTCGACATCGATCAATTGCTGCGCAATGCCGACCTCGCGCTCTACGGAGCCAAGAGCGACGGCCGCCGCACCTACCGGTTCTTCGAGACCGGCATGGATGCACGCGCCAAGGCGCGGCGCAGCCTCGAGCTCGAGCTGCGCCAGGCGATCGCCGACGGCAGCTTCGAGCTGCACTATCAGCCGCTGCTCCATCTCGAGGAGGGCCAGGTCAGTTGCTGCGAGGCGCTGGTGCGCTGGCGTCATCCCGAACGCGGCACCATCTCGCCGGCGGATTTCATCCCGATCGCCGAGGACACCGGCCTGATCAACGATCTCGGTCACTGGGTACTCAACACCGCGTGCCGCGAGGCGATGAACTGGCCGGAGCATGTTCATGTCGCGGTCAACGTGTCTCCGATCCAGTTCAAGAGCCAGACGCTGGCACTCAACGTCGCCGCCGCGCTCGCCGCGACAGGTCTGGCACCTTCGCGGCTCGAGCTCGAGATCACCGAGGCGGTGCTGATCCGCGACGACGAGGCTGCGCTCGATATCCTGCATCAGCTGCGCGAACTCGGCGTCCGTATCGCGCTCGACGATTTCGGCACCGGCTATTCCTCGCTGAGCTATCTGCAGCGCTTCCCCTTCGACAAGATCAAGATCGATCGCGCCTTCATCAAGGATCTCGCCGGGACCGGCGCGTCGTCCACGATCGTCCAGGCCGTCGTCAACATCGCCGCTGCCAGCGACATGACCACGACCGCGGAGGGCGTCGAGACCGAGCAGCAGCGCAACCTGCTGCGCATCCTCGGCTGCACCGAGATGCAGGGCTATCTGTTCAGCCGGCCGGTGTCATCGGCTGAAATCCGCAAGCTCCTGTCGTCGGATCACGAGAAGGCTGTCTCGGTCGCCTGACGCCTGCCTTGACCGCTTTCACGAGGTGATTCCGGCCACGGAATGCCCTGCGAGCGCAATTGCCGTCGCCAGTAATTTGTTGACGGGACCTAATCATTTGTACACTAGTACAAATCGGCGCGCCGCTCACCTGTCCAACCGCAAGTCGTCGATCCGGCGTCGTCGCGGAGGGAGACCGTCCATGCAGCCGGAACCGATCTTCGATCTCGCGCATCTCGGGCACATGGAGCTTTTGACGCCGAAGCCGGACGAGAGCCTGAAATTCTTTGTCGACGTCATGGGCATGACCGTCAGCGGCCGCAAGGGCGAGTCGGTCTATCTGCGCGGCTGGGACGATTACGAGCGCTATTCGCTGAAGCTGACGGCGTCGAAGACTTCGGGGATGGAGCACATGGCGCTGCGGGCGCGCAGCCCGCAGGCGCTCGAACGCCGCGTTGCCGCGCTGAAGGGCTCGGGCTTCGATATCGGCTGGATCGACGGTGACATGGGGCAGGGGCCGGCATTCCGCTGCCGCGATCCCGACGGCCATGTCATCGAGCTCTATTACGAGACCGAGTGGTACGAGGCGCCGGCCGAGCTGAAGCCCGCGCTGAAAAACCAGGCGCAGCGCTTTCCGGCGCGCGGCGTCAATGTCCGCCGGCTTGACCATCTCAATTGCCTTGCGGTCGACATCAAGGCCAACCGTCTGTTCTTCGAAGACTACCTCGGCTGCCGCACCACCGAGCAGATCGTGCTCAACGACGGCACGGAAGCCGCGATGTGGATGACGATGTCGAACAAGAGCTACGACTTCGCCTATACGCGCGACCATTACGGCAAGCCCGGCCGGTTTCACCATGTTACCTACGCGCTCGACAGCCGCGAGGAGATCCTGCGGGCCGCGGATATTTTTCTCGAGCACGGGGTGCATATCGAGACCGGGCCGCACAAGCACGCGATCCAGCAGACCTTCTTCCTCTATGTCTATGAACCCGGCGGCAACCGCGTCGAGGTCGCCAACGCCGGCGCACGCCTGATCCTCGCGCCGGACTGGAAGCCGATCGTGTGGACCGAGGAAGAGCGCAGGAAGGGACAGGCGTGGGGGTTGAAGACGATCGAGTCGTTTCACACCCACGGCACCCCGCCCGTGATCGACTAGATGCGAGACCGCCGCACGAAGGCCGCCCGAGCGCGTCGATACGCCGCCGCGAACACCCGCGGTCGCTGACGACAGCGCCGACGCGCAACCGATATGATCCGGTTCGCGGCGGCGGACGCTGCGCCGCGCGAAATTTGAACCGGTGAGAGCGGGCACAATGGCTGGCAAGACGCGAAAGACGTCGGCGAAGGGGGCGAAAAAGAGCGCCGCGAAGCGTGGCTCTGCAAAGCCGCGTCTGCTCGCGGGCAGCAATCCGCAGATCGCAAAAGGCTATGGCGATGCTCCGGTGCAAGCCTATATCGCCGCGATGCCCGGGTGGAAGCGCGACGTCGGGCGCAAGCTTGACGCGCTCATCGTGCGTGCCGTCCCCGGCGTGCACAAGGCGGTGAAGTGGAACTCGCCGCTCTACGGCATGGAAGGCGACGGCTGGTTCCTCGGCATCCATGTCTTCACGCGCTACGTCAAGGTGGCTTTCTTTCGCGGTGCGTCGCTGCATCCGGTGCCGCCGGGCGAGTCCAAGCAGCAGCACACGCGCTATCTCGACATTCACGAGAACGACGAGCTCGACGAAGCCCAGTTCACCGCGTGGGTGAAGCAAGCCAGTCAATTGCCCGGCGAACGGATGTGAGTGGCAACGCAGGTCAGGACCGGTAAGCAGCGGCCACGACGCGCTGTCGATGCAGCTCTGCGCGATAGAGCATTGCCTCGCCTCAGCCCTTTGGTGTTAGGCTGCACCAAAGCCCGATGAATCCCCATCGCGCTTTGGATTGTTGTCCTGGCATGATCTTTTCGGAAAACCGCTTCGCACTTTTCCGGATCATGCTCTGGTAACGTCAGAGGAAAACGTCGATGAGCGAACACACGACGGACAAGCGCGTGCGAGAGGCGTCTCGCAGGCGATTCCTTCAGGCCGGCGCAGCACTGGCCGGTGGCTCCGCCATATCGGGAGTTGCCGGTTCTACCGCGCTTGCCGAACAGGGGAATAATCTTCCGCCCAATGTGCCGGAATGGATGAAAGCGCCCGGCGACCCGATGGGAAGCCAGCCCTATGGCACGCCGTCGGTTCACGAGAAGGCTGTCGTCAAGAACATCTCGAAGACGCTGCCGCAATACATCTCCGCTTCGGGCCGCACGCCGCTGCAGGAGCTCGACGGCATCATCACGCCGAACGGTTTGTTCTACGAACGCCACCATGGCGGCGTGCCGACCATCGACCCGGCCGAGCACCGGCTGGTGCTGCATGGCATGGTCGATCGCCCGCTGGTGTTCACGATGGAGGACATCCGCCGCTTTCCGTCGCAGTCGCGCATCCACTTCCTCGAGTGCTCCGGCAATCCGGTCTACACCAAGCCGTACGGCAAGACGGCCTCCGACCTCGTCGGCCTGCTGAGCTGTGCGGAATGGACCGGCGTGCCGCTCAAGACGGTGCTGGACGAGGCGGGCCTGCAGGCGGGTGCCAAATGGATCGTGGCCGAAGGCGCCGACGCGGCGGCGTTGACGCGCTCGATCCCGATCGAGAAATGCCTCGACGACGCCATGCTGGTCTACAGCCAGAATGGCGAGCGGCTGCGCCCGCAGCAGGGCTATCCGCTGCGCCTGTTGCTGCCCGGCTTCGAGGGCAACATGAACGTGAAGTGGCTGCGCCGGCTCAAGGTCGTCGCCGAGCCGGCCTATTCGCGCGAGGAGACCTCGAAATACACCGACCCGATGCCCGACGGCACGTCGCGCGAATTCACCTTCTATATGGAAGCCAAGTCGATCATCACGCGGCCGTCCGGCGGGCAGAAGCTGACCGCGCAGGGCTTTCACGAGATTACCGGCATCGCCTGGAGCGGTCACGGCAAGGTCAAGAGCGTCGAGGTCTCGCTCGACGAGGGCAAGAGCTGGCAGCAGGCCGAATTGCAGGAGCCGGTGTTGACGCGCGCGCTCACGCGTTTCCGCTTGCCCTGGCATTGGGACGGCAAACCCGCCGTGATCCAGAGCCGCGCCGTCGACGAGACCGGATACGTCCAGCCGACGCTGGCGGAATTGG
The DNA here is from genome assembly GCF_054056795.1 of Bradyrhizobium sp. USDA 3315. Taxonomy (NCBI): domain Bacteria; kingdom Pseudomonadati; phylum Pseudomonadota; class Alphaproteobacteria; order Hyphomicrobiales; family Nitrobacteraceae; genus Bradyrhizobium; species Bradyrhizobium sp. USDA 3315. The sequence continues at coordinate 7,780,726 of NZ_JBSRYP010000001.1, read as the reverse complement.
TCAAGGTGCGCGGTCTCAACTCGTTCTACCACAACAACGCGATCTGGCCCTGGCGCATCGATGCGAATGGTGAGGTGACCAATGGCCAGGCGTAAGCTCAAGGCGGCGTTCCTCGTGAGTGCGATCGCGATGCTCGCGACTGCCGGGCAGGCCGAGGATCGCTTTGGCATCGGGCGTGCGGCAACGCCTGTCGAGATCGGCGGCTGGAACATCGATATCGGCCGTGACGGCTCCAACCTGCCGCCGGGCAACGGCAGCGTCGAGCGCGGCCGCACGGTGTTCAGCGAGCAATGCGCGGCGTGCCACGGCGACAACGGGCAGGGCGGCGTCGGCGACCGCCTGGTCGGCGGACAGGGCACGCTGGCGAGTCTCAAGCCGATCCGCACCGTCGGCAGCTATTGGCCCTATGCGCCGACGCTGTTCGACTACATCCGCCGCGCGATGCCGCAGAACGCGCCGCAGTCGCTGAGCAATGAGGACGTCTACGCGGTTTCCGCCTACATCCTCAGCCTGAACGGCATCGTGCCGGCCAATGCGGTGCTCGACGCCAAGTCGCTCGCCGCCGTCAAGATGCCGAACCGCGACGGCTTCGTCTCCGATCCGCGGCCGGACGTGCACAACCACTGAGCGGCAGGCACGGCCGGCTGGCTCGCAGCATCGTGACGTCGTGGCCCCTGTGCCTGGAGGATTGCCGTCCCTATCTCCGTTTGGGGGCGGCTCGGCCGTCATCCGGCACACGTTTATTGATCGATAGGAGAGGCCGCATGACCAGGTCATGGGCAGTCGCAGCCGCTGTGCTGCTCGTGGGAATGACGTTTACGCCGGTCGCGGCCCAGATGTCGGAGCCGGCATATTTCGACGCGCAAAATCCCGGGCGCAGCGCGATCAACGGCGGCGCCCTGACGCCATGGGGCGAGGCCCAGGAGGCCGCGCAGCGCGGCAGCAATCCGGCGAACGCCTACGGCGCCATGTCCGCGGCGGAGCCATCTTCCGCCTGCGCGCGCTACCGTTCATTCGATCCGGCGTCCGGTACCTTCCTTGGCCGCGACGGCCGCCGCCATCCCTGCCGATAAGGCCCTGTACCGCGCTTGGCGGTGGATAAGGGCGCCGGCATTCGCCCGGCGCCCGAACGACTGGACGTTAGGCGCGTTATAGTCCGCCGATCGTGTCGGGTCCCGCCGGACCCGAGCGGCGGAGGACACCCGGCGTGACAGATGCTCTGGCCGGTTTCTGGGACCGAAAGTCGACCTCGGACCTGTTGCGGGAGGCGGCGCGGGCCGATGGCGACGCGGAGACGCCGATCTTCAGGCGGTCGCTGTCGGCGTTGCAACTGGTCACGCTCGGTATCGGCGGCATCATCGGCGCCGGCATCTTCGTGCTGACGGGCCACGCGGCCGCCGCCAATGCCGGTCCCGCGGTCACGCTCTCCTTCATGATTGGTGCGGTGGCCTGCGCCTTCGCCGGCCTGTGCTACGCCGAGATGTCGTCGACGGTGCCGATCTGCGGCAGCGCCTACACCTATGCCTATGCCACGCTCGGCGAACTGATCGCCTGGATCATCGGCTGGGATCTGATCCTCGAATACGCGGTCGGCGCGATCGCGGTCTCGGTCGGGTGGTCCGGCTATTTCGTCAGTCTGATGCGCGATTTTGGCATCGACCTGCCGCCGCAATTCACCTCGGCGCCGCTCGCCTACGACGTCAACACCGGCGCGTGGTCGTCGACCGGTGCGGTCATCAACATCCCGTCGATGGCGATCATCGCCTTCGTGACCACGCTGCTGGTGGTCGGCATTCGCGAGTCCGCGCGCTTCACCAGCTTCGTCGTCGTGGTCAAGCTCGTCGTGATCGCGCTGTTTCTCGCCACCGCGGCTTCCTCGGTGACGCTGGCGAACTGGGTGACGGCGAGCAACCCGGAGGGCGCGCTGATCCCGCCGAATGCCGGTCCTGGCGTGTTCGGCTGGTCCGGCGTGGTCCGCGGCGCGGCGGTGGTGTTCTTCGCCTATATCGGCTTCGACGCGATCTCGACCGCGGCGCAGGAAGCGAAGACGCCGGAGCGCGACATGCCGATCGGCATTCTCGGCTCGCTCGTGATCTGCGCCGCGCTCTATGTCGCGGTCGGATTCGTGCTGACCGGCATCGTGCCCTATGACCGGCTCAGCGTGCCCGATCCGATCGCGGTCGGCATCGATGCGATCGGTATCGGCTGGCTCGGTCCGTTCATCAAGCTCGGCATCCTGTTCGGATTGACATCGGTGATCCTCATCATGCTGCTGGCGCAACCGCGGATCTTTCGCGCCATGGCGCATGACGGATTGCTGCCGGGCTTTGCCGCTAAGATCCATCCGCGCTTCCAGACCCCCTATGTCTCGACCATCTTCGCCGGCACCGTGGCCGCTCTTCTCGGTGGGCTGTTGCCGATCGGGCTGGTCGGCGAACTGGTCTCGATCGGCACGCTGTTCGCGTTCACGGTGGTCTCGATCGGCACGCTGGTGCTGCGCGTGCGCGATCCGGAATTGCCGCGTCCGTTCAAGGCGCCGGCGATCTGGCTGGTGGCCCCCGCCGCCGCTGCAACCTCGCTGTTCCTGATGTTCGGCCTGCCGCTCGACACTTGGATCAGGCTCGCGGTGTGGCTAATGATCGGGCTTGTGATCTATGCGGCCTATGGCAGACGGCACAGCCGGCTGCGGGCAGGCGGCGGGGACCGCGCGGGCCTATAGTGCGCGCGCGTGCGGCCTGCTAGATGTACGCGTTGAGATAGCACCGCAAGCCGCGACAGGCCGGCATTCCCCGGGGAGACTTCCATGCAAAATCCAACGGCAGGCGCGCGATGGATGGTCGCCGCGCTCGTCTCGATCAGCATCGCGTCGGCTGCGCCCGGTCGCGCAGCCTCGGTTGCGCCGGCCGCTGCCGAGAACGGCATGGTGGTCTCCGCGCAGCATCTCGCGACCCAGGTCGGCGTCGAGGTGTTGAAGCGGGGCGGCAATGCGGTCGATGCGGCGGTCGCCGTTGGTTACGCGCTTGCGGTGGCCTATCCCGCCGCCGGCAATCTCGGTGGCGGCGGGTTCATGACCATCCAGTTCGCCGATGGCCGCAAGACCTTCCTGGATTTCCGCGAGACCGCGCCGAAAGGCGCCACAGCCGACATGTATCTCGACAAGGACGGCAACGTTATCCCCGGCCTTTCGACCAAGGGGCATCTCGCTGTCGGCGTACCGGGCTCGGTGGCCGGGATGGAGTATGCGCGCGAGAAATACGGCACAATGAAGCGCGCTGACGTCATCGCGCCGGCGCTGCAACTGGCGGAGGATGGTTTTGTGCTCGACCAGGGCGACGTCAGCATGCTGCAGACCTCGACCAAGGACTTTCAGGACGATCCGGCCTCGGCCGCGATCTTCCTCAACAACGGCAAGCCGTTCCAGGTCGGCGAACGGCTGACGCAGCATGAGCTCGCCGAGACGCTGCGCGAGATCAGCAAGCGCGGCAGTGATGGCTTCTACAAGGGCTGGGTTGGTGCTGCGATCGTCGCCGCGAGCCAGGCCGGCAAGGGACTGCTGACGCAGGAGGATCTGGACAACTACAGGGTTCGCGAGCTGGCGCCGGTCGAATGTGACTATCGCGGTTACCACGTGGTCTCGGCGCCGCCGCCCAGTTCGGGCGGTGTGGTGATCTGCGAGATGCTCAACATCCTCGAGGGCTATCCGCTGAAGGAGCTCGGCTACCACTCGGCGCAAGCGGTGCACTACCAGATCGAGGCGATGCGCCACGCTTACGTCGATCGCAACAGCTATCTCGGCGATCCGGACTTCGTGAAAAATCCGCTCGAGCGCCTGCTCGACAAGACCTACGCCGCGAAGATCCGTGCCGCGATCGACCCGGCCAAGGCCGGTGTGTCCAGGGACATCAAGCCCGGCGTTCCGCCGCATGAGGGCAGCAACACCACGCACTATTCGATTGCCGACAAGGACGGCAACGCGGTGTCGGTCACCTACACGCTGAACGACTGGTTCGGTGCCAAGGTGACGGCGGCCAGGACCGGCGTGCTGCTGAACGACGAGATGGACGACTTCACCGCCAAGGTCGGCGTGCCGAACCTGTATGGGCTGGTGCAGGGGGAGGCCAACGCGATCGTCCCCGGCAAGCGTCCGCTGTCCTCGATGAGCCCGACCATCGTCTCCAAGGACGGCAAGCCGGTCATCGTGATGGGCACCCCGGGCGGCAGCCGCATCATCACCGCCGTGCTGCTGACGATGATCAACGCCATCGACTACGGCATGAACGCGCAGGAGGCCGTGGACATGCCGCGCTTCCACCAGCAGTGGCTCCCCGAGGCGACCAACCTCGAGGACTACACGCTGTCGCCGGATACGCGGAAGATCCTGGAGGGCATGGGCCACAAATTCGGCCCGCCGCATCCGGCCAACCACCTCGCGGTGATTATCATCGGCGCGCCGTCGCTGGGCGGCAAGCCGGTCGGCAGCAACCGCTTCTATGGCGCGAACGACCCGCGCCGCAATTCGGGGCTCGCCGCGGGCTATTGATGGTGACGGCTAGCTAGCGACAATCCGTAGCCCGGATGAGCGAAGCGACATCCGGGTCTTGTTGAGCTCCCGCATGTCGCTCCGCTCGTGCGGGCTGCCGCTCCAATTGATCCGTGCTGCGGTCAGGCGACGGCGGTCGACCTGCCGTCCTTTTGCCCGCTGGTCAGCAGCAGGCGCCGGCGGATCGCGTCTTCGATCAGAGCCAGGGATTGCTTGGCTTCGCGCGCCTCGGCTTCGGCGGCCTGGGCGCGGAATTCGGCCGCATCGAGTTGCTCCTGTTGGGACTCGATGCGCCGTCGGGCTTCCTCAAGCGCCCGCGACGCATCCCTCAATTTGCGCTCGGTGGCGGCAATGATTTCGAGCTGCGCCTGTTCGGCGGCCTCGGCGCGCGCTTCGCCGGCGCGAGCCCTGTCCTCGATGCTGCGGAACAAATCCGCCGCCTGGTAGACGAGGTCCAAGGCTTCTGTGCCCATGGCCGATGCGGGTGGTCTTGGAAATCCAAGAACGTTAGGGTCGGCCGTAAATGGCCGTTTAAATCCGCGCAGTGCCATCCAAATCAGCCCGTCGCGAGTCGGTGTATGCCAACAACTTGCGGTAGTTATAGTTAACAAATCCTTAATGTGATTGGCGCGCCGGCGCTGTCCACCGGTTTCTGATGTCGCAGCACCCAAATCGTCGGCCGGATCGGGGAATCGATCCGTCCGGCCCGCGCTTTTCTTTCGGAACGTGCTCTCCGCGCAAGCGTATCGAGACCGCAGCGCTATCAGGCGCGGTGCGCGAAGCGCGCAGCGCTGCAGCGGAGATCGATGCAGCCTCCGCGGGGCGCTGCCAGTCGGCGAGGTCTGCCGATTTGGCTGCGGGCGCGAGCCGGGCTCTATGGCATAAGTTTGACGCCTGGCTTGCTTTAATTCTCCGGTGTTGAATTGCAGGTCCATGGAGCGACCGATATACCGGGCGGCCTAAGTGGCACGCAGCGCGCTCAGAACGAGCGACGTATTCGCCACGGAAATCTGGTCGATGAAATTTCTGTTGCGGTTCTTCGGGTTCCTGTTCACCGCAGGCACCATCCTGTTCCTGGCTGGTTTGGCCGCGGTCGCAGGGCTGTTCTGGCATTTCTCCAAGGACCTGCCCGAGTATTCGCAGCTCCAGAACTACGAGCCGCCGGTGATGACCCGCGTGCACGCGGCCGACGGCTCGCTGCTCGGCGAATACGCCAAGGAGCGCAGGCTTTATCTGCCGATCCAGGCGGTGCCGAAGCTCGTGATCAACGCGTTCCTCGCCGCCGAGGACAAGAATTTCTACGAGCATGGCGGCGTCGACTACACCGGCATGGCGCGCGCCGGTGTCGCCTACATCCAGAACTTCGGTTCCAACCGGCGGCCGCAGGGCGCCTCGACGATCACCCAGCAGGTCGCCAAGAACTTCCTTTTGACCAACGAGGTGTCGTTCACCCGCAAGATCAAGGAAGCCTTGCTGGCGATGCGAATCGAGCGGGCTTACTCCAAGGACAAGATCCTCGAGCTCTATCTCAACGAAATCTATCTCGGCCTTGGCGCCTACGGCATCGCGGCGGCCTCGCTGGTGTATTTCGACAAGTCCGTCAATGAGCTGACGGTCGCGGAAGCGGCCTATCTGGCGGCGCTGCCGAAAATGCCGGCCAGCCTGCATCCGGTGCGCAACCGCGCGCGCGCCGTCGAGCGCCGCAACTACGTGATCGATCGCCTGCAGGAGAACGGCTGGATCACCGCGGCCGACGCCGACAAGGCGCGCAAGGAGCCGCTGACCGTCACCAACCGCAGCAATGGCGCGCACACCTTCGCCGGCGAATACTTCTCGGAAGAAGTCCGCCGCGACATCTTCGAGCGCTATGGCGAGAAGAAGCTCTATGAGGGCGGCCTATCGGTGCGCACCACGCTCGATCCCAAGATCCAGGTGATGGCGCGCAAGGCCATGGTGGCTGGGCTCGTGAACTATGACGAGCAGCAGGGCTATCGCGGTGCGATCCAGAAGCTCGACCTGACCAGTGACTGGGGCGTGCCGCTCGCCGAGATCAAGTCGCTGTCCGACATCTCGCCGTGGCGGATGGCGGTGGTGCTGGAGAGCAACGACCAGTCGGCGCGGATCGGCTTCCAGCCGGGCCGCGAGCTCGGCGGCGCCATTAGCAAGCAGCGCGATACCGGCATCATCACGATGGACGGCGTGCGCTGGGCCAAGAGCAAGGGCAAGACGCCGACATCGGTGGCGCAGGTGCTGCAGCCCGGCGACGTGATCTACGCCGACCCGCTCTTCAGCAAGGACGGCCAGCGCATCGAAGGCCAGTACCGGCTGCGCCAGATCCCCGAACTGTCGGGTGCGATGGTGGCGATGGATCCGCACACCGGCCGCGTGCTGGCGATGGTCGGCGGCTTCTCGTTCGACCAGAGCCAGTTCAACCGCGCGACGCAGGCCTATCGGCAGCCCGGCTCGACCTTCAAGCCGATCGTCTATTCGTCGGCGCTCGACAACGGCTACACCGGATCGACCATGATGATCGACGCCCCGATCGAGATCGACCAGGGGCAGGGCAACATCTGGCGGCCCGAAAACTTCTCGACCGGCAAGTATCAGGGCCAGGTGACGCTGCGCAACGCGCTGCGGCTCTCGCTCAACACGGTGACCGTGCGGCTGGCGCAGGAAATCGGCATGCCGCTGATCGGCGAATATGCAAAGCGCTTCGGCGTCTATGACGAGTTGCCGAACTATCTCGCCTACGCGCTCGGCGCCGGCGAAACCACGGTGATGCGGATGGCCACGGCCTATTCGATGATCGCCAATGGCGGCGTCCGCGTGAAGCCGACCTTGATCGACCGCATCCAGGACCGCTACGGCCACACCATCTTCAAGCACGATCAGCGCGAATGTCGCGGCTGCGACGCGCCGGAGGGCTGGAAGAACCAGCCGGAGCCGCAGCTCGTCGACCGCCGCGAGCGGGTGCTCGACGCGATGTCCGCCTACCAGATCACCTCGCTGATGGAGGGCGTGATTCAGGCCGGTACCGGCACCGCGCTGAAGGACGTCGGCAAGCCGCTCGCCGGCAAGACCGGCACCTCGAACGAGGCCAAGGATCTCTGGTTCGTCGGCTTCTCGCCGGACCTCGTGGTCGGTCTCTATGTCGGCTACGACAAGCCGCGCTCGCTCGGCCGCAACGCGCAGGCCGGCCACACCGCGGCGCCGATCGCGCGCGACTTCCTCAAGCTCGCGCTGGCCGACAAGCCCGCCACCCCGTTCAAGCAGCCGGTCGGCATCCGGCTGGTCCTGGTCGATGCCAAGACCGGCCAGCGCGCCGCGCCCGGTCAGAACAGGGGCGTGGTGCTCGAAGCCTTCAAGCCGGGCCAGGCGCCGCCGGTCAATGATCCCGGGATGGTCGCCGGTACCGATGTGATCGACGGCACCCAGCAGGGCATTTCGCCGGACGCCGATCGGGCCGTGATGCGGTCAGGGACGGGCGGGCTGTACTGAGGCTTGGTGGGCAGGCCTTCGGGCCGCGATTTTCACGCCCATTCCTCGCCAACAATGCTTGCCAAGCGTGGGACCAAGCGGGTAGAAGGTCGCTCTCGCGCGGGCGCTGATTTGGCAGGCGAACCCGCTGCACCGAGATGTCCAGTCATCCAGCTAAGCTGTTGATACCACGGACTATTCTTGGGGAATGGTGTAACGGTAGCACAACAGACTCTGACTCTGTTTGTCTTGGTTCGAATCCAGGTTCCCCAGCCAATCCGCCTCGGTGGCGTGAATCAGCCTCTCAAATCCCGACGAGATTGCCGGCTGCAGCTGCCGACGGAGGTCCAGTCGTATGTGTGCCATCACGGCATGAGGGTGGATTGGTCCGGCGTAATCCACCATGGTCTCGCGCGTGTGGTCCGGCTCGTTGCACCAGAGGTTTAGGCTGATGGACGAAATTCTCTATGCCCGCGAAGCGTCGATCGGCGTCGATGAGTTCATCGAGGTGCTGCGGCAGTCGGGCCTCGGCGAGCGGCGACCGCTGGCGGATACCGACCGGATGGAGCGCATGATCGCCAATGCGAATCTGATCGTGACGGCGCGGAAGGCGGGCAAGTTGGTCGGCGTGTCGCGCGCGCTGACCGATTTCGCCTATTGCTGCTATTTGTCGGACCTTGCGGTCGATCGCGGGTACCAGGGACATGGCATCGGCAAGCGTCTGATCGCGGAAACGCGGCGCCTCGCCGGACCTGAATCGATGTGCCTGCTGTTGTCGGCGCCGGACTCGATTGGGTTCTACAAGACCATCGGCATGCCGCAGCCGGACAACGCGTTCCTCTACAAGCGGGAGCGATAACTGCGCGGCGTTACTTGATCTTGTCGTAGACCGTCGCGAAATCGGCGAGCGGCATCGGGATGGAGATGGTTTCCTTGCCGAGATTCTGGAACGACACCTTCAGCTGCTTGCCCGATTTCAGCTGGGTCAGGACATCGGCGGCGATCGGCGTATTGATGTAGCAGCCGCGCGCCTCGCAAGTCTGGATCGGCACGTCGACGGCCTTGCCGTCGTCGACCTGCAGCTTGGCGCCGACAGGCAGGTTCAATCCGAGTGGAAGCTGGATCAGCGCCACCGGCGTGCGGGTGTCGCCGGGAACGCGGATATTGACCAGCACGATGAGCTGGCCGGTCTTGGTGAGCACCGCGGTCTGTTCCATCGCGCATTCGAGCGGAGCGTCGCGGCTCGCACTGGTACAGCGCGCGACCCAGCCGGAGTTGTTGGGGGCTGCTGTATCACCCTGAGGAGCCGCGGGCGCAGCTGCCGGAGTGGGCGCGTTCTTGCTCTTGGCCGTCTGGGCGTGGCCGGAGTGGGCTATGCCGAACACGGTGAACAGGACGAAGAGCGACTTTGCGACAATCTTCACGGTACCGGCTCCGAAATGGACATCTTTCGGATGTGCCGGGATGCCGGCAAAGTCAAGTCACTCGGCGGCCTCCTTGACCGATCCATGCTCGCTGTCGTCAGCGTCGTGGTCGGCGGGCGGCGAGCGGCCCCAGTTGGCAAACGCGTTGGAGAGCCTGTCGAGATAGAGATAGACGACCGGCGTCGTGAACAGCGTCAGCGCCTGGCTGACGATCAGGCCGCCGACCATGGCGTAGCCGAGCGGCTGGCGGATTTCCGAGCCGGTGCCGGTCCCTAGCATCAGCGGCACGCCGCCGAGCAAAGCGGCCATCGTCGTCATCATGATCGGGCGGAAGCGGAGCAGGGCGGCCTGGCGGATCGCCGCCACCGGCTCCATGTGCTGGTCGCGCTCGGCCGCGATCGCGAAGTCGACCATCATGATGCCGTTCTTCTTCACGATGCCGATCAACAGGATGATGCCGATCAGCGCGATCAGCGAGAAGTCGAAGCCGGCCGCCATCAGGATCGCGAGCGCGCCGACGCCGGCCGACGGCAGCGTCGACAGAATCGTGATCGGGTGGATGTAGCTCTCATAGAGAATGCCGAGGATCAGGTAGACGACCACGAGCGCCGCGAGGATCAACAGCGGGACGGTCGACAGCGATTGCTGGAACGCCTGCGCGGTACCCTGGAAGCTCGAGCTCAGTGTCGGCGGCGCGCCAAGGTCGACCATCGCCTTCTGCACCGCTTCCGTCGCCTGGCCGAGCGCAACACCCTGCGCCAGGTTGAACGAGATGGTGATCGCCGGGAACTGGCCCTGGTGGCTGATCGAGAGCGGCCGTACCGGCACGCTGGTCCAGGTCGCGAAGGTCGAGATCGGCACCTGTTCGCCGGTCAGCGGAGACTTGATGTAGATCTTGTTCAGCGTGTCGATCGCGCCCTGGAGCTCCGGCAACACCTCGAGGATGACGTGGTAGCTGTTGAGCTGGGTGAAGTACTGCGTCACCTGGCGCTGGCCGAACGCGTCATAGAGCGTGTCGTCGATCAGCTGCGGCTGGATGCCATAGCGCGAGGCGGTGTCGCGGTTGATCTTCAATTCGAGCGTGGTGCCGTTGGTCTGCTGGTCGGTGGCGACGTCGCGCAGCTGCGGCAGCGTCTGCATCTTGCCGAGAATCTTCGGCGCCCATTCGTTCAATTCGGCGAGGTTGGCATCCTGCAGCGTGAATTCGAACTGGGTGCGGGTCGGGCGGCCGCCGAGGCGGACGTCCTGCGCCGCCTGCATGAACAGCCGGGCACCCTCGACCTTCTCCAGCTTCGGCCGCAGCCGGGCGATGACCTGCTGCGCGTTGGCGTCGCGATCCTTCAGCGGCTTCAGCGTGATGTACATCGCGCCGTTGTTGCCGGCGCGGCCGCTGCCGCCGATCGCCATCGCCACCGTCGCCACCGCGGGATCCTGCTGCACGATCTTGCCGAGTTCCTCCTGCTTCCGCTTCATGTCGGCGAAGGAGATGTCCTGGTTGGCTTCCGAGGTCGCGGTGATCAGGCCGACGTCCTGCTGCGGGAAGAAGCCCTTCGGGATGACGACGAACAGGTAGACTGACAGCGCCAGCGTCCCGAAGAAGATCATCAACGTCGTGAACTTCCAGCGCAAAGCGAGGTCGAGCACGCTCTGATAGCCGCGCAGCATGGCGTCGAAGCCGCGCTCGCTGAGCTGGTAGAACCGGCCGTGCTTCTCGTCATTGTGGGCGCGCAGGAAGCGCGAGGCCATCATCGGGGTCAGCGTCAGCGACACGAACATCGAGACGAAGATGGTCATCGCCAGCACGACCGCGAATTCGCGGAACAGGCGGCCGATGATGCCGCCCATCAGCAGCAGCGGGATCAGCACCGCGACCAGCGAGATGCTGATCGAAACGATGGTGAAGCCGATTTCCTGCGAGCCCCTGAAGGCGGCAGCCATCGGCTTCTCGCCCTCTTCGATGTAGCGGCTGATGTTCTCCAGCATCACGATGGCGTCGTCGACCACGAAGCCGACCGCGATCGTCAGCGCCATCAGCGACAGATTGTCGAGCGTGTAGCCGAACACCCACATCAGCGCGCAGGCGCCGAGCAGCGCCAATGGCACCGTGACTGTCGGGATCACGGTCGCCCAGAAACTGCGCAGGAAGACGAAGATCACCATCACGACCAGGAAGATGGTCAGCAGCAGGGTGAACTGGACGTCCTCGACCGCCGCGCGGATCGTGGTGGTGCGGTCGCTGATGACGTCGATCTTGATCGCCGGCGGGATCGCGGCGACCAGCCGGGGCAGCGTCGCCTTGATCTTGTCGACGGTGTCGATGACGTTGGCGCCGGGCTGCTTGAAGATGACGAGGAATACGCCGCGCTTGCCGTTGGCCCAGGCGGCCTGCTTGGCGTCCTCGGGCCCGGTGACGGCCTGGCCGATGTCACGGATCCGCAGCGGCCCGCCGTTGCGGTAGGCGATGATGACGTCGTTCCACGGGCTTGCCGTCAGCAACTGGTCGTTGGCGTAGATGGTATAGGCGCGGGTGGCGCCGTCGATATTGCCCTTCGGACTGTCGACGGTGGCGATGTTGATCGCGGCGCGGACGTCCTCCAGCGACAGGCCCTTGGCGACGAGCTTGGCCGGGTCGATCTGGACGCGAACCGACGGCTTCTGCTGGCCGCCGATGATGACCTGCGCAACGCCCGAGATCTGGCTGATCTGCTGCGCCAGCTGGGCGTCGACGGCATCGCTGACCGTCGTCAGCGGCAGCGTGTCCGATGTCGCCGACAGCAGCATGATCGGCGAGTCCGCCGGGTTGACCTTGCGGTAGGTCGGCGGCGAGGGAAGGGTTTTCGGCAACTGGCCGCTGGCCGCGTTGATGGCGGCCTGCACGTCATTGGCGGCGCCGTCGATGCTGCGGTTGAGGTCGAACTGGATGGTGACCGCCGCCGTGCCGAGATAGCTCGTCGAGGTCATCTGCGCGATGCCCGGGATCTGCGCGAACTGGCGTTCCAGCGGCTGGGCGACCGATGTCGCCATCGTTTCCGGGCTGGCGCCGGGCAGGGTCGCGGTGATCTGGATGGTGGGGAAGTCGACCTGCGGCAGCGGCGCGACCGGCAGCAGGGGATAGGCGACGAGACCGACGAACAGGATGCCTGCCATCAGCAGCGAGGTGCCGATGGGGAAACGAATGAATGGTGCGGAAATTCCGGCGCCGACGCTCATTCCTGCGCAACCTTCGACTGGGACGGATCCGAGCTCGCCACCGCCGTTGTCACCAGGGTTCCCGGCGAGACCTTGTACTGGCCCGCGGTGATCACCTGCTGTCCCGGCGACAGGCCCTCGTCGATCACCGACTTGCCGTCGATCGACTGACTGACCTTGATCTTGCGAAGCTCGGCCTTGTTCTCCTGATTGACTGAATACGCGTAGAGGCCATCGGTGCCATGCTGCACCGCGTCATCCGGGACGACGGTGGCATCCTTCAAGGTTCTGACCAGAAGGCGGGTCGAGACCGACTGGCCCGGCCACAGCGCGTGGTCCTTGTTATCAAACACCGCCTTCAGCCGGACAGTCCCGCTTGACGTGTCGACCTGATTGTTGATCAGCGCCAGGGTTCCCGTGGATAGCACCCGCTTGCCGTCGGTGGTCAGGGCAATGGTCTTGGGCGGCGCCACGGCCAGCGCCGCCTTGATATCCGGCAGCTGGTCTTCCGGCGCGGTGAAGATCACCGTGATCGGCTCGATCTGGGTGATCGTGACAATGCCAGTCTGGGCCGAGGCATTGACGATGTTGCCGATATCGACCAGTCGCAGGCCGACAATGCCGTCGATCGGGGACTTGACGGTGGTGTAGTCCACCTGGGTCTGGGCGTTGAAGATGGCGGCCTCGTCAGCCGAGATCTGGGCGGTCAGCTGCGCCACCGTGGAGCGCTGGGTGTCGAGCTGCTGGCGTGTCGCGAACTCGCCGAGCCTGGTGGTGCGCTGCAGGTCGAGATTGGCGTTGGCGAGATTGGCTTCGTCCTGGGCCTTCTTGGCCTTGGCCTGGTCGAGCGTTGCCTGATAGGGCCGCGGATCGATCTCGACCAGCGTGTCCCCGGCCTTGACGAACTGGCCTTCCTTGAAAGCGATCCTGGTGATCTGGCCGTCGACCCGGGTGCGGACCTGGACGGTGTTGAATGCCTGCACGGTGCCGAGACCCGTGAGATAGACCGGGAAGTCGGCCTTCTCGACCGGCGAGATCTTGACCGGGACGGCCGGGCGTTGGGCGGAGCGCTTCTGGGCGGCTTCGGCCGCCTGTTGGTTGCTCGTGTGTTTCTGCCAGCCGAAATAACCGGCGGCGCCGACCGCAGCGATCACTAAAACCCAACCGATGGTGCGTGACTTTGACATACGGACTCTTGGGTTCGACGTAACAATAAAGGCTGATCGAAACGGTTCACAGAGCTTGCGGATATAATATGCGTGCACTTAATGTGTAAACACACCAAGGCTTGAGAATCCTAAACATTTGGAAAGGTTTAGGTCAGAAACGAGCAGAAACAATTCGCCTGGGAAACGCACCGAGGACCCCTATGTCGCTCGATCTCAAACGCCAGTTTATCGCGCAGCTTGTCGAGAGTTCCCGGCTGCTGCGCAATTATATCGATCATCGCGCCAAGGCGCGAGGCACCACGCGTGCGCAATGGATCGTGCTCTTCCGCCTGCGCGAGCAGGAGGGACTTTCCCAGGTCGATCTCGCCGACGTCCTCGAATTGCAACCGATCTCGCTGGTGCGGCTGCTCGACCGCCTCGTCGAGCATGGCCTGCTCGAACGCCGGCCCGATCCCAGGGATCGCCGTGCCAATCGCCTGTTCCTGACCCGGAGCGGGCGTCGTCTCGTCGACGATCTCGACAGTTTGCGCGACGCGATCGCCGGCGACGTGTTGCGCGACGTCTCCGACAAGCACGTCGAAAGCGGCCTCGCCACGCTGCGCGAGGTCAAGGATCGCATCAAGGCGCTCGGCGAGGAGGCGGAGCGCATCGCTGCGAAATAGCGCATCTCATCGCGCGCAGATTCCTTCGCTTTATCCATTCACCCGTTGCAGCGTGCCGGTTGAATCGTCGCGGGATGTCGTTCATATCGCGCGGCAACGATGCGAGAGGACGAGGGCTGCGATGGATGAGTTGAACGGGCGCATGATGGCATGCCAGATCCTGGTCACCGGATTGATCGCGCGCGTCGCCAACGAGCAGCGGGATCCGCTGCGCTTTCTCACCGACTTCCGCGACGAGATCAAAGCGGTCGTCAACGGCGTCAACATCGCCGGCCTCGAGAACAGCGACCGCGTGCGGCAGGTCGCGCAGCGGACGATCGACGAGCTGTTTTCGCTGATGAAGCCGCCAGGCGCCGAGTAATCGCGTGGACGCATGGACAGCGCCCGCAAGCCGCGATCAATGACGGGCAGCTCTGATTTAGAACGATTATTAGAACGCTTAAAAACTTTACTTTAGAACGATTTCAAACCGTAGATTAGAATCGCTTTGAATTGGGGCGATTCAAGCCGACTGTTGCGCTCGTCGCATTGATAAAGAAGGTCACGCTCGATAACCGATGGAGACAGTTCGTCGCAGCTTCATTTCGCGAACGAGCTGATTTTTCTGGGGCGAGCAAGACATGAGCAATGTGAAGGCGCCGAGATCGCTGCGCTTCGATGCAGCGATCGGTTCGGCTGATGACACCGGTTATTCCGCCACGAAGGTCTCCGCAGTCGCGAGCCTAATCGCGGTGGCGTCGTTTTCGGGGGCCGAAGCGCAGCAATCCAACCTGCCGCCGGTGAATGTCGATGCCCCGGTCGCTCGCCCGCGGCCCGTGACGTCAAAGCCCACGTCGGACCAGGTCCGCGCCCGCAACGCGCTGCGCCGCGCCGCGCGCCGCAACAACCAGCAAGCACTGCAGGCGCCGGTGCCGTTTCCCAACGCCGGCGGTCTTCCCGCCGACCGCGATCCGTACGCGGATCCGGCCGCGCCGTACAAGGGCGACCGTTTGCAGTCGTCCGGGAAATATCCCGAGCCGATCCTGAACACGCCGAAATCGGTCACGGTGCTGACCAAGGACGTGCTCGAAGACAAGAACGCCACCTCGCTGAAGTCGGCGATCCTGTCGACGGCCGGCGTCACGCTCGGCACGGGCGAGGGCGGCAATGCCTTCGGCGACCGCTTCTTCATCCGCGGTTTCGATGCGCGCAACGACATCTTCATCGACGGCGTGCGCGACTCCGGCGTCAGCGTCCGCGAGAACTTCTTCACCGAGCAGGTCGAGATCCTGCGCGGCCCGGGCTCGTCCTTTGCCGGCCGCGGCACCACCGGCGGCGCGATCAACATCGTCACCAAGCAGGCGACGACGCAGAACAGCTTCTACAACATGGACACCACGTTCGGCACCGATCGCACCAAGCGCGTGACGCTCGACGTCAACCAGGTGATCAGCCCGACGCTGGCGATCCGCGCCGGCGGCCTGTTCCAGGATGCCGGCGTCGCCGGCCGCAGCTATGTCACCGACGACCGCAACGGCGCGTTCGTCGCCGGAACATGGAAGCCGGTTGATGCGGTGAAGATCGCCGGCAACTACATCCACACTGAACTGACCGGACTCCCGGATTTCGGCGTGCCGTATTACCGGCCGAGCACCGCGAGCACGGCCGGCGGCCCGTTCCCGGATTTCGGCGTCAACCGCAACAATTGGTACGGTTTCGTCAACCGCGACTTCTTCAGGACCGGGCAGGACATCGGCACCATCAACGCCGAAGTGCAGATCACGCCGGACCTCGTGGTCAGCAACAAGATCCGGGAATCGCGTTCGACCCAGAACTACATCGGCACGCTGCCGGAAGCGCCGACGCTTGCCGCCGGCGCTCCGTTCACGGCGTATACGCTGAGCGCCAATCCGCAAAGCCGCTACCAGGTCACCGACGTGTTCGCCAACCAGACCGAGGCGACCTACAAATCGGTCGACGGCCTCGGCTTCAAGCACACGACGACGGCCGGCGTCGAATACGACAACGAGCGGTCCTCGATCGACAGATATCTCGGCCTGAGCTCGGAAATAACGACCGGCACATCGGCTTTCACGGGAAGCGGATCGCTCTCCGGCGTCAGCGTGTTCAATCCGCAATACACCAACATTCCGTTCCCGATTCCGTCGGGGTTGTCCGGGATGCCGACCAAGATCGGGATCGACACCACCAGCGGCTACATCATGGATACCGCGAACTATAATGACTTCGTGATCCTCAATGGCGGCATCCGCTACGACGACTACAAGATCAACACGTCAGGATATCTGACGTCGGGCAATAGGACCACATTCGGCAGTCAGTCGGCTGACTTCGGGATGCCGAACTTCAACCTCGGCCTTACCTTGAAGCCGCTGCCGAACGGCAGCGTCTATGCGGCCTATGCGACCTCGTCGAACCCTGTCGGCGCCGAGTTCGACGGTACCAGCACTGCGTATGGCGGCCTGTCTCCGGTGTTGAACGGCGGCAATACCCAGATTTTCGGGCCGGAAAAGAACAAGGCGATCGAAGTCGGCACCAAGTGGGAATTGTTCGATCGTCATCTGCTGGTGACGGCGGCGCTGTTCCAGACCGAGAAGGAAAATGCGCGCGAATCGCAGAACGTGAACAACGCAACCGCGGCCGCGGCGCTCGGCTGCTCCTATCCGACCGGGACGACCGGCAATATTTCCTGCATCACCGCGGGCGCGGCCTACCGCATCCGCGGCATCGATCTCGGTGTCGGCGGCAAGATCACCGACAAATGGAGCGTGTTCGGCGGTCTCGTGCTGATGCAGTCGGCAGTGACGAGGTCGCTGGCGCCGCCGGCCAACACCATCCTGTACTCCAGCAATGTCGGACTGCCGCTCGCCAACGTCGCGCACCAGTCGTTCAGCATGCTGACCAAGTATCAGCTCACCGACATGTGGGAGCTTGGCGGGCAGGCGGTGTATCGCTCGAAGGTCTATGGCGGCACGCTGCTGGCGGCCAACCAGGGTACCTCGATCCCGAGCTACTGGCGCTTCGACGCCTTTGCCGAAGCAAAGATCGACAAGCACTGGACGATGAAGCTGTTCGTCAACAACATCTTCGACAAGCGCTACTACGACGCGCTGTACCAGAGCGCGGCGCCGTTCGTGCTCGAAGCGCCGGGACGCGCCGCGTATCTGGTTGTTTCTGCGCGTTACTGACGGAGGCTTCGCGGCACGAGATGCTGATCTGTGTTCCCAACGTATTGAGCAAGGCTGATGTGGCGGACTTCCGCCGCATCATGGCGCAAGCCGAATGGGAGGACGGCCGCTCGACCGCCGGCGCCGCGTCCGCGATGGTCAAGCGCAACGAGCAGCTGCCGCCCGACAGCGAGGTCGGGCGGCAGCTCGGCAATCGCATTTTGTCGGCGCTGTCGGCGAGCCCGCGCTTCATCTCGGCGGCGATCCCGCTTAGAATCTTTCCACCCTTGTTCAACCGCTATGCCGCCAGCGACGGGCACCATTTCGGCCTGCACGTCGACAATGCGGTGCGCGGCGACAGGCTGACCGGCATGAGGATCCGCACCGACCTCTCGGTCACGCTGTTTTTATCGGAGCCGGAGGACTACGACGGCGGCGAGCTCGTCATCGAAGACCTCTACGGATCCCATGAAATCAAGCTGCCGGCGGGCGATCTCGTAGTTTATCCTGCTTCCAGTTTGCATCTGGTCACGCCGGTCACGCGGGGGACCCGGGTAGCGTCTTTTTTCTGGCTGCAGAGCATGGTACGGGATGCACACGCGCGCAGCCTGATCTTTGATCTCGATACCGCGATCCAGGCTCTGGTGGAGCGGCTGGGGCGCGATGACCCCGAAACGGTCAAATTGACCGGGATTTATCACAACCTGATCCGTCACTGGGCTGAAGTGTAACTGATGATGACATTCAAGTTCCCCGCTGCATCCGCCATGATCGCCTCGCTGGCGATGCTGATGCTGGCCGCGCCGTCTTCGGCGCAGCAGCAAACGGCGCCCGTAGCGCAGCCCGCACCCGTGACCCGGCCTCAGGCCGCACCCGCAGCCCAGCCGGCGGCTGCCCAGCCCGCGCCGGCCGCCCAGGCCGCGCCGGTGGCCGCCCAGCCGGCACAAGCGGCGCCGCAGGCTCAGGCCGCGCCGGCCCCTGCGGTGGCGGCTCCGGCTCCGACGGCGAACGAGGCGTCCCTGGCTGCGCCCGCGAGCGGCGACAGCAAGTCGCTGAAGTCGACCTCGACCGGCCTGCACGAATTGTCGCCGTGGAATATGTTCTTGAACGCCGACATCATCGTGAAGGCGGTGATGCTCGGTCTCGCTTTCGCGTCGCTCGTGACCTGGACCGTATTCATCGCCAAGATGGTCGAGCTGACCGTGGCGCAGCGCAAGCTGCGCGGCGCGCTGGCCAAGATCGCTGAATCGCGCTCGCTGGCCGAAGCGCAGTTCGCGCTCGGCGCCAAGGGCAGCGTGCTGTCGTCATTCATCGCAGCTGCGATGCGCGAGGGGCGCCTGTCGGCGGGCATCTCGAGCGACAGCGGCATCAAGGAGCGCGCGGCGTCGAGCTTCGCCGAGATCGTGCGCGCCGAAGCCCGCAAGATCCGCATCGGCATGGGCCTGCTCGCGACCATCGGCGCGACGTCGCCCTTCGTCGGCCTGTTCGGCACCGTCTGGGGCATCATGAACAGCTTCATCGGCATTTCGAAGTCGCAGACGACCAACCTTGCCGTGGTGGCGCCGGGCATTGCGGAAGCGCTGCTCGCGACCGCGATCGGCCTCGTCGCGGCGATCCCCGCGGTCATCATCTACAACCATTTCTCGCGCGTCACGAAGGTCTATCTCGAGCTCGTCAACCGCGCCTCGGGCGCCGCGGGACGGCTGTTGTCGCGCGATCTCGACCGCACCCATGGCGACGTTCCGCGTAACGCGCATGCGCGCGCCGCGGCGGCGGAGTAGGCGATGGCAGTCTCGATCTCCGAGAACGATGGCGACGACGATTTCGCGGAATCCCACGAGATCAACGTCACGCCGTTCATCGACGTCATGCTGGTGCTGCTGATCATCTTCATGGTGGCAGCACCGCTCTCGACCGTCGATCTTCCGATCGATCTGCCGACCTCCAGCGCGACGCCGCAGAAGAAGCCGGACAAGCCGACCTATCTCAGCATCAAGCCGGATCTGACGCTGGCGATCGGGGAGAACGCGGTGAAGCGCGTCGACCTGGTCAATTCGCTGGATGCCGTGCCCGACATGACCCGGGACAAATACGTGTTCCTGCGGGCTGATCGGATGGTACCCTATGGCGAGCTGATGGGCGTGATGGAGCTGCTGCGCGCCGGCGGCTACACGCACGTGAAGCTGGTCGCGCTCGAGGGCGTTCCGGGAGCGCCCGCGGCGGCGCAGGCCGATCCTGCCAAACCCTGACGGCGAACGCGATGTCCACCAACCCCGATCTCGATCTGCGGACCTCGAAGCGGCTCTGGGTGATCGCTGCCGTGACGGCAGTCGGGATGCATCTGGGCGGTGCCGCGCTGGCGCTGACCAATTTGCGCGGCGACGACGGCGACGAGGGGCTCGGCGCTGCCGGCGCGGAGTACGCCGTCGAGCTGGCTTCCGCGGATGCGACCGAGGAGGCCCTACCGCCCGGACCGCTGGCTGACGAGCAGCAGGCTGTGCAGGAAATGGCGCAGCAGAAGGCCGAGGTGAAGGACACCGACCTGCCTCAGGAAAAGCCGGTGGAGTCCGACGACCCCGATCGCATCGTGACGGAAGACACTGCCAAGAAGCAGAAGGAGGAGGAGGCCAAGGTCGCCAAGGTCGAGACCAACGCGCAGGAAGCGCAGCAGGCCTCGGAGGCGGCCGCGCCGACCAAGCTGGAGGACGCGCGTCAGTCGGAAACCACCAAGGCACCCAACCCAGGCATCGGCAAGGACAAGCTGCTGCTGACCGCCAAGTGGGGCAAAGAAGATCAGCGCCTATCTCGACCTGCACAAGAAATTCCCGGAGAAGGGCAAGGCCAAGGAGGCCAAGGTGAAGGTCGCCCTGGTGCTGAATCGTCTGGGCAAGGTGCTGTCGGTTGCCGTGCTGGAATCGTCCGGAGATGCCGCCTTTGACGACGCGGCGATCTCGATGGTCCACCGGTCCGATCCGGTCCCGGCGCCGCCGGCCGACCTGACCGACGATCAGTTCTCCTTCAGCCTCGACGTCAATTACAACAAGCCGAAGAAGTAGCGAGCCGCGGCTGCCTGCGATCAGACGCCGGTGTCATTCCGGGGCGCGACAAGTCGCGAACCCGGAAATCATTTCTCCATTGAATGAGCCGCTGGTCGATTCCTGATTCGCCGTTTCACGCGGCCCGGAACGACGTTGCCTCAGCTCTTCTTCACCAGCGGGCAGACGCTCTTCTCGAGCGGGAGGAAGGCCTCGTCCGCGGGGATGGTGGCGACCAGCTTGTAATAGTCCCACGGATATTTCGACTCGGACGGCTTCTTCACCTCGAACAGATAGGCCGGGTGGATCTTGCGGCCGTCGACGCGAATCGAGCCCTTGCCGAACAGGGGATCGTCGGTCGGCATCTCCTTCATCTTGGCGACCACGGCGCGGCCGTCATGCGGATTGCCGCCGAGCGCTTCCAGCGCCTTGAAATAGTGGATCAGCGAGGAATAGACGCCGGCCTGCACCATGGTCGGCGGGTTCTTCTTGAAGCGCTCCATGAAGCGCTTGGAGAAGGCGCGGGTCTGGTCGTTCATGTCCCAATAGAATGTCTCGGTGAAGTTCAGCCCCTGCGCGACGTTGAGGCCGAGCGCGTTGATGTCGGTGATGAACAGCAGCATGCCCGCAAGCCGCTGGCCGCCCGAGACGATGCCGAATTCCGCGGCCTGCTTGATCGCGTTGGTGGTGTCGCCGCCGGCATTGGCAAGGCCGACGATCTTGGCCTTCGAGCTTTGCGCCTGCAGCAGGAAGGACGAGAAGTCGGCATTGTTGAGCGGATGCTTGACGCTGCCGAGCACCTTGCCGCCATTCGCGGTGACCACCGCCGAGGTGTCGCGCTCGAGCGCCTGGCCGAACGCATAGTCCGCGGTGAGGAAGAACCAGGTGTCGCCGCCGGATTTGACCAGCGCTTTGCCGGTGCCGTTGGCGAGCATGTAGGTGTCATAGACCCAGTGCACCGTGTTCGGCGAACATTGCGCGCCCGTGAGGTCGGACGAGGCCGAGCCCGAGTTCAGGTTGACGACGTTCTTCTCCTTCGAGAGGTTGGCAATCGCGAGCCCGACATTGGAGGCCGCGAGATCGACGAACACGTCGACCTTCTCGACGTCGATCCACTGCTTGCCGATATTGACCGCGACATCGGGCTTGTTCTGGTGATCGGCCGAGATCAGATCGATCTTCCAGCCCTTCGCCAGCAGCCCGGAATCCTCGATCGCCATCTGCGCCGCCACCGTCGAGCCGGGACCGCCGATATCCTGATAGAGGCCGGACTGATCGCCGAGCGCGCCGACCTTGGCGACCTTGTCCATCGTCTGCGCCGACGCACCGCCGCAGAACACGAGACTCGTGGTCATGACCAAGGCCGTCGTGACCGAGGCTGCAATGGAACGCTTCATCTTCCCTCCAATATGATTTTGTTTTTTTGAGTTCCGGATTATGCCCGGCATCGGGCGCATCGCCTAGAGCGCCGGCGCGATCGCTCGCGCGCGATATTCCACGCCACGGCGATTGCGCAGCCGGTAACGCGCGACGGGATGCCGCGGTGTGCGTAGTTCGATCATCAGACGCGGATAGGGTGAAGCGGGGACGGCACTATTTCCAGTAGTACCGGATCGCGACGTAGACCACGACGAGGCAGGCGAAGATCAGTGCCACCGGCATCGAACGCTTGGCGTTCGGGTCGGAGGTGCTCGTCTTCTTGGGGGGCAGGCGGCGGAACGTCGTGACGTTGCCGCTGTCGGCGACCGGCTCGCGCGCGCGCGCTGGAACCTCCGGCGCTTTGCCGGCGCCGCCCATCTCGACATAGTAAGTGCGGTACATCTCTTGGATGGTCGCCTCGCCGGCGTCGGCTTCGCTCATCTGTCCCAGCAGCTTGTTGTAAATGGCCAGGAAATTCTGCGCCTCAGGCGGCAAGGCGGAGGCGCCGTTCAGCTTGGCCATCATCTTCCAGGTCGCAAAGTCGGCCCGCGCGCGGGTGTCGGCGCGTCGTGCAATCAGCATATCGGCAGCTTTGATCACCATGGCCTCGAAGCGTTCCCGTCCTCAACGCGCGACCCGGAAAAATGGCTACCGGTTTTTCGGTCGGGTCGTGCGCAGATCAAGGCTATGTGTTTCCGGTAATGAGGAGAAGGGCGTTGATTACATAGCCGGTCAGAGTTCGCAGTATCGTTGAAATAACATCAAGATTTAGGCCGACTTGCTGGCCAATCACCGGCAGCAGGATCAACAGCCCGATGAGGATCAGCATGCCGTAGGGCTCCAGCCGGGCGAGCGGGATCGCCAGCGGCCTTGGCAGCAGCCCGACCGCGACCCGGCCACCGTCCAGCGGCGGGATCGGCATCATGTTGAAGATCGCGAGCACGATGTTGATCAGGAAGGCGTTTTTCAGATTGTCCGCGGTCCATTTTGCGGCATCGGCCGGCACCAATGGCAGCGCGTGGAATGCCAGCGCCGCGGCGATCGCCAGGATGATGTTGGTGGCCGGGCCGGCCAGCGCCACCCACACCATGTCGAGCTTGGGATGATTGAGCTTGCGGAAGTTCACCGGCACCGGCTTGGCGTAGCCGAACAGGAACGGCGAATGCGCGAACAGCAGCACTGCAGGCAGGATCAGCGTGCCGAACGGATCGATGTGCTTCAGCGGGTTGAAGCTGACGCGGCCGAGCTGCCAGGCGGTGTCGTCGCCGAGCCGATGAGCGACGAAGCCGTGCGCGGCTTCGTGAAACGTGATCGCAATGACGACCGGCAATACCCAGACGGAGATGTCATAGAGGGAGATGTTCAATGGCGTGCCGCCTCGGGTTCGCTGGGACCGGACCTTAGGCTAGCACGGATTCGCGGAAGGCCTTGCTGGCGAGCGTTGCCGCAGGTCAGCGCATGTCGGGGGCGACCGCGTGCGCCAGAGGCGGGTGGGTGGTCGCGATCCAGATGCCGGCGAACACGGTGACGATGCCGGCCACCAGATTCCAGCTCAGCGGCTCGCCGAGCAGGGCTGCGCCGACCAGCGATGCCGCGATCGGATTGACGGTGACCGAGATCGCCACCCGGGTCGGCGTCGTCCGCTCCAGCGCGAAGGCCCAGAGATAGAAGGTGAGCGCAGCGCCGAAGGCGCCGAGATAGATCGCGCCGAACCATTGCGGCGCGCCGAAATCGGCAACCGGCGCAAAACTGCCGCGCAGCAGCGAGGCGACAATGAGCACCACCGCCCCGGCGGCCATCGCGAGCGTGGTGAAGGGGATCGGGCCGGCGCGGCGGATATAGGGTTTTGACCAGATGCTGTAGAGCGCCATGCACAGCGCGGCTGCGATCATCAGGAGGTCGCCGCGCCAGGCACCAGGCGGCGC
The DNA here is from genome assembly GCF_054056795.1 of Bradyrhizobium sp. USDA 3315. Taxonomy (NCBI): domain Bacteria; kingdom Pseudomonadati; phylum Pseudomonadota; class Alphaproteobacteria; order Hyphomicrobiales; family Nitrobacteraceae; genus Bradyrhizobium; species Bradyrhizobium sp. USDA 3315. The sequence continues at coordinate 7,756,719 of NZ_JBSRYP010000001.1, read as the reverse complement.
CGTGGCGAGGCCTGAGAGCAGCGCCATCGAGACGCCGAGGATGGTGATCAGGACGCCTGTGGTCTTGCGCGCGGTGAGCGCTTCGGCGCCCAGCACCGCGCCGACCAGCATGGTCAGCAGCGGCAGTGTCGACAGCGCGAGTGCGCCGCGCGCGGCGGTGGTGAAGATCAATGAGGCGTTGAACAGGACCGGAAACGCCGCAAAGAACAGCAGGCCGAGGCCGGCAACGCCGAGCCAGTCGCGCCGCGTCGGCCAGCTCCGGCGTTGCAGCAGTGCCAGCGGCAGCAGCAGCAGGACGCCGATGCCGAAGCGGAACGCGCCGATCGCCAGCGGGTCGATGGCGCCGACCAGAAACCGCGTCGCGCCGATCGAAGTGCCGCCGAGCGCGCTCGAGGCCACCGCCGCCAACACCCCCCAGATCTCGCCCATTCCGTTGGCCCCTTGGTTTTGCTTGCGCAATCTAGGGAAGGGAACATAATCAGGGAATGGAATAGATGTGATTGACTAAATCACAGATCGTTATGAGTGCGCCCATCCTGGACCCGGATCTTCTGCAGGCCTTTGTCGCGGTGGCGGAGCATCGTTCCTTCACCCGCGCGGCCTCGGCGCTGAACCGGACCCAATCCGCCGTCAGCATGCAGGTGAAGCGGCTGGAAGAGCGGCTGCAGGCCGAACTGTTTCACCGCAGCACGTCCAGTGTCGACCTGACTGCGGCAGGCGAGGGATTGCTCGGCTATGCCCGCCGCATTTTGAGCCTCAACGCGGAAGCGGTCGGCCGGGTGCGCGCGCACGGCACGGATGGACGGGTTCGCCTCGGCGTGATGGACGACTATGGGACGATGATCGTCCCGCCGCTGCTCAAGGACTTCATCGCCAGCTATCCGCTGATCCATGTCGAGATGGAGACCGGGCTGACGTCGACAATGACCGATCGGCTCGGCGAAGCCTATGACCTCGTGATCGCGATGCACCCCGAGGGACGCGGCGAGGGCGAGTTGCTGCGCACCGAGCAGGCGGTGTGGGCCGCGAGCGCCGCACATCGCGTCGAGGAACTCGATCCGCTGCCGGTCGCGCTCTATCCGCAGGGCTGCCTGTTCCGGAGCTGGGCGATGCAGGCGCTGGACGAGGCGAACCGGCCGTGGCGGCTCGCCTTTGTCAGCCACAGCCTGTCCGCGGTCGAGGCGATCGCGGCGCAGGGCCTCGCCGTGACCGTGGTCAAGTCGGGGACGTTTCCGCCGACGCTGCGTCGGCTGACCGCGCGCGACGGCATGCCGCGGCTGCCGCGGGCCGAGATACGGCTGCATCGCGCGCAAAACCTGTCGCACGCGGCGTCACTCCTGGCCGATCATCTCGTCGCGGCGCTGCGGCAGCCGGCGAGGCGAGCGGCGATCTAATAGGTCGCGCGGCCGCCGGAAATGTCGAACACCGCGCCGGTGGAGAAGGCACAATCCTCCGAGGCCAGCCATGCCACCATCGAGGCGAGCTCCTCGACCTGCACAAAGCGGGCCTTCGGGATCTTCGACAGCATGAAGTCGATGTGCGCTTGCGTCATCTGGTCGAAGATCGCGGTCTTCGCTGCGGCCGGCGTCACCGCATTGACCAGGATGTCGTGCTGCGCGAGCTCCTTGCCGAGCGATTTGGTGAGCGCGATCAGGCCCGCCTTCGACGACGAATAATGCGCGGCGTTCGGATTGCCCTCCTTGCCGGCGATCGAGGCGATGTTGACGATGCGGCCGTACTTCCGGCCGATCATGGTCGGCACGATCGCCTTGCAGCAGATGAAGGGCCCCTCGAGATTGATGCGCATCACCCGGCGCCAGTCCTCGAGATCGGTTTCCCATACCGGCTTGTTGGCTCCGGTGATGCCGGCGTTGTTGACGAGAATGTCGATCTTGCCGAACGCCCGCAGCGTTTGATCGCGCGCGGCGTCGACCGCGTCGGGATTGGTGACGTCGGTCTTGATCGCGATCACGTTCTCGCCGATCGCCCGCGCGGTCTTCTCGGCCAGCGGCTGGTCGAAATCCCAGATCGCGACCTTGGCGCCCGACGCGACAAAGCGCTCGGTGATGGCGCGGCCAAATCCCTGCGCGCCGCCGGTGACGACGGCACAGCGGCCGTTGAGATCGATCTTGTTCATGTTGCCTCCCGATTAGAGTGTCCAGCCGCCGTCGATGACATGCGCGACACCTGTCGTGAACGAGCTTTCGTTGCTGGCAAGATAGACGGCGAGCGCGGCGATTTCCTCGGCGGTGCCGAGCCGGCCCATCGGCTGGCGCGCAACGAACATCTCGCGTCCCTGCGGGCCGGCAGCCGCCGCACGCTCAAGCATCGAAGGTGTCTCGATAGTGCCGGGGCAGATGCAGTTGCAGCGGATGCCCTTGGTGATGAAGTCGGCCGCGACCGAGCGCGTCAGTGCCGCGACCGCGGCCTTGGTGGCGCTATAGACGTAGCGGTTCGGCGCCGCCTTCACCGCGCCGGCGGCGGAGGCGATGTTGACGATGGCGCCACCGCCCTGCGCCAGCATGCCGGGCAGGAAAGCGCGCGTGGTGCGGTGCATCGACTTGACGTTGAGGTCGAAGGAGAAATCCCAGTCGTCGTCCGAGCACTCCAGCACTGTGCCGTGATGCACAAAGCCCGCGGCATTGAGCAGGATGTCGGTCTTGCCCGCGCGTTTTGCCATTGCCTCGACGGCTGCGGTGTCGCGCACGTCGAGCTTCGCAACCTCGGCGACGCCTTCCTGCTTGAGCAGCGCAAGTTTGCCTTCGTCGATATCGGTCGCGAACACGCTCGCGCCCTCGCGGGCAAAGGCCAGCGCGCAGGCGCGGCCGATGCCGACGGCCGCTGCGGTTACGAATGCGCGCTTGCCCTTCAGGCGGTCTGACATGCGTTTCTTCCTTCTTTGACGATTTGCAGTGTCATGCGCGGGCTTGACCCGCGCATCCATCTTCGAGGAGCGATGGATTGCCGGGTCGCGCCCGGCAATGACGGTTTGCGTCCTAGTGATTGTCGCGCGCCACGCCGACCTTGCCGGCGATGTCGTGGTAGCGCGTCGCGAGCTCGAGGCAGGCGCCGGTCGCGTGCTGGCCGACGGTCTTGCGGTAGAGCTCCTGCCACGGCGTCTGGTTGGCCGGATGCGGGAAGCCGCCCTTGGCCTTCAGCTCGGCGCGGCGGGTGCGCAGCTCATCCTCCGAGATCATGATGTTGGCGCTGCCCTTGTTGAGGTCGATGCGCACCTTGTCGCCGGTCCTCAGGATCGCGAGCCCGCCATCGGCGGCGGCCTCCGGCGAGGCGTTGAGGATCGAGGGCGAGCCCGAAGTGCCGGACTGCCTTCCGTCGCCGATGCAGGGCAGGGATAGGATGCCGCGTTTGATCAGCGCGGCGGGCGGCTGCATGTTCACCACCTCGGCGCCGCCGGGATAGCCGATCGGGCCGGTGCCGCGGACGAACAGGACGCAGTGCTCATCGATGTCGAGCGCGGGATCCTCGATACGGTTGTGATAATCCTCCGGCCCCTCGAACACGATGGCGCGGCCCTCGAAGGCATTGAGGTCCTTCGGGTTGGACAGATAGCGGTCGCGGAATTCCTTCGAGATCACGCTGGTCTTCATGATCGCGGAGTCGAACAGATTGCCGCGCAGCACGATGAAGCCGGCGTCCTTCACCAGCGGCTTGTCGTAGCCCCAGATCACGTCGCCGTCGGGCGCAGGTGCTTCCTTGCAGTTCTCGCCCATGGTGCGGCCGTTGACGGTGAGGGCGCCTTCGTGGATGCGCTTGTGCTTGATCAGCTCGCGCACCACCGAGGGCACGCCGCCGGCGCGGTGATATTCCTCGCCGAGATAGAAGCCGGCCGGCTGCATGTTCACCAGCAGCGGGACGTCATGGCCGTATTTCTGCCAGTCGTCGATCGACAGCTCGACGCCGACATGGCGCGCCAGCGCATTGATGTGGATCGGCGCATTGGTCGAGCCGCCGATCGCGGAGTTGACCACGATGCAGTTCTCGAACGCCTCGCGCGTCAGGAAGTCCGACGGCTTCAAATCCTCCCAGACCATGTCGACGATGCGCTTGCCGGTCTCGTAGGCGATCTGGCCGCGCTCGCGATACGGCGCCGGGATCGCCGCGCAGCCCGGCAGCGAGAAGCCGAGCGCTTCCGCGAGCGAGTTCATGGTGGAGGCGGTGCCCATCGTGTTGCAATGGCCGACCGAGGGGGCCGAGGAGGCCACGATCTCGATGAATTGCTCATAGTCGATCTCGCCGGCGGCGAGCCGCTCGCGCGCCTTCCACACCACGGTGCCGGAGCCGGTGCGCTGGCCCTCGTGCCAGCCGTTCAGCATCGGGCCGCCCGACAGCACGATCGCCGGCAGGTTGACGGTCGCCGCCGCCATCATGCAGGCCGGCGTGGTCTTGTCGCAGCCGGTGGTCAGCACCACGCCGTCGAGTGGATAGCCGAACAGCACCTCGACGAGGCCGAGATAGGCGAGGTTGCGGTCGAGCGCCGCGGTCGGGCGCTTGCCGGTCTCCTGGATCGGATGGGTGGGAAACTCCATGGCGATGCCGCCGGCGGCGCGGATGCCCTCGCGGACGCGGTGTGCGAGCTCGAGGTGATGCCGATTGCAGGGCGACAGGTCGTTGCCGGTCTGCGCGATGCCGATGATCGGCTTGCCCGACTGCAATTCCTCCCGCGTCAGGCCGTAGTTGAGATAGCGCTCGAGATAGAGCGCGGTCATGCCCGGATTGTGCGGGTTGTCGAACCATTCCTGGGAGCGGAGCCTGCGGCCCTTGCCCTTGCTGGTCGCGCCTGCGGCGTCGTGCCCGTTGGTGGGGGATTTTGTCATTGGTTTCTCCCGCAATGCAAACTGGTGGGCCCATTCAAGGGCTCTGGTTCAACGTCGTTGCTACCTTGCGCAAATCGTCGTGCATTACAAACCCGACCGATCACGCACAGGTGTTTCGTGTGATGGATTGGACCTTAGTTGAAGGGTCTTGGTTGCGCTATCATTTTATCATTTTTCGCGTCTCCTATGACGGGCAGCTGCCGGGCGACCTCAATTGCGTCGCGCCGAGCTTTGCCGTTCCATGACACTGAAGCCGAGATCGACGACGGGTTCGGCGGGCCGGCGCCCTTCCAGCGTCTCGATCACCATCACGGCAGCGTTTCTGCCCATTTCGTAACGATTGGTGCGCACGCTGCTCAAGGTCGGCTCGCTCGACGCCATGAATTCGAGGTCATTGAAGCCGACGATCGCCATCTGCTCTGGCACCGCCACGTGCCGGCGCTTGCATTCGAACAGCGCGCCGAGCGCAAGGTCGTCATTGACGCAGAACACGGCGTCGATGTCGGGCGCCTTGGCGAGCAGGTCGGCAAACAGCGTCCCGCCGAGCGTGACCGAGGTCGGGATCGCCGTTGTCACAATAAGCTGTGGATCGAACAGCGCAGCGTCGGTCATCGCGGAGCGATAGCCGTCGAGCCGACGCTGCACCCGCGGGTCCATCCGCGCGCCGAGGAAGCCGATCCGCCGGTAGCCCTGCGCGAGCAGGTGGGCAATGGCCGCTTTTGCGGCGTCAAAATGCGAGAATCCGATCATCATGTCGATCGGGGAGGGACCGACCTCCATGATCTGGACGATCGGACAATCGACCGTCTCCATGATGCGGCGGGAATCGGCGGTCTGGTTGATGCCGGTAATAATCAGCCCGGCGGGCTTCTGTGCCAGAAACAGACGCAGCAGGCGCTCTTCCTGCAGGATGCTGTAGCGGGTGTTGGCGAGCTGAATGCTGTAGCGGCTGCCGTCGAGCGCGTCATAGATGCCGCGCAGCACGTCGGAGAACACGTTGTTGGTCAGCGACGGGATCAGGACACCGATCACCTCGGTGCGCTGCGACGCAAGCGCGCGTGCCGCGAGATTGGGCACGTAACCGAGTTCTTTTGCCGCACTATCGACCCGCGCGCGCTTGCCGGCCGAAAGTGCTTCCGGATTTCTGAAGAACCGTGAGGCCGTAATCGGACTGACACCGGCGAGCTTCGCGACTTCGGCGAGCCGGATCTTGCCTGGCGTGATGCGCTTTCGGGCCATTTGCCGCTCATATCACGACGTTCGTCGCAGACAAACTGATATTGACAGCGCTACCAAGCGATTGCTAATCGAACGATTGCCAAAACCGGATAAACTGCGGACAATAACGCCAGTCCAACAGCGCCGCGCACCCAGCGCGGCCGGAACACAAAACAGAGCGGTGGCGGCACTCGTCGTACGTCGTCGGGAACTTGAGGGAGGGAAGTGGATGTCGTCGGTCCAGATTCGCGACGTGCGGAAATCGTTCGGCAATTTTGAGGTCCTGCACGGCGTGTCGATCCCGATCGAGGACGGCGAGTTCGTCGTTCTGGTCGGCCCCTCCGGCTGCGGCAAGTCGACCCTGCTGCGCATGCTGGCGGGGCTCGAGAACATCACCTCCGGCACGATCTCGATCGGCGACCGCGTCGTCAACAATGTCCAGCCCAAAGAGCGCGACATTGCGATGGTGTTCCAGAACTACGCGCTCTATCCGCATATGACCGTCGCCGACAATATGGGCTTCTCGCTCAAGCTGCGCGGCGCCAAGCCCGAGGAGATCTCGACCGGCGTCAAGCGCGCCGCGGAAATCCTTGCGCTGACGCCGCTGCTCGAGCGCTATCCTCGCCAGCTCTCCGGCGGCCAGCGCCAGCGCGTCGCGATGGGCCGCGCCATCGTGCGCGATCCCCAGGTGTTCCTGTTCGACGAGCCGCTGTCGAACCTCGACGCCAAGCTGCGTGTTGCGATGCGCACCGAAATCAAGGAGCTGCACCAGCGGCTGAAGACCACGACCGTCTACGTCACCCACGACCAGATCGAGGCCATGACCATGGCCGACAAGATCGTCGTGATGCATGACGGCATCGTCGAGCAGATGGGCTCGCCGCTCGAACTCTATGACACGCCGGCGAACCAGTTCGTGGCCGGTTTCATCGGCTCGCCGGCGATGAATTTCCTCAAGGGCAATGTGAAGGTGAACGGCGCCGCCTATTTCGAGGGACCGAACGGCGTCAAGCTGCCGCTGAAATCGGCGCCGGCCAATTCCGACGGCCAACCCGCGGTCTACGGCGTGCGGCCCGAGCATTTCACCATCGCCGATGACGGCGCCGAGGCCGAGATCGTGGTGGTCGAGCCGACCGGCTCGGAGACCCAGGTGTTCGCCAAGCTCGGCGGCGAGCAGGTCGTCGCCGTGTTCCGCGAGCGCCATCTGTTCAACCCGGGCGACAAGGTTCGGCTCAAGCCGGATCCGTCGCTGGTCCATCTGTTCGACGATTCGACGGGGAAGCGACTGAACAGCTGACGGACCGATCGATCTTAATGGCCGACCAACAGGCCAGATCAAAAACAACAAAAACACAATCATAGGGAGAAGGACGATGCACGATTTTACTCGCCGCTCGCTACTTCAGGGCGGCACGGCGCTGGCTGCAACCGGCATGCTCACCGGGCCGGCGCTGTTTGACTTCGCCAAGGCCTGGGCGCAGAGCGCGCCCTGGAAGGCGGAGCCCGGCGCCAAGCTCACCGTGATGCGCTGGAAGCGCTTCGTGCCCGCGGAAGACGATGCATTCAACGCCATGGTCGCGGCCTTCAAGTCGGCAACCGGCACCGAGATGAACGTGTTCAGCGAGTCCTTCGAGGACGTGCAGCCGAAGGCCTCGGTCGCCGCCAACACCGGCTCGGGTCTCGACCTCGCCTGGGGCCTGCACACGCTGCCGCAGCTGTTCCCGACCAAGGTTCTCAAGATGAACGACGTTGCCGACTATCTCGGCAACAAATATGGCGGCTGGACCGAAGCCGCGGCCAAGACCTGCAAGCAGGGCAATGACTGGCTCGGCATTCCCGTCGCGACCATCGGCGGCTATTTGACCTATCGCAAGTCGGCGGTCGAGAAGGCCGGCTTCAAGCAGGTGCCGTCCGATTTCCCGGCCTATCTTGAACTGTGCAAAGCGCTGAAGAAGAACAACACGCCGGCCGGCTTCGCGCTCGGCCACGCCACCGGCGACGCCAATGCCTGGGTGCACAACATCCTCTGGGGCCACAACGCCTGGACCGTCGACAAGGACGACAAGGTCATCATCAATTCGCCGGAGACGATGAAGGCGCTGGAGTATGCCAAGGCGCTGTCGGAGACCTTCATTCCGGGTGTCGCGTCCTGGAACGATTCCTCCAACAACAAGGCCTTCCTGTCGGGCGAGCTGTTCCTGACCTCGAACGGCATCTCGATCTACGTCGCGGCCAAGGACGATCCGAGCAAGAAGGAGCTCGCCGAGGACATCGACCACGCATTGTGGCCGGTCGGCTCGATCGGCAAGCCGACCGAATTGCAACTCGCGGTTCCGATCCTCGCCTTCAACTTCTGCAAATATCCGAACGCGGCGAAGGCCTTCATCGCCTTCATGCTGGAGAAGGAGAATTTCGAGAAGTGGCTGTCGGGCGCGCGGGGTTATCTCACCCACACGCTCAACGCCTACGACTCGGCTCCGGTGTGGACCGCCGATCCGAAGAACGCGGTGTTCGGCCAGGCCTCGAAGCGCGCGCTGCCGGCCTCCGGCATCGGCACGCCCGGCGAGAAGGCCGCGACCGCGATCGCCGACTTCATCGTGGTCGACATGTTCGCGAACTACTGCACCGGTGCCAAGGACGGCAAGGCCGCGATGGCGGAAGCCGAACGGCAGCTGAAGCGTATCTATCGCTGATGTGATGGCCGCGGGCGGCGGAGCGCCGCCGCCCGCGTCATCATTGGAATGCCATCATTGGAATATTGCGTAGTCATGCTCAATCCGTTGAGCAATCGGGACATCGCCTATGGCTGACATCGCCCTCGCGCCGCGACGTGCGAAAACCGAAATCCGCGAAGCGACCGCATGGGATCAGCTCCGCCACAACAAGAACTGGCTCGGCTTCTGGTTCATGTTGCCGGCGATGGCGTTCCTGATCTTCTTCCTGGCCTATCCGCTTGGGCTCGGCATCTGGCTGTCCTTCACCGACACCCGCATCGGCCGCGTCGGTCATTTCATCGGCACTGAGAACTATGAATGGTTGTGGGACGATGCCATCTTCTGGCTGTCGGTCTTCAACACGCTGCTCTACACTTTCATCGCGAGCGCCGTGAAGTTCGCGGTCGGGCTCTATCTGGCGCTGCTGCTCAACGAGCGCATGCCGTTCAAGGCGCTGTTGCGGGCCGCGGTGCTGATCCCCTTCATCGTGCCGACCGTGCTGTCGGCGCTGGCGTTCTGGTGGATCTTCGATTCCCAGTTCTCGATCATCTCCTGGTCGCTCAAGCATCTCGGCCTGATCACCCAGAACATCAATTTCCTCGGCGACACCACCTGGGCCCGGATCTGCGTGATCTTCGCCAATATCTGGCGCGGCGTACCGTTCGTGGCGATCACGCTGCTGGCGGGCCTGCAGACCGTGCAGCCGTCGCTGTACGAGGCGGCGACGTTGGATGGCGCCTCGCGCTGGCAGATGTTCCGCTACATCACCTATCCCTTGCTGACGCCGATCATCGCCGTCGTGATGACGTTCTCGGTGCTGTTCACCTTCACCGATTTCCAGCTGATCTGGGCGATGACCCGTGGCGGCCCGGTCAACGCCACTCATTTGATGGCGACGCTGTCGTATCAGCGCGCGATCATCGCGGGGCAGTTGGGCGAGGGCGCCGCGATTTCGAGCGCGATGATCCCGTTCCTGCTCGCCGCGATCATGGTGTCATGGTTCGGGCTGCAACGCAGGAAGTGGCAGCAGGGAGAGAGCAATGACTGATCTTCCCGCCTCCAAGGTCGACCTCAAGAGCATCCTGTCGACGCCGTCGCGCGTCGACAACAGCGAGGGCATGAGCTACCTGCAGTCGGTGCCGCGGCGCATCGTGACGCTCTACATCCCGCTGTCGATCATCGTGATCATCCTGCTGTTCCCGTTCTATTGGATGGGGCTGACGGCGATCAAGCCGGACGAGCAACTGCTCGATCTCGACAAGTACAATCCGTTCTGGACCTGGAATCCGACCTTCAAGCACATCCACAAGCTGCTGTTCGAGAGCTACTATCCGCATTGGCTCTGGAACACGATGTATGTGGCGGTGGGCGCCACCGTGCTGTCGATCATCGCGAGCGTGCTCGCGGCCTATGCGATCGTGCGGCTGCGCTACAAGGGCGCCAACGTCGTCGGCGGCCTGATCTTCCTGGCCTATCTGGTGCCGCCGTCGATCCTGTTCATTCCGCTCGCGACCGTCGTGTTTCAGTACGGCCTGTTCGACTCGCCCCTGGCGCTGATCCTGACCTATCCGACGATCCTGATTCCGTTCTCGACCTGGCTGTTGATGGGCTATTTCAAGACCATCCCGTTCGAGCTCGAGGAATGCGCACTGATCGACGGCGCCAGCCGCTGGCAAATCCTGATCAAGATCGTGCTGCCGCTCGCTGTCCCCGGCCTGATCTCGGCCTTCATCTTCTGCTTCACCCTGTGCTGGAACGAGTTCATCTATGCGCTGACGTTCCTGCAATCGACCCCGAACAAGACCGTCCCGGTCGCCATCGTCAACGAATTCGTTGACGGTGACATCTATCGCTGGGGGTCCCTGATGGCAGGGGCGCTATGCGGCTCGCTGCCGCTGGTTATTCTTTACGCGTTCTTCGTTGAGCATTATGTCTCGGCGATGACGGGTGCCGTGAAGGAATGAGCGCGCAAGGCCCGCAGCTGAATTCGAACAAGACAAGAAAAGGAGCAGGGTCGTGCACATTCTGATTCTGGGCGCCGCCGGCATGGTCGGCCGCAAGCTGACCGAGCGTCTCTTGCGCGAGGGCCGCCTCGGCAAGCAAGAGATCACCCGGATGACGCTGCAGGACGTGGTCGCGCCGGCCAAGCCCGCGAATGCCTTGATCCCGGTCAATGTGGTCGCATCCGATTTCGCCGATGCCGGCGCCGCGGCGCCCTTGATCGCCGAGCGTCCCGAGGTGATCTTCCATCTTGCCGCGATCGTCTCGGGCGAGGCCGAGGCCGAGTTCGACAAGGGCTACCGGATCAACCTCGACGGCACCCGCTATCTGATCGACGCCATCCGTGCCGTCGGCGGCGGCTACAAGCCGCGGCTGGTGTTCACGTCCTCGATCGCGGTGTTCGGCGCGCCGTTCCCCGAGAAGATCGGCGACGAATTCTTCCATACGCCGCTGACGAGCTACGGTACGCAGAAGTCGATCTGCGAGCTCCTGATCAACGACTACACCCGCAAGGGTCTGCTCGACGGGATCTCGATCCGCCTGCCGACAATCTGCGTGCGTCCGGGCAAGCCGAACAAGGCGGCGTCCGGCTTCTTCTCCAATATCATCCGCGAGCCGCTGGCGGGCGAGGAGGCGGTGCTGCCGGTCTCCGAGGACGTCCGGCACTGGCACGCCTCGCCGAAATCGGCGGTCGGCTTTCTGGTTCACGCCGGCACGATGGATCTCAACGCGATGGGGCCGCGGCGCAATCTCAGCATGCCGGGGATGTCCGTCACCGTCGGCGAGCAGATCGCGTCGCTGGAGCGCGTCGCCGGCAAGAACGTCACCGCGCGCATCAAGCGGGTGCCCGATCCGACCATCATCAGCATCGTCTCGGGCTGGCCGCGCGATTTCGCTACTGACCGCGCGCTGAAGCTCGGCTTCACCACGGCCGAGAAGACGTTCGACGACATCATCCGGATCCATATCGAGGACGAACTCGGCGGCAAGTTCGCCGCCTGAGCAACGTCCGGGCTAAAGCATGATCCGGAAAAGTGCGAGGCGGTTTCCCTCGCGACAAACGCGGAACGCGTTTGCGCGAAGATCATGCTCAGACAAGGGGCTAAGGCGCGATGATGATTCAACCAGGCTTCATCGCGCTTTAGCGCGGCGCTCGAGATGACCAGAGTTGCCAGCATCGGCGAATGCATGATCGAGCTGCGCCAGGCCCCTGGCGGGCAGCTCGGCGGGCTGTATTCGCGCTCCTATGGCGGCGACACGCTCAACACCGCGGTCTATCTGTCCCGGCTCGGCATCCACGTCGATTACTTCACGGCGCTCGGCGATGATGCGCTGAGCGATGAGATGATCGCGGGCTGGGCGAGCGAGGGCATCGGCACCAAGCATGTCGCGCGATCGGCGGGCAAGCTGCCCGGCCTCTATCTGATCCAGACCGACGACAAGGGCGAGCGGCGCTTCTTCCACTGGCGTGACAGCGCCGCCGCCCGCGACCTGATGGATCTGCCCGAAACGGAAGACATCCTGAATTCGCTCGCGACCTATGACGTCGTCTATCTCTCGGCGATCACGCTCTCGATCCTGCGCGAGGACGGGCAGGAGCGATTGCTGGCGGCGCTGAAGCGTGCGCGGCTGTTGGGGACGCGGTTTGCGTTCGACACAAATTTCCGCGCCCGCGGCTGGCCGGACCTGAACGTCGCGCGGAAGGTCTTCAGCAGCGCGTTCGAGACGGCCGATATCGTGCTTGCCTCGACCGAGGATCTGGCACCGCTTTATCCCGGCGAGAGCAACACGGCGCTGCTGGCCGGCATCTCGAGCCCCGAGGTGGTGCTGAAGCTCGCCGAGCCGGCCTGCATCGTGCGCTCGGCCGGCGGAACGCGCGAGGTGAAGGCGGAGCAGCTTACCAAGCCGGTCGTCGATACCACCGCGGCCGGCGACAGCTTTGCCGCCGCCTATCTCGCCGCGCGGCTCGGCGGCGCCGAGCCAGAGGAGGCGGCGCGCGCCGGCCATCGGCTGGCCGGTGTCGTGGTGTGCTATCCCGGCGCGATCATTCCGCGTTACGCCATGCCGCCGAAAAAGGCGCTTCGTCTCCCACCATCCCGCAAGGCCTCGCAATGACAACGACATCGAAGCAGGACCGGATCGCCGAGCTGATCCGCCAGGCCACCGTGATTCCGGTGCTGACCATCGAGCGGCTCGAGGACGCGGTGCCGCTGGCGAAGGCGTTGGTCGCCGGCGGCGTGCGGACGCTCGAGGTGACGCTGCGGACGGCGGTCGCGGTCGACGCGGCCAGGGCCATCATCGCCGGTGTGCCGGAGGCGATCGTCGGGATCGGCACGATCCTCAATGGTGACGACCTGGTGCGCGCCGAGGCACTGGGCGCCAAATTCGGCATCAGCCCCGGTGCGACGCCCGAGCTGTTGACGGCGGCAGCCGCCAGCCGGTTGCCCTTCGCGCCGGGGATCGCGACCGCCTCCGAGTTGATGCAGGCGCTGGCCCACGGCTTCGACGTCGTCAAATTCTTCCCGGCCGAGCAGGCGGGCGGTATCAAGGCACTGCGGGCTCTGGCCGGGCCATTTCCGCAGGTCAGGGTGTGCCCGACCGGCGGGGTCAGTGAGGCCAATGCGGCGACCTGGCTCGCCGAGCCGAATGTGCTGGCAGTCGGCGGTTCCTGGCTATGCCCCGCGGCCGATATCCGCGCCGGCAATTGGGCCGGCATAACCGCCATGTGCGCGAAGGCGATGAAAACGCTGAAAGCCGCCTGAAGATACGCTACATAACTCTCCGAACAGGAACAGGGAGATACGGCCATGACCGCCAGCATCGTGGGTTGGGCGCACACGCCATTCGGAAAGTTCGACGCGGAGACCGTCGAGGGTCTCGTGGTCAAGGTCGCCAACGAGGCGCTGGCTGACGCCGGCATCGCCGCGTCCGATGTCGACGAGATCATGCTCGGCCATTTCAACGCCGGCTTCTCGCCGCAGGATTTCACGGCCTCGCTGGTGCTGCAGGCCAATCCGGCGCTGCGCTTCAAGCCGACCACCCGGGTTGAGAATGCCTGCGCCACCGGATCGGCCGCCGTGCATCAGGGCATTCGCGCCATCGAAGCCGGCGCCGCGAAGATCGTGCTGGTGGTCGGCGTCGAGCAGATGACGAAGACGCCGGGCCCGGAGATCGGCAAGAACCTGCTCAAGGCGTCGTATCTGCCCGAGGACGGCGACACGGTCGGCGGCTTTGCCGGCGTGTTCGGCAAGATCGCGCAGGCCTATTTCCAGAAATACGGCGACCAGTCGGATGCGCTGGCGATGATCGCCGCCAAGAACCACAAGAACGGCGTCGCCAATCCCTATGCGCAGATGCGCAAGGATTTCGGCTTCGAGTTCTGCCGCGCCGAGAGCGACAAAAACCCGTTCGTCGCCGGTCCCTTGAAGCGCACCGACTGCTCGCTGGTCTCGGACGGCGCCGCCGCGCTGGTGCTGACCGATGCCGTGACCGCCAAGACCATGGGCAAGGCGGTGAACATCCGCGCCACCGCGCATGCGCAGGATTTCCTGCCGATGTCCAAGCGCGACATCCTGCAGTTCGAAGGCTGCACCACCGCCTGGCAGCGCGCGCTGCAGAAGGCCGGCCTCCAGCTCTCCGACCTGTCCTTCGTCGAGACCCATGACTGCTTCACCGTAGCCGAGCTGATCGAATACGAAGCGATGGGCCTGACGCCGAAGGGACAGGGCGCGCGCGCGATCATGGAAGGCTGGACCCAGAAGGACGGCAAGCTGCCGGTCAATCCGTCCGGCGGCCTCAAGGCCAAGGGCCATCCGATCGGCGCCACCGGTGTCTCCATGCATGTGATGAGCGCGATGCAGCTCACGGGGCAGGCGCCCGAGGGCATGCAGCTCAAGAACCCGCAGATCGGCGGCATCTTCAACATGGGCGGCGCCGCGGTCGCCAACTACGTCTCGATCCTCGAGCCGGCGAAGTAGCTTGAACATTGCCGAATGGCTGGCGGCGACGGCACGGGCGCGTCCCGACGCGCCGGCGCTGCTGACCGGTTTCGATCTCGACGCCGACTATGCCACCTTTGCCCGCCGCGCCGCCTCAATCGGGGCGGCGCTGGCGCGCGATCACGGCATTGCCGCCGGCGACCGCATCGCGCTGTTTGCGTCGAACTGCACGCAATATCTCGAATGCCTCTACGGCATCTGGTGGATCGGCGCTGCCGCGATCCCGATCAATGCCAAGCTGCACGGCCGCGAGGCGGCATGGATCTGCGGCAATGGCGGTGCCAAGCTCGCCTTCGTCTCCGACGATACGATCGGTGCGTTGACCGAGGCGAAGGCGGATGCTCCCGCCGGCATGACCATGCTGTCGGTCGACAGCGACGCTTACAAAACGATGCGAAGCGGCGAGGGCCCACCTGCGCCGCTGCCGCGCGAGAGCAACGATCTCGCCTGGCTGTTCTACACATCGGGCACCACCGGCCGTCCCAAGGGCGTGATGCTCAGCTACGGCAATCTGGTCGCGATGTCGCTGTGCTATCTCGCCGACGTCGATCCGGCGACGCCGCACGATGCCTCGCTCTATGCCGCACCGATCTCGCATGGCGCCGGCCTCTACAATTTCCCGCATGTCCGGATGGGCGGCCGCCACGTCGTGCCGGAGTCCGGCGGCTTCGATCCGGACGAGGTGCTCAACCTCGGCCGCCAGCTCGACAATGTCGTGATGTTCGCGGCCCCCACGATGGTGCGCCGCCTGGTCGATGCCGCGAAGAAGCGCGGCGAGAACGGCGAAGGGCTGCGCACCATCATCTATGGCGGCGGTCCGATGTACACGGCCGACATCACCGATGCGATGGCGACGATGGGCCAGCGCTTCGTGCAGATCTACGGCCAGGGCGAGTCGCCGATGACCATCACGGCGCTGTCGCGCGGCTGGCACGCCCGGAGCGATCACCCGCGCTATCTCGAACGGCTGGCTTCGGTCGGGCTGGCGCAGAGCGTCGTCACCGTGCGCATCACCGACAGGGACGGCAAGCCGCTGCCTGCCGGGGAGACCGGCGAGATCGAGGTCAAGGGCGCGACCGTGATGCTCGGCTACTGGAACAATCCGAAGGCCAATGCCGAGACGCTGAAGGACGGCTGGCTGCGCACCGGCGATGTCGGCCGCCTCGACGCCGACGGCTTCCTCACGCTGTCGGACCGCTCCAAGGACGTGATCATCTCCGGCGGCACCAACATCTATCCGCGCGAGGTCGAGGAAGCCCTGCTGACCCATCCCGATGTCCGCGAGGTCTCGGCCGTCGGTGTGCCGGATCCGGAATGGGGCGAGATCGTCGTCGCCTGCGTCGTGCTGACGGAGGGCACTGCCGCCGACGACGGCAAGCTCGACGCGCATTGCCTTGCCTCGATCGCCCGCTTCAAGCGGCCGAAGCGCTATGTCTATCTCGATGCCCTGCCGAAGAACAATTACGGCAAGGTGCTGAAGACCGCGCTGCGGGAGATGCTGGCCAAAGGCATGGGCTAAAGCGGGGCGAGGCTGGGTTGAATCGAAAACATCGAAAACAACCCCATGCACAGTAGGGATTGGGGTCACTAAGGCGGTTAGGGGATATGCCCGGACCTCCCGCCGCGCTAAGCTGCCTGTGCTTGTCACCGGGAGAACGGACCATGGGAATCGAGACGTCTCTGTCGCTGTCGGAAGTGAACGATCGTATCGCGATCCTCCGGGACAATATCAGGCAGCTGATCGAGCAGGCCGCAGGCGCTGCCGGCGCCGAAGTCGAGGAGCGCATCGCCGAGCGGCTCGAGCAGCAGAATGCGGAACTGGAGAAGCTCCTGAAGGCGCGCGAGGTGATGACGGGGCAGTCGCTGGCATAAGGGCGGCGGTGAATCCGCTTCGTTTTGCCCACCCTGCGTTCCGCCGCACGGAAGCGGCCCGGCCGCGGCCATGCATACGCCCATACGCCCGGCGCAGCTTGATCTCTTGGAATAGCTCCCGTTACTAGCTCCATAACCACGACATCCGGGAGCGAACAGGACGATGGGACCACTGCAGGGTATCAAGGTCGTCGACATGACGACCGTGCTGATGGGACCCTACGCCACGCAGATGCTTGGCGATTACGGCGCCGACGTCATCAAGGTGGAATCGCCCGACGGCGACGTGACGCGGCAGATCGGCCCAACGCGGCATCCCGGCATGGGACCGGTGTTCCTCAACACCAACCGCAGCAAGCGCTCGGTCTGCCTCGATCTGAAGAAGCCGGCGGGGCGCGAGGCGGTGCTGCGGCTGATCGCGAAGGCCGACGTGCTGGTCTACAATGTGCGCCCGCAGGCGATGGCGCGGCTGCAGCTCGGCTATGACGTCGTTTCCGAGGTCAACCCGCGGCTGATCTATGCCGGCGTGTTCGGCTTCGGCCAGGAGGGACCTTATGCCGCCAAGCCCGCCTATGACGATCTGATCCAGGGCGCGACCGCGCTGCCGGCGCTGATGGCGCAAACCTCGGACGGCGTGCCGCGCTATGTGCCGAACGCGCTGGTGGACCGCATCGTCGGCCTCACCGCGGTCGGCGCGATCTGTGCGAGCCTCGTGCATCGCGACCGCACCGGGCAGGGCCAGCGCGTCGACATTCCGATGTTCGAGACCATGGCCGGCTTCGTCATGGGCGACCACATGGGCGGGTTGACCTACGATCCGCCGCTCGACAAGGGCGGCTATGCGCGCCATCTGTCGCCGGACCGGCGGCCGTACAAGACGCTCGACGGCTATATCTGCGTGATCGTCTACAACGACAAGCAGTGGGAGAACTTCTTCAAGGCAACCGGCCGCGACGATCTGCGCAGCGATCCGAAATTCGCGACCTTCGCCGGCCGTGCCACCAATATCGATGTCGTCTACGCCGAGCTCGCGCGTATTCTCCAGACCAAGACCACCGCCGCGTGGAACGAGATCCTCGAAAAGGCCGACGTGCCGGTGATGCCGATGCACGATCTCGAAAGCCTGCTGGAGGATCCGCATATGGTCGCGACCGGCGTCTTCCCCGTGGTCGATCATCCGACCGAGGGCCGGATCCGCAGCATGACGCCGTCCGCGCGGTGGTCGGAGACCAAGGTCGAGCCGAGTCGGCTGGCGCCCCGGCTCGGCGAGCACAGCGCGGAGATTTTGCAGGAGGCAGGTTTCTCCACCGAGGAGATCGCGGCAATGGTGCGCGACGGCGCGGCCAAAGCGGTGCAGGCATAGGAGCACGACAGATGGATTTCGCACTCTCCGCCAACCAGGAATCGATCCGCGATGCCGTCGCCAAGATCTGCTCGCGCTTCGACGAGGCCTACTGGCTGAAGAAGGACAAGGAGGGCGGCTATCCGGCCGACTTCCACCGCGCGCTGGCCGATGCCGGCTGGCTCGGCATCTGCATCCCCGAGGAGTACGGCGGCTCCGGGCTCGGCATCACCGATGCCGCGATCATGATGCGCACGATCTCCGAATCCGGCGCCGGCATGTCCGGCGCGTCCGCGGTGCATATGAACGTGTTCGGCCTCAATCCGGTGGTGGTCTTCGGCACCAAGGAGCAGTGCCAGCGCATGCTGCCGCCGATCATCGACGGCCGCGACAAGTCCTGCTTCGCGGTGACCGAGCCGAACACCGGCCTCAACACCACGCAGCTCAAGACCCGCGCGGTGCGCCAAGGCGACAAATACATCGTCAACGGCCAGAAGGTGTGGATCTCGACCGCCCAAGTCGCCAACAAGATCCTGCTGCTCGCGCGCACCACGCCGCTGGAGGAGGTGCGCAGCCCGACCCATGGCCTCAGCCTGTTCTACACCGATTTCGACCGCAAGCGCGTCACCGTGCACGAAATCGAGAAGATGGGCCGCAAGCCGGTCGATTCCAACGAGCTGTTCTTCGAGAATTTCGAGATCCCGGTCGAAGACCGCATCGGCGAGCAGGGCCGCGGCTTCGAATACATCCTGCACGGCATGAATCCCGAGCGCATCCTGATCGCGGCCGAAGCGGTCGGCCTCGGCCAGATCGCGCTGAAGCGGGCGTCGGAATATGCCAAGGGCCGCATCGTGTTCAACCGTCCGATCGGCATGAACCAGGCGATCCAGCATCCGCTGGCGAAGTGCTGGATGGAACTGGAGGCTGCCTGGCTGATGGTGCTGCGCGCCGGCTGGCAGTATGACCAGAACCTGCCCTGCGGCCCCGCGGCGAACTCCGCAAAATATCTCGCGGCGGAAGCCGGCTTCCATGCCTGCGAGCAGGCGGTGATGACCCATGGCGGCTTCGGCTACGCCAAGGAGTATCACGTCGAGCGCTACTTGCGGGAATCGCTGATCCCGCGCATCGCGCCGATCAGTCCACAGCTGATCCTCAGCTTCATCGGCGAGAAGGTGCTCGGCCTTCCGAAGTCGTATTGATGACAGGAAGTTCCCACAGCGTCATTCCGGGGCGATGCGAAGCATCGAACCCGGAATCTCGAGATTCCGGGAATGGTCCTTCGGACCACCCCGGAATGACGATGGAGAGGGCAGAGACACGATGAGCTTCGTGACCGGCGTCGGCCTCACGTCCTACGGCAAGCATGAGGGCTTGTCCTCGCTCGACCTGATGAGCAAGGCGGCCGAGCTTGCGATCTCGGATGCCGGGCTGAAGCGCTCCGAGATCGACGGCATCCTCTGCGGCTACTCCACGGTCTCGCCGCATATCATGCTGGCCACGGTGTTCGCCGAGCACTTCGGCATTCGCCCGGCTTACGCGCACGCCGTGCAGGTCGGCGGCGCCACCGGGCTTGCGATGACCATGCTGGCGCATCACCTGGTCGATGCCGGTGTTGCAAAACACGTGCTGGTGGTCGGCGGCGAGAACCGGCTGACCGGGCAGAGCCGCGACGCCTCGATCCAGGCGCTGGCCCAGGTCGGCCATCCCGATTACGAGGTGACGCTGGGGCCGACGATCCCGGCCTACTACGGCCTGGTCGCAACGCGCTACATGCATGAATACGGCCTCACGCAGGCAGACCTCGCCGAGTTCGCGGTGCTGATGCGCAAGCACGCGCTGACGCATCCCGGCGCGCAATTCCACGAGCCGATCACGGTTGCCGACGTGATGGCCTCCAAGCCGGTGGCGATGCCGCTCAAATTGCTCGACTGCTGCCCGGTGTCGGACGGCGGTGCGGCCTGTGTGATCAGCCGCGAGCCGACCGGCGAGCGGCAGGTCCGCGTCCGCGGCTGCGCCCAGGCACACACCCATCAGCACGTCACCGCAGCACCTGCGCTGAGCGAACTCGGCGCCGAGATTTCGATCGCAAAAGCGAAGCAGGCGGCGGGCGTCGCGATCCCGGACGTGCGCTACGCCGCGGTCTATGACAGCTTCACGATCACGCTCGCGATGCTGCTGGAGGATCTCGGCCTTGCCGGACGCGGCGAGGCGGCGGCGCGGGTGCGCGCCGGCTATTTCAATCAGGATGGCGAGATG
This sequence comes from Bradyrhizobium sp. USDA 3315, assembly GCF_054056795.1. Lineage (NCBI taxonomy): Bacteria > Pseudomonadati > Pseudomonadota > Alphaproteobacteria > Hyphomicrobiales > Nitrobacteraceae > Bradyrhizobium > Bradyrhizobium sp. USDA 3315. The sequence continues at coordinate 7,736,483 of NZ_JBSRYP010000001.1, read as the reverse complement.
CCGCTCAACACCCATGGCGGCCTGCTCAGCTACGGCCATTGCGGCGTCGGCGGCGCGATGGCGCATCTGATCGAGACCCATCTGCAGATGACCGGCCGCGCCGAAAATCGTCAGGTGCGCGACGCCTCGGTGGCGCTGCTGCACGGCGATGGCGGCGTGCTGTCGTCGCATGTCAGCATGTTCCTGGAGCGCGTGCGATGAGCGGACCGATCGTGGACTGGACCAAGGGCACTGAAGCCATCGTCTACCAGACCTGCAACGGCTGCGGCGCGCGGCAATATTTCCGCCGCAGCTTTTGCGCCGCCTGCGGCTCGCCCGATCTTGCCGAGCATCGCGCGAGCGGGGCAGGGACGGTGTATGCGACCTCGCTGGTCTGCCGCGCCGCGACGCCCGAGACGCGGGCGCATGTGCCGTACAACATCGTGCTTGTCGATGCCGACGAGGGCTTTCGCATGATGGCTCATGGCGACAATGACCTTGCCATCGGCGACAAGGTCGCGGCGCGCTTCACGCAATTCGCGGGGAGGCTGGTTCCATATTTCGCAAAGGCGAAATGAGGGGCTGAACGATCCAGTCAGAACGCAAGACCAGGCTAAACTGGTTCGCTCTTGCCCCTCATAGTTTGCGGATCATTTTGGGCATGATCTTTCGGAAAACCGCTACACACTTTTCCGGATCATGCCTCAGTGCCAATAAAAGATGAAGCTGGCGATGACGAGCATTGCCGTCACCGCCAGCATTTGCGCAAGCGCTTCCGAGGCCGCCCTCTTGGTGGCTTCCTTCATGCGTTTCCCCTAGACTTGGGCGTGACTCATCGTTGCGCAAATTGCGCGCAAGACGGCCGGATTTTTTACTCGGAACACCCCGCGTCGAGTATTCGCTTTTGACGAGTCCCCACTCAGCGAATATCGACTGTGACAGCGTTGTCTGGGAATGCGGCGGCAATTTGACTCGCGCGTGTTGCTCCTGCGACAGCAGCTCGTACAGAGCGTTTTCGAGCGAAGTTGATACCGGTTCGCGTCAAGAAAACGCGTCAAAACAAGGATCTAGGGCCCCGTTCCGATTTCATCGGAACGGAAAAAGCTCTAGTGTTTCGGAACCCGACAGAAACGACAGCAAGATCAAGGTTAGGAAATGGCCCGTATCGACTACTCCGATCCCGCGAAGGCAAGCCCGCGGACCCGCGAGATCCTCGACAAGAACCGCAACGCCAATATCTTCCGCATGATGGCGCATTCGCCAAGTTACTTTGAACAGTACTGCCGGCTCGGCGGCGCGATCCGCCACAAGGGCGAGCTCGATCCCGTCGTCCGCGAGCTTGCGATCACGCGCACCGGCATTCTCTGCGAGGCGCCCTACGAGATCGTCGCGCACAAGCGCATCGGCAAGAATGTCGGCGTCACCGACGAGCAGAACGCCGCGCTCGAGGACTGGCAGTCCGCGACCTGCTTCAACGAGGTGCAGCGCGCGGCGCTCGCCTTTACCGACGAGATCGTCAAGCTGAAGAAGCCGACCGACGAGACCTTCAAGACGATCGCGGCGAAGCTGACGCCGGCCGCGCTGATCGAGCTGCAGCTCTCGGTCGGGTTCTACATCATGACGTCGAAATTTCTCGAGACCTTCGAGATCGACATGCAGCCGGTCACGGAAGTGGTGAGCTGAGCGGATCGCGTCGCGGAGTCCTTCGCCTCGCCCCGCCTGCGGGGAGAGGCCGGAGCGCATGCAGCGAAGCGGAATGCGGTCCGGGTGAGGGGGAATCTCCGCGAGTCTAACTCGAAGTTATTTTGCGGATGCAGCCCCTCACCCTGACCCTCTCCCCGCGAAGGGCGGGGAGAGGGAGAACAGAGAGACCTACCCCGACGTCAGCAGATCCACCTTGGCATTCGCCACGATCAGCCGATCGGCGAGGATCTGCGCGAGGTTGCGCATGATCCGCTCGCCGGCGCGCGGGTGCTGCTCGCGGAAGCGTTCGAAATCCTTGATCGTGACCTCATAGGCGGTCGCCGACATGTCAGCGAGCACATCCGCCGAGCGCGTCGGCTCCAAGAGCGCCATCTCGCCGAACGCCATGCCGGCAGTCAGCGTCGCAAGCCGGATGCCGTCGGGCAGAGTGACGTGGACCACGCCGCTGCGCAGGAAGAACAGCGAGGCCGCCTCACTGCCCGCGGCGATGACCTTCTCGTTCTGCTGGTAGGTTCGGACCGTACAAAGCGCGGTGAGATCGGCAATCTCGGCTTCGCTCAATCCGGCGAGCAGCGGCTGCTCGGAAAGCTCCGTGGTCTCGAGGAAGTCGATCGAGCCGCCGTAGCGGTAGACGATCTGGTCCTCGGCCCACTCGATCGCGGTGTCGAGCAGGTAGAAATCCCTGATATTGCCGAGCCGCCTGGTCCACTCGCTGATCGTGGCCCATTCGCGCGAGGTCCGCTTGATGCCGGACAGGATCACGGTGACGCCGAGCTCGGCGAGTTCCTGGAACGCTTCGGCCACCAGCCTTGCGCCGGCGCGGGTCGTCGCCGTGACACGGCGCAGATCGAAGATCACGAATTCCGGCCGCGGGCTGCCGGCGAGGCGGCGCGAGACATAGTCGACATTGGAAAGCGACAGCGTACCGACCAGCTCGATCACGCGCACCTCCTGGAAGTGCTTTGCCAGGGTCTCCTGCTCTTGCGGCCGGCGCACCCGCCGCGACGGGTTCTTGCCGATATTGTAGTCGGCAATGATGCTGTGGCGGGCGTCGTCGCTGCGGTTCAGTATATGCAGGTCGTAATGCGCCGACAGCGTCTCGCACACCTTGATGCCGCGCACGCTGTTGCCGTGCTTGTCGAGTTTTGGCGAATAGCTGCCGAGCCCGAGCCGCGCCGGCAGTGCCGCGAGAATGCCGCCGCCGACGCCGCTCTTGGCGGGAATGCCGACGCGGTAGATCCATTCGCCGGCATAGTCGTACATGCCCGACGAGGTCATCACCGATAGCGTGCGCGCGATGGCGTAGGGCGTCACCACCTGCTCCTCGGTCAGCGGGTTGATGCCGCGATTGGCGAGCGTAGCCGCCATCACGGCGGTGTCGCGCGCGGTGACCAGGATGGAGCATTGCCGGAAATAGACATCGAGCACCGCAGGCACGTTCTCGGTGATCACGCTGTTGGTGCGCAGGAGATAACCGATCGCCCGGTTGCGGTCGCCGGTGGCGCTCTCAGAGGCGTAGACCGCCTCGTCGACATCGAGCTCACGCCCGGCGAAGCGGCCGAGCGCCTGGCGGATATAGTCGAACGCGCCGTCGCCCTTGTCGGCGTGGAGCAGGCCGGAGCAGGCGATCGCGCCGGCATTGACCATCGCATTGAACGGATGGTTCTCGGCATTGAGCCGGATCGAGTTGAAGGGGTCGCCGGATGGCTCGACGCCGATCACGCTTTCCACTCGTTCGGCGCCCAGCGTGTCCAGCGCCAGCGCGAACACGAACGGCTTCGACATCGACTGGATGGTGAACGGCACCCTGGTGTCGCCGACCTCGTAGACGTGGCCGTCGAGCGTCGCCAGGCTGATGCCAAAATGGGCAGGGTCGGCCTTGCCGAGCTCGGGGATGTAGTCGGCCACCGCGCCGGCGGTCTCCGGCAGGAAGTCTGCGTAACAGGTGTGCAGAAACCGCAGCAGCGGCGGCTTCGAGCTGGACCAGGCCGTGGTGGTGGCGGTGACGGGAGGAGGCGATCGTTTCATCGCCTCCTGTTGTGCATCGCAATCAGGGCGCGCGCAACTGGTTCGGAACCAGCGCCTGACGGCGGACCAGCAGCAACGCGATCAACAGCGTCGGGGCGAGGATCGCGACCCCCAGCAGCGACACCTGCAGCTGCGACAGCGGGTTGATGCCGCCGCCGGGCGTCGCGAGCACGAAGCCGCCGATCACCAGCAGCACCCGGAGCGGCCATTCCAGGGCACCGGCGCCGCGGAGGTCGCCGACGAAGGCCTGATAGCCCTGGATGCCGCCGCAGATGAACAGCGTGCCGCACGCCGCGAGCGCCATCAGGCCGAGGCCGGCGAGATAGGGGCTCGGTCCCTGCATCACCAGCGCCGGGTTCAGCACGAAGAAGAACGGGATGAAATAGATGATGCTGCCGACCCACATCGATTCCCATCCGGTCTTCATCGCGGGCGAGCCGGCGATGCCGGCCGCAGCGAAGGAGGCGATCGCCACCGGCGGGGTGATCGACGACAGCATGCCCCAATAGAAGATGAACATGTGCACCGCCATCCGGTTCAGCCCGAGCTTCTCCAGCGCGGGCGCGACCAGGATGGCGAGAAAGATGTAGCAGGCGGTGGTGGTCAGCCCGAGGCCGAGGATCAGGCTGGTGAAGGCGCACATCACGAGCAGCAGGAACGCGTTGTCGCCCGCAAGCGTCAACAGATCGTTGGCGAGGCTCGAGACCACGCCGGTCATCGAGAACGCCCCGATCAGCAGACCGCAACCGGCGAGGATGCCGACCAGCTCGACGAAGGTGCGGCCATTGACCTCGAGGAATTTTCCGATCGTCCCGAGCGTCCAGCGGCTCTCCTTGGAGAAGATCTGGTTGAGCACCAGCAGCAGCGCGGTGGCGTAGAACGGCGCGTGGCTTTCGCGCTTGAAATACAGCAGCATCACGATCAGGAGCGCAATGACGAAGACGTAATACCAGCCGTTCTTGATCGTATCCATCACGCGCGGCAGCTCGGCGCGCGGAATGCCCTTCAGCCCGTGGCGTGCGGCGTAGGAGTCGACCTGCATGAACAGGCCGACATAGTAGAGCGCCGCAGGAATGATCGCGGCCACCGCGACCTCCGCGTAGCTGATATTGAGGAACTGCGCGATCACGAACGCGGTGGCGCCCATCACCGGCGGCGCCAGCACGGCGCCGGTGGAGGCGCAGGCCTCGATCGCGCCGGCATAGGAGGCGCGGAAGCCGCTCTTCTTCATGACCGGGATCGTCATCGTGCCGGCGGTCAGCACGTTGGAGACGATCGAGCCCGACATCATGCCGAGCAGGCCGGACGCGAAGATGCAGACCTTGGCGGCGCCGCCGCGGAACGTGCCGCACAGCGCGAAGGCGAGGTTAATGAAGAATTTTCCGGCGCCGGTCATCATCAGCGCGGTGCCGAACACCAGGAAGCCGATCACGGTATCGGCGAAGGCCTGGATCGGAATGCCGAGCAGGCTCTCGCCGGACAACACGTGATAGGCGGTGGTCTGGTCGAGCGTGAGCTGCGAGCCGCGGAACGGCCCGAGCCAGCTGGCCTCGGCGAACAGCGGATAGACGGTGAAGGGCAGCACGCTGAGCAGGAGGCTCCAGCCGCCGGTCCGGCGCAGCGCCTCCATCAGCATCACCCACATCACGAGGCCGGCGATGATGACGTTCCTCGGGGCGCCGTCGGACTCCCAGCCATATTGCGCCGCCTTGCGCACGTTCAGCATCAGCCAGATCGAGGCGGCGAAGGTCGCGACGGCGAGCGCGAGATCATACCAGGGAATGCGGTTCAGCGGCGCGCGCTCCGATCCGGGGAAGATCAGGAACGTGAAGGGCAGCATCAGCGCGATCAAGAGATAGAAATATTCGGTGTTGAGCTGGGTGTAGTCGATGAAGAAGCGCAGCGAGAATTGCTGGTTGATGCAGAGCAGGATGGTTGCGGCGGTTGCGACCACCAGTGCCCAGCGCCACACCCCGCGCAGGGTGCGCACGCGCGTGACCTCGGCCTCCTGCAGATTGTCGAGACCGGCATGCGGATCTTCAAACTCGATTCTTTTCGCAGGCGCAGCCGCGGCGTTCTCGGGCATTACGCATCCCCCAATGTTGTCCGTTTTGCCCGTAGCCTAGGCGGTGTGGACTCTAAGGATTCCCTTTTAGGAGCAAATCAGATTCAAGGCTGCTTTTGGGAGGCAGTCTTGGGTGTGATGGATCGTCTGGTGTTGAGCGATGCGGCTTGGGAGCGGATGGCGCCGCTGATCATAGGCCGGCCTGACCAGAAGGGCTCGACCGGGCGCGACAATCGGATGTTCGTGGAAGGTGTGCTGTGGATCGTTCGCACGGGCTCTCCCTGGCGTGATCTTCCGGAAGCGTTCGGGGATTGGAACAGCGCGTTCCGGCGCTTCAGCCGATGGAGTGCCAAAGGCGTCTGGTGGCGGATCTTCGAGGCAATGTCCGACGATCCGGACTTCGAATATCTGATTGTCGATTCCACCATTGTTCGAGCCCATCAGCATGCTGCCGGGGCCAAAAAAGGGGGTCTGAAGATCAGGCGCTTGGCCGTTCGCGCGGCGGCCTGAGCACCAAGATACATATGGCCGTTCGCGGCTTGGGATGTCCGGTACGGTTCACGATCACCGCAGGCCAGAAGGGCGATGCACCGCAAGCCGCCACATTGATCGAGGGATTGCCTGCCGAGGTTTTCATGGCCGATACGGCTTATGACGCCGATCACCTGCGCCAGGACATTGCAGCCAAGGGCGCGCTCGCCGTCATCCCCAACAACCCGTCACGCGCGCTCAAGTATCCGCTCGACAAGCATCTCTATGCCCAGCGCCATCTCGTCGAATGCTGCTTCTCAAAGCTCAAGCAATTCCGCCGCGTCGCAACCCGCTTCGAAAAGACCGCCCGAAATTACCTTGCCGTCATCACTCTCGCAGCCATCGTCCTATGGCTGCGATAACTGTCCACACCGCCTAGAGCATGATCCGGAAAAGTGCGAAGCGGTTTTCCGGAAGCACCATGCTCGAACGGGCGCAAGCGCGATGACGACTAACCCGATCTCATCGCGCGTTGGCGGGTCTCACTCAAAGCCATTGGGCATATTGGCTTTCGCAAGCGCGGCAGCGCGCGCCTTCATCCAGCCATCGAGGAAGGCCTTGTCGTCCGACGGCGGGCTCGACTTGCCGTAATCCGTCCAGGCGGCGGCCAGCACCTCCTGGCGCTTGTAAAGCGTGTTGTTGTGCGCCTCCTGCTCGTCGCTCCAGTGGCCGGTTTCCTTGAGCGCCTTCACCGCGCCGGGATGCACGGGGACGACCCAGTTCTTGGTCTGCCGGTCGGCACCGAGCCCGGCGGCGCCGGGCGCCGAATCCTTGTAGGCGTCGTAGTTGACGATCATCGCCTTGGTGATCGCATAGATCTGGTCGACCGGCTGCGCGGCATAGGCGACGAAGATCGGGTAAGGGTAATTGCCGAGCTGGATCGGCTTGTCCGGCGAGATGCCGGCGCCGCAGGTTGCGGTTTGCGGGAAGAAGAACGAGCCGACCTTTTTCACCCGTGCCCAGCCTTCCTTGTCGTCGGCGGGTAGCGGTGGCCACATCAGGCCGCGCGGCGAGGTCTCGGCTTCCTTGGCCGGGCCGGTGATCGTGGTGCCGAACGCGGCATCGGTGTCGTTGTTGATCAGGCCTTTCCACATCGCGCCGTAGCTTGCGAACTCGACGATCTTGACGTCCTTCTGGGTGAGGCCGCCGAACGCGAGCATCGCGAGCGAGTTCTGGTTCAGCGCCGGCGAGCCGACCACGAAGCCGACGCGCTTGCCGCGAAGGTCCTTCATTTCCTTGACGCCGGCATCGGCTGCCACGCCGAGCGCGCCGCAATTGCAGTCCACCGACGACAGCATGAGCTGCAGCGGCTGCGGGCCCCACTCCTTGGCGCCGAACTCGAACACGCCTTCCTGCGCGAAATAGGTCCCCGATCCCATCGCCGAGGAGACCGCGCGCTTGGCGCGCAGCGGCGCGAGCCGCGCGACGTCGTTGCCGGCCGGCAGCACGCGGACGTCGGTGCCGTATTTGTCCTTCATCATCTTGCCGACGCCGACCGCGATGTTGAAGCCGGCGGTGCCGGTATCGTAGGCGGTCACCGCCATGGTCGGCGGCAGCTTGACGTCCTCGGCCGAGGCGGGCAGGGCAGCGAAGATCGAAATGCCGGCGAGAGCGGCAGGCGCGAGCGCCATCAGCCGATGGATCATAATTCCTCCCTTTGTTTCGCTGTGCGAAACTTTTCCGGGCGGAATGATTGCATCGTGATCCGGCGATGGCAACGCTACCTCCGGCGCAAGCCGGCGATTTCGGCCGCTGCATCACCGGACAGATTGTCGCGGCCGGACTGGAAGGACGGGATCTCAGGTCTCGACGATCGCGACCGCCTGGCCTTCGGCGATGACATCGTCGATCTTGACCAGAATCGACTTGATTTTGCCTGCTGCCGTCGACGTGACCGGTATTTCCATCTTCATCGCTTCGACGAACGCAATCTCGTCGCCATTGCCGATGCTGCTGCCGGTCTCGACAGGAAGCGCGCAAACGCGTCCGGCAACTTCGGTCACAACCTTGATCTCTGGCATTCCACTCTCCGATACCGTCTTGCGGAAATTTCATCCGGCGAACGGCTTTTTGTTGTGGCGGCAGATTGCCTGAGGTAGCTTCTTCTGCAAGTGGAATTTTATTCCGCAGGACGGAATGGAGCCAAACAGATGGGAAGGCGCTCGGAACGGCTTAGCAGGCAGGGAATGCTCGCCAGCGAGACAGGCGATGGCGATGTCATCCAGGTGGTGTCGCGCGCCTTCGATGTGTTGCGGTGCTTCGAGGGACACGAGGCCCGGCTCGGCAATCTCGAGATCTCGAACCGCTGCGGTCTGCCGCGTTCGACGGTGTCGCGGCTGACGCACACGCTGACGCGGATGGGACAGCTGGTCTATCTGCCGCGCGACCAGAAATATCGCATCGGCCCGAGCGCGGTCGCGATGAGCACCACGATGATGAAGGGGCTGCAGCTGCGCAATCTGATCCGGCTGCGCCTGCAGGATGTCGCCGATCAGTTGCCCGGCACGGTGGGCTTCGTCATCCCCGACCGCTTTCACCTGGTCTATCTGGAGTTCGCCCGCGCGGCGAACGCGCTCGGCCTGCATGAGGCCACCGGCAGCCGGATTTCGATGGCGACCACCGCGGCCGGCCACGCCTACACGGCCGCGCTCGATCCCGCGGTCGGCGACGCGCTGATCGCGGAGATGGAGGGCGAGCTGCCCGACAGCGCCAAGATGCTGACGCCGCGCATCGAGGCCAACCGCCGGCATTTGCAGGAGCACGGCTACGTCGTCGCCTGCGGCCTGTGGAGCCCGCATATCAACGGCGTCGCGGTGCCGCTGTGGTCGCCGCAGTATCAGACCTATGTGGTCACCACGATCGGCCTGCTCTCGGCGATGTATGACGAGGCGCGGCTGCATCGCGAGGTCGCGCCGCAAATGGTCGAGCTCGCCGCCGCGCTCGGCAGCCTGCTCGAAGGCGCCGACGGCGACATCTTCAGCAATCGGATCGAGCGCAAGACGCTTCCGGTGACCGCCCATAACAACAACAAAATCATCAAGACGGGAGCAGTGAATGAACTGGAAGCCGGAACTCGACGACCTCGCCCGCCGCGAAGCGTTCGCGCGGGAGATGGGAGGCGTTGACAAGGTCAAGCGGCAACGCGACCAGGGCCGGCTCACGGTTCGTGAGCGCATCGACAAGCTCGTCGACCAGAGCAGCTTCCATGAGGTCGGTGCCATCTCCGGCATCGCCGAATATGACGAGAGCAACGAACTCAAGCACCTGACGCCGGCGAACTGCGTGTTCGGCCGCGCCAGGGTCGACGGCCGCACCGTCGTTGTGGTCGGCGACGACTTCACCGTGCGCGGCGGCTCGGCGGATGCATCGATTTCCGCCAAGCCGTTGATGGCGGAGGAGATGGCGCACGACTTCCGCCTGCCGATCGTTCGCGTGATCGAGGGCTCCGGCGGCGGCGGCTCGGTGAAGACGATCGAGACCAGGGGCGCCGCCAATCTGCCCGGCGGCGTCGGCGGCACGCGCTGGTACTGGTACACGACCGCCAATTTGGCGCGCGTGCCGGTGGTCGGTCTCGGGCTCGGCTCGGTCGCGGGCCTCGGTGCCGCACGGCTTGCCGCCACGCATTACTCGGTGATGACCAAGAGCTCCGCGATGTTCGTCGCCGGCCCGCCGGTGGTGAAGCGCCTGGGGCAGGATCTGACCAAGCAGGAGCTCGGCGGCGCCGACATCCAGACCCGCGCCGGCGCGATCGATCAGGCCGTCGAGACCGAAGAGGAGGCGTTCGACTACGCGCGGCGCTTCCTGTCCTATCTGCCGTCGTCGGTCTACGATCTGCCGCCGACCATTCCCTGCACCGACGATCCGGAGCGTGCCGAGCAATCGCTGCTCAAGGCCGTGCCGCGCAACCGCCGGCAGGTCTACAAGATGCGGCCGATCATCGATGCCGTCGTCGACAAGGGCTCGTTCTTCGAGGTCGGCACCAATTTCGGCCGCCCGATCATCACCGGATTGGCGCGGATCGAGGGCAGGGCGGTGCTGCTGCTCGCCAGCGATCCGTTCCACTATGGCGGCTCGTGGACCGCTGACGCCTGCCAGAAGGTGGTGCGCTGGGTCGACTTCGCCGAGACCTTCCATCTGCCGGTGGTCTATCTGATGGACTGCCCGGGCTTCATGATCGGGCTCGAGGCGGAGAAGACGGCGACCATCCGCCACGGCGTGCGGGCGATGGCGGCGGTCAACCAGAGCACGGTGCCGTGGTGCACCATCATCATCCGCAACGCCTTCGGCGTCGCCGGCGTGGTGCATCAGCCGGCCAACCGCTTCTCGATGCGCTATGCGTGGCCGTCGGCCTATTGGGGCTCGCTGCCGCTCGAAGGCGGTATCGAGGCGGCCTATCGCGCCGAGATCGATGCGGCCGCCGATCCCGCCGCCAAGCTGCGCGAGATCGAGGATCGCCTCAACAAGCTGCGCTCGCCGTTCCGCTCGGCCGAGAAGTTCTGGGTCGAGGAGGTGATCGATCCGCGCAAGACGCGCTCGCTGCTCTGCGAGTTCGCGCGCCTCGCCGAACCGATCCGCAAGGCTGGTCCGCCGAGCAACATGTCGACGCGGCCGTAAGCGGCGCCTCAATCGTCATTGCGAGCGCAGCGAAGCAATCCATATAACCATGTGCTGAGGTATGGATTGCTTCGTCGCTGCGCTCCTCGCAACGACGACACGTATTTACTCCGCTTCGCGATGCACGTCGTGGATCACGATGCCCATGCCGTTCTCGGGCATCTTGATCCATTCGCGCCGCTTCAGCGAGCGCTTGGTGTCCTCGTGCCCGCTCACCCAGTGCTCGCGCATCGAGGTGCCGGAGAATTCGTGATCCTTGGCGTCGCCCTCATAGGCCTTCTGCTGATAGATCAGCTGCAATAGCGTGATGCCCGGCAACCGGGCGTTTGCCTTCTTGAGCTGGCGCTCCTCGTCCGACAGCTGATCGTCGGGGATTTTTCCCAGCGCATTGTGCAGGGCGGTGCGCAGATTGTAGGTCTTGCGATAGACGTCGGTGTTGTAGCGGGTGCGCGACGAATACATGATGTCCTTGTGCCGGGCCATCACGTCCTGGATGTCCCGCGGCAGCGCGCCGCGCGCCGAGAACAGGTCGACCTGGAACACCAGCGAATTCATGTTGTCTTCCTGGTCGAGCAGATGCTGCAGCGGCGTGTTGGACACGATGCCGCCGTCCCAGAAATGATCGGTGCCGACCTTCACCATCGGCAGCGCCGGCGGCAGCGCGCCGCTCGCCATGATGTGCTCGGGAATGATCTCGTCATGGGCATTGTCGAAATAGATGAAGTTGCCGGAGAGCACGTTCACTGCGCCGACCGCGAAGCGTATCTTCTTGGAATTGATGCGGTCGAAATCAACCAGCTCGAGCAAGGACTCGCGCAGCGGCGTGGTGTCGTAGTAGCTGGTGGCGGTGCGCGCGCCGGCCGGGCTGAACCACGGATTGGCCTGGTGCGGGGTGAAGAAGCCGGGTTGTCCGAGCGTGGTCGTCAGCCATGAGCTGGTGAAATTGCGCGCCTTGCGGAAGACGTCGCCGTCCGGAGTGTAGTGCCAGATCTTGCGGCTGGTGATGCGATCCCAGAATGTGTGCAGCCGCTCCAGCCGCTTTTCGGGCGGATTGCCGGCGATGATCGCCGAGTTGATCGCGCCGATCGAGACGCCGCAGACCCAGTTCGGCTCGATGTTGGATTCATGCAGCGCCTGATAGACGCCGGCCTGATAGGCGCCGAGCGCGCCGCCGCCCTGCAGGACCAGGGCCACACGATCGCAGCCTTCTGGACGCCAGCCCGGCGTCGCGTGTTCGATGTCGTCGAAATGCGGGGTTCGCGCGTCCATATCAGACACTCCAGAAATTCGCGGCGAGAATTCAGCGCGCCGATGACGCCGTGATGACAATTGCGGCGGCCGCGCAAGGCGCATCCGGCATGGCTGCCTGCATGGTTAGCATTGGCCCCAGTAGCGCGACGCGGGTCACGACGCGTAACCGCGGTCATGCGCCTGACGGAAATTCCTCACATCGCTGTCAATCTCGGCCGTTAGCTTCCGCGCAAACTTTTCAAACAGGGGTTATTGCGATGCGCAGGGAAGATCTGCTCAAGCTTCCGTCGATGCCGGCCGCCGGCCCGAGCTATCCCGCCGGTCCGTATCGCTTCATCGATCGCGAATTCCTCGTCATCACCTATGAGACCGATCCGGAGTTGATCCGCGCCGGCCTGCCCGAGCCGCTGGAGTCGATCGAGCAGGCGATCGTGCATTACGAATGGATCAAGATGCCCGACAGCTTCGGCTTCGGCAGCTACATCGAGTCCGGCCTCGTGATCCCCGCGCGCCTGCATGGCGAAGAGGTCAACTTCGTCTGCCAGATGTATCTCGACGATGATCCGCCGATCGCGGCCGGCCGCGAGATCTGGGGCTTTCCGAAGAAGTACGCTCATCCCAAGCTCGAGATCGTCAAGGACACGCTGACCGGCACGCTGGAATATGCCGGCCAGCTCGTTGCGATGGGCACGATGGGCTACAAGCACGAGAGCATGGCGGGCAATGGCGACGTCACCCGCGCGACGCTGTCGAAGACGCAAGTTAATCTGAAGATGATCCCCGGCGTCGACGGCCATCTCGAGGTCTGCCAGCTGGTCGCGATCAACTTGACCGACATCGTCGTCAAGGGCTCCTGGATCGGACCCGGCCGGCTTCACCTGGTGCCGCATGTCAATGCACCGGTCGCCGATTTCCCGGTCAAGCGTGTCGTCGGCGCGCACCACTTCCTCGCCGATCTGACGCTGCCGTTCGGCCGCGTCGTGCATGACTACAACAAGGAGGCTGCGGAGGCGGCGCCGACCGGCCTGGCCGCGGAGTAGGGCGGTCGCTGACATAAAACTGTAACAGGCGCGTCCTCCTATGTTGCGTCGAAGGGACGCGCTTGCTCAGCGTTGCGCGTGGGCGAGGTCTTGAACATGTCATTTCGCGCGGTTGCGTTATCGATTGCCTTGGGGGCGGGCCATGCTGGCTGATCCACCTCCCGCTCCGGTCGGGTCGCTGCTGACCCGCGAGGCGGTCCCCGGTCTGGTCTGGGCGTTCCGCCTGCATCACGACGGCCGTGCCGAGGCGCTTCCGATCGATGCGCCGATCGAACCGAGCCATGACGGAAGGCTGTGGCTGCACTTCAACCTGACCGACGTTCGCACCCGGGCATGGCTCGCCAACATGCACATCCCGCAGCTGGCGCGGGACCTGCTGCTGTCGAATGACAATTTCCAGCAGATCCACGTCGTCGACAATTGCGTCTACGGCGTGTTTTCCGATCTGGTGCGGGATATCGACGCCGCGACCCGGGAGACCGGCTTTCTCCGCTTTGCGATGACCGAACGCCTCCTGGTCAGCGGCCGCCATCAGGCGCTGTGCTCCGCCGATGCGACACGCCGCGTGCTCGAGGGCGGCCATCGCGTCGGCAGCGTCGCGGCGCTGCTGGAGAAGATCGTCGACGAGATCGCCGACACCATGGACCGCATGGCCGACAAAATCGGCACCGATATCGATGCGATCGAGGAGCGGGTGCTCGCCGAGGATACCGGATCGGAGCTGCGCAAGAATCTGAGCCGGATGCGCCGCACCTGCGTGCGCCTGCATCGCCAGCTCGCCGGCCTGCGCGTGCTGTTTCACCGGCTCGAGCAGAAGAACACCGACAATCTCAGTCCGGCGCTGCGGCTGCAGGCCGGCAAGCTCGCGCAGCGGCTCGACGGCCTCGACCACGACATCGTGGAACTGCACGAGCGCAGCCGCCTGCTCGAGGAGGAGCTGCGCTTCAAGCTCGAGGAGGAGAGCAACAAGCACCTCCACGCGTTGTCCGTCGTCACCATGATGCTGCTGCCGCCGACGCTCGTCACCGGCATCTTCGGCATGAACACCAAGGGATTGCCGTTGACCGACGTCGACAGCGGGTTCCTGGTCGCGGCCGGCCTTCTGATCGGGTCGGCGCTGCTGGCTTATCTGCTGATGCGGCGGCTCGGCATCGTCAAATAGCGCGAGCGCACCGCGGTATTCCCGATGTGCAGAGTTCTTTCCCGCGCGATGTTGGTGGCCGCGGCCCTCGCGCTCGGCGCGCCGGCGCATGCGGAGGACAAGCCGGCCGCCGACCGGATTGCGGATACGCGGGCTGCGCTCGAGGAGGCCGGCTACCAGTTCAGCCTGACCTATATCGGGGAGGGTTTTGCTAACGTCTCCGGCGGCGTCAGCAATGGCGCGGCCTTTACCGGCCGTCTCGATCTCGGCACCACCATCGACCTCGAGAAGGCGATCGGCTGGACCGGCGCGACCTTCCACGCCAACATGTACCAGATCCACGGCGACGGGCTGTCGCGGAGCTATGTCGGCAACCTGTTCCTGGTGTCCGGCGTCGAGTCGTTGCCGGCGACGAGGCTCTATGAATTCTGGATCGAGCAGAAGCTGCTCGGCGGCAAACTCTCGGTGCGCGTCGGCCAGCAGGGCTCGGACGTCGAGTTCATCGACAGCCAGTACGACGACATCTTCATCAATTCGGCGCTGGGCTGGCCCGGCATTGTCGGCACCATTCTGCCGGCCGGCGGACCGTCGCCGCCACTCGCCGTGCCCGGCATCCGGATCAAGGCCAATCTGTCCGACCGCATCACCGCCTATCTGGCGCTGTTCGACGGTTCGGCTTCGCCGCCGCAGGGGACGGACGATCCGCAGATCTTGAACGCCCACGGGCTGAATTTCCGGGCCAACGATCCGCCGTGGTGGATCGGCCAGCTCAAATACAAGTTCGAGATCGGCGAGAGCCGGCTGCCGGCGACCATCACCGGCGGCGCCTGGTATCACATGGGCTCGTTCGCCGACCAGCGCTTCTCGGCCGACGGGCTGTCGCTCGCCGATCCCGACAGCTCCGGCGACACGCGCTGGCTGCGGCGGGACAACGGCATCTTCATGGTCTACGAGCAGTTGCTTGCGCGCGCCAGGCCGGACGCTGACAAGGGCGTCGCGTTCTTCATGCGCGCCTCGGTCAGCCCATCGGACCGCAACCTGATCAGCACCTATGTCGACGGCGGCTTCCTGTTCACCGGCTTCAGCGAGACATATCCGGACGATCGGTTCGGCATCGCCGCGATCTATGCCAGGATTTCGGACGCCGCGCGTGCGCTCGACCGCGACACCCAGATCTTCACGGGCACGCCGTATCCGATCCGCGACTACGAGGCGATTCTCGAGATCACCTACCAGCACGTGGTGAACCAGAATTTCACCATGCAGCCGATGTTTCAATACATTGCCCATCCCGGCGGCGGCGCCGTCGATCCCAACGATCCGACGCAAACGCATCGGATCAAGGACAGCGTGGTGTTCGGGATGCGCACTATCCTGTCGTACTGACCCGGCGCACGTCGCGCGGGAAGCGGCCTCAGGCCGCGACCGGCTTCGGCTCGGCCACGGACTTCGGCTGCGGCCGCGCGATCGCCAGCGCGATCAGCGCGGCAAAGATGCACAGCGCCCCGGCAATGAAGAACGCCGGCAGGTAGCTCTGATAGATCGTGCGCGACAGTCCGGCACCGAAAGCGGCGGCGCCTGCGCCGAGCTGGTGGCCGGCGAAGATCCATCCGAACACCAGATTGGCGCGCTCGGCGCCGAAGCGCTGCGCGGTGAGGCGCACCGTCGGCGGCACCGTCGCGATCCAGTCGAGGCCATAGAACATCGCGAACAGCGACAGTCCGTAGAACGTGAAGTCGGAGAACGGCAGGAACAGCAGCGACAGCCCGCGCAGGCCGTAATACCAGAACAACAGATAGCGGTTGTCGTAGCGGTCCGACAGCCAGCCCGAGACGATGGTGCCGAAGAAATCGAAGATCCCCATCGCGGCGAGCAGGCTCGCCGCCTGCACCTGCGGGATGCCGTAATCGAGGCACATCGGGATCAAATGAACCTGGACCAGGCCGTTGGTCGAGGCGCCGCAGACGAAGAAGGTCGCGAACAGGATCCAGAACACCGACGACTTCGCGGAGGCCCGCAGCGTGCCCAGCGCGGCGGCCACGATCGGCGCATTGGCCGGCGGCGGCGCGGCAAGCGGCGCCGTGCCCTCGTCGCCGAACGGACGCAGGCCGACGTCGCTCGGCCGGTCGCGCATCACCATCAGCACGGCAAAGGCGGCGACGCCGAGCATGACGCAGACCAGCCCAAGCGCGACACGCCAGCCGTAGCGCTCGGTCAGTGTCGCGAGCAGCGGCAGGAAGGCGAGCTGTCCCGTCGCGACGCTTGCGGTGAGGATGCCGACCACGAGGCCGCGCCGCGCCACGAACCAGCGCGCCGCGATGGTCGCGCCGAGCACCAGCGCGGTCATCCCGGTGCCGATTCCGATCACGACGCCCCACAGCAGGATGAGCTGCCAGACCTGGGTCATGGCGAGCGAGGCCAATAGTCCGCAGACCACGATCAACTGCGCCGCCAGCGTCACGTTGCGCAGGCCGTAGCGGTTCATCAGCGCGGCGGCGAACGGCGCCATCAGCCCGAACAGGATGAAGCGGATCGACAGCGCCGAGGAAATCTCGGCGGTGGACCAGCCGAACTCCTTCTGCAGGGGCACGATGAACACGCCGGGCGCGCCGACGGTGCCGGCGGAGATCAGGGCGGCAAGGAAAGTCACGGCCACCATCACCCAGCCGTAGTGGATGTTGCGGCGGGCGAGGGCGGAAGCAAGCCAGTTCGAGATCATTGTGTTCCGGATCGATTGCGGTGAAAGCTTTGCGTGATGCGCAATATGGCACGAGGGAGCTATGGCTAAAATGCCATAGTTCCCTCGTTTTCGGACTCGTGTTGGAGAACGATAGGATTGAGCCGCGGTCGCAACCGCGAACACGCCGCGCTCCCTCTCCCGCTTGCGGGGGAGGGCTGGGGTGGGGGCTCTCTCCGCGAGTCACATCGTGGGGAGAGCCCCCACCCGCCGCGCGCTACGCGCGCCGCGGCCTCCCCCGCACGCGGGAGAGGCGGAGTGAGCCTGCGGCCAGGGTGATCCACAAGAAGCATTAAGATTACCGAGCGACCCGCTCGACCGCGATCGCGGTTGCTTCACCGCCGCCGATGCATAGCGCGGCAACGCCGCGCTTCAGGTTCTGCGCCTCCAGCGCGTGCAGCAGCGTCACGATCAGCCGCGCGCCGGTGGCGCCGATCGGATGGCCGAGCGCGCAGGCGCCGCCGTTGATGTTCAGCCTGTCCCTGGGAATGCCGAGGTCGCGCTGCGCCGCCATCGCGACCACCGCAAACGCCTCGTTGATCTCGAACAGGTCGACATCGCCGACGCTCCAGCCGACCTTGTCGAGCAGTTTTCTGATCGCCGGGATCGGCGCTGTCGTGAACCACTGCGGCTCCTGGCTGTGGGTGGCGTGGCCCTTGATCTCGGCGAGAACGGGCAGTCCATCGCGATCGGCGAGCGAGCGCCGGCTGAGGATCAGTGCTGCGGCGCCGTCGGCATTGGCCGATGAGGCGGCCGGCGTGATGGTGCCGCCCGCTCGGAACGCCGGCTTCAGGCCGGGGATTTTTGCCGGATCGACCTTCAGCGGGTGCTCGTCATTGGCGACGATGCGCGGGCCGGCCTTCTCGGCGAGCGTGATCGGGGCGATCTCGGCCTTGAAGGCGCCGCCCTCGACCGCCTTGCGGGCGCGGCTCAACGTCTCCATCGCGAACGCGTCCTGGTCGGCGCGGGTGAACTGATAGGCCTCCGCGGTCGCCTCGCCGAAATCGCCCATCGAGCGACCGGTCTCGTAGGCGTCCTCGAGCCCGTCCAGCATCATGTGATCGATGATGCGGTCGTGGCCGGCGCGATAGCCGCCGCGCGCCTTCTGCAACAGATACGGCGCATTGCTCATGCTCTCCATGCCGCCGGACAGCACGATCTCGGCCGAGCCGGCCTTGATGATGTCGTGGGCCAGCATGGTCGCCTTCATGCCGGAACCGCAGACCTTGTTGACGGTGGTGGCGCCGGTGGCATCCGGCAGTCCGGCGCCGCGCGCGGCCTGGCGGGCAGGGGCCTGGCCTTGGCCGGCGGGCAGCACGTTGCCCATGAACACCTCGTCGATGCGCTCGGGCGCAAGTTTTGCGCGTTCGAGCGCAGCCCCGATCACATGCGAGCCGAGCTTGTGCGCCGGCAGCGGCGCGAGCTCGCCCATGAAGCGGCCGAGCGGGGTGCGGGCGGCGGAGAGGATGACGACGGGATCGGTGCTGGTTGCCATGGCAGGAGTCCCTTCAATGCCGGGAATTTGATTGAATTATTGTCATCATATAATGCAATGCAAAAAATGCAACTGCGGCTCTCATGACAAAATGTCGTGTTCGCATGAGTTGGGGATGGGATCGTTCCGCCATCACCAATGTCGTCCTGGCGAAAGCCAGGACCAATAACCACCGACTTGTGTTGTTGGAGGGTAGCGGCCCCAGCATAGCGAGGCAATTCGCATTCGGGGTAATGGGTCCTGGCCTTCGCCAGGACGACGAGGATGGTCCTCGATTCATGATGATGCCGGGGAGAATGAGAGCGCACGGTTGCTTCCCAGGCGTCGTCTCTGCGAAAGCCAGGACCCATACTCCGCAGCGGATATTGTGAATGGGACTCGTCGTTCGGGCGTCGCTCAACGATGACGGCCTGTGGTTATGGGTCCCTGCTCCCGTGCGCAATTGCGCACTAGGCAGGGACGACACCGAATAGGTGTCCGCATCTCGACCCACGTTCGTGACGATCGCGATTCGCCCCTCGATCGGGTGAGACGGACAAACCATACACTGGCTTGGTCTTCGCTTGCGTCGTCGGGCAAATCAGTGATTGAGAATTTCGCAGGGCGGCGGCATCCGAGCTTGTCTGCGAGCTGATCTAATCAAACCGCCAGGCGCCGAGCAGAAATCGTCGCTTCGGCGCGGAGCCCGCTTGTTTCTGCACGTCCGGCAGGTCGACGGCATAACGCCGCATCAGCAGCCGGATTGCGATCGCGATGATTACAAAGGGCATCAGGTAGATCGCGAAAACTTCGAAGGCGTTCATGTCGTCCTCCGCAGGCATGCTAGCACGACCACCTCGCGGGCAGCTAAAACTGTACCGGCGCCGCTGAGTTGGCGTTAACCGAATTCCCGAGCGCCGATCAATTCAAGGTTGCGGAATACGGGTCTGTTTACCGATCCGGCGCTAGGGCTGGCGGATTGTGCAATGGAAAGTCCCACCGCAATGTCCGTGATCGCCGTCGAGCAGCCGTCCGCCCGCATTCCGCTCTCCGTCAAGATCGGCTTCAGCGCCTTCATGGCTGTCCTGGTGCCGGTGTACACCTACTGCTACGGGCCGACCAACTTTCTGTATTTCTGCGATGTCTGCCTGATCCTCACCTTGGTCGGGGTCTGGACCGAGAGCGCGCTGTTGATTTCGATGTGTGCCGTCGGACTCCTTGTGCCGCAAACATTTTGGGTGATCGACTTTCTCGCCCATGTCGCCGGCTACTCGCTCACCGGAATGACCGACTACATGTTCGACCAGAACCTGTCGCTGTTCCTGCGGTTCCTGTCGGGCTTCCACGGCTGGCTGCCGTTCCTGCTGCTGTTCCTGGTCTGGCGGCTCGGCTATGACCAGCGCGCGCTGATCGCCTGGGGCGTGCTGGCATGGGCGCTGCTGCTGATCTGCTACTTTGTGATGCCGGGACCGCGGCCGGACCCGGGCATGACCCCGGTCAACATCAACTACGTCTTCGGCACCAGCGACAGGGCGGCGCAAGGCTTCGTGCCGCCGCTGGTGTGGCTGGCCGGCCTGATGATCGGCCTGCCACTGCTCGCCTTCATACCCACCCATTTCATGCTGCGGCGCGCCGCGCCGCCGATGTAGGGCCTGCGCTTCGCGAGGCTACGCCATCACGTCGCTGCGGATACCATCGTGCATGGCCGCATGCGGCGGCCTCGATTGACACCAATCGACTCGGCGCTACGCTGACGGAACAGAGCGTTTTCCCAAGCGACTCGAGACGAATTCAAAGCGCCGCAAGCACGACCAAGAAGCAAGACCCAGAAGAACAAGGAAAAGGGCAGGACACGCCGTGACACGCGTCATCGCGTCTTGAGCGGGACCACGCGGACCTCCGCGCTCGCGCCATTTCGCATCCGCAGCTATCGCTTTCAATGGCCGTCCGATCTGCTCACCTCCTGGGCGTTCGAGGTCGAGACGCTGGTGCTCGGCTGGTACATCATGGTCGAGACCGGCTCGGTGCTGCTGCTGACCGTGCTGGCGTCGCTGCAATATGTCGGCACCCTGGTCGCGCCGGTCGTCGGCATGATCGGCGACCGCATGGGGCACCGCGATCTGCTCGCCGTGATGCGCTTTGCCTATACGGTGCTCGCCGGCACCATCATGACGCTGGCGCTGACCGGGCATCTCGCCCCGCTGAACGTCATGATCATCGTCGCGATCATGGGTGTGATCCGCCCGTCGGATCTCGGCGTGCGCGGCGCGCTGCTCGCCGACATCATGCCGCCGGAGCAGTTGGTCGGCGCCATCAGCCTGGCGCGCACCACGCAGGACTCGGCGCGTATCGCAGGAGCCCTGACCGGGGCCGGATTGTTCGCGGCGCTCGGCATCGGCTATGTCTATGTCGGGATCGCCGGCTTCTATTTCGTCGCCGCCATCCTGATGCTCTGCATGAGCCGCCCCAAGTCGCATGGCACGACCGATCTCGCGGCGGGCGACGCGCCGGGTTCAAAGCTGCTGCGCGACCTCAAGGAGGGCATCGTCTATGCGTGGAGCGGCCCGGGCATGCGCGCCGCCCTCTGCGTCGCGTTCCTCGCCAACCTCACGGCGTTCCCGCTCACCAACGGTCTGTTGCCCTATGTCGCGCGCGACATCTTCCATACCGACCAGACCGGGCTCGGCTATCTCTCGGCCAGCTTTGCGGTGGGCTCGCTGATCGGCTCGATCACGCTCAGCATGGCCGGCGGGGTACGCATCGCGCGGCTTCTGATCGGCGCGACGCTCGCCTGGTACGCCATGCTCCTGGTGTTCGTCGAGCTCCGGACCATGCCGGTCGCGATGGCTTGCCTGCTGCTCGCCGGCATCGCGCAAAGCATGTCGATGATCTCGGCCGCCGTGATGCTGATGCGCAATGCCAGCGCGCATCTGCGCGGCCGCGTCATGGGCGTGCGCATGATGGTGATCTACGGCCTGCCGCTCGGGCTGCTCGCCGCCGGCAGCCTGATCGACCTGATCGGCTACACCGCGACCGGCACGCTGCTCGCCGCCGCCGGCTTCATCGCCATGCTGGCGATTGCGCTGCACTGGCGCGCCGACCTCTGGCCGACCCACGCCCCGGCCAACGCCCGGTGAGGGGCGCGGCGCGATGCCGCGCCGCGGTCGCCGATGCGCCAAAAGGACGCGACAGCGCGGGCAAGCTGTCGTAGATCATTCTCTACGCTCCCATTTCCAGTGCCAAGTTCCAGTGCCAGGCCTTTTTCGTTTGATATTGTAATGCTCCGTCTTTTGACCCGCCTTGGACTGCGCTTCGACGACATCGTCGAGGAGCGCCGATTTGTAGACCAGTACGTGCGGGGCAATATCGGCTGGACGCAGGTCGCGATGCTGCTCGGCGCCTTCACCTATGCCGGATATGCGTTCTGGGATTGGGTGCTCTATCCCGACGTCGTGGCGACCACGCTAGCGATCCGCGGCGGGGTCGCCGTGCTGGTCCTGCTGCCGCTCACCGCCTTGCTCTCGGTGCCGGCGATGAAGCCGTGGGCCGAGACGATCTTCCTCGTCTATTGCGTCGTTCCAGGCTGCGTGTTGCCGAGCGTCTACCTCGTGCTGCCCTCCGGATTCACCTATGCGGCACCCGGCGTGATGATGGTAATCCTGTTCGTCTCGACCATGCTGCCGCTGCGGATCGGGCCGCTGGCCGTGTTCTGTCTCACGACGTGGATTGCGCTGTGCATCGCTGAATCGCTCGGGCCGGCGTTGCCGCCGGGGCTGCGCTTCATCAATCATTCCCTGGTCCTCAACGCCTTTGCGCTGTCGCTTTACGCCGTCGCCGCCCGCGAGTTCCGCGCGCGCCGGCAGTTTCGGACGGCGCAGGCGCTGAAGCAGGAGAAGGAGCGCTCGGAAGCCTCGTTGCGCGATCTGCACGCGACGCAATCGCAGCTCGTGCAGGCCGAGAAGCTGGCCTCGCTCGGGCAGCTCGTCGCCGGTGTCGCACACGAGGTCAGCACGCCGCTTGGCCTGGCGCTGACCACGTCGACGACGATGGAGGCGGACCTTCGCGCGATGGGCGAGGCGCTGAACGGCGCAGCCGTCCGGCGCTCCGACCTGACAAGGGGCATTGCACGGATCGAGAACGGCCTTCGACTGACCTCGGAAAACCTGCATCGGGCATCCGAGATGGTGCACAGCTTCAAGCAGGTCGCCATCCACCAAGCCGACGAGGAGCGCCATACATTTGAGCTCGGCGGATGGCTCTCCGAGCTGATCGCAAAGCTCGGGCCGCTGCTGTCCCGTCAGGGATTGATCGTCGAACTCGACTGCCCGCAAGGCATCGTTCTGAACAGCTATCCCGGCGCGCTGGCGCAGGTGATCAGCAACCTGGCGTTCAACGCGGCGGCGCACGCTTATCCCGACGGCCGCGGCGGACGCTTCACCATGACGGTGACGCAGCCGGATCAGGCGCTCGCCCGGATCGCCTGCGCCGACCAAGGCGTCGGCATCCGCGAGGATCTGCAGGCCCGCGTGTTCGATCCGTTCTTCACCACCGGGCGGGAGCGGGGCAATATCGGCCTCGGCCTGCACATCGCCTTCAATACCGTGGTGTCGTCGCTCAGCGGCCGGATCGCGCTGGAGAGCGAACCGGGCCGCGGCACGCTGGTGCTGATCGAGATCCCCGTCTCGAGCTGAGCGGGCGGGCCGACCTCGGGCCGGTGCAGGTGCCTGCGAACGCGCGGCGAAGGTCACCCGCAGCAGCGTAGCCCGGATGAGCGAAGCAATATCCGGGGCATCCGGCCCCGCGTGTGTCGGCGCTCATGCGGGCTACAGGTGCTACAAGCTTCAGCAACTCATGGGGAGTGGACGATGTGTTCCGACTTGGCAGCGCTGCTACCAAGAGACAAATTCGATACGGAGAGGGCCGAGGCCATCGTCGCCTCGGGTTTCCCAGCTGTCGAGCCGATCGTTCCGGCCCTGCTTGAATGGATGCAGGACATGAACTGGCCGGTCGCTCGAGTGCTGCAGCCATTTTTGGCGGGGATCGGTACGCCGCTCTATCCGCACCTTCGACGCATTCTGCAAACAGATGACGACGTTTGGAAGAATTGGACGCTGCGCTTCATCGTTGCGCAATCAGCAGAGCTGCAAGCAAAGCTTAGGACGGACCTTGAACGCCTTGCCACCAGCCCGACGGCAGGTGAACAGGCAGAAGAACTTGATATCGTCGCCAAGGACCTCTTGAGTTGACAGGCGCTGCTAAGCTAGTCGCATTCAGTTACCCGTAGCCCGGATGAGCGAAGCGAGATCCGGGGCATCCGGCCCCCGCATGTCGCTTCGCTCATGCGGGCTACAGATGACATGTCGCGGCGCTCATACGGGCCACAGGTGCTGAACCGCTACCGCTTCCGGTCCAAAAACCCCTGCAGCAGGCGCTGCGGCTCGCCGGTCTGGAACGACTTTCCGAACACGCCGACGCTGAGGTTCACCGACTCGGTCAACGGCAGCTCTTCCCATTGCCGCAACAGGTCCTTCTGGATCCGCAGCGCCTCGGGGCCGCACTCCAGCAGTGCATTGACGGTGTGCTCGACGGCGTCGTCGAGGCCGCCGGGTTTTGCCACGGTGTCGACCAGGCCCCAGGCGAGCGCAGTTTTGGCGTCGATGTTCTCCGCGGTCATCATCAGCCAGCGGGCGCGGCCCCAGCCGATCAAGCGCGGCAGCAGTGCGGCGTGGATCACCGAGGGGATGCCGACGCGCACCTCGGGCATGCCGAACATCGCGTCATGCGCGGCGACGCGGACGTCGCAGGCGGCCGCGACCTCGAGGCCGCCGCCGAGGCACCAGCCGGGCAGGCGGGCGATCACCGGCGCCGGGAATCTGCGCACGGCCTCGCAGAGGTCGCGCAGCCGGCTGATGAATGCTTCGGCGGATGTCTGGTCGAGCGTCGCCATTTCCTTGATGTCGGCGCCGCCGATCATGCTGCGCTCGCTTTCGCCGGCCAGGATCACCGCGCGGATGCTCGGATCGGCGGCCAGATGCTCAAAACCCTCGCGCACGCCGTTGGTGACCGCGGAACTCACGATGTTCAGCTTGCCGGCGTTGCAGATGGTGAGGCGGACGACGCCTCTGTCGTCGCGGGCGATGCCGCAGTGGGGATTGAGCATGTCCATGGAAAAGCCCCGGCGCAGGAATGGATCGACAAGTCATTTCGGGATGGTGCGCAAGCACCAGACCCGGAATCTCGAGATTCCGGGTCTGGTGCTTGCGTCGCCCCGGAATGACTTGCGCCATGTCCCGGACAAAGCATGGCTCTGTCAAGGGACCGGGTGCGGCGGTTGCGCCGAGGGATGCGGATCTATAGAATTATATGCGTCATATAAATGGAGCCGTCATGACCGCCGCCGAAAGCATCGATCTTCGTTCGCCCGATCTAACGCGCACCCGCGTGGTGGAATGGCAGGCGCCCGGACCGGTGGCGAAAGCGGCGCTGCCGATGTCCGGGATCGAGGCGATGCGCGCGATCCGCGACGGCCGGTTGCCGCCGCCGCCGATGGCCAAGCTGATCGGCTTCCGCATGGCCGTGGTCGAGCAGGGGCGCATCGTGATGGAACTCGAGCCGCATGAGAGCCTGGAAAACACCATCGGCCTGCTGCACGGCGCCACCGCCGCGGCGCTGCTCGATACCGCGATGGGCTGTGCGATCTCGACCATGCTGCCGGCGGGGCAGACTTCGGTGACGCTCGACCTCAAGCTGACCTATCTGCGGCCGCTGTCGGCACGGTCGGGCACCATCAGCGCCGAAGGCAAGGTGATCAAGCTCGGGCGCCAGACCAGCTACACCGAGGGCTTCGTCCGCGACGACAAGGGCAATCTTGCGGTGCACGCGACCGCGATGTTTTCGATGCTCGGCGGGGAACCGAAAGTGGCCGACAAGGCGAAATAACTGCAGCATTCCGGCCGCAAATCTGCTATTATATGATTAGAAACATTCCATGAGACCGGCATGCGCTATTCGAAAGAACACAAGCAGGAGACCCACGCGCGGATCGTCAAGAAGGCCGCGACGCGGCTGCGCGAGCGGGGCGCCCACGGCATCGGCGTCGCCGACCTGATGAAGGACGCCGGCCTGACCCATGGCGGCTTCTACGCGCATTTCGACTCGCGCGAGGCGCTGGTGATCGAGGCCTTCAGCTACGCGATGGACCGCGCCATAGAGCGCTGGCGCAAGGTCGCCGCGGACACGCCGCCGGAGAAGCGGCTTTCGACCATCATCGACGGCTATCTTTCGGCGGTGCACCGCGACGATCCCGGCCAGGGCTGCGCGATCCCGGCGCTCGGCGCCGAGATCGCCCGCGAGAGCCCGAAGACCCGCAAGGCGTTTGCCCTCAAGCTCGACCAGATGATCGACATGATGGCCGACCAGATCATCGACGTGCCGCGCAAGACCGCCCGCAAGCAGGCGATGGCGACGCTGGCGACCATGATGGGCACCATCGTGATGTCGCGCATCGCCGGCAGCGGCGAAATGTCCGACGAGATCCTGTCGGCGGGCCGCGAGGCGGTGCTGGGGCGCGCCGCTGGGGCCAAGGCACCGGCGAAGAAGAAGGTGAATTAGCGCTTTAAGCGCCAACTGGCGCGGCGCGCCTAATACTCGGTCCGTCACCCTGAGGAGCGCGCATCGCGCGCGTCTCGAAGGGTCGACGGCCACCAGCCGGGCCGTGCATCCATCGAGACGCGCTACGCGCTCCTCAGGATGACGGGAATAACACGGTGTCCGCCTCACACCCCGCTGAACAGCGCGCGCTCGGCTTCCACCGTCTCGTAGATGTAGTCCGCCACCGCGCGGATGCGGGCGAGGTCCTTGCTGTCGGCGTGCATCAGCAGCCAGAAGGTGCGGGAGATCCGCAAGTCGTCCGGCAGCACCGGCTGCAACTCGGGGTGGGCCGTTGCCATGAAGTGCGGCAGCACGGCGATGCCGAAGCCGGCGATGGTGGCGTTGAGCTGCGCGATCAGATTGGCGCTGCGGAATTTCGCCGAGATCTTCGGCGAGACCTGCGGCAGATAGTCGAGCTCCGGCGTGAACAGGAGCTCCTCAATGTAGCCGACGAAGCGGTGCCGCGGCAGGTCGGCGCGCGCAACAATTGCCGGCGCCTGGGCGAGATAGGCGGGTGCGGCATAAAGCCCGAGCGTGTAGTCTAGGAGCTTGCGGCCGACGATGCGGCCTTCCTTCGGCATGGTCAGGCTGATCGCGATGTCGGCCTCGCGCTTGGAGAGCGAGAACAGCCGCGCGGTGGCGACGAGCTGCAGATCGAGATCGGGATACCGCTCGGTGAACTTGACCAGCCGCGAGGCCAAAAAGTGGCTGCCGAAGCCGTCGGGCGCGCCGATCCGCACCGTGCCGGTGAGGTGGGCGCGCGAGCCGCCGACCGCCTCCTGGTTGGCGACGATGGTGGATTCCATCGCCTCCGCGCTGTCGGCGACGCGCTGGCCGGCCTCGGTCAGCAGATAGCCGGTCTTGCGCCGATCAAACAGTTTTGCGGAGAGGTGGCGCTCCAGCCGGTCGACACGGCGGATCACTGTGGCATGATCGACGCCGAGCTGCTTGGCGGCAGCCGAAACCGACCCGCCGCGCACGATGGCAAGCACGAAACGGAAGTCGTCCCAGTCGATTGTGCCGCCGCCTTGATCCAGCATTTCCGCACATCTATGGTGCAATTTATCGGACTTGAATCCCATAAAATGCAGGGTCAATAGGGTTTGTAAAGCGATCCCGCCGCGAGGAGCGGCGATTCAGGTGCTTCAGGGAGGTTTTTCCATGCGCTCAATCGGACATTTCATCGGTGGCAAGGAGGTCAAGGGCACGTCGGGCCGTACGGCTGACGTCTTCGAGCCGATGACCGGCGACGTCCAGGCCAAGGTGGCGCTGGCCTCCAAGGCCGAGCTCCGCGCCGCGGTCGAGAACGCCAAGGCCGCGCAGCCGGAATGGGCCGCCACCAACCCGCAGCGCCGCGCCCGCGTCATGATGCGGTTCCTCGAGCTGGTGCAGCGCGACTACGACAAGCTCGCCGAGCTGCTGGCGCGCGAGCATGGCAAGACCGTTCCCGACGCCAAGGGCGACATCCAGCGCGGCCTCGAGGTCGCCGAGTTCGCCTGCGGCATCCCGCATCTGATGAAGGGCGAGTACACCGAGGGCGCCGGCCCCGGCATCGACATCTATTCGATGCGCCAGCCGCTCGGCGTGGTCGCCGGCATCACGCCGTTCAACTTCCCGGCGATGATCCCGATGTGGAAGTTCGCGCCGGCGATCGCCTGCGGCAACGCCTTCATCCTCAAGCCGTCGGAGCGCGATCCCGGCGTGCCGATGATGCTCGCCGAACTGATGATCGAGGCGGGCCTGCCGGCCGGCATCCTCAACGTCGTCAACGGCGACAAGGAGGCGGTCGACGCCATCCTCGACGATCCCGATATCAAGGCGATCGGCTTCGTCGGCTCGACCCCGATCGCGCAGTACATCTACGAGCGCGCCGCGCAGACCGGCAAGCGCTGCCAGTGCTTCGGCGGCGCCAAGAACCACGCCATCGTGATGCCGGATGCCGACATGGACCAGACGGTCGATGCGCTGATCGGCGCCGGCTACGGCTCCGCCGGTGAGCGCTGCATGGCCGTCTCGGTCGCGGTGCCGGTCGGCAAGACCACCGCCGACCGCCTGATGGAGAAGCTGATCCCGCGCGTCGAGTCGCTCAAGATCGGCACCTCGGTCGATCCGTCGGCCGATTACGGCCCGCTGGTGACCCGCGAGGCGGTCGAGAAGGTCAAGAGCTACATCGACATCGGCATCAAGGAAGGCGCGACGCTCGCGGTCGACGGCCGCGGCTTCAAGATGCAGGGCTACGAGAAGGGCTTCTATCTCGGCGGTTCGCTGTTCGACAACGTCACCAAGGACATGCGGATCTACAAGGAAGAGATCTTCGGCCCGGTGCTCTCGGTGGTGCGCGCCCACGACTATCACGAGGCGCTGGCGCTGCCGTCCGACCATGACTACGGCAACGGTGTCGCGATCTTCACCCGCGACGGCGACGCCGCGCGCGACTTCGCCGCCAAGGTCAATGTCGGCATGGTCGGCATCAACGTGCCGATCCCGGTGCCGATCGCCTATTACACCTTCGGCGGCTGGAAGAAGTCCGGCTTCGGCGACCTCAACCAGCACGGTCCGGACTCGATCCGCTTCTACACCAAGACCAAGACGGTGACCTCGCGCTGGCCGTCCGGCGTCAAGGAAGGCGCGGAGTTCTCGATCCCGACGATGAAGTGATTTCCGGGAACGTCATTGCGAGCGCAGCGAAGCAATCCATCTATCCCCCGCGTGGAAGATTGCTTCGTCGCTTCGCTCCTCGCAATGACGGTGGGGTAACCTTCAGGGCTAGGCGGCGAGATGCAGTTCGCTCTCAACGAGGACCAGATCGCGGTTCGCGACATGGCGCGGGCGTTTGCGGCGGAGAAGATCGCGCCGCACGCGCTCGAATGGGACGAGACAAAGCACTTTCCAGTCGACGTGATGCGCGAGGCGGCAGGCCTCGGCATCGGCGGCATCTATATCAAGGACGATGTCGGCGGCTCGGCGATGACGCGGTTCGACGCGGCGCTGATCTTCGAGGCGCTGGCGACGGGGTGCCCGACCACGTCGGCCTTCATCTCGATCCACAACATGGCGTCCTGGATGATCGATGCCTACGGCAACGACATCCAGCGCCACACATGGCTGCCGAAGCTCTGCACCATGGAGCTGATCGCGAGCTACTGCCTGACCGAGCCGGGCGCCGGCTCCGACGCGGCCGCGCTGCGCACCCGCGCGGTGCGCGACGGCGATCATTACGTGCTCAACGGCCAGAAGCAGTTCATCTCCGGCGCCGGCAGCACCGACCTGCTGGTGGCGATGGTGCGCACCGGCGGCGACGGTCCGGGCGGCGTCTCGACGCTGGTGATCGACGGCAAGACGCCGGGCGTGTCGTTCGGCGCTAACGAGCGCAAGATGGGCTGGAATGCACAGCCGACCCGCGCTGTGATGTTCGAGAACGCGCGCGTGCCGGTCGCGAACCGGCTCGGGGAGGAGGGCATCGGCTTCAAGATCGCGATGGCCGGCCTCGACGGCGGCCGCCTCAACATCGCGGCGTGCTCGCTCGGCGGCGCGCGGGCGGCGCTCGACAAGGCGTTGGCCTACATGAAGGACCGCAAGGCATTCGGCAAACGCCTCGACGAATTCCAGGCGCTGCAATTCAAGATCGCCGACATGGCGACCGAGCTGGAAGCCGCACGCACCTTCCTGTGGCGGGCGGCCGCCGCGCTCGACCGCAAGGATCCGGACGCTTCCATGCTGTGCGCGATGGCAAAACGGTTTGGCACCGATGTCGGCTTCGAGGTCGCCAACCAGGCGCTGCAGCTGCATGGTGGCTACGGCTACCTCAGCGAATACGGCGTCGAGAAGATCGTGCGCGATCTGCGCGTGCACCAGATCCTCGAAGGCACCAATGAAATCATGCGGCTGATCGTGTCGCGCAAGTTGATCGAGGGCGCGCGATGAATGATGCGGCAGCAGCCGAGGGCGACCTGATCGCGCGCAAGGAAGGTTCTGCCGGCATTATCCGGCTCAACCGGCCGAAGGCGATCAATGCCGTGACGCTGGAGATGTTCCACGACATCGACAGGGCGCTCGATGCGTTCGAGGCCGATCCCGATGTCGCTGTCATCGTGCTGGAGGGCGCGGGCGAGCGTGGCCTGTGCGCCGGCGGCGACATCCGCGCGCTCTGGGAGAGCTCGAAGGTCAAGGGCGATCTCGGCAAGATCCTGTGGCGCGACGAATACATCCTCAACGCGCGGATCAAGAAGTTCCCAAAGCCCTATGTCGCCTTCATGGACGGCATCGTGATGGGCGGCGGCGTCGGGCTGTCGGCGCATAGCCGCCACCGCGTGGTGACGGAGCGGACCAAGCTCGCGATGCCCGAGGTCGGCCTCGGTTTCTTCCCCGATGTCGGCGGCACCTATCTGCTGTCGCGCTCGCCGGGTGAGATCGGCACCTATTTCGGGCTCACCGGCACCACCATGAACGGACCCGATGCGATCTACGCCAAATTCGCCGACGCCGTGGTGCCGAGCGCAAAGCTGCCGGCGCTGCGCGAGGCGCTGACCAAGGTTACGCCGGGTACGAGTTCGGCCGAGATTGATCGGCTGATCGGAGGCTTCGCCACTAGCGAGAGGGCTGGCCCTGTCGCCGCGATGCAGGCCAAAATCGACGGCTGGTTCGCACACGGCCGGATGGAGGACGTCGTCGCCGCGCTGACGGCCGACGGATCGGATATGGCGCAGGCCACGCTAAAGACGCTCAGTGAGAAGTCGCCGCGCGGCATGGTGGTGACGCTGAAACTGCTGCGGCTGGCGCGCGCGACCGCGACGCTGGAAGAGTGCCTGAAGCGCGAATATCGCGCCGCGCTCGAGGTGTTCGCCAGCGACGATTTCCGCGAGGGCGTGCGCGCAGCCGTCATCGACAAGGATCGCAATCCGACATGGTCGCCGGCCGGGATCGAACAGGTGACGCCGGAGATGCTCACGCCTTACTTCGCCGAGATCGGCGCTGACGCATTGAAATTTCCCGACAGCAAATAGAAACGTCGCAAGCGGAGGACTTCCCATGGCAAACGTCGCATTCATCGGGCTCGGCAATATGGGCGGGCCGATGGCCGCCAATCTGGTCAAGGCCGGCCACAAGGTGACCGCGTTCGATCTGGTCGCAGCGTCTCGCGATCAGGCCAGGAGTGATGGCGCCGCGATCGCCGAGAGCAGCGTTGCTGCGGTGAAGGGCGCCGATGTCGTCATCACCATGCTGCCGGCCGGCAAGCACGTGCTCGGTGTCTGGAACGAGGTGCTGCCCGCGATGGCCAACGGCGCGCTGATCATCGACTGCTCGACCATCGACGTCGAAAGCGCAAAGCAGGCGCATGTGCTGGCTGCCAAGCACGGCATGGCCTCGGTCGATGCGCCGGTCTCCGGCGGCACCGGTGGCGCCAAGGGCGCGACGCTGACCTTCATGTGCGGCGGCGAGCCGAAGGCATTCGCGGCGGCCCAGCCGATGTTGGCAAACATGGGCAAGAAGATCGTGCATTGCGGCGCGGGCGGTGCAGGGCAGGCAGCCAAGATCTGCAATAATATGATCCTCGGTATTTCCATGATCGCGGTCGGCGAGGCTTTCGTGCTCGCCGAAAAGCTCGGCCTGTCGCACCAGGCGCTGTTCGACGTCGCCTCGACCTCGTCGGGACAGTGCTGGTCGCTGACGACCTATTGCCCGGTTCCCGGCCCGGTGCCGACGTCGCCGGCCAACAACGATTACAAGCCGGGTTTTGCTTCGAACCTGATGGTCAAGGACCTGACCCTGGCGCAGGACGCCGCCAATGCCGCCGGCGCGGTCACGCCGCTCGGCAAGCACGCGCAGGAGATCTATAAGACCTTCGACGCGTCGGGCCACGGCGGGGTCGACTTTTCCGGAATTATCCAGCACGTTAGGGCCCTTGCCCCGAAGTAAATCGCCGTCATCCTGAGATGCGAGCGGAGCGAGCCTCGAAGGATGGAAAGATGGTGTCCGTGGCCATCCTTCGAGACGCCGCGCAATGCGCGGCTCCTCAGGATGACGACAGAATACGTGGTGAAGCCGGATGACCACATTTCAGGACGCACGCGCCTTTCTGCTCAAGCACCGCACCGACTACGACGCCGCGGTGAAGGGATTTCGCTGGCCCGATCCGGTGCCGTTCAACTGGGCGCTCGATTGGTTCGATGCCGAACTGGCGCGAAATCTTGACAGCCGCGACCGGCCGGCGCTGTGGATCGTCGATGCCGCCAGCGGCAACGAGACCAAGCTGTCCTTCGCCGAGCTGTCGCGCCGCTCAAGCCAGGTTGCAAATTTCCTGCGCGCGCAGGGGCTGAAGCGCGGCGATCATCTGTTGCTGTTGCTCGGCAATGTCGTGCCGCTGTGGGAGACCATGCTGGCGGCGATGAAGCTCGGCGTCGTCGTGATCCCCGCCACCACGCTCTTGACCGCGGATGAATTGCGCGACCGGCTCGACCGCGGCAAGGCGAGGGCGGTGGTCGCCACGCAGGATCAGGTCGCGAAGTTCGTCGGCCTCGGCAGCGACAAGCTCGCCCGTATCGTGGTCGGCGCGACGCAGCCGCAGGACGGCTGGCTGCCGTTCGAGGATGCGGCGAAGGCGCCCGAGGCGTTCACGCCCGATGGCCCGACCAAGGCCGACGATCCGATGCTGCTCTATTTCACCTCGGGCACCACGGCAAAGCCGAAGCTGGTGCGGCACAGCCAGCGCAGCTATCCGGTCGGCCATCTCTCGACCATGTACTGGATCGGCCTGCAGCCCGGCGACATCCATCTCAACATCTCCTCGCCCGGCTGGGCCAAGCATGCCTGGAGCTGCTTCTTCGCGCCGTGGAATGCCGGCGCAACGATCTTTATCGCGAATCAGCCACGCTTCGAGGCGAAGGGACTGCTCTCGATCATCGGCCGCTGCGGAGTGACCACGCTGTGCGCGCCGCCCACGGTGTGGCGGATGTTCATCCAGGAGGACCTTGCGAGCTTCAAGGTCTCGCTGCGCGAGGTGTGCGGCGCCGGCGAGCCGCTCAATCCCGAGATCATCGACCAGGTCAAATCGGCCTGGGGGCTGACCATCCGCGACGGCTACGGCCAGACCGAAACCACCGCGCTGGCCGGCAACTCGCCGGGACAGAAGGTGAAGGTCGGCTCGATGGGCCGGCCGCTGCCGGGCTATCGCGTGCAGGTCACCGACAATGACGGCCACCCCGCGAAGGAAGGCGAGGTGACCTTGCTGCTCGGCGCAGACCGGCCGGCGGGCCTGATGCAGGGCTATCAGGGCGACGACGGCAAGCTGATCGGCACCGACGGCGAGATCTATCGCAGCGGCGACGTCGTGTTCACCGATGACGAGGGTTATCTGACCTTCGTGGGTCGCACCGACGACGTCTTCAAATCCTCCGACTACCGCATCTCACCGTTCGAGCTGGAGAGCGTGCTGCTCGAGCACGACGCGGTGGCCGAAGCCGCCGTGGTGCCGAGCCCGGACCCGATCCGGCTGGCGGTCCCGAAGGCCTATGTGCTGCTGGTATCAGGCGTCGAACGAACGCCGGAGACCGCGCTGTCGATCTTCAAACATTTGCACACGCGGCTCGCACCGTTTAAACGCATCCGCAAGCTCGAGCTGGTCACCGAACTGCCGAAGACGATTTCTGGAAAAATCCGTCGCGTGCAGTTGCGCCGGCTCGAACACGACGATGTCAGAAGCGATGCGTTGCGCGGGGTCGAGTTCCGCGAGGAAGAATTTCCGGAGCTGCAGAAGGTGCGGACCTCCGGTTAGCAGAGGTTAGCCAATGAACGAAGTCTGGAAGAAGCCGCCGGTGTCGCTGGAAACCTACCAGGGCATGGTCGGCAAGGAGATCGGCGTGTCCTCGTGGCACCTGCTCGATCAGGGCCGCATCGACACCTATGCCGACGTGATCGAGGATCACCAGTTCATTCACGTCGATCCCGAGCGCGCCAGGAAGGAGACCGCCTTCGGCACCACGATCGCGCATGGCTTCCTGACGATGTCGCTGATGTCGATCATGTCCTACGAGGTGATGCCGGTGCTCGAGGGCACCGCGATGGGCGTCAATTACGGCTTCGACAAGCTGCGCTTCATCTCGCCGGTGCGCTCGGGCAAGCGCGTCCGCGGCCGCTTCGTGCTGGCCGAAGCCACGCTGCGCAAGCCGAAGGAGTTGTTGTCGCGCACCAACGTCACGGTCGAGATCGAGGGCGAGGAAAAGCCCGCGCTGGTCGCCGACTGGCTCGGACTGATCTATTTCAGCTGAGGGTCACAAGACGCGGTTGTGTTGCAACCGCGAAGAGTTGCGCCACCTCTCCCGCAAGCGGGGGAGGTGCAGCGAGCCACCCCAATCTGATTTTTTTGGCGATGCTCTGCTCTGGCCCATGTGGCGCATTGACGGCTGTGTTCCCTGGTGTCCATGATGCCCGCTTTAGGCGGTGCGGTCCCGGGAGTGGCAGCCATGGTGCAAAACATCGTCGCCGGAATTGTCGTAGTCGCTTTGATTGTGATCGGTGCGATTAGCTACGCTCAAGAGCATCACGAGTGCTGGAGCGGACATCTGCTCAAAAGCCTGAAACCCTGCGGATCGATGACCCCTTCGGTCTAGCGCGCCCGCTGGCCGTCCTTGGCTGCCCCGGCCGGGCTTGACCCGGCCATCCATCGCTGCTCAAAAGCTGCCAATCGCGAGCGTCTCCACCCTCTCCCCTGTGGGAGAGGGTGGCTTCGCGGCACGCGAAGCCGGGTGAGGGGTCTGTCTCCACGCAAAGACTCTCGCTTGAGCTCGCGGAGACAGACCCCTCATCCGGCGCGCTGGCGCGCGCCACCTTCTCCCACAAGGGGAGAAGGGAAGAACAGGAATTTACGGCATGGCAATCAGGTTTGACGGACGCGTCGCTATCGTCACCGGCGCGGGCAATGGTCTCGGACGGGCGCATGCGCTGGGGCTCGCCAGCCGCGGCGCCAAGGTGGTGGTCAACGATTTCGGCGGCGCGCGCGACGGCACCGGTGGGTCGCTGTCGCCGGCCGAGACCGTGGTCGAGGAGATCCGGAAAGCCGGCGGCACCGCGATGGCCGACGGCGTCGACGTCTCGAACTTCGAGCAGGTCACCGCGATGGTCGAGCGCGCCACCAAGGAGTGGGGCAGCGTGGATCTCTTGTGCGCCAATGCCGGCATCCTGCGCGACAAGTCGTTCACCAAGCTCGAGGTCGCCGACTGGGCCAAGGTGCTCGACGTGCATCTCACCGGCACCTTCTACTGCTGCAAGGCGGTGTGGGCCGGCATGCGCGAGCGCAACTACGGCCGCATCGTGCTGACGACCTCGTCGTCCGGCCTGTTCGGCAATTTCGGCCAGGCCAATTACGGCGCGGCGAAGGCCGGCATGGTCGGCCTGATGAACGTGCTCGCCGAAGAGGGCCGCAAGAACAACATCAAGGTCAACACCATCTCGCCGACGGCGGCGACCCGCATGACCGAGGAACTGCTGCCGCCGCAGGCGCTGGCGCTGATGAAGCCGGAAGCGATCACGCCCGCGGTCGAATTCCTGCTCTCGGAGGACGCACCGACCCGCACCATCATGGGCGCCGGCGCCGGCTCGTTTGCCGTGATCCGCGTGCTGGAGACCGAAGGCGTCAACCTGCCGCAGTCCGAATGGACGCCGGACGGCGTCGCCGCTCACTTCAACGCGATCAGCGACATGTCGACCGCGACGGCGCTGCAGGGCGCGTTCGAGCAGACGCAGAAGTACGTCGCCCAGGCCGCCGCGCGGGCCGGGATCAAGCTCTGAGCATGAGCGTCGCCGTCATCGGAGCCGGACCTGCCGGCCTGATGGCGGCGGAGGTGCTCGCGCAAGGTGGCGCACAGGTCACCGTCTACGACGCGATGCCGTCGGCCGGCCGCAAGTTCCTGATGGCCGGCCGTGGCGGGCTCAATCTCACCCACTCCGAGCCGCTGCCGGATTTCCTTGCGCGCTATCGCGAGGCGATGCCGCATCTGAAGGCTGCGGTCGAGGCATTTCCGCCCGATGCCTTACGCGCCTGGAGCGATGCGCTGGGGCAGCCGACATTCGTCGGCAGCAGCGGCCGCGTATTCCCTGAGGCGTTCAAGGCATCGCCTCTCTTGCGCGCTTGGCTGCGGCGGCTCGATGCCGCCGGCGTTGCGTTCGCATTCCGGCATCGCTGGGCCGGATGGGACGCGCGCGGCGGACTGCTGTTCGAGACGCCGGACGGCCAGCGCACAGTCAATGCCGATGCAACCTTGCTGGCACTCGGCGGCGCGAGCTGGCCGCGGCTCGGCTCGGACGGCGCCTGGGCGGAGATCCTCACCGCGAAGGGCGTTGCCGTGGCGCCGATCAAGCCAGCCAATTCCGGCTTCACGGTTGCCTGGTCGAATATCTTCCGCGACCGGTTCGAGGGCCAGCCGCTCAAGGGCGTCGCGCTCACGATCGGCTCGCATACGGTGCGCGGCGAGGCCATCGTCACCGATGCCGGCATCGAAGGCGGTGCGATCTATGCGCTGTCGGCGGAATTGCGCGAGGCGGTGCTCGCGAAGGGAACGGCGACACTGACGGCGGCGTTGCGGCCCGATGCTGCGGGCGACGAACTGGTCGCGCGTCTGTCGGCGCCGAAGGGCAAGCAATCCCTTTCCAATTTCCTGCGCAAGGCCGCGCAGCTCTCGCCGGTCGGCATCGGGCTGTTGCAGGAGGCGACCGTCGCCGCCGGCCGTTCGCTGACCGCGCTGCCGCCGGCGGAATTGGCCGAGCTGATCAATGCGGTGCCGATCAAGGTCACCGGCGTGGCGCCGATCGCTCGCGCGATCTCGAGCGCCGGCGGGATCAGGTTCGACGAACTCGACACGCAGTTCATGCTGCGGCGGCTGCCCGGCGTCTTCGTGGCCGGCGAGATGCTCGATTGGGAAGCGCCGACCGGCGGCTATCTGTTGCAGGCGTCGTTTGCAACCGGCGTCGCAGCTGGGAGGGGCGTGTTACGATGGTTCGTGCAGAAATCGTAGCTCTGTAGGATGGGTAGAGCCAACGGGGCCGCGCTTTGCGCGGACCCGTTGGCTCTACCCATCCTACGCGATGCCGCTCATTCCGAGCCCGTCTTCGTCGCGATGTCCGTGATCAAGCCGAGCACACCGAACGCCGCAGCCACTGCGCACACAGCTGTCCAGCCACCAAAGCTCCACGCCGCGGATGCCGCTGCCGCGCCGACGGCGCCGCCGATGAAGAACAGCGCCACGAACAGGCCGTTGATGCGGCCGCGCGCCTCGGGGCGCAGCAGGTTGACGGCGCGGCGGCCGAGCGTCTGGTCGGTGGTGATGCCGAGATCGAGCAGGATGGTGCCGGCGCTCAGCACGACGAGTGCTGCGATCCGCGACTCCATCACCCCGGCCCACGCGCACAGCGCCAGCGATGCCGATATCAGGAGGTGCGAGCCGATCAGCATCGGCCGTGCCAGGCCACGGTCGCCCCAGCGGCCGGCCAGCGGTGTCGCGACAGCGCCGGCAACGCCGATCAGCGCGAACAGCGCGATCCCCCTGGCGTCGAGCTTGAACGGCGCATCCGGCAGGCGCAGCGCCACGGCGGCCCAGAACGCGGTGAACGAGGCCATCACCAGCGCCGCGGTCCAGGAGCGGACGCGCAGCACCGGCTCCTCGCGCAGCAGTGTCGGGAACGAACGCAGCAGCGCGCCGTAGCTGACCTTCGCTGCCGGCTGCAGCGTCGGCAGGGTGCGCGCCAGTGCGCCGGCGAGCACCGTCATCAGCACGGCCGAGGTGACATAGTAGCCGCGCCAGTTCCAGCTGTCCGCGATCAGGCTCGCCATCGGCCGCGACAGCAGGATGCCGATCATCAGGCCGCTCATCACATCGCCGATCGCCTGTCCCCGGCGCTCCGGCGGCACCATCGACGCCACCAGCGGCACCACCATCTGGATCGCGGCGCACGACGCGCCAAGGATGAAGGTGGCGGCCAGCAGGATCAGCGGCGTCGGCGCCATCGCGGTGCCGATCGCCGCGACGATAGCGCAGGCCAACGTGCGCAGGATCAGCCGCTTGTTCTCGACGAGGTCGACCAGCGGCACCAGCAGCAGCAGCCCGAGCGCGTAGCCGAGCAGGGTCAACGTCGAGATCAGGCCGGCCTCTAGCGCGGTCATGCCGAGCGAGCGGCCCATCAGGCCAACGAGGATCTGCGGCGCAAAGAGATTGGTGACGACGGTGCCGGTCGTGATGGCGCCGATCCAGATCAGCGGACGCACGGCGACGGTGCGCGCCGGGGAGAGTTTGGTGGCTTCGGAGATGGTCATGGGACCTCGCGATGGAGTGGCGAGGCCCCCTTTAGGGGATCGGGATAATATGCTACAATTCAAATAAGATGATGAAGAATATGCGAGATTATTATGAACACCCATGACCTCGTGGCGTTCGTCGCCGTCGTCGAGACCGGATCGATCGTCGCGGCCTCGGCGCGGCTGAACCTGACCCAGCCCGGCGTGACGCGGCGGATCCAGAATCTCGAGGAGATGCTCGGCGCGCAGCTGCTCGACCGGCTATCGAAGCCGCTGAAGCCGACGGCGGCGGGAATCGAGGCCTATGAGCAGGGCCGCCGGCTGCTGCGCATGCTCGACGACCTCAAGTCAGGCGTCGCCAATGACGGCGTGGTGCGCGGTGAGTTCAGGCTCGGCCTGACGCCGTTTTTGTCGGAGGCGGGGCTCACCGGTCCGCTCGACGCGGTGCGCGGCGAATTTCCGGCGCTGGCGGTGCGTGTCGTCTCGGGCTGGTCGCCCAACCACATGGAGCGGGTCAGCCGCAACGAGCTCGATGCCGCGGCGATCTGCCTTCCTGACGGCACGGCGCCGCCCGACGATCTCGCGGCCTGCGATCTCGGCGCGCAGCCGGTGGTGTTCGTCGTCGCGCGCGACATGAAGACGCCGAAGTCGGTCGATCTCGAATGGCTGTCGCGGACCGGATGGGTGATCAACCAGGACGGCTGCGGCTTTCGCCAGACGCTG
Source organism: Bradyrhizobium sp. USDA 3315 (assembly GCF_054056795.1). Lineage (NCBI taxonomy): Bacteria > Pseudomonadati > Pseudomonadota > Alphaproteobacteria > Hyphomicrobiales > Nitrobacteraceae > Bradyrhizobium > Bradyrhizobium sp. USDA 3315. The sequence continues at coordinate 7,697,263 of NZ_JBSRYP010000001.1, read as the reverse complement.
AAGCGTCAATTCGATGCGGCGCATCTGCCGTTCAACATCGCGGTCGAGGCGCTCGACAGCGAGCTGCGGCTGTCGCTGGTGGCGCGCGGGCTCGGCATCGGCCTCGTGACGCCGGTGGCGCTGAAACGAAGCCCGATCCGTAGCCGGCTGAAGGCCGTGAAGATCGCGGATTTCAATCCCGCAGTCCGCGCCTGGATCGTGCATCGCCCGCCCGCCGGCCGCCTGGCGCGGCCGATCGAAGTGTTTCGCGCGGCGCTGGACCGCGAGCTGCAGGCGCTGATGCGGGAGTAAATGCGGAGTTCGTAGGATGGGTAGAGCGAAGCGAAACCCATCAACTTCGATCCGCAGTGACATGATGGGTTTCGCTACGCTCTACCCATCCTACAAGGTCTGTGTACGCGGCTACCGCAATTTCCCCCGCGCCGTCACCGGCAGCGCACCGATGATCTCGTCGCCGCGAACCATCACGACCTCGTCCATCATGTTGACGACGACGCAGACGTGATTGGGCACGATCCGCACCACGTCGCCGACATTGGGCCGCGTGTTGCTGCGAGACAGATCGAGGAAGCCGTGCTCCTCGGCGAAGCGCGCGATCCTGGCCTCCGGATGTTCGAGGATCAGGCCGTGGCCTTCGAGGCCGCCGGTGTCCGAGGTCAGCGTCTTGGAGCCGGCATCGAGGATGCCGCGCTCGGGGCCGGCGCGGCTGACGACGGTGGAATAAATATGCAGCGCGCAATCGTCCCAGGTCGCGACGCCGGCCGCGACCTGCATGCGGTCGTTGTAGATGTAAGTACCGAAGCGATGCTCGGTGCCGCCCTTCAGCTTGCCGAGGTTCTTCAGGTTCGGCGTGCCGCCGGTGGAGACGATGGTCGCGTCGAGGCCGTGGGCGCGAACGCCGGCCAGCGCCTCGTCGTAGAATTTCTGCGCATCGGCCCAGCCGGTCTCGGTCGGATACAGCATGAAGCCCGCGAAGCTGAGGCCTTTGGAGGCTGCGATCTCGCGCGCCAGCGCGATCGCCTCGGCCGGCGTCTCGACGCCGGCGCGCTTGCGGCCGGTGTCGCATTCGACCACGACCGAGAGCGGGCGGCCGGAGGCGGCGGCGGCCTTCGGCAGGTCGCCGACGACGACGGAATTGTCGGCGGCGACGGTGACGTTGGCCTTGCCTTGCAGCGCGCCGAGCCGTGCCATCTTCTCGTCGCCGAGCAGATTGTAGCTGATCAGGATGTTGTCGATGCCGGCGTCCGCCATGATCTCGGCCTCGCCGAGCTTCTGGCAGGTAATGCCTTTGGCGCCGGCCTTGATCTGCAGCTGCGCCAGCATCGGGTTCTTGTGTGTCTTGATGTGCGGGCGGTTGGCGACGCCGGCCTCATCGCAGGCCTTCTGGATGCGCGCGATGTTGCGCTCGACCCGGTCCATGTCGATCACGGCGCAGGGCGTGCCGTATTCCTTGGCGATCTTGGCGGCGAGGGGCGTGGTCATCGGGGCGGCTCCATTGCAGAGTTTCTGTCATTGCGAGCGGAGCGAAGCAATCCATCTGCCCGCATCTGCGGTTGCATGGATTGCTTCGTCGCTCCGCTCCTCGCAATGACGGCAAGAATCATTGTGTTCATGCCTGCTCGATCTCTTCGCGCAGCACCTCTAACTCGAGCCAGCGGTCCTCGGCGGCAGCGAGCTCTTGCTGTGCCTTTGCGATCGCGGCCGAGGCGGCGTCGAATTTCTTGCGATCCTTTGTATAGAGATCGGGATCGTCGAGCAGCTTCTGCTGCTTGGCGATCTCGTTGTGCAGCTTGTCGATCGTCTTCGGCAAGGTCTCCAGCGCGTGCTTCTCGTTGAAGCTCAGCCGGCGCCTCGGTGCTGCCTCGGGCGCCGCGGCTTTGGCTTCCTTCTTCTCTTCGGTCGCGGCTTCCGCCTTCACCGTCTCGCGCTTCACGTCGGCGCCGCGCTGCGCCAGCATGTCGGAATAGCCGCCGGCATATTCGATCCAGCGTCCCTGGCCTTCGGGCACGATCACCGAGGTCACGACGCGGTCGAGGAAGTCGCGGTCGTGGCTGATCAGGATCACGGTGCCCTCGTAATCGCCGAGCATGTCCTCGAGCACGTCGAGGGTTTCGAGGTCGAGGTCGTTGGTCGGCTCGTCCAGGATCAAGAGGTTCGACGGCTTGGCCAGCGCGCGCGCCAGCATCAGCCGGCCGCGCTCGCCGCCGGAGAGCGCTTCTAGCGGCGTGCCGCGCTGCTCTTGCGCGAACAGGAAGTCTTTCATATAGCCGATGACGTGCTTCGACTTGTCGCCGACCATGACGTGGTCGCCGCGGCCGCCGGTCAGCGCCTCGGCCAGCGTCAGCTTCGGGTCGAGGCTCTCGCGGTGCTGGTCGAGGGTTGCCATCTCGATATTGGCCCCGAGTCGCACCGAACCGGAGTCGGGCGGATCGTTGCCGATCAACAGATGCACCAATGTGGTCTTGCCGGCGCCGTTCGGGCCGACGATACCGAGCCGGTCGCCGCGCTGGATCCGGGTCGAGAAGCCGTCGACGATCTTGCGCTCGCCGAACGCCTTCGCGATGTTCTTGGCCTCGATCACCAGGCGGCCGGACTTCTCGGCTTCGGCGGCGGCGAGCGTGGCATTGCCGGTGGCGCCGCGATAGTTGCGGCGCTGGTCGCGCAGCGCAAAGAGATTGCCGAGCCGCTTGACGTTGCGCTTGCGGCGGCCGGAGACGCCGTAGCGCAGCCAGTGCTCCTCGTTGACGATCTTGCGGTCGAGCTTGTGCTGCTCGCGCTCTTCCTCCGCCAGCACCTCGTCGCGCCACGCCTCGAAGGCGCCGAAGCCGCGCTCGATCTGCCGGATCTGGCCACGGTCGAGCCAGGCCGTGGTGCGCGACAGATTGGTGAGGAAGCGGCGGTCGTGGCTGATCAGCACCAGCGCGCAGCGCCGGCTTTCCAGTTCGGCCTCGAGCCATTCGATGGTCGGCAGGTCGAGATGGTTGGTCGGCTCGTCCAGCAGCAGGATATCGGGCGAGGGCGCCAGCACGCGCGCCAGCGCCGCGCGGCGCGCCTCGCCGCCGGAGACATGCGCGGGATCTTCCTCGCCTGTGAGGCCGAGCTGCTCAAGCAGATAGCGTGCCTGGTAATGGTCGTCGCCGGGCCCGAGGCCGGCCTCGACATAGGCGAGCGTCGTCTTGTGCTCGCCGAAATCCGGCTCCTGCGGCAGATAGCGGATGGTGGCGCCGGGCTGCACGAAGCGGCTGCCGGCGTCAGGCTCGACCAGGCCGGCCGCGATCCGCAGCAGGGTCGACTTGCCGGAACCGTTGCGGCCGATCAGGCAGACGCGCTCGCCGGCGGAGACCGACAGCTCGACGCCCGTCAGCAGCGGCGTGCCGCCGAAGGTCAGGCTGATGTCCTTGAGCTGGATCAGAGGAGGCGGAGCCATCGCGCTAACCCGGCTGGCTCGCCTGCGCCTGCTCGGCGCGACGGCGCTGGATACGGCGGATGGTCTGGTCGAGCGTCGACAGGAAGGTCGAGCGGTCGCGCGGCGAATATGATTTCGGCCCGCCGGTGATCTCGCCCGACGAGCGCAGATCGGTCATCAGATTGCGCACCGCGAGCGTCATGCCGATCGACTGTTCGGTGAACGGCTTGCCGTTCGGCGCGATCACATCGGCGCCGGCCTTGACGCAGCGGCTCGCCAGCGGGATGTCCGCCGTGATCACGACGTCGCCTTCATGCACGCGTTCCGCGATCCAGTCGTCGGCGGCATCCATGCCGGAACCGGCGGCAATGCGCTCGATCAGCGGATCCTGCGGCACGCGGATGAAATTGCCCGCGACCACGCTGACGGGCACGCCGAGCCGGATCGCGACGCGATAGATCTCGTCCTTCACCGGGCAGGCGTCGGCGTCGACATAGATGCGGGTGGGAGCAGGGGTTTCAGTCATCGATTCCAGGGTTGGCAGGCGCGGCCTGCGTGTACTCCATCGGGCGGAAAATTGCGAGCAAAACGAGAGGCTTGTCAGGCTGACCGGTTCGACTACGATTGCCTGAGAAAAACAACGGAAATAAGGGGAAACCCCATGGATTCGAAGACGGCTTCGCTGACCTACCGCGTCTCGGCGTACAACACCTCGAAACTGTCGGAGAACAAGATCCACGACGACACGGTGGCCCGCAAGTTCGGCTTTTCCGGCGGGCTGGTGCCCGGCGTCGACGTGATGGCCTACATGATGCACCTGCCGGTCGAGAAATGGGGCCGCGACTTCCTCGCGCGCGGCCTGATCGAGGCGCGCTTCGTCAAGCCGGTCTATGACGGCGAGATCGCGGAATTGACCGGCCAGGAGACCGGCAATGGGCTGACGATCGAACTCCACAGCCGCGGCGAGCTCTGCGCGACCGGCACCGCATCGCTGCCGCCGTCGGCGCCGAAATTCGTGCTCGACGACTACAAGCAGGTCGCAGCGGTCGCCGAGCGCAAGCCGGTCAGCGCGTCGTCCTATGAAGAGGGCAAGTGGCTCGGCACCATCCCGCGCGACTGGTCGGGCGATGCCGCGAAGGAGTATCTCGCCGATATCAGGGAGACCGACCCGATCTACTTGCGCGAAGGTCTCGGCCATCCCGGCCTGCTGCCGCGGGTGATGAACAAGTTGCTGGTCGACAATGCGATCCTCGGGCCCTGGATCCATGTCGGCACCCGCATGCAGCTGCTGTCGGCGGGCAAGATCGGCGACGAATTGACCGCGCGCGCCAAGGTGACGGGCAATTACGACAAGAAGGGCCACCGCTTCGTCGAGCTCGACGCGCTGGTGCTCGGCAACGGTGTGCCGCTGGCGCATTGCTGGCACATCGCGATCACCCAGCCGCGCGAGCAGGCCGCGGCGTAACTTTCCACCTCTCCCCGTTCTTCACGGGGAGAGGTCGGATCGCATCGCAGATGCGATCCGGGTGAGGGGCAAGGCACAATTCCAGTTACAACGACCTTGCTCGCCGGATGGAGCCCCTCACCCCAGCCCTCTCCCCGCAAGAGCGGGGCGAGGGAGCAGGAGAGCCCTTATGCCGCGCTCGCCTTGGCGTCCTGGATCGCGCGCCAGACGCGTTCGGGCGTCAGCGGCATGTTGATGTGCTTGATGCCGTACTCCGACAGCGCGTCGACCACGGCGTTGACGATGCAGACGAGGCTGCCGGCGCAGCCGGCCTCGCCGCAGCCCTTGGTGCCGAGCGGGTTGGATTTCGCCGGCGAGGGATGATCGCCGACCAGCATCGACGGCACGTCGCCGGCACGCGGCAGCGCGTAGTCCATGAACGAGCCGGTGATCGGCTGGCCTGATGCGTCGTAGCTGACTTCCTCCATCAGCGCCTGGCCGATGCCCTGCGCGACGCCGCCATGCAGCTGGCCCGCGACGATCATCGGATTGACCACGACGCCGAAATCGTTGACCGCCGAGTAGCGCACGATCCGCGTCACGCCGGTGTCGGGATCGATCTCGACCTCGGCGACGTGGCAGCCGTTCGGGAACGTCGACGCCGTCTCCTTGGTGGCGTGATCGACGTCGAGCGTGTCCGGCGTGCCTTCCGGCATCTTGCCGGCACGCATCCGCTCGGCGAGCTCCATGATGCCGATCGAGCGGTCGGTGCCGGCGATGGTGAAGCGGCCGGCGCCGAATTCGATGTCGGCCTCGGAGGCCTCCAGCATGTGCGCGGCGGCCTTCTTGCCCTTCTCGACCACCAGCGCGGAAGCCTCGACGATCGCTTGCCCCGTCGCGGTGATCGAGCGCGAGCCGCCGGTGCCGTTGCCGAACCGCACCAGATCGCTGTCGCCCTGTTCGAGCGTGATCTTCTCGAAGGGCACCCCGAGCTGGTCGGACAGCACCTGTGCGAACGGCGTGGCGTGGCCCTGGCCGTAATCCAGCGTGCCGGTGGTGAGCTTCACCGCCCCGTCGGGCTCGAAGCTGATCTTGCCGAGCTCGCCGCTCGGCGGCGCGGTGACCTCGAGATAGGAGCCGACGGCGATGCCGCGCAGCTTGCCGCTCTTCTTGCTCTCCTTCTTGCGCTTGGCGAAGTTGTCGTAGTCGGAGATCTCCAGCGCCTTCTGGAACACGCCGGCGAAATCGCCGCTGTCATAGGTGACGCCGGACGCCGCCGGGAAGGGCAGCTGCGACGGCTTGATGAAATTGCGCTTGCGCAGCGTGAAGCGGTTGATGCCCATCTCGTCGGCGGCGGCATCGATCAGCCGCTCCATGTAGTAGTTGGCCTCGGGCCGGCCGGCGCCGCGATAGGCGCCCATCAGCGTGGTGTTGGTCAGGACCGTCTTGATGTCGACGCCGAGCAGCGGCGTGCGATAGACGCTGGCGAGGTTCTTGCCGGTGTTGAGCGACAGCGGGCCCGGCGCGACGCCGGTGATGTAGGCGCCGAGATTGCCGTAGCCGGACAGCCGCACCGCGAGGAACTTGCCGGCGGCATCGAGCGCGAGTTCGGCGTGGATCAGCTGCGCGCGGCCCTGGCTGTCGGAGAGGAAGCTGGTCGAGCGCTCGTCCAGCCACTTCACCGGACGGCCGAGCTCGCGCGCCGCATGCGCGATGCAGGTATATTCGGGATAGTTGAGGTTCTTCATCCCGAACGAGCCGCCGACATTGCCGGTGAGGATGCGGACGTTGTCGGCGGGCACGTTGAGCAGGCGCGCCAGGATCGTCTTGTTGCCGGAGACGCCCTGGGTCGGCACCTGCAGCGTGAAGCGTTCGGTTTTCTTGTCGTAATGCGCGAGGGCGACGCGCGGCTCCATCGAGACCACGGCGACGCGGGTGTTGACGATATCGAGCTTGGTGACGTGCGCCGCGCCGGCGAACGCCGCCTCGATCTTGGCGGTGTCGCCATAGTGATAGTCGAGCGCGACGTTATCAGGGATGTCGTCATAGAGCTGCGGCGCGCCGGGCGTGGCGGCTTCAGCTGCGTCGGTCACCGCGGGCAGCGGCTCGATATCGACCTCGACGGCCTCGGCGGCATCGCGCGCCTGCGCCGCGGTCTCCGCGACCACGAAGGCGACGGGATCGCCGACGAAGCGCACCTTGTCGGTCACGAGCGCGGGGCGGTTGGTCTGCTTGAGCGGGGAGCCATCGCGGTTCTTCAGCGGCAGGCCGCAGGTGAAGGGGTTGTAGCCGGCGGCCGCAAGGTCAGCGCCGGTCCAGACCCCGAGCACGCCCGGCATCGCCCCGGCCGCCGCCGTATCGATGCCCTTGATGATTCCGTGGGCATGCGAGGAGCGAACCATCCAGCAATAGGCCTGGCCGGGCAGCGAGAAATCGTCGGTGTATTTGCCCTTGCCGCGCACCAGGGTGTCGTCCTCCTTTCGTCGAACAGGCTGTCCGACACCGTATTTTTGCAGTGCGATAGCGTTTTCGAGGGAGGCAGGCGGCGTGTGATCTTGCATCGAAAATGACCTGAAATGCCCGGATTTGCTGGAGTTTGGGGGCGCTGAGGAGATAACGCACACCCCCCTTAACGACAACGCCCGATTGGGCATGGACCCAATGTGAACGGAGTTTGCGTAGGGCTTTGACGCTGCTAAAGTTTCCGTGAACGATAATTATTCGGCGGGCCTAAAGGATCCTACGGATCCCCTGGGGTCCCGCGGAAAGACAGTTTTGATGAACGACCATGTGCGGCTTTGCGACGGCCCCCCGGCCAGCGAAGCCCCGCCAGGGTTGGTTGCGGCAGCGGCGGAAAGTGGCGTCTACGCCGCGCTGGACCTTGGCACCAACAATTGCCGGCTGTTGATCGCCTGTCCCACCGGCGACGGGTTCCGCGTGGTCGATTCATTCTCGCGGATCATCAGGCTCGGCGAGGGCATCGCCGCCACGGGCTCGATCAGCGAGGCCGCGATTGAGCGGGCGATTGCCGCACTGGCCATCTGCAGCGACAAGATTCGCTATCGCAAGGCGCGCCGGCTCCGCCTGATCGCCACCGAGGCCTGCCGCGCCGCCGGCAATGCCGAGAGCTTCCGCGCGCGGGTGGCGGCCGAGACCGGCATCAAGCTCGAGGTGATCGATCGTGAGACCGAGGCGACGCTCGCGGTGATCGGCTGCTCGCCGCTGCTCGATCCGAAGGGGCGGGGCGCCATCCTGTTCGATATCGGCGGCGGCTCGACCGAGCTGGTGCGGATCGAGCGCGACCCCAACGCGCCCGACGCGGCGCCACGCATCAAGGCATGGATGTCGATCCCGCTCGGCGTCGTCACGCTGGCCGAACATTTCGGCGGCAAGAACGTCACCAGGGATCTGTATGCGCGGATGATCGATGAGGTTGCGCGGCACGTCGCGCCGTTCGCGGCCGAGCACGGCAAGGATCTGCGCGACATGCACATGCTCGGCACCTCCGGCACCGTGACCACGCTCGCCGGCGTGTTCCTCAATCTGTCGCGCTACGACCGCCGCCGCATCGACGGCATCTGGATGAACGATTGCGACGTTACCGCGACGATCCAGAAGCTGCTCGGCATGAGCTATGAGGCGCGCGTCAACAACAACTGCATCAGCGTCGAGCGCGCCGATCTGGTGCTCGCCGGCTGCGCGATCCTAGATGCGATCCGCAACGCGTTCCCGATGCCGCGGCTCCGCGTCGCTGATCGCGGCCTGCGCGAGGGCATGCTGGTCGAGATGATGCGCGAGGACGGCGCGCTGCGGGCGTGCTAGAGGTTCTCTTGCCTCGCCCCGCTTGCGGGGAGAGGCCGGATTGCATGTCAATGCAATCCGGGTGAGGGGGACTTTCCACGAGCGCAACTCTCACCTTCATTGCGGAACCAGCCCCTCACCCCAACCCTCTCCCCGCAAGAGCGGGGCGAGGGAGTAGAGAAGCAGTATGGCGAAAGACACCACCGGGCGGCTGCACGTCACGGTCAAGAGCGCCGGCAAGCGCAAGCTGTCGTCAAAACTCTGGCTCGAGCGCCAGCTGAACGATCCCTATGTCGCCAAGGCCAAGGCGATGGGCTACCGCTCCCGCGCAGCTTTCAAGCTGCTCGAGATCGACGACAAATACCGTCTGCTCAAGCCGGGCATGACCGTGGTCGACCTCGGCGCGGCGCCCGGCGGCTGGAGCCAGATTGCGGCCAAGCGGACCGGTGCTGTCGACGGCAAGGGCAAGGTGGTCGCAATCGATCTGCTGGAGATGGGCGAGATTCCCGGCGTCACCTTCGCGCAGCTCGACTTCCTCGACCACGACGCGCCGGAAAAACTGATCGCGATGATGGGCGGCCGCGCCGACATCGTGATGTCCGACATGGCCGCCAACACCACCGGCCATCGCAAGACCGATCAGCTGCGCATCATCGGCCTGGTCGAGACCGCCGCGCATTTCGCCGGCGAGGTGCTCAATCCCGGCGGCACGTTCCTGGCAAAGGTGTTCCAGAGCGGCGCCGACGCCGAGTTGGTGGCGCAGCTGAAGCGCGATTTCGCGACCGTCCGCCACGTCAAGCCGGCCGCCAGCCGGCAGGATTCGTCGGAGCGCTACGTGCTGGCGACGGGATTTCGCGGGCAGCAACAGCCGTCATTGCGCGGGGCGTAGCGGCGACGCGTTCGCCGAAGCCTCCGCGAAGGCAATCCAGATCCCTCATAGGGCCCGGCCGGAGCGCTGCCCGGTACGCGAGCGCGTCGCGAGCTGACCTGAATCCATTGGAACTCTTTCCGTTACGGCGTATTCTATCTTCCCGGCGCGGTCAGTTCGTTGCGTGTTTCGGCCTGGCGCCATGACAGGTTTGTGCAGCGAGCCGCGCCTCCGTCTTGCGGAGCTCTTCCGTGATGGAACGCAGGTCGAGCATAGGTAATCGCCTTCTGGCGGCCTTGCCGCCCGCCGACCTTGATTTGCTTGCGCCTCATCTCCGCAAGATATCGCTCGAACGCGACGCCGTGCTGGTGCGGTCGGGCGACCTCGTCGAACAGATCTATTTTCCCTGCACGGCATTGATCGCGTTCGTTATGGACATGCCGAACGGACAGGCCGTTGCGACGACAATGATCGGCAACGAGGGCGCCGCCGGCATCCTGTCGACACTCAGGTCGATACGCTCGCCGATGACCGCGGTGGTTCGCGTCGCGGGCACGACGTGGCAGATTTCGCCGGCACGATTTCACGCCGCGCTCGCGCACAGTCACGCGCTTGGCAGCGCGGTGCAGCTCCATATGCGGTCGCTGCTGGTTCAGTTCCAGCATATCGCGGCGTGCAATGCGCTCCATTCCGTGGAGGCCCGTCTGGCCCGGTGGTTGTTGCAGGTTCACGATCAGATCGGCGACGACACGCTGCCGTTGACGCAGGAGACGCTGTCGGAATTGCTCGGCGTGCGACGAACGACCGTGACCCACGTCGTGCACAAGCTTCGCGCCTCGGGCGCAATCCGCTCCAACCGGCGGAGCTCGATCGAGGTTGACAGGCCGCGGCTCGAAACCGCGGCCTGCGAGTGCTACGAGATCATGCGCGGCAGGATCGACCGCATCGTATCCGCGGAAGGGATGAGGTCGTCCGGTCACGGCGGGCCGCCACACGGACATCGGCGTTCGCACGCCGGACCGTGGACCAATGGCGACAAGGTTCATGCACATACCCGCGGCGCGGGTGCTGAGCGATCACGAAGCCATTGAATGCGGTTGCAACGCAGACGCGGGTGTCAGGACGCCTTGCGCAATTCGTGCTCGGGTTCGTGCACCCACGCGTCCCTGGCGAACCATTCGTGATTGGTCCGACAGCTCGTGCAATAGCTGCGCGAAAAGAACACGGTGCTGCACCGGAACGTCTCACGGTCGGATTTCATGCCGGTATTGATCGCACGTCCCGTCCGCGGGCATTTGATCATGATGACGCCCACCTTGGTCCTCCTCCAATGTCAGGAATTGCTGGTCCCGCGCACCGTCGGCTGGACCGTGCCTCTTCTGACGGAGACCCTTGGTCCAGCCGGCCTGGGAGCGGGGGGGGGGGCTCCTCAGGAAGGTGTTTTCAGGGCCTTGGCAAAGCTCTTCTTGATCGGCTCGGAGGTCTCGGTCGCGACTTTCTTCGCGATCTCCCAGAGCTCCTTGTTCTGCGCGGTCGTCGCTTCGAAATTCTTGCGGCCGTGATCGGCCGAAAGCTGGATGGCCTCCGACAGCGACCTGGTGCCGGCGAGTTCGGATATGAAAGCGAGGGCCGAACTGGCGTTGGAATGCGAGATCTCGATCACCTTGGCTGCGTAATCCGCAGCGCCCTTGGCGTTGACCGCATATGCCTCCTTGAGCAGGACGGAGATTTCCTCCGAGGCTTCCTTGACCTTCTCGAACTGCTCCCGTGCGCGTGTCGCATTTTGTTCGGCGATGCCCTGAAAGGCCTGGGGCAGCGCGAACAGGGGCAGGCTGAAGCCGCCGGCTTTCGGATTGTCGCTCACTTCATTCGTCTGGACGTCACTCACTGGCTCTGATCCTTTCAAGCGAAACAAAATCAAGGAAAATCGGCGCCTCGCAGTGCACGGACGCTGGGGAAGCGTAGCTGGAGCGCTCCCTTCCACCTGGTTTTTTTGCTGATGCCGGGTCACCGCGTGCTCGCTTGAGCAGGACTATGCAGGATCGGCGGTGCAGCTTCCGTTCGCTTTCTGACTCTCGCGGAGATTTTTTTCCGGGACGAAACGACCGTCGTATGGTGGCACTGTGGGGCGTTCGGCCACCGATCGCGGCGGAGGCGCAGCCGATGCGGCTGGACATCCCGACCGCTTGCCTCAGGAGGGTGGGTAGTCGGGTGTCATCCCGATCTGAAGGCGCGCAGCACGACATTTCGACGCGACTGCTTGGAACCTCGGTGCGCGGCTGGAGTCGACTCCTTTGCTCCCGGCCAATGCCCCCCAAGCCCACCGGGAGAAAACCCCAACTGGGTTGGCGGCCTTGGTGCAGCGTCAGGTTTCGCGCACTGGGGCCGTTTCTTGCAGGACTGGAAAATCGGGCGACGCAAGCGCATATTTCCCAGATGGCGACCATTGTTCAATGCAATTGCGGCGCCGAGTACAGACGCACCGAAGAGAAGTTCTTGGTGCCGCATACGGGTGATGCGATCTGCACGGTCTGCGGAGCTGCGCTGGAATCGTGGTTGGAAGCGACCCACGTTCCTACATACGAACTAATCGAACGTCCGGATCGAGGACAGCCAGGCGGAATGACCGGCCACCCCTGATGGCCTGGTCGTGACCTGACGGCGACTCGCGGTGTCCGTGCTTCGGAGACGGCTCGTTCGATCGACTAGCCGAGCCGCTGATCGCGTGCGTTCTGGGTGTCCTCGGTGGCGACCTTGACGGCTTCCGTCGCGGCGCGCTTCTCGGCGCCCTTGCGGCTCGAGATGTCGATCGCCTTGCGGCCGGCGATCTCGTTGCCGGCCTCAGCCGGCATCTGCCAGAAGAACCAGGCCGAGGCCGCCGAGATCAGCGAGACCACGATGAAGGCCGGCGCGAACACGTCGGCGGAGAGCTCGGTCTGGTGGTGCAGCGCCAGCGTGGTTTCAACCGAGAACGCGCCGACCGCGACGCCCGCGGACACCGCGAGCTGCTGGTTGACGCTGACGAGGGTGGTGGCCCGGCTCATCTGCGGCGCCTCGACCTCGGCATAGGCCACCGTGTTGATCGCGGTGAACTGCAGCGAGCGGAAGAAGCCGCCGACCACCAGGATGGTGAAGATCAGCATCAGCGGCGTCGAGATCGTGAACAGGGCGCAGGCGGCGAGGAAGGCCGAACTGACCACCGCGTTGACGGTCATCATGTTGCGGAAGCCGAAGGCGCGGATGATGCGCGCCGCCAGCGTCTTCATGCCCATGGCGCCGACCGCCGACGCAAAGGTGACGAGACCGGACTGGAACGGCGACAGGCCGAAGCCGACCTGCATCAACAGCGGCAGCAGGAATGGCAGCGCGCCGATGCCGAGCCGGAACATGAAGCCGCCGACGATCGACGCGCGCATGGTCGGCAGCCGCAGCAAGCCGAAATCGAGCACCGGCGAACCGGTCCGCCGTGCGTGGATGACGTAAAGCGTCATCGAGACCGTGCCGACACCGACCAGCACGGCGACGATCGGCCACGGCAGCAGATTGAGCCCGGCCACCGACAGCCCGAAGGCGATGCCGGCGAGGCCGATCCCGGCCAGCACCAGTCCCACGAGATCGAAGCGCTCGGGATCCTCGCTCTTGATCGGATCGATGTATTTCAGCGCCAGGAAGATGCCGAGCAGCCCGATCGGGATGTTGATCAGGAAGATCCAGTGCCAGGAGAAATAGGTGGTGATGAAGCCGCCGAGCGGCGGCCCGATCACCGGGCCGATCAGCGCCGGGACCGTCACCCAGGCCATCGCGTTGACCAGCGCACTCTTGTCGACCGAGCGCAGCAGCACCAGCCGCCCGACCGGGGTCATCATCGCCCCGCCGAGGCCCTGCAGGATGCGGGCGAACACGAAATCGGTCACCGAGGACGACAGTGCGCAGCCGATCGAGCCCAGCATGAACACGCCGACGGCGCCGGCAAACACGATGCGGGCGCCGAAGCGGTCCGCGGTCCAGCCGCTCGCCGGGATGAACACCGCGAGCGACAGCAGATAGGAGGTGATGGCCAGTTTCAACGTCAGCGGGCTGGTGCCGATATCGGCGGCGATCGCCGGCAGCGAGGTCGCGATCACCGTGGAGTCCATGTTCTCCATAAACAGGGCGGTGGCCACGATGAGCGGGATCAGGCGTTGCTTGTTCATCAAAACAGGACAGCTGTGCTGAAAAGGCGGGCGAGCGGGCCATATCATCCCGCCCAGGGCCACGCTATTGCGGAACCGGCCAAACGCCCTAAATCCTGCGTGACGCTGGTATGCATCCGCCCGTGTCCAAAGGTTCGCCGTGATCTACGTCCTTGCCGCCCTCTTGCCGCCGATCGGACTGCTCCTGAACGGACAGCCGTTTTCGGCCATCTTTAATCTGGTCCTGATCGTGTTTTGCGCGATTTTAGGGCTGTTTTTCCACGTGTTGCTGCTGGTGCCGTCGGCCCATGCCGTGATCGCGGTCCACATGAAGCGCGAGGACCGGCGCCATCGCGAAATGGTCGAGGCGATCCGCCGCCATGGGCCGCCGCCGGGTTACCGGGCGCCCTGAACCGGACCCTAAAAAGGCCTGTGCATGGCTGGCAAACACTTTGATTCGTCATGCCGCCATGCTATCGACCAGCGTCAACCCCACCGATGGGCGCCGATTCGACGGTGACGCAGCGAGCGTCGCCGCAGGTAGCGTTCATCCGTAAGACCATCGCGGCTGGGCCGCAGATAAAGGAGTTGGCAATGGCCACGGGATTTCCGGCTATCCGCGAAGCCTTCACGTTCGACGATGTGCTGCTGAAGCCCGGTTTGTCCGACGTGCTTCCCTCGGAAGTCGATATTCGCTCGCGCGTCACCCGCGCGATCTCGCTCAACATCCCGATCATGGCGTCCGCGATGGACACCGTCACCGAGGCGCGCATGGCGATCGCGATGGCGCAGGCCGGCGGTCTCGGCGTCATCCACCGCAACTTCGATCCGGAAGGGCAGGCCGCGCAGGTGCGGCAGGTCAAGAAGTTCGAGTCCGGCATGGTGGTCAATCCGCTGACCATCGGCCCCGACGCCACGCTGGCCGATGCGCTGACCCTGATGAAGGAGAACGGCATCTCGGGCATTCCGGTCGTCACCGGTGCCGCCAAGAACGTGCCGGGCAAGCTGGTCGGCATCCTGACCAACCGCGACGTGCGCTTCGCCAGCGATCCCCGGCAGAAGGTCTCGGAGCTGATGACGCACGAGAACCTCGTCACGGTGCGCGAGGGCGTCGGCCAGGACGAGGCGAAGCGGATGCTGCACAAGCATCGCATCGAGAAGCTGCTCGTCGTCGACGACCAGTATCGCTGCGTCGGCCTGATCACCGTCAAGGACATCGAGAAGGCGGTCGCCCATCCGCTCGCCTGTAAGGACGAGCACGGCCGCCTGCGCGTCGCCGCCGCCACCACGGTCGGCGAGACCGGCTATGAACGCACCGAGCGGCTGATCGATGCCGGCGTCGACGTCGTCGTGGTCGATACCGCGCACGGCCATTCGCGCCACGTGCTCAACGCCGTCAACCGCATCAAGCGGCTCTCCAACGCGGTGCAGGTGGTGGCCGGCAACGTCGCGACCGAGGGCGGCGCGCAGGCGCTGATCGATGCCGGCGCCGACTGCATCAAGGTCGGCATCGGCCCCGGCTCGATCTGCACCACGCGCATCGTCGCCGGCGTCGGCGTGCCGCAGCTCACCGCGATCATGGACGCGGTCGCGGCCGCGAAGAAGGCCGACGTGCCCGTGATCGCCGACGGCGGCATCAAATATTCCGGCGACCTCGCCAAGGCGCTCGCCGCCGGTGCCGACATCGCCATGGTCGGCTCGCTGCTCGCCGGCACCGACGAGACGCCGGGCGAAGTCTTCCTGTGGCAGGGCCGCTCCTACAAGGCCTATCGCGGCATGGGCTCGGTCGGCGCGATGGCGCGCGGCTCGGCCGACCGCTACTTCCAGCAGGACATCAAGGACACGCTGAAGCTCGTCCCCGAAGGCATCGAGGGCCAGGTGCCCTACAAGGGCCCGGTCGGCAATGTGATGCATCAGCTCGCCGGCGGTCTCAGGGCGGCGATGGGCTATGTCGGCGCCAAGGACATCAGGGATTTCCACGACAAGGCCGAATTCGTCCGCATCACCGGCGCCGGCCTGCGCGAGAGCCACGTCCATGACGTCACCATCACGCGCGAAGCCCCGAACTATCCGGGCGGGGTGTAAGCACAAGCACCGTCATTCCGGGGCGGTCCGAAGGGCCGAACCCGGAGTCCCGGGAGTCCGGGACGCCATCATCCGCTAGGCGAGCCAGCGCTTGCGTCGCTTGTAGTGCTTCACATCGCGGTATGATTTTCGCTTCTCTCCGGCGACGCCAAGATAGAACTCCTTGACGTCCTCATTTGCGGCGAGCGCGTGCGCTTCGCCGTCCATCACCACGCGGCCGTTTTCGAGGATGTAGCCGTGGCTCGCATATCTGAGCGCCATATTGGTGTTCTGCTCGGCGAGAAGAAACGACACACCTTCCCTGGCGTTGAGATCCTTCACGATCTCGAAGATCTCTTCGACGATCTGCGGCGCGAGGCCCATCGATGGTTCGTCGAGCAGGATCATCTTCGGGCGCGACATCAGCGCGCGGCCAATCACGCACATCTGCTGTTCGCCGCCCGACGTATAGCCGGCGGTGGAATTGCGTCGCTCCTTGAGGCGGGGGAAATACGCGTAGACACGTTCAAGGTCCTGCGCGATCGCGAGCTTTCCGTCCGTCCGCGTAAAGGCGCCGGTCAGGATGTTCTCCTCGACCGTCAGATGAGGGAAGGCGCGCCGCCCCTCCATCACCTGGATGCAGCCGCGTCGCACCACGTCGTTTGGCGACAGGGACTTCACCTCGACGCCGTTGAACAGGATCGAGCCCTTGGTGACCTCGCCGCGCTCTGCGTGCAGCAGATTGGAGACCGCCTTCAGCGTCGTCGTCTTGCCGGCGCCGTTGGCGCCGAGAAGCGCAACAATGCCGCCTCGCGGGACCTCCAGCGAGACGCCCTTCAACACGAGAATGACGTGATCGTAGACAACCTCGATATTGTTGACCGATAAAATCAGCGCTGCCGCTTCCGTCGCAGCGGTGACGACCTTGGCGATTGACATGCGCAGACCTCCAAACTGAGCAGGGGCTGGGATCCGGGAGCAGGCAATCCTGCCTCCCGGATCACTCGCACGGGTCAGGTTTCCTTTGCGCAGTCGCGCGGCTTGATCTTCTTCTCCGCGGCATACTTCGCGGACACATCGGCGACGAGTGGTTCGATCAGCGATTCGTCAGCCGTGTACCAGTCGGAGATCACTTTCCAACCCTTGCCATCCCATTGCTGGACGCGCCCGTAGCGCGCGCCTTCGTGGTCGGAGCAGGAAATGCTGACCGGCTTCAACATACCCTCAAAGCCGAGCTCCTTGATTCGTGCATCGGTGAGTATGAGGTTCTCAAGCCCCCAACGGACCTGCTCGCCCGTCAGCGGTTGCTTGCCGAATTTTTCTTGCGCCTTGCGGATCGCCTCTACGCCGAGCATGGCATTCGTGATGCCGCGGTTGTAGAGGACTTCGCCGATCTTGCCGGGTTCTGTCGAACCCTTTCCCTTGGCGTAGACGTACTTCTCTATGTCGGCGTGCACGGGGAATTTTCCTGCGCCATGCTGAAGCATCAACGATTTGTAACCGCTGGCTTGATCGCCCGCCGGCGTCACATCCGGCTCCGCGCCTGACCACCAAACACCGATCATCTTGTCGCGCGGATAGGCGACGGCGGCGGCCTCCTTGATTGCCGTGCTGTTCATGACGCCCCAGCCCCAGACCAGGACATAGTCCGGCCGATTCTGGCGGATCGCCAGCCATTGCGACTTCTGCTCGACGCCGGGATGCGTGACGGGGATCGGCGTGAACTCAAAGCCGTACTTCTGCGCCAGCACCTGCAGCATCGGAATTGGCTCTTTGCCATAGGGGCTGTCATGGTACAGCAGCGAAATCTTCCTGCCTTTCAGCTTGTCGAAGCCGCCAAGTTCCTTGGCGACGTGCTGGATCGCGATATCGGCCGCGGACCAATACGTGCCGAGCAATGGAAAATTATATGCGAACACGGCGCCGTTCTTGGAATCGGCACGGCCATACCCCATCGTAATGATCGGGATTTTGTCAGCCGCGGTCTTTTCGGTGAGTGCGAAGGTGATCCCGGTCGACAGCGGATTGATGAAGGCCGCGCCGGTTGGTCCTTTGCTCTTGAGACGCTCGTAACACTCCACTCCCTTGTCGGTCGCGTAGCCCGTCTCGCATTCCTCGATCAGAATCCTGACGCCGTTGATGCCGCCGTCACGTTCATTGATCAGGTTGTAGTAGTCTACCACGCCGTTTGCGTAGGGCGCGCCGTTCACAGCGTACGGTCCGGTCCGGTAGGACAGAATTGGGATGAACTGTTCGTTTTGCGCTGCGGCCGGTGCGCTAAGCGCCGCGCCGGCCAAGGCGGTCGCGAGTATCAGTAACCTGCGTGGAATACTTGCCATATTGATATCCTCCTTGCGGTACTTCCTTCCTCTTCGTTGTCAGCGGCCGCCATTTCCATTGCGATCAAGGCACGATCGCTCCCTCAGTAGGGAAACGGCCAAAGTCTGAGCTTCTCCTTGCCGATCGATATCAGCCGGGCGAAGCCATGGGGTTCCTTGATGAGCAGATAGCAGATCAAGGATCCGAAGATGATGAACTGGAGGTGAGTGATCGTTTGCGTCGACAGTGGCAGGCCGAGCTTGGTCGGAATCACATTCAGCATGATCGGCACGATGAGGATGAACGCTGCTCCGATGAACGAACCCATGATCGAGCCGAGCCCGCCGATGATGACCATGAACAGAAGCTCAAGCGAGCGGTCGATCGAGAACGCAAGCGGCTCCCATGAACCGAGGTAGACGAACGCCCAGAGCGCACCCGCCACCCCGATGATGAACGAAGAGACCGCGAAAGCCGTTAGTTTTGCATAGAGCGGCCTGATGCCGATCAGCTCGGCGGCGATATCCATGTCGCGGATCGCCATCCACTGCCTGCCGAGATTGCCGCGCACGAGATTTTTCGCCAACACCGCCATAACGGTCACGAAGAGCAGGCACAGCAGGTAACGCTCGACCGGCGAGCGAACGACCATGCCGAAGAAATCCAGTTCCGGCGCATTCACTGATCCCGACGGGGCGTAGTTGGTGAACCACGGGATCCGCAGGAACGCCCAATCGAAGAAGAACTGCGCGGCGAGCGTTGCGACCGCCAGGTAGAGACCCTTGATCCGGAGACTGGGAATGCCGAACAGGAGTCCGGCACCCGCCGCCATGAACCCGCCAAGCAGAATGGATGCCAGCACGGGCAACGGTGGGATCGCGATCGCGAAGCCAAGCCAGGCAAGCGGGATATGAACGCCGGTCGCCAGCTTGTAGGCGGAATAGGCGCCGATGGCCATGAACGCGCCACTGCCGAGCGAAATCTGGCCGCAATAGCCGACGAGAATGTTTGTCCCGATGGCGGCGAGCGCCAGGATGAGGAAGGGCAGCAGGATGGCCCACAACAGATAGTCGGTGCCGAACGGCCAGATCCGGAAGGTGGCCAACAGCGGCACGCCAATGAAAGCAATCGCGAGCAAGACGGCGAGGGCAATACGATCCTGCCGGATCGGGAAGATCGCCATGTCCTCCGCATAGGTCACCTTGAACTGGCCAGCTTCGCGATAGAGCACAACGACCTCCTTGCCTCAGACACGTTCGATGATCCGCTCGCCGAACAGGCCCTGCGGCCGCAAGAGCAGCACCGCCAACGCCAGCACATAGGCAAACCAATATTCGATGCCGCCGCCGATGGATGGCCCGAGATATACCTCTGCGAGCTTCTCACCGGCCCCGACAATGAGCCCGCCGACGATGGCTCCGGGAATGGAGGTGAGGCCGCCGATGATCAGGACCGGCAAAGCCTTCAGCGCGAGAAACGTGATGGAGAACTGCACGCCAAGCTTGGTCCCCCACACGGTCGCCGCGACGAGCGCAACGAGGCCGGCAACGAGCCAGACCACGAACCAAATCCAGCTGATTGGAATCCCGATCGAGTGCGCGGCCAAATGGTCGTCGGCCACGGCTCTGAGCGCGCGACCGGTCTTGGTGCGCTGAAAGAAGACCGCGAGGCCGGCGACTAGGACGCCCGCGATCAATGCGCCCCAGACATCCAGCTTGTTGACCAGAATCCCGCCCGGGAACAGGCCTTCAAACAAGAACCAGGCGTCGGTCGGGAACAGCCGCAGCGGGTAGACATCCGATCCGAAGATCATCTCCGCGGCGCCCTCGATAACGAATGTCACGCCGATCGTCGACATGAACAGCGTCAAGCCATCCTGATTGACCAGAGGTCCGATCACGAACCGCTCGATGAGCCAGGCGGTTGCTGCCATGATCACGGCGGCAAAGCCGATAGCGAGGATGACCGCGACCCAAAGCGGAAGGCCGTTGGCGACCAGGAGGTCGAGGGCGCGAACCAGCGCCAATCCCGCGAGCAACACCATTGCTCCCTGCGCATAGTTGAATACGCCGGATGCCTTGAAGATCAGCACGAAGCCGAGCGCGACCAGCGAATAGAGCACGCCGGACATCAATCCGCCGATCAGGACCTCGAGAAACTGACCCAGTGCGATCATGGACGCACCTCAATGCGCGACGCCAAGATATGCGTCGATGACAGCTTGGCTTCTCTTCACTTCATCAGGCGTGCCGTCGGCGATCTTCACGCCGTGATCAAGCACCGCTACGCGATCCGACAGATCCATGACCACGGCCATGTCGTGCTCGATCAGGGCGATGGTCGTGCCGTAATGGTTGTTCACATCAATGATGAACCGCGACATGTCCTCCTTCTCCTCGAGGTTCATGCCTGCCATCGGCTCGTCCAGGAGCAGAAGGTCGGGCTCCATCGCCAGGGCGCGACCGAGTTCGACACGCTTCTGCAAGCCGTATGGCAGACGCCCGACGGGTACCTTGCGGATTGTCTCGATCTCCAGGAAGTCGATGATCTCCTCGACCTTGCGCCGATGCTCGATCTCCTCTGCGAGGGCAGGGCCATAACGCAGCAGCTGCCACAACAGCCCCCGGCGCACCTTCAAGGTGCGGCCTGCCATGATGTTGTCGAGCGCGCTCATGCCCTTGAACAGGGCGACATTCTGAAAGGTGCGCGCGATGCCGCAGCGCGCCGCCTCGAACGGCTGCATTTTGGACCGGGTGCTTCCCTTGAAGGTGATGGCGCCATGGTTGGGGTGATAGAACCCGTTGACGACGTTCAGCATTGAGGTTTTGCCGGCGCCGTTGGGGCCAATGATGGCGCGAATTTCGCCTTTTTTGACGTTGAACGAGACGTCCCGCAGCGCCTTGACGCCGCCGAAGGCCAGTGCCACGCCCTCGACCTGCAGCAGGATTTCGTTGGCGTTTGGCGCTCTCATGCCGCTCTTCCCAGCGATTCTGCCGGACCGATGATTTGCATGTCGCGAATCTCGACTCGTGCCGCGATCGTGCCCTTCCGGCCATCCTCAAACGTCACTTCCGTGGAAATGTCGGCGTCATGCGCTCCGTTGTAGAGTGCCGTGACCAGCGACGCATAGCGTTCGGCAATGAAGCGGCGGCGCACTTTCTGCGTGCGGGTCAGCTCGCCGTCGTCCGCGTCGAGCTCCTTGTGCAGAATGAGGAAGCGGCGAATCTGGGCGCCCGCAAGCACCGTTTCCCCTGCCAGGGAGCGGTTCACCGCGGCAACGTCTCTGGCGACCATGTCGTAGACCAGCGGATGCCCGGCAAGCTCCTGATAGGACCCGTAGGCGACGTTGTTGCGTTCCGCCCAATTCGCGACCGCGACCGGGTCGATGTTGAGCATGGCGCATACGAACTCTCTGGAGTCACCGAACGTGATCGCTTCCTTGATATTGGGATAGAACTTCAGCTTGTTCTCAAGGTACTTGGGAGCAAACATCGTGCCGTCAGCCAATCGACCGACGTCCTTCGCACGATCGATGATCTTCAGATGCCCGGTCTTCTCGTCGAAAAAGCCCGCATCGCCGGTCCTGACATATCCGTCGGACGTCGTCGCTTCCGCGGTCTTTGCCTGATCCTTGAAATATCCGAGGAACATGCCGGGCGAGCGAAACTGCACTTCGCCCGAGTCCGCGATGCGGATGTCGACGTTGGGCGCCGGCGGACCAACCGTATCCGGATAGATCTCGCCATCGGGCTGACACGTTACATAGAGGAACGCTTCGGTCTGGCCGTAGAGCTGTTTCAGGTTCAGTCCGATCGCGCGGTAGAACGCGAACAGATCCGGACCGATAGCTTCGCCTCCAGTGTATGCGACGCGCACCTGAGACAGGCCAAGAACGTTCTTGA
This sequence comes from Bradyrhizobium sp. USDA 3315, assembly GCF_054056795.1. Classification (NCBI taxonomy): domain Bacteria; kingdom Pseudomonadati; phylum Pseudomonadota; class Alphaproteobacteria; order Hyphomicrobiales; family Nitrobacteraceae; genus Bradyrhizobium; species Bradyrhizobium sp. USDA 3315. Next base: position 7,675,287 of record NZ_JBSRYP010000001.1, on the reverse strand, counting down.
GAGGTTCGTAGACCAGCCAGCGTCCGAGCGCATAGAGCAATCGGCCTGACAGCGGCACCGGACGTCCCGTCAAGACTTGCTCGCCATACCGCCGCGCGACGTCCAGAAAGTAGCTGAACAATCGCCGCTTGATCGGCGCCGCGTCCTCCATCCGGACCATCAGCCGCGTCAGCATGGCCTCGTAACCGCGTGGCGGGGCCAGGTAGAAGGTTGGTCCTATCTCATGCCGATCCTGCTCGATTGTGTTGCTGCTCTCGGGGCACGCCATGCAGAATCCGGCCACCAAGCCTTGCGCATAGCTGACGTAATGATCGCCCGCCCAAGCCAGCGGCAGATAGGCCAGCACCACGTCCTTGTCGGTCAACTTGTCGAACCGCGTGGTGTCGGTTGCAGCATCGATGCAGCCTCGTGCCGACAGCATGACGCCCTTGGGTGCGCCGGTCGTTCCCGAGGTGTAGAGGATGATCGCGATGTCCGAACCGTTGCCGGCCCGAATGGATTCATCGATCCGTTCGCCAAGTGCTGCGTCGGCTGCAAGCGCGGCGCGGCCGTCATTGATGATATCGCCGATTGCGATCAGTCGACCGTGGTCGTAGCCGTCGATTCCGCGCGGTTCGTCGTAGATAATCCTGTTGAGTTGCGGCAGTCGGTCGGACACCGACAGGACCTTGTCGACCTGCTCCTGGTCCTGCGCCGCGACCAGCGTCACCTCGGCGTGAGCGAGAACAAAAGCAAGCTCATCAGCCACTGCATCGGAGTAGACCGGAACGGGGATTGCGCGCAGCGTCTGCGCTGCCATCATGGTCCAGTAAAGCTTGGGCCGATTGGAGCCGACGACCGCGATTGTCTCACCTGGCCGCAAGCCAAGGCGATGCAAGCCGGCAGCGTAGCTACGTATGATCTCGGCAACCTCAGCCCAGGTCCAGCTCTGCCAGATGCCGAGATCCTTATGTCGGAACGCTGGCCGCGTGCCAAATTGTGCCGTGTTTCGCAGCAGCAATTTGGGAAACGTATCATACGATCCGTCGCCGGCCATGTCGGTCTCGATCCAAAAACCGAAGCGTTGGTTCGCTCCTGTTATGGTGATGCCTGCCCCATTTTTGGGTAGCAGACATGCGAGTGCCGCATGGTCCGAGATTACAGCGAATCGAAAGTCCGACAAGTGCCAGATTGATAGGTCGCGTTTTTGCCGCGGGCGCGCCCGGCAGAGATAGGTCTACCGGCTGCCAATTCGCCGAAGGTGAATCCGGCCGCCACCAGACGGACATTGCGGCGCGAAGACGCTGATCGGCTCTCAAGAGGTAACCCCAATGCTTCGGAGAGCCTCACGTCCATCGGACGGTCCCGCGAAGCTGACCGGAGTCCTGCGCCATCAGGTTTCGAGGGCGACCGGAAACCGGTTGCCGATCAGCTGGGCGGCCGCCCTCGTTGCGACCATGGAGGGCCGCCTGACCGCCTTGGCTCCGCCGTGCCGGATCGCGAGGTCGGATGAGGCGACTTGACTACGGCCGCTTCGTCTGCCGGTGGCGCGCCGTGACAAACTGCCGCCACCAGGGGGCCCTGCGAACCGCCGCGACGTGACGGTATCGCGTTGGCGCCAATGTGCCTGGCATGATGGCTGTCATTTCAAACAACATTTCAAACAACGCAACGCGAAGACAGCAAATCCATTTCCCTTGCGGGGAGGTGGATTGCATGACTACGTGTGCGCCACGAACCAATCATCCCAAGAGGAAATCATGTCCCAAGGAAAGCGCATCGTTCTGGCTTCGCGCCCGCACGGCGAGCCCACGTCGGCCAATTTCAGGCTCGAGGACTACACGCCGCCGGCACCGGGTGCGGGCGAGGTGCTGCTCCGCACCATCTGGCTGTCGCTCGATCCCTATATGCGCGGCCGCATGGCCGACGGTCCGTCCTATGCCGCACCGGTGCCGGTCGGAGGCGTGATGGAAGGCGGCACGGTGAGCGAGGTGATCGCCTCCAACAATCCCGGCTTTGCCAAGGGCGATATCGTACTGTCGCGCGCGGGCTGGCAGACGCATGTGCTGTCCGACGGCAAGGGCCTTGCCAAGATCGATCCGAAGATCGCGCCGATCTCGACCGCGGTCGGTGTACTCGGGATGCCCGGCATGACCGCCTATACCGGCCTGCTCGAGATCGGCAAGCCGCAGGCGGGCGAGACGGTGGTGGTCGCGGCGGCGTCCGGCGCGGTCGGCTCGGCGGTCGGCCAGATCGCCAAGATCAAGGGCGCGCGGGCGATCGGCATCGCCGGTGGCAAGGACAAGTGTGCCTACGTCAAGAACGAGCTTGGCTTCGACGAGTGCCTTGACCACCGCGATCCCAATCTCGCGGCGAAGCTGAAGGAAGCCTGCCCGAAGGGCATCGACGTCTATTTCGAGAATGTCGGCGGTGCAGTGTTTGACGCGGTGTTTCCGCTGCTCAACGCGTTCGCGCGCATCCCGGTCTGCGGTCTGATCGCGCATTACAACGACACCGAAGCGCATGCCCCGAAATGGGCCGGCGCGATGATGCGCAACATCCTGACCAAGCGGCTGACCTTCCGCGGCTTCATCGTCAGCGACTTCGCCGCCATGCATGGCGACTTCCTCCGCGACATGTCGCAGTGGGTGCGCGAGGGCAAGGTCAAGTACAAGGAGTTCGTGACCGAGGGCCTGGACAGCGCGCCAGAGGCCTTCATGGGCCTGCTCAAGGGCGCCAATTTCGGCAAGCAGTTGGTCCGGGTCGGGCCGGACAAGGCCTGAGTTACAGGCCCCGGAAGCTCCCATTCCGCGCAACAAAGTATCAAATGCGCCACAATGGCGGGGATTTGGGGGCCTTTCGGCCCCCATTTGCTTGACGGAGACCCGCAGCAGTTGATTCAATATGGCTATATTTCAGGTGTAGCCATGATTTTTGAAGCTATTGTTGTCGGGGTCATTCTCCTCGCCGTCGGCTATTGGGCGACGATGTTCGTCATGGGCCGCCGCGACGACGTCCTGCATGGAAAATTCGTCGAGGAGCAGCCGGATACGACGCCGGTCCGCTTCATGCCGCACGTATCTCGCGTACGGCCCGCGCAGGCGGCACCACAGCCCGACAGGGACTCGCTTCAGGCGCTGCTCACCGTGATCAAGCAGGACCTGCACGACGCGGCGCGGAGCTGACGCGGCTCAGGCCGGCTGCTTGCCGAGCAGCATGTCCAGGTCGACATCGACCTGGCCCTTCGCCCTGACGTGGCGGACCTCGAAACTGTCGGGCTGGAAGCGGTACTCGACGAGACCGGTTTCCTTGATGCCGATCACCTCCTGCCGCGCGTCGGAGATGATGAAGCCGGCCGAGGGCGCCCAGATGTGTCTGACATGCTCGAACGTATAGTCGCGACGCTGGTGCACATGGCCGCTGCCGACCAGACGCCAATCGACCTTGCCGAGCATCTCGATCAGGCGGCGACGCGCCGGTTGCGGCACGAACCGGATCGCGGTCTCGGCGCGCTCGGCATCGTAGGGCAGGTCGAGATAGAGCGGCTTGTGCAGGAACAGCGCGACCGGCCTGCCGACCGCCTTGTCGAGCGCGCCTGCGAGCCAGTCGAACTGCTCGGCCTCGCTGTCGAGGCCGGTGTTCATGATCAGCGAATTCAGCCCGATGAAGCACCAGCCAGCAGCGTCGAAATGCCAGCGGTCCTCGCCGAGCACCGAGGTGAAGGCGCCGCGCGTCTCCTCGGTCGGCAATTGTGAAGGCGTGGGGCCGACCGCGGTCGGATTGTCGCCGATGTCGTGATTGCCCGGCAGATAGAGGCAATCGACCGGCAGCGCGTTGTGCAGCTCCTTGGCGAATGCGAGGTCGTCGCGGCTGGTCGGCCCGTCGAACGAGACGTCGCCGGAGTTGAGCACGAGATCGGGACGCGTCGCGTCGATGTGCTCGCTGACGCGATGAAAGTTGTCGATCAGCGGCTTGAAGCGGCGCGCGAGATGGGTGTCGGAGATCTGTGTCAGGCGAAATTGGGGCATGCATCGCTCCTTTCGGCCGGAGCATAGGTCGGCGCGAAGTCGGAACGATGACGATTTTGCCGTCTTGTTGGATGCCTCGTTTGAAGCCCTGTTTGATGTGTTGTTTGGTTTTGCGCCTTGGCGGTCGCTCGATCGCCAGTTGCCGCACCGACGCCGGCGAGTCCTGCCGTCACCATGCCGGGCACGCCGCTGCCCGGGCCGCGCTGTCGAGGATCGGGGTGATGACGCTGATCGCGTCAACCGTGCGGGGCTGAAACCGCCATTGGTCCTGGGAGTTGGTCACCCGGGCTCGGATCATGGTTCAACGGGTTACCGCGCACGCTTCATTGTGTTGGGGGCGAGTGGCGGCTAAGAGGGCGGCGGGCGCCCGCGGCTGAGGGAGATTTTTGATGTCGGTTCAAATGGTTCTGTTACCGGTCTTCATCCAGATCGGGATCACCTTCGCGCTGTTGTTCGCCATGGCGACGACGCGCACGAGGGCGCTGACGAGCGGTGAGACCAAGATCGCCGACATCGCGCTGCGCGAGCCGAACTGGCCGGCCCAGGCCACCAAGTTCGGCAACTGCTTCGCCAACCAGTTCGAGCTGCCGATCCTGTTCTATGTCCTGATCGCTATTGCGCTGCCGCTGCGCCGTGCCGATCTGTTCATCGTGCTGATGTCCTGGGTGTTCGTGGTGACGCGGTTTGCCCATGCCGGCGTGTTCGTCACCTCCAACGACGTGCGGCCGCGCTCGCTCGTCTGGCTCGCCGGCGCGCTGGTGCTGGCGGCCATGTGGCTGTATTTCGCGCTCAGACTGCTGCTGCTGATCTGATGCGCCCAACCGAAAGAGATCAATGACCCCCGCTGCCCGGCTTTCCGCCGCGATCGAGCTGATCGCCACCATCGACGCACAGCGCATTCCCGCTGCGAAAGCGCTGAAGGAATGGGGCACCGCGCACCGTTATGCCGGCTCCGGCGATCGCGCCGCGATCTCCGGCCTGATCTGGGACGTGCTGCGTCGGCAATCCTCCGCGGCCTGGTTGATGGATGACGCCAGCGCCCGGTCGCGCCTGCTCGGCATGCTCAAGCTCGAACGCGGCATGGACATCGCCACGATCCAGGCTCTGTGCGACGGCGGCCGGTTCGCGCCGGATCCGCTGACCGCGACCGAGGAGGCCGCATTGGCCTCACGCTCGCTCGAGGATGCGCCGGCGCATGTCGCGGGCGATTATCCGGACTGGCTCGACCCGCATCTGGCAAGGGTATTCGGCGACGACCGCGCCGCGGAAGCGACCGCGATGGCGAGCCGCGCGCCGCTCGATCTGCGCGTCAACACGCTGCGCGGCAAGCGCGAGAAGGTGCTGCCGCGGCTTTCGCATCTCGGCGCCAGGGAAACGCCGTGGTCGCCGCTCGGCCTGCGCATCGAGCTCGGCGCCGACGCGCGCAATCCGGGCATCCATGCCGAGGAGGATTTCATCAAGGGCGCCATCGAGATCCAGGACGAGGGCTCGCAGCTCGCCGCGCTGTTCTCGGCGGCCAAGCCCGGCGAGCAGGTGATCGACCTCTGCGCCGGCGCCGGCGGCAAGACGCTGGCGGTGGCGGCGATGATGCAGGGCAAGGGCCGGCTGATCGCGACCGACAGCGACAAGCGGCAGCTCGCGCCGATCCATGAGCGGCTGTCGCGCGCCGGCGTGCACAATTGCGATGTACGCACGCCGCGCGGCGAGGAGGAGGTGCTGTCCGACATCAAGGCGTCCGCCGACCTCGTGCTGATCGACGCGCCCTGCACCGGCACCGGCACCTGGCGCCGCAATCCCGACGCCAAATGGCGCATGCGCCCCGGCGCGCTCGAGGTGCGGCTGAAGGATCAGGCCGAGGTGCTGGAGCGCGCCGCGCCGCTGGTGAAGGGCGGCGGCCGGATCGCCTACATCACCTGCTCGGTGCTCTCGGAGGAGAACGGCGAGCAGGTCAGGGCCTTCATCGCGCGGCATCCGGAGTTTTCCGTGCAGCCGCCGGAGCAGACCGCAGCGGTGCTGTGGGACAAGGCCGAGCAATTTGCGGAGGCCGCATTGCTGTCGCCGGAGGGCCTGCTGATGACGCCGCGCCGCACCGGCACGGATGGGTTCTTCGTCTCGGTACTGAGGAAGGCGTAACAGCGATCGTCATTCCGGGGCGTCCGTAGGACGAACCCGGAATCCCGAGGTTCCGGGTTCAATGCTTACGCATTGCCCCGGAATGACGAAATCCACGTCATGAGTGCCCGCAATCATACGCCGCACCAACTGCCGCCGGCATCCGGCTCACCACGATCACCCAGTACAGCAGCGCGCAGGCGCTGATCGCGGCACCCAGCACGCAGACGCCGGGCCAGCCGGCGGCCGCATAGGCCATTGTCGAGCTGATCGCGCCAAAACCTGTTCCGATCGAATAGAACACCATGTAGCCGCCGACCAGCCGGCTCGCCGCGTCGGGGCGTGCGGCGACGATCAGGCTCTGGTTGGTGACATGGATCGCCTGCACCGCGAAGTCGATCATCAGGACGCCGGCCACGACCAGCCATAGCGAGGTGTTGAGGCAGGCGATCGGCACCCAGCCGGCGAGCATCAGCAGCAGCGACAAGCCGGTGGTGCGCTGCCCCCAGCCGCGGTCGGCGAGCTGACCGGAATTGCGTGCCGCCAGCGCGCCGGCGAGGCCTGCGATCCCGAGCATCCCGATCGTGGTATGCGACAACGAGAGCGGGGGTGCCGCGAGCGGCAGCACGACCGAGCTCCAGAACACGCTGAAGCTCGCGAAGATCAAAAGCGCGAACACCGCGCGCTCGCGCAAGACCTGCTCCTCGACGAACAGCGCGAGCGTCGAGCGCAACAGCTTGGCGTAGGACGATCCGGCCATCGCCTGCGGCGCATGCTGCGGCAGCGCGCGTGCCAATAGCGCCGCCAGCACCAGCGTCAGCGCGGCCGAGGTGAGGTAGACCACGCGCCAACCGCCGAGATCGGCCAGCGCGCCGGCGGCAAACCGTGCCAGCAGGATGCCCGAAACCACGCCGCTGGTGACGGTGCCGATGGTGCGGCCGCGGTCGGCCGGCGCCGCCAGCGTCGCGGCGTAGGCGACCAGCACCTGGATCACGACGGCAAGCAGCCCGACCAGCACCATGCCGACCAGCAGCACCGCGGCGTTCGGCGCGGTGCCGACGATGGTGAGCGCGATCGCCGACAGCACGGTCTGGCCGACGATCAGCCTGCGGCGGTCCCAGAGGTCGCCGAGCGGCACGATCAGCATCAAGCCGAAGGCGTAGCCGACCTGGGTCAGCGTCACGACGCCGCCGATCACCGCCGGCGTGATGGAGAGATCCTGCGCCATGGTGTCGAGCAGCGGCTGCGCGAAATAGATGTTGGCGACGCTGAGGCCGCAGGCGACGGCGAACAGCAGCACGACGGCGGGCGACAGAGCGCGCGGCGTTGCGTCGCCGGTCTTGTCGTTTGTCTTGTGATGGTCCTCGGCCGGCCGGGCCTCAGCCATGGTCTGGTTCGTCATCTTGCCTCCGCTGCAATTCGCAATCTGGTCTCATCATGAGACCAGTTGCGTCGGACGCTGTCTAGTCCTATTTTAAGACCAGTTCGGAATCGTGATCGAGGGAGGCGGGAGCGCGATGAAGCGGACCGCATTTGCAAAAGCGGAATGCCCGGTGGCGCGCGCGCTGGACGCGATCGGGGACTGGTGGTCGCTGTTGATCGTGCGCGACGCGTTTGACGGCCTGCGCCGGTTCGGCGACTTCCAGAAGAATCTCGGCATCGCCAAGGGCATGCTGACGACACGGCTGCGCACGCTGATCGAGCTCGGCGTGCTCGAGCAGGTCGCGGCCTCCGACGGCAGCGCCTATCAGGAATATGTGCTGACCAGGCGGGGCCACGACCTGTTCCCGATCGTGGTCGGCTTGCGGCAATGGGGCGAGGCGCATCTCTTTGCGCGCGGCGAGCCGCATTCGGTGCTGCTCGACCAGGCCGGCCAGGCGGTCGGGCAGCTCGTGCTGCCGTCGAAGAACGGCAAGCCGCTGGGCTGGGCGGATACGAAGGTGAGGAAGGTGGCGCGGCGGCGGTGAGCGAAGGGCGAACTCTCTCCACGTCATTGCGAGGAGCGAAGCGACGAAGCAATCCATGTCTCGGCAAGCGGCGCGATGGATTGCTTCGCTACGCTCGCAATGACGGGGATTGAGCCAGGCCGTCGCCCTTCGAGACGCGCTACGCGCTCCTCCAGCGACAAAGGCGAAGCCTTTGCGCGGGGGTGACGGATGACGTGTGATCAATCCACGATGAACAGCGTCGCACCTGTCTTGGTCGACGAACGGTGCGCGGCGTCGCCGAAATCGGAGACCTGGTAGCTCATGCCGGGCATCAGCGTGAATGTGCGGCCGTCGCGCAGCTCGGTGTCGAGCTCGCCGCTGACAACAAACAGCACATGGCCGCGATCGCACCAGTGATCGGCGAGGTAGCCGGGCGAATACTCGACCATCCGCACCCGCAGCTCGCCGATGTTGAGCGTGCGCCACAACGCCTGTCCGGTCTCGCCGGGATGCACTGAAGGTTCGAGCTTGCTCCAGTCGGTGACGGTGAAGGGCAGGGACGGGATTTTCATGGGGGTGGTTCCTGACGTTCTGTGACTCTACGCGTCTGCATCTCCAAATGCCGGCGTCATCCCCGCGCAACGGCGAAGCCGTTGTCGCTGGAGGTGCGCGTCGAGCGGTGCGCCAGCAGCGCTCGGCGGGCCTCGAAGGATGGGGATGGAGCCGGGCCGTCGCCCTTCGAGACGGTCGCTTCGCGACCTCCTCAGGGTGACGGATTACTGCATGCGGCAACCTCAACCCACCAGATGGTTCGCCGAGCCTTGCCTGATCTTGCCCTGATCATCCAGCCGCAAATACTCGCAGATCTTCTTGCCGCGTTCGTTCTGGTAGAACACGACGACGCTGTCGGGCGAGACATAGAGGTCGATCAGCTCGAAATGCAGCTCGGGCAATTTCGCCAGCGCCGCGCTCCAATAGGCCCGCAGCTGCGCCTTGCCGCGCACGGTTCCCGACGCGCCGAAGCCGAGCGGCGGGATCCGGTCCGAGGTCATCTCGGCATCCTCGGCATACATCGCCAGCACCCGCTCGAGATCGCGCGCGTTCCAGGCGGCGATCCAGTCGCGGCCGAGCGCCGCAAGGCGGGGCGGCTCGTGAAAATCCGGCATTGGTTTCCTCCATGTGGCTTATGGCCAAATTAGGTCAATAATACTGACCTATACGGATTTGTCCATGCCCAAAGAAGAATGTGGGCGCCCCTTCGAGCGCGGTTGCGGGGGCGGGCGCCGTCGCGTATCTGCTTGCCATGACAGCCCAGCACACAGCCCAAGACACAGCTCAAGCGCCGTCGACGCCCTCCGTGGCCTCGGCGCATGACAAGATTCTGATTGTCGATTTCGGCAGCCAGGTGACGCAACTGATCGCCCGCCGCGTCCGCGAGATGGGCGTCTATTCCGAGATCGTGCCGTTCCAGAAGGCGGAGGCCGCTTTCAACGAGATGAAGCCGAAAGCGGTGATCCTCTCCGGCGGTCCTGAGTCCGTGCACGAGACCGGCTCGCCGCGCGCGCCGCAGCTGATCTTCGAGTCGGGCGTTCCCGTGCTCGGCATCTGCTATGGCCAGATGACCTTGGCGGCCCAGCTCGGCGGCGAGGTCGAGGGCGGGCATCATCGCGAGTTCGGCCGCGCCGATGTCGAGGTGAAGACCGACAGCCAGCTGTTCGACGGCATCTGGGGCCATGGTGAGAAGCACCAGGTGTGGATGAGCCATGGCGACCGCATCACAAAAATGCCGCCGGGCTTCTCCGTCGCCGGCACCTCGCCGAATGCGCCGTTCGCGATCATCCAGGACGAGACGCGCAAATATTACGGCCTGATGTTCCATCCCGAGGTGGTGCACACGCCCGACGGCGCCAAGCTGCTGCGCAACTTCGTGCGCAAGGTCGCAGGGCTCACCGGCGACTGGACCATGCGCGCGTTCCGCGAGGAGGCGATCGAGAAGATCCGCGCCCAGGTCGGCAAGGGCAAGGTGATCTGCGGCCTGTCCGGCGGCGTCGATTCCGCCGTGGCGGCGGTCTTGATCCATGAGGCGATCGGCGACCAGCTCACCTGCGTGTTCGTCGATCACGGCCTGCTGCGGCTCGACGAGGCCAAGACCGTGGTCGACCTGTTCCGCAACCACTACAACATCCCGCTGGTCCATGTGGACGCGTCGAAGCAGTTTCTGGGCGAGCTCGGGGGCGTCACCGACCCCGAGGTGAAGCGCAAGACCATCGGACGACTGTTCATCGACGTGTTCGAGGCGGAAGCCAAGAAGATTGGCGGCGCGGAATTTCTGGCGCAGGGCACGCTCTATCCCGACGTGATTGAAAGCGTCTCCTTCACCGGCGGCCCGTCGGTGACCATCAAGTCGCACCACAATGTCGGCGGCCTCCCGGCGCGCATGAACATGAAGCTGGTCGAACCGCTGCGCGAGCTGTTCAAGGACGAGGTGCGCGTGCTCGGCCGCGAGCTCGGCCTGCCCGAAGTGTTCGTCGGCCGCCACCCGTTCCCGGGCCCAGGCCTTGCCATCCGCTGCCCCGGCGACATCACCAGGGAAAAGCTCGACATCCTGCGCAACGCCGATGCCGTCTATATCGATCAGATCCGCAAGCACGGCCTTTACGACGCGATCTGGCAGGCTTTTGCGGTGCTGCTGCCGGTCAAGACCGTCGGCGTGATGGGCGATGGCCGCACCTACGAATACGTCGTCGGCCTGCGCGCCGTCACCTCGACCGACGGCATGACCGCGGACTTCTACCAGTTCGACATGAAGTTCTTAGGCGAGACCGCGACGCGCATCATCAACGAGGTGAAGGGCGTGAACCGCGTGGTGTACGACGTGACCAGCAAGCCGCCGGGGACGATCGAGTGGGAGTAGTGCGGCCTGCTGGCATCGCGTGGTTTAGCGTGGTCTCGTCGAGTTGTTCTCGCTTCCTTCGCATTGAGAATTCTGACCGAAGTGGTGAGCTTGGCTTATCCCGGTAGAAGTCCAAAATCCATTGCGTGTTCACTAATGGAGTATCGCAGCGCGTTGGATCGTATAGAAGGGCCGGAGGCCCAAACCTTAGCTTCGAGCACCGGCAGGGTTTTGGCGCAAAGCGGCCCAAATTTGCTTGTTTAATGCTGTTCTTGGCCGTTGTTAGAAACGGGCCCATTGGCGCGAGTTTGCAAGATCCTGTTCTGAGATCCCGCTTCGAAATGACCTGGCGAAGTCCATACTGAGGGGAAAGCGGACGCGGAGCGGGCAACTCAAGACGTTCCCGTTTCTGACACTTAGGAAACAGCGTTGCCCTTTGACATTTCTGGAGGCGAACTACTCGCTACTCTTGCCCAGCGGAGGCCGCCGCTGCAGTGCTTACGAACAGACCTTGTAGCGATTTGGGCGTCAACTCGACCACCGCTGCAGTGGGGCTGCCCAGCTCAGCAACTTTGTCGGTAGTGATGAGATTAGTGACTCGCAATTCTTCCCTGGACAGTTCATGTAAATCTTCCCATGGCGGAACGTTTAGCGATAGTGACAACAGATCACCCGCGCCGCCCATATCGAAGGTGTATTTGGCGAGACTTCCGATATCGCGCTCAACGGTCATGAGATCATATGCGCTGTAGCTCGCGGCCCGGGCATTCTCAGCGCGGTCGCCCATCCAGATCTGATGTACGCGGACATGCGCCTGTCCAGGCACGTAACGCGACTTGCCCGACAGCAGCAGAAAAACGCACATGGATTCGCAGTAGGCCTCCGGCGACACGTGGGCGCGCTCGCCGCTACGTGCGCTGGGGGTAAGCACGCTCACCCCGACGGTCGTGACCATTTCGAGCGCCCGAAACCGCCGTCCGAGCGCGATCGCGTCGTTGACCGATCCGCCGCTGGAATCCAGCACGACAGTTTCGCCCTTGAGCTGATGATCGCGCGCGAAAGCATCGAAATCGCTTGGAGTGTCGGCGGTGACGATGCCGACTGCGCTGATCCAGCCTCGGCAATTCGGCTGGCAAGCGACCCAGCTGAACTTCATCGGCAATCTGCGTTCTTCGAGGGCGACGCCGGCATACGCCGAGCAGCCCAGCATGGCTACCAAGCCGAGCAATGCGATGCGAAGGGTGGGGGCGCTGAGCAACATCCAAGCTCGGGTGGTCGCCCAGTGAGCGAGCATGACTACATAACCTCGGCCGACTATCGGGTGGTGTTAGTCGCGTTAGGACCGCGTATATGCACCGGCGACAGCTGGCGCTGCCCGTCCAGCGTTACAGCTTCAGAACCGAATCTCAGCCAACTCTGATTCTTGGCGAGCCATTTCGGGCCGGGGCCGCGCATGTAGTGCAGCTCGGGTCGGTAGCTGTCGCGCACGTCCATAGTCAGGTTGCGAACGACACTGGCGAAGTCGGAGACAAACTCAGCCGTCCTACGAGCAAAACCCGAAAATGCGGTTGCACCCATTGTTATCATCGATAAACCTCTCCTATTCCTGATGCCGCTCAACACATCAGCCGCTATGCCGAAGCGTAGCCTCCGAGAGATGGGCCAAGCCATTGCACAGAGGTTGATCCTCATCGGATCTTTGGCTGAGAGGACCACACCAAGGTTTAGGCCCTGCCCACGAGGGCCTTGCGACTGATGGGAAGGTCGCACCTCCTTCATGGCGCATTATCGCTTTCAGACGCTGCCTCAAATTTGCGAGGTGCGGTAGTGGCAGGCGACAAGCCGAGTGAAATGGAAACCGGAGGGGCAGTGATGGAGACCACACCGAATGCGCGGTCCGCCCAGAGATGCAGCCAGTAACGCATGACCCGAATGAGCCTCGTCGGGTACCGGCGGAGCGAGAGCCTTTCATGGCTTCCGGATACTCGTTCTTTTTCAATCCGTCTGAAGGTTTACTTGATGGGCTTGGTCAGAGGGGCGTCATTGGTGTCGAGGACGAAGACAGCGAGCAGCTTTGCCGGCTCGGTCTTGCTCGCGTTTCGGCTGATCGAATGGGTAGCGCCCGGCGGTTCGGACCAGCTCTCGCCTGCCCGATAGATGCGCGTCTCTCCGTCGTTCACCTTCGACTTGATGGCGCCGGAAACCACATAGGCGTAGATGAAAGCCGAATTCGCGTGAGTGTGGGGTGCGGAGGCCGCGCCGGGCGCGTAAACGACTTCCACGGCGATTAGCGACTTGCCAGCGATATTGGGAATGGTCGCCTCGAAGTTCTTCGTGACGGTTTCGGCGTCACTGTCATGGGCGAGCATGGGGCTGGCCATCGAGAAGGTGAGGGCGGCGCAGGTGGCGGAGATGACGGTTCGGATCTTCATGGACTTTCTCCTTCTGCCTATAGGTTGGTCTTCGTTCTTCATTGCTTCCTCCCGCCTCGCCGGCTTGCTGATTGCGGACACCGAACGGGTCAGTCTGGTGGGATGAAGTCGATGTGGGGCCCCGGCTCGATAATGAACACCGCGAGCGTGGCGAGAACGCACGCGACCGCGGCGACAGCCATCGCTATGTGAAATCCCGAGAACAGCGCAGAACCGCCCTGCTGCAGGACGCCGCCGAGCAGGGCGATGGCGAAGAGGGACCCGGCGCGTGAGACCGCGCTGTTGACACCGGATGCGGTCCCGGCGCGATCGGACTCGACGGAGGTGAGGACGAGGGTCGTCAACGGTGCGATTGCCAGGCTCATGCCCAGCGACAGCAACAGGATTGGCGGGAAGATGTCCGCCCAATAGGTCGCGTTCGAACCGACACGTAGCGTCAGGGCGCATCCCAAGGCGACGACGGCGCCGCCGGCGAACAATGGCAAGCGCCGGCCGAACCCGCGGTAGAGTATGCCGGCGAGTGGCGAGACGACCGTAATCAGCACTTGCAGGGGAATGAAGGCCAGCCCCGCCATCAGCGTCGGCAGGTGTGCGCCCCGGATCATCACGAACGGGATCAAGGTTAGCATGACCGTGAGCGCTCCGTAGAGGAGCGCGGTGAACAGGTTCGCGCCGACGACCGACCGCGAGGTGATGAGGGACGGGGGCAGCATGGCGTTCTCGCCCAATCGCTGTTCGGTCACGATGAGGCAGGCTAAGCCGCCCAGACCGATGATCAGGGTGACGAGCACCCAAAGGGTCAGACCGGAACCGTTGGTGAGGCTGGTCAGGCCCGCGCCCAGCCCGCCGAGGCCGGCTGTCGAAGAGATCGCCCCGCCGACGTCGACCCGGGCGTGGCTGGTCGGGGAGTCCGTGGGTATCCACACAATGCCGGCGGCCAGCGCGCCGGCGACCACGGGCAGGAGCATTAGAAAGGTCATCCGCCACGACCCGTGATCCAGGATCGCGCCGGCGATTGCGGGCGCGACTGCGCTGGCGACAGCCGCGGCGGCGGACCAGATGCCGACCGCGCGGGCTTTCTTCTCTGAGGGAAAGGCCCGCCCGAGCACGGAAAGGCCGTTGGGCAGGATCAAGGCTTCGCCCAAGCCTTGCAGGAACCGGCTGGCGATGAGCAGGGCGAAACTCGGCGCGAAACCAATCGCGGTCGCGCCGAGGCCATAGAGAGCAATCCCCGCGAGGAAGATCCGCTTCTGTCCAAACCGGTCACCCAGAGCGCCGGCGACCAAGGTCAGGGCCGCGAGCGGCAGGAGTTCGGCGTTCATCACCCACTGCAGGTCGAGCGGCGACAGGCGCATGTCTCGGCCAATCGCCGCGAGCGCGACCGTGACGACGGCGCCGCTGACGAACACGAGGCAGCTGCCCAGGCTCGACGCGGCGAGCACCTTTGTGCTGCCCTGCGCGCCGACGGCCTTAGGCTCAGAGAGCGCCAGGCTGCGGTCGGTCAGGATTAGAGACGCGCTGCTCACGACCTAATCTCTCAGGTCAGGTCGCGCGATTCGCGGCGCGCGCGCTCATTGGCCAGCAGCCAGAAGCCGCGCCGCCGTGTCCGTTCGCGGAACACTCCTCGCAACATCAATTTGACCTCAAGCAGCCTCTCGCTAAGCCACCGTCACTTCCGGCC
Source organism: Bradyrhizobium sp. USDA 3315 (assembly GCF_054056795.1). NCBI lineage: Bacteria > Pseudomonadati > Pseudomonadota > Alphaproteobacteria > Hyphomicrobiales > Nitrobacteraceae > Bradyrhizobium > Bradyrhizobium sp. USDA 3315. The sequence goes on along the minus strand of NZ_JBSRYP010000001.1, from coordinate 7,660,234 downwards.
CGCGCGGCGCCGCCGGACGCGCGACACCACGGTTGAGGCACGCCTGCACGTCAAGAAAGCGGTCGAAGCCGACGAGCTCTTTGCCGCCTTCAACCCGCCGTGCGCGTGTCCAATCCCGAACGCATCGCGACTGGCTTCTCAGGCGCGTTGAAAACCGACGTCGTGAGTAGGACAGCGGCAGCGAGGACCCAGTAGTACCAGGCGTCGAGTCCGAAGAATTTGAAGGCAAACGGGGCGACGACAAACACCACCCCGACCGCGCGATCGACCCAAAGGTGCAGCCAGTAGGGAATGATGCGGACGAGCCCGGTGGGATGGTCGGTCAGGGCGGCCAAGAGTAGCGCCGCGACACCGACAACAACCGAAAGCCACATTGCGACCGGTCCGCTCTGGCCGAGCTTCAGCGCGAACGGCGCTGCGATCAAAACGATCGCGACGGGATAATCGATCAGGTAGGCGTGGATGGACTTGGTGATGAAGCGGAACGACATCGGCGATACTCCCATGTGCTTGGTTGTTCGAGCGGATCCTTGCGACGCGGAGGACCAGCCACCCACGAGGACGATCACGCCGTCCTTTGCTGGCGAGCACTCCGTACGACCGCCACGGGTCAGCCCGGCTGGACGCACAGAAAGGCTATGCCGATACGCCGACCATTAGAAATGCCCGGTCGTTATTGTTTCTATTCCGCTCGCCCGGCGCGGCGCGCCGTCGATCGCGCCGCGCGCAGTTGACGCACGACCCGCGCAGGCCATCGCGATCACGCCGGGTTATCGACTACATGCCCTATCTTCATGACGTTTGCGCGCCGTCGCCGAATACTGTGTTGCGGTGTGAAGCAGGAGGACTGGCGATGGCCACGACGGTTGCAGGCCCTGCTGGAAGTAACAACGACTGGAGGTCTGCAGAGACTGCTGCCGGGCGCAACGTCGGCCTCTCCCTTTGGAGGGGCGTTCGAGGAAGGTGCCCGCGCTGCGGGCGCGGTCGTCTGTTTTGCGCATTTCTCAAGGTCGACGACCACTGCTCTATCTGCAGCCTCGATTTCATCGGACACCGGGCCGACGACCTGCCGGCCTACCTGGTGATCGTCATCGTCGGACACGTCTTGGTTCCGATAATACTCTGGATCGAGGTGGACTATGCGCCGTCGCTAGCGTTTCAGCTTGGCGTCTACCTTCCGATTACGGCCTTGGCCTCGATAGCTCTCTTGCAGCCGGTCAAGGGCGCCGTCGTGGCGCTGCAATGGTCACTCAGGATGCACGGCTTCGACGAGCATCCGTCCGACGAATTCCAGACTTGAGGGGGAAGGTGCCTCAACAGAATTGGCAGCCGCTACTCTCGCGCAGCGGCGTTTGGCCGGTCGGAGGAATCCTGACATGACGACTGAGAAGGCGGTGTTGGCCGGCGGATGCTTCTGGGGCATGCAGGATATGTTCCGCCGACTGCGAGGCGTGGTCTCGACGCGAGTCGGCTATACTGGCGGCGATCTCCCCAATCCGAGCTACTGCAACCACCAGGGGCACGCCGAGGCAATCGAGATCGTCTTCGATCCCACGGTCGTAACCTACCGGGCCATCCTTGAATGCTTCTTCCAGGTCCACGACCCGACAACGTACGAGCAGCAGGGGAGTGACTTTGGGCCGAGCTACCGTTCCGCCATCTTCTACACGGACGAGCAGCAGAAGGACACGGCGCTCGCGACGATTGACGAAATCGAAGCCTCTGGTTTGTGGCCCGGTCCCTTGGTGACTGAAATCAACCCCGAGGAACTGTTCTGGCAGGCGGAGCCCGAGCATCAGGACTATCTGCAACGACACCCGGGCGGCTACAGCTGCCACTTCTTCCGACCGAACTGGCGACTGCCGTCAGCTAAAGCATTCCAGAAGTCGCGAACCGACGGAAACTGACCTGCAACTAGCGGCGATGCTGAGTCAGGGTGAGGCTCGTTGCTAGGGCTGATGGCGTCGCGAACACGTCGGCTCCGCGGTGCCGGCGCATAATAGCGGTAGCGGCCTCGAACTGTTCTGCACTGGCGGGGTGGACGATCACCACGATGCCGCCGTTGAGTATCTGGCTCTCGGTCCACTCATGCACCTGGGCTTCGTGTCGCTGCCCGAACAAGGCCGCGAGCCCGCCCACACCACCCCCGGCAGCCAACCCAGCTAGCATAGCCGGCGCGGCCGCTCCGCCCGTTGTTGCCAAGACGGCACCGGCGCCGGCGAACGACGCGACAGTGGCCGCGAGCGAGGTCGCAAGCGTGCGAACCTGCTGGCGGTCATCGCTCAAGCCGATCTCGATGCGAGGCAGCTGCTTGATGTCGCAGCCAACAGCGCCCGCACAAGACGCTGCGATCTCTTCCTGCGCGAGGAAGCTTATGCGAGCGCGGTCGATCCCCGCGGCTCCCAACTCTCTTACAGCAGCCTCGAATTCAACTTCACTTTGCAGCGCGCCAATGACCTCTCGCAAATCGCTCACAATGTCATCCCCTGAGCTTGCTTTCCTGTCTTGAGGGCCTCGGCGCGTGCCGCGCACCGCGCCCGGCTCTCACGAGTAGTCACCGCCGCTTTGCTGAGTGAGGTTGCCGAGGTAGGCACGCTTCCCGATCTTCGCTCCGAGGTGACGGAGGATCGCGTGCGCAATCGAGATGTGGAAGAAGAAGTCGGGCAGCACCAGGTGGCGGATGTAGTCTTCGCCGCCAAACCACCCGCGCACTATAGGCGGCGTCAGCTCGTATGTGTGGGACTGGGCGCCAGAAATCTCGTCCGGCTGCACGCTTTGCAGGAATCCGCGAGTCTCAAGGAGCCGCCCTTTCAACGCCGGATACATCATCGGGGTGTTACTGGGTGCTGGCGGATCGTGCTGCATCAACTTTGCCATGTGCGCCTCGACCTTGTTGCAGCTTACGGAGAACTGTTCTCCGAAAGTGAGCATGTCGAGCGCGAGCCGTTCAGCAAGGATCCTCCCAGGCTCAAATCCCTTGGTCCGCTCGAGCGCTTGGGCGTGATCAAGATAGTCGTCCATCACGTTCAAGCCATGCAGCATGACAGGGACTGTGATGTCATATACCGAGAAGGACATGCCGACCTCCATGCGCTCGTTTGTAATCTGAACGTCGGACGGACCCGAAAGGTCGCGGACCGAAGCAAATCGTCACAATAAGCTCTTCAATCTTCTGGCTCGCCGCACCAACTCGCCAGACACGACACTGGCCTCCGCGAAACCGCTGCAAGAGGAGAACGCCTGCGTATGCGGCCGCCTAGCGACGCAGGACGGGATATCCATTCACGTAAATCCAGTCGGTGTCCTTGGCGGGCACGTGGCATCCTTGGCAATCGGTGTGGTAGTCGGTCGAGGTAGTCTTGAGCGGCTTGTCCGAGTCGAACCACGACCATCCCCACCCGTCGCCCCACAGCGGATTGCCGGGATGCGTTCCCTTGCTGTCTTTCACCATGACGAACCAGCCCTTAAGCTTGTCGGCGTGGCTTACTGTGCCGGTGGTCATCTCGTTCGTCGAGGTCGCGAAGACCTCTTTCACCAGAACGGCGCCGTCCGGGAAATGCCCCGTCTTCCGGTAGGCGTCGATCGCCCCCGGGGATGCGTAGACGGCGTGCATTTCCTTCGAACCTTGACCGCTGTCGGCGGCAATCGCCCAGCTCCCGAGCGCTTGGTAGAGGGTTCGGTAGTCGGCCGGCACGCGAAGGTGTCCGGCAGCGTCCACCACGTTCGCAGTAGGGCCTGCCGGTGCCGCGCCGCTATACTGAGCGAGCGCCGCCACGGTGCCGGCGGCCAGCGAGATGGCGACAGCCAAGCCGACTTTCCTCGATAATTTCACGGGGGTCTCCTTTGCTGCCTGCGCGCGGCACGGCGACTCGGCGCAATGCCTTCAATCGATGTCGAGGCGGTCGCGTGTTCGGCCAGCCCAGTGGGCTTCAGAATCGGACGGAGACGGCGAAATTGGAAATTCCGTTTGGACATGCATTCGATAAGCGTGGGTATCGTCGTCCAAAAGCGCTGCGGGGCGTCGGCGGCCGGCCATCTGCGATCAGCCGTCGAGGAGTGCGCCGTACTCGGGAATTCCCGCGCGTCTTAGGCAGAACGGCGTATGCGACCGCGATAATCACGTTCGCTAGTCACGAAGCCAATGCACCGATCCTGACGCCGCACATTCCCGCGATGATCGCGGCCGCGACGATGGCGCTCATCGCGACACAGACACCCCAAAGGCGATCGGCATTACGTTGGTCGACACCGTGCGTGATCAGCACCACTCTCAGCCCTGAAGCAAGGTGGCTCAGGACAAAGAAGGCGCCGAGCGCGTAGTGAGGCAGCAGACGGATATTCCATGCGTCATGAATGAGCCCAGTCGGGGCTCCGATCGCGAAATTCCAATCTGTCGGTATGCCGAGGAAGCTTCGGGCGTAGACGAAGACCGAGTTCATGTGGCCGAGAATGTACACTGAGAGATAGGCTCCCGAAGCGACCTGGTAGGTCCGCTGGAAGTCATGCGTTGCGGCGCTCCAGCGCCACGCCAGAAAGAGGCCGGTACCGATCTGGAAAAGCATGGCCGCCACCAACAACGGTTCACCTACGGCAGAGCGATAAACCACGCGTCCGATTTTCATGACGGCCGCATGCGCATCCGGCCCTATAAGGCCGAACAGATGATTGGTGAGATGAAACACCACATATAGGGACAGGACCACAGCCGTTACCCCGTGGACCACGCGCCAGGTCCCGACTGCAGGCACAGCTGCAGCGACCGGATCTCGGGCAGACTGCGACCAGATCGCAATTGCGAGCCAAATTGCGCACCAGACGACCTCGTCGGGAATGGGACTCTTGATCAAGGTCTGGACAACGCCGAGAAAGACATAGAGCGTTGGCGATACCACGCTGGCATAGGCGAGGCGTCTTGAACCGGGATTGGACGTCGGACGACAAGCCAGAGCGATCCCAAGAAACGGCACGATAAACGCAACGACCAGGATGGAGGTCGCGCTGGCGATTGCGAGCGGTGGCAGGCTTACGGCCTGCGTGTCGACGATGGCATGAAAAGCATTGAGCAGAAATGGATAACAAATCGCCGCCGCTGCGGGAACCAGAGCCACGTAATCAACGTGCTTCTCAAGAAAACTTCTGCGGTTCTGAGGGCGAACGAGTGCTTCCATCATAGACACCTATAAAGCCACAACAAAGAAACCGGTGTGCGAGACGACTTCCAAGGCAGGTTTGAAAAGTTGCCTTCGCGTATCACGCTGCGCGGCAAGCGGCAATAACAAGCGTCTATCGACTCCATGGCGAGAGGTGATTTCCCTTGCCGGCATTGCAAAGTCATTTTCCAAAAGTTGGTCCAACTAATCTCAGCATCCGGCGCAGCGATCTTGCTGCGCCAGCTCCTGTTGTTGATTGAACGATACAAATATCGCGAAACAGAAAGAAATTGATGTCCCAGGAACAATACGACGTCGTCATTGTTGGTGCGGGCGCGGCCGGCTGCGTCGTTGCGAGTTATCTCGCCGTACACACCGATGCTTCGATCGCGCTGATCGAAGCGGGCGACACGGATCGCGATCCGTTCATCCACATTCCTGCCGGCTTCGCCAAAATACTGGCCCACGACCGGCATGTCTGGAAATATGAGACGGTTCCCCAGCACGGCACCAAGCGAGCATATCGCTCGGGCAAGGTGCTCGGCGGCGGCTCCTCGATCAACGCGATGGCCTACGTCCGGGGTCAGATGCGCGACTACGCCGCGTGGCAGGACGCGGTCGGCGACACTGGCAAGTGGTCGTATGAAGACCTGCTTCCCGTCTTCGTGGCGCAGGAAGACAACGACACCTTCCACGACGAATATCACGGCATCAATGGTGGTCTGGCGGTTCAGTTGCCCAAGGGCATCAACGAGCTGAATCAATACTGCCTCAAGGCCTTCCAGGAATATGGGATCCCCTATAATCCCGACTATAACGGCAAGAGCCAGATCGGCGTCTCGCCGGTGCAATCGACAGTCGGGAACCAGCGGCGGTGCAGCGCGGTCGACGCTTATCTGCGTCCACACCTCGCCTCGGGCCGCGTTACTCTTCTCACCGGCAAGATGGTCCTTCGCATTCTCGTCGAGAACAAGCGGGCTGTCGGCGTCGAGCTCGTGGACAACGGTCTGCGGAGGATCATGGCCGGCGAGGTTGTGCTGTCGGCCGGCACGGTCCATAGCCCAACGATCCTCATGCACTCGGGCATCGGGCCAGCCGAGCAACTTCGCCAGCACGGTATCGCGGTGATCATCGATTCTCCGGAGGTCGGCGAAAATCTCCACGACCACGCGATCGTGCCAGTCCGTGCCTATGTGAAGGGCGATCTCGGCTATCAGGCTGCCGCGCAGGGCCTCGGCAGCGTGAAGGCGGGCCTGCGCTATTTCGTCACCAAGGATGGCCCGGCGTCGGGCAACGGCATCGAGACGGTTTCTCACTGGAATCCGTCCGACTTCACCGCCGAACCCACGATCCAATGCTATCACGTGCCAATCATCGCGGCCGATGGAATCAGCCCGACGGGCGACCGCTCGGGCATCACCTTCGAACTCGTGGTGCTTCAGCCCAAGAGCCGTGGCTGGGTGCGGCTGGCCGACAGCGACCCCACGTCGATGCCGCTCATCAACCCGAACTTCGTCGGCGAGGAAGAAGACTTGAGGGCCGCGGTGGAATCGGTGCGCGCGATCCGCAAGGTAATGGCGCAGGAGTCGCTGGCGCTGGTGATCACGGAAGAGATCGAGCCCGGCCCGCGCATCCAGTCGGATGCCGAGATCGGCGAATGGGTGAAGCGTGCCGTCACGACGATGTTTCATCCGGTGGGCACGTGCCGGATGGGCCAGGATGCGCGAGCGGTGGTTGACGCAAGGCTCAGGGTCCGCGGGGCCGAGGGCCTCCGGGTGATTGACGCCTCTATCATGCCAAACATCACTAGCGGCAACACGAACGCCCCGACCCAGGCGCTCGCGCGCCACGCCGCGGCAATGCTGGTCGAGGATATGAACCGGTCTTGGGAAGCTCCGGCGCAAGCTGGCGACGGCGCTGGCAGTTTCCCAGCCCGTCGATCTCTCCTTCAATTGCAACATTCTAGGTCCTCGGGGATGCGGAAGTGAGTGCGACTGACAAAACGGAGTACCCGGCTCCGGCGCCCCGGCTCGATCGCGGTTCGTTTCGCCGCTTTGCACGATGCGGCGGCGCTCCGATCGGTCTGCTGTTCGCGCTCGCGCTTGCTGGCTGCCACGAGAGGGCGCAATCGCAGGCGGCCGCGCCTCCGCCGCCGCGGGTGATGGTGGCACAACCGGTCAAACGGACCGTCACAGACTGGGACGAGTTCACCGGCCGCTTCGAGGCGATCCAGGAGGTTCAGGTCCGTGCCCGCGTCGGCGGCTTCGTCAATAGTGTAGAGTTCAAGGATGGTGCGACCGTCCGCGCTGGCGATCTGCTTTATATCATCGATCCGCGCCCGTTCGAGGCGGTTAAGCTGCAAGCCGAAGGGCAACTCGCCGACGCGCGCGCCAAAGGGGAGCTTGCCAAGCGCGATTTCGAGCGCGGCCTGACCCTCGTGCAGACCAGCGCGGTCTCCGAACAAGTCGTCGATCAGCGCCGCCAGCAGCTGCAGGCGGCGCGTGCCGCCGAGACCCAGGCCGACGGCGCGTTGAAGGCCGCACAGCTCAATGTCGAATTCACGCATGTGGTGGCGCCGATCACCGGCCGCGTCAGCCGCCATCTGGTGACCGAGGGCAATCTCGTGCAGGGCAGCGAGGGCAGCGCGACGCTATTGACCTCGATCGTATCGCTCGATCCGATCTACATCTATTTCGACCTGGACGAGGCGACCTATCTGAAGAACAACAAGCTGTGGTTCGAGGGCAGGCGGCCGAGCTCGCGCGACACGGCCAACCCCGTGCAGGTGACGCTCACCGGCGAGACCAAACCCTCGCATGAAGGAAAGATGGATTTCCTCGACAACCGGCTGGACGCGTCGACCGGCACGCTGCGCAACCGCGCGATCATCCCCAACCACGATCTGTCCATTCTGCCCGGACAATTCGGTCGCGTGCGGCTGATCGGCTCCTCGCCCTATGAAGCGCTGCTGTTGCCGGATGCGGCTATCGCGACTGACCAGTCGCGCAAGATCGTATTCGTGGTGAAGGATGACGACACGGTGGAAGCGCGCGCGGTCGAGCTCGGACCGATCAACGAGGGCCTGCGCGTGATCCGCACGGGCCTCAAACCCGAAGACCGCGTCATCATCGACGGCATCCAGCGTGCCCGCGTCGGCGCCAAGGTTAACCCGCACATGATCGAAATTGGCGGGAGCAAGACATGAATCTCGGGCGTCTTTCCGTCAACCAGCCCATCCTGGCGATGGTGCTGTCGATCGTGCTCCTGATCGTGGGCGCGATCGCCTATCGGACGCTACCGGTCGCCGAATATCCGGAAGTGGTGCCGCCGACCGTGGTGATAACCGCGCAATATCCGGGCGCCTCCGCGCAGACCATCTCGGATACCGTGGCCGCTCCCATCGAGCAACAGATCAACGGCGTCGAGGATATGCTGTATATGTACAGCCAGGCGACCTCGAATGGCCAGCTCACCATCACCATCACCTTCAAGCTCGGAACTGACCTCGACAAGGCGCAGGTGCTGGTGCAGAACCGCGTCGCAATCGCCCAGCCGCAATTGCCGGAGGAAGTGCAGCGCAACGGCGTCGTCACCAAGAAGGACTCGCCCGACATCCTCATGGTCGTGTTCATGCTGTCGCCCGACGACTCGCTCGACCAGCTCTACATCTCCAACTATGCGTTGCTGCAGGTGCGCGACCAGTTGCTGCGGCTTGACGGCATCGGCGACATCCAGATCTTCGGCGCGCGCGATTATTCGATGCGGCTCTGGCTCGATCCCGACAAGATCGCCAATCTCGGCCTGACTTCGAACGACGTGGTTGCGGCGGTCCGCACCCAGAACCTGCAGATCGCGGGCGGCCAGCTTGCGAGCCCACCGATTGCTGACCGCGCCTTCCAGCCGAACCTTACCTTCGTTGGCCGGCTGAAGGATCCATCCCAATTCGAGGACATCGTTGTCAAGTCGGGCCAGGACGGCCGCATCGTTCGCCTGCGCGACGTGGCGCGGATCGACCTCGGCGCGCTCGACTATTCCACCAACAGCTTCCTGTTCCGCAAGTCAGCGGTGGCGTTGCGGGTGACACAGCGGCCAGGATCGAACGCGCTTGCGACCGCCAAGGGCATTAAGGACACGATGGAGAAGCTGAAGGTCGGCTTCCCCAAGGGGCTCGACTACAATATCGGCTACAACCCGACCGAGTTCATCCGGCAGTCCATCAGCGAGCTGATCAAGACGATCTATGAAGCGATGGCACTGGTTGTCGTCGTGGTGCTGGTGTTCCTGCAAGGCTGGCGTCCGGCGATCATCCCGATCGTGGCGATCCCGGTATCGCTGGTTGGTACCTTTGCGGCCATGGCAGCCCTCGGCTACGGCATCAACAATCTCACGCTGTTCGGCCTCGTGCTCGCGGTGGGCATCGTGGTCGACGACGCCATTGTCGTGGTCGAAAATGTTGAGCGGCATCTCGCGCGCGGCTTGAGCCGGCGCGAAGCCGCGCTGAAGACCATGGAGGAAGTCGGCGGCGCACTGGTCTCGATTGCGCTGGTGCTGTGCGCGGTGTTCGTGCCGACCGCGTTTCTCGGTGGCATTACCGGGCAGTTCTTCCAGCAGTTCGCGGTCACCATCGCGGTCGCGACAGCAATTTCCTGCTTCTGTTCGCTGACCCTGTCGCCGGCACTGGCTTCGCAGATCCTCCTTCCGCACGAGGAGAAGCGGCCGTCGGCCGGCTGGAATCTGATCGCGCGCGGCTGGGAATGGTTCATCAGGCTGTTCAACCGCGGCTTCGACTGGCTGTCGCGTTATTATGCTGACGTTGCAGGCTTCGTGATCCGGCATCGCGTGGTGATGCTGCTCGTCTATGTGGTCCTGATCGGCAGCGCCGGCTGGCTGCTTGTCACCACGCCCCAGGGCTACATTCCGGCACAGGATCGCGGCTACGTGATCATATCCGCGCAACTGCCGGGCGCGGCCTCGCTGGCGCGGACCACTGAGATCGTTCGCAGGATCGAGAGCATCGCGCTCGATACGCCCGGAATTTCGCATATCGCGGTCTTTGCAGGTCTGTCGGGAGCGACCCGCACACAGGCAAGCAACTCGGCGGCGCTGTTTCCAGTGTTCGAAGAACCGGAGGTGCGCCGCAAGAAGGGGCTGAACGCGCAGGTGATAACGGCAAATCTGCGCAAGCGGCTATCGGCCATTGAAGGTGCGTTCATCATCGTGATCCCGCCACCGCCGATCCCCGGCATCGGCACCGGCGGCGGCTTCACCATGCGCATCCAGGACCGGCAAGGCCGTGGTCCGAAGCTGTTGGCGGCTGCGACTGACGAACTCGTCGCAGCGGCGCGCAAGTCGCCTCTGCTCCTCGCCCCCACTGTGTTCTCGCCGTTCTCCTCGAACACCCCGCAGGTCTTCGTCGACATCGATCAAGTCAAAGCGCAGAAGCTCGGCGTTCCCATCCAGAACATCACCGACACGATCCAGACCTATTTCGGCTCGACTTATGTCAACGACTTCAACTTATTCGGCCGTACCTATCATGTCACCGCGCAGGCCGATCTGCCGTTCCGGAAGGAGCGTCCTGATCTTGCGCGACTACGGACCCGCAACGCCAATGCCGACACGGTGATGCTCGGCAGCGTCGTAGAGTTCAAGGACGTCTCGGGCCCCGATCGCGTCGCCCGCTACAATCTCTATCCGACGGCCGAGCTACAAGGCGAAGGCTTGCCGGGGACGAGTTCGGCGACCGTGATCGCCGCTATGAAGAAGCTCGCCGAGGACAAATTGCCGAGTGGCTTTTCCTTCGAATGGACCGACCTGTCCTATCAGCAGGTTACCGGCGGCAACACCGGATTGTTCGTGTTCCCGATTTGCGTGCTGTTCGTCTATCTGGTTCTGGCCGCGCAATACAGGAGCTGGAGCTTGCCGTTTTCCGTCATCCTGATCGTGCCAATGTGCTTGCTTGCCGCCACTATCGGGGTCCGCATCATGGGCCAGGACGTCAACATTCTCACCCAGATCGGGTTCATTGTGCTGGTGGGATTGGCCGCCAAGAACGCGATCCTGATCGTCGAGTTCGCGCGGGACATTGAGCTTGAGGGTAAACCGCGGCTGGAGGCGGTGATCGAGGCCTGCCGGTTGCGACTGCGGCCGATCCTGATGACCTCGTTCGCCTTCATCCTCGGCGTGCTGCCGCTCGTGATCTCCACCGGCTCCGGATCGGAAATGCGCCAGGCGGTCGGCGTCGCCGTGTTTTTCGGTATGCTCGGCGTCACGCTGTTTGGGCTGATCTTCACGCCGATCTTTTACATGGTGGTGCGCAATCTCGCGGAAGGCAACAACGAGGGCAAGCCGACCCAGACGACAGCGGTCGCGGCGGAGTGAGTTGCGGTGACGCCGATGCGCGATGAAGCCGGAACAACTCATGCTGCCGTGTAAGGCAGGAGGACGGGCGATGGCCACGACGGTTGAAGGCAATGTTGGAAGTCACGACCATGACTGGACGTCAGCAGAAACTGCCGCCGGGCGCAAAGTTAGCCTCTCCCTTTGGAGGGGCATTCGAGGAAGGTGCGCGCGCTGCGGGCGGGGTCGCCTGTTTTGTGCGTTTCTCAAGGTCGATAACCACTGCTCTGTCTGCCACCTCGATTTCACCGGCCACCGGGCCGACGACCTGCCGGCATACTTGGTGATCGTCATCGTCGGACACGTCTTGGTTCCGGTAATTCTCTGGATCGAGGTGGACTATGCACCGTCGCTGACGTTTCAGCTTGGCGTCTACCTTCCGAGTACGGCCTTGGCCTCGATAGCTCTCCTGCAGCCGGTCAAGGGCGCCGTCGTGGCGCTGCAATGGGCGCTCAGGATGCACGGATTCGGCGTGCACCCGCCCGACGAACTCCAGGCTTGAGGCGGAAGGTGTCTCAGCAGAACGACTTCGGAGAAGCGGGCGCGAGCGCCAGCAATTTCATTCGCGGCATCATAGCGTCTGACGTCGAGACCGGCCGCACGCGTGTCGTGGTCACGCGCTTTCCACCCGAGCCGAACGGCTTCCTCCACCTGGGGCACGCGAAGTCGATCGTGCTGAATTACGAGCTTGCGAAGGAATTCGGTGGCCGCTGCAACTTGCGCCTCGACGATACGAACCCGGCAAAGGAGAGGGTGGAGTACATCGACGCGATCAAGCGCGACGTCCAGTGGCTCGGATTCGATTGGGCGCAGGGCCTCCACTTCGCCTCCGACTACTTCGAGCAGCTCTACGCTTGGGCCTGCCATCTCATTCGCATCGGCAAGGCCTACGTGGACGACCAGTCCGCACACGATATCAGAGAGGGCAGGGGGACATTGACGAGCCATGGCCGGAACAGCCCGTTTCGCGACCGCAGCGTGAAGGAAAATGCTGAGTTGTTCGCGCGGATGCGCGCCGGCGAGTTCAGGAACGGCGAGCGGGTTCTCCGCGCGAAAATCGACATGGCGTCAGCGAACGTCAACCTGCGCGACCCCGTCATCTACCGTATTCTCAACGCCAGCCATCCGCGCACCGGCACGGCCTGGCACATCTACCCGAGCTATGACTTCGCGCACGGCCAGTGCGACGCCATCGAAGGGGTGAGCCACTCGCTGTGCACCCTCGAGTTCGAGGATCACCGACCTCTTTACGACTGGTTCCTCGACAACCTCCCGATGCCATCGCGACCCCGACAGTATGAGTTCGCTCGCCTGGGTATTACGCATACCGTCCTCTCAAAACGCGTGCTGACGGAGCTAGTGCGCGACGGCCGCGTGGCGGGCCGGGATGCCCCGAGAATGCCGACGCTTGCAGGCCTGCGCCGACGCGGCGTGCCTCCCGAGGCGGTGCGTCGGTTCATACGCGGCATCGGAGTTTCGAAGGCCAACAGCACGGTCGACGACGGTGTCCTGGACGCAGCGATCCGGGATGTCCTTAATGAGCGGGCTCCCCGACGACTGGCGGTGCTCAAGCCGCTCAAATTGACAATCGAGAACTACTATGCGGGCCGGATAGAGGAGTTTGATGCGCCAAACCACCCGGCGGACCCGGCCTTCGGGACGAGAGTCGTCCGGTTCTCCCGCGAGGTGTACATCGAGCAAGACGACTTCCACGAGGCGCCACCACACGGTTTCCGGCGCCTGGCGCCGGGCCGCGAGGTGAGGCTCCGCTACGCCTACCTCATCACTTGCCGTGATGTCGTGAAGGACGCGGCGGGCCGTGTGGTCGAGCTACGCTGCACCTACGACCCCGACAGCAGGGGGGGCGCCGGCGGGCGAAAAGTCGGGGCGACAATCCACTGGATCAGCGCCGTGGATGCGTTGCCAGCAGAGGTCAGGCTCTACGGCCGGCTCTTCTTAGCAGCGAGGCCGAGCCCGACGGACCTCGCAGCCGACCTCGACCCACATTCCATGCATACGCTACGCGGCTGCCTCGTCGAGCGCGCAACCGCCTCCGATCCCCATGGCGAGGCGTTGCAGTTTGAGCGCCAAGGCTATTTCAGCCACGATGATGATTCCCGCCCCGAACGGCTGGTCTTCAATCGAACCGCCTCGTTGCGCGAGAGCCCGAGAAAGCTACAGCACCCACGGAGCAACTCCTTGCTACGACCCTCGCAGAGCCATACCATCTGAGGCCAGTCCCTCGAGTGGTGCGTCTCGCGGAATCGTCCCAGTCGGGCCAGTCGGCTCCGGACAGTCATCGCGTGCGCGCTGCGACGGGCAGGGATGACGGATGATGGGCAAGGACTATGACGACGACTTCAGCGAATTCGTATCGATCGGCAGGCTGCGCAGGCGCTTGCCGGTGGCGGCGAAGATCGCATTTGTCACTGCAGCACTGACAATGGCTGTCGGAGCTTCACCAATTCCACCTGGAGCCTCTGCGCTCTTAATCAAGTGCGTCTCCACCACCGGCACCTCGTCGATACGCATCGGCAGATAGCTGTCGAAATTGCTCTGCTCGACGCGTCCATCCTTGAAAGTGATTGACCCATGGAGCGCAGCGGTCAGCCCGAAAAGCGTTCCACCCTCAACCTGTGCTTCGATCGTATCCGGATTGACGTACATGCCGCAATCAACCGCACAGACGATCCGCTTGACCTTGACAGAGCCATCGGCCGCCACTTCGACCTCAGCGACCTGCGACAGGTAGCTTCCGAATGCGAATTGTACCGAAATCCCGCGGCCATGCCGTGCGGGAAGTGGTGATCCCCACCTTGATTTTTCCGCGGCAAGGGACAGAACAGCAAGCGCTCGCGGATTGTGACCCAGCAATCCCTTGCGATAAGCGACAGGATCCTGCTTTGCGGCATGCGCGAGCTCATCCATGAAGCTTTCGACCACAAAAACATTGTGAGTTGGTCCGACGCCGCGCCAGAAAGCCGTCCGGACACCAGGGGGCTCGACCCGGACATAGTCGACGTGGATATTGGGCAGCGCATATGGCGGCTTGGCCGCCGCTTCTACGGCATCGAGATCCAATCCGTCCTTGAACCAATAGGGAATATAGCGAGCGGCGATTGAGGAGCCGGCGATCCGATGCGTCCAGGCAACCGGCTCGCCGACCGCATCAAGTCCGGCCGACAGTCGATCGAAGTAGTACGGCCGATACATATCGTGCTGGATGTCTTCCTCGCGGCTCCAGATCACCTTCACCGGGCCATCGACGTGCTTGGCGATCTTGACGGCCAGCACCGTGCCATCGGCCTCCAGCCTTCGGCCGAAGCCACCGCCAATCAGATGATTGTGAATTTTGATCGCATCCCTTGGCAGACCGCTGAGTTCGGCGACCAGAGACCGCGTGAGCGACATCGCCTGCGTCCCGACCCAAACGTCGCAACGATCCTTCTGCAGATGAACGGTGCAGTTCATCGGCTCCATCGCCGCATGGGCCAGGAAAGGCACCTGATAGACGGCTTCGAGCCGTTGCGCCGCTTGGGAAAGAGCTTTCCCTGCATCACCATCGTTACGGGCAACCGCACCCGGCTTCTTGGAGTTCTCCTCCAATTGCTTGACGATATCGGCGTTGCTAACCTTGCCGTTCGGCCCGTCGTCCCACGTGATGGCCGCCGCCGCGAGGCCCTTCTTCGCCGCACCCATGTGATCCGCCACGACGGCAACCGCTTCATCGATATTGACCACCTGCCGGACGCCCTTCACTGCCAGCGCAGCCCTCTCGTCCACCGTTTTCGCCTTGCCGCCGAGCACAGGCGAAATAGCAACCGCGGCGAACTTCATTCCCGGCAATAGCGTATCGATGCCGTAGAGCGCGCGCCCATCGACCTTTATCGATGAATCCACGCGCTTGGCACGCGTGCCGATCAGTGTGAAAGCCTTCGGATCCTTCAATTTGGCGTTTGCTGCAGGCGGCACAGGCAATTTCGCCGCAGCCTTCGCAAGTTCGCCGTAGCTCAGATGCTTCGATCCGGACGCATTGAACACGACGCCGTTCTTGGCATGGCAAGTCTTTGAATCGACGTTCCACTGCTTGGCAGCAGCCGCAATCAGCAGATCACGACCCATTGCCCCTGCCTGACGCAGGGGCGTCCAGAAGGCTCGTACAGAGGAGGAAGCACCTGTAGTTTGAATGTGCAGGAACGTGTTGGCGTAAAGCGCATCATTTGCCGGCGCATGCAGAACCTGAATCTGGTCAAGCCCCACTTCCAGTTCTTCGGCCAGAAGCATCGAGAGCGCGGTGTAAACCCCCTGACCCATCTCGGCCATCGGCATGACCAGGGCCACGGTGCCGGTTGGATTGATCCGTATAAATCCATTCGGGGCGAAAGTACCCATGACCTCGTTTTCAACCACCCGCGAAGCGGGCGCCGCGAACACGGAGTCCGTGCTTGCACCGGTCAGCGCAAAACCAAGCAGCAAACCTGTGCCCTGAAGAACGGCGCGCCGTGACACCGCTGTTTCATCGGCAATCTGCTGTCTCAGAATAAGCTCATCCATGAATCTCAGACTCCCGCCGCGTGTTTGATCGCAGCGCGGATGCGCTGATACGTGCCGCATCGGCACACATTGCCCGACATGGCGGCGTCGATGTCGTCATCCGTCGGCTTCGGCGTGTCCTTCAGCAGCGCCGCCGCCGACATGATCTGGCCGGACTGGCAGTAGCCGCATTGCACCACCTCCAGCTCCAGCCACGCCTTCTGCAAGGCCGCGCCCTGCGGCGCTTGGCCGATCGCCTCGATCGTGGTGATCGGACTATCGCCGACGCTGTCGACCGGGGTCTGGCAGGAGCGGACCGGCCGGCCGTCGAGATGCACGGTGCAGGCGCCGCAAAGCGCTTGGCCGCAACCGAACTTGGTTCCCGTCATGCCGAGCACGTCGCGCAACACCCACAAAAGCGGGGTGTCGCCGTCGACATCGACCTCATGAGGTGTGCCGTTGATCTTCAACGTGAAAGCCATGCGTGCCTCTTGGTGGCTGGGGCTGATAGGACACAGCCAGCCGACCTGGATTGCAATCGTCCGGCTGCACGGATCACTGGGCGCGCGTTGCTCATCGACGAACGCGGATGACCGTCTTCCCCGCGCGTCGCTCGGTCGCGTTGAAGGTGGCGACGGCATCGTCGAGGCTCGAGACGGTGCCGATGTTCGTCCGCAGTCGTCCATCCCGCACCCGCTGGACGATCTCAGTTAGTTGGGCACGATCGGAGTCGACAACGAAGTCGACCGCCCGGCCGTCGGCGGGCCGCGCCTCGGCCGGTCCGACGACGGTCACCAGCGTTCCTCCGGCTCGAATCAGGCCCGCGGACCGCTTCTGGATGTCGCCGCCGATGACATCAAACACCAGATCGACTTTGCCGACGTCTTCCAGGGCGTCGTTCTCGAGGACGACGAACTCTTTCGCGCCGAAGTCGAGCGCCTTCTGACGGTCGGCGGTGCGTCCGGTGCCGATGACGTGGGCGCCGGCCTCTCGTGCGAGTTGCGTCACCATCGACCCGACTGCGCCGGCCGCGCCGTGCGCGAGCACGCTCTGCCCCGCCTGAAGACGGCCGTGCTCGAACAGTCCCTGCCACGCGGTTAGGCCTGAGATCGGCAGGCTCGCGCCCACCGTGAAGTCGACGTCGCCCGGCAGCGGCGCGAGTTTGCGTGCCTCGATGGCTACATACTCCGCCAGGGTGCCGTCGCGATACCAGTCGGCGAGGCCGAACACCCGCTGACCGACCGACAGTCCCGTCGTGCCGTAGCCGAGAGAGGTGACCACTCCGGCCAGCTCGTGGCCAGGGATCGACGGTGTTCGGTCACGGTCGCGGCGATCGGTCCAGGTCGGGAGCCACGTCAGCTCAGTCGGGACGAATCCCGACGCATGAATCTGAACGACGACGTCATTTATCGCTGCCTGCGGCTCGGGCCGCTCCGCCAGCTTCATCCCGGCCGTTCCCGCGGCCTGGTCCATCACAACGATCGCCTTCATGTGAATTGTCTCCTTGGTTATTTGTCTCTTTGGTCGAAATGTCGCAGTGACAGGCGCATGTCGCTCACGGACGAACGCGGATGATCGTCTTCCCGCTGATCCGCTTGGTCAGATTGAAAGCGGCGACGGCATCGTCGAGGGTCGCGATGTTGCCGATGTTCGTCCGCAGTCGCCCGTCACGCACTCGCTGGACGATCTCACTCAGTTGGGCGCGATCGGACACGAGAACAAAGTCGATCGTCAGGCCATTGGCCGGCCGCGCCTCGGTTGGCCCGGCGATGGTCACCAGTGTTCCTCCGGCTCGAATCAAGCCTGTGGACCGCTTCCCGATGTCGCCGCCGATGACATCGAACACCAGATCGACGCCGCCGACGTCTTCCAGCGCGTCGTTGTTGAGGTCGACGAACTCCTGCGCGCCGAAGTCGAGCGCCTTCTGACGGTCGGGGGCGCGTCCGGTGCCGATGACGTAAGCGCCGGCCTCTCGTGCGAGCTGCGTCACCATCGAACCGACTGCACCGGCCGCGCCGTGCACGAGGACGCTCTGCCCCGCCTGAAGACGGCCATGCTGGAACAGCCCTTGCCATGCGGTCAGGCCCGGCATCGCCACGCTCGCGCCCACTGTGAAGTCGACGTCGCCCGGCAGTGGCGCGAGGTTGCGTGCCTCGACGGCCACGTATTCCGCCAGGGTGCCGCCGCGATATGAGTCCGAGAGGCCGAATACCCGCTGTCCGACCGACAGCCCCGTCGTGCCGTAGCCGAGAGCGGTGACCACTCCGGCCAGCTCCTGCCCGGGGATCGACGGCGTTCGGTCACGGTCGAGGCGATCGGTCCAGGTCGAGGGCCATGTCAGCTCACCCGAGGTGAATCCCGATGCGTGAACCTCAACGACGACGTCGTTTATCGCTGCCTGCGGCTCGGGCCGCTCCGCCAGCTTCATCCCGGACGTTCCCGCAGCCTGGTCCGTTACCACGATCGCCTTCATCGTCTACCTCCCGATGTGTGGGATGCCGTCATTTTCAGAATTACCTTGCAGATGAGCGCAAATAGAACGGAGAAAGTCGATGGTCCAATGACCTTCGGGTATGGAATCGATGCCACCGGCTCGGCGCGCAGAAATCAACGGTGCGAAACAAGCATCTGCTTCTCACGCCATAGGGCCGGCCATCACAATGACGATCGGCCGCTCGTCACCTTTAACTTGGAAAAAATATCCACGGCGGGAGACTCTCTTTGATTTCGCCTTCGATCCTCCGGAGCTGCATATGGTTTTTCATGCTCGGCCGCGGAGATAATCGTGGAATTTTGGTGTGGTGCTAAATCATCCTAGCCTTGTCGATACATACGAAAAGCCCAGACTCGTTCCCGGGAAACTTTCCCGGTTGCATCTGGGCTTTGGCGTTACGCTCGCATCACGCGACGCCTGCAGGCACCCTCGGAGAAACTCGGTGCGGTTCAGGTCGAGCCAGCCCGCGCAACGGCAGGAAAGTCCTTCTCGGGATCGAACACGTTATTGAAAAAGTTCGTCAGGGAGTACATAGCCACCAGCGCGACGATCTCTATGACGTTCGCATCCGTGTAGCCTGCATCGCGAACGGCTTTCAGATCGGCGTCACTGACTTTACCGCGGGTCTCGATGACTTTGCGCGCAAACTGTACGGCGGCATCCCGCTTCGGGTCGCTGGCATGGCCCTTCCGAGCGAGAATGATTTCATCGGCCGGCAGCTTGGCCATATGCTCGGCCGTAAAGCTGTGAACCGTCAGGCAATAGTTGCAGCCATTCACTTCCGAGACGGCGAGGCCGATGCTGTCACGCGTCTTCACGTCCAGCGCCTTGCTCAAGGAGCCGAGCAGGGCGGCCCACGCGTTGAACGCGATCGGGCTCTGCGCGAAGATCGCCATCATATTTGGGGTGAACCCGATGTTCTTGGTGATCGTATCGAGGGTCAGTTTCGAATCGGCCGGCACCTGTTCCGGCTTTAGAGCTGCACTTCTTTGCATCGTCTTCTTCCGCAAGTTTCGGGCTTTACTAATACTTATACGAGATCCAGCACGTCTGCGACCGGACGGCGCGGCTTCTGCGCCCAGTTTCCCGGACGCTCCGGCCCCACGGACAACAGCATGACCGGTACTTCGTCCTCGGCCAGTCCGAACTCGCGGTGCACCGCTTCGGCGTCGAAACCGATCATCGGCGTCGAACCCAGGCCCAGCGAGCGGGCCGCATAGATCATCGCCGCCGCGCCGAACGTGCCGGTGCGTACTGCCTCGTCGCGCTGGCGCTGCGGGTATTCCATGTACAGATTGCGTGCGGGGATTTCCCATTCAGGCACCATCGTTGCCGGCATGATGCCCGCTTCCACCAGCGGTGCCAGACGCTCTGGTACAACGCTGGAATCGGCCAACACACCGCAGACGATGAAGGTAACGGCTGCTTCGGTGATCGCGGGCTGATCCCAAGCGAGCGGACGCAACCGAGCCTTGGCTTCAGGCGTGCGTACGGCGATGAAGCGCCAGTTCTGCAGGTGGAAGGACGTCGGCGCGGTGGTGCCGATTCTCACCAGCTCGCGGATTTGTTCGTCGCTCAAGGTGGCGGCAGGGTCGAAGTACTTGGTGGCGCTGCGGCTCAGGATGCATTCGATGACGCCGTTGGTCATGGTGATTCCGTCGGTCATGGCGATTCCTATGGGTGAAGGGATAGGTTGAGGTACGAGAGTGCTTTCGCTTTCTCTGTTGAAAATGCTGCGGCGATGGGTCCGTTCGACATCTAATGCCAGGAACCACGGGTAGTTTTCCGAAAACGAAGGCAGAACAGTGTGACCTCGCTTCCAGAACTGCTTGGTGTAGGGCGGCGGCTTGACCAGTCACATATCAGCGTCCACCACGTTCGCGGTCGGACCGGCTGGAGCGGCTTCGCTCATCTACGCGAGCGCCGCCTTGGTGGCCGCGACCAGGGAGACCGCAACAGCTGGGCCGACGGTCTTCGGTAATTTCATGGGGGTCTCCTTTGTTGCCCGCGCGCGGCGCGGTGGCCCGGTGCAATGGCTTCATGCGATGTCGAGGCGGCCGCGTGCTCGGCCGACCCAGTGGTCCTCAGGATCGGACGCAGCCGGCGAAATTAGAAATTCCGTTTGGTCATGCATTCGATAAGCGCGGGGTATCGTTCCTAAAAGCGCTGTGCGCGTGCGCCCCTTCGGTCTTTTCAGGGAACCGCATCGCGTATCGCCGCTGCTCTCGAAGCGCACAGGCAGCACGCCCAGAACGCATGGCGGTGAGGATTTCAGACACAGCATCACGCAATTCCGACGCCCGCACACATTGGTCGGCGGCATCGATGTTTAGCGTGCGAATGGATGGCGTCTTGCTGACGCCTCGCTCAATGAGCCGTTACTTCAACGTAGCAAGATAGGCAACGAGGTCCGTTCGGTCCGTCGGGTTCTTCAGCCCTGCGTAGGGCATCCTGTTTCCGGGAACCACTTGCTGTGGCGATTCCAGATACGCATCGAGGGTCTTCGTATCCCAGACAATGTCGGACTTCTTCATCGCGTTACTATAGCTGAAGCCGGGAACCGTACCCGCCTTCCTGCCAATGAGTCCCCCCAGGCCCGGCCCGGCGCGACTGGCATGATCTGTCGCATGGCAAGCTGCGCAAGCTTTGAAGATGGGTTTTCCGTGCTCGGCGTCCTGTGCGTAGCCGCGATTCGCGGTTGCTCCCGCAAGTACGAGCACCGCGATAAACGCGCCAATCTTTCCCGCGCTTTTCATAGGGAACGTCCTTTTTAGGTCGGGATCAGAGGTGGCGCGGGCGCGCGACATAATCGTTGAGGTCGTCGCCGAGTCGAAGCGCGAGAGCCCCTAGCGGGCCTGTCGGGTTGTAGCCTGCATTGAAGGGGTAGACGGATGCACCGACGACAAACAGGTTTTGCGCATTCCAGTGCTGCAGGTGAGGGGAGACGACGCTCGTCGCAGGATCGCTTCCCATAATCGTGCCACCAGTGACATGGGTGGTCTGATACACGCGACTATCGTACGGCCCCTTGCGGGGGGCTGTCGGCGGTGCGATGTCAGCACCGGTCGCTTTGGCGATCTCGTCGATCTTTTTCGACAGATATACCGACATCTTGCGCTCGTTCTCGCGAACGTCGAACGTCATGCGCAAGAGCGGTTGCCCATAGGCGTCGACATAGGTCGGGTCGAGGTCGACATAGTTCTCCCGATGCGGATACCAGCTGCCATGGGCAGTTATGCTGAAATTATGTGCGTACCAATCCGCGTTGGCTTTTTTCCACTCCGCGCCCCATTTCGGCGTGCCGGGCGGCACAGCCCGGCTCGTAATCGGCCGTCCGTTCGTCACGTTGGCGTAGATGTAGCCGCCTCCGAAGAAGCCAAGACTGCTGTGGTCGAAATTGTCCCCGTTGAACTCGTCGATCACGGTCTGTGACGCACCGGATGCCAGGAACGGGTTGATCCAGCGGTCCTTGAAGAAGACACGCGTGCCGAACATCGTCTGGTGGCAGAAATTCTTGCCGACCAGCCCGTGACCAGTCTTGGGATTGTAAGGCGTCCCGATCCCCGCCATCAGCAGAAACTTGATATTCGACATCGTGAAGGAAGAAAGTACGACGACGTCGGCCGGCTGTTCATACTCCTCGCCGGTTACGCGATCGATGTAGCGAACGCCTCTCACGCGTTTTGCCTTACGATCATAAAGAATATCGAGAACATGCGTTTCCAGACGCAATTCGAAGCTCTCGCGCTTTCTCAGCATCGGATAAAGCAGAACTTCGGGGCTCGCCTTGGCGTTGGCTTCGCAGATGAAGCGCTCGCAATGGCCGCAGAACTGGCACTGACCAAGCTGCATACCATCGGGATTGGTGTAGGCCTCCGGCGAATTTGCTGCCGGCAAGGGAAAAGGTTTGTAGCCTAGCTTCTTGGTTGCCTCGCTGAAGATCACGCCCGCTTCGGTGATAGGCAGAGGGTTTTGCGGAAACTCGCTCTGCCGTGGTCCCTCGAACGGATTTCCGCCTTCCTGCACCTTTCCACGCAGATTTCCTGCCTTGCCGGCAATGCCGAACAGCTTTTCGAACTGATCGTGATAGGACTCCATCTCTGCATAGGTGACGCCCCAATCCTGGATCGCCATTTCAGCTGGAATGGCCTTCTTTCCATACCGGTTCTCAAGGTGGGTGCGCAAAACAGGGTCAGACTCGCTCCAGCGCCAGGTCTGCCCGTTCCAGTGATTGGCCGCACCGCCCATTCCCTCGCCGGGCTTGAAGGCCTGGAGACGTCGTATCGGCAGAGCCGCTTCGCCATCATTATGGCGAAGCGTGTAGGTCTGGACGGACCAATCCTGAAAGAGATCACCATGCACGTCCCAGCGCAGTTCGTCGCGCTGCGATGGCAGGCTTGTTGCGGCAGTGTGGGTGCGGTCGATTCCACGTTCAAGGACGAGGACATCGACGCCCTTGGCTGTTAGCTGGCGAGCAGCCAGCGCCGCCGTAAATCCGCCGCCAACGAAAACGACGGTGCGATGTTTCAAGCGTGTAGCCATGATTTCTACCCTTACGCGAAGTCGGCGATGGATTTCGGATTGGCGGCATCCGGGAAGGGCTTGCCACGGAAATCGACCATGTCCTGGGAATGAACCGCGGGGAGACCTGGATAGCCGATCGCCTTCCAAAACACCTTGCCGACATTGCCGCCGTAAACGGGATCGGCGAAACAAGCTTGCTCAAATAGCGGATAGACGAGTTCGTTGAACCACGAGGCGAGCTGGACGCGCTCGTCCGTCACCTTGCCGTCGGCAATTTCATGGAGAAATCGGTCGGCACCAATCTCATCTAATTCACTAAAGGCCTTTCCATTGCGTTTCCGGCAGGCCGCATCCGCGGCAGCGAGTCCCGCCTTGAAAAACTGCTCAGGTGTGAGCGGCAATTGATAACCCAGTTCTGGCTTACCCTCTCGCCAGGGGCCGCGCATATAAAGGCGTGCGCCCTTACCGAAACCGCCTGCCAGTTGTCGGTCGACGTAGGCCGCAAGCCCGCAATCGACGCCGCCGGGTGTCAGCGCATCCGCGGGACACATCACGTTGACCATCACTTCGACGAAGACGGCTTCGTCCGGGCCGAAAGACAGATAGCCGGGCACTGGCGACGGCAACTTGGCAGCGATAGTACTCGCGGAAGCATCGACGGATTGGGAGGAGGCCGGTTCGGGTGCTTCCGCGCGCGCCGCGGTTGTCACGACGGTTCCTATCAGGACACCCGGAGCCAGCGAAGCGGCGCCCGTGGCGGCGGCAACGCCGAGAAAGCCTCGACGATTCGGATGGAGGGTTTTGTCGCTTTGGTCATTGGTCATCGGAGTTGCAGTCCACTTTTTTGTCGCGGCGTAATCGCGTGATCATCCATGTGCGAGGCGTCCCTCTGTGCGGCGGAAGCGTGGGTCGCCTCATGCGGAGCTCAGTCTGCCTGACGCGCGTTCGCGGTCGGGCCGGTCGGAGCCGCTGCGCTGATCTACGCGAGCGCCGCCAAAGTGGTGGCGAGCAGCGAGACGGCAACAGCCAGGCCAACAGTCGTCGGTTACTTCATGGAGGCTCCTTTACCGCCCACGCGTGGCACGGTGACTCGCCGCAATGCTTTCGATTAGTGGAGGCGACCGCGTGTGCTCGGCCGGCCCAGCAGACCCAAAGATCGGACGCAGCCGACGAAATTAGAAATTACCTTTGGTCATGCATTCGATAGGCGGAGGTATCCTCATCCAGAAGCGTTGTGCGCGCGTGCGTCCCGTCCGTCTTCGATCAGCATCGAGGAGCGCGCCATACTCAAGGTGTCGGGCGGCGTAGGAAGACATTAAGGGGCACCTCGCGATCACCCTTTTTCCATCGCATCGCAACGCTTCGAAAAAGCCTTGTGCCAGCCGCGATCCGTACCCTTGGCCGGACAGCTCTTGCGGCACCTCCGTGTGGAGCAGGGCGAGGCGGCTTTTAGTAGGCGACTGCGAGCGCACCGTCGCCGAAGGGCATTTCAAGCCGGTTCATTGCCGGATTGTCCAGGATACCGCCGCAGCAAGCGGGGCGAGCCGTGTGTCTGGACGGACGGCGACGGATGCGCGGTTCTTCGCGCATGCCGCTCATTGCTTCCACGGCGTTGATAGTCAAATTGAGGATTACTTGCTGTAGTTGCACCTGATCTTCTTGGACAGTCGGCGAGCGCGCTGCGAAGTGGGTCAGCACTGATACGCCGTTTTTCGTTACCTCGTCACGCGTCTGTTTGAGCACGTCGCGGATCGCTCCATTGATCTCCACGCGCTCCTTCCTCGGTGGTGCCTCCTTGAAGGGGCCGCAGCCCGCGGACCCGGTAGATCACGTCACTGGCTCGATAAGCGTCCCTCACGATGCAATCGAGCGCTTGTCGTATCTCGTCTAGGTCCGGCGGCCGATAATCCAGAAGGTGCCGAGCGGCCCGAGCGTTAGCGACTATCGTCGCGATGCGCTGCGTCGCTTCAGCAATATTGTCTGCCGCGGCGCCCACATGTCCAGTGTCGATCATAGCGTTCTCCTTTGGATGTTCGGAGCGGAACACAAGACCGCGAAGGTCTGGTCCGATGGCTGACCATCCAACAAATGATCTAGCCATTCTTGGAGGGATTTGATCCGGACCGGAGGCCCTTGCTTTTTTACTTGGAACTCTGGCCTACGGCGCGCCGTCAGGCTCGCTGTTCCATAGCCGAAAGCAGTACCGTCAGCTGCCCCTGCGGAGATTGCGAGGGTACTCCGCGCGGTATACCTTGATGCAGCTTCGAGGATGATATTTTAGGTGTCCGTGGTGTCTTGAGGACCTGCGGCGCCGC
Organism: Bradyrhizobium sp. USDA 3315; assembly: GCF_054056795.1. Taxonomy (NCBI): domain Bacteria; kingdom Pseudomonadati; phylum Pseudomonadota; class Alphaproteobacteria; order Hyphomicrobiales; family Nitrobacteraceae; genus Bradyrhizobium; species Bradyrhizobium sp. USDA 3315. The sequence goes on along the minus strand of NZ_JBSRYP010000001.1, from coordinate 7,634,819 downwards.
GTGCCGCGATAGCGCGTTTTGCCACGGGCAGAAGATGGACGGCGCGCCATTGCTGTAAGCCTGTCCATCGTGAACCAGGTGCGGTGATGGGACTCCTGGAACGGTCTGCAAGCTCGCTCGACACTTTCGCTGGGCACGTCGAACACGTTTGTTCGGTTGCACAGGGGGCGGCGCCTCCGCCGGGGGTGGAAGCAGTATCAAGCTCCTGGCAAAGATCAGTAAAAAAATACGGACTTGATCCAGTCGATAGCACGGCGCCGCGCATCCTTACGCCGGCTGAATTGAAGCATTTTCGCGAACCGCTGGATAAGCTCACCTTTAGTGCCCAAGAGGAGATAGATGAATTATATAGGGTGGTTCGTGAAGCTGGTTATGCCATCTTGTTCTGTGATAGCGCGGGAATCGTAGTCGCCCATCGCGGTGAAGATATGCGGGCAAGCGAGTTCAAATATTGGGGAACTTGGCTTGGGGGAGTGTGGTCCGAGGAGTTGGAGGGTACAAACGGCATCGGCACCTGCATCATAGAAGAGCGGCCTGTCACGGTCCACAGAAGCCAGCATTTTAGGTCCAGACACATTAATCTGAGCTGCTCTGGTGCGCCGATCTTCGGGGTTGATGGGCGATTGATGGCAGTGTTGGACGTCTCTGCCGTCGATCCTGAACTCTCGGAACGAGCGCACGCGCTCACTGGTGCGCTCACACTGCGATCGGCATGCGCGATAGAAGAGCGATTTTTTCGTGAGCACTTCCGTCGAGAGTGGATCGTCGCCATAGCGCCGCCGGAGAGAGGCGCTCAAGGCATGTTGCTGGCGATTGACGGCAACCAACGTATCATGGGCGCAAACCGGTTCGCGCGCACGTCCCTTATGCTCGATGATCGTGGACTCCGGGCAGGTACCAGCTTGTGGTCGATCTTCGAGCGAAACGTCGACATTTTCCGGCACCGGGACCGGACCGATTTCTCTGTGCGGTTACCGATCGCCGGCAGCAATGATAGTCGGCCCGCGCTTGTCACTCCACCCGATCGCCCTGTGACTGCCTCAAACAATCCAACGAGCCATGACCTGCACACGCGGCCGCGCCTGGGCTCAATTGATGTTTCGACCCTGCCGCCAGCACCGCAAGCATGGGGCGGATTGTCGCCGGGCGCAATGCGTCGGGTGCGGGAGTACGTGGAAGTGCATTTGGGCGAAACTATCGATCTCTCGATGCTGGCTGGAGTTGCCGGACTATCAGTGCATCATTTTGCACGACAGTTTAAGCAATCCGCCGGGGTGACGCCGCATGTCTACCTCACGCAAAAGCGCGTTGAGCGCGCCCAGGAGATGTTGGTTCGGACGGATCTTCCGTTAGCAGAAATTGCGTTCGCTGTTGGCTTTTTCGACCAGGGTCATCTAGCACGTCATTTCCGTCATTTGCTCGGTGAGACCCCTCGAGAGTTTCGGTGGTCGCAACGCTAGAAGCAAAGAACGTTTGCATCGCCGAAGATTTCGCTGAGGAGCAGGTCTGCCGTATGGCCCACCACGCCGAGCGAAGATGCGATCGAGGAATCCGATTCGGCCTGACGCCGGCCTTCACTCCGCGAGATACGCTGGACGGACCTGCAGCCCGAGCTCCTCGAGCAGCCATGGGATCTTTGAGACCTCAAGTTGTTCAGGTGGTGCATCACGATGATCACGGCTCTGCGTTCGCTGTCGGCCGTGGCGACGTCGCGGCTCACAGGAGGCGTTCTGCAGTCCTGCGGCGGAGCGTCTTCAGGTCGTTCGCGAGCACGCGAATGCCCTCGGACAGCTTCTCGGTCGCCATCGCGTCCTCGTTCATGATCCACCGGAAGGTTGTTTCGTCCATCGGACCCGCGGGGTCCAGGTGCTTAATGTCGACGGCGTCTTCGCTCACGAACCAGTGGCAGATCCCGTCTTCCGCCGTGCGAAGGGAGCGTGGCTCCACGGCGGTCGGCGCCAAGACCCGCTTGAGCTCGCCCCCCTCGGACGCAAGCGCGTCTATGAGGGCTGGCGCGATCGCCAGCCGATCGCATCCGGCCAGCGCCTCGATCTGGCCGGTGTTGCGAAATGACGCCCCCATGACGATCGTCTCGATGCCGTTCGACTTGTAGTATCCGTAAATGTCCCGCACGGACCGGACCCCTGGATCCTCGGCGGGGTCGAAGTCCTCTCCACCAGACTTCTTGTGCCAGTCATAGATGCGGCCCACGAACGGCGAGATCAGGAAGCTGCCAGCTTCGGCGCTGGCAATCGCCTGCGCCCGGTTCAACAGCAACGTCATGTTGCACTTCAGGCCCTCCCTTTGGAGGATCTCTGCAGCGCGTATTCCTTCCCACGTCGATGCGAGCTTGATGAGCAGGCGGTCGGGTCCGACGCCGCGCTGCTTGTAGGCGTCGATAATCTGGCGCGCCCTCGCGACCAATGCTCCGATATTGAACGACAGGTTGGCGTCCACCTCTGCGGACACAAAGCCTGGCACGAGTTGCAAGAGCTCGACGCCGACGGAGACTGCGAGTCGGTCGGCAGTCGCGGCGGCGACGCGTGCAGCGTCGCCGCTCAGTTTTCGTCCCCATGTCAGCGCTTCTTCGACAACATCCCTGTACTCGGGATTGTCGATAGCTTTCAGGACGATCGTTGGATTCGTCGTGCAGTCTACCGGCTTGAGACGCGCCACCGCACCGAGATCGCCCGTGTCGGCGACCACCGTTGTCATTGCGCGTAGTTGATCCAGCTTAGACACCAAGGCCTTTTCCTCTCGATGTCGGCTCAAGTCGTGCATGCACCATGCCCGCGAAACCGGTTTCCTGTCGTCGGTTCGCGGCTTTTTATGCCTCGCGCGTGGCCAGGGTCGTCGGGTTTTCTTTCGTCAAACGGGCTTTCCCGATTGCTCCTCTTCGAACGTGACCGCTACCGCCGCGTTTGCCGAGAGGCGAACCCTTTTCCCCTCGACGTCGGCGATCAGCCCGAGGTCGATGAAATGCGCGTGGCCCTTGTGCTGGCCCTCGCCGCTGTCGCCCTTGGCGAGCCTGATGCGACCGTTGGCGACACCGTCGACAGTGCCGACGTGAACACCGTCCGCGCCGATCACTTCCATGTTCTGGACGATCTTGTTCGTGGTCATCTCATCTCTCCTTGTGATTTCGCCAACTGTGGCGAAGCGAAGCGTGCTCCGCCAGCCAGAGACCCGCGAATTGCCAACGCGTGTGCGCCGGCGAAAAATTCTGGTAGCTCGCGCGGACGTGGCCCGGCGGTGTCACGCACGAACCGTCCGGGAGCACGAACTGGCCGGACATGAATGTTGCCGTTGCACTCGCCGACCGCTCCCTCGACCGCGCGGAAGTGCGGGTATTGGCGAGGGTGCGTCGCAACCCTCGTTTCACGAAGCGAAGTAAGCTGTGTCCGGCGCCGTCCACACGTCCCCGCGCCGCACTCAGGCGGCGCTTCTGCGCGGAAGCTTCCACTGCGGGCGGACGAAGTGGCAGGTGTAGCCATTCGGGTAGCGTTCCAGGTAGTCCTGGTGCTCGGGCTCGGCCTCCCAGAAATCGCCAGCGGGCGAAACCTCCGTCACCACCTTGTCCGGCCACAGCCCTGAGGCGTCCACGTCGGCGATGGTGTCCTCGGCGACGCGGCGTTGTTCCTCGCTCGTGTAGAAAATCGCCGACCTGTAGCTCGCGCCTCGGTCGTTTCCCTGCCGGTTGGGCGTCGTCGGGTCGTGGATCTGGAAGAAGAACTCCAGCAGGTCGCGGAAGCTCGTCTGACTCGGGTCGAACGTGATCTCGATCGCTTCTGCGTGCGTGCCGTGGTTGCTGTACGTGGCGTTCTTGACGTTGCCGCCCGAGTACCCGACCCGCGTTGAGACGACACCGGGCAGGCGTCGCATCAGTTGCTGCATTCCCCAAAAGCAACCCCCTGCCAGGATTGCGCGTTCTGTAGTCGCTGCCATCGTCAGGCCTCCTGCTTTGCGAAGAGCTTTGCATACGCGCCGTAACCCTCGCGCTCCAATTGGTCGCGGTGGATGAATCTCAAGGAGGCCGAGTTCATGCAGTACCTCAACCCGCCCTTGTCGCGCGGCCCATCTGGGAAAACGTGGCCAAGGTGGCTGTCGCCGTGCTTGGAGCGAACCTCCGTCCGGGCCATGCCGTGCGAGCTGTCAACGTTCTCGACGACGTTTGCAGCCTCCAGGGGCCGCGTGAAACTCGGCCATCCCGTCCCGCTGTCGAACTTGTCGAAGGATGCGAAGAGCGGCTCGCCGGAAACTACGTCGACGTAGAGGCCAGGCTCCTTGTTGTCCCAGTATTCGTTGGCGAAGGGGCGCTCGGTCCCGGCGGTCTGCGTGACGCGGTACTGCTCGGGAGTCAACTTCGAGACGGCTTCGAGGTTTTTCCTATAGATCGCCATTCGCCGTACTCCTCGTTGTTCAGCATTGAGGATACGCACCGGGTGGTCGACCGTCCAATCACCTCCGGCTATAGAAACGATGCCATGCGGATCGACACCAGGAGGTGTTTCAATCTGCCGGGACCGATTTATCGGCCCAGGCGACGGGTCTGAGACGCTCGCCCGACTATTCCTAAAGATAATTCGTCAACGACTTCCATTCCAAAGTTGAATTTTAGTTTCCCGGAACGCACGGTCACCATGCAAGAAACATACGCGGACAGGTACTGCGAGGGGCCCCCGTTGGGGGAGAACCAGAATGGACGACGAAGTTTCGAAGGGGCGCCCGGTTAGTAAGACGATCGACCCCGCCGCGGAGACCTTGAGCGGTTTTCGCACGCTGGATATCCGAACCGACCGGCTGATTTCATCATGGCTGAGAGAGGCGGGGGTTCCTGACGGCGCCCTGAAGGTGAACGAATCTGCGCCCGATTTCCTTCTCCCCGAGGCAAATGGAAAGCTCGTTTTATCTTTGGAATTGCGACAAACTGCACCGTTGATCGTCACCTTCGTTTACGGGACTTGGTCCCCATTGTGCGCAGCTGGACTACGGGTTCTTCACGGGGCCACCCCCAGAATCCGCGCTGCCGGCGCCAGAGCAATTGCCATAACGCCCGAGACTGGAGACTTGCCACGCAATCTCAAATGCGATCACCGACTGGATCTGGAAATCCTCTCAGACCTAGATCTTGGGGTGAGCCTTTCGTTCGGCCTGGTGTCCGTGGTGCCAGCCGAGATAAAGAGCCGTCTCTTGCAGCGCGGCCTTGATCTCTCCGCTCCCCATGGCTTCTCCTTTTGGATGTTGCCAATGCCGGCCACATATGTCCTCGACCAACGAGGGATCATCCGTCGAGCGTGTGTCGGGCCGGACTCCATCACGGGAGCGACGACCGAAACCGTGCTTGCTGCCCTGTCCGAATTGGATGGGCCTAAGCCTCGCCCTTAGGCTAACCGGAAACGAGACGAGTCAATTCAAGAGGCTACGCGTGGGTAACTGCAACTGCGTCGTGGGCTTGTCCCTCGACCATCAACGACTTCGTGCCACTTTAGCAACGACGGTTGATGCCCGCGACAAGCTCGGGCGTGAGGAGGCGGGACCGGGACCTGTGATCTGGAACAAGGAGCCTGCACCTTGTGCGTCAACCTTGCGAACATTGACATTGCTTGAGGTAGGGGCAGACGCGCAGCGGAGTTTGTCCAGTGCAGTCGTCCAGTTACGAACACGAGCGACCTTGATAAAGGCGTCAAGCGCGGGCGAATACTGCCTCCCCGCCACGGCCAGAAGCTGCACCTCGCGCCGGACGGGGTCGCCCTCAATTGGCATAGCGGCGAGCGACGGCAGCCTTGGAGCGTGCTCTGGCGCCAGGATGGCCCCAAAACCGGCGGACGCCATTTCCTGAAGATGGCTTTCCTGATCGCTCCTGTGCACAACCTTAGGGCCTGGCTGGTCGGCAAAACAAGCCTGTTTGAATCGGCCGGCGACGTCGCATCCGACCCTCTCGAGAAATTCCACCTCATGCAAGTCTTTGAGCCGGATAACGGTTTGCCTCGCCATCGGATGTCTCAGAGACAGGACGAGCACGTACCGCTCCTCGAACAGCCGCCAGCGATCGATACGCTCAGGTAGCTCCACGGCGTCACCGACGAGTGCGGCATTGATCTCGCCATCCAAAAGCATCGCAATGAGCCCGTTGGCATCCGCCTCGCGCAGATCGACTCGCAGGTCAGGGATAATCCTGGCGACTTCCAGGAGCAATTCCGTAACGAGTGCGGCGGAGACTGACGGCACCAACCCGATCTTGAGCGGGGCGATTGTCTTCTTTTGATAGCCTCGCGCCTGAAGCCGTACCGCCTCGGCGGCGGCAAATATCTTCTCCAGTGTGGGCAAAACCATCTTGCCCAGCTCGGTGAGCTGGGTGAGGTGACGCTCACGGTGAATCAACGCGCCACCGAGTTCTTGCTCTAACTTTTGTACTGCCTTTGTCAGCGCCGGCTGCGTCACATTGCATTGCTCCGCAGCCCGCGTAAAATTGAGTGTCCTTGCTAGAGCTAAGAAATATCGCACCTGATAAAACTGGAGCTGCATACTCATACTCGAAAGACTTGCCCTCGTTCGGACCGTTCCAGTTCGTTGCCGTAGCAGGCAGAGCCGATGGCAAAGCGGTTTGTCGCGGAGTTTCCGCGGAAACCGATATTGTGCGCCGGCTCGGAATTGTCGATCCGCGTCTTGCGCAAAGTGTTCTCACCGACGCTGTTTCCTATTAACGCAGCGGTTGCGTGCAACATCATAGGCGAGACCAGTCATATGTCAGGGTTTGCGTCGGGATCGGCTCGGTCGTCTTTTTCATCAAGTGCTTTTTGTTCATTAGGATCTCCTAAGGTCTCAGTTCTGAAACGTCGGAATGAGGGGCGCGGCAAGCCCACGTTCGTCAAGGAGGTTCCAGGCTTCCACCCAGGCTGTCAGGGCGCAGGCACGCACCGTGTTAGCCATAAAGCAGTACCAAGATTTGCAATTGTCCTGTTCCAAGAATAGGACATCAGCTCACCCCGAGAGTCCGAAACAAATGTCCGATCGTCCAAATCTTGCATTGCCTCGATCCGATCTCGATGTACTGATGGCAACTTTCGATGTCGAAGTCATTGGTCTTATCGAGTGTTTGGTCAGTCCAGGTTGGCGCCTGTCATTCGAGAGCGCGGACGCGCCGGCTATCCACTACAATCTTTCCGGGACCGGACGAATGATCGTGAGTGGTTTCTCCGCATTTCCTCTGGTACCTCACACCCTTGTCATCACACCGCCCAAGAAGCCGTTTCACATCGAGGTTGATGACCGCACAGCGGCCAAAACAGTGAATGTGGTCGAAGCTCAATGGGATTCCCGCTTCGGCGAGGGTATCCAGCGATTTGTCGCCGGGAACGTCGACCCGGCGGTGATGCTGATCTGCGGGTACTTTCGCGCCACCTACGGCTCGTCGATCGACCTCTTTGCTGACCTTTCCACGCCGATTGTCGAGCGCTTCGAACCCGACGACGAACTGGGGTCAAAGTTGCAGGCTGCGTTGGCAGAAATTAGCGGCCGGCAGGTTGGAATGCGGGCGATGACTACCGCCATCCTGAAGCAGGTGCTCGTCACGCTCATCCGTCGGAGTTTGAATTCGACCAGCGTTTGGCTCGAGCGCTTTTCTATCCTGAGTGACCGTCAAATCGCCCATGCGTTCGCCGATATGGTGGCGCGGCCATCGGCCGATCACTCCGTCATGGCCTTGGCGCAGAAAGCTGGCTTGAGCCGATCCGCATTCATGGCGCGGTTTGTGCGCGCAATCGGAAGTTCACCGATGGTCGCGCTCCGGCAAATGCGGATGAAGCGCGCAGCCGATATGCTCGCCGCGAAGACATTTTCAGTTGAGCAGATCGCGCGGGCGGTCGGTTATAGGAGCTGCAGCAGCTTTCTCCGTGCTTTTCGCCAAGTGCATGGATACGTCCCGGCAGAATCCGAGGGTAAGGGGCGCTCCGCGCATGGTCAGCGCGGCGGGGCAGGCGCAGCTGAGGACGAAGGCCGGGACACGTGACATTGGTGCGCCGGTCGGTGCTCAGTCGATGACCTGCTGTTATCGATTGCATGATCAAGAAACATGCCCGCCGCGGCGTGACGCGCGCTAGCTTTCGAGGCACTCCAGTGGCGAACACTGGCTGAGACGGTCGGGCGTCAGTGACGGCCCGCATCGTCACGAACCGAATAATCGTTCGCGGTCTACGGTAGGAGGATCAAATGCCGCGTATTGCCATTCCGAAACGTGAGGACGCCCCCGCGGAGTCCAAGCCGATCCTCGACAACGTTGACAAGATGCTGGGCTTCGTGCCCAACCTGCACCGCCTCATGTCGATCAGCCCTAACGCGCTCTCCGGCTGGGCTACCCTGATGGGATCGCTCACGAAGACCCTGGACGTCAAGACGAGAGACGGGATCTCGCTGGCGGTGTCGGAGGCGGACGGGTGCGACTACTGCCTGGCCGCGCACAGCTTCATCGCGGGCAACCTGGCCAAAATCCCGGCGGACGAAATCGGGCTGAACAGGGAGGGCCGCTCGAGCGATCCCAAGCGCCAGGCTGCGGTCGCCTTCGCGAAGGCGCTCATCGAGACGCGCGGCAAAGTTTCCGACGCCCAGTTTGCGGCGGTCAGGGATGCTGGGTGGACAGACGCCAACATCGTCGAGATGATTGCGCTGACTGCCCAGTTCCTGTTGACCAACTTCATGAACAATGCGGTGCAGACCCCGATCGATTTTCCCAAGGTCAGTCCCGCGAAGGCAGGCTAACGCGAGGCACCTTCCTTTGGAGAGGGGAGGGCTGGTGAATCCGATGTCTCGACGATGCCCGCGGCCTGGTGTCAAGCGCGTCTACCAGCCGCCCGAGGCCTCGGACGGCATGAGGGGCGCTCGTCGACCGCATCTGGCCGCGCGGGCTCACGAAGGAGCATGCCAGCGTTGACGGGTGGAAGGACATCGCCCCGAGCGCAAGCCTCAGGACCTGGTTTGGCCATGACCCGACGCGAGTTTCACAGGCGATACTTCGAGGAACTCCGCGCCAATCACGCCGCAGTCGCGCACCTGACGGATCTTGTATCGACGGGCGAAGTCACGCTGCTCTTCGGCGCGCACGATACCGAGCGCAACAACGCCGTGGCGCTCGCGGACTATCTCGCGGCACACTAGTCGGGGTCGATGTACGGGATCGAAAGCTCGCTCAAGTCGTCGTCATAGCTTGCCGCTGGCGCGACGTCGACGTTATCGTTCGTGCGGATGTCGGCGCTAAGGCCGAGCGTCCGCCCGACGGGACACATGTTCGCAGCCTGCATCAGTTGCGCGCGCGCCTCGTTGCCAAGGTTTCCTTCGAGCCTGATGGAGCGCTCGAAGGAATCGCGGCCGCCATCCCCGCCATGGTGGTACGACACGGCTACCTCGACGTGGGATAACGGGATTCTCCGCCTTCGCGCCTGCAGCCGTATCGTCATCGCTGTGCACGCGGCGAGCGAAGCGCTTAACAACTCGTAGGGGTTAGCTGCCGCCGCCGTGCCGCCCCTGCCGTCGGGGCCGCCGATCGAAAACACCGATGCGCCGGCACGGCCGTTAAGGGTGCCAGGACCGTCAAGGTCCCCGGCCACCTCAGCCTGTGGGCGAGGGGCTCTATCGTCGTTCGAATTCGTCATCGTGCTTTCCGGAGCGGTGTCAGGCGTGGAGGGTCTCGCCGCCTTTGGCGTCTGCGTAGTACTGAGGCGCCTCGCGACGGTCGTATTTCCCGTAGTCGCGCACGATCCGCACTCTACGGACCCTTGCCTTATCATTCGGCCCGGAAGCGTCCTCGTAGGCCTGCGCTGCATCGGCGTCCTTCCAGGACACGAGGAGAATCAGCTCGCCGGGCGTAAGTATGGCGTCGAAGACGTCCCAGGACGTGCTGTCGGCGGCCCACGGATTCAAGCCGAGCCACTCGGCGCAATCGTAAGGGTTGTTGGTCTGCTTCCACTCCGCGGGGCGAGTCGCGTTGATCAGCGTGACCGTCGTTCCGTCTCCGACTTCGGTCTCGTCGAGCCTCTGCTCCGTGAGGGCGTACCCCGGAGGCACTTGATTGTCAGCAGTGATCTGGCCGACTCGCAGGTGGTAGTCAGCGAGGATTTCGTCGCGGCCCTTCTGCTGAACCTCGTGATGGCGCATGCGGGTGCGCCAGCGGACGAGCGACTTTTCGTCCCGCCAGTTCGAAACCGAAAGGATCCAGCCCTCGCGGGTCAGGCTCTTGTAGCGGACGTTGTCGACGAAGCCCTCGACCTGCTCCAGATCGGGGCGCAGCATCTTGGCGTTGTCGAGGTAGTCATTGCAGTTCACTTTATTGGGGAGGACTTCAAAAATCACTGAAAACATGTTCGTATCCCGCTCTTAGAGTGTGCGACGCAGTCGATTTCGATGTCGAATTGCCCAAGCTAGGCGCGCTCTTCACGGCAGAAGACCTTCAAGCTGTCATCATCGATCGTTTTGGCCAGCATCCACGCGGCTCCCGTTTCGTTCGCTGTTGCGTCTTCTTGCATTCGGCGCGACCGTGATCGCCACAGGCCGCGCGGATAATCTGGCCTTTGCGAAAACTATCCTCTCGCAAAGCGAGAGGAGTCGTCTCTCAAGCGCCGTAGCGTTCGGTCTTGATCGCCCTCGCTTCCAGTCCCAAGGCGAGGGCGGCGTCCGCCGCGATGTCGACGAAGGCGTTCGACCCGCACACGAAGGCGCAGCCGGGAGACATAGGCAGCCGTGCCGCGACGTCAGCGACCATTCTGGCGTCGATCCGCCTGCTGAAGTCGGTGCGGCGCGTCGCAGGCTCGCGTGTCAGCGCCAAGGCGAGCGCGAAATCGGGAAGCGAGCTCTCGAGCTCGAGGAGTTCGTCCCTGAACAGCACGTCACCCCAGGTCCTGGAGGAGAGCGACAGCGCGACAGGCACCGGCTCGCCGCTGGCCTTCCGATACCGGATCATGGCCATGAGCGGCACGACGCCGGAGCCGGCGCCGATCAAGAGCACTGGCTTGTTGGAAGGCCCCGGCCAGAGAAAGTGTCCGCCGAGCGGCCCGCGAAGCTCGATCATGTCGCCTACTTGGGCGACGTCGTGGAAGAACGGGGAGACCTCGCCGTCCGGGAGGCGCTCGATCGCCAGCTCGATCACCTCGGAATCGCTCGGGGCCGAGGCGATCGAGTAGCTGCGCATGGCAGTGTAGCCGTTGGGCGCGGTCAGCCGCACGTCAACATGCTGTCCGGCCGTATGGTCGAACGTTTCGGAGAGGCGGAGAAAGAAGCTTTTGATAGCCGGCGTCCTCGTCGCAATCTTGACAATCGCGCAGCTCTGCCATTGCGCGGTTGCGGCAATCGCTTCAGTCATTCGTGTATCGCTGCTCATGCCACGGATCGCCGTACATGTGGTACCCTCGCAACTCCCAGAAGCCGGCCTCGTCACGCTCCGTGAACTGAAGCCCGTTCACCCACTTCGCCGACTTCCAGAAGTAGAGATGTGGCACGAGCAGGCGCGCCGGTCCCCCGTGGTCGCGCGGCAGCGGCTGGCCTTCGTATTTGAGCGCGACCATAGCCTTCCCCGTCGTGAGGTCCGCGAGTGGCACGTTGGTGGAGTATCCGTCGTAGCAATGTGCGAGCGCAAAAGGAGTGGGTGCGGTAAGGCCAGCGTCGGCGAGGATGTCGTCGACGGCCACGCCCTCCCAGGCGGTGTTGAGCTTCGACCACGAGGTCACACAGTGGATGTCTCGCGTCATCCTGGTTCGAGGGAGCGCGTTGAACTCCGACCAGCTCCACGCTTTGGCCGGACGAGGGCCGACCTTTAGCGTGAAAGTCCAGTCCGCGGGCTCGATCTGCGGCGTGGGGCCGGCCGTAAGCACCGGGAAATTGTCGACGAGGTGCTGCCCCGGGGGAATCCGGTCCGATGGTTCGGATCCGGATTGGCGGCCTGTGAAACCGCGAGTGACCATGGTGGATTTCCTCCGTGCCGGCGCGTGACATCAATCATCCGGCGGTCGCGAGCGGTCGGCGCCCGGACCCGCGCGCGCGGTCACGAACGCCGCGCGCCGCGGTCGCCGCCCCTAGGGGAACGTCAGGCCGAAAGCGGCCGGATCGGGCTGCTCGCCTTTCCGTGGGACCAAGAAACGCTCCAGCCCACCCGGCACGAAGCTGAGCAACAGGGTCGCCTGGTCGCCGACCACCTCGATCGTATGCGGCACACCGCGGGGAAGAGCTGCGTAGGCGCCCGGTCCCACCTCGACACGGGCATCGCCGACCCGCGCGATGAGCTTGCCCTGCACCACGTAGAGCAGCTCGTCCTCGCGCGAGTGGGTGTGCAGCGGCGGCTCCTCTCCGGCCCGCACCGTCCACATGACAGCGCCATATTCGCCTCCGGACTGGCTGCTCTCCACTTTCATCTCGATGCTCGAGCCTCCGCTCGAGGTCACTGTCTCGCCGCCGTGTGGCGGCGTGAGGACCGGCTGCTGGACTGACATTTGTAGACTCCTGATTGTTGGACCCTTATTCGACTTCGCAGTGGCGGCGAAGGGTCGCCGCTCACAACGTACCGTGAAACATGGTATTCCGTGCGGCGAATGGGAAATGACGTCACGCCATGAAGTCGATAGCCGCGCGTTATGACGGCCGTCCGCCTTCCGCATCGGGCTCGCGTGCACCCAACGCCGACCGCTCCAGCAGCGCGGTTAGCGTCCTGACGGCCTCCGTTAGCTTCAGGACTTCGCGCTCACGCAGTTGGTCGATCTTCTCGTGCGGCAACTCTATCTCGTGCTCTGCCCTCACATTGATCCGGTAGTCGTTCTCCGCAGCCTTGCGATCAATGTCCTGCTGCCGGTTCTGACTCATCATGATGATCGGCGCGGCGTAGGCCGACTGGAACGAAAGCACGAGATTGAGAAGAATGAACGGGTAGGGGTCCCAGCCCCTCGTCGCGCCGACCAGGTTGCCGGTTACCCAGGCGAAAAGGATCGCACTCGGGACGATGATGAAGCTCCACGATCCCATGACGGTGGCGACCGCGTCCGCTATCCTCTGCCCAGTGTCAGGCGCGCAACCGCCGCGGGCTCATCCAGGTCCTGAAGCCGAAGCGAGCGGCGTGCTCGCCGTAGGTCGGCGAGCAGGTCGTGCTCGGCCTGTTCCATGCTGCCCTGGTCTTCCGCCTTATTTTCCACGCTACGAGGACCCGGTCCGCTCGATTGCGGGGTCGACGCGGCCAGTGCCCTGCCGCGTTCTGATCGCCTCGTTCTGCCGTGGCGGCGGTCTCCGCGATGGCGCCCCTGGTACCAGGCGCCGGCAAGCTCGTTCTCGCTCAGCTGCTGCCACGCGTCGAGCCTGGCGGTCGCCATCGCGCACTACCTGACGTCAACCCCGTTCCAGAAAGCCACGTAGTCCTTGATGTTCGCGGCCGCCGTCGACGGCTCCGGGTAGTACCACGCGGCGTCCTCGTTGGTCTTTCCGTCCACCACCAACGAGTAGTACCTCGCCGTACCCTTCCACGGACAGCGGCTCGTCCTCGAACTCCGCTGTAGGAATTCCTTGCGGATGCTCCCGGGCGGGAAGTAGTGGTTTCCCTCGACGACGACCGTCTTATCCGACTCCGCGATCATCGCGCCGTTCCAAGTCGCCGTTGTCATTTCCTGTTCCTCGTCCTGCTACGTTGTCGCGATGGCTCCGACGCTATCGCACGCCGCGGCCTCCGCGAAATAACGATCGGGAATGGATTGCATAGCGCTACGCTTCGCCGGGCCACTCCAGTGTGACGCAAGTGCCCCGGCCGGTGGCTGAAGCGGTTGTCCGCCGGCGTGCGCGTCGTGGTTATGCGGGCGCGCTCGCCACCTCCGAAAGCGTTGCATGCAGCATGCCCTTCTAGGGGACATCGACCGACCAGTCGCGAAGCCGCGCGACCTTGACGAAAGCGTCCAGCGCGGGCGAGTAGCGGCGCCCCTGCACAGCCAGCAGCCGCACCTCCCGCGAAACCGGGGCGCCTTCGAGCGGAATGGTCTTGAGCGTCGGAAGGTGTGGCATGTGCTCGGGTGCGAGTATCACGCCGAAGCCAGCCGCGGCCATGTGCTGCAGGTGCAAGTCGTGACCGCTGCAATAGCCGAGCCGGAGCGGTTCCTCGGGGAAATACGACCGTTGGATCTTCGGGGCGACGTCGCATCCGGCGCGTTCCAGCAAGACGGTCTCGCGGAGGTCGTCGATGCCGATCGAGGGACGGTTTGCGAGCCGGTGTGTCGGCGCGAGAACCACGACGTAGCGCTCCTCGAACAGTAACCAGTCATCGATGCGGGCAGGCATGTCCTGCACGTCCCCGACCATTGCGGCGTTGATGTCCCCCTCAAGCAAGAGGTCGACGAGCTTCTCCGCTGCGCCCTCACGCAGCTCGACGTGAAGCCCAGGGACTAACTTTGCGATTTCCGCGATCGGATCGAGGACGAGCGACGCCGAGATGGAGGGGGCGAGGCCGATCTTCAGTGGCGCGACCTCCTTGCGTTGGAACTCCTGGGCTCTGCGACGCACCGCCTCTTCCGAGGCCAATGTGCGCTCCAGCATCGGAAGGACTTCCTTCCCAAGGTCCGTGAGCTGCGTCAACTGGCGCTCGCGGTAGATCAGCTGGCCGCCTAGTTCCTGCTCGAGCTTCTGCACCCCCTTGGTCAGGGCGGGCTGCGTGACATTGCACTGCTCGGCTGCGCGGGTGAAATTGAGTGTGGACGCGACGGCGAGGAAGTAGCGAACTTGATGAAGCTCCATGGGTTGTTCTCTTTCCTTCCGGGTCGCGGTTGCGCTCCGAGTTCCCTTGGAACCAGCGGGCAGGGCGCTTATTGACTCGTGTGCGCCGCCGTAGCGAGTAAAGCCCGGCAAATCGCTCCAAATTGCTGCTAAAGAGAAGGAAGATCTCCGTCCGCGCATCCGGCAAGACTAAGGGACGGGAGGCCGCGCGTGTGGCGCACGAAGAGCTTGATCAGCCGACTTCAAGCCGAAGCCCGACGTCGGAGTCTGACAGATGGTGCAGCAGTCGCTGAACGTCGCGTACTCGGACGGTAGCTCTCAGGTGTTGTGGGAGGACGGCGAGCGCGTGTTGAGCCGTGGCTGGCGACTGGACGACAATGGCAACCGGCTTGCCGTGCTGCTTGATGCCCGTGCCATCGACCAACCGTCCCGCTCAAGACTCGATCGCCTCGCTCACGAATTGAGCTTGAAGGATGAGCTGGACGCAGCCTGGGCTGTGCGACCGCTCAAGGTGGAGCGCGGCAGCGGCCGCACCATGCTGCTGGTGCTCGAGGATCCGGGCGGCGAGCCGCTCGCTAGGCTGCTCGGGTCACCGATGGATGTGGGAGGCTTCTTGGCCCTCGCGATCGGTGCTGCAACGGCTATAGGCAAGCTCCACCAGCGCGGCCTCATCCACAAGGACATCAAGCCAGCTAACATTGTGGTGCACTGCGCCGATGGACACGTACGGCTCACCGGATTTGGCATCGCATCGCGCCTGTCCCGCGAGCGGCAGGCGCCTGAGCCGCCCGAAACCATCGCCGGTACGCTCGCCTACATGGCACCCGAACAAACCGGGCGGATGAACCGCTCGATCGACGCCCGCAGCGATCTGTACGCCCTCGGCGTCACGCTGTACCAGATGCTCACGGGCGTTCTGCCCTTAACGGCGGCCGATCCCATGGAGTGGGTGCACTGCCATATTGCCAGAAAGCCGATGCCGCCAAGGGAGCGGTTGGAGATTGTCCCGGCGCCCGTCTCGGCGATCATCATGAAACTGCTCGCCAAGACACCCGAGGATCGTTACCAGACCGCCGGCGGTATCGAGCGCGATCTGCGACGCTGCCTGGCGGAATGGGAAGCGCGCCGCCGCATCGATGACTTCCCGCTGGGCCTGCAGGACACGCCGAATGAGCTGCTGATCCCCGAAAAGCTGTACGGACGAGATCGTGAGATCGCGACGTTGCTTTCGTGCTTCGATCGCATCATCAAGACCGGTATGCCGGAGTTGGTGCTGGTCTCAGGATATTCCGGCATCGGCAAGTCCTCAGTCGTCGATGAACTACACATGGCGCTCGTGCCGCAGCGCAGCCTGTTCGCGTCTGGCAAATTCGACCAGTACAAGCGCGATATTCCTTACGCGACACTGGTGCAGGCTTTTCAAAGTCTCGTCCGGTCTCTCCTCAGCAAGGGCGACACCGAGTTGGCAAGCTGGCGGCACGTGCTTTTAGAGGCGCTTGGATCGAACGGGCGACTCATGATCGACCTCATACCCGAACTCAAGCTAGTCATCGGAGACCAGCCACCGGTTCCTGAGTTGCCGCCACAGCAGGCACAAAGCCGTTTTCGACTCGTATTTCGGCGCTTCATTGGCGCACTTGCCCGCTCGAACCGGCCACTGGCGCTCTTCCTCGACGACCTGCAGTGGGTCGACGCGGCGACGCTTGATCTGCTGGAGGACCTGTTGCGGCCAGATTCGGAGCACCTCATGCTTATCGGTGCCTATCGCGACAACGAAGTCACTGCGGCCCATCCGCTAACGAGAAAACTCGACGCCATCAAGACCGCTGGCGGAAAGGTCGCGGAGATCAAGCTGTCGCCGCTCGCCCAAGAGCACCTTGGGCAGTTGGTTGCGGACGCACTTCGCTGCGAGTTAGAGCGCGCAAAGCCGCTTGCGAAGCTGGTACAACTGAAGACCGGCGGAAATCCGTTTTTCGCCGTTCAGTTCCTGTCTTCGCTCGTCGAGGAAGGACTACTCAAATTCGATCATGATGGCGCGCGCTGGTCCTGGGATATCGACCGCATTGAAGCCAAGGGCTACACCGATAATGTCGCTGATCTTATGGTCGGGAAGCTAACCCGCCTGCCGACCGAGGCGCAGAATGCATTGCAGCAGCTGGCTTGTCTTGGAAACATTGCCGAGAGCACAGTCCTTTCGATGGTACTCGGGATTTCGGAGGAGCAACTCGATACGAGTCTATGGCCGGCCCTCCATCAGGAGTTGGTCGAGCGTGTGGCAGGCGCTTATCGGTTCGTCCACGATCGCGTTCAGGAGGCCGCCTATGGGCTGATCCCGGAGCAGCTGCGCGGCGAGGCGCACCTCCGGATAGGGAGACTGCTCGCGGCACGGACATCTCCGGAGAAGCGAGACGAAGCGACCTTTGAAATTGTTAATCAGCTCAACCGAGGTCTTGGTTTGATCACATCGGTCGATGAACGCGAGCAGGCCGCGGAATGGAACTTGGCAGCAGGCCGGCGCGCCAAAGCATCGGCTGCCTACGTTTCGGCGCTCAGTTACTTTATCACCGGTCGAGGCCTATTGGCGGAGGGGTGCTGGGAGCACCGGCGGGAGCTCATCTTCGCACTCGACCTCCATCGCGCCGAATGCGAGCTCTTGACTGGCGCGCTCTCGGACGCAGAAAACCACTTGGCAGCATTATCTGCTCGCGTCACGGATATGGCTGATCGGGCGGGTGTGGCACGCCTCGGAATCGACCTTTACCTCACGCTCAATCAGCCCAGCCGCTCGGTCGCCGTCGGTCTCGAGTACCTAAGGTACCTCGGCATCAGCTGGTCGCCGCATCCGACGGATGAGGAGGCGCGCCAAGCGTATCAGCGTGTCTGGTCGGAGCTCGGCCAGCGCGCGACCGAGGAGCTGATCGCCCTTCCCTTGATGACCGACCCGGCATCCCTCGCCGAGCTAGATGTCCTGAACCGGCTCTCTTCGCCGGCGCAATACACCGACCTCAACCTCTACACGCTCGTCGTCTGCCAAATGCTGCGTCTTACCTTGGATCGTGGCAACAGCGACGCGTCTGCCGTCGCCTATGGTCGGCTTGGAATGATCGCCGGGCTGCGGTTCGGCGATTACGAGGGCGCGTACCGCGTCGGGCAACTCGCTTGTGAGCTCGTCGAGCAGCGTGGACTATGGCGTTTCCAGGCGGGTGTATATCTGAACTTCGGAAATATGGTCATGCCTTGGACAAGGGATATCAGAACATGCTGTGAACTCATCGGCCGCGCATTTGATGCGGCGCAGAAAACCGGCGACCTCGTGTATGCAGGGATCTGCTCCGGGCTGAGGGTCCTGAATCTTCTTGCGGTCGGTGATGCGCTTGCCGACATCGAACGTGAAGCTGAAAGGGTACACTTGGGCCACATACAGCTTGGCACAAACCTTGAAATCGTCGGTGTGGCACTCGCTATCGTGCGAATGCTGCGCGGCGCAACGGCAAGATTCGGCTCCTTGGATGGCGGGCAGTTTGATGAGCAGCGAATCGAACGCGATTTCGCGAACACTTCGGACGTGACGGCCGCCCAATGCTTGTATTGGATCTGCAAGTTGCAGGCCCGCTTTTTGGCTGGTGACTATGCGACGGCGGTTGATGCTGCATCGAAGGCGCAGCCGCTTCTGAGCATGTCCCTCACGATCATGGAGGCGGCCGACTATCACTTCTACGGCGCCTTGTCGTACGCGGCGTTTTGCGATTCGATGCCCGCCAGCCAGCGGACGCCGTCTCTGGAGGCCTTGGCCCCTCATCACCGTCAGCTCGCCAGCTGGGCCGCAGCCTGTCCGGAAAACTTCGAGAACCGCGCTGCGTTGGTTGATGCGGAGATTGCCAGGATTGATGGCCGCGCGTTCGATGCCATGAACTTTTACGAACAAGCCATCCTTTCGTCACGGGCAAACGGCTTTGTCCACAACGAGGCGCTCGCCAATGAGTTGGCGGCGCGCTTTTACACCGCGTGCGGCTTCGAGCAAATCGCGCACCTGTATCTGCGAAACGCCCGCGACTGCTATCTGCGCTGGGGCGCGGACGGCAAGGTGCGCCAACTGGATGCGATGTATCCGCGCCTCAGGATGGAAGAGCCCGCACCTGCTTCGACAAACACGATCGCAGCGTGTGTCGAGCAACTCGACCTCGCAACGGTGATCAAGGTGTCGCAGGCCGTCTCGGCCGAGATCGTGCTGGAGAAGCTGCTCGAAATGCTTATGCGCACGGCGCTCGAACAGGCTGGCGCCGAACGAGGCTTGTTGCTTCTTTCACGCGGAGCTGAGCAACGGATCGCCGCCGAAGCCACGACGGACGGCGATTCGGTGACCGTGCATCTGCGCGACGAGGAGGTGGCTGCGACAGTGCTGCCGGAGTCGGTGATCCACTATGTTCTGCGCACCCGGGAAAGCGTTATTCTCGACGACGCGTCATCTCGCAATCCATATTCTGACGATCCCTACATCGTTGAGAATCATCTCCGTTCTATTCTCTGTTTTCCGTTAATCAACCAGGGAAGGCTTACGGGCATCCTCTACCTGGAGAACAATCTGACGCCCATGGCCTTTACGCCCGACCGCGTCGCCCTGTTGACGGTGCTTGCGTCGCAGGCGGCGATCTCACTCGAAAATTCGCGGCTTTATCGCGACGTCGCAGACCGCGAAGGGAAGATTCGGCGTTTGGTCGACGCGAACATCATTGGGATCATCATTGCCGACCGCGAAGGTCGAATTCTCGAGGCCAATGACGCGTTTCTCCGTATCGTGGGATATGACCGTGAAGACCTGGTTTCGGGCCGCGTGCGCTGGACCGAGCTGTCGCCGCCGGAATGGCGCGAGCGCGACATGTTGACTCGGGCGGAACTGAACTCAACCGGGATAGTTCAGCCCTTCGAGAAGGAGTATATTCGGAAAGACGGCAGCCGCGTTCCTGTGCTTATTGGCGTCGCTCTGTTCAGAGAAGGAGGCGACGAGGGCCTAGCATTCGTGCTCGATTTGACAGAGCGCAAGCGTGCGGAGGACCGCCTCCGCGTGCAGCACACCGTCGCGCAGGTCTTGGCGGAAGCGGCCACGATCGAGGAGGTCACTCCGAGAATACTGCGGGCCATGGGCGAGTGTCTGGGATGGGACGTAGGCGCGCTCTGGCGTGTGGACCGGGAGGCCGAGGCGCTGCGCTGTGTCGAGCTTTGGCATAAAGCGTCGATAGAAATCCCCGAATTTGAAAGAGCCGATTGGCAGTTCACCTTCAATCCGGGGGTGGGACTACCGGGCCGGGTGTGGTCCAGCCTTAAGCCCGTATACATTCCGGATGTCGTTCCTGATAAAAATTTGCCGCGCGGACCCATCGCCGAACGCGAAGGACTACACGCGGCCATCGGCTTTCCTATCCTGCTCGGGAGCGAAGTCTTGGGCGTGATCGAGTTTTTCAGCCGCGAGATCAAGCAACCCGATCAAGAGCTGCTCGACATGGTGGCCACCATCGGCAGCCAGATCGGTCAGTTCATTGAACGCAAGCGCGCCGAGGAAGCTCTGATGCGAAGTAAGGATTATTTGGCCGAAGCGCAGAAGCTGACGCATACAGGCAGTTGGGCTTGGGATCCCCGCACGGAACAGGTGCTGTATTGTTCCGAGGAAATGTTCCACATTTACGGCCTGGATCCACGGTCGAGCCTACCTTCTCGAGAAAATTTTCGACTGCAGATCCACCCCGAGGACCGCGAGTGGGTAAAGGAGAGATTTGAGGAGTCGCTTCGCAAAAAAACTGACACCTATGCCGAGTACAGGGTTGTGCTGCCAGACGGAACAGTTAGGCACATCAGTGCCTCAGGTCATCCGGTTCTCAACGAAGACGGCGAGCTCATCCAGTTTGTCGGTACCGCTGTAGATGTGACAAAGCGCAAACAAGCTGAGGAATCATTGCGGGAAAGCGAGGCGAATCTCGCCCACATGAACCGCGTGAGCACGATGGGAGAGTTAGCAGCCTCGCTGTCGCACGAAATCGCGCAACCGATCGCCAGCGCACGTAACAACGCGCGGGCGGCCCAGAATTTTCTGAAGATGCAGTCGCCGGACCTAGGTGAGGTAAGGGAAGCACTTTCCTGTGTCGTCGGAGATGCTGATCGGGCAGGAGAAATCATCGATCGCATCCGAGAGCAAATCAAGAAAGCGCCGCCGCGAAAAGAGTGCTTTGACCTCAACGTGGCAATCAACGAAGTGATCGTATTGGCTCGAAGCGTGACCCTCAGGAATGGCGTTTCGGTCCAGGCCCGGCTTGCAGAGGGGCTAGTTTCGGTTCTGGGGGATCGCGTTCAGCTGCAACAGGTCTTGCTGAATCTGATTCTGAATGCGGCTGAAGCAATGGGTTCGATGGAGGAGGGGGCGAGAGAGTTGTTGATCAGCGCAGAGGAAGGCCAAGCAGGCGCCGTCGTGGCCGTGCGCGATTCTGGGCCGGGCATTGATCCGGAACATCTCGACCGGGTCTTTGACGCCTTCTACACCACGAAGTCCAATGGAACCGGCATGGGGCTGTCGATCTGCCGGTCTATCATCCGCGCTCATGGCGGCAAGCTATGGGCGGAGGCGAACGAACCCCGCGGCGCCGTGTTCCAGTTCACACTGCCGAGGGCGGAACGGGAGCTCACGACCCCTTCTCAGGCGAGCCTGCCGACCTGAGAGCCGCGCAAACACATCGTGTGAGATGGTCCTCATCCACCGGCTTACGCAGGTAACACAAGACCCCATCGTTCAGGGCGCAAGCCCGATCAGCATCATTGGGAAAGGCCGTCACGAGGATTGTCGGTATCGCGTTGCCCGTGTCGACAAGATGCCGGTGGAGTTCGAGCCCGGTCATAGCAGGCATATGGATGTCGGCGATCAGGCAAGCTGTTTCGGTAAGCCGCGGGGAGGCGAGAAAATCCGCCGCAGACGCGAAAATTTCGACCGTATAACCCAGCGATCTCATGAGCCTGTACATGGACTCACGAAGGAACCGATCATCTTCGACGACCGAAACTAGTACCTTCTTCATCATACCGCCCATGGCCGTTCGCTGGACGCGTCTGCGGGCAGATAACTATCCAATTATAGTAACACTCACATTGCTTGATATCTGAGAGAATGCCACCAGTGTGCCGCCTGTGCCCCGTAAACTTTGGTTTATCTGGACGATGATTGCGAAGCCTATCCGGCATGACTTGCAAATCGAGGCTTTCGCCGGACGAAAGCAGTCGCGGGATCGTAGCGGGCGAACTCTAGGACTCGCCCGAGCGCCCTAAGCCTTCGTATCACCGTCCCGCCCCCCTTGGATGTCCGAGCTCAACCTGCGCTCAATTGAGCCGTTGGTGACAATCCTCTTAGTTTTAGTGCATCCGAAATGCGCACAGGCCAAGAGGAGAAAACAATGCCTTACCACTTGAAAAGCCACGGGTCTGACAAGGCCATTCGATGCGCGGTCTGTGGGGGCAAGTTTGGTCTCGTCCGCCATTATTCGTGGCGAACGCCGCTTTGCTCCAGGAAGTGCGTCGATGGCTTCAAGGCGCGCCGCCAAGGTGACCACAATTGGATGGGCTGGTTCCCATTCGCTTTCGACCAGTCGCCCAAAAACCGTGCGAGAGCGTCGTGACGCTTCAGATCTCACAGCGAGGCAAGGAATATTTGAAGACAGCGCAGACTTTGCTTCGCACTGCCAAAAGCATGACGGACCAAGCCATTGCGGCTCAGCTTAAGGCTCTTGCCGACGACTACGAGCGGCGAGCCGAGAGGGCTACGTTCGACGATGCAGCCAAGGCGTCGGCTCGATCCGCCGAGCGCTGAATACGCGAGGCATACAAGTGCCGATGGGCAGCTTCCCTCAGCAGCTATCGGTCCGACCAGAGATCGAACTTCAGACGAAAGTCGACCCGAGGGTCCGGAGGAAACGAGTTGTGTCAGTGCTCGCAAGCGTTGGTGTTCCCGGCGCGCATCCTTCAGAAAAAAGGGGCTGTTCAGGTTCCGGGATTGGGACTAGAAATGCGCGGTGTTGTCGGACCTGCAAAAGCAAGATGCAGGCTGATTTTCGCGATCTCTTCCGAGTGGCAGCGATGTCTGACGCAACCTCCACCGTGTTGGTCATCGACGACGATCCGGATCTCCGCGCGTCGGTCGGGCGCCTGCTGCGATCGCTCGGCATCAACGTTCAGCTATTTGCCTCCATTTCCGACTTCCTCAAATCCGATCCACCGGATTGCCCTACCTGCCTGGTGCTCGACGTCAGATTGCCCGGCCAAAGCGGCCTCGATTTCCAGCGCGAGCTGGCTGCGGCGAACAGGGAGATCCCGATCATCTTCGTCACGGGCCACGGCGACATACCGATGTCTGTGCAGGCAATGAAGCGGGGTGCGATCGAGTTCCTGACCAAGCCGTACCGCGATCAGGATCTTCTCGATGCCATTCAGCTTGGCTTGGCCCGCGATCGAGCGCGGCGGGAGAATGACAAGGATTTGGTCTCCCTACGGCAGCGTTTCGCCTCCCTAAGCCCGCGGGAGCGCGAGATCGTAATTCAGGTGGCGCGCGGTCGCCTGAGCAAACAGATTGCCCACGATATCGGCATCGCCGAAGCCACGGTGAAGGTGCATCGCAGCAGG
The DNA here is from genome assembly GCF_054056795.1 of Bradyrhizobium sp. USDA 3315. Lineage (NCBI taxonomy): Bacteria > Pseudomonadati > Pseudomonadota > Alphaproteobacteria > Hyphomicrobiales > Nitrobacteraceae > Bradyrhizobium > Bradyrhizobium sp. USDA 3315. The sequence continues at coordinate 7,611,446 of NZ_JBSRYP010000001.1, read as the reverse complement.
GCGATGCAGAAGATGCAGGCCGGTTCGCTTCCAGAACTTGGTCGGATGGCTGACAAGCTCAAGCTGGTGCCTAACACGCCGCAAAGCGCTTAAGGTGTGCGTTCTTGCTCGATGTGCTATTCGCGCGGCCGGACGAGTTGAGCCTTCGCGCAATCTGCAAAGCAAACCAAGAGAAAGGGCCGGCGGGCGCCAAGCCGCCGACCTTATCTTGCAACTGCCGGCTCGCGGGTCCGGTTCCGCTGTGATCCCGCCATTGCACTTGCAATCTGCCGCCCGATCGAAGCCGCCTCCCGGCTTGTAAATCTAGGTTTAGGCAACGCAGCCAAATCTGTCATTGCGCGCCACCTGCGCGGAATAGCTCGCAGCGCTCCAACCTGTCAGATTACAAGTCACCAACATCTGTGCGGGGATTAGCCCTGTCGAAGCAAGCGAGGTCATTATGCGATCGACTGCAGCTTTCCGACGCTTGGAGAGGTTTCATCTCGAACCGGAGCGTTTCGTCGGACGTGTCGTTCAGTGTCCGAATGCAGCCAGTCCACTCTTCGAGAAACGAACCGAACCAGCCGGCGCAACGCCAATAGAAGCTTCGTTCGGACCGTTTCGCCTGCTTCGAGCGCAGTACCTTTTGCTGGAAGGCGACGAGCCCGTGCCTCTTGGAAGTCGTGCTCTGGAAGTCCTGATTGCCTTGCTTGAACGCCACGGAGAGTTGGTTAGCAAGCAGGATTTGATGGCTCGCGTTTGGCCCAATGTTTTCGTTGAGCCCGCTAACCTCACGGTTCATATGTCAGCGCTGCGTCGCGCGTTGCGTGATGGTCAGGATGGGAATCGCTTCATCATCAACATTCCCGGACGCGGTTACTGTTTCGTCGCCTCAGTCGCTGTATCCGCTCACGAGAATTGAGCGCGACTGGCGAAGCACCAGGAAATTCGGGTGAGGCATTCACTGTACGGGTGAGGCATTCACTGTAGCGAACATTCTCGTCAACTCCTGGAGCCCGTCAAATTGCTAGGAGGGTGAGGGCGGCGGCCCCTCGGCTGGCACCCGAAACCGTCACTCGCCTCTTCTAAGCCAAGGTTTATGTGGCGCAACTACAGCCGCACCCTGAACAACCCATGTGCAATAGAAGATGGACCGGCAGAAATGTAAGTCTCCTCGCAACAACTCGCGCTCTGGAGTCCGCTCATGAGGAGAGTCACTGTTCTCATCGTTTCTGCTCTGATCAATGCATCTACAATTCCCGGGCTTGCGGCGGAGTCCACGTTAAACAAGAATGTTCACGCCGCTCGCGCGGTCTCGGCGACTGTACACAACAAACCCGATAATGCGACCGACAACGAGAAGACTTGTCGCACCTACGCCGCCTCATCGTATGAGACCGTGATGCGGCAGCAAGTCGCTGCGGGCCGCGTCGACGGCGCGCGGGTGTTAACTGCGATCGATTCCGTGATTGACGCTTTCAAACATCTGTCCGCGACGAAATGCGTCAGCTGACCCTCACTATTCTCTGACAATGCGATGCACGAGGTCTGCAGGTGATTATCTTCCCGCTCATAACCACCTGGATGTGGTTTCAAATCATCACCGCGTCACCGCTCCCATCTTCGGGCCGTCCGGTTGAGGACAGCTCTGACGCTAACGCCTCGTTGAGTCCCGTCGGAGTGTTGTTGAACGAGGTTGAACATGACCTAGGTCGATTTCACCGCTCCAACACGAAGAAGGTTTTCGCAGATCGCTGCGGCGCCGGATGAAATGAGTAGCGTAGTATAACAGGAGTGAAAACGTGGGTGAGGTTATTCGATTTGTCTCAAAGTCCGAGCGGGAGCGAGCTCGCCTTATTCGAGAAGCCCGAGCGATCTACGACAGTGTCTTTCCGCCATCTGAGCCCGTCCGCGAGCAGCTGGACGAGGCATCCGCGAGCCATATGCGCAGCGGCGCAGACGTTCATCACGGCGAGGGGGGCCTATCATGATCGCGATCATCGCCGTGCTCTGCAGTTTGTCTTCTCCGGAAAATTGCCACGAGCAGACCGTCACCACCTCTGACTTCGCTGACGTCTCGATGCAATCCTGCCTGATGGGCGCACCGCAGCTTGCCAACTGGATGAATCAGCATCCGACTGAGCGTCTTGCGACATGGCGCTGCGTGATCGGTCAAAAGAATGGCCGGGCTACTTAAGGTGAAATGTCGACGAGCTCGCAAACTCGGAGCGCAGTATATCATGGCGCGAGTGTTGGAAGATCGTCGCTTGGGTTAAGGACGGGCTTGCAGCTTGGTTGATCAGTATTGTCGACAGGTGGGACTCAACCTCGAAGATATTGCGGCTGACTGTTGGCAGCGGCGTTTTCAATTGGCGCGCCGCGGCCGAAAGGCTGTCGATCTCGATCGATATCAGCGGCCTCGCTGGCGTACGCATTCGGCAAGAGTTGTTGAGATTTGGATTGCTTCACTCGCACCGACGTTCCTCGTCGGATACCACTTTGCCTCACGGAGGCAGGCAGCTTCCCAAGTGCTCGGCGCACGGCGATCGCCCCTTCGCCGTGGTTCGCCCGCGGCCGGTCCTTTCTCTCCCGAGGACCGGCCGCCCCTCCTTAGGGCCGACCGGCAACGGCGCTGGATCGGATGGGCGTAGTGCACTCGACGAGTGCGGGAAGCCCAGTCGATGAGCAAAAGACGGATGGAGAGTCGTCGAAGCGCGCGCCAAGCGTCTCTCAGTCATCCCGATAACGGTCGGCTATCGACTCCATGGCGAGAGGTGATTTTCCTTTCGACTGTCATAGACTCAATCTCCGAGCCGTCGTCGCCCGCCCTCGAGTAGGGGCCGAAGTCGGCGTTCCATTGAACGATCCCAAGCCAGGAGGTCCGACATGCAGATCAAAGAGACAACCGACGTTTCCTTCTTCGGCGTGGTCAAGAGCCCTCCGTTGGAGGATGTCGTCGTGCTCGCGGACAGCGCCGGCGTCGTGCTTGGAGTGCAGCGCGCATTCAGCGCAAGGGTGTGGAGCGTCTGCGATGACGGCAGTGATCTCATCGCGTCCAGGTGCGTCGAGATCCCGCTCGTCGGGCGCGATGGCGAGATCTCCGGGGTTCTGCGCCGGCCCCTCCCACGGTCCGATACGCGCGGCGTGTTCTCCTCCCGCAGGCCGGAGGGAACGAGGGCGATCGGAGACGTGGCGCAGTTCGCGGTCCACGACATCAACAACCTTCTCGCCGTGATTGACTGCGGCCTGCGGCTGCTCGAGTGCCAGAGCGACGCCGCACACCGAAAGGCCATCATCAGCAAGATGCAGCACGCGATCACGCGAGCAGCGTTGCTCAGTCGTCAGCTCCTCGACGTTGCGCGACCATACCCCGAGTCGATCGGCGGGTTCGTCGCAGGCAACCGCCTCGCAGCGCTGGCGGGTTCGCTGGACCAGGCGTTGCGTTCCGACATCACGGTCCGCACCGATATCGCCCCTGATTTGTGGGACTTCGACGCTGACCCGGAGGAGCTGTACTTCTCGCTGCTGAACCTCTGCCGAAACTCGACCGATGCCATGCCTGGAGGCGGCGCGATCACCGTCGCGGCGCGGAACGTCGAACCTTCCGCTGGCACGGCCTGGGGATTCGTCGAGATCGTCGTCGCCGACGACGGGGAGGGCATGCCCGACGAGGTTCTCTCGCAGGCATTCACCCCGTACTTCACGACAAAGGCCGCGGGCCGCGGCACCGGCCTCGGGCTCCTCCAGGTCAAGCGCTTCGCCGAGGGACGAGGCGGCGCGGTCTGTATTGAGAGCGAGCGGGGCGGCGGCACGCTGGTGCGCCTCTTCCTCCCGCGCGTGCACGCAGCTGGGCTCCCCGGCCGTATCGTCGGCGCGGAGATCGCGTACACGCCGTCACCCAACGGCGGCGTATTCCACGTCGTCAACCCAGCAGCGGCTGCGCCGACTTCGTAGCCGGCGCTAACACCTGAGATCGGTTCAGCGATGCAGCTCATGATCCCGCCCGGCCGCCTCGACCGTCCGGTCGACCACGAGAGGGACCACGTGCTCGGTCCCACCGATGCCGAGATCACGCTCGTCGAGTACGGCAGCTACGCGTGCCCGCACTGCAGGGCTGCCAACGAGCGCATCGCGCAAGCACGCGACCAACTTGGCGACCGCGTCTGCTACGCCTTCCGCCATAGGCCGCTCACGGACAACAGCCTTTCGTTTCGGGCCGCCGAGCTCGCCGAGCTTGCCCAGACGCCAGAGGCGTTCTGGTCCGCGCACATCAAGCTGATGACGAGGTCGATGCAGCTCACAGAGGATGACCTCGTCGCGGTGGCCGCCGATCTTGGCGTGAACGCCAACTTCGCGCTCGGCGACAGCGACGCCGTGCGGCGCGCGAGAGCAAGGGTGGAGGCGGACGTCGCAAGCTCACGTGCGAGCGGGGTGAGATTCACGCCGACCTTCTACATCAACCGCCGGCGCTACGACGGACCGTGGGACGAGAGCTCTCTCGTCGACGCGATGCTTGGCACGCTCGGCCACCGCGTCCGTACGGCAGCCCTGGATTTCGCGAGCTGGGGCCCGTCCGCCGGCATTTTGCTGGTCCTCGCGACCGTGGCGGCGGTGGTCTTGACGAACTCGCCGGTCGGGCCGTCGTTCGAGGCGCTCTGGCGCCAAGAGCTCGGCGTGAGCTTGGGTGACGCAGCCTTTCAGATGTCCATTCTCCATTGGGTCAACGACGGCCTACTGACGGTGTTCTTCCTCGTCGTGGGATTGGAAGTGAAGCGCGAGATGACAGTTGGTCATCTCGCAAGCCGCCGCTCCGCAGCGCTTCCGATCGCCGCCGCGCTCGGCGGCATGGTCGTGCCGGCGCTTCTGTTCGCGCTGGTCATCCCTGCGGGGCCGTGGTCGTACGGGTGGGGCGTTCCAATGGCGACCGACACTGCGTTCGCGATTGCTTTAATCGCCGTGATGGGCGCCCGCGTTCCCGTCGAGTTGCGCATCTTCCTCACCGCGGCGGCCATCGTCGACGACATCGGTGCGATCGTCGTCGTCGCTGTGTTCTACTCCGGCGATATCCATCCGGCATACTTGGCCGCCGCCGCGGCGGTCGTCGTCGCGTTGGCGCTGCTGAGCCGGTCAAGAGTCTACCTTCTCTCGCCTTACATCCTGTTGGGCATCGCGTTGTGGACATTCGTCTACGCGGGCGGTCTCCACGCGACGCTGGCCGGCGTGGTACTGGCGCTGTTCGTTCCCACGCGCCCGCCCGCCAACCTGGCTGCCCTGATGACGCAGGCCAGCACCATCATCGCCTCCGAGGCCCGGCACGAGGGTGAGGTTCTCAGGCACGGCCCCTCCACCCCGGCGCTGCACGCGCTCGATGCAATCTTCGACAGACTTGAATCGCCGGCCGATCGGCTGCTGCGGCACGCCGGCGCGCGATCGAGCTACGCTGTCCTCCCAATCTTCGCACTGGCGAATGCGGGCGTGGCGATCAATCCGGGCGTCTTTGTTGGGCATGGCCGGCTCATGGCCGCGATCGTTGCTGGCCTCGTCATAGGAAAGCCGCTCGGCGTGTTCCTCATGGCTGCTGCGGCCGTGCGCGCAGGCATAGCCGTCAAGCCGGCAGAGTACACGTGGCGGCAGTTGGCCGGGGCGGGAGCCCTCGCTGGTATCGGCTTCACGATGTCGCTCTTTATCGCCGGGCAGGCGTTTCCAAGCGCTTCCGACTTCTCGGCCGCCAAGATCGCCGTGTTCGCTGCGTCGATTCTTTCGGCCGTCGTTGGGACTGCCCTGCTCTGGGGAGCTTCGCGTCAGGAGCTTATCGAAGAGGCGCAGCAGGCCGCCAGTATGCAAGTATCATAGCCCCGCCGGGCGTTTATGCAGGATCGTGAACAGGAGATCTTTCGATGATTCTACCTACCGGTACGACAGTAGCAGTCGCTGACGGCGAGACAGTCCGTCTGTTCCGCAATACGGGCGTGAAACCTGGGGTGCATCTGGTCGAGATCACGGCGGCTCCGCCTGCGCCCGCCCACTCAGGCTCGGGTGTGCGCCACGCCGGCTCCGCCAACCCCGATGGCAGGCGGCTTGACGAGGACGACTTCGCGGCAGCTACGGCCGCGTACCTTAACAAGCTCAGCCTGGACGGGACCATAAAACACCTGGTCGTCGTCTCCGACCCCAGGACCCTGGGGGAGATGCGCAAGCACTTCCACCGCGACCTGAGAGGCAAGATCATGGGCGAGTTCGCGAAGGACTTCAGCCGGCGTCCGCTCGAGGACATCGCCTCATTGATCGCTGACGCCTGACGCGCCTCTGGAAGCGGCTGCTGGCGCAAGTCAGTCCAGTCATAACCCGCGCGAATAACTCAAAGTTACCGGCGACGACTAATGCTCTCGACCAATCTGAACCAACCCAAACCCTCTAAATGGATCAACAATGGACAAGATAATAAAAGTGGCCTCTGGCATTCTAAGCAGCATCAAGAGGAAGCAAGGTTCTGCTGACTGCTCGGTGTCACGCTCCAATCTCTCGACTAACCGGCATCTCGCATTAGGAGGCGCCTCCGCATGACTTATTACCTAATCGCCTCACGCGCCGCGATCATCTTCTGGACGAGCCTTGCAATGGTGCCAACCGAGATCCTCTTTGACGCGTTAAAGACCGAATTGGAGCGCCGCGGCGTGGAGCCATAGGGCTCCCTGCTTGGTCTCGCGGCACGTGCCAGAGAGAAAGATCGTGGGCGCCTGAAATGACAAAGCGCATTGCACCGTTACCGAATCCCGATGGATCGTTGCTTCTTCGTGAGTGGAACCACAGAGTAAATAACGAGCTCACTAGCACTATCTGCACGATTTCAGCCAAAGCGGTGGAGTCGGATGACGTGGCAGTCAAGGCCGCGCTCCCTTCACCGCGTGGTTGCAAAGCACCGGCGCTTCGAACCGCTTCGCAGAAGCGGCCTCGGCAGGTCTTGGCGGAAAGCGGACCTGCTTCGATAGCGCGCAGTAGTGGGGGTGAGCGGTGTAGGGGACCATCGGACGACCAAACCAGCGCCTTCCCGATCTCTGACGGTATATGAACCGACGACGTGCCAGTACGAGCAGTGTCGATTTCCGCTACGTATGCAGAGCTATTCAGTCGATTGACTCCGATAGGTAGCGGAATCGCCAATATTCCGAGCGGCACAAATTATTCTGTGAATTCAAGACCGAAAAAATGCGGCGGGTATACCGTCGGCATTTGTCCGTCAAACTTGAAGAGTTGTTCTTGGAAATCAACGACGAAACGTCGTCCTTAATGATTGAGTGGGAGTAGTGGAAACGGCCGCTACAGCGTGCTTTAGCGTAGAGTTTAGTTGGGCACGCCGCATTTACGTTCATAGCCGGGCACTCTCCAGAGTCGTGACCTCACTTAACCTGATCGCATCAAGCTGTCATTCTACTTTCGCTAAGCCAGTAACGTTGCGCATTCCAGCGTGTATTCGGCGTGGTTCTGGAAAGGCGGGCGGCCAGTCGCCGCGGCGGACGCCAATCCATGGAAAAACGTTGGCGAGGTGGCTCGAATGCTTGTTCAAGGAAAGACAATCAAGAGAGTGGTTCTCGTAGACGGCGCGGTCGCATCGATGCCCCTCAGCGGAAAGCAGGTCTCCGAACACCTAGGCTCCCGCTCGTGAAGCTTTCCCGCGGCCGCGTTTGTGTCGTGGAGGTATCACGGCAAAGCTCAACTCCAGCCGCTCAAAAGGATGGTAGCGGAGTCCTGTCCGACATCTGGAGCCGGACGCAGATCCCCCTCGAGGTCGGCCGCCTTTCCTGGGGTTCGTGCCGCCACAACGCCTCCGACGTTAGGAGTTTCTGTGCGCAGCGCGCCGCGGGTGGCCTCGACCTGTTCGTTGGCTACCCATTCAGAAGGGTTCAGAATCCGGTCCGCGATGAGATCCGACGCATGAAGTCTTTTGAGCCATGACGCCGTGGTGTCGGTCGGGAAGACCTTCTGAAGTTCGGCGGCGAGTTCGTCGGCACAATCGGCGCGCAGCGCGAAGCTGGCGAACCGCGGATCCCTGGCAAGGTCCTCCCGCTGCAGGGCGGAGCACAGCCGGCCGTACTGCGCTTCCGTCACAAGAGTGACCATGATCCAACCGTCGCTCGTCCGGTAGCTGCCGGCTGGCACGTTGAGGAGGCGAGGCGCGCCGCCTTCGAGAACGTGTTCCGCGAACTTGTGACCAAGCAGCGCTGCGGTCGATTGCGAGAGGCTGACGTCGATGTGCCGGCCATTGCCGACCGCATTGCGGGCAAACAGCGCGGTCGAAATGGCCTGAAATCCATATAGACCGGTGCAGACGTCGGAAAGCGTGGCCCCGACCCGATGCGGGATCCCGTCGGCGCCCACGTTGACCGCGACAAGGCCGGCGAACGCCTGGCCGACGGAGTCGGAGCAGGGGCGCTGCGCGTAGGGGCCGTCCTGTCCGAAGCCGCTGATCGAGAGATAGATGAGGCGGGAATTGTCGCGGCTCAGCGCATCGTATCCGAGGCCGAGGCGATCCATCACCCCCGGACGGAAGCCCTCGACCAACACGTCAGCTGTTGCCGCCAGCTTGCGCGCGGTGGCGATTGCCTCGGGCTTCTTGAGGTCGAGAACGAGGCTGCGCTTGCCACGGTTGTAGACGGCCGACAATGCCGAATGACTGCCGTAGGTCGTACCCAGACGACGCGACCAATCGCCTTCAGGAGGTTCGACCTTGATCACGTCGGCGCCGTTGGCGGCGAGGAGATAGCCCGCGTACGGCGAAGCCACGCCCTGACCGAAGTCGAGGACGCGCAGTCCGCGAAACGGGGCTTCGTGGGTTGGCTGCAAGGACGCGGTCATGCTCGTTGCTCCGGTATCAGGACGATCTTGCCGACGACCTCCCGGCTTTCGACGCGGCGCATCGCTGTAGCGAAGTCCGCCAGCGGCAGCGAACCGTCGACGGGCGCGCGTAATTTTCCGGCTTCGAAGAGGTCAAACATCTCTCCGTAAAGGATGCGGACCTTCTCACGCAGCGCGGCATCCGCCTTAGTCTTGCCCCACGCCATATAGAATCCCCAGTATAGACCGATCACGGTGAGGTTCTTCACCAGGACTATGTTCGCGGGAATCTCCGGAATGCGGCCCGCGGCGAAGCCCATCGGAATCAACCGCCCGAGCGGAGCGACGCAGCGCAGGGACTCGTCGAAAACGTCGCCGCCCACCGGATCGAACACGACGTCAGCGCCCCGGCCGCCGGTGATCTCCAGCACGCGATCCCGGAATCCGCCTCTGCGGTAGTCGATGGCGTGATCGGCACCGTACCGCTTCACCGCTTCGATCTTCCGTTCGCCTCCAGCGGTCGCGATGACCGTTGCTCCCAAAGCGCGCCCGACCTCGACGGCGGCCAAACCGCTGGCGCCGGCCGCGCCGTGGACGAGCAGGGTCTCGCTGGATTGAAGGTTCGCGCGCCACTTAAGGCCGGCATAAGCCGTCGCGTAGATGGTCGGGAAAAGTGTCGAGCCTTCGAAGCTCAAGGAATCGGGGATGCGGAAGACATTGGCCGCATCAACGATCGCTTCTTCGGCGAACCCGCCGGATGGAAGACCAGCGCAGACGCGGTCGCCGACCTTGAGATCGGTCCGGACGTCGGACGCGATCTCGCTGACGACGCCGCCGATCTCGGTGCCGGGTACGAACGGAATACTCGGCCGGTTTTGATGCTTGCCGGCGATGAACAGGAGGTTCGCGAAGCTCACGCCCGCGGCTCGCACCGAAACCCGGATAGTACCGGGCTCGATTGCCGGTGAGGTTGTATCGTCGTAGACGAGGTCGTCGATCCCGCCGAAGCGATGTCCTATCACCGCGCGCATCATCAATTCTTTCCTACCTGACCGTGGCGGCCGGATCCGGAGGCGAAGCGACCGGCCCCGGCCTGCGCTTCCTTGGCGCGAGCTTCAACGGAGAGCTCGGTCTCCAGAGCAATGGCGTCCTTCTCCGAGAGGTTCCACTGACGGATGGCCGACATACGGTCGGACCGCATTGCGATCTGCGGAAACGCAGCAATCTGACGCGCGAGCTCCACCGCCGCGCTCAGAGCCTTGCCTGTCGGGACAAGCCGGTCGGCCAGCCCCATCGCAAGTGCTTCCGTCCCGGAGACCTTTCGTGCCGTCAGAAGCAGGTCGAGCGCTCGGCCGGCGCCGATGAGGCGCGGTAAACGAACGGTCGTTCCATCGCTCATCGGAACACCCCATCGCCGGGAAAGAACGGCGAAGGTGGCGGTCTCCTCGGCGACGCGGAGATCGCATCTAAGGGCGACCCCGAGGCCTCCCGCGCAGGCGTAGCCCGCAACGGCGGCGATCACGGGCTTCGACATGATGCCATGGCATGGGCCGTCCGGATCGCCGGCCCATGGCTTGTATTCGTGGCCCGCAGCGAGCTCCTTCAGATCCGCGCCCGCGCAGAAATGCCCACCGGCGCCGGTCAGGACTGCGACGGCCTGGCTCTCGTCGCGGTCGAAGCCCCGCAGCGCCTTCGCAAGCGCCGCGGCAGTCTCGTTGTCGAGAGCGTTGCGGACCGCCGGACGATTGATGGTGATGATCGTGACCAGGCCGTCGTTCTCGACCAACAGCTTCGGATCGTCCGCCATGCTCAACCTCCTTGGGTCAGTGGGTCTTGAGCAACGGGCATTTGCTCTCCTCGACCGGCCGCCAGGCCTTATCGCCCGGGATTGTCGCAACGATCTTCCAATAATCCCAAGGCCCCTTTGATTCCTCGGGCTTCTTGACCTCGGTCACGTAGAGATCGCGTAGCAGGCGACCGTCGGCTCGGATTTTTGCGCCGTGGGTGAATCCGTCTTCGACGGGCATCTCGCGCATCTTCGCAGCGACCTTGTCTGCGTCATCCGTGTTTGTCGCCGCGATCGCCTTCAGGTAGTGCAGGACCGAGCTGTAGACGCCGGCTTGAACGATGGACGGCGGCCGGCCCATCTTGTCCCAGAAGCGCTTTGCGAACTTTCGGCTACCGTCGTCGAGATCGTGATAGTAGGTCGTCGACGAGATCAAGCCTTGTCCGTCCTTCAGACCCATGGCGTTTACGTCGTTGATGAACATCAGGAACGTGACGACCTGCGTGTTCGGGCCGATAACCTTGTATTCCTGCGCCTGCTTGATGGCATTGCTGGTGTCGCTGCCCGCGGTCGCCAGCGCCATGACCTTGGCGTCAGATCCCTGCGCCTGAAGCAGATACGATGAGAAGTCGGGCGTATCCAGCGGTGCACGGACGCCGCCTACGATTTTGCCGCCGCCGGCCTGGATCCGCTTCGTCGCTTCAGCTTCCATCGACTTGCCGAAGGCGTAGTCGGCCGTGATGAAGAACCAGGTGTCTCCGCCGCGCTTCAGGACGCCCTCCGGGGGCGCCGCAGCGAGTGCGTAGGTGTCGTACATCCAGTGAAAGCTGTAAGGCGAGCAAGCCTTGCCGGTGATCTCCGCCGTCGCCGGGCCCGACAGCAAGATGATCTTCTTCTTCTCGCGCGAGACGTTCTGCATCGCCAGAGCCGCCGCGGACGAGCCGCCGTCCGCGATTACATCGACTCCTTCGGCGTCATAGGCCTTTCTTGCAAGGTTCGATGCGATATCGGGTTTGTTGGCGTGGTCACCTGAAACGACCTCGATCATCGCGCCGGCGACCTTACCGCCGAAGTCTTCCGCAGCGAGTTCGGCAGCGACGATGGATCCCTTGCCCCCCGCATCGGCATAGATTCCCGTCATGTCGTTGAGAATGCTGATGCGAACGACATTGTCCGATACCTGGGCGAGAGCCGAGGACGACATGAAGCCTGCGACCAAGGCAGCCCCCAATGCGGCGATTGATTTTCTTTTCATTGTCTTCTCCCTTCGGTTTTTGCCTGAACGATCGTGCCGTCTTCGATGAAACGATCGATCTCTGATTGCGAATATCCGTGCTCCGCGAGCACCTCCGTGGTGTGTTCGCCCAGCCGGGGCGGAGCGGGCAGGCGGGTGCCTGCGGCCGACGTGCCGGGGAGCAGCGTAAGGGGCAGCCCTTCGAATGCGCCGCCCTGCAGCGTCGCCTGCAGCCCCGAACCACGGACGTGCGGATCGTCGAGAAACTCTCGATAGCCCTGCACGGGACCGCACAGCACGTCGTGCCGTTCGAACGCCTCGATCCAGTACACGCTCGGCCTGGTATGGAGGATACGCGCGACTTCCGCCGTGATCTCGCCTGCATGGTCGAGACGTCCAGCTTCCGTCACGAATCTCGGGTCCAAGATCCAATCCGCCTTGCCTAGCGCCTTGCAGATGCCATGGAACATCGCGTTTGACACGCAGGAGAGATTGATGTGCCCGTCCGCAGTCGCGAAAGTTCCGATCGGCACACTCAAGGGCACATTCGGCTGGCCGCGGCGGCGCAGCGCGTCGTCGACGATCGGCATGGCTTGAAAGGCCGCGGCGACCTCGACCAGCGAAATTTTGACGTGCTGCCCGCCTCGCTTCGTGAGGCGGCGATAGAGGGCCGCGCCTACCTGTTGCGCTGCATAGACGCCGGCAGCCGTGTCGACGGCCAACATTCCGATGCGTCGCGGCGTGTCTTGCGAGTCGCGATTCATTTCCATCATTCCGGTAAAGCCTTGAATGATGGTGTCGGTGGCTGGTCGCTTTTCGTAGGGGCCGGCCCCGAAACCGAGAATCGAGACGTAGATGAGATCCGGATTGTCGGGCCGCAACTGGTGGTCAGCGATCTGAAGACGATCGACGACGCCCGGCCGGAAATTTTGGATGACGATGTCGGTGCTCTTGGCGAGCCTCACCAGGAGGGCGCGCCCTTGCTCTCTGATTCCATCAATGCAGACGGCGCGCTTGCCGATATTCGGAACCAGACTGAAAGCCGTGTGCCCGTCAACGGCGCCGCCGATTGCGCGCGCCCAGTCGCCCGACGGAGGCTCGACCTTGATCACCGACGCACCACCTCGCGCGAGGATCGCGCCGCAATAAGGGCCAGCAAAGCCCTGGCTGACGTCAAGCACGCGTACGCCGGCGTAGTCGTCCAGCATGGCGGCACCTCCTTAGATACCCAGTAGTATGTTGCAGGATACTGAGTAGTATGTTTGACTGTCAACCTCGTTCAGGGGAGAGCAGATCATTGAGCAAGATCGGCAAGGTCGAGGTAGGGGAACCGCTAGGCGACCGACGCGTCGAACTTCTGGACGCGGCCGCGCGCGCGTTCATGAGGCAGGGATTTGCCGCGACTTCGCTTGACCGGGTGAGCGACGAGATCGGCTCGACCAAGGGCGCTATCTATTACTACTACCGGAGCAAATCCGAGCTGTTCTTTGCGGTCCATCGCCGTGGGATGGAGTTGACCAACGCGGCAATCCGCCCGCCCTTCGAATTGCAGGTCGCCCCGCGAGAGCGGCTGCACGGCATGGCTTTCGCGCACACGCTGCTAGTTATCGATCACCTTCCGTACCTCCGCGTGATCGCCCAGGGACTGGAAATGCATCTGCTCGAGCGCACCAACGAAAGCGAACGAGCGGAACTCGCGGAAGTGGCCGCGCTGCGAGAAGCCAACGAGAATCTCTACATTCGCGTCATCAAGGAAGGCGTGGCGTCCGGAGATTTCCGCAGCGTCGATGCGAAGCTCGCGGCCAAGCCGCTGCTCGGAGCGTTGAACTGGACGTCGCGTTGGTATCAACCTCGCGACGGCGAGACGCAGGCAAACAAGAAGAAGCTGGCTCAATCGATCGCCGATTTCGTCACGGCTGGCCTGGAGGCGAAGAAGTGAAGACAAAGAGCCACGAAACAGCCGCTGATGTCGCAGCGTATCGCGCCATAGACTTGATTTATCACTCCTACCTGACTGGCCTCATTCTCAAGGTGTCGTCGCAAGCGGGGCCGCAGCGCGCGGCAGAAATCGTTTTCCGTACCTTCCGCCGTCAACAACTGGCCCGCTTCCTTCCCGGTCTGAAGAAACTCGGACTTGACGGTTTGCCGAACGCATTGGCCTGCGCACAGTATCACTACCTGTCCAATCAGGTCGGCGGCGTGTAGGTCGAATACGTCTACGAAAGCGACAAAAAGGCGTGGGTCCGGTACCCGCCGCCGCGATGGATCTGGTCGGGTACGGCGATCTGCGGGATCCCTTCCGACGTATCGCGCGCCATGCTACGGGGATGGCACGCCAACAACGGCGTCGTTCTCGGCAATCCGCGACTGGGTTTCGTCTGCACCGGCCAGACCGTCGATGGGCAGCCCGGGTTGGAGGGTTACTACAAGGAGTGGGATCACGACCTGGCTCCCGAGGAGCGGCTGCAGTTCTCGCCGGGAGAGCGTTGCCCGGCCTTCGATCCGGAGCGTGCGCCCAAACTTCCCGAAAATACCTGGCCCGAAGAACGGCTGCTCAAGGTGCTACGCAACTACTCGATGGAGTACATTACTTCGATCGTCCCGGAGGCCGTCGTTACTCTCGGTCCGGACGAGGGCGGGCATCTAGCTGGCGCAGCGGCCAGGCTGATCGGTATGCATACTTTCGACGAAGTCGTGACGCACCTCGGCGGCGTCGAGCCGGGCGCTGCCGGCTTCGCGAACGCGTTCGCGCGGATCGCGCGCGGGCAGGGCGACGACGCCGAACTGAGCCAGGACGGAAACGCCTTCACCGTCCGTCAGACGTCGTGGCGTCTGATGTCGGAACGAGAGAACCTCTCGCCGTCGGTGTTCGATGCCTGGAACGAACTCTGGGTCGGCGCCGCGCTGGCGCACGACCGCTTCATGAGGATCGACGTCACTGAGCGGCGGGATCGGGGCGACGCATACTGGGCGTGGCGCTTCCGCTGAAGGTCGTTCGCTAATCCAGTTTGTCGAGCGTGCCGGCGGCCAACGCCTCTCGCAGCCTGAATTTCTGGACCTTGCCGGACGCAGTCAGCGGAAACTCGGTACAGGCGAACCAGAGCGTCGGCGATTTGTGGTGCGCCATCGCCCCGCGGCAGTGCTCGATCAGCTTCTCCGCGCATCCGTACGCGTTCGGTGACAGGCGGACGGCGGCCGCTACGACCTCTCCCCACTTTTCGTCCGGAGCCCCGAACACTGCGACATCGGCGACGTCGGGATGCCGCAGAAGGCAGGCTTCGACCTCGACCGGATAGATGTTCTCTCCGCCGCGGATGATCATGTCCTTCAGCCGGCCGGTGACGCGCAGGTACCCGCGCTCATCAAGCGTCCCAAGGTCACCTGTGCGCAGCCACCCGTCCGTCGCGATGGCCTGGCGCGTGTCCTCGGGCGCTTCGAAATAGCCAATCATCGTCTGATAGCCGCGGACCTGAATCTCGCCCTCGCTGCCGATCGGCCGCACCCGTAGATCGATCGGATCAGCGATCCGCACCTCGACATTCCAGAGCGGCTTTCCGACGGTGTGGACAAGCTCCGTCTCGGGGTCGTCGACGCTTGTCTGGGCGACAATCGGGCTGAGTTCAGTCTGGCCGAAGACCGTAAGGACGGGAAGACCAAGCGCTTCCTTCACCCGCCGATGTATCTCCGGGGAGACCGGAGCGCCTCCGGACAGCGCGACGCGCAACGACGAAAGGTCGCGCGGTGCGGTCTTCATAGCGTCGATCAGCGCGAGCAACATCGTCGGAACGCCGAACATGATCTCGGCTTTTCTCGCTTCGATAGCCTGCAGGACCGTAGGCGGATCGAAGAACAGCGGTAGAATTAGTGTCGCGCGCGATGTCATGCATCCGAGAACGCTCATCACAGATCCCGCCGTGTGAAAGAGCGGCATCGGGCTGAGCAAGACGCCGTTTTCCAGTCCGGCCTTGGCCGCAATGTAGCTCGCGTTCGTCACCAGGCCGCGGTGATGGAGCAGGGCGCCCTTGGGACGGCCTGTGGTTCCAGACGTGTACTGGATCTGCGCAGCATGTCCCGGGTCGATCTCGGTTCGTAGCCGGCGCGCTCCGGATCTCCTCGAGCCACCCTTCGAAGGAGTAGCACTTGAGGCCGATCTTCTCCATTTCGCGGGCGACGGCACCGGTGTCGACGCCGCGGAAGCTCGACAGATGGAAGAGGGCGGAGGCCTTGGACTGACGCAGGACGAACTCCAGCTCGCTCGGCTTGAATGCCGGATTGGCTGTCACAAGGATCACGCCAGCGAGCGCGGCGCCGTACTGCAACACAACCCACTCGGGCACGTTCGGTGCCCAGACGCAGATGCGGTCGCCCGTGTTGAACTTCCCCACCGGCCAGCTCGCGCAGCGGCTCGCGTCGTCCTGCAACTGAGCGTACGTCCAGCGCCGATCGGTTTGTGCGGCGCCCGCCGGCGAAGGCACAGATGCCGGCACGACCTCGATCAGCGCGATGCGATCTGGAGCCTCAGCGGCCGTCGTGGCGAGCGCAGTCCCGATGCTGGCGTCGATAATGGCCCGCGTCTTATCCGCAGGCCAATAGGCAAATCGCTGGGGTTGGCGGGTCGCTTTCTACAGCACGGGCATCGGTCCCATCGCGATGGTGATCGCATGTCTTCTGATCGAGGGGCGTCGGCCCGCTCCGAAGGCAGGGCGGCTGTTGAATTTCGGGCCCGCTTTCTCAAACCGCGAGGCTCTCGGTTACATCTTCGGTTATGGAGCCCACTGCTTCGAGCTGTACGGCATTCGTACCTGGCTGGTCGGATTCTGGACCTTCGTCGTCGCTCATCAAAGCGCACCCTCGTGGTTGACGCCCGTGCTAATGAGCTTCTGCTTCGCGGTGATCTCGATGCCGGCCAGCATCCTCGGCAACGAGACCGCATTAAAATTCGGACGACATCGCGCCATCACGATTGTGATGATTGCATCAGCGTGCATTGCGATCATCATCGGTCTCAACGCGACCGCGCCTGCGTGGGTGCTCGCGTTGCTGCTGCTGATTTATGGCCTGACAGTACCGGCGGATTCCGGCGCGTTAACGGCCGGCATGTCCGCTGCGGCCGTCTCCGAGCATCGTGGTGCGACGCTGGCTCTGCACTCCACCGTCGGCTTCGGGCTCTCAGCCGTCGGTGCTTGGGGGACGGGCGTCGCGCTCGACGCTGCGGGCGGACCGCAGAGTGCGCGCGGTTGGCTGCTGGTGTTCACCGTTCTCGCAGCCGGGATTCTGTTGGGTCCATTAGCGCTGCTATGGGCGGGGGGGGACGCAATCCAATAGGTCGGTATCCGTGGAGTAGAAAGTCGGTGCGGAGGGACACTGCGTATGCCCAACAAACGCCTCGCTTTGTCGATCGACTCCGATAGTTGCCGAAGTAGCCACTCCTCCGGCCCGTGCAAATTTTCCTGTGAATTCAAGACCGAAAAATTGCGGCGGGTATACCGTCGGGATTTGTCCGTCAGACCTCCAAGATTTGTCCTTGCAACGGCGAAACGTCGATCGAAATGATAGAGTGGGGAGTAGTGGGAACGGCTGCTACCGCGTGGTTTGGCGTAGGTTTGGGTGGGGCAGTTCTCCGCTTCCTTTCATAGCCGGGCACTCTCCAAAGTTGTGACCATCCACTTATCCTGAATCGCGGTCAGACTTTCATCCTGCTTCTGCCAGGTGACTATTGTGGCGCATTGCAGCGTGCAGAAAGGTCGGAGCCGGGTAGGCCCAAGCCTCACAGTCGAAGGAAGGCAGCTCTTGGCACAAACCGGACGTTCAGCCGGCCCCGCATGTCTCAGAAGGCCATGAGCTGACTTGCGAGAAGTGGTAGCTGCTGGCGCGCAAAGCGGACATCGGCCGGCGAATTGACTTCAGCGATCGGGGCCAGAGCGGATACCATCCGTTCCGATACCCCGAAGTTCCCTCTGCGGACCGGATTTTCTGGGTTTCGTTTGCCGGTACCTGCGCGGGGTTGTAGGCGCTCCTCATCCGCGAGACATTCTGTCGCAGAACCATTCGTTTGCCGGAGGACTAACCTCCAGGCGGAAATCTGTCGTTCGCAATTCGAGCGGCATGCAACGGGCGATCCTGCGCCGTCAAGGTTGCAAGAGCCGTGGGCGGTGGTCGCCCCTTTGCCGATCTGTCCAAGAGCATGAAGCGGACTGCTGCAATACTGACCACTAGTCACGGAGGAGATGCCATGACGGAGATCCGGTTGGCCTCGCTGCAGGGCGGGGCGACTACGCTTGAAAGCGATGCAATTGCCGCCTTTCGCCAAACCTTGCGAGGCAACGTTTGTCTGGCCGAGGAGCCGGGCTACGATGAAGCACGCACGATCTGGAATGCGATGATAGATCGCCGCCCAGGCGCGGTCGTGCGCTGCAGAGGGGCCGCAGACATCATTCGTGCCGTACGGCTTGCGCGTGAGCACGGCCTCTTGGTCGCCGTGCGCGGCGGCGGCCATAACATTGCGGGCAATGCCGTTTGTGACGGCGGGCTCTTGATTGATCTTTCGCTGATGCGCTCCGTCCGGGTTGATCCATTTCACCGCACCGCGCGCGTGGACCCGGGGGCAACGCTTGGCGACTTCGACAAGGAGGCGCAAGCTTTCGGCCTCGCCACCCCGCTCGGGATCAACTCGACGACCGGCGTTGCGGGATTGACGCTGGGCGGCGGCTTCGGGTGGCTTAGCCGCAAGTTCGGGCTTGCCGCCGACAACCTGATCTTGGCCGACGTGGTGACGGCCGAAGGCGAGCTCGTCCGGGCAAGCATCGCCGAGAATACCGACCTGTTCTGGGCGCTGCGCGGAGGCGGAGCCAATTTCGGGGTGGTGAGTTCGTTCGAGTTCCGCCTGCATCCTGTTGGTCCGATGGTTCTGGCCGGACTCATCGTCCACCCCTTTGCGCGGGCGAAGGAGCTGCTCGCGGGCTATCGCGACGTCGCCGCCAAGGCGCCCGACGAACTGACGGTGTGGGTGGTGCTCAGGCAGGCGCCGCCGCTGCCGTTCTTGCCCGCCGAGGTTCACGGCAAGAAGATCGTCGCGTTCGCCGTCTGCTATGCGGGAGATGAGAACGAGGGCAAGCATGCATTAGAGCCGCTGCGCGCGCTCGGAGAGCCGATCGCTGACGTGATCGGCATGCAGCCCTTCGCGGCTTGGCAGACCGCGTTTGACCCACTGCTCACGCCCGGCGCCTGTAATTACTGGAAGTCGCACAATTTCGTTGAGCTCAACGACGGTCTTCTCGACACGCTGGTGAGCCATACGACAAGCCTGCCGACCGGGGAGTGCGAGATTTTCATGGGTCAGCTTGGTGGCGCCACCGGTCGTAAGGCCGTCGACGCCACGGCGTTCCCCCACCGCGATGCGAAGTTTGTCATGAACGTTCACACGCGATGGCGCGATCCGGCGGATGAGCAACGTTCGATCGCCTGGGCGCGCAGGCTCTTTACTGAGACCGCGCCTCACGCAACCGGCGGCGTCTACGTCAATTTCATGCCGGAGGACGAGACCGATCGCGTAGTCGGCGCCTACGGCCCGAACTACGCTCGTCTTGCCGCGCTGAAGGCCAAGTACGATCCCGGCAACCTGTTCCGGCTAAACCAGAACATCAGGCCGTCCGCCGCACAGCGACCGGCCGCCTGACAAGAAGAGGAGGGGATCCGCAATCGAGGGGACTACGGAGACGAAGTTGGACATCGGAGAATGGCTGCGCAGCCTGCGTCTGCAATCCTATGAGCAGACGTTCCGCGACAACGGAATTGACCTTGAGATCCTGCCCCACCTGACGGTTGAAGATCTCAAGGAGATTGGAGTCCAGGCCGTCGGCCACCGGCGGAAGCTTTTCGATGCAATCGGCCTGCTACCAGCGGACCTGGCGGCGGGCGCGGCCCGTCGCGTCGGTGGAGCGCCGACAGCTCACGCTCATGTTCGTCGACCTCGTCGGCTTGACCGACCTCAGCCGCCGTCTAGATCCCGAGGAGCTGCGCGAGGTGATGCGGGCCTACTCGAACACGGTGGCGGGAGAGATTGCGCGACTGGAGGGCCACGTCGCGAAGTTTCTGGGAGACGGAGTGCAGGCCTATTTCGGCTGGCCGCGCGCAAGCGAAGATGCGGCAGAGCAAGCTGTCCGGGCGGGACTTGCGGTGGCAACAGCGTTCAGCGGCATGTCGTCAGGCGCAGGATGAACAAGGACGCGCTGATTTCACGGCTTGCCGTCGAGATCGACGAAGTCAGCGACCATAGCGCCGCGTTGTCTGACGAGGAGAGGCAGCGCAAAATGGCCGAGCTATCTGCCAGTCGGCTGGCAGCGCAGCGGTTAGAGGCGGAATTGACCTGGCGGACGATGCACGATGGCGCGGCGATCATACCTCGAGCCGACCTTGCGCCGGCGGCTGTGCTCGGCGTCAAGCTGGTTTCGGCGGCCCCCGCTGTCCCTCGCGAGGACGAGGGTCAAGCCGGCATTGTCCACCGCGTCGGCCCATAACGCTTTCCGATGCGCCGCTGCACGGCATGGTCTGGCGGCGCGGCTCGGCGGGTGGGCATTCCTGACGCGGCCCACCCGCCGGGAGCCGTTCTCAACACCACAAGGCGCTCGCGATGTCCGCTGTGCCTCTGACAGCGGCGCAACGGCGGACATCATCGGAGGTCCGAGTTGGGCCATAGGCGGACGTTCGGTCGGAAGGCATCAACCTGTACAGTCTAGTCGAAAGCTTCAGCCAGGCTCCATGCCGTATGCCTTGATGACAGTTGCGGCGTTCGGAGCTGTCAGTGCCTTGACCAGAGCCTTCGCGGCCTCCGGTTCTTTTGCGCCAGTGTGGAGGCCGGCTGAAAACACCGTAATCTTCTGAAGCTCTGAGGGCAGCGGACCAAGATAGTCGATGCCTTTTTCGTGGATCAGTTCACTGATCTGCTGAAAACCGATTTCCGCTTCACCACTTTCGATCATCGTGCTGATCCGGCTGCCAGAGGGGACCTGTTTCATTTTTGACTTAACCTGATCGGCGATACCCATACGCTCAACCAAGTTGAGCACATGATCCCCGCTTGGTCCGCTTGAATAGCCGATGGACTTGGCTGCGAGCAGCGTCTTTTTCAGCGCTTCGCTCGATCCGATATCTGGTTTCGATGCGCCTGCCCGCACTGCGACACCAACACCTGATTTCATCAAATCCGTCCGAGTGCCGGACGCTATTTTGCCTTGCTGTGCGAACGCATCAATTACCGGTGCCCCGACGATAACTAGATCGTACGTTTCTCCAGCCGCTATGTGCCTTTTAATATTGGCGGTGCCTGCAAATGTGATTGCAACTTTGTGACCAGAATCTTTCTCGAAAGCGGGAAGTATTTCATTGATGATTTCCTTTGTCGCGCCCGAGGCGAGCACTTTGATTTCCGCGGCGCTCGCAGCGCCGGATACAAGTAGGAACACTGCCGTAGCGACTATAAATCCAGACTTCATGTCAGCCCCTAGTTGTTGGACTTCGACACTCGAAGCTAGCATGCAGTAAATGAAAACGGGGAATTCTGTCGTCCGCATCGGGTCTTGGTCGTGTAAAAACGCCAGTCCCGAGGCAGTCGGGACTGGATTGGTGTCATGCCGCGATCGCAGCCATCAGCGGCTTGATCCCGACGATGTTCATGACCCGTGTCAGATTGTAGGCCAGGACGGAGAGCGCCATTTCGGCCGCCACTTTCGGAAGCGTTTTGGTGAGGAAGTGTGTCGCTCCCATGCGGGCCTTCATGGTGCCGAACGGATGCTCGACAGTTTCGCGGCGCTGACGCATGGCGTGCGGGCTTGCATCAAGGCGCTGCTGCACAGCCTCGAGCAGATGCTCATGCTCCCATCGCGTAATCCGCCGTTCTGACCCAGGCGTGCATTGGGTCTTGAGCGAACAGCTTTGACAGGCCGTGGTCCAGTAGCGCCGCAGCACCTTGCTGTCTTCTTCATTCGTATAGCGATATGATAGCCGCTCCCCGGCCGGGCAGCGATAGACGTCCTCCTCTGGCAAATAGGCAAAGTCCTGTTTACCGAAGCGTCCGTCTGCCTTAGCGCCGGACGTTAGCGGTTTGGGCAGAGTTACCGTGATGCCCGCTTCGTGGCACGCAAGGATCTCTGGGCTGTTGAAGTAGCCGCGATCGGCTACAGCTTCGAGCGTCTCAGTCTTCAGAACAGCCTTCGCCCGCTTGGCCATATTGGCAAGTTGTGCCCGATCCGAGCCGCTGTTCGTCACCTCGTGCGTCACAATCAGATGGTGTTCGGTGTCTACGGCGACCTGTACGTTGTAGCCGACAACACCAGAGCCGCGCCCGCTCGTCGCCATCGAGCGGCTGTCGGGGTCGGTCAGGGAGATTTGCTGGTCGGGTGACGCAAGCATCTGCTTCTCGTAGACGGCAAGCTTGCCCATTTCCTCCTTCAGTTTCGTCAGCTTCTCGGTAAGCCTCGTCACCTTCGTGGCCAGGGCCTCGGTCGGCTCCTGGCGGTCGGCCGTGTCAAGTTGGCTCAGATAGCGCGCGACGCTCTCCTCCAACTGAGCACGCCGTCGCTCCATCTTCGCGCGCGTGAAGTTCCTGTCCCGGTTGTTCACGGCCTTGAACTTGCTGCCATCGATGGCGACGCTCGCCGTCGCCAGCAGACCCATCTCTCGGCAGAGTTCGACGAAGCGCGCACATACCCTGCGCAGCGCCAGGCCGTTGTCCTTGCGGAAGTCCGCAATCGTCTTGTGATCGGGAGCGAGCCGACCCAGCAGCCACATCACCTCGACGTTGCGCCCGGCCTCTCGTTCCAGCCGCCGGCTCGACTGTACCCGGTTCAGATAACCGTAAATGTAAAGCTTCAGGAGCACCGAGGGATGGTACGACGGCCGACCGGTGGCCGCCGGCTCCACACCCTCAAAGCCCATCTCAGCCAAACCGAGCGCATCGACAAATACGTCGATCACGCGAACAGGGTTGCTCTCGTCAATGAAGTCATCGAGGCATTCGGGCAACAGCGACCGCTGTCCACGATCCGCCTCTTCAACGAAGCGCCTCATCGATTCCCCCAAAGAATCACAGGAGAATCATAACAGCAGCCCAGCGTTTTCACACAGCCAGGGTCACAAGCGGCGGTCGGGGACAGCGCCAGCCGTGTCCGGTCCACCTCAAACGGCCGACCTTGCAGCCTCAGGTGTAGTCTTCAGCTCCGGGCCGGCGTTGTAGGCAATCAGGTTGACGAGGAGGTCGGCGGCGACGCGAGTTGGGTCTCGATGTTTGGTTTTTGCTCGCCTCATGTTAGACTTCGCCTGCCCGACTAGGGAGAACAGCCATGATCGCCGAGTTCGATGAAGACCGCTTCAATATGGCTATCCGTAAATTTCTGAAGCATGTCGGAGTTACATCGCAGCGTGAAATTGAGAACCTGGTGCGTAGCGGGGCGGTGAAAGGTGGCAAGCTCAAACTGCGGATGACCCTGTCCGCTGAGGGGACGCCGCTGAAACATGTAGTCGAGGAAACAATCGCACTCTGACGATGTCCCGGCTGCCCCGGCATTGCCGCCCTCTTGGTGGAGCATTCAATCCAGTTGATTTCTAGCAACAGACTGCTTTGGGTCATTCGCGACCGACCCAACCGATCCTGCCTGCCGTTTGATGTCTGCTTTTTCCCCGAAAGCGCCCCACTACTGCGCGGCGACGAAATGACGTGATGAGCCCATGAGCCGACATCGCTCCAATCAAGTAGCGATACTTGTCAGGCTCCCTAGCGGCCGTAGGGGAAGCAGCGGTCGCGATTGAGTGTGAGACCGAAATGCGCTCCCAGCGCAGCGATGGCCGCGCCTTGCTGGGGATAAGGATCGGCATTGGATGCGGCAACGATAATCATCCGGAACCCGTCGCGATCATTTCCACCCGGTGGCAACATCGCTGTAGTCAGTGCATTGCCCTCCCTGTCGCGCAACGTGAGGAAAAGCGGCATCTCTCGCTGCACATGGGCCTCGAGGCCGATGTTGCGCTCGATCGCATTGGGCCGCTCCGGACGCCAGGACTGGACTGCCTTCTCCCGCTCGCGGCGGAAATATTTCTCGACTGTGTGGCTCATCAGGCGTGACTCGTGCGCCGCTTCACCTTCCGTCTCGATACGGAACCGGGTCTTTCCGTTCGGCGCGTCGCGAACATACTGCATTTCGCCCGTCCTGCGATCGCCGCAATTTTAGGGCGACGGGCCTGTAAAGCCAATATGAGTTTCGCTCCCGTATAACGCTGCACGATCGTATAATCGGGAGTTCGGCTGCAACACCGCGCGACTATTGCCTGAGAGGCGATGGTGGAACTCAGATCTGATGAACCAAACGCAACCGGCACCGCCGTTCCTACGCATCCATCGGACTTCCGCTATACGCCCTTAGCGACCAAAGCCGCGCGGCGCTGCAATATGTCGCGAAGGGCCATTCTGCGAATCGGGAGGAGGACCGCTCCTGGCGCAAAGCGGACATATGTTTGGAGCGCTACGTCAGCAACGGCCAACGGCCGACATCGCAGGTGCAGTCCTCTAAGCACCTTCCTGTGTGACGACCTAGCGTTCACGCGCTGGATGAGCCTTCACGAATGATGACGCATCCGCCTCTATATCCACCAGAACCTCCCCGGCGAGAATTTCGGGGTCTCCAAGATCAAGGTCATGCAAGCTTGCTTGAACAAATGCCAGTACTCTATCGTTCGCCGCGATGGCGCTTTCTCGGTCGTCGAATATCATCACAGCGACGCCGACGCCTTCGCCCCCGTCCAATACATAATAAGATCTGAAGCCGTGCGATTCCCTTAAGATCTGACCGATGCCACTTTTCGCGCGGCGAGCAGCATCCGCGACCGAACGAACCTTGGTGTACTTTCGAATGACCATGTACATGAGGCCACCTACGCGTTTCCGGCTCCTCGCATCAAAGCATATCGAGCCATCACTGGACTAGGGTCTTGTGGCGCAAACCGGACCTAGTCAGGGATGGATCTCTTATCGGTCAGAGATAAAGCCAAAGGCCCCAAGGAATTGCCGCGGGCTGACAGGGCGCGAGGAAGGCGCACTCCTGCGTTGGGCAAGCTGCGATAGAAAGCAATTCTATGCTTGCTCGCGCCGCACTGCGTCGGAGGCGGAGCGAATTGTACGCGCAGTTCTAATGCGCCATTAGGACGGGTAAATCCGCGTGCTCCATGATGTAACTGGTTGCGCCACCGAATATCATTTGCCGCAGCCTGTTGCGGGTAAAGGCTCCTTTTATCAACAGATCGCAGCCTTGTACTCTGGCGGCATCAAGAACCGCCTCACCTGTGTCGCGGTCTTCCAGTTCTATGCTCACTAGCTTGGCGGCAATGTCGTTGTACCGCAATTGTCGGACTATCTGATCGGCAGATGGGCCTGGTACGTCTTGTCCGCCAATCACGGTCAGCACCGTTACCCGTTCTGCCAGACGAAGCAGCGGCATGGCAAAAGCGTTGACCCGAGCCTGCTCGGTACTACCGTTCCAGTGGATCACAATGTTTGTCGCGATGCTTCCTGGCGCGTCTGGTGGCGCCAGTAGAACGGGTCTACCGCTCTCAAACAGTGCGGATTCAATGGCGCGCCGGTTCGGGCCGGCAGCATCAACGTCCGACCGCGGCATTACAATGACGTCGAAAGCACGCCCATAACTTCCAACAAAGTCTTCACCCTCAGGCGCGGTTTCCAGCCAGCCGAAGCATGGTCGGCTCGAGCCGGCAGTGGCTGGAGGAATATCGTGCGTTAGCATGAACGCTTCGAACAAACGGTGCATTTCGGCTAACTCTTCCTGGCTCTTCGCATAGTAGGAATCCAAAGGGATGCCAGTAGCCAATTCTGCGACTAAGTATTGAGGGATACCGAACCGGAGCGGAAAGCCTTCGATGTAGGCGCCGGTACGTTGCGCGAGACGTGCGGCGGCCTCGAGTGTGGATGCCATGGTCGCAATGTTTTGGATCGGGACCAAGATCGTCTTCATTCTCAACCCCCGTGTTTCAGGTGAACATTGACAACGTCTAGTTGCCCTTGAAGGCTAACGGCTTGCGACTGAGGCCGATAGAATCTTCCGGTCGCTGTGCAGATCGTTATCAAAATGCCGAGCGATTAGCCCTCCATGTTAGCACTGCCCGGCGGTCTGTTCGACATCAGCCAAAACGCGATCACGTCGCCAGCGAGCAAACCGGCGGACGCCAGTCCGCGCTTTCGTGGGTTACGATCCACGTAATCCTGCAAGCTGCTGCAATTCTGGGCGTTCTTAACGCGCGCGGAAGGTCAGGCCGGCGCGCTCCTGCAGACGCTCGCGCGCGGACAGCTCCCGGGCCGCTTGGCATGTCCCAAACGGGGCCATGAGCCGACGTCGCTCCAATCCCGCGCGATACTTGTCAGGCTTCTTAGCGGCCATAAGGGAAGCAGCGGTGACGATCGAGTGTGAGACCGAAATGCGCTCCCAGCGCAGCGATGGCCGCTTCCTGCTCAGGATAAGGATCGGCATTGGATGCGGCAACGATGATGATCCGGAACCTGCCGCGATCCTTGCCACCCGGTGGCAGCATCGCTGTAGCCAGTGCATTGCCCTCCCTGTCGCGCAACGTGAGGAAAACCGGCATCTCTCGTCGTACATGGGCCTCGAGGCCGATGTCGCGCTCGATCGCGTTGGGCCGCTCCGGACGCCAGGACTGGAGTGCCTTCTCCCGCTCGTTGCGGAAATATTTCTCGACGTTGTGGTTCATCAGGCGCGACTCATGCGCCGCTTCACCTTCCGTCTCGATACGGAACCAGGTCTTACCCTTCGGCGCGTCGCAAACATACTGCATTTCGCTCGTCCTGCGATCGCCACGATTCTAGGGCGTCGGGCCTGCAAAGCCAACATGAGATTCGCACCCGTGAATAACGCTGCACGATCGTATAATCGGAAGTTTGGCTGCAACACCGCGCGACTATTGCCTGAGAGGCGATGGCAGAGCTCCGATCTGCTGCGGCTTCGCAAAACGGTTCGGTACGTCCAGCCTGGTAAATCTGTTCACTGAAACGTCCGCTGTGGGTCATGGTCGACGGGCTTAACCGGGTATCTCACCGGTTGATGTCCGTGTTGCCCCGGAAGCAGACCTGGAGAAGGGGGCGAAGCGACGCCGGCAGCAGCCGCAGCGCCCTCGTGATGCCGCCAGTCAAATCGCACATGTGCAGCAAATGCTGCCGCACGCGGCGGTCTCGGATACGAAACCCGTTGACAGCGATCGGCTTCATTCGTCCTTCCATTTGATCGAACAGCCAATGGACGACTTTTGGTCAGCCGGCGCCAGACCGGTGGTCGCAATCGCGCGCATGGCCTCGACAAGCTCTCGGGGCGCCCCGGCGCGAGGCGGGGTTGTGCGCCCTTCGTCGAGCCGGCCGCGATACTTGAGCTTGCGGTCGGCATTGTAACCGAAGAAGTCCGGCGTACAGACCGCCCCATACGCCCGAGCGACTGTCTGGGTCTCGTCGTGGAGATATGGAAACGGGAATTCATGAGCCTTCGCGAAACGCTTCATATTCTCAAATGAATCTTCAGGATAGCTCGCCGCATCGTTCGAGCAAATCGCCGCAAAGCCTACGCTCTCCGACATCAGCACGCGGGCGTCCGCAACCATGCGGTCGATCACCGCCTTAACGTAGGGACAATGGTTGCAGATGAAGACGACGACCGTGCCTTTTTTCCCCGCAACGTCGTCCAGTGCGTAGGTCTTGTCGTCGGTGGCCGGAAGCCGGAACCCCGCCGCCGGCGTATCAAGAACGAGTTGGGTAGCTGGTGTCGCCATATCGCACCTCCTCGTGCCCCAATATACGCTGATGACGGCCTGCTGGGGCACAGTTTCCAAAACCTTTTCGCCAGTCGCGCCGTTTTGACCGTACGTCGACCCTTCCCGGGCGACCCTTAACAGCCGCGATTTGGACGAGCGCGGGAATTCGTCGGTGTGGACCGCGAACGGACATTAGCACCTCCAATGCCCGGCGCGTGGGGCGGCGACCATAATATGCTGCTGTCTAAAGTTTGTTCGTCCGGCGCCTCTGAATGATTGCCTCGACACTCACCGCCGGCCGCGCTCCTGCGATCGTTTTTCGCCGATCAGACAGGGCACCCGGGGCTCTTTCTCCGCGGCTGGCACGATCCCGCTCTCTTGCGTGAGGCCCGCAACTTCGCGAACAAGCTTGGTCCGGATCGCTTCCTGAAATTTTTCGCGATCTTTGATCGTCATGATGAAGGCGCCCGGCCCCCCGATCACGCAGTCCTCGTAATAGAGATCGAGATTCTCGATATCGGTCGTCGAGAGGGATGGCTCCTTCACCATGATCGGGAGGCCGTTGATAATGATGCCCTTCTCCAGGGCAGCGTCGCGGGCGCCGGTTACGGGGGCTCCGTCGTTGTTCGGCCCATCGCCGGAAATATCGATGACGCGCCGCAACCCGCGATAGGGGTTCTCTTCGAACAGCTGCACCGCAAAATCAATCGCGCCGGAAATCGAGGTACTCGAGCCGCGACGAACCGGCGCTTTCATGATCTCGGCGGCCACGGCATCCGCCGATTCCGGGCCGTCGATCACGCGCCAGGGAATGATGATCTTTTCGTCGCCCGACATCGACCACTCGAAATAGGTCACGGCCACCTTGCTGCCCGGAACGGCCCTCAGCGCCTGAAGGAAGTCTTTCGACATGATGGCCTGTGCATAGCCCTCGCGCTGAATGGCGAGTTCGTCCATATCCATCGAATAGGAGACGTCGACTGCGATAACGAGCTCGACATTGACGGGCTGTACACTGCGGTTGGTGTCGGCGAATCGAGAGTTCGGGGTCGGCGCGGCAATGCCCGCAACGTCACCTCCCACGATCGCCCCCGCAACAAGCACCGCCCCGACCGAGACACACCTGCGCATGGTGGCTCTCCCGTCCTTTCACGAGCATGGTGACACCCAGAACGCAGTCCGAAAAGCGGAAACATGCAATTGCCCGGAGCCCGCTTGGATCTCCGCTGGAGATTCTGTGCTGGCTGCGCCCTTCGGATCGCAATGCCTTACGCCAGGACACGATGAACCCCTCGCCGGAGGCACTCGGTCACGCATTTGCCTGCGGCATCGCTATCACTAATGCGCGCGCCGGGTGCCGTTATTGACCGGTCTCGGGGCTGCACTCGTTCGCGCGTCTGCCTGCGGCACCGCTATCACCTGACACGCGACCGGGTGCGTTTTCTCTGGCCTCCGCGTTGCTCCAGCGTTTGACCGTTCAGCCATTCCGGGACTGATAACAATTCTCTTATGCAGCCACACCAGACCGGTCGCTTCAAGGCCAAGCCCTACGAGCGCTTCGCGGCCTTGACCCGTCCGTTCTGGCGCGGCATGGGGCTTGGCATGGATCTCGGGCACCCGAGAACCAGCACCAAGCGATCGTTGAGAGGCTCGCTGTCTGCGATTTGCTTCGGTCTTTTTTGCTAGTGCATCGGGAGAAAATGCTCTCCGTCGCTCAATAAAGCCATGCAGCCCAGCTGGCTGCTCGCTTCTGCAGGTCTGCGACTGCTACGCATGGCTGTTGCGAGTTGCCCCAACGAGCTGTCCTGGGGAAAGAAGCCGAGCAGGTCCGGGCTCCCGACCATGGTCGGCATGGGGGGCCCAGAGCTCCAGGCTGGCGGTCTCGGATGAGAAAGGAAGGCAGGACGCAGGCGAACCCTCAGTTCAAGGAAGGTAACTCTTGGCCCAAACCGAACGTTATGCCGGTGCCGCATGTCTCGGAAGGGCCAAGCACCGACTTGGCGGGGAGGGCAGCCCTTGGCGCAAAGCGGTCATTCTGCCGGACCCGCACGTCTCTGCAGGGCCAAAGGCTGACGTTACGCTCGGCTCTCCGGCGGGGTCACAATAGGTTGGGCAGGACGATGACTGGGATTGCGCTGGCACTCCGGGCGGTGCAGACCGCGGCCGTTCCTTGCCGGCAAGCGGGGGATCACGATTGTGTACGGTCGTAGGCGGCGCTAGACTCCTCCGGCTAAGGATCGGCGCTCTCTGGGAGGTCGATATGGAGCTGGCGGACTGGCTGCGACGCCTGGGGTTAGACCAGTACGAAAGCGCATTTCGTGAGAACGACGTGGACACGGAGACGCTGCTCAGCTTGACGGCAGAGGATTTGCGTGAGCTCGGCGTCACGTCACTGGGACATCGCAAGAGGCTCCTCTCGGCGATCGCCGCCTTATCCCAGCCGCGTGACGGAGCGGTGGAGGACGATCGCGGGCTGCCGGTGGCGGAAGTCAGTTCCTCGCCGCCGTCGAGGAAAATGGAGCGCGCCGAGCGCCGTCATCTGACAGTGATGTTCGCCGACCTTGTCGGGTCGACTGCCCTCTCGGTGCGTCTAGACCCCGAGGACATGAGAGAGATCCTTGCGGCCTACCACCAGGCGGTTGCAGCAGCGGTGGCGCGCTTCGAGGGATACATCGCCAAGCTTATGGGCGACGGCGTACTCGTCTATTTCGGCTGGCCGCAGGCACATGAGGACGAGGCCGAACGTGCCGTGCGCGCCGGGCTTGCAATCGTGGAAGCCGTAGGGAGGCTAGACAAACGAGCGGGTGTCGCCCTTTCCACGCGTGTCGGGATCGCAACCGGGCCGGTCGTCGTTGGCGACCTCATCGGGGAAGGGGCTGCCCAGGAAGAGGGAGTTGTTGGGGCCACGCCCAACTTCGCAGCGCGTTTGGAGCAGCTCGCAGAACCCGGTGCTGTGGTGATCTCCGAAAGCACACGGCGCCTCCTTGGCAGCTGGTTCACACTCACCGATCTGGGCCTGCAGCAGATCCGAGGGATCGAAGCCCCGCTACCGGCGTTCCGCGTTCTTGGCGAAGCGGCAGCCGAGGGTCGGTTCGAGGCCTTGCGACGCGCCGATGTTGGCCCGCTGATCGGACGCGAACACGAACTCGCTCTCCTCCTCGACCGCTGGGAGATGGCCAAAAGCGGCGAGGGTCAGGTCGTGCTGCTATCCGGCGAGGCCGGCATCGGCAAGTCTCGGATCGTCCTTGCACTCCGTGAGCGTCTCCGAAACGAACCTCGCTTCCGCATCGGGTATTACTGTTCGCCCCATCATGCCAACAGTGCGCTCTGGCCCGTGGTCACCCAGCTCCAGAGGGCGGCCGGGTATCTCCGAGAGGATGCACCCTCATTAAAGCTCGAAAAGCTGGAGCGGCTTCTCGGCACGGCCGGCGAGTTCGGGGAAGACGCGGCGCTGTTGCTCGCCGAGCTGATGGGGCTGCCGCTCAGTGGAGGCTACGCGGCGCCAGGAGGGACGCCGCAAGAGAAGAAGGCGCGGCTCTTTGGCATACTCTTGGCACAGATGGAGGGGCTTTCGCGGCAGCGGCCGATGCTCGTCGTCCTGGAGGACGCGCATTGGCTCGATCCCACGTCGGCGGAGCTGTTCGAGCGAATTGTGGACAGGATCCGGGTTCTGCCAATCCTTCTCGTCACAACCTTGCGGCCTGACGTGCCGACGTCTTGGACGAATTTTCCGCACGTCACATTACTCAGTCTCAACCGCCTCGGGCGGCCAGCATCCCGAACGCTCATCCAGATGGCGGCGGGTGAACGGTCGCTTCCGCCAATCGTGATCGAAGCCATTCTCTCCCGTACGGAGGGTGTGCCTCTGTTCGTCGAGGAATTGACGAAAGCGGTCATCGAATCGGCGATCTGGAAGACAACGGCTGGCGGCAGCGATCTCGAGCTCGCCGGACCACTTCCGCCGCCGGCCATTCCGGCGACGCTGCAGGATTCGCTCATGGCGCGTCTCGACCGCCTGGCTCCGGCACGCGAGGTAGCACAGATCGCCGCCTGCATCGGTCGGGAGTTCGATGAGGACGTCGTCAGGGCGGTCGCCGGATATCCCGAGGCGCAGCTGGCGGCGGCGCTTGGTCAGCTCTGCCAGGCGGGACTCATCCAACGACGTGGGACGCCGCCCCATCATACGTACAGCTTCAAGCACGCGCTTGTCTGCGACGCGGCCTACGCCACCTTGCTCAAATCGTCCCGTCAGCAGCTGCATGCGCGCGTCGCACAAGCGATCGAGCGGTTGCGGCCAGAGATCGCGGTGGGCCAGCCCGAGATCGTCGCCCATCATTTTATTGAAGGCGCACTGCCCGACCAGGGGGCAATTTATCTGATGGCCGCCGGTCGGCTGGCAAAGGCGCGGCATGCTGTCAAAGAAGCTGTATCCCAACTTGAAACGTGCCTGCAGCTTACGACCCGTCCTCGAGGGGATGCAGCGCCGCCCGCCCGGCGCATCGAGCACGAGTGCCTCCTGATGCTCGGTGACTTGGCCGGCGTCGACGACGACCTTGATGGAGCGAACGCCTACTACGAGCGCGCCATGGCGCTTGGCGAGACCGACGCTGACCGCGACCGCGCGCGCAAGTGCATTCATCGTGCCAAGTACGCAGTACGGGAGGGTGCACGCCTCGTCTTCTACGAGCACGGCAGCGGCGAGCCGACCGTCGTTTTCATAAATCCGATCGTATACGGGCTTGCGACCTTTGAGCCGATTCTCGAGCAGCTTTGCCAGGAATTCCGTGTCATCACGGTCGACTGCCGGGGTGCCGGACGATCCGGCCCTCTCGTGCGTCCTTACTCAACCCTCCAACACATGGAGGACCTCCGCGCGATCATCCACGCGGTCGCCGCCGCCCCAATCATCGGCGTTGACATCTCGCGCGGCTCAAACCTGCTCATCCAGCTTACTCATAGGCACCCGGAACTCGTCGGAAAGATCGTGACGGTGGGCACGCCGATGATTGGAACGCTGCCGAACGGGCGTCCGGTTTTTAACCCGGATTACACAGCGCTTCGTCAGGACGCCTATGCGCGGGGCGCCGTTGAGGAACTAGTTCGCTTGCAAACACGGTATGTCTACAGCGAGCCAGATACCGACGAGCTACGGCGGATGGCCTCCGAGCGCATGTGCAGGTTGCCGATTGAGACGATCCTTAGCTTCTACGATCCGGACCCAGGCATGGACATCGCGCCGCTGCTCGAATCGATCGCCGTCCCAACCCTCGTTACCCACGGCCGGGAAGACCGGCTCGTCACATGCGATGCCAGCGTATTCATCGCGTCTCGCATTGTCGGCGCGCAGCTCTATCTCTTCGACGGCAGGGGACACAACCCGATGTTCTCGGCTACGGACGAGTTTTGCGATGTGCTTCGCAATTTCATTCGGACAGGACGCGCGGAAAGAACGTTTCGAGGATCGGCGGCGGCGTGAACCAAGTCTCAAACAACTGCCTGGCCGCGCAGAGCATGAGCGGCGCCCGAATACCCGAACGTCACTGACGCGCAGCGAATGTCTCAATTGGGACTTGGCGGGGAGGGCAGCTGTTGGCGCAAAGCGGTCATTCTGCCGGACCCACACGTCTTTGAACGGCGAACAGGCGACATGGGTTGAAGCCCTTGCGCCCAAGTGTCACTGGCCTATGTGAGGAGCGGCGAGCACTCGCTCATTGCGACTGCCAGCCCAGCACTACAAGAAGCAAAGGAGGATCGCATGAAATTCCGTCCGCTTCACGACCGCGTCGTGGTCAAGCGCATCGAGGCCGGACAGAAGACCGCAGGCGGCATCATCATTCCCGACACTGCCAAGGAAAAGCCCTCCCAGGGCGAAGTCATCGCCGTTGGCCCGGGTGGCCGCGACGAGAGCGGCAAGCTGATTCCGATTGATATCCAGGTCGGCGACCGCGTGCTGTTCGGCAAGTGGTCGGGCACTGAAGTCAAGATCGACGGCCAGGAGCTGTTGATCTTGAAGGAGAGCGACATCATGGGCGTTGTTACCGACGTCGCCGGCTCCAAGAAGGCGGCCTGACGCCGACCGCCGCTGACGCTCACCCCTGCGCTGCCTCGGCAAGGTGAGAGACGAATTTCAATTCTGGGAGGAAAAATATGTCAGCTAAAGAAGTCAAATTAGGCGTCGATGCCCGCGACCGCATGTTGCGCGGTGTCGACATCCTCGCCAATGCGGTGAAGGTCACTCTCGGTCCGAAGGGCCGCAACGTCGTCCTCGACAAGTCGTTCGGCGCGCCCCGCATCACCAAGGACGGCGTTGCCGTCGCCAAGGAGATCGAACTCGAGGACAAGTTCGAGAACATGGGCGCGCAGATGGTGCGGGAGGTGGCGTCGAAGGCGGCGGATGTTGCCGGCGACGGCACCACCACCGCGACCGTGCTGGCCGCCGCGATCGTGCGTGAAGGCGCCAAATCGGTTGCCGCCGGCATGAACCCGATGGATCTGAAGCGCGGTATCGATCTCGCGGTCGAGGCCGTTGTTGCGGATCTGGAAAAGAACTCGAAGAAGGTTACCTCGAACGAGGAGATCGCCCAGGTCGGCACCATTTCGGCCAACGGCGATGCCGAAGTCGGGAAGTTCCTTGCGGACGCCATGAAGAAGGTCGGCAATGAGGGCGTGATCACGGTCGAGGAAGCCAAGTCGCTCGAGACCGAGCTCGACGTCGTCGAGGGCATGCAGTTCGACCGCGGCTACATCTCGCCCTATTTCGTCACCAACGCCGACAAGATGCGCGCTGAAATGGAAGACGCCTACATCCTGATCAACGAGAAGAAGCTCTCCTCGCTGAACGAGCTGCTGCCGCTGCTCGAGGCCGTGGTGCAGAGCGGAAAGCCGCTGGTCATCGTCGCTGAAGACGTCGAAGGCGAGGCACTCGCTACCCTCGTCGTCAACCGCCTGCGTGGCGGCCTGAAGGTCGCGGCCGTGAAGGCCCCGGGCTTCGGCGATCGCCGCAAGGCCATGCTGCAGGACATCGCGATCCTGACCGGCGGCCAGGCCATCTCGGAAGACCTCGGCATCAAGCTCGAGAACGTGACGCTCAACATGCTCGGCCGCGCTAGGAGGGTGATGATCGACAAGGAGAACACCACGATCGTCAACGGCGCCGGCAAGAAGGCCGACATCGACGCCCGCGTTGCCCAGATCAAGGCGCAGATCGAGGAGACCACCTCGGACTACGACCGTGAGAAGCTGCAGGAGCGTCTCGCCAAGCTCGCAGGCGGCGTCGCGGTGATCCGCGTCGGCGGCGCGACCGAGGTCGAGGTGAAGGAGCGCAAGGATCGCGTGGATGACGCGATGCATGCGACCCGTGCGGCCGTCGAGGAAGGCATCGTTCCGGGCGGCGGCGTCGCCCTGCTCCGTGCCTCCGTGCATCTCAAGGGCATCCGGACCAAGAACGACGACCAGAAGACCGGCGTCGAGATCGTGCGCAAGGCGCTGTCGTCTCCCGCTCGCCAGATCGCGATCAATGCCGGCGAGGATGGCTCCGTCATCGTCGGCAAGATCCTCGAGAAGGATCAATATTCGTTCGGCTTCGACAGCCAGACCGGCGAGTACGGCAATCTCGTCACCAAGGGCATCATCGACCCGACCAAGGTAGTTCGCGTCGCGATCCAGAACGCCTCGTCCGTAGCGGCGCTTCTGATTACCACCGAAGCCATGGTAGCCGAAGTGCCGAAGAAGAACACCGGCGCTGGTGCCGGCGGTATGCCCCCGGGCGGCGGGATGGGTGGCATGGACTTCTGAGCCCAACCGTTCAGCGCTCGAGGGAAAAGGCCCGGCAGCGATGCCGGGCCTTTCCGCGTTGCCATTGAAGGCGGTGAGGGGTAGCAGTGGCCGTTGCGGCCAGCACACGCGTTCACTTTACCTGCCTGATCTCCTCGCTCACCCTGATGACCCGCTTCTTGCTCTTGCGCCATTTTCCTTCCACGCCGATGTCCGGCACCGGAAATCCTTTTTCACAACGAGCAGATCACGCCTAACGTTTGAATACACCTCGACCATGTCGTCTCCCAAATTCCTTGAAAGCATTGTTTGAGAGCAAAGCGCGGCTCGCAGAAATGCAACCGGCTCCCCGAGATTGATGCCAATGCGTAGCTTAAGGGAGCTTCGGCCTGACGCGATGCTTTCCTGTACCTCCACCGCGCATCGCTCCGCAGCCGACGGACTTGCGAACTCGGCCAATGCGCCGTCACCTGTGGTCTTGATTAGTCGCCCGTCGTGGCGGGAGAGGCTAGGCTCGATTACTTCGTGCTTCAGCCGCTCGAACTCGGCGTAGGTGGCTTCCTCAGCGCGTTGCATCAACGCAGAGTAGCCGAACACGTCGGCCGCCAAGATCGCCGCTAGTCGCCCTTGAACCCGCTGCTCTGTCACAGCGCACTCCGAACGACCAAACTAGCCCCGCCGGTGGGACAGGGGAGGAGCCTAGCACTTTGTTGCTGTCCTGTGAGCGGTAATCGCGGGAAAGCCCTGTTTGCCGCAAGCGGCATCTGCCGGGCCCGTGGCACGGCGGCAATGGGCGTGCGTCAACTCAGGAGGTCAGAGTTGGGTCATTTTCGACCGATTCAGGCAGCTTTGCCTAGCGGCTTATATCCGCTTCGCGCTGAAAGCGACCGTAGTGCTGCGTTGGCGCGATCTGACGCGATGGGCCAATAAGCGACATTGCCAAGCCGAG
The DNA here is from genome assembly GCF_054056795.1 of Bradyrhizobium sp. USDA 3315. Taxonomy (NCBI): domain Bacteria; kingdom Pseudomonadati; phylum Pseudomonadota; class Alphaproteobacteria; order Hyphomicrobiales; family Nitrobacteraceae; genus Bradyrhizobium; species Bradyrhizobium sp. USDA 3315. Next base: position 7,575,080 of record NZ_JBSRYP010000001.1, on the reverse strand, counting down.
GCAATCAATTGAACGGTGGCGTTGGACAGAGCGGCACCGCAGGACGCGCGGCGCGCTGATATGTGCTAAGCTTTTCTGGCCGGTAAGGCATCGGGAGAGGATTGTGACGCGACGCGAGTTCATCGCACTCGGCAGCAGCGCGGCGGCAATCCGACCGCTCGGTGCGCGTGCAGAGCACCCGCCAGAACGTGTCCTCTATTTCACATACTCGGCCGGCTATCGGCACAACGTCATACCACTTTCCGGGGCAATCCTGACGCAGCTTGGAAGGAATTCCGGTGCCTTTGAAGTCATTGCAACGGAAGACGTGTCTGAATTTTCGACCGGAAACCTCGAGCGGTACGCCGCTGTGATGTTTTACACAAGCGGTGAAATTCCGATGAGCGGCGTCCAAAAGATGGCTCTTCTCAACTTTGTGCGCTCAGGCCGTGGCTTCCTCGGCGTTCACTCGGCCACGGACACATTCTACACTTGGCCAGACTATCTCGATCTGATCGGCGGCTACAATGGTCATCCCTGGCATCAGAATGTGACTATCCAGGTGGCTGATGCAGCAGATCCACTGGTGGCGTTTCTCGGGAATTCGTTGCAGTTGAACGATGAAATCTACCAGATCAGCGACTTCGACTATCGTGGATCACGCGTGCTCCTGCGCCTCGACCAGGGTTCAGTGGACCTCAGCAAGGCCGGTGTGCATCGACGCTTCTATGGTTGGCCGCTCGCCTGGAAACGATTTTTCGGCGAGGGACGAGTATTCTATTCGGCGCTCGGCCACGAGGCGTCAGTCTGGCAGGACCCGCGCTGCCAGACAATTCTCACTAACGCTATCCTCTGGTCTACGAGAAGGTCGGCCTAGTGCCACCGGAATTGCAACGGTAGGAGGACATCATGAGACGACGCCGCGTATTGCGACTCGGGCTCGGCGGGATCGCTGCGCTCGGCGTCCTTCCCCTGATCGGAGCGACTGCTGATGGCCCCGAAACATTCGTCTACGTCTCGAACGCTGGCACCAAGGACATCTATGTCCTCGGCATGAACCGCGACACCGGTGAGCTCACCATGGTCGAGAAGGCGCCGGTGCCGGGCGCGGAGAAGACGTCGCTGGTCAGCCTGCCGATGGCGCTGGCCCCAAACGAGCGTTTCCTTTACGCGCAACTGCGCAGCGAACCGTATCCGGTGTCGACGTTCTCCATCGACCATACCAACGGGAAGCTCACCCATCTCAACGCGACGGCGCTGGTCGATCAGATGGCCTACATCAACGTCGATAAGACTGGCAAATACCTGCTCGGCGCGTCCTATGCCGGCGCCAAAGTGGCAGTCTACCCGATCGACGCGCGCTATCTCGTTGAAGACAAGGCGACCCAGATCATCGACACCAAGCCGAAGGCCCATTGCGTCTCCATCGACGCCAGCAACAAGCATGCCTATGTGCCGGTGCTCGGCGCCGATTACGTGATGCAGTTCAAGTTCGATGCCAGCACCGGCATGATGACGCCCAACGATCCGCCCACGGTGGCCACCAAGGCCGGCGCCGGCCCGCGCCATTTCATCATCCACCCGAACGGCAAATGGGGTTATCTCATCACCGAGACGACCGCGACGATTGGCACCTATTCGATCGACGAGGACAAGGGTACCCTTACCGAGGTGGCGTTCGTCGACACCGGCGATTACAACCAAAAAGATTCGGCCTTTGCATCCGACATCCATATCACGCCGAACGGAAACTTCCTCTACGGCGCCGTGCGCACGACCAGCATGCTGCATGGGTACAAGATCGATCCCGAGAGGGGCACACTGACCGGGATCGGCAAATGGCCGACCGAGAAGACCCCGCGCGGCTTCAATATCGATCCGCGCGGAAAGTTCTTGCTGGCCGTGGGGATGGATTCAGCGAGCCTGACCGTCCATGCGATCGACCAGAACAGCGGTGAGCTGAAGAGCGTCAAGCAATATCCGATGGGTAAGCAGCCGAACTGGGTTGAGATCGTCGATAGGATCCACGACTAACCGACCCTCATACCGTATTGGCCGCGCTTGCCCCGGCCAGCCAACAGACCCCCGGGTCAAGCCCGGTCAAAAGCCGCTAGAAACGGTTGGATCGCGGTGCGCAGTTACGCTCTGCGCAACTCCTTTTCAGGAGGTCGTCGTACATGTTGTCAAAAATCTGGGGAGGATGCCTTTTCGGTTCACCAGCTCAGTCTGGCCGATACGCTTACTTGTCGGACGCCAATTCGCGATGTCCGCATCGGGTCTTGGTCGTGTAAAAACGCCAGTCCCGAGGCAGTCGGGACTGGATTGGTGTCATGCCGCGATCGCAGCCATCAGCGGCTTGATCCCGACGATGTTCATGACCCGTGTCAGATTGTAGGCCAGGACGGAGAGCGCCATTTCGGCCGCCACTTTCGGAAGCGTTTTGGTGAGGAAGTGTGTCGCTCCCATGCGGGCCTTCATGGTGCCGAACGGATGCTCGACAGTTTCGCGGCGCTGACGCATGGCGTGCGGGCTTGCATCAAGGCGCTGCTGCACAGCCTCGAGCAGATGCTCATGCTCCCATCGCGTAATCCGCCGTTCTGACCCAGGCGTGCATTGGGTCTTGAGCGAACAGCTTTGACAGGCCGTGGTCCAGTAGCGCCGCAGCACCTTGCTGTCTTCTTCATTCGTATAGCGATATGATAGCCGCTCCCCGGCCGGGCAGCGATAGACGTCCTCCTCTGGCAAATAGGCAAAGTCCTGTTTACCGAAGCGTCCGTCTGCCTTAGCGCCGGACGTTAGCGGTTTGGGCAGAGTTACCGTGATGCCCGCTTCGTGGCACGCAAGGATCTCTGGGCTGTTGAAGTAGCCGCGATCGGCTACAGCTTCGAGCGTCTCAGTCTTCAGAACAGCCTTCGCCCGCTTGGCCATATTGGCAAGTTGTGCCCGATCCGAGCCGCTGTTCGTCACCTCGTGCGTCACAATCAGATGGTGTTCGGTGTCTACGGCGACCTGTACGTTGTAGCCGACAACACCAGAGCCGCGCCCGCTCGTCGCCATCGAGCGGCTGTCGGGGTCGGTCAGGGAGATTTGCTGGTCGGGTGACGCAAGCACCTGCTTCTCGTAGACGGCAAGCTTGCCCATTTCCTCCTTCAGTTTCGTCAGCTTCTCGGTAAGCCTCGTCACCTTCGTGGCCAGGGCCTCGGTCGGCTCCTGGCGGTCGGCCGTGTCAAGTTGGCTCAGATAGCGCGCGACGCTCTCCTCCAACTGAGCACGCCGTCGCTCCATCTTCGCGCGCGTGAAGTTCCTGTCCCGGTTGTTCACGGCCTTGAACTTGCTGCCATCGATGGCGACGCTCGCCGTCGCCAGCAGACCCATCTCTCGGCAGAGTTCGACGAAGCGCGCACATACCCTGCGCAGCGCCAGGCCGTTGTCCTTGCGGAAGTCCGCAATCGTCTTGTGATCGGGAGCGAGCCGACCCAGCAGCCACATCACCTCGACGTTGCGCCCGGCCTCTCGTTCCAGCCGCCGGCTCGACTGTACCCGGTTCAGATAACCGTAAATGTAAAGCTTCAGGAGCACCGAGGGATGGTACGACGGCCGACCGGTGGCCGCCGGCTCCACACCCTCAAAGCCCATCTCAGCCAAACCGAGCGCATCGACAAATACGTCGATCACGCGAACAGGGTTGCTCTCGTCAATGAAGTCATCGAGGCATTCGGGCAACAGCGACCGCTGTCCACGATCCGCCTCTTCAACGAAGCGCCTCATCGATTCCCCCAAAGAATCACAGGAGAATCATAACAGCAGCCCAGCGTTTTCACACAGCCAGGGTCAAAAGCAGCGGTCGAGGTGAGCGAGGGCCGATGTCCGGTCTGGTGCGGACAGCAGACAGGGCAACGGCTTAAGCGTTGTTCGACTCAGGGCCAACAGGCGACATCGCCGCTAATTGAGGCGGCCTCCAGATTGCATAAATAATAGTACAATTATGTGTTGGACGGCCCTGCAGCTTTAGTCCTAGCCTCTCGCGAGACGCACCCGGCGGATGCAAGCGGCCGGTCCTCCGCTGCTCAGATCCGGATGGCCGCAGCCGTGCCCGAACTGGAGGCGAATCATGAAAGCGAGATCGCTTGCTCTCGTCAGTGCCCTCTTCATCATACTGCCCCCGCTCGCCAGCGACGTGTTCGCGCAACTGGCGGACGCGTCCGCCAAGCGGCGGGCGATCGTCTTCGTCTGGGACGGGCTGCGCGCTGACGACCTGGCACCGGAAATCACGCCGAACTACTTCGCGCTCGCGCGAACTGGTGTCATCTTCGCCGACCATCACGCGGTGTATCCAACGTTTACGATGATGAACTCCGCCTCCATCGCGACAGGCACCTATCCGGGCACGCATGGATTCTACGGCAACGTGGTGTACGCCCCGCGCGCGAGCGGAAAGAACGCCAAAGGCGCCGAGATCGACTTTTCGGCGCCGGCCTTCATCGAGGATTTCGGCGTGGTCGAGGCGGTGCGCGAAGCCTACCAGGGCAGGTTGACGCGGGTTCCGACACTGCTGCAGGCAGCACAGGCCAACGGCCTGACCACCGCAGCCGTGGGCAAGTTCGGCGCCGCCTTCATTCAGGACTATCTACGGGGCGGCATCATTCTCGACGAGGACGCGGCGATACCGCTCGCCTTCGCCAAGGAACTGCAGAACGCGGGCTACGCGCTGCCGCGCAACAGCATTAACGCCCATCCGGCTCGCGAACTGAATCTCGCCAAGGATAACGGCGATCCCACTGCGCCGATCCCGATCCAGCGGCTGAAGGACGGGCAGACCGCCAACCCACTCGATCGTACGGGGGCGCTGTCGCGGCCCGGCTTTCGGTACCTGACCGATGTATTCGTCAACTACATCTTACCGGTCAAGCAACCGGACCTGACCGTGTTCTGGTCAAAGGAGCCGGACGCCACCAACCACGCCTATGGACCGGGGACCTACAATTCGATCGACGCCACCCGGATGAATGATGAGATTCTGGGCCGCGTCATGGACAAGCTTCGCGAGCTTGGCTGGGAGCAATCGACCGACATTATCATCACCCAGGACCACAATCACAGCACGGTTTCCGGCGACGTCGCGCACTTCCCGTTGCGCGACATCGCCGACGGCGGCGCCGGCGCCGTCGATCCACATGGTTACTCGGTGTCGGGCTTCGTGCGCACAGCCGAGCTACTGTCACGCGACGGGCTCAAGGCCTACGACGGTGTTGGCTGCCGCGCTATCCCGATCCTGTCGGGCATCCTGCCCGACGGCACGCACCTGCAGCCGCTGCGGGATGACGACGACGGAAGCATTTGCGGCAAGCCCCAGAAACTTACCTCCGCGGCATTTGTTGTGCCGAAGCCAGTCCCGGCGGGTGCGGTCGTCGTGGCCGCCAACGCCGGCAGCGACTACCTGTTCGTTCCGGACGGTAACCTCGGTGTGGTGAAGGCCGCTGTCGCCAGCCTACAGAGCCGGCAGCAATTCGGCGCAATCTTCGTGAGCGACCGCTACGACGAGATCGCGGGCACGCTGCCGATGAGCCTCATCAACACGGAATCAAAGGTGGCCGGACGAGCGCCGGACGTCATCGTCAGCTTCAATTACGACGGGACCATCGCAGTGGCCGGCAAGCCGGGCATCAGCTACGCAAGCTCGGTCAACCGCCGCGGCGACCACGGTAGCTTCTCACCGACCGACACGCGTATCTCGCTGCTGGCGCGCGGTCCCGATTTCAAGGTAGGCCTCTACGACACGCTGCCCACGGCCAACGTTGACATCGCCCCGACCGTTGCGCACATCCTCAAGCTCAGCATGCCGGACTTGCAGGGGCGCGTGCTCGAGGAGGCACTGAAGGACGGCCCACCGGTCACCGACTTCAGCGTGTTGCGCAAGACACACCGCTCTTCGACCCGGACCGGCTTGACCATAAAGCTGCCGACCGATCTAGACGGCCGCGGCATTGATCCGAGACTCAGCACGTATGCGGTCGAGCTACACACCAAGGTGCTGAGCCGCGGCGGCAATAGCTATACCTATTTCGACCACGCGACATCGATCCGGGAGTAGGATGTCTGCTTCACCCCTGACAACGGGGCGACAGCGGACAATCCGGGATAGCCGCTTTGGGCCCACAAGCGGACCAAGGTCCGGCCCCGAAGCTACTTCGGATTGCGCGGGAACGGGATGAACCCGTTCTGGTTCGGCATTCTCACCTTGGGCAGCGACTGCGCATCGATCACATCGTTCGATCCGACGATTCCGTTGAGATTGAGGATATAGGCCGATACCGCGTAGGCCTCGTCCGCGGTGAGCGATTTCGACTCCAGGAATGGCATTGCGCGACGCGTGTAGTCGAACAGCGTCGTTGCGTAGGGCCAGTAACTTCCCACAGTCTTTATCGGTGTCTTGTCTGGCGCCAGTGTGCCCATGCCGCCGACGAGCGCTCCAGCGAGCGCGACACTGGGCTTTATTCCCTTCTCGCCGTGACAGGACTGACATTTCGCTACATAGATGGCTTCCCCCTCGATTGCGGTGCCACGACCAGGCGGCAGACCTGCGCCATCCGGTCCGATGCTGATGTCCCACGATGCGATATCGGCGGGCGCGATCGGTTGTCCGAACTGCGGGACTTGGGCCAGGGCCGGTGCGACGGTCAGCATAGATGCGCAGACTGCAATGGGTTTAAGCGTAAACATTGCTGGCCTCCCCCTTCTCGTCGATGTGCCAGCTTGCGATGGCGTTGTAGTGGTAGACCCCACGCAAGCCGCGCTCCTCGGCGAACTGCGCGCGCGTTGGCTGCACCATGCCCGTGTCGTCGGTGGCGCGACTCTGCAGCACGGCCGGACCGCCGTTCCATTGCCACGCTGCGCGGAAGCGCACGGGCGCCTTTGGCAGGATCGGGCCCTGCAAAGCCGCCGGCGCCCAGCTCCGTCCACCGTCAGCCGAGACGTCGACCTGTCGGATGCTGCCGTTACCCGACCAGGCTAGTCCGGAAATCTCGTAGAATCCCGGTCCTCTCAGCGCGAGTCCCGGCGACGGACGGGTGATGAAGGATTTCACTTCGATCGGGAACACGAACTGCCAGGCCTTTTCATCCTTGAGCAGGATCGTGTATTTCGATGTTTCGTCTTTGGTCATGGCGGGGCCGGCAGTCAGCTTGAGCCGGCGCAGCCACTTCACGTTCATGTTGCCCTCGAAACCAGGCAGCAGCAGCCGCACGGGATAGCCGTTCGAGGGCCGCACTCGCTCGCCGTTCTGATAGAGACAGAGGAGCGCATCATCCATCGCCTTGGTGAGGGGGATGCTGCGGCTCATGGCGGCAGCATCCGCGCCCTCGGCGATCACCCAGCGCGCCTCAGGTTCGATTCCGGCTTCGTCGAGCAACGTGGAGAGCCGCACGCCGGTCCATTCCGAGCAACCCAGCAGGCCGTGAATAGCCGCCACATTGAGTGGCTGGGCCTGAGGCGCGTTGAGCGCCTGGCTGTTGCCGCCACATTCGATGAAGGCGATGCGCGATTGCATCGGATAGCGCGACAGCGCTTCGACCGTAAACACAAGCGGGCGCTTGACAAGTCCATGGATCACCAGCCGGTGTTGATCGGGATCAATTTCCGGGACGCCGGAATGGCTACGCTCGAAATGCAGCCCGGATGGCGTGATCATTCCTTCGAGCATGTGCAGCGGCGTGCGTGACGCGCCGACACCGGCCGGGTTGGGGGGCGGCGGAAAGACTTTGACGACCTTGCTCTCGAACGGTGATGGCTGGCCGTAGCCCGCAAATCCCGGACCCGGGACCTTCATCCAAGGCTGCACCGCAAGCGGTTCTGCCGATCCGCGGGACAGGCCCGCGCCGGTCGCACCGACAACGAGCGCGCCTTCAAGAAAGATACGGCGGCTTAGAATTCCGTTGCCCGCCGCCGGATCGCCTGGTTCGGGATGAGTTTTTCTAACCATGAGCAGCACTCCCTTGTTGCGGTCAAATGAACTCGCGTGCCCGCGCGCACGGGCAGTGGCGGTGAGACCGGCACAAAAGGACTGTCGGCTTTATTGAGAGTGCGATGCCTGCCGACGGCATTCCCAGCTGCCATTCGCCTCGAACGGAGACGTCGGCACGTCCCGTCTCGAAAAGCAGCTCCAAAGAAGACTACAGAATCCAACGCCTATCCAAAAGAACTTCATATGGCCAGGATGTCGCACCAACAATCCGGTCAAGACCAATGGCTCCAATTTCCGAGTTGGGTCAAAACGTGACCTCGCCAGAGTGGCAGCTCTTGGCGCAAAGCGGACCTGAACGTCTGGGGACGGAGTGGTCCGGTGAGCGGTGCGAGCGATCACCGTACAAACCAAACCAGGTTTTCCTGATCATTGACGGTATCGGAGACAAAGCCGTGCGAGTGTGGAGGTGGCTCATACTGCAAAGCACGCGCGTCCACTTAGTCGATTGACTCCGATACTTGCCGAAGCAGCCATTCCTCCGAGCGGTTTGAATTTTCCTGTGAGTTCAAGACCAAGAAGTTAGCGCGGATATACCGTCGGGATTTGACCGCCAGCTTGCAAGCTTTGTGCTTGCAAATCAACGCCGTAATGTCGTCCTAAATGATTGAGTGGGGAGTGCGATCGGCTACAATCGCGTAGGTTGGCATAGATTTTCGTGAGGTCGTTCTCACCGGTTTTCGTTCCGCGGGCGGCCAGAGCTGTGGATGCCGACTTAACTTGATCGAGACCGGCATTTCTATTCCACATTAGCGGCGGAGTGCTGTGGCGGACGGCAGCGTGGAGAAGGGCCAAAGCTCATCCACCTGCCGAGACGCCAACACTTTCTGCGTTGCGGCGGACAAGGAGTCCGGCGAGCGATTGGCTGTCGACATGGCAGCCAGGAGAACTGTTATCCAGGTCGGGTGAAAATTGAGGGCAGGGGAGTTGGCTCAAAGAACGGAAGTGGCGACCCGGTTTTTATAGATTTTCATAGAGGGGGGCATATTGCATGACGAGTGATGCGGGGCTCCATTTTGATCGAACGCCAGTGCGTGATCTTGCGGCGTTGCTTCATTCATACAATGTCGACGCGTTTAACTCGCCGTATCGATCAACTGCGCCGCTACTAGCGCTCGTTAAGGACGAACGGAACACGTTTCGGAAGGTGTTGAGTGGGTGCGAGGTGCCGATGCCGGCGGACCTCCATTTTGAGTTCAAGGTCGATCATCAGTCGAAGGGGCGAGGGACCCCTTCACACACCGATATCATGGCAATCTCCGAGAACGCATGCGTTGCCATCGAGTCTAAATGGACCGAGCCTCCATACGATACGGTCGGTACCTGGCTTTCAAAGGGCGCCGACATATCGAACCGGGAGAAAGTGCTCAAGGGGTGGCTGGCCTTGATGAGGCTCGAGTGCACGCCGCTATCGCTGAAAGAAATCGCTGATTGCGAGTATCAAATGCTGCATCGGGCAGCATCGGCCTACGCTGCAGCATCTTCTTTTGCTACGAGAAAACGCCCGATGCTCGCATACCTCAAATTCACTTCGCCGGAGATGCCGGCATCTGCTGCGTCGACGGAATACTATGTTGATGCCTTGGCGTTGATCCACAAGCGACTGCGTCCAGTGGATCTTCAGAGCTTGTGGTAGAGATGAAAATGGCACCGAGCGAGCAGTTCAGATTGATCGCAGATCGTCCCAGAACAAACCCGGCAACGGGAGTTGCTGTTCGAGGCGCGTTGCAGGAGACGTCGCTGTTCAATTTCGTAAGCGACAAGGTGTATCGGGTCAGCACCCGGACGGCATGAGTTGGGCATACCACCGCCGGCTGACCCGGCGTTCCCGCAGCAGGGGACACTGCTTCTTGCCGACCCGGTCTTCGCCGTTTGCCTGATGGGTCGACCGCAACGGTGGACTTCTTTCGCGGTCCTTACTTCGGCAGACTCAAGGCCATCGACGCCTTCACCCGGTCCATCACGACCAGGGTTTTGAAATGCTTGATATTGTGGTTCTCGAAAAACAGGCGCTTGGTCAGCTGCTCGTATTCGTGCATTGATCCGACCGTCACGACGAGCACAAAATCCGTCTCTCCCGTCACGTAGTAGCATTGCTGCACTTCCGGGGCCGAAGCGAAACTCGCCTTTGACGCCTCCAGCAGGTCAAGCCGTTCATTCTCGATCTGGACCTCCACCAGAACGGTGATTGGTTGACCTACCGAAGCGGGGTTCAGGATCGCGACGTTGCCCTGGATAACGCCGTGCTTTTCCAGACGACTGATCCGTCGCTGCACGGCAGCCGCGGAAAGATTGACCATCTCTCCGATCGTCCGCTGTGGGGTTGTGTTGTTTCGCTGAAGAATCTCCAGGATGGCAAGGTCCTGAGGATCGAGATCATTCAAGCGAAATTCTTGTGTCGGTGGCATAGCGCGCAACAAAATCACGGGATCCGGGCTCACTTAGAGGCCTTTTCTCGACAAAGCGCAATACTGTCAGCTCCATGACAGCGGTCGATCCGGACGGCAATTGCGCCGGAGATCCGGGCCTGAGATTCCGAACGAGGTGATGATGACCACCATTACGCGCCACACCGTGCCGGGGTTACCTCCGTCGATGTCGCCGAGCAGCCACGCTGTGGAGGCGGATGGATTTGTGTTTTTGACGGGGCAATTTGCGAGAAATCTCGATGACCCCGGTTCGCGCCTTCCTGACGGTATTGCGGCACAAACCGAGCAGACCCTCAAGAACATGGAACGGGTGCTGGGTAGCCTCGGCCTTGGGATGAAAAACGTCGTTAGCGTCCGCGCGTATCTTACCAGCTTCAAGCGCGACTACGACGAAATGAACGAGGTCTACTCCCGGTTCTTTCATCCGGATCATCGACCGACCAGGACCTGCGTCGGTGTCACTGATCTCGTGAGGGACGCCCTGATCGAAATCGACTGCGTCGCAAAGCGATAAGTAGAACAATCACAAAATCCAGAAGGGGAGAAAATGCAGCAAGCCAACTCGGTATCGGCGCGCCTCGACCGCCTTCCGATCTCTAGGGTTCACAAGCGTATCGTCGCCCTCGTGGGCGGCGGCATGTTCTTTGACAACCTTGACATCTACATAGCTGGCGCAGTGCTGGGCGTATTTCTCTCAACCGGCTTTTCCAGTCTCGAACTGAACGCGTATTTCGTGTCCGCGACGTTCCTGGGCATGTTTCTGGGAACGGTCGGAGCGGGCGTCGTCGCAGATATGTTCGGTCGCCGGGTGACGTTCCAGTGGAATTTGGCGATCTTCGGCCTGGCGTCTCTCGCAGGTGCTGCCGCGCCCAACATGGAATGGGTCGTTTTCCTGCGCTTCCTTTGCGGCGTGGGCCTCGGCGCCGAGATCGTTCTGGGCTATGGGACGCTTGCCGAGTTCGTCCCGCCGCAACAACGGGGTCGCTGGGTTTCCACGCTCTCGATGATTTCCAGCATGGGGCTACTGGTGTCGACCCTGTTGAGCTGGGCGCTCATCCCGGTATTCGGTTGGCGCATCATGTTCGCTGTCCCCGGCGTCGGAGCACTGATCATCTTATGGCTTCGAAAAGCGCTTCCCGAGTCTCCGCGCTGGCTGGAAGTAAAGGGGCGGTTCAGCGAAGCGGACCTGGTTGTTTCTGCTATCGAGCGCGAGGCTCGCGCGGAGCACGGTGAACTCGGCGCTCCGGAGTGGCGGCCTGCTGTTGCACCGGGGTCGATCTGGCAAAAGGCGTTCATTCGGCCTCTGGTCCTCGGAACGGTTTTGCAGGTCATCATGTTCGCAGCCCTTTATGGCCTCGTCTCGTGGATCCCGACTTTCCTTCTCAAGCAAGGCATCCCGATCAACCAGACCCTCGGCCAGTCGGCGCTCATGTCGCTCGGCGCGCCAACGGGAGCATTCGTCGCCCGGCTTTGGGTCGATCGTTTGGGTCGACGCGCCGCGATCATCGGCGGCTCTATCGGTGCGGCCATCATGACCGTGCTGTTCGGCCAGGCCACTTCACAGGTCGCGGCCGTCGGCATCGGCTTTGCCACTTTCGCGCTGATCTACTTTCTTCTCGCGACAATCCAGGCAGTCTATTTGCCCGAGCTCTTTCCGACGTCGGTTCGTATGCGCTGCAACGCCGTCTGTGTCGGAATAGCAAGGCTTACGACGGCTGTCGTTCCCTTCGGTGTTGTCTATCTTTTCAACAACTGGGGCGTTGCTGCGGTGCTGTCCACGATCGGCGGACTCCTTTTCGTACAGGCCGTTACCATGGCGTTGCTTGGACGTGAAACCGGGGGACGTTCACTCGAACTCGCGACCGACACGATGTCTCGGCCAGTGTCGGATTACGCACCCGTCGAGGTGCCTGCGACCAAGGCGGTGCCATGAGCGGTCGGGCTCCTGATTTCGATACGCGGGACGTCAGCTCGGTCCGTCGGGCGGTACGCTCCGGTGCCTTTGTCGGCTACACGGCCGGCTTCGCGCCGGATCGCGTGCAGGCGAACATTTGCATTCTTCCTCGCAGTCATGCGGAAGACTTCCTTCTGTACTGCCAACGCAATCCGCAGCCGTGCCCCCTGATTGCGCGATCGGATGTGGGCGATCCCTGTCTTCCCAGCCTGGGCGAAGACATCGACATCCGCACCGATGTGCCGCGGTACCACGTCTTTCGCGATGGCCAACTCGCAGAAGAAGTGACGGACATATCCCGGCTCTGGCGGGACGACCTGGTAACCTTCGCTTTAGGCTGCTCCTTTTCGTTCGAGTACGCCTTGCTGGAAGCGGGAATTGCGCTCAGGTATCTCGATCGTGGCGAAGTGGCTGGCGTCTATGAGACGACGGTCGATACGACGCCTGCCGGTGACTTCCGCGCGAAGCTCGTGGTCACGATGCGACCGTTCGCAGCCCGGGAAGCAATTCGTGCCATCCAGATCACATCGCGCTTCCCGAATGTTCATGGTGCTCCCGTTCATATCGGCGATCCCGGCTTGATTGGAGTGGACCTGTCGAAGAGGTACAGAGGGGTAGGCTCGGGAGAGATGCTCTCGCACGAGATCCCGTTGTTCTGGGCGTGCGGCCTCACTCCGCAGCTCGCGACTGCAAACGCGAAGCCGCCCTTGTGCATCACGCACGCGCCGTCCTCCATGCTCGTTACCGATCTGCGCAATGCTGACCTTGCTTCGTTCTAGGCGCCGCCAATTCCAGGAGAGTGAGGCATGAGAAACTTCGAGGCACCGGGGCGTTCCGAAGCGTTCGGCGTGAACGGCATGGCCGCTACGACACACCCGCTCGCCACCCTGGCTGCAATCGATGTGCTACGCGATGGCGGCAACGCCGTAGATGCAGCCGTAGCCGCGGTCGCGATGCTTGCCGTCGTCGAGCCGACCCAGACAGGTGTTGGCGGGGATTGCTTTGTCTTGTTGAAGCGGGAAGGGCAGCCGGTCATTGCCCTCAACGGGTCCGGAGCTGCGCCGGCCGCTGTAAGTCTCGGCCGTCTCGCGGAAGCCGGAATCAGAACGCTCGATCCCGAAAACGTCCACACGGTTACGGTTCCGGGCGCTGTGCGCTCCTGGGCGCAGCTTGCTGAGGACCACGGTAGGTTCGATCTGGCGCGTCTCCTTGCACCGGCCATCGCAGCTGCAGAAAACGGCTATTTGGTCACCGAGCGACTGGCCCGGGACTGGAGCAGGCAGGTGCCGAAGCTGTCTCGCCTTGCTGCGACGACCTCGGTCTTCCTTCCCTCCGGGGGAGCGCCGAAGCCGGGCCACCTGCACGTGCAGCCGGCGCTCGCTCGCGCCCTCAGGGACGTCGCTGCAAGGGGCGCGGACGTATTCTATGAGGGATGGATCGCAGAAAGCATCGTTAAGACGCTTCGTTCGCTGGGCGGCTTTCACACGCTTGCGGACTTTGCCGCGTTCAGGCCCCGATACGAGACACCGATATCGACGTCCTATCGTGGCTACGAATTGTGGGAATGCCCGCCGAACGGCTCGGGCGTCGCTGTCCTTGCCATGGCAAATCTGCTCGACCGATACAATGTCGCGGACTTCGCTCCGGTATCGGTCGAACGCTACCATCTGCTGTCCGAAATTGCCCGCATCGGCTATGCGGAGCGGGACGCCTTTGTCGGCGACCCGGATACTGCACCGGTACCTGTCGAGCGCATGAAGAGCTCAGCTCGTGCTGACATCCTCACCGGGCGAATATCGCAGAACTCGCGGTTGGCCGACGTCGTTCCGATCGCGATGCCAGAACACAAGGACACGGTGTTTCTGTCCGTTGTCGACAAGGACCGCACAGCGGTCTCGTTCATCAACTCTATCTTCGACGATTTCGGCAGCGGTATCGTCGCCCCCGAGTGCGGGGTCCTTTTGCACAATCGTGGCTTCGGCTTCGTGCTCGAACCCGACCATCCGAATGCGTTCGCGGGCGGCAGGCGTCCTATGCATACGATCCTGCCGGCTATGCTCACCCGCGACGGCGAGTGCGTGCTTTCCTTCGGTGTGACTGGTGGTCACTTTCAGCCGATCGGACAAATCCAGATCCTGTCGAACCTGCTCGACTACAAGATGTCCGTGCAGGAAGCCATCGACCAACCGCGCATCTTCGCTCGCGGCGACGTGCTTGACGTCGAAGGAACCGTTCCGGCGCATGTTGTCGAAGGTCTTCGCGCTCTCGGGCACCGGCCGACGCCGGCGCCCAATCCACTCGGAACTGCCCAGGCGATCTGGATCGACCGGAAGCGCGGGCTTCTAAGGGGCGGGGCAGATTCCCGTCGTGACGGCGTCGCACTAGGCTATTGAGAGACCAAATGTCCAAAATACTCAGCGAAAACTTCTCCCTCCAACCTAACCCGAACCCTGTTCGTCAGGAAAAGTACGGCGAGAACGGACGCGGCGATATCCTCAGCCTCGCAGCTCTCGATCAGGCGCGAAAGGAGATCACGACCTGGCCCGGTTACCGTCCCACGGTGCTGCGGCGTCTGGACGGGCTGGCGCGCGCCGCGGGCGTGCGCACGATCTTCTATAAGGACGAGGGTGCTCGCTTTGACCTCGGCAGCTTCAAGGCACTGGGCGGAGCCTATGCGGTGGCCTCCTTCCTGCAGCGTCAGGTCGAGGCTCTCACCGGCAAGCGCCCGAGCACCGGGCAGCTTGCGGCCGGATTGCTGAAAGACATCACGGCCGGCATGATTGTGACGTGTGCAACGGACGGAAATCACGGCCGATCCGTGGCGTGGGGCGCCCGCACGTTCGGGTGCAGGTGCGTGATCTTCGTGCACGCCTCTGTGAGCCAGGGCCGCCGCGATGCGATCGCCGCCTACGGCGCTGAAGTACGCGTGGTCGACGGGACTTACGACGCCGCCGTTCGCGAGGCTGCGGATACTGCCGCGCGAAACGGCTGGCAGGTGATCTCCGATACGTCTTACGAGGGATATACCGACATTCCCCGCTACGTCATGCAGGGGTACGGAGTTATGGTGGAGGAGGCCATAGAGCAACTGCCGCGCGGTGTTTTTCCGACCCACGTCTTCGTGCAGGGCGGTGTTGGCGGCCTCGCGGCGGCCGTCTGCTCCTATCTTTGGGAGCGCTTCGGCGAGAGGTCGCCCCTGTTCTACGTGGCCGAGCCCGAGACGGCGCGATGCCTCTACCTTAGCGCGGTGGCGGGGCAGCCGACTGCCGACCACGGCACGCTGGACACGCTTATGGCTGGTCTTGCCTGCGGGGAGGTCTCCCTGTTGGCCTGGTCGATTCTCGATGTGGGCACCGACGGATTCTTCTCGATCACTGACGCTTCCGCGGCGGAAACGATGCGCTTGCTTGCCGATGGTCGATACGGCGATCATCCGATCGTCGCCGGCGAGTCCGCCGTCGCGGGTCTCGCTGCGGCACTTCTGGCGGCCGGTGACGCCGACGCACGGCATGCGGTCAAGCTGACTGAAGAGAGCGTGGTGCTGGTCATCGGAACGGAAGGAGCAACCGATCCAGTCGTGTACGAGCGGATCGTCGGAAAGCCGCCCGAGCGCGTCGTGGCCGGCTGGTCGAACGCGGCCAGGGAGGAACTGGTGCAATGACGTCGTCGGGCTGGAACAAGCTTGTTTCGCATGAGATCGACAAAGATCGCGAGGCTCTTGTCGATCTGTGCCGTCGATTTGTGGCGGCTCCGAGCATGAATCCGCCTGGGCGGACGACGGAGGTCGCGGACGAATTGCAGGCGTTTTTCCGGGAGAGGGGGCTGGCGAGCGAGCGGATCGCCGTTGTGGACGACGCCGCCAACGTTCACCTGACGCTGAGTGGCTCGGCGGAAGGAAAGCATGTGGTCTTCAACGCCCACATGGACACGATGCAGCCGGGCGACGAGTCCGCGTGGAGCGTTTCGCGTCTCGAATTGACCCGCAAGGAAGGTCGTCTTTACGGCCTTGGCATGGGAAACCTGAAGGGCGGTCTCGCCGCCATGGCCCTCGCGACGACAGTGCTTGCACGGCATCGCGAGCAGCTTCCGGGGACCCTGAGCTTCACGGCCGTTTGCGACGAGGTCATGTTCGGCGGACGCGGCACCGAGCACCTCCTCGCTGTTCGGCCGGATCTTGCCGGCGACTTTATGATCAGCGCAGAAGGTCCCGGTTTCATGGATTTCGCTGTTGCGGAGAAAGGCCTTCTCTGGGTCGATGTCGAGGCAACCGGACCGGGAGGCCATTCTTCCCGCGCGCTGCGGGGCGAAAGCGCCGTCGGCAAGCTCGCCAACTTCATGGCACAGGTCGATACCTTCAACGATGTCTTCGCGACCTTGCCGCAGGAGCTCAACGGGGTGACCGGCGGAGAAGGAAACTTGGGGCTTCGCTTGTCGGCCAACGCGGGTGTGATCGACGCGGGCGAAGTGCGCAGCCTGATCTCGCCGTCCGCGATTGCGCGGTTTGATTTCAGGCTTCCGCCGGGAATCAGTGTTGCAAGCGTCAAGGACCGCCTGCAGAGGATCGCCAGCACCATTCCGGGAATCCGTCTCTCGTACCCGAAGGAGTGGGATGCGAACTGGGAGGCGGTTGATAGCCCGTATGCGAAGAGCCTGATTCAAGCGATTGGTGAGGTGCGAGGAAAAACACCTCGTCTAGTCGTGCGACTTCCGGGCAGCGACGCCCGTCATTGGCGGAATAAGGGTGTTCCGGCCGCTTGTTTCGGACCGCAGCCCACGTTGTCGGCCGGTGTGGACGACTATGCCAATGAGCAAGACGTAGTCGATTGCGCGAAGATTTATGCTCTTGCGGCGATCGATCTCATGAGTCTTCGCTGAAACCATATCCTGGCTCTTCCAAGCGAGGAGCTGCCGCGAAAAAGTGTTTCTCGCCGAGTGAGTGGCGTGAGCGATCATCGTACAGACTAAATCAACGCTGGTCATTGACGGTACCGCAAGCCACGCCGTGCGACCGCGAGCGGTGTCGTTCCCGGCCAGGCACGCGCGGCCATCCGGTCGATTGACTCTGATACTTACCGAAGTCGGCATTCTTCCGAGCGACGTGAATTTTCCTGTGAATTCAAGTGCGTAATATTGTGACGGATCAGCCACCGGCAGTTGACCGTTGGCGAGGGCAATTTGTACTTAGAAAACAATGCGATAGAATCGCTCGAAATGAATGAGTGGGAGTAGGGCGGCCGGCTGCTATCGCGCAGTTTGGCGTAGTTTTGGTGAAGCTGTTCTCACTCCTCTCATATACGAGCGCTGGTCCGAGTTGTGGCCTCTACTTAACCCCGCTCGGTGTCTGAATTCGACCGCGCTTCCACGAACAGAGTATTGTGGCGCACTATAGCGTGCAGAGTGGCCGGAGCCTGCGAGGCGAAGCCTCAGTTTGAGGGATCGGCAGCAGTTGGAGCGAAGCGGACATCCGGGCCGACGGCAGCAACGGGCCAGAAGCATGTCGGTCATCAGTCTGGTGTCAATCACGGACCGGCGCTTCTACTTCGGCTCGAGGTGCAGCGATGGGGCCATTGCGCACTCATCGAAATGAAGCACGAACCTCATCGATGGTCAGCTTTGGGTTCTGCAGATGAGGAAAGTGCCCAATGCCGGGGAGGAGCGTGAGTTCTGCGTGGATACTTTCGGCGAACTCAAGGCCCATCTCTTTCTTGATGTAGAGGTCCTTCTCGCCCCGAACCACCTTCACCGGAGTCTTGAGCCTGGCCAGTCGCGATTCGAAATGATCCTGGTCCCGCGTAAAGTGCGAGTAGTAGTGGGAGAAAGCGTCTGCTGTCGTCATCGCGCCCAGGCTCCTGCGCGGGACATGTCGTCCTTGAATTCTCGCGACACTTCGAATTGCGCTTCCTTGGGCAAGCCTCTTGTGAAGGTGTTCTCAAGGATCTCGTCGCGATTTCTGTTCAGGTTGGCGCGGACCTACCTCGCTCCACCGCGGTCATGAGCAACCGCATATCCGTCAAATCGAAGCACAATTATTAATCTTCGGCGTCGCCGAAGTTTCCTATCGGAAATGACCAATTGTGGCGATCGGTAATGTGAGCGTAGCTTGCTAAGTGCGACGCCATGCTTGCCGATTTTGACTATAAAACAAGAAATTGGAGAATGGCGCCTTAGTGAGAGCGACATTTTTTCGGAGCTATCACGCTATATGCACGCGGATGCCATCGGCCTACGCGAAGTCAAAAATGGAGACACGGCCTGGTCCGAGGAGTCGAGATGAGTGATTATCTTTCGCGGCATGTTCTATTTGTCGCGCTGACGTTTTTCGTCGCCGGATTCGTCAAGGGCGTGGCGGGAATGGGTTTGCCGACTGTCTCTATGGGCGTCCTCAGCGCGATCATGCCGCCAGTCAGTGCAGCTTCTCTGCTGGTCATTCCATCCTTCGTCACAAATTTTTGGCAGTTGTTTACAGGGCCGAATTTTCTGGGCCTGATTAAAAGACTTTGGGTGATGATGCTCGGCATACTGGTTGGCACCCTTGCCGGCTCGTGGCTTTTGACGAGCGCCAATACCGTGTACGCAAGTGTTGGATTGGGTGCCGCCCTGATTATCTTTGCAGTGCACGGCCTATTTGCGAAGCCATTGTCGGTTCCCACGCGCTTCGAACGTTCATTGTCGCCTGTCATCGGGTTGGCAACCGGACTAATCAACGGAGCAACCGGAGTTTTCACGCTTCCCGCCGTTCCTTATCTTCAGGCTCTCGGTCTTTCCAAAAACGATCTCATCCAGGCGCTCGGGCTGTCGTTCACGGTCTCAACAATTGCATTGGCGGCAGGCCTCGCCCGTGGCGGAGCTTTCCATCTTGGAAGTATTACCCTGTCAGTCCTTGCGATCATTCCTGCGTTGCTGGGGATGCACGTCGGAACAATGGTCCGTGGGCGCATAAGCGCGGCAACCTTTCGACGTTGGTTCCTGATCCTTATCGCTATTCTTGGTCTTGAACTCGCTGCTCATCCATTCCTCTTCTGAAGCAGATGACGATGTCCGAGCGTATGACATAGACAGCCACGCCTACTACCGCTCGATGCCAGCCCACACGAGGGGGGGCGCCGGCCATAGCGCTTAAGAGATAGCGACCTTCGGCTCCATAAGCTGCTGCGCAAGCAAACCGGCGTGCGGTGTGAGCGCAGAGAAGTCACGCGCACAAAGATGAAGCTGCCTTAGCGCCCAGGAGTCTCGAAGGGGCACGATTGTCAAACCGAGGTGGCTCACATCTTTGGCGGAAGCTTCGGGCAAAATGGCGATCCCAACACCGGACTCAATCATCATTGCGATGTTCTCAACGCGCCTGAGTTGAATGCGGTAATAAATTTGCCGACCCAGGCGTGCGGCGCGTTCTCCTAAATATGCTTCCAAGGCAGCGTCGGCCACGCCAACGAACGGCTCATCAACGACATCTGCGAAAGCTATCGATTGTTGATCGCTGATGCGGTGCGTTTCGCTCACAACAGCGACGAGTTGGTCTTGCGCGATAACGTGAGTCTGCAACGCCTCCAGACCAGTGTGGTAAGCTACAATTCCCAGGTCAGCACGACCTTCCAGGATGGCCCGTACAATCTCGGCGCTCGGTCGTTCATAGAGATCAATTGAAAGATCTGGATAAGCGACCAAGAAACGGTCGAGCCGAGGAGGAAGAAAAGCGGACAACCCGGCCGTGTTGGACAAGAGCCTGATGCGTCCTCGCAGGCCAGTGCCGTAGCTGCGCAACTCACCGCGCATCTGCTCTACCTGATCCAGAATCAACCGTGCATGGCGAACCAGAGCGTCACCGGCCGGCGTCGTAGTGACACCCCGCCTATTTCGCTCCAGGAGCTGGGCGCCAAGCGTAGATTCCATCCCGGAAATGCGTTCGCTCACGGAAGCGAGAGCCAGATTCATGCTCTCGGCACCCTTGGTGAGGCTGCCCCGCTCCACCACGGTTAAGAACAACCGCATATCCGTCAAATCGAAGCGCAATTCTCATCCTTCGCCTCGGCCGAACCAATCCATCGGAAATGGCCAATTGCGGCACCTGGTTGGCTTGCTTATCTTACCCCACAGGAAGCCATGTTCGCCAATTTTCTTTGTTAATACAATAGGTTGAAGAGATGGTGTTTTGGTGAAAGCTAGGTTTGCCGGCCGCAACATCACGCCATATGCGAGTGGATGCCATCGGCTTGCGCGAAGCTTTCAAATGCCATTGCCAGTCCGAGTGAGTCAAAACAAGGAGATTCACGATGAAGGCGATCATTGTGACGGACCAAGCTGCGGGTACGGCCGGGATGAAGCTGGTGGAACGGCCAGAGCCGCAAGGGGCAGCGCTCGCCAGCCTATCGGGCGCTAGTTACGGCGATGTCGTTGTTCAGGTCCATGCGTCGGGATTCACCGGAGATGAGCTGGCATGGCCCTCGACCTGGATCGACCGTCTCGGCCGTGACCGGACGCCTTCGATCCCCGGCCACGAACTGGCCGGAGTGGTCTCCGCCCTCAGTTATGGAACGACGGGGCTATCGGTGGGACAGCGGGTGTTCGGCCTCACAGACTGGACTCGCGACGGCACGCTGGCGGAGTATGTGGTCGTCGAGGCCCGCAACCTCGCCGCGCTACCCGGGGACGTTGACTTCACGGTGGGTGCGGCCCTCGTGATGCCGGGCCTGACCGCGTGGCAGGGGATGTTCGAGCACGGCCGCCTTTGTGCGGGGCAGAGCGTCCTTGTGCACGGTGCGGCTGGCGTGGTCGGTTCGATGGCAACCCAGCTCGCGCGTGAGGCCGGGGCATATGTCATCGGCACGGGACGCGCTGCCGGCCGCCAGACGGCTCTCGACTTCGGCGCGCAGGAGTTCGTCGACCTCGATAACGACGCTCTGGAAGATGTTGGCGGAGTCCATCTGGTTTTCGATGTCCTCGGCGGCGACATCGCGAAGCGGTCTGCAAGCGCGGTTCGAGCCGGGGGAACGCTGGTGACAATCGCAGGCCCGACAGAGGCGCGCCCCGCTGATGGCCGGACGATTGACTTCGTTGTCGAGGCCAATCGCGACCAACTGAGCGAGATCGTCCAGCGAGTGCGAGACGGACGACTGCGAACGAACATTGGCACTGTCGCGAGCCTCGACGATGCTGTCGCTGCCTTCAACCCGACCGAGCGACGGCCGGGGAAGACGATCATTCGCGTTCGTCCCTGAGGACTCGGGAAGGGAGGGCGATTCTTCACCTTCCCGCCTTTTCGCACGTGGAGATTAGTGAAGGTACTTCTCGTATGTCCCAAATCGACTGGCTAAGCCATCTCCTGCAAATGATGACGGTCACTGGCCAAGTGGAGGCCCGCTGCGTTTATGGATCACCATGGCTTGTGGACTTCGCGCAGTCCGCGGCACACGAAATTCCCTACCACGTTGTGCTAAAAGGCAGTGCCATTATTGAGGATCCGGAAACGGGGACGGCGACGGAATTGCTGGCCGGGGATATTGTGTTGTTGCCTCACGGGTCGGCACACGCCTTGCACGATGGCAGCGGACGTATACCGGGTCGAACCTACGAGCGCCAAGTTTCCGCAGGATGGATGCTCAGCGAGAACGATGGCGGAGGCGAGCATCTGGACATGTTGTGCGGGCGATTTTTCGTCGCACCGCCCCATGATCGGTTGATCCGCGATTATCTACCCAGGGCTCTAATGGTACGCGCCATGGCCGGTCGTGGTGAAGCGGGCATCGGGTCAGCTTCGAACCACCTGGCCAGTCTGGTGAGCATGATGCGCATAGAGTCCGCTGGCGAAAGACCAGGAGGGCACGCAATCCTCAACGGACTGACGCTAACGCTGTTCACACTTGCACTGCGCGCTGCAAGTGAGTCTGAACAGGCGCCTGCAGGCCTATTGGCACTTGCCGGCCATTCACGATTGGCACCAGCCATTTCAGCCATGTTCGACAATCCGGCGCGCCCCTGGAATCTTCAAGATCTGGCCGACTTGTGCAACATGTCTCGCGCAACCCTCGTGCGGCACTTTCAAGACAGGCTGGGCCGTTCTCCTATCGATCTTCTGACGGACATCCGCATGAGCATAGCCGCCAACGAACTGAAGAAGCCGGGAATGTCGACCGAGTTCGTGGCCGATGTAGTCGGGTATCAATCCGTGTCAGCATTCCGGCGTGTTTTCACCGACAAGGTGGGGATGGGGCCGGGGCAATGGCGGCGGCGCTTGGCACGCGAGGGCGAGGGCGAGGATGCGTTCGCGCTCGGTGTACATCCCGGATAAAAGACCCGAATATCGAGCTCAACTCGGCGAAAAAACGTCCGCCGTCCCGCGCCGCAACCGGGCGGATCGATCGTCTCGTTGTCTTGAGACTTTTAGGTCTTTTATTGAGCAGACCTAGTCTCGAATTCGGTATCGGCTGAGCTTAAAGCGGCAGGTCTTAACTGCGACGAGAGAGCCGAACCATGAGCCGCATCGCCATCCCCGCTGTCGAGTCCGCCACCGGCGCCACTGCCGATATTTATGCGCGTGTGAAAAAACTTTCCGGCGGTCGCGTTCCCAATACGTACGCCGCATTGGGCCACCTTATACCGGCGTCTTTGGCTGCCGTGCTCGACGCCCAAGGTACATTGAATTCGGGCAACCTGAGCCGGCAAGAGCACGAAACCATCAAACTGCTAATCAGTGAGAAGACCGGTTGCGACGTTTGCGTGGCTGCGCACAGCTTCGTCGGCAAACTGGTGGGTCTACCGGTCGATGCGCTGCATGCCATTCGCGCAGGGCAGCCCACGGGCGATGCCAAGCGTGATGCCTTGGTGCGTTTCGTATCCTACCTGCATGCCACGAGCGGCACGATCAGCGACGACGAGTTCAATGCCATCCGTGAGGCCGGCTACACCGACACCCAATTGGCGGAAATCTCGCTGACCATTGCACTCGGCATCTTCACCAATACCTTCAACCGCATCAACGGCACCGACGTCGACTTTCCGTCCGTCGAGTAAACCGCCCCGCCGGGCGGATAAGGCATCGCCCATCCAAGTTTGTTCTGGCTGCTTCTACATGCGGTGAGTGAGAGCAATTCCGCATAGCGCGAAAGCACCCGTGTACCTCGATCTATCCCATCATCCGTAGCGATAGTCGTGAACAACACAATCACCAAGGTCAATCCCGTCGTCGAATGTATCTTGAGCCGCCGCTCGAGCAAATTCTACGATCCAGCCGCCACTCTGAGCGACGATCAGATTCGCGAGCTAGTGCGCATCGGTACGACCGCGCCCACATCCTTCAATTGCGGAATTGGCGTTTCATCGCCCTACGTACGCCTGAAGCCAAGGCACGCCTCAGTCCGATCGCTTGGAGCCAGCCGGCGATCATGGATGCAGCAGTCACCTTCATCGTCATTGGCAGGTTGGCGGATGCGAACACTCTCCCACAGCGCCTGGCACCTGTCGTGGAAGCCGGGATCATGCCGGCACATATGGTGCCGAAGAGCGAACGCCGCGCACGCAGTCTTTATGACGACCAACCGCAGCGCCAGCGTGATGAAGCTATGCGGACCGCAACCTTTGGCGCAGCGGCGATGATCTATGCCGCGCACTCCTTTGGCCTGGGATCCACACCGATGATTGGTTTTGACGCCGACGCGGTGCACCGCGAGTTTGGTCTCGGCGAAAACGAAGTGCCCGCCATGTTGTTGACCGTTGGACCGGAGCGAGCTGGGAACTGGCCGCAGAAGCCGCGTATGCCGGTGGCCGATGTGCTTGATCTTCTCTAACCATTTTTAAAAACAATTCCGAATGTCGCCAGGCACGCCAATGCTGTTCCAGCAGGCAGCGCCTCGCACCGTCCTGCTCCATTTACGACAATCAGGTTGATCCCTGTAACGGCAGAGGTGCGAACCGCGTGTCTGCAACTGCGCCATGCAACACGGGGGAGAGAGCGCATCGTCGGTTCGGAGAAAGATGAGCATATCGAGCCTTTAATTGAGCCGAGTTCGTCTCGAACCACCTAGTGCGTGGCCGTATCTATACCTCTCCAACATGTCGATCAAAGGACCGCTATGACCACCGCCATCGCCGAAAACGCTCAAACTCGCAGTGCTAACGTAGGTCTCGTCATGACCAATGCATTCATCGAAACCATGCTGAGCCGCAGTGCTACGAAGTATTATGATCCGGAGGCTGTTCTGACTGACGAACAGATCACCGCCCTAGTGGAGATCGGGACCTCGGCGCCGACCTCGTTCAACTTCCAGAACTGGCGTTTCGTTGCCGTGCGTTCACCCGAGGCGAAGGAGCGGCTACGCCCGATCGCCTGGAACCAGGCGATTAGCTACGAAGCGGCGGTGACATTCATCATCATCGGCCAGCTCGCTGATGCGAGCACCGTACCCGCGGTCTTTGGCCCGATGGTGAAAGCGGGCTACATGCCGGCGGACCAGCTTCCTGAAGCGGAAAAGGGTGCCCGCGGTATTTACGACGATAACCCGCAGCAGCAACGAGACGAGGCGATGCGCAGCGCAACGTTCGGCGCGGCCGCGATCATTTACGCTGCCCGGTCGATGGGCTGGGGCTCGACCCCGATGATCGGTTTTGACCCCGCCGCGGCGAGAAAGGAATACGGCCTCGCCAACAACGAGATCCCCGTGATGCTTCTCGCGGTCGGGCCGATGCGTGATGGGAATTGGCCGTCGAAGCCACGCCGGCCCGTGCTCGACGTCCTGAGCTTCCGTTGAACCCATAACGGGGCGCACCAACACATACGGAGCTATCGATGTCCAGAATTACAACCCCTAAGCCGGAACACGTCCCGGCGGATTCGAAACCGACGCTCGATGCGTTCACCAAGAATATTGGATTCACCCCCAACATGCTGGCGTGCTTCGCGCAGAGCCCGGTTGCGTTCAACGCGTGGGCCGACCTAATCGGCTCCTTGAGCAAGACGCTTGACGTGAAGACCCGTGACAGCATCGGTCTCGCGGTCTCGGAGGTGAATGGCTGCAACTACTGCCTGACCGTGCACAGCTATACGGCCGAGCACATGGCCAAGTTGCCGGCCAATGACATCATCCTTGCGCGCCAGGGTCATGCCTCCGATCCGAAGCGCGACGCCGCCCTCCAGTTCGCGCGCAAGGTCATCCAGTCGCGCGGACAGGTCAGCGACACCGACCTGAAGACCGTGCGCGATGCTGGCTACACGGATGCGAACATCATGGAGATCATCGCCCTGGTGGCCATGTACTCCCTGACGAACTTCTTCAACAACGTGTTCGATCCAGACAAAGACTTCCCTCCCGTAAGCCCGGCTGGGTCGATCTGAGCTAGCGAGCGTAACGTTCGAGTCTGGATGCGCCTCAAGAAAAGTCGTTAAGAGCGCATCCAGGCGGGAGCAGTTAATTTTCCGGAGGAAATGTGCCCCAGGCCGATTGGCTGAGCCGGCTTCTGCAAATTATTACCGTCACCGGGCAGCTAGAGATTTGCTGCTCGTATGGTGCGCCGTGGCGTTTGGCCAAGTCTCAGTGTGCGGCACATGAGATTCCTTACCATATCGTGCTCAATGGCCGGACTGTAATCGAGTTTCTTGAGACGGATACTGAAACGACCAAAGAACTGGTAGGCGGTGATATCATCCTGTTGCCTCATGGGTCGGCCTATGTGCTGCACGATGGCAGTGGAGCTCCAGCGGGGCCGACTGATGTTCGGCAAGGTTCTGGAGGGTGGGCCCTCAAAAAGAATAGTGGCCCGGGTGAGCGTCTAGACATGTTGTGCGGGCGATTTTTCATTGGAGCGCCCCATGATCGCCTGATTCGTAACTGCCTCCCCACGAAGCTGGTAGTGCGGTCCATAGAGGGGCTTGCTGGGGACGATACTGGGTCAGCTTCGAACCATCTGGCCAATCTCGTGGCGCTGATGCGGATGGAGGCAACAAGCGACAAACCGGGAGGCGATGCCATCCTTCGCGGGCTTTCCTCGGTGCTGTTCACGCTGGTGTTACGTGCAGCGAGCGAATCTGAGTCAGCTCCAGAAGGACTGCTGGCGCTGACGAGTTATTCGCGACTTACACCGGCTATTGCAGGAATGTTCGGTGATCCGACGCGACACTGGAATCTGATCGATCTCGCTGACTTGTGCGGCATGTCGCGGGCTACCTTCGCGCGTCATTTTCAGGACAAGCTGGGGCGTTCGGCCGCCGATCTGTTGACGGATATCCGGATGAGCTTGGCCGCCAACGAGCTGAAGAAGCCGACGATCAGCATCGAGGTCGTGGCCGAATCGGTCGGGTATCAGTCTGTGGCGGCGTTCCGGCGCGTGTTCATCGACCGAACGGGGACGACACCAGCGCAGTGGCGCCGTTTGGCCCGCGAGAGAGCGAGCAAATAAGTTCGCGTTCGCTGTGCCAATCGGATCAGTCGTCCGGGAGAAGATGAATTGCCCGCGGTCGGATGTTGGGAAGCTGAAGCGCTGGGGCACTCGTTTGGTCGATCTCGGCAAGGATCTCGGCATGAAAGTGTCGACCGCAGAAATCGTCCACCTGCTGGCGAAAATATTCGGTGCCTGATGGGCAACTTCACCGACATCCTCGCTCGTATAGGAAAGCTCTCGACCAGCATTACGAAGCAGCGTCCCTTTCTGGTATTCCGCCAGACCCTCTCCGCCGACCGCTTTGGCCGAACATCGCGAACGCGGTCCTCTTTCTCGCATGCAATCCCTTCTCGACCGGTTCGACCGTCGTCGTCGATGGGGGAGCCACCGTCGCGGCGTGAGCGGCTGCCGGATTGTTGGACCGCTTCGATACGCGCGGCTATCATCGAAGAAAGACCAGATGTTCGCCTATTGAACAAGATAATCGGGAGGTTTGAATGGTCCGCAGGTCGACGGTGCTCGCGATACTCGGTGCTGGAATTCTGTTCGCAGCCGCAGCACCCGCTACAGCACAGCCGGCGGACGTCAATTCGCCCGATCTCGTTCTCGTCAACGGAAGGGTCCTGACCCTTGACGAGCAATCCAGCGTGACCGAAGCGATCGCCGTCCGGGACGGAAAGATTCTCGCGGTCGGAAGCAGCGCGTCCATGCGGGCGCTCGCCGGAGCGCGCACGCAGGTGCTTGATGTATCCGGTAAGACCGTCGTTCCCGGATTGATCGATACGCATGCGCACTTCAAGGCGGCTGGACTTGGCGACTATGTCGTCGTCATGGGCCGGGCGAAGACGGTCGCGGAAGCGCTCGAGGCAATCAAGGCCTTCGTCGCCAAGAAGAAGCCGGGCGAGTGGATCGTTGGGGGAGCGTGGCACCCGCCGTCACAACTCGCCGAGAAGCGCTACCTGACGAGACAGGAGATCGACAGCGTCGCTCCGAACAATCCGGTCTACTTGCGCACCGTCGGGCATTTCTCGATGGCGAACACGATGGCGTTGCAGAAGGCAGGCATCGATAAGACCACCGCAAACCCGGACGGTGGCTCTTTCGAGCGCGACGCGGCCGGCGAACTGACCGGCGTCCTCGTCGAGACCGCGATCGACCGGGTCGAGAAGGCCGTTCCGCCGTGGACCGAAGAGGATGAAATCAGGCAGTTCACACTTGCGGAAGGCGCGCTGAACAGTTTTGGGATCACGAGCGCGGTCGAAGGCGCCACGGAAGCGCGCGACGTCCGTACGCTGCAGAAGCTCGCGGCGTCCGGACAAGCGACGCTGCGGACGGGATTGATGTACAGACCCGAGCCGCCCGCCGATCTAGGCGCCTGGGAAGCGATCATGTCGGGTAATGGCGCTTCGTCCGGCTTCGGCGACGACTGGGTCAGGTTTGCCGGCATCAAGATCTTCTACGATGGCGGCATGACCTTGAAGACGGCGTTGATGCGCGACGTCTATCCGGATTCGCACGACAACTACCACGGCATCGCCCAGCAGACCCCCGAGCGGCTCACGCAACTCGTCTCAATCTGCAATCGCTACAGCTGGCGTGTTGGCGTGCACGTCGTAGGTGATCTCGGCATCGACCAGGTGCTCGACGCCTTCGAGGCGGCCGACAAGAAACGGTCCATAAGCGGCCGTCGTTTTGTTCTCATCCACGCGAGCCTGATCAGACCTGAGCAGATGGAGCGCGCCCACAAGTTGGGGGTCAGGGTCGATTTCCAGAACGTCTTCATGTGGGACAAGGCTGCGACCGTCGAGCGCTTCCTGGGGCGGCCAACAGCCGATCGCGCCGTGCCGACAAAGACCTTGATCGAGAAGATGGGGCTGGACAATCTCGGTGCCGGAACCGACTTCCCGGTCAACCCGATCAACCCGTTCCTCAACATGTACATCATGGTGACGCGGAAGGATCCGAACGGAAGCGTCTACGGTGCGCCGGAAGCTATCAGTCGCGAACAGGCACTCCGCCTCTACACGTCGGCAGCTTCCCGCTACATGTTCGACGAAGCACGCAAGGGTACGATCCAGCCGGGCAAGCTTGCCGACCTCTCGGTCCTTTCCGCGGACTACATGGCCATTCCGGAAGAGCAAATTAAAGACATCAAGGCGGACATCACGCTTGTCGGCGGCAAAATCGTCTTTCAACGTTGACTCGAAGGAGAGGACTAACGCCGAAGCGCGCACTATCGACGTCGCCAGTTCGTCGACGCCGGGCGCCTAGGCCGGAGCACGGCAGTCCGGGGAGCGGAGGAATGCTCCTGACATCTGACGGTATTTTAAGATTTGTGTCAGTGCGGGCACTGTCAGTGTTGGTTGCGCATGCGGCGCGCCATCCAATCGATAGACTCCGATAGGTAGCGGAATTGCCTGCATTCCATGAGGAGCAATTTTTCTTGTGGATTCAAGACCAAAAAAATACGGCGGGTATGCCGTCGGCGTTTGTCCGTCAGATCGAGAAAATTGTGCTTACAGCTCAACGACGTGCCGTCGTTCAAAATGATAGAGTGGGAGTAGCGTCGCTGGCTGCTACTGCGCAGTTTTGCGTAGGTTCTGGTGCGGGTGTCTACTTCCTTTCCTTGCCATTGAGGATGGAGTTACGGACCTCCACTTAGCTTGATTGAGCTCGGCAATCCATTCATCTGCGTTGGCGGGCGTATCGAAGCGCGTTGGAGCGTGCGGAAAGGTTGCGCAGGCGGAGTGGGTCGCACGACGGCGGAGCGGAGTGAATCAGCTCCTTGTGTACGCGGAGCGGGTCCTGTCGTTCGAGCAGCGAGGTTGAAGGATGTCGATGTCGTGGCGCGAGTCGCTCCCCTGCCACAACGGGTACACCCCTGTGAGCTCACCTACGTCTTCTTTCAACGATAATCCGCGCTCCATGGCTGCAGTACTCGCGGCTGTCTCCGGCGCGCGATCTGTCCTCCTTGCTGCAGCGGACTGATCAAACTATTCCCTAAGGTTCATTTGGACGAAGCACGCACCGGCCGCAGCAACGAGGCCGAGCGCGGCGGCGAAAATGGTCGCGCCGGTGGCAAGTCCCGCAAGGTCGATCAGATAGCCGGTCAGCACTGGAAGCAGACCAGCGGGGATGTATCCGCCGAAGTTCATGACCGCGTTTGCCTCTGCGCGGCGCTCGGCAGCAACGTGCAGGCCGATCAACGAAAGTCCGCCGAGCTGCCCAAAGCCCTGGCCCGCGCCAGCGAGCAAGGCGGCGAGGATCAACAGACCCGCCAGCGATGCGTCGACCGCAATCGCGATGCTGATCATGGACATGACGGTGGCGGCCGCACCGATCAACATGATCGCTCGAATGGGAAGCTGCCTGAGCGCGAACTGAACGCCTGTTGCCGTCAGGAACATGGCGCAGGCCGTTCCTCCCGCAACAAGAGGGCTTGTGACATGGAGCAGCTTTGAAAGCAGCGATGGTCCGAGCGACAGCACGAAGGAGGTTGCCGTGATGCCGGGGCCGAAGATCGCGACGCCGAAAGCGACCTGCCGGCGATTTGCGCGCGGAACGCTGGGCACGCGCAGCCGCCAGCCATCGCCAGACTTGCGATCGAGCCGCTGCTGCGGCAGTGCAAGCACCAGAAGGCCGGTGCACGCCAACACGATCAGCTCGGTAGTGAAGATCAAAACGACGGGCTCGGCGAGCTGAACTGCAACGGAGCCCGCAAACAGCGGACCGAGGCCCGCGCCAAGCACCATGGCGACCGACGCGATCAGTGACGCCAGCCGGCGACGGTTCGGGCCGCCCTGATCGACGACGGAGGCCATGCCCGCTGACACCACGACGCCGACCGCAACGCCCGACAGGAAGCGCGCGACGAGCAGGGCGCCGACCGTCGTCGCGGTCGCAAACAGCACGCATGCCAACATCGCCGCTGCAAGGCCGGGCAGCAGAACTGGTCGTCGGCCGTAGCGATCGGAGAGCTGACCGGCGAGCGACAGAGACACCAGCAGGCCCAGAATGTAGGCTGCGAAGATCACGGTCAATGTGCCGGAAGAGAACCCGATCGTCCGCTGCCAATAGACGTAGAGCGGCGTTGCCGAATTCGACAGCACAAACACCGCTGTGACGACCCAGGCCGCGCTCCACATGCGCCAGGGGCGGGGTTCGCTGCGTGATGTGTCTGAAGGACGACCGATATCGCATGTGGTCATGCTATTCTCCTGTACGAAGTTTATCGTACTTAACATGGTTCGACAAATCTCGTACAGCGATGTAAGACAGCGCTCATATCGGTTCGTCAAAACTGCATAGGAATGCGCAGCCGTGGATGATCTTCCCGAGCCTCTGCCGGAGCCGGCCGCCAAGGAGATGCGGCTGGAGGCAATCATGGGCGCGCTCTCCGATCCGATCCGTCTGACGATCGTGCGCAAGCTTCTGCTGGAATCGGAGGCGTATGATCACACGTGCGGCTGGTTCGGCTTCGACAGGCCAAAGTCCTCGCTGACACATCATTTCAAGGCGCTGCGCGAAGCCGGCCTGATCCGGCAGCGTCAATACGGTCTCGAGCGGCGCAGCCGTCTGCGTATGGAAGACCTGAATCGGTGCTTTCCCGGCCTTCTGGATTTGGTTCGAAACTGGGATGAGCGGAAGCCCGGCGGGGCCAGTGTGCGTCAGAAGGCCAGCGCGCAGAAAAGTGGCGGGGCAAAGCGGTCCTAGCCGAGGATCGGCATGCTCACTCGGCCAGTCACGAACGGACCGAGCCGAAAGTTTGTTTAGTGTCCCGGCACGAAACGTGGAACGTCCTTCCCATCGAGGTAGCCAAGAAGGACGTCGGCAGCGGCGTCCGCAAACTGTCCGTACATTTCGTCCGTCGGCCAGCCGAGATGCGACGTGAGGACAACATTGGAGAGCTGCCGCAACGGGTGAGCCGCGGGCAGGGGCTCCTCGTCGAACACGTCGAGCGCGGCACCGGCAATGCGACCATCGGCAAGCGCGCGGTAGAGAGCCTTCTCGTCGACGATGGGGCCGCGCGCTGTGTTGACCAGATAGGCCGTCGGCTTCATCAGCGCGAGCCTTGCCGCGTCGATCAGGCCGCGCGAGTTGGGGCTGAGCGTTGCGTGAACCGAGACGATGTCCGAACAGCGCATGAGGTCGTCGAGCTCGCGCCGCTCCGCGCCGTGCTGCGCAGCGGCTTCGGCTGTCAGCCGGTTGCCCCAGGCCAGAACCTTCATGTCGAACGCGCCCGCAACCCGCGCTACGTACTTGCCGATGTTTCCGAGGCCCACGATACCGAGCGTCTTGCCGCGCAGAACCCGGGTCATCGGCGTCGGCCATCCTCCCGCCTTCACGGCATGATCCACGGACGGGATCTGACGCATGATCGCGATCATCAGTCCGATGGCAAGCTCGCCGGCGGCGGTGCAGAATCCTCCCGTCGCCTTGCCGATCAGAATGCCGCGCTGCTCCGCCGCGGCCAGATCGACGTGATAGGCATGATTGCCCGTCTGGGCGATGATCCTCACATCCGGCAATTGCTCGAAAAGTTCCTTCGTGAATCGCGTTCGTTCGCGCGTCGCCACCAGCGCATCGAAACCACGGAGAGCAGCCGCTTCGCCAAAGGGCTTGGTTAGAATCTCGACCTCGGCCCGTTCGCGCAGACGCTGGACGCCGGCCGTCTCATGATAGGCGCAATGAAAATCGTCGAGAAAGGCAACGCGCATCAAATGTCTCCCGTCTCCCTTGTGGGATCGTGGCAGCCCAGGGCCCGAAGCTGCATCTGCGGGCCTAGGCCAGATGGAGCGAACCAGACAACCGAGTTTTTCTCGACGATTGTTGTCCAGGGGTCAACAGCCCGCCCATCGCGCGATCGCTGGTGCCTAACGCGCCATTCTGCGGGCAGGTCGGCCCAAGCCCGTCTCATCGTTGCTCTTTAGTCAACAAGGACCTCCCAATTTCTCGTGCTGGTCGCTGGGACGACCTGCCTATGGTCGCCGCGTGCCATGCCAGCCCGCGCGGGCACAGCGAAATCAACGAGAAATCGGGCAGGAGGAGACCACAATGCAAACATTGAGCAGCTACGATTTTGTCGTTGTCGGCTGTGGCGCAGCAGGCTTGTCGGCTGCCGTCACTTATGCCGAGGCCACGGTCGGGCGACCGGTCCGGATCGCCGTGCTTGAACGCGCAAAGAAAGAGGGGCGCGGCGGAGCGACCCAGTGGACCGGAGCTTTCCTGCGGATCAACGCGAGCCGGAAGCTCGACGCCGATTGGCCTGATCGCGTCCGTCGTGTTTCCGGCGGGCGTTCGGACTACGAATATTGCCGCAAGCTCGAACAGGAGACACCGACGACCCTTCGCTTCATTGAGGAGAGGGGTGTCGAGCTCGTCTTTCCGGAGTTTCCGTTCGCGCATACCTTCAATGGCGAGGCCGGCGTTACTCCGCCTGGCCTTCCGGTCGGCGGCGGCGCGGCGATCGTCTCGGCATTGTTCAAGGCGCTTGAGAAGCACACCAACGTCGACATCCTCTATGAAACCGAGGCAGTTCGCCTGTCGGTGTCCGATGCCGGCGCGATCGACGGTCTGATCGTCCGCGGGAATGACGGCACACTCAAACGCATCGGGGCGGCCGCGGTCGTGCTGGCGTCCGGCGGCTTCGAAGGCAATGTCGAGATGCTGACGCGGTACATCGGGGCGCGCGCTTGCGACCTGCCACTGATTGCGCCGGGAATTGCGAACAACCGTGGTGACGGCTTGAGAATGGCGCTCGAACTCGGCGCCGATACCGCGGGTCAGTTCGACATGGTTCACGCCGAGCCCATTGACACGCGTACCGCCAGGGCCGACGCCGTCATCTACACCTACACCGGCGGCATTTTCGTTAACGGTGAGGCTGAGCGGTTCTACGACGAAGGCAAGGACACCTGGGACAACACCTTCGAACACATCGGCTACGAGATCTGGCGCAACCAGAACCAGAAGGCCTTCTGGATCGCGGACGCCAAGACGATGCAGGTACCCGGCGTCGAGATGGGCATGCTCAGCGATCTTCCGCCCGAGAAGGCGGATACGGTTGAAGTGCTGGCCGGCAAGCTGGGGCTTGATCCGGCCAAACTCGGAAAGACGGTCGCCACATTCAACGCCGCCGCTGTCCCCGGGAAGTTCGAACCCGGAAGACTGGACGGCCGAAGCACGACCGGTCTTACTCCGCCCAAATCGAATTGGGCGGTGCCGCTCGACACGGCGCCGTTCTACGGCATCCCGCTGACGGCAGCGATTACCTTCACGTACGGGGGTGTTCGCACCGATCTTCACGCGCGAGTCGTGACGCCGGCGGGCATTCCGATCCCGAATCTCTATGCGGCCGGGGAGGTCACAGGCCTCTTCTATCACGAATATCCGCCGGCGACGTCCGTGCTCCGCTCGTTGACGTTCGGCCGCATCGCCGGCGCGCATGCGGCGGCGCAAGTGGTGGGATCGAAAGTCGCCGCCTTCGCCTGACCGGTCTCCGATTTCACATTTTCAAGTGTCCGGGCCGGGATCGAGCCGGGCCCGGACGTCACGATTGATAGAGGGTGAGGGATTTATGGATATGACGGCAGCCATCGCGGCCAACGATACGGCGACCATGTCGCGGAAGGAAAAGCGCGTCGTCTTCGCCGCGTCGCTAGGAAGCGTGTTCGAGATCTACGATTTCTTTCTGATCGGCTTGCTCGCCACGGAAATTACCAAGGCGTTCTTCTCCGGCGTGAATCCGACCGCCGGGTTCATTTTCACCTTGCTCGGTTTTGCAGCAGGCTTCCTTCTCAGGCCTTTCGGCGCGCTCGTGTTCGGACGTGCCGGCGATCTGATCGGACGAAAGTACACGTTTCTCGTGACGATCGTCTTGATGGGGCTGTCGACCCTTTCCATCGGCCTGTTGCCGACCTACGCCAGTATCGGCATTGCGGCACCCGTTCTCTTCATCACGATGCGCATGCTTCAGGGGCTTGCGCTGGGCGGCGAGTTCGGCGGCGCAATGATCTATGTCGCGGAGCACGCTCCCGCCGATCGGCGCGGCGCGTGGACCGCGTGGATCATTCTGACCGCGGCACTTGGCTTTCTCCTCGCGGTCGGCGTCATCATTCCGCTCCGCTTCGTCCTGAGCGAACCTGATTTTGCCGTGTGGGGCTGGCGCATTCCATTCCTCGTTTCGGTGTTGTTGCTCGCGGTCTCCCTCTGGATCCGCCTGAAGCTCGATGAGACGCCGGAATTCCGCCGGATGAAGGAGGAGGGGCGCGCGTCCAAGGCGCCAATCGGCGAGACGTTTGGTGAGTGGCGGTACCTGAAGCTCGTGCTCATCGCGCTCTTTGGCATCGTCCCGGGTCAAGCCGTCATCTGGTACACCGGCCAGTTCTATTCGCTGTTCTTCCTGACGAAAGTCCTGAAGATCGACGGGACAACAGCCAATCAGCTCGTCATTGCCGCAACCGTGGTGACGGCGCCGCTCTACATTCTCTTCGGTGCCCTGTCGGATCGCATCGGCCGCAAGCCGGTCTATCTGACCGGCTATCTGCTCGGCGCCGTCCTGATCATTCCGTTGTTTCACGGGCTTGCGCATTTCGGCAACCCGGATCTCGACAAGGCTCAGCGCGAGAATCCGATCGTCGTCGTTGCCGACCCTGCGCAATGTTCGCTGCAATTCAACCCGAGCGGGACCGCACGCTTCTCGTCATCCTGCGACGTCGTCAGGGCAGCCGTCGCCAGGCTCGGCCTCAGCTATCAGAGCAGCCCTGCATCGCCTGGCACGGTAGCTCAGGTCAAAATCGGGGACGACCTTGTCCAGGGCTTCGACGCTCTGGGTGATCGGGCCGGAAGCAGAGAGAAGGAATTCAACGCAGCCTTGACGGCGACCCTGAAGAAGCGGGGGTACGTGCTGGATCAGGTCGATCCGGCCTCGATCAACAGGCCCGGCATCATCCTCGTCCTCGTCCTTCTGCTCAGCTTTGGAACGATGACCTTCGCGCCGAGCTGCACGGCGCTCATCGAGCTGTTTCCGTCACGCATCCGCTACACGGCGATGTCGTTTCCCTATCATCTCGGGGCCGCATGGTTCGGCGGATTCCTGCCCGCGACCACCTTCGCCATCAATGCGGCGACGGGAGATATCTATGCCGGGCTGCTCTATCCCAGCATCGTGGCCGGCGTCGCCTTCGTCATTGCGCTCGTGCTCGCCAGGGAGACGAAGGGGATCGACATCTCCGGGGCGTGATGCGCGCCGGAACGGCGCGGGAGACATGGATTGTTTAGGCGGTGCGTCGCACCGTCGCTTCTATGAAAGGTTTGGATATGCAGGAATTCTTGATGCGGATCGGCACCGAATGGCGCCGGGCCGAAGACGGCGAATGGTTCACGAGCATGGACCCGTATACCGGGCGCGACTGGGCTCGCCTGCCACGGGGGAAGGCCGCAGACGCCGACGCGGCGGTCCAGGCCGCGTCTAGGGCCTTCCGGAGCGGTCCCTGGCCGTCGATGACCGCCAGCGCAAGGGGACTGCTGCTGCACCGGCTCGGCGATCTCATTGCTCGTCACGCCGAGGAATTGGCAGAGCTCGAGGTGAACGACAACGGGAAGCTCAAGGCCGAAATGCTCGGCCAGATGCGATACCTGCCGCAATGGTTCTATTATTATGCCGGATTGGCGGACAAGGTCGAAGGCCGCGTCACGCCGATCGACAAGCCGGGCGTCTTTCATTACACGCTGCACGAGCCGCTGGGCGTCGTCGCGGCGATCGCGCCCTGGAATTCTCCGCTGCTGCTCGCCGCGTGGAAGATCGCTCCCGCGCTCGCCGCCGGCAATACGATCGTGATCAAGCCGTCCGAGTTTTCGTCGGCCTCGACAATTGCGTTCGCCCGGCTGTGCGAAGAGGCAGGCTTCCCGCCGGGCGTGGTCAACGTCATCACCGGATTTGGACCGGAGGTCGGCGAACCCCTGGTCAAGCATCCGCTCGTGGCGCGCATTGCGTTCACCGGAAGCGAGAACGGCGGCCGGCATGTCTACGCGGCGGCCGCTGAAAACATCAAGCGCGTCTCGCTCGAACTCGGCGGCAAATCGGCCAACATCGTGTTCAGCGATGCGGATCTCGATGACGCGGTCAAGGGCGTCGTGTCGGGCATCTTTGCGGCCACGGGGCAGACCTGCATGGCCGGCTCGCGCCTTCTGGTGCATTCCTCGATCCACGACGAATTCGTCGCGCGTCTGGTGAAGTTCATGCAGACGGCACGTCTCGGAGACCCGCGAAAGCCCGAGACGAATATCGCCCCGGTGTCCACGCAGCCGCAACTCGAGAAGGTTCTCGCCTATTTTGACATCGCCAGAAGGGAAGGGGCCGAATGTGTGCTTGGCGGCGAGCGTTCGCGTCGGCCGGGCTGCGAGGAGGGGCTTTTCGTCGAGCCGACGATCTTCACCGGCGTATCCAACAGCATGCGCATCGCCCGAGAGGAGGTGTTCGGCCCCGTCCTTGCTGTGCTGAAATTCGGGACCGATGACGAAGCGGTCGCGATCGCCAATGACAGCCCTTATGGGCTGGCAGCCGGCGTTTGGACGCGCGATCTCCAGCGGGCCATGCTGCTTCCGAAACGGCTCGAGGCGGGCACGGTCTGGGTTAACGCCTATCGGCTGGTCAGCTATCTCGCTCCTTTCGGCGGCGTCAAGGCGTCAGGAATCGGCCGCGAGAACGGCCTGAACGCGATCTACGAATACCTCGAGGAAAAGAGCGTGTTCATCAATCCGAAGCCCGGCATCGCAAACCCGTTCGTGCTCAGTTGAGAGCCGTCATCCAAAGCCAGCCGCGCCAAACCTGCCGAGATCCGTCAGCCCGGAGCCACCAATCGTGTCCAATGTCTATCATATGCCGACCCGCATCATCTCCGGGACCGGCGCGCTCGAATCGCTCGCATCAACGGTCAAGGGCTTCGCGGTCAAATCCGTGATGCTCGTCTCCGACCCGATCATCTCCCGTCAATCCTGGTATCAGCGCGCGCTCGAGCAGCTCGTTGCCGCGGGATTTTCAGTGCTGCGGTTTGAAGAATGCGAGATCGACGCGCGCGTTAGACAGATCGACGCGCAGGGCAAACGGGTGCGCGAGCAGTCGGTCGGTGCCGTGATCAGCATTGGGGGCGGGTCGGTGATGTGCGCCGGCAAGGGAATCGCGATCGTCGGCGCCAACGGGAAGTCGCTCCGCGACTGCACGGGCGTCGGCAATTTCGAACGCCGCGCATTGCCGATGGTGATGGTCCCGACCACGGCCGGGTCCGGCTCGGAGGTGTCGCAATGGACCGTGGTCAAGGATGACGAGAACCATGCCAAGCTGGTGTGCGGAGGGCCGCTCAGCTTTCCCGATGTCGCCATTCTGGATCCGACCGTGCTTGAGTCGCTGCCGCCGCGCATTGCCGCGGCAACTGGCGTGGACGCGATGACCCATGCCCTGGAGGCCTACACCAGCAGTCTCGCATCCCCGCTCACCGACGCGATCGCGCTCGAGGCGATCAGGTTGCAGGCGTCCTCGCTCCGCGCATCGATTTGCGGCCTCCACGACGTCAATGCGCGTGCGGACAATCTTCTGGCTTCATCGATGGCCAACATCGCGTGCGGCAACGCGCGCCTGGGGCATGCGCACACCCTGTCGCTGCCGCTCGAAGGTCTCGTCGACATGCCGCATACGCTTGGCGTGGGCGTGTTGATGCCCCACGTTCTGGCGTTCAATCTGATGGTGCTGCCGGCCAAAGCACCACATGTGGCCCGGGCGCTCGGCGCCCGCCTGCATGACGACTGCTCGCCCCAACAGGCCACCGACCTGGCTGTTTCCGCGTTGCGGCAGCTCTACGAAGACGTCGGCTTCCCCATGCACTGGGCAAGGGATGCCCTGCCGAAGCAGCAGGTTCGGGAAATGGCCGAACGCGCCGTGCCTGGACTTTACGCTGGCACGGCCGGGATCGAGCGGTTCAAGTCGATGAAGATCACCGACGACACGGTGATCGAGAGCCTCGCGCCGAGGAAGATGACGGTCAGCCAGGCCGACGCGATTTTCACAGCCTGCATCGCCTGAACCATACGCGCTTGCGGCCGATCGGATGAGTGTAACTCCGGTCAGGCCATCGCCTTGCGCAATTTGCGACCCGCCGGCGACGCCGGCGGTTCGTCTTCAGCCTGGGTCTGCTCGACCAGCCAGCTTCGAAATTGCCGGAATGCTGGCTTGCGCAGGCTCTTCTGAGGATAGATCAGGTAATAGGTGAATCCCTCGCGATCGAGCGTCGGGCCGAAGGGCTGAACCAGGCGCCTTGCGCGCAGGTCATCGGCGACGAGCACGCGCTGCGCGATCGCGACGCCCTGGCTGTCGAGCGCAGCCTGGTAGGCGAGGACGGAGCTCGTGAATTTCGGTCCCGCGTAGGGGGCGATCTCGGTGAGCTGCGCCGCCTTGAGCCACAACATCCAGTCGTCCGGCCGTGCCAGCGAGTGCAGCAGCGGCACGCGGCGAAGATCGCCCTTCTGCTTCAGCTCGAACTCCCGCCGATATTTGGGACTGCAAACGGGAATCAAATGGTTTGCCACGAGCCTGTCCACGCCCAGTCCAGGCCAGTTTCCGTCGCCAAGGCGCACCGCGCAGTCGACATCCTCGTTCCGGAAATCGACCTCTTCCAACGAGGTCGTGAGGCGAACCTCGTTCAGCCGGTTCATCGCCTGATAGGACGACAGGCGCGGCACCAGCCATTTCATCGCGAAGGTGGTGTAGGCCCTGATCTTGAGGACATTGCCCGAGCGTTCTCCCGTCAGCTTGCGGGTCGCGTCACGGATCCCGTCGAGATGGTGCGCGATGGCTTCGAGATACTGCTCTCCCTCGGCGGTCAACGCCACCGCGCGCGGCTCGCGGCGAAACAGCTTCACGCCGAGATGAGATTCGAGAATCTGCACCTGCCGGCTCACGGCGCCGGGTGTCACGGACAGAAGCTCCGCCGCACCGCGGATGCTGCGTAACTTTGCGGCGGCCTCGAAGGCGCGCAGCGGATTGAGCGGAGGCAATCGGTCCATCGTGCCGCGACTATGCGCCGATCGTTGCCTTTTAGTCAACAATGGCCCCCGCGTTTCTCGTTCTGAGCCTGCGCGATATCCGCCTAAACGTCTCGGTCAATGGCTTGCTCGGCACGCCTTCGGTTTCCCGGGAGGATCAATGAACCAGCTTTCGAACGTCGAGACGGTCTCGACAGATCGCGACGCCATCGGCTCGCAAGGGTCCGGGAGGCTTTTTGCATCCCGCGACCGCGCAACCGGCCAGTGTGTCTTCCCTCCCGTTCCGGCACGATCGCCGAGTGCGCACCGCTATGAGCCGGTGACCCTGTCGCGAACTGCACGGCTCTACAGCTTTTCGGTGATCCACCCGAATCCGAAAACCGGCGAACAGCCTTTCGTCGTCATCTACGCGGACTTTCCGGAAGGCGCGCGCGCGTTCGGACGACTGCTCCTGCCGCAGGAGCAGCGCCCGCTGGTCGGGATGCCGGTCGAAGCGCGGATCACCGGGCAGGGCGTCGCGACGACCTACGCATTCGTTCCCGGCGAGGGGGCCCGATCATGACAACGACCGTCTATGTCGCCGGTGCGGCGATGACCGCCTTCGGCCGCCACAACGACCTCTCCATGCAGGACCTCGCGCAGTCCGCGGTGGTCGGTGCGCTTGCCGACGCCGAAATTGCGGCCGACCGCATTCAAGCGATGTACAACGCCAATGTATACGGCGGCATGGTGCTGGGCCAGGTGCTCATGCGGGATCTCGGCATCACGGGGCCGGCCCTCTACAATGTGGAGAACGCCTGCGCGAGCGGGGCAACGGCGGTGCACCTCGCTTGCCATGCGCTTCGGCTCGGCATCTACGACACCGTTCTCGTCTGGGGCGTCGAGAAGCTGACGTCGTTCGGCGGCGGGACGATCCCGCTGCAACGGAACGACTACAAGACCGAGCTGTACGCTTCGCAGGGCATGACGCTGCCAACTGTCTACGCGATGCGCGGGACCCGCTATCTGCACGAGCGCAATGAAAAGCCCGAGATACTGGCCCGCGTCGCCGTCAAGAACCGGGCCCATGGCGAGCTCAATCCCCTGGCGCAGCAGCGCAAGGCCGTGTCGATCGACGAAGTGCTCCAGTCCCGGCCGGTCGCGGAGCCGCTGACATTGCTGCAGTGCTGTCCGTCCATGGTCGACGGCGCCGCGGCAGTGGTGCTGACGACGGTTCGTCCGTCGTCTGCGCGCCCTGCTGTGCGCGTCCTCGGTTCGGCCGTGCAATCCGGCCGGCTGGAGGAAGGTTGCGACGATATTCTCGACGCCGAGATCACCGCACGGACCGCGCGGCTGGCTTACGAAAATGCGGGTCTGGGTCCGCGCGACGTCAACGTCGTCGAGCTGCACGATGCTTTCACGATCGCCGAGCTGCTATACTACGAGGCGCTGGGTCTCGCGGAGCCGGGCGAGGGGGCTGCGCTGCTCCGCCGCGGCGCCACGGCTCTCGGCGGACGCGTGCCCGTCAATCCGAGCGGCGGGTTGCTCGCCAAGGGGCATCCTCTCGGCGCCACCGGCGTCGCGCAAATGGTCGAGATTGCCTGGCAGCTCCAGAGCC
The DNA here is from genome assembly GCF_054056795.1 of Bradyrhizobium sp. USDA 3315. Lineage (NCBI taxonomy): Bacteria > Pseudomonadati > Pseudomonadota > Alphaproteobacteria > Hyphomicrobiales > Nitrobacteraceae > Bradyrhizobium > Bradyrhizobium sp. USDA 3315. The sequence goes on along the minus strand of NZ_JBSRYP010000001.1, from coordinate 7,533,702 downwards.
GGGCCGGCAAGCGGCAAGTCGAGGGGGCACGGATCGGATTGACCCAGTGTACGGGCGGCGGCATCGCCGGCGTCGATCATGCAGCGTCGGCCGTCCACGTGCTCGGAGTGTAGTCATGACGAAACAAGACAGCGCGATCGTCACCGGCGCCGCCCGAGGTATCGGGCTCGGTATTGCGCGGAGCCTTTGCAGTGCCGGGTATAACGTCGCTCTCTTCGATCGCGACGCCGCGGCATTGGAGTCGGCGGTAAAGGAATTGCGGCAGACCGAAACCGGACAGCAATTGCTGCCGGTGCCCGTGGACGTCACCGACCGTGGCGAGATCGAAGCCGCGGTTCGCATGACGCAGCAGACCTTCGGCGGCATCGAAATCCTCATCAACAATGCGGGTGTCGTTCGTGATCGACGCTTCCTCGACTTGTCCGACGACGATTGGGATCTCGTCGTATCGACTAACCTCAGATCGCAGTTCCTGATGTCACGGGCCGTGCTCCCGGTGATGGTCGAGCGAGGCTACGGCCGCATCGTCAACATCTCGTCGCGGGCATGGCTCGGAGGCTTCGGTCAGGCGAACTATTCGGCCGCCAAAGGCGGCGTCGTGAGCCTCACTCGAAGCCTTGCCATCGAGTTTGCGGCCAATGGCATCACGGTCAACGCGATCGCTCCGGGGATCGTCGACACGCCTTTGTTCCGCGATTTCAAGGCGGAGGTCCAGGAGCGGCTCAAAAAGAGCGTTCCGATGCAGCGCATCGGGCTGCCGGAGGATATTGCCCAGGCCGTGCAATTCTTCGCGGCGCAGGCAAGCTCCTATATCACGGGACAGCTGATCTATGTCTGCGGCGGCCGCAGCCTCTCCAGCGTGAGCGTCTGACATGGCTGTCCACCAAATGCGCGACAGGGCCGTCGCCACGATCACCATCGATCGGCAGGACGCCCTGAATGCACTGGATGTCGAGACCCAGAGGCGATTGCGCGACGAGCTGATTGTTGCCCGGGACGACGATGCGGTTCGCGTGATCGTGCTGACCGGCGCCGGCGAACGCGCCTTCTCGGTCGGGGCCGACCTGAAGCGGACGGCGCCCGCGGAACATCCCTACGTCGCGGCCTGGACGGCTCGCGACGAGGTCGCAACCGAGCGGGGCGCCTATGTCCGCTTCATGAATATCGACCGGTTGGAGATCTGGAAGCCGATCATCGCTTCGATCAATGGCTATTGCCTCGGCGGCGGGCTCGAGCTTGCGCTGCAATGCGATTTGCGTGTCGCGGCGAATACCGCGAGCTTTGCGTTACCGGAGGTCAAGGTGGGCAGTGTTGCCGGGGTGTGCGGACCGCTGCTGCTGCGTGCAATTCCCGCCGCATCAGCCTCGAAGATGCTGCTGACCGGGGCGCGCATCGATGCCGCGGAGGCCCTTCGTATCGGTCTGGTGAGCGACGTCTGGCCGTCCGCGTCGCTGGCCGAGCGCACCAGCGAACTGGCGCAAGCCGTGGCCAGCAATGCACCCTTGTCGCTCTACGCGACCAAGCGCCTTGCCCGGGAAACCGAGACCTCGTCGCGCTCAATGCTTCACAACATGACCGAAATGGTCTTCGGCATGATCAAAAACACGGCGGATCGGATCGAAGGTCGCAATGCCTTCGCCGAGAAGCGCCCGCCACGCTTTCATGGACGATGATGATGACCAGCCCTCAAACATCCGGCCCAACGCCGCCGCATCCGCTCGAAGGCGCTCTTTCCGGTGTCCGATTGGTCGACTTTTCGCAGATCGCCGCCGGCCCTCTCTGCACCATGCTGCTGGCTGATATGGGGGCCGACGTTGTGAAGATCGAGCCGCCGGGCGGCGATATCAGTCGCACCTTGGGTCCGAATTTTGTCGGCGGCGAGAGCACCACGTTTCTTTCGCTCAATCGTAACAAGCGCAGCGTCGTGTTGGATCTCAAGTCCGAGCGAGGGCTGACGGAAGCCCACAACCTCATAGCAACCGCCGATGTGCTCGTGGAGAGCTTCCGCCCCGGTGTCGCTGCAAGGCTCGGCATCGGTTACGCGCAGGCGAGGGCGCTTAATGCCAAGCTGATCTATTGCTCTGTATCTGCCTATGGCCAATCCGAGCCCGGGAAACCTGGTGTCGACGGCGTCCTTCAGGCCGTCTCGGGCCTGATGAGCATCACAGGACTTGACGGACAGCCGCCCACAAAGCTTCAAGCCCCGGTGGTGGATATGGTCACCGGGTATCATGCAACGATTGCTATCCTCGCCGCCCTGCTCAAACGTGGTATCGGCACCGTTCCCTCCCATCTGGATATCAGTCTGTATGCCTCAGCTCTGCTCCTTCAGCAGGTGCCGCTGACGGAGTTTCTTATCTCGGGCGAGCTACCCAGGCGCAGCGGAAGCGGCGCACCCTATGCGACACCAAACGAGGCTTATGAGACGGCTGATGGCTACATTATGGTCGCTGCCTATCAGCAGGAGCATTGGCGAAAGCTTTGCCGCGTGATTGGGCGCCACGAGCTTGCAGATGATGAGCGGTTCGCCACGCTTCCAAGACGTATGGAGAACCGCGAGGAGCTTACCCGGGAACTGGGACTGACGTTCCGCTCGAACGACAGCGCGTCCTGGCTTCACCTCCTGGAAACTGCCGATATCGTCTGTGGCCCGATCGCAGATTATCTGCACGTGCAAACGTCCCGGCGCTTTGCAGACGCGCGCATTGTCGCGTCGGTAGACCATCCTCGTGCCGGCGCGGTTGAAATGCCGGGATTTGCGATCGGTGGTCCAGCCCTGGCCGTTCGGATGCCGCCACCAACCTTGGGCGAACACAACGATCTCCTCCGCCAAAGCGATGCCCGCTTCGCCGGTGCCGAGAGCCGGTGATGGATCTGCATAATCCGCTGCTGCAGTATCTGGGAGTTGGCTTATCCGAATGGACTGCAGGAGGCTGCAGGTTCTATCTCGATGTTCAGCCGCGTCATCTCAATCGACAAGCCAGCCTTCAAGGCGGTGTAATCGCGACCCTGCTCGACGCTGCATGCGGCTATGCCGGACTAACTCCCGAAACCGAGGGAGCCCAGGATCATGCGGTGACGGTCATGTTGACGATCAGCTATCTCGCCAAAGTCGATAGCGGACGAATATTTGCAGCTGGTCGATTAACTCACATGGGCAGACGCCTGTATTTCGCTTCGGGTCAGGTGTTCACTGCCGAGAACAAGATTATAGCGAGCGCACAAGGAACTTTTCGGCGAAGCCAATAAGGCGGTGGCCGCTCTCACCAGACCTGCAGTCCGAAGTTCTTTAATATTAATCTGCATGAGCGCAGCTACGTTGCTCCAACCGACCTGTGCGCGAGACTGGATGAGGTCGTGCGTCTTTGACTGATGTGGGAGTGGGCAGTACCGTTCCCCACGCCACCAATACGTTGCCGAAGAACCATGGCAGCATGCATCGGCGGGAGGTAACTTGACTTGCTTTCCGCGAATTGACGGTATCGGGAAAGGCACAGCAGTCGGAGATCAAGCGAAAGCCGCACACCACACAGGCCCATATATTGGGGCCTGGCCAATCGACTTCGATAGTCGCTGGAACGACGGCTTGGCTGCGGCGCCGAAATTTTCCTGTGAATTCAAGATCGAAAAGTTAGGGCGGATATGCCGTCGGGATTTGTCGGTCGGTTTTGAGAGATTGTGCTTGCAACTCAACGCGGTAGTGTTGTCCTAAATGATTGAGTGGGAGTAGGGGGAACGGCTGCTACCGGGTGGTTTTGCGTAGGTTTGGGTGGGGCAGTTCTCCACTTCCTTTCATCGCCGGGCACTGTCCAAAGTTGTGACTTCCACTTACCTGATCGCGGTCGGACCTTCATCCTGCTTTCGCGAGGTGGGTATTGTGGCGCATTGCAGCGTGCAGAAAGGTCGGAGTTTGGTGGGCCCAAGCATCAGTTGAAGGAAGGCAGCTCTTGGCGCAAACCGGACGCTCGGCCGGTCCCGCATGTCTCAGAAGGTCCAAAAGCCGAAATGATAACCATCGTCAGACGGCCCGGTGTTGATACCCTAGTGAAATAGCTGCCACCGTGGTCACGGCAATGAGAGCGATAGTTACGAGCGCACCTGAAACATAGAGAATGGTTCTGATGCTGCCGCCTTTGGCGGCGTTGCCGCCGCGCAAATAGACCGCAAGATGGATCAGACGTATTGCGATATAGATCCAGACGAGCGTTGCAAGCGTAGCGGGTCCAACCCCCGTCACCATAGCCAATACAGCCGGAACCGCAAAAGGCATCAATGCCTCCACCGTGTTCATGTGAACGCGATCGATGCGGTATAATAGATTGTCGTCATCCGCTGGAAGGACAGGTCCGGAGAGTGCCCCCGCTCTGCCTTTGGACGATCCTGAATAGACCGCCAGCAAAATTGACGAGAGGCACAGAACAAGCACTCCGACAATGCTAAGCGAGTAGGCTGCCATGTGGGCCTCCGCAATCACCATGACGTCGGCCGCGAGCATCACACATCACGGGCAATGCGCTCTACGAACCGTTTCAGATAGAGCGGCCAGCCCTGATCGCCCTCGACTCCGTCGCGCACGCCTTCCCAGCCTTCGCCATGACGTTCGAGGTGACGGTGCTCAAGCTCCAACCGAGTCCGGCTCGGCGACTCGGCAATGAATCGCACCTCCCATTCACTGGTCTTGTCGGGATCGCTTTCGATCTGCCAGCGCGGGCTGATGTCCCAGCTCAGAAGGACGCGATTCGGCGGCTCAAAAGCCAACACACGCGCCCAGCGGCATTCGCTGCCATCGACACCCCGATCATAAACGTGCCCCCCAACTCGGGGTTCGAACACAGTCTCTGCGACGGGGACGGAGAGCAGATTGTGCTCGCGAGGCTTGAAGCTGCCGAAGTCTTCAGTGAAGACCTTGAACGCACGCTCGATAGGCGCCTCGACCACGATAGATTGTTTGATGGGCGCGGCCGATACACGTTTAATCATTGCTGGTCCTCCACTGATTTTTCGACGGCCACTTTGTAGGCTGCCAGTGTGCTGCTCCAGAACCGGTCAAGCCAGGCGCGCATCTGGCCGAGCCCCGCCGGATCGATGTGATAAATGTTGCTGGCCCCCTTTGGCTCGGCACGAACCAAACGAGATTCGCGCAGCACCTTCAGATGCTGGGAGACGGCTGACTGGGAGACCGTCAGCTCTCGAGTGAGCTCAACGACGGTGCGAGGCCGCGCGCCCACCAGTTCGAAAATTCGTCTGCGAGTGGAATCGCCCAGAGCGGCCAATTGCACGCTGTCTTTAGCCATGGCTGTCCGACGCCATATAATTAGTTATGACTAATGATTAGCGTGAACTGATGATTACGTCAAATGGAGATGTAGCCAAACTTTCGCATACCGTTCACAGGCAGGTCATGACCCGGAACTTCGCCACCCCCGCGCCGCAGCGGCGACGACGGCGAGCGTGGCCTTGGCACCGTCCGCCTCGCCCTTCTCGAAGTCGCCTTCGGTCTGCGCCATCGAGTTCGTGACGTGAGCGAAGCAGACGATCGAGTTGCCGCTCGTTGTGCCGAAAGCGTAGAGGGCCGCAGCTTCCATCTCCACGGCGAGCGTCCCCAGATCGCGCGCTCGCGCGATCGCCGCTTCGGTCTCGCGATAGGGAGCATCCGTCGTCCAGGTCGAGCCCCGATGCAGTTTCTCCGGCAGCGATCGGCCCGCCCGCTCGACGCGATCCAGAAGCGACAAGTCGGGTGCCGCGGCGAAAGCCGAGCCAGGCAGGTAGTGATAACTCGTCCCCTCGTCGCGCAACGCGCGGTCGATCAGGACGAAGTAGGGAGTCGGTCCGATGGGATTGATCTGGCCCGCCGAGGTGACGCTGACGAGCAACCCGCAGCCCGACGCGAAGAGCTGCTCGGCGACCAGGACGGCGAAGGGGGCGCCGACGGCGCAGCCGACGATCCCGACCTCGCCGATGCCGTCGAGATCGAAGGCAAGAAGCTCGGTATGGTAGCAGGCCCAACCTTCGTGGACGCGGCCGGCACCGGTCCGCTTGAGGTGACGGACGACGTCACCGTCCGGATCGAGCACGCAGATTTCGGGCACTGCGACGAGCGGCAACTGTCTCTGCCGGCGCGCCTCCCTCAACAGGGATTCAGGCCGGAACACCGAGGGCGCCTTGTGATCCTTTACGCCAACGATCGGCCACGCGGATTCCGCGCGATGCGGCTTATCATCCATGATGCACCTGACGATCTGTCTCAAGCCGCGGATTCGACCGGCAGGCCGGCGGCTTTCCATTCCGGGTAACCGTCCTCAAGACGGCGAACGCGATAACCGCGCGCTCTCAGCGCCGACACGGCTTCGAACGAAAGAACGCAATAGGGCCCGCGACAGTAGGCAATCACCTCGCGGCCCTTTGGCAGTTCGCCGAGGCGTCGTTCCAGTTCGGCAAGCGGGACGTTGAGCGCACCTGGTAGATGGCCGAGCGCGAACTCATCCTCGGGCCGCACATCGAGCAACGTAACCAGGTCGTCCCGTAACCGCGCGACCAGGTCGTCACGCGAGACGGGCTCAAGCGCATCACGGGCCTGGAAGTAATCGGTCACAACACGACCGATCTCGGCGACATTCCGTTCACCTACGCGTCCCAGCGCTTTGATCAGCGTGACCACTTCGGCATCGCCGGCGAGACGATAGAGAATATGTTTGCCGCGACGCTCGGTCTCGACAAGACGCGCGCGCCTCAGGATCTGTAGGTGCCGCGACGTGTTGGCGAACGTCAGATGTGCCCGAGCGGACAGCTCCTCGACAGTGCGTATCCCCTGCGCAAGGTGCTCCAGGAGCTCAAGCCGGTGAGCGTGGCCGAGCGCCTGCGCCACCTGGGCAAGGTTTTCATAGATCGCCTGTTTCGGTCCCGAGCTTGACACGGCGCTCCTTCAATATATCATTCAGCAGATCGATTGAATGTATCTAGCGTTTCTCACGAGGGAGTGCAAGTCCATGATTCTCCGCCAGTTCTTGCATAGCGATCCAGTCGGTATCTCCTACCTTTTCGGCTGCGGCGGCAAAGCCGCAGGCGCCGTGGTTGACCCGGTCGGTGACATCAAGCCCTACCTGAAGGCCGCCGACAATGCCGGCATGCGGATACGTTTCGTCATCGACACGCACGTCCATGCCGACCACCTGTCGGCGGGCCGGGCTCTCGCCGCCGCGGCGGGCGCCGACTACGTGCTTTCTGCTCAGGCCGGCGTATCGTTTCCGTACAAAGGCGTGAGTGACGGCGAGGTTCTTCCGCTCGGCAATGTGTCGGCAACCGTGATGCACACGCCGGGTCACACGCCCGAGCACATCTGCGTCCTTGTGACAGACCGAACGCGCGCCGACGAGCCTTGGTTCGTCTTCACTGGACACACCCTCATGGTCGGCGATCTTGGCCGTACCGAACTTGCCGTGAGCGCTGAGGAAGGTGCGAGGCAATTGTTCAGGAGCGTACGAAGGCTGAAGGAGCTTCCTGACTACATCGAGGTGCTGCCGGGTGCCTATGCAGGCTCGGTCTGTGGTCGGCGGCTAAGCGGCAAGCCATCGTCCGCAATCGGCTTCGAGAAACGGCACAATCAGGCGTTCATGATCGAGGACGAAGCCGAGTTCGTTCGGTTCATGGTCGCCGAGATTCCGCCGGCTCCTCCGGAAGCCGCGAAGATCAGGGCTGCCAATTCAGGCGCGGCCGCCGCCGCGGCCTGATCCATGAGCGACGCGTTATCCGCGCCACAAGCGGCCACGTCGGTCAGGCTGGGACTGAAGGAGAACTGGCCGCAATTCGCGCTACTCGTCCTGATCAACGCTTTCGTCGGCGGCATGGTCGGGATCGAGCGCACCGTCGTGCCGCTGATCGGCGCCGAGGAATTCAGGGTCGAGACGACCACGTTTGTCATGTCCTTCATCGTGAGCTTCGGCGTCGTGAAGGCGTGCGCCAACCTGATATCCGGTCAACTCGCCGACGCCTGGGGACGCAAGCGCGTTCTGATCCTGGGCTGGCTCGCCGGGCTGCCGGTGCCGTTCATGATCATGTGGGCGCCAAGCTGGACGTGGGTCATCGCCGCCAACGCACTTCTCGGCATCAACCAGGGTTTTGCCTGGTCGATGACCGTGATCATGAAGATCGATCTGGTTGGGCCGAAGTCGCGCGGTCTCGCGGTGGGGCTGAACGAATTCGCCGGTTATCTTGCGGTGGGCGTCACCGCCTATCTCACCGGATACATTGCGTCGGAGTACGGGCTGCGGCCGGCACCCATCTATCTCGGTGTTGCCTACGCGATCCTCGGCTTTGCTATCTCGATCCTGCTCGTGCGCGACACGCGTGAGCACGTGCGGCTCGAGATGGCGGGACACGCCCGGCAAGCGGCTCCGATCAGCTTCAAGGAGATATTCCTCCTCACCTCGTTTAGGGATCGCAACCTATTTGCGGCTTCCCAAGCTGGGCTCGTCAACAATCTCAACGACGGCATGAGCTGGGGTATCTTCCCGCTGTTCTTCGTGTCCTTTGGGCTCTCGGTCGAACGCATCGGCATATTGAAGGCGGTCTATCCTGCGGTCTGGGGCATCCTGCAGATCGCGACGGGCCCTTTATCGGACCGCTGGGGCCGCAAGGGCCTGATTGCAGGCGGCATGTGGATCCAGGCCGCGGGGTTGTTCCTGACGGCGGCAACCAGTCATTTCGAATGGTGGCTCGTCGCCAGCCTGCTGCTCGGAATTGGCACGGCGATGGTTTATCCGAGCCTGATCGCCGCCGTGTCCGACGCATCGCATCCAAGCTGGCGCGCGCGATCGCTCAGCGTTTACCGCTTCTGGCGCGATCTCGGCTACGCGATCGGGGCGCTGTCGGCCGGCCTGATCGCCGACCTGCTCGGCATGGCCTGGGCGATCGGAACGATCGGCGCGCTCACCTTCCTGTCCGGGGTGGTCGTCGTTGTCGCCATGGAGGGCAGACCCGGAGCACGACAATGAGCGAAACCTTCCTGGGACGCTGTCTCTGCGGGGCGGTGCGTTTCGAGGCGCGTGGCCGACCAAAAGGAATCTTCTGGTGTCACTGCAATAGCTGCCGTCGTCATTCCGGCGCTCCAGTCAGCGTGTTCGTCGGATTCGAAAACTACGCCGTCACGGTGACCGAGGGTACCATCACGACGTTCAAATCATCGCCGGGAACCACGCGTGGCTTCTGTTCCCGCTGCGGCTCGACGCTGACATGCGCTACCGAGTATTTTCCGACGGAGACGCACTATCACGTCGGCGCCTTCGACCGGGCGGCGGAGTTGCAGCCGGGCAAACATTTTTTTGCTAATGAGCAACTGCCTTGGTTGCACCTTAACCGCACCGAGTAAGGCACGTGACCGCGACTATGCAGCCGATCTACGCGCAGGAACCGAGAGCGCGCTGCTGGTAGTCGGGCTTGGGGCGGCCTGCGCACTGGCCGCGGATCTTGCGCCCATGAACCACGTCCAGGCCCTGCGCGATCGATTATGGCTGGCGCTGCAAGACAGGTTTGGTGAAGGCGTCGCGCTCAACGGCCACCCCACGCATCGCTTGCCCAATACTCTCAACGTGTCGTTCGTTGGCAAAATAGGCGCGGACATCCTTGCCCAGCTACGCGATGTCGCGGCGTCGACAGGTTCGGCGTGCCATTCGGGGCAGATCGAACTCTCACCGGTTCTCGCGGCCATGCGCGTGCCCGAGAGGACCGGAATGGGGGCGATCCGCTTCAGCCTAGGAAGGCAAACGACAGTCGACGAGATCGACCAAGTCGTCGCACGCCTGGCCGCAAGCGCGGCGGTCTGATGGCTTCAACTACCGCTTCGTCGCCAGCACAAGAGCCGGCCGATTCGCGCTATCCTCCGCAGGGTGGATGTCCATGCCGGCGCGTTCGAGCGCTGCGGATACATCGACGAGCGCGGGGAAGCTGTAGATTTCCGGTGGGAAGGACGCGATCGCTTTCGCGTCTGCGTTCGTCCGGAACAGCAATCCCAGGCGCCCACCCGGCTTCAGCACGCGAGCGATCTCGCGCAGCGACGTCTCGATATCCTTCCAGAAATAGAGCACGTGGACGCACTGGGCCTTGTCGAACATGTTGTCAGGAAAAGGTAGCGATTCCGCGCCGGAATGGATGACGTCCACGCGAGCGGATTCGATGAGCCGCCGGTTCCGCTTCTTTGCGATCTCGACCATCAGCTCAGAGGAATCCAGCCCTACAATGTGGCCCCGCGGAGCTCGCGCAGCTAATTCCGTCAGGCTGCGGCCATGACCGCATCCGATATCGAGCACATGATCGGCCGGTTCGATGCCGAGCGCATTCATCGCGCGAAGATTTTGGCTCCAGGTTTCGCGCGCCATGATGAAGGCGATTAGCCGGCCCGAGAGGCCTCGCGCATTTCGCGCGTGTTCGGCGATGAACTGTGGACGTCGCATCTGCCTTCCCTTGGACTCAACATCCTCATAGCAGAATGCCTTAGCTCTGCAGAAGCGGCTCGCCGAAATTGAAATGCGGCTAATCGTTTTTGAAAACACTGCCATAGATCAATGCGTTGGACGCCGTCTGAGGCGATGCGTCCCGCGACCGGCTAGCTGCGTGCGGAGTGGGCAAAGCACCGCGTTGGCATTTTCCGAGCATTAGCCGGCGATTACGATCCGCCAATGCCAGGTCCACGATGGTCACGAACCGAACTGGCGGGGTGGGCGGCTTTTGAATGCGGAGCGGACCTGTATGGCTGGCGCACAGCAGTGGGAGGAGCGCCGCCAGGACTGAATGTGTCTTCCTGATCTCTGACAGTATCTGAAGCTCTGTGCCAAGGCGAGCTGTGTTAGTCTCGATTGCGCATGCGGCGCGCCATTCAGTCGATAGACTCCGATAGGTAGCGGAATTGCTAGTGCTTGTGGGGAACAAAATTTTTCTGTGAATTCAAGACGAAAACATTGCGGCGGGTATACCGTCGGCATCAGTCCGTCGTACTTGAAAATGTGTGCTTGCAAATCAACGGCGAAATGTCGCTCGAAACGATTGAGTGGGAGTAGTGCTCCCAGCGGTTATCGGCGAGATTGGAGTAGGTTCATTCGCGTACTCGATGGATCTGGCCTGTTGCCTATTCGACTTAACTCCGGGGAAGCAGATGTCCAACAGACGTTCCGCCGAGGGAGTAATGCGGCGTACTATAGCGTGCGAAAAGGCGAGAGCCGGACTTGGGCGAAGCAGGGGACCGGGCGCGCGCCGTTTTGAACAAACTGAAGATAATAAACTGTAGCGTCGGGGGCGCCTCGCTCCCCCGCGACCATGTCTGCGATTTTGTGCGCCAGCCTACGATTTTCTACGATAGCGTTCGTTCGATGGGGGCGCGGCGATCGGTTCAGGCGCGGCCGCTGTTCCAAGCGGCACTTACTCGGACCGGGATTCTTCGCGGTTTAGTTGGAAGAAACGACGATCGGTATCTGGCGAATATCGGCATTCATGACATTGCCGTTTAGCGTAATGGCTGCGAACATCGTGTAGCGGCCGACCGGCAACCGGTTCTTGAAATCGAATTGGAACGAGGAGCTTTCGCCAAGAGGGGCAGCGCCGGCGAGCACCACACGCTTTTGATCGTCGACGACTACGAACCGGCATTCCGGGGGCATTCGTTTCAGCACATCCGGTGGTATGGATGAGAGCGGTACGCGCTTAAGGCGGTACCTGCGCTGAAACTTGTCGATCATTTCGACGTCACCCGACAATCGGACCCCATCGTCGGTTGAGTCCACGGCAGTGATAAATCCGCGACGCGGGATCGCGTAAGAGTCATAGGAGCCCACGCCCAGCGGGTAGCTCAAATCCCTGAACGCAGAGAGCACGGCGCTGTCTTGCGACCAACTCTTGAGCTGGTAGGGACCGTTGGTCACCAGAAAATGGCCATTGGCCTTGTAGAAGGCCGAGAGCGCCGCCCACCGCCTGCGTGCCTCGTCAACGCCGACGAGCGGGCGCAATGCTTCGGGCCGAAAACCGTCACGCTCGAAGCTCTCGGTCAAGGCCGCGAACCGCGCGTTCAGCGCTTGCGAGCGGACGAGATCTAGCCATTCGACGCCGCGGCGAGTGGCTTCCGTCTGCGAGAATGCCGCCCAGTTCCCACTGACCGCTTCTTCCATCAGAACGAGAAGATGCCAGGGCAGCGTGCTCCAGGGCGGCGCCGGGACCGCCTCTCGCTCCGGGCTCGTCGGTGCGCTGGTCGTATAGACCTCGATCGTGAACACTTCACGGAGGAAGTCGACGTCGCCGACCCTGATTGATTTGGATGCGGTTTCGCTGCCCACGACCCGCAATCCGGCAAGCTCGCGACGTATCGGCGCAGTCGCTGTATCGATTGATTGATCGTAATGCGTCTCACGACCGTCGCCGCGAGTGCCCCAGCGGTATGCAAAGATGTAGGGGTAGAGCAGATCGGCTGCCGTCATCTTCGTCCCGTCGTGGAACGCGGAGCCGAGCAGACGATAGATCAGTTTCGCCCTGGCGAATTTGCCGGGGCCGATGACCTGGAGGCGGCCGCTGTCCTGGTCAGGCAGCACCGCGTCCGCGGGGATTGCCACCATGTTCTCTGCCACGGCCGTTGGTTGCGCGGAGGGCCTGCTGCGTTCGACGATCGGCTCGGCTAGGATTGACAGACTGATGCAGGTGTAGACCACCATGAGCGCGGTTAACGGAATCTGCGAGGCCAACGCGAGCTTGCGCGCGGCAAATATCTGCATCGCCTGCACATGCGCGAGATAGACGGCCGCGATGTGCCCGAGCAGAACGGCCGCGACTGCCGTGTACCAGGCGAAGCGGGCGCCCACGATGGCAATGTCGGGGCGGTAACTCGCGGTCCCAAACAGGTTCCAGCCGTAGCCGAAGGGATCGGAAAGCAGCGGAATGATGTATTGCCCCTGGACCAGAAAGTATACGAGGTAATGCGCAAGGTGATAGCCGAGTGCGATCGGGATCAGCGTGAGGGCGAACGTCTGGGCGATCTGCCGTGATGAAAAATGCCGCTCCGTCACCGCGCTCATGACGATGCTCACCATCCAATAGGCTGATAGGAACAGGAGCCAGAACCCAACCAGGCCGATGCTTCGCAGTGCCACTGAGCCGAGCTCGACGACATCAGATAAACGCGCGATGATCGCGGATTCCGCGACCGACCATTCGGGAGTCGCAATCAGGCCGTCGTAAAGAACGCTCGAGAGGAGAAGCAGTACGAATGCCATCATCGATGGCGAAACCTGCTCGCGACCGGTCAGGCCCGTTCCAAATCGTCGCAGCAGAAATTGGGGTTTCGGCCGGGCGGTGCGGATCTCCGTCGGCGCCAAGCGGGCGAAGGTGCCGAATATGACGGTGAAGAACTCGCCGTGGCGCAGCCAGGTCTCGCCGCCGAACAGGAACATGCCGGCCCAGGTCAGCACTGAATAGCCAAGTGCGAAGGAGGCTATGTGTGACGGCACGGCAGGCGTCGGATAGACGAGTTCGGTCCAGGAGAAGGCCAGCAGCAGGAGCACGGCGGGCCAGATGCCGAGTGCATGGGGATAGGTTTTGTCGAGCGCAAGATTGCGGCCGCAAATGTGCCTGTAGACCGTTTCCGCTGCGTCGAAGACAGTCCGCCATGGATTGATGAGCGGCCAGATATCTCCGACGAGGGCCGATACATAGGCGAGGCCGACCCAGGCAATGATCCAGACGAGGGTGGGCGCGAGGTTGCGGTAAGGATTTTGATCGCCGAGAAAACCCGCCAGCAGCATCGCGGCAAACAGAACGAGAGCGCTTAGCTTGAGCGGAACGCCAAACGCCGCGAGGGCTCTTCCGGGCCGATAATCGAACAGATCGACGCGCGAATGGGCATGCGTCGGCGGTGCGCTGCGCACGAACAGTCCGACGATCACGAAGGAGAACACGACTGCGGCAGCGGCGCCGGAGAGATAAAGAGACAACGGCAGGGGGAGGTCATAACGCTGGCCGAAGCCGTGCGCGCCGGCCGGTGTGACGCTCAGGAGCACGGCCACGCCTGCGAACAGCCAGCATCGAGCCGTTATCGAGCACTGCTGACGAGTTTTCCTACGGGTAGACCTCGATGCGAACAAGTGGAGCGTCCCCGTGAGGGTGGCCGCCGGCCTCGGGCGATCCATGGACTTCTACCGGAAATCGCCCCGTGGCGTGCGCGGTGAACTCCATCACGCCGATGGCGCCGGGCTCGATCTTTCTTTCGATGTCATAACCGTGCAGATGCAGGATGATTGATCGATCCGTGCTCCATTGAAGCCTGACGATATCTCCCTGCTTGACCCGGATAACTGACATGTTCTCTGACACCCGCCCACGTTCGATGTGCAGGTCGAATGTGAACTCCTCCGCGCCGGCTCCGATGATCGTCGTGCTGGTTGTCCAGGCGAGCACCGCGCCGACAAGACATGTGCGAAAAGCTGTGTTGCAAGGCATCGTCGCAATTCCTCATCGCGGTGGAGTGGCCTGGATCTCCGAGATCCGATTGGCCATCCAGGCCTGGTCGTAGGGCGACGGCAACAGAGCCGGGTCCGCGATAGCGGACCACATCAGTCGTCCGAATGGGTCCGAAAAGCCTGTGATCGGATTCCAGGCCGACGTCGGTCGGGCATCGATTCCGACGCGGAGCCAGCCATTCCAGGGAAAGTCCTTCAGCTTGACCGTGCGGAGGAAAATCGGTGCGTTGAGGCCCATAAGAGAGTCGAACGCGATGTTTTCGATTCCGGCCGAGAATTCGGTATTGAAATATTCGCGCCTGAGGGTGTAGCCGACAATGACCTGATGGCAATCGCTGACAAGCGCCGTCACGACCGCCCGCTCCAGATTGATACGATCGACCGGGTCGTTGAAATCGCCTGACTGGATTCGTTGCACGTCGGCTTCCACGCGCTCTTTTGCTCCGGCATCGATAGCCTGGTGCAGAACGAGATAGGCCTGGTACCATCCGCTCCTCGCCTGTGGCGGGACAAGCCAGCCGTTGATCACGGTTGTTGCCGAGTTAACGAGCTCCGACAGGCTGATTTCCCTGATTTCAACGTCCCAATCGGACGCCGACGCCGCCTTCTCGGTGCCGAGCAGCCGTTTCGTGGAAGTGTCGGCTGCCCTCAGCTTCAGTTCCTGGAATGCTGGCGAAGCCTCCGTGTCGGAGAGCAGGCGTCGCTTCGCCGCTTCGGCGAGATCGACATGGTACAAATAATCTCCATGCAACGGTGTGATCGGATAGGGATGCAGGATCACATCCGGATTGTCCGAGGTAATTTTTCGAGCGACCGCACGCGCGACGGCGCAGACGGTCGCATCCGCTTTTGCATACGACGATTGTGGGTTGATGCGTACGGTCACCAGGGACCCAAGTGATTTCACGCTGCTTAAATCCGACACCGAATCTGAAAAGTGGGCGTCGTTCCCCAGATAGGCGTGGATCTTGGATTGGAGCAGCAGCGCCCTGGCGGCATCAGGGGCGACGGTCCTGATCTCGATCTCATGCGGATAAAAAGACGGATACACCGCCGATTCGTGGCCGCTTCGCGCCGGCCCGATTACGGCTAGAGCTGACAGCAGAAGTCCAAACGTTACGCGGCTCTTCATGGTGCAGTCCTAACAAGCCGACGGTCCGTAGCGCGCGAGTGCCACGATGCGCAATCATCCGCGCAAGGCCTTCATAACCCTTTCATCTGCGCGAGCGTCCTTCGGCGAACCTTGGAAAATGATCTCGCCGCGATCGATCACATAAAGCCGGTCGCCGATACGGGACGCAGCGGCAAGATACGATTCCGCCATCAGGATGGAGACACCCATCGCTTTGATCTTCATGACGGCTTCCGTGAACCGATTGACCACGACCGGTGCGAGACCCTCGAATGCCTCGTCGAGCAGGAGAAGGGACGGCGACAACATCATAGCGCGTGCGATCGCGACCATCTTGCGTTGACCGCCGCTTAGATGCATTCCTTGGCGTTGCAGCAAATCCTGAACTTCCGGAAAGACTCCGAAAGCCTGCGTCTGCGGGTCTGGACGCACAGCCCCGTCCCGCCGGCGCGACACCTCATCGCCGAGCCAGCGACTGATCATCAAATTTTCGTCGACTGACAGATCCGGGAAGACGCCGCAATCCTCCGGCGAATAGCCGATTCCGCGCTTGGCGCGCTCATGTGGGGCAAGCCTGGTCAAGTCCTCGTTGGCAAAAAGAATCTGGCCCGCCTGCAGCGGCAGGAAGCCCATGATGCTCTCGATCGTCGTGGTCTTGCCGGCTCCGTTGCGACCAACTAGGCACACGACCTCCTGCTTGTCCACGCGCAGGGAAACGCCGTTGAGGATGTGGGCGGGGCCGCGATAGGTGTGGATCGCTTTGACCTCCAGCACGACTACTCCTTTCGTGAAAATGCGTTCGGCCCGGAGGAGCCGAGCAGGATCATCGCAACGTCGTCATTGGTTCTGATGGCGTCCGGCGTACCCTGGGCGAGGATCTCTCCCTGGTGCATCACCACAATTCGATTGGAATACTTGAACACGACATCCATGTCGTGTTCAATGATCGCGGCGGTGATACCCTCGCCACGCACGACCGAGGCGATGATATCCATGATCTTGTCCTTCTCGCGAGTGCTCACCCCGCTAGTCGGCTCATCGAGAAACAGGAGCTTCGGGCGCAGCGCGTAGGCCAGCGCGACATCCAGCAATTTGCGTTCGCCTTGCGCGAGACCTCGTGCGGGCTCGTTGCGCTTGCTCACGAGCCCAAACTGATCGAGAATCGTGTCAGCTTCGATAGCTACCCCGCGGTCGCGGTCGGCGAGCGCTGCCATGTTCCGGATCTTGCGATCGCGCGAGAAGATCGCCAACGCCACGTTGTCGAACGCCGTCAGATCGTCGAACAAGTTTACCAGCTGGAAGCTGCGCGCGATGCCGGCTTGTACCCGCTCGATCACGGACGAATGGGTCACGTCGCGACCCCTGAAGAGAATTTTTCCGGAGTCGGGAGCGAGATAGGCGCTGATGACGTTGCAAAGCGAAGTCTTTCCGGCTCCGTTGGGGCCGACCACGGAAATGAACTCTCCTTCCGCGATGGTCAGGTTAACATCATCGACAGCGTGCGTGTCGCCGAAATATTTCTTCAGATTGACCGTCTCCAGGAGAGTCATTTCGTCGATCTCCCGAGCTTTGCAGTCAGCCGCGCGGTCGTTCCGACGATGCCAGCGGGTAGCGCCATGACAAGGATGACAAGCACTACGCCGAGGAGAAGCTGCCAATATTCGGTGCTGGCGATCGCGTAGGTCTTCAGGTAGTTGAACGCCACGGCGCCGACAATCGGACCGGTGAAGGAGCGGAATCCGCCCAGCACGCTCATGAACACGATCTCGCCCGAGAATGGCCAATAGAGAATGTCGGGCGTGGTGAGACCGTTGAGCGGGACCCACAGGATCCCTGCCAGTCCCGTAAAGGTCCCGGAGATCATGAAAGCGATCCAGCGATAGCGCCGTACAGAGATGCCGACGAACTGCGCGCGCGTTTCGTTGTCACGGATCGCCTGTAGGGCCTTCCCGAATGGTGAATGCGCGATCACCCAAATGATAAACGTGGAGAGGGCAAACAGCACGAGCACATAGTAATAATAAGCATAGATGAAACGCTGAAACGAACCCGCCCCCTTGAAATCGACCAGGCCGCCGA
Organism: Bradyrhizobium sp. USDA 3315; assembly: GCF_054056795.1. Lineage (NCBI taxonomy): Bacteria > Pseudomonadati > Pseudomonadota > Alphaproteobacteria > Hyphomicrobiales > Nitrobacteraceae > Bradyrhizobium > Bradyrhizobium sp. USDA 3315. Next base: position 7,516,005 of record NZ_JBSRYP010000001.1, on the reverse strand, counting down.
ACAGCGTGAGATTGGCATAGGGAACCCGAATGCCGTCGGTGCCGCCTGTCACCCAGAAGAACTTGAAGGCAAGGCTCCAGAGAACCTGCGACAACGCCAGCGTCAGGATGCCGAAGAAAATGCGCGTGTGCCGCACGCAGACGAATCCGAAAAGTGCCGCGATGATGAGCGTGCCAAGCATCCCGCCGACGATGCATAGCTCCATGGAGTGCGCGCCGAGGTCTCGCATGATGAAGGCCACCAAATAGGCGCCGGACCCGAAATAGGCGGAATGGCCGAATGACAAAAGGCCTGTGTAGCCGAGCAGTAAATTGAAGCCGAGTGCGGCAATGGCCATGATAAGACCGTAGGTCAGCAGCACCGTCTGATAGGGCTCGACGAACTGCGGTAGGAACGCGAGGATCACGAGCAGGATTGCGGAGCCGATGGTGATCCGCCAAATCGAGGTCCCAGTGCCTTCCGTCATCGCCATCGTCATGCCCTTCCGAATAAGCCGGTGGGACGGATGAGCAGGACCGCGGCTGCAATCAGGTAAAGAACTGCGAGTTCAATCTCGGGGAAGAACTGAATACCGGCGGTGCGCACGAAGCTGACGATCAACGCGCCGACGAGCGCTCCTTGCAAGCTTCCGAGCCCGCCGATCACGACGACCACAAAAGCCAGAATTAGCACCTCGATACCTAGGCCAAGAACCGCCGCCTGCGCCGGCACCACCACTGCGCCGCCGAGGCCGGCCATGAAGCAGCCGATGGCGAAGGCCTGGACATAGACGCGACTGACGTCGATACCAAGCGCCGCAGCCATGCGTCGGTCCTGTGAGGTAGCGCGCAGGATGACCCCAAACTTGGTGCGGTAGATAAACGCCCACAGTCCGATAGCAGCAGCAAGCCCGATTGCGACAACGAACAGGTTGTAAGTGGGGTACATCAGGCGACCGACGGGTATGCTGCCCATCCGATCCATGATCGCGCCGGCCGATAGGGGGGTGCGGCCGAAGAGAAGCTTCATGAGATCTTCGAGGATCATGAGCAGGCCGAACGTTACCAGCAGGTGATATTCTTCCGATCGTCGATAGAGCGGGCGGAGCAGGGTGGGCTCGATCAGCGCGCCGACAGCCGCGACGGCAATAGCGCCAAGCGGAAGGAGGAGAAGCATCCCGGCCAGGCCGAGATTTCCTTCCAGCGCGTGGCCGACTGCGCTGCCGACAATCCAGGCAGACACATAGGCGCCGAGCGCATAGAGCGACCCATGGGCCAGGTTCACGATGCGCATGACGCCGTAGATGAGGCTCAAGCCAGCAGCGATAAGGAACAGGACTGCCGCGTAAAATAGCGAATTGAGAATCTGGATGACGAAGATCGTCATGGTTCTCCCTCCGCGTCCGTCGCATTCCCGGCTCGCCCTGCCTTGGCGCTGTTTCGCAGCTCGATGCGTCCGATTGCCGGATTGATTGCATTCCCGTCGAGAAAGATCGCCGCGAGCAACGTAAAGTCGCCGGACTGAAGAGTGGTCGGTAGCGATACAACAAAGCGACTGTCCGGTTGTCGCACCAAGCTTCCGGTGGCAGCGACCCGGCCGTCCCGGCCAACGGCAACGTAGTGCGATTCCGGCCGAATAGGCTGCAGCGTGCCGCGCAACGTGTCGGGCCGCAGCGGCGCGCGGACGATGCGATGGTCGCGTTGCTGCTTGACAGCGAATTCGGCGTCGGCGCTGACCAGCACGAGATCGCCTGCGCGCTCCACTCCGCTGATGAGCGCGCGTGCCGGATAGGCAAGGCCGTTGAACGTGCCGAGACCGACGGGATAGGTGAAGTCCCGTACAACTTCGAAAACGAACGCGTCGGGCGACCAGGCCTTCAGCCGATAGGGCCCATTGGTCACCAGCAAATGACCGTTGGCTTCAACGAACCGGTCGAGAAGCTGCCAACGCGCCTTCGCCGTCTCCGGGCCGACCAGCAATTCAAGTGCTGCCGGCCGGTAGCCGGTTTGCGCAAACTCCTTGATCAGCGCGCGCAATGTCTTCAATTGGGCCGGATCGCGGACGAGGTCGAGCCAGGGCAGGTGACGTCGCTCAGCTTCGCCGCGCGAGAAGGCTGCGAGGCCTCGTTCGACCGTCGCCTCCATCAGCGCAAGCACGTGCCAGGGCACCGAACTCCAGGGCGGAGCGATGAGGGCATTCTGCTGTTCGTCGAAAGTGAGGTTATCGAGATAGACCTCGATAACCGGGGTGCGATAGGTGAAGGTCTGATCGGCGACCGGCCGCGCGGTTTCTTCCACGCGGACGAGCTTCACGCCGCGCAGCCGTTCGCGTATCAGTCGCGTGGCTGCGGCGATCTCGGGATCGTGGGCCGCCACATCCTGCCCGCCGGCGCCCCAGCGGAATGCGAGCGCATACGGATAGAGTAAATCGGCCGTCTCCATCACCGAACCGTCGCTGAAATTCGAGGCCGAGAGGCGATACAGCACCTTGGCTGTTGCACCATGGCCAGCCCCGACCGGCGCAAGCCTCCCGGTTATAGTTTGCGGCATCAGCGCATCGTCGGGAACGCGAACCGACCGCTTGATACTCGACTCGTCCGTGATGCGGATTTCGGCGCGGTTCTGGACCCATCGGCTATTAACGGGAATCGGCAGGAAGGCGTTGTCGCCGACGGTTGACCACACCAAACGACCGGCTGCATCAGTGAAGCCAGCGATTGGATTCCAGGCTGCGCTCGGGCGTGGATGGATGCCAACGCGCAGCCGGCCATTCCAGAGAAAATCCTTGAGCTTGACCGTCCTGAGAAAGACGGCCGAGTTCAGCCCGGACTGCGAATCGACGGCCAAGTTTTCAATGCCGTCGGAATAGTCATCCGTGTAGAATTCCTGCCGCAGCCGATAGCCGATCACGGCGCGCTCGCAACTGCCGATCAATGCTGCCACTAGCGCGCGCTCGAGGTTGAACTGTTCAGTTCGATCCCGGAACTCGTTATGAGTGAGGCGCCCATAGAGTTCATCCGCCTGTTCTCGGTCGCTCGCCTGGCTGAGGGCCGGGCGAAGCAACGTGTAGGCCTGGACCCATCCTTCCTTGGTCCAGGGTGGCGCTGGCCAGCCATTGAAGGCGGCGCCGGCGTCGATCTGCAATGCACTCACCGAAGTCTCATCGAGACTCACATCCCAGTCGGTGGCCTGGACACGGGCCTGCGGCGAGAGCAGGGACGCATCGGCGCCGGCGCGAAACGTCGGCGCGGGCGCATCGGTCGGCGTGCGCGTGGCGGTGCCCGGAGCCAGCCGATCTGCGTGGCCGAGATAATCGGCGTGATAGGGCGTGATCGGATAGGGATGAATAATGACGTCAGGTGGTGCTGCCAGCGCCGCCGCGGCCTGTCCGATGGCTTGGCAACGCGCCTCGCGGCTCTCAAGCCGCGATGACCTCGGATTGACGCTGATGGTGATCAGCGACTTCAGCGACTCGACCGACTTGAGATGCTCGGGAATCTGGCCGGAAAAGCGGGGTGCGGTGCCGACATAGACGTGAAGCGGATCGGTCTTGTTGACGAACTCGCGAGCCGCTCCCTCCGGATCAAGCGGCTCGATGCGGATTTCATGCGGGTAAAAGGAGGGAAAATAAGCTAGCGCGTGGTCGCCCAGCGCCGATTGCGGCGCCATGACAACCGCCCATGTCAGCCCCAACACCAAGCCACCCGTTTGCGCCCGACGCGAAGCTGCTCGCAGAGACATGTTCCGCTCCACCGAGACCGCCGCAGGGCATGCACAGGACCCCTGCGGTCGAACAGCGCGGATGTGGCGTTGCCGGCCGCCCGATCAAAATCCGTCCCAGAACACGGACACGCCTTCGAGAAAAGGCGTGTCCGACTCGATAGCTGCGCTCAAGCGACCTGCGGCCAGGTCTCCTTGATCCAATTGAAAGTGGCCGTCGGATCATTGTGACCATTGCCCGGTTTCGGCCAGTGCGGGGGCGCCGTGATATTGCGGATCGGAATGGTGACCATCCGATTCGGATCCAGAATTGGGAACGGGTACTCGGGCACGATCTTGCTGAAGCCCGTCACCGCGTCCTTGTAGCCCTGGTGATTGTCCGGACGGATGTAGAGATCACCGGCCGCCGTCTCGAAATACATGCCTTCAAGCTGGCTGATGATCGCCTCTTCCTCCGGCCAGCCGCCCGTAAGTCTGTTCGCTTTCTCGACTGCCGTCTTGTACATATAGAGCGTGTGATAGGCGCCATCCGATTGGAAGTTCGGATATTCGTTCCAGCGCTTATAGTACTTCTCGACGAACCTCTGGTTGGCGGGCCACCGATTTCCCGGCGGGAAGGTGAAGTAATAGTTCGCGTGCACGCCCGCGATCACGCCTTCCGGGTGGTCCTTGCCGATTGCATGCGGCGCAACACCAAAAGCGATCGTGCTTGCAAACTTCGCGCTGTTGAACATGCCGTAACGCAGGGCTTGCTTGTACATTGCCACGTAATCGCCGCCCCAGACCGACGAAACGATCAGGTCTGGATTCGACGACATCGCCTTGGTGATGTGAGCGGTGAAGTCGGTGGTGCCGAGCTTCGGCCAACCCTCCGAGACGACCTGGGTGCCCGGCACAAGCTTGCCGAACGCGATGTTGAAATGGTCAAAGGCATTGCGGCCATAGCTGTAATCCGGGTGAATATGCGCGATCCGCTTTGCCTCAGGCCAGGTCTGCGCCGCCGCCAGTGCGCAAGTGACACCGTCTGCTGACTGGATGTTGGTAATGCGGAACGCGAATTTCGGATTCGGCACCGCCTTGTCCCACAGAAAATCGGTGCAGCCGTCGACGAAAATCGTCAGCGCGCCAAGCTCCTCGGCGACCGGGCCGAGCGCCGGCGTGTTGCCACTCGATATGACTCCGGTGAACAGGTCGATTTTTTCGGAGAGCTTCATGCGGCGAAGCTCTTTCACGTTGGCGTCTGTACCGGCTGCCTCGTCGGCGGTGATTGTCTCGATCTTGCGTTTGCCGAGAATGCCGCCCTGCGCGTTGATCTCCTCGGCAGCCAGGATGTGGCCCTTGAGTGAAGGTTCGCCGAGCACCGCTCCGGGGCCGGTCAAGAAGGTCATGTGACCAAATCTGAGTGGCCTATCGGGAATGTTCCCTTTCGGCGCCGCCGGAGTTTGCGCCGATGCAGGGTTCGCGGCGGGTATTGCGGTTGCCGCCGCGGCGCTGCCGACCACAACACCGAGTTGATTGAGAAAGCTTCTGCGGTCTACGTTTCTCTGCTCCATGGTTTATCCTCCCTTGTCGAGGACATTGATGATCTCGTCACGTCAAGCTCCTAATGGGGGGCTCATTGCTACATTTTAGGCCATTCTATCGCGCCAAACCACAGGTCTTAGACGTCTCTTTGACGCACACCGCGTTCGGCGTCAGCGATTTCATGACTCCAACACACCGACCGATCCATTGCCGCCGCATGCCAGGCGGGTGCTGGGGGCATCGAACCTTGTTGGGGGCTGCGCCGGGACGCGATGCCCTGATTGCGGCGCTGTCCGCTGAACTGAAGTGGTGCGCAGGCTGGCGATGTCTTGCGCATTCCGGTCCGCCGCAGTGCAGCATTCGGTTCTCGCAAACCGACCGTCCCCGGCCTCGCGCCCCTTGACGATCAGGGCTATCCTTTCCGTCCAATAGTGCTTTCGGCGAACCGCATGAAGCTTGGCCCGCGGTGCCAGCTCGGGCGCAAGAAATGAGCCAGACAGCTTTCGTCGGGATCAAATGACTCATGGCGGTCAAAAGGGTTTCGGCATGACCAAGCACGGCCGATCGGGGCACGCGCCCCAATCGCCGCGCTTCCGTTTCCTGCAGAAGCTCGAAGCACGGAAGAACGATCGCAAGGATCGCTCTCGCATCAAGGACCCGAAGCAGTCGGTCGAAGAGCTGTTCCATCCCCGGAAGCCAGCACCAAACTGACGAATTGTCCTTGGGGACACGATCCAAGCTCTCGGGGATCATCGCATGCCGTAATGAATTTGGCAGGCGACGGAACGAGCAGCGGATGTTTGTGTTGGTTTGCAGCTTCCCACGACTCTGCTCTTCAAACCCAGGGCACGACTGTGCAAGGCCTGTGGCGACGCTGGCTTAACCGCGAGAAGTAGCGAGCGAAAGAGGAAGCAATTTGTTCGCTGGCCTCCTTTTGGAGAGGCGGGCGGTGAAGCTGCATGTGGCTGAATTCCAAGTTCATGGTGGAGCTTGAGAAGACAAATGCAGTGTCCGAAGCAAACGCGACGCTGGATACCTCTGACGGCGCTTGCCACCGGAGCGTTCTTGGCGGCGGATAGGTCCGCTGCGGCGCAGGAACATCAGCCCGGCAGTGATGAGCGACCCGCAAAAGGTGACTTGCTTGTTCTCTCCGAAGGGAACCATCAGGTTGAAGCATCAAGCCTAGTGATCTGACGCTCGGCGGGCCGCCAGACGGCTCGCTTATCGTCGCTGCAACATTTGTTGGAAAGGTAGGTGTCCACAACCGGGATGAGGGGGCGCGGTCGTAATGGATTCCCGCGCCCAATCGATCGCACCACCCACCATGGGGTGGGTGAAGAACGTAGGGAGATGGCGTCCATGACCAGAAAGCAATGGCTTCTATCGTCCGTTGTCACATTTGCAACCCTCGCTTCAACCCCGCTCGTCGCCGGTCCGATGGAGGATTACAGTCCGGTGACCGCAGCCCGGCTGGAAAATCCGGAGCCGGGCAACTGGTTGATGACGCGCGGCACCTACAAGGGGTGGAGTTACAGCTCGCTCGATCAGATCAACACCAGCAACGTGAAGTCGCTGACGCCGGTGTGGACTTTCTCCACTGGTGTGGATTCGGGTCACGAAGCGCCGCCGATCGTGAACAACGGAGTAATGTTCGTCTCGACGCCGTACAGCCAGGTGATAGCCCTGGATGCGGCCACGGGCGATCTGCTCTGGCGCTTCAAGCCCAAGCTTCCCGAAGGGTTCAGCGCCCTGCACAACACCAACCGTGGCGTGGCGCTGTACGGCGACAAGGTTTATCACGCCGGGCTCGATGCCATGCTGGTCGCGCTCGACGCCAAGACCGGCAAGGTCGTCTGGGAGGCGAAGGTCGAGGATTGGAAGACCGGCTACTACATGACCATGGCGCCCCTGGTGGTGAAGGGCAAGATTCTGGTCGGCGTGGCGGGTGGCGAGTTCGGCGTGCGCGGCTTCGTGCAGGCATTCGACGCCGAGTCCGGCAAGCCGGTGTGGAAGACCTATACGGTTCCGGCACCCGGCGAGCCGGGAAGCGACACCTGGCAGAAGCCCGACACCTGGAAGACCGGCGGTGCCTCCACCTGGATGACCGGTACCTATGACGCGGAGTCCAACACGGTCTATTGGGGGACCGGCAATGCCTCGCCATGGTTCGGCGATCAGCGGCCGGGCGACAACCTATACACCTCCTCAACGCTCGCGCTCGATGGCGATACCGGCAAAATCAAGAGCTACTTCCAGTACCATCAGAACGAGTCGTGGGACTGGGATGAGATGAATCCCCCGATGCTGGTGGATTTCCAAAAGGACGGCGCCACCACCAAGGGCCTGCTGAAGACGGCGCGCAACGGCTACCTGTACTGGTTCAAGCGCAATCCGGACGGCGGGATCTCCTACATCAACGCCCAGGCCTACGTGCCGCAGAACGTCTTCAAGAGCATCGATCCGAAGACCGGGCGCCCTGAGGTCGACATGGCCCACAAGCCGGCCACCGGCAAGGCGGCCCAGTTCTGCCCCGGCCTGTGGGGCGGCAAGGACTGGCCGTACGAGGCCTATAACCCGAAGACCGGAATGGTCTACATTCCGTCCAACGAGAACCACTGCAACAACCTGGAAGGCAAAGTTGAGGAGCGCGTTCCCGGACAGTGGTGGACGGGCGTTGCCATCCCGGATCTGCACTTCTCGGTCGACACGAAGGCGAGCTTCTACGGCGAGATTCAGGCGTACGACGTCGACAGCGGCAAGCGGGTTTGGCGCAACCTGTATCCGGCCTCAATGATGTGGGGCTCGATACTTACCACCGGCGGCGGCCTGCTCTTCACCGGCGGCACCAACGACCGGGAGTTCCGCGCTTACCATGCCAAGACCGGCGAGCAGCTTTGGCACTTCAGGACCAACTCCGGGATCATGGCGCCGCCTTCGACCTACGAGGTCAATGGCGTGCAGTATGTAGCGGTGCAGTCCGGCTACGGGGTCGACGCGGCCTTCCAGCAGGGGCTGATGAGCGAGCTGGTAGGTTGGCAGAAGGACGTGCCGCAGGGCGGCGTCGTCTGGGTCTTCGCCGTCTCCAAGTGAGTCCATGGTTGACCGGCCGCCAGCAATGGCGGTCGGCTTCTCGTCCGGCTGGGTTTCGTTGTCTTGCCAAGCAACCTGGTCGGGCCTCACCTCTTAGGAATTCTGACGATGCACCATGTTCGAGCTGGATCGCTGCTGATCCGCTCCTCTGCCTTAGCACTGATCGCCGCGTTGGTGACCTTTCCGGCATTGCTGGGGGGCGAACGGGCGCGGGCCGATGAATCGCCCGCCTACGCGGTCGAGGTGGCCGAGCTGTCCGCCAAGGTTGGTGAACCGGCCGTGCTGCACGCCACGTTGCGCATTCGCGACGGCTACCGCGTTCTCCAGGGTTACAACAATCGCGTGATCGAGCTCTCGTCGTTTGACGATGGGGTGACGTTTGAGCGTCGTGTGGTGCGAGGCACCGTCCAGGAGGGCGGGCTCGACTTCGCAATCGGCGTGCGGGCCACAAAGCCCGGCAGACACCCGATCAATGGCTACTTTAGGGTCGGCTACATCCATGGCCCCGACGAGCTGGCAATGGTGTCGCTGCGCCTGATCGCGAACGTCAATGGAACCGAATAATCGAAGGAGTGGGCCGCATGCCTTGTGATGATTGGCTGCACCGTCGCTGCTACAAGCGTCGAACGATCCTCGGGCTGGCGCTTGCGCCGCTGCTGATGTTGGCCGGTCCCGCGTGCACGGCCGAGGAGGGCGAGGCTGCCAAGCCCCCGGCGCCGGACGATCGCTTCGCGTTTCTGACCGGTCCGAAGAAGGGAGAAGTGGTGCGGGCGGAGGACCTTGCGCTCGGCGGTCCGCAGGTGCAAGCCTATCCGATGGCTCCGGACGGCACGGTGCGCAGCGACAACCGCCTCAATCTGGTGATCCTGGCGAGGTTCGACCCCGCCGCACTGAGCGATGAGACGCGGGCGCGGGCCGCAGACGGCGTCGTTGCCTATTCGGCGATCTGCACGCACCAAGGCTGCCCAGTGAACGCGTGGTCGAAGGAGCGCAACGCGCTTGTCTGTTCCTGCCACGCCTCCATCTTCGATCCCAGAAACGCCGCCGAGGTGATCGGTGGGCCGGCTCCGCGTCCACTTGCGGCGCTCGGGCTGAAGCTCAAGGACGGCGTCGTGACGGTCGCTTCGACCTTTTCGGGGCGCGTCGGTGCCACGCAAGGCTGATCCGCGCCTCACATTGAGACTGTCGAAGCGCCGAGAGCAGGATGAACAGGCTCATCTCGGCGATGTCGCGCTCGATGTGTTGGCCCTTCGGCGAGAATTCTCGATTAAAGCCGACGGAATCCGCTCCTTGCGGCGGACCTTTCGGTCCGCCGCATTCTTTTGGGTTAACCCACCTTCACGCCTCGAGTTGCTTGCCGATCGGCAGCGCCCGGATGCGCTTGCCGGTCGCTGCGAAGATGGCATTGATCAACGCCGGCGCGAACGGGGGCACGCCCGGCTCGCCGACGCCGCTCGGCGGGGTATCGGGGCCGGGAGGCACGATGTGGACGTTGGTTACAAGCGGGGCCTCGTCGATCCGGACCACAGGGAAATTGTCAAAATTGCCCTGTTGCACCTTGCCGTCCTTGAAGGTGATCTCGCCATGCTTGGCGAGGCTCAGGCCCATGATGGCAGCGCCCTCGATCTGAGCCTGGATGCGCTCCGGGTTGATGTATGTTCCGCAATCGATGGCGGTGTCGACCCGGGGCACCGTGAGCTTGCCCTTGTCGTCAACAGACACCTCGACCATGGTCGCGATGTAGCTGACGAAGCTCCGGTGCACGGCAATGCCGAGCCCGTGTCCTTTGGGTACGGACCGTCCCCAGCCGCCCTTTTCCGCGACGAGTTCGACCACCTTGCGAAGTCGGGCGGTATCGATGGGATAGCTGTCGTAGGGCTCGCCGTTGTTCCAGTAGTCCTTCACGGAAGAGAGATTGACGATCCGTGGAGAGCCGATGAGCTCCAGCAGCATGTCCTTCTGGTCGCGATTGGTGGCGTGCGCAAGCTCGCCGACCATGGACTGCACGGCAAAGGCGTGCGGGATATTCGACACCGAACGGAACCAGCCGATGCGGGTATGCGCCGTTGCTTCCGGGTTCTCGCACTGGATGTTGGCGATCTCGAACGGCATGTCGACAAGGCCCATGCCGAGCTCGAAGGGCGCCTCATGCACCATATCGGCCTTAAAGGTCGAGGCGATGCTCGGCGCAACGCTGCGGTGCCGCCATGCGATCACCTTGCCGTTCTTGTCAAGGCCTGCCTCGATGCGTTCCGCGGACACTGTGTGGAGGAAGCCGTTACGGACGTCGTCTTCCCGCGTCCACTGCACCTTCACCGGCGCGCCGAGCTCTTTTGAAAGCAGGGCCGCTTCGAGCGCGTAATCGCACTTCGACTTGCGCCCGAATCCGCCGCCGAGCAGCGTGACGTTGACGGTCACGTTCTCTTCGGGAATGCCGAGTGTTTTCGCGACGTCTTCGCGCGTTCCTCCCGGGCTTTGCAAGGGTCCCCAGATCTCCGCCTTGTCACCCTTAACGTCTGCGACCGCGGTGGGCGGCTCCATGGTGACATGGGCAAGATGCGGCAGGTAGTATTCACCCACGATCACCTTGTCGGCGCCCTTTAGGGCTGCGTCGACATCCCCTTCCTTGCGCACGATTAGCCCCGGCTTGCGTGCGGCCTCCTCGAGCTGGGCCCGATAGGCGACCGACTCGTATTTGCCGTTGGGTCCGTCGTCCCAGACAATCTTCAGCGCGTCGCGCCCCCTCATAGCGGAACCGGTGTTGCGCGCGATCACCGCCACCCCGCCGAGCGGCTGGAACTTGGAGGGCCACGGCCATCCTTTGACCTCCATGACCTTTTCGACGCCTGAAACCTTCATGGCCTCGGCCCCGTCGAAGGAAACGAGTTTGCCACCGGTTACCGGCGGCCGGGCTATCACGGCATACTTCATGCCCGGCAGGCGGACATCGGCGCCGTACTGCGCCTTGCCGACCGTAATATCGCGGAGGTCTACGATGCGGATCTCGCCTTTGCCGAGGTAGCGGAAATCCTTCGGGTCCTTGAGTTTCAGACCTTCGATGCTCGGCACCGGCTGCTTCGCTGCATCGGCGGCCAAGTCGCCAAATCCGATGTGGCGTCCGGTCGCATCATGGACCACCTCGTGATTGATGGCCTTCACCTCGGCGGCCGGCACGCCCCAGCGTTTCGCCGCCGCGGCTTCCAGCATCGTGCGCGCCGAAGCGCCGATCTGGCGCATCGGTATCAGATAATGCCGCGTGCTGCGTGATCCGTCAGTGTCCTGGTTGCCATATTTGACTTCGTTGCCATGCGCCTGCTGGACGCGGACGCGCGACCAGTCGGCTCCCATTTCTTCGGCTACGATCAACGGCAGGCTGGTTCGGACGCCCGTTCCCATCTCGGAGCGATGCGCGACGATCGTGACGATTCCATCTGGTGCGATCGACACGAAAACCTGCGGGTCGACCACGGTACCGTGCGGCATCTCGCCCGCGCCGGTCTTGTACGCCGCGAAAGCAGGGCGTGACATCACGGGAGCGGCGAGCACGAAGCCGCCGGCGATGCCGAGACCCTTAAGGATGCTGCGACGCGAAACGTTCTCGACTTTGACTTTCTCGACCTTGATATGTCGTTCAAAGCCACGGAGTTTGTTGGGATTGGTCAGGATATTCATGGTCACACCTCCGTCGATGCGAGATGGACGGCGTTTTCGATACGCTGGTACGTGCCGCAGCGGCAGATGTTGCCTGCCATCGCTTCGCGTATCTGGTCGCGAGATGGTTTTGGATTTTGGATCAGCAGCGCAGCCGCCTGCATGATTTGACCGGCCTGGCAATAGCCGCATTGCGGGACGTTGAGGTCGCGCCATGCTTTCTGAACCGGATGATCGCCCGTCGGATGGAGCCCTTCGATCGTCGTGACCTCCCGGCCGACCACGTCGGAAACCGAGGTGATACACGCGCGTGCGGCCTCCTTGTCGACGAGGACGGTGCAAGCGCCGCAGAGGGCTTGGCCGCAGCCAAACTTGGTCCCGGTCAATCCCACCTCATCGCGTAGAAACCAAAGTAGCGGTAGATCTGGGGCGCCATCCCAGCTCTGTTCCTGGCCATTAATCTTCAACTTTATCATGATCGTCCCTCCGCTCTTCCTAAGCTGCTGAGGCCCAGTTCGGCGCAAGCGGGAACGTGCTTCCATTTGCCTGCGTCAACCGCTCGACTTCCCGCACGGTTCAACCGTGTCAGGAAGGCTGACAAACCTCATTGCAGGACCTGTTCGGTTGTCTGTTCTTGCGCATGCCTCCTGCTCCTATTGAATTCTTGGTTGTTGTGCAGGCGGACCTTCGTCGCGGGTTGGGATGTTATCAGAAATTGACGTAGAGCTGGCTATTTTTTTCCTGTTTGAAGGGGAGCAACTATTGCCGAAGCTTTTTAACTTTCGAGCGAACGAGGTCTGAGACTCCGCGGCAGCGGCGAGAAAACGCCTCGGTCGGCAACTGCGGACAGCAGATCAGATCCGCATGGTGGGACCGCCAGCACGATGCACTCCAACAGAATCGGATTTCCAATCCGAATCCGCGCTCGTGGTCACGAACCCCGCCGGTTTTCGATCCGCAGCGCTCGTCGCGCAACGGGTCGTTCGGATGAACTACTTTCAGCCGAACATCCTTGTCCCGGTCATCAGCACGGCATTCGGATCATATTTCCTGTTGGCCTTCGCGAGGGTCAACAGGTCACGTGAAAGAGCCCGATCCTCCTTGCGCGCGAGCGGTTGAACATCTGGATCGCCTCGGGTGTCGGCTTCAACAAAACCAGGCAGCCTTTTCTTTCGAAATAGGCTTCAGCTTCCGGTGACAAGTGCACGTTGCCCATCTGACCCGAGCCAATGACGACCTGGTCGCACCCTTTCTCGAAGAGAAATCTTGCCTCGTCTTCTGAAAGCACGTGCGAAGTGCCGTAGAGCCTCTTTGATAGCTTCTTTTTCCGCTTCACAACCTCGCCGGAAAGACGAACGACAACGTCGTGCTCATAGGTTCTTCCGTCAATCGTAATCGCGCCGAATATGGTGCTGTCAATCGTCATAGTGACCTCCTCAATCAGTCTCCCGCTCCGACACGCAGCAGTGAGGCGCCTCAGCGCTGGCATGATCCTCGCTCAAGCGAGTTGCCGTCGGCCGATCCGGATCGGGGCGCGCCGCCGCCCCCAGCTGCCCGGGCGTGCCTCGAACAAGCCAGGGATTGCGGTGGAGCAAATACTGCAACAGCCATCCGCGGTGAGCCGCCAGCTGGTGATGTCATACCAATCTCGGCCGATGACCCGCTCACTGCAGCCAGGGCAATACGTGCTTTGACCGCTCTCGTCATAGACATTCCCGGTGTAGACGAAATGCAGCCGACCTTGCGCGCGATATCGCGAGCCGTCGTCAGCGTGAAGGCCGGCGTACGCGGCAGATCCGACATCTTGTAGTCAGGATGGAAGGCGGTGAAATGCAAGGGCACGTCAGGTCCTAGCCTCGTCATCACCCATTCGCTTAGCTTCGTCACCTCTTCCGAGCTGTCGTTGTGGCCTGGGATTAGCAGCGTTGTGATCTCAAACCAAACCTTGGCCCTTTGCCTGAGATATTCGAGCGTCTCGAGGACGGCGCCGAGACGACCGGTGCATAGCCGCTTGTAGAACTCTTCGGTGAAGGCCTTGAGGTCGACATTGGCGGCGTCCATGAAGCCGTAGAGCTCCTCGCGCGCCGCTGCGTCAATGTAGCCTGCCGTGACCACCACGTTCTTGATCCCGCGCCGGCGCGCCGCCTTTGCAACGTCCACGGCGTATTCGAGGAGGATGACGGGGTCGTTGTAGGTGTAGGCGATGGAGCGCGAGCCCGTCGCAATCGCAGCCTCCACGATATCTTCAGGTGAGGCTGCGTCCTGTAGGCGATCGAGCTCTCGCCCTTTGGAGATATCCCAGTTCTGGCAGAATTTGAACGTCAGGTTGCACCCAGCGGTCCCGAAGGACAACACGGGAGTTCCGGGCAAATAGTGGTTCAGTGGTTTCTTCTCGATTGGATCGACACAGAATCCTGAGGAGCGGCCGTACGTCGTGAGCACGATCCGGTCATCCTGCCGACCGCGCGCGAAGCACAGGCCGCGCTGACCTTCGTTAAGCCTGCAATAGCGCGGGCAGATGTCACACTGGATACGGCCGTCTTCGAGCCGGTGCCAGTAGCGGCCAGGAAAGCCTTCCAAACGCTCGGGTTCGGTCATAGATTTCGTCGTGTCGATCACTGGGCTAACCCCAGTTTTTGGCCAACGGCGTGACAGAGTTGCGCGACGATGTTCAGCCGGGGCCCGCCTGCGGGTATGAGCGCCCGTGTGCGTCAGCTTATTCTACTCCCTGTCGGGCGAAGATCGTAGGCCGAACCGTCGGCGATATCGGCCGCTGATGTCCAGGAGTGCTCGCACCGTGAAGTTGCGGCGTGGGGAACCACGGGAGCAAGACAACATGATTGTGCTGTTCACCGATTTCGGGTTGCACGGCCCCTATACGGGTCAGGTGAGGGCGGTGCTGCACCAGATGGCGCCGGGCGTTCCCGTTATCGACCTCTTCGCCGATGCGCCCGTGGGCAATCCCAAGGCTTCGGCTTACCTCCTGGCGGTCTATGCCGCCTGGTTTCCGGTGGGAACCGTCTTTCTCTGCATCGTCGATCCCGGCGTCGGCGGGACATGCCCGGCTATTGTGCTCCAGGCCGACGGCCGGTGGTACGTCGGCCCCGGCAACGGCTTGTTCGAGTTAGTCCTGCGCCGTGCCACAAAGACGCGCAGCTGGGACATCGACTGGAGGCTGGAGTCCCTCTCGGCCAGCTTTCACGGGCGCGACCTCTTCGCACCGGTCGCAGCCATGCTGGCGCCACCCGGCCAGCCGCGCGATGATTGCGCTGATCGCCGCGCAGATTGGCCGGACGACCTCTTCGAGATCGTTTACGTCGACCATTTCGGCAATGCCATGACCGGGGTGAGGGCGACCAAGCTGACGCCCGACGCAAGGCTTGCCGCGGCGGGGCGAGTATTCGAGCGCAAGAGGACCTTCAGCGATCGGCTGCCAGGCGGAGCCTTTTGGTACGAGAATTCGAACGGGCTCGCCGAAATCGCCGTCAACCAGGGACGCGCGGACTGCGATCTTGGTCTCGTGATCGGCATCCCGGTCGAGATCGTCTCTTGAAGGCGGTCCCCTCACAACCTTGATCTGGATATGCGCATGCCAAGAAAGCAGAGCTCGAGAACGGATTGGCCGAAGCCACGTAAGCGCCACGCTAAGCCACCGGCGACTGGCAACAAGCGACTGGCCGATCAGACCCGCAAGATTCTCGGCAGACACTATGCGAGCAAATATCGGGTGCAGTAATCGCGATCATTATGAACCCCAGTCCTCTGATCGACTCAGGTACGGATATCTCGCCCAAAATTCTCCGTTATTTCAATGGGATAAATCTGTGGCTGCGGTGCTCGCCGCAGTCCCGATAGGAGTCGGCCTAAGAGGCCCAGCATTCTATTGCCTGGCACGGTGCTGCGATGGCGGTATCTGGAAGCGCGGCAAAGGTTGTGCTGATGACAACTGAGCTGATGACAACTGAATCGTCGGACGGCCCCAACGCCGGCTGCTGTCGCTATCTCTCATACCAACCGACGAGGATCGCTTCCGCGATCAAGGACTTTCGCGCCTCTCGTTCGATGTCGCGGCAGGACGCGTTGGCCTTTGCCTGAAGCTGGTCGGTCGAGAGGGCAAGCAGCCGGAAGTGATAGTGATGAGGCCCATGGCCGGAGGGCGGACACGGGCCACCATAGCCTACTTTCCGAAAATCATTGACCGCCTGCTTCACATTCTTGTTCCGCGCGGCACCCTCCGCGAGCTCCGTTAGGACTGCTGGAAGATCGTAAGCCGCCCAATGGTGCCACGTGCCAGCGGGTGCATCTGGGTCGTCGCAGAGCAAGGCAAAACTTTTCGTTCCACCTGGTGCATCAGACCATTGCAGGGCTGGCGAAAGGTCTTCTCCGTCGCAGGTGAACCGTCTCGGAATTTGCGCTCCATCGGTGAAGGCGCTTGAAACGAGTTTCATGGCTCCCTCCATCAGGTTGCAGGAGACATAGGCTCGGATTTAGGCTCGCTAGGCTCGGAATTGACGAGTTCCTCCGCAGACGGGCGACCTCGCCCGACCGATCGGCGGAACCTCGCTGGCGAGCGCCTCGCGGCGGTATAGCTCGATTTTGGCGAGTGCGAAATCCATAAAGTCTGCTTAAATCGGAAGACCCATCGGGCTGCTGCGGTAGGATGGCTTGCCATGCGACCGCTTTTTCATCCAAACTTGGTCAATGGTCGCTACGGCGACCCGACAGTGTATGTGGAGACGCTGTTCGAGAGGCGCAGCCTGCTGTTCGATATCGGTGAGATTTTTTCGTTGCCGCCGCGGAAGTTGCGACGCATCGAGCAAGTCTTCGTTTCGCACGAGCATGTCGATCATTTCGTTGGATTCGACCACCTGCTTCGGTTGCTTGTCGGGCACGAGAAGTCCGTGCAGCTCTTTGGTCCGTCCGGCTTTACCGAGCGCGTCTTTCACAAGCTTCAGGCCTATCGCTGGAATCTGGTCGAAACCTATTCTAGCGATCTTGTCTTCGTCGTGAACGAACTCGAAGCGGCGAATTCCATCTTGAGCACGCGGTTCGGGCTAAGGAAGGCTTTCGTCGCAGAGGC
Source organism: Bradyrhizobium sp. USDA 3315 (assembly GCF_054056795.1). NCBI lineage: Bacteria > Pseudomonadati > Pseudomonadota > Alphaproteobacteria > Hyphomicrobiales > Nitrobacteraceae > Bradyrhizobium > Bradyrhizobium sp. USDA 3315. Next base: position 7,498,962 of record NZ_JBSRYP010000001.1, on the reverse strand, counting down.
CTCAGTCTCTCGCAAAACCGTTGCCGGGGTGATCTGCGACGAACCGACCCATCGCGTGTCAGCCGTGATCCTTGAACACGGTACGCCCTGCCTTGCCTTTGCGCTGCAGGAGGCGGCGCATGTCAATGTCTGGAAGAACCGGTTGTTGGAGCGCGGGCTGCCCGTTGGTCCGTGGTTGCGCTCACTCAAGCAGGCCGTGGTCGAACGGCGCGCGGACGATCATTTGATCAAGATCGATGGATCGGCAGTTTCGGACAATCGGCTCGTTCCACTTGGGGCCTTGCGTGATCTCCTGACCGTCACGGTCGGACAGAAAGTTGGCTATGTTACCGACGTCGCCGATACGCCGGCCAATCGTGGCGCCATCGTAGCGCTCGTGCAGAACGCGGATATCCTCTTCATCGAAGCGGCGTTTGCAGGAGCGGACGATGCGCTGGCGAGGCACCGGGCCCATCTCACGACCACAGCTGCTGGAGAAATTGCTCGAGAAGCCAATGTGCGTCGCGTCGAGCCGTTTCACTTCTCTCCACGTTATGTGGGGGAGCAGCAACGGATGCTTGCTGAAGTGATGGCGGCGTTCAGGGGGGCTCACTGCTAGACCATGCCTGAGGAAATATATTTGCCCGCTGGATATCGAAAATCGCTCCGTCTCTTTCTATGCGGAGACGTCATGTGCGGTCGTGGCATCGACCAGGTGTTGGCGCATCCGTGCAGCCCCGAAATTCACGAGCAATCCGTGCGATCGGCGGAGAGATATGTGCTGCTCGCCGAGCAGGAAAACGGGCTCATTCCACGGCGTAATGGGCCGTCCTACGTTTGGGGCGCAGCACTGGACCTGCTGGCGCGCATGCGGCCGGACGCGCGGATCATCAACCTCGAAACGGCTGTGACCCGCAGCAAGGACCGCGCGCGCAAGGCCGTCAACTACTGCATGAGCCCCGAGAATGCAGATTGTCTGGCGGCCGCCAAGATCGACTGCTGTGTGCTGGCCAACAACCATGTGCTTGATTATGGGCGCCCAGGCCTAGAGGAAACGCTGGCAACCTTACAAAAGCTCGACATCAGGGCGACTGGCGCGGGGCGCAACGATCGCGAAGCCAGCGCTCCGGCCGTGCTCAATCTTGCCTATGCCCGGCTTCTGATCTTTTCGTTCGGCTCGACATCGAGCGGCATTCCCATGGAATGGGCCGCAACCGAGAGCGCTCCAGGCGTCAACCTGCTTCCTGACCTGTCCGAAGCGAGCGCCTCAGAGATTGCCGATCGAATCGTGGCGCTCAAGAGGCCGGATGATCTGATCGTCGTTTCGATCCATTGGGGGTCCAATTGGGGATATTGCATTCCGGACGAACAGATGATCTTTGCCCGAACACTCATCGACCAGGCGAATGTGTCGATCGTCCACGGGCATTCGTCGCACCATCCGAGAGCGATCGAAATCTATCGGGATCGTCTCATACTGTATGGCTGCGGTGATTTTCTGAACGACTATGAGGGGATTCGAGGTTACGAGCGCTACCGGGACGACCTGGTGTTGATGTATTTGGCCGACCTCGATGCGACCGATGGCTGTCTTCACGCGCTCAACTTGATTCCGCTCCAGATCAGGAACTTCCGTCTCTCCATTCCGGCGCGGCGGGATATCGAATGGATCCAGCGGACACTGGATCGGGAGTGTCGAAAGTTCGAAACTAGACTCATCCTTGGTTCAGAAGGACAGCTTGCAGTTGCCGGGCCTGGCTGAATGTAAAGCGATATGGGTCTGGGCCAATGATCGGGATGGCCATGCAGTACCGAGCGGTTTTCAAGCGCAGATCGGCGACGTTCGGGTGTGCACTTGCTGCGGACCCGCATTGAGAGGATGATGTCCGTCATTTCGATGGAGATCAGCGATGCGCGTACCGGTCTACTATGGCGATTACCTGCGGCTCGACCGCCTCTTGACATCGCAAGAGCCGGAAAGTGCCAGAATCGGCATCAACGCTCATGACGAGATGCTATTCATCATCGTCCACCAGGCCTACGAGCTGTGGTTCAAGCAGATTCTGCATGAGCTCGATCGGGTTGAGGCAGACTTTGGCGCGATCCCAGTCACTGATGATGCCATGGCCCGTATCGTACATGGGCTCAATCGTGTCCATGAAATCCTCAAGCTTGTCGTGGCCCAGCTTGACGTGCTGGAAACCATGACGCCATTTGACTTCCTGGATTTTCGCGACCTGTTGATGCCGGCTTCTGGTTTTCAGTCGCTGCAGTTCCGGCTAATCGAGACGCGGCTTGGCTTGCCGCGTGAAACGCGCATTCCATTTGATGAAAAGGCGATCGACGAGCGTCTTTCCCAATCGGATCGGGACGCTCTTCGAGCCGTCGGCGTTCGGCCATCGTTATTTGAGTTGCTCAATCGTTGGCTTGCGCGAACGCCATTTCTCGACTGGGGAGGGGAGACATTCCGCGAGGCCTATCGCGCTGCGGTGGAAAAACATCTAGCTCGCGATGCTGAGCTGGTGCGCGCGGATGCTGCGATCCCGCCGGAAAAGCGCGATCGCGAACTGAAGAATATAGAGCGAGCGATTGCGTCGTTCTCGGAAATTTTCTCGGAAACAGATGAGGGAGGTAGTTGGCGGCTGTTGCCGCAATCAGTTCAGGCTGCTCTTTTCATCACTCTCTATCGTGATAAGCCTGCCGTGCAACCGGCATTCCGTCTTTTGAGTGTGCTCATGGACATCGACGAAACCCTGACTCTATGGCGATATCGGCATGCACTCATGGTGGAGCGCATGATCGGTTTGAAGATAGGTACCGGTGGCTCCTCGGGTCACGCCTATCTTCGGATGACGGCCGAGCGACATCGCATTTTCTCTGACCTGTTCCGACTGTCCACTTTCCTCATTCCGCGTTCAGCCGTGCCTGAACTCCCGGCCCCGATCCAGGAGCAGATGAGGTTCGTGTACGCGTCATGACCATGCTCGATCTTACCGCTCATTTTGCGAAGTTTCGCGCCGCGGCGCCTGAGCGGATCAACCTCGCGGCGCACAGCCACCACGACTGGCCCGACGTGACACTCGCCGCGCAAGAGCAGTGCTGGCACGATGCGGCGCGGCTCGCCGGCGAAAAATGGGGCTTGGTGTTCGGTGAGCTGATCCCGCGGGTCCAGGCCGGGATCGCCAAGCACCTCCAACTACCCGACCCATCGAGCATCGCCGTTGCGCCCAACACGCACGAACTCCTGCGCAGGTTGTTGTCCTGCTTTTCGTCGGATCGGCCCATTCGTATCCTGACGAGCGACGCCGAGTTCCATACCGCACGGCGTCAGCTCGACCGCCTGGAGGAGGATGGATTGGTTGCCGTCACGCGCATATCCGCCGAGCCATTCGAGACCTTCGCTGAACGCTTTCATGCGGCATGCGGGACCGGCGAACATGACCTTGTCTTTGTAAGCCAAGTGTTTTTCACCTCGTCAGCAACGTCGGGAAATCTCAAGACCCTGGTCGAGGCGGTACCTTCGCGCGATACTTTCATCGTAATCGACGGCTATCACGGCTTTATGGCCCGTCCAACCGATCTGTCTGAGATCGCGGGCCGCGCCTTTTATCTCGCAGGTGGTTACAAATATGCGATGGCAGGGGAGGGATGCTGCTTCCTGCATTGCCCGCCTGGCTACGGCCCAAGACCCCGGGACACAGGCTGGTTCGCCGATTTTGGCTCGCTTGCAGCGCCTCCGGGGAAATCAGTCGGGTATCCTCGGGATGCCGGCCGTTTCCTGGGTGCGACCTTCGATCCCTCGGGTCTCTACCGGCTTGTCGCCGTATTCGATTGGCTTGCCCGTGAGAGCTTGACCGCTGAGCAAATCCACCGTCACGCGCAGGCATTGATGACGTTATTCATCGAGGGGCTCGCGCTTCAGCACATTGAGGGACTGCGGTTTGCAGATTTGATTACGCCATGGGGCGCTAAGGCCCAGCACGGCAATTTTCTGACCTTCCGGACGCGGCGTGCAGGCGAGATTGAGGCAAAACTTGCCGAAGTCCACGTGCACTGCGATCACCGCGGCGACCGCCTTCGCTTCGGTTTCGGGATTTGCACGAATGCAGCGGACCTCGATCAGGCGCTGGCGAGAATCCGACGTGTGATTGGCAGCTAAGGCCCGTCCGGCGCTCAATGGTGCGCAGTCTGCGGTTCTGCGCGTTCTTGCAGCCAGAAGCACCCGCGTCCGCGAGGGTTTGAACGGCTTCGTCGGGAGCAGGCCTACTCGTCGATATGCCGACCATCAATGATGGAACGCCCGGTGCCGGGGCGACCGGGCGCGCTCATCAGAAATCCATCGGCGGCGTGGCTGGCGCTTGTGCTTCTGACCTCTTTGGCTTTTCGGCGACGAGGGCTTCGGTCGTGACCAGAAGCGAAGCAATCCAGGCGCCATCCTGCAGCGCGGTGCGGACGACCTTTGCGGGATCGATCACGCCGGCCTTGACCAGATCCTGATATTCGCCAGTCGCGGCATTGAAGCCCCAATTGTAGTTCTCGTTCTCGAGCAATCTTGCGACCACGGCTACGAGCGTCGGGGCGATCGCCAGCTCTATTGGGGCTCGCCGACGAGGAGTCTGTTCTCGATCTGATGAGATTGGGATCGCGGCAGGCGGCAGTCGGCCGCATCCGAACGGCCGCGGCTGTCCGGGATAGCTTCACCTGTTCCAGCGGTCATCCAACTGGGGTCGTCCTATCCAGGCCCTGTTCAGGCATCGGGTTGTCCAGCCCAGCTGCGGCGCTCCCTGCAGTCGCGCTTGAGCTTCTTGGTAGGGGCCGACGTAGCGAAGCTGGGTCGGTATTTTGGGATAGATGCGTCGTATCCGCGCAACGGCATGCTCTGCGACCTTCCTGTCGCGTTCGTCAAATGCAAATCCGAAGCCGGTGCGCAGCCGGTCCGGCAGCAGCTCGGCACTCAGGGTTTGATACCAGCGCGGCGGCCGCAACCATGGTCGTCCACCGGCGAAGATCTGTCGGGCCACCGCGCGCGCGGCGGTGCTGACAGACAATGTATCCGATTGCATCATCGCCGCGGTGTAGGCCGCGAATGAATCCCAATCCGCCGGCAAGTCGCTCGACGTTAGCCCGAACAGTGCCCCAAACAACCGGCTTTCGGCCCAATAGCGCTCGCGCTCTTCGACCGAGAGCGGAGGCAGGATCAGGTCGTGGACGGCCAGGGCGGTGTCGACGAGGGTCGCGTGAACCCAGCGCAACGCTGCGACCTCGTTGGCGCGGTAGGGCGAGCCGCTCTCGAACGGACCGATTGCTTCGGGCAGGCGGCCGACGATCATGGTATGGCGGTGGTGTAGGTGCCGGGCAGCGGTAAGCGCCGCATCGAGCGAGCCGAACACCATCGTAAACACAACGTCAAAGGTTCGATGGAAGCGACCGATCGGATCGGCGAAGGTCCGCGAGTGCTCGACCACGGCGGCGGCGACCCAGGGATGCGCCAGCTGAAGCAGCAAGGCGCGACCGGCACCCAAAAAAGTGATGGCTTCCCGGTCGATCCGCCAGGTTATCGAGCCTGGCCCAAAAATGCCCTCGACCGGTCCGGCGGCCCGAGCCCGGACGAAATCAAGAGCAAGCTCGAGGTCACTTTCGGAGACCAAATGCGCACCTTCCGAAGCAGACTCCACCGGTCTTTCAGCAAGCAAAAGCTCTCTCGAAATTGTCGCATGATCTCCACCCGCGCGGAATATGGCGGCCTGGCATTTGGTCGTACCCCATGCGGGTAAGACTGAGCGGGTGCAGCCGCGCGTGGTGCCGCCAGCTTCGCTTGCGCCGTTCTGCACGACCGAACGCTACGACCGCGCCGCGCACACTTACGGCAAGTCCTATCCGGATTACGTCAGGGCCATGCTCGGCGATTACGATTGCGCGCCTGATGTCGTGGCCTATCCACGCAACGAGTCGGAGATATCGGCTGTCATGGACTGGGCGGGGTCCGTCGGCGCTTCGCTGACGCCGTTCGGAGGCGGATCGAGCGTGTGCGGTGGCGTCGAGCCGCAGGCCGATGGTATCAGGCACAAGGCGGCCGTCACGCTCGACCTGCGCAATCTCTCCAGGGTCGTCGAAGTCGACCCGGTCTCGCGCGCCGCATTGATCGACGCCGGCACCTATGGTCCATCGCTGGAAAACCAGCTCAAGCCGCACGGCGTCACGTCGCGGCATTTTCCGCAGAGTTTTGAATATTCGACCCTGGGCGGCTGGATCGCGACGCGATCGGGCGGCCACTTCGCCAGTCTCTACACCCATATCGACGATTTCGTCGAAAGCCTGCGTGTCGTGACGCCGGTTGGCGTCGTGGAGACGCGCCGGCTTCCCGGTTCGGGTGCGGGGCCGAGCCCCGACCGCATGTTCATCGGCTCGGAAGGAATTTTGGGCGTGATCTCGCGCGCATGGATGCGATTGCAGCCGCGTCCAAAATTCCGCACCGGCGCATCGGTTCGCTTTCCCACTTTCTTCGATGCCGCGCGCGCGGTGCGTGCGGTCGCGCAAGCCGGCCTCTATCCCTCCAATTGCCGCATCCTCGACCCGCAGGAGGCGTTCAACACCGGTGCGGCCGACGGCAGCTCCGCCATCATGGTGCTGGCATTCGAATCGGGCGATCATCCCCTGGACGCCTGGTTCAAGCGTGCGCTCGAATGCTGCGCCGACCACTGCGGGACACCGGAGCCCGCAGAGGCCGGCGACACGCATCTCGAAGGCGCGGCGGGCATCTGGCGCAACGCGTTCATTCGCATGCCCTATGCGCGCGAATTCTTGACGCCCGCTGCTATCATCAACGATACGTTCGAGACCGCCATCACCTGGGATCGGTTCGAAGGCTTTCACGATCAGGTCAAGGCGGAGACCGAACGCGCGATTCTGCAAGCGACCGGGATCAAGGGTGAAGTCACCTGTCGCTTCACCCACGTCTACCCGGACGGGCCCGCGCCCTACTTCTCTTTCCACGCGCGCGGTCGGCACGGTGCGCTGCTCGCGCAGTGGCAGGCCATCAAGGACGCGGCGAGCGACGCGCTGATCGCGGCAGGCGGCACCATCACGCATCACCATGCAGTTGGCCGCGATCACCGACCCTGGTACGACCGGCAGCGGCCACCGCTTTTTGCTGCCGCGTTGCGGGCCGCCAAGCGCGAACTGGATCCCCGCGGCGTGCTCAACCCGGGCGTCCTGATCGATCCTTAGGCGTGTGCCGTCGATGCACGTCGATCTCGCCCGGACCCGCCATCAGCGCGCTGCTCGCGGACTGGCAGCCCGAGAAGCTGAAGGAGGCCAAGGATTCCGGAAGTGTCCCCGGGGCCAGCGAGATGGCTGATGTGGTGATGTTCATGCTGACGCGGCCACGCGGCATGACCATCGCGACGTCGTCACGCTGCCCACGAGTTTCGACCTCTAGTTTTCGCGGAAATCATGCTCAAGCAAAAGGCTAAAGCGCGATGATGATTGATCCCAATCTCATCACGCTTTAGGGGCATCCGCATTCGAAAGGCGCGGGGAGGAGGCGCACCCTCGCAGTTGCGGGCCACGATCGCCGCAAGCATAAGAATCCCCCGCGGTCGCTCAATTGTACGAGCGTAAGCCCAGGCCATGAAAATGGATGAAAGGAGCTATACGAAGGTTTGACGATGTCTGCGCCGGAGATACGGCGCGCTGCGCACCGGAAGCGCTGATCGTCACGACTGCGAGACCACAGGGACATCCGATCGGCCCGCATGGACTTCCGAGGGACCCCAAGGGGCTGATAACGAGGGTTGCCGAAAGACCACAAGCGGACCGAAGTGCGCTTGTTTCCGCCGATGACTCCCCATTTCCGTCAATTTTGACCGCCATGTCAGGCATGGATATTTTTGCCGAAGCGTGGCCAGGGAAGTCACGGGATCCATTCCTTTCAGTCAAAGCGATTTGCGGAACGCCAATGAAAAACGCTGCGCTGTTTGCCCTTGGCTTGTTGGCCGCTGGTGTTTTGTTCCACGACAGCGCGAGATGTCAGACGTCGCTGGCCCAGCCGCTTTCGCTTGCCCCGCCGCCGTTGAGTGAACAGGGGGCGGCACCTCCGGCCGCCGCCCCCACCAACAGCGTTTGGCCGCCGATGGCGGCACCGAGCGTGTCGCCACCGCGGGCGGCTGGCAAACGTCCCACGTCATCAGCAAAGAGCAATGTTGGGTCGTCACCGGCGATGGATGACGTTCCGCCGCCGGCGGAGACCGCCAAGGGTTCGGTTCCACCCCGAGCCGCCAAAGATGTGCCGCCACCGGCATCCGGCGCGGGCGCCCCACCATCTGCCACTGTCAAGGACACGCCGTCGGCGTCCGACGATGTTTCGCCAGCACCGGTAATCGACAGGCTGCCGCCGTTGGCCAAGCCGGCCACCGATTACGATGGCTTTAGCGTCGGCATCGTCGACGACAATGACGCGTCAAGCCGGACGACGCGACCCGTCAGGTCGCGCCCGGCAAAGCAATCCAAGCGCGGTCAAGAAGCGGATCGTGTCTCTGGGCAGCAATCGGTCGATCCCACGGAAGATGACAAACTAAAGGGCAAGCTCACGATTTGCCGCGGCTGCAAGTAGCAGGTCGCCGCTCCGGTTGCGTTCGTAAATTGGCCCACGGGCCAGGCGGCGCGTTCGGGTGCTCACACCGCGATTGAGGCCGACCTGACGCAGGTCATCCGCCGCCTCGGCCCCGCCAGCAACTATTCGTGGGGGCTTCGACGATTGTCGATGATGCCTGCGTGCGTGGCCCAAGCGTAGATGTGTCTGGTTTGCGCCAAGAGCTGCCCTTTACGCGAGGTCGAATTTTGGCGCAAAGCGAACGTTGGCAGGAACGTGAAGGTCTGCCTGCCAACCGTCGACAGGAGATCGGCGACCGTCCAAGTTGACGGATCACCGATCTCAACTAGTGGCGCTCCAGCCTGGACCAAGGCCTCGATCCCAGATGCCACCTTCATGCAGGCGTCGGCCATCATGTCTCGCAGACGCGCGCACTGACGGGAAAGCGAAGGCGCCGAGAGCACGCCGTGCTCGCCGATCGTCTTGCAGAGCGTTTTGGTCTGGCTAGAGACTGGGTTAGAATTCGAGCTTTATCTCGTGTGGGAGGCGATGGTGCGGTCAGAGCGCGAAGCTCCGACGCGTACAACGGGCGGAGCGGCCTCCCTGGGCGGCGTCGGGTCCCCATGGTCATGGACCGTGCTGGCGTGGGCCGCGCTGCTGGTGGTGATCGTCGCGTCGTTCAGGCCCGCAGTCCCGGTCATCTGGGGCGACACGCCATCCTTCGTGGAATCTGCATTTCGTACGCTCGAGGCCGGACAGCCGACCGTGGCGGGTGGGCGTGATCCAGGCTACCCGGCGTTGCTGGCCGTGACGTTCGCGTTCGGAGGCGACCTCGGGACGGTGGTGCGCCTGCAGCAGGCGGCGTGGACCATACTGATCCTGGCGCTTGCAGCAACCGCGCAGGCGACGACGCGCAACGCCGGTGGGCTTGTGCCGATCATCCTCGTGGCGACGTATCCGGGCCTGCTGCTGTTCAGGAATGTCGTCACCTCGGAGCTTCTCTTCGCGGTCTTCCTCAATCTCGCAATGGCCGGATTGCTCGTTGCCACCTGCGTCAACAAAACGGCGCGGTGCTACGCGGTCGCTGCCGCTATCCTGTGCGCGGCGCTCGCGGCGTGCTTGAGATCGCAAGGAGTCCTGGTCCCGATCGTCGCCGTCCTGGTGGGCGCAAGCCTCGCCCGCCCAGACACGTCTGCGCGCCTCGCCGTGATCGCCGTGTCCGTCGCGGCAGCGCTGGGGCTCCTCGCCACCGGTTCCCGGTTCGGGGCTTCCAACTCCGACCAAGCCTCCGTCGTGTTCGTCCCCAAGACATTGTTCTGCAATCACCTGAACATCGTGCTCGCAAGCGATGCAGCGCGACGCGAGATCGCGTCGGCGGCCGGAGACCGCGCCGACGCCACGATGGCGCGGCTTGCCGCCGACTTCGCGGCGGAGCCGGGTCGGTGGCCGGCACTCGGGTTCTTCGGCGATGCGTGCCTCTTCGACACCGCACTGGATCGAGACGTAGCCAGCGATTCCGGGAATGCCGTCGGCGCGGCGAGAGCCTATCGGCGCATCTTCCTGGCCGCCGTGCGCGACCGGGCCGCTGGCCTACGCGGGCAAGGTCGTCCGTCAGATGGCCTATGGGGCCACGGTCGCATGGCCGGCTTACGGACTCGACCCCGCCGTACCGGTGTCGACCGACGATGTGCCGCACGTGTCCGACATCATGACGCGGCACGGCCGGGCGGCTCAGCCGATCGATCTGCAAGGCGGACCAGTTCGGATCGGCCTGCTGTCCGATCTCCCAGTCATCTCCGCCTATCTGTGCAGGGCCTTGTCCATCGCGTTCGTCATCGCCGTAATATATTGGACGGTGACCGCCGTGTGGCGTTGGCGCCCCGAGTTCTCAGCGCGCGGAGGTATCGTCATCGTGATGTGGGCGGCCTCGATCGGGACCGCCGCCGGCGCCCACACCCTCGACGTCTGGCGATACCTAATTCCCGCAGTGCCGATGGTCGGCCTCATGCTGTCCCTTTTTGCCGTCGAACTAGCCGAAATTTTCGCATGCCTGCGGAGGGGCTAATCGCATCATTCGCGAGCTCTCGTGCGCAGAAAATGCGAGCGCATCGCTCTAGCGCCGCAATGTTGGCAGCCTCCTGAACCTGGGAGCTGTCTTTAGAAGAAAGCCGTCCTTACGGAGCAAGCTCAAGACGAATGAGTGACATCTTTTATTCCGGAGGCCGCAGGGCCAAATAAGCAAGCCGCCGCAACTCGCGGCGGCCACGCACGACAGTGTCGAGGATTATTCCACTGAAGAAGCTAAGGAAGGCGAGTATCATAAGTCCTGTCGAAAGAACCGCGGTGGGCAAACGCGGCACTAAGCCGGTCTCAGCATACGTGACGGCAAGAGGTACCGCGATCACGATCGAAACGAACCCGAGTAACGTGCCAATTATGCCGAAAAAAAGCATCGGTCTTTCAATTCGAAACAGCGTTAGGACGGTCAACAGGATGCGCCAGCCGTCGCGGAATGGGGAGAGCTTGGACGTCGAACCTTCCGGCCGGACTTTGTAAGCAGTCCCGATCTCGGCCACTGGCATGTGCAACGCCAGAGCATGGACGCTGATCTCCGTCTCTACCTCAAAACCTTCCGAGAGAGCGGGGAAGCTTTTTACGAACCGGCGCGAGAATACGCGATAACCTGACAGGACATCGCTGAACGAGCGACCGAAGATATACGACAACATTCCAGTGAGGATCGCATTGCCGAGGCGATGACCTGGCCTAAAGGCGGCGTCAGCGGCCGCACTTCGCACACCTACCACCATGTCCAGCTGGCATTCGATCAACTCCTGTATCATCGTCGGTGCAGCCGCTGCGTCATAGGTCGCGTCGCCGTCGGCCATCACATAGACATCGGCATCAATGTCCGCAAAACTCCGGCGGACGACGTTGCCCTTTCCTGGCGTCAGTTCGGTTCGAACTATCGCGCCAGCAGCACGAGCCACATTCACGGTATTGTCAGTCGAATTGTTATCGAAGACATAAATGGCAGCGTCGGGCAAAGCCGCACGAAATGCTGTTACCGTGGCGCCGACGGCCGCCTCTTCATTGCGACAAGGGAGGATTACCGCCACACTTTGTTGCTTCATAGCCGGACCATAGAGCCTGCAGTATGTGCTCAAACCGACAGTAAACCGAAGCTTCCGCGGGCCAGTGCAGGCACTCTCCTATACAGCTCGGGTTGAACGCTGCTTCGTCGCGTGCGTGCCATTCAGCTCAATTTTCTTCAGCCTGACCTTGCCGCCCGCAAGTCTGATCCAGTCCTGAGTGCACCTTGGCCGCTGGATATGCTCGGGCGGGCGGTGTTAGCGACGGGAACTGGCGCGAAGCCCTAGAGGCATTCAGCAAATGCAACTCCAGCCCCCACGTGCGGATCCCCACCAGCATCCGGTTCGCTGTGGTCTCGGCAACGGCGGGATTGCTCGGATCGACCAACAGCGCCATGGGTCCTCGGGACGCAGCCGCCCGTTACACCCTACCACGTCGCTGAATTGAGCGCAGCGTTTTGCATCACGGCAGGATTGGCCGCCGCTGCCCGCCGTGGTCAAAACGCGACTTCGCGGGTAGGGCAGCTTCTCGCAAAGGCAGGCATTCAGCGCGCGTCGCATGCCCGCGAAGGGCCATCAACGGGAGCTGGTTCGCTCGTGATACGGTTCTGATTCTGAGGTTGGACGAGCGGCTTGGACAGGCCGGACACCATGGCATGCCCATGCCGCTCCGTCATCCTGCAGAAAAAAGGCTGCGCAAGGAGGACTCCATCCTGTACCTACATGTTCTGTTTCTATGCTCGGGTGCAATCGCCATACTGAGCACCGCGATGGTTGCTCGAGCTACCGACTCCGAACGATGTCAGGAGCTTGGCAATCGGTTTCGCGTTGAAAAAGCACAGATGAGCGCCATCGAGGTGTCGCTCGCTCTTTTTTCGGCGGCAGACGACAATTGCACCAGCCTGGCTACTGAACGCGGAGCTGATCCTTCGCTGAAGGACAATGCCGGCAAACGCGCGGTGGATCTCACGACCGTGTCGTTGCTGCGCGAGCAGTTCAAGGCGCCGTGCAGGCGCTAACCCTCAGTTCAAGGAAGGCAGCTCTTGGCGCAAAGCGGTCATTCTGCCGGACCCGCACGTCTCTGAAAGGGCAAAAGGCTGACATTGCGCGCGGCTCTCCGGTGGGGTCACAATAGGTTGGGCAGGACGATGACTGGGATTGCGCTGGCACTCCGGGCGGCGCCACGGCGGTTCCTTGCCGGCAAGTGGGGAACCACGATTGTGTACGGTCGTAGGCGGCGCTAGACTCCTCCGACTAAGGATCGACGCTCTTGCTCTGGGAGGTCGATATGGACATAGCGGATTGGCTGCGACGCCTCGGGTTAGACCAGTACGAAAGCGCATTTCGTGACAACGACGTGGACACGGAGACGCTGCTCAGCTTGACGGCAGAGGATTTGCGTGAGCTCGGCGTCACGTCATTGGGACATCGCAAGAGGCTCCTCTCGGCGATCGCCGCCTTATCCCAGCCGCGTGACGGAGAGGTGGAGGACGATCGCGGGCTGCCGGTGCCCGAAGTCAGTTCCTCGAGGAAAATGGAGCGCGCCGAGCGCCGTCATCTGACAGTGATGTTCGCCGACCTTGTCGGGTCGACTGCCCTCTCGGTGCGTCTGGACCCCGAGGACATGAGAGAGATCCTTGCGGCCTACCACCAAGCGGTTGCAGCGGCGGTGGCGCGCTTCGAGGGATACATCGCCAAGCTTATGGGCGACGGCGTGCTCGTCTATTTCGGCTGGCCGCAGGCACATGAGGACGAGGCCGAACGCGCCGTGCGCGCCGGGCTTGCAATCGTGGAAGCCGTAGAGAGGCTAGACAAACGAGCGGGTGTCGCTCTTTCCACGCGTGTCGGGATCGCAACCGGGCCGGTCGTCGTTGGCGACCTCATCGGGGAAGGGGCGGCCCAGGAAGAGGGAGTTGTCGGGGCCACGCCCAACCTCGCAGCGCGTTTGGAGCAGCTCGCAGAACCCGGTGCTGTGGTGATCTCCGAAAGCACACGGCGTCTCCTTGGCAGCTGGTTCACACTCACCGATCTGGGCCCCCAACCGATCCGAGGGATCGAAGCCCCGCTACCGGCGTTCCGCGTTCTGGGCGAAGCGGCAGCCGAGGGTCGGTTCGAGGCCTTGCGACGCGCCGATGTTGGCCCGCTGATCGGACGCGAACACGAACTCGCTCTCCTCCTCGATCGCTGGGAGATGGCCAAAAGCGGCGAGGGTCAGGTCGTGCTGCTATCCGGCGAGGCCGGCATCGGCAAGTCTCGGATTGTCCTTGCACTCCGTGAGCGTGTCCGAAACGAACCTCGGTTCCGGATCGGGTATTACTGTTCGCCCCATCATGCGAACAGCGCGCTCTGGCCTGTAGTCACCCAGCTCCAGCGGGCGGCCGGGTATCTCCGTGAGGATGCACCCTCATTGAAGCTCGAAAAGCTGGAGCGGCTTCTCGGCACGGCCGGAGAGTTCGGGGAGGACGCGGCGCTGTTGCTCGCCGAGCTGATGGGGCTGCCGCTCAATGGACCCTACGCGGCGCCAGGAGGGACGCCGCAAGAGAAGAAGGCGCGGCTCTTTGGCATACTCTTGGCACAGATGGAGGGGCTTTCGCGGCAGCGGCCGATGCTTGTCGTCCTCGAGGACGCGCATTGGCTAGATCCCACGTCGGCGGAGCTGTTCGAGCGAATGGTGGACAGGATCCGGGTTCTGCCAATCCTTCTCGTCACAACCTTGCGGCCTGACGTGCCGACGCCTTGGACGAATTTTCCGCACGTCACATTACTCAGTCTCAACCGCCTCGGGCGGCCAGCATCCCGAACGCTCATCCAGATGGCGGCGGGTGAACGGTCGCTTCCGCCAATCGTGATCGAAGCCATTCTCTCCCGTACGGAGGGTGTGCCTCTGTTCGTCGAGGAATTGACGAAAGCGGTCATCGAATCGGCGATCTGGAAGACAACGGCTGGCGGCAGCGATCTCGAGCTCGCCGGACCACTTCCGCCGCCGGCCATTCCGGCGACGCTGCAGGATTCGCTCATGGCGCGTCTCGACCGCCTGGCTCCGGCACGCGAGGTAGCACAGATCGCCGCCTGCATCGGTCGGGAGTTCGATGAGGACGTCGTCAGGGCGGTCGCCGGATATCCCGAGGCGCAGCTGGCGGCGGCGCTTGGTCAGCTCTGCCAGGCGGGACTCATCCAACGACGTGGGACGCCGCCCCATCATGCGTACAGCTTCAAGCACGCGCTTGTCTGCGACGCGGCCTACGCCACCTTGCTCAAATCGTCCCGTCAGCAGCTGCATGCGCGCGTCGCACAAGCGATCGAGCGGTTGCGGCCAGAGATCGCGGTGGGCCAGCCCGAGATCGTCGCCCATCATTTTATTGAAGGCGCACTGCCCGACCAGGGGGCAATTTATCTGATGGCCGCCGGTCGGCTGGCAAAGGCGCGGCATGCTGTCAAAGAAGCTGTATCCCAACTTGAAACGTGCCTGCAGCTTACGACCCGTCCTCGAGGGGATGCAGCGCCGCCCGCCCGGCGCATCGAGCACGAGTGCCTCCTGATGCTCGGTGACTTGGCCGGCGTCGACGACGACCTTGATGGAGCGAACGCCTACTACGAGCGCGCCATGGCGCTTGGCGAGACCGACGCTGACCGCGACCGCGCGCGCAAGTGCATTCATCGTGCCAAGTACGCAGTACGGGAGGGTGCACGCCTCGTCTTCTACGAGCACGGCAGCGGCGAGCCGACCGTCGTTTTCATAAATCCGATCGTATACGGGCTTGCGACCTTTGAGCCGATTCTCGAGCAGCTTTGCCAGGAATTCCGTGTCATCACGGTCGACTGCCGGGGTGCCGGACGATCCGGCCCTCTCGTGCGTCCTTACTCAACCCTCCAACACATGGAGGACCTCCGCGCGATCATCCACGCGGTCGCCGCCGCCCCAATCATCGGCGTTGACATCTCGCGCGGCTCAAACCTGCTCATCCAGCTTACTCATAGGCACCCGGAACTCGTCGGAAAGATCGTGACGGTGGGCACGCCGATGATTGGAACGCTGCCGAACGGGCGTCCGGTTTTTAACCCGGATTACACAGCGCTTCGTCAGGACGCCTATGCGCGGGGCGCCGTTGAGGAACTAGTTCGCTTGCAAACACGGTATGTCTACAGCGAGCCAGATACCGACGAGCTACGGCGGATGGCCTCCGAGCGCATGTGCAGGTTGCCGATTGAGACGATCCTTAGCTTCTACGATCCGGACCCAGGCATGGACATCGCGCCGCTGCTCGAATCGATCGCCGTCCCAACCCTCGTTACCCACGGCCGGGAAGACCGGCTCGTCACATGCGATGCCAGCGTATTCATCGCGTCTCGCATTGTCGGCGCGCAGCTCTATCTCTTCGACGGCAGGGGACACAACCCGATGTTCTCGGCTACGGACGAGTTTTGCGATGTGCTTCGCAATTTCATTCGGACAGGACGCGCGGAAAGAACGTTTCGAGGATCGGCGGCGGCGTGAACCAAGGTCTCAAACAACTGCCTGGCCGCGCAGAGCATGAGCGGCGCCCGAATACAAACGTCACCGACGCGCAGCAAATGTCTCAATTCGGTCAAACTGCGACTTGGCGGGGAGGGCAGCTTCTGGCGCAAAGCGGACATGTATATCGGCGTCGGAGTCGAGTGAGCGGTGCGAGCGATGATCGTACAAACTGAACCCGCGCTTTCCTGATCGTTGACGGTACTGAAAGCTATGCAGCGCGACTACGAGCGGTAGCCGTCCCGGCTAGCCACGTGCGGCCACTTAGCCGATTGACTCCGATACTTGCCGAAGTCGCCATTCTTCCGACCAGAACGAATTTTCCTGTGAATTCAGCATCAAGAAGTTAGGGCGGGCATACCGTCGGGATTTGTCCGCCAGCTTTGAGAGTTTGTGCTTGCAAATCAACGCCGTAGTGTCGTTCTAAATGATTGAGTGGGAGTAGTGACGGACGTCATGCGGCCGTCCAAGTTACCATCTCTCGGAGAATAGCTTCGAAGACCAAGACGGAAAGGCTTTGCCGATCAAGCTATGGGACTGGGAGTATTCATTCATCGGCTGGACTCGATCTATGAGGACAGTCCAGCCGAACAATATCAATTTCCCAGCCAGTATTTGCGTCGCGTAGAAGCCTGCGTTGGTGATTGGATAATTTACTACGAACCGCGCAAGGTCGCGGAAACACGGGGCTACTTTGCGATTGCAAAGGTTCAACAAGTTATTCCGGACCCCGGGGCGCCTGGGATGTACCTCGCGCTGATTGAGCCGGGAAGCTATCTCGACTTTGCGAATCCGGTTCCTTTCAGCGAACCAACTGGGCGACCGATAGAGCGAGGCGTTCTCAACGATGAGGGGCGGATTTCGGGACGCGCTCAATCGGCGGTGCGGCCAATCTCTCCTGAAGATTTCAGTAGAATCGTTGGACTCGGCCTTGAGGAAAAGGCTCCTTTACTGCCTCGGCTCGACGATGAAATACCGCTGCGGTCTCTTGCAGAGGAGCAGGTGCCTTTCACATATGACCAGCAGCGCGATCGCGTTAGTATTACCATGTCGAGGATTTTGCGCGATCGCGTCTTCCGACGTGTCGTCCTGCGCGCCTATGATGAACGGTGCGCCATCACGGGACTGAAACTCATCAACGGAAGAGGCCGGGCGGAGGTTGCTGCCGCACACATTCGGCCGGTGGAAGCGAGCGGGCCTGATGTTATCAGCAATGGGATCGCGCTTTCAGGCACGGCGCATTGGATGTTTGATCGGGGCTTGATCAGCTTGGCCGATGATTTGGAGATATTAATCTCGCGACAGACAAATGATCCGGAAGGGATACGATCGATAATCAACAAGTCCGGTCAGGCGCTTGCGCCTCAGCGCATGTCTGACCGTCCGCATCCGCATTTTCTAAGGTGGCACCGCGAGCATTGCTTTAAGCAATGAGTCCGTAGCAATGCATCGGCAAGCGTAGCCCGGATGAGCGAAGCGATATCCGGGCCACGTCCTATCCGCGTGTCGTGGTGTCCCGCATATCGCTGCGCTCGTGCGGGCTACTCACCTCGACCTGACGTTCGTACCGTCTATGCCGGCAAAAGACCCGCGGCGCGATAATTGTCGATCATCGCGTCGTAGAGCGAAATATCGGAGCGGCTTCTGGCGACGAGCTGCGCGCCGGCGACGGCGGCGAAGATGGCGCGGGCCCGCTGTTCGCTCTTTCTCGAACTGACCAGGCCCGCGGCCACCAACAACTTGCTCAGCCACGCCACGTTGACGTCGGCAAAGGTCTGGACCTCCTTCTTCACCACGTCCGGCAGGTCGTCGACTTCTGCCGACATGAAGCTGCAGAGGCACATGCGGTTGTTGCTCTCGAGCGCTTTGCGAAACACATCGGGATATCGACGCAGGCAGCGGACAGGATCGGCCGTTTCTGCCAGCATCGACTCGAGTTGGGCGGCGGTGTCCTCCCAGTAGCGCCGCGCGACGGCCACGCCGAGATCGGCCTTGCTCGGAAAATGGTGATAGATGCTGGCGGCCTTGATCCCGACTTCCTCCGCGAGATCGCGGAAAATCAAGCCGCCATAGCCGCGTGCCTGCGCGGTCCGCTTTGCTGCCGCCAGGATGGCCTCCCGAGAGCTCGAACTCACTTCGTTGCCTCACTGCTTCGTTATCTACCAAGTGACAGATAGGCGTTGACCGGCCTGATTTGAAGGCTAATTTTACCCTACCAAGTGACAGGTAGACAGGAGTCATAATGAAGATTTACGATTGGCCAACTGGCCCATATCCGGCCCGCGTTCGCATCGCTTTGGCCGAGAAGAACCTGAGGTCGCAAGTGGAGTTCGTATTGGTCGATCTCTACAAGGGCGAGCACAAGAAGCCCGAATTCCTCGCCAAGAACTACTCCGGCACGCTGCCGGTGCTCGAACTCGACGACGGGGCGTTCATTGGCGAGTGCACGGCCATTACCGAGTACCTTGACGCGCTCAATGGCGCGCCGACGCTGACCGGCAGGACGCCGCGCGAAAAGGGTGTGATCCACATGATGAGCAAGCGCGCCGAACTGGAACTGCTCGATGCCATCAGCGTCTATTTCCACCACGCCACGCCGGGTCTCGGGCCTCATGTCGAGATCTATCAGAATCCCGAATGGGGATTCCGTCAGTGCGACAAGGCCCTCAGGGGGATGCACTACTTTGACGGCATTCTGAAACGACAGCCGTTCGTCGCCGGCGAGGCATTCACGATGGCCGATATCACCCTCATAGGCGGCTTGATCTTCGCGGGGCTGGTGAAGGTGCCGGTGCCGATGGAGTGCGAGGCTCTTTTGGCATGGTATGCAGTGATGCAGGAGCGTCCCAGCGTGAAGAACCGGATAACGATGTCCGAGCCGATCGAGGCATCTTGATTAAGATCGTCGTTTGCGAACACCGCCCTCGCGAGTCTTACGCGAGGGCGGATCGTCAGGATGGCAAGCGTAGCCCGGATGAGCGCAGCGACATCCGGGGCATTTTCTATCCGCGCGTCGCGGGTGCCCCGCATATCGCTGCGCTCATGCGGGCTACTCACTTCTCGGTCAAATCACACGGCCGGGATCAATCACTGCTCCTTCTTGAACAAATCCTGGAAGATGAGCGGGCCCCAAGTGCGGCCGCGTGCGTGCACCAGCGCGCCACCCTCGTTGAGCCTTCCCAGCTTGACGGGTGCGAACCCGAGTTGCTTCGCCAAGGCCGCCACAGGCGCGACCGCGTCCTCGTCGTCACCAGACAGCAAGACCACCCGGTGCCCACCCTCGACGATCGGATCGGCAGCCAAGATGGCCGCAATCAGGTGATTGAACCCTTTGACGAGCTTGGCGCCGGTGAACGCCTTCGCGACGAAGGCGGAGGACGGCAGGCCGTCCAGCTCTTCAGGGACTGGAAACGCGTTCATCGCGTCGATCACCGTCTTGCCTTTCCAGCTCGGCAGGGCCTTCGCGACCTCGCGATGCTCCCCGAACGGGACCGCCAGGATGATTGTGTCGGCCTCGAGCGCTTCCCGCAACGACTTGGCGACGACCGTGGGTCCAATCGCCCGAGCCTGCGGCGCCAACGCCTCGGGCGGCCGGCGGCTCGCGACGGTCACGTCGATGTTCTTACGGGCGAAGGCGTGGGCGAGGGCCTGGCCTATCTTACCGAATCCTACAATCGCGTAGCTCATAGTGCTTCTCCGATCCGTGTTGATTCGATTTCAGATGGCCGAAAAACCGCCGTCGACAGACAAATCCACCCCATTCACGAAGCTCGAATCGTCTGAGGCAAGAAACAGCGCGGCCGCCGCAATTTCCTCGGGACGACCCATCTTTCCGCGCGGGATCAGGGATTCGAACATCCGCTTCGCCGCCTCGTCGAGAACCTGGTCCTGCATCGGTGTGGCGATCGGCCCCGGGCTCAGCACGTTCACCCGGATATTCCTGCCCTTCAGTTCGTTGAGCCAGGTGCGCGCGAATGAGCGCAACGCCGCCTTGCTTGCCGCATACACGCCGTAACCGGGAAAGCCCTTTACCGACGCGACCGACCCGGTCATGAAGATCGATCCGCCATCGTTGAACAGCGGCAACGCCTTCTGAACCGCAAACAGCGTTCCGCGCGTATTCAGGTTGAAGGTCGCATCGAAATGCCGCTCGGTAATCTCGCCCAGAGGGACGGCTTCGCCCATGCCGGCGCTCGCGTACAGGACGTCGATCCTGCCCTTTTCCCGCTTGACCGTGTCGAACAGACGATCGAGGTCGTCGAGATTGGCCGCGTCGCCGCGCACGCCGGTTACGTTCCGGCCGATCAGCCTGACGGCCTCGTCGAGCACCTCCTGCCTTCGGCCCGTGATGAAAACATATGCGCCTTCTTCAACGAACCGCCTGGCGCTCGCCAGCGCCATGCCGCTCGATCCACCCGTGATGACTGCAACCTTACCTTCAAGCTTTCCCATGACTTCTCCTTTCGTCGTGCCGGACAGCGTCTCTGGTCCCATTTGCCAGATGGCCCTCGAGAACCTCGACGTAGCTCCGCCGGCGTCAGGCGTTGAGTGCGGAAGCGCGCACATCGGTGGTGCGAAATCGATCCGGCCGGATGACTGACGCCAGCCGCGACGATTGGTGTCCGCCGTTCGGAATTGGGGCGCGTTTGTCGGCGTGGCTATTCGGCTTGGGCTATGATGATCGCCCGTGCTACCCACATACGAGATGCTGTTCGACGTACTGGAGACGGGCTTTGGAAGGCGCACCCCAGCGGTGCTGGATTGCACCATGATCGACTGGGATGACGTTCGCTACTTTCTTGCCGTCGCGCGCGGAGGCTCGGTGCGGGCTGCCGCCGAGCGCCTCGGGGTGAACCACTCGACCGTGCTGCGACGCGTCGCCCAACTGGAGGAGCGGCTCGGAGCG
This sequence comes from Bradyrhizobium sp. USDA 3315, assembly GCF_054056795.1. NCBI lineage: Bacteria > Pseudomonadati > Pseudomonadota > Alphaproteobacteria > Hyphomicrobiales > Nitrobacteraceae > Bradyrhizobium > Bradyrhizobium sp. USDA 3315. The sequence continues at coordinate 7,477,882 of NZ_JBSRYP010000001.1, read as the reverse complement.
CAGATGTTCGAGAAGCTGCCTTCGGGCTACCGCCTGACGGCTGCGGGTGAGGAGGTCCTCGAACTCGCGGACCAGATGGAGGCCTCGTCGCACCAGCTGGAGACGCGCGTCTTCGGCCGCGACCAGGGCGTGCGCGGGCTTCTGCGGGTGACGCTGGCGCCGCCCCTCGCGACACACCTGCTCATGCCGGACTTCTCCGATTTCGCGCGACTGCATCCGGATATCGAGATGGAAATCTTGTCGTCCGGCGAGCTGGCAAATCTGACCAACCGGGAGGCCGATGTAGCGATCCGCGTCGTCTACGACCGCAAAACCCTGCCGCTCAATCTTCACGGCTTGAAGGGACCGGAGCTGTTCGGAGGCATCTACATATCCCGCGATCGACTGGCCGCGTGGCGCGCGGGCGCGCCTGACCCCGTCAGGTGGATCGTCATAAGTATTCACGGAATCCCGGACTGGGCCCACGAGGGTGAGGTTCGCGCCGCCGAGGTTCCGTTCAGGGCCACAGATGCCGCGGCGCAGATCGTCGCGGTGCAGCAGGGGATCGGCATGACGACGCTGCCGTGCTTCGTCGGAGATGCCGACCCGCTGCTGGTGAGGGTGCCGGGCACCGACTTGCACATGTACGGAACGCTCTGGCTTCTCACACAGGGGGAGACACGCAAGACGAAGCGCGTGCGGCTCTTCACGGAGTTCGTATCCCGCAGGCTCACCGCATACGCGCCGCTTCTCGCCGGACTGTCCGTATCACGCGACTGACGCGCGGGCAGGTCGCCGATGGCGCTTGCCGCAATCCGGTCGGAGGCGAGCTGCGATTGCACCAAGCGAAAATCGCGGTCAATTCCCTTGCGCTGCTGACGGTAGCAAAGCGTAGCCCGGATGAGCGAAGCGATATCCGGGGCATTTCTATCCGTGTGTCGCGTGGTGCCCCGCATATCGCTGCGCTCATGCGGGCTACTCGCTGTTTCATCGTCGCGATGGCACACCACGGCGGTCAAGCAGCTAGGAGGCCGCCCGACCGATCGATGCGCGCTGAGCGATCAATATGGGCCCGGCTCGCAGGGGACATTGTTGCCGGTCCAGGGCGCGGTGGCGAATGAACCGACGCGCGGCGCCGGAATGCAGGCGCGACCGTCGACATAGACGGGCTCGGTCGGCGCGGCGGCGCTCGCCTCCGCGACGTGGCGGGACATCGCGTGGGTTTCACGCGCCATTGCCGGCGACGCGATCATGGCAACCGCGATCAAGGAAGCCGACAGGAGTTTGACGTTGGTCATGGAGTTTCTCCGTTTTGTTTATGGGGCCGAGGAGTCTGGCCTCGTCAGATATTTGTGCACGGCGACGGCGGACTTGAATGCAATCATCACTCACGCCGGCTCAACGCTGCGTGAGCAATGCGATCCTCGCCGTTGTGTCGCGCGATGCAGACCATCACCGACAGGCCGGATGAACGAAGCGTAATCCATCACGTCTTCGCGTGATGATCGTGAGGGTGCGTTACGTGCGCGTTGACGCTCCTACGGGTTCAGCAAGCGTAGCCCGGATGAGCGAAGCGATATCCGGGGCGTGTCGTGGCGTCCCGCATATCGCTGCGCTCGTGCGGGCTACCCGTGCCTAGGAACTTTCGGACGCAAACGCCGCACAAAACTCCGTCACGGCGCGAGCTCCGCTCGGACCTCGCCGAGCAGCGCCATGCCGCCGAGCCGGCCCAGTTCGTCCGAACATTTTGCGCTCTTGCCGTAGCAGCAGAAGGCGACTGTGACGCGCTCTGAAAGTGGTCCGATGCAGGGCAGGCCGCTGTCGCCGAATGTGGTCATGCAAGGCACGACGCGGCGCTCCTCGAAAGCGAGGTCGCGAATGCGGTCAAGGATCTGTTGTTGAAGCCGATCGGCAACCTCAATCGATCCGCCCGAGCGGAACCAGTTCTTGATATCGGCCTCGCTGCCGAGCGGAAGATCGACCGGATCGCCGCCGAGCTTCAGCCAGGTCTGGCCGTCCGGATAGCGGATCGGAGGCAGGATGTAGGGATTGTCGCCCTTGGGCCCGAGACAACGCATCGACGGCATTCCGGCCAGGCGTTGAACCTCCGCCGCACCAAGCCGGAACAGCGCCGCGGTCCGCCCATAGACCGTAAAGCCCAGGGAGCGGCCGAGCAGCGATTGGGTGTGCCCGCCCGCCGCAACCAGAACGCGCTCGGCCTCGACGCTCCCCGATCGCGTCCGGATCGTGACGCCGGAGCCGCTTTCCGAAATCCCCAGCGCGGGTTCGTCGATGATCCGGGCGCCGGCGCGTTCCGCCGCGATCGTCTGCGCGCGGACCAGGCGGCGCGGGCTGATGTATCCGGCATTGTGCGGCTCGAAATAACCCTGCATTCCCGCCGTCGATTTCAGAAACGGAAAGCGCTCCGCGAGCCCCGCATCATGATAGGCTTCACACCGGATCCCGTCTTCGGCACAGATCCTGCCGATCGAAGCAACATCGCTGGTTTCGCTGCGGCCGATGTGAAGTGCTCCAGCTTCCCGATAGAACTCCACGCCGCTCTCCGCTGCAATCTCGCCGTAGCGCGAAATCGCGGCGCGGTTCGCTTGCCGCCAGAACGGCCCCGGATCGTAACTCCGCGTGATGCGGCCCTCGTCATAGTGGCTGCCGAAGACGCCGCCATGGCGCGAAAAATCCGCCGGCTCATCGGGCCCGATCAGCGCAACATCGTGGCCCATCTTGCTCAGATGCCGCGCAGCTGCCGATCCGATCAGGCCGCGTCCGATCACCGCAAGTTTGATCGCTTGATTGGGGCTCACGAAGAAGTCCTGCGCTCTGCCTGCATCGGCAGTGTGAGATCGACCATGTCATTTCCGATGCCCTGGCAGCAAGCATAATCCAGCTGAGCGCGCAGGTGGACCGGCGAAGCGTAATCCGCCACATCTTGAAGCCGGCCGCGAGGCAGCAGGTTACGCGTTCGGCTAACCCGGCCCCGATTTCCCGCGAGACTCTTCGCGACTGCCGGGAAGTCGGCGCAAGCCGGCGTCTGACGACGCTGTTTTTCCGCGCGAACGCTCCACTGAGCGAACTTGAAACAAATAGTCACGGTGATTTCACTCGCGCTGAACGGCGTTATATGAGATGATGCAACCAAGGGTTAACATGGTGCATCTTCACCGGCAGGAGGGCGAAATGAGCGACCAGATGATCGAGGCGACGACAAGTCCGGCACAGATCGTTCAACAGGCGGCAAAAAAATATCTCGACATCAGCAACGCCCCTGGCTGCTGCATCGCGGTCTATGACGAAAAGTCGTTCGGCACCAAGGGCTACGTCTACCCCAAGGGACTGTCAGGCGTGGCCGGCTCTTCGCCCGCGCCATTCAGTGTCACGACCGACACGGTGTTCGAGATCGGATCGGTGACCAAGGTGTTCACCAGCACATTGCTGGCGGTGGCGGTCAAGGCTGGTGGGCCCACTCTTGACGATACCATCGGCCCTTATCTGAACCTCTTCAGCGCGAACGCGGTGGGAACGCCGGTGCTGGACGCCATCCAGCTCGTGCAATTCGCCACCCATACCTCCGGCATGCCGGAGCAGCCGGGGGACGGCTTGACTGGCTACAGCGAGCAGCTGTTTGCGGACGAGCCGCCCTCCAGTGAACTCATCAACTGGTGGAATCAATATGATACGCCGCCGCAAGGCTGCTGGCAGTATTCCAACATCGGCTTCGTGACCTTGGGCTTTGCGGTCACGCAGATGTTTGCGAAAGACAAGGGCCATAACTACAACGAAATTTTGGCCGAATACGTCACCGGTCCACTCGGCATGAAGCAGACCGGAGCCGTGCTCAATTCGTCGTGGAAGATCGCGCAGGGATGTATCGGGCATTGGAGCAAGAGCTCCGAGCCGCCATACCAGATCGTCTTCGACCGCAACACGCCGACCGGCGGCACGGCCTTTGATCTGAAGACCACCGGCGACGATATGATCAGGTTTCTCGCGGCGCAGATCGCGGCCCCGAACGGGCCGCTCGGGTCGCAAATCGCGCTGACGCAGCAGAACCAGGGGACATTCCCCATCTGCGGGGAGAAGACCAGCGTCACCATGGGCCTCGCCTGGCAGATCACCACGGACGCGCAGGGCCATACCGTTTTCACAAAGAACGGCGCGACGAGCAGAGGCGGATTCGAAGCGATCGTGATCGTCGTGCCGGAACTGCAATGCGGTGTCGCGGTGCTGAGCAACCAGTATTTCGATGCGTCCCGCGTGCACCCCGCGGGGATCGCACCCGGCCGCACCGCACTGGAGATTATTTCGCAGCTTCATCCAGGCTTCGAACTGACCGAACCGCTGCCAGAACACGATCCATTCGACTAGCAAACCTGGCCCGGACGAGTGCACCGATGTCCGGCGGCTTTGTCGTCTGCGCGAGAGCGCTGTCCCTGTTGTCGCCAACCTCAGCCGGTCGGTGGTTTACCCGTGTTAACCGCCAACTGAGCCTCGAAAGCGCGCTGGTAAGCCGGCCGGGCTTCGCCGCGGGCGACATAGGCGGACAGGCCCGGATATTCTTCGAGAATGCCCGATGCTCTCAGCCTGAGCAGCACCGACACCATCATCAGGTCGCCCGCGCTGAACGCGCCGTCGAGCCAGTCGGCCTTGCCGAGGCGGGGGGAGAGTTGCGTCAGCCGGTCGCGGATGCGATCCATGACCAGCGGCAGGCGGTCTTTGGTCCAGGGCTTGTCGCTCTCCAGAATCCTGGCGGTCATGAGTTCGAGGATCGGCGGTTCCACCGTGTTGACCGCGGCAAACATCCAGGTGATCGCGCGGGCGCGGGCATTGGCATCGCCGGGCAGCAGGCCGGCATGACGCTCGGCGATATGGAGCACGATCGAGCCTGTCTCGAACAGCGCCAGATCACCTTCCTCATAGGTCGGAATCTGGCCGAAGGGATGCAGCGCCAGATGCGCGGGTTCCTTCATCGCCTGGAACGAAACAAGGCGAACCTCGTAAGGCTGGCCCGTTTCTTCCAGCGCCCAGCGAACGCGCGTATCGCGCGCCAGTCCCTTGCCGCCATCGGGCGACCGTTCGAAGGCGGTAATGATGGGCGTCATCGTTTCTCTCCATGTCCTTGCGTCCTGAGGACGAGCGGGCGGCGCGCGCCCCGGCAGCTGATTCCGGAATATTTTGGCCAAGCCTAGCCCGGATGAAGCGCAGCGAAATCCGGGACCGGTCCTGCCAAAGGCGAGAACCCGCAGGGACGACGATTGGGGATGGAGGCCATGCCACACACTCACTGTCGTCCTGGCGAAAGCCAGGACCCATTACCCCAAATCTCAATTGTTATGCGACGCTGGGGCCGTGATCCCGTTCCCAATCAGTTGCGGTGGTTATGGGTCCTTTCGCCAGGACGACGATCGGGTGTAGAGGCGGGTGTTGTGACGAACGAGGTTCCGCAAATATTTTTCATCAGCCTGTTGCCGCGATGTCGGCTGCCGTCTTCGCCAATCGTCCTTTGCGCGCAAACAAGGAGACTGCCATGACCGATCTCGTTACATGCCTCTGGTTCGATCAGGGCCGGGCGCGCGAAGCGGCGGAGTTTTATGCTGCGACGTTTCCCGACAGTCATGTCGGCGCAGGCCATCAATCGCCGATACCGGGCATCGGGCAGGGCGAGGAGCTGACGGTCGAGTTCACCGTGCTCGGCCGCCGCTTCGTGGGGCTGAACGGCGGCTCGAACTACGTGCCGAACGAGGCGGTCAGTTTCATGGTGCTCACCGACAGCCAGGAGGAGACCGACCGCTACTGGAATGCGGTCACTTCCAACGGCGGCAAGGAGTTGCCATGCGGCTGGTGCCGGGATCGCTGGGGCTTTGCCTGGCAGATCACGCCGCGGCGGCTGCTTGAGCTCGTCAACAGCGCCGACCGCGCCGCCGGCAAGCGCGCGATGGAGGCGATGATGACGATGAAGAACATCGACATCGCCGCGATCGAGCGCGCGGCGGCGGGGTAATCCGCGTGGTGGAATGATTTGGCCCGGGCTCGATAGTCAGGTGTCCGATCGAGCCGGTATGTGCGGCGCGCGGCCATTTGCGTTGCGGCGTGCGCTCGCCGCGACGATCACCCCGGCGCAAACGCGGGATGTGCCTGGTGCTGTCGCGTGATACGAAATTCGCATTCGCAGCTCTGGAGCCAGTCCTGATGTCCGTCGCAGCCGCCGCCAATCAACAGCAAAATCTCACCGCCGCCGAATCCGATCCGCAGACGCTTGGCTGGATGCAGGGCTTTCCGCCGCCGCAGGACAGGACCATCACCTTCCAGAACGGCTCGTTCCGCAGCTTCCCCGAATTGCGCTGGGCTTGGAGCAACATCCGCCAGCTGGTGCCGACCGTGAATGTCTGGCGCGGGGCAGGGCCGGCGTCGGTGCTGCCGCGCGAAGACCATGATATCGGCGCGTCGGCATCGGTGACGATGGACGGCCGCCCGATGACCTTCGCGCGCATGCTCGAGGAGACCTATGCCGACGGCATCGCCGTGCTGCACCGGGGCAAGCTGATCTACGAGCGCTATTTCGGCGCCCTGAGGTCGCACAAGCCGCACATCGCGATGTCGGTGACCAAATCGTTCACCGGCACGCTCGCCGGCATCCTGATTGCGGAGGGCAAGATCGATCCGCAGGCGCCGATCACCGATTACGTGCCGGAGCTGAAGGCAAGCGCGTTCGGCGATGCCCGCGTGCACGAGGCGATGGATATGACCACCGGCCTCAAATACACCGAGGTCTATACCGACAAGAATTCCGACGTGTGGGGGCTGCGGCGCGCCAACGGCATGGCGCCGATCGAGCCGGGCTATGAGGGCGCGACCAATATCTTCGATTTCCTCTGCGCGCAGCAGAAGCTGGGTGAGCACGGCAAGGCGTTCGCCTACAAGACCGTCAACACCGACGTGCTGGCCTGGATCTGCCGCCGTGCCAGCGGCATGACCTTATCGGACCTGCTCTCCGAGCGGATCTGGGCCCCGATGGGCGCCGAGGAGGATGCGCATTATCACGTCGATCGCATCGGCACCGAAAGCGGTGGCGGCGGATTGTCGACGACGCTGCGCGATCTTGCCCGGTTCGGCGAGACGATCCGCAACCACGGCCGCTTCAACGGCCGCCAGATCGTACCGTCTCAGGTGGTCGAGGACATCGCGCGCGGCGGCGATCCCGGGAAATTCAAGCCTGCCGGCTACACCACGCTGCCAGGGGCATCCTACCGCAATCAATGGTGGGTGACGCACAATGCGCACGGCGCCTTCATGGCGCGCGGCGTTTATGGCCAGGGCCTCTATATCGATCCGAAGGCCGAGATGGTGATCGCGCGCTACGCTTCGCACCCGGCCGCCGGCAACGCGGCCAACGACCCTGTGACGCTGCCGGCCTACATGGCGCTGGCCAAGGATCTGATGGCGGGAGGGTAGGACGAAGGCAGGTTGGTTCGCTCGCGCAAGACGCGTAGCCCGGATGAGCGCAGCGATATCCGGGGCCTTTCCGTCTGCTGATCGCGGCTTGTCCCGCATGTCGCTTCGCTCATGCGGGGCTACGATCACGTCCGCGAGATTTTGTCGAAGCGCTTGATCAGGCGCTCCCGCTTGATGCGGGACAGCCGCCTGATCCAGAACACGCCGTCGAGCTGATCGATCTCGTGCTGATGGCACACGGCGCGCAGGCCGTCGGATTCCTCGGTCTGCATGTTGCCGTCGAGATCCTGATAGCGGATGCGGACGCGGGCGTGACGCTCGACCTCGTCGTTGACCCCGGGCATCGAGACGCTGCCTTCCTTGTGCAGGATTATCTCGGGCGAGGTCCGGATGATCTCCGGATTGACATAGGTCCGCGCGCCCTCGCTGGCATCGAGCTCGAGCACCACGACGCGCAGGGATACGCCGATATGCGGCGCGGTGATGCCGATGCCGGGCGCCGCGCGCATGGTCTCGAGCAGGTCCTGCGCCAGTTCGCGCAGCGCCTCGTCGAACATGGTCACCGGCTCGGCCGGCAGTGCAAGGCGCGGATCGGGATAGCGCACGATGGGGCGAATGGTCATGCCCGTGTCTTAGGCCAGTGCATCGCGCCGGACAACATGCTGATCCCGGGCACCGCGTGCGGCGCGCCGTTCAGAGATGCTTTTCGAAGAACAGATCGGGGTAGGGGTCGTCGTTGAAGCGCGGGATCTCGGTCCAGCCCGTCCTGCGATAGAGCTGGCCGGCTTCCGGCAGCGCGCTGTTGGTGTCGAGCCGCAACACCGCGATGCCGAGCTCGCGTGCGGCCTGCTCGGCTGCGTCCATCAGGCGGCGGCCAAGGCCGAGGCTGCGCGCGCCAGGTGCGACCCAGAGCCGCTTGATCTCGGCGAACTCGCCGCCGCTGCCCTTCAGCCCGACACAGCCGATCGGCAGGCCGTCCGACATCGCCACGATGAAGCTGCCGCGTGGGCGCACCATGTCCTTGGCCTCAGGGTCGCGCGACAGCTTGACGTCAAAGCCTTTCTCGAATCGCCGCGCCAGTTCGGCGTAATATTCGCCGAGGCAGTAGCGCGCCTCGTCGCTGCGCGGATCCATCTCATCGAGGGCGGTGCCGTCGCGGCCGAGCGCCGATGCGATCAGGTCCATCGCCGCCAGCAGCGCCTCGCGTTGGCTGTGGTGGGTGAGAAAGTCCTTGGCCTGCCGGTTGGAGATCGCCTCATAGGCGTTGAACTCGCGCCTACCCGCCGCCGTCAGCCGTGCGATGCGGCGGCGCGCATCGTCGCCATGCGCCGTGGTCTCGATCAGGCCTTCGTCCTCGAGGCTGCGCAGCAGGCGGCTCATCAGGCCGGAATCGAGCCCGAGATAATCCCTGATCTCGCCGACATCGGCGCGGCCGTGTCCGATCGCGTTCAGCACGCGCGCCGCGCCGAGCGGCCGGCCGCGCCCGAGGAACGAGGTGTCGAGCGCGCCGACGGCGGAGGTCACGGCACGGTTGAAGCGACGGACGCGGGACACGGGGTCGAGCATATATCTGACTTTAGTCAGATATCGTCGCCGCGTCAATCGGCCGGCGATCCAGACCGAACGGAGCCCTGCCGCCTAGTGCAGAGGCCATGCGATAGGCGACGCGCATCAGCCTGGGACGCAGCGGCGCGAAGTCAGCCGCTGCGTCGTCTCGTGCCGTTTCCGCGGTCACGCCGCGGCCGTCCTGGCCTTGATCACGTGCGGATCGACGAAGCCGCCAAAGCCGACCGCGATCCGGTTCCAGCCGTTGATGATGTTGATCAGCAAGGTCACCTTGACCTGCTCCTCCGGCGTGAAATGCGCCTTCAGCGTCTCGTAGGCTGCGACGTGGGTATGCTGCTCGCAGATCCGCGTCAGGGCCTCGGTCCAGCCGAGCGCGGCGCGCTCGCGATCGGTGTAGCAGGGCGCTTCGCGCCAGGCCGACAGCAGGTAGATGCGCTGCTCGGTCTCACCCTCATCGCGGGCAAATGTCGTGTGCAAATTGATGCAATTGGCGCAGCCGTTGATCTCCGAGGCGCGGATCTTCACGAGCTCGGCGAGCTTCGGCTCGAGGCTGGAGGAGATCGCAACCGACGCGTCGAACCAGATCTTCATGATCTTGGGGGCGGCGGCGAGCGGATCAAGTCTGACAGTCATGGTCGGTTTCCCTGGGTTGGTTGACGACATCATGACGAACGAGGAACGGCGAATGTGACATGCCGGCGCGATATTCTCATCTGCCGCGGCGCTATTGGGGCGCGAGATCGCTCGCCGCTTGCCGAAGTTCTTGCAGCAGCTCTGTTTCCCATTGCGAAGGATCCGTCAGGAACCGCGCGAGATTGTCGAAACAATAATACCCGAACTCCGACTTCGATCGCGCGGCGGAGGTCGCGGCTGCGCGCGCCAGCAATCGCGCCGCATATTGCTTCGCCGTCATCAGGCTCGCCGCATGCTCGGCCATCTTCGCCATTCGCCAGAGCGCCGAGTGATCGATGGCATTGCCGAGATCACCGAAATAGAACCCTTCCGCGAGCTCCAGGCGAGCACTCGCGTCGCCTGCGTTCTCCAGCATCAACGGAGCGATCTTCTCGAAAAAGAAGTTCTCGTGGTCGGTATCGACCAGCCCGTAGTAGCGCAGCAGGACATCGTTGCTCGTTTTGTCCAGGCGCGCGAGGCACCATGCGGCGTAGCCGAACAGCGCGGTCGGAATCTCGTCTCCGTAAGGATCGTACCAGGCGTTGGCATGCGGTCCGATGTGCGTGCATACCGCGTCGATCAGCCTTCGGATCGCAGGCGCGGCGCCGGGGCAGTGCTTCGCGACATGCGTGAAGAACTTCTTCTCGTTGAGCCGCTTGCCATCGCAACGGAACACCGCCTGCAGGTGGTTGTCGTAGGGACGCTCGTTGATATCGGGACCGATCTGCGCCGTGAGCGCATCGATGGCCGCGATACAATCGGGCTCGCTCATCGAGGCGAGATCGACGGCGTAGGTGCTGAACCGCTTGGCGAGCGTCTCGGCCTTCTTGGCGAGCGCGGCATCCTTGTCCTCGTCTTGCGGCTCGGGAGGCGCGGGCCTGAAATGATCCTCGGTTACGGGCACCGCCCGGACGCGGTGTACCGGATCGCCTGGCGCGCCGGAGACCGTCACCATCCCCTCCGTGAACCGCATATCGAGGCGACGGTCCGGCAGGGGCGTCGCCTCCGACCAACCGCGAGCGTTGACCAGCCAGGGGCGGCTGTCCATCCCGAACCGTTCCAGCATGATCTTGGGCGAGACCGTACCGTCCACGCCGACACAGGCGACGAAGTCTTGCCGCTTCAACCAGAAGGCCTGGCCATCGCCTTGCCAGCCGATCACGTCGCGCTCGGAGAGTTCGAAGTCGCGCAGATTGCTGCTGACATTGGCGTAGTGGCCGTTCGGATCCGGCCACAGACCGGGATGCGATGTCGCGCTGATCCGGTTGGTCGTGAGCGAGCCCTCCTGATCCAGCAACTGCGACACCGTGCGGTAGATCCCGCCGCGCTGCGGCGGCAATCCTTGCTTGCGCCGGTCGTAGTCGATGTGGCCGTTGTCGGGCAGCCCTTCCGCCTGCATCCACATCGGCGCGACGGAATGCAACCGCCGCAGCGGAAACGCCTGCCAGATCTCGACGGCAAAGCTGAAATACTCCCGCTGCGCTGTGGTGTCTCTGCCCAGCATTCGCGAGACGAGTGAGGCCTCCTCGGTGAGCATTGGAAGGCGGGAGTTGTCGGCGCGCAACCAATAGCGGCCGCATGGGCTCGAGCGGATCAGGAACGACCTCGCCCGCGATCCCTCGCAGCTCGACACCTCGTGATGGCCCGTCTGAGGATCGATGCGCAGCAGCAGCGCGATAATTCCATTGTCGTGCCGGAACGCCGAAACCAGAATCCGGCCAGCCTGGTCCAGAACCGGCGGGCACAGCGAGTTGCCGCTCGGCATGTCCAGAACCGAGCGGACGATCGCCCTGCGCTCGAGGTCGATGACATGCAGGTCAGTCGCGTTCGCGGCGTGATAAAGCAGGAGATAGACGAACCGGCCATCCTTGCTCTGGAGAAATCCGTAACTCAGATAATCGTCGCGCGCGTCCTTTCCGTCGTGGCCGCGGGCCCAGGGCGTTTGCAGCCGATCGACGAGTTGGCGATGCGCGAGATCATAGAAGATGAATCCAGCGTCGGTGTTGAAGAACCAGGCGATGCCATCCGGCAGCAGCCCGGCATTCCGCGCGGGCCGCTGGCCGAGGGCAGGACGCATGATCCAGTCATCCTGGCCGTCGACCTGGATTGCGAAGTACTCGGTGTTGCCGATTCTGCGGATGGAATTCACGATCGGGTAACCCTGCGAAGCCGCCTCGTCGTCCCGGGTTGCTTCTTTATATGCGAGCCGGACAACGTCCGATTAATGCGATCGGGAAATAAGAGGTTGACTGGCCGGCGATCGCCGGCGCGGGACAACTTGCCGCATGCCTCTGGCTGTGCGCCGACGAGCCGGTCAAGCGCGCGCCAGCACCAGCACGTTGCCGGCAAGGATCGCGGCGGCGCCGGCGAGCACCGGCCAGCCCAGCGCAAGGTGCTCGAACAGCGCGGACAGCACGAGCGCGACGAGCGGCACCAGCACGAGCGTATAGGCCGCGCGGCCGGGACCGAGCCGGCGCACCAGCTCGAAATAGAGCATGAAGGTGATGCAGGACGCGGCGATCGCGAGATAGAGGAAGCTCGCCACGTAGGAGGGCGAAATGTCGGCTACAAACGGCGTGCCCGTCGCGACGGCCCACAGCGCGCTCGCCGCCGCGCCGACGAACGCGCCCCAGCCGAGCACGGAGGCGACAGGCAGTCCGGCGCGCTGGTTGCGCGCACCGACCGTTGTCCCGGCGCCGGTTGCGATGGCCGCGGTGAGCGCCCAGGCGAATCCCGCAAGCGGTGCGACTCCCTGCGCGGCGGCACCGGGCAGGAAGATGATCGCCAGTCCGAGGATGCCGCACAGCGCGCCCCACACGAATCCGGAAGAGATCGGCACGCCGAGTGCGGCACGCGCGATCACGGCCGCGAACAGCGACGATGTCGACAGCACGAGTGCCGCAAGCCCGCTCGGCATGCGTGCGGTCGCCTCATAGAAGGCGATGAAGGCAATGGCGAAGAACAGCAGGCCCTGCAACGCGACCGCCGGCCGGTCCTTGCGCGGGATCGCAAGCGGCACGCCGCGCATCCGGCTGTAGCCGAGCAGGATGACGCCCGCGAGCACCATGCGCAGCGCGACCGACCACGGCGCGGGCGTCACGCCGGCCTGCATTGCCGTTGCCAGCGCGCCGCCGCCCCAGAGCAGCGCGGTCACTGCGAACAGCAGGGCCGTCATGGCGCGCCGGCGTCATCGCGCAGTGCGCGCCAGCCGTCGGCGTCGATCCGCGCGCTTTCTCCCTCAAGCCGGGTGAGGGCGGAGTCGAGTATTGTTCGCTCGCTCTCCGAGAGCCGCGCCAGCAGCCGCGCCTCGATCGCGCTGCCGAGTGCGGCGATCCGGTTGAACGCGGCCCGGCCGCTGCGGGTGATGCTGACGGCGGCGAAGCGTCGGTCGGACTTGCCGGAGCGTCGCACCGCGAAGCCGAGCTCTGTGAGCTGGCCGATGCCGCGGCTGACCGCGAACGGATCGAGCGCGCAGGCGCGGCCGATCTCGGAGGCGTTGGCCGCGTCGCGCTCGGCGATGACGGCGAGGATGCGCCAGCCCGCCTGGCTCAATCCGAACGTCTCGCCGTAGAAGCGCTCGAGCGGGCGGGCGACCTGCGCCGCGACCAGGAACAGGCGGTAGGGCAGCCATGCGCTTAGCTTGAGGCCATCATCGAACGCGGGGGCAGCGGTTTGCTTCATGCCGGCGAGGCTCGCATAGTTAATTGCAAAGTGCAAGCATATCACAAACATGGTGATGCGGTCTGACCACCTGCGCGAAAAATCCCGACACACTTGTCACTCCCGCTCGCCAGCACTGCCGAGCCAGATTGCGGCATGGCCAATGACGAACGGCCGCCGGCGCTGGAACCGCGCTCGGGGAGCGGAGTTCGTCCAAATCGGAGATGGAGAGACCATCATGAATAAATCATCTGAAAACGATCGCGGCGGACTGGCAGCGATGCAGACGCCGCCGGTGGTGTCACGGGAGGCGTGGGAGGCGGCGCGCCTGGAGATGCTGGTGAAGGAAAAGGCCCAGGTGCGGGCACGCGACGCGCTTGCGGCGGAGCGGCGGCGGATGCCCTGGATGGCGGTCGAGAAGCCGTATGTCTTCGAAGGACCGAACGGAAAGGCGAGCCTGCTCGACCTGTTCGAGGGCCGCCGGCAGCTGATCATCTACCGCGCCTTCTTCGAGCCCGGCGTGTTCGGCTGGCCGGACCATGGCTGCCGCGGCTGTTCGCTCGGCGCCGATCAGGTCAGTCACCTCTCCCATCTGAACCAGCGCGACACCACGCTGGCTTACGCCTCGCGCGCGCCGCAGGCCGACATCGCGCGGCTGAAGGCGCGGATGGAGTGGGACATGCCGTGGTACACGATCACCGACAGTTTTGACACCGACTTCGGCGTTGCCGAGTGGCACGGCCACAACGTCTTCATCCGCGACGGCGAGCGGATCTTCCGCACCTATTTCGTCAACAGCCGCGGCGACGAGGCGATGGGTACGGTGTGGAGCTATCTCGACATCACGCCGCTCGGCCGCCAGGAACTCTGGGAGGACTCGCCGAAGGGTTATCCGCAGAGCCCGACCTACAAATGGTGGAACTGGCACGACAATTACGACGCCGAGGCCACGCCGAACGCAAAATGGGCGGCGGTGACCGATGCCGGCGAGGCCGCGTTCCGCAAGATCGCGGAGCAGGAGCGCAAAGCGACGTAAGGGGTAGAACGGGGAGAACGCGCGGCGTGCTTCCGAGGGCTTCGGTTTTGATTGGATCAGAACCGAAGCTCCCGCTCCTTGTCATGCCTGCTTTCTTGACGCGGACCGGCGTCCGCCTCGCTCGACGCTCTAGGCGGTGTGGACAGTTATCGCAGCCATAGGACGATGGCTGCGAGAGTGATGACGGCAAGGTAATTTCGGGCGGTCTTTTCGAAGCGGGTTGCGACGCGGCGGAATTGCTTGAGCTTTGAGAAGCAGCATTCGACGAGATGGCGCTGGGCATAGAGATGCTTGTCGAGCGGATACTTGAGCGCGCGTGACGGGTTGTTGGGGATGACGGCGAGCGCGCCCTTGGCTGCAATGTCCTGGCGCAGGTGATCGGCGTCATAAGCCGTATCGGCCATGAAAACCTCGGCAGGCAATCCCTCGATCAATGTGGCGGCTTGCGGTGCATCGCCCTTCTGGCCTGCGGTGATCGTGAACCGTACCGGACATCCCAAGCCGCGAACGGCCATATGTATCTTGGTGCTCAGGCCGCCGCGCGAACGGCCAAGCGCCTGATCTTCAGACCCCCTTTTTTGGCCCCGGCAGCATGCTGATGGGCTCGAACAATGGTGGAATCGACAATCAGATATTCGAAGTCCGGATCGTCGGACATTGCCTCGAAGATCCGCCACCAGACGCCTTTGGCACTCCATCGGCTGAAGCGCCGGAACGCGCTGTTCCAATCCCCGAACGCTTCCGGAAGATCACGCCAGGGAGAGCCCGTGCGAACGATCCACAGCACACCTTCCACGAACATCCGATTGTCGCGCCCGGTCGAGCCCTTCTGGTCAGGCCGGCCTATGATCAGCGGCGCCATCCGCTCCCAAGCCGCATCGCTCAACACCAGACGATCCATCACACCCAAGACTGCCTCCCAAAAGCAGCCTTGAATCTGATTTGCTCCTAAAAGGGAATCCTTAGAGTCCACACCGCCTAGCGGCCATTGTCCTTGGCCGAGAGTGCCTTCAGCGCCGACAAGGTCTGCCGCAGCCCGCGATCGAGGCGCTTGTCGCGGCGGATCACCACCGCGAGCCGGCGGTAGAGCTTTGGTGACAGCGACCGGACGACCAGGTCGCGCTGCTTGGTCCTGGCGGGGACGGCCATGCCGGGCAGCACCGCACAGCCCAGCCCGGCGCGCACCATCTCCTTGATCGCCTCGACGCTGCCGAGCGACATCAACGGCTTCAACGACACGCCGCCGCGGGCCAGCCACTCGTCCGCGGTGCGCCTGGTGTTGCCGCCCGGCTCGAACAGCAGCACCGGCCTGGTCGCCAGCACCTCCGGCGTGATCCGCGCCGGCAGTTGCATGTCGCGGGGCGCGATCAGCACGAACTCGTCGTTCATGACCGGCGTGATCTCGAAGCTGCGTCCCGACACCGGCAGCGTGACGAGCGCGATGTCGATGGTGTTTTCCTCGACCGCCCTTGCGATCTCCGCGGTGTTGCCGGTCGTGACCGTGATCTCCAGCGAGGGCAGCGCGGCCCGTAACTCTTTTAAGATCGGCGGCAGCAGGAAGATGCACGCGGTCGCACCAGTGCCGAGCCGCACGCGGCCTGCCGTTCCCGTCGTCTGCTGTGCAACGGCGTCGACCGCCGATGCCACCGCCGCATTGATCTGACGCGCATGGGAGAGCAGCGCGACGCCGGCGGCGGTCGGTCTGGCCTTGCGTCCGACCCGCTCGATCAAGGTCGCATTCAGGCTGCGCTCGAGCTGGCGCACCTGCAGGCTCACCGCGGGCTGCGTGAGTTGCAACCGCTCGGCCGCCGCCGAGAAGCTGCCGCAGTCGATCACGACAGCGAAGCTTTCGAGATAATCGAGGTTGAGGTTCTTCATCAAAGTATCTCTTATACCGCGCATAAGCTGTCAAAGCTTCACTTATATAACGGCGGGGCGCATAGTCCGGCAAGCGACGGCTTCGGCAGACCGGGAGCAGGCATTGTCCGGCCTCAAGTCCATTGGCGGTGTCATCGTCGAGCTAGGGCGCTATCTTGCGGTCTCGCCGCATTCGCGCATCCGCCGCCGGCAGGCGCTGCGCGAGCTCGATGATCGCCTGCTTGCGGATGTCGGACTGTCGCGCAGCGATGTCGAGATGAGCCCGTGGTGCCCGCAACGTGCACCGACGCGCCGTCGAAGCACGGGCATGATGCCGCTAGACGAGGCAAGGATGAGAGACAACGAAGACACCGTGATCCGCGACGCCACAGAGGTCGACATGGCGGAGGTGCAGCGCATCTACGCGCACCACGTGCTCAACGGGCTGGCAACCTTTGAGGAAGTGCCGCCGACACTCGACGAGATGCTCGGGCGCCGTGCCGCCGTGCTGGCCGCTGGGCTGCCATATATCGTGGCCGATATCGACGGACGGGTGGCCGGCTACTCCTACGCGACAGCGTACCGGCCGCGGCCGGCCTATCGCAACACCATTGAAGACTCGGTCTACGTGTCGGAAGCCCTGCGTGGCCGCCGCGTCGGCGCGGCGCTGCTGCGGGCGCTGATCGAACGGTCGGAGGCGGGACCGTGGCGGCAAATGATCGCCGTGATCGGTAACAGCGGCAACGCCGGATCGATCGCGCTGCACCGTCGCATGGGCTTCGAGATGGTCGGAACGTTGAGGTCGGTGGGCTTCAAGCTCGGGCAATGGGTCGACACCGTGCTGATGCAGCGGCCGCTGGGGCCGGGCGCTTCCACGCTTCCGTCAGACAGGGAAACGGCCCGGTGATCGCACGCCGGGTCGTGATTGCCCTCGGGCTGGCTCAACTGATCTCGTGGGGCGCGACCTACTATCTGGTCGGCGGGTTCGGCGAGCAGATCGCCGCGGATCTCGGCTGGAGCCGCGACATCGTCTACGGCGGATTTGCCGCGGCGCTCTTGGTGATGGGCGTGACGTCGCCCCTTGCGGGCAGGTGGGTGGACAGAAGCGGCGGCCGGCAGGTCATGGTCGCGGGCGCCGCGATCAATGCGCTCGGCTGCGCCGGCCTCGCGGTCTCGCACCAGATCGGCAGCTATTTCGCATCCTGGATCGTTCTTGGCCTCGGCATGCGGCTGACGCTGTACGATGCCGCCTTCGCGGCGCTGGCCCGGATCGGCGGGCCGGAGGCGCGCCGTGCGATGTCCGGGATCACCTTGCTTGGTGGCTTGGCCGCCACCGTGTTCTGGCCGCTCGGCCATGCGCTCTCGGACCATTTCGGCTGGCGCATCGCGGTGCTGGTCTATGCCGGCATTGCGCTATTGACGATCCCGCTGCATCTGCTGATTCCGAACCAGCGATTTGCCGGCGTGCCGGGCTCTGCGGTGGCATCAAGGCAACCGCGCGCGGTGGGGCGGCGGCAGCTTGCAGCGGCGAGCGGGCTCTATGCCGTGACCATGACCGGCGCGAACTTTTTGAACGCCGGCATGTCCGCGCACATGATTGCGGTGCTCACCGGCCTCGGGCTTACCGTCACCGTTGCGGTCTGGATCGCAACGCTGCGGGGGATCGGGCAATCCGCCGCGCGCCTCTGCGAAGTCCTGTTCGGCGTCCGGATCGATCCGCTTGCGCTCAACCTGATGGCCTGCCTGATCATGCCGCTCTCCTTCATCGCCGGCCTGTTCAGCGGATCGGCGCGGGAGATGGGGATTGCGTTTGCGCTGCTCTACGGCGCCTGCAACGGCATTCTGACCATCACCAGGGGAACGCTGCCGCTCATCCTGTTCGATCATCGCAGCTATGGCACGCTGGTCGGCCGGCTCATTGTCCCGAGCTTCATCCTGCCGGCGGCGGCGCCGCTGATCTATGCAATCGTGATCGACCGGTTCGGCGATGCGAGCGCGCTCTATCTCTCCACCGGTCTCGCCCTGGTGACGCTGCTTGCCGCCATCCTGCTCAAGCTGCTGTTTCCGCCGCCGCTCGCGGCCGCGAAGCAATAGCCGCGTCGGCGGTGTCGATCTCAACCCGCCGCCGGCTGGCGCGGCAGCCACAGCGACAGCCAGCCGCCGAGCGCCAGCAGCGCGACATTGCAGCCGAGCGCGATCGTGAAGGCGTGCGCGTAGTCGTCGGCCTGCGGATGCGGCCCGAGCAGGCTGTAGAAGACGCCGCCGATAATCGCGACGCCGAGTGCGGCGCCGATCTGGAAGGTCGAGATCATCATCCCCGATGCCAGCCCGGCATGGCGTGGATCGATGCTGCCGATCACAGCCTTGATCACCGAGGGCATCACGGTGCCGAAGCCGAGCCCGCCGCAGATCAGGCCGAATTCGAGGCTTTGCGGAAGCGCGCCACCGACCGACAGCATCACGACACCGAAGCCTGTGACCTGGAGCGCAAAGCCCAGCGTCAGCGTGCGGGCACCGAGCCATTGCATCACCAGCGATGATACCAGCGAGCTGACGAAGAAGCCGGCGGCAAAGGGCAGGGTGGCAAGGCCGGCCTCCAACGGAGATTGGTGCAGGCCACTTTGCAGGTAGACCGCGAAGGTCAAATAGAACGACGACAGCATGTAGAAGGCGAGCGCCATCACCAGCCCGATCACGAAATCGCTGTTGCGCAGCAGATGCGGCGCGACCAGCGGATCGCCGCCACGGGCTTCGAGGCGCGCCTCGAAGCGGACGAAAGCGTCGAGCATCAGCGGAGAGGCCAACAGCATCGCGACGATCCAGATAGGCCAGCCGGATTCCCGGCCCTCGATCAGCGGATAGATCAGAAGGCCGAGCGTGAGCGACAGCAGGATGACGCCGCCGACGTCGAGCCGCTGCGCGTGCGCGGCGCGCGAGTCGGTCAAGAACAGCAGGCCGCAGACGAAGGCGGCGAGGCCGATCGGCACGTTGATCAGGAAGATCGCCTGCCAGGCCAGTCCGAACGGATGCGCCGAGACGAGCACGCCGCCCAGCAGCTTGCCGCAGATATTAGCAAGGCCGAAGGTCGCGCCATAGAAGCCGAGCGCGCGGCCCTGTTCGGCCGCCGGAAACAGCACGCGGATCGAGGCGAGCACCTGCGGCGCCATCACGGTCGCGGTCAGGCCCTGCAGGATTCGTCCGGCGACCAGCATGGCCGGTGACCACGCGATGCCGCACAGCACGGATGCGATCGTGAAGCCGGCGACGCCGGTCAGGAACATCCGCCGCCGCCCCAGGAGATCGCCGAGCCTGCCGCCGGTGATCAGGAAGACCGCATAGGTCGCGGCATAGGCCGAGATCACGAACTGCACCTCGCTCGGGCTGGCGCCGAGATTGTCGCGAATGACCGGCAGTGCGAGGTTGACGACGTTGAAGTCGAGGATCGGCAGGAAGGCGCCGGTGAGCAGCACCGGCAGCGCCAGCCATCGCCGCGGATCGATCGCCGAGGGCCGCGTGTCGTGCAATTGCAACGTCTCGGTAGTCTCGCTTGTCACCTGCCAGCTCCTCTGCGTTGCCAGCGCGGCACACGAGGTGCGCCCGTCGGCCGAACTTTTCGGGAAGATGGCCTGTTTGTCCGTGATAAGGTATTCGCCAACTCTGCCAATTGAGTTTGCAAAAATGAACAGCCCGCTTGACTGGAATGACCTTCGCCTTGTCCTTGCGGTTGCGCGGGAAGGCAGCCTCTCGGGGGCGGCGCGCCGGCTCGGCGTCACGCATTCCACCGTGTTTCGCCGGCTCGCCACGATCGAGGATGCGATCGGAACGCGGCTGTTCGAGCGCTTCCGCGACGGCTACGCGCCGACGCCGGCGGGCGAGATCGCGGCGGCGTCGGCAGCCCGGCTGGAGGACGAAGTGCTTGCGCTCGAGCGCAAGCTGGCGGGGCAGGACCTCAGGCCGTCGGGGCCGGTGCGGATCACGACGACGGACACGCTCGGCGCGGTGCTGATGCGGCATCTGCCGGCGATGCGCGCCGCGCATCCGGAGATCCAGCCGGAGATCATCATCTCGAATGCGATGGCGAACCTGACGCGCCGCGAGGCCGAGATCGCGATCCGGCCGACGCCGGCGCCATCCGAATTGCTGGTCGGACGGCGCATTGCCGATATTGCCCATGCGGTCTACGGATCGCGCGCCTATCTCGCCCGCCGCGTCGACGGGGATCTGTCGGTGCACGACTGGATCGGGCTCGACGATGCGCTGGCGGGGACCGTCATCGCCGGCTGGATGCGCGAGAACGTGCGTTCGGTGCGGATCACCTGCCGGGTCGATGCGCTTCCGGCGCTGCGCGATGCTGCTGCGGCGGGATTGGGGCTTGCCTTGCTGCCCTGCTATGTCGGCGATCTCGCGCCCACGCTGCGCCGCCTGACGCCGAAAGCACTGGCGGAGCCGCGCTCGGCGCTGTGGTTATTGACGCATGACGATCTCAAGCGCACCGCGCGCATCCGCGCGACGCTCGATTTTCTCGCCAGGGCGCTCGCCTCGGAGCGTGCGCTGTTCGAGGGAAAGCGCGCCGGAAGGGCGCGCCGCTAGTGTCCCGAATCCGAAGTTCGCATCATTTGCCGCACCTTCGGAGCGAACTTCGGATTCGATAAGGACACTAGCAAACTTATGATTCTAGTGTGCTTTGTGAATGCGAAGTTCGTGAAAGTGGCTGCCGCGAAATCGCACGAACTTCGCATTCAGCACACTAGCCGGCCGGCGCGCAGACCGTTCAGGAGCCGACAACTTCCGTGACGGTATGGATGTCCTCTGCCGCGCGATTCGCAGGCATCCGATGATGCTCGCGAAAGGCACCAACGATCGTCTTCAGGACCGCGCGTGATTTTGCATCTGACAGCGCCGACAGCAGCATGATCTCGGACGGCGGCAGGGCAGGCAGGCCGAGCCGCCGGCTGACCTCGATCGTCCCGGCCGGGGCGAGCCGGCGGGAGAACACCGACGTAGCGAGGCCTGCGGCGACCGCATCGGCGACAGCAAAGGACCCACAGCCCAGGAAGCTTTCCGTCCACGGGATGTTCGCCGCCGCCAGCGCGCGCGTCGCGATGTTGAGCACGCCGCAGGACGGCGAGGAGGCGGCGAGCCGCAGCGGCTCGCCCGCGCGATGGACGAAGTCCGGCGTGGCGAACCAGCCATAGTGGTCCGTCGCCAGCATCTCGCCGTCGCGGCGGTCGTCCTCGCGGCGGATGATGGTGGCATCGATCTCGCCGCGGTCGAAGGCGTCGAGCAGGTCGCGGGAATCCTCGAGCCTTACTTCGATGGTGAGCGCCGGGTCGTGCGCATGCAGCCGCGTCAGCAAGGTCGGAACCTCCGCGCCTCCGACATGGGTGGCAATGCCGAGCGAGAAGCGACGCGGGCGCACGGGCGACAACGCCGCGACGGCGCGATCATGCGCGGCGAGCAATTCCTGCGCCGGGGCGAGGAAAGCTGCGCCCTGCGCCGACAGGCGCACCAGGCGCGGTGTCCGTTCGATCAGCCTGTGGCCGAGCTGGCTTTCCAGCCGCTTCAACTTGACGCTGATCGCGCCCTGCGTGGTGCCGAGCGTTTCAGCGGCGCGCGTAAAGCTCTTGAGATCGGCGATGGTCACGAATGTCCTCACGGCGTCGACGTCGAGCGTGGTCATGTCAGTCATCCGGATTTGTTGTCTCTGAAATATCTAGTCATCCAATTCACCACTGCTCAAGCCATGACTAGCTTTGCGTTGTGAAGCGCCGTGGCCACCCGATTCCTGCCGCTGCTGCCTCAATACATCGTGAGTCGATCGACCGACGCTGCTGCCAGCACCCTGGCAACAGCGTGCGGTACTCCGTTGGCTTGCCACAACAAAAGGCCTGATCATGTCTACTGAACTGAGCCGCCGCGGCGCTGTCGTGCTGTCTGCCGTATGCCTTGCCTGCCTGATGTTCGGATTGGAGATTTCCAGCATCCCCGCGATCCTGCCGACGCTGGAGCGGGTGCTGCATGCCGACTTCAAGGCGCTGCAATGGATCATGAACGCCTACACGATCGCGGTCACCACGGTGCTGATGGCGATCGGGACGGTGGCGGACCGCTACGGCCGCAAGCGCATCTTCCTGGTCGCGATCGCGGCATTCGGCATCACCTCGCTGATCTGCGGCGTCGCCTCGAGCGTCGAAACGCTGATTGTCGCCCGGTTCCTGCAGGGCCTCAGCGGCGGCGCGCTCTTGATCTGCCAGATCGCCGTGCTCTCGCACGAATTCCAGGGCGGCCGGGTGCGCGCCGTCGCCTGGGGCTGGTGGGGCGTCATCTTCGGCATCGGCCTCGGCTTCGGCCCGATCATCAGCGGCGCCGTCGTCGCGGTGCTGAGCTGGGAGTGGGTGTTCCTCGTCCACGTGCTGTTCGCGGCCGCGGCGTTCGTGCTCACGATCGGCGGTGTGCATGAATCGAGGGACCCAAAGGCCAGCAGCCTCGACGTCGCCGGTATCGTGACGATGTCGGTCGCGGTGTTCTGCCTCGCCTTCTACATCACGCAGGGGCCGGATCTCGGCTTCGTCAGCTTGAAGGGGCTTGTGATCCTCGGCGTCTCCGCGGCGAGCTTCGCCGCGTTCCTGGTTGCCGAGAGAATCAGCCGGCGGCCGATGTTCGACTTCTCTGTCTTTCGGATCCCGGCTTTCTCCGGTTCGATCGTCGGCTCGGCGGCGATGAACCTCAGCTACTGGCCTTTCATGATCTATCTGCCGATCTGGTTTCATGCAGGCCTCGGCTATGACAGCGTGTCCGCGGGACTTGCCTTGCTTGCCTACACGCTGCCGACGCTGGTGATGCCGCCGTTCGCCGAACGACTGTCGCTGCGCTATCAGCCCGGACTGATCATTCCGGTGGGGCTGTTCACGATCGGCGCCGGATTCATGCTGATGAAATTCGCCAGCGCCGCCGCGCAGCCGGACTGGCTGACGATGCTGCCCGGCTGCCTGCTCGCCGGAATTGGCCTCGGCATCACCAACACGCCGGTCACCAACACGACGACCGGCTCGGTCTCGAACGACCGCGCCGGCATGGCCTCGGGCATCGACATGAGCGCGCGGATGGTTTCGCTTTCGGTCAACATCGCGCTGATGGGCTTCATCCTGGCAAGCGGCGTGCTGGCGCATCTGAAGGCGGTGCTACCGGCGCTGGACGGCGCGCAACTTCGCGCGATCGGCGAGCGGATCGCGGCCGGCGACGTCGCAGCCGCGCCGGAGCTGACCGGCCCGGTCGTGCATCAGGCACTCGCGAGCGGCTTCGGCTGGGTGATGCTCTATGGCGGCATCGGGGTGTGGGTCATGGCCGCGCTCAGCTTCCTGATCTTCAATGCGCGGCCGGTGCGGCAGGCCGAGGCTCACGGCACGAAGTGAACACGATGTCGCCGTGCCTGCCCAGGCGCCGGGGCGGGTAGGCGGTACCGGTCACTTCACGAGGGTCAGCAGCGGCTTGTCCTTCTCGACGATGTAAGTCGCAAGCTCGCTGGCGGTGACGTCGCCGACATTCCTCGCCGCATGGACCGTGCCGGCGGGAATGAACAGCACGTCGCCGGCCTTCAGCCTCGCCGGCGGCCTGCCGTCGACGTCGTATTCGAGGGTGCCGGCGAGCACGTAGATGATTTCTTCGCCCGGATGCGTGTGGCGGCCGAAGGCCTTGCCCGGCGCGATGTCGACCCGCACCTGCACGGCTTCATGCCCGCCGACGCTGAGGTCGTGGCGCTGCAGGTCGGTTCGCGTGAAACCAGTCGGTTGCTGCGCCTGTGCGCTCGGTATGGTCAGGAGGCTTGCGGTGAACAAGGCCGTCCTTGCGAGCAGGCGCGTTGCCTTCATCAGCTTGCTGGTCATCTTGAACTCCAGTCTTCTGGACTTGCCCGACCGCGAGCCGGCAAGCGGCCGGCCCGCGTCGGAGATCGTCATGTGCTCGTTTCAGACGAGGGTGGTCGTGACATCGATGTTGCCGTGGACCGCCTTGGAGTAGGGGCAGATGCCGTGCGCGGCTTCGATCAGCTCCTGCGCGACCTCGCGCTCGACGCCGGGGACGTGGACGTTGAGGCGGGCGCTCAGGAAGAAGGCGCTGCCGGCCTGGTTCAGATCGATCTCGGCGTCGACTTCGGGCTCGCTCGCGAGCTTGACCTTGCGCTGACCGGCGGCGAGCTGGATCGCGCCGATGTAGCAGGCCGACCAGGCGGCCGCGAACAGGTTTTCCGCGGCGGGGTGCGGCTGCGGCAGCTTGACGTCGAGGAAGCCGTCGCGCGAGCGGGCGGCGCCGTTCGGGCCGGCGGTGACGTGGGTCTTTCCGGTGACGAGAACCTTTGCATTGGTGGTCATGGCGAGCTCCTTTGGTGAATATAGATCGTATCCGATCTAATCGTGTGCGCGTCGAAATAGGCTTCAGGCTTGATCGTGTCAAGCACTTCCGATTTAATCGGATGCGATTTATATGGACTGCGACATCACAAACTCCGGAGACGTCCGTGACCCGCACCTCCAAGGCCGAGACCAAGGGCCGAAAACTCTCGAATTTTCTGTGCTTTGCGGTCTATTCGGCCAATCTGGCCTTCGGCCGCGCCTACAAGCCGATCCTGGATGCGGTCGGCCTGACCTACACCCAATACATCGCCATGGTGGCGCTGTCGGAAGAGGACGAGCAGACCGTCAGCGCGCTCGGCGAGAAGCTGTTTCTGGAATCCAACACGCTGACGCCGATCCTCAAGAAGCTCGAGCAGAGCGGCTATATCAGCCGCGTCAGAGATCCCGCCGATGAGCGGCAGGTTCGGGTGAGCCTGACGGCGGCGGGCCGGCGCCTGCTCGACAAGGACATCAATGTGTCCCTGGTCGAAGCCACCGGGCTCGGAGACGAATTTCCCGTCGTGCAGAAGACCGTCGCGAGGCTGCGCGACAATCTGCTGCGCAACACGCGCACCGATCCGAAGAAGGGCTGATCCTGCGGGCCAGATTGTAACGCGCTGTATCCGCGCCGCGCCCTTCCGCATTTTCGCCACGGCGCGACCGACAACTCCGCGCCGCTTCAGGGATGACGCGGAGGAGAACGGCGATTGCCGCGTCACGCCGGCAGTCCGGGTCTGATCAAAAGCGGCCGGGTGGCAGGGGCAAGCGATTCTGAATCTTGCTTTAACCGGACACGAGCTCAGGAAGTACGGGTCGCGACGCGCTCGTCCCGCTTCGATCCGATCCGAGGTGCACGGGCCCCGGCAATTTGATGCGGACAAGAAGGCCGTGCTGCGTGTTGTCGTGCAGCGACAGCTCGCCGCCATGCCCGCACACCATGGCCTGAGCGATCGAAAGACCAAGTCCGAAGCCGCTTTTCTCGTCCATGGTGCGGGCCTCGTCGCCGCGGACGAACGGCTTCAGCATTTCGGCCCGGCGGTGCTCTGGAATCCCCGGACCGTCGTCCGAGACATCGATAGTGACCCTATCGGTTGACGCGGTCAGCCGGATATCGACTTCGCTGCCGAACCTCAGGGCGTTCTCCACCAGGTTGGTCACGGTGCGGCTGATCTCGCTCGGGCGGATCAGGAGCGAAGCCCTGGTCGGGCCCTCGTAGCGCACGACATGACCGCAATCGGAGAATTGCTCGCAGATCGTCTGCAGCAGCGCAGCGACGTTCACAAGCGTCGGCTTCGCCGCGCTGCCGCCGCTCAGGAATGACAGCACGGATTCCAGCATGGCCTGCATCTGGTCGAGGTCGTGCAGGGTCTCCGCACGCTGGGCATCGTTTTCGATATATTCGGACCTGAGCCGCAGCCGGGTGATCGGTGTGCGCAGGTCGTGACTGATGGCGGCGAGCATGCGCGTGCGGTCATTCATCAAGGTGGTGATGCGTTCGCGCATACGATTGAGCGCGACCGCTGCGGCGCGGATTTCCTCCGGGCCGGTCTCCGGCAGCGGCGCGTCCGCCTGGCTGATGCTGAAATTCTCGGCGGCGCGGGCGAACGCGGACAGCGGCGCGCTGAGCGCGCGGCCGGCCCACACGCCGAGCAGCGTGACGCTGACGAACAGGAACAGGAACGTGCTGACCCAGAATCCGCCGAAGAACGGCGGCATTTTCGTCGGGCCGATCGTCGCTTCGAACAGGACTCCGTCCGGCAACCGAGCCGCCGCCGGCGCGGTCTTCGAGGAAAACTCGTCGATATCGTCGACGCCGGGCGGCTCTGACGAAGCACCGTCAGACGAGCCCGGACCTGCGTCGCGCAATGTGAGGTGCAGGCGAGGAAAGGCTCGATCGGCCGCGCGCAACAGCGTTGCGCGATCGGCCGCAGGGGCCTCGGCCAGAAGCTTGGCAACCAGCTGGAACTGATGGATCGG
Source organism: Bradyrhizobium sp. USDA 3315 (assembly GCF_054056795.1). NCBI lineage: Bacteria > Pseudomonadati > Pseudomonadota > Alphaproteobacteria > Hyphomicrobiales > Nitrobacteraceae > Bradyrhizobium > Bradyrhizobium sp. USDA 3315. The sequence continues at coordinate 7,451,284 of NZ_JBSRYP010000001.1, read as the reverse complement.
CCTGTCCGCGAACGATCTCGGCTTCTGGCTGACGAAATAAAGCCCGATCAGCGCATGGATGAGCACCAGAGAAAGCAGGATCAGCGCGGCGATCTGGCCACTGATCCGGTGGAAGCTGAAAAGCGCGGCAATCCTGCGGGTCCCGCTCATGCGTCCTCCACATGCGGCGTGAAGATGTAGCCGCCGGTGCGCACCGTCCGGATCACCGACGATCCTTCGCTCGTATCGAGCTTGCGGCGAAGCCGGCTGACCAAGACGTCGATGCTGCGCCCGAACGGACTGGCCGGCCGGCTGCGCGTCATGGTCAAGAGGCCATCCCGCGTCAGGATCCGGCCGGGCCGCTCGCAGAACACCTGCAGCAGGTCGAACTCCGCGCTGGTCAACGGGACCTGGGCGCCGTCGGGATCGCGCAATTCGCGCAGGCGAAGATCGATGGTCCAGTCCTGGAAGCGCAGGCGGGCGGCGCTCTGGCCCGAGCGCCCGGCAAGGCCGGCCTGGGCCTGGCGGCGCAGCACCGCGTTGATCCGCGCCAGCAGCTCGCGCGGATTGAACGGTTTGGCGAGATAATCATCCGCGCCCATCTCGAGCCCGAGGATCCGGTCGAGGTCTTCGCCCTTTGCCGTGAGCATGATGATCGGGATCGTCGAGTCGCCGCGCAGGCGGCGACACAGGGTCAGTCCATCCTCTCCGGGCAGCATCAGATCGAGGACGACGAGATCGAGCGAATGCCCGGCAAGGTAACGATCCATTTCCCTGCCGTTCGAGGCCGTGGCCACCAGGCAGGATTGGTCGCGCAGGTAGCGGGCGATCAAGTCTCTGGTCGGCAGATCGTCCTCGACGATCAGGATCTTCGGAGTGTGTGCAAGCATGATCCGCGACTGGGTCCTCATCATAACGTCATTGGCGCGCGTTCCAGCGCGCTCAGCCACCAATTGACCAGCATACGCGTCGCTTGTGGGCGGCATTGCGCCTTTTCGTAAGCATAATGTTTCTGAACTGTAAGCGTCGCTCGCAGCCCAAAGCAATCCGCGATGCTGGCCGCGTCGCATCGCGCTCACAGTCCCAAACCACTGGAAATAATCCCGCAATCCGGCAGCCACACCGCAGCCATCACCATCCCGTCACAACGAGCTTGTTGTTCGCGAGGTGTGGAATGAAGACGTGGCGGGGCTTTGTCGCGGCGATCGTGCTGTCGGGGTTTTCGATCCCGGGGACGCCCGTGATATGGCCATTGTTGACTCCGGCGGCGGCCCAATCGGTTGACGCGATCACGGTGGAAGGCAACCGGAGAGTAGAGGCGGAGACCATCCGCTCCTATTTCAGGTCCGGACCTGGCGGCCATCTCGATCAGGCTGCCATCGACGACGGGCTCAAGGAGCTGGTCGGGACGGGGTTGTTCCTGGACGTCAAGATCAATCAGGCGGGCGGCAGGATCGTCGTTTCCGTGATCGAGAATCCGGTGATCGACCGCGTCGTGTTCGAGGGCAACAAAAAGATCAAGGACGAGCAGCTCTCGGCCGAAATGCAGTCCAAGCCGCGGGGCACCCTGTCGCGGTCGATGGTGCAGTCGGATGCACTGCGGATCGCCGAGATTTATCGGCGCTCAGGCCGCTACGACGTGCACGTCACGCCGGAGATCATCGAACGCTCGAACAACCGCGTCGATCTCGTCTTCACCGTCGATGAGGGAGCGAAGACCGGCATTAAGACCATCGAGTTCATGGGCAACAACAGTTTTTCGGCGGTGCGCCTGAAGGACGTGATCAAGACCCATGAGACGAACTTCCTGAGCTTTCTCGGCAACGCCGACATCTATGACCCGGATCGGGTCGAGGCCGATCGTGACCTGATCCGCCGCTTCTATCTGAAGCACGGCTACGCGGACGTCCAGGTCGTGGCAGCGCTCGCCGAGTATGATCCGGCGCGCAAGGGCTTTCAGGTGACGTTCAAGATCGATGAGGGGCAGCAGTACCGCGTTGCGACGGTCGGTTTCCGTTCGAACATTGCGGGCTTCGATCCGACGACGCTGCGTTCATTGTCGCGCGTCGGCGAAGGCTCGCTCTACAATGTCGAGGCGGTCGAGAAATCGGTCGAGGACATGCAGATCGAGGCGTCGCGCCGCGGTTACGCCTTCGCGGTGGTTCGTCCGGACGGCGCCCGGAATTTCGAGGCCCACACGGTGGGGATCATGTTTCGCGTGGAGGAGGGGCCGCGCACCTATATCGAGCGGATCGACATTCGCGGCAACGGCCGCACCCGAGACTACGTGATCCGGCGCGAGTTCGATCTCTCCGCGGACGATGCATATAACCGTGCGCTGGTCGATCGCGCCGAGCGGCGGCTGAAGAATCTCGACTATTTCAAGACGGTCAAGATCACCACCGAGCCCGGCTCGACGAGCGATCGCGTCGTTCTGATCGTCAACCTGGAGGAAAAGTCGACCGGCGACTTCTCCGTGTCTGGCGGTTATTCCACGACGGACGGCGCGCTCGCCGAGGTCAGCATCTCGGAGCGAAATCTGCTCGGCCGTGGCCTGTTTGCCAAGGCAACGGTCAGCTACGGCCAGTACTCGCGCGGCCTGTCGTTGTCCTTTGTCGAACCGTATTTGCTCGACTATCGCGTCGCGCTCGGGCTCGATGCGTATTACAAGGAGCAATTGCCGACGGACTACACGACCTATGGCGTGAAGACGATCGGGTTCTCGCCGCGGCTCGGCCTGGCCTTGCGCGAAGACCTGACCCTCCAGTTGCGATACTCGCTCTATCAGCAGGAAATCTCGCTCGATAGCGCCTACGCGAACTGCAACAACAATCCGTCCAACCCGTCGCTCGCGTTCAATCCGACGCCTGCCTACATCCAGAGTGTGCTTGGCGGCGTCGATCCCACGAACTCGGTCTCGTCAGGGCTCTATGGGTATGGCTGCTATGGCGACGGAGAATCCACCTTGCCGGTGCGCAAGGAGCTGGCCGCAGGGGCGACCTGGACCTCGCAGATCGGCTACACCCTGAGCTACAACACCCTCGACAACAACAAGAACCCGACCGACGGCCTGCTGATCGACTTCAAGCAGGACTTTGCCGGCGTCGGCGGCGACGTGACATATCTGAAGAGCGCGGTCGACGCGAAATACTACACGCCGCTGGTGTCCGACCTGATCGGACTGATCCACCTGCAGGGCGGCCTGCTCACCAAGGTCGGCGACAATGATCTGCGCATGCTGGACCATTTCCAGATGGGGCCGAACCTGGTGCGCGGCTTTGCCACCAACGGCATCGGCCCGCGCGACATCACCTATGCGAGCCTTGGCGCAGTCGGAGACGCGCTCGGCGGCACCAAATATTGGGGCGCGTCGATGGAGCTGCAGATGCCGTTCTGGTTCCTGCCCTCCGAGGTTGGGCTGAAGGGGGCCGTCTATGCGGACGCCGGCTCGCTCTGGGGTTATCAAGGCCCGACGTCGTGGGCCGCAACCGGCGAGGTGAATACGGCTGCTTGCAAATGCGGCCTTCAATACGACGATGGGAACGTGGTGCGAACCTCGGTCGGTGTCGGCCTGATCTGGGCCTCGCCGTTCGGCCCGCTGCGGTTCGATTACGCCGTGCCGATCACGAAGGGCAAGTACGACATCGTGCAGGAGTTCCGGTTCGGAGGCGGGACGTCGTTCTGAACCGACAGTCGCTCCGCTTGCCGGACCGCGCCGCGGATTGCGGCCAGCGTGACGCCTGCCATGCCGCCCTGCGGCTTGCGGTATCAGGCGAAGCGGGGCAGGCTGCATTGGTTCAATTTCCGATCCGAGGCAATCCATGTCACGCGTGTCAATCAAGACCAGGAACGACCTGCCGAGCGAGCTCAAGCCGCTGTGGGACAAGATGACCACCTATGGCGCGTTCGAGAACCAGGCCGGCGTCATGGCGCAGCGCCCGCCGATCTTCAAGCACATGTGGTCGCTGCTGGTCGATCTCGCCGACGAGGCGGTGGTCTCGAAGCGGCATCTCGAGCTCGCGCTGGTGACGGTGTCGCTGCTCAACAAGTGCGATTATTGCGTGTCGCACCATGCGCCGAAGCTCGCGATCCAGGGAGTTTCGGAAGCGGGCGCCGAACGGCTGCTCGACTATCAGGATCATCCCGAGCTCGATGCGCTCGACAAGCTCGTGGTCGAATATGCGATCGCCGTAACCAACAACTGGAACAAGACCCGCGACGAGATATTCGCACGGCTGCGCGAACATTTCTCGGAAGCGCAGATCGTCGAGCTGACATGGCGGATCGCGCTGTGCGGCGCGTTCAATCGCTTCAACGACATCTTGCAGCTCGATGTCGAGCAGGGCGTTCCGCAGCGTGAGGCCGCGGAATGACGGCCTGATCAGGCCTTAGGTAGGACGCCGCCGCCGAGCGTCGCCAGCACGAAATCGGCCCGCGCGGATGGCGATAGCTTCGGCAGGCTGATGACGTCGTAGCCGAGCGTCGGAAGCGTCTCCATCAGCCGCCGATGCTCCGCCGTGGCTGCTTCGAAGCCGTGCCGCCGCTCCGAATCGGTAACGTAAATCTCAGGCCATGGCGGCGTCATGAACACACGACCGTGGTAGCGATGGATGGAGCAATTCGGGTGCAGCACCGGCTCGCCTGTCAACGCCTGGAGCGCCGACGCCGCGTCGACGAGGCCGCGATCGAAGAACACCCATCCGGAATGGGCTTTGGCCATCTCCATATCTTTCAGTGCGACGTCAATGGCGCGATGCAGGAATGCTGCCGCATCGACCCACGGCAGCGCCTTGCCGCCGGACGCGAGCTCATGGGCGATGATACGGCGGCCGGGCTCCTCGACGACCGGATAGCCGCGCGCACGCAGATCGGCCAGCAGCGTCGATTTTCCGGCGCCGGAGCAGCCGGAGATCAGGACGAAGCGGTTTTGCAAAGGGTGTCCTTTCATCGATCATGACAAGGCGTGGGCCGGCACTCCGCGGATGCGGGTTGCCGGATAGGCCAGAAATTTTGGGGAAGAAGGCGCGCGGAAATGTCTCGACGCGCGGAGTGAGCATAGCCTCGAATGTGACGCAAATGGGGGGCGCTTGACGAATTCTTCAGTGCCACGCCGATAACCTCGATCAAGCATGGTTGTATCAAGCTTGAAGGGACGACGCATATGGCATCACGCTCGATCATCTGCACGACGCTCGCGCTTCTGCTCTGCGGTGCGCTGCTTCAGCCTTCGCGCGCCGCGGAATCCGGCGAACCGATCCGCGTCGGCGCGGTGCTGCCATTTTCCGGCGGTGTCGAGCTCTACGGCCAGCAGGCGCGGCTGGGGCTCGATCTCGCCGCCAAGGACATCAACGCGGCCGGCGGCATTCTCGGCCGGCCGGTCGAAATCATCTATGCCGACGACAAGACGCGGCCGGAGGCGGCCACTGACGCCATGCGTTCGCTGGTCGACAAGGACGGCGTGCTGGCGGTGGTCGGTCCGATCACCTCGCGCAACCTGAATGCGCTGGTGCCGCTTGCCGAGAGCTCGAAGACGCCGCTGCTCTATGCCACCAATTACGAGGGCGGCAAATGCAGCCGCTATCTGTTTTCGTTCGGCGCGGTGCCGAACCAGGAGCTCGGCCAGCTGCTGCCCTACATGACGCAAGCCTTCGGCAACACGTACTTCCTGCTCGGCGCCGACCGGGTCTGGCCGCACCAGATGTTCGACATCGCGCAGCCCTTGATCGAGAAGCTCGGCGGCAAGGTGGTCGCGACCAAATACACGCTGGGGACGGAGACCGACTTTTCACCGCTGATCAAGGAGGTCGCGGCGAGCAAGGCCAAGGTGCTGTTGTTCGCGCTGAAGGGCGACGGGATGGATTTCATCCGGCAGGCCGACGAGGCCGGATTGCTAAAGGACATCACCGTGGCATTCCTCGGACTGTCCGAGGTCGACCTCGGCATCTTCCGCGGCAAGGGCCAGAACATGGTCACAGTGGTGCCGGCGGTCGCGGCGAGCGAGGATCCGGCCGTCAAGGCGTTCGTGGCGAAGGCGCGCGCCGCCGCAGAGCCGGGTGTCGCGATGTCGAACTATGTGATGACGCATTACAACACGCTGATCGCACTCAAGGCGGCGGCCGAGAGGGCCGGCAAGCTCGACAAGGAGGCGATCATCGACGCGATGGCGGGCCTCGCCATTCCGTCGCCGACCGGCCCTGTCGCGCTCGGTCAGGATCATCACGCGGCGATGAACATGTTCATTGCCAGGACGCAGGGTTCGGAACTCGTGCAGGTGCGAGCACTCGGCGAGATCGCGCCGGAGCCGGGGTGCAGTCCCGCTGGCCGCTGACCAGGAGGAATATTTCGGTAGCGGCGCTCGAGCCCGCGATGCTCGCAAAAAAGTGAGCTGGCGCGCTCGTCAGCTGTCGGTTTCGCGTCCTCCCGCTCGTCTTCCAGCCAGAATGAGCTGAACGGGAGTTCCGGAATGAGCAATTCGACCTATCGCTGGGTGATCGTCGCGGCCGGCGGCCTGCTCGGCTGTGTCGCGATCGGCGGCATGTTCTCGCTGCCGGTGTTCCTCCAGCCCATGGCGCGCGAGACCGGCTGGTCGGTGACCGGCATTTCCAGCGCGATGACGATCGGCTTTCTCGCGATGGCCTTCACCAGCATGATCTGGGGCACGCTGTCCGACCGCTTCGGGCCGCTTCCGGTGGTGCTGACCGGATCGGTCGTGCTGGCGGCAAGCCTCGCGCTGGCCAGCCAGACAACATCGCTGCTGGCCTTTCAGTTCGTGTTCGGCGCGGTGGTCGGCGCGGCAACGGCGGCGATCTTCGCGCCGATGATGGCCTGCGTCACCGGCTGGTTCGACACCCATCGAAGCCTCGCCGTTTCGCTGGTGTCGGCCGGCATGGGCATGGCGCCGATGACGATGTCGCCGCTTGCGGCCTGGCTGATCTCCCACCACGACTGGCGCACCGCGATGCTGATCGTCTCGGGCGTGGTCGGCGCGATCATGATCCCGGTCTCGTTCCTGGTGCGCCGCCCGCCGGCGCTGCAGGGCGACCACGCTGAAGCGATCTCCGAAAACGGCGAACCGCCGATGTCGCTGGCGCAGGCGCTGCGCTCGCCGCAATTCATCATCCTGATCGCGACCAATTTCTTCTGCTGCGCCACCCATTCGGGCCCGATCATCCATACCGTGAGTTACGCGGTCACCTGCGGCATTCCGATGGTTGCTGCGGTGACGATCTACAGCGTCGAAGGGCTCGCCGGGATGGGCGGCCGCATCGCCTTCGGCCTGCTCGGCGACCGCTTCGGCGCCAAGCGCGTGCTGGTGCTCGGATTGCTGGCGCAGGCGTTCGGCGCGCTCGGCTACGTCTTCGTGCGCGAGCTCGCCGCATTCTACGCGGTCGCGGCGATCTTCGGCTTCATCTATGCCGGCACCATGCCGCTGTATTCCGTGCTGATCCGCGAGAATTTTCCGCTGCGGATGATGGGTACGGTGATCGGCGGCACCGCGATGGCCGGCAGCCTCGGCATGGCGACCGGACCGCTCGCCGGTGGGCTGATCTACGACACCTTCGCGAGCTACACGTGGCTCTATGTCGGCTCCTGGGCGGTCGGCATCGGCGCGTTCCTGATCATGATGACGTTCCGCCCGATGCCGGCGGCGCGGCCCACCGCGGTGCCGGCGCCGGCATGAGGCCGGTGCGCGCGTGAAGCGATCCACTTCACGCGCGGCTGCGCTTCGGTCGCCGGATGGCACGCACCTTGTTGTTGGCGGAACCGCTGCCGCAGAAGAAGCGGTCGGCGCCGTCGGACTCGAGGCCAGAGACGAACACGCCCTGCGGCATCTCCAGCTTTTCCATGATTTCGCCGGTCTGCGGGTCGATCCGCCGCACGTCGCTTTCATCGCCTTCCCAGGTGCCGTGCCAGAGTTCGCCATCGACCCAGGAGACGCCGGTGACGAACCGGTTGCTTTCGATGGTGCGCAGAACCTTGCCGGTTTCCGGATCGATCTGAACGATGGTGCGGTCGCGATACTGGCCGACCCACAGCGAGCCCTCCGCCCAGGCGAGGCCCGAGTCGCGGCCGCCGCCGGGTGAGGGGATGGTGGATATCACGCGCCCGCTGTTCGGCTCGATCTTCAGAATGCGGTCCTCGGCGATCTGATAGAGGTGCTTGCCGTCGAAGGCGGTGCCGGCATGAGCCGCGATATCGAGGGTGCGGGTGGTGTTGCCGCTGTCGGGATCGAAGGCGACCAGGCGATCGCCGGCCGCGAACCAGACCTGCTCGCCGTCGAAGCTGACGCCGCCGACGTTCTCGACGCCGTCGAAGGGGCCGTATTCCCGGATGATCTCGGCCGTGGCCTTTTTCATGTGCGCTCCCGTCGCCTGGAGCTTCAATTCTGATTGAATCAGAATCGAGGCTCCAGAATCCTGTTTTGACGCGTTTTCTTCACGCGAACCGGTATCCGCTTCGCTCGAAAACGCTTCCAATTGTGTCCTGATGCTAGCCGTTCGGCAGCGGGGCAGGGAGTAACAACGTCGTCGTGAATCCAGGCACCGGCGGCGTCATCCAGCGCCGGGCGCGGGCACGGCCGACCGACTGCACCTTACCGGTGGCGGCCAGCGCGTCGAGCGCGCGCTGCACGGTGCGCTGGCTCGCCCCCAGTGCGACCGACAGCGCCGAGCTCGACCAGGCCTCGCCGTCGGCGAGAAAAGCCAGCACCGCGGCATGCTCCTCCTCGACCGGCAGCGCCAGCACGGTCACCTCGCGCCGGCCATGCGGCTGGAGCACAAAGCCGTCCGGTGTCGCGCTGAGATCGGCCAGCGGCCGCAGCGCCCGGCGCAGCCGTCCGATCTCGACCCGCAGCCGCGCCCGGTGTGATTCATCGGCGTGCTTGCCGCGAAACGCCCGCGCGATCAGCGTGCCGCGGGACACGTCCTGCGGCCACGCTTCGCCCAGCGCGCGGGCGAGCGCGAACAGCACCGGCCGTCGGGTCAGCGAGACCGTCGTGCCGATATCGCGCACGACATAGCGGCAGGCATCGACGACGAGCGCCTTCGACGCCATCAGCGCTTCGACCTCCTCGAGCAGCAGCGGCTGCTCGCTGCCGCGCGCAATCAGGCGCGCCGCGGGTGTGGCGAGCATGCGCGCGGTGCTCTCGACCTCGGCCGCGAGCTCGGCGATGCCGGCGCGGCGCGCGGCTTCCCTCGCGCGGGCCAGCGCTTCGCGTGCCGGCTTGGTCCGCAACCGCCGCATCGCGATTCCGGCGACGACCAGTTCATGGCCGACCCGCAGCGCCGGCGGAAACGGTGCTGGGTCGAGGCCATCAAGCATGCGCTCGGCCGCATCGAGGCTCCCGATCAGCAGCAGGCGGCGGATTTCGAGATAGCCGGCATGGGCGGCATTGAGTGCATCGCCTCGTGCTGCGAGCGTTGCGCGCGCCGCGGCGAGGCTCTTGCCGGGAAAGGAAAGGTCGCGCGACACCAGCGCGATCTCGGCCTCCGCCACCACGCAGCGCGCCCGCGCGACCGCTTCGCGCGGGCCGAAGGCGCGTCCTGCGCGCCGCAACAGCTCCTTGGCGCGGACGAAATCGCCGAGCCGGGCCATCGCGATGCCGCGCAGCGCCAGCGCCGGCGCATCGTCGCGCAGGGCCACCCGTTTCAGTGCGCCGAGGGGATCACCCGCCGCGAGCGCGCGCGCCGCAGCCGTTATCAGCGAGTCCATTCGAATCCCGACACACTTGTCACTCTCACCCTCCGAGGCTCGGTCCTAACCTAGCACATGACGACATGGATCATCTCCAGAGAGATCGAACGATGGCCGGTATTGAAACACGAGAAGATTGGGTGAGGGGGCGGCTCAGTGGACGCGGGCCCATCGTGGCGCGCTTTCTGTCGCTGGCGGCGGCGCCGACCTTCGCCGTGATGGCGCTGATTGCCGCGATGGCGCCGGCCGACATGATCTGCGGCGCGATGCAGGGACCGCTGTCATTGCAGGGTATGGTCCCGATGTACGCGCTGATGAGCGCATTTCATCTGGCGCCGTGGCTGCGCCTGTTCAGATGATCGGCTCACCCCTCCGGCAAAGTGAAGACCGCGCATGGCCGCGCAATGCCGCGCAATTCATGACTGCCGAGCGCGACCAGCGGCGTCTCGGTCTCGGCGGCGAGGGCGCCCGAAACCAGCACGGTCTGCTCCAGCGGCTTGCACAGCCCTTCGAGCCGGCTCACCAGATTGACCGCGGCACCGATCGCGGTGAAGTCGAGGCGGTCGGCGGCGCCGATATTGCCCCAGTGCACCTCGCCGAGATGCAGCGCCGCGCCGAATGGCAACGGCGGCAAGCCCTGCTTGCGTCGCTCTGCATCGAGATGGGCCATGCCGACGCGCGCCGCCGACACCGCGCGCAATGCCGCCTCGGATGCGCTGCGCGCGCTGGTCGTGACCGGAAAGATCGCAAGCAGGCCGTCGCCGATGAATTTCAGCACCTCGCCGCCGAAGGCGTGGATGGCGCCGGCGATGCGGTCGAACCAGGCATCGAGCGCCGCGATCACCTCGGCAGGCGGATGGCTTTCCGACAGCGAGGTGAAGCCGCGAAGGTCGGCAAACAGCAGTGCCGCCCGGATGGTTTCGCCGGTATTGCGCCGCAATGGCGATGCCAGCACGCGCGCCGCGCTGCGCCGGCCGAGATAGGCCTCCAGCGCCGCCGTCAGTGTCGCGCGCGCCGCGAGCGCGGCGAGCGGCGCGGCCGTGAACCGCGCCGCCTCGCGCAATTGATCCGCCTCGGCAGGTGTGAACGCGCGTGTCCCGATCCAGCCGAGGGTCGGGCCATCCGGCCGCGTTCCAATCGTGCCCTCGTGGATCGGGCCGGGCGCGAGAGTTCCGAGCCAGCGCCGGCCGGCGTCGCCGGATCCCACCATATCGGGCATCGCAAAAGGTTGTTCCGGTGCGAATCCGAGCGCTTCGATGACCTCGCCATTGTCGGCACGCCACAGCCAGGTTCGTCTTGCAATCAGGGGGTGCGGAACCTCAAGCGTCAGAGCGCCGCCGGCAAGCGGCAGGCCATCCGTGATAAGGTGGCTACCGAGGTCCGCCAACAACCGGTTGGCGCCCGCGGTCTCGGCGGCGGCGTCGACCAGCCAGCTCAACGTCGAGGACAATTGCATTACGCCATCATGGGGTTGACGCACCACTCTTGTCACGAATTATCCCTGAGCACCGACTGTCAATGGAGCATGGATCGATGACTGAAGCCTTCATCGTTCAACGCGAGATCCAGATCGCAGCCCCGGCTGCAACCGTGTTCGCCTTTCTGACCGATCCGCAGAAGATCGTGAGCTGGATGGGGCTCGAAGCCGCGACCGAGACGCATCCCGGGGGCCTCTACTTCCTCAAGGGGCTCGGCAGCGATCGCAGCCGCGCCGCGCGCGGTGCGTTCCGCGAGGTCGTGCCGGTGCATCGTCTGGCCTACAGCTTCGGCTGGGAGGGCAGCGAGGAAGTGCCGCCGGGATCGAGCCTGATCGAGATCGACCTGATGGAGCAGGACAACGGCACGCTGCTCCGCATGACCCATAGCGGCCTGCCGAACGCCGCGCAGTGCGAGAGCCACGACAAGGGTTGGGCGCATTACATGGGCCGGCTCTCCCACGCGGCCGCCGGTCGGGATCCCGGCCCCGACCACGGTCCCGCCAACCGCCATTGACGTCGCGTCATGTCGGCCATTTCGAGCCGAGGATGATCGAGCAGAAGTTCATCCTGGTATAGTTCATGTCCTTCAGCGCCAGCACGTCGGCCTTGACGTTGCCGAAGGTGGTCAGCGGCTTCCTGATGGTGCCGGCGGCGAAATGATCGATGATGTTCTCCTTGAAGTTCGCCTCGCGCGGATGGTGCGCGCAGACATGGTCGCGGTGCTCGTGCGAGAATTCGTCGTAGGCGATGCCGAGCACGTCCATCTCGACGCCGGCGGTGACCAGCGCAATGGTCGGACGCATATGCTCGGGGACGCCAGGCGTGGTGTGCAGGGCGATTGAGGTCCAGACATCCTCGATGTCACGCTCCGGAATGCCATAGCCCTTGAGAAAGTCGCGCGCGGCGTTGGCGCCGTCGACTTCGAAGCGCAGATCGGGGCTCGCGTGAGCAGCGGTGAGGCCCATGTCGTGAAACATGGCGCCGATATAGAGCAGTTCGGGATCGAATTTCAGCTTGCGGCGGTTGCCGGTCAGCGCGCCCCAGAAGAACACGCGGCGGCTGTGATTGTAGAGCAGGTCGTCCTCGGTATCGCGCACCAGCTGGGTGGCGGCGCGGGCCATCGCGCTGTCGGGTACGCGGATGCCGGCGATGATCTCGGTCATTTCAAGACGCTCCTCGATATGGCAAGACGATGCCGTGGCGTGCGAACACGCGAGCCCGGCGCTCGTCTCTGCGGTGTGTGCGGATCGCCGGATGGCGCGATCCGTGGCGTGCTTGTCGCCCGTTTGGGCCCGATCCCGCAACGATCGCGCGCCGCCGGATCGGGCCAACCAGACGTCGTTTCGCGCCAGCGGGCAGGGAGAAGGTATGGCGATTCAGAGAGTCGCGATCGCGATTCACGAAGGGGTTCAGGCGCTCGATGTCGCGGGTCCCGTCGACGTGTTCGCAGAAACGAACGGCTTTGTGCCCGCGGGGAATGGCTATGAGACGGTGCTGGTCGGCGCCGGCTGCGAACCGCTGCGCGCGTCGAACGGCATGAAGATATCGGCCGATCTCAGCTTCGCCGAGGCACAGGAGAAGTTCGATATCCTGCTGGTGGCGGGCGGGCCGGCATTGCCCGACGCCGCGCCGGATCCCGAACTGACACAGTGGCTGCGCGGGGCGCCCGCGCGCGCCGAGCTCTATGGTTCGATCTGCACCGGCGCCTTCGCGCTCGGCCATGCCGGGCTGCTCGACGGCCACAAGGTGACGACGCATTGGCAGAACGCGCAGCGGCTGGCGGCGCGCTTTCCGGCAGCCGAGGTAATCTTCGATCGCATCTACATTCGCGATGGGCATCTGATGACCTCGGCCGGCGTGACCGCGGGGATCGATCTCGGGCTCGCGCTGGTCGCCGAGCGGCACGGGCCGCAGGTTGCGGTCGCGGTGGCCAAGCGGCTGGTCGTGGTGGCGCAGCGCCAGGGCGGGCAGTCGCAGTTCAGTCCCTATCTCACCGCGCCGGTCGATGAGGATTCGCCGATTGCGCGCGCGCAGGCGCATGTCATGCAGCATGTCGGCGATCGCCACACGCTGCAGTCGCTGGCGGAAGCCGTCGGCATGAGCGTGCGCAATTTCGGCCGCGCCTTTTTGCAGGAGACCGGAATCACGCCGCATGAATTCGTCGAGCGGGCGCGGGTCGACGCCGCGCGCCGGCTGCTCGAGGGCTCAGACCGGCCGCTGAAGGCGGTTGCGTTCGACTGCGGCTTCGGTTCGGCCGACCGGATGCGGATCGTGTTCAGCGAGCGGCTCGGCGTGTCGCCGGCGCAGTACCGCGCTAGTTTTCGCAAACTGTGATGCGGTTCGTCAACCGGAGGCTGTAACGGGGATAGGATCGACGTCACCGACGCCGGATCCTGCCACACATCTTCTCCCGAAAGGCCGCCCATGGACGCGCTCACGCTCTTCATCATCCGTCATGCCGAGAAGCCGGGCGATTCCTGGCCGGGACCCGGTTTCACCGCGGATGGCGTCTCCGACACTGACTCGCTTGTGCTCCGTGGGTGGGAGCGTGCGGGCGCGTGGACCGCGTTGTTCGGCACCGATCTCACCGGCGGTGACTATGCCAAGCCCGATGCAATCTATGCCGCGACACCGGGCACCACGGCCAATCAGCCGCCGTCGAGCCGTCCGGCCGAGACGATCTCGGCGCTTGCCGCACGGCGCGGCCTGACCCCGAACGAAAGCTTTGGCAAGGGCGATGAGCCGAGGCTGGTGCCTGCGGTGCTGGCGCTGAAGGGCGTCGTGCTGCTGTGCTGGGAGCACAAGGCGATCATCTCCGATATCCTTCCGCTGATCCCGGTCAGCAAGGGCACCCCGCCGACCAAATGGGAGGGCAGCCGGTTCGACGTCGTGCTGCGCTTCGACCGCGCCAAGGGCGACGACAAGTTCGCCTTCAAGGAGCTGTTTCCGAAATTGCTGTCGGGCGATTCCGACAAGCCGCTGGGTGGCTGAATAGCGTCGCAGCTTGGCCGATCAGTCGAGCCCGAGCGCCTTGCGCGACTTCCGCGTCAACTTTTCGACGATCAGCGCATGCGCCTGGCCGAGATAGGCCTTGAGCTCAGCGTCGGGCAGGGAGTCGTTCCTCACCAGTTGCACCCATGTGGCGCGCGCCAGATATGGCGCGGGCCGCGCCAAGCCCTGCTCGATCAGCAGCTGGTAGGCCATGTTCGAGGTCTTGAACATGAAGCCGCCGGTGCTCTCGATGTAGCCGCCGGCCAGCGCGAACATCTTGCCGCCGACCTTGAACACCGACGTGCCTTCCCATTGCACCACCTTGGTGGCGGCGGGCAGGCGCAGACAATGGGCTTCGAAGGTCTTGGGGCGCATGAGTCGCAGGGCTGGAAGGCGTTCAAAGCCATAGGCCAGCCGCGCGAGGGTCGACAAGCCCCCGGGGCCGAGCCGGCCATCCTTGGCCAGCTCTGGTCGCCGCCCATTTCGGAAATCTCACGAAAATGTGGGTTGTCGCCTTTCCATCTGTAGATATATCGTAAGATATGTTTTTAGTAAGAAATGAGCAAATGAGACGATCGATGTTTCGCGACCGGGACGATGACGGCTTCCGGTTTGGGTTCTTCGCCATTGGCCGGCACGGCCGGGGCGGCCATCGCTTCGGCCGCGGCGGCCATGGCTTCTTCGGGCGGGGTGGCGGCGGTGATTTTCCGGGATCGCGGCGGCTTTCGTCGCAGGATCTGCAACTGGTCATCCTGGCGCTGCTCGGCGAGCAGCCGGCGCACGGCTACGAGTTGATCAAGAGGATCGAGGAGCGGTCGGACGGCTTCTACAGCCCGAGCCCGGGCGTGATCTATCCGGCGCTGACATTCCTCGAGGAGATCGGCAATGCCAGCGTCACCCAGGACGCGGCACGCAAACTCTACAGCATCACCGAGCAGGGCAGGGCGTATCTCGGCGAGAACCGCACGACCGCGGATACCATCCTCGAGGCGCTGTCGCGGATCGGCCGCCGCATGGAGGAGGTGCGCGAAGCCTTCGCCGGCGTGAGCGATCTCGACGGCGAGGCGTCCGACGAGGTGCACCGCGCCCGTCACGCGCTGAAGAGCGCGCTGCGCCAGAAGCGCGGCTGCGATGCCGCGGAGGCGCGGCGGATCGCAAAGATCCTCGACCGCGCGGCCGCTGAGATCCTGCAGCAATGACGCCGTCGCAGCAAAGGAGACCTTTCATGTACAACGCCGAACCGCACAGCGCGATCCGTGATGCCCGCGTCACCGCCGTCATCGAGCGCCTGCAGGCCACCCGCCGGGCGCCCGTGAGGGGCAATCCGACGCAGAGCGGCAGCCGCGACCCGCACGACTATGCCGAGCAGGGATTCTCGATCCACCCGGAGCAGGGCGAGCTGATCTATCTGTTGTGCCGCGGCCTGCGCGCCCAGCGCGTCGCCGAGTTCGCGACCTCGGTCGGAATGTCGACGCTCTATTTCGCCGCCGCGATGCGCGACAATGGCGGCGGCACCGTGATCGGGTCGGAGATCGTTCCGGCCAAGGTCGCAGCGGCGAAGCGCAATCTTGCGGAGGCCGGCCTTGCCGACTACGCCGACATCCGCGAGGGCGATGCGCGCAAGACGCTGCGCGATCTCGGTGGTCCCGTTGACTTCATCCTGATCGACGGCTGGCCGGGCGACAAGGGGCCGACGCTGGCGCGCCAGGTGGTCGAGATCGTCGCGCCGCAACTGCGCGTCGGCGGCTACGTCATGAACGACAATGCCGAGGCGGATTTCCTGGAGTTCGTGCGCGGTCCCGACAACGGCTTCGTGTCGATCACGCTGCCGCTCAAAGGTGGCACCGAGCTCTGCCTGAAGGTGGCGTAGCGGGGTTTCACCTGCTGGCGTGATTGTGAGCCACAACCACAACACGCCATGCTGGATTTTGCCTGCGCTTCTTGCTCTGCTCCAAAAAAATCAGGAGCGAAGCGCCGCATGTCCGAAGTCCCGCCCAATCATCCGCTCGATCGCCCGATCTGGAGCGCGCTGACCACGAGACAACGCGAGCTGGCGGAAGGCGGCGCCGATGCAAGGCGCTTTCCGCTCGCGATCGCACCCTTCGCCGACATGGTCGACATGTCGCCAAGGAGCTTTGC
Source organism: Bradyrhizobium sp. USDA 3315 (assembly GCF_054056795.1). NCBI lineage: Bacteria > Pseudomonadati > Pseudomonadota > Alphaproteobacteria > Hyphomicrobiales > Nitrobacteraceae > Bradyrhizobium > Bradyrhizobium sp. USDA 3315. The sequence continues at coordinate 7,435,004 of NZ_JBSRYP010000001.1, read as the reverse complement.
CGCGCTCGGTGCGCTACTGTCGGGACCTGACATCGCGGTGCTGTTCACGCCTGATCCTGTCCCGGTGCCGCCGCAGTTCAAGGTGCTGCTGGCCGAGACCGGCGAGCAGATGATCGGCGTGCCCGCGGACCATTCTGCGCCCGGCGTCGAGATCGTCACGCTCGGCGCTACCGATGTTCCTGCGATGATGGCGTTGACGGAGCTGACAAAGCCCGGCCCGTTTAGTGTGCGGACGCATGAGCTCGGCAGCTTTCTCGGCATCCGCATCAATGGCGAACTGGTCGCGATGACCGGCGAACGGATGAAGCCGGGGAACTACACCGAGATGACCGCCGTCTGCGTGCATCCGGAGCATCGCGGCCGTGGCTACGCGCAGGCGTTGCTGTCGGCGGTCGCCCGCCAGATCGTGGCGCGTGGCGAAATTCCATTCCTGCACGTCTTCACCAGCAACGTCTCGGCGATCGCGCTCTATCGCCGCCAGGGCATGGAGATCCGCCGCCGCCTGCACATCACGGTGTTGCAGAAACAGGGATAGGGATGCCCGGGAAAGTGGGTTGAGGGAAATCCCTCATTCCTCATCGCGGATCTCGTGCTTACCTTTGCCGGATCGCAACACGATGAGAGAGGATATCTCGATGTCCGAGCAATCCCAGGACAAGCGTCCCGTACCCGATCCGGCGGAGAACAATGCTTTCTTTCCGTCGCCTTACTCGCTTGGGCAATTCACCTCGGCCAAGTCGGATCTCTCCGGCGCTGACTATCCCAACGCCTACAGAGGCGGCCGCTGGAAAATTCTGATGATCGCCGCGGACGAGCGCTATCTGCTGTTGCAGAACGGCACGATGTTCTCGACCGGCAACCATCCCGTCGAGACCTTGTTGCCGATGTATCACCTCGACAAGGCGGGCTTCGAATTCGATATCGCGACCGTGTCGGGCAATCCGGTCAAATTCGAGCTCTGGGCGTTTCCGAAGGAGGACGACGCGGTCAAGAGCATCTACCAGAAATATCTCGCCAGGCTGAAGCAGCCGCTGAAGCTCTCCGACGTGATCGAAAAAAAAACTCGGCAAGGATTCCGATTACATCGCGGTGTTCATTCCCGGCGGCCATGGTGCGCTGATCGGCTTGCCCGAAAGCACCGACGTGAAGGCCGCCCTGAAATGGGCTCTCGACAACGACAAGCACATCATCTCGCTTTGCCATGGCCCGGCGGCGCTGCTGGCGTCCGCGGTCGGCGAAGCCAAGGGCGACTATCCCTTCAAGGGCTACAAGATCTGCGCATTTCCCGACGCCATCGATCGGACCACGCCCGATATCGGCTACATGCCGGGCGCGCTGACCTGGGCGTTCGGCGAACAGTTGCAGGCGCTCGGGGTTGAGATCCTGAACAAGGACATCACCGGCAAGACCCATCAGGATCGCAAGCTGATCACCGGTGACAGCCCCTTCGCCGCCAATAATGTCGGCAAGGCAGCCGCACAGGCTCTGCTCGATACGCTCGGCGGGCGCTGAGCGGGCGGCGGCTTAACCCCCGGGCGGCGCGAATCTCGCCGCGCCGCCGGCGGCGCGCCAATGTCGCGCGCCTTGCAGGCCGACCTCGCTTGAGGGAAAATCCTCAACGCGCTCGGCCGCGCGCGACCGGCCTTCCGCACGACACGATGGCACCGCATGGACCGCTACATCGAAGCCGTGGTTGCGATCGAGGGCAGCGAGAGCTTGCCCGCGATCCAGGCGGCGGTGCGGTCCGCGAGCGTGCCGCTCGGCTACGACCGGTTCGTGATGTTCTCGGCGTCGCCGGCACGTGAGGACCTGGTTGACCGGATCTATTGGGTCGAAGGCGACTGGTTCGGCAAAGGCGTGACCGTCGATGCCGAGACCTATGTCCGGCATTGTCCGGTGACGCGCAATTTCCTCAATGTGGACCAGGCGTTTTTTTGGACCAAGGTGATGTCGGCGCGCGGCGAGAAGTATCGCGTGGTGCGCACGCCGCGCGGGCCCGGTTTCCATGGGCTGCAGGTTCCGGTGTTCGGGCGCACCGGCCTCGAAGGCGCGATGAGCTTCGCCGGAACGCGGATCGATGCGTCGCCGCGGACGCGTGCGGCGCTGACGATGATCGGCGCGGCGGCCTTCCGCGCCGCCCGCGGGCTGATGGAAGCGCACGAGCCGAACGGTGCGTCGAGCCTGTCGCCGCGGGAGCGCGAGGTGTTGCGCTGGATTTCGGCGGGACGACGCCAGGCCGACATCGCGGCATCGCTCGGCCTGTCCGAACGCACGGTCGAGAACCATTTGCGGCGTGCGCGGCTTCGGCTCGGCGTCGCCACGACAGCGCAGGCCATCCGGCTTGCGATCCGCAGCGGTGAGATCGAGGACTGAGGCGCTTGCGGTCGGCCGCCACAGGGCCGGGCGAGCGATCGCTGCGGCTCAGTGTTTCTTCGCCGTCTTCGCCCTGATCTTCGGCGCATGCGTGCCCGCAGCGATCCGCGTCAATGCATCGGCAAATGCACGTGCCGCAGGTCCCAGCGGTTCGTCGAGCCGGTGGGCGAGATAGGCCTCCATCGCAAGCGCGGCGTTGCGGCCGAGCGCGCCGGTTTCGACCCGCACCAGGCGGCGCTCCTTCAGGTCGCGCGCCACCTGCCAGAGCGGCAGCCGGCCCCAGCCGAGCCCGGCCAGGATCATGGCGTGCTTAGTGTCCTGATTGCTCACCCGGCAGATCTGCGGCGAGAGCACGCCGAAGCTGCGGCCCTCCGACAGCGGGGTCGGATCCGACAGCACGATCTGCAGATGATCGGCGAGATCCGCCACGCTCTTGCGGCCGCGGCGCGCGAGCGGATGGCCGGCGGAGGCAACGGCGACGATCTGCACCGCGCAGATCGCATCGAGCGCGAGGCGGGGATCGCGAAAATCCTCGCTGACCGTAACCGCGAGCGCGCTGCGCCGTTCGGTCAAGCCAGCGATCGGACCGCCCATCGGTTCGACCGCGAGCCGCACGCTGACGGACGGATAGGCCGCCCGCATTTCCGTCAGCGCCGCGCCGACGGCGGCGATCGGAAACAGCGTATCGACGACGAGCGAGAGTTCCGATTCCACCCCGTCGCCCAGGCCGCGTGCCCGCGCCCGCATCGCGTCGACACGGAGCAGCAGGTCGCGCGCGTTGCTCAGCAGTGCCTTGCCCTCGGCCGTCAGCGCCGGGCGATGGCTGGAGCGGTCGAACAGCGTCAGCCCGAGTTCGGCTTCGAGGTTGGCGATGGCATGGCTGACCGCGGATTGCACCCGCGCCAGTTTGGCCGCGGCGGCGCGAAAGCTGCCGCGCTCGGCGATGGCGACAAAGGTGCGGATCTGATCGAGCGTCAGGTTGTCGAGCATGATCTATGAAATCGATCAATCGGATGCAAAACATATCACTCCTGTCGATGGTCGGGAAACGCTATCTCTGTGCTCTGACCAGGGCGGAGTGGACGCATGACGATCGAGACGGCCGTGATGCAGCAGACCGAGGCGAAGCGATGGGCCACGGTCGCCATCGTGATCGGTTGCGGGATCGGCGCGGCGCTGCAGGTCGGCAAGGTTCCGATTGCCGCCTCGATGCTGCAACAGAGCCTCGGCATCGACCTTGCCGCGGTCGGAACGATCGCCGGCATCTTTGCGGTCCTCGGCCTTGTCGGCAGCGTGCCGGCGGGCGTGGTGATTGCCGCGGTTGGTGCTCGCAAGGTGCTGCTGTGCGGGCTCGCGGCCATCACGCTGGGGGCAGCCTCGGGCGCGCTCGCGCCACAGTTAGCGGTGCTATTGGCGTCGCGCCTGCTGGAAGGGCTCGGCTTCCTGCTGGTGATGGTCGCGGCTCCTGCATTGCTGGATCGTGTCGTCGATGTCAGCGCGCGCGACGTCACCATGGCGGTGTGGAGCTGCGTGATGCCGTTCGGGATCGCGCTGGCGCTGGTCGCCGGTCCGATCTTCGATGGCTGGCGCACGATCTGGTGGGCCAGTGCTGCCTTTGTCGCCCTGCTGTTCGTGCTCGCCGGCGTCATTGTGCCTGAAGTGGCATCGCGGACCGGCCCGGCGCGGAGCGGCCTGATGCAGGAAGCCACCGCGCTGGCACAGCGCCGCACGCCGGCGCTTCTGATGGTGCTGTTTGCGCTCTACAGCCTGATGTTCTTTGCGCTGTTCAGCTTCCTGCCGATCCTGCTGACCGAGCGGCTCGGCGTGTCCAGCCAAGGCGCCGGCGGGCTCAGTGCGTTGGCCGCGGCCGGCAACATCGTCGGCAATCTCGCCGCCGGTCATCTGCTTGCGCGCGGCGTCAGCCGCAACCTGCTGATCGCCGTGGCGGCATTCGTGATGGGCGCGTCCGCGCTTGGAATCTTCCTGCCGGTGCTCGGCGGCTGGGGCGCATTCTGGCTGTGCCTTTTGTTCTCCGCGATCGGCGGCCTGATCCCGGCGACGTTGCTGGCAACCGCACCCGCGGCGGCGCGATCGGCGGCGATGGTGCCTGTCATGATGGGCCTGTTGATGACGGGCAGCAATTTCGGCCAGGTCACCGGTCCGATCGCGGTCGGCGCTGTGGTCTCGGCATGGGGCTGGCGCGCGGCCTGCGTCATGGTGGTGGCTGCGGCGATCCTTGCCGGTCTCGCGGCGTGGATGCTGGCGCGCGGCGATCACAACAGCGTAAGCGAGGCGAGGGACCCGGCTTGACGCCGCGCGCGCAGGGGCCGAAGGAATGAAGGTCTCTCACGCCAACGACAACAGGAACCTTCATGACACGCGTGCGCTGTATCACCGAAATGGGCATGGGCGTCGACGTCCATGGCCGCGACGCCACCAAGGCCGCCAAGCGGGCCGTCTCGGACGCCATCCGCCATTCCAGCCTCGGCTTCTTCCGCATGCTCGGCAAGACCGCCAACGACATGTTCGTCGACGTCACGATCGCCGTGCCGAATCCCGAAGATGTCGATATCGAAGCGGTCGCGAAGGAATTGCCCTATGGCACCAAGACCGTGAAGGCGATCGCGGGCGGGCTCGAGATTCCGTCCGATCTCGGCAACGACCCGATCCTGATCGCGAATGCCGCCGTCATCGTCAGCTTCGACGACGGCAAGTGACGCAAGTGCGTCAGGGCGACCGCCATGCGTGCGTTATTCGCCGCCTCTGAAATAGTCGGGCTTGCCGGTCGTCCAGGTCTCGCCCCAATGCTGGCCGCCGCCGTCGACGGTCAGCGTCTCGCCGGTGATGAACTTGCCGGAGGGCGCGGCGAGGTAGGCGGCTGCCTCCGCAATGTCCCAGGGCGTGCCCGGGCGCATCATCGGATTGGAGCGCGGGTAGGCGGCGCGCGCCGCTTCGCTGTAAACGTTCCAACCCTCGGTCTCGATCGCGCCGGGCGCGATGCAGTTGATGCGGATGTTCAGCGGCGCCCATTCGACCGCGAGTGCGCGCGACAGGCCGATCACACCGGAGCGTGCCGCGATCGAGTGCGCAATGCCGTAGAGGCCGTGCGTCGTGACCACGACGATGTTGACGATGCTGCCGGGATGCTTGCGGTCGCGCCAGCGCTGCGCCGCGGCCTGCATCATGTACCAGGTGCCGTTGAGGTTGGTGTTGATGACCGCATTCCAGCCCTTGATCGAGACGTCGATCGCGGGGTGCGGGAACTGGCCGCCGGCGCTGTTGACGAGATGATCGACACGGCCGTGCTCGGTCCACAGCGCCTCGAACATTGCATCGACCGCGTCGGGATCCTTGATGTCGGCGACATGCGCGGACGCCTTGAGCCCGCGATGGACGAGACGATCGACCAGTGCGTCGAGCCTGCCGGCATTGCGGCCTGCGACGACGACATGCGCGCCGAGCCGGGCGAACAGCCATGCGATGGCGCTGCCGATGCCGCCGGCGCCGCCGGACACCACGACCACCCGACCGGCGAGCGCATCGGGGGCGAACACGGTCGGGTGCGTTGCGAGTTCGTCGTCGGAGAGGCCGAGCATTGCGCCTGTCGTTGCGCCCGTCTGTTGATCGTTCATGGCCGGTTGCAGACCTTGCGGCTTTCACTGAGCTCCGTACATTAGCCGTCCAACAACAACCCTGCAAAAGAATGTCGACATGACCGACTTGTCTGCCTTTCCCATCACAAAACGCTGGCCCGCCCAGCATCCGGACCGCCTGCAGCTCTATTCGCTGCCGACGCCGAACGGCGTGAAGGTCTCGATCATGCTCGAGGAGATCGGGCTGCCCTACGAGGTCCACCTCGTCGACTTCAACAAGGATGACCAGAAGACGACGGAGTTCCTGTCGCTGAACCCGAACGGCAAGATTCCGGCGATCCTCGATCCCAACGGCCCCGGCGGCAAGCCGCTGCCATTGTTCGAATCCGGCGCTATCCTGCAATATCTCGCCGACAAGACCGGCAAGCTGTTGCCGGTGGACGTCGCGCGCCGCTATCAGGCCATCCAGTGGGTGCATTTCCAGATGGGCGGCATCGGACCGATGTTCGGCCAGGTCGGCTTCTTCCACAAATTCGCCGGCAAGGATTACGAGGACAAGCGGCCGCTGCAGCGCTACATCGCCGAGTCGAAGCGCCTGCTCGGCGTGATGGAGACGCATCTCGCCGGACGGCAGTGGTTCATGGACGATGAATACAGCATCGCCGACATCTCGATGCTCGGCTGGGTGCGCAATCTGATCGGCTTCTACGGTGCGCGCGAGCTCGTCGAATTCGACCAGTTCACGCAGGTCGCGGCCTGGCTGGAGCGCGGTCTCAAGCGGCCGGCGGTGGAGCGCGGATTGAATATTCCGAAGCGTCCCTAAGCAACCTACTTCAGCAGCTCATAGACGACGGGATTGTCGGCGCAGGCGGCAAAGCCGCACTCGAGCAGGGTGGAGAGCACATTCAGTGCCGTCAGCCCGACCACCAGCCATACCGCAACTTGCGCGAACCTGCCGGGCGAGCTGCCCGGCGCCCCGCGGTGCTCGAACTGGCGGTCGAACAGCAGCATCGCCGCGAGTAGCACGATCGCGGCGATGAATCCGATCAGCGCCCACGTATAATAATGATAGCCGAGCAGCGCCGAACCGTAACCCGCGTCGCCGGGGAGGATGTGCAGCAGCACCTGCCGGATCGAGACCGTGGCGCCGACCGTGGCCGTCAGCAGCGACAACGCATAATGACTCGGCCGTGGCCCGAAGCGGATATTGAGGATCGGCCCGATCGCCAGCAGGGCGAACAGGATGCGCTGCAACAGACAGAGCGGACAGGGCAGCTCGTGGAGCAGCAGCTGCGCGGCAAAGGCGGCGGCCAGTACCAGCGCCAGCCCATAGAGCGCGACGGCATTGAGGGTGACGGCCTGCGTGTCGTTCATGGCCGGCCTCAGAACGAGAAGGTGAGACGGTCGGTGGCGTGGTGCAGCAAGGTCGCGACGCAGGCGATCAGGATCACCGCGAACAGGCCGATCGCGACGGGCCGCGGGCCACGCCAGGCCACCAGCATGGCGATGGTGATGGCGAGAAACAATGCCGTGAATTCCATTCCCAGCCTCCCGGTGCGAGCCGGCCGCAGTCTATGACAGATTCGTGTGCGCTCGCGACGCCACGAATGGGCATTGTCGCTTGCGCGCGGCTCCGCCAAGATGGCATCACCAGTTGAGTTCATCCCAGCCGGGGCACCTCATGACCACAGCCGCGATCAAGCCCGTTGCCCATCCCCGTCATCAGCCCTGGTACAAGATCCTCTACGTCCAGGTGCTGATCGCGATCGTGGCAGGTGTCCTGATCGGATATTTCTATCCGAATCTCGGCAAGGAATTGAAGCCGCTGGGCGACGGCTTCATCGCGCTGATCAAGATGATGATCGCGCCGGTCATCTTCTGCACCGTGGTGCACGGCATCTCCTCGATGGGCGACCTCAAGCGCGTCGGCCGGGTCGGGTTGAAGACCCTGATCTATTTCGAGGCGGTGTCGACGGTGGCGCTTGCGGTCGGTCTTCTGGTCGGCGAGCTGCTGCAACCCGGCCACGGCTTCAACATCGATCCTTCCACGATCGATCCGAAATCGGTCTCCAATTACGTCACGCAGGCCAAAGAGCAGGGCATCGTTGCCCATCTGATGGCGATCATTCCGGACAGCTATCTCGGCGCGGTCGCGCGTGGCGACCTGTTGCAGGTGCTGCTGATCTCGATTCTCTCGGGCTTCGCCATCGCTCTCATGGGCAACGTCGGCGAGCCGATTGCGTCCGCGATCGACACGGCCGCCAAGATGTTCTTCGGCATCATCCGGATCATCGTCCGCGTCGCGCCGCTCGGCGCATTCGGCGCGATGGCCTTTACGGTCGGCGCCTACGGCCTCGGCTCGCTGTTGAATCTGGCGGCGCTGATCGCGACCTTCTATCTCACCAGCATCCTGTTCGTGCTGATCGTGCTGGGCGCCATCGCACGGCTCGCCGGCTTCTCGATCATCCGCTTCATCGCCTATATCAAGGACGAGCTCCTGATCGTGCTCGGCACATCGTCGTCGGAGACGGTGCTGCCGCAGATGATCCAGAAGATGGAGCATCTCGGCGCCTCGCGCTCGGTGGTCGGCCTCGTGGTGCCGACCGGCTACAGCTTCAATCTCGACGGCACCAACATCTACATGACGCTGGCGACGCTGTTCCTGGCGCAGGCCACCAACACGCATCTGACGATCTGGCAGGAGCTCGGCATTTTGGGCATCGCCATGATCACCTCGAAGGGCGCGTCCGGCGTCACCGGCGCCGGCTTCATCACGCTCGCTGCAACGCTGTCGATCGTGCCCGATATTCCGATCCAGTCGATCGCGATCCTGGTCGGCATCGACAAGTTCATGAGCGAGTGCCGCGCGCTCACCAACCTGATCGGCAACGGCGTCGCCTGCGTCGTGATCAGCCTGTCGGAAGGCGAGCTCGACAAGCAAGCGCTGCACGAGACGATGGCGCATCCGCTCGAGCTCGGCGAGGCGCTCGAGCCGGGCGGCTCAGGCTAGAGCACTATGAAGTGATGGGGCCGTCGCAGGGGCGCTGCCAAAAGATCGAAAACAACCCCATGCAACGCTGCCGGTGGCAGCCGGCGTTCGACCAAGCAACTTGACACGTCGGGCAACTCAGGGATATTCTTCTAATATTCCGAAATTGCGCAGGCGTCCGCTCGTCCCACGGCTTTCGCATATGGCATTTGCGGGCTTCTGCAACCGACGCTTCCACCTTCGGCATGGCATTTGCGGGCTTCTGCAACCGACGCTTCCACGTCGCAGGCGGGAGAGGGAACGCGCCTTGTTCGCGGCCGCAGCCCAGGTCGTGAACTCGTAAGGTGGAAGCGCCCGCACGGTAGGATGACAACTATGCGCCAAGCCTTGAGTGTATGATGCGTCGTCGATCGTCCGTTGCGCCGCTGGCTTGCCTCTGCGAGTTCGTTCATCCAGCCCAATCCAGGAATGCTTAACTATGCTCACCGTCTATGGCGAAGGTCGTGGCTTCCGTGTTGTCTGGCTGCTCGAGGAATTGGGATTGGCTTATCGGCTGCGCCCGGTCGATCTGCTCGCAGCCGGCGGGGTTGATCGCGATTTCCTCGCCATCAATCCCGCCGGCTTCATTCCCGTACTGCAGGACGGCGAGACGATCATGGTCGAATCGATCGCGATTCTTGAGTACCTGCTCGCCCGCCACGGCTCAGGTTCGCTTGCCGTCGCCCCTGACGATCCCGCCTTCGCGTCCTATCTGCAATTTCTCCATCTGGGCGAGGCCGGGCTCGCCGGGCCGATGAACGCCGTCATTGTCGGTCGCCAACTGGCGCCCGAAGCCGAGCGAGATGCCCGGGTTACTTGTTGGGCATTCGAGACCTTCGAGAGCCGGCTGGGGTTGGTTATCCGCCGCCTCGCGGATTGCCCCTATCTCGCCGGCGACCGATTCACCGCTGCCGATATCTCGGTGAGCTACGCCCTCCTGCTCGGCATGCGAACCGGCAATTACGTCCCCGGTCCTACCGAGCGGGACTATCTCGCCCGCACGACGGCACGCCCTGCCTACGTCCGAGCGATGGAGAGCTGCCAGGCCACCAAGGCTTGGGCGGCGAGATCACCGGGATTGTAATGCTCGCTTCAATCCGGCTGTGGCTTCGCGCTTACAAGTCTACTGCCTGGGCCGTGTACTGATAAGCGGCTGGCGCCTGATCCCCGCTTAACCCCCACAGCGGCGGAAAAGCGGTCATCTCGCGAGATCGCCGAAGGCCCACAAGCAGAAGTGCCGCCTACTTCCCTCGATATCGAAGAGCGTCAACCAGCAGCGAGAATGCCGGTGAAGATTGACGACGGCTAGGGTAGTACAGGTGGTATCCGGAAAATGGAGGACACCAATCCGACAGCACCCGAACGAGCCGTCCGTCGGAGACGTAGGGCTGCACGTTACGCTCCATCAGGTATGCGAGGCCAAAGCCGTTCAACGCCGCTTGCAAGAGCGGTCCTGCGCCATTGAAAACGAGCTGGCCGTCGACCCGCACGTTGAGCGCGCGGCCGTCCTTCTCGAATTCCCAAGCGTAGAGCCCGCCATGGGTCGGCAAGCGCAGGTTCAGGCAGTTGTGGCTGGTCAGATCCTGGGGCGTGCGCGGCCTCTTTCGGTTGGCAAAATATGACGGAGCGCCCACGACCGCGGACCGCAAATCCGGTCCGACTCGAACGGCAATCATGTCTTTCGCGACCAGTTCGCCGGGCCGGATGCCAGCGTCGTATCGCTGCGCAACGATGTTCGCGAGGCCGTAGTCGACAATGACTTCGACGCTGATGTCCGGGTAATTCGGCAGGATCTTCGCCAGGGCGGGCAGCAGGATCGCTTCGGCGGCGTGTTCGGTCGCCGTGATCCGGATGTTGCCGGCCGGTTTCTCCCGCAGCTCGCCGAGGGCCGACAGCTCGGCGTCCATTTCCTCAAATTTCGGCCCGATGCTCCGGAGCAGGCGCTCTCCCGCCGGGGTCGGTGCAACGCTTCGCGTGGTGCGGTTGAGGAGCCTCACCCCGAGCCGTTCCTCCAGACCGCGGACGGTCTGGCTGAGAGCGGATTGCGAAATGCCGAGCTTGGCTCCCGCGCCTGTGAAGCTGCGTTCCCTCGCGACCGCCAGAAATGCGAGGAGGTCGCCTGCGTTCTCGCGGTCCATTCATAAGCTCCACTAATGATTCCAATCAGGTTCTATCACCTAATCTTTAACGTCCGAAAGACCTAGGTTCAGCCTGGTCGGCGCGACGCGCGGCGGCAGGGAGCGCCATTCGATGGCACTCGTCACGAGAGCGGGCGTGCCCGGTGTCCTGGCCGAGGGGCATTCGAAGCGGAGGCGCTGAAACCGGCATGACAACCGAACGGATCGAATGATCCTGCAAGATGAAATGAGGAGCTGAATGAACCCCGTCTATGATTTCAAAGGACAGGTGGCCCTGGTCACCGGTGCCGCCAAGGGCATGGGACTGGCAACGGCGCGGATGTTCGCCGAGAGCGGCGCCTCCGTCGTGCTGGCCGACCTGGACGGCGATCTCGCCGCGAAGGAGGCGGAGCGGATCATCCGAGACGGCGGCACCGCAATCGGCTTGGCCTGCGACGTCGCCGACGAGGCGCAGGTGGCGGCGATGGTCGATCGCGCGGTCGCAGAATACGGACGGCTCGACATGGCGTTCAACAACGCGGGCATCCAAGTGCCGCCGTCGGACGCCGCCGAGGAGCCGATCGAGCATTTCGAGCGCGTCACCGCGGTAAACCAGCGCGGGGTCTGGACCTGCATGAAGCATCAGCTGCGCGTGATGCGCGATCAAGGGAGCGGCGCGATCGTCAATTGCTCTTCTTTGGGCGGTCTCGTCGGCCTCCCGCAACGCGCAGCCTATCACGGCACCAAACACGCCGTGCTCGGAATGACCAAGAGCGCGGGTGTCGAATATGCCCCGCGCGGTATCCGCATCAACGCGGTCTGCCCCGGCACAATCGATACGCCGATGGTCGCCGACATGCTCAAAGGCCAGGCCGACGCGATGGCCGAAATCATGAAGCAGCAGCCAATCGGCCGCCTCGGCCGGGCCGAGGAGGTCGCAGCCGCCGTGTTGTGGCTATGCAGTCCGGCCGCGAGTTTTGTCATCGGCGTGGGCCTGCCGGTCGACGGCGGCTTCACCGCGCACTGAGGACCATACCGTGGGGTATGCCGATCTTAGGCATTTTGCGCGGATTCAGCCGGGCGGGGTCACGTTCAACAAGAAGGAGTTCCTAATGAGAGCCCTCGCGACGGTCGCCATTACGCTTTGCCTGGTGGCACAGACCTCTGCCCGGACGGCGGCGACCAGGATGGAAGGAACCAAGGTCATGCCTACGTCAGAAGACATTCGCGCCGTCGCGCCCGTCCTCGAAAAATATGCCAAAGGCGTCGTGCTCGGCGATCTGTGGAAGCGCCCGGGACTGTCGGCGCGCGACAGGAGCATCGTTACCGTCGCCGCTCTGATCGCGCGCGATCAGACGGTCGAACTGCCGTACTATCTCAATGTCGCGCTCGACAGCGGCGTGAAGCCCGCCGAGATCTCGGAGATCATCACGCATCTTGCATTCTATACCGGCTGGGCCAACGCCATCGACGCCGTTCCGGCAACAAAGGACGTGTTCAAGAGTCGCAATATCGGAGCCGATCAACTGCCGCCGGCTTCCGGACCACAACTTCCCCTGGATGAGGCGGCGGAGTCGCAGCGTGCCACGCGCGTCGGGCAGCAATTCGGACAGATCACGCCCAGCCTCGTGCAGTACACGACCGATGTGCTGTTCCGAGACCTCTGGCTGAGGCCGGGACTCGCGCCGCGGGACAGGAGCCTGGTCACCGTCAGCGCCTTGGTCGCGACCGGCCAGGTCGCCCAGGTCACCTATCATTTGAACCGGGCGATGGACAACGGGTTGACAAAGGAGGCGGCCGGAGAGGTCGTCGGCCATCTTGCTTTCTATGCGGGTTGGCCCAACGCGTTCTCGGCCGCAGCGGTGGTCAAGGAAGTCATCGAGAAAAGGCCCCGCTAGCAATGACGTATTCACGTCGACAAGTCGTCGTCGCCACCGCGGCGTTTGCTGCATTCGCCGCGACGAGCGCCACCGCGGAAACCTCGAACGTGCAGCGAAGGAGTTCGGATATGGATATCGACATCAAACGAAACGGCTCTCGTCCCGCTGCCCAGGGGTCTGCGGACTGGTTCACCGGATCGGTCCGCATCGATCCTCTGTTCCAAGCTCCGGATCCCGCACGCGTCGGCGCCGGCCAAGTCACGTTCGAGCCCGGCGCCCGGACCGCCTGGCACACGCATCCGCTCGGGCAAACGCTGATCATCACGGCGGGGCTCGGCTGGGTGCAGCGCGAGGGCGGGCCCGTCAAGGAGGTCCGTCCAGGCGACGTCGTGTGGTTTCCGCCCGGGCTGAAGCACTGGCACGGCGCTTCGCCTACCACCGCAATGACGCATATCGCCATCCAGGAATCAGTGAATGGCAAGAACGTGGATTGGATGGAGAAGGTCTCCGATGAGCAGTATCGAAGGTGAGTTGAGGGCTCAGCGCAAAGACGAAATGATCGACGCCTCCGCCGATGTGGCGCGGACGCCCTGGCGTCGCTCCCGAAGGCACACTGTGGACGGACTCTGAGAGGATGCGAAGCTTTGTCCTCACCCACCGTTGTCGTCGCCCGGCCGGGCGATGACGCCGCGGGGTGTGGCATCTTGAATTGCGACTCATCCTCACCGTCGTCCCTGCGAAAGCAGGGACCCATAACCACCGATGGTCATCGTCGAGCGATGCCAGAACGACGAGGCCCGTCCACAACATCCGCCGCGGAATATGGGTCCCTGCTCCGTGCGCAATAGCGCACTCGGCAGGGACGACAAGTGGAGAGAGCCTTGTCCCCTCCACCTGTCATCGCCCGGCACTCGACCGGGCGACCCAGTACGCCGCGGCCTCTCGGCTCAACAATCGGCGCCTCTGGAATACTGGATCACCCGCATGCGCGCGTGACGACACGTGTCCCCTGGCGCATCCACCTCTCCACCTGTCATCGCCCGGCACTCGACCGGGCGACCCAGTACGCCGCGGCCTCTCGGCTCAACAATCGGCGCCTCTGGAATACTGGATCACCCGCATGCGCGCGTGACGACACTGAGCAAGCTGAGTAAGCCAATTCCGTCACTCTGAGCAGCGTCGCCTGCTCGACGAGATCCAGCATTTTGAAAGGTCAGCAATGGTAGACAGCTTCGAAGGAAAGGTTGCGCTTGTTACCGGCGCCGCTGGTGGCATTGGTCTGGCGACAGCCAGGGCATTTGGTGTTGCAGGCGCGTCCGTGGTCGTTGCAGACAGCAACACAGCGTTGCTCGAAACTGCCGCTGCGGAACTGCGATCCGCGGGTCATGACGTCCTTGCCATCGGCTGCGATGTAACGGATCGGGGCCAGGTGAACGCAATGATCGAGCAGGCGATCGAGACTTACGGGAAGCTCGATGCAGCTTTCAACAATGCGGGCATAAACTGCGATGCTGCGCCATTGGTTGAAACGGAAGATGCCGAGTTTGACAACATCATCGATGTCAATCTGCGCGGCGTGTGGAACTGCATGAAGGCGGAGCTTCGCCACATGACCGCACAAAGAAGCGGCGCAATCGTCAACTGCTCGTCGATCGGCGGGATGAGGGGCTCCAAAGGGCGCGCCGCCTATTCCGCCAGCAAATTCGGGGTGATAGGTCTCACCCGCGCCTCCGCACTCGATTATGCCGGGAAGGGCATCCGTATCAACGCAGTCTGCCCGGGCATTATCGGCAATACTCCGATGGCGAAGCGGGTTACAAAGAACAACGATCCAGAGATCGTCAAGGCGTTCGTAGCAGCCGAACCGATCGGACGCCTTGGCGAACCTGAAGAAATCGCTGCGGCTGTTCTATGGTTATGCGGCTCGGCGGCAAGCTTTGTGGTCGGCCATGCCTTGGTGGTCGATGGAGGTATTTTGGCCTAACCAGCGGGTGAATGATCGTCGCGTCCTCCGAGCGGCGTCAGTCCGGGACGCCGGCCGCCGTGAGGGTTTCACGATAAGTCGCGGACATCGCTTCCACCGGGAACGGGATCCGCGACAGGAAGCCGGAGATCGTGAACTCCGGGTCGACCTTGAGCAGCTCGCGCGCGATCTGGGCCGCGCGTGCGGTGTCGCCGGTCTTCACCAGCGCCACGATCAGGACGCGCAGCGCCACCGCGAAGCGGCGGTTCTGCGCCAGCGCCTTGTCGGCCCACATCACCGCTTCGGCGAAATTCCGGTCGAGCACCGCGCAGATCGCCAGCGCCGCGGCAGCGAACCAGCCGCGCGGGTCGCGCGGGTTCAGCCGTTGCGCGCGCTCGATCATGGCGCGGCCAGCTTTCTGATTGCCGCGCATCGCCTCGATCCAGCCGCCGAGCACGAGCGCCATCGCCGAGTTCGGATTGATCGCAAGCGACCGCTCGAACAGGTCGCGCGCGGGCTCGATCTCGTCGGCCATGTTCCAGATCGCGAACGCCGCCATCCACAACACCTGCGGGTCACCGGGCGCGAGCTCGACCGCGCGCCAGGCCTGCGCCACCGCGCGCTCCCGGTAGGCGTCGTTCGGCTTCAGCCAGCCCTGGACATGGCGCATCGCATGACAATAGGCGGAGGCCGCCAGCGCGGGCGCATAGGCGGGGTCGAGCGCCAGCGCCTGGTCGAGGCAATCGAGCGCGGCTTCCATGCTCTCGGGCGTGAACTCGTAACGCAGGCTGTAGGCGCGCAGCAGCAGGTCGTAGGCGTCGAGCCTGTCCGGCGGCGCCGCCCGCAGCCGCTCGGCTTCCGCGACGAGCAGGGTCGGCTCGATCGCGCCGACCACGTTCTCGGTGATGCGGTCCTGCAGGTCGAACACGTCGGCGGCCGCGCCGTCGAAGCGGTCGGCCCACAGATGCGCGCCGGAGCTGGCGTCGATCAACTGCCCGGTGATGCGCAACCGATCGCCGCCGCGGCGGACGCTGCCTTCGAGCACATAGCCGACGCCGAGATCGCGGCCGACCTGGCGGATGTCGACCGCCTTGCCTTTGTAGGTGAAGGCGGAGTTGCGCGCGATCACCGTGAGGCGGCTGCAACGCGCGAGCGCGGTGGTGATGTCCTCGGCGATGCCGTCGGCGAAATAATCCTGCTCGGGATCGCCGCTCATATTGGTGAAGGGCAGCACCGCGATCGACGGGCCCTCGCTCGGCCGCGGCGGGCTGGCATTGCCTGCAGCCGGACGATCGTGCGCGGTGTCCTCCCTGACATCGCCGACAAAGCGGAGACCCTTGCGGGGCAGGGTGCGGATCAGCCGCTGCTCCTCGCCATTGTCGCCGATCGCCGTCCGCGCCGCATTGACCCGGCTGCTCAGCGTCGCTTCCGAGACGATCCGGCCGTGCCAGACGGCGGCCAGCACCTCGTCGCGGCTGACCACCCGATCGCGGGCGCGGATCAGGAATTCGAGGAGGTCGAAGACCTGCGGCTCGACGGCCACCAGAGCATCGCCACGGCGCAGTTCCCGGCGTTCGGAATCGAGGGTGAAGTCATTGAAGTAGTAGGTCAAATTGGAAGGTCCGGTGGCCGGCAGCTGAATGCGTGGCGGAACCTAGCACAGGCGGCGTGGAGCCAAAATCACGACGGTCTGAAGGACAAATCCACGTCCTCTGAAAGCGGACGGGGTCGGTCTCTGCAATATTCAATTCCGACACCAGACTTAAGGAGATCGCCATGTCGCAGTCCATCAATCAGCAGCGCCGCCGCTTCCTTGGCATCGCCGGCGGGATCCTTGCCGCCTCCAGGCTCGGCTTCATCGGTTCGGCTCAGGCCCAGTCCAAACCGGCGCTGCCTGCGATAAAGGCTGGCGCCCACACCTCGATCGGTCCCGTCAAGCAGATCAATGCCGGCGTGCTTGATACAGGTTATGTCGAGATGGGTCCTGCGTCCGGTCCCGCGGTGATCCTGCTGCACGGCTGGCCCTACGACATCCACAGCTATGCCGACGTCGCGCCGGCGCTGGCCGAGGCCGGCTACCGCGTGATCGTGCCGCATCTGCGCGGCTATGGCACCACGCGCTTCCTCTCGGGCGATACCAAGCGCAGCGGCCAGCCGGTCGCGGTCGCCGCCGACATCATCGCGCTGATGGACGTCCTGAAGATCGAAATGGCCGTGCTCGGCGGCTACGACTGGGGTGCGCGCACCGCCAACATCATGGCGGTGCTCTGGCCCGAGCGCTGCAAGGCGATGGTCTCGGTCAGCGGCTATCTGATCGGCAGCCAGGCGGCCGGCAAGATGCCGCTGCCGCCGAAGGCCGAGCTGCAATGGTGGTACCAGTTCTACTTCGCGACCGAGCGCGGCCGCGAGGGCTATGCCAAGAACCGGCACGACTTCAACAAGCTGATCTGGCAGCTTGCCTCGCCGCAGTGGAAGTTCGACGACGCCACCTACGACCGCAGCGCAGCCGCGTTCGAGAACCCCGATCACGTCGAGATCGTGATCCACAATTACCGCTGGCGGTTAGGTCTCGCGGAGGGCGAGGCGAAGTACGATGCCTTCGAGAAGACGCTGGCGCAGGCGCCTGCCATCGCGATCCCGACCATCACGATGGAGGGCGATGCCAACGGCGCGCCGCATCCGGAGCCCGCGGCCTATGCCAAGAAGTTCTCCGGCCATTACGAGCATCGGCTCCTGACCGGCGGCATCGGCCACAATCTGCCGCAGGAAGCGCCGCAGGCCTTCGTCCAGGCCATCATCGACGTCAGCAAGGTCTGAGACGGAGCGGATCGAGGATCATGAGACAGGTTTTGAAATGGGCAGCTGCCGCGATCGCGGCAGCCTGCATCAGCGCGTCATTGCCGTTTGCCGTCGGACATGCCGATGACGCCGCACTGGCATCGCCGATCTTCGGCGTGAAAATCCCCGACGGCTATCGCGACTGGAAGCTGATCGCGGTCGGCGAGGAGACCGGGCTCGACGAACTGCGCAGCGTGCTCGGCAACGCCACCGCCGTGAAGGCCTATCAGGACGGCGCCGCGCGTTTCCCCGACGGCACCGTGCTGGTCAAGCTGGCCTGGAAGCGCAAGCCGGTTGCAGGCCTCAACGGCGCCTTCATCACGGGGCCGGCGACCACGGTCCAGGTCATGGTCAAGGACGCGGCCAAATATGCATCGACCGGCGGCTGGGGCTTTGGCCGCTTCATCGACGGCAAGCCGGTCGATGCCGCCCAGCACGAGACGTGTTTTGCCTGCCACGAGGCGCACGCCAGCGATCACGATTTCGTCTTCACGTGCTACGCGCACTGAACGCCGGCAATATCGGTGTGGAGACCTGATGGCTCCGATCTGGCGCCGGGATTGCCGCGAGGCTAATTTCCCCGCCGCAATCGCATGCGGGGAACGGCTTTGACCATCACCATCTACGGCATCAAGAACTGCGACACCATGAAGAAGGCGCGGGCCTGGCTCGACGATCACGGCGTCGCCTACGACTTCCACGACTACAAGACCGCCGGGATCGCCAAGGACAAGCTCAAGCAGTGGAGCGACGAGGTCGGCTGGGAGACGCTGCTCAATCGCGCCGGCACGACCTTCAAGAAGCTGCCCGATGCCGACAAGGAAGGGTTGAACGAGCGCAAGGCGCTGGCGCTGATGGCCGAGCAACCCTCGATGATCAAGCGTCCGGTGCTCGATCTCGGGGGCAAGCGCGTGGTCGGCTTCAAGCCGGACATCTACGCCAAGGAAGTGCCGGCGAAGGCGCGCAAGAAGGGCTAAGGCGCTTCCAGCGATGTCGTGACCGCTTCGCGTGACGCGACGCGTCTAGATCAGCTCGACCGAATCCTGGCTTGCCGGACGATCTGCCGGCACGAACCTGCGGTCGATCACCGCCCGCTCCGTGACCACCGGGGCCGACTTCGCCTTCACGCCCATCAGGTTGTGCAGCCGGAAGCGGCCGTCGATGCTGATCGCCTTGTAGGAGCCGATGATGTGCTCGACGCTGTCGCCGCGTCCGAACGGCAGCAGCAGCCGCTCATAGGACACGTCCTTGCCGTCGGCGTCCGTGACCTCCGCAACCGTATAGGTCGGACGCTTGCGCGCGAGGCAAGCACGATAGGACAGGATCACGCCGGCATAGCGCTCGGGTCCGATCGCATCGTCAAGAAAGCGGTTGGTGCGCAGCGGCGGCTCGATGTGCTCGTTGCCATAGGCCGTCGTCAGCCTCGCGCCTTCCTGCGTAATCAGGAAACGTGCCGCCTCGCCACTGCCGACCACGTCAAAGCCCATCATGTCGGCGCGCTCGTCGGCGGTGCCCTCGGTGTGGAAGTCGCACAGCAGGGGAAGCGCGTCCGGCATGCGCAGCGCGCGCAGCCAGGCGTTCAGCAGCACACGCTGCGTGATCGATTTGACCACCGATGGATCGGCACTTCTGAATTGCATCGGCTAGCCGAATTCAGGCACATCCCCGGACGGGATGCGGCCAGGGACAAGTTCATCGATCTGCGGGATGGTTTGGCTGCGGGCATAAAGTCGCAGCCACGTGCCGAGGAAATCACGTTGCGGGATCGATTTGACGACTGAAGGATTGGCGCGCTCGAAATGCAAGGCTCTAGCCGTTCATCATGCAATGGCCGGAGCTTCGGCGAGAGGCGCAAATATTCTATGAAAGCGGGAGTCCGGAGCAAAACACCGTTAACGACCGCTTTCCCGAGGCGCAAAGCGCGCCGAAATGCCATTCGACTAAGGATCAACCGGAACCGGTCACGCGGATGCCGCAGTGCACAGCTTTCCACCTTGCGTAACCGCCGCAGATGACGGCATATTCCGGCCCGGAGGCGACGGGCCCCGGACGGTTTCCAAGACGGATCGGACGCCTGTCGGACACGAAAAAAGCTGGCCACGCGGGCGAGGGGCTTCGCAGCGATGGCGTATGGGGGAATCTATTTGGCCGATGAGTTCATCCTCGAAACCAGCGGATTGACCAAGGAATTCGCGGGTTTCTTCGCCGTTCGCGACGTCGCGTTGAAAGTGCGTCGGGGCAGTATCCATGCGTTGATCGGGCCGAACGGCGCCGGCAAGACGACCTGTTTCAATCTGCTGACCAAATTCCTGAAGCCGTCGGCAGGCCAGATTCGCTACAAGGGCCACGACATCACCGCGATGCCGCCGGCCGACGTGGCGCGCCTCGGGCTGGTCCGCTCGTTTCAGATTTCGGCGGTATTTCCGCATTTGACGGCGCTCGAGAACGTTCGCGTGGCGCTGCAGCGGCAGCACGGTTCGTCGTTCGATTTCTGGCGTTCGAAAAGCGTGCTCGACCGCTTCAATCCGCGCGCCCACGAGCTGCTGAACGACGTCGGCTTGAGCGAATTCGCCAATACGCCGGCGGTCGAGATGCCGTACGGCCGCAAGCGCGCACTTGAAATTGCAACGACGCTCGCGCTCGACCCCGAGATGATGCTGCTCGACGAGCCGATGGCCGGCATGGGCCACGAGGACATCGACAAGATCGCGGCGCTGATCAAGCGGATCTCCGCGAAATACACCATCCTGATGGTCGAACATAACCTCTCGGTGGTGGCCAACCTCTCCGACATCATCACCGTGCTGACGCGCGGGCAGGTGCTGGCGGAGGGCAACTACGCCGACCTCTCCAAGGACGAGCGCGTGAAGGAAGCCTATCTGGGAGCGGGTCATGGCTGAGGCAAAACTGGCGGAGAAGCCCGTCGCTGCGGCCGGCGCCGACGTGCTGACGGTCAAGGATCTGCAGGCCTGGTACGGCGAATCCCACATCCTTCACGGCATCAATTTCAACGTGAAGGCCGGCGAGGTGGTGACGCTGCTCGGCCGCAACGGCGCCGGCAAGACCACCACGTTGAAGTCGGTGATGGGCGTCATCAACAAGCGCTCCGGCTCGATCCGCTTCGACAATCAGGAAATCATCCGCGCTACCTCGGACAAGATCGCGCGGCTCGGCATCGCATTCTGTCCCGAGGAGCGCGGCATTTTCGCCAGCCTCGACGTGCGCGAGAACCTGCTGCTGCCGCCGGTGGTGCGGCCGGGCGGCCTGCCGCTCGACCAGATCTTCACGCTGTTTCCCAACCTGAAGGAGCGCCTCACCAGCCAGGGCACCAAGCTCTCGGGCGGCGAGCAGCAGATGCTGGCGATTGCGCGCATCCTGCGCACCGGCGCGCGCTTCCTGATGCTGGACGAGCCGACCGAAGGGTTGGCGCCGGTCATCATCCAGCAGATCGGGCACACCATTGCGCGCCTGAAGTCGCAGGGCTTCACGATCCTGTTGGTCGAACAGAATTTCCGTTTCGCCTCGACCGTTGCGGACCGCTACTACATTGTCGAGCACGGCAAGGTGATCGACGGCTTCGCGAATTCCGAGCTGTCGGCCAACATGGACAAGCTCCATACCTATCTCGGCGTCTGATATCGCCAGAACCAGAAAATTTAGGACGAGGGAATACGACATGAAGAACAAGATTTCGGCGCTCCTGCTCGGCACCGCGATGGTGCTGTCCGCCGCAAGCGTCGCCTCCGCCCAGGAAAAGCTCGACAAGACGGTCAAGATCGGCGCGCTGTCGGATCAGTCCGGCCTCTACGCCGATCTCGCCGGCCCCGGCTCGACGCTGGCGGCGCAGATGGCGATCGAGGACTCCGGCCTCAAGGCCAAGGGCTGGACCATCGACCTGATCTCCGGCGATCACCAGAACAAGCCCGATATCGGCACCACCATCGCCCGCCAGTGGTTCGACGTCGACAAGGTCGACACCATCGTCGACGTGCCGAATTCCGGCGTCGCGCTCGCGGTCAACAACGTCGTGAAGGAAAAGAACGGCGTCTACATCAATTCGGGTGCCGCGACTTCGGATCTCACCAACGCGCAGTGCTCGCCGAATACCGTGCACTGGACCTACGACACCTACATGCTCGCCCACGCCACCGGCCAGGCGCTGGTGAAGGCGGGCGGGGACACCTGGTTCTTCCTCACCGCGGATTACGCGTTCGGCGCCGCGCTCGAGCGCGACACCACGTCCGTCGTCACCGCCAATGGCGGCAAGGTGGTCGGCGGCGTCAAGCATCCGCTCAACACCGCCGACTTCTCCTCCTTCCTGCTGCAGGCGCAGGCCTCCAAGGCCAAGATCATCGGTCTCGCCAATGCCGGCGGCGACACCACCAACTCGATCAAGCAGGCGGCCGAGTTCGGCATCGTCAAGGGCGGCCAGAAGCTCGCGGCGCTGCTGCTGTTCCTCACCGACGTCAAGGCGATCGGGCTCGAGACCGCGCAGGGCCTCAACTTCACCGAGACGTTCTACTGGGACCTCAACGACAAGACCCGCGCCTTCTCCAAGCGCTTCTCGGAGCGGATGAAGAACAGCGCGCCGCCGACCATGGTGCAGGCCGGCGTCTATGCGGGCCTCATGCATTACTTCAAGGCGCTGGAAGCGCTCGGCGGCAATCCGCATGACGGCGCCAAGGTGGTCGCGAAGATGAAGACGATCCCGACCGACGATCCGTTGTTCGGCAAGGGCGAGGTCGAGGCCAACGGCCGCGTCACCCACGACGCCTACCTGTTCGAAGTGAAGAAGCCCTCGGAGTCCAAGGGACCGTGGGACTTCTACAAGCTGGTCGGCACCGTGCCGGGCAACCAGGCCTTCACGCCGCTCGACAAGAGCACCTGCGCGCTTCTGAAGAAGTGACGATCATGCCCGCCGGCCATGCGCGTGGCCGGCGGGCTTCATCTATCTAGCGAAAGCTCATTCGATGCAGGCTCTCTACGCACAGCTTCTGGTGGGACTGATCAACGGCTCGTTCTACGCGCTGCTCAGTCTGGGGCTCGCCGTCATCTTCGGCATGCTCAACATCATCAATTTCGCGCATGGCGCGCTCTACATGATGGGCGCCTTCGTGGCGTATTTCCTGCTCAACCTGGGCGGCATCAATTACTGGTGGGCGCTGATCATCGCACCCGTCGTGGTCGGCATCTTCGGCATGATCCTCGAGCGGACCATGCTGCAATGGCTGACCGGCCTCGATCATCTCTACGGATTGCTGCTGACCTTCGGCATCGCGCTGATCGTGCAGGGCGTGTTCCAGAACTATTTCGGCTCCTCGGGCCTGCCTTACTCGATCCCCGATCAGCTCAAGGGCGGCGTCAATCTCGGCTTCATGTTCCTGCCGATCTATCGTGGCTGGGTCGTCATCTTCTCGCTCGTGGTGTGCCTTGCGACCTGGTTCCTGATCGAGAAGACGCAGCTCGGCGCCTACCTGCGCGCCGCGACCGAGAACCCGACGCTGGTGCGCGCGTTCGGCATCAACGTGCCGCGCATGATCACGCTGACCTACGGGCTCGGCGTCGGTCTTGCCGCGCTTGCCGGCGTGCTGTCGGCGCCGATCAACCAGGTCCGTCCGCTGATGGGCGCCGATCTCATCATTGTGGTGTTCGCGGTGGTCGTGATCGGCGGCATGGGCTCGATCATGGGCTCGATCATCACCGGATTCGCGCTCGGCGTGATCGAGGGACTGACCAAGTATTTTTATCCCGAGGCCTCCAACACCGTGGTGTTTGTCCTGATGGTGGTGGTGTTGCTGGTGAAGCCAACGGGACTGACGGGACGGGCGGCTTGATATGTCAGCATTGACCGACGATACACTTCCGATCACGCCGCGCGCGATGCGCGACGAGATGATCGTATTCGCCGCGATGGCGCTGCTGCTGGCGATCGTGCCGTGGACGGGGATCTATCCGTTCTTCGTCATGCAGGCGCTGTGCTTCGCGCTGCTCGCCTGCGCCTTCAACCTCCTGATCGGCTATGGCGGCCTGCTGTCGTTCGGCCACGCGATGTTCCTCGGCACCGCCGGCTACGTCTCGGCCCACGCGCTGAAGGTGTGGGGGCTGACGCCGGAGCTCGGCATCCTGGTCGGCACCGCGGCCGCGGCCTTGCTCGGCCTGGTCACCGGCTACATCTCGATCAAGCGGCAGGGCATCTATTTCTCGATGATCACGCTGGCGCTGTCGCAGCTGCTTTACTTCCTCTATTTGCAGGCGCCGTTCACCCATGGTGAAGACGGCATCCAGGGCATTCCGCAAGGCCACCTGCTCGGCATCTTCGATCTCTCGAAGCCGCTGGTGCTTTACTATGTGGTGCTGGTCGGCTTCCTCGCCGGGTTCCTGCTGATCTACCGCACCATCAACTCGCCGTTCGGCGAGGTGCTGAAGTCGATCCGCGAAAACGAGCCGCGGGCGATTTCGCTTGGCTACAAGACCGACCAGTACAAGCTGCTCGCCTTCATCCTGTCGGGCACGCTGGCGGGCTTTGCCGGCTCGCTGAAGGTGTTCGTGGCGCAGAATGCCTCGCTCACCGACGTGCACTGGTCGATGTCCGGTGAAATCGTGCTGATGACGCTGGTCGGCGGTCTCGGCACCATCTTCGGCCCGGTGGTCGGCGCCTTCGTGATCATCGCCATGCAGCAATATCTCGCCGGTTTCGGCCAGTGGGTGACGGTGATCCAGGGCGTGATCTTCGTGGCCTGCGTGCTGCTGTTCCGGCGTGGCCTGGTCGGTGAGCTGGCCCATTTGTTGCGGCGGTCGCTGTAGGGCAGGTCCCGGCGACTTTCGGCCGACATAGCGGTGGACGACCGCCCGCTCGGGCGGTCGATCCCGATGCTTTCCCCGCCAGATGCTCTATGACAGTTCTGTGACAGTCGCTAAAAGGGCTGTCCCGGAATGATGGAACTGAGACATGCTGCGCTGGTTTCGCGCCTTCCTGCCCAAGGAAGAGCGGTTTTTCGACCTGTTCGCCCGACACGCCCGGACCTCCGTGCAATGCGCATTGGCGTTGCAGGACATGCTGAAGGGCGGGGAGGAGACTCCGGTCTTTTGCCAGCGCGTCAATCAGTTCGAGAACGACGCCGATAGCGTCACCCGCGAGGTCCTGACCGCGGTTCGCCGCACCTTCATCACCCCGTTCGATCGTGGCGATATCAAGAACCTGATCACCTCGATGGACGACGCGGTCGACCAGATGCAGGCGACCGCAAAGGCGGTCATGCTGTTCGAGGTGCGCGAGTTCGAGCCGCCGATGCGCGAGATGGGCGGCCTGATCGTCGAATGCGCCAATCTGGTCGGCCGCGCGCTGCCCCTGTTGCAGTCGATCGGCCACAACGTCTCGATGCTGACCCAGATCACCGAGGAACTGACCAAGCTCGAGGGCCGGGTCGACGATCTCCAGGATATCGGGCTCAAGGAGCTGTTCCTGAAGCACCGCGACGCCAACACGATGGACTACATCGTCGGCGCGGAGATCTACGACCATCTCGAGAAAGTGGCCGACCGTTTCGACGACGTCGCCAACGAGATCAACTCGATCGTGATCGAGCAAGTGTAGAGCGGGGCATCACGTGGACGCCACGCTGGGTCTTCCAATTCTGACCATCCTGATCGCGGTCGCGCTGCTGTTCGATTTCCTGAACGGCCTGCACGATGCCGCGAACTCGATCGCGACCATCGTCTCGACCCGCGTGCTGCGGCCGCAGTATGCGGTGTTCTGGGCGGCGTTCTTCAACTTCGTCGCGTTCCTGGTGTTCGGCCTGCACGTTGCCAACACGATCGGCACCGGGATCATCGAGCCGTCGGTGGTGGATGCGACCGTGATCTTCGCAGCATTGGTCGGCGCGATCGTCTGGAACGTGATCACCTGGGCGCTGGGCATTCCGTCGTCGAGCTCGCACGCGCTGATCGGCGGCCTGGTCGGCGCCGGCATGGCGAAGGCGGGGATTTCGGCGGCGGTGTGGAGCGGGCTCTCCAAGACCTTGCTCGCGATCGTGCTGTCGCCGCTGGTCGGCTTCCTGCTGGCGCTGGTGCTGGTCGCGATCGTGTCCTGGCTCTCGGTGCGCTCGACGCCGTTCGCGGTCGATCGCGCATTCCGCATCCTGCAATTCGCCTCGGCGTCGCTCTATTCGCTCGGCCATGGCGGCAACGACGCGCAAAAGACCATGGGCATCATCGCCGTGCTGCTCTATTCGCAGGGCCATCTCGGCGACACCTTCGAAATTCCGTTCTGGGTGGTGCTGGCCTGCCAGGGCGCGATGGCGCTGGGTACCCTGATGGGGGGCTGGCGGATCGTCCGCACCATGGGGCTGCGGATCACCAAGCTGACGCCGATGCAGGGTTTCTGCGCCGAAACCGGCGGCGCCGTGACGCTGTTCATGGCGACCTATCTCGGGGTTCCCGTATCGACCACGCACACCATCACCGGCGCCATCGTCGGCGTCGGCGCCGCACGGCGGCTCTCCGCCGTGCGCTGGAATGTGGCGAGCTCGATCGTCTACGCCTGGGTGATCACGATCCCGGCGTCGGCCGCGGTCGCAGCCGCGAGCTATTGGGCGGTGCAGATTCTGAAGTAGCGTTTTGAGCGAAGTGGAAGCCGGTTCGCGTTAAGAAAACGCGTCTCAAAAAGGAGCAATCAGCCAACCAGCTTCAGCCCGACGATGCCGGCAACGATCAGTCCGATGCTGGCAAGCCGCATCGCGGTCGCGGGTTCGCCGAGCAGGATGATGCCGAGCGCCGCGGTGCCGACCGCGCCGATCCCGGTCCAGACCGCATAGGCGGTTCCAATCGGCAGCGTCTTGAGCGCGAGGCCGAGCAGGATGACGCTGCCGGCCATCGCCGCCAGCGTCAGCACCGACGGCACCAGCCGCGAGAAACCTTCGGTATATTTCAGCCCGATCGCCCAGCCGATCTCGAGCAGGCCAGCGGTGAACAGAATGGTCCAAGCCATCACGAACCCTCCAGATAAGGCAGGGTCGTCCCCGCGAACGGTATGGTGAGGAGAAGGTCGTCCTTCCGGTGCCTATATGGGGATGGTGCGGGCGTTCCGCATTGCGACAAAACGCCCTTGATTGCGCCCGTTTTCCCTGCCAAATGCCCCGCCATGTCCGACATTTCAGTTTCAGCCGAATCGCCGTCCCGCTCGCCGCTTTCTGAGGAAGTGGCGCGACGGCGCACCTTTGCGATCATCTCGCACCCGGACGCCGGCAAGACCACGCTGACGGAAAAGCTGCTGCTGTTCGGCGGCGCCATCAACCTTGCGGGCCAGGTCAAGGCCAAGGGCGAGCGGCGCAACACGCGCTCGGACTGGATGAAGATCGAGCGCGAGCGCGGCATCTCGGTCGTCACCTCGGTGATGACCTTCGAGTTCAACGACCTCGTGTTCAATCTCTTGGACACGCCGGGCCACGAGGACTTTTCGGAAGATACCTATCGCACGCTGACCGCGGTCGACTCCGCCGTGATGGTGATCGACGCCGCGAAAGGCATCGAGGCGCGCACGCGAAAGCTGTTCGAGGTGTGCCGGCTGCGTGACATCCCGATCATCACCTTCATTAACAAGATGGACCGCGAGAGCCGCGACACGTTCGAGCTTCTGGACGAGATCGAGAAGACGCTGGCGCTCGACACCACGCCGATGACCTGGCCGGTCGGCCGCGGCCGCGACTTCCTCGGCACCTATGACGTCGTCAATGGCGGCGTGCGGCTGCTCGAGGGCGGCGGCGCCAAGACCGGCGCCACGGAGCAGATCGATATCGCCGATCTCGGCAAGCGCAACCCCAATCTCGACGTCGCCGAGGTCAAGGACGAGCTCGCGCTGGCGTCGGAAGCCTGCAAGCCGTTCGAGCTCGCGGCGTTCCGCGAGGGCCACCTGACGCCGGTCTATTTCGGCAGCGCGCTGCGCAATTTCGGCGTCGGCGATTTGCTGGAAGGCCTCGGCAAGTTCGCGCCAGCGCCGCGCGCGCAGGACTCGGATTTGCGCAAGGTCGAGGCATCGGAGCCGCGCATGAGCGCGTTCGTGTTCAAGATCCAGGCCAACATGGATCCGAACCACCGCGACCGCATCGCCTTCGCCCGGCTGTGCTCGGGCAAGCTCAGCCGCGGCATGAAGGCCAAGCTGGTGCGCACCGGCAAGAACATGAGCCTGTCGAGCCCGCAGTTCTTTTTCGCGCAGGACCGCTCGGTCGCCGACGAGGCCTTTGCCGGCGACGTCGTCGGCATTCCGAACCACGGCACGCTCAGGATCGGCGACACCCTGACCGAGGGCGAGGATCTGACCTTCGTCGGCGTGCCGAGCTTCGCGCCGGAAATCGTCCGCCGCGTTCGGCTGACCGATGCGATGAAGGCGAAGAAGCTGAAGGAAGCCTTGCAGCAGATGTCGGAGGAGGGCGTCGTGCAGGTGTTCCGCCCGCGCGACGGCGCGCCCGCGCTGGTCGGCGTGGTCGGCCCGCTGCAGCTCGACGTGCTGAAGGCGCGGCTCGATGCGGAATATTCGCTGCCGGTCGAGTTCGAGATCTCTGAATTCTCGCTGGCGCGCTGGATATCGTCCGACGACCGCAAGCAGCTTGACGCCTTCATCTCCGCCAACAATTCCGGCATCGCCGACGACGTCGACGGCGATCCCGTGTTCATGGCCAAGAACGAGTTCTATCTCGGCTACACCCGGGAGCGCGCGGAGGGCATCACCTTCTCCAACGTCAAGGACGTGAAGAAGAAGGCGTAGTGGCGCTTGCTCCTGTGTCGTCCCCCGGGAAGGCGGGGGGCCCGGTACGCCGCGGCTTCTCCGTCATTCGCTACGGTTCTCGGCGGGGAGGTGACTGCCCAAAAAGTCGATCAAGCTCTGCGGCGCGTTAGCGCCGTAGCACAACTCGAGGAGTTCCGCCGCATCAGCGGCTTCGGACGCGCTGCGGGGAAACAGTTCCTCTTCATAGGCGGCGAGCGCGGCCTCGACATTGCCGGGGTTGGCGACGATCGCCGCTGCTAGTTCGGCGCCATCGTGCATTGCGAGATTGGCGCCTTCGCCCGATGGAACCATCAGATGCGCTGCATCGCCGAGCAGCGTGACGCCGGGCACGCGGTCCCATTGATGCGCGACCGGAAGCGCATGGATGAGGCGCAGCACCGGCGCCGTCTCGCCGTCGGTGATCAGCGCGGTCAGCGCCCGGGCCCAGCCATCGAATTCCTCGGCGACGCGGGCGAGGGCGCTCGTAGGGTTGGAGAAGTCGAGGTTGGCAAACCATTCCTCAGGCTTGGTCAGCGCCACATAGGTGTGCAGCACGCCGTTCGGCTCACGATGCGCGGCGATGCCCTTTCCCGGCGCCAGCGCGAACATCGCGCCGCCGCCAACCGCTTCCGCGCTCGCTCGGTGACGGACATCGGCGTCGAACAGATATGTCTCGATGAACGAAGTGCCGACATAGGCCGGCTTGTCTGCGGAGAGAAGCGATCGCACGCGCGACCAGGCACCGTCGGCGCCGACCAGAAGCTCAGTCGTCACCGTCGTGCCGTCGGCAAAGCTCAATAGGTGCCTTCCACCGCCGAGCGGAGTGGCCGCGGTGACCTTAGATCCCCAATGCACCGTGCCCTCGGGCAGCGAGTTGAGCAGGATCCGACGTAGCTCGCCTCGGGGTACCTCGGGGCGCCCGCCCGTGCCGTCATCTGGATGATGCAGCAGGACATTGCCTTGGGTATCGAGCGCGCGGGTTTCCTGGCCGCCGGGGTGGATCAGCTCGCGGAACTCCTCAAAGAGGCCTGCGGCCTTCAGCGCGCGTTGGCCGTTGTGCTCATGGATATCGAGCATGCCGCCCTGCGTTCGTGCCTCTGCGGAGGCTTCCGCTTCGTAGACGATCGTTGCGATCCCGTGGACGTGGAGGACGCGGGCAAGCGTCAGGCCGCCGAGGCCGGCACCGACGATCGTGACGGGAGATTTCATGCGGAGTCCTTCCGGCGCGGAGACTGAAAGTTATGGAACGTCGTTCCATATACTTGGAATGCCGTTCCAGACGTGTCAAGATGCGGCATGGTCAAGAAGGCGCGCAGCAGCCAGCGACGCGAGGACTCGCTCTCGCGGGATCGCATCATCGAGGCTTCGATCGAACTCCTGGACGAAAGCGGCGAGGACGGTCTGACGTTCCGCGCCCTGTCCGAACGGCTCGCGACCGGTCCCGGCGCGATCTACTGGCATATCGCCAACAAGAGTGATCTGCTGGTCGCCGCCTGCGACGCCATTGTCGCGCGCATGGTGGATGCGCACGCGATCAGCGGATCGCCGAAGGCCACCATTCGCGCCCTTGCGCTCGGCATGTTCGACGCAATGGAGGCGCATGCGTGGGTCGGGACAGCGCTGATCCGTGCCGCCGGGCAGTTGCCGACCGTGCGCGTTCTGGAGTGCATCGGCCAGCAGGTTCGCGCGCTTGGCGTGGCTGCCGACACGCAGTGGACGATCGTCTCGGTCCTGCTGAACTACATCCTTGGCGTCGGTGGCCAGAACGCAGCCAACGCGCAGTTCGCGCGGACGCATGGCCTGGACCGATCGAGCTTCCTGGATGCGGTGGCGACCGACTGGTCCGCGCTCGACGCAAGCGACTACCCGTTTGCACGCAGCGTGGCCGGCGCGATGCGGGACCACGACGACCGTGTCGACTATCTCGCCGGCATCGATCTCATCCTCGCCGGTATCAAGGGGACACGAACCGGCCGAACCTAGGTTTTAGTATTGACAAGCGCGAGGAATTGAACGCCGCCCCGCTTGATGCGGTCCGGCCGCGGACCCATTTTCTCCGGAGTGCAATCCGGGTCCGCCTGCATGCTCCGACGCGTCGCCATCTGCCTCGCTTTTGCCGTGCCGGCCTTTGCGCTCGCGAGCGCGGCCTCTGCGCAGCAGCGGCAACAAACCAACCCGGCGCCCTTCGCACACACGCCTTGCAGCGTGCTCGACGAAGGGCCTTGCATCCCGTCCTATTGCAGCGTGTTCAACCACGGGCCATGCCTGCCCGAGATGGATTATCCGTACGGCGAAAATCTCCAGCTCACGATCCTGACCGTGCCACCGCAGGATCAGGCCGAGAAGTACCGCAAGCCGGATCATGATCTCAATACCATCGGCGATCTGTTCGCCGCGCTGCGCGCCTGCTGGGCGCCGCCACCGCCGGACGACGCGCGCGCGGGCATGCAGATGTCGGTGCGATTCAGCTTCAAACGATCGGGCGAGATGATCGGCGCGCCGCGCCTGACGTTTTCGACGCGGGGCATCCCGGCCGACACCCGCACCACCTACCTCAACGCGATCAACGCCTCGCTGGATGCCTGCCTGCCGCTGAAATTCACCGGCGGATTGGGCGGCGCGCTGGCCGGCCGGCCGATCATGATCCGCTATGTCGACAACCGGGAGCTGGCCAAATCGGCCAACAAGCCGTGAGACACGTCATTCCGGGGCGCGCTGGAAGCGCGAACCCGGAATCCCGGGATTGGCTTGCGCGCCCGGCAACCTCGAGATTCCGGGTCTGGCCCTGCGGGCCATCCCGGAATGACGGAGTCGTGGCGTGACGCATTGCCACCCGCCCGGCGAAGGTGATACGCGAAGGCATTAATTCGATCAGGGGAGGAACATCGTGGGACTGCTCGTCATGATCCTGGGTCTCGTGCTGTTCCTCGGCGTCCATGTGCTGTCAAGCCTGCGCGAGATGCGCGCCGGCCTGATCAAGGCGATGGGCGAGGGCGGCTACAAGATCGCCTATTCGCTCGCCTCCGCGGCCGGGCTCGTGCTGATCATCTGGGGCTTTGCGCATTATCGCGCGAGCGGATGGATCGACGTCTGGACCCCGCCGACAGCGTTCAAGCACATCACGGTGGCGCTGATGCTGCCCGCCGTCATCCTCGTCGTCGCCTCCTATATCCGCGGCCGCATCTACACCACGCTGAAGCATCCGATGCTCGCCGGCGTGAAGCTGTGGGCGTTCGCGCATCTGCTCGCCAACGGCGACCTCGGCTCGATCATCCTGTTCGGCTCGTTTCTCGGCTGGGCGGTCTATGACCGCATCTCGCTGAAGCGCCGCACGGATGCCGGCGCGCCGCCGATTCCGGTGGGCGGCCCAACCAACGACCTGATCGCGATCGCGGTCGGTGTCATCGTCTATCTGGCGCTGGCGTTTGCGTTCCACCCGGTCGTGATCGGCGTGCCTGTCATGGGAGCCTGACTATGTCTGTTCAATCCGCCATCAAGCGCAAGACCGCGCCCGATCTCCGCGCCCGCAAGAACGGCGAGCCGATCGTGATGCTGACGTCCTATCATGCGCACACCGCGGCGCTGGTCGACCGTCATTGCGACGCCATCCTGGTCGGCGATTCCCTCGGCAACGTCATGCACGGCTTCGAGACCACGGTGCCGGTCACGCTCGACATGATGATCCTGCAGGGCCGCGCGGTGATGCGCGGCTCGCAAGCTGCGCTCGTCGTGGTGGATATGCCGTTCGGCTCCTATGAGGGCTCGAAGGAGCAGGCGTTTCAATCCGCGGTGCGGATCATGAAGGAGACGCTGTGCGGCGCGGTCAAGCTCGAGGGCGGCGCGCGGATGGCGGAGACGGTGGCGTTCCTGTCCGAGCGCGGCATTCCGGTGATGGGCCATATCGGCCTGACGCCGCAGTCGATCAACACGCTCGGCTCGTTCCGCGCGCAGGGCCGCGAGGAGGAGACCTGGGCGCCGATCGAGAACGACGCCAGGGCGATTGCGGAAGCCGGCGCCTTCTCGATCGTGGTCGAGGCGGTCGCCGAGCCGCTGGCGCGCAAGATCACGCAGTCGATCGCGGTGCCGACCATCGGCATCGGCGCCAGCGCGGCCTGCGACGGCCAGGTGCTGGTGCTGGAGGACATGCTCGGCCTGTCGCCGCGGGCGCCGAAATTCGTGCGCCGCTACGGCAATCTCGGTCCAATGATCGAGGAGGCGATCGCGGGCTATGCGCGCGACGTGAAGAGCCGCGCCTTCCCGGGGCCGGAGCACGTCTACGGCATGAAGAAGAGCTGACGGGGCGCGCATGGACTGGTCGCAGCACGCAATTCCACCGATGCGGCTTGAGCCGCGGTTCGGCGACCGCGTCGTGCCGGCTTTCCCGGAGCGGCCGGGCAGCCTGTGGGGGATGATCGCTGACGCCGTCGCGCAGAACGGCGACGGCGAGGCGCTGGTCTGCGGCGCGACGCGCCTGAGCTGGCGCGAGGTCGCAGAGAAATCGGCCAAGGTCGCGGCGGGCTTTGCAAACCTCGGCCTTGCGCCCGGCGACCGCGTCGCGATCCTGCTCGGCAACCGGATCGAATTCGTGCTGACGATGTTTGCCGCCGCGCATGCCGGGCTGGTCACGGTGCTGCTCTCGACGCGCCAGCAGAAGCCCGAGATCGCCTATGTGCTGAATGATTGCGGTGCGACGCTGCTGGTCCATGAGGCCACGCTTGCCGACCGCATCCCTGATGCGGCCGACGTTCCCGGCCTCAAGCATCGCATCTCGGTCAGCGATGACGGCGCATCGCAATTCGCTGGTCTCGCCGACAACGCTGCGGCCCAGGCGCCGGCGGAGGTGAGGGAAGAGGACACCGCGATGATCCTCTACACCTCGGGCACCACGGGCCGGCCGAAGGGCGCCATGCTCGCCCATTGCAACATCATCCACTCCTCGATGGTGTTCGTGTCGTGCCTGAAGCTGACCAAGTCGGATCGCTCGATCGCCGCGGTGCCGCTCGCGCATGTCACCGGCGCGGTCGCCAACATCACCACCATGGCACGCTGCGCCGGCGCGCTGATCATCATGCCGGAGTTCAAGGCCTCGGAATATCTGAAGGTCGCGGCGCGCGAGCGCGTCAGCTACACGGTGATGGTGCCGGCGATGTATAATCTCTGCCTGATGCAGCCGGATTTCGACAGCTACGATCTGTCGAGCTGGCGGATCGGCGGCTTCGGCGGCGCGCCGATGCCGGTCGCAACCATCGAAAAACTCGACGCCAAGATTCCCGGGCTGAAGCTTGCGAATTGCTACGGCGCGACCGAGACCACGTCGCCCTCGACGCTGATGCCGGGCGAACTGACCGCCGCCCATATCGACAGCGTCGGCCTGCCGTGCCCCGGTGCCGAGATCATCGTGATGGGCGCTGACGGCCGCGAACTGCCGCGCGGCGGGATCGGCGAGCTCTGGATCCGCAGCGCCTCGGTCATCAAGGGTTACTGGAACAATCCAAAGGCGACAGCCGAGAGTTTTACGGCCGGCTTCTGGCATTCCGGCGATCTCGGCTCGATCGACGCGGCAAACTTCGTCCGTGTGTTCGATCGCCAGAAGGACATGATCAACCGCGGCGGCCTGAAGATCTATTCCGCCGAGGTCGAGTCTGTTCTGGCCGGCCATCCCGCCGTGGTCGAGAGCGCGATCATCGCCAAGCCGTGCCCGGTGCTCGGCGAGCGCGTGCACGCCGTGATCGTGACCCGCACCGACGTGAATGCGGAGAGCCTGCGCGCCTGGTGCGCCGAGCGGCTCTCGGACTACAAGGTGCCGGAGACAGTGGCGCTGACAGCAGAGCCGCTGCCGCGCAACGCCAACGGCAAGGTGATCAAGCGCCAGATCAGGGAGAGCCTGTCCGCGATAGGCGCGTAGCGCGGCGTGGACGTACCATCCGCGAATTCGGTGCACCGCTCCCGCTTGCGGGGGTCGAGACAGCGAAGCTCGCTCTTAGGTCGGCACGTGCAGCGCGGGCTGGGGGCCTGTTGCGGCAAGTCGCAAACGTCCCCCGTTAACGCTTTGATCCACCTCGCTTTGCCTTGCCTCCGCCACACCATTAGGGTAACGCCGCCGCGATGTGGGGATCGGGTAGGGCTGGGCCCCACCGATAGCAGCGGTCCCGAGGGGATGGGATAGCCTTAAGTGTCTGAATTATTTGACGAAGTCGACGAGGAAGTCCGTCGCGATCAGCTCAAGAAGCTGTGGGACAAGTACTCGCTCTTTATCATCGCCCTGGCGATCCTGATCGTTGCGGGCGTCGGTGGCTGGCGCGGCTACCAGTATCTTGAGGCCAAGAAGGCCGCCGAGGCCGGTGCGGCGTTCGACCGTGCCGTCGAATTGTCCGATCAGAACAAGCACGCCGAGGCCGAGGCTGCGTTCGCCGCTCTCATCACCAAGGCACCGTCCGGCTACCGCAATCTGGCGCGGCTGCGCATGGCCGCCGAGGTCGCGACCCGCGATCAGCCGGCTGCCGCGAAGCTCTATGACGAGATCGCAGCCGACCGCAGCGTCGGCGGTCCCGAGCACGACTTGGCGCGGATCCGTGCCGCGCAGCTCGCGATGGAAACCACCACCTATCCGAACATGCTGCAACGGCTCGAGGCCACGGCAACGGCGAAGGACTCGACGTTCCGTCACTCAGCCCGCGAGCTGCTGGCGCTGTCGGCCTGGCGCGCCAACGATGCCACCGCCGCGCGGCAGTGGCTCGACCAGATTGCCAATGACGGCGAGACGCCGCCGAGCCTGCGCTCGCGTGCCGAAGCGCTGCAGGCCTTGTTGCCGCCGGTCGCGAAAAGCTGACTTGGCGCGAAACCCGAGTTTGAGTGAGAGATCGACCATGCGCCGCTCGCAACGCCTGATCGCAGCCGCAGTTCTGACAGCGCTTTGCAGCGTGCTGGCGGGGTGCGGCGGTGGCGGCATGTCCAATTTCGATCCGAGCGACCTGCTCGACTTCCTCGATTCCAAGAAGAAGCTACAGGGCGACCGCAAGCCCGTATTCCCCGAAGGCGTGCCCGGCCTGGAGCAGGGCGTGCCGAAGGAATTGTACAAGGGCTCGCAGCAGGAACAGCTCGATCAGCAGAACGCCGCGGCAGCCGCCGCTGCCCAGCCGGCCCCGCCGCCGGAGCCGCCGAAGGGCGCCAAGAAGCACGCCAAGGGTAGCGCAGCGCCGGCCGCGGATCAGGCGGCTGCTCCCGATGCCGCAGCCGAGGAGGGCGCGCCCGCCGCGCTGCCGCCGGAGCCGAAGCCGAAGAAGATCGTCCGCCGCCGCACCACCGCGCCACCCGCCGACGATCAGCAGGCGCAGCCTGCAGCGCCGGCTCAGCAGACCCAGACCACGCAACAATCCGGCGGCGCCTTCCCCGCACCGCTACCGAGCGGCGGATTTTCACGCTAATTGCGAGCGGGATTCTACCTCGCCCCGCCTGCGGGGAGAGGTCGGAATTCAAGCACAGCTTGAATTCCGGGTGAGGGGGAGTTTCAACCCTCTCCCCGTAAGAGCGGGGAGAGGGAGAAGATGCTCCATCATTTGCTTCGACCGCTCCCCATTCCTGCTGTAGTTCTTTCCAGCACCTTGACCCGCGGACAACAGACCGCGCCTGGATGATCCATGCCTTTCACCATCGCCATTATCGGCCGGCCCAATGTCGGAAAGTCGACGCTGTTCAACCGGCTGGTCGGCCAGAAGCTCGCGCTGGTCGACGACGAGCCCGGCGTGACGCGTGACCGTCGCGAGGGCCAGGCCAGGCTCTACGACCTCGACTTCACCATCATCGACACCGCAGGTCTGGACGAAGGCGCCAAGGGTTCGCTGACGGCGCGGATGCAGGAGCAGACCGAAACCGCGATCGAACTCGCCGACGCCCTGATGTTCGTGATCGACGCCCGCGTCGGCCTGACGCCGACCGACCGAGCCTTCGCCGACTTCGCGCGAAAAGCCAACAAGCCGGTGGTGCTGGTCGCCAACAAGGCCGAGGGCAAGCATGGCGAGATCGGCGCGATGGAATCCTACGCGCTCGGGCTCGGCGATCCCGTCCAGATCTCGGCCGAGCATGGCGAGGGCATGGGTGACCTCCACGAGGCGCTGAGCGCGCTGGTGCCGGAGACGCCGGAGGAAGACGACGAGCTTGAGGACGATGAGGAGATCTCGGAGGAGGAGGCCGCGCAGCGCCCGATCCGCGTCGCCATCGTTGGCCGGCCGAATGCCGGCAAGTCGACGCTGATCAACCATCTGCTCGGCGAGGAGCGGCTGCTGACCAGCCCCGAGGCCGGCACCACGCGCGATTCCATCGCGGTCGAGATCACCTGGCAGGGCCGCCAGTTCCGGGTGTTCGACACCGCCGGCCTGCGCCGCCGATCGCGGATCGAGGAGAAACTGGAGAAGCTCTCGGTCGCCGACGCGTTGCGCGCGGTGCGCTTTGCCGAAGTCGTCGTGATGATGATGGACGCGCAGAACAAGTTCGAGGAGCAGGACCTGCGCATCGCCGACCTGATCGAGCGCGAAGGCCGCGCCATCGTGCTCGCGGTCAACAAATGGGACCTGGTCGAGCGCAAGCCCAACCAGATCTCGCAACTGCGCACCGATGCCGACCACTGGCTGCCGCAGGTCAAGGGCGCGCCGATCGTGGCCGTCTCCGGCCTGATGGGCGAGGGCATCGACCGCCTGATGACGGCGATCCAGGAGGCCTACGCGGTCTGGAACCGGCGCTTGCCGACCTCGGCGCTCAATCGCTGGTTCGAGCAGGCGATCCAGGCCAACCCGCCGCCGGCGGTCTCGGGCCGCAGGCTGAAGCTGAACTACATCACGCAAGTGAAAGCGCGCCCGCCGAGCTTCGTGCTGTTCTGCTCGCGCGCCGATGCGATCCCGCGATCCTATCTGCGCTACCTCATCAACTCGCTGCGCGAGACGTTCGATCTGCCGGGCACGCCGATCCGGATCACGCTGCGCGAGAAGGCCAATCCGTTCGCCCACAAGCGCAAACGCCCGTCGTGAGCGAAAGGTCGGAGGGTGACACGGTTGCTGTAGCGCAACCGCGCAGCGGCGCGGTGATCTTCATCTTCATCACGTTGCTGCTCGACATGCTTGCGCTCGGGATCATCATCCCGATCCTGCCGAAGCTGATCGAAGGCTTCGTCAACAACGACACCGCAAATGCGGCGCGCATCTTCGGTGTGTTCGGCTCGATCTGGGCCTTGATGCAGTTCGTCTGCTCGCCGATCCTCGGCGCGCTGTCCGATCGCTTCGGCCGCCGGCCGGTGGTGCTGCTGTCGAATTTCGGCCTTGCCGCGGACTATGTGCTGATGGCGCTGGCGCCGAACCTGA
The DNA here is from genome assembly GCF_054056795.1 of Bradyrhizobium sp. USDA 3315. Classification (NCBI taxonomy): domain Bacteria; kingdom Pseudomonadati; phylum Pseudomonadota; class Alphaproteobacteria; order Hyphomicrobiales; family Nitrobacteraceae; genus Bradyrhizobium; species Bradyrhizobium sp. USDA 3315. The sequence goes on along the minus strand of NZ_JBSRYP010000001.1, from coordinate 7,397,103 downwards.
TCTGGCTGTTCATCGGTCGGGCGATCTCGGGCATCACCTCGTCGAGCATCTCGACCGTGTTCGCCTATATCGCCGACGTCACTGCGCCGGAGCAGCGCGCCGCGATGTTCGGCAAGATCGGCGTTGCCTTCGGCGCCGGCTTCATCCTCGGACCGGCGCTCGGCGGGCTGCTCGGCGAGATCGACCCGCGGCTGCCGTTCTGGGCGGCGGCGGGTTTGAGCTTCGTCAACGGGCTGTATGGCCTGTTCATCCTGCCGGAATCGCTGCCCGTGGAGCGGCGCGCGCCGTTCAAATGGAAGAGCGCCAATCCGATCGGCGCGCTGCATTTCCTGCGCTCGAACCGGACGCTCGCCGGCCTGTCGCTGGCGACGTTCTTCGGCCAGCTCGCGCATGTCGTGCTGCCCTCGGTGTTCGTGCTCTACGCCACCTATCGCTATGGCTGGGACACCGGCACCGTCGGCGCGACGCTGGCGCTGGTCGGGCTCTGCGGCATGATCGTGCAGGGCGCGGCGATCGGCCCGATCGTGCAGCGCCTCGGCGAGCGCAACGCGCTGTTCCTCGGCCTCGTCTGCGGCGCCCTGGGCTTCGTGATCTTCGGCGCCGCGCCGACCGGCCAGCTGTTCTGGATCGGCATTCCCGTGATGGCGCTGTGGGGCCTCTCGGGCGCTGCGACGCAGGCGCTGACGACGCAGCTCGTCGCCGCCGATCAACAGGGCCAGTTGCAGGGCGCGACTTCAAGCGTGCAGAGCATGTCGGAATTGATCGGCCCGTTCCTGTTCACGCTGACGTTTGCGTATTTCATCGGCGACAACGTGCCGGTGAAGATGCCCGGCGCGCCGTTCTATCTGGCCGGCGCGCTGCTGCTGCTCGCGCTCGCCATCGCGTGGCGCGCGACAGCGGCGAAGCAAGCCTAGGGCGGGCAAGCCGCCGACGGATCCACCACGAGACGTTCTATTCCGTCGCCGGCACCGAATGGTGCTCGTGCGTGACGCGCCACGCGCCGTCGACCTTGCGGAATCCGATCGTCAGCCTGAACTGGAACGCGGCATCAGGCGGGCCGCACCGCATCACCGCGACCGCGAAGGCCACATCATTGCCGGCCGTGATCGCGATCTCCTCGATGTCGAAGGCGTAGGAGGGGCGGTGATACCTGAAGAACAAGTCCCACGTCTTCCGGTACTCATCCAATCCGCGTGACTGCAATGGCGGCGGAACGTCGAACATCACGATGTCCGGATCGTGATGGGCGAAAATGCCCGGATAGTCCTGCCTGCGGACGGCGTCCGTCCAGGCATCGATGAGCGTCCTGATTTCGGTTTCCGCCGTCTGTTTCTGGTGTGTCATCGCTCGCGTACCTCCGAGTGCTGGCTGATGCTTCGAGGACGAATGCGAGCGCGCCGATCCGACACGATGATGCGTCCGGCCGCACCTGCCGGGTTGCGTCATATTGTCCATTTGCAAACCATCCGGTTGGTTTGTATAAGAACTGATACCAGTTGGAGACGCGCGCCTCGCTCCGGGGGCGCTCTGCCAGGAGCAGCATGGTGACCGACGAGGCCGTTGATATCTGCGATGAGTTGACCCGCTTCAGCGCCGCGCAGGCGGCGCTGCTGACGTCGCGCGGCGTTGTCTACCTGACCGACCTGAAGCTCGATGGCGGCAGGCACGGGACAATCGTCGCCGCCAGTTATGCCGAGGCGCAGGCCATCGCCCGCGCACGCGGTCGAGGGGAACGGGTCGTCGGCCGAATGGCCTACGGCTTCCTTCATGGCCTGCTGCAGAAGGTTCGCTTGTGTGCGTGAGCGATCGGATAGCTTGATGACCGATTCCTAAATTGATGCGTCTTCCGACGGCGACACCGCCATTCCGGGGACGCCGTTCGCGCTGCCTCGCAGATCAGATGCAGCGCTTGAGATTGACCGAAGCCGCTGAGATACTGTGATCTCAAGCGACTCCTTCCTGAGTACACCATGGACAATCCTTCCCGCTCGGAACGCTCCCGCAACGCCGCACTCGACGCCGCGATCACCATCGTGACGCGCGACGGTCCGGGGCGCCTGACGCTGGACGCGATCGCGCGCGAGAGCGGTCTCAGCAAGGGCGGCGTGATGCATCAGTTCCGCACCAAGGAAGCGGTGCTGCGCGCCTTGCTTGAGCAGCAGATGGCGCATTTCGAGGAATTCTCGAACCGCTACATCGAAAAGGTACGCGGGACCACGGACCAGCCCGAACTGTCGGCGCAGATCGCGACGCTCCGGGAGGCGATCTCAACGCCGCGGGCAGGGGCGTTCGCACTGCTGGCGGCGATGAACGAGAACCCCGAATTGATGGCGATGCCGCGCGATGTCGACATCAAGAAGGTCGCGCTGATGAAGGCCGAGGCGAGCGATCCCGATCTCGCGCTGCTGCGCTGGGCGGCGGCGCGGGGGCTGCTGCTCAGTTCGTTGTTCGGCATGTTGTCGCTGACCGAGGCGGAGCGGGATCGCCTGTTCGAGCGCTTGCTCGACGACAGCAAGTGGACCGCGATGGAGCAGGGCGCGACGGAGGCAGTAAAGCCAGCCAAGGCGACGGCGGCGCGCACGGCATCTTCGCCTCCGGCCGGCGCGCGCGCGGCAAAGCCGGCATCGGCGCGCAAGCGCGGCTGAATTTCCGGCGCTGCCGAAAGCACAACGCCGCCCAAGCGGAATATGGATCGCTTGGCGGCGTTGGATCGGCACCGGGCCCCTGAAATCCCCCGGCGATTTCTGCCGTACCACACGAGATGTCGCGGGTTTGTGACAACGCGCGGCCGCCATTCGCGAAGCCGCCTCGCCAGCCAACACGACATTTCGACCGCCGCATTTTTCTGACGCGTTTCCTGCGATTGCAACTTTACAAACCAACTGGTCGGTTTTATAGTTGATCGTACTGAGGCAAGATCTGGCGGCGCCGCGACGGCGAGCTAGGTCGGCAGTGACGGCCGCAGCCGTACTTTCAGCCCCGGACGCGGCTGCGGCCGAGCTGCTCTTCCGCTTTAGGGTCGGATGAGGAGGTTGGAATGGAGAGCTCGATCGCCGCGCGCGGTCTGGGAGCGATGGCGCTTTGCGTCCTCGCGGGAGGATGTGCCGCCGTCACGCCGGTGGCCTATTCGGAGGTGGCATCGTCGGCCTACATGACGCCGGATACGTCTGATTCTTCGGGACGTGTGCCGTATCGCTATGCGCCGCCGGTCGACTGGCGCAGCTACAACAAGGTGGTGATCGATCCGGTCGTGATTTATCGCGGCGCGGATCATCAGTTCGGCGACATGTCCGAGAAGGACAAGCAGACGCTCGCCGCCTACATGCAGACCCGCTTTGCCGACAAGCTGCGCGGCCGCTTCACGCTGGTGAACACGCGCGGGCCGAACACGTTCCGCCTGCGGCTGACGCTGACCGGCGCGGTCACCAACACGCCGGTGCTCGGCACGCTGTCGCGTTTCGACCTGGCAGGCGCGGTCTACAACGGCGTGCAGGCCGCGCGCGACGGCGAGGGAACGATGACTGGCTCCGTCATCTATGCCGTCGAGATGTTCGACAGCTCGACCTCGCGCCTGCTCGGCGCCTATGTCAGCAAGCAATATCCCAATGCCTACGACATCAAGGCCAGCGTCGGCGATCTCGCCGCGGCCACCGCTGGCATCGACAAGGGCGCTGATGCTTTCATAGCGCAATTGAAGTGAGGCGCGCCGCGCGCGTCCGCAAACCATCCCGACACTGAAAGGTCCCTTACCATGAACTTTCTGGTTCGCATGTTTCTGCGCAGCCTCGTCGCTGCCTTGCTGATGAGCTCGACCGGCCGCGCCGAAACGATCGCCCCGGCCGATCCCAGCGGCACCTGGCTGACCGAAGACGGCCGCGCACGCATCCGCCTCGAGCGATGCGGCACGGCGCGTGACCGCGTCTGCGGCTTCATCGTGTGGATGAAGGATCCGCTCGATTCACACGGCCAGCCGCTCCGCGACAGCTTCAATCCCGATCCCGACAGGCGGACGCGTGCGCTGCTCGGCCATCAGCTGATCCTCGGATTGAAGCTGACGCCGGAGGGCAGGTTCGACGGCGACATCTACAACGCCGAGGACGGCAAGTCCTATGCGGTCTCGCTGTGGCGCGACAAGTCCGACCGGCTGAAGCTCAAGGGATGCCTGCTCAAGCTGCTGTGCCAGACCCAGACCTGGACGCAGACGCTGGACGTGCAGCCGGGCCAGCTCGTCGGCCTGACCGGCGATGTCGGCGGCCCCCGTGCCGACAGGGAATCGGCATCGTTGCCGCCGCCCGTCAAGGCGAAGTCGGCGGCGAAGTAAGAAGATGCAAAAAGTCATTCCGGGGCGATGCGCAGCATCGAACCCGGAATCTCGAGAGTCCCCGATGCGCAATTGCGCATCTGAGGTTCGCGCGTTGCGCGCCCCCGGAATGACCGCTACGCGGTCACTTCTTCAGCAGCGGACAGTCGCTGGCCTCAAGCGGCTTCGCGGCGTCCTCCGGTGCGATCGTGGCGATCAGCTTGTAATAGTCCCAGGGATATTTGGACTCTTCGGGCTTCTTCACCTCGAACAGATAGGCCGGAATCAGGCGCCGGCCGTCGGCGCGCAGCGGGCCCTTGCCGAACAGCGGATCGTCGGTCGGCAATTCCTTCATCTTGGCGACGACCTTGGCGCCGTCATGCGGATTGCCGCCGAGCGCTTCCATTGCCTTGAGATAGTGCAGCACCATCGCGTAGTTGCCCGCCTGGGTCATCGACGGCATCGCGTTTTTGTTGGCCAAAGCGGAGAACCGCTTCGACCAGGCGCGGGTCTGGTCGTTCATGTCCCAGTAGAAGGACTCCGTGAACGTCAGGCCTTGCGCGGTCTTCAACCCGAGCGAATGCACGTCGTTGATGAACAGCAACAGCGCCGCGAGCTTTTGGCCGCCGGAAACGATGCCGAATTCAGCCGCCTGCTTGATCGCGTTGGTGGTGTCGCCGCCGGCATTGGCGAGGCCGACCACCTTGGCCTTGGACGATTGTGCCTGCAGCAGGAACGAGGAGAAATCGGCGGTGTTGATCGGATGCTTGACGCTTCCGAGCACCTTGCCGCCATTGGCGTTGACGACCGCGGTGGTGTCGCGCTCGAGCGCGTGGCCGAATGCATAATCGGCCGTCAGGAAGAACCAGGTGTCGCCGCCGGCCTTCGTCAGGGCCTTGCCGGTGCCGTTGGCCAGCATGTAGGTGTCGTAGGTATATGAAATCGTGTTCGGCGTGCAGGCCTTGCCGGTGAGGTCGGCGGTCGCCGCGCCCGAATTCAGCAGGACGATGTTCTTTTCCTTGACGAGATTGTTGACCGCAAGCGCCACGCCGGAGTTCGGCGTGTCGGCGATCGCATCGACCTTCTCGTTGTCGACCCATTGCCGAGCGATGTTGACGCCGACGTCGGGCTTGTTCTGGTGGTCGCCACTGAGGACGTCGATCTTCCAGCCCTTCTTGAGCAGGCCGGAATCCTCGACGGCCATCTTGATCGCGACCACCGAGTTCGGGCCGCCGATGTCGGCATAGAGGCTCGACATATCGTTGAGCACGCCGATCTTGACGGTCTTGTCCTGCGCGAACGCAGAAGTTGAAAGGCCGAGTGCGGCGCAAGCAAGAAGCGCGGCGCAGCGCCGCGCAAACGTCGTTGTCATGAAATTCCCTCCACTGTCTAAAGCCCGGGCAGCCCTCTTGCGGAGCCTTTTTGCCGGTCGCTCAAGTTCCCGCTTACCCTTTCCCGGGGGACGCGGCAATCCGCCTAAAGCCGGGTGGGCCTGCGTCGAAGCGTCATCCGGTGAAACCCTTACTTGAGCGCGTCGGAGGTCAGCTTGAATTTCTGGATCCTTTTTCCGGTGTCGACCTCGGCGGTATAGACGTTGCCCTTGGCGTCGACCGCGAGCGCGTGCACCCAGTGGAATTGCCCGGCGTTGCGGCCGTTGCGGCCGAAGTTGCCGACCACCGCGCCGTCGTCACGCCTGATGACGCGGATCTCGTTGTTCTCGCCGTCGGCGGAGAGTAGGTAGGTCTGCTTGGGATCGGGCCACAGCGCGATGTCCCACACCGCGCCGTTGCCGAGCGTGCTCTTCTCGAAGAAGAACTCCTTCACGAAGCCGCCGTCCTTCCTGAACACCTGGATGCGGTTGTTGATGCGGTCGCAGACATAGACCAGTCCGTCATTGGCGATCTTCACGCAGTGCACGGGATTGCCGAACTGTTGCGCGACCTGCGCCTTCGGATCGTAGGGCGGCTGCTTGGCGTCATCGGGCTTGTTGCCATAGGCGCCCCAGTGCCGCTTGTAGGCGCCGGTGGTGGCATCGAACACGATGACGCGCCGGTTGCCGTAACCGTCGGCGACGTAGATCTCGTTGGCCTCCTTGTCGATCGCGGTCTCGGCGGGCTTGCCGAGCTGCGTGGTGTCGTTCGACCCCTTGCTCGGTGCGATCGAGCCGATCTGTGAGACGAACTTGCCGTCGAGGGTGAACTTGAGGATCGCATTGTCATTGTCGGCGTTGCCGCCGATCCAGACGAAGCCGCGCTCGTCGACCTCGATGCCGTGCTCGCGGCCAACCCACTCATAGCCGTCACCCGGACCGCCCCAGGACCGCAGCAGATTGCCGTCAGCGTCGAATTCGAGCACCGGCGGCGCCGAGACGCAGCATTTCGAGCGAGGCGGATTGAGGCTCGCGCCCTTCTCGTCGTCGGTCAGCGAGCGCGGCCGGTGAATCATCCAGATGTGGCCCTGCCAATCCACCGTGATGCCGCCGACCTGGCCGAGGATCCAGTTGTTCGGCAGCGGCTTTGGCCATGATGCATCCACGGTGAAGGTCGGGATGTCGCCGGCTTTCGCGGGGGTTGGTGTAGCGAAGAGGGCTGATGATGCGATGCAGGCGGAGAGAAACAATCCGGACAGAATGGAGCGCGCGCGATTGAACGTCGGCGTCATTGGTTGCCTCCCGAGATTTTTCTTGGCGGTCGTCCCGCTGGGGAGCGTAGTCAATCGTGGGGATGCGAGCGAGTCAATCGCAAGGAGGTGCGTAGCCCGGATGGAGCGAAGCGAAATCCGGGGCCGGTTTCTCCGCGTAGAGATTATCCCGGATTGCGCTTCGCTCCATCCGGGCTACGGGAGAGAGAGCCGCGCTCACGCCGGCGGCTGGAAGCTGCGCAGCGTGCGCGCCTTGTAGTCGTAGAGCTTGCCGGTCTCGGTCCATGCGGGCAAACACATCGGCACGATGAATTCGGCGGCCATGTCGGGCGTATCCAGCGTCATCGGGTCTTCGCCGGGAAACACCTGCGCGCGCATCCGGGTGCGGATCGGGCCGGGGCTGAACAGGTTGACGCGGAGCTTTGTGTTGGCGGTCTCGTTGGCCCAGGAGCGCACCAGTGCCTCCAGCGCGGCCTTCGAGGCCGCATAGGGGCCGAGATAGGCGTTGGCCTTGTGGGCCACGCCCGACGTCACGAACACCGCGCGGCCGGCGTCGGATTGCCGCAGCAGCGGGTCCATGCAGCGGATCAGCTGGAAATTGGCGGTGACGTTGATCGCGAACACGTCGTTCCATGGCTTCAGCTCGATATGGCCGAGCGGCGACGACGGCCCTGCGGTGCCGGCATTGCCGACCAGGATATCGAGCTTGCCGTGGCGCTCATGCAGCGCGAGGCCGAGCCGCGCGATGCCGTCGTAATCGGTGAGCGAGAGCGGCACCAGGGTGGCGCTGCCACCCGCCTTGCGGATCTCGTCGTCGAGCTCTTCCAGCCCGCCTTGCGTGCGCGCCACCGCCACGACATGCGCGCCGGCCTTGGCCAGTGCGACCGCGGTCGCAAAGCCGATGCCGCGCGAGGCGCCGGTCACGAGGGCGATACGGGAGGCGAGGGGTGTTGTCATGGAAGGGACTCTAACAAATCGTCGTCCCTGCGAAAGCAGGGACCCATACGCCGTGACGGCGGTAATGGAAGTTCGTGTCTAACACTGTCGCCAGCCAGATAGGCCGGTGGTTATGGGTCCCTGCTTTCGCAGGGACGACAGCGCGGATGTGGCTAGCTCGCCTCCGCCAGCAGCGAGAGCTGGCGCGGCGGGGCCTCGGTTTCGCTCTGGTCGGTGAGGTGGGTCGGGTAGGCGCCGGTGAAGCAATGGTCGGCGAATCTCGGATTTGCCGGGTCGCGCCCCTCATAGCCCATCGCGCGGTACATGCCGTCGATCGACAGGAAGGCGAGCGAGTCGGCGCCGATGATGTCGCGCATCTCCTCGAGCGAATGGGTCGCGGCGAGCAGGCCGCCGCGGTCCGGCAGGTCGATGCCGTAATAGTCGGGATAGAGGATCGGCGGCGAGGCGAGGCGGAAATGCACCTCGCGGGCGCCCGCATCGCGCATCATGCGCACGATCTTCTTCGAGGTGGTGCCGCGAACCAGACTGTCGTCGATCAGGATGATGCGCTTGCCTTCGATCGCGGCGCGGTTGGCCGAATGCTTCATGCGCACGCCGAGCTCGCGCACGCTCTGGGTCGGCTGGATGAAGGTGCGGCCGACATAGTGGTTGCGGATGATGCCGAGCTCGAACGGCACGCCGGAATACTGGCTGTAGCCGACCGCGGCGGGCACGCCGGAATCCGGCACCGGCACCACGACGTCGACCTCGGGATGGCTCTCGCGCGCCAGCTGGGCGCCAAATGCCTTGCGCACGTCGTAGACCGAACGGCCGCCGACGATCGAGTCCGGGCGCGCGAAATAGATGTATTCGAAGATGCAGGGCCGGGCCGGCTTCGGCGGGAACGGCTTGTGGCTGTGAGCCCCTCGCTCGTCGAACACGATGATCTCGCCGGGCTCGATGTCGCGGACGTATTTCGCGCCGATCATGTCGAGCGCGCAGGTCTCCGAGGTCAGGATCGGACAGCCGTCGAGATCGCCGAGCACCAGCGGGCGGATGCCGAGCGGGTCGCGCGCGCCGACCAGCTTCTTGTTGGTCAGCGCGACCAGCGCATAGGCGCCCTCAATGGTGCGCAGCGCCTCGATGAAGCGGTCGATGAAGCGGGTGCGCTTGGACTGCGCCACGAGATGCAGGATCACCTCGGTGTCGGTGGTCGACTGCATCATGGCGCCGCCCTTGACCAGCTCGCGGCGCAAGGTCAGGCCATTGGTGAGGTTGCCGTTGTGGCCGACCGCAAATCCGCCGGCGCTGAGCTCGGCGAACAGTGGCTGCACGTTGCGCAGGATGGTGCCGCCGGTGGTGGAGTAGCGGACATGGCCGACCGCGGCGTTGCCCGGCAAGCGCTCGATCACCTCGCGGCGGGAGAAGGCGTCGCCGACCAGGCCGAGGCGGCGTTCACTGTGGAAGCGGCTGCCGTCGAAGGAGACGATGCCGGCGGCTTCCTGGCCGCGGTGTTGCAGGGCGTGCAGGCCGAGCGCGGTGATCGCGGCGGCCTCGGGATGGCCGAAGATGCCGAACACACCGCATTCCTCGCGGAGCGTGTCGCCATCGAGGTCGGGGTGGTATCTGAGAGGGTCTTGCAGTTCGATCGGGCCGAGGTCGAGATCCATTTGGTCGGTATGATCCGAAGGGGTCTGCATCTCGTTCATCGCCTCTCGTAAGGGCCCAAATAGTTTATCGGCCCGCGGGTTTCTCGATCAGCTTCTTCAAGCTGTCACGCGCAGGTTTGCTATAGCCATCACCCGACGCCGGCGTCGCCTGATCATTGGTATCGGCCGCAGAATCGTCGTCTGGCTTATTCTTCTTGAACTTCTTTAAGATGGTGTTCTCGGGGTCGTCAGGCAAGAGCGACATCAGCCAATCCCCGGTTCCCTGCAGCACCACGCGGGACTTCGCCCCGGTCACCCAATCGGGCCGCTGCTTGTCCGGAACCAGCCAGGTGAAGAACATGAACGCCACGACCACGATCAGGAGGCCGCGGGCGAGCCCGAACAGGAAGCCGAGGGTGCGGTCGAGCGCACCGATCCGGGAATCCAGGATCATGTCCGAGATCCGCACCGTGACGATCGAGACCACGATCAGCGTGCCGATGAAGACGCCGGCCACCACGACGACGGCCGCGACCGTGTCGTTGTTGAAGTAGGTCTTGGCGGTCGGCAAAAGCTTCGAGAACGCATACAGCGTGACCAGCGCGGCGGCGCCCCAGGCCGCGATCGACAGGATCTCGCGCATGAAGCCGCGCACCATCGCGAGCAGGCCCGAAATCAGCATCACGCCGAGCAGGACGAGATCAAGTATCGTTATGGGCATCGGCTGGTCAGGTCCGCTGGTACGTTTCTGTACGCTGTTAAGGGCTTACGTTGTTAAGGGCCTACGCTGCTAAGTGCTCTCGCGAATCGGCGAAGTCGGTGCCGTCCTAACTGAGGCGCATTGGGGGCATCCGGCAAGGCCAGAGCGCCACCTGTCCCGCGCGGCGGATGTATAGCGGCGGGGGGCTGATACGTCACGCCCGCTTTAGCTGGTCTCGCGACGGAATCGGGCCGGTGTGGCATTTTTCTCAGCCGCATCAGGGCCTCCGGAGCTGCCCGGGTCGCGCCGGTCGCCTCGCGGTGTTCCCCGGTCGCCTCTTGGCGTACCGCGTGCCGCAATTTCGGCGACCAGCGTGGTGAGATTGCCGACGCTGTTGAGGGTGAGCCCTGAATCGCCACCGCTCTCGCCGCGGGCCGATTCGGGCAGGATGGCGCGGGCGAAGCCGAGCTTGAGGGCCTCCTTGAGCCGGGCCGGGGTCTGCGCCACCGGGCGGATCGCGCCCGATAGCGAAATCTCGCCGAAATAGACCGCATCCGTCGGCAGCGGCGCGTTCACCAGCGAGGAGACCAGCGCGGCCGCCGCGGCAAGGTCCGCGGCCGGTTCCTGGATGCGCAGGCCGCCGGCGACGTTGAGATAGACGTCATGTCCGGACAATTTGACGCCGCAATGCGCTTCGAGCACCGCGAGCACCATCGACAGCCGGCTCGGGTCCCAGCCGACCACGGCGCGGCGTGGCGTGCCGAGCGAGGTCGGCGCCACCAGCGCCTGCAACTCGACCAGCACCGGACGGGTGCCCTCGATGCCGGCGAACACCGCCGTGCCGGGGCTGCCGAGCTCGCGCTCGGAGAGGAACAATTCCGAGGGGTTGGTGACCTCGCGCAGGCCGAGGCCGGTCATCTCGAATACGCCGATCTCGTCGGTCGCGCCAAAACGGTTCTTCACCGAGCGCAGAATGCGGAACTGCTGCGAGCCTTCGCCCTCGAACGACAGCACCGCATCGACCATGTGCTCGACCACGCGGGGACCGGCGATCTGGCCGTCCTTTGTCACATGGCCGACCAGGATGATCGCGGCACCCGTCTTCTTGGCAAAACGAATGAGGGCCTGCGCCGAGGCGCGGACCTGGGTCACCGTTCCGGGCGCGGATTCCACCGTGTCGGTCCACATGGTCTGGATCGAGTCGATCACGATCAGGCGCGGCACCGCGCCTTCCGACAGCGTCGCGACGATGTCCTCGACCGAGGTTTCCGAAGCCAGCTGCACCGGCGCGTCCGCGAGGCCGAGCCGTTCGGCGCGCAGCCGCACCTGGGCGACCGCCTCTTCGCCGGAGATATAGACGGCGCGGTGGCCGGCGCGCGCCATCATGCTGGTCGCCTGGGTCAGCAGCGTGGATTTTCCGATGCCGGGATCGCCGCCGACCAAAAGCACCGAGCCGCGGACGAAGCCGCCGCCGGTGACGCGGTCGAGCTCGGCCATCCCGGAGGACAGCCGCGGCGCGTCCTGGGTCTTGCCGGACAGCGATTCCAGCGCAAACGTCCGCCCCTTGCGCTTGCTGCGGATCGAGACCGGCACCGAGCCTGTGATGTCTTCCTCGGCCAGCGTGTTCCACTCGCCGCAGGAATCGCACTTGCCCTGCCAGCGATTATACGCCGCGCCGCAGTTCTGGCAGACGAAGGAGAGGGTAGATTTGGCCATGGAGCAGGTGAGTCGCGCTATCGCGCACGATGCATAGCACGGTTCGGCCGCCGCGCACGATCCATCGAAGACGGAGCGGCAGATCGCGGGGCCGGCTCAGCGCGAGAACACCCGCGTTCCGCCCGGCCAGCGCGGCTTGTCGCCGACCGGGCTTGCGCCGATTTCCCAGCCGACGCCGCCCCAAAGCACGTCGACGGCACCAAGCTCTCCGGCGCTGTCGCGTACGTAAAACACGTTCGGCTTGGCGTTGACCTCCAGCGGGCCATTGCTGCCGCTGGGCTGTCGCCTCAACGCGCACCAGACGTCGGCCAGCCTGCTCTCGTGGCTCTGACCCAGTTTGGCGAGGATCTCCTTGTCGCTCGAGGCTGCGCTCAGGATGAAGGTCTGCAACGATGCGCCGCCGCTATCGTCCTCGATCTTGTCCGTGAAGCGCTGCGCGAAGGTCGCGCCTAACCAGGAAATCCTGACCGGCGCGCTCGAGGCGATGTCCTCCTTGAAATGTTCCCGCGCGACGAATTTTTCGGCGTGGGGAATTGCCGAGGTCGACGACGGATCAGACGGTTCCTCGCTTTTTGGCTGCAGGGAACATGCAACGCGGTCAGCGGCGGCAACGGCACCCGGTTGGCCCGGTCTTGTCTCGTCTGCCGCGACGCTCAAACCCTGCGTCGCCAGAACAACGGTCAACCACAGGGTGAAGCTTGGTTGGCGCATATTGTTGTTGTCCCTGAATCCGCTGTGCTCGCGGAGACAAGGTAAACCGCATCTTGCAGATGTAAATCAAAGATCAGGTTTCTGGTTAAGGATAAAAAGTAAGTTCAACTACAGCGCGAATTTGAATCAAATGCGCTTCGCGCAAGGGAACTGCTCTCTCGTTTGTACGCGCGGTCAAACGTGGATGTCCCGCCGCGACAGCAGCAGCGGCGGTTTCTCGCGCGGCGTCAGACTCGTCGGCAGAGCGCGGCAGCATCTCGCCTGCGCGCGCAACGGATCGCTCCAGCTCCAGCGAACCCGCCACGACGGATTGTTGGCGTAGACCGGAATTCGCCAGACCCAGATCGTCTCGTAGACGCTGTCGCCGAACTGCGCGACATCGGGCCTTGCCGTCGGCCAGAACGCCGAGCCGGCAACGGCGAACGTCACAATCGCCGCAGTCGTGATCATCATCTTGCGCATCGCGCGCCTGCCTTTCCCGCCTGTCGTGGGCTTTGACGACCCGCGACTCCCAATGCTTCGACTTGCGATCCCGCATTCGTCAGGCCGACATCGGCGACATCAGGCGCCGGGCTCTGCGCCCGATCTGCACGCCATGTGTCGCTGAACCTCGTCGTCTGAACTCTCGGGACTCGCATCCGGGTCGTCGATCAACCCTGTGATGCCTGCTGGAGCAAAGTTCTTTTCCGCAAACGATCAAGTGCAAGTAATGAGATTGTCATAAACGCAGCGGCCGGACGATGGCAATCCGGATAACAACGGAAGGTGAGCGCTCAACAAAACTCTTTCGGGGTACACGCCACCCGATGCGCAAAGCCCCGTAGAATTACGACACCATCGGGAGGATGTTGGTGTTCGTCACGGTGAAATCCGTTTGCCCAGGGCCTGGTCGATGTCGGAATTTTACTGCGTCATTGCAGACCACAATAGCGCCGTGCCCGCCGCCAGCATGATGCCGTCCATGATCAGGCGGAACGACTCCGGCTTCAGCTGCAGCACGAAGCGCTTGGCGATGAAGGCGCCGGCCATCAGCGAGGCGCCGGCGATCAGGCCCTTCAGCGCGATGTCCGGCGTCAGCGCGCCGAAGCGCTCGAACGTCACCGACTTGCTGACATAGAGCCCGAGCGAGCTCGCCGCCTCGGTGGCGAGGAACGCGCCCTTGCTGAGACCGTAGAACAGGAACAGCGGCACGCTGAGCGGGCCGGTCGAGGCCACGATGCCGGTGAGGTAGCCGATGAGCGCACCGCCGATTGCGAGATGCCAGAGATTGGCCTTCAGCCTGTGCCGCGCCAGCCAGTGCCGCACCGGCACCATCGCGATCAGGAATACGCCGATCGCTATATCGACCGCATGCGAGGGCAGCGCGAGCAGGGTGCGCGCGCCGAGCGCGGCGGCCGGGATGCCCGTGATCGAGTAGGCGATGCAGGCACGCCAGTCGACCTCGCGCCACCAGGCGAGGATGCGCGACAGATTGGCCATCACGGCGGCGACGGCCATGATCGGTACCGCCTGCTTCGGCCCGTACTGATAGACCAGCACCGGCATCAGCATGATCGACGAGCCGGTGCCGACGATGCCGGAAATGGTGCCGGCGACTAGGCCGACGATGAGGACGAAGAGGAAGCCCACCTGCGCGCTCCGGTGAGGTGATCCCGAGCCATGCTGAATGCGTGCCCCGGGAGAGGGGCTCAGTGTGACCTCATGGCTCGAGACGGCGCAAGGGCGCCGCCGAACCATCGACACGCCATCGTGCGCAGCGCAGCAAGACTTGGACAAATCATGTCGCGAGAATGCGGAGGTATGACTCATAGACCGCGCAACACATTTGTTGTCGACCCTGCGAAAGCAGGGACCCATAACCACGAATGCGGATTATTGCGCGCCGCCGGAACGACAAGTCCCGTTCACAACATCGGCCGCGGAGTATGGGTCCCTGCTTTCGCAGGGACGACAGAGTGATTGTGGCGCGAGCGCGACACGCAAACCCGTCACCTCAACACCACCCACGCCGGCGCGTGATCGCTGGCGCCGTCCTCGCCGCGGATGGCGCGGTCGACGCCGGCTTTCACGAGCCGCGGCGCCACTGCGGGGCTGAGCAGGAGATGATCGAGCCGCAGGCCTGCATCGCGTGGCCAGCGCTGGCGCTTGTAGTCCCAGAAGGTGAACATCGGCGCGTCCGGATGCAGGGCGCGGATCGCATCGCACCAGCCCTGATCGACCAGCGCCTTGAAGGCGGCGCGGCTCTTCGGCTGGATCAGCGCATCCTTGTCCCAGGACCGCGTTGGGTAGATGTCGAACGGCGTCGGCGCGACATTGTAGTCGCCGGCGAGCACCACCGGGACGTCCTGCTTGAGCAGCTTGGCGGCATGGGCGCGCAGCCGCTTGAACCAGGCGAGCTTGTAATCGAATTTCGGCCCGGGCTGCGGATTGCCGTTCGGCAGATAGAGGCTGGTGACGACGATGCCGCGCACCGCGGCCTCGATGTAGCGCGCTTCGTGATCGCCGGCATCGCCGGGCAGGGCGGTGCGGATCAGCACCGGCTCGGCCTTGCGCGCGAGGATGGCGACGCCGTTCCAGGTCTTCTGTCCCTGCCACACCGCGCCGTAGCCGGCCTGCTCGATCGCGGCCGCGGGAAACTCGGCGTCGCTGGCCTTCAGCTCCTGCAGACTGACGATGTCGGGCCTGGCCGATTTCAGCCAGCGCAACAGGTTGGGCAGGCGGCGGTTGACGTTGTTGATGTTGAAGGTCGCGATCTTCATGCGCACCGGCAATCGCGAACCTTGATCATGTCAGGTGGACGTCGCTGTTGGCTCGGCGGCCGGCAGTGGCGGCGGCGCAGCGGGCGCTGCTGTTGGCAAGGCTGGCGGTGCTGCGGGCGTGGCAGCCGGCTCGCTCGTCTCGGCGACCGCGTCGCTTCTCGCGGCGACGGCATCGCCGCCCTTGTAGATGCGCACGAAGCGGCGGCCGAGGCTGGTCAGCACCTCGTAGCCGATGGTGCCGAAATGATGCGCGACCTCGTCGACCGTGATGCCTTCGCCGATCAGCGTCACCATGTGGCCGCGCCGCACGGCATTCTTGTCGAGGTCGGTGACATCGACCGCGATCAGGTCCATCGAGACGCGGCCGGCGATCGGGCAGCGCTTGCCGGCGACCACGACCTCGGCGCCGCGGGTGCCGTCATTGGCGCTGGCGGCGCGGAAATAGCCGTCGGCATAGCCGGCGGCGACGATCGCAAGCCGGGTCGGCCGGCGCGCGGTCCAGGTGCCGCCATAGCCGACGGTCTCGCCGCGGTCGATGTTGCGGATCTGCACGATGCGCGCCTTGAGATCGACCACCTGCTGCATCGGGTTGTCGGCCTCCGGCGTCGGATTGACGCCATAGAGCGCGCAGCCCGGCCGCACCATCTCGAACTGGAATTGCGCGCCGAGAAACACGCCGGAAGAATTCGCCAGCGAGGCCGGCACGCCGGTGAACAGGCTCGCGATCTCGCGGAAGCTCGCAAGCTGCTTGGCGTTGGCGGGATTGTTGAGCAATTCGGCGGAGGCGAGGTGGCTCATGACCAGCGTGATGCCGTGGTCGCCGGCATTGATCCGCGGGATGATGCCCTGCGCCTCGCTGACCGTGAGCCCCAGCCGGTTCATGCCGGTGTCGATATGGATGCCGGCGCCGCCGGACCAGCCGGAGCGGCGGCAGAACACGTCCCATTCGGCGAGCTCGTTGAGATCGCCGATCACCGGCTTGCAGTCGATCCTGGCGTAGGCGTCGCCGGTGTTCTGGAAGAAGCCGCCGAGCGAATACACCGTCGCCTCGGGAGCGGCCGCGCGCACCGCGGCAGCCTCCTCGACGCTGGCGACGAAGAAGGTCTTGCAACCGGCCCTGGCGAGCGCCCGCGAAACCTGCTCGGCGCCGCAGCCATAGGCATTGGCCTTGACCACGGCGGCGCATTCGGCCGGCACCGCGGTCTTCTCGAGCTTGCGCCAGTTGGCGATGATGGCGTCGAGGTCGATGGTGAGGATACCGCTGGCGGTCGGGTGGGCCGCCAGCAAACTGGCCTCGGGTGTCAGCTGCGATTTCGCGTCAGTCACGATGTTCATGGCTCAGTTGTACGCGGGTGCCTTGCGTCGTTCAACCGAGTCCGGATCTCAGTGGCCGTGATCTGGAACCTGACCGTCGGGTGCGAGGTCGCCGAAGCGCGTGACGCTGGCCTCGAAGTGCAGATCGACCGTGCCGGTCGGGCCGTGGCGCTGCTTGCCGATAATGACTTCGGCCTTGCCGTGGGCAAGGTCCATGTCCATCTGCCACTTCTCATATTCCGGCGTGCCCGCGCGCGGCTCCTTGTTGGCGAGGTAGTATTCCTCGCGATAGACGAAGATCACGACGTCGGCGTCCTGCTCGATCGAGCCGGATTCACGCAGGTCGGACAGCTGCGGCCGCTTGTCGTCGCGGTTTTCGACCTGACGCGACAGCTGCGAGAGCGCGATGATCGGAACGTTCAGTTCCTTGGCCAGTGCCTTCAGGTTGGTGGTGATCTCGGTGATTTCCTGCACGCGGTTGTCGTTGCCGCGTTTGCCCGAGCCCTGCAGCAGCTGGATGTAGTCGATCACGATCAAGTCGAGGCCCTTCTGGCGCTTGAGCCGTCGCGCCCGCGCGGTGAGCTGCGAGATCGAGAGGCCGCCGGTTTCGTCGACGTAGAAGGGCAGCGATTGCAGCTCGATCGAACAGTCGCGGATCTTCTCGAAATCGAGCTCGGAGATGCCGCCGCGACGGATCGAGCTCGAGGGAATGCCGGTGCGCTCGGCGAGAATACGGGTGGCGAGCTGTTCGCCGCTCATTTCGCAGGAGAAGAAGCCGACACAGCCGCCATTGACTGCCTTGGTGGTGCCGTCCGCCTGGACTTCGGGCACATAGGCTTTGGCGATGTTGTAGGCGATGTTGGTGGCGAGCGATGTCTTGCCCATGCCGGGACGGCCGGCGAGGATGATGAGGTCGGACGGCTGCAGGCCGCCCATCTTGGCGTCGAGGTCGCGCAGACCGGTCGAGATGCCCGACAGCTTGCCGTCGCGCTGGAACGCCTTCGCCGCCATGTCGACGGCGATCGTCAGTGCCTGTGCGAAGCGCTGGAAGCCGCCATCATAGCGGCCGGTTTCAGCAAGGCCGTAGAGCTGCCGCTCGGCGTCCTCGATCTGGGCGCGCGGCGCGAAGTCGACCGGCGCGTCGTAGGCGACGTTGACGATGTCCTCGCCGATCTGGATCAGGTTGCGGCGCAGGCTGAGATCGTAAACGGTGCGTCCGTAGTCCTGCGCGTTGATGATGGTGGTCGCTTCGGCGGCAAGCCGGGCGAGGTACTGGCCGACCGTCATGCCGCCGATGTCGAGCTCGGCCGGCAAGAACGTCTTCAGGGTCACGGGGTTCGCGACCTTGCCCATCCGGATCAGGCTTCCGGCGGTCTCATAGATTTGCTGATGGATGGTTTCGAAGAAGTGCTTCGGCTCCAGGAAATCGGAGACCCGGTAGAAGGCGTCGTTATTGACCAGGATCGCGCCCAGCAGGCCCTGTTCCGCTTCGATGTTGTGCGGCGCACTTCGGTAGGCCGGGGATGCGGCGTCGGGCGCGAGCTTGTGGACGTTCGAATCAATCAAGGCCATGGACGAGCTTATTCTTCTGATTTCGTCGTTACTGAGATTTTCGGCTGTGGGGCGGCGATGAAGCGCCAGCCCGGCACGAAGCGAAAGGACGGATGTTTCTTATGCACGATTCACACAACGCGAGGTGTGAATCCGAAACAGCCGGATGCATTCCGCTTGACTGGGGTTTTGTCCGAAACCGGGCGGGAGCCGGCCGATCAGCACGGTCGTTGGCAAAAATTGGACGCCGCCTGAACCTTTTGCCAGGCGAGCGGACCCATGGAGAGGCGAGGCGGCTGTTGGCGTCGATTTCTCAGACCAGGATGAGGAAGGCCAGCGCGATCAAGGCGGCCACCACGCCAGTGGCGATCAGGGCGTAGTCAGTCGCGATATCGCGCTGCGGGTCCAACATCGTCTGGTGTGTTTCTCGGGTCATTCCGGACCACTACGACAGTCCGGGACAGACCTCTGTGAAGCAGATCACATGCGCCGCACTTTTTTTGCGGCAGGTTCGCGGGAACGACCCGGCGGATTCCAGGTTGTCTACGCTCAGGCAAGATACGGCGGCGATGGCTCGAGAGTTTCAGACAGCGCGATCAAGGCTTGGCCGGGCAGATGGCATGGATCGCCGCTGGCTGGCGGCGCTTGTCGATGCCATGGAGCAGGCGGCGCGTCCCGAGGTCCGCAATGTTCCCTGCGATGCCAGCTTGATTTCGGCCGCCGCGGCCCATCTTGCGCGTCCGGCGCCGACCTTTGGCCATTGCGGGTCGGCCTACAGCCTGCGCAACTAGCCGCACCCGTTCCTTCAGACCTATTCGCCGGCCAGTTGCAGCCGGGGCTTGGCCGCGCCGGCCTCCTTCAGCCGCAGGCGGGCTTCTTCGCCGCCGATATAGTCGCGGGTTATCGGGACGATGCCCTGGCGCTTGGTGAGCTGGAGCTGGAAGTTCATCATGTTCTGCACGCGGAACGACATCTCCGAGGCAGCCAGGTAGAATTCCCACATCCGGGCAAAGGTCTCGTCGTAGAGCCGCACGGCCTCCTCGCGCCGCGCCATGAAGCGCTCGCGCCATGCCTTCAGCGTCTCGGCATAGTGCAGGCGCAGGATCTCCATGTCGCAGATCAGCAATCCGGCCTTCTCGATCGCCGGCATGACCTCGGACAGCGCCGGAATGTAGCCGCCGGGGAAGATGTATTTGCGGATCCAGGGGCTGGTGACGTCGGGGCCGGTCGAGCGGCCGATCGAATGCAGCACCATGACACCGTCGTCGCTGAGCAGTTCGGCGCAGCGCGCGAAGAAGGTTTCATAGTAGGCGACCCCGACATGCTCGAACATGCCGACCGAGACGATGCGGTCGAACGGCCCGGGGATGTCGCGGTAGTCCTCCAGCAGGAAGCGCGCCGATTGCGCCAGGTTCCGCTCCGCCGCCCGGGCGTTGGAAATTTGCAGCTGCTCGGTCGACAGCGTGACGCCGGTGACGTCGGCGTCGCTCATCTCGGCGAGATAGAGCCCAAGGCCACCCCAGCCGGAACCGATGTCGAGGATGCGGTGCCCGGGCTTGATCAGGAGTTTTGCGGCGAGGTGACGCTTCTTGGCGAGCTGGGCATCGTCCAGCGTCGCGTCCGGCGTCTCGAAATAGGCGCAGCTGTATTGCTTGTCCGCGTCGAGGAAGAGCGAATAGAGGCGGCCGTCGAGATCGTAATGACGGGCGACATTGCTTCTGGATCGGCCGCGCACATTGATCTGCTGGGCGCGGCGTCCGAGGAAGCGTACCCAGGCCTGCAGCCTGGCAAAGTTCGGCAGCATGGCTGCCTGACCCATAAGCACCGCCAACACGTCGGCAACGGTGCCTTGCTCCACCACGAACGTGCCGTCCATGAAGGCTTCGCCGAGATAAAGCTCGGGATCGACCAGCACGCGGAGTTCAGCCCCTCGCGTCATGAAGCGCACGGCAACCGGTACGCCCGTGCCGTCACCGCAGGTGAACTGAGCGCCGCTCGCGGTCGTGAACGTGATCGAACCGCGGCGGATGAAGCGCCCCAAGAAGTATCGCAACAATCGGTCCATCGAAACACCAACGGAACGGCAAGCTGCACACCGACACCACCGGAGTTGATCACTCCAATGTGTCCCCAACCTCAAGATAGGCAGGGAATTAGATCGCGCTATAGCGTTGTGGTCAAAGCCGATATTCCAAAATGTGACAATTGCGTGGATGCGTCATGGGCGCGCTTCCATTCGCGCGATAATCGGCTAAAAGGTGACCGCCGCGGCCGATCCATCAGGCGCTGGCGGCGATTTTTCCGGAATCTGGAGACTTAAGGAATGTTGAGCCGAGCCCTCAGTCTGGCGACGGTGGCGCTTCTGATTGGCTGCCTGTCAGCCGTATCGGCGCAGGCGCAAAACCTCGAGGCCGGCAAGAGCCCCTCCCAGATCTTCGCAAGCACCTGCACAGCTTGCCACAAGAGCCCGCGCGGCCTGCTGAAATCGGTCCCGGCCGGTTCGCTGCCGGGCTTCCTGCGCCAGCACTACACGACGTCCAGCGACATGGCCGGCGTGCTTGCCTCCTATCTGATTTCGAATGGTGCCAACGACCCGCGCTACCAGGCCAAGGATCAGCCCAAGGGGACTAAGGGCGGTAGGGAAGGCAGGCAGGAGGCGAACCAGTCCCCGGAGCAGCCGTCCGAGCGTCCGGCCCGCCGACGGCACCAGGATGCCGCGCCGCAGGAAGGGGCCAAACCCGATGGCGATGGCTTGAATCCCGAAGGACGTCCAGCTCACCGCGGCAAGCGGATGGCCCGCCCGAGCGAGACGCCGGAAGGCGCGAAGCCGGATGACGGCCAGACGCCGCAGGCCTTGGGCGAGGGCAAGCCGTCGCGTCAGAAGCACGGCCGTCGCGGCAAGCCCGTCGAGGAGCCGAAGTCCGAGGAGACGCCCAAGGGCGCGGCGACCAGCGACGAGCCCAAGACAGACCCCAAGACATCCACCCGGCATGATGACAAGGGTGAAGCCGAGAAGCCGGCGAAGCCTGCCGCCGAGCCCGACACGGCAAAGGTCGACGCGCCCAAGAGCAATGGCGGCGGCGAGCCGGCTGCCGTGCGATCCGATCCGGTTCCGCAGGTCACACCGGCGCCTGCCGCGGCTGCGCCTGCGGCGTCCGAGCCGGCAGCAGCCGCATCTCCCGCTCCGGCGCCAGCCGCGCCGCCGGTGACTGCGACGGCGCCGCCGCCGCCACCGCCCACGACGCCAGGCTCCGGCCCGCCGGAAGCTCCGACCTCGAAGTAATCGCCAACGCCGGGCCGCAAGGTCCGGCGTATTTGTTTGACCATCATTAGAGCAGTGCTCTAGAGTGTTAATCTAGTCAGGAGGACGACTTGAGCACGGCGCGCGAAGATCTGCTGGCAGCGGGACTGGAGGTGTTCGACCGCGACGGATTTGAGGGCGCGACGGTGGCCGAGATTCGCTCCCGCGCCCGCGCGTCCAACGGCAGCTTCTTCCACTTCTTCACCTCGAAGAAGGCGCTCGCCGGCACCCTGTTCCTGGAAATCCTGCAGGCCTATCACGCCGCCATCATCAGCTCGGTCGACGCCAGCTGCGGGGCGGGCGAGGGCGTTGAGCGGCTGATCCACGCCCATCTCGATTGGGTCGTGAGCAACCGGCGCGAGGCGCGCTTCCTGTTCGAGATTTCGCGCAGCGAGTGGGTCGAGGAGGTGCGCGGCGCGCAGCGCAGCGAGAATTCGCGGCTCACCGATGGCATCGAGCGCTGGCGCGCGCCACTGCTCGCGCGCGGCGAATTGCTGCCGATGAGCGCCGTGCTGTTCTTCAGCCAGATCGTCGGGCCGGCGCAGATCTTCTGCCGCGCCTGGCTATCGGGCCGCCATACCGGCGATCCGCGCGAACAGGTCGAGACGCTGATCGCCTGCGCGGTCCGCGCGGTGGTGGCGCCGGGTGCGCCAGAACGAACAGGAGAGACTTCATGAGCGAGACCGATTCGGACTTTGCACCGATCGCGACGCGAATTCGCGACAATGTCGGCCGGCAGGGCTTCATGGGTCTTGTCGGTGCCGAGGTAGCCGAGCTGTCGCGCGGCACCTGCACGCTCGCGGTCGACCGCCGGCCGGAGCTGTTGCAGCAGCATGGCCTGTTTCACGGCGGAGTGACGGCGTTTCTGGTCGACAACGCCACCACGATCGCAGCGGCGACGTCGCGCGGCCAGCCGGCGCTGACGGCGGAATACAAGCTGAACCTGCTGTCGCCGGCCTCGGGCGATCGTCTGATCTGCCGGGCGCGCGTGATCAAGCCGGGACGTCAGGTCGCCGTCGTTGCAGCCGACGTGTTCTGCGTCATCGACGGCAAGGAGAAGCACACCGCGACCGCATTGGCGTCGATCGCCATGCTCGACGACAAGGCGGCGGCACGAATCCAAAGCCCGGCCTGATCGAGGCCGGGCTTCGTAGCGTTTAGTCGGTTGGACGATGGAGAGAAGCTTACTTCTCTTCGGCGGCCGGAGCCGGCGCGGCTTCCTCGTCCTGCTGGGCTTCCGGATCGAAGAATTCGCCGGCGGCGGCGAGCGCCTCGGCGGCAGCGTCCTGGTCTTCCTGGCGGGTCGAGATGTCCTCGCCGCGCTTGATCCGCTCGGCCTCTTCGGCGGAGCGGGCGACCGTCACGGTGACGCTGGTCTCGACCTCGGGGTGGACGGCGATCGTCACCTTCTGCGCGCCGATTACCTTGATCGGCGAGTCGAGCCAGACCTGCGGGCGCGACACCGTCACGCCGTCGGCAGCCAGCGCGGCGACGATGTCGCGCACCGTCACCGAGCCGAACAGCTGGCCGGATTCGGAGGCCTGGCGGATGATGACGATGTCGCGGCCGTCGATCTTCTCGGCGACCTTGGCGGCTTCGCCCTTGGCCTGGATGTTGTTGGCCTCGAGCTCGGCCTTCATGCCGTCATACTTGGCGCGGTTCGCCTCGGTGGCGCGCAACGCCTTGCCGCGCTTCAGCAAGAAGTTGCGGGCGAACCCGTCCTTGACGCGCACGACTTCGCCCATCTGGCCAAGCTTGGCGACGCGTTCGAGCAGAATGACTTCCATTTTCGTTCTCCTTTAGATGCAAAGTACGGGTTTAAGTGGTTGGATCGAATCTCAAGCCGCGGGCAAAGGCGGCGGTCTTGTCTGCAGATAGCGCTGGCGCAGCCCGAACACGGCGTCGGCGATGCCGAGCGCGAACATCGCCACGATCGGCCAGCCGAACATGACGACGACCGCATAGATGCCACCGAGCCAGAAGCCGCGATTGGTGAGCGACAGCGTCAAGGTGTGCAGAACGGCGAAGCCGACGAGCGCATAGGCGATTACGAGTGCCGCGGTGACGATCTGCGCCAGCAGCGCAAGCATGCCGCCGATGAAGCTGACGGCGACCGCCGCCAGCAGCGCGACCAACGTCACGGCGGGAAGCGCCGTGGTGCGGAAATCCGGCCACGGCCGATTCAACCGCCCCGAGGTTTGCGTGATCTTGCCGGCGAGCCAAAGGTTCAGCGTCAGCGTCACCATGGAGATGACCGTTGCCGCGAGCGGCGCGAAGATCACCAACGCGTCGACCAGCCGTTCGATGTCACCGCTGGGCTGGGCTTCGCCGGCGCTGAGCATCTTGAGCAGGCCACGCCGCAGCGTGCCGGTGATCGTGTCAGTATCGGTGCCGAGCGTGAGCAGTGCGACGGTCGTGATGATGATGGCGAAGGCTGCAATCCAGAGCAGGATGCGGCCGACGGGGTACCATTCAAGTGCAGGCGGCTGCTGCTTGGCGCTGTCGCCGGCTGCGCCTGCGATCGGCCGTCCGAGCAGGGCGAGGTGGCCGAGCCACCAGCCGGGTACGGCGACCATCATGGCAAACGCGATGCTGTAGGGAAGGCCGAAGATCGTGCCGAGCACGGATGCCGCACCCACTCCACCAATAGCGGCGGTGAGGGGACCCCAGCCGAGCGCCGCCACCATGATCGGCAGCGATGCGAGATAGAACAGCAATATCGAGATCAGCGCGCCCGAACTGATCGAGGCGAACATCAGCGCCGACGCGGCGCCGGCGGCAAGTGCAACAATGAGTATCCCGATCATCAGCTGTCCCGCCCCCTTTGAGCGGTTAGGGGTCCTGCTTCGAGAACCCCAACCATCGGCGACCGGACGACCCGGAAGCCTTATGAGAATGAGCGGCCGGCGACGTATGCCGCCGGCCGGAAACGATTACCTGATCACGTAAGGCAGCAAGCCGAGGAAGCGCGCGCGCTTGATGGCGCGGGCGAGCTCACGCTGCTTCTTGGCGGACACGGCCGTGATGCGGCTCGGCACGATCTTGCCGCGCTCGGAGACGTAACGCATCAGCAGCTTGGAATCCTTGTAGTCGATCTTCGGCGCATTCGCGCCCGTGAACGGGCAGGACTTGCGACGGCGGAAAAACGGACGGCGGGCACCAGCATCAGCCATGATTCATTACTCCTCGGTCGCAGCTTCTTCTTCACGCGGACGGCGCGGGCCACGGTCGCCACGGAAACCACCCTCGCGGTCGCCACGGAAGCCGCCTTCGCGGTCGCCACGGAAGCCACCACCACGGTCATCGCGCTCGCGATCGCGGTCGGCCTTGCGCATCATCGCGGACGGGCCTTCCTCGTGCTCTTCAACGCGCACGGTGAGGTAACGGATGACGTCTTCGTTGATCCGCTCCTGGCGCTCGATCTCGGTGACGACAGCCGACGGTGCGTCGATGTTCATCAGCACGAAATGCGCCTTGCGGTTCTTGTTCATGCGGTAGGTGAGGGAACGCACGCCCCAGCTCTCGGTCTTGGTGACCTTGCCGCCGCCCTGTTCGACGATCCCCGTCATCTGGGCCGTCAGTTCATCCACCTGCTGGGTGCTCGCATCCTGGCGCGCGAGAAAAACATGCTCGTAAAGAGGCATGGTTGTCCTTTCCTGTGTTGGCGCGGTTTCCGGCGACAAGCCCTTCGAGACCTTCGGAAAGGACTCGAGCTGCTCAGAAGGCGGGAGCACGGGACGACGGGCCGACTGGCCCTGCCACATCAAAATCAACGGGTGAGTTTGCTGAGACCGTCCGTTCAGCTCCCGGCCGGAGCCCACGAATGGCGCGCTTATACGGATTTTGGCCGCGAAAGCAAGGGTTCTCGGCCCCCGGATGTGCGAGGCGTCGTAACCCTCCAGCCCGTTTGACACAACCTCAGGCGTTTTCCCGTTGATTTCTTTGTTTGTATGTCATACAAATATCTTTGGGAGGACGAGATATGGGTTCGGAGACCGCCAGCGGCATGTCTGCGCCCGATCCGAAGCACGCGGTCCGCGCGACGCGGTCGGCGGGGCGCAAGATGCGCTCGCTGCTGCTCGATGCCGCCAGCCGCCTGTTCAAGGAACGCGGGCTCTCGGGCACATCGATCTCCGATATCGCCGCGGCCGCGGACGCCTTTCCGAGCCAGATCACCTATTACTTCCGCACCAAGGAAGCGCTGTTCGTCGAAGCCGCCAGCCGCGACATGCTCTATCTCGCGCGCGCGACCGAGCAGGCCGCCCTGAATGCGCACACCCCGCGGGACTACACCCACGCTTTGGCCGAGACCGTGACCGCGACCGACACGGTCGCCTTTTTCGCGGAGGCCTTGACCCTCACGCGGCGCCGGCAGGACCTCGCACCCCTCGTCGAGCGCACCATCGAACGGCTGCACAGCGAGGGCGCGCGCGCCTATGCGGGCCAGGTCGAGCGGCACGGCTGGCGTTCGCTGCGCGCGCCCGAGGAGAGCTCGCGGCGGTTCTGGGCGATCGCGATCGGCGTGATCGTCGAAGGTTTCGCCATGGGCCGCGCTGCCGACGAGATGTGCCGCGAATTGCTGCGCGCGCTCGGCGAGCAGGCGACATCAACTTCGACGTCGGCTAATGACGGGACGCGGCTGCGCCTGGTCGGCGATCACAGCACTTCATCCTCAACGGACGGGGAGACAAGCACATGACCGCGCTTCGCATGCGAGCCCGCGATTTCCTCACCGAGGACGAATTGGTTGCTGTGCGCGAGCGCACGACGTGGAAGGGCGCGGCCCTGATCGTGCACGCCTGGGCGCTGATCCTGGGCGCGATCGCGCTGGTCGCGTGGTGGCCCAATCCGCTGACCTATCTGCTCGCCGTTGCGATCATCGGCTCGCGCCAGCTCGGGCTTGCGATCCTGATGCATGACGGGGCGCACGGCTGTCTGTCGGCGGACGAGAGGACCAACCTGACGCTGAGCCAGTGGTTCTGCGCCTATCCGATCTTCGCGGAGACCCGCGGCTATCGCCGCTATCATCTGCAGCATCATGCGCGGACGCAGCAGGAGGATGATCCCGATCTCGTGCTGTCGGCGCCGTTTCCGATCACGAAGCTGAGCTACCGCCGAAAGTTCTTCCGCGACATCACCGGGCAGACCGGCTACCAGCAGCGCAAGGCGCAATTGCTCAATGCGATCGGGCCGAAGGAGTGGCCGTTGTCGCGGCGCGCCGCCAACTTCTGGCAGAAGCTCGGGCAGCAATGCGTCACCAACGCGCTGCTGTTCGCGGGCCTTGCCGCCGCCGGCGTGTGGTGGGCCTATCCGCTGTTGTGGCTGGTGCCGCTGCTGACCTGGATGATGGTGATCACGCGCATCCGCAACATTGCCGAACACGCCGTCGTGCCCGACAGCTCCGATCCCCTGCGCAACACCCGCACCACGCGGGCCAACGTCCTCGAGCGTCTCTTCATCGCGCCGTACTACGTGAACTATCACCTCGAGCATCATTTGCTGTTCTACGTGCCCTGCTACAACCTGCCGCGCGTCCACCGCATCCTGAGCGAAAGCCGCTATGCGGATCGGATGGAGGTGCAGCCGGGCTACGCCGCGGTGCTGCGGCTGGCGACCGCCAGGCCCGCCAGCGAGGATCGTCCGGGGCAGCTGGTCAACAGCGCACGCCGGGCGAGGGCCGGCGCCGAGGTTAACGCCGACCAGAATGCCGGCGGGTTCTAGTGTGCTGAATGCGAAGTTCGTGCGATTTCGCGGCAGCCACTTTCACGAACTTCGCATTCATAAAGCACACTAGAATCATAAGTTTGCTAGTGTCCTTATCGAATCCGAAGTTCGCTCCGAAGGTGCGGCAAATGATGCGAACTTCGGATTCGGGACACTAGCCCGGAGCCGGACCGGCATTCCCAGGGTTCCTCCGGCGCGGCTTGACAGCACCGCCTCCGTCAGTGTCTTACGGCCGGGTCCGGGGCCGGTTGCAAGGCTTGGTTGCAAGGGATTGGCCCGGACCCGCTGTGGCGCGTTTTGCGCGGCGCGGATACCGTTTCCCCTGCGGCAGGCGTAAAGCGCCTGCGCGGAGATCACGCTCAACAAGGTAGGGATCGCCGATGACGGCAGCATTTACGTTTCCCGGGCAGGGCTCGCAGGCGGTTGGCATGGGCAAGGCCCTGGCCGACGCCTTTCCGGCGGCCAGGGCGGTGTTCGACGAGGTCGATTCCGCGCTGGGCGAGAAGCTGACCGCGATCATCTGGGATGGCCCCGGCGAGACATTGCAACTCACCGAAAATGCCCAGCCCGCCCTGATGGCGGTGTCGATCGCCACATTGCGCGTGCTCGAGAGCGAAGCCGGCTTTTCGGTCGGCCGCAACGCGGCCTTTGTTGCCGGGCACTCGCTCGGCGAGTATTCGGCGCTGGCCGCCGCCGGAAGCCTCTCCGTCAGCGACACCGCGCGGCTGCTCCGCACCCGCGGGCTCGCGATGCAGAAGGCGGTGCCGGTCAGCGTCGGCGCGATGGCCGCACTGCTCGGTCTCGATTACGAAACCGCCGTGGCGGTCGCCAACGAGGCGGCGCAGGGACAAGTCTGCCAGGCCGCCAACGACAATGGCGGCGGCCAGGTGGTGGTCTCCGGCGACAAGGCCGCCGTCGATCGCGCGGTCGAAATCGCCAAGACCAAGGGCGCCAAGCGCGCCATGCTGCTGCCGGTGTCTGCGCCGTTCCATTGCAAGCTGATGCAGCCGGCGGCCGATGCGATGGCAGAGGCGCTGTCGGGGGTGACCATCAAGGCGCCCGCGGCGCCGCTGGTCTCCAACGTGCTGGCCTCCGCCATCACCGATCCCGACGAGATCCGCCGCCGCCTGATCGAGCAGGTCACGGGCACCGTGCGCTGGCGCGAGTCGGTTGCCTATATGGCAGGGCAGGGCGTGACGCGGTTCTTCGAGATCGGCGCCGGCAAGGTGCTGAGCGGCCTCGTCAAGCGCATTGCCGACGGCGCGGTCGGCGTGTCCGTCGGCGGTCCGAACGATATCGCTGCGGCCAAGGACGCGCTCGCAGCTTCGGCTTGAAGCAGCCGGAAGGAGAATTCGATGTTTGATCTGACTGGCAAGACGGCGCTCGTCACGGGCGCAACCGGCGGCATCGGCGGCGCGATCGCGCAGGCGCTGCATGCGCAGGGCGCGACGGTAGCGATCTCGGGGACGCGGCGCGAGGTGCTGGACGGCTTCGCGGCCAAGCTCGGCGAGCGCGTGCACGTCCTGCCGTGCAATCTCTCCAGCAAGGATGATGTCGAGGCGCTGGTGCCGGCAGCGGAAGCTGCGATGGGGCAGGTCGACATCCTGATCGCCAATGCCGGCATCACCCGCGACAACCTGTTCGTGCAGCTGCGCGACGAGGATTGGGACGACGTGATCGCGGTCAACCTGACCGCGACGTTCCGCCTGGCGCGCGCCGCGACCAAGCTGATGATGCGCAAGCGCTTCGGCCGCATCATCGCGATCACCTCGATCGTCGGCGTCACCGGCAATCCGGGGCAGGGCAACTACACTGCGTCGAAGGCCGGCATCATCGGCCTGATCAAGACGCTGGGCGCCGAATACGCCAAGCGCGGCGTGACCGCCAATTGCATCGCGCCGGGTTTCATCAAGACGCCGATGACCGATGCGCTCAACGACAAGCAGCGCGAATCCATCCTGGCGAAGGTTCCTGCGGCGCGGCTCGGAACGCCCGAGGACATCGCCGCCGCGGCGGTCTATCTGGCCTCGAACGAGGCCGCCTACGTCACCGGACAGACGATCCACGTCAACGGCGGGATGGCTATGATTTGAGCTACTGGCCGGCTCTCGCAATGCGGCGAAAAGCCGTTTTCGGGAGCCGGTTCAGGCGTGTAGTCAAGGCTTTGGAAGTATGGTAGCTGAAGCCCCCGTGGATGGGCGAAGAACGCCATTGCAGGATTTTGAAACCCTGTATATTGGCGTGGCGACGCCTGCCGTTCGCCGGGGCTTTAATCGGCTACGACCGGGCCGAATCAAGACTATGCGCGACTGAGTAATCGAGACGACCACGATGGCTCGTATCGTCTTGGGGTCGGGTCCAATGGAACAACGAGGTTGAACGATGAGTGAGATTGGCGAGCGGGTTAAGAAGATTGTGGTCGAGCACCTTGGTGTCGAACCCGAGAAGGTGGTCGATAGCGCGAGCTTCATCGATGACCTCGGCGCCGACAGCCTCGACACCGTCGAGCTCGTGATGGCATTCGAAGAAGAATTCGGTTGCGAGATTCCCGACGACGCGGCGGAGACGATTCTGACCGTTGGCGACGCGACCAAGTTTCTCGAGAAGAACGCGAAGAGCTGACGCCGATCGCGAAGTTGACGGGGCCGGACGGACCGTGATCGAGCGGTCCCCCGGCTTCTTATTATCAGCCGCGCATTGCTGGCCGGAGACGTGGAAATGAGACGAGTTGTCGTCACGGGGCTGGGCATGCTTACACCGCTCGGCTGCGGCGTTGACGCAACTTGGGCGCGCATCCTCGCCGGAGACAGCGGCGGCAAGAAGATCGACACGTTCGACGTGTCCGACCTGCCGAGCCAGGTCGCCTGCTACATTCCGCGCGGCGACGGCACTGGCGGCACCTTCAATCCCGATCAGTGGATGGAGCCGAAAGACCAGCGCAAGGTCGACGACTTCATCGTCTATGCGATGTGCGCGGCCAAGCAGGCGCTGGACGATGCCGACTGGCATCCGAAGTCGGACGAGGACCAGTTCGCCACCGGCACGATGATCGGCTCCGGCATCGGCGGCCTCACCGGCATTGCCGAGACTGCGGTGCTGCTGAAGGAGCGCGGACCGCGCAGGGTCTCTCCGTTCTTCATTCCGGGCCGCCTGATCAATCTGGCCTCCGGCTATGTCTCGATCGAGCACGGCCTGAAGGGGCCCAATCATGCAGTGGTCACGGCGTGCTCGACCGGCGCGCATGCGGTCGGCGACGCGGCGCGGCTGATCGCGCTCGGCGACGCCGAGGTGATGGTCGCGGGCGGCGCCGAATCGCCGATCTCGCGCATCGGCATCGCCGGCTTCTGCGCGGCGCGTGCGCTGTCCACCGGCTTCAACGAGACCCCGGAAAAGGCATCGCGGCCGTACGACAAGGATCGCGACGGCTTCGTGATGGGTGAGGGCGCCGGCGTCCTCGTGCTCGAGGAATACGAGCACGCGAAGCGCCGCGGCGCGAAGATCTATGCCGAGGTCACCGGCTATGGCCTGTCGGGCGATGCCTTCCACATCACCTCGCCGCCGCCGGACGGCAATGGCGGCTTCCGCAGCATGACCATGGCGCTGAAGCGCGCCGGCCTTGCGGCATCCGATCTCGACTACATCAATGCGCACGGCACCTCGACGCAGGTCGGCGACGAGATCGAGCTCGGCGCGGTCGAGCGCCTGCTCGGCAATGCGGCATCGAAGGTTTCGATGTCGTCGACCAAGTCCGCGACCGGACATCTGCTCGGTGCGGCCGGCGCGATCGAGGCGATCTTCGCGATCCTGGCGATTCGCGATAACGTGGTGCCGCCGACCATCAATCTCGACAATCCGTCGGTGCAAACGGCGATCGATCTTGTGCCGCATACGTCGCGCAAGCGTGACGTCAATGTGGCGCTGTCCAATTCCTTCGGTTTCGGTGGCACCAACGCTTCCGTGATCGTGCAGCGCGTGACCAATTAGTAGGTCGTTAGAGCGTTTTCGAGCGAAGTGGGTGCCGGTTCGCGTGAAGGAAACGCGTCGAAAAAGAGAATCCAAAGTCCCGTTCCGATTCGATCGGGACGGGACTTTGGAACTAGTCCACCATTTTGCCGTATTCCGCGGTGACTCCTAATAGCGGGCGTATGCTATTGGCAGGGCAGGGTTTGTCCGGCCACGATTCAACCGGCAGGATATTGGTTTGCATCGATGAGTGAGAGGCCGCCCATTTCACCGAGGAGCCCACGCGCCGCGCTGGAGCCCGAACAGCTTCCGCCGCCGCCCAAGCGCTCGGATCGCGCCCGCAATCCCTTCGTGATCGTCGGCAATGCCATCTTCACCATCCTGATCATCCTGATGATCGGCGCCGGCGCGACGTATTACTACGGCAAGCAGGCGCTGGAATCGCCGGGACCGCTGCAGGAAGACAAGATCGTCAACATCCCGGCGCGCGCCGGCAAGCGTGACATCGCCGACGTGCTCTCGCGTGAGGGCGTGATCAACGTCAATCCGTGGGTCTTCATCGGCGGGGTGTTCGCGCTGAAGGCAAGTTCCGATCTCAAGCCCGGCGAATATTCGTTCCAGAAGAACGCCAGCCTGCGCGACGTCATCGCCACCATCGTCGATGGCAAGGTGGTGCAGCACGCCATCACGATACCGGAAGGCCTGACTTCCGAGCAGATCGTGACGCGGCTCTCCGACAACGACATCTTCACCGGCTCGGTGCGCGAGATCCCGCGCGAGGGCACGCTGCTGCCGGAGACCTACAAATTCCCGCGCGGCACCACGCGCGACCAGGTGATCCAGCGCCTGCAGCAGGCGCAGAAGCGCGTGCTCGCCGAAATCTGGGAACGCCGCAACACCGACACGCCGCTGAAATCGCCGGACCAGCTGGTCACGCTGGCCTCGATCGTCGAGAAGGAAACCGGCCGCGCCGACGAGCGCAGCCGCGTCGCCGCCGTGTTCGTGAACCGCCTGCGCCAGCGGATGAAGCTGCAGTCCGATCCGACCATCATCTACGGACTAGTGGGCGGCAAGGGAACGCTGGGCCGTCCGATCAAGCGCAGCGAAATCACGCAGCCGTCGCCCTACAACACCTATGTGATCGACGGCCTGCCGCCCGGACCGATCGCCAATCCCGGCCGCGCCTCGCTGGAGGCGACCGCCAATCCGGCGCGCACCCGCGACCTGTTCTTCGTCGCTGACGGAACCGGCGGCCACGCCTTCACCGAAACCTACGACCAGCACGCGAAGAACGTCGCCAAGCTGCGCGCGTCGGAAAAGCAGATCCAGAACGACACCGTCGAGCCCGCGGATGATCCGGCGCCCGCCGCCGCGACGCCCGGCGCCGACACCAATCCCACGGCGACGACGCCGAAGCCCACCAATCAAAAGAAGCCGCCGCGCGGTCGGCAGGGCGCAGCCCAACAGACCAATTCGCCACCGGTGGTGCAGCGCTAAAGCGCGATCGTCATCGCGCTTTAGCTTCTTGTTTGAGCATGATCTTTCGGAAAACCGCCATACACTTTTCCGGATCATGGTGTAGCTCTGCATTTTCCGGTGGTGAACGTAATTCCACTTTCACGGAATCCGTTTTAAGGTCGCACCGGCCCCCCACGAGTCTCGCAGGCTCCGGGTGAGTCCCATATCCTTCTGTTGGAGAGTTCACGCGATGGCGCTGTCGAGCATGACTGGCTTTGCCCGAAGCCATGGCGCAAGCGGTCCCTATACGTTCGAGTGGGAGCTGAAATCGGTCAATGCCAAGGGCTTTGACCTGCGGTTGCGGCTTCCGCCGGGCTGGGACGAACTGGAAGCGCTTGCCAAGAAGCGGGCCGGCGAGCTGCTGTCGCGCGGCACGGTCTACGCCAATCTCAGCGTCAAGCGCACCGACGCGGCGCAGACGATCCGGATCAATGAGGACGTGCTCGCCGCCGTGGTGAAGGTCGCCGGCACGCTCGCGCAGCGGATCGACGCGGTGGCGCCGAGCATCGACGGACTGCTCGGCATCAAGGGCGTCATTGAGGTGGTCGAGCCCGAGAGCAACGAGGACGAGGACAAGGCGGCGCGCGAGGCGGCGGCGATGGCCTTCGAGCAGGCGCTCGGCAGCCTTGTCGAGATGCGCCGCCGCGAGGGCGATGCGCTGGGGCAGATCCTGATGCAGCGGATGGACGAGGTCGAGCGGCTCGCCAGGCGCGCCGAGACCGCTCCCGGCCGCAAGCCCGAGGCGATCAAGGCGCGGCTGGCCGAGCAGATCGCGGCCCTGCTCGAGACGTCCGACCGCTTCGATGCCGACCGCCTGAACCAGGAGGCGATCCTGATCGCCACCAAGGCCGACATCCGCGAGGAACTCGACCGCATCGCCTCGCACATCGCCCAGGCGCGCGAGATGATCGGCAAGGGCGGTCCGGTCGGGCGCCGGCTCGACTTCCTCGCCCAGGAATTCAATCGCGAGGTGAACACCTGCTGCTCGAAGTCGAACGACGTCGAGCTGACCAACACCGGGCTTGAAATGAAGAACGTGGTCGAGCAGTTCCGCGAACAGGTCCAGAATCTGGAGTGAATGATGACGGCGCAGGGTTTTGACGGCGTAGAGCGGCGCGGACTGATGTTCGTCCTGTCGTCGCCGTCGGGCGCCGGCAAGACGACGCTGTCTCGCATGCTGCTTGAACGCGAGCCGGGCCTGAAGATGTCGGTGTCGGCGACCACGCGGCCGATGCGGCCGGGCGAGGTCGAGGGCCGCGACTATTTCTTCGTCGACAAGAAGAAATTCGAGAAGATGGTCGAGCAGGGTGAACTGCTCGAATGGGCCACCGTATTCGACAACCGCTACGGCACGCCGCGTGCGCCGGTCGAGGCCGCCCTAGCGGTGGGGCAGGATGTTCTGTTCGATATCGACTGGCAGGGCACGCAACAGCTCCACCAGAAAGCCAGCGCCGATGTGGTGCGGGTGTTCATCCTGCCGCCGTCGGCCGCCGATCTCGAGAGGCGGCTGCATACCCGGGCGCAGGATTCGGAAGAGGTCATCCGCGGACGGATGAGCCGCGCCAGTCATGAGCTGAGCCATTGGGCGGAATACGACTACATCGTCGTCAACCACAACGTCGACGATGCCTTTGCCGAGGTGCAGTCGATCCTGAAGGCCGAGCGCCTCAAGCGCGAGCGCCGCACCGGCCTTACCGAATTCGTGCGCGGCCTGCAGCGTCAGCTCGAGAAGTAGCGCGTTGCGGACGTGATGCGAGCGCATCACGTCCGTTTGCATTTTTCCTAAGCGGACCTTAGTTCGTCGCGCTGCGCGCAAGCCGCTGCAGCATTGCGGCGATCTGCTTGTTGTCCTGCTCCCTTTGATCCCGATCACGCGTAGCCTCGCGACGTGGAGCTGGCTTCTCGGCCCGGCGTGGAGCGGGCGTCTCCGCACGGCGCGGAGCGGGCGTCTCCGCACGGCGCGGAACGGGCGTCTCGGCGCGGCGCGGCGCAGCCTCGGACAGCCGCAGCGGACGGTCCCGGCTGACAACCGCCATCGGGGGCGCCGGCTCGGTGTGCAGCGAATCCCACGGCGCCTGCCACTCATCCTTGGTCTCGTAAGGCGGCGTACGCGTGCGAGTCAGCCGGAAAACCAGCGTGCTGACCAGGCCGGCCAGCGCCAGGGCTCCAACCATCACGATCAGCAGCATCTGCGTCGACGACGGTGACTTCTCCACGGACGCTTCGGCCGTGGCGGGGGCGGCAGGCGCCGGCGCGGCCGCCGGTTGCGGCGTCGTGTCTGCCTGCGCAACCGCGGTCGGCTGGTCTGCGGCGCGTCTGGTTCCGTTGGTTCCGGCCATGCTCGATGCATCCAGCCATCTGGCGTTCACGTCGGACGGCTGCGCGTTGGTACCGGTGGGCGTGGCTGCCGGGTCGGGCGTCGCTGCCGTTCCGCCGGCCTGGCCGGCGTCGGCGCTTGGCGCAGGTACGGCTGCGACCTGGGGCGAGGGCCATTCGGCATGGGCATCGGCGACTGATCTGCGCATCGCCGGCTGCTGCGGCGCGGGCTGGCTCTGCGGCGTCGGCTGGCTCTGTGGCGGCGTCGCGTCGGCCGTTGTGGTATCGGGCGCTGCTGCCGCCGGCGGCTGCTGCGTGCTCGTCGTCGCCGTCTTGGCGGCCTTGTTCTTGGCCTCGCCGAGATACCAGCACTTCTTCTTGCTGCGATCGAGATGGTAGAACCAGTGGCTTCCCGCAGGCGCGGTTCCCTTGGGCGCGGCCAGGCAGGTGTCCGCCGTGTTGTTGGTGCTATTGGCCGTATTGGCGGCGGTCTGGGCCATGGCGCTGCAACTGGCGCCGGCCAGGATGCTGGCGGCAAGCGCCGCAGCGAATTTCGCTGAACGATTTGACATACGCGTCCCCGGTATCTCTTTTTTAACGCAAACGCTGGAGATCCCAATCTCGGCAAAGAGTTGGGTCGCAATGCGCCGCAAATCCGGAACGGGTGGGGCTTAATTGGGGCTCGCGGCGTGCCGCAATTGCGGCGAGCCCGAGGCCGCGGAACGTGAACCGAACGATGGCTTGGTTCGACCGTCAGGTTCCATCGGAGCGGCCGCGTCCCGCCGGCGGTAGCAGCACCGGCGGGACGTCATGTCTCAGCGTGATCTTTCGGAAAAACGCGTCACGCTCTTCCGGAATGCTCTAGTTCTTCAGGACGATGCGTCCGACGACCTTGCCGGCGCGCAGCTCGTCGATCCATTTCTGGACGTCGGCCATCGGCTCTTCCTTCATCGGCGTCGGCTTGATCTTGCCATCGCGGGCGAGCGCCATCAATTCCTGACCTTCGGCCAGCGTGCCGACCATGAAGCCTTCGATGGTCATGCGCTTGTACACCCACTGCACCATCGGCAGCGTGAACTGGCCGCCCATCAGGCCGGACACCACGATCTTGCCGCCGCGCGCGACCGTCGACACCGCAAACGCCATCGACTTCTCGTTGCCGGCAAAGTCGACGACGCCGTCGAAGCCGCCGTCGCTCTCCTTCAGCATGCGCTTGACGACATCGGGCTCTGCCGGGTCATAGGCGGCCGCCGCGCCGTTCTTCAGCGCGGTCTCGCGCGCCGCGGGGCTGAGATCGGCAACCGTGATCGGCTGCTTGAACATCGCCTGCGCGAATGACAGGCCCATCATTCCGACGCCGCCGAGACCGATCAGCAGCAGATTGCGCTGGCGCGGACGATCGACCAGGCGCTTCAGCGCGCCATAGGCGGTGACGCCGGAGCACATCAGGGTGGCGGCCTGGTTGACCGGCAGCGCATCGTAATCGAGCAGGTATTTTGCGTCGGGCACCAGCACGTGGGTGGCGAAGCCGCCGTCGATCGAGACGCCGAGGAAGCGCTGCTTGACGCAGAGATTCTCGTCGCCGGCGAGGCAGTCGCGGCACTGGCCGCAGCCGATCCAGGGGAAGACGGCCTTCTTCGTCCCGATCAGATCCTTCGGCGCATCGGGGCCGACCTCGTCGACCACGCCCGCGATCTCATGGCCGAGCGTGAAGGGCAGGGTCATGCCGCGGGTGGTGTCGAGCTTCTTGCCGCCGCCGAGATCGGCGTAGCCGTCCTGGATGTGGAGATCGGAATGGCACAGGCCGCAGCGCTCGATGCGCACCAGCACTTCGCGTCCCTGGGGCTTCGGCGTGTCGACGATGGTTTCGCACAGCGGTGCATCGAATTTGACGAGGGATTGGCGAACCATACGCGCCATTACGTTTTCTCCTGTTGTTCTATTTTGTGGCCCGTATATCGGCCAATTCCCGGGCCATGGCAACAAAGCCCGCGACCGGAATGGTTTCGGCGCGCCGTGTCGCGTCGATATCGGCTGCGGCAGCAAGCCGCGCCGGATCGACCGACAGCGATTTCAAACTCTGGCGCAGCATCTTGCGGCGCTGGCCGAAGGCGGCGGCTGCGACCTGCTCGAGCATGCGGCGGTCGCACGGCTCGGGCGCGGCGCGCGGTATCAATCGTACCACCGAGGACGTGACCTTCGGTTGCGGCACGAAGGCCGCGGGCGAGATGTCGAACAGGATCTTGGTCTCGGCGCGCCAGTTGGCGAGCACCGCGAGCCGGCCATACGCCTCCTCGTCCTCATGGGCGACGATGCGCTCGGCGACCTCGCGCTGGAACATCAGGACCATCATGTCGTACCAGGGCGGCCACGGCTCGATCGACAGCCAGTCGACCAGCAGCTGGGTCGCGATGTTGTAGGGCAGGTTGGCGACGATCTTGGCCTTGGCGCCATCGAGCAAGGGACGCGGGTCAAAGCGCTGCGCGTCGCCATGCACGATCTCGATGCGGCCGGGATAGCGCTTGGCGATATAGTCGAGCGCAGCCAGCGCCCGCTCGTCGCGCTCGATGGCGATCACGCGCTTGGCACCCAGCGCAAGCAGCGCGCGCGTCAAGCCGCCGGGACCGGGGCCGACCTCGATCACGGTGGAGTCTTCCAGCGGGCCCGCGGCGCGGGCAATGCGCGCGGTGAGGTTGAGATCGAGCAGAAAATTCTGGCCGAGCGATTTGCGCGCCGACAGCGAATGCTCGCGAATGACGTCGCGCAGCGGCGGCAGATCGTCGATCGTGCTCACTTAGCTTGATGCCGCGGCCATGCGCGCGGCGAGCCGGAGGGCGGCGATCAGGCTCGACGGATTGGCCTTGCCGGTGCCGGCGATATCGAATGCGGTGCCGTGATCGGGCGAGGTCCGGATGAAGGGCAGCCCCAGCGTGACGTTGACGGCGTCCTCGAACGCGACGGTCTTGATCGGGATCAGCGCCTGGTCGTGATACATGCAGATCGCGCAGTCGTAGGTCTTGCGCGCGGCTGCGTGGAACATGGTGTCGGCCGGCAGCGGGCCTCGGACGGCAATGCCGTCGCGGCGCAGGATCTCGACCGCGGGCGCGACGATCTCGACGTCTTCCATGCCGAGCGTGCCGTCTTCGCCGGCATGCGGATTGAGGCCGGCAATGGCGAGCCGCGGCGCTGCGAGGCCGAACCGCGCCTTCATGTCCGCGACCACGATCCGCGCGGTCGACACGATCAGGTCGGTCGTCAATTGCGCCAGCGCCTCGCGGACCGACACATGGATCGTCACCGGGACAACGGCGAGCGCCGGTGACCACAGCATCATCACCGGCTGCGGCGCGCGCCCGCCGCTTGCGGCAAGCTCGGCCAAGAACTCTGTATGGCCGGGATGTCGGAAGCCGGCGCGGTACAGCACGTTCTTGGCGATCGGATTGGTGACGACGGCGCTGGCCTTGCCGGCGGCGACATCGGCGACGGCCTGCCGGATCGATGCCAGCGCCGCATCGGCACTCGTGCCGTCGGGCTGGCCCGGTCGCGCCGTCGCTGTCTTGCCGGTCGCAACCACGGGGAGGGCGCGTGCGAACGTCGCGGATGCCTCCGCGGCGCTGACCTCGGCCAACTCGACGGCAAGCCCGAGCGTCTTGGCGCGTTCGGCAAGCGCGGCGCGGTCGCCCAGCAGATAGAACGGCGGGAGATCGAGTTCGCGGCGGCGCAGCCATGCGGCGAGCGTGATGTCGGGGCCGATGCCTGCGGGCTCGCCGGATGTAAGTGCGAGAGGTTGAGCCATGCGTCAACGATAGTCGATCATCGCCCGCCTGGATATTCGATCATCGCGGCTTTTCGGACTTCCTGCAGGTAGGCCTTCGACTTCGCCTCGTACTTCTGCACGTACATCTTGTCGCGCATCTCACGCTTCTTCGGCGTGTCGACGGTGGTTGCCTTCCTGCCGCAGAGGGCGACCATTTCAACGCCCTGCTTGGTGACCTCGGGAGGGGTGAGGTGGCCGACCGGGGTCTTGTCCAGGATGTCGCGCAGCGACTGCGGCAGGTCAGCCGAGGTCTTCACGACGATCTCGCGGATCGCGGCGTTGCGCATCGACTTGAAGAAGGTGTTGGCTTCCTCGCAACTGGTAACGCGCTCGCGCAGGCTGTCCGCTTCCTTGCGGCGTCCCTCGAACTCCGACTGCGGCGCGCCGCGGGGCACGATCAGAACGACCGGCTGCATCCTGTATTCGAATGCCTCGGCCTCAGCCGCGCCTCCGGTCTCCTTGACCGCGTTGGCCACGTCCTTTTCGCCAACCTGCAGGCTTTCCTTGAAGCGGCCGCGGACCAGGCTGGTCCAGACCATGTCGGCCCTGATGCGTTGCTTCAGCGTGTCCGGGCGGATGCCCTTGCCCTCGAGCACCTTGGTGAGTTGGTCGCCGGAAAGCCGCATCCGCTGCGCCATGCCGCCGAAGGACTGGTCGATATCGCCGGCGGAGGGATCGACGCCGAATTTCTTGGCTTCCTTGATCTTCAGCTTCTCATCGATCAGCTCGTCGAGGACGGTCTTCCGATCAGGCGTCTTGCCGCCGGTCAGGGCGTTCAGCTTGGCGCGCTGCTCGATGTCGTAATTGGTGATGGGCTCGCCATTGACCATCACGGCGATGGTCTGGGCATGCAGTCGCGCGCCGCCTCCGAACAGGAGGAAAAGAGCCAGCAGGGAACTCAACACTAGCTGATGGCGGCGCGTTGGCAGGCTAGCGGTCGTCATTATCGTCATGTCAGCCGTTTAAACCAATTCAAGCCGGAGCCACAGGCCCGCAGGCAATCCAAGCACCCCGCCAGACCGCTCGCTCGCTACTGCATGCCAGCCGAACTGCTGGACGTGGAGGTCTGCGCGATCGTCCGCAGCCCGATCTGGAACATGAACGCGTGGCTGAGGACGGGCGGCGTCGAGCCGGCCTGATAGGTATAGGACGTGACATAGTTGGCGGCCAGCACGAAGCAGTCGTCCACATAGCCCGCGCCGAACGCGTACTGGTTGATTTTGTTCGCTTCAAGGTCCCAGCGCGCCGCGCCCTGAACCACCCAGTTCGCCGCCACCTTGATCGATCCGCTGGCGAGGATGCCTTCGCGGCGCGTCAAATAGCCAAGCTCCGGCTGCGCGGCATAGTCGCCGTACATCAGGCTGACCGACCAGCGGTCGAAGTTCGCGCTGGCCTGGGCCTCGAACCGGTTGATGTTCCAGGTCGCCTCGTCCATCCGCGAGCGGACGCTGAACGTGTAGGTGCGGTTGGGCGAGTAGGCAAGGCTCGCGACATAGTCCGAGCGCGGATTCTGCAGGCCGGAATCGATGCCGGTGTTGGTGACGTCCGCGACTGCGAACGAGTTCAACCCGAACATCTGATAGGACTGTCCGAACATCGCCTTGACGCTGCCGCCGCGATCGAACTGCGTGGTGGCCTGCACGCCGACATTGGCGCGGCTGCCGCCTTCGACGCGGTCGTAGCCGGAGAACTTGTCGATCGCGAACAGGTTCGAGGTATCGAACACCAGGCTCTGCGCGTCCTCGTTCGGAAGCTTGCCGGCGCTGGGTTCGTCGGGCCGGATGATGACCTGCGCAATCGGCTCGATGGTCGTCGTGCCCCACGGCTGCACGTTGATGAAGGGGTAGCGGTATTCGAAGCCGACTGTCGGCATCAGGCGGACCGTCTGGGTGTCGCCGACCGGCAGGAAGTTGGAAACGCCCGGCTGGTTCGAAATGTCGGCGTTGATGGCATCGGCGCGGACGCCGACGAACGGCGTCCAGATCTGGCCGAGCGGGTCGGTATAGGATTTACGCCACTGCGCCTCGGCGGTCAGCCTTGTGTAGGTGCCCGGCATGCCGCGCAGCAGGCACTGCGACGGCGTGCGCGCCATCGGGTCCGCGGATGTGGTCAGGCACAGGCCGTTGGTGTTGGCCGTCGTCGTGATCGGGTCGAACACCGCGGTTTCGCGGGTCAGGTTGGTGAAGTTCACCTTGTAGCTGAACTCGCCACCGAAGATCGGGCTGTTGATCACGTTGTTGTAGTCGATAACGGGCGCGACCACCGGAACCTGGTTCTGGTTGCCGGAGTAGCTGAGATAATAGATCGCGCGTGCGTCGAAGAAGCTGCGGTTGCCGACGCCGGTCAGATAGAGCTGCGAGATCGCCTCGGTCGGCAGCGACAGGAACGATCCGAACGGATCCTTGTACTGGGCCAGCCGGTAATCGGACATGAAGTAGTAGTCGGACAGCAGCACGCCGTCCCAGCCCCAGGTCCATTTGTCGTTCAGCGCGAACTGACCCTTGGTCTCGATGCCGCCGCGGAACTGGCGGTCACCGGGCTGGCCGGCGAAGGCGCCTTGATCAAGCTGGTCGATGCCGTAGAGCCGGATCTGATAGGCGCCGTTCGACAGGCGCTGACGGAATTCGCCCTGGAACAGCACGCCCTGCTTCGAGGTGATGCGCGGATTGAACGTCGCGTCGAAGTCCGGCGCGAGCGCGAAGTAATAGGGGATTTC
This sequence comes from Bradyrhizobium sp. USDA 3315, assembly GCF_054056795.1. NCBI lineage: Bacteria > Pseudomonadati > Pseudomonadota > Alphaproteobacteria > Hyphomicrobiales > Nitrobacteraceae > Bradyrhizobium > Bradyrhizobium sp. USDA 3315. The sequence continues at coordinate 7,355,472 of NZ_JBSRYP010000001.1, read as the reverse complement.
GACGCCGACGCCGAACGCCGAATACGTGGTGAAGCCCGGCATCAGGAAGCCGCTCTTGCGCTTCACGGTCGGATCGGGCGTCGAGAAGTAGGGCAGATACGCCATCGGAACGCCGAAGAATTCGAGCTGGGCGTTCTCGAAATAGAGCATCTTCTCGGTCTGGTTATGGATGATGCGCGCGCCCTTGACCTGCCAGAGCGGCGGCTTCTTCGGATCATCCTTACAGGGCGCGCAGGCGGTATAAACGCCGTTGTCGAACACCGTGTAATTGCCGCTGGACCGATCGGCGCGGGTCGCCGCCATGCGGGTCTGGTCTTCGGTGTCGACGCGCAGCGAATCGACGAACCCGTCGCGGTAGTCGTCGCTGAGATCAAGGATGTTGGCGTAGGTGATCTTGCCTTCCGCATCGGTCATGCGGATGTTGCCTTCGGCATGAAGACGCTTGGTCTTCTGATCGTAGATGACCTTGTCGGCCTCGACGCTGGTGCCGTTGTAGAACATCTGGACGTTGCCGACGGCCGAGATGCGCTGGTTGTTGTAGTCGTAATCGACCTCGGTCGCCTGAACGAGCATCTGCCCGTCATTCTTGGCCGGCGGGCGGGGCGGCTTCGGCGGACGCGGATTGTAGGTGAAGGCCTGCGCGGCAGCCGGCGTCGACGCGACAACGTCGAGCGCGCTGACCACGACGAACGCGGCGAGGAGAGCTGAGATCGAAACGCCAAACGCGGCCATGCGGCTCCGTTGACGGCGCAGGACACTGCGCCGCCCGAGAGCAGGCGACCTCAACTGGCGGGCGGCGACGATAGCCACTACCCGTCCTCCTGGTACAGCAAGGCTAAGAAACCGGTGAGGCTGCCCACAACGACAGGCAACCACGCCGCAGCGATGGGATGCATCAACTCAGCCTTGCTCAAATCTTCAGTTACTTTCGACAGCACGTAGAGCAGAAAGCCCGCGCCCACGCCACTCAAAACCATCTTCTGCACGCCGCCCATCCGAAAGAAGCGGAGGCTCACAGAAGCCGCCAACATCACCATCGCAGCCAGCAAAAACGGCTGTGCGATGAGCTTGTGATACTGCAAGCGATAGCCAGCCGTCGCGAACCCTGAGCTCTCCGACGAACGGATGTAGTTCGGCAGTTGCCAAAAGGACACAGTTTCCGGGGTGGAGAAACTGTTGCGCACCTGTGCCGGGGTAAGGGTGGTGGTCAGGTAGAAGGTGTCCTGATCCACCGGAGGCTTATCGAGGGTGAATCGGCGCACGCCCTTGAACACCCAGCGGCCGTCTTCGAGCGCCGCTTCGCGCGCTTCGATTCGCTCCTTGAACTGGAGCGCCGTATCGAATCGGAACACGGTGAGGCCGGTCAGCCGGACGCCCTGCTGCTCGCTGCGGGCCGCATTGATGATCGCCTGACCCTCGTCGTTGATCTGGTTCAGCCAGAAGCCGGACGCGTCCTGAATGCCGCCGCCGGGCGCCGAGCCGAACAGCTCGGCTTCCATCCGTTTGGACAGCTCGCGCAGATTGGCCGATACCGGATTGTAGGCGGTGGTCGCGAAGATGCCGAGCATGATCGCACTGGCCAGCGCCGGCGAGATGAATTGCCAGGCCGAGACGCCGGCGGCGCGGGCCACGACGAGCTCCAGCCGACGCGACAAAGCGAGGTAGCAGGTCATGGCGCCGATCAGCACGCAGAACGGCATCAGCTTCTCGAGCAGCTGCGGCACCCGGAATAGCGAAGTTTCCGCGACCGTGATCGCGGAGGCCGAGACGAGGCCCGACGTCTTGCGCACCATCTCGATGTAATCGACCAGCACGAGCAGCACGAAGATGCCCGCGAACACGCCCACCGCCGCGACCACGAAGCGGCCGGCGAAATAACGCCCGAGCGTGTTTGTGACCATGCTCATGCGGTTGCCGGCCTCCGGAAGAGGCGCGCAATGCGCTCGTTATTCCTGTCGATCGCTTCCATCAGCCGCGGCGGCGGTTCGACGACCACGCCGCCGACGATCATCCAGATGCCGATGCCGATGCCGCCGAACAGCATCAGATACTGCACCAGCGCCGCGAGCGGCGTCTTCACCGCCATGACCGAGCAGGCGAACCCGACCATGCGCAGGCCGAACACCGCGAATACCGAGCCGCCGATCGAGAAATTGCGGCTCTGGCGCGTGGTGCGCGGCGCGCCGAGGAAGGCGAAGGTGAGGGCAGCGAACGCGAACGGATAGATCGGCGCCATGAAGCGATCATGCAGCTCCGCGAAGAACTGGCCCGACAGTTGCTGATAGGTCTTGTCTTCCTCGTCCGGCCACATCAGCTCCCAGAGATAGCGCTCGCGAATCCCGAGCGTGACGTCGCGGCCCTGCGAGAATTTCGACATGTCAAAGGCGTAACGGGCGAACGCGACCAGCGCCGGATCACGCTTGCCAACCTCGAACCGTTGCAGATTGCCGTCATAGAGCACGAGGTACGAGCCTCGGTCGGTCTTCTGCACGGTGCCGTGGTCGGCGATGATGGTGACGCGCTCCTGCGGATCGCGGCGATCGTCGACGAAGACGCCGCCGAGCACGCCGCCGGGCAGGCGCTCGCGGATCCGGATCGTCAAGTTCTGGTCGAGCTGGGCGAAGCGGCCGGGCTGCAGGATGTTGGTCAGCACGTCGGCGGTGATCTCGGCGTCCCACTGCTTGATTCGGCGCATGCCGTCGGGGGCGAGATAGGCGCCGATGAAGGCGACCAGGGCCGCCACCACGCAGGTGGCAAGGAAGAACGGCCGGAACAGCCGGATCGGCGAGAAGCCCGCCGCGTTCATGACGATGATTTCGGAATCGGTCGCGAGCTTGTTCAGCGTATGGGAGATCGCGATCATCAGCGCGATCGGGGCGATGATCAGCACCAGGGCGGGAATCACAAGACCGGTGATGCCAAGGAAGGTGAGGATGGTCTGACCCTGGCTGGTCATCAGGTCGATGCCGCGCAGCGCCTGCGTAATCCAGATCACGCCGGTGAGGCTGACCAGGACAAGCGCAAACGACGCCAGCGTCGTCTTAAAGATGTACTTGTCGATCGACCCCATCGCTACCGCACGACCCCCAAAGGCCCCCTGCACGCAACCAAACGCACGGCTCTCGACCATCCCCGTCAACCCGGGTTCCCCTATGGTCGAGCCGCGGACCCGTCCGGCTCACTCTCTAGTCACTCTCTCACTACCATCCCTTTGATCCGTCAACAAAATGGCCGGGCCAAGGCACGCTTAATTTATGGTTAATTAATCGCTTTTGTGGCCTTCCGGCCACTCCGGCGCTTGGCAGCGGCGCAGCCGGCAGGTCATAGTGTATGACAAGCCCGGTCCGGACTGGTTCCGGACCGCCATCGCAATGCTCACCCCGCGTGCCGGAAGGACCGCCTCAGGTCCGAGCAACACCCTGAGTTCTGGAGGATTTTCCTATGTCCGACGCCGTCAAGGTCGGCTTTGTTCCGATCTCCGCGTCCGCTCGCGGTATTCTGGTGGTCTTTTGCGACGACCAATTGAAGCTGGGAGCCGCCGCCCGGAAGGCGCTGGGAGCCGCCGCCGAGACGGTCAAGCGGGCCGCGGCCGCCAACCAGTTCAAGGGCAAGAGCGGGGCGGTCCTCGACATCCTGGCGCCGGAGGGAATCAAGGTCGAGCGGCTGATCGTGATCGGCACCGGCAAGGCGGCCGACCTCAAGGAGAAGGATTTCCTCAAGTTCGGCGGCGTGGTGGCCGGCAAGCTCAATGCCGGCAGCGGTTCGATGACCGTGGTCGCGGAACTGCCCGATGCCGCGATGGCCGCCGGCCAGGCCGCCGCGATCGCCACCGGCATCCGTCTGCGCGCCTACAAGTTCGACCGCTACAAGACCAAGAAGAAGGACGGCGAGGACGGCGCCCTGCGGGCCGACGTCTCGATCGCCGTCGACGATGTTGCCGCCGCCAGGAAGGCCTATGCGCCTGAAGCGTCCGTCGTCGACGGTGTGAATCTGGCGCGTGAGCTCGTCAACGAGCCGCCGAACGTGCTGTATCCCGAGGAATTCGCACGCCGCGCCAGCCAGCTTCGCAAGCTCGGCGTCAGCGTCGAGGTGCTCGACGTCAAGGCGATGACCAAGCTCGGCATGGGCGCGCTGCTCGGCGTCGCGCAGGGATCGGCACGGCCCGGCCGCACCGTGATCATGCGCTGGAACGGCGGCAAGAAGAGCGAGGCGCCGGTCGCGTTCGTCGGCAAGGGCGTCTGCTTCGACACCGGCGGTATCTCCATCAAGTCGGCCGGCGGCATGGAGGATATGAAGGGCGACATGGGCGGTGCGGCCTGCGTGGTCGGGCTGATGCACGCGCTCGCGGCGCGCAAGGCCCGCGTCAATGCGGTCGGTGCCATCGGCCTTGTCGAGAACATGCCCGACGGCAATGCGCAGCGTCCGGGCGACATCGTCACCTCGATGTCCGGCCAGACCATCGAAATCATCAACACGGACGCCGAGGGACGCCTCGTGCTCGCCGACGTGCTCTGGTACGTCGCCAAGAAGTTCAAGCCGAAATTCATGGTCGATCTGGCCACGCTGACCGGCGCGATCATGGTCGCGCTCGGCACCGATCACGCCGGCATGTTCTCCAACAACGACGAGCTCGCCGAGCGCCTGGCCAAGGTCGGCCTCGAGACCGGCGAGAAGGTGTGGCGCATGCCGCTCGGCCCCGAATACGACAAGCAGATCGATTCGCAATTTGCCGACATGAAGAACACCGGCGGGCGCAACGGCGGCTCGATCACGGCAGCGCAATTCCTGCAGCGTTTCGTCGACGGCACGCCGTGGGCGCATCTCGACATCGCCGGCACCGCGATGGGCGCGCCGAAGACCGAGATCAATCAGAGCTGGGGTTCGGGTTATGGCGTCCGGCTGCTCGAGCGGCTGGTCTCCGACTATTATGAAGCCAGGAAATAGAGTGTCGGCCGGCGCATGACCGAGGTTCTGTTCTACCACCTGCAGAACATGACGCTGGAGAGCGTGCTGCCGCCGCTGCTCGAGAAGTCGCTCGAGCGCGGCTGGCGCGTGGTGGTGCAATCGACGTCGCGGGAGCGTGCCGAGACGCTCGACGCGCATCTGTGGACCTACAGCGACGATTCATTCCTGCCGCACGCGACCTCGCGCGTTGCCGACGCGCAGGACCAGCCGATCATCCTGTCGATCGAGGAGGGCAACCCGAATCGGGCCAATGTCCGCTTCCTGGTCGACAATGCGGCGCTGCCGGCCGACTGCGACAGCTACGAGCGGGTGGTCCTCGTGTTCAACGGCGACGACCCCGACGCGGTGGCCTCGGCCAGGGAAAGCTGGACCGCTTGCAAGGCGCGCGGCTTCGAGGTCACCTATTGGCAGACCGACGAGCGGGGACGCTGGCAGCGGCGCCAATAGCGATAGCTACTAATTAATGATAATTCGACGTTTCTTGGGGCGGGCCACGGTCATGCCGCAAAGTGATGTTCGGACAAGCCCTTAGGTAAGGGGTAGGAGCTTTGTCGATCGTGCGGGACGGAACATTCAGTCGGAAGTCGCTGCTGGCGTTGCTGGTGCTTGCACCGGGACTTGCCGGCTGTTCGGGCGCCGGATCCGACTTGTTTTCGCGCGATGCGGAATGGTTCTCGCGTCCCGGGCGGGTGTTCATCCGCAACATCTCGATCGAATCGCCGCCACTGACGCCGGACAAGCCGGTAACGAACGACGATCTCGTCAGTGCCGACGGCAGCTGTCCAGGCATGGCACCGCCGCCGGGCGCCACCGATGCCAACGCGCAGGCCGGCGGTGCACCGCCGCCGCAGCCAACGGGCGGCAGCGTTGCACTCGGCCACACTGAATGCGACGTCGTGCGCGGCATCGGCGCGCCCGACAGCGTCAACCTGTCCAGTGCTCCGGGCGGCGGGCGCGTTGCGGTCGTGACCTGGTCGCGTGGCGCGCGCGCCGGCATCTACACCTTTACCTCGGGGCGCCTGTCGTCCGTCGAGCGCGGCCCGGATCCCGTGCCCGAGCCGAAGCAGGCGAAGCCGAAGAAGAAAAAGACCTCGCACGGCTAGAGCGTTTTCGCCGCAGCGGCAGGCCAATGCCTGCATGCGCGGGCATGATACCGGACGCGCGGACATCACACCGGACAGAATGAGAGCCTCGGCTCCCTCCACGGGTCGTCCCTGCCTAGTGCGCAATTGCGCACGGGAGCAGGGACCCATACGCCGCGGCCGATGTGGTTGAGCGGACTCGTCGTTCGACGATCGCGCAGCAACGACCATCTGTGGTTATGGGTCCCTGCTTTCGCACTAGCGTGTCTACACGGTTTTGGGGCGCGACAGATTGACTCGGTGCAGCAAGAAGTGGCGTCTCTGCAGCATGTTGTATGATTCTCTCACTGGCGCTTTGATTCGAAGGAGCGCCAGCGATGCAGCCGGATTTGTCTTTGGGTGAGTTCGGGGACGTTCGTCTCGACAAAAGGGGGCGACGCTTCTGCGGGCTATGCTTTGCACGCGCAGCGTCTGCTTGCGCCAGATGGCCCGGGGCGATTGGGCTGCCAATATGGCGTTCTGGCGGTTTGTGAACAACCCCCAAGTCACGATCGATAAATTGATTGAGGGCTGGAGCGCGCAGACGCGGACTGCGGTCAGCGGGCGTCATGTGCTGGCGATCCAGGATACGAGCGAGGTCAAGTTCCAGACCCAGGCGGGACGGCGGCGCGGGCTGGGCAAAGTCGGCAAGGGCAATGCTCGCGGCGTGCTGTTGCATGCGATGATGGCGGTGGATGCCGACAGCGGGGTCTGTCTTGGCCTTACTGGCGGCAACGTTTGGACGCGCAAAGGCAAGGTAAAAATCCCGCATGAGCGGCGCGCCTTGGCCGACAAGGAGTCGGCGCGCTGGGTGACGGCCGCCGAGCAAGGCCGCGACGTCCTGGCAGATGCCCGCATGATCACCGTCGTCAACGACCGCGAGGGGGATTTCTTTGCTCACTGGGCGCTGACGCCAGCTGAGAATGTCCATCTTCTGTCGCGTGCCATGCACGACCATGCGCTGGTCGATGGCGACACACTTTATCAGGCGGTCGAGCGGAGCCGCTTCTGCGACAACGCGGTGATCGATCTGCCGCAGCGAATGGATCGGCGCGGCCGGCAGGCCCATCTCTCGATGCGCTTCGGAACCGTCGTGCTCAAGCGGCCGCAGAGGCCCGGCGTCACCGACTTGGCGGAGGGCATCAAACTCAGCTTCGTAGAAGTGGTCGAGTTGCATCCGCCGAGAGGTGCGGAGCCCATTCGCTGGCTGCTCCTGACCACTCATCCGGTCGCCACCGTTAAAGACGCCTGGCAGATCGTCTCCTGGTACCGCCAGCGCTGGATCATTGAGCAACTCTTTCGCTCGCTGAAGAGCCAGGGTTTGCGCATCGAGGATAGTCAGATCGAGAGCGCCGAAGGCCTGATCAAGCTCGTGGCGGTCGCCACCAGAGCGGCATGTATCGTCATTCAACTCGTTCAGGCCCGCAACAGTGGCGAAGAATTGCCGGCTGAATTTGTCTTCACCGCAGAAGAGATCGAGACGCTCAGGGCCATCAACAAAACCATGAAAGGTCGCACCGAGCTTCAGAAAAACCACCATCGCCCCAACACTCTTGCTTGGGCGGCATGGATCATCGCAAAACTCGGCGGATGGACCGGCTACGCCTCCCACCGTCAACCTGGACCAATCACCTTCCACACCGGAATGGCCCGCTTCCAAATCCTCGCAAATGGCCCGACAAACGTGTAGATGCACTAGTGCTTTCGCAGGGACGACATCGGATATGTGGCTCCGCCCGGTCTAACTCGCCGCTTCGTCGAGTTCGGCGCTGGCTTCCAGCCAGTCTTCCTCTGCGCGCTGTAACGCGCTCTCGGCGCCGGCGCGCGCCTTGGTCAGTTGCGCGGCCTGCTTGGGGTCGCGGGTAAAAATATCGGGCAATGCGAGTGCGGTATCGATCTTGGCGATGATGGCGTTGATGCGCTCGATCTCGGCCTCAGCTTGCGCGACCCGCTGCCTGGGTGAAGCACGCTTCTCGTTGCGGATGCGCTCCGGCTTCGCGGCCTCCTTGACGCGCTCGCGCGAGGCCGGCCGGCCGTCATTGGCCGACAGGATCATGCGTCGATATTCGTCGAGATCGCCGTCATAGGCCGTGACGGTCTGGTTGGCCACGACCCACAGGCGGTCGGCGCAGGCCTCGATCAGATAGCGATCATGCGAGACCATGATGATGGCGCCGGGGAATTCGTTGATCGCCTCCGCGAGCGCCGCACGGCTGTCGATATCGAGGTGGTTGGTCGGCTCGTCCAGGATGATCATGTTCGGGCCGTAGAACGTGGCAAGCCCCAGCAGCAGCCGCGCCTTCTCGCCGCCCGACAGGCTCTTCACCAGCGTGTCGCCGGCCTTGCCGGAGAAGCCGATCGCGCCGACGCGGCCGCGCACCTTGCTCTCCGGCGCCTCCGGCATCAGCTTGCGGATGTGATCATAGGGCGAGCCGTCGAGATTGAGCTCGTCGACCTGGTGTTGGGCGAAATAGCCGACCGACAGCTTGTCGGCCCTCGTGATCCGGCCGGCAAACGGCGCGAGCTTGCCCGCCAGCAGCTTGACCAGCGTCGACTTGCCGTTGCCGTTGGCCCCTAACAGCGCGATGCGGTCGTCGGTATCGACGCGCAGCGTCACGCGATTGAGCACCGGCTTGCCGGGCTCGTAGCCGACCGAGACGTCATCGACCGCGATGATCGGCGGCGACAGCAGCTTCTCCGGCGCCGGGAACGAGATCTCATGAACATCCTGGGTCACCAGCGCGGTGATCGGCTTCATCCGCTCCAGCATCTTCACGCGCGACTGCGCCTGCCGCGCCTTCGAGGCCTTGGCCTTGAAGCGGTCGACGAAATCCTGCAGGCGCTTGCGCTCATCGGCCTGCCGCTTGGCGTGCTTGGCGTCGAGCAATTCGCGCGCGGCGCGCTGTTCCTCGAACGAGGAATAGGTGCCCTTGTAGAGCGTCAGTCTGCCGCGATCGAGGTGCAGGATCTGATCGACCGAGGTGTCCAGCAGGTCGCGGTCGTGGCTGATCACGATCACCGTGCGCGGATAGTTGGCGAGGTGGTTCTCGAGCCACAACGTGCCTTCGAGATCGAGATAGTTGGTCGGCTCGTCCAGCAGCAAGAGGTCGGGCGCGGAGAACAGCGTCGCCGCCAGCGCCACGCGCATGCGCCAGCCGCCGGAAAATTCCGCGCACGGCCGCGCCTGGTCTGATGTCGAGAAGCCGAGGCCGGAGAGGATCGCCGCGGCACGGGCGGGCGCGGAATGGGCGTCGATGTCGACCAGCCGGGTCTGGATTTCGGCAATCCGGTGCGGATCGTGCGCCGTCTCGGCCTCGCGCAGCAGCGCGTCGCGCTCGAGATCGGCCTTCAGCACGACGTTGATCAGGCTTTCGGGCCCGTCGGGCGCTTCCTGCGCGAGGCTGCCGATACGCCAGCGCGGCGGAAGCGCGATGCTGCCGCTCTCGGTCGGGATGTCGCCCCGGATGGCGTGAAACAGCGTCGATTTGCCGACGCCGTTGCGGCCGACAAATCCGACGCGGGCTCCGGGTACAATTTGCACCGAACTGTGATCGATCAACAGCCGTCCGGCGATCCGGACCGAGATGTCAGTGATGGAGAGCATGCAGCGTTGTCACCGGACCCGCCGCCAAACGCAACCCCGTCTGTTCGCAAAATCTCTCCCGGGGCTGTTGCAAAAACGCAATTGGGCTGCTGTTCAGCCCTCAACACCTAATGGCGATCGCCTTCCCGTCGTTGCATCTCGTCGAGGAGTTGCTGCAGGCGAGACGAAAGTGCGGGCTCTGGCCGCATGCTTTGCTGAAGCCGTTCGCCTACGGCATCGCAGATGTAACGGCAGGTCTTGTGATCAATCTGATCGGCGTCCTTGTCGATCTTGCTCATTGTCATCGTCATGGCATGTCTCTTGGCGAGTTCCACCTCGCATGTTCGAGTAGCTCCTCGCCATGACAAGTCGCGACCCCGAATTTGGTTTCCGCGCCTTGCTCTCGCCTTGAGGTAGTGGGTCCCATCATATGCCCGGGTTCCCCCGGCGGACCCGAAAAAAGCCCCGGCGCGAGGGCCGGGGCGAGAAGCAAGTCAGGGGAGCAGTCGTAGATTCGATGGATCAGTAGCAGCGGTTGACCAGGCGCCAGCGGGGCCCCCACGGGGTCGGCACCACGCGGCGCACGTAGCAGCCGCCGCCGTAGCCATAACCGCCGTAATAGGCCGGGCCGCCGACGATGACGCGCGGACCGCCCCACCAGCCGTGGTGCCATCCACCGTGCCAGCCGCCATGCCAACCACCCCACGCAGAAGCGGAGGTCGGGGCGAGCGCGGCGGCACCGAGCGAAACCGCGGCGACGGCGGCAAGCGAGAGTTTGCGTAACATGATCGTCTCCTCGAGGTATGGGCGCGCGCGACGCGCCCGCGGTGACATTTCCCGAGACGTCCTGTGAGGCTTGCGGATGGGGGGGCCAGCAAGGCGTCCGATCGCTGCAGAGCCTATGTGACTTGAGCTGAACGGCAGCGGCACGGCGCTGACAGAATGGGTTCACCTAGGTGAAATCGCGGTAAGTTGGCCGAGCCGGCCGCTGTCCGGAGGGCGCCCTAACGACGGTTTTCGTCGTGAAAATGCGTCAAAACTAAAGGCTAACGCGTCACAGGGTCGCTTGCCGTTATCCCATCGCGCCGATATAAGCCCCGGCAACTCCCAGCCAAGTTTACAAGGACGAAATCATGGCGATTGAACGCACCTTTTCGATCATCAAACCCGACGCCACCGAGCGCAACCTGACCGGCGCGGTCAATGCGGTGATCGAGAAGGCGGGCCTGCGGGTCGTGGCGCAGAAGCGCATCCGCATGACCCGCGGCCAGGCCGAGACCTTCTACGCCGTCCACAAGGCGCGTCCGTTCTTCGGCGAGCTGGTCGACTTCATGACTTCGGGCCCGGTTGTGGTCCAGGTGCTGGAAGGCGAGGGCGCTATCCTGAAATATCGCGACGTGATGGGCGCGACCGACCCGTCGAAGGCCGCTGAAGGCACCATCCGCAAGCTCTATGCGAAGTCGATCGGCGAGAACTCGGTGCACGGTTCGGATGCGCCGGAGACCGCGGTGATCGAGATCGCGCAGTTCTTCGCCGGCAACGAGATCGTCGGCTGACACCGTATTGCTGAAAGTGGCGCGGTCTCCCGAGGAGACCGCGTCGAAGTAGAACCGGGGAGCGGCGGACGACCGCCGCCAGGGGCGGCCGCAAGGCCGAATAGGACTCGCTGTGGACTGGCTGTGGCAGATCTTTGATCCGGCGTACATCGGCGCGTTCTTCACCGAATTCAAGAACGAGATGGCGACGCCGACGTTCTGGGTCGCCGTCGGCAAGATCATCTGGATCAACGTCCTGCTGTCGGGCGACAACGCGCTCGTGATCGCGCTCGCCTGCCGCGGGCTCGCGCCGCGCCAGCGCCTGTGGGGCATGATTCTCGGCGCCGCCGCGGCAGTGCTGCTGCGCGTCATCTTTACCGGCATCGTCGCCAGCCTGATGGAGCTTCCCTATTTGAAGCTGGTCGGCGGACTGGCGCTGATCGTGATTGCCGCCAAGCTGCTGGTGCCGGAGCAGGAGGACGAGGACAGCGTGCACGCGGCCGCGCATCTGTGGGCCGCGGTTCAGATCGTCGTCGTCGCCGACATCGTGATGAGCCTCGACAATGTGATCGCCGTGGCTGCCGCCGCTAATGGCAGCGTGCCGCTGCTGGTGCTCGGACTTGCGATCAGCGTTCCCCTGATCGTTGCCGGCGCGGCGCTGATCATGGCGCTGCTCACCAAGCTGCCGGTCCTGGTCTGGGCCGGTGCCGCGCTGCTCGGCTGGATCGCGGGTGACGTCATCGCGACCGATCCCGCCGTGCATCCGAAGCTGGACGCGCTGTTCGCCGGACCGCTCGGTACCAAGCTCGATTCCTGGCTGACGTCGGTCGGGATGTCGCCGCAATTCGCCCATGGCGGCAATGGCGGCGAGATCGCGCTCGCGGTGCTCGGCATCATCGTGGTGCTGGTCGTGGGGTCGATCTGGCGCCGCCACGCACTCCGCAAGGCCAAGCACGCCGCCAAGGCGGCGTGAGCCCTAAATCGCGATGCGATTGGGTCGAGCTCGTTGTTTGAGCATGATCTCCGCGCAAACGCATTCCGCGTTTGTCGCGAGGGAAAACCGCTTCGCACTTTTCCGGATCATGCCCTAGCGCCGCACGATCGAGCCGGCGCGCCCGACCAGCCGCGCCAATTGCTTGAAGCGGCTGCCGACGCGGTCGGCGACCAGATCCACCATCCGGTGCTCGAACACCAGCATCAGCTTGCGGCCCTGGGTGCGGAAATGGGTTGCCGGCAGCACGCCGGTGCGCGCCGCCGTGATCAGATGCGCGACGCGAAATGCGGCGCCGAGCACGCGGGCGCGCTCGTCCATCGCCGGCGTCACCAGCGCGCGGATCTGCGGCGGCGGCTCGTTTTCCTCGCTGAGCCCGGCGTAGCGATAGAACACCGAGAGCGCGACGAAGGCGCGGCCCTGATGCGTGATCGAGCCGAAATTGCCGTTCATGATCAGGCTGAGGGTTTCCTCGCCGCGATGATCGGGATGCACCCGCCAGCCGATGTCGGAGAGCAGGCAGGCGACGTGCCGCAGCCTGCGGTCTTCCTCGGTCTCGCGTAGCCTGACGACGCGCACCAGCCGGTCGGTCCACGCCGTCAGCTCCTGGGCGTGGCGGGCCGAGCGCGACAGCAATTCGTTGAGATTCTGCGCGGCGCAGAGCAGTCCGTCCTTGGCGCGTTCGGCCTGCGGCAGCATCTCGTAGAGCAGGCCCTCGCGTACGCCGAAGGTCGAGAACACGATGGTCTTCGGCTGGGCCACGCGGATGATGTATTCGAGCACGAGCGCGGCATAGGCCAATAGCGGCCGCCGCGCGTCGGCGACCGACTCGATATTGGCCAGCATGTTGGTGGCCGCCAGCCGTCGCAGCCGCTGCGCGAAGTCGAGTGCGTCGGCCGCCGGGATCGAATAGCCGTGCATCACCTTGAGCGGGTAGCCGCTCTGGATGATGTGAATGCGCGCCAGCGCACGCCAGGTGCCGCCGACGGCATAGAAGGTGCGGCCGCGGCCGGTCTTGAGCTGGGCGACGCCGAGCAGCTCGTTCTTGACGATGCGTTCGGCGCGCTTGAGCGATTTGTTGGAGAGGTCCTGCAGCGCGAGGCTGCCGAGCGGCAGCGTCACGCCGCTGCGCACGCGGCTGCCCTTGACATCGATCAGTTCAAGCGAGCCGCCGCCGAGATCGCCGACGATGCCGTTCGGATTGTGCACGCCCGAGACGACGCCGAGCGCGGATAGCTTCGCTTCACGCGGCCCGGTGAGGATCTCGATCTTGGCGCCGCAGATGCGCTCGGCCTTGGCGATGAAGTCCGGACCGTTCTTGGCGTCGCGGCAGGCCGCGGTCGCGATCGCGTAGACGCGGCCGACTTGCTGGATCTTGCACAGCGCACGAAAACGGCGCAGCGCGGTGAGCGCCTTGTTGACGGCATCGGTTGCGAGCAGGCCGGTGCTCTGCACCTCGCGCCCGAGCCCGCACAGCGCCTTCTCGTTGAAGATTGTGATGAGGCTGCGCGCCATCGCCTCGTAGACCACGAGACGAACCGAGTTCGAGCCGATATCGATGACAGCGACGCTGGAAGCGCGCTTCCGCGGCCGCTTCACCGTAAGGCCCCCTTAAGACGATGGCTGCTGACGCTCGTTGCGACGCGTGAGACGGCGCGGTGAAGATTCCTTGAGAGACTTACCACGGCCGGACAGACTCGGATTTGTCATAAAGTAGTCATGCAGATTGAAGGGCTCTTCGCCTTTCGCGGCCTTCATACGCGTTGACGACCCATCCGGCAACAATTGCCAGCTTTGCTCGGTGTCCTTCAGGTTCGCGACCATGATCTGTTCGAGAACCTGCTGATGCACCGTGGGATTTTGCAGCGGACAGAGAACCTCGACGCGGCGGTCGAGGTTTCGCGGCATCATGTCAGCGGACGAGATATACACAGCAGCTTTTGTGCTCGGCAGGCCCTGACCCATGCCGAAGCAATAGATTCGGCCGTGTTCCAGGAACCGGCCGATCACCGATTTGACGCGGATGTTCTCCGACAGTCCCGGCAGCCCCGGCCGCAGGCAGCAGATGCCGCGCACCACGAGCTCGACCGAGACGCCGGCCTGCGAGGCCTCGTACAGCGCGTCGATGATATCAGGGTCGACCAGCGCATTCATCTTCATCCAGACCGCGCCGGGCCGGCCGTGCTTGACGTGGGCGATCTCGCCGTGGATGTGCTCGATGATCCGCTTGCGCAGCGTCAGCGGCGACACCGCCATCTTCTCGATGTCGCTCGGCTCGGCATAGCCGGTGATGTAGTTGAAGACCCGCGCGACGTCGCGGCCGATGATCGGATCCGAAGTGAAGTAGGAGAGGTCGGTGTAGATGCGCGCGGTGACCGGGTGATAGTTGCCGGTGCCGGTGTGCACATAGGTCGTGAGATTGCCGCCCTCGCGGCGCACCACCATCGACAGCTTGGCATGCGTCTTCAATTCGATGAAGCCGTAGACCACCTGCACGCCGGCGCGTTCGAGGTCGCGGGCCCAGCGGATATTGGCTTCCTCGTCGAAGCGCGCCTTCAGCTCGATCAGCGCGGTCACCGACTTGCCGGCCTCGGCGGCTTCCGCCAGCGCGCGCACGATCGGCGAATTGTTCGAGGTGCGATAGAGCGTCTGCTTGATCGCGACCACGTCGGGATCGCGTGCCGCCTGCTGCAGGAACTGCACCACGACGTCGAAGGATTCGTAGGGGTGATGGACCACGAGGTCCTTCTGGCGGATGGCGGCGAAGATATCGCCGCCATGATCGCGCACCCGCTCGGGGTGGCGCGGCACATAGGGCGGGAATTCGAGGTCGGGGCGATTGAGGCGGGTGAGCTGCGACAGCTCGTTCATCGCCAGCACGCCGTCGACCAGGATCACTTCGTCGTCTGCGGCCGACAAGGCGTGCTGCACGAAGATGCGCAGCTCTTCGGGCATCGTGGCCTCGATCTCGAGCCGGATCACCGACCCGCGGCGGCGCCGCTTGAGCGCGGTCTCGAACAGGCGAACGAGATCTTCGGCCTCTTCCTCGATTTCGAGTTCGGAGTCCCTGATGATGCGGAATGCGCCTTGGCCCTTGACGGTGTAGCCGGGGAACAGGCGGCCGATGAAGAGACCGGTGGCCTGCTCCAGCGTGATCAGCCGCGCCGGCGCGCCTTCCTTGGTGGAGGGGATGCGGATGAAGCGGTCGATCTTGCCGGGCATGCGGATCAGCGCGTTCATCGCCTTGCCGTCGGAGATCCGCGACAATTGCAGCGCCACCGTGAAGCCGAGATTCGGGATGAACGGGAAGGGATGCGCCGGGTCGATCGCCAGCGGCGTCAGCAGCGGGAAGATGCTGTGGAGGAAGTGATCCTCGATCCAGCTGCGCTCGGACTTGGTGACGTCGCGGCCGTCGACCAGCTGGATGCCGACCTTGGCCAGGATATCCCGCAGGTCGCTCCAGATCGCCTGCTGGTCGGAGGCGAGCTGCGAGACGGTCTTGTTGATCATCACGAGCTGATCGGCCGGCAGCAGGCCGTCCGGGCTGCGCTCGGTAATGCCCTCGCGGACCTGCGCCTTGATGCCGGCGACACGGACCATGAAGAACTCGTCGAGGTTATTCGCCGAAATCGACAGGAAGCGGACCCGCTCCAGCACGGGATGGCCGAGATTGACCGATTCCTCGAGCACCCGCCGGTTGAAGTGCAGCCAGGAGAGCTCCCGGTTGATGAAGCGTTCGGGGCTGGTCGCGATTGCGGGAATGGCGGGAAATTCCGCCTCTTTTTCTTTGATTTCAGTAGCTTGTGCCGAGTCCATAAAGTGCTGGTCCAATTCAGGGCAGGGGCCGGGGCGGTGTAGCCGAGAGCCGCAGAGACCATGTGATATTGCGATGACGTTTCGATGACATTGATGTTCCGCTCGCCTGCGCCGTCAAGCCGCGGGATGGATCAGGCGTCGCGCAACAGCTCCGCCGCCAGCGCCCGCGTGACGGGACGGCCGAGCCGGAGTGCCTCGGTATCCAGGAGCTCGACCGCCTGCCGGACGGCAACGTAGGAACGCTCGATCCGGTTGCTCAGATAGCTGACCAGCGGTTCGTCCACGCTCATCTGGCGGTCGGCGCAGAACTTGACAATCAGGCCGCGGAACAGCTGGTCGTCCGGCGGCAGCAGCGTCACGGTCGGCACCGCGCGGAGCCGCGACCGCAGGTCGCGCAATTCGATCTCGAACGCCGAGGGCGGAATGCGCGCCGTGATCAGCACGTAGGCATCGTCCTGGCGCGCCAGATTCATCAGATGAAACATTGCGCGCTCGTCGAAATCCGCCGGCCTCAGGTCTTCGACGACGAGCGCACCGGTCGCAAGCGCGGTCGGCACCGTGTCGGCGGTCAGCGCATGCGCCGCGGTCGAGCGCGCGCCGGCGCTCTCGGCCCAGATCGCGGCGAGGTGGCTTTTGCCGGAGCCGTCAGGCCCGACCAGCAGCATGATTCGGTTTGGCCAGTCCGGCCAGCCGTCGATCAGCGCCAGCGCCGCCTCATTGGCAGGGCCCTCAAGGAAATCGTCGCGGGTCAGCTTCTCCTCGTGCGGCAGGGCCAAGGCCAATTGACGAGGTTGAACGCTACTGGCCACGCAGGTCTCCAAACCACTTCATTTTAGCCATGCGCAAACGCGTCGCGTTTGTCGCGGGAAAACCGGCTTCCACTTTTCCGGATCCCGCCTACCGAGCTTCGATGGTGCTCATGTGCCGCACCCACTCCACGAGATAGAGGGACACCGAACCCAAAGTAAAGATCGTGACCAGGCCCATCAGGATCAGGTCGTAAGGATGTGGCTGAAAGCCGAAGCCGAGCGAGGCCAGCACCAGCGCTGCGAACGCGACCTGCGCCACCGTGTTCAGCTTCGACACCATCAGCGGCTTCATCTCGACCGGCTTGTCGAACAACCATGACACAATCACGGCGGAGACGATCATGATGTCGCGTGACACCACGAGAATCACGATCCAGCGCGGCACCGCGCCCCAGATTCCGAGCGCGACATAGATCGACACCAGGAGCGCCTTGTCGGCGAGCGGATCGAGCAGGGCGCCGAGCTCGCTCGTCATGTTGAAGCGCTTGGCGAGGAAACCGTCGACCGCGTCCGAGACGCCGGCGATCACGAAGATCGCGAACGCAATCTCCATCTGGCTGGACACGATGGCCCAGACGATCACCGGCACCAGGATGATGCGGCCGAGGGTGATGATGTTCGGAATGCTCAACTTGGATCGCT
The DNA here is from genome assembly GCF_054056795.1 of Bradyrhizobium sp. USDA 3315. Classification (NCBI taxonomy): domain Bacteria; kingdom Pseudomonadati; phylum Pseudomonadota; class Alphaproteobacteria; order Hyphomicrobiales; family Nitrobacteraceae; genus Bradyrhizobium; species Bradyrhizobium sp. USDA 3315. The sequence goes on along the minus strand of NZ_JBSRYP010000001.1, from coordinate 7,338,010 downwards.
TCCCGGCTAGAAGCCTGATTTTACTCGATATCCGGCTCTTTTGCGCAGCCGCCTTGTGTTATCTACATAGTATCGCGGCGGCAGCGCCGCGAGCCATTGCGCGGGGGCGGAATTCCTCGTAACCAGCCCCTGATCATCTGGAATTGGGCATGACCGAGCGCAAAAACGGGCTCACTTACGCGGATTCGGGTGTCGATATCGACGCCGGCAATCGACTGGTCGATTTGATCAAGCCGATGGTGCGGGCCACCGCGCGGCCTGGCGCGGACGCCGAGATCGGCGGTTTCGGCGGGCTGTTCGACCTCAAGGCCGCCGGCTTCAAGGATCCGGTCCTGGTGGCCGCGACCGATGGCGTCGGCACCAAGCTGAAGATCGCGATCGAGACCGGCATTCATGGCGGTATCGGCATCGATCTGGTCGCGATGTCGGTCAACGACCTCGTCGTGCAGGGCGCGGAACCGCTGTTCTTCCTCGACTATTTCGCCTGCGGCAAGCTGCACCCGGAGGCCACCGCGCAGATCGTCGCTGGTATCGCCGAGGGCTGCCGCGAATCCGGCTGCGCGCTGATCGGCGGCGAAACCGCCGAGATGCCCGGCCTCTACAAGGATGGCGATTACGACCTCGGCGGCTTTGCGGTCGGCGCGGCCGAGCGCGGCACGCTGCTGCCGACCGCGAATATCGCGGCGGGCGATGCCGTGATCGGGCTGGCTTCCTCCGGCGTGCACTCCAACGGCTATTCGCTGGTGCGCAAGATCGTCGAGCAGTCCGGCGTCGCCTATGACGCGCCGGCGCCGTTCGCGCCGGTCATGACGCTTGGCGCAGCGCTGCTGACGCCGACCAGGCTCTATGTGAAATCCTGCCTGCGCGCGATCCGCGACACCGGCGCGGTGAAGGGGCTCGCCCACATCACCGGCGGCGGCTTCACCGACAACATTCCGCGCGTGCTGCCGAAGCATCTCGGCGTCGGCATCGATCTGGCGCGGCTGCCGGTGCTCCCGGTGTTCAAATGGCTGGCCGAGCAGGGCGGCATCGCCGAACTCGAACTGCTGCGCACCTTCAACTGCGGCATCGGCATGATCGCGATCGTCAAGGCTGATGCGGTCGACGCCGTGACCGAGGCGTTCACCGCCGGCGGCGAGACCGTGACGTTGCTCGGCGAGGTGATCGAGGCCAAAGGCGAGCATCGCGTGATCTATAACGGTCATCTCGATCTCTCGCGATGAAGCGCCGCGTCGCCATCCTGATCTCCGGCCGCGGCTCCAACATGGCCGCGCTGATCGAGGCTGCGAAGGCTGCGGATTTCCCAGCCGAGATCGTGGCCGTGATCTCGAACCGCGCCGATGCCGCCGGGCTCGAGAAGGCGGCCGCCAGCGGCATTGCGACCATCGTCATCGAGAGCAAGCCGTTCGGCAAGGACCGCGCCGGCTTCGAGGCCGTGCTGCAGCGCACGCTCGATGACAGGCAGGTCGAGTTGATCTGCCTCGGCGGCTTCATGCGGCTGTTCACCGCCGAGTTCGCGCGGCACTGGTACGGGCGGATGCTCAACATCCATCCCTCGCTGCTGCCTTGCTTTCCGGGTCTCGATCCGCACGGCCAGGCGTTGCGTGCAGGGGTCAAGCTGTCCGGAGCGACGGTGCATTTCGTGATCCCGGAGACCGACGCCGGACCGATCGTGATGCAGGGCGCGGTCACGGTCGCTGACGACGACACCGCCGAGACGCTCGCCGCGCGCGTGATCACCATCGAGCATCGCATCTATCCGGAGGCGCTGCGGCTGCTGGCAAGCGGCCGGCTCAAGCTCGAAGGCGATCTCTGCAAGACCCTGGGCAGCGGCGCAACCGACCATACGCTGATCGCGCCGGCGCCCTAGCGCGCGGTTGCAGGAGACATCCCCCGGGGTGATGCGGCCGGGGGAGGCATCAGGATGAATTCCGCTGGCAGCGGCGTTCAGTGAACCTTGAGGTTCTCTGCCGACGCCTTGCCGCGGTTCTCCACCAGCTCGTACTCGACGGACTGGTTCTCGTTCAATGTGCTGAGGCCCGCGCGCTCGACCGCCGAGATATGGACGAACACGTCCTTGTCGCCGACGGCTGGCTTGATGAACCCGTAACCTTTGGTCGGGTTGAACCATTTGACGGTACCCTTCGGCATCGTCTCTCTCCCAGTTTAGACATAAAAAAGACGCGGCCACGTTTTCCACGTGCCACGCCACAAGCGGACTTTGCGCTGTCTGTTCACTTCCCGGGTCGTCAGATCCAAAGTCTTCAAGTCCGAAGTTTCGCCTATCGAAGCCCTGTACATCGAAGCCTTGGATATCAACGTCGCGAAACGCACAGTCGAACGGCCGCAATCCGATTGTGAGGGGATTGCAACACGAAAATTGCGCCTTAGCAAGCGCGGTGGTTTTGCGTGACGCAACCTCAGCCTGTGCCGGTCAAGCTTCGGCGCAACCTGTTCGGCCACTGGCCGACTGCCGGTGGAACCTGGGGCGCACCAGGCGAACGGCGCGCGCTAACCCCGGTCCACCCGCACCACGCGGCCCTTGTCGATCGCGAGCGCGAGCTGGCCGTGCTTGAGCTTGAGCGCGGCCTCGCCGAACAGTTCGCGGCGCCAGCCGTGCAGGGCGCCGACCTCGGCCTGATCGCTGGCAGCGATCTGCTCGAGGTCGTCGACGGTGGCGATCACCTTGCTGGCGACGCCGTGCCGCTCCGAGGTCATGCGCAGCAGCACCTTCAATAGTTCGACGGTCGCCGCACCGTTGGAATTGTTTCTCGGCTTTTCCAGCTTGGGCAGCGTGGCCTGGTCGCGGGCGAGCCCGCGCTGCACGGCAGCAATGATGTCGGCGCCCCATTTCGAGCGCTCAAAGCCCTTCGGCAGCGAGCGCAGATTGCCGAGCTTCTCCAGCGAGGTCGGCGCATGGGTGGCGATATCGCCGACCGCATCGTCCTTGAGCACGCGTGAACGCGGCACGTCGCGGCTCTGCGCCTCCTGCTCGCGCCAGGCCGCGACCTCGATCAGCACCGCGAGCTCGCGCGGCTTGCGGACGCGGGTCTTGAGCCGCTCCCAGGCGCGCTCGGGATGGAAGTCGTAGGTCTTCGGCGAGGTCAGGACCTCCATCTCCTCGCTGACCCAGTCACTACGGTCGCGCTTCTTCAGATCGGCATCGAGGGCTGCGAACACTTCGCGCAGATGGGTCACGTCGGAGACGGCGTAGTGGAGCTGCTCGTCGGTCAGCGGCCGGCGCGACCAGTCGGTGAAGCGATGGGTCTTGTCGGGGCGGTGGCCGGTCACGCGGTCGACGAGCTGGTCATAGGCGATGCTGTCGCCATAGCCGAGCACCATGGCGGCGACCTGGGTGTCGAAGATCGGATGCGGGATCGTGCCGGAGAGGTGCCAGACGATTTCGATGTCCTGCCGCGCGGCGTGGAAAACCTTGAGCACGGCCTCGTTCGACATCAAGTCGAAGAACGGCTTGAGGTCGATGCCGGGTGCCAGCGCGTCGACCACGACCGCTTCTTCCGCGCTCGCCATCTGCACGACGCAGAGCAGCGGATAGTAGGTCGTCTCCCGCAGGAACTCGGTGTCGACAGTGATGACCTTGTGTTTGGCGAGCCGGTCGCAGGCGGCGGCGAGGTCGGAGGTCGTGCTAATCAAATCCATGAAGTGTCCATAACGGCTTGACCACACGCGTTCTGCCGAAAGGGCAGCTATGTCAAGGGTCTTGCAGGGATTTTGGCCCTGCGCGGGGTGAGGGACGGGCCGTTTTTGAATTGATTGGGCGTGATTCGAGGGTGTTTTCGGCCCGGTCGTGCCGGCAGTTCGTCGGTCGTCCGCCATCTTCGGTGTCACCGCCCGGCTTGACCGGGCATGACGAACGGGGGCTGAGCGCCACAGGCGATAGCCCGCTGGCGCCGGGACGCACGACCAAAATATCGAAAACAACCCCATGCAAAGGAGCCGACAGCTAGCGGTGTTCGACACGGCAAGTTCGACACGGCAACTTGACACGTCGGGCAAATCAGCGATATTTTTCCATTATTCCGAAGTCATGCGTCGCCACGCTTGGGGCTGTGACATTTGCGGACTTCTGCAACCGACCCGTCATGGTGACGAGGCGCACCGCGCCGTCATTGCGTCCCCACTTGCAGCTTTGATCGCCCGGCTCGACCGGTTGAATCCGCCCAGTATTCCAGAGACAGTTGTGCTCGAACCGAGAGGCCGCGGCGTACTGGATCGCCCGCTTTCGCGGACGATGACAGTCGTAGTGGGGGCGCGCCGCTGCGGGAGCCTGCGCCGTCGGGATGGCGATTTGGGTCAACCGGAATGCTGAGCTTTCTCGGGGGCCGGCTTGCCTGGCCGATCATGGGTGCCGTACTCTGCCAAAGCAACCTGAAGTCGATGACCAACGAGGAGCCGCTATCGTGATCGCGACGCAGCCCGGGGCTGTCACCAGCGAGCTGTTTCAAATCGCCTCTGAAGTCCCAGAACAACGCCGCGATGCAGTGCTCGAGAGCATCAACAGCATCATCGACACGAATTGGCTGACGGAGGAAAAGTTCTGGTCCCACGAACACTCTCCGTTCAAGCCCGACCACGGCATTGTCCTGCTCCATCACGGCGGTGAATGCGTGGCTTACCTCATCATTCAGCGCCTCGCCCTTGCCGGCACGTCGGTGATCTATCTCTCGGGTACCGCCGTCAGAGACACGCATCGTGGTCGCGGCTCTTTCAAGCGGATGTTCGATACCGCTATGACGGCGGAGTTCGGTCACCCGGCGGCGCCGGCTGAATTCTGCTTGTGCTGGCGAACGAGAAATCCCGTCATCTACGTGCTGGGTCGCGCGCAGTGCCGCAGCGTCGTGCCGGCTATCTCGGACGACGCGCGCGGATGATCTCGACGATCTCTGTCTCAAACTGGCTGCAACCCTGTACCCTCGTCAAACCGTCGAGAAGACGACGATGGTGATGCGGAGGGCCTATGGCCGGCTTCGCTATCGCGATGAGCCGACGACCCAAACCTCGCCGGATGTCGACCGATGATTCGCGCAGACCATCCCCAACAGCGCTGATGCGGTGTTCTGTGCCGGATTGGCGAGCAATCGCTGGTCACGGCGCTGAGCAGCGTTGCCAACGACTGGATAACCCAGGACGGGCAACTCAGTGGCAGGGGCTGCCCGCCATAGCGCGCAAAATCGAATGGCTCCGCGCGCAAATTCGTACGTCACGCCATCGTTCGCCGGGCGCCTTTGTCGCGCCGAGTGCCGAGCATGCCGGAGGTCGGATGGTGGCGCCCGAGGGGGCGACTCTGGTTTCGCCTACAGCGCCATCGCAGTCGGCGAAGGGCCAAAATACCGGCGCGTGCGCTATCTCGAATATCTGAGCGACCGAGGGCAGAGTGCGTCTTCGATCGGTCTGCTCCTTGTTTTCGCACTTTGTGAACGCGTCCAGTCTGGGGTAAACAGGTCCCTTGGCATCGTCGAACGAGGCCCATTGTCGCCAATGGCCCGCAGTCGGACGGATCACAATGCCGGAGAAACAGCCAAGCGCCGATATGGAGGCTGCTCTCAAGCACTGGCTCGAAACCGTTGATCTCGGCCAGTACAGCGACCTCTTTGTCCTGCATCGCATCGGTTTGGACATCCTGCCCGATTTGACCGAGCAGGATCTGGTCGAACTTGGACTTCCGCTGGGAGACCGCAAGCGCTTGCAGCGCGCGGTTGCTTCCCTGACCCGTTCGGCAAACGGTCCCGCCGGCGGCAGGAGCGTCGCGGAAGGCGCAGCGGTGAGCGCCGAGCGGCGCCAGCTGACCGTGATGTTCTGCGACATGGTTGGTTCGACCTCGCTGTCCGAACAGTTCGATCCCGAAGACGTCCGCGACATGATCGCGAGCTTCAGGGAAAAGTGCGTCAGCGTGGTCAAGCGGTACGAAGGCTTCGCGGCCCGCTACCTCGGGGACGGCATTCTGGTCTATTTTGGCTATCCGAATGCCCATGAGGATGACGCCGAGCGGTCGGTGCGTGCGGCGCTCGAAATTGTACGGAGCCTGTCGTCGGCGAGAGCGAGTGACGCCCGCGACGTTGCAAGTCATGGGCCCAGTGTGCGCATCGGGATTGCGACCGGCCTTGTTGTCGTCGGAGACCTGGTTGGACAGGACACTGAGGAGCACGATTCCGCAGTCGGCGAGACGCCAAATCTGGCTGCCCGTCTGCAGGCCTTGGCGCCTCCGGACGGCGTCGTCATTGCGTCTTCGACGCAATCCCTGCTGAGAGGAAAGTTCGACTACCAGGACTTCGGATTTCACGCGCTGAAGGGGATATCCGCGAAGGCCCAGGCCTGGCTCGTGGTTCGGCCCTGCCGCGCCGAGACGCGATTTGCCGCGGCCATGGGCTCCAGATTGACGCCGCTGGTCAACCGCACCGAAGAGGTGGCGTTGCTGCTCACGCGTTGGCAGCAAGCGAAAGCCGATGAGGGGCAGGTCGTGCTGCTGACGGGCGAGCCGGGAATCGGAAAGTCCAGGATCGTTCAGGAATTGCGGGAGCGGATCGCGGGTGATCAGCACGGACAAGTTTCGTTCCAGTGCTCTCCCTATTACAGCAGCACCGCTTTTCACCCCTTCATCGAGCATCTCAAATTCGCGCTCGGCCTTGACGGCGAGAACGCGTCTGCGCTTTGGCTGACAAAGCTTGAAGCCGGTGTCGCCGCCTCGAACGGCGAGGCGGCGACAGTGGTGCCGATCCTTGCGGCGTTGCTTTCAATTCCCACCGGGGACCGCTACGCGGCCCTGGATCTCTCGCCGCAACAGCTGAAGGATGCGACGATCGCCACGCTCGTCAACCATCTGCTCGCGCAAGCGCGCGAGCAGACGCTCCTGATCGATTTTGAGGACGCACATTGGATCGATCCCACCTCGCGGGCCGTGCTCGATCTGCTGGTGGAGAACGTTCGCACCACGTCGATCCTTGTCGTGATCACCTGTCGTCCGGAGTTTCAGCCGGGCTGGAAGGATCACGCGCACACCATCAGTGCGAACCTCAAGCGTCTCGGCCGACAGGTCCGCACGATATTGGTCGAACGTGTGGCTGGAGAAAAGGAGCTTCCCCGAGAGGTGATTGAGGACATCATCGTCAAAACCGATGGCGTGCCGCTCTTCCTTGAAGAGCTGACCAAGGCCGTTCTCGAATCCGACGTCTTGACTGAGCAACATGGACGTTACGTCTTGTCCGGTCCGTGGCGTCAGCTCGCTATTCCCGCGACATTGAACGATTCCCTGATGGCCCGCCTCGACCGGATGGGATCGTTCAAGAAAATCGCGCAGATCGGCGCCACCATCGGCCGCGAGTTTTCTTATGAGATCCTTCGCGAGGTTGCCGAAGCGCCGGCGGACCAGATCGAAGCCGCCCTGAACCATCTGGAGGCAGCCGGATTGATCGTCCGCTTCGGCTTTCTGCCGGAGGCGCTGTACTCGTTCAAGCACGTGATGATCCAGAATGCGGCGCATGAAAGCTTGTTGCACAGGGAAAGACGGACGCTGCACGCCAAGATCGGACGCGTGCTGGCCGAAAAATATCCGGAAAAGATCGAGCGCGAACCGGAGCTTCTCGCCTACCACCTGACCGAGTCTGGACAAAGCGAGCCGGCTGCGGGTTTCTGGCTCAAGGCCGGAAAGCAGGCCGCGATGAAGGGTGCGACTCTGGAGGCGATCGGTCATTTGCGTCGTGGGCTCGGGGTTCTGCAAGCCTCACCCGGCATGCAGGGCCGAAACGAGTCCGAGCTTGAGCTTCGCATCGCCCTGGGTACCGCCCTGATCGCGGCAAAGGGATACGCCGTGCAGGAAGTCGAGGAGAACTATGTTCGCGCGCTCGAACTCGGCCGGAATCTTGGCAACATGGCGAAGGTCTTTGCGGCGACGCGCGGACTTTGGGTGTGCCACTTCATCCGCGGCGATCTCGCACGGGCGCATGAGCTGAGCGCGGAGCTCCTGCAGTTCGCAAGGCGCGAGGCATCGAACCAAAGTTCGTCCGCGACGCAACAGACGGGATATCTGATCGAGGCGCATCGGGCGATCGCGATGACCATGCTGTACCGCGGGCGGTTTGTCGCCGCCGAACATCACCTTCATCGCTTCAGGAATCTGTACAGTCCTGATCTACACGGCGCCCTGACGGCAACGCATGGCATCCATCCTGGCATCGTCTCGCTCTCGTATCTCGGGTACGTGTCGTGGTTTCTGGGCCGTCCTGACGCGGCGCGCCGATATAGCCAGCAGGCTATTTCGGAAGCGGAAGACCTTCGCCACCCCTTCACGCTGTCATTTGCGCTGACATTCGGCGCTTACGTTTGCCAGCATCTCCGCGATGTCGAAGGGACCCACGACTACACCAACAGGGCACTGGCTCTCTCATCGGAACACGGCTTCCTGCATTGGAAGCATCAGACGACCATCCTGCGAGGATGGGCGATGACCGAGCTCGGGAATGTCGATGAGGGATTGAACCAGATGCGAATGGCTATCGACGGCTATGAGGGCATGAGCGCCCGGCTAGCCAGTTGCTGGTTCAGAAGCCTGCTCGCGAAGGCTTATGCAAGTGCCGGCTTGCCGGATGCTGCCTTGCACGAACTCGACAGCGCACTGGCGATCGGGAGAAGAACGGGAGAGCATTTTTACGAAGCTGAGATCTATCGTCTGCAAGGTGAGATGACGCTCAATGATTCGAGATCATCGTCCGTTGAATCCGCCGAGCGAATGTTCCTCGCCTCGATCGAGCTGGCGCGCAGGCAAAGCGCGCGGTCCTTTGAATTACGGTCAGCTGTCAGCCTGGCGCGCTTATGGCGACATTCCGGCAAACAGGCGCGAGCAGCCGAGCTGCTGCTACCCGTTGTCCGAACATTCACGGAAGGTCTGCTTGCGCCTGACGTCAAGGAAGCGCTCGAGCTTGCGAATGAACTGGCAATGGAAATGCCCGGAGATCATGAATGGAGCGGGCGGGTCTGAGGATAGCGAGGCCCCCCGGCGCCATCCGCCCCCTTACGCCTGATCGTCGTCACCACGCATCGCAGATGAATGATGGTGTTCGCTTCGGCCCAAGGTTCGCTAGGGCGGCAACGTTGGGTGGATGCTGTTCCGGCGGTTTGCGCCGGATTGATCAGCGGTTGGCGATGCTGCTGGCCTCGATTGGCGAGGCAACGTCGTCCCGTTCGATCCGGGCTTCGTTCGCGCGAATGCGTGACGGCCATCCGTGCCGCGAGGCCAGCGTCGTCAGCCTGTCCCTGACGAGATAATGCGCGGGGCCTTCGAGGAAGCGCCAGACGAGCCATGCCAGCACCACCATGCCCGTCACGACCAGCGCGGTCGACAGCGCGTCCGGCGTTGGCGTGATCAGGAGCAGGATGACGTAGCCGAGCTGCAGATGCAGCAGATAGAGCGGATAGGTGATGCCGCCGACGGCCCTGACGAGGCCTGCAGGCAGGGCTACCGACTTGATGCGAGTGGCGGCGAACACGATGCCGAGCGATACGATGCAGATCACCGTCACGACGCGGGGATCGAAGCTGCCATGGGTGTGGACGCCGAGCCGCTCCAGCTTGTGCACGGCCTGGAACGTCGCCGTGCCGATCGCCAGCGTCAGCAGGCTGTAGAGCCTGGTGTCGCGCCGTCCGCGGTAATGCTCATAGATCAGGAGCCCGACGGCGAAGAAGCCGCTGTCGTCGGCCATGAACAGCTTCTCGAACAGCGGAACGTCGAGGGTCAGCTCGTTGGCGAAGGTGATTGCGATCCACGCCACGATGATCGTGTCGATGCGCCGCGGAAAGATGCCCCAGGTCAGGAACAGCGCGATCCAGACGTAGAACACGACCTCGATCACCAGCGACCAGTAGGCGTCGTCCATGTAGGGCTGACCGAGCATCGGGGCCGCGATGAACAGGTTTGTCAGCCATTGCCCCCACGTCACGTGGAAGTACGCGTGGCCCAACAGCAGCGTCGCGAGGAAGGTCAGCGTCATGCAGATGACGAAGGTCGGATAGATCCGGCTGAAGCGGGCGATCGCGAAACCGACCGGCGTGCGGCCTTCGGCGGAATAGGCGATGACGAAGCCGGAGATCGCGAAGAACACGGGGACGCCGAGGAAGCCGTATTGCGCGACCGGGGCGAGGTACGGCATTGCCACCTTTTGCACGCCGTTCGATGCCACGCCCCAGAAGCCGTAGTGATACAGGATCACGGCCCCGACCGCGGCAAGCCGCAGCAGGTCCAGCACGGGAACCCGGGTCGGATCCGGTTGTTTAGAAGCGCTCGGCATATATCCGCTATCGTGGCGGCGAGGCATGAAGGCGTTCTTAATCCACCCGGCGAAACGACCGCGCGGTCGTTCACGATTGCAGGAGCCCCGTGGCGATGCCGCCAGCCGCGCTGAGCACGACCACCACGAGCGGCGGCGCGCGCCATGCCGTGAGCAGGACGAAGCCGGCCAGCGCGATGCCGAAATCGAGCGGACGGTGGACGCTGCTGGTCCACACCGGATTGTAGAGCGCGGCCCCCAGAAGGCCGACGACGGCGGCGTTGACGCCGCGCATCATGGCCTGCGCCGCCGGCCGTTTGCGAAAGCTATCCCAGAACGGCAGCGCCGCGAGCAGCACGAGAAGTCCCGGCAGGAAGATGCCGACGAGGCCGACGATCGCGCCCGGAAGGCCGCCGATCACGGCGCCGAGATAGGCGGCAAAGGTGAACAGCGGACCCGGCACCGCCTGCGCGGCGCCGTAGCCCGTCAGGAACGCATCGTCGCCGATCCAGCCCGGCGTCACCACGGCTTCGCGCAGCAGCGGCAACACGACGTGGCCGCCGCCGAACACCAGCGCGCCCGAGCGGTAGAAGGCCTCGAACAGGCCGAGGCCGGGCCATGTCCGCGACAGCAGCGGCAGTCCGACCAACAGCGCGACGAACAGGATCAGCGCTGCGACGCCAACGCGGCGCGATACCGGCATCGCGATATGGGTGACCCCGTTGGCCTGTTGCGCCTGGCAGAACCAAAGCCCGGCGACAGCGCCGAGAATGATCGCGCCGATCTGCGCGATCGACGACGAACTGGCGAGGATGACGAGTGCTGCGACCGTCGCGATCGAGGCGCGTTCGCGATCGGGGCAAAGCGAGCGCGCCATGCCCCAGACGGCCTGGGCGACGATCGCCACCGCAACCAGCTTGAGGCCATGCACCAGGCCGCTACCCGCAGGGCCGCTCAATCCGCTGGCGCCGAAGGCAAACAGCACGAGCGCGATCGCCGAGGGCAGCGTGAATCCGGTCCAGGCGGCCAGCGCCCCCAGGTACCCGGCGCGCATCAGGCCGAGCGAAAAGCCGACCTGGCTGCTCGCAGGGCCCGGCAGGAATTGGCAGAGCGCGACCAGATCCGCATAGGCCTGTTCGTCAAGCCAGCGCCTGCGGGTGACGAACTCGTCGCGGAAATAGCCGATATGGGCGATCGGGCCGCCGAAGCAGCTGACGCCGAGCTTGAAGAAGATGAGCAGCACCTCCAGCGGCGAATGCGTCGAGCTCGCGGTGGCGGGCGGTGTGCCGGGCTGCGGGACGTCGGTGTTGTTCAAGCGTCGTCAATTCCCGCAACTTGTGTCCAGGTCAGGACTTGTCAGCGCGAGTATATCGCCATTCGATGACGTTTGAGCGCGTTATTTCTCGCGGCTCTCACTCGTAGCGGATGTTCTTCGACGGCCGGCGCGCGGCGGGCATCGCCAGCACGACGAGACAGAGCGCGATCATCGCCAATCCCATAAATTCGAATGCAAATGCGTCCACGGGCCATTCTCCCCCATCAGAAACAGTTAGACTTGTTGGGGGAGCGTTGACGCGCTGTTAAGCCTTATGGTTACCGCTGCCGGCCTCGGCGCATGGTGGAGAGTGAGTTAACGCTCACATCGCGAAGCTAGGCGGCTACGCTGAGCGGTCCGGTGCGCAGCTTCAGATCCACCGGCGTCGGGTTGCGCAGGATGTCCAGCACGGGGCAATGACGGTCGACGGTTTCCTTCAGCCGGGCGATGTCGGCCGCGGAGGCCGGGCTGTCGATGGCGACCTCGGCCTCGATCTGCCGGAAACCGGCTCGCACGTTTGGATCGACGCTGAAGAAGCCACGCAGATCTATGGCGCCCGACAGCTTGACGGAGACGCCGTTGAGAGGAATGCCGATCGCGTCGGCATAGAGCCGATAGGTGATCTCCTGGCATGAGCCGAGCGCGGCGAGAATGTACTCGACAGGGTTCGGTGCGGTGTCCTTGCCGCCCAGCGCCGGCGGCTCGTCGACGCTGACGTTGAATTGCCGGACCGTGACGCTGCTGTTGATGCCGTCGCCGAGTTGCGAAGTCGCCTGGAACACGGCCTGCGCCTGCGCCGGATCGGCGCCGAGCTCCTGTTGGGTGTCTGCGAAAACCTGCTTGAACCTGAAGCTCATGTTCGTCTTCCCCACGGCATCGATCATGAGAGGCTGATCGAATGGCTCATGCAGGGCAATAGTCGCGAGATAAAAACGACACCAGCCCCGCGAAGCGCGAAATTTGCAGCAGCATTTTTCCCGCGCGCGTAGATGCGTAGGATGAGTAGAGCCAACGGGGCCGCGCAAGGCGCGGCCCGATGATAGAACTCCGCGAAACCCATAGTGGTGCCGCTCGCGAGATGAGCTGATGGGTTTCGCTGCGCTCTACCCATCCTACGGGCTACCCATCCTGCCGTGTCACGCGGCGAGGGCGTCCTGGTTGATCTCGCCCTTGGCGAGCGCCGTCAGCAGCGTGTCGACGTGTCGCTCTTCGTCGAGACTGTCGTGCAGCAGCCGCTGGTCGTCGCGCAGATTGAGCTGACCGGCGAGGGCGGCCGCGCTGCCATAGGCGGCGATCTCGTAATGCTCGAGCTTCTGCGCCGACGCGACGAGGCCGGCATCGCGCAGATTGTCGTCGGGCAGCAGCGAAACCATCTTGGCGGTCTCGTGGATCAGCGCCTGCATGGCCTGGTCGGTGTGCTCAAGCGGATCGGCCCCGTGCATCCGCAGCAGCGACTTCAACCGCTCGCCCTGCACGATGGTCTCGCGGTGATGGCGGCTGAACGCATCCTTGAGCGACGGATGCGAGGCGATCTCCGCCATCCGCGCTAGCGCCACGGCGAGCTGATCCTCGACGCTTGCGAGTTCCTGAAGCTCGGCGACATACATGTCCTTGAAGCTGGTGATCCTCATCGTGAAACCTTTCTTGTTTCTTCGTTGTTTCGGCGTTCAGGCGGTGTGGCCGCCGGAACCGGAATCGACCGGCGTCTTCTTGGCGCGTTGCGGCGTCATCTTCGCCGGGTCCGGTTGCCCGGGCACGCCGCGCGGCCCGAGTTGCCGGCGCTGCAGATCGTCCTCGGAGAAGGGCGGCTCGACGCCGTTCGGGTTGCTGCGCTCGATCGCGGTTTTCAGGTCGTCATCGCGCTGGTTCATGCTGGCGCTCCATCAACAGGCGGCACGGAACCTGGATCGGACGAGGCCGCACGTTCCGCGCTGACCGGCCAACGATGCGCGCGCGAAATCGTTGCAAACAAATCGGGGGCGCGGCGCTACGCCACGAGCTTCGGCAGCGCGGCCGCGAGCGCATCCACCGCAAAGCGGATCTTGAGTGGCAGTCGCGGCGTCGGCAGCCACAGCGCGTGGCAATCGTAGGGAAATTCCCCGCTGTCGCCGAGAACGCGGACCAGCGCGCCGGTGTCGAGGCGTTCGCGCACCAGCCAGGAGGGCAGCCACGCCAGCCCCATGCCGCGCGCTGCGGCATCCGCGATGGCTTCGAGGTCGTCGAGCCTGAGCCGCCCGGCCGGCCAGACCTCGTGCGGCGCAAGACCGTCGCGCGGGAACAGCCAGGGGCGAACGCGGCCCGAGCGGCGGTAGACGATCGCCTGGTGCCGGCCGAGCTCGTCGAGCGTGCGCGGCCTGCCATGGGCCTTCAGATAGGCGCGCGAGCCGCACACCACCATGCGCTGGCGCGCGATGCGCCGCGCGATCACGCCGGATTGCTCGTTAAGCTCGCCGGTCCTGATCGCAAGGTCGTGACCGCCCTCCATCAGATCGGCGATCGGATCGCCGAACGCGAGATCGAGCTCGAGCGCCGGATATTTCTGCGCGAGCTTCAGCAGCGTGGGGACGATGCAGTAGCGGCCGAGCAGCGCCGGCATCGTCACCCGCAGCCGCCCGCGCGGCTGCGACGATTGATCGGAGGCGAGCGCGTCGGCGGCCTCGGCCTCGCCGAGCACGATGCGGCAGCGCTCGTAATAGGCTTGCCCTGAATCGGTCAGGCTCTGCCGCCGCGTGGTGCGATGGAGCAGGCGGACGCCGAGCCGTTGTTCGAGGAAGCGCACATGCTTGCCGACCATCGGGGCCGACATCTCGAGGGCATCGGCGGCGGCCGCGAACGAGCCGAGATCGACCGCCCTGACGAAGACGGCCATGCTGCTGAGGCGATCCAATTCAAAACTCCTGGTTTCGATTGTCGGAGCTACCGGGTGATTTATCCGGCGATCGCCGCCGGGCATAGCGGCATTCCATTCAATTGTTTTGGAGTTCGCCCATGGCCCGCGTCGTCCGCTTTCACCAGCATGGCGGTCCCGAGGTGCTGTGTATCGAGGAGATCGCGGTTGCGCCGCCGGCGCCCCGCGAGGTTCAGATCCGAGTCAAGGCGCTCGGGCTCAACCGCGCCGAGGCCTCGCTGCGCCGGGGCAGCTATATCGAGACCGCGACGCTGCCGTCCGGCCTCGGGCTGGAAGCCGCCGGGATTGTCGCGGCGATCGGCGAAGGCGTCGAAGAATTTGCGCCGGGCGATCCCGTGAGCATCGTGCCGCCGGTCTCGATGGTGCGCTGGCCGGCCCATGCCGAGCTCGCGACCTTTCCGGCGGAGCTTGTCGTCAAGCATCCGCCCGCGCTCGGTTTTGAAACGGCCGCTGCGGTGTGGATGCAGTATCTCACCGCGTTCGGTGCGCTGGTCGATCTTGCAGGGCTCGGGCGAGGCGAGTTCGTCGTCATCACAGCGGCGTCGAGCAGCGTCGGGCTCGCGGCGATCCAGAGCGCCAACCGTATCGGCGCGGTCCCGATTGCGGTGACGAGGACATCGGCCAAGGCGCAGGCGCTGCGTGAGGCCGGCGCGGCGCACGTGATCGCGTCGGCGGAGCAGGATCTGCAATCAAGGCTGGAGCAGATCGCGGGACCGAACGGCGTGCGCGTGGTGCTCGATGCCGTCGGTGGCCCCGCCTTCGTGCCGCTGACGGCGGCGATGGCACCCGGCGGCATCCTGATCGAATATGGTGGACTCAGTCCTGAGCCGACGCCGTTTCCGCTCGCCAACGTGCTCGGCAAGAGCCTGACCCTGCGCGGCTACCTCGTGCACGAGATCGTGCGCGATCCCGCGCGGCTTACCGCGGCGAAGGCGTTCATCCTCGACGGGCTTGCCGATGGCACCTTGAGGCCGATCATCGCCAGGACGTTTCCGTTCGAGGAGATCGTCGAGGCGCACCGGTACCTGGAGTCGAACACGCAGTTCGGCAAGATCGTGGTGACGGTGTGAGGGTCGCACCAGCGTCATTGCAAGCGAAGCGAAGCAATCCATCGGCTCGCATGCACGGAGGTATGGATTGCTTCGTCGCTGCGCTCCTCGCAATGACGGCGGAAAGACCTCACGTCCCGCAGAACGTCTGCGTCACGCGCTGCTCGGGGAGCGGCGGATCGGCGTAGGCCGCGAACTGCGGCTCGTCCTCATAGGGTTTTGCCAGCACCGTCAGCAATTCCTCGAACGGCGTGTAGTCATCCAAGTTCACCGCAGCCGCAATCACCGCCTCGATCCGGTGGTTGCGCGGGA
The DNA here is from genome assembly GCF_054056795.1 of Bradyrhizobium sp. USDA 3315. Taxonomy (NCBI): domain Bacteria; kingdom Pseudomonadati; phylum Pseudomonadota; class Alphaproteobacteria; order Hyphomicrobiales; family Nitrobacteraceae; genus Bradyrhizobium; species Bradyrhizobium sp. USDA 3315. The sequence goes on along the minus strand of NZ_JBSRYP010000001.1, from coordinate 7,322,149 downwards.
TGAAGGCCGGATTAACGGCACCCATCGCGGCCTTGCGATCGGCCGGCGTTTGCGGCTCCAGCGCGAGGCGGGTGCGCCAGCGGGCGGCCCATTCGTCGAACGCCGCGGGATCGGTGAACTGCGCGCGGACGTCGGCGGCGTCATCGCTTGCGGCCTCGCCGAGATGGCGGAAGGTCAGCGTGAAGTCGGCCGCGTTCTTGGCCATCGCGTCGAGCAGGTCCTGGATCAGCGCCTCGTCACCGTCGCGCACGGTGAACAGGCCGACCTTGGCGCGCAGGCCGGTATTGTAGGCTGTGGTGAACTTTTCGGGGAATTCGCCGAGGATCACTTGCGCCTGTTCGATGGCCTTCTCCTGCTCGTCCGCGAACAGCGGCAGCAGGCATTCGGCGAGCCGGGTCAGATTCCACAACGCGATGCGCGGCTGGTTGGCATAGGCGTAGCGGCCCATCTCGTCGATCGATGAGAACACCTGCGCCGGGTTGTAGGCATCAAGGAAGGCACAGGGACCGTAATCGATGGTTTCGCCCGAGATCGAGGTGTTGTCGGTGTTCATCACGCCGTGGATGAAGCCGACCAGGAGCCAGCGCGCGACCAGCGCGGCCTGCCGCGCCACGACGCCGGCGAGCAGCGCGTGATAGGGCTGGGCGGAGTCCGTCAGCTCGGGATAGTGCCTGGCGATGACATGGTCGGCGAGCGCGCGCACGCCGTCGGTGTCGCCGCGGGCGGCGAAGAACTGGAAGGTGCCGACGCGGATGTGGCTCGCGGCGACGCGGGTCAGCACCGCGCCGGGCAGCGCGGTCTCGCGCATCACGGGCTCGCCGGTGACGACGGCGGCGAGCGAGCGGGTGGTTGGGATGCCTAAAGCGAACATCGCCTCGCTGACGATGTATTCGCGCAAGACCGGACCGAGCGCGGCGCGGCCGTCGCCGCGGCGGGAGAACGGGGTCGGGCCGGATCCCTTGAGCTGGATGTCGCGGCGGACGCCGTCCTTGTCGATGACCTCGCCGAGCAGGATGGCGCGGCCGTCGCCGAGCTGGGGAACAAAGTGCCCGAATTGATGGCCGGCATAGGCCATGGCAATCGGGTCGGCGCCGTCAGGCAGCCGCTTTCCGGCAAGGATTTCGGCGCCTTCCGGCGCCGACAGCAGGTCCGGGTCCAGCCTGAGCTGGACCGCGAGCGGCCGGTTCAGCTTGATCAGGCGGGGGGCGGCCACCGGGGTCGGCGCGACGCGGGCGAAAAAGTTCGCCGGCAGCGCCGAATAGGTGTTTTGGAACGGGAAATGAATGGTCATATCCCGAAGATAGGCCTGCGGGCCGAATAGGCAAACGATTGGCGCCCATCTGGCGCCGGATCGCAGCAAAATCTGCAGTTTCGGGCCAAAAGCGGGCGTTCCCTTGGTTGCCGCCCCGAGCGGGCTCGGGTAAACCCAGCGCCTTCGGATAGGAAGTTTCCTATCGCGATTCTCCTCCGACATCAGTTTTTGGAACGACTATGCATCGCTACCGGTCACACACATGCGGCGCGCTCCGAGAGGGCGATATCGACCAGACGGTCCGGCTTTCGGGTTGGGTTCACCGGGTCCGCGACCATGGCGGCGTGCTGTTCGTCGATCTGCGCGACCATTACGGCATCACCCAATGCGTGGCCGATCCGGACTCGCCGGCGTTCGCCGAGGTCGAGAAGTTCCGCTCCGAATGGGTGGTGCGGATCGACGGCAAGGTGCGCCGCCGTCCCGCCGGCACCGACAACCCCGAACTGCCGACCGGCATGGTCGAGATCTACATCAAGGAGATCGAGGTGCTGGGCCCGGCGGCCGAGCTGCCGCTGCCGGTGTTCGGCGAGCAGGAATATCCTGAAGATATCAGGCTGAAATACCGCTTCCTCGACCTGCGTCGCGAGAAGCTGCACCAGAACATCATGACCCGTGGCGCGGTGGTCGATTCCATGCGCAAGCGGATGAAGGAGCAGGGCTTCTTCGAATTCCAGACCCCGATCCTGACGGCGTCCTCGCCGGAAGGCGCGCGCGACTTCCTGGTGCCGTCGCGCATCCATCCCGGCAAGTTCTACGCGCTGCCGCAGGCGCCGCAGCAGTACAAGCAGCTGTTGATGATGTCGGGCTTCGACCGCTACTTCCAGATCGCGCCGTGCTTCCGCGACGAGGACCCGCGCGCCGACCGTCTGCCGGGCGAGTTCTATCAGCTCGACGTCGAGATGAGCTTTGTCACCCAGGACGACGTGTTCGCGGCGATGGAGCCTGTGATCACCGGCGTGTTCGAGGACTTTGCCAAGGGCAAGCCGGTGACGAAGAACTGGCCGCGGATTCCGTTCGCGGAGGCCGTGCGCAAATACGGCTCCGACAAGCCCGATTTGCGCAACAAGATCGTGATGCAGGAAGTCTCCGAGCACTTCCGCGGCTCCGGCTTCAAGGTGTTCGCGCGCATGCTCGAAGACCCGAAGAACCAGGTCTGGGCGATCCCGGGCACCGGCGGCGGCAGCCGCGCGTTCTGCGATCGCATGAACTCGTGGGCGCAGGGCGAAGGCCAGCCCGGCCTCGGCTACATCATGTGGCGCGAGGGCGGCGAGGGCGCAGGTCCCCTGGCGAACAACATCGGCCCCGAGCGCACCGCTGCGATCCGCGACCAGCTCGGCCTCAAGGAAGGCGATGCGGCGTTCTTCGTCGCCGGCGATCCCGAGAAATTCTGGAAGTTTGCGGGTCTCGCGCGCACCAAGCTCGGCGAGGAATTGAACCTGATCGACAAGGACCGGTTCGAGCTCGCCTGGATTGTCGACTTCCCGATGTACGAGTATGACGAGGAGAACAAGAAGGTCGACTTCTCGCACAACCCGTTCTCGATGCCGCAGGGCGGCCTCGACGCGCTGAAGTCGCAGGACCCGCTGACCATCAAGGCGTTCCAGTACGACATCGCCTGCAACGGCTACGAGATCGCCTCCGGCGGCATCCGCAACCACAAGCCGGAAGCGATGGTGAAGGCGTTCGAGATCGCAGGCTATGGCGAGCAGGAGGTCATCGACCGCTTCGGCGGCATGTACCGTGCGTTCCAGTATGGCGCCCCGCCGCACGGCGGCATGGCGGCCGGCCTCGACCGTATCGTGATGCTGCTCTGCGGCACCAACAATCTGCGCGAGATCTCGCTGTTCCCGATGAACCAGCAGGCCATGGACCTGCTGATGGGCGCGCCGTCGGAAGCAACCCCGAAGCAGCTCAAGGAGCTGCACATCCGCACCAACCTGCCGGCGAAGGGTTAGGCGGGCAGGAGAGGTGCGTAGCCCGGATGGAGCGAAAGCGAAATCCGGGGCGGTCCCTCCTGCGGCGACGCTGTTCCCGGATTGTGCTTCGCTCCATCCGGGCTACGGGCGGGAGAATCACAACCCCGTCGAGGCCTCGATCCGGAACTGCGCCAGCGCCGATTGCGGATCGGTCTTGAGGAGCTGCATCAGCTGAAGCGCCGGCGCCTTCGCGCGCGGAGTGAGCTTGATGACCAGCGTCTGTCCCGGCGTCTCGATGAACTGGCCGATCGCGGTGACGAGCGCGGTGGCGTCGGGATTGCTCCCGCCGATCTCGCCGCCCTGCGCCTTGATGGCGTCGAGGATGACCTTGCGCGCCTCGTCGCGGCTGATGTTCCGGGTGCGCGCAAATTGAGCGACCGCGAGATCGATGACGCCGAGGTCGTGGACCGTGAGCTGGATCGTGCCGGCTTCGATCTGCGCGGCAGCGCCCATCGCTTCCGCGGCGCTGGTCGAGAATGCCTCGCGCGGCACGTTGCCGAGCGTGACCTTCGCCGACGCGCTCAGCACGCCCGCCATGTCGAGCTTGACCGGCTCGAGTGCGAACGCGCGCGAGGTCTCGGTCCAAACGGCGCCGAGATCGGCATCGACGGCCATCCGGTCGATCCCGGCAGCGACGAGCGGTTGCTGCCGCGGATCGGCCGCATCGAGCGGCGCCGCCAGCTTGGCGGTCAGCCGCAGCTTGCTCGGGATCGATCCGACGAACTGACCCCAGTCGAGACTGAAGACGTCGATGTTGACCGGCTTGCCGGTGGCCTTGTAGGGCGACGCGACGCCCTTGATCTCGACGCCTTCGATCAGCGGGAATAGCGCCAGCGCCTGTTCGGCCGACGGCTTCTGCGCAGCGAATTGTGCCGACAGCCGCATGAAGTTGGCGACGTCGAGCGACTTCAGCGCGAAGCGTCCGACCTTGATGGGACCATTCGGCGCACGGGTATCGAGTCCCTCGACCGCAAGCTCGCCGATCTTGCCGTGTTCGAAGTTGAACCGCACCGAGGCGAGCTTGAGCGGGCCCTGCGGCGTCTCGAGCGAGAGCCCATGCATTTCAGCATTTGCAATTCCGATGCCCGAATAGAGGCCGGCGACCTTGTCCAGCAGTTCGCGCGCCTGGACGGCAGACGGCGGTGGGCTCCCTTGCGGCGGGATCATTGCCAGCAGTGCCGGCAGCTGCATCCGTGACGGATTGATCCTGGTGTCGTCGACGGTCACGCCCCCGATCCGCATGTTCACGCCGGGCGCAGCGGTGATGACATAAGGACCGGCCGAAACGTGTCCCTGGACCCGGTACTCCCTGTCATCGTTGGCCTTGCCTGGATCGAACATCGCCGCCATCGCGCCGACGTCGATATCGGTCGCGGCGATGTTGGCGAGCTCGCCGGTCATTTTGATCGGCTTGCCGGCCGCCTGCTGGTTGATCGTGAACACAACCTTGTCGGTTTTGCTGGACGCGATTTTTCCGTCCTTCATGTTTTCGATGGCGATGCCCGAATAGGCGAATTCGCCGCCGGCGCCGTCGCCGGCTTTTGCGGCGGCGCTGAAGGTCATCGTTCCGGTCAGGCTAGGCGCAGCGACCGATGATGCGTTGATGCTCGCGAGCAGTCCGAACGCGGACCGGTACAGCTCGAAGATCGACGACGACGCCGGAAGCTGGGGCAGGCTGGCGGGGCCGGAAAAATCCTTCACAGTGATCCGCGGCGCCTTGTAGGTCAGTGAGGTGATCGTCGGGGTAGGTCCTGCCACGCCGATCTCGACATCGCTGAACTCGACATTGCCGGCGGAGACCCGTGCCGCGTCGGTTTGACCGAGGCCGGTCATCGTGAGACTGGCAATCTTGACGCTGACCGGGGATTGCGTCCCCGACTCGGTGGCGACGTCGGCGATCGTCAGGGTGCGGCTCTTGACGTCGAACGTGATCTTGCCGTGGCTCGCCTTGGCGCCAGTGGCACGGACCTGCTCGAAGGCGGCCTCGACGTCGCGCGTGACCCGGCGCTGGGCGTAAAAGTCGAAACCGAAGAAGCCGGCGGCCGCGATCACAACCACGGCGATCAGGCCGAGCAGAATTTTCTTCATTCGGTCAACTCCGGATCATCAAGGGAAAAAAATTGCCAATCCCGGCCGAAAGGCGCGGGGAGGGGCAGGCGTCGATGAACGGCCGGCCCGGGCCTGTTGACGGGGACATTATCGGATGTTGCATCCAAGTGGTTGGACATGCTTCACATCCGGCTCGATTTGCCGGACAACTGACTTTTGCCTGGATTAGCACAGAAACAAGAAATTTGGGCCGGAAACGCGGGGAGCACGCATGTCGTCATCGTCTGAAGAACTCCACAACGCGGCGCTCGCCTACCACCGGCTGCCGCGGCCGGGCAAGCTCGAGATCCAGGCGATCAAGCCGCTTGCCAACCAGCGTGACCTGGCGCTGGCCTATTCGCCGGGCGTGGCCGCCGCCTGCACCGAGATCGCCAAGAACCCGGCCGAGGCGGCGACGCTGACCGCGCGCGCCAATCTGGTCGCCGTGGTCTCGAACGGCACCGCGGTGCTCGGTCTCGGCAATATCGGTCCGCTGGCCTCGAAGCCCGTCATGGAAGGCAAGGCGGTGCTGTTCAAGAAATTCGCCGGCATCGACGTGTTCGACATCGAGATCAAGGCCGACACGATCGAGCGCGTAGTCGAGACCGTTGCCGCGCTGGAGCCGACCTTCGGCGGCATCAATCTCGAGGACATCCGCGGACCTGAGTGCTTCGAGATCGAGGCGCAGCTCAAGGAGCGCATGAAGATCCCGGTCTTCCACGACGACCAGCACGGCACCGCCATCATCGTCGCCGCGGCGATCGTCAACGGGCTGTTGTTGAACGGCAAGCAACTGTCTGACGTGAAGATCGTCTGCTCGGGCGCCGGCGCCGCCGCGATCGCAACCCTCAATCTGCTGGTCTCGATGGGGGCGCAGCGCAAGAACATCTGGGTCTGCGACATCGACGGTGTGGTCTATGAGGGCCGCAACACCACGATGGATCGCTGGAAGGCGGTCTATACCCAGAAGACCGACGCACGCGTGCTCGCCGACGTCATTCCGGGCGCGGACATCTTCATCGGCCTGTCGGCGCCGGGTGTGCTGAAGCCCGAAATGGTCAAGCAGATGGGCGACAAGCCGCTGGTGATGGCGCTGGCCAATCCGGTGCCGGAGATCATGCCGGATGAGGCGCGTCTGGCGCGTCCCGACGCGATGATCTGCACCGGACGGTCGGACTTTCCGAACCAGGTCAACAACGTGCTCTGCTTCCCCTTCATCTTCCGCGGCGCGCTCGACGTCGGCGCCACCGCGATCAACGAGGCGATGAAGCATGCCGCGGTGGACGCGATCGCGCAGCTCGCGCGCGATCCGCCGTCGGATGCGGTGGCCCATGGTTTCGAGAGCGGCGAGACCCAGGGGTTTGGCCCCGGTTCGCTGATCCCGAGCCCGTTCGATCCGCGCCTGATCCTGCGCATCGCGCCGGCGGTGGCCAGGGCCGCGATCGAGTCCGGCGTCGCGACCCGGCCGATCACCAATTTCGACGAATACGCCGCCAATCTCGAACGCTTCGCCTTCCGCTCCGGCCTCACCATGAAGCCGGTGTTCGCCAAGGCGAAGACCCAGCCGGTGCGCGTGATCTACGCCGAAGGCGAGGACGAGCGTGTGCTGCGCGCGACGCAGGTGGTGCTCGAGGAAAAGCTGGCGCGGCCGATCCTGGTCGGCCGTCCGTCGGTGGTCGAGACCAGGATCAAGCGCTTCGGCCTGTCGATCAAGGCCGGCCGCGATTTCGACCTGATCAATCCCGAGGACGATCCGCGCTACCGTTCCTATGTGCAGTCCTATATCGACGTCGCCGGCCGGCGCGGCGTGACACCGGAGGCCGCGCGGACCGTGGTCCGCACCAACAATACCGTGATCGCGGCGCTTGCCGTGTCGCGTGGCGAGGCCGACGCGATGCTGTGCGGCGTCGAGGGCCGCTACATGAGCCATCTGCGCCATGTCCGCGAGATCATCGGCTTCCTGCCGGGGGTCAGCGACTATGCCGCGCTGGCGCTGATGATCACCTCCACCGGAGCCCATTTCCTCGCCGATACCCAGGTGCGGCCGAACCCGAGCGCGGAGGAACTCGCTGAAGTGGCATCGCTCGCGGCGATCCACGTCCAGCGCTTCGCCTTCAAGCCGAGGGTCGCCTTCGTGTCACATTCCGACTTCGGCAGCTATGACACGGATTCCTCGCGCAAGATGCGGCGAGCGACCCAGCTCTTGAAGGACAAGCATCCGGAGATCGAGGCCGACGGCGAGATGCAGGGCGACACCGCGCTGTCGGCGGCGGCGCGGCGCCTGGTGCTGCCGCAGTCGCGGCTGGAAGGCGAGGCCAACATCCTGATCATGCCGAACCTCGATGCCGCCAACATCGCCTATCAAATGATCAAATCGCTGGCCAACGCGTTGCCGGTGGGGCCGATCCTGATCGGTCCGGCGCGCCCGGCGCACATCCTCACCCCCGGCGTGACGGCGCGCGGCATCCTCAACATGACGGCGGTGGCCGCCGTCGAAGCCCAGGAACGCGCCGGCCGCGCGCAGCCGACGCTGTTCGGCTGACGGCCGTTGTTTGAGCACGTTATGTTCGGATAACCGCAGCGCGGTTTTCCGCATCGTGTTTGAACCGAGATGGATTCGATTTGATCGAGGCAGGTGGAGCGACCATAATCGCTTCGCCTGCTTCGTCCGATTTCTGCCATCCAGTGAGGCCGACCCATGCCAGCGTTCATCACCTTCGGGCGGATCCTGTTCGCCGTGCTGTTCCTCTATTCGGGAGCGAGCAAGCTGTTCGGCATCCAGGCGACGGCGGATCTGCTGGCGGCCAAGGTGACGATCCCGGCCGTGGTCGCGCCCTATACGCAGCAGATCGAAACCGCCGTCGGCATGCCCCTCATGCAGCTGCTGGCGGTCACGATCGGCGGCTTCGAGATCGTCGCGGGGCTGATGATCGCGGTGAACGTGCTGGCGCGGTTCTTCGCGATTCTCCTGATCATCTTCGTGTGCTTCGCCACCTTCTACTTCCATGACTTCTGGAATCAGCCGGCGCCCGACAACCTCAGGACGCTGATCGATGCGCTGAAGAACCTGTCGTTGATCGGCGCGCTGTTCATCATCGCCGGCTACGGCCGCGGCCCGCGCCGCGACGACCCGGCCTATGGGGACGTGTAGGTCACGGCAGACCGCCGGGCGATCTACGCTGCGCTAGCTCGTCCGACGAGTTATTGCCGGCTTGTCACGCATCCATGCGCCACTGTGAGGTTCAGAAAAGTGGTCCCCACATCGGTACGCTCTCAAACCTTTCTAGCCTGATCGTTTTCCCGCCAGCCGATGACGTGTCGGTGCCAAGTCGCATGATATCCCGGTCTTTGGTATCGACGCGCAGTTCGAGTTCGCCTGGACAGTCTTTGGGCTGATCGATTTCCAGGGCGAACGGAATGGGAAGCGTCTCGCTCGTGTTGGGAACCACGAACGATTGAAAGAGCTTCTCCGGGCCCGTCGGGCCCTCCGTCGTCATTTCGACGAGGTAGAAGTACAGGAATTCCCCGACATAGGCCTTGCGGTCGCCGGGCGCTTGCACGAGTTCGCCGCGCAGGGTGGTTTTGCAGGCGCCGACTGCGCTGGTTGCGACCAGCGACGCCATCGCCACAAGAGCTACGGCCTTCGCCAGGGAGGTCATGCCGTTGTTCATCGCAAGCTGCTCGGGATCTATGCGCTTCGCCGCCACGGCGTAACGCTGACGTCCTGCGCAGCATCGATCAGCTGCGGCGCGCCGGCGTGCAGGCCGTGCGCTGACAGCACCTGCTGCGGGGTGCGGGCGGGGACGCCGGGAAAGCACGGCTCGCCGTCGGGGATGCGCACCCGTGGCGCGACCGAGAGCCAGAACGTGTCGTAGCGATCCATGAACATGCCGAACACGCCGGGGCCGCCGATGATCGCGACCATGCCCGAGGTCACGCCGGCCTCGCGGCTCGCGGTCTCGAACGGGCAGCCGGCGGGATTCCACAACAGCGCCTTCGGATTGTCGGGGTCGGGCGCGGTCGCCGCAACCTTGCTGGTCAGGATCAGGCGCCGCCGCTTCGGCGCGTTCGGCTGCTCTTCCTGGGAGTTACGACCATGCACGACGAGGTCGGCGCGGTCGAGGGCCGCGGTGAAGAACCGCTTGTCGCCCTCGATCTTGAGGTCGTCGGGCATTACGTTCCGCGCATTCGCCAGCCGGCCATCGGCGGAGACGATGACGAAGCCTTCGATACGCAGCGCCGGCACCAGGATTGTCGCCGGCGTTATTGCTGATCGACGGTGGTGACGACGCTGTTCACCGGGCGCGAGCTTACAGTCGGCAGCTTGACGTCCTTGGCGAGCTCCTGCTCGTATTGCGGCAGCACCGTCACCGGGAACTTGGCGCGCATCGCGACCACCTTGTAGCCGCCGGCCTTGAGCTGCGTCAGCAGCGTGGGTAGCGCTTCCGCGGTGTGCTTCTGGAAGTCGTGCATCAGGATGATGCCCTTGCCGAGCTTGTTCAGCTTCTTCATCACGGTGTCGATCACCTGCTGCGGCTTGCTCGCCTTGAAGTCGAAGGAGTCGAGGTCGCAGGAGAAGATCGCGATGTTGCGGTTGCCGAGATAGGTCACCATCTCCGGCGGATGCTGCAGCGCCGGGAAGCGGAAGAACGGCGAGGGTGAGGTCTCGAGCGCCCACTTGACCGCAGCGTAGCCGCGCTCGATCTCGTCCTTCTTCTGATCCTCGGTCAGCTTCTTGTTGTTCAGATTGGCGTGCGACCAGGTGTGAGCGCCGACCGTGTGGCCGGCGGCATAGACCTGCCGCAGGATTTCGGGGTGATAGGTCGCGTGCTTGCCGATCGGGAAGAAGATGCCCGTGGTGCATTCATCCGCGAGCGCCTTCAGCACTGCCGGCGTGTTGCCCGGCCACGGGCCGTCGTCGAAGGTCAGCACCACCTCATGGTCGCGAAGGAAGTCGAGCTGCTTGAAATGCTCGAAGCCGAAGCCCGGACCGCCGGTGGTATCGATCTCGACCGTGCGGCCGACGCCGAGCGCGTTCGGATTGTTGCAGGCGGCGCGCGCCGGCTGTGGCGGTTGCTTCGGCGGAACCGGGGCTGCGGTTGCGGTTGCCGGGGCCGGTGCTGCGGCGGCGGGCGCGGGAGCCGCGGCCGCTGGTGCCGCCGGTGCCGCAGTAGCGCCCTTGGGGGGCGACGTCTGCGACCAAGCTGCGCTCGACGCGAGCAACGATACGGTCCCCGCAAAAATCAGACCTGTCGCAATGCGCATGGCGTGTTCCCTGCTGCTCGCGCTCCCGGCGCCGGCATTGCCGCGACCGGGTCGCTTCGCCCCCAACCGATCGTACCCTAGTCGCAGTGGCGACGCCAAGGCAATGAACGTGGCGAGCGCGTGTCCAAAATCCTCGTCGGATCAGTTAATTCCGGGGATTATCGTCATATCTCACGCGGCCGCCGATGCCCGTGCGATCCCGGTCTTGATGCGCGTGTCGTCGGGCGCAACCGACTCAGCGAAAACGTCGGCGATGTAGCCGTCGCGGCCGATCAGGTATTTGTGAAAATTCCAGCGCGGCACGTCCTTTGGCCGAGCCTCCGCCGCCCAGCGGTAGAACGGATGCGCGCTCGCTCCGCGGACGATTGCTTTCGCCGCGATCGGGAAGGTGACGCCATATTGATGCTGCGCAGTCTCGGCGATATCGGTTGGGCCGCCGGGCTCCTGGCCGCCGAAATCATTGGAGGGGACGCCAATGATGACGAAGCCGCGATCGCGGAATTCGGTCCAGAGTTGCTGCAGGCCGGCATATTGCGGCGTGAAGCCGCAAAGCGAGGCCGTGTTCACGATCATCAGCGGACGGCCGGCATAGTCGGCAAGTCTGATATCGCCGCCGCCGAGTGCCGGAAATGAGAAGGCGTAGGCGGTGATCCGGCTTATCGCGGGCTGCTCGGCATGCAGCGGGCGGGATGCCGCGGCTGCGGCGATCGCGGTCACGATCAGGGTCCTGCGGTCCATCATGGTCTCGTCCCCGGAACAGATGTTCGTCGGGATCATAATCCGGAGGGGACGCGCAGGCTTTCAAGAAGGCGTTATTGCCGGAGGCGAGTAGCCCGGATGGAGCGAAGCGAAATCCGGGATCGATCGCCTCAACGCAGCGGCAGGATGAAGTCAGTGCCTTCGCCGGTCTCGCCCTGGTTCACACCGAGGTCGGAGACGATGATCGATCCGCCGGTGCCGAGCGCTTCGCTGATCCGCGCCATCACGTCGGCCGGAATCGAGATGCGGTCGAGCGCCTCGGCCGGACTGTTGGTCACCGGCTGCGGCCTGGCCTCGGCCACTGCTGCGGCCGCGACCTTGCGGCGATGCGAGGCACGCTCCTCGACGTCGATGCGGGCGACGTTGCGGGTCGGCAGCGTCACCACCGACCAGCGCAGCAGGTTCGTATCGGTCTTGTCGGCTTGTGCGGTGAACACATGGGTGCCGAGCGGCCGGTCGCTTGCCGCGATCGTCACCGGCACCTCGAACAGAGGTGCAAAATTCTGCCGCACGTAGAGCTTGGAATCCTTGCGGCTGATGAACACCGCAATCTGGCCGGCGCGCTTCGGCACGTCGATCCTGGCGGTGCCCGGCAGCCGCGCCGGATCCTTCTTGGCGTCGGGCCCATCAGCTGCGATCGCTGCCTCGGCGGGCTTGTCAGCGGCCTTCGATGCATCGGCCTTCGGTGCATCGATCTTGGGCGCCTCGGCAACACCAGGCTTGGCGGCGTCCGCCTTCGGCTCGTCGGCCTTGGCTTCCGCCTTCACCGGATCGCTTGCGGAGACCTCGCTCTTTGGCGTGTCGGTGCTGGCGGTGGTTTCGCCGACCGTCTTGTCATCTGTGGTCGCGTTGCTGTCGTGGCCGGCGGAATTGGTCTCGGCCGGCTTGTCGGCGGCGGCCGTCTCGGGCTTCACGGTCTCGGACTTGTCCGCTGCGATCTTCTCCGCGATGGCGTCGCGCGCCGTGGAAGAGGACGCATCGGACATTGTCACTGACGCACTCGCTGCCGGCATCGCGCTGCTGGCGTCGGCGGTGTGGGTGTTGTCGCGCAGCGACGCGGCGGCATGACCGACGCTGCTGCGCAAATCGAGACTGGACTGCTTGTCGGCGCCCTTGTCGCTCTTCACGCCGAGCGGCGCATCCATCTTCAGAATGTCGTCGGCAACCGGCTGCTGCGGCGCCACCTTCTGCGTGACCAGCAGCGGGTGCGAGAAACTTTCCGGCGAGATCGTGCCCGGCGTGACGAAGACGCGGGCGCCCATCCGCGTCCAATTGTACATCTTGACCGCGAACGACATCGGCATGCGGATGCAGCCGTGGGACGCCGGATAGCCGGGCAGCACGCCGGCGTGCATGGCGATGCCCGACCAGGTGATGCGCTGCATATACGGCATCGGCGCGCCGCTATAGATGTTGGACTGGTGGTACTTCTGCTTCTGGATGACGCTGAAGACACCCATCGGGGTCGAATGCCCCTTCATGCCCGTTGACACCGGGCTCTCGGCATAGAGGCCGTTGGCGTCGTAGAGGCTGACCCGCTGCTGGTCGATCGAGACCGAGATGATCAGGGGACCTTGCGGCTTGCTGCCGGCCTCCTTCTCGATCGCCGGATTCTTCTTGGCTGTGCTGCGCTTCGGCTTTTGCCGGTGCGGCTGTGGCAGCGGCATCGGCTCGTAGTCGCCGTAGAAGGCGGAGTCGCGGTTCCAGTAATAGAGCGCTGCATCGGCCTGCGTGGAGGCGGCGACGGTGCCGGCGGTCGTCAGAATTGCCAGCTGCCAGAACCGCTCATTCGCGAAGTCAAAAACCGAAATCCGCCGTCCACCTGCGCGCATATTCCGAATCCCAGTCCAAACTACATGTTGGTTGTCGCAGACGCACAACGCGTTCACCAGCGCAAGCGATCTAACCCTTCCGTGAGGGCGGTATTTTCGACGAAAGAGTAACAAAAAAGCCTCACAAGAGGTTAAAGCGCCGCGTTCGATCACCGAACTGTCAGCGCCTTCCTGTGCGGCGTTTGCGCACTACATAGGCGGGACCCACCCCGCGGAGACCTCAATGACATCGAGAACTGTGAGCTTGTGTGACCTGCGACGGTTGTCTCGATGGGGATGCGCGGTGCTGCTGATGTTGCTGGCTTTGGGGCAGGCGGGTCCTGCGGTCGCGGCCGACGAGCCGGACCTGATCTTCCGCCGCTCCACCGTGTTCAAATGGGTGAGCCCCAACGACAAGCTCGCGACCTATGGCGTCGACGATCCCGAGGTCGAGGGCGTCGCCTGTCACTTCACGGTGCCGGAGAGGGGCGGCTTCAAGGGCTGGCTTGGCCTTGCCGAGGAAGTCTCCGATATCTCGCTGGCTTGCCGGCAGATCGGGCCGATCCGCTTCAAGACCAAGCTCGGGCAGGGCGATGACATGTTCAGCAAGCGCCGGTCGCTGTTCTTCAAGAAGATGCAGATCGTGCGCGGCTGCGACGCCAAGCGCAATGTGCTGGTCTACATGGTCTATTCGGACCGCCTGATCGAGGGCTCGCCAAAGAACTCGACGTCGTCGGTGCCGATCATGCCGTGGGGCGCGGCCGATACTGCCGTGCAGAAGTGCGGCGAGTTCATTCAATAGCTGGAGCAGGGGCAGGGGCTTGGCCCAGGCGGCTGAGGCGGTGGGCGAGCTAGCGCTCGGTTTGCCCGAACCGCTTCGCGCTGATGCCAAGGCCCGGTTTGACCTTCGAGTCGCGGCAGCCGACGAGGCGGACCAGCTTCTGCGGCGCGCACTCATTGTCGCCCATCACGTAGGCGCCTTGCTGCGGCATCGCGGCCGTCATCTGCTGCTGGCCGGATTTGCTCGCCGCGGATTCATTGCCAACACCGATGTTGCCATTGCCCACGACTGACATCCTTCGTTGGATCGGGAGGGATTACGACAACGTGCCACCGCGAAGATGGTTGCACGGCGCCCAGACATGAGTCGACGAAACCGCCGCCCGGTTCACCGCAGCCCTTGCTGTGCTGCTTCTCCTCTCAGCAGAGGAAAGTTAACAAAGCGCGGTAGCTCGTTCAGTTTGCACGCATAATTGGCTGTCGCTCCGGCAGTGGCCGGGGGCCGGCATTGTCGCGCGAAGTTTTCAACAGCTTTTCAGTCACGCTGCTGCCGCTGAAATCATTGGTGTTTTCCGCCGAATGTTTCGTGGACCGCTGGTCGACGAAACAATTCGAGTTCCGACGAAACCATTTTCGGCTTGTTCCGCAGAACTCCGGAAACGGCAGATCGTTATCAGACCGTCACACAACGGCGCCGGACGCCGACGAGCGGAATAACGGAGACTTTCAGATGCGAACCATGAGCCTGATCCTCGCCTTCGCCTTTGTGATGGCCGGTTCGTCGATGGCAGGCTCGCCGGACAGCGGTTTGCCCGGGATTGGCACCTTCTCCTATAACGGCTCGCCGGTAGTCACCCCGGTCCCGATGGTGCTGGCGCAGGCCAACTGAGCGCGACGCAAAAAACAGAACTGCCGGTAAAGGCTCCCCATGCTGCTCCGTATCTGTTCCGCCGCGATGTTGGCATCGCTCGTCCTGATGGGGCCCTTGGCGGGCGCCGCGCAGGCCCAATCCCAGCTCCCCCTCGAATCGATGCAGATCCGCTCGCTGTACCGCGTGCCTGAACCGCGCGACGAGTTCGTGCGGCAATGCGCGCCGCATATGCTCGGCCGCTGGGCGCATCCCGAGGCCGTGTGCGGCTGCCTGCACGACCACGCCGCCGCGACCGTGGACGATCCCGACCTACGCCAGGCGCTGCTACGCGGTATCAGCGAGACCGGCGTGCCGACCATCGAGACCGATTGGGTGCCGCCGTCCAAGCAGGGCGAGATCGGGCCGACCTTCACCAAGATCGCCAAGCCGACCCTGCAATGCATGTTCGAGCCGGTCTCGAACTGAGCCGCGCCTCAAAGCAATGAGGACCGCAGCGCCTCGCGTCAGCGGGGCGTTTTACTTTTTGGCGAGGCGCGGCACGCAGCTGCTGGTCCGCACCACGCCGTTCTGGCTCAGCCTGGAGCCGACGACCTGCTTGATCTGCCCGGCCGGGCACGAGCCGTCATCGACAAGGACGCGCTGGCCGACCCGCAGATCGACGATGTCGCCCTCGCGCATGTAGGACTGCTCTGCTGCGGCGGATTGAGTCATCGCGCCAAGAGCTGCGACGCTGACCAGCGCGACGAATCCCAAGCGCAGCATCGCAGCCTCCTTCACTTGTTCTGGATCTTGAGCCCGTCGGGGCCGACATTGATCTGAAGGCCTTCGGGCTGCTTGTTCGCCTGATAAAGATTGTAGCCGAGCATGCCTGCGATCACGACCAGCGCGGCGATCACGAGATACAGGACGTTGCGATTTGGCATCCGGTATCTCCGTAAGCGGACACTGACTGAACGCGGGCGACCTTAGTCAGGTGACTGCGATTCTCCTAGAGCGCTGCGGCTTGGCGGATGGCTTGACCGATGTCTTGCGCGTCGCGCGCAGCGCGGCGAGCGTTGTCTTCGCCAATCGTTCCGCCGATGCAACGAGTTGCGGAGCCGGATGCCCGGAAAATCCCAGCACGAAGCCAGGCAATGGGCGCGCGCGATGATAGGTCTCGGCGAGCAACCAGCCGCCGACGCCGGCATTAGCCTTTGCCTGCGCGGCAATCAGCGGATCGGTCGCGGGATCGAGCCGCGCCACGAGGTGCAGGCCCTGCGAGGGCACGGGAACCGTGAGCTCGCCTTCGGATGCGCTCACAAGCGTCGACGCCAGGACGTCGCGCGCCTCGCGATAGAGTTTGCGCGATTTGCGTAAGTTGGCCGCAAAGGCGCCGGAGTTCAGCATGTCGGCGACCGCGCCTTCCATCAACGTGGCGGGAAAGCGGTCGAGCGCGGCGCGCGCCGCCGTCACCGGTCCGATCAAGGCTTCGGGCAGGGCGCAATAGCCGATCCGCAATCCGGGAAACAACGTCTTCGCAAACGTGCCCATGTAGATCACGCGGCGCAGATGATCGATGCCGGCCAGCGACAACAGCGGCGCGCCGTCGTAGCGGAACTCGCTGTCGTAGTCGTCTTCGAACACGAAGGCGCCGGCATCCCGTGCCCAGTCGAGCAGCTCGAGCCGGCGCGGCATCGACATCTGCACGCCGAGCGGAAACTGGTGCGAGGGCGTGACATAGGCAGCGCGCGCTTGCGGCGCGGACGCGCGCCCCTTGTCGATGCGCATGCCCGACATGTCGACCGGCACCGACACCGGACGATAGCCGCAATGCTCGATCGCGCGCCGCGCCGCCGGATAGCCGGGGTCTTCGCACCAGACCTGGTCGCCGGGCTTGAGGATCGCCCCGAGCACGATGCGCAGGGCATGCAGCGTGCCGGACGCCAGCATGATTTGGTCGGGGTCGCAGCGCAGCCCGCGCGCCGACAGCAGATGGTCCGATATCGCCGCGCGCAGCTCGCTGCTGCCGCGGGGATCGCCGTAATGCAGATGCTCGGACCCGAAGGCGCGCAGCCTGCGGCCGGCGAAGGCGCGGAAGCGCTGCAATGCGCGCTCGTCGATATGGGTGCAGCCGAGCGACAGCGCATTGTGCTGCGGCGGCTCGATCGCGATCCTTGCGCGGCGCGGCGCGGCGGCCTGCGCCGGAATGCGCGCCGCGACGAAAGTTCCGGAGCCCGTGGTTGCCACCGCAAAGCCGTCGGCGATCAGCCGCTCATAGGCCGTGGTGACCGCGTTGCGGCGGAAGCCGGTCTGCTTGGCGAGCGCGCGCGACGGCGGCAGCGGCTCGCCCGGCTTGACGAGGCCGCCGACGATCGCGTGGCACAGCGCCTGATAGAGCCGCTGCTGCGAGGCCGCGCCGGGGGTGACGTGCGGGCCGGCGAGATCGAGCGGCAGCTCGGCCTTGCGCGCCGCGGGCTCCCGGGAATTGGTCGGAATTTTTCGCATGGAATTGGCACTATCGCAGACCAAATGAGCCGCTACAATTCTGGACAGATTCCAGATTTCGAAAGGCTCACCGTGACCGAAGGCGCATCCGCTCCGTCCTATCCCATGTCGTCCCGCAGCCGCGTGAAGCGCCGCCACGACCGCGGCTTCTACGACCACGCCACCGTGCACAAGATCCTCGACGCCTCGATGCTGTGCCACGTCTCCTACGTGATCGACGGCCAGCCCTATTGCACGCCGACCTTCTTCTGGCGCGAGGGCACCAGGCTCTACTGGCACGGCTCGAGCGCGAGCCGGATGCTGGAGAACCAGTCCGAAGGGCAACGCGTGTGCCTGACGGTCGCCCATCTCGACAGCCTGGTGCTGGCGCGCTGCGGCTTCAACCACTCGGCCGACTATCGCGCGGTGATGGCGTTCGGGTCAGCCTATCTCGTCACCGACCCCGCAGAGAAGGAACGCGCGATCGTCGCGATGGTCGACCGTTTCTTCCCCGAGCGCACCGCGAGCCTGCGTGCCAGCAACAAGCAGGAGATCAAGGCGACCTCGTTCATCGCGATGGAGATCGAGGAGGCCTCGGCAAAAATTCGCGCCAAGGGCGTCGCCGACGATGACGAGGATTACGAGTTGCCGATCTATGCCGAGCGCATTCCGGTGCGCGCCGTGCTCGGCGCGCCCGAGCCGTGCCCGCGGCTGCTCGACGGCGTGACGCGGCCGAAGACGCTCGATGGCTATTCGGAAGGCCGGCTGCTCGAAGATGCATTGCGGGACGCCTATTTTGCGCAATACCCCGCGGAGTGAAATCGGGCTACGCTGCGGCTCCCGCCTGATCTGTTTTCCCGATGGAGCCAAAGCATGACTGCCGAGACGCAACAACGAATCCTTGCCGCTGTTGATGAGGGATTCGATGCGCAGCTTGCGACGACGCAGGCCTTTGTCGCGATCCCCTCGACCCGCGGCGCCGAGGGGCCGTGCCAGGACATGATCGGCGATCTCCTGCGCGAGCGCGGCTACGAGGTCGACGACTGGCACATCAATCTCGACGAGCTGAAGGATTTGCGCGGCTTCGGCCCGATCGAGCATGATTTCTCGAAGGCGCGCACGGTGGTCGGCACTTACCGCCCGGCCAGCAATGCCGGCAAATCGCTGATCCTGCAGGGCCACTGCGACGTGGTGCCGACCGGTCCGCTCGAGATGTGGGAGACGCCGCCGTTCTCGCCCGTCATCAAGGACGGCAGGATGTATGGCCGCGGCGCCTGCGACATGAAGTCCGGCACCATCGCCGCGCTCTATGCGCTGGATGCGATCAGGAAGGCCGGGCTGAAGCCGACAGCGCGGATTCACTTCCAGTCCGTGATCGAGGAGGAGAGCACCGGCGTCGGCGCGCTCTCGACCTTGCAGCGCGGCTATCGCGCCGATGCCTGCTTCATCCCGGAGCCGACCAACGGCACGATGATCCGCTCGCAGGTCGGCGTGATCTGGTTCCGCCTGAAGGTGCGCGGTTTCCCGGTGCATGTGTTCGAGGCCGGCGCGGGCTCGAACGCAATCATGGCGGCGTATCATCTGGTGCATGCGCTGGAGAAACTCGAGATCGCCTGGAACGAGCGCGCCAAGGCCGACCGCCACTTCAAGGACGTCAATCACCCGATCAATTTCAATCCGGGCATCATCAAGGGCGGCGACTGGGCCTCCAGCGTGCCGGCCTGGTGCGACGTCGACTGCCGCATCGCGGTCTTGCCGGGCTGGTCGATCGCCGAGTGCCAGAAGGAGATTCTTGCCTGCGTGTCGGCGGCGGCGCGCGATCATCGCTTCCTCTCCAATAATCCGCCGCAGGTCGAATGGTCGGGCTTCCTGTCGGAAGGCTACGAATTGGTGAACTCCGAGGCACCGGAAGCTGCCTTCGCCAAGGCGCACTCGGTCGTCTATGGCGGCGCGGTGGAAGACCGCGCCTTCACCGCGTTGACCGACACGCGCTTCTACGGTCTGAACCACAACATCCCGAGCCTCTGCTTCGGCGCCACCGGCGCGGCGATGCACGGCTTCAACGAATATGTCGAGCTGGAGTCGCTGCGCAAAGCGACCAAGGCGATGGCGCTGTTCATCGCGGAATGGTGCGGCGTAGAGAAGGCGTAGGTAGTCTCTCCGTGATTGCGAGGAGCGAAGCGACGAAGCAATCCATTTCTCGGCAAGCGGTGACATGGATTGCTTCGCTTCGCTCGCAATGACGATGGCGAGAGCTTAAGGGGGCTCCGGCCACAACGCCTTCACGATCGCATCGAGCCCATCCGTCAGCGCGGCAGGCCCGGGCTGCAGAATGATCGGCGACTTGATCTCGACGATGCGGTCGTTGCGCACCGCCGGGATTTCGCTCCAGCCCTCACGCTTGCGGATGCGGTCGGGCACGACCTTCTTGCCGCACCAGGACGCCAGGATCACGTCGGGCATCGCCGCGCGCACCGCGTCAGGCGTGACGATGCGATCCTTGGCCGCCTTGTGAACGCGCAAATGCGGCAGCGCGTCCTCGCCGCCGGCGATCTCGGTCAGTTCGGACACCCAGCCGATGCCGCTGATCAGCGGATCGTCCCATTCCTCGAAATAGACCTTTGGCCGCGGTGCCGGACGCGGCGTTGCCGCGATCGTCGCCAGCCGTTGTTCGAGGTTTTGCGCGAGCCGATCGGCGCGGTCGGCGGCACCGACCATTGCGCCCAGACTGCGGATCATCGCGAGGATGCCGGCGACGTCGCGCTGGTTGAAGACGTGGACGGCGACGCCGGCGCGCACGAGATCGGCGACGATGTCGGCCTGCAGATCGGAGAAGGCGAGCACCAGATCGGGGTCGAGCGCCAGGATCTTTGGCATGTCGGCGGAGATGAACGCCGACACGCGCGGCTTCTCCCGGCGGACCTGCGGTGGCCGCACCGCGTAGCCGGAGACGCCCACGATGCGGTCCTGCTCGCCGAGCAGATAGAGCGTCTCGACCGTCTCTTCGGTCAGGCAGACGATCCGGCGGGGAGGGAAGTCGCGCATGGCAGGCGGTATGCAGGCTCGGAGGCACATTGTCACTCATGTCATGACGTCATTCGCGCCATTACCTCAGACGTCATTGCCGGGCCCGCTCTGGCAATCCATCATGCCCGATATCAACCTCGAAGAAGGCCACAAAGCAGGGAGTGCCCATGACGCCGCTCGAAAAGATCCAGTCGATGAAGATGCCGTTTGCGGAACTGAAGGGCGTTACGTTCATCGAGGCCGATCAGGACCGGGTGGTCGCGAAAATGGTGGTGCGGCCGGACCTCTGTACCCTCCGCAACACGATCCATGGCGGCGCGGTAATGGCCTTTGCGGACTCGGTCGGCGCCGCCGCGACCGTGATCAACCTGCCCGGGGACGCCAAGGGCACCACGACGCTGGAGAGCAAGACCAACTTCATCGGCGGCGCCAAGGAGGGGACGACCGTGATTGCGACCGCAACACCGGTTCACCGCGGGCGACGGACCCAGGTGTGGCAGACCAGGCTGGAGACCGAAGACGGCAAGCTGGTCGCGGTGGTGACCCAGACACAGCTGGTACTATGATGGGGCGATAATGTGATTTTCCAATCACCACATGCCTTAATTGAATGAATCTCGGTACTTGAATTTTATGGTGCGTCGCACAATATAGGTATTGCTAGGGACTCGACGCCTCCTCGAGGGCTACCAAGAGGAGTTATGAAATGAACTATGATTCCATTTGTTCGACGGCCGCCAAGGGCACCGTGCGGACGTTGAGCCAGCAGGAAGAGCTTCCGCTGCTGCGCGATCACCTGCTGCGGCTGGATCGCACCAGCCGTCATGATCGTTTTCATGGCTTCATCGACGACAGTTTCATCCGCCGCTACGCCGAGCGCTGCGCCAATGACGGCACGGTCATCATCGCCTATTTCGAGGACGGCGTGGTCCGCGGCGCGGCCGAGTTGCATCCGCCGGAGCAGTCACCGGATGCCCAGCCCGAGATCGCTTTCAGCGTCGAGCGGTCGGCGCGGCGGAAGGGCGTCGGCAGCACCCTGTTCCGCAAGCTGATCGCCGAGGCGCACGCCAAGGGCTACGGCAGCCTGCGCATCACCACTGGCGCACAGAACGATGCGATGCGGGCGCTCGCTACCAAGTTCGGTGCCCAGCTGACCTTCCGTCATGGCGAGTCGACCGGCAGCATCGACCTGAGCGAGCGGCAGCAGCCCGAAGCGGCGCCGGCTGTCGCCGCGGTGACGCCGGTCGAGGCTGCGCACGCGATCGTCGAAATGAACCGCGCGTATTGGCGCATGGTGATGCAGATCTCCGGCTGGGGCCGGGCGGCCTGAATCGGCAGCGTTTCCAAGCGAAGTGGATACCGGTTCGCGTGAAGGACACGCGCCCAACAAGAATCTCGGATCAAACGAAAAAGGGCAATCCACTCAATGGATTGCCCTCTTTCTTTCAGCAATTGGATGGTGCGTCTCAGGTGCCGGTGCGCTTGTCGGTCGCAAAGCGGCGGACCACGCGGCGCTCGACTACCACGGAGCGCTGCGCGCCCTGTTCGCCGGCGATGACGCGGGTTGCCGTGCCGGTGCGGGCACTGACGCGCGCGGTCTTCTTCACCTCGGCGAGCACGTCGTCATAGGGCAGTCCCATCAGGGCCGACGCGATCTCGGCCTGGGCCTCCACGTCATCGGTGATGCCGATGGCAGCGAAGATTGCTTCTTCCAGCGTCGGCGGATCATGCCGCACGCGCCGGGTGCCATACTTGGTGTTCCAGTCTCCGCTCATCGCCGCCTCATCATTGAATCGCGGGAGATACGTAAGGTCCCCAATGTTGCATTGCAATATGAATGTGAGATGGCAATCCAGCCATGCAGCTAGAGTCTCTCAATCTTGTGAGCGTCATAAAGTTCGATGGTGGTCGCCGCGGCCGCGAGAGATTGCAGCGAGCGGACGAAATCGCGCGACGCAGGGACCGCAAAATGCGCCGCCAGCGCGGCGCGGTCGGCCCATTGCTCGAAGAACACCAGTCTAAGCGGATTCTCGCAGTCGACATGGACCGCGTGGGAGATACAGCCGGGCTCGGTGCGTGAGCGATGAACATGTTCAAGGCTCAGCCGCCGCACCTCGTCGAACGAGTCGGGGCGGGCGGTGACGCTGCCGGTGACGACGATCATGATTTCCCCCTCCAATGCGCGATGAAGCCAAGTCATCATCGCGCTTTAGGTTCTTGTTTGAGCATGATCTTTTCGGAAAACCGCTTCGCACTTTTCCGGATCATGCTCTACGGGGCGGCTTCTGCCCCGGATGCACTCGTCTGTTGCTGCGGCCAACGCTTCAGCGCGGCGCGACCGGCATCGGTCAGCACATAGATGCCGCGCTCGGCGCGATCGAACCAGCCATAGACATTATGCAGCAGGATCTTGCCGGCGTCGGGAATATCCGCGCGAAGGTCGCGCACCCGCCGCGGCCCATCCGAAAGCGCACAGGCGCAGGCCAGCGCCTGCTGCCGGTAGGCGGTCATGATCGGCGCCCGCGTCGATCCGCCCATTGCGGGATCGCCCTTGCGCTTCTGGTGCTCGGTGATCAGCCGCGAACGTTTCTTCGGATTGCGGCGGGGCGCGGCGGTCGGCGGCGGCACCAGCACCTCGACGTCGCCGCGATCGGTGACGCCGAGCATGCCGAAGCCGAGCCGCCGGCACAGATTGCGATAGCGCGCGTCGCTCTCGCGGCCCTTGCCGCGGGCCGACACCTTGGCCGCGATCCACACCTCGTCAGCGGCGCCGGCGCGATCGACCGCCTGCAGGATCAGTTCGAGATTGAAGGCGAGCTTGAGTTCGCCGATCACGACGACCGGTGGATCATCGCCGCTCAGCGCTACGAGATCGCAGCCGCCGATCTCGCCCTTCACCGTGAAGCCGAGCTTTTCCAGGAAGCGTTTGACGGGCAGATAAAGCGCGGTTTCCAACAGGCAGGCTCCTGCGGCATCGGCCGCGACTCGGTGCGCCAGCATAGCGCGGAATTGGGCCCGCCGAGGGCGGATGGAATTTGCGCAAGGCACGGCTGAACGGCTATTGTCGGAACCGGGACCAGGCGCAGCTCATGATCCGGAACGGGCTCTATCACATCACCGTCGAATTTCTCGACGGCGTCTCTGGCGGCAACCAGGGCGTCATGGTGCTGCGCGACGGACAGATGCGCGGCGGCGACTCGTTTTTCTTTGCCTACGGCAGTTACACCGCAGCCGATGGCAAGTGGAAGGGCGAGGTCACCAACGAGGAGCATTCGCCGACCTATGGCGAGCGCCCGGTGTGGGAACGCAAGGTGGTCACGATCGGATTTACCGGCACCTATACCGATCAGACCGCCGAAGGTGACGGCATGGCGCTCGCCGGCAAGCAGAGCATCCGCTTCAGGTCGAAACTGCGGCTGCTGGTTGCGGATTAAACCCGCCCGTTCACCGGCAGGAGCGCGCCGGTGACGGCGCTCGCGGCATCGCTGGCGAGGAACAAGATCACGTCGGCGAGCTCCTTCGGCGTCACCCATTTGGAGATGTCGGCCTTCGGCATCGCAGCGCGATTGGCGGCGGTGTCGATGATCGAGGGCAACACCGCGTTGACCGTGACCTTGCCCTTCAGTTCCGCAGCGAGCGACTCGGTAAGGCGGTGCACGCCGGCCTTCGAGGCGGCGTAGGGACCCATGCCGGAGGCCGCCTGCAGGGCACCGAGCGCGCCGATATTGATGATCCGTCCGGCGCCCGACTTGGTGAGATGCGGGATGGCGGCGCGCGAGGTGTTGAGCGCCGTCATCACGTTCATCGCGTACATGCGCTGCCAGGTCGCCGGATCGCCGTCGCCGACCGCCTCGAAGGTAAAGCCGCCGGCGATGTTGATCAGCCCGTCAAGCCGGCCGAAATGCGCGGCCGCCTTGTCGATCGCGGCCGTCGCCTGCGCAGTGTCGGTGAGGTCGACACCGCCCAGCTCGATATGGTCGGCCGTCGCCGCAAGCGTTGACGCGGCATGATCGATGCCGGCGACGCGCGCGCCGCGCGCCAGCGCCTCTGTGGCGACCACTTTGCCAAGCGCGCCAAGGGCGCCCGTGATGACGATGGCTTTTCCGTGCATGGCGGTCTCCGCATTCGCGAGCAAACGAATGCCCACTATGATCAGGCGGAATTCATTTGCAATGCCGCCAATTTCGCCGCCTACTGCGCGCATTCATCAATTCATTCACCTCAAGGATGTTTGCTATGCCGACACCCAGACCGTGCGAAACCCATCCCGATCTCGTCAGGTTCGGACATAAGCTGCCGCACTTCGCGGATGCGCTGCGGCATCAGCGCAAGATCAAGCTGGTGGCGCTTGGATCGTCCTCGACCGCGGGCGCCGACAACATCCTGCCGTTTCCGCCGCGGCTCGAGATGCTGCTGCGGCAACGCTTCTTCGGCCGGATGATCGACGTGATCAATCGCGGGATCGGCGGGCAGGAGGCGCCGGAGGAATATTCGCGCATCGAGTCCGACGTGACGGCTGAGGCGCCGGTGCTGGTGATCTGGCAGGTCGGCACCAACGCCGTCTACAAGGGCTACAATCCGGCCGAGGTGCGCGCGACGCTGGAGGCCGGGCTCGACGTGCTCACAGCGCTTCCGCTTGACGTCGTCGTGATGGATTCCCAGTACACGCAGGCGATCGTCGGCACTGAAGCTGCGCTCAATCTCGCCAACGTGATCATGCCGATGATCGCCGAAGTGACCGCAAGCAAGAAGGTGAATCTGTTCAGCCGCTTCGCGCTGATGAAGCGCTGGACCGATGACGGGATTCCACTCGCCGAGCTCGACGATGGCGGGCAGCTTCATACCAGCGAATGGGCGACCAATTGCGTAACCCAGTCGCTGTTCGGCGCGATCGACGACGCCTTGAAGCCGGAGGCGATCACGTAAGCCCAACGACGTCGGCCCGACTACGTAAGACTACGGGGTAGGGCCGGTTGGATAAAATTTGCAGCAGTTCTGTAAGTCGTTTGCAGAACCCTTTCCTTAGAAGCGGAACTCCAGCCAAGGTAGGGGTTATGCGAATGGGAAATCTTCCGGATCACGGTTTACCGCTGGTTCAGCTTAAGGAGCAGCGGCGCGATCTCGTGGTGGCGCTGCAAAACCGCAAGGGACCAGTGGGCAGCTGGGAATTGATGCAGATCGCCGCGATCCAGCAGGCAATCTCGGCGTTCGAGGATGTGATTGCCGACCTCGATGCGGAGCTCGAGCTCGAGGCCGCAGCGGCCTGAGCTTTTTTAGTTCAGCCGCGTTTCCTTCACGCGAACCGGTGTGCACGTCGCTCGAAAAGTCGGGCGAACTGATCAGGCCTGCAGATAGCGGCCTTCGAGCGCCTTGCGCTCGGCTTGGC
The DNA here is from genome assembly GCF_054056795.1 of Bradyrhizobium sp. USDA 3315. Taxonomy (NCBI): domain Bacteria; kingdom Pseudomonadati; phylum Pseudomonadota; class Alphaproteobacteria; order Hyphomicrobiales; family Nitrobacteraceae; genus Bradyrhizobium; species Bradyrhizobium sp. USDA 3315. Next base: position 7,296,411 of record NZ_JBSRYP010000001.1, on the reverse strand, counting down.
CGAGCCCGAGGCCGTCGCGGAAATAACCGTCGAGGCCGCCATAGTCGGCATCGATCGCCTCGAATGCAGCCTCCAGAAACGCCGCGCGCACGGTGCCGAGCACCTGCTTGACGTCGTCAGGCAGCTCGGTGCTGTGGGCCGGGTCGCGCTTGTAGAACTGGTTGGTCAGGAGATAGTCGTCCGCGATCACCTGATCGGACACGCCGAGCGCGTGCAGGATCAGCGCACAGGCAAAGCCGGTGCGGTCCTTGCCGGCGGTGCAGTGGATCACCAGCGGCGCCCGGTCTTCCAATAGATGGGCAAACAGCGTGCGGTAACGCGCCGTGTTGTCCTGCACATAGCCCCGGTAGGAGTCCCGCATCACGTCGATCGCATCGGCTTCCGAGAGCTGACGGTTGCTGGCGATCTCGCGCAGCGAAGCCACCACGGTCGGCTCGACGGGAAGCGAATGCACGGTGACGTCGCTCATGCCGCATAGCGCCTCGGCGCGCTCGGCGACGCCGCGAAAATCGAACGCGCTTCTGACCCCGAGCGAGCGCACCACGGCGACGTCCTGCTCGGTAAGATGCGCAAGATGGTTGGAGCGGAAGATCTGGCGCCAGCGCACCGTCCGCCCGTCGCGCGTCTGGTAGCCGCCGAGGTCGCGAAAATTGCTGGCGCCGGCGAGATTGAGATGACGGGCAGGGGCTTCGGACATCGGGCGGGCCTGTTGCAGCTGATGAGGTATTGGCGCAGGAATAGCGGCGCAGACAGGTCTATAACCGGCCCGTTGGGGGGAGAATATGACTTATCGCGGGGGCGCCATTGTCATCGGCGCAATTCTTTTCGAGCTCTTTGGTTCCTCGAACGTGTCGGCGCAGTCCGCCTTCCGGAATTATCGCTGCGCTGACGGCACGCAATTCATTGCCGGGTTCTTCAACGGGGATACGCGCGCGCATCTGCAACTCGACGGCAAGGCGGTGACGCTGAAGAAGCGCCTGTCGCTGACTGGCACGCGCTACAAGGGCGGCGGGGTCACGCTCGAGATCAGCCGGGCCGGGCTTGCCAGGCTCCGGCATGCGAGGCGGCCGGCGACAGCCTGCGAGCCGGCATGAAAAAAGGGCCGAAACGCTCGCGTTCCGACCCTTGTTATTGTTCTGCTGCTGTCTGACGTTTTTGCGTCGCGCCCCTCGATCGCATCGGCATCAGTGATCGCGGCCCGGCTTGGCGTCGTCGATGGCCGCCTGATGGTACCAGCTCTCGCTGCAGGCCGAGGTCTCGACTTCAGCGGCGAGTTCGAGCGCGGTCCGCGTCTCGCCGTAGCGGCGTCCGCCAAGAGCCGCGCGGCCTCCTGCCGGGAATTGATAGATTGTTGCCGATCCCTGGATCGGTCCTTGGTTTTGGCCCGTGGTGATCATGTCAAAGTCTCCTTTAGCCGGAGCGAGCCTCCATGGTGCGCCCGACTCATTCGCGTGTGGTTACCGTGTTTTCGATATCGGCCCGGGCTCGGCGGGGTGCAAGTGAACAAGAAATAGTCATTGTTTGATCAATTCGTGGGCAGATTCGGGTTTGCTTCCTGTGAGGCAGGATGCAGCTGACCAACGCTTGAGCCGCGGCGGTGGTTGCAGGGCGCCCGACCGTTGGACACGAACTGTCACATGGCGCTGCCGCCGCAATAAGCGGCAGGCGATGCCGTAGCCGAATTTGCTGCAGAAACGGGCGGTGGAGAGCGTTGAGAGAAGATTTTGACTGACCGCGGCGCATGCCAGCCGCGCTGCTATGTCGCAGAAAAAAATGTGATCTCCGCTGTGGACATCCGCGGCCGGGCGGGCGCCGCAGTGCAGCAACTGGCATTTTAATTGCTTAGTAAGAGCCGGCCGATGGTGGCCGGGTACGCGTGCGGCGGCCGACTGGCTTTCGGTTCCTCACGGTTTTGCATCATCAACAGAGAGGTTCAATGACCAAGTACAAGCTCGAGTATATCTGGCTCGACGGATATACGCCGACGCCGAGCCTGCGCGGTAAGACGCAGATCAAGGAATTCGCGTCGTTCCCGACCCTCGAACAGCTTCCGCTGTGGGGCTTTGACGGTTCGTCCACCCAGCAGGCTGAAGGCCACAGCTCTGACTGCGTGCTGAAGCCGGTCGCCTGCTATCCCGACGCCGCGCGCGAGAACGGCGTGCTGGTGATGTGCGAAGTCATGATGCCCGACGGCAAGACGCCGCATGTCTCGAACAAGCGCGCCACCGTTCTGGATGACGAAGGCGCCTGGTTCGGCTTCGAGCAGGAATACTTCTTCTACAAGGACGGCCGTCCGCTCGGCTTTCCGGAAGAGGGTTATCCGGCGCCGCAGGGCCCGTACTACACCGGCGTCGGCTACAAGAACGTCGGCAGCGTCGCCCGCAAGATCGTCGAAGAGCATCTCAATCTCTGCCTCGCCGCCGGCATCAACCACGAAGGCATCAACGCCGAAGTGGCGAAGGGCCAGTGGGAATTCCAGATCTTCGGCAAGGGCTCCAAGACCGCCGCTGACCAGATGTGGATGGCCCGCTACCTGATGCTGCGCCTCACCGAGAGTTACGGCATCGATATCGAATTCCATTGCAAGCCGCTCGGCGACACCGACTGGAACGGCTCGGGCATGCACGCCAACTTCTCGACCAAGTACATGCGCGAAGTCGGCGGCAAGGAGTACTTCGAGAGCCTGATGAAGGCCTTCGACAAGAACCTGATGGATCACATCGCCGTCTACGGCCCGGACAACGACAAGCGCCTGACCGGCAAGCACGAGACCGCGCCCTGGAACAAGTTCAGCTACGGCGTGGCTGACCGTGGTGCCTCGATCCGCGTTCCGCACTCCTTCGTCAACAACGGCTACAAGGGCTATCTGGAAGACCGTCGCCCGAACTCGCAAGGCGACCCCTACCAGATCGCTTCGCAGATCCTGAAGACGATCTCCGAGGTTCCGACCGGCGCCAAGGCTGCGGCCTAAGCTGCTATCGGACCCGGATGGAGCCATCCGGTACCGCAAATCGGGTCCGCCAGGGCGACAGCCTTGGCGGACCTTCGCTATTTAGCGATACCCTTTGCAGGCGGCGTTCCGCCGAAACCGGTTTCGCTGCGTTATGAACCGCGCTAGATAACGGGTGCATCTTGGCTGCCGGGGATGCGGCGCTTGTTTGAGGGGTTTTACAAGGTCCGGTTCGAACTCGGCGGCGCCGTCGGCCGCGGCGTGATGTATGTCGGCGATGGCAAGATGCTGGGCGGCAATTCGGCGTTCGCCCATATCGGCACCTACGAGAAAGCCGGCGACGAGGTCGCAGTCGAGATCCAGACCGTCCGCCATAACCCCGATCCGAACTACCGCGCGATGGCCGGTACCGATGACGCCACGCTGATTGCCAAAGGCCGGCCGGACGGCGACCTCTACCGCTTCAAGGGCGAGCTGAAGGAGTTGCCCGGCGTGCCGTTCCAGTCGGTGATGACGCCGATCACCGAGGGGGACATCCCGCTCGCCGGCGGGGTCGGCGAGGGCGGCGTCATCAACGGGCTCTATTCGATCCACATCCGCGTGCTCGACGGGGTCGACGGCGGCCTCACCGGCGTGATGCTGCTGAACAACGGCCGCATCCTTGGCGGCGACGCCTTCTTCTACTATCTCGGCACCTACACTTCCGAGAAAGGCCGCTGGAAGGGCCAGATCCTCAATCAGGAGCACACTTCGGCGATGGGCGAGAACCCGATCTTTGGCGGCCATGAGGTCGGCATCGGCTTTGCCGGCACCTGCGACGCCGAGGGCGCCGTGCTGGAGGCGACCGCGCTTGCCGGCAAGCGCAGCCTGCGCCTCACGGCCGCGCTCAAGCTGATGCGGCGGGCATAGGCCATATGAGCAATTCGGTTCGTGTTCTTTCGACACTGGCGTTGAAGGGCGCGGTCGCGCGGCTTGCCGCCGCCTATCAGGCGGCGAGCGGCGTTGCGATCGACGCCGATTTTGCGCCGACGCTGGCGCTGCTCAAACGCCTGCGCGGCGGCGAGGGCGCCGACCTCGTGATCCTGACCCGCGAAGGCCTCGATGAGATGATCGGCGAGGGCCGCGTTGCGCGGGAGAGCGCAGTGGATCTTGCGCGTTCCCATGTCGGCGTCGCGGTGAAGGCGGGGGCGGCGCATCCCGACATCGCAACTGAAGCCGCGCTGCGTGCGGCGCTGCTCGGTGCGCGGGCGGTGGCCTATTCGCGGCTCGGCGCCAGCGGCATCCTGTTCGCGCAGCTGATCGCGCGTCTCGGCATTGTGGCGGCGATCAACGCGCGGGCGGTGATCATTCCGAGCGGCTTCACCGCGGAAAAGCTCGTCAGCGGCGACGCCGATCTCGCAATCCAGCAGATCAGTGAGTTGAAGCAGATCGAGGGCATCGAGGTCGTCGGGCCGATTCCGCTGGATTTGCAGACCCCGGCGGTGTTTTCCGCCGGCCGCATGGCAGCCTCGCAGCGCGCAGCGGCCGCCGATCATCTGCTGCGCTATCTGTCGTCGGCTGATGTCGCGCCAGTGCTGCGCGAGACCGGGCTCGAGCCTTGAATTTGCCCGCACCGCGACGCAACCTGCTGGTCATGTTCAAACCACTTCACGCGATTGTCTTTGCTGCGGCGCTTGCCGCGCCCGTGTCTGCCCACGCGCAATCGGCCGACCTCGTGCTGTGCGACCGGCTTGCCGCCGATCCCACCGATCCCGACAAGCCGGCCGACGTGAAGGGCGTGCCCGACATCGCGTCGGCCGACATCGCGACCGCGATCAAGTACTGCGCGGTGGCCGCAAGATCGTCGCGCCGCGCGATGTACCAGCTCGGCCGGGCCTATGCCGCCAACCGGCAGACGGCGGAAGCCGCAAGCGCTTGGCGCAAGGCCGCCGACAAGGGCTCGACCTCGGCGATGGTCGAGCTCGGCGTGCTCTACGGCAACGGCACCGGCGTTGCCAAAGACGAGGCGCAGGCCCGCAAATTGTTCGAGCGCGCGGCGCAGGCCGGCAACGCGCGCGGCGTCAGCAATCTCGCCGCGCTCGGCGGCGGCGGCGCGGCAGCTGATCCGGCACGCGCGCGCGAATTGCTCGCCAAATCCGCCGAGACCAATGCCGAAGCGCAGTACCAGCTCGGCATGATGCTGGCCGAAGGCCAGGGCGGCGCGCAGGACGATGTCGGCGCGCGGGCGCTGTTCGAGAAGGCCGCTGCGCAGAACCATCCGGGCGCGCTGGAGCGGATGGGCGCCTTCGCGCAGGCCGGTCGCGGCGGGCCGAAGGACAGCGATGCCGCGAAAGCTTATTACGAGCGGGCGGCGGCGCTCGGCGACGAGGATGCCAAGAAGGCGCTGGAGCGGGCCCGCTGTCCCTATGTCATCAAGGACAAGCGCGGCAATGCCGTGACCAATCTCTGCTTCTAACCGAACTGGAACGCTCTCCGCGGCATGTCGTTGACATGCGAAAGGCATTGGCGAGGCGTTGCGATGATCCGCAAACTAAGTTCCGGCGAGTACCGGCTCTATTCCCGCAAGGTCAATCCGAAGACCGGCAAGCGCCGCAATCTCGGCACCTTCAAGTCGCGCGCGGCGGCGGAGAAGCACGAGCGCGACGTGCAGTATTTCAAGCGCCACTAGTTCGGAGTTGCGCGACTTAAGGCACTGGGCAGGCCGCGCCGGTCTTCACCCAGGCCTCGACCAGCGCGCCGGCCTGCGCCTGCGTGCCCGGTGCCGGTGCGCGGCCGAAGCCGGGATGCCAGGCCCAGCCCACCAGCGTGTCCTTGCCGATATGCTCGACCAGCTCCTCGACCTTGCGGCCGCCATTGCGCGCGGGGTCGCGGATTTGCGCGCAAATCTCGCCGACGGTCTTGCCGGCCCATGCCATCTCGCGCGGCGCAAGGTGCCATTCCGGGTGTCCCGGCACCCGACCGGGGTCGAAATTGGCGTGCTGGTGACAGATCGAGCAGCGCATGGCGTCCTTGCCGTGGCCGTCCGCACCGCGCGTCACCGGCGGCTGATGCATGCGGCTGATGTCGCCCTGCCGCGGGCTGTCGCCGGCGGGATGGCAATTGGTGCAGCGCGGATGCGTCAACACCTTGCCGAGCTCGGTGAAGATCGCCGCCGAGCGCTGCTCGACATTCTCGATGCCGGCAAAGCTTTCCGGCGAGGCGAGGGCGTGGCTCGCGCTTTCCGACGCCGCGTAGCCTGCGCACAGGCTGGTCGCGAGCGCCGTCAGCACCGCAACGATCCGAAACCACGTTTCCGATGGCATTCTTGCGCGCTCACTTGCTGGCGGTCAGATAGCGTTTGGAATCGGCGAGGATCACGTCGCGCACCGCCTGGTGATACTTGATGTAGCCGGTGCAACGGCACAGATGGCCGTCGAGCGCATCCGCAATGACGCTCTCGAGCTGGTCCCGCGCCACCGGCGCCTTCGCCAGCCGTTCGAGCAGCACCTGGCCTTCGTTGAGGAAACCGGCCGTGCAATAGCCGCACTGGAACGCGAAGTGGTCGATGAAGGCGCGCTGCAACGCCGAGAGTTCGCCGTCCCTGGCGTGGCCCTCGACGGTGCGGATCGCCTTGCCGTCGAAATTGGCCGCCGGCACCACGCAGGTCGGGGTGGTGTAGCTCGTGCCGTCGGGATTATCGATGATAACGGCACAGCTCAAGCATTGCGCGGCGCCGCAGCCGAACTTGGTGCCGGTCATCCCGAGCATTTCCCGAAGGAAATCGTTCATCGAGAGGTCGTCGCGGACCTCGATCGGGCCGTGCTTCTGGCCGTTGATGGTAAGGTTGAGCGTCGTCACGCCAGCGCTCCCTTGAGCAGGCTTGTTGTCACCGGCAGTGAGCGGAAGCGGTGGCCGGTGGCATCGTTGATGGCGTTGAGCAGCGCCGGCACGATCGGGATCATCACCACCTCGGCCATGCCCTTCGGCGGCTCGTCCGGCGTCAGCGGCGGCAGCATCTCGATCTCGAGATCGTGCAGCGGCAGGTCGGAGCCGCGCGCGATCAGGTACTGGCCGAGATTCCACTGCCCGTTGCCGGGCCCGCCTTCGAACGGCGGCAGGGTTTCCAGCAACGCGTAGCCGACGCCCATCGCGAACCCGCCATGCGACTGGCCGAGCACCACTTCGGGGACCAGCGCCTGGCCGCATTCGAACACGCTGTAGGCCCTGGCGATGCGCAAGATGCCAGTCGCGCGCTCGATCTCGATGCGGACCAGCGTGCCGCACATCGAGGTGTAGGCGGTGCCGATCCGGTTGTTGTCGGTCGGCGGGAATTTCACGCTTGTTCGGTCGATCCGCTCGAACTGGCTTCGGCCGCGACGAACAGCGAGCGCGTCGATCTCGGCGCGGTACTGCTCGCCGAACAGCGGGAAGCGGGCGCGCGACCAGGCCCAGCGCGAGAAGCTGTGCGCGATGGCGCCGGTGACGAAGCCGCGCGCATGCGCGGTCGCGGCAAGCTTTGGCAAGGGTAGCGGCGCGAGATCGTCGAGCACCAGCTGGCCATCCTTCCAGTGCGCCTTGTCCCATTGGCGGGTGCGGGGATCGGCCTTGGCGATGTGCCAGAGCTCGAGCGCCGCCGGCCACAGGCCGAAGCGGAAGATGACGCGGGCCGCCTCGGCCGACGAGTGCGTGCCGACATGGGCGCCGATCGACGCGCTGGTTGCCGAGCTGATCGCCGGCACCCAGCGCGGGTTCTTCTCGGCGAGATCCTGGGTCTTCTGATCCATCGTGTAGGGATCGCCCGAGGTGACGAGCCCGAGCGCGTCGTAGCTGTCGACGCGGGAGACCGCGACCTCGTCGGCGACGGCGCCGAGATGGCTCGCGACCCGGTTGGCGAGCGCGGTGCCGACGCCGTTGCCCATCTCGACGTGGTCGCAGTGGATCGCGATCCGTCCTTCGGCATCGATCTCGACCCGGCCGAGCGAGCAATCCGCGCCCGAGCCGTAATCCTTGGTGACGCAGGCGACGCCGGTGCCGACCAGCCGCCCCTCCGGCGCCTTCTGCTTGAAGTCAGCACGCTGCCGCCAGATCGGATGCTTCTCGAGCTTGTCGAGGATGTCTGATGTGCGCACCGACACGATGTAGGGATTGCCGGTCATGGTCCGGCCGTTCTGCTTCAGCGCATTGTTGCGCCGGAATGCGATCGGATCGACCTTGAGCTCGCTCGCCGCCTCGTCGATCAGGACTTCGAGCGCGGTCATGGTCTGCAGCGTGCCGTAGCCGCGCATCGAGCCTGCGGTGACGCCGCGCGAATGCAGCGCCACGGTGGTGACGTCGACTTTCGGGATGTCGTAGATACCGATCGCAGCCGTCGCGGCAACGACCGCGACATTGGCGGAGAAGTTGGCGAGCCCGCCGCCGTCGAGCACATGGTCGGCGGCGAATGCCGTGATCTTGCCGCTCGCGTGATCGATGCCGATCCGCGAGCGCATCTTGATCGGGTGGCGTTTGATGCCGCCCTGGAATTGCTGGTAGCGGTCCTGCGCCAGCCGCACCGGACGGCCCGGAAAGAACATCGCCGCCAGCGCCACGTAAAGCACGAACGGGGTATGGTCGCGGCCGCCGAAGCCGCCGCCGACATGGGCGAACTGCGCGTTGATGTGCGAGGGCCGGAACGGCGGGCGAGCCTTGCCGAGCATGAAGGCGATCGACTCGGTCGCCTCATAGGGCGACTGCACGCCGAGCACCAGTTCGAGATTGCCGCTGTTGTCGCGGTACCAGGCGAGCCCGCTCTCCGGCTCGAGGAACATCGGATCGACCGACTGGGTCTCGAACTCGCGGTCGAGCACGAGCTGTGTCGGATCGTCCTTGGCGAGTTGGGCGCGGATCGCTTCGCCATGGGTTGCGGCCTTGGCGTAGTCGGCCTTGGTCTCCTTGGCGAGCGGCAGCCAGACCGGCAGCGCCGCGTTCTGGATGCGGCTCGGCGAAACCCAACCGGCCTGGATCGGCGAATAGACGTCGGGCGCGTCAGGCGAGGCGCCCGCCACGCGCGTGAAGCGATACGCGCCGTAGTTCGGCAGGATGACCGGCCCGGTCTCGTCGCCGAATTTGACGAAGCCGCCGTCGCGCAGCGCGAGGCGCGCGCGGTCGAAGGCGTCGAACTGCTCGAAGATCAACAGCGCGATCGGTTGTCCGAGATAGAGCGGCGTCTTGCCGACCGGGCAGAACAGGTCGCCGGTGTAGAACTCCGGGACCCGCGTGCCGATCCGGTCGAGATCGGCAGCGGTTACGATAACCGACGGCTTTGCCGGACCATCGAGACGGGCGAGGTCCATGCCGGCATAGACATGCGTCGCGTCATCGGCGCGGACCAGGATGGCGTGCGCGGTGGTCGCGGGCCAGCCCGCCATGTCGGCGGCGCGGAAGTCGGACGCGTAGAGTTTTGCGCCGGTGACCTTGGCGACGCCGTCGACACGGCCGGCGCCCTTTTCCGCCGGGTTGAAATGGCCGCGGCCGGGCAGCGTCTCGCGGGTCGCGAAAGCCGGTTCCTTCGCCAGCGCCAGATGCGACAGGCTGACCGAGATGCCGCCTGCCGACAACCACTTCACGAAATCGCGTCGCGAAGGCCGCATGGTCTGATCTTTCATCGACACCTCGACGACGGCATATCGCGCCGGGGTTTAACAATTGGTGCAATACACGCGAAAGTATTGCGGCAAAGCGAGCGCAACCGCAACGCCGCAATAGGTCGTAGCTGCCTCACTTGTAGCTTTGGGCTCACTTCAGGTCGGCGATGGTGGCCGGTCCCGGACCTGGCGTGATCAGCGTCGGCCACTGCTTGGAACCGAACGGCACCAGCGGCGGCAGGAAGGCGGTCATGCCGCGCTTCTTGGTCTCGGCGATGATCGCCTCGCGCGCGTCGCCCCCCATCAGCTCATAGTCCATCAGGTGATAGCTGCCGAAGAACAGCGCGCCGACCGAGCGGTCCGCGATGATCCGGGTCAGCGACTCCAGCATGTCCGACGGCGTGGTGGTGAAGGAGATCGTCTCGATCAGCATCAGGCGGCTGTTGATGGCGTCAGGCCCGAAGAACTGCGCCAGCACGCTGAAGATCACGTTGTTCTGCCGCGCTACATAGATCGTGTTGCTCGCGCCGTAGGTCTTGTCCCAGTCGGCGCCGAGCTGGGATTTCCAGTCGGCCATGACCGTCATCCAGTGCGCGACCTGGGTCTGCGCGGCCCAGGCGACGTTCTTGGCGAGCAGCGGCGCCTGCTTCTTGCCGAACGCCTCGAGCGTCGCGAAGGGGATCGCGCCGGCGGTGAGGCATTCATCCATGAAGGCGATGTTGTTCTTGAGGATGGCACGGTTGTTGTCGCGCCAGTCCGCCTGCATCGGCGTGGCATCGAGCCCGTCGAGCGCCGACTGCATCCGGCTGCGATAGGCCTGCATCGACCCGCGCCATGCCTTGTCGTCGGGATTGTTGACATAGGGGCCGACCACTTCGGCCAGCGCCATCGTGCTGTGGCCGACCGATTTGAGCAGCTGATAGACGATCGGCACCTGCGGCGCCTCGGTAGGCGGCTTGCCTGGCCGGTACAGGATCAGGCGGCCGCCGGCGCCGGAGAACAGGCCGAGGATCACAGGGTGTTTGTCGAGGATGTTCTTCTGGAAAATCCGCGCCGCATCGCCATAGAGCTCGAACATGCCGGTGTTGAGCGCGAGCACGTCCTTGGTCGCGACGTCGGCCGGCGTTGATGAGGTCTTACCGGAGATCGGTCCCATATAGTCGGGCAGCGACTGCGCCAGGGCTGTGCCACCGCTGCCGAGCAGCAGCGCCAGCGCGGCGGCCAGGCCAAGGCGATTGATCATGTGATGCTCCTCGAAGCCTCGCCTGTGTCGAGGCCGGGTGCGGCCGCGCGACCATTGGCGGAATGCGCAAATGCTTGGACACAATGAACTGGGAGAGTAGAGAACCGGCAGACCGGATCCCGCGTGACGCAGCACGACGCGGGCGGTGCCTACAGCTAAGCGACGAATCGGCCGCTGTCCACACCCGGACATCGCGGGTTTGCCTGCGCCAAAAGACGCAATGGTGCGGCGTTCGGCCCGGTGCTATGTGGCGAACAGAATCAATTTTATTTTTTTTGGATTTTTTGCGTGCTCAACGGACTTTACAAGGTCGAGTACGGCATCAACGGCGCATTCGGCCGCAGCATCATGTGCATGCATGACGGCAGGATGCTGGGCGGCAATTCGGCCTTTGCCCATCTCGGCACCTATCAGGTGACGGAAGGCGAGATCGCCGCCGAGGTGATCACCGAGCGCCACAATGACGATCCGAACTTCAAGCCGCTGATGGGCGCCGACGTCACCGTCATCAAGGTGCGCGGCAGGAGCGAGGGGTCCACCATCCTGCTCGAGGGCAAGGCTGACGCCATGCCGGACGGCGTGTTCTGGGCGAATTTGGCGCCGCTCGACGACGAGGCCTTGCCGCCGCGCGGGGCGGTCGGTCCCGGCGGCATCGTCAACGGACTGTACTCGATCCATCTGCGCGCGCTCGACGGTGTCGATGCCGGGCTCACCGGGGTCATGCTGCTGATGGACGGCCGCATCCTCGGCGGCGATGCGTTCTTCTACTATCTCGGTTCGTATTCGTCGGCCGATGGCCGCTGGCGAGGCGAGATCGTCAACCAGGAGCATACGCCGGCGAAGGGCGAGTACCCGGTGTTCGGCGGTTATGAAGTCGGCATCGGTTTTGCCGGTTCGTGCCGTGCGGACGGTGCCGAGCTCGAAGGCATCGCGCTGGCCGGCAAGCGCAGCCTTCGCCTGTCCGCCGAATTGCGCCTGATGCGCCGCGCCTGACGAGAGCCCGTCAATCCTTGATCAGAAGCACGCCGCCGATGATCAGCGCGATGCCGGCCAGCCGTGAAACCGACACCGGGTGCTGCGCCAGCCCGAACAAGCCGAAATGGTCCATCGCGATGCCCGCGAGCATTTGACCCGCAACCACCAGTGCCAGCAGGGTCGCGGCGCCGAGTGGCGGCAGCAGCAGGATCATCAGCAGGATAAAGATGCCGCCGAGGACGCCGCCGCTCCAGGCCCACCACGGCACCGCCGTCACCAGCTTCCAGGACGGCACCGGCTCGCGCGTCGCGACCAGCACGACCGCCATCGTCACGAGCCCGCCGAGATAGCTGACGAGCCCGGCCCAGGCCGGCGAGTTGAGGGCTGACCTGAGATTGCCGTTCAGGACCTGCTGAACGGCGACGCAGATGCCGGCGCCGAGCGCGAGCAGATAGAGAAACCAGACTTGCATAAGATGCCCCAAAACCGATCGTCGAACCGCTTCATGTCATATTCGATTGGCAACGATCGTGGCATGCACGAAACGCGGCACGAACCTGCGGAATGGGCTTCCACCCACGTCCCAGATCGAATAAGAGGCCGCAAACCCTCAGTTCCCCAGTATTAGAGCATGATCCGCCTCGATAACGTCTCCAAGCAAGTCGGCCACCAGATCCTCTTCATCGAAGCCTCCGCGGCGCTCCAGAAGGGCGAGAAGATCGGCCTCGTCGGGCCGAACGGCGCCGGCAAGACCACGCTGTTCCGGATGATCTCGGGCCGGGAAATCCCGGACGAGGGCCAGGTCTCGCTCGATCGCGGCATCTCGATCGGCTATTTCAGCCAGGATGTCGGCGAGATGTCCGGCCGCAGCGCGGTCGCCGAGGTGATGGATGGGGCAGGGCCCGTCAGCGTGGTCGCGGCCGAACTCAGGGAACTCGAGGCCGCGATGGCCGACCCCGACAAGGCCGACGAGATGGACGATATCATCGCGCGCTATGGCGAGGTGCAGCATCAGTTCGAGGAGCTCGACGGCTATGCGCTCGACGGCCGCGCGCGCGAGGCGCTGGCTGGTCTCGGCTTCAGCCAGGAGATGATGGACGGCGACGTCGGCAAACTCTCCGGCGGCTGGAAGATGCGGGTGGCGCTGGCGCGCATCCTCTTGATGCGTCCGGACGTCATGCTGCTCGACGAGCCGAGCAACCATCTCGATCTCGAAAGCCTGATCTGGCTCGAGCAGTTCCTGAAAGGCTATGAGGGCGCGTTGCTGATGACCTCGCATGACCGCGAGTTCATCAACCGGATCATCAACAAGGTGGTCGAGATCGACGCCGGCCAGCTCACCACCTATTCCGGCAATTACGAGTTCTACGAACAGCAGCGCGCGCTCTCCGACAAGCAGCAGCAGGCGCAGTTCGAGCGGCAGCAGGCAATGCTCGCCAAGGAGATCAAATTCATCGAGCGCTTCAAGGCGCGCGCCTCGCACGCCGCCCAGGTGCAGAGCCGGGTCAAGAAGCTCGACAAGATCGAACGGGTCGAGCCGCCGCGGCGGCGGCAGACCGTGGCGTTCGAATTTCAGCCGGCACCGCGCTCGGGCGAGGATGTCGTCAGCCTGAAGAACGTCCACAAGGCCTATGGCAGCAAGCGCATTTATGACGGCCTCGACTTCATGATCCGTCGCAAGGAGCGCTGGTGCGTGATGGGCATCAACGGTGCCGGCAAGTCGACGCTCCTGAAGCTGGTCGCCGGTTCAACCGAGCCCGACGACGGCGCGGTCGCGGTCGGCGGCAGCGTCAAGATGGGCTATTTCGCCCAGCATGCGATGGACCTGCTCGATGGCGAGCGCACCGTGTTCCAGTCGCTGGAGGACGCGTTTCCGCAGGCCGGCCAGGGCAGCCTTCGCGCGCTCGCCGGCTGCTTCGGCTTCTCCGGCGACGACGTCGAGAAGAAGTGCCGGGTGCTCTCGGGCGGCGAGAAGGCGCGGCTGGTGATGGCCAAGATGCTGTTCGATCCGCCGAACTTCCTGGTGCTGGACGAGCCGACCAACCATCTCGATCTCGCCACCAAGGAGATGCTGATCAATGCGCTCTCCGAGTTCGAGGGCACGATGCTGTTCGTCTCGCACGACCGGCACTTCCTCGCCGCGCTCTCCAACCGCGTGCTGGAGCTGACCCCTGACGGCATCCATCAATATGGCGGCGGCTACACTGAATATGTCGCGCGTACCGGCCAGGAAGCGCCGGGACTGCGGAGCTAGCGTTCGCGATTACCCCGCCCACTTCGTAGCCCGGATGAAGCGAAGCGAAATCCGGGTCAGTCCTTCCGCTCGCCGAAGTCGTCGTTGTCCATAGCTCCGCTACCGCCCCAATCAGCCGGCAATATCCCACCCCGGACATATCGGTGAAGAGACGTGTGTTGCCAGTCGACAGGCGAGGAAACGAGGCGGTGTTTGGTCGGATTGTAATGGACGTAGTCGACGCAACGTTCGAGATCGCGTTCATTACGGATGGTGTGTTCCCAAAACCGTCGCTGCCAAAGCGGGTACTCGCCGCGGTGGTTTACCGAGAGCGGCACGCCGGCGGCAACAACGGCGCGCGTGAAGTAACTCTTGATCTGCCGCCAGCGATCCGGGAAGTCGCTGTCGCCGGGTGGTAGTGTCATGACCGTATGCAGGTGATCTGGCAGGATCACGATGGCATCCAGCGTGAACGGCTTCTTGGCGCGCGCTGCGCGAAAGGCATCGCGCAACAGCCCGCCTTGTTCGACCAGTAGCGACGAAGTCCGATCTTCCAATGTGACTGTGAAGAAGAACGTGCCGCCGGGTATGAAGTTACGCCGATATTGTACCATGCGGCTAGCTTACCCCGGATTTCGCTTCGCTCCATCCGGGCTACGAAGTCAAACGGCTCTATCCCGTAGCCCGGATGGAGCGAAGCGAAATCCGCGTCAGTCCTATGCTCAAGTCCGCCATCGCGCGCAAAACGCCTCGACGTCGCCGGACTGGAATTCCGGCAGGCGCTCCCAGAGGGTTTCAGCCGGCCAGTTCCACCAGGCGATCTGCGACAGCTCGGCGGCGATCTTTCGGTTGAACCGCTCCTTGATCGGCCGGGCCGGCACGCCGCCGACGATGGTGTAGGGCGCGACATCGCGCGAGACCACGGCGCCGGCCGCCAGCACCGCGCCGTCTCCGACGGTGACGCCGGGCAGCACGATCACGCCGTGGCCGATCCAGACGTCGTTACCGATCACGACGCGATCCGCGCGTCGGTTCCTGAAGAAGTCATGATCGCGCTCGGCTGAGGCGGTGTAATATTCCGGACAATAGGTGAAGCGATGCTGGGAGGGGCGCTCGAGCGGATGATTGGGCGCGCCGATCCGGACCTGCGCCGCAATCGCGCAGAAGCGGCCGATCACGGCGTCGGCGACGATGCAGCCGCTGCCGAGATAGGAGTAGTCGCCAAGCTCGGTGTATTCGATCGCGGTGTCGCCGAGAACCTCACAGCAACGTCCGACCCTGACCTCGCGCAGCTTGACCGTCGGCTCGATGACGGTTTCGGCGATCTTGGGGCGGGTCAGGCTCGGTGCGTTCATAGCGTTGTCCTCGATGCGACGAGCCGCTTCAGTCGCACAATTTCTATGACGGAGAGATGACGGGAGGAGGCCGGATCTAACGCCCGGCGAGGCGGGCGATGGTCTCGATCTCGTTGGTCCAGATCCCGCCGGAATAGCTTTCGGGCAGGCGCCTGAACAGGTCGGCATCGTCAACCCCGGTCGAGAATTCGCCGCCCTGATAAGGCCCGAGCACGAAGACCGCGCTGTTGGCTGCGGCCATGCGGTTGAGGAAGCGGTCCGGCCATCCCCATAGCCATGGCGCGTAGTTGATCGGCACCAGCACGATGGCGTTGCGGCAGGCATCAGGCACGATGCCGGTCCAGCCATAGCCGATATAGCGGATGAGGCAGCTCTTGAGCGCCGCGCGGGAAATGGTGCGGGTTTCCAGCGCAAGCCGCCGGATCGTCTCGATCGGCTCGTCGCCGCCATAAACCAAGATCAGCTTGCGCCGCTCGGCGGCGAGCCGGTTCAAGACCGTTGCGAGCTTCTCGCCCTCGGCGGGATCGCGGCTCTTGACGTTGATCAAGAGCCGGCGATCCGGAAAGGTCTTAAGCACCTCGTCCAGCGACGGCATCAGGCCGATGCCCTTGCCGCGGAACGGGAAGGTCTTGCCGCCATCGGCCGTGTAGCCATAGCCGATATCGAGCATCTTCAGCCGCGCCATCGGCTGTTCGCGGGTGACGCCCTGGCCATCGGTGCGGCAATCGACGGTCCAGTCGTGAAACACCGCGAACTCGCCGTCGGTCGTCGGATGGACGTCGAGCTCGACGATATCGGCGCCGCGCTCGAAGCTCGCTTGCATCGAGCGGACCGTGTTCTCGAGATAGTCATGGCTCGGCGGCAGCATGCGCGCCGCGGTGCAGGTGTCGTTCCTGAGGTCGCGCTCGTCGAAACGCTGCGCCATGCCGCGATGGGCGAGCAGCACCGGCTTGCCGCCGGCATGCGTTGCGAGAAGGCTGGTGTTGTTGAGGTAGATTGCGGCGGCGACGGCGACGATCGTCGCTGCCGCGTATTTCAGTTTCCTGCCCAAGCGACTCGGTTCCTTGCTGGATCGCCGGCCCGGGTAGGGGTGCTTTCTGGTCGATTTGCGGCGGCCTAATCCTTCAAGCCGTCCACTGCGGCAATCGCCCGCACCATCGCGTCCTGGAGCGCCGCGCTGTTGGCGAGATTCGACTGGCGGCGACGGCCGGGATCGTCGAAATCGTGGGTGGCACCCGGATAAACCACGACGTCGATCTTGCTGCCGGCGGCAATGGAGCGGCTGGCGACGTCCCGGCAGCGGTCGGGCGATACTTCCTCGTCGTCCGTGCCGAGCAACATCGTGATCGGTGCTGCCGACCTGAGCGTCTGCGCCAGCAGCGCGGCCGGCCCGCAGCCCGGATAGAACACGAGCGCGGCACGATAGCCCGACGTCGCCGCGCCTTGCCGCTGCATCACGTTCAGCGCGGTGCTGCCGCCGTTCGACCATCCCTGCAGGAAGATGCGGTTGCCGCTGATCTCCTGCTGGCTGCGCAGCCAGCTCAGCGCGCCCTCGGCGTCGAGCGGCCGCACGGTCCTTTCATTGACGTCGCTGCGATCAGGATCGTCATGCGTGAAGCGGCCGAAGCCGTGCGCCTTGCCGCGCGGACCAAAACTGTCCGGCAGCAGCGCGAAATAGCCGTGGTCGGCCCAATACTGTCCCCACATCGCGTGGCGCTTGGACAGGCTGCCGGCATTGCAGGCCGCCGACGGATTGGTCCGCGACACCAGCGTGCAGTCCTTGTTGACGTTGGTCGAATAGGGGCCGCCGCGGCCGTGCAGCAGCACGATCGCGGGGTGCGGACCCGGCTTTTGCGGCCTGAACAGGTAGCCGACGATCTCGGTCTTGCCGTCGGCGCTCGGAAAGAAAACGGTGTCGGGCGCGGCTGCCGCCGCTGTCGGCAATGTCGTAAGCATCAGGAGGACGATCGGAATCGCGCGATGGGTCATTCCCGCAGCATGAACAGGATTTCGGATGAATTGCGGCATGGTTGTTTCCTTCCAGCAATGCAAAGCCGCATGGCGTGCTGCACGGCGCTCGGCTTGTGAGGCGAGGTGCCGCCCGCTACGCTTTACAAAAAACCGGGAGCGAAACAACCATGAAGCAGATCAGGATCGGCGACATCACGATCGACGCGGTGATCGAGCGCGAAGGACCGTGGCGCTCGGCATCTCCTATGAGCAGATCGATTATGTGTTCTGCACCCATCTGCACATCGACCACACCGGCTGGAATACGACGCTGCGCGACGGGCGCTGGGTGCCGACCTTCCCGAACGCGAAATACGTCTTCCACAAGGGCGAGTATGCGGCCTGGGAGGCCGAGAACGCCAAGGGCGCCAATCCGCCCGGTACGGTGTTCCGCGACAATTGCCTGCCGATCGTCGAGGCCGGGCAGGCGCTCCTGGTCGACGACGACTACGCGCTCGACGACACCGTGACGCTGACGCCGACCCCGGGCCATTCGCCCTGCCATTGCTGCATCAACATCTTCTCGAAGGGGCAGCGCGCGGTGGTCGCCGGAGACCTGATGCACCATGCAATCCAGTGCCGCGAACCGGAATGGTCGGCCAAGCCCGATTGGGACCCGAAGCAGTCGGCGATATCGCGGCGGAAATTCTTTGCCTCCGTTGCCGAGACCGACACGCTGATCCTGCCGATCCATTTTCCGGCCCCGACGGTCGGCCTGATCAAGGCGGATGGCGATCGCTTCGACTATCGCTTCAAGCGGGAGTAGGCGCGCGACAGTCGGTAGCTCAAGGTCACCGCGCTGCGCGGGTCCGGCGCGGGACCTGGGTCAGAAACCGTTCCAGATCGGCGCACAGGCGATGCGCCATTTCCTCGTCGATCGCAAACGTCGCGACGGTGCCGGCGCAGTCGATCTCGATGGTCCCGCGCAACGGTGCGGCGGAGGTGGTCGATACCCTGATGTTGGTCGCTCTCTGTACGGTCATGTCGTCAACTTCCCTTCGGGCCGGTTGCGGCAATCCTCACCTTGGAATGACGGGGCGTCCCTTTCGCCGTCTCTCTTCGATGAACCTCACGCCGATCTCGGCACCGTCGACGCGAACCAGCTCGCAGCGGCGGAAGGCCAGTCCACGCGAGGACAGCACCAGGAAGAACTCCTGGGCCTTCAGCACATCGAGCGATCCGTCGACCTCGAGCCGGGCCCCGCTCTGCGAGACGTCGAGCAGGATGCAACTCCGCCGCCACGTGCCGTCGACACCCATGAGATTGACGGGATAGCGCGTCTCGAGCTTGACGCGCTCCGCCCTGCGGTCACCATACGTCATTGCATCACTCACACTGCCTGGGAGCGCTTCGCGGTCAGCTCGCTAAGCGAACCAAACCGGATCGTGCGCTGCGCGTTGGATAGCGCCAGTCCTTCAAACATGTCCCGTGCGCGCTGCAGCTCCTCGGGTGCAACCGTCAGCCCGGCCTTCCGGTAGCTGACGATGGCAGCCGTCGTGTTCCAGTTCAGTCGCGATGCGCGGCAGGCGATCACGAGCCCGCTGATGTCGGCGGCTTCCATCAGCGGTGCGATCGTCTCGATCGGAACGGTTGCGAGCTGCGCCAGCGCCGCAACGACGTTGCGGACCTCTCGCCTGATCGCGAAACGGTTGACGCTGGAATCGTTCAACCGCCCGGTTCTGTTCAAGGCCAGCACGGTGGCCCGCGCCTCCGCATAGTCGATTGTGGCTGGTGGGGTTGCGGAGGCGCGGGCTGCGCTGGCATCGATCGCAGCGCGGATCGCGTCCTGAATGTCGAGGCGTGCGCGTTTGAGCAGCCGGGCCTGTTGGCGCGGCGTTGATCGCATCACGAGGTCGACAAGAACGCGATGGGGCAGGTCGCTGCGCGATATCAGCGCGTCGGCGATGTCGTCGTCGCGCTCGGCGGCATCGACCATCATGGCGAGGCCTGCGCTGGTCAGATCAGCGCCGGGATTGCGCGCGAGGACTCGAAGCACGCTGCTGTCGCCTCGCATCAGGAGAATGTCCGTGAGCTCCGCATTGACGGCCTTGCGTCCTGCGATCGCGCAGAGGTGTCCCTCGGCCCGCATCCAGGCGATGTCGATCAGGTCGGCATCGGGGAGGCATTCGCATTTGCGCAGGATCGGAGCGGCGACATCGGCGTCGTCATGGTTGGCCAGACGGCGCGCGAGTTCCCGCGGCACCAGGCGCAAATCGGCAAACGAGCGGCTGAGCGTGGTCAGGGTCCGTAGTTCGACGCTCTCGGTCAGGCGGACCAGGATGCCGTCGAACATCTCGACGTGGTGCGCGCTGAGGCGGTGAGCGTCTTCGAGAAACAACCCGGCCACCTCCTGCAGCATGCGCGTGCGGAGGTCGGGCGAGCCAGCTTTCAAGACATGGTCGAGTTTGGCAATAAGATCGGGCGAGGCAATAACTGTCATTGCGGTCTCTAAAATGGTCCGCGACGAGGAACATCATCGTTCCCGATGCCAATTTGCTCCTCGAATCTTTAATAGGGGTATAGAAATTGATGGGGAGGGCCGATTGCGGCGGTGGATATCCCGCTAAAGACTATCGAAATTCGGCAGCCGCGTTACATTGGCGGATTGTCCGGTTCGACGAACGGACCGCATTTTTCCTGATTGAACCTATTGGACGATTCGCATTTTGTGCATGGAATTTATTGATGCGGCCGGCGCGCAAGGCGCCGCGTCGCGCGCAATTTTTCAAGAGCATTTCACGGGAGCGGTCATTTGACGGCGCCATTACCGGTGCCGAGAGTCTTTCGTTTTGACGATGTTGATGCATTCCGGAGTTCGATCCGAAATCTGGATGTTGATTTCACGCCACTTGCGCGGAAGATTTCGGCCGAGCAGGTCATCCTGAGTTTGCCGGGATGCGAGCTCAACTACACGCAGTCCTTTCCGCGGATCGTCGACGCACAGCTTGCGCCGCACACCACTGCGGTCGGCTTCACGATGGATGACGGGGTCCCGATCCGCTTCAACGGCGTCGAGCGCGATCGCGCGGTCATTGTGCTCGGTGGCGGCGGCGCGTTCTACACCTCGGTGGAGGAGACGCCCCGCCAATATGCCTCGGTGATGTTCACGCCGGAGATTGTCGACCGCGGCTGGCCGCGGGCGGGTCTTCATTTCAGCATCCACGAAATTTCTCAACGCGCGCAGGATCGGCTGCGTGAAGTGGTAAGGCACATCCTGCTCGTGACCTCGCAGCCGACCGAGGATGCCCAGTTCGCTAGCGGCGAGTCGATCAAGGAGACGCTGCTTGCCGCGATCGACAACGCCTTCGCCGAGATCGTGCCGGCCAAGTGGACGACGCGGGCCAACACGACGCGCCAGTTCAAGGTCTTCAACGACGCGCGCGCAATTCTGGCAGGCGACGTGGCGCACCCGATCTACAGCGGCGAACTTGCCAGGCAGATCGGCGTGTCGGTGCGCACGCTGCATGACGCCATCCAGCGCTACCGGGGCGTCAGCCTGCATCGCTATTTGCGGTTGCGCCGGCTCTGGCTGGTGCGCCAGCAACTGCTGGCCGGTGCGCCGAGCGTCAAGACGTGCGCGCTGGCCTACGGATTTTGGCACTTGAGCGATTTTTCGCGCAGCTATCGGTCGCAGTTCGGGGAAGCGCCGTCGGAGACGCTGGCCGCCTCGCGCCGTCCGGGCGCCACCCGCGCCGATCCGTCCCGCGGACACGGTTCGTAACCATCGATCTGAACGGAATCTTAACGGCCGCCGACGAGCCTGTGGGTACGATTTCACCAGAGGCGACGGCAATGCATCCCCGGAGATTTGCGCGTGTTCGTCCGAGCGGATGCGTATCCAGCGTGGTCAAGCTCCAGCTTGAACCGAAGGCGCCGCTGATCGAATGCCGGCTGGTGGACTATTCCGCCGGCGGAGCGTGCCTGGAATTTGCCAAGCCGACCCAGTTGCCGGAACGTTTCGAAATGTTTCACGGCAACACCCGGAAGCGTTGCCGGCGGGTCTGGAGCAGGGGCGTGCGGGTCGGCGTCTCGTTCTGAGGGCGCCTCAGAATACGCGTCCCGTCCAGCGGCCCTCTACCGCCAAAAGCCGATCGGGCCGCGGCCCGGCGCGACCCGATGGTCTGTTCCCGATTGTTGGGGCGTGTAGACGCCCGTCGAGGGGCTCAGGCGCCGCTCTGGCACTTCTTCATGAACGAGGTCTTGGCCGCGCCGGCGAGCTTCTTGCCGTCGGAGCCGACCGCCTTGGTCTCGCAGGCGTCCGTCGTACACTTCTTCATGAACGAGGTCTTGGCCGCGCCGGCCAGCGGCTTGCCGTCCTTGCCGACGGCTTTCGTCTCGCAGGAGGCGTCCTGTGCAAATGCCGAACCGGCGGCAAAGGTCGCGATCACGGCCGCCAAGAAAATCCGCTTCATCTGGGTTCTCCCTAAACCAAACCAGCGGCCGGATTGGATACGGGATTCCTGGCCCGATCAAGTTCCCATGGCCGATTTTGTCGATAAAATACCCCGATCAGATCAAGGAAATTCCGCGTGCAGCGCGGAACAAAATCGGGGAAGCGCGGAATGGAATTCGAGACGCTGGTACAGTCACGCAAAAGCGTGCGCGGGTTCAAGCAGCAGCCGGTGTCGCGGGCGACGGTCGAGGAGATCATCGAGGTGGCCAAGCGCGCGCCGTCCTCGATGAACACCCAGCCCTGGCACGTCCACGTCCTGACCGGGGCGCCGCTGGAGGAAGTGCGCCGCCGCAACATGGAAGAGATGGTCGCCGGTGCCAAGGTGAAGCGCGACATCGTCAGCCATGGCGAATACCAGGGCGTGCACCGCGGCCGCCAGGTCGACATCGCTAAGAAGCTGTTCGGGGCGATGGGGATCGCCCGCGACGACAAGCCGATGCGGCAGGATTGGGTGCTGCGCGGCTTCCGCCAGTTCGACGCCCCGGTGTCGCTGGTCCTGACCTACGACCGGATCCTCGATCCGGGCGCGGTCTGCCATTTCGATCTCGGCGCGCTCTGCTACGGCATCGTGCTGGCAGCCTGGGATCGCGGCCTTGGCAGCGTGATCAACGGCCAGGGCATCATGCGCTCCGACATCGTGCGCGAGGTCGCCGACATCCCGGAAGACGAGGTGATCATGACCTGCGTCGCAATGGGCTATCCCGACGACGGCTTTGCCGCCAATGCGGTACGCTCCGACCGCGAGGCCAACAACGATTTTGTCCGCTACGTCGGCTTTGCCGATTAGCGCCGCGTCGTTCGCTTGCTCAGGGGAACAACCTCGTGCGGCACGCTCGGTTGCGCGATGCACGGGCGTGTCCGGCGCATTTGCGTACGCGCCGACCACGCCGCGGGATATTGAATTCCGCGCCGTGAAACCATCGCGCGAGCGTGAGCACGGCTGCGCGTTTCCGCTATTCTCGCCGGTAAAAAATGCGCTACTGGTTTTTTGAAGCACCAGCGCGGGCGAGGAATCCCAGATGAGCGACGATGAACAGACAGCCATGATCCGCGAGACCGTCGCGAGATTCGTCGATCGCGAACTGATCCCGCTCGAGCCGCACTATCTGAAATCGAAGCTGCCCGGCAGCGATCACCCCGAGCTCACGTCGGAACAGCGCAAGCGGCTGCGCGACGTCTCGAAGGAGCTCGGCCTCTGGGGCCTCGATGCGCCCGAGGATCTCGGTGGCCACGACCTGCCGACGCGCACGATGGCTGCGGTGCACGAAGAACTCGGCCGCAGTTGCGTGCCGTTCGTGCTGCCGCCGGACTCGCCGAACCTGCGCATGCTGCAGGCGGTCGGTACCGACGCGCAGAAGAAGAAATATCTGCAGCCCTATATCGAAGGCCGGATGGCCTCGGCGATCGCGATCTCCGAGCCCGGCGCCGGCGGCGATCCCGCGGGCATGAAGACGCGCGCGGTGCTCGAAGGCGAACAGTGGGTGCTCAACGGCCGCAAGATCTGGATCAGCAATGCACGCGCCGCCGACTTCATCATCGTGATGGCGCGGGTCGGCAACGATCAGCGCCAGGGCGGCATCACCTCCTTCATCGTCGAGAAGGGCACGGCGGGCTTCATCATCGAGCGCGAGATTCCGATGGTCGGCGGCGGCTCGACCTACGAGATCGTGTTCGAGGATTGCCGCATCCCGAAGGACTCCGTGCTGGGCGAGGTCGGCAAGGGCTATGCGCCGATGCAGCTGCGGCTGCGCACGCGGCGGCTCGAGATGGGATCGACCTGCGTCGGCATCACCAAGCGTGCGCTCGACATGATGTGCGAGCACGCCAGGCAGCGCGAGACCTTCGGCGTCAAGCTCGCCGAGCGCCAGGCGATCCAGTGGTGGATTGCCGATATCTCCACGCGCATGCATGCGTGCCGGCTGATGGTGCGCGAGGCTGCCGACAAGACCGACCGCGGCGAGGACATCCGCCACGAGGCCTCGATGATCAAGGTGTTCGCGACCGAGATGGCCTATGACGCCTGCGACCAAGCCATGCAGACGCTCGGCGCGCTCGGCGTCACGCTGGAATTGCCGCTGAACGCGCTGTGGCAGAAGGCCCGCCTGATGCGGGTCTACGAAGGCCCGAGCGAGGTCCATCGCCAGGCGATCGCCCGCCGCGTGCTCGGCTTGCGCGGCGGCTAGCAGGGCGCGCGGCCCTCAAGCAAACCCGTCATTGCGAGCGCAAGCGAAGCAATCCATCGTGCCGCAGTGGAGACATGGATTGCTTCGTCGCTGTCGCTCCTCGCAATGACGAGGAGAAAACCTGCCACGTGGTCACCACGTGCTCTCGGTTACGCCGCCCGCACGTCGGACAGGAAGCGGTTGACCTGGCCGGCGAGGTCCTTGGACTGCGTCGAGAGCTGTTCGGCTGCGCCGAGCACCTGGTTCGCGGCGCCGCCGGTGTCGTCCGCGGCGCGCTGCACGCCGGAGATGTTGGAATTGACCTCCTGCGTGCCGCGCGCGGCTTCCTGAACACTGCGTGAGATCTCCTTGGTCGCCGAGCCCTGTTCCTCGATCGCAGCGGCGATCGCGGTGCCGATCTGGTCGATCTCGGTGATGACGTCGATGACGCTCCGGATCGCCGTCACGGTCTCGTCGCTCGCGGTCTGGATCGCGGTGATCTGCTCGGAGATCTCCGTGGTTGCCTTCGCGGTCTGGCCGGCCAGCGACTTCACCTCGGACGCGACCACGGCAAAGCCGCGGCCGGCCTCGCCGGCGCGGGCCGCCTCGATGGTGGCGTTGAGCGCCAGCAAATTGGTCTGTGCCGCGATGCTCTGGATCAGCGTCACGACGTCGCCGATCTTCTGCGCGCCCTCGGCCAGCGAGCGCGCGGTGTCGCCGGTGCGCCGGGCATGATCGACCGCGCGCGCGGCGATCTCGGTCGAGGTCGCGACCTGGCGGGCGATCTCCGAGATCGAGGAGGTCAGCTCCTCGGTGGCGCTCGCCACCGTCTGCACGTTGGTCGAGGTCTGATCGGACGCCGCTGCGACGACGGCGGCCTGGCGGTTGGTGGCGGCGGCGGTGGCCGACATCGATTGCGCCGTGTCCTCCATCACCGAGGATGCCGCGGACAATCCGCCGACCAGCTCGGTGACCTTGGCTTCGAAGGCGCGGGTCAGATCGTCGAGCACGCGGGCGCGGCGCATCTTGACGTCGTTCTCGGCTTCCTTCTCGGCAGCGAGGCGATCGGCTTCGATCTTGTTGTCCTTGAACACCTGCACGGCGGCGGCCATCGCGCCGATCTCGTCCTTGCGCGCGGCGCCCGGGATCGTCTCGGCAACTTCGCCCGCGGCAAGACGCGACATCCGGCCGGTGAGGGCCGCGATCGGGTTGAGGATGCGGCGGCGGACCATGACGATCAGGCCGGCACTGACGGCAACGACCGCGAGCAGCCCGATCAGCGCCACCACGAAGCTGAAGCGCGCCGACGAATAGGCGCCCGCAAGGCCTTGCTCGGCATTCTCGTAGAATGCGTCGCGCACGGTGATGATGGAGGCGAGCCCGATCTGGGACTCGGCATAGTAGGTCTCGACGTCCTGCTCATACTTGCCGGAGATCGCGCCTTCCTTGGCGAGCTTCAGGGCCTTGCCGAAACGCTCGACATAGTCGGCCTGCATCTTGCCCAGCGCCGTCAGGACATTGGCTGATGTCGCCGGATTGTTGCGCAACTCCTGCAGCGTCGAGAGGATCTGCTCGGTGCGGCCGGTGCTGCGGAACAGCTCCAGCTTTTCCTGTTCGGTCGCGACGCGCTTGGCGCCGACCAGCGCCTTGTGCAGGCTGGCATTGAGGCCGCCGGTGTCGCGCAGGGTCCAGGCGACATTGGCGTAGCTGGCCTGGCGGTAGGCGTTGCCGTCAAGGCCGGCGAGGCGGCGCACCTGCTCGTCGAGCAGCACGGTGACGCCGGCGTTGAAGACGGAGTTGTCGGCGACGATCTTGGTTGCCGCCGGACGGCGGGCGTCGAGCGGACCTGCGATCGCTTTCTCGATCGCGTCGCGGAGCGCGGCGAACTTGGCCTTCAGCGCATCGATCGCGCTCGCAACCGCTTCGCCGTCGTCGAGCGAGCCGGGCAGCGTGGCGCGGACCTGATTGACCTTGGCGAGCGCGCCGTCGGTCAGCTTGCGCAGCTTGTCGAGATCGGTGATCTGCTTCTGGTCGATCGCGCCGGTACTGAACAAGAGGTTGGTGGACATGCCGCGTTCGGAGTTCATGTAGCGCGGGATGTCGCCGACGGCGCGGACGATTTCGAGCCGGCTCTGCGCGGTCGAGACCTTGTCCATGGTCTGGTACTTGGTCACCGCGACATAGGCCGCCAGTCCGCCGCCGACCGCGGACAATGAGACGATCGCGGCCGTCAGGAGAGTACCGATTTTCATGGGATGCGCGCCATTCTTGACGAGAGAGGGGAGGCCTCAACCGTAGCGGGCGTGCATTAAGCTTGGGTTTATGATGCGGGAGTCGCCGCAACGGTCCCGGCAGTTTGGTCCGAAAGTCGAAGGCGCCGCATCGCCCCGGCCGCGTGGGGCGGCAGGCGTGACACGTCAGTGCTCGTCGTCGTCAGCGCCCTTGGCCGCGGGGCGGTGCTGGGTGGCGCCGTTCGAGCCCGCTTCGCCGCAGGGGAGCTGGTTCCAGGTGCCATCGGCGGCCTGCTGATAGGCCTGGCAGCCGGACGAGGTGGTGGTCGTGGATTTGTCGTCGGCCTTCTGCCGCTCGGTACTCTTGCCCAGCGCGGGCGTGGCAACGGCAGCGATGGCTGCGAGCGAGCCTGCGAAAACCAGCTTTGCGATCCGCATGTCGGTTCCTCCTTCTCGAAGCGAAAACATATCCAGAAAACAAATCTGGCGATTTTTGGCCACGGCGAAGGGCCTGCGACGAATTGCTTAATGCTGGCGGAACGAGCCGGCATGCCGGTTAACACTTGTGCGCGGCGGCTCACCGCGCCCGCGCCGCAGGACGCTGTTGCCGCACCGTGCTAGGATCGCCCCATGACCCACCGCATACTCGTGTTCTACGGCTCCTATCGCTCGGATCGCATGGGCATCCGGCTGGCACACTTCGTCGTCGACGGCCTTCGTGCCCGCGGCAACGATGTCGAGTTGATCGATGCCAAGGAGGTCGGCCTGCCGATGCTCGACCGGATGTACAAGGAACATCCCAAGGGGCAGGCGCCGGCCGTGCTCGAAACGCTCGCCGGAAAAATCCGCGACGCCGACGGCTTCCTGTTCGTCACCGGCGAATACAATTGGGGCATTCAGCCCGGGCTGAAGAACCTGACCGACCATTTCCTCGAGGAATGGTTCTGGCGTCCCGCGGCGATCGCAAGCTATTCGGCCGGGCGGTTCGCCGGCGTGCGTGCCGCGACCGCCTGGCACGGTACGCTGTCCGAGATGGGCATGGTGGTGGTATCGAGCACGATCGGTGCGGGGCCGATCGCGCAGACGCTGTCGGCCGAGGGCAAGCCGATCGGCGAGGGCGGCAAGGCGCTCGAACGCGCCTTTCCGCGCTTTGCCGAGGATTTTTCCTGGTGGATCGAAGCCGCCAAGGTACAGCGGGCGCGCAAGGCGCCGCCCTACTGAGCGCAGGTCTGCCAATCCCGGGAGTTTCGCGATCATGAGCCTCTTCACATCGCCGTTCGATCCCGCACGCGAGACAGCCCTGGTCACCGGCGCGGGCAACGGCATCGGCCGCGCCATTGCGCAGGCCCTGGTCGGCGAAGGTGTGCGGACGGTGTTTGCCGATCTGCATGAGGACAGGGTTCTGGCGGCGATCAAGGCCGCGCCGCGTCCCGAACTCGCGGTCGCGTGGGCCGGCGATCTCGCGCAGCACGCGGCGTACGACGCCCTGTTGGCGCATGCGCAAGCCTCGCTCGGGCAGGTGACCCATTTCGTCCACAGTGCTTCGCCGCCGCGCCGCGAAGCCGATCATGCGATGGCCGTCGATCAAGAGATCTGGCGGCAGATGCATGCGGTCAATCTCGATGCCGGCTTTCATTTGTCGCGCGAACTGGCGCGCAGGCTGATCGCGGCGAAGACGCCGGGCTCGTTCCTGCTGCTCACCTCGCTGCATGCCGGCACGCCACGCAACCTGCCGCATTACTCGACCGCGAAGGCCGGCATGGCGATGCTGGTGAAGGAGCTTGCCAAGAGCTGGGGCCGCTATGGCATCCGCGTCAATGCGCTGGTGCCCGGCGCGATCGCGGCCGGCGGCTTCGTCGCCGATCCCGCGCTGGCAAAGCATATTCCGCTCGGACGGCTTGGCCAGGCGGACGATCTTGCGCCGATGGCGCTTGCCGTGCTCTCGCACAAGCTCTCCGGTTACGTCACCGGGGCGTCGATCGTGGTCGATGGCGGCCTGTCGCTGACCAACTGGTTCGCGCCGCCGGAGCTCGATTGAGGATTCTCGTTCGACGTGTTTTCTTCACGCGAACCGGTGCCCATCCCGCATCAAGTGCGGGACAGGCTTCGCTCGAAAACGCTTTCTATTCCTTCGTCCTGATGTAGCCCGCGAGCCGCGTCTTCTGGTCCTGGCACCAGGTCGTCATGCTGCCGGCGCGGCGCTGATCGAGGTCGGTGGTCTGGGTTGCGATCGCAACTTCCGTCATCAGGTCGTCGGCCTGCTTCTCGCCCATCTTGCCGCCGGTATGCATGAAGGCGATCGCCTTGCGCACCTTCTCGGTGGTGCCGTCGGGCAGATGCATGTCCTGCGCCCGCTGCACGAGGTCCTGATAGACCAGATCGGTGCCGGGGCACTCGACCTTGGCGGCAAAGGCCTGAAGCACCATCGTGACATAGGCCGCGCGCGGATCGGCATGGGCA
This sequence comes from Bradyrhizobium sp. USDA 3315, assembly GCF_054056795.1. Taxonomy (NCBI): domain Bacteria; kingdom Pseudomonadati; phylum Pseudomonadota; class Alphaproteobacteria; order Hyphomicrobiales; family Nitrobacteraceae; genus Bradyrhizobium; species Bradyrhizobium sp. USDA 3315. The sequence continues at coordinate 7,267,737 of NZ_JBSRYP010000001.1, read as the reverse complement.
GGGGTTGCTGCGACAATCAGGCCGCCGATCAGCAGGGCGTAACGCATGAATTTCCTCCGGAGGTTTTGGACGTTTTTTGTGAAGCTAGCGTCCAAGGGAACCGAGTGCAACCGCCAGGACACACTCACGGAAAGAACCGATCAAACGGACGTGTTCCAACCTGCGCTGCCACGATTTGAGCACGATTTCGGCAGCATGTGGCACAAGTTGACGCAGGGGAGAATGATCGTGTCAAAGTTGGGGCTTGCTGCGGTGCTGGTGGGATCACTTGCGCTTGGCGGGTGCATGCAGGCGACGCTGTCGCCGGCGACGGATGTCGCGATGACGTCGCGCGATCGGCAATTGCTGGCGCATCCGCCCTATGCGGATGCCAAGATCCCGCAGCAGTTCCAGCGGCACATTGTCGAGTACACCCGTCGGGAGCAGCCGGGCTCGATCCTGGTCGATACCGACGCGCGCTACCTCTATTACGTGCTGCCCGGCGGCAAGGCGATCCGTTACGGCGTCGCCGTCGGCGAGGAGGCGATGGCCTTCTCCGGCGTCGCCACGGTCGGCCGCCTGGCCGAATGGCCGGATTGGGTTCCGACCCAGGATATCCAGGAGCGGCTCGGGCCGTATCCGAAGCGTGTCGCCGGTGGACCGGCCAATCCGCTCGGTGCCCGCGGCATCTACCTCTACCAGGGCAACAAGGACACGCTGTATCGCATCCATGGCACCAACCAGCCCGAATATATCGGGCAGGCGATCTCGTCGGGCTGCATTCGCATGACCAATGGCGACGTGATCGACCTTTATCAGCGGGTCAAGCCGGGCGCGACCGTGGTCGTTCTGCCGCCGGGACAGAGTGCGTAATTCGAATACAAAGTGTATTGCGGCCGATCGCGTCATCGCGATCGGCCGCACGCTTTTTTAAAGGTCAGTCAGGCTCAGCGCAGCGGCATCGGCGGCCGAACCACCGGGCCGCCATCATCCGCGTCAACAACCGAGGACTGCTGCTGCACCGGCCGCGGTGCCGCAACCGCCTGTGGGGCGGCGGCGGGAGCCGGCAGCGGCGCTGCTGATGCGGGCGGTGGAGGCGGCGGGATATAGGCCTGCGCCGGTCGGCGCACCGGCGGCGGCGCAACGGCGGCATGCGGCGCCGCCTGTGGCGTGACCGCGGCGCGCGGGCGCGGCGGAGCGACCGGCCGCGGCTCGACGGCCCTGGTCTCGGTCGTCTTCGCGACGCGCTGTGCCAACTGATCCTGGCCGGCCTTGAGCTGATCGATGCTGGTCTTCAACTGCTCGATCTGCTGTCCCATCGACGCGAGATCGCGCGCCATCGATTGCAGCAATTGCGTCTGGTCGGGTGCCGTTGCGGCTGGTGCCGCCGCGGTAGCGGGCGCAACCGGTGCTGCTGTGGCAGCCGGGGCCGCGACAGGGGCGGGCGCCGGCGCGGCTGCGGCGGGCACGGCCGTGGCGACGTCCTGTGGCGGAGTGGCCGGTGCAGCTTCAGCTGCCGCCTGATCGGTTGTCGCCGCCGGTGCTGGCGGCGCACTCGCCTGATCCGAGGCGGAGGCTGCCTTGCCTGGGATCAGCGAAGTCAGTGCAGCGATCTGGGGCGCCCACTCGGCGGCGATCTGCTTGGCGCGATCGCCGTAGTGCTGCCACGCCGCGGTGCCCATGGCGCCAGCGATCGCGAAGCAGAACCAGAAGGCGCGGATCGCCCATTTGCTGGTGGGGCGCGGCGCGCGGTCCAATCTGATGTCGTCCAGTCGGCCGTCATGGCTTGGCGCGCTATAGGCCGGCTCGGCCGCCACTGACATTGGCGTGACCGGCGGCACCGAGGCGACGGCCGCGACCGGGGGTGTGGACGTAGGCGCGAGGCTTGAGCCGAAATAGGGCTCGCGTTGCCCCGGCGCTGCCCTTCCGGCTGGCGCTGCGGCGTTGTCCGGACGTACCGGAGCGAAGCTCGGTTCGATCGCGAAAATATCGTGTGGATCTGCGTCTTTCAGTGTCGATTGCATGGCGGTCCCCGTTTCATTCCAAGGTCAACCGCAAATGGGCGGCCGGCAAATTTACGCTCTGTATTGACCCCTGACCCTGTCCCCACGACTCCAGTCCGGTTTGACCAAAGCAAGGCGAGAGGGTGGAGAGGTTGGGGAGTTTGGGGAACCGAAACCCGGGGGCGAGGGGGCGTGGCCATCCACGGCCCGAGTGCGGCGCTTCAAGCCGGCATTTCCGGGTGAAGCGTCCGGGTTGTGTGGCGCATCCACCACATCCGAGGGGAAATCGCATCGCGTGCGGCAGGTCTGACCGCGCTCCGCCACCGTTCCGCCCCGATTGGATTCGGCTGATAGGCCGTTGGATTTTCGGCTTGGGCTGGGGGCGCAAGTTGGGGGTGCAACATGTCACGCGACGATGCAGTCAACTCGTACGTCGGCGTCAAATGCAGCGCGCATGGTGCTGCGGCCCCGATCCTGTTTGCGCATGCCCGAAAGCCGCTCCGGCTGCTCGCCGTGATGATCGGCGCGGCGTCGCTCGCGGCGTGCGCGCAGTCCTCCGTTGTCAGCCAGCGCTCGCAGGCGCTCGCGAGCCGGCCGGCATCGATCGAGCCGTCACGGGCTGCGTCATCTGCCACGCGCACACGCGTCGCCACGGCGCGCAGGCATACGCCTTATGCCTCGCGCAGGACGGGCAACAGCAAGATCGCCTCGCACGGCGTCGCGAGCTTCTACAGTGAGGAGCAGCCGACCGCGAGCGGCGAGAAGTTCGACGGGCGCGAGTTGACCGCCGCGCATCCGACATTGCCGTTCGGCACCAGGCTTCGCGTCACCGACGTCAAGAGCGGCCGTTCGGTCACGGTGCGCGTCAATGACCGCGGACCCTACGTTCCCGGGCGCATCGTCGACGTCTCGCATTCTGCGGCGCAATCGCTCGGCATGATCGGCAAGGGCATCACGAATGTCAGGCTCGACGTGGTGCAGTGAACCGCGCCGCACAGGCGAGGTCCGGGATTTTTGCCAGCTGGATCGGGAAAAAGTCCCGGCGCTGCGCGCGCTTTAATCCTGTTGTCCGAACGACGGCGGCAAATAGAATTGTTGCCGCTACTTCCCCGCGCTCTCCATTTCCAGGCGCGTGGATTTCCACCCAATGAACCTTCCCCGCCTTGGTGTCCTTCCAAGGCGGGATTTTTTCTTGTGGCCGCCATGCGCGCCGCATGCGTTGACAGCGCAGGCCGACGCCATAGCCTCCGTTCTGCTTTGGAGGGCGGCGACGCCAAACAACAATCAAGAAACGGACGGCTTCGCACGCTCGAGGACGGCAGAGGCACGCACCGGATCGAGGTCGGCCTCGATGCGCCGCGCGAGGGCACCACGACGATGACCGGCAACAAGTTGCATCACGAATACCAGCCCGACCTGATGCGCGTGGTCGCGAGCGGTACCTGGCGCGACCTGCGCACTTTCGTGATGACCTGGACCTTCGTGGAATCGGCGTTTCGCGACACCGTGACCCGCACCTTCGAGGGACCGCAGATGCGATTCGCGCGCAGCGTCAACGTCAACTCATTGGCGCTGGATATGCCGACCTTGATGGGAAAGCTCGCATAGGCGCGACCGAAGGTTGCGCGCTGGCGGATCCTGCGCCGGCGGTTCCACCAAATTGTCACAGTCCCAGCGAAATCCGGCCCAAAGCCGCTGCCAACAAACGCCGGATGGACCAAGTCGGCGAGGGACAAGCGTTGGCCTACAAGATGATCGCAGAACGCGAGAACGAAACGGTCAGGATCGAGCGCGAGAGCACCTTCATCATCATCGCCAAGGCCAAGGTCTGGGCGAGCGAAGGGTGGCAGGTGGTGATCACCGACAAGGACGGGAAATCATACCCGCCCGAGGAGTTCGACAAGCTGCTCGCGGCCTAGCGCTGCGCTGACACCAGCAGCATCATCGGCCGTTCGAGCTCGTCGGCCAGTTCGGGTGCGGCCTTGATCTGCTCCCGCGTCGGGCAGAACTCCTCGACATGGCGCAGCGTGAAGCCGGCGGCGATCAACGCGTTGAGCGTGGTGCCGATGGTGCGGTGATATTTCAGCACACCCTTCACATACCAGTCGGTCCGGCGCTCGCCTTCGATGAAGTAGCGGTTGACCGGCCAGGTCTTGCGGCCGTCTTCGTCCTGCCCCCAGTCCGGATGGACGGCCGCCATGTAGACCGGATGCTCGACGGTGAAGACCAGATGCCCCTCCGGGACCAGCGCGCGATACAGCATGCGCGCCAGGCGATCGAAATCCCTGATGTAGTGGAAGGCGAGGGCGGAGTAGGCGAGATCGAATGTCGATTTCGGCAGCTCGAGCGTCTCGAGGTCGGCGATCTCGTAGGTGATCGCCGCATCCTGCGTCATGGCCGCGGCGCGGGCGATCATGTTCTGCGAGAGGTCGATGCCGAGCACGTCGGATGCGCCTTGCTCGCGCATCCAGCGCGACACCCAGCCGAAGCCGCAGCCGAGATCGACCACGCGCTTGCCCGCGACATCGGACAGCATGGCGCGGATCGCCGGCCATTCGGGCGCGCCGAGCAGTCCGCGGACCTGCCGCGGCAGCTGGCTGTAGCCGGCGAAGAAGCCGGGATCGTCGTAGATGTTCTGCGCCATGGCTCTCTCTGTAACCGCCGCCGCACCGTGTGGGAACCGCTGATTGTGTCGCGCCCGGCGCGCTGCTGGAACCAGACGCGGCGCTCAGTGGTTTCTGATGTCAGCAGTCGACAGCCGAGGAGAGCGCCATGTTAGCCGAGATGCAAATCCACACCATCGCGCGGCAGATGCTGTTGAAGCACGGTCCGGAGGCGATCGCCCAGGCCGCGCAGAACGCCGTGGCTTGCGAGAGCAAGGGCGAGACCGACGACGCGCGCGACTGGCGCCATATCGAGGACGCGCTGAAGATGATGCGCGGACCGCATCAGAGCTGACGGCGGGCAGGCTAGACGACCCCGCCGTCGCGCAACGACACAGGGACCGCGCGAGCGCGATCGCCGCAACCCTAACCGACGGACGCTAGCCCGCCCGGCGCCACCGCGGCACGGGATCGAGCGGCGTGCGGTAGAGCTCGCGCCGGTCGATGTCGGTGACGCGCACTGCGCAGCCGCGCGCCTTCAGCTCCGGCTTGACCTGCGACAGCTCGTTGGCGAGCTGGTCGGCGCGGTCGGAGGCGAGGCTGATGTCTTCGAGGATGATGGTTCCTTGATTGCGGAACTCGTCCCCCACCACGAGATCGAAGGTGTAGTACGGCATTCCGAAGTCTCCGTTTCGGTTTGCATCACAGGGTAACACTGAGTCGAGCATTCCCTAAGATGCGTGGCGCACAATCGGCGTGCGATCGGCGCAAAAACGATGTGCAGCGCATCAAGCACGACGAACGAACAAGCCACGCCGCACGGCGAAGGAGTCCTTTGAACCAGCTCACCGCCATGCCGTTAAGATTTGATTAAAACAGTCGTCGCAAGCTCAAGACCAAGTGGAATCGCAGCGGAACCGGACTCCGGGAACCGGCAGCTGCAGGAGAAGGCCGGTGGCGTAACGCCCGCCGGCCTTTTCTCGTCGGGGATGCCGCGAAGCTAGTCGCGCAGTGTGGCTTGCCGCCGGGCGCGGCATTTCGGGCCTGGTCCGCGCATGTAGTACAGTTCGGGGCGATAGGGATTGATGACGCCATCGATCAGCGCGACGCAGCGCGCGACGAGGCGGGCGAGGTGGCGCCGCAACGGCTGCAGGGCAAGTTCCATCGCATTCATGGCATGCCCTCAGTGCAGCTCGCCGAGGATGGCGGTGAACGGCAGCTCGAAGATCTCGGTTCCGATGTCGTCGGTGACGTGAACCGCCCAGTTGCGCCAGTCCTCCACGCTCGGTGTCATGACAAAGCTGCGCGCCAATTGCTCCGCATACACGCGCGCCTCCGCCAGATCCATCGCGGCGCCGGTGCGATCCAGGATGACGTGCTTGTCGTCGGAGCAGTGAAAGAAAACTGCGGACATTCTTCCGATTCCCATGCCGAAGCGATTCTCGCGCGCTGCAATAGCAGCGCGCGCGGGCACTGAGAATCCGGGTGATCCCCCATCGGTAAACTACGGGGAATCCAGACGATTTGAATCACGCGGCCGTGATCAGCCCGACGTCAGAAGATCGGCTCGCCGATCGCAACCTCGCTGCGCGGGCCGAGCACGATCACCTCGCCGCTGGCGTCCTTGGCGCCGAGGATCAGGAGTTCCGAGGTGAAACCCGCGATGTTCTTCGGCCCAAGATTGCAGATGCACACGACCAGCGAGCCGACCAGCGCCGCCGGCTCGTAATTCGTGATCTGCGCGCTCGACCACATGATTCGCCCGGCGCCGACATCGACGCCGACCTTGTAGGACGGATTGCGGGCGCGGGGAAACGGCTGCACCTCGACGACCTTGCCGATCCGGATATCGAGGCGGGCGAAGTCGTCGTAGCTGGCCTGCGGCTTGAGCGGAGACATCAGCGCTCCTGGAACGCAAGGCGGACGCCGAGCGCGATATAGATCGTGCCGACCACGCGGCCCTGCCATTGCCCGATGCGGCGATGCCGCCTGATCCACGGGCTGATCTGGCCGGCGGCGAGCGCCAGCAGCGAGGTGTAGACCGCGCTCATGACGACGAAGATCAGGCCGAGGGTCGCGAACTGCGCCACCGCCGAGCCGTGGCCGGGATGCACGAACTGCGGCAGGAAGGCGAGGAAGAACAGCGCGGTCTTCGGATTGAGCATTTCCGCCCAGATTGCCTGCCGGAACGCGCGGCGCGGATCGACCGGCTGCGCCGCCGGCAAATCCAGCTCGTCGTTCTTCTCGAACAGGGCGCGGACGCCGAGCACGATCAGGTAGATCACGCCGGCATATTTCACGACCGAGAACGCCAGCGCCGAGGTCATCAGCACGGCCGAGAGGCCGAATGTCGCCATCGCGGTGTGGACGAGATCGCCGAGCGCGATACCGAACCCGGTCGCGACGCCGACGCGCGCTCCGCCGGTGACCGAGCGCGCGAGCACCAGCAGCACCGCCGGCCCGGGGATCAGGAACAGGCCGAGCACGACGGCGGCGTAGGTGAGGAGGGTGGTGATGTCGATCATGAAGACCTGTCCCGGATGTCAGGATGCGGCGATGGTAACCGCCGCGAAGCGCGGCTTCGGATCAAGCATCACGCCGGCGCTTTCGACAATGCGCATTTCCTCGGTTCCGCTCTGCGCCGTGCGCTCCAGCACGCCGTGGATGCCTGACGCGGCGTGGCTGAGCGCATCCGGCGTCGCCAGGCCGCGCGTGCGGGCGGCGACGAACAGCGCGGCGAACAGGTCTCCGGTGCCGGACGGGCTGATCGGAACCCGCGGCGTGCGCACGCGCCAGGCGCAAGTCTTGTCGGATTGAGTGCGCTCGATCGCCAGCGTCTCGATCTCGCTGTGCGGCGTGCCCGCCAGCTCGGCGCTGGTGATGACAACGGTCGCAGGTCCCTGCGCCATCAGCGCGCTCGCCTGCGCGACGACGTCATCGATCGTCGTCACGCGCGCGCCGCAGAGGAATTCGAACTCGAAATGGTTGGGCGTGATGATGTCGGCGAGCGGGCAGAGCTGGTCGCGCACCAGCGGCGGAATGTCCGATCGCACGAACATGCCGCGGTCGCGGTCGCCCAGCACGGGATCGCAGCAATAGAGCAGGGCCGGGTTCGTCGCCTTCGCGCGCTCGACGAAGTCGGCCACGTCCATCGCGATGTCGGCCGAGCCGAGATAGCCCGACAGGATCAGCCGCGCGGCTTCGACCGCGCCGCGCTCCTCGATGCCGCGCAGCAGGTCAGCGACCAGCTGCACGTCGAGCACCCGGCCGCGGATGGTCGGATAGCCCGGCCGGTTGCTGAGCAGCGTGGTCGGCACGGCGACGACATCGATGCCGTGCAGCTGGATCGGAAAGCTGGCGGCGCTGTTGCCGACATGGCCCCAGGCGACCTGTGACTGGATTGAGATGACCGTCATCTTGTGCGCATCACCCGAACAGTGCGGCGTAGATGACGTAGAGCCAGCCCAGGATACCGTGGATGATGGCCCACAGGATCGAATGGTTCTTGGTGTAGGAGATCGCGATCGCCAGCGCCGAGCCGAACCCCACGCCGTATTTCGCGCCCTCGACGCGGACGCCATAATATCGATTGCCGTTCATGGGGAATCCTTCCAGCGGGAGGGCGTGAGCGTGAAGGCAGCGTAACCTGCTAGTTGCCGTCAGTTCAACGGCGGATTGGAATTCCGCGGCATTGCTAAGCTCGATCATTCTCGGGCAAAGCCTTCGCCTCTGCTGCCGGCATGACGGTGATGGAGTCGGTGCGCGCATCTTTCTCCATTCGCCGGGACGACATCGAATGTGTGGTTCGCTGCGAGTCATATATCCGCATTCTCGCGACATGTTTTGTCTGATCGCACCCATGGGCCGCGAGCAAAGGGCAGTAAGCGGAATATTTTCTTATTCTGATATCGACATGTTTTGCTGAGTTGTCCGTCGGGCTGTCTTGTCGCAGGCGGCGGAGCCGGTTTGATTTGCGGGTTCGCGTCGGGATCTCGTCTGTCACGCTGCGATCAACCGATCGTGTCGGGTCGACGTGGAAGAAGATGCACGGGTGGACTGTCTTGCATCCAAACGCTTGCCTCATGGCGTCGGAACAAGACGGCAGAGCGATCGATCTTGATGTGAGCGCGAACCGATCGGCGGGCGGCGAACAATGCGCCGGCGCGCCGAGTCCAACAGGAGCAACTGATGTCCAGGATCAAACAGATTGCGGCCGCGCTGACCGCGCTCGCCATGCTGACGGCGTCGGCCATGGCACACGAAGTGCCGGCGGCGGGCCCATCCGCGCTCGCGAAGAGCCATGCCGCCGCCGGCCGCTGGAGCGGTGGTCCGCCGCGCATGGCGGTCCCGCATTTCGGCGAGTCCGAGGCGCCGCCGCGCGACCAGCCCGGCGGCGTCTGCGATCACGGCGACAATGCCAGGATCTGCTGAGCCGGATCGTGCATGGCGGTGATCTCCGGCGAAAGTTGCGCTAGCCTTGCTGGGTCGTCTCCCTCCAGCTCGCGAGCGCTGCCGCCATGCACATCCTCCGTCCCCAGTTTCGCATTGAGCAAGACCGCGCGCTCGCCTTTGCGGCGGCGCGCGGCTTCGGCGCCATCGTCGCCGCCGATGCACGCGGCCCGCGCGCGTCCCACGTGCCGTTCGTGATCGAGCGGCGCGACGAGCGCATGATCGTGCAGATCCATCTCACCGCGAAGAATCCGCTGGTCGAGCTCGCCGACGGTGTCAGGCGCTTCCTCCTGATCGTCTCCGGCGATGACGCCTACATCTCGAACGACTGGTATGTCTCACCCGACAACGTTTCGACCTGGCTCTACGAGGCGGTGCATTTGTCCGGCGTCGCGCATCTGCGCGATCACGGCGAGAACCGCGGCCATGGCGACGCGCTGCTCGCGGTCTCCGAGGCGCGGTTGCAAAAGCAGCCCTGGGACCTGACGCAGATGGAGCCCGGCAAGCGCGAAGCGATGCTGGCGGGGATCAGGGTGATCGACATCGTCGTCGACGAGATCGAGGGCCAGTCAAAGCTCAACCAGCACAAGAGCGATGCGGAATATGTCGCGCTGGTCAATCGCCTTGCGCGGGCGCAGGAGACGGCGAGCCAAAGGCTGGCGGAGAAGATGCGCGCGTTGCGGCCGGAGCTTGGATACGACGTTGGACGGCACGGACGGGTCAGCTCCGTGTAACCCGGCGCTGTCTCAAGGCGGCAGAGAGCGGATTACGCTTGCGCTAATTCGCTCCACAGAGCCGATCGGCATTGGGTCCGCAAACCTGTTGTTAAGAATCGCTCCGCGCTGATTTGTTCGATTCCGATTCGTTCTTTGCGAACAAAATGGAGTCGAATGGGGAACATGTGGTGCGTGATCCATGTAGCCCGCATGAGCGAAGCGATATGCGGGGCCCGATCACGTACTCTTGGAGCGGTCCCGGATGTCGCTTCGCTCATCCGGGCTACACAGTCATAGGGCGGAGAGCGCCAGGAAGCTCACGACCTCGCTGTTGAATCGATCCGCCTGCTCAATATTGAGGATATGAACGCCGGGCAGCAGAACGAGCTTGGCATCGGTGATTGTCGCGGCGATATCAGCGCTATGATTGGCCCGCGTGACCGCGTCGCTCTCGCCGCCGATCACGAGGGTCGGCGCCGCAATCAGCGAGATGACGCGGCGGAGATCGACGTCGCGCAGTGCGGCGTAACATCCGGCGAGACCGCGCGGCGGCGTGGTCAGCACCATGTTGCGGAATTCGTCGACGACCTCGTTCGGCGCGGCCAGCATCGCTGCCGGAAACCAGTTGCGCATGAAGCCGTCTGCGATTCCATTCATGTCCGTGGCCGCGAGCACCGCGCGGATCTGTTCGTCGAACGCCAGTTCGGACGCCAGATAGGACGAGGTGTTCGAGAGGATCAGGCGGTCGATGCGGTCAGGCGCGAAGATGCCGAGCCATTGCCCGACGAAGCCGCCGAGCGACAGACCGAGGAAATGCGCGCGATCGATGCCGAGGGCGTCGAGCAGTTCGACCACGTCGCGGCCGAGCCGGTCGATCGAGTAGGCGCCCACCGGTGCGTCCGACCCGCCGTGACCGCGGGTGTCGTAGCGGAGCACCCGAAACGACCGGCTGAGGGCCGGCATCGAACGATCCCACATGTGCAGGTTGGTGGCGATCGAGTTCGACAGCGCGAGCACCGGCCGATCGACGGGGCCGTCGATACAGTACGCAATCCGGCAGCCATCCGCCGTGGTGAAGTGTCGATCGCTGCTCATCTCGTCAGTCCCTTGTGCTGGTGGAAGCCGGCAGGCTTCGCGTCGAGCCAGGCTAGGACTCGCGCCTCCGAAGAAAAATTACTAAGATTGATCAATCTCTGTAGGTTTTATGGACAATGGATCGGATCAAGCTGCACGATTTGCGCTGCTTTGACGCTGTCGCGACCAAGGGAAGCTTTCAGGCCGCCGGGACGGCGCTGAACCGGTCGCACCCGTCGGTGTTCGCGGCGGTCGCCCGGCTCGAGCAGCAGCTCGGCCTCACGCTGTTCGATCGCAGCGGATACCGTATCGGGCTGACGGACGCCGGCCGGACGTTTCACGCACGCGCGCAGGTGACGCTGCGCGAGCTCGATCTGCTGCAGGGGTATGCGGAGCAGCTTGCCGGCGGAGAAGAGGTCGTCCTGCGCGTCGTCATCGGCGACCTGTGCCCGCGGCCGCCGGTGCTGCAGATGCTCTCGGCGTTCTTTGCCCGCTATCCCAACACGCGCCTGCACCTGGAGTATGAGGCGGTCGGCGGGCCGCTCGAGCGCCTGATCGATGATAACGCTGATCTGGTGTTTCATCGCGCGGAGCCGTCCGATCCGCGCTTCGAACAGATCAAGCTCTCGCGCACGACCATGGTGCCGGTCGTCGCTCCCGGCTTTCTGCCGTTTGCGTGGACGAAGCGGATCTCGCCGGAGCAGATACGTCCCTTCACGCAGTGCGTCATCCGCGACACGGCGCGGCGAGCGTCGTCGGAAAACTTCTTCCTGATCGAAGGTGCGCACCGGTGTAGCGTGCCGGACCAGATGATGAAGAAGGAGCTGATCCTGCATCGTCTTGCCTGGGGCCATCTGCCCGCATGGCTGATCGAGGACGAGCTGCGGGACGGCAGGCTGATCAGCATCGCCGGACCGAATTTTCCGGGCCGCGAGGAAAATCTTGCGGCAGTCCGTCATCGCCAGCATTCGCACGGACCGGTCGCCGAAGCGCTCTGGCTTCACCTCAAAGGCTGGCGGCTCGCTCAGCGTGCAGGGCGGGCGGCCCGACCGGTCCGCGCGAAGCACGGCCGATAATCGGCGCGGAGTAACCCGACGCAGTGATGTCGTCGATGGATGTCCGATTACGCTTGCGCTCATCCGCCATACCAAGTGCCGCGGCATCGAGCGCGCAAACCTCTTGTTAAGAATCGCTTCGCGCCGATTTTTCGATTCCGATTCGTTCCTCGCGAACAAACTGGAGTCGGATCGGGAACGCTGCCTTAGTGCGACTCATCGATCGATCAGTGATGCGGGAGAACGCAGTGTGCCTGAGATGCGCCGCGGTGTTGCACGCCGAGAGCAATAATCCCATCATGATACAACATCGATTGTTCGGATGCGGTCGATGTATGTGCGTTGTTAACATCTGGATCGCGCCGATTTTCCTGATTCCGATTCGTTCTTGGCGAACAAATTGGAGTCGGATCCAGAACGCCGCTGTGGCGCGCGATACGTTTCTCTGCTCCACTCGGCGCATAGGAGAGCGGATTGATGGCCAAGAAGGCAGGCAACAAGACCAGCAAGAAAATGAACAGGCCCGCGTCGCGGCGCACGGTGCTCGTGATCGACGTCGGCGGCACGCATGTGAAGGTCATGACCGACAAGGAGCGCATCAAGCGCGAATTCGAGTCAGGTCCAACTCTGTCCGCGACCGAGATGGTGCGGCAGGTCAAGCTGCTCACAAAGGACTGGTCCTATGATGTGATCTCGGTCGGTTATCCGGGACCCGTCGTTCACAACCGTCCGCTGACCGAGCCGCACAATCTCGGCCGCGGCTGGGCCGGCTTCGATTTTCACCGGGCGTTCGGCCGCCCGACCAGGGTCGTCAACGATGCGCTGATGCAGGCGATCGGCAGCTATCAGGGCGGCCGGATGCTGTTTCTCGGGCTCGGCACCGGCCTCGGCTCCGCGATGATCGTGGACGGTGTCTACGAGCCGATGGAGCTTGGTCATTTGCCGTACCGCAAGGGCGCGACGTTCGAGGATTATGTCGGCGCCGCGGGTCTCGAGCGGCGCGGCCGGAAGAAATGGCGCAAGAGCGTCGACGACGTCATCGCGCGGCTGTCCGCAGCGCTGGAGCCCGAGTACATCGTGCTCGGCGGCGGCAATGCCGACAAGGTCGACAACCCGCCGCCCAAGGTGAGGTTCGGCGACAACGCCAACGCATTCGAGGGCGGATTTCGAATGTGGAAGAAGCGAGCGCGCAAGGCGAACGGCGCGGGTCGATGAAACCGGAACCGCCACCAAATCGCCGCAACTGCCGAAGTTTCGCGCTGCATCGTCACCCCTGTTGTCGGAACTGATGGGTGCGCCGCTCGTTTTATGCGGCATAACATCCTGTTCCATGAGGAGTGAGCCATGCGAAGTTTCATTATTCCCGCGATCGCGGCCCTGGCGATCGGCGCAGCGACGCCGGCGATGGCCTACGATTCCGGTAGCCAGATCTCGATGGAGGCCGCGCTCGATGTCGCGACCGGTCTCGGCATCGTGACGGTGTCCAATACCCAGTTCCTCGGCGACGAGTGGGAGGTCGAGGGGCGTGACCGCCTCGGCCGCTGGATGAAGGTCGATGTCGACGCGCGGACCGGCGAGGTGCGCAACGTGGATCGCGGCTGGTAGCCCGCGTCTTCACCGCTGCGTGAAAATTCGGAACGGCCGGCGGAGCAGGGCGCACGCCGGCCGTTCGTTATCCAGAACTGTCTGATGCCGTGCTTTGGCTGAATGGCATAAAGCTGGGGTATGCTGGTCCCATCATTCCGGGAATCGCCGCCAGCGCGGCGGCCCGTGAACAGGAGACCGGCCATGACAAAACCGTTTCCGTCCAAAACCCATATCGGCAATCACCTGCTGCATCCGGAAACCCAGATGCTGAACTACGGCTACGATCCGCAGCTGTCGGAGGGGGCCGTCAAGCCGCCCGTGTTCCTGACCTCGACCTTCGTGTTCCGCACCGCCGAGGACGGCAAGGACTTTTTCGACTTTGTCGCGGGCCGGCGCGAGCCTCCGGAAGGCATGGGGGCGGGGCTGGTCTATTCGCGCTTCAACCATCCGAACAGCGAGATCGTCGAGGACCGGCTTGCGATCTATGAGCGCACCGAGAGCTGCGCGCTGTTCTCCTCCGGCATGTCGGCGATCTCGACCACGGTGCTGGCCTTCGCGCGGCCCGGCGACGTGATCCTGCATTCGCAGCCGCTCTATGGCGGCACCGAGACGCTGTTCACCAGAACACTGGCGGGCTTCTCGATTCACGCCGTGGGCTTTGCCGACGGCCTCGACGAGAGTGTCATCCGCGCCGCTGCCGACGAGGCGATGAAGAAGGGCCGTGTCGCGATGATCTTCATCGAGACGCCGGCCAATCCGACCAACGGCCTGGTCGATATCGCGCTGATGCGGCGCATCGCCGACGCGATCGGCAAGGCACAGGGCCATACGCCGATCATCGCCTGCGACAACACGCTGCTCGGGCCGGTGTTTCAGCGGCCGATCGAGCACGGCGCCGATCTCTCGCTGTACTCGCTGACGAAATATGTCGGCGGCCATTCCGACCTGATCGCGGGCGCGGCGCTCGGCTCGAAGAAGCTGATGAAGGACGTCAAGGCGCTGCGCGGCGCGATCGGCACCCAGCTCGATCCGCATTCCTGCTGGATGATCAGCCGTTCGCTGGAAACGCTCAGCCTGCGCATGGAAAAGGCCGACCGCAACGCGCGGATCGTCGCCGACTATCTGCGCGATCATCCCAAGGTGGCGCAGGTGCATTACCTCGGCCATCACGATCCGGCGTCCCCCGCGGGGCGCGTGTTCGCGAGCCAAAGCAGCGGTGCCGGTTCGACCTTCTCGTTCGATATCGTCGGCGGGCAGCAGGCGGCGGAGAAATTCCTCAACTCGCTGCAGATCTTCAAGCTCGCAGTCAGCCTCGGCGGCACCGAGTCGCTCGCGAGCCTGCCGGCCACCATGACGCATTCCGGCGTGCCGGCCGACATCCGCAAGCGGATCGGCGTGCTGGATTCGACAATCCGGCTCTCGATCGGGATCGAGCATCCGTCCGACCTGGTGGCCGACATCGCGCAGGCGTTGAGCCGGGTGTGAGCCAGTCAAAAGCGTGTAGGATGGGTCGAGCCAACGGGGCCGCGCGTCGCGCGGCCCGATGATAAACTCCACGAAACCCGTCCTACGGGCTACCAACCTCCGGAGAGAGTGCATGCTGGCAATCACGGCGATCATCCGCGCGAAGAAGGGCCATGAGGCGGCGATGCGTCAGGCGTTGCTCGACGTCGTCGAGCATGTCCGCGCCAACGAGCCGTCCACCGTCGGCTACTACGTCTCGCAGGATGTCGACAGTCCGCGGATATTTTCGACGTATGAGCGATACCTGGATCAGGCGGCGATGGACCGGCACAACAATTCGCCGGCTGTGGCGCGCTTCTTTGAGGTCGCGAAGCCGATCCTCGACGGCGAGGTGATAGTGGTCTTGGCGAACGAGATTGCGAGCAAGCGAGAGTAGGGCGTTCGCTACCGGGTCACAAATAATAGCCTGCTCCGGAAAGGCTCCGCCGCAGCGCATTCATTCTCCGATTTCGGTGGCGCGGAGCATTGCAGCCCGGCGCGGTCGACGATTTCAGGACAAACCCATCGTCGCGGAACTGCGCTCGAAGCGAGCGTACACCCGGACAACGTTGACGCGGAGGCGGCGCGCCGTTATTGGCGGCGCGGAAAATTCCGACGCAACGATACGGGATGGTCTCGATGCAAGTGACTTTGATGAAGGGCAAGATTCATCGCGCGCACGTCACCGAAGCGGACTTGCATTATGAGGGGTCGATTTCGATCGACCGCAATTTGATCGAGGCCGCCGGTTTCCTCATCAATGAACGTGTTGACATCTATAACATCGACACCGGCGCGCGGTTCTCGACCTACGTGATCGAGGCGCCGGCGGGATCGGGCACCATCGGCCTCAACGGCGCGGCCGCACGGCTTGCCATGGCCGGCGACAAGGTCATCATCGTCGCCTATGCCAGCTTCGACGCCGACGAGGCGCGCAAATTTCATCCGCGGGTCGTGCTGGTCGACGACAAGAACCGGCACATCGCGAAGGCTGCCGCCGCACCGGCGAAAGCCTTGGCGGATGCGTAAGCTGGGCTACGCTAGGCCTTCTTGACGAACTCCGATTTCAGATTCATCGCGCCGATGCCGTCGATCTTGCAGGCGATGTTGTGTCCGTCGCTGCCCTCGGTGAGGCGGATGTTCCTGACCTTGGTGCCGCCCTTGACCACCGACGACGAGCCCTTGACCTTGAGGTCCTTGATCACGATGACGCTGTCGCCGTCCGTCAGCGGGTTGCCGTGCGCGTCGCGCACGCCCGCTTCCTGCGCGGTCTCGGCGGCCGCGGCCGCATCGCTGCTCCACTCATGGGCACATTCCGGGCAGACCCAGAGAGCGCCGTCCTGATAGGCATGCTCGGAATTGCATTTCGGGCAGTTCATTGCGGCGTCCATAGTCGAGATCGTCTCCGTCGTTGCGGGCGCACCGTAGAGGCACAGGCGGCCAAAGCAAGCAAAAACCCGGCGATTTGATGCGCAAAGCGGCGCAAAGGTGGCGAGCCACTCGTCCACCCGCGGATGCCGGTGGAACGGTCTGCGCCTCTATCCGTTGCCGTCCGTCGCTCGGCATTGCGCCCCTGTGCTGCAGGGAACGGTTCACTGATCGTCGCGTCCGGGCCGGCAATTCATCCAGGAGCAATCGGCTGATCCCAAACATGGACGCGGAAGATGAATCAGAGAAATTCGGCCTTCGTCTGCCTTCGCACGTCGCTCGTCACCGCCGCCTTCACGTCGGCGTTGCTGGTGGGCGCTAGTCTTGTGAGCGCAAGTCTTGCCCACGCACAGCCAGTGAATTCGCGCGCGGATCATGGCAATGGTGGTCCTGGCGAGTTCGCCGACCTTGCCGAGAAGGTCGGGCCGGCCGTGATTGGCGTCAACGCCAAGGTGGCGGCTGCGGCGGATGACGACGATTCTTCTCCAGGCGAGTCTCCCGGTGACTCCCCCGGCGGTTCTCTCGGGCCGGACGGCTCTCCCGATCAGGACACGCCGGGAAGGGCCGTTCCGGATCCCGGCAGGCGCGGACCGGGCAATCTGCCGAAGTTGGGTGAGATGACCTCGATCGGTTCGGGCTTCTTCATCTCGGCGGACGGCTATGCAGTGACGAACAATCATGTCCTCGGCGGCAGCGACCGCGCCGACGTCCGCACCAGTGACAACAAGGTCTACAAGGCGAAAGTCCTGGGCAAGGATCCGGTCAGCGACCTGGCCCTGCTCAAGGTCGATGGGCGGACCGACTTCAGCTATGTCAAGCTCGCGGATCAAGCGCCGCGCACCGGCGATTGGGTGCTCGCGGCCGGCAATTCATTCGGCCTCGGAAACACCGTCACCGCGGGAATCGTCTCGGCGCGTGCGCGCGACCTGGAGACCGGGTCGTCGGAAGATTTCGTCCAGATCGACGCGCGGATCAACCGCGGCGATTCCGGCGGGCCGAGCTTCAACACGCATGGCGAGGTGATCGGCGTGAACAGCCTGATCTTCTCGCCCTCCGGCGGCTCGGTCGGTGTCGCGTTTGCGATACCCGCCGATACCGTGAAGACGGTGATCCCGCAGCTGAAGGACAAGGGCATGGTCACGCGCGGCTGGATGGGCGCCCAGATTCAATCGATCACCCCCGGCATTGCCGAAAGCTTAGGTGCGAACAATCTGCACGGCGCGGTCGTGGTCGGCGTGCAGACCGGCGGTCCGGCAGCGAAGGCCGGATTGAGGCGAGGCGACGTGATCACCTCGGTCAATGACGAGCCGATCAAGAGCGCCAACGAGCTGACCAAGAAGGTCTATGCGGGCGCGCCGGGCAGTTCGGTCAAGCTTTCGATGCTGCGGGACAATGCGCCGAATTCGCTGAGCGTGACGCTCGGCCAGCTCGCACAGTCGCAGGCGCCCGCCGGCGCGCCGAAGTGAGGCTGCGTTAGTGCGTAGGCCACTACCCATCCTGCAGGCTACGTCTGCGGTGTGATCCCGCCGGCCTGGGCGATCAATTCGAACGATCGCAGCCGCTTCTGGTGATCATAGACGTCGGACACGATCATCAGCTCGTCGGCGCCGGTCTCCGCGACCAGCGCGTCGATGCCGGCGCGCACCGTCGCGGGCGAGCCGATGATGGAGCGCGCGAGCATCCGCATCGCCTGCACCTTCTCCGACGGCGACCAGTAGCTCTCGATGTCGTCGATCGGCGGCTGGCTGAGGCCGCGCGCGCCGCGGAAGATGTTGGTGAACGACATCTGCTGCGTGGTCGCGAGCCGCCGCGCCTCCTCGTCGGTGTCGGCGGCGATGATGTTGACGCCGACCATGGTGTAGGGACGATCGAGCTGCTCCGACGGCTTGAAGCGGGCGCGGTAGATCTGCAGCGCCTGGATCAGCAGCTCGGGGGCAAAATGCGAGGCGAAGGCGTAGGGCAGGCCGAGCTCGCCGGCCAGCATCGCGCCGAAATTGCTCGAGCCGAGAATCCACAGCGGCACGTCGGTGCCGGCGGCCGGCACCGCCTGGATGCGCTGGTTGGGACCGGCGGCGGCGAGGAAGGCCTGCACCTCGAGCACGTCCTGCGGAAAGTTCTCGGCGGATTCCGGCGTGCGGCGCAGGGCGCGCAGCGTGAGCTGGTCGGTGCCGGGCGCGCGGCCGAGGCCGAGGTCGATACGATCGGGAAACAGCCGCGCCAGCGTGCCGAACTGCTCGGCGATGACATAGGGTGCGTGGTTCGGCAGCATGATGCCGCCGGCGCCGACCCGGATGGTCTTGGTGCCCGCCGCGATGTGCCCGATCACGACCGACGTCGCGGCGCTGGCGATGCCCGCCATGTTGTGATGCTCCGCCACCCAGATGCGGCGATAGCCGAGAGCCTCCGCATGCACGGCGACATCGCGCGCGTTATAGAGCGCGCCGCGCGCGTCGGTTTCCTCGGTGACGCGGACGAGATCGAGAATGGAGAGGGCGGCCACGGCGACTCCGGAGCGTTAGGGACGGGGAGCCGATGGTATTTGGCTGTGTCCAGGTGGATGCGAAACGGCGGGGAACAGCCGGTTCATGCAGATGCATATGGATGCGGTCGCCATGCCGGTCAATCCGCCTGATGCGATCGACGAAGCAGGGCTGCCCATCCAAAATATCGAAAACAACCCCATGCAAAGGTGCAGGTTGCCGCAGGCACTCGGAAACGCGCCTTGACGCGTCGGGCAAATCGGTGATATTTTTCCATTATTCCGAAATAGTGCAGGCAGCCCATTGCTGCACAATGGCTTCGGCGGTCAGCAGCGTAGCGTAGGATGGGTAGAGCGCAGCGAAACCCATCATCTCGCCACTCGGCTTGCAGCCTGATGGGTTTCGCTTCGCTCTACCCATCCTACAGTCCTCATTCGCACGCTCGACCACCGCTATCGGAGAACCGACGCGTCAGTCCCCAGACGATTGCGGCCGTGGCTGAAGTCGCGAGCAGATGCTTCAAGGTGTGTCCGCTGACGTACTGAAGCGTGTCTGCGATCTGATGGTCGAGCACCTCGGCGATCTTGGCCACAACGTACAACATCATCGCGGCGGCGAATGCGATGCGGTCGGCGCGCGGCGCACGATAGATCGACTGCCAGAGCGGGATCAGGATGAGCGGGAGGACCTGCAGCAGCAGATACGGTCGAAGGTCGCCCGTACCATGCCGGTCGGTGGCGACCCACCACGCGACGCTGGCGGTGGCGTAAAGCCCGAGAACGATCGCTTCGATATTCGTCTTCGATCCCGGCTGGGTGTCGCCGCGGACGCCGACGAGCAGGCCCGCGCCGGCAAGCGCAATCGGCAGCATGTCCCAGGTCAGCCGGCCATTGCCGGGGGCGAGGTGAAAGAACGCGGACCCGAAGGCGGTCAGGAACAATCCGATCAGGAACAGGCGGTAGCCCGGCCATCCGGTGCGAAGCTGATCGCTGTTGCGGTGAGGGCGCAGCGCCAGCCAGCCCCAGCTCGCGACCAGGGCGAAGCCGATGTTCGACAAGACATCGCCTGCGTGGGGGATGCCCAAGAGGGCCGAGTGGTCGGCGAAATCGTTGTAGTGGGCCGGCTGTGCGATGCGTCCGTGCGCCGCGAATGCCGCCATGATGCCGATCGTGATGATCGTCGGGGCGTACTTGATCCACGATTTCACGGATCGGTTGGGCCCGATCGATCCGTCCGTCCAGGAGGTGGTTTGCATCACCGGCTCCGCAGAAATGAACATTGTTCAACAATAAATCAGGGAAATGAGCGATGTTCAAGTTTTATTTGAGAGGAGCTTTTGGCCGCCTTTGCAGCGGCTTTTGTGATTCTCGCCGCCGTTGCGTGCGGAAGGATTGCACCCGACGACCGCAGCTCCACATCTTGATGGATTGAGGCTGATCGTGCAGAAGCGGACTGTCGAAAGGCAAACCGATGCGGCTGGCGGATTTCGTCGCCAAAAGAAGACCGTCTTTCGCCGATATCGCCACAACGGCGGTGGCTTACGTTTGTGGCGAGGCGTTCGGGTGGGCCGGCGCTTTTCTGATCCTGTTGGCAGGTAGCATCAGCATCTACGCTGGCCTGGCCGTACTTTTATGTCTTGCGCTGTTTGTTACGCTGATCGTGCGGCGAGAACTCAAGCGGGACATCAGAGCCCTCGACGATCCCAACGACAATCCCCGAGCGAACCGATTGATCGGCGATACCTCCAGCGCCTCAATCAGAACGCATCGGAGCGCGCTTCGCCCGGCCGTGCCTCGTCCGGATCGTCGTATGACCCGCGCACTCGACGCCCTGGAAGACATGGCGGTTCGATTTGCGATCGAACTCTTCAAATCCGTCGCAATCATCATGGCTCTGACGCTGGGGATGGGCTTTGCCGCTGAAGTGGTTGCGTTCGTTCTGTCCGACCGGGATGTCAGTGGCGCCTTCGGTTCTGGTCTGGCCGGAGTTGCCGGCGGCGTACTTGGCCTGGTCCTCGCCGTCGTGATCGTGCTCAGGCGCATTGCGGATATCGAAGACTGATCGGGCGGCTTCTGGCGTATGCGCCATGACACAGGGGCGGCCAGCCCGTAGCCCGCATGAGCGAAGCGATATGCGGGGGCCGGTGGCGTGTTCTTGCGAGGCGGATCCCGGATGTCGTGGAGCCTGTCATCGGGCGCGCGTTCGCGCGACCCGTTGGCTCATCGGGCTACTGGGACAAAAGCGCAGGGCGTTTCGGCGAAGCGCGACTTGCCGAAAATGTGCTGACGATGGCGGCTTACGCCCGCGGCCGATCCACCCTACCTTCGCAGGGCGCCGACCCGCACAGCCTTAACCGATCCGATCCGGAGCGAGACCTATTCCCCAGCTCATATTCGGCCTGACCAGCCTGCTGATCCTGGCCCGCTTCATCTGGCCGCTCGACTGGCCGCTCGCGGCAAAGATCGTTGCCGCGTTGCTTGTGCTGGTCGCCTTGCAGTTTCACCGCTGGAACAGGCTGTCGTCGGGATCGGAATTCTCGCCGGAGTTTCCGCGTCCGGTGGTCGTCCTGTTCAACTGGGCGTTCGGCGCGATCATGCTGCTGGCGCTGCTGCAACTGGCGCTCGATGCCGGGCTGCTGGTTGCCGCGCTGATCCACGGCGGCTTCGTCGGCGCGCCTGATGGCGTCCGCTACGCACTTGCAGCGGTCGCGGCCGCAGCCGCCGCGATCGGCGTCCATCAGGCGATGCGCATTCCGCCGCTCAGGGATGTCGAGGTCGGGATCCGCGGACTTCCGCGAGCGTTCGACGGCTACACCATCCTGCAACTGACCGATCTTCACATCAGCCGGCTGTTTCCTGCGCCATGGGCGCGCGCCGTGGTCGAGCGATCGAACAAGCTCGGCGCCGACCTGATCGCGATCACCGGCGACCTGATCGACGGCACCATCGATGCGCGGCGGGGCGGCATCGCGCCGCTGCGCGACCTGATGGCGGCCGATGGCGTCTACGTGATCTCGGGCAATCACGAATATATCTTCGGCTATGACGGCTGGATGGCGCACTACGAAGCGCTCGGCCTGCGCTCGCTCGAGAACCGGCACATCGTGCTCGAACGCGGTGGCGGCCGCCTGGTGATCGCGGGGATTACCGATCGCGCGTCGCGCCACCGGGGGCATTCCATCCGCGACCTTGCCGCGGTTCTCGACGGCGCCCCGAAAGGCGCGCCCATCGTCCTGCTCGACCACCAGCCGAGCGACGCACGAAAGGCAGCCCGGCTCGGCGTCGCGCTGCAACTCTCCGGACACACCCATGGCGGATTGATCCTGGGGATCGATCGCCTCGCCGCGCGCGCCAATGCCGGCTTCGTCTCCGGCCGCTACGACGTCGACGGGATGACGCTCTACGTCAACAACGGCACCGCGCTATGGCCCGGCTTTGCCTTGCGGCTCGGCCGCCCGTCCGAATTGACCCGGATCACGTTGCGCGTGGCGGGCGACACCTGACCGATCGATTGCAATGACGCCGTGACGCTTGCGATGGCGCGCCGAGGTGGCCGGGTTAGCGCGGACGTTCCGAAGGTCGCAGGAGGGTGAGAATCGGTCACTCACGTTCCAAGGCCGGCGGCTGCCATGCGTCGATCGCCGTCTCCGGGTAAATCTGCACCGAGCCGGGCTCGAAGTAGCTCTCGATCGCATATCCGAGCCTGGTCAAATCCGTACGATACCAACCAACGATTCGACCGCGCCATGATGCTCGCCCTTTCTTGGCGGCATAGTCACCCATCTGAAACTTTGCATCTGCGGGCCACGGATCGACCATCTCGCCTCCGACCGAATTGCCTTGAAAAGAAGACATTATGGCCGACCCATCTACGTCCGCAACGGGTCGATTTCGTCCCGCCGATCTCGGTCTGACAGCGGCAATGATCTTGCCAGCTTCACACCAATCTCTTCGCGATCGAGGTGCAGCGAAGGCGGCCTGAGCGAAACGAACAAGCACGTAACGAATAGGGTGGGTTCGCCAACGGATCGCGCGGAGCGCGTGTCCGATGATAGACTCCTCGTAACCCGCCGCTCGGCGTTACCGCGACGAAGGGCGGATTACGCTGCGCTAATCCGCCCTACGAGCCGCGAGATGTTCATCGCGTCGGTCTCTTTTGGTAGACACCTGAAAATGAGACGTTTGTCCCGCCGCAATGGAGGTTGTCGCCGACAACCAGTAACTTGCCGACGAGCTGCATCGTGACCTGACAGTCGAGTTCGTCCGTCCCGTCACCGAATTTCATCTTATCGCCTGAAGGTTTTGCTTCGTAATCAAGCTCGCCGGAATGGGTGCGGCTGCCCGAACCCCAAATGGCCTCGCCCTTGATGGCCAGCTGACCTTCCTCTTTCGATTTCGAGATGCGAATGACGTTGTCGTAGGCACGCCATTCGCCGAGCCAATCCCGTTCTGCCGGTCGTCGTATGTCCTCCTGCCACGCAAGCCTTTCGATCTCGATCCAGCCGACCGTCTCAGTGCCCTTGCGAGGTTGAAACCAACTGCATGCGAACTTGCCTGACGTCCGGGAAACAATGACTTCATCGTTGCGAACGACATAAGTTTTCAGACGACAGGCTTGGTCGTCGGGGCAACGCTCGTTGCCGTCGCCGCGGAAATAGATCCTGTCGCCGGCTGCGCCTTTGATCTTCGCCAGCCTGTAGTCGGTGCTCTCGCGCGGGAAATATCCGTTCCGACAAATGTTGTCGGCGTTGCCCTTGAGCTGGCCGGATGCGGGCGAGGTTTGGAGAATGCTCCATGCGAGGAGTCCGAGCGAAGCCTGGACAACGCGTCTCATTGGGTTTTCACCTTCGATTCATTTTCCGCATGGAATGCGGCAGGGTGGCGGGGCGGTGATTCCATACTAATTTGGTCCGACAAAGCGCCGCAGATCAATCGCATGAAAACGTGATCAATCAGTTGTTGCCATCGCGTAGGGCGGATTAGCCGAAGGCGTAACCCGCCGACCTTTAGCTCATTGAGCGAAGGCGGAAGCGTAATCCGCCGAAGTTCTCGCATTGTTCTCGGAAGGATTCACAAGACCATCTGTTGGTCAACCTCAGACAATGACGAAGAACTTTTCTTTTCCCTTCTACTGTATGCCAAAGTCTGCTTCGGCCGCGCAACGGGACAAGGGAAAATCAGAAATCATGATCATGGACCGTGGAATTGCCGACGCTGGTGCGATGGGCGAGGGCGCTCTGCCTGGGCCTCGGTCGCGGCTTCTCAACCGCCGGGCGTTTCTGGTCGGTTCTGCTGCTGGTCTCGCCGCACTGAGCCTGGCCGGTTGTGCGTCCGACTACATGAGCCTGGCCGAGGCGGAGAAGGTCTACGGGCCCGTGCCCGACGAGAAATTCCCGATCCCCGCGGTCGACGTCAGTAAGGTCGATCCGAAATATTTCCGCAAGACCGTGAAGTACCACAGCGATGAGGCGCCCGGTACGATCATCGTCGATCCGAGCAAATACTATGTCTACCGCATCGAAGGCGAAGGAAACGCGACCCGCTATGGCGCCAATGTCGGCCGCGATGGGTTCCGGTGGAGCGGGGAGGCTTATGTCGGGCGCAAAGCCGAATGGCCGACCTGGACGCCGCCCAAGGAGATGATCGCGCGCCAGCCGGAGGCGGGCAAATATGCTCGCGGCATGGCGGGGGGTCTCGACAATCCACTTGGCGCGCGCGTGCTCTACCTCTACCAAAATGGGGTGTACACGCTTTACACGATCTATAGCACCAGCGCCCCCGAAACGATCGGGAACGGTATTACGAGCGGCTGTACCGGCCTCCTCAGTCAGGACATGATCGACCTCTATTCGCGAACGCCCCTCAAAACGAAGGTGATCGTGCTGCCGGCGTAAACTGCGTCGGCCGTCGGCCCCAGGCGCTGCCAGGGACGCCTTTGTGCGGCGATGGTTGTCGAAAGACGCAGGCAGGGTGATTTGGACGTGGTGATGCTTTCGCGGAGGCCAGTCATTGTTGCGGCGATGCTCGTGCTCGGGACCTTATCGGTCCGCGCGCAGCAAAGCGTCGAGTATGATGCGTGCATGGACAAGGCCGAAGGGGTGTCGACGAAGATGCTCGATTGCGGCAAGACCGAAATCGATAAGTGGGACACGAGGCTCAACACCGCCTATCAAGCCCTTCTCGCCAGCTCGAAGGGCGAGGCGCACGCGCAATTGCTCAGGGAGCAGCGGGCCTGGCTGAAGCATCATCTCAGCGAAACCCATCGCCTCGCCGCGGACCCCAACAACGGCTCCGTCGCATTCCTCGACTCCCAGGCGTTCGAATTGAGGGACATCGCCGACCGCACGCTGCTTCTTGAAAAGCGTGCCAGCCGGTAGCCCGCAGGAGCGAAGCGATATGCGGAGTCGGGTGGTCACGTGCTGTGATGCTTGTCCCGGATGTCGCGGAGCCTGTCATCGGGCGCGCATTCGCGCGGCCCATTGGCTCATCCGCCCTACGCTTGCTGCGCGCTCATCGCTTCGGGGTGCGCCCGCGGATCCGGTCGAAGCCTTGCTTGATTGCGGCGAAGCGCGCGTCGACAATCGGCTCGAATTCGAGGTCGGTGAAGATATAGGGCCAGTCGTTTTCGATGCCTTCGCGGACGAGCTCACCGACATAGTTGGGATCGATGCCCTGAGAGACGCGTTGGCGGATCAGATTGATCTGCTCGGCAATCGGGCCCGACGTCGGCAAGGTACGGACCGCCCCCTCGAAGCGCTCGGGAAGGTTGCGCCTCGAGTTCACGATTTGCGTGCGGATGAACCCGGGACACAGCACCGATACGCCGATTCCGCGGGGTGCGAGTTCAAGCCGCAGTCCCTCGGATAGCGCGACAACGCCGTATTTCGAAACATTGTATGCGTTGCTGGCCCCTGAAATAAGACCGGCGATCGAGGCTGTGGAGATGATGTGTCCACCCTCGCCATGCTGCTCTATCAACGGCCCGAAAATCTCGATTCCCCAAACGGTCGCCATCAGGTTGACGCCCAGTGTCCAATCCCACGACCCGTCGGTCCAGGTGCCATAGGGCCCACCGCCACCAACGCCCGCGTTGTTGACGAGGATGTGCACCTTGCCGTAGCGGGCAGTCGTGGCTTCGGCGGCCGCCACGAGTTCGGGTTTGAGGGAGATGTCCGCTTTCACGCCGTCGACATCGACGTTGGTGCGCCTCAGTTGCTCGAGCGCCGCGGACAGAGCCGCTTCCTCAATATCGCAAAGCATGACCTTCGCCCCCGCCTGGGCCAAAGCCGTCGCGATCCCCAGTCCGATGCCCGACGCTGCACCGGTCACGAACGCGGTCTTTCCAGCGAGTTCTTTCACGCGCATTCTCCCCCCGCAAGCCGAGACCCTCGCCCCAAACGCCGAGTGCCCCCGGACGGTATATGACCGCACTTTCGCGCGATTGGGAAGCGTGCCGGATGTCTGCGTCTGGCCCAGGTGATCTAAGCGCGGAGCCTAGGATAGGGACAGCGAAGCGTAACCCGCCGCGATCGTTTTCACCGAAAGGGCGGATTATGCCTTCGGCTAATTCGTCCTACGCTTGCCTTGCTTTCATTTTCACGACCACGAAAGACAGCTCTGAATTTCTCTAATGGAGTATGGGTATTGGACGGGGATCTTTAGCTGAGGCCCTTGTTGGCCTCGGTAACGATCGCGAGTTGCCTTCCATACTCGACGATCAGATAGTTCGTGCCTTCCACGTAGCATCCAGGTGCGCGTATCTCGAATCCGATGCAATAGTCGTTGGGCCTGTTGATCATGTTTAGGGGGACGATAATGCCAAGTGCAGGCATCAACGTGGGCTGCTCCTTAAAGAGCGGCATTGTCTTGTTCGGGAAGAATGTCAGTCGGTATGGAATGACGCTGAAACCATTGTGCTTGGCCATTCCGAGCCTTTCGTATTTTGTGGTCAGCACCGTAACCGACCGCGCGCGACCCGGACCGTTCGAGAACGATGCGATCGACCGCCGAACCAATTATTTCGGCCGTTACCCTGGATATGTCAGTTCCGATCGGTACACCGACGGTTTGTCCTGATTGGCCCAGTCGCAGAGCCCAATCCATGTGGTTCCCGTAGTTGTTTGGATCGTTTGGATCCGTATTAGACTTTGCCGCTTGCTTCCCATGAAGGGCCCATGGGATCGAGTGCGTATAAATTGATGGATAGAATTTGGCGATGTCGGCCCTGATAATGTGCCGGGCACGCGCCGAGCGGTTCTTTGCTTCACGCTGCACGTTTTCAAAGGAGGGCGTCCGGATCGCGCGGTCCGTTCCTTGGCCGTCGGATAGGGAAAGCGGCGACGCAGTTGATTTTGAAGCGTTGCAATGATCCGCTATCTTGTCCCAATGCGAGGACAGCCAGCCCGATGCTAGCGCAACGGATATCGGGTGCATCAAATTGAACACTCGTCTTGAATAACCTCTTTTGGTGCAGCTGTAGGAAATGCGATCAAACGTGTGACCTTTTAAGTCAACGTCGACCCCGAGCTGGCACTGGTTAGCGAAGCCCACCGACGTAAAGATCGGAGGTAGTACTTCTGGCAAAAAGCCGAAGGCCGCGAATTTCCAGAAAGTGGGATGATCGCCGATGCTTACCTTGACAGGCATGTACCGCCCCGTAGTTACGCGTATAAGTTGCTCATAAAGGTTATCTGGTCAAAAGAGAAGGGCGGCCCCTTCGTGCCGCCCTTCGTGGATGCCCGGGCCAAGCCCGGTCGTGAAGAAGACTATCGTCTTCTGGCTCTTCTCACGAACACCCCGTCGTGGACCCGCAAGTATCGCACTTCATGCAGGTCCCATTCCGCACCAGCGTGAAGTTGCCGCACTCCGAGCACATCTCGCCTTCGTAGCCCTTGGCCTTCGCCTCGGCGCGACGCTCGGCCTTGGACGGGGCGGCGGCGGCTGCGGTGCCGGGCTTGCTCCAGTTCAGCGCCTCGAGCTTCTCGGTCGGCGAGAGGTCGTGGCTGACTTCCTGCTTCAGGGCGACCGCGCCCTCGACGGTGTCGGAGGCGCCGCGCGAGGTTGCGCCGTGGGAGGCGAGCGCGGTGACGCGGTTGCCGGCGGGCGCGTTGTCGGCGCCCGGGCTCACCGCGGCCGAGCCGCCGCGCATGACGACGAGGTTGTCGGTGCGCGACCGGGTCAGGCCCTTCGACAGGTACTTGGTGGCCTGGTGCTGGGCGGGGGCCTCATCCGGCTCCTTGCCTTCCTCGACGCCCTTGCCGAGCGCGTCGAAGCCAGACTCGTTCGGATCGACATGGGCGAGATCGAAGCGCGCCATGTAGCTCACCGCGAGCTCGCGGAAGACATAGTCGAGGATCGAGGTCGCGTACTTGATGGAGTCGTTGCCCTGCACCGGACCCGCGGGCTCGAAGCGGGTGAAGGTGAAGGCATCGACATATTCCTCCAGCGGCACGCCGTATTGCAGGCCGAGCGACACCGCGATCGCGAAGTTGTTGATGAAGGAGCGCAGCGCCGCGCCTTCCTTGTGCATGTCGATGAAGATCTCGCCGAGCCGGCCGTCGTCATATTCGCCGGTGCGCAAGTACACCTTGTGGCCGCCGACAACCGCCTTCTGGGTGTAGCCCTTGCGGCGATCGGGCATCTTCTCGCGCTCGCGCATCACGACGATGCGCTCGACCAGCTTCTCGACGATCTTCTCCGAGACCTGGGCGGCACGCGCGGCCATCGGCTTCTCGTAGAGCGCTTCGACCGCATCGTCCTCGTCCTCGTCGTCGGCGATGAGCTGCGAGTTCAGCGGCTGCGACAGCTTCGAGCCGTCGCGGTACAGCGCGTTGGCCTTCAGCGCCAGCTTCCACGACAACAGGTAAGCGGACTTGCAGTCCTCCACCGTGGCGTCGTTCGGCATGTTGATGGTCTTGGAGATCGCGCCCGAGATGAACGGCTGCGAGGCCGCCATCATCCTTATGTGGCTCTCGACCGAGAGGTAGCGTTTTCCAATTTTACCGCAGGGGTTGGCGCAGTCGAACACGGGGTAGTGCTCGGCCTTCAAATGGGGGGCACCTTCGACCGTCATCGCGCCGCAGATGTGCACGTTGGCGGCCTCGATCTCGCGCTTGGTGAAGCCGACGGCCTGGAGCAGGTCGAAGCCGGGGGCTGCGATCGCTTCCGCGCCGATGCCGAGCTGGTCGCGGATGAAGTCTTCGCCGAAAGTCCACTTGTTGAAGGCGAACTTGATGTCGAACGCGGTCGGCAGCGCCTTTTCCACCTTGGCAACGGCTTCATCGGTGAAGCCCTTGGCCTTCAGGGTCGAGGCATTGATGCCGGGCGCATTCGACAGCGAGCCGTGGCCGACGGCGTAGGCCTCGATCTCCGCGATCTCGCTCTCGCGATAGCCGAGCGCGCGCAGCGCCGACGGTACCGCTTGGTTGATGATCTTGAAGTAGCCGCCGCCGGCGAGCTTCTTGAACTTCACCAGCGCGAAGTCGGGCTCGATGCCGGTGGTGTCGCAATCCATCACCAGGCCGATGGTGCCGGTCGGCGCCACCACGGTGGTCTGGGCGTTGCGATAGCCGTTGACCTCGCCGAGCGCCAGCGCGTCGTCCCAGGCCAGCCTGGCATGGGTGACGATGTCCTCCTGCGGGCAGGAGGCGTGATCGAGCGGCACCGGGTTGACCGAGAGCGCCTCGTAGCCGGCGGCGTTGCCGTGGGCGGCGCGGCGGTGGTTGCGGATCACGCGCAGCATGTGCGCGGCGTTCTTCTTGTAGCCCGGGAAGGTGCCGAGCTCGGCCGCCATCTCGGCCGAGGTCTTGTAGGAGATGCCGGTCATCACAGCGGTCAGCGCGCCGCACAGCGAACGGCCTTCCTTGCTGTCATAGGGCAGGCCCATGGTCATCAGCAGGCCGCCGATGTTTGCGAAGCCGAGGCCGAGCGTGCGGAATTCGTAGGACAGCTCGGCGATCGCCTTCGACGGGAACTGGGCCATCATGACGGAGATTTCGAGCACGATGGTCCAGAGCCGGCACAGGTGCTCGTAGGACTCGATGTCGAACCGCTTGGTGGTGGTGCTGTAGAACGTCAGCAGGTTGGCCGAGGCGAGGTTGCACGCCGTGTCGTCCAGGAACATGTATTCCGAGCACGGATTGGACGCGCGGATGTCGCCGGACGCCTTGCAGGTGTGCCAGTCGTTCATCGTGGTGTTGAAGTGCAGGCCCGGATCGGCGCTCGCCCAGGCGGCGTAACCGATCTTCTCCCAGAGGTCGCGGGCCTTCAGCGTTTTTGTGACTTTCTTGGTGGTGCGGCCGACCAGATTCCAGTCACCGTCCGTTTCCACCGCGCGCAGAAAATCGTCCTTCAGCGACACCGAGTTGTTGGAGTTCTGGCCGGAGACGGTGAGGTAGGCCTCGGAATCCCAATCGGTGTCGTAGGTGTCGAACGAGATATCCTTGTAGCCCTGCTTGGCGAACTGGATGACGCGCTTGATGTAGTTGTCGGGCACCAGTGCGCGGCGCGCGAGCTTGATCTCGCGGCGGAGCGCCGGGTTCTTCTCGGGATCGAAGCAGTCGTCGCCGCTGCCTTCGCAGTTGACGCAGGCCTTCATCACGGCCTTGAGGTGCTTCTGGTTGATCTTGGAGCCGGTGACGAGGGCGGCGACCTTCTGCTCCTCCTTCACCTTCCAGTCGATATAGGTCTCGATATCGGGGTGATCGGCGTCGACCACGACCATCTTGGCGGCGCGGCGCGTGGTGCCGCCCGACTTGATCGCGCCCGCGGCGCGGTCGCCGATCTTGAGGAAGCTCATCAGGCCGGAGGAGCGGCCGCCGCCGGACAGCTTCTCGCCTTCGCCGCGCAGGCTCGAGAAGTTGGAGCCGGTGCCGGAGCCATATTTGAACAGGCGCGCCTCGCGCACCCAGAGGTCCATGATGCCGCCCTCGTTGACGAGGTCGTCGCCGACGCCTTGGATGAAGCAGGCATGCGGCTGCGGATGCTCATAGGCCGACTTCGACTTGGTCAGCTTGCCGGTCTTCCAGTCGACGTAATAGTGGCCCTGGCCGGGGCCATCGACGCCGTAGGCCCAGTGCAGCCCGGTGTTGAACCACTGCGGCGAGTTCGGCGCGACCATCTGTTTTGCGAGCTGGAAGCGGAGCTCGTCGAAGAAGGCGAGGGCGTCTTCTTCCGTGGAGAAGTAGCCGCCCTTCCAGCCCCAATAGGTCCAGCAGCCGGCGAGGCGATCGAACACCTGCTTGGCCGAGGTCTCGCCGACGATGCGCTCGTTCTCCGGCAGGAGGCCAAGCGCCTCGGTGTCGGGCACCGAACGCCACAGCCACGACGGCACGGTCTCTTCCTCGACCTTCTTCAGGCGCGCGGCAACGCCCGCTTTACGGAAATACTTCTGCGCCAGCACGTCGGAGGCGACCTGCGACCAGAACTCCGGAACCTCGACGTTCTCGGCGCGGAACACGACCGAGCCGTCCGGATTGCGGATCTCTGATGTGGTCAGGCGGAAATTGATCCCGGCATAGGGAGATTGTCCGCTGGTGGTGTTGCGTCGTTCGATTCGCATGGTCGAGCCCCGTCTCTTCTTCTGCCCGGCCCCACGTTTCCCCGCAGGTGCCGGAATGTTGTCTGTTCGCGGACTCCGGGAACACGCGTCAGCACGCCTCCCGTCATCCGCAGCTCAGCCGGTGGATCCGGCCTGTTTTCTCTCATCCGCTGGGCACCGGTATGACCGGTCCTGCGGCGGCATCGTCCCGGCGCGGCGCCCGACTGGTCGGGTGCTCCGGGTCATGCATTCAACGCCCCAAACGCTTCACGCGACACGTCACGCGTACGCTTCTTGCGGGCCGGTTGCGGCCTCTGTTTCCGGGTCCTTCGCGGCCCGTTTGTCGTCCCCGACGGCGGCCCCAAAATCAGGGCAGAAAAGCCCTTCACCCGCGGCCCGAGGGCCTGGCGGAGTGGTCATTTTGGAACCCTTGTGGGAGCGACCGGCGGGGACCCAAACACACTCGCGCCGAACAGGTTGAAAGCTAGGCCATGTCCGTCACGCCCGTCAAGGACTAGTACGAGTTTCTGAATCAAACACTAAATATGGTGGAAAGAGGGGGATAACAGGGGTCGGTGCCGCGCCTGTGATCGGGCCAACTATCGGTGAGTCCTCAGGGATTCCCAAGCCAAAAAAATTCCTATCGCCTGTGGATCGGAGCTTCGCCCCGCTGTTCACAGGCGAAGTTTTTATTCGCGGTCCCGGATTGAATTTTGGGGACTCACGTAGGCCTACGGGCAAAGTACGGATCAGGCATGTCAGAGCCGTGATGGTCGGGCGACAAAATCGCGGGCAAGGTGAGGCCGACTCACATCCCCGCCGGGTTCCATGACAGTCCAGAAGCCCTCCGCGCGGCCGCGCCTTGCGCCCGCCGGCCTGATGTTCCTCGCCATCACCTCGGTGGGTTGGGGGTTCAACTGGCCGTCCACCAAGTTCCTGCTCGGCGAGCTGCCGCCGCTGACCTTGCGCGGCACCACCGGGGTGATCGGCGCCGTGCTGCTCGCGGTGCTGGCGCTGATCCGTGCCCAGAGCCTGCATGTCGAGAAACGGCTGTGGCCGCGGCTCGCGCTGTATGCGGCGCTCAACGTCACCGGCTGGATGGTGCTGATGGGGCTCGCGCTGCTCTGGCTGCCGGCGAGCGAGGCGGCGCTGATCGCCTACACCATGCCGGTATGGGCCTCGCTGCTGGCCTGGCCGGTGCTCGGCGAGCGGCCGACGCTGCTGCGGACCATCGCGCTGGTGATGGCCTTTGCAGGCCTCGCCGCGATCATGGGCGGCAGCGGCATCACCGCGAGCAGAGAGAAGCTGCCGGGAATCATCATGGCGCTCGGCGGCGCCTTCGGCTTTGCGCTCGGCACCGTGCTGGCCAAGAAGTACCCGCTGGTGATGCCGCCGATCCCGGCCGCGGCCTGGCAGATCGGCCTCGGCTGCGTGCCGATCGCGATCGTCGGCCTCTTGATCGAGACCACACATCTCGACCGCATCACGACGGTCGGCTGGTGGCTGCTGGTCTACTCGACGCTGATCCAGTTCTGCGTCGCCTATGTCGCCTGGTTCGCCGCGCTCGCCCGCCTGCCGGCCTCGGTGGCGGCGATCGGCACCATGGCGGTGCCTGTCATCGGCGTGGTGGCGTCCGCGGTCGCATTGCACGAGCCGCTGGGGCCAAGCCAGATCGTCGCGTTGCTGTTCACGCTCGCCGGCGTCGCGCTCGCGACGAGGTAGCGATGGACTCCACCTCGCCCCGCTTGCGGGGAGGGGTCGGAACGCATCGTTAGATGCGTTCCGGGTGAGGGGGAGTCTCCGCAGACGCAGCTAGCAGCGAATGCGCGGAGACGGCCCCTCACCCCAACCCTCTCCCCGCAAGAGCGGGGCGAGGGAGCAAAGCGCCGTTGTGGTTGCTACCCGACCTTATCCATCGCGCTGGTCTAGCTCACCTCACTCGCCGAGCGCCTGCTGCAGCATGCTGGCGAGCTGCGCCTTGCGGTAGGGCTTGGCCAGCAGCAGCACGCCTTCGTCGAGGCGGCCGTGATGCACGATCGCGTTCTCGGTGTAGCCCGAGGTGTAGAGCACCTTGATGCCGGGGCGGCGTTTTTGCACCTCGTCGGCGAGCTGGCGGCCGTTCATGCCGCCGGGCATGATCACGTCGGTGAACAGGAGGTCGAACTTCTCGCCCTTGTCGACCAGCGCCAGCGCGGCGCGGGCGTCGGGCACGGCGATGGTCTTGTAGCCGAGCGCGCCTAGCTGCGTGACGACGTAGTTGCGCACCAGCTGGTCGTCTTCCACCACCAGGATGACTTCGCTGCCGCGCCGCACCGGCTCCGGCGGGGGCGCCTCGACCTCGACCTGGCCGCGGGCAGGGGGCAGATAGAGCTTGATCGTGGTGCCGTGGCCTTCCTCGCTGTAGATCTTGATATGTCCGCCGGACTGCTTGACGAAGCCGTAGACCATGCTCATGCCGAGGCCGGAGCCCTTGCCGACTTCCTTGGTGGTGAAGAACGGCTCGAACACCTTGTCCTGCACCGCGTGCGACATGCCGGTGCCGGTGTCGCTGACCGCGAGCAGCACGTAGCGGCCCGGCGTGATGTCGGGATTGACAGCCGCATAGGCGTCGTCGAGCACGATGTTGCTGGTCTCGAACAGCAGCTTGCCGCCGTTCGGCATCGCGTCGCGGGCGTTGATCGCCATGTTGAGCAGCGAGTTGGCAAGCTGCGACGGATCGATATGGACGCTGGCGACATCGGGCGCCAGCACCGAATTGATCTCGATCTGCTCGCCGAG
This sequence comes from Bradyrhizobium sp. USDA 3315, assembly GCF_054056795.1. NCBI lineage: Bacteria > Pseudomonadati > Pseudomonadota > Alphaproteobacteria > Hyphomicrobiales > Nitrobacteraceae > Bradyrhizobium > Bradyrhizobium sp. USDA 3315. The sequence continues at coordinate 7,233,545 of NZ_JBSRYP010000001.1, read as the reverse complement.
CGTCGGCCGCAGCAGCTTGGCGATGTCGACCACGGTGCCGTTGATGTCGACGGTGCGCGGCTCCAGCGGCTGGCGGCGCGCGAAGGCGAGCAGATGCTGGATCAGCTCGCGGCAGCGCTCGGCGGCGCGGTCGATCAGCTCGGCGGTTTTCGCGAGCTGCGGCTGGGCGCGCAGGCTGTCGACCAGCGTCTCAGTGGTGCCGGTGATGACCGTCAGCATGTTGTTGAAGTCGTGCGCGACGCCGCCGGTCAGCTTGCCGATGGCGTCGAGCTTCTGTGCCTGCTGCAGCTTGTGCTCGGTTTCGCGCGAGGCGGTGATGTCGTGATAGATCAGCGCCGCGCCGGTGATGGTGTCGTCGCCATCGCGCAGCGGCCGGCCCGACACCACGAGGTGAATCTCCGGCGCGCCGCGCACCGGCTTGGCGACGAATTCCAGCCCGTCGAATTCCTCGCCGCGCAGCGTCCTGGCCGACGGCATGTCGTCGGCCTGCATCGGCGTGACGCCGTCGGACTGGAACACGTTGCTCATGGCGCGCAGCTGCCGGACCGTCATGCCCGGCTTGTAGCGCAGCATCTTCTCGGCGGCCGGGTTCGACAGCAGCACGGTGCCGGCGCTGTCGATCACCAGCACCGCCTCCGCCATGGTGCGGAAGGTGGTTTCCATCACCGAGGTGGAACGGCGGAGCTCTTCGAGCGCGGCACCGAGATCCTTGGTGCGATCGGCGACCTTGCCCTCGAGCGACAGATTGGTCGCCTTGGTCGCGCTGAGCGCGCCCTGCAGTTCGCGGCTGGCGCGCCGGGCCGTCACCGTTAGCGCGATCGCGAGCAGCAGGATCATCGCCACGCCGGCGAGATCGATCATCAGCAGCAGCCGTCCATTGGTCTTGGACTGGTCGGTGCGAATCCGGAGCAGGCGGCGCTCTTCGGTGACCAGGCGGTCGAGCGCCGCGCCGACCTTGTCGGTCAGCGCGCGGCTCTCGCCCGCGGAGACCAGCGCCGCGGCGCCGGCCGTGTCGCCCGCGCTGCGCAACCTGATCAGCTCGGCGCCGAGCGCAATGGCACGCTGGACCTCGACCCTGGTGCCCGTGATCAGCTGCGCCTCCTCGGGGGCCGACGTCACCGCCGCCATCAGATCGTCGAAGGCCGCGGTGAGGGCTGCGCTCTGCTCGCGAAACTCGTCGGCAAAGGACGCATCGCCGGTCAGCGCGAAACCGCGCGCCGCGCTCTCGACGCTGCGCGGCAGCTGACGCGCGTCCGAAATGCGCTTCAGGATGCTGAGCGTGCGGTCGACCGAATCAATCTCGCTGCGCGACTTGACGTCCAATCCGATCGACGCCGCGCTGATGACGAGGAGGATCGCAAGGCCGCTGCCGAGAATGAGACGCTGGGAAGCCATCGACGATTAGTACGAGCAATTATTTCGAAAGACGAGCGGAAGGTGCATACTTCGCAAGACATTCGTTAACGGCGGCAATCAGCGCCTGCGGGGTGAACGGCTTGCGCAGGCAGGCGGACGCGCCGAGCTCGATCGTCATCCGCAGGAAGTCCGGCGCGCGATCGGCATTGGCGAAGGCATAGCCGGACATCGCGATGACGGGAATATCGGGGGCACGCTCGTGGAAGACGCGGATCGCCTCGAACCCGCGCATATGCGGCATGAAGACGTCGACCAGCATGACATCGAAGGTGGCCTGCTCCAGCGCGCGCATGCCGGCTTCGCCGCCATCGGCGACGGTGACCTCGAAGCCCTGGCGTTGCAGACACACCTCGATGGCAACGCACACCATCGGGTCGTCATCAACCACGAGAACGCTCGGCACGATGCATCCTCTTTCTAACGGCCTCGCGTGCCGGCGACTCGCTTGGCCTGTTCGTCAATTAAGGCGGAACCTGGACGGAAAGTCTGTATCATAGAATGCATATGCTGTTTGCTGACAAGCAGATTTCCAGCTAGCCGTGACACATCACCTGTATTTGTCCATCCCCTTTACGACAGGTCCATGACTGCAGTTCCCGTCGCCGGCCGCGCCCCGCTGTCACCGCTTGGCCTCGCATTCCTGGTCGTTGCCTCGATCGGCTGGGGACTCAACTTCCCGATCATGAAGTTCCTGCTCACGGAGTGGCCGCCGCTGTCCGCGCGCGGGCTGTGCGGCGTGGTCGGCGCGGTTGCGCTCGGTCTGGTCGCGCTGATGCGGGGACAGACGCTGCGCGTGCCCGACGGCATGTGGTTGCGGCTTGCTTTGGTGTCGACACTGTCGATCGGCGGCTGGGTCGCGTCCATGGGCCTCGCGCTGATCTGGCTGCGGGCCAGCGAGGCGGCTGTGCTCGGGATATCGATTCCGGTGTGGGTCGCGCTGGTGGCCTGGCCGGTGCTCGGCGAGCGCGTGTCGCTGCCGCGTGCGCTTGCGCTTGCGGTGGCGCTCGCCGGGATCGCGGCGCTGATCGGCGGCGGCGGCATCGACACAAGCCTCGGCAAGCTGCCGGGGATTCTGTTCGCGCTCGCCGGCGCGCTCTGTGTCGGGCTCGGCACGGTGATGACCAAATCGTTCAAGCTCGCGATGCCGCCGCTGTCGCTCGCGGCCTGGCAGCTTGCGATCGGCTGCGTGCCGATCGCGATCATCGGCATCATGATCGAGCAGCCGCAGCTCGCCGCGCTGTCGCAGTTCGGCTGGGCGTCGATGATCTACATGACGCTGATCCAGTTCTGCCTTTGCTATGTCTGCTGGTTTGCGGCGCTCGAGCGATTGCCGGCGGCGACCGCGTCGATCGGCACGCTGCTGGTCCCCGTCGTCGGCGTGCTCGCGGCAGCGGCGATGCTGCGCGAGCCGCTCAACGCGAGCGATATCGCAGCGCTCGTGGTGACGTTCGCGGCCGTCGCGGTCGCCTTGCGCACATAAGACTTGCGTACATCAAAAAGGGCGGCGCTGGCGCCGCCCTTTTGCAATCAAGAATTCAGGCCTTCATTACGGGCAGGGATGCCGCCGGCCGTCGTAGCCGAGATAGGTGCCCGAGGCCGGATCGTAAGACCTGTAGCGCTGCGCGCAGTAGCTGGCGCCGCCGCCACTCGGCACCTCCACGGCGACAGACGGTTCATCGTAATAGCCGTAGCTGTCGTCATAATAGCCGGGGCCGTAGCCATAGCCGGAGCCGTAATACGCGCCCGAGGCGAGCGCGCCGCCGACGACCGCACCGGCCACCGCGCCGGGCCAGAACCCGCCGCCACGATGGTACCCGCCGTGCCAGCCGCCACCGCCGCGCCAACCGCCGCCGCCACCACCGGCCCAGTGACCGCCGCCACCGCCGCCGTGCCAGCCGCCGCCTCCGCCGCCCATGCCACCTCCGCGGCCGCCGCCGCCAAAGCCACCACCGCCGCCACCACCAACGTGGCCACCGCCGCCGCCCATCGCACCCATCTGTGCGGCAGACTGGGCGAACGAAACGGTCGGCGCCACAGCCAACGGCAGCGCAAGCGCCAGAGCCGCGGCGGTGCTCAGAACCTTCATATTGATCATTTTGGACTCCATCAAAACGGTGAATGTCTAACCATCTCTGTGGTCGGACGTTCCCGTGCTCCACATTGATTGTGGGTCATCTTCGCGTAGCCGGCGGCTCATGTATGGCAGCTGAACAAAACTCCTCGTGAGCGCGTCATTTGGTCGCCAACTGGGTGCATAAACCGGGGGCTGTCCGAGGGGTGCGGGGCTACCTTGGCGGCGGCTGGACATTTGGGGAATGAGGTGGCATCAGAGCCCATAGCATCGAACCGACGACCGGCCACGCATGAAACAATTCCTGCTGAAATTCTTCACCTGGTGGAATGGCCAGACCTTTGGCACGCAATTGTGGACCTCGCGATTCGGCGAACTGGTCGGCGAGGACGAGCAGGGCAACCGCTATTACCGCACCAAGGGCGGTGAGATCGACCCGACGCTGCATTTCGAGCGCCGCTGGGTGGTCTACAACGGCTACGCCGAAGCCTCCCGCATTCCGGCCGGCTGGCACGGCTGGCTGCATCACACGGTTGATGTGCCGCCGACCGAGGAGAGCTACCAGGCGCGCGAATGGGAGAAGCCGCATCTGCCGAACCTGACCGGCACCGCGCAGGCTTACCGCCCGTCCGGCTCGACGCTGGCGAGCGGCCGCCGCCCCAAGGCGACCGGCGACTATCACGCCTGGACGCCGGGAAGCTGACTTTCACGCATTGTTGTTCTGACGTGCACGTGCGTAACGACGCGCGTGCATCGCACACGCGCCCGGCAGCGCAAGCGCGCGCCTGTGAACAACGGTAACAGCGGGGACAGATGGGCCGCAGCCGATGCTGCCCGCTTGCGCCGGGCGCGGGTTCGCGGCTCAATAGGGCCATCTTACGGAGATGGGAAACCATCGCGTCGGATCGGGCTCCAGATCGCGACTGTCCCGATGTGCAGCGGCCTCCGAGTTGGATGCGGCCGGGAGATAGGCCCCCGGTACAGACGTCCTGAAATCGCCCGCAAATGTGAGGCTACCGTGAGACAGGAAGGGCCGCTCGGGAAACCGGGCGGCCTTTTTCTTTGCGGCGATCAGGTCAGGACAGCCGTGCCGCGGCACGGCCCATCAAGTCGGCGCGGCGCGCCTGCGACGGCGCGATCCGCTCTTTCATGAAAGCGAGGATCTCGGCCGGTGCGGTGTCCGGCGAGCCCGCGTTGAACGGCGGGGCCGGGTTGTATTCGAGCCTGAGCTGGATCGCTTCCGCGGTCTTGCGGTCGACGAGCTCCGACACCAGCGTCAGCGCGAAGTCGATGCCCGCGGTGACGCCGCCGCCGGTGAAGCGGTTGCGGTCGACGCAGACGCGCGTCCTGGTCGGAATGGCCCCGAAGCCCGACAGGAAATCGATCGAGCTCCAATGCGTGGTGGCGCGAAAGCCCTTGAGCAGGCCGGCCGCGCCGAGCACCAGCGATCCCGTGCAGACCGACGTGACGTATTTCGCACCCTCGGCCTGCTTGCGCAGGAAGGCCAGCATCTCCTCGTCGCCGACCATGTCGTCGGTGCCGAAGCCGCCGGGCACGCAGATCACGTCGAGCTGCGGGCAGTCGGCAAAGGTCGTGGTCGGCGTCAGGACCATGACGGAATCAGTCGGAACGGGTTCGATGCGCTTCCAGATCAAATGGACCTTGGCGCCGGGGACCGAGGAGAACACCTGCAGCGGACCGGTCAGGTCGAGCTGGGTCACCTTCGGGAAGACGAGCAATCCAATCTGCAGGGGTTCGGTCATCGGGGGCTCCAAATAGCGCTTGACGGAACCACGATGTCATGATGGCCTCTCGTCCAAAATGGCGTATTTCCCTCATTTTCGGACGTAGGTCTCCTGAAGCAAGGCTCCCAAGAGACGCAAGGCTCCTGAGAGAGGATCGCCAAGAAAGTAACGTCACCTGCGAGGATTTGGCGATGATCGGCATCCTGATCTTTCCCGACTTCCAGCTGCTCGACGCGGCCGGGCCGATCGCGGCCTTCGAGATCGCGGCGCGCTTCGCCAACAACGCGCCAGCGATCAGGACGCTTGCGGTGAAGGCAGGACCGGTGCGCTCTTCGTCCGGTGTCGAGATGCTCGCGCGCGGCCTCAAGCCATCGACGGCGATCACGACGCTGATCATTGCGGGCGGCAACGGCGTGCGCACGCCGGCGACCTGTCCAGCCACGCTGTCATTCGTGCGGCGGATGGCCGGCCGTGGCATTCGCGTCGCCAGCGTCTGCTCGGGCGCCTATGTGCTGGCCGAGGCGGGCCTGCTCGACGGCCGCCGCGCCACCACGCATTGGCAGCGCACGCCGCATTTCGTGAAGACTTATCCGAAGATCAAGCTCGAGCCGGACCAGATCTTCGTGCGTGACGGCAATATCTGGAGTTCGGCCGGCATCACCGCTGGCATCGACCTCGCGCTCGCGATGATCACCGAGGACTATGGCGACGAGGTCGCGCAGAACACCGCGCGGCAACTCGTGCTGTATCATCGGCGCAGCGGCGGGCAGTCGCAGTTTTCCTCGCTGCTGGAATTGAAGACGCCGAACGGCCGGTTCGGGCCGCTGCTCGCCTGGGCGCGCGAGCATCTCGATGCGCCGCTGACGGTCGAGGACCTCGCCGACAAGGCCGGGATGAGTTCGCGGCATTTCACCCGCGCCTTCATCGCGGAGACCGGCACGACGCCATCGAAAGCGGTCGAGCGGCTCAGGATCGAAGTCGCGCGGCAGCGCGTGCAGTCGTCGGGCGAGGCGATCGAGCGCGTCGCCGAGATCACCGGCTTCCGCGATCCCGAGCGGATGCGCCGCGCCTTCATCCGCGCCTTCGGCCAGCCGCCGCAATCACTGCGGCGTGCGGCGCGGGCAGGGTAGGCGAGTTTGGGACAAGCTCGTTGTCCGATTTCACCCGATCCATGTTGTCTTTGCAGTGATGAACCTGGCGAGGGTTCCCGTGACCCACGTTAAGTGGGCATTGGGGACCCGAGGAGGTTCTAATGACAAAGCATCGAACGATTACCGGGTTCGTGGCTGTCGCCCTGCTGGCTGTCACCGCGACCGCCGCGACCATCAAGTCGCACGCGCCCCGGACCGACGGCATTGCCGTCGCCGGCACGGACGCGCTCCCGGCCAGGGATTTCAGCGATCGCTGGTCCGCGATATCCGATTTGCCTCCGGCAACGGACATGACCGGGCGTGCAACTGACGCACGTTAAGGGCATGGACGGAGGTCCGGCCGGTTCGAGGACGCAGCCCGTGCAGAGATCACTCGTCTCGCAACAAAAAATGCCCCGCCGAAGCGGGGCAAGATGTTGAACGACTTAGTCTTGAGCGACTTGGTCTTGAATAGAACTAACGGTTCCACCGCGCCGGAATAGCGCAGTCATTCACCAATACAGGATCAGCCCACGATCGCAGAGATCCACGGATGCTCTGATCACGAACCGTGCTTCAACCGAAAGATCACTGGCCCAATGTATCGGTTGCGATCTTCTTCTTGAGTGCTTCGCAGGTATCCCTGACCTCCGCGGTCATCAACGAGACGGCTTCGATCTGCAGGAAGAAACGCTTGCCCTGATCGCGGTAACCGGCAGCGAACTCCTTGATCTCGGCGATCATGTCATGAACGCCTGCGACCATGACCTCGCAGTTCTTCGCGGCCAATTGCAGTTCCGATCCAAGGGCCTCGATCTCTTTCACCGCCGCTTCATATTCGCGCACGACCGCCTCGGCCGACAGCTTGCCCACCTCGTTGACGCCGTTGCGATGCTCGACATAGTCCGGCATCGGTGAGAGGGGCCGGATGTTGCTGCGTGGTCGATGCGAAGTCACCGTGTTGATTTCGTCCTCCATCTGCTCCGACGGAGCGCGGGCGAGGACTTCTGCACTAACACTCATGCGAACTCTCCATAACTTGTTACGGCGAATGGAGTTTAGCAATGTCAACGGAATTGTCTCGATTTTCCACAGTTTTGAGGTAAGCGCAATTGTGCGCTGCAGCATTGTGTTGCGTCAATGTGGCGCGTCGGGATGCCAGCCAAGCAGTGTGAGCATCACAAAGAAGCCGACGACATAGGCCGCCATGATCGGCCAGCCCTGGGTGATCCAGCGGACCACCGATTTGGCTTCCGGGTACATGTTGGACACCGCAACGCCCGCCGACGAGCCGAACCAGACCATCGACCCGCCAAATCCGACCGCGTAGGCGAGGAAGCCCCAGTCATAGCCGCCTTGCTTCAGCGCCAGCGCGGTCAGGGGAATATTGTCGAACACCGCCGAGACGAAGCCGAGCCCGAGCGCGGTCTGCCACGATGCGGCGGGCAATTTCTCCACCGGCATCATCGAGGCCGCCGTCACCAGCGCGAGCAGGAAGACGGTGCCCTTCAGCGTCTCGGGCATCACCGACCAGTCCGGCCGCCGCAGCACCGAGGTGACCAGGATCGCGGCCCAGACCGCGAGCCCGAGCACGGGCAGCGTATCGAGCAGCGCGGGGAACTTCAGATTGGCCGTCACATTGGCCGTCAGCGCGGCGAGCAGGATCACGGCCACGATCGCAACCCGCGCCCAGTCGATTCTGAGGCCGGACGGTGCATCCTTCACGATCGGCGAAAAGCGGTGCTGTTGCAGCGAGGCCGGCACCGCAAACACCAGCATCGCGACGATGGCTGCGACATATGCCTCCACGACCGTGAGCGGGCTGATGCCGTCGATCCACATCATCGTCGTCGTGGTGTCGCCGACGACGCTGCCGGCGCCGCCGGCATTCGATGCGGCGACGATGGCCGCGAGATAGCCGATATGGACGCGGCCACGGAACACGTGGCGGGCCACGGTGCCGCCGATCAGCGCGGCCGCGATATTGTCGAGGAAGCCCGACAGCACGAACACGATGACCAGCAGGATCAGTCCGCCCTTCCAGTCATCGGGCAGCAGCGCCGGCATCTCGTCGGGAATGCGGCTCTCCTCGAAATGGCGCGACAGCAGCGCAAAGCCCATCAGGAGCAGAAACAGGTTGGCGAGCGTGACCCACTCATGCTCCATGTGATGCGCGAGACCGGGCAGGCCCGCGCCGAATTTCGCAAAGCCCGCGAACAGCAGCTTGTAGGCGACGATCGCGGCAAGGCCCGTCAGCGCCACCGCGAGCGTGTGGTGATGGAAGATCGCGACGCCGAGCAGCGTCAGCGCGAACAGGATGAAATCGAGCGGGATACCGTAGACGAGGAGTGGCGTGAGCAAGACGATCTCGATGGCTGGAGTGCCCGGCGGCGTGAAGCGCTGACGGCGGCACTATCGCGCGGCGTGGGGAACTTCAAGGCGCACTAACGCCGCAAGAGGCTCGCGATGCGCTCGCGAGCCCCGATCGGGAACGACGCCAGCCACGTCGCCGCGGGTCCGATTGCTCAGCCCAGCGTCTTCAGCCAGGCGCTGATCTCGGTCACCGCGATATTGGCCTGATTGAGCAGCTTGCCCATGGTGAAGAAGCCGTGGAACTGGCCGGGGAAATGCCGATAGGTCACCGGCACGCCGGCGTCCTTGAGGAATTTCGCATACTCGTCGCCTTCGTCGCGGAGCGGATCGGCGCCGGCGGTCAGCACATAGGCCGGCGGCAAGCCGGCAAAGTCCTTCGCGCGCGCCGGCGAGGCACGCCAGTCGTTGTTGTCGGCGTCACCGAGATAATGGTTGGCGAACCAGCCGATCACCGAATGCGTCAGGAGGATGCTGGTCTCGGGCTCGCGATGCGAGGGATGCTTCCGCGAGAAATCGGTCGCGGGATAGATCAGCAGCTGGGCCGCGAGCTTCGGCCCGCCGTCGCGGGCGGTCAGGGCAACCACCGCCGCGAGGTTGCCGCCGGCGCTGTCGCCGCCGACGATCAGGCGCGCGGCGTCGATGCCGAGATCCCTGGCATTGGCGGCGACCCATCGGGGCGCGGTGATGGCGTCATCGACCGCGGCAGGGAAACGATGCTCGGGCGCGAGCCGATAATCGATCGAGATCACGATCAGCTCGCCCTCATGGGCAAGCTTCTGGCAAACCACCTCATGGGTATCGAGGTCGCCGATCACCCAGCCGCCGCCGTGGAAGAACACCAGGCAGGGCGCGAGCCCGTCTTTCTTGCGCAGCGTGTTCGGCGTGTAGATGCGGGCAGGGATCGTGCCGTGCGGCGCCGGGATCGCGAGCGGCTTGCTCGATTGCAGCGCGGGCGGCTCGGGATTGGAGACGACGCGGGCGGCTCGGTAATAGTCGCGCGCTTCCGGCGCGGTCAGCGTCTCGTAGGCGGGACGGCCGGCCTCCTGGAACGCCTTGTAGACGGCAGCGGCATCGGGATCGAGAACGACGGGCATTGGGGGGACCTTCTTTTGGTGATGTCATTCCGGGGCGATGCGAAGCATCGAACCCGGAATCTCGAGATTCCGGGTCTGGTGCTTGCGCACCATCCCGGAATGACGGTCGTGTCAGGCGGCGGTGCGGCCGCCGTCGACGGTGTAGGCGGAGCCGGAGACGTAGCTCGCCTCGTCGGAGGCAAGGAAAGCGACAATGGAGGCGACCTCGCTTGCGAGGCCGAGCCGGCGCGCCGGGATGCGGTCGACGATCTTCTCGATCGGCGGCGGCGCGTTGCCGCCGGAGCGGCCCTGCAGGATCGTGCTCAGCATCCGGCTCTCGATCATGCCGGGGCAGACGCAATTGACCCGCACGCCGGTGCCGGTGCATTCCCAGGCCGCGCTCTTGGTCAGCCCGATTACCGCGTGCTTGCTCGCGCTGTAGACCGCGATCATCGGCGATCCCACAAGGCCGGCGATCGAGGCGGTGTTGATGATGCTGCCCTTGTTCTGCTTCAGCATGACCGGCAGCACATGCTTCATGCCGAGGAAGACGCCGACCACATTGACGTCGAGCACCCGGCGAAAGCTCTCCAGCGAATATTCGGGGATCGGCCTGATGTCGCCCTCGACGCCGGCGTTGTTGTAGAAGGCATCGATGGTGCCGAAGCGGTCGACGGCGGCGCGGACATAGTCCTTGACCTCGTTCTCGTCGGTGACGTCGGCTTCGATTGCGAGGGCCTCGGCCGAGGCCGGCAGGTCCTTGATGGCGGCTTTGAGATCGGCGCCCTTGCGGTCGACTGCGACAATCCGCGCACCCCGTTCGGCGAGCAGCTGGAGCGAGGCGGTTCCGATGACGCCGGCAGCCCCGGTGACGACGGCGACGCGGCCGTCGAGCCTGATGCGATCGGGCATGGTGGGTTTCCTCTGGCTGGTCCGGTTCGATCCGGATTTTCCTGGTTTTCACGCGCGGCGGCGTGCCTTCAGCGTGAGGACTATCACACGTGTTCCCAGGAGTGACCAGAGGCTGCCCAGTGGACCGGGGAGAGGTGGCCGGGTGCCCTTTCCCCGCCGTATTCGGCGTGTTAACCGGTGGCCTGCGAGCGGCCGATATCAAGGTAGACTGTCGCGAGCCCGATTCGCCCTTTAAAGCCGCGCGAGATGCTTCGAACCGTTGCCCTGACTGGCTTTGCGGCCCTGGTTGCCGCCTCAACCATCTCGCTTGCGCCGCCCGCGCGCGCGCAGATCGGAACGATTTTCTCCGATCCCGCGCCGCGTCCGCCCGGCTCGATCCCGCGTGGTCAGCCGGCTCCTCCCAGCGACGACGACGAGGAAGTGCCGGAATTGCCGCGCGGCCGTCTGCTGCCGACACAGCCGCGGGCGCTGCCGCCAGGCCAGGCGGTGCCGCCGCCCGGCAGCGTGCAGTCGCAGCCGCTGGCGCCGCCGCCGGGCTCGACGGTGGCTCCGCAGGGCACCCAGCCCGGTGTCGCAGTGCAGCCGCCGCAACCCGGCGGTCCCGCCGTCGCCAATACGCCGCCCGGCGCCAACCCGCTGCCGCCGGGGCAGCGTCCCAAGGGCACGCCCCCAGGCACCCCGCCGCAGACGCCTGCCACGTTGCAGCCGGGCGACGAGGTCGTGCAGGAGCCGCCGTCGACCAAGATCACCAACAAGAAGGCGAGCTTCTCCGGTCTCGACAAGATCACCGGGCGCATCATCAATTTCGACGAGGATATCGGCGAGACCGTGCAGTTCGGCGCGCTGCGGGTGAAGACCGATGCCTGTTACACGAGGCCATCGACGGAAGCCGCCAACACCGATGCCTTTGTCGAGGTCGACGAGATCACGCTGCAGGGCGAGGTGAAGCGGATCTTCTCGGGCTGGATGTTCGCGGCGAGCCCCGGCCTGCACGGCGTCGAGCATCCGATCTACGACATCTGGCTGACCGACTGCAAAGGGCCGGACCAGACCATCGTGACCGCCGCGCCCGATCCGCCGAAGGCGCCGACGCCTCCGCCGCCGCCGGCCCAGAAGCGCGCGCCGCCGAAGCAGGCCGCGCCGCGTCCGCCGCCGCAGCCGCAATACCAGCAGCAGCCGCCACCTCCCCCGCCCCAACAACAGCAGCGGCCGGGCGGGTTGTTCGGCGGATTGTTTGGGAACTAGCAAGCACGGCGTAGCCCGGATGAAGCGCAGCGAAATCCGGGTTTCTCTCCGCGGACAGACTTGTCCCGGATTGCGCTTCGCTTCATCCGGGCTACGCGATCAACCGTTCAATTGCGTTCGGCGATGATTGCCAGCGCGTCGGCACCTTTGACCGGCTGGGTGGCGTCGAGCCTGCGGAAATCCGCCGGCGCGCCCGTGATCGCCTTGTCGAGCAGCGTGCGATAGCGGCGCCGCGAGATCTCGATCGCGCCGAACGTCCTCAGGTGCTCCGTCACATATTGCGTGTCGAGCAGTTCGAACCCGCCCGCGATCAGCCGCGCCACCAGATGCACCAGCGCGACCTTCGATGCGTCGCGCGTGGTGTGAAACATGCTTTCGCCGAAGAAGGCGCGGCCGAGGCTGACGCCGTAGAGCCCGCCGACCAGATTGTCGTCCTGCCAGACCTCGACGCTGTGGCAATGGCCCGACGCGTACAGCCCGACATAGAGATCGCGGATGCGCCTGTTGATCCAGGTGTCGTCGCGGCCGGGCTGCGGCGCCGCGCAACCGGCGATCACGGCCTTGAACGCGGTATCGACGGTGACCGTGAAGGCATCGGAGCGCACGGTGCGCGCCAGGCGGGAGGCGACACGGAAGCCGTCGAACGGAATCACGCCGCGCAATTCCGGCTCGACCCAGAACAGGGTCGGATCGTCGGCGCTCTCCGCCATCGGGAAGATGCCGCAGGCATAGGCGCGCAGCAGCACCTCGGGCGTGATCTCGGAGGAGGCGGAGTCGCGTGACGTCATACCGCCAAGGATAGCAAAGCGCGGGCGGTCTTGCGATGGGGGCTGCCACCGGGACGCTACGTGTTGACGAAACGCGCTGGTTCCTCCACAAGCCGCGCCGTTCCGCAGCAGTTTCCCGAGACGGACTGCGCGGTCGTGCTAGATTGCAACAAAAAGATGGCGGCGCTGCCGGGACACGGCGGCTTGCGCGCCCGACAATCGACACAGGTGAGGGGGACGCTGCATGAAATGGTCATGGCGGACGTTTGCGCCGTTGCTGGTTTGGCTTGTGATCTATCTGGTCCCGGTGCCTTCGGGGCTGAACGCCAATCAGTGGCACTATTTCGCGGTGTTCGCCGCCGTGATCACCGGGCTGATCCTTGAATCGATGCCGGTCGGCGCGGTCGGTCTGATCGGCCTGACGGTCGCCGGCATCGGCGGCTATGTCGAGCACGACCCGAACAAATCGCTGCGCTGGATGCTCGGCGGCTTTTCCGAGAGCACGGTGTGGCTGATCGTCGGCGCCTTCGTGTTCTCGATCGGCTATCGCAAGAGCGGGCTCGGCCGCCGGCTGGCGCTGCTCTTGGTGCGCGGCCTCGGCCGCCGCACCATCGGGCTCGGCTATGCGGTGGCGTTCTCCGATCTCGTGCTGGCGCCGGCGACGCCCTCAAACACCGCGCGCTCCGGCGGCACCATCTATCCGATCGTCAGCAACATCCCGCGCATCTACGGCTCCGAGCCCGGCCCGACCGCGGGCAAGATCGGCACCTTCGTGATGTGGACCGCGTTCGCGACCACGGCCGTCACCAGCTCGCTGTTCCTGACCGCGCTGGCGCCGAACGCCGCCGCGCTCTCGATCGCCAAGAAGCTCGTCAACATCGAGGTCGGCTGGTCGCAATGGTTCATCGGCTTCGCGCCGCTCGGGATCCTCTTGCTGCTGCTGGTGCCGCTGCTCAGCTATCTGGTCTGCCGGCCCGAGATCAAGGAGAGCCCCGAGATCGTGACCTGGAGCGAGGGCGAGCTCGCCAAGATGGGGCCGCCGTCGCGGCACGAATGGATCATGGCGGTGCTGGTGGTGCTCGCGATGTTCCTGTGGATCTGCGGCTCCAACCCCAACATCAGCGTGCCGCTGCTCGGCTCGAATTTCATCAACGCGACCACGGTCGTGTTCGTCGTGATCTCGCTGATGCTGCTGACCGGCGTGATCGCGTTCGAGGACATCGTCGCGGAGAAGAGTGCGTGGGAGGTATTTTTCTATTTCACCTCGCTGCTCACGCTGTCGTCCGGCCTCAACGAGATCGGCTTCATCAAATGGGTGGCCGAGGGTTATGCCAAGCCGCTTTCCGGCACGTCGCCGATGGTCGGGATGATCCTGCTCGTCACCTTCTTCTTCTGGATCCACTATTTCTTCTCGAGCATCACCTCGCATACCGCCGCGGTGCTGCCGGTGGTGCTCGCCGTCGGCTCCAGCATTCCCGGCCTGTCGGTGCAGACCCTGATGCTGCTCTGCGTGTATTCGCTGGGCCTGATGGGCGTGATCTCGCCCTATGCCACGGGACCGGCGCCGATGTATTACGGCAGCGGCTATATCGGCAAAGGCGACTTCTGGAAATTCGGGCTGATCTTCGGCCTGATCTACTTTGCCGGATTGTTGCTGATCGTGTTGCCTTGGTTACAAATGATCGGGTAAAATAGCCACAATCCAGCGAGAAACAGCGGCCGACCGGGAAGAGCCGCTATCCTTTACAATTCTTAACGCGCTTTGTCCGGCAGAAGCCTTCAAAATGCTTCGTCGGATGTGGCGCGCGCGGAGTTCAGGGGACACATAGAGCCGCGCGAGCTCATTCGTGTTTCTTCGTGGGCAGGTTATGGACCAGCAGATCAAAGACCCGTCGATTGTGGCGCCCGAGCGAACCAGGCGAGGATCGCGTTGGCGGGGGTTTCTGACGGGATGTCTCGTGCTGGCGGTGCTGGCCGGCATCGTCTGGTGGACGCGGCAGCAGGCCGCGCCGCCGCAGGCCGGTGGCGGGCGCAACGCCGGGCCGATGTCGATCGTACCGGAGACGATCGGCAAGGGCGATATCGGCGTCAGCCTGAATGCGCTCGGCACCGTGACGTCGCTCGCGACCGTGACGATCAGGAGCCAGATCAGCGGCTATCTGATGAACATCGATTTCAAGGAGGGCGATGAGGTCAAGAAGGGCGACCTGATCGCCGAGATCGATTCGCGCCCCTACGAGGCGACGCTGGCGCAGGCCAAGGGCCAGCTCGCCCGCGACGAGGCGCAGCTGAAGGGCGCCCAGGTCGATCTCACCCGCTACCAGAACCTCGCCGCGCAGAACGCCGTGCCGCATCAGACGCTCGACACCCAGGTCGCGCTGGTCGCGCAGTACCAGGGCACGGTGGAGGCCGATCGCGCCTCGGTGAAGTCGGCCGAGGTGAATTTGCAATATTGTCACATCGTGTCGCCGATCAACGGGCGCGTCGGACTGCGCCAGGTCGATCTCGGCAACTATGTGACGCCCGGCGATACCAACGGCCTCGTCGTGATCACGCAGCTCGAGCCGATCAGCGTGCTGTTCACGCTGCCGGAGGACAATCTGCAGGCGGTCTCGAAGCGGTTGAGGGAGGGCGCGGTGCTGCCGACGGCGGCTTATGACCGCAGCGGCGCCAACAAGCTCGCCGAGGGATCGTTGCAGACCTTCGACAGCCAGATCGATGCGACCACCGGCACCATCAAGCTGCGGGCGCAGTTCGAGAACGACAAGCGCACGCTGTTTCCGAACCAGTTCGTCAACGTCCGCCTGCTGCTCGATACCCACAAGGATGCGACGACGATGTCGACCGCCGGCATCCAGCGCGGTGTCCCCGGCACCTTCGTCTATCTCGTCAACGCCGATAGCACGGTCTCGGTGCGGCCGGTCAAGCTCGGCGTCACCGACGGCGACCGGGTCGAGGTGCTGTCCGGGCTCGCGGCCGGCGATCGCATCGTGATCGACGGCGCCGACAAGCTGCGCGAGGGCGCGAAGGTGGTCGTGCGCTCCGCTGCCGATGCCGCGAACCCTGCCGCTGCGGCCAAGGGGGCGGCGAAGGGAGATAGCAAGGGAGATAGTAAGGACGGCGCTGATCCCGGAGGCGGCCACCACAAGCGGTCCGAGGACGGGCAGAAGAAATGAACCCGTCGCGGCCATTCATCCTGCGGCCGGTAGCGACGACCCTGATGATGATCGCCATCATGCTGTCGGGCATGCTGGCGTTCAGATTTCTCCCGGTCGCGGCGCTGCCGGAGGTCGACTATCCGACCATCCAGGTGCAGACCTTCTATCCGGGCGCGAGCCCCGACGTGATGACCTCGTCGGTGACGGCGCCGCTCGAGGTGCAGTTCGGCCAGATGCCGAACCTGACCCAGATGAGCTCGGTGAGCTCGGCGGGCTCGTCCGTGATCACGCTGCAATTCGGCCTGTCGATCTCGCTCGACGTCGCCGAGCAGGAGGTGCAGGCCGCGATCAATGCCGCGGGCAATCTGTTGCCGTCGGACCTGCCGGCGCCGCCGATCTACGCCAAGGTCAATCCGGCCGATGCGCCGATCCTGACCCTCGGCCTGACCTCGAAGACCATGCCGCTGACCCAGGTACAGGATTTCGTCGACACGCGGCTGGCGCAGAAGATCTCGCAGCTGCCGGGCGTCGGCCTCGTCAGCATCAGCGGCGGCCAGCGGCCCGCGGTGCGCATCCAGGCTGATATCCGCAAGCTCGCGGCCTATGGCCTCAACATCGACGATCTCCGCACCACGCTCGGCAACGCCAACGTCAACACGCCGAAGGGCAACTTCGACGGCG
Organism: Bradyrhizobium sp. USDA 3315; assembly: GCF_054056795.1. NCBI lineage: Bacteria > Pseudomonadati > Pseudomonadota > Alphaproteobacteria > Hyphomicrobiales > Nitrobacteraceae > Bradyrhizobium > Bradyrhizobium sp. USDA 3315. The sequence continues at coordinate 7,216,974 of NZ_JBSRYP010000001.1, read as the reverse complement.
CGATGCGCGCCTACACCATCAATGCCAACGACCAGATCCGCAATGCCAGCGACTACCGCTCGCTGATCATCGCCTACAAGAACGGCTCGCCGGTCCGCCTCAGCGATGTCGGCAACGTCGTCGACGGCGCGCAGAACGACAAGCTCGGCGCCTGGATGAACGAGACGCCGGCGATCATCCTCAACATCCAGCGCCAACCCGGCGCCAACGTCATCTCGGTGGTGCAGGGCATCAAGGACCTGCTGCCGCAGCTGCAGGCCACGCTGCCGGCCGCGATCGACCTCAATATCCTGACCGACCGCACCGTCACGATCCGGGCCTCGGTGCGCGACGTCGAATATGAGCTGTCGCTCGCCGTGATCCTGGTCGTGCTTGTGATCTTCGTGTTCCTGCGCTCGACCCGCGCCACGCTGATCCCGAGCCTGTCGGTGCCGCTATCGCTGGTCGGCACGCTGGGCGCGATGTATCTGTTCGGCTTCAGCCTGAACAATCTGTCGCTGATGGCGCTGACGATCGCGACCGGCTTCGTGGTCGACGACGCCATCGTCGTGATCGAGAACATCTCGCGCTACATCGAGGAGGGCGAGTCGCCGCTCGAGGCGGCGCTGCGAGGGTCGGAGCAGATCGGCTTCACCATCATCTCGCTGACGGTATCGCTGATCGCGGTCCTGATCCCGCTGCTGTTCATGGGCGACGTCGTCGGCCGCCTGTTCCGCGAATTCGCCATCACGCTGTCGGTCACGATCCTGATCTCGGCCGTGGTGTCGCTGACCCTGGTGCCGATGGCCTGCGCCAAGCTACTGAAGCCGGAGGCCATGGCGCGGGAAAACACCTTCCAGCGGCTCAGCCGCGAAGGCTTCGAGGCCGTCATTGCGATCTACGCCCGGATGCTCAATTGGGTGCTGGATCGCCAGACCTTCGTGCTGCTGATCGCGCTCGCCACCTTTGGTCTGACGGCGCTGCTCTACGTCGTTATCCCCAAGGGCTTCTTTCCGGTGCAGGACACCGGCGTGATCCAGGCGATCTCCGAGGCGCCGCAATCGGTGTCCTATGCGGCGATGGCCGAGCGGCAGCAGCGGCTCGCCAGCGCGATCCTGAAGGATCCGGACGTGCAGAGCCTGTCGTCGTTCATCGGCGTCGACGGCACCAACACCACGCTGAACAGCGGCCGCATCCTGATCAATCTGAAGCCGCATGAGCAGCGCAAGGCCAATGTCTCGACGATCATGGACCGGATCAAGGCGAGCACGGCGGCGCTGACCGGCATCACGCTCTACATGCAGCCGGTCCAGGACCTCACCATCGAAGGCACGGTGAGCCGGACGCAGTACCAGTTCATCCTGCAGGATGCCGATCCGAACGAGCTTGCGGAATGGACGCCGAAGCTGGTCGACAAGCTCCGGGAATTGCCCCAGCTCAGCGATGTCACGAGCGATATTTCGGCGCAGGGGCTTTCGGTGTTCGTCGACATCGACCGCGACCAGGCGGCGCGGTTCGGCATCACGCCGGCGACGATCGACAACGCACTGTACGATTCCTACGGCCAGCGCATCGTCTCGACCGTCTTCACCAATTCGAACCAGTACCGCGTGATCCTCGAGGCCGATCCGTCGCTGCAGACTTCGCTGGACTCTCTGTCGTCGATCTACCTGCCGTCATCGGTGGGCTCGACGCCGGTGCCGCTGTCGGTGATGGCCAAGATGCGGGTGGAGACCGCGCCGCTGCAGATCTCGCATCTCGGCCAGTTCCCGTCGGCGACCGTCTCGTTCAACCTGGCGCCCGGCGCCTCGCTCGGCGGGGCGGTGACGGCGATCAAGCAGGCGCAGGCCGACATCAACCAGCCGCTCGGCATGATCACGAGCTTCCAGGGCGCGGCGCTGGCGTTCCAGTCCTCGCTGTCCAACCAGCTGTTCCTGATCCTCGCCGCGATCATCACGGTCTATATCGTGCTCGGCGTGCTCTATGAGAGCTTCATCCATCCTTTAACCATCCTCTCGACGCTGCCCTCGGCCGGGATCGGCGCGCTGCTGGCGCTGATGATGGCCGGACAGGATCTCACGATCATCGCGATCATCGGCATCATCCTCCTGATCGGCATCGTGAAGAAGAACGCGATCATGATGATCGACTTCGCGCTCGATGCCGAGCGCAACGAGGGCAAGCCGCCGCGGGAGGCGATCTATCAGGCCTGCCTGCTGCGGTTCCGGCCGATCATCATGACGACGATGGCAGCTGTGCTCGGCGCGCTGCCGCTGATGCTCGGCAGCGGCGCGGGGTCCGAGCTGCGGAATCCGCTCGGCATTTCGATCGTCGGCGGCCTCCTGGTGAGCCAGCTGCTGACCCTGTTCACGACACCGGTGATCTACCTCTGGTTCGATCGCCTCGCGCTGCGATTTGCCGGGCGGGCGGACGAGATCGGCGAGGCGAGCGGGTCGCGTTGAGCCATGGATCCGTCAACGCCCTTCATCCGTAGGCCGGTGGCAACGACGCTGTTGACGTTCGGGCTTGCGGCGGCCGGCATTGTCGCGTTCTTCAAGCTGCCGGTGTCGCCGCTGCCGCAGGTGGATTTCCCGACCATCTCGGTGCAGGCGACGCTGCCCGGCGCCAGCCCGCAGGATGTCGCGACCACGGTCGCAAGTCCGCTCGAGCGACATCTCGGCCAGATCGCCGACGTCACCGAGATGACGTCGTCGAGCTCGGTGGGCGCGACCCGCATCACGCTGCAGTTCGGGCTGAACCGCGACATCAACGGCGCGGCGCGCGACGTGCAGGCCGCGATCAATGCGGCGCGGGCCGACCTGCCGACCAGCCTGCGCAGCAATCCGACCTACCGCAAGGTCAACCCGGCCGACGCGCCGATCCTGATCCTGACGCTGACGTCGGATACGCTGACGCGCGGCGATCTCTACGACGCCGCCTCCACGGTGCTGGCGCAGAAGCTGTCGCAGGTCGAGGGCATCGGCGAGGTGGTGGTCGGCGGCAGCTCGCTGCCGGCCGTGCGCGTCGATCTGATCCCGCAGGCACTCTACAAATACGGCATCGGGCTGGAAGACGTCCGCGCGGCGCTGTCGAGCGCCAACGCCCACAGCCCCAAGGGGGGCATCGACGTCGGCGACCAGCGCTACCAGGTCTACGCCAACGACCAGGCCAACAAGGCCGACGACTACAAATCGCTGATCGTGGCCTACCGTAATGGCGCACCGGTTCATCTCTCCGACGTCGGCGAGGTAGCCGACGGCGTCGAGAATTTGCGCAATGCCGGGCTCGCCAACGGCAAGCCGGCGGTGCTGATCATCCTCTACCGGCAGCCGAACGCCAACATCATCAGTACCGTCGACCTCGTGAAGGGGGTGATGCCGCAGCTGCAGGCGTCAGTCTCGCCGGCGATCGATATAGGCTTTGCGGTCGACCGTTCGACCACCATCCGCACCTCGCTCCGGGACGTCGAACGAACCCTCGTTCTGGCGGTGCTGCTGGTCATCATCGTGGTGTTCGCGTTCCTGCGCAATGCGCGGGCCACCTTCATTCCGGTGGTGGCGGTCTCGGTGTCGCTGGTTGCGACCTTCGGGGCGATGTACCTGTTCGGATACAGCCTCGACAATCTCTCCCTGATGGCGCTGACGGTCGCGACCGGATTCGTGGTCGACGACGCCATCGTGGTACTGGAGAACGTCACCCGTTACATCGAGGACGGTCTGAGCCCGCTCGAGGCGGCGCTGAAGGGCGCCAACGAGGTCGGCTTCACCGTGCTGTCGATGAGCATCTCGCTGATCGCGGTGTTCATCCCGATCCTGCTGATGGCCGGCATCGTCGGGCGGTTGTTCCGCGAGTTCGCGATGGTGATCTCGATCTCGATCCTGATCTCGCTCGCGGTCTCGCTGGCGACCACGCCGATGATGTGCGCCGTGCTGCTCAAGCCGGACACCGGCGGCCATGGCCGGCTCTATTGGGCGAGCGAGCGCTTCTTCGAGGCGATGCTAAATTTCTACCGCAGAACGCTGACCGCGGCGTTGGTGCATCCGCTGTCGGTGATGCTGATCCTGGCGGCGGTGTTCGGCCTCAACTTCTATCTCTACGACGTGATCCCGAAGGGCTTCTTCCCGCAGCAGGACACCGGCCGGCTGGTCGGCTCGATCCAGGCTGACCAGAGCGTGTCGTTCCAGCTGATGCAGCAGAAGCTCGCGCGGTTCGTCGGCATCATCAAGCGCGATCCGGCGGTTGAGACGGCGGTCGGCTTCACCGGCGGCGGGCAGACCAATTCCGGCTTCGTGTTCGTCTCGCTTCGTCCGCTTGATGAGCGCAAGATCGGCGCCGACGGCGTGATCGCGCGGCTGCGCCGCGAGATGTCGGTGGTGCCGGGCGCGAGCCTGTTCCTGCAGGCGGTGCAGGACATCCGGGTCGGGGGCAGGGCCTCGAACGCGCAGTATCAGTACACGCTGCAGGGATCGACGCTGGAGGAGCTCAATGAATGGACGCCGAAGATCGCGGCGGCCCTGCAGCGCGATCCTGATCTCGCCGACGTCAACAGCGACCAGCAGAACAAGGGCCTGGAATCCGATCTCGTGATCGACCGCGACGCCGCGGCCCGGCTCGGCATCACGGTGAGCCAGATCGACAACACCCTCTACGACGCCTTCGGCCAGCGGCAGGTGTCGACGATCTATGTCGCGCGCAACCAGTATCACGTCATCATGGAGGTCGCGCCGCGCTACTGGCAGAACCCGGAGACGCTGAAGGACGTCTATATCAGCACGTCCGGCGGATCGGTCGGCGGCTCGCAATCGACCAACGCGGTGGCAGGCACGGTCGTCGCCCCAGGCAACTCCAGCGCGGCCAGTGCAGCCAACGCCCAGGCCGCGCGCAACCAGGCCACCAACTCGATCGGTTCGACCGGGAAGGGCGTTGCCTCGACCGGATCGGCCGTCTCCACCAGCAGCGAGACCATGATCCCGCTGTCGGAAGTTGCAGCATTCAAGCAGGGCGCGACGCCGCTTGCGGTCAATCACCAGGGTCTGTTGGTCGCCAACACCATCTCGTTCAACCTGCCGCCGAACGTGTCGCTGAGCACGGCGGTCGGCAGCATCGAGGCGACCATGAACCGGATTGGGGTCCCGGCCACGATCCGCGGCACCTTCCAGGGTACCGCCAAGGCGTTCCAGGACTCGCTGAGCAACCAGCCGTTCCTGATCCTGGCCGCGCTGGTGGCGATCTACATCGTGCTGGGCGTGCTCTACGAGAGCTACATCCATCCGCTGACCATCTTGTCCACATTGCCCTCGGCGGGTGTGGGCGCCTTGCTGGCGCTGATGGCATTCAAGACCGAGTTCAGTATCATGGCGCTGATCGGCGTCATCCTGCTGATCGGCATTGTGAAGAAGAACGCCATCATGATGATCGACTTTGCGCTGGAGGCGGAACGCAGGCGCGGGCTGGAGCCGCTCGAGGCGATCCGGGAGGCCTGCCTGCTGCGCTTCCGCCCCATCATGATGACGACGATGGCCGCGCTGCTCGGGGCGGTGCCGCTGGCGATCGGCATGGGCGACGGCGGCGAGCTGCGGCAGCCGCTCGGCATCGCCATCGTCGGTGGCCTGATCCTGAGCCAGGTCCTCACGCTCTACACGACGCCGGTTATCTACCTCTATCTCGACCGGTTCCGCCTGTGGGCCCAGCGCGCGCGCCGTGGCGGCGCGATGCGGACGCCGGGCTCCTCACTTCAACCGGGCGAGTAAATGCCGACAGGTACAGCGTTGCGAAATCTTCAGTTGATGCGCAAGCCGATCCGGTTTCTGCGCGTGGCGGCGTTCGGCGGCCTCAGCCTCGGTCTGTCCGGCTGTATTCCCGGGGCGGAGAAGCCGGAGCTCAGCCTCGAAGTGCCGGCGAGCTACAAGACTGCGGCCAAAGGCGATGCCGACGCGGCTGTTCCGGCGCTTGCCTGGTGGCGCGGCTTCCGCTCGCCCGAACTGACCGGGCTGATGGAGTCCGCGCAGCTCTACAATCTCGACATCGCGGTGGCGATCGCCCAGATCGTGCAGGCCGACGCCCAGGTCGGCGTGTCCGGCGCCGCGCTGCTGCCGTCCATCTCCGGATCGGCGAACGCCGAGCGTCAGCGTGTGGCAACGGGATCCAGTTCGTCGTTCGGCACCAGCGGCACTTTCTCGCAGTACAGCCTGGGGCTGAGCGCAAGCTACATCGTCGATTTCTGGGGCAAGAACCGCGCGACGCTGTCGGCCTCGGAGGAGAGCGCGACCGTCGCGCGCTACAATCGCGAGGTGGTCGCGCTGACCACGATGGCGACGGTCGCCAATACCTATTTCCAGCTGCTGGCGGCGCAGGACCAGATCAAGGTCACCCGCCGCAACCTCGCGGCGGCGGAGCGCATCCTTGCGCTGATCAAGTCGCAATTTGCGGGCGGCACCGCTTCGCAGCTGGATCTGTCGCAGCAGGAGGCGCTGGTCGCCACGCAGCGCGCGGCGATCCCGCCGCTCGAGGTAACGGTCGGGCAGAACACCGCGGCGCTCGCCGTGCTCGTGGCGCGCGCGCCGGCCGATTTCAAGGTGCGCGGCGGGTCCACCACGCAGATCGCGGTGCCGCGCGTCACGCCGGGACTGCCGTCGGAATTGCTCTACCAGCGGCCTGACGTCCGCGAGGCCGAGGCGCAGCTGGCGTCGTCCAATTTCAGCGTCGACGCGGCGCGCGCGGCATTCTTTCCGCAGATCCAGCTGACCGGCACTACCGGCTTCCAGAGCGCGGCGCTCGCCGCGCTGTTCGCGCCCGGCGCCTGGTACTACACGCTCGCCGCCGGGCTAACCCAGCCGCTGTTCGACGGCTTCCTGCTGGAGAGCCAGCTCAAGCTCGCCAAGGGGCAGCAGCTGCAAAACCTGCAGGCCTATCGCAAGGCGGTGCTGTCGGCCTTCGCCGATGTCGAGAAGGCGCTGATCGCGTTGCAGAAGTACACATTGCAGGAGCGCCTGCAGTCCGACGTCGTCGCCGCCTCGCGCAAGGCGTTCGAGGTCGCCGAGACGCAGCTGCGCGGCGGCACGGTCAACCTGATCACGGTGCTGCAGGCGCAGCAGACGCTGTTCACGGCAGAAAACAATCTGGTTACGGTCCGGCTCAACAAGCTGCTGGCGGCGAGCAGCCTGTTCCAGGCGCTCGGCGGCGGCTGGACGCCCGCCGGTACGCTGGCGGCGGCAGTGCCATGAGGTCAGCCATGCAGCGTTTCGCGACACTCCTCGTTGCCCTCGTCATCGGGCTCGGCGTATCGACCGGCGCGTCCCGCGCGCAGCAACGTCCACCCAACAGCGTTCCGCTCGCCTTCGGCATGAGCGCCGACCAGGCCAGCCGGTCGCTCGGCGTTCCCCTGAATTATGTGCGCGGCACGCCGGGCAATGAATTGTTCGTCGCGCTGCCCAATGTCAGGGGCAGCGTGCTGTCGAGGCGCAGCGACGGGCTCTATCTGCAATTCGGCAAGGGACGCCTGATCGCCTGGAAGGGCGACTGGGGCACCCTTCCGCAATGAGGGTTCTGGCCATGATCGCCATGAGAGGATTGATCGCCTGCGCCGCCATCGCGCTCAGCGTAGCCGCGGCATCGGCCCAGCAGCGGCCGCTGCGCTACGGCAGCACCGGCGGCGCGTATTTCGACGGCAGGGACGACGACCGGGATTTTCGCAGCAACGGCTATTTCCCCGGCAATTTCGCGGCCGATCCCTTCAGCGCGGGGTTCGGTGCGGCCGGCCTGTTCGGCTCGACGCCGTGGCATTCCGCGCGACCCTATCCGTCGCAGGTTGTGTTTGGCGCGCCGTGCCAGGACTGCCGTCCGCACCGCGCACGCCGGCACCGCGGCAGGCACGAGTGAGGCGCTTCGCAAAGGCTTGATGCCTCTAGGCCTTGCGCAAGAGCTCGTCGATGATGCGCAGCTTCATCCAGCCGGCCTTGTCGATGATTTCGTTGCGCAAGGTGTCCTTTTCCATCTCGTATTGTTCGTGCGAGATATCCCGGCCGCCGGTCGCGGTGATCCCGAACGTCTCGAGCAGGGCGTTGTGCCGCGCCTTCCACGCGATCACATGCTCGGTCATGACTTGCGTCACGGATGGAAGGAAGCCGGGATGGCCTGCGAGACCGCATGACGCCGTGGTCTGCGGGTCTTCTGCCAGCATGATCACGTTCCACTCGTCGTAGCCGATCAGCCCCATCTGCGCGTAGAGAAACGCGCCTTGCGGTCCATCCCAGATTTTCTGGTCGATGACCAGGAACGGCACCGCGTGGCAGTGGCCGTGCCGCGCCGTCATGTCGCGGTTGAAGGTCTCGGTACGGTCCTGCAATCGCTTGCTGGCCGCAGCGAACACGGCAAGGCGATTGTCTGCCGTCGGTACGATGCTGGCTTCGCCATCAGGCGCGAAGCCTGCATCGCGCAGCATCGACCCGATCAGCGGGTGATCCCACTGCTGCTTGTGAAAAGCCGGCGTCGCGCCCTCGGCGCCCGACGCCGGACGCACGGTCTCCTTGAGCTCGCCCGAGTTTGTCTCTTGGGTCGTCTCTTGCTTCTTTCCAAAAACTGGCCTGCGCCCGAACATCGCGTGCCGCTCCTGCCAAGCAGTCGGCACAAGCATCGCAAAGGACGCCCAGAACTTTCTTAAACGGTCAGGCCTGGCGGGCAGCGATCGATCAACAGCATGACGCAGTCGTTAAAACGAACCGGACAAATCAATCGAATTTGCTGAAATTGGCGGCATTAGCTGGCGGCGGCGCTTGTCGATTTGTCGAGCGCCGGGCTGACGCGGGCGAACCGCACCACGAAGCGGGTGCCCTTGTGGCCGGGGTCGCGCTCGACGCTGGCATCGAGCTTGGCTGCCATCGCGCTGACGATCCGCTGGCCCATGCCGGTGCCGCGCGGATCGGCCTTATCGGAAAAGCCGACCCCGTCGTCGCTGATCGCGAGCTGCAGATCGTCGCCTTGCGGCTTCAGCTCGACATGGATCGGGCCGGCGCCGTCGGGATAGGCGTACTTCACGGCGTTCATCACCAGCTCGTTGACGATGATGCCGATCGCGACTGCGCGGTCGGGATCAATCTCGATCGGGTCGGCCTTCAAGGTCAGCCGCGACATCTTGTTGCCTTCGGCCGATCGCCGGAGATCCTCGAGCAGTGCCTCGAGATACTGGTTGAGCATCACCGTCTTGAAGTCGTGCGAGGTGTAGAGGCGGCGGTGCACCTGTGCGACGGCCGCGACGCGCCCCATCGCGTTGGTGAGCGCCGCCTTCACATCCTGCTGGGTCGAGGAGTTGGCCTGCAGATGCAGCAACGAGGCGATGATCTGCAGCGAATTGCCGACGCGATGGTTGACCTCGCGGAGCAGAACCTCACGCTCTGCGGCGAGCGCGGCATAGCGGTCGCGCGAGGCGTGCACCTCGGCCTCGGCCTCGTCGCGCGCCTTCTGGAGCGCGGCCTGCCGGATCGCGCCGTTCACCGCGACCTGGAGCAGGGGGATGAACTCGCCCCTGACGTCCTTGACCAGATAGTCCGCCGCGCCGGCCTTCAGTGCGGTGACGGCGATCGCCGAATCCTGCGACGCGGTGACGAACACCACCGGCGGAGCGTCCGGTATCTTGAGGATCTGCTCCAGCGTCTCCAGCCCGTCGAGGCCGGGCATGTACTGATCGAGCGCGACGACGTCGATGCCGCCCTGGGCGAGCCGATCGAGGCCTTCCTGGCCGCTTGCGGCGTGCACGACCTTATAACCCGCGCGCGTTAGCCCGCGTTCGACGAGGCGCGCCAGCGCCGCGTCGTCGTCGATGTAGAGCAGTGTCGGCGTTGCGCTGGTCATACGGAAGCCGGCGGCACCTGAATCACGGAAAAGAACAGGCCAAGCTGACGAATGGCGTTGGCGAAGCTTTCGTAGTTCACCGGCTTGGTGATGTAGACGTTGCAACCCAGCTCGTAGCAACGCTTGATCTCCTGGGAGTCGTCGGTCGTGGTCAGCACGACCACCGGCGTCGACTTGAGATATTTGTTCTCCTTGACCCGCCTCAGAATATCGATGCCGGTCATATCGGGCAGATTGAGATCGAGCAGGATCAGCAGGGCCTGGCCCTTGCGCTCGACGGCGCTGCCATCCTTGCCGAACAGGTAGTTGACCGCCTCTGTACCGTTGGTGAACGGGATGATCTCATTGTTGACACCCGAGCGCCGGATATTCCGCTCAATCAGGCGGGCATGGCCCTCGTCGTCCTCGATCATGATGATGGTGACTGGATCACTCATGTCACTTTGTCCCGGTTCTTGCCTGACCAATTGATAGGCAGCGTAATCGTGAAGGTGCTGCCGTTGTGAAGTTCCGATGCTACCGACATGGTGCCGCCCAGTCTGCGCACAAGTGCGCGGACATGGGCAAGCCCGATGCCCTGACCGGGCTTGTCCTGGGTTCCGGCGCGGCGGAACAAATCGAAGATGCGCTGGTGGTCCTTGGGATCGATGCCGCGGCCGTTGTCGGTGACCTCGAAGATCGCGAAGCCGAGCTTGGTGCGGCCCTCGATCGAAATCTCGCCGGGAACGCCGTTCCTGAGGTACTTGAGGGCGTTGTCGATCAGATTGGAGAAGATCTGCTCCAGCGCGAGGCGGTCGCTGACGATATTTGGCAGCGCGCCGACCTCGACGGTCGCGTTGGCCTCGACGGCCTGGTGAGCCATCGTCTTGACGATGCCGTCGATCAGCTCGCGCAGATCGATGCGTTCGGGCTTGAACTCGCGGCGGCCCTCGCGGGTGAGATTGAGGATCGCACTGATCAGGCGATCCATCTTGGCGATCGACGATTTGATGAAGCCGAGCGATTCATTGAAGTCGTCGGATAGCTGCTTGTCGGAGCCTTCGAGCTCTGGCTCGGCCACATCGGTCGCGTCTTCCGGCATCGCCGGCGCTAGCGAGGCGGCGCGATTGAGCGTGGCGATCCGCTTGAAGATGTCGCCGCGCAGTTCCTCGAGCTCGCTGGTGAAGCCCATGATGTTGACCAGCGGCGAGCGCAGATCGTGGCTGACGATATAGGCGAAGCGCTGGATTTCCTCGTTGGCCTCGCGCAGGTCGGAGGTGCGCTCGTCGACGATGGTTTCGAGATTGACGTTGCTGTCGCGCAACCTGGCCTCGGCCTCGTCGCGTGCCCGCGACGATCGCCGCAGCAGCACCACCGAGAGGGCGGCGAGCGCCAGCACCATGCAGGAGCCGGCGATCGTGACGGAGGAGGCCAGCACCTGGGTCTTGTCCGCCGTCGCGGTGCGCAATGCCAGCAGACGATCCTCCTCGGTGCGGATGTCGCGGGCGATCCGGGCGATCGCCTCGACCGCATCGGTCGATGTGGTCTTGCGCAGGACGTCGACGCTGGTCGCCGTGTCGTTGTTCTTGACGCGCTCGATGCTGAGCGCGAACTCGGCCAGCCGTTGCTCGACGGCGGCCTTGAGCTTCGCGGCATTGGCGACCTGCGCCGGATTATCCACGGTCATCATCTGGAGATGGTTGAGCGCGGCCGGGACTCCCGCTGCCGCGGACTGGTACTCGGACAGGTATTGTGGTGCTGATGTCAGCAGATATGCCCTGGTCGCGCTTTCGGCGCGCCTGACGTCGAGCAGCAGGTTGGCAATCTGGCTGTCGGTCTCGACGGTGTGAATCACCCAGGCGTTGTCCTCGCGCGCCTTGTTGACCAGCAGGACGGACGCCACGCTGACCGCGACCAGCACGAAAAATCCCGCCGACAGCAGGAGGATCTGTAACGTCGATCGGCGTCGTGAAACGACCGTCACGACGATCTCGCTATGGGAGTGGGATTCAACGCGTCCCCGTGGAAAGCCAATAACCCTATAGTACGTCTGAGGAAGGGCTGGGTTCCACGGAGTTCCGAACTATTTTGCGGCGTCGGACGGCTGACCGGCGAGGTACTGCTCCAGCCAGTGAATGTGGTAGTCGCCCTCGATGATGTCGGGCTCGCGCACCAGCGCGCGGAACAGCGGCAGCGTCGTCTCGATCCCGTCGACCACCATCTCGTCCAGCGCCCGGCGCAGCCGCATCAGGCATTCGCCGCGGGTCTTGCCGTGCACGATCAGCTTGCCGACCAGCGAGTCGTAATAGGGCGGGATCACATAGCCCTGATAGACGGCGGAATCGATCCGCACGCCGAGGCCGCCAGGCGGATGGAATTGCGTGATCCGTCCGGGCGAGGGACGGAAGGTCTGCGGGTTCTCCGCATTGATGCGGCACTCGATGGCGTGGCCGATGATCGCGATGTCGTCCTGTTTGGCCGGAAGGTCGCCGCCGGCGGCGATCCGGATCTGCTCCAGCACGAGATCGATATCGGTGATGCTTTCGGTGACGGGATGCTCGACCTGGATGCGCGTGTTCATTTCGATGAAATAGAACTCGCCGTCCTCGTAGAGGAATTCGATGGTGCCGACGCCGAGATATTTCATGTCCCGCATCGCCTTGGCGCAGGTCTCGCCGATCCTGGCGCGCGCCGCCGCCGCGAGCACGGGCGACGGGCCTTCCTCCCAGACCTTCTGGTGACGGCGCTGCAGCGAGCAGTCGCGCTCGCCGAGATGGATTGCGCCGCCGCGGCCGTCGCCGAGAATCTGGATCTCGATGTGGCGCGGCTTCTGCAGATATTTTTCCAGGTAGACCGAGGCGTCGCCGAATGCCGACTTGGCCTCGTTGGCCGCGGTCGAGAGCGCGAGCGCGAGGTCAGCCTCAGTATGGGCGACCTTCATGCCGCGGCCGCCGCCGCCGGCCGCCGCCTTGACCAGCACCGGGAATCCGATGTCTCTGCCGATCGCGAGCGCGTCGGCCTCCGAGGTCACCGCGCCGTCCGAGCCGGGCACCACGGGAATGCCGAGGCGCTTGGCGGTCTTCTTGGCTTCGATCTTGTCGCCCATCAGGCGGATGTGCTCGGCCTTCGGTCCGATGAAGCCCAGATTGTGGTCGGCGAGGATCTCGGCGAAGCGCGCGTTCTCGGACAGGAAGCCGTAGCCGGGATGCACGGCGTCGGCGCCGGTGATCTCGCACGCCGCGAGCAGCGCCGGCACGTTGAGATAGGAATCCTTCGACGGCGGCGGGCCGATGCACACGCTCTCGTCGGCGAGCCGCACATGCATGGCGTCGGCGTCGGCGGTGGAATGCACCGCGACGGTCGAGATGCCGAGCTCCTTGCAGGCGCGCAGCACGCGAAGCGCGATCTCGCCGCGATTGGCTATGAGGATCTTGTCGAACATCGCAGCGCCTGGTGTTGACGGAAGCTATTCAATGATGACGAGCGGCTCGCCGAATTCGACCGGCTGGCCGTCCTCGACGAGAATCTGCGTCACGGTGCCCGCGCGCGGCGACGGGATCTGGTTCATCGTCTTCATGGCCTCGATGATCAGAAGCGTCTGGCCGGCGGAGACCTTGGTGCCGATTTCAATGAACGGCTTGGCGCCCGGCTCGGGCGCCCAATAGGCGGTGCCGACCATCGGCGACGGCACGGCGCCCGGGTGCTTGGCGAGATCGGTCGCAGCCGCAGCCACCGGGACGGCAATGGCGGCCGGTGCGGCAACGCCCGCCACGGAGGCGGCGGGCACCGAGGCCGCGATGCTGATGTTGCGCGCGACGCGGACACGCAGGCCGGCACGCTCGATCTCGATCTCGGTCAGATTGGTTTCCGCAAGCAGCAGCGCGAGTTCGCGAATGAGGGCGCTGTCGTCGCTCTTGGAGTCGTTCTTTTTTGCGGTTGATTTGTCGTCTGGCTGGCGCGCCATGCTCTGTGATCCAAAATCTTTGTCTGGTGACGGGGAACGTCAGGATTGACGATTAAGTCTTTGGCTTGGCGTCGATCTTGACGCCGATCCTGGTGGCGAGGCCGATGATCGCAAGCCGGTAGCCGTCGATGCCGAAGCCGCAAAGTGACGCGAAGGCGGCTTTAGCAGTGAACGAGTGGTGCCGGAAGCTTTCGCGGGCGTGGATGTTGCTGACGTGAACTTCGACCGCGGGGATCTTGACCGCGATCAGCGCGTCATGCAGCGCGATCGAGGTATGAGAGTAGCCACCGGCGTTGATGATGATGCCGACCGCCTTCTTGGCGTGGGCCTCATGGACGAAGTCGATCAGTTCACCCTCGCGGTTGGACTGTCGGCAGTCGGCGCTCAGCCCGAACTGGCGCGCGGTGTCTGCGCACAGCTTCTCGACATCGGCGAGGGTGGCATGGCCGTAGGTCTCCGGCTCGCGCGTCCCCAGCAGGTTGAGGTTCGGGCCGTTCAGCACATAGATCGTTCCGGCAGCAGCCATTCCAGAGTTTCCTGCTAAGGGTTCCGGCCAAAGGTTCCGAAGGGGGTCCGACAAGGGGTGGAGTGGGCCGGGTTATAGGTAACAACCGGCCGAAGGGGAAGTCTTTAGGTGAAATCGGAACGTCTTCAACAACTTCCTCCGACCTGTTAGATGACTGTCCTAACCTGCGGAAAATGCTGATTAACCAAATCTTGCGGAAGCGCCTTCGGCGGGCGCTCCGGCCCGCCATCCACTGCGCGATGCGGGGTGCGGCCGAAAGCAAGACCCCGCCCCGAAGGGGCGGGGTCGAGATGAAGGCGAGGGCCCGTTTGGGCGCCCTCGCACCGAGGCCGGTTTAGCCCTCGATGATGTAGACGATCTCATGGGTCTCAGGCTGCACGATCACGTAGCGGCCCTTGACCAGGATGAACTGATAGCCGCGCCACTGCGGGTAGATCGTCACGACCCGCTCCGGCACCGGGTAGAAGTGAACGTCAGCCGGAACGCGGGTGCCGACCGACACGTTAAAGTTGACGTTGGTGGCTTCGGTCACGTGCTCCGACTTGATCGCGGTCGTGATCTGGCTGCGCTTCTCGGCCGGCGGAGCCGCGGTGGCCGACGTTGCCGCGTTACCGGTCGTGGTCTGCGTGCGGCTCGTGTCGTTGGTCTGCGCGCGGTTGGGGTCGGCCGGGCTCTTGGTCTGAGCGTTCTGGTTGGTCGTGGCACCGGCACCGCTCTTGTCGCGGCCCTCGGCGTTCATCTTGCCGCTCTTGTCACGCTCCTCGGCTTTCATGTTGCCGCTCTTGTCGCGACCTTCGGCCTTCATGTCCTTCGAGCCCTCCTTGGAGCCCTTGGTCGCTTCGTTCTCCGAGCTCATGCCCTTCGACTTTTGGGTACTGTCCTGCGCGCCCTTGGTGGCAGTGCCGGACTTGTCGGACTCCGCACCCTTGGTGCTCGACTCACCGGTCGTCGAATGCTCGGAACCCTTCATGCCGCTCTTGTCATGCTGCATGGTGCCCGATGACGCACCACCGGACGGTGCAGACTGCTGCGTGGTCGCACCACCACCGGCCCCGGTTTCCTTGTTGGCGCCGCCGGCGCCCTGTGCGTTCGCGAAACCGGTGCCGGCGATCAAAGCCGCCGCCGCGACCGAAATCAGAAAGCGGTTAGACATCGCAATTCCTCCTCGTTTTTCAGCATTGCCCGCGCCGACAACGGGAGAGCATGTGCGATGTTCCTGTTGATTTGCGGTTCCTTGCGGTTTGTTCTTGAGGTGAATGCGCGATGAACGCGCGAGATGAATGCGCGGCTGCTTCAACCGCAGGCCCAGTCGAACTCCGCGCCCGCATGATCGAGCTGGCCGTTGCCGCCGCCGAAATTGAAGCCGCCGAAATGCTCTTCGATCTCGAGATTAGGTCGCGCTATATTTTCGGCTTCGCGCGACTTGCGTCGTTGGTGACGGCCCTTGGTTGCGACCCGCGCGGAATCGGTTCGGGTGGCGGCAACAAAAAATCCGGCTGCATCGCAGCCGGATTTTGTACGCGATGAGCGCTGTCGGAGCGGCGATCAGCAGGTCGCCTTGCCGCAGCGGGCGATGCCGATCTTTTCCTTGAGGTTGTCGACGCCGACGGCGCCGATCACGACCTGCTTGCCGATCACGTAGCTCGGTGTGCCGTTCATGCCCATGGATTCGGCGAGTCGGAAGTTCTCCTCGATGGTCGCCTTCACCTCGGGGCTCGCCATATCCTTCTCGAGTTTCGCCATGTCGAGACCGACCTCCTTGGCGACCGCCAGCGCACGCGCCTTGTCGGCGGCGCCACGGCCGCCGAGCAGCTTCTGGTGGAAATCGAGATACTTCTTGCCGGTCGGATCCTGCATGCGCACGGCGACCGCGACCTGCGCGGCCTCGACCGAGCCCTGGCTCAGCACCGGGAATTCCTTCAGCACGACCTTCAGCTTCGGATCCGCCTTCATCAAATCGAGCATGTCGGACATCGCGCGCTTGCAGTAGCCACAATTGTAATCGAAGAACTCGACGAAGGTGACGTCGCCGTCCTTGTTGCCGAGCATGACGCCGCGCGGCGAATTGAAGATGGTGTCGGCGTTCTTGGCGACGCTCTGCTCATGCTTCTCGGCTTCGGCGGCGGCCTGCCGCTTGCTCAGCTCGTTCATCGCCTCCTCGAGCACCTCCGGGTGCGCGATCAGATAGTTGCGCACGATGGTCTCGATGTCGCCGCGCTGGGTGTCGGTGAAGCTCTGCGCGGACGCCGGAAGCGGCGCGGCGCAAACGCCGAGCGCGAGCAGGGCAGGGGCAAGAAAACGAAGCGCTGGCATGACAAAATCCTTGTTCGCGGTGGCTCAAAAAAACGGCGGGGCCGTGAGCCGGTTTCGGTGATCGTTGTATGGAACTACGGTTTATTTCTAGTTGTTTTTCTGACCCGGCATGGGCTTGGCGCTCACAATGTCGTCAGCTTTGACCCAGCCGGGCGTGCCGATCGCGAACCGCGTCTTGGCGCGTGACGCAAGATCGCGGGCGGTCTTGGTGTCGCCGCGGAGATAGGCGGCCTGCGCCGAGGCGAGGTCGGCCTGGGCATAGTCGCCCTTGCGGCCATAGGCCATCGCGAGCTGGGTATAGCCGAGCGGCGCCTCGGGCTCGCGCGCCACCGCGGCACGCAGCATGTTGATCGCCTCGTCGGTGTAGGCCTTGTTGTCCGAGGCGACCAGCGCCTGGCCGAGCAGCATCTCGATCAACGGCGAATTGCTGGAGAGCTGCACTGCGCGGCGCAGCGGCGCGATGGCTTCTGCCGGCCGGCCGCCTTCGAGCAGCGCCTGGCCGCGCAATTCATGGAAATAGGGATTGTTGGGCTGCACCTGGATCAAGCCGTCGATCTGCGCGATCGCCGAGCGCAGATCGCCGTGCAGATAGGTCGTGATCGCGCGTGCATAGCGCGCCGGCAGGCTGGTGTTGGACAGCGGATAGCGGCGGTAGACCGTGTCCTGCCGCTCCATGAAGCCCGAGATCTTGGCGCGCATCATGTCGTGGCGCAGCTGCAGCGCCGGATCGTCCTTCTTGTCCCAATAGGGGCTGGAGCGCGCCAGTTCCTGCAGCGCGGAGACGCGATCGACCGGCATCGGATGCGACTGCAGATAAGGGTCAGCCCCGCGCGAGGCGAACAGGCTCTCGTCGGTGAAGCGCTTGAACGTCTCGTACATGCCCTTGGCGGACTGTCCGGTCGCGTTCAGGAACTTGACGCCGGCGCGATCGGCGTTTTCTTCCTGCTGGCGCTGATAGGACAATAGCGTGCGCTGAATGACCGCTTGCGGCGCCGAGATCGCCGCGGCGCCGGCGCTGGAGAGACCGTTGCCGCCGCCGCGGCCGCCCGCACCCGCGGCAAGCGCGCCGACGCCGAGCAGCATCGCGATGATCATCTGGGTCTGGGCTTGCGCCAGCTGCTCGCGCATCTTGGCGAGATGGCCGCCGGCGAGGTGGCCGGTCTCGTGCGCCAGCACGCCGATGATCTGGTTCGGCGTCTCCGATTGCAGCAGCGCGCCGTAATTGACGAAGATGCGCCGGCCGTCGGCGACGAAGGCGTTGAACGAGCCGTCGTTGATGATCACGATCTGGATGTTCTGCTTCTCCAGACCGGCGGCGCGCAGGATCGGCCTTGTGTATTCGCGCAGCAGCTGCTCGGACTCGGTGTCGCGCAGCACCGGCGGGCCTTTTTGCTGGGCTCGCGCAGGGACCACGGGGCCGACCGCGAGCGCAACCGCAGTCATGAGCGCGGTGAGCTTGAAGGTCCTGGTGCGAAGCGCGAGGCGGAACAGCATGGGCGATCTATCGGCGATGACTGGCCGCGCCGGCGCGAGTCCGGGGGCCGGGCCCGACCGGATTTGGCGCGTGGCGCAGTCTGTTGTTTTTGCAGTTCTTCTTCACGCGAACCGGGTATTCACTTGGCCTGAAAGCGTTATAAGGAGCCACCGAATGCGGCCAGTCTGGGGCGGCAGCCGGTAACGGGAACCCGAATTCGGCAGCGGCCGTGCAATAGCAGAAATCCATGCGTGAAGCGACACCGAGAGACCGTGTAGGCAGCCTGTTGACAGCGTCCGGACGGAGCGATGTTCCGCCGTTCATGGTGATGGACGTGATGGCGGCGGCCGCGCGAATCGAGGCCGCCGGCGGCCATGTCATCCATATGGAGGTGGGGCAGCCTGCCGCAGGCGCGCCGAAGCCGGCGATCGCGGCCGCGCAGGCCGCGCTTGCGGACGGGCGGATCGACTACACCTCGGCACTTGGCATTCCCTCGCTGCGCGCACGCATCGCCCGGCACTACAGCGACACGTATGGTTGCGCGGTAGACGCTGAGCGCATCATCGTCACGACCGGCTCGTCGGGTGGATTCATCCTGGCGTTTCTTGCGATGTTCGAGCCGGGCGACCGGGTCGCCGTGACCGTGCCGGGCTATCCGCCGTACCGGCATATCCTGACCGCGCTGGGCTGCGAGCCGGTGCTGATCGAAACCTCCGGCGACACCCGCCATGCCCTGACCGGCGAGGCGCTGCTCGCCGCCCATCGCAAGGCGCCGCTGAAGGGCGTGCTGGTCGGCAGCCCCGCCAACCCGACCGGCACCATGATGTCGCGCGAGGCGCTGTCGACCCTGATGGCGGCCGCCGACAGCGCGGGCATCCGCTTCATCTCCGACGAGATCTATCACGGGCTCGACTATGCGTTTCCTGCGGTGACGGCCGCAGAGCTGTCGCCGAACGCGCTCGTGATCAACTCGTTCTCGAAGTACTTCTGCATGACCGGCTGGCGTGTCGGCTGGATGGTGGTGCCCGACGTGCTGGTGCGGCCGATCGAGCGGCTGCAGCAGAACCTGTCGATCTCGGTGCCGACCCTGTCGCAGATCGCGGCCGAAGCGGCGTTCGAAGGCCGCGAGGAGATGGAGGCGATCAAGCGCGGCTATCAGGAGAACCGCCGCATCCTGATCGAAGGGCTGCCGAAGGCCGGCCTGACCAAATTCCTCCCCGCTGACGGCGCGTTCTATCTCTACGCCGACGTCTCCGACTTCACCTCGGACAGCTTCGCCTTCGCCAGCGAGATGCTCGAGAAGGCGCATGTCGCGGCGACCCCCGGCGTCGATTTCGATCCGATCCACGGCGGCGCCTTCATCCGTTTTTCCTATGCACGCTCGGCCGCGGAGATGCAGGAAGCAGTTGCACGGATCGCGCATTGGCTTAAATAGCCCGCGAACTCCAGGAGCCTTCAAACTCCAAGAGCCATCAAGAGCCTTCCGGCGTTCGCTTTGCCTTTCGGATCGGTTTCGCAGCGCAGTGCCGTGGTTTCGCCGGCACTGTGGCGGGCGGATCATCGCGGATAAGCGGCAGGGCCCACACAGTTCCATTTGACTTGAACCGCCAAGTTGATCTTGGCTGTTTCCGCCATTTCTGAGGGGGAGTGACACATGGCAACGGCAACCGTTGTCACGGCTGCGCCGGCGAGCGCCGGCAGCAAGCCGTGGTATAAAGTTCTCTATGTCCAGGTCCTGATCGCGATCGTGCTCGGCGCATTGGTCGGCTGGTTGTGGCCGGGCCTTGCCACCAACGAGTGGATCAAGGCGCTCGGTGACGGCTTCATCAAGCTGATCAAGATGGTGATCGCGCCGATCATCTTCTGCACCGTGGTATCGGGCATCGCCCATATACAAGATGCCAAGAAGGTCGGCCGCATCGGTGTCAAGGCGCTGGTGTATTTCGAGGTCGTCTCGACCTTCGCGCTGGTGATCGGATTGCTCGTCGGCAATCTGGTCAGGCCTGGCGCCGGCTTCGGCAATGCGGCGGCGAACGCGCAGGCGGTCGCCGGCTATGCCAAGCAGGCGGAGGCGCAGAAGAGCGTCGACTTCGTGCTGCACATCATTCCGGACACAGTGGTCGGCGCATTCGCGCAGGGCGAGATCCTTCAGGTGCTGCTGTTCTCGGTGCTGTTCGGCTTCGCGATCATGGGCCTTGGCGAGCGCGGCCACACCATCCGCTCGTTCATCGACGACGCCGCGCATGCGGTGTTCGGCGTCATCTCGATCGTGATGCGGGCGGCGCCGATCGGCGCATTCGGCGCGATGGCCTTCACCATCGGCAAGTTCGGCACCGGCGCGATCCTCAACCTGATGGGGCTGATCGCGACGTTCTATCTGACCGCCGCGTTGTTCGTGTTCGTGGTGCTCGGCATCATCGCGCGGATCGCCGGGTTCTCGATCTTCAAGTTCCTGGCCTACATCAAGGACGAGCTCCTGATCGTGCTCGGCACCTCGTCCTCCGAGAGCGCGCTGCCATCATTGATGGAGAAGCTCGAACGTCTCGGCTGCTCGAAATCGGTGGTCGGCCTCGTGGTGCCCACGGGCTATTCGTTCAACCTCGACGGCACCAACATCTACATGACGTTGGCGACCCTGTTCATCGCACAGGCGCTGGGCTTCGATCTCACCTTCAGCCAGCAGATCACCATCCTGATCGTGGCGATGCTGACCTCGAAGGGTGCCTCCGGCATCACCGGTGCCGGCTTCATCACGCTGGCGGCGACGCTTGCGGTGGTCGATCCGCGGCTGGTGCCGGGCATGGCGATCGTGCTCGGCATCGACAAGTTCATGAGCGAGTGCCGCGCGCTGACCAATCTGTGCGGCAACGGCGTGGCTTGCGTGATCGTCGCCTGGTGGGAGGGCGAGCTCGACCGCGACAAGCTCAATGCCAATCTCGCCAAACAGGTCGACCCAACCGACATGGAGACCGCGTTGACGACGGACTAGTTCTCCTTAGTTAGAACCGGTCCAGCCGATACGGCGAGGTGTCCACCGCGGATGCCTCGCCGTTCATCGTTTCGGCCAGCACCCGCGCGGTCGCGGGGCCGAGCGTGAAGCCCTGATGGCCGTGGCCGAAATTCACCCACAGCCCGCGATGCCGCGGCACCGGCCCGAGCACCGGCAGCATGTCGGTTGTGCAGGGGCGGGTGCCGAACCACGGTTCGGGCTCGACGCGGCTGCCGATCTCGATCAGCTCGCGCGCCGCCGCTTCGGCGTAGCCGAGCTGGATCGGCGTCGCCGGTGCGTCGGGACTGGTCAGCTCCGCGCCGGTGGTGATGCGGATGCCCTTGGCCATCGGCGCCATCGCGTAGCCATTTGCAGTGTCGACCAGCGGCAGGTCGAGCGAGCGGCCGCCCTGGTAGTGCATGTGGTAGCCGCGCTTGCGTACCAGCGGGATCCGGTAGCCGAACTTGCGCAGCAATTGCGGTGACCACGGGCCGAGCGTGACCACGACGTGGGCGGCATCGATCCGGCCGCCACTGGTGTCGACCGACCAGCCGGACGTCGTCTCCGTCAGCGTCTGGGCGTCGCCGCGCAGCAGCTTGCCGCCGAGGTGCTCGAACAGTCCGGCATAGGCGGAAACAAGCCCGCCGGGGTCCGACACGGTCCAGGGCCCAAGCCAGTGAATGGCGCCGGGCAGGTCGTCGCGCAGCAACGGCTCCGCCTTGGCGAGCTCGCGGCCGTCAAGCACGCGAAACGTCACGCCGAAGTCACGCTGGTTCTCCTCGGCGATCGCAATGGCCTGTTCGAGCGCGGCCGGGTCGCGATGCAGCAGGCGATAGCCGGCGCGGCGGATCAGATTATCGGCATGGGCATCGCGGATCAGCGTGTCATGCTCGGCGGTGGCGTAGGCGATCAGGCGCGCCCAGGCGAGGGTCGCTTCGCGGTGCCGCTCGGGCGTCGAGTTCCACCAATAGCGCAGCAGCGGACCGGCGTGCTGCGGCAGCGACGCCAGGCGATAGCGCACGTCGTTGGTGCGTCCCATCGCGATCCTGGCAAGGACGGCAGGATCGCGCGGCATCGGGTAGGGCCGCACCGCCTCGCTCTGAATGATGCCGGCATTGCCGTAGCTGGTTTCGCGGCCTGGTTCCCTGCGGTCGACGAGCGTCACCGACCAGCCGCGACGCTGCAGATGCAGCGCCGTGCTGACGCCCACCATGCCGCCGCCAAGAACGATCGCGCTTTGCATTGGGATCCGTCTCCGTCAGGCTCCGTTACGCCGGCGTCTGACGAACGGATTGCCTGTTCAACAAAAACGCCCGGCGTGAACCGGGCGTTTTGACTTGCAGGTGGCGCTAGTTGCCGCCGCCGAAGCGGCGCGACCACCAGCCCTTGCGGGCCGGAGCCTCGGCCGCAGCGGCCGGTGCCGGCTCTGGAGCAGCCGCGGCCGGCTCAGGGGCTTCCTCCGCGGGGCTCTGAACCAGCGCCGCTGATGCCTCGGGCAGTGGGCTCGACGCGAAGTTGACCTTTTCGCGCACCGTCGAGCGGCGGCGCTGCGCGCGGTCGCCTTCGGCAGCCGTGTCCTCGGCTGCAGACGCCGCGGCGGTTTCGGGCTCGGGTGCCGCGACCGGCTCGACGGGTGCGACCTCGGTCGGCTGCCACTCCGGCGGCTCGGCGACCAGTTCGGGCTGCGCCAGCGAGGGAGCCGGCTCCGCATCATGACTATCGAAATCGGCGACTGCGTCGGAGGCCTCCGACGTCGCCGCCGGGCTCAACTCATCGGAGATCGATCCGGCGAGACCGTCATCCGGTCCGCCACCGCCGCGCCGGCGGCGGCCGCCACGGCGCCCGCGGCGCCGCGGACGGCGATCGCCATTGCCGGCCTGGTCGTCGCGGGCAACGCCCTGCTGCTCGTCGCCTTCGTCCTCATCACCTTCGGCTTCGGCGGCAGCAACCGCCTCGGTGCCTTCGGGCAGGACATGCATGAGATCGCCGTCCTCGCGCGGCTGCTGGGCGCCTTCACGCGCCTCGCTGCCGCCGCGGCCGCGACGCCGGCGGCGCCGCTTGCGGCGCTGACCGTCGCCTTCGCCCTCGGCGGAGCCTGCTTCATCACCGGCCGCCCGCTCGTCGGCGAGGCCTTCGGTCTCGTCGGTCTCGATCTCGGCCTCGTATTCGAACAGCTCTTCCTCGTCATCGGCCTCTTCGGCCTGGGCCGGCGCAGCGGCAGCCTGCGCAGCGAGCAGCGCCTTGGCCGCTTCGAGCGTATGCACCTGTTCGCCGCGGTCGATGATGTAGGACTGCTGGCCGTGCACCGTGGCGTCCGCGACGATCGACAGCGAAACCCGGAAGGAGTCTTCGAGGTCGCGCAGATGACCGCGCTTGTGATTGAGCACGTAGAGCGCGACGTCGGTGCGGGTGCGGACCACCAGATTGTGGGTCGCGCCCTTCATCAGGATTTCCTCGATGCCGCGCAACAGCTGCAGCGCCACCGATGAGACCGAGCGGACGTGACCGCTTCCGCCGCATTGCGGGCAGGGCTCCGTCGAGCTTTCGAGCACGCTGGCGCGGATGCGCTGGCGCGACATTTCCAAGAGGCCGAAATGCGAGATGCGGCCGACCTGGATCCGCGCACGGTCCTGGCGCAGGCAGTCGGACAGCTTGCGCTCGACCGCGCGGTTGTTGCGCTTCTCGTCCATGTCGATGAAGTCGATGACGATCAGGCCGGCGAGGTCACGCAGGCGCAATTGGCGCGCGACTTCTTCCGCCGCTTCCAGATTGGTCTTGAGCGCAGTGTCCTCGATATGGTGCTCGCGCGTCGCCCGTCCGGAGTTGACGTCGATCGAGACCAGCGCCTCGGTCTGGTTGATCACGATGTAGCCGCCGGAGCGCAACTGCACGGTCGGCGAGAACATCGCGTCGAGCTGGCTTTCGACGCCCATGCGCGAGAACAGCGGCTGGCCGTCGCGATATTGCTTCACCGCCCGCACATTGGCCGGCATCAGCATCTTCATGAAGTCGCGCGCTTCACGGTAGCCGGCTTCGCCCGCCACCTGGATCTCGTCGATCTCCTTGTTGTAGAGGTCGCGCAGCGAGCGCTTGATCAGCGAGCCTTCTTCGTAGACCAGCGTCGGCGCCTGCGACTTCAGCGTCAGGTCGCGCACCGTTTCCCACATCCGGATCAGGTATTCGAAGTCGCGCTTGATCTCCGGCTTGCTGCGGGAGGCGCCGGCGGTGCGCAGGATGATCCCCATGCCCTCGGGCACGTCGAGATCCTGCACCACTTCCTTCAGCCGCGAACGGTCCTGGGCGGAGGTGATCTTGCGGCTGATGCCGCCGCCGCGCGCGGTGTTGGGCATCAGCACGGCGTAGCGGCCGGCGAGCGACAGATAGGTGGTCAGCGCGGCGCCCTTGTTGCCGCGCTCTTCCTTGACGACCTGCACCAGCATCACCTGCCGGCGCTTGATCACTTCCTGGATCTTGTACTGGCGGCGCGGACGGAACGGGCGCTCCGGAACCTCCTCGAGCACATCGTCGCCGCCGACCGACTCGACGACGTCCTCTTCCTCGCCTTCCTCGCCGTCATCCTCTTCGTCATCTTCGCCGGCCTCGTCGCCAGGCCCGGTCTCTGGCGCGACCACCTCGGCGAGCGCGCCGTATTCGGCGACCGCGTGCTCATCGGCGGCGGCGTGAACCTCGTCGGACGCCACATGCGGCGCGTCGTCGGCATGCGCGGCGTTTTCCTCGATCTGCTCCTCATGGGCGCGCTCGGGCTCATGATTGACCTCGACCGTCTCGACGGTCTCGGGCGCGGCCGACGCGGCGGAGGCTTCGACCACAGCAACGACGGGGTCGGACGGGGCGTCGGCAACCGCCGCCTCGCTCACCTCGGGGGCGTGGTCGTGATCATGTGCATGATCGTGGTCGTGATGGTCGTCGTGACCATGATCGTGGTGGCCATGATCGTCGTGGTCATGCTCATGGTCCTCGTGATGCGCATGATCATGCTCCTCATGCTCGTGGCCTTCGTGGGCGACCACGCCGTGATCGTGGTGCCCGGCATCTTGCTCATGATGCTCGGCATCGACGGGATGTTCGTGGGCCTCGATGGTGGGCAGCGCCTGCGTGTCGTTCGCCCCCTCGATCACCTCGCTCTGGACGCGCTCGCCATGGCCGCGCCGACGGGCGTTGCGATGGCGCGACCGGCGGCGATGGCCGCGGTTCTCGTGCTCTTCCTCGGCCTCGCGATGGGCGCGCTCGTCGGCCTCGATCAGCGCCTGACGGTCGGCGACCGGGATCTGGTAATAGTCGGGATGGATTTCGCTGAAGGCCAGGAAGCCATGCCGGTTGCCGCCATACTCGATGAAGGCGGCCTGCAGCGACGGCTCTACGCGCGTAACCTTGGCGAGATAAATGTTGCCGCGCAGCTGTTTGCGCTGGGCGGTCTCGAAATCAAACTCTTCGACGCGATTGCCACGGACCACAACGACCCGGGTCTCTTCCGGGTGGGTGGCATCGATCAACATCTTGTTGGGCATTTTGGAGCTCTTGACGGCGGCGGGCGCGGATCATGGCGCGCGCAAACTGCGCCGCCCGGTGACGCGACGGTCCACCTGATTCGGGGGTGAGGGGAAGGCCGAAACGCATCTCGCGGCGCAGCGCCGGACGGGAACTCACCGGGATGATGCGACGGGCGAAGTTTTCACCTCGCGTCAGCGCGATCATTCGGGGGATCCTGGTCGGCAATGCAGTCTGGCGCATTAAGCGTCGGCCCGTCTAAACATGTTGGCGGCGAAAAATACCGCCGTATCTTTTGCTGAAAGCCCCGTCTGGCGCCGAAGCGCCTGCCGGCCATCGCATATCGAGGCCCCAAGGGACCGGATAATCGGTTATGCCTTGTCTCAAACCGTCCCTCTGGCGAGGGAGTGTGCCTGGGACCGGACGCCGCTCGGGCTTGAATCCGCCACTCCGTGTCAGCCGCGCGCGGCGCTGGCTGGGGAGGGACCGGAAAAACACGGCGGGATCTTCGATCGGGAAGGTTCCACCGCTGCACCGGGAGGCTGAACGCGACACAACCGGGAGTACTAGCCGTCAGCACCTCGTACATACGTGGATTGACCGCCGCGTGCAAGGGAAGCGTCACGCCGCCGCAACACTCGGTTCTTTTCACCGGAGCGTCATTAGGGGGCGATTAACCGTGTGGTTCTAATGCGGTAAGAAGCAGCTGGGAGGCTACGAATCGGGTGGCGAACCGCGCAAAACACCTTGTTTTTCTGGGATGCGGGCTGTTGTGCGCCGCAGCATCGGTGTTTGCCATTGCCGGCGCCCCGAGCGCCGCCGAGGGACCGCAGAACGGCCCGCCGGCACCACCGGCCGCGAGCGCCCCGAATTTCCCGGTCGCATCCGGCGCCAGGCTCGCCGGCGACGCCAAGCAGACCCGATTCATCCTCGACCTCGACCGCAAGATCGAGTTTCGCGCCTTCCCGCTGGCTGACCCCTACCGCGTCGTGGTCGATATCCCGCAGGTCGATTTTCAGCTCGCGGCCGGCACCGGCTCGGCGGGGCGGGGCCTGGTGAAGGCGTTCCGCTATGGCCTCGTGATGCCCGGCGGCTCGCGGATCGTGTTCGACCTGACCGGACCGGTGAAGATCGCCAATTCCTACGTGCTCGACGCCGCCAACGGCCAGCCGCCGCGGCTGGTGCTGGACTTCGAGGAGGTCGACCGCACCAGCTTCGTGCAGTCGCTGGCGCCCGCGAGCCGGCCCGAATCGAAACCGGCGATTTCCGAATCCACCACCGCCACCATTCCGGCCGTCACCTCGGCGGCGCTGCCGCCGGTCGCGGTCACCGACGCGCGCCCGCTGATCGTGATCGATCCCGGTCACGGCGGCATCGACAACGGCACGCAATCCGGCGACCAGACCGAGAAGAACCTGGTGCTGGGCTTTGGCCTTGCCCTGCGCGACCGGATCGAGAAGTCGGGCAAGTATCGGGTGGTCATGACGAGGTCCGACGACACCTTCATTCCGCTCAACGATCGGGTGAAGATCGCGCGCTCCCAGTCCGCGGCGCTGTTCGTCTCGATCCACGCCGACGCCCTGCCGCGCCGCGAGGGCGATGCCCAAGGCGCCACGATCTACACGGTGTCGGACAAGGCCTCCGACGCCGAGGCCGAACGGCTGGCCGAGGCAGAAAACAAGGCTGACGCCATTGCCGGCGTGAACCTGACCGACGAGCCGACCGAGGTCGCCGACATCCTGATCGACCTCGCGCAGCGCGAAACCAAGACGTTCTCCAATCGCTTCGCCCGTCTTCTGATGGACGAGATGAAGACCACGGTGCGGATGCACAAGCATCCGCTCAAATCGGCCGGCTTCCGGGTGCTGAAGGCGCCCGACGTGCCGTCCGTGCTGGTCGAGATCGGCTACGTCTCCAACAAGGGGGACCTCGAGCACCTGGTCTCCGAGAGCTGGCGGAACAAGGCGGTCGGCTCGATGGTGCAGGCGATCGACACGTTCTTCGCCAAACGGCTGGCAACTGCTGGGTCGGCAAAGTGAAATCGGCTCGCTGAAAAGCCGGGGCCGCTGCGCCGAAGCCCTAGTTTGGCCACAGCCGCGACGGTATAGACAATGGACCGCAGGTCCGCAGAATCGACCATATTGTCCGGCGGCTCTTGTATACTCGCGTGCGCAAGGTGGCTCGCTGGGCCAAGGCTTCGTTGTGTGAGGCTCTCGCACTTTTGGACAGGCGCTTCTGATGGCTGAGCGCCGGAGGGTAGGAACGGAACGTCGATAATGCGCCTGCTCGTGCGGTTTATGGGTTTCTTGTTCGCCGCCGGAACCGTCGTGTTCCTGGTCGGTGTCGCCGCCGTCGCTGGCGCCATCTGGCATTTCTCCAAGGATTTGCCCGACTACTCGCAGCTGCAGGACTATGAGCCGCCGGTGATGACCCGCGTGCATGCCACCGACGGCGCGCTGCTTGGCGAATACTCCAAGGAGCGCCGGCTCTATCTGCCGATCCAGGCGGTGCCGAAGCTCGTGATCAACGCCTTCCTCGCCGCCGAAGACAAGAACTTCTACGAGCACGGTGGCATCGACTATCAGGGCATGGCGCGCGCTGCCATCCTTTATGCGCAGAACTACGGCTCGAACCGCCGCCCGCAGGGCGCCTCGACCATCACCCAGCAGGTCGCGAAGAACTTCCTGCTCACCAACGAGGTCTCGTTCAGCCGTAAGATCAAGGAAGCCTTGCTGGCGATGCGCATCGAGCGCGCCTATTCCAAGGACCGCATCCTCGAGCTCTATCTGAACGAGATCTATCTCGGCCTCGGTGCCTACGGCATCGCGGCGGCGTCGCTGGTCTATTTCGACAAGTCGGTCAACGAGCTGACGATCGCGGAGGCATCCTATCTCGCTGCGCTGCCGAAAGCGCCGGCGGCGCTGCATCCGGTGCGCAACCGTGACCGCGCGATCGAGCGCCGCAACTATGTGATCGATCGTCTGCTGGAGAACGGCTGGATCAAGCAGGCCGACGCCGACAAGGCGCGCAAGGACCCGCTCAACGTCACCAGCCGCTCGAACGGCGCGCACATCTTCGCCGGCGAATATTTCGCCGAGGAAGTCCGCCGCGACATCTTCGAGCGCTACGGCGAAAAGAAGCTCTACGAGGGCGGCCTGTCGGTGCGCACCACGCTCGATCCCAAGATCCAGGTGATGGCGCGCAAGACCATGGTGGCGGGGCTCGTCAATTACGACGAGGCGCAGGGTTGGCGCGGGGCGCTGCACAAGCTCGACATTTCCGGTGACTGGGGCGTCAAGCTCGCCGACGTGAAGTCGCTGTCCGACATCTCGCCGTGGCGGATGGCTGTCGTGCTCGAGACCAGCGATCAGTCGGCGCGGATCGGCTTCCAGCCGGGTCGCGAGCTCGGCGGCGCGGTCAGCAAGGAGCGGCAGACCGGCATCATCACGATGGACGGCGTGCGCTGGGCCAAGACCAAGGGCAAGGCGCCGACCGCCGTTTCGCAGGTGCTGCAGCCCGGCGACGTGATCTACGCCGATCCGCTGGTGACCAAGGACGGCAACGCGGTCGAAGGCCAGTATCGCCTGCGGCAATTGCCTGAAGTGTCCGGCGCCATGGTGGCGATGGATCCGTGGACCGGCCGCGTGCTCGCGATGGTCGGCGGCTTCTCGTTCGACCAGAGCCAGTTCAACCGCGCGACGCAAGCCTACCGGCAGCCGGGTTCGTCGTTCAAGCCGATCGTGTACTCGTCGGCGCTGGACAATGGCTATACGCCGTCGACCACCGTGATCGACGCGCCGATCGAGATCGATCAGGGGCAGGGCGCCGGCGTGTGGCGTCCGGAAAACTATTCGACCGGCAAATATTACGGCCCGACCACGCTGCGCAACGCGTTGCAGCGCTCGCTCAACACCGTGACGGTGCGGCTCGCGCAGGACATCGGCATGCCGCTGGTCGGCGAATACGCCAAGCGCTTTGGCGTCTATGACGAATTGCCGAACTATCTGTCGTATGCGCTGGGTGCCGGCGAAACGACCGTGATGCGCATGGTCACGGCCTATTCGATGTTCGCCAATGGCGGCCGCCGGGTGAAGCCGACGCTGATCGATCGCATCCAGGATCGCTACGGGCATACCATTTTCAAGCACGACACCCGCGAATGCCGCGGCTGCGACGCGCCCGGGGGCTGGAAGAGCCAGCCGGAGCCGCAGCTCGTCGACCGCCGCGAACAGGTGCTCGATCCGATGACCGCCTACCAGATCACCGAGATGATGGAAGGCGTGGT
Source organism: Bradyrhizobium sp. USDA 3315 (assembly GCF_054056795.1). Classification (NCBI taxonomy): domain Bacteria; kingdom Pseudomonadati; phylum Pseudomonadota; class Alphaproteobacteria; order Hyphomicrobiales; family Nitrobacteraceae; genus Bradyrhizobium; species Bradyrhizobium sp. USDA 3315. The sequence continues at coordinate 7,187,110 of NZ_JBSRYP010000001.1, read as the reverse complement.
CCAGCGTGGCACCGCGACCGTCGTGAAGGAGGTCGGCAAGCCGATCGCCGGCAAGACCGGCACCACCAACGACGAGAAGGACGTCTGGTTCGTCGGCTTCTCGCCCGATCTCGCAGTCGGCGTCTACATGGGCTACGACAAGCCGCGCAATCTCGGCCGCGCCGCCACCGGTGGCCACGTCGCCGCGCCGATCGCCCGCGATTTCCTCAAGCTTGCGCTCGCCGACAAGCCGCCGACGCCGTTCAAGGTTCCGGCCGGCATCAAGCTGATCCGCGTCGACGCCAAGACCGGCATGCGCGCCGGTCCCGGCGACGGCGGCAACACCATCCTCGAAGCCTTCAAGCCGGGCACCGCGCCGCCGGAGAACTATTCGGTCATCGGCGTCGCCGATGCCGATGGGCGCGGCCCTGCGCCTGGCCCGCAGCCGTCGCAGAATGGGGCGCAGCCGGATGGCGGCTTCTTCATGCGTCCGGGAACCGGGGGGCTTTACTAGCGGTCGATCCGGCCAAATCGCCGGGATAGTGCGGCCAAGTCGATTGCGCTTTGCCGCGCCGGTCGCTACATCCCCCGGAACCTTTTTAGCCAACACCTGAAAGACCATGCGCGCGGAAATCGAACGCCTTGTTGAAGAGATCAAGCAGTCAGTCGGGCTGCTGAGGAGGCATCTTTGACGTCGAACAATCGACGGCACGCCTCGCTGAGCTGAACAAGCTCGCAGAAGACCCCAATCTCTGGAACGATCCCCAGAAGGCCCAGCGGCTGATGCAGGAGCGTACCTCACTGGAGGACGCGCTCTCAGGCATCGGCAAGGTCGAGCGCGAGCTCGAGGACAATATCGGCATGATCGAGCTCGGCGAGGCCGAGAACGATGAGGGCGTGGTCGCCGAGGCCGAGAAGGCGCTCAAGGATCTCAAGAAGGAGGTCGCCCGGCGCGAGCTGGAGGCGCTGCTGTCGGGCGAGGCCGACAAGTTCGATTCCTATCTCGAAGTCCATGCCGGCGCCGGCGGCACCGAGAGCCAGGACTGGGCGCAGATGCTGCTGCGCATGTACACGCGCTGGGCGGAGAAGCACGGCTTCAAGATCGAGTTCCTCGAAGAGTCCCAGGGCGAAGAGGCCGGCATCAAGTCAGCCACCATCCAGATCAGTGGCCACAACGCCTATGGCTGGTTGAAGACCGAGGCCGGCGTGCATCGCCTGGTGCGCATCTCGCCGTTCGATTCCAACGCGCGGCGGCACACCTCGTTCTCGTCGGTGCAGATCTTCCCCGTGATCGACGACTCCATCAAGATCGAGATCAAGGAGTCCGATGTCCGCACCGACACCATGCGGTCGGGCGGCGCCGGCGGTCAGCACGTCAACAAGACCGAATCCGCGGTGCGCCTCACCCATATTCCGACCGGCATCGCCGTGGTCTGCCAGGCCGGCCGCTCCCAGCACAAGAACCGGGCGCAGGCCTGGGACATGCTGCGCGCGCGGCTCTATGAGATCGAGCTGAAGAAGCGCGAGGAGCAGGCTGCTGCCGATCAGGCCGCCAAGACCGACATCGGCTGGGGTCACCAGATCCGCTCCTACGTGTTGCAGCCGTATCAGATGGTGAAGGACCTGCGCACCGGTGTGCAGACCTCCGACACGTCGGGGGTGCTCGATGGCGACCTCGATGAATTCATGGCGGCGACCTTGGCGCAGCGTGCCTTCGGCACCGGGCCAGGATCCGTCGAAGATGTGGATTAGCCCATGCCGCGCGTCGCTTTCATCGGATTGGGACGCATGGGCCATGGCATGGCCGGCCGTTACCTCGATGCCGGCTTCACGGTCGCCGTGTGGAACCGGAGTAGGGCCAAGGCCGCGGACCTGATTGCCCGCGGCGCGCTGTGGGCGACCTCGCCGGAGGATGCCGCGATCGACGCCGATGCGGTGGTGACCATGGTCGCCGACGACGAGGCCTCGCGCGCGGTCTGGCTGACCAAGGACGGCGCTGCCGCCAACATGAAGGCCGGTACGCTCGCGATCGAATGCTCCACGGTCTCATACCAGCACACGCTGGAGATGGCGCGCGAGCTCAACAGCCGCAGCCTGATCTACATCGATTGTCCGGTCACCGGCCTGCCGGAGGCGGCGGCCGCCGGCAAGCTGACGCTGCTAGTGGGCGCTGATCCGGCCGATCTCGAACGCGCGCAGCCCTATCTCGCGCCGATCGGCAGCACGATCCGGCATTTCGGCCCCGTCGGCACCGGCACCGTGTTCAAGCTGATCAACAACCTGATCGGCGCGGTGCAGATCGCAAGCCTCGCCGAGGGCGTGGCGATTGCCGAGCAGGCGGGCCTCGACATGCAATTGGTCGCCGAGGCGCTGGCGACCGGCGCGGTGGCAAGCCCGCAGGTGATCCGCCACAGCAAACGGATGATCGACCGCAACTTCTCCGGCGCCTCCTTCACCGCGGCGCTGCGCCACAAGGATGCCGACTACGCCGTGCGGCTCGCCGAGACCTTGCTGCCCGGAGTACCCGTCAGCCGCGCCGCGCTCGCCGCCTACGAAAAGGCGAAGGCCCATGCGCCCGACGCCGACGAGGGCCAGATGATCGAGATCGTGTCGCGGCCGAAATAGGCGGGCCGCCATTGTCGGAAATCGGGTGGGAATATTCGCGGCGCTGCCCTAGTCACCTGTCCGACTGCAGGTGAGTGCCCGACATGCCTTCCGCCGACAACTGGATCGATCGCCGCGACTGGGGGCTGCTTGTCCTGCTGTCGGTACTCTGGGGCGGCTCGTTCTTCTTCAACGGCGTGATCCTGCGCGAATTGCCGCCGCTGACCCTGGTGCTGTTGCGCGTCGTGCTCGGCACGATCATCCTGCTGCCGCTGCTGCGGGCCGCCGGAATCGAATTCCCGCGCAGCCTGTCCGGCTGGGCGCCGTTCGTTGCGATGGGGCTGTTCAACAATGTGCTGCCGTTCGCGCTGATCGTGTTCGGGCAGACTTATATTCCGAGTGGGCTGGCCTCGATCCTCAACGCGACGACGCCGCTGTTCGCGGTGATCGTGATGGCGGCGGTCGGCGAGGAACGGTTGCAAGCGCGCCGCGTGGCGGGCGTTCTGGTCGGGCTGATCGGGGTTGCGATCCTGCATGGCGATGCGCTCGGCTTCGAGAGCCGGCAGGGCATCGGCATCCTGCTGTGCCTCGCGGGCGCCTTCAGCTACGGCATCGCGGCGCTAGTCGGGCGGCGGCTGCCGCAGCGCGTGCCGCCGCTGGGGACCGCGACGTTCCAGATGATGGCCTCGGCGGTGCTGATGGCGCCCATCGCCGCCGTCGTCGATCGGCCGTGGCTGTTGCCGATGCCGCATCCCGCGACATGGCTCGCCGTGCTCGGGCTCGCGGCGCTGTCGACGGCGCTGGCCTATATAGTGTTCTTTCAGATCCTGCAGCGCTCCGGCGCGACCAATGTGATGCTGGTGACGCTGCTGATTCCGGTCACCGCGATGCTGCTCGGGTATCTCGTGCTCGGCGAGCCGATCGCACTGCGCGAGGTGATCGGCGCGCTGGTGATCGCGAGCGCGCTGCTCTTGATCGACGGCCGCGTGCTGGCCTGGTTCAGCCGCGCGCCTGCTTCCACGCCGCATACCATCCGCTGAAGCGGCCGCTGTCACGCTCGCCGCCGTGCCAGGCGGCGTAGGCGGTGCCGTCGTCGGCGACCAACACCACGGCATCTAGCCCCTTGGAGCGGCGCAGCGTGTCCATCGCCTGCGCCGGCGTCTGCGCGATCGGACCTGCGACGTTGAACGAGGTGTTGACCGACATCTCGACGCCGATATGGCGGCCGAGCGCCTTCAGATAGGCGTAGGTGAGGGGATCGTCGGCCTCGCGCACGATCTGGATGCGGCCGGTGCCGTCGGCATGCACCACCGCCGGAATTTTCGCGCGCGCCTCGGGCTTCGAATGCGCCGTCAGCACCATGTAGTTATAGGCGTTGTAGTCGGCGTCGGAGGCGCCGTCTGCGAGCTCGAAATAATCGCGCGCAGCTTGCAGTGTCGCCATCGGTGCCAGCGGCCGGATCGCCTCGCGATACTTGACGCGCTCGTTGAGCCGCTCGCGCACCTCGGGGTCGCAGGGATTGGCGAGGATCGAGCGATGGCCGAGCGCGCGCGGGCCGGTTTCGGCGGCGCCCTGATAGATCGCGATCACGCCGCCTCGCGCCACCATGGACGCCATCAGGTCGGCAACCGCGTCGCGCCCTTCTGATGTCGCCACATTGCCGATCTCGGTCGAGGCGACGTCGTCGGCTTGCAGCGCCGTCGCGATGTCGGCGTTCGAGGGCGGCAGGCCGCAATAGAATGCGTGCGACAGCGGCGCGCCGCGCGGCGCGCCCGCCATATGCGCGAACAGCCAGGCGGCGCCGATCGGCACGCCGGGATCGCCGGGCACCGGCGGCACCCACATATGCAGCCGCGTCTTGCGCTGCTGTGCGCCTTCGAACCAGGCCTCGTCGAAATGCTCGAGCAGACGCATGTTGCCGAGCGCGTTCAGCGCGACGCCCCCGGTCAGCACCAGGCGGTCGGTGCCGGTGGTGCGCAGGAGATGGTCGATGACATGGATCATCGCGTCCTCGAACACCAATTGCGTCGCGGCCGCCTTGTCGACGCGGTCCTTGGTGTCGGGGCGGTGATTGATGTTCTCGACGCGCAGCACGGCGTCGGGATTCCAGAGCTGGTCGGGGCGCAGCGGCGGGCCGAGAATGTCGATCAGCGGCTGATGATAGGGATTGTCGGCGGGATCGGCGTACCAATTGGCCATCGCGCGATTGAGCTGAACGCTGCCATTGGGCCCGAGCTGTAGCACCGCCTTCAAGCGCTGATAATACGGATTGGTGGCGCGGTTCATGTCGCCCCAGGCGGCGGCGCCCATGTAGCGGCCCTCGCTGGAGAGCCAGGTCCAGCCGCCCTGGCTGGATGAGATCACGGTGTAGAAAGCACCGAGCGAGTCGAACAGGCTCTCGTTGCAATAGAGCTGCTTCATCTCGCCGTTCTCGGCGACATAGAGCGAGATCGAGCCGACGTCGCCGGTACCGTCGAGCACCGCGATCGCGACACGCTCGCGCGCATCGGCGAACGGCGAGGCCGTGAACGAGTACCAGGCGTGATTGTCGTGATGCGGCATGCAGATCAGCGGCAATTGCTTGTCGAGCCCGTACATCCTGCCGAGCCGGCGCGACAGCCGCCGCACCTGATCCAGCTGGCGCAGATTGATCGCCGGTGCGATCGGGGCGCGCAGCAGTTTGAGGCTGGCCGGCGCTTCCTCGAGCGAGGTGCGGATCAGCATCGCCAGCAGCGCCGGATAGTCCCATGTCGTGACGAAGGCGGCGATATCGCCGATGTCGCGGCCCATCCGCTGCAACACCTTGCGCATGTCGTCGAGCGCGTGTTGCGGGAACTCGTTGGTGTGCTTGTTACCGGAGAAGCGCTCTTCCTCGTTGTTGACGATCAGGCGCGGTCCGTCCTTCTGGGTGATCTCGACCAGCGCGACGCCGGTATTGTGCGTGCCGGGGCAGGCGAGGCCTGCGATATAGACGGTCTCGCCGCGCTGCAGCTTTTCGCGGATCGAGGCGATCGTGCGCTGCGCGAACGCGCCATTTGCCTTGTGCAGGCCACGCTTCGCCAGCGCAGACTCGCTGAGGCGGCGCGTGATCTCATAGCCCGCGGCCGCAAGATGCGGATGCCGCGGACCGGTACGGATGTCCGGTTTACGCAATCAGAACGCCTCGACTCGTGATCCCCAGATCGACCTTCAATCATAAATAGCGCCAGGCAACAATGCCGTTTCGCCCAACGGAAAAACCCAGCGCTTGCCAGCACATGCGTCTCTTGCGAGACTTGCCGCCAAAACCAACGACAAAAATCGGGAGAAAACGATGCCGGCTCGTTTCGGATATATTGGCGCAATCGCGGCGTTCGCAAGTGCGGCACTGATCGCGACCTCGGCCACCGCGCAGAAGAAATACGATCCCGGCGCGAGTGATGGCGAAATCAAGATCGGCAACATCATGCCATACAGCGGCCCGGCGTCGTCCTATGGGGTGATCGGCAAGACCGAGGCCGCGTTCTTCAAGATGACCAACGAGCAGGGTGGCATCAACGGCCGCAAGATCAACTTCATCAGCTACGACGACGCCTATTCGCCTCCGAAGGCGATCGAGCAGGCGCGCAAGCTGGTCGAGAGCGACGAGGTGCTGCTGATCTTCCAGCCGCTCGGCACGCCGTCCAATTCGGCGATCATGAAATACATGAATGCCAAGAAGGTGCCGCAATTGTTCGTCGCCTCCGGCGGCACCAAATTCGGCGACCCCAAGAACTTCCCCTGGACGATGGGCTTTCAGCCCAACTACCAGAGCGAGGGCCGCATCTACGCAAAGTACATTCGCGACAAATTCCCTGACAGCAAGATCGCGGTGTTCTGGCAGAATGACGATGCCGGCAAGGATCAGTTCAAGGGCCTGAAGGACGGGCTCGGCGACAAGGTCGGCATGATCATCGCCGACAAGTCGTACGAGGTCTCCGATCCCTCGATCGATTCGCAGATCGTCGCGCTGCACGATTCCGGCGCCGACATCTTCTTCTCCTGGGCGGCGCCGAAGGGCTCGGCGCAGGCGATCCGGAAGGTGGGCGAGCTCGGCTGGAAGCCGAAATTCTTCCTCGCCAACACCGCGACCTCGGTCGCCTCGGTGCTGAAGCCGGCCGGACTCGAGTTCTCCAAGGGCATCATCTCGACCGCCTATCTGAAGGACCCGACCGATCCGACCTGGGACAAGGATCCGGCGGTGCAAAGCTGGCGCGCCTTCATGGACAAATATTATCCCGACGGCGACAAGGCCAATGCCAACAACCTCTATGGCTATGTCCAGGCCGAGGCGATGATGCAGGTGCTGAAGCAATGCGGCGACAATCTCGCGCGCGAGAACGTGATGAAGCAGGCCGCCAGCCTGAAGAACTTCCACTCCGACCTGATGCTCCCGGGAGTCATGGTCAACACCTCCCCCGACGACTACTTCCCGATCGAGCAGATGCAGCTGATGCGCTTCAACGGCGAGGCCTGGGAGCTGTTCGGTGACGTCATCACCGGCGAGGTCGGGCACGAGGCGTCGCGGTAGGCGAGTGGTCGTTATGAGGGCGGCGCTGGCTCGGTAAACACCGCTGTCGTCCCGGCGAAGGCCGGGACCCATACGCCGCAGCGGATGTTGTTGAAGGGACTCGTCGTTCCAGCATCGCGCAACAATCAGCATTTGTGGTTATGGGTCCCTGCTTTCGCAGGGACGACACCGAATGTGCTGCGCGGCGTGAGTCACAAATCTACGCCATAATTTTCTCCGGCCGGCGGGCGCGAAGCGCCATGCCGCCGGCGACGCCGACGCCGATCACGTACATCCAGCCCTCGTGAAAATCGGACAGATGCGAATTGAGCAGCGAGCTTGTGATGTTCTGCACGACCACGGCGAGTCCGATCCAGCTCACGAGATCGCGGCCGGCGAACAGCCTGACGTGGCTGATCCACATCGCGTAGAGCAGCAGGATGCCGATCAGCCCCCACTGGACCCCGACATTGAGGGTCTGGTTGTGCGGGTTGTTGATCACCTCGGCCTCAAGGCCGGCTTGTCCGACGGCATCCTGCGTGAACATGCGCCTGATCGCGCCGGTGCCGTGCCCGAGCCACGGCGCCTCGCCGATGAACTTCACCGACTTCCGCCAATAGGTCAGGCGCTGCGCCGTGGAAGCGATGCCTGACGTATCGTGGGCCCGATACTCGATGCCGACGTCGGCGATGCGCTGGCGGAGGTAGGGAGACGTGGTCCAGACCACGAGGCTGGTGACCGCGACGCCGGCGAACAGCAGCCGCGTGGCGCGCCGCGACAGATGCAGCGAGGCGAACAGGATCAACAGCACCGGCATGTAGACCAGCGCGGTCCGCGCAGAGACGACATAAAGCATGTTGGCGACGAACAGCAGCATCAGCGCGATGGCGCCGGCAGCGAAGCGCCATTGCCGGGCCCGCAGCGTCGTCAATGCCGGCAGTGCCAGCGCGAACGCACAGAGCGCGAACTCCTGACTCTGGTCGAGGTAGTTCTTGACCGGCACGCCGTCGGATGCGGTGTGCGCGAGCTTGAGCTGCGGCACCGCCAGCGCGATCCAGGACAGGATCATCAGCAGCGTGCACGATACCAGGAAGGCTACGAATACCCAGAGCCCGCGCTGTGAGCGCTGGAAATAGCCGAGCAGGAACGGCAGCAGCAGCAGCTTGCTGAGCGGCTTGATGCCTTGCAGCCGTTCGACCCAGCTCGTCTCCGACCACGCTAGGCCGATCACCGCGAGTGCGACCAGCGCGATCGGCAAGGCAAAGGCCGGTTGCGCGAGGTCGAGAATGAACTGCTCCCAGTCGATGGTCGGGATCACGGCGACAAGCCACAGCAGCATGAAGACGGCGAATGCCGTGGTCGACCAGGGTAGCGACGCCGCGGCCAAGACGATCAGGGTATCGGCGGCGCGGACATAGGGGACTGAGCCGGACCAGGTGCGGACGCGATCGCGCCATCGTGCTGGCGGTTCGATTGCGAGACCAATGGCGTCGGAATCGGTGCTCATGACCGGTTACACGCCGTGCGCGGTTGCACCGTTGAAGGTCGCCATCGCGGCGGTGAGCGCCTCGGCGGCGGCCGCGACGTCCGGGGCAGCCCAATGCGACAGCAGGTCGCGCGCCTGGGTGTGGTGGCCGAACCGCTCTGCAAGTTCGGCCCGCCGCGCGCGGATCCGGTCGCGCCATTGCTCCTGCTGCGCCAGCACGCGCCGCACCGAAGCGCAGATCGAGTCGGTCGAGAACGGATCGAAATAGTCGGCAAGCTCGCCCGCGACCTCGCGGAACACGGCAATATCGGAGCACAGCACAGGAGTGTTGGCCGCGAATGCCTCGATGATCGGGACGCCAAAGCCTTCGGCGAGGCTCGGCATGATCAGGCCATGCGCGTCCGCGATCAGTGCCGCCTTCTCGTGCTCGTCGACATAGCCGGAGAAGCGGACGTTCTTCGGCAGGTTGCGCGCCTGGTTGGCGCCGCCGGCATAGCCGATCACGACGAGATCGGCCTCCGGCAGCTTGCGGAAGGCGCGGATGACGGCCGCGAGGTTCTTGCGGGGCTCGTTCGAAACGATGACGACGAAGCTCGGCCGAGCCGGGACGGCGGTTGGCACCGGCGCAAGCGGCGCTTCCGCGACGTCGAAGCGGGTCCGCGGATAGACCACTCGCGCCGGAATATGCGCATATTGCGGGAGCAGGGCGCGGAAGCGGTTCATGCTGTAGTTCGAGACGAAGGCGAGCTCGTCAGCCTGATTCACGCTGGTGAAAAGGCGCGACAGGAACAGGCGTGTCGCGATGTCGTCCAGCTTGAGATCGGTGATCGGCAACAGGTCGTGCACGACGCAAATCACCTTTGCGCCCGGGCGGCGTTGGATCGCAACCCGGGTCGGGGTGTCGACGAGAATGACGTCATAGTCGCGCGCATCGACCCGCGGTGGCGGCAACCGGGTCAGGGCCGAGGTGTCCTGATAGCTGTAGAAGCCGGGCTCGAGCAGGAAATCGCCGAACAATTCGAGATGGCGCAAATCGGTCGGAATGTATTCGAGGCCCTCGGTCCGGTTCTCGATCAGCTTGACGCTGGTCGGCAGCAGATGAATCGAGCGCAGGAAGGCGATGATGAATTCGAGCGAGGTCGCCGCGTCGAGCTTGTGCTTGAACCAGCTGACGGTGCGGCGCAGGCCGCCGCGCATGATCGGCGAGTTCATGTCGGTTTCATCGAGGTAACGATAGAGCGCGAGCAGCTCGATCAGCCGGGAGTCCTCGGGCAGCAGGCGCGTCCGCTGCTGCCTGCGGTGCAGCTTCCGGTACCGGCGCGTGGTCTCCACGACGAGGGTCAGGGCATGGCCGTCGCCGGCCAGCGAGCGGATCAATTCACGGGTGAAATGGAAGATGCCGCGCTTGTGGTTGGGCTCGCCAAGCGCCTCGCTGACGACCAGGATCTTTGTCATGCGCTGATTTCTCTAAGCTCGAGGTGATGCGGGACGGGCGCATCCAGCCCGACGGTGCTGGCGATGCGGCCGTGATCGAGATTGATGATGCTGTTGCAGGTCCGGCGCAGCAGGGCGTGGTCGTGCGAGGCGATGATCACGATCGCCGCGGTCTCGACCATCTTGCGCAGCCGCTGCTCGGCCTTGGCCGAGAAATTCTCGTCGACCACGCTGAGCCACTCGTCGAGCAGCAGGATATCGGCGGGAAACGCGGTCGCGGTCGCGAACAGCACGCGCATCAGCATGCCCGACGAGAACATGCGCAGCGGCAGCCGCTGCATGCGCTCCTCCAGTTCGGTGAACGCCCAGATCTCGTCCAGGATCGCCGGCGTCGGCTTGCGTCCCGAGATCCGCAGCAGCAGGCTGATATTGTCGGCGGCGACGAAATCGAGATTGACGCCGGCACCGAGGCCGAGCAGCGGCACGATGTTGCCTGATATCTCGACGCGGCCGCTGGTCGCCGGGAACACGCCGGCGATCAGCCGCAGCAGAGTGGACTTGCCGGAGCCGTTCGGGCCGGCGAGGCCGATGCGGGCGCCGGCGTTCGCCTCGATCGAGATGCTGTCGACCGCGCGGATGGTCCGCATCTCGCTGGCCTGGCGGAACAAGCGGCCGAGCAGGCGGCGCTTCAGCGAGAAGTCGTAGGCGCCGTACAGCGGATAATCGAGGCAGACGTCGCGGAGGTGGATGCTTGCCATGCCCTAGATCCAGAATGCCGCTTTGCGCAGATGAGTCGTGGTGACGATCGCGGCGATCGCGAGCGCGGCGAGGCACGCCAGCACGTAGATCACGCTTGCCGTTGCGACATGACCGGTCGCCAGCGGGTCGCGCCAGATCGCGAACAGATGCGTCAGCGGATTGAGCCGCATCACGGTCGAGCCGCGATCGATCATCTCGGATGTCCAGATGATCGGCGAGGCCAGGAAGGCCAGCGTCAGCGAGGACTCGATGATCGGCTTGATGTCGCGGTAACGCGTCGCCAGCGCGCCGAGCACGAGGCTCAGCCCCAGCGTGCAGACCACGAACAGGGCGAGGCCGGGGAGGGCGGCAATGGCGCCGCCAACATCGCGCGGCGTCAGCACGAGCCACAGGAGTAGCGGCACGACCGCGTTATGGGCGGCGAACAGCGCCTGGCGGAAGGTACATTGCAGCAGGAAGATCACCGGCGGCAGCGCGCGATCCTTGATCAGGCTGGCCGAGCCCTGCAGCGCGGTGGTGGCGTCGAGCACCACGCTGTTCAGGAAGGTCCAGGCGGTGAGGCTCGCCGCCAGCATCGGCAGCCGCGCCACCGCGCTGGCGTTGGAGAGATGGCCGATGACCGAGCCGAGCACGGCCACCATGATCGCCATCTGGATCGACATCCAGAAGGGTCCAAGGAGGGAGCGGACGTAGCGATGACGCACGTCGGACCAGGCCAGTGTTGCCGCGATCTGGATCGCGCCGACGAAACCTGCCGTTCGGGGACGCGGGGCTGGGGCTGACGACCCCGCGTCCCTTGCGGCGGCCTCCTCGGTAACGACCTTGCGATACACCGTCTCGACTCCCTCCTTGAAGGCTGCGGTTGAGTATTTCGTCATCGCGCGATGGCGTGCGGCCTGACCCATGCGGCGGCGCCGCTCGGGATCGTTGATCAGCGTCTCGATGGCGTCGGCGAGCGCGGTGGGATCGCCGGGCGGCACCGTGATGGCCTCGAGGCCGTCGCGGGCGACATGCGGAACGCCGGTGTCGAGTGCGGTGTTGACGACGGGCCGGCTTGCGGCCATCGCCTCGAGCTGCGCCAGCCCGAAAGTCTCCGCATTGGTCACCGACGGCATCACGAAGACGTCGGCGATGCGCATCAGCTTGATGCGTTCGCTCTCGGACACCGAGCCGAGCAGGCGGACGCGGTCCTGCAAGCCATAGTCGCGGATCAGCTGCTCGAGGTTGTCGCGCTCGCGGCCCTCGCCGACGATCCAGACCTCGAAATTGCGGGCATGCGCGGCGCGCACCAGCACGTCAAAACCCTTGTAGGGCACCAGCCGTCCGCAGGCGAGCACGAGACGGCCGCGGGCATTGACGTCGTCGGCCTGTGCGGCCGGCCTGTCATATTTGGCGACATCGACGCCGAACTGAACGGCGTGGCACTTGTCGGAAAATTCCTGCAGCAGCGGCGTGGTTTCGATCAGCACCGGATCGGAGACGATGATCGCGGCGGCCCGGCGCAGCGTTCGCCGCATCATCGGCTCGACGAGGAAGCGCAAGGCCGCGTGCGAGACGATGTCGGCGTGCCAGTGCACGACCAGCGGGCGGGTGCGGCCGAGCCCGAATGCGAAGACGAGGTCGGCGAGCGGGAAGGGGGCGTGCAGCGCCAGCAGGTCGTGCTCGGCGATGCGGCGCCACAGCCGCCACGGATAGGTCGGCGCGGCCGGCAGCGACAGCACGTCGCCGAACGAGTGCACGCGCTCGACCGCAACGTCGTTGACCACGATCTTTTGCTCGCCGCCGGAGCGCGAGCAGACCAGTACGGCGGCGTTGAACGTGTCCTTCAGTCCGGCGCAGATATCGCGGATCACCGTCAGCGTGCCGCCGAACAGGTCGGGATAGTAGACCTTGAAGATGTGGAGCACCGACGGACGCCGGGCCGGCTCGTTGACGACGATCATGGGCGGCTCGATCCGGATCATGCGACGAACAGGGCGACGATGAACGGCAGCGCCAGCGCGGCGGCGAACACCAGCGAGCGCAGCAGCGCCGGAAACACCGGCTCGATCGGGCCGCAAGGCGCCTGCGGCGTGAAACAGAATGGCGCCTGCGGCGTGAAACGGAGTGCGGTGGCGGCGAACCGACCGGGTTCCTGAAATGAACAGGATTCGCGGGACGAACGAAGAGACATTGGGTCGGATTCCCTTTTGGATGAATTCTGGATACGTGGGAAAATTTCACACGTCAATGGCGGGCGGACTAAAATGTGGGATTATGTCCCACGTATGGCGGTGGACAACTTTTTGCGGACGGCGGCGGAACGCATGACGGTGCGATCGCGCCGCGACGGCGCGGGCGAGCGAATGCGGGCGTATCTAAAGCGCCATGAGCCTACTTGTGGATCGAGCAACGGCCTCCGCTTCACCTCGCCCCGCGTGCGGGGAGAGGTCGGAACGCATCGTCAGATGCGTGCTCTAGCGGAGCGTCAGGCCGGCTCGGCGGTGCTGCGTTCGATCGGCTGCAACTGGCGCCTGATCGCGGCGATGTCGAAATGAATCCGCTCAGGCAGCATTGCCGCTGCCGGGCGCTGCAGATCCTGCTCGATCACGACGCGCTTGCCGCCGTCGGAGGTCAGCGCAATCGAGATCGATTGCGCGCGTGGCTCGGCGCGGAGGCCGGCATGCGCGCGGCAGGCATATTCGCCGGCGCGCAGACCGCCGAAGCCGAAGGCGAGCAGGCGGCCGTAGATGTAGAGCGCGAGCAGGTCGGTTTCGTCGAAGCGGCGCGGCGATCCGGGCGCAACGCCCGGCAGACAGGGATAGCCGCCCGCCATCACCGTCGACACGAACTCCTCAAAGGGAACCTGGGCGATCCGGCAGGCTTCCGCGATCGCAAGGTCGAATCGGGCAAACGTCATGGAGCGGTCCGTGGCGATGGCGGCAGTGCCGGACTCCGTGACACCCGCTGGCGAGCGCGCGAGCTGTGTCCGGAGGTGATTTTGTTTCCCATAAGTGGGAAAATGTCACACGTCAAGTGAGGTGGGATTGTGTCCCACGGCGCGGACGGCTAAAAGTTAGGCATGAATGCCAAGGGCCCGAAGTCGAAGGTGGGATCGTCTGCGCCGATCGCCGCAGCGAAGCTGCATGCGCCGCTGGCGCGGATGCTGCGTCCGCTGGTGCGGCTCTGCATCCGCGGCGGCATGACGTTTCCGGCGCTGACCCAGCTGCTGCGCGAGCTCTATGTCAACGTCGCCGAGCACGACTTCGCGCTCGAGGGCAAAGAGCAGACCGACAGCCGCGTCAGCCTGCTGACCGGCATCCACCGCAAGGAGGTGGCGCGGCTGCGCGGCGCCGGCGCGCCGGTCAATGCGGTGCCGGCGACGCTGTCGCGCACCAGCGCGATCATCGCGCGCTGGCTGGCCGGGCCCGAGTTCACCGATGCCAAGGGCGATCCGCTGCCGCTGCCGCGCACCGCGGACGGAGGCGCGCCGTCGTTCGAGACGCTGGTCGAATCGATCACCAAGGATGTGCGGCCGCGCGCCGTGCTGGACGAATGGCTCGACCGCAAGCTCGTCACCATCAATGACGACGACGAGATCATGCTGGTCGAGGAGGCCTTCGTGCCGCATGGCGACGACGACCGCAAATGGCACTATCTCGGCCGCAACCTGCATGATCACGTGGCGGCCGCCGAGATGAACGTGTCGTCGGCCGCGCCGCGCTTCCTCGAACGCGCGGTGCATTACGACGGCCTGTCGGCGAAGCTGGCGAAACGGCTCGAGGGCCGCTCGCGCGAGCTGGCGATGGAGGCGCTCAAGGTTGCCAACCGCGAGGCCAACCGCGCGCTCGCAAAAGACAAGGGCGGCGACTATCGCTGGAATTTCGGCATCTACATCTACCGCGAGGGGCCGGATGGTCCGGTCGATGACGATGCCGACGAAGGCGGTGCAGCGTGAAGCGCCCGCCGGTCATTTCGCGCCGCGCGCTGCTGGCAGCGTTCTGGCTTGCCGGAACGTCGCTCGCGGGCGCGCAGGTCAAGAAGCGCGGCAACGACCAAGGCATCGGCGGCACCGGCATCACCGGTTCCGATCAGGGCATCGGTGGCACCGGCATCGTCGGGGTGATCCAGCGGTTCGGCTCGATCTATGTCAATGGCGAGCGCGTCGCCTACGCACCCGAGGTGCCGGTCAGAATCGACGGCGAGGCGGCGAGCGCCAAGGCGCTGCGGATCGGACAGCTCGCGCGCGTGGTGGCGCAGCGCGATGCCGGCGGCACGCTGTCGACCAAACGCATCGATGTGACCAGCGAGGTGACCGGGCCGGTCGAGCAAATGAAGCCGGGCGGGCTGACGGTGCTCGGCCAGACGGTCGCCTGGACCGGACGCGAGAGCTGGCTGAAAGTGGGCGCGCATGTCGCCGTGTTCGGGCTGCGCCGTACCGACGGCATCGTCGTCGCAAGTCTGGTGCAGGAGCGCCATGACGCCGCGGCGCGTGTCGCAGGGCCGCTCGAGCGCGACCGTGCCGGCGTCTTGCGGATCGGCGAGCTCAAGCTCGCCGGCGTCGATGCGGCGCTGGTCGGTCAGCGCGTGCAGGCCGAGGGACACGTCGCGCAGGGCGTGATGCAGGTGTCGCGCAGTCGGGCCGACGACTTCTCCGATCTCGCCGGCGCGAACCGGCTGTTGATCGAGGCCTATGTGCGGCGGGTCGGCAACGACCTGCAGCTCGGCTCCGGCTTTGTCGCGCGCGACCATTCGCGGTTTTCGCCGGCGGCCGATACGCGCGTCGTCGTCAACGCGCAGCTGTCGGGCCCGCGCGAGCTGCGCGTCGAATCGGTGCAGTCGGTCGGCAAGTTCCCGGGCTCGTCGGTGAAGAGCCCGGGCACGCCGGGCCGCGGCCCCGGCGGATCCGGGCCGGGTCATGGATCGGGACCGGGCGGCCCGGGCGGCCGCGGCGCGCCTGGTGGCGGCGGTGGGGCGCCGTCCGGCATGCCGGGCGGCAGCCCGCCAGGCGGCGGGCCTGCGCCTGATCCCCTGAGTGGTGGACCGACCGGCCCCGGTCCCGGTGGCTTCGGCCCGCCCGGCGGACCGTTCGGTCCTGGCGGCGGTGGTGGTCCGTTCGGGCCCGGCGGCGGATTCGGCGGTGGCGGACCGCCCGGTGGCATGGGCGGCGGCGGCCGCCGCTGAAACCACAAACAAGATCGGCGCAAGCGAGACCGCTTGCGCCGATGTTCAGATCGATCGTCGTGAGATTGAGCTAGCCGGCGCTGAGCCGAACGCCGGCGCGGAGGAATTTCTGCGGATCGACCGCTTCGCCGTCGATGCGGGTTTCATAGTGCAGATGCGGACCGGTGGAGCGGCCGGTCGAGCCAACGGCGCCGATCACCTGGCCGATCTTGACGTATTCACCGACCTTGACGCCGATCTCGGAGAGATGGCCGTAGCGGGTGGAGAGCCCGTTGCCGTGATCGACCTCGACCATGCGGCCATAGCCGCCGGCCCAGCCCGCCGACACCACCTTGCCGTTGGCGGTGACACGCACCGGATCGCCTTGCGCGGCGCGAAAGTCGAGGCCGGTGTGCATTGCCGGCCGGCCGAGGAAGGGATCGGAGCGCACGCCGAAGCCGCTGGTGAATTCGACTTCACCGACCACGGGCTTGCGGTAAGGCACCAGCGCCAGCGTCTGGTTCAGTCGCTGCATCTGTGCCCGGTTGATGTTGATGCGATAGAGCTGGCGTTCGAACGCGCCGGCGTCGGCAGAGAGTTTCACAGGGACAAAGGGCCCGCCCATGCCGGAGCGCGGCGTCGCCGCCTCGAGCTGCGCCATGTTGAGGCCGAGATCGGAGATGACGCCGCGCATCCGGCGCACCTTGGAATCGATGCTGTCCTCGACCGAGGCGAGCGCGGCAACCTGGCGCCGCTCGACCTGGTCAAGCGAGGTTTGCAGGCGGACCAGCACGTTGTCGACGCCCTGGGCCTTGGCGAACTGGTTCGGCTGCGTCTTGGCGATCAGCGGCGCGCGCGATTCCAGCCGCGCCTCGCGATCCGGCGGCGCCACGAAGATCACGGTGTCGCTGATCGGGGAGGGTTTCGGCGTGCCTGAGGACGGCGCCGCCTCGGCGCGGCCCTGCGGCTTGATCGATCCGGTGCTCGTGACGTCAGGCATCGCGCCGAGCGCGGTGGCGCGCGATTCCAGCGTCGACTGCCGCTTCATGATCTGGTCGAGCTTCTGGTCGAACTGCTCCTGGTCGAGCAGCTGGCGGCTGGTGGTGCGGTCGACCTTGGCGCGCAGCTCCGAGATGCGGTCCTCATAGGCGTATTGCATCTCGGCCTGGCGCGCGATCAGCCGGGTCAGCACGTCGTCGCGGAACGCGAAATAGGTCGCGGTCGCCGCCGACCACATGCCGAGCAGCACCACGGTGCCGACGATGATCCAGAACACCACCGGCCCGAACCGGACCTGCTTGCCGGCATGGACCAGGGTATAGCCCTCGCCGGAGGCCGCCACCACCGCGGCGGCAGGTGCGGGGTGATGGGCTGCCGGACGGCGTATCGGCGTCCGGCCATGGTCCTGCGGATGATGGTGTTTGTGGTGACCGGACCGGCTCGACATCGGTACTCCCGCGGCCGGTCGGACCAAGCTCCGTACGGCTAATTTGCGGGGCCGATTTGAGCCCGTCATGGTTAATTTTCAGGAAACGGAACCCGCCCGATCAGAGCGCCTGGGCAGCCTCCAATACCGCTTCGGCGTGGCCGTCGACCTTCACATGACGCCAGATCCGGGCAATTTTTCCACCGGAATCGACCAGAACCGTCGTGCGAATAATTCCCATGAAGGTCCTGCCATACATGGATTTTTCGCCCCAGGCGCCATAGGCCTCCAGCATCTGGTGGGCCGGATCGGAGACCAGCGGCACCGACAGCTGGTGTTTGTTTCGAAATGACTCCTGCGCCTTAACCGTGTCGGCGGAAATGCCGACCACTTCGGTCCCTGCCGCTACGAACTCGCTTTTGAGCCGGGTGAAATCGATCGCCTCCCTGGTGCAGCCGGGGGTGTCGGCGCGGGGGTAGAAGAACAGCACCAGCTTCTTGCCGGCAAAATCCTTCAGCGAAACGCTGTCCCCGCCGTCGCGCGGCAGGTTGAAGGCCGGTGCAGTGGCGCCCTCGACAAGTGTGACGGCGGACGAACGGGTCACGGTAGCGGCCGGCTCTCGCTTTAACGGTTTCGATGCCGCCTTGTGCGAGGCTTTGCTTTGAACACCCGCTGCGGTCGCCTTGGTCGTTTTCTTAGTTGTTTTCTTGGCCGCTGCCTTCTTCGCAACCGCTGTGCGGGTTTTCGTCGCGGACTTCCCAGTGCTTGCGCTTGCGGCGCGCGCAACCTTTGTTGCGACCCGCTTCCCGGTTGTGTTGGAGGATTTCTTGCGCGTTTTCTTGGACATACGCCTTCCTTTCGTCGCTTTCCGAAGCTCAACCATTGGGGTATTGCGGTCTTATTGGCGGCGGCCGGATTCGCACCGGCCGCTGGGCAAGTTTGATGGCCACGGAGTAAGGTGACAAGGAATTCGACGCGTGACCCGTCCGCTTGCTGAATTGGCTTTTGATTGGTTGGTTTGGTCCGCTCTGGGGGCCATCGGCGAGTAACATGATTAGGCGAGGATAGGCGGCGATGCCGGCACAGGAGCGCTCGATACGAATCGACGGGCGCCCCGATGGCGGCGATCAGCTTCGCCGTCAGCACCGAGAGGCAATGGCAAGGAACACGTCGCCGCAGGGTCCAAATCCGCGCGCCGGGGCTGACCTCTCGCAATGGGAGGACGACGCTGCGTGGGACGAGCAGGATGAGGCGGCGGGCAACCGTGCGCGGCAGTTGCTGGCGCGTTCCCACACCAACCTGCATCGCTTCACTGATTTCTGCTCCGGCATGCAGCGCTGGCTGAACGGCGAGCGCTGGATCCGTCGCATCGGACTGGTCCTCGTGGTGCTGGTCGCGATGTTCGCGACCTGCTTCGGCGGGCTGTGGTGGCGGCTCGGCGCCGGCCCGATCAATCTCGACATGGCGACGCCGTGGCTCGCCGCGGCGATCGAGGAGAACATCGGCCACGGCAACACGGTCGAGGTCGGCGGAACGCAGATCGAGCGCGCCGGCCGCGTCAGGATCGCGGTGCGCATCCGCGACATCATCGTCCGCGACCGCGACCATGCGGTGGTTGCGAGCGCGCCCAAGGCCGAAGTGCGCCTGTCGGGAACCGCGCTCTTGATGGGCCAGTTGCGGGCGGAGAGCCTCAATCTGGTCGATGCTGAACTGTCGGTGCGCATCACGCCGGACGGCAATGTTACCGTGTCCGCCGGCGACACCGCAAAACCGCTGGCCACCGGCGTTGCCTCCAAGCGGGAGGCGGGGATGCCGCCGACATTCCCGCGTCCGACACCCGCAGCCCCGCCGCCGCCGGTTGCTTCGCCGCCAGCTGCCGCCGAGCCCTCGGCGTCGCCCGATTCGGCCCAGAGCGGGCTGCTCGCCGGTCTCGACTGGCTCGACAGCCTCAGCATGACCGGCCTCGACGGGCAGAACCTCAACGAGATCGGCCTGAAGAACGGCAATCTCGTCGTCGACGATCAGCAGCGCGGCAACAAATGGAGCTTTGAGAACATCAGCCTCAGCCTGCGGCGCCCGAGCGGCGGCGGCGTTGCGCTCAGCTTCGGCGAGGAAGGCGCAAAACCCTGGTCGGTGCGCGTGCTGGTCGGACCGCAGCAGAATGGCGTGCGCTCGGTCGACATCAAGGCCGACAAGGTTTCCACCCGGAACATCCTGCTCGCGCTCCGGACCAAGGATCTGACCTACACCGCCGACCTGCCGCTGTCGGGCGAGATGAAGGGCGAACTCGGCCGCGACGGCCTGCCGACCTACTTCCGCGGCAAGATCAATGTCGGCGCCGGCAACATCATCGACACCGACACGCCCGACTACCCGATGCCGATCGATTCCGCCGAGATGAGCGTGGAATGGGATTCGGGGCGGCGCGTGCTGCTGGCGCCGATCAAGATCATCTCGGGCGCCAACCGCATCACGCTGCTCGGCCATCTCGAGCCGCCGAACGACAACGTCACCGACTGGCAGGCCGGCCTGTCGGGCGGCACCATCGTGCTGGCCGGCGCCGACAAGAACGAACCGCCGTTGATCTTCAATCGCATCAACATCGGCTTCCGGTTCGACACCGACAAGAAGCGCGTGCTGCTGACCCAGGCCGACATCTCCAATGGCGAGATCGGCGTCGCCGGAACCGGCAGCATCGACTATTCCGGCGAGCCGCGGCTGCAGCTCGGATTCGCCGGCACGCCGATGTCGGCCTCGGCCCTGAAACGGATGTGGCCGGTCATCATCGTGCCCGAGGTGCGCGAATGGGTGCTCGAGCGGATCGACCGCGGCACGCTCCAGCGTATCGATGTCGGCGTCAATTCGCCGGTACACAACCTGTCGCGCAAGGGACCGCCGATCCCGGATGACGGCCTCTCGGTCAACATTGTCGCCTCGGGTGTCACGGTGCGTCCGGTGGACCAGATGCCCGCGGTGCATGACGCGGATCTGAAGGCCAGGGTGACCGGCCGCACCGCGACCGTGACCATCAACCAGGGCATTGCCGACACGCCGGCGGGCCGCAAGATCACGCTGTCGGACTTCACCTTCGAGGTGCCGGACATGGCGCCGAAGCCGTCACCGTCGAAGGTCAAGTTCCGGGTCGACTGTCCGGTGCCGGCCGCCGCCGAAATCCTCGCCTCCGACCGGCTCAGCGATCTCTCCGGTCCGCCGATCGATCCCAACGCCAGCAAGGGCAACGTCACCGCGACGATCAATCTCGGCATGCCCGTGAAGGGCGAGCTGACCAAGGCCGATACGCTCTACTCGGTCACCGCCGACATCTCCGGCGTTGCCGTCGACAAGCTGGTGATGAACCAGAAGCTCGAAGCCAACGCGCTGAAGGTGATCGCCAGCAATACCGGCTTCCAGGTCAAGGGCGATGTCAAGATCAACGGGCAGGCGGCCTCGCTCGACTACCGCAAGCCAGCCGAGGGCGATGCCGACGTCAAGTTGCAGGCGACTCTGGACGATGCGAGCCGCGCGCGCCTCGGGCTTGATCTCGGTCCCGCGGTCTCGGGCGCGATCCCGATCAAGCTGAGCGGCAAGATCGGCAGCGGCGACAATCCCACCACCAAGATGGGCGTCGAGGCCGACCTGACCCAGCTCAAGCTCGACAACATCCTGCCGGGTTGGGTCAAGGCGCAGGGCCGGGCCGGCAAGGCGACCTTCAACGTGGTGCCGAAGGGGCAATCGACCAGGTTCGAGGATATCTCGATCGACGGCGCCGGCGTGTCGATCAAGGGGGCGCTCGAGGTCGACCAGAACGGCGATCTCATGAATGCGTACTTCCCGACCTACGCGCCGTCGGAAGGCGACAAGACCTCGCTGCGGGCCGATCGCGGTCCCGACGGCGTGATCAAGGTGACGATGCGCGGCGACGTGTTCGACGGTCGCGGCTTCCTGAAGTCGGCGATCTCCGGCCGCGATAACGATCCCAAGAGCAAGACCAGGACCACCGATTTCGATGTTGATCTGAAACTCGGCGCGGTCGCAGGATTCAACGGCGAAGCGCTGCGCAGCGTCGACGCCAAGGTCTCGCGCCGCAACGGGTTCTTCAAGGCGTTCACGCTGAGCGGCAAGGTCGGCCGCGACACCCCCGTCACGGTCGATATGCGCGGACGCCAGCAGGGCCGCGAGGTGATCTATCTGCAGACCAGCGACGCCGGTGCGTTCCTGCGCTTCATCGACACTTATTCGAAGGTGGTCGGCGGCCAGCTTACGCTCGCGATGGAGCCGCCGATCCCCGAGCCGAGCCCCAGGGAGGGGCTCATCAATATCACCGGATTCTCGGTGAAGGGCGAAACCCAACTCGATCGCGCCGTTGCCGGCGGGCCGGTCAGCACCCAGAACGGCATCGGGTTCGACGCGCTGCGCGCCGAATTCACGCGCCAGAGCGGCCAGCTTTCGATCCGCAATGGTGTGGTCAAAGGACCGACCATCGGCGCGACCATCGAAGGCAGCATCGACTATATCGGAAACCAGGTGCGGATGAACGGCACCTTCATTCCGATGTACGGGTTGAACAACATGTTCGGCCAGATCCCGTTCTTCGGGATTTTCCTCGGCGCCGGCAGCAATGAAGGCCTGATCGGCGTGACCTACGAAGTGGTGGGCACGCCGAGCGCGCCGGTGCTGCGCGTCAATCCGATCTCCGCGCTGGCGCCCGGCCTGACGCGCAAGATCTTCGAGTTCAAGCAGTACGGCCCGAACGATCTGCCGACGACGAACAACTAGAACGCTCGCTCGTCGACGCCTGCTTTCAAGGTCGGTTGAGATCGCGCGCTGACGCGCGGCGGCGGGTTCCTGTCCGCATTCATCCGAGGCTGCGACCAAGTCCGAGCGGCCCGCCGTCCGGATGACGTTCGCGCAGGAACCTTGCCCTGTCTGGGATGTTGGAGAGCAATTCAACAAACTCAGGAGGAACTCTCATGAGAGCCCTGTTATTGGCTGGTGTACTGGCGGTCGCCGGTTTCGCTATGGCCACGCCGATCTCCATTGCACCCGCGTCAGCTCAGGTTGCCGTTGATACTCCGCTCGGCGGCGTGAGAGTGGGCCCGGAGCCCCGTTACTACCGAGACTACGATCGACCCGCTTATCGCGCCTACGGGTATGATCGCGGATATCGCGGATGCCGCACCGTCACGATCGAGCGTGACGACGGATCGGTCCGGAGAGTTCGTCGCTGCGGCTAGCAGTACCGGACCAGAGGATCGACTTCCGGGTCTTAAAAGACCGTTCGAGCCGGTTCTCGCAATCAAGGAATTGGAGCCATCGACTAGGGCCGCTGCTGTTGGCGGCCTGTTTCATTTCGCGAATGCCGCCTATCGGCCCAAGGTGTTGGGTCCAAGGCCGGCATGCGTTCATGTCGGATTCCACATCGCCTCCGCAGGGGCAAGCGGACGCGTCCGAACTCACCGTCGCAGCGCCGGCACCACCAGGAACGGGATCAGGCCGAGCACCACATTGACCAGCGCGAAGGCGATCAACGGATTGTAGCTGTGGGTCCAGTCGTGGATCAGGCCGCCGCCCCATGAGCCAAGGCCGGAGCCGAGGCCGCTGCCGATCATGATCGTCCCGTAGATCGTGCCGACCCGCTCGCCGCGGAAGATCTTCAGCGCGGTCGCGGTGATCAGCGGGCCGCGCGAGCCGATCATGCTTCCGAAGCAGATGATGAAGCCGGTCAGCAGCCAGTAGTTCGGATACCACTGCAACAGCCAGAGCAGAATGATGCCGAGGATCGAGACGCCGTAGCTGAACAAGACCGAGGGCCGGCGGCCGATGATGCCGTCGAGGGTGGACACGCCCAGCATGCCGACGAACAGCGCGACGCCGGAGAAGCCCCAGGCGGTTGCCGCCTGCAGCGGCGGGAAGCCGACATCGATCAGATAGGCGACGATCTGCGCGGTCAGCGCATACATCGCGATCGCGGTGAAGAAGAAGGTGGAGAACAGCGCCCAGAAGGCGTGGTGGCGCATCGCGCTGAGCAGTGTCCAGCCGTCGTCGGCCAAGCTGCTTTCCGCCTTCCGGACGATATGCGGCGATCCGCCGGCGAGCAGCTGCCACGGCAGAAAGACCAGCGGAACAAGCAGGCAAAGCGCGCCGATGCCGAACACCTGATAGGCCTCGCGCCAGCCGATCCGGTCGATCAGAACCTGCGACAGCGGCAACAGCAGCAACAGGCCGGCGCCGGTCGCCGAATACATCACGGCCATCGCGGTCGGCAGGCGTGGTCCGAACCAGCGGCCGAGCAGGATCGAATTCGACACGTTGCCGATCAGCGCGGTGCCGAAACCGACGCAGAGGCCGACGCTGAGCTGGAATTGCCAGAGCGCTTGCGCGCGCGAGGCGACGAGGAAGGCGCAACCGAGCAGCGACAGGCCGAGCGCATAGACCACGCGCGGACCCGAGCGGTCGAACAGGCGTCCGACCAGTGGCGCGGTCAGGCCGCTGGCGAGCCAGGTCAGCGAGTAGACCGACACCACAGAGGCGCGGTCCCAGCCGAAATTTTCCGAGATCGGTTTCAGGAAAACGGTGAAGCTGTCGCTAAGGCCGCGCCCAAGCACCGACAGCACGAAGCAGAGCGCGAGCACGTTCAGCGCGACGCGGGACTGCTTCGCCGGCGTTGCAAGCGTGTCGTTCGGAGGCGTGGTCTGGTCCATCGGAAAGATGGGAGCGCGCTTTCCGCGCTCCCGACAACCGACAAATGCGAATGCGCCTATGCAGGCTTCAGCAGGACGTGGCGCTTCTTGCCGAGCGACAGTTTCACCACGCCTTCCGGCGTGAGATTGGCCGAAGTCAGCAGCATCTTCTCATCGGTCACGGCTGCATCGTTGACGCGCAGGCCGCCGCCCTTGATCTGCCGGCGCGCTTCGCCGTTGGAAGCGACGAGCTCGGCCTTGACGAAGGCGACCAGCACGCCGACGCCGGCTTCAAATTCGCCGCGCGGAATTTCCACCGTCGGCAAGGTTTCGGCCAGCGCACCTTCCTCGAAGGTGCGGCGCGCGGTCTCGGCGGCTTCGTTCGCTGCATCGCGGCCATGGAGCAGGGCGGTCGCCTCGGTCGCCAGCACCTTCTTGGCCTCGTTGATCTCGCCGCCGGCCAGCGCCGCAAGCTTGCTGATCTCGCTCATCGGCAGGATGGTGAACAGCTTGAGGAACTTGACGACGTCGGCGTCCTCGACATTGCGCCAGTACTGCCAGAAATCGTAGGGCGAGAACTGGTCGGCGTTGAGCCACACCGCGCCCTTGGCGGTCTTGCCCATCTTGTCGCCGGAGGCGGTGGTGAGCAGCGGCGTGGTCAGCGCGAACAGTTGCGGCGTGCCCATGCGGCGGCCGAGATCGACGCCGTTGACGATATTGCCCCACTGGTCGGAGCCGCCCATCTGCAGCCGGCAGCCGGCGCGGCGCGACAGCTCGACGAAGTCGTAGGCCTGGCAGACCATGTAGTTGAACTCGATGAAGCTCATCTCCTGCTCGCGCTCGAGCCGGAGCCGCACCGAGTCCATGGTCAGCATGCGGTTGACCGAGAAGTGCCGGCCGATGTCGCGCAGCATCTCGATCCAGTTCAATTTGGTCAGCCACTCGGCATTGTCGAGCATGATGGCGTCGGAAGGCCCGTTGCCATAGCGCAGCACCTTGGCGAACACGCCGCGGATCGAGGCCTTGTTGGCTTCGATCTCCGCAACCGTGCGCATTGCGCGCGTCTCGTCCTTGCCGGAGGGGTCGCCGACCATCGTGGTGCCCGCCGCCCATCAGCGTGATCGGCTTGTTGCCGCTCTGCTGCAGCCAGTACAGCATCATCATGGTGAGGAAGTTGCCGATGTGCAGCGACGGCGCGGTGCAGTCATAGCCGACATAGGCGGTCGCCTGGCCCTTCGCGGCAAGCGCGTCGAGGCCCTCGAAATCGGAGCACTGGTGGACGAAGCCGCGTTCCTGTAAAGTGTTCAGGAAATCCGATTTAAATGCAGTCATTTGTCGGCGAGCCAGATCATTCTTGTTTTACGGTTTTTGCATCTATTTGCGGAACCTTGATGCTTGAGGCTGCCGCAGGCGGACGCGCAGTGGCATTATAGGATGTACTTGTTTGAGACAAGCCGGGGGTTCCCGGCTGGGGCGCTTCCAGCATGATGTTAACGGCACTCGGTCTGATGAGCGGTACCTCGCTCGACGGGGTCGACGTGGCATTGATCGAGACCGACGGCCGCCAGATCAAGGCCTTCGGCCCCTCGGGCTATCGGCCTTATACCGAAGGCGAGCGCAGCCTGCTGCGCCAGGCGCTGACGGAGGCGGTCCATCTGTCGCGGCGCGACGCCCGGCCGGGGATTTTGCGGCAGGCCGAGCAGGCCGTCACCACGGCCCATGCCGAGGCGGTCGCCAGCTTCACGACACAGCACCGGATCTCGGCCCAGGACATCGACATCGTCGGGTTCCATGGCCAGACCGTGCTGCATCGCCCTGAGCGCAGGCTGACGGTGCAGATCGGCGATGCCCTGGCGCTCGCCAAGGTGATCCACATTCCGGTGATGCACGATTTCCGCGCCGCCGACGTCGAGGCCGGCGGGCAGGGCGCGCCGTTCGTGCCGGTCTACCACCGCGCGCTGGTGCAATCGCTGAACCGCGAGGGGCCGATCGTCGTGGTCAATATCGGCGGCGTCTCCAACATCACCTATATCGACGGCACGGACACGCTGATCGCCTGCGACACCGGGCCGGGCAATGCGCTGCTGGATGACTTCATGTTCCGTCAGATGCACCAGCCGTTCGACACCGCCGGCAAGTTCGCCGCGCTGGGCAGGCCCGACGAGGCCTGGATCGCACAGGCTCTGAAGCTGCCGTTCTTTGCGCTGCTGCCGCCGAAATCGCTCGACCGCAACGACTTCGCCAGCCTCAAGCTCGGCGCCGTGGCGCCGGCCGATGGCGCCGCGACGCTGACCGCCTTCACTGCCGCGGCCATCGCCCGCGTCGTGCCGCTGCTGCCGAAACGGCCGAAAAGCTGGATCATCTGCGGCGGCGGCGCCTCCAACCTCACGATGCTGCGGATGCTGCGCGAGCGCCTGGCGCCGGCGACCGTCGAGCCGGCCGAGGCGCTCGGCTGGGCGGCGGACGCGATCGAGGCGCAGGCGTTCGGCTTCCTTGCCGCGCGCGGCATGAAGGGCCTGCCGCTGAGCTACCCCGCCACCACGGGGGTGCCGATCCCGATGACCGGCGGCATTATCGCGCGACCGTGATTTAGATGCAAATGCATCTACCTTGACAGTTCCATGCTGTTGCATTTAATTCGATGCAGTTGCATTGAACCCGAGGTTCGTCATGGCCGCCCTGAAACTGATCAGCCACAAGCTCTGTCCCTATGTGCAACGCGCGGTGATCGCGCTGCGTGAGAAGGGCGTGCCGTTCGAGCGGATCGACATCGATCTCGCCAGCAAGCCGGACTGGTTTTTGAAGATCTCGCCGCTCGGCAAGGTGCCGGTGCTGGTGGTGACGCGCGACGACGGCAAGGAGGTCGCGCTGTTCGAGAGCAACGTGATCTGCGAGTACATCGAGGAGACGCAAGGCGGCGCGAAGCTGCATCCGCAAGATCCGCTCGCGCGTGCCGAGCATCGCGCCTGGATGGAGTTCGGCTCGGCCATTCTCGGCGATCTCTGGGGGCTCGAGACCGCAACCGATGCCGCTGCATTCGAGAGCAAGCGGCAGGCGGTCGCGGCGAAATTCGCGCGCGTCGAGGCTGCGCTCGGCGCCGGTCCGTTCTTCGCCGACCAGAATTTCAGTCTGGTGGATGCGGTGTTCGCGCCGATCTTCCGCTATTTCGATCTGTTCGACCAGCTGACCGATCTCGCTGTGTTCACGCACACGCCAAAACTTCGCGCCTGGCGCAGCGCGCTGGCACAGCGGCCGAGCGTACGCAGTGCGGTGTCGCCTGACTATCCGGCGCTGCTGCATGCGTTCCTGGTCGGCCACCGCGCGCATATGCTGAAGCTTGCCGCGTAAGCCATGTCTCATTCGGTTGCCTGGATCGCGCTCGTCGTCGCCGGCCTGCTGGACGTCGGCTGGGCGATTTCGATGAAATATGCCGAAGGCTATACGCGGCTCGGCTGGACGCTGGTCTCGCTGCTGCTGCTCGCCGCGTTCGTGTTCCTGCTCGGACGCGCGCTACAGGTGCTCGGCGTCGGCGTCGCCTACACGGTGTGGACCGGCATCGGCGCGGCCGGCACGCTGGCCATGGGCGTGCTGCTGTTCAACGAGGCCTTGAACCCGATGAAGGTCGCGGGGATTGCGCTGGTGCTGGTCGGGATTGCGGCGCTGAAGCTGGCGCCGGAATGAAAGTAGGGACCGTAGCCCGGATGAGCGCAGCGATATCCGGGTTCTTGTCGGCCGCGCCCCGCATGTCGCTTCGCTCATGCGGGCTACGTGGAATCCGTAGCCCGGATGGAGCGAAGCGCAATCCGGGGCAGGTCCAACCACGGAGTCCGTGATCCCGGATTTCGCTTCGCTCCATCCGGGCTACAAGATCGCGTCAGCGCACGTTGGCGAGACGCATGTCGAGATAGCCGGTCACCGTCTCCATCAGCGGCTCGAGCTTGCCGTCGAAGAAGTGGTTGGCGCCGGGGATGACCTGCTGGTCGATCACGATGCCCTTTTGCGTCTTCAGCTTCTCGACGAGCGTGTTGACGTCCTTGGGCGGCACCACGGCATCCTTGTCGCCGTGCACGATCAGGCCCGACGACGGGCAGGGCGCGAGGAACGAGAAGTCGTAGAGATTGGCGGGCGGCGCGATCGAGATGAATCCCTCGACCTCCGGCCGGCGCATCAGAAGCTGCATGCCGATCCAAGCGCCGAACGAGAAGCCCGCAACCCAGCAGGCGCGCGCCTCCGGATTGATCGCCTGCGCCCAGTCCAGCGCACTGGCGGCATCGGACAATTCGCCGGTGCCGTGATCGAACGAGCCCTGGCTGCGACCGACGCCACGGAAGTTGAAGCGCAGCACCGAGAAGCCGCGATGCGCGAACGCGTAGTAGCACTGATAGACGATCTGGTGGTTCATCGTGCCGTGGAACTGCGGATGCGGATGCAGGATCATCGCAATCGGCGCGTTCTTCTGCTTGGCCGGGTGGTAGCGGCCCTCGAGGCGGCCAGCAGGGCCGGTGAAAATGACTTCAGGCATTGTGTTCCCTTGATTGCCGCGTTCCCTTGATTGACGTCGATCAATCAACCGGTTGGAGCCATCTTCAGCGACGGTTCGCGAACAGAGCAGCTCGTGATGAAATCGGCGCAGGCACCGCCGCGCGGCACGCTGGAGGCCTTCTAGCATGACGCAAGGGGCAAAAATCAAGGAAATTGTGCCGCTTGGCGGTCGCGAATCCGCGTGCGAACGCGCGCGCAGCCAGTGCGTCGGCGGCGATCCGGATCGACACGCCGGATCGCCTCGAAGGCTACCTGAAGTTTCAGTCTGTCATAATGCTATCGCGCTCAGGGGATCGCGAACGCCGTGTCTCGCGGCAGCAAGGCTCCCGCCGCGCGTGAAAAATCTCCCGTGCCGGTGACATCTGATCTGGTCTCGGTCGTCAACTGTCGTTATCTCGCAGTGAAGGCCGCAACCACGGTGGTTGCCGCGGATAGCTCCATGGCCGATCGCGTCTATCTCGACTGGAATGCCACCACGCCGCTTCGCCAGGAGGCGAAGGCGGCGATGGCTGCGGCGTGGGAATTGATCGGCAACCCGTCCTCGGTGCACAGCGAGGGACGGCGGGCGCGACGGCTGCTTGAGGATGCCCGCAATGCCGTGGCGAAGGCGGTCGGCGGCCGGCCGCAGGACGTGGTGTTTCTCTCCGGCGGGACCGAAGCCAATGCGCTCGCACTGACGCCGGGATTGCGCCGCGCTGCGGGCGCGCCGGTGCAGCGGCTCCTGGTGTCGGCGATCGAGCACGCGTCCGTGCTCGCGGGCGGTCGGTTTGCGACGGAGGCGACCTCCGCAATCCATGTCACGCGGGCCGGTGTGATCGATCTCAACCATCTGCGCGCACTGCTGGCCGATGGTCCGCCGGCTCTGGTCTCGGTGATGCTGGCGAACAACGAGACCGGTGCCATTCAGCCGGTGGCTGACGTCGCCGAAATCGTCCATGCGGCCGGCGGGCTGCTGCATGTCGATGCGATCCAGGCGTTCGGCAAGATCCCGTTCGATCTGGCCTCGACGCAGGCCGACCTGGTGACGCTGTCGGCGCACAAGATCGGCGGACCGAAGGGCGCAGGCGCGCTGGTGCTCGCCGAGGGCGTCGAGGGCCTTGAGGCGTTTCTGCGCGGCGGCGGGCAGGAGCTCGGGCGGCGGGCAGGGACCGAGAATATCGCCGGCATCGCCGGGTTCGGTGCGGCCGCCAAGGCCGCGATGGCGGCGCTGAAGGCCGATGCAGCCCGCGTCAGGGGACTGCGCGACCGGCTCGAGCACGGGCTGCGGCAGACGCCGGACGTGCTGGTGTTCTCCGATGACGTCAAGCGGTTGCCGAATACCGTCTTGTTCACGGCACCCGGAATGAAGGCCGAGACGGCGGTCATCGGGTTCGACCTTGGGGAAATCGCGGTCTCGTCCGGTTCCGCCTGCTCCTCGGGCAAGGTCCAGCCGTCCCACGTGCTGGAGGCAATGGGGTACCGTTCGGAGGTGTCCCAAGGAGCGGTGCGACTTAGTCTTGGCTGGTCTACCACGGAGACAGACGTGGATTTGACCCTCAAGGCTTGGCGAAAGCTCGCCGATACCTTAGTTAAGGGGGGACGACGAAACACAGCTTGAACTGTTCTAAGCGGATTTCGTCATCAAAGCATCGTAAGAGATTTTCGGAACTTGAGATCCACCGCGGTCCTTGAAACCGCGAGCGGAGGATTGAATGCCTGCTGTACAAGAGACGGTCGAGCGCGTCCGGCGCATCGACGTCGACCAGTATCGATATGGGTTTGAGACGCTGATCGAGTCCGACAAGGCCCCGAAGGGGCTGTCGGAAGACACCGTCCGCTTCATCTCCGCAAAGAAGAACGAACCGGCCTGGATGCTGGAATGGCGCCTGGAGGCGTATCGCCGCTGGCTGACCATGACCGAGCCGACCTGGGCGCGCGTCGACTATCCGAAGATCGACTACCAGGACATCTACTACTACGCGGCGCCGAAGCCGAAGAAAACGCTGTCCTCGATCGACGAGATCGATCCGGAAATCCTCAAGACCTACGAGAAGCTCGGTATCCCCTTGCGCGAGGTCGCGATCCTCGAGGGCGTCGAGCCGCCGCCCGGTGGCGAGCAGACGCCGAACCGCAAGATCGCGGTCGACGCCGTGTTCGATTCGGTTTCTGTTGCGACCACCTTCCAGAAGGAGCTGAAGGCGGCCGGCGTGATCTTCATGCCGATCTCGGAGGCGATCCGCGAGCATCCCGAGCTGGTGCAGAAATATCTCGGCACCGTGGTGCCGACCTCGGACAACTACTTCGCGACATTGAATTCGGCTGTGTTCTCCGACGGCTCGTTCGTCTACGTGCCGCCGGGCGTGCGCTGCCCGATGGAGCTGTCGACCTATTTCCGCATCAACGAGCGCAACACCGGCCAGTTCGAGCGCACGCTGATCATCGCCGACAAGGGCTCCTACGTCTCCTATCTCGAGGGCTGCACCGCGCCGCAGCGCGACGAGAACCAGCTGCACGCCGCCGTGGTCGAGCTCGTCACGCTCGACGATGCCGAGATCAAGTATTCGACGGTGCAGAACTGGTATCCGGGCAATTCGGAAGGCAAGGGCGGCATCTACAATTTCGTCACCAAGCGTGGCGACTGCCGTGGTCGCAATTCGAAGATCTCCTGGACCCAGGTCGAGACCGGTTCGGCGATCACCTGGAAATATCCGAGCTGCATCCTGCGCGGCGACAATTCGAGCGGCGAGTTCTACTCGATCGCGATCTCGAACGGCTTCCAGCAGGTCGACAGCGGCACCAAGATGATCCATCTCGGCAAGAACACGTCGAGCCGGATCATCTCCAAGGGCATCGCCGCCGGCAAGTCGCAGAACACCTATCGCGGCCTGGTCAGCGCGCACCGCAAGGCCACCGGCGCGCGCAACTACACCGCCTGCGACTCGCTTCTGATCGGCGACAAATGCGGCGCGCACACCGTGCCCTATGTCGAGGCCAAGAATTCCTCGGCGACGTTCGAGCATGAAGCGACGACGTCGAAGATTTCCGAGGACGTGCTGTTCTACTGCATCCAGCGCGGGCTCTCGCAGGAAGAAGCCGTCGGCCTCGTCGTCAACGGCTTCGTGAAGGACGTGCTGCAGCAACTGCCGATGGAGTTCGCGGTGGAAGCGCAGAAGCTGATCTCGATCAGCCTTGAAGGTTCGGTTGGCTAATCCATCCCGCCAACGGCGCGGCCGACGCGCCTCGGGGTGACGCTCAGGAAAAATCATATGTCTCTGCTTGAAGTGAAAGATCTGCAGGTTCGTGTCGAGGAGCGTGAAATCCTCCACGGGCTATCGCTCACGGTGAACCCGGGCGAGGTGCACGCGATCATGGGGCCGAACGGCTCCGGCAAGTCGACGCTCTCCCACGTCATCGCCGGCAAGCCGGGCTATGAAGTCACCGGCGGGCAGATCCTGTTCAGGGGCGAGGACCTCCTGGAGATGGAGCCGAACGAGCGCGCCGCCAAGGGTGTGTTCCTGGCGTTCCAGTATCCGGTCGAGATTCCCGGCGTCACCACCTGGAATTTCCTGCACGCGGCGCTCAACGCCCAGCGCAAGGCGCGCGGCGAGGACGAGATCTCGTCGCCGGCCTTCCTCAAGAAGGTCCGCGAGGTCGCCAAGTCGCTGAACATTCCGCAGGACATGCTGAAGCGCGGCGTCAATGTCGGCTTCTCCGGCGGCGAAAAGAAACGCAACGAGATCCTGCAGATGGCGCTGTTCGAGCCGGCCGTCTGCATCCTCGACGAAATGGATTCCGGCCTCGACATCGACGCGCTGCGGATCGCGGCCGACGGCGTCAACGCGCTGCGCTCGCCGGAGCGCGCGATGGTCGTGATCACCCACTATCAGCGGCTGCTCAACTACATCGTGCCCGACTTCGTGCACGTGATGTCGAAGGGCCGGGTGGTGAAGAGCGGCGGCAAGGAGCTGGCGCTGGAGCTGGAAGAGTCCGGTTACACGCAGTTCGAAGACGCTGCCTGACAAACGCGGGTTTTGTGATGAACGTTGTTGCAAAGACCGAGACCGGGCGCGCGCTGGGCGACGCATTCGCCGTGGTGCGCGACCGTCTGCCGGGCGAGGGCAAGATCGCCGATCAGCGGCGCCAGGCGTTCGAGGCTTATGAACGATCAGGCCTGCCGCATCGCCGGATCGAGGACTGGAAATACACCGACCTGCGCGCGCTGATGCGCGAGGTGCTGCCGCTCGCGGCGGCCCCGGATGATGCCGCGCTGAGCCGCGCCAGGGCCGTCGTACAGGCCCGCGCGATCGAAGGCGTCCGGCGTCTGGTGCTGGTCGACGGCGCGTTCGCGCCTGATCTCTCCGATTGGCGAGATCTGGAGAAAGGGCTCTCGATCAATCCGCTGCGCCTCGCGCTGGAAGCCGGCGACGAGATCGTCGCGACACAGGCTCTCGCGTCCGATGTCGCCAACCCCATGATCGCGCTGAATGGCGCGATGGCGACCGACGGGGTCGTCATCGACGTCGCCAACGGCACGGTGCTGACCCAGCCGCTGCACATCGTGCATGTCGCATCCGGCACTGTGCCGGCCTCGACGTTCACGCGGTCGCTGCTCCGGCTCGGCCGCGATGCCGGCGTGACGCTGGTGGAGAGCTGTCTCGCCGCCGACGGCGCCAAGGCCTACCAGACCCATGACGGACTGGTTGTTGCGATCGGTGACAATTCACGGCTCGATCACGTGCGCCTGGTCGAAGACAGCGTCGATGCCTTCAATATTTCCTCGGCGACGGTGTCGCTCGGCGCGCATGCCCATTTCAATACCTTCGGCCTGACCTCGGGCGGTCATGTCAGCCGCTATCAGCTGACGGTGACCTGCGCCGGCGAGGGCTCGACGGTCGAGACCAACGGCGTCAATCTGATCAACGGCAAGCAGCACGCCGACACCACGCTGTTCGTGGATCACGCGGTGCCGCACTGCGCGAGCCGCGAGATCTTCCGCGCCGTTGTCGACGACCGCGCCCATTCGGTGTTCCAGGGCCGCATCATCGTCCGCCCCGACGCGCAGAAGACCGACGCCAAGATGATGACCCGTGCGCTGCTGCTGTCCGACGACGCGGAGGCTGACAACAAGCCCGAGCTCGAGATCTTCGCCGACGACGTCACCTGCGGTCACGGTGCGACCACCGGCGCGCTCGACGAGAGCCTGCTGTTCTACATGCGCGCCCGCGGACTGCCCGAGAAGGAAGCGCAGGCGCTCCTGATCCAGGCCTTCGTCGGCGAGGCGATCGAGACCATCGCCAGCGACGCATTGCGCGAGGTCGCAATTGCCACCGCGCAGCGCTGGCTTCAGGCGAGGGCGTGAGCATGCACAAGGCGGTCGCCAACGGCAGTTACGACGTCGCACTGGTGCGGCAGGATTTCCCGGCGCTCGCCATGCAGATCTACGGCAAGCCGCTGGTCTATCTCGACAACGCGGCCTCGGCGCAGAAGCCGAATGCGGTGCTCGACCGCATGACCGAGGCCTACAAGAGCGAATACGCCAACGTGCATCGCGGCCTGCATTACCTCGCCAATGCCGCGACGGAGGCCTATGAGGGCGCCCGCGGCAAGGTCGCGCAGTTCATCAACGCCCGCCGCAATGAAGAGATCGTCTTCACCCGCAACGTCACCGAGGCGATCAACCTGGTGGCGTCGTCCTGGGGCGGGGTGAACATCAAGGAGGGCGACGAGATCGTCCTCTCGATCATGGAGCACCACTCCAACATCGTGCCCTGGCATTTCCTCCGGGAGCGCCATGGTGCCGTGATCAAGTGGGCACCGGTCGACGACGAGGGCAACTTCCTGATCGAGGAGTTCGAGAAGCTCCTGACCCCGCGCACCAAGATCGTCGCGATCACCCAGATGTCGAACGCGCTCGGCACGCTGGTTCCGGTCAAGGACGTGATCCGGCTGGCGCACGACCGCGGCATCCCGGTGCTGGTCGACGGCGCACAAGGTGCGGTGCACCTGCCGATCGACGTCCAGGACCTCGATTGCGATTTCTACGCCTTCACCGGCCACAAGGTGTACGGACCGACCGGCATCGGCGCGCTCTATGCGAAGCACGAGCATCTGGTGG
Source organism: Bradyrhizobium sp. USDA 3315 (assembly GCF_054056795.1). Classification (NCBI taxonomy): domain Bacteria; kingdom Pseudomonadati; phylum Pseudomonadota; class Alphaproteobacteria; order Hyphomicrobiales; family Nitrobacteraceae; genus Bradyrhizobium; species Bradyrhizobium sp. USDA 3315. The sequence goes on along the minus strand of NZ_JBSRYP010000001.1, from coordinate 7,152,436 downwards.
CGATGCGGCCGTTCAACGGCGGCGGCGAGATGATCCGTGAGGTGGCCAAGGACTGGGTCACCTATGGCGATCCGCCGCACAAGTTCGAGGCCGGGACGCCGCCGATCGTCGAGGCCATCGGGCTGGGGGCTGCGATCGACTACGTCAATTCGATCGGCAAGGAGCGCATCGCCGCGCATGAGCATGAACTGCTCACCTATGCGCAGGAGCGCCTGCGCGAGATCAACTCGCTGCGGGTGATCGGAACCGCCCGCAACAAGGGACCGGTGATCTCGTTCGAAATGAAGGGCGCGCATCCCCACGATGTCGCGACCGTGATCGATCGTCAGGGCATTGCGGTGCGCGCCGGCACGCATTGCGTGATGCCGCTTTTAGAGCGGTTCAACGTCACGGCCACCTGCCGTGCATCCTTCGGGATGTATAATACCAGGGAAGAAGTCGACCATCTGGCGCAGGCGCTGATCAAGACGCGGGAATTGTTCGCATGACCGATACAGCCGAAGTCAAGACGGCCACCATGGAAACCACCTCGGCACTGCCGGCGGAAGAGACCGAGCGCATGAGCGGCGAGATCGTCGCGGCGCTGAAGACGGTGTTCGACCCGGAAATCCCGGCCGACATCTACGAACTCGGCCTGATCTACAAGGTCGATCTCAAGGATGATCGCTCGGTCGACATCATGATGACGCTGACCACGCCGAACTGCCCGGCCGCCGGCGAGCTGCCGCAGATGGTGGAGAACGCGGTCGCCAGCGTTCCCGGCGTCGGCGTCGTCAACGTCAATCTGGTGTGGGATCCGGCCTGGACGCCGGACCGGATGTCGGACGAGGCGCGCCTCGTCCTCAATATGTGGTGATGCGTCGCAGCGTTTTCGAGCGAAGTGGATGCCGGTTCGCGTGAAGAAAACGCGTCAGAACAAGAGGTCAAGGTTCTGATCAAGAACCTTTACGGATTGGACTTAGGCTCAAGAAGATCGGCAATTGATTTGCCGCTGGGACTGACCACATGAGTGACATGACGCAAGTTTCACCGACCCCAGCCAAACCGAAGCGGCCGCGCCCGCAGGTCATGAAACTGACCGATGCCGCCGCGGAACGGATCACTGAGCTGACGAAACGCGCCGACTCGGAGATCGTCGGGCTGCGTGTCGGCATCAAGAACGGCGGCTGCGCCGGACAGTCCTATACCGTCGAATACGCTCACGAGATCCGTCCGACCGATGAAGTGGTCGAGGACAAGGGCGTGAAGATCCTGGTCGATCCGAAGGCCGTGCTGTTCCTGCTTGGAACCGAGATGGACTATGTGGCCGACAAGATGCAGGCCCAGTTCGTGTTCAATAACCCGAACCAGGTCTCCGCTTGCGGTTGCGGCGAATCGGTGCAGCTCAAGCCGGCCACGGTCTAGAGACGTCCGCATATCGATTGTTGTGTGATCGGCACCTGTGTTGCCCGTCATTGCGAGCGTAGCGAAGCAATCCATGTTTCCGCTTGTTGCGCGATGGATTGCTTCGCTACGCTCGCAATGACATGGATGGAGACGTGCTCCTTACCATGAGGCGACAGAACGGGGGCGATTGGCACATGGACCGCGAATTCCTCACCGACCTGTTCGCCGATTTCGGCCCGGTCACGCTGCGCCGGATGTTCTCCGGCTATGGTATCTCGGCTGACGGCACCAATTTCGCGCTGGCCCTGCGGGCCGGGCTTTATTTCCGCGCCGACGAGCAGACCATCCCGCAATTTGAGGCGGAGGGCTGCGGGCCATTCCAATATCAGACACGGTCGAAGACCGTCACGGTGAACTCCTACTGGCAGCTGCCGGCACGGCTGTTCGATGATTCGGAAGAACTCGCGGTCTGGGCACGGTCGGCACTCGGCGCCGCCCAGCGCGCCGCGCTGCGCAAGCGGCCAAGGAAACGAGCGGTTGCGCGAAAGTCGAAGGCGCCTGCGAAGAAGACTGCAGGCAAGAAAGCTACGGCAGAAAAGGCGGTTGCGAAGAGGCCATCGGCCAAGAAGAAGCGATCGGCAAAGAAGCGATCCGCATCCTGAGGCAGCCAATCCATCCACGTCATTGCGAGCGAAGCGAAGCAATCCATGGATCCGCATATGCGGCAGGTGGATTGCTTCGCTTCGCTCGCAATGACTGTGGAGGACGTGAGGGAAGTCACGCCACGCGGGTCTGGATCTCGGTGCTGTATTCCGGATCGGCCTCGCAGATCACACGGTTGCGGCCGGCGCGCTTGGCGGCATAGAGGCAGGCGTCGGCGCGCTCTATCAGCGAGTCGGTGTCGTCAGTCGGCTTCAGCATGGAGACGCCGACCGAGATCGTGACGCGGCCGAGGATCTCGCCGGTCGACTTCTTCTTCAGCTCCTTGGCCATCACGGCGCGGCGGATGTGGTCGGCGACCGTCAGCGCCTGCCGCAGCGCCGTGTTGGGAAGCACCACTGCGAATTCCTCGCCGCCATAGCGGGCGGTGATGTCCTGGCCCTTGATGTTCTGCTTCAGCGACTGTGCCACCAGCCGCAGCACCTGGTCGCCGGTGAGATGGCCGTAGGAGTCGTTGAACGATTTGAAGTGGTCGATGTCGAACATCAGGAGCGACAGCGGCTCGCCGCTGGCGAGCGCGGCTTGCACCGCCATGTCGATCGAGCGGTCGAAATATTTCCGGTTGCCGAGGCCGGTGAGCGGATCGGTCAGGCTCTCGGCACGGATCGCCTCGAGGCTATGCTGCAGGTCGCTGATCTCCGACTTCGACAGCGCGAGCCGGTTCTCCAATGCCTGATTGGTCTCGCGCATCTCGCGCGTCGATTTCGCCAGGCTATCGACGATTGCCTTGATGTGATCGCGGGTGGTCGCGCTCGCAAGCTTATCGCTGGCGCCGACGAGGCTGGCGTCATAGGTCGCGGACACGTCGAGCGCATCGGTGATCAGCTTCATGACGGCGTCGATCTCGCCGATGACGCGCGCGCCGACCTTGTCGATGCGGTCCGAGGTCTTGATGTGCGAAAGGTAGGTTTCGTAGATCTGCTCGAGATCGGATTCAGAGAGCTTGCCACTGCGCGCCAGCGTCTCGTTGATGACCTTGTTGAGCGGCGCGTTGTATCCGGTCGCGTAGACGTACCAGATTTCATAGTTGCGGGGGACTGCGGTCTGGCGAAGCGAGCGGATCTGGCCAAGCGCGACTTCGGCAAAGGCCAACGTACGTTCGTGTTCGTCCAGCAGCTTGACCACTGTCACGTCCTCAATGCACGCAATGCCGATTAAACCCGGCAGCAATGACTAAACTATTGGGGCGAGGGTACGGGACGAGAGTGAAGGCAAGGTAAACAGTGGAACTACGGGGAAGCCGGCTGCGGCGACCATGCGGCGCGCCCGATGTTTGTCCGCCTTGAGCGCCACTTTCGGGCGCTTTTCGTTTGTTCGCTAGAGCATGATCCGGAAAAGTGCGCAGCGGTTTTCCGAAAAGATCATGCTCAAACAACGAGCTAAGGCACAATGACGCTTCACGCAAATCTCATCGCGCTTTGTCGCGAGGCGCAAACTGCGCGCATTTGCTTCAAACGCTGAGGATCAGCGCGTGCGCCGGTCGCGGGCGGCAAGAGAATTGTCCGGAATACCGCCGCTAGCGCGGCGGCGTCAGAGCAGGCCTTATGCGCGTGCGCGCACAGGTCGCAGCAGGAAGGCGGGCAGGTGCGAATGATCGGCGGGCTCGTGGTCCACCTCGCGCTGCGGCCGCCGTGGCTCGGCACGCCCGATCGACGGCACGTGCGACGGAGCGGCCTGCGGAGCCGAATTGCGGCCGTGGCGCGGTTCACGCTCCGGCTTCGCTGCGCGCTCCTCGCGGGGCTCCCGCTCGTGACGCGCTTCGCGTTCACCGTGACGCGGCTCGCGTTCACCGTGGCGCGCCTCGCGCTCGCGGCGCGGCTTGCGGCCGCCGCGGGCACCATCGCGCGAACCTTCGCGGCCACGCGAGCGGCGCGGCGCGGCGTCCTCGTCGGAGGCTTCGCTGTGAACGGTGTAGTCGCCCTCAGCGCGCGGGATCGGCTGGCCGATCAGCTTCTCGATCGCGGTCATCGACTTGCTATCGAGCGAGGTGACGATGGAGATCGCAGTACCGGTGCGTCCGGCGCGGCCAGTACGGCCAATGCGGTGGACATAGTCGTCGGGGTGGTGCGGTACGTCGAAATTGAAGACGTGGCTCACCGCGGGAATGTCGAGACCACGGGCGGCGACGTCGGAGGCGACGAGCAGCGGAATCTCGCCCTTCCGGAATTGATCGAGGGCCGCGGTGCGGGCGGATTGATCCATATCGCCGTGCAGGGCACCGACGCTGAAGCCGTGCTTCTGGAGTGACTTGTGAAGGACGGCGACTTCGCGCTTGCGATTGCAGAAGATAATCGCGTTGTTGAGATCCTTGGCATCGCGCAGCAGGCGGCGGAGGATCTCGCGCTTGTCATGCGCTTCGCGACCGGCCGGGACCTGCAATTGCGTCACGGTGACGGCGGTGGTCGCGGGCCTGGAGACTTCGATCCGCGCAGGATTGTGCAGGAAGGCCTCGGTGATGCGGCTGATCTCCGGAGGCATCGTCGCGGTGAAGAACAGGGTCTGCCGCGTGAACGGGACGAGCTTGCAGATGCGTTCGATGTCGGGGATGAAACCCATGTCGAGCATGCGATCGGCTTCGTCGATCACCAGCAGTTCGACGCCGGTGAGCAGCAATCCGCCGCGTTCGGTGTGGTCGAGCAGGCGGCCGGGCGTTGCGATCAGGACGTCGACGCCGCGCATCAGCTTGGAGTCCTGGTCGCCGAACGAGACGCCGCCGATCAGGAGCGCCACGTTCAATTTCTGACCGGCGCCGTATTTGTCGAACTGCTCCTTCACCTGCGCGGCAAGCTCGCGGGTCGGCTCGAGGATCAGGGTGCGCGGCATCCGTGCCCGGGCGCGGCCCTTCTCGAGCAGGGTAAGCATCGGGAGAACGAAGGCAGCGGTCTTGCCGGTGCCGGTCTGGGCAATGCCGAGGACGTCGCGCCGGGCGAGAACGTGCGGGATTGCCTGTTCCTGGATGGGAGTGGGGTTGGTGTAACCGGTGGCCGCAACTGCGGCGAGGACCTTATCGGACAGGCCTAGATTGGAAAAAGACATTGAGCCTCTGGTCGAAACCGCCGTTCGGCATCGCAGGTAAAAGGCTGTCGCGTTCGGCCCCGAAACGGCTCGCTTTTCTATAAAGCTCGGGGGCTCTGACTAACGCCGACGGACGGCAAACCTGACGAATCGCGTTTCGATCCGAGGGCCGCGTTGCCCGCAACATAGGGGCGAAAGCGGTAAAGTCAATCTTGGAACCGGCCGGATAGCCGAAAAAGCTTAACGTTTTGACTGAAATACGCGCCTTTTCGTCATTTGGCGGTCAAATGAATCACAACCCCCGTCCCGGACGGCGGGGCCACAGCGGGGGCCTCCGCGCTGTTTTTCATCCTGAATCCGCCAGGCGTCAGGCCTTCGGAATCGCCGAATATCCGGTAGAAGGTGGCGAGGCTGCCGAACCCGCAGGTGAGGGCGATGTCGGCGATCGGCCGCGGCGGCTTCTCGCAAAGCAGCCTTCGGCTCTCGCTCAGGCGCTGGGCGGTGACGGTCTGCGAAAAGCTCGTCCCGGTCGCTTCGAACAAGACGTGCAGGTAGCGGACCGAGACGCCGAGGATGCCAGCGACCATCCCTGGCGACAGGCTTGGCCTGGCAAGATGGCGCGTGATCAGGCGGCGCGCGAGGCTGAGCCGGCCGACGCGCAGCGCCTGCTGCGCCCGGCGGCTGCCCGGCCTGATCACACCGCGCTCGATCAGCGCAAGGTCCGCCACGATCTTGACCAGCGCAGGAATGCAAGCGGTATCACCGGCCTCCGTGGCCTCCTTGAAGTCGGCGAGGCAAGCTTCGAGCAACGGCGCCCAGCCGCGATTGCTGGTCGCCGGTGAGCCCTCACGGGCAGGCTCAGACGCCTGGATTTGATCCGCCCGCGGGTCCGCGGCATCGAGATAAATGCGCGTCGCGCCTGTAGCTAGCGTTTCCTGGCTGTGATCCCCGTGCTTACCGCGCATCGTGACTGATCCCTCGCTCTGCATGAGCGCGCGCGTCGCCGGTAAGGAAATTTGCGGTGCCGAACCCGGGCGAAGCGCCGCAGTGGTTCTGGCGAAATGGCCGGAAAATATCTTCTCAATGCGCGCAGGCTGATCACTTCGGTTCAGCGAAAGTCGGATCGCGCGGCGATGTGAAGTTCAAGGAGCTGAAGGGGGCGCGGCCAAGCTTCGGCGAATTGCGAGCGTGGTGTCCCGGCCGGTCCGGACGGGCGCTCAGGCCGTTTGTGCGCGATAGTCGCCCGGCGTCATGGATTCGGATGCATTGAAGAGGCGGTAGAACGTCGCAAGGCTCTCGAAGCCGCAGGCAAAGGCGACCTCGGCGATCGTTTGCCTGGGCTGCTCGCGGAGCAGGCGGCGGCTCTGCTCGAGCCGGAGCGCGGTGACGGTCTCCGAGAAGCTCATCTCGGTTTCCTCGAACAGGATGTGCAGGTGACGGACCGAGATGCCGAGCAGGCCGGCAATCAGGGTTGGCGACAGCGCCGCACGCGCCAGGTGGCGCCGGATCAGGCGCCGGGCCAGCGACAAATGGGCGGTTCGCAAGGCCTGCTGCGCAAGCCGGCTCTTCGGCCGCATGATGCCGCGCTCGATCAGCGCGATATGGGCCAGCGCCTGCACCGTCGGCGCCGTGCCCGCCGCCGCGGCATCGTTGCTCTCGATGAGGTCGCGGAAGCATGCTTCCAGCAGGGCCCGCAGCGCGGTCTCATCCTGCACCGGCCTGGGGACGAGTTCGCCGAGCTCGGCGCCCGGCGGGACGATGTTCGCGACCGGGACCTTGATGATGCGCAGGTGGAAGCCGTCGTCGTGCAGGGGGACAGTGCGATAGGGCAGGTCCGAGTAGCTGGTCGCGAACATGCCGTCGCGAACGGCAAATTCATCGAGCCGCGCGCCGCCGAACCAGCCGCCGCCGCCAAGCTGCTGATAGATGCACAGGCTGTCGCTGGCCGCGTCGGCGATGTCGCCGGTGCGCCGTTCGACACGGTACGGCGAGGCGCGCAGCTCGACCAGCCCGGCATCGCCGAGCTTGCGCAGCGAGAACTCGCCGAAGAAGTCGCGGCGCCGGTCGGCTTCCAGCTCGGCGGTGACGCCGAACAGCCCCTTGGCGCGGACCTCGCGCCAATAGTCGAAGCGATCCTTGGGATCGACTTGATCAGTAGACCATGTGTGCACGGAAAAGCCGTTGCGACGTGCGGAGAGCTCGAACCGGATGGAGGTTCGAATCTATCACGCGGGCCGTAAAAAGAAACTTGACCTAAGACAAATCGGATCCCTCATTTCGGCCTGGCGTGGCCGGCCGGAACGGCCGTCCGCGGCCGGCCTTGAACCGGCGAAACGGCTGGTCCGACTATTAGGCGGCGGTCGCACGGGCGGCGCATTTGTCGTGCAGGCGGGAAAACGGGATGAAGAGCTGGCTTTCGAGACTTTCGGCGATCCTTTGGGCGGTTGCATTTGTCGCATCGGCCGCACCCGCCCAGGCCGAAAAGCGCGTCGCGCTGGTGATCGGCAACAATGACTACAGGAACGTGCCCAGGCTGCAGAAGGCGGTCAACGACGCCCGCACCATGGGCGACACGCTGAAGCAGCTCGGCTTCAGCGTCATGGTAGCCGAGAACCTCAACCGGCAGGCGTTCTCCGAGACGCTGCTCGCGTTCGACCGCTCCGTGGAACCCGGCGATACCGCGTTCTTCTTCTATGCCGGCCACGGCTTCGAGATCGCCGGCCAGAATTTCCTGCTGCCGACCGACGTGCCGGCCGCCACCGAAGGGCAGGAGGAATTGGTGCGCGACGCCTCTGTTCTCGCCGACCGCATCGTCGAGCGCTTGCAGAACAAGAAGGCGCGCACCTCGATCCTGGTGTTCGACGCCTGCCGCAACAATCCGTTCGAGCGCGCCGGCACGCGCGCGGTCGCCGGCGGCGGTGGCCTCGCGCCGATGACGCAACTGCCGGAGGGCGTGTTCTCGGTGTTCTCGGCGGGGCCGCGCCAGACCGCGCTCGACCGTCTTTCGAACGATGATGCCAATCCCAATTCGGTGTTCACGCGGACCTTCGCCAAGGAGCTGCTGCAGCCCGGCGAGAATCTCGTGCAGGTCGCGCAGCGCACGCGGCGCCTGGTCAGCGAGATGGCCGAGACCGTGAAGCACAAGCAGATCCCGGTCTATTTCGACCAGATGGTCGACGATGTCTTCCTGAACGGGATCGCGAAGGGGCAGGCCGAGGCGGCCAAGCCGTCCGCGCCGCCGCAGCAGGTGGCCGCGCTGCCGCCGGTCGCGGTGCCGAAGCTGCCGAAGGAGGATTCGATCAACGCGCCGATCGCGAGCTTCTCGCGGCACAATGGCGGCTGGACCGTGGTGTTCTCGATCGCCGATCCAACGCTCGGGATTTCCTGGCGGATCGGCGACAGCGGCGATTTCCGCGAAACCGGCTTCATCGACACGCTCGATCCGCGCACGCGCAAGCGGATGCCCAATCCGTCGGTCGAGCTGCCGGCCGATGCGCCGGCCGCAACGATCGAGATTCGCTATGTCGATACGCAAGGCATGATGCAGGGGCCGTTCCCGATCAAGTTCGATCCCGACGCCGCGCTGATCCGCGACCAGCGCAAGATCCTCGACATGACCGCGACCAGCTGGCTGTCATTCCGCGAGTTCAACGGACTGCTGGTCTACTATACGCACCTGATGTCGTATCGCTGCGCGATCCGCGAGGTGCGCATCGGCATCGACACCGCGGTGCCGGACAAGGTCCTGAAGATGCCATCCTGCAATTCGCGCGATCCCAGCGCGATCCCGTCTGACGCGCAGCCTTATCTGAAGCTTGCGCCGCAGACCAAGGCGGTCTCGGTCGAGCTGACCTATCGCGACGGCAGCGTGTCGGAAATCAAGACCTTCAGGCGATAGCCTTGCATCCTTGCCGCCCGATCCGCGTTACAATCGGATTCTGAGGGGCGAGGCAGCGGTGAGGACGGCATCATGGATGCAGGCAATCCGGCAGGGCCGAACACGCGTCAGATCAGGGCGCGCTGCTGCGTGGTCGGCGGCGGGCCGGCCGGCATGATGCTTGGCTATCTGCTCGGACGCGCCGGAGTCGATGTCGTGGTGCTGGAGAAGCACGCCGACTTCTTCCGCGACTTCCGTGGCGACACCGTGCATCCGTCGACCCTGCAGGTGATGGACGAACTCGGCCTGATAGACGGCTTCCTGAAGCTGCCGCATCAGGACATCCAGACGCTCGACGGCATGTTCGGCGGCACCTCGGTGCGGATCGCCGATCTCCGCCGCCTCAGCGTCAAATACCCCTTCATCGCGATGATGCCACAGTGGGACTTCCTCAATTACCTGCGCGAGAGCGGCAAGCGCTTCCCCTCGCTGAAGGTGCTGATGAAGGCCGAGGCGACCGATCTGATCCGGCGCGGCGATGCTGTCGCAGGCGTGCACGCGAACACGCCCGACGGCCCGGTCGAGATCGAGGCGGATCTGACCATCGGCTGCGACGGACGTCATTCGATCGTGCGCGAGCGCGCCGGCCTCGACGTCGAGGAGATCGGCGCGCCGATGGACGTTTTGTGGTTTCGCGTCGGGCGGCGTCCGGATGAGACCGAGAATTTGTTCGCCCGCGTCGAGCACGGCAAGATGATGGTGACGTTCGATCGCGGCGACTACTGGCAATGCGCCTATGTGATCGCCAAGGGCCAATACGAGGCGGTGAAGGCGAGGGGATTGCCGGCGCTGCTCGACGACGTGCTGCGGCTGGCGCCGATCCTCAAGGCCGGCATTGCCGACGTGAAGAGCTTTGACGACGTCAAGCTGCTCACGGTCGCGATCAATCGCCTGACGCGCTGGACCCGTTCCGGCCTGCTCTGCATCGGCGACGCCGCGCATGCGATGTCGCCGATCGGCGGCGTCGGCGTCAACCTCGCGGTGCAGGATGCGGTCGCGACCGCCAACATCCTGGCGGCGAAGCTCGTTCACGGCGTGCCGTCGGAAGACGAACTCGATGCGGTGCGGCGTCGCCGCGAATTCCCGGTGCGCGTGACGCAGCGCATGCAGGTGATTGCGCAGAACAACATCATCAGCGCGGCGCTGAAGGCCGGCGATCAGCCGGTGCCGTTGGCGCTGCGGTTGATCACGGCAATGCCCTGGCTGCAGGGCCTCACCGCACGTCTGGTCGCCGTCGGGGTGCGGCCGGAGCACGTGCATTCGCCGGCCGCGGGCTGAACTGCGCGCCGCGCGACCGGAAGAGCGCTTGTGCTTTCAGGCCATCACCGAATAGCCGCCGTCGACGGGGATCGCGGTGCCGGTGACGAAGTCCGACGCCGGCGATGCCAGGAACACAGCGATGCCTGCGAAGTCATCGATCGCACCCCAGCGTGCCGCCGGCGTGCGCGCAAGCACGCGCTCGTGCAGCCCGGTCACCTGCTGGCGCGCGCCTTTGGTCAGGTCGGTATCGATCCAGCCGGGCAGGATGGCATTGACCTGGATGTTGTCGGGAGCCCAGGCGTTGGCGCAGGCGCGGGTGTACTGCACGATACCGCCCTTGCTCGCGGCATAGGCCGCGGCGAAGCTCGCACCGAAGATCGACATCATCGAGCCGATATTGATGATCTTGCCGTGGCCCGACGCCTTGAGCGCCGGATAGGCCGCCTTCGAGCACATGAACGCGCTGGTCAGGTTGGTGTCGATCACCTTGCTCCACTCCTCCAGCTCGAGCTCGTGCGGAGGCTTGCGGATGCTCATGCCGGCGTTGTTGACGAGAATGTCGATCCGGCCGAACTCGCGAACGACCCGTTCGACCATGGCCGCGACGGCGGCCTTGTCGGTCACGTCGGTTGCCACCGCGATCGCCTTGGCGCCGCGCTTGCCGAGATCCTCGACGGCGGCCTTCGACTTCGCCTCGTTGCGGCCGACCACGGCAACCGCCGCGCCGGCGTCCGCCAGGCCGCGCGCCATGCCAAGCCCGATGCCGCCATTGCCACCGGTGACGATGGCGACCCGGCCCGAGAGATCAAACTGTCCGTTTTTCATTGTTGTTGTCCGCTGAGGTTTGAACCGGGCGCGAGAGTGCCCGATCGTCCCGGCGCTGACCAGATCGGCCACCGCCGGTCCGCCCTGCGCCGGCGGGCCTGCGCGTGGGGAGATTTCGATGACGTTCGGGCAACAAAAAAGCCCCGGACAATGCCGGGGCTTTTGGTCTGCTATCTCAGCAGGGATCAGTACGCAGCTCAGTACTTGGCAACAACCGGACCGGTCCAGTTGAAGCGGTAGACCAGCGAGGTGCTGATGGTCTGGACAAGCGGCTTGAAGGTGATGTCGCGGCCGTTCGAGAGGTTGGTGCCGTCGACCAGCTCCGAGATGTTCTTGTTGTCGTAGTAAGCGGCGCGATACTCGGTCTTCATGAACCAGCCCGGCGCGGTGATGCCGAAGATGTTCAGGTTGTTCTCGACGCCGCCGCCGACGAACCAGCCGCCGCGATCGAAGTCGTTGGTGTGCAGACCCGAGGGAAGCGCGCTCGCGGTGTTGAACAGCGTGGTGCCCTTCCAGTGCGAGCTGGAGTAACCGGCGTTGACGTAAGACAGGACGTTCGGCGCGATCAGGTAGCCGAGGCGCGCACCAGCCGCCCAGCTGTAGTCGTTCTTGATGTTGCCGGCGACGAACGGACCCTGATCCTGGATGGTGCCCTTCAGGCTGCCGAACTGACCGTCGGCGAACACGCCGATGACCCAGCTGTTGGCGGTCTGCCAGTCGTAACCGGCGCCGACGGTGCCGTACCAGCCATCGCCGCCCTGGCGCTGGTTGAAGCCGAGGATCGGCGCACCCGTGACGGTCGACTGGACGCCCGTGTCAGCATCCCAGACGCCGCCGCCGCCACCGCCGAAGATGTAGAAGCCGGTCCAGCTCGGAGCGACCGGAACCGGAGCAGGAGCCTTGGTGTAGGGGCGGGCGGCCAGATCGGCCGCCGACGCCGATGCCGTCATCGCAGCAACCGCGGTCAGAGCGAGCAAAATCTTCTTCATATCCAAATCCTCGACTAGCGTTCGATCAGGTCGCTCAGGGGAGTGCGCTGGCACCGATTCCCGAAACTCATGATCGAACTATACGTGGTTCCGTTGGAAATGCTGTTGCTGGTGAGACACATCCGGCTGAAAACGAAGCCACTGGGGCTCTCCGAACGGGCAAAATGGCAACGGCCGCCCCAATCTGGGAGCGGCCGGAAACTCATTTCAGATCAATCGGTTGGGCCTAGACGTCGAGCAGGTCGTCGCTGGCGAATTCGGCCTTGTCGGAAATGAAGGCAAAGCGGGCTTCGGCCTTGGTACCCATCAGCCGCTCGACCGAATCGGCGGTGCCCTCGCGATCGTCGGCCAGCAGCACCACGCGCAGCAGCGTGCGCTTGGCCGGATCCATCGTGGTTTCCTTCAGCTGCGCCGGCATCATCTCGCCGAGGCCTTTGAAGCGATTCACCTCGACCTTGGCGTTGGCGTTGAACTCGCTCTTCAGCAGCTCGTCCTTGTGCGCGTCGTCGCGGGCGTAGATCGACTTGGTGCCGTGCTTCAGCTTGTAGAGTGGCGGAACCGCCAGATAGAGGTGCCCTTCGTCGATCAGCCGCGGCATCTGCCGGTAGAAGAAGGTGATCAGGAGCGATGCGATGTGTGCGCCGTCGACGTCGGCGTCGGTCATGATGATGATGCGCTGGTAGCGCAGATCCTCTTCGCGGTAATGCGCGAGCGTTCCGCAGCCGATCGCCTGCACGAGATCGGAGAGCTGCGCGTTGGCGGTCAGCTTGTCCTTGCCGGCGGAGGCGACGTTGAGGATCTTGCCGCGCAGCGGCAGCACGGCCTGCGTCTTGCGGTCGCGCGCCTGCTTGGCGCTGCCGCCGGCCGAGTCACCTTCGACGATGAAGAGCTCTGAGCCTTCGGTACCGGCGTCGGAGCAATCGGCGAGCTTGCCGGGCAGACGCAGTTTCTTGCCGGCGGTCTTGCGCGCGGTTTCCTTTTCCTGACGGCGGCGCAGCCGTTCCTCGGCGCGATCGATCACGAAATCGAGCAGCCGGTTGGCCTGGTTCGGATTGCCTGACAGCCAGTGGTCGAACGGATCCTTCATCGCCTGTTCGACGATGCGCTGCGCTTCGGCGGTGGCGAGGCGGTCCTTCGTTTGGCCCTGGAATTCAGGCTCGCGCACGAACACCGAGAGCATCACGGCCGCGCCCACCATCACGTCTTCCGAGGTAATGGACGCCGCGCGCTTGCCCTGGCCCGCGCGTTCGGCGTGGTCCTTGAGACCGCGCAACAATGCGCTGCGCAGGCCGGATTCATGCGTACCGCCATCGGGCGTCGGCACCGTGTTGGTGTAGGACGACAGGAAGCCGTCGGCATCGGCCGTCCAGGCCACGGCCCATTCGCAGGCGCCATGCGCGCCGCTGCGGCCGGATTTGCCGGAGAAGATATCCTGATGCACCAGCGTATCGGCGTGGATCGCCGCGGCCAGATAATCCTTCAGTCCGCCGGGGAAGTGGAACTTGGCTTCCGACGGGACGTCTTCGATGCCCTTCAAGAGCTCCTGGTCGCAGTGCCAGCGAATCTCGACGCCGCCGAACAGATAGGCCTTCGAGCGCGTCATCTTGAACAGACGCTGCGGCTTGAAAGCCGCCTTGGCGCCGAAAATGTCGGTGTCCGGCTTGAAGCGGATGCGCGTGCCGCGGCGGTTGCTGACCTTGCCGAGGTCTTCGAGCTTGCCCTTGGGGTGGCCGCGCTCGAAGGTCATGCGATGCAACTGCCCGCTGCGCGCAACCTCGACCTCGAGCAGCGAGGAGAGGGCGTTGACCACGGAGACACCGACACCGTGCAGGCCGCCCGAGGTCTCATAGACCTTGGAGTCAAACTTGCCGCCCGAGTGCAGCGTGCACATGATGACTTCGAGCGCCGACTTCTTCGGGAATTTCGGATGCGGGTCGACCGGAATGCCCCGACCATTGTCGGTCACGGTCAGGAAGCCGTCGGCGGTCAACTCCACGTCGATGAAGGTGGCGTGGCCCGCCAGCGCCTCATCCATGCAGTTGTCGATCACCTCGGCGAACAGGTGGTGCAGGGCCTTTTCGTCGGTGCCACCGATATACATGCCGGGGCGCCGGCGGACCGGTTCCAGCCCTTCCAGCACCTCGATGTCAGCCGCCGTATAGCCGGCTTCGGCGCTTCCAGCGGATCGCGATGCAGCCTTCGCCGGGGCGCGTCCCTTCGCTTCCGGGGCTCCGAACAGATCGTCGGCAGATTTACTTTTGGCGTTCGACTTCAATGATTTGGCCATGGTTCTTCAAGTGGCGCGCCGGTCACGGCGCGGCGAATCGGTTGCTCTGACTATGCCACGGATGGGCTGCCAATGGGGACGGCCGCGCCCTGGAGCCTGGCCATCCCCATAGATAGGAAACCGCGATTACGCCCGCGAGGTGCGGATTACAATGACCGTGAACAGGGCCATGGCGGCGACCACCAGCAGTGACCCGACGATCGGCGCCGCCTCGAACGACGGTCCCTTCAGCAGCACGGCGGCCACGCCGGCCGGGAACAGGACGCCGCCGACGATATGCAGCCAGCCCTGGATTCTGGCGAGCAGCATGCTGCCCGCTTCCGGCACCAGCCGGTAGTAGAGGCCGAACAGGAACAGCAGCACGCCGCCGACCAGATTGAGATGCGCATGCGCCGGTCCCAACGTGAAGTCGTGCTGGATACCCATGGCGATGCCCGCGAGCATTCCGAACAGCAGGACGAGAACGCTCACGCACATCATCAGCGATCCGATCATCCAGTCATTCCTTTTTCTTGTGAGGGAGATGCCAACCTGGACCTCAGGGGCCTTACGGGAAATCACGGTCGATCCCCGCCTTTGTGACTTGATGTCACGCAATCGGCTGGCTTACCTGTTCTTAGGCTGCGTGCCGCTAGAAAGGTTCATTCGAGGTTCAACGGAGCGGGAAGGCACACGACGAGATGGAAGACCTTGCGCGGGCCCTGGCCGAATTCGTGCGGCACCACCAGGCCTGGGCCGCTCCGATCGTCATGCTGCTGGCGTTCGCTGAATCGCTCGCCTTCATTTCATTGCTGGTTCCGGCCTGGGGTGCGCTGGTCGCGATCGGCGCCCTGATCGGCGTCAGCGGGATCAGCTTCTGGCCGATCTGGATCGCGGGCGGCGTCGGCGCTGCACTCGGCGACTGGGTCTCCTACTGGTTCGGCTATCGCTACAAGGAGCAGGTCGCGCAGATGTGGCCGCTGTCGCGCTACCCGGAGATCCTGCCGCGGGGCGAGGCCTTCGTGAAGAGCTGGGGCGTGCCCAGCATCTTCATCGGCCGCTTCTTCGGTCCACTGCGCGCCTCGGTGCCGCTTGCGGCCGGCATTTTCGAGATGTCGTACTGGCAATTCCAGATCGCCAATTTCGTCTCCGCGCTGGTCTGGTCGGCGGCACTGCTGCTGTTCGGCGACGTCATTGCCCATGCCATCGAGTGGGTGTGGCGGGTGGTGTAGCGCCGTCAGTCCGCGACATCGGACGGGTGCCCACACGCGAAAAGAGAAACCTAAAAGTTTTTCTATCCCGGCGAGGCGACGGTAATCTCGCGGTGCTAGCTCAACAGCCGACGTTTCGGTCGTCGTCGGGCTTGCATCACCATGATCGCGCGCATCTGTCTCCTTTTCGCTTTACTGCTACTGACGCCGTTGAGCTTTGCCGCAGCCGATACATCGACTTCAACGACTGCGGACCCGCACCGGGTCTGGATCGATCCGGGTTGGCGGCGGACGATCAGCCGCTATGCGATTACTTTCGACGAGCAAGGCCTGAGCACGACTATCTTCGATTTCGAAGCCCAGGCGCTCGATGAGAAGGGGGCCGAGGCGCTCGCTCGACGAACCTTCCGCTACAACAGCTATTTCTACGACTTGTCATCCAGCGAGCTCGCTACGTTGAAAGCCGACGGCCGGGTCATTGCGGTCGACGAACGCGCAATCCGAGACCAGCCGGCCTCGACGGATGGCTCCTCTCCCTATTTTGACGAGCAGCGGCAGCGGTTGGTTGCTTATCCGGACGTCGCTCCCGGCGACAAGGTCAAGGGGCGGTTGATCTACAAGGCGAAGCGAGCCGTGTTTCCCGGCGAATTTGCGGGCTACTGGCGTCAAATGGCGGATCAACCTCGCGAGGTGATGGAGCTCACGCTCGATGCGCCCGCGTCGAAGCCGTTGTATGTCGGGTTGCGCAATGTCGAACATGAAGAGGAGAGGCGAGGCGACCGGATCGTCCATCATGTTCTCTTCAGGCAAGAAACGCCGAGGCCGCGCGAGATGGACGCAGGGACATTCGGCGATGCCCGGCGGTTCGAGGTCAGCACCTTCGCGGACTATGCAACTCTTGCGGCGGTATTGAACGCCCGTAACGCGCCGATGGCGCAGCCTGACGAGAGTTTGGAAAAGCTCTCTGCCGAGATCGTCGGCGACGCCGCGGACGCCCGAAGCAAAGTTGAACGAATTCACAACTGGGTCGCGCGGAATATCCGGTACGTTGGGATCGGGCTCGAGGATGGTGGCTTGACGTCGCAACCCGCATCCGCAGTCCTCGCGGCGCGCTACGGTGACTGCAAGGCGCATGCGACGATCCTCAAGGCGTTGCTCGCGGTTCAGGGGATCGAAGCCAACCTTGTCGTGGTGAATGCCGGCCTGCAGTACACGCTGACGGAGGTCGCGACGCAGAACTTCGACCACGCGATTGTCTATGTTCCGGCAATCGACCGCTATCTCGACCCGACCTCGTCGCTGGTGGCGTTCGATTCCCTGCCGCCGAACCTCGGCGGCAAACCCGCGCTCAACATCGACAAGGGGACGATGGGCCGTATCCCGGTGACGGCACCGCAGCGCTTCGTGTTGGCAGCGGATACGGAATACACGCTGCACAGCGATGGTACACGTCAGGCGCGCTCGGTGTTGTCCGGCAATGGACTGGGAGCAAGTGTTGGACGATCCGTCGCACTAGGCCTTGACGCGGGGGACCGGCAGAACGGCGCCAGGAAGCTGATCGAGCAGGCGGGGCTGAGCGGCACGGGCGACTACAGCTTCCCGAATCCGCGCGACCTGTCCGACAGCTATGCGATCACCACGAACTTCCAGATCACCAAGCCCGTCGGCCTCAATCATCTCGAGCGGATCAGGATGCTGCCGCTGACTGACCCGCGCCCCTCGCTGCTGCTGCTCGCCACCAGCGGGCCAACCGACCGGGCCTTTCCGTGCCGCTCGCTGGAATATCGGGAGACCAGTTCGCTCACCGTGCCTGAGGGAACCAACTTCTACGAAAAGCCAGCGCCGGTCATCTATAGCAAGAGTTTCAGCGGCAGCACGGCATACGGCGCTGCGACGGGGCGGATCGAGGTCAACGCGACCGCCACGCTCAGCAGCCGCACGATTCGCTCCAGCGCGTTGGTGCGATTCAGCGTCGACGCTGCGGTCTGTCCGGCGGAATTTGCTGCGGCGATCAAGGCTGGCTTGGACAAGTTCGCGGAGTTCAAATACGGGCCGATCGGATTGACGCCGAAACCGGTACCGCTCGTTACGGAAATCAGCGCCGAGTTTACCGATGGCGTGAACGCGTATCAGGCGCAAAACTACGTGCGCGCGATGGCTCTGCTCCGACCGTATGCCGAGCATGGCAACGCCAAGGCTCAATCCTATGTGGGGTACATGTACGAAAGCGGCTACAGCGTCGAGCGCAACTACGCCGAGGCGATCCGTTGGTTTCTGATGGCCGCCGAGCAGGGCGATTCCTACAGCCAGGGGAAGCTGGGCTACGCATATGAATACGGGCTTGGCACGGCGCGCGACGAGAAGGTCGCAGCCCAATGGTACGCCAAGGCAGCCGAGCAGGGCGATGTCTTCGGTCAGACCCACCTCGCGCGCCTCTATCGGGATGGCGCCGGTCTCGCCCAGGACTATCAGCAAGCTGCGACCTGGTTTTCGAAGGCTGCCGATCAGGGCTCGGCTTGGGCGCAGGGGAATCTCGCATTGCTCTACATTAAGGGCCGTGGCTTGCCGCTCGATCTATCACGGGGCATCGCGCTGCTTCGGGTTGCCGCCGATCAGAACGACAGTGAGGCCCAGTACAATCTGGGATATGCCTACGAGAGCGGCACGGGTGTTCCGAAGGACATCCGGGAAGCCGCCAAGTGGTACAGCAGGGCGTCCGATCGCGGTAATGCGCTCGCCCGCACGCGTCTCGAGGGATTGCTGGGAGGCGGCGGAATTTTGGGTCACCTGCGCCAACTCTTCGGTCGTCTTTGAGCTCCTGATCTGCCTACGCCGACGACCGTGCGCCAGCGCATCCGACCCACGAGAGCCGTTTGCCGACCGTCGGCCTCGGAATAAGGCCGCGGCGCAGGGGTTAGCCCGGACGATGGCCAAGTCGCGCAACCGTCATCGCGCGGGCATCGAAAGGCTGATACAACCTCGCCTGCCAACTGCGAATTCACCGGGCGCCGCTTCACTGGGAGGACACCACATGGAATTGACACGACGTCACGCTCTCGCGGGTGCTGCCGGCATTGCCGCTGCACCGTTGCTATCAGCCGTTCCTGCGGCCGCTGTGGCGGCGGTCGCCGACAAGCAGGCGCCGAGCTTCTATCGCTACAAGGTCGGCGACATCCTCGTCACCGTGGTGTCCGATGGCAAGAACGTCTTCAAGCTGGAAGACTCCTTCATCCCCAATGCGAAGCGGGACGACGTCAACGCGGCGCTGGAGAAGGCGTTCATGCCGCGCGACATGATGACGATCTGGTTCGCGCCACTGGTGCTCAACACCGGCGGCAAGCTGGTGGTGATCGACACCGGCAATGGCGCGCTGGCGAAGGCCAGCACGAAGGGCGCCAATGGCCTGTTCGCCGACAATTTCGTCGCCGCCGGCTTCGATCCCAAGAATGTCGACATGGTCGTGATCTCGCATTTCCACGGCGACCACGTGAACGGCCTCTTGACCGCCGAAGGCACGCCGGCATTCCCGAATGCCGAGGTGCTGGTGCCGGCGACCGAGTGGAAGTTCTGGATGGACGACGGCGAGATGAGCCGGGCGCCGGCCGGCCGCATGCAGGGCCTGTTCAAGAACAACCGCAATATCTTCGAAGCCGGCCTGAAGAAGAAGGTCACGCCCTACGAGTGGGGCAAGGAGATCGCGCCGGGCCTGACCTCGGTCGAGACCGTCGGCCACACGCCGGGCCACACCTCCTACGTGCTGGCCTCGGACCCGGACAAGGTCTTCATCCAGTCCGACGTCACCAACAATCCGAACCTGTTCGCGACCAACCCCGGCTGGCATGCGTTCTTCGACCAGGACGGCGACGTGGCGGAGAAGACCCGCCGCCGCATCTACGACATGGTGGTTGCCGAGCGGCTCCAGGTGCAGGGCTTCCACTATCCGTTCCCGGGCCTCGGCAATGTGGTGAAGGACGGCGGCGGCTATCGCGTCGTGCCGGCACCGTGGAATCCGGCGATCTAGCCAGTCATTCCCCGGTGCGCCATTGCGCACCTGAGGGCGCGCGGAGCGCGAACCCCGGGATTTGGAGGTCCTAGCGCGAGATTCCGGGTTCGATGCTGTGCATCGCCCCGGAATGACAAGCAACAACTTGACGTCAAGGGGGCGCGGCCTTATAGCCGCGCCCATGATCAACGCCGCGACCATCATCATTGCCCGCCGCCGCCGCATTATCGCGGTATGGGCGGTCGCTCGCGTTTAAGACCATCGCCTCTGCCGCCGGACCCGATCCCGCGGCGCTCTCCTGAAAAAGACACGCGGTTCGATCTGGCGGCTCCTTCGTCATGCAGGAGCTTTGACCATGTATACGCCACCGCCCTTCAAGCCTGACCGTGCCGCGAGCCTTGCCTTCGCGGAAGCGCGCGGTTTCGGCATGGCCTGCGCGTGGGACGGCGGCAAGCCGATCGCCTCCGCGCTCCCGTTCTACTTGACTTACGCCGCCGACGGGACGCCGCGGGCGCTGTTTCATGTTGCCCGTCACAATCCGCTGGTAAAGCTGGCGGGCGGGTCACCTTGGCTGCTGGCCGTTACCGGCGCCGACGCCTATGTTTCGCCGGACTGGTACGTGTCACCCGATCAGGTGCCGACCTGGCTCTATCAGGCGGTGCATCTGACCGGGGCGGTGCGGACGTTGTCGGATGACGAGCTTGCCGTTCAGATCGACGCGCTGAGCGCCAAGTTCGAGGACGGGCTGCTGCCGAAAAAGCCGTGGGTGTCGGGCAAGATGACCGCCGCGAGGCTGGAAACCATGAAGAAGGCCATCGTGGGTCTCGAGATGATGGTGGAAGAGGTGGAGGGCAGCTTCAAGCTGAACCAGCACAAGTCTGAAACCGATTTCGCGGCGGTCGGCAACACGCTCGCTTTGCAGGCCGAAGCCGGTGCCCAAGACATCGCGGCCTTGATGCGCGAGGTGCGCCCGCAGGCTTTCGCGCTGATACAGACCGAGATGACTACGCTTCCGAGGAGCGAGCAATGACGAAGAAGAAAATCGGAATTTTGGGCGCGTCCGGCTACACCGGCGCCGACGCGGTGCGCCTGTTGGCGCGGCACCCGAATGCCGAAATCACCGCGCTTACCGCTAACACCCATGCCAGCAAGACGATGAGCGAGGTGTTTCCTCACTTCTTCATGCTCGACCTGCCAAAACTCGTGGAATGGGAAAAGGTCGACTGGACGCGGCTCGATGCCCTGTTCTGCGGACTGCCGCACGGGACGACGCAAGAGATCATCGCCGCGGTGCTGAAAGCCAATCCCAGAATCAAGATCCTCGATATGTCCGCGGACTTCCGGCTGCGCAACAAAGACAGCTATGCGCAATGGTACGGCCATGAGCACCGGGCGCTCGAATTGCAGGACGAGGCGGTCTATGGGCTGACCGAACTCTACCGGGAGGAGGTCACGGCCGCGCGGCTGGTAGCCTGTCCCGGCTGCTATCCGACGGCGGTGCTGCTGGCGCTTGTTCCGCTGGCGAAGGCAAAGCTGATTGACGTCGACGACATCATCATCGACGCAAAGTCGGGCGTCACCGGCGCCGGACGCGGACTGAAGCAGAACACGCTGTTCAGCGAGGCCGGCGAAGGGTTGTCGCCCTATTCGATCGGAAGCCATCGACACTCGGCGGAGATTGAGCAGGAGATTGGCGCGGCCGCTGGCTCGGCTGTGACGGTGAACTTCACCCCGCATCTCATTCCGATGGCGCGGGGTGAGTTCTGCACATCCTATGTCAAGCTCAACGGGGCTACGCCGGACGATTTGCGCGCCGAGCTGGAAAGGGCCTACGCCAACGAGCCGTTCGTATATGTGACGAAGAAGGGTGTGCTGCCACAGACGCAGAACGTGCGTGGTTCGAATTATGTTCAGATCGGCGTCGTCGCCGACCGGATCAAGAACCGCGCCATCGTGCTCTCGACGCTCGATAATCTTGTGAAGGGTTCGGCCGGACAGGCGATCCAGAACATGAACCTGATGTTCGGCTTGCCCGAAACCACTGGACTGGAGCAGATCGCGCTGTTTCCATGAGCGGGGGTTGTTGTCGCTGGCGAGGGGCGCTCAATCTAAGGATAACTGCCCATCCCCGTTGGCGGCGCAGGCGCGGCCAGATGTGTTAAACGAAACGAACGAGCTCGAAAGGAACGTGCCATGACCCTCACCGACACCAACCAACCGAAAACCAGGAGCGGTGCGACCAAGGCCACCGTGTTCGTCGATGGCGCGTCCGGCACGACCGGCCTCGGCATCCAGGAGCGGCTGCTCTCGATCGGCGACGTTGCGGTGAAGCACATCGCCGAGGACAAGCGGAAGGATGCAGGCGCCAAGCGCGCGCTGATGGAGGAGGTGGATCTCGTGATCCTCTGCCTGCCTGACGAGGCCGCCAAGGAGACTGTGGCGCTGATCGACACGATGGGCAATGCCGCGCCGAAAGTGCTCGACGCCTCGACGGCCTATCGCGTTGCGCCCGACTGGGCCTACGGTTTCCCCGAGCTCGCGCCCGACCAGGCCGACAAGATCCGTAACGCGAAGAAGGTCTCCAATCCGGGTTGCTATCCGACCGGCGCGATCGCGCTGCTGCGGCCGATCGTCGACGCCGGCCTGCTGCCGGCGGATTATCCCGTCACTGTCAACGCGGTGAGCGGCTATTCGGGCGGCGGCAAGTCGATGATCGCCAGCTTCGAGGACGGCTCGGCGCCGGCCTTCGAACTCTACGGCCTCGGCTTCGAGCACAAGCACGTGCCGGAGATGCAGCTCTACTCGCATCTGACGCGAAGGCCGATCTTCATCCCGTCGGTCGGCAACTACCGGCAGGGCATGCTGGTCTCGGTGCCGCTGCAACTCGACGCGCTGCCGGGCAAGGTGACCGGTGCCGACCTGCAGGCTGTTCTCGCGAAGTGGTACGCGGGCAGCAAATATGTCTCGGTGATGCCGCTGCAGAACGAGGCCGCCAAGGGCGGGCGGCTCGAGCCGGAGGCGCTCAACGAGACCAACCAGCTCGAGCTCTACGTCTTCGCCAGCGACAAGCACCACCAGGCGGTGCTGGTCGCGCGGCTCGACAATCTGGGCAAGGGCGCCTCGGGTGCCGCGGTCCAGAACATGCGGCTGATGCTCGGGCTGGCCGACAGCTGACGGCGAAGCGGATCGTGGACGACGCCACGCTGCAATTCTATCGGCGCAATGCCGAGACCTATGCCGGGTGGGCGAAAGCCCCGTCCACCCGGCTGATCGGCTTTCTGAAGCTGCTGCCGCCGGGCGGCGCGATCCTCGAACTCGGTTGCGGCGCCGGCAATCATGCCGCTGTCATGCTCGCCGAAGGCTTTGTGCTGCGTGCGACCGACGGGTCGCCCGAGATGGCCGAGGTCGCGGCGCGCCGCATCAATCATCCCGTCGAGGCGATGCTGTTCGACGAGCTCGAGGACCGCGAAGCCTATGACGGCGTCTGGGCCAGCGCCTGCCTGCTGCACGTGCCGCGCGACGAATTGGTCGGCATCATCGGCCGCATCCTTCGGGCGCTGAAACCCGGTGGCTTGTTCTACGCAAGCTACAAGATCGGCCATGGCGATGGCCGCGACAGCATCGGCCGCTACTACAATTATCCCGCGGCGGACTGGCTCGCTGCGACCTACGCCGCCTCAGGGGCGTGGACGCAAGTCTCGTCCGACACCAGCGAGATCAAGAGCTTTGACGAGGCTCCCGCGACGATGCTGCATATCGTGGTGCGCAAGAGCCGGTAGTTGATGCCGCGCCGGCGCGGCTGTCGCCGCAACCGGCGGGAATATTTGGATCAGACGATCTTGAAGATCGCGAGCGCCAGCACCGCCTGGGCGAGGAAGCCGACCGTGAAGGCCACGCTGCGGAACACCGGCAGGCCCAGCGTGTACACGATCAGATGGGCGACGCGGGCCCAGAAATAGACGGCGCAGGCGAGCACGGTCCATTTCGTGGAATAGTCGGCCGCGTTGAGGATCAGGACCAGCGGCGCGAAGATCACGAGGTTCTCGACCGCGTTGTCATGGGCGAACATCAGCCGGTTGGCCCATTCCGCGTGCGGCTTGTCGCCACGCGAGGGATTGCCGATGACGCCGGAGAGGCCGCGCACCTGCCAGCGGTTGATGAGGTAAGGAATCCACAGCAGCCCGGTCAGGATCACCGTCAGCGACAGCCAGAACAGTTCGCGCGTCATCGTCTCCCCCTCACGTGAATTCGATTCCCGACCGTCGGGACCGTCTGTTTATAGCTGAGCGGAAGAGTTGGCGCTACGCGCGGACGCGGACATAGCTGCCCGGGGCGTCCTCGAGCACCTGCGTGCCGTTGGAGCCGACCATGCGCGCCGGGACCGTCTCCGGGTCATGGCTTTCCAGCCAGCCGCGCCAGTCGGGCCACCACGAGCCCTTGTGCTCCTCGGCTCCCTTCAGCCAGTCGGCGAGCTTCATGTCCTTGATGTTGTCGTTGGTCCAGTACTGGTACTTCTTCGACGCGGGTGGATTGACCACGCCGGCGATATGGCCGGAGCCGGACAGCACATATCTCACCGGGCCGCCGAAGAACTGCGAACCGTAGAGCACCGATTCCGCCGGCGCGATGTGATCCTCGCGGGCGGCGAGGTTGTAGACCGGCACCTTCACCTTCGACAGATCGAGCAGCGTGTTGTCCAGCACCATGGTGCCGGTCGACAGCCGGTTCTCCAGATAGCAGTTGCGCAGGTAGTAGGAGTGGTTCGACGACGGCATCCGCGTCGCATCCGAATTCCAGTGCAGCAGGTCGAATGAGGAGGGCGTCTGGCCCTTCAGATAATTGTTCACGACATACGACCAGATCAGGTCGTTCGAGCGCAGCATGTTGAAGGCCATCGCCATCTTGCTGCCCTCGAGCACGCCGGATTCCTGCATGTCGCGTTCGAGCGCCGAGATCTGGTCTTCGTCGACGAACACCAGGAGATCGCCGGCATGGGTGAAGTCGACCTGCGCGGCAAAGAACGTCGCCGACGTCACACGCTGGCGGCGCTTCTCGGCGAGATAGGCGAGCGTCGAGGCGAGCAGGGTGCCGCCGACGCAATAGCCGGCGGTGTGCACCTTCATCTCGCCGGTGACCTTCTCGATGACGTCCATCGCCGTGAGCGGGCCTTCGGTCATGTAGTCGGCCCAGGTCTTCTTGCCGAGCTCCCTGTCCGGATTGACCCAGGAGATCACGAACACCGTGATGCCCTGGTCGACGCACCATTTGATGTAGGATTTCTCGGGGCGCAGATCGAGGATGTAGAACTTGTTGATCCAGGGCGGCACGATCAGGAGCGGCGTGCGCAGCACGTTCTCGGTCGCCGGTGAATACTGGATCAGCTGCATCAGCTCGTTCTGGAAGATCACCTTGCCCGGCGTCGTCGCCATGTTGACGCCGACCTCGAGATTGCTCGAGTCGGACTGGCGGATCCGCAGCGTGCCGTGGCCGGCCTCGATATCCTCGGCCAGCATCTTCATGCCGCGCACCAGATTGTCGCCGTTGGTCTCGACGGTGGCGCGCAGCACCTCCGGATTGGTCAGCACGAAATTCGACGGCGCCAGCGCGTTGGTGATCTGCTGGACGTAGAATTCGGCCTTCTTGCGCGTGTGGGGATCGATCCCGTCGGCGTCATGGACCAGCTGCTGCGCCCATTTCGAGGTCAGCAAATAGAGCTGCAGGATGAAGTCGAAGAACTGGTTCGACTTCCATTCCGGATCCTGGAAGCGCTTGTCGCGCGGGGCCGGGGCGATCGCCGGCTTGGCGTCTGCCTCGCCGGCCATGCGGCGCACCGCCGAGCCCCAGAGATCGAGATAGTCCTTGCCGAGCTGCATCTGCAGCGACGAGGCGCGCTCCTTGTCGGACAGCCAATATTCGGCGATCACGCTGAAGGTCTTGATGACCTCACCGAGCTCATTCGGCGGCTTGTCGCGGACTTCTCCCGTCTGGCGCGGCTTGAGATAGGCTGCCAGCGCCTGGCCGCTGCTCTCCATCGCCCGCGCGATGTTCATGGCGAAGGCTTCGGCGTTGAATTTCGGGGTGGCCTGGGTGTCGGTACTAACGTTGCTCATCTGAGGTACAATATCGCGTCGTTTGGAGGGCGTCATCGCGCGGTGCGGCAACGCAAATCAGTCAAAATCCAGCATTTCGCTCTGTTGCGGTGCGAGAAAAAATCTTTGTTCCGTCATATTGAAGCCTCAGGGTTCGCTTTTGGTGTTCCCGCTTTAAGCGTTTCGGGCGACAATGGTTTGAAACGCTGAAGTCGAAATTAACGCAGCGGGGACGCTGCAAGGCTCGTACCAGTGCGACCCGTGTCGGCAACGTGCGACGTGCGCGCTAGCTTGTTGGGGACAATTCGGCGCATGCCGATCGATCGAATGAACAGGGGGCTCGCGGCCGCAGTGCTGCTCGCGTCGTTGGTGGCGCTGAGCGGGTGCTCGAGCACGATCGCCGATATGACGATGCCGGCCGATGCGCCGGCGCGCGAGAAGGACGCCACCGGCTACCTGCCGGTCCATGATCTTCCGCCCGACCGCGCCGACCCGACGATCAAGCCGGCGGACCAGGTCAAGATCGAGCAGGAGCTGATTGCCGCGCGCGCGCGCCAGGCCTCGACGGCTGCCCAAAGCGGGAAGTAGCACCCGACAAACGGCCGATCAGCGCTGGCGCCGCCCGGTGTCCGTGCTAAAAGAAACCCAGTTCAACCGCAGATCCGGCCGCAGCCCCCAGATCGTGCGCCTGAATTCGCTCTAAGTCATTGATTCAGTGCGATTTCTGTCAGAGGCCGAGCCGGCTTCCGCAAGCTAGGACCAAGGGGGGTCGATTCTGGCATCGCGGTTGTCGGAGCAAGGGTCCCATGGAAGATTTTTACCGCATTCGCCGTCTGCCGCCTTACGTCTTTGAGAAGGTCAACCAGGCCAAGGCGGCCGCGCGCAACGCCGGGGCCGACATCATCGACATGGGCATGGGGAACCCGGACCTGCCGACCCCGCCGCATGTGATCGAGAAGCTCAAGGAGACGCTGGGCAAGCCGCGGACCGACCGCTACTCGGCCTCGCGCGGCATCAACGGCCTGCGCAAGGCCCAGGCCGCCTATTATGCGCGCCGCTTCGGCGTCAAGCTCAACCCCGACACCCAGGTGGTTGCGACGCTCGGCTCGAAGGAGGGGTTTGCCAACGTCGCGCAAGCGATCACGGCGCCCGGCGACGTCGTGCTGTGCCCCAATCCGAGCTACCCGATCCATGCCTTCGGCTTCCTGATGGCGGGCGGCGTGATCCGCTCGGTGCCCTCGGAGCCGACGCCGCAGTTCTTCGAGGCGGTCGAGCGGGCGATCATCCATTCGATCCCGAAGCCGATTGCGCTGATCGTCTGCTATCCGTCGAACCCGACCGCCTATGTCGCGGACCTCGACTTCTACAAGGACCTCGTCGCGTTCGCGAAGAAGCACGACATCTTCATCCTGTCCGATCTCGCCTACGCCGAGGTATATTTCGACGAGAACAATCCGCCGCCGTCGGTGCTGCAGGTGCCCGGCGCGATCGACGTCACCGTCGAGTTCACCTCGATGTCGAAGACGTTCTCGATGGCCGGCTGGCGCATGGGTTTTGCGGTCGGCAACGAGCGGATCATCGCGGCGCTGGCGCGGGTCAAATCCTATCTCGATTACGGTGCGTTCACGCCGGTCCAGGTGGCGGCGACCGCGGCGCTGAACGGTCCCGACGACTGCATCCGCGAGATGCGCGACACCTACCGCAAGCGCCGCGATGCGCTGGTCGAGTCATTCGGCCGCGCCGGCTGGGACATTCCGCCGCCGCAGGCCTCGATGTTCGCCTGGGCGCCGCTGCCCAAGGCGTTCGAGGCGGTCGGCAGCATGCAGTTCGCGACCCTGATGGTGGAGAAATCCGGCGTCGTGGTGTCGCCGGGCGTTGCGTTCGGCGAGCATGGCGAGGGCTATGTCCGCATCGCGATGGTGGAGAACGAGCAGCGCATCCGGCAGGCCGCGCGCGGCGTGCGCCGCTTCCTTGAAAGCGGCATCGAAACGTTGCACAACGTCGTTCCTCTCGCCAACCGACGCTAATCCTTCCAGGTTGCTTAATCTCCAGGTCCCTTAAATCCATGGTCGCACCCCTGAACGTGGGCATAGCGGGGCTCGGCACCGTCGGTGCCGATGTCGTCCGCCTCATCGAAACGCAAGGACGGGCGCTGGCCGAGCGCAGCGGCCGCGGCGTTCGCGTCGTCGCGGTCACGGCGCGCTCGAAAGCCAAGAAGCGCGGCCTCGACCTGCGCGGCATCGCCTGGGCGAAGAGCCCCGAGGCGCTCGCCGAAGATCCCAATATCGACTGCTTCGTCGAATTGATGGGCGGCGCCGGAGATCCCGCGCTGTCCGCGATCGAGACCGCGCTGAAGGCCGGCAAGTCGGTCGTCACCGCCAACAAGGCGTTGATCGCCAAGCATGGACTGCGTCTCGCCGCGGCTGCCGAAAAGCACGGCGGCGCCCTGAATTTCGAGGCGGCGGTCGGTGCGGCGATCCCGGTCATCAAGACGCTGCGCGAGGGCCTCGCGGGCACCAGCGTCAACCGCGTCTACGGCATCCTCAACGGCACCTGCAATTACATCCTGACCCGGATGGAGCAGGAGGGCCTGTCGTTCGAGGAGTGTCTGAAGGACGCCCAGCGGCTCGGCTATGCCGAAGCCAACCCGTCATTCGACGTCGATGGTCATGACACCGCGCAGAAGCTCGCGATCCTGGCCAGCCTCGCCTTCGGAACCAAGGTCGCGGAAAGCGCGGTTTACGTCGAAGGCATCTCCTCGATCACGCCGGAAGACCTCAAGGCCGCCGCGGAACTCGGTTACCGGGTCAAGCTGCTCGGCGTCGCGGTCCGCACGGCAAAGGGCATTGAGCAGCGCGTGCACCCGACCATGGTGCCGAAATCATCCTCGATCGCGCAGGTGATGGGCGTCACCAATGCGGTGGCGATCGACGGCGAGGGGATTCCGCCGATCACGCTGGTGGGACCCGGCGCCGGCGGCGGCGCGACGGCCTCCGCCGTGGTCGCCGACATCGCCGACGTCGCCCGCGGCATCCGCGCTAAGCCGTTCGGCCGTCCGGTGGAGCGGTTGCGCGACACCACCAAGGCGCCGATGGAACGCCATGAAGGTGGCTATTATATCCGCCTGATGGCGCGCGATCTTGCAGGCACTGCCGCAACAATCGCCACCCGGCTGGCGGAACAGAAGATATCTCTGGAATCCATCGTGCAACGGCACCCGGATGGCGTCGATGTGAACGGCGCGGCCAAAAAACCTTCACCGGTCCCGGTCATTCTGATTACCTATGCGACCAGCGAGGATGCCGTGCATCGTGCGCTGGCCGCAGTGCAGCGCGATAAGGTCATCAGCGGGCGGCCGCAGGTGATCCGGATCGAGAAAAACTAGCGCATGGCCTGAACGGGTCGGGCGTGAGACGATTGATGCGGGCAGGCTGCCCTGTCCCAGAGGCTTAAGGAGTACGCCGATGTCGACCCATATTTCCGTTCCGCCGCAGATGCTGCTCGAGCGCATCCTGACGCTCGAAATCGTGCGCGTGACGGAGCGCGCTGCGGTGTCGGCCGCGCGGCTGCGTGGCCACGGCCAGGAGAAGGCCGCCGACAAGGCCGCGGTCGACGCGATGCGGCGCGAGCTCAACAAGCTGCCGATCGAGGGGACGGTCGTAATCGGCGAGGGTGAGCGCGACGAGGCACCGATGCTGTTCATCGGCGAGAAGGTCGGCCTCAATGCTGGCCCGAAGGTCGACATCGCGGTCGACCCGCTCGAAGGCACCACGCTGTGCGCCAAGAACATGCCGGGCTCGATCGCCACGATGGCGATGGCCGACGGCGGCACGCTGCTGCACGCGCCCGACGTCTACATGCAGAAGATCGCGATCGGCCCGGGCTACGCCAAGAACGTGATCGAGCTCGACGCGCCGCCGGCCGACAATGTCCGCCGGCTCGCCAAGGCCAAGGGCGTCGACCCGACCGCCATCAACGTGCTGGTGCTCGATCGTCCGCGCCATGCCGACATCATCAACAGCGTGCGTTCGACCGGCGCTGCCGTGCAGCTGATCACCGACGGCGACGTCGCTGGCGTCATTCACTGTGCGAAACCCGATGAGACCGGCGTCGACATGTATATCGGTACCGGCGGCGCGCCAGAGGGCGTGCTCGCGGCGGTCGCGCTGCGCTGCATCGGCGGCCAGATGCAGTGCCGCCTGATCCTCGACACCGAGGAGAAGCGCGAGCGCGCGCACAAGATGGGCGTCACCGATCCGAAGATGATCTACGGCATCGAGGACATGGCCAAGGGCGACTGCCTGTTCGCCGCTACCGGCGTCACCACCGGCTCGCTGCTGACCGGCGTGAAGTTCAAGAAGGACGTGATCGAGACCGAGACGGTCGTGATGCGCTCGGTCACCGGCACCGTGCGCTACATCAAGGCCGAGCATCGGCAGCTCGAGAAATTCCACCTGGACTAATATCCGCTGTCATTCCGGGGCGTCCGAAGGACGAACCCGGAATCTCGAGGTTCCGGGTTCGATGCTCCGCATCGCCCCGGAACGACAGCGTAAACAACAACAAGAAAAAGGGAGGCACCCATGTCCGATCTGTCCGGGGTCAAGGCGCTGGTATTCGACGTGTTCGGGACCGTGGTCGACTGGCGCACCAGCCTGATCAACGACTTCACCAGATGGGGCGAGACATCAGGTATCAAGGCCGATTGGACCGCGCTGGTCGACGGCTGGCGCGCGGTCTATGCGGCCTCGATGGACGAGGTGCGCAAGAACCCGCAGAACGGCTACGTCATCCTCGACGTCTTGCACCGCCGCTCGCTGGAAAAACTCGTCGCGCAATTCGACATCAAGGGGCTGACCGAGGCCGATTTGCAGCATCTGACGCTGGGCTGGCATCGCCTGCACGCCTGGCCCGACAGCGTCGCCGGCCTGACCCGGCTGAAGACCAAATACATCATCTCACCGCTCTCCAACGGCAACGTCGCGCTGCTCACCAACATGGCGAAGTTCGCAGGGCTCCCGTGGGATCTCGTGATGTCGGCCGAACTGTTCGAGCACTACAAGCCCGATCCGGAAACCTACCTCGGCGCCGCGAAGCTGCTCTGCCTGCCGCCGGAGCAGGTGATGATGGTCGCCGCGCACAATTACGACCTGAAGCACGCGCAGAAGCTCGGCCTGAAGACCGCCTTCGTGGCGCGTCCGACCGAATACGGTCCGCTGCAGAAGTACGATTTCGAGGCCACCGGCGAGTGGGACATCGTGGCCAAGGATTTCGGGGAAATCGCCAGCCGAATGGGCTGCTAGAACTGGTCCACAAATCATCGAAGCGTTACGATTCCTGCCTGATTGGGAAGGGCTCATGACGCTGCACGCATCCGCACTGCCCGTCGAGGCGCCACAGGCGTTCCTCGGCGTGACGCGGTCGCTGACCGGAAAACTCTGGCGCGACCGGCTGGATCCGCGCGGGGCGGCGCGGGCGCTCGCGATCGTGCAGCGCTATCAATTGCCGGAAATGCTGGCGCGCGTGCTGGCGGGGCGCGACGTCGGGATCGACGAGGTTCCCGACTTCCTCGACCCGACCATCCGCAAGCTGATGCCGGATCCTCACACGGTCACCGAGATGGAGCACGCCGCCAAGCGCATCGCGGATGCCGCGGTGCGCGGCGAGAAGGTCGCGATCTTCGGCGACTACGACGTCGACGGCGCGACCTCGGCCGCGCTGCTGACCTGGCATCTGCGCCATTGCGGGCTGGACCCGCTGATCCACATTCCCGACCGTATTTTCGAAGGCTACGGGCCGAACGTCGACGCCGTGCGTGCGCTGGCGGCGAAGGGCGCGACGCTGCTGGTCACGGTCGATTGCGGCACCACCAGCATCGAGCCGCTGGCGGAAGCCAGGAAGCTCGGCATGTCGGTCGTCGTGATCGATCATCACCAGACCGGCGATGTGTTGCCCGAGGTCGACGCGCTGGTGAATCCGAACCGGCCCGACGATCTCTCGGGGCTCGGCCATCTCGCGGCGGTCGGCCTCGTGCTGGTGACCTTGGTCGCGGTCAATCGCGAACTGCGCCAGCGCGGCTTCTGGACCGGCGAGATGCCGGAGCCGGACCTGCTCAGCGTGCTGCATCACGTCGCGCTCGGCACCGTGGCAGACGTCGCGCCGCTGATCGGGCTCAACCGGGCCTTCGTCGCCAAGGGCCTGATCGCGATGCGCCGCCGCGACCATGTCGGCCACACTGCGTTGATGGACGTCGCGCGGCTGAACGGGCCGCCGGAGGCCTGGCATCTCGGCTTCATGCTGGGACCGCGCATCAATGCCGGCGGCCGCATCGGGCGCGCCGATCTCGGCGTGCGGTTGTTGCTCGAAGGCGATATATCCGAAGCCGCGCGGATCGCGGCCGAGCTCGATCGTCTCAACGCCGAGCGGCGCTTGATCGAGCAGGCGGCCGAGGCGCAGGCCGAGGCCGAGGCGCTGGCTTCGCTCGGGCTCGAGGACAAGGGTGCTGTCATCGTCACCGCGGCGGAAGGCTGGCATCCCGGCGTGGTCGGGCTGGTTGCGGCGCGGCTGAAGGAGAAGTTCGCGCGTCCCGCGTTTGCGATCGCGCTGGAGCCCGGCGGCATCGGCACCGGATCGGGCCGTTCGATCGGCGGCGTCGATCTCGGCAAGGCGGTGCGGCAGGCGGTGCACGACGGCCTTTTGATGAAGGGCGGCGGGCACGCGATGGCGGCCGGCGTCACGCTGCGCAAGGAGAAGCTCGCCGAATTCCGCGCCTACATGGAAGGCGCGCTGGCGGCCGACGTCGCCAATTCGCGGCACGAGAACGAGCTGTTCATCGACGGCGCCGTGACCGCGCGCGCGGTGACGCCGGAGTTCGCCGCGACACTCAATCGTGCTGGCCCGTTCGGCAGCGCCAATCCGGAACCGGTGATCGCGCTGCCGTCGCATCAGCTGGTCTATGCCGACGAAGTCGGGCAGGCGCATCTGCGGCTGCGCTTCAAGTCAGGCGACGGCTCCATCGTCAACGGTATCGCGTTCCGTTCCGTCGGACAGAAGCTCGGCAGCGCCTTGACGCAAAATCGCGGCCAGCAATTGCACGTGGCGGGCTCTCTTGCGGTCGACCGTTGGCAAGGCACCGAACGTGTGCAATTCCGTGTCCTCGACGTCGCGGTGCCGGATCAGGGCCCGACGGTGATCCGATAAGAAACGTTGGGAGAGGACATGTCAGGACAGGTAGAAGGCAAGGTCGCGCTGGTGACCGGCGGCGCATCGGGCATTGGCGAGGCCATCGTTGAATTGTTCGCGCAGGAAGGCGCGACCGTTATTGCGACCGATATCGATGAGTTGAGGGGACCCGAGCTCGCCGCGCGGCTCACCAAGGCCGGGCGGAACGTGACCTTCTTGCCGCAGGACGTCACCAGCGAGGAGCGCTGGATCGAAATCATCAGTGAGATCGGCAAGCGCCATGGCCGCCTAGATATCATGGTCTCGAATGCCGGCATCGGCATCGGAGCGCCCTCGATTGTCGAGATGTCGCTCGCGGACTGGCGTCGCCAGACCGCCATCAATATCGACGGCGTATTCCTGTCGGTGAAGCACTCGCTGCCGCTGATGCGCAAGCACGGCGGCGGCTCCATCATCATGATGTCGTCGCTGGCTGGCCTGCGTGGTGCGGCGACCCTTTCCGGCTACAGCGCCACCAAAGGCGCGGTCCGCTTGTTCGCCAAGTCGATCGCGATGGAGTGCGCGCAGGTCAACGACGGTATCCGCGTCAACTCGGTGCATCCCGGCATCATCGACACGCCGATCTGGGGCAAGATCCCGACCGGCGCGACCGGTGCCGGCCAGAACGCGCCGATCGATCCGGAGGAGCGGGCAAGGTTCGCCACGCCACTCGGACGCGCCGGCCAGGCCATCGAGATCGCCCAGGGCGTGCTCTATCTCGCTTCCGACGCGTCGCGCTACGTCACGGGCAGCGAGCTCGTGATCGACGGCGGCATGAATGCCGGCGGCGTGGTGCGGCAGCCTGCGAAATAGTCTCCGTCATTGCGAGGAGCGAAGCGACGAAGCAATCCATAGTCCCGCATATGCGGAGGGATGGATTGCTTCGCTGCGCTCGCAATGACGGTGAGCGGTCAATGTGGCAGCCTGCGAGCCGATAGGAGCGAACTGTCGTAGCCCGCATGAGCGGAGCGATATGCGGGAAATGCGTGCCCGGGTATCGCTTTCGCTCACCCGGGCTACGCAGATCGCATGATGCCTACCCGCCTTGCCGTAGCCGCGCCAGCACCTTGAGCCCGCCGTAACCGTCGGCGGGCAACAGGCCCATCTTGATCTGAAAATCCTTGATCGCCTTCATGGTGTCGTTGCCGACGCGGCCGTCGGTGCCGCCGGTGTCGAAGCCGGCCTTGGTCAGCCGCGTCTGCATCTCCTGCACCTCGGCCAGTGTCAGCGCGCGTTCCGAGCCCGGGAAGGGCTGGATGAAGGGCGGCCCGCCGAGGCAGCGATCGCCGAGATGGCAGATCGCCAGCGCGTAGTTCATCGACGGGTTGTAGCTCTTCACCGAATTGAAGTTCGGACCGAGCAGAAAGGCCGGACCACCCGCGACCGGGATCCACAGTTGCGCTGACGCATTTGGCTGCGGAAACGGCTGGCCGTCGGCGCGGGTCACACCGGCGCTGGCCCAGGCCGCGTAGGTGCGGCTGCCGCTGGCGCCGCCGCCGGGCGCGCGGACCTCGTAGCCCCAATGCTCGCCGCGGTGCCACTTGCCGCGGTTGACGAGATATTTCGCGGTCGAGCCCAGCGCGTCGTCGGGCCGGCCGAACGGCGAGACCTTGCCGTCGCCGTCATAGTCGAAGCCGACATTGAGCCAGACTTCCGGCATCCACTGCGAATGACCCATCGCGCCGGCCCAGGAGCCATTCATCTCCTGAGGCGTGCTCCAGCCGCGCTGCACGATCTTCATCGCGTTGATCAGTTCGGTCTCCCAATAGGCCTTGCGGCGCGGCTCGTTCCAGGCGAGCGCCGCCAGCGACGGAAACACCGGCGTCATGTGGTTCTGCTGCACCAGCGGATCGCCATAGGCGGATTCGACGCCCCACAGCGCGAGCAGCGTGCCGCGCTCGACGCCGAAATCGCGTTCGATCCGGCCGAACAGCGCCTCGTTCTTCTTCAGCGCCTCCTTGCCGTGAATGACCCGCCAGTCGGAGACGCGGCGGTTGATGTACTGCCAGATCTGCTCGTGGAATTCAGGCTGGTTGCGCATCTGCCTGAACACGCTCATGTCGGGCTCGATCCGCCCCATGCAGCGATTCCAGGTCGCCTCCGAGATGCCCTTGGCGAGCGCGCGAGCGCGAAAATTGTCGCGCCACTGGTCGAAGCCCGGAGGGGCGGCGGCGAGCGCGCCGAGCGGATTGACGAGTACCACGCCGGCCGCGAGCCCGGCCTTCAGGACGGCGCGGCGGGCAGGGGATTTCGGAGAATCAGGCTGTTTCATCGGGCCAGTCTAGCGGCGCCGATCGGGTGAGCCAAAAGCCACGCCGCCGCAGGAGCTATAGTTTTGAGCATGACCTCATCGGAAAACCGGTTCCCACTTTTCCGGGTCATGCTCTAGCTATCCTGCAAATCTGTGGCGATTTTTGACAGCCACCGGCGCACCACGTGTTCCGACCTGGCATCGAGGCCGGCGGCGAGCCGGCGTTCCTGGGCCTGGGCGATCTGCCGGCATTTCTCCAGCAGTCTGGTTCCATGGCTGGTCAGGGTCCATTGCAACACGCGGCCGTGGACCGGGTGCGCCGTCTTGCCGATCGCGCCGTCGCGCTCGAGGTTGCGGATGATCACGCTCACGGTCTGCGGCGTCAGCAGCGCGACGCGAGCCAGATCGGCGCCGGAGAGCCCCGGATAGGCCTTCAGCATCGTCAGCACGACGAATTGCGGCGAGGTGACGCCGAGCCGTCCCAGTTGGCGCTCCATCGACAGCCGCGAGGCCGCGTGGGCCTGACGCAGCAGATAGGCGAGATAGCCCTGCTCGCCGCGCTTGCCTTCGCCCGGCGCCGGAACGGAAGGGGCGAACACGACGTCGCCAGCGCTCGATCCCGCATTCACTGCGGCCCTTCGGCCGGCGGCTTTTCCGACTGGACGCCGTTCGGCGGTGCCGAATTTGCCTCGTTTCTGCATTGCCGCCATGTCGCCTGCTGTCGCCTCGGCCGATGCCCGCATCTTGCCGATGATATCAGAGCTCTGATAATATCTCAGTACACTGATAACATGAGGCCGGACCAATGTCACATGCCCGCAAGGAATACACCGACTTCGAGAAGCTCGCGCCCGACGTCTTCGCCGCGGTGCGCGCACTCGGCCAGTTCGCGGCCAAGGCCGGCCTCGACAAGCAGCTGCTCGAACTCGTCAAGCTGCGCGCCTCGCAGATCAACGGCTGTGCGTTCTGCGTGCAGTATCACATCCTGCAGGGCGAGAGCCTCGGCGTGCCCGCCGACAAGCTGAACCTCGTCGTGGTGTGGCGCGAGGCGCCGCAGTTCACGCCGCGCGAGCGCGCCGCGCTGGCCTGGACCGAAGCGTTAACGACCCTGCCGAACGGCGTCAGCGACGAGGTCTATGCCGAGGCCACCGCTGAATTCTCCGAGCAGGAGCTGACTTACCTGACCTCGGCGATCGCATCGATCAATGTCTGGAACCGGTTCGGCGCGGCCTATCGCTGGACGCCGCCGCCGCGCCGGCAGCGCGCGGACGCGGCGGCTTCGTAACGTCGAGACGGATCAAACGGCAACCGACAGGGAGAAAAACAATGACCTCGATGGCGATGACACCATCCCTTCCATTCGCGCGGCCGCCGCGGCCGGTCATGCTGGCCGTGATCGCGGGACTGGTCTCCGCCTTCGTGATCGGGAAGGCACTGCCGACCCCGATGGACGCGATCTCCTCCGTCATCGCGCCGCTGTGCGCCAGCGCCAA
The DNA here is from genome assembly GCF_054056795.1 of Bradyrhizobium sp. USDA 3315. NCBI lineage: Bacteria > Pseudomonadati > Pseudomonadota > Alphaproteobacteria > Hyphomicrobiales > Nitrobacteraceae > Bradyrhizobium > Bradyrhizobium sp. USDA 3315. The sequence continues at coordinate 7,115,770 of NZ_JBSRYP010000001.1, read as the reverse complement.
TGCGGCGTCGCCGCTCGACAAGGTCGAGGTCATCAGCTCGCACGCGCTGCCCAATGTGGCGGGCAAGCGTGTCACGGTGGTGCGCGTGTTCTATGGTCCCGGTGGCTTCACGCCGCCGCACCGCCATTCCGGTTCGGTGACGGCCTACATCACCAAGGGTGAAATCCGCTCACAGCTCGGTGGCGGGCCGGTCGAGACCTTCAAGGTCGGCCAGTCCTTCTTCGAGCCGCCGGGCTCGACCCACATGGTCTCGGCCAATGCGAGCACCACGGAGCCGGCGGAGCTGATCGCGGTGTTCGTGTGGCGGATGAGGGCGCGCAGCTGACCACGATGCTCGATTAGCGATCGGTTGGCGCTCGTTCTGCTAGACATGCGCACTGGACCAGTTTGGTGCCCAGTTCGCGTGAAACTGGACCTTGCGCGCAACGGGGCGTGTCGATTGATTGCAGGACACGTTGCGGCGACGATTGCCGACGAGGGACAAACCGATGATCAGCCTGAAGGGGCTCTCTGCCTTCCCGATCACGCCTTCGAACCGGGATGGACGGGTCGATGTGGGTGCGCTCCGCGCCTTGCTCGACCCCCTGATTGCGGCGAAGGTGGATTCGGTCGGGCTGCTCGGAAGTACCGGCTCATATCCGTATTTCAGCCGCGATGAGCGGCGGCGCGCCGTGCAGGCGGCCACCGCCTTGGCGGACGGCAACACACCAATACTGGTTGGCATCGGCGCACTGCGCACCGACGATGCGGTGCGGCTGGCGAAGGATGCGCGTGATGCCGGCGCGACGGCGGGCCTGTTGGCAGCGGTTTCCTATACGCCGCTGACCGATGACGAGGTCTTTGAGCACTTCCAAACCGTGGCCCGCGAGAGCGGGTTGGCGATCTGCATCTATGACAATCCCGGAACGACTCATTTTCAATTCACGCCGGCTCTCATCGGCCGTCTGAGCCGGGTCGAGGGAATCGTCGCGGTGAAAAGTCCGGCGCTGGATGCTTCGACCGTGGCGGGCCATCTCGGGGAATTGCGGGCTGTGGTTCCGGACGGCGTTGCGTTGGGATACAGCGCCGACTGGAATTGCACCGAGGCGCTGCTGGCGGGCGGAGACACCTGGTACAGCGTTCTCGCAGGAATCTTCCCGAAGGTCTGCGTGGACATCGTGCGCGCCGCGACGAGCGGCGATGCGGCCCGCGCGCGACAGCTCAACGGGCGACTGCAGCCGATTTGGGATCTGTTCAGGACATATTCCAGTCTGCGTGTCGTCTACGCACTTGCCGATCTCAGAGGGGTCTGCACGGCCGAGCCTCCACGTCCGATATTGCCGCTGCCCGCGGACGCTCAGAGGCGGGTCAAGGAGACGTTGGCGGCGATGGAGATCGACTGATCGCAACCACGGCGGAGGGCGCTAGATGCCGGCGCGCGCCATCGGGTCGCGGCCGAACCGGTTGTCACCCTTCGATCCCGGCAGCACGCTCAGCGTTGCGACGAGCGCCAGATAGGGGATCCAGTATTTGACGTGCAGCGCGGCGGCGAGGTGGGGAATGGCGAGGATCGTCAGCGCCCACCAACCCGAGACGTTGAGGTCGTGCAGCCGCTTCACCAGGATCGCCGCGAATGGCCACAATGACAGCATGAGCAGCAAGCGCAGGACGGACAGGTCGTCGGCGGGCGGGCTGCTGTCGTAATAGCGTGGACCGGGGTCGAGCCTTACGCCGACGCGAATGACGAGCATGTCGACCAGCATAAGGCCGAAAAATCCCAGGCTGAATTCCTGCCGGCTGATGCGGCCTTTCACCGAAAGAAAGAACCAGCTGAAGGTCGAGAGCATGCTCGGTTGTGGTCCAGCCTGAATGGGCATCTGATAGAGACTTGCGTCCGATGGTCAAAGCGGGACGGGTTCCCGCCGTTTGCTGCTTCCATCATGATCATTGAAGCTGGCAATTGTCGCCGCGACATGGCGCGCACCGACGCGATTCCGAATGGAACCTGCGGTGGGGCGTTTGCACAATTTCGGAATAATGGAATAATGCCGCTGATTTGCCCGACGTGTCAAGTCGTCGTGTCGAACGACGGCAGCCGCCGGCTCCTTTGCATGGGGTTGTTTTCGATATTTTGGCAGTGCGCCCCGAACCGGTGTCCCCTTCGGTCGACAACACTCTAATTGCCGCCGCCTTCCTGGGTGTCGATGCGATGCACGACGTCGTCGGGCAGGGCATGGGCCACGGCGGCTGCAAGCCCGGGCTCCGGTCCGATCTCGCGGCCGCGGCCGCGGATCAGCCGCTCATAGGCCGACACCAGCGTGGTGTAGGGATTGACCCACAGCCAGCCGTCGCGCGTGAACAGCTGGACGTCGAAATGCAGATGCCGCGATGTGCCGTTGGGGTGGTCGAGATAATTCGAGACCACGCCGATCTTCTCGCCCTCGCTGACGCGGCGCCCGTTGAGCAGGCCGTCGGCATCCATCACTGACGGGTTCATGTGCATGTAGCGGAAACGGACATGCTCGGTGCGGGTGTTGACCTGCAATGTCGCGGCCTGCTGTTGCGCCGAGCGGATCACGATACTGTCGCGCACCGCAACGACCGCCTGCTGCTTGGGGTCGCAGCCATCCTTGCTGTCGACAGGACACGCGCCGGGGCGGATGTCCTGGCCCTGATGGCCGTAGCCGCTGGCGCATTGGCCGACCTCGAAGCTGCGCGCCTCGCAGAAATTGTCTTGCCAGGGATACGTGTCGATGGCCGCGCCGGGCTTGCGCTTGGCGAAAGATTGCGAGTGGGCGAAGGCCGGCGCCTTCTCGAGCGGAAAGCGGATCTGCGAATAGACGGTGAAGTCGGCGTGGCCGCCTTGTTGCCTGCGGCCGCCGCTGCCCGCGACGATGTCGCCGCTCGGGTGGTAGGTGAAGTCGGCGGATTGCACGGCCGGCCGCTCGGCGATATCGGAGGCGACGTCGCTGCGCGGCCGTGACGGCTGGCCGCCGGCGATGCGCAGGGCCTTCAGAAAGCGCTCGGCGACCGGATAGGCCTCGCGGCAGGCCAGCCGCTTCGGCCGCGGCGCGCTGTCGAGGCACTGGATCGAGACCACATAGGGGATTCCGAAGCGGGTGAAGGCGTAGCGGACATAGCCCTCGCGAACGAAGCGGCGCAGGTCCGGAAACTGCGCGGCCAGCGTCCTGACCGGCTCGCCCTTGCCGCCGAGCCGGTCGGCGAGGTCGTAGACGAGGATCGAGCCGGAAATCTGCACCTCGACCGGCTTGGCAAATGTCCGCGGCGGCAGGCCGTCGCCGGCGCCGGGGTCGAGCGAGAACACGGCATCGTAGCCCGACGCACCGGCATGGAAGAAATCGACCGCGCGGAAGTCGGCCTGGTAGCGCGCGATCGACAGGCTGTCCGGCGCACCGTTTTGTCGCGCGTCGAGATAGCTTGCGGGGTCGAACGGCAGCAGCACCGGGATCGGGCTCTGCGCAATGCCGGGAAACAGCGGCGCTGTCACCGCGTTCAACTGCACCAGCGCAGGCGTCGCCCGCGGATCGGTGGCGGGGACGCGGCGCTGGCCTGCGAAAGTGAAGCCGGCGGCGATGGCCGGGCGGCTACCGATCTCCTGCCGCAGCTGGTCGAGCACGGCGCGCCATTCGACCCGCATGGCCGAGATCGATGGCGTTCGGAATTCGTCGGCATGGGCGCCGGGAAGAGGCGAGAGCAGGGCTGCCAGCCAGCAACTGACGAAGCTGACCACCTTCCTGTTCACTGCACACCCCGGGCTCATGTCTGATCGCCCGAGAGACTAAAGCAAGTTCCGGAAAAGTGTGTAGCGGTTTTCGGTAAAGTTGACGCTTAACCAACAAGTTGAGGCGCGGTGACGATTCATTTCAAATCCCACCGCGCCTCAAGCGCTCAGTCCTTGGCGCGTTCGACGTAGGAACCGTCTTCGGTCATGACCACGATGCGCGTGCCCGTGGTGATGTGCGGCGGCACGCCGGTGCGCAGGCCGTTGGACAGCATGGCCGGCTTGTAGGACGAGGAGGCTGTCTGGCCCTTGGTCACGGGCTCGGTCTCGACCACTTCCAGCGTCACGCGCTGCGGCAGCTGGATCGCGACCGGGTTGCCCTCGTGCATCGAGAGCTTCACGGTCATGTTCTCCTGCAGATACGGCGCGGACGAGCCGACGATCTCCTTGGAGACCTGGACCTGGTCGTAGTTGTCGTTGTTCATGAAGTGGAAGCCGTCGCCATCTTCATAGAGGTAGTTGTAGTTGTGGTCCTCGACGGTGGCCTTCTCGACCTGGTCGGTGGTCTTGTAGCGCTCCGAGACCTTCACGCCGTCGCCGATGCGGCGCATTTCGATCTGGCTGACCGGGGTGCCCTTGCCGGGATGAATGTTCTCGGCGGAAAGGACCACATAGAGCTTGCCGTCCTGCTCGATGACGTTGCCCTTGCGGATGGAACTGGCGATGACTTTCAAAGGTGTTTTCCTGAATTTGAGAGCCTAAGGGCGCCAACCGGATCGGCAGCCCCTCGGTCATGGCGGCGATTTCGGGCTGCAACATACTGATTTGTCCCTGAGATGCCAGTCTTTTGCGGCCGAATTCGCAAGGTTGCCAACCGTCCCGGCCGTCCCGATCGGCCCTATTTTTCGGCCATGGGCTCATCCGTTTCAGCGAATCTGCCGATGGGACGCGCGAGCCGTCGTTCAAGTTCAGCCACGTGCGCGCATGGACAAGGTGCGCGTCTTTCGACAAGAAGGGATCAGCCTCGCGGCGTTCCGCGGAGGCTCGGGCTGTGTAGGCTTATGAACTTGCGTAGAATCAATCGGTTGCGCAGTACTCTTGAGTGCGGATGGCGGCTCGTTGATGTTGAATCCATGAGGATGCTCTGGCGATGACAGCTCATGACCGGCCGTCGCCCTGGTGGATGCCGCAGCGCTATGCCGACCGCAGGCCGTTTCTGCAGGCGCGGACGGCGATCACGCGAGCGCTGCGCGCCTGGTTCGAGGAGCAGGGATTTGCCGAGGTCGAGACCGCGATCCTGCAGATCTCGCCGGGCAACGAGACCCATCTGCACGCTCCTCGCACCGAGCTCAGGCAGGCCGATGGCTCACATGCGCCCCGCTATCTGCGCACCTCGCCGGAGTTCGCCTGCAAGAAGCTGCTCGCGGCCGGCGAGCCGAAGATTTACGAGTTCGCGCGGGTGTTCCGCGACCGCGAGCGCGGCGACCTGCATCTGCCCGAATTTACCATGCTGGAATGGTACCGCGCCAATGCCGGCTATGACGCCATCATGGCCGACACGATCGTCGTGATCGCCCATGCGGCGCAGGCGACCGGGATCGGGCGGTTTTCCTTCCGCGGCATGACGGCCGATCCGTTTGCGGAGCCGGAGCTGCTGACGGTCGCGGCGGGTTTCGAGCGCTTCGCCGGCATCGATCTCCTGGCGACGATCTCAGGCGGCGAAGGCGACCGCGAGGCGCTTGCGGCGGCTGCAGCAGCGCGGGTGCGGGTTGCAGATGACGACACCTGGACCGATATCTTCAGCAAGGTGCTGGTCGAGCATATCGAGCCTCATCTGGGACAGGGCCGTCTGACGGTGCTGTTCGAATATCCGTCGCCAGAGGCCGCGCTGGCGCGCACCAAGGCCGGCGATCAGCGCGTCGCCGAGCGTTTCGAGGTCTATGCCTGCGGCGTCGAGCTCGCCAACGGCTTCGGCGAACTGACCGACGCGGCCGAGCAGCGCCATCGTTTCACCGCAGCGATGGACGAGAAGGCCCGCCGTTATGGCGAGCGCTATCCGCTCGATGACGATTTCCTTGCCGCGGTCGGCCAGATGCCGGAGGCCAGCGGCGTCGCGCTCGGCTTCGACCGGCTGGTGATGTTGGCGAGCGGCGCGCCACGAATTGATCAGGTGGTCTGGACGCCGCCTGCGGGAGAGACATGAACAGGATCGATCCAAAACTGGCGGCGACGCTGCGACAGCCGCGCGAGCTGGTCGATGCCGGGCTCGCGCCGGTCGCAGCACTGGCCGGGCTCGAGCGGGTTGCTGCGCGCTACGCGGTCGCGGTGACGCCGGAGCTCGCCGCGCTGATTGATCCGGCCGATCCCGCCGACCCGATCGCGCGGCAGTTCATCCCGAGCGCCGACGAACTCGTCGAGCAGCCGGGCGAGAACGCCGATCCGATCGGCGACGATGCGCATTCGCCGGTCGCCGGAATCGTGCATCGCTATCCCGATCGGGTGTTGTTCAAGCTCGTCCATGTCTGCGCGGTGTATTGCCGGTTCTGTTTCCGGCGCGAAATGGTCGGGCCGGGAAAGGCCTCGGCCTTGTCCGATGACCCCTACCGTGCGGCGCTGGATTACATCCGCAGCCATCCGGAGATCTGGGAAGTCATCCTGACCGGCGGCGATCCCTTGATGCTGTCGCCGCGCAGGCTGACCGAGATCATGGCCGATCTCGCCGACATCAATCATGTGAAGATCGTTCGCCTCCACACCCGTGTTCCGATCGCCGATCCGGGCCGTATCAATCCCGAGATGATCGCGGCACTGCGGGTCGAAGGCGCGACGACCTGGATTGCGATCCATGCCAACCATCCGCGTGAGCTGAGCAACAATGCCCGCGCAGCGTGCGCGCGCCTTGCAGACGCCGGCATTCCCTTGGTAAGCCAGTCCGTCCTGCTGCGCGGCGTCAATGACGATGCCGCGACGCTCGAGGCGCTGATGCGCGGCTTCGTCGAGTGCCGAATCAAGCCCTATTATCTGCATCACGGCGACCTTGCGCCCGGCACAGCGCATTTGCGCACCACGATCGAAACCGGGCAGGAACTGATGCGGGCGTTGCGCGGGCGTGTGTCCGGACTTTGTCAGCCGGATTATGTGCTCGACATCCCCGGCGGCCACGGCAAGGCGCCGATCGGCCCGAGCTATTTGTCGCAGCCGGCTTCCCGCGAACGTGAAGATCCGGTGGAACGGCGCTACCGTATCGTCGATTATTGTGGTGACGTTCATCTTTACCCGCCGCAATCCTGAGGCGGCGATGAGCGGGGCCGGGGACGGACGGCAGGAGCCGCCCGAGGATGAGGGCAACCGCAGCATCGAAAATGCTGTGATGTTCGGCTTCTTTGTGGTGCTGGTCGCCGCGGGAATCTGGCTCCTTGGCACGATGGCCGATATACGGAAGGTACAGGATTGCGCAGCGCAGGGGCGACGCAACTGTGCTACCGTCGAGGTGCCGGAACGGGCGCGATAGGGTTGAGAAGCGGAGACGCGAGATGCGGAAGACAGTTTTGTTGATGGCTCTGATGATGGTTGCGGCCGGAGCGCCCCAGCTTGGCATCTCCCAAGCCTGGGCGCAGCAACAGGGCGGATCGTCCTCCATGCAGAAGGGCGGGACGGTCCCGGAGGCGCCGATCGGACATCGTCAGCCGCGCCGCGGCGACGTTGGCAGCGAGAAGAATATCAGCGATCCGAACAGTCAGGCCAACAAGGAAGACGCGGCGCTCGACAGGAAGATCAAGAGCATCTGCCGCGGTTGCTAACCCACGCAGCTGACCGGCGAGGCGCGATATTCGCCCCGCCGGCAACGCTCAATCCGTTCGGCCGCGTCAGGCCGAACGCTCCTGCAGGCCGTCACGCCGCACGCTGCGCCTTGCGTCGACGGCATCGGCCAGCTGCTTCAACACGTCAGCCGTCGTCCCGAGGTCGATGCAGCCATCCGTGATGCTCTGGCCGTAGGTCAGCGCCTTGCCTGGCACGACGTCCTGGCGTCCCGCGACAAGATTGCTCTCGATCATCACGCCGATGATGCGCTGTTCGCCGCCTGCGACCTGGCGCGCGATGTCGGAGGCAACCGCTGGCTGGTTCTCCGGCTTCTTGCTGCTGTTGGCGTGGCTGGTGTCGATCATCAGCCGCGCCGCGACACCGGCGCGGCCGAGCTCGGCGGCGGCAGCATCGACGCTCGCGGCATCATAGTTCGGCGCCCGGCCGCCACGCAGGATGACGTGGCAGTCTTCGTTGCCGCTGGTCGCGGCGATCGCTGAACGGCCGCCCTTGGTGACCGCCATGAAGTGATGCGGGTGCGAGGCCGACTTCACCGCGTCCGCCGCGATCCGCACGCCGCCGTCGGTGCTGTTCTTGAAGCCGACGGGGCAGGACAGGCCGGAAGCCAGCTCGCGATGGATCTGGCTCTCGGTGGTGCGCGCGCCGATCGCGGCCCAGGAAACCAGATCGGCGATGTATTGCGGCGTCGTCATGTCGAGGAATTCGGTGCCGGCCGGCAGGCCGAGATTGTTCACCGCCGACAGCACGTTGCGGGCGAGCCGCAGGCCCTTGTTGATGTCGAAGCTGCCGTCGAGATCGGGATCGTTGATCAGCCCCTTCCAGCCGACGGTGGTGCGCGGCTTCTCGAAATAGACCCGCATCACGATCTCGAGGCGGTCGGCGAGCTGTTCGCGCAGGCTGGCGAGGCGCTCGGCGTAATCGACGGCCGCCGCGGGATCGTGGATGGAGCAGGGGCCGACGACGACCAGCAGGCGGTCATCGGTGCCGTTCAGGATCGCGTGGACGGCGTTGCGGGCGCCCATCACCACCCGGGTCGCCGTCAGGGTGCGCGGGACCTCCCGCATCACCTCCTCGGGCGTACTGAGCTCTTTCAATTCCTTGATGCGAAGATCGTCTGTCGTACTCAACACGGCTGGCTCCTTTGGATTTCGGGACCTGCCGGCACACAAAAAAGCCGCCAGGTCTGGCGGCTTGTTTTGGACGTTTGCTGCAATTCTTCAGATTGAGCGCGATCCTCCTGCCGCCAGCGAGCTGTCGTAGCTAAAGTACCAAAAATAGCTGGTGGCGACGGTGATCATGGGGCGGCTCTATAGCGCAGGGATTTGGGGCTGTCACCCCCCAAATGCAAGCCCCCCGCGGTTCGGCGTCAGGTGTTGCGCGCCGCCAACGCCATGCCGATCAGGGTCGCCCCGCCAAACATCAGATTGAGGCCGACGAGGAGGCCGATCGCCCATCCCGCGGATTCCGGCAAGCCCGCGATGATGAAGAAGGCGATCACGATGTCCATCAGGCCGGCGATCAGCAGCCAGGACCAGCGTCCCGACAATTCGCGGCGGTGCTCCAGCGCGTACATGACGGTGGCGACGCCCTCGGCGACGAAATAGGCGCCGACCACGATGGTCAGCGTCAGCACACCCTGCATCGGACGGGCGAGCAGCACCATGCCGGCCAGCACGGCGAGCGCGGCCGAAATCAGCGACCACCAGAAGCCCGGCATGTTGCGCGCCCAGAACGTCACGATCAGCCCGCCGATCCCTGAGATCAGGAACATCCAGCCGAGGAAGATGGTGACGGCGAGGCTCGCGAAGGTCGGCACGATCATCGCGGCGATGCCGAGGATCACCAGCAGGATGCCTTCGAACAGGAACGCCTTCCAGTGCGCCTTCACCGCGGCCTGCATTTTCGATCGCAGCTTGTCGAGGTCGTTGGACAGGGGCATCGCGGCTCTCCGGATCTGCGCGTGTGCAGTCTATCCTAACCGGTTATAAATGGTCAGCCCGTCAGTTGCGGCGGCAATAGCTGTGCGCTCATCTTTCTGCATGGCGGTTTTCGACAGCCAGAATCCTTGGCACAAGCCTGGCCGCCAGATATCGCGAGGCGCGTGGCGACAGATGCAGGAAGTCGGCCGATACCAGGTCGTTTGCGCTGGTCCCGACCCTCGTCAGACATCCGTCCGCGTTGCAGAGCTCGTCATAGGGCGACAGATATTCGATCCCGAGATCGGCGGCGATCTGCCCAATCCCGTCGTCAGTCTGCTTGGTCGATCGCACATCGTGGCTGCGTTCCGGGATCAATGTATGATGGCGCAGGAAATATTGCACCGTCAGATGGGGCACAGTGTCGGTCCAGACCGGGACAGGGCCGACCAGGATGACACGGGCGGCGCCGGCCTGTCTGAGGGCGACAATCGTCGGGCGGAGATCGTCGGCGGTGGGTTCTTTGCTCCACGCCAGGTGCAGAAGCACGACATCGGGGTGCGAGCGGGCAACCGCAGCAACGATGTGGCGATTGGTTTGAACACAAAACGGAATGGTCTCGGCCTGCGCGGTGAAGAGTGGCGGGCAGGAATTGACGGTGAACTGGGCTAACCCGAATTGATCGCCCTGGACTTGCCGCAGCCCGGCGGCAAGCATGCCGGCGGTCGAATCGCCCCATACGAAAACAAGCGGGCGCTTGCTGGCGTCAACGCAGCTCGGATCAAATGCGGGATCGGCGGAAGCCGAGATATGACATTCGCCGTATCTCAGGAAGTCCCTGGATACGGTCATGGCGCCGGCTTCGCGAACGATCGCCGGAAGCCGAAAGGCAAAGCCGTCGACGATCGCCAATGCTCCCACCGATGCAACGGCCACCATCGATGCCGCAAGGACCGGCGCCACCCGCCACTGCCCGAACCTGATTGGGCGCTCGACGTAGCGATAGGTTGCCCAGGCCAGAATGAAGCTGGCCCCAACGGCCAGCCCGTTCTCGGCCAAAGTCAGGGGACGACCTTTGAAGCTCGCCGCAAAAACCAGGATCGGCCAATGCCAGAGGTAGAGCGGATAGCTGATCAGCCCGATCGCGACCGCGGTACGCGTCGAGAGAAATCGATTGCGACCTGACATGATGAGGGCGGCGGCAGCGGCGACCGGCGCCACCGCTGCGATCCCGGGGTAGGTCATGGAGGGCGAATAGAACGCGGTTACCGCCGCGATCACCGCGAGCGCGGACCATCCGAGAAGGTCGCGCGCCGCGGAGAATCCGCTGGGCAGGCAGACGGCCACCAATGCTCCGGCCGCGAGCTCCCACGCCCGCGTGAACGGCTGGTAGAATGCGGCTTCAGGGTTGGTTCGAACGACCAGGATATTTGCGACAAGCGATGCGATGAAGATCAGGGCAAGGGGAGCGGCGGCGGCGATCCGCCATCGCACCAGCGCCCACAGCAGCAAGGGCCAGACAAGGTAGAACTGTTCCTCGATGCCGAGCGACCAGAGATGGAGCAGCGGCTTCGTTTGCGCGGCCGCATCGAAATAGCCACCCTCCGAATAGAACAGCAGGTTTGCCGAGAAACCCGCGCCTGCCGCAATCTCCTTTCCAAGGGCCACCAACTCGCTCGGCATCAGAAGTTGCCATCCGGCAACGAAGGCGGCGATCAAGACGACGATCAGGGCAGGAAAAATCCTGCGAATGCGACGCGCATAGAACGTCGCAAGGCTGAAGCTCCCGTTCTGAATGTCGCCATAGATGATCCCGGTGATCAGGTAGCCGGAAATGACGAAGAAGATGTCGACCCCGACGAAACCCCCGGGAACATATTGCGGGAACGCGTGGCCGAGCACGACCAACGAGACGGCAACGGCCCGCAAGCCGTCGATATCCGGCCGATAATTCTTGTAGTTGTGCCCCATCGTCCTCTCGCGCCTGGTCTGTGTCTCTCCCTGAACCCGCCGAGGTTGTTTTGCAAGGGGAGCGGTGCCGGCCGGGGCGCTAGCTTTGACCGGGAGCGGACGGAAAGCCCTCCGAGGCGGTCCGCATCCGGTTGCGGCCGAGGAAGTAGACGGCGGTGGTCGCGATGAGCAGCGCCAGTCCGATCAGGATCGAGGTGAAGCCGATCGGGACCAGGATGAACGACGCATTGCGCTCGGGATTGACGTACCAATGATGCAGCGAGGTGAGCAGGAAGGAGACGCCGGCAAAGCCGGCGCCGCCGCCGATCAGCAGCAGCGCCCACATCCGCCGCAGCTGGCTGAGCCGCTCGCGCGCAACGTCGGTGCGCGGCGCATGATGCTTGCCGAGGCGTCGCACGAGGCGGATTGCAAAGCCGATCGAGGAGAAGCCGATCAGCACGCTGGCCGAGCCGAGCAGCAGCCGCGTGGTCGAGCCGAGATCGGGGATGCGCTGGAGCGCGAGCAGCGGAAAATCGAACGCCGCGTGCAGCGCGACCGGCGCGACCAGCACCAGCGCCCAATTCGTCATGCGCGCCCAGTCGCGGTGACCCCGGTAGGCGCCGAGCGCGCCGCCGGAGCGCGCGATCGCAAGATAGGCGCCGGCGATGATGCCGAGCGCGCCGTGGAACGGCACCGTGAGCACGCTGCGCAATGCCGCGAGCGCGCGCCACATGTCCTTGTGCTGGACCAGATAGGCGAGGTTCTCATAGGCGGCAAACCCAAGTCCGGCGGCCGCGCCATAGACCACCGTATCCATCGGATCGGCGAAGGCGCGGCGCCGCGTCGAGATGACGACGATGACGAGCACCTTGACGATCTCCTCCGGTGCCGCGACTCCGAAAGCTGCACGCACCGCCTGCGTCGCCCAGGGATTGTCGGGAATCGCAAGCAGCGCATTGAACGGAATTCGCGCCAGGCCGAGCAGGGAGATGCTGGCCGCGCCGAGCACGAAGGCGAGCCACACCTGAACCGGCGGTCCGGGCCGCTCGTCGGCGGCGATGACCAGCCACAACACCAGCAATGCGGGGGCAATGGCGGCGGCGCCGATGACGGTTGGAAGCGACTCAAGCAACAACATGAGCCGGACGGGCCCCTTTGATGGCACCAAAGCGATGCGTGCCGAAGAAATGGCAGCAAGTTCAGCGGATTGCAAATCGGTCTGATGCCGTTCTCGTGACCAATATGCCACGGTGCCTTACGAAAGCAGGCTGGAAAGGTGCCGTTGCGGGCCTTGATCAGCTAAGGGCCGAGCGCGGCTCCCGGACAGGTTCCTGACGGCGGCAGGTCCATGGCGTTCCAGGCGCTTTGGTAGCCCGACGATTCCGGGATCGCGACCTGTGGGTCCGATCAGCTTTCGGCACCGCGTCCCCGTCGTTGGGCTATAATGCCGTGGGCAAGGCGACTGATCCGGTAAAAGCCAGAGATGCTTTCGATTGATTCTGCTGTGATCGTTCTTGCCGTGATCGCGCTGTTTGCGGCGTTTGTAAATGGCGCGCTTGGTTACGGGTTTTCCTCGCTCACGGTGCCGGTCGCACTCGTCTTCTACACCAACCGCGTCCTCAATCCCGCGGTGGTCATCGTCGAAGTCTTCGTCAATCTGTATGTCCTGTGCATCAACCTGAGCGGCGTTCCGGCCGTGTGGCGGCGCGTGCTGCCTATTCTCATCGGCATGCTGCCCGGTATCGCGGTCGGAGCCTTTGCGCTGACGTCGCTTCAGCCCGGCTGGACCAAGTTCGCCACCTACTCGATTATTCTGCCGCTCATTCTGTTGCAGGCGGCCGGTTGGCGGAGGCCGATCCAGTCGAAATGGCTGGTCGGTTTGCCCTTCGGAACGATGCTCGGGATCTTGTACTCGGTCACGACCATTTCGGGCCCGCCGCTGGCGATCCTCTTCAACAATCAGGGCCTCGTCAAAGATGAGTTTAGGGCCGGTCTCGCGCTGGTTCGGGTGACGGAGTCCAGCCTGACTGCAATCGCATATTACAAGCTCGGTCTGTTCATCGACGAGAGCCGGAGCATCCTGCTCGTGCTGGTTCCCTGCGTTGTCGTCGGCATACCGCTCGGTGCCTGGCTGATCCGGCGGTTGGACGCCGAGACGTTTCGCCGGATCTGCATGAGCTTTGATGCGTGGGTCGTGGGATTCGGCCTGTCGCGCGTATTGATCGAAGTGAAGCTGATGGAAAGCCCGTGGGCCTACAGCGTCATGGCCGGCACGATCCTGATCGACATCTGCTTGCTGTACGTTTTCTTCACCGCGAGGAGAAGCACCGTGCAGAACTCGCACGCGTTGGCTTCGCTGAAGTCGGGCAACCGGGGCGGTCCGACCTGAAGGTGCTCTAACCTGCGAGCAGGCGCCGGCAGGTTTCGACAAATACCTCGGCACCCGTGACGATATCGGCATCGTCGGTGTTCTCGCTCCAGTGATGGCTGATGCCGCCGATCGACGGAACGAACAGCATCGCCGCCGGCATGATGGTGGCGAGGACCTGGGCGTCATGGCCGGCGCCGCTCGGCATGCGGATCGATCTGCCGCCGGCGCAGGCTGCGCTCGCGGCTTCGATCGCATCCTGGAATGCGCGCGTCATCATCGCGGGCACTCCGGTGCGGATGCGCTCAACCTTCACGCCGCAACGGCCCTGAGCGGTGGCCTCGGCCGCCAGGCGATGCAGCTGCTCCTCGAGACGTGCGATCACCTCGGGATTGTCGTCGCGAATCTGGAATAGCATCTCGGCGCCGCCTGCAATGATGCTCGGTGCGCCTGGGTCCAGCGTGATGCGGCCGGTGGTCCACACCGTGCGCGGTCCCGACAGGGCAGGGAAGCTGTCGTCGATCGCGACGCAGAACCGCGCCAGCGCGAGGCCGGCGTCCTTGCGCACCGCCATCCGCGTGGTGCCGGCGTGGTTCTGCTCGCCGGTGAACGTGATGCGATACTGCCAGATGCCGACGATCGAGGTGACGACGCCGATCCTGAGCCCGCTGCTTTCCAGCGTGTCGCCTTGCTCGATATGCGCTTCGAGATAGCCGATATGACGGCCGGCCTCGGCATTGAGGCGCGGGCGGCCGGCGAAGCCTGCGTCGCGCAATGCATCGCGCATGGTGCGATCGCTGGAGCGGTCGCGGGCTGCATCGATGTCGGCTTCGGTCACCGCACCGACAAACGACCGGCTGCCGAGGAAACTGCCGAAATGTCCTTCCTCGTCGCACCACGCGGCGACCTCGACCGCGCCGTTCGCGTCCGGGTCGGTGTTGATGACGCGCGCCGCCTCGAGCGCGTAGATCACGCCGAGCGGCCCATCGAGCCAGCCCGCGTGGTTCTGGCTCTCCAGATGCGAGCCGGCGAGCAGCTTTGGTCCCGCCTTCGCGCTGGAGCCGAGCACATTGCCGATGCCGTCGATTGTTGCGGTGAGATTGGCGTCGGGCAAACGCGTCGCGAGCCAGTCGAGCGAGCGCAGATGCGGTTCCGAGAATGTCGGCTTGTGCACGCCGGTCTTGTAGGCGCCGATCGCGCGCAGCGCGTTGAGATCGGCGAGCACGCGCTTGCCGTCGAAGCGACCGTTGATGCCTGGCATGATTGGACTCCGGATTGCCGTCTTGATTTTACGTCTTGATGTGCGCCTTGGCGCCTCAATCCCGTCTTGATGCCGACGCGGTTGGATGCGACGGAACAATCAGGGCAAACGATTTCTTAGCGGTTCTGCTCTTAGGTCGCAGTACGAATAGCGTGAGAGTGTGATCATGTCTGCATTCCGGAACTGGGCTCGCAAGGCCGCTGTGCTGTTTCTTCCGATCGCTGTCGGCGCCTGCGCGCAGGTCTCGCAGCAATACAGCATGACCACGCCGCCGCCGGGGACAGGTCCGCTGGCCTGGGACGGTGCCGGACAGGACCCCAATCTCCCGCAGCCGCGGCGCCATGCGCGGAATGCGTCGCCCGCGGTGGCGGAGGCGTCGCCTGAGCAACTGTCGGAAGCGGATGCCGACGACCGGCTGGCGCGCAAGCTCGTGATCTGCAGCACCTGCATCAAGCGGACGCCCGTGGCGGCGCAGCCGAATAATCGTCAGAACGTCGCCAGCAATCACTAGCGGCTGGCGCTGAGCGCTGTTGCCGGACATCGAGCCGGCCCGCAGGCCTTAGTTAGGCCACGATGTCGGTCGATGCGCAGGCCCATGTCGATCCGAAGATTCATTGTTCCCGTCGTCGTCGTCGCCCTTGCCGCCGCAATCCTGATTCACGTCGGCGGTTCGCGGGCGCATGCGCATGTGCCGACGCATTGCGGCTTCTGGACCTCGATCGAGGCCGGATTGTCCTGCAGGTGATGTCCTTCCGGTGATCCCAGCGGCAACCCGGGAAAAGCGTTCTGAACGCTTGCCCGCCCGGCCAATCGCCACTATACGTTCGCCGGTCGCGGCTTGAGGGCTGTGGCCGGTCCGGCGCATCTCACGTCTAACGTATTGATTTGCCGGGAGTTTTGCTCCCTTCGTCTATCGGTTAGGACGCCACCCTTTCACGGTGGAGAGAGCGGTTCGATTCCGCTAGGGAGCGCCATCACGGCCAGACTGGAAATCCAGCCAACTCAACGCATTGTGCTCGGACGGACGCTCTCGCCGCGCCGTCTCGGCCGTTGTGCACGGGTCGGCGGATCGCTGCAATCCGCAGCTGTTTCGCAACCCTTTGGTAAGTTAGCGGCGATACGGCTGGGCTCGGGATGATGTGATGGCTCCAGGGACCAAGAAGCGCGAAACGCGCAAATCGCTGCGGCAATCCGGCTGGATCACGCTCGACGGCGGATTCGCCGCGCGGCCCTGCGTGGTCGAGGACATGTCCTCGTCGGGCGCCAAGATCACGGTCCAGGACAACAACACACTGCCGGCCAAGCTGCGGCTGGCGTTCTCGCGCGACGCCCGCACCGGGCGCGCCTGCGAAGTGGTGTGGCGCGAGGGCAGGACGTTCGGCGTCAAGTTCGTGCGATAGAGCATGATCCGGAAAAGTGGATCCGGTTTTCCGAACAGATCATGCTCAAGAAAAGAGCTAGCTCATGCTGCGACCCTTCCCGATCGCATCATGAGCTAGCCTCATCCGGTGGCGTGGGATAAAAGGCCGGATGCGCAAGACCTGCATTGCCATCATGGCCGTCCTGCTTCCAGCCGCCGCGTTCGCCCAGCAGGGCGACCGCCGCAATTTCCAGACGCCCACTGATGCCGGCAAAACCTTGCCGTCGAAATCCGCGACGCGGAGCAATCCATGCGCGTCGTACGGACCCGGCTTCGTCAAGGTGGAGGGCTCCGACACCTGCGTGAAACTCGGTGGCGCCGTCAGCGTCGGTGGCGGGATGTCCAGCGGCGGGCGTTGAGCGGCTTGCCGCCCGCGCTCACGACATCGGCGGCGCGATGAACCGCACGAAGGCCGGCCGCCCCGCGATCTCACCGAACCAGCGTTCGAGATGGGGCAGCTTCGGCTTGGTGACGCCCTGGACGCCGAGCCAGCGCCGCGCAAAGGCGCCGAGCGCGATGTCGGCGATCGTGAACTGATCGCCCTCGATGAAGCGGCGCCTTGCAAGCTGCGCCTCGACGACGCGCCACACCACGCCCTCGGCATCGGCGTCCTTCTGGATCTGGACCATATCGCGCTTCTCCGGCGGCGTGCGCACCAGCCCCCAGAACACCGGCCGGTCGACCGGCTGCAGCGTCGACAGCGTCCAGTCGAGCCAGCGGTCGACGGCGGAGCGCGCCTTGGGCGCTTGCGGATAGAGCGGCGCGCCATGACCATAGGCCATGCAGAGATAGCGCATCACCGAATTGGATTCCCACAGCACATAGTCGCCGTCGACCAGCGTCGGGACACGGCCATTCGGATTCATCGCGAGATAGTCGGGCTGATCGTTCTTGCCGAACTGCATGCCGGCATCGATGCGCTGATAGGGGAGGTCGAGCTCGGCGAGACACCAGAGCACCTTCTGCACGTTGACCGAGTTCGCCCGACCCCAGATCGTCACTTGCGGCTTACTGTCCATCACGCGTTTCTTCCCGCTGTTGTGCTTTGCGCGCGTTCATAGCTGAAGCGTCGGGGAAAAGCGCGGGGTGAATTGTACCGAGAGCAAAAAAAGGCTCCGCCGCATAGCGGCAGAGCCTCGCTGATCGCTATGCATCAAGACGCCGTCAGTGACCGAACAACAACCACAACACGATGATCACCGGGATCGGCACACCCAACAGCCAAAGCAAAATTCCTCTTCCCATCGTTGCCTCCTCGCATGCTTGTGAGGGAGCAACGTCAACGATCGTGTCGCGTTCCTCGCGATCGCTCGGCGCTTCAGCAAGGGCGAAACGCCGACAGGAACGTAGGAGCGGGCGCGGTGTTTACCAATGGCCGGTGTTCGGCATCGATGCCCACGGCTCGGCCGGGGCTTTCGGCTCGCCCTTTTGCAGGATCTCGATCGAGTGCAGGTCGGGCGAACGCACGAACGCCATGTTGCCGTCGCGCGGCGGACGATTGATGGTGACGCCCATCTTCATCAGCTTCTCGCAGGTCGCGTAGATGTCGTCGACCTCGTAGGCGAGATGGCCGAAATGGCGGTCCTCGCCGTATTTCTCCTCATCCCAATTGTAGGTCAGCTCGACCAGCGGCGCGCCGCGGGTCTGCGGCAGGGACTTGAGCAGATGGAGGTCTTCCTCCGCGCAGAGAAACACCAGCGTGAAGCGGCCCTTCTCATTGTCGATGCGGCGCACTTCCTTCAGCCCCAGCGCGTCCTGATAGAATTTCATCGCGACATCAAGATTGCGGACGCGCAGCATGGTGTGCAGATAGCGCATTTTTTTATCCTCCTGCAGATTCAGAGATTTTGTTTGGGCTCGGGCGAGACGGGGCAAGGAATAGCAGCAAAACGCGACGCGGGGCAGGGGTTAGCGCGAGTTTTGCCGATCGCATTTCGCCTTCGCATGCTCACGCCTTCGCGAGCGTTGGCTCCGGTTGCGCCGCGCGATCACGCGGCCGGATATGGACGGGACGTGCCGCGACACGCTTGCGCAGCAGCGGATGCAAGAAAGCCCCGCCCAGCGAAATTTCTGGGACGGGGCTTGTGGTCGAGCCTTGGAGGCGCGGCCTCTATCGCACCGATTGCCGATCACGGCCAATCAAGGACGCGCGAGGTTGGACGGCCTCTAAAGCGCAAAACCCCGCGAGTGGGCTCGCGAGGTCTATGCCGACCGGCCTTGGGGAGATCGTGCCGGCAACCGGGCAGACAATGTCGCTGCGCGCGGAAGGTTCCTGGGTCCGGAAAATAGAAAGCCCCGCAGGCTGGATGCGGGGCTTTCCCAGCTGACGGACTGGGGATCTCTCAGGGCGTGAGCCGTCAACTGTTGGAGACCAAACTTAAGGTTGAATTTGTAAAATGCAACAGCGCCGCGTAGACGGAGTATGTTCGTCCCACAGCGCTGCGCCGGATGCTGGGCCCTGAAATCCCCCAGCGCCCTTTATGTCTTCGCGCCGCGCGAAAGGTTCAAAAGAAAGACCCCGCGAGGGGGGGGGGCGCGGGGTCTTCCAAAGCCGACAGGGCGGTGAGCTGTCGGCACCACGCGTGATGTGCCGTTGCGCTGTTCAACGCGGTTCCGGCCGGCTGGGGTCCGCCGGCTGGCCGATCGGCGTCAGGAACGTCCGGCTTTCCAATCGGGCTGCGCCTCGTATTCATCGACCCGCTCGACGCGATAGCCGGCGGGCAGGATCTGGCCACCGAGTTCGTCTGCGACCGGAACATCCTCGACAAGACCGTCGATCAGCGCCGTCTCCCAAACTTCCTTCTCCGTCGCGAACGATCTTCCGAGCTGAGTCTTGCCGCGGAACAGGGCGTACATGGGCGCCTCCACAAAACAAAAACCCCGCCAGTTACCGAAGTAAGCTGACGGGGCTTGTTGAGCTGATATTTCCGGTGGATTTCTCCCTCGTTGTACCGCTCGCCAAACTAACGGCGGAACGAGAGACTCGTTCCTTCCTTTTTTTGATGGTCGCGTCTTTTTTTTAAGGTCGTTTTTTAAGGTCGCAGCTTCCCGGACGTTCCGTCGTGGGAACCTACTTTTTTGCGTCGTCCCTTTTTGCCGCGCCCTTTGCCGTGTTCATCTCGGATTTGTTGGCCCGCTTCACATCCATCCCCGTGGTGTCCATCGCGCCGCTCTGAGTGGCTCCGTTGGTGTTTTCAGGCCGTTCCATGCCGCTCTGCGGCGCTGGACCAATATCCTGGGCAAAGGCCGCGCCGCATATCAGGGTGAAGACGGTGACCGCGATCAGCTTGCACATGGGTGCCTCCTGGCGTCACCAGGATGACCCGTGCGCAGTCGAGAGGTTCCTGTCGGCTACTGCTGCTCTCACACCTTGATGTCGAGGATGGTCTCGACCGCTTCACGGTCGGCCTGGTTCTTCGCGGCGAAGACATCCAGCACATCCTCATTGATGATGCGCGGCTGCTCCTTCGCCGTCTGGTCGACGACGAGCTGCACTCTGGCTTGCGTCACTTCGACAGGTACGGGGTATACGAGCATGGCTCTCTCCCTCCGGAGGATCGAACCTTGTCAGTGCTTTCTTAACGATTTGTAAGCGCCCGGGGAGCTGCCTTTTTGCGCCGATTCGGAGGGCCGGGCGGTATCGGCCTGCTCGCACGCCGGCCGGATTGGAGCCATACTGCGGGCCGCCAGGACCGGGCGGCGCGATCGATGAAGAACGGGCTCTATTCGATCCACATCCACATGACCGACGGCGTGAGGGGCCGCGACAGCGGCATCCTGATCCTGCGCGACGGTCTCTTGATCGGCGGCGGGCCATATTTCTGGTCAATCGGGGCCTATACGGCCGGCGAGGGCACCTGGAAGGGACATCTCAGCACCAACCAGCATTCGCCCTTCGCGGACCCGTTCACCCGTCCGCTGTTCGCCGGACAGGAAGTGACGAGCGGGTTCTCCGGCACATTCAGCGGCGACGAGGCTGAGGTGTTCGGAACCGTGCTGGTTGGAACCCGCAGCCTGGGTTTCCGGGCCACCCTGAAATGGCTCGCCCATGCCTGAATGCGCGCACGCGGCGCGAGGCTGTGGACAAGCGCGCAGCAAGATGCGTATTTCGTTGGATAATTGGACCCGCTGGCGTTGTGGATTTGCTGCGGACAAGCAGGGGATATCGCTGTGAATCCCGCTGCGGCCGCCGATCGGGAGATCCGGACGAGGCGTTACCCGGCCACCGCTAACCCTACCTGGTTAGGTTAAGAGCAGCATCGTGTTGTCTCCACCTGCGATTGCGATTGGGATGGCTGCGGGTGACAGCCATGATGCCATCGTTCCACAGTGCTGATCGACCGACCCACCGGCGCGTGATGGTGGTGGGACTGCTGTTCTGCTCGGCTTTTGTCGTGATCAGCTTCTGGCTGCGGCCGCAGCCGGAGAGCGGCAAAGTGCTAGTGAAGTCGGACCGGCTGGTCCGGACCGCGGGAGAGGCCCGGAAGGCAAACTGAAGACGGCAAGCCGGGGGAGCGGCAAGCCGAGACGCGCCGCCGGCGCTCAGTCGGGCAGCTTCCCATTCGGATGCTTGTGATACATCGCGATGCCGATGAAGCCGGCAAAGCCCATCACGTTAAGCAGCAGTTCCATCCATGCCGGCATTGATGCCAACCTCGTTCACCGCCAAGCTAATCTCTGAGGTTGTATTTTTGTTCCAGCGCTAACCGATGGTAGCTTTGCGCTATCGCATGGCTGGCGCGTTTTCGAGCGATCCGATCGGAACGGAAAACGCTCGAGGGAACCGGAACTGCGTTTGCGGCAACCATCGCACGGCGGCACCGGCAATAGACATAAGCCCGGAGCAAACCGCCCGGGGCTTTCTCACTTGCGCCTCATGGCGCCCGGACCATGAACGCGGTCGCCTGGCAGGGCATCAAGCGGTCTTGCGTTAAGCGGTCTTGCGTTGAAATCCACTCCAGGCATTGCCGAGCGTGTTGTCGTAATATTCCTGGCGATCGCGCTCGAACTTCTGCTGCGTCGCCCTGAAGCTGGCAATGCGTGCGACGATCTCCTCGCGCTCGCGCGCGACGCGGTCTTCCTGATCGGTCATGCCCATCCTCCTGGCCGTGGTCCTGTCCCGGGCGCATTGGCGTCGGCGAATTGGGCGTCAATGCGGAGCAGCCGGTGCAGGAATGTGATGATGCTGAGGCGCTGGAAGAGCGACCAAGCGGAGGCGCCGACGCAGCTGATCGCAAGCCGATCGATCAAGACACGCCGCTCGCAGCCGATCGCTCGCGCAACGGTTGAGCTCGCAATCGGTCTGGCCGTGCTATAGTCGCTGCGGCCAACCGGATTGTTTTCAGTGATCGCAAAAGACTTGCGCAGCGGCGTCGAGCAGCTCGGCAACATGATTGCGGAGGCGTCGTCCATCGTGCCCTTCACCGGGGCGGGCATCTCCACCGAGTGCGGCATTCCCGATTTCCGCTCGCCCGGCGGGCTGTGGACCCGCAACCGACCGATTCCGTTCGACGAGTTCGTCGCCAGCCAGGACGCGCGCGACGAGTCCTGGCGGCGCCGCTTTGCGATGGAACAGACGTTTGCGGCGGCCAAACCCGGTCGCGGGCATCGCGCGCTTGCGTCGCTTTACCGGGCCGGCAAGGTTCCCGGCATCATCACGCAAAACATCGACAACCTGCATCAGGCGTCGGGCTTCAAGGCCGACGACGTGATCGAGCTGCACGGCAACACGACCTATGGCCGCTGCATCGGCTGCGGCAAGGACTACGAGCTGTCGTGGGTGAAGCAGCAGTTCGACAAGGCGGGCAGCGCGCCCGATTGCGCGGACTGCGGCGATCCGGTGAAGACCGCGACGATCTCGTTCGGGCAATCGATGCCTGAGGATGCGATGCGCCGCGCGGCGGAACTCTCCAGGCACTGCGACCTGTTTCTGGCAATCGGCTCATCGCTTGTGGTGTGGCCCGCCGCAGGCTTTCCGATGATGGCGAAGGAGAGCGGCGCGCGGCTCGTGATCATCAACAACGAGCCGACCGATCAGGACGACATCGCCGATCTGGTGATCCGCCACGACATCGGCGACACGCTTGGTCCTTTCGTAGGCAATTGATGCCTGATTGATTCGCGGCTGTGCAAGTCTGTTCATAGTTCCCGCAAGAATCGTTTTTTAGCTATGCCCCGCAAGCGGGAGTGTTATCTTTTAGTTGAGAGATTCGCGCCGCGTCCAAATCAGTCCGAGTGAGTTGGTCATGGAGAGCAGCGTGTACAGGGTGCGCCGCAACGACGGCGATCTGCATTTGATGTGTGGGGTCCGGGGTCATGGGGTCGGACGGATTTGAGTCCAAGAAGCTCGGCGGACCGCCGATGGGCGGAGTTGGGCAAAGCAGGATTGGTCAAGGCGAGTATGGAAGCGCGCCACGCGATCCGGCGATGGATGCTTTCTCAGGCCTCGGCGACGCAGCGGCCAACCTCGTCGAAGTTTCCGGCGTCATCAAATGGTTCGACGCCTCGAAGGGATACGGCTTCATCGTCCCCGACAATGGCTGGCCCGACATCCTGCTGCACGTGACCGTGCTGCGGCGCGACGGTTATCAGACCGCCTATGAAGGCGCGCGGCTGGTCGTCGAATGCGTGCAGCGCGCGAAGGGCTACCAGGCTTTCCGCATCGTCTCGATGGACGAATCGACGGCAATCCATCCGGCGCAGATGCTGCCGCCACGCACCCATGTCACGGTGACCGCGACCAGCGGGCTCGAGCGCGCGCAGGTCAAGTGGTTCAACCGGCTGCGCGGCTTCGGCTTCGTGACCTGCGGCGAGGGCACGCCCGACATCTTCGTGCATATGGAGACGCTGCGCCGCTTCGGCATGACCGAACTGCGCCCCGGCCAGTACGTGCTGGTGCGGTTCGGGCCCGGCTCCAAGGGCATGATGGCCGCCGAGATCCACCCGGAGACCGGTCCGTCGGCGCTGTCGTCGCACTGATCCAGGTCTGATCCTCCCTGACGGAAACGTGAGCCGCCGGCGAGCCGTCTCGGCTCTGGCATTTGCCGCAATCGTCGGGTTAGGGTCCGCCGGAAAATCTTCCCCGGTGTGAGTATTTGTCGATGAATTTCGTTCGCATTGTTGGACGCCATCGTTCGTGGCTGATGGCCTGCCTCGTGATCATGTTCGGTGCGCTGCTGGCTCCGGCCGCGCAGGCCGCCAGCGTCCAGCCGCTCGAGATCGTCACCAAATCGGGCGTGCACGTCTTCTCGGTCGAAATGGCAACAACAGAGCAGGAGAAGGAGACCGGCCTGATGTACCGGAAGGAGCTCGCGGACGGCAAAGGCATGCTGTTCGACTTCTCGCCGGAGCAGGAAGTGTCGATGTGGATGAAGAACACCTACATCTCGCTCGACATGATCTTCATCCGCGCCGACGGGCGCATCCTGCGGATCGCGGAAAACACCGAGCCGCTCTCGACCCGGATCATTCCGTCGCGCGGGCTCGCCAAGGGCGTGCTCGAGGTGATTGCCGGGACCGCGCAGAAATACGGCATCCAGCCCGGCGACCGGGTTGCCCATCCGCTGTTCGGCGGCCGTTAGCAGCCAGTTTCGACGCGATTTCCGGGCGGAAACCGATGCCGGATTCGCCGCACGAAGCCCCGCACCGGTGCCTTGCTGGCGCTGGCTGAAGCGTGTATCCACGGGGCTTCTCGGAAATGTCGGGGTATAGCGCAGCCTGGTAGCGCGGCAGTTTTGGGTACTGCAGGTCGTTGGTTCGAATCCAGCTGCCCCGACCATCCAAATCAAAGACTTAACAGAGACGCTCCGTTGGTAGACGCGATGTTTATGATTGGCGCATGCTCGGCATTCGCGCCTGACCTGGTCCACAAATCGCGGTCAGTTGGCACCCTGAAATAGCAAGCGCGGGACCGAAGCCCCCCGCGCTCCACTGCTCGCAACTTCAGCCGCCCGGGCGCTGACCAGATCAACGAGCCGGCGGGTTGTAGCGATCGAGGATCACGGTTCTTGAGCCACCCTCCGGCGGTCGCGAGATGGGGTCGTCGAATCTGTGATAGCGGTCGAACTGCTGCTGCTCATCGCGCAGATGTGGCGCTTCGGCGGACGAGTAGGCTCTATTTGCACCGTTCCAGTGATCAAATCCCGACACGACGCAACCCCGTCTTGGTTCAGATGCAGGTTGGTTAGCATCGTTGCGGGGGTATCTCTGTATCGGCGTGGCAACACCACCAGCAATCCGCGCGAAATGAGCACACGTATTGTTTCTGTGGCTCTCTGTGCGTGAACAGCGTTCCGGTACGGGTAACCAAGCTTCGGCCGAGATTGTCTCGCCTGAGGCAACAACGCCGCCTGGACGGAATATGCTCGTCCAGACGGCGCCGTCGAAATACTGGGCCCTGAAATCCCCAGTGCCAATGGGTCGTGCCGGCGGGGGATAGGTTCAACGTTGCGCCGCCTTGCCGCAGTCCAAGCCACGACATCGTGAGCTGCGCGATCTCGAGCGGATGTGGCTTGCCGATAACGCGCGCGCGCTGGCAGGGTAGTTCGGCCCGACAAGACCAATCCGCGAGAAAGCACCATGGCGCGCAGACTGATCGATATCTCCGTTCCTCTGCAGAACGACGTTCCGGCCGATCCGCCCGGCAACCATCCGACCATCCAGTATATCGATCACCAGCAGGGGCTGCCGCGCATGCTGCAGTTCTTCGATGGACTGAAGGCGGAGGACCTGCCCGACGGACAGGGCTGGGCCGTCGAACAGGTCTCGCTCTCCACCCACAACGGCACGCATCTCGATGCGCCCTGGCATTTCCATCCGACCATGAACCGCGGCGAGCGATCCTGGACCATCGACGAGGTGCCGCTGGAATGGTGCTTCCAGCCGGGCGTGAAGCTCGACTTCCGCCATCTGCCTGACGGTTATGTCGCGACCGCCAACGATGTCGAAGCCGAGCTGAAGCGCATCGGCCACACGCTGTCGCCGCTCGAGATCGTCGTCGTCAACACCAGCGCGGGCGCGAAATATGGCCAGCCCGACTACGTCAATTCGGGCTGCGGCATGGGCTACGAGGCGACGATGTATCTGCTCGAGCGCGGCGTGCGGCTGACCGGCATCGACGGCTGGAGCTGGGACGCGCCGTTCGTCTTCACCGCGAAGAGATACGCTGAGACCAGGGACGCCAGCCTGATCTGGGAAGGCCACAAGGCCGGGCGGCACATCGGTTACTGCCACATCGAGAAGCTGCACAATCTCGAGCTCTTGCCGTCGACCGGGTTCATGGTGTCGTGCTTCCCGGTGAAGATCGAGCGCGCGTCGGCGGGCTGGACGAGGGCGGTCGCCATCCTCGACGGCTAGGCGCGCCGGGGTTCTGATCGGCCAGCTTCGGGAACCGGTGGACAGGCTGTGCATTACGGCGGGTTGTTGCGGCACCGCTACAGCTTGAGGCAGCCGAATCTGCTTTCATGCACGCAGTAGATGCATTGGGTGATCGGGCCGCCGGCTCGTCCTCGCGTCCCGATTTCGGAAGCGTTCTCTCCCGTGACTAGAGCCCCGGCGTCTCCGGGGCTCTTTCTTGCGTGCCGCAGCTGAGCCAAGCCCGGCAGGTGAACCAACCCCCAAAAAGCAAATCAGGTGCGTCGGGACCGACGCACCTGATTTCATGTCTTTAATATCGCTTGTGTCGACCGGGCGGTTGTTACCACCGGCAAACGCGAACACCACGCGGGGTCCACCAACAACGGGGACCGGCGTAACCGCCGTAGTAGCCATAGCCACGGCCATATCCATATCCGCGGCCATAGCCCCACCCGCGACCGCGACCCCAGCCGCCACCGCGATAGCCCCAGCCACCGCCGCGTCCGCGCCAGGCTTGCGCAGGCGCTGTGGTGACGCCGACCAGGATGGCAGAGGTGCTTGCGACATAGACGAACAACAAAGCGACTGCTGCTAGGCAACGAGTCAGGATATTGTAGCGTTTAGTCATTCTGAAGATCTCCAGTCCACTTCCAAACATCTGAACTGATGCTGGCTGTCTCGCTTAGACGCGCGACACCGGCATTCGGTTCGTGCATGCTAAGACAATATTTTCACTAAGGTTCTTGCGAGCTTTAACGACTCTATTGAGACCAACAGGTAAGGTCAAGTTACAGTCCCGCCTGCAAAGGATACTGTCGTTGCTGCGCTCATCTTGTCGTTCATCCGCCGTTCATTCTGTTCATCTTGCGTTGCGCCGATTTGATTTGTGCATCGCAGAAGCAGAGATTTGAGAACCTCGGAAAATGCCGGCGAGAACTTGAAGTCGACACGATCCTGTTCTCTCAGCGTTGCTGTATCCTTCCAAAGAGTGCCCATGCCGAAACAACACACTTACGTCCTTGGTCTCAACGTCTACGACCATGACGTCAGCGCCTGCCTGCTGCGTGACGGCGCGATCGCCTACGCGATCTCCAAGGAGCGCATCACCCGCGAGAAGCACGCCTCCGGCTTCTACAAGGAAGTCGTCGACTACTGCCTGTCGGCCGAGGGCATCACCCTCGACGACGTCGATCTCGTGGTGCGCAACAGCTACATCCTGCCGGTGCCCGAGATGGAGGAGCGGATGCTCCACCAGGATATGCCGGGCTTCCTGCCGATCGCCGAACGCAACGAGGCAATCAAGCACCCGCTGTTTCGTTCCAAATCCGACAAGGTGGTGTCGATCTCGCACCACCTCGCGCATGCCTACAGCGCGTTCGCGGTGTCCCCATTCAAGGACGGCGTCGTGATGATCGTCGACGGCGTCGGCAATTATCGGGCCGACGCGATGGAGTCCTGCTCCGAAGATGAGGCGTCGCCGCTGGCCCGCGAGTCCGAGAGCTACTACAGGTTCGACGACACCAGGCTCGAATGCCTGAAGAAGGTCTTCATGGAGCCGGCACGGGGGCTGTTGTCGGACGAGTTCTACAACATGCCGGGACTGGGGGCGCTGTACAGCCGGGTCTCGACCTATGTGTTCGGCGACTGGAACAAGTGCGGCGAGTTGATGGGGCTGGCGCCCTATGGCCGCCATGAGCAGGTCGGCCATCTGCTCGAGATGAAGGACGGCAAGCTGCACGTGCCGTTCTGGGGCGCCGAGAACCAGCAGCCCTTCGTGCTCGACAGCGGCAGCTGGGACAAAAGCCCGACGATGCGGCACTGGGAGGACATCGCCTGGCGGGTGCAGGACGACACCGAGAACGTGCTGCTGGCGCGGGCGCGCTGGCTGCGCGAGACCACGGGTGCGAAAAATCTCTGCATCGCCGGCGGCGTCGCGCTGAACTGCGTGGCCAACGGCCGCATCGCGCGCGAGTCGGGTTTCGAAAACATCTGGATCCAGCCCGCCGCCGGCGACGACGGGATCGCCATCGGTTGCGCCTATTACGGCTGGCTCGAGGTGCTCAAGCAGCGCCGCTCGTTCGTGATGGACCACGCCTATGTCGGGCGGCGCTACAGCGAGGCCGAGGTGGCCGCCGCGCTGCAAAGCTTCCTGGTGCGCATCCAGATCGACGCGAAGCGCAGCGACAATATCTGCCGCGACACCGCAAAGCTGCTCGCCGACCAGCGCGTGATCGGCTGGTTTCAGGACCGTTCCGAGTTCGGTCCGCGCGCGCTCGGCAACCGCAGCCTGATCGCCGATCCGCGCAAGGCCGAGATGAAGGACATCCTCAACAGCCGGGTCAAGCACCGCCAGGCATTCCGGCCGTTCGCGCCGATCGTGCTGGCCGAGCGCATGAAGGAGATCTTCGAAGGCGAGGAGGACTCGCCCTACATGCTGATCGCAAAGCCGGTGCGGCCGGAATGGCGCGACAAGATCCCGGCGATCGTGCATGTCGACGGTTCGGCGCGGGTGCAGAGCGTGCGGGAAGAGACCAACCCGATGCTCTATCGCCTGCTGAAGGAGTTCGAGGCGCTGACCGGCGTGCCGGTCCTGATCAACACCTCGTTCAACGTCAAGGGCGAGCCGATCATCGAGACGCCGCAGGACGCGGTGAGCTGCTTCCTCACCACCGGGATCGACAACCTCGTGATGCATGACACGCTGGTGTCGAAGACCGCCATGCACAAGGTGGTCACGCCTGTGATGACGACGTTCGGCGACGTCGCCACCATCGTCTCCTCGACGACGCAGGACACCAGTCGCGGCGGCTAGAGCGTTTTCGAGCGAAGTGGGCACCGGTTCGCGTGAAGAAAACGCGTCAAAACAAGAATCTAGAGCTTCGGTTCTGATTCAATCAGAACCGAAAATGCTCTAGTGTCCTGAATCAAAAGTTCGGCGGACTCCAAATCGACTCGATGATAGCGGACTCTCCTGATTTGGGGAGGATTGGCGATGGGTCGGCGCTTTGCTCCGCTGGAGCTTGATGAGGTGGAACGTGCTGAGTTGACATCGTTGGCGTCGCGTCGAAGCACTGCTCAGGCGTTGGCGCTGCGGGCTCGGATCGTCCTGGCCTGTGCTGAGGGCGAGCAGAGCAAGGTCGTGGCGGCCCGTTTGGCTGTCGATCCCGACACGGTCGGCAAATGGCGGCGGCGGTTCTCCGAGCATCGGCTTGAAGGTCTTTGGGACGAGCCGCGATCGGGGACGCCACGCACGATTGAGGATGCCCGGATCGAGGCGGTGATCGTTCGCACCCTTGAGACCCAGCCTCCCGGGGCCACCCACTGGAGTTCGCGCAGCATGGCGCGGGCCAGCGGGCTGTCAGTCTCAACAGTACAGCGTATATGGCGCGCTTTCGGCTTGCAGCCGCATCGGTTGGAGACCTTCAAGCTCTCAACCGACCCCGACTTTGTCGCCAAGGTTCGCGACATCGTCGGCCTTTACGTAGCTCCGCCCGAGCGCGCCATCGTACTGTGTGTCGATGAGAAGTCGCAAATCCAGGCGCTGGATCGCAGCCAGCCCATGCTGCCCATGCGACCAGGCCAGCCGGCGCGCCGTAGTCACGACTACAAACGCCATGGCGTCACCTCGCTGTTTGCCGCCCTCGACGTCGCAACCGGCCGGGTCATTGGCAAATGCTATGGACGCCATCGTGCCAAAGAGTTCCGCAAGTTTCTCGATGAGATCGAAGCTGCGGTTCCAGACGATCTGGACGTCCACCTCGTCATGGACAATTACGCAACCCACAAGACGCCGTTGATCCGCAACTGGCTGGCAAAGAGGCCGCGCTGGCACGTCCACCTGACGCCAACCAGTTCATCCTGGCTCAATCAGGTCGAACGCTTCTTTGCACTCATCACCGAGCGTAAGATTAGGCGCGGCATCTATCGCAGTGTGGCGGCGCTACGGGCCGAGATTGCCTCCTTCATCGACCATCACAACGCTGACCCAATGCCGTTCCGATGGACCAAATCAGCTGACGACATTCTCGGCTCAATCGAACGCTTCTGCGCTTACAATCTGCCCGCCAAGGCATAAAATGCCATGAACTTTTGGTTCAGGACACTAGAGCATGGCCCGGAAAAGTGCGAAGCGGTTTTCCCCGCGACAAACGCGAAGCGTTTGCGCGGCCTTGCTCAAAAATAAGGGACTTACGCCGCCTTCGCCGGCGCCGTGGGTTTTGCCGCCGGCGGCTTGACCGGCTTGTCCTGCCGCTTCGACCACGAGATGTAATAGGCCACGATCGTCATGATCGCGATGCCGGAGATGCTGACGAAGATCTGCGCGAACAGCGAGCCCGAGCTCATCGAGAGCTCGAAATGTCCGACAAAGGACAGGAACACGCCGACGCAGAACACCGCCAGCGACTGCTGGCCGCAGACGATCAGGGGATCGAACACCTTCCACTCCAGCGCCGCCCAGTCCTTCGGGATGAAGCGGATCACCAGCACCGTGATCACCACGAAGTGCAGGAAGCGATACGGCGCGAGGTTGGTCTTGTCGTTCGGGTTGAAGGCCGAATAGAGCCAGTCCGGGAACATGGCGCCGAAGTCCGGGAAGCGGCCGGCCATCGTCATGATCAGCGCGAAGATCATATAGGCGATGCAAAACCACAGCGTGTAGCGCGAGTTGATGATGCGCATGTTGTTGCGGGCGCCGCCCATCGCGCACCACGAGCCGAACACGAACAGCACCTGCCAGGCGAACGGATTGAAATACCAGCTGCCGGCCGGGTAGGCCGGCAGGTTCCAGCCCTGGTGGCGCGACACCAGCCACAGCACGAGCGAGGCCGCCATGGTCCAGTTCGGCCGCCGCAGCATGAACCACAGCACCGGGGGGAACAGGCCCATCAGCACGATATAGAGCGGCAGCACGTCGAGATTGACCGGCTTGAATTTCAGGAACAGGCCCTGGCGCAGCGTCTCGGTGGCGTTGTCGACGAGGCCGGCGACGTTGAACTCGTTGATGATCTCGGAATCGCCGAAGCGCAGCGCCAGATAGCTGATCGAGGCGATGTAGATCACGAACAGGATGATATGGGCGACATAGAGCTGCCAGACCCGCTTGGTCAGCCGGGTGGCGCCGACGATGAAGCCGCGTTCCAGCATCATGCGGGCATAGACGAAGGAGGCGGTGTAGCCGGAGATGAAGACGAACAGGTCCGCGGCGTCGCTGAAGCCGTAATTCCGCGTCGTGATCCAGTTCACGACGTTGTCGGGGATGTGATCGAGATAGATCGCCCAGTTGGCGACCCCGCGGAACAGGTCGAGCCGGAGGTCGCGTCCTTTTTCGGGCAGGGTAGCGTGGATTTCCATGGCGCGCCGTTTCCTCGAGGTGATGCTTGTCGAGAAGATCGCGCCGCGGGCCCGGGGGACTGCTAAGGGAAGCCTCCCGAGGCCAGATTGTCACAGCGCGGTAGAATGACTATACCGGTCCGGCGAAGGCTGCCTCCGAGATCGAGGAATCACCGATCAGATCGTTGATAGGTGTCTCTATACTATCCCGGTGGTTTCCTTCAAATCGCTTCCATGTCGCACATCCCACGGGGCCGACCATCCATGACCGCACGCATTTTTAAGCCCGCCAAAAACGCGATGCAATCGGGACGTGCCAAGACCAAAGAGTGGCAACTGGACTACGAGCCGGAGCAGCCGCGCTCCGTGGAGCCCTTGATGGGCTGGACCTCGTCCACCGACATGAAGCAGCAGCTGACGCTGCAGTTCGAGACCAAGGAAGAGGCGGTCGCCTATTGCGAGCGCAAGGGCATCGCCTACCAGGTGATCGAGCCGAAGGATTCGGCGCACCGCCAGATCGCCTATGCCGACAATTTCGCGTTCCGCCGTTGGGAGCCTTGGACCCACTAAGGTTGGACCCACTAAGTCCTGACTGGCGCCCGGATCAGCTCGCCGCGGGCGCGGCGAGGGCGCCCGGGATCGGCAGCGGCGCGTCCTTGGAGACGCCGAGCACCGGAAAGCTTCTGATCTTACGCACATTGGGCAGGCCGGCGAATTGCAGCAGCTGCTGGCGCATGTCGTCGACGCTGGGCGCGACGCATCGGAGCATGAAGTCGGCATCGCCCGAGATCCGCCAGCATTGCAGGAAGCGCGGCACGGCCGCCACATCAGCCTCGAACGCCTCGATCGCGCTCAGGGTCTGGCTGTCGAGCTGGATCAGCACGAAGGTCGTCACCTCATAGCCGAGCAGCCGCTCGTCCAGCGTGGCGCGGATCGCCTGGATCACGCCGCGGCTGCGCAGGGCGCGAACCCGGCGCAGGCAGGGCGGGGCGGTGATGCCGACCCGTTCGGCGAGCTCGTTGATCCTGATCCGGCCGTCCCGCTGCAACTCGGACAGGATCCGCAGATCGATGTCATCGAGCTGTGGGCGCTCGGTCACGGTCACGAGCCCGCCACGGCGGCGCGCCGGCTGTCGCTGCCGTGGCTCGCCTGGCCGATCGCAGCCCGCGGCGCGACGCCCGACAGCACCAGCTTCTCATGCGCCGCGATGATGGCGTCGCGGGTCAGCCGGCCGCCGGGGCGGTACCAGGTGCACAGCCCGGTGAGCAGCGCCAGGATCGCGAAGGTCGCGACCTGGATGTCGACCACCTCGAACGCGCCGTCCGCCGCCCCGTCGGTGAGGATCTGCGCCAGCCGCTGCTCATAGGCGCCGCGCAGCGCCACCACCGCGTCGTAGTTCTTCGCATCGAGGCTGCGCAGCTCGGAATTGGCGATGAAGACCTCGCGCTTGCGGGTCATGTGGTAGGTGACGTGGAACGCGACAAAGGCGCGCAGCTTCTCGACCGGATCGGCCTTGCCCTCGAGCGCAAGATCAAGCTCGCGCAGCAAATCGTTGATATGGTCCTGGACCAGATCGAACAGCAGGTCCTGCTTGGTTGAGATATGGTTGTAGAGTGAGCCTGCCTGGATGCCGACCTCGGCGGCGAGCTGGCGCAGGCTCATGGCCTCGTAACCGTGCTCGAAGATCAGGCGCACGCCGGCCTTGCGGATCGCCTCCAGCGTGGTGGGGCCGTGTGAGCCGATCGTGCGTGCCATCGGGGCCTCGGAGGGTGTTGGCTTGCCAGGGAGGACCAGGAAACAAGCGAACGACCGTATGTATATCGCATGAAATCCCAGTGAATTCAATGAACTGCGGATTTCGCCCGCAAACCATAGCACGATTGCTTGCGAAGCCAAGAAAAAAACGTATGATCGTTTAATTGCAAGATGAATCTCACGGGAGGGATCATGGCCTCGAACCAGGCGGCAATCTTCAATTTCGACCTTGGCGAGACCGCGGATGCGATCCGCGAGACGGTGCATGATTTCTCGACCAACGAGATCGCGCCGCGCGCCGCCGAGATCGACCGCAGCAACCAGTTTCCGCGCGACCTCTGGCCCCGGATCGGCGCGCTCGGCCTGCACGGCATCACCGTCGAGGAGGAGTATGGCGGCTCGGGCCTCGGCTATCTCGAGCACTGCATCGCGGTCGAGGAGATCTCGCGGGCGTCGGCCTCGGTCGGCCTGTCCTACGGCGCCCATTCCAACCTTTGCGTCAACCAGATCCGCCGCAACGGCAATGAGGCGCAGAAGCGCAAATACCTGCCGAAGCTGATCTCCGGCGAGCATGTCGGCTCGCTCGCGATGTCGGAGCCGTCGGCGGGCTCGGACGTGGTCTCGATGAAGACGCGCGCCGACAAGAAGGCCGACCGCTTCGTCCTCAACGGCAACAAGATGTGGATCACCAATGGCCCGGTCGCCGATACGCTGGTGGTCTACGCCAAGACCGATCCGAACGCCGGCCCGCGCGGCATCACCGCCTTCATCATCGAAAAGGGCATGAAGGGATTTTCCACCGCGCAGAAGCTCGACAAGCTCGGCATGCGCGGCTCCGACACCTGCGAACTGGTGTTCGAGGATTGCGAGGTGCCGGAGGAGAACGTGCTCTCCGAGGTCGGCCGCGGCGTCAACGTGCTGATGAGTGGTCTCGACTACGAGCGCGCGGTGCTGGCGGCGGGGCCGATCGGCATCATGCAGGCCTGTATGGACGTGGTGCTGCCCTACGTGCACGAGCGCAAGCAGTTCGGCGAGCCGATCGGCTCGTTCCAGCTGGTGCAGGGCAAGGTCGCCGACATGTACACCACGATGAACGCCTCGCGCGCCTATGTTTACGCGGTGGCGAAGGCCTGCGATCGCGGCGAGACCACGCGCGAGGACGCCGCCGGCGCCATCCTCTACGCCGCGGAGAAAGCCACCCAGTGCGCGCTGGATGCGATCCAGCTGCTGGGCGGCAACGGCTACATCAACGACTATCCGACCGGCCGCTTGCTGCGCGACGCAAAACTCTACGAGATCGGCGCTGGCACCAGCGAGATCCGCCGCATGCTGATCGGCCGCGAGCTGTTCGCCAAGACAGCCTGATGTCTTCTCCCTCGCCCCGCGCTTGCGGGGAGAGGGGCTGTCACCGCACCAGTGGTGGCAGTTGTGCTCGCCCCGGCACGATAATTGACCTTGAACCCTACCGATACTCCAACGAAACGTGCAACACCGATGCCGCTTCATTCGACGATCGATCCCACATCTTCTGAATTTGCCCGCAACGCCGAGGTGATGCGCGGCCTGGTCGCGGAGCTCCGCGGCAAGCTCAACCAGGTGGCCGGCGGCGGCGGCGAGACCTCGCGCAAGCGGCACACCTCGCGCGGCAAGATGCTGGCGCGCGATCGTGTCGATCTCCTGGTCGATCCCGGCACCGCGTTCCTCGAGTTGTCGCCGCTCGCCGCCAACGGGCTCTATGGCAGTGACGTGCATTCCGCCAGCGTCATCACCGGCGTCGGGCGCATCGCGGGGCGCGAGTGCATCATCGTCGCCAACGACGCCACCATCAAGGGCGGCACCTATTACCCGATGACGGTGAAGAAGCATCTGCGCGCCCAGGACATCGCGCGGCAGAACAATCTGCCCTGCGTCTACATGGTGGATTCCGGCGGCGCCTTCCTGCCGCTGCAGGACGAGATCTTTCCCGACGAGCGGCATTTCGGCCGCATCTTCTACAACCAGGCCCAGATGTCGTCGCAGGGCATCCCGCAGATCGCGATCGTGATGGGCTCCTGCACCGCTGGCGGCGCCTATGTGCCGGCGATGTCCGACGAGAGCATCATCGTGCGGAATCAAGGCACGATCTTCCTCGGTGGTCCGCCGCTGGTGAAGGCGGCGACCGGCGAGGTCGTCACCGCCGAAGAGCTCGGCGGCGCCGATGTGCACTCGCGCCAGTCGGGCGTGACCGATCATTATGCGCAGAACGACGCCCACGCGATCGGGATCGCGCGCCGCATCGTGGCGACTCTGAAGCAGCCGGTGAAGGCACAGCTCAACATGCGTTCCCCGCAGGATCCGCTGTTTCCGGCCGAGGAGATCTACGGCGTGGTCTCCGCCGACGGCAGAAAACCGTTCGACGTGCACGACATCATCGCGCGGATCGTCGACGGCTCCGAATTCGACGAGTTCAAGAAGCTCTACGGCACCACGCTGATCTGCGGCTTCGCCCATATCTTTGGCTATCCGGTCGGCATCATCGCCAACAACGGCATCCTGTTCAGCGAGAGCTCGCTGAAGGGCGCGCATTTCATCGAGCTGTGCTGCCAGCGCGGCATTCCGCTGGTGTTCCTGCAGAACATCACCGGCTTCATGGTCGGCAAGAAATACGAGGCGGGCGGCATCGCGCGCGATGGCGCCAAGCTGGTGACGGCGGTCGCCACCGCCGGCGTGCCGAAATTCACCGTCGTGATCGGCGGCTCCTACGGCGCCGGCAATTACGGCATGTGCGGCCGCGCCTACAGCCCGCGCTTCCTCTGGCTGTGGCCGAATGCGCGCATCTCGGTGATGGGCGGCGAGCAGGCCTCGATGGTGCTGAGCCAGGTGCGGCGCGACGGCATCGAGGCCAAGGGCGAGAGCTGGTCGGCGGAAGAGGAAGACAAGTTCCGCGAGCCGATCCGCGCGCAATACGAGAAGCAGGGCAATCCCTATTACGCCACGGCGCGGCTGTGGGATGACGGCGTGATCGATCCGGCCGATACGCGCCTCGTGCTCGGGCTTGGGCTGTCGGCGGCGGCGAACGCGCCGATCGAGCCAACGAAATTCGGCCTGTTCAGGATGTGACCCAGGATCTGATCATGGACCGCTCAAAACTCACCCGGCGTTTCCGCACGCTTCTGATCGCCAACCGCGGCGAGATCGCCTGCCGCGTCATCCGCTCGGCGCGCGCCATGGGGCTGCGCACCGTCGCGGTTTATTCCGAGGCCGACCGCGGCGCGATGCATGTCGCGCTCGCCGACGAGGCGGTGCTGCTCGGTCCGGCCCGGGCGCGCGACAGCTATCTCAGCATCGAGCGCGTCATCGCCGCCGCCAAGGAGACCGGCGCCGAGGCGGTGCATCCCGGCTACGGCTTCCTGTCTGAAAATGCCGAGTTCGCGCAGGCCTGCCTCGAGGCCGGTCTGGTGTTCGTCGGCCCGACCGCCGAGATGATGACGGCGATGGGCTCGAAGTCCGGCTCGAAGGCGCTGATGGAGAAGGCCGGCGTGCCGCTGGTGCCGGGCTATCACGGCGAGGCGCAGGACGAGGCGACGCTGGCAGAAGCCGCCAACCGGATCGGCTTCCCGGTGCTGGTGAAGGCGTCGGCCGGCGGCGGCGGCCGCGGCATGCGTGTGGTCAATTCGGCGGCTGAGCTCACGGCCGCGATCACCAGCGCCAAGCGCGAGGCCAAGGCGGCGTTCGGCGACGACCGCATGCTGATCGAGAAATACGTGCAGAACCCGCGCCACATCGAGGTGCAGATCATCGGCGACAGCCACGGCAATCTGCTCTCGCTGTGGGAGCGCGAATGCACGCTGCAGCGCCGCCACCAGAAGGTGATCGAGGAGGCGCCGTCGCCGACGCTGAACGCCGCGCAACGCGAGACGGTTTGCGAGGCCGCCCGCAAGGCCGCCGGCGCGGTCAACTATATCGGCGCCGGCACCATCGAGTTCGTCTCCGACGGCAAGGACGTGTTCTTCATCGAGATGAACACCCGCCTGCAGGTCGAGCATCCCATCACCGAGCTGATCACCGGCGTCGATCTCGTTGAATGGCAGCTGCGCGTCGCTTTCGGCGAGGCGCTGCCGCTGAAGCAGGACGAGATCAAACTGAACGGGCATGCCATCGAGGCGCGCGTTTACGCCGAAAATCCGCAGAAGAACTTCATGCCCTCGGTCGGCCGCATCAAGACCTGGCGGACGCCGCCGGAAGGCGACGGCCTGCGCATCGATGCCGGCTATCGCAGTGGCGATAACGTCTCGCCTTACTATGACGCGATGCTCGCCAAGGTGATCGCCTGGGCGCCAACGCGCGAGGGCGCGATCGACAAGCTCAATCGCGGGCTGCAGGAAACCGATGTCCGCGGCATCGTCACCAATATCCCGTTCCTGTCGGCGCTGGTGACGCATCCGGACACACAAGCCAATGCGATCGACACCGGCTTCATCGAGCGCGAGCTAAAGAACCTGACATCGGGTACCGGCACGGCCGGCGAGTTCGAGCTCTGCGCGGCAGTCGCCGCAATCGTCAACGACGAGCAAAAGGCGGCGCAGCGCGAGGCCAACTCGCCCTGGCAGGCGTTCGGCTGGATGCCGGTCGGCCGCCGGCAGCGGGTGT
Organism: Bradyrhizobium sp. USDA 3315; assembly: GCF_054056795.1. Lineage (NCBI taxonomy): Bacteria > Pseudomonadati > Pseudomonadota > Alphaproteobacteria > Hyphomicrobiales > Nitrobacteraceae > Bradyrhizobium > Bradyrhizobium sp. USDA 3315. Next base: position 7,078,243 of record NZ_JBSRYP010000001.1, on the reverse strand, counting down.
TTTCGTTCCGGCAGGGCCATGGGCCCGCGCAGACGATCACGCTGCACTATGGCAACGGACCGTCGACGCTCACGGTCGGCGGGCGCGAACTCGTCTTCGCCATCTCGTCAGCCGGCGATGACGGCTTTGACCTGACGCTCAAGGGCCTCAAGTCGCGTATTGCCTCGGTCATCGAGGGCCACGAGCTTTACTTGCGCACCCGCAACGGCCGCTTCGACCTGCACTGGGTCGATCCGTTCGGCGGCGAGAGCGAGGAGCAGGTCGGCGAGGACAAGATCGTGGCGCCCTTGCCGGGCACCGTGGTCGCGCTGCTGGCCGAGGAGGGCGCGAGCTTGGAGAAGGGCGCCCCGATCCTGACGCTCGAAGTGATGAAGATGGAGCAGACCCTGCGCGCGCCCTATGCCGGGGTGCTGAAGAAGCTCAAATGCAAGGTCGGCGACATCGTCGGCGAGGGCGTCGAGCTTGCCGAAGTCGAACCTGCGGCCGCGTCATGAGCGATCAGATCCAACTCATCGAGATGGGGCCGCGCGACGGCCTGCAGAACGAGAAGACGCCGGTCAGCGTCGAGGCGCGCATCGCCTTCGTCGAGGCGCTGGTGGCGGCCGGGCTCAATACCGTCGAGGTCGGCGCCTTCGTGTCGCCGAAGGCGATCCCGCAGATGGCGAGCTCCGATCAGGTGCTGCGCGGCGTCAGCCACATCAAGGGCGCCGAATTCCACGTGCTGGTGCCGAACGAGAAGGGCTATGACGCCGCGCGCGCGGCCGGCGCCGAGGTGGTCTCGGTGTTCGCGGCGGCCTCCGAAGGCTTCTCGCGCGCCAATATCAATTGCTCGGTCGCGGAATCGATCGAGCGCTTCAAGCCGGTGCTGGCGCGCGCCAAGGCCGACGGCGTCAAGGTGCGTGGCTATATCTCCTGTGTGCTCGGCTGTCCGTTCGACGGCGAGATCAAGCCGAAGGCGGTCGCCGACCTCGCGGTGACGCTGTGGGATCTCGGCTGCTACGAGATCTCGCTTGGCGACACCATCGGGGTCGGCACGCCGCTGAAGGCCAAACGGATGCTGCGTGCGGTCGGTTCTGAGTTGCCGATCGGCAACCTCGCGATGCACTTCCACGACACCTACGGCCAGGCGCTCGCCAATCTCTACGCCGGCATGGAGGAGGGCGTCCGCGTCATCGATGCCGCCGCCGGCGGTCTCGGCGGCTGCCCCTACGCCCCCGGCGCCACCGGCAACGTCGCGACCGAGGACGTCGCCTACATGCTCGAGGGCATGGGCGTGAAGACCGGGATCGATATGGACAGACTGCTGGCCGCGACCAACGAGATGGCCGGCTTGCTCGGCCGTCCGCCGGTCAGCCGTGTTGCGTCCGCGCTCAACGCGAAGCGTACGCGGCTCGCCAAATCGTAAATTGTGGGATGCTTGGAGCGATTTGGGATTGCAGCCGCCTCAATCTTCGGCGGTCGCGCCCGGAGTTATGCGCTGCGAAGCGCAGATTCAAGGCACATAGTCGCGCCCCTGGCTTGCGCAATCTGGGCTCCCGAAGCTGGACTCTCGACCCATATGCGCATGGTGCGACAGCGCTTCGCGCTATCGCCGCCCTCCTTGAGGGCGTTTCCTCCCTAGACTTGGGCCGCTTGTTGTTTCGAGCGGCCCTTTTTCTTACGCCGCCGGAGCATTGACCGTCGCGATCACGGCCCTCATATCGGTCGCCAGCTCGCGATAGTGCCCGCCCAGCCGCTGGTATAGCTCGCGGTTGCTCCCATCCAGCGTCCTGCTAGCGATCAGCTCGCATTCGTCGGCGAGGATCTCAAATCGTTCCAGTTTTGCTTGGAGAGCAGACATGGCGGGCGTTTCCCTGACACCGTTACTGAGGGAGTTGCGACGCTACTACTCGGACTGCGTCTAACACAGCATAATTATAGGGTAGAATTAAATTCTTCCCGGCAGCGACTTTGACCGATTGATGGGAGCGGACTTGTCCGCCGTAGCTCTAACAGCGAAGGCGGAAGCGCATGAGCGTTTCGAGGAATTCCGGAGGCAAATCGCAGCGCTCGGTATGAGGTGAGCAACTGACGATGCGGCGGAGCCGTAATCGGATCGGTAGTGCGCAGCGAAGCCCATCAATTCAGTATCCGCGGCGCAAATGATGGGTATCGCTTCGCTCTACCCTATGAGCGAGTCCTTCCGCCGGATGGAACCCGTTTTGCGGCGCACACAGCCGCCGTCATCGGCTCGGCTCCCGATTAAACCCTCCCGAAAGCGTTCATGGCTTGGTGACTCAAACGTGCTGAGGTGAGAGGGCTCGCAATTGCTCCAGGTGGATTCTCGCCATGTCCGGACAGGTGTCAGCTTCCCGCGGCCGAACGTTTCTGGCCGGAAAGATCGTCTTCAATTTCGGCCGGTCGGCCTTCGACTGCACGGTCCGCCAGCTCACGGAGACGGGCGCCACCGTGGAATTCGAAAGTGTCGTAGGCATTCCCGATCACATTCAACTGTTGCTCGTCGGCAGCAATCAGGTGAAGCCATGCAAACGGCTGTGGCAATCGGACCGCCAGCTCGGCCTGGCTTTTGAAGAGCAGCAGGCCAACGCTGCGGCGCCCACGCCTGCCGCTCCTGCGCCGGCCGCCATTCCGGAGCGGCGCAGCGGCGATATTCTGCGCGGGCACATGCTGGCGCTGCGCGCGGCGCTCGATCAGATACCCGTCGGCATCCTGCTGTTGGACGTGGAGCTGAAGGCCCAGTTCATCAACCGCGCGTTTCGGAACATGTGGCGGCTTCCGGACGAGGTGGCCGACCGCAACCCCAGCTTAACCGACCTGATGCATCACGGCTGCAAGACGATGGCCTACGAGCTGCCGGCCGCGCAGCTCGAAGCCTATGTTGCCGAGCGCGTCCGCCTCGTGAACGTCGGGGACCCGAGCCCGATCGATCTCAGGCGCAGCAATGGCGACGTGGTTCGATGTCAGTGCACGCCGCTGCCCGACGGCGGCCGGATGGTGAGCTACACGCCCGTGACCGACATCGTGCGCGCGTCCGACAAGCTGAAGGTGCTGACCGGCGCGCTCGAGACTGTGGAGGACGGCGTCGTCCTGCTCGACCGCGATCTCAATGCGATCTTCCTCAATCGGCGAATGCGGGAATTCTGGGAGGTGAGCGAGGAGGAGGTCGCGCGGCATCCGGCATACATCACACTGCTCACGCGCAACCGCCGCGCCGTTCCGACGGGCGCGACCCCGGAGCAGATCAGGGCCTTTCCTGCGAAGCGGATTGCGGAGATCAAGGCAGGCGATCACAAGCGCGACGTGCAGACGCCGGACGGCCGCCATATCAGGATCCATTGCTCGACGATGGCAAACGGCGGTCGCATGCTGACCTTCGTCGACGTGACCGATCTCGTACGCAACGCACGGCAGCTGGAGGTGCTCGCGACCACCGATCCGCTCACCGGATTGTTCAACCGTCGGCACTTCCTGGCGACGCTGGATGCGGAGTGGAGCCGGTTCCAGCGCTACTATCGTTCGGTATCTGTGCTGATGGTCGATATCGATCACTTCAAGAGCATCAATGACCGCTTCGGACATGCGGTCGGTGACGAGGCCATCAAGGCTGTTGCCGGGATATGCATTCGGGGCAAGCGCAAGTCCGACGTCGTCGGCCGCGTTGGAGGCGAGGAGTTCGCCGTCTTGCTGCCGGAGACCACATTGTCGCGCGCTCGAACCGTCGCCGAGCGCATCCGCAAGAGGGCGGAAGCGCTGTCGTTGAGGGCTGATGATCGACTGGTGCCACTGACAGTGAGCATCGGCGTTGCCGAGGCCCTCACAAGCATGCCCGGGATTGATGCCCTGACGAAGGCCGCCGATGCGGCGCTCTACCAGGCCAAGGAGCACGGCCGGAATCGTACGGAGTGCTGGTCACCTCCGTCGCCACCGAAGCTGGCCGCCGGGTAAATTGCAGGATGGAGGGACTTGTCCGCCGTAGCCCGAAGAGCGAAGGCTGAAGCGATACGCCCATCGCGTCACCGCGAATTGGATGACATCGCTGCGCATCGGTGGAACGACGAGTACCATCCATAACACCCGCTGCGGAGTATGGGTCCCGGCCTTCGCCGGGACGACGGCGGAGGACGTGTCCTCTCGGCTCAGCAACTGGCGCCTCTCGAATACTGGATCACTCGCACGCGCACGCGGGTGATGACACCGAATACGCTGTTTGACAGTTGAATCCGTGAGCAGGGGCTGGCCTTTCCCGCTACTCCAGCGGGTTCCATCACAAGGCGGCAATCTATCGGCTATGTGGTCGGGCCCGCGTCTGGTTCCTATAAGGACTGATAATACATGGTTGCCTGGCGGCCACGATTGTTGCGATGTTGCAACGGTGCTTGAACATTTAACCTTAAAAGCACCCGGTCCGCACTCGCGCCGCTTTTTAGCCACACCCCGACATGAAAGGATATTCACGTAGCTGAATAGCCAGCGCTCCGACGACGGGACATTTTTTCGGGTTCCGGCGTTGATGGAGGAAAGAGCGCCGGGAACAGGGTCGCGATGGACGCCAAGACGAACATCAAGGGCAGGCTGCCCAGCCGTCACGTGACGGAGGGCCCCGAGCGCGCACCGCACCGGTCCTATCTTTATGCGATGGGGCTGACGACAGCCCAGATTCATCAACCCTTTGTCGGCGTTGCTTCATGTTGGAATGAAGCCGCTCCCTGCAACATCTCGCTGATGCGCCAGGCGCAGGCGGTGAAGAAGGGCGTGGCCTCGGCCGGCGGCACGCCGCGCGAGTTCTGCACCATCACCGTCACCGACGGGATCGCGATGGGTCATGACGGCATGCGCTCGTCGCTGCCGTCGCGCGAATGCATCGCCGATTCGGTCGAACTGACGGTCCGCGGCCACTCCTATGACGCGCTGGTCGGGCTCGCCGGCTGCGACAAGTCGCTGCCGGGCATGATGATGGCGATGGTCCGCCTCAATGTTCCGTCGATCTTCATCTATGGCGGCTCGATCCTGCCCGGCAACTTCCGCGGCCAGCCGGTCACCGTCCAGGACATGTTCGAGGCGGTTGGCAAGCACTCGGTCGGCGCCATGTCGGACGAGGACCTCGACGAGATCGAGCGGGTGGCGTGCCCGTCGGCCGGCGCCTGCGGCGCCCAGTTCACCGCCAACACCATGGCGACCGTCTCCGAGGCGATCGGACTCGCGCTCCCGTATTCCGCCGGGGCTCCGGCGCCCTACGAGATCCGCGACTCCTTCTGCGCCGCCGCCGGCGAGAAGGTGATGGAGCTGATCGAGAAAAACATCCGGCCCCGCGACATCGTCACCCGCGAAGCCCTTGAAAATGCTGCGGCCGTGGTTGCAGCCTCAGGTGGTTCGACCAATGCTGCGCTGCACCTGCCGGCGATCGCCCATGAGTGCGGCATTAAATTCAATTTGTTCGACGTTGCCGAAATCTTCAAAAAGACTCCTTACGTCGCGGATTTGAAGCCGGGCGGCCGTTATGTTGCCAAAGACATGTTTGAAGTAGGTGGCATTCCGCTGCTGATGAAGACGCTGCTCGACAATGGCCACCTGCACGGGAATTGCCTGACCGTCACTGGCCGAACGATCGCCGAAAACCTCAAAAGCGTGAAATGGAATCCGCACCAGGATGTGGTGCGGCCCGCCGACAATCCGATCACCGTGACGGGTGGCGTTGTCGGGCTAAAGGGTAATCTCGCTCCGGAGGGTGCGATCGTGAAGGTCGCGGGAATGTCCAACCTGAGGTTTACCGGTCCGGCCCGGTGCTTCGACCGCGAGGAAGACGCCTTCGAGGCGGTGCAGAAGCGCACCTACAGGGAAGGCGAGGTGATCGTGATCCGCTATGAGGGGCCGAAGGGCGGTCCCGGCATGCGGGAGATGCTGGCGACCACGGCGGCACTGACCGGGCAGGGGATGGGCGGCAAGATCGCCCTGATCACCGATGGCCGGTTCTCCGGCGCCACCCGTGGCTTCTGCATCGGACATATTGGACCTGAAGCGGCCGTCGGCGGGCCGATCGGGTTGTTGCAAGACGGCGACATCATCGAGATCGATGCGGTCTCCGGCACCCTTAACGTAAATTTGAGCGACGCCGAACTCGCAAATCGTAAGACCAAATGGGCCCCTCGCGCGACGAACCATACATCTGGTGCGCTGTGGAAGTACGCCGAGCAAGTGGGGCCGGCGGTAGATGGCGCAGTCACCCATCCGGGTGGCGCGTACGAGAAACAGTGTTATGCGGACGTTTAGGCGTACGATATTGGCGTTTGCGTTAGGGGCCATCCCGGTGGCGGGCCCCGGATTCGGATTCGACGGCGCCCCGGTCAACCCACAAGATACGGTTCTTCCTGTGGTTTCCCCGCAGCCGGGGACCGCCGGCGCGCTGAAACGGGCCGCCACCCCGGTGGCGCCTGCGGCGACCTCGCCGACCTCGTCGTTCAGCACGCTGCAGTACCAGGCCGAAGGCGGCCACCCCGTGGCGCAGTGGAAGCTCGGCAAGATGTACGCCGAGGGCGACGGCGTCATCCAGGACGACATGCGCGCCTTCGAGTATTTCAGCCGGATCGCCAATGCGCATGCCGAGGATTCCCCGTCGGCGCCGCAGGCCTCGATCGTGGCCAACGCCTTCGTCGCGCTCGGCCGCTACTATCTGAGCGGCATTCCCAATTCCAAGGTCAAGGCGGACACCGAGCGGGCGCGGGAGATGTTCTCCTATGCCGCATCCTATTTCGGCAATGCCGACGCCCAGTATGATCTTGCCCGGCTCTACCTGAAGACGCCGGACGCCTCGCGGGACGACTTCCGCTACGGCGCGCGCTGGCTCGGCCTTGCCGCCCAGAAGGGCCAGCATCAGGCGCAGGCGCTGCTCGGCCAGATGCTGTTCAACGGCGACCGCCTGCCGCCGCAGCGGGCACGCGGCCTGATGTGGCTGACGCTGGCGCGCGACAGCGCGACGCCGGATGAGGCCTGGATCAAGGAAAGCTACAACCGGGCGATCGCCAAGGCCTCCGAGGACGATCGCGCGATGGCGCTGCAGATGCTCGAGCACTGGGTGCAGGGCCGCCGGGATTGAACTTCCGGCCGGCCGGCGGGGTCAGGCGATCTCGAAATCGAGATCGGCCCAGACCGGGACGTGGTCGGACGGCTTCTCCCAGGCCCGGACATAGCTGTCGATGCCGACGTCGATCAGCCGGTCGCTCGCTTGTGCCGACATCAACAGGTGGTCGATGCGCAGGCCCCAGTTCTTCTGCCAGGCGCCGGCCTGGTAGTCCCAGAAGGTGTACTGGCCCGGCTCGTCATTGACCGCCCGCAGCGCGTCGGTCAGGCCGAGGCCGAGCAGCGACTGGAAGGCCTCGCGGGTGGCGGGGCGGAACAGGGCGTCATCGGCCCAGGCGGCGGGATTGTAGACGTCGCGCGCGGCCGGGATGACGTTGAAGTCGCCGGCCAGGATCAACGGCTCCTCGGCCCTAAGCCGCTCCTTCGAATACTCAAAAAGCCGCGACATCCACTTGAGCTTGTACGGATATTTGTCGGTATTGGCGGGGTTGCCATTGGGCAGGTAAAGGCACGCGACCCGGATCACGCCCTGCTTCAGCGTGACGACGCCTTCGAGGAAGCGGGCATGGGCGTCCTCGTCGTCGCCGGCGAGGCCCGATTTGGTCTCGTCGAACGGCAGCTTCGACAGCAGCGCGACGCCGTTGAAGGTCTTCTGGCCGTGCGTGACGACATTGTACCCGAGCGCCTCGACCTCGAGGCGGGGAAACGCATCATCGACGCATTTGATCTCCTGCAGACAGACGATGTCGGGGGAGCACTCCTTCAGCCAGCTGACCAGAAGCTCGATCCGTTGCCGGACCGAGTTGACGTTCCACGTAGCGATGCGAACTGCCATCGGACTTCCTTCATTGTGGGGGAACGTGACCGAGCGCCGCCCCGCTTAGACCAAGCGCTTCCGCATCTCGATGTGCGGGATGCCGGCCTCCTCGAATTCCGCGCCGATCCGCTCGAAGCCGACGCGCGCGTAGAACGGCTCCGCGTGCGTCTGCGCGTTGAGGATCAGTTCCGGATAGCCGAGTTCGGCCGCCTTGGCCATCAGCGCGTCCAGCACGCGGGCGCCTACGCCTGTGCCGCGCGCCGCTTTGAGCACGGCCATGCGGCCGATATGACCGTCCGGCAGCAGCCGGCCCGTGGCCAAGGGCGCACCGTCGTCGGCGAACGCCGGCGCATGCCAGCTCGATGCGTCCATGTCGTCCCATTCCAGTTCTACCGGCACCCGCTGTTCCTCGACGAAGACGCTGTAGCGGATGGCACGGGAGCGTTCGCGAGCTTCTTCCCAGGGGCAGACAAGGACGGAGGTGGACATAAGGTCGCGATTCGAAAGCTCAATGAAGCAGAACGGATGCGGCCCGGTTACTCAAAACGTCCGGCGATGCGCATGCAAATCACCGGATTGAAGCCGCACTATTTCACTTAGGTGGCATACCATGGGCGGTCCGCCTGTGCTAACCCTCTCAGGAAACAAGGCGCAACAATTGCCGACGGGGGAGTGACGACGCGCACCGGCCTTCAAGGGAAGCTGGCGGCGCACGTGCAAAACTTATGAAAAAACGCAATTTGGTTCTGACTGTCGCTGTTCTCGGCATTGCGGCCGGGGCGGCTTACATGACCCGCACTTCATGGATGGGTGGCGGCGCCGCCACCGCGCAAGGGACGGCGCGGCCGCGCGTAGTGTCCGTGGATCTCGCCAAGGCGGAACGCAAATCGGTTCCGGTCGATGTCGATGCCATCGGACAGGTCACGCCGATCTCCAGCGTGGCGCTGAAGTCACGGCTGGAGACCACCATCGTCTCGGTGCATTTCGAGGACGGCGCCAGGGTCAATGAAGGCGACCTGCTGTTCACGCTCGACGCGCGCCAGATCGACGCGCAGATCGAGCAGGCCGAGGGCGTCCTGGCCCGCGACCAGGCCCAGCTCGAGGGCGCGCAGCGCGACCTCCGCCGCTACACCGAACTGGTCGGCAAGGGGGCGACCACCCAAGTCAACCTCGACAACGCCAAGACCCAGTCCGACGTCCTGATCGGCACCATCAAGGCCGACCGGTTCGCGCTGGAGAACCTCCGCGTCCAGAAGAGCTACACCGTCATCCGCGCACCATTCGCGGGACGGATCAGCGCCGCCAACGTCAAGGTCGGCAACTTCGTCCGCCCCGCCGACACCCAGCCGCTCGCGGTCATCAACCAGATGGCACCGGTCTACGTCACCTTCGCGATTCCGCAGCGGGCGCTGGTCGATCTGCGCGACGCCATGGGGAAGGGCGATTCAAAGGTGATCGCGACCATTCCCGGCCACCAGCGCTCCGAGCGCGGCAAGGTCGCGATGGTGGAGAACGCCGTCGACGCGACCACCGGCATGGTGACCGTGCGCGGCATCATGAACAACGAGAGCGAGACGCTCTGGCCCGGCACCATCGTGCAGACCAAGCTGATCATCCGCAGCGAAGACGCGGTCGTGGTGCCGACGGTCGCGGTGCAGCGCAGCCAGAACGGCAATTTCGTCTTCGTCGTCAAGGACGGCGTTGCCAAGGTCCGGCCGGTCAAGGTCGATCGCACCTTCCAGGGCAGCTCGGTGATCTCAGACGGATTGGCGGGCGATGAAAGCGTCGTCGTCGACGGCCAGCTGCTGCTCTCGGAGGGATCGCGGGTTGAACTGCGGGCGCGCAAGGCCGGAGCCTGACCGATGACGCTCTCCGAGCTTTGCATCCGCCGCCCGGTCATGACGACGCTGATCACGGCGTCGATCATCGCATTCGGCGTGTTCGGCTTCCGCCTGCTGCCGGTCTCGGCGCTGCCCAAGGTGGACTTCCCGACCATCGCGGTGACCGCGACCCTGCCCGGCGCCAGCGCCGACACCATGGCGGCCTCGGTCGCCGGCATCATCGAGCGCCAGCTCTCGACCATTGCCGGCATCTCCTCGATGTCCTCGAACTCCTCGCAGGGCACGAGCGTCATCACCATCCAGTTCGACCTCAACCGCAACATCGATGCCGCCGCGCTCGACGTGCAGACCGCGTTGACGATCGCGCAACGACGGCTGCCGATCGAGATGACGATCCCGCCGAGCTTCCGGAAGGTGAACCCGGCGGACTTCCCGGTGCTGTTCGTCTCGCTCGGCTCGGCGACGCTGCCGCTGTCGAGCGTCAACGAATACGGCGACATCACGATCGGGCAGGCACTGTCGCAGCTGCCGGGCGTCGCCCAGGTCTTGATCTACGGCGCGCAGAAATTCGCCATCCGCGTTCAGGCCGATCCGGAGGCCGCCGCCGCGCGCGGCGTCTCGATGGAGGATATCCGCGCCGCGGTGTCGCGCGCCAATTCGTCGACGCCGGTCGGTACCTTGAATGGCCCCAAGCAGGACGTCGCGCTGCAGGCCTCCGGCCAGATGGACAAGGCGGCCGACTACCGCCAGATCTATGTCGCCTGGCGCAACGGCTCGCCGGTCCGGCTCGACGAGATCGCCAAGGTCTATGACAGCGTCGAGAACGACAAGATCGCGACCTGGATGAACGACGAGCGGGCGATCGTGCTCGCGATCCAGAAGCAGCCCGACGCCAACACCGTGGCGGTGGTCGACGCCGTGCTGGCCAAGCTGCCGGCGCTGCGCGCCGCGATCCCGCCCTCGGTGACCATGCAGGTCATGATGGACCGTTCGGTCTCGATCCGCCAGGCGGTCAGCGACGTCGAGGAGACCCTGCTGATCGCGATCGGGCTCGTGATCCTCGTGATCTTCCTGTTCCTGCGCTCGGCGTCCGCGACCTTCATCCCGGCGCTCGCGGTGCCGATCTCGCTGTTCGGCACCTGCGCGGCGATGTACGCGCTGGACTACTCCATCAACAACATGACGCTGCTGGCGCTGACGCTCTCGGTCGGCTTCGTGGTCGACGACGCCATCGTCATGCTGGAGAACATCGTCCGCCATATCGAGCACGGCATGAAGCCGTTCGAGGCGGCGCTGAAGGGCGCCCGCGAGATCGGCTTCACGATCATCTCGATCACCTTCTCGCTGATCGCCGTGTTCATCCCGGTGCTGCTGATGGGCGGCATCGTCGGCCGCGTGTTCCGCGAATTCGCGGTGACGATCTCGGTCGCCATCATCGTGTCCGGCTTCGTGTCGCTGACCTTGACGCCGATGCTGTGCGCCCGCGTGCTGCGCACGCATGACGCGACCAAGCGGCCGAACGTCGTGCTGCGGGCGTTCGAGGCGATGTTCGAGGCCTGGCTGCGGGCCTATGAATGGGCGCTGGATTGGGTGCTGGCCAAGAAGGCCCTGATGCTGGTGGTGACGCTGGCTACGCTGGGCGGCACCATCTACCTCTACATGATCGTGCCGAAGGGCTTCTTCCCGCAGGAGGACACCGGCTTTCTGATCGGCGTGACGGAGGCTGCGACCGACACCTCGTTCGAGGCGATGAAGGTGCGCCAGCAGGCGCTGGTCGAGGTGCTGCGGACCGATCCGGCGATAGAGTACATCAACTCTACGGTCGGCTCCGGCGGTCCCAATCCGACGGCGAATTACGGCCGTCTGTTCATCGCGCTGAAGCCGCAGAAGATGCGTGACAACGCCACCGTGGTGATCGGCCGTCTGCGGCAGAAGGCGCGCGAGATCCCGGGCATGCAGGCGTTCTTCCAGAGCATCCAGAACCTCAGCATCGGCGGCCGCATCTCGAAGAGCCAGTATCAGTATGTGATGCAGAGCGGCGATACCGAGGCGCTGTACCGGCTGGCGCCCGAGATGCGCGACAAGATCGAGAAGATCCCGGGCTTGCTCGACGTTACCACCGACCTCTACATCAAGAACCCGCAGATGACGGTCGACATCGACCGCGAGAAGGCGGCGGTCTACGGCGTCACCGTGGATCAGGTCCGCAACCAGCTCTACAACGCCTATGGCGCGCGGCAGGTCGGCACCATCTACATGCCGTCGAATGACTACCAGATCATCCTCGAGGTGCAGCCGCAGTTCCGCGTCGATCCGTCCGACCTCTCGAAGCTCTACATGAAGACCGCGAACAACCAGACCATTCCGCTGGATGCGGTGGCGAGGCTGGTGCCGACGGTCGGGCCGTTGCAGATCAACCACCAGGGCCAGCAGCCGGCGGTGACGATCTCGTTCAACCTCGCGCCGGGCACCTCACTCGGCTACGCGGTCGACAAGATCACCGAACTCGAGCAGACCGCGAATTTGCCGCCGACGATTGTGACCGGCTTCTCCGGCACCGCGCAGGTGTTCCAGGATTCGCTGCGCGGGCAGGGCGTGCTGATCCTCGCCGCGGTGTTCGCAGCCTTCGTGATCCTCGGCATTCTCTACGAGAGCTTCATCCACCCGATCACCATCATCTCCGGCCTGCCGTCGGCCGGTATCGGCGCGATCCTGACGCTGATGATGTTCGGGATGGAGCTGTCTGTGATTGCGATGATCGGCATCGTGATGCTGGTCGGCATCGTCAAGAAGAATGCGATCATGATGGTCGACTTCGCGCTGGAGCGTCGCCGCGTCGGCCTCAGCGCCGAGCACGCGATCCGCGAGGCGGCACTGCTGCGCTTCCGTCCGATCATGATGACGACGTTCGCGGCGATCTTCGGCACGCTGCCGATCGCGCTCGGCGCGGGTGCCGGCGCCGAACTGCGTCAACCGCTCGGCGTCGCCGTGGTCGGCGGCCTCTGCGTGTCGCAGCTGCTGACGCTGTTCATCACGCCCGTGATCTACATCTATCTCGACCGCATCGACCGCAGGCTGCGCCGCAAGCTCGACCCGCAGGCGGAGGCAGGCGGCGACGTCGAACGGCCGCAGGTGGTCGCGGCGGAATAGCCGAGCGTTCGGCGCGAGCCGGAAACCGGCTCGCCGGGAGAAACCGCTCGGGATCGCGAAGCGTTAGGCGGTGTGGACAGTTATCGCAGCCATAGGACGATGGCTGCGAGAGTGATGACGGCAAGGTAATTTCGGGCGGTCTTTTCGAAGCGGGTTGCGACGCGGCGGAATTGCTTGAGCTTTGAGAAGCAGCATTCGACGAGATGGCGCTGGGCATAGAGATGCTTGTCGAGCGGATACTTGAGCGCGCGTGACGGGTTGTTGGGGATGACGGCGAGCGCGCCCTTGGCTGCAATGTCCTGGCGCAGGTGATCGGCGTCATAAGCCGTATCGGCCATGAAAACCTCGGCAGGCAATCCCTCGATCAATGTGGCGGCTTGCGGTGCATCGCCCTTCTGGCCTGCGGTGATCGTGAACCGTACCGGACATCCCAAGCCGCGAACGGCCATATGTATCTTGGTGCTCAGGCCGCCGCGCGAACGGCCAAGCGCCTGATCTTCAGACCCCCTTTTTTGGCCCCGGCAGCATGCTGATGGGCTCGAACAATGGTGGAATCGACAATCAGATATTCGAAGTCCGGATCGTCGGACATTGCCTCGAAGATCCGCCACCAGACGCCTTTGGCACTCCATCGGCTGAAGCGCCGGAACGCGCTGTTCCAATCCCCGAACGCTTCCGGAAGATCACGCCAGGGAGAGCCCGTGCGAACGATCCACAGCACACCTTCCACGAACATCCGATTGTCGCGCCCGGTCGAGCCCTTCTGGTCAGGCCGGCCTATGATCAGCGGCGCCATCCGCTCCCAAGCCGCATCGCTCAACACCAGACGATCCATCACACCCAAGACTGCCTCCCAAAAGCAGCCTTGAATCTGATTTGCTCCTAAAAGGGAATCCTTAGAGTCCACACCGCCTAGATCGAGAAGCTGGTGCCGCAGCCGCAGGAGGCGGTGGCGTTGGGATTGACGACGCGGAACGAGGCGCCGATCAGGTCGTCGACGAAGTCGACCTCCGAGCCTGCGAGGAACGGGACCGAGGCGGGATCGATCAGCACCACCGCGCTGTCGCGCTCGATCACGAGGTCGTCATCGGCCTGGGTGCGCTCGACGTCGAACTTGTACTGGAAACCGGAGCAGCCGCCGCCCTCGACCGAAATGCGCAGCTTGGCGCCTTCGCCTTCCTTGCTGAGGATCTGCCCGATACGGCGGGCGGCCCGTTCGCTGACGGTAATGGCAGCAGTCATGTCGGTCTCCGAAACCCTATTTGAGCATGATCTGATCCGGATCAGGCCCGGCGTCATCCCCAATTCATTTGGTCGGCCGCCTCAGTCATAGTTAAGTGCGTCGGACCATGGAATCAAATGGATAAGGACTAAAATACAGTGTCGGTCGGAATGGCTGCCCCCCGCGCGCCTTATGCCTGCGACCCCGATCGCAGCCGCGGCCGGCTGGTCGCGGAGCCGCCGAGCCGGACCCGGAGCCCGTTTCGGCGCGACTGCGACCGGGTGATCCATTCCACCGCGTTCCGCCGCCTCAAGCACAAGACCCAGGTCTTCGTCTTCCACGAAGGCGATCACTACCGCACGCGGCTGACCCATTCGCTGGAGGTCGCGCAGATCGCCCGGGCGCTGGCCCGCCAACTTGGGGTCGACGAGGACCTGACCGAGACGCTGGCGCTGGCGCATGACCTCGGCCATCCGCCGTTCGGCCATGCCGGGGAGCGGGCGCTCGACGAATGCCTCAGGGATGACGGCGGCTTCGACCATAATGCGCAGGCGCTGCGGGTCGTCACCTCGCTGGAGCATCGCTACCCCGAATTCGGCGGGCTGAACCTGACCTGGGAATCGCTCGAGGGGATCGTCAAGCACAACGGTCCGCTGACCGAGCGCGGTGGCGCACCCGCCGGCCGCTACCTGGTGAGTGGAATCCCGATCGGAATTGCCGACTACAACAAGGGCCACGACCTCGAGCTCTGGAGCTATGCCTCGCTCGAGGCGCAGATCGCGGCCTTCGCCGACGACATCGCCTACGACGCGCACGATATCGATGACGGCCTGCGTGCCGGTCTGTTCGCGGTCGACGACCTCAAGGAGATGCCGCTGACCGCTGAGATCATCGCCGAGATCGACCGCCACTATCCCGGGCTCGACGAGGTCCGGCGCGGCGCCGAACTGGTGCGTGAGCTGATCTCACACTTCATCAGCGCGGTCTTCAACGAGGCGAGCCGGCGCCTCGCGGCCGCGCAGCCGCAATCGGCCCATGACGTGCGCCACCACAATACCCCGCTGATCGCGTTTCCGTCCGAGGTGGCGGAGCAGGAGGCGGCGATCAAGGCGTTCCTGTTCCGGCGGATGTATCGCCACAAGCGGGTGATGCTGGTGATGGGGGAGGCCGAGAAGGTGGTCCGCAATCTGTTCGAGCGCTACCAGCAATCGCCGGAAGACCTGCCGGCGGAATGGATCGAGGGCAGCGTGCAGGAGACCGGGAGCGCTCGGAACAGGCGGATCGGCAATTTCATTGCCGGGATGACCGACCGTTTCGCCCTGATCGAGCACCAAAGGCTTTTTGACTCGACCCCGGATTTGCGTTAGCGCCCTGCCATGGCCGACACCACTGCTTCACCACACCTTTTTGCCGACATGCTGACGCGCGTGCACGCGATCTGTGCCGCGCTCGCAACCGAGGACAATTGGCCCGCCGGCATCGATCTGTCCCGCGTCGTGGTGGAGCCGCCGCGCGACGCCAGCCATGGCGACATGGCGACCAATGCCGCGATGGTGCTCGCCAAGGATGCCAAGGCCAAGCCGCGCGAGCTCGCCGACAAGATCGCCGACCGGCTGCGCGCCGATGCGCTGGTGGCCTCGGTCGATGTCGCCGGGCCCGGCTTCATCAACCTGACCTTGAAGCCGCAGGTCTGGGCGGACGCGCTGCGTGCCGTGCTGGCCGCCGGCTCGGCTTACGGGCGCAGCGACATCGGCAAGGCCGAGAAGGTCAATGTCGAATATGTCTCGGCCAACCCGACCGGACCGATGCATGTCGGCCATTGCCGCGGCGCCGTGTTCGGCGACGCTCTGTGCAGCCTGCTGCAGTTCGCCGGCTTCGACGTCTGCCGCGAGTATTACATCAACGATGCCGGCGCCCAGGTCGACGTGCTCGCGCGCTCGGCGTTCCTGCGCTACCGCGAGGCGCTGGGCCAGGACATCGGCGCGATCCCGGAAGGGCTCTATCCCGGCGATTACCTCGTGCCGGTCGGCGAGGCGCTCGCCGAGGAATATGGCGAGAAGCTGCTCGACATGAGCGAAGCCGAGTGGCTTCCGATCGTGCGCGACAAGGCGATCGCGATGATGATGGAGATGATCAAGGGCGATCTCGCCGCGCTCAATATCCATCACGACGTGTTCTTCTCCGAGCGCTCGCTTATCACGTCAGGCAACAACAAGGTCGCCGAGACCATCGATTTCCTGCGCGCCAAGGGCGACATCTACGAGGGCCGCCTGCCGCCCCCGAAGGGCAAGCCGGTCGAGGACTACGAGGACCGCGAGCAGTCGCTGTTCCGCGCCACCGCCTATGGCGACGACGTCGATCGTCCGCTGATCAAGTCGGACGGCTCCTACACCTACTTCGCATCCGACATCGCCAACCACCGCTACAAATTCGAGCGTGGCTTCACCAATCTGATCGACGTGTTCGGCGCCGATCATGGTGGCTACATCAAGCGCATGCAGGCCGCCGTGAAGGCGGTGACCGCGGGCAAGGCTGTGCTCGACGTCAAGATCGTGCAGCTCGTGAAGCTGTTGCGCGACGGCGAGCCGGTGAAGATGTCGAAGCGGTCCGGCGAATTCGTCACGCTGCGCGAGGTGGTCGACGAGGTCGGCTCCGACGCTGTCCGATTCATGATGTTGTTCCGCAAGAACGACGCGGTGCTCGATTTCGACCTCGCCAAGGTGATCGAGCAGTCAAAGGACAACGCGGTCTTCTACGTCCAGTACGGCCACGCCCGCGGCCATTCGATCTTCCGCAACGCGCGGGAGGAAGCGGTTTCCGATCTGCCCGAGACCGATGAGGCCCGGCTGGCCTATCTCCGTAATGTTACGGTCGAGCGGCTGACCGACCCGGCCGAGCTCGAGCTGCTCAAGCGGCTTGCGCTTTATCCGCGGATGATCGAGGCTGCGGCGGTGGCGCATGAGCCGCACCGAATCGCTTTTTATCTCTATGATTTGGCCAGTGAATTTCATGCGCTTTGGACCAAGGGGCGCGATTTGCCCTATTTACGCTTCATTATCAATAATGATGCAGAGATCACGAGGGCGCGACTGGCAATGGTTCAGGGCGTCGTCTCGGTTCTGGCATCGGGCTTAGCTGTTCTAGGCGTCCACGCTCCGACCGAGATGCGGTAGGCAGGGGCATTAGGCCCTCACGAGTGGGGATTTGTGAGGGCATCTGGCAGAGGCCAACTCGTACGGACCGGCTGTGCCGGCGATCTTGGCGCTGTCCCGAAGGGGATGCATCATCACAATGGCTGATCGATATCAGGACCGACATTTTCCCGCCGACACGGCTTCCAAGGCCGACAGCGATCCGCTTGCCGAACTGGCACGGCTGATCGGCCAGACGGATCCCTTCGGCTCCGCCAACAAGCCGCCGCCGCGACCGCTGCAGTCGCGCGCCAACGCGCGGCCGCAACAATACGAGCCGCAGGCCGCGGACGAGGATGCGCCGCCCGCGGGCCCGCCGCCCTGGATGCAGCGCGCGCGGCAGGAGGCTGTCGCTCCGCCTCCCGTGCAGAACATCGAAGACGAAGAGCCCGAGCAGGACTACCAGCCGAAGCCGGTGCATCCGTTGCATCGCTACGCGGCTCAGCAGGCGCAGCCCGCGCCCGCGCCGGTGGCGCAGTATCGGCCGGTCGAGGCCCCTCGGCAGCCGGAGGCATTTGACGAGGAGCCGCGCTATCAGAGTGGCAGTCAGAGTCAGGATCCGTCGCGCTATGACGACGCGCTCTACGGCCAGCTGGAAGCCGGCGAGCAGGACCTGCAGCGCGATCCCGCCTATCCGGACGATCCCTATGCCTATGAGGAGGCCTACGAGGAAGAACCCGAGCCCCGTCGGCGGCGCAGCGGCCTGATAACGGTCGCCGCGGTGCTGGCGCTCGGCGTGTTCGGTGTCGGTGGCGCGTATGCCTACCGGACCTATGTCGGCTCGCCCCGCAGCGGTGAGCCGCCGATCATCAAGGCTGACAACACGCCGACCAAGGTGATCCCGGCCCAGGCCGACGCGCCGGCCAAGACGCCGGACCGCATGGCGACGGGCGACGGCACCGAGAAGATCGTTTCGCGCGAAGAGACGCCGGTCGACGTCAATTCGAAGACCGCCGGACCGCGCGTCGTGTTTCCGCCGCTGAACGCCAATGCGAATCCACCGCCGCCCGCCAGCGTGCAGACGGCACAGCCGGCGCCGGCGCCGATCACCGCGAACGGCACGTTGCCGAACAACGAGCCGCGCAAGGTCCGCACGCTTTCAGTCAAGGGCGATACGCCCGATGGCACGCAGGCCACCGCAACCGTGCCGGCGAAACCTCCGGCGGCGGCGAAGTCTCCGGTGTCGCGCGGCAACCCGGCTGCGGCCAACGCCAGCGTCAACTCGCCAATGTCGCTTGTTCCCGGCCAGGCTGAGGCGGCTCCGGCCGCACCTCCGACCCGGGTGGCCTCGACCTCGGCGGCTCCGGTTGGGGGCGGCGGATATCTGGTCCAGGTCTCCTCGCAGAAGAACGAGGCGGACGCCCAGGCGTCGTACCGGACGCTGCAGGGCAAGTATCGCAACGTGCTCGGTTCGCAGCCCTTGGTGGTGAAGCGCGTCGATCTCGGAGAGAAAGGCGTCTACTACCGCGCCTTCGCGGGCCCGTTCGCGTCCTCGGAAGAGGCGAGCCAAGTGTGCAAGAGCCTGATGTCGGCGGGTGGACCGCAGTGCCTCATCCAAAGAAATTAAAGGCCGTTTCCTTGACCCGTGAGCTGCATACGGCCTAATCGGCCGAATGACGAACCGCGCATTCATCACGGGCATATCCGGGCTGATCCTCAACGACGCCGAGCGCGAATTCATTCGCGCCGAGCGGCCATGGGGCTTCATCCTGTTCAAGCGCAACATCGAGAGTCCTGCCCAAGTGGCGGCTCTTGTTGGGGAACTCCGGTCCGCAGTCGGCGTTTCCGATGCTCCGGTCCTGATCGACCAGGAAGGCGGGCGGGTGCAGCGGCTTGGTCCGCCGCATTGGCCGGCCTATCCGCCGGGCGCGAGCTTTGGGGCGCTCTACGACATCGATCCGAAGCTCGGGCTTGCGGCAGCCCGGCTCAGCTCACGGCTGATTGCGGCCGATCTGACCGACCTCGGAATCACTGTCGATTGCCTGCCTTTGGCCGACGTTCCCGTGGCCGGGGCGGATGCGGTGATCGGCAACCGGGCCTATGGAACTGAACCCGGCAAGGTCGCGGCGATCGCCCAGGCGGTCACGGACGGGCTGGAACAGGGCGGGGTATTGCCGGTTCTCAAGCATATTCCCGGCCATGGCCGGGCCACCGCGGACAGCCATTTCCGGCTTCCGACGGTCGATACCGCCAAGGCCGAGCTGGAACGGACCGATTTTGCTGCGTTCCAGCCGCTTGCCGATCTGCCGATGGCCATGACTGCACATGTTGTGTTTAGCGCGCTCGACCCCGTCCATCCGGCGACGACTTCTGCGACAATCGTCGAACAGGTGATTCGCGGCCTGATCGGGTTCCAGGGTTTGTTGATGAGTGATGACGTGTCGATGAATGCTCTGGCCGGATCGATTGCCGAGCGGACCCGCGCCATCGTCACCGCCGGTTGCGACATGGTTCTGCACTGCAACGGCAATATTGACGAGATGCGCGAGGTCGCACGCGAAACGCCGGAACTGACCGGCAAGGCGCTTGAGCGCGCCAAGGCGACGCTCGCCGCGCGCAAGCCGCCTCAGCCGCTCGACCGGCAGGCGGCACGGGCTGAACTGGATGCGTTGTTGGATCGGGTAGGGACGGCATGACCGCTGAAATTCTTTCGTTTGATACCGGGCGGCCGGCCGACCTCGCCGAGGGCGAACCGGCGCTGGTGGTCGACGTCGAGGGCTATGAGGGCCCGCTCGACCTGCTGTTGACGCTGGCGCGGCAGCAGAAGGTCGACCTGTCGAAGATCTCGATCCTTGCGCTTGCCGACCAGTATCTTTCGTTCATCGAGGCTGCCCGCAAGATTCGCCTCGAGCTTGCGGCCGACTATCTGGTGATGGCGGCGTGGCTGGCGTTCCTGAAGTCGCGGCTCCTGCTGCCCGAGCCGCCGAGCGCGGAGGGGCCGAGCGCCGAGGAAATGGCGACCGCGCTCGCCAACCGGTTGCGCCGGCTGGAGGCGATCCGCGAGGCGGCGAACCGGCTGATGAACCGGCCCCAGTTCCAGCGCGATATCTTTCCGCGCGGCAATCCGGAATCGATCGCCGAGATCAAGCATCCGAAGTTCACCGCGACCCTGTACGACCTGCTGTCGGCCTACGCCACGCAGCGCCAGTCGCGCGTGCTGACGACGGTTCATCTGCAAAAGCGTACCGTATGGTCGCTGGCCGAAGCGCGTGCGTCGCTGGAGCGGCTGGTCGGCATCGCCGAGGACTGGAGCTGCCTCGACGAGTATCTGATGAATTACGTCGCCGATCCCACCCAGAAGGCGACGGTGTTCGCATCGAGCTTCGCTGCCGCCCTCGAGCTGGTTCGCGAGGGCGAGATGGAGATCAACCAGAAGCAGGCGTTCGCGCCGATCTATTTCCGAAAGCGTCAAGCGCAGGCCGCAATGGCAGCGCCGGACCTGTCGGTTGAGTAAGTGGAAGAAGGAGAGCAAGCCCATGGCAAGCTTGGCGGAAGTGCGCAGAGAAGAGCCCGAGGAGGAGGTTTCTCCTATGGATCCGGTGGCGCGTCCTGAGGAATTGCGGCTCCTGGAAGCCCTGTTGTTTGCATCGGCCGAGCCGATCGATCAGGCAACGCTGGCAAAGCGGATGCCCGACGGCGTCGACGTCAAGGCGGCGCTCGCGCAGCTGCAGGCGGAATACGCGCCGCGCGGCGTCAATCTGGTGCGTGTCGCCAACAAGTGGACGTTCCGCACCGCCGGCGATCTGTCGTGGCTGATGACGCGCGAGAGCACCGAAACCCGGAAGCTGTCGCGTGCCGCGATCGAGGTGCTGGCGATCGTCGCCTATCACCAGCCGGTGACTCGCGCCGAGATCGAAGAGATTCGCGGCGTGGTCACGTCGAAGGGCACGATCGACGTGCTGCTCGAGACCGGCTGGATCCGCCCGCGCGGCCGCCGCAAGACGCCGGGCCGTCCGCTCACCTTCGGAACCACCGACGCGTTCCTGTCGCAGTTCAGCCTGGAAGCGCTCGGCGACCTGCCGGGGCTCGAGGAGCTGAAGGGCACGGGTCTGCTCGACTCGCGTCTGCCGACCGGATTTTCCGTTCCGTCGCCGTCGGATGACGCGACGCTGCGGGAGGACGAGGAGCCGCTCGAGCCGGGTGATACGCTGGAACTGCTGCTGGCGCCGGCCGTCGAGCCGGAAGCCGAGGAACCGAAAGCCGACGCAGAAACGACCGATGAGGTTGGGACTGCCGAGGTCGAAACGACCGCTCAGGTCGAGGTCGAGGCGGACGTTGCCTCTGACGCGGATGCGGCCGAACCCGACGCGGGCGAGCCGGAAGACCGCGCCGACCACGCGGGTGATGACGCCGACACCGAGGACAAGGGCGAATAAGCCTGAATATTCCCGGTTAAGGCTAGCAATATTACGTAGCCGCGACAGCGATTTGCCGCGGCCGAGGTCCTTGTTTTTGACACCCCGCGGGCCTACCTTCCGGCAAAGTTCAGGCCGGTCCGCCGGCCATTTCTGGAGGGTTGCAGGATGGGTTCGTTGAGCATTTGGCACTGGATCGTCGTGATCGCAGTGGTCCTGCTGCTGTTCGGACGCGGCAAGATTTCTGATCTGATGGGTGACGTCGCCCAGGGCATCAAGGCCTTCAAGAAGGGCATGCAGGACGACGACAAGGTCGCCGAGAAGACCGAGCCCACGAAGTCGATCGATCACAATGCGGCGCCGTCGGCCGCGCGCCAGGACGTCGGCAGCAAGGCCGTCTAACGCGCTTGTACTGACGCATATTTCGACGTTTTTTCTTGCGCGAAACGGTGACGCCGTCGCACAGACGCGCTATGGACGCCGATTGAGAAAAGGCGCCGGCAGCCCCAGATCCTGATGGGAGCGATGGGGCCGATGGCGGCGCGCTTAGGCGGAAGAATTCATGTTCGATATCGGGTGGAGTGAACTGGTCGTCATCGCGGTCGTCGCGCTGATCGCCATCGGCCCGAAAGAACTGCCGGGCGTGCTGCGCATGGTCGGGCAATGGATGGGCAAGGCCCGCAAGATGGCCTCCGAATTCCAGGGCCAGTTCCAGGAAGCCATGCGCGAGGCCGAGATGGCCGACCTCAAGAAGAGCTTTGACGAGGTCAAGGAGGCCGCAACCGGCATCACCAGCGGCAACATCATGACTTCGCTGCAGAAGGACGTCAGCGACGCCCTGCAGATCGACAAGCCGGTCGATGCGCAGGTCGCATCCGCGATCGACGCACCGGTGACGTCGAGCGACGCACTTGTGACGTCAAGTGACGCACCGGTGACGCCCACGACTCCTGCCGAGCCGACGCCGGAAACCTTCGTCGAGGCCGAGGCGCATGCTGCCGCCAGCGAGCCGCTCGCGATCACCAATGAGGTGAAGGCCGAGCCGTCGCCGCAGGACGTGACGCCGGCGCAGCCCGATGTGCGCAAGGACGCGAGGGCGTCATGAGCGCCGAAGACATCGAGGCCAGCAAGGCCCCCTTGATGGATCACCTGATCGAGCTGCGCTCGCGGCTGATCAAGGCGCTGCTCGGCTTCGGCGTGGCCTTCATCATCTGCTTCTTCTTCGCCAAGCAGATCTACAACGTGCTGGTCTGGCCGTTCGTCTGGATCGCGGGGCCGGAGAATTCGAAGTTCATCTACACCGCGCTGCTGGAATATTTCATCACCCAGCTGAAGCTCGCATTGTTCGGCGCTGGGTTCATCTCGTTTCCGATCGTCGCCACCCAGATCTACAAATTCGTCGCGCCCGGTCTCTACCGTCATGAGCGCAACGCGTTCCTGCCATACCTGATCGCCACTCCGGTGTTCTTCGTGATGGGCGCGGCGCTGGTCTATTTCGTCGTGCTGCCGATGCTGGTGCGATTCTCGCTCGGCATGCAGCAGGCCGGCGGCGCGGAGACCGCGCAGATCCAGCTGCTGCCCAAGGTCGGCGAATATCTTTCGCTGATGATGTCGCTGATCTTCGCCTTCGGCATCGCGTTCCAGCTGCCGGTGATCCTGACGCTGCTCGGCCGCATCGGCATCGTCACCTCGAAGATGCTGAAGGAGAAGCGGCGCTACTTCATCGTGATCGCCTTCATCATCGCCGCCGTGCTGACACCGCCCGACGTGCTGAGCCAGGCCTCGCTCGCGATCCCGCTGCTCGCGCTCTACGAGGGCGCCATCATCGCGGTCCGGATCGTGGAGAAGAAGGCCGCGACCTCGACCGCCTCGTCCGGGGCGCCGTCGGCGACCAATCCGGCCGAGTAGGGTGATTTCACCTCACAGTCGGTGTCATACCCCGCGAAAGCGGGGTATCCAGTACGCTGCGGCTTCCCGGTGACACGCCGACGTCTCTGGAATACCGGATCACCCGCTTTCGCTGACGATGAGGGTCGTGATAGTGGAACTACATAGCCGTAGTTTGCCAACGCAATGGTTGGTTGCTTACGCATAGCCTGCCAGGACTGACCCATGCACGACATCAAAGCGATCCGCGACAACCCGACAGCCTTCGACGCCGGCCTGAAGCGCCGCGGGCTAGAGGCCCTGTCGCCGTCGCTGCTGGCGATCGACGAGAAGCGACGGGCGGCGATCCTGGCGTCGGAGCAGGCCCAGGCGCGGCGCAATGCGGCCTCGAAGGAGATCGGCGAGGCCAAGAAGGCGAAGGACGAGGCGCGCGCGGCCAAGCTGATGGCTGAAGTCGCCGAGCTGAAGACCACGATGCCGGAGCTCGAGCTGGCGGCGAAATCGTCCGATGACGAGCTGACCAAAGAGCTGTCGTCGATTCCGAACCTGCCGCTCGACGAGGTGCCCGACGGCACCGACGAGTACGGCAATGTCGAGCACCACGTGTACGGGAAGAAGCGCGACTACGGCTTTGCGCCGAAGCTGCATGACGATCTCGGCACCGCGCTCGGCTATATGGATTTCGAGGCGGCGGCGAAACTGTCCGGCGCACGCTTCGTCGTGCTGAAGAAGGGCCTGGCGCGGCTCGAGCGTGCGATCGGACAGTTCATGCTCGACCTGCACACCGGCGAGCATGGCTATACCGAGATTAATCCGCCGCTGCTGGTGCGCGACGCCGTGATGTTCGGCACCGGTCAGTTGCCGAAATTCGAGGACGACCAGTTCTGGGCGATCAAGGGCGAATTGCTCGCGTCGCCGAATGCCGATCTGCGCAGCGAGCGCCTCGGCCTGATCCCGACCGCGGAAGTCTCGCTGACCAACCTCGCGCGCGAATCCATCCTCGACGAGAAGGAGCTGCCGATGCGGCTCACCGCGCTGACGCCGTGCTTCCGTGCCGAAGCCGGCGCGGCGGGACGCGATACGCGCGGCATGATCCGCCAGCACCAGTTCACAAAGGTGGAGCTGGTGTCGATCACGACGCCGGAAGCCGGCAAGGATGAGCTCGAGCGCATGCTGTCCTGCGCCGAGCAGGTGCTGCAGAAGCTCGACCTGCATTATCGCGTGATGACGCTGTGCGCCGGCGACATGGGCTTCTCCGCGCAGAAGACCTACGACATCGAGGTGTGGATGCCGGGGCAGGGCGACGGCGGCGCTTATCGCGAGATTTCGAGCTGCTCGGTATGCGGCGATTTCCAGGCCCGTCGCATGGACGCGCGCTATCGCGGCCCCGACGGCAAGCCGCGCTTCGTGCATACGCTGAATGGCTCCGGCACGGCGGTCGGGCGCGCTCTGATCGCCGTCATGGAGACCTATCAGCAGCAAGATGGTTCGATCGCGGTGCCCGATGTGCTGCAGCCCTATATGGGCGGGCTCAAGGTCATCGAGCACGGCATGTGAGGCGAGGCCAGTGTGATGCCGCTGCACCGTGACATCCACTGGCTAGGTCGACAATGGGCCGTCACGGGCCACGGTCTGCAGCTGATCAATCAGAAGCAGATGGGCTATTACGACATCGAGGCCGCGCGCCTGTGGGACGCGCGCGTGACCGAGGTGCAATCGAAGGCCTGGATCGACAGGCCCGACTTCGACAAGGCGCTGGAGATCGCGCGCGGCAAGTTCGCCCAATTGGCGCCGGCAGATCTGCCGCCACCACCTGCACCGATTGGGTCGCCGCCACCGCCGGTCCGGGCGACGCCGCCGGCCGCGCCGCGCGCGCCGCTTGACGCGACATCGGTGCCCTCGATCGAGGAGCTGCTGGCCAGGCTGAAATCGAAATCCGCTGCGACGGCGCTGGGCGAAGCGCTCGCTCCGGTGCCGCCCAAACCCGAACCGCTCAGGGTTGAGCCTCGGAAGGTCGAGCCGGCGAGGTCCGAGCTCCCCCAAGCGGCTTGGGTCGCCCCCGAACCGTCCAGGGCTGAGCCTCGCGCGTTTGAAATTCCGAAGGCCGAGTCGCTCACGACCGCGCCCGCCAAAGCTGATCCCATCAAGGCCGATTCCATCACGGCCGATCCCATCAAGAAGTCCGAGCTCCCCACGTCGGAGCTTCCGAAGCCTCCCGAGCCCGAGCCTCGCCAAACCGCACCAATTGCTCTTGAGCCGGCCAGGCCGGAAGCTCGGAGGGTTGAGCCGCCCAAGGTTGAAGCTCCCAAGGTTGAAGCTCTCAAATCTGAAGCTCCCAAGGTTGAAGCAAAGCCTGAACCTGCCAAGCCTGAACCTGCCAGGCCCGAGCCTCCAAGGTCGGAAGCTGTCGCGTCCCGAGGTCTCGGGGCCGAACTGCGTCAGACCCCACGGGTCAAAGTGCCAGAGGCGCCGCGGCCAACGCCCGTGATTGCGGTTGTTCGGCGGCCGGCCAGAGCAGCCTGGCCGGTGTTCGAGCGCAAGATCGCCGGCAGCGCGCGATTTGTCCGTCCATGGCGCGTGACGTCGGCACGATGGCGCGGGCCATCGCCAGGTTTGCCTCCGCGGCCCTAGCCGGTTAAGACGGCAGTCAACTCAAGAAGCCGCAGCGTAAGATACCCGCGCCGAATCGGAACAAAAGGCACTTTGACGGATGCGAATTCTCTGCACCAATGATGACGGCATCCATGCTCCAGGCCTGCAGGTCGTCGAGCAGATCGCACGCGCGTTGTCCGACGACGTCTGGATCGTTGCCCCCGAGCTCGATCAGTCCGGCGTCTCGCATTCGCTGTCGCTCAACGATCCGCTGCGTCTGCGCGAGGTCAGCCCGCGTCACTTCGCGGTGCGCGGCACGCCGACCGATTGCGTCATCATGGGCGCGCGCCACATTCTCGGAGACAAGCTGCCCGATCTCGTGCTGAGCGGCGTCAACAAGGGCCGCAACGTCGCCGAGGACGTGGTCTATTCCGGCACCATCGCCGGCGCGCTCGAAGGCACCATTCTGGGCTTTCCGTCATTCGCGCTGTCGCAGGAATTCTCGATTGAGACGCGCAACGCGCCGCTGTGGGACACCGCGTTGAAATTCGGGCCCGACATCATTCGCAAGGTGATCGGCGCCGGCGTCCCCAGAAACACCGTCATCAACGTCAACTTCCCGTCCTGCATGCCCGATGACGTGAAGGGCATCCGGATCACGCGGCAGGGCAAGCGCAATCAGGGGTTCCTGAAGATCGATCGCCGTCACGACGGACGCGGCAATCCATATTTCTGGATCGGCTTCGAGCGCGCGGCGATGATGGATGCGCCGGCCGAAGGCACCGATCTCGCCGCGCTTGCGGCGCGCTACGTCTCGGTCACACCGCTGCGGCTCGACCGCACCGATGAAGCATTTTCGGAAACGCTGATTGATACGCTGAAGTAATCCTCGGGGAATCTGTAGCCCGGATGGAGCGAAGCGAAATCCGGGACCCGTATTGTGAAGTCCCCGGATTACGCTTCGCTCCATCCGGGCTACGTGCGCAACTTGCGGCTAGACCGGCGCGCCCTTCATCGCGCTGGAGATCACTTGGGCCAGCGTTTCCAGCTGGAAGGGCTTTTGCAGCGCCGGACGGTCGCGATACTCCGGAGGCAGGCCGGACGAGCCATAGCCGGTCGCGAAGATGAAGGGGCGGTTGCGGGCGTTGATCAGTTCGGCGACCGGGGTGATCACCTTGCCATTGACGTTGACGTCGAGGATCGCGAGGTCGAATTCGGTCGATTGCGCAAGCTTGACCGCTTCGCCGATCTCGCCGGCCTCGGCCGCAACGCTATGGCCGAGTTCCTCCAGCATATCGGCGACCATCATCCGGATCATGACCTCGTCCTCTACGAGGAAAACTGAACAGCCCGCCGGCCGTATCGCTGTCATGATGGAATCCTTGCCCTTCCCTGAATCAGGCTCGCAAATAACATTACAGCGCGCAATGCAAACGTTCGGGAATTGGTCCTTTTCCGGCGCGCCACAGCGTTTTCCGCATCGCGCTGGCGGGCTTTGCTGCGCAAGATTTGCCCAACAGCCAACGAGGTGTGTTGGCCCTACGAGCGCCCTGATCTGCGCCACCCAGACGTTAACTGCGCATCGCCGCCGATTATATGTGAGGGGGCCGGGCCGGCGCCAATGCCAAATCTGGCGATGGTTCCTGGCCGGGAACAAAACGCGACGGGAAATTTTTCCTTAACGCGGTATTTCGGATTTCAATGGCATCTAGTGTCCCGAATCCGAAGTTCGCATCATTTGCCGCACCTTCGGAGCGAACTTCGGATTCGATAAGGACACTAGCAAACTTATGATTCTAGTGTGCTTTATGAATGCGAAGTTCGTGAAAGTGGCTGCCGCGAAATCGCACGAACTTCGCATTCAGCACACTAGAGGGCAAGATTCCGCGCTGCCGCCCAGAGACGCTGATGAACATGGCCGTGAACCCCGATCCGACCGAGAAGATGATGTTTCAGCTGACCCTGCGGCGGCGTGGGGTGAGCGATCAGGCGGTGCTGCGTACGATGGAGGAGGTGCCGCGCGAGGTCTTCGTCGATCCGCGCGATCGCAACGAGGCCTATCGCGACAGCGCGCTTGCTATCGCCTGTGGGCAGACCATCAGCCAGCCTTTCGTCGTGGCCTACATGACCGAGCAGTTGAAACTGCAGCAGGACCATCGCGTGCTCGAAATCGGCACCGGCTCGGGCTATCAGGCGGCCGTGCTGTCCCGGTTGTGCAAGCAGGTGCTGACCATCGAGCGCTACCGGACGCTGGCCGACGGCGCCCGCAAGCGCCTCGAAAAGCTGGGTTATTACAATATCGAGGTGCTGCTCGGGGACGGTTTCGACGTTCCGGCCGGGGCAGGCGACTTCGACCGCATCATCGTCACCGCGGCGATGGAGCAGATCCCGGAGAAGCTCTTGGAGCGGCTCGAACCCGGCGGCATCCTGATCGCCCCGGTC
This sequence comes from Bradyrhizobium sp. USDA 3315, assembly GCF_054056795.1. NCBI lineage: Bacteria > Pseudomonadati > Pseudomonadota > Alphaproteobacteria > Hyphomicrobiales > Nitrobacteraceae > Bradyrhizobium > Bradyrhizobium sp. USDA 3315. The sequence goes on along the minus strand of NZ_JBSRYP010000001.1, from coordinate 7,049,672 downwards.
GGGCCGCATCAGGGTATCCAGACCCTCGTCCGCGTGGTGCGGACCGAGAACCGCTTCGACCGCAAGGAATTGGTCGACGTCCGCTTTGTGCCGGCGTTGCCGGGAATCGCGCGCGAATTGTAAATTTGGCGATTTGCTGCTTGGCACCAACGCCTTATTCGCAGGGTTAAGCGGTTATTTACTCGGTACGTGTTTACTCAAAACAGTCTTTTGTTGCGTACGAGTGAGTAACCATGTCTGGGGTTGTTGAGTTGCTTCGCTCGCGTCGCGTACCGCAGGTTGCGGTGCTGACGCTGATGTCCATGGCTTTTGCCGGTTGCAGCGCCGATATGTCGTCGCGCTTCTCGCAAAACTCCTACTCGCAAAATCCGTTTGCGTTTGATCCGCAGCCGACCGGCACCGTGCAGCAGGCGCCGCCGCCGCGCGAGTTGCCGCAATACGCGCGGCCGCGAACGCAACCGCAGTATTCGCAATACCAGTCACAGCCGTTGCCGCCGCCGGTCGCAGCGGCGCCGCAGTCCTATCCGGTCGCCAATGGCAATGCCGGCGTCTCCGGAGGAGGGCGCGGGGTCTCGTCCTACACGCCGCCGCCCGCGCGTCCGCAGATCGAATCCACCGGCACCGTTCCGCATTCGGTCGCCGCAGGCCCTGCCGGGCACAACGGCACCACCATCATCGTCGGCACCAGCGATACGCTGGAAGTGCTGGCACGCCGCTACAACGTCTCGACCGCCGAGATCCTGCGCGCCAACGGCTACAAGGGACCGCGCGCGCTGTCGCCCGGCCAGCAGCTGGTCATTCCGCGCCCGACGGCGTCGGCCGCGGCGCCAGCAATGGCCGCACCGGCCACGCGCCCTGTCGCCGTGGCAGCCGCGCCCGCCGGCGTCCACTATGTCAATCGCGGCGACACGCTGCACAGCATCGCGCGCCAGCACCACATCCCGGTGGCCGAGCTCGCCCGCGCCAACAATCTTGACCAGTCGGCCCGGCTGAGCCTCGGCATGAAGCTCGTGGTGCCCGGCGCCAAGACGGCGATGGCCGCACCCGCGTCCGTTGCGCAACCCATTGCTGCCGCGCCGGTTGCTGCCGTGGCTCCAGCACCGGCGGTCGCAGCCCCGAAGGTCGTTGCAACCGCGCTGCCGCAGCAGAGCGCGCGGCTGGTCCAGCCGACCGCGACCGTCGAACAGCCGGCGGCTGCGGCTGAAGCGCCCGTCGTCACCAAGTCGAGCGAGGCCACCGGCGCGTTGCCGACCTTCCGCTGGCCGGTGCGCGGCAAGGTCATCACCGCCTACGGCTCGAAGACCAACGGCAAGGTCAATGACGGCATCAACGTTGCGGTGCCCGAGGGCACGCCGGTGAAAGCGGCCGAAGACGGCGTCGTCGCCTATTCGGGCAATGAGCTGAAGGGCTACGGCAATCTCGTGCTGGTCCGCCATTCCAACGGCTACGTCACCGCCTACGCCCATGCGAGCGAAATCCTGGTGAAGCGCGGCGATACCATCAAGCGCGGTCAGGTGATTGCCAAGTCGGGCCAGTCCGGCGAGGCGGGCTCGCCGCAGCTCCACTTCGAGATCCGCAAGGGATCGTCGCCGGTGGATCCGCTCCAGTTCCTCAACGGCGCGTAAGCTACGCGTCGGGACTTCAAGGGACTTCCAAGTCTCACAACAAAGACAGCGGGGGAGGCGCAAGCCTCCCCCGTTTTGTTTTGACGATTGCAGCGACGATTACTTGCCGCTCAGCCGCGTAGCCCGGATGGAGTGAAGCGAAATCCGGGAGCTCACCCGCGGCGTGCACCGATCCCGGATTGCGCTGCGCTCCATCCGGGCTACACAGGCGATGGCGGGAGGGCTATGCCTCCCATTCCTGTTAATTGCCACTAAGCCGCACGCCGAGCCGGCCTGCGAGTTCCTGCGTGTACTGCCAGGCGACGCGGCCCGAGCGCGAGCCGCGGGTGGTCGACCATTCGAGCGCCTCGCGCTCGAGTTCGTCCTCGGCGATCTTGATGCCGTAATGGTCACAATAGCCCCTCACCATCGCGAGGTATTCGTCCTGGCTGCAGCGGTGGAAGCCGAGCCAGAGGCCGAAGCGGTCCGACAGCGACACCTTTTCCTCGACCGCTTCGCCGGGATTGATCGCGGTCGAGCGTTCGTTCTCGATCATCTCGCGCGCCAGCAGATGCCGCCGGTTCGAGGTCGCATAGAGGATGACGTTGTCGGGGCGCCCCTCGATGCCGCCTTCCAGCACGGCCTTCAGCGACTTGTATGAGGCATCGTTGCCGTCGAACGAGAGGTCGTCGCAGAACACGATGAAGCGGAAGGAGGAGCTGCGCAGCAGCTCCATCAGGCCGGGCAGGCTCTCGATGTCCTCGCGGTGGATCTCGATCAGCTTCAGCCGGTCGGCCGGCTTGCGGTCGAGATTGATGCTGGCATGGGTGGCCTTGACCAGCGACGACTTGCCCATGCCGCGGGCGCCCCAGAGCAGCGCATTGTTGGCGGGCAGGCCGTCGGCGAAGCGCTCGGTGTTCTCCATCAGGATATCGCGCATCCGGTCGACGCCCTTGAGCAGGCCGATCTCGACGCGGCTGACGCGCGGCACCGGGGCGAGGCGCCCGTCCGGATGCCAGACAAAGGCGTCCGCGGCGCCGAAGGTCTCGGCCGGATCGAGGGCCGGGGAGGCGTCCGCGAGGCGGCTGGCGATGACCTCCAGGGCGTTCGCGATCCGCTCGGCCGCTGCGCCGTCGAGCGCCGTTACCGGGCGTTTTGTCGCGGCGTTTTCAGCGCGCTTGGCGGCAGCCTTGGGGGTGGTTTTGCGGGTTGTTTTACTGGTCGTTTTCTTGGCTTTTTTCGGCATTTGTCCAGTTCCTGACGGCGCAGCCTTATCGGGCTGGCGGCGGTCCCGCAAGCGCCCTAAATGAAGGTCCGTTAACGTTGCAATTGGGACCGCGGCCGCTATAGTCCGCGCGAATTTGTCCGGACCGCCATACCGCCCCGAATCCGAGGGCGCTGCCGGTTCTTTCCCGTCTTATCCGAGGATCGTCCGAATGCTGATTACTCCTGCGTTTGCCCAGGCTGGAGCGACTGGTGACACCAACAGCATGTTGATGTCGCTGCTGCCATTCGCGCTGATCTTCGTCATCATGTACTTCCTGATTCTGCGCCCGCAGCAGAAGAAGGTGCGCGACCATGCGGACCTCGTGAAGAACATCCGCCGCGGCGACACCGTGGTGACCTCGGGCGGCCTCGTCGGCAAGGTGACCAAGGTGGTCGACGACGACCAGATCGAGTTCGAGATTTCGGACGGCGTTCGCGTGCGCCAGATGCGCCAGATGATCTCGGGTGTGCGTACCAAGGGTGAGCCGGCGAAGGGCGACGCCAAGGACGAGGCGTCCGCGAGCTGATTGCCGCGGCGCCTTTTTGGAATCTGACGGGTCAACTCGATGTTGTATTTCACGCGGTGGCGAGCGCTGGGGATTATCCTGACAGCGCTGGTGGTCTGCCTGTGCGCCGTGCCCAATTTCTTCCCCGAAGCGCAGGTGAAGACCTGGCCGGCCTGGGCGCAGCGGCGCCTGGTTCTCGGCCTCGATTTGCAGGGCGGCTCCTATCTGCTGCTCGAAGTCGACTCCAACTACGTGAAGAAGGAGAAGCTCGACCAGATCCGCGACGATGTCCGGAAGGTGCTTCGTGAAGCCAAGATCGGCTACACCGGGCTCAACACGCGTAACGACGCGGTGGAAGTCCGCATCTCCAGGGAAGGCGACCAGGCGACGGCGCTGTCGAAGCTCCGCGAGCTGTCGCAACCGCTCGGCGGCCTGCTCGGCTCCAGCGGCCAGCGCAGCCTCGAGGTTGCCGATGCCGGCGGCGGCCTGATCCGTCTGACGGTCCCGCAGGCCGCGATCACCGAGCGCATCCGGCAGACCATCGAGCAATCGATCCAGATCGTCGAACGGCGCGTCAACGAGCTCGGCACGGTCGAGCCGGTGATCCAGCGTCAGGGCACCGACCGCATCCTGGTCCAGGTGCCGGGCCTGCAGGACCCGACCCGCCTGAAAGAGCTGCTCGGCAAGACCGCGAAGATGGAATTCCGCATGGTCGACAGCTCGGTGTCGCCGGACCAGGCCCAGCAGGGCCGCCTGCCGCCGGACTCCGAACTCTTGATGAGCGCGTCACCGCCGCCGGTTCCGTATGTCGTCAAGAAGCAGGTCCTGGTTTCCGGAGGCGAGCTCTCCGATGCGCAGCCAGGCTTTGACCAGCGCACCGGCGAGGCGATCGTCAGCTTCAAGTTCAATACGTCGGGAGCGCGCAAATTTGCCCAGGCGACGGCCGAAAACGTCGGCCAGCCGTTTGCGATCGTGCTCGACAACAAGGTGATCTCGGCACCCGTGATCCGTGAACCGATCACCGGCGGACAGGGCCAGATCTCCGGCAGCTTCACCGTGCAGTCGGCCAACGATCTGGCGATCCTGATGCGTGCCGGCGCGCTGCCGGCGCCGCTGACCGTGATCGAAGAGCGTACCGTCGGTCCCGGCCTCGGGCAGGACTCGATCGAGAAGGGCGAGCTCGCGGCCTATGTCGGCTCGATCCTGGTCATCGTGTTCATGCTGATCACCTATCGGCTGTTCGGCGTGTTCGCCAACATCGCGGTGGCGATCAACGTCGCCATGATTTTCGGACTGCTGTCGCTGCTCAACGCCACGCTGACGTTGCCGGGCATCGCCGGCATCGTGCTGACCGTCGGCATCGCGGTCGACTCCAACGTGCTGATCTACGAGCGCATCCGCGAGGAATTGCGCGGCGGCCGCAACGCGATCTCGGCGATCGACGCCGGCTTCAAGCGGGCATTGGCGACCATCCTCGACTCCAACATCACCACCTTCATCGCCGCCGCCGTGCTGTTCTACATCGGCACCGGACCGGTCCGCGGCTTTGCCGTGACGCTCGGCATCGGCATCATCACCACGGTGTTCACCGCCTTTACCCTGACGCGCCTGATCGTCGCCGGCTGGGTGCGGTGGAAGCGGCCGCAAACCGTGCCGATCTGAGAGGCCTGTTGTGACTCATACCGTTCTCATTGGCCTTGGCATCCTGATCGCCGTGTTGACCGTGGTCGCGGCGCTCGGCCTGCTGCCGCCGCTGCGCATCGTGCCGGACGACACGCATTTCGATTTCACCCGCTTTCGCCGCATCAGCTTCCCGATCTCGGCGCTGCTCTCGATCCTTGCCATCACGCTGTTCTTCACCCACGGCCTGAATTTCGGCATCGACTTCAAGGGCGGCACGCTGCTGGAGGTGCAGGCCAAGTCCGGCACCGCCGACATCGCCGCGATGCGCACCACCTTGAACGGCCTTGGCCTCGGCGAGGTGCAGCTTCAGCAGTTCGGCGGTCCGGCGGAAGTCCTGATCCGCGTCGCCGAGCAGCCCGGCGGCGACAAGGCGCAGCAGGATGCGGTGACGAAAGTGCGCGGCGCGCTCGGCGAATCCGTCGATTACCGTCGCGTCGAGGTGGTAGGACCGCGCGTCTCCGGCGAACTGCTGGCCTACGGCATGATCGGCCTGATGTTCGCGATCATGGGCATCCTGATCTACCTTTGGTTCCGGTTCGAATGGCAGTTCGCGCTCGGCGCCATGATCGCCAACGTCCACGACATCGTGCTCACGATCGGCTTCATGTCGATCACCCAGGTCGATTTCGACCTCACCAGCATCGCGGCGCTGCTGACGATTCTCGGTTATTCGCTCAACGATACCGTCGTCATCTACGACCGTATCCGCGAGATGCTGCGGCGCTACAAGAAGATGCCGATGCCGCAGCTGCTGAACGAATCGATCAATTCGACGCTGTCGCGCTCGATCATCACCCACGTCACCGTGACGCTGGCTTTGCTCGCGCTGCTGCTGTTCGGCGGCCAGGCGATCCACAGCTTCACCGCGGTCATGATGTTCGGCGTGGTGCTGGTCGGCACCTACACCTCGATTTTCATCGCGGCGCCGATCCTGATCTATCTCGGTGTTCACACCACGCGGGGTGGAGAGGCGGCGCAGGACGCGCCGGCCAAGAAGCCGGACACGGCGGCAGCCAAGAAGTAGCCGGTCATGAGCAACTCCTCGGACGCTCCCCATCTTCCGAGGTCGGCGCCGATCGAGGCCTACGGCAAGGGCGGCTTCGCGTTTGCCGATATGTCGCACCGCGGCTCGCTCTTGTGCCTGCCTGACTCGATCTGGGCCTGGCCGGTCACCAGGCCGCAAGAGATCGACGAATACTCGCTGCAAAAGGTGTTCGCGGCCGCCAATGCGATCGACACGCTGATCGTCGGCACCGGCACCGACGTCTGGGTCCCGCCAAAGGGCCTGCGCGAGGCTCTGCGGGCCGTGCGGGTGGTGCTCGATCCGATGCAGACGGGACCTGCGATCCGCACCTACAACATCATGCTGGGCGAGCGGCGTCGCGTCGCGGCGGCGCTGATCGCGGTGCAATGAGCGCGACAGAGGCACCGAAGGACGGCGCGGCCTTCTGCGCCGATCTGGTGCGGAGCCATGACTTCGTGCGCTACGCGTCGACCTTGTTCCTGCCGGGTCCGGAACGGCGCGCGATGCTTGCGATCTACGCCTTCAACATCGAGGTCTCGCGCGTGCACGAGCAGGTCAGCCAGCCGCTGCCCGGCGAGATGCGGCTGCAATGGTGGACCGATATGCTGGCCGGTGCGGGCCATGGCGGCGTCGAGGGCAATCCGGTCGCGGCAGAACTGCTGCACACGATCCGCAATCACCGTCTGCCGGTCTCGCCATTCTCGCGGCTGGTCGAGGAGCACCAGTTCGATCTCTACAACGACCCAATGCCGTCGCTGGCCGCGCTCGAGGGCTATCTCGACGCCACGACCTCAGTGTTGTTCTCGCAGGCGACGCGCGTGGTGGCGCGGCCGTCGGAGGCGATCGATCATCTGGCCCGTCATGCGGGTCTTGCCCAGGGCATGGCTCAAGTCATCGCTTCGCTCGGCCGCGACGCCTCACGGCATCAGCTGTTTCTGCCGTTACAGCTGCTGCAGCAGCACGGCGGCAGCAAGGAGGAGGTGTTTGCCGGCAAGGTGACGCCGAACATCCGTGCCGCGATCGATCAGCTTGCGGACGAGGCCCAGGGCCATCTCAAGACCTCGTTCGGGCTGCTTGCGGATGTTCCGTCCGGCGTGAGGCCGATCTTCCTGCCGCTCGCCCATGTCAGGCGCGAGCTGAACCGGGCGAGGAGGGAGGACTACGACCCGTTCCTGCCGAAGCCGGTTTCGCGCCTGCGCACGCTCTGGACGTTGTGGCGAGCCGCGCGCACGGAGGAGTTCGGTCGCTAGCTCTGCGCTTTCGGGATGTGCTTGGTGAAGATCCGGATCGTTATGCCCTTGACCATCGGGCCACTGTCATAGATGTCGGATGCGATCTGTTCGACCGCGTCGCGCAGCGCAACGAACTGGGCTTGCCGCGCCATGCTCGCCGTTCCACGCGTGCCGGCCAGCTCGTCCAACGCGGCGTCGCTGATCTGGCATTCGATTTCCTGGTCGCCGTTCATCATGGTGAATCCGAACGCCAGTCGTTCGGAATCGTATCCCCCGATCCGGCCACGGGTGAGTGGCATTAAACTTGTCCCTTGAGCGCGCTACCCCTCGCAAAGAGTGAAGCTTCGCGCCGCGTTTGTCGAGGGCCCCGCGCCGACAAGCGCGCGCTAACCTGCCGGCCGGTCCATCTCGGCGACTTCAAAATTGAAGCGGTCGCGCAGATTCTTGCGTTGCTCGAGGATGTCCTTGAGGAACTCGCGATCGGCGTCGCTGCGCATCATCGGTTCGATCAGGTCGATCTGGTTCATGGCGACGAGCTGCAGGATTTCGGTGCGCGGCTTGCCGGCGGCATCGCGCGGCAGCGCGTGCACGATCTGGATGTGTTCGGGCGGCTTGACGTCCCTGGCGGCGGTAAGCTCGTTGCGTAGCGTCTTTTCCAGCGCGGACTGGTCCGCCTCGACGAAGGCGTAGAGTCCGACGCCGACGCGCCGGTCGGCAAAGGCGACGATCGCGGTGTCGCGCACCTGCGGATTCTTGCGGATCAGATCGATCAATACCGGGGCGTCGTTGACCAGCCTCCGGCCGCCGCCTTCGCGGTCGGTGAAATTGAAGATGCCGCGCGTGATCGCCTGATAGACCTTCTTGCCGGTCTTGAGCCAGATGCTGGCGACCGCGGACTTCTTTGCGAGCACCTTGCGCTCTTTCGGCGTCAACGCCTCCGGCGCGTAGCTGCGCTTGTGCTTCAACAGATGCCGCAGATCCTCATAGGCGGCGATGCGGAACAGTCGGCTGCGGGTCTTGAAGCAGGCGGCAAGCTGGAAGTCGGTGAGGTAGGCGCGGCCATCGCGGCCGACCAGCCAGTTCTGCTCCTTGGCGAGATCGTTGTGGCAGATGCCGGCGCGATGCAGCTTGCGCAACGCGGCCTTGGCGGAACGAAAATAGGCGACGTCGCCGTGCGGCTTCGCCAGATGCAGCGCCGCGCCGTCGATGAAGCCACGCACCAGCGCGCGACGGCCGGCCCACAACAGCTTCGGCCCGACGTCGAGGTCGCGCGCCAAGGTCAGCGCGCGGCGCTCGCGCGAGAACAGATGCAGCGCCAGGGCGAACGACCAGAACGGCACCTGATCGAGCCGGCGCAGCACGCCGTCGACCTCGCCGTCAGCGGCGCGGAAGCGGCCGCGCTCGACGGTCGAGAACACGTCGCGCTTGAGCAGCACGCCCTGGCTCCACCGCACCGACAGGGTGGCGTCATCGTCTTTCGGCAAGCTCATGACTGTCAGGCCGCTGCCGCAACGCGCAGGTGCTCTGCGATCCAGTGGTCGAGATCGGCGAGCGCGCGGGCGCTGATTGCCTGCTTCTTGGCGACGGTCTTCTCGTTGCCGCGCAGCCGCGAGCCGTCCGGCTTCTTGGTCGGCGCACTGGCCAGCGGCGGGAACAGACCGAAATTGATGTTCATCGGCTGGAACGAGCGCGAACCGGCCTCGATTGTTTCGATGTGGCCGCCAGTGATGTGGCCGAGCAGCGCGCCGAGCGCGGTCGTCGCCGGCGGCGGCGTCAGCGCGGCACCGCGCATGTCGGCGGCAGCGCAAAGGCCGGCGATCAGGCCGACGCTGGCCGACTCGACGTAACCCTCGCAGCCTGTCATCTGCCCGGCGAAGCGCAGCCGCGGCTGCGCGCGCAGACGCAGCTGACCGTCGAGCAGCTTCGGCGAATTCAGGAAGGTGTTGCGATGCAGGCCGCCGAGGCGCGCGAACTCCGCGTTCTCGAGGCCGGGGATGGTGCGGAACACGCGCTGCTGCGCGCCGTGCTTCAGCTTGGTCTGGAAGCCGACGATGTTGTAGAGCGTGCCGAGCTTGTTGTCCTGCCGAAGCTGGACGATCGCATACGGCTTGACCGTCGGGTTGTGCGGATTAGTCAATCCCACCGGCTTCATCGGCCCGTGGCGCAGCGTCTCGTGACCGCGCTCGGCCATCACCTCGACCGGCAGGCAGCCGTCGAAATAGGGCGTGTTGGTCTCCCAGTCCTTGAAGTCGACCTTCTCGCCGTCGAGCAGCGCCGCGACGAAGGCGTCATACTGCTCCTTCGTCATCGGGCAGTTGATGTAGTCGGCGCCGGTGCCGCCGGGGCCGACCTTGTCGTAGCGCGACTGAAACCAGGCCACCGACATGTCGATGGAATCCTTGTGCACGATCGGCGCGATCGCGTCGAAGAATGCCAGCGCGCTCTCGTCGGTCAGCTGCCTGATGGCGTCGGCAAGCGGTGCCGAGGTGAGGGGACCGGTCGCGACGATGACGTTGCTCCAGTCGGCCGGCGGCAGCCCTGAGACTTCCTCCCGGCTGATCTCGATCAGCGGATGTTCGTTGAGCACCTTGGTGACGGCCGCCGAAAAGCCGTCGCGGTCGACCGCCAGCGCGCCGCCGGCGGGCACCTGGTTGGCGTCGGCCGAGCGCATGATCAGGGAGCCCAGCCGCCGCATCTCCGCGTGCAGCAGCCCGACCGCGTTGTTGGCGGCATCGTCGGAGCGGAAGGAGTTCGAGCAGACCAGTTCGGCGCAGCCTTCGGTCCGATGCGCCTCGGTCATCCGGTGCGGGCGCATTTCGTGCAGCACGGCGCGGACGCCGGCATTGGCGACCTGCCAGGCGGCTTCCGAGCCGGCGAGCCCCGCGCCCACGATGTGCACGGGTTGGGAAGAGGATTGATGCGGTGTCATCGCGCAGCGTTAGCGCGTTTTGATCTCATATGCATCTGAAACCGCACCACAAACGACGACGCCCGCTGTGGAAGCGGGCGTTATCCGTTTAGCAGATGGCTTGCGGCCGATTAGCCGTTGTAGGTGCCGGCGGCAACGCGCGGAATGTCCGAGCGGTCGAGGCCGATATCGGCGAGTTCGCGATCGCTGAGCTGGGACAGTTCGCTGACATTGCGCTGATAATCCCGGAAAGCCTGGATCATGCGGATGAGCGAGAGCAACATGGTAGTCTCCTAGTAATTCAGATTCAGCTTTTCCAAAGCCTCATCGTTGAAGTGAATATAGATGATATAGTGCAGTGCGGTAGTTCCGATGTTGCGATGCAGCTAAGCTCAAAACGCATAGCGATGGTAAGTTCCGGTTAACCGTTTGGCGCATCGAGCCAGGTCCGGTGGACCAAAGTTCCGCATAGCTCGGCGACGGCGAAAAAATCTTCTTGAGATCAGTGAGTTAGAAGAATGGTGGTGGCTTGAACTACGCCGTTCATATGGTAATTACGAACCGTTCGGTCAAGGGATGACGCGCGTCTGACGCCAGATCACGGCGGCGTGTTCCATGCGCGATTCGCATGCGGAATATTGCTGTATGAATGATTTGATATTCATAGCATGATGGGGCGGCACCTAGGCGGACGCAGCGTCAATCAGTCGCATTGACCTCGGAGGTAATTCGGTCCTCCCGCCCGTTCAGATTTTCGCCTGCCGCGCGAACGCGCTGCTGATTATCGGAAGTGCAGCTCGATTGAAGTGAACGCATCGAGCAAAGCTATTGCGGCGCCGCTTCCTTACCGACATGTAATCAAAACACTATGCAACGCATGCGCGATGCGCGCGCAGCGCTCATCACGTTTGTATCGCGCGAAGTTCATTCTGAACGGTGCCGGGGACAGCGAATAATCGTTCCGCAGATTCCGCAATCACGCTGGGATCTGTCCAAGAACAACAGATGGATCATCCCATGATTAAGACATTGATCGCAGCAGCCACCGTGGCTGCCGTTGCCTACGCTGTCGCTCCCGCTCAGGCCGCGCATCGTCATCACGCGGGCCTCGGCTGCAGCGGTGCCAATCTCGGCAAGACCGAAGCTGCAGTCGAAGCTATGGCTGACAATGAGGTCAAATTCGCGGCGGAGAAGGAAGTCTCGCTCGCTCAGGACGCGATGCTGAACAACAAGTGGGGCGCTTGCGGCGCGCATCTCAGCAAGGCTGCCGAAGCCAGCATGGCGAAGTAGGTTTTGGTCATAGCGATAGGGGCCGATTGCCTGGGGCAGTCGGCCCTTTTTGATTCATCCGCAGCTGGACCAGCTTTGATCGAGTCAGAGCAGAAGGTTGGCCTCATCCTTGGCTCGCTGCGCCACGCACGCTGGTGTGAAAGCGCTACGGAGCCTTGGCGAGCTGGGTGGCGAAGTAGCCGATTGTCTTGGCGTACACTTCGCTCTTGTTCCACTGCTGGATCACCGCAAAATTCTCGCTGCCGGGCTCCCAGCCCTTGCCCTTCTTCCAGCCATAGCTCTTCAGGTAGTTCGCCGTCGACGCCAGCACGTCGGGCACGTTGTGCAGGAGGTCGCGCTTGCCGTTGCCGTCAAAGTCGACCGCGAACTTGATGTAGGACGACGGCATGAATTGAGTCTGGCCGATCTCGCCGGCCCAGGCGCCGCGCATCTCCTGCGGCGGCAGATCGCCGCGCTCGACGATGCGCAAGGCATCCATCAACTCGGCCTTGAACATGTCGGAGCGGCGGCAATCATAGGCGAGCGTCGCCAGCGAACGTATGGTCGGAAACTTTCCGGTGTTGACACCGAAATCGGTCTCCAGTCCCCAGATCGCGACCAGGATTTCGCCCGGTACGCCGTAGGCCTCCTCGATTCGCGACAGCACCGAGCCGTAGCGCTTCATCATGTCGGAGCCGCGATTGAGCCGCGGCGGCACCATGCGGCCCGAGAATTGCTCGAAGGTCTGGCTGAACACCTGCTGCGAATGGTCGCGGGCGAGGATCGCCTTGTCCTGCGTGACGCCAGTCAACCCGGCCTGGATCGCGTTCTGCGAAATGCCCTTCGTCGCAGCTTCCTTCTTGAAATCGTCGAGCCAGGATTCGAACGTGCCCGTGCCGCATTGAGCGGCCAGCGCCGATGCCGTCGAGGTCAGGAGCCACGCGCCGATGGCGAGCGTGCGAAAGCAAGAGCGAGAGGTCATAAGCGATTCACTCCGGGGTCTGCGATGTCATCGATTGGTCGCGCAAGGCGGCGGGTATGTTCGCGGCAACAGCGGCCAAAACAAGGCTCGTGACCGAGCCGCTTTTTCTCAGGCCGCGCTGCAAATGCCACGCCAGTTTCACACCCATTTGACGATCCTGAACGACAAACCGCCGGCCGAACATATCGGCCGGCGGTTGCTTTGACGTTTACGAATCCGGGTTAGCGGCGCTTAGCCGCGATCGCTGCGCCGCCACGGAAACAGATTGGCCGGGAAGTCCGCGGCGGGCTTGCGCTCGCGCGGTTCGGGGATCACCGGCCGCGCATTCGGATCCTTGACGATGACCTCGCGATAGAGATGCCAGGTGGCGTGACCGAGCAGCGGGATCACCACGGCAAGCCCGAGGAAGAACGGAATCGTTCCCAGCACCAGCAGCACCGCGACGATCAGGCCCCAGGCCGCCATCGGCACCGGGTTCTGTGCGACGGCGCGCATCGACGTCACCATGGCTTCGCCGGCGGTCGCCTGGCGGTCGAGCATCATGGGGAAGGCGATCACGCTGATGCAAAGCGCGACGAGCGCGAACAGGAAGCCGACGCCGCAGCCGACCACGACGAGCCACCAGCCTTGCTGGGTGGTCAGCACGCGCGCGGCAAAATCGGGAATGTTGGCCGCGGTCTCATAGCCGAACACCGCCGTGTAGATCGCCTGGGCGGTGGCGATCCAGGTCACGAACAGCGCGAACAGCAGCGTTCCGACCCCAAGCATCGCGCCGAATGACGGTGAGCGGAATACCTCCATGGCATCCCAGGCAGATGCTTCCCCGCCGTCCTCGCGGCGGCGGCTCATCTCGTAGAGGCCGATGGCGGCAAACGGGCCGAGCAGGGCAAAGCCCGCGGCCAGCGGAAACAGCAGGGGCAGCACGGAATAGCCGTGCACGGTGCGCGCAAGCACGAGGCCGAGCACCGGATAGATCAGGCAGAGGACGATGGCGTGACTTGGCACCGCCTTGAAGTCTTCCCAGCCGAGACGCAGCGCATGATGCAAATCGGACAAGCCGATGGTGCGGATGACCGGCGCAGACGCGGCGCCTTGTCCGCTCTGCGTCATCGAACTGACATTGCCTTGGTATGACGTGGCCATGGTCGTTGTCTCCCTCTGGGCGGTCGCATCTGGCGCCCGGCATGCGGGCACAAACCTGCCGCTTCTCGAAGCGATCACGATCAAGCCAGACGCGAAAGACAGAGCAGGGAACTGGCCGTGTCGCGAACTGTAAAACGAGGGTACTCCCAAACTGTGCCAAAAGCACTCACGCTTAAGTGAATGTCGCATTGGCAAGCTATGGAGGGGGCGATAGACTTGAACTGCGACCTCGGTCAGGCGCCCAAGGCCGTCTGGCCTTCACATCTCAACTCTCTTGGGAGCGAACGATGAGCATTTTCGGAAAAATCATGGGCGCGATCTTCGGCAGTAGCGCCACCGCTGCGCCCGCCGGCGGAACGGCCACAAGCGCAGCTCCCGCCGGTGGATCCGGCAGCGCATCGTCGTCTCCTGCCGCAGTGCCCGCCGGCGCGGCGCCGGCGCAGTCCGTTGACGTCGCCCCGATCCTCGACAAGGCGGTTGCCGCCAAGGGCGAGAAGCTCGAGTGGCGGACCTCGATCGTCGACCTGATGAAGGCGCTCGACATCGACTCCAGCCTGTCGGCCCGCAAGGAGCTCGCCAAGGAGCTCGGCTACAGCGGCGACACCAACGATTCCGCCAGCATGAACATCTGGCTGCACAAGCAGGTGATGACCAAGCTCGCGGCCAATGGCGGCAAGCTGCCCCCCGACATCAAGCACTGACAGGATCATCCTCCCGTGCATAGAAAGGGCCCGCGCCAACGCGGGCCCTTTTTTATCGATCGGCGAACATCTATAGGTCGGCCAACAACAACAAGGAGAACGCCCATGACTGATCTCGATCGCCGGACGATGCTTGCGACCGGCGCTCTCGCACTGGCCGGCGCCGCCGCGCAATCCGCGCCTGCCCATGCCGAGGCCGCGCCGAAGGCGATGTTTCCGGTCGCGGCCGTGACGATCCCGATCGTCGGCGCCAGCGAGGTGTTCCAGGTTCGCCGCATCTACTGCATCGGCCGCAACTACGCCGCGCACGCCATCGAGCGTGGCTCGGACCCGACGCGCGAGCCGCCGTTCTTCTTCCAGAAGCCGACGGATGCGATCCAGAATGTCGCGATCGGCACCGTCGCCGATCATCCCTATCCGTCGCTGACCAAGAATTATCACCATGAGGTCGAGCTGGTCGCCGCGCTGAAATCCGGCGGCACCAATATTCCGGCCGACAAGGCGCTCGATCACGTCTATGGCTATGCGCTCGGCCTCGACATGACGCGGCGCGATCTGCAGAACGGCATGGCCGCGGAGAAGAAGCCGTGGGAGATCGGCAAGAGCTTTGACCATGCCGCGGTGCTCGGGCCGATCCATCCGGCTGATAAGACCGGCCACTTCACGCATGGCGCGATCTCGCTCGCGATCAACGGCACGGTGCGACAGAGCTCGGATCTGAAGAACATGGTCTGGAGCGTCGCCGAGCAGATCGCAAAGCTGTCCGAGGCATTCGAGCTGAAGGCCGGCGACATCATCTATTCCGGTACGCCGGAGAACGTCGGCCCGGTGGTCAAGGGCGACGTGCTGCTGTGCAAGCTCGAGGGCCTGCCCGACATGTCGATCAAGATCGTCTGACGAACGCGGCGCAAAAAGTGTTTTCGAGCGAAGTGGATACCGGTTCGCGTAAAGAAAACGCGTCATAAGGAGCAGCTAGAGCCCCGTTCCGCTTCCATCGGAACGGAACGGGCTCTAGTGTCCCGAATCCGAAGTTCGCATCATTTGCCGCACCTTCGGAGCGAACTTCGGATTCGATAAGGACACTAGCAAACTTATGATTCTAGTGTGCTTTATGAATGCGAAGTTCGTGAAAGTGGCTGCCGCGAAATCGCACGAACTTCGCATTCAGCACACTAGCCGGCAAGGTCCGCGTATTCCGGATGCTTGTTGAGGTAATCAACCACGAAACCGCAGCCGGCGATCACCTTGCGGCCGTCGGCGCGGATCAGCTCCAGCGCACCCTTGACCAGCTCCGATGCGATGCCGCGGCCGCGCAGGGCGCGCGGTGTCTCGGTATGGGTGATGATCACGGCCGCGGGCGTCCGCCGGTAGTTCGCAAAAGCGAGGCCGCCCTCGGTGTCGAGCTCGAAGCGGTTTTGGTCCTTGTTGTCGCGGACGGCGGCCATCGCAAAATCCCGGGTTGATTTACAGGCCCTGATGTAAGCGTGTGAACCCGCCGGTGCAAAGCCGCGACCAACCCGCAAATTGGCATTTGTGGATTGACGATATGCGCATTTTGGCCTGCCTGACCGCCGTGTTGCTCGGCGCCGCGTTGACGCTTCCAGACCCGCCGCAAGCCGCCGCCGCCGACGATCCGAGCTGGCAGACCTGCGTCGGCCTGACGACGGCACCCGGCGACCGCGTGTCCGCCTGCACCACGGTGATCGACGGCAAGACCGAGACCGGCAAGCGGCTGGCCGGGGCGTATTGCAATCGCGGCCATGGGCTGACCGAGAAGCGCGAGCTCGATGCAGCGCTCGCCGATCTCAACGAGGCCATCAAGCTCGATCCCGCCTATGCCTGCGCCTACACCAATCGCGGCCGCGTCTACGCCTTCAAGCGCGATCTCGATCATGCGATTGCCGATTACGACGAGGCGATCCGCATCGATCCGGCGCTCGCGCTGGCCTACAACAATCGCGGCGATGCCTGGCTCAACAAGGGCGATCTCGACCGCGCGCTGGCCGATCTCAGCCTCGCCATCAAATACAATCCGCAGCTCGCCACCGCCTATGGCAATCGCGGCTTCGTCTACTACCGCAAGCGCGACGCGGCGCATGCGATCGCCGACTTCACCACCGAGATCAAGCTCGAGCCCAACGTGCTCGCCTACATCAACCGCGGCAATGTCTATCGCGATACCGAGCAGCTCGATCGCGCCGCCGCCGACTATGGCGAGGCGGCGAGGATCGCGCCGACCGATGCGCGCGGCTGGCGCAACCGCGGCATGATCCGTCTCTTTCAGGGTGACAACAAGGGCGGACTCGCCGATTACGACAAGGCGCTGCAATACGATCCGACCGACGTCTATTCCTGGAATAATCGCGGCCAGGCCAAGCTGCGGCTCGGCGACAAGAAGGGCGCGGCGGCCGATTTCCGCAAGGCGCTCGAGCTGCAGCCCGATTTGCAGAGCGCCAAGGGGGCACTGGCGCGGCTCGGTGGGGCGCGGTGACATCTTGCCGGCAACGATCGCTCCCGTCGCGTCTCACGCACGGGGGATAGGCCTTGCGGATGGATGCAGTTCGATTACGTTTGATGACAGACATACGCCCCTGATGCGGCTGGATGGTCGTCTGGTACGGAGTGGCGGAGCCGGCCGCCGACGTATGCCTCTTGTCGGAGGAGGTTCGTCATGTCGGACAATCGTTTCTTCAACACACACCGTCCCTGGGAGGACTGGCTCGGCATGCTGCTCGGCGTGCTGATCATGGTCTCGCCCTGGTTTCCGATGCAGGTGAGCGGCGCCGTCGATATCGAGCGCAGCCACCTCGTCCTCAACAGCTTCATGGTCGGCATGCTGGTGCTCGGCATCGCCCAGCTCGAATATGTCGCGCTGCACCGCTGGGAGGAGGTGGCCAGCATTCTGCTCGGTCTCTGGCTGATGGCATCGCCCATGGTCTTTGGTTACGCCGAGGACCACGCGCTGCAGTTCTGGCACATCCTGCTCGGCGCGCTGGTCGCCTTTATAGGCGCGTTGCAGCTGTGGCAGGACTGGAACCTGAGCGAGCAGGAACTTGCCAAGCACCCGCAGTAGTGGGCTGGGCAGAAAACAACGGGTTGACCGCCGCCGGCGCGCGGTATCATCGGGCCGCGCCCGGCGGGCCTTGCCGAAGGCGGCGGCTTGGCGATAAACCGGGCGGTACCAATCCCTTGCGGCGCTTGAAGACGCCCGGTTCTGACCGAGGAAACACCCGATGATCGTCCTGACCTTGCCCTGTCTGTTGTGCGTATCGGCGGGGCGGCAATGAGCGGGACGGCTGCTGCCGCGCCGCGCGGCGGGATCGCGCGGGTGTCGCGCCGGGTGATGAACCTCGCCTACATCCTGACACAGAACGCCCGCCGCCACGGCGATCGCCCCGGCTTCGTCTGGAACGAGAAGGCCTGGTCCTGGCGTCACATCGACCAGAACGTCTCGGCGCTGGCGGCGGCATTGGCGGCGCGCGGCATCGTCAAGGGCGACCGCATCCTGGTGCATTCCAAGAACTGCGACGAGATGTTCTGGTCGATGTTCGCGGCCTTCCGGCTCGGCGCGGTCTGGGTGCCGACCAATTTCCGCCTGATGCCGGACGAGGTCGCCTATCTCGCGGCGGCCTCCGGCGCCAAGGCGTTTCTGTGCCACGCCGACTTCCCCGAACATGCCAAGGCAGCCGCCAATCCCGCGCTCGAATTCGTCTGGCAGATCGGGGAGGAGGGCACGTTCGGCGAGGCGACGCTCGGCGACGTCATCGCCAAGCACGCCGGCGCTGTGGTCGAGAACGTTGCCGTCGACTATGACGATCCCTGCTGGTTCTTCTTCACCTCCGGCACCACCGGCCGCTCCAAAGCCGCGGTCTTGACCCATGGCCAGATGGCCTTCGTCATCACCAACCATCTCGCCGACTTGATGCCCGGCACCACGGAAGAGGACGCCTCGCTGGTGGTGGCGCCGCTGTCGCATGGCGCCGGCGTGCATCAATTGGTGCAGACCGCGCGCGGCGTGCCGACCATCCTGCTGCCGTCGGAGAAGTTCGACATCGCCGAAGCCTTCCGGCTGATCGCCAAGCATCGCGTCAGCAACATGTTCACGGTGCCGACCATCCTGAAGATGATGGTCGAGCATCCCGCCGCCGACCAGCACGACCATTCCTCGCTGCGCTACATCATCTACGCCGGCGCGCCGATGTATCGCGAGGACCAGAAGGCGGCGCTGAACAAGCTCGGTGGCGTGCTGGTGCAGTATTTCGGTCTCGGTGAGGTCACCGGCAACATCACCGTGCTGCCGCCCGGCCTGCACGATCCCGAGGACGGGCCGCATGCGCGGATCGGCACCTGCGGCTTCGAGCGCACCGGGATGCAGGTCTCGATCCAGGGCGACGATGGAAGCGAGCTGAAAGCGCACGAGACCGGCGAGATCTGCGTGATCGGTCCCGGCGTGTTCGCGGGCTACTACGACAACCCCGAGGCCAATGCGAAGGCGTTTCGCGACGGCTGGTTCCGCACCGGCGACCTCGGCCACATGGACGAGGAGGGCTTCGTCTACATCACCGGCCGTGCCTCCGACATGTACATCTCGGGCGGCTCCAACATCTATCCGCGCGAGATCGAGGAGAAGCTCTTGACCCATCCCGCGGTCGGCGAGGTCGCGGTGCTCGGCGTACCCGATCCCTTCTGGGGCGAGGTCGGCGTCGCCGTCTGCGTCGCGCGCGAGGGCGCCGAGGCGGTCGCGGAGGCGGAGCTTGCCGCCTATCTCGCGCCAAAAGTGCCGCGCTACAAGATGCCGAAACGCTTCTTCTTCTGGGAGGCGCTGCCGAAGTCCGGCTACGGCAAGGTGCCGAAGCGGCTGATCCGCGACGAACTCGAGGCGCGCGGATTGCTCGAGGTGATCGCCAAATCGACGGGAGCGTGAGGCGATGCGCAGCATCGCCCAGCCTGGCGCTCCGCATCCAGAGCGCATCCAATGGGTCAGCGCGCGCGGCCGCGCCTTTTCATTCGTGCTCGAGGCCGGCATTCCCTTGCTCGAAGCCGTGCGCCGCGGCTTTGCGGCGGAGGGCTTTTGCAGCGGCGTCCTGAGCGCGAAAAGCGGCGCGCTCGGGCCGTTCGCCTATGTGATGCCGGCGCTGTCGAAGGATGGCGTCAACGCTGCGTTCTACAGCGACACGTTCCGTCTCGACGGCGTGACGCGGCTCAAGCTCGCGGCGCTGACCTTCGGCGAACGCGCCGGCGCGCCGTTCTTTCATTGCCACGGCCTGTGGACCGAAGCCGACGGCCGTTTCAACGGCGGCCACATGCTGCCGGACGAAACCATTGTCGCCGAGCCGTTCGAGGTGAACGCGTTCGGGATCGACGGCGCGACGTTCCTGGCCGAAGCGGACAGTGAGACCAATTTCAAGCTGTTCGGTCCCGTCGCCAGCGCGCCGCGTGGGGCCAGGACCACGAGCCATGCCTTCGCGCTGCGGCTGCGGCCGAACCAGGATTTTGCCTGCGCGCTGGAAGGCTTCTGCCGCCAGCACGGCATCCTGCGCGCGCGGCTGCATGGCGGCGTCGGCTCGACCATCGGCGCCGTCTTCACTGACGGCCACAGCGTGGTGCCGTTCGCGACCGAGCTCGCGGTGACCGCGGGCGAGATCGCACCGGACGCGGATGGCCGGCTGCATGCAGAGCTCGACATCGCACTGGTCGACTATCTCGGCGGCATCGCCGAGGGACGCCTGGTGCGCGGCGACAATCCGGTGCTGATGACGATGGAGCTGGCGCTGGAGGTGTTGGAGGAGGCGGAGCAGCCGTAGGGGCGGGCGCGTTCTCCCGGCGGTCGTCCTGGCGTTCGCCGGAGCCGATATCGCGCCGCGGCCTCCGCTGTCGTCCCTGCGAGAGCACTAGGGGATGCACACATCTGGTGCGACGGATTGACTCGGGTCAGAGATTGGGGATTCCAGAATCGGGGGTCTCGGTGACTTCTATTACGGCACTTCGGCTTGGGCGGAGGTGCCAGCATGTTGTCGCGGATTGACTGGACGTTGGGCCGGTTCGAGGATGGTCGTCTCGATAAAGGGGGGCGGCGCTCATCGGACGCATGGTCGCGGGCAAGGATGTATGCCTTCGGCGGCTTTCCAAGGGAGACCGCGCGCTGGAGGTGCGGTTCAACCGCTTTCTCGGTAACTCCAAGGTGACGAAGGAGCGCATCATCGAAAGCTGGAGCGAAAGCACGGCTGCGGCGGTTACAGGCCGCCATGTTTTGGCGATCCAGGACACCAGCGAGATCCACTTCAACACCACGCCGCAACGCCGGCGCGGGCTCGGGGAGATCGGCAAGGGCAATCACCACGGCGTGCTGCTGCACCCGATGCTGGCGGTGGATGCGGACAATGGCACCTGCCTGGGACTTTTGAGCGGCGAGGTGTGGACGCGTGAAGGCCCTCGGAGCGTCTCGCATGACAGCCGCGACCTGTCGGACAAGGAATCGCAGCGCTGGATTGCCACCGCCCTTGCGGCCAAGCCGCTGCTTACCGGTGCTGCAATGGTGACCCTGCTTGGTGACCGCGAGAGCGACATCTTTGCTCTTTATGCCAGCGCAGCCGAGCAAGACTACCGCGTGATCGCCCGCAGCATGCATGATCGCAAGCTGGCCGACACGACGGGTTTGTATGCGGCGATCGACGCCATGACGGCGGTAGAGCGTCGCATCATCGAGTTGCCTGCGCGTGCGGGGCGGCCTGCACGTCCGATGGACCTCGAACTTCGCTTCGGCGCAATCGAGCTGGCCCGGCCGCAAAGCAAGTTCCTGCGCCATTTGCCGAAAAGCCTGCATCTGGCCATCGTTGACGTCCGCGAGATCAATGCCGATCCCAACGTCGAGCCGTTGCACTGGCGTCTTCTCACCTCTCACGAGGTCACCAGTTCAGACGATGCCTGGCGCATCGTCGCCTGGTACAAGCAGCGCTGGATCATCGAGCAGTTCTTCCGCGTCCTCAAGACGCAGGGCTTCAAGCTCGAGGATAGCCAGATCGGCACCGCCGGCCGGCTTCTCAAATTGGTTGCCATCGCTGCCAAGGCCGCGATCATCACCATCCAGCTCCTGCAAGCGCGCAACGGGAGCCAGCAGTCGCTTCACGTTGCCTTCAATCCCAGCGAGATCGATGCGTTGACCGCCCTCAATCAGCAGCTTGAAGCCAGGAACAGACGACTGAAGAACCCGCATCCGTCCGATCGTCTTGCCTGGGCGGCCTGGATTATCGGCCGCATTGGAGGATGGGACGGCTATCCGTCCTCCAAGCCACCAGGCCCCATCACCTTCAAAAACGGTCTCGATTACTTCCGCGCCGTCGCTCTCGGATGGAGCCTCAGAAATGTGTGCATGCCCTAGTGCGAGAGCAGGGACCCATAACCACAGACGTTCGTTGTCGAAGCGAGCTGTGGCTCCAGCGTCGTGCACTATTGACCTTCGGTGGTTATAGGTCCCGGGTCGCGCTTCGCTTGCCCGGGACGACGCCTAATCTGTTGCGCGATCTGCGAGTCACACATCCGCATTCTCGCGACATGAATTGTCCGAGGTTTGCCGCCTTTGCCGCCTTCTCTTGACCAGAGGGCGCAGGGGCCACTCACCGCCGCTTGCGGACATCGATGTTGATGTCGAGGTCGATGGCGCTGACGCAGGTCTGCTCGGTGCGGTGCGATCCGCCCTCGTGCCAAGGACCGTTGCGCAGGCTGATGTCGGTGACGTGAGCGAGCCGCAGGCAGCGCCATTGCGGCAGTTGGCCCGAGCTCGAGCCGCCGAACTGCCAGGCCAGCACGACCTCCTCACCGCTCTTGTTGTGGCCGATGATGTGCGGGCAGAGTTCGCGCGGCCGGCCGTCATAGATGCAGACCGCTTGCTGTTCGTTGAGGATCGCCTTGCGGAAGAGGGCGTAAGCTTTGCTAGCCATGGGACATCCGGCCATCTAGGATTGCTGCGGGCTCCTATCATATAAACTGGGCCACCCGCCGTTGTTTCCCCGGATCCGCGCCGATGGCCAGAGGACGACACCGCCCGATCAACATGCCCGCGCCATATCTGAGGCGCGTCTGGCTCGATCCCGAGCGCATTCCCAATCGCAACGCATATCCGTTCGCGCTGCCGCTGCTGCGCGACGAATTCGAGCTCAGCTTCGACATGGCGATCACCATCATCGTCGGCGAGAACGGCACCGGCAAGTCGACACTGCTCGAGGGGATCGCCGTGATGGCCGGCTATGATGACGCCGGCGGCGGCAAGGGCTATCGCGCGGTCGACCACGGCAATGCCGTTGAGAAGATGGGCGGCTCGCTTGCGTCGGCGCTGCGTGCCAGCTGGCTACCTAAGATCACGAATGGCTGGTTCTTCCGCGCCGAGAGCTTTTTCTCGGTGGCGCGCTACGTCGACGAGGCCGCGCTGGATGTCGGAGACGTGCCGCCGAACTTCCTGTCCTATTCCCACGGCGAGGGCTTCCTGCGCTTCTTCAACGAGCGTTGCCAGCGGCAGGGCATCTTCATCTTCGACGAGCCGGAATCCGCGCTGTCGCCGTCGCGGCAGATCGAATTCCTCAAATTGTTGCACCGGATGAACGGCACCGGCCACTGCCAGGTGATCATGGCGACGCATTCGCCGATGCTGATGGCGTATCCGAACGCGACGCTGTTGCGGGTTACCAAATGTGGGCTGGAGCCGGTGGGCCTGAAGGACACCGATCACTACCGGCTGATGCGCGAGTTCTGCGACGATCCGAAAGGGTTCGTCGAGGCGGCGATCGAGGAGTGAAACCGCTGACCGGCAGGCTTGCCTCCCGGGGAAGCCGCCGGCCGCGACTTCGCTCTGGTGCAAGAAGCAGGTTGCCGGTCTAGTCTAGAACCTCCAATCATAAACTGCGGCATGCGCCAGGCGGCGCAGGGCCGACAGACATCGGGAGAGGACCAAGGATGAGGCGGACGATCGCACGGACTTTCGTGGTGGTGGCGGCATTGGCCGTGTTGGGGGCCGCCTGGGCCCATGGGCCGACCCGCCAGAAGGTGCGGGAATCCATCGAGATCGATGCGCCGCAGGCCAAGGTGTGGGCGGTGATCGGCAATTTCCAGGACATGAGCTGGCTTGCCGGTGTCGCCAAGACCGAGGGCGAGAAGGGCAACGAGATCGGCGCCACACGGCGGCTGACACTGGCGCCCGGCATTACCATCGACGAGGAGCTCTACAAATACGAACCAGAGATGATGAGCTATTCGTACCGGATCACGGCGGTCGACGTGAAGGTGCTGCCGGTCACCAATTATTCCTCGACGCTGACGGTGTCGCCGGCGCCGGACGGCAAGTCGAAGCTGGAATGGGCCGGCGCGTTCTACCGCGGTTTTCCGAACAATGATCCGCCGCCGGAACTGAGCGACGAGGCCGCGGTGAAGGCGGTGAGCGGGCTCTACAAGGCCGGGCTCGAAGCGCTGAAGAAGAAGATCGAGAGCGGGACCTGAGCATGATCCGGAAAAGTGCGAAGCGGTTTCCGACAAGATCATGCTCAAAACGAGGGGCTAAAGCGCGATGATGGTTTGTCCCAATCTCATCGGGCTTTAGCCGTGCGCGCGATTGCGCTCGTCGCGCTGCTTGCCAGCCTCGGCGCCGCGCATGCCGAGGAGGCGTTCGTCACCAACCAGCTCAGCGACGACCTCACGGTGGTCGATCTCGCGACCTCGAAGCCGGTTGCGACCATCGCGATCGGCGGCAAGCCCGCCGGCGTTGCCGTCAGCAATGACGGCCGCTTCGCCTATGTGACCAGCCCGGATGCCAAGGCGGTCACGGTAGTCGACGCGCCGGCGCGAAAGGTGGTAGGCCGGGTCGATGTCGGCGGCGGGCCGCTCGGCATCGCGGTCGCGCCCGACGGCGCGACGGTCTATGTCGCCGACTGGTACGCCGCCGCGGTGCGGGTGATCGATGCCAGAGAGCGGCGTGTCGTCGCAAGTATCGCGGTCGGTGCATCCCCGTCCGGGCTGGCGGTGACGCCGGATGGGCTGCTGCTGCTGTCGGCGGATCGCGACGATGACAGCGTCTCCATCATCGACACCGCCTCGCGCGAGCGGAGGGGGATCGTGAAGGTCGGGAGTCGGCCGTTCGGTGTCACCATCGATGCCGATGGCAAGCGTGCCTACACCGCCAATGTCGGCACCAACGACGTCTCGGTGATCGACGTCGCAACCGCGCGCGAGATCGGCCGCGTGCATGTCGGCCTGCGCCCCTACGCGGTGGCGCTGGCGCAGGGCCGCGGCTTCGTCACCGACCAGTATGACGGCAAGGTCAGCGTGTTCGACCTCGCGACGTTGCAGCCCGTGAAGCGGATTACGGTCGGCGATTACCCCGAAGGCATCGAGGCGACCGCCGACGGCAAGCGCATCCTGGTCGCGAACTGGGAAAGCAACACGCTGAGCGTGATCGACGCCGCCGAGATGAAGGTGATAGGCGAGGTCAAGGTCGGCGACGGCCCGCGCGCGTTCGGGGCATTCCTGAGACGGACGGAGTAGGGGGAAGGTGCGTGGGGTGTCCCAAAATATCGAAAACAACCCCATGCAAAGGAGCAGGCTGCCGCCGAGACTCGGAAAAGCGACTTGACGCGTCGGGCAAATCAGCGGTACGTTTTTATTATTCCGAAATTGTGCAAGCGTCCGCCGCCGCAGGATAGAGCCAACCGCGCCCTGCGACGTGTCGCCGAGCTGCGACCCATTGGCTCACCAGCGCGACAGGCCTATATTATCAGACAAACGCCAGGAAACAGGGAGGATGCCATGCATCATACCTTGGTGCCCAGTGACCGGGTCGAGCACGTCTGCGTCTTCGGGCGCGACGGGACGAAACTTGGGTCGATCGAGCGGCTGATGCTCGACAAGGTGAGCGGAACGGTGGCCTACGCCATCATCAAGACCGGCGGCGTGCTGAGCACCCACCACCACTATCCCGTCAGATGGACCGCGCTGCGATTTGATCCTGTGCGGCAGGCCTTCGAGGCCGAGGTGACGCTGGATGATCTGCGGTCAGGACCCTCCGAATTCGACGGCGACGAATTCGACTGGGGCGACCGCTCGCGATCCTACACGCACCCGAATTATTGGGCGGTGTAGCAGAGCGGTTGAGAGACCGTAGCCCGCATGAGCGAAGCGACATGCGGGAGCGGTCAACTTGTTCGGCTGATAGACCCCGCATATCGCTCCGCTCATGCGGGCTACTAAGTCAGGCACATGACCCAATTCAAGTCCGCAGGCTGGCCTTCCGTCATACCGCGAATTGTCACCCGCGACCTCACCGGCTTGGCCAGATTTCTTCGAGACGTTTTCGATGCGCAGGGCGAAGTCCGCTCCGGCGCGCCAACGGAAATCCGGATCGGAGACTCGATCATCCTGATCAGCGACGGCGGAGGCGTGCGCGAGGCGATGCCGGCCTTTCTCTACGTCTATGTTCCGAACGTAGACGAGACCTATCGGCGGGCGATCGCGGCAGGCGGTGAATCCATCGAGATACCCGCGGATATGCCGTATGGCGACCGACGCGCGACGGTCCGGGATGCCTGGGCAAACGTCTGGCAGGTCGCCACCTATCGCGGGAAGTGAGGACCGTAGGGGCAAGCCACCACTATTGGGCCAACAGCACTACGCTTGTTGCGCACTCGGTTGATTGCGGCGACGTCGTGCTGATGCCATCCGTCGATCAGTGCTGGTTTGTATTCCAGAGAGAAAGCCGACGCGGCGGTAGTTTGCAACTCCCTTTCGGAAGCTAGCTAGCTGAGCAGCAACCGGGTCGTCAGGCGTCAAATATTGAAAAAGACTGGGATCATGGTGAGGTTCTAGACCGCCGTGACACGTGTGACAAAGAGTAATCAAATTTCTCAGATCAGTGACGCCGCCCTTTTCCCATGGTCGGATATGATGCACATGAAGCACAACGTCCTCGCAATCGTCAGGACGTCGCCCGCAAATGCGGCAACGTCGCCTGTCACGCGTTAAAACCTGCATTCTTACTTTTGGCGTCGGCGCTCGCCGAAAAGCAGTTTCGGGCAGTAGACCAGGCGAAATGAATCCGGTCGCGCCGTCATGGATCGAACGTCCGGCCCTTCCCAAGAGACGAAGAAAAATGGACCGTCCCAGAGATTCTTCCAGTAGAGCGTTTCCGGCCACCAATCAGGAAGAGACACAACTCGTCGGGTGTATGAACAACAGCATAGGGCTGATGTGCATGCCTCCAAAGCTCCACGAACTGTGGGTAAACGAGACGCGCAGTTCGGAGCTCTTCGCGTCGGTCTTCGTCTGACCAGCCCACCCACTCAGTCTGCGTTCCAAAAATAACCTTGCCATCGTCGTCTGCCGTCAGCGTAATCGCGAAATAGAGACAGTCAGGACGAACCGCCGTTAGCGCATTCAGCCGATCATCGAGACCCTTCTCTTTTGGATCGCGCGTGTCCACGTACAGGTCCTTTTTACTCCGCCGCCTCGCTCGCTGAGCTCTTCCTCGGCTTGCTGTTCGCCTTCTTCAGCACCGGAGCCAGGAACTTGCCGGTGTAGCTGCGCGGGGCCTTGACGATGTCCTCGGGCGGGCCCCAGGCGACGATCTCGCCGCCGCCGTCGCCGCCTTCGGGGCCGAGGTCGATGACCCAGTCGGCGGTCTTGATGACCTCGAGATTGTGCTCGATCACCACCACCGTGTTGCCCTGGGCGACCAGCTCGTGCAGCACCTCGAGCAGCTTGGCCACGTCGTGGAAGTGAAGGCCGGTGGTCGGCTCGTCCAGGATGTAGAGCGTGCGGCCGGTGGCGCGCTTTGACAATTCCTTGGCCAGCTTGACGCGCTGGGCTTCGCCGCCCGACAGCGTCGTCGCCTGCTGGCCGACATGGATGTAGTCGAGGCCGACGCGGTGCAGGGTCTGGAAGGTCTCGCGCACGCGCGGCACCGCCTTGAAGAACTCGGCGGCTTCCTCGACCGTCATGTCGAGCACGTCGGCGATGCTCTTGCCCTTGAACAGGACCTCCAGCGTCTCGCGGTTGTAGCGCTTGCCCTTGCAGGTGTCGCAGGTGACGTAGACGTCCGGCAGGAAGTGCATCTCGATCTTGATGACGCCGTCGCCCTGGCAGGCCTCGCAGCGGCCGCCCTTGACGTTGAAGGAGAAGCGCCCGGGCTCGTAGCCGCGCGCCTTCGCCTCCGGCAGGCCGGCGAACCATTCGCGGATCGGCGTGAAGGCGCCGGTATAGGTCGCGGGGTTGGAGCGCGGCGTGCGGCCGATCGGCGACTGGTCGATGTCGATGATCTTGTCGATGTGCTCGAGGCCCTCGATGCGGTCGTGCGGCGCGGCGCCTTCGCTGGCGTTGTTCAGCTTGCGGGCGATGGCGCGGTACAGCGTGTCGATCAGCAGCGTCGACTTGCCGCCGCCGGAGACGCCGGTCACGCAGGTGAACAGGCCGAGCGGGATTTCGGCCGAGACGTTCTTGAGGTTGTTGCCGCGCGCGTTGACGACCTTGATGGTGCGCCGGTGGTTCGGCGGCCGCCGGTCGGGCACAGGCACCGACAGCTCGCCGGTGAGATACTTGCCGGTCAGCGATTTCGGGTTGCGCATGATCTGGTCGGGCGTGCCTTCGGCGACGATGTGGCCGCCATGCATGCCGGCGCCGGGCCCGATGTCGAGCACGTAATCGGCGAGGCGGATGGCATCCTCGTCATGCTCGACCACGACCACGGTGTTGCCGAGGTCGCGCAGCCGCTTCAGCGTGTCGAGCAGGCGGGCATTGTCGCGCTGGTGCAGGCCGATCGACGGCTCGTCCAGCACGTAGAGCACGCCGGTGAGGCCCGAGCCGATCTGCGAGGCGAGGCGGATGCGCTGGCTCTCGCCGCCCGACAGCGTGCCGGAGGAGCGCGACAGCGTCAGGTAGTTCAGGCCGACATCGAGCAGGAAGGTCAGGCGCTCGCGGATCTCTTTCAGGATGCGCGTCGCGATCTCGTTCTGCTGCGCGTTCAGCGCCTCCGGCACCGTCTCGAACCATTCGCCGGCGCGCTTGACCGAGAGCTCGGAGATCTCGCCGATATGCTTGCCGCCGATCTTAACGCACAGCGCCTCGGGCTTCAGCCGATGGCCGTTGCAGCCTTCGCAGGGCACGTCGGAGAAATACTTGCCGAGCTCCTCGCGCGCCCACTCGCTCTCGGTTTCGCGGTAGCGGCGGTTGATGTTGGTGATGACGCCCTCGAACGGCTTCTTGGTGTCGTAGGAGCGGACGCCGTCCTCATAGGAGAACTTGATCTCGTCGTCGCCGGAGCCGTGCAGCAGCGCGTTCTGGACCTTCTTGGTGAGGTCCTTCCACTTGGTGTCGAGCGTGAACTTGTAGTGCTTGCCGAGCGCGGTCAGGGTCTGGATGTAGTAGGGCGAGGACGATTTCGCCCAGGGCGCGATCGCGCCCTTGCGCAAGGTCAGCTCCTTGTCGGGGATGACCAGGTCCTCGTCGATATGCTGCTCGACGCCGAGGCCGCCGCAGGCCGGGCAGGCGCCATAGGGGTTGTTGAACGAGAACAGGCGCGGCTCGATCTCGGGGATCGTGAAGCCGGAGACCGGACAGGCGAACTTCTCCGAGAACAGGATACGCTCGGGCCCGCTCTTGTCGTGGATCTTGGCGGTCTTCTTCTTGTCCTCTTTCTTGTCGTCCTGCGCTGCCGCCGCCGGCGCATCGGCGTATTCGATCACGGCGAGGCCCTCGGCGAGCTTCAGCGCGGTCTCAAAGCTTTCCGCAAGGCGCTGGGCGAGGTCGGGACGCACCACGATGCGGTCGACCACGACGTCGATGTCGTGCGGGAATTTCTTGTCGAGCGCGGGCGCTTCGGACAGTTCGTAGAAGGTGCCGTCGATCTTGACGCGCTGAAAGCCCTTCTTGAGATACTCGGCGAGCTCCTTCTTGTACTCGCCCTTGCGGCCGCGCACGACCGGCGCCAGCAGATATAGACGGGTGCCTTCCGGCAGCGCCAGCACGCGATCGACCATCTGCGAGACGATCTGGCTCTCGATCGGCAGGCCGGTGGCCGGCGAATAGGGCACGCCGACGCGCGCCCAGAGCAGGCGCATGTAGTCGTAGATCTCGGTGACGGTGCCGACGGTGGAGCGCGGATTCTTCGACGTGGTCTTCTGCTCGATCGAGATCGCCGGCGACAGGCCGTCGATCTGGTCGACATCCGGCTTCTGCATCATCTCGAGGAATTGGCGCGCATAAGCCGACAGCGACTCGACGTAGCGGCGCTGGCCCTCGGCATAGATGGTGTCGAACGCGAGCGACGATTTGCCGGAACCGGACAGGCCGGTGAACACCACGAGCTTGTCGCGGGGAATCTCGACGTCGATGTTCTTCAGATTGTGTTCGCGCGCGCCACGGATCGTGATGGCGCGCGATGAGGAGCCGGCGTTCTGTTGGCGCTTCGCCTTGAGCACTTCATCCATAGCGACGGTTCCGGGCGCATGCTTGGGCGCCTTTTGGGCGCGCATCGCCGGTGATGCCGGGACCTTGCGCCGATGGGGTGTGAAGGCTGGAACGTAGGAAGAACGGCCGACAATTTCCAGTGCTGAGTCGCGTCCATCAACGGATAGTTTGCCTGATGGCAGCAGCCGTCAGCAGGGCCGGTTCCGCTAAAGCCTTTCCCCCGTTCCGATGGAATCGGAACAGGGGCTCCAGATTCCTGCTTTGACCCGTTTTCTTTCCGCGAGCCGGAATCCGCTTCGCTCGAAAACGCTCTTACGCAAAAAGGCCGGCGCGAGGCCGGCCTTTCGGTGCGTTCTGATCGCAGATCAATCTTAGTACTTGGCGACGATCGGGCCGCCGAAGTGATAGTTCACGCCGAACTGGGCGCTGTGCAGCTCGAGCGTACCGGAGGGCACGCCGAAATAGTTCTCGCTGTCGAGGCTGCGATACAGGTATTCGCCCTTGATCGACCACTGCGGGGCGATGAAGGCTTCGACGCCGGCGCCGACGGTCCAGCCGGAGTGGAAGTTGCTCTGCGAGGCGGTCACGCCGAGCGCGGTGACGCTGACCTCGTTGTTGGCCCAGGCGTAGCCGCCGGTGCCGTAGAACAGCACCTTGTCGACGGCGAAGCCGAGGCGGCCGCGCACGGTGCCGAGCGAGTCGATTTTGCTGCGGGCGGTGACGCCGAGCGTCGAGACCGATGCGTCGATGTCAGCGCCTGCAGCGTCGACCTCGAGGCCGTACACGATGTTGCCGGCCTGCCAGTTGTAGCCGATGGTGCCGCCGCCGAAGCCGCCTTCCATGCTCGGGGTGCCGGAGTTCTCGCTGGCGTAGCCGCCGAAGCCGCCGACGTAGAAGCCGGTCCAGTTGTAGATCGCGGCCGGCGCCGGAGCCTTCACGTAAGGCGCGCGTGCCGCCATGTCGGCGGCCATTGCCGGTGCAAAAGCGCTCAGTGCAAACATGCCGGCCGAGGCCAGCAAAACAATCCTCATTTTCAAAGTCCCAGTCCCATTTTCTTGTTGTCCCTTCAGAGATCTTGAAGAGAGCGTCACAGCAGTGTCGCGTGACGTGCTGGTGCTTCTACAGAGAAATGCCGGAACGTGTGTATCCGCGAAACCACAACGCACCGAAAACGGCCCCGGTGAGGTGCGCGTGCACACGCAACGAAAAAGCCGGCGCACAAACAGGCGCAAACAAAAAGGCCGGCGCGAGGCCGGCCTTTCGTCTGGATCAATCGGCCTGGCGCGATCAGTAGCGCGCGACGACCGGGCCACCCCACTTGTAGTTCACGCGGACGGTGACGAGGTCGACGTCCTGGCGATCGCGGATGGTGCTGTTCAGCGTGCCGTTGGGAGCGATCAGGTTGTAGGTCTTGTCCTGCATGAACAGGTGGTCGTATTCGATGCCTGCGGTCCAGTTCGGCGCGAAGCCGACTTCGATGCCGGCGCCGACGGTACCGCCCCAGCGGGTGTCGCTGGCGCTGCCGACGAGCACACCGGTCGGCGTGAAGTAGGTGTTGAAGCGGTTGTCGGTCAGTGCCGCGCCGCCCTTGGCGTAGAGCAGCACGTTGTTGACGGCGTAGCCGATCTGGCCGGTGAACAGGCCGAACGCGTCGATCTTGGACTGGTTGGTGAACAGGCCCGGGAAGATCGCGCTGTTGTTGCTGCCCTTCAGGTCAGCCCAGTCGCCCTGCGCTTCAAGGCCGAACACCCAGGTGCCGGCCTGCCAGCGATAGCCGATCTGGCCACCGGCGACGCCGCCGGTTGCATCATGGCAACCATCTGATGCGAGGAAGATGCCGGCCGGGAGCTGGTCCCAGCAATTGTGGCTCGAGCCCCAGCCGCCGTTGGCGCCGATGTAGAAGCCGGTCCAGTCATAGATCGGGGCAACCACTGGCGGCGGCGCCTTGGTGTAGGGGCGCGCAGCGAGATCGGCAGCCGCGGCAGGCGCAGCAAACGCAATCAGAGCAACCGTACCGAGCAAAAACTTCTTCATTATCAATCCCCCAGCACCCCGATCGGCTTCCAAACGGTCCCGAAGCACGATCCCAGACGCGAGCGCCCGCGCCATGGTTGGAGCTATACGCTGATTCAACCGCAAACGCAGTCTCCCAAATGCAACACTCGCGGGAGAAGTATCGATAAGGCAAGCTGCTGATTTGTTTGTTGTTTTTCTAAATCTTGCTGCCGAGCGTCGGCCTGCGCCGAGATCGACTGCCGCTCCGACGGCACTGGCCGCTTCTACGGATGGTTGTGGCGAACAAAACTGGAACGATGCCGGATCCGGTGCTATATCCCGATATCCGTGGATAACCGCGCGACGGCAAAGGCGACGAGCCGGCACCGGCGTATAGGGTCATCCACGACGCCTGCGACGTAAGTGGCGAAGGTTGAGAGTGGCGGCCGAATGTCCGGACGCCCGGTTTTTGAGTGGAGATGATGCGATGGCAGGAAGCGTGAACAAGGTGATCCTGGTGGGAAACCTCGGCAAGGATCCGGAAATCCGGCGGACGCAGGACGGCCGTCCGATCGCAAACCTTTCCATCGCCACCTCGGAAACCTGGCGCGACAAGGGCACCGGCGAGCGTAAGGAAAAGACCGAGTGGCACCGCGTCGTGATCTTCAACGAGGGCCTCTGCAAGGTCGCCGAGCAGTATCTGAAGAAGGGCGCCAAGGTGTACATTGAGGGTCAGTTGCAGACCCGCAAATGGACCGACCAGAGCGGCGTCGAGAAGTACTCGACCGAAGTCGTGCTGCAGGGCTTCAACTCCAACCTCACCATGCTCGACGGGCGTGGCGGTGGGGGCAGCAGCTTCTCCGATGATGGCGGCAGCGATTTCGGCTCGGCCGGACCGGTCAGCTCAGCGCCGCGCCGCGCCGTCGCCGCGGGTGGTGGCAGCAGCCGCAACAGCGACATGGACGACGACATCCCGTTCTGAGGAGTGGTCGCGCTTCCATCGATTCCGTCAGGCGCCGTTCCGTGAAGATCGTTCTCCGGATCGGCGTCCTGATTGCGGGGAGGGATGTCTTCGTGTGGATTATGAGGATAACCTTGCACTCGGCTGATCTCATTTGAGCATTGACAGGGAACCTTTGCGGTTCCGCGGGGCTTTGACACAGCTCGATGTGAATGATATTTACATTGGCCTGCGGCATTTGATGCCTGGCCGCGAGCTTCACTCGAGGGCCGCCACCATGAGCCTCGTGCCATTGCTCGACGCTGTGCCTGCGATCCCGCTCCATGCCTTTGCCGCGATGGCCGCCTTCGTGCTGGGCTCCATCCAGCTCGCCGCCCCCAAAGGCACGCTGCCGCACCGGACCCTGGGCTGGATCTGGGTGATCCTGATGCTGGTGGTCGCCGGAAGCTCGTTCTGGATCCATCAGATCCAGCTGGTCGGTCCCTGGAGCCCGATCCACCTGCTGTCGATCTTCTCGCTCGCCATGCTGGTGGTCGGCGTCACGGCTGCGCGGAGCCACGATGTCCGCCGCCACAGGTTCACGATGATCGGCATTTTCTTCGGCGCGCTAGTCATTGCCGGGCTGTTCACCTTGATGCCCGGGCGGATCATGCACGCGGTGGTCTTCGGCCACTGACGGGAGAGGCAAGTCGCGAATGGCGGGTGGCGAATAGGGGATTTTTCCATTGCTGTTCGCCATTCGCCACGCGCTTCCCGAGCAAACAGCCGGAACCTCGGTGCTCCACCCGTAAGTGCATGAAAAAACGAACGGAAAAACGGCTTGCCGGAGCCGTGCAAGGGTGGTTATCAGGCCCCCGATGGGCTATATGATTCCCCAGTAGAACCGACCGGATTTCCCCTTTGTCCGATAACGACGACCACAAGCCCGGCGAGCCGCCGGGACCCTCAGATATTCGTCCCGTTTCCATTCTCGACGAGATGAAGAAGTCCTACCTCGATTACGCGATGAGCGTGATCGTGTCGCGTGCGCTGCCTGATGCGCGCGACGGGCTCAAGCCGGTGCACCGGCGCATCCTCTATTCGATGCATGAGCAGGGACATACGCCGGACAAGAAATACGTCAAATCCGCGCGCGTCGTCGGCGACGTGATCGGTAAATATCACCCGCATGGCGACCAGTCGATTTACGACGCGATGGTCCGCATGGCGCAGGATTTCTCGCTGCGCGTGCCGCTGATCGACGGCCAGGGCAATTTCGGTTCGGTCGACGGCGATCCACCGGCGGCCTATCGATATACCGAAGCGCGGCTGACCAAGGCGGCGCTGGCCGTGCTGGCTGACATCGACATGGAAACGGTCGATTTCCAGCCGAACTACGACAACTCCGAGAAAGAGCCGTCGGTTCTGCCGGCCCGGTTCCCGAACCTTCTGGTCAATGGCGCCGGCGGCATCGCCGTCGGCATGGCGACCAACATCCCGCCGCACAATCTCGGCGAGGTCGTCGACGCCTGCGTGGCGCTGATCGACAATCCGGCGCTCACGATCGACGAACTGATCGACATTATTCCCGGACCGGACTTCCCGACCGGCGGCGTCATCCTCGGCCGCCAGGGCATTCGTAGCGCCTACCATCTCGGCCGCGGCTCGATCGTGATGCGCGGCAAGGTGACGATCGACACCATCCGCAAGGACCGTGAAGCGATCATCATCACCGAGATTCCCTATCAGGTGAACAAGGCGACGATGGTCGAGCGTATCGCCGATCTCGTCAAAGAGAAGAAGATCGAGGGCATCGGGGACCTGCGCGACGAGTCCGATCGCGACGGCTATCGCGTCGTCATCGAACTGAAGCGCGAAGCGGTGCCCGACGTGGTGCTGAACCAGCTCTACCGATTCACACCGCTGCAGACCAATTTCCCGGCCAACATGCTGGCGCTGGATTCCGGCCGTCCGCAGACGATGAATCTGAAGGACCTGCTCACCATCTTCGTCGCGTTCCGCGAGCAGGTGGTGACCCGGCGGACCAAGTTCCTGCTCGGCAAGGCGCGCGACCGCGCCCACATTCTGGTCGGCCTTGCGATCGCGGTCGCCAACATCGATGAGATCATCCGCGTCATCCGGACCTCGCCAGATCCGAACACCGCGCGCGAGGCCCTGATGTCGCGCGACTGGCCGGCACGCGACGTCGAGGCGATGATCACGCTGATCGACGATCCCCGGCATCGCATCAACGAGGACGGCACGCTGCGGCTGTCGATGGAGCAGGCCAGGGCCATCCTCGACCTTCGCCTGCAGCGCTTGACCGCGCTGGGGCGCGACGAGATTTCCGAAGAGCTCGACAAGCTGGCGGCCGAGATCGCCGACTATCTCGACATCCTGCGTTCGCGTGCCCGCGTGCAGGGCATCGTCAAGACCGAACTGGCCGAGGTGAAGCAGCAGTTCGCCACCCCGCGCAAGACCGTGATCATCGAGCAGGAAGGCGAGGTCGAGGACGAGGACCTGATCCAGCGCGAGGACATGGTCGTCACCGTGTCGCATGCGGGTTACGTCAAGCGCGTGCCGCTGTCGACCTACCGGGCGCAGCGCCGCGGCGGCAAGGGCCGCGCCGGGATGCAGACCCGCGACGAGGATTTCGTCTCGCGCCTGTTCGTGGCGTCCACGCACACGCCGGTGCTGTTCTTCTCGTCGCGCGGCCAGGTCTACAAGGAGAAGGTCTGGCGGCTGCCGATGGCCGCGCCGAACGCGCGCGGCAAGGCGCTGATCAACATCCTGCCGCTGGAGCAGGGCGAACGCATCACGACGATCATGCCGCTGCCGGAGGATGAATCCTCCTGGGCCAATCTCGACGTGATGTTCGCGACGACCGGCGGCACCGTTCGCCGCAACAAGCTGTCCGACTTCGTCGACGTGCGCCGCTCCGGCATCATCGCCATGAAGCTCGGGGAAGGCGAGGCGATCGTCGACGTCCAGATCTGCACCGAGCATGACGACGTGCTGCTGACCGCCGCCGGCGGCCAGTGCATCCGTTTCCCGGTCACCGATGTGCGCGTCTTCACCGGCCGCACCTCGATGGGCGTGCGCGGCATTGCGCTGGCCGAGGCCGACAAGCTGATCTCGCTGGCGATCCTGCGCCATGTCGAGACCACCTCGGACGAGCGCTCGGCCTATTTGAAGATGCGGCGCGCGGTGGCCGGCGAGGCCGCGACCGAGGAGCCGGTCGAGGCCGAGGGCGAGGAGACCGCGAATGCGATCCAGCTGTCGCAGGAGCGCTATGCCGAACTGTCGGCGGCCGAGCAGGTGGTGCTGACCGTCTCCGTCAACGGCTATGGCAAGCGGACCTCGTCCTACGAGTACCGCACCACCGGCCGCGGCGGCAAAGGCATCGTCGCGATGAGCGTCAACAACCGGAACGGCAACCTGGTGGCGTCGTTCCCGGTCGAGGACGCCGACCAGATCATGCTGGTCACCGACAAGGGCCAGCTGATCCGCTGCCCGGTGGCCGATATCCGCGTCGCCGGCCGCTCGACCCAGGGCGTGATCGTGTTCGACACCGCCGAGGACGAGCACGTGGTCTCGGTCGAGCACATTCCGGAAGAGGAAAGCGGCGAGAACGGCAACGGCGGCTAGCGCCGCCGCTTCGGAGAACCCCCAGCCCGAACGCAGCCAACGGGCGCGCAACATGCGCGCCCCGTTGACAGGCTCCGCAAAATCCGGCGGCATGCCGTACGCCCCTAGCCCAAGGGCAACGCCCTATGCTTTGATGGGGGCCGGCGGATCTACCGATTTCGGGAGGCCGTTGTGACCGATCATCGCGTTGAGCGGCGGCTTGCAGCTATCCTGGCGGCTGACGTGGCCGGATATAGTCGGCTGACCGGCCTGGACGAGGAAGGGACACACGTCCGGCTGAGGGAGTGTCTGCGTGGACTCGCTGATCCCAAGATCAGCGAACACCGTGGCAAGGTCGTCAAGCACACGGGCGACGGCATGCTCGCCGAGTTCGGCAGTGTCGTGGATGCGGTGCGTTGCGCCATTGAGGTCCAGCGCGGAATGGCCGAGCGAAATGCCACGGTGCCGCAACTCAAGCGGATCGAATTCCGCATTGGCATCCACGTCGGCGACATCATCGTCGATGAAAACGATATCTTTGGAGACGGCGTCAATATCGCCGCCCGCCTTGAAGGGATCGCGGAGCCCGGCGGGATCTGCATCTCGGACGATGCGCAACGTCAAATCCGCGGCAAGGTCGATGCCGTGTTCGCGGACATGGGCTCGCAGAACCTGAAGAACATTGCTGAGCCGATGCGCGCGTGGCGATTGAGGATAAACGCGGGCCATCCCGCGAGCGCCCCGATCGAGCCGCCGGTCGACAGCGCGCAAGCTCTGGCGCTCCCTGACAAGCCGTCGATCGCCGTGCTGCCGTTCGAGAATATGAGCGGCGACCCCGAGCAGGAATACTTCGCGGACGGAATGGTCGAGGAAATCATCACGGCGCTGTCGCGCTTCAAATGGCTGTTCGTGATCGCCCGAAATTCGAGTTTTACCTTCAAGGGCCGGGCCGTCGATATCAAGGAGGTCGGCCGCAGGCTCGGCGTCCGCTATGTCCTTGAGGGGTCTGTGCGCAAGGCCGCGGGGAAGGTTCGCATCACCGGGCAGTTGATCGATGCGGTGACCGGAACGCACATCTGGGCAGACAGGTTCGAGCGTGACCTGACGGACATATTCGCTCTCCAGGACGAAGTGACCGTCGCCGTCGTCTCGGCCATTCAACCAAAATTGCTGCAGATCGAAATCGGCCTGTCGGCACGGCGACCGGAGAACCTCACCGCCTATGATTTCTATCTCCGCGCCATGCAGCAGCATTACCTGATGACCGCCGACGGGTTGGCCGAGGCGATCAGGCTGGCGCATCGTGCTTTGGAGCTTGACCCCCGGTTCGGTTTTGTCGCCGCTCTGGCAGGTCTCGCTCACATGCAGAACATCCTTTGGGGGCATGCCGTCGATCCTCAATTTGACCGCAAGGAAGCCGTTCGGCTGCTTCGCCTGGCATTGAGCATCGACGATGGTGATGCGGAAACATTGGCCTGGGTTTCCCTCACCTCGGCGTACATGGTCGGCGATTGCGAGAGTGAGATCGAATTGGCCGACCGGGCGATCGCTCTTAATCCGAATTCGTATCGCGCATGGACCGCCAGAGGCAGTGTCTATCGAGTTGCGGGGCTTCCGGAAGAAGCGGTCCGGAGCTTTGAACGCGCCATCCGCCTGAGCCCGTTAGACCCGCGGCTACCCATCACACTTGTCGGGATGGGGATGGCCTTCATCGAGCTTCGCCGCTTTGACGAGGCCATTGCCGCAGCCAACAAATGCCGGCGCCAGAATGCCTCCTATTCGCTGGCTTACCGTTGTCTCGCGTCCGCGTTCGCCCATCTCGGACGCGATCCGGAGGCGCGTGAGGCGGCGGCGCTCCTGCTTCAGCTCGATCCCGCCTTTACAATATCCGCGATGATCGCCAGGGGCGGGTACCCAAACGCACAGCTGTTGATCGAGGGGCTTCGGAAGGCGGGATTGCCCGAATGAATTGTGCCCGCGGGCGCCGACGAGGCCGCCATCGGGAGCACCGCAGGCTCTGTGTTTGTGGGGGCGCGGCCTAGACGGCGCTTTCCAGTTCGCGCGTGAGCCCGGGAAGGGCGTCCATCCGGCCGATCTGCGCGAACCAGCACCAGAGCTCGAGCGTCGAGGCCAGCCGGTAGAGCGCGATCGTGGCCTCCCAGTCCGGCCGGTCGCTCGTGCCGTGGCCCGCGAGCAATCCGTCGCGCTTCGGCGAGTCCCTCGGCGTGAAGTAATAGAGCGCCTTGGCGATGTCCATCAGCGGATCGCCGGCGGTGGCATTCTCGAAATCGACGATGCCGGTGAGACGCGGCTGCCCCTCCGGTGTCACCAGCACGTTGCCGGCGTGGAAGTCATAGTGGCAGAGGCGGGGCGTGTCGGCTGCGTCGAGCAGGACGCTGCGCGCCAGGATGCTGGCCCGCAGCCGCGCGGCCAGCGCTTCGTCCCCGCCGCGCGTGCAAAACTCGGTCAGCTTCCGCTCGAACTGCGCGGACATGTAGGCGCGATTGGTCGGGTGCGACGTCCAGACGCCGTGCGGACCGATATAGCCGAAGCTGTCGAGCGTGATGCCATTGATATGGCGGAGCGCCGTGCCCATGGCGGCGTAGATCGAAAACAGTTCCTGATCCGTCAGTGCCGCCTCGCGGTTGCCGAGCACGACGCCGTCGAGCTTGCTCATCAGCACAAAATTGAAGTCGATCAGCGCGCGGCTGTCGTCGGCTACGAGGATGCGGGGAATGGCAATGCCGGCGTCGCGCAGAAGACCGAGGACATAGACCTCCTTCGCCATCTTCCATTGCAGCTGGGCGGGGTAGACCTTGAGGATGCAGCTTGGCGCGTCAGCCCGCGTGATCTGGAGGATCGTGCTGATCTCGCCGCCGCGTAGCTCGGTGATGCCTGCCACGCGCGCGCCTGGCGCAACCCGATCGATGATCGCCTGAGCCTGGTCGATCGAAATCGCCAGCCGCGGCTTCAGCTGAAGAGGCGGATCGTCTGACATGTCCGCATCCGGGCTGTGGGACTAGATCTCGATCTCCGTCCCGAACTCCACGACCTGTCCGGTCGGCACGCCGAAGAACGCCGCCGACCGCTCGGCGTTGCGCTGGAGGAAGGCGAACAGCGATTCCCGCCACACCCACATGCCCGGAATGTCTTCCCGCGGGATGATGGTCTCGCGGCCGATGTAGTAGGTCACATCGGTCAGACGCAGACCGGGCAGTTTGCCCTGACGACAGGCGAGCTTTAGCCCTTCGTAAACGGTCGGATATTGCATGAAGCCGTAACGCAGGATGACGCGGATGATGCCCGGGGTGACGTCGTGAACCACAACGCGATCCTCGTCCGAGATGCGGGGGGATTCCTCGATCTGTACGGTGACCAGCAGCACGCGCTGGTGCAGCACGTGGTTGTGCTTGACGAACTGGGTCAAGGCAAGCGGCACGCCGTTAGGGGCGGAGGCGAGGAATATGGCGGTGCCCGGCAGCCGGCTGTGGCACTTGTTGACCGCGGTCTCGATCAGATCTTCTTCCGGCTGACGCAGCTTGCTGCGCGCCGTCTCGACCAGTTTCACGCCACCGCGCCAGGTCAGCATCAGGAAGGCCACCGCAGCGGCGAGCAGCAGCGGGAACCAGCCGCCTTCGAACAGCTTGGTCGAGTTCGCCGCAAAGAAGATCGCGTCGATGATGAAGAAGAAGCCGTTCACCGCGATCACGATGATCGGCGAATAGCCCCACTGGATCGCGACCAGCGCTGCAAGCAGCGTGGTGATCGCCATCAACAGCGACACTGCGATGCCGTAGGCGCCGGCGAGCGCGTCCGAGGTGCCGAAGGCGAGCACCGCGCCGAGTGTCCCCGCCGCAAGCATCCAGTTCACCAGCGGCACGTAGATCTGCCCGATCGCATCGCTCGTGGTGTGCTCGATGTGCATGCGCGGCAGGAAGCCGAGCTGGATCGATTGCTGGGTCAGCGAGAACACACCCGAGATGATGGCCTGCGAGGCAATCACGGTGGCGATCGTCGCGAGCAGGACGAGCGGGTAATGCGACCAGTCCGGCGACAACTGGAAGAACGGATTTTCGATCGCGGTCGGGTCGGTGATCAACAGCGCGGCCTGGCCGAAATAGTTCAGCACCAAAGCGGGCAGGCAGACGGCGAACCAGGCGAGCCGGATCGGAAAACGGCCGAAATGCCCCATGTCGGCATACATCGCCTCACCGCCGGTCACCGCGAGGAAGGCGGCGCCAAGGATGGCGAAGCTGACGTGGAAATCCTGATGGATCAGGAAATCGAATGCATAGAGCGGGCTCAGCGCAACCAGCACGCCGGGCGCCTTGACGATGCCGTGAATGCCGAGCGCTGCCAGCACGGCGAACCAGAACAGCATCACCGGACCGAAGATCCTCCCGATGAAGCCGGTGCCCCGCTTCTGCATCATAAACAGGCCGATCAGGATCACGACGGTGATCGGCACCACCGCAGGGGTCAGCGAGGGCGCGTCGACCTTGAGGCCTTCGATCGCCGACAGCACCGAAATGGCCGGCGTGATGGCGCCGTCGCCGTAGAGCAGGGCGGCGCCGATCAGGCCGACCACCAGAAGATGGCCGCGCCAGGTGCCGGGCGCCGCGTTGCGCGCCGAGAGCAGCGCCAAGAGCGCGACGATGCCGCCTTCGCCGCGGTTGTCGGCGCGCAGGATCAGCATCGCGTATTTGATCGAGATGATGAGGATCAGCGCCCACAGGATCAGCGAGACCACGCCGAGCACCGCGCTCTCGGTGAGCGGACCGCCATGGGTGGCGGCCTTGGCGGCTTCCTTCAGGGCATAGAGGGGGCTGGTGCCGATGTCGCCATAGACGACGCCGAGGGCACCGAGCGTGACGGCAACCGGGATCGGACTGGACGGGGGGTGGCCAGAAGAAACGATGGCGGGCGTACTCGTCACGGCAATCCCCCGATGGCTGCGCCCGTCGGATCATCCGGCCGGGCGCCTTAGACGATAGTCTGCGACGGGACGTCGCAAATTACCATTGGGTTTTGTGTGACGGCCTGACCTTACGCCAGGCTGACGAGGGACGTCGCTCGACTACGCGCTACGGGGTACGGTCGGCGGTGACCAGGCGGGCTTCGCGAACCACTGTCTTGTTGCCGGCGCTGCGCAGGCACGAGGCTTCGAAATTCGGCCAGGCCTGCTGCGAGCAGTCCTTGCCGACC
The DNA here is from genome assembly GCF_054056795.1 of Bradyrhizobium sp. USDA 3315. NCBI lineage: Bacteria > Pseudomonadati > Pseudomonadota > Alphaproteobacteria > Hyphomicrobiales > Nitrobacteraceae > Bradyrhizobium > Bradyrhizobium sp. USDA 3315. Next base: position 7,008,149 of record NZ_JBSRYP010000001.1, on the reverse strand, counting down.
GGGTGGACGTCGAGACGGTCGCTCTTGGCCAGCGGCTGCGGGGTGGAGGCTTCGACCTGCGGCGCAAAGCCCGGCAGCACGGTGAGCGCGGCGGCAATGAACGCGGCAACAGCGATGGCGGAAAGTGCCTTGATCATGACGGTCCCCAGTTGATCGGGCCGCCCGGGCCCGTCGTTTCGTTGTCCAATGTCTACCGGCAGCAAGTTTCCCGGTGTCTTCGCCACCGCGGGAAATGGTTTCGTCGCGGGCCGGTTTTGTTTCGTCCGCCAACGGCCGACGAAACATTCACCCCCGTAGACGCTGGCATCCCAGGACTCGTTCACTGGACGACTGGAAATTTGTTTCGAGCAAGCAATGGAACCCGGGCGGCTTGCCGGGGAGAGCCGGGCGGGTTAGGAGGGACCATGTCCCGTATCGCGATCTATCCCGGCTCCTTCGATCCCGTCACCAACGGCCATCTGGACGTGGTGAAACAGGCCGTCTTCCTCTGCGACCGCCTGATCGTCGCCATTGGCGTCCATCCCGGCAAGAAGCCGCTGTTTTCCACCGAGGAACGGCTGGCCATGGTCCATGAGGTGTTCGGCCCCATCGCCCAGCAGGCAGGCTGCGCCTTCGAGAGCGCGACCTATGACAATCTCACGGTCGCGGCGGCCCGCGCGGCCAAGGCCACGCTGATGATTCGCGGCCTGCGCGACGGCACCGATCTCGACTACGAGATGCAGCTTGCCGGTATGAACGATGCGATGGCGCCCGAGGTGCATACCGTGTTCGTTCCGGCGTCGGTCGCGGTCCGCCCGATCACCGCCACACTGGTGCGCCAAATCGCCCAGATGGGCGGCGACTTCTCTGCATTCGTGCCGTCATCAGTCGCAGCTAGCCTGAAGGCCAAGTTCGCCGGCTGATCCCGGCGGCCTGCCACACCCCGAACGTTAAAGCTCCGGAGTTGCCATGATCCGCATTCTCGCATTCGTTGCCGCGCTGCTCTGCGTCGTGCCCGCGGTCGCGCAGCCGCTGCCGGCCAATCTCGACAAGGCCGATGCGATCGTGATCGACACCACCAAGGGCCGCATCGTCATCAAGCTGCGCACCGATATCGCGCCCAAGCATGCCGAGCGCATCAAGCAGCTGGCGCGCGAGGGCTTCTACAACAACGTGCCGTTCCATCGCGTGATGGACGGCTTCATGGCGCAGACCGGCGACGGCCAGAACTTCAACGGCACCGGCGGCTCGAAATATCCGAACCTGAAGCAGGAATTCTCCCAGGTCCCGTTCAAGCGCGGCATCGTCGGCATGGCCCGGCGCGGCGACAGCGTCGACAGCGCCAATTCGCAGTTCTTCATCATGTTCGCCGACGGACCGAGCCTGAACGGCCAGTACACCGTGATCGGCGAGGTGGTGCAGGGCATGGACGTGGTCGACAAGCTGAAGAAGGCGTCTGCGGGCTCTCCTGGCGGAGCCGTCACCGATCCCGACAAGATGGTGAAGGTGCAGGTCGCATCCGACATCAAGTGATCCGCATGGCGGCGCGCTGCAAACCACTCGCCTGGTTCGCCGCGCCGCTGGTTTGCCTGACGCTGACCGTACCGGTGCAGGCCGAGCCGGAGCAACTCAATACGATCAAGGACGTTGTTCTTGCCATCCACCGCTGCTGGCGGCCGCCGCCGGCAGACAAGGCCGGCCCGATCGACATCACCGTCATTGTCAGCTTCAACCGCGAGGGCGCGATCCTCGGGCATCCCAGGATCAGCTATGAATCGCAGGAGGCGACCGACAACGACCGGATTGCATACCGGATCGCGGTGATGGAGACGTTGCAACGCTGCACGCCGTTGCCATTTACCGAGAGCCTGGGCGGCGCAGTCGCCGGCCGCCCATTCGCGATCCCGTTCAGGAATAAGAAGTATCCACCCCGAAGCCAGGAGAAGCGAGCATGGCTGCTACCGAAAATACTCTGATCCTCGAAACCACGCAGGGCCCGGTCACGATCGAGATGCGTCCGGATCTCGCGCCCGGCCACGTCGCGCGGATCAAGGAGTTGGTGCGCGAGGGCTTCTATGACGGCATCGTATTCCACCGCGTGATCGACGGCTTCATGGCGCAGACCGGCTGCCCGCAGGGCACCGGCATGGGCGGCTCCGGCAAGAAGCTGAAGGCCGAATTCAACAAGGAGCCGCATGTCCGCGGCACCGCCTCGATGGCCCGCGCCGCCAATCCGGATTCCGGCGACAGCCAGTTCTTCATCTGCTTCGACGACGCCTCGTTCCTCAACGGCCAGTACACCGTCTGGGGCAAGGTCACCGAGGGCATGGAGAACGTCGACAAGATCAAGCGCGGCGAGCCGGTGAAGGATCCGGACAAGATCGTCAAGGCGCGCATGGCCGTCGACGCGGCGTAAGTCAAACACTCCGTCATTCCGGGGCGATGCGCAGCATCGAACCCGGAATCTCGAGATTCCGGGTTCACGCTTCGCGTGCCCCGGAATGACGGCGCTGAAGTATTAGTCACCGCCATGCGCACCGACCTCTTCGACTTCGAACTGCCCCCGGAAAGCATCGCGCTTCGCCCCGCGAACCCGCGCGATGCCGCGCGGATGCTGGTGGTGCATCCGGACGGCGTGCTGCGCGACGCCGCGATCGCCGACCTGCCGCAGTGGCTGGAGCCGGGTGATCAGATCGTCGTCAACGACACCAAGGTGATCGCGGCGCAACTCAAGGGCCGCCGCATCGGGCGCGACACCGAACCGAAGATCGAGGCGACCTTGATCAAGCGGCTCGACGGCTCACGCTGGCAGGCGCTGGTGAAGCCGGCGAAGAAGCTCAGCCCCGGCGACACCATCCGCTTCGGCAATGAGGGCAGGGTGTGCCTGCTCGGCAATCTCGATGCAGAGGTCGAGGCCAAGGGGCAGGAGGGCGAGGTGACGCTGTCATTCTCGTTCCATGGTCCGGTGCTCGACCAGGCGATCGCCGATGTCGGCGCCACGCCGCTGCCACCCTACATCGCTTCCAAGCGCACGCCTGACGAGAAGGACGTCAGCGACTACCAGACCATGTTCGCCGCCAATGAGGGCGCGGTCGCAGCGCCCACGGCGGGGCTGCATTTCACGCCGGCCTTGGAGGCCGCGCTGAAGAGCCGCGGTGTCGAGCTGCACCGCCTGACGCTGCATGTCGGGGCAGGGACCTTCCTGCCGGTGAAGACCGAGGAGACCTCGGAGCACAAGATGCATGCCGAGTGGGGCTGCATCACCGCCGAGACCGCTTCCGCCTTGAATGCCGCGCGCGCAAAAGGCGGCCGGATCGTCGCGATCGGCACCACGTCGCTGCGCCTGTTGGAAAGCGCCGCCAATGCCGACGGCACCATCGAGCCGTTTGCGGCGGAAACCTCGATCTTCATCACGCCGGGCTACCGCTTCCGCGCGGTCGATATTTTGCTGACCAACTTCCATCTGCCGCGCTCGACGCTGTTCATGCTGGTCTCGGCCTTCTCCGGCCTCGAGACGATGCAGGGCGCCTACGCGCATGCGATCAGGGACGGCTACCGGTTCTATTCGTATGGCGATGCGTGTTTGCTGTTTCGCGCGCGAGGCTAGCTCCGCAAGCACGGCTGCTTCACCGTCACCCTGAGGCGGCCGCTTCTTCAGCGGCCCTCGAAGGGCGACGGCCCGACTGGGGCCGATGCATCCTTCGAGACGCCCGCCGCGCGGACTCCTCCAGCGACAATGGCTGCGCCATTGCGCGGGGATGACGGTTCTTGCATTCACGCCATCGCGCGTTCGGGCAGCAGCTCGGCGATCTGCACCGCGTTGAGGGCGGCGCCCTTGAGCAACTGATCGGCCGCGACGAACATCGAGATCGAGTGACCGCTGGGGTCGCTGAGATCCTTGCGGATGCGGCCGACCAGCACGTCGTCCTGGCCGGAGGCGTCGATCGGCATCGGGAAGTAGTTCTTGGCGCGATCGTCGACGACCTTGACGCCCGGCGCCTGCGCCATCATCGCGCGCACCTGGTCCTCGGTGATCGGCTTCTCGCATTCGAAGGTGATCGACTCGCAATGCGCGCGCAGCACCGGCACCCGCACGCAGGTAACGCCGACCGCGATCTTCTCGTCCTCGAAGATCTTGTGGGTCTCCTTGATGACCTTGGTCTCCTCGTCGTTGTAGCCGGTCTCCGGATCGATCGCCGTGTTGTGGTTGAACAGGTTGAAGGCGTAGGGGTGCGGCATCACCTTCGGGGTGTAGACCTGTCCGTTGAGATTGGCGCGGGTGGACTCGACGAGCTCCTCCATCGCAGCTGCGCCGGCGCCGCTCGCGGCCTGGTAGGTCGAGATGATCACGCGCTTGATGCGGTTCTTCTGGTGGATCGGCCACAGCGGCACCAGCGCGGTGATGGCGGCGCAGTTCGGGTTGGCGATGATGCCCTTGTGGTCGCGGATGCGGTTGGCGTTGATCTCGGGGATCACCAGCGGCACGTTCGGATCCATCCGGAACGCCGAGGAATTGTCGACCACAACGGCGCCGGACTTCACCGCAAGCGGCGCGAACTTCCTGGAGATGCCGCTGCCGGCCGAGAACAGCGCGATGTCGACGCCCTCGAAGGCGCGCTCGGTCAGTTCCTCGATCACGATCGGCTTGCCGCGGAAGCTGATGGTCTTGCCGGCCGAGCGGGCGCTCGCCAGCGCCTTCAGCTTGCCGACGCGGAAGCCGCGCTTGTCCATGGTGGCGATGAATTCGGCGCCGACGGCACCGGTGACGCCGACAATCGCGACGACGGGATCGTTACTCACTTTGTCCTCCATTCGAGTTGTATTTCAGGCAACAAAAAAGCCCCGGACCTTCATCAGGCGGGGCTTCGGGTAGAGATGATGCGGTTCGACCGACTACGCGCGCACGCCTCCCGAGGCCCCGGAGGGCTTGGTGGTTTTGCTGGTGCGTTTGGTCGCGGTGATCATGGAGCGGACTTATGCGGGACAGATCGGCGTCCGTCAACGGCTTTTGGGCGAAAACTTGGCGAGAGAAAACTTGGCGAGTGCCGCGCCGGCCTCAGCGCCTGCGCGCGCCGGGCGGTTCGAGGATCACCTCTTTCAGGTCGCTGCCGGCGAGCACGACGATAACGAAATTGAGCTTGCCGCGTTCGCGCATCAGGCCACCGCTGATCGCCTTTCCGGAGGTCGTGCGCTCGGCCACCCGCACGGCGTCGGCGAGGCGATGCCGGAGCGCCCTCAGCACGGCGAGGTTGTCACGGTCTTCGGTGCCGAGCGACTTCAGCGGCGCGGCGGCCTCGCCACCCACCACTTCGCCGGTCGCCGCGTCAATGGCGTGCCGCCAGATGCGGTCCTGCTGCATGGTCTTGACCCGGTAGACCGCAGGCTCCGACGCGCCGTCGAAGCTGATGTCGGCGGTTATCGAACCGGAATGCAGCGCCTCCGCAATCGCCATCGCCTTGCGCAGCGAGATCTGGGCCGCCTGGAAGCTGTCGAGCTCGCGGCGAACCGTGTGCGCATCGAGCGCGGTGTCGTTATCCTGCGGGGTAAGCGCTGCAGCCGTTGAGCTCGTGATCGCGTGCGCCGGCGTCGCGAAGGGCAGGGCAATGAGCGCGGTTGCCAGCAGCCGCGTGCCGAATGCCCAATGCCGCAGTGCGTGTAATCGTCCCGTCGTCATGGTCGCATCCGTCGCGTCGAACCGCCGCCCGGGCAGAGAAAGTGCGGCCGACCTTTGTTAGTCAGAGGTCGGCCGCCGAACGTTCAGACGGAGCGATGGCGGCAGCTCCGTCGTGACGATCGAAGTGACAAGGCGACACGAAACCGTTGGGGGGCTGAACTTGGGTTCCGCGTCTCATTGCAACTAAACAATACGGTTTCGTTCTGTTTCCTTCAAGGCTCATCACGACAACGTGTGAGGCGATGCAACGATCCTAAAACTGTCAGCGGGCCGGGCGGCGGCGCGCCTTCGTCGCTTCCTTGATCGCCTCTTTGGCCGCATCGCGAAGCCGGTCCTGCGGCCCGACGGCGCCGGCGAGAAACAGCCGGATCGAGACTTCCATCCGGGTCTCGGCGGTCTTCATGTCGATCGGAATTCCGAATGTTGCCATCCGGTGGGTGTGGCCGACCACCATGTTGAGGAATGTCTCGGCCGCGATCGTGGTGTCCTCGAGGTCGAGGGCGCCTTTGTGGACCAGATGGTCGAAGAAATCCGCCGTGGTGGATACCGCCTTCGACCAGCCCTCGTCGACGGCAAGCTTGGCGACCTCGGGGAAATTAATTGCCTGCGCGGTCAGGATCCGGCTGAAAGCGATGGAGTCGGCGCTGCAATTCAGCACCAATAGCTGGCGTCCGAGCTCGGTCAGCCGTTCCTCGACCGAACCGTCGCAGTTGCCGCCGGCCTGCGCTTCGGCCGCCGCGGCGGCGAGCGGGGCAAGCCAGCGGGCGATCTCGCGGCGGAGCACCGCGGCGAACAGGCCCCGCTTGTCGCCATACTGACCATAGACCGTGGGCTTGCTGACGCGGGCGGCCTCGGCCACCGCGTCGATCGACGTCGCATCGAAGCCGCGCTCGAGGAACAGGCGGGTGGCGACCTCGATCAGCCGCTGGTCGCGCTCGATCGCAGCGTCCCGCGTCGGCCGGCCGCCGCGTGACTTGATCACGCCGCGCTTGGCCACCTTGGCCTTGGTTGCCGTCAATCCCATTTGCCCATTCATCTCGTTGTGCATCGGACGGGTCTGTCCGGTCTATAACCCGCGCCGTGCGGATTCGTCCATTCGGCGGTACCAGGAGCAGGCCGCTTAAGGGGGCGTCGCAGTCCAGGCCTGCCCAGCGGCGGCCTTGTCGTATCCGTACTGGTACAGCGCGCGCATATAGGCGGTGTCGAAGCCCTGCGATTCCGGAGCCGGATAGTCGCGCTCGATGTAGGACAGATGGAAACCCAGCCGGTTGCGCCGGGCGAAGTCATAGGTCGAGAGGATCACGGAGCGTGTCTGCGCCTGCGTGATCGCGGAAATGCTGCGGGAGGCGACCTCGATCGTCGAGTTCGAGACCAGCTCGAAGTTGCCCTCGAGCTTCTTGTTGACGAGGATGTAGATGTTCATGCGGCTGTTGGCGGGCCAGCCGCGCTCGCGGAACAGCAGCGCATCCGGCAATGTCAGCACCGGCGCGGTCACGCCGCCGTCGACATGCATCTCCTGGAAGCGGCGGCCCTGGCCTTCGGCGTCGATCATGATCGGCGGAAACACCAGCGGGATGCTGGCGGAGGCGGCCATCACGTCGCGAAACAGCTGCAGCGCCTCGGGCGTTCCGACAGCGGAGATTCGCCCCATGTCCCAGATCACCGTGCGCTGGGTGTCGAGATCGGTGGTGACGATCAGGAGCTTTCGGCCCTTGGCGTTTTCGCGCGCCACCTCGCTCAGGATGTCCGGACCGACGTAACGCGCCACCAGTTCGCGCAGCCGCTTGTTGCCGAACAGCCCGGAGCCGAACAGCACCCGCATCAGGCTGGGGTCCTGCAGCAGGCTTTCCGCGATGCCCGAAGTGTAGACCTCCTTCAGCGTGTCGTCGTAGCGCGGGCCAAGGAAGGCAAAGGGCGCAATCAGTCCGCCGGTGCTGACGCCGGAGACGACCGAAAAGGCCGGGCGGTTGCCGGCCGCGGTCCAGCCGTTGAGGACGCCCACGCCATAGGCGCCGTCGGCACCGCCGCCGGAGAGGGCGAGGTAGCTCGTGATTGGGGCGACGCTGCGCTTCTCGAACTTGAATTTTGACGCCGGCTCGTCGGCATAGCGGCGCAGCCCATCGAGGTCGAGCACCCGCGAATTGGCGGCGTCGGCGGCCGTGTAGGACATCCGCGGCAACGAGCTGCAGGCCGAAAGCGCCAAGGCGAGGCCGCACAGCAGGATCGCTTGCCGGATCGCGCGGGCATCCGTCATCCGAAGACCGGCGCCGGCGCGCTGGACGCTAGGGGGTAAGACCATCTCTGCCAGTCACGTTCGCGGATCGACGTCGCTGCGGGAAGCCGGTTGCCAGATTGTCGTCATAAAACGACACGGTTTCGTTTTATTTAACGGGACTGATGATGCAAGGCAAGCGTCCAGCCGGTTGTCCACGTTCACGAAGTCGCGCGAGGGCCGCTATCCGACGGGTTGATCGGGCACCGGCGACACGCAATAAGCAGCCGCATGACTCTTCCCAATCATTTCGAGCTGCTGGCGACCGACGGCGCCGCCCGCACCGGGCGCCTGACCACGCCGCACGGCCTCGTGCGGACGCCCGCCTTCATGCCGGTCGGCACCGCGGGCGCGATGAAGGGCATGCATTGGCGCGAGGTGCGCGATGCGGGCGCCGATATCGTGCTCGGCAACACCTATCACCTGATGCTGCGCCCGGGCGCCGAGCGCATTGCCGGACTTGGCGGCCTGCAGCGCTTCACCGGCTGGGGCGGCCCGATGTTGACGGATTCCGGCGGCTTCCAGGTGATGTCGCTGTCGGAGCTGCGCAAGGTGACCGAGAAGGCGGTGACCTTCCGCTCGCATATCGACGGCACCAAGGTCGAACTGTCGCCGGAGCGCTCGATCGAGGTGCAGCGGCTGCTCGGCTCCGACATCGCCATGCAGATGGACGAATGCGTGCGGTTGCCGGCGGAGCGCGCCGACATCGAGCGCGCGATGCAGTTGTCGCTGCGCTGGGCCGAACGCTCCAAGCGCGCGTTCGAGGCGGCGCCGGACGGCTACATGCTGTTCGGCATCGTACAGGGCGGCGACGTCCCGGATTTGCGGCACGCCAGCGCACGCGGGCTGACCGACATCGGCTTTCACGGTTACGCGATCGGAGGCCTCGCGGTCGGCGAGCCGCAGGCGGTGATGCTGGCGATGATCGAGGAGTCCGCGCCGGCGCTCCCGGTCGATCGGCCGCGTTATCTGATGGGCGTCGGCACGCCGGAGGACATCCTCGAGGCGGTAGCGCGCGGCGTCGACATGTTCGACTGTGTGATGCCGACACGGAACGGACGCCACGGCATGGCGTTCACCCGCTTCGGGCAGATCAATTTGCGCAACGCCCGGCACGTCGACGATCCGCGCCCGCTCGATGAAGAGAGCCCGTGGCCGGCGGCGAGCGGCTATTCGCGTGCCTATCTGCATCACCTGGTTCGATCAGGCGAAACACTTGGGGCAATGCTGCTGTCCGAAATCAACGTCGCCTACTACCAGCAGCTGATGCAGGGCATCCGCGATGCGGTGGCGAACGGCACGTTCGAGGACTTCAGAACGAAAACGCGCGCCGGTTGGGCGCGCGGTGACATCGCTCCAAGATGAGCTGTGTGATCAGTTGCACACGATCGGTTTCACCGCGTGTTTGGTAACGAACCCGTAACCGCAGTTGTCGCAGGTCCAGAGATAACTGATCAAATTGTCGAACAGGTACGCGGAGGCTTCCGCCGCCACCATGGAGTCCGCACACACCGGACAGGTCGGCAAATCGCAGCCGCGCGGATCGGGCCTGGACGCTGTGGTCGACAGAACTTCAGCGAGAGCTGGCATGTGACCTCCTTTGCGTTCTGAGCTGCACCTGACGAAAGTATATAAACCCATTTGTTTGACCTTGTCGCAACACAAATGCGTAGGTTTTACGTTATTTGCGCAGGTTCTATTTTGCGATGCAACGAATTCGCGTTGCGGCGGTTTCTCACTTGCGCGCCATGGTGCGCTGCTTCTAATGAGACAAGACCGCATATTCCCAGCACATCCGCTACAGGAGCCGCTTGATGGACGCGCCGTCGACAACGAGTGCAGTGCAACCCGGACGCGGCCGCGTCTTTGACTCCATCGTCGATGCGATCGGCTCTACGCCGATCGTGCGGCTGCGCAGATTGCCGCAGGCGGCTGGCGTCAACGCGACGATCCTCGCCAAGCTCGAATACTTCAATCCGGCAGCCAGCGTGAAAGACCGCATCGGCGCGGCGATGATCGTGGCGATGGAGAAGGCCGGCATCATCAACGCCGACACCGTGCTGATCGAGCCGACCTCGGGCAACACCGGGATTGCGCTTGCCTATGTCGCGGCCTCGCGCGGCTATCGGCTCAAGCTCGTCATGCCGGAATCGATGTCGATCGAGCGGCGGCGGATGCTGGCCTTTCTCGGCGCGGAGATTGTGCTGACCCCGGCCGCGCAGGGCATGAAGGGCTCGATCGCGACCGCGGAGGAATTGGTGCGCACGACGCCCAACGCTGTCATGCCGCAGCAGTTCAAGAACCTCGCCAATCCCGAGATCCATCGCCGCACCACCGCCGAGGAGATCTGGAACGACACCAGCGGCAACATCGATTACTTCGTCGCCGGCGTTGGCACCGGCGGCACCATCACGGGCGTTGGCCAGGTGCTGAAGCCGCGCAAGCCATCATTGCGTGTCGTCGCGGTGGAGCCGGAAGAGAGCCCGGTGCTGTCGGGCGGCCAGCACACGCCGCACAAGATCCAGGGCATCGGCGCGGGCTTTATCCCTGACATCCTCGACCGCTCCGTGATCGACGAGATCGTCAAGGTCAATAGCGCGACCGCGATCGAGACCGCGCGCGAGCTGGCGCGCAACGAAGGCATCCCCGGCGGTATCTCGTCGGGTGCCGCGATCGCTGCCGCCTTGCAGATCGGCAAGCGGCCGGAAGCGGCCGGCAAAACCATTCTGGCGATTGTGCCGTCATTCTCGGAGCGCTATCTCTCTACGGTACTGTTTGAAGGAATCTGAGACACAGGAATCCAGCATATGGCTGACCAGCCGAGGCGACCGCGAACCCTGAACGATGCCCGCAGCGAAGCCGAGGCGGCGTTCAAGCGCGCCACCACCAAGGTCGCGGACGCGGTGCCAAAGACCGTCGCTGTCCCCGGCGTCCGCGAGCAGGTCACGCTGCGGATCGATCAGGACGTGCTGGAGTATTTCCAGGAGGGCGGCCCCGGCTGGCAGGACCGCATCAACGCGGCGCTGCGCAAGGCCGCCGGAAAGTAACACCTTTCGAAACCGGGAGGCCCGGGACGATCCCCGGGCTCTGGCGGGCGCGGCCGCGCTGGCTGCGGCGCGACGCGAGCGTCACCTCGCGCGCGCCGGCTTCCTTGCGGTCGGTTTCAGGTTCATGAGGTTGCCGGCCAGGATCATGGCCGCGCCGAGCACCGTGTAAACATCGAGCCTTTCGGCATAGATCAGCCAACCGGCGATCGCCGTCAGCGGCACGCGGACGAAATCCATCGGGATCACGACAGTCGCGTCGGCGTGGAGCAGGGCGCGTGCCATGCAATAGTGCGAGAACGTGCCGCAGAACGCGATCACGGCGAGCCAGCCCCAGGTCGAGAGCGGCGGCCAGGTCCAGACATAGAGCGCAGGCCCGATGCTCGCGAGCGATTGCACCACCAGCATCCAGAACATGATCGTCAGCGTCTGCTCGGTCCGCGTCAGCGACTTGACCACGGCGACCGAGATGCCGAAGCCGACCGCCGCGGCGAGCGCGATCAGCTGGCCCGGATTGATCGCGCCGGCCGCCGGCCGCACGATCACGAACACGCCGACCAGGCCAAGCACCATCGCGACGATCTTCCACCGCGTCATCCACTCGCCGAGAAAGCTCGCCGCGAGGATCGCGGTCCAGATCGGCATCGTGAACTCGATCGCGACCACCTGGCCGATCGGGATCAATGTCAGCGCAAAGAACCAGCCGAGCTGCGCGCAGAAATGGATCAGGTTGCGCACGATATGGACGTGCACCCGTGCCGTCTTCACGATCGCAAACCCGCCATTCATGTGGATCAGCGGATAGAGCATCGCGAAGCCGAGCACGCCGCGCACGGCCATCAGCTGGATGACGTTGACCTCGCGCGTCGCCTCGCGGCCGGCCACCGCAACGATCAGCATCAGCGCGAGCCAGCCGGACATCCACAATGCTGCGCGGGTCTTTGAGGGCGTGCGATCCATGACGGGGAACGGCGGAGGAGGGGTGCCCGGTATCGGCGAGCTGCCATGAATTTGCAACGCGCAATTCCGTCTGCGCGGTGATGCGTCACCCACGCGATCTCTGCTAAGCAGCATCGACTACGCTGTCATCCCGGGGCGCACGTGAAACGGGCGAACCCGGGATCTCGAGATTCCGGGTCTGGCTCTGCGAGCCATCCCGGAATGACGAACGCCAAAAAGGAGGATCTGCTCATGCGCGTCTTGCAACCGGCCGAATGGTCGAAACCCCGCGGCTTCTCGCACGGTGTCGCGTTCGACGCGCCCGGCAAGTGGATCGTGCTGGCGGGGCAGACCGGCGGCGACGAGAAGGGCGACTACGCCCCCGAGATGGCCGCCCAGGTCGGCACCGCGTTGAAGCGCATCATCAAGCTGTTGAACGAAGCCGGCGCTGGCCCCGAGCACATCGTCCGCCTGACCTGGTACCTGACCAGCCGCAGCGAATATGAGGCCGCGGGCGCCGGTATCGGCGCGGCGTGGAAGGAGACGCTCGGGCGCAATTTCCCGCCGTCCACCTTGCTCTATATCGACGGGCTGGTCGATCAGCGCGCCAAGGTCGAGATCGAGGTCACGGCATTCGTGCCTGCGGCATAGCACCGCTGGGGCGTAAACAAAAAGCCCTCGGGGATGACCCGAGGGCTTTCCACGTTGGAGCGCGGATCGATTACTTCGACAGCGTGATGCTGGCGCCGCGGAACTGGCTGTCGGCCCTGATCGTGACCGCCTGCTTGTTGCCGCTGGTGCGCATCGAGATATCGGCGTTGAAGCCGGGAGCGCTGGCAACGACCTGGAAGTTGCCGCCGCCGCCGCGACCCTGCAACGAGCCGCTGACATTGCGGCTGGACTCGCTCCAATTGCCGCTGACCGCGCTGCCTTCGGCCTGCACATCGGCCGCCAGGTTGAACTTGTAGGCGTCGCTTGCGCAGGTGAGGCTCATGGTCATCCGGGGCCCGCCGACGTGATACGTCGCCCGGCAGCGGATGCGCTCGCTGGAGCCGTCGTCCAGCGTAACCGAGCCGGCGCCCGACCAGGTGCCCGCCATGCCGGCGAACGGGCCGGACTGGGCATGGCCCGTGGTGCTCGAGAGTGCGGTCACGAAAAACGCGGCGGCTGCAAATGCTGGCCGCCGCGCGATGGCAAAGAAACTTGCTAGGCTGGTGATCTTACTGACGGGATGCTTCCCATCGGCCGCTGCAGGGTACGCCAGCTGATGCCCCATTCCACTTCCCCGATCCGGAGTTGCCACTGAGTTGTCCGTTCGCATATGCACCATTGATCGAGACTCGCACAAGTCCCCCGCTGCCGACGGTGCCGGAGATCGCCGCGCCCTGTGCCGAGATCTTTCCTTCAGCGACGGTCACGGTCGAGCTCTGCGATGGTTCGCAGCTGCCGGTCTTGGTGACGACGGTGACGTTCCAAAGCCCGTCATAAGGCTGCTGAGCGGACACGGGAGCAGCGGTGAGGGCGGCAGCCGAGGCGACCGAAGTGACCAAAATCAGGTCGCGAATGCGGATCGAACGCATGAATCAAATCCCTGTAATTTCGTGTGATGACGCGGCTTATCCTGTCACAATGTGTTCAAAATTTGCTGCGTCGCGGGAGCCCCAAATGTTCCTGTGAACCCAAACACATCATGGTGAATTCGGTTCCGGATCAGGAACGGAAAATCCGAGCATGGCTTTTTCGAACGAGGTATTCATGTACCCTAGCTCGGGTTAGTGTTTGCCAGGGCTCAGATTCGGCGCCTTGGTCGCAAACTGCTCATCCTGGACCTTGGCCGGCAGCGAGCCGTTGACCTTACCATAGTCGATGACCTGGGCGAGCAGACGCAAACCGAGCGGCGCCAGCGCGCGCTCCCACAGCTCGCGGGCGGTCTCGCCTTTCTTGACGAACACCCAGTCCTGCGCGGCGATGGCGCCGGCGTCCATGCGGTCGGCGAGGTGATAGATGCTGCCGCCGGCGATCGGATCGCCTTCCTTGATGGTCCATTCCACCGCCGCGATGCCGCGGTGGCGCGGCAGCAGTGACGGATGGTATCCGATGCCGCCGAGCCTGGACGCGGCAAGCGCCTCCCTGCTGACCCGGGCGTGGCTGTGGGCGGTCACGATCAGGTCGGTGTCCGGCGCGATCTCGGCGGCCGTCACCAGCTTGGGATCGGCCTGGACAACGACTTCGATGCCGGCCGCCCTGGCTGCTGCCGCGAGCCGGTCCTCGCCGTCATGGACGACCACCCTGACCAGCGTGACGTGGTGTTCGCGCAGCATGTTCAGGGTCGTCACGCCGAAATGGCGGGAACCGACAAGGGTAATGCGCATGGGGATCTATTCCGTGGGGTTTACTCGGGGATTGCTCGGGCCGCCGCTATGCCGATAGCACACCGCGGCGGCCTGTTTCGCTGTCTTGCCGCTTATCAACAGGACGGCCGGGTGGCAAATGTCAGGCCGCCGGCTGCTTGCTGGCCAAAACCTTGTCGATGCGCCGGCCGTCGAGGTCGACGATCTCGAATTCCCAGCCCTGCGCGGCGGTTTTCGCGCCGACATCGGGGATCGCGCCGAATTCATGCAGCAGGAAGCCGGCCGCGGTCTGGTAGGGCCGCGGCGATGGCAGCGTGATGCCGAGCAGCTCGCTGAATTCCAGCGCCGGCATCCAGCCCGAGATCAGATAGGAGCCGTCGGCGCGCCGGACATAGGCAGGCTCGGCCGGGCCTTCCTCGGTGTGGAAGGCGCCGACGATGGCCTCGAGGATATCGGCGCTGGTGACGACGCCCTGGAAGGTGCCGTACTCGTCGTGGACGAGGCCGATATGCACTCTGGAGTCGCGCAGGATCGCGACCACGTCGCGGGCATCGACGGTCTCCGGAATGATCGGCGCATCGCGCGTCAGCGCGCGTATGTCGGGCGTCTGGCCCGCGAGGTAGACGTCGAGCACGTCTTTGGCCTGCACGATGCCGAGGGCATGGTCGCGGTTGCCGTCGAACACCACGCAGCGCGAGTGACTGCTCTTTTGCAGCGTCGCCAGGATCTCGGCCGCAGGGGCGGCGAGGTCGATCAGGCTGACCTCGTGGCGCGGCGTCATCACTGCGCCGACCGGCAGATCGCCGAGCCGCATCACGCCGGCGATCATCTCCTTTTCGCCGGGCTCGAGCACACCGGCGTTCTCGGCCTCCACCACCAGCGTCTTGATCTCGTCCTCGCTGACGCGGTCCTGTGCATCCTCGCGATGGCCGAGCACCCACAGCAGCAGCTTGCCTGAACGGTCGAGCAGCCACACCAGCGGCAGCGACAGCCGCGCCATCATGGTCATGGCCGGAGCGACCTTGACCGCGATCGACTCGGGATCGCGCAAGGCGATCTGCTTCGGCACCAGCTCGCCGACGATCAGCGAGGCATAGGTGATCACGCCGACGACGAGGCCGACGCCGACCGCGTCCGCGATGCTTGCGGACACGCCGAGCTCAAGCAGCCATTGGGTCAGACGCTGGCCAAGCGTTGCGCCCGAGAAGGCGCCCGACAGCACGCCGATCAGCGTGATGCCGATCTGCACCGTGGAGAGGAACTTGCCTGGATCGGAGGCCAGTGCAAGGGCGCGGCGCGAACCGCTGACGCCTCGTTCGACCAGCGCCGCAAGACGCCCCGGACGCGAGGAGACGATCGCGAGCTCCGACATCGACAACAGACCGTTGACGACGATCAAGACCGCCACGATCGCAAGTTCCAGATATAACACGGGAGTCCCTAAACATTGGCGGAGTTGGCCGCTACACGACGCCCAATATAGGCATACCGGAGCGGTTTTGCTGTGCCTTGTCGGGCGTTGCTGCACAAGCAGAGGGTGCGTATGGCCAGCATGCGGCAAGAGATCGCGGCATTTTGGCGCGCTGGCATCATGTCCTAGGCGAGGATCCGCAGCGCCGGCTTGGCGAACCTCCTGCCCGACGAGGCGGGCTGCATCAGCATGCGTTTGGAGGCGGCTTGCAGTTGCACGCGCAAATCCGCGTTGCATTGCTTCATCTGGTTGCGCAATTCGCGGCGGGAGAAGGCGGTGAGTGAGGGGTCCGCGAGTTGCTGCCAGGCCTTGCGCAGCCATTCCTGCAGTTCGCGAATGTTCTGATCCAGAACCTTCTGATCAAACACGTCGGGCTGGGTCATGCCGCCAAATCCCACGAAACGATCAGTTGCAAAGTAACGCTGATTCGCGTCGCTTCACCTAGCGCAATGTTGCGCAGGCGCGTTTGCGGCAGGGGAGATCGAAGGCTGCAGGCGTGTTCGTGTCCGCGTCAGCGAGCGTCGCTGGGCCCGGTGCGCAGCAAATCCAGCGCGACCGGCAGCGCGAGGAACAGCGCTGCGAGCATCGAGAGATGACGCGTCCGCGCGGCGGTCAGTCCGAGATCGTATTGGGCGAGATAGGCCAGCATGATCGCGATGTAGGCGGCGACGCAGATTGCGACGGCGATGCTTGCGAAATCGGTCTTGCTGTCGGTCTTATCGTCCACGGCGGCACCACGTCGTTGCGGGAGCGGTGTAGCGTGGCTCGGCTTCACCAACTATGAGCTGGATCACGAGCGGAGGAGCCGCTCCGGCCAAATGGCTTCGTGCGTCACGACGGGCCAACTGGCGGAGGCAAACGTCGCGATCAGCATTCCGCAGCAACGTGGCCGCGGCGACTCCAGCTCGGCCTTGGCGACCACCTGCCGCCAGCAAGCGGCCTAGCGGGGGCTGCGTTTCGGCTGGCCTTCGCGCGGAAGCTCGACCGGGATGTGGGGCGCGGTGCTCACCACGCGGGGGCTTCCGTCGGAATGGGTCTGGCCGTTGAGCAATGTCTCGAGCACCAAAAAGAATTTTTCAGCAAGCATGGGCGTAGCCCTCGTCGTCTAATGTCCTTGTGTCGCGGCGCGCCGCGGAAAATTCGATCAACAAAATGCGAGTCGCACCGGCATGGCGATGCTGCGGCGCAATGTCTCTCGCACGCAATCCGGGAGATTACGGCGCCCACGCCGTCAACCGAGGCTCGCGCGAAATAGTTGCCAGCTTCCTAACGATTGCCGGTGCAGCACGTGATGGCGCTCACCGTTCCTTCAAGGATGCACGTTATTGATAGGGGTATGGATCGTGACCAGGACATCGACGAGGGATTTGGATCGGCGCTGCGCCGCAGCTACGGGCGGCTGGCCTGGTGGATCGTCCGATTTAACCGCGTGCTCGAACCGTCGCGCGCGGCCGAACCACCGCGCACCCAGTTGCCACCGCGGCCGGCCGTTCCGCCACGGCGGCCTGTCCCGCCGCGCCCGGAATAGACCCCACCGGATTACCGGCTTCCGCTGTATCGGCCGTGCGGCCGGACTGCTATTCATGCGCCATCCGCGGACCCCCTCCGGTCCGCCGTTTTTGATGATGCGGCCACGCGGCCGCGCAAGCGACGAGGGACGAACGCAATGATTGAGACGGTTGGCATTATCGGCGCCGGGACCATGGGCAACGGCATCGCGCAGATCTGCGCGGCGGCAGGCCTCGGCGTGACCATGGTGGATATCTCCGACGCGGCGGTCCAGCGCGGCCTGAAGACGGTCGGGAGCAGTCTCGATCGGCTGGTCGCCAAGGAGAAGATGACCGCGGCCGATCGCGACGCGACGCTCGGGCGCATCAACGCGACCACCGAAAAGGCCAAGCTCGCCGCCTGCGATCTGGTGATCGAAGCCGCGACCGAGAACGAGGAGCTGAAGATCAAGATCCTGAAGGATCTCTGTGCGGGACTGAAGCCGAGCGCGCTGGTCGCAACCAACACCTCGTCGATCTCGATCACCCGCCTTGCGGCCTCGACCGATCGTCCCGACCGCTTCATCGGGATGCATTTCTTCAATCCGGTGCCGGTGATGGCGCTGCTCGAATTGATCCGGGGTCTGCAGACCTCGGACGACACCGTCGCCAAGGCCGAAGCCTTCGCCAAGCGGGTCGGCAAGGTGGCGATCACGGCGAAGAACAGTCCCGGCTTTGCAGTGAACCGCATCCTGTGCCCGATGATCAACGAGGCGATCTTCGCGCTGCAGGAAGGCATTGCCACCGCCGAGGAGATCGATGCCGGCATGAAGCTCGGCTGCAACCATCCGATCGGCCCGCTCGCGCTCGCCGATCTGATCGGGCTCGACACGATGCTGTCGGTGATGGAGGTGTTCTACACCGGCTTCAACGACCCCAAGTACCGGCCGGCGCCGCTGCTGAAGGAGATGGTCGATGCCGGTCATCTCGGCCGCAAGACCGGGCAGGGGTTCTACAGCTACAGCAAGTGAGGCCGGCGCGCGCCTGACCCCGTAATCATCCGGGATGGATCGCGCGGACAAGGTCGCGTAACGACAAGACCTGATCCGCCACGAGGCGGGGGACATCAGAAACGAGGCCCGGTCTCCTAGGCACACCGGGCCTCGTTTTTTTGTGGGATTCCGGGCTCAGTTGGCCGATGCGACCGGCGTGACGCCGGTTTCGTCGGGATCGGCGCCGAACAGGCCGACGAGGAACTTGTAGTAGTCCGGCATCTTCTCCTTCAGCGTGGCGCGCGTATAGGGTTCGTGCTCGGAATCCTTGCCGGCCAGGAAGATGCTCGCCGTCACCGCGAAGAACTCCTGCTGGTTCTTCAACGCGTAGGCCTCCTTGGCGAACAACTCCTTCGACTTGGCCTGGCTGAGGAAGCCCTTGATGCCCTTGTTCTCATAGCCGTTCGGCATCAGCCGGACGTGATAGGCGTGAAGGAACTCGTGCAGCAGCACCGGCTCCTTCGCGTAACGCATCATGTTCGGACGCAGCCTGATGATGCCGATGCCGGAATCGAGCGCAAGCGCGAGCGGATCCGAATTGGTCCATTGCTGCTTGTCGTGATCCCAGATGGTGACGTCGCGCGTCGTGCCGCGGTCCCATTCCGGCGGCGTCAAGCCATAGCAGGCCGCTGCCGCGCCTTCGTCGAGACACGCCATCTCGCTCGCAACGATCGGCACGCGATGGAAGAACTGCAACACCTTCGGGCTGAAGCCCGCGGTTTCCACGACGTCGAGCTGGCGGCGGACCATGTCAGCGATGCTGGTAACGTCCTTGCGGTCGGCGTTCTCGGAGAGATCGAAGACGTAGCCGCGATATTTCTCGACGCTGCTTGGTGCCGCCTCGGACGGCCCCGACATTCGTGGTCCGGCAACGGCCGGGCCGGCCGCAAGTGACAGGATCATTGAAGCAATGAGCGCGCTGCGCATGATTATCCCCCGTGCGACGAGCCCTCTCCGGGTGTCGTCGTCCATTGAGCCGCGCGGGAGACTAGGGCAGCCGCCTTGCGGCGCGCTTAAGTCGTACATTTCAACCGGGCATCTGCGATTAGGCGCCGGTTAACTACATGCGCTGGGATGGCCCGGCGGGCAGCGGGTCTGGAGGCCGCGGGGGCCGATGACCCGTCAGCCGGTCCTCACCGTGCCGCGACCGGGCTTTGAGCCATCGTCACAGCTTCTTGAGGCGGTGCCCGGAAACCTCGCAGATCCTGCCGCCGTACCTAGATCAGCGGCTGGGAGCCGATTGAGCAAGGAAACACGATCATGCGCAGGACGAATTGGGCAATTCTGGCGTTCGCGGCGCTCGGAACGAGCTGGATTGTCGGTTCCGCGTCGCCTGCGGCGGCCGATCCCTACGAGTATCCCTGGTGCATCCAGGGCCGGCAGGAGGGATATCCCGGCTATTGCGGCTACCAGACCTATCAGCAGTGCCAGGCATCCGCGTCGGGCCGCGACGCCTATTGCGGCATCAATCCGCGCGTTGCCTTCAGCCAGCAGCGGATGGCGCCGCGGGCGTTCCGCTGAGCGGCGCGAGGAGGTCGGGCATGCGACCGTCGGGCACGATGGTTGCATAGCTGACGGTCGGATCATCATTTCTGCCTTGGAGCGAATATGGGCGAGATCATCAGGTTCATCTCGAAGTCCGAACGCGAGCGTGCGCGTCTGATCCGCGAGGCGCGTGCGAACTATGAGCGCATCTTTCCATCGGCCGACCCGGCTGATGCGCAGGGCGCCGCAGACGAGGGCAGCGGCAGCGAGGCGTCGTCGAAGCCGTAGCGCGCCGGTATTGCGCGCAAGGGGGGCGGAGCGGCGATGTGGCAGCGTTTGTGGCAAACTTGGACGATCGACAAGCCGGCCGCGCTTGGCGATTGGCTGTGGCAGATCCTGGTCGTTGAGCTCGCCGCCTTGCTCGATCGGCTGACGTTGCGGAAGCTGATCGCGCTGATCCCGGTTGCGATCGTGATCGGCGCCTATTGGCACCGGATTCCGCTTCCTCCCGAGCTGATGCTGGTCGGCGATGTGCTGGCCTATATCGACATCTTCTCGATGATCTTCCTGATCGGCTTCTTTACCCGGGTTGCGACGGTTGTGGCGGTCGTCAGACAGGCTATCGGTCTCGTCCGCGGCGTGATGCAGCATGTGCCGATGGCGCTGCACAGGTTTGGCGTTCGTCACCGTCGTGCCAAGGACGGTCCGCGCCGCAAGCGGCTGATGCATGCGAAGACAGATGACGATGGCGCCGCCGGCATGGCAGGCTTGGCTTGGGCCTAGTCCGACGCGATGTGGCGGTGACGAACGCGATCGTGGCGTCTATCGCGGCTGCCCGGCCTGATCGCCATCATCCGCCTTCGGCCGGGCCGGGCTGTGCGCGGACGCGCCGTCCTGGCTCCGCCGGTGCGAACTGGAGAGGTCGGTCGCGGCGTGCTGGGATCGATGAAACGCGATACCCATCTGGAAACTCCAGACGCCAAAGAGCAGCGCGCCTGCCACACAGGCCGCCACGAAAGCCCAATCGCGTTTCCTCATCGGTCCAACAAAGCCAATTCGATACCGCACCAACCGCGTGTGCTCCGAGGCTCGCCAAGCGAGCCCGCCGCATTGTGAGACGATTGCATGCGCTTGTCGATCCGCGCGGCTCACCCTCGCATCGGTTACGGAGCGGTGATCATCAAATCCTGCGTCCAGAAACACTCCGACCAGATTGCGCGGCCCCCGCAACAAACTTGCCAAACTTTCACTAGGGCGCTGGCGCACTGAGTTCGAAAATGCAGGACCCGATCGGACGATTCGCCAATGACCGAACTTGAGGAGCTCAGATATTTCGAGCATCAGTGCCTGGAGATGGCGGAGCAATCCACGCTGCCGGATGCCCGCCGCGCGCTCCAGATCCTGGCGCGCAACTACGCCGCCGCGGCCGAAATCGTCGAACGGCGCGCGCAATCCGCCAACACTGCGCTCGCGCAGCTGTTTCGATGCTTGAGGCTGTGACCGGTTGAAAGCGTGACGAGGGCACCGCGTGCGCCGGTCACGACGATCGATCCCGTTGGCGCGGATGCGGTCTGCCCGTAACGCCGCCGGCTTCAGGACGCCTCGGTCCACCTTCGTCGGTATCGAAATGCTTGAACACATCGGGCGACGCTGCCATCAGATTGCGCGATCCCGGCGGCATGGCGCCGTCGGCAGTCGGAAGGCGAGGTGCTGCGATGTTCTCGCTGACTTTTCTGGGAACGTCGGCGAGCGTGCCGTCTCCCGAGCGCAATCACCCGGGCATTCTCGTCGAGGCAGCCGGCAGTCGTATTCTGGTCGATTGCGGCGAGGGAACGCAGCGCCAGCTGCTGCGGAGCGGCGCCGGCTTTCGACGGCTTGATCACCTGCTGCTGACCCACGGGCATTTCGATCATGTGCTCGGCATCCCCGGGCTGTTTTCGACCCTCCGGTTGCGGCAAAGTTCGGATGCGATGACGATTCATGCCGGGCCCGGCACGCTCGATGTCGTCGTCCGGATGCTGGCAGGCCTATGGGGCGAGGGCCGAGCGCCGATCCCGCTTGATCTGGTGCCGTTGAGCGAGGGGCGAGTCCTCGACGCCGGCGAATTCACCATCGATTGCTTTCCGGTCCGCCACCGGGATACGGACAGTTTCGCTTTCTCCTTTCAGAGCGCGGTGCGCCGGCATCTCCTCCCGGACCGGCTTCTGGCGCTGCGCGTGCCTGATGGGCCGGTTCGCCGGGAGCTGGCGGAGGGCCGGCAGGTGAAGCTGGACGATGGTCGCACCATCGATCCGGAGCAGGTGCTTGGCCCGGCCCAGGGGCGAAAGAAGCTCGTCATTGTCGGTGATGCTGAAGCAACCGAGGGGCTCGCCGAACACGTCGGGGACGCCGACGTGCTGGTGATCGAAGCGACGTTTCTCAAGCGCGACGCGGCCATCGCGCGCGACTACGGGCATTTGACGGCCAGCGAAGCCGCCGCGCTCGCGGCGCGGAGCGAGGTCAAGCAGCTCATCCTCACCCACATCTCCGGCCGCTACCCGGACGAGGACATTCTGGCGGAGGCGACGAGGACTTTCCCGAACAGCCGGATAGCCATCGACTTCGAACGCATCGCTATCTGAGTGCGCGCCGCACGAACAACGTTTCATTAACCCGACTCACGCAACGTCGTCCCAGGCCGTCTGGATGGGCCGCTAGCAGAAGGCCGCCACGAGTGACTACGTGGCGGCTTTTTGCGTCCCACAGTGCCAAGGGAGACGACCGATGGACTACGGCGCCTTCACCGACGCCAGCCTGAAGATGATGTACGAAGCCGTCCGCGGTGCGCTCAGAGCCGACGACGAATTCGAGGCAGCCGGCGAAGAGCCAAAATTCCGCGTCCGCGCGACGCCCGAGTGGAAGCGGCATGCCGGCAGCCTCGAGGCCGAGATGCTGAAGCGAGGGATGCAGCTCGATATCATCGACTGGACAGGCGGTCAGGGCGAACTGCCGTTATCTTGACGGCCGAACTCCAGCAGCGCTCCGAATGTTCGCTCCGAATTGTGCGCTGAACGGCGCGCTTGCGCCGTCATGCGTCGCGCTCCACCCCTCGGCGCGGGGGCGACCTCTCTGACGCGGGCTGCTTTCGAGCTGCCTTGAGCTGTTCCCCGATCGTTCCCTTTCAACGACGACGCTGGCCCGATCAGAACGTCCAGTGGCCAAAGCTGAATTCCGCAAGGGCCTAATTTGCTCCACCGATGCGCCGCCATTTTGCCGCGCCTCGTTCGCTTTGCCCAACTCTGTTCATATACCTTACGAGGTAACACAGATGTCATCTGTTCGCGGTTTGTGTCGCCACCGATCGGGGTACTCGATCTAACTTTGTCTACGGCTCGGGCTTCAGGGCGTCCGTCAAGGCCTGCTTTATGTGTTCGGCCTGTTCCTTCGTCAGCTTCTCGGCGAAGTGGCCGTCTTTCTTCAACTGCGCTGGACCCTTGAGCTCTCGATCATAGACCATCCAGTCGGTGCTTCCTCTCCGAACGACAAACCTTGACTGTAGGGGCGCTGCGTATCTCAACGATACCTCCCAATGAATCCAGCTGCTCGTCTCCAAAAGACACATCCGGTGACAGCTTGTTCCTGAACCGGGACACTGAAATTTCCTGCGCCACCTAAAGAGCAAGGCTCATGCCGGAATACGCGCGCCGCCGACCGGTCCGGAGAACCGCAGGCAGGCTCGACGCCGGCGACGCCGAACGTGATGACTGCGACAGGGAGAGCAACGAGCCGTTGGCGTCCGGATGCGTCTGGTCCGAGCATTGGGATTGCAGTTCTGACCGTCCCGAAAAATTACGCCGCCGGGCCCGAAATGGTTTGTCCCGGCGACGCCCTGTTCTTCCAGCCTCTGGGCCCTGAAATCCCCAGCGCCGAAAACCTACTAAAGATCACGCCGAACAACTGTGGCTTGGTTCACACAAAATTAAGAAGAAGAGCCGGCGTCAGGGCCCGGGCCGGCTACCCAACACCATGGGAGCGACGTCACTGCCGCACGGAAATTTCGCGAATGTTTGAATTTGTTTGGTGAGCGCGGAGGGACTCGAACCCTCGACCCCATGATTAAAAGTCACGTGCTCTACCGCCTGAGCTACGCGCTCACTCACCTGAACATTAGATCCGGACGCCAGCGGTGAACCGCTCCGGATCGTGCTCCAGCCCGCGCTGTGTAGGGGGCAGGGCCCATCGGGTCAATAGCCGAGGGGCGCTCAATTGTGCACCGACGCGCCGGATTTGCTGTTCCGGCGCCTGTGCTTAGGGCCGCTTCTTGAAGTTGGCTCAGTTGTCGCGGCGGATTTCCGAGCCGACCGGCTGCGACGGGGCGGCGACCGAGGGCAGGCTGACCGGGCGCAACCCGATCAGTTCCGCGGTGCGGATCGCGCTGTTGCGCCAGAATGCGAACTCGTTGATCCGCGAATTTTCCAGGATCGCGATGGAGACCGCCGCCAGGAATGGCAGGCTCTGCAACACCAGGACGCCGGCGAAGATGTAGATCTCGCGCACCTGCTTGTAGCCGTTGGTGACGACAAGCACGACGGCGCCGATCAGCAGCAACACGCCGATCACGGCTTCCCAGAACGCCTGGAACTCGATCGACATCCGCGACAGGCCGCCCTTGGAGGTGCGGGCGAACGCAAGATGCTCGGTGATCAGGCCCTGCGCCACCGCGCGCGACACCGTCCACTGCACGCTCATCGCCGCGATCATGGCTCCTAACATCTGGCCGGCCTTGATGTTCACGCGCAGCCGGTAGAGCGCGACGAAATGCACCAGCGAGACGATGAAGGAGGCGATGATCGGCAGCGTCAGAATCTTGTCGGGGATTGCGATGTCGGCGAAGGCGACGATTGGCACCCAGATCAGATTGAGGATCGCGACCACGACGCCGAGGCTTTCGGCGCCGAGCCAGTTCAGCCAGCCCAGCGAGAACTCGCGGCGCTGATCGGGCGTCAGCCGGCTGGCGCCGGGCAGGAAGCGCCGCCAGTGCTTCTTGACGATCTGGAAGCCGCCATAGGCCCAGCGATGGCGCTGCTTCTTGAAAGCCTCATAGGTGTCGGGCAGCAGGCCTTCGCCGTAACGCACATTGGTGTAGTGCGTGAGCCAGCCCTGCTGCTGGATCGAGAGGCCGAGATCGGTGTCCTCGCAGATCGTGTCGCTGGACCAGCCGCCGGCCTTGTCCATGGCGGCGCGGCGGATCAGGCACATCGTGCCGTGCACGATGATGGCGTTGAACTCGTTGCGCTGGACCATGCCGATGTCGAAGAACCCGGCATATTCGCCGTTCATGATGTAGTGCATCAGCGAGCGATCGCCGTCGCGATGCTCCTGCGGCGCCTGCACGAGGCCGACGCGCGGATCGGCGAACGCCGGCACGAGATCCTTCAGCCAGTCCGGATGCACGACATAGTCGGCGTCGATGATGCCGATGATCTCGGCATCCGCCGCGGTGCGGTCCATCGCGATGCGCAGCGCACCGGCCTTGAAGCCCTGCACCTTCTCGGCATTGATGAACTTGAAGCGCTCGCCGAGCAGCCGGCAGTGATCCTGGATCGGCCGCCAGAAGTCGGGATCGGGCGTGTTGTTGATGATGCAGACGCACTCGAAGTTCGGATAGTCGAGCCGCGACACCGCATCGAGGGTCTGCTTCAGCATCTCGACCGGCTCGAAATAGGCCGGGATGTGGATCGAGACCTTCGGAAACTTCACGTTCTCGCCGATCGTGGCAGGCGCAAGCGGCTCGCTCTTGCCGATCAGCCGGCGCGGGCCGCGGCCGAACGCCACCGCCGCGATCTCCTCGATCCGCGCCATCGCGATCAGGACCAGCGGAACCAGCAGCACCAGGCCGAGGCTGAGCGCGAAGGCCGAGCCCCAGACGAAGTAGTGCGTCGTCCAGTAGGAGAACACCGTCGCGACCCACGCGCCGACGCCATTGGCGGCCGCCGACAGCAGCAGCGCCTGCATCACGGTCGGTTGGTCCAGCCGCAGGATCGGCAGCGACATGAACAGGCCGACCAGGACGGCGACCAGCGCGATCTTCCAGTAGTTCGGATCGGTGACCGGTCCGGTCCAGGCGAACTTTGGCTCGCGGTCGGCATTGAGGATGCCCCAGTAGGGGCCGACGCCGCCTTCGAAGAACTTCCAGGGCTGATCGATCGCCTCGACGATGTTGTAGTCCATGCCGATGGCTTCGGCGCGGGTGACGAAGTTGCGAAGCACGGTGGCCTGCTGGAACGGGCCGGGAACGGCGCTGCGCAGATTGTAGCCCTGGCTCGGCCAGCCGAATTCGGCAATCAGGATGCGTTTGCCGGGGAAGGAGTCGCGCAACAAATTGTAGCGGTCGACCGCCTGGTCCACCGCCTGCTTGTCGGTGAAGTTTTCCCAGTAGGGCAGCACGTGCGCGGCGACGAAGTCGGACGAGTTGGCGAGCTGCGGATGGTCGCGCCAGATGTTCCAGATTTCACCGGTGGTGACGGGAACGTTGACCGACTTCTTGACCCGCTGGATCACCTTGATCAGCCGGTGCACGTTGTTTTCAGCGATCGCCCACTTGATCGCTTCAGCGCGCTTGCTCAAACCGCTGCTGCCATCTTCATCCGGCTGCATTTCCGCGTCGTGGAGGCGCTGCGCTTCCTCGCGAAGAATCCTCTCGGACTCCTCGGGGGGCACGCCGATCTCCGGAACCGAGCCGAGGTTTTCCAGCGGCACCTGCTCGCCACGGAATACGGTTTCGTTGCCGACCACGATGCCGATGACGTTGCTGTTGCGCTTGGCCAGGTTGATCGCGGCTTCGATCTCGCGGTTGTTGCGGTTGGCGTCCTTGTCGATCCACGCGCCGACCGTGACCTTCATGCCGAATTCGGCGGCGACCGGCGGCACCAGCTCGTTGCCTTCGGTCGATGAATAGAGACGGACCGCCTTGGTGAGCGTGGAGAGCTTTCGCAGGTCGGTGCGCACCTTCTCGGTGTCGGCGGCGACGTCGGCGACGGTGTGGCCGGACTCGAACGGAGCGTAGGACAGGCTCGGCAGCGTGCCACGGAAATCGGGCGCCGGCTGCTTCTCCTGGAAGAGACCCCACAGGGCGGCGTGGGCGGCGGTGACAAGCAACAGGACGGCGACGACGGCGCGCATCGCGGTTAAACCATACGGGGCCTGAGATTGAGGACTAAGCGAACCCGTCCCCTGGGTTCGACCAACACGACAGCGGAGGGAAAGATATCTCCGCCATCCGATTTAACAACTGGTGTGCCGCGATGGCGTTTTAAGGGCGCAAGCCGTTCCAGCCGCGAAAAAAATCGCGGCCGGACCCCGGTCGCGGGATATGGCTATTTCGACGCCGGTGCAGGTGACGCCGACGGGGTCGGTGCAGGCGAGGGCGAGGCTGCGGGTGCCGGTGCGGCGGTGCCGGCCGTCGCCGGCGCCGGGGTGGGAGCAGCGGCGGCGGCCGCGGCCTGGGGCTGCGCGCCCGGATTGATCCAGCAGGCGTGGATGCGGCCGTCGAGGCTGCCGCGGACCTTGTCGTCGATCTGGGCGCCGAACCGGGTCAGGCAGCGGAACGCCGCCTGGACGTGGCCGCCGGGGCAGCCGAACCGGTCGTAGAGGTCGAGATGGCGGAACGCGGTATCGAGGTCGTCGTTCCACATCAGGCGGACGACGCGGCGGCCGAGCCAGACGCATTCCGGGTTGCCGGCCGGACCGTTGATGGCCTGCTGGGCCTCGACGAATTCCTCGACCTTGCGCTGGTTGGCTTCCCGTGCGGCATTTGCGTTGGCGTCGGGCTGTCCAGGCTGCTGTTTGGCCTGATCCGCCGGATTCGGCGTGCCGCTCTGGGCGAACGCGCCGCCAGCCCCAATGAGGAGCGCAAGGCCCGTTACGGCAAGATGGCGCAAAGTAGTGTTCTTCAACTCAAGCAGCCGTCGACGCATGTATTCCCCGATAATGTTCCTGCCCCCGCGGGATCATCCTAACGGCTCGCGTGATGCCGTCCAAATAGGTCTCCAGTGCGGCGGAGACTCTGGCGAAATCTGATGACTGGAATTTGGTATTTTGTCCAGCAAACTCACAACTTTATCGACCCAGCGCAAAACTGTCGCAGGACAACCATGGTATTGACCTAATCCCGCTCTTGGCAGATGGGCTGTGACCGGCTAATTCGACGGTCCCCCGGAGGATGGAACCGATTTCGCTTCGTACGCCGCTGGCGCTTCTCCTGATCTCGCTCGCCGTGATTGCATCCGTGTGGTGGTGGCTCGCCACGCCGATTACGCTCGTGCGCGCGCCGATCGATCCCGCTGCAAAGCTGCAATGCGTGTCGTATACGCCGTTCCGCGGCGCGCAGACGCCGCTGGATCCCACCACGCAGATTCCAGTCGAGCAGATCGAGCAGGATCTGACCGATCTCGCCAAGGTCACCGACTGCGTGCGCACCTATTCGATCGAGAACGGCCTCGACCAGGTCCCCGGCGTTGCGGCCAAGGTCGGGCTGAAGGTGATGCAGGGCATCTGGCTCAGCAGCAACCGCTTCAAGAATTTGCAGCAGATCGCGATCGCGGTCCGGCTCGCCAAGGAGTATCCTGGCGTCGTCACCTCGCTGATCGTCGGCAACGAGGTGCTGCTGCGCGGCGAGATGACTGCCACCGATCTTGCTGGCAACATCCGCGCGGTGAAGGCGGCGGCGGGCAATCTTCCTGTCACCTATGCCGACGTCTGGGAATACTGGGTGAAGAACCGCGAGATTTATGACGCGGTCGATTTCGTCACCATTCACATCCTGCCGTATTGGGAGGACATCCCGGTCAAGGCGAAGTACGCCGCGGCGCATGTCGACGATATCCGCAAGCGGATGGCGGTGACATTCCCGGGCAAGGAGATCCTGATCGGCGAGACCGGCTGGCCGAGCCAGGGGCGGATGCGGGAGGGCGCATTGCCGTCGCGCACCAACCAGGCGCGGGTGGTGTCCGAGATCCTCGACCTCGCCAAGCGCGAGGCCTTTCGGGTCAACCTGATCGAGGCCTACGACCAGCCCTGGAAGCGCAAGCTCGAGGGCACCGTCGGCGGCAATTGGGGCCTGTTCGATTCGGTCAAGCGGCAGGTGAAATATCCGCCCGGCGTTGCTATCACGAACTATCCGGACTGGAAGCTGCAGATGGCGGGCGGCATGGCGCTGTCCGTCGCCACATTCCTCGCGGCCTGGCTGACGCTGCGCCGCCGGCCCTGGACGCCGCGGCCGTCGGCCTGGATCGCGGTCGCCATTTCGGCGACGACGGCGGGGGCGCTGCTCGGGATTGCCGGCGACAAGATGTATTACGAGAGCTACGGCGTCGGCGGCTGGCTGCATTGGGGCGTGCTGCTCGCGGCGGGCATTGCCGCGCCGCTGCTGACGGCGCATGCGCTGATCGCCGGCCGCTCGCTGCCGACCTTCCTGGAGCTGGTCGGGCCGCGCGACTATCGCGGCAAGGGCGTGATCGGCGCGGTGCTGGCGATTGTGCTGATCATCACCACGGTGATTGCTGCCGAAACCGCGCTCGGCTTCACCTTCGATCCGCGCTACCGCGATTTCCCGTATGCCTCGCTGACCATGGCGGTGGTGCCATTCGCGCTGCTGACCATGCTCAATCGCCCGAAGGAAGGCATCCGGCCGCTCGCTGAATCCGTGTTCGCCGGCCTGCTGGTGATCGCCGCCGGCTACACGATCTACAACGAGGGAACGATCAACTGGCAGTCGGACTGGACCTGCGTGATGTACCTCCTGCTCGCCGCTACGCTGTGGCGGGCGCGGGCCGCGCAAAACCCAGGATGAACAGCCCGATCGCGAGCCCCGACAGCACGACATTGTAGAGCACGATCCCGAGCCCCGCGGCGATCAAGCCGACGGTGAGCAGCACGATCGACGGCCTCGTCAGGTTGAGCACCGCGATTACCAGCGCGGTGATCCCGAACACCGAGTTCTTGAACAGTACGGTCGACAGCGCGCGAGCCTTGCAGAGCATGGTCTGCGCGCCGGCGTCGCAGGCCAGCGCAACGGGAGAGAACTCGATTGCCAGATAGCGCACGTAGAGCGCGTAGCCGACGGTGACGAAGCCCACGACCATCAGGAACTGGACCTGATAGGGGGAGAGGCGGAACGGAGGTTTTGTCATCGCGGCACTATGGTCGGGATCGGGTTGCGGGACAAGTTCGGTCGGAGCATCGAAATCGGTTGAAAATCCGGCCACAATCCCTTGGCTCACATGATTATTGGCTGTTCCGCCGGAATATCGAGGAGATCGTGGTCGGCTCCGGCTTCTTGTCCTCGGCGACCGGCTGCTGCGGTGGCGGCGGTGCGACGGCGCGCTTCGGCACGGCCCGCCGATGCGATGGCGCCGGCTTGGCTCCGGCGGCCGGCTCGTTGAGGGCCAGCCGCTGGCCGTCATAGATCGCCGTCTCGCAGGTCCGCTGCACCAGGCTGAGGCCCGCGCAGATCCTGGCGGCGGTGCCGGCGTCGTTCAGCGGTCCAGCCACCAGGCGCAACTGCATGCCGAGCCCGTTGCTGCTCTCCTTGATCACGATGATCGGCCGCAGCGCCGCCAGCGGCGCGTTGGCCTTCGACTTCAACAGGCCGCGCCACAGCGCGCGCAGTCCATTGACCGAGTTGGCCGTGCCGAGATCGACGCCGAACTCGGTGCGGTGGATCTGTGCCTGCGGCGCATCGTCCTCGGCGTCCGGATCCGCCGTGATCACCAGCGGAGGGATCGGTGCGACGGTGACATCGTTGGCGGTCGGCGGCTTGACGGTTTCGGTTGCCTTGTTCGCCGCAGGATCGAGCGATGCCAGGACCGGCTTGTCGGCAAGCGGCTTGTCCGCGACCGGCGCCGGCGCAGCGGGTGCATCCTCGGCGCCGGCCGCGGCGGCGCTCATTGGACTTGCGATCGATGCGGCCGTGGCGGAATTCGGCGGCGAATTGTCGGAGGCTGGCGGCTTCTCCGCGGCGGCCTGCGGCTTGGCGGGCGCGGGCGCCGGTTTCTTGTCGGCCGTTGCCGGCTTTTCGGCCGCCGCAACCAGCTTCTCGATCGGCCCCGTCGCCTTGCTGTCGCCGGCTGTGGGCAGCTTGTCGATCGCCGCCGGCTTGTCCAATGCGACCGTCGGCATCGTTGCGACGGCGGCAACGGTTGGCGCGGAGGCGGCGGGCGACGAACTGGCGGTTGCGGGCGAGGTACCGGGCGCTGCCAAGGGCGATGGTGCCGGCGGCTGCCTGGCGATCGCGCCGGTCACGGAGTCGAGACCCTGCTCCAGCGTGGTGACGCGCGAATACAGCCGGTCGCGGTCGCCGTTGAGCGTATCGATCGCAGACGCCAGCCGGCGCGTCTCGTTGTGGCTCTCCTTCGCCAGCGTCTGCAACTGCTGGGCCTGTCGCGCGAGGTCCGCTGCGGCAACCTGGTCGCGCCGCAGCGTCAACGCCGACTGGTTGGCCATCACCGCGACGGTGACGGCGCCGACCGCGGCAACGCCCCACGAGCCGAGCCGCCACAGCATGCGGCGATCCAGAGCATCCTCCTCGGCCAAAAAGCCGGTGGTGCTCTCGGTGTCGAATTCCGCCGCCAGATTGTCGCGATCTTTGGCCAAAGCCCGCTTGGCCCTCCTCGAGGCCCGCCGAATCACGAGGCAAAGATTAACAGGAAATGGACCGGGAACTTGAATCCGGAGCGCCACGGAGGCGAATCGGTTTCTTCTGCCGGGGAAAACAATTAAAGACGGCCTCGAAGACAGCTTTGCGCAGCGGACTGCGCGCGACATCGAGGATTGCGAATGACTGCGCGAACGAGCCTGACAGTGGTGCTTGCGGCCGGTGAGGGCACGCGGATGCGCTCGTCGCTGCCGAAGGTGCTGCACCCGGTGGCCGGGCAGCCGCTGCTGGCGCACGTGCTCAACGCCGCGGCCTCAGGCGAGGGATCGCAGCTGGCGGTCGTGGTCGGCCCGGACCATGAGGCAGTCGCCGCCGAGGCGCGCCGGGTGCGGCCCGATGCGCAGACCTTCGTGCAGCGCGAGCGGCTCGGCACCGCGCATGCGGTGCTGGCGGCGCGCGAGGCGATCGCCCGCAGCGCCGACGACCTCTTGATCGCATTCGGCGACACGCCGCTGATCTCGGCCGAGACCTTCGCCCGTATGCGCGCACCGCTGCGCGACGGCGCGGCGCTTGCGGTGCTCGGCTTCCATGCCGCCGACCCGACCGGCTACGGCCGCCTGGTGGTCGAGAACGGCAAGCTGGTCGCGATCCGCGAGCAGGCCGATGCAAGTGCCGAAGAGCGCAAGATCACGCTGTGCAATGCCGGCGTGATGGCGTTCGACGGCAAGAAGGCGCTCGCGATCATCGAGAAGATCGGCAATGCCAATGCCAAGGGCGAATATTATCTGACCGATGCCGTCGGCATTGTCAGGGAACTCGGACTGGAGGCCGTCGTGATCGAGACAAGCGAAGACGAAGTGCGCGGCATCAACACCAAGGCGCAGCTCGCCGAGGCCGAGGCCGTGATGCAGGCGCGGCTGCGCAACCAGGCGCTCGAGGCCGGCGTGACCCTGATCGCACCGGAGACCGTCTATCTCGCCGCCGACACCAAATTCGGCAAGGACGTCACGATCGAGCCGTTCGTTGTGATCGGAGCGGGCGTCTCGATCGACGACGGCGCCGTGATCCACTCCTTCTCGCACATCACCCAAGCTACGATCGGCAAGAAGGTGGAGCTCGGACCCTACGCGCGGCTGCGGCCCGGCACCTCGCTCGGCGATGGCGTGAAGATCGGCAATTTCGTCGAGACCAAGGGTTCGAGGCTGGAGGCCGGCGTCAAGGTCAACCATCTCTCCTATGTCGGCGACGCCCATGTCGGTGCCAATTCCAACCTCGGTGCCGGCACCATCACCTGCAACTATGACGGCTTCCTCAAGCACAAGACGCTGATCGGCGAGGGCGCCTTCATCGGCACCAATACCTCGCTGGTCGCGCCGGTCACGATCGGCAAGGGCGCCTATATCGGCTCGGGCTCCGTGATCACCAAGGACGTTCCCGACGATGCGATGGCGCTCGAGCGCAGCGAGCAGTCCATCCGCGAAGGCGGCGCCGCGCGCTACCGTACGGCGAAGCTGAAGGAGAAGGCGGCGAAGGGGAAGTGATCTTCTCGCGACATCTTTGCGAGCCTGTCTCGACCATAAGGTGTCGTCCCGGCGAAAGCCGGGACCCATACTCCGCGGCGGAAGTTGGGGACAGGACTCGTCGTTCCAGCATCGTGAAGCAATAACCGTCGGTGGTTATGGGTCCCGGCTTTCGCCCATAGGCGCTAAAATAGGATTTGCGCCTTGGATTCGCTTGTGATTCCAAGATGGAATGGCACACGAATCGCTTGTGAACAAAGATTGGGCGCGCGTTGTCGCCCGACTTGGCGGAGCCGAGGCTCTGAACATTAGCGCGCGCAAGACGAAGGCGTTTGTCCGTCCGCGGGAGATCAGCAATGCGGTCGACTTGCTGCGCCTGATCTTGGCTTATTGCCTTGGTGAGAAAGGGCTGCGGTTGACGGCGGCATGGGCCACGTCGGTTGGGCTTGTCGATATCTCCAACGTGGCTCTGTTGTATCGCTTACGTCAGTGCGGAGATTGGCTGGCAATCTTGGTCGAGCAGGCGCTTGCCGCCGCGGCGCCGAAGGCGAGCCGCGGTCGTCTGATCCGTATTGTTGACGCCACGACGGTCCCCAAGGCTGGGACGAGCGGCAGGAACAAGAACGCAGTGTGGCGTATCCATAGCGCGTTCGATCTTCCGCAGGAGCGCTTTGGTCACTTCGAACTGACCGATCAGCGAGCGGGCGAGACGCTGGATCGGATACCGGCGGTTGCCGGTGAGATCCGTCTTGCCGATCGCGCCTATCTGCAACCGGAGCGCATGGCGCATCTCGTCGATGCCGATGCGGACTTCGTGATCCGGGCCGGCTGGAAGAGCGCGCGCTGGCTCGATGCCGAAGGTAATCTTGTTGACCTCACTGCCGAACTGCGCAACGCCTCGGCGCGTGGCCTGATCGATCGGCCGATTTGGATAAAGCGCAAGTCAGGTGCGCCGCCGCTCGCAGTGCGTCTGGTTGCCGCGAAGAAGCCGGCGCAAGCTGCTGCGGCTGCGCGACGCAAGGCGCGCCGGACTGCACAAAAGGGAGGTCATCAGCTCTCCAGGCAAACACTTGACGCCGCAGATTGGGTGATCCTGGTGACCTCACTCAGGCCAGAGGACTTCACGACTGCAGATATCCTCGCCCTCTATCGGCTGCGATGGCGCATTGAGCTCGGCTTCAAGCGGCTGAAAAGCCTGATTGGCCTGAAGGGACCTCCCGGAACCGACGAGCGGTCCGCCAGACCCCATATCCTCGCTCATCTGCTGATCATTCTATTGCTCGAGCCGCTCGTCGACGAACTCGAAGACTCTCCCCGCTTGGCCGACGCCGCCTGACCCACCCAGTGACGTGGCGTCTGCTGCGCCAGCTCGTAGCTTCGCTACGGCAAGCGATCATTCCACAGCCCGCAATCGCTCTACTCTGCAGAGCCAGTCACGCTCTCCGGCGACATCTACGCGAGCCACCCAGACATAAGCGCCACTATCAGACTATGATCAAACTATCTTAGCGCCTATGGGCTTTCGCCGGGACGACACTGAGTGTGTTGCGCGATCTGTGAGTCACACATGCGAATCGGGTGACGGGGTTCGCAACGGGCTGATCGCAACGTCGATCGGTTGACCCGGTTCATGCCGCATTCTTCGCCTGGCGCGGCTCGTCGGTCTTCGGCTCTACCGGTCCGAGCAGGATGCGCCGCTGCATCTCGTCGAAGGCGAGGTTTGCGTTCTTCTCCCGTGTCACCAGCGACAGCAGGATCGCGACCGCAAAGGATAGCGGCATGCTGATGATCGCGGGATTGCGCAGCGACACGAACCACCATTGATGCTCGACCGCGGCGAGCGGCTTGCCGAGAATGTCGACCTGGATGGTCGGGGACAGATAGATCAGCACCAGCGAGCTCAGTGTGCCGACGAGGATGCTCGCCACGGCAGCAGGCGTCGTGAAGTGGCGCCAGGTGATGGCGAGCACGAGCGACGGGAAGTTGGCGGCGCAGGCGATCGAGAACGCAAGTCCCGCCATGAACGCGACATTCTGGCCTTCGAACGCAATCCCCAGACCGATGGCGAGGATGGAAATCAGAACGGTCGCGACCCGCGCGACCTTGAGCTGCTCGGCCTCGGAAGCGGTGCCGCTCCGGATCACATTGGTCCAGATGTCGTG
Organism: Bradyrhizobium sp. USDA 3315; assembly: GCF_054056795.1. Taxonomy (NCBI): domain Bacteria; kingdom Pseudomonadati; phylum Pseudomonadota; class Alphaproteobacteria; order Hyphomicrobiales; family Nitrobacteraceae; genus Bradyrhizobium; species Bradyrhizobium sp. USDA 3315. The sequence goes on along the minus strand of NZ_JBSRYP010000001.1, from coordinate 6,973,081 downwards.
GCAGAGCGTGGCGACGCCCGACAGCGTCAGCCCCGCGACGACGGCAAGCATGGTCGCGAACGCGACCGCACAGATGAAGCCGAAGAACGCATTGCCGCCGACGGTGAGTGCGAGCAGGGGCGCTGCCATGTTGCCGCCGCCGCCGGCCTTGGCCACCGCCTCGGCGCCGACCAGCACCATGGCGCCGAAGCCGATGATGAAGACCATGAGATGAAAGACGCCGATCAGGCCGGTGGCATAGAGGATCGACAGCCGTGCGGCTTTGGAATCCTTCACCGTGTAGGCCCGCATCAGCACATGCGGCATCGCGGCGGTGCCGAACATCAGGCCGAGCCCGAGCGAGATGGCATCCCATTGACCAGAGACCACCTTCGATCCCGGCTGCAGCACCTTGGTGCCGTATTTCTCGGACGCCGCGGCGAACAGCTTCAGCGGGTTCATGTCGAAATGGGTCAACACGAGGAGGGCGAGCAGGATGCCGCCGCCCATCAGCAGCACCGCCTTGACCACCTGCACCCAGGTCGTCGCTAACATGCCGCCGAACAGCACATAGACCAGCATCACGCTGCCCACGACGATGACCGACCAGGTGTAGGGCAGGCCGAACAGCAGCTTGATCAGCGATCCCGTCGCGACCATCTGGGCGATCAGGTAGAACAGGATCACGGCAAGTGTACCGATGGCGCCGGCGAGGCGCACCGGGCGCTGGCGCAGGCGATAGGCCACGACGTCGGCGAAGGTGAAACGGCCGACATTGCGCAATGGCTCGACGATCAGGAACAGAATGATCGGCCAGCCGACCAGCCACCCGATCGAATAGATCATGCCGTCGAAGCCGTTCGAGGTGACGATGCCGGCAATTCCGAGCAGGGCCGCGGCGCTCAGGAAGTCTCCCGCGAGTGCCCAGCCGTTCTGCCACGGCGTGACCTGGCCGCCGGCGGCAAAGAAGTGCTCGGTGGTGCGCGTGCGCCGCGCAGCCCAATAGGTGATTGCCAGCGTCAACGCCATGAAGGCGAAGAAGAACCCGATCGAAAGCGTGCTGCTGCCCATTTGCCTGTCCCCTTAGCGAAGCTCGCGAACGCCTGCGTCGAACACCCGGTTCGCCCACAGCACGTAGACCAGGCAGAGCACGAAGGAAGAGATGATGACGAGCGGGCCGAGCACGATGCAAAGCGACAGGCCGGGCACCAGGATGGTGCCGAGCAGCGGCTTGTCGAACGCGAAGAGCCCCATGAAGCCGAAATAGATCACGATCATCGCAACGCTCAGAACGAGCGCGACCGTCAGCCGCTTCTTGGCCAGTTTCTTGGCCAGCTGCTCGGCCTGCTTCTTGGCCAATGCGCCGCCGTTCGGCGCCGGATCGGCATTGCCGGGAATAACCACGTTCATATCGGCCCCTCAAAACTTCAGCGCGCTCTGCTTGCGCCAATCGGACGAGCTTCAGCCGGGGGCTGACGGAAGGGAATTATGGATTTTTGCAATCTGCTGTGCGCGGCTGCGGCACGACATCGGCCAGCGTGACCTGCATGTCGGGATCCTGCTTCAGGGTATTTTTCAGGAAGGCGCGGACGGCGCGGATGCGCGGGGCGAATTGCAGGTCGCTGTGGACGTTGAGCCAGACCTCGCGAACGGTGCCGGCGAGAGCCGGCAGCACCGGTATCAGGTCGGGCCGGTCCCTTGTGGCAAAGCTCGGAAGCATCACGATGCCGAGGCCGCCCGCCGCGGCGTTCATCTGCGCGATCATGCTGTTGGAGTGGAAGGCGATTTTCGGCTCTTCGATGACGTCGGCGAGCCAGCGCACCGAATCGACCTGGATCAGGTCCTCGATATAGGACACGAACCAATGATCCTGCAGGTCGCGCAGGCTTGCGGGCATCCCGTGGTGGTCGAGATAGTCCTGGCTCGCGAATAGCCCGAGCCGAAACTTGCCGATGCGCTCCGAGATCAGGCCCGGACCGGGCGGCCGGAAGAAGGACACGAACAGATCGGCCTCGCGCTTATGGACGTAGACCGTCTGGGCGGACGTGACGAGTTCGACGGTGAGCTGCGGCGTGGTGCGTCGCAGTTTGGCAAAGCGTTGCGCCAAATAGAGCGAGGCGATCCCCTCCATGGTGGCGAGCCGCACGGTCCCGACGAGCTCCTGGGTGTCGCTGGCGCTGGCTTCCTCGCGGATCGCGATCACCGCGCTCTCGACCCGCTCGGCATGACGCAGCAACCGCTCGCCGACTTCGTTGAGCTTGAGGCCGGTGCGGTGGCGTTCGAACACCGCAACCCCGAGCGAAGCTTCCATTTGGGCGATGCGCCGGCTGACGGTGGAATGGTCGAGCCGCAGCCGCTTTGCCGTTTGGCTCAAATTCCCGGCGCGGGCGGCGCAGAGAAACACCCGCAGATCGTCCCAGTTGATCGTGTCGAACATCACCGGCCTCCAGGTTGCGGCCGTTGAAATTGCGGCCCTTGTCAGCAAAGCAATTCCCGTTCCAGCGCGTGGCGGTTCCGATCCTTCGCAACCGACCTTGCGACAATTCCCATGCACGCCGGCAAGCCAGGGATGATACCGCTTCGCTCCCCTAGTCCTAGCCGGGATTTTCGACATGCTTCCTCGTTTCAAGGCTGCTGCCGTCCACGCCGCGCCCGTCTTCCTCGACAGCTGGGCGACCACCGAAAAGGCGATCGCCATCATTCGCGAGGCGGCCAGAGCCGGCGCCGAGCTGATCGCGTTTCCCGAAACCTATATTCCCGCCTTTCCGGTCTGGGCTGCGCTGTGGCCTCCAATCGACAACCACGATCTGTTCGTGCGCATGGCGGAGCAATCCGTGCTGGCGGACGGACCGGAAGTGGCGCGGCTCTGCGCCGAGGCGCGCGCCCTCGGCGTCACGGTCTCGATCGGTATCAGCGAGCGCTCGGCCGTCAGCGTCGGGGGGCTGTGGAACTCGAACCTGCTGATCGGCGAGACCGGAGAAATTCTCGTCCATCACCGCAAGCTGGTTCCGACCTTCTATGAGAAGCTGGTGTGGTCGTCCGGGGATGGTGCGGGCCTTAAAGTCGCGGAGACGCGGCAGGGCCGGATCGGCGGGTTGATTTGCGGCGAGAATACCAATCCATTGGCCCGCTTCGCGCTGATGGCGCAGGGCGAGCAGGTGCACATTTCGAGCTGGCCGCCGATGTGGCCCACCCGGCGCCCGGCAGGCGGCGGCAATTTCGACAACGTGGCCGCCAACCGCATCCGGGCCAGCGCCCATTGCTTCGAAGCCAAGGTATTCGGGATCGTCACCGCCGGCTACATGGACCAGGCGTTGCGCGCCTTCCTCATTGAACGCGATCGAACGATCGCCGACGTGATCGACCAGACACCACGTGCGGCGAGCTTCTTCGTCGATCCGACCGGCAGCGTCTTCGGCGATGGATTGCAGGACGAGGAGGGGATCGCCTACGCGGAGATCGATCTCAATCGCTGCGTCGAGCCGAAACAGTTTCACGACGTAGTCGGTTACTACAACCGCTTCGACATCTTCGGCGTGACGGTCGACCGCAGCCGGTTGACCCCGGCTCGATTCCGCGATCCAGAGCAGCCGATAGCGGACGTGCAAGACGCGGCAATTCTGTCGGTCGATGCCGACGCTGCATCGAATGGGCAGGGCCGCGACCTCCGGAGCTGACGAAGCCTTGGTGCTGCCTCACACGATCCTTCGTCCGCGGGCGGGACCCGACGCGGACATCGCGGTCCGGCATTCTCGATAGTCCGCAAACCTGCACCGTGTCCGTAGCGGGTGAAGATGTCGTGTTTTTGTAGCTCGTGATCTGTCGCCTTCGTTTCTGATTTGCAGGGGAGCCGGAAGGCGGGGACGGCTTTCCCTGATTGATCATGCCACGGCTGTTGTGGCGGTTTTAGCCCTGTGGGTGAGTTTCTTTGTTCGACTTGAAGCCCGTTTCTCCGTCCCGACCCGCGCTGTCTCGACGGCGGCGCGCGCAGGAGCGGTCAAGGACGCGCGCTTGCGCGCCCGCCAGGGCTTGTCCTTGACGGTTCCGAGCACGCCGCCAGGCTGAAGCGCGTCGGGGCTGATCTGCTGTCCGTCAGGCGCAAACCTCGCCAATCGATGCGGTCCAAGGAACACGCTGACGGTGCCATCGGGATACTCATGTAGGCGCACCACAGCCTTGACGAAGTGAGGTCTGAGCCGGCTCTCCGGCAGCTGCAGCCGCCGACCGTTCCATGCAACGGTATTGTCGTTGGCGACGGTTCGCTCCTCGATCACGCACAGCGCCTCGCGCCAGGCCTCATGCCGGTCGGCCACGAATGCCGAGCCTTCCTGTTCGGGCTTGATCGCAAACGCGGCGTTGTGCCCGGGGATGTAATGCGCCTTCAGCCACGCGTTGGCAGCCTCAACCGTCGTGATCCCGGCAAGCCGCAGCTCCTTCGGCAGCCGGTCCTGCAAGGTGCCGAACACCCGCTCGGAGCGCCCGCGCGCCTGCGGCGAATAGGCTGCGATATGCTCGATCCCAAGATGCGACAAAGCCCGTCCCACCTGGGTTTGTTGCGTCTTCGAGATCTTCTCGCCAGCTTTTGGGGTCAGGAAATAATGGCTGCCGCGGTCGGTGTAGAGCGCGCAGAACAGGCCATGCTCGCCAATCACTTCGCGCAAGGCCTGGAAGGTCGAGGCCGTTCCTTCTTCCTCGACCAGCACCATCGAGTAGATCTCGCTCGTCGCATCGTCCATCGTGACGATCAGGTCCCTCGCGGGCAGGCCTTCGATCCAAACGTGGCGCGATCCGTCCTGGTGCAGCAGCATGCCCCGAAGCGGCCGCCGCGGCCGCTTCTTGCGGTGCGCCGAACGCTTCGGAGCCTTCCGCACCAGCCCTGCCGCGTGCAGCGCCAGCTTCGTCACCGTATAGCCCAGCACATAATCATGCCGCTTTTGCATCTGCTCGTGGAAGTGCTTCACCGTGAAGTCCGCGTACTTGTCCCGGTACAGCGCAAGCATTCGTTCCAGTTCCTCCTCCGGCGCCCGCCGTGGCGAACGACGCCCCAGCCGGCGGTCGACCAGCCCGTCGTCGCCCTCCGCCTCATAGCGCTCCGCCCAGCGTTGAAACGTCCGAACACTGATCCCAAGAACCTCCGATGCTGCCTCCTGCGTCAGTTCCTTCGCCTCCGTCCGATCCAGCAAATCTGAAAACCGCATCCGTCGTACACCCTCGTGAATGGATGCCGTGCCCATCGCGCCCCCTTTGTTCCGGAGCACCGAAAACACGACACTTCACGAGCTACAAACAGGCGACAGATCACGAGCTACTGACATCCGCAAACCTGCACCGTTGCCAACGCGGGAATGTATGGCTACGCTTTACCCTGGGTAGGCTGCCAAACGTTCCTTCGATCGGCCGGACGCTCATGCCAAAATTCCTTCGCATCGGAGTCCATCAGTCGAACGTTTCCGGATACACGTCGAAGGCATGGTGCATTCGACGGGCCGGCTCGACGGTTTTCCTGAAATGGGGCGCCGTGCAGGTTGATGGCGCGGGCGACAGGCGAAAGGTCCACTGGACGTTTCCACCGCAGGAAAAAACCATTCGCTGCCGCACGGTGCAGCGCGCCCAGGACTACACCAAGGCCGCCATCGCGCGGCGACGCAGCCATCGCTATGAACCGCTGGCTGGGAATATCGCGAACCGGCGGCGAACCACCGACCGGGACTCGCAGCTCAAGCAGGCGCTCGCCACGATCCTCTATGTCGATATCGTCCGATCCACCGAAAAGGCCGCGCGGCTCGGCGACACGCGCTGGGCGACGGTGATGAACCACTACTATGTCGCTGTGCGCAGGGAGCTGAAGGCCTTGCGGGGGAAGGAAGTCGTGACGACGGGCGACGGGTTGCTGGCGACGTTCCGCGCGCCGGCAGCCGGGATCCGTTGCGCGACCGCGATCCGCGAGTCCGTGCGCACGCTGGGGCTGGAGATCAGGGTCGGACTGCACGCGGGCGAATACAAGGTGAGTGGCGCGGAGGTGATCGGGCTTGCGTTTCACATCGGCGCGCGCGTCGCGGCGAAAGCGCGGGCCGGCGAAGTGCTGGTCTCGAGCGCGGTCAAGGACCTGATGTCAAAGTCCGAAATCCGCTTCAAGGACCGCGGCGCGCACCAGCTCAAAGGCGTGCCGGAGCGATGGCGGCTCTACCGGGTGGAGCATTAGGGCGTCCCGGGAGCGTCGACTACCGCCAGCGTCGGCTGGCCTCGCCGAAAGGCGTTAATGACATATTGATGCGGTTAACGACGTTTGCCGTCTGCGGTTTCATCGCTCTTAGGAGGCGACAAGGCAAAACACGGCATGCGCAAACATGCCGCGACCGTTCTGATTGGAGTCTTTTGCAGCCTGGTGACGTACTTCAGCGCCGCACGACTCTACCAATGGGCCGAGACCGGACAGTTGGCGGTGCTGTCCCGGAAGACACACGACCAGCCTGAGTTCGTTTCCTGGGGCGACGATCGGCCCAGCTTCGTGCTGCTGTTCGCGCTCTATCTGTTTTTCCTCAAGAACGGACTGCTCGGCATGCTGGTTACGTGCCGCGAGGTCTGGCTGCGTGGCCGGGGATGGGAACCGTGAGCGCGCGGCTGATCGCTGGATTGATCAGGGTGCTGCTCGGAGGTCTTCTCACGGCCGGTCCGCCGCTCGTGTCGGTCGCGCGCGGCGACGAAACTGCGAGCATCAATGCACGACGCGAGGCGCTTCGCGAATGGAGCAGCCTTGCCAATGGACGCACGGACTTTGAAATTTCCGATCCGGCCTTGGTGCCAAGGATGCTCGCGCTTGCGGCCGAGCAATCCGGCTGCAAATACAGTGATGACATCGAAAAGCTGCCGGTTCGCTTCATGAAAGTGGCCGGGCACCGTCTCGCGCTGATGTTCTGTCGGCTTTCCGTGACCGGATCGCATCGCGCGTTCGATCTTTCCGACGTCAGCAGACCAAAGCCGATGGAATTTCCGTACGTCGCGCTGAACGGCTTCGGTACGACGGACACTCCGGGTTTCATCACATGGAGGGAGGAGGCCGGCTTGTTTCAGGCTGAAACCGGATCGGACCTGTGTCCCAGCCCACACCTGCGGCATGTCTATCGGCTAGACGTGACCAATCGCGAAGGCTTTGTCGTGGTTCGCGTCGAGGTCAGCGCGCCTGCGTGCGGCGCGGGTCAGGAATGGACCACGATCTGGGAGGCGAAACCGTGGCCCGCGCCGGCGGATCCGCACTGACGCGCTCTTGCCAAAATGGTTAGCCCCGATTAACCAACCTTTCGCATCACCTTGCCGTTTAAGACTGTCGCAATCGGCAATAATTATTGAGTATCTTGCGGCCGGCGATTCCCGTTAAGGGACCGTGTCGCCGCTTTGGCAAATTTTCGGCGATTTTTGGGGACATTGAACCGCATGTGCGGCATCGTCGGCATTCTTGGACGCGCTCCGGTCGCGGAGCAATTGGTGGATTCGCTCAAGCGGCTCGAATATCGCGGCTATGATTCCGCGGGTGTCGCCACGTTGGAGAATGGCGGCCTGGCGCGGCGCCGCGCTGAGGGCAAGCTGAAGAACCTCGAGGCCCGGCTCGAGGCCAAGCCGCTCGGCGGCCATACCGGCATCGGCCACACCCGCTGGGCCACGCACGGGCGGCCGACCGAGAACAACGCGCATCCCCACGCCACCGAGCGCGTCGCCGTGGTGCATAACGGCATCATCGAGAATTTCCGCGAGCTGCGCGAGGAGCTCGAGGCCAAGGGTGCGGCGTTCTCGACCGAGACCGACACCGAGGTCGTGGTGCATCTGGTCGACAATCTGCTCAAGGGCGGCGTCAAGCCGATCGAGGCGGTGAGGGCGGTGCTGTCGCAGCTGCGCGGCGCGTTCGCGCTCGGCTTTATCTTCGCCGGCGAGGACGATCTGATGATCGGCGCGCGCAACGGCCCGCCGCTCGCGGTCGGCCATGGCGATGGCGAGATGTATCTCGGGTCCGACGCGATCGCGCTCGGGCCGTTCACCGATACGATCAGCTATCTCGAGGATGGCGATTGGGTGGTGCTGAACCGCAAGGGCGCCACGATCTTCGACAAGGACAACGCCATCGTCCACCGCGAGGCGATCAAGCACACGACGGCAACGGCGCTGGTCGACAAGGCGAACTACCGCCACTTCATGGCGAAGGAGATCCACGAGCAGCCGGAAGTGGTCGGGCACACGCTGGCGCGCTATGTCGACATGGCGACCGAGCGCGTCACCATGCCGGTGAAGCTGCCGTTCGACTTCAAGGATATCCAGCGCATCTCGATCACGGCCTGCGGCACCGCGAGCTATGCCGGCTTCGTCGCGAAATACTGGCTGGAGCGGCTGGCCCGGCTGCCGGTCGAGCTCGATGTCGCCTCCGAATTCCGCTACCGCGAGGCACCGCTGCGCAAGGGCGACCTTGCGATCTTCATCTCGCAGTCGGGCGAGACCGCCGACACGCTGGCGGCGCTGCGCTACGCCAAGGCGCAGGGCGCACACACGCTCTCGGTCGTCAACGTGCCGACCTCGACGATCGCGCGCGAGAGCGAGACCGTGCTGCAGACGCTCGCCGGTCCCGAGATCGGGGTTGCCTCGACCAAGGCGTTCACCTGCCAGCTGATGGTGCTGGCCTCGCTCGCGGTCGCCGCCGGCAAGGCGCGCGGCGAGCTGTCCGATGCCGACGAGGCCAAGCTGGTGCATGGTCTGGTCGAGATCCCGCGCCTGATGTCGGAAGCGCTCACCACCGAAGTGCAGATCGAGAAGCTGGCGCGCGAGATCTCGAAGTCGCGCGACGTGCTCTATCTCGGCCGCGGCACCAGCTATCCGCTGGCGCTGGAGGGCGCGCTGAAGCTGAAGGAAATCTCCTACATCCACGCCGAGGGCTACGCCGCCGGCGAGCTCAAGCACGGGCCGATCGCGCTGATCGACGAGCACATGCCGGTCGTGGTGATCGCGCCCTACGACAAGGTGTTCGAGAAGACCGTCTCCAACATGCAGGAGGTCGCCGCCCGCGGTGGCAAGATCATCCTGATGACCGACGCCAAGGGCGCGGCGGAAGCGACCATCCAGTCGCTGGTGACGATCGTGATGCCGGACATGGGGGCTACCTTCGCGCCGATGGTCTACGCCGTTCCGGTGCAGCTGCTCGCCTATCATACCGCTGTCGTGATGGGCACCGATGTCGACCAGCCGCGGAATCTGGCCAAATCGGTCACGGTCGAATAGTCGCAAGCCGCAGCTTCACGCGGCCCTTCAAAAATGCGACAGAATGGCTTAGCTGGGTGGTGGACTACGGCCGCTTCGACGACCCTGGAACCGCAATGACCTCCAACCAAGTGCCTCCCGCCTCGACCGGTGAATTGCCCCCGGATGCCCCGCGCGGGCTGATGGCGCGGTTTCGCAACTATTTCCTGACCGGCCTCGTGGTGGCCGGACCGGTTGCGATCACCCTGTATCTGACCTGGTGGTTCGTGAACTGGGTCGACAATCTGGTCCGGCCGTTCGTGCCCACGGCCTACCGGCCGGAAACCTATCTGCCGTTCGGGCTGCCGGGTTCCGGCCTGATCGTCGCGGTCATCGCGCTGACGCTGCTCGGCTTCCTCACCGCCAATCTGATCGGGCGAACCCTGGTCGATCTCGGCGAACGGCTGCTTGGCCGCATCCCTGCGGTGCGCGCGATCTATCGTGGCCTCAAGCAGGTGTTCGAAACGCTGTTCTCCGGCAACGGCTCGAGCTTTCGCCGCGTCGGCCTCGTCGAGTTTCCCTCGCCCGGCATGTGGTCGATCGTGCTGATCTCGCAGGCGCCGAGCGCCGAACTTGCCGCTAGCCTGCCCGGAGCGGAAGAGCACATCTCGGTGTTCCTGCCGTGCGCGCCGAACCCGACCACCGGCTTCTTCTTCTACGTGCCGAAGAGCAAGATCATCGAGATCGAGATGAGCACCGAGGATGCCGCGACGCTGATCATGTCCGCCGGCGTGGTGCAGCCCGGCGCCAACGATCAGAAGCGCGCCGCGGCGCTCGCCGGCATGGCCAATGCTGCGCGCATTGCGAGCCAGGCTTCGCTGCAGCCGGCAACTCAGCCCGCGCCGGCGAAGGTGGAGTAGCGGCCGGCGCGCCTATGCGGCGTGTCTAGCTGTACCATCGCGCTATCGCACCGTCATCCTGAGGAGCGCGCTCTTGCGCGCGTCTCGAAGGATGAATCGGCCCCGCTGGTGGCCGTCGATCCTTCAAGACGCGCGGAGCCTGTCATCGGGCCGCGCTTTGCGCGGACCCGTTGGCGCTCCTCCAGCGACAAAGGCGAAGCCTTTGCGCGGGGATGACGGGACGGACGGCGGCGTGCGTCGCGCTGAATCACCCCGCGCCGATCAGCGGCACGGCTTCGTCGCGTTCGTAGAGGTAGAGCAGGACGCGCAGCGCTTCGCCGCGTTCGCCCTTCAGCTTCGGGTTGTCCTTCATGATCCGCAGCGCCTCGTCGCGGGCCTGGGTGATGAGCTGGCCGTGCACCTCGGAGCGCGCGATGCGGTAGCCGGGCAGGCCGCTCTGGCGGATGCCGAGCACGTCGCCTTCGCCGCGCAGCTTCAGATCCTCCTCGGCGATCCGGAATCCATCCGTGGTCTCGCGGATCACCTTCAGCCGCGCCTTCGATATCTCGCCGAGCGGCTCCTTGTAGAGCAGCAGACAGGTCGAGGCTTCGGAGCCGCGGCCGATGCGCCCGCGCAGTTGATGCAGCTGCGCAAGCCCGAAACGTTCGGCGTTCTCGATCACCATGATGGTCGCCGCCGGCACGTCGACGCCGACCTCGACCACCGTGGTCGCGACCAGGAGGCCGATCTCGTGCGCGGCGAATTGCGCCATCACGCGGTCCTTCTCGGTGCCCTTCATCTGGCCGTGCACGAGACCGACGCGATCGCCGAACCGCTTCTGCAGGCTCTCGAAACGTTCGGTCGCGTTGGTGAGATGCTCGGTGCCCTCGGCCTCGGATTCATCGACCAGCGGGCAGATCCAGTAGACCAGCTTGCCGGCGCCGAGCGCGCGGCCGACGCCGTCCATCACGTCCTCGATCCGGCTCATCGGCACCGCGCGGGTGTCGATCGGCTGGCGGCCGGCGGGCTTTTCGCGCAGCTCCGAGACGTCCATGTCGCCGAAATATGTCAGCACCAGCGTGCGCGGGATCGGGGTGGCGCTCAGCACCAGCACGTCGACGGCTTCGCCCTTGGACGTCAGCGCGAGGCGCTCGCGGACGCCGAAGCGATGTTGCTCGTCGACCACGGCAAGCGCCAGCGCCTTGTAGATCACGTCGTCCTGGATCAGCGCGTGGGTGCCGACCAAGAGATCGATCTCGCCGGCCTCGAGCTGTGCCAAAAGTTCGCGGCGCTCCTTGCCTTTCTCGCGGCCGGTGAGGATCGCAACCCGTAGGCCGGCGCTCTCGGCGAGCGGCGCGATGGTCTTGATGTGCTGGCGCGCCAGGATTTCGGTCGGCGCCATCAGCGCGGCCTGCTTGCCGGCTTCCGCAACCGCGGCGGCAGCCAGCAGCGCCACCACGGTCTTGCCGGAACCGACATCGCCCTGCACGAGGCGCAGCATCCGCACCGGCTGCTGCAGGTCCGCGATGATTGCCGCGACCGCCTCTTGCTGCGACCTGGTCAGCGCATAGGGCAGGGCATCGATGATCTTCCGGCGCAGATGACCATCGCCGGCGTTGCGCACACCGGCGGGGCGGCGCAGCGTGGCGCGGATCAGGGCGAGCGCGAGCTGGCCTGCCAGCAGTTCGTCGAAAGCGAGGCGCGACCAGAACGGGCCGTCGGGCAGGATGTCGGTCAGCTCGACCGGCACATGCACGCGGGTCAGCGCCTCCCTGATCGGCGGGAAGTTGCAGCGGCGCAGCACCTCGGGGCTGATCCATTCCGGCAGATCCGGCAGCCTGGTCAGCGCCTGCGCGATGGCGCGGCGGAGCGAGCCGATCGCAAGCCCCTCGGTCAGCGGATAGACCGGATCGATGCCGGACAGTTTTGCAAAGCCCGCTTCATCGACGACGCGATCGGGATGCACGATCTGCGGGATGCCGTCATACATCGCCAGCGTGCCGGAGACGTAGCGCTTCTCGCCGACCGGCAGCAGCTTCTCGACATAGCCGGGCTGGGCGCGGAAGAAGGTCAGCACGACGTCGCCGGTGTCGTCGCTGGCATAGACGAGGTAGGGCGCGCGCGAATTGCGCGGCGGCGGACGATGGCGGTCGACGGTGACCTCAAGCGTCACCATGATTCCGACCGCGGCGTCGCGGATCTTCGGCCGGGCGCGGCGGTCGATCACGCTCGCCGGCAGATGCAGCAGCAGGTCGACCAGCCGCGGCGTCTCGCTGCGGTCGAGCAGATAGCGCAGCAGCTTGTCCTGCTTCGGGCCGACCCCTTGCAGGGTCGTGACCTGGGCAAACAGCGGATTGAGCAGGGCTGGGCGCATCGACGAATCCAAGACCGTTTCACACCGTCATGCCCGGCCTTGTGCCGGGCATCCACGTCTTTTTTTGGAGCTGATGTCGGCCGGGTCCCGTCTACAAGGCTTCGACGGGCGCGCAAGCCCGGCGACGGCATGCGCCCAGGGAAACCCAAAACGCGGCGAATGAGGGCTGACATCGGCCATCGCCATGGCTATATCAGGCCCGCCCGGCACGTCCGGGCTTTTGGCGTTGGATGGATTTTGGGACATGACGGGATCGACACGATCGAGCAGCGGGCTCGATGACCGCCGCAAGCGGCTTTTGTTTCGCTGCTGGCACCGCGGCACCCGGGAGATGGACCTGATCCTCGGCCGCTTCGCCGACGCGACCATTGGCGAACTGTCCGACCACGAGCTCGGCGAGCTCGAGCATCTGATCGAGGTCCCGGATCCCGACCTCTATGCGGCGCTGACCGGCGACAAGGTGCTGCCGTCCGAATATGCCACCGCGCTGTTTGCCCGCATCAAGGCGTTCCGGGTCGCGGATCCCAGCGCATGAAACAGCCGATGAAATCACCGGCCGCGATGCTCGCGCCCGGCCGGGTGCTCACCATCGCCAACGTCGCCGAGGGCGCCGAGGGGCTCGTCATCTCGGATCTGGCGCGCGCCATCGCGGCGCAGCCGAAGCGTCCGGCGGTGAGCCTTGCCGTGGTGTGCCGCGACGGCGCGCGGATGCAGCAGCTCGCCCGCGCGCTGGAGTTCTTCGCGCCCGATATCGCCGTGATGCAGGTTCCGGCCTGGGACTGCCAGCCCTATGACCGCGTCTCGCCGCATGCCGGCATTTTGGCGCAACGCCTGACCGCTTTGGCCAAGTTGTCGCGGCTGGTCGGCAGCGACAAGCCGCTGATCGTGCTCACCACGGTAAATGCGGCCGTGCAGCGGGTGCCGGCGCGCGATCAGGTCGCAGCGCAAGCGCTGTCGGTTGCGCCAGGCAATGTGGTGCCGATGGATTCGGTCGTGGCCTGGCTCGAGCACAATGGCTACACCCGTTCGTCCACGGTGCGCGAGCCCGGCGAATATGCCGTGCGCGGCGGCATCCTCGATCTGTTTCCGGCCGGCCTCGACCAGCCGGTGCGCTTCGACTTCTTCGGCGACAGCCTGGAATCGATCCGCACCTTCGATGCCGAGACCCAGCGCACGCTGCTCGACATGCGCGGGCTCGATCTCGTGCCGGTGTCGGAATTCCAGCTCACCACCGAAACCATCCGGCGTTTCCGCATGGGCTATGTCGCCGCGTTCGGCGCGCCGGGGCGCGACGATCAGCTCTATGAAGCCGTCTCCGAGGGACGGCGTCACCCCGGCATGGAACACTGGCTGCCGCTGTTCCAGGAGCGGATGGACACGCTGTTCGATTATCTCGACGGCGCGACGGTCGCGATCGAGCCGCAGGGCGAGGACGCGGCGCGCGAACGCTTCTCGCAGATCGTTGACTACTATGACGCGCGGCGCGAGGCGCTGGAGCATCCCGGCAGCGGCGCGATCTACAAGCCGCTGCCGCCGGACCAGCTCTATCTGACCGAGGCCGAATGGACCAAGCTGCTCGGCGATGCGCCGCTGGCGCGGCTGACGCCGTTCGCGGTGCCCGAAGGCTCGCCCGACGTGTTCGACGCCGGCGCGCGGCAGGGCCGCAATTTTGCCCCCGAACGCGCCGACAGCAATGTCAACGTGTTCGAGGCCGTGGTCGGCCATGTCGGCGCGCTGCAGTCACAGCGCAAGAAGGTGGTGATCGCGTTGTGGAGCGAGGGCTCGCGCGACCGCATGGGCGCGATGCTGCGCGACCACAAGCTCTTGAACACGACCAGCGTCAACACCTGGCGGATCGTGCAGGCGACGCCGCGCAACGAGACCATGCTGGCCGTGCTCGGGATGGAATCCGGCTTCGAGACCGACGAGTTCGCCGTCATCAGCGAGCAGGACATTCTCGGCGACCGCCTGGTGCGGCCGCGCAAGGCGAGCCGCAAGCTCGACAATTTCATCTCGGAGGTGACGAGCCTTGCAACCGGCGATCTCGTGGTCCATGTCGAGCACGGCATCGGCCGCTTCGTCGGGCTGCAGACACTGGAAGTCTCCGGCGCGCCGCATGACTGTCTCGAGCTGCATTATGCCGCCGAAACAAAGCTGTTCCTGCCGGTCGAGAACATCGAGCTGCTGTCGCGCTATGGCTCCGACAGCGCCAATGTCGAGCTCGACCGTCTCGGCGGCGGCGGCTGGCAGGCACGCAAGGCCAAGCTGAAGAACCGGATCCGCGAGATCGCGGGCGAATTGATCAAGATCGCGGCCGAGCGGCAGCTGCACGAGGCGCCGAAATTCCCGCTGCAGCCGCATGTCTATGACGAGTTCTGTGCGCGCTTCCCCTATGAGGAGACCGAGGATCAGCTCGGGGCCATCACCTCGACCTTGAAGGACCTCGAGATCGGCCGTCCGATGGACCGGCTGATCTGCGGCGACGTCGGCTTCGGCAAGACCGAGGTGGCGCTGCGCGCGGCGTTCGCCGTGGCGCTGGAGGGCAGGCAGGTCGCGGTGGTGGTGCCGACCACGCTGCTGGCGCGTCAGCACTCGCGGACTTTCACCGAGCGCTTCCGCGGCTTCCCGGTCAATGTCGCGCAGGCCTCGCGGCTGGTGTCGACCAAGGAGCTCAACCAGGTCAAGAAGGGGCTCACCGACGGCAACGTCGACGTCGTCGTCGGCACCCATGCGCTGCTCGGCAAGACCATCAAGTTCAAGGACCTCGGCCTGTTGATCGTCGACGAGGAGCAGCATTTCGGCGTCAGCCACAAGGAGCGGCTGAAGCAGCTGCGCGCCCAGGTCCATGTGCTGACGCTGTCGGCAACCCCGATCCCGCGCACCCTTCAGCTTGCATTGACGGGCGTCCGCGAGCTCTCGATCATCGCCTCGCCGCCGGTCGATCGCCTCGCGGTGCGCACCTTCGTCGCGCCGCATGATCCCCTGATGATCCGCGAGGCACTGCTGCGCGAACGCTACCGTGGCGGCCAGGCGTTCTACGTCGTGCCGCGGATCGAGGACCTCGCCGGCGTCAAGGATTTCCTCGACAAGAACGTGCCGGAGATGAAGGTCGCGGTCGCCCACGGCCAGATGCCGCCGACCGTGATCGAGGACATCATGTCCGCGTTCTACGACGGCAAGTACGACATCCTGCTCTCGACCACGATCGTCGAGTCCGGTCTCGACATCCCGAACGCCAACACGCTGATCGTGCACCGCGCCGACATGTTCGGCCTCGCCCAGCTCTACCAGCTGCGCGGCCGCGTCGGCCGCTCCAAGCTGCGCGCCTATGCGCTGTTCACGCTGCCGGCACAGCAGAAGATCACGGCGCAGGCGGAGCGACGGCTCAAGGTGCTGCAATCGCTGGAGACGCTGGGGGCCGGCTTCCAGCTCGCCTCGCACGACCTCGACATCCGCGGCGCCGGCAATCTGCTCGGCGAAGAGCAATCCGGCCACATCAAGGAAGTCGGCTTCGAGCTGTACCAGTCGATGCTGGAGGAGGCGATCGTCAACCTCAAGGCCGGCGTCGCCGAGCCGGCCGCCGACCGCTGGTCGCCGCAGATCACGATCGGCATGCCGGTCCTGATCCCCGAGGACTATGTCAACGACCTCAGCGTGCGGCTGTCGCTGTATCGCCGGCTCGCCGATCTCGACACCGACGAGGACATCGACGCCTTCGCCGCCGAGATGCGCGACCGCTTCGGCGTGCTGCCGGACGAGGTGCGCTATCTGTTCAAGGTCGCGGCGATCAAGGCCTATTGCCGAAGGGCCAATGTCGGCAAGGTCGATGCCGGCCCGAAGGGCGCCGTGATCGCATTCCGCGACAACAGCTTTGCGCATCCGGAGCGGCTGGTGAGCTTCATCCGCCAGCACGGCCAGGCCGCCAAGGTGCGGCCCGACATGAAGGTGGTGTTCTTCCAGGAATGGGATACGCCGGAAGAGCGGCTCGCCGGCACCACCGAGATCCTGCGCCAGCTCGCCAACCTCGCGGAGAGCAAGAAGGCGGCTTAACACGCGGTCCGACGCAGGCCTCGGCTCAGGATCGGATCAAATAGGGCGCAACGTGGTCGTCGAGCAGTTTCAGGAATTGCTCGGCGAGAACGCTGAGTTCGCCGATCGTCGGCTTCAGGACTCCGACCTCGTAGTGGATCGCCGGCGCGAAGGGGCGGACGACGAGCTTGCTCGCTCCGCTGGTTCGCCTGAGCGTTTCGGACGCGCTGAGCGCGTCGACGAGGCAGACACCCGCGCCATCGATGACGAGGTTGAGCGCGACGGCAAAGAATTCACACTCGATCGCCGGATGAAACGGCGTACCGCTGGCTTCGAAGGCGCGAGATACCGCGGCATAGGTCGATCGGCTCTGCGAGGTGATGATCAGATCATGTCGCTCGAGAAGATCGGGAGTGACGACTTTCCGGTCAGCCAGTGCATGCGTTGCAGGCATCACGCAGTCCAGGGACATTCGGTAGCGCCGCAATACGACATTGGTGCGGTCGAACGGCGGCTCGGCGACTCCGAAGTCGAATGCACGTGCCGAGACCAGGCTCCGGACATTCTCGGAGCTTCGGGTCAGGAGCCTGATCGTTGTTGACGGGCGCTCGCGCTGGAAGCGGCTGACGACGCCCGGAAGCCAGACTATCCCAGGTCCCGGACTCGCGATCGTCAGAACGCCGCGCTTGCCTGCGGAGATTCCGGCAGCGGCGTCCTCCAGTTCGGCAAACCCGGCGAGCGCCCGGATCGCTTCATTGTGCAACAGATGCGCCTCCGGCGTAGGCACGATATGGCGGCTCTCCCGGCGAAACAGCGCAAACCCGACATCTGCCTCCAGCCGTTTCAAGGCCGCACTCACAGCCGGCTGCGATACCCCGAGTGCACGCGCGGCCTCGGTTGCCGATCGATGCTGCATAACAGCATGAAAAATCTCAACAAGACGCCGATCCATAACCAATATCTATATATCGTTTCGATGTCGCTCGTGGTATGAGCATGAAGGGAAACGCTAATAACACAAGGAATTTTCGCACATCACGCCGGCGAAATTCCAGATAATGTTACCGCAATCTGAGCGTGACGAGCATTGGCATTATATTTGCTTATGTTTCGAGATGAAGTCGTCTGGAGGGTCTGCGGGGATGAACACAAGCCACGCATCGTGCGCCGCGTCGGTCCTGGCCGCCGAAGCGGTGGTCAAACGCTTCGGCGCCCACACCGTTCTGAACGGCGTGGATCTTGCGCTGGGCACCGGGCAGTCGACCTGCATCATCGGTCCAAGCGGCTCCGGCAAGACGACCCTTCTGCGATGCATGGCGCTGCTGGAGGCTCCTTCCGACGGGCGCGTCGTGATGGAGGGGGCGACGGTCTCGCAGGCCCGGCCATCGTCCGATGTGCGGCTCGCTGCCCGCAAGGTGCGGCCGGAAATCGGAATGGTGTTCCAGCAGTTCAATCTGTGGCCGCACATGACGGTGCTGGGAAATATCATCGAGGCCCCGATGCGGGTGCGCGGGGTCAGCCGGGATGAGGCGGTCGTCACGGCCGAACGGCTGCTTCAGAAGGTCGGCATGGAGGCGAAGCGCGATGCCTATCCGGCCAGGCTGTCCGGAGGCCAGCAACAACGCGTCGCGATCGCCCGGGCGCTTGCCATGCAGCCGAAGATACTCCTGTTCGACGAGCCGACGTCGGCGCTCGACCCCGAACTTCGCCGCGAGGTGCTGCAGGTCATGCGCACGCTCGCGCTCGAAGGCATGACGATGCTCGTGGTGACGCACGAGATGGGCTTCGCCCGGCGCGTGGCGAGCCATGTCGTGTTCATGGACGAGGGGATGATCGTTGAGCACGGCACTCCGGCCGCCTTTTTCGAACGGCCGACAACCGAGCGCGCCAAGCGCTTTCTCAATCAGTTTGACGAGTGATCAATGCACGACAGGAGATTGAAGCTCATGCCGAATCTGCGCCGACTTGCCTTCGTTTGCGCGCTCTTTCTCTCGATGACGCCGGCGGCTGCCCAGCAGACGCAGTCGCTCCTCTACGAGATCACCAAGAGCGGGGTACTCAGGGTCTGCATCTGGCCGATGTACTATTCAATTTCGTTCCGCAATCCAGATAGCGGACAGCTCGAGGGGATCGACATCGATCTCTCCAAGGAGCTCGCCAAGGACATGGGCGTGAAGCTGGACTATGTGGAGACCAGCTTTGGCAGTTTCATCGCCGACCTGCAGGCCAACAAATGCGATCTCGGCATGTTCGGCGTCGGGGCGACGATGAAGCGCGCGCAGGCCGTCGCGTTCTCGGACCCGTATCTGACGAGCGGCGTCTATGCCGTCGTGCGCAAGGGCGGCCCTATCACATCCTGGGCGGATATCGACAAGCCGGGCGTCAACGCCGGCGTCTCGCTCGGCAGCTATGTCGAGAACTTCATGCGGTCCTACTTCAAGAACGCCAAGACCGTCGCGGTCGCACCTCCGGCCACGACCCAGGCTGAGCTGATGGCGCAACGCGTCGACGTCGTCATGACCGATTATCCGGCCTCGATCAAAATGAATGCCCAGTTCGACTGGACCACGACGGTGGCGCCGCCGGAAAACCTGTCCGTGACGCCTTACGCGTACGTCATGAACCAGGGCGACCAGATCTGGTTGAATTACGTGAACCTGTTCGTTCGCACCATCAAGCTCGATGGCCGGCTCAAGGCCGCCGCCGAGAAGAACAAGCTCGGACCGATCGTCGCGCCCTGAGACATCAGATGCAAAGCTACAGCTTTCGCTGGGACGTCATCCCGAACAATCTGGGTTTTCTTGCCTCCGGCATGGAAATGACCCTTTTCATTTCAATTGTCACGCTCGTGGTGGCGACCCTGTTGGGGCTCGTCATCGCGATCATGCAGATGTCCCGCTTCCGCTTCGCGCGCATCATCGCGCTTTCGGTCGGCGAAATCGTCCGCAATACGCCGATCCTCGTGCAGCTGCTATGGGTCTATTACGTGCTGCCGATCGTCTTCAATGTGAGGATCGATGCGCTGGCCGCATCGATCCTCGGTCTCTCGCTCTATTCGGCGGTGTTCATCTCCGAGGTCTTCAGGGCGGGCATCCAGACCGTTCCGGTCGGGCACCGCGAGGCGGCGCAGGTGCTCGGCCTGACGCCCGCGCAGAGCTTTGTGCGGATCGTTGGCCCGCAGGCGATTCGCAGCGTGCTGCCGCCGCTGGCCGCCAATTTCGTCCAGCTCATCAAATATTCCTCGCTTGCGTCCGTGGTGTCGGTCGGCGAGGTCACGCGGCGCGGCATGGAGTTGTCGTCGTCAACGTTCAGGCCGCTGGAAATATTCACCTTCATCGCGGGGGTGTATTTCGCGATCTGCTGGCCGCTCACCCACTCAATCCGCATATGGGAAGCGCGCCTTGCACGACGTTGATCGAGTTCGCCGCGCGGTTTCGAGCGATCGGACCAGCCAGGTCGTCGAGCTGGCGATGCGGCTGATCGGAGTGGCGTCGCCAAATCCGGACGGCGACACGCGCGCCGTCGCGGCGCTGGCGGCCGATCTCCTCAGGGCGCATGTGCCGGGCGTTGCGGTTGAGCTGCATCCGGGGACAGCCGAGATCGTCAACGTCGTCGCGCGGATCAAAGGCCATGCCCCCGGCCGCCGCATCGTGTTCAACGGCCATCTCGACACCTATCCGTTGGGCGAGCGGATGAGCTGGTCGGTCAATCCCGACGGAGAGGTCGTCGGCGGCCGCCTTTACGGCCGCGGCGCGGCTGACATGAAGGGCGGCATTGCGGCATCGATGGCCGCGATGGCCGCACTGGCCGAGCAGCGCGAGGCATGGGCGGGAGAGGTGGTGCTGACGCTCGCCGGCGACGAAGAAAGCATGGGCCCGTACGGCACCAAATACCTGCTCGACCAGGTCTCCCATGCCAGCGGCGACGCCGTGATCATTGGCGACGCCGGTTCGCCGATGGTGTTGCGCTTCGGCGAGAAGGGATTCCTCTGGATCGAGATCGAGGCGGAGGGCAGCGCGGCGCACGGCGCGCATGTCCATCTCGGCATCAATGCGATCGATCGCTTGCGCGAAGCGCTGGACAGAGTGAGTGAGCTGCGCAGCCTGGCAGTTGCGATGCCGGTCAATGTCACCGATGCCATCCGCCGCGCAAGGCCCGTCTCCGAACCGTTGTGCGGCGCCGGCGAAGCCGACGTCCTGTCGAACGTCACGGTCAACATCGGAACGGTGAGTAGCGGTTCGTCACCGAACCTGGTGCCGAGCCATGCGCGAGCGGCCATCGACCTGCGTCTGCCGGTCGGCGTGACGTCGGAAGCTGTTCTCGCGCTGTTGCGAGAGGTGCTCGATCTGCCCGGCATCACATGGCGCGTGTTGCGCTGCTTCGAACCCAATCACACCGACCCCGGTAACGAGATCGTCACGCGCTGCGCAACTGCGGCGACGGACATCATCGGCAGGGCGCCGGCGATCAACATGCGCGTCGGCGGCTCCGATGCGCGCTGGTTTCGCATGGCCGGAATCCCGACGGTCGTCTATGGACCGACACCTCACAACATGGGCGCGCCGGACGAGTACGCTGACATCGCCGAACTGGCGACGGTGTCGCGCGTGCACGCGCTGACCGCCTTCGACATGCTGACAAGAGAGAACAGAGAATGAGCGACGTGGTGGGTTTCGTGGGTCCGGAAACATTCATGGGATTGCCGGCGGGGTTACCGCGGCCGGGCAGCCGCGCTGCCGTGCTCGGCGTGCCGTTCGATTGCGGCACGCATCCGTTCCGCGTCGGCGCCCGGCAAGGTCCCCTGGAGGTCCGGCGGGAGTCGCGGCTCATTCGCCGCTATCATCCGTCGCTCGCCGACGTCGATGTGCTGTCATTGCTGGGGGCGGTCGATGCCGGCGATGTTGCCTTGGTGCCGGGACGCATTGAAGACGCCTTTGTCAAGATCGAGGCTGCCGCTGGCCAGATTCTCGAGCTTGGCGCGGTGCCGGTCGGGATCGGCGGCGACGGTTCGGTTTCGCTTCCGCTGATGCGCGCCGCCGCCCGGTATCACAAGGATCTCGTCGCATTGCATATCGACAGCCATACCGATGCATATCCGTATACGCCGGACGATCGGTACAATGCGGCCACGCAGTTCACCAACGCGGCGCAGGAGGGCGTGGTGAACGCCGGCCGATCCTGGCACATCGGCGTGCGCGGATTCACCTATTGCCCGGGTGTGCTCGAACATACGCGGTCGCTCGGATTTCGCGTCGTCACGATCGAGGAGCTGATGCGGCGTGGTTTCGCGCAGACCGTCGCGGAATTCAGCCAGGTCGTCGGCGCGCGGCCGGTCTATCTGTGCTGGGACATGGATGTGTTCGATCCATCGGTTGCTCCCGGCGTCTGCACGCCCGCCTGGGGAGGCCTGTCGGCCCGCGAGGGGATCGAATTGCTGCGCAGCCTTTCAGGCTTGAATATCGTCGCGATGGATTTCAACACGGTCAGCCCGCCACAGGACGTTCAGGGGATGGCCGCCCAGCTCTGCGCCCATATGATCATGGAGGCTCTCGTGCTGCTTGCCGCGGGCATGGGGCTGTTGCCGGACTGAAATCGCGGCGGCTTGATAGGTCACCCTGACTGTGCCCTAAAAATCCGCGGGCCTTACGACGCAGCGCGCTCCGGCGTTCCGAACAGGCGGCCGAGCAGCGACAGTGCGGAATCGCCCGGCATCAGCGTTGCGACGCTGACGGCGGGCTCGGAGCGGGCATCGCGGCGGCCGTTCTGGGTGTGGCGCATCACACTCGCCAGACGCCGCGTGATCGCTTGTGCGTTGCGCAGGTCGGTGCCGGCGAATGCCACGACCAGCGAGCGGTCGTCATGCACCGCGCCGAAATCGGCCCGGCGCATCAGCCGGCTGATGATCCGTGCGCCGTCGAACTGCGCGCGCGGCTGCGTGTTGTCGAAGGTGAAGCGTGCCACCGAGAGCGCGCCGCCGCGCTCGGCGGTCTGGTAGACCGCGGTCGCGAAGTCGCGCTCGAACGCGGCCTTGGTGAGCAGGCCGGTGCGGGCATCGATCAGGCCCTTGGCGTCGATCGCCTTCAGCATGCGGCCGAGCCGCGCCTCGAAGGCGTGCTGGCGGATCATCGGCAGCGCCATGTCGGCGATGCGGGTCGGCCCGGCCGTGACGATCTCGAGATTGGGCAGCTCGTATCGCGGCGTCAGCTCGCCCGAGGCGACGATCACCGGCAACGGGCGGAAGCGGACATCCTCGGTCAGCACGGTCAGGAACGCATCCATCACCCGCGGCGTGAAGCCTTCCGCCAGCACGATGCCGTCGATGTCGCGGCTCGAGAGATGCTTGGCGGCGGCCTCGATGCTCAGTGCGCCGACCACGCCGGCGCGTTCGCCGAGCGCGACCGACAGCGTCGGGTAGGCGCCGCCGCGGCCGATCAACAGCGCGGTGGCCTCTCCGATCGGATCGATGTCAGACAGGGCGATCGGTGCCGGCGGCACCAGGCGGCGCATCACGGTAGAATGCAGCGCGCGAACGCGTAAGGACGCGTTGAGCCGGGCGACCAGCCGATCCGGCAGACCCTTGCTCTGGAAGAATGCGATCACGGTGTCGGGCAGGGTGGTCGCGGGATCGACCGCGATCAGCGGCAGATACGGCGCACGGGCGGCGGCGCGCTTGGCGAGGCCCGACAGGGTGACGAAGTCGACCCCCTCGGCGGCCGCGATGATCGCGGCCGGCTTGACCTGCTCGATGGCCCGTCCGACCTCGTTCCAGTCGGTGACCACGACCGGGAAGAGTTTCGTCTCATCGAGGGCTGCGGCAAACGACGGCTTTGTCGACGCCGATACGATGAGGACCGGACCTTGTTGGGACATTCGAACGCTCGAAACCAATGCTTAAGATCAGCAACGGCTGCGATGCTAGTTCGCATGGCTTAATGCGGCGTCAACACAATGATAAGACTAACACAATGATAAGATTTTAACTCAACCCGGCGCCACCACGGTCGCGAAATGCCTCGACCATCAAGGGGTTAAGCCCAAGTTCTGTGAGGGCGTCGCGGGCGCGCGCATTGTCCTGTGCCCGTCCGGCGAGCCGGTGGCCGCTGAGACGGTCCGGCAATGCGGTGAGCAGCGCGCCCTGGCCGAGGCGCCGCGACCACTCCTGCAGCTCCTGGGCGAGGAAGCGGTAGCCGCCGACCGTCATCACCCCCGACGGCGGCGCGGTGATGTTGACGGCCCCGGTCGCGCGATCGACCCGCGCGGCATATTCGGTGTCGACGAAATCGCGCGGCGGCGGCGCGATCAGGCTGTCGCCGGGCGGAGGCGGCGGCGCATAGGCGGCGACCGGCACCATCGGGCCGCGCAGGCCGAGCGTGCCCTTCGGCGTCAGCAGGATCTCGCCGGCGACCGATGCGCCGGGCGCTTCGCGCGGCGCACTGTGCGGCCCCGGCTTGATCACGGCCGGCGATCCGTCCTCGGCGGTGCGGCGGGCGCCGAACAGCCCGGCCTCGCCGAACAGATAGACGTCGGTCATGGTCACCCGCCGCGAGCTCCAGTGCGCGCTGGAGGCAACTTGCTCGGGCGTACGCCAGAGGCCGATCACGGTGCGCAGGCTGGGCAGGCGCTCCGACAGGCCGCGCTCGTCGAGCCGCAGCGCGAGCTGCGCCGGCGCGATCAGCGTATTGCAGGTGTGATCGTTGAACTGGGTCTCGAACGCGTCCTCGTCGAAGGGGTGGTGCAACACCAGCGTTCCGCCCGACAGGAGCCAGGTCACCAGCGACGCGCAGATGCCGGCGAACGACATCGGCGCGAACGCCGACATGATGGTGGCGCCTGGCGGCAGATCGCTCTCCAGCGACATCGCGAGCCCGCCGGCGATCAGGCCAAAATGCGCCCGCGGCACCGGACGAAGACCTTCGCTGGTGACGTCGAAGGAGATCAGCGCCGGCTTGCGGCCGTCCTGGATCATCGGGCGCGAGGCCCGGGAGTCCTCCAGGATCGCCTGGTCGAGCGACGCCATGCCTTCGGGCAGATCGGTGCCGAACCCGCAGACATGGCGGATCGAGAAGGCTTCTGCCGCGGCGTTCATCGCGATGTCGGCGTAGGAGACGCCATCGATCTTGCCGCAGCTGACGATCGCTCGCGCCGCGGTGCGGTTGAGCACAGACGTCAGCTCGGCCTGCCGCCACAGCAGCGGCAGCGGCACCACCACGAGGCCGACCCGATGCGCGGCAAGGACGGTCAGGGCGAATTCGACCGTGCCGGGCAGCTGCACGGCGATCACCGTGTTGGCCGGCAATCCGCTCTGCACGAAGTGGGCGGCGATCGCCGAGATCGCGCGGTCGGCCTGGGCATAGGTCAGGCGCTTGCGGGTCTGTCCGGTGATGCGCTGCTTGTTGAGCGGGTCGACCAGCGCCAGCGCCTCGGGTTGCCGCGACAAAGTGCGCTTGAACAGGGTATCGAGCGTTGGCGAGGTGATCGACTGGTTCACGGGTTCAACGTCGGTTGCATCGCTTCGCTCGGACCAGGTCATGCCGCGTCGGGTCGTATCACTCGGCAAATCATCTGGATTGCGTGCCGGGCTTCTGCCACCAGGTCTCCGGCAGGTAGCCCGTCAACGCCGTGGTCGAAGGCCGTTCTATCCGATTCCAGCGCGCGATCCATTGCTCTCCCAAGTTAAATAGGGGGATAGCGTAGAAGCCCGACATCAGGGCCCGGTCCAGCGCCCGCACCGCCGAGACGAAAGCCGGCCGCTCGCGTGCCGCGAGCAGCGCCGCAATCATGGCGTCGATGGCGGGATCCTTGGCGCCCATGTAATTCCTTGTGCCCGGCACATCGGCGGCCTGGCTGCTCCAGTAGAACCACTGCTCGTTGCCCGGCGACAGCGACTGGTCCCAGCGGATGGGGATCATGTCGAAGTCATAGCCGACCCGGCGCTGCTCGAACTGCACCGCGTCGACCACCCGCACCGCGGCTTCGATGCCGGCCCGCTTCAGGTCACGCTGATAGGCGAGGGCGATCCGCTCATGCTCGCGCGTCGTCACCAGGATCTCGATGCGCAGCGGCGTCCCTGTCGAGCGCTGCTTCAAGACTGTGCCGTCGAGCGCGTAGCCCGCCTCGGCGAGCAGCGCGAGCGCACTGCGCAGGAGGCCGCGGTCGCGCCCCGACCCGTCGGTGACCGGCAGTCGATAGCGGCCGTCGAGGATATCGGGCTGGATGTGCGACAGGTATGGCTTGAGCAGCTCGCGCTCGCGATCGTCGGCGGGGCGGCCATAGGCGGACAGATCCGATCCGGCGAAGAAACCGCCGGCCCGCGAAAACAGTCCGAAATAATAGTTGCGGTTGACCCATTCGAAATCGAACAGCATCGCCAGTGCCTGACGCACCCGCAGGTCGGCGAATTTCGGCCGCCGGCTGTTGAAAACCAGGAATTCGGACGGCCGCGGCGTGCCGATCTTGATGGTGTCGCGGATCACCTCGCCGTTGCGCGCCGCCGGGAAGTCATAGCCGTCGTGCCAGCGCAACGGCTCGGTCTCGGTCCGGAAATCATACAGGCCGCGCTTGAAGGCCTCGAACATGCCGTTGGCCTCGCGGTAGTAATCGAGCCTGATCTCGTCGAAGTTCCAGAGGCCGCGGTTGATGGGCAGATCGCGGCCCCAATAATTGGGATCGCGCGTGAAGGTGACGCTGGCGCCGGGCTTGACCGCCGTCACACCGTAGGGTCCGGACCCGATCGGCGGGGCCAACGTGGTTTCCTCGAATTTTTCGGGGTCGATGGCGTGCCGCGGCAGGATCGGCATCAGGCCGAGGATCAGCGGCAATTCGCGATCCGCCACGCCGCCGAAATCGAACCGGACCGTGAGCGGGTCGAGCGCCTCGGCCTTTGCGACTTTCGAATAATACTGACGGTGCATCGGACGGCCGTGGTCGCGCAGCAGCGCCAGCGAGAACAGCACGTCGTCGGCGAGTACCGGCCGTCCATCCGAGAAGCGGGCGCGGGGATCGATGTGGAACGTCACGTAGCTTCTGGCGTCGTCGGTCTCGACGCTGCGCGCGAGCAGGCCGTACAGCGTGAACGGCTCGTTGTTGCCCCGCGCCATCAGGCTTTCGTAGACATAACCGCGCTCATAGCCGTAGCCCCTGACCTGCTGCACGGGGACGCCCCTGATGATCAGGGGATTGAGGCTGTCGAAGGTGCCGATCACGCCCTGGATCAGGCGGCCGCCCTTGGGAGCGTCGGGATTGGCATAGGGCAGGTG
This sequence comes from Bradyrhizobium sp. USDA 3315, assembly GCF_054056795.1. Lineage (NCBI taxonomy): Bacteria > Pseudomonadati > Pseudomonadota > Alphaproteobacteria > Hyphomicrobiales > Nitrobacteraceae > Bradyrhizobium > Bradyrhizobium sp. USDA 3315. Next base: position 6,946,328 of record NZ_JBSRYP010000001.1, on the reverse strand, counting down.
GGTAAAGTCGGACGGCAGCGCGGGGGCACCATGCATCGCGATCGCGTGGCTCTCGGCGGCCGCCGCAGGGACCAGCCCGCTCGTCAGGAATGCCAAGCCCAGGAATCCCAACACCAACCAAATGGCGGCCCATGCGGCGCGCCAAGTGTGCCCGGGAACACGTGCGTGAGGCGCCGGATTTGATTCGCGAAACGTCACGTCCAGAGGTTTATCACAGGCCGCTGAAACTCGCCGCGAGATGGGCGCAAATCCGCTTGTCGGCATTGATCTTTCCGCGCGCCGCTGTATTGAAGGCGTGCAATTCGAAGGCGGGAACGCCTGTCACGTATCCGCCTCAATTGACTAGGAGACAGCCGCCCAAACGGCTATGTGTCGGCGCCTGCAGCGGTTTCGGGCTTCCGTTCAGAAAGGGTTTTCCGCAATGAATTTCCGTATCTTGGCCGCCCCGGTCCGGCCGCATGGGCGAATTGTTGCCCTGATGGCGGCGACGGCATTCTCTGCAGCGCTCCTGGTTCCTGCCGCTCGGGCCCAGCAGCCGGCAGCGCCGGCGCCTGCGGCACCGAAGGCTGCGCCCAAGGCGGCACCCAAGGCAGCTCCGAAGGCTCCGGCAGCCCAGGCGCCCGCCCAAGCACCGGCCGCCGGCCAGCCGCCCGCTGCGGCCGCCCAGCCGCCGGCGCAGGATCAGCAGATCCAGCTGATCTACGCCCCCTGGACCAAGTTCTGCCTGAAGGGCCAGGAAGCCAACGCCAAGCAGGTCTGCTTCACCGGCAAGGACGGCCGCATCGAGTCCGGCCAGCCGGTGATCGCCGCCGTGATCATCGAGCCGGAAGGCGAGCCGAAGAAGATCCTGCGCGTCACGCTGCCGCTCGGCATGCAGCTCGTGCACGGCACCCGCATCATCGTCGACGGCAACCCGCCGCAGCAGGCGCCCTATGTGATCTGCTTCCAGAACGGCTGCATGTCCGACTATGAAGCAACGCCCGAGCTGATCGCCAACATGAAGAAGGGCCAGAACCTCGTGGTCCAGGCGATCAATTCCAACGGCGCGCCGCTGACGCTGCCGCTGCCGCTCAACACCGAATTCGCCAAGGCCTATGACGGCCCGCCGACCGATCCGAAGGTGTTCGAGGAAAACTCGAAGAAGCTGCAGGAAGAGTTGCAGAAGCGCGCCGAAGAGCAGCGCAAGAAGCTGGAAGGCGCGGGCGGTGGCTCTGCGCAGGCTCCGGCGCCGGCCAACCCGGCGGCCAAGTAAGCACTTCAATCACGCGTTCAAGAAAACGCGAGATCATCGCGATCAAAAGGCGCCCGGAAGGGCGCCTTTTTTGTCATGCGAAACAGACTGGCTGCTGGCAGCCTGCTGCGCTGGTGATCGCGCAGATCGTGTGCGATGGTCGCCGCAGGGTGCTGCGATTGCGTCGCGCGATGAGCGCGCATCGTTGGTGCCTTGTCCGGACCAGTCCGGCGTCGAAGCACAATCATAAATCCGAGACGGGAGGCCAGACGAAAGCGCGAACAGCGCCTTCGGTGCGCAAATCTGCGCGTGGTTCTTCCGCGAATCCTGGCCGCCGTTCGCAGTCATGGAAGTCGCGCAATGTCCCAGCAAGTCAGCACGCAGCGGCGGGAACCGCGCTCCCGGCCTCGGGAGCAGCCGACCGGCGGTGCTTCGGTCGATGCTGGCGTTCGCGTCAGCCAGGACAACGTCCCCGGAACGTTTCATCCCGGCATCGTCCATCTCGCGCTGGCGATGGGCGGCTTTGCGATCGGCATCGCCGAATTCGCGACCATGAGCCTGTTGCCGTTCTTCGCCCACGACATGCACATCAGCGAGCCCCAGGCCGGCCATGCGATCAGCGCCTACGCGCTCGGCGTCGTCGTCGGTGCGCCGGTCATCGCGGTGTTGTCGGCGCGCATGACGCGGCGGACGCTGCTGATCGCGCTGATGGGTTTCTTCGCGCTGATGAACGGCCTTTCGGGGCTCGCACCCGATTATCACACCATGCTGGCGCTGCGCTTCCTGGCGGGGCTGCCGCACGGCGCCTATTTCGGCATCGCCATGCTGGTCGCGGCCTCGCTGGTCCCTACAGACAAGCGCACGGCGGCTGTCGGCCGAGTGCTGCTGGGGCTCACCATCGCGACCACGATCGGCGTTCCGCTCGCCAACGGGGTCGGGCAGGCGATCGGCTGGCGCTGGGCCTTCGCGATCGTCGCCGGCCTCGCGCTCTTGACCGCGGTCCTGGTCCTGATCTTCGCCCCGCGTGATGCCGCCAACAGCAAGGCGAGCCCGCTGCGTGAACTGTCGGCACTCGGGCGCAAGCATGTCTGGCTGACGCTGGCGATCGGCGCCATCGGTTTCGGCGGGCTGTTCTCGGTCTACACCTATCTGGCCTCGACCATGCTGGCGGTGACCCACACCTCGGCCGCGCTGGTGCCGGTCACGCTGTGCGTGTTCGGCGCCGGCCTTACCGCCGGCAACATCATCGTGCCGCGCTTCGCCGACCGCGCGCTGATGGCAACCGCGGGCAGGCTCCTGCTGTGGTCGGCGGCGACGCTCGCGCTCTATCCGCTGGCGGCCGGAAATTTCTGGACGCTGACCGCCGACGTGTTCCTGATCGGGCTGGGCGGGGCGCTCGCCACCGTGTTGCAGACCCGGCTGATGGACGTCGCGGGCGAGGCGCAGAGCCTCGCCGCCGCGCTCAACCACTCCGCCTTCAACGTCGCCAATGCGCTGGGTCCGTGGCTCGGCGGAATGGCGGTTGCAGCCGGCTATGGCTGGACGTCGACCGGCCTCGTCGGCGCGGGGCTGGCGCTGGCGGGCTTTGCCGTCTGGGCAATCGCGGTTGTCTTGGCCAAGCGCGAGGGGGTGTGAGCGTGGCAGCGCGAACGCCGTGGCATTCGCCGGAGCGCCGCCGGACCTCAGTTCAGCGACGGATTGCGCGGACGGTAGCCGCCCGATTTGTCCTTGATGAAGATCTCCGCCACCTGCGAATGCCGGATCGGCTCGCCGGACTCGTCGGGCAAGAGGTTCTGCTCCGAGACATAGGCGACGTACTCGGTCTCCGAGTTTTCTGCGAGCAAATGGTAGAACGGCTGGTCCTTGTGGGGCCGCATGTCCTCGGGGATCGACAGCCACCATTCCTCGGTGTTGTTGAACTCCGGGTCGATATCAAAGATCACGCCCCGGAAGGAGAACACCCGGTGACGGACGATCTGCCCGATCTGAAACTTGGCGGTGCGCGCTTTGATCATGGCTCGTCGATAGACCAACATTGTGGCCGATGCTAGGGGCTAAGGTCCGAATTAACCCGCGCTTTACCGATTCCAGCCCTGCAAAAACGACCCGAAATCCGGCCGAGAAACTACTTTCAGAATGATCGATATCCTCAATCTGGCGTTGCCGTATTTCGGCTTGATCTTCATCGGTTACGCGTGCGGCAAGGCCAAGGGTTTGCCCGAGAGCGGGCTCGCCTGGATGAATTTCTTCCTGCTTTACGTTTCGTTGCCGGCGCTGCTGTTCGGGATCATGTCCAAGACGCCGTTTGCGGAGCTGAACAACCCGCCATTCCTGATCGCCACCACGCTCGGAACCGTGCTCGCATTCTTCCTGGCGATGGTCGCGGGCAAGGTGATCGGCGGGCTCACGCTGCGCGAGGCGACGCTGGCCGGCCTGTCGGGCGCCTATGGCAATATCGGCTATATGGGGCCTGGCCTCGCGCTCGCCGTGCTCGGTGCCAAGGCGGCGGCGCCGACCGCGCTGATCTTCTGCTGCGACAGCATCTTCCTGTTCTCGATCGTGCCGCTGCTGATCGAGCTCACCGACCGCGACCATCCCTCGCTGCTGCACGCACTCGGCGTGGTGCTGCGGCAGATCGTGCAGAACCCGCTGATCATGTCGGCGGTGTTCGGGGCGCTGGTCGCCGCGTTTCACATCCCGATCCCGGTCGCGCTCGATCGCACCATCCAGTTCCTGGAAAACGCCGCCGCGCCGACGGCGCTGTTCGTGCTCGGCATCACGGTGGCCCTGCGGCCGTTCGAGCGGGTGCCGTGGGAGGTCCCGGGCGTGGTCGCGATCAAGCTCTTGATCCATCCGCTGCTGGCGTTCGGCCTGATGCTGCTGTTCGGCCCGTTCGCGCAGCCTTGGGCCGCGACAGCGGTGCTGATGGCTTCGCTGCCGCCGGCGCTCAACGTGTTCGTGATCGCGCGGCAGAACGACACCTGGATCGAGCCGGCGTCGGTCGCGGTGCTGATCGGCACCTTCGCCTCGGTTGTCACGCTGACCAGCGTGATGTGGTTCATCCAGAGCGGACGGCTGGTGTTTCCCTGATCGGCGCGCTTCTTATTTGACGCGATTTCTTAACGCGAACCGGTACCCACTTCGCTCGAAAACGCTTTGCTCACCGCCGCCACGATGGCGCGAGGCCTTCGCGCATCGCGAGGCGCCGCAACGGGCCGAATGCGCCGAGCAGATGCAGGCCGGCAGCACGCGCCGTCTGCATGCCGAGGAAATCGCTCAGCAGCGACCGGTTGGCGATGTCGATCGCCCAGGTCCGGCTGGCGACATCGGGGCGCCGCGCCGCCTGGTAGCGCGACAGCACATTGGGCGCGCCGGGATCTTCACCACGACCGATCGCCTGCCCCGTGATCTCGGCGATATCAGCGGCATCGCGCAGTCCCATATTGAGGCCCTGCGCGCCGATCGGCGGCAGCACATGGGCGGATTCCCCGACCAGCGCGATCCGGTCCTTGGCGAATTGCCGCGGCCGTTCGATCGCCAGCGGAAACACGTGACGGCCGCCCTGGACCTCGACGCGGCCGAGGATCGAATGCGATTGTCGCTCGGCGGCGACGGACAATTCGTCGTCCCCGAGTGCCATCAGCCGTTCGGCCTCCTTGGGCGCCGAGACCCAGACCACGCTGCTTCTGACGCCGCTGAGCGGCACGAACACGCAGGGGCCGTGCTCGGTGTGGAACTCGGTCGAGATGTTGTGGTGCGGCCGGGTGTGGGTGACGTTGAAGGTGAGGGCGGACTGCCCGAGCTCGCGGCTTGTCACCTCGATGCCGGCGGCCTCGCGGGACAATGAATGGCGCCCGTCGGCACCGACCACGAGCCGGGCGTGAAGCGACTGGCCCTGCCGCGTCACCACAGTGACCGCGGCATCGTCCGGCCGCACCGAGGCGGCTTCATCGTCGAACCGCGTCAGCGCGGACATTTCGCCGGCGCGGTCCTCGAGCGCCGCGACCAGCGAGCGGTTGTCGATGTTGAAGCCGAATTGCTCGCGGCCGATCTCGTCGGACGAGAAGCGCACCTCGGGCGCACGGATCAGGCGGCCGGTGTCGTCGACGAGGCGCATGGTCTTGAGCGACGCCGCTCGGTCGCTGCAGCGCCGCCAGACGTCGAGCCGATCCAGGATATCGGTCGAGGCACCGAGCAGCGCGGTGGTCCTGTTGTCGGCATAGGGCGCGCGGCGCGCCAGCAGCGCAGTCCGCGCACCTGCGTCGGCAAGGGCAATCGCAGCCGTTAATCCGGCCGGACCGCCGCCTATTACGATAACGTCATAATCCAGCGAGCTGTCGGTCATATCAGGACATTTGACATGCTTGGCCCGATTTTCAAGCCATCGGTAACCACCAAGAGTTTCCAACGCTTTGCGCGGCGGAACGCCGCAAGACCGCATATGCAAACCGGTCCGATTCCTGATAGCACTCGGCCGATGGAGCATTCGAGCCAGCCCGATGCGTTGCCAGAACGGATGCGGACCGCCGCATTCACCGTTCATATTTTCACGGCGCTCGGCGCCGGGGTCGCGCTGCTGGCGATGCTGGAGGCGGTGCGCGAGCACTGGGCCAACATGTTCGCCTGGCTCGGGGTTGCGCTCATCATCGACGGGATCGACGGCCCGCTGGCGCGCCGGCTCGACGTGGTGCGGCTGCAGCCGAACTGGTCGGGCGAGGTGCTCGACCTGGTGGTTGATTTCGTCACCTATGTGTTCGTGCCGGCCTATGCGATCACCGCGAGCGGCATGCTGCTGCCGCTGGCGGCGCCGATCCTCGGCATCGGCATCGTGGTCTCCAGCGCGCTGTATTTCGCCGACCGCCGCATGAAGGCCGATGACAACCATTTCCGCGGTTTCCCGGCGCTGTGGAATGCGGCGGCGTTCTACCTGTTCCTGCTGCACCTGCCGCCGGTGCTGTCGACGATCGTGGTCGCGGCCCTGATCGCGCTGACCTTCGCGCCGTTCCACGTGCTGCATCCGCTGCGTGTGGTGCGGCTGCGCTGGCTGACGCTGTGGCTGCTCGGCGCATGGGCACTGCTCGGCATGTACACGCTTGCCAACGATTTCGTGGTCGGAGCCCCGATCACCTTCGGTCTCTGCGCCATCGCCGTCTACATCATCGGCAGCGATACCGTGATCCGCCGGATGAAAGCCTTCAGAGCATGATGCAACTGATCACCAGCCCGGAAGCCTGGGCGGCGCTGCTGACCCTGACTGCGCTCGAGATCGTGCTCGGCATCGACAACGTGATTTTCCTGTCGGTGATCGTGTCGCGGATCCCGCCGGCGCAGGCCAAGCGCGCGCGGCAGATCGGCCTGCTGCTGGCGCTGGTGTTCCGCATTGTGCTGCTCTCGATCCTGGTCTGGCTGATCGGGCTGACCCAACCGGTGATCACCGTCAGCGACGTCGCGCTGTCGTGGCGCGACATCATCCTGATCGGCGGCGGCCTGTTCCTGATCGCGAAAGCGACCCATGAGATCCACGGCGAGGTCGAGGCGCGCGAGGCGGACGCCGATGACAGGCCGAGCGCCAGCGCGTTCTTCTGGGTGATCGTGCAGATCATCATCATCGACCTGGTGTTCTCGCTGGATTCGATCATCACCGCGATCGGCATGGCGCAGGACATCGAGATCATGATCGCGGCGGTGGTGATCGCCTGCGCCATCATGTACATCTCGTCGGGACCGGTGGCGCGGTTTGTCGCGGAGCATCCGACCACCAAGATGCTGGCGCTGGCCTTCCTGGTGCTGATCGGCGTGGCGCTGGTGGCCGACGGCTTCAAATTCCACATCCCGCGCGGCTACATCTATTTCGCGATCGCCTTCTCGGCCGCGGTCGAGGCGTTCAACGTCATGGCCAAGCGCAACCGCAGGAAGCCGGCGCGCTGATGGGCATGATCTCCGCGCAAACGCTGCGCGTTTGTCGCGAGGGAAAGCCGCTTCGCACTTTTCCGGATCGTGCCGTAGCCGGTTCCGGCCCGCTTGGTTGACAAGCCGGCCGCGATGGCATTCGCTCGCTTGACGCTGATATTGAGGGGAGCGACGACATGACCAAGGCTGTGCGCGTGCACCAGGTGGGAGGCCCGGAAGTCCTAACCTACGAGGACGTCGAGGTGGGCGCGCCGGGGACGGGCGAGGTCCGGATCCGCCAGCATGCGGTCGGTCTGAACTTCATCGACGTCTATTTCCGCACCGGCCTCTACAAGGCGCCCGGCCTGCCGTTCATTGCCGGCAATGAGGCTGCAGGCGAGGTGTTGGCCGTGGGTCCGGGCGTGACCAATTTCCACCCCGGCGATCGCGTCGCCTACTACTACAATCTCGGCGGCTACGCGTCCGAGCGCGTCATCCCGGCCGACAAGCTCGTCAAGCTGCCCGACCATATCACCTACGAGCAGGGCGCCGTGCTGATGCTGAAGGGCCTCACGGTCTGGTATCTCCTGCACAAGACCTTCAAGGTCGAGCACGGCCATCGCGTGCTGATCCACGCCGCGGCGGGCGGCATCGGGCTGCTCGCCTGCCAATGGGCGCGGGCGCTCGGCGCGCATGTCATCGGTACCGTCGGCTCGAAGGCGAAGGCCGATCTCGCACTCGCCAATGGCTGCGATCACGTCATCCTCTACAACGAGGAGAACTTCGTCGAACGCGTCAAGCAGATCAGCCGGGGCGAGCTCTGCGACGTCGTCTATGACGGCGTCGGCAAGACCACGTTCCCGGGATCGCTGTCCTGCCTCAGGCCACGCGGTCTGTTCGTCTCCTTCGGCAACGCGTCGGGCCCGGTACCGCCGTTCCCGCTCGCCGAGCTCAACAACCACGGCTCGCTGTTCGCGACGCGGCCCAAGCTCAACGACTATGTCGGCACCCGCAAGGAATTGCTCGAAGGCGCCGACACGCTGTTCGCCGCCGTGATCAACGGCAAGCTGCATGTGCCGATCAACCACGCCTATGCGCTGAAGGATGCGGCCAAGGCGCATATCGACCTGGAGAGCCGGACGACGACGGGCGCAGCGATCCTGCGGCCGTAATTCTCGCCGTCATTGCGAGCGAAGCGAAGCAATCCACCTCTCCACCCGGGAAGATGGATTGCTTCGTCGCTTCGCTCCTCGCAATGACGAGCGGGGAGGATCCTACGCCACCCGCCGCGCCGCGCCGACCTTGGTCAGCACCGTATCCAGGCAGTCGATGACAACGGAAATCTCCTCCCGCGTCACGTTCAGCGCCGGCATGAAGCGCAGCGTGTCCGGCTGCGGCGAGTTGATCAGCACGCCGGCCGCGAACGCCTCGGCAACCACGGCGGCACCGATCGGCATCTTCAGGTCGAGCGCCAGCAGGAGGCCGCGGCCCCTGATCTCGCCGAGACCGTGCCGCGACGACAGCCGCTGCAATTCGCGCTCGAGCAAAAGGCCGGCATCGACGACCGATTTCAGGAAATCGGGCTTTCCGATCTGATCGAGCACGACAAGCCCCGCGGCGCACATCAGCGGATTGCCGTTGAAGGTGCCGCCCTGATCGCCGTGATCGAAGCACGCGGCATGCTCGGTCGCGAGCAGGGCCGCGAGCGGCACGCCGCCGCCGATGCCCTTGCCGAGCGTCATGATGTCGGGCTCGACCCCGGCGTGCTGATAGCCGAACAGCTTTCCGGTCCGGCCGATGCCGGTCTGGATCTCGTCGACAATGAGCAGCAGGCCGCGCTGCTGGGTCAGCACCCGCAACTCCTGCAAAAACTCATCCGTCGCGGGCCAGACGCCGGCCTCGCCCTGGATCGGCTCCAGCATGACCGCGACCGTCGACGACGAGATCAGCCTTCGCACCGACTCGATATCGTTCAGCCTGGCTTTGCGGAAGCCCGGGACCTTCGGCTCGAACAGGGGCTCGAACGCCTTCTTGCCCGAGGCCGACATGGTCGCGAGCGTGCGGCCGTGGAAGCCGCCTTCGAAGCTGATGATCTCGTGGGCGCCATTCTTGTACTTGGCGCCGAATTTCCGCGCGAGCTTGATCGCACCTTCATTGGCCTCCGCGCCCGAATTGGCAAAGAACACCTGGTCGAAGCAGCTGTTGTCAACCAGCAACTTTGCCAGTTTCAGGCTCTGCTCGTTGTAGAACGCCGGGCTTGGCGTCAGCAGCCGTCTCGCCTGCGCGGCCAGCGCGTCGGCTACGATGACCGGCGAGTGGCCGAGGGGATTCACGGCCCAGCCCTGCACGAAGTCGAGATAGCGGTTGCGCTTGCTGTCCCACAAATACGAGCCCGCGCCGCGCACGAACACGACCTCGGGGCGAGCGGTGATGTCCATCAGCGCATCGAACGGATGGGTAGCGTTGGTCATGTCGTTCTCCTCTGGGTCGGTGTTGGGAAAGGGCAGGCCGAAAAGCGAGAAGGCCGCGCTTTGGGGGCGCGGCCTTCTCGAAAACCTTGGCTGATTTATAGGATCAGCGATGGCGTCGGACACGGCGCAGCCCAGCATCGTCGCGGGTGCGACGACGGCAGATGGCGCGGCGGTGGGTCCGGTTCAGCTTCATGGCGGAGGGCCATACAGCCGAACGCCGGAACATGTCAAGCGTCAGAATCCGGCGACGCTGCCGTGGAGGTCGTATTGGTCGGAGCGCTCGATCTTGGCGGTGACGATCTCGCCGACCTTCAGCGGGCGGCGACTGGTGAGGTAGACGGCGCCGTCGATGTCAGGCGCGTCGGCCTTTGACCGGCCCTTCGCCACCGTGGGGCCGACCTCGTCGATGATGACCTGCTGGCGGGTGCCGACCTTGCGCTTCAGGCGCCTCGCGGAGATCTTCTGCTGCCGCGCCATCAGCGCATTCCAGCGCTCCTGCTTGATCTCGTCGGGCACGGCGTTGCCAATCGCGTTCGACGCGGCGCCGGCAACTGGCTCATATTTGAAGCAGCCGAGGCGGTCGATCCCGGCTTCATCGAGCCAGTCGAGCAGATAGGCGAAATCGGAATCGGTCTCGCCGGGGAAGCCGACGATGAAGGTCGAGCGCAGCGTCAGCTCCGGGCACTGCTCGCGCCACTTTTGGATCCGCGCCAGCGTCTTCTCCTGCGCAGCCGGGCGCTTCATCGCGCGCAGCACGTCCGGGCTCGCATGCTGGAACGGGATGTCGAGATAAGGCAGCACCTTGCCCTCGGTCATCAGGCCGATGACCTCGTCGACATGCGGGTAGGGGTAGACATATTGCAGCCGCACCCAGGCGCCGAGTTCACCGAGCTCCTTGGCGAGATCGAAGAATTTTGCGCGGACGCTGCGATCCTGCCAGGGACTCTCGGCGTATTTCAGGTCGATGCCATAGGCCGAGGTGTCCTGCGAGATGACGAGCAATTCCTTGACGCCGGCCTTCATCAGCTTCTCGGCCTCGCGCAGCACGTCGTTGGCCGGCCGCGACACCAGATCGCCGCGCAGCTTCGGGATGATGCAGAAGCTGCAGCGGTTGTTGCAGCCTTCGGAAATCTTCAGATACGCGTAGTGCCGCGGCGTCAGCTTGACGCCCTGCGGCGGCACCAGGTCGATATGCGGGTTGTGCGCCGGCGGCAGCGCGCGGTGCACGGCGTCCAGCACGCTCTCATATTGCTGCGGCCCCGTGATCGAGAGCACGCCGGGATAGGCGCTCTCGATCTGCTCCGGCTCGGCGCCCATGCAGCCGGTGACGATGACCTTGCCGTTCTCGGCCATGGCCTCGCCGATCGCGGCGAGCGATTCCTGCTTGGCGCTGTCGAGGAAGCCGCAGGTGTTGACGATGACGATGTCGGCGCCGTCATGCTTGCGCGCCAGCTCATAGCCTTCCGCGCGCAGCCGGGTGATGATGCGCTCGGAATCGACCAGCGCCTTGGGGCACCCCAAGGACACAAAGCTCACTTTCGGCGCGGCGGCCTCTTGCATATCTCTGATCTGCCTGATGAATGGGCAGGAGCTAGTCCCAATTGCCGAGAATTACAACCCTTTCCCGGGGCTTCCGGCATGATATGGATGCATCTGCCGGGCCTTAAGAGTTGTCGATGAGCGCTGAATCGTCTCCCAAGATCGTCATAGTCGACGAGAGCCCGATCCGAGCGGCCATCCTGGAGGAGGGACTGCGGGAGGCCGGGTATACGGACGTCGTGCATATCAGCGAGATGCAGAGCCTGCTCTCGCGAATCTATGCGCTCGACCCCGAGATCATCGTCATCGACCTCGAGAACCCCAGTCGCGACGTGCTGGAACAAATGTTCCAGGTCAGCCGTGCCGTCCGCCGGCCGATCGCGATGTTCGTCGACCAGAGCGACGCCGCCTCGATCCAGGCCTCGGTCGAGGCGGGCGTCTCCGCCTACATCGTCGACGGTCTCAAGAAGGAGCGGATGAAGCCGATCCTCGATCTCTGCGTCTCCCGCTTCAATGCCTTCGCCAAGCTGCAGGACGAGCTCGACCGCACCAAGCACGCGCTGGAGGAGCGCAAGGTGATCGACCGCGCCAAGGGCATCCTGATGAAGGTGAAGGGGCTGACCGAGGAGGAGGCCTACGTGCTGATGCGCTCGACCGCGATGCGCGAGAAAAAGAAAATCGGAGAGATCGCGCAATCGATCCTGACGGCGTCGGAGCTGTTGAAATGACCACACCATTGCGCATCGGGTTCATTCCGCTGGTCGACGCTGCCGCGCTGATCGTTGCCGTCGACAAGGAATTCGCGGCGGCCGAAGGCCTCGACGTCACGCTGGTGCGGGAAGTGTCGTGGTCGAACGTCCGCGACAAGCTCAATATCGGCCTGTTCGACGCCGCTCATCTGTTGGCGCCGGTGGCGATCGCCTCGAGCCTCGGGCTCGGTCACGTCAAGGTGCCGATCGCGGCGCCCTTCAACCTCGGGCTCAACGGCAATGCCATCACCGTATCGCCGGCGCTGCACGCCGCGCTGATGGAAGAGATCGACGGCGACCGCTTCGATCCGATGGCAACCGCACAGGCGCTCGCCCGCGTGGTGGCCAAGCGGCGGAAGAGCGGGGCGGAGCCGCTGACCTTCGGCATGACCTTCCCGTTCTCGACCCACAATTACCAGTTGCGGTTCTGGATGGCCGCGGGAGGCGTCGATCCCGATGAGGATGTTCAGCTCGTGGTGCTGCCGCCGCCCTACATGGTCGACAGTCTAGCCAACGGCCATGTCGACGCGTTCTGTGTCGGCGCACCCTGGAATTCGATCGCGGTCGATCTTGGCATCGGCCACATCCTGCACTTCGTCTCCGACATCCTGCTCAGCGCGGTGGAAAAGGTGCTGGCAGTGCGGCAGAGCTGGTCGGAGAAGCATCCCGACATCGTGGCGGCGCTGGTGCGTGCGCATCTGCGCGCCGTGGAGTTCATCGAGCGGCCCGAGAACCGGTCCGAGGTCGCGCGCATCCTGGCGCAGCCCGAGCGGATCGGCGTCGATGCCAGCGTCATCCAGCGCACGCTCGATGGCCACCTGAAGATCTCGCCCGACGGCACCATGCGCGAGAGCAATCGCTATCTGCTGGTCGGGCGCGAGGCTGCGGCGCGGCCTGATCCGGGGCAGGCGGCCTGGCTCTATGCGCAGATGGTTCGCTGGGGCCAGACGCCGTACCGGCCGGAGGCGCTGAAGATCGCCATGGCCGTGTTCAGGCCCGATCTCTACGACGCCGCATCAGGCCGCCCGGCCGGCGCCTCCAGCGCCATCGGGGCGTTCGCCGGCCCGCCGTTCGACCCGAGCGACGTTCCGGGGCATCTGGCGGCGTTCAAGATCGGGCGCTGGAAGGCCTGAGCGCGCCGCAGCGGCCGCTTCCGGCGGCACGTGCACGACCGTGCGTGGTGTTGCCGGGACAGGGATGGGCAACAGGCGCGGCGCGGTAGCGCCTCAGCTATCGACCTCCGGCTACTTTGCAAGGGGTTGTTTTCGAGATTTTCGGTTATTGCAGGACTGGCGCGGGTTCCCGACGCCTCGAATTGCAGCGAATAGGATTCTCGGCCGAGCGCGCGGGAAGGAATATTCCTCTCGGAACCCGGTTCCCGAAGGCGGCGGCATCGCTATTTTTGCCGCCCGCTTGAATCCGCCCGCGAACGATATTCCATATGCCCGAGAATGGGGCGTTGGAGATCGACCATGCGCGAGCTATCGGCGGAGGCCCGCCTGCACCTTTACGCGCGAAACATTTCACGGAAGTCCGGGACCGGAATTCACACCGCGGCGCTGTACAGTGCCTTTGCGGTGATCGCGGCCATCGTGTTCGGCACGCTGTCCGTCCACCCGTTCTGAGCCCTTCAGAACATTCAAAAGCCGCCGTCTGATGTCATCAGGCGGCGGCTTTGTGTTGGCTGGATGCTGACGGCTCAGTAGCCGTAGCCGCGACCATATCCGTAGCCGCCACCGCAGGTGTTGCAGGTCGGCTGAACCGGCGCGTAGTAGGAATAGCCCGGCGAGACCATCTGGGTGCGCTCCTGGGTGGCGTATTGCGGCGGGATGCGCTCATAGGCGACGCCTTCGGGCGCGACCATCACCGTCCTCGGCACCATCACGGTACGATACTGTGCCGGCGTGCGATGCGCGACGACGCGGCCCGGCGCCACCATGACGGTCTCCTGCACAGTGCGATACTGCGGCGGCACGCTCTGCACCTGATAGCAGGTCGTGCACGGCTGGGGCGGCGGCGTATAGCAGCTGTAGCAGCCGGCGGATGCCGCGCTGGTGAAGGCGGCGGTGGCAACCGCGGCAATGGTGAGAGAGAGGCTGGTGCGGAACATGCTTTCGTACCCAATTTCCTAAGAGGACAATCAAAGGCTCGGAAGCTGCACCTAACAATCAAACGGCAAGTTTGGGTTTAAGAAGACTCTTAACGGAATCTAAAAGGGCCGGCGCGGCGACCGGCCCTTTTTTGATCGATGTTCGCGGCTTAGTGCGCGGTCTTGAACGGCGCAACGGTGATGCCCGCCTGCTTCAGCGCCTCGCGCAGGCCGCGCGCAATCTCGACGGCACCGCGCGTGTCGCCGTGGATGCAGACGGTATCGGTCTGCATCTTGATCACCTTGCCGGTGACCGAGACGACCGCGCCGTCCTGCACCATCCGCACCACACGATCGGCAATCGCCTTGGGATCGTGCAGCACCGCGCCGGGCTTCTTGCGCGACACCAGGTTGCCGTCGTCCTCATAGGCGCGGTCGGCGAACACCTCATGCGCCATCCGCAGATTCGCCGCTTCACCTGCGCGCACCAGCTTCGAGTTGGCGAGCACCACGAAGATGAGATTGGGATCGACTGCCTTGATCGCATTGGCGATCGCTCGTGCCGTCATGTCGTCCTCGCAAGCGACGTTGGAAATCGCGCCATGCGCCTTCACGTGGGTGACCTTGTGGCCGGCCGCGGTCGCGATCGCCTGCAAAGCGCCGATCTGATAGGCGATCAGGTTCTCGATCTCCGAGGACGTCAGTCCCGGCATCGGGCGGCGGCCGAAGCCGTGCAGGTCACGATAGCCGGGATGGGCGCCGACGCTGACGCCGCGCGCCTTCGCCAGCTCGACCGTCTTGCGCATGATGTCGGCGTCGCCGGCATGAAAGCCGCAGGCGACGTTGACCGAGGTCGCAAGCTCGATCATCGCGGCATCATTGCCCATTTCCCAGGGGCCAAAGCTTTCGCCGAGATCGCAATTGAGGTCGATGGTTGAGGTCATGACGATCGATCCGTCTGTTGTTCGTATAGATTCAGGGTAGCGCAACTTGCCATGTCGACACATCGACGGCGTTGACGGCCTGACCCGCGACATTCGCATCCCGCAGCGCCTCGATGTTGAGGCCAAAATCCTCAATGCCGCGGAGGCGGTCGGGCAGGGAACGCAGCAGCTCGTGGAACTTGATCGACTCGGCCTGCGCTTCCGCCATCGTCACCGCCTTGAAGCGGAACGGTCGGCCGGCCGAGATCTGCGCGAAGCGGCCGAAATCGGCCGTGATCACGGTTGCGATCTTCGGATAGCCGCCGCTGGTGCCGCGGTCCGGCATCAGCACGATCGGCTGGCCGTTGCCGGGTACCTGGATGCTGCCGTTCACGGTGCCGTCGGAGACGATGTTGTGGCCGTCGAGATGCTTGATGACGGGACCTTCGAGGCGATAGCCCATGCGGTCGCTGGTCGCCGAGATCTTCCACTCGCTGTCGACCAGCAGCTTCTTGTGGTCCTCGGCGAACTCGTCGTCCTGCGGGCCGAACACGATGCGGATCGGCGCATCGGTCGCGGCAGGCAATTCGATGCGGCGTTCGGGCGCGCCGCTCGCGGCTTGCGTCGTCAACTCGTCGCCGCTTTGCAGCGGCCGCGGGTAGGGGCTGCCAAGCCCGGCGCGGGCGTTGACGGCGAGGCTGCCGAACATCGGCTCGCCCTCGATGCCGTGCTCGATCGCGAGATAGCTGAACGAGCCGCCGCGCGCGAAGCCGAGAGTGAGCGTCTCACCTTCGGCGAGCGTCGCCGAGCTGTCGAACGCGACTGGCCGGCCGCCGATATCGGCATTGCGCGACGCGCCGGCGAGGGCGACGCGCACCGCGCCCCCGCGCGCGGTGAAGCTGGCGCCGAACGGGCCGATCTCGACCGCGGCGGCGAACAGGTCGTTGCCGACCAGCGTGTTGGCGGCCGCCAGCGAAAGCCGGTCCATCGCGCCGCTCGGCACGAGACCGTAGCGCTGCGAGCCCGGACGACCAGCGTCCTGCACCGAGCTCGCCGGGCCGATCGAGGTGACGACGAGCTTGCTCATGGCGTCACCAGTTCGGCGACGAACTCGCCGGCCTCGGCGGCGCGGTCCTGTTCGGCAAAGGTCTTGGCGTCGATCGCGGTGAAGGTGATGGCATCGCCCGGCTCGAGCAGGAAGGTCGGCTCGCGATGCAACTGGTAGGTTCGCACCGGCGTGCGGCCGAGCAGGTGCCAGCCGCTCGGGCCGGCCAGGCACTGCACGCCGGTTTGGATGCCACCGATCGAAATGGTGCCGGCCGGGGTCAGTAGCCGCGGATCCTTGCGCCGCGGCATGTGCAGGAACTTCTCCAGTCCGCTGAGATAGGACCAGCCTGGCGTGAAGCCGATCATGGCGACGCGATAGTCGCCGGCGACGTGGCGCGCCACGATCTGGTCGGGCGTGGTTTTGAGCGCCTTCGCGACGTCCTCGAGATCGATGCCGTGCTCGCCGCCATAGGTCACCGGGATGCGCCAGCGCCGCGTTCCGGTCTCGGTCGGCGGCGCCTTTGCGGAGCGTGCGAGCAGTTGCTCCCCGAGCGCATCGAAGCCGATCTGCACGGGGTCGTAATGCACCAGCAGCGACCGGTAGGTCGGCACGGTCTCGGTGATGCCGGCGATCGGCTCGGCGGATATCACGTGGTCGAGCGCCAGCACCCGCCGGTTGGCGGCGTCGTCGATGGTGCGGCTGAATTCCACCGTGATGGCGCTGTCGCCACTCGGCAAAAGGCGGGGAGGACTTAAGGGTTCGGCCATTGGGTCAAGCGCTGTCGTCAGCCATCAAGCTAGCGTGTTTCGGGATAAAACGGAATTCGCTTCGTGCAAAATGATGCAGCAACTTCAATAAATTAATCGGCACGCCGGCGATAAATTTGGATGATCGCAGCTTTTTCGCGCAGCCCTTGACGCAAGGCCTTTGCCCGGCAACATGCGCCGGTCTTTTCCTCCCATCGGAGCAAGCTTTCCAGATGTCACTGTCCGCCGAAGCGATCGCGACGCTGTCGCACGTGTCCACCGCCACCATCACCACCGTCCTGCTCAAGAAGGGCCTGCGCAACATCTGGATGCGCGGTACCAAGCCCTTGAAGCCCGGGCAGAAGCGGCTGGTCGGACCGGCCTTCACGCTGCGTTTCGTGCCGGCCCGTGAGGATCTGGCGACGCCGGAATCCTGGTCGTCGCCGATCTCGACCCGCACCGCGATCGAGGCGATGCCGGCGGGCTGCATTGCCGTGGTCGATGCCATGGGCATCACCGATGCCGGCATTTTCGGCGACATCCTCTGCGCCCGCATGGTCAAGCGCGGGGTGACGGCGCTGATCACCGACGGCGTGGTGCGCGACGTCGAGGGCGTGCTCGGCACCGGCCTGCCGGTGTGGTGCGACGGCTACGCGGCTCCGCCGTCAGTTGCAGGTCTGACCTTCGTCGGCTGGGGCGAACCGATCGGCTGCGGCGGCGTTGCCGTATTCCCGAATGACGTGGTGGTGGCCGACCAGGACGGCGCGGTGCTGATCCCGCAGGCGTTCCTCGATCATGTGCTGGCCGAGGGGCCGGAGCAGGAACGGATGGAAGCCTGGATCGTCAACGAGGTGAACAATGGCGCCCAGCTGCCCGGCCTGTATCCGATGAATGCCGAGACCAAGGCGCGCTACGCCGCGACCAAGAAATAACGTCAAGAAAGGGAGGTAACCCCATGGACATCCACGTTTCCGGCTCGCGGCCGACCCGCCGCGCGCCGAAGGAGAATTTTACCGGCACGGTGTTGCAGGACCCGATCAACATGGCGCCTGCGCCGGCGCGGCTGAACGCCTCGCGCGTGTCGTTCGAGCCCGGCGCACGCACCGCCTGGCACACCCATCCGCTCGGACAGACGCTGTATGTGATCTCCGGCATCGGGCGTGTGCAGGCCAAGGGCGGCCCGATCAGGGAGATCCGCCCTGGCGACGTCGTCTGGATTCCGCCGAACGAGAAGCACTGGCACGGGGCCTCGCCGGACAACAGCATGACCCACATCGCCATGCAGGAGGCGCTCGATGGCGTCTATTCGACCTGGATGGAGCACGTCACCGACGAGGAATACAGCGGCAAGGTCGGCTGAAGCGTCGTAGCAGTTCGCAAGATGAAAGCCCCGCTATCAGGTGGGGCTTTTGATTTTATGAGACCGTAGCCCGGATGGAGCGAAGCGCAATCCGGGGCGGTCTCTCCCATGGTGAAAATCCCGGATTAAGCTTCGCTCCATCCGGGCTACGATTTGCAGGCAATCAATTCACCCGCGTCCAGGTCTGGCCGCCGCAGAACATGCCGCCGAACGCACAGCCCTGGACGCGTAGCGTGTCCGGGCTCCTCATCGCGATGGTGGAATCGTAGGTGCTGCCGCTGTTCGGATCGAAGATGCGGCCGCTCCACTTGTCCTTGCCCGGCTTCATGTTGATCAGCACCTGTTCGCCGTTGGCGTTCGATTTCTTGTCGACGGCGTAGCCGCAGAGATTGGCGCCGCATTGCTCGATGCGGATTTTGCCTTCCTTTTCTTCGGTGAGCCAGACGCCGAGCGGCGAGTTCGCTGCTTGCACGGGATTGGCGAGCGGCTTGGGCACCGGAGCGCTCGGCGAGGCGGCGCCGACCGTTGGAGCGGTGGTGGGCTTTGCAGCCGGCGCAGTTTGCTGGACGGCTGGCGCCGCGGGCGGCGGCGGTGTGGTCGCGGCTGTAGCTGAAGGCGGCGTGGCCGCAACGCCCGTGCTGGGCGGCTCTGCCGTTGCGGCAGGCGCCGGCGGGACGGCGGCCTGATCGACGGCAGGCGGAGCAGCCGCTGCTGGCGCGCTGGGCGGCGCGGCCTGGGAATTCGTCTTAGTGTCCGACTTAGTGTCCGACTTGGCGTTCGTGTTGGCTTCCTTCGGAGCCTTGCGCTTCTGCTCGGTGTCGTCGCTCTTGGCGCGTTTGGTGCGGCGGGGAGTATTGTCGTAGACGCCGGGGATCGAAACCGTGCCGCGATCGGGATCGATGCGAATAGTGCGGCCGCCGTAATCGAATGTGTACTGCGCCTGCGCTGCGGCCGTGCTTGCCAGCACGAGCGTGGCGATCGCCAGAAGCTTTCTCATCTCGACCTCCGGTGCAGGGAGCCGCGTTCGCAAGGCTATCCGGTGACCACCCCGTTGAACGTGTCCCAGATCACGGTCAGAACATGAGTCGTATCCTTGCGGCTAAGGTTCAAATCGCTGGATTGCGGTCTGGTTTCAGGCCGTGCGCTTCAAATTTTGAGCGTGGCGCGGGCTATTCGAACCATGCAGCGTAGATCTTCGCGTAGCTGCCATCTTCGCGCGCGATGTGAAGCCATTGGTCGACGAACGCTTTCAAGGCGACGTCGCGCTGCATCCAATAGGCCTTTTCCGCGAAGTCGAACGGCTTATCGGGATGCACGGCGCACAGCACGCCGGAATGCAGCTTCTGCTGATAGCGCGTCTCGGACGCATCGGTCATCATCAGGTCGGCGTCGCCCTTGGCGATCTCGTCGAAGATCTTGGTGTTGTCGTTGAAGACGCGGATCTCGGCGGTTTTCACGTGGGCGCGCGCGAAGCGCTCGTTGGTGCCGCCGGGATTGACGATGACTCGGGTGCCGGGTTTGTCGATCTCGGCGATCGTCTCAAACTTGCCCTTGTCGGCGCAGCGCGCGATCGGCGTCTTGCCTTCGCGCATGATCGGCGTCGAGAACAGACCCTTCTTCTGCCGATCGAAGGTGATGGAGACGCCGCCCATCGCGATGTCGAAATCGTCGGCCTCGAAATCCTTGGTCATTTGCGGCCACGATGTCGGCACGAACTCGACCTTGACGCCGAGCGCCTTGCCGAGCGACTGCGCCATGTCGACATCGAAGCCGCGGAAGGCCTTGGTCTCCTTGTCGAGATAGGTGAAGGGCAAATAGTCGCCGGTCATGCCGACGCGCAGGATGCCGCGCTTGACGATCTCATCGAGCCGGGACGGCGCCTGCTGCGCGTGCGCGGCGGACAGGAGCAAAGCGAGAGCGAGGCCGGCCAGCGCGCGAAACACCGAGGTCTTCTCCATCCGCATTTGATTGCGATGCCCGAAGGGCACGTATCGCGTCTCAGGCCTCGTTGCTGTCCTTGCTCGCCTGAACGACGCTTGCAGTGCGGCTGAGCATCTCGTGCTTGAAATGCTCGAAGCGCCGCCGCGCGTGGGCCTCGCGATCGTCGACGAATTTGATCGCGGCGTCCCGCTCCATCGGGCCGTTGACGAGCGGGGTCGATGCCTCGCCGACGGTCTCGTCGACATAATATTGGGCGCCGTCCTGGCGCACCGTCCAGCGGAAGCGCAGCGCGGCCATTGGTCCTGGGCCGGACTTGGAATAGCCATTGGCCTCGATCGGTTGGGGCGGCGGCTGGATCGACCCCGGCTCCGCTTCCGGCTGGCTCGGCTCCGGTTCGGTTGGCTCCGGTTCACTTGCCTCAGCTTTGCTCGGCTCAGCCTTGCTTGGCTCAGGCTGTTCGACCGGCTCGGGCTCCTCGATCGGCGGCGGCTCGACCGCCGTCTGCTCGGCAGGCGCGGCCTCGACGGACACGGCCGCGATGGACTCGACCTGGATGGACGGCGGCAAAGGCGGCGGCATCGCTATCGACGCCGGGGGCTCCGCTGCGGGCTCGACTGGCTTGTCCGCCGTCTTGTCGGTCGATTTGGAGGTCTCGGGAGGTGTGGTTGTCTGGTCGAGAATGCTCGCGATTGCGGCCAGCGCATTGTCGGTCGGGTCATTCACGGTTTGGTCTCCCAGGCTGACGGCGCGCGGAATCGTGCCGACGCCCTCCCTATCTACCTGATCTGACTATCCTTTGTCAGCCCCGGTGGTTCTGGCGCGCAGTCTTGAGGCGAAGCGGATCCGCTTCGCCTGAAAGCGTCGTCAGGCACAAACCGGCGGACGCCGGTCCTTCCAGGGGCGGACCTGTTCGAGCTGGCCGGCCAGGCGGAACAGCAGTCCTTCCTCGCCGAGCTTGGCCGCGAACATCATGCCGAGCGGCAGACCGGCCTTGTTCCAGGCCAGCGGCACCGACATCGCCGGCTGTCCGGACATGTTGAACATCGAGGTGCCCGGCATGTAGCGGCGCAGCACCGGCGCGATGTGGCCGAGGTCCTCGGACATCGTGTTCAGCTCGCCGAGGCGGAGCGGCGGCGCGCACAGCGTCGGGCTGAGGAAGATGTCGCAACCTTCGAAGAAGGTCGCAAGCGCGCGCGAAATCTGGAACGCTGCAAGCTGCGCGGCCACGTAGTCGGCCGGGTTCATCTTGGTCGCATTCTGGGCGCTGGCGAGCGTGAGCCGCTCGACATCGTCCGACGTCAGGGTGCGCCCGACGCGCTGCTCGAGCAGACGGATGGTCAGCGCCGTGTTGCCGCCGACGATGGTCGTCATGACCGCGGCGGGATCGGCCGCCAGCGGCGGTGCGCGTTCCTCGACATAATGGCCGAGCCCCGCCAGCAGCTTGGCTATGCCGCGCACCGCCGCGGCGATCTCGGGATCGATGGCATCGCCGTAGGGCGACTTGTCGGTGAAGCTGATGCGCAAATGGCCGGGATCGCGGCCGACTTCCTGCGAGAACGGTCGCTCCGGCGGCGGCGCGACATAGAGGCTCGACGGCTCCGGGCCGTGGATCGCATCCATCATCACCGCGCTGTCGCGGACGCTGATGCTGAGCACATGGCCGACCGAGAAGCCGCCCCAGCCTTCGCCGCGATCGGGCCCGCAGGGGTTGCGGGCACGCGTCGGCTTCATGCCGAACACGCCGGAAGCGGAGGCGGGGATCCGGATCGACCCGCCGCCGTCGCTGGCATGCGCGACGGGCAGGATGCGGGCCGCGACCGCAGCCCCAGCGCCGCCGGACGAGCCGCCGGAGGAATGGTCGAGATTCCAGGGATTGCGGGTCGGGCCGAACAGACGGGATTCCGTCGTCGGCATCAGCCCGAATTCCGGGCTCGAGCTCTTGCCGAAGATTGCAAGCCCGGCATCGAGGAAACGCTGGGCCAGGGTGCCGTTGTGATCGGCGACGAAGTCCTTTAGCAGGCTGGCGCCCGACGTGGTGCGTGTGCCTTCGAGCAGATCGAGGTCCTTCAGCAGGAACGGCACGCCGGTGAAAGGACCGTCAGGCAGCCCCTTGGCGATCTGGCGCTCGGCATAGTCGTAATGCTTGACGACCACAGCGTTGATCTTGGGATCGACGGCGGCGGTGCGCGCGATCGCCTCGTCGAGCAACTCCTTCGGCGTCACGTCCTTGTTGCGGACGAGCTCGGCGAGACCGACCGCATCGTAGTTGCCGAATTCCTTGAAGGCCATGTGGGTACTCCGCATCGCCGGGCCGATCCTTTCGGATCGGCCGCGGCGCAAACGAGGAAGGCTGAAAGCTCAGCCGAGGACGTCCTGGTTGATCACGTTCTGGCGCAGCGGATTGCCATCCAGCACGCTCAGGATATTGCGTGCGGTCTGCTCGCTCATGCGATCGACGGCCTCGACCGTGACGCCGGCCACATGCGGCGCCATGATCACGTTGGGCAAAGCGTGCAGGGGCTGGCCGACCGGCGGCGGTTCGACCTCGAACACGTCGAGGCCGGCGCCGGCGAGCTTGCCCGACACCAGCGCGTCGTGCAGCGCCTTCTCGTCGACGATGCCGCCGCGGGCGGTGTTGATGAGATAGGCGGTCGGCTTCATCAGCCTGATCCGCGCGGCGTTGAACAGCCCGACGGTTTCGGGATTCTTCGGGCAATGGATCGTGACGAAGTCCGCCCGCGGCAGCGCCGCTTCGAGGTTCGACACGGCCTCGCAGCCGGCAGCCGTGATCTCGCTGGCGGGCTTGTAGGGATCGTAGACCAGCACGTTCATTTCCATGGCGAGGCAGCGCTTGGCGGTGCGGGTGCCGATGCGGCCGAAGCCAACGATCAGGACGGTCTTGCCGTAGAGATCGAACGGCAGCACGCCGAGCCGGCTCGCCCAAGTGCCGTCCTTGACCATCGTGTGCATTTCCTGCGCGCGCTTGGCCAGCGTCAGCATCATGAACACAGCTTGTTCGGCGACCGACGGCGAGTTCGCGGTGCCTGCGACCATCAGCGGCACCTTGCGGCGCGACAGCGCCGGAACGTCGACGGCGTCATAGCCGACACCGATCCGGGTCACCACCATCATGCCCTTGGACGCCTCCAGCTCCGCCTCGCCGAAGCGGGTTGCGCCGAGCGCCACGCCATGGACCGGCGCATGCTGCTCGAGCATGGTCTGAAAGTCCTTGGCGGAGATCAGGTTGGGAAATTCGATGAGTTCTACGTCGTCCCGCTCGTTGAGGAGCACCCGCGCCCCCGGTGACAAAGTCTGGGTGACGAAAATCTTCTTCTTGTTGGTGGCCATTTCCTGCCCTTGAGGTTTCTTGTGCGCCGTCAAAGGACGACGCCGGTCACCTCGTTTAGCAAATGCATATTGTTGAGGTCCACAGCCAATCGGAGCGGGCTGCCATCCTGCGCACCGGCATTGGGATTGACCCGGCCGCAGACCTGGGTGCCCTCGAGCGTGAAATAGACCAGGGTCTCCATCCCCATCGGCTCGGTGACGTCGAGCATCGCGTCGAACGGCTCGATGCCCGGTTCGGCATGCGGCCGCGCCTCCATGACGTGCTCGGGCCGGATGCCCAGCAACAGCTTGTCGGTGCGGGGGAGAGCCTGGTAGCGGGCGGCGCGTGCCGGCGGCAGCGCGAAGGCGAGGCGATCGGTCAGCCGCACGTTGAGCTTGCCGCCGGTGTCCTCGAGCCGACAGGGCACGAAATTCATTGCGGGCGAGCCGATGAAGCTTGCGACGAACCGGGTCGCCGGCTTGTGGTAGAGCTCGTTGGGCGTGCCGATCTGCTCGATCCTGCCGTGGTTCATCACTACCACGCGGTCGGCGAGCGTCATCGCCTCGACCTGGTCGTGGGTGACGTAGACGGTCGTGGTGCGGACCTTCTGATGCACCTTCTTGATCTCGATCCGCATCTGCACGCGCAGCTTGGCGTCGAGGTTGGACAGCGGCTCGTCGAACAGGAACACCTTCGGATTGCGCACGATCGCCCGTCCCATCGCGACGCGCTGGCGCTGGCCGCCGGAAAGCTGCTTCGGCTTGCGGTCGATCAGATCCGTGATGTCAAGCATGCGGGCGGCCTCAGTGACCCGGCTCTTGATCTCCGCCTTGGGATAGTGCTTCAGCCGCAGACCGAACGACATGTTCTCGGCAACGGTCATATGCGGATAGAGCGCATAGTTCTGGAACACCATCGCGATGTCGCGGTCCTTCGGCGGCACGTCGTTGACGACGTCGCCGCCGATCATGATGTCGCCGTCGGAAATGTCCTCGAGGCCGGCGATCATCCGCAGCGTCGTCGACTTGCCGCAGCCGCTCGGCCCGACCAGCACCACGAACTCATGGTCGGCGATATCAAGGTCGATGCCGCGCACCGCCTCGACCTCGTCGTAACGCTTCACAACCTTCCGCAAACTGACGTCAGCCATAAGTTCAACCCTTTGTCGCACCGGCGGTCAGGCCGGCAATGTAGTAGTCCATCAGGAAGGCGTAGATGATCAGCGGCGGCGCGGCGCCGAGCAGGGCGCCGGTCATGATCTGTCCCCAGTTGAAGACGTCACCCTTGATCAGGGTCGTGATGATGCCGACCGGCAGCACCAGCTGATCGGTCGAGGTCGTGAACACCAGCGGATAGAGGAACTGAGCCCAGGAGACGGTGAAGGCAAAGATCGTGGCCGCGATCAGGCCGGGCAGCGCGACCGGGATGAAGATCCGGGTCAGCGTCTGGAACCAGCTCGCGCCGTCGATGATCGCCGCCTCGTCGAGCTCCTTCGGGATCGAGGCGAAATAGCCGATCATGATCCAGGTGCAGAACGGCACCGTCAGCGTCGGGTAGATGAACAGCAGCACGTACCAGCGATTGACGAGCTGGATGCCGGTCCAGTCGCCGAACACGGCGAACATCTTGAACAGCGGGATGAACAGCAGGCTGTCAGGAATGAGATAGGTGAGGAACACGCCGGTCGCGAGCGTCGCCGAGCCCCAGAATTTCATCCGCGCCAGCGCAAAGGCCGCCGGCACGCTGATCAGCATCGTGATGGTGACCACGATGATCGAGACCCAGGCCGAATTCCAGAAGAAGCGCAGGAACTGGTTCGAGGTCAGCAGCTCGATGTAGTTGCTGAGTGTCGGATGATAGACCCACCACGGATTGGTCGCGGCCGAGATCTCGGCGCTGCTCTTCAGAGAGGTGATCAGCATGTAGATCGGCGGCGTCAGCGAGAAGATCGCAAACAGCACCAGGAAGAAATAGGACCAGCGTAGCGCCCAGGCGCGGTCGCGGCTCATGCTGCCGTACTTGACCTTGCGGGTCGGTCCGGACTTGTCGATCGTCAGGGAGCTCATCAGGCTTCGTTCCCGCGTTTGGTGATGTCGCGCAGGATGAAAATCGCCGCGACCGCGAGGATCGGCACCATGAACAGCGAAACGCTGGCGCCGAGCGGCACATCACTGCCCTCGATGCCGACGCGGAACGCCCAGGTGGCGAAGATATGTGTGTGGTCGAGCGGGCCGCCGGCGGTCAGGATGCGCACGATGTCGAAATTGGCGAAGGTCACGATCAGCGAGAACAGCGTCGTGATCGCGATGATGTTGCGCATCATCGGCAGCGTAACGTACCAGATGCGCTGCCACCAATTGGCGCCGTCGATCGCGGCCGCCTCATAAAGCTGGTCGGGTACCGATTTCAGCGCCGCCAGATACATGATCATGAAGAATGGCGCGCCGTACCAGACGTTGACCAGGATCACCGAGAAGCGCGCCCACATCGCATCGCCGGTCCACGGGATCGGCCCGATGCCGAAGAAGGAAAGCGTGTAGTTGAAGGCGCTGTAGGAGGGGTCGAACAGCCAGAGCCACGCCAGCGTGCTCATCGCCGGCGGGATCACCCATGGCACCAGCAGCATGCCGCGCCACTTGCGCTGCTTGTTGGCGGGTACGTTGTGCACGAAATGCGCGACGATGAAGCCGATCAGGGCTTTGAAGATCACCGCCGAGATCGCGAAAATGCAGGATTGCTTGACCACCAGCCAGAAGGTGTCGCGCTTGAACAGGAACTCGAAATTGCCGAACCCGACGAACTTCGTCATCGCCTTGTTCAGCGTCGCGAGGTGCAAGGAGTAGAGGGCCGGGTAGAGCACCAGGATCGCGATCAGGAGGATCAGCGGCAAGGTCATCAGGAACGCGGCCATCGACTTGCGCCGCAGCGCGTTGCGCAGGCCGACGCGCCTTCGTCCCGTCTGGGCAGCGGCTGCGCGGTTGGATTGGAATGCGACATCAACCATAACGCAGGTCCCTCGCGCGGGTTGGTTGCACAGCTCGCCGGTTCGGCGGCTGGGATGTGAAGACGGGACCTCGCGCGGCCAACATTACGGGCGGTCGCGCGAGACCTCGCTTGTCGTCAGCTTCGCATGAAGCCTTCGCACTCGCCCTCGGCCCAGGCGAGTGTCTTTTCCATGCTTTCACCCTGGTAGTACCGCAGGCACATCTTGGTCAGCGTGGCCTGGAAGTAGATCTGCTGCGCGATCTTGGGCGGCGCGGGCGAGGCCGCAATCGACAGCGTCTGGTGCTTGTAGGGGTTCGGATAGTGGTAGAGCGTCCCCTTTGGCGGCGCTTGCTCCGCCCAGACCTTCAAGGTCGTGAGCTTTTCGTAGGCCGGCAGGTCATAGCCACCGCTGGCGACCACCATTTTCTCGATCGATGCAGGTTGCGACAGGTGCGTCAGCAGGCTCTTCGCCGCCTCCTTGTTCTTCGAGAACGACCAGATCGACCAGAAGAACGGCAGATAGGGCGCGAAGCGTCCCTTCGGCCCGGCCGGGAACCCGTGCGTCCAGCACTGCTCGGCGACTTGCGGAGCATCGCGCTTGGCGACTGCCCACGCGCTCGGCGGATTCAGGATCATCGCGCCCTTGCCGGCGACCAGCCACTTGTTGTTGGAAGCGTCGTCCCATGCCGCCACATCGGGCGGCAGGAAGGCGAGCAGCTTCTTGTAGTAGTCGAGGGCCTGGCGCACCGCGTCGGTCTTGACGGTAAGATTGCCCTTGGCATCGACCAGCTGCGCGCCGAACGACTGGAAGATCGCGCCGGCGGTGTCGACGCTGTCGCTGGTTTCGCCGAGGCCGATGCCGAACGGGAATCCAGCCTTGTGGCAGGCTTCGGCCGCCTTGAGGAAGGTATCGAGAGTCCAGTTATCGGCTTTCGGCTCGCTTCCGGCCGGATACATCTCCTGCACGTCGATGTTGGCGTGTTTCTTCATCAGGTCGATGCGTGAGCAGGGACCCTTGATCTGGCTGCCGACGCTGGCGGGAACGCCGAGCCATTTACCACCGGCCTGGCCGAGATATTTCACCGTGCCGTTGACATCGCCGTTCAGCTTGAGGAGCGGATCCATGATGTCGTTGACCGGCTCTAGCAGCTCGGCGTTAGCCTGCGGCCACCATGTCGGCATCTGGAAAATATCGTGACCGGATTTCGCCTGCGCCTCGGCGGCGATGGTGACGATGTTCTTGTTGCCCTGGCTGGTGATGTAGTCGATCTGGACCTCGACCTTCTCCTTGGCAGCCCATTCATTGACCAGCTCGGTGGACGCACTGTTCGCGCCGGGCACCCAGTGATCCCAGAAGCCCATCGAGAGCTTTCCGGCTGCGTAGGCGCCACGCACGTAGGGGGCTGTAATCAGCGCGGCCGATGACAGCGCTGTCGCTGCGACGAATTCTCGGCGCGAGAGCTTCTTCCGTGACATGGCATTCCCTCCCTGGTAGCCGACGGACAAAAGACTTTTTGAATCCCGTTGTTCTTTTTTGTGCGTCGCGTTTGCGCGACGTCGCGGGATTGCGTTGAAACCGATCAGAACAGAATTGCCGGCATCTGTCGAGAAACGAGATGCTGATGCCAACTAGAACTAACGTTGTGGTCAAATAGCAGGCAGTGCCGTTCGCATCACTGCAGTTGCCGGCGGTTTGCCGTGCGTCTTGCGATCATGCTGCGACGCACGCGGGCGGCGACGCAGACAAGGTCGCAGACGGTGCGCGGTTGAGCCGCAGCTTTCCGATCAAGCCTCAGCGAACTCTGTTCCGCCATGTTGATGCCCGGCGCGGCCGATAGACTTGCTGAAGCCGGAAACGCTAAAGTCCGGATTTGTCGAACCTACTCCCGCATCAATTCCGCAATCCACCACCGATCACGGAGACCCGATCATGCTCATCCCGGTAGCGAAGCTGCGCGCACAATGGAGATTGTGCGCCGCGGTTGGGGCCGCCACCGTCACGTTGCTCGCAGTGCCTCATATGGTCGATGCGCAGATCGTGCAGGGCGTCGAAAAGGGGGCGCGCGAGGGCAACAAGGCTGCCGGGCCGGTCGGCGGCGTTCTCGGCGGAGCCATCGGCGGCGTTGTCGGGGTGGTGACCGGCGTGACCGGGGTGTTGACCGGCAACAATGGCAACAACCCCAATGCCGGCAGCGGCAAGAACGCACAGGGCGCGGCGGCCGGCGCCAAGGCCCCCAAGTCGGCCAAGGCTGCCGCCAAGGACAAGGGCGCGAAGCAAGCGCCGACCGTGCTGACCCAGGCCGGCGCGCCGCAGCTGACGGCCGAACAGATCGTCGCCAACAGCGACGCCAACATCGAACGGATCAAGAAGGAGCTCAACCTGACGCCGGAGCAGGAGAAGAATTGGGCCGGCTTCAACAGTGCGATGCACTATCTCGGCCACAACGGCGCCGACCGACTCAACCTGCGCATCGCGCGGGCGCAGCGCGATCCGCCGGATGACATCATCGAGCAGATGCGCAACGAGGCCCAGTTCCTCAATGACCGGGCGGTCGATCAGCGCGGCGTCGCCGACGCCGCCGAGCCGCTGTTTGCCAGCCTCGACGACAAGCAGAAACAAATCTTCATCAACGAAATGGTCCGCCTGAGCCACGAACGCGGGCTCGACTGAGGAAATCTCGCCGGCCAAGTGGGGACGAATAGCCGGGCCACCAAGCCCTGGGGTAGGTTAAAGGCGCAGCACCCGGCTATTCTGCCGCAGCGGCGCGGCCCGGTTAATTCGTCATTCAATGTTGAAGAAAAACGGACCGGATCACGCCCGAGTGATGGCCGAGTCAGGGCCTTGTCGGGAACCATCCACAGCGCCCGAGGCCAGCGCGGATTGAGCCGTCAATGACCGGGACATCGGCGCGGCAAAGCGACGATGTCCTTCGGACGGCTCTGCCCGGCAATCAGCGATCCGCAAAACGCCGGCGCTTAGCTCTTCGGGAAGTTCAGCTCCACACCGACGCCGTCCGGATCGTAGAGGAAGATCTGGGTGTCGCCGGTGCGCGGCACGATCTGCTCACGGAAGGTGACGTTCTTCGACCTGCAGGGCGCTTGCGCACGGCTTCGACGTCGCTGGCGGCAAAGGCGATATGGTCGAGGCGGCCGGTGTCCTCATATTGCTTCGCGGTGCCGCGCACCACGATGCCGTCGCGGGGCTTGCGGGTGCCCATCAGATGGACGGTGGCCTGACCGCCGGAATAGAGCCAGTAGCCGGGGAAATCGAGCGGCGGCCGTTCGCCGTTCTCAAGCCCGAGCACATCGCAATAGAACGCCTTGGTCTTCTCCAGATCCTGCGGCTCGATGGTGTAATGCTGTAGTCCACCCAATGGCATGGTTCTTCTCCTTGAGAAATCGGGTTAAACGAAGCTGAGGTCGGCATCGACGCCCAGCATCCAGGCGCCGACGGTCTCGAAATGACTGAAGCGGCCCTGCAGTTGCTGCGTCACGGTGTGGATGTCGCGGAAGCGCCGCTCCAGCGGATGGCCGTCGAAGATCGCAGTGGCGCCTGCGGTGTTGTAGGCGAAATCGACGGCCTCCCGCGCCTTGTGGATGGCGTGCGTGGCCGCCATTCGGATCGTCATGCGCTGTGCCACCGTGATGCTGTGGCCGGCAACCAGATCCTTCCAGATGTCGGCCATCGACTGCAGCAGGAAGGCGCGGGCGGCGCGCAGATTGACCTCGGCTTGGGCGAGGCCGGACTGCACCACCGCATTGTCCCGCAGCGTCTTCTTCATGCCGCGCGGCACCTTGTTGCGGGCGACGTCGACGAAATTGTCGAGCGCGCTGCGGGCAATGCCGCAGGCGACCCCGGCAAAGCCGATCTGGTAGCAGGTGTGGTTGCTCATCCGGTACAGCGGGCCGTCCTCGCGGCACTCGCGGTCGAATTCGCGGGTGATCGAATGGTCCGCGCGGACGAAGAAATCGTCGAGCGCGAACTGGTCGCTGGCGGTACCGCGCAATCCGACCGTGTTCCAGATGTCGGTCCATGCGACGTCTTCGGTCCGCACCAGCATGGTGCGCTCGACCTGCTCGCCATTGGCATCCCGGCGCGGCGAGCCGTCCGCGGCATAGACCGGGCAGTGCGCGCCGAGCCAGGTGGCGTGCCGCCCGCCCGAGGCAAACGACCAGACCCCGGTGACGCGGTAGCCGCCCTCGCACTCGATCGCCTTGACCTTCGGGCCGGGGCCCCAGGCCAGCACGGCACGCGGGTCGGCAAACACTTCCTGCGCGACCGGCAGGTCGAGATAGGCCGCCGACATCGCGCAGCCGCCGGCCTGGCTCAGGCACCACGCCGTCGAGGCATCCGCCTTGGCGATGGTCTCGATGGCATGGAAGAAGGTGACGGGATCGGTCTCGATCCCGTTGCTTGAACGCGGCAGCAGCAAGCGGAACAGCCGCGCCTCATGCAGCCGGTCGAGCAGGTCGGGCGGCAGGCGGCGCGTCGTTTCAATATCGTTGGAGGCGGCCGTCACCGCGTCCCTGATCGCCTCGGCGCGGGCGATCACGTCGCGATCACCGATAAGGTCCGCAGCAGTCACATTCATGTTCGCCTCCCTCAGGCGCGCCGGATCGTTGCGGAGGCCGCGACATCGGCCGTCGCGTTGAGCTCCTTGTCGATCTGCTCGATCGATTTGCCCCGGGTCTCGAGCCCGAAGAACAAATAGACGGCCCCCGCCATCAGGAACCAGCAGCCGAGATAGACAAAGGCGGTCGGGATCTGGGTCAGTGGCACATCGGGCTTGAGGTAGTTGTTCGAACCGACGATCAGCGCAAGCCCGACCGGCCCGATGATCTTGCCAATGCCGCCGAAGCCATAGGCCGACCCCATCCCCGTGGTGCGCAGATGCGACGGCCAGACCTCAGCCGCGTAGGGACCGACGATCGCAAAGCCGCCGTCGGCGAAGAAGAAGGCGGCGGCCAGCAGCAGCCAGAACGCCGACATGCCGAACAAAGTCGCGTCGTAGTGGTAGCCGGCGATGATGGTCAGCGCGCCGGCGCCGAAGCCGAGCAGGCCGCCTGCAACACGCCGCCCCAGCAGCTCCGAGAACCAGGAGAACGAGATGCGGCCGAGGAAGCCGGTGATGCTGAGCAGGATCATCATCTTGGCGGCTTCCTGCGGCGTCAC
Source organism: Bradyrhizobium sp. USDA 3315 (assembly GCF_054056795.1). Taxonomy (NCBI): domain Bacteria; kingdom Pseudomonadati; phylum Pseudomonadota; class Alphaproteobacteria; order Hyphomicrobiales; family Nitrobacteraceae; genus Bradyrhizobium; species Bradyrhizobium sp. USDA 3315. Next base: position 6,914,856 of record NZ_JBSRYP010000001.1, on the reverse strand, counting down.
CTTCAGCAGCAGCACGAACAGCGCGGGGGCCCATAGCGTGATGCCGTAGACGCCGGTTTGCGCGCCTGCATTGCCGAGCCAGGAGACGATCAGGCTGCGCGGATATTTGAACAGATCGAACCAGCTCGTCGTGACGATCGGACCGGCGTCGGCCGCGCTCGGCAGCGGCAGCTCCGACGGCGGCACCTGCAGCGCCCAGGCCAGCGACTTGCGGGCTTCGTCATAGCGTCCTTGCCGGCACAGCCAGCGCGGCGACTCCGGGACCCAGATCCGAACCAGCAGCACCAGGACCGACGGCAGCACGCCGATCGCAAACAACAGCCGCCACTGATCGGTTCCCATGACGGCTCCGAGCACCGCGCCGAGGCCGACGCCGAGCGGGATCACGCAGGTGACGAGGCCGCCGACCCAGCCGCGCTTGTGCGACGGCATGAACTCCTGCACCAGCGGCAGGTCGACACAATAAAGACCGCCGACGCCGGTGCCGACGAAGAAGCGCAGGATCGCCAGATAGACCCAGCCGTTATCGGGTGTGAAATAGAGCAGGCCGGTCGCAATCGAGAAGTTCAGCACCGTGCCGATGAAGACGATACGCCGCCCGACCCGGTCGGCGAGCCAGCCCCAGAGGTAGGCGCCGAGGATGGCGCCGATGCCGGAACTCATCAGCACGGTGGCCGACTGGCCGAAGGTGAGCTTCCACGGTCCGATCAGGAACGCGAGCACGAAGCCGATCAAGAAGTAGTCGAAGAATTCCAGCGCATCGCCGATGATGGCCGCCGCCAGGATCTTGATCTGGTTGCCGGTCAGAGTCGTCCGGCGATCGAGAATCTCGAACATGGCGCGTCTCCCCATGGCGCCTGTTCATTGTTCCCCGGAGCGTGCGTCGCGCCAGCGCATCGCCCATAGGATGAGGCTATCCTCGTGCCAGCGCGAACGACAAGCCCGCGCCGACGCGGGGCTCATCTGCATTGGCGCGATAAGCGGTTCGGCGTACTGCTGCGCACAAATGGTGGTGCGAAAGCCCGATGTGAGCCGCCGGAGCCGTTGACTTCTGCAATGCCGATCGCCCACGTTTGCGTGGAGGAAGCGGGGAGCAGCCGGGTGGACGAAAAGCGCAAGCATCCGCGAACCGAGGTCAATGAACCCGGCTATGTCTCGTCGGGCGGTTCGGTCATGCATTGCACGATCGTGAACATCTCGCCGGAGGGGGCGGCCATCGAGGTCGAGAATCCGGCCTTCGTCCCGCACCGATTCCGCCTGGTGATGGCCCGCGACGCCTCGGTCGTCTACGAGTGCCAGGTGATCTGGAGTAAGAAGTCGCGAATTGGAGTGAGTTTCGTGGCAACCGCCTGAGCGCGGCTATCTCGATTGGGGACGCCCATGAACCTGCGTGCCAAGGCGGTCGGGTTTCGTTGCTGGAACAGCAGGTGATCCGCCGATGACTCCGGAACCTGCAACGATCTGCCTTGGCTGCTGGCAAAACCTGCATATGCCGATCCCGTTGCGCGGTCCCTTGGCGGCGCCGTTCCGTCTGTTCGGCGTCCGGCCGAGCCGCATGAACCCGAACACATGCACGCTCTGCGAGATGGCCTTCTCGAAGATTATGAAGGCGCGCGCCGTGACCATCGACGCCACCATCCTGTTCGCCGATCTGCGCGGCTACACCACACTGACGCAGACCATCGCGCAGGACGGGCTGACCTCGCTGCTCGACGCGTTCTACGACGACTGTGCCGCCGCGATCTGGCGCTATGACGGCATCCTCAACAAGACCATCGGCGACGCCGTGTTCGCGATCTTCAATTTTCCGGTGCGGCGCGACGATCATGCCGTGCAGGCCTTGCTCGCGGCGCGCCAGATCCAGCGCAGTTTTCGCGACAGGCACGACGCGCTGGTGCGGGCGATCGGCGCCGGCGACATCGAGATCGGCATTGGAATCGGGATGGATAGCGGTGACACCAATTTCGGTGAGTTCGGCCAGGCCCACCGCGACCTGACGGCAGTCGGCACGGTGGTCAATCGCGCGGCGCGCGCGCAGGCGGCCGCCAGGTCAGGCGAGATTCTTGTGACGACGGCCGTGCGGGATCGAACCCGCGACATGATCACGGCAGCCGGTGCCGATTACACCCTGAAGGGCTTCGACCAGCCCGTCACATTATTTCCTGCGTGAATTGGCTTTCGCGTGAATTGACGCGGCGCAAAAAAGACGGCTCCAGCCTGCAACTGCGCGCCGAAGCCGTCGGGGATGGTCGTTTGCCGATTACGAACGCCGCCTCAACGCAAGGTCGGCGGCTTTGTTCCAGCCCGGATGAAAAGCTTCGAACCGGCGTCAGCGCCACATGCCGCGCATCCGGGCGCCGATGTCGATCGGCGGCGCGCGGTTGGCCGCGGGTGCCTGCGCGGCCGCGGCGCGCGGCCAGGTGGTCCGCTCGAACATCGGCAGCAGTCGTTCCGGGATGAAGCGGGTGCGCGAGGCATACATGTGGCGGTCGGCCTTGGCCGCCTGGCCGTGGACGAAGAAGCGCTGCGGCACCAGCAGATGCAGATCGTCCTTGGCGCGGGTCATCGCGACATAGAGCAGGCGGCGCTCCTCCTCGAGTTCGGCCGACGTGCCGGCGCCGAGGTCGGAGGGCATGCAGCCGTCGACGACATTGAGCACATAGACGGATTTCCATTCCTGGCCCTTGGCGGAATGGATCGTCGACAGGATCAGATAATCCTCATCGAGCAGCGGCGCGCCAGCCTGGTCGCTGGTCGCATCGGGTGGATCGAGCGTGAGTTCGGTGAGAAAACGCTCGCGTGACGGGTAGCCGGCGGCGATCTGCTCGAGCTGAATGAGATCGGCGCGGCGTACCTCGCTGTCCTCGTGGATGCGATCGAGATGCGGTTCGTACCAGAGGCGGGCGCGTTCGATATCGACGGGCCATTCCGAGTAGCGGAGGTTCTCGATGGTCTCCACGAACAGCCGCCAATCCGCACCGGCGCGGGGCGGAGCGGGCAGCGCGACGAGCGCAGCAATCGGATCGGCGGCCTCCGTCATGCGGTCGAGCACCCGCTGCGCCGAGGCCGGACCGACGCCGGGCAACAGATGCAGGATGCGAAAACCTGCAACCCGGTCGCGCGGATTGGCGGCGAAGCGCAGCAGCGCCAGCATGTCCTTGACATGCGCGGCGTCGAGGAATTTGAGGCCGCCGAATTTCACGAACGGAATGTTGCGGCGGGTCAGTTCGACCTCCAGCGGTCCGCTGTGCGAGGAGGTGCGGAACAGCACCGCCTGGTGCTTCAACAGGGTGCCTTCCTCACGATTGGCCAGCACCTGCTCGACGATGTAACGGGCCTGATCGGCCTCGTCGCGGATCGTGACGAGCAGCGGCTTACGGGTCGAGGTCCGGTCGGTCCACAGGTTCTTGGTGAAGCGCTCCTTTGCGAGCGAGATCACGCCATTGGCCGCCGACAGGATCGGCTGCGTCGAGCGATAGTTGCGATCGAGCGTGACGATCTCGGCGGCCGGGCTGAACTGGGCCGGGAAGTCAAGGATGTTGCGCACGGTGGCGGCGCGGAACGAATAGATCGACTGCGCGTCGTCGCCGACCACGGTGAGCCCGCGTCCCGCGGGCTTGAGTGCGAGCAGGATCGAGGACTGCAGGCGGTTGGTGTCCTGATATTCGTCGACCATCACATGGTCGAAGCGGCCGCCGATCTCCTCGGCCAGGGCGGTGTCCGTCACCATCTGCGCCCAGTAGAGCAGGAGGTCGTCGTAATCGAGCACGTTCTGCCGCTGCTTGGCTTCGACATAGGCCCCGAACAGCTGCTTCAATTCACTGGCCCAGCCGGAGCACCACGGGAAGAACTGGCCGAGCACGGCCTCGATCGGCATCTCCGCGTTCACGCAGCGCGAATAGATCGCAAGGCAGGTGCCCTTGGTGGGGAACCGGCCTTCGGTGCGGGAGAACCCGAGATCGTGGCGGACCAGATTGATCAGGTCGGCGGAATCCTCGCGGTCATGGATCGTGAAGGCCGGGTCGAGGCCGATACGCTCGGCGAATTCGCGCAGCAGCCGCGCGCCGATGCCGTGGAACGTGCCGGCCCAACTCAGCGCGTCGGTCATGACCGAGGCGCGATCGCCGAGCACGCGGCGCGCAATGCGCTCGACGCGGCCGGCCATCTCGGCGGCGGCGCGCCGCGAAAAGGTCATCAACAGGATGCGGCGCGGATCGGCGCCAGCGACGATCAGATGCGCGACGCGATGGGCGAGGGTGTTGGTCTTGCCGGACCCCGCGCCCGCGATCACCAACAGCGGCGCGCCGACGATGCAATCCTTGCCGACCCCGTGCTCGACAGCGCGGCGCTGCTCGGCATTGAGCGCATCGAGATAGGCTGTGTTGGCAAGATCAGTCACGAATCACCCCCACGAAACGCTAACAGACATTGCGATTCATTGGGGCCGACGCGCCGAGGCGGACGCAGAGAAATTAGATTGACATTAACGCGGCGCGGCGCACAACCCCGCCATGGGTGACGTATCCAAATCCGACACGCCGCTGAAGGCGACGTTCAAGGTGCGGCTGAACGGCGAGACGGTGACGCTCGCGACCGTCGGCCAGGCCTATAGCTTCATCAGCAATCTCAGCGCCGTCGAATGGATGGAGTTCCGCTCGCTGCATGACGAGGCATTGGTTGCGCTCGAGAGAGCGGCCGGTAACGCCATGCTGACGGTGCAAGCGACCAACGCGTTGCGGATGCTGTTCGTCCGCGCGAAACTGCTTTGAAAAGAAAATGAGCCGCCTTGGTGTTCCATTGGCCCTCCAAGGCGGCCCGAGAGTGCGGCTGAAGCGCATTGCGCACCCGGCCGTCGCGTGTACCGCCGTTACCTTGTTTGCGGCCATAACGAACAGCGCCTTACGCAACCACCGCCGATTCGGCTGTAGCCGCGGCACCACAATCACGGGCCAACGTCATCGACCAGGCGGTCATACACGAGCGCAGACCGGAGGTTCATGGTTGCGATCTTCAGATAGCCCGGCTCGCGCATGGCGTTGTTGAACATCATGATCGCCGTCTTCCAGTAGCCGCGCTCGCGCTGATCCAGGTTCAGCGCGGACAGGTAGTCCGCGGCGTCGCCGACCGTCGCGAGCGTTCGCCCGTCCTTCAGCGTAATCGGGAACGCAAGCGGCGACCGCTTCTCCAGCTCCAGCACGTCAGGCTCCCCCAGGACCAAGCAGCAATAGACAAAGCAGCAATAACAGGAACAGACCTAGCTGCGCCGCTATATCAAAGCCTTAAGGGGACGTCCGGCCTGGCTGGAGTGGACGGTTCAGAAAGAATCCGCCAGTGCGATCTCCGCCTTCAGCGCGTCGATGCGCCGTTCGGCTTCCTCGGACGTCAGGTCGCGTGCGTACTGGTTCGGCTGATAGGCCTCCTCGGCGAGGCTCCTCAACCGCAGCGCCTGGGCACGGGTCATCAGCCCGCCAAGGCGCTCCGCAACCCCACCATATCTTACCGCTGCCACGCTCATTGCTTGCCTCGCTTGCTGGATCGTGACTTGACAATATGTTCTATTTTTGTTCTAACAAGCTATGGATAACAAGATCAATGAAATTCGGCGCAAGATCAGCACGTTGCGAGCTGAGATGACCCTGATCGAGGCGTCGATCAGGGATCAGGTCAACCGCGACCTCGATTGCAGTGAAGCATCCTACCGGCTGATGGCGATGCGAGCCGAAGTGGCCCAACTGGTCGGCCGGTGGAAGGCCGCCGGCGGCGGCGAGCGTCTCCCCACGGTCCGGGAGCGGCTGAGCCGGAGCTTCGAGGATCGCACCGGCGCGAAGGTCAAGGTGGACAAGGACAAGGCGAAGCCTACGCCCGGTCACAGCAACGCCCGGGTGTGATCCGGGGGTTTGTCCAAAGAAGGGAGCCTCGAACACCGGCTCAGGCCCAAATCAGGTTTCAAGGAAGGAACCGGGACCGCAGGATCTGCATTTTCTTGTGGTGAGAGCCAATACCATAGCATCGCCCAGCGCCATGATCGCCGATCCGACCGCGCCACCGCGGGCATCGATGAATGACGATCGCAGTCCACTGCTGACGCTGATCTCCTGCATCAGCTGCATCAGGACGATGCGGCTCGAGAGCAGCCATCCGGGCAGCGAGGGCAGGGATATTCTTCAGTACCGCTGCGAGCAATGCAGCCGCATCGAGCGGGTGCAATTGGTGCGGCGAAGCTGGCCGGCGGAACGCTAGCCTTTCGATTTAGAGCTAGTGTCCCGAATCCGAAGTTCGCATCATTTGCCGCACCTTCGGAGCGAACTTCGGATTCGATGAGGACACTAGCAAACTTATGATTCTAGTGTGCTTTATGAATGCGAAGTTCGTGAAAGTGGCTGCCGCGAAATCGCACGAACTTCACATTCAGACACACTAGGAGCGGGCTTTCGCCTTTGGTCTTGCCGCGACGTCATGCGCGGTGGCATCGAACTCGCTCGAAGCGTTGCCGGATGGCCCGCTCGTCGCGCTGCCGACGCCGTGCCCCGTCAACTTTGCGAGTTCGCGGCTGAGGTCGTGGATGTGGTACGGCTTGCGCAACACCGGAAAGTCGGACCTCACGTCGCGTGCGCTCGCGCTGTAGCCTGTCGTCAGCAGGATCGGCAGCTCGGGCTTTCTGTCCCGGATCGTGCGCGCCAGCTTCAGTCCATCGATCCTGCCGGGCATGACGATGTCGCTGAACACCACATCGATCCCGTTGGCGTCGATCTCCGACAAGGCGGCCTCCGCGTTCGAGGCCCAGCGCACGGTATAGCCGAGCTGTTCGAGCAGGCCCGTGCTCGCATCGGCGACGGCAGGATTGTCCTCGATCAGCAGGATCGTGGCCAAGCCGGGCGTGCTGTGCCCCGTAGCCGTGCGCTTTGCGGCCGCGGTCCCCCGCGGGAGATAGATGCTGACCGTCGTGCCCTTGCCGAGCGCACTTGTAATCTCGACCCGTCCGTCCGCCTGGTGCGCGAAGCCGTGAACCTGGGACAGCCCAAGGCCGGTCCCTTTGCCGACCGGCTTGGTGGTGAAGAAGGGATCAAAGACCTTGTTCATGACATCGTCGGGAATGCCTTCGCCGGTGTCGGTAATGCTGACGACCACCTGGGCGGCTTCCGGGACATTGCGCGCCGCGACGGTCAGCGTGCCGCCGCAGGTCATCGCATCCCGGGCATTGACCACGAGGTTGATCAGCGCGGTCTCAAATTCCGTCGGATCGACGAAGATCGGCCAGAGATCCGGTCCGATCTCCATGTTCAGCTTGATCGCGCCGCCGAGCGCGCTGGTCAAAACCTCTCGCACCGCGGTGATCCTGTCAGCGACGTTGATGGTCTGCGGATTGACACTCTGCCGACGCGCGAAGGTGAGGAGCTGCCTGGTCAGGGACGCGGCACGCTCGGATGCGGTTTCGATCGCGCCGAGTGCAAGCGTCCCCCGTTCGCTCATCACCTCGCGCTTGATCCGGTGCAGATTGCCGGAGATGATCATCAGCAGGTTGTTGAAGTCGTGCGCGACGCCGCCGGTCAGTTGGCCGAGCGCATCCATCTTTTGCGATTCCGCAAGCTGACGCTGCACCTGTTCGAGCTTCTGATGCGCGTCGCGCCGCTCGGAAATATCCCGGGTGATCTTGGCGAAGCCGACCAGGCTGCCGTCGGTATCGCGGATCGGATCAATCACGACGCTCGCCCAGAAGAACGAACCGTCCTTGCGGACCCGCCAGCCTTCCTCCACGTAATGCCCGGTCTCTTCCGCGATCTTGAGCGCATGGGCGGGCTTGCCGGCAGCCTGGTCGGCCGGCGTATAGAACCGCGAGAAGTGCTGGCCGATGATTTCGCCGGGCGAATAGCCCTTGATGCGCTCGCCGCCGGCGTTCCAATTGGCGACGATGCCGGCCGGCGTCAACATATAGAGCGCATAGTCGGTGACATTGCTCACCAGCAGGCGGAACTGGCTTTCGCTGGCCTCGAGATCCGCGCGCGCCTGATGCCGCTCGGTGATGTCGCGGGTGACCATTGCGTAGCCGACGAGCTTGCGCTTCTCGTAGATCGGATCGATGACCACAGCGGCGTAGAATCGCGACCCGTCCTTGCGGACAGACCAGCCTTCGGCCGCTGAGTGCTTGTCCTTCCGCGCCATCTGCAGAGCTCTCGCCGGAACGCCGGATGCGCGGTCTTCGGCAGGATAGAAGACCGAGAAGTGCTTGCCGAGGATCGCCTTGGCCGGATAGCCCGTGATGCGCTCGGCGCCCTTGTTCCAGTTGATGACCCGGCCATCGGGGCCGAGCGTGCAAATGGCGTAGTCGACCACGCCGCCAGCCACCGGCCGACGATCGTGCCGGCTCTCGACGATGCCCCGTTTGAGTTGTTCTGATTTCTTAACCATCACCGATCCTGCCCCCGCCCGAAACGCGCGGGGATGGTCAATGTTCCATGCGAGCACGAGGACCGGGCGATCAGGGCCGGCTCCGTCGTTCTTCGGAAAAGTTCGGCCAACGGTCGGAACTTTTGGTTCCAATCGCGATTAAGGTACTCGGTTTGCGTCACAAATTGCGGTTTTGGCGTTTTCCCGCTTGAATAGATCAAGGGCAGTCATTCTTATGGTCACACTGGCTTTTCCGAGTCTCTGGATTCGCAGCCAGCGCGTAGGGGAAATTACATGACCGATCTCGGTTCGTCGCCTCGTCCCCGTGCTGATACGCGCCGCAGCCAGCAATCAAACGGAAGCCTCGATTCTTCGCATGACCTGCTGCAATCGCTGCAGGCGATGCGCGCCGGCGACTTCTCGGTCCGGATGCGTGGCGACTATCTCGGCATCGACGGCAAGATCGCGGACGCCTTCAACGAAATCGCAGCCGCCAACGAGCGCATGGCGCAGCAATTGGCGCGCGTCGGCCAGGTCGTCGGCCGCGAGGGACAGACCCGCCAGCGCGTCAATTTCGGCCTCGCCAGTGGCGCCTGGGCCGATATGGAGAGCTCGGTCAACACGCTGATCGATGATCTGCTGTGGCCGACCCGCGAGGTCACCCGCGCGGTCGCTGCGGTGGCGCAAGGCGACCTGCTGCAGACCGTGCAGCTCGACGTCGAGGGCCGGCCGCTGCGCGGCGAATTCCTGCAGTCGGCGAACATCGTCAACACGATGATCAAGCAGCTCTCGGTGTTCACCTCGGAGGTCACGCGCGTGGCGCGCGAAGTCGGCACCGAGGGCAAGCTCGGCGGCCAGGCCCAAGTGCCGGAAGTGACCGGCGTCTGGAAGGACCTGACCGAGAGCGTCAACTCGATGGCCAACAATTTGACCGGCCAGGTCCGCAACATCGCCGAGGTGACGATCGCGGTCGCCAACGGCGACCTGTCCAAGAAGATCACGGTCGACGTTCGCGGCGAGATCCTGCAGCTGAAGGAAGCCATCAATACGATGGTCGATCAGCTGCGTTCGTTCGCCTCCGAAGTGACGCGCGTGGCGCGCGAGGTCGGCACCGACGGCAAGCTCGGCGGCCAGGCGATCGTGCCCGGCGTCGCCGGTACCTGGAAGGACCTCACCGACTCCGTGAACGCGATGTGCGGCAACCTGACCGCCCAGGTGCGCAACATCGCCAACGTGACCACGGCCGTGGCGCGCGGCGACCTGTCGCGCAAGATCACGGTCGACGTCAGCGGCGAGATTTTGGAGCTGAAGGACACCATCAACACGATGGTGGACCAGCTCAACTCGTTCGCGTCGGAAGTGACGCGTGTGGCGCGCGAGGTCGGCACCGAGGGCAAGCTCGGCGGCCAGGCCCAGGTGCCCGGCGTTGCCGGCACCTGGAAGGACCTGACCGACAACGTCAACTTCATGGCGTCGAACCTGACCGCGCAGGTCCGCAACATCGCCGACGTCGCGACCGCGATCGCCGGCGGCGACCTCTCGAAGAAGATCACGGTCAACGTGTCGGGCGAGATCCTTCAGCTGAAGGAAACGCTGAACACGATGGTGGACCAGCTCAACGCGTTTGCATCGGAAGTGACGCGCGTGGCGCGCGAGGTCGGCACCGAAGGCAAGCTCGGCGGCCAGGCCAACGTGCTCGGCGTCGCCGGCACCTGGAAGGATCTGACCGACAACGTCAACTTCATGGCGTCGAACCTGACGGCGCAGGTGCGCAACATCGCCGCCGTGACGACGGCGGTCGCGGGCGGCGACCTCTCCAAGAAGATCACGGTCGACGTGCGCGGCGAAATCCTCGAGCTGAAGGACACCATCAACACGATGGTCGATCAGCTCAACGCGTTCGCGGGCGAGGTGACGCGCGTGGCGCGCGAGGTCGGCACTGAAGGCAAGCTCGGCGGCCAGGCCGAGGTGCGCGGCGTCGCCGGCACCTGGAAGGATCTCACCGACAGCGTCAACTCGATGGCCTCGAACCTGACCGCGCAGGTCCGCAACATCGCTGAGGTCGCGACCGCGGTGGCGAAGGGCGACCTGTCGAAGAAGATCACGGTGAACGTGTCGGGCGAAATCCTTCAGCTGAAGGAAACGCTGAACACCATGGTGGACCAGCTCAACGCGTTTGCCGGCGAGGTGACGCGCGTGGCGCGCGAGGTCGGTACCGACGGCAAGCTCGGCGGCCAGGCCGAGGTGCCCGGCGTCGCCGGCACCTGGAAGGACCTGACGGACAGCGTCAACTCGATGGCCGGCAATCTCACGGCGCAGGTGCGTAACATCGCCGAGGTCGCGACCGCGATCGCCGGCGGCGACCTGTCGCGCAAGATCACCGTCGACGTGCGCGGCGAGATCCTTCAGCTGAAGCAAACGCTGAACACGATGGTCGACCAGCTCAACCGCTTCGCGGGCGAGGTGACGCGCGTGGCGCGCGAGGTCGGCACCGACGGCAGCCTCGGCGGCCAGGCCAACGTGCCCGGCGTCGCCGGCACCTGGAAGGACTTGACCGATAACGTCAACTCGATGGCCGGCAACCTCACCGCGCAGGTCCGCAACATCGCCGAGGTGACGACCGCCGTGGCGCGCGGCGACCTGTCGCGCAAGATCACCGTCGACGTGAAGGGCGAAATCCTCGAGCTCAAGAACACCATCAACACGATGGTAGACCAGCTCAATGCGTTTGCAGGCGAGGTGACGCGCGTGGCGCGCGAGGTCGGCACCGAAGGCAAGCTCGGCGGCCAGGCCGAAGTGCCCGGCGTCGCCGGCACCTGGAAGGATTTGACCGACAACGTCAACTTCATGGCGTCGAACCTGACCGCGCAGGTCCGCAACATCGCCGAGGTTGCGAGCGCGATCGCCGGCGGCGACCTGTCGAAGAAGATCACCGTGGACGTGCGCGGCGAGATCCTGCTGCTCAAGGACACCCTGAACACGATGGTCGAGCAGCTGCGCTCGTTCGCCGCCGAAGTGACGCGCGTGGCGCGCGAGGTCGGCACCGAGGGACGGCTCGGCGGCCAGGCCGTGGTGCCCGGCGTCGGCGGCACCTGGAAGGATCTCACCGACAACGTCAACCTGCTGGCGGCGAACCTGACCACCCAGGTGCGCAACATCGCCGAAGTCACCACCGCGGTGGCGCGCGGCGACCTGTCGCGCAAGATCACGGTCGACGTGAAGGGCGAAATCCTCGAGCTCAAGAACACCATCAACACCATGGTCGACCAGCTCAACGCCTTCGCCGGCGAGGTGACGCGCGTGGCGCGCGAGGTCGGCACCGAGGGCAAGCTTGGCGGCCAGGCCGAGGTGCGCGGCGTTGCCGGCACCTGGAAGGACCTCACCGACACCGTCAACGTCATGGCGGTCAACCTGACCGAGCAGGTGCGCGGCATCGTCAAGGTGGTGACCGCGGTCGCCAACGGCGATCTGAAGCAGAACCTGACGGTGAAGTCGAAGGGCGAGGTGGCCGCGCTCGCCGACACCATCAACAACATGACCGAGACGCTTGCGACCTTCGCCGAACAGGTCACCAGCGTGGCGCGCGAGGTCGGCGTCGAGGGACGGCTCGGCGGTCAGGCCAACGTGCCCGGCGCGGCCGGCACCTGGAAGGATCTCACCGGCAACGTCAACCTGCTTGCGGCCAACCTGACCTCGCAGGTGCGCGCGATCGCGGAAGTGGCGACCGCCGTGACCAAGGGCGACCTGACGCGCTCGATCCAGGTCGACGTCCGCGGCGAGGTCGCCGAGCTCAAGGACAACATCAACACGATGATCGGCAACCTCCGTCTCACCACGGAGCGCAACACCGAACAGGACTGGCTGAAGACCAATCTGGCGCGCTTCACCAACATGCTGCAGGGCCAGCGCGATCTTGCGACCGTCGGCCGGCTGCTGCTGACCGAGCTTGCGCCGCTGATCAATGCGCATATGGGCGTGATCTACCAGGTCGACAATCCCGAGAATGCGCAGTTGCGCCTGTTGTCGGCCTATGCCAGCGACAGCAGCAATCCGCATCCGCAGATCGTCCAGTTCGGCGAGGGATTGATCGGCCAATGCGCGCTCGACAAGCGCCAGCGCCTCGTCTCCGAGATTCCCGGCGATGCGGTGCCGATCAATTCGGCCTTGATGCGGATCATGCCGAAGAACCTCGTCGTGTTTCCGGTGCAGTTCGAGAACCAGGTCAAGGCGGTGATCGAGCTGTCCTCGATCTCCTCGTTCACGACCTCGCAGATCACCTTCCTCGAACAGTTGACTGACAGCATCGGCATCGTGCTCAACAGCATCGAGGCGACGATGCAGACCGAGGCGCTGCTCAAGCAGTCGCAACAGCTCGCCGGCGAGTTGCAGACCCAGCAGAAGGAATTGCAGCAGACCAACGATCAGCTGGAGCAGAAGGCCCAGCAGCTGGCCGAACGCAATGTCGACGTCGAGCGCAAGAACCAGGAAATCGAGCAGGCGCGGCGCGCGCTGGAAGAAAAGGCGACCGAGCTGTCGCTGACTTCGAAGTACAAATCGGAATTTCTCGCCAACATGTCTCACGAGTTGCGGACACCGCTGAACTCTATCCTGATCCTGGGCCAGCAGCTCACCGAAAATCCCGACGGCAATCTGACCGGCAAGCAGGTCGAGTTCGCCCGCACCATTCACGGCGCCGGCACCGACCTGTTGAACCTGATCAGCGACATCCTCGATCTCTCCAAGATCGAGTCCGGCACGGTGACGGTCGACGCCGAGGAAATTCTGACATCGAGCCTGCTCGAGACCGTCGGACGGCCGTTCCGGCACGAGGCGGAGAACCGGCACCTCTCGTTCAGCATCGATGTCGACGCCAATCTTGCGCGCAGCATGGTGACCGACTCCAAGCGGCTGCAGCAGGTGCTCAAGAACCTGTTGTCGAATGCGTTCAAGTTCACCGCGGAAGGCGGCGTCAGCCTGACCGTGTCGGCCGCGCTCGGCGGCTGGAGTGTGGAGCATCCGATCCTCAACGCGGCGCCTGCGGTCGTTGCGTTCGAGGTGTCGGATACCGGCATCGGCATTCCACAGGACAAGCAGAAGCTGATCTTCGAGGCGTTCCAGCAAGCCGACGCCGGCACCAGCCGCAAATATGGCGGCACCGGTCTTGGACTGGCGATCAGCCGTGAGCTCGCGGGTCTGCTCGGCGGCGAGATCCATCTGCGCAGTGCGACGGGCAAGGGCTCGACCTTCACGCTCTATCTGCCGCTGAAATATGCCGGCCCCTCGGTGGCGCTGCGCCCGCAGGCTCGACCGATAGCGATGCCGCATACGCCGGCGCCGGCGCTGCAGGTGTCAGGCGCGCAGGAGCGTGTGATCGAGCAGCTTCCCGACGACCGGCTCGATCTCGAGCCCGGCGACACCATCCTGCTGATCGTCGAGGACGATCCGCATTATGCGCGGGTGCTGATCGATCTGGCGCGCGACAAGGGCTTCAAGGTGCTGGTCGCAAGCCGCGGCGCCGAAGCGCTGGATCTGGCCAAGCAGTTCCAGCCGAGCGCGGTGTCGCTCGACGTCTTCCTGCCCGACATGCTCGGCTGGACGGTGCTGAGCCAGCTCAAGCACAATCCGCTGACCCGTCACATTCCGGTTCAGATCATCACGCTCGACGAGGACCGGCAGCACGCGCTGGCGCGCGGCGCGTTCTCCTTCGTCAACAAGCCGACGACGACGGAAGGCGTCAGCGCTGCGCTGTCGCAGATCAAGGAATACGCCAGACCACGCCGCAAGCGCCTGCTGATCGTGGAGGACAATGCGGCGGAGCAGCTCAGCATCACCGAACTGCTCGGGCACGAGGATATCGAGATCGTGACCAGCGGCACCGGGGCAGGAGCGCTCTCGACGATGCGCGAAAATCCGTGCGACTGCGTCGTGCTCGACCTGCGCCTGCCCGACATGAGCGGTTTCGAGGTGCTGGATCAGATCCGCAAGGACGAGACGCTCTCCAATATTCCCGTTGTCGTGTTTACGGGCCGGGAACTTTCAGCGGAAGAAGACGCGGAACTGCATACGATGGCGCGCAGCATTGTCGTCAAGGGCGTGGAATCGCCGGAGCGTCTGCTCGACGAAACGTCACTGTTCCTGCACCGTGTGATCACGGAATTGCCCGTCGAAAAACAGAGGATGCTGGAGAAGCTCAATAGCTCCGACGAGGATCTTATTGGCAAGACCGCACTGCTGGTCGACGACGATGCCCGCAACATCTTCGCGCTCTCGAGCGTGTTGGAGCGGCGAGGTATGAAGGTGTTGACTGCGACAACCGGTCACGAGGCCATCTCGCTGGTCGAATCCAATCCCAAGATTGCTATCGTGCTGATGGACATCATGATGCCGCAGATGGACGGTTACCAGACCATCGGCGCCATCCGGCAAAACTCCGCCTTCGCGCGGCTGCCGATCATCGCGCTGACCGCGAAGGCGATGAAAGGCGATCGAGAGAAATGCCTGGAGGCAGGCGCGTCCGACTATCTGGCGAAACCCGTGAACACCGAGCAACTGCTGCTGGCGATCCGCATGTGGCTGCACCGCTGATCGGCGATCGAACATGATGGACCACGAAAAGGTAAACATCCTTCTGGTCGATGACCAGCCGGCGAAGCTGCTGGCCTATGAGGTCATCCTGAAGGAGCTCGGCGAGACGCTGGTCGCCGCGTCGTCGGGCCGCGAGGCGCTGGAGTTCCTGCTCAAGAACGAGGTCGCGGTCATCCTGGTCGACGTCTGCATGCCAGAGCTCGATGGCTTCGAGCTCGCGGCGATGATCCGCGACCATCCGCGCTTCCAGAAGACCGCGATGATCTTCATCTCGGCAATCCAGGTCAGCGATATCGACCGGCTCCGCGGCTACGAGATGGGCGCGGTCGATTACGTGCCGGTGCCCGTTGTGCCCGAAGTGCTGCGGGCAAAGATCCGCGTGTTCGCCGAGCTCTACCGCAAGACACGGCAGCTCGAACGCCTCAACGCGGAGCTCGAGGACCGCGTGCGCGCACGCACCGCCGAGCTCGAGCAGTCGACCACGCGACTGGTCGAAAGCGAGGCGCGCCGCAGCATGGCGATTGCGGCCGGCAAGATGGGCTCGTGGGACTGGGATTGGGTCAACGGCGACTGGATGTGGGACGAGGGGCAATACAAGATCTTCGGCGTCGACCCGAAATCCTTCAAGCTCACCTCCGACAATATACAGGCGCTGTTTCATCCCGACGACGTCGAGCACCTCCGGCAAGCCTGGACCGGCTTCGGCAAGGGCCAGACGTCCTATGAAACCGAATTCCGCGTCATGCGGCCGGACGGCGAAGTGCGCTGGTGCGTCGGCACAGCCGCGGCCACCAGCGACCGCAACGGCAAGGTGGTGCGGGTGAGCGGCGTTACCGTCGACATCACCGATCGCAAGAGGGCCGAGGAGCGGCAGAGCCTGCTCACCCGCGAGGTCGACCATCGCGCCAAGAACGCGCTCGCGCTGGCGCAATCGATCGTGCGGCTGACGCGCGCGCAGAACGTGACCGCCTATGTGCGGGCGGTCGAGGGCCGCATCACGGCGCTGGCACGCGTGCACACCGTGCTGTCGCTGTCGAGCTGGCAGGGCGCCGAAATCCGGCGGCTGGTCACCGAGGAGATCGCGCCGTATTCGGAAGCTGGACAGATCCAGATCGATGGCGAAGAGGTGCAGTTGCAGCCCGCGACCGCGCAGACCTTGGCGCTGGCGCTGCATGAGCTCGTCACCAACTCCGCCAAATACGGTAGCCTGTCGGTGCTGTCGGGCCGGCTTGCGATCACCTGGGAACTGCACGACGAAACGTTGATCCTGGCCTGGGTGGAATCCGGCGGACCTCCCGTGACCAAGCCGAAGCAGAGAGGTTTCGGCACGAGAAGCGTCATCGCCAGCATCGAGACCCAGCTCGGCGGCCGCGCCGACTTCGATTGGCGCACCGAGGGCCTGGTATGCCGGCTCACGGTTCCGCTCAAGGCGCTGGCTGGAGAGCCCGCGGCCTACCGCGATTTGTCGACGGCCGAGCAGCGCCAGCCCATGGTCAGTTCCAGGGCCGTATAGCGCATCCCACCCGAACAGGAACCAAGCGCCGGACGCTGCGGTTAACGGGGCTTGATCGCTCCATTCGTGGCTTGAGGTGCTACCGTGGATGCCCAAACCCGAGAGCGCGGGCCGTCCGGGGAGAAGCCACGGCAGCCCGAGCGCAATCCCGAGCAAGGATCGCGACCTGACCGCGCATCCTCGCCACAGCAGGAAACCGAGCGCAAGCCATCGATGCGCGATCGGCTGCGCGAGCGCTGGCTGCTTACCGCAGTCGGCGCCTGTCTGCTCCTGCTCGCGATCATCGGTGGCGCGAGCTATTGGCTCAACGTGCGTCACTATGAATCGACCGATGACGCGTTCGTGGCCGCACGCAGCTTTGCGGTGGCGGCGAAGGTCGGCGGCTATGTCGTCGAGGTCCCCGTCACCGACAACCAGCACGTCAATGCCGGCGATCTCCTCGCGAGGATCGACGAGCGCGACTACAAGATCGCCGTCGATCAGGCCAGCGCACAGGTCGCGGTCGCCGAGGCCAATATCGCCAATGTCGAGGCCCAGATCGACAGCCAGCAGGAGCAGATCAAGGAAGCCAAGGCGCAGCAGCAGCAGGCCGAGGCGCAATTGAAGTTCGCGCAGGAGGAGGCGGAGCGCGCCCAGAACCTCGTCGAGAAGGGCGCGGGCACCGTGCAGCGGCAGCAGCAGACCCGCTCGGATCTCGATGCCCAGCAGGCCAATGCCAGCCGCGCCAGGACGGCGGTGACCGCGGCCGAGCTCGGCGTCAAGACGCTCGAGGCTCAGCTCAAGAGCAGCAAGGCATCGCTGGAGCAGGCGCAGGCCCAGCTCGATCAGGCCAAATTGAACTTGCAATATACCCGCATCGTCGCGGCGCAGTCCGGGCGCGTCGTCAAACTGAGCGGCGCGGTCGGCACCTATGTGGCGCCGGCCCAGAGCGTCATGATGTTCGTTCCTGACGAGGTCTGGATCACCGCCAACTACAAGGAAACGCAGCTGACGGACATGCGCCCGGGCCAGCCGGTCGAGATCAGGATCGATGCGTATCCGGGGCGCAAGCTCACTGGCCGCGTGGCTTCGGTTCAGCCGGGTTCGGGCACCGCGTTCAGCCTGCTGCCGGCGGAGAACGCGACCGGCAATTTCGTCAAGGTCGTGCAGCGCGTTCCCGTGAAGATCGTGATCGACAATTGGCCGAATGACCTTCCGATCGGGCCGGGCATGTCGGTCGTGCCCTGGACCAGGGTGCGATGAGCGACGTTGCGGCAGGCGGCGGCGCAGCCTGGTCGCCGGAGCGTTCGGCTGCCGGCGGACATAATCCCTACCTGATTGCCTTCGTCGTCTCGATCGCGACGTTCATGGAGGTGCTGGACACCACGATCGCCAATGTGGCCTTGCGCCATATCGCGGGCGGCCTGGCGGTCGGCATCGACGAGAGCACCTATGTCATCACCAGCTATCTGGTCGCCAACGCGATCGTGCTGTCGATCTCGGGCTGGCTCTCGACCGTGATCGGCCGCAAGCGCTTCTACATGATCTGCGTCGGCACCTTCGCGTTCGCGTCCCTGCTGTGCGGGCTTGCCTGGAGCCTGGAGGCGCTGGTTCTGTTCCGGATCATCCAGGGCCTTGGCGGCGGCGGGATGGCGACGAGCGAGCAGGCGATCCTCGCCGACTCCTTTCCGCCGGCCAAGCGTGGCCAGGCGTTCGCGATCTACGGCGTCGCGGTGGTGGTTGCTCCCGTGGTCGGGCCGACGCTCGGCGGCTGGATCACCGACACCTATAGCTGGCACTGGATCTTCCTGATCAACGTGCCGATGGGCTTGCTCTCGCTGGTCCTGGTCGGGACGCTGGTCAAGGAGCCGTCCGGCGCCGAGCAGGAGCGCAAGCAGCTCCTCAAGGACGGCCTGCGCGTCGACTACATCGGCTTCGTACTGGTCGCGATCGGGCTCGGTTCGCTCGAATTCGTGCTCGACGAAGGCCAGCGCAAGGACTGGTTCGGGTCCAACATGATCGTCGGCTTCGCGCTGGCCTCGGCGATTTGCCTGATCGCGCTGATCCCCTGGGAGCTGACGCGCAAGGACCCGATCGTCGATCTCCGCCTGCTGGGACGTCGCCAGTTCGGATCGTGCTTCCTGGTGATGCTGTGCACCGGCGCGGTGCTGATCTCGTCGACGCAGCTCCTGCCGCAGCTGTTGCAGACCGAGCTGAACTATACTGCGCTGCTTGCCGGGCTCGCACTGTCGCCCGGCGGCGTCGTCACGCTGATCTTGATGCCGGTGGTGGGCCATCTCGTCAGTCGCGTTCAGCCGAAATATCTGATCGCGATCGGCGGCTGCATCGTTGCATTCTCGATGTGGCATCTGACGGGACTGAACGGCGACATCACCTATGGCTATGCCGCGCTCGCACGCATCTTCCTCTCCGCCGGGCTTCCGTTCCTGTTTCTGCCCGTCACGACGGCCTCATATGACGGCGTGCCGCCGGACAAGACCAACCAGGCCTCGGCACTGATCAACGTCGCGCGCAATATCGGCGGGTCGATGGGCGTCGCACTCGCCCAGACCGCGTTGGCGCAACGCCAGCAATTCCACCAGAGCCGGCTGGTCGAACATGCCGCGCCGTCCGACATCGGGTATCAGCAGACCATCGACACGATGACGCGCTTCTTTGAGGCACAGGGGTCGAACGCATCGGACGCCGCGTCCCAGGCGGTCGCCTGGGTCGGCCAGACCTTGCAGCGGCAGGTCGACCTGCTCGCCTATATCGACGTGTTCTGGATGCTCTCGATCATCGGCCTCGTGATGATCCCGCTGGCGCTGATCATCAAACCGGTCGATCTGACGGCGCCGCCCCAGGGACATTAATGCAGACGACATTGTGAACGCGGGAGCGGCCGAACCGCGCTATGAACGGCGTGGCCGAAGGAAATCGCGCGAGGAGCTTATGCCCAGGACGAATCTTGCCGGTGCGGGTCTGTCGGCCGTCTTCCTTGCGGCGATCAGCATCACGCGGTCGGGCGCCGAGCCCGTGCTGAAAGGCGCGGAAGCTTTCGGCGACTGGCAACGCGACAAGCCGGGCACGGTGCGCCTGATCACGCCGCAGGACTTACCCAAGCCCGGGGCAACGGCGTCGAGCAGCAAGTTTCCGCGCGTCATGCCGAGACCTGCGTCGGCCGCGCCGCAGGTGCCGGCAGGGTTCAAGGTCGAACTGTTTGCGAGCGGGCTCAGCGGTCCGCGGATCATCCGGACCGCGCCCAATGGCGATATCTTCGTGGTGGAAACGGGCTCCGGCCGCATTCGTATCCTGCGCAGCGCCGACGGCGCCACCAGGCCTGCGACCAATGAAGTCTACGCAACCGGCCTGAACCAGCCGTTCGGCATCGCGTTCTTTCCGAGCGGTGACAATCCGCAATGGCTCTATGTCGCCAACACCGACAGCGTCGTGCGCTTTGGCTACCGTAACGGCGATCTCAAGGCATCGGGAAAGCCCGAGACGATCGTCGCCCGGCTGCCGCCCGGCTACGGCCATTCCACGCGTGATATCGTGTTCACGCCGGACGACAAGCGAATGCTGGTGTCGGTCGGCTCCGCCGGCAACGCAGGCGAGGGGCTGGGCCGCCCGCCGAAGGGCATCGAGGCCTGGAGCCGCGACCATGCGCTCGGCGCTGCCTGGGGCGACGAGACCGATCGCGCCGCCGTGCTCGCCTTCGATCCTGACGGCAAGAACCAGAAGCTGTTTGCCACGGGGATCCGCAACTGCGTCGGGCTTGCGATCCAGCCGGGAAGCGGTACGCCGTGGTGCTCGACCAACGAGCGCGATGGCCGCGGCGACAACCTCGTGCCCGACTACGTGACACGGGTCCGCGAAGGCGCGTTCTATGGCTGGCCCTGGTATTACATCGGCGGCAACGAAGACCCCGCGCATGCCGGCGCGCGGCCCGACCTGAAGGACAAGGTGACGGTCCCCGACGTGTTGTTGCAGGCCCACTCGGCGTCGCTCGGCCTGACCTTCTACACCGGCAGCAGTTTTCCGCCGGAATATCGCGGCGATGCTTTTGCTGCCGAACACGGCTCGTGGAATCGGTCGAAGCGCACCGGCTACAAGGTCATCCGCATCAGGCTGAAGGACGGCGTGCCGACCGGCGAGTACGAGGATTTCGTCACCGGCTTCGTCATCGGCGACAATGAGGTCTGGGGCCGTCCGGTCGGTGTGACGGTCGCGCGCGACGGCGCACTGCTGGTCTCCGAAGACGGCAACGGCACGATCTGGCGCGTCAGCCGCGACTAGGACGAATCCACATTCAGCGGAGCCAAATGCAGATTGCGGCGAGGTGGACGAATGCGAGGAAGTAGTCTGCTCGTCGGTCATATCGCGTGGCAAAGCGGCGGAAGTGTTTGAGCTTGTTGAAGCAACGCTCGATGCGGTTGCGTAGCTTGTAGATCGTCTCGTCATGCGGGATGGGGATCTTACGAGAGCGGGTTGAGGGGATTACCGCTTCGGCGTTCATGTCCGCGATGGTCGTGCGTAGATCATTGTTGTCGTAGGCCTTATCGGCCAACACGGCCTCGGCCTTGAAGCCTTCGAGCAGGGCTTTTGCGGTGAGGTTGTCGTGTCGTTGTCCGGCGGTGAGCATGAAGCGCAGCGGCCGACCGAGGCTGTCGCAGAGCATGTGGATCTTGGTGGTCAAACCACCTCGGGAACGCCCCAGTTCCTGAGTTTTGGCCCCCCTTTTCCGCTCGCAGCCTGCTGGTGGACACGAACCAGAGTGGTGTCGAGCATCAGGTATTTGTTGTCGCGATCCTTGATCAGCTCGGCAAACACCTTCTCCCAAACGCCAGCCTTGGCCCAGCGGGTGAAACGCGCGTGTACGCTCTTCCACTTGCCGTAGCGCTCCGGCAGGTGCTGCCAGTAGGCGCCGGACCGCAGAACCCACAAAACCCCGTTCACGAACAGGCGATTGTCGACACCGCTGCGGCCGGGATCGCCCACCTTGCCTGGCAGCAGAGGCGCAATCCGAGCCCATTGCGCATCACTTAGCTCATAGCGCTTCACACCCATCAGCACGCTCCGAATCAAAACGTCCGGAACGCATTGATTCAGCATCATTCAGCTATGGGAATCCTGAATGTGGATTGGTCCTAGCGCTGCAGGCGGCGCGCGCTAGCCGAGCCCGTCCTTGAGGCCATATTCCTCGTAGATGGTCAGGGGATCGGTGTCGGGAAACAACCGGCACTTGGCCTGCGCAAGATGCAGCGTGACGGCGCCGGCCTCACATCTGGCGGTCAGGATTTTTCGGACATCCTCCATATGCGCGCGCGGCTGATGCTTTGACGGTAGCTGTTCGAGCGCCACCAGCGCTGTGGCCAGGGCCTCCGTGACCACCCATTCGTCGTGTCCGGTAATTCCCTTTCGCGGCATCGCCACACCCTCCGTAGCACCGGCTGCGACATTGTAGCGCGAGATGGGTGGGGGCTGTCATCAGCCAACATGGGCAGGCAGCGAGGAACCGGTTCGCGTGGCCCTGCCACGATGCGCCGCAGGGAACCGGCGTGGCAGCGCGCGGAAGCAATGATTAGAACCACGAGGCTCGCTTCTTCGTCCCCGGTCAGTCCACCCAAATGTTCGCTCCCTATCTCTCGGCCTGGAGCCTTGTCCCCGACGGCGACCCGATCGTGACGCGCGCCGCACGGTTGCTGCCGGTGCGCCGGCATGGGGAGCCAGCGATGCTCAAGCTCTCGCACGAGCCGGACGAGCGCCTCGGTGCCGTCGTGATGGAGTGGTGGGACGGCGAAGGTGCGGCGCGGGTTCTTGCCCGTGACGGCGACGCCCTTCTGCTCGAGAGGGCGACGGGATCGGCTTCGCTCAGCGAAATGGCGCGAACCGGCCGGGACGACGAGGCCTGCAGGATTCTCTGCGCAACGGCTGATCGGCTTCACGCCGAGCGAGCGAAGCCGCGGCCGGATCTGACGCCGCTGACGCACTGGTTTCGTGAGTTGTGGCCCGCGGCGAGGGCGCATGGCGGCATTCTGAGCCGATCGGCGGAAGTTGCCGAAGCTCTGCTGGGCAGTCAGCGCGAGATCGTGGTCCTGCATGGCGACCTGCACCATGACAACGTGCTCGACTTCGGCGCGCGCGGCTGGCTTGCGATCGATCCGAAGCATCTCGTCGGCGAGCGCAGCTTCGACTTCGCCAACATCTTCACCAATCCGGATCTTGCGGATCCGACACGGCCGGTCGCGACCGAACCCGGACGCTTTGCGCGGCGGCTCGACATCGTCGTTGAAGCCGCGCGGCTGGATCGCCGGCGCCTGCTGTCATGGATCGTAGCCTGGACCGGCTTGTCTGCCGCATGGTTTCTGGGGGATGACGATCCGCTCGCCGAAATCGACCTTACGATTGCACAGCTCGCCGCCGCCGAACTCGACCGGATGGCGTAGGGCGCGCAGCGACTACGCCGCCGCGGCGCTGGCTCCACTCAGCGACACGCTCAGAATCCGCCACTTCGAGATATCGAAGAAGTAGGCGGCCTTGATGCGCGCGGAAGCGGGGTCCGGCGCCTGAATCGCCGTGTGGAATTGCCGCGTCCCATCGCTCAGCGAAATCCGGAATGTCTGCATTGGTCGAACCTCCACGCGCGGATGCTGCGGCACGGAGAGTTAACATCCAGTTGCCGTTGACGGCGCGCGCGACACGCTCGCTTCTCTCACTCAGGTGAAGCCGGCGGCAGCCGTACCATCGTGTCCTCCGCGCCAACGACGCGTCCATCCTGCGCGCGCAATTCGAGCCGTCGCACCGGCAACCCGTTCTTGCGGTCGACCAGCAGCACATGCGCCTCATCGGGCTCAAAGAAGAAGTCCTCACCCCACTGGCGGAGCGCAACGAGGAGCGGGAAGAGGCCGCGTCCCTTTTCGGTCAGCACATATTCCTGGTAGGGGCTGCCGTCGCTTGCGGGCACCGTCTCCATGATGCCGTGCGCCAGAAGATTGCGGAGCCGGGCCGAGAGGATGTTCTTGGCAAGCCCGAGGCTCTTCTGAAATTCGCCGAAGCGGCGCAGCCCGTCGAACGCATCGCGGACAATCAGCAGCGACCACCAGTCGCCGATCGCATCCAGCGGCCGGGCAACGCCGCACATCGAGTCCCTGTGGCTCACTCGCTTGGCCATCGTGATCCTCAACACTCATTCCCTGGGGGATGATCGGCGCTCAGTGCCGCGGCCGGAAAACCACCCGATCGTGGGTTCGATATATTGGTTGCAAAGTAAAACCTCAAGCGATACACGATGGTTTCAAATTAAAACCTCCCGAGGTCCACCATGATCCAAGCCGACGCCGCGTTCGACGGCACCTTTCCTTTCGCACCGCATTTCAGTGCGGCGCCGGGCTTTCAGATGCATTATGTCGACGAAGGTCCGCGGGACGGCGAGGTGGTGCTTTGCCTGCACGGCGAACCAAGCTGGGGCTATCTGTTCCGCCACCTCGTGCCGGGCCTCAGTGCGACGCACCGGGTGGTCGTTCCGGATCACATGGGTTTTGGCAAGAGCGCGACGCCGGCGCATCGCAGCTATTGGCTGCAGGACCATGTCGACAATCTCGAAGCGCTGGTCCGCGCGCTCGATCTCACCGACATCACGCTCGTCATGCATGATTTCGGCGGCCCGGTCGGCATGGGGCTGGCGGCCCGTCATCCGGGCCGGATCCGCCGCATCGTCGCCGCCAATGGGCCAACGCCGTTCGGGCAGAGCGATCTGTTCGATCGCGTCGCCGCCAACGCGCAGGTCTCGCCGTGGTTTCAATGGATCGCAAAGGCCGATGCGAGTGGCGACCTCGAGCCGGTTCTCGGACAGCTCGGCTTCAACATTTTGAGCACGCTGAAGCTCAACGGATTCGAGAACAACGCCGTCATCACGGACACCTGGCTCGCCGCCTACGGCGCGCACTTCGCCCGTCCGGCGGACTGCCTCGGTGCGATTGGCTGGGCCAAGGGATTTGCGATCGGCGCGCATCAATTCCAGGCGCCCGATCCCGCCGCCGACCGCTTGATCCGCAGCAAGCCTGCGCTCGCGATCTGGGGCGAGGCGGACCGCACGCTGCGCGCGGAGCATTTCCTGCCGCTGTTTTCCGCAATCTTCCCGACGGCGCCGGTCAGGCGCCTTGCCGGTGTCGGGCATTACTGCTTCGAGGATGCGCCTGAGGAAATCACCGGCTTGATCGCGGAGTTCATCCAACAAACGTGACTGCGCGTCACATCGTGCATTCCGCCGAGATCGCCGCCTCAAGTGCCGGCACCCAGGCCTTGTAGGCGGCCGCGGTGAAGTGAATGCCGTCGGCCATCTTCGCGCCGGGCGGCAAATGCGGGTCGATAAACCGAACACCGCGCGCAACTGCGGCGGCTTCGATCGCCCGGTTGGTCGATTCGTCAGCTGCGACGGCGATGACCACCAATGGCCGCGTCGACAGCGACTTGACGGTCTCGATGAGGTCGGTGAAGTCGCGTTGCGCCGTTGGCGATCCGGCGTCGTTCGCGCCCACTGCGAGGACGAGCAAGAACGCGCCCTGGTCCTGCAGTACGCGCCCGGCGAGCTGCTTTGCCTCCGCGATGGTCTGACCGCCAACGCCGGCATTGACGACCGGACGTCCGCAGAGCTGCCGGGGCAGCGGAGCCATTTCGGTGATGCTATCGCCAAGCACAACGATCGGCGCCGGCGCGTCGGCGAGCGCAGCGCGTATCATGAATTCGCGCACAGCCGCATGATCGTGAAAGGCGTGCTGAGACACTTCGCCGAAGCGGTTGCGCATCCTCTGCAGCTCCGCAAAGGAAGCGACAAAACCAATCAGAAAAGTAACGGCCAAAACCCAAGGTAGTGCGCGACGCATTGCTCTTCAGAGCTATCATCGCGGCTCCAGCCCGAGCAATATTCAGAAACAACCGCGCAACGCCGGAGCGATCACATTCTGCGGATCACGTCTTGCGGGAGGTTGCCGGATACGGCGGCGCGCAACCCGTTACCTTCGTTGCGGCCATCTGGTGGTTGGCTATCGCGGCCGCTTTGGTCTCAGCTCCGAGCCCGGCCGGACAGTCGCCCAATCGAAAGCAGTGGCGGAAGGGGTGGGATTCGAACCCACGGTACCCTTGCGGGCACGCCGGTTTTCAAGACCGGTGCCTTAAACCACTCGGCCACCCTTCCAATCCAACAATTTCAATCGCTTAGCAGCTTGTTTGAATAGAACAAACTGCGAAATTGGCACCCGATTGGCACCTAACGCGCAAACGCCGCATTGATCGCCGCCGCGTTGCCGTCGTCGTTCCTAAACAAGTGGGCGTAGACGCGCAAGGTGATGTCCGGCTTCGCGTGGCCGAGCCGCTCAAGATGGTGAGGATGTCCACGCCGGCGTCGATCAGCTGAGATGCGTGGGTGTGCCGGAGATTGTGGAACCCTATCTCGGGCTGGAAGTCGCTCCACGCCTTGCCGTAGCGCTTTGGTACGGTATCCTCGGCTGGTTTTGCGAATCGAATTGGCGAAGCAGCCGGGGTTGGGCTTTTTCTGGCCGCCAAGTATTCAATCACACAACGGCAGATGGTTCTGCGGCGGTGCCGGACATATTGTCCAATGCGGCTTGCGGTAACGAAGTCGCGGATTTCGCATTTTCCCCTCCTATACTAGTATTGTTGTTCCATCGGTGAGATGAACGAGGTTCGTGGCGGAGAACGACGTATTCGTGCTCAGTGTGTCGAAGACGTATGCGTCAACGGATCGAAAGTCGGTGTATGCCGAAGCTAAACTATTCACGATGGAGGGATCGTCGTCCGTAGGT
This sequence comes from Bradyrhizobium sp. USDA 3315, assembly GCF_054056795.1. Taxonomy (NCBI): domain Bacteria; kingdom Pseudomonadati; phylum Pseudomonadota; class Alphaproteobacteria; order Hyphomicrobiales; family Nitrobacteraceae; genus Bradyrhizobium; species Bradyrhizobium sp. USDA 3315. The sequence continues at coordinate 6,888,573 of NZ_JBSRYP010000001.1, read as the reverse complement.
GGAAACCCTTTAATCATCGCCACGTTCGTTACGTTCTCGTAGGTGAAATCACTTGGAGCATTTATGAAGGCGATGACATCACGATCAGCTTCGAAGTTGTCGATTGCGTCAACGCTATTGCCTTGGTACTGGCTCAAATCAAGAACGAAGACGTCAGTTACGCCGGTGGTACCAGTATAGAGTTGGAATTGGATACTTGCGTCGTCATGAACGATGTGCACGGCCGGAGAAATGTTTGACGGCAGTTGCTGCTGACCTATCGTCGACATGTGATCGGTAGCAGCTTGAGGAAGCGTAATTAGAGGCCTGTTGGGCATAACGTTAATCCTCCAATGGGTGCGCACAGCAAGAGACGCCGAGCAGGTGTGAAGGCACACGCAAAAAACATTGCCCGTCGATTTCAAAGAGGATTCTCAAAGACAGGGCGCGGTCGAGGAGCCCCGGCGGCATAGACGCCGGAGCAGTCTCGCTCCCATGGGCGCCCCGCGGTGCACCTATGCAAAGTGTATGGGGAAAAGGTGGCAATCGGAGATGCGGCGGGTTGTCATAACTCTAAATAGCTAGGCGACGTCAGGGAAATTGCGACCTCCATCCCTGACTGAGTGTCATCGCGTGACCAATTCTGTCATGCCAATCCGGAACGATGTTCGCAACGCCGGCCGCGCCGCAAGCTGTGCAGACCAGGCGCGCCAGCCAACGCGCGACCACGGCTCTGCGCGGGGGGAGCCCCAAGCGGCCCTAGGAGCATCCGGAACGATGAGGACGCCAAGGTCAGACTAGCTAAATGCGATAACGAGCAGGCCCGAGCACAACAGCACAAGGCAGGTCGCGATTAACGCGAGGAATCCATCGGACACGAAGTCATGGTTACGCATGATACACCTCCCTGTCGCGGAAGGAGGCTGGTCCGAATTTATTAAAGATTTTGGAATCGGGCTTTTGGTGTAAGCGGCAAGCTGAGGCCGTCAGGCTGCGTGGTTCCATGGCATAAGCGCGTCGATTTGGCTGCTCGGCCAGCCGTTGGCGATACGCTGAAGTGTTAAGGCGAGCCAGGCGAACGGATCGACGTTGTTCATTTTCGCCGTCTGCAGCAGCGTTGCGATGGTCGCCCAGGTTCGTCCGCCGCCGTCGCTGCCAGCGAAGAGGCTATTCTTTCTCGTGATTGTTAGTGGCCTGATGGCGCGTTCGACGACGTTGGAGTCGAGCTCGATGCGACCATCGGTCAGGAAACGTTCGAAGATGGCACGCCGCGAGACGGCATAGCGGATCGCCTCAGCCAGTTTTGATTTGCCGGAGATCCGCCGCAAGGTCTGCTGCCAGAGATCGAAGAGATCTGCGACGATCGCCGCGGAGGCTTGCCGGCGCGCGGCAACGCGAGCGTCGGGGCTTTGACCGCGCACGGTCTTCTCGACCTGCCAGAGCCTTGCCATCCGCTCGACCGTCGCCGTTGCCACTTCCGAGCTCCCTGCAACATGCAGCTCGTAGAACTTGCGTCTGCAGTGTGACCAGCAGCCAGCCAATGTGATGCCATCATTGCCGCGATCGGATCGCGCGAGCTTGTTATAGGCGGCATAGCCATCCACTTGCAGGATGCCGCGATAACCATTGAGATGGCGGACCGCGCATTCGCCGGAGCGGCTGTCTTCGAAGCGATAAGCCACCATCGGGGGACCGCTGCGGCCAAAGGTTCGGTCATCCCGGGCATAGGCCCATAAGTAGGCCGTCTTTGTCGATCCGGAGCCCGGAGCGAGCGTCGGCAAAGTGGTTTCGTCGGCAAAGACCCGTTCGGCCTTCTTGACCTCGCTGAAGATGTAGTCGGCCACGATCTCGAGCTCGAAGCCGAGCTTGCCCATCCATTGCGCCATCAGCTGGCGGTCGAGCTCGACATGATCGCGGGCGTAGATAGCCTCCTGCCGGTAGAGCGGCAGGCCATCGGCATATTTGGCGACGGCTATCTGGGCCAGAAGCGCTTCCGTCGGAATGCCTCCTTCAATGATATGGGCCGGGGCCGGCGCCTGGATGACGCCGTCCGCGTTCTTGAAGGCATACCTGGGACGGCGCGTGACGATCACCCGGAACTTCGCCGGCACCACATCCAGGCGCTCCGACACGTCCTCGCCGATCAGCACCTTCTGCTTGCCGGCATGCTCAGCCAGCTCTTCCGGCTCAATGACGGTTTCGATCCGTTCCAGATGGGGCGCAAAGCCCTTGCGCCGACGCGGTGCACGCTTGCCATCCGCCTGCGCACGGCCCTTGCTGACCTGGGCCTTGATCGCGGCGATGCCGGTCTCGATCTCCTCGAAGACGAGGGCCTGCTGTTCATCGTCGCCGTTCGCCGAGCCGAGCTTCTCCGATCGTCGGCCGAACCGGGCGCGGTCGAAGGCCTTCAGGATTTGCGTCAGCCGCTCGATGCGCGCATCGGCATCGGCGTTGCGGGCCTTGAGATCGGCGACTTCGCTCTCCAGAGCATCGGCGCGGGCCGCTTTCTCGGCCATGGCAAGCACCATGGCTTTCAGCGTCTCTACGTCATTCGGGAGGCTGAGATCGGGCGGCGTCATTGACCCGACCAGAGCACATTTTGCCCCGGTTCTCTTGCCCTTTCAGGCCGCTGATTCACTTCGCCGCAGTGCTTTTACCCAACAATCTCCGGCGGCTTGACCGCCGCGGTCCGGACCCGCTTCCAGTCCATCCCATCCACCAGTGCCATCAACTGCGCAGCATTCAGCTGCACCCGATGATGCCCGATCCGCGGCCAGCAGAACCTCGCCTTCTCAAGCCGTTTTAAATAGAGGCACACGCCGGAGCCATCCCACCATACGATCTTTATTCGGTCGGCTCTTTTGGCGCGGAACACATAAAGCGCACCGTCGAACGGATCTGAGCCGGCATCGCGCACCAGCGCAACAAGGCCATCGATACCCTTGCGGAAGTCGACTGGATGGCTCGCCAGGAACACCTTCACGCCGGAGGGGATCATGCCGAACGGACCGCCCGGATCACCCGCTGCAACTGCGCCTCGTCGACGTCCACGCCGGCGCGCACGATCACCTCGCCAATGGCAATCTCGATCACCGCGCCTGCCACAGGCGCCACCACACCCTCGCAACTCGAGTGCCGTGAGCGATAACGCCGCCGCTCGGCCCGAGCGTCACGGCGCCAGGCGAACAGCTGCGACGGGTGAATGCCGATCCGGCGGGCGATCGCCGAGACGCTCGCGCCAGGCTCCAGCGCCTCCATCACGACTTGGGCCTTAAACTCGTCCGACCAGCGTCGGCGAAGCTGCCGCGGCGCTCCCTCAAGACGGTCGGCGACCGCTTCGATCATATGGAAGGTTCTAGTTCCAGAACTAGGCGCAGACATAGAAGCTCACATCGGCTCACAAACTTAGCAGCCGATAGCCGATCGTTCACCCCCTCCGCCAGACGGGGTCTCCTTGCCGCTTACCTTTTGGTGAGGGGCGGCTAGCTACTGTCTTTGCTGCCCAGCAGCTTCACGATACCCCTGTGGATCATCGAAATAGTTCCAAGAAAAGACGCCCTCAGTCTCACAAATACACTCCCCGGCGGCGTTTCCTTCCTAAACTGGGACGCTGAAATCCCCAGCACCGAGCAAACTGCAGGGGGCTATGCGGCTATGCCACGGGCCAATGACCTGAAGCCGAACGCTCCGGCATCAAGTGTGCGTGATGTGTGAGGCCGTTCACACTCGATCATCGCGAGTCGGCCTAACGCACGGATGGGTGGCAACTCGGTGTCGGAGAATCATGATGCCGTTTTTTAGCAGCCAAAGCTTGCCGTCAGCAGCCGCCGCTTCAGTGCTCAGTATTCTCATCGTGGGAGCGTTCGCCTTTTCGGCTATTGGTTATGTGGAGTGGTCATCGGGCGTTAATCTGACCCATTTCATTGGCCGGACTGCCCCGGATGCCTCGACGCCGGTTCTACCGGTCAAGGGGCGAACAGGTTGCGAGCAGGGCAATAAGCCGCTGCCGACGCTTTCTCTACCGCTCGAATGACGGCGACCTAAACCGACAGCGCCCAATCTACCAAGTAGGGGGCCTCATCGCCTGCTGGCGACGTGCATCGGCGAATTTGTGCCTGGCTCGGGCGCCCCCATAGTTGCCCATACGGCAATGCCGATGGCCAGCGCGAACAGCACGGTCTTTGCAGCAATCTTGTCGCCAGACATCTCGAGACGCCTCTCACGCGTCAGCGCGGTAAATCTCAAAAATTACGCCGCCGGGCCCGAAATGGTTTGTCCCGGCGGCGCCCTGTCATTCCCAGCGCTAGGGCCCTGAAATTCCCAGCATCATTTCCTTAGCAGGCACGCGGAGTGACGGCTGTTGCCTAACTCACACAAGGTCGAAAAGAGGAGCCGACGCTCAGGGCCGGCGCGCCAGCTCCTCCGAAACGTGACCGTGCTGCGTCCCCAACGGTCCCGTCCCTCAGAGGAGCCTGCGCCGATGGGGTTGCTGATTTGCTAACGGCCCCACATTTCCGGATGCGCCCCTCTGGGGTACCCCATGAGACCTCGGCAAGCACGAGCGACGTCGAGTACTATTCAGACTGCCGCGGATGTACCGGCGCTCTGCTGAATCGAGGCGGCCTGCTCATTGGCGCCCGTGCCCCCAGCAGACGAAACGACGGCCTCAGCGATCCCCAAGCTGGGGCCGTTTTCGTTGCCGCCCGCCGCAAAATTGGCACCCGCTCCGCCAACTCTACTTCAGATACACATTGGCGGAGCGCTGGGCGGCGATGTTTCGTCTCGGCCCCCCGTTACTAGGTATGAAAAGGAACACCTACTCGGAGATTGGCAACACCTACTGGATGTCGATTTCTGAGCGCCGATTGGCACCGCAATTGGCACCCAACTCAATAAAACGGGTAGGGACGAGCAGGCATCAGCCGGCGCGACCGCCTCGAGAAACGCCAACAAAACAAGATGCTCGGGGATGGGGCGGGACTGGAAGGACAGCGAAAACTGTATTTCAAGACCGGTGCCTTAAACTACTCGGCCACCCTTCCGGATCAAGGATCAGGCCCTTAGCGTAGGGCGGCGCCGAACGCAACGCGAACTTGGCGGCGAAACCCGGGCCGACCCGTCATTCGCCGGTCCGTGGGCCTGGGGCTCATGCTCGCAACGCCGTTGACCGCGAGGGCCCACCTTGGCCATCATGACGCCCATGAAGCGTGTCCTCTTTCTCTGCACCGGCAACTACTATCGCAGTCGATACGCAGAGGAACTGTTCAATCATCTTGCAAGAGCCGAACAACTGGCGTGGCGCGCATCCTCCAGAGGCGCGGCCGAGCGGGGATCGCCCGACAATGTCGGGCCGATGTCAGTCTTCACCGACGATCGTCTCCGCGCGAGCGGCATCGTTCCGGAAGGCGCAACGCGCTTTCCGCAGCCCTGTTCATTGGCCGACTTCGACGACGCCGACCTCGTGATCGCGCTCAAGGAGGCCGAGCACCGTCCGCTGATCGAGCGCCGGTTCCCGGAGGTCGCCGACAGGGTGACTTACTGGCACGTTGACGATATCGACTTTGCTCATCCGTCAGTCGCGTTGGCCATGATCGACGATCACATCCGCACGCTGGTTTCGGCGCTCAGGTCATCGGTTCGCGCTTCAGGAAGATCTCCAGCGCAAACGTAGCCGGGCGCGCGAGCATGTCGCTGATGCGTTCGAGATCGTCGATGGCGACGATCTCGAGGCGGCCTTCGATCACCGTCAATTGGCCGATGGGCACGTCGCGCGCGAGGAACACCTCGCCGCGAAGCGTGCCGTTTGGCGTTGCATGATCGGGACCGGAATAGCGGCCGATCAACTCGAAACGCTCGGGCGGCAGGTAGTAGCCGATCTCCTCTTGGATCTCGCGAACGACGCATTCGAGGAAGGTCTCGGCGCCCTCCCGCCGTCCGCCAAACAGGCTGATCTTTCCGCGATCGGTAACATGCGGGAGGTCGTCGCGCAGTTGCATCAGCAGCCGGCCATCTGTGCTGACGAGAAGGGCGGACGTTCCCTCCCTGACACTGCCGGTCATCCGTACATCCTCTTCGGGAAACGGCGAGGATGCGTCACGAGTGGGGCGGGGAGAAGACAGCGCGTCTGCCGCAACCCGTTTGGCGGGGAATGAGTAGGGGTAACCGATGCCCGTCGCACGGGCGCCGGTAGAATCTCAAAAACGTTCAGCCGAAAGCGAACGCCAGCAGGCTCGAGCACAGCAGCACGAGGCTTGCTGCGGTCAGGGTCAGAAACCCGTCGGAGACCAAATCGTGATTACGCATGATACACCTGCCTTCAATCGATGCTCATCCGAATTGATTAAAGCTTTCCGAACATTCACTCCTGGAAAGAGGTGACGCGTCTTTCCGCCTTCAACGGACTGTCAGGCCCGGTACCGATAGCCTTCCACGGCGTGCGCCAAGAAGATCGCCGCACTCACCAGGCCCATCACCGCTGTAACCGTCTCGATCATCGCAAACTTCCTTTGCGCCCCACACGGAGGAGAGAACGATTGCAGGCTTGCACAGTCAAAAAGATTCAATTGTTGGAATCCAAGATGCGCCCGGACTGATGATTTGCTGCAACAGTGTGTCTGATCGCGGGACAGGCGAGGGCGTTTGGCAGGGGCGAAGGTCAGTAGAACGACGGAGGCGGCGCAACAGACCATTCACCAAGACGCCACCGCCCGCCGGCTCTCCCCATTTCCGCCGTGTTCCGGTTGCGATATCGTCACGCTCTGGTGCGGAGGTGGGCCGCACAGCGACGGCAAACAACTTCGACGCCTCGGAGTAGGCGCACGTCCGGCAGAATGGTACTTGGGGCAGATGGGGATTAGACGGCCAGATTCGATGATCCGGACGGCGCGCGGCGCCGTTGCGGTGGCGACGTGCCTCGTCCTCGCCAATTGTGCCTCCTCGAACAAGTTCGCCAACCGGGTCGACCCCAAATACGGGGTGTCGTCGAGCCCGCGCGTGGTGGCGCTGGGTGATCCCGTGCCGAAAGGCGGCGGCACCTATCGCATCGGCAAGCCGTATGTTGTCGCCGGCCGCACCTATGTGCCGGAGGAGAACGAGAACTACCGCGCCGAGGGCATGGCGTCCTGGTACGGCGACGATTTCCATGGCCGCCTGACCGCCAATGGCGAGGTGTTCGACATGGGCTCGCTCACCGCCGCCCATCCGACCTTGCCGATGCCGAGCTACGCCCGCGTCACCAATCTGAGTAATGGCCGATCGCTCGTCGTTCGGGTCAATGACCGCGGCCCGTACCACGGCAATCGCCTCATAGACGTCTCGAACAAAGCCGCAGAACTGCTTGAATTCAAAGGCAATGGCGTGGCGCGCGTTCGCGTCGAATATGTCGGCCGGGCGCCGCTCGAGGGGTCCGACGACCGCCAGCTGATGGCGACCTTGCGCACCGGTACTCCAGCGCCGTCCCCGTCGATGGTCCGCGTCGCCTCCGCACGGCCGTTCGTGCCGGAGATGTCGTCCTCCTCGGGCCGGGTCCGTGGCGACGTTCCGTTGCCTGAGGGGCGGCCCTACAGCCTCGGCAACACCCAGGCCGACTACGCCTCGGTGAGCGCCACCTCGGAAATGTCGGCCTCGAGCCGGTCACACCGCCGCGCCCTGAACAATCCGCGCGAAGTCTCCTATGAGGGCGACGCGCGCTACGCCGCAAGCCCGAGCCCGGCGGCCGCCTATGTCCCGATCGACGCGCGCGGACCGGCCGAAGTCCTGAGCGGGCGCGGGCTCTACTGAGCCATGCGTTTACAGATCAGGCTGTTGGCCTGATCACTTCAGAAACGCGATCAGCGCCGCGTTGACCTCGTCGGGACGCTCCTGCTGGATCCAGTGGCCGGCCCCCTCGATGATCAGCTTCTGCTTGAGGTTCGGCAGCACGCGCTCCATGTCCGCGACCCGCTTGGCGCCGATCAGCCCGGTGATCACCGAATCATTCGAGCCGGCGATGAACAGCGACGGCTGATGGATCTGCGCGTCCTGCCAGGGCGCGGTCAGCTCCCAGTTGCGGTCGAGATTGCGGTACCAGTTGAGGCCGCCGCGGAAGCCGGATTGCTGATAGCCTTCGGCGAATTCGGCAATGTCGGCCTCGGTCAGCCAGGCCGGCAACGGCATTCCGGCCGGCAGCTTGCCGAGGAAGCCCTTGGCCTCGTCGACGAACATCGAGCTTGGATCGGAGACGCCACGCCCGAGCACCAGGCGCATGGTGTGGGCGATGTCGCGCTCGAACTCGGCCTCGGCCACGCCGGGCGGCTGGAAGTACTGCCAATAGAAATTGGTGATGCCGCTGTCGCGCAGGGTCTCGAGCGGGCGACCACGGCCGCGGAACGGCGGCGGCACGCTGAGGCCGGCGACCTTCGTGAAGATGTCGGGACGGAACAGGGCCGCGTGCCAGGCCACCGGCGCGCCCCAGTCATGGCCGACGATCATCGCGCGTGTCTCGCCGAGCGCGGCAACCAGCGCCACCATGTCTCCGACCGTATCGAAGATCGTGTAGGCGCCGACCTCGGCCGGCGCGCCGGTGCGGCCGAAGCCGCGCATGTCAGGCGCGACGACCCGAAAGCCTGCCGCGGCCAGCGCCGCGATCTGGTGCCGCCATGAATAGGACAGTTCCGGCCAGCCATGACAGAGCACGACCAGCGGGCCTTGCCCGGCCTCGCGCAGGAACATGTCGATGCCGTTGGCGGAGATGGTGCGGGAGGATGACATTCGCGTTTCCGCCTTGTTTGCCGGTTCTGCTGACGTTAGCTGGTTCCAAGGATACGGACGTTCGACGCAGGCGGCAATCCAGCTTGCCGTGCACAAGCGCAGAAACCTCAGTTGTTTGCGATACTTCCAGCTGTTAGAACGCAGTCTTTCAGGACATCGCCGATGGCAGCCCAGACCGCAGTTCCCCGCACGTTGTCAGCTCGCGCCGGGCGTTGCTGGCGCGGCCTGGTCGCGGCCGCGGTCGCGCTGGCGATCGGTTGCGGCGGGGTGGTCTACGCCGCCAACAACAGCGTCCAGGGCGCCAAGAAAGAAGAGGGCGGCTTCGACGGCGATGCGCCGACCGCGATCCTGGTGGAGGCCTCAAGCGGCAGCGTGCTGTTCGAGAAGAACGCCGACGAATTGCGCGCGCCATCCAGCATGATGAAGCTGATGACGGCCGAGGTGGTGTTCAACGCCATCAAGAAGGGCGACGTCAAGCTCACGGACGAGTACCGGATCAGCGAGAACGCCTGGCGACGGGGCGGGGCGCCGTCCGGCACATCGACGATGTTCGCGGCGATCAACAGCAAGGTCTCGGTCGACGATCTCCTGCATGGCGCGATCATCCCGAGCGGCAACGACGCCTGCATCGCGCTCGCCGAAGGCATTGCCGGCAACGAGCATACCTTTGCGACCGACGTCATGACCAAGCGCGCCCGCGAACTCGGCATGACCAAGTCGACCTTCGGCAATTCCAACGGGCTGCCCGACCCGGCCAACAAGATGACGGTCCGGGAGCTCGCAATGCTGGCGCGGCACATCATCCTGACCTACCCGGACAGGTACAAGCTGTTCGGCGAGAAGGAATTCACCTGGAACAAGATCCGCCAGCAGAACCGCAATCCGCTGCTGAACGCCTTGCCCGGTGCCGACGGCCTGAAGACCGGCTACACCAAGGAAGGCGGCTACGGCATGGTCGGCTCGGCGATGCAGAACGACACGCGGCTGATCGTCGTGGTCAATGGCCTCGAGGATTCCGAGGACCGCGCGACCGAAGCCAAGAAGATGCTGGAATGGGGGTTCCGCAGCTTCGAGACGCGGACCCTGATCGCGGCCAATCAGCCGGTCGGCTACGCGCGGGTGTTCGGCGGCGAGAGCCGCTCGGTCAAGCTCGTCAGCCCCGATCCGATCAAGGTGATGGTGTCGAAGAACGGCAACGACAAGCTGCTCGCGCGCGTCATCTATAGCGGCCCGGTCAAGGCGCCGATCACCGCCGGCCAGAAGATCGGGGTGGTGCGGGTGTGGCGCGGCGCCAATGTCGCGATGGAGGCTCCGGTCTTCGCAGCGGACGCCGTCGGCACCGGATCGACGATGCGTCGCGCGCTCGATGGCGCCCAGGAGCTGGTCATCGGCATGTTCCGCGCAGGGGTCGAGAAGCTCTGACATGGCGGAAGCAGCAGTCCAACGGCCGAGCTTGCGCGGTCGCTTCATCACCTTTGAGGGCGGCGAGGGGTCGGGCAAATCGACCCAGATCCGCAAGCTTGCCGAACGGCTCGATGTCGCCAAACTGCGCGCGATCGTGACCCGCGAGCCGGGCGGCTCGCCGGGAGCGGAGATCATCCGTCACCTCGTGCTGTCGGGGATGGGCAAGCTGCTCGGGCCGGAGGCCGAGACGCTGCTGTTCGCCGCCGCGCGCGACGACCATGTCCGCACCGTGATCCTGCCGGCGCTCAACCAGGGCATCTGGGTGCTGTGCGATCGTTTCTTCGATTCCACGCGTGCCTATCAGGGCCAGCTCGGGCAGGTGTCGCCCGAACTCGTCAACGCCATGCAGCGCGTGACCATCGGTAATCTCAAGCCCGATCTGACCTTCATCCTCGATGTGCCGGTCGAGGTCGGACTGCAACGCGCTGCCGCGCGCCGCGGCACCGCTACGGCCGATCGCTTCGAAGCCGAAGGCATCAAGTTCCATCAGGATTTGCGTGACGCGTACCGCCGGATCGCAGCCGAAGATCCGGAGCGCTGCGTGCTGATCGACGCCACGGCCGATCCGGACACGGTCACGGCCAGGATATGGGCCGCGCTGCGCGAACATCTGCGCGCAACGCTTGCGGCGGACAGCATCGCATGAGCGCGCGCAAGGTCGAACAGGAGAGCGCCGCCCGCCATCCGCGCGAAACGCCGGATTTGTTCGGGCATCGCGAGGCGGAGACCGCGCTGCTCGATGCCTATCGCAGCGGGCGAATTCCGCACGCCTGGCTGATCGGCGGCGCGCAGGGCATCGGCAAGGCGACGCTGGCCTACCGCATGGCGCGGTTCGTGCTGGCGTTTCGCAATCCGAAATCGTCCCAGGTGCAGCAGGCGCCAACGCTGCGGGTCGATCCGGCCGACCCCGTGGCGCGGCAGGTCGCGGCAGGCGCTCATGGCGGGCTCCTTGTGCTCGAGCGCGGCCTCAACGATCGCGGCGTGATGCGGACCGTCATCACCGTCGACGAGACACGCGAGACCATCTCGTTCTTCGGCTCGACGGCCGCGGTCGACGGCTGGCGCGTCTGCATCGTCGACACCGTCGACGAGCTCAATCCCAACGCCGCGAACGCGCTGCTGAAAATTCTCGAGGAGCCGCCACAGCAGTCGCTGTTCCTCCTGGTCAGCCACGCACCGTCACGGGTGCTGCCGACCATTCTGTCCCGCTGCCGCAAATTGCTGCTGCGGCCGCTGGAGACGGACGATGTGGTGCGTGCGGCCGCGGCCGCAACCGATATCGAAGCCGCAGATCCGGCGCTGGCGGAAACCGCCGCAGCATCCGAAGGCAGCGTCGGGCGGGCGCTGTCGCTGCTCGGCGGCGATGCGCTGAAACTGCAGCAACGCACGGCCGCGCTGCTCGCGACGCTCCCGAGCGTCGATCCGCGTGAGCTGCATGCGCTGGGCGAAGCGCTCGGCACCAGCGACCGCGTCGCGCTCGCCGCCTTCATCGACGGCATCGATCGCTGGATGAGCGAGCGCATGCGCACGGGCGACGCCAATGCCAATCTGCCGCGCCTTGCACGGCTGGCGGAGGTATGGGAAAAGATCGTCCGCGCCGCGCGCGATACCGAAGCCTACAATCTGGAGCGCAAGCCGCTGGTTTTCTCGGTGTTTTCGATGCTCGCGGATGCGACCCGATAGACACCGCGTCTGACAACACATCCGTCTGACAACACTCCCGACAATCTCGTTTCGATCTGCAAAGGATTCCGTGGTGGCGACCGCTAAGAAGAAATCGTCGAAGAAAGCCAAGAAGACGAAAAAGGCATCGCCCGCTCGCGCGACCAGCAAAGCCACGGCGAAATCGCGCGCGGCCAAGAAGGCCGGGCGCGTCGCCAAGAAAGCGAAGAAGGCCGCCAAGTCCAAGTCCACGTTCAAGACCGGAGCCAAGGGCGCCAGGAAATCGGCGGCGAAGAAGGTCGTCAAAAAGACCGTCAAGAAGGCTGCGAAGAAGACGGCCAAGAGCACGGCCAAGAAGGCTGCTGCGAAGGCCATCAAAGCTCCGCCGAAGAAAGTAGCCGCAGCAGCCGTCGCACCGGCGGCAAAGAAGCCCGCCGCGCCGATGGCTCCCGTTACCGAGAAGGCGCCGAGACCGGCAAAGGTTCGCGCGCCGAAGCAACCCGCAGCGGCAGCTCCTGCGGCCGCTTCCGTCCCGGTGCCCGCCGCGGACCGCGGCAACGTCTTCTACATCACGACCGCGATCGCTTATCCGAACGGTCAGCCGCATATCGGCCACGCCTATGAGGCGATCGCTACCGATGCGCTGGCGCGCTTCCAGCGGCTCGACGGCAAGGACGTGTTCTTCCTCACCGGCACCGACGAGCACGGACAGAAGATGATCCAGACCGCGGCCGGCGAGGGCATGACGCCGTACGATCTCGCGACCCGCAACGCGGCGCGGTTCAAGGAGATGGACGAGCGTCTCAACGTTTCGTTCGACCGCTTCATCCGCACCTCGGAGCCTGCGCATCACGAGTCGGTGCAGGCGATCTGGCGCGGTATGCAGGACAATGGCGACATCTATATCGACACCTATGCCGGCTGGTACTCGGTGCGCGACGAGGCCTATTACGCCGAGGAGGAGACCGTCGTCGGCGAGGACAATGTCCGCCGCGGCCCGCAGGGCACGCCGGTCGAATGGGTCGAGGAGAAGAGCTATTTCTTCAAGCTGTCGGCCTACCAGGACAAGCTGCTGCACCTTTATGAGAGCCAGCCCGATTTCATCGGCCCGGATTCGCGCCGCAACGAAGTGATGAGTTTCGTGCGCGGCGGGCTCAAGGACCTCTCGATCTCGCGCACCACGTTCGACTGGGGCGTCAAGGTCCCGGACGATCCCGAGCACGTGATGTATGTCTGGGTCGACGCGCTGACCAACTACATCACCGGCGTCGGCTATCCCGATGAGAACGACAAGCATTGGCGCTACTGGCCGGCCGACGTGCACATCATCGGCAAGGACATCATCCGCTTCCACGCCGTGTACTGGCCGGCCTTCCTGATGTCGGCAGGCATTCCCGTGCAGAAGCGGGTCTATGCACACGGCTTCCTGTTCAACAGGGGCGAGAAGATGTCGAAGTCGGTCGGCAACGTGGTCGACCCCTTCAATCTCGCCGAGCAGTACGGCGTCGACCAGATGCGCTACTTCTTTCTGCGCGAAGTGCCGTTCGGCCAGGACGGCAACTACAACCACGAGGCCATCGTCGCGCGTATCAACGCCGACCTCGCCAATGATTTCGGCAATCTGGCGCAGCGTTCATTGTCGATGATCGCCAAACAACTCGGCGGCGTGCTGCCGGAGCCCGGCGAACTCAGCGACAACGACGAGGCGATTCTGGCGCTGGCCGACGCCATGCTGGAGACGTCACGCACCGCGATGGCGACGCAGCAGATCCATCAATGGCTCAACACGGTCTGGGCCGTGGTCGCCGAGGCCAACCGCTATTTTGCCGGCGAAGCGCCGTGGGCGCTGGCGAAGACGGATCCCGCGCGCCAGAAGACGGTGCTGTATGTCACCGCCGAGGTCGTGCGCCAGATCGCGATCATGGCGCAGGCCGTGATGCCGGAGTCCTGCGGCAAGATGCTCGACAGCCTCGGTATCGCTGCTGACGCCCGCAGCTTCGCGGCGGTCGCCGAACGGATCAAGCCGGGTACGGTTTTGCCTGCGCCTGTCGGCGTCTTCCCGCGCTATGTGGAACCGAAGACCGAGTGAGTGGTTCGAAATTCATGCTGGTCGACAGTCATTGCCATCTGGATTTTCCCGACTTTGCCGACGATCTCGACGGGATCGTCGGGCGCGCCGAGGCGGCCGGCATTGGCCGCATGGTCACGATCTCGACCCGGGTGAAGCGGCTCGGCGGTCTGCTCGCGATCACGGAGCGCTTTCCCGACGTCTACTGCTCGGTCGGCACCCATCCGCATCATGCCGACGAAGAGGACGGCATCCCGGCCAGCGAACTGATCGAACTGACGAAGCATCCGAAGGTCGTGGCGCTCGGCGAGGCGGGGCTCGACTATTTCTACGAGCACGGTTCGCGCGAGGCCCAGGAGCGCGGCTTTCGCGCGCACATCGCGGCGGCTCGCGAAACCGGCCTGCCGCTCGTCATCCACACCCGGGAGGCCGACGAGGATTGCGGCCGCATCCTGGAGGACGAGGTCGCGAACGGCCCGTTCAAGGCGGTTCTGCACTGCTACACCGGCGGGCGCGAACTCGCGATGAAGGCGATCGCGCTTGGGCTGTCGATCTCGTTCACGGGCATCCTGACCTTCAAGAAGTCCGACGCGCTGCGGGCCCTGGCAGCCGAGCTGCCGGCCGACCGCATCATGGTCGAGACCGACGCGCCGTATCTTGCGCCCGGCAAATTCCGCGGCAAGCGCAACGAGCCGTCCTATGTCGTCGAGGTCGCCAGGGTGCTCGCGGAAACCCGCGGCGTTTCCCTGGAGGAGATCTCGCGACAGACCACCGAAAACTTCTTCCGGCTGTTCTCCAAGGTGCCGGCGCCGAAGGTTGCTGCATGACGCTGACACTGACCATTCTGGGCTGCGGCTCGTCCGCCGGCGTGCCGCGCCCGGCACTCGGCTGGGGCGCCTGCGACCCCAGCAATCCCAAGAACCGCCGCCGCCGCTGCTCGATCATGGCCGAGCGCACCATGGAGCACGGCACCACGCGGGTCGTGATCGACACTTCGCCCGATCTGCGCGAGCAGCTGATCGACAGCAATGTCGAGCACATCGACGCGGTGTTCCTGACGCATGAGCATGCCGACCAGACCCACGGCATCGACGATTTACGATCGGTCGTGCTGCACCAACGCCGCCGCATCCCGGTCTACTTCAACCAGTCGACCGCGAAGGACATGATGGCGCGGTTCTCCTATTGCTTCATCTCGCCGGAAGGCAGCGACTATCCGCCGATCCTGACGCGGCATTCGATCGAGGCCGGCGAGAGCCATACGGTCCAGGGGAAGGGCGGCCCGCTGAAGCTCGCGGCCTTCCTGGTGCACCATGGCAAGATCCCGGCGCTCGGCTACCGCATCGGCGGCGCCGCCTACACGCCCGATCTGCACGACATCCCCCAGGAGAGCTGGCCGGCGCTCGAAGGTCTCGATCTCTGGATCGTCGACGGCTTGCGCTATGCGCAGCATCCCAGCCATTTCAGCGTTGCGGACGCGCTGTCGTGGATCGAGCGCTTCAAGCCGAAGCGCGCGGTCATCACCAACATGCATTCCGACCTCGACTACGAGGTGCTGCGGCAGAGCCTGCCGGCCGACGTCATCCCGGCCCATGACGGCATGCGGCTGACGCTCGACCGGGCAGGCTGAAGACTCAGGCCGAGATCGCCTTGGCGGATCCGACCTGGTTGCGCAGCAGGAATTTCTGGATCTTGCCGGTCGAGGTCTTCGGGATCACGCCGAACACCACGGATTTCGGCGTCTTGAACCCCGACATGTGCTCGCGGCAATAGGCGATGATCTCGGCCTCGGTCGCCTTGGCGCCGTCCTTCAGCTCGATGAAGGCGCAGGGCACTTCACCCCATTTCGGGTCGGGCTTTGCCACGACCGCCGCGAACAGCACCGCCGGGTGCTTGTAGAGGATGTCCTCGACCTCGACGGAGGAGACGTTCTCGCCGCCGGAGATGATGATGTCCTTGGAGCGGTCCTTGATGATGACGTAGCCGTGCTCGTCGAGCACGCCGAGATCGCCGGTGTGAAACCAGCCGCCGGCAAAGGCTTCCTGCGTCGCCTTCGCGTTCTTCAAATAGCCCTTCATCACGATGTTGCCGCGGAACATGACCTCGCCGATGGTCTCGCCGTCGCGCGGCACCTCGCGCATGGTCTCGGGATCGAGCACCGTGACGCCTTCCTGCAGCGGATAGGACACGCCCTGGCGCCGCTTCAGCTGCGCGCGCGCATCAGCCGACAGCTCGTCCCAGCCCGGCTGCTCGGCGCAGACCGAGGCGGGGCCATAGACCTCGGTCAGCCCGTAGACGTGGGTCAGCTTGATGCCGATGCGCTCGCCACCCTCGAGGACGGCAACCGGCGGCGCCGCGCCGGCGATCAGGCCGACAACGGGCTTTGCCTTGCCGCCCTTTGGCGCATCGGGCGCGTTGATCAGCGTGTTGTAGACGATCGGCGCGCCGCACATGTGGGTGACGCCGTGTCTCGGGATCAGTTCGAAGATCTTGGCCGGGTCGACCTTGCGCAGGCAGACATTGACGCCGGCGGCCGCCGCGATCGTCCAGGGGAAGCACCAGCCGTTGCAATGAAACATCGGCAGCGTCCAGAGATAGACCGGATGCTGGCCGAGATTGCCGGCGAGGATGTTGCTGACCGCGTTGAGATAGGCGCCGCGGTGATGGGTCACGACGCCCTTGGGATTGCCCGTCGTGCCCGACGTGTAGCTCAGCGCAATAGCATCCCATTCGTCGGCCGGTGGCCGTTCCACGAAGCCGGGATCGCCCGCCGCGACCGCCGCCTCATACTCGATCGCGCCGATCCGCTTGCCGCCGCCGAAGGCCGCGTCATCGACGTCGATCACGAACGGCTTTGCGCCCTTCATCAGGGTCAGGGCCTCCGCGATCACGCCGGAGAATTCGGGATCGACCAGAATGATCTTTGCGCCGCCATGCTCGAGCTGGAACGCGATCGATGCCGCGTCGAGGCGGATGTTGAGCGCGTTGAGCACCGCGCCGGTCATCGGCACCGCGAAGTGCAATTCGTTCATCGCCGGGATGTTCGGCAGCATCGCCGCGACCGTGTCGCCATGGCCGATGCCATGGCCCGCGAGATAGGACGCAAAGCGCCTGCAGCGCTCGTAGGTCTCTTTCCAGGTGAAGCTGCGGCCCTCATAGACCGCGCTGAGATGGTCGGGATAGACGGCGGCCGAGCGCGCCAGGAAGCTCAAAGGCGAGAGCGGCACGTAGTTGGCCGGCGTCTTGTCCAACCCGATCGAGTACTGGTTCTGAGCTGCACTCATGGCTCTATCCCATCCGCAAGGTGCTTTACAGGAAGCCGATCGATATCCAGGGGAAGATGGCGACGATGATCAGGCCGATCAACAGCGCCAGCATGTAACCCCAGATCGGCCGGATACCCTCGGCCGGATCGACGCGCCCGATGGCGCAGGCGGCATAATAGCCGACCCCGAACGGCGGCGCGAACAGCCCGATGCCCATCGCCAGGATGATGATCATGGCGTAGTGCACCTCGTGGACGCCGACCTGGTGCGCAATCGGAAACAGCAGCGGCCCGAACAGCACGATCGCCGGGATACCCTCGAGCACGCTGCCGAGGATCACGAAGGCCAGGATCGAGACCGCGATGAAGGTCGCTGAACCGCCCGGCAGCCCGGTCATCGCCGCCGCCAGCGCCCGCGAGAAGCCGGACTGGGTCAGGCCCCAGGCCATGCCGGTCGCGGTACCGATGATGAACAGGATCGCCCCCGACAGGCATGCCGTGTCGATCAGCATCGGCAACAGACGTCGCCAGTTGAACTGGCGGTAGATCAAGAGGCCGATGACGAAGGCGTAGACGATGCCGATGGTCGACACTTCGGTGGCGGTGGCGATGCCTTCGACCACGGCGTAGCGGATCACGAAGGGCAGGGCCAATGCGGGCAGGGCGAACACCAACGCCTTGCCGATCTCGCTGCCGGTGGCGCGCTGGACGTGGCTGCGGTCTTCGCCGCGGTAGCGCCACCACACCAGCCCCGACAGCGTGATCGCCAGCACCACGCCGGGCAGCAGGCCGCCGGTGAACAGCGCTGAGATCGAGACGCCGGTCACCGAGCCGATCGTGATCAGCACGAGGCTCGGCGGAATGGTTTCGGTCTGCGCGCCGGTGGCGGCGAGCAGGGCGACCAGATCGCCCGGCTTGGCGCCGCGCTGCTTCATTTCCGGGAACAGCACGGGCGCGACCGCGGCCATGTCGGCGGCCTTCGATCCGGAGATGCCGGAGACCAGATACATGGCGCCGACCAGCACGTAATGCAGGCCGCCGCGGACATGGCCGAGCAGGCTCGCCAGGAACGCCACCATGGCCCGCGCCATGCCGGTCATCTCGATCAGGAGGCCGAGGAAGACGAACAGCGGTACCGACAGCAGGATCAGATGGCTCATGCCCTCGTCCATCCGGCCGACCAGCACCATCAGCGGCGTTCGGGTGGTCAGTGCCAGGTAGCCGAAGATCGCCATGCCGAAGGCAAAGCCGATCGGCACGCCGGCAAACACGCAGAAGCCGACCACGCCGACGAAGAAGATGATCAGGTTGAGATTGCCGAGCGGCCGCAGCATCGGCTGCGCCAGCCAGAATGCCCCGATCAAGGCCGCGACGGTCAGCGCGGCCAGCAGGAAGGTCTTGAAATCGCCGACCCGCGCCAGCCGCAGCAGCGCGAACAGTGCCATCAGGCAGGTGCCGACCGGCAGCGCCGCCGCGCGCCAGGTGTTGGAAATCTGCAGCGCCGGCGTCGTGATGAAGCTTTCCTCGTAGGCGTATTCATAGGCCGGCCGCACGATCAGGATCAGGAACGCCAGCGCGGCGCAGGTCGCGACGACGTCGAGATAGGCCCACAGCCGCGGTCCCGCACTTGCGACCAGCGCCGTCATCCGCATGTGCTCGCCGCGGCGAAACGCCACCGCCGAGCCGAGCATCGCGAGCCACAGGAACAGGATCGACGCCAGTTCATCGGACCAGATCAGCGGCGCATGGAGCACGTAGCGCGACACCACGCCGGCGAACAGGATCACGACCTCGGCGACGACAAGGATCGCCGCCGGGATTTCGACCAGCATCCCGAGCGCCGCGTCGATGGAACCGAGGACGGAGCGGCGGCGAGGGGGCTGCGACGCCGCCTCGCCGGCCACGGCCGGCGTCATCTCGACATGAGCCATGGCAAGCCTCCTGCTTGATTTGATCGATCAGGACAGTTTGCCGACGGACTTCTCGAGCAGATCCCAGGCCTTCTCGCCGTACTTGCCCTTCCACTCGGCGTAGAAGCCGGCGGCGCGGAGCTTGTCGCGGAACGGCCCGACCTCGGGCTGGTTGAAGACGAGCCCCTTGCCCGTGAGCTCCTGCTTCACGGTGGCGTTCAGCTTCTCGGTATCCTCACGCTCCTTGACGGCCGCCGCGTTGACGTTCTTGGCGACGATGGTCTTGATATCGTCCGGCAGCGCCGCCCAGGCCCGGCGGTTCATCAGGAACCAGAAGCCGTCCCACATGTGGTTGGTCATCGAGCAGTATTTCTGCACCTCGTAGAGCTTCGCCGCCGAGATCAGCGCCAGCGGGTTTTCCTGGCCTTCGACGATCTTGGTCTGCAGCGCCGAATAGACCTCGCTGAAATTGATCGAGGCGGGCGATGCATCGAACGCCTTGAACATCGAGGTCCACAGCGGTGACACCGGCACGCGAATCTTGAAGCCCTTGAGATCGTCGGGACCGGTGATCGGCTTGGTCGAGGACGTGGTCTGGCGGAAGCCGTTGTCCCAGATCTTCTCCATGACCTCGAGGCCGGCCTTGTTGATCTCGCCGCGCACATAGGCGCCGAGTTCGCCGTCCATGGCCTTCCAGACCGTGGGATAGTCCGGGAATGCGAAGCCGATGCCGTTGATCGAGGCGGCCGGCACCAGGGTCGCCAGAATCAGGCCGGACAGCGTGAAGAACTCGACGCCGCCGGAGCGCACCTGGCTCAGCATGTCGGTATCGGAACCGAGCTGGCTGTTCGGGAACACCTGCAGGTCGAAACGGCCGTTGGTCTCGGTCTTGATCGCCGCGGCCATCTCCCGGGCGCGCGCCACGAACGGATGCGACTCCGGCAGATTGTTGGCGAACTTGTAAGAGAATTCGGCCGACTGGGCGCGCGCGACATAGGGCGCGCCGATCCCGCCGAGGACGGCGGAAGCGGCGGAAACCTTCAGCAGCGTGCGTCGTGAAAAGCTCATTGGTTGCTCCCTCAAGAGGCTTGTTGTTGTTCTGAGATGCCATCCTATACGGACCTGATGCCGCGGGGTCACCAGCGATCTCTGCACAGCTGGGGCTTATTGCAGCGTCCGTACGCGGCGGCAATATCGGCTTTCAGACGAGATGCGCGCGCGTGCATCGCTGCGGCACCAGCACCGGCTAGGCGACAGTTCGGGACACACCGTCACGCGCGCCAACTTGCGGACCAGTGCGAAGATTTCCCACTAAATATCTGATCTAATTGTAGATATAAATATTCCATAATATACCTTATGCGAATTACGGATATGAGCCTGGCGGCGATCGCCGGCAGTTATGCTACGCATCGCCAGCGTCAGCTCAGCCCCAGGAAGCAGGTATTGCCACCCCTGCTCCGATTGCCCTGATACCGGTACCTCGTTTCGGCCCGTTGTCGCTTCAGTCGTCGAGGGTCCACATCCGGAGGATATCGGCCGTGGATGCCACCTCGATCTGAATGCTGAAGCGTTCGGCATAGAGCTGCAGCAGCGCGTCATGGCTTTGATCGGAAGAGCTGCACAGGGCGTCCTCGGCCACGATCACCCGGTAGCCGATATCGATCGCGGCCAGCACGGTGGCGAGCACGCACACGTCGGTCTCACCGCCCGACACGATCACCGTATCGATCCCATGCGCATCCAGATGAGCTTGCAGGCGCCCATTACCGAACGCGTTATAGATCGGCCGGTCGATGATGGCGGCCGGCGGCACACAGGCGGCGAGCGCCGGCACGAGCTCGATCAACTCCGGATCGAGCCGCTCGCGGGTCACGCATTCCCATTTCTCGTAATAAGCCCGCCCAATCCCTCGCGCGTCGTGCTTCGAGCGCGGCGGAATAAAGCGGGTGAACACGGTACGTTCAGGTGCATGCTGCGCCAGCTCGACGATGCATGGCAGCACGCGGTCCATCCAGGGCGTCGCCCAGGGCGCTCCGGGCTCGAACAGCCGCTGCATGTCGATGCAAAGGTGCGCCGCGCGCGGACCCGGCGGGCTCAGAAGCTGTCCCATTGCTCACTCCTGCGCGCGCCGACCGGATGCCGTCACACGCAGGCTCAGCCGCCCAGGCCGCGAAAGGCCCCGCCGAAGCGGGGCCCGGAACGCGGTCCCGTTCACCATTTCTGGCGGCCGTACCAGTCGTTCACTTCCTTGGCGGCTTGATCCTTGGCATAGCCGTAGCGCTGCTGCAGACGGCCCTCGAGCTGGTCCTGCTTGCCGTCGATCACGTCGAGATCGTCATCGGTGAGCTTGCCCCACTGCTCCTTGACCTTGCCCTTGACCTGCTTCCAGTTGCCTCCGACACGATTCCAATCCATTGCGGTTCTCCCTTGAACGATGAGACCGACCAACGGGCCGGCCGTGGCTTCGTTCCGAAGTCACGTTGCGGCAAGACTTCGCAATCCAGACTTCGCAATCCGACCAAGCTCCATCGTGACCCGCTCGAATGTGCGACGGCCGACGAGGCGCTTTGCCACGCATCGATCAAGGATAGGAACTTGCTTTCCGCACTCGTGTTGGCAGTCCGGACTATTCACCCAACTCACGGAGCGACCAATGCCGGACAAGGATCTCAGTGCCCTCTTCCTCGATACCCTCAAGGACATTTATTACGCGGAAAAGCAGATACTGAAGGCGTTGCCGCGGATGGCCAAGGCCGCCGAGTCCGACGATCTGCGTGCGGCGTTCGAGAAGCATCATGACGAGACCGAAGGACAGATCGAGCGGCTCGAGCAGATCTTCGACCTGATGGGCAAGCCGGCGCGTGGCAAGAAGTGCGACGCCATCGAGGGGATCATCGACGAGGGTAAGGAGATCATGGAGGAGTATGCCGACACGCCGGCGCTCGACGCGGGCCTGCTCTCGGCAGCCCAGGCGGTCGAGCATTACGAGATCGCCCGCTACGGCACCTTGAAGGCTTGGGCCAACCGGCTCAGCATGAAGGATGCGGTCAAGCTCATCGACCAGACCCTGGCCGAGGAAAAGAAGACGGATGAAGCGCTCACCAAGCTCGCCGTCAGCGGCATCAACGCCGAAGCCGCCTGACCAGACGCGCGATGAAGCGACGTCCGCTTTGTACACACGCTCGCATTTGCTGGTAGATTGGACGCCGATTCAGCATCCGGGAGCCCGATGGCCCGACGCACCGGCAGCGCCGATCTTCCGCTCCATGGTGGCCGCGTGCCGCCATGGCTGGCGGCGCGCATGGCGACGCTGGGTGGCATCATCACCCAGGCCGTCGTCCACCATTACGGCCGCGATGCGTTTTTGCAGCGACTGTCGCATCCGTTCTGGTTCCAGTCGTTCGGCGCCGTGATGGGCATGGACTGGCACTCGTCCGGCATCACCACCAGCGTCATCGGTGCGCTGAAGCGAGGTCTGGCGCCGCTGCAAGGCGAGCTCGGAATCCACGTCTGCGGCGGCCGCGGCAAGCACTCGCGCCGCACGCCCGATGAACTGTCCGCCCTCGGCGACCGCGTCGGATTCGACGGTGCCGCCCTAACCCGCGCGAGCCGGCTGGTGGCCAAGGTCGACAGCGCCGCGGTGCAGGACGGATTCGAGCTCTACCTGCACGGCTTCTTCGTCACCGACGACGGCAAATGGACCGTCGTCCAGCAAGGCATGAACGGCGACAAGCGGCAGGCCCGCCGCTATCACTGGCACTCCGAAGGCCTGCGCAGCTTCGTCGACGAGCCGCACAGCGCGATCGACGGCCCGACGCAGGGCGAGATCGTCAATCTCACCGATCACCGCGCCGAAGGCTCGCGCCAGGCGCAGCTCGATCTGCTCGCTGCGCTGGGGCCGGACGGCATCACGCGCGAATATGCCGAGCTGACGCAGAGCGCGACCGCGCAACCGGATCTCCTGCACCTGATCATGCCCGCGCATCACGACGTGCGCTCGAGCGACGTGTTCGTCCGCCGCCTGCACGGCACCCTGGCCGCGGCTGCCGATCGCGGGCCACTGGATTTTCCCGAACTGCTGCTGACGCCCGGCGTCGGCGCCCGCACGGTGCAGTCGCTCGCGATGGTCGCCGAGGTCGTTCACGGGACGCCCTACCGCTTCCGCGACCCGGCGCGCTTCTCGCTCGCCCATGGCGGCAAGGACCGTCATCCCTTCCCGGTGCCGATCAAGGTCTATGACGAGACCATCCGCGTGCTGAAGTCGGCCGTGCAGCAGGCAAAGCTCGGCCGCGATGAGGAGATGCAGGCGCTGAAGCGGCTCGACGATCAGGCCCGCAGGCTGGAACGAACCGCCACCGGCCCCTCCTTCGAGGCGTTTGTCGCGAACGAGCGCGCCCGTTCGCCCGCGCTCGACGGCCGCTCGGTGTTCGGCTGGGAAGCGGACCTTGCAGAGCGCGACGGGATCACCAAGCCTTAAAGCGAAGGCTTGATCCACCGCTTGGACCATCGCATGGCGCGCGTATTGATTGGCACCTCCGGCTGGCACTATTCGTCCTGGCGCGGTCCGTTCTTTCCCAGGGGCTTGCCGCCCAAGCGGCAACTCGACTACTACGCGACGCAGTTTCCGACGACTGAGCTGAACGGCGTCTTCTACCGCACGCCGACCGAACAGGCGGTGACAGGCTGGCGCGATGCGACCGATGCGGATTTCGTCTTCGCCTGGAAGGCGTCGAAATTCGTCACGCACTGGAAGCGCCTCTCCGCGAACTCGGTCAACAGTCTCCAATTGCTGGAAGAGCGTCTGTCGTTGCTGCGCAACAAGGCCGGCCCGGTCCTGTTTCAGCTGCCGCCGAACTTCACGATCGATGCCGATCGGCTGGCCTCGTTCCTGACGCTGTTGAAGCGGCGGCGGCGCTATGCGTTCGAATTCCGCCACCCCAGCTGGTACGCGCCGCATGTCCTGAAGCTGCTGGCGGATCGCAATATCGCGCTCTGCATTTCCGATCATCACGATGCGCCGGCGCCGTGGAAGCGGACCGCGGATTTCGTCTATGTCCGCGGCCATGGCCCGGGCGGCCGATATCGCGGGCACTACAAGCCGGCCGAGCTTTCCGACTGGGCCAAACGCATCCGCGGCTGGAAGCGGCAGGGATGCGACATCTATGTCTATTTCGACAACGACCAGAAGAGCGCAGCGCCGGCGGATGCCAAACGGCTTTGCGCGCTGCTCGGCGCCACCGTTCCTCGGCGGCGTTCGCAATAGGAACGAACGGTTCCAGCCTGCATTGGCTGCCAAAGAGACGAGCCGACGCGATGCCATCCGATCGTTGAAAGCCATTGCGCTGAACTACACGCTGAAGCGGGGCAAGGATCCCTCCCCGACCCACTACAAGGACCTCGAAAAGCCCTACGACAAGACAGTGCAGACCACCGCCATGCTTGCGGCCAACGCGGCACATCTTGCACGCCTGCTGAATTCGGCGACCTATCCCGGCGTAGCCTAGGCACGGAGCGGGACATGCCGCTTCATCCGACCTGGACCAACATCGCCATCCGCCTCGCCTTGATAGGAACGCCGTTCCGGGCGGCATCGTTAGGCCGTTGACGCAACCAGCCAAATCAAATGGAGAGGCTATCATGAAGGTTTGCGACGCGATGACACCTGACGTCCAGCTGTGCACCCCCGACGATACGCTCCGCGATGCCGCAGAAGCGATGGCAGCGCTCGGTGTTGGCCTGCTGCCGGTTACCGATAGCGAGCGCCTGGTCGGCATGATCACGGACCGCGACATCGCGCTTCGCGGCATCGGAATGGGTCGCGGCCCCGACTCGCGGGTCGGCGACGTCATGACGGCCGAGGTGAAGTATTGTTTCGAGGATCAGGAGCTCGACGACATCGCGCAGAGCATGGGTGCGATCCAGGTTCGGCGCCTGCCGGTGCTGAGCCGGGACAAGCGCCTGGTCGGAATCATTGCCCTCGGGGATATCGCCCTGATCCAGGCCAGCGATGGTACGGGCATGGCGCTCAGCCAGATCTCACGCCCGACCACCCAACACGCGCAACTCTAGACTTACACGGCTCCGCTTCGCGGCCCTGGCTCGCAAAGGCTCGGCTCGCGAAGCGGAGCGTCAGGTGCGCCAATGGCCGACTATGTACCTTGGATCGTGATTGCCGCCGGGGTCATCGCCCTGATCGTCACGGCGCTGCTCTGGCGCGCCCATTACGTCAGCTCCGATTGACCGAACGGGGAGCTCGCGCCGTCAGGCCGCCATCTTGCGGCAGGATTCCGCGCAGGCACGGCACATCGCCACGCATTCGTCCATGCCGCCGACGCGCTCGCAGTCCTCGGCGCATTCACCACAGATCTCCGCGCATTCCCGGCAGGTGTGCTTGTGGTGCGGGGTGTTGATCAGCATGAAGTGGGCCGCCGTCCGGCACATTTCCGCACAAGCCATCATCAATCGGAAATGCGCCGGCTCGACATGCTTGCCGCCGGTGACGAGACAATGGTTCATGGCCGTGCCGAGGCAGGTCCTGTAGCAGGACAGACAGGTCTCGACGCATCGGTTCATTTCCTCAGAGAATGCCATGTCGATACCTCACGCCTGCGCCAGCAGCTGGCGCAGGTAGCAGAGCCCGTCAAGGGTCAGCTTCGACTCGCGGACTTCGCCCTGCGCGATCTCGGCTTCGAGGAAGGTCTCGAGTTCGGGAAGCGCGCGGTCGAACCTGTCCGCGATGCCCATCAGCTCGCAGGTTTGCTTGATCCGCTCGATCGGTTTTTCCAGCACGTTGATCTCAACCATTTTGGCATAAGCCCGGGTCATGCCGTTGGTTCCTATGCTCATTGCCGGGTGCGCTGCGGCGGGGTCTGCGCCGGCTAAGACGCCCTGCCGACCGTGTCGGCCATGGTTGCGCCACGCGCTCCGAGCGGCTTGCGGCGGCCCTCGGTCGAATCGAGCATGGTCTGATGCTCGATCTCTGAATTCAGCTCTGCCCCGCACAGCACGATGATGGCGGACATCCACATCCACGTCATCAGACCGATGGCCGCCCCCAGCGAGCCATAGGTCGCGTTGTAATCGCCGAAGTTCGCCAGATACCAGGAGAGCAGCACCGAACCGGCCAGCCACAGCACGGCCGCTGCGACGGCGCCGACGCTGAGCCACTGCCAGCGCGGCCTGGTTCGGCTCGGGCCATAGCGGTACAGCACCGCGAGCGCGGTGAGGAGCAGGAGCACCAGGATCGGCCACCGTCCGAACCGGATGACGAGCTCGGCCGTCGTGCCCAGTCCGAGCTGCTGCAGCACAAGCGGGACGACGACCACCGCTCCGACCATCAGCATGATGGAAATCAGCCCGGCGATCGTGAACGAGAGGGACATCAGATTGAGTTTGACGAAGCTGCGCTTTTCCTTCTCGTCATAGACGACGTTGAGCGCATCGAAGATCGCCTTCATGCCGGCATTGGCGCTCCAGATCGCGATCAGCAGGCCGGCGGCAAAGGTCAGGCCGAGCGTCGAGGTCCCCTTCGCGAGCACGCGGGCGATCTGGTCCTGGACGATCGCAAACGAGCCTTCCGGCAGCATCAGCGCCAGGCTCTGCAGGTTCGATGAGATCGTGGACGGATCGGCGAACAGGCCGTAGCTCGAGACCAGCGCGGTGATCGCCGGGAAGATCGCCAGCAAGCCGTAGAACACGACGCCGGCCGCGGTTGCCAGCAGACGGTCCTCGTCGATCTGCTGATAGGTGCGGAGCAGAATGTCCTTCCAGCCGGCAGTCGGAATCTCGAGCGGCGTGTCGGCGAGCCGTCCACGATCTTGCGTTTCCGCTAGCACGGGTTCGACGCCCTGCTCCCGAGCGGACGGCCGCTCCGATCGGGACAGCTGGCGAGAGATCGCCAACGTCGCCAGAGCCGTTGCACCGGCGAGCATCAGGTCGTTCGTCCAATTGCGCGGCGCCATCGCTAGTCCTGGATCGCGTCGCGCTGACGCCGGGCGCGCGATGCAGCAAACCAGCCGACAAGCATGATTGCAGCCCCGGCGGCCAGTGCGCGGGTGGTGGGATCTACGCTCGCCCCTGCTCCCGTCCGAGTGGTGGCGATCAGCCGCGCGGCGACGGGCACTGCGATCGCGCGCTTGAGCATGTCGACCTGTCGGCCCGGGCGCGGCACGGCCGGCGCAGGACGTGCGAGCAGCACGCGGCCCATGAGCAGCCCCAGGATCCCGAGGAGGACAAAGGCGCCGCCGATCGCGGCATATGCGATCCAGATGCCGTAATGCATTTCAAGGGCGTGGAAAGCCGCGCCAACCCCGATCCCGGTCGCGATCAGAAGCGAGACCGCACCCGCCAGCATGAAGCTGCACGCAAATGCGTAGCCGGTCACCAGGCGCGTCATCCATTGTCGCAAGTCCGCAAGGTAGGAGCGGAAGATCAGGCTCAGCGAAGACGACGTGTTGACGCGCATGACGAGGTCCATTGCAAGTCGGCATCCGACAACCCGGCGGGAAGATCGACGTTCCTCCCCGGCAACGCGCAACAGTTTGCGCCATGCGGGACAGCGCGAACCGAGCGCTAACTGACCGGAGGGAGATTTGCGCGTGGCGGCATGGAGCTCGGGAATGGCTTCGCGACCATGAGCGTCCCGCGCTCGTCGGTTTCGAGCGCGATCTTCTGGGCGAGCATCACGTCGCCCGCCGCCAGCGCGCCGACGGGCCGGAAGCACCAGCCCAGCACGATACGATCGCCGCCGTCCATCTCATAGACGTTGGTCGAGGTGCCGTAGCAAATCCGGTATCGCTTGCCGGACTCCGAGCCGATGACGTCGAAGCGCTTATACTTTTCGAACTGCGCCCGCTGCTCGGGTGACAGCCACGCGGACAGCAGCGCAAGTCCGCACGCCTCAATTCGCTCATAGGCCTGCCAGCGATCCCAGATCGCGGCCAGCGTCGCACCCAGCGTGCTGGCGGCGCGCCGGAGCGCGGACCGCAGGGACATCTCGCGCAGACGGCCGAGCATTGGCGTCAGCCGCCGACCAGCCTCGGATAGAACAGGGTTTCCTCGGCGGTCGGATCAAGCGCGCGGACCAACTTCGCCTCTCCGGTCGCTTGCCGGATTGCGGCGGTGTAGCCATCCGACGTGAGCTGGGTGAAGCGAGCATTCGCCCAGGCCAGCTGCTCACTGTTGTCGGGGTCGAACTGCTGCCTCGTGTCGCCGGAGTGATCCATCACCAAGATCGTTGCCATCATCGTCTCCCTTGAAGGACATTCACAACTGCATCAGACAATCGGCACGGCCGTCGTCGGCCTACCGCCCATCCACTCCGGCGCGGCGCCGTCGCGGTGACGGCCGCCCGCGCCGGCCGCGGCCCACGCGGCGACCGCACCGAACAGCAGCGCCGCTGCAACCGAGAACGCCAAAATCACCGCGCTGCGCCGCGACCGCTGGATGGCGGTCCTGGCATCGCCCATCACGCTGTCGACGCGCTTCTCCGCCTCCGCAGCAGGCAGACCGGTCGCGGCCGCCACCTGCTGGATCAGATAGCTGCGATCGTCGGAGCTGACGCCACTGCGGCTGGAGCTCGTCAGCAGGATGCGACCGGCCTCTGCCCGCTCGTAGCCGATATCGAGATTGGCCGGACGCCGCACTGACCGGTACAGGCGGTCGAGCTCGGCGCTCAGCAGCGGCTCCGCGGCCGTCGCAGATGGCCGGTTCTGAACCACCGGACGCGCGGTTGACAGGCCAACCAGCGCGACGATCGTAGCACCGAGGATGACGGCGAGCGCCCAGGCGGTCAGGCCGTGAAGCCCGTCGCGGCTGTCGATCTCGTCGGATGGCGTCGCGCCGATCACGCGCTGAGCCCGGCCGGCGATGTAGCCGCCGACGCCGAAGCTCACCAGCGCCTGCAGGATCAGATACAATCCCGACAGCAACGCGAGCGCGGCTGATGCGTCGCGCCATGACGGCGAGCTTGAACTCACACCCAACCCGACCGCCGCGCCGAAGCCGATCAAAATCACCGACAGCGCCGCCGCGGCCAGCGCGCCGGCGATGACCGGGCTCCATTGCAGCCGAAGCCCGGTCCTGTTGGCGGCGGACACGGCAAGCCCTCGCTCGCTATCCATGACGCGCCTACCGCAGCCCGAAGAACGACAATATCGCCAAAATGACCACGATCAGTCCGACCAGATAAATCAACTGGTTCATGAAAACCTCCTCCGTCCTTCTCGTCCTGACAATCTGGTGGAGGAGCCAAGGTTCCTACGCCGACGAACGGGCGCGATGCGGCAAGCCAATCGGGATAGGGGGGAGCCTCGCAGCCCCTCCCCTCCCACACCACCGTACATACGGGTCCGTATACGACGGTTCGCTGGATTAAGCGGCAAGAGTTGTTCTGTTGCCGCCGTAGTTTGGGTGTCAGCAATCGTCGCGCCAGCTTCGACTCCTCTGATCAGCGTCAGTCAGGGTTTCACCCCTTCCCGCCGTTCCGAGGCCAGTTGCCCGGAATTCAGTCGCATGGCCGATGCGATATCGCTGCATCTACTCGTCACTTCCAGCGTTCAGGCCTTCGGCGAAACTCGTTCCGCCTACTATGCCCTCTGCTGACTTCTGCACTGCGGTCAGATCGCCTTACGACGACCTCAGTCTCGTTGCCGAGACGCAGCGCAGATCTCCCGAGGTAAGATCGACCGCCTTCGCCGCACGCCCGCCGGATTTACCACCCCGGCCCTTGATGACCGTGGACTTCGCGATCACGTGCTCGCTCGTCCGGCCGGGTAGGCCTCGTTATCCGGTTTTTGTCCATCGGGCCGCGGCTTTGCTCCACGCTTCCTTCAGACCCCACCTCGCGATGACGCCCTTGCGCTTCGCTAATCCTTCACCGTCATCAGGCTGGATAGAGGACTTCCACCTCCAAACTGCCGGTCATGCTCGGCACACACAAAAAAGGGCCCCGCCGAAGCGAGGCCCTCATTGGTCGTCGCGATCTGCTCATCACGACGTGCGACCAGCACCGTTAGTCGTCGTCCCAGTCATGACCACGGATCACGAAGCCGCGGTCGCGGTAGTAGTCGCGATGATGGTTGTACCAGCCGTGGTGCCAGCCCCGGTCATGCCGGTATACGTCGACGCGCGGGCCACCATAATATCGATCGCCGTAGTAGCCGTGGTCGCGGCCGACATAGATGCCCACACCCTGCGCGCTCGCAACGGTCGGTGCCGCTATCGAGAGTGCCGCAGCCGCGGCAAGAGCGTAAGTAAGCTTCGTCATGGCATCCTCCTTTCTAGTACGCCGTGATAACGACCGGCGTCCGCGCATGTTGCAGGAACAGGATCGGAACTTTCCTGAACGTTCCTTCACCATCATGGCGGCTGGACGTGACCGGAGGACGAGATCGAGGAGCCCTCGACGAGCTCTGCTCGATCGCTGTGGCTCCACTCTCTGTTCGACACAAGTGACCCCAGCTCAGGGGTGGAGAGCTGGGGTCGTAGCGGGGTTCTCCTGGTTAGCGCTGACGGCCGGTCG
The DNA here is from genome assembly GCF_054056795.1 of Bradyrhizobium sp. USDA 3315. NCBI lineage: Bacteria > Pseudomonadati > Pseudomonadota > Alphaproteobacteria > Hyphomicrobiales > Nitrobacteraceae > Bradyrhizobium > Bradyrhizobium sp. USDA 3315. The sequence continues at coordinate 6,857,953 of NZ_JBSRYP010000001.1, read as the reverse complement.
GCGCGTCAGCTCGCGAGAGCATGCGCGTCGCAATCAGTTCCGGCACTAACGTCTGCAAATGTGCGACGCACAATCGTGCCGTTGCGATTGCCCGATCAGACCGCCTAGCGCCACATGCTCGGGGCGGTGCGCAACGCGGCCTGGCCTGCGATGCGCAGCTCATCGATTGACGAGCGTCCCTCGCGAATGGCCTGCAGCAATCCAGAGGCGACGTTGGTCCGCTTTGTCGTATCCGAACGCGGCACGCCTCCGCAGACCTCGTCGAGCACCGCGCGAAGCACTGCGGCCGTCTCTCCATCGAGCATGATTGCCTCCCTGCCCTCGTGGATCGAACTGCATCGTAGCGCGACACCGCGCGAGAGGAGTTCAAGTATGTTAACAGCCGTATCCAAATCTTGCGCGGCCGACCGTCGCGCTGTCTTCGTCGCGACAAATCACTGTCATGTTCAGATCGTCAGTGCGCTCTGCAAAATGACGCGCCTCCGCGTCAGTCCCGCTGCGACATTTCAAGGATCGCATCAGCGAACGCCTGCGGCGCCTCGCGCGCCCGCCGCACCGGCATCCGTCGCGATTTCAGGGGGAGCAGCATAGAGCCGCCTTGCCGCGTCTCAGCCGCGCCGCTTGGTGTGCAGATAGTCGGCCGAAAACAGCGCCGTGTCCTTGAGCAGCTTCAGGTCGTTGATCGTCAGCATGCGGTCGCGCAGCACGATCAGGCCGGAGCCGCGCAGCTCCTGCAGCGTCCTGTTGACGTGGACCACCGACAGGCCGGTGGCATCTGCGAGATCCATCTGCGTGACCGGGAACAGGCAGGAATCGCCGTCGATCATTCCAACCGGCAGCAGGCGCTCATAGAGTTCGCACAACAGATGCGCGACCCGCTCCAGCGCCACGCGCCGCCCGATATTGACCGTCCATTCCCGCTGGATCGCGCTGTTCACCATGGTTTCGCACCACAGCGCTTCCTCCAGCGAACGGTCGCCCGCCAGCAACTGCTCGAACGCCGGGCGCTTGATGTCGGCGTAGGTGACCGGGGTCAATGCGCCGATCGAATGATCCATCACCGACAGCAGATAAACGCAGGCATCGCAGCTGTCGCCCGGCAGGATGAAATTGACGATCTGGCGGCGGCCGTCCGGCAGCGTCTTGTAGCGGCAGAGCCAGCCCGACAGGATGATCCTGACGCTCTCGACCGGATCGCCCTCGGTCGCGAGGTCCTCGCCCGGGCGGGCGCGGTGCAGCCCGTCCTGGATCGCCTGCTGCAGCAACGCGATCCCGCGTTCGGACAATTGCCGCAGGGCATTGAGCCGCCGGATCACCGGCTGCGCCAGATTTCCCTCGAGGATCGGGGGATGCATCTAGCTCCCCATGCTCGGCGTATGGATGGCTTGCGGGTTCATCGGTATGGCGATCGTGCAGTGCAGTCCCGACGGATTGAACTCGAGCGTGCTCTTGCCCTTGAACTCGAACGCCAGCGTCCGCTCCAGGAGATCGGATCCAAATCCCCTGCGGCGCGGCGGCGCCACCGCGGGCCCGTTGCGCTCGCGCCAGTCGAACAGCAGTTGCCGCGGATCGGCCGCATCATCGATGCGCCATGAGACGTCGATGCGCCCGGCCGTATCGCTCAGCGCGCCATACTTCAAGGCATTGGTTGCGAGCTCGTGGAGTGCCAGCGCGAAGGTCTCCGCGGCCTTGGGCTGGAGCCGGATCCTGGGACCTGCGACCTTCAGTTGCTCGCCTTCCTTCGCGTTGTACGCAAGCAATTCCTCGACCACGAGATATTCGAGGTCGACGCCGCCTTCCGGATCGCGGGTCACCAGCGACTGGGTCCGCGCGAAGGCGTTGAGCCGGCCGTCGAGATGCGATGCGTAGTCCTCGACGTTCGCGCTGGTCTCGGCCGAGCGGCGCGCGATCGAGCGGACCACGCCGAGCGTGTTGCGCACGCGATGCTGCAGCTCGGCAAGCAGCAGCCGCTGCCGCTCCTCGGCCCGCGTGATCGCGGTGACGTCGATGAAGGTGATCACGACGCCGGCGATGAAATTGTCGATGCTGCGGTACGGCAGGATGCGCACGATATAGCGCGTGCCGCTGTCGGGCGCGGTCAGCTCGCGCTCGGCGCTGGCCAGCGTCCGCAGCACGCGCCGCACATCGTCGTAGAGCTCCTCGATCGGGATACGCGCCTTGATATGCGCGATCGGGCGGCCGACATCGGTCTCGACCAGATGCAGCAAATGCGTGATCGCCGGCGTGAAGTTCATCACCTTCAGATCGTTGTCCAGGAACACGGTCGCGATCTGCGTGCTCTCGAGGAAGTTCTTCAGGTCGCTGGTAGCGCGGGTCAGTTCCTGCACCCGATGCGCCAGCTCGCCGTTGACGGTGGTCAGCTCCTCATTGACCGACTGCAATTCCTCCCGCGAGGTCTCCAGTTCCTCGTTGGCGGATTGCAGCTCCTCATTGAGCGATTGATATTCCTCGTTGGAGGATTTCAGTTCCTCATTGGTGCTTTCGAGCTCCTCGATGGTGGCCTGCAGCCGCTCGCGGGTGGCGCGCAGCTCGCTTTCCAGCCGCTCGACATGCTCGGTCCTGACCAGAACGTTGGGATTGGTTTCGGCGCGATCCACAGGGCGGATCGGCCCATCCTTGAACAGCACGACAAAATTGCGGTGACCCGCAGGGCCGTCGAGAATTGGTTCGGCCGTGATGTCGACCAGCACGCGATGCCCGTTGACGCCGAGCTGCACCTGCTCGGCATGCGCGGCCTCGTTGGTTTCCGCGGCACGGCTGAGCGCCGTGCGCAGCTCAAGCCTGAGGTCGCGGTGCACGAGTTGCAGCAGGTCGAGGGTCGCCGTGCCTGCGGTCGGCTCGATATAGCGGCCGGTGCGGCCGGAGAAATGCAGGATGTGAAAGTGGTCGTCGGTGATCACATAGGCCGGCGCATAGCGCTCGGCGATGCGCTGGGCGCGGCGCTCGAGGCCGACATCGGGGCCGATGGAGCGGACCGGCGGTATGTCGATCGCGGCTCGCCCGGCCGCCGTCGTGATCGGGAATTCCGGCGGCAGCCGCGTCCCGGTCTCGAGCTTCTTGAAGATGCGTGCGCGCCGGTCGACCGGCGCGAACAGCTTCGGATGCCGGGTGACGTTCTCGGAATTGCCGAGAAACAGGAACCGGTCCGGCAGCAGCGCAAAATGGAACAGCGGGATGACGCGATTCTGCAGCTCGGCATTGAGATAGATCAGCAGGTTGCGGCACGAGATCAAATCGAGCTTGGAGAACGGCGCGTCCTTGATGACGTTGTGCTGCGAGAAGATGCACATCTCGCGCAGCTCCTTGACGACGCAGTAGGTGTCGCCTTCGCGTACGAACCAGCGCGCCAGCCGTTCCGGCGTCATATCGTTCTCGATGCTGGTGCGATAGCGCCCGACGCGCGCGGCGGCGAGCGCGCGCCCGTCGATGTCAGTCGCGAAGATCTGCACCTGCGGCACCGAGTCGAGACCGGCCATATGCTCGCGCAGCAGGATGCCGATCGAATAGGCCTCTTCGCCGGTCGCGCAGCCAAGCACCCAGACACGCACCTGCTGGCCGACGCCCTTCCCTTCGAATATCTTCGGGATGATCTGGGTTTCCAGGACATCGAACTCCTTCTTGTCGCGGAAGAATTCCGTGACGCCGATCAGGAGGTCGTTGAACAGATGTTGCGCCTCGTCCTTGTCGTTTCTCAGGAAATCGACATAGGCGGAGATATCGTCGATCTGCACCACCTGCATGCGGCGCTGGACGCGGCGCAGGAAGGTGTTCTGCTTGTAGCCGTGGAAATCGTTTCCGGTCTTGTTGCGGAGGATATCCGCGATGCGCGCAAGCGATGTTGCCGCCGCAGCCAGCACCTCGTCGAACCCCTGTTTCTCCTCGAGCCGGCGCAGGTGGCGGGCATAGACGTCGATATGCTCGGGAATGGCCTCGGGCGGCAGGACGAAATCCGCGATCGCCACGGCCGAATTGCCTTCCGCGTGCGGATCGGGTTCGCCCTCCCCGATGCGCTCGGCGATCGCCAGGCCGCCATGATCTTTCAGGGTCGCGACCCCGAGCGTGCCATCGCCGCCGGTGCCGGCCAGCACCACGCCGATCGATTCCTCGGCGCGCTCCTCCGCCAGCGACACCAGGAAGCTGTCAATGGTTGCCCGCTCGGCGCGCGCCTGCTCGGCGCGCCGCACGGCGAAACGGTCGCCATGAACGGTGGTGATCATGTCAGACGGACACAGATGGATCACGCCGCCCTCGACGAGCTGTCCGTCGCTGATTTCGGACAGCCGGGCGCCTTCCGATCGCTGCAAGGCTTCGCGCAACCGGGTGTCCTCGATGGCATCCCGGTACTGCAACACAAGCACGACGGCCTGGTCCGGATTGAGCCGCAGCTTCGAGAAGAACCGCTCGATGCTGTCGAGGGTGCCGGCGGACGCGCCCACACCTATGATCAGCGGCCCCTTGGACTGGCGCTCTTCGTCTCCGCTCTGGGGTTGGCCAACATCATCCATGATTGCAGCGGCTCTCATTCTCCTGCTGGCATCTCGCCCGCGTCTTTTGATAGCAGAGTTTAGTCCTATCCCAACGGGATAGGTAGGAATTCTCCAACCTCGCCGGAACCTCGCCTTCGGGATCGATTGCCGCCCAGAGCCGGAAGGGTCATAGTTAGGTGATGGCAGCCGACCCGACGATAGATGGATCCGGAGAGCTCGCGGCCCTGATCAAGCGCGCGGAACGGGCGACCGCGGAAGCCTATCGCCTCATCGACGAGAACGACCTCTGGCGCCAGCGCGTCCTGCAGCAGTTTGACCACATGTTCGAACTTGGAGCGGAGTTCAGGGCACTGAGGCGCGTCCCCGATCCTCCTCCCAATCGCTAGTGCGATGTCACCCGCTCCTCGAGATATGCGACCCGCTGCACGATCAGGCTTCGATGCCGCTCCCACTCGATCAGGGTCTGCTTGAGCAAGCCGACCAGCCGCTCGGCTTGCACAGTGTCGTGACCGGCCCGTTGCAGCCAATCCAGCAGATCCTGTTGGCTGCGCAGCCGCCTCCAGCCCTCCTCGATATCGACGTCCGCCTTGACCAGCAGCGCACGTTCGGACCGCAGCTGTTCGGCCCAGTTCGCATGCTCAGCGCTGGCCATCACGGTTCCTTCCGCGCCGGTCGCTTCGGATCGAGCGATTGTAGCATGACTCGCCGGATCATATCGGCGTATTCGCGATATTCAGCGGCGCGCGCGTCATACATTTGCGCGACCGCCGGGCGACCGCTCTGGCGGCCGTCCTCGGCCATCCGGTGCACCAGTTCGGCGCGCTCCTCGATGATGCGGAGTGCGACCCGAAGCGCCTCGTCGACCCGGCCCTCCTGCTCCTTGGCAAGCGCGTCGGCCGTATAGGCGTGACCGACCTGACAGCGAAATCGCAGCGGGTGCCCGACCTTGAGCTCGGAAAGGACGCCACCGCATCCCGGACAGGTCAGCGGTGCGGGATCCGCAATATCGATCAGCGTGTCGCTGCCGATGCGCTCGCCCGCCGCGATCTTCACCTCCAGCACGATCTCGGGCGGAATCGGCAGGATCGCGCCGGGCCGCTCCCGAGCCAGATCGGACAGCACATCGCCAAGCCGTGCACCCGGGATACAGAGGTCAACCGTGGTCGCTTCCAATGCCCTGAGCGGCATTTCATCGGACATCGCGTCCCGGGGCTCCTGAACCAGCGCGATCCCACCGCAGCGCTTGATCGCGTTCAGGCCGGCCGCGCCGTCGGACAATAGGCCGCTGAGCACAACGCCAATCACCCGCGGTCCATAGTGCAGTGCGGCCGAGCGAAACAGCGCGTCGATCGCCGGCCGGACCAGATTTTCGCGTGGCCCGCGGCCGAGCATCAGGTGGCCGTTCTGGATCAGCAGATGGTGGTCCGGCGCCGCCAGATAGACGTGACCATTTTCGATGACCATGCCGCTTTCCGCCTGCCGGACCGGCAGCTTGCCGGCTGCGCTCGCGACCGTGGAGAGAATGCCGATGCCGTGAGACGGTATGTGCAATACGATGAAGACCGCGGCCGGCAGATCCACCGGCAGCCGCCCTAGAATCTGCTTCAAAGGTGCAGTCGCTCCAGCCGAACCGCCGATGACGATGATGTCCCGATTGGACATGGAACCTGCCTTTTCCAATATTATTTACAACAAGGCGAGCATTCGGCTTATGTTCCAATTTTGCGACGACATCACACCGGGTACGGCCGGAATCGACATGTCTGAATTTGCACCTTTGCGCGAACGCCCTCTCCTGACCGGACGGCGCGTCCTGATTGTCGAAGACGAATATTTCCTTGCCGACGACATGCGCAGCGCGCTGCGCGCGCTCGGTGCCGATATCGCCGGGCCGGCCGGTGACATCGACGCTGCGCTTCGTATCCTTCACGACGGCGGCGTGATCGATGGTGCGGTGCTCGATGTAAACATCCGCAAGCAGATGATCTATCCGGTCGCGCGCGAGCTGCAGGCGCGCGGCGTGCCGATGGTGTTCACCTCGGGATACGACAAGATCGTGCTGAGCAGCGAGTTCGCGGACGTTCCGTTGTGGGAGAAGCCGTTCGATCATCGCGCCATGGCGCACGGGCTCGCCGGCATGATCCTGCGCGGCAATGATGCCGCCGGACACGAATAATCCGCTGGAGCATTTGCAAATGTTAGTGCGGAGGTTTGCAGAGGGCCTCACGATACTCCGGTCACGATATCGGACCGGGGGTGCGTAATGACCGAGATCGAAAGACGTATCGAGCTGCTGGAGCAGAGGGCCGCAGAACGCGCGCTGGTCGCCGACCTCTCAACCGTTACGGAAACCCGCATCCGTAACGCCCAATTGGCGGACGAGTTGCGCCTCGTCGTCGCGCAGCTCAGGACCTTGAGGCCGGGTGACGCTCATATTGTCTGATTGTCTCGGCTAACGATCTCCGGTGAACCGGCGGCGTGATGCATTCTCCCATCGTTTTCAGGAAGGACAACGACACTGTACGATTCAACGGATCGGATCGCGGAATGCCGGCAACTGGCCGACGAGGCCGACCGTCTGGCCGCGACGTCCGGCGTCGAAAGGACGCGCAAGGATTACGAGTTGCTGGCCAGGTCCTGGCGACGATTGGCGCTGAGCTACGAATTCTTCGCGCATCTCGAACGCTTCATCAAGGCCCGCTAGTCGATGCCCGCAAGTCGACCCACCGGCCGGTCGGGATATTGCAAGTGCCCGCCCCCACCAGCGAAAGCCTTACGTACTGTTGTCGCGGTGGGCCTTGATCTCCATGCGCGTGCTCGCGGAATTACGCACCGATTGCCGCAACTCGGCGAGCTGATCGTCTCGCTGATCCGCGAGCGATCGCTTCTGTGCGCGCAAAGTGAGACTTTCTTCGATGGCAAGCTGAGCGCGGGCGAACAGGGGATCAATCATCGACGAAACATGTCACCCGATCGCTGCCGCCGCCCTGTCATGTGATAAGTCCGAAGCGGCTTTGCTCCGAGGCAGTGCGACAAACGTATCTCATGAGACATCGAAGATCGTTCGAACGCGGTCGTCGCCGGCGTCGATGCGCCGCTTCATGTCCTGCTCCCCGGCGGGGCTGATACAGTAATCACCCCATCCAGCATGGTTCCGCCTCCGCAAGGTGCGAAAGCTCAACACAGGTCAGGATTCAGGATTCCATATTGGCTTTCCGCCTGCGGGAAGGGTTCCTGCGTCTTGCGGCCCAGAAACGTGCTGGCGCGGCTTTCGGCGAGGAGCTTGCGCGCGTGCTCGACGACCCGGATCATCCGCTCGGTATCGTTGAGATCACGGTAATTGGAAAGACGATAGATTTGCCGCTCGATGGGCATGGCGTGTCCCTGTTATGCAGGCGGGAGCACAATCGGTCTCTCAGCCACCGACGCCTACGGGCAGAGCCCTGGCCGGTGATGAGGAGACAACAAACCTCGACCAGGAAAGTTGCCAACAAAGTGCTGTGCCGGAAGCCCGAGGCGCCGGAGATGGCCATTCGGCCAAGCGACAGGCGCCGACGGGCAACTCAGCAAAACAGTTCCTACGGCGTCCTGCCGGATCGGACGCGGCCAGCCCGCGGCGCGTGCACCGATCTGCGTTGAGCTCGCCGGCTATTCGGCGACGCTCATCTGCTTGCACAAGATCCCGAGAGCCTCCGCACACCCGCGCGGCTTGGTTACCACGGGGAGGTGCGCATACTTCTCCGGCAGCGTGCTGGGGTCGTAGCCGGTATACAGGGTGACCGGTGTTCCCATCGCAAGCAGGGTATCGATCAACTTGTAGGACGAGGTTCCATTGACGTTGATGTCGATCAGCGCGCCGGACGCTCCGGACGCGTGCGGGCGGGCTTCGTCGATCGAAGCGAACGGGCCGACGACGTGATAGCCGGCCTGTCGTGCCAGCGTGGCACAGTCATCGGCAATGAAATACTCGTCCTCCACGATCAAGATCGTACGCATAGCAGTACCTCTGCCAGTTGATCTTCGCGGATGATCGAGGCGTTAACGTTCTCCCGCCGGTTGGGTTTCCCAGGCGCGTCGTTCCGCGCACCGTTAGGACAGCGGTCATGGCCCATTTCAAAGAGCGGGAATTCAAGGCGGAGGGTGGTCCCGATTTTGCAGGCGCGCGCCGTCAGCTACCGGCCACCAGCAACCCGACGTACAGCCAGAGTACAATTGTCACAGTGATCGTTGCGGCGAAAAAGTAGCGGTCGATGAGATTCATCAACTGCACCTTCGGCTGACTATGGCGGATATCGAATCGCGGTCGAAACATCAGTCGCTGCCGCTTGTCATCTCTCTGCCTAGTTCCGGCATTTACATATGAGAGACCGGTGATCCCGCCCGGAGATGGCTCGTTTGCCGATGCCGAAGAACAAACCAGTCGCCGTCACCGCTAGGCTGCAGCGGGTGCGCCGCTCCAAGGCGGCAAACGAAGGAACGAGGGTCGGCGCCTGCGGTTGGAGCCAGCGAACGCAATGCATCAGCCAAGAACCGCAGCCAAGAACCGCCGCCGCTATCGCTGCCCGACGTCCCGCCCGGCCCCGCCATCAGTCGAGCACGATCATCACCGGCCGGATCAACCTGTAGCTGTTGTGATAGTTTTGGGGAGGAGTTGGCTCCATGAAAGCAACCATCGAACAAAGAACGATCGCCAGCAATCTCGATCTGCTCGACCGCTACTGGCGCGCCGCCAATTACCTTTCGGTCGGGCAAATCTATCTTCTCGACAATCCGCTGCTCGGCGAGCCGCTGCGCAAGGAACACATCAAGCCCCGCCTGCTCGGCCATTGGGGCACCACGCCGGGCCTGAATTTCGTCTATGCCCATCTCAATCGGGTCATTCGCGCGCTCGATCTCAGCGTCATCTACATTTGCGGTCCGGGACACGGCGGTCCGGGCATGGTGGCGAACACATATCTCGAAGGCACCTATAGCGAGATCTATCCCGATGTCGGCCGAGACATGGACGGTCTGCGCAAACTGTTCCGGCAGTTTTCCTTCCCCGGCGGTATCCCAAGCCACGCAGCACCGGAAACGCCCGGCTCCATCCATGAGGGTGGCGAACTCGGCTATTCGCTGGTCCACGCCTATGGCGCGGCATTCGACAATCCCGATCTGATCGTGGCCTGCGTCGTCGGCGACGGCGAGGCGGAAACCGGTCCGCTCGCTGCATCGTGGCACTCGAACAAGTTCCTGAATCCCGCGCGTGACGGCGCGGTGCTGCCGATCCTGCATCTCAACGGCTACAAGATCGCCAATCCGACGGTGCTCGGGCGGATGGGCGACGAAGAAATCCGCAACCTGTTTCGCGGCTACGGACATGAGCCGCTTTTCGTCGAGGGCGACGATCCGATGCCGATGCATCGCGCCATGGCCGCTGCCCTGGATGAGGCGCTTGCAGTCATTCACAAGATCCAGACCGAGGCGCGCGGCGGCAAACGATCGGAGCGGCCGCGCTGGCCGATGATCGTGCTGCGCAGTCCAAAGGGCTGGACGGGTCCGAAGGAGGTCGACGGGCTCAAAGTCGAGGGCTTTTGGCGCGCGCACCAGGTGCCGATCGCGCAAGTCCGCGACAACCCCGCGCATCTCAGGCTGCTTGAAGACTGGATGCGCAGCTATCATCCAGAGCAACTGTTCGACAAGGATGGTGCGCTGATCCCGGAGCTCCAGGCCCTCGCCCCGACCGCGAACCGCCGGATGGGCGCCAATCCGCACGCCAATGGCGGCCTTCTGAAACGCGAGCTCCGGCTGCCGGATTACCGCGCATTTGCCGTCGACGTGAAGCATCCGGGTCAGACGGTCGCCGCAGCGACCCACGAGCTCGGAAAATACCTGCGCGATGTCCTCAAGCTGAATGCCGATACCGGCAATTTCCGCATCATGGGGCCTGACGAAACCGCCTCGAACCGGCTGGATGCCGTATTCGAAGCCACAGACCGGGTCTGGATGGAGCCGACCGAGCCGTATGATGTCCATCTCGCTCGAGACGGCCGTGTCATGGAAGTCCTCAGCGAGCATCTCTGCCAGGGCTGGCTGGAGGGCTATCTATTGACCGGACGCCATGGCTTCTTCTCCTGCTATGAAGCGTTCATCCACATCGTGGATTCAATGTTCAACCAGCACGCCAAATGGCTGAAGGTCTCGCGCCAATTGGCGTGGCGGCGTCCGATCGCCTCGCTCAATTACCTGCTGACGTCGCATGTCTGGCGCCAGGATCACAACGGTTTCAGCCACCAGGATCCCGGCTTTGTCGATCTGGTCACCAACAAGAAAGCCGACATCGTCCGTGTCTATTTCCCGCCCGACGCCAACACGCTGCTATGGGTCGCCGATCACTGCCTGCGGACCTACGATCGGATCAATGTCATCGTCGCCGGCAAACAACCGTCCGCGCAATGGCTTTCGATGCAGGACGCCGCCACCCATTGCGACGCCGGCACTGGCATCTGGACGTGGGCCGGAACCGGAGATGCCACAAGCGAGCCCGATGTCGTGATGGCTTGCGCGGGTGACGTTCCAACGCTGGAGACGCTCGCCGCCGTTGATCTGCTGCACAAGGCCCTGCCCGACCTCAAGATCCGCGTGGTCAACGTCGTCGACCTGATGACGCTGCAGCCGATGCAACAGCACCCTCATGGCCTCAGCGATCGCGACTTCGACAGCCTGTTCACGCGCGATCGCCCCGTCATCTTTGCCTACCACGGCTACCCATATCTCATCCACCGGCTCACCTATGGCCGGGCCAATCACGACAACATGCACGTGCGCGGCTTTGTAGAGGAAGGCACGACGACCACACCTTTCGACATGGTCGTTCTCAATGGGCTCGACCGCTATCATCTCGCGATCGAGGTGATCGAGCGCGTGCCGGGGCTCGCCACCAAGGCCGCACAGATCAAGCAAGGATACCGGGATGCCCTGATCGCGCATGCGCGATATGTGCGCGAGCATGGCGAGGACATGCCGGAGGTTCGAGACTGGGTCTGGCCGAACGGCACCGGCGGCGCCACCCCTGCCAAATCCGGCGGTTGAGCCATGCCGACCTCCAATGCGGTTCTGGTCGTCAACTCCGGCTCGTCGAGCATCAAGTTCGGCGTTTTCGATGCTTCACATGCCGATCCCAAGCTGCTCTGCAAGGCGCAGATCGATGAGCACGAGGGCGCCTCGCGATTGGTCTTCACCGATCCGGCCGGCCGCGCGTCGTTCGCGTTGGAGCAAGCCGAACCAGATGCGCCGCCCGATCGGCTGCTCGCCGACGTCCTGGCACGGATCGAACATCATCTCGGCGAGCGGCTGCGTGCCGTCGGGCATCGCGTCGTACACGGCGGCCGCGAATTTCCGCGACCGGTCGAAGTCAATCGGACGGTGCTTGCCGTCCTCGACGCCCTCACCCCGCTGGCGCCGCTGCATCAGCCTCGGTGCCTGACGCCAATCCGGGCAATCAGCGCGATCCGGCCGGAACTGATGCAGGTCGCATGCTTCGACACGTCGTTCCATCATGGCCTCGCGCCGCCCGTCAATCGGTTTGCGATCCCGAGACATCTCGAACGCGCCGGCATTCGGCGCTACGGCTTTCACGGCCTCTCCTTTGAATATGTCGCGGGCCGCCTTGCCGACATCTCGCCGGAGTTTTCCTCGAAGCGCACCGTGGTGGCGCATCTCGGTAACGGCGCAAGCCTCTGCGCCATGCGCAACGGCCGGAGCATCGACACCACGATGGGTCTGACGCCCCTCGACGGCCTGGTCATGGGGACCCGTTGCGGCACGATCGATCCGGGCGTTCTGCTTTACGTCCAGCAGCAGAACGGCATGTCGGTCGACGACCTTGAGCAGCTGCTTTATCACCAATCGGGGCTGCTCGGCGTTTCGGGCATCTCCTCCGACATGCGTGTCCTGCTCGCAAGCAAGGAGCCCGCCGCGAAGGAAGCGGTTGATCTCTTCACGTTCCGCACCGCGCAGCAGGTCGTCGCGATGGCTGGCACGCTGGGCGGACTGGAATGCCTGGTGTTCACCGGCGGTATCGGCGAGCACGCCAGCGAGGTTCGCAGCCAGGTCTGCGAACGACTGCGATGGCTGGGTGTCCAGCTCGATCCATCCGCCAACGCCGCGGCAGAGCTGCACATTGCTGGCAAGGACAGTTCAGTGGACGTGCTCGTCATGGCGACAAACGAGGAAGCAACGATCGCTCGCCACTGCGCAGCCTTGATCTCGGGAACCTAGGATCGAGAGGCGCGATTCACATAGGCAAATGCGGATGCCGGTGATGGGCGCATGGTGCGCGCTGCCTGCTCGGTCTCGACAACGGTGCAGGCGGATGACCCCAGCGTCGGCCCCAGGGCCCGCAAAGGCGCTGGGGCCGTCTCCGCACCGCAAAGGCCCTGACGCACCGGCCCGGCGTCAGGGCCTTCGCCATTCCGAAGCCTGGATCCGAAGCTTGGAAAGGCTCTTGAACGACACGCATCAGCGCCCCTTGAAGTGCGGCTTCCGCCGTCCGAGGAAGGCCGCGACGCCTTCCTTGTGATCCTCGGTCAGGCTCGCGAGCGCGAACTGGTCGAGGTCCATGTGGCTGGCGAGATCGTCGAGCGCATGTGCGAGCCGGTTGACCGTCAGCTTGGTCATCGCGACCGAGATCGGCGGCTGGGCGGCGACCTTGGCCGCGAGCGCCATCGCGGCGTCATATGACTTTCCAGGATCGGTCACCTGCTCCACTAGGCCCCATTCGTAGGCCTCCTCGGCCGAGATCCGGTCGTCGGCCAGGATCACAGCCTGCTTGGTGCGCGCCGGTCCCATCAGATGCAGCATGCGCGGCACGCTCTGCCAGCTCATGTTCATGCCGAGCGCGATTTCCGGCACCCGAATATGCGCATCGCGCGCCATGACGCGGAAATCCAGCGCGACCGCGAGTGCCACGCCGCCGCCGACGCAAAACCCCTCGATCGCGCCGATCGTGACCTGCTCCATGTCCTGCCAGGCGCGCGTCAGCCGCGGCCCGAGCTTCAGGTGCCGGCGCAGCGTGCCCATATCCATGGTCTGGCGCGAACGCCCTTCGGCATCCTTGAGATCGAAGCCGGCGCTGAACGATTTGGCACCGCCGGTCAGCACCACCACCGAGGTCTCGCCATCGTCCTCGAAACTGCGCGCCGCGTCAGTCAGCTGCCGCAGCGCCTCCGGCGACAGCGCGTTGATACCGTCGCCGCGGTCGAACCGCACCACGCCGATGCGGCCGTCCGGCCCGAGGCCCTTCTCGATCGTCACATAGTCAACCACGCATACCTCCCCGCTCGCATTCTTGTGTACTGCCTGCCTCGACATAGCACGACGGTTTCGCCTATTCTGTGGGTATGAGCGAACATGATCATCACCACCACGATCACGACCATTCCGAACTGTCGGAGACCGAACTGCGCGTCCGCGCGCTGGAATCGATCCTGACCGAGAAGGGCTATGTCGAGGCTGCCGCGCTCGACGCCATCGTGCAGGCCTACGAGACCAAGATCGGCCCGCATAACGGCGCCCGGGTCGTCGCCAAGGCCTGGACCGATCCCTCCTTCAAGAAGGCGCTGCTCGAGGACGCCAGCAAGGCGGTCGGCACCCTCGGCCATGTCAGCCGGGTCGGCGACCATCTGGTCGCGATCGAGAACACGCCCGGCCGCCACAACATGGTCGTCTGCACATTGTGCTCCTGTTATCCCTGGGAAATGCTCGGGCTGCCGCCGGTCTGGTACAAGGCCTCGCCCTATCGCTCGCGCGCGGTCAAGGATCCGCGCGGCGTGCTCGCCGATTTCGGCGTCAGCCTGCCGAAGGAGACGGAAATCCGGGTCTGGGATTCGACCGCGGAAACACGCTTCCTGGTGCTGCCGATGCGGCCCGAAGGCACCGAGGGCTGGAGCGAAGACCAGCTCGCCGAGCTGGTGACGCGCGATTCCATGATCGGCACCGGCTTTCCCAACAAGCCGGGAGCGCCGTCATGAACGGCGTCCACGACATGGGCGGCATGGATGGGTTCGGCAAGGTCGAGCCCGAGACGAACGAGCCGATGTTCCATGAGGAATGGGAATCCCGGGTGCTCGCCATGGTCCGCGCGATGGGCGCGGCCGGCGCCTTCAACATCGACGCCTCGCGCTTCTATCGCGAGACCCTGCCGCCGCAGGTCTATCTGTCGAGCTCCTACTACAGGAAATGGCTGCTCGGGCTGGAGGCCCTGCTGCTCGACAAGGGCTTCATCTCGAACGACGATGTCGCCGCCGGACGTTCCGTCGCGCCGGCGAAATCGCTCAAGCACGGCAAGTTCTCCGTCGCCGATGTCGAGCGCGTGATGGTGCGCGGCAAGTTCGGCCGCGCCGCGCCGGGGCCTGCGAAATTCAAGGCCGGCGATCGGGTGCGGGCGAAGAACATCCATCCCGCGACGCACACACGGCTGCCACGCTACGTGCGCGGTCACGTCGGGGTGGTCGAGCGCGATCATGGCTGTCACGTATTTCCCGATACCGTGGCCAACGACGCCGGCGAGCATCCGCAATGGCTGTACACCGTCGTGTTCGACGGACGCGAGCTGTGGGGACCGGACTCCGATCCGACCATCAAGGTCTCGATCGACGCGTTCGAGCCGTATCTGGAGGCCGTGTGATGGATGCAGGTGCCGCCGCGCGCGCCACCAGCGCCGTCTCCAGCATTCCCCGCGACCAGGACGGCCCGGTATTCCGCGCACCGTGGGAGGCGCAGGCGTTCGCCATGGCCTTGACGCTGCATGACCGCGGCGTGTTCACCTGGCCCGAATGGGCCGCCGCGCTCGCCGACCAGATCAAGCGCGCGCAGGCGGCCGGCGATCCCGACACCGGCGAGACCTATTACCAGCACTGGCTCGCGACGCTCGAACATCTCGTCGCCGCCAAGGGCGTCACGACGCATGAGACACTGCACCGCTACCGCGACGCCTGGGACCACGCCGCCGACCGCACCCCGCACGGCCAGCCGATCGTGCTGACGGCGGGGGATTTCGAGTAGCCTCGAATGCCATGATTACCTACATGCGCATGCGCGGGTGATGTCATCGCGTGGTGGGTCGCCTTGAATCGCGAACTCATCCTCATCGTCGTCCCGGCGAAGGCCGGGACCCATAACCCCAAATGCAAATTGTTACGCGATGCTGGAACGACGAGTCCCACCCACAACGCCTGCCGCGGCGTATGGGTCCCGGCCTTCGCCGGGACGACGACGGGGAGAGAACCGCGCGCACGGATTTCAGAGACGGGAGTGCTGGAGCCGAGAAGCCGCAGCATACCGGATCGCCCGGTCGGGTCGCTCTGCAGAATTTCTGGATAATAGAAGAATACCGCTGAGTTGCCCGACGTGTCAAGTTGCCGTGTCGAACGTGTCGAACGTGCCGTGTCGAACGCTGGCAGCCGCGGACTCCTTTGCATGGGGTTGTTTTCGATATTTTGGCCGTGCGCCCCTGCGGACGGCTATCAGTCCACGGTTACGGGCCGCCCTGCGCGACGTACTCCCGCCACCCCTTGGCCCGCAGGCTGCAGGCCGGACATTCGCCGCAGCCACAGCCCCAATCGTGCTGCGCGCCACGTTCGCCGAGATAGCAGGTGTGCGAGTGCTCGCGGATCAGGTCGACCAGCCCGGCTCCGCCGAGCTCGTGCGCAAGCCGCCAGGTCGCGGCCTTGTCGAGCCACATCAGCGGCGTGTGCAGCTCGAAATCCCTGGCCATGCCGAGATTGAGCGCGGACTGCAATGCCTTGATGGTCTCGTCGCGGCAATCCGGGTAGCCGGAATAGTCGGTCTCGCACATGCCGCCGATGATGTGGCGGATCCCCCGCCGATAGGCCAGCGCCCCAGCGAAGGTGAGGAACACGAGGTTGCGGCCGGGCACGAAGGTGTTCGGCAAGCCGTCCGCGCCCATTTCGATCGCGACGTCGCGGGTCAGCGCGGTGTCGGAAATCTCGGACAGCGTCGGGATATCAAGCGTGTGGCTGTCGCCGAGTTTCGCAGACCATTCCGGCCGGACCCGCTTGATCCCGGCCAGCAGCTGGTCCCGGCAATCGAGCTCGATCGCGTGCCGTTGGCCGTAGGTGAAGCCGAGCATCTCGACGCGGGCAAAGCGCGACAAGGCCCAGGCAAGGCACGTGGTGGAATCCTGGCCGCCGGAAAACAGCACCAGCGCCGTGTCGGAAGTGTTCTGATCGGTCATGGAACGCGATTTAGCACCTGACGGCGCCGTGGCCAATCGTGGACAGCGTCGCGATTCCGGCGTGTTTTACTGGGATCGGGAGGGGTGTTTTGGCATAAAGCCAATACCTCTTTGATGCCGGTGCCCCATGACCCCATCCCGCGACATTTCCCGCCTGATCGAGATCATGGCTGCGCTGCGCACGCCGGTGACCGGCTGCCCCTGGGACCTAGTGCAGAATTTCGAGACTATCGCGCCGTACACGATCGAGGAGGCCTATGAGGTTGCGGATGCGATCACGCGCGGCGATCTCGACGATTTGCGCGAGGAGCTCGGCGACCTGCTGTTGCAGGTGGTCTATCACGCCAGGATGGCCGAGGAGCAGAACGCGTTCGCGTTCGGCGATGTGGTCGAGGCGATCACCAGGAAGATGATCCGCCGTCACCCGCACGTCTTCGCCGACAAGGACGGCAACATCCAGCCGGCCGGCGTCAAGAGCGCCTGGGAACGGATCAAGGCCGAGGAGAAGGCCGAGCGCGCCGCGCGGCGGCCGCCAGAAGAGGCCGCGCACAAATCGCTGCTGGCGAGCGTGAAGGCGGGCCTGCCTGCCCTGACGCGCGCGATGGAGCTGCAGCGCAAGGCGTCCACCGTCGGCTTCGACTGGAACGACCCGCGCGCGGTGCTCGCCAAGATCCGCGAGGAGGCCGACGAGATCGAGGCCGCGCTCGACCGCAACGACAAGGCGGAGATCGCGGAGGAAACCGGCGACCTGATGTTCGCGCTGGTCAACCTCGCCCGCCACGTCGACGCCGATCCGGAAGCGGCGCTGCGTGCGACCAACGCCAAGTTCGAGCGGCGCTTCGCCTATATCGAGAAGGCGCTGGCGGCGAAGGGGCGTTCGCTCGATGGTGCGTCGCTGGAGGAGATGGACGCGTTGTGGAATGAAGCGAAGAGCGCAACCCTGGCTGTCGTCCCTGCGAAGGCAGGGACCCATACCGCGTGATCTAACGGTGACTGACGGTGTCAGTCCCGCGCGAGTCACCGGCAGCTGAAGTTTTTGTGTGAAACTGCGACCAAGCGCAATAATGATGGCCGGTGGTTATGGGTCCCTGCCTTCGCAGGGACGACATCGAAAATGTGGATGGGCCGCGTCAAAACACGCAATCCCCTCGCCTCACAACAGCGTCCCACGCAGGATCACCGCGGCGACGCCGAAATAGATCACGAGACCGGTGACGTCGACCAGTGTCGCGACGAACGGCGCGGAGGCGCTGGCCGGGTCGAAGCCGATGCGCTTGAGGATGAAGGGCAGCATCGAGCCGCACAGCGATCCGAACGTGACGATGCCGATCAGCGCGGTGCCGACGGTCGCTGCGACGAGCACCCAATGCGGGCCGTAGTCGAACAGGCCGAGCGTCTGCCAGAGCGTGATCCTGACGACGCCGATCAGGCCGAGAATGGCGCCGAGCACGATGCCGGTCGGCAATTCCCGCACGGCGACACGCCACCAGTCGCGCAGCCGCACCTCGTGCAGCGCCAGCGAACGGATCAACAGCGAGGTTGCCTGGGAGCCGGAATTGCCGCCCGAACTCATGATCAGCGGGATGAAGAGCGTCAGGACGATCGCCCTCTCGAGCTCACTCTGGTACGACTGCATTGCGGTCGCGGTCAGCATTTCCGACAGGAACAGTGCGCACAGCCAGCCGGCGCGCTTCTTGATCATCTCGCCGAAACCGATCCGCAAATACGGCTCGTCGATCGCTTCCATGCCGCCGAACTTCTGGGCGTCCTCGGTCGATTCCTCGACGATGGCGTCGATGACGTCGTCGACCGTGACGATGCCGAGGATATGGCCGGGGCCGTCGACGACGGCGACGGCGAGTAGGTCGTAGCGCGAGATCAGCCGCGCCGCCTCCATGCGGTCGGCCTCCGGCGAGATCATCAGCGGCTTCCGCGCCGGCGCCGCGGTCAGCACATTGGCGTGCGGATCGCCCGAGATCAGGCGACGCAGCGGCACGGCCTGGATCAGGGTCTTCTTGACCGGGTCGATCACGAAGATCGAGTAGACGGTCTCGCGGGTGCGCTCGACCATCCGGATGTGATGCAGGACCTCGGCGATGGTCCAGCTCGAGGGCACGCTGACGAACTCGGTCGTCATGATGCTGCCGGCGCTGCGCTCGGGATAGGCCAACAGCCCCGAGATGACGTTGCGGGTCTCCGGATTGAGCCCGTTCAGCAGCGTGGTGCGCAGCGGCTCGACCAGCTCCTTGAAGATATCGGCGGCACGGTCGTCGGAGACGCCCGACAGCAGCGAGACCGCGGTATCTTTCGGCAGCTCGGCGAGAATCTCGCAGGTGTTGTCGAGCCCGGGCAGGTCGAGCACCTCGATCGCCTTCTCGGCCGGCAGCGAGCGCAGCAGCTTGGCGGCCTCCGCGGGCTCCCGGGCGTTGAGCGCATCGACGATCTCGGGAGCCCGGACATGGGCAAGATCACCGCTCTGGCCGGCGAGCGCCTCTTTCGTGATGGTTTCGCTGGTGTCCTGCATCGATCCGCCTCGGCTTTGCGTTCTGCAGCGCAATGAACCAAGGCGGCGCGGATTTCAAACAGAAAGTGCGACGCCGCGTCGCAGGCGCATCGGCGCCCGCAACGTCACGGCGTCGTCATATTTCGGAAGATTGCAGGGACCGTCTTCGAGGACTTACGCCTCGTGGGGAACGGCGGCGAACCGGCTCATCACGATGTCGCGCTTGGTCTCGTCGACGCGCACCGTCATGTCGAAGCGCTCGCCATGCAGCTCCTTGTTCAGGACCTCGGCATTGCGGTGCAGCCAGCTGATGCCGGCGCCATCGGAGGCGTCGATCGAGAGATTGAGCGTCGAGCGCTTGGCCGCGAGGCGATCCTCGATCGCGGTGAGCAGCGCATCGATCCCCTCGCCTGTTGCGGCCGAAACCAGGAAGCATGGCCGCTCCGGCGGACGGCGCGCGGCGATATTGCGCAAATTGTCCCGCTCCTCGGGATCGAAGCGGTCGATCTTGTTCCAGACCTCGATGATGCGCTGGCCACCGTCGGCATCGGGATCGATGCCGAGCTGGCGCAACACCGCCTCGACGTCGCGCTCCTGCGCCTCCGCGTCCTCATGGGCGATGTCGCGGACATGCAGGATGATGTCGGCTTCCAGCACCTCTTCCAGCGTGGCGCGGAACGCGGCCACCAGCTGGGTCGGCAAATTGGAGATGAAGCCGACCGTGTCCGACAGCATCGCCTTGCCGCCATGCGGCAGGTTGAGCGCGCGCAGGGTCGGGTCGAGCGTCGCAAACAGCATGTCCGCGGCCTGCACGTCGGCGCGGGTCAGGCGGTTGAACAGCGTCGATTTGCCGGCATTGGTGTAGCCGACCAGCGCCACCACGCGATACGGCACGCGCTGGCGGCCGGCGCGATGCAGCCGCCGCGTCGCCTGCACCTTCTTCAACTCGCCTTCGAGCTTGGTGATGCGCTCGCTGATCAGGCGGCGGTCGGCCTCGATCTGGGTTTCGCCGGGGCCACCCATGAAGCCGAAGCCGCCGCGCTGGCGCTCGAGATGGGTCCAGGACCGCACCAGACGGCTGCGCTGGTAGTTGAGATGGGCGAGCTCGACCTGCAGCGCGCCTTCCTTGGTCTTGGCGCGGCGGCCGAAGATTTCCAGGATCAGGCCGGTGCGGTCGAGCACCTTGGTGCTCCAGGCCTTCTCGAGATTGCGCTGCTGGATCGGCGACAGCGCGCAATCCATCACCACGAGCTCGACCTGGTTGCTGGCGACGAGGCCGTTGATCTCCTCAACCTTGCCCTTGCCGAGATAGGTCGCGGGCCGAACCTGGCTGATCGGCGCGATCACGGAGTCCACCACCGTGAGGTCGATCGCACCAGCGAGGCCGGCGGCTTCCTCGATCCGCGCTTCATAGTCGCGGACAGACGAATCTGTTTGCGCATCGCCGTCGCCACGGCGCGTGCGCAGGTACGGGCCGATGACGATCACCCGCCCGGTGCTGCCGTCCCCCGCCGACCGTGCACGGTCGGCGCCCCCTTCACGATTGAAGGGTTCCAATCAGTTCACTCTCAAGCCGGTGCGTCCTCACCACCTTCGAACAACTGAATCGGAGCTCCGGGCATGATGGTCGAGATCGCGTGCTTGTAGACCAGCTGCGAGTGACCATCGCGCCGCAGCAGCAAGCAGAAATTGTCGAACCATGTGACAATGCCCTGCAGCTTTACTCCGTTGACCAGAAATATCGTCAGTGGCGTCTTGGTTTTACGAACGTGATTAAGGAAGGTGTCTTGTAGATTTTGTGCGCGGTCTGCCGCCATTGTTTTTGTCCCGCAAGCTTGTGCTTCTTTTTATTGAACCGGTTGTTGCTCTCTGACGGAGCCTCCTCCGGCTGCCCACCTGCCACGAGATCCCCCTCCGGCAGGCATAGCGGTAGGATTAGAGGCTACGCGCGGTTTTTAGGCAAGCCAGTTCGCGGTGCAGTCGGTAGGAACACGGTGGCAATTCTAAGAAAGTGCGGGGAAAGAGACGAATATTCTCGTGGAGAGTGGATAAATCCCCGGTTGTACCGGCCCCGCCCTCGCCCCGCTGATCGATCCAAACCGCCCCGAGAGCCGCCTGTCGGCTCCCCGGCGGGTGACCGCCGGGGCTTCGCTTCGAGCCGCCAGCGGACTGCTGGCCTGCCGCGCCGGGGTCAGCCGACCCCGAGCGCCTTCAGCTTGCGATGCAGCGCCGAGCGCTCCATGCCGACGAACTCCGCGGTGCGCGAGATATTGCCGGAGAAGCGGCTGATCTGGGCGATCAGATAGTCGCGCTCGAACACCTCGCGCGCCTCGCGCAACGGCAGGCCCATGATGTGCTCGCCATTGTTGGAGGTCGGCATCGCCGGCACCATCGAGCCGACGTCCTGCGGCAGCATGTCGGCGGTGATGATCGCCTCCGGACCGCCGCCGGCCAGGATCATCACGCGCTCGACATTGTTGCGGAGCTGGCGGACGTTGCCCGGCCAGACGTGCGACTGCAGGACCGCCATCGCGTCCTGCCCGATCTGCCGCTTCGGCAGGCCGGTGGCGGCCGAGATCTGGTCCATGAAATAGTCGATCAGCTCGGGGATGTCCTCGCGTCGCTCCGACAGCGGCGGCACCCGGATCGGCACCACCGAGAGGCGATGATAGAGGTCCTCGCGGAAGCGGCCTGCGGCGATCTCCTCCTCGAGATTGCGCGCGGTCGAGGAGATGATGCGGACGTCGACATGGACTTTGCCGGTGCCGCCCTGGCGCTGGAAGGTCTGATCGACCAGCACGCGCAGAATCTTGTTCTGGGTCTCGCGCGGCATGTCCGCGATCTCGTCGATGAACAGCGTGCCGCCATGCGCCTCCTCGAGCGCGCCGGCCTTGCGCTGCTGCTCGCCGTTCGATCCCTCGATGCCAAACAGCTCGATCTCCATGCGCTCCGGCGTGATCGCGGCCGCATTGATCACCACGAACGGCCCCTCGGCGCGCCCGGAGGCATGGTGCAGCGTGCGCGCGGCAAGCTCCTTGCCGGCGCCGGAGGGACCGACGATCAGGATGCGGCTGTTGGCCTTGGCGGCGCGGTCGATGGTCTGGCGCAGCTGGTTCATGCAGGCCGAGCGGCCGGTCAGGACGCTCGCCGCCGGCGCCAGCTGCTTGAGCTCCTTCACCTCGCGCTTGAGCCGCGAGGTCTCCAGCGCCCGGGTCGCGACCAGGATCAGCCGGTCCGACTTGAACGGCTTCTCGATGAAGTCGTAGGCACCGCGCTTGATCGCGGCGACCGCGGTCTCGATGTTGCCGTGGCCCGAGATCATCACGACGGGCAGATCGGCATTGTCCTTCTTGATCTGCTCGAGCAACTGCAGGCCGTCGAGCTTGGAGCCCTGCAGCCAGATGTCGAGGAAGACCAGGTTGGGCCGGCGGTTGGCGATCTCGGCGAGCGCCGAGTCGCTGTCGCGCGCGGTGCGCGTGGAAAAGCCCTCATCGTCCAGAATACCCGCAACGAGGTCGCGAATGTCAGCTTCGTCGTCGACAATCAGAATGTCACTTGCCATGGGTTACACCTGCCTTGTCAGTCGCTCGTCGCGGCTTTGAATTTTGGCTTTTGCGCATTTGGCTCTTGATTGTTTGGCCCTTGATCAGCGGGATCTCGGATAGGTTCTTGGATTGGTTCTTGGGTCGGTTCTTGGATTTTTGGTTCATTGTTGGTCGCTTGTGCCGGGCCGTTGGTCGGCTCCTCCGGCGGATTTTTTTCACTTTCCGGTTCGGTCTTGTCCGGTTTGACGTCCGGTTTTTGGTCCTTGCTTTCGGGCTTGTTCTCCGGCTTGGCCGCCTGGCCCGTGACGGCAAAGCGCAGCCGCATCCAGGCGCCGCGCTGGCCGTCGCGGAAATCGGAGGCATCCTTGAGCTCGATGCGGCCGCCATGGTCCTCCAGAACGCGGCCGACGATCGCCAGGCCGAGGCCGGTGCCCTTCGCCCGGGTCGTGACATAGGGCTCGAGCAGGCGCGCGCGGGCGACCTTGGGCAGGCCGATGCCGTTGTCGACCACGTCGATCAGGATGTCGTCGTTCTCGCGCTGCGCCACGACGTCGATGCGGCCCTTGCCAAGTTCCTCGCGCGGCACCTGCTCGATCGCCTCGGTGGCGTTCTTGATGATGTTGGTCAGCGCCTGCGAGATCAGCCGGCGATCGAACTGCGCCGGCAGCGGCGACTGCTTGATGTCGGCCTCGATGTCGAGATCGGGATGGGCGACCTTCATCAGGAACACCGCCTGGCGCACCACGTCGGCGACGTCCTCCCCTTCCATCACCGGCTTCGGCATCCGCGCAAAGCGCGAGAACTCGTCGACCATCCGCCTGATGTCGTCGACCTGGCGCACGATGGTATCGGTGCACTGCTCGAAGATCGACTTGTCCTTCTCCTCGGTGATGGTCTTGCCGAACTTGCGGCGGATGCGCTCGGCGGAGAGCTGGATCGGGGTCAGCGGGTTCTTGATCTCGTGGGCGATGCGGCGGGCGACGTCGCCCCAGGCCGAGGTGCGCTGCGCCGACACTAGCTCGGTGATGTCGTCGAGTGTGATGATGTAGCTGTCGCGCGATTGGCTGGTCTGCTCGGCCGAGACGCGGACCGACAGATTGCGCTCATGGCCGTCGCGCAGGATCGTGACCTGCCCCTGCACCAGGCGCTGCGTTCCCTCGCGCGCGGTCTTCATCATCTCGTCGAGCTCGGGCAGCACGTCCGAGAGCGGATGGCCGAGCGTCTCCGATTCGGCGTGCCCGATCAGCTTCTCCGCCGAGCGGTTGAGGACGCCGATGGTGCCTGAGGCGTCGACCCCGATGATGCCGGCAGAGGCCGACGACAACACCGCTTCGATGAAGCGGCGGCGGCTGTCGATGGTTTCGCTGGCATCGACCAGCTCGTTGCGCTGGGTGCGCAGCTCCTGGGTCATCTTGTTGAAGATTTCGCCGAGCAGCGCGAGGTCGCTTTCCGACTTGTTGACCGGCACCTGGACGTTGAGATTGCCGGTCGAGACCTCGCTCGCCGCGCCCATCAGCTGGCGGATCGGCGACACCAGCCCGTTGGCGAAGTTCAGCCCGATCAGCACCGAGGCCATCAGGATGGTCAGCGCGATCACCGCGAACATCAGCGCGAACGCGACCTGGATGCCGAGCCTGCGGGTCTCGAGCTGGGCATATTCGGCCGCGCTGGTCTGCGTCTGCTTGAGCTGGGCAACCACCGCCGGATCGAGCAGCCGCGCCACGTACAGGAACATGTCGTCATAGGCCCGCAGGCGGACCACGGAGGCGACGTAGTTTTCCGGAAAGACCGAGATCTTCGGCTCGGTCTCGTTGATGTCCTTCAGGATGTCAGGCGGCGGCGCCTCGTAGTTCAGGCGAACGCCGGTTTCGGCGCTGGCGACGATCTTGCCGTCCTTGTCCATCAGCACCGCGACCGGGAGATTGCGCGACTCGGCGCCGGCCGTCATCAGCTGCAGGAACGTCATGCGATCCTGGTCGTAAAGCGGCCGCGCATGGGCGAGGTCATTGGCCATCGCCAGCGTGTCGCCGTTGATGAGCTGGGCGTGCTCCTGCATGTAGGCGCTGGCGATGGTCAGCGAATTCTGGATCACCTGCTTGGTAGGGCCGGAGAACAGCCGGTCGAGGCCGCGCTCGATGGTGACGTTGGCCACGATCGACACCAGCACGGCGGGCAGCACCGCGATCACCGAGAACAGGCCGACGATCTGCACATGCAGCCGCGCCGCGGCCCGGCCGCGCCGCCTCGCCTGCACCATCTGCCAGACTTCCCGGACGATGATGCCGACCAGCAGCAGGATGGTGCCGGCATTGATCATCAGGAAGGAGCGGACCACCTCGGACGTGGGCTCGATCGGGGTCAGCCCGGTCAGCACCACGAAGGTCAGGAAGGCGGACAGCAGCGCGATGGCCACGGCAAACGGCGCCAGCCAGCGCCGCAGCGGGAAGCCCCGCGCCTCTGCATTGGGCTCGGCCGACGGGGCGCGTAATGTTGAAGCGGTGGTCTCTGCGCTGGTCATACCGGCAATTGAGCTGAGAGCGATCGCCCGCGGGAATTGCGAACTGATGCAATCATATCACAATGTTGCCGAATTGCGACATTTCCGCGGCGCAAACCCCTGGTGCGGCGCCGTGTCCCCAAAACCATTTGTGACTACTCAATACGGTAGCGAGCTTGAAGCGAGGCTTGCGCCCCGCCCTGGCAGCCCTAGCCGCCGCTCCGGTAGACCTGGATGTCGAGGTCGCGGATCTTCTTGCGCAGCGTATTGCGGTTCAATCCGAGCAGGTCGGCGGCCCGGATCTGGTTGCCGCGGGTCGCCGCCAGCGCGGCGGTCAGCAGCGGGATCTCGATCTCCTTGAGGATGCGGTGGTAGAGGCCCGGCGGCGGCACGCCGTTCGGGAAGCCGGAGAAGTGCGAGGACAAATAGGCTTCGACCGCGCCGCCGAGATTGTCGACGCCGACGGTCGCCGTGCTGCCCGAGGTGACCGCGGGCGGCGCCAGCTCGCCGTCGATGACGGACGAGGTGATGACGTCCTGCGGATAGAGCGCGGCGAGCCGCCGGGCGAGGTTTTCCAGCTCGCGGACGTTGCCCGGCCAGCGGTGCTGCTTGAGCCGCTCGAGCGCCTGGGCGTCGAGCTTCTTCGGCGGCAGGCCGTCCTTCTCGGCGAGCGAGAAGAAGTGCCGGATCAGGTCGGGCAGGTCCTCGATGCGCTCGCGCAGCGGCGGCAGCCGCAGCGGCACCACGTTCAGGCGGAAGAACAGATCCTCGCGGAACAGCCCCTGTTGGATCAGGATGCGCAGGTCCTTGTTGGAGGCGGCGACGATGCGGACGTCGGTCTTGATCGGGGTGCGGCCGCCGACGGTGGTGTATTCGCCCTGCTGCAGCACGCGGAGCAGCCGGGTCTGCGCCTCCATCGGCATGTCGCCGATCTCGTCGAGGAACAGCGTGCCGCCCTCGGCCTGCTCGAAGCGGCCGGAGGCGCGGGTGTTGGCGCCGGTGAAGGCGCCGCGCTCATGGCCGAACAGCTCCGATTCGATCAGGTCGCGCGGGATCGCCGCCATGTTGACCGCGACGAACGGGCCGTTGCGGCGCCGTCCGTAGTCGTGCAGCGCGCGCGCGACCAGCTCCTTGCCGGTGCCCGATTCGCCCGAGATCATCACGGTGAGGTCGGTCTGCATCAGCCGCGCCAGCACGCGGTAGATTTCCTGCATCGCCGGCGAACGGCCGACCAGCGGGATCGAGTCGAACTCGCCGTCATCGGCGGGACTGGAGACCCGCTCCTTCGGCTCGGCCAGCGCGCGGCCGACGATGGTGATCAGCTCCTTCAGGTCGAACGGCTTCGGCAGATATTCGTAGGCGCCGCGCTCGGAGGCCCGGATCGCGGTCATGAAGGTGTTCTGCGCGCTCATCACGATGACCGGCAAATTCGGCCGCATCTTCTTGATCCGCGGCAAGAGATCGAATGCGTTCTCGTCGGGCATCACCACGTCGGTGATGACAAGATCGCCCTCGCCTTGGCTGACCCAGCGCCACAGCGTGGCGGCGTTGCCGGTGAGGCGAACCTCATAGCCGGCGCGCGACAGCGCCTGGTTCAGGACGGTCCGGATGGCGGTGTCGTCGTCAGCGACAAGTATGCTACCTGCAGGCATTGGTGTTCCTCATCGTGCATCCTGAGAGGCAGGCGAGGACGTACCCGGAACGTCATCGCGGTTGCTTTGGTCGAGTTGCTTGGCGGCGCTGTACATCGGCATCAGTACGCGGAAAGTGGTTTTGCGCGGCTGCGACTCGCATTCGATGATGCCACCGTGATCGCCGACGATCTTGGCGACCAGCGCGAGGCCGAGCCCGCTGCCGGTCTGCTTGGTGGTGACGAAGGGATCGAACAGGTTCGGCAGCAGGTCTTCCGGCACGCCAGAGCCGTTGTCCTTGACGCAGAATTCCAGCGGCAGCGAGACCCGCGATTTCTTGCCGGGCACCGACAGCCGCACGCCTGGCCGGAACGCAGTGGTGAGCTGGATCTCGGCATCGGTGCTGAGATCGGCCACCGCTTCGGCCGCGTTCTTCACGAGGTTGAGGAACACCTGGATCAGCTGGTCCTGGTTGGCCAGCACCGGCGGCAACGACGGATCGTAGTCCTCGATGAAGCGGACATTGCGGGCAAAGCCGGACTGCGCCAGGCGCTTCACATGATCGAGCACGGAATGGATGTTGACCGGACCGCGCGCCACCGGGCGGTCGTCGCCGAACACCTCCATGCGGTCGACCAGCGTCACGATGCGGTCCGCCTCGTCGCAGATCAGTCGTGTCAGCAGCCGGTCCTCGGAGGACGCCTGCTGCTCCAAAAGCTGCGCCGCGCCGCGGATGCCCGACAGCGGGTTCTTGATCTCGTGGGCGAGCATCGCCGCCAGCGCGATCACCGAGCGCGCCGCGCTGCGGTGGGTGAGCTGCCGATCCATCTTGTCGGCGATGGTGCGCTCCTGCAGCATCACCACGATATGCCCGGGCCGCTCGGTCAGCGGCGCAACGTGCAGATCGACCTGGCGATCGCCGCCGATCCGCGGCGTGCCGAGATCGACCTTGTATTCGTTGACCGGCGAGCCGCTCGTCCGCACCTGCTCGATCAGCGCCAGCAGCGGGCTGCCGAACGGCACCAGCTCCTTCAGCGATTGCCGGCGCAGGAACTGGGTCGAGATCTCGAAGAAGGATTCGGCTGCGATATTGGCGTCGACGATCCGCCCGTCGGGTGCGACCAGCAGCACCGGATTGGGCAGCGCATTGAGAATGGCCTCCCCGTCAGTCGGCACCGGCCGGCGGAATTCCATGGCTGACGTCATGCGGCAGCACTCCAGGCAAAATCCTCGTAGGCGTCGGCAAGCGAGCGATGCACGCTGGACGGCTCTTCCGCGGTCAGGATGGCCTGCCGCCAGGCCTTCAATGTCGCGGCCGGCGCGCAGCTATAGGCCGCAGCAGCCTCCAGCGCCCAGCCCAGATGCTTGCGTGCATGCTTGAGCCCGATGCGCAGGCCATAGTGGCTGCAAACCTCGTCATAGAGCGCGCGAACGTGCTTGAGCTGCTCGGCGAGCGACGGCGCGGCCTCGGCGATCCCGGTCTCGAGGCGACGGCCGATCTGTCCCGGCAGCCAGGGCTGCCCCTGTGCGCCGCGGCCGATCATGACGGCGTCGGCGCCCGACATCTCGAGCGCACTGACAGCCTTGTCGAACGAGGTGATATCGCCGTTGACCACGACCGGGACGGTGACGGCGTCCTTGACCGCGCGCACCGCGTTCCAGTTCGCCTCGCCCTTGTAGAACTGGCAGCGGGTCCGGCCATGCACGGTGATCATCTGCACGCCGGCGTCCTCGGCGCGGCGCGCCAGTTCCGGCGCATTGAGCGAGCGGTCATCCCAGCCGAGCCGCATCTTCAGCGTCACCGGCACCTTGACCGCCGACAGCGTCGCCTCGATCAGCGTGATCGCGTGGTCGAGGTCGCGCATCAGGGCCGAGCCGGACTGGCCCCCGGTCACGTGGCGGGCCGGACAGCCCATGTTGATGTCGATGACGTCGGCGCCGGCGCCTTCGGCGATCCGTGCGCCCTCCGCCATCCAGTGGGTCTCGCAGCCCGCCAGCTGGACCACATGCGGCCCGACCCCGGCTGCCTCGCAACGCAGCTTCGACATCGGCTTGCCGTTCACCAGATCGTTGCTGGCGGTCATCTCGGAGACCACCAGGCCGGCGCCCAAAGTGGCAGCGAGTCGCCGGAAGGGCGCATCGGTGATGCCGGACATGGGCGCGAGGAGAACCCGGTTGGCGACAGCAATATCGCCGATCTTCAATGGGTTACGAGGAGTACCTTGCACGCCGGTCACAGCCGTCTCGTCGTTCTGTCAGCCACGCCATTGCAGCTGACGTCGCCTATTCTGCGCACAATTCTTGTGCAGTCAAGGCTCATGCCTACGGTTTAGACATTCCTATCATCAGTGCAGGTGCACTGCAACAAAATCTGCTTTTCCCACAGTCATCGGCAAACGCTCTGTTTTTGCGCAGCGGTCATGCTAAGGGCTGTGCGCGGCGATCCTCACCGTCCCCCTCATCCCCGATTCGTCTGTCACTGGTTCAAAATGCCGAAGCCTGAGCGTACCGCAGCCATCCTTGTCGCAGCCGGCCGTGGACTGCGCGCCGGCGCAGGCGGGCCGAAGCAATATCGGACGATCGGCGGACAGACGGTGATCTACCGCGCCATGGAGGCGTTCTCCGGACATCCGGACGTGTTTGCGGTGCAGCCTGTGGTCAATCCTGACGACACCGCGCTGTTCGATGAAGCAGTCGCAGGCCTCCGCCATCGGCCGCCGACGCCGGGCGGCGCGACCCGGCAGGCCTCGGTCCATGCCGGGCTCGAGGCGCTCGCAAGCGAAAAGCCGGACATCGTGCTGATCCACGATGCCGCGCGCCCCTTCGTCACATCAGCCGTGATCTCGCGCGCGATCGCCGCGGCCGGCCGGACCGGCGCTGCGATCCCCGTGATTCCCGTCACCGACACGATCAAGCTCACCGGCGATGCCGGCGACGTCGAGGCGACGCCGGAGCGCGCGCGCCTGCGGATCGCGCAGACGCCACAGGCTTTTCGCTTCGACGTAATATTGGAGGCGCATCGTCGCGCGGCGCGCGATGGCCGCTCCGATTTCACCGACGATGCGGCGCTTGCCGAGTGGGCGGGATTGACGGTTGCGACGTTTGAAGGTGATGCTGCCAACATGAAACTCACCACACCCGAGGACTTCGTGCGCGAGGAAGCGCGGCTCGCAAGCCAGCTCGGCGACATCAGAACTGGCACCGGCTACGACGTGCATGCCTTTGGCGACGGTGACCATGTGATGATCTGCGGCGTGCGCGTGCCGCACACGAAGGGATTCCTGGCCCATTCCGACGGCGATGTCGGGCTGCATGCGCTGGTCGACGCAATCCTCGGCGCGCTGGCCGACGGCGATATCGGCTCGCATTTCCCGCCGAGCGACGCCAAGTGGAAGGGCGCCTCCTCCGACCAGTTTCTGAAATACGCGGTCGAGCGCGTCACCGCGCGTGGCGGACGGATCGCCAATCTCGAGGTGACGCTGATCTGCGAGCGGCCGAAGATCGGGCCCTTGCGCGACACCATGCGGGCGAAGATCGCGGAGATCTCCGGCGTCCACATCTCGCGCGTGGCAGTCAAAGCCACCACCAGCGAGCGACTCGGCTTCACCGGCCGCGAGGAAGGCATCGCGGCAACCGCGAGCGCCACGGTCCGTCTCCCTTGGGACGATAAAGGCTGGGACGATAAAGGCTGGGACGATAAAGGCCGGAGTGCCTGACATGGGCGGCAGCGACGCTCGTGCCCTCTCCCGCTCGCTGCTCGACCTGTGCCGGATGCGCAAGCTGACCATAGCGACCGCCGAATCCTGCACCGGCGGCCTGGTCGCGGGTGCGCTCACCGACATTCCCGGCTCTTCCGACGTGATCGACCGCGGCTTCGTGACCTATTCGAACGAGGCCAAGCGGGTCATGCTTGGCGTCAAGGCGGCGACGCTCGAAACGTTCGGCGCGGTGAGCAAGGAAACCGCGACCGCGATGGCGATCGGCGCGTTGGAAAAGGCCGGCGTCGACCTTGCGGTCTCGATCACCGGCATCGCGGGCCCTGGCGGTGCGACACCAGGCAAGCCGGTCGGCCTGGTGCATTTCGCCGTCGCCGCGCGCGACGGCCGCATCATTCATCGTGAACAGCGATTTGGCGCAATCGGCCGCAGCACGGTGCGGCAGCGCTCCGTGGTCGAAGCCTTGCGCATGCTGATGGAGCTTGCGCGCCCGCCGCAGGCCGCCAAGCCGCGTCGCGAGGCCGCCAGCCGGTTGCGGCCAAGGGTGGCCCGGTCGCCGCGGAGCCACGCTGCGAAACGCCGCCGGCCGCCGCGCGGATAGGCCCACCCCCAAAGTCGAGTGGCGCCACGGCCCGCCTTACACGGGCTTGTGTCAACTGCGGCCCGGTGACGCTTACCTGAAATGGAACTTTGACGCGGCTTCGCCGCTTTATGTTGTTCCAACTCTGCTGTTTCGATTGTTCGTCCAACAGCAAAATCCCACAACAAGGAGAAAATGATGAAGTTGGGAACTTTGGTCGTGGCCGCCATCAGCGCTGGCGCCATGACGCTGTCGACTGTTGTGCCTTCGTCCGCCGCACCACTCGCTCCCGCGCGATTGCAGGATGAGCCTACCTCCGTCGAGCATGTGCAGTATCGGCACTGGCACGGTGGTCCGCGTTACGGCTATCGCGGCGGATACGGCTACCGCGGTGGTTACTATCGCGATCGTGGCAGTAACGGCGCGGCGATCATCGGCGGGCTGGCGGCCGGCGCGATCATCGGCGGCGCGATTGCGGCGAGCCAGGCCAAGGCCAACAACGACGCCTATTGCTCCCAGCGTTTCCGCACCTACGACCCGGCTTCGGGCACCTACATCGCATCCGGCGGCGTGCGGCGATCCTGCCCGTAAGTCGGCGAACGGTCTCCCGCATCATCCGTCGTGCCCGGCCTCGTGCCGGGCATTTGCGTTCCAGGGATGTAGACGAGACGGCTTCGCTACGTCGACAGCTGCGGCTTGCCGTAGACCTGATCCGCGCGCTTCTCGAACGCCGCGGCAAAGCGTGAAAATGCGGCGTCGAACATCGCGCCCATCAGCATCGCCAGCATCCGGCTCTTGAATTCGTAATTCAGGAAGAAGCCGACATCGCATTCGGTTTCCGACTTCGGCTCAAAACTCCAGCGATTCTCCAGATTGCTGAACGGGCCGCGCAGATATTCGACCAGGATCTTCAGATTGGGCCGATCGAGCGTCACCTTACTGGTGAAGGTTTCCCGCACCAGCTTGAAGGACACGGTCATGTCCGCCACCACGACCTCGGTGCCGTCGTCCTTGGGCGTGCGCTGGCGGATCTTGAGCGAATGGCATAGCGGCACGAATTCGGGATAGCGCTCGACGTCGGCGACCAGATCGAACATTTGGGGTGCGGTGTGCCGGACCCGCCGCTTGCTTGAGAATCGTGGCATCAGTGGATACTCGCACGGTTTTGCCCGAGTGCGAGGCGCTTCAGATAATCATCCGCCTGCGCCCGATCGGTGAAGCAAACCAGCGATTGATCGGGCCGCAAGCCGGCAAAATACTCGATCAGCTTCGGCCGCTGCTGCCGGCGATAGGTCCAGACGTAGCGGAAGAATTCGAGATCGATCTTCTCAGGGCAGCCTTCCGCCATCTCCGGGCGGACCTGGCCATAGCTCCCGGCTATCCGCCTGAAGATACCGAGCATGCAGGTCGACCGCGGCAGGTCGAACCAGATGATCGTATCGGAGAGCTCCCGGCGCAATTGCCCTGCACCATGCCTCATGTAGTTCCCATCCATGATCCAGCGCGGCTCCTGGGCTGCTTCGGTCATGCGGCGCTCGAATTCGTCCCTGCCCGACTCGACCCAGCCCGGCTTCCAGAACAGCGCATCGATCGACACGGTCGGAATCCCTGTCATCGCGGACAGCCGCCGCGCAAAGGTCGACTTGCCGGATCCCGACGATCCCATCACCAGAACGCGCTGCATTGGTCCAGTCCAAGGTTCGCTCAAGGTTCGGTCAAGGCCCGATCAAGCAACGGCGCGTGACGGCGCCGGCTTACCGCCGTTTGCAAAAATCTAGCGGCCGCGGGCCGTGCGCGCCGCCTGCAGTTTGGCGAAATCCTCGCCGGCGTGATGCGACGAGCGCGTCAACGGGCTCGCCGACACCATCAAAAAGCCCTTGGTATAGGCGACGCGCTCGTAGCCTGCGAACTCGTCCGGCGTCACGTAGCGCATCACGGCGTGGTGCTTGCGGGTCGGCTGCAGGTATTGGCCGATGGTCAGGAAATCGACTTCGGCCGAGCGCAGGTCGTCCATCACCTGCAGCACTTCGTGCCGCTCCTCGCCGAGGCCGACCATGATGCCGGACTTGGTAAAGATAGTCGGGTCCATTTCCTTGACCCGTTGCAGCAGCCGGATCGAATGGAAATAGCGGGCGCCGGGACGGACCGTCAGATAGCGCGACGGCACGGTTTCCAGATTGTGGTTGAAGACGTCGGGCTTGGCCGCGACCACGCGCTCCAGCGCGCCGTCCTTGCGCAGGAAGTCCGGTGTCAGGATCTCGATCGTGGTGGTCGGGCAGCGCGCGCGGATGGCGCGGATGGTCTCGGCAAAATGCTCGGCGCCGCCGTCGGCGAGATCGTCGCGGTCGACCGAAGTGACCACGACATGACTGAGCCCGAGCTTGGCGGTTGCCTCCGCGACGTATTCCGGCTCGCTCGCCTCGAGCGCGCCGGGCATGCCGGTCTTGACGTTGCAGAACGCGCAGGCGCGCGTGCAGGTGTCGCCCATGATCATGAAGGTGGCGTGCTTCTTGTCCCAGCACTCACCGATATTGGGGCAGCCCGCCTCCTCGCACACCGTGACGAGGCCGTTCTCCTTCACGATCCGGCGCGTATCTGCATAGCCGCGCGTGTTCGGCGCACGAACGCGGATCCAGTCCGGCTTCGGCGGCGACACGGCATCCGGCCGGTTGACCTTTTCGGGGTGCCGCGGGCGGAGCTGAGTGGTGGAGATGGTATCGACGATGGTGACCATGGATGCCTGCAAGTCGCGGGAGCATGATCCAGGCAGATCAATGCTCCGAACCAAGGGCTTAGCTAATCGGTGTTGACGCGGCTCGCAACCCGCCCCGCGACCCTAGCAGACCTGCCCATATATTGGCAGTCTTGCGGCCCGTTCCATGCCGATTCCCACCTCAAAATGGCTCAAAAACCCCGATCCATCAGCGCGACCGCGCCGCGCCTCGGCAAGGCGCTGAAACGCTCCTTCTTCGATCGCAGCGTCCACGAGGTCGCCCCCGACCTGATCGGCGCGACCTTCCTGGTCGGCGGCGCCGGCGGCATCATCACCGAGGTCGAGGCCTATCATCACACCGATCCGGCGGCGCATTCCTACCGCGGGCCGACCCCGCGCAACCAGGTGATGTTCGGCCCGCCGGGCTTCTCCTACGTCTACCGCTCCTACGGCATCCATTGGTGCGTCAACTTCGTCTGCGAGGAAGCGGGCTCGGCCAGCGCCGTGCTGATCCGCGCGATCGAGCCGACCCATGGGCTCGCGGCGATGCGCCGGCGGCGCGGGCTGGAGGACGAGCGCGCGCTGTGCTCGGGGCCCGGCAAGCTCTGCGAGGCGCTCGGCATCACCATCGCGCACAGCGAATTGCCACTCGACCGCGCACCGATCGCGCTCCATGCGCGCCTGGAAATGCCCGAAATCATCACCGGGGTGCGGATCGGCATCACCAAGGCCGTCGACCTGCCCTGGCGCTACGGGCTGAAGGGATCGAAATTCCTCAGCAAGCGGTTTTGAGCACCACGGCGTTATCAGCTATGACGCCTTCTTCAACCGCTCGATCGCCTCGAGAATCTTGGCGCGGCGCTCCGCTGCTGCCGCGCGCTTTTCCTTCTCTTCCTCGACGAGCTCTTCCGGCGCGTTGGCGACGAACTTCTCGTTGGCGAGCTTGGCATCGACCCGCTTGATGTCGGCGTCGGCCTTGCCGAGCTCCTTCTCCAGCCGCGTGCGTTCGGCCGCGAGATCGATCACGCCCTTCAGCGGCAGCGCGACCGCCTCGCCGCGGACAAGGAGCTGCACCGCGCCTTCCGGCGGGTGATCGGCGAACGAGATATCCGACAATCGCGCGAGCCGCTTGATGGTGTCGTTCCAGCGCCGCGCGCGGTCCCGCGTCTCGTCGGAGGCGCCCGCGATCACCAGCGGCGTCAGTGTCGACGGCGGGATGTTCATTTCCGCCTTCACCGACCGCATCGCGGTGACGAGATCGACCACCCAGCCGATCTCGGCCTCGGCCGCGGGATCGCTGAACTCGTCGGCGTCGAGTGCGGCAATGACCGGCGGAATGATCGGATCGACCACCGGACCGGCTGTCGCGATCGCGGCCAGCTGCTCGCCGGTCACGCCCGACTTGCGCGGCCAGGACGCCAGCACCAACAGGCCGTCGCGCTTTGCGGTCACCGCCCACAGCTCCTCGGTGATGAAGGGCATGAACGGATGCAGCAGCTTGAGGATCTCGTCGCGGGTCCAGGCGACCATGGCGCGGGTCTCGGCCTTGGCCGCGCCCTCCTCGCCCATCAGCACGGGTTTCGCGAGCTCAAGATACCAGTCGCAGAACACGTTCCAGACGAAGCGGTAGATCGCGCCCGCGGCATCGTTGAAGCGATGATCCTCGATCGTCTCGGTGACCTCGCGGGTGACGCGCGAGGTTTCGTGCGCAATCCAGCGGTTCAGCGTCTCCTTTGCGCCCTTCGGATCGAAACCGTCCGGCTTGACGCACTCGTTCATCTCGGCGAAGCGGCAGGCGTTCCAGAACTTGGTCGCGAAATTGCGGTTGGTCTCGACCAGATGCGGCGACAGGCGGATGTCATGGCCTTGCGCTGCCTCGCGGGTCAGCGCGAAGCGCAGCGCGTCGGCGCCGTATTCGTCGATCACGCCGAGCGGGTCGATGACGTTGCCCTTCGACTTCGACATCTTGGCGCCCTTCTCGTCGCGGACGAGGCGATGGATGTAGACGGTCGAGAACGGCGCCTCCTTCATGAAATGGAGGCCCATCATCATCATGCGGGCGACCCAGAAGAAGATAATGTCGAAGCCGGTAACCAGCGTGTTGGTCGGGTAGTAGCGCGCGACCTCCGGCGTGTCGTCCGGCCAGCCCAGCGTCGAGAACGGCCACAGGGCCGACGAGAACCAGGTGTCGAGCACGTCCTCGTCACGCGTGATGAAGCCCTCGCGCTTGGCGGGGTCGACCGCCATGTCGTGGCCCTGCTCCGGCGTGATGACTTCCTGCTCGACGTAATAGCCGAGCGCGTGGCCGACCGCCTCTTCCTCGGTCTCGGCGACGAACACCTTGCCGTCGGGTCCGTACCACGCCGGGATCTGATGGCCCCACCAGAGCTGGCGCGAGATGCACCAGGGCTGGATGTTCTCCATCCACTCGAAATAGGTCTTTTCCCAGTTCTTCGGCACGAACGTGGTTTCGCCCGAGCGCACCGCCGCGATCGCCGGCTGCGCCAGCGTCTTGGCGTCGACATACCACTGGTCGGTCAGATACGGCTCGATCACGACACCGGAGCGGTCGCCATGCGGCACCATGTGGGTGTTGGGCTCGATCCGCTCGAGGAAGCCGAACTCCTCCAGCCTGGCGACGATCTTCTTGCGCGCCGCGAAGCGCTCGATCTTGTCAAACTCGGCGGCGAACTCGTCGGCGCCCATCGGCAGGCCGCGCAGATAATCCTCGTTGCCCACCAGGCTGAGGCTGCCTTCCTGGTCGAGCACGCTGATCTGCGGCAGGCCGTGACGCTTGCCGATCTCGAAGTCGTTGAAGTCGTGCGCAGGCGTCACCTTGACCGCGCCCGAGCCCTTCTCCGGATCGGAATAGTCGTCGGCGACGATCGGAATCCTGCGGCCGACCAGCGGCAGGATGACGTGCTGGCCGACCAGATCGGCGTAGCGCTCGTCGTCCGGATGCACCGCGACCGCGGTGTCGCCGAGCATCGTCTCGGGGCGCGTCGTCGCGACCACGATGAACGATTTCGGATCCTCGGGGCTGAAGCCGCGGCCCTCGATCGGGTAGCGCAGGTACCAGAGATGGCCCCTGACCTCGACCTGCTGCACTTCGAGATCGGAGATCGCGGTGAGCAGCTTCGGGTCCCAATTGACCAGGCGCTTGTCCTTGTAGATCAGGCCATCGCGGTGCAGCTCGACGAACACCTTGACGACGGCGCGCGACAGGCCCTCGTCCATGGTGAAGCGCTCGCGCGACCAGTCGCAGGAGGCGCCGAGACGCTTGAGCTGGTTGACGATGGTGCCGCCGCTCTCGGCCTTCCACTGCCAGACTCGCTCGAGGAACTTGGCGCGGCCCATGTCGCGCCGGCCCGGCTCCTGCCGTTCCATCAGCTGACGCTCGACCACCATCTGGGTGGCGATGCCGGCGTGATCGGTGCCGGGCTGCCACAGCACGTCGCGGCCGCGCATCCGCTCGAAGCGGCACAGGATGTCCTGCAGCGTATTGTTGAGCGCGTGGCCCATGTGCAGCGAGCCGGTCACGTTCGGCGGCGGGATCACAATGGTGAAAGGCGCGGCGTCCTTGCGTTCAGGCCGGCCGGCCTTGAACGCACCGCTCTCCTCCCAGATCCGGGCCATCCGGTGCTCGATATCGGCGGGCTGGTAGTTTTTCTCGATCATGACAATGCGCTGTGGACCATGGAAAGCGTTAGAAAGCCGCCGGAGCGCACCAAGTCAACCGGACCGGCACGTCAAATCGACGTTTAGGGCATTTGGGGAGCTGATTGAGGGCCGCCAGGCCCAACGGCGGGAGCCAGCTTCGCGCCGACTGCGGTGCTAGCGCCCGCGGCGGAGCTAACGCCCGCGGGATACCCGCTCGATCTCGGCCTTGACGATCCGCTCGACCAGCCCGGGCAGATTGTCGTCCAGCCAGGACTTCAGCATCGGACGCAGCATCTCCTTGACCAGATCCTCGAGCGTCCGCGCATTGTTGCTCAGCACGGTGTTGGCCAGAGAGTTGAAGGCCGACTCGACGGCCCGCATCGTGGTTCCCGAGATGATCTGCTGCATGGGCGCGGTCTCGATCGCCGGCGGCTCACGGGCCGGTTCCGGCGCCCGGCTCCGCGCTTCCGTGAACTCGAGATCGTCCTGCGGCTCGACCTTGCGGAACGACGGCGCGGCGGCCGGGTCCGGCAGCGCCATCTCGTCGGTGAGTTCGAACACGTCGGCTTCGGGCTGGGCTGCGGGCTGCGGCGATGGCCTGATCTCGGCTGCGGGCGTCGCCTCGTCGAGGCTGGCGAGCAGCGAGTCGATGTCGTCCTGACTGTTGCTGGCCGCCGGTGCCGGCGCAGGCGGCGGTGATTTCGGCGCGGGCGCGGCGGCCTTCGCGGCCGGTGGCGGGCTCTTCATCGCGGGTTTGGCTGCTGGTGCTGGCTCGACCTTCGGCGCCGGCGCTGCAGCGGCGGCCGCAGGCTTCTCGGCCGCGGCCGGCTTCGCCTCGTCGTCGGCAATGATGCGACGGATCGACGCCAGGATCTCCTCCATCGAGGGCTCTTGGACCTTCGCAGGTTGCGTCATCTCCGACTCCACATCGAAACGATTTTACATCAAGCCCGAGAGGATTCGCCGGTTCCGATGATGCGGGCGGAGATTTTCGTTGATCCCGCCCGACTTGTCCCCAGATCAAGCCCGCCCGAGGCTTTGTGCAAGCTTCGTGTCGCCCAATGCAGCGTGATCACAGGTGGCGTCGCACCTGTCATCACGCTACGCCGGCGCGCCGCGAATCGCCTTGCTGCCCGACAAAACGGTATGTCAGGCCAATTATCGAATGCAAGCAAACGCGCCTGTTTGTGGTCCTGATTAACTCAGAACCACAAACATGACGCGACAAGCGATGATGATGTGAAGGTGTTTAGCGGCCGTCGGGCGTGCGCACGCCGGCCCAGTTGTCACGAACTTGCTGGTAATGCACGCTCGGATCGTAGACGTTGGTCGAAAGGCCGAGCACCTGCGGCGACAAGCGGCCAACCGCGCTCAGCACGTTATAGGACGCGACGACGCGGTCGTGCTGCGCGGTCACCAGCGCGTTGCGCGCGTTGACGAGCGCCTGCTGCGCGTTGAGCACGTCGAGCGTGGTCCGCTGACCGGCCTTGGCCTCTTCGCGCACGCCGTTCAGGGCGATCTCCGACGCGGTCACCTGCGCCTGTGCCGACGCCACCTGCGACTTGCCGGCGACCAGCTGGCCCCAAGCGGTGACGACGTTGGCGCGCGCCTGATCGCGGGTCTGTTCGAGCACGAGGCGCTGCTGCGCCAGCGATTCCTTGGACTGGCGGATCAGCGAATATTCCGCACCGCCCTGGTAGAGCGGCACCGACAGCTGGACCGCCGTTCCCGCGCTGAATGCGCGCTGGCTGATCAGGGTCTGCTCGTATTGCTGCTGCACGGACGTTTGCAGGTTGACCGACGGGAACAGCGCCCCCTCGCTGACCTTGACCTGCAGGAAGTTGACGTCGACGCCGTACATCGCCGAGGTGACGTTCGGATTCTGGGTCAGGCTGAGATCGACGGCGGAGGCAAGCGTCGTCGGCAGGAAGCGGTCGACCGGCGAGCCCGGCGCGAGATTCTGCGGCTCGTTGCCGATGATGCGCCGGAAATTCGATCGCGTCGTCGTCAGGTTCGATTCGGCGGTGAGCTGCTGGGTTTTGCCTGCCGCGAGCTGCGCTTCGGATTGCGCGACGTCGGTGCGCGTCACTTCGCCGACATTGAAGCGGTCCTGGGTCTGCTTCAGCGTCTGTTCCAGCACGCGCGTGTTGCTGCGCTGAACCTCGACGATGGCGGAGTCGCGGAGATAGTCCATGTAGATCGTGGCCGCGCTCAGGATCACGGTTTGCTCGAGCACACGCAGGCCCTCGCGCGCCGCCGAGACCTGGCTTTCCGCCGCGCGCACCCTGGGCGCGGTCTGCGCGTTGAACAGCGACTGGTTGACCGTGAGGCCTGCGCTGCGTGGGGCGTTGGCGCCATGGATTTGGGTGCGGACAAGATTGTTCGCGTCGCCACCCTGTGTCGTCAGCGTATCGGTGTATTGGTACCCCGCGCTTGCCGTCAGTGCGACTTTCGGGCGGTAGCCCGACAGTGCCTGCGGAACGTTCTCGTCAGTTGACCGCACCTGCGCGCGTTGCGCGTTCAGCTGGGGATTGTTTTGGTAGGACCGCACCAGCGCGGCCTCGATTGTATCGGCGAGTGCGGGCACGGGGCCCATCTCCGCCAACAGAAGGACGGCAGTCGCAGCCGCGGTGACAACCTTCACCCCACGCATCCCCGGAAATCCAATCATTGTAGTCGCCGTCTCCCACACGCAAATCAGTCCGGCGGTCGCTTCAGTCGAAGTGAGTCCCGCCTCACCTTAGTCCGCAGCTAGGCCCAACGGAACTACCCCGCAACGGAACACGGTCGAAACTCTTCACATGGGGCAAACGGGCCACACTTCTGATTCGGAACGGGATTTTATCAGCCAATGCGCCGCGATCACGGTTAGAAGACGAAGGCGGGAACTCGCTCGAATCCGGGTAAAACGGGGGCCGAGGCGTCGAACAGCTCGCGATGGCCGAAATCCCCGTGGGAGTGCGTCACCAGGGTGGCGCGCGGCGGCGGCAACAGGCCGAACACTCCGACCAGCCGGCCCCCCTCCTTGAGCTGGCCGAACAGCCCGGTCGGGACGATTTCCGTCGCACCATTGAGGATAATGACGTCAAACGGGGCGCCCGCGGCATCGCCGTCGGCGGCCGCGGCCGTTTTGACGGTGATATTCTGGATCCCGAGTTCGGCGAAAGTCGTATTCGCCTTTGCGGCAAGCGCCGGATCGCTTTCGGTCGCGCTGATCTCTGCGGCAAAGCGCGCCACGACGGCGGCGGCGTAGCCGGTCGCGCAGCCGACCACCAGGACCCGGTCGGTGGCCTTGATCTCGGCGGCCTGGAGCATCCGGGCGAGCAGCGCCGGCGTGATCAGGCAACGCCTGGTCGCACCGCCCTCGGCGACATCGAGGTCGAGGTCGAGGTAGGCCAGCGCCTGCTTGCTGGCCGGCACGAAGACCTCGCGCGGCACGGTCAGCATGGCATCGAGAATACGATCATCGGTCACGTCGCTCGGACGCACCTGACCATCGACCATATACTGGCGCGCGGTCGAAAAACCGGTCATTGGCGGAGACCCTGCAAGTTGCGGCATTGCCGCTGGAGAAGCTAGAACAGGGCCATCTTTTGGAACAAGCTCCGCCAAAACGCAACACGCCGTTGGCGGGCGAAACGTGCTCCCAAAACGGGCTCGCGGCTCCGTCTATTCGATCGTGACGGCAAGCCGGCCGATCAGGCGGGCCACTTCGTCGAGGTGCTCGGAATCATGCTCCTCGACAGCCTTCGCGAGTCGGCGGACGCATTCATCGTCACTGATGTCGGGGGCATCATTCGGAACGAGCGTCGGCTGCGGCATCGACAGGTCGATCAAGTTAATGGTCATCAAAATCACCTCTCAAGACCCGACGAAAGCAAGTGTTGAGGGTTATTGAGTCGATTTGACGACGTTTTCGGCCTGTCCGCTGCGGACCACGGGCTTGTGATGGCGATTTGGGGGATCGATGGGGCCAGACCAAACTGGCTCCCCGGGCTGGATTCGAACCAGCGACCATTCGATTAACAGTCGAATGCTCTACCGCTGAGCTACCGAGGAATAGGCGAACATCTGTTCGCGAGCGGGCAGCGTATAACAAAGCCTTTCGGCCTTGCAAAGAACCAAATGGCCCCTCACGCGAAACTTTAGCGCGCACGGTAAGCCTCTGCGATACAAGGGCTTACCTGTCGCCCGGCGTGCAACATGCCCAGCCCGCCGGCCCCCGCGCTCCTGCGGGCGCCTGGAAACACCGCCAGCGCGGCGGTCGCGCGGCGCCCGTGATTCTGTCAGGGGCGCGACGGCCCAGCTCCTCGCGCAAACGGGGTTGGCTACCGCCCGGCGATGGCAACGATGAACAGCGCAGTCGCGGCCAGCGAGGCGATGGTCCGCACGTGGTTCCAGAAGGTCCAGTCGGTCAGATAGCGCGCCCAAACCGACGCCGCCGACGTGCCCGCCGGGTCAGAGGCCGCAAGCTGATCGTTCAGCGGCACATTGAAGACGACGGTGACGACGAACATGCCGACCACGTAGAGGCCGCCGCCGCAAATCATCGCAACCGCGCCCGGCTCCTGCCATCTGAGCCCGCCGAGCACGACCAGCACGGCGCAGGACAGCGTGGTACCGAGGAACACCGGCATGAACGGCGAGCGGACGATATCGACATTGATCGCGTTCATCGCCGAGATGCCGGCGGCCTGATCGATGCGGCCGAGCGCGGTCATGACGAAAGCCGAGAACGCGAAATAGAGCCCAGCGAGCAGGCCGCAGCCGAGCGCGGAAAACCAAAGCAAGCCCGAGGTCAGGATCTGGCGCATCGTTCCGCCTCCAAATGCGAGATATACTCGTATTTGTAAAATGCGATAAACTCTCGTATTAGAGCCGTCAACCCCGATCGCAGAGAGATGTCGAGACGAAAGGCCGCGCCCGTGGACGTTCCCCTGCCCGGGCTGGCGCGGCTTGCCCCGACCCAGCAGCGCAGCCGCGAGCGCTTCGAGCGCATCCTCGCCTGCGCGACCGAGATCATGGCGGAAAAGGGCAGCGAGGCTTTCCGCATGAGCGACGTCGTCGCGCGCAGCGGCGTCGCATTCGGCTCGCTCTATCAATATTTCCCGGACAAGGCCGCGATCATCGGCACCCTGGCCGAACGCCATAACGCAGTCGGGCGCGATTGCGTCAGGCGCGATCTGGCCACGGTAATGACCGCGCGCGACCTGCACCCGGCGCTGTGCAGGATCGTCGACAGCTACTACGAGATGTTCATGCGCGAGCCTGTCATGCGCGACATCTGGCAGGCGACGCAAGCCGACCGCGCCCTGCAGAAGCTCGATGCGGACGACATGGCCGTGCTCTCCGGCCTGTTGTCCGACGCGGTCAGGCGGATCGCGCCCGACATGCCGACTGCCGCCCTCGCCACCTTTTCCGCCCTGACCATGACGCTGATCGCAGCCGCCGTGCGTCACGCGATCACGCTGCCACCGCGGAAGGCGCGGCAGGCGCTGACGCAGTTCAAGACCATGCTGCCGCACGACCTCGCTGGGCTGACGTAACGACTCCGGCACGAGCGTTGGGAATATTCCCTGTACAGAAACGATAGATACAGGCGCATACGGCTTACGCCGTTCGCGTCAGCAGGAGCCGAGGATCGTGCGGCATGCGACTGGTCCCCACCGTGCGATACTTGCCTCCATTGTCACGTCTCCCTAAAATTCCTGCGATATTTGACGGCTATGAATACCGCCGGGAATCCCGGCAAGAGTTTTTAGAAAGTTGTGATTTGTTTCACACGAGGTGCGGCCATGCCGACCTAGGTTCCCGAAGGGATCACCAACGATTCATTAACCAAAGCGGGCGCCATCGTTCTTTTCATAAAATTCGAACGAATCGCTCAATCCGG
Organism: Bradyrhizobium sp. USDA 3315; assembly: GCF_054056795.1. Taxonomy (NCBI): domain Bacteria; kingdom Pseudomonadati; phylum Pseudomonadota; class Alphaproteobacteria; order Hyphomicrobiales; family Nitrobacteraceae; genus Bradyrhizobium; species Bradyrhizobium sp. USDA 3315. The sequence continues at coordinate 6,814,472 of NZ_JBSRYP010000001.1, read as the reverse complement.
ACCGAAGACAGTTTTGCGACCATGGCGCTCTCGAACCTCGGAGAGCGTGATGAGCGAAGTCGAATTTGATCTGCTGCTGGACGCCGTGCGAACGGCGATCGCGCCCATTGCTCAGGAGGATCTCGTGGCTCAGCCCTCGCCCCGCATTCAGCCGCCACCGCGCGCGGCCAATGACAACCAGGCGCCGTGGCCGCTGATTCCGTTTCCTGAAGGTTGGTACGCCGCGAGCTAATGCGGCTTCTCATTTGTTGGCTGCAAGCCATTGATGAGATGAGTGGAGGCCACGACCAGAATTGAACTGGTGTACACGGTTTTGCAGACCGTTGCGTAACCACTCCGCCACGTGGCCCCTTGCGGCGGACTTCATATACGGCCTCTCTCCGATAGGCAACCGAGCCGGAAGGTAAGGTGCCCCTTGTTTGAGCAAGATCCTTTCGGAAGACCGCTTCGCACTCTTCCGGACCAGGCTCTAGCGCCGGCGCCTCCGGAAATCCCGCTTCTTCGGTTTTGGCGCCAATTCCGGCAATTTGGCCTGCACTTCGCGGAACCTCGCCAGCATCCGCTCGAAACTACCGGTTAGCGTTGCGGCGATGTCCGGCCGCTTCTGCAGCCCCGCCAGCAGGATCGCGGCCGCCTCGATGGTGGACAGGCCGTCGCGGCGCGGTTCCCGCCGCAGTCTGCCGTAGAGCGAGGGCCGTTTCGGCCCGAGAATCACCCGCTGGCACTTCAGCATCCAGGCATTGCGCCACCACAGCGCCTTGGCCTGGCTCCAGGTGCCGTCGAGCAGCACGATGCCCTCGATGTCGGCCAGGATGGCGCGCTGATGCGGCTCCAGTTCGCCCTTGCGGTTGATCGCGACGATCTCGGCATCGGTCTCGAGTTCCTCGACCTTGGCGGAGCCGAGATAGAGCACCGCCCAGCGCGACGGATCGGGCACCGGCCGGCCGAGCGCCTTGGCAAGGCTCGGCCAGGACAGTCCGATCCGGACCACGGCGTTCTCGAAATGCCGCGCCAGCAGTCGCGCGGTGCCCAGCGCCCTGTCCTGCTCCTGCGGATGGATCAGGATCAGGAGCTGGATGCGGCTCTCGATCGGCGTGACGCTGTCGCAGATGCACAGCGGCAACGGCTTGCCGCAATGCGCGCACTCCTCGATCTCGGCGACAATATCGGTTTTTGCTTCGGTCGGTTCGGACATCGCTCCGCTATACGCTTGCAATCGTGCAATTCAAACTATTCCGCGGGTGCGTGCACGCCTGACGGCTCGCGGCGCTGGCGCAGCCGGTCGATCAAGAGATAGATCACCGGTGTCGTGTAGAGCGTCAGGATCTGCGACACGAACAGGCCGCCGATGATGGTGATGCCGAGCGGCCGGCGCAGCTCGGTGCCCGGGCCGGTCGCAATGACCAGCGGAATGCCGGCGAACAGCGCGGCCATCGTCGTCATCAGGATCGGTCGGAAGCGCGCGCGGCAGGCCTCGAAGATCGCGTCCCGCGACGACAGGCCCTGATGCCGCTCGGCCTCGAGCGCGAAGTCGACCATCATGATGCCGTTCTTCTTGACGATGCCGATCAGCAGGATGATGCCGACGAAGGCGATCACCGTCAGCGGCGTGTTGGTCACCTGCAAGGCGAGCAAGGCGCCGAGGCCGGCCGACGGCAGCGTCGAGATGATCGTGATCGGATGCGCCAGGCTCTCATAGAGCACGCCGAGCACGATATACATCGCGACCAGCGCGCCGAGGATCAGCAGCGGCTGCCGCCCGCTGGTCTTGTTGAAATCGCCGGCATTGCCGTCGAAGCTGCCACGAATGCCCTCGGGCATGTGCAGCTCGTTGACCGCCTGCTGGATGTTCGTCGTCGCGACCTCCAGCGGCACGTCCGGCAGGAGGTTGAACGACACCGTGGTCGAGGGGAAGCCGCCGGAGTGATAGACCGCGAGCGCCGACAATCCACGCTGGTAGTGCACCAGCGCCGACAGCGGCACCTGCACGTCGTTGGCGCCGGCAACGTAGATGCGCTCGAGGTTCGACGGATCGCTCTGGAATTTCGGATCGATCTCGAGCACCACGACGTACTGGTTGCGCTGGGTGTAGATGTACGAGATCTGCCGCTGCGAGAAGGCGTTGTTGAGCGCGTTGTCGATGTCCTGCACGCGGACACCGAGGCTGGAGGCGGTCTTGCGGTCGATCACGAGGTTGAGCTGCAGGCCGCCGGGATCGCGGTCGGAGGAGACGTCCGTGATGCCCTCCACCGTCTCCATGCGCTTGGCCACGATCGGCGCCCATTTCTGCAACAGCTCGAGATCGGTCGAGGCGAGCGTGTACTGGTAGTCGGAATCGCTCTGCCGGCCGCCGGTGCGGATGTCCTGGGCGGCGAACATGAACAGGCGGATGCCCGGCACCATGAACAGGTTGCGGCGCAGCCGGTCGATCACCTGCGCGGTCGACAGGCCTCCCCGCTCCTCCGGCGGCTTCAGGCTGATGTACATGATGCCGCGGTTGGAGGTGGCGCCGCCCGGGCCGCCGCCGGAGCCGACCGACGAGCCGATGCCGGCGACCGCGGGGTCGGCCATCACGATGTCGGCGAGCCGCTGCTGCAGCTGAAGCATCGCCTGGAACGAGATATCCGCCGACGCCCGCGTCGAGCCGATCACGAAGCCGCTGTCGTCGGTCGGAAAATAACCCTTCGGCGTCTTGATGTAGAGCGTCACCGTCAGCGCGACGGTGGCGAAGAACACCACCAGGGTCAGGAAGGGATAGCCGAGCACGATCCGCAGCGTCGCTGCGTAGAACGCCACGACACGGGACAGCGTGCCCTCGATGACGCGATCGTACCAGGTGGCATGATCCGAGGTCGCCTCCCTGATGTAATGCGCGCAGATCATCGGCGTGATGGTCAGCGACACCACGGTCGAGACCGCGATCGCAAACACCAGCGTCAGCGAGAATTCGCGCAGCAGCCGCCCGACGATGCCATCCATGAAGATCAGCGGCGTGAAGGCCGCGATCAGCGACAGCGAGATCGACAACACCGTGAAGCCGATCTGCTTGGCGCCTTCGACGGCAGCCGGATATGGCGCCATGCCCTGCTCGAGATTGCGGTACATGTTCTCGATCATCACGATGGCGTCGTCGACCACGAAGCCGACGGAGATCGCCAGCGCCATCAGCGACAGATTGTCGATCGAGAAGCCGGCGAGCCACATTCCGGCGCAGGTACCGGCCAGCGCCAGCGGCACCGAGACGCCGGCGGCGATCGTCGGCACCACCCGGCGCAGGAACACGAACACCACGATCATCACAAGCACGGCGGTCGCCAGCAGCGTGAACTGCATGTCCTCGACGCTGGCGCGGATCGTTCCGGTGCGATCGACCAGGGTGGAGATCTCGACGCCCGCCGGAATCCATTTCCTCAGTTCCGGCAGCATCCTGCGAACGCCGTCGACGGTGTCGATGACATTGGCGTCGCCCTGCTTGGTGATCTGGATCAGCACCGCCGGCTGCCTGTTGAACCAGGCGATCGAGCGCGAGTTGCGCACGGAATCCTCGACCTCGGCGACGTCGGCGAGGCGGACGTAATTGCCGTTCGAGCTCTTGATGACAATGTCGCGGAATTCGGCCGCGGTGCGCATCTGCTTGTTGATCGAGAGCGTCTCGCTGAGCCGGCCGCCATTGAAGATGCCGACCGGTCCCAGCGGGTTGGCATTGATGATCGCGAGCCGGACGTCGTCGGTCGCGATTCCGGCATTCGCCAGCGACACCGGATTGAGCGCGATGCGCACCGCCGGCTGGTCGGCGCCGCTCACGGTCACCTCGCCCACTCCCGGCACCTGCGAGATGCGCTGCGCCAGCACCGTGTCGGCGACATCGTACATCGCGCTGGTCGAGATCGTCTTCGAGGTCAGCGCCAGCACAAATACCGGCGACGCGGCCGGGTTGGCCTTGCGGAACCTGGGCAGCGACGGCAGGTCGCTCGGCAGATCTGCGAGCGAGGCGTTGATCGCGGCCTGCACGTCGCGCGCGGCGCGATCGATGTTGCGGCCGATCGAGAACTGCACCTGGATGCTGGTGGTGCCGAGCGAGCTCGTCGAGGTGATCTGGTCAACGCCCGAAATGGTGCCGAGCTTGCGCTCCAACGGTGCGGCGACGGTCGCGGCCATTACGGAGGGATCGGCCCCTGGCCTGGACGCCGACACCCGAATGGTCGGGAAATCGACATTCGGAACCGACGACACCGGCAGGAACTGGTAGGCGACGATCCCGACCAGGAACAGCCCGATCGCAAGCAGTGTGGTGCCCACCGGCCTGCGGATGAAGGGCTCGGAGATCGAGATCACTGCATGCCCTCGGTGGCGCCCGCGATCGGCGGGCCGCTGGGACCCGGCTCCGGCACGGCCCGCTCGATCCGGCGGTTGAGGCGGTCGAGCGCCAGATAGATCACCGGCGTGGTGTAGAGCGTCAGCAGCTGGCTCAGCAGCAGGCCGCCGATGATCGAGATGCCGAGCGGGAAGCGCAGTTCGGCGCCGGTGCCGCTTTCGATCGCGAGCGGCAGCGCGCCGAACAACGCCGCCAGCGTCGTCATCATGATCGGGCGGAAGCGCAGCAGGCAGGCCTGCACGATGGCGTCATAGGACGACATGCCCTGGTGACGCTCGGCCTCCAGCGCGAAGTCGATCATCATGATCGCGTTCTTCTTGACGATGCCCATCAACAGGATGATGCCGATCAGGCCGATCACCGAGAGATCCTGCCCGCACAGCATCAAGGCGAGGATCGCGCCGACGCCGGCGGAGGGCAGCGTCGAGAGGATGGTGATCGGATGGATATAGCTCTCATAGAGCACGCCGAGCACGATGTAGATCGTGATGATCGCCGCCAGGATCAGCCAGGGCTGGCCGGCGAGCGAGCGCGAGAATTCGGCGGCGTCGCCGGAATAGATCCCGACGATGCTGCCGGGCATTCCGATCCTGCTCTCGATCGCCTTCACGGCCGCGACCGCGTCGCCCAGCGCCTCGCCCGGCGCCAGGTTGAAGCTGAGCGAGACTGACGGGAATTGCGCCTGGTGCGAGATCGCGAGCGGCGCCGTTGTCCGGACCAGCGTCGCCACCGCCGACAGCGGCACCTGCGCGCCGTTGGCTCCGGGCAGATAGAGCTTGTCGAGGATCGACGGGTCGCGCTGATACATCGGCAGCGCTTCGAGCACGACGCGGTACTGGTTGGCCTGGCCGTAGATCGTCGAGATCTGCCGCTGTGCGAAGGCGTCGTTCAGCGTATCGGTGACGCCCTGCAGACTGACACCGAGCTGGCCGGCACGCTGGCGGTTGACGTCGAGCGCCGCGCGCAGGCCCCCCTCCTGCGCCTCCGAGGAGACATCGCGGAAGATCGGGTCCCGCCGCATCTCGGCGACGAGCTTTTGCGCCCATTGCGAGACCTCGGCGGCGTCGGTCGCGGTCAGCGTGTACTGGTATTGCGAGCGGCTCGACTGGGTCGAGATCTGCACATCCTGCACCGGCTGGAAGTAGACCGTCATCCCGGGCACCGTCGCGATCTTCTCCTTCAGCCGCTCGATCACCTTGACGACGCCCTCGCGCCGCTGGTCGAGCGGCTTCAGCGTCATCACCAGCCGGCCGACATTGGTGGTCGGATTGACCGAACCCGAACCGATCACCGAGACAACGCCAACCACATCAGGATCGGCCTTGATGATGTTTGAGACCGCGCTCTGCCGCCGCTGCATCTCGGCGAACGAGACGTCGGGCCCGGCCTCGGTCACCGCCGTGATCGATGAAGTGTCCTGCAGCGGCAGAAAACCCTTCGGTGCCAGCACATACATGATCAGCGTCAACGCGATGGTCGCGAACGTTACCAGCAGCGTCGCGCGCTGGCGCCGCAACACCCAGAGCAGCGTCCGATGGTAGAACTCCACCATGCGGTCGATGAAACGGCTGACCGCGGCGAGGCCCGGGACCGCCATCTCCTCATGGATGTTCTTGAGCAGCCGCGAGCACATCATCGGCGTCAGCGTCAGTGAGACGATCGCCGAGGTTACGACCGCGATCGTCAAAGTGAGCGCGAATTCGCGGAACATGCGGCCAACCAGGCCGGACATGAACAGCAGCGGGATGAACACGGCGATCAGCGACACCGTCAGCGAGATCACGGTGAAGCCGATCTCGCTGGCCCCCTTCAGCGAGGCCTCCATCACAGTCTCGCCGCCTTCCATGTGGCGGACGATGTTCTCGATCATGACGATGGCGTCGTCGACCACAAACCCGGTTCCGATGGTCAGCGCCATCAGCGATAGATTGTCGAGGCTGAAGCCCGCGAAATACATGATGCCGAAGCTCGTGATCAGCGACAGCGGCAGCGCAACGCCGGCGATCAGGGTCGCGCGCAGCGACCGCAGGAACAGGAGCACCACCAGCGTCACAAGCACGACGCTCAGGATCAGCGTGAACTGCACGTCGCGCACCGAGGCGCGGATCGTCACGGTACGGTCGGAGACGATGGTCAGCTTGACGCCGGCCGGGACCGCGCGCTGCAGCCGCGGGATTTCGCCGCGGATCTGCTTGACGACGTCGATGACATTGGCGCCCGGCTGGCGCTGGATGTCGATGATGACGGCCGGCGTGCCCTGGTACCAGCCGCCGGTGCGGTCGTTCTCCAGCCCATCGACGATCTGGGCGACGTCGCCGATCGTGACCGGCGAGCCGTTGCGATAGGCGATGATGATCGGCCGGTAGGCGTCGGCGGCGGCGATCTGGTCGTTGGCGGCGATGGTGTAGGATTGCTGGGCGCCGTCGAGCGAACCCTTCGGCCCCGACACGTTGGCGCCGGCGATCGCGTTACGCAAATCCTCCATCGCGATGCCGTAGGCCGCAAGCCGGGCCAGATCGGCCTGCACGCGCACCGCCGGCTTCAATCCGCCGAGGATCGAGACCCGGCCGACGCCGGAAATCTGGCTCAGCCGTTGACCCAGGATGGTGTCGGCGAGATCGCTCATCGCCCGCAGCGAGATCGTCTCCGAGGTCAGCGCCAGCGTCATCACCGGCGCGTCGGCCGGGTTCACCTTGGCGTAGACAGGCGGATACGGCAGCGTCTTCGGCAAAATGCCGGCGGCAGCGTTGATCGCGGCCTGCACATCCTGCGTGGCGCCGTCGATGTCGCGGTTGAGGTCGAACTGCAGCGAGATCTGGCTGACGCCAAACGAACTCGTCGAGTTCATCGACGACAGCGACGGGATTTGCCCGAGCTGCCGCTCCAGCGGCGCCGTGATCAGCGAGGCCACCACGTCGGGGCTGGCGCCCGGCAGTTGCGTCGTCACCTGCACGGTCGGGAAGTCGACCTGCGGCAGCGCCGAGACCGGCAGCGCCCAATAGCCGAGCGCACCGCCGATCATCAGGGCGATGCCGAGCAGCGAGGTGGCGATCGGCCGGCGGATGAACGGTTCGGAGACGCTCATGGCTGCGTGCTCGCTGTAAGATCGGCCATTACGAAGTCAGGATGCCGGTCATGGCTGCGCCTTCGGCGCGCCGCCCGACTGTTCGCCCCCTGCTGCCGGCGCGGGCGCCGGTCCGGTCTGCCCCTTCTGATCGCCTTCGCTATGCTCGTGCCGGCCGCGATGCTCACCGTCCTTGCCCTGCCAGTCTTTCTTACCGTCCTTGCCTTGACCTTCGCCTTGCGCCCCGCGCTTGCCGTCAGGGTTGCGGCTGCGCTTGCGTGGCGCGAGATCGGCGGCCGGCGGCCCGTCGTCCTTGCCGACCACGACCTTCGCGCCATCGGCGAGATTGGCAAAGCCGGTCGTCACGACGCGGTCCGACGTGGTCAGGCCGCTGGCGATCACGGCCTCATGCTCGTTCTGCTGCGTGACCGTGACCGGCTTGGCGGTGACGATATCGCCCTCACCGATCACGTAGCTGAAGGTGCCGGCGGGACCGCGCTGCACCGCGGAGGTCGGCACCACGATGGCCTGCGGCAAGGTCTCGACCTTGAGGCGGACATTGACGAACTGGCCGGGCCAGAGCTGGTAGCTGGCATTCGGCAATTCGGCCTTCAGCTTCAGCGTGCCGGTGGTCGGATCGACCTGGTTGTCGATGCCGGTCAGCTTGCCGGTATCGATCACGGTGACGCCGTCATTGCCGAACACGTCGACCGCGAGCTGGCCCTTCGCCGCCGCGGCGTTGACCCGCATGATCTGCTGCTGCGGCAGGCTGAACCATACTGCGATCGGCTGCAGCTGGGTCAAGATCACGAGCCCGGTTGTATCCGAGGCGTGGATGATGTTGCCCTGGTCGACCTGGCGCAGGCCCGCGCGCCCCGCGATCGGCGCGACGATCTTGGTGTAGCCGAGCGTGGTGCGCGCATTGTCGATCTGGGCCTGGTCGGCCTTGATGATGGCCTCCTGCTGCGCGACCAGCGCACGCTGCGTATCGGCCTGCTGCTTGGAGCCCGCGTTGGTGGCAGCGAGCTGCTCATAGCGGGCTAGGTCTATCTTCTGATTGGCGAGCAGCGCTTCGTCCTTGGCCTTCGTGGCCACCGCCTGGTCGTATTGCGCCTGATAGATCGCCGGATCGATCTCGCCCAGAACGTCGTCCTTCTTGACGTCCTGGCCCTCGACGAAATTCACCTTGAGCAGCTTGCCGTCGACCTGCGAGCGCACGGTCACGGTATTCAGCGCCCTCACCGAACCGACGCCGTCGAGATAAACCGGCACGTCATGCACCTGCGGCGTGGCCGCCAGCACCGGCACCGGCAGATCGGGCCGCCCGCCCGCGCCGCGCCCGCCGCCGCCATTTTGCTTGGGCTGGAAGGCGAGCCAGCCGAGATAGCCGAGCCCGCCGAGGATCACGAGCGTGATGAGCAAGGACACCATGCGCCCCAGCACGCGCGAGAGAAGGCTCCGCTTGCGCGGCGCCGTGCGTTTCTCGTCGTCCGTCGAGTCGGGCTTAAAGAGCATCGACCGGTCTTTCCATCTTCGGTTCCCAGCCGCCCCCTAATGCTTGATATAGGCTCACGATCGCCAATAGCCGGGCCAGTTGGGCCTGCGAATAGGCATCTTCCGCCTGGAACAGGGTCAGCTGCGTGTTTAGCACAGTTACGATATCGGCGGTGCCGGCCTTGAGCTGCTGCTCGGCGAGGTCGAAGGCGCGCCGCGACGACGACAGCACGTCGCGCTGCAGCTGCAGCCGGCGCGTGGTCTCGCGGATCGCGACCAGCGCATTGTCGACGTCGGTGAACGACTGCACCACCGTCTTGCGGTAGGTCTGCAGCAACTCGTCCTGCTTGGCCTTGGTGTATTCGAAATTGCCGAGGATCCGGCCGCCGTCGAAGATCGGCTGGGTCATGCTGCCGACCAGGTTGAAGAAGGCGGCATGCGGCTGGAACAGCGAGACCAGCGCCTGGCTCTGGTAGCCGCCCGTCCCGGTCAGCTGGATGCTCGGGAAGAACTGCGCCCGCGCGCTGCCGACATTGGCGGTGGCGGATGCTAGCTGCGCCTCCTGCCGGCGGATGTCGGGACGCTGGGTCAGCAATTCGGACGGCAGGCCCGGCGTGACGCGCGGGATCGCAACGGCGTTGAGCGAGCCGCCGGAGACGCGCACGCTTTCCGGCGGCCGCGACACCAGCACCGCGAGCGCATTGATGCTCTGATCGAGCGTCTGCCGCAGCGGCGGCACCAGCGCGCGCTGGTTGGCGAGCACAGTCTCCTGCTGCGCGACGTCGAGATCGGAGCCGGTGCCGGCCTTGAAGCGCTCCTTGATCGCATTGAGGATGCGCTCGGCGCTGGCGATGTTGCGCTGCGCGGTGCGAAGCCGGTCCTGCGTCGCCAGCACGGTGAAGTAAGCATTGGCGACGCTCGCCAGCGTGGTCAGCGCCACCACCTCGCGATCGAACCGGTTGGCAACGGCGGTCTCCTCCGCCGCCTGCGCGGCGTCGCGGTTCTGGCCCCAGAAGTCGAGCTGATAGCTGGCGCTCAGCGAGGCGTTGTAGTTCACCACCTCGCGCCCGCCATTGGTGAGGCCGCTGGCGCTGGAGCCGGAGGTGCGCGAGTAGGTTTCCGATCCGTTGAGATTGAGGGTCGGCAGCAGCGCCGCGCCGGCCTGCCGCGCCAGCGCGTCGGCCTGGCGGAAGCGCGCAACCGCAGCTGCGATGTCGAGGTTGACGGTCTGCGCCTCTTCCATCAGCTGCGTCAGCTCCTTGGAGCGGAAGCCCCGCCACCAATCGAGCGTCGGAAGCGCGTCGCCCGGGCGGCCGAGACGCGCGGCCTTGTAGCCCTGCGGCACGTCGAGCGCAGGATCCGGGATGTCCTGGGTCAGAATGCAGCCGGCGCAGCCGGCGGCCAGGCCGAGCGCAACAAGCGAGCGTCCCGCGAGCCGGCGCGCGCGGACGGCGAGGCCGAACCGGCCTCCAGGCATCATCACGGACACCGGCTGGGTCACACCCGTTCTCCGCCGAAGCCAGACTTCGCCTGTGGCGCACGAATGACGCGTTCAGCGATGGTCTGGGTGACGTTCACGGGGGTATGCTTCCAATGGAACCTGCCTGTCCCATCCTACCCTTGGGACAATGGGGCGGACAGCCCCGTCACGATTGCGTGGCGTCGCATCGCAAGCGATTCGTAGCTACCTTGAATGCCGACTTTCCCTATTTTTTACGGCATTTCCGCGCATTTCGGACCGGTGCCGGAAGTCACGATTCTTACAAAGATTTCATGGGGATTTCTCGGCTCCTGTTGCATTGAATCCGCAAGATGTGCCGGCGCGGCGCCAGACTCGCGCCACCGCGCACCGCGCCGTCAGGTCTTGATTGGCCGAGAGCGCGCAACTCACGCGAAAGCGCGGACCACAGGATGATTCTGCTGGCCGACCCGACCGCCGCAAAACGGCGTTCTCCCCGAGCTCGTGGCCTCCGCGCGTGCGACGTCAAGCGCGTTGGCCCCGCCTTTTGCCGCAGTGCAAAAGCCCTTCCCTTTTTCGATCAGCACACTAGGTTCGCCAAGCAAGACCCAGACCGGCAAAGAAATTCCCCGACATGATATTCAACAAAGACGTCATCGATGCGATCGGCAACACCCCGCTCATCAAGCTGAAACGCGCGTCCGAACTGACCGGCTGCACCATTCTCGGCAAGGCCGAATTCATGAACCCGGGCCAGTCGGTGAAGGATCGTGCCGGCAAATGGATGATCCTGGAGGCCGAGAGGCGCGGCACGCTGAAGCCCGGCGGCCTCGTGGTCGAGTCGACCGCGGGCAATACCGGGATCGGGCTTGCTGTCGTGGCGAGTGCGCGCGGCTACCGCACCCTGATCGTCATTCCGGAGACGCAGAGCCAGGAAAAGAAGGACATGCTGCGGCTGTGCGGCGCCGAACTGGTCGAGGCGCCGGCGCTGCCCTTCGCCAATCCGAACAATTATCAGCATCTCGGCAGGCGGCTCGCCGAGCAACTACGCAAGACCGAACCGAACGGCGTGCTGTTCGCCGATCAGTGGAACAATCTCGACAATCCCAAGGCACATTACGACTCGACCGGACCGGAAATCTGGCAGCAGACCGACGGCAAGGTCGACGGCTTCATCTGCTCGGTCGGCACCGGCGGCACGCTTGCCGGCATCAGCCGCTACCTAAAGGAAAAGAACCCGGCCATCGTCACCGCCTGCGCCGACCCGCACGGCTTCGGGATGTACGAACTGTTCAAGAATGGACAGGTCAAATCGACGCCGGGCGATTCGATCACGGAAGGCATCGGGCTCGGACGCGTCACGCCGGTGGTCGAGACGGCGAAAGTCGACACCGCGTTCCTGATCTCCGACGAGGAAGCCGTGACCATCATCTATGAGCTTTTGGAGCACGAAGGCCTGTGCCTCGGCGGCTCGACCGGCGTCAACATCGCAGGCGCGATCCAGCTCGCCAAGCAGCTCGGCCCCGGCAAGACGATCGTCACCATCCTCTGCGACTCCGGCAACCGCTATCAGTCCAAGCTGTTCAACCCGGCCTTCATGCGCTCGAAGAACCTGCCGGTCCCGGAATGGTTGGAAAAGCGCAGCAAGATCGAGCTGCCGCTGGTCTAGGGAGCGAATGGCGTCCCGCATTGCGAGGAGCTATTGCGACGAAGCAATCCATGCTTCCGATGCGGAAGATTGGATTGCTTCGCGGAGCCTGTCATCCGGCGGCGCTTTGCGCCGACCGGGTGGCTCGCAATGACGGCAGAAATCACCGCAGAATCTGGCTCAGGAACAGCTTCGACCGCGCGTGCTGCGGGTTGGCGAAGAATTCCTGCGGCGTGTTCGATTCGATGATCTGGCCCGCGTCCATGAAGACGACGCGGTTGGCGACCTCGCGGGCAAAGCCCATTTCATGGGTGACGACCAGCATGGTCATGCCCTCCTTGGCAAGATCGACCATGGTGTCGAGCACTTCCTTGACCATCTCCGGGTCGAGCGCCGAGGTCGGCTCGTCGAACAGCATCACTTTCGGGTTCATGGTCAGCGCGCGAGCGATCGCAACGCGCTGCTGCTGACCGCCCGACATCTGGCCGGGAAACTTGTTGGCCTGATGCGGGATCTTGACCCGCTCGAGGAACTTCATCGCGGTGGCCTCGGCATCCTTCTTCGGGATGTTGCGCACCCAGATCGGCGCCAGAGTGCAGTTGTCGAGCACGGTGAGATGCGGGAACAGGTTGAAGCTCTGGAAAACCATGCCGACCTCGCGGCGGACTTCGTCGACACGGCGAAGGTTCGGGCCGAGGTCGATGCCGTCGACCACGATCTCGCCCTCCTGGAATTCCTCCAGCGCGTTGATGCAGCGGATCAGGGTCGACTTGCCCGAACCGGATGGGCCGCAGATCACGATGCGCTCGCCCTTGCCGACCTCCAGGTTGATGTCGCGCAGCACGTGGAAGTCGCCGTACCATTTGTTGAGAGCGGAAATGTTGACGATCGGGGTTGTGGACATGATGACCTTGTTCAGTGGCGGCGGTGAGCGTTGAGCCGGTTTTCGACGAACAGCGAGTAGCGCGACATTCCAAAGCAGAACACAAAGTAGATCATTCCAGCGAAGGCGAAGCCGGTAAAGGCCGTGGTCGGCGTCGACCAGGTCGGATCGGAGAACGTCGCGTGCAACGATCCCAAGAGGTCGAACAGTGCGACGATCGAAACCAGCGAGGTGTCCTTGAACAGGGCGATGAAGCTGTTGACGAGACCCGGAATGACGTGGCGCAGCGCCTGCGGCATCACGATCAGCGACGTGGTCTTCCACCAGGACAGGCCGAGCGCGCTCGCCGCCTCGCCCTGCCCGCGCGGGATTGCGGCAAGGCCGCCGCGCACCACCTCGGCCTGATAGGCGCCGGCAAACAGCGCAATGCCGATCAGCGCGCGGACCAGCCCGTCGACGTTGAAGTTGCCCGGCAGGAACAGCGGCAGCATGTAGGTTGCGAAGAACAGCACCGTGATCAGCGGCACGCCGCGCCAGAACTCGATGAAGGCGATCGAGAAGATCCGGATCAGCGGAATGGTCGAGCGGCGACCCAGCGCCAGCGCGATCCCGATCGGCATCGAGGTGACGATGCCGGTGACCGACACCACCAGCGTCACCAGGAGGCCGCCCCACAGCCTGGTGTCGACGATAGGCAGTCCGCCGCGGTCGAGCCCCATCAGCTTGATCACGATCGCGATGCCGGCGAAGCTCGCCAGGCTCCCGAGCAGCGCCCGTTGTCCGGTTCGCATGCCGCCGCCGAGGAAAAACAGGATCAGCGAGACGATCGCCGTGGTCAGCAGGAAGTCGAACCACAGCGGCTGGCTCGACATCTGGAGCTGCTCGCGCAGCCAGGTCAACGGAAAGATCAGCCAGCCGATCAGGCTGCCGGCGAGCACGATGATGTTGCCGACGGCCCACAGCAGCGGCCCGATCGCCGAACTCCGGCTGAGATTGACCAGCACCTGACCGGCATTGACGATGCTGTCGTCGAACAGCTGCAAGAGGCTCGCCACCCAGCTGACGCCGAAACCAGATAGTCCGCCGCCGCGCAGCAGGAAGAAGGCGATCGCCGGGAACGCGAAGAAGAACAGACTCGCATTCAGGCCCTTCGCCGGCAGGCGCGGAATAAGGAGTGGCAGCAACAGGACGGCCGCGAGGACGAAGGTCAGGTTGACGCGCCAGCGTTCGGCTTCCGGATAGAAGCCATAGATCAGCTGGGTGAGCTTGGCCTGGATGTAGGGCCAGCAGGCGCCGACCTGACGGCCGGCGGTTTCGGCGAGACACGCATTGCGGTCCTTGCCGCTCCAGACCGCATCGACCAGCAGGAATTTGAACGCGGGAACGATCGTGTACCAGAGCAGCCCCAGCGCCAGGATCGTCAGCAGGATGTTGGTCGGCGAATTCAAGAGCCGCGTGCGGATGAAACCGACGAGGCCGGTGGTCTTCACCGGCGCCCGGCGTTCAGGCACCAGATCCTGCCGGACGAAGGATGACGCGGTGGCGTCGGTCATGCCCCAAGGCTCCGGTTGATGCGCCAGCCATAGACGCTCATGATCGCGCTGGTGACCAGCGAGATCAGCAGGTACACGCCCATGGTGATGGCGATGATCTCGATCGCCTGGCCGGTCTGGCTCAGCGTCGTTCCGGCAAATACCGAGACCAGGTCGGGATAGCCGATCGCGACCGCCAGCGACGAATTCTTGGTCAGGTTGAGGTACTGGTTGGTCAGCGGCGGAACGATGACGCGCATCGCCTGCGGCACGACGATCAGCCGCAAGGTGGTGCCGCGCGACAGGCCGAGCGACGAGCCGGCTTCCATCTGTCCCTTATGGACTGACAGAATGCCGGCGCGGACGATCTCGGCGATGAAGGCCGCCGTATAGGTCGACAGCGCGACCACCAGCGCAACCAGCTCCGGAATCACCCGCGCGCCGCCGGCGAAGTTGAAGCCCTTGAGTTGCGGCAGCTCGAAGGTCACCGGCAGCCCGAACACCAGCATCGTCACCAGCGGCAATCCGGCCAGCAGGCCGAGCACATAGGGCCAGATCCGGATCGCCTGCCCGCGTTGAAACAGCGCCCGCCTTGCGTAGCCGCGCAGCGCCAGCGCGCCTGCGACGCCAATCGCAAGCGCGATCAGAAACGGATCAAGCCCGGGCTCGCCGATCGGCCGCGGAATCACCAGCCCGCGATTGGAGAGGAAGAAGGCGTTGAACAGCGAGATGCTCTGGCGCGGCCCCGGCAGCGCCGCCAGCACCGCGAGGTACCAGAATAACAGCTGGAACAGCAGCGGCAGATTGCGGACGATCTCGACATAGATCTCGCCGAGCCGCGCCAACAGCCAGTTCGGCGACAGCCGGCACAGCGCAATGATGAAGCCGATCATGGTGGCGAAGACGATGCCAATGCCCGCAACCAGCAGCGTGTTGAACAGGCCGACAAAGAACACCCGCGTATAGGTGTCCGATCCCGAATACGGGATCAGATTCAGGCTGACATCAAAGCCCGCATTGTTTTTGAGAAACCCGAACCCGGAGGCAATGCGCTGCGTCTCCAGGTTGGCGCGGGCATTGGCCACGATCTCATAGGCGACCCAGGCCAACACCGCCGCGAACACGATCTGCACGGCAAGGCCAGTCCAGCCGGACTGGCCGCCGAGCACGCGCTTCAGGCGGAAGATGAACTGAGGCGGTGGTTTTCGGGGCTCGGTCGTCATCGCCGCAGTCGCCTCGTCGCCGATCAGCGGATCGGAGGCGCGTACTGGATGCCGCCCTTGTTCCAGAGATTGTTGAGCCCGCGTGCGATCTGCAGCTTCGACCCGACGCCGACGTTGCGATCGTACATCTCGCCGTAATTGCCGACGGCCTTGATGATGCGGGAGAACCAGTCCTTGGTCAGGCCGAGCTGCTCACCGAGATTGCCGTCGGTGCCGAAGGCGCGCTTGAGGTCGGGCTTGTCCGACTTGGCCATCTCGTCGACGTTCTTCTGGGTGACGCCGAGTTCCTCGGCATTGATCTGGGCGAACAGCGCCCACTTCACGATGTCGAACCACTGGTCGTCGCCATGGCGAACCATCGGGCCGAGCGGCTCCTTGGAGATGATCTCGGGCAGCACGACGTGGTCGGCCGGGTTGGCGAGCTTCAGCCGCTGCGCATAGAGTTGGGACACGTCGGAGGTGAACACGTCGCAGCGGCCGGTCTCGTAGGCCTTCACGGTCTCATCGGCGCCGGCGAACGCGATCACCTCGTACTTCATGTTGTTACCCTTGAAGTAGTCGGCGAGGTTCTGCTCGGTCGTGGTGCCGGTCTGCACGCAGACCGACGCGCTGTTCAGCTCCAGCGCCGAGTTCACCTTCAGCGACTTCTTCACCAGAAAGCCCTGCCCGTCATAATAGGTCACGCCGGTGAAGTTGGCGCCGAGCGAGGTATCGCGCGACAGCGTCCAGGTGGTGTTGCGCGACAGCACGTCGATCTCGCCCGACTGCAGCGCGGTGAAGCGGTCCTTGGCTGACAGCGGCACGAACTTGACCTTGGACGGATCGTCGAAGATCGCCGCCGCGATGCCACGGCAGATGTCGACGTCGATGCCGGTCCAGTTCCCCTTGTCGTCCGGCGAGGAGAAGCCAGGCAGGCCGCCGCTGACGCCGCAGGACAGCTGGCCTCGGTCCTTGACCGTCTTGAGGGTTTGCGCCGAGGCGGCCTGGACCGACAGGGCGGCGGCAGCGGCAAGGGTGACAGCCAGGGATACGCGTTTCATGGGCGGGGCCTTTCAGGGTCGTCCGGTGGACGTTTGCATTGTGATCGCCTCGCGTTCACGGGCCATCCCAATGATCCCTTGCAGCAAAAATGCCGATTTGACCGGCAGTTTGACGTGCAAACCGGTCAGGCAACGGATCGTAGGTCGCGGCAGGCCCCTCAACGTGCGGCGACTGGTAGTTGCGCCGCATCACATAGCGACTGACGAGCCGGGTCAAGGGGTTGACGCATGTCTTCTACCTCTTGTTAGTAACACCTCCCGGCCCGGCCCCGTCTTCCCGGCGCGGTACGGCTGCGGCAAAAAGTCTAAAGTTTAACGGCAGCGCTCCATGACCTCCTCCGACGGCTCCACGCCCTCCCACCCGCAACAGGCCGCCACCCGCCTGGTCACGGCCGGCCGCGACACCAAGGCCCAGAAGGGCTTTGTCAATCCACCGGTGTTTCACGGCTCTACCGTGCTCTATCCGACCGCGGAGGACCTGCACGCCCATCGCGCCGAATTTACCTATGGCCGCCATGGCAGCCCGACCACGCGGGCGCTGCAGGACGTGCTGATGGCGCTGGAAGGGCCGCAATGCGCTGGCGTCGGCCTTGCCCCGTCGGGACTGGCGGCGATCAGCACCACGCTGCTCGCCGTACTCAAAACCGGCGATCACCTCCTGGTGTGCGACAATGCCTATCGGCCGACCCGCAATTTCTGCGACAACATGCTCAAGCGCTACGGCATCGAGACCAGCTATTTCGACCCGCTGATCGGCGCCGGCATCGAGACGCTGTTCAAGCCGAACACCCGCGCGGTGCTGATCGAAGCGCCCGGCTCGCAGACGTTCGAGATGCCGGACGTGCGGGCGATATCGGCCGTGGTGCACGCCCGCGGCGCGCTCATGATCGACGACAACACCTGGGCGACGCCGCTCTATCACCGCTCGCTCGAACAGGGCGTCGACATCAGCATGCAGGCCGGCACCAAATATATCGGCGGCCACTCCGACATCATGTTCGGCACCATCGCAGCCAATGCGAAAGCCTGGCCGCTGATCCAGGAGGCGATCCGCCTGCTCGGCGTCTGCGCCGGCCCCGACGACGTCTATCTCGCGCTGCGCGGGGTTCGCACGCTATCGGTGCGGCTTGCGCAGCACCACCGCTCCGGACTCGAGATCGCGCGCTGGCTCGGCGCGCGGCCCGAGGTCGATCGCGTGCTGCACCCTGCCCTCGACACCGATCCCGGGCACGCGATCTGGAAACGCGACTTCACCGGCGCCTCCGGGCTGTTCAGCATCGTGCTGAAGCCGGTGCCACAGACCGCGGTCGATGCAATGCTGAACGCGCTCACTTTGTTCGGCATGGGCTTTTCCTGGGGCGGCTTCGAAAGCCTCGCCATCCCGTTCGACTGCAGCGACTATCGCACCGCGACCAAATGGTCGCCGGGCGGGCCGACGCTGCGGCTGCATATCGGGCTCGAGAATCTCGACGACCTCAAGGCCGATCTCGACCGTGGATTTGCGGCGTTGAAGGCCGCGCTCTGATCCTCGCGCCCTGCCACGTTAGACGACATTAACCACGCTCCACCGGCGCTGACGCCGCGTTGCGACCAACGTCGTACGCCTTAAGCACGCGCGATCTCCGGGATTCTGCGGAGATGCAACGGCGCCGATAACTCGCCGTTCACCATCCCCACCAATCCCTTAATTGTCCGGACCTTCCATCAAGTTCCCTTATACTTTTGCGGCCGTAGTGATGCCTCGGGAAGGGCTGTCAGTGCCGCAAGGACGCGATTGCCCTGTGTGAAGGGCATTCAGACAATCGCATGAAAACGGCACGCATCGTGGTCCTCGGCATCGCCGGCGTCGCAGGCCTCGCGGCCATGTATCTCGCGAGCGTTGGCGATCGCAAACCGGCGCCGGTCGCGCCGCCCGTCGCGCAACTGCCGACCGTCGAAGTGCTGGTCGCAAAGTCCGACATCGGGCTCGGTCAATCGGTCAAGGCCGAAGACATCCAGTGGCAGCGCTGGCCGGCTGAAACTGCAAGCAGCGCGTTCATCCGTCACGACGCCAACGCCAATGCCATGAACGACATCATCGGTTCGATCGCACGCGCGCCCTTCATCGTCGGCGAACCGATCCGCGAGCAGAAGCTGGTCAAGGCCAACGGAAGCGGCTTCATGGCCGCGATCCTGCCCTCCGGCATGCGCGCGATCTCCACCGAAATCTCGCCGGAGACGGGCGCCGGCGGCTTCATTCTGCCGAACGACCGCGTCGATGTGATCCTGTCGCGTCGCGACAAGAATCCCGATCAGCAAGGCGGCCGCGATATCGTCACCACTGAAATCCTGCTGTCCAACGTCCGCGTGCTGGCGATCGACCAGGCGCCGAAGGAGAAGGACGGCAACAACTCCCTCGTCGGCAAGACCGTGACCCTCGAGCTCAAGCCCGAACAGGCCGAGACGCTGGCGCGCGCCCGGCAGAGCGGAACGCTGGCGCTGGCGCTGCGCAGCATCGCCGACGTCAACGAGCAGACCGACGAGACCAGAGACCATGCCCCGAAGCGGGGCGAGAGCATCAAGGTGGTGCGCTTCGGCATCCCGAGCTCTCTGACGACACAGAAGTGATGGGGGCTTCGATATGACGACGGGTGCGAAACAAATGGCGACGTCGACCACGCTGGTCCGCGCGCTGTCATTGTCGGCGATCACTGCGCTGATGCTGATCCCTGCCCTTGCCAGCGCGACCGATCCCGACAAGAACGCGGATGTCGCGGTGACGAGCAGCATCGCCGCCAAGACGCGCTCCGTCTCGCTCGGCGTCGGCAAGTCGGTCGTGGTCGACCTGCCGCGCGAGGCCAAGGACGTTCTGGTCGCCGATCCCAAGATCGCCAACGCCGTGATCCGCTCGGCGCAGCGCGCCTATATCATCGGCGCGGCAGTCGGCCAGACCAACGTGGTGTTCTTCGACGCCGACGGCAACCAGGTCGCCTCCTACGACATCGCGATCAAGCGCGACCTCAACGGCATGCGCGCCGCGCTGAAGCAGATGCTGCCCGGCGTCCAGATCGAGGGCGTCGGCGACAGCGTCGTCCTGACCGGCACGGTGGCAAGCCCGGTCGAAGCCCAGCAGGCGGGCGACATCGCCGCCAAACTGGTCGGCAGCGCCGACAAGGTCGTCAATTCCATCGTGGTCCGCGGCCGCGACCAGGTGATGCTGAAAGTCACCGTCGCCGAAGTCCGCCGGGACGTCGTCAAGCAGCTCGGCGTCGACCTCAGCGCCAATATGAACTACGGCACCGCCGCGGTGGTCTTCAACAACGCCAACGCCTTCACGGCCAATAACGGCGCGCTCGCCCCCAACAACGGGCTGACGGGCGCAGCCCTGAACAAGCTCGGCGTACCGACGGTCACGGCGACGCTGCGCGCGATGGAGAGCGCCGGCGTGGTCAAGACGCTGGCCGAACCCAACCTCACCGCGATCTCCGGGGAGTCGGCGACCTTCATTTCGGGCGGCGAGTTTCCGATTCCGACCGGCGTCACCTGCCAGACGACGACGTCGGGCACGATCGGCAATTGCGTTCAGACCGTCAGCTTCAAGAAGTTCGGTATCTCGCTCAACTTCACTCCGGTGGTGCTGACCGAGGGCCGGATCAGCCTGAAGGTGATGACCGAGGTCTCCGAAGTCTCGATGGAAAACGCCCTAACCGGCGGCCAGAACGGCACGACCATTCCCTCGATCAAGACCCGCCGCGCCGATACCACGCTGGAGGTGCCCTCCGGCGGCTCGATCGCGATGGCCGGTTTGATCCAGGAGCAGACCAAGCAGGCCATCAACGGCATGCCCGGCGTCGACCAGATCCCGATCCTTGGCCAGCTCTTCAGGAGCCAGGACTTCGTCAACAACGAGACTGAGCTCATGGTCATCGTGACGCCCTACGTGGTGCGCGCCGTTGCGCAGAAGGAGCTGTCCCGTCCCGACGACGGATTTGCCCCGGCTTCCGACGCGCAGTCGGCACTGCTGGCGCGCGTCAATCGCATCTACGGCGTTGCCGCCCGCAGCGAGCCGATCGGTGCCACGCCGGTCAATTTCGGCTTCATCATCGACTGAGGCGCGGACCTGAAGGGGTTGGGGGATCCTATGATGACACGCAACACACAAGCCGGTCGTGCCAGGGCGCTGTCGCTGTTGGGCGCCCTCGTCGTCAGCGCGATCGCGCTCGGCGGCTGCAATCTGACGGGCGACAATCTTGCCACCGGCACCGTGGGCGACGACTACCGGCAGCGGCATCCGATCGCGGTGACCGAGGGCGAGCAATCAATCGTCGTCTTCGTCGGCCGCGCCCGCGGCAACCTCACCGAAGCGCAGCGCGACGACGTCATGGGGCTGGCGCGCACCTGGCGCCGCGAAGGCACAGGCGCGATTGCGATCGACGTGCCGGCCGACAGCTCGAACGCGCGCTCGGCACAGGCGGTGTATCAGGAGATCCGCGGCCTGCTGGCGTCGATGGGCGTACCCGCCCATGCCATCACCAAACGCTCCTACCATCTCGATGATCCGCGCGCGCTTCCGACCATTCGGCTGAGCTATCCGAAGATGGCCGCCGTCGCCGGTCCCTGCGGAGTGTGGCCGAGCGACCTCGGTCCCTCGATCTACAATCCGAACTACAACCAGAACAAGCAGTACGACAATTTCGGCTGCGCCACGCAGCGTAACCTTGCCGCGATGGTCGCCAATCCGTCCGACCTCGAACAGCCGCGAACCGAGACCGCAGCCTATACGCCGCGCCGTACGATCGCGTTCGATAAATACCGCAAGGGTGAGTCGACCGCGACCGCCTACCCCGAAGCCGAGAAAGCCAAGCTGAGCGACGCCGCGAAATGACCGAACAACAAGACGAGCCGCAGCACGCCAACGATTACATCGCGCCGGCGCCGCGGATTTCCGTGCAGGCCTTCTGCGCCAGCGTCGCGACCGCCGCGAACGCACGCGCGGCTGCCGACGACCGCCGGCTAGCCAAGGCTCATCTCTCGGTCCATATGGGCGGCATCGCCGCGGCGATCGACGCCTACCACAAGGCGCCGACGCCCAACGTCATCATGCTCGAGACCGAGCCGGATCATGATTTCCTGGCCGGTCTCGACGAGCTCGCCACGGTCTGCGATCCCGGCACCCGCGTCGTGGTGCTCGGCACGGCCGGCGAGACTGCGCCGTATCGCGAACTGGTCCGGCGCGGCGTCAACGACTACGTTATCGGGCCGGTCAAGGTGCTCGACATCGTGCGCTCGATCTGCAGCCTGTTCTCGGCCTCCGAAGCGGTCTCGGTCGGCCGCCTGATCGCGGTCGCGGGCGCCAAGGGCGGCGTCGGCGCCTCGACCATTGCTCACAATGTCGCCTGGACCATCGCACGCGACCTCGGGCTGGATTCGGTCGTCGTCGATCTCGACCTCGCCTTCGGTACCGCCGGGCTGGACTATAATCAGGACCCGGTGCAAGGCATCGCCAACGCCGTGTTCTCGCCTGAGCGTCCGGACTCTGCCTTCATGGAACGCCTGCTCGCAAAGTGCGGCGATCACCTCAGCCTGCTGGCGGCGCCGGCCACCCTCGACCAGGTCTACGATTTCGGCGCCGAGGCGTTCGATGCCATCTTCGATACGATGCGCATGACGACGTCCTGCATCGTGCTCGACGTGCCGCATCAATGGACCGCCTGGACCAAACGCGTGCTGGTCGGTGCCGACGATATCCTGATCGTGGCCGAGCCCGACCTCGCCAACATGCGCAACACCAAGAACATGATGAACCTGTTGAGGACCGCGCGTCCGAACGACCGTCCGCCGCTCTACTGCCTGAACCAGGTCGGCATGTCGAAGCGCCCCGAGATCGAGGTCAAGGATTTCGCCAAGACCATCGAGAGCCAGCCGATCGCGGCGATCCCGTTCGACTGCAGGCTGTTCGGTGAAGCCGCCAACAACGGCCAGATGATCGCGGAAGTCTCCGCGCGTCACCGCACCACAAGGACTTTCCTGCAGATCGCGCAGCGCCTCACCGGCCGTCCCGATCTCGCCGAAGCCCGCGAGTCGTTCCTGTCGCCGATCCTCAAGAAGCTGCAGTCGCGCCGAACCGACGGGCGCCGGGTCGCCGGCTAGCGTCCCGCCTGAAAGCGCCCTAGTCGCGGCGACTGGCTGCGACCGGGATCTTCTCGGCGTCGGCGCGGCTCGCATCCCTGCGCGCCAACAGCCGCTTCAGCGCGGCGACGTTGGCTGAGCCCTGCTCCGCCGGCAAATCGGCCTTCATGATGGTTTCCGCCTCGGACTGGCGGCCCTGCAAGCCAACCACGACGGCGAGATTGGTTCGCACCCGCATGTCGCCGGGGGCGCGCTCCCGGGCACGGCGCAGCGTCTCCTCGGCCTTCGGCAGGTCCTTCGACAGCAGATAGGACAGCCCGATATTGGAGAGCACTGACGGATCGTCAGGCACGATCTTCAGCGCACTCGCATAATACTGCCGCGCCTCGTCGTGGCGATCGAGCTGGTCGAGCACGGCGCCCTGCGCCGACAGGATGCGCCAGTCCGGATCTTCCGGGGTATGCGCACGCCCGAGCACGTCGAATGCCTGCTGGAAATTGCCGTTGTCGGCGAGCGCCCGACCGTAACCTGCGAGCAGCGCCTTGTTGCTGGGCTGCGCCAGCACCGCCTGCTCCATGACGGCGACCGCCTGGGCCCGCTGGCCGGTGGCGCGCAGCGCCCGGGCGTATTTCAGCGCGGCGTCGGTGTCTTTCGGGTTGGCGCGGACGCGCTCGTGGTAGGTCGCGATGTCGCGCCGCGGATCGGCCGGGGCCGGCGTGGCCTCCGCCGTGTCGCCCAATGAGCCGGTGATGTCAGACGGGCCGGAGGTTTGACAGGCGGACAACCCGATCAGCAGGATCGCGGCAGATACCGTGCCCGCGAGACGGCGCGCGCGGCCTGAGGGTCGGGCGAATTTCTCAAACATAAAGCGAGACTCGGAACGGCGAAGGTTCCGGGATGCTCACAGCTTAACCCTAAGGTCCGGTTAAGGATGCCATCATGTCGCCGTCATCCGGCCCAGATGCGGTACCGGACGCCTTGCGAGAAAGCAGCCAAATGGCTGATTCAGTCGACGAACTGGGCGCCGAACTCGTGCCCGATTTGCCAGGCCAACCGGCACTGACGCGGACTGCCGGTCGACAGGATGATGGTGAATTCCGGCGGGATCTCCAGATATTCGGCGATCACCTTGACGCCGCCGGCCGAAATATCGGTGATCATGCAGTCGCGTGGCAGCGACCCTGTGCCCAGCTGAATTTTGGCGACGCTCCGGCACGGGCGGCGTTCGCTCTTGCGGCGATTCATAAACATTCTGATCCCCAAGCCTTTCTGGGCAACTTCCTAGCCTATCGTCATAGCGGGGAAAGATTGGAAACTGCCTAGCGGAACCCATCGCAATTGAGCGGTCGCGTTCGAGATTCGTTTACCGGCGGCGCCCCCGCCGGGCGATACGAGCTGTGATCAATCAGAAATTGAATAGTTGAATGATCTGTGCTGCAGGTCGAATGACGTCTCCCCGATAGGCCGCCTCACTCGATAGCGTGCGTCGCTCCCGCCGTGGTCGCATGAGAACAAAAAGGGGTTGATCGCCAGTCGATAGACGATACCTATGTTCATTCGACTCGAATTCGCCGGGATGCCAGGAAGCATGGGAAGCATTGTTCTGCTCGATCTGATGGGGGGCGTGGCGCTCCTGCTGTGGGGCCTGCACATGGTCCATAGCGGGATTCTGCGCGCCTTCGGACCGGATTTGCGGCTGCTGCTCGCCCGGGCGCTGCGCAATCGCTTTACCGCCCTTGGCGCCGGCCTCGGCCTGACCGCCCTGCTCCAGAGTTCGACCGCGACTGCCCTGATCACCAGTTCCTTCGCCGCCGAAGAGATCGTCAGCCTGGTGCCGGCGCTCGCGATCATGCTCGGTGCCAATATCGGCACCACGCTGATCGTGCAGGTGCTGTCGTTCAACGTCGCTGCCATCGCGCCGGTTCTGTTCATCGTCGGCCTCGTTGC
Organism: Bradyrhizobium sp. USDA 3315; assembly: GCF_054056795.1. Classification (NCBI taxonomy): domain Bacteria; kingdom Pseudomonadati; phylum Pseudomonadota; class Alphaproteobacteria; order Hyphomicrobiales; family Nitrobacteraceae; genus Bradyrhizobium; species Bradyrhizobium sp. USDA 3315. Next base: position 6,789,699 of record NZ_JBSRYP010000001.1, on the reverse strand, counting down.
GTTCCGCAGCGGGCCGCGCTCCCGGATCAAGGATCTCGGCCGCGTCTCGATCGGCCTCGGCCTGATGCTGCTGGCCCTGCACATCCTGCTCGATACGATGGCGCCCGCCGAGAATGCCCCGGGCGTGCGCGTGTTCCTGGGCGCGATCACCGGCGATCCCGTGCTCTGCATCCTGATCGGCGCCGTCGTCACCTGGCTGGTCCATTCCAGTGTCGCCAGCGTGCTGCTGGTGATGTCGCTGGCCTTTTCCCAGTTCATCTCGCCCTATGCCGCATTTGCGCTGGTGCTCGGCGCCAACCTCGGCAGTGCCATCAATCCGCTGCTGGAGGGCGCGCGGCGCGACAATCCGGCGAGCTACCGGCTGCCGGTCGGCAATCTCGTCAACCGCGTCGTCGGCATCCTGCTGGTGGCGCCGTTCCTGCGCCCGATCACCGAGATCATCTACGCCTGGCAGCCCGATCTCGCCAAGGCGACTGCGCTGTTCCACATCGCCTTCAACGTCGCGACCGCGCTGCTGTTCATCGGCGTGCTCGACCACATGGCGCGGCTGCTCGAGCGTCTGCTGCCGAAGCGAGCGCAGGAGACCGATCCATCACGGCCGCGCTATCTCGACGAGAGTGCGCTGGAGACGCCTTCACTGGCGCTGGCCGATGCGGCGCGCGAGGTGCTGCATATGGGCGATCACACCGAGGCCATGCTGCGCAAGGTGATGGCGGCGATGCTGACCAACGATCGCGCCCTGGTCGACCAGGTGTCGAAGATGGACAACACCGTCGACCGGCTGAACGAGGCGATCAAGCTTTACGTCACGAAACTCACCCGCGGCAGCCTGGACGAGCGCGAGGGCCAGCGCGCGATGGAGATCGTCGCGTTCGCGATCAATCTCGAGCATATCGGCGACATCATCGACAAGAACCTGAGCGAGCTCGCAACCAAGAAGATCAAGCATCGCCTGCAATTCTCCAGCGAAGGCGCCGAGGAATTGTCGGCGTTCCATAAGCGCACGATCGACTCGCTGCGGATCGCGTTCGGCGTGTTCATGTCGGGCGATGCCAACGAGGCGCGCAAGCTGCTCACCGAGAAGGCGGCGCTGCGCGCGGCCGAATTGGCCGCCGTCGAGCGTCATCTGGAGCGCCTGCGCGAAGGCCGGCCCGAAACCATCGAGACCACTTCGCTGCATCTCGACGTGCTGCGCGACCTTCGCCGCATCCATTCGCACATCTGCTCGGTTGCCTATCCCGTTCTCGATGCCGCCGGCGAGACCGCCGCCGATCGCGAGAGCACCACCATGGAAGCGACCGAGGTTGCGGCGCCCGCGGCTTCGAGCTCTCCGGGTTCCTAACGCCGGCAAGGCCCGCCGCGCCGGCATGGCGTGATGCGATCTGCGCTCGCTATGTCGGCGGCCGATGTTCGGAGCCGGAACGCCGCTGCGGAAGCGCAGAAACCGCAGCGAGTTGGTTGATGCTGTCACGCTGGCGATCGAAGGCCCCGAGCAGATCCCCTTGCAGCAGCCGGCCGCCCGACAGCTTCATCCGAAGCGGATCGACGTTGCGGCCGTTGATCCGCACCTCGTAATAAAGGTGCGGTCCGGTCGAGAGCCCGGTCGATCCGACAAAGGCGATCGTCTCGCCCTGACGGACGCGGTCTCCGATCTTCAGCCCGGGCGGGAAGCTCGCGACGTGGGCATAGGTCGTCTCATAGCCGCGGTCGTGCCGCACGCGGATATATTTCCCGTACCCGCGTTCGTACCCTTCGGTCTCGACGACGCCGGCGCCCGCGGCCGCGATGGGCGACCCATAGGGCGCTGCATAATCAACGCCCTCATGGAAGCGGCGGTCGCCAAGGATCGGATGAATCCGCCAACCAAAGCCGTCGCCGAGCCGCCCGCTCACGACCGGCTTGCGCAACAGGAATTTGGTGATGGACTGGCCGGTCTCATCATAGAAATCGGAGCTGCCATCGTCCGGCGCCGTGAAGCGATAGTACCGGCGGGTCTGCCCGCCCGCCGTCAAATCGATGAAGACCAACTCCGGCTGACCGATGTCGTTCGGCGCGTAGATGATCTCGGCCACATCGGCGTCGCCGAGCGGCTCGTCGAGATCGAAATCGCGGCCACAGAGCCGCATCAGTTCAGCAACGATCCCCTGGTCGACGTGGTTGGAGCGCGCAAGCGCGTCAAGGCCGTCACGCAGTGTTTCGCCCGGAACGGAATGCGTATCGATCGACTCACGCAGCGGGCTCTCGCTGCGCGCGGCGATGTCGGGCTGTTCGGGCGCGATCGGCTGGTATTGGCCGCCATCGGTGCGACCGACGGCGGACACATCGGAGCCGGCGCGTTCGATCGACACCTTCGCGACATGGCCGCGCGGCGAACCGGCGTCTTCGCCTTGTTCGATGACCGTGATTTTCTCGCCACCGGACAGCGTCTCCAGAGCGCCAGGCGACGGGAAAGCCGCCAGGATCGCCGGCGCGTCCTCCGCGGCCGCCGCCAGCGCCCGCAGAATGGCGGACAGCGTGTCGCCGCTCCTCGCGATAATGACATGTCGACGGTGACGCGACGACGTAGGCGACTTCGGAAGGTTGGTGACGTTGACAGCCTCGCCGATCGGAGCCGGCGGATGCGGCACGTCTTCACCGTCAGCATAGGCGCTGGTGCCGCCCGGCAGCGGGCGCCGCGCTGGACCTGTCCGTATGATGGCCGGCAGCTCCGACAGCAGGTCGCGTTGCGAGCCCGCTCGCGCGTCGTCCTTTTCGTCTCCCCGCGCTTCCTGGTGTGGCGCGAGATCGATCTCCGCGAGCCGCGCTGACACGCGGGTAAATCGACGGACCGCGCCGGCATCGCTCAGCTGCTCAATCTTGAGCGCAGCGGAATTGCCCTGCGGGCCGAGCCTCCGGTCGAGACGATCGCCGCGTCGCGCCTCGTCAACCACCTGCCCTGCAAAGCGCGGAAGTGACACGTCCGGCGCGGCTGCGAATCGCGCGTGATCGCCAAACGCCCCACGAAGCGCACCGGCAAGAAGAGCGACGGCGGCGGATCCGATCAGAATCGTCCCCGCCATCCAGCGGAGACTGACGGCGCGCCGGTCAGGCAATTTGCGCTCGCCGGTGAGCGGTGGCTCGTCAAGCGACGGAATATTGCGGACGGTCGATAGATAACCAGCCGCTTTCGTCGCTTCGTCACGGCTGGTCATCAACGCCCCTCATCCCCTGGGGCACGGTCTCGAGATGCCGCCACGCCCACGGCAAGCCGTAGATGCCATGCGGCTTGGGGCGAATGTTTGACCTTGGTTCAGATTCGGTCGCAATTGATGCCGGGCTGAGCCCGATGCTGGAATCTATCGAGCTTCCCGAACAAGGCCCGGCATACCGCTCGCCGCTCCGACGATGACGGCAATCAGCTGTCGAGCGTTTTCGACCCGCGGCCGCGGTTCTTCACGATCAGCATGATGTTGCGGATGTAGATCAGCGTGGCGAGACCCTGCCCGATGATGATGACGGGCTCGCGCTTGGCAAGCCCATAGATCAGCGTCATCAGGCCGCCGCCCATCGAAAAGAACCAGAACGCCATCGGCACCACGCTCTGGCCGGCGCGTTCGCTGGAGATCCACTGCACGAGGAAGCGCGCGGTGAAGAACAATTGCGCGATCAGTCCGAACGCCAGCCAGAAGTCGAACTTGGCGATGAACACGTCGTAGAGATAGGCGCTCAGCGCCTGACCGTACTGAATCAGCATCACTTCACCTCGGTCACGCCCGGCACACCAGTGACATCGGGCACTTCAGCGACCACTTCAGTGACGACCGGCGTCGGCTTCTTGCGGCGGATCAGCCACCACACGCCGGCGAGATCCATGATCCCGATCCAGAGCCGGTCGAAGAATCCATAGTTCGACACGCCGGAATGGCGCGGCCGGTCGACGACGTCGACATAGGCAATCGTCAGCCCCTCGCGGCGGACCAGTGCCGGAAGAAAACGATGCAGCCCGTCGAAGTAAGGCATCGCCAGAAACACCTCGCGCGGAAACGCCTTCAGGCCGCATCCGGTGTCGCGGGTGCCGTCGCGCAGGATGATGCCGCGCACCGTGTTGGCGATGCGCGATTGCAGCTTCTTGAAGCCGGTGTCCTTGCGCCCGACGCGCTGGCCCGCGGCGAGGCCGACGCGGCCGTTGCCACTCTCGACCGCCGCGATCAGGTCCGGCAAGAAGGCGGGATTGTTCTGCCCGTCACCGTCGAGCGTCGCCACGATCGCGCCGCGCGCGGCGCGCACGCCGCTGCGCACGGCCGCCGACTGGCCCGACGAGACCGCGTGGCGGAGCTGCCGGAGATTGGGCCGCCCGGCCATGACCCCGCTCAGCCGCTCGCCGGTGGCATCCGTCGAGCCGTCATTGACGTAGACGATCTCGTAAGCCCAGCGTCCGTCGAGCGCGGCCGCGATCTCGGCGATCAACGGCGCGATATTGTCCGCCTCGTTGCGCACAGGCACGACGATGGAAACGGCGACCGGCGTCTGATCGGGAGCAGGCAAATCGGCACTCGTGGTTGGTGTTGTCGGCGATGGAACCAGCCCGATCCGGCCGTCGGGCGACCGCTTTTATGGGGCGAAGGCGCTCCTCGCAACCCTTTTGAGACGCCCGTCCGACGGTCCTGACAGCGCCACCACAGTGCCGTCGCGATGAATGGCAAAACCAAGGCGGCGGGCGGCGAACCAGTAGCGCACGACCATTGCGCCGATCACCCCGACCAGCGCGCCGGCCACCACGTCGCTCGGATGATGCGCCAGCAGCACGAGCCGGGTTGCGGCGATGACCAGCGCATAGACCAGCATCGCGAACCGCGCGCCCGGCCACACCGCGGATATGGCAAAGGCCAGCGCGAACGCCGTGATCGAATGTCCCGACGGAAAGCTCGAATAGGCCTCGGTGCCGGCGAAATGCTGGAAGTTGAAGGCATTGGCCTTGCCGCCGACAAAGGGCCGCCCGCGGCCGACGATCCACTTGATCAATTCGCCGACAGCGACCGAGAGCACGACCGACAGAAACAGGTATTGCAGCCTTGTCCCGAAGCCAAGCAAGGTGGCGCGCGGCACGCCGCGCAGCGCAGGCGCCGCCAGCGCGACCACGATCAGCAGCAGGCCAAGCGCGCACAGCACATACTCGTCCTTGCCGAAATCGGTGAGCGTCTTCACCCACCACAGACCTGGCGTGCCGCGTGGCGGCATCAGACTGATCTCGGTGACATCGAACGCATACATCAGCGTGATGATCACGGCGCCGACGATGACGACGAGCAAAAGTCCGTGGCGCGCGGAGCGGCGAGCCGCCTCGGCACGGCGCGAATGCGACGGCGCCCGCACGAGCTGGGCAAAGGACAGCCAAACCAGCGTCAGCAATCGTCCGAAATAGTTGGCGGATTCCGGGTTGGCTGGCAGCGCCGGCATGTCATTCCGTCCCTTCGGAACGGAAGATCGCGATCGAGACCGCCTTGCCCTGCGAGATGTTGTAGCCCTCGACGCGCACCGGCGCGTTGTAGCGCAGGCCAATCGCCTCGGCGCGCTGCACGAAGGCGCGCTCCGAGCGCTGTTCGACCAGCGCGAAGCGGCAGGAGCCCTGCCCGAGGAAATCCGCGGCGCCCGATCCGTCGGTGAGCAGCGTCGAGGTATCGGTCATGAACACGAGGCTCGGCTCGTGGAAACCGGCGGCTGCCGCCTTCGGGCCGACGCAGGTCACGTTACGCAAGGCGCGTGCGACCTCCTGGCTCGGAAATACGGTGGTGAGCCGCGGCAGCACCACGCCATAGGTGCCGGCTGCCATCAGCACCGCGGCAATCACCGCATTGAGCAGCGAGCGCTCGGCGCGGCTGTCCTCGAACAACCACCACGCGATCAGGCCGAACACCATCGCGACGGCGAACAACGGCCAGGCCGGAAACACCGGTTGATGGATCGCCTTGATGGCGCCGACGATCATCAGCACCGCGCCGAAGGCGGGGATCGCGAACCACCAGGCGGCGCCGCGCAACAGCCAGGGCGAGCGCGACAGCACGCGCCGCTCCAGCGCGCCGACGGTCAGGATCGCGATCGCCGGATAGAGCGGCAGCACGTAATGCGGCAGCTTGGTCAGCACGGCCTCGAACACGATCCAGGACGGGATCAGCCAGGCCAGCAGGAACTGCGCACCGGGCTCGCGCCGCGCCCGCCACACCGCAGGCGCCGCCATGCCGGCCAGCGGCGCACCGGGCCAGAACGTGATCCAGAACAGCAGCAGATAGAGTCCAGGCGGCGCGCCATGGGATTCCTGAGCACCGAGCTTGCTCAGCATGTCGCCGCCGACCGAGTCGGCAAAGAAGGTCTCGCCGGCGCGCAGGAAAATCAGCACGAACCACGGCAGCACCAGCACCAGGGTCCACATCAGGCCCCAGACCGGGCGCATGCGCCAGAACCAGGCCGCCGATCGGTCGAGAATCGCAAGCCCCGCCATCGCAAGGCCGACGAACATCAGGATCAGCGGCCCCTTGAGCAGGATGCCGACCGCCAGTGCCGTCCAGAAGACCGCGGGCGGACCCCATGACGGGTGTGCGGGATCCTCGCCGCGCTGCCACGACAGATAGACTCGCGCCATCGCGCCCATCGCCGCGGTGACTGTCAGCAGCAGCATCGCGTCGGTCTTGGCGAGCCGCGCTTCGACCCCGAGCAGTACGCAGCTTGCCATCATCAGGGCGGCCAGCACCGCCCCCTGCCGCGTCACGAAGGCCAGCGCGGTCCAATAGGTCAGCAAAACGGCGCCGATGGCGCCGATCAGGGACGGCAGGCGGTACACCCAGATGCGGACCTGGGCGCGCGGCACCCCGAGCGCGGAGACGGTCTTCAGCGCAGCCGCCTGCATCCAGTAGATGCCAACCGGTTTCTTGTAACGGACGTCGTCCTGGAAGCGGATGTCGACGAAATCGCCACTCTCGACCATCTGCTTGGTCGCCTGGGCAAAGCGGACCTCGTCACGGTCGATCGGCGGGATGGTGAAGAACCCCGGCAGGAACAGCACCAGGCAGGTCAGCGTCAGGAACAGGATCGAACGCCATTGGCTGGCCGTTGCGAACTCGAACGCCATGAACAGCCTGCGGCCCGAATGCGCAGGTTTTACAGACTGTTGCCCTGCTCCGAAGCGCCGGGGTTGGAGGCCATCCACCATGGGTTTCGCATACGATGAAACCGCACCGCAAACAACTGTGCTGTTCCGCTTTCCGACCGTGCCGCTCCGCTTTCCCGTGCGATCATTGCACGCGGATCACAACGGTATCCGCGGCCCCCGTGGCGTCGATCACGGTGAGCCGCGCGAAGCCCGGCCCGGGCGGCTCGATCAGGCGCTGGCGCCGGCTGTCGATGTCCCCGGCTGAGACACCATTCACAAGGACCGTCAGCGGCAGCACCCCGCCGGCGACCTTGACCGGCAGCGCGGCATTGCGGCCGCCCTCGGATTGATCGACATCGATGCGCGAGCCGTTCAGCGGAAACTGGATGTGCGGAGCCTGGTCGTTGCCGCTACGGACCAGTTCGCCGAGCGGCCGGAAGCGGCGCAGCGGCGGCGGCAGTTTCGCGTTGGATGCGACCAGCACGCCGCGTGGCGGCTTCGGCAATGCCGCCGGGATTTTGCCGGTGCGTGCAAAGGCGCCGAACAGGATCGGCGCCGCGGCGGTGCGGCCAACCAGACCCGGCACCGGCGCGCCGTCGGGACGGCCGACCCAGACGCCGATCGTGACGCGGCCGTCGAAGCCGACCGACCAGGCATCGCGATAGCCATAGCTGGTGCCGGTCTTGAACGCGATCCGGTTGTGCACGCCGTTCTCCGGCGGCGGCGTGCCGAGCAGGACGTTGCCGACCTGCCAGGCCGCAGCCTGATCCATCAGCCGCATCGTGTCGCGGCTGTCATTCTCCTGCATGATCTCGCGCAACGGTTTAGTCGCGCCGAGCCGTGCCAGGCCGGAATAGAGCTGAGCGAGATCCTGCAACGTGATGCCGACACCGCCGAGACCCATCGCAAGGCCCGGCGCCTCGTCCTTCGGCAGCACGAGACTGGTGCCGGCCTGCTTCAGCCGCGACGACAGCCGGCTGGCACCGACCCGGTCGAGCAGCGCGATCGCCGGCACGTTGAGCGACAATTGCAGCGCCTTGCGGATCGGCACCGTGCCCTGGAACGTCATGTCGAAATTTTCCGGCGCGTAGGTGCCGAAGCGGATCGGCCGGTCCTCGATCAGGCTGTCGGGATGGACAAAGCCATCCTCGAAGGCAAGGCCATAGATGAACGGCTTCAAGGTCGAGCCCGGCGAGCGCACCGCGCGCGTCATGTCGACCTGCCCGGCCCGCCGCTCATCGAAATAATCCGCCGAGCCGACGCGCGCGAGCACGTCGCCCGTCTCATTGTCGACCACGACGATCGCAACCGAGACGTCAGGCCCCTGCGCGATGGCGCGGTCGCGCGCCAGCGCCTCCAGGTTCCGTTGTAGCGCGGCGTCGAGCGTCAGCTTGATGACGGGCGCATCCTTCATCGTCGCGATCGCCTGATCGGACGAATGCGGCGCCAGGATCGGAATCTGCTTGCGCATCTTCGGCACCGCCGTCGCCGTGGCCTGCGCGGCATCGTCCTTCGACACCACGCCATCCTCGACCATGCGCTCGAGCACGCGGTCGCGGGCGGCGTGGGCGGCGTCGGGGTAACGATCGAGCCGCCGCCGCTCCGGCGATTGCGGCAGCGCCACCAGCAGCGCGGCTTCGGCGAGCGACAGCCGCTTCGGCTCCTTGCCGAAATAGGCGATCGAGGCGGCGCGGACGCCCTCGAGATTGCCGCCGAACGGTGCCAGCGCGAGATAGAGATCGAGGATCTGGTCCTTCGAGAGCTGCCGCTCCAGTTCGACCGCCCGCACCATCTGCCGCAGCTTTGCGTAGACCGAGCGCTGGTGGCGCGGCTCGATCAGCCGCGCCAGCTGCATCGTGATCGTCGAACCGCCCGAGACGATATGACCGCTGGTGAGAAGCTGGAATGCGGCGCGCGACAGCGCCAGCGGATCGATGCCGTGATGCTCATAGAAGCGCTTGTCCTCATAGGCGAACAAGAGCTTCAGATAGGTGGGATCGACTGACGTCTTCGCATCGACCGGCAGCCGCCAGCGCCCGTCCGTCATCGCATAGGCGCGGAGCAACTTGCCGTTGCGATCGATCACCGTGGTCGAGACCTGCTGCGCTTTGTCGAGCGGCAACGGCCCGAGCGAAACGATCCAGGCGGCGAAGGCGCCGGTGATCGCAATAAGGACGACGGCCATTGCGGCCGCGACGCGGAGCGCCAGCCGCCCGCTGCGCTTGTCATGCCCGGGCTTGACCCGGGCATCCACATCCTTCGTTCGCATGGACGCGCCTATGAATGGCCGGGTCAAGCCCGGCCATGACGAGAAGAGTTTGCGCCGCGCGTCCTTGTTCATTTCGCCGGCTTCACCTCAACCGCACCGGTTCCGCTGCGGCCATAGCGCGAGGGATTGTACATGTCCTCGACATAGGCCTGCGGCAGCACATATTTGCCCGGCGACACCGCGCGCACGACATAGGCGACCGTAAACACCGCTTTGTCGTTGGCGCCCCGATCGATCGCCGCCGTGAAGCGGTCATCGCGGAACTCGGTGTTCTTCGGCTCGACGCCGTCCTCGATCCACGCGAGCGTGCCGGAATCCCCCGATGACACCAAGTTCGGGTTGTCGATCTCGAGCCCGGCCGGCAGATAGTCGGCCACCATGATGTGACCGAACTCCGGTTTGGCTTCCGTCACCTTCAGGACAACCGCGAAGCGGTCATTCTGTTTCGCCTTGGTGACATCGGCCGGCTTGCCGTCGAGCGTGAAATAGCTGCGCTCGATCTTGAAGCCGTTGGAGGCCGCCGGCTCCGGCGTGACCGGCGAGCCCGATACCGAGATCACCGCCTGCACCGGCGCATCGCCGGTATTGGTGATCCTGAGCGGCTGGCCGGTCATCTCCTCGGCCTTGTAGCTGCGATAGACCGCGGTCTTGACCGGCTGGCCGTTGATGTCGAGCGCCAGCGTCTCCTTGGCGAGCGCCCGCGCCGCCAGCACCATCCACGCATTTTCCTGCGTCGAGGTGTAGGGCGACAGTCCCCGCGCCGCCTCGACCCGCAGCACGGCTTGGGTCAGCGTGGTGCGCGGTGCATTGCCTTCGCCAGCGAGCGAGACCAGCGCTGCAGCATCGCGCAGCGCCGAGCCGTAGTCGACCCGGCCGAACTCGATCACGGGTTTCGGGTTCAGCGCATCGAGCGCGGCACCATAGACCCGCTCGGCCCTCGCCTTGTCGCCGACCAGCGCCAGCGCCGCCGCAAGCTGGGCCTTGGAGATCGGGGTCGCCAGATTGTTCAGCTTGGTGTCGGCGAGATAGCGCAGATCACCGATCGGCGCCGCGCCGTTGCGCGCGAGCACATAGAGGCCGTAGGCCAGATCGCGGCCGCCGTCCTTCTCCGGCTCGTTGGCATTGACCACCGAGTTCCTGACGCGGTCGAGCGCGTTCTTGAACAGCACGTCCGGCACCGCAAAGCCCTTTTCGCGGGCCCGGGTCAGGAAGTCTGTGACGTAGGCATCGAGCCAGGCCTCGTCGCCGCCCGCCGACCACAGGCCAAACGAGCCGTTGGACCCCTGTCGAGCGAGGAGCCGCTCGATCGCGTCGCGGATGCGCTGGTCGACCGCGGTGTCCATCGCAAGATGGGCACCGGCGGCGAGATCATTGACATAGAGCAACGGCAACGCGCGGCTCGTGATCTGCTCGGAGCAGCCATACGGGTAGCGGTCGAGCGCCTTCAGAATGCTCGCGGCATCGAGCGCGGTCGACAGGCTCGCCGAGACCGAAACGCTGCCGGTACCCGGCACAAGATCGGAGAACATGTCCGAGGTCAGCGTCAGGCTTTCGCCCTTCGCCAGCGTGCGGATCGAACGGCGCGCCAGAACCTGGGTCGCCGGCTTGACGTCGAGCGCATAATGCCGCGCCAGCGTCAGCCCGTTCGGCCCGGAGATGTCGACGTCGAACTCGGCACGTCCGGCGCCGCCGGCCTCGAGGCCCAGCGACAGCGAGGAGCGCTGCTTGGCGGCGAGCTTCACCATCGTGGTCGAATTGCCGGAAGCCTTGATCGGGCCGCTCGCCTTGACGCTGATGGCATAGTTGCCGGCCGCACCTTCGACATTGTCGATATCCATGCTGATGGTGCCCTTGTCACCGGTCAGCAGGAAGCGCGGCAAGGTCGCGGTCACCACCACGGGATCGCGCACGATCACGTCGACATTGGCGCGGCCGACCTTGGTTGCGCTCCACGCCACCGCCATCACCCGCGCGGTGCCGGCAAATTCCGGGATATCAAAGCTCACCTCGGCCGTCCCGTCAGGCCCGACCGTGAGGATGCCGGAATAGAGCGCGAGCGGCTTCTGCGTTGGCGGCGAGCCCTGCAGCTCGGCGCCGGCAGAGTCGCCGCCGCTGCGGATCTGGCCGCGGGTACCTTGCATGCCGTCGATCAGCTGGCCGTAGAGGTCGCGGATCTCGGCGGTCAGACGGCGCTGGCCGAGATAGTAGTCGTCCGGCGCCGGCGGCTTGTAATTGGTCAAATTGAGAATGCCGACATCAACCGCGGCCAGCACCACCTTGGCGTCCTCGCCGGGATTGAGCCCGCCGAGCTTGACCGGGATCTTCAGTGTCGAGCCCGGCCGCACCAACGCGGGCGGCGACAGTTCGACGGCAAGCGTGCGCGCTTTCTTGTCGATGCCGAACCATTTCAGTCCGATCGCGCGGCCGGGCATGCGCCCGGCGGCGGCATCGAGCGGACGGCGCAACGTCGTCATGACATACGCGCCGGTGCCCCAGTCCTTGCCGACGGGGAGCTTGACCTGCCGGGTGCCCTCCGTGACGTCGACGCTTTGGGTGGTCAGCAGGCGGTCGCCAAGCACATAGACCGTCAGCTTGCCTGACGTGCGCGCATTGACCGACACGGTCATCGTGTCGCCCGAGGCATATTCCGGCTTGTCGATCGAGGTTTCCAATAGATCGGGCGTGTCGGCGCTGCCGTCGGAATACCAGCCGACGTCGAACTGCACCGAGGTGACGGGGCCGTCGGCGTCGGTCGATTTCACGTCGAGCCGGTAGCGGCCGGGCTGCGGCTGGAAGGCCAGGCGCATCGGCTTGTCGGCCGCGAGGTTGACGTCGCCATCGGCGACGCGGTGGGTCGACTTGACCGGCTCATACTGCCAGGACGAATTCTGCCGGTACCACTGGTAACGCGACTCCAGCTTCAACAGCTCGTAGCGCAGCCCGTTGCGCGGCAGCTGCTTGCCGTCGGGCGCGACGAACACGACGTCGAACTCGGCCTTGTCGCCCTCGGCCACGCTCTTGTCGCCGAACAGCGGCTTGACGCCGATCAGCGAGGCGCCAGGGGCCACCGGCAGCACGATCTTGCGTTCCACCGAGCGGCCGCCGGTCTCCGCCATGCGGATGTAGATCTGGGCCTCCTGTGGCCGCGTCGAGGTCGGCACCTTCTCGAGCTTCACCGGAAAGGTCGCCGCGCCGTTGGCATCGGCCTCCGGCAGGTCCTCGATCGGGATCCGCTCGTTGCTCGCGGTCTGCTCGTCGTCGACGCCGAACTGATAGCCGGCATAACCGGGCCGGCCGTTCGCCGCGGGCGCTACCAGCATGTCGCCCTCGAGCTGCAGGCCCGAGGCCGGCGCGCCGTAGAGGAAATGGCCGGAGACCTGAAGCTCCACTGGAACTTCAGCTTTGATCACCTTCTCCTTGCTGGTCAGATCGAATTCGACCCGTTCGGGAATGTAATCCTCGACCATGAAGGTGGTCTCGCCGACCGACGAGCCTTTCGGATCGGTAAAGACGCGGGCGCGCCAGGTGCCGGTCGGCACCGCAGAGTTCAACGCCACCGCCAGCATCCGGCCGCCGGCGCCCTGGTCGGGCAGCACGGCGCGGCGGAATTCGACGCCGTCGGGGCGCTCGATCACCATGGTCAGCGGCGTCCCGGTCAGGGCATTGCCCTGCCCGTCGCGCAACAGCGCGGTCAGATAGACGGTCTCGCTGGAGCGGTAGACGCCACGCTCGGCGTAGACGAAGGCGTCCGCGCCGGCCGGGATCGCCCGGCCCGCGACGCCGCGGTCGGTGAGGTCGAACGCATTGGTCTTCAGGCTCAAGAAGGCGTAGTCGGCCTTCTCGCCCATGACCGTCAGCAGTGCCGGCGACAACCCGCCCTCGCCCCGGGCCAGGCCTTGCTCGAACAGCACATGGCCGGCGGCATCGGTCTTGCGGGTCGCCAGGATCTCGTTGTTGCGGGCGACTAGTTTCACGTCGGCGTTGGCGACCGGTTCGGTCGAAGCCAGCGAGTTGACAAAGACGTGGATACCGTCATTGCCGGAGAAGGCCGACAGGCCCATGTCCGAGACGATGAACCATTGCGTCGCCAGCGTGCCGTCGTCATCGGTGCCCGGCCCCTTGGCCGCGGCGGTCATGACATAGACACCGGGTTGCAGGTCGCCGAGCGCCTGGTCGACCGGAAACGCCGTGACGACGTCCTGGTTCAGCGTGGTCGCTGTCGCAAGCTCGCCGGACCACACCTTGACGCCGCGCTGGTCGCCGAGATCGGAGAGCTGATAGCGGCTCAGCGTGCTCTGGAAGTCGCTGTCGATCACCGTGTTGATCAGGTTGCGGTCGCCGATCCGGAAGACGTCGACCTTGACCGCCGGCGTGTTGACGCTGACCACCGGGATACCGCGCTGTCCGGTCCGCGGCAGCACATAGGCCCGCCCGGTGAACCGCACGAACGGCTTGCGGTCGCGGACATAGATGTTGAACTCGGCCGATTTCGGCAGGGTCTCCTTGACGGTCGACGGCAGGCCGGCGCGCAGATTGATGTTGTAGCGCTCGCCGTGCTTGAGCCCGTCGACGCAGAGCTGCTGGCCCTCCGCCGACAAGGCCGGCTTGTCGGTGCCGGCGAGCGCGAGATACGGCGCGAAGTCGACACGCTTGGCGAGTTCCTCCGAGAACTGGAAGCAGGCCCGCGGCGAGGCGGCGTCGGAATCGACGGTATAATCGAGCAGCCGGAAACCGTGCTCGTCGCGCATCTTCTCGTACTGGCCGCGGACATCGGCGACCTCGCGCATGTCGAGCGACAGCCGCAAGCTGTCCAGCGCCGGGCGCCACAGCTTGCGCTCGGCAAGCGCTTTGCCGAGCACGGCGAGCGCGTCCGCCTCCTCGCCCGCATTGCCGGCGCGCTGGTAGGCGATGTAGGCGGCGGTGGAGGCGCGCTCCATCAGGAACGTCTGTTCGCTGGAGCTCGCCGACCGGATCTGGAAGATCGTCCTGGCGAGGCGCAGCCAGTTGGCGCCGTCCTCCGGCGTGGTCGCCGCGATCTGGCCGAGGATCTGCAGCCCGCCGCGGAAATCATTGCGCTTGAAGGCGGCGTCGGCGTCGGTGCGCAGGGTCGCGGCCGATTTGTTGACCGCGCCGGCCTCGCTCTTGATCTGGGCTTCCAGCTTGATCGCGGAATCGGCGAGATCGTCGCGCTTGAACGCCTTGTCCGCGGCCTGGGCGGTCACCAGGGCGAGCAACAGCGTGGCGCATATCGTGGCGGCACGAACCAATCCGATCATGATGGAGCTCCTGAACGCCCCGCGGTCGAACGTCGCGTTGGGGCCAAAAGTGCGCGAAAAGGTGACGGAGTGAAGGCGCGGACATGAACGGACGAAAACGTCGCAGATCGCATTGCCGACATTCCTTTGACCAGCCCCCGACGGCAGCGTCGTGCGGCGCGGCGGGCTGGCCAGGCCAACGCAGGGCGGGTCCCTGCTCGCCTTTGTCGCTCGACCACAAAAATCGGTTCGGACGGACTTGGCGGAAAAGCGGATTTTTCATATTGGCGGTGCTACAAGGCCGCCACGGTCCCGTAGCTCAACTGGATAGAGTAGCGGATTTCTACTCCGCGGGTTGCAGGTTCGAATCCTGCCGGGATCGCCACCCTACTCCCTCCAATGAAACCATTTTCCAGAAGCCGCGAAGCCGGCCGGAAACAAACCCGGCGTAGTGTCCCGGCACTGGACCAAGGGGATTAGGTCATGTGGGATTTCATCAACGAATTGTATCGGGATTTCTGCCTGGCTCGCCTGCAGGAGATGCGGAAGCTCGAGCATCATATCTGAGCGGGCAGAGCATCGGTGGCGATCAGCCGTTCTCGCGCCGCGGCTTGGATCACCCCGGACAATCGGACCTTCGCCAGCGCACAAGCAGCCAACACCAATCCCATCGCGGCCCCCCCAGTCCCCGTATGATTACGGGGGCGCTCGAACCTTGGCGCCGGTTTTGCAGACACAAACATGACTGGGATTGCGGGCCCAGATTGGAACAGGCGCCGCCGGGACAATGCATTTCGAGCCCGGCGGTGTAATTTTTCGGGGCAGGCTCACCACCGAGATCCGAACGGCCTGACGTCAGTGCCAGGACCGCTGCCTTGCTTCGCCCGCGGCCTCTCCTGCCTGGAAATCGAGCACGCTCGTTCGACGTCGATAGACCCACCATCGAGATGTCAGCCGCGACGACGACGAAAAAGCATCGCCGTTGGTCGATCGTTTTCCTCCTGGTCGGTCGCTCGCGAACGTCGACCGTCGGCAGCAATCAAACCAATCTCTAAGGCTCTCTTAACCACAAACGAAGGCCGCACGCGGGGGCATGGGCCGATCGCGCGTCGATCCGTGTTGTCCGGCACCATGCGTATGACAAGCCGTGCGATCGCCTCTGCTGCGTGTGGTGCGGCGGTTCTCGCTGCGCCGCTCGCAGCCGCCAATGCGCAGCAGGTGCGGGCCGGAACGCTTGAGTGTCGTGGCGGCCCCGATACCGGGTTCGTCGTGGGTCCGGTGACCAATCTCAATTGCGTGCTGCACGTCGATAGCGCGCCGGACAGTCGTTTTGTCGCGGCCATCCGCAACCTCGGCGTTTTGATCGGAGATCAAGAAGTCGCCATGACCTGGAAGGTGACGGCGCCCGTGCCGTGGCTTGGAAGCGACGACCTCGCCGGCGGCTACGCCCATGCCGACGGCGCCGGCGTCAACGTTCTCGCCGGCGGCACGAATACGCCGATCACGCTGCATCCGTTGAACGAGCAGAACGTCCCCTCAACGCCGCCTCTGAAAATCGAGAACCTCGAGATTCGGCCGGTGGACCGCTGACCCTGAGCGCGGCGCAGCCAGGCGATGGCCGGCGCGGTCGCCAGAATGCACAACGCCGTCCGCTTGAAATAGATGCGGACGGCGTTGGCCCTAGCCCCAGGAAGGTGATGCAAAATCCTGACAGCTCCAAGTCTGCACACTTTGTGCCAGCGGCGCATGTCCCAAATTGGCTATCACGCGGCATGGCCCAAATGGGCCATTTGGAAACACAGAAACAAAGATAGGTTAGGCATCGAGGCGCCGGCGACGGTGCCTCACGACCAAAGTGTCTACTTGGCCTCAGCGTGGCCCACGCGCTGAGGCCTTTCTTTTTTGATGTTCGCCGTGTGCCGTGAAATCACTCGCCGTTTTTATCATTCAGCGCACGAAACGATTCCGTAGTTCTCCGTGCGTGAACAAAGTTCCGGCGGCGATTGAGGGACTGATCGCTTTCCGTTCGTGCGATTGCAGGTTCCACTTGCCGTGAGCGCCGGCAGCGCGCTTCGCAATTTCTTAATCCAAGAATGTTTCTCTGGAAGATTGTGAGCGCGCGTCGGTCGTCGATATT
The DNA here is from genome assembly GCF_054056795.1 of Bradyrhizobium sp. USDA 3315. NCBI lineage: Bacteria > Pseudomonadati > Pseudomonadota > Alphaproteobacteria > Hyphomicrobiales > Nitrobacteraceae > Bradyrhizobium > Bradyrhizobium sp. USDA 3315. The sequence goes on along the minus strand of NZ_JBSRYP010000001.1, from coordinate 6,772,915 downwards.
TTCAGGACCGCGATGGACGATTCCGAGATCGTCCTTTTTGTTCGATGAGGATTCGCACGACCAAAACATCACGCGAGCGATGCGAACGCACAGCGCGCAGCGGTCACGCCGCGAGAGTCTCACTTTGGTTTGCTTGGCCGATGCGCCATTCCCATGTACACCCCGCCGGCCTTCAATTCCGCCAGCATCTGGTCGATCCGCTTGCGCCGTGTTGCAGTTCGCACGCTGCGGCCGATCCAGTGCAGATAGTCGTTGCGCTGATACGGCGGGCGCGTCTTGAACGCCTGCATCAGTCCGGCAGCATCGAGCTCGCGGCGAATGCTCGCCGGCATCGCCGCGCGGGGTCGCTTCAGCGTCACGCCGCCCTCCGATCGCCGGATCAGGACCGCCGCTTGGCTTCGACGTAGCGCTTGAAGTTATCCAGGATCGCCTGCCAACCGTCGCGCTGCTGCTCGACCGAGTGGGTATCCTCGCTGTCGAAGCTGACCTGCACCTTGACGCCGCCGGTCTCCGGCGTGAATGCGACCTGCGCGCTGCGATCGCCGAACGAATATTCGAGCAGCCGGGGCTCCTCGACCCTGGTGTAGGTGCCGGCGAAATCGAACCCCATGCTGCCGTCCTTGGCTTCCATCCGCGACGAGAACGCGCCGCCGGTGCGCAGGTCGACGGTCGCGGCGGTCGTGTGCCAATCGTCGGAAGCCGCGTTCCACTGCTTGATGTCGTCGGGCGTCGTATAGGCGCGCCAGACATCCGCGATCGGCGCGGCAACGGTCGTTTCGACGGCAATCCTCATATCTATTCCCTCGTAGCGATGGGTGAAGCTGACGCGCCTCCCGGGCGGCGCCGGACCGCGGCCATTCTATTAGGGCCATCGACGCCTTCGTCAAATGGCAATGCCCGGGCCGCCGGGAACATGAGGAGATCCGGGACGCCATTCAACCAACCAAATGGTGCGTGGTCGCCACAAGAATTTCGTCAGGAATGACCGTGTATGGAAGACGGGTCCAATGCCCGGAGAGCGCGTCATGCGGAACCTGAACACCGTCCTGAGCAAGCTGAACGACCGCCTGCTGCGGCTGGAGGGCGAATTGTTCGTGCTGCGATCGATCGCGCGCGCCGCCCTCACCGCCGGCGACGAGTCCGCCGTCCGCACCCGCAAGCTGCTCGAAGGCGCAAGGCTTGCGCTCTCGGACGAAGCCGAACGGCCGCTGGACGCCGCGACCGGGAAGTACGTCGCGGCCGCGATCGCCATGGTCGAAGAGCTGCTTGAGAATCCCCGCGAGGCGGCCCCGCTGTTCAGGGTGATCGACGGCGGCAGGCGGGACGATTAGCGCGCTTGCACCGAGCCTAGCCGGTACCCTGCACGGCCCTGTCATACGCCTCGATCGTCACCCTTGCCCTGTCCGCAATATCCGCACCCGTCATGCCCGGCTTGTAAAGGCTGCTGCCGAGACCGAAGGCGCGAATGCCCGCCTTCACATACTCGGCGAAATTCTGGTCCGAGACGCCGCCGACCGCGGCGATCGTCACATCCGGCGGCAGCACGGCGCGGATCGCGGTGATGCCGGCGGCACCGAGCACGCTGGCCGGAAAGAATTTCAGGCTCGATGCCCCCGCGCGCGCGGCGAGCAGCGCTTCCGTCGGCGAGAATACGCCGGGCATCGTGATCATCGCGTGGTCCCGGGCACGCGCCAGCACCTCGACGTCGACATTCGGCGACACCATAAGGCGGCCGCCGACGTCATGCAGGCGATCGACGTCGGCTGCAGTCAGCACCGTGCCGGCGCCGATCAGAACATCGGCCGGCGCGCGCTTCGCCGCGATCTCGATCGAGCGGAACGGCTCGGGCGAGTTCAGTGGAATCTCGATCGCGGTCATGCCGGCGTCGAGCAGCGCGCTGACGATGCCCAGCACCTCGTCCGGCTTGACGCCGCGCAGGATCGCGACCAGCGGCCGCTTCATCGGCGGAAACGGAATACTCATGCGTTGATCCCTCAGTTCTTCCAGATCGCCGCCGCCGCGCCGGCGAGGCCACGGCGAACCGCCTCCTCCGCATCCATAACATTGAGCGGAATCGAAAGGCATTCGAGCGCCATCTGATAGAGCCGCTGCAACCGGCCCGAGGCAATCAGCGTAACCGGCGCTCCCTGCTCCCGCTCCGCAAGGCCCGCCGCGAGTTCGACGCCGATCAACGTGCCCGAGATCGTCTCGCGCGCGGCCTGTGCGTTGCCGCCGAACAGCAGCTGCCGCGATCGCACGCGAAACAGCAGATTGGCCGCTAGCGCCGGCGCCGCGAATGCCGCCGCGACCGCCGCGCGGAACGCATCGCCGTCAACCGCTTCCTCGGCGCCGGCGACTGCGTGCGACGACAGGATGGTGTCGCGCGCGACCGCGCTGAACAGCTCTCCGGTCATGAAGGTCGCAAAGCGTTCGACCGTTCCGCCGCGGACCCTCACCCATTTGGAATGCGTTCCCGGCATGCAGACGAGCGCCTCGCCCGGCGCATTCAAGCCGAGCGCCCCCAGCAGCTGGGTCTCCTCGCCGCGCATGACGTCCGGCGCGGCGGCATCACGCTGCGCAATTCCAGGCAGGATACGGATCTCGCGCGTCTGCCCGCTGACCACGACAGCGCCCTTGAGGATGTCCGACAGATGCGCCGGCGTATCGATATAGCCGGCCTCGACCCAGCCCTGCCGCGCGCCCGCCATGCCGCAGATCACGACCGGCAGGTCGGCCGGCACACCCAGCGCATCGAGATGCGATTGCAGCACGGCCGCAAAGCTGGTCCTGGCTGCCGCGGTCATGCCTTCATCGCTGCGGCGCTCACCGAGCACCTTGCCACCGGCGCCCGTCAGCCAGAGCCGGAAGCTGCTGGTGCCCCAGTCGACCGCGACATAGGAAAGCCCGCTCATCGCGCCCTGTTCCACGCTCTCAGTGTCCCGCGCGCCGACGGCGCCGCTGCCAGACGCGATAAAGGCGATCATCGCGCCACGCAAGGCGGCTCGGTGGCGTGACGCCACGAGGCCTCGCTGGCATCGGACGCGCGGATCGATTACCGCGCGCCCTTCAGCGTGCAGGAGGTCGTGCAGGTCGTAACGTTGCCGCGGTCACATTTGATGCAGGCGTTGACGCACTGATCCATGACCTTGGGATTGTACTGACTGTAAAGATTGGCCGCACAGCTGTTGGTCGATCCCGTAACCTCCGGGTCGGACCAGCAACCGGACAGTAAAAATGCTGCGGCACTCAAAATGGCGACCTTGCGCATAAGGCCTCCTGCCACGCCGTATCCGAGTAATGTTGCAAGTAACCTTGATGGGTTAGGTTAAATTCCGGTTTCAATTGCGGCCTTATTCGGAAGCAGTATTGCTTATCCACCGGACATTTCCCCAAGGTCCGGGCCCACACCGGCAAGGCCGTCAGGCGACCCCGCCTGGCGGCTTTGTTGCCCAGCAATGCACAAGGAAACCAACAAGATGGCCCGAAAGCCGCGGTGGTCGTTCAAGGAGGACCGACGACTGATGGAACTGGCACGCTCCTCGAAGTCGCTGGAGGAGGTCGTGAAGGCGACCGGCCGCTCGCCGGAGCGGATCAAGAAGATGGCGATGCGCCTCGGCCTGTCGATCAAGCCGCGCAGTACCACCAAGAAATGACTTGAAATACGGCCGCTAGAGTTCTGGCGGACAATCGTCCTTCGCCCGCACCGGGATCGCTCTGACCTCGCCTTCCGGCTTGGCCTCAGCCTCGCGTTCCGCCTCGGTCCCCCTGGTGCAGGTGGTCAGCACGAAAGCAACCCGGCTGCATTGCCATTCCGGCCCGAGCGCCGCATTGGACACCGGCTCGGGCGACGCCAGTGTCAGGGATAGATACGCCACCAAAACGGCACCCGCCGCGCCTGCGGCAGCCAGCGCCGCGCCCTTTCCGGACCACAGCTTGGACATCATGGCCTTGGTTCCCGCCGATCTCCAGGAGACGAGGCAGCCCGCCTGTCCGCGTGTGATCGGAATCACAACCGGGATCAAACAGTTCAGCCCGAGTCTTTGGGCTTGATGTGTGATCGATATTGCACTGCCGCAAGACGGGGTCAGCGCGCCGGCTCGATCACATTACAGTTGGTCCGGCCCGACATCAGGCAGTCCTGCATCTTGCTCGCCGCCGTCAGGTCATGCGCGAGCCAGAGGCCGACCGCGAGCATGACCGCTGCGACCAGCAGTCCGATCAGCGCGCCCCTTCTGCTGCTTCCGTCGTCGGATTCGCTCATGCCCGCTTCGGTTCCCGGTTGCCACGGTCCGCATCATGACCCTTTGCATGGTTGCGTGCGATCAATTCTGCAACAGTCGCACAACGAAATGCACAGCCGCGGCCGTCGGCACCGCAATTCCGTTGCGCGCCAGGGGCGACTCGCGAAAGACTACTCGCTGAAGTGGAGCGCGTATGCGGGGCGTGCCGATGAGCGAACAAGAAGCGACGACGTACGACTATCAGCGTTACAGGCAGTTGCTCTCGGAGGCTGTCGATGAGAGCAGCAGGCAGCGGCTGATCAGCCTCCTGATCGTCGAAAGGGCGCGCGACAGGCTGGAAGCCCAGCGCGCCTCGGACCGGAGCGCGATGACCGCCGAGACGGTCGCCAAAGTCCTGGGTAACGGACGACGCGAGCACCTCCAGCGCGGCTGAACTTTTCAACAGCCCTTGTTCAACAGCCCTTGGTGACCAGCCACTCACCACGCGTCCGCGGGGCGAACGATGGCTGCTTGACGCTGGCTCATATCTCCCTTGCTCCACAGCCCTCCGTTCACCACTGGCAATTTCGTCGCCATTCACTTATTGAAACGCCGAACCAACCCCATCCATCACCCGAACAGAAAGCAGCAAGGCTTCCTCTATGAGTGGCTTCAAGGAACCGGGTTTTGCCGACCGCCAGAAAGCGGCCCTGCAGGCGCGGCAAAACCTCCTCAACAAGTTTCGCGCCCAGCCGGGAGCTGACGATCCCGCTGTGAAGGCACGTGCCGAGGAGCGCGCGGCGATCGCCGAACGCCGCACCAAGGCCAAGGAGGCCCGTGAGGCCGAAAAGGCCGAGCAGAAGCGCCGCGAGGAAGAGGCCGCCGCCGCCGACGCCGCCCGCATTGCGCGCGAGAAGGAAGAGGAAGCCGCCCGCGAGGAGGCGCTGCTCGCCGAGCAGAAGGCCAAGCGCGATGCCCGCTACGCGGCACGCAAGGAGCGCGGCAAGAAGAAGCGCTAAGGCACAACCAGGCCCGCCAGAGCGGCGGGCCTGCGGACAGCGGGCGATGACGGCAGTCAGTTCTTCTTCATGCCGTCGTCCTTCTTCATCATCGCGCCGCCATCCTTCTTCATGGCGTCGTCCTTCTTCATCATGCCACCGTCCTTCTTCATGGCATCCTTGGACATCGTGTCTTCCTTCTTCATCGCGTCATCCTTGCCCATCTTGTCCTGAGCGAAGGCGGCGGGCGCCAGCGCCAGGCTGAACGAGAGCAGCGCGGCGGAAAGGCCGAGGCGGGTCTTGGTGGTCATGGTGATGATCCCTTGTGTGGTCGAATGTGAGCGCGACGACTTGCCGCTCTCTACTCGACGCACTTGCGCCGGCCGTCGTTACCTCCAATAACAAATTCTTGAAGCGACGCGGCGCGATCACCGACGGATGGTCGCGCGACGGTTGAATAGCCATGGGCCGGCGCCGGCTGTGTGCGCCGCAGCAACGGCAAGGCTTGAATGTCAGGACTTGAACGTCAGGACTTGCAGCCCCGTATCGGCTCGCACTATCAGGGCGCCTCGAACTATCAGACTAGAGAATGTTCACGCGAAGACCGGCTAAGCTAAAGCTCCGCGCCGGCCTAACAGCCACTCAAGAAGCTCTCAGGGGAGAACCATGCTCACACGCCGCCACGTCCTCGCTTCCGCCCTTGCCGCACCCGCCGTCCTGCGGATGGGCATCGGGACCGCGCATGCCGCGACCACGCTGAAGATCTCGCATCAGTTCCCCGGCGGCACCATCGACAAGGGCGACTTCCGCGACCGGCTGTGCAGGATGTTCGCGGCCGAGGTCGCCAAGCGCTCGGGCGGTGAGCTGACCGCCGAGGTCTATCCGAACTCGTCGCTGATCAAGACCAACGCGCAGTTCTCGGCGATGCGCAAGGGCGCGCTCGACCTCAGCCTGTATCCGATGCCCTATGCCGGCGGCGAATTGCCGGAGACCAATATCGGCCTGATGCCGGGCCTCGTCACCACCTACGACCAGGGCCTGCGCTGGAAGAAGGAGCCGGTCGGCAAGGCCTTGAGCGACTTCCTCGCCGACAAGGGCATTCTGCTGATCTCCTGGGTCTGGCAGGCCGGCGGCGTCGCCAGCCGCTCCAGGGCGATCGTGGCGCCTGAAGATGCCAAGGGCCTCAAGGTGCGCGGCGGCTCGCGCGAGATGGACATGGTGCTGCAGACCGCCGGCGCCGCCGTGCTCTCGGTGCCGTCCAACGAGCTTTACGCCGCGATGCAGACCGGCGCCTGCGACGCCGGCATCACCTCCTCCACCAGCCTGATCTCGTTCCGCCTCGAGGAGGTCGCGAAGTCGCTGACCTCGGGCGCCGGCGCCTCCTACTGGTTCATGCTGGAGCCGTTGATGATGTCGAAGGCGATCTTCGACAAGCTGCCGAAAAACCAGCAGGACATCATCCTTGCCGTCGGCACCGAGCTCGAGGCGTTCGGCCGCAAGGGGGCGCAGGACGACGATACCGAAGTCGCCAAGGTCTATGAGAAGGCCGGCGCCAAGGTCAGCGCGCTCGATGCAACCATTGTCGGCAAGTGGCGCGACATCGCGCGCGATACCGCATGGAAGGACTATGGCGCCAAGACCGCCACCGCCGCCAACCTGCTGAAGCTCGCAAGCGACGTCGCCGCATGATGCATGGTCCGGTCGCGGATCAGGCCGAAACCGCAAGCATCGCCGCGGGCAACACGCCCGTGGCCTTGCTTGGGCGCGCGCTGTCCATCTGCAACAACATCATCGTGGTGTTCGCCGCGCTCGCTCTGGTCGCGGCCTGCGTGATCCTGAGCTACAGCGTGCTCGGCCGCGCCCTGTTCCACAGCCCGAACTACTGGCAGGACGAGGCGGCCGTCTTCCTCCTGGTCGGCGCCACCTTCATGACCTCGGCCTATGTGCAGAGCCAGCGCGGCCATGTCAGCATCGAGGCGTTCGTCGGGCTGCTCTCGGCGCGCGCCAACGCCATCCGGCTGTGGCTGGTCGACGTCGCGAGCTTCGCGTTCTGCGCCTTCTTCGCCTGGAAATCCTGGACCCTGGCGCATGAAGCCTATGTCGACGGCCAGGTGTCCAACTCGATGTGGTCGCCGCCGCTCGCCATCCCCTACGTGCTGATGGCGCTGGGCATGACGCTGCTCTGCGTGCAGATCCTCCTGCAAATCATCATTCCGCTGACGGGTGGCGCGCGCCGATGACCGTGTTTGGTATTGGTATCTCCTACGGACTTGCCACCCTGTTTGCGATGTTCTCCGGTATGCCGATCGCGTTCGCGCTCGGTGCCGTCGCGGTCGTGTTCATGGCGATCTTCATGCCGGCGGCCTCGCTCGATACGGTGACGCAGAACGTCTACGAGGAGATGGCCTCGATCACGCTGCTGTCGATCCCGCTGTTCATCCTGAAGGGCGCGGCGATCGGCAAATCGCGGGCCGGCCAGGACCTCTATTCGGCGCTGCACGCCTGGCTGCACCGCGTGCCCGGCGGCCTCGGCGTCGCCAACGTATTCGCCTGCGCCCTGTTCGCGGCGATGGCCGGCTCCTCGCCGGCGACCTGCTCGGCGATCGGTTCGGCCGGCATCCCGGAGATGCGCAAGCGCGGCTATTCCGGCGGCTTTGCCGCGGGCATCATCGCCGCCGGCGGCACGCTCGGCATCCTGCTGCCGCCCTCGATCACGATGATCCTGTTCGCCGTCGCAGCCGAGAAATCGCTGGGACGGCTGTTTCTCGCCGGCATCGGCCCCGGCCTGCTGCTGGTGACGCTGTTCGGTTTCTACGCCGTGTTCCGCTTCCGCAAGGAATACGCCATGGCCCGCGCCGTCTATGACGCGACCGGCAAGGACGCGGCGATCCTGCAGCATGACGAATTCACCATGGCCGAGCGCTTCAGCGCGCTGCCGCGCGTGATCCCGTTCGTGCTGCTGCTGACCGGCGTGATGATCGCGCTCTATGGCGGCTACGCCACGCCATCGGAAACCGCCGGCCTCGGCGGCCTCCTGGCGCTCGGGCTGATCGCCGTGATCTACAGCGTGTGGACGCCCAGCGACCTGTCGCCGATCCTGAAATCGACCATCCGCGAGTCCACCATGCTGATGCTGATCATCGGCATGTCACTGCTCTATTCCTATGTGATGAGCTATCTGCACATCTCGCAGTCGGCGGCGGAGGCGATCGTCGCCATGCACCTGCCGCGCTGGGAGCTGTTGTTTGCGATCCTCGTGATGGTGATCGTGCTCGGCTTCTTCCTGCCGCCGGTCTCGATCATCCTGATGACCGCGCCGATCATCCTGCCGCCGCTGCGCGCGGCCGAGTTCGACATCATCTGGTTCGGCGTCGTCATGACCATCGTGATGGAGATGGGCCTGATCCATCCGCCGGTCGGCCTCAACATCTTCGTCATCCGCAACGTCGCGCCCGACATCCCGCTGAGCGAGGTGATCTGGGGCACGCTGCCATTCGTGCTGCTGATGATGTTCGCAGTGCTGTTGCTCTGCTTCTTTCCGGAGATCTCGACCTGGCTGCCGAATCTGATCATGGGGCCGGACGGCGGGCGCTAGACCGCTTGCGCGCTGCGAGGACGCGGCAGACCGTAGTTTCAGGCAGCCTCCTGCTCGCGTTCCGCGAGCGCCCTCTCGATCCGGCGGACCAGCACCGCCGTCGGACGCCCCTCGCGCTGCAGCCGGCGGACCTCGTTCCACAGCCTGATGATTTCGCGGTCTCGCTCGTCGTCCATGGCAGCACTCTCCCGGAGCGCGCTACTATGAACGAAACGAGAACGAAACTCAAGACCGCGAGATGCCGTCAAGACGCTGTCGCTGGTGCAGGAACGAGAGCGACGCGGCGCGATTGGTTCCTTCATGAAAATGGCCAAGGCAATTCGCAGGCAGGCGCAGACCGCGGAGCGGGTTGCATTGACGACGGCCGACGCACTTGTCGCCAACCAGATGCGCTCCCTCGCCCGCGCCTTCAGGAGCCAGGCCGATATCCTGAAGAAGAAAGAGAAGAAAAAGAAGAAGTGAGACTCGCCTCGGTCGGCTCAGGATAGCCATCACCCGGCGTGTCGACCTCGACCACATCGATCCGCGACGTGGACCTGCCCTTGCGTAGCTCTTCGTAGGACGTCTCCGCGCTCAGGCAGAACAGCGTCCTGCGGTCCGCGTCTCCGAGCGCGCAGGCAAGCGCGCGGCGACCGGACACCGTGATGCGCTCACGCTCCACGCCAGTGCGATCGATCCGGACAAAAGCATCTTCCGTGAAGGACGCGACCCAGGTCGCCCCGTCGGCATCGAGGCAGATGCCGTCGGGATCGTTGATGCTGCCGAACCGCCCGCGCAGGGTCAGGCCGCCGTCCGGCGCGATGTCGTATTCGGCGAGACCTGCGCCATCCATTTCGGCAACGACGAGCCGGCGATGGTCGGAGGAGACGGCAATGCCGTTGGGAAACCGCAAGCCTTCCGCGACGACGCGGGCACTGCCGTCGGGCATCACGAGGATGATCCGGCCGACCGCACCGCGGCGCTCCGGCGGCGGCAGGTCGAAGCCGAGATCGCCGACATAGGCGCGTCCCTGCCCGTCGATGATCATGTCGTCGATCGTGCCGGTCGCGACCTCGGAGAGATCGGCATAGAGCGACAGCGCTCCATCGGAAAACCGCAGCAGCCGCTTCCTGAACATCGTCAGCACGACGATGTCGCCATCAGGCAGGACGCCGAGACCACACGGCGTGTCGTCGGTCAGCGCAGCATGCTCCTGCAACTCGCCCGACGAGCTGATGCTCAGAAGCGCCCGCGCCATGCAATCGACGAACCAGAGCCGCCCGCGATGCCAGCGCGGGCCTTCGAAATAGCGGCCGCCGTCGAGGATCGTTCTGAGGCGCGCCGTCATGATGCACCGGTTCGAGAAAAGTGATGTTGCAGTGACATCGTCAGCCCCCACGTGCGCTCGCTACGACGATACAACTCAGGCGGAACCGGTCAAAGCACGGTGCTGCCTGTCCGTTTTCACCCGTAATAATCCCGGTTCCAGCGGGTTCCACACGCCATATTCCATATTTCGCCGCGTTTTCCCTGTTGAGTTGCAGCTGCATTAAGACTCGAGAATCGAGGGTAGTGATAATCTGCGGCGGTTGTGCCGCCGTATGACGCGTTCTGTTGTGCCTCATGGTTTCTCAGGGGGGACCAGGGAATGAACCGTTGCCTACGTCCGCTGGCGTGCTTCGCCACCGCCGCCGCGCTCGCGCTGCTTCCGGTCCAGGCGACCGCCAAGCCGCATCACCAGCACCAGGCCAAGAGCGGCCACGGGGACAAGAAGGCGCATGGCGGCAAGGCCGCGCGCGAGAGCACCTCCGGCAAGCGGCGGCACGCCAGACATGGCGCCGACAAACGTAAATCCGCGAAGGCCAAATCCGATCCTTCCAAATCCGCTGAGAAGGCGCCCGAGCCGGAGAAGCCCGCAGGGCCGCAATTGTCGGGCGATCTCGCCACGATCAGGGATGCGATCCTCGCCGCGCGCAGAGGCAAGACCAGCGATGCGACCGACATCCAGGCCAGGATCACCGACCCGGTCGGGCGAAAACTCGTCGAGTGGTATCTGCTGCGCCACTCGGAATCGAGCGCGCCGTTCAGCCGCTATGCGGCATTCGTGACGGCCAATCCGGACTGGCCAAGCGTCACGCTGTTGCGCAAGCGCGCCGAAGCGCGGATCTGGCAGGAGCGCAGCGATCCGGCCACGGTGCACGGCTTCACCCTCGATCAGCCGATCAGCGGCAAGGGCAAGTTCGCGCTCGCCCGCACGCTGCTGGCTGAAGGCGACCGCGACGGCGCCACCCGGCTGGTGCGCGAAGCCTGGCGCTCGGAGGAGCTGTCCGATCGCACCGAGAGCGACGCCTATGATGCGTTCAAGGACCTGCTGACGCGCGACGACCATCGGGCGCGCATGGACAAGCGGATCGGCGCCAAGGATCTCGCCGGCGCGAGGCGCGCGGCACAGCGGCTCGGCAGCAACGATCTGGCGATCGTGAAAGCCTGCGGCGCGGTCCGCGGACAATCCAGCAAGGCAGAGGACACGCTCAACGATGTGCCGGCCGATGCCCGCCGCGATCTCGGCTACACGCTGTGCCGAATTCAATGGCTGCTTGCGAAGAACAAGGTCGACGAAGCGGCGCGCGTGACGATCGCGGCTGAGCCGGAGACGATGGCGCAGCAGGACACCGACCAGTGGTGGCGCGAGCGCCGCATCCTCTCCCGCAAGCTGCTCGACCAGGGCGAGTACCAGGCGGCCTATGACGTGATCCGGCCCGCGGCGGCGCCGGACAATCCTTATTACCGCTCCGACATGCACTTCATGCGCGGCTGGATCGCGCTGCGTTATCTCAACGACGCCAAGGCCGCCGCGGCGCACTTCGCGCATATCGATGAGGGCCAGACCAACCCGACCGTGCTGGCGCGCGCCGCCTATTGGCGTGGCCGCGCCGCAGAGGCACTCGGCAATTCCGCGGCGATGCGGGCCGATTACCAGGCCGCCGCGCGCTACCCGACGGCCTATTACGGTCAGCTCGCGCTGGCCAAGCTCGGCCGTGATGGTGGCGTCGAGCTGCGCGCGCCCTCGCCGGCCGCCAGCGCCGGCAGCATGGCGGCGGATGAGCGCGTCCGCGCCGCCGATATGCTCTATGCGATCGGCGAGCCTGACATCGTGCTCTATTTCGCCGCCGACCTCGCCGAGGAAAGCACCGATGTCGGGATGCTCGAGGCGCTCGGCGAGCTGACCGGCCGCCGCAACGATGCCCGCGCCATGCTGCAGATCGGCAAGATCGCACTCGCGCGCGGCTTTGCCTTCGACCATTACGCTTTCCCCGTGATCGGCATTCCCAAGCACATGCCGATCGCGCCAGATATCGGGCGCAGCATGACCTACTCGATCGCGCGTACCGAAAGCGCGTTCGACCAGCGCGACAAGTCAGCGGCCAACGCCGTCGGCCTGATGCAGGTGACGCCGGAAGCTGGTCGTGACACCGCCAAGCGCTTCGGCGTCAGCTATGACTGGAGCCGGATGGTGTCCGATCCCGTCTACAACACCCAGATGGGCGCAGCCGAGCTCAGCGCGTTGCTGTCGGAATATCGCAACTGCCACATCATGACCTTTGCCGGCTACAACGCCGGCCGCGGCCGCGTCCGCGACTGGATCAAGGCCTACGGCGACCCGCGCGATCCCAAGGTCGATCCAGTCGACTGGGTGGAGCGGATCCCGATCTCCGAGACGCGCAACTACGTGCAGCGCGTGATGGAGAATTTCGCGGTCTACCGGGCGCGGTTCGAGGATGCCGACACGGCAGTGGCCAAGAACGGCGAGCGCGTCGTAACGCAGGAGAGCAACGCGGCGCCGGCTGAGGCAATGCCGTCGCAATAACGTCGTCCCGGCCTAGCGCGCAATTGCGCGCGGCCGGGATGACAAGTTTCAATCCACCTTCACGTTGGCGGCCTTGATCATCGGCCACCATTTGGCGATTTCCGCCTTCTGCCAGGCACCGAGCGCATCCGGCGTGAGCTGATCCTTCGGCGGCATCTGCAAGCCCAAATTCTCGAGCTGCTTCTGCACGGCCGGATCGGCCATCGCCTCGACCGCAGCGGCGTTGAGCTTGGCCACGATCTCCTTCGGGGTACCCTTCGGCACCCAGAGGCCGGACCACAGCGTCATGTGGAAGCCCGGCAGGCCGGCCTCGTCGACCGTCGCGACGTCGGGCGCATTCGCGACCCGCTTGGAATCGGTGACCGCATAGGCGCGGATATTGCCGGCGCGGACCTGGTTGATCGAGTTCGAGGTCTGGTCGACGATGATGTCGATCTGACCGGCGACGAGGTCGTTCAGCGCCGGCCCGGTGCCGCGATACGGCACATATTGCAGCTTGATGCCGGAAACGTTCTCGAAATAGAGCCCGGCGATATGGCTGCCGCTGCCGGCGCCGGCGGTGCCCGCGGTCGGCGGCGCCGGCCGCGACTTCAGCCACTCCAGCAATTCCTTCAGCGATTTCGCCGGCACGGCGTTCTTGCTGACGATGATCATCGGGTTGCTCGGCAGCAGCACCACCGGCTCGAGATCGGTGACGAGGTCGTAGCCGAGCTTGTAGATCGCGCCGTTGGCGACATGGGTGCCGAGATGGCCGAACGAGATGGTGTAGCCGTCGGGCGCCGAGCGCACCGCACGGCCGACGCCGATCGAGCCGCCGGCACCGGTCACGTTCTCGATCAGCAGCACCTCACCGAGCGACTGCTTCATGCGCTCGCCGAGGATGCGTGCCATCGCATCCGAAGGACCGCCGGCGGCAAACGGCACCACGATGGTGATCGGGTGCGTCGGATAGGTTTCCGCGGAAACGTTCCCCGTTAACGCCAACATCGCCAACACGGCCAGAACCAGCTTCCGCATCACGCTCTCCCTCAATTTTCTTGTTTCCAATTATTTTTGAAGGGCCACCTCTCGACAAGATGGCCCTTCGGATGAGGCGTCAGAACTGCGAGAAGTCGATCGGCTTGTGCCGGTCGAGCGTGCGGGTGATCGGCGGCAGCGGGTATTTCAGGCCGCTGGCGCAGTTGAACAGCATCACGCGGTCGGTCTTGCTGACACGGCCGTCGGCGAGGCTCTCCTTGTAGGCGGCGTAGGTCGCGGCGCCCTCGGGGCACAGCAACAGCCCCTCCTCGCGCGCGACCTCATTGAGGGCGGCGCTGATCTTGTCGTCATCGACGGCGATCGCAAAACCCTTGCTCTCGCGCACCGCGCGCAGGATGAGGAAGTCGCCGATCGCCTGGGGCACGCGGATGCCCGAGGCGATGGTGTGGGCGTCCTCCCAGCGCGCGGCGTGCTCGGTGCCGGCCTCATAGGCCCGCACCATCGGCGCGCAGCCGGAGGCCTGCACCGCGACCATGCGCGGGCGCTTGCTTCCGATGAAGCCGATCTTCTCGAGCTCGTCGAACGCCTTCCACATGCCGATCAGGCCGGTGCCGCCGCCGGTCGGGTAGAAGATCACGTCGGGCACGTCCCAGCCGAGCTGCTCGGCAAGTTCAAGCCCCATCGTCTTCTTGCCCTCGATCCGGTACGGCTCCTTCAGGGTCGAGGTATCGAACCAGCCGACCTTCGCCTTGCCCTCGCCGACGATCTTGCCGCAGTCATCGATATAGCCGTTGACGCGATAAACGGTGGCGCCCTGCAGCTCGATCTCGCTGACATTCACCTCCGGCGTATCGGCCGGGCAGAAGATCGTGGTCTTGATGCCGCAGGAGGTCGCATAGGCCGCCAGCGCCGCGCCGGCATTGCCGTTGGTCGGCATCGCCATGTGCTTGATGCCGAGCGCCTTGCCCATCGACACCGCCATCACCAGGCCGCGTGCCTTGAACGAGCCGGTCGGCAGCCGGCCTTCATCTTTCACAATGATCTCGCCGCCGCCAAGCTTGGCGCCGAGCCGCGGCAGCCGGATCAGCGGCGTCGTGACCTCGCCGAGGCTGACGATATCCTTGCATTTGCGCACCGGCAGCAGCTCGCGGTAGCGCCACAAATCGGCGGGACGCTGCGCCAGGGCGTCCTTCGTCAGCGCCTTCTTCACCCCGGCAAGGTCATAGCGCACCAGCAGCGGCTTGCCGGCCTTGGAGAGGTTGTGCACCTGGTCGGCGGGATAATGATCGCCCTCCATCGCGCATTCGAGATGGGTGACGAAAGTCGGGCGTTCGATGGTGAGGTTGTCGTTGTCTTTCACTGGCTCTGTTCTTTCTCAGGCTTCTTGCGTCAACGGCTCTTTCCGCTTGTCATCGCCGGGCTTGACCCGGCGATCCATCTTGCAAAAAAGCTTTCGCTTGATGGATACGCGGGTCAAGCCCGCGCATGACGAGCTGAATTCGGCCACTCAAATATTCAGCACCCGCCCGTAGGCGTCGAGCACCGCTTCCTTCATCATTTCCGACAAGGTCGGATGCGGGAACACGGTGTGCATCAGTTCCTCTTCCGTGGTCTCCAGATTCATCGCCACGACGTAGCCCTGGATCAGCTCGGTGACCTCGGCGCCGATCATGTGTGCGCCGAGCAGCTGGCCGGTCTTCTTGTCGAAGATCACCTTGACGAGGCCCTGGTCCTCGCCGAGCGCGATCGCCTTGCCGTTGCCGACGAACGGGAAGCGGCCGACCCGGATCTCGCGGCCGTCTTCCTTGGCCTTGGCCTCGGTGAGGCCGACGGAGGCGACCTGCGGGTTGCAGTAGGTGCAGCCCGGGATCATCAGCTTGTCCATCGGATGCGGATGCAGGCCCTTGATCGCCTCGATGCAGATCACGCCCTCATGCTCGGCCTTGTGCGCGAGCATCGGCGGTCCCGCGACGTCGCCGATCGCATAGATGCCGGGAACGTTGGTCTTGCCGAGGCCGTCGATCACGATGCAGCCGCGATCGGTTTTGACGCCAAGCTTCTCCAGCCCGAGATTCTCGATATTGCCGACCACGCCGACCGCCGAAATCACGCGCTCGAACTCCACCGCTTGCGGCTTCTCCTTGCCGTCGTCGATGGTCGCAACCACGCTGTCGGCCTTCTTCTCGAGCTTTGTCACCTTGGTCGAGGTGAGTATCTTGATCCCCATCTTCTCAAACCGCTTGCGGGCGAGCCCTGCGATTTCCGCATCCTCGACCGGGAGAATCTGCGGCAGCACCTCGACCACGGTGACGTCGGCGCCCATGGTGTGGAAGAACGAGGCGAACTCGATGCCGATCGCGCCGGAGCCGACCACCAGCAGCGACTTCGGCATCCGCTCCGGCACCATCGCCTCGAAATAGGTCCAGATCAGCTTCTTGTCGGGCTCGAGCCCGGGCAGCACGCGCGGCCGCGCGCCGGTCGCCACGATGATGTGCTTGGCCTGATAGCTGCCCTCGCCGCTGGCGCCCTTCGGCGCCTCGACCGCCGACTTCTTCACCGTGATCTTGCCGGGCGCGTCGATCGTGGCCTCGCCCCAGATCACCGTGACCTTGTTCTTCTTCATCAGGAAGCCGACGCCGTCATTGAGGCGCTTCGAGACGCCGCGCGAGCGCTGCACCACCGCCTTCGGATCGAACGAGACATTGTCGGCCGACAACCCGTAATCCTTGGCGTGCTGCATGTAGTGATAGATCTCGGCGGAGCGCAGCAGCGCCTTGGTCGGAATGCAGCCCCAGTTCAGGCAGATGCCGCCGAGATAGGATTTCTCGACGATCGCGGTCTTGAAACCGAGCTGCGCGGCACGGATCGCGGTCACGTAGCCGCCGGGGCCGGAGCCGATGATGATGACGTCAAAGGATGTGTCGGCCATGGCGGCTCCCGTTCAACTCAACGTGTGACGCCGCGGGCGCGGCTTCTTGCGATCAATGACCTGACCAGCCATTCGAGCCCGATCACCACGGCCATGATGGCCAGGGCCGTCAGCACGATCGGCTGGGCGATGTTCCGCGCCAGCTGTTCGCCGGCGAAGAACGCGGAGTGCAGAAGATCCAATCCGACCGGATTGAGCACCAGTGCGGCCGACAGCAACAGCGAGATCCA
This sequence comes from Bradyrhizobium sp. USDA 3315, assembly GCF_054056795.1. Taxonomy (NCBI): domain Bacteria; kingdom Pseudomonadati; phylum Pseudomonadota; class Alphaproteobacteria; order Hyphomicrobiales; family Nitrobacteraceae; genus Bradyrhizobium; species Bradyrhizobium sp. USDA 3315. Next base: position 6,756,118 of record NZ_JBSRYP010000001.1, on the reverse strand, counting down.
GAGCCAGCGCGTGCAAGCCGTGCCGGCCATTCATCCGTACTCCCGCCATACCGCACCGAGGAACACGGACCACGCCAGCGCCAGCACCGCGGCGCCGATCATCATGATCCTGAACTGGATCGTCGATATCAGGTCGCGGTTGACCGCGACGAGCAACGCGACGGCGATAGCGGCGAGCAGGACGTACGGACCGACGATCGCGTACATGGCGGATGCCCGTCACACCATCATCATCACGGGGTTTTCGATCAGCTGCTTGAAGGCACCGATCAGCTCGGCGCCTAGCGCGCCGTCGATCGCGCGGTGATCGCACGACAGGGTCACGCTCATCATGTGCGCGATCTCGATCTTGCCGCCGCGCACCACCGGACGCTCCTCCGAAGTGCCGACCGCGAGGATCGAGGCGTGCGGCGGGTTGATCACGGCGGTGAAGTGGTTGATGCCGTACATGCCGAGGTTGGAGACCGCGGTGGTGCCGCCCTGATATTCCTCCGGCTTCAGCTTGCGGGCGCGGGCGCGGGCGGCGAAATCCTTCATCTCGTTGGAGATGGTCGAGAGCGTCTTGGTCTCGGCCTTGCGGATGATCGGCGTGATCAGGCCGCCCGGCATCGCCACCGCGACGCCGACGTCGGAATGCTTGTGCTTGAGCATGCCGCCTTCGGTCCAGCTGACGTTGCAGTTCGGAATCTTCTGCAGCGCGACCGCCATCGCCTTGATGACGAAGTCGTTGACCGAGATCTTGTAGAGCGGCTTCTTCTCCTTGTCCTTCGGCGCTGCGGCGTTGATCTCCTCGCGCGCGGCGAGCAGCTTGCCGATGTCGCAGTCGATGGTGAGGTAGAAGTGCGGGACGTTCTGCACCGAGGCGGTGAGACGCTGCGCGATGGTGCGGCGCATGCCGTCATGCGGCACCACCTCGTAGGAGCCCGGCTCGAACAGCGCGAGGATCTGCTTGTCCGACATTGACGGCGCGATGCTCGGTCCCGCGGCGGGCGCTGCCGCCGGCGCCTTCAGGCCTTTGCCGGACTTGGCCTCGTCGACGTCGCGCGCGATGACCCGGCCATGCGGGCCGGTGCCGGTGATGCGGGTAAGATCGATGCCGGCTTCCTTTGCCAGCCGGCGCGCCAGGGGCGATGAGAACACCCGGGCGTGGCCGTTAGCCTGCGCGGCCGGTGCAGCAGCCTGAGGCGCCGCTGCCGGCGCTGGCGCTGCGGCCGGCTTCGGCGCAGGCGCCGCCGCCGGTGCGGGAGCCGCCGCAGGCGCGGCCTGGGCGGCGGGCTTCGGCGCCTCGGCGGGTTTAGCGGCCGGTGCGGCACCCGCTCCGGCGCTGGCTGCCGCCTTCACATCCTCCCCGTCGCCGGCCATGACGGCGATGACGTCGTTGACCGGCACGTCCTGCGTGCCCTCCGGCACCAGGATCTTGGCGATCGTGCCTTCATCGACCGCCTCGACTTCCATCGTCGCCTTGTCGGTCTCGATCTCCGCGATCACGTCGCCGGACTTGACCTTGTCGCCCTCTTTCTTGAGCCACTTGGCGAGGTTGCCCTTTTCCATCGTCGGCGACAGCGCGGGCATGAGAATATTGATCGGCATTGTCAGTGACCTTGTTGCGACCGCGGTTTGGTTTGGCCCATGTCGGTCGGCCGGGCGATTTCGGCTTCGAACATCTCGACGATGCGCGCGAGCGCCTCGTCCTCGGTGTATTCGCTCTCGCGCGCATAGGCGCGCGCGGCATGGCGGGCGATGTCGACCAGCATCAGCCCCCACATGTCCGGCTCCTCGAAAGCGCGCTGGAACGCGATCGACAGGCCGCCATCGACGACGAAGGCGCGCAGCACTTCAATGGCATCGTCGCGGCCCATCACGTCAGGGGGCAGCGGCTGCTCCTTGGGACCGGTCATCGGCGTTACCGGTAGGATACGGCCTTGGCGGCGGCGACCACCTCGGCGACGGAGGGCAGAGCAAGCTTTTCAAGGTTGGCGGCATAAGGCATCGGCACGTCCTTGCCGGAGACGCGCGCCACCGGCGCGTCGAGATAGTCGAAGGCGTGCTCCATGATGCGCGCGGCGACCTCGGAGCCGACGCCGCTCTGCTGCCAGCCCTCCTCGACCGTCACCGCGCGGCCGGTCTTCTTCACCGAGTTGATGATGGTCTCGGTATCCATCGGACGGATGGTGCGGAGATCGACGACCTCGGCCTCGATACCTTCCTTGGCGAGTTCGTCGGCAGCCTTCAGCGCATAGGACATGCCCATCGCCCAGGAGACGATGGTGACGTCCTTGCCGGCGCGGGCAATCCGCGCCTTGCCGATCGGCACCACGAAATCAGCCAGCTTCGGCACCTCACCGGTGTGGCCGTACAGCACCTCGTTCTCGAGGAAGATCACCGGATTGGGATCGCGGATCGCGGCCTTGAGCAGGCCCTTGTAATCGGCGGCCGAATACGGCGCGATCACCTTGAGGCCCGGGATCTGCGAGTACCACGCCGCATAGTCCTGGCTGTGCTGCGCGGCGACACGCGCGGCGGCGCCGTTCGGGCCGCGGAACACGATCGAGCATCCCATCTGGCCGCCGGACATATAGAGCGTCTTGGCGGCGGAGTTGATGATCTGGTCGATCGCCTGCATGGCGAAGTTGAAGGTCATGAACTCGACGATCGGCTTCAAGCCCGCCATCGCCGCGCCGACGCCGACGCCGGCAAAGCCGTGCTCGGTGATCGGCGTGTCGATCACGCGGCGGGCGCCGAATTCCTGCAACAGGCCCTGTGTCACCTTGTAGGCGCCCTGATATTCCGCGACCTCCTCGCCCATGATGAAGACGTCGCCGTCGCGGCGCATCTCCTCGGCCATCGCATCGCGCAGCGCCTCGCGAATGGTCTGCGTGACCATCTCGGTCCCCGCGGGGATTTCCGGATCAGGCAGTGGCTCGGTCGCGGGCGCGGCCGGCGCCTTCGCCGCGGGCTGCGGCGCTTCCGCCTTGGCTTCGGCAGGCGCGGCCTCGGCGGCCTTCGGCTGCGGCGCCGGTGCCGCCGGCGCCTTGGCGAGGTCGGCGGCGCTTTCGCCGTCGACGAGAATGGTGGCGATCGGCGTGTTCACCGCAACGTCCGCGGTGCCTTCCGGAATCAGGATCTTGCCGAGCGTGCCCTCGTCGGTTGCCTCGACCTCCATCGTCGCCTTGTCGGTCTCGATCTCGGCGATGACGTCACCGGACTTGATGGTCTCGCCTTCCTTTTTCAGCCATTTGGCGAGGTTGCCCTTCTCCATGGTGGGCGACAGCGCAGGCATCAGCACTTGAATGGGCATATCGGCTCCCGAAATCGGTCTTGAAATTCGTCTGCGCGGGTGGGGTCAGCGGTAGATGTCGGTGTAGAGCTCGGCTGGATCCGGCTCCGGATCGTGCTGCGCGAAGTCGGCGGCCTCGTTGACGATCTCGCGCACCTGGGCGTCGATCGCCTTGAGGTCCTGCTCGCTGGCGCCCGAGGCCAGCAAGCGATTGCGCACCTGCTCGATCGGGTCCTGGTCGTGACGCACCTTCTCGACCTCCTCGCGCGTGCGGTACTTCGCCGGATCGGACATCGAGTGGCCGCGGTAGCGGTAGGTCTGCATCTCCAGAATCATCGGACCGTTGCCGCCGCGGCACCAGGCCACGGCCTCATCGGCGGCGGCCTTGACGGCGCGCACGTCCATGCCGTCGACCTGCCTGCCCGGAATGTTGAAGGAGGCGCCGCGCTTGGAGAAGTCCTGCTGGGCCGATGCGCGCGACACCGAGGTGCCCATCGCATAGCGGTTGTTCTCGATCACGTAGATCACCGGCAGCTTCCACAGCTCCGCCATGTTGAAGCTTTCATAGACCTGGCCCTGGTTGGCCGCGCCGTCGCCGAAATAGGTCACGCTGACGTTATCGTTGCCGCGATAGCGGTTGGCGAACGCAAGGCCGGTGCCGAGCGAGACCTGCGCGCCCACGATTCCGTGACCGCCATAAAAGTGCTTCTCCTTGCTGAACATGTGCATGGAGCCGCCCTTGCCGCGGGAATAGCCGCCGCGGCGTCCGGTCAATTCGGCCATCACGCCCTTGGCTTCCATGTCGCAGGCCAGCATGTGGCCGTGGTCCCGGTAGCCGGTTATGACCTCGTCGCCCGGCTTCAGCGCCATCTGCATGCCGACCACGACCGCTTCCTGGCCGATATAGAGATGGCAGAAACCGCCGATCGCACCCATGCCGTAGAGTTGACCGGCCTTCTCCTCGAAGCGCCGGATCAGGAGCATGTCCCGCAGTGCCTTGAGCTCCTGCTCCTTGGTGAATTCGGGGGGAGAGCCGGCCTTCTCCTGCCCTGATTCTTTTGCGACGCTTTTCTTGGGTGCGGCCATGGCAATTCCGGGTGAGAGAAGTCGGAGAACCCTCTCTAACCCAACTCAAATCGCCTTGGAAGGATTGCGTTCGCCCGATGGAATTTTGCTATGCCGCACTGCAGCGCAGCGCGACATTTTTGTGATAGCGCGCGAATGATTTTGAAATTTGAGAACGCGTCGTCAGTTACTTGTTGATCCGAACGAGGTCACGCGGATTGGCGTAGTCGAGCTGGAAGCGCGCGCGCTCGTCCAACATGTCGGGATCGACCCGGTCCGACCGCAGCAGCGACACCCGCTGCTCGCCCTCGGCCCGCTCCTTCTTCAGCCGCGCCAGCTCGGAGGTCAGCGCGATGATCTCCTGATCGAGCTCCTGCCGCGCGTTCAAGCCGTATTTGCCGGTGTAGGCGTTGACGCCGAAATAGCCGACCATCAGCGCCGCCAGCGTATAGAGGGCGAGCCCGGTCAGAATCGATTTGAGGCGTGTGCGGGAAACCATGGCCGCGAGCATGCGGCCATGGGGTTAACGAACGCTGAACCAGAGCGTTTTCGAGCGAAGTGGGTACCGGTTCGCGTGAGGAAAACGCGTCAAAACATGTTCAGAGCCCGTTCCGATTCAATCGGAACGGGGCTCTTGCTCAGCGGTTCTGCTTTTCGATAAAGGCCGCGAAAGCATCGAGATACTGCTGCAGCACGCCCTTGAGCGACTCCTTGGTCAGTTCGCCGTTGTCGTCGAAGGCATCGCCGACGCCGTTGAGATAGGCTTCCGGCTGACCGAGGATCGGGCCGGAAATGCCCGGCAGGATGTTTTGCAGGTGCTTCACTGCGTTGACGCCGCCGAGCGGTCCGGGCGAATTGCCGATGATGCCGATCGGCTTGCCGATGAACGAGCTCTTGCCGTAGGGCCGCGAGGCGACGTCGATGGCGTTCTTCAGCACGCCCGGGATCGAGCGGTTGTATTCGGGGGTCACGAACAGCACGCCGTTCGACTTCTGCAGCTTCTCGCGGAAGGCAAGCCAGTCCGCCGGCGGCGCAGCCTCGAGGTCCTGGTTGAAGAAGGAAATTTCCTGAAGCGTCGTCACATCGAGCTTCAGCGACGCCGGTGCAAGCTTGGCCAGCGCATTGGCGATCTTGAGCGAGAAGCTCTGTTTGCGGATGCTGCCGACAATGGTGACGATGTTATAGGCCATAGCAAATTCCCCTCGGATTGCGCGTGAAACTGGTGCCCCTCACCTACCGGCGCACCAAGAAAGATGCAAGTGCATGGATCGTCCAATTCCGGAAACGCAGCGTTTCGCGGAATTGGTCTATGCAAAGCAAAAAGGCCGCCCCCATCGGGACGGCCCCTGCGTTTCGATCCTCAGCCCTTGTTCGGGTTGATCAGGAATTTCTCGCCGGTCGAGCGCTTGTTGTAGACGGCGATGTTGTCGAGCTGCAGGGTCTCCTGCAACGAGACCACCTTGGTGTAGTGACTGGCGAAAGTCGTCTTCAGTTCGGCCACCACGCGCTGGCGCAGCTTGTTGCCGGCCTCCGGACCGATCTTCATCAGGAACGGGAACAGCAGCCAGCCGCCGACGCCCCAGGCCATGCCGAAGCCGCGCGGCAATTCGATCGAGCGGGTGTCGAGGCTGCCATAGACATAGACCTGCTTGTGCACATTCGAGCCGTAGCGGCTGTAGGCCTTGGCGGTCTTGTTGATCGCGGTCTCCATCGCGACCAGGATCTGGCCCGCGAGCTTGCCGCCGCCGATCGCATCGAAAGCGATAGTGGCGCCGGTTTCCACCAGCGCGCCGGTGAGCTTGTCCATGAAATCGGGCGCGGAGGAATCGACGACGTGTTTGGCGCCGATCTTGTGCAGGATGTCCGCCTGCTCCTTGTTGCGCACGATGTTGACGAGGCCGATGCCGTCCTTGAGACAGATCTTGTTGAGCATCTGGCCGAGATTGGACGCCGCCGCGGTGTGCACCAGCGCCTTGTGCCCCTCGCGCCGCATCGTCTCGGTCATGCCGAGCGCGGTCAGCGGATTGACGAAGCAGGACGCGCCTTCCGCCGGCGTGGTGCCGTCGGGCAGCGGCAGGCATTCGTTGACGCGCAGCGTGCGGTATTGCGCATACATCGCGCCACCGATCATCGCGACCGTGCGGCCCATCAGCGCTTTCGCCGCATCCGATGAACCGGTCCTGATCACGACGCCGGCACCTTCATTGCCGACCGGCATGGACTCATCGAGCCGTGCGGCGAGGCCCGGCAATGCCGCTTCCGGCACGCGCGCAGCCACCACAGGCAATTCCTTGCTGCCGGAGACCTTGGCGGCCGACATGTCGGCCGGGCCGATCAAAAGACCGAGGTCGGACGGATTGATCGGGGTCGCCTCGACCCGGACCACGACCTCGTCGGGGCCGGGCTCGGGGGTCGGGACATTGACCAGCGATATCTCGAGCTCGCCATTCTTCTTGAGCAGCGAACGCAGTTGCAGACCGCTCTTGCCATCGCTCATCCCGACCTCCCTTTTGCGTTTTGTTGGATCCCGTTCAAGCTGGGGCGCTACGCCAGCGCCTTCAAGGCCGCCCTGCCCGCGTATTTCGCCTGGGTGCCGAGCTGCTGCTCGATGCGCAGCAGCTGATTGTACTTGGCGGTACGGTCGGAGCGCGCCAGCGAGCCGGTCTTGATCTGCCCGCAATTGGTGGCGACCGCAAGATCGGCGATCGTGGAATCCTCGGTCTCGCCGGAGCGGTGCGACATCACGGCGGTGTAGCCGGCCTTGTAGGCCATCTCGATCGCCGCAAGCGTCTCGGTCAGCGTGCCGATCTGGTTGACCTTGACCAGGATCGAATTGGCGCGGCCGTTCTTGATGCCGTCGGCAAGCCGGGTGACGTTGGTGACAAACAGATCGTCACCGACCAGCTGACACTTCTTGCCGATCGCATCCGTCAGCTCCTTCCAGCCGTCCATGTCGTCCTCCGACATGCCGTCCTCGATGGTGACGATCGGATAGCGGCCGACGAGATCGGCGAGATACTTCACCTGCTCGGAGCGCGAGCGGGTCTTGTTCTCGCCGCCATAGACGTAGGAGCCTTCCTTGAAGAATTCGGTGGAGGCGCAGTCGAGGCCGAGCACGACGTCGTCGCCCGCCTTGTAGCCGGCCTTGCCGATCGCATTCATCACGAACTCGAGGGCGGCGTCGGCCGACGGCAGGTTCGGCGCGAAGCCGCCCTCGTCGCCGACATTGGTGTTGTGGCCGGCCTTCTTCAGCTCGCCGCGCAGCGTGTGGAAGATTTCCGAACCGCAACGTAGCGCCTCGGCGAACGACGTGGCGCCGACCGGCAGGATCATGAACTCCTGGAAGTCGATCGGGTTGTCGGCATGCACGCCGCCATTGATGATGTTCATCATCGGCACCGGCAGCGTCCGCGCCGAGGTGCCGCCGACATAACGATACAGCGGCATGTCGAAGGATTCGGCGGCGGCCTTGGCGCAGGCCAGCGAGACGCCGAGGATGGCGTTGGCCCCGAGCCGGCTCTTGTTCGGCGTGCCGTCGAGCTCGATCATGATCTGGTCGATCGCGACCTGCTCCTCGACCGCCTGGTCGCTGAGCGCCTCGAAGATCTCACCGTTGATGGCGGCGACCGCCTTCTCGACGCCCTTGCCGAGATAGCGCGCCTTGTTGCCGTCGCGCAGTTCCACCGCCTCATGCGCGCCGGTGGAGGCGCCCGACGGCACGGCCGCGCGACCGATTGACCCATCCTCCAGCACCACATCGACCTCGACCGTGGGGTTGCCGCGGCTATCAAGGATTTCGCGGCCGATGATGTCGACGATGTCAGTCATGACGTGCTCTTTCTCGATATGGGGTTGGCTGATGCGCCGCGTCATACACGGCGCGCAAGCAAATGTGAACGGCCCGCCCGCCCGGCCCGTCTGACGGTGCAATGTGGTGGGTTTATGCTGTCGGGATTACCTTCGCGTGCTGGCCCATTGTTTCACGAAGCCGGGATAACGCAATGAACCGTCGCCAGTTTCTCGCCTCCACCACTGCCGCGATTTTGACCAAGAGAGCGCAGGCGCAGGATGCCCAGACGCCGTTCCGGGTGAAATATTTCAACGTCGACGCCGGGACCGGCCTGCACGATGTCACGCCGGCGCCCGATGGCACCGTCTGGTTCACGGGCCAGCGCAGCGGTGCGCTGGGCCGGCTCAATCCGCGCGACAGTGCGTTCAAGCTGGTCAGCCTCGGCAAGGGTGCGGCCCCGCACGGCGTCACGATCGGCCCCGACGGCGCGCCATGGGTAACCGAGGGCGGGCAGAATGCGATCGCCCGCGTCGACCCCGGCGACCACAAGGTGACGCTGTTCCGCCTGCCTGAGAAAGCCGCTGACGCCAATCTCAATACCGGCGTGTTCGACAAGCGCGGCGTCTACTGGTTCACCGGCCAGTCCGGCTTCTACGGCCGGCTCGATCCGAAATCCGGTGAGATGAAGGTGTTCGAGGCACCGCGCGGCGTCGGCCCCTACGGCATCACCGTGACCCCAAACGGCGACATCTGGTACGCCTCGCTTGCCGGCAGCTATATCGCACGGATTGACCTTGCGACCGGCAACGCCAGCGTGGCCCAGCCGCCGACGCCGAAACAGGGCGCGCGACGGGTGTGGTCGGATTCGCGGGGGCGGATCTGGGTCAGCGAATGGAACAGCGGCAACGTGTCGGTGCACGATCCCGCCGACGGGACGTGGAGGGCCTGGAAGCTGCCCGGCAGCAATCCACGGACCTATGCCGTCTATGTCGACGACAAGGACAAGGTCTGGCTCACCGATTTCTCGGCCAACGCGATCATGCGCTTCGATCCGGTGGGCGCGACCTTCAACGCCTTTCCGAGCGACCGCGCCGGCGCGAATGTCCGGCAACTCGATGGCCGGCCCGGCGAGGTCTGGGGCTGTGAATCCGGCCAAGACCGCTTGGTCCTGATCCAGACTGCCGCGCCCGCGTAGCACCCTGCCCCCGCACGCGGACGGTTGACGAACCGCCCGCTTCCGTTCATTTCGGCCGCTCCCACAAGGATGAGGCCCATGGCGAAGAAAACCCTGCAACTCGGCCGTGCCGTCGCGTGGCCGGATAGCCCGGACAAGGCGGTGCTCGACCGCGTCCCCAATCCGCAGGCCGGCACGGATTATCTGGTGCGCTTCGCTATCCCGGAATTCACCTCGGTCTGCCCGATCACCGGCCAGCCGGACTTCGCCCATCTGGTGCTCGACTATGTGCCGGGCCGATGGCTCCTGGAATCTAAGTCGCTGAAACTCTATGCGGCGAGCTTCCGCAATCACGGCGCCTTCCACGAGGATTGCACCGTCATGATCGGCAAGCGCATCTCGGACGAGATCAAGCCGAAATGGCTGCGCATCGGCGGCTATTGGTATCCGCGTGGCGGTATCCCGATCGACGTGTTCTTTCAGACCGGCCGACTGCCGAAAGGCGTCTGGGTTCCCGATCAGGGCGTCGCGCCCTATCGAGGCCGGGGCTGATCCGGCGTCTCAATAGGCGCTCAGCAGATCGACCTTGGCATTGGCGAGGATGAGGCGGCGCGCCAGCAGTGCGGAAAGATTGCGCATGATCTTCATCGAAATCTGCGGGTGGAGCTGACGATAGTCGGCAAAGCTGTCGATCGGTAGCTCGAGGCATTTGACCGGCGTGTCCGCCCAGACGTCGGCGCTGCGGTGGCTCTCGATGATCGCCATCTCGCCGAACTCCATCCCCGGCCCGAGGGAGGCAAGCCGCACGCCGCTCGGCAGCTTCACGCTCACCATCCCGCTTTGCAGGAAGAACAACGAATTGGCCGGCTCGCCGGCCACGACGATGCGTTGGCCGGCGTCGTAGCGGCGCGGCGTCGAGAGTTCGGCGAGCGCAGCGATCTCCTCGGGCGCGAGATCGGCCAAGAGCGCCTGCTCGCCGAGATGGGCGGTCTCCTTGGTCTCGGTGAAGCCGCCATAGCGGTAGATCAGTTGATCCTCGGCCCATTCAACGGCGTCGTCGAGCAGCGGAAAATGCCGCAACCGCTTCGGCTCTTCGATCTGCGCGCGGATCGTGGCCCAGACCGGCGACGTCGTCTCGACACCGGAGATGATCGTGGTGACACCGGAATTTCCGAGCGTGGCGATTTTCTCAGCCAGCAGCTGGGCGCCGGCTGCCGTGATGTCGGGCACGCGGTGGAAATCTAGGATCAGCAGCGGCGCGCCGGGCGGCTCGCTGGACAGCCGGCGAGTGACGTAGTCGATCGACGCGAAGTTGAGCGCCCCCACCAGCTCGATGACGCGGGTGTCACTGTGGCGGTCATCGAGGATCTGCTGTTCGTGCGGCTGGCGGCTGCGGCGGGAGGTGATGCCGAAGATGTCGTAGTCGGCGATGATGCAGGTGCGGACGTCGCCGCTGCGGTTGAGCATATGCAGATCAAATCGCGCCGACAGCGCCTCGCAAACCTTCAGGCCTCGCACGCTGTTGAAGTGCCCATCGAGCAGCGGCGAAAAGGTGCCGAGCCCCAATTGCGACGGGAGCGCTGCGACGATGCCGCCGCCGACCCCACTCTTGGCGGGCATTCCGACGCGATAGATCCACTCGCCGGCATAGTCGTACATGCCCGAGCTCGTCATCACCGACAGCGTGCGCGCGACGACATGCGGCGTCACCACCTGGACGCCGGTGACCGGATTGACGCCGCGATTGGCGAGCGTTGCGGCCATCACCGCGAGGTCGCGCGCGGTGACGAGAATTGCGCATTGCCGGAAATAGACATCGAGCACGGCATCGACGCCGTCCTGCAGCACGAGGTAGTTGCGCAGCAGCCAGGCGATCGCGCGATTGCGGTTGCCGGTCGCCGTCTCCGACGCATGGACCGCGTCGTCGACGTCGAGTTCGCGGCCGGCAAACTGGCCGAGCTTGTCCCGGATGCGCTCGAATGCGGCGCGGCCATCGACCTCGTGGATCAGCCCGGAGCAGGCAATCGCGCCGGCGTTGACCATCGGATTGAACGGCTTGTTGTCGTTGGTCAGCCGGATGGAGTTGAATGCCTCACCGCTCGGCTCGACGCCGATCGCCGACGCGACGCGCGCTTCGCCGACGAGATCGAGGGCCAGCGCAAACACGAACGCCTTCGAAACGGACTGGATGGTGAAAGGAGCGGCGCTGTCGCCGACTTCGTAGACATGGCCATCGATGGTGACGAGGCTGATGCCGAAATGCGCCGGGTTGGCCCGTTTCAGCTCCGGAATGTAGTCGGCGAGCGCGCCGGAATTGTCCGATTTGAATTCTTGGTGGCAGGAGGCCAGAAAACGTTGAAGTGGAGGCTCGGTGCCATATCCCGTTGTCCTGACGTCCGCATTCCCTCGAATAGGCCAGCCAGTCTGGACGTCCACGCTCTCACCTCAAATGGCGAGAAATAAGCAATCCTCATGCCATGCGCGGTCGTCCGAACGCTGCTGCGACATGCGTCATCCTGACGCTGCACCCCGCTTCCCTGCTTGTTGTGTCTGCCACCGCCGGTGGGCCCGTGGACGCCTAGGTTGTCTGCGCATCGGCGGGCCTGGTCTGCCGCAGAAACCGCGCGCAGATAAAGCCGAGCACGACCATCACGGCGGCGGCTGACACCAACGTCGCGGTCTTGCCGACGTGTTGCAGGCCGAAGCCGTAAGCGATCGGGCCGACGGTCTGGCCCATGAAGAAGAAGAACGAGTGCAGCGACAGCGCGGTGGCGCGCGCTTCGACCGACAGCTCGCTGGCGAACACCTGCAGGCAGCCGTGGATCATGTAGAAGCCGAGGCCCATCACCAGGAGGCCCGCCATCTGCAGCTTCCAGTGCGGCCCGAAGGCGACGCCGACCAATTGGATTGCAACCAGCGTCGCGCCGACGACCATCATGCCCCTCACCCCGATCCACGGCAGCAGGCGCGACACCGTCAGCGTGTAGAGCAATCCGCCGATCGCAAAGCCTGCGATCACGATGCCGGCGATCGACAGCGAGGTCTCGCCGAGCTCGAACAGGAACGAGGCGATGAAGGGAAACAGCCCGAGCACGCAGCAGCCTTCGATGAAGACCGCCGAGTAACAGATGCGGGCATTCGGATTGGTGAAGATGGTGCGATAACCGTGGCGAAGCGCCTTCAGGCTAGTGCGCGGCGGACGGTTCAGCGCGGCGCCGCGGAAGCCGGAGGCAACCGCCAGCGCGACGATGATCACGAGGCCGCCGAGAACCGCGAGCACGCCGCGCCAGCCGAGGAAGTCGCCGATCAGGCCGGATGCCGTGGCACCGAGCAGATTGCCGGTCATCGAGCCCGCCAGCGTTCGCCCGATCGCGAGCTGCCGCTTATCCGGACCGACCAGATCGCTGGTCAGCGACAGCGCCACCGGAAACACGCCGCCCGAGCCGACGCCGGCAAGGATGCGGGTCACGAACAGCATCGGAAACGAGGTCGAGAGCGCGCCGAGAATGTTGGCGACGCCGAGCAGTCCGAGGCAGATCGTCATCAGCCGCGCCTTGCCGAACAGGTCGGCAGCGGCGCCGATCGCCGGCTGCACCGCGGCAAAGGTAAAGGCGAACACCGCGGCAAAGCTCGCCGCCGTCGCGATGCTGACGCCGAAATCCTCAGCGACATGCGGCAGAACCGGATCCAGCGCGCGCACCGACAGGCTCGCTGCGAAGGTCGCCAGCGTGATCACGTTAAGGGCCTGCGGCATGCCGCTGGTTGCGGTCATGTCGTTGTCCGCCGGTCAGGCCGCCGTCTTGGCCAGCGCGTCGAACTGCATCAGCCGCTTGACGAGGGACTCGAAGTCGCGGAGCGGCACCATGTTGGGGCCGTCCGACGGCGCGTGATCCGGATCGGGATGGGTCTCGATGAACACGCCGGCGACGCCGACCGCGACCGCGGCGCGCGCCAGCACCGGCACGAATTCACGCTCACCGCCCGACGAGGTGCCCTTGCCGCCCGGCTGCTGCACCGAATGGGTGGCGTCGAAGATCACAGGCGCGCCGGTGGTGCGCGAAAGAATCGGCAGCGCGCGCATGTCCGAGACCAGCGTGTTGTAGCCGAACGACGCGCCGCGCTCGGTGACCAGCACATTGACGTTGCCGGCGCCGGTGATCTTGCTGACCACATTGGCCATGTCCCACGGCGCCAGGAACTGGCCCTTCTTGACATTGACGACCCTGCCGGTCGCGGCCGCGGCCAGCAAGAGATCGGTCTGCCGGCACAGGAAGGCCGGGATCTGCAGCACGTCGACCGCCTGCGCCACTTCGGCGCATTGGGTCGCCTCATGCACGTCGGTCAGCACCGGCAGCCCGAGCGAAGACCGGATCTCGGCGAAGATAGGCAGCGCCTGCGCCAATCCGATGCCGCGCGCCGCCGTCGCGCTGGTGCGGTTCGCCTTGTCGAACGAGGTCTTGTACACCAGACCGATCTTGAGCCGCGCCGCGATCTCCTTCAGCGCGGACGCCACTTCAAGCGCGTGCGCGCGGCTCTCGAGCTGGCAGGGACCGGCGATGATCGAAATCGGCAAGGCATTGCCGAATTTGGCCGATCCGACGGCAACGATCGGCGCGGCGGCCTGCGCGGAAACCTGATTGGTCAAAATGCTGCATCCTTTTGCCGGCGACCATGCAGTCCCGCGCGGGACGGATCAAGCCATCCCGCACGATGAGGGGGTTGCGCTGACGCCGTGGGTGCGCCGTGCTAACACAATCCCGCCCAAACAGCGCCTATAAACTGGCGCGGAACAGATTCCCATGAGGAAGCCATGCGCATCCCGCTGATGATCGGAGCCGTCGCCGCCCTGTCGGCGATGTCGGGCCTCGCCTACGGCCAGACCAGCAGCCAGCCCGGGGTCGTCACCAGCGGCGCCACCGGCGTGACCGTCAATGGCAAGCCGGCGGCGCGCAGCGGCGATACCACCAGCAATGGCGGCCCGCTCGTCGAGGGCGTGCCCAACGTCCTGATCAACGGCAAGCCGGCGGTGGTCATGGGCGATCGCACGCATTGCGGCGGCAAGACGACCTCCGGCAGCCACGGCGTCTTCATCAACGGCAAGCCGATGGTGACCCAGGGCGATCAGACCTCGGGCTGCCTGCAATAGCGTCGCTGCAACTTTCCCTCCCCAAGGGACCGAGAAAAGATGCCTCCCCGTCATTGCGAGGAGCTCGCGACAAAATTGCGAAGCAATTTTGCGCTGAAGCGACGAAGCAATCCATCGCTCCGCATATGCAGTACGAATGGATTGCTTCGCTTCGCTCGCAATGACGGGAACATGGCCGCAGCGGGCGTCACTTGACCGACGAAAACGCCGTCGGCACCAGAAGCTGGTTGACGATGGTGAGAACGATCTGGCCGTCCTCCTCGGTCTTGGCGCGTGCGGCGATCCATTCCGGATCGGTCGCGAACGCGGTCCACTTCTTCTCGCGCTCGGCGAGCGATTCCCAGGCCAGCAGATAGGTCAGGTCCTGGTTGGATTCCCCGACCAGCGTCGTGAAGAAACCGGCCTGCCTGATGCCGTGCTTGTCCCAGAGCTTCAGCGTGATGGTCTCGAAGCGCTTGAGCAGCGCCGGCAGCCGTCCCGGCAGGCAGCGATAGACGCGGGTCTCGTAGATCATTGGCAGTCCTCCCAGATTTGTGTGCGGGCGGTTATAGCCAGCGCCTTCCGGACTGTCTTGAGGGGGTGACAACATGGCACCCCTGCTCGCGACAGGCAGCCATTTCCGCAATGTTGTTGCAATGTTACTTGCCCTAAAACCTGCCTTCAGGAGCTGGACCCACAAGGACATGCGGATACTGCTGGTTGAGGATGAGGCCGAAATGGCGGCGGCGCTGTCACAGGCGCTGAAGGGCTACGACATGGTGGTCGACCACGTGCCGAACCTTGCCGAGGCCGAGGAAGCGATCTGTGCCGACGTGCATGGCGCGGTCCTGCTCGACCGCCAGCTTCCGGACGGCGACGGCCTCACGCTGATCCCGAAGCTGCGCGCCAAGGCCGACGGCGTGCCGATCATCGTGCTGACCGCGCGCGGCGATCTCACCGACCGCATCACTGGCCTCGACAGCGGCGCCGACGACTATCTGGCCAAGCCGTTCGCGGTCGAGGAGCTGATGGCGCGGCTGCGCGCCGTGCTGCGCCGCCCCGCCGGCCTGCAGCTCGAGATCATCAGGGCCGGCCGGGTGGCGTTCGATTGCGGCCATCGCGAGGCCAGTGTCGACGGCCGTCCGCTCGAGCTGCCGCGGCGCGAGCTGCTGGTGCTGGAGACGCTGCTGCGCCGCATGGGCCGCACCGTGCTGCGCGCGACGCTGGAGGAAGCGGTCTACAATTTCGAGGACGAGATCCAGTCCAACGCGCTCGACGCGCACGTCTCGCGGTTGCGCCGCAAACTCGCGGACGCCAACGCCGGCGTCGAGATCCACAGCATCCGCGGCGTCGGCTATCTCTTGAAGCAAACGTCATGAGCGAACAGGCCGAGCACTATTGCTTGCGCTCGCAACTGAGCTGGCGGCTGGTGACGCTCCAGGCGCTGCTGCTTGCCATGCTGATCGTTTGCCTGATCAGCGCGTTGTGTGCCACCGGCTTCCTGATCGTTCCGCGCGATGAGGATCATGTGATTTCCATCGTGCAGGGCGCGGTCGCACGCGACGGCAAGGGCGAGCTGATTTTGCGCCCGACGGCCGAACTGCAAAAGCTTCGTGACGACACGCCCGACCTCTGGTTCCTAGTGCGCGACCGGCAAGGCCGATCGCTGACGGAAGGCGCCGTGCCGCCGGAATTTGCCAGGATCGGTGACGCGCTCGACCAGATCAGCCAGGCGCGGCTCGGCTGGCAGATGTTCGAGGATGATCCGCGCAAGCCGCCGGCGCGGCTGAAGCGCGTCAATTCCGACGCCGGCCCCGTGCAGGTGCTCACAGCGACGCAAGGGCCAATGTCGAGCGTCAAGACCGCGCTCGCCACGACGCTGGCATTCCTCGCCATTGCCCTGCCCGGCCTTTTCCTGATGGCATGCGCCACCTTCATCGCGACGCCGATGGTGGTGAAGCGCGCCTTCGCCGGTCTCGATACCACCGCCGACGAAGCGCGCCGCATCGATTTCCGCCAGCGCGGCAGCCGACTGTCGGCGGACCATCTGCCGCTCGAGGTAGCGCCGCTGGTGACCGCCATCAACGATGCGCTGAAACGGCTCGACGACGGCTATTCCCGGCACCAGCGATTCGTCGCCGACGCGGCGCATGAATTGCGCACGCCGATCGCGATCCTCAACACGCGGCTGGAGTCGCTGCCGCCAGGTCCGGAGAAAACCCGCCTGCTCGAGGATTCGGCGCGGCTTGCGACATTGGCCGAGCAACTGCTCGACATCCAGCGCTTCGACCAGTGCCGCAATCCGTTCGTCCGCGTCGATCTCGTCGCGGTCGCACGCAATGTCGCGGCCGACCTTGCGCCGCTCGCGATCGCGGCCGGCTATGAGCTGTCGCTCGATACCGCAACCGATCGCGTCGAGACCTTGGGCGATCGCGCCGCGCTGGAGCGCGCGCTCACCAATCTGGTGCAGAACGCCATCCAGCATGGCGGCCGCCGCGGCACCATCACCATCCATGTCGGCAGCGCCGCGACGATCGACGTATCGGATGAAGGCGACGGCATTCCTCAGGATCAGCGCACGCGGATCTTCGATCCGTTCTATCGGCTCGCGCCGCTCGACCGCGGCGCCGGCCTCGGCCTCAACATGGTGCGCGAGATCGCAAGGCTGCACGGCGGTCACGTCTCCGTGCTCGACGGTCCGAAGGGCGGCGCGTGCTTTCGCCTCACCTTACCGCCGGCGCCGTTCGCGTCGTGACTGCCAAAGCGTTTTCGAGCGAAGCCTGTCCCGTACTCGATGCGGGACGGGCACCGGTTCGTGTGAAGGAAACGCGTCGAAACTAGTGTCCTGAACCAAAAGTTCATGGCATTTTATGCCTTGGCGGGCAGATTGTAAGCGCAGAAGCGTTCGATTGAGCCGAGAATGTCGTCAGCTGATTTGGTCCATCGGAACGGCATTGGGTCAGCGTTGTGATGGTCGATGAAGGAGGCAATCTCGGCCCGTAGCGCCGCCACACTGCGATAGATGCCGCGCCTAATCTTACGCTCGGTGATGAGTGCAAAGAAGCGTTCGACCTGATTGAGCCAGGATGAACTGGTTGGCGTCAGGTGGACGTGCCAGCGCGGCCTCTTTGCCAGCCAGTTGCGGATCAACGGCGTCTTGTGGGTTGCGTAATTGTCCATGACGAGGTGGACGTCCAGATCGTCTGGAACCGCAGCTTCGATCTCATCGAGAAACTTGCGGAACTCTTTGGCACGATGGCGTCCATAGCATTTGCCAATGACCCGGCCGGTTGCGACGTCGAGGGCGGCAAACAGCGAGGTGACGCCATGGCGTTTGTAGTCGTGACTACGGCGCGCCGGCTGGCCAGGTCGCATGGGCAGCATGGGCTGGCTGCGATCCAGCGCCTGGATTTGCGACTTCTCATCGACACACAGTACGATGGCGCGCTCGGGCGGAGCTACGTAAAGGCCGACGATGTCGCGAACCTTGGCGACGAAGTCGGGGTCGGTTGAGAGCTTGAAGGTCTCCAACCGATGCGGCTGCAAGCCGAAAGCGCGCCATATACGCTGTACTGTTGAGACTGACAGCCCGCTGGCCCGCGCCATGCTGCGCGAACTCCAGTGGGTGGCCCCGGGAGGCTGGGTCTCAAGGGTGCGAACGATCACCGCCTCGATCCGGGCATCCTCAATCGTGCGTGGCGTCCCCGATCGCGGCTCGTCCCAAAGACCTTCAAGCCGATGCTCGGAGAACCGCCGCCGCCATTTGCCGACCGTGTCGGGATCGACAGCCAAACGGGCCGCCACGACCTTGCTCTGCTCGCCCTCAGCACAGGCCAGGACGATCCGAGCCCGCAGTGCCAACGCCTGAGCAGTGCTTCGACGCGACGCCAACGATGTCAACTCAGCACGTTCCACCTCATCAAGCTCCAGCGGAGCAAAGCGCCGACCCATCGCCAATCCTCCCCAAATCAGGAGAGTCCGCTATCATCGAGTCGATTTGGAGTCCGCCGAACTTTTGATTCAGGACACTAGTGTCCTGAACCAAAAGTTCATGGCATTTTATGCCTTGGCGGGCAGATTGTAAGCGCAGAAGCGTTCGATTGAGCCGAGAATGTCGTCAGCTGATTTGGTCCATCGGAACGGCATTGGGTCAGCGTTGTGATGGTCGATGAAGGAGGCAATCTCGGCCCGTAGCGCCGCCACACTGCGATAGATGCCGCGCCTAATCTTACGCTCGGTGATGAGTGCAAAGAAGCGTTCGACCTGATTGAGCCAGGATGAACTGGTTGGCGTCAGGTGGACGTGCCAGCGCGGCCTCTTTGCCAGCCAGTTGCGGATCAACGGCGTCTTGTGGGTTGCGTAATTGTCCATGACGAGGTGGACGTCCAGATCGTCTGGAACCGCAGCTTCGATCTCATCGAGAAACTTGCGGAACTCTTTGGCACGATGGCGTCCATAGCATTTGCCAATGACCCGGCCGGTTGCGACGTCGAGGGCGGCAAACAGCGAGGTGACGCCATGGCGTTTGTAGTCGTGACTACGGCGCGCCGGCTGGCCTGGTCGCATGGGCAGCATGGGCTGGCTGCGATCCAGCGCCTGGATTTGCGACTTCTCATCGACACACAGTACGATGGCGCGCTCGGGCGGAGCTACGTAAAGGCCGACGATGTCGCGAACCTTGGCGACAAAGTCGGGGTCGGTTGAGAGCTTGAAGGTCTCCAACCGATGCGGCTGCAAGCCGAAAGCGCGCCATATACGCTGTACTGTTGAGACTGACAGCCCGCTGGCCCGCGCCATGCTGCGCGAACTCCAGTGGGTGGCCCCGGGAGGCTGGGTCTCAAGGGTGCGAACGATCACCGCCTCGATCCGGGCATCCTCAATCGTGCGTGGCGTCCCCGATCGCGGCTCGTCCCAAAGACCTTCAAGCCGATGCTCGGAGAACCGCCGCCGCCATTTGCCGACCGTGTCGGGATCGACAGCCAAACGGGCCGCCACGACCTTGCTCTGCTCGCCCTCAGCACAGGCCAGGACGATCCGAGCCCGCAGCGCCAACGCCTGAGCAGTGCTTCGACGCGACGCCAACGATGTCAACTCAGCACGTTCCACCTCATCAAGCTCCAGCGGAGCAAAGCGCCGACCCATCGCCAATCCTCCCCAAATCAGGAGAGTCCGCTATCATCGAGTCGATTTGGAGTCCGCCGAACTTTTGATTCAGGACACTAGAGTCCATTCCGATTCAATCGGAACGGGGCTCTCGCGCAATGTTGTCGCAATGCAGCTCCCGCAAACAAGGCGTCACGCTTCGCATCTGAGTCGAAGCGCCGCGACACTTTGCTGGGAATCCCAATGTCACATGATCTGCTGTCTTTCTTCACGGCCTGGATGGCGGCCCCCGGCCGCGTCGGCGCCATCGCGCCGTCGGGCGCCGCGCTCGCCGAACTGATCACGCGCGACATCAGCGCCGACACCGGCCCGGTGCTCGAGCTCGGTCCGGGCACGGGCGCGTTCACCTATCAGCTGTTGAAGCGCGGCGTGCGCCAGCAGGATCTGACGCTGATCGAATACGGCTCGGATTTCATGCGGCTGTTGCAGCTGCGCTTTCCCGGTGCGCGGGTGCTGTGGATGGACGCGGCGCGCCTCGCCTCGGAGCGGCTCTACGATGGCGCGCCGGTTGGCGCCGTCGTCAGCGGACTGCCGCTGCTCAACATGTCGCCGCGCAAGGTCATCTCGATCGTCGGCGGCGCGTTCAGCTATCTGCGTCCCGGCGGCGCGTTCTATCAATTCACCTACGGCATGCGCTGCCCGGTGCCGCGGCCGATCCTCGACCGGCTCGGCCTGCGCGCCACGCTGATCGACCGCGCCATCCTCAACGTGCCGCCGGCCGCGGTCTACCGGCTGACGCGACGTCCGCAATACAAGCTGATGACGCGCGACGGTACGCCGGCGGCTGGTGCAAACGTTTCACCGATCAAGAAAGAACGCCGGACCAGCGAGGACTGCGCCGTGTAACGGCGCAGCGGACGGCCGCTTGTTTAGACCAGCCGGCTCTGCTTCGCTGCCGCCTCGATGAACGACGCGAAGAGGGGATGCGGTTCAAAGGGCCGCGACTTCAGCTCGGGATGGAACTGGACGCCGATGAACCAGGGATGGTCCTCGTACTCCACGATCTCCGGCAGCACGCCGTCGGGCGACATGCCGGAGAAACGCAGGCCGTGCTGCTCGAGGCGGTCCTTGTAGGCGGTGTTGACCTCGTAGCGATGGCGGTGCCGCTCGGAGATCTCGGTCGCGCCGCCATAGACCTGCGAGACGCGGCTGCCGCGGTTGAGCGCCGCGGGATAGGCCCCGAGCCGCATCGTGCCGCCGAGATCGCCGCTCTGCGAGCGCTTCTCGAGCTCGTTGCCGCGCAGCCATTCCGTCATCAGGCCGACCAGCGGCTCCTTGGTCGGGCCGAACTCGGTCGAGTTGGCGTCCTCGATGCCGACCAGATTGCGCGCCGCCTCGATCACCGCCATCTGCATGCCGAAGCAGATGCCGAAATACGGCACGTCACGCTCGCGCGCGAACTGCGCCGCGCGGATCTTGCCCTCGGCGCCGCGCTGGCCGAAGCCGCCGGGCACCAGGATGCCGTTGACGTGCTCGAGGAACGGCGCCGGGTCCTCGTTCTCGAACACCTCGCTCTCGATCCAATCGAGATTGACCTTCACCTTGTTGGCGATGCCGCCGTGCGACAGCGCCTCGATCAGCGATTTGTAGGCGTCCTTCATGCCGGTGTATTTGCCGACGATGGCGATCGTCACCGCACCTTCCGGATTGCGGACGCGCTCGTTGATGACGTGCCAGCTCTGCAGCGCCGGCGGAATCTTCGCGGTGATGCCGAACGCGGCCAGCACCTCGTCGTCGAGGCCGGCGGCGTGATAGGCCTCCGGCACGGCGTAGATGTTGTCGACGTCGCGCGCCTCGATCACGGCGCTCTCGCGCACGTTGCAGAACAGGCCGAGCTTGCGCCGCTCCTCCTTGGGAATCTCGCGGTCGGTGCGGCACAGCAGGATGTCCGGCTGGATGCCGATCGAGCGCAGCTCCTTCACCGAGTGCTGCGTCGGCTTTGTCTTGAGTTCGCCGGCACTTGGAATGTACGGCAGAAGCGTCAGGTGAATGTAGACGGCGTGATCGCGCGGCAGCTCGTTCTTGAGCTGGCGGATCGCCTCGAAGAACGGCAGGCCCTCGATGTCGCCGACGGTACCGCCGATCTCGACCAGCACGAAATCGAACTCGTCGTTACCCGACAGCACGAATTCCTTGATCGCATTGGTGACGTGCGGAACCACCTGGATAGTGGCGCCGAGATAATCGCCGCGGCGCTCCTTGGTGATGATGTCCTGGTAGATTCGCCCGGTCGTGATGTTGTCGGCCTTGGTGGCCGGACGACCGGTGAAGCGCTCGTAATGGCCGAGATCGAGATCGGTCTCGGCGCCGTCGTCGGTCACGAACACTTCGCCGTGCTGATACGGCGACATCGTTCCGGGATCGAGGTTGAGGTAGGGATCGAGCTTGCGAAGGCGGACTTTGTAGCCCCTGGCCTGCAGCAGAGCGCCGAGCGCCGCTGAAGCCAGACCCTTGCCGAGCGAGGAGACCACGCCGCCGGTGATGAATATGTACCGCGCCATGGGACTTTACCTTTAATCCGACTCCGGCGATTCGCAAAACGAATCGGCTGTTCCCGGCAAACAATTCGCCGGGCTGTGGGTTGCATCAAACTGGAAGCGATTTCAGAGCATTGATGGGGGTTTCTGATGCAGGATGCCAGCGGGGCATCCTGCATGGCCACCCTGCTTTATTGCGACCGTGGCGCCTGCGGGCCGCTCGGGGCCTGCTGCCCCTGCTGCTCGTCGGCCTTCTTCAGCGAATCGAGGATGCCACCCGAGGTCGGCGCGTTCATCGGCGTGCCGCCGGCCGGCTGCGTCTGCGCCGGTGTGCCGGTGCCGACGATCGAGCTCGGCTTGCGGTCGTAGCCCGCGTACCAGGACAGGAACAGGCTGGTCACGAAGAAGCCCACCGCGAGGATCGCCGTGGTTCGCGTCAGCAAATTAGCGGTGCCGCGGCTCGACATGAAGCCGGCGCCGCCTCCCATGCCAAGGCCACCGCCTTCCGATTTCTGCAACAGCACGGCGCCGATCATGACGGCGACAATCATGAGGTGGACAATGATAACGACAGTCTGCATCGCAAGCCTTCCGTGACAAGCCGCCAAGCGGCCAGACAAACGGCGCTATCGGCTCTACGGTTTTCGTGAAGTCGCGCCCTGTTACACGATTGCACCGGGCATTGTCACCCCC
This sequence comes from Bradyrhizobium sp. USDA 3315, assembly GCF_054056795.1. Taxonomy (NCBI): domain Bacteria; kingdom Pseudomonadati; phylum Pseudomonadota; class Alphaproteobacteria; order Hyphomicrobiales; family Nitrobacteraceae; genus Bradyrhizobium; species Bradyrhizobium sp. USDA 3315. The sequence goes on along the minus strand of NZ_JBSRYP010000001.1, from coordinate 6,733,354 downwards.
GAGATAGTCGCACTGTCGACGATCACAAGCGGCGCCGATGGCGGCCCGGCCGGGCCTTGCCGGCAATCGGCAATTTCTACTATAGTAGACAAATGGATACTTTGGTAGACGATCTGAGCCAACGCCTGGCGCAGCGGATCAGGCTCGAGCGCGATGGCCGGGGCTGGTCGCTGGCCGACCTCGCCGAACGCGCTGGCGTCTCGAAGGCCACGATCAGCAAGATCGAGCGCGCCGAGGTCAGCCCCACCGCGGTCGTGCTGGTGCGCCTCGCCTCAGCGTTCGATCTCACTCTGGCCGGCCTGATGTTGCGCGCCGAAGGCCAGGGCGAACGGCTGTCGCGCGCCGCCGCGCAACCGGCCTGGCGTGATCCGGAAACCGGCTATCTGCGCCGCCAGGTGTTCAGCCGTCCCGACCATCCGGTCGAGCTGGTGCGGGTCGAGCTGCCGCCGAAGCAGACCGTGACCCTGCCCGCCTCCTCCTACGCGCATATCCGCCAACTGGTCTGGGTGCTCAGCGGCAGCCTCGTCATCACCGAAGGCGGCGCACGCCACGTGCTCGCCGCCGGCGATTGCCTCGGATTCGGCCCGCCGGCAGAGACGACCTTCGCCAACGAGACCAACGCCTCCTGCACCTATGTGGTCGCCCTGGCCCGGAGCTGATGCATGCCGCAGTTTTCGATCAAGCCACTCGCCGATGAGCCCGGGATTCGCAGCGCGCTCAGCGAATTGTTGATCGAGACCGTCGCCAGCGGCGGCTCGGTGAGCTTCATGCATCCGCTGTCGCCGGATGACGCCGATGCATTCTGGCAGGACTCGCTCGGCGCCGCCACGCGTGGCGAGCGCATCGTGCTCGGTGCATTCACCGGCAATGATCTGATCGGCACCGTGACGCTTCTGCTCAACCTGCCGCCCAACCAGCCGCATCGGGCGGAAATTGCAAAGATGATGACACGCGTCGCCCATCGCCATCGCGGCGTCGCGACGGAATTGATGCGCACGGTCGAGCAGCTTGCGATCGCGCACGGCCGCACGCTGCTGGTGCTCGACACCGCCGAAGAGGATGGCGCCGCGCCACTCTATGAAGGACTGGGATTTCAGCTCACCGGCATCATCCCCGACTACGCGCTGAAGCCGCATGGCGGCCTCACCGGGACGATGATCTACTGGAAGCGGATCGGGGCGGCGGCAGCCTGAATCCGTAGCCAAGCAGAGATGCCGATGGCAACTGTCTGCGCAACACTGCCAATCCCATCACCCTGAGGAGCGCCAACGGGTCCGCGCAAAGCGCGGCCCGATGACAGGCTCCGCGCGTCTCGAAGGGTCGACGGCCACCAGCTGGGCCGTCGATCCTTCGAGACGGCCGCGTTGCGGCCTCCTCAGAGCCTGACTGAAAAATGGGTGAGTGATCTCAGTGGGGTGTGATTCCATCGGATTTGCAAAGATTCGAGGGAGAGCACGATGCCCTGGACCAAGATCACTCGGGAGCAATATCGGCGGGACGATCTGCGTTATGCAAGCGATATGACCGATGCGGAGTGGGCGCTGATCAGACGCCTGTTGCCGCGAGCGAACCGGCGCGGCCGGCCGCGTAAGACGGAGCTGCGTCGTGTGATCGAAGCGATCCTCTATATCGTTTCGACCGGCTGCCAGTGGCGGGCGTTGCCGCAGGAGTTCCCGCCCTATTCGACGGTGCAGGGCTATTTTTATAGATGGCGGGATACAGGCCGGTGGCAGAGGATTGTCAGCGTGCTTGTCCGACGGGCGCGAAAAAAGCTTGGACGGACACCGAAGCCGACGGCAGCCGTGATCGACAGTCAAAGTGCGCCGACCACCCAAGCTGGCGGACCGCGCGGCTACGATGCAGGCAAGCGCATCTACGGCCGCAAGCGGCATATCGTGACGGATACCAATGGCCTCCTCCTCGGGGTTCATGTTCATCCGGCCAACGTTCAGGACTGCCATGGCGCCGTACCGCTGCTGAAGAACGTGCGGATGAACTTCCCCCGGCTGCGCCACGTCTTTGCCGACCGGGTCTACCGCGGAAATCAACTCCTCGACGCGCTCTCAGACTGCGGTCCATGGACTGTCGAGATCGTCGAGCGGCCTCAAGGCGTCAAAGGCTTCCAGCTTCTGCCGAGGCGGTGGGTGGTTGAACGCACATTCGCTTGGTTCGGCAGATGCCGCCGCCTCGCCAAGGACTTCGAGGCGACGGTGGCAACCGAAGCTGCCTGGCTGCTGATTGCACACATCAGGCTCCTGACCCGCAGACTCGCGGCTGCAGCTAAGGTTGGGTGATTTATGAGTCAGACTCTCAGGATGACGGTGTGAGAGCTCGGTGCGAAAGGGGCAGCCCTAACACCCCGCAGCGATCGCCAAAAAGTCCGACGCCTTCAGGCTGGCGCCGCCGACCAGGGCGCCGTTGACGTTGGCGACCGCCATCAGCTCGGCCGCGTTCGACGGCTTGACCGAGCCGCCATAGAGGATCCTGATCCTGTTTCCCTCGCCCTTGAAGCGATCGGTGAGCTGACCTCGGATAAACCTATGAATTTCCTCGACATCCTTGGCGGTCGGGGTCAGGCCGGTGCCGATCGCCCAGACCGGCTCATAGGCCACCACCAGGTTGGCCGCGGTCGAGCCGTCGGGCAGCGAGCCCGCAAGCTGGGTACCGCAGACATCGAGCGTCTTGCCGGCGTCGCGCTGCTCGCGCGTCTCGCCGATGCAGACGATCGCGGTCAACCCGGCGCGCCAGACGGCCTCCGCCTTCTGCCGAATCAAGGCGTCGGTCTCGCCGTGGTCAGCGCGCCGCTCGGAATGGCCGACGATGATCGCGACCGCGCCGAGATCCCTGAACATCTCCGCCGAGAGATCGCCGGTGTGGGCGCCCGATGCCTTGGGATGGCAATCCTGGGCGCCGACCGCGACCTTCGAGCCGCGTGCCTTATCGGCGAACGCCCCGACCAATGTCGCGGGCGGACAGACCAGGAGATCAGCTTTCCCGGCGACATCGCCGGCGCCGGCCAGCATCGCGTCGAACTCGGCAAAAGAGGATTTCAGGCCGTTCATTTTCCAGTTGCCGGCGATCAGCGGCCGGATGGCGTCGGTCATGTCGGATTTTCCCATCGTTCAAGCGTGTCCCTGCGCTATCAGAGCCGGGCGGCGACTTCCAGAGCGCGGCTTCGCGCACACCGTGCGACGCTTCCGCCCGCGCGGCCAAGGTTGCGGGGGCGCTTCGGCCACTTTATGATGGGTTTTCAACCCGGTGACGCCCTGCTGCGGGACAAAAGCCTCGACTTTCGGCTCCCCATTGGGCACGACCCGGTTCCCCTCCTGCAAAACAAGTTGGACCCATGCTTCGAGGAATGCGGAAAGCCTCATCAAACTGGCTCGGCAAGACGATTATGGCCGTGGTGATGGGCGTTTTGATCGTCAGTTTCGGAATTTGGGGCATTGCCGACATTTTCAAGGGGTTTGGCCAGTCGACCTTCGCCAAGGTGGGCGGGACCGAGATTTCGGCCGAGCAGTTCCGCCAGATCTATACCGACCGCCTGCAGCAGCTTGGCCGTCAGTTCGGCCGCCCGCTGACGCCGGACCAGGCGCGCGCCTTCGGCATTGACCGCCAGGTGCTGCAGCAGACGCTTGCGGAAGCCGCGATGGACGAGGAAGCACGCCGCATGGGCCTCAACGTGTCCGACGCCGAGGTGCTGCGCGCGATCTACAACGATCCGAACTTCAAGGGCCTCAACAACCAGTTCGACCCGCAGCGTTTCCAGGCCGTGATCCGCAACTATGGCTATACCGAAGGCCGCTACATCGCCGAGCAGCGCCGCGTTGGCCTCAGGCGGCAGATCGCCGGCACCATCTCGTCCGGGATCGAGCCGTCGAAATCGCTGGTCGAGGCGCTGACCCGGTTCCAGAACGAGCAGCGTTCGATCGACTACATCACGCTCGGCGCCGCGCAGGCCGGCACCATCGATCCGCCCTCGCCCGAGGCGCTCGCCGCCTATTTCGAGGACCACAAGGCCCAGTTCCGCGCGCCCGAATACCGCAAGATCTCCTTCGTCGCCATCACGCCCGAGGAAATCGGCAAGTGGGAAACGGTGTCGGACGAGGACGCCAGGAAGATCTTCGAGGAGCGCAAGGACCGGCTCAGCACGCCGGAGAAGCGCGAGGTCTCGCAGATCGTGTTTCCGGACGCCGGCGAGGCGCAGGCCGCGCGCGGGCGGATTGCGTCGGGCACGTCGTTCGACGACATCGCCAAGGAGCGCAACCTCAATCTGGCCGACGTCAATCTCGGGCTGGTCGCGAAGTCGGCGATCCTCGATCCGGCCGTCGCCGATGCCGCCTTCTCCCTGGCCGCCGGCGAAGTCAGCCAGCCGGTGCAGGGCCGCTTCGGCGTCGCGCTGGTCAAGGTCGGCAAGGTCGAGCCCGGCGCGACCCCGAGCTATGAGAGCCTCGCCCAGCAGGTGAAGAACGAGATCGCCTCCGAGCGCGCCCGCACCAAGGTCGCCGACCTGCGCGACAAGATGGAAGACGAGCGCGGCGGCGGCGCCAGCGTCGTCGAAGCCGCACAGAAACTGAAGCTGACGCCCGTCACCATTGACGCGGTCGATCGCTCCGGGCGGCTGCCGAACGGCCAGGTCGCGACCAACATCCCGCGCGGCCTCGACGTGGTGTCGCAGGCCTTCAACAGCGACGTCGGCGTCGACAACGACCCGATCCAGTTCAACGGCGGCTATGTCTGGTACGACGTGCTCGGCATCACGCCGTCGCGCGAGCGCAGCCTCGACGAGGTTCGCGATCAGGTCGAGGCCAAGTGGCGCGAAGACCAGATCTCCACCAAGCTGCGCGCCAAGGCGACCGAGATCGTCCAGAAGCTCGACAGCGGCGCCAAGCTCGCCGACGAAGCCGCCGCTGCCGGCGTCAAGGTCGAAACCGCGGCGAATTTCAACCGCGAGGCCTCGCTGCCTGCCGTGCCGGCAGGCGTGATTGCGGCCGCATTCCGGACCGCCAAGGACGGCGATGGACAGACCTCCGTCGCCGGCGGCAGCCAGTGGGTGGTCTTCCGCGTCACCAACGTGACGGTGCCGCCGGTCGACTTCGCGTCGGACGCGGCCAAGCAGCTCACCGAGGCGCTGCGGCGGTCGCTCAGCGACGAGCAGGTCGCGCAATATGTCACGAAGATCGAGTCCGATATCGGCGTGACCATCAACCAGGCAGCCTTCGCACAGGTGACAGGCGCAAATAATTGAGCATGATCGGGACAGCGCGACGACGCGCTGCGCGGCGATCAAGCTCCAACAACAGACCCTGAGCCAGCGAATGGACGACCTGAAATCGATCATCGGAAAAGTCGCCACCGGCGCCACGCTGACGCGTGAAGAGGCCGCGTCCGCCTTCGACAGCATGATGTCGGGCGAAGCCACGCCCTCGCAGATGGGCGGGCTATTGATGGCGCTGCGGGTGCGCGGCGAGACCGTCGAGGAGATCACCGGCGCCGTCACCGCGATGCGCGGCAAGATGCTGCCGGTCACGGCGCCGGCGGAGGCCATCGACATCGTCGGCACCGGCGGCGACGGCTCCGGCTCGGTCAACGTCTCGACCTGCGCGGCCTTCATCGTGGCCGGCGCCGGCGTGCCTGTGGCGAAGCACGGCAACCGCGCATTGTCGTCGCGTTCGGGCGCCGCCGACGTGCTGGCCTCGCTCGGCGTCAAGCTCGATTTGACGCCCGAACAGGTGGGGCGCTGCGTCAAGGAAGCCGGCATCGGCTTCATGTTCGCGCCCGCGCATCATCCGGCGATGAAGAATGTCGGTCCGACCCGGGTCGAGCTCGCCACCCGCACCATCTTCAACCTGCTCGGCCCGCTGTCGAACCCGGCCGGCGTCAAGCGGCAGATGGTCGGCGTGTTCTCCCGCCAATGGGTGCAGCCGCTGGCGCAGGTGCTGAAGAACCTCGGCTCCGACAAGGTCTGGGTCGTGCATGGCTCCGACGGCCTCGACGAGATCACCCTCACCGGCCCGACCTTCGTTGCGACGCTCGAGAACGGCGAGATCAGGACATCAGAGGTCACGCCCGAGGATGCCGGCCTTGGCCGCGTCGGCGGCGAGGCGCTGAAGGGCGGTGACGCCGATGCCAACGCGATCGCACTCTCCAGCGTGCTGCAGGGCAAGCCGAGCGCCTATCGCGACGTCGCCCTGCTCAACGCCGCCGCCGCGCTGATCGTGGCCGGCCGCGCCAAGGACCTCAAGGAAGGCGTCGCGATCGGCGCGCAGTCGCTCGACAGCGGCGCTGCCGCCGCGCGGCTGAAGCATCTGGTCGCGGTTTCGAACGGTTAAGCAAGGCGCTAAGCGATGTCGGACATCCTGACCAAGATCGAGGCCTACAAGCGCGAGGAGATCGCCGCCGCGAAGCGCGCCCATCCGCTCGCCGAGGTCGAGGCGCAGGCCAAATCGGCCTCGGCCCCGCGCGGCTTCGTCCGCGCCCTCAAGGACAAGCATGCGCGCGGCGACTACGCGCTGATCGCGGAAGTGAAGAAGGCCTCGCCCTCGAAGGGCTTGATCCGGGCCGACTTCGATCCGCCCGTGCTCGCGAAGGCCTATGAGGCCGGCGGCGCGGCCTGCCTGTCGGTGTTGACCGACGCGCCCTCGTTCCAGGGCCATCTCGACTTCATGGTTGCGGCCCGCGCGGCGACCAGCCTGCCGGTGCTGCGCAAGGATTTCATGTTCGACACCTATCAGGTAGCGGAAGCGCGCGCCCATGGCGCCGACTGCATCCTGATCATCATGGCCGCGCTCGACGACGCGGCGGCCGGGGAGATCGAGGACGCCGCGCTCGGCTACGGCATGGACGTGCTGGTCGAGATCCACGACCGCGCCGAGCTTGACCGTGCCTTGAAACTTCGCTCGCCGATGATCGGCGTCAACAACCGCAATCTGCGCACCTTCGAGACCACGCTCGCGACCAGCGAGGCGCTGGCATCGCTGATCCCGCCCGACCGCCTGATGGTCGGCGAGAGCGGCATCTTCACGCCTGGCGATCTCGCCCGGCTCGAACGGGTCGGGATGTCGACCTTCCTGGTCGGTGAAAGCCTGATGCGCCAGCAGGACGTCACCGCGGCCACCCGCGCCTTGCTGACGCGGCAGGCCGCCCCGCGCGCCACCGCAACGCGCTGACGCAATGGCGCGGAACAGCAAGGGCAAGACCAAGGCCGAGCCTTCCGGCTCCGGCACCGCCCTCACCCATATCGACGCCAAGGGCGAGGCGCGGATGGTCGACGTCTCGGCCAAGCCCGCGACCGAGCGGACCGCCGTCGCCGAAGGCCGCGTCGTGATGAGCAAGGCGACGCTGGCGCTGATCGAAACCGGCCAGGCCAAGAAGGGCGACGTGCTTGCGACGGCGCGCATCGCCGGCATCATGGCGGCGAAGCGAACGTCGGAATTGATCCCGCTCTGCCATCCACTGGCGCTGACCAAGGTCACGATCGACATCACACCCGACCGCAAGCTGCCCGGCTGCATCGTCCGCGCCAGCGTCAAGGTGACGGGGCCGACCGGCGTCGAAATGGAGGCGCTGACCGCAGTCTCGGTCGCATGCCTGACGATCTACGACATGGTCAAGGCGGTCGACCGCGGCATCCGCATCGAGGGCATCCACCTCGTCGAGAAGATCGGCGGCAAATCGGGGCACTATCGCGCCGGCGCGTGATCGCCGGTACGCACGCGACGGCCTGTCGCCAATGCCCGCAAGGTTTCATTAACCAATCTCGCTAACCCGCGCTCCATTTCGATTGGATACGACTTTCGCGGGCCGGGGGTGCACGAGACCTACTTCCGGGTGAAACACCTGGAAGCGATTGCGGCAAATGACTCCAAACGGCAGCGCCACGTTCAACATCAAATCGGTGATCGGCAGCGGTCCGATCCGCTGGCTGATCCTCGGCGGCGCCGTGCTGATGGCCGCGATCGCGATCGGCGCTACGCTGATGGCGGAGAATTTCCGCGATCGCGCCTTGCACAACAGCGAGCGTGAGCTCGAGAACACCGTACTGCTGCTGGCGCGGCATTTCGACCAGCAGCTCGACGATCTCGAAGTCGTCCAGCGCGACCTGATCACGTTCATGCGCGACAATGCAATCGCGACGCCGGAGAACTACAGGCGCCGGATGTCGGCCGCCGACATCCATGCGATGCTCAAATCCAAGATGGACGCGCTGTCCAATGTCGGCAGCCTCAACGTGTTCGACGCCGACGGCGTTCTGATCAACAGCTCGGGCGCCTGGCCGCTGCCGCAGGCAAGCATTGCCGACCGCCCCTACTTCCAGATCTTCAAGTCGAGCCCCTATTCGCCCGACATGCAGGTCGCGCCGGTGGTGAGCCGCATCACCGGAAACTGGACCACCGTTATCGTCCGCAAGGTCACCGGTCCGCACGGCGAATTCCTCGGCGTGGTCGGCCGCGGCATCGAGCCGGCGGCCTTCGAGAAGTTCTTCTCCACCGTGGCGCTCGGCGACGGCGCCGCGATCTCGATGCATCATCGCGACGGCACGCTGCTGGCACGCTATCCCCATGTCGAAGAGCTGATCGGGAGGAATTTCCGCAACGGTCCAGTCAATCAGCAGCAGGTTTTCGAGCTGCCGCAGAGCACGACGCGGCTCGCCAGCCCGGTCGACGGCAAGGACCGCCTGGTGTCGTCGCGGGCACTGACCAAATTCCCGATCGTCGTCGTCGCGACGAGCACCACCGAGGCGGCGCTCGCCAACTGGCGCGAGCAGATCGGCATCCTGATCGCGGTGACCAGCATCTCGGTGCTGGCGATCGCGATCCTGCTGACGCTGGTGGTGCGCAAGCTGGTGCAGCAGCATCGCGCCCAGCAGCAGCGCCTGACGCTGGAGAAGCTGCGGCTCGACACCGCCGTCAACAACATGACGCAGGGCCTGTTGCTGTTCGACGCCGCGCAGTGCCTGGTGATCTGCAACAGGCGCTATATCGAGATGTACGGGTTGTCGGCCGACATCATCAAGCCCGGCTGCAGCTTCCGCAACGTCATCGTGCATCGTCACCGGACCGGCTCGTTCCAGGGCGACGTCGAGCGCTACGTCAATCTCGTGCTGCGCGACGTCGGCATCCGCAACACCATGGTGATCACGACGCCCGACGGGCGCTCGATCCAGGTCGTCAACGAGCCGCTGGCCGACGGCGGCTGGCTTGCGACCCACGAGGACGTCACCGAGCGCCGCCGCGCCGAGGAGCGCATCACGCATCTTGCCCACTACGATGCACTCACCGACCTGCCGAACCGCGCGCTGTTCCACGAGGAGATCAGGCGCGAGCTGCCGCATGTCACGCCCGACAGCCAGCTTGCGGTGCTCTATATCGACATCGACGAATTCAAGGGCGTCAACGACTCGCTCGGCCACATGGTCGGCGACGAGCTTCTCAAGTCCGTGGCGCGGACGCTGAGCGGCGTGATCGGCGAAGGCGATTTCGTCGCCCGCCTCGGCGGCGACGAGTTCGCGATCGTGCAGACCAGGGTGAAGAGCGAGGCCGAGGTCGCCGACCTCGTCGCGCGCATCTACGAGGTGATCCGCGCGCCCTATCAATGCCTCGGCCACCAGGTCACGACCGACGCCAGCATCGGCATCGCACTGGCGCCGAAGGACGGCACCGATCTCGACCAGATCATGAAGAACGCCGATCTTGCGATGTATGCGGCGAAGTCGGCCGGCCGGCGCGTCTTCCGCTTCTTCGAGCCGGCGATGGATGCCGACGCCCGCGCCCGCCGCGAGCTCGAGATGGAGTTGCGGCAGACGATCGCCGCCGGCAGCGGGCTCGAAGTGCATTACCAGCCCTGCGTCGACCTGCGCAGCAACGAGATCACCGGCTGCGAGGCGCTGGTGCGCTGGCGCCATCCACAGCGCGGCATGATCTCGCCGACCGAATTCGTGCCGATTGCGGAAGAGACCGGCCTGATCAACCAGCTCGGCGAGTGGGTGCTGATGACGGCCTGCAAGGAAGCCGTGAGCTGGCCCGACCACGTCAGGCTCGCCGTCAACGTCTCGCCGGTGCAGTTCCGCAGCGGCACGCTGGCGCTCAAGGTGATCGCGGCGCTTGCAGCGTCGGGGCTGTCAGCGAGTAGGCTCGAGCTCGAGATCACCGAGGCGGTGCTGATCCGCGACGACGAGACCGCGCTGGCCGCACTGCACCAGCTGCGCGCCATCGGGATCAGGATCGCGCTCGATGATTTCGGCACCGGCTATTCGTCGCTGAGTTATTTGAAGCGGTTCCCGTTCGACAAGATCAAGATCGACCGCTGCTTCGTCACCGACATCGCCGATCCGCAAGGCTCGGCCGGCATCGTCGAGGCCGTCGTCAACATCGCCGCCGAGCGCAGCATGACGACGACGGCGGAAGGCGTCGAAACCGCGCAGCAGCAGCAATTGCTGCGCGAGCTCGGCTGCTCGGAAATGCAGGGCTATCTGTTCAGCCCGCCAAAGCCCGCCGCCCAAATCCGCGAGCTACTGGCCGGGCACCGCCGCGGCCCCGCTGCGGGCGCGAGCACGGCGCGGCGGCGCAAGCCGGTCGCCGGCGCGGCGTAAGGCTGCTCGGAAGTCGGGAGCCCGAGGGGCGCCCGTACGATTTCGGAATTTTGGAAGAATACCCTGTAATTGCCCGACGTGTCAAATTGCTTGGTCGAGCGTGCTTGGTCGAGCGTTGCTTGGTCGAGCGCCAGCCGCCACCGGCTCCTTTGCATGGGGTTGTTTTCGATATTTTGGCAGCTGCGTAGCCCGGATGGAGCCATCCGGGCTACAGGTTCTAGTTCGGCACCGGCCGCTTCTGCGCGGCCTTGGTGTCGGCGTTCTTGGCATCGGCGTTGACGGTGACGCCGCGCAGCTGGTTGAACGCCGCGGCCAGCGCCTTGTCGTTCTTCTCGTCCGGCGGGACGTAGGATTGCGAGCCGGTCTGCTCGGCGCCCTCGGCGGAGAGATGGCCGCGCATCGAGGCCTCGCCCTTGATCTCCGAGCGGGTCTTGAACTCGTCCGGCACGTCCTGCAGCACCTCGATGTCGGGCTTGATGCCGAGTGCCTGGATCGAATGGCCCGATGGCGTGAAATAGCGCGCCGTGGTCAGCGCCAGCGCGCCGTTGCTGGTGCCGAGCGGAATGATGGTCTGCACCGAGCCCTTGCCGAACGAGCGGGTGCCGATCAGGGTCGCGCGCTTGTGGTCATGCAGCGCGCCGGCGACGATCTCGGAGGCCGAGGCCGAGCCGCCGTTGATCAAGACGACGAGCGGCTTGCCCTTGGTCATGTCGCCGCCATGCGCGGTGAAGCGCTGGGTTTCCTCGGGATTGCGGCCGCGGGTCGAGACCACCTCGCCGCGCTGCATCAGGGTCGAGGTCACCGAGACCGCCTGGTCGAGCAGGCCGCCGGGATTGTTGCGGAGGTCGACGACGTAGCCGGCGAGCTTGTCCTGCGGGATCTGCTTCTGGATATCGCCGATCGCCTTGCGCAGACCTTCGGTGGTCTGCTCGTTGAACGAGGTGATCCTGATGTAGCCGATGTCGCCGCCCTCGACATGATACTTCACCGGACGCACGCGGATGATCTCGCGCGTAATCGAGACCTCGATCGGCTTGTCGGCATCCTTGCGGATGATCTTCAGCCGGATCGAGCTGTTGGGCGCGCCCTTCATCTTGTTGACGGCCTGGTCGAGCGTCATGCCCTGGATCTGGTCGTCGTCGATCGAGGTGATCACGTCGCCCGACATGATGCCGGCGCGCGAGGCCGGCGTGTCGTCGATCGGCGCCACCACCTTGACGAAGCCGTCCTCCATGGTGACCTCGATGCCGAGCCCGCCGAACTCGCCATGCGTGGTCTCCTGCATCTCCGCCCAGCCCTTCTCGTTCATGTAGCGGGAGTGCGGATCGAGCGAGGAGATCATGCCGTTGATCGCGCCCTCGACGAGCTTGGAGTCCTCGGGCTTCTCGACGTAGTCGGTCTTGACCTTCTCGAACACCTCGCCGAACAGGTTGAGCTGCGAATAGGTGTTGCTGTTGTCGGAATGCGCGGCGGCGTTGGCGACGGCGAACAGATGCGCGCCCTGCGGCGAGGCCACGAGCAGGGTGAGACACGCGCCCGCGACCGTCCCGAGCAAGAAGCCAACATGTTTGCGCATTATCCGTGATCCCTTCGCTAACGGCCGGCAACGTTTCGCAACATTCGGCCCCACCCCGACGCGGGGCACCACACAACGGCTTTTTGGTCGGATCAAGGCCGCCTTGTCACCGGACCATTACGGTCCTGTCACGGTGCCCGGATCGGCCTCTTGTCAGCCCCCTGTCAGCCTTTCGTCGGCCTTTGGCCCAGTCTCCCGCAACCCGTTCTGCCAGGTCGACGGCTGGGTGCCGAATCCGCGCTTGGCCCGCGTGCCCAGCCAGTAGCCGAACTGCGGAGGAACATTGCGGAACGGCCCCTCGACGCCGAGCTTGAGCGCGGCGTCCATCGGCCAGTTCGGGTTATTGAGGATTTCCCGGCCGACCGCGATCAAATCTGCTTGTTTATCACGCAGGATTTGTTCGGCCTGGTCCCCGTGGATGATCAGGCCGACCGCCATGGTCATGATATCGGCATGGGTGCGGACATATTCCGCGAGCGGCACCTGATAGTTGTATTTGATCTCCTTGCCCAGGATCGGCGCCATTTCGCTGATTCCGCCCGACGAGCAGTCGATCACGTCGACGCCCTTCGCTTTCAGGATCCTGGCGAGCCGCGCGCTCTGCTCCGGGCCCCAGCCGGCGTTGTCCTCGACCGACAGCCGCACGAACAGCGGCTTGTGATCCGGCCAGTGCGCCCGCACCGCCTCGGTGACCTCGATCAGGAAGCGCATCCGGTTGGCTTCCGAGCCGCCATATTCGTCGCTGCGCTGGTTGGAGCGCCCGGAGAGGAATTCGTGCACGAGATAGCCATGGGCGCCGTGCAGTTCCAGCACCTCGAACCCTGCCGCATGGGCGCGTCGTGCCGCCTGCCCCCAGGCTGCGACGAGGTCCTTCACCTCATGCGTGTCCAGCGCGCGCGGCACCGGCCAGCGCTCGCTATGGGCGATCGCGCTCGGCGCCACCGGCGTCCAGGCATCCCAGTCCTCGTCCTCGATCTCGGCGGTGCGTTCGAGCGGGCGATCGCCCTCCCAGGGCCGACTCGCGCGCGCCTTGCGGCCGGAATGGCCGAGCTGGATGCCGGCGACCGCATTTTGCTGCTTGATGAAGCCGACGAGGCGGCTGAGCGGCGCGATGAACTTGTCGTCCCAAATGCCGAGATCGCCGATCGTGCCGCAGCCGCGCCGCTCGACCTTGGTCGATTCGACGATCACGAGACCGGCGCCGCCGGCGGCGAACTTGCCGGCATTCATCAGATGCCAGTCGGTCGGAAAGCCCTTCTCGGCGGAATACTGGTGCATCGGCGGCACCACGATGCGGTTCTTCAGCGTGACGCCGCGGATGGTCATTGGCGAAAACAGCAGCATGTCGGACATCGCTTCCTCATTAGGCGTCGTTACCCGGCGTGCGGGACCGATCTTGTGTTTGGCGCGGACGATATACGCACCGCGCGATGGCCGATAGAGGCGCGCCGGCGGCCGCAATGGCCACTCGAACGGATCGCGCCAGGTTCGCGATGCCTGTTCCCTCGCGGCGATTTTTCGCGCGCACAGGAAATGATGATCGCGATGCGTGTTGTCCCCGGTAACCCGAAGAGGGACACTCATGAGAACCCGCACAATCGCACTGCTCATCGCCGGTGCCATGGCAACCGGCCCGATACTGGCGCAACACGCGGTTGCCCAGAACCTGCAAAACGAGGCCGACAAGGGTGCCAAGACCCGCAACTCCGGTGAATCCGGCTATGTCGGCGATCAGGACAGGCCCGGCGCGGCCGCAACGCCTCCGGGGCGCCCCGACACGGCCGCCGGTTCCCCAAACGCCACGACGTCCCCGAGCGCTCAAAGTTCCGGAACCGGAATCGCCGGCGCGCCGGGCAACAAGAGCGGGCCGCCCGCCAAGCAAGGCACGGTCGGCTCGAACTCGCAGAACCTGCATGTCCAGGAACAGGATTCGTCGAACATCAAGGGACAACCAGGCAACAAGAGCGGCCCACCCGCAAAGCGCTAGGCTACGCGCCATGCTGACCAGGCGGCCGTGAACCGGGATCGAGTCGCTCAGATATTATTGGGCGGCCTTCCGGCTCGCAGAGAGGTCGGTTGGGCAATTTGCGCCGCATTCAATCGATTTCTTCTGGTCAGCAACGCGCCATATCAGCAACGCGACCAGGACAATGATGGTGACGGTGAGCTTGGCCAATGCGTCGTGGTTCAATGTCGGCTCCGCAGAACAATCGGCATAGCGAGAAAAATCAGCTGCAAGCAGAAATGTGACCCCGGCACCCTTTGGGGCCGAAGGCCGACGCTGGAGACGTCCACCAGGCCCGCATTCGATTCGGACCGGCCGACGTCATGATGGTACGGTCGTGGCGCGGTCTGCAAGCTTCTCAGTCTGCATGGCAGCATGGCACGGCCGGCCGCAGCCGGTTGGAACATTGTCATCGATGTGCGGTTCAGTGGCTGTCCTCTGATTCATTGCCCCAGAGGCACACACCACCTCCTGCGGCCCCAGCCGTCACGCTGGGGCCGCAAATCATTGGAGCTGCACGCGGACTGCTGTTGGTCGCGGGGTGAGCGAAGGGCACGCCCGCAAATGACGCTACTTGCCGACCTCGTATACATCAGGATCGAAGCTCGAGCTCGGATTGGCGAACGCGTGGCGCAGCGCCGGCGACATCGGCACGTTGTAACTGATGCCTTTCGGCGGGGTCGGCGCTTCCAGCCACGTCCTGTACATGACCTCAATCTCGGGGCTCTTGTAGAGCTCCGCCGTGGCGCGGTCGGCGAGCGCCTTGAACGGGGTGTCCTCCCTGCGCAGCATGATGCCGAACGGCTCGGCCTTCGAGAACGCCTCCTCGCTGATCATGTAGAGCGAAGGCTCCTTCGACCGCGCGATGGCAACGGCGAGCTGGACGTCGTCGAGCGCGTAGGCCTGGGCGCGATCGGTCTCCAGCATCAGGAACGCCTCGGCCTGGTCCTTGGCCGGGAGGACGTTGATGCCGAGCTTGCGTTCGGTGTTGACCTTGATGAGCTGCGTGAGGTTCACCGAGCCCGCAACGGCGGTGACGGACTTGCCCTTGAGATCGTCGATCGTGTTGATCCCTGCGGATCTCTTGGCGGCAAAGCGTGTCGCGCTGAGAAAGTGCGTGTTGGTGAAGGTCACCTGCTTCTGGCGGTCCGCGCTGTTGGTGGTCGCCGAGCAATGCAAATCGATCGTGCCGTTGACCATCAGCGGAATGCGGTTCGACGAGGTCACCGGGAGGTAATCGATGGCGATGTCAGATGCGCCGAGCTCCTTCTTCACGGCATCGACGATCTTCAGGCAGATGTCGAGCGCAAAGCCGATCGGCCGCTGATTGTCGTCGAGATAGCTGAAGGGAACGGAAGCCTCCTGAAAGCCGAGCGTGACCTTCTTCGTCTCCTTGATCTTCTGCAGCGTGCCCGACAGCTCCTCGGCCGCCGCGGGGCTTGCCGCGAGCGTGAGGGCGAAGAAGATGGCGGGCAAACGCATCGGCGGCTCCTGTGCGGTGATCGGGCGGCGGTGATAGCGCACGCATGAGCCCGGAGCCAGACGACGGTGTGTCTAGCAGCTATCGCACTTTGCTATGGTCCGCCTGCCAGAGTTGCAGCCGCAGCCGCGAAGCATCCCTAGCGCTGCGCCCCACCTTCGAGCAGGCGATCGCCGACCAGGCGGACCGCGCCACGGGTCCAGGAATAATCGGCGCCCATCCGCAGGCCCCGCTGTCGCCGCGTGAGACGACCGCGCCGCTGCGGGCGTCGCGCAGCTGGAAGCCGATCGTGTATTCGGTCCGGCTGACCCGCCTGATCACGCCGATCAGCGATTGATCGGCGCCGAGCTGCTGTGCAATCGCGGCCTCGCAGCCATCGCAGTCGCGCAGCGCACGTGCCTTGACGAGCTCCGCGGTCGCGCCGCCGGTATCGACCAGGCGGTAGCGGCCCGACTGCGCAAGCCGGTCACGCACGCCCTTGGTCACATCGGCGAGGTAGGCCGCATCGGCGTCGGCAAGACCGGATGCCGGCGCCGCGGAGGTGTCCTCAAGCTCGAATTCGAACACCGCAAGCCCGATCGGCGCAGCCGTGGCGGTCTGCGTCGACGGCAACACGCCCGCGAGGACGCTGCGCACCTCGCGCGACACGAACACCCGTGCATGGTCCCATGCCTCGTCATTGTCGCCGCGAAACGTGTAGAGCTTTTCGTACAGCACGCGGCTCCCTTCGACATCGACGACCGCCACCTTGGCCCACTGCACCAGCGTGCTCATCTTCTGAACGCCACCGACCACCTTGATCCGGGCCTCGCCTGCGGGTGCCTTCGATGGCACCAGGCGATAGCGCGGCTCCGCGGCGATGTCGGCGCGCAGCGCGCGCATGAACGCATCGAGCCGCTTCTGATGCGCGGCAGTCTGATCGAGGACCTCGCCCGAGGTGTCGACATAACTGAAATCATCGATGCTGACGCCAAGCTGAGATGCTGGCACCGTGCCCGTTTCGGCGCGCAACTGACAAGGTCCGGCCAGAAGGCCGGTCAACGCGAGGGCGTACAAGACAAGACGGGATTGTCGCATGGTCTGGGCCTTTCGGGTGCTGGCGCGGGCGGGTCGGTCGCATCCTGGGCCAACTGGCCGCCGCGCCGCAACGGAGTGCCTCCCGCCCGGCGCCGGGAAAATTTCACGACGATGGTCCGCGCCAAAAGAACGCCCAAGCCGGCGCTTCTCGGCGCCTCCGTTCTGCCGTTTAATGTGCGTGACGACCCTGCCCGCGATCGCGCGCCGAAGCCCGCCTTCGATCTTGAGGATACGCCAATGTGGAATTGGTCCGGAAGCGATCTGAAACTGCGGCTGACGTTGCGCGTGGCTATCGTCTCAACGCTCTGCTTTGCCGTCATCTCCGGCTATTTCCTGATCGAGGCCGACCGCTCGGTGCGCGGGCGGATCGCGGCCGTTGCCGATATCGCCGCCAAGACGCTGGAGCTGCAGCAGAGCAAGATCCAGTGGCTGAACAATGCGCGTTCCGAATTTCCCGATCTCGACAGCGTTGCCGCCTCGGTCATGACGCCGGGACTGTGCCTCGCCTTTCGCAGCAATAGCGGCGAGATCAGCCAGCGCTTCTGCGGCGGCTCGCAGACTGACACGGCCGCGCCGCCGCTGGCCTTCGCGGCGCTCTATCGCTGCCTGTTCGATCCCGGCCGCGAGGTGGTGCGGCAGGTGGTTTCGCGCGGCAATGCCATCGGCGAGGCCGTGGCCTGGATCGATCCGGCGGTGCCGACCGCCGAGGCCTGGCACGATGCCGGTCGGCTGATGGCGGTGTTCATGTTCGCGCTGCCGCTGCTCTGCGCCCTGGTCTATGCGGCGCTGGCGCGCGCGCTGCGTCCGACGCGGCAGATCCGCGACGGGCTCGAGCGGATCGCCGCAGGCGACCTCGCAGCGCGCCTGCCGCCGTTCGATCTCGCCGAACTGTCGGCGATCGGCGATGTCTTCAACCAGCTCGCCGAGCGCCTCGCCGCCGCGCTCTCCGACCGCAACGCGCTGACGCAGAAACTGATCCTGGTGCAGGACGAGGAGCGCCGCCACCTCGCGCGCGAGCTGCATGACGAGTTCGGGCAGTCGCTGGCCGCCATCCGCGCGCTAGCCGCCTCGGCGCGCCAGACCGCCGCCGCGGATTGCCCGCCTTTGCTCGCCGAATGCGACGGCATCGCGCGGACCGCGACCGACATGATGGAGACGTTGCGCGGCGCCCTCTTCCGGCTCCGCCCGCCCGATGTCGACGAACTCGGACTTGCGGCCAGCCTCGAGGGCCTGGTCGCCGGCTGGAACGGCCGCAGCCGCGGACAGCCGCGGTTCGAGATCGCCATATCGGGATCGTTCGAGCACCTTGCCGCCTCCGTCAGCGCCAATCTCTACCGCATCGTGCAGGAGGCGCTCACCAACGCCGCCAAGCATGCCGGCGCCACGCGCGTGATGCTGCGGCTCGAGATGCGCGAGGCGGCGCCCGGCGGCGGCGACAGCGCGATCGTGCTCGCGATCGAGGATGACGGCCAGCCCGGCGATCCCGATCCCAAAGGCGATCCCCAGCTCAGGTCCGGCCTCGGCCTGCTCGGCATGCGCGAACGGGTCGCCGCGCTGGGCGGGCGGCTCAGCTTCGAGACTGGACAGCCCAGCGGCTCCTCGCTCCGCGTCATCGTTCCCGTCGCGGCCAGCCGAGAGGCCGCACCGGTGGAGCGCGCGGCATGAGCCACGCGGCGCGCACCATCATGCTGGTCGACGACCACGCCGTCGTCCGGGAGGGCTACCGGGCGATGCTGCAGAAGCAGCCGGGCCTCTGCGTCGTCGCCGAAGCCTCCGACGGCGTCGAGGCCTACCGCCTCTACAAGGAGACCGGGCCCGACCTCGTCATCATGGACCTGTCGATGCCCGGCATCGGCGGCATCGAGGCCATCCGCCGCCTCCGGCAGTGGGACAGGCGCGCAAAAATCCTGGTGTTCACCATGCACCAGAACGCCGCCTTTGCCGTGCAGGCGATCCGCGCCGGCGCGAGCGGCTATGTCACCAAGACCAGCCCGCCGGAGACGCTGGTGCACGCCGTGATGGATGCGCTGTCGGGCAAGATCGCGATCAGCCCGGATATCGACCACGAGCTCGCGCTCAGCCACCTTGCCGGCGAGACCAAGGCGGCCGACCTCCTGACCGCGCGGGAATTCGAGGTGCTGCGGATGCTGCTCGCGGAAAACACCACCGAGGAGATCGCCGAGGCACTGCACCTCAGCCCCAAGACGGTCGCGAACCTGCATTCCCTGATCAAGGACAAGCTCGGCGTCGGCACCGATATCGAGTTGGTCCGCCTCGCGCTGCGGCAAGGCATCCTCACGCAGATCGATCTCGGCGAACGCTGAGCCCGCGGTGGCACCAGCCAGGCCGCGTACTGGCAAATCGAGCCGCATCTGCCTCCGGGCAAACCGAACATCGAGCCGGCATCGTCGAATGGCCGAGTCTCGAGAAAATCGCGTAACAGACCTCCAGGACAGCCTCGATGCTGGCTCGTCTGGGACATAGTTCAGAACCTGGACTACCTTGGTGGCCCTCGTGATGCTAAAGTTCTCGTCATGAAAGGCTATGGATCATTTTGCCCCGTAGCCAAAGCTGCGGAAATTCTCACGGAGCGGTGGACCCCGCTCCTGCTCCGCGAACTGTTGCTGGGGTCCCACCACTTCAACCAGCTTCGCCGCGGCATCCCGCAGATGTCGCCGACCCTCCTTTCCAAGCGCCTGCAAACGCTAGAAGAAGCCGGGCTAATCTCACGCAGATCAGGCGATAACGGGCATTGGGAGTACCATCCAACCCAGGCAGCCAGGGAAGCCAGGCCAATTATCGATGCAATGGGCTATTGGGGCCACAAATGGGCTCGCAGCCAGCTCACACCCAACGAACTTCACGCGGGCCGGCTCATGTGGAATATGCGCCGTTCGTTCGATCTAAGGCACATTCCATGCGACTTCGTTCTGTACATCGAGATTGCGGACGCTCGGCCAAAGCGCTGGTGGTTTGTTGTGAAGAAGGAGGAAGCCGATCTTTGCTGGGATGACCCCGGCTTCAAGGTCGATATCAGCCTCTATGCGAGTCTGCTGACGCTCGTGCAGATTTTCGTAGACGAGATGCCGCTGCTACGGGCGTGTGAGCTCGGCAAAATCGAGATCGACGGTCCCAGGCATCTTGTGAACAGCATGCGGGCTTGGTTCCCACGCAGCAAATATGCCGATGAGGCGCCGGCGGCCGCAGATCGAGTCTCAGCCAGTTGAGGATATCCAGTCCACTTTCTGGACTAGTGGTTCTGCTTGCCTCGGCTATAGCGTTTGCGAATGCGCTCCCGCGCTAAGCATCTCAGCTAAAGGAGGCAAAGATGAGCCGCCCTTCTCTTCTTTCATGCACCCTGTTGTTGATCTTTACTTGTATTTGCGTCAGTCCCGCAGGGGCAGCCCCACCTGCCGACGAACTTTCCTCGGCGGCTGCCAAATGGGATGCCGCCATCAACAACGCAGACTTCGATGCCCTGTTACCGTTGTATGCCGCTGACGCCAGATTGATGCCGCCTGGTGCGCAGCCAGTCACCGGCCCTTTGGCAATCCGTAATTTCTTTGCCGGGCGGGGAAGAAGCGTCAGAGATCACAAGGTTGAGCTGCTCGATGTGTTGCCCATGGGAAACTACGCCTACACCACCTCGCATTTCACGGCCACGCTAGTAGTAAATGAGAAGGCGGCGCCAATTTCTGGCAGCACCGTGAGACTGCTTGAACGCCAACCCGACGGGCAGTGGAAGATAAAGTCTCATATCTTCGTCAAGGAATAGATTCGCGGGTGCCACAGCCACACGGTCAGCCACCCCGCAAGCCTGACGGGCCGCAAGTGACGGATGGTCATGCACCTTGTTGGCCCTCAGCCGAAGACGGCATTGATCATCGGGACATCGGTTCATTGGGTAAGCCGGACGTCCCTCGGTTTGGTCGCCATTGCCGTGGCTGTCGCCAGATGTTCGATCTCGCCCAACGCTGGGCCCGCGGCGGCGCCAGCAACCAACCCTTGCGAGCCCGCCGGGGATTGGATAGCCTTCTGCTCGCGATGAGCCTCGCAGGCTCATTCGTCCCTCGCGCGACTGGCGAGCTTACGTGGAATTGACCACGGTGAAGCGCGAAGGGTTCCAACGCCGTTCGCCTGGGCAACCCGTTCAGCTGATGATCCAGCGTCTTAGGGAGCCCGGACCATGCCGTCATTCCGCAATGAACTCCATCTCAACGATTCGGAAGTTGCCCTTGCGCTCGAGGGCGAAGAGCGCCGCCAGCAAGACGGCGTCGAGCTGATTCCGTCGGAGAACTACACCTATCCCGAGGTGCTCGAGCTGCTCGGATCGGTGTTCACCAACAAGTATTCCGAGGGCTATCCGGGACGCCGCTATTACGGCGGCCAGGAATTTACCGACCAGATAGAGAACCTTGCCCGACAGCGCGCTTGCGCGCTGTTTCGCGCCGAACATGCCAACGTTCAGCCTCTGTCCGGGTCGCCAATGAACCAGGCCGTGTATCTCGGCCTGCTGCAGCCCGGCGATACGATCTTGGCGATGGACCTGTCACACGGCGGCCATCTCACCCATGGCGCGCCGGTGTCGCACATGGGGCGGCTCTTCAACTTCGCCCGCTACAAGACGCAGCCGTCAAACGGCGGCGCCATCGATTTCGATGAGCTCCGCGCCATGGCCCGGCACGTCCGTCCGAAGCTGGTGCTGTGCGGCTACAGCTCTTATCCGCGCGATCTGGATTATGCGTCCTTCAAGAGCATTGCCGATGAGGTGGGTGCGCTGACCATGGCCGACGTCAGCCATTACGGCGGCCTGATCGCCGGCAACGCCTTGCGCAATCCGCTCGATGCGGGTTTCGACGTGATGACGACGACATCGCACAAGACGCTTCGCGGGCCGCGCGGCGGCATCGTTCTCTGTCGCCGGGAGTTCGCCGGCAAGATCGACGCGTCGGTGTTTCCGGGACTGCAGGGAGGTCCGCACATGAACGTTGTGGCCGGAACCGCGGTCACGCTGAAGAAGGCATCGACGTCCGATTTTCAGGCCTATGCAAGACTGGTCATGCGCAACGCGAAGGTCCTGGCCGAAGCGTTGATGGAACGCGGCATGACGTTGATCACCGGCGGAACCGACAATCACATGATGGTTGTGGATACGGTGGCCAGCGTCGGCCTGGACGGCGGCGCGGCCGAGAACATTCTCGACGCCGTCGGGATCACCGCAAACAAGCAGATCATTCCCGACGATCCGCGGCCGCCGCTCAGGCCGAGCGGCATCCGCCTCGGGACGCCGGCGGCGACCACGCGCGGCATGGGCGAGCCCGAAATGCGCCTGATCGCCGAACTCACTGCGGAATCCCTCCGGTCGAAGGGAGATGCAGCGGTCGTCAAGCGACTGAGGTCGAACAGCGTCGAGATGTGCCGCGCTTTCCCCGTTCCGGGGATCGCACCGCCCTCATAGGCGGCCGACCCGCATTCCTGTTCCGCATTCGTCGCGTCACTCGGCAGGTCGTGAAGGTTCCCGGGGGAAGGACCGGAACGGAAATTGATGCTGTTCGTTGGACCGCATGATCTCGAAGACGGAGCGTCCAACGCCGTGAGCCGGAAAACCTTGCAAGCACGCTCGGAACAGGCGCTCGTCGTCATCATTCTCAGCACCGGTGCGCTGATCGGTTACCTCGGCTTGGCACTGTCCAGGCTGTGAGAGCTACGTCCGGCGGGCACCAAGCCACCGCGGGCGTCAGGCCGCGGCAAGCATCAAGTCGCTTGGTGCGCTGAAAGCTCGTGCGTGCGTGCCACTGAGTTGCCCGACGCGGCAAGCCAAGCCCCGCAGCAAAAATATAGGGTGAAAAGAGCAAGGCTCGGACAGATCATGTCGCGAGAATGCGGATGTTTGACGCACAAGCGACGACACCCGCCGTCGTCCCGGCGAAGGCCGGGAGCCATTACCCCAAATCTCAATTGTTGCGCGACGCTGGGGCCACAGCTTCCTCTCAACAACCCAACCCTGTGGTTATGGGTCCCGGCCTTCGCCGGGACGACGGTGTGCGCGGGAACAGTCTCGCGATGAATGCAACGCCACGCACAATCCACACACCGGTCACTGAAATCGAGGACATTGCCGCCTGCCCGCAATTCTCGTACACGGTTTCACGCAATGACCTCGCAATTCTCTCCCAACTCCGTCGACGTGCTGCTGTTCGATATCGGCCGCGTCGTGCTCGACATCAACTTTGACAAGGTGATGGCGCACTGGGCGCAGCATGCCGGCTGTGCGCCCGCCGAGCTCGCCACGCGCTTTGTCGTCGACGACAGTTTCAAGCATCATGAGATCGGCCGGATCGACGACGCGGCATTCTTCGAGAATCTGCGCCGGACGCTCGGCATCAACATCACGGACGCCCAGTTCCTCGAAGGCTGGAACGCGATCTTCACCGGCGAGATGCCGGGCATCGCCCCGCTGCTCGCGGCGGCCGCCAAGCGGATGCCGCTCTACGCCTTCTCCAACACCAATCCGGCCCATGTCGCGCATTTCTCGGTCACCCATGCCGAGCTGCTCAGCCATTTCCGCAACGTCTTCCTGTCCTCGAGCATCGGCTTCCGCAAACCCGACGCCGAGGCCTACGATCATGTGGTAAAAGCCATCGGCGTGCCGGCGTCGCGGATCCTGTTCTTCGACGACCTGGCCGCCAATATCGAAGGTGCGCGGGCGCGCGGCCTTCATGCTATCCACGTGACGTCGACGGATGACGTGGCAAGGGCTTTGACCGCACTTGGAATTTGAACATTAAGAATTGAGGAGCTCTGAGCGTGGCCCTGATGCCGGTTGCCGATGCCCTGTCCGCCGTCCTCGCCGGCGCCGAACCGCTGCCGGAGGAGATGGTCGCGCTCGATGCCGCCTACCACCGCACGCTTGCGCACGACCTCGCGGCGCTCCGCACCCAGCCGCCGCAGCCGATGTCGGCGATGGACGGCTATGCGGTGCGCGCCGCCGATGCGGCTGATCTAAAGGCCCGGCTCAAGGTGATCGGCGAAGTCGCCGCCGGCCGGCCGTTCGAGCGGACGGTCGGCGCCGGCGAGGCGGTGCGGATCTTCACCGGCGGCGTGATCCCCAATGGCGCCGACGCGGTGATCATCCAGGAGGACACCGCCGTCGACGGCGACCACATCACGATCACGGAGGCCGCCAGCGTCGGGCGGCACATCCGCCCGGCTGGGGTCGACTTCCGTGAGGGCGAGGTGCTGCTCGCCGGCGGCAGCCGCCTGTCCGACCGCGCGCTGTCGCTGGCGGCCGCCATGAACTATCCGGAACTTGCGGTGCGCCGCCGCCCGAAGGTCGCGGTGCTGGCGACCGGCGACGAGCTGGTGATGCCGGGCTCGCAGCCCGGTCCCGGCCAGATCGTCTATTCCAACGGCTACGCGCTGCGAGCGCTGGCGCGCGCCGAAGGCGCCGAGACCGTCGACCTCGGCGTTGCCGCCGACACGGTAGAGGCGACCACGGCGGGCATCCGCCGGGCACGCGAGGCCGGCGCCGATGTCCTCATCACGACAGGCGGCGCCTCGGTCGGCGACCACGATCTCGTCAAGCGGTCGCTGGAAGCCGAGGGCGTCGAGATGGCGTTCTGGCGGATTGCGATGCGGCCCGGCAAGCCGATGATGCATGGCCGGCTCGGCGCGATGCGGGTGATCGGTCTGCCCGGCAATCCGGTGTCGTCCTATGTCTGCGCCTTCCTGTTCCTGGTGCCGTTGATTCGGGCGCTGAGCGGCCGGAAAGTGATTCATCATCGCCGCGCGAGCGCCCTGCTCGGCCGCGACCTCGCAGCCAACGACCAGCGCGAGGACTATCTGCGTGCGCGTCTCGAAGCGCGCGAGGACGGCACGCTGATCGCAACGCCGGTGACGCAGCAGGACTCGTCGCTGCTCGGGAATCTCGCTGCGGCACGGGCACTTCTCGTGCGCCCGCCGTTCGCGGCGGCGGCCGTCGAAGGCAGCGAATGCGAGATCCTGACACTGCCCGAATAGGGTTTTCGCGCCCCGCCGATTGTGCGTTGCCCGACACGTTCACCGGAAATTAAGTGGTTGCGGAACACATATCGAACATATAGTGTCCGTTCATGATTTGTTTCGAGTACTGGTGTCTACAATCGGGAAGCCGCGTGGAAGCAGGTGCATCGAGCACATGCTCCTGAGGTCAGGCCCGGCCTGCAGGCCCCACCAGAAGAGTCTCGGAATCGAACGACGCTATCAACCGGGGGAATACTCGAGATGCTCACGCGCAAACAGTACGAACTACTGCGTTTCATCAATGAACGTCTGAAAGAGGCCGGCGTACCGCCCTCCTTCGACGAGATGAAGGATGCGCTCGACCTGCGCTCGAAGTCCGGTATCCACCGCCTGATCACTGCGCTGGAGGAGCGCGGCTTCATCCGCCGCCTGCCGAACCGCGCCCGCGCCATCGAGGTCATCAAGCTGCCCGAACTCTCGGCCGGCGGCGGCAACGGCCGCCGCGGCTTCACGCCCAGCGTCATCGAAGGCACCCTCGGCCGGCGCGCCAGCACGCCGCCGATTGCCGAGGACGACGGCAACCGTCCGGTCGCGGTCCCCGTGATGGGCCGGATCGCCGCCGGTACGCCGATCGAGGCGCTGCAGACCCGCAGCCACACCATCAGCGTGCCGCCCGACATGCTCGGTGCCGGCGAGCACTATGCGCTCGAGGTGCGCGGCGACTCGATGGTCGATGCCGGCATCCTCGACGGCGACATGGCGCTGATCCAGCGCAACGACGTCGCCAATACCGGCGACATCGTGGTGGCGCTGATCGACGAGGAGGAAGCCACCCTGAAGCGCTTCCGCCGCCGCGGCGCATCGATCGCGCTCGAGCCGGCCAACACCGCCTATGAAGTGCGCATCCTGCCGCCGAACCGGGTCCGCATCCAGGGCAAGCTGATCGGCCTTTATCGCAAATACTGAATTGCAAATACTTGCGGCGGCCGGGAACGAGCAACACGTCGGATCGTTCCTTGCATGATAGTGTAGCGTACGGCCTGCCCGATGCGCTCCGATACCTCTCGCGCAGCGTCGCGTGTTTGTGATCGGAGCGATCTCGGACCAGTCGTACAATCGCCCAGAAACGAGCAGACGCTCGTTCGCTATCGTCCACTCTGGTAGAGGCCCTAATGCCTCAAGGAGAGGCACGGGTCGCTACCTCGAAATGAGGAGCCATCCGATGTGTGACTATAGTCTGCACGCCGTGGCATCGCGCCCCGCCATTGTCGGAGAGACGCTGATCACGACGACGTTCCGCGGCACGTCGACCCGCGGCTTTGCTTCGGAGAATGACCCCACTGTCGCGGTCTGCATGCTGCCGGGCACCGAGCTCGCTTTCGCCGAGAACGTTCGCTACGACAGCCGCTGGATCTGGACCAAGACGCTGAACTATCGCGTCGGCGTGTTCAACGAAGTCGAGCCCGACGTGCCTGATCGGCATCATGACGCGGTCGAATTCCCCGACGGCAGCCATGTGCTGGTGACCCAGCTGGTCGAGGGACAGCGCGTTAGCGTGCTGCAATTGCCGGCGCTGCATCCGCCGGTCGAGCAGAAGCCGAAGGTTGTGGAGCGGCGGCCCTCCGCATTCGCAACGCTGTTTTTGGGTTGAGCGCATCGTCGCCGCGGAATGAGCTGTTCGGCGGCGGATGACCTAAGCAATTTCGGGCGACCCCGGACTCCCGCTTCCGGGGCGCAGAAGGAGATTTGCGTCGGCCGGCGCCTTGGCGCATCATCGGGCACGGAGGACGTGCGCGGTGGTCGATAAGGTCACATGGCAAAAGGCTGGACGCGTCACGGAACCGGGCCGCTACATGTTCCGGTTCGGTTGGCTGACGGTAACGGCCGACGACCTGAAAGTCTGGGAGCAATTTCCCGAGGCTTCCTTCACCCTCGTCAAGAAGCCCGACGCCGGCCCCGACTCCGACGAATACCATCTCGGCCTGTTCGAGCTGCCGAGCGGCCCCTCGCCGGACCACGGCTAATCATCGCCCTGCAGATCGGTCTCGGCCGGCGTCGCATCCACCGCAGGCCGCGGCGCGGCGGCGGGCGCGCGCAGCGTCGTTTCGCTCTCGCCGTCGCCGGGAACTGCCGGCGACCACGGCCGGTCGATCCCGCCGGGCTTGACCGCATCGACGGCGTAGCCGTCCCTGATCCTTCGCAGCACCAGCGCGCCGTGGCGGCGCAGCCGCTCGGCATCGATCACCGATGCCGCGCAGCCCTGCGGCGCCGGCCGCGCCGTCACGATCAGGGCTGCGCGCTCGCAGTCGTCCGCCAGCGCCTCCGGCCGGGTCGCCAGCGCGACGAAGACGCCGCCGGGTCCCTGGGTCACGCAGCCGCCGGCATCGCACGAGACGCCCTCGCCGAGCGACGCATCGGTGGCGGTGCGCGCGTCGGCGTCCGCCGCCAGCCACTCCTTGACCAAAAATGCATCCTTGGCGCTGTGCATCAGATGCAGCCACCCGTCACCGCCACGCACCGCGACGTTGCGGCCGTCGCCCGAGATCAGCACGTCCGGCTGCGGCACCCTGAGCGCCCAGACCGAGGCCACCAGCAGCAGCACCGCGCCTGACCAGCGCAGCGGCGTGCGCAGCAGCCCGAGCAGGATGATGCCGGCGCTCGCTGCGATCAGCGGCCCGATGCCGAACGCCGCCATGCGGCCGACCGCGCCCGGGAGTGCGGCGACCCATTGCGTCACCAGGATCATCCAGTCGATGCCAAGACCCATGATCGCCCAGAACAGTCCGTCGAAGCCGACCGGCATGGCGACGAGCCCGAGCAGGCCGGCCGGCATCACGACCGCCGAGACGACAGGCATCGCCGCAAGGTTCGCAAGCAGCCCGTAGGGCGTCACGCGGTGGAAATGGAATGCGGCATAGGGCGTCGTCGCCAGCCCCGCCACCAGCGAGGCCAGCATCAGGCATCGTGAGCTCGCGCCCGCCCCACAGCGCGACGCGCGCGGTCGCCGAATGGTCGGGCGACGCCAGCAGGTTCGGCAGCCCGATCTGCACCAGCGCCACCAGCCCGAGCGTCGCGGCGAACGACATCTGGAAACTGGGATGCACCAGCGCCTCCGGCGCGATCGCGAGCACGATCAGCGCCGCCACCGCCAGCGTCCGGAAGGTGATCGCGCGGCGGTCGACGATCACGGCGAGCAGCACCACGGCGGTCATGAAGAACGACCGTTGCGTCGCGACCTCCGCGCCCGACAGCAACAGATAGAACGCCGCGGCGACCAGCGCGGCCGCCGCGGCCCATTTCTTGATCGGATGCCCCGCCGTCAGCGCCGGAAACAGCGCGAGCAGCGCGCGCACCGCGAAGAACACGACGCCGGCGACCACGGCCATGTGGTAGCCGGAGATCGACAGCACATGGCCGAGCCCCGAGATGAACATCGCATCGTTGACCGGCGTCGAGATCGCATCGCGCCGGCCGGTGAGCAAGGCGGTTGCGATCGCGCGCTGGTCGCCGTCGAGCGTGGTGCGAATCCGCGCGTCGATGGCGTCGCGCAGGCCCTGCATGAAGGCGGCGTAGCGCAGCGCAAAGCCGCCGGTCGCAGGCGGCTCCCTGGTCTTGACGGCGCCCATCACGAAGCCGGAGGCGCCGATGCCCTGGAAATACAGGTCACGGCCGAAATCATAGGAGCCCGGGCGCTGCGGCCCGAGCGGCGGCAACAGCCGCGCCTTCAACTCAACGAAGCTGCCGACATCGGGCGCGGTGCCCTTCTTCACCGAGAGCCGGACCCGATTGAGCTTCGTCATGTCGCGCGGGCTCTCCATCGAAACTCGCGGATGTCGCGCGTCTCGACGAAGCCGGTCAGCGCCACCGAGAACATCGGTCGCGCCAGCACCGTGTGAGCGACGCGCGCCGTCTTCCAGGTCGCCGTCGCAAGGCCCGCGGCGACCGCGGCCAGCATCACGATAACGGGAAACACGCTGCGCCGCCGCAGCAGCAGCGCCAGCAGGCAGAGCAGGATTGCGACGGTGGCCGCGACCGACAGCACCGGCTCGTGCTCGGCCGCGAAATAGAACGCGATGCCGGTGCCGAACGCCACCGGCACCCAGGGCAACAGGCGGCCCGC
Source organism: Bradyrhizobium sp. USDA 3315 (assembly GCF_054056795.1). NCBI lineage: Bacteria > Pseudomonadati > Pseudomonadota > Alphaproteobacteria > Hyphomicrobiales > Nitrobacteraceae > Bradyrhizobium > Bradyrhizobium sp. USDA 3315. Next base: position 6,704,504 of record NZ_JBSRYP010000001.1, on the reverse strand, counting down.
CCCCGCCTCCGCGCGCGCCCATTGCCGCACTGTCTCGACGAGAGGCTTCCAGATGCCGGCGCGCGCCGGGAGAAAGCCGCCGACCGGCGCAGCCGTGCGCGGCGGCCACGTCCCCGCGTAGCCGCGTTTGCCGCCCGGCGTCGTGCCCTGCTCCGCCATTCCGCTTGCGATCCCTGCCGGGCGGCAGGCTAGCGGATGGCCCCGTCACCCGACTAGCGGAACGGATGCAGAATACGGACCGGCAACGCCCGGGTACCTGGATCGTCGCGCCTTGCCTAGCTCGCGCCGGGCCACGGCTGCCGCCTGCGTCAAATCGATCGAGCCGAAAGTCTCACTAAGATACCGATCACATTAGGAATAGACTGTTCCGATGCCTCCGCTCCCAAAGAGACGGGGATGAGGCAGTGACGGCTCGCGGCACTTGAAGGCCGCTGGAGCTCCTCTCAGGTGGCCACAACTCCCCTGAGATCAGGCGTTGCGGACGAACGCGCAAATCTCGCCTGTAACGCCGCGCACCACGCGCACTCCGCGAGCGGATAGATCGCTGAAAAACGCGAGGAGTAGCGTTTGCTTTTGAGAGGAGCAGCACATGGCAATTCAAGTACCAAGCGATTTTCGCCGCGTGATTGTCGCTGCGTCAGTGGGAAACATCATTGAATGGTACGACTTTTATATTTTTGGCAGCCTGGCCGCGGTTCTTTCGGTCAAGTTCTTTGAGCAATCCAACCCTGTCGCAGCCCTGCTGAGCACGATCGCGCTGTTCACTGCGGGATTCCTGATCCGCCCGCTGGGGGCCTTCCTGTTCGGATGGATGGGCGATCGGGTCGGCCGCAAATATACATTCCTCATTACGCTGAGCGGAATGGGCCTAGGAACGGGAGCGATCGGACTGATCCCAACTTATCAGTCGATCGGCCTGACGGCCGCATTCATTCTGTTCGGTTTGCGGATGATCCAGGGTCTGTGCCTGGGCGGCGAGTATGGCGGCGCCATCACTTACGTCGCCGAGCATGTTCCGGACGACAGCCGCGGCTACTACACGGGCTGGCTACAAACCTCGCCGACGCTGGGGATCGTGGTGTCGCTGGCGGTGATCGTTCTGACCCGAACCTGGGCCGGCAATCAGGCCTTTGACGAATGGGCGTGGCGCGTCCCGTTCCTGGTCTCGTTCCTGCTGGTGGCCATCGCCATCTACATCCGCCTGCAGCTCCAGGAGACACCGATTTTCCAGGAGATCAAGGCACAGGGACAGATGACCAGGAATCCCTGGCGGGAAGCTTTCCTCAGCGCCAACATCAAGTACATCCTGATCGCCATCGTCGTCCTGATTGGACAGGGCGTGGTCTGGTACAGTGGTCAATTCTGGGCACTGTACTTCCTGCAGCAGGTCTCCAAGGTCGATGCGGTTACCTCGGCCTACATCGTGGGGGCCGCATTGTTGATCGCAACGCCGAGCCTGATCTTCTTTGGTTGGCTGTCGGATCAGATCGGCCGCAAGTCCGTGATCCTCGGAGGAATGCTGCTTGCCGCGATCACCTACTATCCGCTGTATCTGTGGCTCGGCATGGTCACGCAGCCGGGACACATCAACTATCCGGTCGCCGTCTTCATCATCTTCATCCTCGTCTGCTATGTCGGGATGGTGTACGGGCCGGTCGGCGCGTTCCTGGCGGAGTTTTTCCCGGCCAGGATCAGGTACACCTCGGTCTCGGTGCCGTATCATATCGGCAATGGTTGGGGCGGCGGATTGGTGCCGTTCATCACATCGGCCGCCTTCGCGGCGACCGGCAGCATCGGCTACGCGTTGATCTACCCGATTGTCGTTCCCGCGGTGTGCTTCGTGATCGCCGTCTTCATCATGCCCGAGACACGCAAGACCAGAATTTGGGAGCAGATCGAGGCGAAAGCCGCATCGTGAGGGAGTCACCATGCTGACGGGCGACTAGAGCTCCGTTCCGACGGGATCGGAACGGGACTCTAGAAGCTTGTCTCGACGCGTTTTCCTTACGCGAGCCGCTATCCACGCCAGTCGAAACCGCTCTCACCCTGGCGCCATGCTGCGGTCCAGCGAGCGCGGGACGACGCTTCTGAATCCGTCCCGTACCCGCCGTCTCTGGCGTGATGTCTCTGTAGAACCTGCATCGGGCGGCAGAGGGGATCCCGCGCCACGCAAATCCCCGCTCCGGCCGCCTTTGGTTGGCGGTCAGGCCAACGTCTCAGTCAGCTTCCTCTCAGCCAGCTCGGTGATGCCAGCGATCGTGCCACCAGGTGGCGAAATCACGATCCATCGTCAGCTCCCAGCACGCGAGCACGATCACCGCGACCCCGGCGAGCACGCTGCTCGTCGTGACCGATCCCTGCTGGTAGTTGAACGTCCAGGGTGCGACCACCAGAGCCAACCCCATCAGCATCTCGCCCCATTCCTCCAGATAGGACGGAATGATGAATGCCTCCAGGGCGAACAGCACGACGCCCAATCCGAGCGCGATGGAGATCCAGAGAGCTGCCCCGGAAAAGCCCAGTGCAAACGGCGATGCGACCAGCCAGGCGCCTACCAACAGGCTGGCAGCATCCTGCCAGTGTTGAATGCGCATGATCCTCACCTCCTTCTTCCGAAGATATGGTGCGGCGCGGACAAAAAAGCATCTGTCCGACCTGCGATGTGTTGCCGCTGCTGATCCGCGAGCCGACGACCATGCTGCCGTCCGGGCGCCCCGAAGCCGCGCTCCGCAGCCTACGACCTTGGTCCCTCCTCGCAATGCAGCGCGATCCGGATAGCCTGCGAGTTGGGTGCAGCCGCGAGGCGCCCGGCCCCGCGCACCCTCCCTGACTACGAGGGCCCGGCCGGCCCTCGACTTTTTTCGTCAGCTCCAGCGCTGAGCCTAGATCAGCGGCGTCTGCGACGAGACGTGGTGGCAGACGATCTTCCAGTCGCCGTCCTCGCGCGCGATCACCCAGGTGATCTTGACGGCGAGCGAGGGCGCATCTCCGTCGAGGACGAATGACGCGATGCCCGCCATGTTGACGAGATCGGCGTTGACCCGCTCTGCCCTGACATCGCTGAACTGAACGCGCGGCGCGTGCCAGCGCGGCAGACCGTCAAAGTAGGCTTTGACGCCGTCGCGGCCGCGATACAGCGTCGGGTTCGAGCCGAAGAAGAACGCGCTCTTCGAATAGAGCGCGCTTAACGCATTCGCATCGAGCCTGCTGAAACCCGCCGACCATCTGGCGATGATGGCGGAGACGATCTCGTCGGATTCATCAGGCATCGATCCCCCGTCCGCTTGTCCGCGCGGGACGCGCTTCCTCTCGGCTAGCCCTTGCCGCCGACTTCCTTGGCGAAGGTGTCGCGCAGGCCGATGGTGCGGTTGAACACCAGCCGGTCCGGCGTCGAATCCGCGTCGCGCACGAAATAGCCCTGCCGCTCGAATTGCACCGGATCGGGTGAATTGCTCTCGGCGATCGCCGGCTCGACGCGCGCATCCTTCAGCACTTCGAGCGACTGCGGATTGAGGTCGGCGGCGAAATCGGCCGCGTTCGGGCTCGGATTGGCGAACAGCTGGTTGTAGATGCGGATCTCCGCCGGCTTCGACTGCGCCGCCGGCAACCAGTGCATCGTCGCCTTGACCTTGCGGCCGTCGGGCGCATTGCCGCCCTTGGTCAAGGGATCGTAGGTCGCGCGGAGTTCGACGATCTCGCCGGCGTCGTTCTTCACCACGCCGGTGCACTTGATGAAGTAGGCGTAGCGCAGCCGCACCTCGTTGCCGGGCGAGAGGCGGTAGAATTTCTTCGGCGGATTCTCCATGAAGTCGTCGCGCTCGATATAGAGCTCGCGTCCGAACGCGATCTTGCGGGTGCCGGCTTCCGGATTGTCGGGATGGTTGATCGCCTCGATCTCCTCGACCTGCCCTTCCGGATAATTCTCGATCACCACCTTGAGCGGCCGCAGCACCGCCATCCGGCGCAGCGCCGTGCGGTTCAGCTCCTCGCGGATGCAGAATTCGAGCATGCCGACATCGACCACGCTGTTGGCCTTGGCGACGCCGATGCGCTTGATGAATTCGCGCACCGCGGCCGGCGGCACGCCGCGCCGCTTCAAGCCGGCAATGGTCGGCATGCGCGGATCGTCCCAGCCCGAGACGTGGCCGTCACGGACGAGCTGGGTCAGCACGCGCTTGGACAGCAGCGTATAGGTCAGGTTCAGCCGTGCCATTTCGTACTGGCGCGGCTTCGAGGGCACCGGCAGCTTGTCGAGCAGCCACTCATAGAGCGGGCGGTGATCCTCGAACTCCAGCGTACAGATTGAATGGGTGATGCCCTCGATCGCGTCCGACTGGCCGTGCGCGTAGTCGTAGCTCGGATAGATCGACCACTTTTCCCCGGTGCGCGGATGATGGGCGTGCAGAATGCGGTAGAGCACCGGATCGCGCAGATTGATGTTGCCGGCGGCCATGTCGATCTTGGCGCGCAGCACGCGGGCGCCGTTCGAGAACTCACCGGCCTTCATGCGGCGGAACAGATCGAGGTTCTCCTCGACCGAGCGGTCGCGGAACGGCGAGTTCTTGCCGGGCTCGGTCAGCGTGCCGCGAGACAGCCGGATTTCCTCCTGGGACTGATCGTCGACATAGGCATAGCCGGCCTTGATCAGACCCTCGGCCCAATCGTACAGGCGCTCGAAATAGTCCGACGCATAGAACAGGTTGGCTCCCCAGTCATAGCCGAGCCAATGGACGTCGGCCTGGATGGAGTCGATGTACTCCTGCTCCTCCTTGGTCGGATTGGTGTCGTCGAAGCGCAAATTGCACTGGCCGCCGAACTCCTGCGCGATGCCGAAATTCAGGGCGATCGACTTGGCGTGGCCGATATGCAGGTAGCCGTTCGGCTCCGGCGGAAAACGGGTCACGATCCGGTTGTGCTTGTGGGAGGAGAGATCGGCCTGGACGATGTCGCGGATGAAGTCGCGCCCTGCCTCTGCCGTCGTATCAGTCGTCATCAAAGGGTTCCCTGGAGGAGTCGGCTCAACCTTCTGCCAAATTCGTGCCGTCCGGCCAAGCCTGGTTTCAAGTCTGGTTTGAGGCCTGGTTTGGTGGGCAAAAGGTCAGCCGGGGGTTTAGTTATGTCCGGTTCCTGATATACACCACCGCCGTCTCAGCATACGTCTCGCTCGATCATGAACAAACCCGTCGTTACCCGCTTCGCCCCCTCACCGACCGGCTTCCTCCATATCGGAGGTGCCCGCACCGCGCTGTTCAACTGGCTCTATGCCAGGAAACTCGGCGGCAAGATGCTGCTCCGGATCGAGGACACCGACCGTGAACGCTCGACCAAGGAGGCGATCGACGCCATCTTGGACGGCCTGAAGTGGCTCGAGCTCGATTGGGACGGCGAGGTCATCTACCAGTTCAGCCGCGCAGCCCGCCATCGCGAGGTCGCCGAGAGCCTGCTCGCCGCCGGGCGCGCCTATTACTGCTATGCCTCGCCGGAAGAGCTCACCGCGATGCGCGAGAAGGCGCGCGCCGAGGGCCGCACCCGCCTCTATGACGGCATGTGGCGCGACCGCGATCCGGCCACCGCGCCCGCCGGCATCAAGCCGACGATCCGCCTCAAGGCGCCGCAGACCGGCGAAACCGTGATCGAGGACCAGGTGCAGGGCCGCGTGGTCTGGCAGAACGAGAACCTCGACGACCTCGTCCTGCTGCGCGGCGACGGCACCCCGACCTATATGCTCGCGGTCGTGGTCGACGACCACGATATGGGCGTCACTCACATCATCCGTGGCGACGACCACCTGATCAACGCCGCACGTCAGAAGCAGATCTACGACGCGCTGGAGTGGGAACTGCCGAGCATGTCCCACATTCCGCTGATCCACGGTCCCGACGGCTCGAAACTGTCGAAGCGCCATGGCGCGCTCGGCGTCGACGCCTACCGCGCCCTCGGCTACCTGCCGGCCGCCTTGCGCAACTATCTCGTCCGGCTCGGCTGGAGCCATGGCGATCAGGAGATCTTCTCGACCCAGGAGATGATCGACGCGTTCGACCTCTCGGGCATCGGCCGTTCTGCGGCGCGGTTCGATTTCGCCAAGCTGGAAAACCTCAACGGTCACTATATCCGGCAGAGCGACGATCAATCCCTCGTGACCCAGTTCGAGAGCGTGCTGGATTATGTTCCCGAGGGCGCCGCGCTGAAGGCCAAGCTCAACGACACCACCCGCGCGCAATTGCTGCGGGCGATGCCGAGCCTGAAGGAGCGCGCCAAGACGCTGATCGAGCTGATCTCGGGCGCCTACTTCATCTTCGCCGATCGTCCGCTCGCGCTCGATCCGAAAGCTGTGGCGCTGCTGACGCCGGAAACGCGCGCGTTGATCGGCCGCCTGCGCACCGCGCTGGAAGCCGTCAACGACTGGACGGCGGAAACCACCGAGACCGCGATGCGGAATTTCGCCGAGCAGAACAACCTGAAACTCGGCGCCGTCGCCCAGCCGCTGCGGGTGGCGCTGACGGGGCGTACGACGTCGCCGGGCATATTCGACGTGCTGGCCGTGCTGGGACGCCAGGAGTGCCTTGCCCGTCTCGCCGATCAGGCGGCGTGATCCTGCATGGACCCCCTCCAGGGTCCATCTTGCAGCGCACATGGCAATGAGCTACCCAATCCCGGACGCTTTCTCCACAAGCCGTTCCGCCCCGCCACGGGCCGCAATTTAGCGACTGGGCAAGGTCGGTTTTCGCAACGAATTCATCGGGGATATCACGATGGACGCAAAATCCAGCAAGACAGCCACACTCACCATCGGCAACAAGAACTACGATTTCCCGATCCTGAGCGGCACGGTTGGGCCTGATGTCATCGACATCGCCAAGCTCTACGGCCAGGCCGGGGTGTTCACCTACGACCCCGGCTTCACCTCGACCGGCAGCTGCCAGTCGAAGATCACCTACATCGACGGCGACGCCGGCGTGCTCGAATACCGCGGCTATCCGATCGAGCAGCTCGCCGAGCACGGCGACTTCCTCGAGACCTGCTACCTGCTGCTGTACGGGGATCTTCCGACCCCGGCGCAGAAGAAGGACTTCGACCATCGCGTGATCCATCACACGATGGTGCATGAGCAGATGGCGCGGTTCTTCCAGGGCTTCCGCCGCGACGCTCATCCGATGGCGATCATGGTCGCCGCGGTCGGCGCACTGGCCGCGTTCTATCACGACTCCACCGACATCAACGATCCGCGCCAGCGCATGATCGCCTCGATGCGCATGATCGCGAAGGTGCCGACGCTGGCGGCGATGGCCTACAAGTACACCGTCGGCCAGCCCTTCGTGTATCCGAAGAACTCGCTCTCGTTTGCCGAGAACTTCCTCAACATGTGCTTCGCGGTGCCCTGCGAGGACTACAAGATCAACCCGGTGCTCGCCGACGCGCTCGACAAGATCTTCATCCTGCACGCCGACCACGAGCAGAACGCCTCGACCTCGACGGTGCGCATCGCCGGCTCCTCGGGCGCCAACCCGTTCGCCTGCATCGCGGCCGGCATCGCCTGCCTGTGGGGCCCGGCGCATGGCGGCGCCAACGAGGCCGCGCTCAACATGCTCTACGACATCGGCAAGGTCGAAAACATTCCGGACTTCATCGCCAAGGTGAAGGACAAGAACAGCGAAGTTCGCCTGATGGGCTTCGGCCACCGCGTCTACAAGAACTACGATCCGCGCGCAAAGATCATGCAGAAGATGTGTCACGCGGTGCTGAAGGAGACCGGCCACGGCGACGATCCGATGCTAAAGGTCGCGATGGAGCTCGAGAAGATCGCGCTCAGCGATCCCTACTTCATCGATCGCAAGCTCTACCCGAACGTCGACTTCTATTCGGGCATCACGCTGAAGGCGATGGGCTTCCCGGTCTCGATGTTCACCGTGCTGTTCGCGGTCGCCCGCACCGTCGGCTGGATCAGCCAGTGGAGCGAGATGATCGAGGACCCGCAGCAGAAGATCGGCCGTCCGCGCCAGCTCTACACCGGCGTCGCGCGCCGCGACTATGTGCAGATCGACAAGCGCAAGTAAGCTGCATCGCTGAAGAGAATCCGGGACGGCGCCATCATTCCTGATGGCGCCGTTTTCGTTTGCCCCGCGCAACTTCGGTCGCGATCGCGTCAAGGCGCGGCAGCCAGAACGCCCTGAACCGGTCGAGCCAGTCGTCGACCTCGCGCAGCCGCGCCGGCTCGACCGCATAGATGCGGCGCGTGCCCTCGGCGCGCACCGACGCGAAACGGGCGTCCCGCAAGATCCGCAGCTGCTGCGACACCGCCGACTGGGTGATGCCGAACTCGCGCTGCACGACCGCAACGACGTCGCCCGAACTGTGCTCGCCGGTCGCAAGCAGTTCCAGGATGCGCCGGCGGACGGGATCGCCGAGGATGTCGAAGGCGTGCAAGGTCGCTAAAGCGCGATGAGACTGCATCGTCATCCCGCTTTAGCCCTTCGTTTGAGCATGATCTCCGCGCAAACGCTTCGCGTTTGTCGCGAGGGAAAACCGCTTCACACTTTTCCGGATCATGCTCTAGCCTCCGCTCCCCGGCTCCGGCTCGCCGCAATAGGCCGCCGTGGTGTTTGCGGCCGATCTGCGCGCCGCAGCCTCCTCGGTGCCCGCCGCGATCGAGGCGCTGCACCAGTCCTCGCTGGCGCGGCGGATGAATTCCTTGCCGTCGTCGGTGGCTGGCCAGGCGGACGCGGCGGCGCGGTCGAATTGCTCGCCGGGCGGCATGGCCAGATAGAGCGCGAGCCCTAGCAGCGCGAGATCCCAGCCGACGCCGACCGCACCGGCCCCGTAGCGGCCCCAGAAGTCGCCCTCGATCACCGAGAGGTGTTCCAATTCCAGGCGCGTGGCGTCCGGACCGTTCTCGGCCAGCGTCACGGTAACCCAGCTGACCGTGCCCATGGACTCCCACGTGACGGCAAGCCGGCGCGGCGGCGCGGCGGCTCACACGCCGTGATCTCGCCGCCCGCATGGCCCTGGAACTGATAGCGGCCGCCAAGCCTCAGGTCGCCCGAGATCGGCAGGAACCAGCGCGGAATACGTTCGGGGTTGGTCAGCACATCCCAGAGATCGGCGATGTCGGTGTCGTAGCTGCGGGTCGCGATCACCGCCCGCGCCGGCTTGCCGTCGCGTTCCCGGAACGCGACTTCGCGAACGACGGCTTCGACATAGGCGACCGGGTCGATCTTCATGGCAGGCTCCGTACTAATATTAGCTATTGCTAATATTAGTACGGTCTAAATATCTGGCGCAAGCGGGATCGTCGCGGCGGGATGTCGCTACAGAACGAGGACACGATCGATTGGCTAGGTCGAACGGCGGCCCATTTCCGCCAGCACGATGTCGGCGGCGCGGACGCTCGGCGGCTGGTCGCCGGTCGACATCTTCCCGTCCATCGTCGCGAATCCCACGAGCTGCCGCAGACGATCGGGCGTATCCGCAAGCACGTCGCCCAGCGCCGCTGCGAGCTTGTCCGGCGTGCAGTCCTCCTGCAGGAACTCGGGAATGATATCGCTGCCGATCACGAGATTGGCGAGGATCACCGAGGAGACCCGGATCGCCCGGCGCAGGATGAACGCCTCGGCGGCGCCGACGCGATAGGCCGTCACCATGGGAATCCCTGACAGCGCGAGCTCCAGCGTCACCGTGCCCGACTTCGCGAGCGCAGCGCGGGCGACACGGAACGCGGCGCGCTTCTCGGTCTCGCCGATCGCGAGCCGCGGCACCACCGGCCACGACGCGACTCCCTCGCGCACTATCGCCTCGAGATGCGGCATGGTGGGAAGCACGAGCTCGAACGGCGTTTGCTTGTTGAGCTGGCCGAGCGCCGTGCCGAACAGCGCCAGATGATGCCTGATCTCGCTGCGCCGGCTTCCGGGCAGCACCAGCAGCACTGGAGGCTGCGCATCGCGCCGCTTCTGCTCGTCCTCGTTCGGCCGCAGCGAGGCGAGCTGCTCGGTCAGGGGGTGGCCGACATAGCTGCACGGCGGTCCCTGCAGCTTGCGATATTCCTCCGGCTCGAACGGCAGCAGCGCGAGCACGTGATCGACATAGCCCCGCATCGCGCGCGCCCTGCCCGGCCGCCACGCCCAGACCGACGGCGACACGTAATCGACGATCGGAATGTTCGGGTTGCGGGCGCGGACGCGACGGGCGACGCGGTGGGTGAAATCGGGGCTGTCGATGATGACGAGCATGTCAGGCGCGTCGGCGAGCACGGCATCGGCGGTGCGCCGGATCAATCGCAGGATTTTCGGCAATTGCTTCACAACGGCGGCAAAGCCGATGATCGAGAGCTCTTCGATCGGAAACAGCGGGGCGATACCCTGAGCAGTCATCGCCCGGCCGCCGACGCCGGAAAACTGCACGGCATCGCCGAGCCGCTGGCGCAGCACCTGCATCAGCGCCGCGCCGAGGCGGTCGCCGGATTCCTCGGTGGCGATGAGGAAGATCTTGCGAGCGGTGCTGGGGCTGCGCACCTGCATCAGCCCGCCAGCCCGATGACAAACAGCCCCTTAGCGTCGGCGGCCTCGACCAGGGCCTGCGGCTCGGCGGCCAGCGTGTTGCCAGCGATCACGGCGATGCCGGCGATGCCCGCTGCTGCCGCGCCCTCGACCGTCCGCGGGCCGATGGTCGGCAGATCGAAGCGCAGATCCTGCCGGCTCTTTGGCGCCTTCACCAGTACGCCGCGGCCGGCCTTGGCGCGAATGCGACCCTCGGCGCGCAGCCGCGCGACGCGCGCGAGCAGCCCGTCGGTACCCTCGATATCCTCGACCGCCACCACATGACCGTCGATCACCACGGCCGCCTGACCGATGTCGAACGGGCCGAGCGCGTCAAGCACGCCGCGTCCGCGCGCGATGTCGGCGAGCGCCGTGCTGTCGGGCGCCGCGCGCGTCACGGCGCCCTCCGGCATCAACAGATCGGGCGCGACATCCTTGATCCCGACCATGCGGAAGCCCTGCTGCTCGAGGATGCGGCCAACGCTCGACAGCAAATGATCGTCGCCGCCGCGAAATGCGCGCACGACGTGGCCGAGCAGGCGCAGCGTGCCCCAGTCGAGCCGGATCTCCGACAGCGCGGGCCGCACCAGGGTGCCGATGAAGATCAGATCGCGGCAGCCTTCGTCGCGGAACAGCCGGGTCGCCCGCCCGAGCTGGCCGACCGAGATCCAGCGGTGACGAAACCGCTGCGCGCGCGCCGGATCGCAGGCGCCGCGCAGCGCGAACAGCACCGGTGTGATGCCGCGCGCAACCAGGGACTCGGCGACCGCGAACGGCATGGCGCCGCCGCCGGCGATGACGCCGACCGGCGAGGAAAGCGAGGGAGCCGCTGACGTCATGCTGGCGGCCATCCCCTGCTCAATTGGTATCGGCGGGAAGGCAGAGCGGGCGCAGCTTGCCGCCCTCGATGAAGGCCAGGATTTCCGCAATCGCGGGATCCTCGCCCGCCAGCGGCTGCACCGAGGCCAGCCGCTCGGCGAAGATGCCGGGACCGTGGAACAGCTTTTGATAGAACGCGCGCACCGTCGCCAGCCGCGCCTTGGTGAACTGGCGGCGCCGCATGCCGATGATGTTGAGTCCTTCGAGAACCGCGTACTGACCGTTGGCGAGGCCGAACGGGATGATGTCGCCACGCACGCCGCAGACGCCGCCGATCATCACCTGCGAGCCGACGCGGGTGAACTGGTGCACAGCCGACAGCCCGCCGATATAGACGAAGTCGCCGATCTCGCAGTGGCCGCCGAGCGTCGCCGACGTCGCGAAGATCACGCCATTGCCGACCATGCAGTCATGGCCGACATGGCTGTTGTTCATGAAGAAGCCGCGATCGCCGACGCGGGTGAGCCCACCGCCCTTGACCGTGCCGACATTCATCGTCACGCCCTCGCGGATGGTGCAGGCTTCGCCGACTTCGAGGCGGGTCGGCTCGCCGCGATAGCTGAGATCCTGCGGCGGCCCGCCGAGCGCTGCGAACGGCGAGATGATGCAGCCGGCGCCGATCCTGGTATGCCCGCTGATCGTGACATGCGCGATCAGCTTGCAGTTCTCGCCGAGCACGACATTGGGGCCGACGATGCAGTACGGACCGATCTCGGTGCCGGCCCCGATCACAGCGCCATCGGCAATCCGCGCAGTCGGGTCGATCATGCTCATGAAGTTTCGGTCCGGAATTCGTTAATGGCGCCAAGGTGCTATCGAGGCGCCAGGCTGTCGATTTGGGCGGTCGTTAGCGCGACTTTGCCTGCCCTGTCCAGTGACGTATGATGACGGCCTGTTGCAAGAGAAGGTCGCAACCGATCCATGGTCCGGGCCGCCGCGCTGATCCTCAGCCTGCTCTCTGCGCCAGTCGGCCCGGAGACGGTCGATCTCGGCAACAGCACGGCGGTCGATCTCTCGAGCTTCGAATGCCACGACATCAACCGGAGCACGATCGTCCAGCGGGTCTGCTACAGCACGGATCAACGCGCGCTGCTGGTCGCGGTCAGAGGCAGCTACCAGCACTATTGCGGCGTCCCTGCCGAAACCTACGACGCGCTGATGAACGCACCGTCGATGGGCATCTTCCTCAATCGCGTCCTGCGGATCGCGGGCGCGGACGGCCGCTACACCTGCACAACGTCGTGAGCCCGGCGCGGACTAATCCGTCAGCATCGCACCGACATCGGCCTCGGCGACGACCTGGCCGTTGACCTTGGCATCGCCGTGAAACCACCACATCGTCTTGCGCCGGCCGAGCGAGCGCATGTGATACTCGATGGTGTCGCCGGGCATCACCGGCTTCCTGAACTTGCACTTGTCGATGGTGAGGAAATACACCGCGCGCGGCTTCTCGGTGCCCTCGACCGACTTGATGCCGATGACGCCGGCGGTCTGGGCCATCGCCTCGATCATCATCACGCCGGGGTAGACCGGGCGGTCCGGGAAGTGGCCCTGGAACGGCGGCTCGTTGAAGGTGACGTTCTTGATGCCGATGCCGCTGTAGTCGGTGCGGATATTGATCACCCGGTCGATCAGCAACATCGGAAAGCGATGCGGAAGCGTCTTCAGGATATCGTTGATATCCACCAGCTCGAATTTGACCGGTGCCTCCTCCATCACTCCTGCCCCTCACCTTTGGCTTCGTTGTCGCGCACCAGACGCTCCACTGCGATAATTTCCCTGAACCACTGCTTGGTCGGCTTGGCGAAATGCCCGCCCCACCGACCGTTGGCCGGGATGTCGTCCTTGACCGCGCTCATTGCCGTCACCTGGGCGCCGTCGCCGATCTTGAGGTGGTTGTTGATGCCCACCTTGGCGCCGAGCGCGACATTGTCGCCGATGGTCAGGCTGCCGGCGAGCCCGATCTGGGCCGCCAGCAGGCAGTGCCGGCCGATCGTCACATTGTGGCCGATCTGGACCTGATTGTCGATTTTGGTGCCCTCGCCGATCACGGTGTCGCGCAGGGAACCGCGGTCGATGGTCGAGGCGGCGCCGACCTCGACATTGTTCTGGATCACCACGCGGCCGGTCTGCGGCACCTTCACATGGCCGGCCGGCCCGAAGAAGATGAAGCCGTAGCCGTCCTGGCCGATATTGCAGCCGGGATGGATCAGGACGTTGTTGCCGATCAGCGCGAACTGAATGGTGGTCTTGGCGCCGACATTGCAGTCGCGGCCGATCTTGACGTCGGCCCCGATCACCGCGCCGGCGCCGATGATGGTGCCCGAGCCGATCTCCACCCGCGGGCCGATCACGACCAGCGGATCGACGATGACGCCGTCCTCGAGGCGCGCGGTGGGATCGATGATCGCCGACGGCGCGATGCCCTCGGTGTCGAACCAGGATTGCGGCCGCAGGGCATCGGCGTGCCATTGCCGGGCGAGCTCGACGAACGCCTGGAACGGCTTCGCCGCCCGCAGCACGGCAGTGCCCTTCGGCACCTGCGCCTCGAAGCGCGGGCTGACCAGACACGCCCCGGCCTTGGTCGCGGCAAGCTGGTCGGCGTATTTCAGATTGTCGAAAAAGGCGAGATGCATCGGACCGGCCTCGTCGAGCGAGGCCAGCCCCCTGATCTGAAGCGCGCCCCTTTCGGGGTCGACCAGTTGCGCCTTCGTCAGCGCGGCTATTTCGGCCAGCGATGACGAAGGAGGACTCTTGTAGAAGATCGGCTGCGCCATTCCATCCGTCGCAGTCCGGTTGGCAATCGGTCTTAGAACGTCGTACCGCCGCCAAACCGGAATTCTTGCGTGCGGTCAAACGCACCCTTGGTCAGCGGCACCGCGTAGTCGAAGCGCAGCGGGCCGAACGGTGACTGCCAGATCAGGCCGACACCGACCGAGGTACGGACAACCTTGCTGTCGTCGTAGCTCAGGCCAAGGCACGTACCCGGAGACGGCGGATTGTTCGTCGGCCTGATACAGCCAGGCACGTTGACTTCGCCGGTCGCCGCCCACGAGGTCGGGCCCTGGTAGTCGTACAGGCCGCCGGCGTCGGCATAGACCGCGCCCTTGAGCCCGACTTCCTTCGGCAGGAACCAGAACGGCATCTGCAGTTCCGCCGACACGCCCCAGTACTTGGTGCCGCCGATGGCGTCCATGGTGCCGTACGGGTTGATGTCACGCGGACCGATACCGTTCGGCGCAAAGCCGCGGACCAGGTTCGGGCCCATCTGGAAGTGATCGAGCATGCGCAGATCCGACGTCCCGAGCTTGTTCAGGATGCCGCCCTGCGCGTGGATCACGCCGACGATGTCGGAGACCAGCGGGGTGTAGTACTTCGCGTCGATCGCGGTCTTGATGTAGCTGACGTCACCGCCAACACCGGCGAAGTCCTGCTTGAAGTCGACGATCAGACCGTCGGTCGGGTTCTTGTTGTTGTCGAGCGTGTTGTAGTTGAGCGTGTAACCCAGCGCCGATGTGAGGGTCTTGCCGCCCGCCAGCTCCTTGCGGACCGGCAGCGAGGCTTCGCCGTCAAAGAAGCAGCCGAGACCATTGGTCGACACCAGGCTGATCCCGTTCAGGTTCGCATAGGCCGGGCTCGGATTGAACGCGGGGTTGGGCGTTCCATCCGGCAGGGTCGGCACGTTGTTACAGTTGTTCAGCGTCGACGGCAGGGTGATTTCCTGCTGGTAGATCGAGTAGCGCAGCTGCAGCGACAGATCTTCCCGCAGGCTGAAGCCGAGCCGCGGGCTGAAGCCCAGCGTCTTGGTGCCGTAGGCGATGTAGCTGTTGGACAGCTGCTGGCGCTGATACAGGTCGAGGCCGAGCGCGACGCGGTAGTCGAGCAGATAGGGCTCGACGAACGACAGCGAGTAGCCGCGGGCATACTGGCCGTAGGTCACCGACGCCTTCGCGTACAGGCCGCGGCCGAGCAGGTTGCGCTCGGAGACGCTGACTTCGGCCAGCGCGCCGTCGGTGGTCGAGTAGCCGCCCGACACCGAGAAGTCGCCGGTCGATTTCTCCTCGAGATCGACGATCAGGATGACGCGATCGCTGGAGGAGCCCGGCTCGGTGGTGATCTTCACCGTCTTGAAGAAGTCGAGGTTCTTCAGCCGGCGCTCGGCACGGTCGACCAGCGCACGGTTGTAGGCGTCGCCTTCCGAGATATCGAACTCGCGGCGGATCACGTAGTCGCGGGTACGGCTGTTGCCGCGGATGTTGATGCGCTCGATATAGGTGCGCGGACCTTCGTCGATCGCGAAGGTGATCGACACCGTGTGATTGTCGAAGTTGCGATCGCCGCGCGGCCGGACCACCGCGAAGGCGTAACCGCGGCGCGATGCCTCGATCTGCATCTCCTCGACCGACTTCTCCAGCGCCTCGGCGTTGTAGAGCGAGCCGACATTGACGCGCGAGTAGGTGCGCAGCGCGTTCGGGTCGAGCGTTGCGATCGACGACGTATAGTTGACCGACGCGACGCGGTACTGCTGGCCTTCCTCGATCTTGAAGGTAACCAGGAAGCCCTTCTTCTCGGGATCGTATTCGGTCAGCGCGGCCACGACCTGGACGTCGGCATAGCCGTTCTTGAGATAGAAGCGACGCAGCAGGTCGCGATCGGCCTCGACCCGGTCGGGATCGTAGACGTCGTTGCCGCCGAGGAAGCTCAGGATGTTCGATTCGCGGGTCTTGATGACGTCGCGCAGGCGGGACGCCGAATAGGCGCTGTTGCCGATGAACTCGATCGACCGGACGCCGGTCTTCACGCCTTCATTGACCTCGAAGATCAGGTCGACGCGGTTGTTCGGCTGCTCGATGATCTGCGGATTGACCCGCACGTCATAGCGGCCGGACCGACGGTAGATTTCGGCGATGCGCAGGGCGTCCGACTGGACCATCGGGCGCGAGAACGTGCCGCGCGGCTTGGACTGAACTTCAGCGGTGAGCTGCTCGTCCTTGATCTTCTTGTTGCCCTCGAAGGCAACGCGGCCGATCACCGGGTTCTCGACCACGACCACGACGAGGCGCCCGCCCCGCTGGTCGATATGGACGTCCTGAAACAGGCCGGTCTCGATCAGCGCCTTCAGACCGTCGTCGATCTGGGCCTGGGCCAACCGACCGCCCGGTCCGGGATGGAAGTAGGAGCGGATGGTTTCAAGCTCGACACGGCGGTTCCCCTCCACCGTGATCGAATCGACGGTCTGCGCCGACGCAGGCACAGACACAGCTACGGTCGCCAAGGTGGCAACCACCGGCGCGGCGAACATGACCAAGGCGGCGAACAGCCCCCCCCTCACTCGCATTCCAAACATCATGCGCAATGCGCCCTTATCTTAACGATGCCAGATCGTTCCCCAACGAACCGACAGATTCCCAACCTGCCGCTCAGCTTGTAACCAAATTTGCCAAGGGGGCAAACTTACTAGAGCCGAACATTTCCATTTTCGTTCCAAGACGTTGCCCATTGGCAACGCCACAAAAAAGCCTGTTTCAGGACCCGGCGATCCTGAGGATGTCGTTATACGTCGCAAACACCATCAACATCAGGACCAGACCCAGCCCGATTCGGAAACCCACCTCCTGAGTCCGCTCCGACAGCGGGCGTCCCCGCAGCGCCTCCGCGCTGTAGAAAAGCAGGTGTCCGCCATCCAAAAGCGGGATCGGAAACAGGTTCAGCAGGCCGATCGAGACCGACAGGATGGCGCAAAGATTGATCACGAACTGGAACCCGGCGCTCGCGGCCTGCCCCGACAGCTTCGCGATTCCAATGACGCCGCTCACCTCGGCCGGATTGCCGGTTCCAACGAACAGCGAGCCCAGGAACTTGAACGTGCTGGAAATGATGTACCAAACCTGCTCGACGCCGATCTTGAGGGCCTCCAGCACGCCGACCGAGGCGCTGGTCGCTTCGCCGACCTGAGCCTTGTGCTCAATTCCGAGCACGCCGATTCGGTGGGCATTGCCGAAGGGGTCCTTGACCTCCCGGAGCGCCGGCGTCGCCTTGAGCGCGACAATCGCACCATCGCGCTTCACCTTGAATCCAAGCTCTGAACCAGCATTCGAAGCTACAATCCGCTGCATGTCGGCGAAGCTCTGGATCGCGCTGCCGTCGATATCCACGACGACATCGCCGACCTTGAAGCCGGCGTTCGCGGCGACGCTTTCGGCCACCAGGCCGTCGACCCGGGCAATCGTGCTCGGCTTGCCGTAGTAGAGCGCCATGCCCGCGAAAATCAGGGCGCCGAGAATGAAGTTCGCCACCGGGCCGGCCGCAACGATGGCGGTGCGCTTTCCGACCGATTTGTGATGGAAGCTGCCTTCACGCTCTTCCGCCGTCATGGCGGCGAACGCCTCGGTGGACGGCGTCGAAGCCTCGCTCTCGTCGCCGAAGAATTTGACGTAACCGCCGAGCGGAATCGCCGAGATCTTCCAGCGCGTGCCATGCCGGTCGTTGAAGCCGGCGAGCTCCGGCCCGAAGCCCAGCGAGAACGTCAACACCTTCACGCCGGCCCAGCGCGCGACCAGGAAGTGGCCGAGCTCATGGAAGAAGACGACAATGGTCAGGACAAAGAGGAAGGGAACGATGGTACCGAGAAGCCCATGACTCAACGCATTGATACTATGAATAAAATACTCGGGCATTCGATTTTCCCTCGACAAGAGCCAAAGGCTCCGTCCCCAACCCTCTAGGTTGCCTTTAAGGCAATTTGAGGCAATAGGGCGGCAGCTTTATTTCGCGCGATATGGTCAACGGAAATCGCATCATCCGCCGAGTGCAGTGGTGGCTGATTCCCTGACTTGATCCAATCGTTCATCGTCGCCTCGACCAGCCGGGCGATCGCGCCGAACTTGATCTTGCCGGCGATAAACGCGGCGACCGCGATCTCGTTCGCAGCGTTGTAGACCGTCGTCGCGCCGTGCCCCATCCGCAACGCCTCGTAGGCCAGCCGCAGCCCCGGGAAGCGCTCAAAATCCGGCGCCTCAAAGGTGAGCTGTCCGATCTTGGCGAGGTCGAGCTTGGCGGACGGGCCGACGACGCGGTCGGGCCAGCCGAGGCAATGCGCGATCGGGATCCGCATATCGGGCGTGCCGAGTTGGGCGACCACTGAGCGATCGGAGAACTCGACCATGCCGTGGATGATCGACTGCGGGTGCACCAGCACGTCGATTTCGTCGGGCGTCAAAGCGAACAGATAGGACGCCTCGATCACCTCGAGACCCTTGTTCATCATCGAGGCGGAATCGATCGTGATCTTCTGCCCCATGCTCCAATTGGGATGCTTCAGAGCCTGTTCCAGCGTCGCCTGCTCGATGTCGGCGGGCGCCCAGGTGCGGAACGGCCCGCCGGACGCGGTGATGATCACCCGCGTCAGTTCCTCGCGGTTGCCGGAAGCCAGCGCCTGGAATAGCGCATTGTGCTCGGAGTCCGCCGGCAGGATGCAGGCGCCGGCCTTCCTGGCCCGCTCCATGAAGATATCGCCGGCGCAGACCAAACATTCCTTGTTGGCCAGCGCGACGGTGGCGCCACGATCGACCGCGGCAAGCGCGGGCTTCAGCCCGGCCGCGCCGCTGACCGCCGCCATCACCCAATCGGCCGGCCGCGCGGCCGCTTCGATAATCGCGCTCTCCCCGGCCCCGCATTCGGTCCGGGTTCCGGCCAGCGCGTCCTTCAGTTCCGAAAGCTTCGCCGGATCGGCAATGGCTGCGAACCGCGCGCCGAATTCCTTGGCCAGTTTGGCGAGGCCCTCGACATTGCTGTTCGCGGTCAGCGCCTCGACCCGGTAGCGGTCGCGCGCGCCACGCAGCAGGTCCATAGTGCTGTCGCCGATCGAGCCGGTGGCACCGAGGACGGTTACGGTGCGCGCGGCGGATGCCGCCGCGGCCTTGTTGTTACGCAACGGAACTGCGCTCATCTCATCACCAAACCATAAGACCGCGCCCGACGCCATCGGCGCCACCACGGAGAAAGCCGAAAATCGCCGCCACAATGACGGCCGCGACAAATCCGTCCAGGCGGTCCAGGAGGCCGCCGTGACCGGGAATGATGTGACTCGAATCCTTCACGCCGAACCGCCGCTTCACCGCGGATTCGAAGAGATCGCCAAGTTGCGAGACCACCGACAACACGGCGCCGAGCATCAAGAGCGGACCGGTCGAGCCGATCTCAAGGGCGGCAAAGCCGGCAGCGACCAGCAGGCTCGCCACGAAGCCGCCAACCGCGCCCGCCCATGTCTTCTTCGGGCTGACCCGCACCCAGAGCTTCGGCCCGCCGATGCTGCGGCCCGCGAAATAGCCGCCGATATCGGTGACCCACACGATCAGCAACACGAACATCAGCGCGGCAAAGCCCTTCGCCGTGTCGAGGCGCAGCAGGACCGATGCGACCTCGGCCCCTGCCGCATAGAGTAATCCCGCAATGGCCCAGTTGCGCAGCGCGCCGGACGTCAGCGCCACAACAACCGCACCGACGGCGAGCACGATCAGGGCCGCATCGATACGGCGGGCCATCAGGCATAGTCCGGCGAGCAGCAACGCGACCACGCCGGGCACCACGACACGGAGTCCGCGTCCGAGTCCGGTGACACCAAGCCATTCCGCGAACAATCCGGCCGCCGCCAATGTCACGAGGAGCGACCAGGCGACGCCGCCCATATAGGCCAGTGCAATCGCAACCGGCGCCAGCACCAGCGCAGCGGCCACGCGCATCACGAGATTGCGCGAACCCTGCTCGCTTGCGGCCGCCGGCGCGGCTTCGTCCTCGGTCACGATCCGGTTTTCGCAGCGAGCCCGCCGAACCGGCGCTCGCGCTTGCCGTATTCCGCAATCGCGCCTTCGAGCGCCGCCTTGTCGAAATCCGGCCAGTGAATCGGCACGAACACGAGTTCGCTATAGGCGGCCTGCCACATCAGGAAGTTGGACAGACGCTGCTCGCCACTGGTGCGGATAATCAGATCCGGATCCGGAATGTCGGGCGCATCGAGATATTGCCCGAGCGTGTCGGCATCGATGGAGTTGGCGTCGCGCCTGCCTTCGGCAACCTCGCGCGCGAGGCGCCTCGCCGCGGCGGCGATCTCCGCCCGCGAACCATAGTTGAAGGCGACCACAAGGTTGAGCTTGACGTTGTTCTTCGTCAGCTCCTCTGCCTCGTTGAGCAGCGCGCAGATGTCGGCGTCAAGCCCGTCACGCTCGCCGATCACGCGCACCCGCACCCCGTCACGATGCAGCGTCGCCAGATCGTTGCGGATGAAGCGGCGCAACAGGCCGAACAGATCGCCAATCTCGCTCGCGGGCCGCGACCAGTTTTCCGAGCTGAAAGAAAAAATGGTGAGATAGACGATGCCGAGTTCATGGGCCGCGCGCACCACGCGGCGCAGCGCTTCGACGCCGCGGCGATGGCCCTCGACGCGCGGCAGGCCGCGCGAAGCGGCCCAGCGCCCGTTGCCGTCCATGATGATGGCCACATGCAACGGACTGCCGGAGCGATCCGGTCCGTCAGTTGCTGGGGCGGCGGCGTTCGACATCGGCTCGTTCCCGTAGCGCCTTCAGACCGTCAGGATTTCCTTTTCCTTGGCGGCAAGCAGCTGATCGACTTCGGCGATCACGCCGTCGGTCGCCTTCTGGACCTCGTTCGACAGGCGCTCCTGATCGTCCTCGGAGATCTCGTGATTCTTCTCGAGCTTCTTGATCACGTCGAGGCCGTCGCGGCGCACGTGGCGTACCGCGACCTTGGCCGCTTCCGCATATTTGTGCGCGACCTTGACGAGCTCCTTGCGGCGCTCCTCGTTGAGTTCGGGAATCCGCAAGCGCAGCACCTGCCCTTCGGTCGCCGGCGACAGGCCGAGGTTGGAGTCGACGATTGCCTTCTCCACGGCCTTGACCATCGTCTTGTCCCAGACCTGCACCGAGAGCAGGCGCGGCTCGGGCACGCTGATGGTGGCAACCTGGTTGAGCGGCATATGCGAGCCGTAAGCCTCGACCTGGACCGGCTCCAACATAGAGGCCGCGGCACGGCCGGTGCGCAGGCCGCCGAGCTCGTGCTTGAGCGATTGCGTGGCGCCCTGCATGCGGCGCTTCACGTCGTTGATGTCAAAACCAGCTGCGGCCATGACGTTTCTCCCTTTCACAAGAAACCGGCTGTCGACGCCCTCGGGTCCAAAATCTGGACCCGGAGGCGCGGCAATCAGCCGGCGACGACGGTGCCGTGTCCGGTACCGCGCAGAATCGCACCGATCGAACCGGGCTCCGCGATAGAGAACACGATGATAGGCAGCGACGTCTCGCGGGCAAGTGCGAAAGCGGTCGCGTCCATGACCTTGTAGCCGCCCTCGATCGCCTGCGAATGGGTTAGGCGGTCGAAGCGCTTGGCTTTGGGGTCCTTCTTCGGATCGGCGCTGTAGACGCCGTCGACATTGGTGGCCTTCAGCACCGCCTGCGCACCGATTTCGGCCGCGCGGAGCACGGCGGTGGTGTCGGTCGTGAAGAACGGGTTGCCGGTTCCACCGCCGAGCAGGACGATGCGTCCCTCGGCGAGATATTTGTGCGTTGCACTACGGGTGAACAGCTCGGAAATCTCCGGCATCACGAATGCCGACAAGGTCCGCGCCGGGGTTCCCTTGCGCTCGATCGCCGCCTCCAGCGCGAGGCAGTTCATCATGGTGGCAAGCATGCCCATGGTGTCGCCGGTCGGCCGGGAGACGCCGCGCGAGGACACCTCGACGCCACGGACGATGTTGCCGCCGCCGATCACAACGGCGACCTCGATACCGAGCTTGCGGGCCGCGATCAGGTCGTCGGCGATGCGATCGACCGTCGGTTGATCGATACCGAACCCGTGAGAGCCGGCCAGATATTCGCCGGACAGCTTGATCACCACGCGACGATAGATCGGCTCAGCCATGATGCGATCGCTTTCTTATCCCGCGCAGGCAGGCCTCCGGCGCAGAGCGCCGGACGCCCTGGTGTCAGCGGTTACTTCTTGCCGCTGGCGGCCGCGACTTCGGCGGCGAAGTCACTTTCCTGCTTCTCGATTCCCTCACCGAGAGCATAGTTCACAAAGCCAGCGATTTTGATTGGCCCGCCGACCTTACCCTCAGCTTCCTTCACCGCCTGGGCAACCGACTTGCCGCTATCGTGGATGAAGGCCTGATCGAGCAGGCAGACCTCCTTGTAGTAGGTCTTCAGGCCGGAATCGACGATCTTCTCGATGACGTTCTCCGGCTTGCCCTGCTGGCGGTACTTGTCGGCCAGCACGTCCTTCTCGCGCTTGACGGTCTCCGGATCGAGCCCGGCCGGGTCGAGCGCCAGCGGCTTCGCCGCCGCGACGTGCATGGCGAGCTGGCGGCCGAGCACCGCGAGCTCGTCGGTCTTGCCGGCGGACTCCAGCGCCACGATCACGCCGATCTTGCCGGCGCCCTCGACGACCGCGTTATGGACATAGCTCGACACCACGCCCTTGCTCACCTCGAGCGAGGCGGCGCGGCGCAGCGTCATGTTCTCGCCGATGGTCGCGATCGCGTCGGAGATCGCGGTCTCGACGGTGACGTCGCCGACCTTGGCCGCCTTGATCTTCTCGACGTCAGCGCCGTTGTGCAGCGCGACCTGGGCGATCATCTTGACCAGGCCCTGGAACTGCTCATTGCGCGCAACGAAGTCGGTCTCCGAGTTGACCTCGACCAGCACGCCCTTGGTGCCGGAAGTCAGCGCGCCGATCAGGCCCTCGGCCGCGACGCGGCCGGCCTTCTTGGCGGCCTTGGAGAGGCCCTTCTTGCGCAGCCAATCCTGCGCTTCCTGCATGTCGCCGTTGTTCTCGGTCAGCGCCGCCTTGCAATCCATCATGCCCGCGCCAGTCGACTCGCGGAGCTCCTTGACCATCGCTGCTGTGATCGTTGCCATCGTTCAATGTCCTTCTTGCCTGTACAGAAACCGCGGCGCCCGATGGCGCCGCTATCTGCGACAGGGAGATCGTTGTTCGTGGAATAGAAGCGGCGGCCGGGCGAGACCCGGCCACGCCGCGTAGCCTTTATTCCGCTTCGGCGAGCGTCTTGGCCTGGGCGACCCAGGCGTCGGCACGGCTCGGCAGACCGACTTCTTCGCCGATCTTGTGCGCGGTGTCGTGGTCGAGCTCGGCGAGCTGCCAGTAGTGGAAGATGCCGAGGTCGTTGAGCTTCTTCTCGATCGCACCGGACACGCCGGTGAGCTTCTTGAGGTTGTCGGCGGTGCCGCGCGGGCCGGCGAGGCCCTGGAAGCCGGACGGCGCAGCCGCCGGAAGGTCTTCCTGCACGGGCGTCGCCGACGCGCCGATGTCGATTCCGGAATCGCCCTGAGCGCGCGAGATGCCGTCGATGGCGGCGCGCGCCACGAGATCGCAATACAGCGAGATCGCGCGGCCGGCGTCGTCATTGCCCGGCACCACATAGGTGATGCCCTTCGGGTCCGAATTGGTGTCGACGATCGCCGCGACCGGGATGTTGAGCCGCTGGGCTTCCTGGATCGCGATGTCTTCCTTGTTGGTGTCGATCACGAAGATCATGTCGGGAAGACCGCCCATGTCCTTGATGCCGCCGAGCGAACGGTCGAGCTTGTCGCGCTCGCGCTGCAGCGTCAGCCGCTCCTTCTTGGTGTAGGAGTTGGCTTCGCCCGACGACAGCACGTCGTCGAGATGACGCAGGCGCTTGATCGAGGCCGAGATCGTCTTCCAGTTGGTCAGCGTGCCGCCGAGCCAGCGCGAGTTGACGAAGTACTGCGCCGAACGCTTGGCAGCGTCGGCAACGCCGTCCTGGGCCGAGCGCTTGGTGCCGACGAACAGGATGCGGCCGCCCTTGGCGACGGTATCGCTGACCGCCTGCAGGGCACGGTGCAGCATCGGCACGGTCTGCGCGAGGTCGATGATGTGGATGTTGTTGCGGGCGCCGAAGATGTAATCCTGCATCTTCGGATTCCAGCGGTGGGCCTGGTGGCCAAAGTGAACGCCAGCTTCAAGCAACTGACGCATAGAAAAATCGGGTAGCGACATAGTGATAATTCTCCGGTTGGTTCCTCCGGAAACGTGTGAGCAGACGCGCCTTATGGCCCGGCTGCCACCGGACGGCCTTTTGAGCCATGTTTCCGTGTGAGATGGCGCGCTGTATAGCGCGATTTGCGCCAGAAGCAAGGAAATACGGCCGGTTGCACCGGCCGGACGGCCCAAAATCGTGCCGAAACGGCCCTGTTTGGCGGCCCGGAGGCCCCCTTTACAGCGTCTGCACGTCGACCACGCCCGCCACCGCCTTGATCGCGCCGGCTATCTGCGGCGAGACCTTGTAGCGGCCGGGCAACTTCATCTCCACCTCGGTCTCGAGGTCCAGCATCATCACCAGCGAGACGTCGCCATCGGCCCCCGCCGCCGGTGGCGGCGCGGCGGCCGGCTTCACGGCCGGTGCCTTTGCGGCGCCGCCCGGGGCGGGCGCGGCTTCCGGCATGTTGAGCCGGCGGGCGATCGACTCCAGCGGCTTGGTGTCGCGCACGAATATCCGCAGGCCCTTCTGCGTCTTGGCCGCGGCGTGATCCAGCGGCTCGGCGTGCAGCACCCTCGCCCGCACGTCCTCGCCCTGCAATTCGGCGCCGAGCTGCAACAGCACGGCCGCGCCCGGCTCGAGCACGTCGCGGTATTGCGCAAGGCCCTCCGAGAACAGCACCGCTTCGAAATGGCCGGTCGGGTCCGACAGGCCCATGATGCCCATCTTGTTGCCGGTCTTGGTGCGCCGCTCCATGCGCGACACCACGGTTGCCGCGACCTTGCCCGCCGTGGCGCCGGTCTTCACCGCGCGCGAGAATTCCGCCCAGGACTGCACGCGCAGCCGCTTCAGCGCGGTCGCGTAGTCGTCGAGCGGATGGCCCGACAGGAAGAAGCCGATGGCGTCGTATTCGCGCCGCAGCCGGTCCGCGGGCAGCCACGGCTCGATCTGCGGCAGCATAATGCTCGGCGCATCCGCCGCGCCGCCGAACATGTCGTTCTGACCCGAGGTCGCCGCCTCATGGCTGCGCTGGCAGGCGGCGAGGATCGCATCGGCGCCGGCGAAGACGCGCGCGCGGTTCGGCTCCAGCGTGTCGAAGGCGCCGGCCGCCGCAAGGCTCTCGATGATCCGCTTGTTGACGGCGCGCGGGCTCACCCGCGCGGCGAAATCGGCGAGCGAGGTGAAGGCGCCCTTCTTGTTGCGCTCCTCGATGATCTGCTCGACCGCCTGGATGCCGACGCCCTTCAGCGCCGCGAGCGCGTAGTAGATCGTGTTGTCGCTGACCTCAAAGGTCGCGCCGGAGCGATTGATGTTGGGCGCCTCGACCTTGATGCCGAGCCGCTGCGCCTCGGAACGGAATTCGGACAGCTTGTCGGTGTTGTTGAGTTCGAGCGTCATCGACGCCGCGAGGAACTCGACCGGGTAATGCGCCTTCATATAGGCGGTGTGGTACGACACCAGCGCATAGGCCGCCGCGTGGCTCTTGTTGAAGCCGTAGTCGGCGAACTTGGCGAGCAGCTCGAAGATCGTCTCGGCCTGGCCCTTCGCCACGCCGTTCTTCATCGCACCGTCGACGAAGATGTCGCGCTGCTTGTCCATCTCGGCGCGGATCTTCTTGCCCATCGCGCGGCGCAGCAGGTCGGCCTGGCCGAGCGAGTAGCCAGCCATCTGCTGCGCGATCTGCATCACCTGTTCCTGATAGATGATGACGCCGAAGGTCTCCTTCAGAATCGGCTCCAGGATCGGATGCAGATATTCCGATTCCTCGTCGCCGTGCTTGCGCGCGCAATAGGTCGGGATGTTCGCCATCGGGCCCGGGCGATACAGCGCCACCAGCGCGATGATGTCCTCGAAGCGGTCCGGCCGCATGTCGATCAGCGCGCGCCGCATGCCCTGGCTTTCCACCTGGAACACGCCGACGACATCGCCCCGCGCCAGCATCTGATAGCTTGGCGCATCGTCGATCGGGAGCGTCGCGAGATCGACATGAACGTTGCGCTGCTTGAGCAGCTTCACCGCGACGTCGAGCACGGTCAGCGTCTTCAGGCCGAGGAAGTCGAATTTCACGAGGCCCGCCGGCTCGACCCATTTCATGTTGAACTGGGTGACTGGCATGTCGGATTTCGGATCGCGGTAGAGCGGCACCAGCTCGCTCAGCGGCCGGTCGCCGATCACGATACCGGCGGCGTGGGTCGAAGCGTGGCGCGTCAGGCCTTCGAGGCGCTGCGCGATATCGAACGCACGCGCGACCACCGGATCCTCGTCGCGGAACGCCTGCAGCTTCGGCTCGCCCTCGATCGCCTGCGCCAGCGTCACGGGTGCAGCGGGATTCTGCGGCACCAGCTTGGTCAGCTTGTCGACCTGCCCATAGGGCATCTGCAGCACGCGCCCGACGTCGCGCAGCACGCCGCGCGCCTGCAGCGTACCGAAGGTGATGATCTGCGCCACCTGGTCGCGGCCGTAGCGCTCCTGCACGTACTGGATCACCTCGCCGCGGCGGTCCTGGCAGAAGTCGATGTCGAAGTCCGGCATCGAGACGCGTTCGGGATTGAGGAAGCGCTCGAACAGCAGCGCAAACCGCATCGGATCGAGGTCGGTGATGGTAAGCACCCAGGCGACCAGCGAGCCCGCGCCGGAGCCGCGGCCCGGTCCGACCGGAATGCCCTGCGCCTTCGCCCATTTGATGAAGTCGGAGACGATCAGGAAGTAGCCCGCGTATTTCATGCGGGTGATGACGTCGAGCTCGAAGGCAAGCCGCTTGCTGTAGTCCTCTTCGGTCATTCCCGGCGAGAGACCGTGTACCCGCAGGCGATTCGCGAGCCCCTCCTCGGCCTGGCGCTTCAACTCGGCGGCCTCGTCGGCGGCGGCATCGGCGCTGGCGGCGGCACCCACCGTGAAGAACGGCAGGATCGGCTTGCGGGTCTTCGGCCGGAACGAGCAGCGCTCGGCGATCTCCACCGTCGAGGCCAGCGCCTCCGGGATGTCGGCGAACAGCACCGCCATTTCCGCGCGGGTCTTGAAGCGGTGATCCGGGGTCAGTTGCTCGCGGTTGGTCTCGGCAATCAGATGGCCGCCGGCGATGCAGAGCAGCGCGTCATGCGATTCGTAGTCGTCATTGCTGGCAAAATACGGCTCGTTGGTCGCCACCAGCGGCAGGCCCTTGCTGTAGGCGAGATCGATCAGGCCGCCTTCGGTGCGGCGTTCCTTGTCGGCGCCGTGGCGCTGCAATTCGATGTAGAGGCGATCGCCGAATAGGCCGGCCAGGCGTTCGCAGCGGGTGATCGCCAGCGCCGCCTGCTCGGCCCGGAGCGCCAGCGCGATCGGCCCGTCCGGGCCGCCGGTCAGCGCAATCAGGTCTTCGGCGTCGTCGGTGAGCCAATCGAACTTGATGTGCGGGGTCTGGTTGACCGGCGTCTCCAGGAACGCCCGCGAGTTCAGCCGCATCAGGCTGCGGTAGCCGCGCTCGCGCGCCGCCAGCAGCACGATTCGCGCCGGGCCCGTCGTCGCAAGGATGCTGCGCGTATTCGGATCGACGTCGCCGAAATCCACCGCCAGCTCGCAGCCGACGATCGGCTGGATGCCGTAGCCGGCCATCTTGTCGGAGAATTCCAGCGCGCCGAACATGTTGTCGGTATCGGTCAGCGCCAGCGCCGGCTGGCGGTCGGCCTTCGCGAGTTCGCCCAGCTTGGCGATCTTGATCGAGCCCTTCAGCAGCGAATAAGCGGAATGAACGTGAAGGTGAACGAATCCGGCATTCGGCATGGCTGCTTACGGAATCTCTTGAGTCAGGGATGGAGCGAGCGCCAGGGCCGGAACTCGAAAGTGTCAGACCCGACTCGCAATCCCATCGTGGGGCCTGACCCCTGCCAAGTCCACGCCGAACGCGGCGTGGCGGCAAGTCCTCCTGCTTTTCCCCAGGGGCAGACCATGCCGCCGGCGATGCCCCTGTCCCCGCGGGCGCATTTTCAGAATTGGGTGATCAGCTGGGCCCACACCGCGATCATCCCGACGAACAGCGTGATCGATGCCAGCGCTGCAGCTTCCTGTACGAAAATCTTCAACATGGCCGCTCTCCCTGAACTGGAACGTATGCAGAACATTGTTCCTTTTTTGTTCTAGGAGTCAAGCAACGCCGGCGACCCGGTTCGAGAAGTGACCTCCGTGGTTAATTCCCGGCCGGCCGACGTCTCGGCGCCATCAATGATCCGATGACGAGCGTGTCTTGAGGCTCCGGGGAGCTAGCTACCACAACAGCCCCCCGCCTGCTTGGGCGGGCACGGGACCGTTCCGTATGAGCAAAACACGCAGCAATCTCCTGCTTTCGGTTTCAGGCGAGTGCCGCAGCCCATGCAATCGTAGAAGAACTGGCAGGCGTCGGTCGGCATCGTCTCGATGGAGACATGGCCGCAGGATGGGCACGTCAGTTGGGAGGTCAGCTGCAGGTCCGTCATGCCGGGAATATGCGGCGATGACCGTTCGGTCGGAAGGCCTCGTCCAATCAAATCCGACCCGAATCCCGAAGCGGACGGGCAAAGCCCGTCCCCTGCTCCTGGCCGACGGGCCGGCGCCGCCAGGCCAACAAAAAACCCCGGGCCGAAGCCCGGGGTTTTCGATGCCGCTTGAATTAAGCGAGCGATCAGTACTTCGCGATGACCGGGCCACCGAACTTGTAGTTCAGACGGCCGAGGACCATGTCGGTGTCGCCACCGGTGTGGAAGCCGGTCACGGCAACACCAGCCGGGGTCACGAAGGTCGCGCCATGGGTATCTTCGAAGATGTGGTTGTACTCGACGCCGAGCGACCAGCCCTGCGAGAAGGCGAATTCGAGGCCAACGCCCACCGTCGGGCTCCAACGGGTGTCGAAGCCGGTCTCGGACGCCAGATTGCCGGCCGCGTTGAGGAACTGGAAGTTGCGATCGGTGACCGCAGCACCGCCCTTGGCGTACAACAGGACGTTGTTCCAGGCGTAGCCGATCTGACCGGTGAACAGGCCGAACGCATCGGTCTTCGAGCGAACGATGCCGCCCGGGACGACCAGGTTGCCGGTGCTGCCGGAGAAGTCAGCCCAGTTGCCCTGAGCTTCCAGACCGAACACCCAGCCGCCGGCCTGCCAGCGATAGCCGATCTGGCCACCGACGGTGCCGCCGTTGGCGTCGAAGCTTCCGACGCCGCCGAAGCCGTCGACCGAACGGTTGTCGTGGCTCTGGCCCCAACCACCGTTGATACCAATGTAGAAGCCAGTCCAATCATAAACAGCGGCAACCATGGGCGGCGGAGCCTTGGTGTAAGGGCGAGCCGCGAGGTCAGCCGCGGAAGCAGCAGTCGCGCTGAGCGCGAGCATGCTGGCGGTGACAAGCAAAATCTTTTTCATTTTCCCGTTCCAACTTTTTCTACAGGCCCCCAAGGCCGCGAGACACCGTCATAGCAGCCCCCGGCGGAATTGCTGTAACTTCGCGGCAACAGGCAGGGCCAAACGACTTCCCTCAAATTTGAAGTTAATACTGTATTACGGGCACTTCCTGGAACTTTTGCCACATAGTTGCCGCACAATCTTCACAATTCGGATCTGCGTGCGCAGCTGCGCGCAAGATCGTTGACCGGAACCGGCTTGTCCGATTTGGATCGTCGCCAAGGTCGAATCTTCGCAGCAAAAGGAATGCACATGCGGACGAATGATTCTTGCTGCTGCGGCGTCTGTGGTCGCATTTGCGACGCTGGGGACTGCGCCGCACACGCCGTCGGCGTGCGTTACCCGTTCTGCATTCAAGGCGACCGCTATCCCGGCCTGAGCAACTGCTCCTATCCGTCGTATGAGGCGTGCCTGGCCACCGCTTCGGGCATCGGGCAGAACTGCATCGCCAACCCCTATTATGCCGGCGACAACGACCCGCGCTCGTATCTTCACGTGTCCCCGCGGGACCGCCGTGAGGGCAATTTCTTCGACCTGTTCATCCACTGATACGCTCGGTCCGGCAACCCCGGCGCGGGAATGTGAGTTGATCCGGCGCTGCGCACAGGTGCCTATTCGCGCGCGCTCGGCATCAGCATTGCCGGCGCCGACGAGGAGATTTCTGATGCGCAGTCTGATTCTGGCACTCTTGCCGACACTCCTGGCCTTGGCAGCCGCGCCGGCCAGCGCCCAGAAATACGATTCGACCTCGCCGGTCTGCAAAACCAACTACCGATGGGGCGGTGAGGATACCGACTGCGGCTACACGTCGATCGCGCAGTGCCAGGCTTCGGCGTCCGGCCTCGCGGCGATCTGCATCAACAACCCCTATTATGCCGGGCCGCCGATCGACAGGCAGCCGAGAGCATCCGGCAGACGGCCTCGCCCCGCTTATTGAGAGCCAGAAGCATTTCGTTCCGACCGAAGCGACACGGAAAAAGGCTCCGGATTCTCTCGTCTTAGCGCGGCTTCTTCACGCGCACCGCTAGCCAGTTCACGCGACGGCGCACTATTCGAGCTCGACAACCTGTCCGTTCGACAGCGACACCCGGCGATCCATTCGCGCGGCGAGATCCAGATTGTGAGTCGCGATCAGCATCGCGACCCGGGTCGCCTTCACGAGTTGCATCAGCGCGTTGAAGACGTGGTCGGCCGTGCCGGGATCGAGATTGCCGGTCGGCTCGTCCGCGAACAGTACCCGGGGCGCGTTGGCAACCGCGCGCGCGATCGCGACACGCTGCTGCTCGCCGCCCGAGAGCTCGGTTGGGCGATGGGTGATGCGATCGCCGAGCCCCAGATAGGAGAGAATCTCGGTCGACCGTTTCACGGTTTCGGAGCGTTTGAGGCCGCGAATCATCTGCGGCAGCATGACGTTCTCGAGCGCCGAGAACTCCGGCAGCAGCCGGTGCGATTGATAGACGAAGCCGATATCGGAACGGCGAATCTGGGTGCGGTCGACGTCGGACATCTGCGAGGTCGGCGTGCCCGCGACATAGACTTCGCCGTCATCGGGGGTCTCCAGCAGGCCCGCGATGTGCAGCAATGTCGACTTGCCGGATCCCGACGGCGCCACCAGCGCCACCGATTGACCGGGCCACAGCGCGAGATTGGCGCCGTTCAGGACGGTCAGCGTCGCTTCGCCCTGCCGGTATTCCCGCTTGATGTCATGAAGATAGACGACCGGTGTGTCTTCCGCCCCCTCCGCCATGTGCGCTCCTTATTCGTACCGGAGCGCGTCGACCGGATCGAGGCGCGCGGCGCGCCACGACGGGTAGAGCGTCGCAAGGAAGGACAGCGTCAGCGCCATGATCACGACGGCGAGCGTCTCGCCAAAATCGATTTCAGCAGGCAGCTTCGACAGGAAATACAGCGTGGGATCGAACAGTTCCGTGTTGGTGAGCCACGACAGGAATTGCCTGATGGTTTCGATGTTGAAACAGATCAGCAAGCCGACCAGCAGACCGACCAGCGTGCCGACGACGCCGATCGACGCGCCGGTGATCAGGAATATCCGCATGATCGAACCCTGCGAGGCGCCCATGGTACGCAGGATCGCGATGTCCTGGCCCTTGTCCTTCACCAGCATGATCAATCCCGAGACGATGTTGAGCGCCGCGACCAGCACGATCATGGTCAGGATCAGGAACATCACGTTGCGTTCGACCTGAAGCGCGTTGAAGAAGGTCGAATTGCGCTGCCGCCAGTCGACCAGGAACACCGGCCGGCCGGCCGCCTCGGTCACCAGCTTGCGATAGGTTTCGATCTTGTCCGGATTGGTGGTGAACACCTCGATCGAGGACACGTCGTTGTTGCGGTTGAAATAGGCCTGCGCCTCGGTCAGCGGCATGAACACGAAGGTCGAATCATATTCCGACATGCCGATCTCGAACACCGCAGTGATCTTGTAGGGCTTGATGCGCGGCGTGGTGCCCATCGGCGTCACCGCGCCCTTCGGCGAGACCAGCGTGATCATGTCGCCGGCATGCAGCGAAAGCTGGTCGGCGAGGCGGCGACCGATCGCGACGCCCTGCCCCTCATCAAAGCCCTCGAGCGAGCCTTGTTTGATGTTCTTGGCGATCGAGGTGAGGTTGTTGAGATCGTCGGCGCGGATGCCGCGGATGAAGACGCCGGCGGCGTTGAACGGCGATGAGCCGAGCCCCTGCCCGTCGACCACCGGCGCGGCGAGGCGGATGCCCTGCACCTGGCTGATGCGGTCGGCGACATCCTTCCAGTCGGTCAGCGGCGATTCCAGCGGCTGCACCAGAATATGTCCGTTGAGGCCGAGGATCTTGTCCAGCAACTCCTTGCGGAAGCCGTTCATGACCGCCATCACCACGATCAGCGTGGCGACGCCGAGCATGATGCCGAGGAACGAAAAGCCGGCGATGACCGAAATGAAGCCTTCCTTGCGGCGCGCGCGCAGATAGCGTCCGGACAGCAGCCATTCGAATGGCGCAAAGGGCGGGGTACGGACTGGCTCGCTCATGGTCTCATCCATCTGCCGATAATCCCATGATTCGGGCCAAATGTGGCCGGATTACCCCGCCGATCAGCGCGGCGTGAATAAACTTTAACCCGCGAGCTTCGCGACCACGTCGGCGGGGCTCATGTTGTCTCGTGAGCCGTCGCTGCGACGCTTCACTTCGACCTTGCCGTCCGCAAGCCCCTTGGGTCCGACCAGAATCTGCCACGGGATGCCGATCAGATCGGCCGCGGCGAACTTGGCGCCGGCACGCTGGTCGGTGTCGTCGTAGAGCACGTCGACGCCCTTCGCCGAGAGCTCGCGATAAAGCTGCTCGCAGGCGCCATCGACCGCGGCATCGCCCTGCTTGAGATTGAGGATCGCGGCGCGGAACGGCGCGACGGCCTCGGGCCATTTGATGCCGGCGTCATCATGACACGCTTCGATGATCGCACCGACCAGACGCGACACGCCGACGCCGTAGGAGCCGCCATGGATCGGCACGTCGACGCCGTCGGGACCGGCCACCATCGCCTTCATGGTCTCGGAATATTTGGTGCCGAAATAGAAGATCTGGCCGACCTCGATGCCGCGCGTGTTCAGCCGCTTTGCCTCAGGCACTTCCTGTTCGAAGCGCGCAGCCTCGTGGACGTCCTCGGTCGCGGCGTAGACCGAAGTCCACTGCTTGATGATCGGCGTTAGATCACTGTCATAATCGACGTCCGCGCCCGGCACCGGCAGGTCCAGCACATCGCGGTTGATGTAGACGCCGGACTCGCCGGTCTCTGCGAGCACGATGAATTCGTGGCTGAGGTCGCCGCCGATCGGGCCGGTCTCGGCCCGCATCGGGATCGCCTTGAGGCCCATCCGCGCAAAGGTGCGCAAATAGGCAACGAACATCTTGTTGTAGGAGCGCCGCGCGCCGGCCTCGTCGAGGTCGAACGAATAGGCGTCCTTCATCAGGAACTCGCGGCCGCGCATCACGCCGAAGCGCGGACGCTGCTCGTCGCGGAATTTCCACTGGATGTGGTAGAGGTTGAGCGGCAGGTTCTTGTAGGACTTGATGTAGGAGCGGAAAATCTCCGTGATCATTTCCTCGTTGGTCGGCCCGTACAACAGCTCGCGCTTGTGACGATCGAGGATGCGCAGCATCTCCGGGCCGTAGGCGTCGTAGCGGCCGCTTTCGCGCCAGAGATCGGCGAGCTGCAGCGTCGGCATCAAGAGCTCGAGCGCGCCGGCGCGGTCCTGTTCCTCGCGAACGATCTGCTCGATCTTCTTCAGCACCCGGAAGCCGAGCGGCAGCCAGGCATAAATGCCGGCAGCCTCCTGCCGCATCATGCCCGCGCGCAGCATCAGCCGATGCGAGACGATCTCCGCCTCTTTCGGGTTTTCTTTCAGGATGGGCAGGAAAAACCGCGACAATCGCATGGCGTTACTCGGGAATCAGGAAAGCGTGGGAAGAGCTGCAGTGAAACCGGATCGGCTGTGAAAACACAAGGCCGCCAAATAAGAAAAACCCTTCAAATCAGGCGATTTTCGGCCATTTGAACGAATTGCGTGCCATCGAAGTGCCGAGCGCGCCGACCGCGGCTTTACCTGACCTCGAAATCGTCTTCCAGTGTCACTTTCTTGAAATCGGTCACCAGGGCGTCGATCTGCATGTGCCAGCGGCCCGGCACCGGCAGCGGCACCTTGCGCACGTGCCAATAGCCATCGGCACCGCGCGCCGCGGCGCGTTCCATCGGTTCGATGCCGCGCTCGGGCAGGCTCAGCGTCAGCGTCGCTTCCTTGGCCGCGAACGGACTGGCATCGCCGTTCATCAGCTGCAGCACGAAGTTGTTCGGCCCGACCTTGCCCGGCGCGATTAGCACCTGGAACATCGCGGCATCAGTGTGAATGTGGACCGCGAGCGGAACATCGGCCGACATCGCCAGCACGCGCGGCGGCGGCGTGAAGCGCCAGAGTGCGACGAGGCCCAGAATGGCGATCATCAGCACGAATTCGAGCCCGATCGAGCGCTGCAGCGGCCGTGTCCGATGAAACTCGCGCGCGATGGCCGGCGTGAACACCAACCGGTTCAGCGCAGCGAGCCCGAGCAGCAGCACCACCAGCACCAGTTTCGCGACCAGGATGTTGCCGTACCCGGTGTCGATCAGCGCGTGAAAGCTTTCGAGCTGGACGATGGCGAGCGCCAGGCCCGACAAGGCGATCAATGCGACGACCGGCACCGCGAGCGTCGAAAAATGCCGCAGCACCCGCAGCAGCGAATCCTTGCGCTGCCAGGCAAGCACTGCCAGCGGCGCCAGCGCGCCCATCCAGAACGCCAGGCCAATGCCGTGGATGAACAGCGCGGTCCGCGTCAGCCATTGCGGCGAGGCGGTGGCGGCATGGCCGCTGACCGCAAACGACAGCCCGACACAGATCATTGCGATTGCAGTGCGGGTAAAGGCTGCACCGAACGACGGGCTGCGCCAGGCAATCGCCGCGATCAGCATCGCGGCCATCGCGAGCAGCAGCGCTGGGAACAGGCTGGTGCCGGCGGCGCTGGCCCACGCCGCCCACGTCACGATGCCCGAGAGCGGCAGGTTCAAGAGGTCGACGCCCTGCAGTCCAAGCGACGCGATCGCGCCGACAAGGCCGATCTTCAGCGACCACATGATCAACCGTTCGCCGGCCGGGCCCTGCCCGATCCAGGCGGCAAAGAACACGCCGCCGACGCCGACAAACAAGCCCAGATAGAGCCCGAGCCGCGCGAGCCAGATCAGTGCATGGAGCACGCCGTCGCTTGACGGCGCCGCCGAGCCGGTGACGACGCCGATCGAGAACAGCAACGAGCCGGCGACCGGATGGCCATCCTGCGACACCACGCGATAGCTGACCACCTGCGTGCCCTGCGGCAGGCCCGCCGGCAGCGTCACCACCACCGACTGGTCGACGGCGCGGATCGCGACGTCGCGCGGCTTGCCCGCAGCGTCGAGTAGGCTGACCGCCGTCGGCGCCACCGCTTCGTTGAAGCGGAGCACCACCGTCCTGGGTGCTTCAGCCATCACACTGCCGTCGGCCGGTTCTGCGCCGATCAGGACGGCATGCGCATGGGCCGAGGTCGCAAGACACAGCGCCACGAGCAGCGTTGCGAGGTTTGCGACCAGCCGCATCGCTTACGACTTCGGCAGCAGCTTGACGCCGGGAGCCGG
Source organism: Bradyrhizobium sp. USDA 3315 (assembly GCF_054056795.1). Classification (NCBI taxonomy): domain Bacteria; kingdom Pseudomonadati; phylum Pseudomonadota; class Alphaproteobacteria; order Hyphomicrobiales; family Nitrobacteraceae; genus Bradyrhizobium; species Bradyrhizobium sp. USDA 3315. The sequence continues at coordinate 6,668,464 of NZ_JBSRYP010000001.1, read as the reverse complement.
TGTCTTGCTGCCATGGTCGTGCCGGCCGCCCTGCCCGTCGGCTGGGGTATCGATCCAGCGGCTGACGCCCTGCTCGCACTCCTGCACGACCGGAAAGTACAACGTGGTGTTGGGCTTCAAGGTATCGGTGACAAACGTCTGCATCACGAACTCGTCGTAGTTCTGATCCGCAAGCTTGCCACCGCTCCAGGCGACTTCCTTGACGCCCTCGGAAAGCTTGGCGCCGTGATAGTCGTATTGCGCGGCGTATTTGCCGGTGACCGTATCGAGAGTCCAACCCGCCTTCGGCATTGGCTTAACTCCGATCACACCCTCCGGAATCTGCACCCGGATCTTGATTGTCGCCGAGCCCGCGCAGCCATGCGGCACGGCGAACACCGCCTTGTAGTACGATCCGACCACCGCCTGCTTTCCTTCGAGCGTGATATGCGCGATCGCCGGCTGCGCTGCGAGCAGCGCCGCCGTGGCAATGAGGAGCGTCTGTGATCGCATGGCTGCCTCACATCTTTTTCATGTCCATGTGACCGGAATGACCGCCGCCCGGCCCCTGCGCGCCGACGGCCTGCACGTCCAGCGAGACCGAGACCTTGCCGGCCTTTTCGAACTCGAGCGTGACCGGCACCTTGTCGCCCTGCTTCAGCGGATTCTTCAGATCGAACATCATCAGGTGATAGCCGCCCGGCGCGAGCTTCACGGTCTTGCCGGGCTCGATGGTGAGGCCCTTGTCGAGCGCACGCATCTTCATCACGCCATTGTCCATCGACATCTCGTGGACTTCGATCTTGCCGGCAACATCGCCGGTGCCTGACACCAGCCGGTCGGGCGTCGTCCCCTTGTTCTCGATCGTCAGGTAGCCGCCGCCGATCTTGGCACCGTTCGGCGTTGCGCGCGTCCAGGCCTGCGTGATCACGAGATCGCCGGCCTTGACGTCCTCCGCGCGCGCGGACGTCGAGACGAGTGCAGCGGTCAGCGCTGCGAGGGCAAGGATGCGGGAGAGCGTCTTCATGGCGACGGATTTCCTTTCAAGTTGAAATTCAAGTGTCATCGGGTTGCTGCCGACTGGGCGCTGGACCATTTGTTCAGATCGGCGATTTCGGCCGACCCTTCGATCGTCGTGATCGTTCCATCCCGGGAAATCAGCATGGTTCGCGGGATATCGCCTTGCCAGGCCGGATCGATCTCAAATCTCAACCGCTCGGCAAAGCCGTCGTCGAAGATCCAGTTTTCGGCCGCGCCGAGGCCGGCGCGATCCAGCATCGATCGCGTCGCTTCCGGAAGGTTGGGAACCAGATCCGCGCTGATCGTGATGATATCGATTCCGGGATGATCCTTCATGAACTGGCCAAGCTCCGGCAGCTCGACCTTGCATGGTCCGCAGGTCACTCCCCAGAAATGCACCAGGGTCGGACGACCGGCATGCGCATGCAGCAGCTTCTGCCAGCTGCCGCGTTCGAACGGCTTTGGCGCGCCCTCTCCCGCCGCCAATGCGGACGGCAGCGTTGCGAGCAGGACCAGCGCCGCGAGCAGATAACGCTTCATGGTTCGCCCTCGATCGCTTGAAAATGGTAGCCGTCGGCCTTCGTCATCCACGACAGATAGGTCTGCCGGCTGTCCGAGACGAGCAGCGGATGGTCGGAACTGTCGGCGGTATCCGCGATCACCCTTGGCTTCGACCATGTCGCTCCATCGTCGTGCGATGTCATGAGATCGATTGTCGTCTTCTGCCCGTCGAATTCCTTCCAGGCCATGACAAGCCCCTGCGGCCCCGCGATAATCTGCGGCCGTGACGGGCTGCGGTTCGGCTGACCGACCGGAAGCGGATCGGAGAAGGTTTTGCCGCCGTCGCTCGAGCGCGCATAGAACAATCCCTTGCGCGCCTTGCCGTTGGTGTACCACGTCACATGGTAGGTTCCTTCGCGCGATATCGTCAGGCTCGGACCGTGATGCGGACAGGCCGCGATCTGCCAGTCGTCGTGGCTCACCCGATCGATCTCGCCGGGCGTAGCCAGGTCGGAGAACGTCACGATCGCATGGTCGCGCACGCCACCCTCAAAGATGTTCCGGAACACGACCACCGGACGGCCCGCGCCATCGAATGCCAGCGCAAGGCGGCAGCACTCGCAGGTGTTGTCGGCGACGAGCCGCGCGTCGGAATAGGTTGCTCCGCCATCTCCGGATGACGCGAAAAACAATCCGGCACCATCATATTTCTGGCCGCGCTGCTGCGCCGGCACGCGGTTACGCTTGTCGAGCCACGCGGCAAACACCGCCCCCGCAGGATCGAAGCCAATCGCCTCGAAACGTTGGCTCTCATTGCTCGCGGTGATCGGCTTCGGCGCTTCGAAGCTGCGCCCGCCATCGGTCGATCGCGTGGTCAGCACCTGACCGTTGAAATTCTGATCGCGGAAGATCGAGAAGGCCACAGCGATGTTGCCCTTGGCATCGATCGCAAGCTTCGGCCGCGCATCCGGTCCCCAATCGAGATTGAGCCGCTCCCGGCTGACCTGCACCGGTGTGGAAAAGCTCTTGCCCTGGTCTTTTGAGCTCGCGACGGAGATCTGACCTCCGGCCATCCACGCCAGCCACAATGTCCCATCCCGCCCAAAGGCGGGCGTGACCTTGGTCGCGCAGCGCAGGGCCGTCTCTTCGCAGGCCGCTTCGGAGGCGTGCTGATGGCTCATCTGTGCGACGGCAAGGCTCGGCAAGGCCGCGAGCATGAGCGATGCAAGCAGCGTCAGGGCGACCGGTTTGCGATAGGTCATCGATGCGCTCCTCATTTGAACGCAATCTTCATGCCCGCCACGAAGGCGCGCGGCGATCCGGCATAGATCGAGTTGGTCGAGTTCGCCAGTACGCTCGCGGGATTTTGAATGCCTGCCGCGGTCACCGAATTTGAGATGTTGTTCGCCGACGCCACGTAGGTCCGGTCGAAGACGTTCCTCACCTCGATGTAGAGGTTCAGCGCCTTGAAGTAATCGGAGACGAGATCGGTCTTGTAGTGCAGGTTGAGATTGACCAGCTCATAGCCCGGCGCCTTCAAGAGGTTGGCGTTATCCATGTAGAAGCTGTCCTTCCACTGCACTTCGACGAACCCGCCAAGTCCCTGAAACTGACCCGACAGCTGGTCGTAGCCCAACCGCGCCGTGAGCTCGTTCGGTGAAATGCCGGGAATCTTGTTGCCGGCGCGATTGAAGCTGAACACCGCGCCGTTCGTGATGTTCTCGACGTATTCCGTGTAGACCTCGTCGAGATAAGTGTAGGCCGCCGAGAACCGCCAGCCCGGCAGGAATTTCCAGTCGGCGGCCAGCTCGACGCCGCGATGCTCCGATCGCGGCGCGTTGAACGTGTAGGAGATGCCCGCAAGCGGCGTGGCCTGAGAAACGAGCTCGTCCTTGAAGAACTCGTAGAAGCCGGTGACGCTGAGCTTGAGCGCGTTGTTCGGTGTCCAGTCGGCACCGACATCGTAACCGAGATTCTTTTGCGTCTGCAGCTGGGTGTTGTTGCCCGAGGCGCCACTCGGCAGGACGAACAGATTGCCGACCTGCGGCGTGCCGTATCCGGTTGCCACCCGCCCGCGGACTTGCCACTCGCTGCTCAGCCGGTACAGCAATGCGAGCTCGGGCGCGGTATTCTGGAATTGCCGGTCCGCCGTCGTGATCGCCGTGGTCCTGGTCCCGGCCGCGCCGGCATAGCCATAGGCGGTGTTCCGCCCGGTGAGGCTGGTGGTCTCCCAGCCAATGCCGGCAACGGCGGTCAGCGCAGGTGTGAGCTTCAGTTCCTCGCGTGCGCGAACACCGTAATTTGTCGTCGTGCTGAACAAATTGCTCGACAGGCTTCCGAGCGTCGCATTTCCGCCCGGCATCACATTGCGCGTATCGCTCGAGGCGGTGAGCCTATTGTAGAAGCCGCCGAAATAGGTGGTCGAATCCAGTCCGAACACATCGCCGCGTCTGACGACGTCGCTCATGTAGTTGTAGGACGGGAAGTCGCCGATCGCGCTCGTCGATCCCGTCGGCTGGTTGATGTTGCGGTCGTCGAACACGAACTGGTTGCGCCAGGTGGTCTGGTTGTCGAAGTCGTGCTCCCAGCGGCCGCCGACGATGGTACGGCGGTCGTCGCGCCCAAGGCCCGCCTGAAGCGCGGTCTCCCTGTCGGTCCCGGCCGCCGCGTTGAACCCATTGTTGAACAGCGTCACGGTGGCGCATCCCGGCGCGGCCGTCGCGCCGGTCGTGCAACCCAGCTGGAACGGGTTCTGGTAGAACTGGTTGAGCGAGGAGCGGATCGGCAGGCGCGTCGTCAGGTCATTATTGATCAGCTTCACCGTGAAGCGGTCGTCCGGCGTGACCTGCAGCGTGCCGAGGAAATTGACGGTCTGGGTGTTGAACCAGCTGTTGCCGATGTAGCCGTCGCCGCGCGCGTCGCTCGCGAACAGCGAGCCCTCGAAATTGCCGACCTTCTTGCCCGCCGCGAGATAGTTGTTGAGGTAACCGAAGCTGCCGCCGTCGACGCCATACTCGACGCCGTCGATCGTGCCGCCCGGCCGGGTCCTGAAATTCAGCGCGCCGCCGGTCGCATAATTGCCGTAGAGCGCCGATGACGGCCCGCGGACCACGTCGATGGCGCCATAGGCATGCGGATCGATCAGGTCGCTGCGCGACAGGCCGTCCGGCTGGGTCACCGGGAAACCGTCGTCGAAGATGACGAGGTTGCGGATGCCGAAGCCGTTCCGCGCATTCGACCCGCGGATCGAGATACCGAAATCACGCGGGCCGTTGCCCTGCTTGATCGAGATGCCCGGACTGTCCCGCAGCACATCGGCGACGGAGAACGCCGGTCGGTTGTCGAACTGGCTGCGGTCGATGGTCGTCTGCGTCTGGCCTGTCGGCGCCCGGTTCAAACCGTCGCGGGTCGCGGCAAGCGTCTCCCCCGGCCTCGCGACGCCCGCTGGGGCCGCCGTCACGGCCGGCGCTGTCGCCGGCTTCGGTGGCCGCCGCACGGACGCCGCACGAGCCCGCGGCTTCGGCGCCGCCGGCTTGGCGCGCACCGCCGTCCGGGGCGCCTCGACGGTGACGGAGGGTAGCTCTGTGCTGGGCGCCTGGGCTTCGGCAGCGGACGGCAATGCGCAAAGCGTCGCGCCCAGCGCGAGCATGCTTGCCGCCTCCAGCGGGTGATAGCGAAACATGGATGAATCCTGACACCGGCACTTCGGCCGGCTTGCTCAAGGGCACTTGCCGGCGCGGGACGCACCGGCAGCGACAAGGTCGTCAGGAAAACAGCGGCGGGGCGCGGGCTTGCGCCGAGAGGCCGGCGCGCGAACGATCGAGCTCGGAGGCGAAATCAAGCCAGGCGATCCGGCTCGGCAGGCGTTCGACGGCCTGAGCGGTAACTTGCGGGCTATCAACGGGCGCACCGGTCTGCAGCACGCTGCACGCTGAGCAGCAGCCGTCATGGGCGTCGTGACCGGTCTGGTCGCCCTGCCCGGCTCCCGAGCCGGCATCGCCGTGGCAGATGGTGGCGGCCGCGAGCGGATCGGACGCGGCAAGGCTCGCCGCCCAGCAGGCCCCGATCGGTGCAAGAATCTGCACCAGAAGGGCAACCAGGACGATGGGCAGAAAATTCTTCAGCCGCCGGCGCATCGCAAAACCATCCGGGACGGAACTAACCACCATGCACGCCGGAAGTCGAGATCGCCGACGCGTCCGGTTTCGTCCAGCCGACGGAAATAACCGAGCGTGGCACTTGCGTCACGGCAACTCCGAAATCAGTCGTATCCCCTTACCCTGCCACGTGTTTTGCATCTCCGGTTACAACCGCCAGTGGCGCCATCCCAATCATTTCGCAAATTGCTCGAAAATTGAACAATCGTTGCCGAAAATGATGACAAGCCTGGAAAGATAGTCTACCAATTCGGGCTCAGGCCAGCCGCGAGGTGTGTCCTGGTGGTCCAAGTCTCGGGAGGAGCCCGACGCGCACAAGCAGCGTCACCCCATCAATCAAGATCAAATCGAATTTTTGGGGCAAATAGGGTCGACACAATTTTTGGAGCAGGGCTTTGAGCCCTGCTCTTTTTTTATGTGATGATCGCAATCCGCTATGACTCCATCATCGAATCCGATCGAACGCAGCTTTGAACTCGCAGCCGCGGCTTGCGATGATCTGACACCGTCAGTCTATCGCCGCCTGTTTCGCGAACATCCCGAGACGCAGGCGATGTTTCGCACCGAAGGCAGCGAGCCGGTGAAAGGCTCGATGCTGGCGCTGACGATCGAAGCCATCCTCGATTTCGCGGAGGAGCGCCGCGGACATTTTCGCCTGATCGAATCGGAAGTGTTCTCACACGACGCCTACGGAACGCCGCGCGAACTGTTCGTCGCGTTCTTCGCCGTGATTGCCGACAGCTTGCGTGAAATTCTCGGCGAGCAGTGGACTGCGGAGATCGATGCTGCGTGGCACAAGCTGCTCGGCGACATCGAAGCCATCGTGCTGCAGCAGAGAAACATCTCGTGGACGAGAGGCCGTAGCATCACCGTTCCGATTGTGACACACTCGCTTTATCCGCGGCGCGTGCAATTGACGCCGACGGTCAGAAAAACGAAGAGGGAGCAAGCAATGCCAGGGACCGACAAGGGGATGGACAAGGCGTCGACGACGCGGCGCGACCTTCTGCAGATGGCGGCGGCAGGTGGAGCTGCGGCCGGCCTGCTCGGCGGAATGGGCATGACGACGTCGGCGCTCGCCGCCGAAATGGGACGCTCGGAAAAGCCGCTGAAGGCGGCATTCTCCAACGCCGGACTGCAGGCGACATGGTGTGCGCAAGGCAAGCAGGCCGCCGAGTTCTGGGGCAAGCTGTTCAACGTCGAGGTGACCTGGTTCGACGGCCAGCTCGATGCCGTCAAGCAGCGCGCCGCGATCGACAACATGGCGTCGCAGAAATGGGATTTCGTCGCGATCCAGGCGTTCGGCATCGGCACGCTGACCCAGCCGGTGCAGAAGATGATCGACGCCGGGACCCCCGTGATCGACATGGACACGCTTATTGCTCCTCTCGATCAAATTAACGTCCACTCGTTCCTCGCACCTGACAACGAGTTCATGGGCGCCTCCGTAACGCAGGCGCTGTGCAACGCGATCGGCGGCAAGGGCAAGGTCATCATGACCCAGGGCGCGCTCGGCCATACCGGCGCGCAGGGCCGCGCCAAGGGCTTCAACTCGGTCATCAAGCAGTTCCCGAACATCGAGGTGCTGGATACCCAGCCCGCCGACTGGGACGTCTCGAAGACCGCCCGGCTCTGGGAAACCTATCTGACCAAATACTCGCAGATCGACGCCGCCTTCTTCCACAATGACGACATGGCGCTCGCCGCCTACAACATCATGAAGGCGCGCAACCGTACCAACATCCTGATCGGCGGTGTCGACGCCATGCCGCCGGCGATTCAGGCGGTCAGCGAAGGCCGCATGTTCGCGACCGTCCGCAATCCGTCCTGCCGCATCCATGGCGGCGCGATCGTCGCGGGCGTCGCCGCCGTGGTCGGCGGCGAGAAGAGCGGCCAGGGCATTCCGAAGAACGTCGTGACCGATGGTCCCGTCGTGACCAAGGCCAACGCCGCCGGCATGCAATGGATGGAGGATCATTTCCTGATCTGAGCGGGCCTCATGACGCAGGGACGCTCGGCGATCCTCGAGTTGCACCAGATCACGAAGGCCTTCGGCGGTGTCGAAGCCCTTCGTGGGGTCGACTTCGCGCTGCACGCCGGCGAGATCCACGGTCTCGTCGGCGAGAACGGCGCCGGAAAAAGCACGCTGATGAAGATCATCGCCGGCGTGCATCCGGAGTTCTCCGGCCGCTTCATGCTGGACGGCAAGGAAACCCGCTTCCGCTCCACCCGCGACGCGCACGCCGCCGGCATCGGCATGGTGCATCAGGAGCTCAGCGTCGCGCCTGATCTCACGGTCGCCGAGAACGTGTTCCTCGGCAACCAGCCGACCAACCGCCTCGGCTTCGTGCAGTGGCGGCGGATGGCGCGCGAGGCCGGCGAGCAGCTGGCACGGTTTGGCATCGACGTCGATCCGATGACGCGGCTCGGCGATTTGCCGATCGGCCTGCAGCAGCTGATCGAGATCGCCCGCGTGCTGTTTTCCGGCGCACGCATCATCATCCTGGACGAGCCGACCTCCGCCCTCTCTCCGCCCGAGGTCGAACGCCTGTTTGCGACGCTGCACAGGCTGCGCGACGAAGGCACCAGCATCGTCTTCATCTCGCACTTCATCGAGGACATTTTGCGGGTCTCCGATGTGGTGACGGTGTTCCGCAACGGGCGGAAGATCGCGGAGACCGCGTCCGCGGACACCACCAAGGGCGCCCTGATCGAGGCCATGATCGGCCGCGGCGGCGAGGCGCTGGAGCACAGCTACACCGATGACCTGATGCTCCCGCAACCGGGCGGAGGCGCGGCGGTGCTGAAGGTCGATCAGCTCTCGCTGCGCCGCAGCCTGCAGGACGTCTCGTTCGAGGCCCGCTCCGGCGAAGTGCTCGGCATCTACGGCTTCATGGGCTGCGGGCAGCTGGAGCTGTCGCGGATCCTGTTCGGCAAGCTGCGACCCGACGGCGGAACGCTTGCGGTCGACGGCGCAGCGAAGACGTTTCGCAGCACCGCGGCGGCGCGACGGGCCGGCGTCGCCCTGGTGCCGGAAAGCCGGCGCGCCATGCTGTTCCACCAGGAACCGGTCTACAAGAACATCTCGATCAGCATCCTCGAACGGATCTCGGCGCTGCTGCTCAAGCCGGTGCGCGAGCGTGCGATCGCCCAGCGCCAGGTCGAGCAACTGCAGATCCGGCCGCCGGTGGTCGGCCTCGATCTCGGCATGCTATCCGGCGGCAATCAGCAGAAGGTGGCGCTGGCGAAATGGCTCGCCTATCCGCCGCGCGTGCTGGTGCTGTGCGAGCCGACCCGCGGCATGGATGTCGGCGCCAAGAACGACGTGATCAACATCGTGCGCGATCTCCGCGCCAAGGGGCTGGCGATCATCGTGCTGTCGACCGAGCCGGAGACGGTGCTGTCGCTGGCCGACCGGATCCTGGTGCTGAAGCGCGGCGCGGTGGTGCGCGAATTCGCGGGCGAAGCGGTCAGCAAGGACCGGCTGCTGGAGGCGGCCTAGAGCATGATCCGGAAAAGTGCGAAGCGGTTTTCCGATGAGATCATGCTCAAACGAACAGAGAAAGCGCGATGACGACCTCATCGCGCTTGATGGAGAGCCATGATGGCAAGCAGTGACGGCGCGACGGCGCGAGAGGATCACCAGCGGTCGCGCGGGCTGGCGCCCTTCCTGCGCTCGCAGATGCGCAACATCGCGCCGTTCCTGACGCTGATCTTCCTCAGCGCCTTCTTCGCGATCGCGAGCCCGTCGTTTGCCACCATCGACAATGTCGGCAACATCCTCACGCAAGTGTCGGTCACCGGCATCATCGCCGTCGGCCTCACCTTCGTGATCCTGTGCGCCGAGATCGACCTGTCGATCGCCAGCATCGCCAACGTCACCGGCATTGCGGTGGCGTACTTCACGCTGCAGGAATCCTACGTCAACATCGCCAATGTCCCGATGCCGGGTTTTGCTGCGATCCTGCTGGCGCTGGCGCTGTGCGCGCTGCTCGGCCTCGTCAATGCGCTGGGGCTGACCATGATCGGCATCCCCTCCTTCATCATGACGCTCGCCATGATGCAGATCGCGGCCGGCGTCTCGGCACTGCTGGTGCGCGGCCAGATCGCCTACAAGGTGCCGGACCTGATCACGACGCTCGGCTCGGGATCGATCGGCGGCATCCCCTGGATCGTGATCGTCGCGGCAGTGATGCTGCTCGGCGGCCATCTGGTGCTGACCTACACGCGCTTCGGCCGCTACGTCTATATGGTCGGCGGCAACCGCGAGGCCGCGGAATTCGCCGGGCTGAACGTCAAGCTCATCCTCGGCAGCGTGATGGTGATCTCGGCGGTGTGCTCGGGGATCGGCGGCATGCTCGGCGTCGCCCATTTCGGCAGCGCCCAGCAGAACGAGTTCGATACCTATCTGCTGGATTCGATCGCGGCCGTGGTGGTCGGCGGCACCAGCCTGTTCGGCGGCCGCGGCGGCATCGGCAACACCATCGTCGGCCTGTTCGTGCTCGGCGTTCTCAACAACGGCCTCGACCACGTCAATATCGACAGCTTCCTGAAGATCCTGATCCGCGGGTTGATCCTGCTCGCGGCGCTGATCATCAACGTGTACGCGCAGCGGCTGCGGGAACAGGCGGCGGATTAAGGATGAAGGAGCTGAGCACACAGCTCTCTCCATTCGTCGTCCCTGCGAAAGCAGGGGACCCATACGCCGCGGCGGGTATTGTTGAAGGAACTCGTCATTCCAGCGTCGCTCAACAATGATCGTTGGTGGTTATGGGTCCCGGCCTTCGCCGGGACGACGCCGAGTGTGTATCGCTCGTGAGTCAAACATCCGCATTCTCGCGACATGATTTGTCCGAGCTTGCTGTTCGTTCCGCCCTCGCGTTTGAAGAGGGCGCAGGGAAAGCCGCGCTGCGTAGGACGAGTAGAGCGAAGCGAAACCCATCAACTCTTATCGCGGTCAGAATGATGGGTACCGCTTCGCTCCACCCATCCTACGCTTCCCGGCTACCTCGCAAAACCGGGCTGCCAGTGGCGCAGCTCGCGGGCGGCGTAGGTGACCGCGCCGATCGTCGTGTAGGACGGCGCCTCCAGCATCATATTGCGGGCGAGCTTGAGGGCCCGCGCCTCGCAGATCGCGCGCTGCTTCTCGTCGGCGATCCACTCGAAGTCGATGTTGTGCGCGAGACCAAGGATGCGCCGGATGGTCTTGGCCGCGGCGAAGCCGACGGTGTCCTCGAACAGCCGCGCCATGTACGCCTGCCGTTCTGCCTCCAACCGCGCGGCACCTGCCTCGCCGGTAAACAGCGACACCGGATAGCCGTCGCCGTTCGCCTCGCTGCGCCACAGCGCCAAGAACTTTCGGGAAAACTCGCTCCAGACGCCCTCCATGGTCGCGAGTAGCCAGGCCTCGAACGAGGCGCGCTCGCCCGGCGTGCGCTCGTGACCGGCGGAGGCCAGATAGGCCATCAGGAGGTTGCCGATGACGGCGCCGATGTCGAAGCCCATCGGGCCGTAGAAGGCGAACTCGGGATCGATTACCCTGGTCTCGCTGTCTGTAACCATGATCGAGCCGGTATGCAGATCGCCGTGCAGCAGCGCCTGCGGGCTCGCCATGAATTTCAGCTTCAGCCTGGAGATCGCGACATGCAGGTCGAGGTCCTCGCGGAACGCCGCCGCCATGGCGTCGAGATACGGCGCGGTCCAGCGGTTCTGCTCGGCGATGCGGTAGGGATCGGTGAAGATCAGGTCTTCTGTGATCTTGCAGAGCGCGTGGTTGCCGGCGAAATCGGCGATGCCCTGCTTCTTCTCCGCGGCCGACAACGCAAGGTCGGACGTGAAGAACAGCGTTTGCGCCAGGAAGGTTGAGATATCCTCGACAAAGCGCGGGTACCACGTGGCCTCGATCAGGCCCTTGCGCATGATGATGTGCGGCTCGAGCAGCTCCATCGCGGTGAGCGCGAGCGGCGCATCATGATGCAGCACCGCCGGCACGAGCATCGGCGCCAGCCGCGCCTGATGCACCAGCGCCATGTGCTCGTAATGCGCCCGCGACAGCGGCAGCGGCCAGCTCTCGCCGACGAGGCGCACATACGGCAGCGCCTGCTTGACCGCGAGGCCGCCGCTTCCGCCCTTGACGATGAAGACGAGATTGAGATTGCCGTCGCCGACCTCGCTGATCGACCAGTCCGCCGGCGCGCCGCCGAGCTGCGCGACGATGGCGGGCAGTCCCGCGAGATAAGCCCGCAGATCGGCTTCCCGCAGGATTCGATATGCGCTCGGCCCGGAGCCCGGCTGGGACTGCAGGTTCATCGTGGTCGCCTCCTCCGCATTGCCAGGGCGAGGTTGATCCCCACTCCATTGGCATCAGTTTCTAAGACAGCATCCTCATCGGTTCGTAGCCCGGGTGAGCGAAGCGATACCCGGGAAAGTGATCCCGCATGTCGCTTCGCTCATGCGGGCTACTTCTGATCCCACGAAAACTGCGTATCAGAACGGCATCCCCATCAGCTTCGACAGCCGCTCGATCGAGAGATAGCCGGAATGATAGGCCCACATCGCGATCGCGAAGATCACGGCGGAAATCAGTGTGGTCCACAGCAGCTTGCGGCCCATCCGCGCCAGGATCGGCGCGCCGGGGTCGGTGCCGGGCGCGCCGACATTGTCCTCGTGCTGGCTGCGCACGCCGAACGGCAGCGTCAGGAACAGCACGAGCCACCAAAGCACGAAGTAGATCGCAAGTCCGGTGGAGATTTGGTAAGCCATGCGGCCTCAGGCCTGTTCGATCTCGACCAGGGCGCCGGAAAAGTCCTTCGGGTGGAAGAACAGCACCGGCTTGCCATGCGCGCCGATCTTCGGCTGGCCGTCGCCCAGCACCCGCGCACCCTCGGCGATCATGCGGTCACGGGCCGCGATGATGTCGGGCACGTCGTAGCAGACATGGTGGATGCCGCCGTCGGCATTGCGCTCGACGAATTTCGCGATCGGCGAGGTCTCGCCCAGCGGCTCGATGAACTCGATCTTGGTGTTCGGCAGCGTCACGAACACGGTGATCACGCCGTGTTCCGGCAGCGGCACCGCATCGGAAATCTCGGCATTGAAGGCAGTGCCGTAGATCTTCGCGGCCTGCTTGGCGTCCTTGACCGCGATCGCGACGTGATTGAGCCGGCCCAGCATCTCTCTCTCCCTTTAGTTGAGCATGATCTTTTCGGAAAATCGCTTCGCACTCTTCCGGATCATGCTTAGGCTCAAACCGTCAGAACGTGCACGACGCAGATCGGCTTCTTGCCCCATTGCTCGTTCAGCGCCGCCCGCACCGCGCGCCGCACCGATTCCCCCAGCGCGTCCGGATCGCGCCGCCGCGGCTTCGGCAGGCCCTCGATCGTCGATACCACCACATCGAACACGATGTCGTCGAGCAGTTCGCCCGCCGCATTGTTCTCCGGCATGCCGACCAGATCAACCTCGGGATCGTCGACGAGCTCGCCCTGCTCGGTCATGGCGATGGCGACGAAGGCGCAGCCGGCAAAGCCCATCCGCCGCCGCTCCACCACAGCGCGCGACTTGGCGTCCTCCAGGATGGTTCCGTCCTTGTAGAGCCGCCCCGCCGGCACCTCGCCGATGATGCCGGGCTCGCCGGGCCCGAGCTTGACGAGGTCGCCGTTGCGGCAGGTCAGGACCTTGGGCACGCCGGCGGCGCGCGCCAGCTTGGCGTGTTCGGCGAGATGCAGCGCCTCGCCATGGACGGGGATCAGCAGTTGCGGCCGCACCCAGGAGATCATGTCGCGCAGCTCGTCGCGGCGCGGGTGGCCGGAGACGTGCACCAGATGCTCGCGGTCGGTGATGATCTCGACGCCCTGCATGACGAGGTTGTTGATGATCGAGCCGACCGCCTTCTCGTTGCCGGGAATGGTGCGGGAGGAGAAGATCACGGTGTCGCCCTTGTTCAGGGTGACCTGCGGATGGTCGTCATTGGCGATCCGCGCCAGCGCCGCACGCGGCTCGCCCTGGCTGCCGGTGCACAGCGCCAGCACCTTGTCGGCCGGGAAATGGCCGTAATAGTCGGCGCTGCGGAATTTATGCGAGCCATCGAGATAGCCGCATTCGCGCGCCACCTGCACCACGCGCTCCATGGCACGGCCGACCACGACGACCTCGCGGTCGGCGGCGTTGGCGGCGTCCGCCACCGCCCGCACCCGGGCGACATTGGAGGCGAAGGTCGTGACCGCGACCCGGCCCTTGGCCGCCTTGACCAGCTTCTTGATTGTGGCGGCGACCTCGGTCTCCGACGGCGAGCGCCCGTCGCGCACCGCATTGGTGGAATCGCCGACCAGCGCCAGCACGCCTTCATCGCCGAGCTCGCGCAGCCGCCGCTCGTCGGTCGGCTGGCCGATGATCGGGGTCGGATCGATCTTCCAGTCGCCGGTATGCAGCACGGTGCCGAGATCGGTCTTGATCGCCAGCGCGTGCGATTCCGGAATCGAATGCGCGACCGGGATGAACTCGACATTGAACGGACCGATATCGACTCGCCCGCCCGACGGGATCACCGTGACCGGGATTTTTGGCGGGTTGCGCTCGGCGGCGCATTTGGCCTCGAACAGCGCCGCGCTGAATTGCGTCGCGTAGATCTTGCAGCCGAGCTTCGGCCAGAGATCGATGATGGCGCCGAAATGATCCTCATGGGCGTGCGTCAGCACGAGGCCCACCAGATTGTTGCGCTCCTTCTCGAGGAAGCGGACGTCGGGCATGATCAGGTCGATGCCCGGCAGATGCTCCTCGTCGCCGAAGGAGACGCCGAGATCGACCGCGAGGAAGGACCGCTGGTGGCGGTTGCCGAGGCCGTAGATCGACAGGTTCATGCCGATCTCGCCGACGCCGCCGAGCGGCGCAAAGCTGAGCTCGTCGGGACGCGCCATCAGTTCGCCCTCACCGAGGCTGCGGTGCCGAAATAGACCTCGCCCGCCGTCACGGACAGGCGCTCGCCATCAGCGGTGCGGACGATCAGGCAGCCGGTATCATCGATGGTGTCGAACGTGCCCTCAAGGGTCGCCGAGCCGGTCTGGACCGCGACCTTCTCGCCGAGCCCGGCCGCGCGCTCCAGCCACAGCCTGCGGATCTCGGGGAAGCCGCGGCCGTCGTCCCAGATGCCGCGAAACTCGACCCAGGCGTCCGACAGCGCGGCAAACAGCTCCTCCGCCCCGATCTGGATGCCGAGCGCCGCGAGCGATACGGCCGGCGTCGGCGTCCCCTCTGGTGCTGCGACGACATTGGTGCCGATGCCGACGACGACCGCCAGCCGGCTCCCGATGGCTTCGGCCTCAAGCAGGATGCCCGAGAGCTTCCTGCCGTTGGCCAGCACGTCGTTCGGCCATTTCAGGGCGAACTTCGGGCTGTCCGGCCCGAGCCGCAGCGCCGCCTCGATGCTGACCTTCCGCAGCGCGGCTTCGAGCGACAGCCCGGCGGCAAAGCCGAGCGTGGCGGCGACCGCCGGCTGGACGTCCGTCACCTCGAGGATCGTGCTGGCGAGATTGCCGCGCGGCGCGACCCAGACCCGCTGCCGCCGCCCGCGGCCAGCGGTCTGTTCCGGCGTCACGAACCACATCGGCCCCTGCTCGCCGTCGCGGGCGCGCAGCATCGCCTCGGCATTGGTCGAGCCGATCTGATCGAAGGCGGCGAGCCGGTAGCCCGCCGCTATGGCCCGGGGCCCGAGCGTGAAGGTCATGTCAGCGTTATGCGCATGATTGGTTCCGAAAGCCAGCATCCCGATTTCGGAACTGCACGCTTCAAAATAGTGATTTGGCCGCCGCCGTGGCCACGCTCACCAGCGGGCCCGGATAGGCGAAGTAGAAGATGTTGAAGATGCCGGCGACCGCCAGCACTGTGCGCAGCTCGACGCGGACCGGGTCGAGCTTGCCGAGCGGCTGGTCGAAATACATCACCTTGACGATCGACAGATAGTAGAACGCACCCACCACGCTGGTCAGCACGCCGATCACGGCGAGCGTGAACAGATTGGCCTTGATCGCGGCGACGAACACGTACCACTTGCCGAAGAACCCGGCGAGCGGCGGCACGCCGGCCAGCGAGAACAGCAGCATCGCGAAGATGAAGGCGAGCAACGGGTTGGTGCGGGACAGCCCGGCGAAATCGCTGATCTGCTCCAGCGCCTGGCCGTTGCGCTTCATCGCCAGGATGATGCTGAAGGAACCGAGCGTCATCGCGACATAGATCGTGATGTAGATCAGGACGCCCTGGGCGCCCTCGACCGTGCCGGAGGCGAGGCCGACCAGCGCAAAGCCCATATGGCCGATCGAGGAATAGGCCATCAGCCGCTTGATGTTGGTCTGGCCGATCGCCGCGAATGAGCCCAGCGCCATCGAGGCGATCGCCACGAACACCAGGATCTGCTGCCACTGGGTGACGATGCCCGGGAACGCGGTCAGCGTCGCGCGGGTGAACACCGCGAGGGCCGCGACCTTCGGGGCGGACGCGAAGAACGCCGTCACCGGCGTCGGCGCACCCTCATAGACGTCCGGCGTCCACATGTGGAACGGCACTGCCGAGACCTTGAAGCAAAGGCCGGCGAGCAGGAACACCAGGCCGAACACGATGCCGATGCTGCCGGTCGTCGCGGCGGCCGCGATGCCGGCGAAGCTGACCGTGCCGGTGAAGCCGTAGATCAGCGAGGCGCCGTAGAGCAGCATGCCCGACGACAGCGCGCCGAGCACGAAATACTTCAGGCCCGCCTCGCTCGACTTGGCGTTGTCGCGCTGGCTGGCGGCGACGACGTAGAGCGCAAGGCTCATCAGCTCGAGGCCGAGATAGAGCGAGATCAGGTCGCCGGCCGAGATCAGCACCATCATGCCGAGCGTCGACAGCAGCACCAGGATCGAGAACTCGAAGTTGCGGCTCGACGGCTGTGACAGGTACTCGGTCGACAGGATCAGGGTTGCCGCCGAGGCGATCAGCGCGAGGACCTTCAGGAAGCGCGCGAAATCATCGACGATGAAGCTGCCGCCGAAGGTCACGAGCTTG
This sequence comes from Bradyrhizobium sp. USDA 3315, assembly GCF_054056795.1. Lineage (NCBI taxonomy): Bacteria > Pseudomonadati > Pseudomonadota > Alphaproteobacteria > Hyphomicrobiales > Nitrobacteraceae > Bradyrhizobium > Bradyrhizobium sp. USDA 3315. The sequence goes on along the minus strand of NZ_JBSRYP010000001.1, from coordinate 6,651,773 downwards.
CCGGCCGGCAACCAGAGCTCCAGCACGCCGGTCAGCACCAGGAGACAGATCGCCAGCGCCGTGACGAGCCGCGTCGTCCCCTGCCCGCGATAGGCTCCGATCATCAACAGCACCATGGCGCCGACCGCGAGCACCAGCTCCGGCAGCACCGGCTGCAACTGATAACCTGCACTGGAAAAGCTCATGACGAGGGCCTTACTGGACGGTCAGCGCGGCTGCCTTCACGGCAGTCACGGCGGTTTGGTAATTGTTGACGAGCTGCTGCACCGAGGCCGCCGACATGTCGAGCACCGGCTTCGGATAGACGCCGAACAGGATGGTCAGTGCGATCAGCGGGAACAGCGTCACGCATTCGCGGAAGGTGAGATCCTTGATCGACATCAGCGACGGCTTGACCAGCGCCCCGAACACCACCTTGCGGTAGAGCCAGAGCGCGTAGCAGGCCGACAGGATCACGCCGGTGGTGGCGAAGAACGCCGTCGGCAGCGAGATCTTGAAGGTGCCGAGCAGCGTCATGAACTCGCCGACGAATCCGCTGGTGCCCGGCAGACCGACATTGGCCATGGTGAAGACCATGAAGGTCAGCGCGTAGAGCGGCATCCGGTTGACGAGACCGCCATAGGCCGCGATCTCGCGGGTGTGCATGCGGTCGTAGACGACGCCGACGCAAAGGAACAGCGCGCCGGAGACGATGCCGTGCGAGACCATCTGGAACATGCCGCCGGCGACGCCCTGCGTCGTCACCGCGAAGATGCCCATGGTGACGAAGCCCATATGCGCGACGGACGAATACGCGATCAGCTTCTTCATGTCCTCCTGCATCATCGCCACCAGCGAGGTGTAGATGATGGCGATGACCGACAGCACGAACACGAACGGCGCGAAGTCGTGCGAGGCCAGCGGGAACATCGGCAGCGAGAAGCGCAGGAAGCCGTAGCCGCCCATCTTCAGCAGGATCGCGGCCAGGATCACCGAGCCCGCCGTCGGCGCCTCGACGTGCGCGTCCGGCAGCCATGTGTGCACCGGCCACATCGGCATCTTCACCGCGAACGAGGCGAAGAAGGCCAGCCACGCCCAGGTCTGCATCGACCGCGGCACCGCGGTGTGCATCAGGGTCGGGATGTCGGTCGTCCCGGCGTTCCAGTACAGCGCCATGATGGCGAGCAGCATCAGGACCGAGCCGAGGAAGGTGTAGAGGAAGAACTTGAACGACGCATAGACCCGGCGCGGGCCGCCCCAGACGCCGATGATCAGGAACATCGGGATCAGGCCGCCCTCGAAGAACAAATAGAACAGCACGAGGTCGAGCGCCGAGAAGGTGCCGACCATCAGCGTTTCCAGGATCAGGAACGCCATCATGTATTCGCCGACGCGCTGCGTCACCGACTTCCAGCTCGCGATGATGCAGAGCGGCATGATCGCGGTGGTCAGGATGATCAGCGGCAGCGAGATGCCGTCGACGCCCATGTGATAGGTGATGCCGGTGGCGAGCCAGGACGCCTTCTCGACGAACTGGAAGTCGGTCGAGGCCGGATCGAAGCGCGCCACCAGGATCAGCGAGATCGCGAAGGTGATCAGCGTGGTCCACAGCGCGATCCAGCGCGCCGTGCGGCTCGCGGTCTCGTCACCGCCCCGCGCCAGCAGATAGACCAGGATCGCACCGACCGCCGGCAGGAAGGTCGTGACCGAAAGGATGGGCCAGGTTGTCATCTACTGGCCTCCCAAGCCGAACATGAACCAGGTGATCAATCCGGCGGCCCCGATCAGCATCGCGAATGCGTAGTGATAGAGGTAGCCGGTCTGCAATTTCACGACGTTGCGGGTGACGTCGAGCACGCGGGCGGAGACGCCATCGGGACCGAAGCCGTCGATGATGAAGCCGTCGCCCTTCTTCCACAGCGTGTAGCCGAGCCACTTCGCCGGGCGCACGAAGATCCAGTCGTACAGCTCGTCGAAGTACCATTTGTTGAGCAGGAACTGGTACAGCATCGGCTGCTGCTGCGCGAGCTCGACCGGTAGGTACGGCCTGCGGATGTAGAACAGATACGAGATGAACAGGCCGAGCGCCATCATCACGGTGGGCAGCGGCGCAAGCCAGCCCGGCATGTGCTCCATGTCCTCGAGGATGTGCGGGTTCATCTTCACGGACTCGCGGAAGAACTCTTCCACGCCGTGCGGGTTGACGAACAGCTCCTTGAACGGCAGGCCCGCCAGGATCGAGCCGGCGGCGAGCACGCCGATCGGCACCAACATCCACACCGGGCTCTCATGCGCCGCCTCGTAGTGCTTCTGGTCGTGCGGCTCGCCGAAGAACGTCTTGAAGATCAAACGCCAAGAGTAGAACGAGGTCAGGCCGGCGGCCACGATGGTCAAGAGATAGGCGTAGGTCGCGAACGGGTTATGCGCCGCATAGGCCGCCTCGATGATCGCGTCCTTGGAGAAGTAGCCGGCGAACAGCGGGAAGCCGGTCAGCGCCAGGGTGCCGATGCACATCACCGCGAAAGTGTACGGGATCTTGCGCCACAGCCCGCCCATGTTGCGGATGTCCTGCTCGTGGTGCATCGCGTAGATCACCGAGCCTGACCCTAAGAACAGCAGCGCCTTGAAGAAGGCGTGCGTGAACAAATGGAACATGCCGACCGAATAGGCCCCCGCTCCCATCGCCACGAACATGTAGCCGAGCTGCGAACAGGTCGAATACGCGACGATGCGCTTGATGTCGTTCTGCACGAGGCCGATCGTGGCGGCGAAGAACGCCGTGGTCGCGCCGAAGAACATCACCACCGCCTGCGCGGTCGGCGACAGCTCGAACAGCGGCGACAGCCGCGCCACCATGAACACGCCGGCGGTGACCATGGTCGCGGCATGGATCAGTGCCGACACCGGGGTCGGACCTTCCATCGCGTCCGGCAACCAGGTGTGCAGCAGGAACTGGGCCGACTTGCCCATCGCGCCCATGAACAGCAACAGGCAGGTCAAGGTCAGCGCGTCGGCCTGCCAGCCGAAGAAGTTGATGGTCTTGCCGGTCAGACCGGGCGCGGCATGGAAGATGGTCTCGAAATCGGTCGAGCCGACCAGCGCGTAGATCGCGAAGATGCCGAGCGCGAAGCCGAAGTCGCCGACGCGGTTGACCACGAAGGCCTTGATCGCCGCGGCATTGGCCGACGGCTTCTGGTACCAGAACCCGATCAGCAAGTAGCTCGCGAGGCCGACGCCCTCCCAGCCGAAGAACAGCTGAACGAGGTTGTCCGACGTCACCAGCATCAACATCGCGAAGGTGAACAGCGAGAGATAGCCGAAGAAGCGCGGCCGGTTCGGATCCTCGTCCATGTAGCCGATGGAATAGAGGTGGACGAGCGCGGACACCGTGTTGACCACGACCAGCATCACCGCGGTCAGGGTGTCGACCCGCAGCGTCCAGGCCACCTGCAGGTCGCCCGAGTTGATCCAGGGCAGCAGCACGACGCGCGCGTCATGGTGCATGAAGCCGACATCGACCAGCGTGAACCACGACAGCGCCGCCGACACGAACAAGAGGCCCGTGGTGATCAGCTCGGCAAGGCGCGAGCCGGCGGCCGCCGGCTCGGAGACATGGTGATCGTCATGGCCATGGTCATCATGGCCGTGATCGTCATGGGCGGCGGAGGCATGGGCGTCGCCATGCGCATCGTCGTGATGGTCGACGGTATCGCCGCTCGGGCAGCGCGCATGGGCACCGACCAGCGAGATAATGCCTGCGAGGATGGCGCCCAGCAGAGGCAGGAATACGATTGCCTGAACCATAACTGCGCCTAGCCCTTCATCAGATTGACGTCTTCAACCGCGATCGAACCGCGGTTGCGGAAATACACCACCAGCACGGCGAGACCGATCGCAGCCTCGGCGGCGGCCACCGTCAGCACCAAGAGCGCGAACACCTGGCCGACGATGTCGCCGAGGAAGGTCGAGAACGCCACAAGGTTGATGTTGACCGACAGCAGGATCAACTCGATCGACATCAGGATGACGATGATGTTCTTGCGGTTGAGGAAGATGCCGAGGATCCCGAGCGTGAACAGGATCGCGGCGACCGCGAGATAGTGTCCGAGCCCGATCGTCATTTCACCCACTCCGCCGCGTCGGCATCCTGCAGGCCCTGCCCCGACGCCACCTTGCGCATCGCCATCGCCATCTCGGGCGTGCGCGCGTTCTGCACGTTGATGTTCTGCCGCTTGACCTTGGCCTTGTGGCGCAGCGTCAGCACGATGGCGCCGATCATCGCAACCAGCAGCACCATGCCGGCGAGCTGGAAGTAATGGATATACTTCGTATAGAGCACGAGGCCGAGCGCCTCGGTGTTGCTGACATTGGTCGGGATCGCCGCGGTGATCGTCTTGGTCACGGCCGGGTTGATCACCCAGGCGCCGACCACGAGCAGCAGCTCGAACATGAAGATGCCGCCGATCACGATGCCAATCGGCAGATACTGGATGAAGCCCTCGCGCAGCTCGACGAAGTCGACGTCGAGCATCATGATCACGAACAGGAACAGCACCGCGACGGCGCCGACATAGACCACGATCAGCATCATCCCGAGGAACTCGGCGCCCATCAGGATGAACAGCCCGGCCGCGTTGACGAAGGCCAGGATCAGGAACAGCACGGAGTGCACGGGATTGCGCGAGACAATCACCATGACCGCCGAGGCCACGCAGGCCGCAGCAAACAGGTAGAAGAACAGCGCCGGAAGGATCATGCCCTCACCTCACCGGTACGGCGCGTCGAGCGCGATCGACTTCGCGATCTCGCGCTCCCAGCGGTCGCCATTGGCGAGCAGCTTGGCCTTGTCATAGTACAGTTCCTCGCGGGTCTCGGTCGCGAATTCGAAATTCGGTCCCTCGACGATGGCGTCCACCGGGCATGCCTCCTGGCACAGGCCGCAATAGATGCACTTCACCATGTCGATGTCGTAACGCACCGTGCGGCGGGTGCCGTCGTTGCGGCGCGGGCCGGCCTCGATCGTGATCGCCTGCGCCGGGCAGATCGCCTCGCACAGCTTGCAGGCGATGCAGCGTTCCTCGCCGTTCGGATAGCGGCGCAGCGCGTGCTCGCCGCGGAAGCGCGGCGAGATCGGACCCTTCTCGAAGGGATAGTTCAGGGTCGGCTTCGGCTGGAAGAAATAGCGCATCGCCAGGAAGAACGCCGAGACGAATTCCGACAGCAGAAGCGAGCGGGCTGTTGCGTTGACATTGACACTCATGAAGGCCTCACTTCGGCGCGATGCCGGCGAACTGCAGCACGCCGGCCACGATCACCACCATCGCCAGCGACAGCGGCAGGAACACCTTCCAGCCGAGCCGCATCAGTTGATCGTAGCGGTAGCGCGGCACGATCGCCTTCGCCATCGCGAACATGAAGAACATGAAGAACACCTTCAGGGCGAACCAGACGATGCCCGGAATCCAGGTGAACGGCGGCAGATTGACCGGCGGCAGCCAGCCGCCCAGGAACAGGATCGACGCCAGCGCGCACATCGTGGTGATCGCGACATACTCGCCGAGCATGAACAAAAGATACGGGGTCGAGCCGTATTCGGTCATGAAGCCGGCGACCAGTTCGGATTCGGCCTCGACCAGGTCGAACGGCGGACGATTGGTTTCCGCGAGCGCCGAGACGTAGAACACGACGAACATCGGGAACAGCGGCCACACATACCAGTTCAGGATGGTGAGCTGCGGCAGGCCGATCAGGTGCGCAAGCCCGCGGGTGTTCTGCGCCTCGACCACCGCCGACAGGTTCAGCGAGCCGACGCAGAGCAGCACGGTGATGATGACGAAGCCGATCGAGACCTCGTAGGACACCATCTGCGCCGCCGAGCGCAGGGCGGCCAGGAACGGATACTTCGAGTTCGACGACCAGCCGGCCATGATGATGCCGTAGATCGACAGCGACGAGATCGCGAAGATGTAGAGAACGCCGACATTGATGTCGGAGATCACCCAGCCGAGATCGAACGGGATCACCGCCCAGGCGGCCAGCGCCAGGATGCACGACACCAGCGGCGCCAGCAGGAACACGCCCTTGTTGGAGCCGGACGGAATCACCGGCTCCTTCAGCACGAATTTCAGGAGGTCCGCGAAGGATTGCAGCAATCCGAACGGCCCGACCACGTTGGGGCCGCGGCGGATCTGCACCGCCGCCCAGATCTTGCGGTCGGCGAGCAGGATGTAGGCGATCGCGATCAGGAGCACGACCAGCAGCAACAGGCTCTCCGCGACCATGATGATCAGCGGCCAGAGGAAGCCGGTCCAGAACGAGCTTGCGAAGAATTCAGCCATCAGGTCACGCTCACTCCGCTGCCGTCAGCATTCGGCCCGACGCCAGCCGCGAGCACTCCGCCATCACGGCAGAGGCCCGCGCGATCGGGTTGGTCAGATAGAAGTCCTCGACGGTCGGCTTGAATGCCGCCTTGTCGACGCTGCCGCCCTTGCCTGCCAGCGCCTTGACGTCGTCGGGCTTGCCGGCCTCGATCTGGTCGAGCCGCATCAGATGCGGGTAGGCCTTGAACATAGCTTGACGCAGCGCCTGCAGCGAGTCGAACGGCAGCTTCTTGCCGAGCACGTCGGACAGCGCGCGGATGATCGCCCAGTCCTCGCGGGCCTCGCCCGGCGGGAATGCGGCGCGGTTGGCGATCTGCGCCCGGCCTTCGGTGTTGACGTAGATGCCGGACTTCTCGGTATAGGCCGCGCCCGGCAGGATGACGTCGGCGCGATGCGCGCCCTGGTCGCCATGGGTGCCGATATAGACCACGAAGGTGCCGTCCGGCACCTTGATCTCGTCGGCGCCGAGCAGGAACAGCACGTCGAGCGTGCCGAAGGTCGTCATCTGCGCCGCGGTCAGGCCACCGGCCGCCGGCGAGAAGCCGATATCGAGCGCGCCGGCGCGCGAGGCGGTATCCTGCAACACGGCAAAGCCGTTCCAGCCGTCCTTCAGCGCGCCGACATTAACGGCGAGCTTGGCGGCCTGCGCCAGCACCGCAGCGCCGTCATGCCTGGTGTAGGCGCCGGCGCCGACCAGGATGATCGGGTGCTGCGCATTCTTCAGCACGTCGGCGAAGGAGTGCTTGCCCGCCACGAGGTCGGCGAGCGTATCGGTGCCCGCGCCGAGATAGTCGTGGTCATAGGTGAAATCGGCCTTGGCGCCGATCATGCCGACCTTGAGGCCGCCGGTGCGCCAGCGCTTGCGGATCCGCGCGTTCAGCACGGCGGCTTCCTTGCGCGGATGCGAGCCGATGATCAGGATCGCGTCGGCCTGGTCGATGCCGGCAATGGTCGGATTGAAGATGTAGGAGCCGCGGCCGGCCTTGGCGTCGAACGCATCGCCGCCCTGCACGGCGAGATTGACCGAGCCGAACTTCGCGAGCATTTCCTTCAGCGCATACATTTCGTCGACCGCGGCCAGATCGCCGGCGATCGCGCCGATCCGCTTGCCGTCGCTGCGGCTGGCCTTGGCGGCGATGGCGGCGAAGGCTTCCTGCCAGGTCGCCGGCCGGAGCTGGCCGTTCTCGCGCACATAGGGCCGGTCGAGGCGCTGCGTACGCAGGCCGTCGACGATGTGGCGGGTCTTGTCGGAGATCCACTCCTCGTTCACCGCCTCGTTGATGCGCGGCAGGATGCGCATCACCTCGCGGCCGCGAGTGTCGACGCGGATCGCAGATCCCACGCCGTCCATGACGTCAACCGACTGCGTCTTGCCGAGCTCCCAGGGCCGCGCCGCGAAGGCGTAAGGTTTCGAGGTCAACGCGCCGACCGGACAGATGTCGACCAGGTTGCCCTGCAGCTCCGAGCTCAGCGCCTGCTCCAGATAGGTGGTGATCTCCATGTCCTCGCCGCGGCCGGTCGCGCCCATTTCCGGCGCGCCGCAGACTTCGGCGGAGAAGCGGACGCAGCGCGTGCACTGGATGCAGCGGTTCATCGAGGTCTTGACCAGCGCGCCGAGATACTTGTCCTCGACCGCGCGCTTGTTCTCGGCGAAACGGCTGGTGTCGACGCCGTAGCCCATCGCCTGGTCCTGCAGGTCGCACTCGCCGCCCTGGTCGCAGATCGGGCAGTCGAGCGGATGGTTGATCAGCAGGAACTCCATTACGCCTTCGCGCGCCTTCTTCACCATCGGCGAACGGGTCGAGATCTCCGGCGGCTCGCCCTTCGGGCCCGGACGGCAGTCGCGCACGGCCCAGGCGCAGCTCGCGACCGGCTTCGGGCCGCCCTTCACCTCGACCAGGCACATCCGGCAATTGCCGGCGATCGACAGTCGCTCGTGATAGCAGAAGCGCGGAATCTCTGCGCCGGCCGCCTCGCATGCCTGCAGCAGCGTGTACTCCGGCGGCACATCGATCTCTTTGCCATCGACGATGATCTTGCTCATGTCTGTCTCAAGTCTTTCCGAGCTTGCAGTCGGGCGGTGCGACGCTCGCGGTTTTCAATGAGGTCTTCACCCATTGCTGGGTGTCGGCGCCGTAGGTCGCGAGGTAGGCAGGCTGCGCCTGGTTCTTCTCGCAGAGGAACGGCAGATGCGGTTTCAGGTCGTAGTCACACGATGCCTGCCATTCGCGCTTGTCCGCGAAGGCGGCAAAGGTCTCCTCGCAGGCATAGAGGAAGTACGAGACAAAACTCTCATATTGGGACCGCTCTTCGCGACCGGCGGCCTTGATGGCCTCGTAGTCGGGCTGAGCGAACTTCGGATTCTGGAATGCGAGATCGGTGTAGCCGAGAAACGCCGAACGCGCGCTGGAGGCGCGGTTCGAGGTGCGGATTTCGTTGATCTGCAGCAGGATTGCAACAAAGCCGAGCAGCGCTACGGTCGCCTGCGCCATCTGCGCAAGCGTCCCGTATTTCTGCCACCATGCGGCCTGTTGCGTCATCGCCAGCATTACTCCGCGGCTACCATGTGCATGGGATCGCGCACGCCCTGATCGTCGAGATCGGCCTTGTGTGAATACTGGTCGATGCGCTCTTCGATCTCGTGACGGAAATGTGCGATCAGGCCCTGGATCGGCCAGGCGGCGGCGTCGCCGAGCGCGCAGATGGTGTGGCCCTCGACCTGCTTGGTGACCTCGAGCAGCATGTCGATCTCGCGCTTGTGGGCGCGGCCCTCGGCCATGCGGGTCAAGACGCGCCACATCCAGCCGGTGCCCTCGCGGCACGGCGTGCACTGGCCGCAGCTCTCATGCTTGTAGAAATAGGAGATTCGCGCGATCGCCCGGATCAGGTCGGTCGACTTGTCCATCACGATCACCGCCGCGGTGCCGAGACCCGAGCGCAGCTTGCTCAAAGAGTCGAAATCCATCGGCGTGTCGATGATCTGCTCGGCCGGCACCATGCGCACCGACGAGCCGCCGGGGATCACGGCTTTGAGATTGCCCCAGCCGCCGCGGATGCCGCCGCAATGCTTCTCGATCAGCTCGCGGAACGGAATCCCCATCGCCTCTTCGACGTTGCAGGGCCGCTCGACGTGGCCGGAGATGCAGAACAGCTTGGTGCCGACATTGTTCGGCCGGCCGATGCCGGCGAACCAGGCGGCGCCGCGGCGCAGGATGTCCGGCGCGACCGCGATCGACTCGACGTTGTTGACGGTGGTCGGGCAGCCATAGAGGCCGACATTGGCCGGGAACGGCGGCTTCAGCCGCGGCTGGCCCTTCTTGCCCTCGAGGCTCTCGAGCAGCGCGGTCTCCTCGCCGCAGATATAGGCGCCGGCGCCGTGCGCGACATAGATGTCGAACGGCCAGCCGTTGATATTGTCCTTGCCGACCAGCTTGGCCTCATAGGCCTGGTCGATCGCCGCCTGCAGCCGCTCGCGCTCGCGGATGAACTCGCCGCGGATATAGACGTAGCAGGCATGCGCGCCCATCGCGAAGCTCGCGAGCAGGCAGCCTTCGACCAAAAGATGCGGATCGTGCCGCATGATCTCGCGGTCCTTGCAGGTGCCGGGCTCCGACTCGTCGGCGTTGACGACGAGATAGCTCGGACGGCCGTCCTTGGATTCCTTCGGCATGAAGGACCACTTCATGCCGGTCGGGAAGCCGGCGCCACCGCGGCCGCGCAGGCCCGACGCCTTCATCTCGTTGATGATCCAGTCGCGACCCTTGTCGATGATCCCCTTGGTGCCATCCCAGGCGCCTCTGCGGCGCGCGCCCTCGAGGCCCCAATCATGCAGGCCGTAGAGGTTCTTGAAGATGCGGTCCTTGTCGTCGAGCATGCTCAAAACTTTCCGAACATCACCGATTGGCTTGCGAATAAGCGAGCCCGGCGGCGCAGCCGCCGAACACGATGGCCCACAACAGGCTGGATTCCAGCGTGGCGCTCAGGCCGTAGCGTTGCAGCAGGAACATGAAGCCCGCCGCGACAGCGGTATGCAGGGCGATCGTGCGCCAGGCCTTCATCGCAGCGCCCCTCCCTGCCTTGTTTTCCTGCCCGTTTGCCAGCACCTGAAAGCTCCGCATCAGGTGATTTCCTTCAGCGTCGTCGGCCCGCCGGCGGGCGCCGAGAACTGACGGTCGATCTGCGGGCCCGGCTTCGGCGGATTGCCGGCGGCAAAGCCGTCGAGCACCTTGCCGAAGCTTTCCTTGGTCAGATCCTCGTAGGTGTCCTTCCAGATCAGCACCATCGGCGCGTTCACGCAGGCCCCTAGGCACTCCACTTCTTCCCAGGAGAAGTTGCCGTCTTTCGACAGCTGGAAGGGATCGTGATGGATACGGTGCTGGCAGACCTCGATCAGGTCGGCGGCGCCGCGCAGCCGGCACGGCGTGGTGCCGCACACCTGCACATGTGCCTTCTTGCCGACCGGCGAGAGCTGGAACATGGTGTAGAAGGTCGCGATCTCCAGCATGCGGATATGCGGCATCTCGAGCAGGTCGGCGACGGCGCGGATCGCGGCTTCCGAAACCCAGCCGTCATGCTGCTCCTGCACGCGCCAAAGGATCGCGATCGCGGCCGAGGCCTGACGGCCCGGCGGATATTTCTCGATCTGCTTCTTGGCCCAGGCAAGATTCTCGTCCGTGAACGTGAAGCTCGCGGGCTGCAATTCCTTCGGGGCAAGGCGGCGGACGGACATCGATCAAACTCTCATTGCGCGCGGTTCGGATGCGGACATCGTCACCGGTCGACTTCGCCGAACACGATGTCCAGCGAGCCCAGGATGGCGGAAACGTCGGCCAGCAGATGGCCCCTGCAGATGTGATCCATCGCCTGCAGATGGGCGAAGCCCGGCGCGCGGATCTTGCACTTGTAGGGCTTGTTGGTGCCGTCGGCGACGAGGTAGACGCCGAACTCGCCCTTCGGCGCCTCGACCGCGGCATAGATTTCGCCGGCCGGCACATGCACGCCTTCGGTGTAGAGCTTGAAGTGATGGATCAGCGCTTCCATCGAGCGCTTCATCTCACCGCGGCGCGGCGGCGCGATCTTATTGTCCTCGACCACGACCGGGCCCTGCCCGTCGGGTGCCTTGAGCTTCTGGATGCACTGCTTCATGATGCGCACCGACTGGCGCATCTCTTCCATGCGGATCAGATAGCGGTCGTAGCAGTCGCCGTTCTTGCCGATCGGAATGTCGAAATCCATCTCGGCGTAGCACTCGTAGGGCTGCGACTTGCGCAGGTCCCAGGCCGCGCCCGAGCCGCGCACCATCACGCCGGAGAAGCCCCACTCCCAGGCTTCTTTCAGCGGCACCACGCCGATATCGACGTTGCGCTGCTTGAAGATGCGGTTCCCGGTGAGCAGCCGATCGAGGTCGTCGACCACCTTGAGGAACGGATCGCACCACGCCTCGATGTCGTCGATCAGCTTCGGCGGCAGGTCCTGGTGCACGCCGCCGACGCGGAAGAACGCCGCGTGCATGCGCGAGCCCGAGGCGCGCTCGTAGAACACCATCAGCTTCTCGCGCTCTTCGAAGCCCCACAGCGGCGGGGTCAGCGCGCCGACGTCCATCGCCTGGGTGGTGACGTTGAGCAGATGCGACAGGATGCGGCCGATCTCGCAATAGAGCACGCGGATCAACTGGCCGCGGCGCGGCACCGTAATGCCGAGCAGCTTTTCCGCCGCGAGGCAGAACGCATGCTCCTGGTTCATCGGCGCGACATAGTCGAGCCGGTCGAAATAGGGAATCGCCTGCAGATAGGTCTTGTGCTCGATCAGCTTCTCGGTGCCGCGGTGAAGCAGGCCGATATGCGGATCGACGCGTTCGACGACTTCGCCGTCAAGCTCCAGCACAAGACGAAGCACGCCGTGCGCCGCCGGATGCTGCGGCCCAAAGTTGATGGTGAAGTTACGAAGGTTTTGCGGTTGTTCATTCATGGCTTCGGCTCCGCCTTGGCCTTCTCATCGCCGGGCAGCGGATAGTCCGCGCCTTCCCAGGGCGAAAGGAAATCGAACTTGCGGAATTCCTGGTTAAGCCGGACCGGCTCGTACAGCACCCGCTTCTCCTGGTCGTCGTAGCGGACCTCGACGAAGCCGGTGAGCGGGAAATCCTTGCGCAGCGGATGGCCGTCGAAGCCGTAGTCCGTCAGCAGGCGGCGCATGTCGGGATGGCCGGTGAAGATCACGCCATAGAGGTCGTAGGTCTCGCGCTCGAACCAGTCGGCGCCCGGGAAGACGCCGATGATCGACGGCACCTGCGTGGTCTCGTCGGCCTGCCCGCGCAAACGGACGCGCGCGTTCAGCGTCGGCGACAGCAGATGGTAGACGACGTCGAAGCGCTTCTCGCGGCTCGGATAGTCGACCGCGGTCACGTCGGTGACGTTGACGAAACGGCAGCCGGGATCGTCACGCAGAAACCTGGCGACCTCCACGATTCTGCCAATCTCGACGTCGATAGTGAGCTGATTGAACGCGACCGAGTGCGCCGTGGCCGCGCCCGGAAGCGCGCTCACGATCGTCTGCCCAAGGGCGTCGAGCTTGCCGTCGTCCATACCTGAAACCTTAGCGTTCAATAGTGCCGATACGGCGGATCTTCTTCTGCAGCAGCAGCACACCGTAGAGCAGCGCTTCCGCCGTGGGCGGGCAGCCGGGCACGTAGATGTCGATCGGCACGATGCGATCGCAGCCACGCACCACCGAATAGGAGTAGTGATAGTAGCCGCCGCCATTGGCGCAGGAGCCCATCGAGATGACGTAGCGCGGCTCCGGCATCTGGTCGTAGACCTTGCGCAGCGCGGGCGCCATCTTGTTGGTCAGGGTGCCCGCAACGATCATCACGTCGGACTGCCGCGGCGAGGCGCGCGGTGCGAAGCCGAAGCGTTCGACGTCATAGCGCGGCATCGAGACCTGCATCATCTCGACCGCACAGCAGGCCAGACCGAAGGTCATCCACATCAGGGAGCCGGTGCGCGCCCAGGTGATGAGGTCATCGGCTGCGGCGACGAAGAAGCCCTTGTCGGACAGCTCGTGATTGACCTCGAGGAAAAACGGATCATTCGCGCCGACCGGCTTGCCGGTCGACGGATCGAGAATACCCTTCGGAGCCATGGCGATCTCAGATTTGGCAATCGCCGGCTGGGAGGTTGCGGCGGTGGGGCTCAATCCCATTCGAGCGCGCCTTTCTTCCATTCATACGCAAACCCGACCGTCAGCACGGCCAGGAACACCATCATCGACCAGAACCCGGTGGCGCCGAGCTTTCCGAACGCCACGGCCCAGGGGAACAGGAACGCCACTTCGAGGTCGAAGATGATGAAGAGGATCGCCACCAGATAGAACCGGACGTCGAACTTCATGCGGGCGTCGTCAAAAGCGTTGAATCCGCATTCATAGGCGGACAGCTTTTCCGGGTCCGGCGATTGGAACGCGACCAGGAACGGCGCGATCAGGAGCGCCAGACCGATCAGGCTCGCGACTCCGATAAAGACCACAAGTGGGAGATAATTCTGCAGGATGCCGGTCATCGGCGAGGCCTTCTTGCTGCGGTTTCGGACGTGCCGCAGATTCGTTGATTGGAATTGTTCTTGAGGCTTTAGCGCAGCGCAACAGAGGGCGCAAGACAAGCTATTTTGACGCTTTTACCGTCCTTCCCGCGGGCTCTTGGCCTCATCAGGCGGATGCGCTTGCCTCCATGGGCAACGCCGCGGCGGCCATCCTGTGCCCTGCGCTCTTGCCATATCAGCCCAGCCCCCGTTCGGCAGCGAGCATCTCGGCGGCGGCCAGGGTGAGCCGATCGATGTGTCCGAGCAGCAGCTCGAGATCCCCTGGCGCAAGCTGTTCCAGCAGGCGCCGGTTTCGCTCCTGGGCGCCGGCCACGATAGCATCATGGGCGGCCAGGCCGGCCTTGGTGAGAGAGACCAGGGTCTCCCGGTTGTCGCGCGGGTTGGCCGCCTTCGCCACCAGCTTGCGCGCCACGAGTTCGGCGAGCGCCCGGCTGATCTGCCCCTTGTCCATGCCGACGGCCTCGGCGAGCCGCACCACACTCATCGGCGGCCGCCGGCCGAGCGAGGCGACCAGGCCGAACTCGACCGAGGACAGGCCGGTCAGGCGCTTGTAGCGCAGCATCGCGCCGCGCCTGAGCAGGTTCGCCAGCACCATCAGCCGTGACGACATCATCGCGGTGATCGGCGCCAGTTCGGAATCGACAACGGCCTCCGGCGGCAAGGCCCTCTCAGTCCTGAGCTTCTCGGTCATCACCACCCTCTGCCAACAAAGCCGCGCGCTGCCAAGCTCAACGATATCGTTGACATTGTCATCTATTCTATCGTTGACTTGGTCAACGATAGATCAGCCGCCGGCGCCCGACCAGCGGCGGGGAGGACAACATGACGATCACCCAGTCGGACCGCGATCTCGGCACGGCCTATGCGATGAAGCCGTCCAGCATCCGGACCGAGCTCACCTCGGTCGGCCGCCGCACGCCGATGGGCGAGCTGTTGCGCCGGTATTGGCACCCGGTCGGCCTCACCGGTGACGCCACCGATATCCCCAGAAAAGTCCGCGCGCTTGGCGAAGACCTGATCCTGTTCCGCGACCGGCATGGCCGGGCCGGCCTGCTGCATGCGCGCTGCTGCCACCGCGGCACCACGCTCTATTACGGCAAGGTCGAGGAAGACGGCATCCGCTGCTGCTATCACGGCTGGAAGTTCGACACCGAGGGCCGCTGCCTCGAACAACCCTGCGAGCCCGAAGGCGGCCTGTTCAAGGACAAGGTGCGCCAGCCCTGGTATCCGGTGCAGGAACGCTACGGCCTCATCTTCGCCTATATGGGGCCGGCCGAGAAAAGGCCGGTGCTGCCGCGCTACGAGTGCCTGGAGAACATGGACGACGGCGAGTTCGTCGAGGCCGACGATTCCTCGATCGGCGGCGGCGGCCCTGCCGTGATCCCCTGCAACTGGCTGCAGCATTTCGAGAACGTCGCGGACCCCTACCATGTGCCGGTGCTGCACGGCTCGTTCTCAGGGCCGCAGTTCACCAACATGATGGCCTCGATGCCCGAGGTGAAGTTCGAGATGTCGCCGCGCGGCGTCACGGTGCGTTCGATCCGCAGGCAGGACGACGGCAAGGTGTTCTATCGCGTCACCGAGGCCGCCCTCCCCACACTCCGCGTCGTGCCCAATCCGCGCGTCGCGCAGTTCGCGCGCGTCGAATCGATCGGCTGGACCTTGCCGATCGACGACACCTCGTTCCGCATCTACGTCGCCGGCCGGGTCAAGAACGCGGGCGATATCGGGCGGATGCGCTCGAAGTTCAACGGCAAGTTCTGGTGGGACATGACCGAGGCCGAGCACCAGCAATTTCCCGGCGACTACGAGGCCCAGGTCGGCCAGGGAGCGGTGACGATCCATTCCGAAGAGCATTTTGGCCAGAGCGACCGCGGCATCCTGATGATCCGCCGGATGCTCGCTGACCAGCTCGAGACCATGGCCACCGGCCGCGACCCGATCGGGGTGTCGTTCGACGCCGACACGAGGCCGGTCGAATTCGAGGCAGGGAATTACATCCGCGAGGCGTAAGGCCCGCGCGCAAGCAACAACAACAAAGAAGATCGGGGGAGGAAGTGATGGTCGATGTCGCACCGCAGGCGGCCGCGCCAACGCAAGCTGCGGCCGCGCCCTCGGCGCGCCGCTACTACGTCCTCGCCTTGCTCACGATCATCTACGCCCTCAACTTCCTCGACCGCACCATCTTCAACGTGCTGATCGAACCGATCAAGAAGGAGTTCACGCTCAGCGACACCACGATGGGCCTGCTCGCCGGGTTCGGTTTCGTGCTGTTCTATTCGCTGCTCGGCATTCCGATCGCGCGGATGGCCGATCGCCTCAACCGCCGCAACATCGTCGCGGTCGCCTTCGCGTTCTGGAGCGCGATGACCTATCTCTGCGGCCTCGCCTCCAGCGTCACGACGCTGGCCTTGGCCCGGATCGGCGTCGGCATCGGGGAGTCGGCTGGCACGCCGGCCTCGCAATCGATGATCGCCGATCTCTTCGACAAGAACGAACGACCGCGCGCGCTCGGCATCTACGCGATCGGCACCTATCTCGGCGTCTTCCTCGGCTATTTCATCGGCGGCTATGTCAACCAGCACTATGGCTGGCGGATGGCGTTCTTCACCGCCGGCCTGCCCGGCATCGCGCTCGCCGCCGTCTTGTGGCTGACGATCGCCGAGCCGAAGCGCGGCGCGATGGCCGAGACCTTCAAGGCCGAGCCGCTGGGGCCGACGCTGCGTTTCCTGGTATCGCAGCCGAGCTTCGTCATCGTGCTGATCGGCTTTTGTCTGACGACCTACACCAACTACGCCACCGCGGTGTGGATCCCGCCGTTCCTGGCGCGGATCCATCACCTCACCAGCGCCGAGATCGGCACCTATGCCGGCACCTTCAAGGGTCTCGCCGGCATGGCGGGCACGCTGATCGGTGGCCTCGTGGTGGCGCAGATCGGCCGTCGCGACGACCGCTGGAAGCTGTGGGCGCCCGCGATCATGTCCGGTCTCGCCGGCCCGGTGTTCGCGCTGTGCATGCTGACGCAAAGCTTCACGCTGATGGTCGCGACGCTGGCGCTGACCTCGTTCATGGTCGGCTTTCATCTCGGCCCGATCTTCGCGATTGCGCAGACGGTGGCAAAACCCAGCATGCGCGCGCTGGCCTGGGCGATCGTGCTGCTGACCGCGACCTGCTTCGGCCAGGGCGTCGGCCCCCTCGCCGTCGGCATGATCAATGACGCGCTGAAAGGCACCTACGGCGTCGATGCGGTTCGCTACTCGCTGCTGTCGGCCGCGCTCACGACGACGCTCGGTGCCCTGCTGTTCGTGTTGGCGGCACGCGCGATCCGCGCCGACATCGCGCGCGCGAGCTAGCACCCGTCTCAGCCGAGCCGGCGCGTGATGTCAGGCTGCGCTCACGTCAGCTTGCCGGTGTATTTCTCCAGCGCCGCCCAGGCGTCCGCGCCGTAGGTCTTCTGCCACTGCGTGTAGAAGCCGGCCTTCACCAACGCGGCCCTGAACTGCACGGGATCGGGCTTGTTGAACGTCATGCCCTTCCCGGTTAGCTCCTCCTGCAGCGAGCGATCCATCTCGACCAGATCGGTACGCTCCTTCACCGCCGCGGCGTCGAACGCGGCATTGATGAGCTCAAGCAGATCGGGCGGCAGGCCGGCCATCGCGCGGCGGTTGCCGAGGATCCAGTAACCGCTCCAGCAATGGTTCGAGAGCGCGCAGAATTTCTGCACCTCGTAGAGTTTTCCGGTGGAGACCTGCGCCAGCGGATTCTCCTGCCCTTCGACGATGTGGGTCTGCAGCGCCGAATAGAGTTCGCTGTAGGAGATGCTCGACGGCAATGCGCCGAGCCCTGAGAACAGCGACGTCAGCAATGCCGTCACCGGCACGCGGATCTTGAAACCCTTGAGATCGTCGACGCTGTTGAGCTGCCGGCTCGACGACGAGGTGATCTGGCGGAAGCCGTTGTCCCAGGCCTTCTTGAGCGGCACGACGCCGGTCTTCGTGATCGCCTCGCGCACGAGGTCGCCGACGCCGCCGTCCATCGCCGCCCAGACCTGGTCGTAAGACTGGAAGGCAAAGCCGATGCTGGGCAGCCCCGATAGCGGCACCAGCGTCGACAGCGTCATGCTGGGCGCCGCCAACAGCTCGATCCCGCCGGCGCGGACCTGCGACAGCATCTCCGGATCGCCGCCGAGCTGGCTGTTGGCGAACACCGTGATGTTGACCCGGCCGGACGACTGGGCGCCGACCGCCTTGGCGGCCTCAGTCAGGCGGATTGTTAGCGGATGGGTTTCCGGAGTGTTGACACCGAGTTTGAAGTCGAACTCGGCCGCCGCAACGGCGCGCTTACCAAACATCGTGGCGGCGAATGCCGCGGAGCCGGTTCCAAGCACCCGGCGCCGGGTTAGTCTCATTGTTTTCATTATTGTTTTTCTCCCAAGCGCATTTCCGCGCCTGGGGCAGTTTTAGCCGGCCGGCAGTGTGACGCAAGGCACGGTGAAACCAATCCGCCCGTGGCACGAAACCATTTCCCGGAACTCACGAAACGATCCGGAAACAGATGGGCCTTACCAGTACCTGCCATAGACGGCGCACAGACGCCCGGAGGCGACCATGAACCACTCGATCCATTCAGCTGACCGCGCGACCCATCTCAAGATTGTGGTGGTTGCCCTTATTGCGGGGATCGGGATCGCGGCGCTCGGCATTTCGGCCCGGAACAACGCGGATTTCGCCCAGACTGCCCAGACCACCCAGGTCATCAAGGCCGGCAAACCGGTGGCGATCACCTCGTCGGGCACCTCGACGGTCCGCTAAAGATTTCTGCTGGCTTCCACAGGTAAGACGGCCGCCCTCGGGCGGCCTTTTTTGTTGGTCCTGATCGTCTCAAGCTCGGACCAGCATGGTGTGGCCTTTGCGAGCAAGTTCGGCTACGGCGACTGCAGGACCATCGAGACCGGGGCGCGCGCCATAGGCGTGTGCAACGTCGCAACCCGGCTGAGTGCCGCGAATGACTGAGCCTCGCCTCGCCGGCGACGACACTGCGAAGCCACAGGATGCTTCCCGCCCCGACGGGTCGCCCCCTTTGCTCGGCCTCCCGGCATCGCTGCCGCTGGTGCTCGACCTCGACGGCACGCTGATCACGGGCGACCTGCTCTATCTCAGCTTCTTCTCGATCCTGCGCCGCAATCCGCTGATCGTCGTGTCATGCGCCGCCTGGCTGACGCGCGGCCGCGCGGCGCTGAAGCGCCGGCTCGCACAGCGCCAGCGCATCGACTGGAGCCGGATCGAACTGCACCAGGACGTCGTCGCATTGGCTGAGCGCGAGAACGCGGCCGGCCGCCGCATCGTGCTGGCAACCGCGGCCGACGCGCTGCTCGCACACAAGCTGGCGTCGCGTCTGCCTTGGATCGACCAGGTGCTTGCCTCCGACGGCGAACATAATCTCAAGGGCGCCAACAAGGCCGACCTGTTGCGGAAGACATTCCCCGGGGGCTTCATCTACGCCGGCGACAGCGCCTCCGACCTCGCGGTCTGGGCCCACGCCGCCGGCATCATCACCGTCAATGCCCGCGATGCCGTGCGCGCCGCCGCGGCAGGGCTCGGCAGGCCGACGCTGCATCTGCAGGGCCGCGCGGCCGCGGCGAAATCTTAACCGCGTCCTAATGCGGTTGTTCGATTGCAATCCGCTCCGCGACCCCAGTCTTAAAAGTTGTTCGGTTAAGGTCGGCGTCAACAGAGGCGCAGGCCACGATGAATTTGCAGCAGCAAGTAATTTCAACCGGCTTCAAGATCATCTGCACGGATTGCGGTAGCCTGGCGATCAAGGTCGCCGATCCGGCGCATGCGTCCGGCGACACCATCATCGAATGCCGCCGCTGCAACGCGGTGCGCGGCACGATGGCGGACCTGCACAATTTGGCGCGGCGCGGCCGCGACCTGTTCGAATTCTAACCGCGGCCCCGTCAATGCTGTCAGACCCGAAGGCGACTACGCAGAGCGACGTTCCCTTGGACACGGTCTGGTCGATCCTCGAAGCCGCCAACGAATTGGGCGACACCCACACGGTTGACGCCTGTCGCCGCATCATCGACGCCAATTTGCGCGGCGATGCGCCGGGACAATCCGACCTCAACGCGGTCGCCGCATTCTTTGCCTGATCAAGGCAAGGTGTTGCCGTTGTGTGAATTCAATAGGGCATCGCGGTGACGAATGGCCAGGCAGAAACATAACAACACAGACCGAGATATTGCTTAACTTGCTTCGTCCAGGGCCGACCGGCTAGCTGCCTGGCAGCTTTCGGATTCGGACGGACCGATGACATTGACGCGCGATGACCTGGTTGTCGGGATCGCCATCCCCGGGTTCTTCGTCCTCAGCGTCGCCTCGATGATCGCCTGCGGGCACGCATTTCCGGCGATGCATGTCTGGCGATCCGGCATCAACGCGCAAGCCGTCCTCGGCACCGCCATCATGGTCGCGTTCGTCCCGGCGTTCGTCGCGGTACGATTCAGCTTCGGTTATCTGGTCGGCTTCTCGCTGCTGTCAGCCGTGTTCGGCTTCGTCTGGCTCAGCTTCTTCAGCGCGTTCGACTATCCGCACGCCATCGCCCGCTGGGCCATGATCGCCGCGCTGGCCGCAGCGATGATCCCTCTGATGTTACAGAACATCCCGGTTTGGCGGCCCGATTTGTCCGAAGCGGCCGTCAAGCGCATCGCGGTTCTGCTACTGGCGTCGTGCCTTGCCGTGCTGATCGGCGACATCTCCTACGGGGCCAATCTTGGCGATCCCTATGGCGCAGCCCGCACCGCCGTGGTGCGGCCGGCCCTAATGAACTATCTCACCGGGATCATGATCGGCGCGGTCCTGCCCTACCTGTTCGCGCATTTCGCATCGCGCAGGCGGTGGATGCCGGCGGCCGGGGTGCTGCTGCTTGCGCTTTGCTTTTATCCCGTCGTCAACAACAAGACCGTCCTGTTGCTGCCGATCTGGCTGCCGTTTCTGTTCTGGCTGTACGGCCGGTTCGACCCGCGGCTGGCCACGGTGCTCGCATTTCTGATCCCGATGATCGTCGGCCTTTTGGCTTTCGCCATTCTCGTCGCCGACAAGACCTACATCGTGTTCAGCACCATCAATCTGCGCTTCGTCGCGATCCCGTCGCTCGCGCTCGATCAATACGCCGACTTCTTCGCGCACCGCGAGCACACCCGGTTCTGCCAGATCACCGTCCTGCGATACATGGCCGCCTGCCCGTACGGCGAGCTTGGCCCGACCCTCGGAGCGATTTATCAGGACGGCAATTTCAACGCGTCCTTCCTCGCCACCGAGGGCATCGCATCGGTCGGTCTTGCGCTCGCCCCGGTGTCGGCTTTCGTCTGTGGTCTGATCCTGTCAGTGGGATCGATGGTCTCAAAGCACCTGTCGCCGCGCTTCATCGCGGTTTCGTCGGGCATCGCAGTTCAGGCGATCATGAACGTGCCGCTCACGACAGGCCTGCTGTCGAACGGGATAGCACTGCTGTTCCTGCTGTGGTGGCTGACGCCCGAACAGCGCGTGGCATTATCGGTCAGGCCCGAGCAGGCCGCTCAACCGGTCAGCGTTGTCGGCCTCGCGGCGTCCTGAGCTGTCGCGGCAGTCGCCAGGTGCAGTGAACAGGAGGGAGGCAACTCGTTATGGCACCGGTCCACAGGGACCAATGGTTTCGGGCCAAACACGCTGCTAAGTCATTGAAATGAATGGCGCGAGAGACGGGACTCGAACCCGCGGCCTCCGCCGTGACAGGGCGGCGCTCTAACCAACTGAGCTACTCCCGCGGATGCCGATCGTCGGATTGATCCGCGCAGGACCGAGGGCATAAAGGCCCGCATCCGGTTAGTCAAGGACGTTGCGGATCCCTGCACAGCGTCGGCATTTTCGCGGCGCGTACGCGGGTTGTCGCCTGTTTTCAGGGGAAACGGCGTAGTCAGCGAAGCCCCGAATCAAATAAGGCCTGATACGTCTGGGTTTCCTGTGGCCGGCCCGGCGCTGCCCGTTCCCGGAACCGGCGGTTTTCAGGACTTTTCCGGACGCATTTTCCCGACGCGAACGGCGCGCCATTCGCGTGAAAAGCAGCAATCCAGCCATTCAGCAACGAGGAGGGCCAGACATGGCGAAGAAAGCAGCGACACCGGCGACGATCACGCTGAAGCATTTGGCGGCGGCCATCGCCGAGGAGCAGGAGCTGTCCAAGAAGCAGGCCGAGGCGATCCTGACCGATATGGTCACCAGGATCACCAAGCACCTCAAGAAGGGCGAGCGCATCAGGATCGTTGGCCTCGGCATCCTCCAGGTCCGCAAGCGCGCCGCCCGCATGGGCCGCAACCCCGCGACTGGCGAACAGATCCATATCAAGGCCAGCAAGAAGGTCGCCTTCCGCGCCGCCAAGGAGCTGAAGGAAGCCGTCTAGCGCCTACTCTCTCCGTTAAGACAAAGCGCCATTCCGGCTCGTGACGCGGCCCCGGAGTGGCGCTTTTCTGTTATAGGATTGTCCTTCGAAACTCGCCTTGACGCGGTTTGCTCGCGCGAACCAACTTCGCCAAAGCGCATTGTTCCTTTCTCCAGTTTTTTGCGCGGTTTTCATGCTGGCACCGGCTCTCGACTTCAAACACACCGTCACCGAGCGCTTCCTGCGCTATGTCGTGATCGACACCCAGTCCGATCCGGATTCACCCACCACGCCTTCCACCGAGAAGCAGAAGAATCTCGGGCGCCTGCTGGTCGCCGAGCTGCAGGCGATGGGGATATCCGACGCGCATCTTGATCCGCACGGATACGTCTATGCGACGATCCCGGCCAACACCGACAAGACAGTGCCGGTGATCTGCTTCTGCTCGCACATGGACACCTCTCCCGACTGCACCGGCAAGAACGTCAAGCCGCAGGTCGTGAAGAACTATCGGGGCGGCGACATCGTGCTTCCCGCCGATGCCTCGCAGGTGATCCGCCCCGCCGAGCACGAAGCGCTAGCCGACCAGATCGGCAACGACATCATCACCACCGACGGCACCACCCTGCTCGGCGCCGACAACAAGGCGGGCCTTGCCGAGATCATGGGTGCCGCGCATTTCCTGATCACCAATCCGCAGGTCAAGCACGGCACCATCAAGATCCTGTTCACGCCGGACGAGGAGATCGGCCGCGGCGTCGACAAGGTCGACCTCAAGAAGCTGGGGGCCGATTTCGGCTACACCATGGATGGCGAGACCGCCGGCCATATCGAGGACGAGACCTTCTCGGCCGACGGCGCCAGCATCATCATCGAAGGCGTCGCGACCCATCCGGGCTTCGCCAAGGGCAAGATGGAGCACGCAATCAAGATCGCCGCCGCGATCGTCGATCGCCTGCCCAAGGACACCTGCTCGCCCGAGACCACCGAGGGCAAGGAGGGCTTCCTGCATCCGGTCGCGATCTCCGGCGCGCTGGAGAACGCGCGGATCGACTTCATCGTGCGCGATTTCACCGAGGCTGGCCTGAAGCAGAAGGAATCGCTGCTGGAAGACATCGTGAAGGACGTCATGAAGGGCTATCCGCGCTCGACTTACCGCATGGAGGTCAAGCAGCAGTACCGCAACATGAAGGATGTGATCGATCGCCACCCGCAGATCGTGGCCTATGCGATCGAGGCGATCGAGCGCGCCGGTCTCACGCCGGTGAAGACCTCGATCCGCGGCGGCACGGACGGCTCGCGGCTGTCCTTTATGGGACTGCCCTGCCCGAACATCTTCGCCGGCGAGCACGCGTTCCATTCGCGGCTCGAATGGGTCAGCCGGCAGGACATGGAGAAGGCCGTGCAGACCATCGTGCACCTGGCGATGATCTGGGAAGAGAAGGCCTGATCAGGCCCGCGCGGTCACGATCCAGATCGCGCCGGGCAGCAGCACCGCATCGCCCTTGACAAACGGCGCCAGCGCCTCGCGCATCGAGGCGATCGCCGCAGCGCGCACCTCATCAGGGTGCCCTTCCAGCGCGCGGCTGGCCGGCCCGATCTCGAGCGCGCCCTGGATCGCGGCATCGATGCCGCGCCCGGTCGCGACATCAAGCTCAACCCGGCACGGCTCCATGGCAATGCCGGAGAAGCCGGCTTCGCCCAGGATCCGCTTCACCCGGGCCTCGGAGGCGAACGCGAACGGGCCGGGATCCTCGGGCCCTAGCGGCGGCAGTTTCGGCACGTGCTTGTAGACGGCAGCAAGCGGCGTCATGAAGAACGGATTTTCACGCGGCTCCTGCCAGCAGGCGAAGGCGAGACGGCCGGTCGGCTTCATCGCCTTGCGCAGATTGGCGAACGACACCACGGGATCGGCAAAGAACATCACGCCAAAGCGCGAGGCCAACAGATCGAAGCTCTCGCTGACAAACGGATAGACGGTCGCATCGGCCAGCGCGAACTCGACCGGCAAACCCTGCGGCGCGCTCT
The DNA here is from genome assembly GCF_054056795.1 of Bradyrhizobium sp. USDA 3315. NCBI lineage: Bacteria > Pseudomonadati > Pseudomonadota > Alphaproteobacteria > Hyphomicrobiales > Nitrobacteraceae > Bradyrhizobium > Bradyrhizobium sp. USDA 3315. Next base: position 6,627,376 of record NZ_JBSRYP010000001.1, on the reverse strand, counting down.
GCCGCGCCCGCGTCAGCATCGGCTCCGAGACATCGACGCCGAGCACGTGGCCAGCGGGCGCGACCTTGGCCGCCAGCGCGAAGCTCGAGGCACCGCTGCCACAGCCGACATCGACGACGCGTTCGCCGGCTTTCGGCGCAGCGCGATCGATCAGGAGGTCGAGCACCGGTTGCAGCACGATGTCCTGCGCGGCCTGCCGTGTGGCCCAGCGCTGACCGCCCGGCCCGTTCCAGTATGCGATCTGATCGGCGTTTTGCGGGTGGCCTGCGTTCATGCGATCCAAACCTTCTCAGGAACCTTCTGTCGTCTCACGTTTGGGTATGCTCTTTCGGAAAACCGCTTCGCACTTTTCCGGATCTTGCCCTAGCAAGTCTCGCGCGTCGCGGCGCGCAGCATCGGCATCAGCTGATAGGTGAATCCGGCATCCGCCTTGGTGACGGGATCGTTGGCGACGATCTCCTGCGGATCGGCGTCGTCGGGCAGTTGCAGCACGCCGAGGCCCCAGACGCCGGCCGGATCGGCGACCGGTCCGAACACCAGCGCCTTGCCGGCCTGCAGCAGTTCGCCGCAATAGGCGACGTGCGCCTGCATGATGGCGGCTTCCTGCGACGTCATGTCCTGCGGAAAGGTCGGGCGCGGTCCGGTCAATTTGCAGACGTAGTATTTCATCGACCTGATCCGCGCTCGGAGATTATTTGGCGGCTGCGCTCGTGGGCTTGGCCGGCTTCGGCTTCGCGGCATTCGCCTTGGGCGCGCCCTGCCCGTCACTGCGCGCGATGCCCCAGGGATCGGTCGGCTTCTGATCCGGCACACCGCTGAGCGCACGCTGATAGGCTCGCTGCTGGCGCGCCTCGTTGGCCGCATCGGCCGGCGACTTCTCGACCTCTTCGCGATAGCGCTGAACGTGATCCGACTGTGCGAATGCGGGTCCGGCAATCATGGTGAGAAGAAAAATCGCGGCGAGTTTGCGCATGCATCAAGTTCCCGGTTAGGCGGACAGAATAGCATCGCTGCAGCGTCGGCATCAAATCTGAGCGCGTGACTTTCGGCACCTTTCGCACCATCGGGGATCGAATGACATTCGGCACGCCAGCGCGGAGCAAGCGCGGTCCCGGCCACCCCATGAGACTAACTACCCCACGGCCGGGATCGCGCCCTCTCCGCGCGTTCACCGAGAGCCGTGCAATGGCCTTGCTCCGTAGGGCTCATCAACCAGAGGCCGCTTTGCAGCTCGTGAAACACCGCGCCACCGTCATCCTGCGCGAGCATGTGCAAGCGGAGGCCGAGCTGGTCGGACGAGCCGCGGTTCTCACCGATGGAACCGCAGGGACCGTCGAGGGCGTGTTTCTGGACGAATCTCATGGGTTGCGCATCTCGATCAAGGGCCACATCGGGAAGTGGCCGATCGCGACCATCAGGATGCTTCAGCCATAGGGCTGGATCCAAAACGGGGAAGCACGCCCGCACATTCAGGCAGCCGGTCCGCCTGCGCTCTTCGAGCTTCGGTGCGACAGCCTTCGCCCTGCGAACCGAACAAGCGGATGAATTCGTGCTCAAAGGCTGGTAGGCGGCGAGAGATTCGAACTCCCGACCCTCTCGGTGTAAACGAGATGCTCTAACCAGCTGAGCTAGCCGCCCTTACCTGCGCGCCTCTTTAGCCTCGCCTGCCCCCGAGGCGCAAGGCCGCAACACCTCAATCCGTCAGCTCCAGTCCTTGGGGTGCGCTGGCAATTCCTTGAGATCATTGATCCATGGCGCAGCGGAGCGGCACCAGACCTGGCGTCGCGGGGTCAATTGGCCGCGCTGGCGAATGCTGCCCCAGCGGATGCCCCAGTCGTCGGGCCCGCCGTCCTCGCCGCTCGTAAACAGCGGCGAACCGCAATCGCCGCAAAAGTGCTGGAAGCGGATTCGGCCGTTGTCGCCCCGCTTGCCGTAGACCTTCGGCGCACCTCCGGTCAGCCGCACCTGTTCGGCGTCGCAGATCACCGTGACGCGGTAGGGCGAGCCGGTCAGCGCCTGGCAGTCCGTGCAATGGCAGATCGAGACCCGTTCCGGGTCGATCTCGGCCTGATAGGTGATAGCCCCGCAATGGCATTGCCCGTCGATACGCATGTAGCGCTCTCCAATTCCGTCAAACCAAGCAACCGCCGTGGGCGCGGTTCCATCGTCCAGGGCCCTGGCTCTCGGCCCACCTCCCTTAACGGAGCAACGTGGTATCCCATAGCCGCCTTGTTTGGGATACCAAATCGGGATACGAAAGCCGCCTGATGGAGATTCCGCGCCCGCCAACGAGCGGCCAAAGGACGGCGCCATGTCGCAGATGCTTCAGATCCATGACCAGCTCCGGGAGATGATCCTGTCGCTCGACCTGGGCCCCGGCGAGCGGCTGACCGAGCGCTGGCTGGAGAGCCGGTTCGAGGGATCGCGCACGCCGATCCGTGCCGCGCTGGTCCGGCTCGAAGGCGAAGAGCTGGTGCGCCGCGACGGCCGCAACTGGATCGTCGCACCGATCGACCTCGGTGAGCTGGAGGCGCTGGCCGAGTTCCGGATTCCGCTGGAGACGACGGCGGTGCGCCTCGCCTGCGCGCGGGCGAGCGCAGCCGATATCGCCGGCGTCGAGGAGATGCTGGATGCCTGCCAGTCCGGCGCGCCGCGCGAGGAATGGCATCGGGTCGGCACCGATTTCCATGTCGAGATCGCGCGGCTCTCCGGCAATCCCTTCATCGTCAAGGCGATCGCGGGCGCCATGACGAGGCTGTCGCGGGCGCGCTGGCTGGAAGTGTGGACCGAGCCCTCGCGTGAGCAGGCCTGGCGCGAGCACCGGCGCATCCTCGGCTTCATCAAGGCCAACGATCCGGAGGCCGCCGCGCGCGAGGCCGCCGACCACATCACCGATACCCGTGATCGCCTGCTGCGTTCGCTGAACGAGGATCGCCGCGGCCTGCGGGCGCGCGGCTTCGCCGTGATCGGGCTGCGCTGACATGAACATCGAAGTCGATCGCGAAGCCCTGCTCGACGCGGGCCCCTGGAAACGCAATTTGATCGTCTGCGTGTTCGGCTCCTTCACGACAATCGTGGGGATGACGCTGCTGCTGCCGTTCCTGCCGCTCTATGTCGAGCAGCTCGGCGTGACCGATCATGCCGCGATCGTGCAATGGTCGGGCTTCGCCTATGGCGCGACCTTCTTCAGCGCGGCGCTGACGGCGCCGCTGTGGGGACGGCTCGCCGATCGCTACGGCCGCAAGCTGATGCTGATCCGCGCCAGCCTCGGCATGGCGATCGCGATGTCGCTGATCGGCATGGCGCACAACGTCTATGAGCTGGTCGGCCTGCGGCTGCTGACCGGCCTGCTCGGCGGCTACGCGTCGGGTTCGACCGTGCTGGTCGCGGCGCAGACGCCGAAAGCGCGATCCGGCTGGGCGATCGGCGTGCTGTCGGCCGGCATCATGGCCGGCAGCCTGGTCGGTCCCTTGATCGGCGGCGTGCTGCCGGGGCTGATCGGCATCCGCGCGACATTCTTCCTGATCGGCGGCGTCATCTTCTTCACCTTCCTCGGCACGACGTTCCTGATCCGCGAGGAAGCACGCCCGAAGACCGCGAAAGGCGGCAAGGCGCGCGGCGGCTGGTCGCTGGTTCCGGACAAGCGCCCTGTCGTCGCGATGTGGGGAACGGGCCTGCTGCTGATGGTCGCCAACATGTCGATCGAGCCGATCATCACGGTCTATGTCGCGCAACTGGTCGAGGCACCGCAGGTGACGTTCGTCGCCGGCCTCGTGATGTCGGCGGCAGCCTTCGGCAGCCTCTTGTCGTCCTCGCATCTCGGCAAGCTGGCCGATCGGGTCGGCCACTGGCGGATCATCACCATCTGCCTTGCTGCCTCCGCGCTGCTGTTGATCCCGCAGGCCTTTGTGGTCAGCGGCTGGCAGTTGATCCTGCTGCGCTTCCTGATGGGGCTCGCGCTCGGCGGCCTCCTGCCCTGCATCGCGAGCGTGATCCGGCACAACGTGCCTGATGCGGTCACCGGCAGCATGCTCGGCTATTCGATCTCGGCGCAATATGCCGGCCAGGTGATCGGCCCGCTCGCCGGCGGCTTCATCGGCGGACATATCGGCATGGCCGCGGTGTTCCTCGGCACCAGCGTGCTGATGGCGCTCGGCGCGATCGGCAACTTCGTCGTCGAGAGGAAAGACTAGTTCCGGCGCCGGCGTACCCACGTCGACAACTCGATCGTTCCGTACCGCAACGACGAAAAAGCCCGTCGGGGTGTCGGAACGCGCGCCATTCGTTCGTCCTTTTGCCTGTGAAGCCAGCAAATGGAGATACCCAATGGCCGACCTGACGCTGACCACCTTCGATTGGGTTCCGGAGATGCCGCGGGGATTTGTGCGCGACCTCCGCGTGCGCTGGGCACTGGAAGAGGCGCGCTTGCCGTATCGCGTTGCGAGCGTGCCATTTCGCGATCGGAGCGCCGAGCACTTCGCGCACCAGCCGTTCGGCCAGGTGCCGTGGCTGACCGACGGCGACATCTCGATCTTCGAGAGCGGCGCGATCCTGCTGCATCTCGGCGAGCGCAGCGACGCGCTGCTGCCGACCGATCCGCACCAACGCAACGAGGCTTTGAAATGGCTGTTCGCAGCGCTCAACTCGGTCGAGATGGCGAGCCTGCCCTGGTCGCTCCTGGTATTCTCGGGCGAGAGCGGCGGCACGTCGGCATGGACACGCTTCGACGGCTTCCTGCAATCCCGGCTCAGGCACATGGAGCCGGTGCTCGCGGGCCGCAAATGGCTGGCCGGGCCGTTCTCCGTCGCCGACGTTCTCATGGCGGATGTGCTGCGCCTGGTCGACCGCTTCGACGGACTGGCGGAATATCCCGCGTGTCGCGACTACGTCGCGCGCGCCACGGCCCGGCCGGCTTTCGCAAAAGCGCATGCCGATCAGATGGCGCACTTTGCCGCCGCGGACAGAGCCGCAGCCTTCCCGACCTGATCGCGAACAGCGAAAACAAAAACGGCGCCCGAAGGCGCCGTTTTCTTATGTCGATCGCAGCTCGCTTCAGTGCGCCGTCAGGCCGCCGGACGCTTCATCGGAAGCATCGGGCTTGACGTCGACCTTGCTGGTCTCCTCTTCCCAGACGATCGGCGCGGGCACGCGGACCAGCGCCTTGGCGACGACCTCATCCAGCCGCGAGACCGGAATGATGTCCATGCCGCCCTTGATCGCATCGGAAATCTCCGTGAGATCCTTGGCGTTGTCCTCCGGGATCAGCACCGTCTTGATGCCGCCGCGGGCGGCGGCCAGGAGCTTCTCCTTCAGACCGCCGATCGGCAGCACGCGACCACGCAGCGTGATCTCGCCGGTCATCGCGACATCGTGGCGGACCGGAATGCCGGTCATGACCGAGATGATCGCGGTGGCCATCGCAACACCGGCAGACGGACCGTCCTTCGGCGTTGCGCCCTCCGGCACGTGAACGTGGATGTCGCGGCGGTCGAACATCGGCGGTTCGATGCCGTAGACGATCGCCCGCGAGCGGACGTAGGACGCCGCCGCCGAGATCGACTCCTTCATCACATCGCGCAGATTGCCCGTGACGGTCATCTTGCCCTTGCCGGGCATCATGACGCCTTCAATGGTGAGCAACTCGCCGCCGACATCGGTCCAGGCCAGACCGGTGACGATACCGACCTGATCCTCGTCGTCGATCTCGCCGAAGCGATACTTCGGAACGCCGAGGAACTCTTCGATGTTCGCCTCGGTGACCTTCACCGACTTCTTCTTGGAGATCATCAGCTCCTTCACCGCCTTGCGGGCGAGTGTGGAGAGCTCACGCTCCAGGTTACGCACGCCCGCTTCGCGGGTGTAGCGGCGGATCATCAAGAGCAAGGCCGCGTCGTCGATCGACCATTCCTTGGAGTCCAGACCGTGCTTGGAGAGCGCGCTCGGGATCAGATGCTTGCGCGCGATCTCGACCTTCTCGTTCTCCGTGTAGCCGGCGATCCGGATGATCTCCATGCGGTCCATCAGCGGGCCGGGAATATTCAGCGTATTCGCGGTCGTGATGAACATCACGTTGGACAGGTCGTAGTCGACCTCCAGGTAGTGGTCGTTGAAGGTCGAGTTCTGCTCGGGGTCCAAGACCTCAAGCAGCGCCGACGACGGATCGCCGCGGAAATCGGCGCCCATCTTGTCGATCTCGTCCAGCAGGAACAGCGGGTTCGAGGTCTTCGCCTTGCGCATCGACTGGATGATCTTGCCGGGCATCGAGCCGATATAGGTGCGGCGGTGACCGCGGATCTCGGCCTCGTCACGCACGCCGCCGAGCGACACGCGCACGAATTCGCGCCCCGTGGCCTTCGCAATCGACTTGCCGAGCGAGGTCTTGCCGACGCCGGGAGGCCCGACCAGGCACAGGATCGGTCCGGTCAGCTTGTTGGCGCGCGACTGCACCGCGAGATACTCGACGATACGGTCCTTGACCTTCTCGAGTCCGTAGTGATCGGAGTCCAGCACCGCCTGCGCGGCCTCGAGGTCCTTCTTGACCTTGGACTTCTTGCCCCACGGGATCGACAGCAGCCAATCCAGGTAGTTGCGCACGACGGTCGCTTCCGCCGACATCGGCGACATCTGGCGCAGCTTCTTCAGCTCGTGCTGGGCCTTCTCGCGTGCTTCCTTGGACAGCTTGGTCTTGGAGATCTTCTCCTCCAGATCGGCCAACTCGTCACGACCTTCGTCGTCGCCGAGCTCCTTCTGGATCGCCTTCATCTGCTCGTTCAGGTAATACTCGCGCTGGGTCTTCTCCATCTGGCGCTTGACGCGCGAGCGGATGCGCTTCTCGACCTGCAACACCGAGATCTCGCTTTCCATCAGGCCCAGCACCTTCTCCAGGCGCTGCGTGACGGACAACGTCTCCAGGATCGCTTGCCGGTCGGCAATCTTGACCGCGAGATGCGAAGCAACGGTATCGCCGAGCTTGGCGAAATCGGTGATCGCCTGAACCACGCCGACGACTTCGGCGGAGATCTTCTTGTTCAGCTTCACATAGCTTTCGAAGTCGGACACGACCGACCGCGCCAGCGCCTCGGCTTCGACCGAGTTGGCGTCAGTGTCGGCGAGCGCGACCGCGGTCGCCTCGTAATATTCGCTGCGGTCGGAATACTTCTCGACGCGCGCGCGCTCGAGGCCCTCGACCAGCACCTTCACGGTGCCGTCGGGCAGTTTCAGGAGCTGCAGGACGCTGGCGAGCGTACCGGTCTCGTAAATTGAATCGGGTGCCGGATCGTCATCGGACGCGTTCTTCTGCGTCGCGAGCATGATCAGCGCGTCGTTCTTCATCACCTCTTCGAGCGCGCGGATCGATTTCTCGCGGCCGACGAACAGCGGCACGATCATGTGCGGGAAGACGACGATGTCGCGGAGCGGCAGCACCGGATAGGAGTGGCTTTCGCCGTGGACGATCGTTGGCCGGGGTTTTGAGGTCGTCATGGCCTAATCCTTTTGTTGTGCCCCCTTGCACGCAGTCCGCCTGCTTGCGCAACCGCCACAAGGTGCCTTGGTGATGCGGAATGAGAATGCCGTCGGCAGCCGCTTATTCCGCATCGTGAAGCGACGAATCTCAACGGATGAGATCCCTCACCGATAGCATTAGGTGGCTATCAGGCGGGGGGGTGTCAAGTCTCAGAAGTGTCGGGAAATATAGGCTAAACAAGCATTTGCTGCTACGCCGTAAGGGCGCCGCTGCTGCGCCACGGCGGCCGCCGGAGCGTCCGGCAGCCGTGCATTTTTGGCGGGTCGAGACGAGCGCCGTTTAGGCGCTCGCGCTGCTCTCGACGGCGCGGTCGGAACGATCCGCGTAGATGTAGAGTGGACGCGCCGTTCCCTCGACGACCTCGCGCGAGATAACGACTTCCTCGACGCCTTCCAGGCCCGGGAGATCGAACATGGTTTCGAGCAGGATGCTCTCCAGGATCGACCGCAGGCCGCGCGCGCCGGTCTTGCGCTCGATCGCCTTGCGGGCGACCGCGCCAAGCGCCTCGTCGGCGAAGGTCAGCTCGATGTTCTCCATCTCGAACAGCCGCTGGTACTGCTTCACCAGCGCGTTCTTCGGATCGGTCAGGATCTTCTTCAGCGAGGTCTCGTCGAGGTCCTCCAGCGTCGCAACGACGGGCAGACGGCCGACGAATTCCGGGATCAAGCCGTACTTCAGCAGATCTTCCGGCTCGACGTGACGGAAGATCTCGCCGGTGCGGCGGTCCTCCGGCGCGAGCACCTGCGCCGCGAAGCCGATCGAGGTCGAGCGGCCGCGCGCGGAGATGATCTTCTCGAGGCCCGAGAACGCACCGCCGCAGATGAACAGGATATTGGTGGTATCTACCTGCAGGAACTCCTGCTGCGGATGCTTGCGGCCGCCCTGCGGCGGGACCGAGGCCACAGTGCCTTCCATGATCTTCAGCAGCGCCTGCTGGACGCCCTCGCCCGACACATCGCGGGTGATCGAGGGGTTGTCCGACTTGCGGCTGATCTTGTCGATTTCGTCGATATAGACGATGCCGCGCTGCGCACGCTCGACGTTGTAGTCGGCGGCCTGCAGCAGCTTCAGGATGATGTTCTCGACGTCCTCGCCGACATAGCCGGCTTCGGTCAGCGTCGTCGCGTCAGCCATGGTGAAGGGCACGTCGAGGATGCGGGCCAGCGTCTGCGCGAGCAGCGTCTTGCCCGAACCGGTCGGACCGATCAGCAGGATGTTCGACTTCGCCAGTTCGACGTCGTTGTGCTTGGTCTGATGGTTGAGCCGCTTGTAGTGGTTGTGGACGGCGACCGACAGCACCTTCTTGGCATGGCTCTGGCCGATCACGTAGTCGTCCAGGACCTTGCAGATTTCCTTCGGCGTCGGGATGCCGTCGCGCGACTTCACCAGCGAGGACTTGTTCTCCTCGCGAATGATGTCCATGCACAGTTCGACACACTCGTCGCAAATGAAGACAGTCGGTCCGGCAATCAGCTTGCGAACTTCATGCTGGCTCTTGCCGCAGAACGAGCAATATAGCGTGTTCTTGGCGTCGCTCGTGCCGACCTTACTCATTCATTATCTCCGTCCGCCGTTCGATCTTGTTTGCCAGATCGACCCAATCCGGCACACAACCGGGCTGTTGGGTAGATAGAGCAAATTCCGTACCAAAAAAGACCCTACGCAATACTGACCGTGTGGATCACGGTTTATTCGAATCTCCGCGATCATAGCCGATGCATCACAGCCAACCATGCTGGCACCCGACTATCAAGAATTCGCTAATCGGATGGCCGGCTCAAGACCGTGACAATACCGTGATTTTCAACGATCGCACGTGGAATACGCGTCGAAATCCACGGAACGTTGCGGGATTACCACGTCGGTATATGAGCACGAAAGCGGAACTTTCCGCTGTGCGCATGCACCCGCCGGCGGGTCCAGCACCCTGCTTTTGCCGGTTATGTGAGGCGTCAATGTGGAGATCACACCGACGCCTCGAGATGCCTGCCCAGATCAGGCCGCCTTCGCGGCGGCCGGATCGTCCGGACGCTTGTCGATGACCTTGTCGACGAGGCCGAACGCCTTGGCGTCCTCGGCGGTGAGGAACTTGTCGCGCTCCAGCGCGTCCTCGATCGCCTTGTAGGTCTGACCGGTATGCTTCACGTAGATCTCGTTGAGGCGCTTCTTGAGATTCAGGATCTCCTGCGCGTGCAGCATGATGTCGGTGGCCTGGCCCTGGAAGCCGCCGGACGGCTGGTGCACCATGATGCGGGAATTCGGCAGCGTGAAGCGCATGTCCTTCTCGCCGGCGGCCAGCAGCAGCGAGCCCATCGAGGCCGCCTGCCCCGTGCACAGCGTCGATACCGGCGGACGGATGAACTGCATCGTGTCGTAGATCGCAAGGCCCGACGTCACCACGCCACCCGGCGAGTTGATGTACATCGAGATTTCCTTCTTCGGATTCTCGGCCTCGAGGAACAGCAGCTGCGCGACGATCAGCGTCGACATGCCGTCTTCCACCGGACCGGTGACGAAGATGATGCGCTCTTTCAGCAGGCGCGAGAAAATGTCGTAGGCGCGTTCGCCGCGATTAGTCTGCTCGACGACCATCGGCACGAGGTTCATGTAGGTTTCAACGGGATCGCGCATGAAAGAACCCAAGGGTTAGGGGTGATGCAGAACTTTGCTCAAGACTACTTGGCTCAAGACTACTTGGCTCAAGACCACTGCCTCAAGGCTTAACCCAGATATGGGCCAATTTCCGGCCGACAAGGCCGTCAACTCGCCGCACTAGCCACCTGGGCAGGTCGCAGAAGTTCAAGCTGATTCGCGTCTTCGCGCCTAGCGACGGGACCCGTCGCGAGGCGCGCTTTCGCGGTTCATCATTAACGCGAGGTGCCGAAATTAAGCGGCAGTTTTCTCGGCGTCTTCATCCTTGAACAGCTCCTCCTTGGTGACCTTCTTCTCGGTCACGTTGGCGAGCTCCAGGACGAAGTCGACAACCTTGTCCTCGTAAATCGGGGCGCGGAGCTGGGCCAACGCCTGGGCGTTGCTGCGGTAGTAGTCCCAGACTTCCTTCTCGCGGCCGGGCATCTGGCGCGCGCGCTCGATCACGGCGCGCGACACCTCGTCGTCGGTCACGGTAATCTTGTTCTTCTCGCCGATCTCCGACAGCACGAGGCCGAGGCGGACGCGGCGGTCGGCGATCTTGTGGTACTCCTCCTTTGCCGCTTCCTCGGTGGTGTTCTCGTCGGCGAAGGTCTTGCCGGACGAGTCCATCTCGGCCTTGATCGAGTTCCACATCAGATTGAACTCTTCGGCGACAAGCGACGGCGGCGCCTCGAATTTGTGGCTCTCGTCGAGCCGGTCGAGCAGCGCGCGCTTGACCTTCTGGCGGGTGGCGCCGGCGAACTCGGCCGTCAGGCGCTCGCGGGCGGCCTCCTTCAGCTTGTCGAGCGACTCCAGGCCCAGCGTCTTGGCGAACTCGTCGTCGATCGTGGTCTCACCGGGCGCCTCGATCAGCGTCGCGGTGGTCTCGAACTCGGCCGGCTGGCCGGCGAGCTTCTCGTTCAGATAGTTCTTCGGGAACGAGACCTTCAGCGTGCGAGTCTCATTGGTGCCGATGCCGATCAGCTGCTCCTCGAAGCCCGGGATGAACTGGCCGGCGCCGATCACGACCTGGATGCCCTCGCCGGTGCCGCCCTCGAAGGCTTCACCGTTGATGGTGCCCTTGAAGCTGATGGTGACGCGGTCGCCCTTCTCCGCCGCGCCCTCGGCCTTGGCATTGTACGGGCGGCTGCCTTCGGCGATCCGCTTGATGGCGTCGTCGACATCGGCGTCGGAGACTTCGACGACCGGCTTCTCGACCGAGAACGACTTGAAATCGGCGAGCTGGATCGGCGGCACGACCTCGATCGCGACGGTGTAGGTCAGGTCGGTCTTGCCCGACAGCAATTCCTCGACCTGGTCCTTCTCGGTCGGCATCGTGATCTTCGGCTCGCCGGCGAGGCGGAAGCCGCGATCCTCGAAGATCTGCCGGTTGGTGTCGCTGATGGTCTGGTCGATGGTCTCGGCCATCACCGAGCGGCCGTAGATCTTCTTGAGATGCGCCACCGGCACCTTGCCGGGACGGAAGCCGTTGAGACGGACCTTGTCCTTGAGGTCGACCAGCTTGGCGTCCGCCTTGGCATCGAGATCGGATGCCGGGACGCTGATCTTGAATTCGTGCTTCAATCCCTCGTTGAGGGTCTCGGTGACCTGCATGGTATCAATCTTCTTCCGCTTTTGCCGCGGCCCGAGCGGCCGTGGCAGTGTTCAATCTGTTCGACGATGGGCCTTGCGGCCTAACGTCTGTGGGTTCGGCGAACCCTCACCCCATCGGGGCCAAAGGTTCTCCAAGAATTCGTCATGCAAACGCTGTAAGCGCTTGGTGCGGGCGGAGGGACTCGAACCCCCACAACTTTCGTCACTGGAACCTAAATCCAGCGCGTCTACCAGTTCCGCCACGCCCGCGCGAAAAGCATCCCAGTCCGGCCGCGATGCCGCGGGCGGCCGGGCTTATAACATGCGCCCACCGGTTCGCAGCAAAAAAATGGCCGCTGTTGAGCCCGCCCTGCGACCGATCGCGACTGGACAGGTACTCTTGAAAATGGTCCGCATCGGCCGGATGGCAAGTCCTCCCGCAAGTCCCGAATTTTCACTCACCCGGCGCAACCTGATCGCCGCCCTCGGCGCCGCGGCGCTTTGCCCCGCTCTGCCGGCCACCGGCGCGGCGCAGGGCCGGACCGCGGTCGCGCTCCAGGCCAAACCTGACCGCATCTCGCTTCGTCCGGACGGACCGGGTCCTGGCGGACCGGAGACATCGGTCTGGTCGCTCGGCAGCGGCGACCTCCGCTTCAAACGCGGCGAGGTCCTTGACGTGACCTTTGGCAATGACCTGCCGGTCGCGGCCGCGCTGGACTGCCGCGGGCTCGACGGCGTCGCGGCGGCGGAGCCACTGGCCTCCCGGGCGCTGCTTGCCGCCGGGGCCAAGGATAGCTTCCAGCTGCCGCTTCGGCATGCCGGCACCTTCCTGTGCGAGCCGCTGGTCGGCGATGGCGGCACGGCGCCGGCACGGCCGCGGCCGCTGATCGTGACCGGCACCTCGCCGGTCGCGGTCGACCACGACGAGGTCCTGCTGATCGAGGAGTGGCGCCTGCGGCCGGACGGAAGCGCAATCCCGGCCGGCAATGATCCAAAAGATTCGACGCAAATTCATACGATTAACGGGAAAACCTCATACGATATCTCCGCACCGGCCAATGCCCGCCTCAGACTCCGCTTTATCAACGGCAGCCAACGCAGCGTGTTGGCGATCAAGCTGGAGAACCTCGACGTCCGTGTGATGGCCATCGACGGCCAGCCGGCCGAACCGTTTTCGGCCCGCAACGGTGCGCTCGCCCTCGCTCCCGGCAGCCGCACCGATGTCTTCGTCGACGCCGCCGGACCGGCCGGAACCAGCTTTCCGATCCTGCTGCACGACGGCAAGCAGGCTCGCCCGGTCGGCAAGCTGGCCGTCTCGAACGACCCGCCGGTCCGCTCGGCGCCGTTCCCGCCGGCACCGCCGCTGCCCGGCAACGACATGCCCGCTCAGCTCGATCTCAAGAGCGCCGCAAGGTTCGAGCTAACCCTCGGCACGCCGACCGAATGGTTCCGGCCGGCGGACTTCAAGCCATCAGCCGCTCCGGCCTTTCAGGCCAAAGCCGGCCGGCCGGTTGTGCTCGCGCTGACCAACCGCGGCCCGATCGCCAGCGTGTTTCATCTGCACGGCCATCACTTCCGTCTGCTCGACCGGCTCGACGACGGCTGGAAGCCGTTCTGGCTCGACACGCTCGCGATTGAGCCGGGCCAGACCCAGCGCATCGCCTTCCTTGCCGAATATCCCGGCCGCTATCTGGTCGAGCAGGTCGCGACCGACTGGGCCGCGCCGCGGCTGGTCCGATGGTACAGTGTCCAATAACAAAAAGAGGAAACGTCCATGAGCCAGACAGTTGCAGCGATCCGCGGAGTTCGTGCGCGAAGCGTCGTGGTGCCGCTCAAGCGCCCTGTGAGGAACGCCTTCGGCGTGATCGATTCCGGCCCGCTGGTTCTGATCGATGTCGAGACCGACCAAGGCGTTACCGGCCGCACCTATATCTTCGCCTACAGCAAGCTCACGCTTAGAGCACTTGCCTATCTGATCGAGGAGATCGGCCGCGAGCTCATCGGCAAGCCGGTCGCGCCGTTCGACCTGATGAAGGCGATGGACGCCAGGTTTCGGCTGCTCGGCTGGCAGGGCCTGGTCGGCATGGCGGTATCCGGTCTCGACATGGCGTATTGGGATGTACTCGGACAGCTTGCCGGCCGGCCGCTGGTCGAACTGCTCGGCGGCTCGGCGAAGCCGATCAAGGCCTATGACAGCTACGGCGTAGTCGATCCCGTCGCCGACGAGCGCGCGCTGCGCCGCTCGCTCGACCAGGGCTTCAAGGGCATCAAGATCAAGGGCGGCGACGGTGATGCCGCCAATGACGAGCGCGTCGTGAAGGGCGTGCGCGCCCTGCTCGGCCCCGACATTGCGTTGATGATCGACTTCAACCAGTCGCTCGATCCGGCGGAGGCGACCCGCCGCATCGCCCGCCTTGCGCCCTACGATTTGCACTGGATCGAGGAGCCGGTGCCGCAGGAGAGTCTGTCCGGCCACGCCAAGGTCCGCGAGACCTCGCCGACGCCGATCCAGGCCGGCGAGAACTGGTGGTTTCCGCGCGGCTTTGCCGAAGCGATCGCGGCCGGCGCGTCCGACTTCATCATGCCCGACGTGATGAAGGTCGGCGGCGTCACCGGCTGGATGCAGGTCGCGGGCCAAGCCGACGCCGCATCGATCCCGATGTCGAGCCATCTGTTCGCGGAAGTCAGCGCGCATCTGCTCGCGGTGACGCCGACCGCGCACTGGCTCGAGTTCCTCGACTTCGCCGGCGCGATCCTCACAAGGCCCGCCGAAATCGTCGACGGCGCCGTGACCGCTCGCGGTCCCGGGCTCGGCATCGAGTGGAACGAGTCGGCCGTCGCGAAGTATCTCGTCAGCTAGCGGCGATCCTGGCCGGTGAGCGCACGCTTCACCTTTGCGACGCATTCATGTAGGTCGATCCGAAATCGGAGCGCCCAATGTCGACCAATAGCAAGCTGACGCTCAAATTCCGCTGTCCGACGGAGCTTGACGGACTGATACCGGCCCCCATACCGGCGGCCCAGGGCGTTCCCGACTGGCTCAAGGCCATGCCGGCGACGGCCTTCTCCTCGATCAACCTGCACGACGAGGACACCATCAAGCGCTGCCCGCCGTTCGTGGATGCGATGACCTGCGGGTTCTTGCTGCCGCTGGTTTGCGATCTCAAGGTCGAGGACGGCGAAATCACCTGGGACCAGGACCTGCCGCCGGGAGGCACGCCGGAATTCCCACGCTCACCGATCGGCTTCCACGACCCGGGTCAGGTCACCGGCACTCCGCTGTTTGAAGAGGGCCGCTTCTTTCTCAAATTCCACAATTTGTGGACCGTCGAAGCCCCGGAAGGCTACGCGATCTACTTCACCCATCCCGTCAACCGCTTCGACCTGCCATTCACCACACTCAGCGGCCTGGTCAATTCCGACCTCTATGCCGACAATTGGGTGCACTTTCCGGCGTACTGGCACGACAGGAATTTCAGAGGCGTCCTCCCCAAGGGGACTCCGATCGCGCAATGTATTCCCGTCAAGCGAGACGACTGGACCGCGCAGGCAACGCCGTTCACCGCCGAAGACGCCAAGCGGGTCGGCGAACTCCGCACCGAGCTCAGACGGCAGCCGAACCTCTACCGGAGAAACTTCAGGGCGTAAGGCATGGCGGAATGCCGTCCGCCGCGCGCTCAATCTCACTCCCCGCCGAGGAACTTCGCAGCGGCGCTCTGGGAGAAGAAGAAGCGGCCATGAGATCCCGAGGCCATGACGAATGCCGCGCGTCCAAACAGCTGGGGCTGACCGCGCATCACCGAGCGCAGCGCTGCCTCGGCAGCATCGCGCTCCCCCTGCTCGAAAAGGCAGGTGGCGAGGTGGGCGCGGGTTGAGCGATCATCCGGGTATTGCGCGAGCACGCGGCGGAACGCATCCGCGGCTGCGGCGTAGTCGCCACGGAGGATCAGGACCCGCCCGAGCTGGTTGAGAATGTCGGGGCGTCCCGGCGCGGCATCACGTGCCGCCGTCAGGACGCTTGCAGCCCGCGCGATGTCATTGGTCTCCTGCAACAGGCGCCCGAGATTGAGCTTCAGGTCGACGCTCTCAGGGGCCAGCGCGAGACCGGCCTCGATCGTGCTGATCGCCTCGTCGTGTTGCCCGGCCTTGGCCAGCTGCCCGGCGAGTTCTTGAAAGGACGGAAAATATGGCGGGCGGCGTGCCGCCGTGCGCCGAAGCTGTGCGATGCCGTCGGTGACGCGGCCCGCGCCGCACAGCAACGCGCCGAGCAACGTCTCGACCTCTCCATCGTCGCCGCGACGGGCAACGCGCTCGAGCGCGGCGATCGCCTCGCCTCCCCGGTTCTGCCCCATCAGGGCATGCGCAAGAAGAAGCGCGGCGTGTCTGTCCGTGCGGTTCGATTTCAGGACGTTCGTCGCAATCTGCTCGGCCTGAGCAAACTGCTGCGCCCGCAACGCCAAGGCACCTTGTTGCAGCGCCTGAGCGAGGAAATTGTTCTGCCTGCCACTCACGAGCGAGATTCACGGTGCCGAGGGAATACCCTGCGCGTTTAGCCCGCATCTTTCGACGCGTCCACCAAAAGTATCGTAAGACGGACGAGGCCCGGATGTCCGCATCCGTTGATCACGCGGACATCGCGCGCTTCGTCCCGCTACTCCCCGCCGGCGGCGATCCCACTAGGGCTTGGTTGCAGCTTGCCGCGCACCTCCGCGGATGAGGCTTCGCCGTCCATCGCCTCCGGCCGCAATGCCTCCAGCGGACGCTTGCGGGTCTCGATGCCGAGCACCGCGACCGCGATCGCCTGCACCACCAGGAGCCCGGCCACCACAGAGACGACGCCGGTGACACCGAACCTTGTGAACAGCTCGACCACGATGAACGGCGTCACGATCGACATCAGGCGACCGGCGGTGTTGCAGATGCCGGAGCCGCGCATCCTGAGCTCGGTCGGGAACAGTTCGGGGATGTAGAGCCCCCAGGCCAGCGCCAGCATCACCGCCACCGTGAAGACCAGGAGGAAGCCGATCACGACGAAGGCGACCGGGTTGATGAACATCGGATAGATCAGTCCGAGCCCGGCAGCCGCGAGCGACAGCACGATCAGCGACGGCTTGCGGTCGATCTTCTCGCCGATCCACATTCCCGACAGCGTGCCGAGCGGGCTGCCGAGCGTCATCAGCATGGTGTAGCCGAGCGATGACGACAGGTTGATGCCCTGCTTGACGAAGAAGGTCGGGATCCAGGCGATGAAGCCGTAGACCGCGGTGTTGAGCCCGATCAGGATCAGGCAGCCGACGATGGTCCGCGCGATCAGTGCGCGCGAGAACAGGCGCGTGAAGCGAACGTCCGGCTGCACCGGGGCCGGCTGATAGGCCGGGGTCGCCAGGGTCCGGCCCTTGCCGACCTCCTGCTCGATCGCCGTCAGCACGGCCTCCGCCTCGGCGCTCTTGCCCTGCGTCTCGAGCCAGCGCGGCGATTCCGGCAGCGAGCGCCGCAGGAACCAGACGATCATCGCGCCGACGCCGCACAGCGCGAACATCCAGCGCCAGCCGAGATGCGGAATGACGACCCAGCCGACCAGGGTCGCGACGAACAACGCACCATTGGTGCAGGTCGCGAGCGCCGCGCCCCAGCGGCCGCGCTGCTGCGGCGGGATGAATTCGCTGAGCACGACATAGCCGACGACGATCTCGGCGCCGAGCCCGAGGCCCATCACGAAGCGGGCCCCGATCAGCCAGTTCATCGACGGCGCGAGCGTTGCCGCCAGCGCGCTGAGGCCGAAGATCAGGAGATTGGCCTGGTAAGCGAACTTACGGCCAAAGCGGTCGCCGGCGACGCCCGCCAGCCAGGCGCCGATCAGCATCCCGACAAAGGTCGCCGAGATGAAGCGCGCATTCTGGGCGAGGTCCGAATAGCCGGACTGAACCAGTGCGCCGAGAATGCTGCCGGCGAGGAAGATCTCGAAGCCGTCGACGAACAGCCCGGCTCCGATCAGCGCGAATATCCGGTAGTGAAATCCGGCGATCGGCAATCTATCGAGCCGGCCCCCCGCGTTAACGCCCTTGGTCACTTCAGCCTCCCTGATTTTGATTTTGTTTTGATCGTTGTCTGCGCCGGCGTTCTGTCCCGACCTCATCCGGTCGAGACGCGCGCCTCCTCGTCGGCTACGCCGGCATGCACGGCCTGCGGCCGCGGCAGGCCGAGATTCTCGCGCAAGGTGTCGCCCTGATACTCGCGCTGGAACAGGCCACGGCGTTGCAGCTCGGGCACGACGAGGCGCACGAAGTCCTGATAGGTGCCGGGCACATGGGTGGCCGCCACGACAAAGCCGTCGCAGCCGCCTTCGCAGAACCAGCGCTCCATCTGATCGGCGACCGCCTTGGGCGAGCCGACGAAGGTCGGCAGTTCGGCGAGCGTTCCCCTGCCGCTGAACTGCACGAAATCGCGCGGTGTCGGATTGGGCTTGCCGCAGAGATTCATCACGCGGTCGCGGATCGCCTGCAATCCGCTGATCGATGCCAGCTCGTCCGATGTAAACGGCTCGTCCATCGGCTTGGCCGCGAAATCGTAGTTCAACACCTCAGACAACAGCGTCAGCGCATCGATCGGCTTGGCGAGCCGGTTGATCGCCGCGAACTTGTCCTCGGCCTCGGCCTGGGTCTCGGCGACGACTGGATAGACCGCCGGCGCGATGCTGATGTCCCTGCCCGTCTTGGCCAGCGTCCCCTTCAAGTCCGCATACTGCTTCTTCGCGATGTCGAGATTGGGATAGATCACGAAGATCAGTTCGCCCCAGCGCGCCGCGAAGGTCTTGCCGCGGCCGCTCTGGCCGGCCTGAATGATCACCGGATGGCCCTGCGGCGAGCGCGGCACCGTGAACGGGCCCCGCGAGCGGAAGAACTGGCCGTGATGGTCGAGCCGGTGCACCTTGGCCGGGTCGGCGAATAGCCCGCTCTCGCGGTCGAAGCTGACGGCGCCGTCCTCCCAGCTGTTCCAGTGGCCGAGCACGACCTCCATGAACTCGTCGGCCCGGTCGTAGCGCAGATCATGGCTGAGGTGCTGCGAGGCGCCGAAATTCGCCGCCTCGGAGTCGTTCAGCGAGGTCACCACGTTCCAGGCGGCGCGGCCGTTCAGCAGCAGGTCCATCGTCGCGAACACCCGCGCGACGTGGAACGGCTCGTAATAGGTGGTCGAATAGGTCACGCCGATGCCAAGCCGCTCGGTCGCCAATCCCATCGTGAGCGCAACCGAGACCGGATCGAGCTTCGCCGCGCGCACGCCGTGGCGGATGGTCTCGCGGAAATCGTCGCCGAAGCGATCGGGGATCGCGAGCCGGTCGTCGAAGAAGGCGAGATGGAACTTGCCGTGCTCCAGCGTGCGCCCGATCTCCTGGTAATAGTCGCGCGAGAACCAGTTCGGCTTCGAGTCGGGATGGCGCCAGGAGGCGGGATAGTTCGAGCAATTCTGGGCCTGCAGGAAGCCGATCAATTTCATCTGCCTGGTCATGGCGTGGTTCCTTCGTGGCCGCGGGAGAATTGGGGCATGTCAGATCACCCCGTCGCTGCGCAGCGCGGCGAGCGCCGCCGCGGTTGCGCCGGCAAGTGAGGTCAGGACTTCGTCGGTGTGCGCGCCGAGCGCGACGCCGGCATGCTTGAACTGCGGCGGCGTGCGCGACATTTTTGGGATCGCGCTCGGCACCGCAATCGGCCCGGCGCGCGAGGGCACCTCGGCGATGTTGCCGCGGGCGCGGTATTGCGGGTCGGCGAAGATGTCACTGATGCTGTAGATCGGCCCGCAGGGCACGTCGTAGCGCTCGCACTCGGCAAGCGCCGTCTCCAGCGGCTTGGAGCCGATCCAGTCGGCGACCATCCCGTTGACCTCCTCGCGCCGCGCCAGGCGGCCGGCCATGGCCGCATAGCGCGGGTCGGTCGCGAGTTCGGGGCGCTGCATCGCCTGCGCCAGGCGCTCGAACATCTTGTCGCTCGAACAGGCCAGCGCCACCCATTTTCCGTCGGCGGTCTGGTAATGGCTGTGCGGCACGACATTGACGGTGTCGGCACCGAGGCGTTCGCGGACGAAGCCGGTCTTGGCGAACACGGTCGCCATCTCGTCGAGCAGCCGAAACACCGATTCATAAAGCCCGATATCGACCACCTGCCCGTGTCCGGTGGCTTCGGCATGGCGCAGCGCCAGCAGCACGCCGAGCGCGCCCCATAGCCCGGAAATGTAATCGGCGAGCGAGGTCGATCCCGGCATCACGGGTTGGCGTCCCGCCTCGCCGGCAAGATAAGCGAGCCCGCTGAAGCCGTGCGCGATCCGGGCAAAGCCCGGCTTGTCGCGCAGCGGGCCGTCCTGCCCATAGGCGCTGATGCGTAGCATCACGAGTTTTGGGTTGATCTCGCGCAGCGCCTCGAAGCCGAGCCTCCATTTTTCCAGCGTGCCCGGCCGGAAGTTCTCCAGCACCACGTCGGATTGGCGGACCAGCTCGCGAAACAGCGCGGCACCTTGCTCGGTGCGCAGATCGAGCGTCACCGACTTCTTGTTGCGGGCCTCGCTGAGCCAGACATAGGTGTCGCCGCAGTCGCTCGGGGTGCCGAACCGGCGCAAGGGATCGCCTGTGCCCGGCTGCTCGATCTTGATCACCTCGGCGCCGAAATCGGACAGCACCGTCCCGCAGAACGGCGCCGCCACGAAGGTCGCGATGTCGAGCACGCGAATTCCGGAGAGCGGTGGCTCATGCGACATCCCGCACTCCTTGTCTGCCTGCCGCCTGAATTGCGTCATGGCGCTCGATGATCGCCTGCGCGCGCTTGAGCACCGCAAGATCGATCAGCACGCCGTCCTGCCCGAAGGCGCCGTCGCCGCCGGCGCTGGCGGACTGGATCTTGGCGGTGATCTCGCGCGCCCAGCCGATCTCGCGTGCGGTCGGCGAGAACACCTCGTTGGCGGTCTCGAGCTGCGAGGGATGGATCGCCCATTTGCCCTCGAAGCCAAGCGCGGCCGCCCGCGCCGCACTGGCGCGAAAGCCTGCGGCATCGCCGAAATTGGCATAGGGGCCGTCGATCGCACGCAGGCCGTGGGCGCGGCAGGCATTGGCGATGCGGGCGAGCGCGAAGTGCCACTGGTCGTTCCAGTGCATGCGGCGCGCGCCGCCCTCGACCGCATCGGTGAGCACGGCATAGCGCGGATCGGAGGCGCCGATGATCTCGCCGCAGGTACGCAGGTCGATCGAGTAATCGCCGATGCCGAAGATGACCGCTTCCAGCCGTTCCGACGCCTGCACGATGTCCTCGACATTGGCGAGCCCAAGCGTGGTCTCGATCAGGATCTCGATGCCCAGCGGCCTTGCGCGCGGGAACTCGCGCTCGAGCCCCGCCAGCAGCGCGTCGACGAAACGGACGTCGAACGCGGTGCCAACCTTCGGCACCATGACGAGGTCGAGGCGCGGCGCGCGGCTGACGATCTCGATGACGTCGCGATGCGCCCATTCGGTGTCGAGCCCGTTGATCCGCACCGCCAGCGTCTTGTTGCCCCAGTCGATCCGGTTCAGCGCCTCGATCGCGATCTCGCGCGCCTCGGGTTTTCGCGGCGGCGCAACCGCGTCCTCCAGATCGAGGAAAATGAAATCGGCCGCGCTACTCGCTGCGCGTTCGAAGAAATGGGTCGAGGTCGCGGGAACCGCGAGTTCGGAACGCTGGACGCGGCGCGTGCGCGGCTTGGTGACGGTGAAGGACATCGGAGCGTCTTTTCTGGAGCATCTTTTCTGCATCGCGCCGCAGGATCGTCTCCCACGGCCAACAACAATCATGCTAGATGTCCGACACTGATCTTTCTAACGAGATTATCTTAAGAACTGTTCAGTTCTCCGGGACAATCGTCTGCAGGGCAAAACGATGTCGCAGATCAATTTCAAGCTGCTGCACATGTTCATCGCGGTCGCGGAGAACAAGAGCTTTCGCCAGGCCTCCGAGCAGCTCAACCGCTCGCAATCCGCGGTCAGCATGCAGATCAAGCTGCTGGAGGATCAGGTCGGCGCCGCGCTGTTTCATCGCACGACGCGACGCGTCGAGCTGACCGCGGAGGGACTGCAACTGCTGACGCATGCGCGGCGCGCGCTCGGCGAATGGGAGAACGGCCTGCGCGAGATCCGTGAGGTCATCGACATCCAGCGCGGCACGCTGTCGCTGGCCTGCGTCCCGACCATTGCCGCGACCATCCTGCCGCAGGCGCTGCACGCCTTCCAGGCGAGCTATCCCGGCATCAACATCAATCTGCGCGAGCTTGCGGCCGAGGACATGCTGGACTGCCTGCGCCGGCGCGAGGCGGATTTCGGCATCGGGCCGGAGATGGACGGCTCGACCGAGTTTCAGTTCGCGCCGCTGTTCAACGACCCGATCTATGCGTTGGCGACAAGAGCGTTTCCGTTTCGCAAGCGCAGCGCGGTCGACCTCACCGAACTGTCCGCCTATCCGATCCTGCTGAACTCAAAATCGGCGGCGCTGCGCTCGATGCTGGAGCGTGCGCTCGCCACGCGCAATCTGCAAATGAAGATCAAGTTCGAGGTCGAACACAGCTATACGCTGGCCGCGTTGGCCGGCGCCGGCCTCGGCGTCGGCATCCTGCCGAAGGTCGCCTTGCCGCGGCCGGTCAGGAAGACGATGCAGGCGCTGCCGATTGTCAATCCTGTGCTGGAGCGCACGGTCTGCATCGTCTCGCTGCGCGGACAATCGTTCTCGCCGGCCGCCGGCGCGCTGACATCAGTGATTCACAAATTCCTCAAGCCGCGCCCTTAGGTCCGCCGGGCCAACCCGCAGAACGCGCCACCAAAATAGATCAGCGGCGTCTCCCCCTCACGCAGATGCATCGCGCGGACCGCGCCGACGAAGATCGAATGCGTGTCGTGCGCATGCTCGTCGATCAGCTCGCAGTCGAGCCCGATCAGCGCATCCTTAAGGATCGGCGCGCCCGCGGCCAGCGACAGCCAGCCGTCGGCGTCGGAAAAGCGATCGTCCCGCTCGATGCCGCGGCGGCCGGCGAACACGTTGGCCAGTTCGGCCTGGTCGGCGTGCAGCATGTTGACGCCGAACGCGGCGGTGCGCCGGATCAGGCCATGCGCGCTCGCCGAGAGGTTGACGCAGGCGATCAGCCGCGGCGGCGTGTCCGACAGCGAACAGACCGACGTCGCCGTCATCCCCGTTCTGTCGCCCGGGCCGCCCGCCGACAGGATCGTCACCGCACCGGCGTGGTGGCGCATCGCCGCGCGATAGGACGCGGGGTCGACGCTCCCGTGAGCCGGAGCGGCGGCGGTCCGTGAGGCGGTCGAAAGCAGGCTGGTCGGTGCATTCATCTGGCTGTTCCGGGCGAGAGGCGACGGTTTTGAATCGTATAGGCCAGCCGGATCGATCGCAGAAACGCAAATATCTAACCAGTTGTTCAGATCATCCGATCAATGCCGGGCGTGTGCAGGCCGGCGAGCCGCGGCAGCGCCTGATCGAATGCCGCGCGATGCACGCGCGCGGCAACATCCATGTCGGCCAGCACGAGCCGCCTAATACTCAATCCCGAACTCGTCATAGAGACGGCGGAACACGGCGGGCAGCACTTCGGTGAGATCTTCCGCGATCAGGCCGGGGCCCGCCTCGCTCGCGCTCTCGCCGTGCATCCAGACGCCGATGCTGGCCGCCTCGAAGGCCGCGACGCCCTGGGCCAGGAAACCCGCGATGATGCCCGACAGCACGTCGCCGGCGCCGGCGGTGGCGAGCCACGGCGGCGCGTTGGCGGCGACAGTGGCGCGGCCGTCGGGAGACGCGATCACCGTGTCGGCGCCTTTCAGCAGCACCACCGCGCCGGAGCGCTCGGCCGCCGCGCGCACGCGCTCGAGCTTGGAGCGGCCGGGATGCTTGTTGGAAATATCGCTGAACAGCCGCGGAAACTCGCCCTCATGCGGCGTCAGCACCACCTGCTGACCGGCGCTTGACTTGATCGCCTCGAACAGCCGGTCCGGCGCGCCGGCAAAGCTGGTCAGTGCATCGGCGTCGAGCACCAGATGCCGCTGCGCCGACAGCGCGGTGTGGACGAAGTCACGGGTCCGCGCGCTGACCCCAGCGCCAGGACCGATCACGCAGGCATTGAGGCGCTTGTCGCCAAGCAACTCGGCGAACTGGATCGGGTTGTCGACCGCGCGCACCATCACCGCGGTCAGCGCCGCAGCGTTGACGGCAAGCGCATCGCGCGGCGAGGCCAGCGTCACGAGGCCGGCGCCGGCGCGCAGCGCGGCGCGCGCGGCGAGCCGTGCCGCCCCGGTCGAGGCGAGATCGCCCGACACCACGACGGCGTGCCCCCGCGCGTATTTGTGGCCGTCGATCCGCGGTACCGGAAACGACCATCGCCAGGCCTCCGGCGCATTCTCCGCGGTCAGCGGCTTGATCTCGTCGAGCACCTGCGCGGCGATACCGATGTCGGCGACGCGCACCCGGCCGCAATACATCCGGCCCGGCAGCAACAGATGCGCGGGCTTCTTGCGGAAGAAGGTGACGGTCTCGGTGGCCTGCACGGCCGTGCCCATCACCGCGCCCGATGTGCCGTTGATGCCGCTCGGCAGGTCGACCGCCAGCACCGGCGTACCGTTGGCATTGATCGCCGCGATCATCTCCAGCGGATCGCCCTTTACCGGCCGGTTGAGGCCGGCACCGAACAGCGCGTCGACGATCAGCGCCGGCTTGCCGAGCGCCTGCGGGTTGAACGGCAGCACCGGATATTTCCAGCCCTTCGCCGCCAGCGCCGCGTCGCCCTGCAGGCTGTCGCGCTCGCAGAGCAGGATCACCGAGACCTCGCGGCCGCGCGCGGCAAGCTCGGCGGCAGCGACAAAGCCGTCGCCGCCATTGTTGCCGCGGCCGGCGACCACCACGATCGGCCCCTCCTCGACCAGGTCCATCGCGGCTTCCGCGACGGCCTGGCCCGCGCTCATCATCAGCGCAAAGCCCGGCGTTCCGGCTGCGATGGTCAGCCGGTCAGCGCGCTCCATCTCGGTCGTGGTCAGAACGTCCATGCCGAATCCTCAATCGCTTCGCCTTTTCGAGAGGCAATTCCTGTGACGTTCGTGGGGTTTCTACTGGCCGACTGCATACGGATTGATCTATTTGCCTATTTGTTAGGCTTGGATATCATAGCCCATGTGGTTCGATATCAGCCGATTGCCTGTTAAAAGGCTGATAACATTCTGAAATCGGGGACCTTAACAACTTGGCATAGACCCTGCTTTTGAGGAAGCCGCGCGCAAGGCCGCTTCATGCGACCATTGCGCGTGTTTCCGGCCACCGGCCGGAAGCCTTAAGACCAACCAGACTGCGCCCCACGCGCATCGAACTCGACCCTGCAATCTGCAATGCCCGGGAGGCGCTCAGTGAAGAAGATTGAAGCCATCATCAAGCCCTTCAAGCTCGACGAGGTGAAAGAAGCGCTCCAGGAAGTCGGACTGCAAGGCATCACCGTCACCGAGGCCAAGGGATTTGGCCGCCAGAAGGGCCATGCCGAACTCTATCGCGGTGCGGAATACATCGTCGACTTCCTGCCCAAGGTGAAGATCGAGATCGTGATCGGCGACGACCTGGTCGAGAAGGCGATCGACGCGATCCGCCGCGCGGCGCAGACTGGCCGGATCGGCGACGGCAAGATTTTCGTCTCCAACATCGAGGAAGCCATCCGCATCCGGACCGGCGAATCCGGGCTGGACGCTATTTAAGGGCGGTGCTATCCGGATTTTCTGACGGCAAAAGAGAAAAAAGGCTGCTTCGGCAGCCTGATTTCGTTTGTGTAGTCACACGAACTCGCCAAAAGCGGGAATAACGTCGCTCTCCGCTGGAAACCGACCCGCACATCCATAAGGGGTATTCATGAAGACCGCCAAAGACGTCCTGAAATCGATCAAGGACAACGACGTCAAATACGTCGACCTGCGCTTCACCGATCCGCGCGGCAAGTGGCAGCACGTCACCTTCGACGTCAGCATGATCGACGATGACATCTTCGCCGAGGGAACGATGTTCGACGGCTCGTCGATCGCCGGCTGGAAGGCGATCAATGAATCCGACATGTGCCTGATGCCCGACCCGGTCACCGCGACGATCGACCCGTTCTTCGCCGAGACCACCATGGTCATCACGTGCGACGTGCTCGAGCCGACCACCGGCGAGCCCTACAACCGCGACCCCCGCGGCATCGCCAAGAAGGCCGAAGCGATGGTGAAGTCGATGGGCGTGGGCGACACCGTGTTCGTCGGCCCCGAGGCCGAGTTCTTCGTGTTCGACGACGTGCGCTATTCGGCCGAACCATACAACACCGGCTTCCGCCTCGACTCCTCCGAGCTGCCGATCAACTCGGCGACCGAATATGAGGGCGGCAACCTCGGCCACCGCATCCGCACCAAGGCCGGCTACTTCCCCGTGCCGCCACAGGACTCGGTGCAGGACATGCGCTCGGAGATGCTCGGCGCGATGGCCAAGATGGGCGTCAAGGTCGAGAAGCACCACCATGAAGTCGCTTCGGCCCAGCACGAGCTCGGCATGAAGTTCGACACGCTGACGCTGATGGCCGACCATATGCAGATCTACAAGTACTGCATCCACCAGGTCGCCCACATCTACGGCAAAACCGCCACCTTCATGCCGAAGCCGGTCTACGGCGACAACGGCTCGGGCATGCATGTGCATCAGTCCATCTGGAAGGACGGCAAGCCGACCTTCGCCGGCAACAAATACGCCGACCTGTCGGAGACCTGCCTGCACTACATCGGTGGCGTCATCAAGCACGCCAAGGCGATCAACGCCTTCACCAACCCGTCGACCAACTCCTACAAACGTCTGGTGCCGGGCTATGAAGCCCCCGTGCTGCTCGCCTACTCGGCGCGCAACCGCTCGGCGGCCTGCCGCATCCCCTACACCGCGAACCCGAAGGCCAAGCGCGTCGAGGTGCGTTTCCCCGACCCGATGGCCAACCCCTATCTCGGCTTCGCCGCGATGCTGATGGCCGGTCTTGACGGCATCAAGAACAAGATCGATCCGGGTCCGGCGATGGACAAGGACCTCTACGATCTGCCGAAGGAAGAGCTGAAGCAGATCCCGACCGTCTGCGGCTCGCTCCGCGAGGCGCTCGAGAGCCTCGACAAGGACCGCGCGTTCCTCAAGAACGGCGGCGTGTTCGACGACGACTTCATCGACGCCTATATCGAGCTGAAGATGACCGAGGTCGCGCGTTTCGAAATGACCCCGCACCCGGTGGAATTCGAGATGTACTACTCGCTGTAAATCTTACGGCACCGACGACAAGCGAAAGGCGCTTCCACCGGAAGCGCCTTTTGTTTTTGGGTGAGAACGGTGCGTAGGATGGGTAGAGCGAAGCGAAACCCATCGCACCGGTGCAAGCCTTGAGATGATGGGTTTCGCTTCGCTCTACCCATCCTACGCAGGACGGTTACACCTTCGCCTTGGCGAGCCGCCGTCCGCCGGCGTCGAGCGCGCCGAATTTGCCG
Source organism: Bradyrhizobium sp. USDA 3315 (assembly GCF_054056795.1). Lineage (NCBI taxonomy): Bacteria > Pseudomonadati > Pseudomonadota > Alphaproteobacteria > Hyphomicrobiales > Nitrobacteraceae > Bradyrhizobium > Bradyrhizobium sp. USDA 3315. The sequence continues at coordinate 6,600,101 of NZ_JBSRYP010000001.1, read as the reverse complement.
GCGATCATGTCGGGCGTCGGGATCATGCCGCCGAGCGACCAGCTCGCCGGCTCGCCTTCCTCGATCTTGACCCAGACGTTGCGGCGGAAGTCCGGGTTGCCCTGCCCCTCGATCTCGACCATGAGATCGGTGACGCGCTCCAGCAGCGCCTGCTTCTGCGCGACATCGAAGATGCCGCGGACGGTGGAAATGGTGACGTAAGGCATGGTCTCTCTCCATTGCTGAGGGTGTGACAACGCAGCGAAGATGGACCGGCACGGCACAATCAGGCAGTGGCCGATCGGACAGAGATCGGGCAATATCTGCCACCGCCCGATTGCGCTGATCGGCTAGCATGACGGCAAATTCCGGAGGTCCCATGAAGCTTGCGATCCTCGCGCTGGAAGGCTGCATGCAATCGGCGGTCGCCGGCATCGCCGACATCCTCACCCTCGCCAACCACGTGATGCAGCTGCGCGGCGGCAAGGCGCGCTTCAGCTGGCAGACGCTCTCGCTCGACGGCAAGGCGGTGCGCGCCGGCGGCGGCAAGTTGCTCGCCGTCGATGGTGCGGTGGGCAGGCGGACGGCGTGCGACGCGATCATCGTGCCGGGCAGCCTGGTCGATCATCTCACCGCCGAGCGCCTGCAACCGCAATATGACCGTGCTGGCGCCTGGCTGCGCCGGCAGCATGCCAGCGGCCGGCTGATCGGTGCATTCTGCAGCGGCGTGCTGCTGCTCGCCAATGCCGGCCTGCTCGACGGCCGCCGCGCCACCATCACGTGGTGGCTGCAGAGCGAGCTGCGCCGCCGCCATCCCAAGGTCGATCTCGCCGGTGATGCCGTGATCACGCAGGCCGATCGCCTGGTCTGCGCCGCCGGCCCGATGTCGTGGGTCGATCTGTTGCTGCGGCTGATCGAGCTTGTCGAAGGCGCGGAGGTCGCAAAAATTTGCGCCGACTATGCGGTGATCGACACCGCGCAGCGCACCCAGGCGATCTTCATGCCGCTCGGCTACATGCTCGGCCAGGATCCGCTGCTGATCAAGGCGGACATGCTGGTGCGCCGCACCGGCAAGGCCCCGATCACGGTGCGCGGCCTCGCACACGCGCTCGGCCTCAGCGAACGCACGCTGAACCGCCGCTTCCGCGAACTGACCCACGAGCCGCCGCAGGCCTTCATCATGCGCCGCCGCGTCGAGCACGCCCGCACGCTATTGGAAACAACGGCGCAGCCGATCAAGGCGATCGCCCGCGCCACCGGCTATGAGGACGAGAGCAGCTTTCGAAAAGCCTTCCGCAAGCTCACGCTGACGTCGCCGCAGGCCTATCGCGCGCAGCGATCGATGCGCGCGGCCTGATCGCAGGAAGCCCGGAAGACTACGGTCAGCAACGCTGACGAACCTGATGACGTGATGCGAACCGCACACAAGGTTGTGTTTCCGGGATCGACAACGCCTGGGCTCGGGTGTTCACTGCCGGCAAGGACCCGAAAGCGGCTTCCGATAAAACACACATTCATTTTTCTGCATGGGGAGAAACGAGATGTCTTTCGTCGCTCGACGAATGGCGGCGCTTTCGACCGCCATCACCATTCTCGCTGTCTGTGCTGGCAGCGCATTGGCACAGAAGAAATACGACACCGGCGCAACCGATACCGAAATCAAGATCGGCAACATCATGCCGTATAGCGGGCCGGCATCCGCCTACGGCACCAGCGGCCGGGCCCAGGCGGCCTATTTCCGCAAGATCAACGCCGAGGGCGGCATCAATGGCCGCAAGATCAACTTCATCTCCTATGACGACAGCTACAGTCCGCCGAAGACGGTCGAGCAGGCGCGCAAGCTGGTCGAAGGCGACGAGGTCCTGCTGATCTTCGCCTCTCTCGGCACGGCATCCAACGGCGCGATTCAGAAATACATGAACGTGAAGAAGGTGCCGCAGCTGTTCATTCAGACCGGTGCCACCAAGTGGAACGATCCGCAAAGCTTCCCATGGACCATGGGCTGGCAGCCCAGCTATCAGAGCGAGGGACGGATCTACGCCAAGCACATATTGAAGGAAAAGCCGAACGGCAGGATCGCGGTCCTCTACCAGAACGACGATTATGGAAAGGACTATCTCAAGGGCCTGAAGGACGGCCTCGGCGACAAGGCGGCGTCGATGATGGTGATCGAGGATGCCTATGAGGTGGCCGAGCCGACGATCGACACGCACATCGTCAAGATGAAATCGATGAATGCCGACGTATTCGTCGACATCGCCACACCGAAATTCGCGGCGCAGGCCATCAAGAAGGCGGCCGAGATCGGCTGGAAACCGCTGCACATCCTCAACTCGGTAGGTTCCTCGCTCGGCGCCGTGATCCAGCCTGCCGGCTTCGAGAACGCACAAGGCATCATCTCGGTGGCCTACCTGATGGATCCGCTCGATCCGCAATGGAAGGACGATCCCGGCATGAAGGCGTTCGACGAATATCTCTCCAAATATTTCCCCGAAGGCAATCGGGCCGACAGCCTGATTATGACAGGGTACAATGCGGCTCAGACGCTGGTTCAGGTGCTTAAGCAGTGCGGCGACGATCTCACGCGCGCCAACGTCATGAAGCAGGCCGCCAACCTGAAGGCCTTCCGCACCACCAACCTGCTGCCCGGCATCACAATGAACACCAGCACGATCGATTTCGCGCCGATCAAGCAGATGCAGCTCAGACGACTCAAGGGCGAGCGATGGGAGCTGTTCGGGCCGATGCTCAGCGCGGAAGTGGGAGGTTAGCCGACCGCAGCCCCTCACTGCGCCGCCCGGCGGTCCGAGCGTTATCCGCGTCATTGCGAGGAGCTCGCGACAAAATTGCAAAGCAATTTTGCGCTGAAGCGACGAAGCAATCCATCTCTCCGCGTATCCGGAAAGATGGATTGCTTCGCTTCGCTCGCAATGACGCTAGTAGCCTTGGATCTGTAGGATGGGTAGAGCGCAGCGAAACCCATCATCTCGCCCCCTGCACAAGCGATGGGTTTCGCTTCGCTCTACCCATCCTACGGAGCTTGACCTACACCCGGAACAGCTTCGCGTACCTCGCCTTGATCTCCTCCGACTGCACCTGCACCTGGGCCGGATCGGCCTTGAGCATTTTCAGTTTGTCGAGCGGCACGTGACCGGCCTTCTCCTTCACCTTGGCGTGGAACGAGCGGTGCGCGAATTCGTCAGCCAACATCTGCTGGGTCTCGGCGCTGAAAAAATAGCTCTGGAACAGCCGCGCCGCATTCGGGTTCGGCGCGTTCTTGAAGATGCCGCTCGGGACGATGATCAGCGGCGCGCCCTCGGCGGGATAGACCACCTCGACCGGCTTGCCCTGATCCTTGGCCAGCACGAGGTTATAGTCGTTGCCGTCGGCCATCACCGCACGCTCGCCGAGCAGGATCTTCTTCGGCGGATCGGCCGCCGACTGCACCTGCATCACGCGCTGTTGCGAAAGCTTCTCCAAATACGGCCAGCCGAGGTCGCGCGCCAGCACGAAGGTCGCGGTCATGATCGCGCCGGAATAGCTCGGGTGGCCCTTGACGATCTTGCCGCGCCACTTGGGATCGAGCAGGTCGGCGTAGCTCTTCGGCGCCTCCTCGCGCTTCACCTGTTCGGTGTTGTAGCCGATTACCTCGAACCAGGCGCAGGATGTCGCCGAGGTGCCGTCGGGATCGATCTGGTCGGCCGGAAAATGCCTGGCGACGTCCTCCGGCACATAGGCCGCGAGCCAGTCGTTCTTCTTCCAGTCGAGGTAATGCGCGGGATCTGTGGAATTGGCGACGTCGACGGCGTTGATGCCGCTGCCCTGCTCCTGTGCGATGCGCTGGAAGATACGCTCCGCGCCCGAGCGCTCGACGCGGACGCTGATCCCGGGATATTTCTGCTCGAAGTCACGCGCGAGACGCTCGGCCGTGTTCAGCTCCAGCGCGCTGTAGAACGAGATCTTGCCTTCCTTCTTGGCGGCTGCGATCAGCTCCGGCGTCACGGCTTCCGCCGGCGGCGCCGCCGCGTGCAGCGGCTCCGCGAATACCATGCCGGCGGCGGTGGCCGCCGTCACCTTGAGCCAGTCGCGCCTCGACCATTTGCGGTCCTGCATTCCATACTCCCTGAAATCGGGCCGTTGACCGGCCGCGCCTTTGTCGCGGGAGCTTAGCGCGTAGGATGGGTAGAGCGAAGCGAAACCCATCAAATAGCGGCCGCATCAGGGATGATGGGTTTCGCGCAGTTTATCATCGGGCCGCGCTTGCGGACCCGTTGGCATCCAGGTCACGCCGCGGCTACGTCTTCGCGGGCGGATTCTCGCGCAGGAAGCGTTCGAGATCGGGCTGCACGGAATAAGGCTGCGGAACCGGATCGCCCTGAAAGTCGACCTGAAGATCAAGGCAGCGCCGCAGCATCCGCGCCAGCTCGCCGCGCCGATAGGGCTTGGTCAGCAGCGGAATGCCGTGGCCGCCACGCCCCTGCTGCGCGGGCAGCACGCCGTCACTGTAGCCCGAGGTGAACAGCACCCGCAGTGCCGGGCGCCCGGCCATCAGCGTCTCCGCCAATTGCCGGCCGTTCATGCTGCCGGGCATCACGATATCGGTGAACAGAAGGTCGAACGCGGTGCCGCGTTTGACGATCTCGAGCGCGGCGTCCGCGTTCGCCGCAACCAGAACGTGGTAGCCGAGGCTTTCGAGCTGGCCCGTGACATAGTCCCGGATCGTAGGATCGTCCTCGACGCACAGGATCGTCTCGTCGCCGCCCCTGACGGGCAGATCGTCCTCCTCCGCCGCGCGCTGTGCGGTGCCGTCGGCCTTCGGCAGATAGATCCTGAAGATGGTGCCGCGCCCCTGCTCGCTCTTGACCTCGATACCGCCGCCGCTTTGCTTGACGAAGCCGAACACCATGCTGAGCCCAAGCCCGGCGCCCTGCCCGACCTCCTTGGTGGAAAAGAACGGATCGAAGATCTTCTCTAGATGCGTCGGCGAAATGCCGGTGCCGGTATCGGTCACCTCGATCACGAGATGATCGCCGGCGCGCTCGACGCCGCACGCCACGGCGTCGGGAATCCCGAGCTGGATGTTGCGGGTCGCAAAGCTCAGCATGCCGCCGTCGGGCATGGCATCGCGCGCATTGATGGCGAGATTGACCAGCGCGGCACCAAGCTGGCTGCGGTCGACGAAGGCGAGCCAGGCGTTGCGGCCGAGCTCCGTCCTGATCTCGGTCTGCGAGCCGAGCGTCTGCGACAGCAGCCGGACCACCTCGCCGACCAGGTCGTTGACGTCGGTCTCGCCGGGCTGCAGCGGTTGCTTGCGCGCGAATGCCAGGAGGCTCGAGGTGAGCTGCGCGCCGCGATCGGCGGCATCGCTGATCAGCTTGGCGATCGCGGCGAGTTGCGGGTTGTCCTTGACGCCGTCGGCAAGGATCTCGATCGTGCCGGTGATCACGGTCAGCATGTTGTTGAAGTCGTGCGCGATGCCGCCGGTCAGCCGCCCCAGCGATTCCGACTTCTGGGCCTGGATCAACTGCTCCTCGGCGATCCGGCGCTGGCTGACGTCCCTGACAAAGGAATTGATGATCCAGCCGTCACCGCGGCGCAGCGCGTTGAGGGACACCTCGACATAGAACCGGTGACCGTCGCGGTGCAGGCACGCCGTTTCAAAGCGCATGCCCATGCCGCCGGCCGCGGTCTCCTGCAGGAAGCGGGTGATCCGCTGCCGGTGCGCGAGGCGCAGCTCCTCCGGAAACACCAGTTCGACCACCCGATAACCGACCGCCTCGGAGCGCGTCCAGCCGGTCAGCGCCTCGGCCTGCGGGCTCCAGTCGAGAATGACGCCGTCCTGGTCGGTCTGGACGAAGGCGTCGAGCGCGGTCCTGACGATGGCCTGCGCCATCTGCTCGCTTTCGACCAGCGCCTGGTGTGCCCGCCGCTGCGCGGTGACGTCATGCAGTACGGCGACCGCGCCCCGCAGATTGCCGGTATCGTCGCGCAGCGGCCGCGCGTTGACGACAAGGAAGACGGCCGGTTGCGGCGGTTGCGGTTTGACGATCAGCTCGAAATCGTCGACGTCATCGCCGCGCAGCGCACGCGCCATCGGCGTGTCCGGGATCGGCATCACGGTGGTGCCGTCGGCATAATAGTTCTGGAAGGTGCGAACGCCGGTCAGGGTATCAAAACCGGGTTCGACACTGTACAGCCGTCGCGCCGCGGCGTTGACGATCACGATCATCCCGTGCTCGTCGGCGACCACCACCGGATCGCGGATGCTCTCGACGGTCTTCTCCAGCAGGTGCTGCCTGCTGCCCAGCTGCGCCGACAATTCGGCAAGCGTCGCCGCGAGCTGAGCGGTCTCGCCGTCATCGCTTGAGCCGAGCGAGACCTGCTGGCCGCGCGACAGCGCCTCCGCCGCCCGCACCAGCTGGGCGGGCGTCCTGGACAGCGATCTCGCAATCACCTCAGCCGTCATCAATACCACCGCAACCGCGCCACCCGCGAGCAGAACGCCCGGCCAGGTCACGCCATGGATGAAGCCCAGCGCGAGCAGGAGCGCGGCGACGGGAAACAACATCCCCATCGCCAGACGGCCCGACAAATTCATCCCGACCAACCCCTCGTGTCGGCTGCACCCGAAAATGGAAAAGGAAAAGCAGTATTCGGAAAGGGGCGTCGGCGCCGGAGCAAATATCCCTGTTGCTTAGCCGAGTCCGGCGCCGCAATCCGCCACTTTCGTATCCGTATTAGTACGGAGGGAGGCCGATTCCGGCGCACGCGCAATACCGGAAGTATAGCTGCGACCTGTCGACCAGCGGTACATCTCGCCGGCAGCACAACTCAATATACCGAGAATTTGCAGGAGGGCCCCGGAGTACATGTTTGGCGCCGTGGTCAGCCGTCGGCCGAACGCGCCAGGCGGGATGCCGACATGGTCGCTCGCCAAACATGGAACACTCCCGCGTTTCAGGGTCCAGCCCAGCCCTCGCCGGCGCTTGGCGACGCTCTCAACGCCGACTTACGACACCTCGAAGTAACGTGCCTCGGCTGCGAGACGCATCGTGAGGCGGCCGAACAGGACCTCGATCCACGAGCTCGAGCGCCCCGTGGCAAGCGGTGTTCCCGATTGCGGACGAACAATATCTCGGCCAAAATCGTCGGGACAGTTCAGGAAGGATGAGCTTACAAAAAGAGAGACGATGTGACGTGCAGGCCGCATCCTCATCCCTCGTAGGCTTAAGCTGCAAATACCGATCTGGGTCCCGTTGAATGTTAGCGCGCCGAAGAGCGGATCTGCTCTCAAGGCGGGTGACCTTGCATTTGCTACGGAGCACAAAATGGATTCCATGCTGAATGACAGGGTCGCGGAAGGGCGGCTCGTGAGCTTGGAAGAGCAGCTTTCGAACCTCGCGCGCGAAGCAGGAGTCAGCCCTTCCGGCCCGCCGACCGGCAAGAAAGCGTTTCACGCGCCGCTAGAAGCGGTTCATCGATTGGCGGATTGGCGCCACCTGGCCATTGTCGGTTCCGTGCTGGCAGCATGCATTGGTGGCGCTGCTTGGTGGTGGTCGTCACCCAGCGATACGGCGATGGTGGCCTCCCCTGGCCACTCCTCACCTCCTGCGCAAACCCCGCCGAAGGACGCCGCGCCGAAAGACGTTGCGCCGACTGCCGCCGCACTTTCTTCCGACTTGGCGCAGCAGCTTCAACCGATGGCGCGCGATCTCGCTGCCTTGAGGCAAGCGGTCGAACAGCTTGAGGTGAGGCAAGAACAATTGGTCCGCGACCATAAAAATGTCGCAAGCCAACTCGAGGCGAGCCAAGCAGAAATGGCACGCAGCAAAGATATCATCGACCAGATCAAGGCGACCCAGGATCAGATGGCTCGCGAAAGCGAGACGGTCACCGAGCGGCTCAACGCAAGCCAGGACCAGCTGGCCGGTGTCATTGCCAACGCCGCAGAGCCGAAGGTGAGCCCCGAACAGCCAAAGGTAAGCCCCGAACAGCCAACGGTAGCCCCGGAAATACCACTGCCGCGTCCGCGGCCGTCGACCGATGTTGCCCAGGCGCGCAAACCGGCGCCAACCCCGACGCGGCCGCACGCCACCAGCAAACCGCAACCGCCGGCATGGCCATGGTCAGTGCGCTAATGCCGTGACGTGCTGCTTCCTGCGTGCCGTCGACGCGGCAACGGCCGATACCTGCACTTTGCGATCAATGAAGCAACACGAAGAGGCCGCTGGCGCTGGTCAGCGGCCTCTTGAACCTGATCTTAAATGAACGTCTTGGTGGTAAAATCTTTGCCTCAGGTCCGCCGTTATTAGACTGGGAATTTGCCACACAGTGAAGCCCCAACAGGTACGATGCTCAACGGAACTCTTGTGACGTTGCGGGGACAACACACTTTGCGTTCGTGACGCCCTGAGTGGACGATCCACTCGCCTGCCGCTCGGCTCGCATGGATTGGCAAAGGAAAGCTCCACGTCTTTCATTGCTTCCCGAACCGAGGTGCCACAAACCGACCCGACGGACAGACGACGCCACACATTCGGTGTCGTCCCTGCGAAAGCAGGGACCCAACCACCGATGGTCATTGTTGAGCAGTGCTGCAATGACGAGCCCCTCCACAACAACCGCTGCGGAGCATGGGTCCCTTGCTTTCGCAAGACGACAGCGCGTCGTCGTCGTCGTGATTAACGGACAGGGACGGAGGCGGTGAAACCGTCCTACGCCGCCCGCCGCCGTTCGCGCAGCGCGTCGCCGAAGGCTTCGAACAGCGCGCGGTTGATCGGATTGCGCTGCGGATCGTATTCGGCGTGCCACTGCACACCCAGCGCAAAACCCGGCGCATCGGCGATGCGGATCGCCTCGATGGTGCCGTCCTCGGCGATGCCCTCGATCACGACGCGCTTGCCGGGCTCGAGGATGCCCTGGCCGTGCAGCGAATTGACTCGAATGGTCTCCCGGCCGAGGATTTTTGCGAACGCGCCGCCCGGCGTCAGCGCGACGTCATGACGGTCGGCGAACACAACGGTCGGGTCAGGATGGATCTCGCCGTTCTCCAGCCGCGGCATCCGGTGGTTCATGCGGCCCGGAATCTCGCGGATCTCCGGATGCAGCGAGCCGCCGAAGGCGACGTTCATCTCCTGCAGGCCGCGGCAGATGCCGAAGATCGGCACACCGCGCGCGACGCAGGCTTCCGACAGCGCCAGCGCAACGTCGTCGCGGTGGATGTCGTAGGGCTCGTGGGCGGCGCAAGGTTCGGTATTGAAGCGGGTCGGATGAACATTGGCGCGGGCCCCGGTCAGCACCACCCCATCGACCACGTCGAGCAAGGCGCCGACCTCGGTGATTTCGGGGCTGCCGGCGAACATCAGCGGCACCGCGCCCGACACCTCGGCAACCGCGCGAAGGTTGCGCTCCCCGACCATCTGGACTGTGAAACGATTTTCGATGCGATGGGCGTTTCCGATCACGCCGACCACGGGCCGTCTCATTATTGAAGTCTCGCGCAATGATTCTTCTAAGTTTGCGACGTTGCGGAGACGATCATGCCTTCGAGTTCCCGCTGGATCAACTGTCTATATCTGCACAGGGGGGCTTGCAGTCCTGCACAGATTCGCACCCCTCGGGACCCAAAGCCGGCCAGATGCCCACCGATCGCGCCGGGCGCCGCGGCGCGTCAGCGGCGAACCGGCATGGCCCCGCCAGCTTGATCCCGGCGCGGTTTTCGCCAAAGACTGCTCGAAACACCGTCGCGAAGGGGGAATCACCCGTGACAGACTCGGCTGACAATCGCCTGCAGGCCCGCAACGACTTGGCATGGGCGATCGCCGTCGGCGGCATCGGCGTGGTGCTGTTCGCTGCCCTGCTGACCTTCGCCTGGCATTTTGCCGCGACCCTGTTCCTGCTGTTCGCCGGCATGCTGCTCGGAGTCGCCCTCAATGCCATGACCACCCTGCTCGGCCGGCTGACCAAGCTGCCCCACGCGTTGCGTCTTGCGATCGTCTGCCTGGCGATGGCCGGGCTGCTGTCCGGCATCGTGTTCCTCGGCGGCACCACGATCGCGCAGCAGGCCACGGTGCTGAGCAACACGATCAAATCACAGCTCGGCAGCGTCAAGGACTTCCTCGAACAGCACGGGGTCGACACCAGCTATCTCGATTTCACCAATGCCGCGGGCGAGGCGAAGGGCGAAGGCACCGCCGTGACGACGACAACGACGACGCCCCCATCGTCCCAGTCCCACGGCATCCCCGGCGCCGGTGCGCTCGCCTCAAGCGGCGGCGCCATCATCAGCCAGACGCTGAAGGTGCTGCTCGGCACAGTCAGCGTCGTCGGCAACTTCTTCATCGTGCTGTTTCTCGGGCTCGCCTTCGCGGCCCAGCCGAGCATCTACCGCGCCGGGCTGTTGTTCATCGCGCCGGCGAAGTACCGCGCGCAGGCGACCGTCATCGTCGACCGCATCGGCGAGACGCTGGAGCGCTGGCTGATCGCGCAGATCATCACGATGACGGCGGTGTTCCTCGTCACCTGGATCGGGCTTGCCATCATCGGCATTCCGAGCTCGTTCATCCTCGGCATCCAGGCCGGCCTGCTCGCCTTCATTCCGACCGTCGGCGCGATCCTCGGCGGGCTGATCGTGGTGCTGGCGAGTCTGGCGACCGGATGGATCGCGGCGCTGTCGGCCTTCATCCTGTTCCTCGGCGTGCACGCGCTGGAAAGCTACGTGCTGACGCCGATCATCCAGCGCCAGGCGCTCGACATCCCGCCGGCCACGCTGTTCGCGTTCCAGATCCTGCTCGGCGTCGTGTTCGGCATCTGGGGGCTGGCGCTGGCGCTGCCGCTGATGGCGATCGCCAAGGTGATGATCGATCACTTCAAGACCGAGGATCCGGAGCGGGCCGCGTGACCGCACGTCAGGAGAGCAGCAGCACCGTTCCCGCGACCATCAGCATTACGCCGGCCAGCATCACCATCGGCCAGCGACTCTTCGGCGGCTGGTATCGCCCCTGCGCGCGTCGTTCAGCGATCAGCGCGGTCTCGTATTCATGGGAGTCCGAGAACAGGCAGGCGAAACCGCTGCGCGCCGAAACCGCGTCGGCTTCGAGCGACATCAGGGCTGACTGAGGATTGCGGGTGCGGATCGACTCCATGCCCGAAAGCATGGGATCGAATGGTTAACCACTCGTTACCGCACTCATGCCCGGACGCTTGCCGGCTTTTGCCGCGCCGAAGCCGGCAGGCCCGCAGTCTTGCGCCGCCAGTTCTCAAGCGAGAGCGGCAATTCCTCCGCCGCCTCGACGCGGTTGCGGCCGCCGCGCTTGGCCTGGTAGAGCGCGGTGTCGGCCGAGGCCAGCAGCACCTCGAGCTCGGTGCCGGCGGGGCCACCGGCGACGCCGATGCTGACCGTGGTGTCGACCGCGCCTTCCTCGCAGGTGATGTTGCTGTTCTCGAAGGCTTCGCGCACGCGCTCGGCGACCAGCACACCTTCCTCCAGCGAGCACGGCAGCAGCGCCGCGAATTCCTCGCCGCCGATCCGGCCCGACAGATCGCTGATCCTGAGGCTGTTGACCACGACGGCGGAGAACAGCTTCAGGATCTCGTCACCCGCGGGATGGCCGAAGCGGTCGTTGATCGACTTGAAGTGATCGATGTCGAAGATCATCACGGTGACCGGCCGGCCGGCAATGGACTCGCGCTCGATCACCCGCGCGCAGGCCTCGGTGAAGCCGCGGCGGTTGAGCATGCCGCTCAGGGGGTCGATCGACGCGGCCGTCTTGTGCACGGCCACCGCGCGGTCCGACACCATCATGAAGATCACGAACACCGTGCCGATCGCGTACAGCACGAGTTCGATCGAAAACAGCGTGACCCAAAAGCTGGAGACGAAATTCTGGCCGTTCAATCGCAGCAGGTCGCCGACCAGGATCGGCAGCATCAGGACGCAACCGTGCGCGACCGGGATGACGATCGCAAGCCAGCGCCGTTGCATCGCGCGGCGGCGCTCGCTCCACAGTTCTGATGCGGTCAGCGCGGCGTAGATCGCGACGATCCCGGCGCCGATCGTCAGGCGCATCGCGGGATCCTCAACCGTCGTCACCGCCCCGATCCATGCGATCGGGCCGAGCACGAGGCCCAGCAAATTGGCCTTGCGGCCGTGGAAAATGCGCGCGGCATTCCAGACCAGGCCGCAGGCGGCGAAGCCGATCGCATTGAGGCCCAGCAGAACCATCGGATCGAGCGTCGAACTGCCGACCGTCCAGACCGCAACCGAGGCCGCGCCGAGCAGATAGGCGGTGCCCCACCATTTCAGCGCGGAAATGTTCTCCTGCCTACCGAACAACCACAGCATGGCGCCGAGCATGCCCGCGACCATGGTGGCGAACAAATAAAGTGTCGATGGATCGAACGACATAAACTCACCCCAGCCCGGTGTGATGCAACGTTCGCAGGCGCAAATAAATACGGTGATGCAGCGCCATTGCGAGCCCGCAAGCTAGAAGGTGCGAGTTCCAATTTCGTTTGCACGCACACGCAAGTTTTCATGAAAAACTGCGCTAATTCGCGCCGAAGCATCGCCGGTCGGACGCAGCAAAAAGGGCGCCTCGCGGCGCCCTCTGCAACTCGATGCCCGCGGCAATTGCCGCGAATTTTAGAACTCGAATTAGCGCTTCGAGAACTGGAAGGACTTGCGGGCCTTCGCCTTGCCGTACTTCTTGCGCTCGACCGAGCGGCTGTCGCGGGTCAGGAAGCCGCCCTTCTTGAGGACGCCGCGCAGCTCGGGCTCGAAGTTGGTGAGCGCCTTCGAGATGCCGTGGCGGACAGCACCGGCCTGGCCGGAGAGACCGCCGCCGGCGACGGTGCAGATCACGTCGTACTGGCCGTTACGGGCGGCAGCGACCAGCGGCTGCTGGATCATCATGCGCAGCACCGGGCGGGCGAAGTAGACTTCGAACTCGCGGGTGTTGACCGAGATCTTGCCGGAGCCCGGCTTGACCCAGACGCGGGCGACCGCGTCCTTGCGCTTGCCGGTGGCGTAGGCGCGATTGTACTTGTCGACCTTCTTGACGTATTTCGGCGCGTCGGGAGCGGCCGGCTTGACCTGCGAGAGCTGGTCGAGGGACTGCAACGTATCGGACATTATGCGGCCCTCGTGTTCTTGCGATTCAGGGAAGCGATATCGACCTTCTCGGGGCTTTGCGCTTCATGCGGATGATCAGCACCGGGATAGACGCGCAGATTGCCCATCTGCATGCGGCCGAGCGGACCGCGCGGGATCATGCGCTCGATCGCCTTCTCGACGACGCGCTCGGGGAAGCGACCCTCGAGGATCTGCTTCGCGGTGCGCTCCTTGATGCCACCGATGAAGCCGGTGTGCTTGTAGTAGGTCTTCTGGTCGCGCTTGCGACCGGTCAGCACCACATGCGCGGCGTTGACGATGATGACGTTGTCGCCGCAATCGACATGCGGGGTGTAGGTGGGCAGGTGTTTGCCGCGCAGGCGCATCGCGACGAGCGTGGCGAGGCGACCGACGACCAGACCCTTGGCGTCGATCACGACCCACTTCTTCGTCACTTCGGCGGGCTTGGCCGAGAACGTGCTCATGTGTGAAATCCGTGAAAAAGAAATCGGCGCCGTATGCGCCGAACTGGCAGCTTTCTAGAGAAGCCGCGATCGCGCGTCAACGCCCACGCGCTCAAATTACATCAGAAAAAACAATGGCTTGCAATTATGGTGCAATAATACCGTAGAAAAGCCTATTGATTTGGAATGGAATAGGTCGCCGTGACATGGGCGATGGGATCGGGAGACGAGCCGGACAGCAGGTTGACCTCGCCGACCGCGAGCCGCTTGCCGAGCTTGAGCAGCCTCGCCACCGCAAGTACGTCCTGCCCCGGCTGACCCTTGCGCAGGAAGTTGATGTTGAGGTTGGTGGTCACGGCAAGGCCAACCGGCCCGATCGCCGACAGCAGCACCACGTACATCGCGAAATCCGCCAGCCCCATCAGGGTCGGCCCGGACACCGTACCGCCCGGCCGCAGCATGCGCTCGCTGAAGCGCTGGCGCAGCAGGGCCGTCTCGCCGTCGGCGCTTTCGATCCGGACATCGTCGTGGACGAACGCCTGCGGGAATTCCCTCCGCAGGAACTCCTCCACGTCAGCCACGCTCATTTTCGCAGTCGCCATGCCGTCCCTGCCCTCGCTTCAGCCTGCCTGTTACATTAAGTTGTCACAGAGACCAAAGTGGAATTTCAGCATGTCCGCCCAAGCCGCCCGCGCCGAAGCGCCGCAACACCAGCCGATCCTGCTGCGCGAGACCGTCGGCAGTATCGCGCTACTGACGCTCAATCGCCCCGGAGCGCGCAACAGCCTCTCCGAGGGCCTGATCGCCGAGCTGCACGCCGCCCTGAACGATGTCGGCGGTGACAAGCGCATCCGCGCCGTCGTGCTCGCCGCCAACGGCCCGGCGTTCTGCGCCGGCCACGACCTCAAGGAACTTACCGCGCGCCGCAGCGATGCCGACCGCGGCCGCGCCTATTTCGCGCAAATCATGAACGCCTGCAGCGCGATGATGCAGGCCATCGTGCGCCTGCCGAAGCCGGTGGTGGCGTCCGTCCAGGGCATCGCCACTGCAGCCGGCTGCCAGCTCGTCGCAAGCTGCGACCTCGCGGTCGCCTCCGAAGCGGCGGCGTTCGCAACGCCGGGCGTCGACATCGGGCTGTTCTGCTCGACGCCGATGGTGGCGCTGTCGCGCAACGTGCCGCGCAAGCAGGCCATGGAGATGCTGCTGACCGGAGAGCCGGTCTCGGCGGCAACGGCGCAGGGCATCGGCCTCGTCAACCGCGTGGTATCCGCGGGCACCGAACGCGACGCTGCGATCGCGCTGGCCGAGAAGGTCGCGCTGAAATCGGCCTACACCGTCAAGCTCGGCAAGGAGGCGTTCTATCGCCAGGCCGAGATGAGCCTCGCCGATGCCTATCGCTTCGCCGCCGAGGTGATGACCGAAAACATGATGGCGCGCGACGCCGAGGAAGGCATCGGTGCCTTCATCGAGAAGCGCGATCCGAAGTGGCAGGACAAGTGACGACCTGAGGTCGTCATTCCGGGATGGTGCGTTAGCACCAGACCCGGAATCTCGAGATTCCGGGTTCTCGCTGCGCGAGCCCCGGAATGACAAACCCGGAAGAAAAATGAATCACGACGCCTACGACGACAATTACATCCGCAGCATTCTGAACAACGTCAAGACCATCGCGATGGTCGGCGCCTCGCCGGTCAATGTGCGGCCGAGCTATTTCGCGTTCAAATATCTGGCGCAGCGCGGCTACGACATGATCCCGGTCAACCCCGGCCATGTCGGCAAGACGCTGATGGGCAAGCCGTTCGTCGCCTCGCTTGCGGACATCGATCGGCCGATCGACATGATCGACATCTTCCGCAATTCAAGCCACATCATGCCCGTGGTCGAGGAGGCGCTGAAATTGTCGACGCCGCCGAAGGTGATCTGGATGCAGCTTGGCGCACGCGACGACGCCGCGGCCGAGAAGGCGGAAGCCGCGGGCCTCAAAGTGGTGATGAACCGCTGCCCGAAGATCGAGTATGGCCGGCTGTCGTCGGAGATCTCGTGGATGGGCGTCAACTCGCGCACGCTGAGTTCCAAACGCGCGCCGATCCCGACGCAGGGCATGCGGCTGTCGCTCAATCGCACGAGCTTCGGCGGCGGACAGACCGCGGCGTCCGACCGCGCGGCAAAGAACAAGACCGAGACGACCTGACATCGCGGCGGAATAATCGCTGCGATCATCCGGTATAGCGCGGGATGCCCCTCCAAAAACTGGCGATGCGCCCAACTCGCTTGACGGCGGGCGCCGTCGCCATCAGCATGCCGCGCGTTTCGACCAGGCCACAACAGGATACTAAAGAATGACCGATCGCCTTCCGGGATTTTCCACCCTCGCCGTGCACGCCGGCGCGCAGCCTGATCCCACCACCGGCGCACGGGCGACGCCGATCTACCAGACCACGTCATTCGTCTTCAACGACGCCGACCACGCGGCCTCGCTGTTCGGCCTGCAGGCTTTCGGCAACATCTATACCCGCATCGGCAACCCGACCAATGCCGTGCTCGAGGAACGTGTCGCAGCCCTCGAAGGCGGCACCGCGGCGCTCGCCGTCGCTTCCGGTCACGCGGCGCAGGTCGTCGTGCTGCAGCAGCTGTTGAAGCCCGGCGATGAGATCATCGCGGCACGCAAGCTCTATGGTGGCTCGATCAACCAGTTCACCCACGCCTTCAAGGCGTTTGGCTGGAATGTGGCCTGGGCCGACCCCGATGAGATCGAAAGCTTCGAGCGCGCGGTGACGCCGCACACCAAGGCGATC
This sequence comes from Bradyrhizobium sp. USDA 3315, assembly GCF_054056795.1. Taxonomy (NCBI): domain Bacteria; kingdom Pseudomonadati; phylum Pseudomonadota; class Alphaproteobacteria; order Hyphomicrobiales; family Nitrobacteraceae; genus Bradyrhizobium; species Bradyrhizobium sp. USDA 3315. Next base: position 6,583,752 of record NZ_JBSRYP010000001.1, on the reverse strand, counting down.
TTCATCGAGTCGATCGCCAACCCGGCAGGCAGCATCACCGATATCGAGGCGATCGCGGCCGTTGCGCGCAAGGCCGGCGTGCCGCTGATCGTCGACAACACGCTGGCCTCGCCCTATCTGATCAAGCCGATCGACCACGGCGCCGACATCGTCGTGCACTCGCTGACCAAGTTCCTCGGCGGTCACGGCAACTCGCTCGGCGGCATCATTGTCGATGCCGGCACCTTCGACTGGTCGAAGGACAACAAATACCCGATGCTGAGCGAGCCGCGCCCGGAATATCACGGCATCCGGATCCAGGAGACCTTCGGCAACTTCGCCTTCGCGATCGCCTGCCGCGTGCTCGGCCTGCGCGACCTCGGCCCCGCGCTGTCGCCGTTCAACGCCTTCATGATCCTGACCGGCATCGAGACGCTGCCGCTGCGCATGCAGAAGCACTGCGACAACGCCAAGGCGGTGGCGGAATTCCTCTCCACCCACCCCGCCGTGTCAGCGGTGAACTATGCCGGCCTGCCCGGCGACAGGTACAACGCCCTGCAGCGCAAATATTCGCCGAAGGGCGCCGGCGCGGTGTTCACCTTCAGCCTGAAGGGCGGCTATGACGCGGGCGTCAATCTGGTGTCGAACCTGCAGCTGTTCTCGCATCTCGCCAATGTCGGCGACACCCGCTCGCTGGTGATCCATCCGGCCTCCACCACCCACAGCCAGCTCGACGACGCCGCCAAGGTGAGGTCGGGCGCGGCGCCCGAGGTGGTGCGGCTTTCGATCGGCATCGAGGATAAGGAGGACCTGATCGCCGACCTCGACCAGGCCCTGCGCGCCTGATCCCGCAATTGTTCCGGAGCGGTGCGCCGTATCGCTCCGGCAACTTGCCCAAAGCGACCGACCTCCCGTTAACGCTTAATACCGACGGGCCTCTCGTTAACGTTCAATCCGGCTTAAAGTGCCAGTGATAGGCTCCGGATGATTCGGGAGACCATTGATGCTGCGCTGGACATTGCCGCTCGCGATCGCATTGTTTGCGATCCCGCCTGCTGACGCCGCCGACGGCCCGGCCGTCGCCAAGAGCGCGACCGTCAAGGCCGCGCGCCAGCTGCCGGCGGGCCTGCCGCACCGGCATTACGCCTACCGCACCACGATCACATCGCCGACCTATGTGCGGCGCGGACGCCAGCTCGTGGTCGTCGAGCAGCCCGTGGTGATCCCGCTCAATTCCGAGCCGTATATCCCGTTCGTGCCCGGCGAACCGCTGCTGCCGGGGTCGTCGTCGCTGCCCGGCTATTACGGCAACTGGCACTCCTACAACTATTTCGGCCCGTACTACGGCGGTGCCTATGTGACCTATTGGGACCGCCTGCCCTACGCCTGTGGCGTCTACGGCTACTGCTAGCGCGGACCGATCGGGTGGCCAGATCGCCGCAGAAATCCAGCACACCGGCTTCGGGGAATGCGGTGACCGCCGATCTCGTCGCGGTGCTGGTCGCCGTCACCGAGGGCACGCCGAAGATCATGACCATCGCCGGCGGCTCCGCGCTGCCGAGCGGCCCGTTCGAGTTCACCCATCGCTCGCTGCAGACCGCGCTGCGGGCCTGGGTCGAAGCGCAGACCGGCCACCCGCTCGGCTATGTCGAGCAGCTCTACACCTTTGCCGACCGCGGCCGCTCCGGAGACACCAAGGGGCCGCACAGCGTCTCGATCAGCTATCTCGGCCTGACCCGCGAGGATCGTGTCGGCGAAGGCTTTGAGGCGCACTGGTCCGGCTGGTACGACTACTTCCCCTGGGAGGATCATCGCGCCGGCGCGCCGGCCTTCCTGGCCAAGACGATCGCGCCGAAGCTCAAAACGTGGGCGAAGGCGGCGCCGTCACCGACGCTGCAGCGCGAGCGCTGGCAACGTTGCGCCATCACCTTCGGTCTCGATGATCGCGACTGGAACGAAGAGCTGGTGCTGCAGCGCTATGAGCTGCTCTACGAGGCCGCGCTGATCCCGGAAGCCGGCCGCGGGCATGGCCGCGAGGCGCCGATCGTGCCGGGCAAGCCGATGACGGCGGATCATCGCCGCATTCTCGCGACCGGGATCGCGCGGCTGCGCGCCAAGATCAAATACCGTCCGGTGGTATTCGAGCTGATGCCGGCCGAGTTCACCCTGCTGCAACTGCAACGCAGTGTTGAGGCGCTCGCAGGCCGGCTGGTCCACAAGCAGAACTTCCGCCGGCTGATCGAGCAGCAGGAACTCGTTGAAGAGACTGGCGCAATGGCCGCCGATACCGTCGGCCGGCCGGCCAAGCTATTCCGCTTCCGCCATGCCGTGCTGGCCGAACGGGCCATCGCCGGCACCAAGCTCCCGCTTTCGCGCACTTGACACGCCTTATGCTCAGGATAAGTATAAGCCATCTTATGCTCACGGAGAGTATAAATGGTTGCACTCGATACCGATCTGCTCACCCGCACCGCGCCGCTCTATGAGCGCGTCAAGCGCGTCATCCCGCCGTTCGAATGGGCCACATTCGCCGAGGACGTCGATGCGATCCTCGCGCTGAAACGCCGCCGCAACGCGGTGGTGCTGGCGCATAATTACCAGACGCCGGAGATCTTCCACGGCGTCGCCGATATCGTCGGCGACAGCCTGTTGCTCGCGCGCGAAGCAACCAAGGTCGATGCCGATGTCATCGTGCTCGCGGGCGTGCATTTCATGGCCGAGACCGCGAAGCTGCTCAATCCGGCCAAGACCGTGCTGATCCCCGACCTCAAGGCCGGCTGCTCGCTGGCGGATTCGATCACGGCGGAGGACGTGCGGCTGATGCGCGCGCGCTACCCGGACGCACCGGTCGTCGCCTATGTCAACACCTCGACCGCGGTGAAGGCCGAGTCCGACATCTGCTGCACGTCGGGCAATGCGCTGAAGGTGGTTGAATCGCTCGACGCCGAGCGCGTCATCATGCTCCCTGATGAATATCTGGCGCAGAACATCGCCAAGCAAACCAGCAAGAAGATCATCGCCTGGAAGGGCCACTGCGAGGTGCACGAGCTGTTCACCGCCGATGACGTGCGCCAGCTGCGCGAGGATCATCCCGATGTCACCATCCTGGCGCATCCGGAATGCCCGCCCGAGGTGGTCGCCGAAGCGGACTTTGCCGGCTCGACGGCTGCGATGCAGTCGTTTGTCGAGACCAAACGTCCGCCGCGCGTCGTGCTGCTGACGGAATGCTCGATGAGCGACAACATCGCTGCGCTAAATCCCGGTGTCGACTTCATCCGCCCCTGCAATCTCTGTCCGCACATGAAGCGGATCACGCTGAAGAACGTCCGTCACGCGCTGGAGACCAACCAGCACGAGGTCACCATCGACCCCGCGATCGCCGATCGCGCGCGCAAGAGCGTCGAAAGGATGCTGGCGATATGAGCACCGATATCTCCGATCTCAACGGCCGGCCGGTGATCATCGGCGGCGGTGCCGCCGGGCTGATGACCGCGCTTCAGCTCGCACCCGAGCCGGTCGTGCTGCTGCCGAAGTCGCCGCTCGGCGCGGAAGCTTCCAGCATGTGGGCACAGGGCGGCCTTGCCGCACCGGTCGGCGCCGACGACAGCCCTGCCCTGCATCTCGCCGATACGCTCGCGGCCGGCGCCGGCCTTTGCGACGCGGCCGCGGCGAGTCGGATCGTCCACGCCGCGCCCGCCGCCGTCGAGCAGCTGGCGAGACTCGGCGTCGCCTTCGACCGGCACGCCGACGGCAGCTGGCGCCTCGGGCTCGAGGCCGCACACCGCCGCAACCGCATCGTGCACGCCACCGGCGACGGCACCGGCCGGGAGATCATGCGCGCGCTGATCGCGGCGGTCCGCCAGACGCCGTCGATCACACTGCTGGAAGGCGTCGAGGCGCGCCGGCTGATCGTCGAGGACAATGCAGTCAGGGGCGTGCTTGCAGCGAGCGACCGTGGCGCGCTGACGATCACGACCAATCGCGTGGTGATCGCAACCGGCGGCATCGGCGGGCTGTTCGCCGACAGCACCAATCCCGGCGGATGTTTCGGCCAGGGGCTCGCGCTTGCCGCACATGCCGGTGCAAAACTGTCGGACATCGAGTTCGTGCAGTTTCATCCGACCGCGTTCGACGGGCCGTCGCGCCCGATGCCGCTGCTGACCGAGGCGATCCGCGGCGACGGCGCGGTCTTGATCGACGAGACCGGCGAGCGCTTCATGGCCGATCAGTCCGGCGCCGAGCTTGCGCCACGCGACATCGTGGCGCGCGCCGTGTGGCACCACCGCGCCGCGGGGCATCGCACCTTCCTCGACGCGCGCCAACATCCGGGCGCGGAGTTTGCGCAGCGCTATCCCGTGATCAGCGCGTTCTGCAAGATGGCCGGCATCGACCCCGCCCATGATCCGATCCCGATCCGGCCGGCGGTTCACTACCATATGGGCGGCATCGCGGTTGATGGCTATGGCCGCAGCACGGTGCAGGGCCTGTGGGCCTGCGGCGAGGCCGCGCGCACCGGGTTGCACGGCGCCAACCGCCTCGCCAGCAACTCGCTGATGGAAGCGATCGTCTGCGCGCGCTGGGTCGCGGAGAGCATCGAAAGCGTAAGTGCGGGCCCGCGCGCCATGCTGCGCGACGATGCGATGCCACAGGCTTCCGATCCCTCCGCCGTGCGACCGATCCTCACCCAGGGACTCGGCGTCCTGCGCGATCGCGACGGGATCGCCCGCGCGATCCGCAGTCTCTATCCACTCGCATGCGGTCACAGTGCGGCGTCCGACGCAGCATTGGTCGGATTGATGGTCGCGGTTGCCGCCATCCGGCGTGAGGAAAGCCGCGGCGGCCACTTCCGCACCGATTTCCCGCACATTGCTGCGTCGGCCGTTACGTCGTCCCTTACCCGCGCCGATGCACTCGCCGCCGCGCGCGACATCGTCGAATCCACGCCATTTGCCAGGAGTGCCCTGTCATGACCCTCACCCCCCTGTTGCCGCTGATCTATGAGCCGATCGTGCAGACCGCCTTGCGCGAGGATCTCGGCCGCGCCGGCGATATCACCGCAGACGCCATCGTGCTGGCCGGCCAGCAGGCGCGGCTGGTGATGCGGGCGCGGCAGCCCGGCGTGATCGCCGGGCTCGATGTCGCGCGGTCAGCCTTCCAGACGGTGTCGCCGGCCATCACGCTGCGCGCCGAACGGCCCGACGGCAGCGCGGTCGAACCCGACCAGGTCATCGCGATCATCGACGGCCCGGCCCGCAGCCTGCTCACCGCCGAGCGGACCGCGCTCAACTTCCTCTGCCATCTGAGCGGTGTCGCCACCGCAACGGCTACGCTGGTCAAGGCCGTGGCGGGCACCCGCGGGCAGATCGTCTGCACCCGCAAGACCACGCCGGGACTGCGTGCGCTGGAGAAATATGCGGTGCGCGCCGGCGGCGGCGGCAATCATCGCTTCGGGCTGGATGACGCGGTGCTGATCAAGGACAACCACATCGCGCTCGCCGGCGGCATCCGCACCGCGATCGAGCGCGCCAAGGCCAATGCCGGCCATCTCGTCAAGATCGAGGTCGAGGTCGACACGCTGTCGCAGCTCGAGGAGGCGCTGACGCTCGGCGTCGACGCGGTGCTGCTCGACAACATGACGACCGAGCAGCTCAGCCAGGCGGTCGACATGGCGCGCGGCAAGGCGATCACCGAAGCCTCCGGCCGCATCACCGCGGCGACGGCCGCAGCGATTGCCACAACCGGCGTCGATCTGATCTCGGTCGGCTGGGTGACCCACAGCTCGGCCGCGCTCGATATCGGGCTCGACTACCTGTCCTGATCGATCAACCGGGCTGGCCGACCGCAACGAGGGTCGGCTGGTCCCGCTCGGTCCGGCGCGCGGCGAAGCGCTCGGCCTGCAGCACCGCGAGCGTCAGCACGACGATGGCGACGGCCTGGTGCGTCAGCGCCAGATCGATCGGCACCTGATGCAGCAGCGTCAGGATGCCGAGCGTCGCCTGCAGCGTGATCGCCGCCACCAGCCACCAGGCGCCGGCGATCACCGCGCCGCCGGCGCGCGCGCGCATGGCATCGATCGCATGCGCGATCGCCAGCGCGAACAGCAGATAGGCGGTCATGCGATGTTCGAACTGCACCGTCAGCGTGTTGTCGAACAGATTGCGCCACCACGGTGTCTCGAACCAAAGCCGGTCAGCCGACGGAATGAAGCCGCCGTCGATGTCGGGCCAAGTATTATAAACCCTGCCCGCGCGCAGCCCCGCGACCAGCGCGCCGAAATAGAGCTGCACGAAGGTCAGCACGAGCAGCACCGCGCTCGTGAGCTTCAGCCTGAGCGGCGCGATCACGCTTGGGCGGTCGGTCAGGCGCCGCAGCGTCCAGACGATCGCCGCGAAGATCAGAAGCGCCAGCACAAGATGCGTCGCCAGCCGATACTGCGATACCTCGATGCGTTCCGAGAGGCCGGACGCGACCATCCACCAGCCGACGCCGCCCTGCAGCGCGCCGAGGCCGAAAATCACCCACAATCGCCGGCCGAGTTCGCCGCTCACCGCGCCGCGCCACAGGAAATACAGGAACGGCAGCAAATAGGCCGCGCCGATCACGCGGCCAAGCAGCCGGTGGCTCCACTCCCACCAGAAGATCGTCTTGAATTGCTCGAGCGTCATCCCGGCGTTGAGCTCGCGATATTGCGGGATCGTCTTGTAGCCCTCGAAGGCCTGGGTCCACTGCGCCTCGGTCAGCGGCGGCAGCGTACCGGTCACCGGCTTCCATTCGACGATCGACAGGCCAGACTCGGTCAGCCGCGTGGCGCCGCCGACCAAGACCATCAGGGCGATCAGGGCGGCCACCGCGACCAGCCATACCCTGACGGCGCGAAGCTGCGATGTCTTTGCGGAAATACCGGCCATTTCGCCCTGACTTGATTGGATTTTCGGGCCCCTTATAGTCCGCCGCGCCCGCGGCGCAAGCCGCCGTCCGGAGCCTCGTTTCCGATCAAGTCGGAAGCAAGCTCCAGAACGTTGTTTTGACGCGTTTTCTTTGCGCGAACCGGTGCCCGCTTCGCTCGAAAAAACGCCTTGGATCACGAGTTGCAAATATCCGCCATGGCCATACGCACCCGCAAACTGCTCGGAACCATCTTCCTGCTGATCCTGGTGGTGGTGTGGTCACTGCTTGGCATGACGGTCGCCCAGACGCCGTGGCTTGCCAATTCGGGGTTGCTGCAGGCGATCTTCTACGTCGTCGCCGGCCTCGGCTGGGTGCTGCCGGCGATGCCGATCGTCGCCTGGATGTCGCGGCCCGATCGCGCCTAAGTAACGTTCTGGTCGCGCGCGCTGCGCGTCGGCCGCACCGGCGCGAACATCACGCCCGACAGCAGCACCCGCATCATCCGCAGCGAACGCACGCGGCCGTCCCATGCGATGCGCGGCAGCGCGTGGAGGTTGGTGCGCCCCTGCGCCTCGACGACCCCTGGTATGGTCGACACCGCGCTGGCAAAGCCGGCCTCCTCGGCCATCACGACATGCGGACGGCCGAACGCATCGCGGTCCCCGAACGGGAATGCGAAATGCCTGACCTGCCGCCCAAGCGCGCTCTCGGCCACCGCCTTGCCCATCGCCATCTCGCGCTGCGCGTCGGCATCCCTGAGGCTCGACAGCGCCGGATAGTTCACCGTGGCGCTGCCGAGCGTCACGTTCGGATCGGCGGCAAGCTTCGCCAGATCCTGCCAGTCGAGTGACGCATTGCGTGACAATTGGGCTGCGTCGGCCGAATAGCGCCTGGCGAGATCGTTCAGCGCGTAGGACAGGTCCGACGGCGGCAGCTTGCGCAGCCAGCCGGACAGGAAATCGAACAGCTCGTATTTGTCCGAGAGATTTGAAATCGCGAAGTGCCGCTCCCGGCCGTCAATCATCATGCTGATGCGGTTTTCGCGCGCGATGATGTCCTCCAGCACCAGCCACCACGCCACGCCGACGCCATCGGGAAAGGCCGTCGGCAGGTACAGCGCGAAGGGAACGCCGTGCCTGGCGAGCACCGGCCAGGCATGGGCGACGATGTCCTTGCTGGCGCCGTCAAAGGTCAGACAGGCAAAGCGCCGGCGCTCCGGCAAAGTCACCGCGCGGCGGCAAGCCTCGTCAATCCCGACGAGGTCATACTGCCAGCGCTTCAACGCGCGGATCGTGCGATCGAGGAAAGCCGGGGTGATCTCCTGGGACTTCAGCGGCTGAAACCGGCCGCGTCGCGCGGGACGAACGCGGCCGAAGCGCAGGATCACCCCGGCGCCGCCGCTCTCGCGTTCCCGCAGCTTGAAGGCGCCACTGAAATACGCGAGCTCCATTCGGGCCCGTCGTAAAATCCCGCTGTCCGGCGCCAAGATCCCCGTCCTTGTCAGGCGGTTCCCGCACACCGCCGCGGCATTGTTCTTACTCTTTGTTGACATTTCCCTGCGAAGGTCGGCCCCAGCCGAGAACTGTAAATTAATACCCTAAAATTTCGGGTTCCGAGATGACCATGGCGGCGGCAATCGAAGGCCAGACGGCTGAGACGCGGGCGTGGCCGAACGCGATCCGCGTTGCCGGCGTCGACATCTTTCATGATCTCACCGCGGCCGAAGCGACCTGGCGCGGCTTCGAGACATCGCAGCACAGCTACACGCCCTATCAGCGGTTCGATTTCCTCGCCAGCTGGCAACGCCAGGTCGGCGAGCGCGAGGGCCTGCGGCCCTTCATCGTCGTCGCTCATGACAGCGAACGCCGGCCGCTGCTGCTGCTGCCGCTCGCAATCGAGTCCCGCCTCGGCGCGAACTGCGCGAGCTTCATGGGCGGCAAGCATACGACCTTCAACATGGCGCTGTGCGAGAAGGATTTCGCCGCCAACGCGACGGAAGCCGACATCGCGGCTCTGATCGGATCGATCGCCGAACGCTCCCGCGCCGATGCGCTCGTGCTCTGCCAGCAGCCGCTGCGCTGGCAGGACCTCCCGAATCCGCTGGCGCTGCTGCCGCGTCAGCCTTCGGTCAACGACTGCCCGGTGCTGGCGATCGAGCCCGGCGCGGCACCGGCGACGCTGGTCAGCAACTCGTTCCGCCGCCGCCTCAAGGGCAAGGAGCGCAAGCTGCAGGCGCTGCCCGGCTATCGCTATTATGTCGCGAGCGAGAGCGCCGATGTCTGCCGCCTGCTCGACTGGTTCTTCCGCGTCAAGCCGCAGCGCATGGCCGAGCAGAAGCTGCCGAACGTGTTCGCCGAGCCGGGCATCGAGCAGTTCATTCGTGCCGCCTGCCTCGCGCCGCGCGCCGACGGCAACGGCTATGCGATCGACATCCACGCGCTGGAGTGCGACGAGGAAGTGATCGCGATCTTCGCCGGCGTGTCCGACGGTCATCGCTTCTCGATGATGTTCAACACCTACACGATGTCGGCCAATTCCAAGTTCAGCCCCGGCCTGATCCTGATGCGCGATATCATCGATCGCCATGCCGGCCTGAACTACCGCGCTCTCGATCTCGGCATCGGCTCGGACGAGTACAAGCGGCTGTTCTGCAAGGACGATGAAGCCGTCGTCGACAGCTTCATTCCGCTCAGCTTGCGCGGCAAGCCGGCGGCCAGCGCGCTGTCGGCCATCAATCGCGCCAAGCGCGCCGTGAAGCAAAATCCGGCGCTGTTCGAGATTGCCCAGAACCTGCGCAGCATGTTCCGCTGAGTGTTCAGCTCGCCGCGTCGCCCTGCTCTGCACCGCCATTCGGTACGCCGAGCCGTTTCATCGCGTCGAACAAGAGTGTCGCGGCGGGTGACAGCGCGCGCTTGCGCAACTTGATCAGGCCGTAATTCTCCAACAACAGCCTGTCGCGCAGGCGCAGCACCTTGAACCGCTGCGGATCGACCAGATCGAACACCAGCATGGGGACCGGCACGATCGCGTCGATGCCCGCCGCAATTCCGACCGAGGCGAAAAACGACTCGGTGTTGATGACCCGGCGCGGCGGCGTCACGCCGCGGCTCATGAACAGCCTCTCGAGCGCCTGGCGCATGAAGGATTCGCGCGGCTGGCAGATCCATTGCTGGTCGGCCATGTCCTCCAGCTCGACCGTCTCGCGGCCGGCCAACGGATGCTCCGCGCGAACGAGCAGCACCGCCTCCTCCGCGCCGATCTCGTAATAGTCGAATTGCCGGGGGTCGATGCCGGCGGGAATCCTGGCGACGACGAAATCGAACTCGAGCGCCAGCAGTCGCGTGATCAATGGCGGGCTGGTGCTGACATCGAGCGAGATGTTCACCCGATGCAGCTTTTCGCCGAGATACTGGATGACGTCGACGACGAGGTCGATGCTCGGCTTGGCGACTGTTCCAACGGAGACGGTGCCGAGCTCACCGGACTTGTAACCCGCGAACTCGTCGGTGACCTGGTCGAGATCGGCCAGCACGCTCTTGCCGCCACGGATCAGGATCGACCCATAGGCCGTCGGTTCGACGCCGCGCGCCGTGCGCTCGAACAAGGGAACCCGCGCCAGCGCCTCGATTTCGGCAAGCATCTTCGATGCCGCTGATTGGGTGATGTTCAACCGCTCGGCGGCGAGCTGCAACTTGCGCTCATTGTCGAGAGCGACCAGCAGGCGCAGCTGGCGCAGTTTCAGATTACTGATCACGGCCCGCCACCATCCTGCCCGGAAAGAGCCTCTTCCGCTCCGGCTAAACCGGAACGGGGCTCCAGATTCTGCTTTGAGGCGTTTTCTTGACGCGAGCCGGCAGCCACTTCGCCGGAAAACGCTCCAGGGTTCCCGCGTTTATACCGCGGTGCATCATGACAGTTTCGCCGTGGCTCCATTCCCAAATGCCATTAGTCACGCGGCAGTCGATTACACAACAATGAAGAAGACTTGCAAGAGCAACGCGACGAACCGCTGCGGGTGCGCCAGGTGCCGCCCCGAACAGCGCAGTGATCGTCTGCCGAATCGAAAAACAGGAAGGGATGGGAACGATGAGCGACGATGTCGAGAAGCGCGCGATCGGAAAGATGATGCGGCGGCTGATTCCGTTCCTCATCCTGTGTTACTTCGTGGCCTATCTCGATCGCGTCAATGTCGGCTTCGCCAAGCTGCACATGAACGCGGCGCTCGGCCTCAGCGAGGCTGCCTACGGGCTCGGCGCCGGTCTGTTCTTCATCGGCTACTTCTTCTTCGAGGTGCCCTCCAACATCCTGCTGGAGCGGTTCGGTGCGCGGCGGTGGATCGCCCGCATCATGATCAGCTGGGGCATCGTCTCGGCCGCATTTGCCTTCATCCCGCAGATGTCCGCGGCGAGCGGCCTGTCGAGCGAATGGATCTTCTACTTCCTGCGCCTCCTGCTCGGCGCCTGCGAAGCCGGCTTCTTCCCCGGCATCATCTTCTATCTGACGCTCTGGTTCCCGTCGGTGTACCGCGCGCGCGTCATCAGCCTGTTCATGCTCGCGATCCCGATCTCGAGCATCATCGGGGCGCCGATCTCGGGATTGCTGCTCAACCTGTCGGGCGCCGGCCTGACCGGATGGCAGTGGCTGTTCGTTTGCGAGGCATTGCCGTCGGTCCTGGTCGGCTTCGCTGTCCTGACCTTCCTGCCGGACTTTCCGCGTCAGGCAAGCTGGCTGCAGCCCGACGAGGTCAAGTGGATCCAGACCACGCTTGAGCGCGAGCGGCAGCAAACCGAGGCCGTGGAGCATATTTCCGTTCTGCAGTCGCTCACCGACTCGCGGGTCCTTGCCTGCGCCTTCGTGTATTTCTGCCTCAACGCGGCAAGCTACGGCGTCGCATTCTTCCTGCCCACCATCATCAAGGCGTTTGGCGTCACCGACACCCAGACTGGCTTGATCGCGGCCCTGCCCTTCGTGTTCGGCGCGGTCGGCATGGTGCTGCTCGGCCGCCATTCCGACAAGACCGGCGAGCGGCGATACCATGTCGCCGGCGCGCTGACGCTCGCCGCCGTCGGTATCGGCCTTGCCGGGCTGGTATCGAATCCGGTGCTGATCGTCGCCCTGCTCTGCCTTGCGCAGATCGGCGTGTCGGCAGTGCCGCCGATGTTCTGGCCGATGCCGGCCGGCATCCTGACCGGCGCCTCGGCGGCGGCAGGCATTGCGGCGATCAACTCGCTCGGCAACCTGTCAGGCTTCGCCGGCCCATTCGCCGTCGGCTATCTGAAGGACCTGACGGGCAGCTTTACGGCAGGGCTGCTGCTGCTCGCCGTGATGGGACTGATCGGCGCGCTGGTCACGATCAGGCTGCGGATCGATCCGGTGCTCGAGCGAACCGCGCGCGAGCCGATGATGGCGCACTAAACGCGCCTGCGCGGAACGGCGCCTGTAATATCCGTCATTTGCCGGCGGCCGCCTTGCTTGCGGCCGCCTTGGCGATCTCACGGATACAGGCGATGAAGATCTCGGCGGTCGGGCCCAAGGTGCGGCCTTTCAACGTGACGATCGCGGCCGAGACGGCGGCCGCCCGCGGAAGCTGAACCGGAAGCACCTTCAGCCCGAGATCGCCGCCGGCAAACCGCGCGACCGAGCCCGGCAGCACCGTAATGAAGCGGCCGGTCGCGGCGAGCCGGCAGCACAAATGAAGCGACAGCGTCGTGATCGGCGCGCTTGGCATCTGCATTCCGAATTCACGAAACGTCTCCGCCACTGCGGCGCCCGGAAAGGTGTCCGGCGGAGGTAACACCCAGCGCTCGTGTGCGAGGTCGGCCAATTCGAGCCTGGATGCGCGCGCCCATTTGCTTCGCTTTCCTGCGACAACGACGCGCTGATCATCGAGCAAGGGCTCGACCGCCAGGTCTGTCTCGTCAAACGGTGTCGGCGTCCATCCCAGCAACAGATCGATGTTGCGCTCGCGCAGTTCGCGGTAGCGCAGATCGCTGAGAACGGTCTGCGCGACATTGATGCGGATGCCGGGATGCTGCCGCGTGAAGCGGTCGATCGCCACCGGGAGCAAGCCCGCTGCGATGCTCTCCGTGCTGCCGATGCGCAACTCTCCGATGCTCGGATCGGCCAGAAACTCGAGCTCCTGCAAGCCTTGGGTAAGCTCGTCGAAGATCGAGACCCCGCGTCGCACCAGAGCATGGCCATAGGCCGTCAGTTCGATGCCGGTACGGCAACGATCGAGCAGCCGACGGCCGAGCGCGTGCTCCATGTCGCTGACCGCCCGCGAAATCGCCGGCTGCGACACCGCGAGCTCCGCGGCAGCCTTCGCCATGCTGCCGCGCTGCGCGATGACGAGCAGGATGTGCAGGTCGCGCAGCTTGATCCGGCGTCGGGCACGCTCGATGTCCTGCATCAGCGATCCTTACCAAAACGGTTATGGAAGCCTCAGACACTAGCATTGGACGTTTATCCCCGCCTCACGCATCCTCCGCGTGCGATGACGCAGATCGTCGCGCCCCGGACGGCGCGACTCCATGACCTTGGAGGCATGCATGTTGACCCGTCGCGACGTCCTGACCGCGTCAGCGGCAGGTGCCGCGCTCGCCGCCGCGGGCCTGGTCCGGCCAGTCGGCGCGCAGCCCCGCCTGAAGACCGCCCATATCCTGACCGGCTACACGCCCGGATTGCCGGACGCCGTCGCAAGGCTCATCGCCGGGCAGATGCAGGATTATGCCGATTCCATCGTCGTTGAGACCCGGCCCGGCGCAAGCGGCCGGATTGCGATCGAGGCCGTCAAGAACGCCGAGGCCGATGGATCGGTCATGCTGCTCGCGCCGCTTGGATTCATCGCGCTGTTTCCGCACACCTACAAGTCGCTGACATACGCACCGCAGGACTTCACGCCGGTATCAACCGTCGGCTCATTCGCGACGCTGCTGGCGATCGGCCCGAAAGTCCCGAACGATGTCAGGAGCCTCGCCGACTTCGTCGCCTGGTGCCGCGCCAACCCGACACAGGCGACCTACGGCACGCCGGGCGTTGGCACCACGCTGCATTTCATCGGTGCGATGCTCGGCCGGACCGCGGGCTTCGACTATCTCCACGTGCCCTATCAAGGCAGAGGGGCGGTCCAGGATCTCCTGAAAAGCGAGATCGCGTCGGCGGTGATGCCGATCGACAGCCTGCTGGGCCAGGTCCAGTCCGGACAGCTTCGCGCTCTTGCGACGACCGGTCCCAGCCGTCTCAAATCTCTCCCCGATGTGCCGACGGTGGCGGAAGCCGGTTACCCCGCGCTTCAGGACGTGACCTGGTTCGGCATCTTCCTGCCGGCGAAGACGCCTCCCGCAATCGTCGCGCAACTCAACGGTGCGATCCAGGCGTCATTGCGCAGCGACGAGGTCAAGTCCGGCATGGCCAAACTGTCGGTCGACGTCGACGCAATCGCGATGAATGACTTTGCGCAACTGCTCGCCACCGAATCCGATCGCTGGAAAGGGATCGTGCGGGCGACAGGATTTACCCCGACGGGCTGACGGCGGCGCTCAGGCAGCCACCACCCGCGGGCTCCTCACAGCCGCTTCCGACGCCGCGCAGGGCTTGCTCAGCATCGTCACTTCGGCGAAGCCGACCGCCCTGAGTTGCTCGACCATCGAGTGGCGGGCATCCTGCGCCATGGCGGCGTCGGGCACGACGACCGCCTGCGCCTTCGCGGTCAGCAGTTCGGCCGGAAGGTCGACGGCCGAACCGGCGTCGAGCAGCACGTGGTCGTAGACCCTGAGCAGCGCGTCGATCGCAAGTGCGAGCCGCGGCGATTGCAGATGCGAGCGATCGAAGCCCGGACGCCCGGCGCTGACGATCTGAACACGCGACTGCCGATCCTTGGTGATGATCTGCGCGAAGGTCGCCTCGCCCTGCATCAGCTCGGCAAGGCCGGGCGCCGCCGGATCGACGGTCGCCGACGTCAGTACCGGCGAGGACGCGACGAGATCGACGACGACGACCTTGGCCTGGCGCGCCATCAGACGCGCCAGCGTCAGGGTGGTCAGCGTAACGCTATCAGCCGCGGCCGGGCCGAGCACGGTGACCTTGTGGGCGGCGGGACCGGCGGCGGCGAGGCGCTCGGCGAGCTCATCGATCTCGTCGGCGGTCTGGGCGGAATCAGGCTGCGGCGGAGATTCATAGGCAGCCGCAGGCTCCAGCGGCAGTTCGGGCTCCACCGCCGGCTTCGGCGCGACCGGCGATGCGAGCGCGGGTTCGGGCGACAGCGCGGGCTGGTCCACGGTTGCGGCATCCATGACCGGCTCGCGGCGCCTGATCACGGCAGCCGCCGGCGCGAAGGCGCGGCCAACCGCACCGGGCGCGGAGATGCGCAGCAGCTCGCCGGTAATGATGATGCCGGACGACAGCAGCAGCGTCGCCAACGTCGCGATCAGCACGATCGGCAGCTTCTTCGGATAGGCCGGCGTATTCGAAACCGAGGCGCGCGAGATGATGCGACCGTCGGTCGGCGCGGCCTCGATGTTCTCGCGCGCCGTCGCCTCGCGATACTTGGCGAGATAGGCCTCCAGCAGGTCGCGCTGCGCCTTGGCTTCACGCTCCAGCCCGCGCAGTTGCACGTCCTGGCTATTGCTAGACGACGCCTGCCTCTTCGACTGGTCCAGGCTCGCCTGCAACGCCATGACCCGGCCATCGGCGACGCGGGCGTCATTGTCCAGCGAGCGCGAAACCTTGCCGGCTTCCTCGCGCAATTGCCTGTCGAGATCGGCGATCTGCGCCTTCAATTCCTTGATGCGCGGATGGTTGTCGAGCAGCGTCGACGACTGCTCGGCAAGCTGCGCGCGCAGCGTGCCGCGCTGTTCGGCGAGCCGGCGGATCAGCTCGGAATTGAGGACCTCGGACGCCTCGATCGGCTTGCCGCCCTGAAGCATCTCCCGGATCAGCCGCGCCTTGGTCTCGGCATCCGCCTTCAGCGCGCGGGCATTGTTGAGCTGCGTGTTCAGCTCACCCATCTGCTGGTTCGACAGCGGGATGTTGTTGGTGCCGACGAACAGGCTCGACTTCGAGCGGAATTCCTCGACGCGCGAATCCGCCTCCGCGACCTTGGTGCGCAGCTTGTCGATCTCGCCAAGCAGCCATGTGCTGGCGGATTTGGCCTGGTCCTGTCGCGCGGCCTGCTGCAACACGAGATAACCGTCCGCGATCGAGTTGGCGACGCGCGCCGCAAGCTCGGGATCTTCCGACTGGAACTCGATCACCATGACGCGCGACTTGTCGACCGCAAAAGCCTGGAAGCGCTCGTAATAGGAATCAAGCACCCGCTCTTCCGGCGTCAGGCTGAACGGATCACGGCCGATGCCGAACAGCGCCAGCAGCGACTTCAACGGCGAAAAGCCCCGCAACACCGGATCGAACTCCGGACGCTCGGCCAGCTTGTTCTTCTTGATGATGTCGCGCGCGAGATCGCGCGACAGCAACAGCTGCACCTGACTCGTCACCGCCTCGGCGTCGAGCGAGGTGCGCTCCAGGTCGCGCTCGCCGTTCGGACGCAGGAAGGCGTTCTCGCGATTGTCGATCAGGATTCGCGCTTCCGACTTGTAGCGCGGCGTCACGACGTTGACCGCGGCAAGCGACAACGCGAACACCAGCACCGTCGGCACGATGATCCAGCCGCGCTTGCGCGCCAGCGCGCGGCCGAGCACGTGCAGGTCGAGATCGGCCGCCTCCGCCGGGCGCGCCGGCTTGTCGGGCGCAGGCTTGTCAGGAGCAGGCTTGGGCGCAGCCGGCTTCACGACAGCTTCGTCGGCGACGGGCGCAGACTTCGGCAACGCCCGTTGCACGACGGCCTTATCCTTGCCTCTACGCCAGAATGCAAAACGCATAACGAACCCCCGCGGACACCGCGACTCCATCTCAATGGGGCGATTACAGTCCATTAAGGTTGCCGCTGGGTTAATCGGTGGGGTTGACGGGCATGGCCGCCACCACCCGCCCCGTCATTCTTTGTTAACCATGGGTGCCGTTAATCGGAGCCGATATTGTCGCGGGATTCCTTGCATGCGCGATCTGCGCGCTCCCCTTATTTGTCTGGTCGCTGCGCTCGCGCTGTCGGGCTGCATGGGCCGAACGTCGCCGCTTGCCGGCGACCCCGGTCTCGAACCGATGGCGTATGCTGCGCCCGTGGCCTATGCCGATCCCGCACCGACGCGCGAGGGCTATAATCTCGGCCCCGGCGACAAGCTCCGCGTTGTGGTCTATGGCCAGGAAGGGCTGACCAACGCCTATGCGATCGACGCCGCGGGCGCGATCACCATGCCGCTGATCGGCTCGGTGCCGGCGCGCGGCCGGACGCCCGCCGGGCTTGCCGCCGAGATCACCGCGCGGCTGCGCAACGGCTTCATCCGCGAGCCGTCGGTCGCAGTCGAGATCGAGGCCTACCGGCCGTTCTTCATCCTCGGCGAAGTCCAGGCCCCCGGCCAATATCCCTATGTGCCCAAGATGACGGTCGAAAGCGCGATCGCGATCGCCGGCGGCTTCTCGCCGCGCGCCAGGCGCGACGAGGTTACCGTCACCCACACCAATGCATCCGGCGCCGGCCGCTTCGTCGCTCCCCTGGGCACGCCGATCGGCCCCGGCGACACCGTGTTCGTCGGCGAGCGCTGGTTCTGATCGATGGCGCAGGATCAAAATCAGCAACCGCCCCTCCGCATCCTGCACGTGGTGCGTGCCCCGGTCGGCGGCATCATTCGTCACATCCTCGACGTCGCCAACGGCCAGATCGAACGCGGCCATCATGTCGGCATCGTCGCCGACAGTTTGACCGGCGGCGCGCGGGCCGACGCGGCGCTTGCCGAGATCGAGCCGCGGCTCAAGCTCGGCGTCCACCGCGTGGCAATACGCCGCGAGCCGCGCTTCGCCGATTTCATGGTCTGGGCCCACATCGCCGGCCTGATCCGCAAGCTGAAACCCGATGTCGTCCACGGGCATGGCGCCAAGGCCGGCGCCTATGTCCGGCTGCGGCGGCGGTCGAGCAAGGTGATCCGGGTCTACACGCCGCATGGTGGCTCGCTGCACTACCCGCTCGACACCTGGAAGGGCCGCTTCTACAGCCAGCTCGAGCGCACCCTGATGAACAGCACCGACCTATTCCTGTTCGAGAGCGCGTTTGCCCGCGACACCTATCAGCGCACGGTCGGCAAGCCGGCAGGCCTCGTGCGCTGCGTGTTCAACGGCGTCACCGCGGAGGAATTCGAACCGGTCCCCGGCGCCGACGATGCCACCGACGTGGCCTATGTCGGCGAGTTCCGGCGCATCAAGGGCGCCGATCTCCTGATCGACGCGGTAGCGAAGCTGCGCGCCGAGGGCAAGCCGGTGACGTTGACGCTCGGCGGTGACGGCGAGGAATTCGAGCGCCTCAAGGAGCAGGTGACGCGGCTGTCGCTCGGTGAGGCAGTCCGCTTCATCGGTCACGTCAAGGCGCGCTACGGCTTCTCGAAGGGCAGCCTGCTCGTGGTGCCCTCGCGCGGCGATTCGATGCCCTATGTGGTGATCGAGGCGGGCGCGGCGGGCGTTCCGATGATCGCAGCCGATGTCGGCGGCATCCCGGAGATCTTCGATACCCACACCGACGCCCTGTTCGCGCCGAGCAATGCCGGAGCGATGGCCGACGCGATCAAGGCCGCGCTCGACGATCCCGCCGCGACCGCGGCGCGCGCCGAGAGACTGCGCGAGCGGATTTCGGAACATTTCTCGCAAAGCGCGATGGTCGAGGGGGTACTGGCCGGCTATCGCGACGCATTTGCCAAACGTTAACCACTTCTTGCACACGTAACCGTTTCTTCCGATTTGTCCCCTTAAGTCACGCCCGGGGGAATTTTCGTGCTGCGCGCGGATGCCCATCTGCATGCGCAGGAATGGACGTGGACTCGTGGAACCGTTTAACGCACGCTCGATGCTGGATGCCGCTGCGTCTGCGACGGCCGCTCAGCCGCAGATCGAACGGCGCCGGCGCCTCTCGCCGGCCGCGCTCGCCGTTACCAACCAGAAGGTTCGTGGCGCCTACTCGCCGGTTGTGATCGCCGGCGTGGTTCGCCTCGCCGACTTCGTGCTGCTCAGCCTGGTCGGCGTCGGGCTCTATCTCGCCTATGTCAGGCCGCTCGCCGGCGGCAGTATTCACTGGGGGTACATCGCATCGATCCTCGGCATGTCGGCTGCCGCCGTGGTCTGCTTCCAGGCCGCCGATATCTACCAGGTGCAGATCTTCCGCGGCCAGCTTCGCCAGATGACGCGCATGATCTCGTCGTGGGCCGTCGTGTTCCTGCTGTTCATCGGCATCTCCTTCCTGGTCAAGCTCGGCGGCGAGGTATCGCGGGTCTGGCTGTCGTCGTTCTTCTGCGTCGGCCTTGCGGTGCTGATCGCCGAACGGCTGCTGCTGCGATCGATGGTGCGCGCCTGGGCGCATGACGGCCGGCTCGACCGCCGCACCATCATCGTCGGAGCAGACCACAATGGCGAGCAGCTGATCGAGGCGCTGAACGCCGAGGATGATTCCGACATCCATCTGCTCGGCGTGTTCGACGACCGCAATGACGATCGCGCCACTAATACCTGCGCCGGCTCACCGAAACTCGGCAAGATTGATGACATCGTCGAATTCGCCCGCCGCACCCGCGTCGACCTCGTGCTGTTCGCGCTGCCGATCTCGGCGGAGACCCGCATCCTGGAAATGCTGAAGAAGCTCTGGGTGCTGCCGGTCGACATCCGCCTGTCGGCCCATACCAACAAGCTGCGCTTCCACCCCCGTTCCTATTCCTATATCGGCAAGGTGCCGACGCTCGATATGTTCGAGGCGCCGATCACCGACTGGGATCTGGTGCTGAAATGGCTGTTCGACCGCGTGGTCGGCGGTCTGGCCTTGCTTGCGGCGCTGCCAGTGTTGGGATTGGTGGCGCTCGCGGTGAAACTCGACAGCCCCGGCCCGGTGCTGTTCCGCCAGAAGCGCTTCGGCTTCAACAACGAGCGGATCGACGTCTACAAATTCCGCTCGCTCTACCACCACCAGGCCGACCCCACCGCTTCCAAGGTGGTGACCAAGAACGATCCACGCGTGACCCGCGTCGGCCGCTTCATCCGCAAGACCTCGCTCGACGAATTGCCGCAACTGTTCAACGTTGTGCTGAAGGGCAATCTCTCGCTGGTCGGCCCGCGCCCGCACGCCGTGCAGAGCAAGCTGGAGAACCGCCTGTTCGACGAGGCGGTCGACGGCTACTTCGCCCGCCACCGCGTCAAGCCCGGCATCACCGGCTGGGCGCAGATCAACGGCTGGCGCGGCGAGGTCGACACTGACGAGAAGATCCAGAAGCGCGTCGAATACGACCTCTATTACATCGAGAACTGGTCGGTGCTGTTCGACCTCTACATCCTGCTCAAGACCCCGTTCTCGCTGCTGACCAAAAGCGAGAACGCGTACTGAAGGTTGAGACTTACTGACGTCGTTGCGAGCGCAGCGAAGCAATCCATATCGCGGCTCGGGGATAGATGGATTGCTTCCTCGCTTCGCTCCTCGCAATGACGAAGCAATGTGTTGAGTGCTTGTACCAAGTTGCGTGAGTATCCGATGGCCTATGCGGCGACAGCCGGGACGTCCCATTCGCTGACATCAGCACCAACGGGCGTGCTGGCGCTGCAGCGGGCGCTGGTGTGGCTGGCCGGCGCGTCCGGCGCCATCGTGTTCATCGAGCCGAGCCCGTATGAGCTCGTCACGCTGACCGCCTGCGTGCTGTTCTTCGCCACCGGCCTGCGCATGCGGCTGGTGTTCATGCCGCTGCTGTTCACATTGATCGTGCTCAATGTCGGCTACAGCATCGGTGCGGTGCCGTTCCTCGACAAGCCGGAGGTGGTGAACTGGATCCTGACCTCCTGGTACATGGCCATCACCGTCATCTTCTTCGCGATGGTGATGTCGGAGGATACCGAAGCCCGCCTCGACATGCTGCGCCGCGGCCTGATCGTCGGCGCGATGATCGCTTCGCTCGCCGGCATCGCCGGCTACTTCCGTCTGGTGCCCGGCGGCTACGACCTGCTGACGCTGTATGACCGCGCCCGCGGAACCTTCAAGGACCCGAACGTGCTCGGCGCCTTCCTGATCCTGCCGGCGCTGTTCACACTGCAGAGCGTGGTCTCCGACCGCTTCGGCAAGGCGCTCCGCAACGCCATCGCCTTCGGCATCATCTCGCTCGCGATCCTGCTGTCGTTCTCGCGCGCCGCCTGGGGCGGCCTCGTGATCACCGCGGCCTTCATGCTGGCGCTGATGGTGTTCACCAGCCGCTCGCAGGCGCAGCGCTCGCGCATCATCGTGATGACCTTGATCGCCGCGATCCTGGCCGTGGCGCTGATCGCTGTGCTGCTCTCGATCGGCTCGGTCGCCGACATGTTCAAGCAGCGCGCGAGCTTCGACCAGAGCTATGACGAAGGCCGCTTCGGCCGGTTCGGCCGCCACATCCTCGGCGCCCAGATGGCGCTGGAGCTGCCGTTCGGCATCGGGCCGCTGCAATTCCACACCTACTTCCCCGAGGACACCCACAATTCCTATCTCAACGCCTTCATGTCGGGCGGCTGGATCTCGGGGATTTGCTATCCGGCGCTGGTGTTCGTCACCGCGATCATCGGCTTCCGCTACATCTACATGCGGGTGCCGTGGCAGCGCGGCTATCTCGCGGTCTTCTCGGCGTTCCTCGGCTTCGTCGGCGAGAGCTTCATCATCGATACCGACCACTGGCGGCACTTCTGGATGATGCTGGGCACGATGTGGGGCATGTATGCGGCAGCCGAGCACTACCGCGCGACGTCGGCACGGATCATCGACGAGTCTTCGGCGGCATCTTGAGGCTGGCGCGCTGCTCCGGCGGCATGTCGATCACCGCCTTCAATGCTCCGGTCGCTTCCAGCACGCCCTTGTAGCCGTCATTGGCGAAACGCAGCAGCAAGCGCAGCTCGTCGTCGGTGTAGCTACTCCACAGCTTGAGCATCGCCTCCTGCATCGGCACGTAGAACTTGCCGATCTCCGCCGCTTTTTCCTCCACCACCGAGATGAAGACCTTGCGGCGGTCGCTCTCGTCCCGCTCGCGGCGCACGTAACCCGCTTTCTCCAGACGATCGACCACGCCGGTGATCGCGCCGGTGGTCAGCCCGGTGACCTCGGCGAGACGCCCCGCGGTTACCCGCCCCTCCAGATGCAGGATGTCCATGCATTCCATGTCGGAATTGGAGATTCCGGCCATGTTTGCAACGGCTTGGCCGTACATCACGCCCTGCGCGGATGACCGGCGCATCGCCTCCTCGAGTTCCTGCATCAGCGTTTCGCGCGACGTCGTGCTTGACAAATCGGCTCCTATATCTTACTCGCCTAATATCTTATATACTAAGATAATTAGCAACTGACCTTTCCTATCCCACACGGATGCATGGAGCAAGGCATGACCTCACGTCCCCGTAAAGCTCTGATCATCGGCGCCGGCATCGCAGGTCCTGTCACTGCGATGTTCCTGACCCGCGCCGGCATCGAGACCGAGCTCTATGAAGCCTGGCCCTACTCCACCGGGGTCGGCGGCGGGCTTCAGATCGCGCCGAACGGCATGCATGTGCTGGCCGAGCTCGGCCTCGCCGACGAACTGATCCGAAACGGCTCGATCGCGGAGTCCTTCGACTTCTATTCGCAGGGCGGCAAGAAGCTCGGCTCGCTCAACCAGAACATGCAGCAGCGCTTCGGCCAGCCCGCGGTGAACATGTGCCGCGCGACGTTGAACGAGACGCTGATCGACAAGGCCTGGGCCTCCAACGTCTCGGTGTTCTTCGAGAAGAAACTTGTAAAGATCGAAGACCGCGGCGACCAGCCCGTGATCGCCTATTTCAACGACGGCACCACCGCCGAGGGCGATTTCGTGATCGGTGCCGACGGCGTGCACTCTGCGGTGCGGCGCCACGTGATCCCTGACGGCCCGACGCCGTTCGACACCGGGCTGATCGGCTTCGGCGGATTCGTGCCCCGCGCGGTGATCGAGAAGCTGCCGATCGGCCAGAGGGTGGCGACCACGTTCGGGCAGAGCGGCTTCTTCGGCTATGGGATGTGCAGCCCCGATCCGGACACGGGCGCGATGTGGTGGAGCACGCAGCCGTCGCACGGCATGACCGCGGCGGCCTACCGCCTGCGGAGCCAGGACGCGATCAGGCAGCATCTGCGCGATTTCCACGCCGGCTGGCACGCGCCGATCCCCGAGATCATCGAAGCCGCCCAGAATATCGTGGTCACCGACACGCTTGACGTCGCGACGCTGCCGACCTGGTCGCGCAAGCGCACGCTGTTGATCGGCGACGCCGCGCACGCCACCAGCCCGCATGCCGGCCAGGGCGCATCGCTGGCGCTGGAGGACGCGCTGCGGCTCGGCATCCTGATGCGCGGCGGCCAGGAGCTCGGCATGACGTTCCAGGCTTTCGAGCACGAGCGGCGCCCGCGCGCCGAGAAGATCGTGGCGATCGCCCGCCGCAACGGCAACAGCAAGCGTGAGTTCAGCCCGACCGGCGCCTGGCTCCGCGATCACATGCTGAAGCTGCTGCTGCCGGTGTCGTCCAAGGGCATGGACTTCATGTACGCGTATGATCCGCGGGCGGCGGCGTAGCGCCTCTCCCTCTCCCCGTCCTTCACGGGGTCGAGACGAGCGAAGCTCGCTCTTAGAGGGTTGGGGTGAGGGGCTCTTTCCACGAGCAATGCGATCGGACGGACCTGTACCCTCACCCGGATCGCATCTGACGAAGCGATCCGACCTCTCCCCGCAAGCGGGGCGAGGTAAGCGAAGCTACTTCTCGACCTCGAAGGTCAGCCCGGCGTGATCGACCAGGCGCCTGATGAGCTTGTGCTGCATCGCGGCTCCCGGCGTCCAGAAGCCGGCGGCGACGTCGGGTGTATCGCGCAGCAGGCAGATCGCGCATTCCGAGATCATCTTCGAGGTCGAGCCGTAGCCGGGATCGCGATCGCCCTTGATGCCGGCGCGGACCATGCGGCCGTCAGGCGCGACCGCGAGATAAAGCAGATCGTAGCGGCCGTTCTCGCGCTCCTCCTTTGACGGCCCCTCGCCCGGCTTCGGCGCGCTTGGGCCGGTCTTCTCGGAATTCAACGCCATCACCTTCTTGGCGTTGGCCTCGCCCTTCTCGCCCGGGCCGGTCAGGACCATCTCGTCGTAGACGAAGTCCTGTCCGTAGGGAAAGCCCATCAGCATGTTGGAGCGGTGCACGTTGCGCGTGTTGATCAGCGCCATCATGAACGGCGCGGTCCAGGAGTGCAAATCCTCCTCATAGGCCGGCTTGCTGCCGCGCGGCTGCTTCGGACCCTCGAAGCCCGGCGTCAGCGCGAACGGGTTGTTGAGGATCGCAACCAGGCTGAGGTCCTTGGCGACCGCATCGAAGGTCGCCTTGGCGCTCGCCGCGGTGCCGCCGGACAGCGTGCCGCGCATGTCGCGCACGCGGCCCTTGATGCGCGGCGCCGGCGCGCCGAACACGCGCCTCGCTTCCTCCTGCACGAAGAACGCGCCCAGTTCGAACGGCACCGAGTCGAAACCGCAGGAGAACACGATGCGCGCGCCGCTGGCCTTCGCGGCGGCTTCGTATTTGTCGATCATCTGCCGCATCCAGATCGGCTCGCCGCAGAGATCGAAATAGTCGGTGCCGCTTTCCACGCAGGCCGCGATCAGCTCGTTGCCATAGAGCTGATACGGTCCGACCGTCGAGATGACAGACCTGGTTTGCGCAAGCATCGCCTTCAGCGAGGCGGCATCGCCGGCATCGGCGACGATCAGCGGCGTGTCGGCGGGCGCGCCGATCGCGTCGCGAACCGAGGCGAGCTTGTCCTTGCTGCGCCCGGCCATCGCCCATTTCAGGCTGCCGACGCGATAATGCGCCGCGAGATATTCGGCGACGAGCTGGCCGGTGAAGCCGGTCGCACCATAGACGACGATGTCGAGTTTCGACGAGGACATGGATCAGGCTCCCTGCGCAGCGAATTGGGCGCCCTTTTGTCATCGCGGGCGCGGCGACGCAATCGGCTATTTCTTGTACGAGACGCCCATGCCGGCGCGCACGTCGGCCTGGATGCCGTAGGGCGCGATCGGGTAGCGCAAACCGTTCTTGGCGAGCTGCTTCATGCCGGCGATCGCCTTCACCAGATAGGCCGGCGGCAGTGCCATCAGCATCTCCTCGTCCGGCACGCCACCATAGCGGCGCTCGGCGAAGCACGGCAGCGACAGGCTCGGCTCGCCGGTCTTCAGCGCCCGCCCCCACGAATCCGCGCAGGCGGTCTCGCCGACCACGCCCCATTCGAACTTCTTGTAGCCGGTGTACTGCAGCCCGTTGATCAGGATGATCATCTGGCCCGGCGTCGCATAGACCAGGCAGATGTCGGGCGGGTTGAGCCGTCCGCTGGTCAGCGGGCTGACCGCCATCGCCTGGTACTGACCGTACGGCACCACGTCGAGCGCCTCCTGGCGCTTGCGCGCGTCTTCGGCAGTGCCGTGCCAGACGCCGACATAGTTCTCGCCGGCAAGCCATTTCTCATCCTGCGGCGCGAGCCCGATCACGGCGCGGCATTGCGCGCCGACCAGATCGTCGCCGGTGATGCCGACGGTCCAGCCGAGCCGCGAGGCCATGCTGACGATCTGGTCCGTGGTGTGGACCGCCGACGGACGGCGAATCTTCGGGATCGCCTCCATCTCCTCGGCGCGCGCGAACATCTTGATGCCGATCACCGTGGTCTTCAGCCGCAGCAGATTGTTCAGATCGGTGACGATTGCGCCGAGGTCGAACTGTTCCGGCGGTGTCTGCTGTTGCATGGCGTGAACTCCCGTGATCGGCGGCTTGGCGCCGCCTGTTGCGTCGATGTTAGGATTGGCCGTTGGAGGCGACAAGTGCCTACGCCTCAGCGCGCGGCCGGCCCCGGCAGCAAATCATCGGTTCGGCCGGCCAGGTGATAGGCCAGAAGCCCGATCCACTCGCGTGTGCCGAGATCGGTGCGCGACAGGCCCTCGATCGCAAGCGTCGCGAAGCTGAAGACATTGCCGACGCGCCAGTCGACCGGATAGGCCTCGACGTTGAATCCCGCCTTGCGGAACAGCCCGACCGAGCGCGGCATATGGTAGGCCGAGGTGACGAGCAGCCAGCGCTCGCCCGGCTTGGGATCGACCAGTGCCCTGGAGAACTCGGCGTTCTCCACCGTGTTGCGGGAGCGGCGCTCGATGATCAATCGCGACCTGGCAATGCCGAGCCCCTCGAACATCTCGGCGGCATAGTCGGCTTCGCGCGCATCGTTCGAGATCAGGTTCGCGCTGCCGCCGGTGAACACGAGGCGCGCATTCGGATATCTGCGCGCGAGCGTCGCCGCCGCGATGACGCGATCGGCCGCGCTGCGCACCACCGGCGTGCCATGCGCAACCGACAGATCGGCATCGATCGAGCCGCCGAGCACGATGATGCCGTCCGGCACGCCGCGCGAGGCGTCCCATGGCGGGAAGCGCTGCTCCAAAGTGGAGATCAGGACATTGCCGAGCGGCGAGAAGCCGCAGATCGCGAGCAGCAGCAGCGCGGCCACCATCAACCTGCGGCCGAGGCGCGCAAACCGCGTCAACAGCAGCACGGTGCCGATCACGCCGATACCGATCAGGAAGTTGATCGGCAACAGCATGATGCCGAGCGTCTTGGAGAGCACAAAAAACAAGAGAAGCCCCTGCGAAGTTCTGCTACAGCGTCATACGCTGCTGGGAAACTAATCAAAAGCCGTCACATGACCCATCATCATCTGAAGTCGAGCCCTGAAACCTGCCATTGGGGCTTCTTTGAAGCCAAGCTGAAACCGGTTCTGACCGTTGCGAGCGGCGACGAGATCACGATCGAGACCGTCAGCGGCGGCCCGGACGTGGTGCCCGACCGCGGCAAATTCTTCGTTCCGCCGGAGCTCGACGACATCCATGCGAAGTGCGAGCGGATGGTACCCGGACACATTCTGACCGGCCCGATCGCCGTTGCCGGCGCCGAACCTGGCGACGTGCTCGAGGTCGATATTCTCGACGTTCAGCTGCGACAGGACTGGGGTTACAATCTGATCAAGCCATTGTCCGGCACCCTGCCCGACGATTTCCACGAAACACGCGTCCTCAACATCCCGCTCGATCGCGGGCGCATGGTCGGCCGCATGCCCTGGGGGCTCGATCTGCCGCTCAAGCCGTTCTTCGGCGTGATGGGCGTGTCGCCGCCGCCGGCCTGGGGCCGGATCTCCTCGCTGATCCCGCGCGCGATGGGCGGCAATCTCGACAACAAGGAGCTCGGCGCCGGCGCCAAGCTCTATCTGCCGGTGTTCGTTCCGGGCGCGCTGTTCTCCTGCGGCGACGGCCATGGCGTGCAGGGCGACGGCGAGGTCTGCGTCACCGCGATCGAGACCGCGCTGACCGGCCGCTTCCGCCTCACATTGCGCAAGGATATCAAGCTCGCCTATCCGCGCGCAGAGACCGCGGATCATTACATGACCATGGCGATGGATCCCGATCTCGACCAGTGCGTGGTGCGGGCGCTGCGCGACATGATCGTGCTGCTCGGCGAGAAGCGCAATCTGTCGCGCGAGGATGCCTACACGCTGTGCAGTCTGGCGGCCGACCTGCGCGTGACGCAGACGGTCAACGGCTCCAAGGGCATCCACTGCATGATCGCCAAATCCGTGGTCCACGGCTGAGATCGTCATTCCGGGATGGTCCGAAGGACCAGACCCGGAATCTCGAGATTCCGGGTTTCGACGCTGCGCATCGCCCCGGGATGACTGAGTGCTATGGCCGCACTTGTGTTCCGCGAGCACGGCTCGATACAATCCCCGTCCCAACGAACAAGAATGGACGGGGACGGATATGCTGAAGGACAGGCTTTCGCCGGCCGACGAGGCTGCGCGCGACAGGGAGATGCAGGAGACGCTCGCCGCCTGCCCGCGCATCCTCGACCTCATTGCCCGCGGCCCGCAGGGCGCGCCGGACGCTGAAGCCGCGATCTATCTGCGCTCGCCGCTCGATCCCAATCCGGTCGTGATCTCGAACGATCACTTGATGGGCTGCATCAAGGCCGCTGAAACCTATTTCCGTAAGCACGGCATCGGCAAGGACGACGCGGTGGCTGTCCTGCTCCCGGCGTGCCCCGCGACCGTCGTCGCGATCTTCGGCGCAGCCGCCTGCGGCGTCGCCGAGCCGCTCAATTTGCTGTTCACGCGCGAAGCGATCGTCGCCCAGCTCAATGCGATCCACGCGAAGCTGTTGCTGGCGCCGCCGCCGGGCATGCCAGGCGGGCTCTATGAGAGGGTCGAGGGCCTGCAGCGCGAGGTGCCTTCCCTGAAGCACATTGTGATCGTGCCGCTCGACGGCAGCATCGCCTTCGACGGTGAGGTGCTGCGGCCTGATCCCGCCTGGCGCGACGACTACGGCAAGTCCAAGGACATGAGCGAGGCCGACCGCGTCGCCGTGATGCTCCCGACCGGCGGCACTACCGGCCATCCCAAGGTGGCGCGGCTCACCAACCGCGCGATGGTCGCCTCCACAGTATCCTCGCGGATGGCGCTCGATTTCCATCGCGGCGAGCGCGCGATGATCACGATGCCGCTGTTCCATGTCGGCGGCCTTTTCTGCACCACGGCCAATTCCCTGGCGGCCGGCACGACGATGGTCATCCCCGGTCCCGCCGGCGCGCGCGATCCGGCGCTGGTCCGGCACTTCTGGCAGATCATCGAGCAGTACCGCATCAACATCGCCGGCAACGTGCCGACGATACTTGGCGCCCTCGCCGATATCCCGGTCGCGGACAGCGACATCTCGACCCTGCGCGTCACCGCCACCGGCGCCTCGATCTGCCCGCCGGAGATCGAGCGCCGTTATCTTGCGACCTGGGGCGGCCCCTGCATCCAGCAGCTCTACGGCATGACCGAGCTCGCCGGCGCCATCACTCACGATGTGCACGGTGTGAAGCCGCGCGCCGAGAGCGTCGGCACCCGCAATCCGCTGGTCGAACTCGCGATCCTCGACGGCGGCAAGCTCCACACGGGACCGTGGCCTTCGCCGGTCGGCGAACTGCTGACCAGGGGCCCGCAGGTGTTCGCCGGCTATGTCGACAAGAAGCAGACCGAGGAGGCGTTCCGCGACGGCTGGCTGCGCACCGGCGACATCTGCCGGATCGATGCTGACGGCTTCGTCTACATCATGGGCCGCGCCAAGGATGTCATCATCCGCGGCGGCCACAACATCGATCCGCGCGCGATCGAGGACGCCGCGCTGGCGTTTCCGGGCGTGGCGCTTGCCGCGGCCGTCGGACGTCCCGACACCTACGCCGGCGAAGTGCCGATGCTGTTCGTCTCGGCGCAGCCCGGCACCCATATCGATCCGAACGCGCTCGCCGCCTTCGTGCAGGACAACATCCTAGAGCCGCCGGCGCGCCCGCGCGTGGTGTCGGTGATTCCGGAGATGCCGGTGACTCCGGTCGGCAAGATCTTCAAGCCGAAGCTGCGCGAGATCGCCGCCGGCGAGGCGGCGCGCGAGTTGCTGGCGCTGGAAGGATTGTCCGGCGAGGTCACTGTCGACGCGATCACCGACCCGTCGCGCGGACTGTACCTGAGCGTGAGCGCGCCTCCGGAAAAGGCCGAGAAGGCTGAGCGGCTTCTCAAGAAGTTCCCGGTCAAGGTCGAGTTACGGCCCTAACACCTTCATCTATCTCAATAATTCGATGACACCCGCGCGCTGGAACTCGCTTCCAGCGCGCTTGGGCGCGGCTGGCTGTTTCTTGCCGCCCACGGCTTGACGAACCGCCTCATTCCTAAATAGACTCTAAATAGATACTTTTCAGTACAGGCGTTCGGGGTTAAGCGTTTCACCATGGCTACGGAAAAGGCCGAAACCGACCGCGTCCCGGTCACGCTGGCGCTCTCGACCATCGGATACCTCGAGAAGCTGGTGAGACAGGGCACCCACGGCACGAGCGTCCCGGGCGTCGCACGGACATTGATCGAGGAAGGCATTCGGCTCGCCATCAAGGACGGGTTGCTTGCAATCCGCGACAACGGCCGCACGCCCTGAGAGCATGATCCGGAAAAGTGGAAACCGGTTTTCCGAAAAGATCATGCTCAAGAACTAAGGGCGCGTGTGCCGGCGCGGCGGTTCAACACAGAACGTGGAACCGTCAGATGATTGCCATCCAAGAGACCTGGACGCCGGAGCGCGTCGACCAACTCAAGATCTACTTTGAAGCCGGCCTCTCCTGCCGCGACATCGCCGTCAATATCGGCGTCAGCCGCAATGCGGTGATCGGCAAGCTGTCGCGGCTGAACCTCACACGCACGACGCCGGACGAACGTCGGGCGCGGCGCAAGAAATCCGCCGCCCACGCCGCGCAACGGGCGACTGCCAAGCAGCAGCTCCGGTTGCTCCAGGCGGTCTACGAGCAGGAGCCCGACGACGCCCCGATCGTCAGCGCCAACAGCTGCTCGCTGTTCGAGCTGAGCGAGCAGCGCTGCCGCTGGCCGATCAGCACCCCGGGCGCCGATGATTTCTGCTTCTGCGGCAACACACCGCTCGGCGGCATGCCCTATTGCTCAGGGCATTACCGCCTCGCCTATCAAGCGGGATCGCGCCAACGCGCGATGCGCGGATAGCGCTTGAGTGAAGCCGTCCCCACGCGATGCGGGACGGCCGTTCAGCCGACCTTCCACCCGGTTGCTGCCACGAGGTCCTGATAAAACTCCGGCGTGTAGGCCTGTTCCGGCGTCTTGCGCACGCGCTCGTCGAGCAGATGCGCATCGTCGCCGACCAGGATGCGCCAGCGTTCGGCTTTCACACCGTCGAGGATGATCTTGGCGGCGGCCGCGGCCGAAGTCGGTGCCTCGTCGTGGAAGATGCGGGCACGATCGAGCGCGAGCTGCTGGATGTCGACGTCCGACATCTTGGCGACGTCGATCCCCTGCCCCTGCAGACGCTGACGGGCCTGCTTGAGCTCGTCGGCGTTGAGCTGGTCGGAGCCGTTCTGGACCTTGCGCGAGTTCGACACGATCGAGGTGCCGATGTGACCGGGCATCACGACCGAGCACTTCACATGCGGCGCGTTGAGCCGGAGATCGTTGATCATCGCCTCGGTGAATCCCTTCACGGCAAATTTCGCCGCGCTGTAGGCGGTGTGCGACACGCCCATGCCGACCGAGGCCCAGAAGCCGTTGACGCTCGAGGTGTTGACGATGTGCGCCTCGTCGGCCTTCACCAACAGCGGCAGGAAGGTGCGGACGCCGAGATAGACGCCGCCCCAGCAGATGTTGAAGGTGCGCTCCCACTGCTCGCGCGTGTTGGAGAACAGGCTGCCGCCGCCACCGATGCCGGCGTTGTTGAACAGCAGGTGGATCTTGTCGGTCGCCTGCTGCTCGATCAGCTCATCGCGGAAGCGTTTGTAGTGATCCTCGATCGAGATGTCGGCAATGTGGGTCGTGATGCGCAGGCCCTGCGGCAGCTTCTCGACCTCGCAGAGCCGCTTGGTCTCGGCCATCGCCTCGGCCGAGACGTCGCACATCGCGACATTGCAGCCCTCGGCAACGAGCTGCCGTGCCAGCTCGCGCCCCATGCCCGTGCCGCCACCGGTGATGACGGCAATCTTTCCGGCGAAATCCTTCATGTGAGATCCGTTCCTTCCCTTATTTTTCTTGCCCTGTTCTTCTTTGTTTCGGCCGGAGCGCGGATCGCAGCCCCAACCGCTTGGCTGCGGCACCTTACATCACCGAATTGTCGCCCAGCAACGGCGCCGCCTCACGCGCAAGTGACCCGCCTGCAGCGGGTTGAGACGGTGGCCGCGTAACGAAATCATTCCGCGTTGCGAACAATCCGACATCGACAATCGGAGACCATGATCGTGCACATCCTGAACAGATTGGTCGCGACAACGCTGATGGCGATCGCGGCCGAAATTTCCACCGCGGCCGCAGCTGCCGAGGTAAAACCAGCGAAGCAGCGCGACAGCACCTGTGCAGATGGACCACGTTGATCGCAATCGGCGCATAGCGCAGCGCGCGGCGTGGCACACCGCGCGATCGTCATAGGCGAAGCTCTGACAATGTTGCGATCACGTCGTCCGAACTCGAACACTTGTTTGCGAAGCGCGTGAGCCTCACGCGATGATCTCGCGCATCCTGGCTGCAGGCCACGCCGCGTCATGACGCGGCGTGGCGCTATTCGGCTGTCTCGATGCGCACGGATGCGCGCCGCCGCAGGACGCCTGCACCCGCACTCAGGGCCAGCTTGAGCAGGCCGCGCCACGAGAAATCGATGATCACCTCATGGTGCCGCAATCCCTTGCCGCCCTTTACCAGCCCGAGATCCCGGATCAGGCAATAGTGGCCGCTGCTCATGCGCGCCAGGCGGCTATTCTTGAAGCGTCCCATGAATGGCGAGAATGCACTGCGGATCGATTCCGTCAAATCCTGACGGCGTCGAATCGGCAAGGCGACGGCAACCCGATCGCCGGCCGCAGCTTGGCGGGCCGCGCGCGCCACCATCGTCGACGCCGGCTGGGCCCTTGAATCAAAAACCTCCGGCAGGGCATTGCCGGAGGTTTGGGAGGCTTAGCAGCTAGCTAAGAGCCATCATTCAATGTGTTGGCCGTGGCGTATATAGTTTAGTAGATCAGGTAAGTAAATAAGTCTGCGGCTAATGAATCGCATGGCTCGTCTTCGTCGTTCGCGTGGACCGAAATGACGCAGCTCAGCTCTCCTTAGAATCTTTCGCAAAGAAAAACCCCGGCAGTTGCCTGCCGGGGTTCTGTTGGATCGTGATCAGATCAACCGGAATTACCAGTTGCGCTGAGCGCGGAAGAGCATCTGGACAGTGTCCTGATCCTTCAGCTCGTAGGTCGCGGTCGGCTTGCCGATAGCAGTCGACGACGTCGTGATGATGCCGGCATACTTCTGATCGAGGTGCGAGTAGGTCACGTCGGCCGAGAAGGTCAGGTTCTTGACCGGGGTCCAACGGGTGATCACGCCGATCTGCGCGATGTTGTAGTCGGGGTTGCAGGCGGTCACGCCAGCGCCGCCAGCGAATGCGGCACGGAACGAACCACCGACGCCACCAACGCCGCAGATGAGCGACTTAGCCGCATCGTTGTACGAAACAGCGGCGAACGCACCGTACAAGCTGGTGTTCCAGTAGGGATCCCAGTTGTGGGTGTACGCACCGCGCATACCCCAGGTCTTGATGGACTGCTGCTGACCGCCGGGGCCGAACACCGTGTCGGGTGCCGTACCGAAGCCAACGCTGCCATAGACGCCCGGCAGGCTCGAACCGCCGAAGATGGCGATCGCACCGGCCTGGCTGGCCAGTTCCTGGATGTTGTAACGGGTCGCACCGTCGGTGTAGACGCCCTGGATGTTGATGGTGTCACCGGGTCCGGTCGGGATGTTCTTGATCGACAGGGCCAACGCACCAGCCCAACCCCACTTGTCGTCGGGATGACCGGTCAACTCGGTGCCGCCGTAGTAGGCAGCGTGGTTGTCATGCGCGGCGACCGACGCCTGGAAGATACCCCAAGCCTGGTCGACCTTGAGCGAAGCGACGAAGTCCGGAGCGATCGTGCCGGCGTAGTCGCTGGAGCCGTAGGCACCACCGACGCCGAGGTTGTTCACGCCAGCCTGCATGTAGGCAACCTGGTCCTGCGCCGACAGAGCCAGCGACACGCCGTTGCCGAACTGCGCGGTGTAGGTGAACTGGTTGATGCCGTTGGTGGTGTTCACGCCACCGACGAGTGCGTCGTAGTTGTTGCCCGGATAACCGTTCCAGGGGGCAGCGAACTGCGAAACCGCCTTACCCATCGTGAAGCCGGCGAACTGGATGAAGGCGTAGTAGACGCCGACCGTACCGGCAGCCACGTTGCCCGAACCTGCGTTGTTCGGCGCAGAAGACGAGCCGATCGCCGAGTACACGGTCGAGCCGTTGCCCTGGCCGGCATAGGTGTCGGAGGTCCAGGTGAACACCGCATCGAAATAGGTGCGGACCACGCCGTATTCGGTCGCGGTGCGCGTATCGATGTTGAAGTCTTCACGCGAACGCCAGGTGTAGCCGTTCGTGAAACGGTTGTTGGCACCGCTGGCGCCGTTGTAGTTCGCGCCGTACACGCTGTTGCCGTTCACCACGACGTCAGCACGCACATAGCCGCCCAGCTTGATGCAGGTGTCGGTGCCGGGGATGTAGTAGAAGCCCGGACCGTAAAGCGAGCAAACCTTCACGTACTCGACCGCTTTGGCCTTGACGGGAAGATCGGCCGCCTGTGCCCCGCCGACCGCGACCAGCGCAGCCGTCGAGCCCAGGATAAGGCTCTTCAAATTCATATTAAACCTCCAAGTTGCTCATATGCGGAGAGTCCGAGGCCGCGAGCGCCCCGTGATCCTCCCGCATTGTCCAAGACCGTTTTCCCCAAACCCCGCACCCTCAGATCAATCTGTGGTGTGCGACGGACTTGAACGATCACCGCAACGGGACGATCGAGATTCCCCTACCGCCGGGTTCAATATGCATTGGCGAGTTCGCCAATCAAAATAGTTTATAAAGTCAGGAATGCGAATGCGGCCGCACTGTGTCTCGCCGGCAACGCTGCCTGTAAGCCCTTTGCCTACCTGAGAAAACTTGTCACATCCCAAATAGTCCACCTGTCACACGACCATCATAATTACTTTACGTTCACTTGCGTTCGTTGGCGGCTTGCGGGAAAAAACCTACTGCAGCGCGGAAAACAAGAAATAAATCAGCACAAAGCTGAGTCGGCGCCCGAGGGAAGAGGAAGCTGTGTCAGTGACAAGGAAGGATTCGACGCGCCAGCGCGCCATCGAACATCTCGACATCATCAAGCGGTTCACGCTCGAGATTTCGGCCATCAACTCGCATCTGGAGCGCGTCCGTCAGTTCTGGGGCAAGTCGCTTGGCGTCAGCGGTCCGCAATGGATGATTCTCATCGCGATCTCGGATCTCGACAAGGATGACGGCGTGCCGATCAACGTGGTGTCGAAACTGCTGCACGTTGATCCGTCGTTCGTGACCACGCAGTCCAAGCTGCTCGAGCAGAAGGAGCTGCTGCGGCGCGCGCCCTCCCCGGC
This sequence comes from Bradyrhizobium sp. USDA 3315, assembly GCF_054056795.1. Lineage (NCBI taxonomy): Bacteria > Pseudomonadati > Pseudomonadota > Alphaproteobacteria > Hyphomicrobiales > Nitrobacteraceae > Bradyrhizobium > Bradyrhizobium sp. USDA 3315. The sequence goes on along the minus strand of NZ_JBSRYP010000001.1, from coordinate 6,548,714 downwards.
CGATGCGCGCGTGGTGCGGCTGTCGCTGACCGACAAGACCAAAAGGCACCTCGCAGGCCTCGCCGAGCAGCACAAGGCGTTCAAGAAAACCGTGTTCGAGGAGTTCAGCGAGGCTGAGCTGGCCGAGTTCACGGCCAAGCTTTCGATGCTTACCAACCGCCTGGAAAAGGCCTGCCTGATTGTTGCGATGGAGGCCGAGGCCTGAGGCGACCGGCTCTGCAGCAGACGGGACGACTGGCAACCGGCATGATCGCGCCGCTCACCTCGCGAAGCGTTGGAAGCGGAGACTTATCGGTGTCCGCGCCCCGGCGACTGGAACGCCAGGAAGGCGAGAACGCTCAGCAGCGCAGCCCAGACCAGAAAGTGTTCAGCAATCATGTTGGCCCCCCATTTGCCCCTCAATGGAAAGCATGAAACGGGCCAAGCCGCGGTCGATCCGTGAACGGGCCATGGAAAAGGAGCCCCGGCGCTGACGGCCGGGGCCCCGAAAAACTTACAGTGTAACTATCTGGACTTGGTCGGGCTGCCTCCGGTCATCCCGCTGCCCGACCCCGTCGTCTGACCAGGGGCGTAGCCAGAGGCCCCTGGGCTCCCGGCTTTCGATCCTCGTGCCTGCATCTCGTGCCCGGGTGCATAGCCCGAAGCGCCGTGACTGCCTTTCTTGGAGCCCTTCTTTTGCATCTCGTGTCCAGGTGATTTGCTCGAAACGCCCTGTGCAAAAGCAACCGGGGTGGAAGCCATCAGGCATGCCGCGGAAAGGACGATGATTGCGTGCTTCATTTTGTCCTCCAAAATGCGCCCCGCAACTAACCGCCTGAAATCAGTGGCGTTCCATGAACGATTGTTCATCGACAACGACAGCCGCCGATGCGATCGGCTTGGTGCTGCCTCTTCAACGAGCGTTTGCTCGATATTAACGACAGCGTGTTGGCTTCCGCGCACAGCTTTCCGCGACTGGCGAACAGCATTGGCAACCAATCGCAAGCCGACGGCGAGCGATGCGCGCCCGCTTCAAACCACACCGAACGAATTTTGAGAAAAATGGTCGGAGCGAGAGGATTTGAACCTCCGACCCCTAGTCTCCCAGACTAGTGCGCTAACCGGGCTGCGCCACGCTCCGATGCCGTTCCATTAGCTGCGATCCTGCGTTCGCGCAAGGCGGGGCAGGCTCTCAAAGACTGTATTCCGAGGCCGGTTCCCTTGGCAGGTTTCCTTGGCAGGTTTCCTTGGCAGGCTTCCTTGCCTCAGCCGTCCTTCATCGCCGCGTCGATCACCTGTCGGCAGGCGACCAGCTCCTGCAGCACGCGTTCGAGCCGCTCCCGATCGACTGACGGAACGGAGGGACGAACCGGCGGCGCGGCGGCCGCCTTGCCCGGCTGGGCGTGCGCCTTGTAGGTCGACAGGATCGGATCCTCGTCGGGATCGACGAATCGGTAGTCGATCCCCTTCTCGTCGCCATCCCCCTCCTCGCCGTCGAAATCGAGGCCGTCGCTGCTCTCGAGATCGTCGGGCTCGGCCATGCTGTTGCCGACGGCTTCCTCGACCGCGCCGAACGAGACCGCCGCGGTCTGGTCGGCGATGCCCTGCACCGATTTGATGCCGTGCTCCTTCAGGATCCGCTGCACACCGCGGATGGTGTAGCCCTCGCCGTACAGCAGCCGGCGGATGCCCTTGAGCAGGTCGACGTCGTCGGGGCGATAATAGCGGCGTCCGCCGCTGCGCTTCATCGGCTTGATCTGCGCGAAGCGCGTTTCCCAGAATCTCAGCACATGCTGGGGAATATCGAGTTCATCAGCGACCTCGCTGATGGTACGGAACGCATCCGGCGCCTTGTCCAAATGCCCGCTCCTTTGAGCTCAATGCCTGGAGCCTTTCCGTTCCGATTGAATCGGAACGGGGCTCCGGATTCTAGGTTTGCCGCGCTTTCTTCACGCGAACCGGGTATCCACTTCGCTTGAAAACGCTCTAGTCGGCCTTGCTGCCGTCGCCATTGGTGACGACATGGCCATTGATCCGCTGCTTCAGGATCGCCGACGGCTTGAACACCATCACCCGCCGCGGCGAAATCGGCACCTCGGTGCCGGTCTTCGGATTACGGCCGATACGCTGGCCCTTCTTGCGCACCATGAAGGAGCCGAACGAGGACAGCTTCACCGTCTCGCCCTTTTCCAGGCAATCGGTGATCTCCTTCAGCACCAACTCGACAAATGCCGACGATTCCGTGCGCGACAGACCCACCTTTTGGTAGACCGCCTCACACAAATCGACGCGCGTAACTGTTTTTCCGGTTCCCGTGGTCATCGCCTGCCCCGCACTCTCGGCGAACAATTTCTTGACTGAAATTAAAAGCTTAGCGCGCAATGGTCAACAGCGACCAGCACCCAGGCGCAGGAAAGATACCGGCAACCTGTCGATACTGTTTGGCGATACGCTACCAGCGCACGAGCGCCGAGCCCCAGGTGAAGCCGCCGCCCATTGCCTCGAACAGCACCAGATCGCCCTTCTTGACGCGCCCGTCCTTCACGGCGACCGACAGCGCGAGCGGGATCGAGGCCGCCGATGTGTTGCCGTGCTTGTCGACCGTCAGGACCACTTTCTGCGGCGCAATATGAAGCTTATGCGCCGACGCATCGATGATTCGCTTGTTGGCCTGGTGCGGGATGAACCAGGTGATGTCCTCGGCGGTAAAGCCGGTGGCGTTGAAAGCGTCGACGATCACGTCGGTGATCATGCCGACGGCGTGCTTGAACACCTCGCGGCCCTCCATCCGGAGGTATCCGACCGTCCTGGTCGAACCGGGCCCGCCATCGACGAACAGCTTCGCCTTGTGGCGGCCGTCGGAGCGCAGATGCGTCGTCAACACGCCGCGGTCGCTGGTGGTGCCGGACTGCTGCTGCGCCTCCAGCACGACCGCGCCGGCGCCGTCGCCGAACAGCACGCAGGTGCCGCGGTCGTTCCAGTCGAGGATGCGTGAGAAGGTCTCGGCACCGATCACCAGCGCCCGCTTGTGGGTGCCGGCGCGCAGGAAATTATCGGCGGTGGCCAGCGCGAAGACGAAGCCGGAGCAGACCGCCTGCAGGTCGAAGGCGACGCCATGGTTGATGCCGAGCGCGTGCTGGACGGCGACCGCGGTGGCGGGAAAGGTGTTGTCCGGCGTCGAGGTCGCGAGCACGATCAGGTCGATCGACTGCGCATCGACTTGCGCGTGGGCGAGCGCGGCCTGCGCCGCCTTGATCGCCAGATGCGAGGTGACTTCGTCGTCGGCCGCGATGTGGCGCTCGCTGATGCCGGTGCGCTGCACGATCCATTCGTCCGACGTGTCGATCCGGCTGGCCAGTTCGGCATTGGTCAAAACCCGCTCCGGCAAATAGGAGCCGCAGCCGAGCACTACCGAACGTATCGCAGTCACGAGACAGCCTCCTGCGCGGTCTGCGCCTGCACCAGCGCACTGCCGTCGCGATTAAGCATCTGATTGATCTTGGTGAGGAGATCGTAGTGGGCCATCTCATAGCCAACATCGACCGCGTAAGCAAAGCCTTCCGTGTTGACGCCGCCATGGCTCTTGACCACCACGCCCTTCAGGCCGAGCAGCAGGCCGCCATTCGACTTGTTGGGATCGAGCTTGTCGCGCAGCTTCCGGAATGCACCGCGGGCCAGCAGATAGCCGATGCGCGAGATCCAGCTCGAACCGATCGCCTCGCGCAACAGGTCGAACATCTGGCGGGCAGTGCCTTCGGCGGTCTTGAGCGCGATATTGCCGCTGAATCCTTCGGACACGATTACGTCGGCACGCCCCTTGCCGATGCCGTCCCCTTCGACGAAGCCGATATAGTTGATGTCAGATAGGGCGCGCAGCATTTCGGCGGCCTCGCGGATTTCCTCATGTCCCTTGACCTCCTCCTCTCCGATGTTGAGGAGGCCGACGGTGGGGCGTTCGATGTTGAACAGCACGCTGGCCATCGCGCTCCCCATCACCGCCAGTGTCGCGAGATGATGGGCGTCGCCGCCGATCGTGGCACCAAGGTCGAGCACCACGGAGTCACCGCGCAGAGTCGGCCAAACTCCGGCGAGCGCCGGGCGGTCGACGCCCGGCAGCGTCCGCAGATTGATGCTGCCCATCGCCATCAGCGCGCCGCTGTTGCCGGCGGAGACCGCGACATCGGCCTCGCCATGCTTCACGGCGTCGATCGCGAGCCACATCGATGACGCCCGCCGGGTCCGCCGCAACGCCTGGCTCGGCTTCTCATCGTTCTTCACGGCGACGTCGGTATGGATCACTTTCGATACCGCCTTCAGCGCCGGATGCTTGGCGAGCTCCGGCTCGATCTGGGCCCGGTCCCCGATCAACAGGAATTCGCTGTCGGGATGACGGCTCAGCGAGATCGCAGCGCCGGGAATGACGACGGCAGCGCCGACATCGCCCCCCATGGCGTCAAGCGCTATTCGAACCTTTTGAGGCATGAACGTCCCGGAAGCCTGCTTTCCCGCAGCCCTTCAGACGAGGACCGCGAGCTTGAAGTCACCGCCGTTAACGGCGCGCGGCGAAACACCAACTCGCGTCCCGGCCGGGCCGCGACAATAGCGTGTCCTCGGTCCGACACAACCTCTTGACCGCAAATGAGGCAGCTGCCGAACCGTCACGCAACACATCAGAGCATACCAGAAATACATTGTATTTCAATGTATTGTGACACGTATTTGAAGTAACAAGGAGCAGTGCTCGCGCAAGCTTGCAGGCAAGCCATCCCCGCAAATGTGGCGCCAGGCGCCCTCAACTTCCCTTGGGCTTCTTGCCGTCCGGCTTTTCCTTCAGCGCCTTCAGCGCCGCGAAAGGATGATTTTCCGGGTCAGGGGCTTCAGCCTTCTGTTCAAAGACCGCATCCATCTTGCGCGGATACGGGTCTATGCCGAGAAACAGCGCATCGGTGGCGAGCCGGCCGATGTCGATGAAGCCGCCGACGATCGGCTCCGGCGGGTCCGGCGTTTCCTCATCGCTGTCGTCGGCGTCGTCGACCAAGTCGGCCATTTGCGGGATCTGCTCGGGCGGCGCGAACACCACATCGATCGGCTCATCGATCTCGTTCTCGATCGGATCGAGCGTCACTACGCAGGTCTGCCCGACCCTGGCCTTGACTCTGCCGGTGACGTGGTAGCTGCCGTCGCGTTTGGGCTGCAGGTCGAACTCTGCACGCGCGGAGACGACCTCCCGCAACTCGGCAACTTCGGCCATCGCCTTGCGCGCCGCCTCGTCGGCTACGATCTCGCGATGCAGGCCGGTCTCCGGAATCTGCGCGACATTGACGAGAACCCGCCAGGGGTCGCGGTCGCGCCGTGCATCGGGCTGCCCTGTGGTGCCGCCGCTCATGCCGCCGTCCCCGCAGCCTGTGGTACCGGAAAGCGCCACGCGCCCTTGGCCAACGCCGCGAGATCGGCGCGCGCCAGCTCTTCGATCGCCTCCCTGGCATAGGCGGCGAGCTCGCGGGCCTTGTCGATGTTCTGACCGTTGAGGATGTTCTTGCAGAACGACTCGGCCAAGGCCGCCTCGCTGTCGGTCAGCGCCAGATCATAGGCCGCGGTGCGGCCATAGAAGGCTTCACCGAACGCCTGCATGCGCTTCGGCACCGTGAGGTCGCCGACGCCCATTTCGCGCAGATTGTCGTCCATATCGATGCAGAAATGATCGAACAGGGCCTGGGACAGCGCCACGCCGCCCTCGACGGATTTCAGTCGCCGCAGCACCAGCCACAGATGCATCAGAAGCAGGTCAAAACGGCCGTTAACCGTGTCCGGAACGCCCAAGTCACGGTAAAACAACGGTTCTCGCGCCTGCGTCACGATCATGCCATAGATGATCTCAATGGTGCTGCGCGCGGGCACCCGGGGTCTTCTGAAGTGATTGAACGGCCAAAGCATGACGGGTTCCGGCTGCCGGTCCCCAAAGGGTCGCCTGTTGAGAGGTCGCCCATTGGAGCTCGGCATGATTGCAATCCATTGAGCTGCCCGGTACGTCAATGCCTCGGCCGATGCAAGGGGACGGATCAGTTCCGCCGATGAACCACACTCTTTCACGACAGTCTCGCGCCGCTTCCGCGCGCGGGTTCTTTTCGCGTCTCCGCGCCGTCGCGGCGATTGGCCTCGTCTGCGCCGCACTCGGCGGCTGCGCCGGGGAACAATTCCAGAAGGGCTACATCCTGCCCGAGGGGGCGCTCGAGCAGATCCCGATCGGCGCGAGCCAGGACCAGGTGCTCATCGTGCTCGGCACGCCCTCGACGGTCGCAACGCTGGACGGCGAGGTGTTTTATTACATCTCGCAACGGACCTCCCGCCCGGTCGCCTTCATGAATCAGCGGGTGATCGACCAGCGCGTGATCGCGGTCTATTTCGACAAGAACCGGCAGGTGCGCCGACTGGCCAATTACGGCCTGAAGGACGGCAAGATCTTCGACTTCGTCAGCCGGTCCACGCCGACGTCGGGCCAGGAAATGTCCTACCTGACACCGCTCTTCAAGCTGCTGAGCTTCAACTAGAGCGTTTTCGAGCGAAGTGGGCTCCGGTTCGCGTGAGACAACGCGTCAAACCGGAGTCCAGAGCATGAGCCGCTGCGCCAAGTTGTCGCTTGCCCGAGGGGCAAGCGGTCCCCTAGTTTGCTCGCAAACAAGAGCCTGAGCAGGGGGTAAACGCATGAGAGCCAAGAGATTTTCCCGTCGTACGGTATTGTCGGGCACGGCCGCATTGACGGCCGCGGCGATCCTGCCGCGCGCGAGCCTCGGCGCCGGCGACTGGCGGCCGACCGAGACCGTCCGCATCATCGTGCCGGCGGCGGCCGGCGGCTCGACCGACGTGATGGGGCGGCTGCTCGCGGCGCATTTGCAGCCGCTCTGGGGCCAGTCGGTGGTGGTGGAGAATCGCTCCGGCGCCGGCGGCACCATCGGCACATCCGAGGTCACACGCGCCAAGGGCGACGGCCACACCATCCTGATAGGCAATCCCGGCCCCAACGCGATCGCCTACAGCATCTTCCGCAACCTGACCTACACGGCCGACCAGTTGCAGCCGGTCTCCAACATGATCCGGATTCCGAACATCGTATCGGCGCATCCGTCGACCGGCCTCAAGTCGATCCCCGAATTAATCGCCTTCCTGAAGAAGAATCCAGACAAGCTCACCTACGGCTCGTCCGGCACCGGACAAAGCCCTCACCTCACCGGTGCCTGGTTCCTGCAGCTCACCGGGCTGAAGATGACGCACGTGCCGTTCCGCGGCGCCGGTCCCGCATTGCAGGCCGGGCTCGCCGGCGACATCCAGATCCTGTTCGACAACCTCTATCCGTCGCTGCCGCAGGTGCAGGACGGCAAGCTAAATGGCCTCTGTGTCACCACGCCGGAGCGCAGCGATTCCGCACCGAACCTGCCGACGATGCGCGAGGGCGCGCCGGAACTGGCAAAGTTCGACGTCTCGTCCTGGTTCGGCGTGTTCCTGCCGAAGACCGCGCCCGCCCCGGTGCTCGACGAGTTGAACCGCCAGGTCAAGGCGATGCTGGAGCGCGACGACGTCAAGAAGAACATCGCCGGCATGGGCGCGCGCGCCGACTACGGCACGCCCCAGCAATTCTCCGATTTCGTCGATGCCGAGACGAAGAAGTTCGCGGCGATCATCGAGAAGGAAGGCTTGCAGATGGAGGTCAAGTAGCAGCCGCCGTCACGATCTTTCCTGACCACGTTGCGGCCAATGCTACGACGACTTGTTGATCTTCTTGACCTTGGCGTCGGTCGCTTCAATCGACATCGCCAGTTCCATGATCGCCTTCGAGAGTAGCTCGATGGCCTCCTTCTGATCCTGCGATTTGGAGGCGCGGAGCGCGTAGTTCCGTGCGGATGAGAGCGACATCGATTGATCTCCGTGTTGTTCGCGTCTGGTTCAAAAATAAAACCCCGCGGCTTTCACCGCGGGGCTTCGTTTCAGTCGTGTCCGCCGCTCAGTGCGCCAGGATCGCCAGCAGCAGCAGCGCCACGATGTTGGTGATCTTGATCATCGGATTCACCGCCGGGCCCGCCGTGTCCTTGTAGGGATCGCCAACGGTATCGCCGGTCACTGCGGACTTGTGGGCGTCAGAGCCCTTGCCGCCGTAGTGGCCGTCCTCGATGTACTTCTTGGCGTTGTCCCATGCGCCGCCGCCCGAGGTCATCGAGATCGCGACGAACAAACCGGTGACGATGACGCCGAGCAGCATGGCACCGACCGCGGAGAATGCCGCCGACTTGCCGGCTGCGCCACCGCCCGCGATCGCGTAGATCAGGAAGTAGACCACGATCGGCGACAGCACCGGCAGCAGCGACGGGATGATCATCTCCTTGATCGCCGCCCGGGTCAGCAGGTCGACCGCCTTGCCGTAGTCCGGCTTGTCGGTGCCCTGCATGATGCCGGGCTTCTCGCGGAACTGACGGCGCACTTCCTCGACGATCGCACCGGCGGCGCGACCGACCGCGGTCATACCCATCGCACCAAACAGATACGGCAGCAGGCCGCCGAACAGCAGGCCGACCACGACGTAAGGATTGTTCAGGGAGAAGTCCGGGTTGACGCCCTTGAAGTAGGCATGGGCGTTGGCGTCGCTGATGAAGAATTTGAGGTCCTGATTATAGGCCGCAAACAGCACCAGCGCACCGAGACCGGCGGAGCCGATCGCGTAGCCTTTGGTCACCGCCTTGGTGGTGTTGCCGACCGCGTCGAGCGCGTCGGTCGACTTGCGCACCTCCTTCGGCAGCCCCGCCATCTCGGCGATGCCGCCGGCGTTGTCCGTGACCGGGCCGAAGGCGTCGAGCGCGACGATCATGCCGGCCAGCGCCAGCATGGTGGCGGTCGCGATCGCGATGCCGAACAGGCCGGCAAGGCTGTAGGTGACGAGGATGCCGGCGATGATCACGATCGCGGGCAGCGCGGTCGCTTCCATCGAGACCGCGAGGCCCTGGATCACGTTGGTGCCGTGACCGGTGACCGAGGCCGAGGCGATCGACTTCACCGGGCGATAGTCGGTGCCGGTGTAGTATTCGGTGATCCAGATGATCAGGCCGGTGACGACGAGACCGACCACGCCGCACCAGAACAGCGCCATGCCGGTGTAGTCGACGCCGTCGAGCTTGCCGAAGCCGACCAGCCAATTGATCACGAGCGCGACGCCGACCAGCGACAGGATGCCGGTGGCGATCAGGCCCTTGTAGAGGGCGCCCATGATGGACTGGCTGGCACCGAGCTTGACGAAGAAGGTGCCGATGATCGAGGTGATGATGCAGATGCCGCCGATCGCGAGCGGCAGCGTCATCATGTTCACCAGGATCGGCGTTTTGGCGAAGAAGATCGCCGCGAGCACCATGGTGGCGACCGCGGTCACCGCATAGGTCTCGAACAGGTCCGCCGCCATGCCGGCGCAGTCGCCGACATTGTCGCCGACGTTGTCGGCGATGGTGGCCGGGTTACGCGGATCGTCCTCGGGGATGCCGGCCTCGACCTTGCCGACAAGGTCGCCGCCGACGTCCGCACCCTTGGTGAAGATGCCGCCGCCGAGACGGGCGAAGATCGAGATCAGCGAGGCGCCGAAGCCGAGCGCCACCATGGCGTCGACCACGGTGCGGCTGCCCGCTTCCAGACCCATGAACTTGACCAGCACCATGAAGTAGATGGTGACGCCGAGCAGCGCGAGACCGGCAACCAGCATGCCGGTGATCGCGCCCGCTTTGAAGGCGAGCTCGAGGCCGCCGGCGAGCGAGGTGGTTGCCGCCTGCGCGGTGCGGACGTTGGCGCGCACCGAGACGTTCATGCCGATGAAGCCGGCAGCCCCCGACAGGATGGCGCCGATCGCAAAGCCGATCGCCACCGGCAGGCCCAGGAAGTAGGCCAGCACCACGAAGATCACGATACCGACCATGCCGATCGTGGTGTACTGCCGCCGCAGATAGGCCTGTGCGCCCTCGCGCACCGCGGCCGCGATTTCCTGCATGCGCGGATTACCCGCATCCGCGTTCAAGACCGACTGCGTCGCCCAGATCGCGTAGACGATGGAAAGCGCCCCGCAGAGCACAATCAACCATAAAGCTGTCATGTTGCCTCAGATCCTTGATGTAACCCCCGCGCCTTCTTGTGCCGCTAGGGGGCGGCAGGCGCTTATTTTGCGAGGACAATCCTCCCCAAAAACGGATTGCCTCAAATCGGGCGCGACCTTGCCAAAATCGTTACCGCTGTGCAACGCCACCTGTGGCCGAAAACGCCGATATCGGCAGCTATTTAGAAGGAAAATCGGCGCGATCAGGCGCGGGGAGTCTAGCGCTGCTTGCGTTCCGACGCGTTTTCTTAATGCGAACCGGTGCCCGCTTCGCTCGAAAACGCTCTAGAAATGGCTGTAGGACAGCCGCTTCAGCTTCAGTTCCCGGCCCTGCCCGTCGAGGAAGCTCGGTGGCGACAAGCCTGCGATCAGGCCGCCGATTGCGGTCACCGCGACCTTTGCCTGCCGTGCGTCGCGCAGAAAGGCGTCGACATGATCGCTCGGGACCGCGCACAAGAGCTCGTAATCATCACCGCCGGCCACCAAGGTCTCGATATCGATCGCCTTGCGTGCGAGCAGCCCTGCGGCCGCGGACGACAACGGGATACTCGGCACGTTGATCACGCCCGCCACACCACTGGCTGCGCAAAGCTTGGTCAGATCGCCGGCAAGACCGTCGGACACATCCATCGCGGCGCTGGCGTGGGTGCGGACGGCCGTGGCCAAGGCGTTGCGCGGCTGCGGAACACGGTAACGGGCGGCAAGAAAATCCCGCCCGACGACATCGTCCGCCAGAGCCGCGGCGACCGGGCCACCCCGGAGCACATCGAGGCCGAGCGCGGCGTCTCCGATCGTGCCGGTGACGAACACACGGTCGCCCGCCTGTGCTCCCGCGCGATGCACCATCGTGCCCTGCGGCACCCGGCCGAACGCAGTGATCGAGATCATCAGCGGCCCCGGTGTCGAGACCGTGTCACCGCCGAGCAGCGGGCAGCCGAAATGCGCGGCGTCCTCGCCGAGCGCCCGGGCAAACGGCTTCAGCCAGGCCTCCTCGGCGCCGCGCAGCGCCAGCGTCAGCACGAAGCCCGCCGGCACCGCGCCCTTGGCGGCGATGTCGGAGAGGTTCACCCGCAGCGCCTTGCGCGCCAGCGTGTCGGGCGGATCATCGCCGAGGAAATGCACGCCCTCGACGATGGCGTCCGTGGTGACCACAATGTCCTCGCCGGCCGCCCTCAGCGCGGCGGCGTCGTCGTCGAGCCCGAACGCACCCGGATCGGTCGCGAGCGGCTTGAAATAGCGCGCGATTAGGGAGTCTTCGCCGGAGGTATGTTTACTTGCTTGGGTCATCAACCCGTCATCCTGAGGTGCGAGCGAAGCGAGCCTCGAAGGATGCACGGCCCCGATGCGACCGTAGCGCCACGCCGTCGCCCTTCGAGGCCTCCGCTTCGCTACGGCACCTCAGGGTGACGGCTACGGAGGTGGGCGGCATCGCGGCACCTAGCTCCGCACAAACTCGTCGCCGCGGAACTGGCGCGCGATCTGGTCGAGCACGGCGTTGACCATGCCGGTTTCGTCCTTCTCAACGAAGGCATGCGCGACGTCGACATATTCGGAGACCACCACGCGGCCCGGCACGTCTTTGCGGTGCTCGAGCTCGTAGGAGCCTGCCCGCAGCACCGCGCGCAGGATGGCGTCGATCCGCTTCAGCGGCCAGCCCTTCGACAGCGCCTCGTCGATCAAAGGATCGAGCCGGGCCTGGTCGCGCACCACGCCGGAGACCACGTCGCGGAAGAACGCGGCTTCCGCCGGCAAATATTTCTCGCCCTCGACCTCGTTGCCGAGCCAGTGGCTCTCGAACTCGGCGAAGATGTCGTTGATGCCGGCGCCGCCAATGTCCATCTGATAGAGCGCCTGCACCGCCGCGAGCCGTGCCGCGCCGCGGCGGTTGGCTTTTCTGTCGGGGGCTTTCGCGGGCTTCTTGTTGTCTGCCATGGTCAGGCCTTTGCCAGGCGGCGTTTGATCCGCAGCATCGCCAGCGCCGCACGCGCCGCGTCGCCGCCCTTGTTGAGTTCGCTGGCGCGCGCCCGCGCCCAGGCCTGCGCCTCGGTGTTGACGGTGAGGATGCCGTTGCCGAGCGGGAATTTCCGGCTGATGGCCAAATCCATCAATCCGCGCGAGGACTCCTGCGAGACGATCTCGAAATGGATGGTGTCGCCGCGCACCACGCAGCCGAGCGCGATCGCCGCATCATACGGCTTGCCGTTCGCTTCAGCCGCATCGATCGCGATCGCAATCGCCGCCGGAATCTCCAGCGCGCCCGGCACCGTGATCACGTCGTGCGTCGCACCCGCGGCCTTGATCTCGGCCAACGCGCCTTCCAGCAGCGCGTCCTGGATGTCGTCATAGAACCGCGCCTCGACGATCAGCACGCGTGCGCCGGTAATGTCGGTCTGGTCCTTCAGGGGTGCGCGCCGCGCGTCAGCCATCTACGTATCCATTTCATATTGTTGACATTTACCGATAACGTTGGATGTCAACGTTTCGCGAGTTTGTAGTCGCCCCGACGACTGAAGCCAAGCACGAATGCCTCAGGCACTGTCATTCCGAGATGGTCCGAAGGACCAGACCGCAGGTGCACAATAGTGCACCGGGGAATCTCGAGATTCCGGGTTCGATGCTTGCGCATCGCCCCGGAATGACCGCTATGCCGTCATTTCATCTCCGACAGCCGCGCCGCGTAGCGGGCCATCAGATCGACCTCGATATTGACCTCGCTGCCCGCCTTCCAGCCGTTCAGGGTCGTCACGGAAAGCGTGTGCGGGATGATCAGCACCGAAAAGCTGATGTCGTCGACCGTATTCACGGTCAGCGACACGCCGTCCAGCGTGACCGATCCCTTCGCCGCGATGAAACGCGCCAGCTCCCGAGTGGTTCGCAGCTCGAAGCGCGCCATGTCGGGCAGATCGTCGCGCTTGACGATGGTCGCGATGCCGTCGGCATGCCCGGCCACGATGTGACCGCCGAGTTCGTCGCCGATCTTGAGCGCGCGCTCGAGATTGAGCCGGCTGCCCTGTCCCCAATGCTTGGCGGTGGTCATGCCGAGCGTCTCGGCCGCCGCATCGACATCGAACCAGGTCTTGCCATCGGCGGTGCCGGAGGCGACGACGGTGAGGCAGACGCCATTGCAGGCGATCGAGGCGCCGTCGGCGATCGTGGTCTGGTCGTAGTCGCAGGCAATCCGCATCCGGTGCAGCTGCCCCTGCGCCACCTGCTTCAGGCTGGTGATCTCACCGATATCGGTGACAATTCCCGTGAACACAACAAACCTCTTACTCTTCGTCATGGCCGGGCTTGACCCGGCCATCCACGACTTACTTCACTGCTGGCGACCAAGACGTGGATGCCCGGGTCAAGCCCGGGCATGACGACCTAGGATCGATCGTAGATAGTCAAAACATCTTTGGCCAAGGCTTCGCTAGCACGAAGGCTGAAGGCGGGCGACTGCGTGATTGCGTCGAGCGGCATTGCGTCCAGCGCGGGAACGCCGTCGGCACCGATCGCATCAGGCCCGCGCAACAGCCAGATCTCGTCGACAAGGCCGGCTGCCACGAAAGAATTTGCCACGCGCGATCCGCCCTCGACCAGCAGGCGCGAGATCCCCTTCTCCGCCAGCGCATGCAGGACGGACGGCAGATCGAGCCCTTGGGGCGCGCTGGCGGCGACGCGGATCACCTGCGCGCCGGCGGCACCTAGCTTCACCGCGGCAGGCGCCTCCGCCATATCAGATGTCAGCACCCAGAGCGGCGTCTCGCGCGCCGAATGCACCAGGCGGCTGTCGCCAGAGATCCGCAGCGCGCGGTCCAGCACCAGGCGCACCGGCGAGCGCACCGCCATGCCGGGCAGCCGGCAGGTCAAGAGCGGATCGTCGGCCTTGACCGTGCCGATGCCGACCAGGATCGCATCGCTCTGCGCGCGCAGCAGATGCACGCGCGTCCGCGCGGCCTCTCCGGTGATCGTAACCGGCTTACGGCCGCTGGCAGCGATCTTGTCGTCGGCGGACACCGCGAGCTTGAGGATCACATGCGGGCGCTTGTCGCGGATGCGGCGGAAGTGCCCGGCATGGTCGCGCGCGGCCTCTTCCGCGCACAGCCCGACATCGACCGCGATGCCCGCGGCACGCAGCTTGGCGTGCCCCTGCCCCGCGACTTCCGGATTGGGATCCTCGATCGCCGAGACGACGCGGGCGAGCCCGGCCGCCACAACGGCGTCCGCACAGGGCGGCGAGCGGCCGAAATGCGAGCAGGGTTCGAGCGTCACGTAGAGCGTGGCGCCGCGCGCGGCACCGCCGGCGCGCCTGAGTGCCTCGACCTCGGCATGCGGCCGGCCGCCTGCTTGCGTCCAGCCGCGGCCGACGATCACGCCGTCCTTGACGATGACGGCGCCGACCGCCGGATTGGGCCAGGTGCGCCCGAGCCCGCGCCGGCCAAGCGCCAGCGCCAGCTGCATGAAGCGCAGATCGGCCGCCTTTGCCGCTTCCTTGGCCTCTCTGGCCTTCTGCGCGAACTGGTCTTCCAGAATGCGGAAGATCATTTGCGTAGCGTCGCGAGCCGCGGGTCCTCTTCGCCGGTCAATTCGTCGAGCACGGCCTCGAAGTCCTTGGCCTCGCGGAAATTGCGGTAGACCGAGGCGAAGCGCACATAGGCGACGTCGTCGAGCTGGCGCAGATGCTCCATCACGATCTCGCCGATCGCCTCAGAGGAGACCTCGGCCTCGCCGCCGCTTTCGAGCTCGCGCACGATGGTGGACACCATCTTCTCCACCCGCTCGGATTCCACCGGGCGCTTGCGCAAGGAGATCTGCAGCGAGCGCACCAGCTTGTCGCGGTCGAACGGCACGCGGCGGCCGTTGCGCTTGATGACGGTCAGTTCGCGCAGCTGCACCCGCTCGAAGGTCGTGAAGCGGAAGTTGCAGGCCATGCAGACGCGACGCCTGCGAATGACCGCGGAGTCCTCGGTCGGACGCGAGTCCTTGACCTGCGTGTCGAGAGAATTGCAGCTCGGGCAGCGCATCCGACGGGACCTCTAGCAACGACCTTTTACTGATAGATCGGGAAGCGATCGGTCAGCGCCTTGACGCGCTCCTTGATCGCGGCCTCGACCAGCGGCGCCTTGCCGTCCGGCGACTGCGCCAGCGCGTTCAGCACTTCCGCGATCATGCCGCCGACCTGCTTGAACTCGGCGACGCCGAAGCCGCGCGTGGTCGCCGCCGGCGTACCGAGCCGCAGGCCGGAGGTGACGAACGGCTTTTCGGGATCGAACGGGATGCCGTTCTTGTTGCAGGTGATGGCGGCGCGCACCAGCGCCTTCTCCGAGATGTTGCCCTTCAGGCCCTTCGGCCTGAGGTCGACCAGCATCAGATGGTTGTCGGTGCCGCCCGAGACGATGTCGAGGCCATGGCCGCGCAGCGTCTCCGCCAGCGCCTTGGCGTTCTCGACCACGTTCTTGGCGTAGACCTTGAAGTCCGGCCGCAGCGCTTCGGCGAACGCCACCGCCTTGGCGGCGATGACGTGCATCAGCGGACCGCCCTGCAGGCCCGGGAAGATCGCCGAGTTCAGCTTCTTGGCCAGCGTCTCGTCATTGGTGAGGATCAGACCGCCGCGCGGGCCGCGCAGCGACTTGTGCGTCGTCGTGGTGGTGACGTGGGCGTGCGGCACCGGCGAGGCATGCACGCCGCCGGCCACGAGGCCCGCGAAATGCGCCATGTCGACCAGCAGATACGCGCCGACGGAATCCGCGATCTCGCGGAAGCGCTTGAAGTCCCAGGCGCGCGAATAGGCCGAGCCTCCGGCGATGATCAGCTTCGGCTTGACCTGCTCGGCCTGCTTCTGGACTTCGTCCATGTCGATGATCTGGTCCTCGCGGCGCACGGTGTAGTGCGCGGCCTTGAACCACTTGCCGGACATGTTGACCGGCGAACCGTGGGTGAGATGGCCGCCGGCGGCGAGGTCGAGGCCCATGAAGGTGTCGCCGGGTTGCAGTAGCGCCAGAAACGCCGCCTGGTTCATCTGGCTGCCGGAGTTCGGCTGGACGTTGGCGAAGCCGGCGCCGAACAGCTTCTTGGCGCGCTCGATCGCCAGCGTCTCGGCGACGTCGACCCACTCGCAACCGCCGTAGTAGCGCGCGCCCGGATAACCCTCCGCGTATTTGTTGGTCATCACCGAGCCCTGCGCCTCCAGCACGGCGCGGCTGACGATGTTTTCGGAGGCGATCAGCTCGATCTCATGACGCTGCCGGCCGAGCTCGCCCTTGATCGCGGCAGCGATCTCGGGATCGGCCTCAGCGAGGGTCGCGGTGAAGAAGGAATCGGGCGCGGAAGCGGTCTTGCTGGACGAGGTCATCGGCGAAATATCTCCACCGCCGCAAGCCTTTAGGCAGGATGCGGACGGTCACGAGTGGCGGTCGAAGCTGGTTTCAGAGCGTTATCACATCGCCCCAAAATGGCCAAGCGGTTGCGGTCCCTGCCGGTCAATTATGCCAGATATGGTGGGGATGGCGGGGATTGCCAGCCGGCCGGACGGCCGCCCCCCCCGGTTCCCGCCGCTCGGCCAGCACGGCTGTGGCAGCCGCCGAATGGAACGTGACACCCCTTCCCGACCGCGCGGGACCGCGGAACGAGACAACTATCGCCTCGAGGTTTCAACGCGTTGCTCGCGCAACCGCGCGACATCGGACTGGCTTGATCATGTCGCGCGCGATCGCGATGCATCGACTCACGAGATGACGAGACAATTTTTGAATCGTTCGATTTTTGAATCGTTCAACACTGGATCGATTCAAGGCTCTCACGCGATGCGTGCAATTGCGCGTCATACGCCGTTGTCTCCCGGTCACCCAGCCAAGCTTTGCGTGCAACTTCGACAGCTTCTAACCGCGTGCAGGCTGCTCGCGAAAATCACCGTGATAACGACTCGCTCAAGATTTTTTTTACGGAGCGTGGAATAAATGTCGTGCAGGTGGATTCGGCCGCAGCGGTTTGCTGCTTCGGCTGTCGTTGTGTTTTCGGTTGTTGGTGCGGACGATGTCTTCGCCCAGACGCAATTGCCGTCCGTGACGGTCGAGGCGCCGCAGCGGCAAGCGGCGCGATCGCAGCAGCCTTCGCAACGGTCCACGCGCGCACGCAGCGCCTCGCGCCGCGCGACGGCCGCCCCGGTGGGCGCGCAGCCACAGACCGCTCAGCAACCCGCGGGCGCCAGCGGCGGGCACGAACGCGCCAACGGCCCGGTCACCGGCTATCTGGCGCGGCTGAGCGCCAGCGGCACCAAGACCAGCACGCCGATCATCCAGACGCCGCAATCGGTGTCGGTCATCAGCGCCGAGCAGATCCGCGACCAGAAGATCGTCAGCAAGTTCGACGAGGTGCTGCGCTACACGCCGGGCGTCATCGGCGGCACCTATGGCGCCGATTTCCGCAACGACTGGTTCATGATCCGCGGCTTCCCGGCGCAGAACGAGTCGCTGTTCCTCGACGGCCTGCAGCTGTTCTACACCTCCTATGCGAGCTGGAAGCTGCAGCCCTTCAATCTCGAGCGCGTCGAGGTGCTGCGCGGTCCGTCCGGCATCCTGTATGGCGGCTCGGCGCCGGGCGGCCTCGTCAACGCGGTGAGCAAGCTGCCGCAGGCCGAGCCCATTCGCTACATCGAGACCGGCGTCAATAATTTCGGCAACGCCTATACCCAGTTCGACATCGGCGGCGCGACGGCGCAGCCCGGCAACGGCCAGGTGCAGTACCGCCTCGTCGGCCAGGCCCAGGGCGGCGGCACCCAGACCGACTATGTCTACGACAACAACTTCTTCTTCGCCCCGTCGGTGACCTGGCGGCCCGATGCCGACACCAGCCTCACCGTGTTCGGCATGGCCTCGCACAGCAACACCCGCGCGCTGAACTTCCTGCCCTATGTCGGCACCGTCACCAACGCGCCGTTCGGCCGGATTCCGACCAGCCTGTTCGTCGGCGATCCCAGCGCGGACCAGTTCCGCCGCGACCAGCAGATGGTCGGCTACCAGTTCCAGAAGAGCGTGACTGACAGCGTCGATTTCCGCCAGAACGCGCGCATGGCGCATGTCGACGTCTATTATGCCGGCCTCTATGGGCTCGGCTACGCGACGACGCCGGCCGCCGCCGACATCACCCGCGGCAATTTCTACACCCGCGGCATCGCCACCCAGCTCAACCTCGACAATCAGCTCGAATACCGCTTCACCACCGGCGCGCTGCAGCACACCGCGCTGGTCGGCGTCGATCTGAAATATTACGGCATCGACGACCGCCAGGGTTTTGGCATGGGCACGAATCTCAACGTGCTCAATCCGGTTTATGGCACCAACCTGCCGTATAGCGGCCCGCTCTATCAGAACGGCTATCTCGCCCAGGGTATGGCCGGCCTCTATCTGCAGGATCAGGTCAAGCTCGACCGCCTGACGGTGGTGCTGTCCGGACGCCAGGACTGGGTCGATCTCACCAACAACAACCGGATCGGCGTCTCCCAGGGCCGCGACGACAGCAAGTTCTCCGGCCGTGTCGGCGCGATCTACAATTTCGACAGCGGCGTTGCGCCCTACGTCTCCTACATGACGGGCTACAATCCGGTCATCGGCACCACCGCGGCCGGCCAATTGCTGCTGCCGGAAACCTCCGAGCAGACCGAGGTCGGCGTCAAGTACGAGCCGGTCGGGCTCAACGCACGGTTCGGCGTCGCGTATTTCGACCTCAAGCGCAAGAACGCGCTGACAACAGATCCGAACAACCCGCTGTTCCAGACCCAGAACGGCGAAGTCACCTCGCGCGGCGTCGAGCTCGAGGCGGTCGCGAACATCACGCGCGATTTCAAGCTGGTGGCGAGCTACACCAATTACGAGCTGTTCGTCAGCAAGGACCTCAATCCCGCGCTGATCGGCACCGTGCCGACCAACGCGCCGCGTCAGCTCGCATCGGCGTGGACCGACTACACCTTCCGCGACGGGCCGCTCACGGGCTTCGGCTTCGGCGGCGGCGTGCGCTATGTCGGCTCGTCCTTTGCCGACACAGCGAACACCGCACGCGTCCCGGGGGTCGTGCTGGGCGATCTCGCCTTGCATTACGAATGGGACAACAACTGGCGCGCGGCGCTCAATGTCGTGAACGTCACCGACAAGATCTATGTCGCGAGCTGCGCGACCATCAGCTCCTGCTACTACGGCGATCGCCGCCGCATCACGGCGAGCCTCGCCTACAAATGGTGAGCTGAACTTTCAGTTCACGGAAAATCATGTGACCGAGAGGCGGTATCCGGCCGCCTCTCTTTTTTCGCTGTCGTCAGGGTGGTGTCAGCTTGTCGCGCTAGGTTTCGCGTCGCGGCGATATTTGCCGTGCCCAGACTGGCCCGCTCCGAAATGCGAGCCCCGGAGCGGGCCTTTTACGGTCTGGTCGCGCCCTAATCCTCGTTCGCCTTGAATCGTCCCAATCCCTTGAGCACAAACGGTGCCAGCAGCGCGATCAGCGCGATGCCGAGCAGCGTCGCCGACATCGGGCTTTGCAGCAGCACCATGGGATCGCCGAGGCTGATCGCCAGCGCGCGGCGCAACTGGCTTTCGGCGATCGGCCCGAGGATCAGCCCGATCACGACGGGCGCGATCGGGAAGTCGAACCGGCGCATCAGAAAGCCCATGACGCCGAACGCCGCCAGCATCGACAGCTCGACGACCGACGGCTTCGCAGCGATCGTGCCCATGGTGGCGAACACCAGGATGCCGGCATAGAGCCAGGGCTGCGGGATCGCCAGCAGCCGCACCCAAAGGCCGACTAGCGGCAGATTGAGCACCAGCAGCATGCCGTTGGCGATGAACAGGCTCGCGATCAGGCCCCACACCAGGTCGGGCCGCTCCGCGAACAACAGCGGCCCCGGGTTGAGGCCGTATTGCTGGAAGCCCGCCAGCATCATTGCAGCCGTTGCCGAGGTCGGCAGTCCGAGCGTCAAAAGTGGCACCAGCGTGCCGGCGGCGGACGCGTTGTTCGCCGCTTCCGGCCCTGCGACGCCTTCGATCGCGCCCTTGCCGAACTCCTCCGGATGTTTGGTCAGCCGCCGCTCGGTGGAATAGGACAGGAATGTCGGGATCTCCGCCCCGCCGGCCGGCAGCGCCCCGATCGGAAAACCGAACAGCGTGCCGCGCAGCCACGGCTTCCACGACCGCCGCCAGTCCTCCCGCGTCATCCACAGCGAGCCGCGCACCGGCTCGAGCTTCTCCTCGGCGTGATGCCGGCGCGAGGCGACATAGAGCGCCTCGCCGACCGCGAACAGGCCGACCGCGAGCGTCGTCACCTCGACACCGTCGAGCAGTTCGGGGATGCCGAAGGCAAGCCGCGCCTGACCGGTCAGCTTGTCGATGCCGACCAGCCCGAGCGTGAGGCCGATGAACAGGCTGGTGAGGCCGCGGACCGGCGAGTCGCCGAAGGTCGCCGACACCGTGACGAAGGCAACGCACATCAGCGCGAAGTAATCCTCCGGCCCGAAGCGCACGGCGAAATCGACCAGCCATGGCGCGAGGAATGCGAGGCCGATGGTGGCGATGGTGCCGGCCACGAACGAGCCGATCGCCGAGGTCGCCAGCGCCGGGCCGCCGCGGCCGGCCTTGGCCATCTTGTTGCCCTCGAGCGCGGTCGCCATCGACGCGCTCTCGCCCGGCGTATTGATCAGGATCGCGGTGGTCGATCCGCCATACATGCCGCCATAATAGATGCCGGCGAACATGATCAGCGAGCCGCCGGGATCTAGCTTGTAGGTCACCGGCAGCAGCAGCGCGACCGTCAGCGCCGGTCCGATGCCCGGCAACACGCCGACCGCGGTGCCCAGGAACACGCCGATCAGGGCGTAGAGCAGGTTCATCGGCTGCATGGCGACCGCCATGCCGTGCGCCAGCGCGGCGAAAGTGTCCATCACAGCAGTCGCTCCAGCGGGCCGGCGGGAAGGCTCAGCGTCAACAGCTTGTCGAACGCGAGATAAATCAGCGTCGTGATCACCAGCGCGATGGCGGTGTCGGCCAGGACGGCGCGGCGGCCGAACGCCGCCGACGTGGTGACGAACAGCGCCGAGGTGGCGAGGATGAAGCCGCCGCCAAAGCCGATGATGGCGATCAGGAGCACCAGGCCCCCGATGATCAGCCACACCGGTTTCGGATCCATGCTCTCGCGCGGCGGCAGCTTGCCGCGCAGCGCGTCGATCAGATTGCCGACCGCGAGGATGACAAGGCCGATCGCGATGACGACCGGCATCGCCTCCGGCCCCATGCCGTACATCGTGGTCGACGGCAGCTTGCTGGCGTCCCACACCAGCACCGCAGCAAGCCCGGCAAGCGCGGCCGCGATGACCACGCCGGCGCGATCGACGCGGCGTGCCGGCGCCGGCCGGAGGTTTTCAGACGCCGCGTCCGGCGTCATGACTTCACGAGGCCGACGGACTTCAGCACCTCGGTCACGCGCGTGATCTCCTTCTTTAGGAAATCCGCGAAGGCGTCGCCGCCGAGATAGGCGTCATCCCAGCCCTTCTGCTTCAGGATCTCCTTCCAGGAATCGGACTTCACCATCTTCTCGACAGCATCGCTCAGCACCTTGCGCTGCTCCGGCGTGATGCCGGGCGGTGCGACCACCGAGCGCCAATTGGCCAGCACGAGATCGATGCCCTGCTCTTTGAAGGTCGGGATATCGACGCCCGGCAGTCGGTTCGCCGACGTGACGCCGAGCGCGCGCAACTTGCCGGCCTTGATCTGGCCTTCATATTCGCTGAGGCCGGAAATGCCGGCCGTGACCTTGCCGCCGAGAATGGCTGCGAGCGACTCGCCGCCGCCCGAGAACGGAATGTAGTTGATCTTCTTGGCATCGGCGCCGACCGTGCCCGCGAACAGCGCCGCCATCACGTGGTCGACGCCACCGGCCGAGCCGCCGGCAAAGGTCACCTTGGCGATATCGGCCTTCACCGCGGTGGCGAGATCCTGCGCCGTCTTGATCGGCGAGTTCGCCGGCACCACGATGACCTGGGTCTCCTCGGTGAGGCGCGCAATCGGCGTCACCTGATCCAGCGTCACCGGCGACTTGTTCATGGCGAGTGCGCCCACCATGACGAAGCCGTTCACCATCATCTGGTTGCCGTCGCCCTTGGCGCCGTTGACGAACTGCGCGATGCCGACGCTGCCGCCGGCGCCGGGAACGTTGGTGACTTGGACGCTGCGTGCGACACCGGAGGCGACCAGCGCCTGCTGCATCGAGCGCGCGGTCTGATCCCAGCCGCCGCCGGGCGCCGCCGGCGCCATCAGCTTGAGCTCGAGCTGCTGCGCGGGCGCCGGACCGATCGCCCCAAGCAACAGCGCGACGACCGCGCCGACCAGGCGCATGTGGGACGGGATCATGAGGCTTCCTCCTGAATTTTCGGAAACAGCCTGCCGATCGCCGGCTGCATCCGGTCACGTGACCGCATCGCCATTCGGACAGCGCGGTCCCTTCGGGTCAGGAATCGCTCGCCGATCTCGCGTCTGCGTATCCCTAGCGACCATTCGCCACAGCCTTCGGCAAGCCGGAGGGCGCGGCTAGCCAGTGCTGCAAATCGCCGCACCATCTCCGATCATTTTTCGCTTGCTTTGATTCGGAGCGTCTCGCCAACGCAAGCCTGTTCTAGGAACCTTCGCCATTTTCTCCCGTTCCACCTCCGCCGATTGGTACGGCTATTGGAGGAGAGAACATGAAGTTTAAGACCATTGTCGCGGCATCTTTGCTTGCCGCTTTCGTCACGCCGGCATTTGCAGCGGATGAATTCTACGTCGTGCAGGACGTGAAGACGAAGAAGTGCACGATCGTCGACAAGAAGCCGGTCGACACGACGACCACCGTCGTCAGCGCGTCGGGCACTGTCTACAAGACGCGCTCCGAGGCCGAGACCGGCATGAAGAGCGTCAAGGTCTGCACCTCGAACTAGAAGGCGATCGCATGCCAGTCATCATTCTCTGGGCTGTGCCGGCGATCATCGTCATCGGCGGCGGCATCTACCTGATCGGCCATATGCACTGAAGCAAGGAGACCTCTTATGAAGAAGTTGGCTATCGGCTGCATCATGGCTGCGGCGTTCGCTACCGCCGCGCATGCAGCAACCACCATGCCGGCCGCGCCGGCGGACAGTTCGACCATCACCAACTACTACAAGCAGAATGTCTACGACCCGAAGGAATCCAAGATCGGGACAATCGACGACGTGCTTGTCGACAAGTCCGGCAAGGTGACCGGTCTCGTCGTCGGTGTCGGCGGCTTCCTCGGCGCCGGCGAGAAGGACGTGATCGTGCCATTCACGGCCGTCAAGTCTCAAAAGAAGGACGACAAGTGGTGGCTTACGCTCGACGAGACCAAGGACAGCCTGAAGGCCGCGCCCGGTTTCAAATACGATCGCGCCAGCACGACGTGGAAGCCGGAGAACAAGTAACACCGACGTCCCGTCTGCTCACTGAGGGCAGACGGGACGCTGCGGCAGATCACTCACGGGATGGTGGCGCTGTCGAAGCTCGCCCGAAACGCATCAGGTAACGCGCCAAACCACGAAATGGCCCCAGCACCTTTGGGGGCCTGGAGGCCGGTGCTGGGGCCGTTTGCCTGATCCGGGGCTGAGCTATTGGAGGCAGGCTCCCCCATCCATCAAGAACCGCGCGGTTCCAGCATTAGCTTATGTAAATCGGCGATCCGATTTTCCACGGCGATGTCCTGTCTGCAACACGCCTCCCGCGAGGCGGGCTGATCGCAGGCATTCAAACGGCGCGGCCGCAGGTGGCAGTTCTGACGCGGCAACCGCAAAAATTTTTCGGCCGGGTTCTTGACACGATTTCTCCGGTTTTTATTTTCTTCCGCGCCAGCCCCCATCGCGGAGGCTGGGGCCTGGTCGCCTCTCGGGGCCAGGCGAGACGGGCACCGGTCGTGTCCGGTGCCGTTCATATCCATCTTGCTCTATGGAGGATTTGGCTATGCGCACATACGACTTCTCTCCCCTGTTCCGGTCGACCATCGGATTCGACCGGCTCTTTGATCTCGCCGAAGCAGCCCACCGGGCCGGCGAAGATCACTACCCGCCCTACAACATCGAACGGCTGTCCGAAGACAGCTATCAGATCGTGCTCGCGATCGCCGGTTTTGCGCCGGATGAGAGATTTCCGTCACGGCAGAGCAGAACGTTCTGACTGTCGAAGGCGTCAAGGTCGAGAAGGCCGAGCGCGAATACATCTATCAGGGCATCTCGACGCGCAGATTCAAGCGCCAGTTCAGCTTGGCCGACTACGTCGAGGTCAAGAGCGCGGCGTTCGACAACGGGCTTCTCAGGATCGAGCTGGCGCGCGAAGTGCCGGAGGCGATGAAGCCGCGACGCATCGCGATCAACGCGGCATCGAACACAGCGCCCCGACAGCTCGAAAACGTCGCCGCCTGATTGAACCGGCGAAGCCGCGTCCGACGAACAGGTCGCGGCTTCGTCTTCTCACTCTTCTCAGCAACTCGTCTTTCGAACGGAGGTATCCATGCGGCCGACGACCGCGCCTGCTCATAACGTTATTGGCTTTCATCTGCCGATTGGCGATCACCACCAATATGAGGTCCCGCACGATGTGGTGCGGGATTCTCGCCTGAGCCTGGCCGAGAAACGCGCTCTCCTGGCATCCTGGGCCTCGGACGCCAGCGCTGTAGCGTCCAATCCCGCTTTGCGCGCACCCAAGGGGCTCAAAGCGCCCGTTCCTGTCAGCGACATCCTCGAAGCGCTTCGCGCGCTCGACAGCGATCCGCACCATCCGCCAGGCGGCCGGCCTGCCCGCCTGCGCTCCGTCGACCGCTGCCTGGCTGCATAGGAGCGCGAGATGACAGACATCAGGCTACCGAAGCACGTCATCGACCGCCTCGAGGGACGCTGGCGGTCAAGATTTGGACAGGCAAGGCGCCGGAGCTCAGAACTGTTCGACCACCGGCTTGAACAGTTGCGCGCTCATCGCAACAATATTCATCGGTATCGGCGATTGCTGCAGACCCAGCTCTCCGACCTCGAGCGCGAATTCATCGAAAGACGGCTGTCCGAAGAAACCACGGCAATGCAAGGCCTCGCGGCCGACATTCCATCCCTTCCCTCCTCGTTCGATCGCGCAGCTTGCGAGGAGATCACGCCATGAATGGGCTGCAACAACTGCTTATAAGAGGCAGCGAAAAAGTCATCGGTCACTATCAATTCCTGCTGGATAGCGCGACCTCGGAACAAGAGCGCGAACGCTATCGACGGAGGATCGAGGAAGAACGCCGGATGCTAGGCCGGTTGCTCGACGATTCCGATCGGTCGTCACGCGCGGCGTGAGCGATTCATGGCGGCGGGAGAGCAAATCCGCTCGTGATGCCCGCCGCTCGCCTCGCGCGAAGGCCGCAAAGCCACCCGCGTGCCTTCGAACCATCAAAGGACGCGTCCGTTATCCGGAGGCTTGGTACGCATCCGGGAGAGGTTGCCTTATGTATCGGATCTACTATTTCGCTGTCTTCCTCGCTGTGACCGGCGCAATCTTTGGCTCATTGGTCACGCTGGAGAAGATCTTTCATTCCATGGGTTCCGCCTAACGATCCCGATCGAAGGTCTCGGATCGGAGCCCTGGTTCGGAATTTTACCCTAGCAAAAGCCAGGCCATGGAGGCGATGAGAGCCACAAGCGACACGGTCGCAGCGCTGACAAAGGCAATCTCCACACCGTCGATATGGTGGTGGTTTGTTTGCATTGAGCGTCCTCCTAGATGGGTGCCCGCGGACCTTGAGACAGTAGCCACGCCGCCAAATTGGCGGTGGTTTCGTCATGCCGCGCCTGCCTCAACAGGGTCTCTCGCTCTCGACAGGGAGGAAGGTTCTTGGCCCGTTGACGTAGCCGTTCGGCTTCTTGGGCGAGGCGTTTTTCAAGAGGGAAAATCTGCCTAACCCGGCGTCGTCGCTTCATGGCTCCTCTCTCCAACGCTGACGTTTGGCTGCCCCAAAAGCAAAATCAAAAAGCCCGGGAAGCCTAAAAAGTTCCTGCCAGCTTCGCGTCAATGAGATCAGACGGATGGAACTGGCGAAACGGCATGGACGTTACAGGGCATGGGCATGGCCAAGGACCTGAAGAAACAGGCCAAGACCGCCGAGCAGGCGGCGGTGCGGACGGCTGACGAATTCGCGGCCGAGCAAATGAAGAGCCTCGCGCAAGCGTTCCGGGCTCAGGCCGAGGTCGTCAAGCGAAACAAGAAAAAGAAGAAAGATGAGCTTCACCGTAAAAGCTAGGTGCAAGTTTGGAGAGATCGTGCACCGTCGTGGCACGGCCGAGGCAGCTCTACGCAAGGCAAAAGAGCTTTCACGGTCGCAGTGTTACGACATCCACATCGTGACACCTGAAGGCCGAGACTACGACTCGTCCGAGTTTGGAGATCTTCCCCGCACGCCATTGGCTGTGCGCGTTGCTCAGAAAGGCCACACCTATCCATAGGGTGGTAGAGGTTTCAAAACGGCAGGCTCAAAGAGCGGCCCCGGCTAACCGCATCACCCTTAGGGTGCGCCCTTCCCCATCCGTCTCGCACGCGCCATCGGCGAGACAATCAATAGCGGTCGCGATATCCCCGCCGCTGCTGACCATATGCGGCGCGAGGATTGATCCCGCAGGTCACGTTCCTTCCGGAAGCTGACGCAAGACACTGGGCGCGGGTTTGGTACATGCAATCGCCGGGATAGCCGACGCCGCGCCCCTGCACGCACCAGCGATAATCCCGGGCGCTGGCTGGGCTCACACTTGCTAGTCCTGCAACGCCGAACGCCAGGACGAACGCCAGGACAGCGAATAGGACGGTTGTGCGCATGATCGGCTCCTCGCAAGCAATCGAGGACCAACGGAGCAGCAAGATCAGCGTTCCCTTCGATAGTGGCCGGCCGGTTAGCAAGATCGCAAGCCGCAGCCGGAGCGGCCGCGCCGAGCGCGAGCGCAGGAACCATGCTCCGTTGGGTCGGTTGTCGGAAACCATCCATCCCACACAAGTCAATCGGCATGCCGTCACGACTGCTTTGGTTTTTAGGGTTTCCGGTTCTGGTTGTTCTGGGTGGTTGCGGCGATCAACTCGAGTGCGATTCAATCGAAACCCGGAAGGCCGTGCTCCAGACCATCTCCAACGATCACCGCAATCCGCTTGTCAATTTCGCCGCCAGGGAATCGACGGCGAAGCCCACTGCGGAAAACGCAAATCCACAATACCTCCTCGGTGAAAAGATCGTCACGACCTCGGCAAGTGAGGACAAGCGAACATTGCAATGCAGCGGCGGCATCTCGGTTTCCGTGGGCGACATCAAGGCTTCCAAGGAAGTCGAATTCACCGTGCAGAAATCGAGCGACGGAAAGTTGGCGGTTTCGGTTGCTCCATTTCAGTTTTGAGTTGCGACAAACTCAGTGTCGTCCTGGCGAAAGCCAGGGGACCCATTACCCCAAATCACTATTGTTGCGCGACGCTGGGGCCGCGATCCCGCTCATCGCCAAATGCGGTGGTTATAGGTCCTGCTTTCAGGACGACGATCGTGCGCGAGGAACCTGCACCGTCATCGCGTCGTTGCGAGCAAAGCAAATCGCCGCCGAGGAAGCCTTGCCGACGACGCGGAATCAGACCGCGAAGCCAGGCGCGCCGCTACAGCCCGGTATAGCCGGCCTTCACGTGGTCGGTACTACCGTCGAGCTGGCGCAGATAGGTCAGCCCGCACACCGTCAAGCGATGCGGATCGCGCTCGCCGGCGTCGAACAGCGTCTGCACGTACTCTGTCACCTTCGCCCGCGCTTCCTCGCTCGCAGCGGGCGTGCGGTTGAGCAGCAGATCATACGTCTGCATGATCCGATCGATAGCGGCTTCCATTGAAGTCTCCGGGTTGGCGCTCAGGCGACCACCAGCGTCTCGGCCTCGAACTTCGCGATCGCCTTGTTGGCGAGGCGGAGGCGATTCATCTCACCACGCTGGAACAGCTTCACGATGATGCCGAGCAGGCGCTCATTGGTGGCGAAATTGTCGGGAATGGCGCCGGATTTGCGCAGATAGTTCGAGGCGATCGCGTAGGCGTCACCGACGACCTCGACATTCAGCACCTCAATCCCGCGTTCGAGCAACATATCCCTGCCTCTCCGTTGGCTAACGGATAAGCCGCCGGGAACGCCTTGGTTCCTCGCCGGGGCCCATTTATTTTCGCAGGTGCAGCATGAAAAACGCATCGGCCGGGCATGACCGATGCGTTGACTGGAGCAAGGCTGGACTGAAGGAAGGCTGCCGGTCTTCTCGCGCGGCCGGCTTGGCCATCAGGCGAAAACGGGAAGGCTCAGAGGCGATACAGGATCTGGTCGGTCCAGAAGCGCTCGAGGCGATGCAGCGACTTGTTGAGGCTCGCGAACTCCTCGTTCGAGATGCCGCCAACCTGCTCCACCGTCTTGACGTGCTTCTGATAGAGCGCGTCGACGATCTTGCGGACCTCCTGGCCCTGCGGGGTCAGACGGATACGGACCGAGCGGCGATCGACGCGCGAGCGCTGATGATCGAGGAAGCCGAGCTCGACGAGCTTCTTCAGATTGTAGGAGACGTTGGAGCCGAGATAGTAGCCGCGGGTGCGCAGCTCGCCGGCGGTCAACTCCTTGTCGCCGATGTTGTACAGGAGCAGCGCCTGCACCGAGTTGATGTCGGCGCGGCCACGACGATCGAATTCGTCCTTGATGACGTCGAGGAGCCGGCGATGCAGCCGCTCCACCAAAGTCAGGGCTTCGAGATAGAGCGGCTGCACCGGAGCTTGACCGGTAGCGCGATCAGCGGCATCCGCCGCCGTTGTCGCAACGGCTTTCATCATGACACTTCCCCTGTTTGTCGTTTTTATCGACTTTATTCGACGAAACTTGTGTCCCGCCTGATAGGTCCAACGTAAGGGGGCCGTTTGAATATCCGCTTAAATAAGAGAATAAAGAGATCATGAATTTAAGACAGTGAATCGTGGATTAAGCCCATGGATCAAAGGCTTTTCGCAACTTTTCATTGACGGTGGCGGACCCTTGTTCACGCTTCGTCTGCCTGCCCTGTCACATTCGGAAACAGCATCGTCTGAATTCGAAACGGTGGCGTAACGGGTATGAGGGAACCCTTTACGGTGACCGATTGGTTACCGGAAAATTCTTTGAAAATTTTATCGGAGTGCAGCGGCGAGACGTGCACGCGATGCGCGCAAGCGGGTGCAGGTCTGTTGCGGAGAGCAAGACCGGTTCCGCCGTCGGCCCGCGCAAAGCCGGCCGGCACACGCGCCGAGGTCCGGTGAAATGGGCCCCGACGGCAGGTCCCGTAGAGACGGTCCCGCAAGGGAGTGTCTCAAACGGATGCGATCTGTCGGCACCCACCTATCAGAACCAGCAGAGCTGTCTTCTCGTTGCGCGCACGGCTGGCAAATATTGCCGGCCGCGGCCGGCTATTCGTGGCGCTGTCGCCACGGGGCAACAGTGCATCAGGCCAGCGCTGCACGCCGGCCTATGGCGGGCGTTCGCGCGCCGACATCCAGGCCAGCGCGAGATAGGCGGCGAGCATCAGCGCCTCGAGCCCGACCACGGTGAGACTGCCGCCATAGATGCCGGGAAACATCAGCTCGATGACCGCCATCGACACCACGGTGGTCAGCCACACCACGGCGCCCCAGGGCGTCGCGAGCCAGAGCCCGACGGCGGCGACGAGCTCTATGACGGCGAAATAGATCGTGGCGGTCTGCCAGGCCATCGACTGGTTCTCGAAGGCCTCCTCCTCGCCGCCGACGAAGCCGGTTACCTGGGCCCAGTGATAGAGGCCCTTGGCGACCGAGACGACAGCCATGATGCGCAGGAAGATGACGAGGCGCCGCGTCCACGCATTGTCGTCCGGCTCGATCCGGTCGGACGAGATCGCGCTCACCGAGATGGCATTGTCCCGCGCCTGATCGCGTGCAGAGGTGTCAGACATCCGAATCGCCGCAGAGCGGCTGCAAAATGGGGTTCATGGGCGCAGTCTTGGCCCGCCGGGGACGCAAAATCAATTGCCGTTGCGGCAAATCAAGGGCGCCACGGATGCAATAGCGGCGCAATGACGGCGGCCCTGACAGGTGCTAGAACCGGACTTATATCAGGTCCAGACCAGCCGTCCGTCGAGGAGAAGACAACATGGCGATCAAATTCGGGCGCCCGATCGAACTGCGCGATGCGCCGCGGCGCCAGACTGACGCCCTCGCCTCCCCCTCGCTCGACCTCACGATCCGGATGCGGCGCAACCGCAAGTCGGAATGGGCGCGCCGCCTGGTGCGCGAGAACGTGCTGACCACCAACGACCTGATCTGGCCGATGTTCGTGGTCGATGGCCACAACACCCGCACGCCGGTGGCCTCGATGCCCGGCGTCGACCGGCTCACCGTCGACCAGATCGTCCGCGACGCCGAGCGCGCGGCAAAGCTCAACATCCCCTGCATCGCGCTGTTCCCGTTCACCGAGCCGTCGCTGCGCGACGAGCAGGGCTCGGAGGCGCTCAATCCCGACAATCTGGTCTGCCAGGCGGTGCGCGCGATCAAGAAGGAATTTCCCGACATCGGCGTGCTCTGCGACGTCGCGCTCGATCCCTTCACCAGCCACGGCCATGACGGGCTGATCGAGGACGGCAGGATCCTCAACGACGAGACCGTCGCAGTGCTGGTGAAGCAGGCGCTGACCCAGGCCGAGGCCGGCTGCGACGTGATCGCGCCGTCGGACATGATGGACGGCCGGATCGGTGCGATCCGCGAGGCGCTCGACGACAGCGGCTTCGGCGACGTGCAAATCATGTCCTATGCGGCGAAATACGCCTCCGCTTTCTACGGCCCGTTCCGCGACGCGATCGGCTCGGCCAAGACGCTAACCGGCGACAAGCGCACCTATCAGATGGACAGCGCCAATTCCGACGAGGCGCTGCGCGAGGTCGAGC
This sequence comes from Bradyrhizobium sp. USDA 3315, assembly GCF_054056795.1. NCBI lineage: Bacteria > Pseudomonadati > Pseudomonadota > Alphaproteobacteria > Hyphomicrobiales > Nitrobacteraceae > Bradyrhizobium > Bradyrhizobium sp. USDA 3315. The sequence goes on along the minus strand of NZ_JBSRYP010000001.1, from coordinate 6,517,655 downwards.
TCGACATCGCCGAGGGCGCCGACATGGTGATGGTGAAGCCCGGCATGCCCTATCTCGACATCGTCCGCCGCGTGAAGGACCATTTCGCGATGCCGACCTTCGTGTACCAGGTGTCCGGCGAGTACGCGATGATCGCGGGCGCCGCCGCCAATGGCTGGATCGACGGCGAGCGCGCGATGATGGAGAGCCTGGTCGGCTTCAAGCGCGCCGGCGCCGACGGCATCCTCACCTATTTCGCGCCGAAGGCCGCCGAAAGGATCAAGGCGGAGAGCTGACGGCCGCCGCCCGTTATTGCGACAAGTGGATCGCTTCGCTCCGCTCGCAATGACGGCGTGAAGGTAGAACCGCTCGATCCAGCCCCCGAATCGCCGGAATATTTCGGCTAGTTAATGTTCGCGCAGGCTTGGCGAACTAGCCTCCTGTTCCCATGTCCTGCGCGGGACTTTCATCGGAGGCTGGTCATGTCCTACGGCAATGACGGCGGCACCTGGCGCAATGAGGCCTGGCGCAACGACGGCGGCGTTCCTCCGCATGCGTTCGACCCAATGATGCAGCCGGACCTGTTCCGCGGCGTGCTGACGCGCCGTGTCTTTGCGTTCCTGATCGACCTGTTCGTGCTGTCGGTGCCGGTGATCCTGGCGGTGATTTTCATCGCGGTGTTCGGCCTCGTCACGCTCGGTCTCGGCTGGGCGCTGTTCTGGCTGGTCTCGCCGGCCTCGATCGTCTGGGCGATCGTCTATTACGGCGCCTCGATCGGCGGGCAGCACTCGGCCACCATCGGCATGCGCATGATGGATCTGGAACTGCGGACCTGGTACGGCGCGCGCGGCTATTTCGTGCTCGGCGCCACCCATGCGGTGCTGTTCTGGGTGACGATCTCGTTCCTGTCGCCGCTGGTGCTCCTGATCGGGCTGCTCAACGGCCGCCGCCGGCTGCTGCACGACATCATCCTCGGAACCGTCATTATCAACAGCTCGGTCCGGACCCCGGTCGCCCCGGCCGCGCGGACCTCCTATTAGGCCCGCCTAAACCAATTGACCGTTAGCCTCAGGGGGGCGATGTTAACTCGGCTGCCTGTATTGTTTGTGGAGCCCGACGATCTGACGTGACCCAGCATTCGCGTGATACTCCTCAGTTCTATTTGACGGCGCCGTCGCCCTGCCCGTATTTGCCGGGCCGACATGAGCGGAAGGTTTTCACGCACCTGGTCGGCGACAAAGCGGGCGATCTCAACGACTTGCTGACCCATGGCGGCTTCCGCCGCAGCCAGTCGATCGCCTACCGCCCGGCCTGCGACCAGTGCCGGGCCTGCGTCTCGGTCCGGGTGATCGCCAACGAATTCCGCCCCTCCCGCAACTTCCGCAAGGTGCTGGCCCGCAACGCCGACGTCATCGGCGAGCAGCGCACCGCAGTGCCGACCTCGGAGCAATATTCGGTGTTCCGGGCCTATCTCGACCGCCGCCACCGCAACGGCGGGATGGCCGACATGACCGTGCTCGACTACGCGATGATGGTCGAGGACAGCCATGTCGAGACCCGGATCATCGAGTACCGCAAGCGCAATGCCGACAGCGCCATCACCGGTCGCGGCGACGAGCTGATGGCGGTGGCGCTGACCGACGTGCTCAGCGACGGGCTGTCGATGGTCTATTCGTTCTTCGAGCCGGGGCTGGAGGCGCGCTCGCTCGGCACCTTCATGATCCTCGACCATATCGCCCGAGCCCGCCGGCAGGGCCTTCCTTACGTCTATCTCGGGTACTGGATCGAGGGCTCCAAGAAGATGGACTACAAGGGCCGTTTCCTGCCGCAGCAGCGGCTCGCGCCGTCGGGCTGGCTGCGCGTCGACGCATCAGGCGAGGTGCTCGCCGAGCCGCAGGACTAGCTGCCGAAGAACGTATCGATCAGCAGCTTCACGTTCAGGACCACGATCAACCCGGCGACGATCCACGCCGCCACCGCGACGGGGCGTGAGATCGCGAACGCGCCCATCTTGCGTTTGTCGGACACGAACCGCACCAGCGGGATCACCGCGAACGGCAGCTGCATCGACAGCACGACCTGGCTGAACACCAGCAGCTGCGCCGTGCCGCTCTCGCCATAGAGCGCGGCGACCACGATGACAGGGACGATCGCGATGCCGCGGGTCACCAGCCGCTGCAGCCAGTCGGGCAGCTTGAGGTCGAGGAAGCCCTGCATCACGATCTGGCCGGCCAGCGTCGCCGTCACCGTCGAGTTGAGGCCGGAGGCGAGCAGCGCCACGGCAAACAGCGTCGAGGCGATGCCGAGGCCGAGCAGCGGCGACAGCAGCTCGAACGCCTGGTCGATCTCGGCGACATCGGAATGGCCGCTCTTGTGGAAGGTCGCGGCCGCCAGCACCAGGATCGCGGCATTGACGAACAGCGCCAGCATCAGCGCGATGGTGGAATCGGTGGTCGCCCATTTGATCGCGTCGCGCCGTCCCTCCTCAGTGCGCGGATAGGCACGCGTCTGCACGATCGAGGAGTGCAGATAGAGGTTATGCGGCATCACGGTGGCGCCGATGATGCCGATCGCGATGTACAGCATCTCCGGATTGGTGACGATCTCGCGCGACGGGATGAAGCCGCCGAGCACGGCGGCCACCGGCGGCGCGGCGGCCGCGATCTGGACGACGAAGCAGACCGCGATGACGATCAAGAGCGCGATGACGAAGGCCTCGAGGAAGCGGAAGCCGCGATTCATCAGGAGCAGCAGCAGGAACGCATCCAGCGCCGCCAGCAGCGCGCCGCCGATCAGGGGAATGCCGAACAGCAGCTTGAGCGCGATCGCGGTGCCAATCACCTCGGCGAGGTCGCAGGCGATGATCGCGGCCTCGCAGGCAAGCCACAGCAGCAAATTCACCGGGCGCGAGTAGGTCGCGCGGCAGGCTTGGGCCAGATCGCGGTCGGTGGCGATGCCTAGCCGTGCTGCGAGCGCCTGCAGCAGGATCGCCATCAGGTTGGAGAGCAGGATGACCGACAGCAGCGTGTAGCCAAACTTCGATCCGCCCGCGAGGTCGGTGGCCCAGTTGCCGGGGTCCATGTAGCCGACCGAAACCAGATAGCCCGGCCCGGCGAACGCCAGCAGCCGCCGCCACCACAGGCCGCCTGACGGCACCGCGACGGTCGCATTCACCTCCGGTAGGCTGCGCACATGTCCGGCATCGCCCCGCCAGCCGCCGCCTGGCACGGAATTGGGAACGGAAACGGAAGACAGTTCAGGGGTCCTAGCATCCATCCGACAAGGATGGCCGATCTGTCCCGTTATTGCAACTCATTTGCAACTGCATCTAGGCTCACGAAAATGATATCAGCCGTCCTGCTTGTAAAGCACTGAGGAAGTGCTTTACGTTACATGTATGATCAAGCTGCCCGTCGAGACGCCGACCGCAACCCTGCGTTACGCCCTCGCCCCTGACCCTTCAGGCATCGAGGCGATCGAGGCGACCTTTGCGGCCTATGACCGGATGATGGCGATCCTCACCGAGGTCGCCCCCGTCGGCGCCAACCTCGTCTCGCTGCACGCCCAGGCCTACGAGAAGATCCGCAAGGAGACCGGCCTCCCCGCACGGCTGGTGACGCTCGGCCTGCGCGACCGTGCCAATTACATCGCAGGCGCCGCCGTCCGCCGGATACCGCTCGACGACAAGTTGTTTGCGATCAAGGGCCCAACTTCACTGACCATTAGCACTGTTAGCGGACGCGTCTTGGTGCCGTTCGATGTGCCGGGATATGTCTCGGGCTGGGAAAGCCCCTTCCCGGCGCATTTGATCTCGGATGGACGCGGCTACGAAATCCACATCGCCGTCAAATCGAAATCAGCACAACCGGAGGAGAAGACCATGCTTCACGAAGGCATCCTTGCGCGCATGGGCCGGCTTCTTGCCGCCATCGCGAGCCAGACCATCGACAATGTCGAGAACAACAACAAGGTCGCGCTGGTCAAACAGGCGATCCGCGAGATCGACGCCGGCGCCGACGAGGCGCGCTACGCGCTCGGCAAGTCGCGCGCCGAAGAATTCCGCCTGAAGAAGCGGCGCGAAGAACTGGATACCGAAACGGCTGGTCTGAACGAGAAGATTCGTCTCGCACTTGCGGAAAATCGCGAGGATCTCGCGCGCGCCGGCGTCGCACGGCAAATTGATCTGGAGTCGCAGGTGATCGCGCTGGAACGCGCGATGGATTTTATCGAGCTCGAAATCGACGAGCAGACCAAGGCGCTGCAGGCCATGCTCGGCGCGCGCCGCGAGGCGGAGACGCGCTTGGCCGATCTCGAACAAAGCCTGATCCGCGAGGCCCAGGACGAAACCAGCCGGGGCCCATCCGCGACCAATACATTGAGTGCTGAGCGCGCCATGGCGGCGATCGCCCGGGTCACCGGTGTTCCCGCCTCCAGCGTGCTCGGCGACAAGGAGCTTGACGAACTCGATCGCCTGCATCGCGAGAAGGAAATCGCGGCGCGGCTTGAAAGGATCAAGTCAGAAAAATGAGTGCAGTTGGCGACATTCTGCTCGCCCCCGACGTGCGGCCCTTCGCGGTCGCGGCTGCGATCATGATGGCACTTGGCGGTATCGAACTGCTCAGCACCATGGTCGGACTTTCGATCAGCGAATTGATCGGCAAGGATTTCGCGGTCGAGGCCGAGAGCCACAATGCTCTCAGTGGCCTGTTTCTCTGGATCAACGCCGGGCGGCTTCCCCTCCTGATCCTGATCATCCTGATCCTCGGCATCTTCTCGATCGGAGGCTTCCTGCTTCAGGGACTGGCGCACGCCGCAGGCACCGCCATCCCGGTCTCGCTTGCCGCGGTGGTTGCTGCCGCAGGCAGCATCCCCGTGATCAGAAATACCAGCCGTGGCCTCGCCCGCATCATTCCGCGCGACGAGAGCTATGCGGTCAACGACAGCGACTTTGTCGGCAAGGTCGCAACCGTGTCGGTCGGCCCGCTCGATCAGGGCCTGCCCGGCCGGGTCCGTCTCAAGGATGTCTTCGGCAACTGGCACACCGTGTCGGCGCGTGCCAGCGCGGAGTCCGAGGCATTGCCGGTCGGCGCCAGCGTGCTGCTGGTCGATCGCGATGCCAAGGGCTTCATCGCGATTGCCGCTCCAGCCGACCTCGTCGAACAACAACGATCTTCCAACAGGGCATAACACATGTGGGAACTTGCTGTACCCGTCGTTATTGGCGTCATCGTCATCCTCGTTATCGGTCTCCTGTTCGCAAAGCTCTACAAACGCTCGACGCGCGACGAGGCCTATGTCCGCACCGGCCTCGGCGGCCAGAAGGTGGTGCTCGACGGCGGCTCGCTCGTGCTGCCGATCTTCCACTCCACCGCCGCGGTGAACCTGAAAACGCTACGGCTCGAGGTCGCGCGCGGCGGCCCGGACTCGCTGATCACCAAGGACCGCATGCGCGTCGACATCGGCGCCGAGTTCTACCTGCGGGTCAAACCCGACTCGTCGTCGATCGCGCTCGCCGCGCAGACGCTCGGCAACCGCACCAATGACGCGGCCGAGCTGCGCGAGCTGGTCGAGGCCAAGTTCGTCGATGGCCTGCGCTCGGTCGCCGCGACCATGAACCTCGAGGAATTGCAGGAGCAGCGCGCCACCTTCGTCAAGGCGGTGCAGGACGCGGTCGGCGCCGACATCCAGAACAACGGTCTCGAGCTTGAATCGGTGTCGCTGACGAAGCTCGACCAGAGCGACATCAAGCACTTCAACCCGAGCAATTTCTTCGATGCGCATGGTCTCACCACGCTGACCAAGATCACCAAGGAGCGTGAGCAGGAGCGCAACCAGATCGTCCGCACCACCGAGGTCAACATCGCCCAGCAGGACCTGGTGGCGCGGCAGACCACGCTGACGATCGAAAGCACCAAACGCGAGGCCGAGCTCGCCCAGCAGCGCGACATCGCCAACAAGACCGCCGCGATGCGCGCGCAGACGGCGCAGGTCGAACAGACCGCGCTGCAGAACGAGGCCGAATACCGCATCCAGCAGGAGCTCGCGGTCGCCAACAAGCAGACCGAGGCCAACCAGGCCCGCGACACCCGCAAGATCGAGGCCGATCTCGCGGTCAAGCGCCGCAACACCGAGATGGAGCGCGACCTTCAGATCGTGGCGCAGGAAAGCGCGATCGCGGTCGCGGCCAAGAGCAAGGAGCAGTCGGAAGCCCAGACCATCGCCGAGACCGCGCGTGCCGTCGCGATCGCCGCCGAGGAAAAGGTCACCACCGCCCGCGCCACCGAGATCGCCGAGCGCGACAAGATCATCAACGTGATCGCGGCGCGCAAGGCGGCCGAGACCGACGCGATGCCGATCACGGTGATGGCCGAGGCCGAACGCCAGGCCGCCGCCAACAAGGCGGAAGCCACCAACGTGCTGGCCAAGGCCGATGCGGCGGCTGCCACCACCCGCGCTGCCGGCGTCAAGGCGCTCGGCCAGGCCGAAGCCGAGGTCGCGACCATGAAGGCGGAGGCGCGCAACAGACTGAGCGCCGACATGATCGCCTACGATCTCAACCTCGCGCGGATCAACGTGATCCCGAGCGCTCTCGCCGAGGCGGTGAAGCCGATCGAGAAGATCTCCGACATCCGGATCTTCGACACCGGCAGCATGCTCGGCCGCGGCGGCGCCAACGGCCACGCCAACGGCAATGGCGGCCTCGGGCTCGGCGACGGCCTCGCCGCGCAATTGCTGTCGGTCTCGGCATTCAAGCCGATGATCGACAAGATCCTCTCGGAGGCCGGCTTCCCGGCCGGAGCCGACGCGCTCACCAGCCTGACCAGCGCGCTGGCGCAGCGCAAGGCCGAGGTCGCCGAAACACCGACGGTGGGCATCGAAAGCGCGCCAACCGCGCTGGTCGGCACCATTACGGGCCAACTGGCGCCTGCTCCCAAACCGCAGTGACGGCTTTCAGCCAAGTCTGACTCTGGAAGAGCCCGTCGATCCCCTTCGGCGGGCTTCTGCTTTTGGCGTTATCGGGAAACGGGTGGGATCGGGCCTCTTCCAACCACACACTATGGGCAGTCGAATGATCAAGGATTCCGTCATGTCTGCCGATACGCCTCGTCTGCCGGCCACCTTCAACCGCCTGGCCTGGTCCAACCTCGCCGCGCAATCGGCCGAACAGATTGCGCTTGCGGCTGCGCCGATCGTCGCCGTGCTGCTGCTCGGCGTCGGCGAAGGCCAGACCGGCCTGTTGCAGACCGCGCTGACGCTGCCCTTCATCCTGTTTGCGATTCCCGCCGGCCTGCTCGCCGACCGCGTGTCGCGGCGCTGGGTGATGGCGGGCTCCGAAGCGCTGCGCGCGGCCGCGCTTGCCGCGATCCTGCTGCTCTTGTGGCTCGGCCTGATGACGCTGCCGCTGCTCGCTTTGCTCGGCTTCATCGCGGTCTGCGGCACGGTCGCCTACAGCGTCGCTGCGCCGGCGCTGGTCCCTTCGCTGGTGACGTCACAGCAATTGCCGGCGGCGAACGCCCGCATCGAGCTCGCGCGTACCGTCGCGTTCGCCAGCGGCCCCGCGCTCGGCGGCGTGCTGGTCGGCTGGGTCGGGGCCGCGCCCGCATTCGGCTTCGCCGCGGCATTGTCGGCGATCGCGGTCGTGCTGCTCGCCGGCATCTACGAGCCGGCGCGGCAGCCTGCCCCGCGGCGCCATCCGTTGCAGGACATCAAGGAAGGCGCGGCCTTCGTGATGCACCACGCCTTGCTGCGGCCGGTGTTCATTACCCAGTTCATCTTCAACACCGCGTCGTTCCTGCTGCTCGCCGTGTTCGTGCCCTATGCGGTGCGCCATCTCGGGCTCAGCGCCACCGGCGTCGGCACCACGCTTGCGATGTACGGCGTCGGCATGGTGGTCGGTGCGCTGTTCGCGACCCGCGTGATGAAGCGGCTGGCGTTCGGCACCGTGATCGGGCTCGGCCCGGTCACCGGCTTCGTCGCCGCGGCCGTGATGGCGCTGACGACCTGGATTGCGACGCCGCTGCTCGCGGGCCTCAGCTTCTTCCTGCTCGGCGTCGGCCCGATCCTGTGGGTGATCTCGACCACCACGCTGCGGCAGTCGGTGACGCCGCCCTCGCTGCTCGGGCGCGTCTCGGCGATCAACATCATGAGCTACGGCGCGCGCCCGCTCGGCTCCGCGCTCGGCGCGGTCGTCGGCGGCCTCTACGGCGCCGAAGCCTGCCTCTATCTCGCGGCCGCGATCTTCGCCGCCCAGGCGCTGGTGATCCTGATGTCGCCCGCGGTGTCGCTGACGCGCCAGCCCGACATGGTCGGCGAACCCGCGCGGTGCTGAACGGACTCTCCACCCACGTCATTGCGAGCGAAGCGAAGCAATCCATGTCTCCACTTGCGGAGGGATGGATTGCTTCGTCGCTTCGCTCCTCGCAATGACGGGAAGGTCTAGCTCGCCAGGTACCGCTCGTATTTGCCGCCGACGACCTCGTCGGCGGCAATCGCCGGATCCAGCGTGTATAGATCCTGTGCATGGCCGATGCCGCGCAGCACGAAGCGGCCGGTGGAGACCAGATAGTTGCGGCCGGCGACGTCGAGCCCGGTGCGGAAATCGGTCGAGGTCAATAGTTCGCGGTCGACCGAGGCGCACATCGATGCGATCCGGCTGACCTCGTTGACGGCGGGCCCGACCACCGTGAAATCCAGCCGGTCCTCGCTGCCGATATTGCCGTAGAACACCTGGCCGACATGGAGCCCGACATAGGCCGTGGTGGTCGGCCGGCCCTCGTTCTCGCGGCGATCGTTCAGCACGCGGATGTTATGCCGGAATCTGTGCTCGGCCCGCAGCGCCGCTCGCTTGGCGCCTGCCACGTTCTCTCCGGTGAACATCGCCAGCACGCCGTCGCCGATCAGCTTCAGCACCTCGCCGCCGGCGTCATGGATCGCGTCGATCGAGGCCTGCGCATAATCGTTGAGGAACGGAATGATCTCGTCCGGGCCGATCCGTTCGCTGATCGCGGTGGAGCCGCGCACGTCGGAGTACCACAGCACGGCCTTGATCTTCTCGGTGATGCCGCGCTGCATGCGCCCGCGCAGCACCTGCTCCGCGGTGTCACGGCCGAGATAGACCCGTCCGAGCGTGCGGGCGATCTCAACCTGGGCGGCCGATTTGATCGCGAGCCCGAGCACCGGCACCAGGTCGCGCAACGCCGCCATGTGGTTCTCGTCGAACCCATCCGAATGGCGGGTGGTGTAGTAGGAGTAGAAGCAGTCCATCTCGCCGATCGTGCCGGCCTCGCCGAAGCGATGCACGAAGGCGGCGAAATGCTTGTGGCCCTTCTCGGCCAGCTCGCCGATCATCGAGAAATCGTGCGAGGTGTCGGCGAGATCAATCACTATCTCGTCATGGCCGTTTTCGAGCATGTGATAGAAGGCCGACCGCCGCCAGGTCTGGCTGGCTTCGCCGGTGCTGGTCGAGCCGTATTCGAAGATGTCGGCCTCGTTGCTCTCGCCGTCGTTCCAGCGGAAACCGCGTCCCTCGAAGATCGGATGCAGCGTATCGATGAAGACGATTGCCCGCGACAGCGGCATGCCGGCCGCCCGGCAGCGCTCGCAGAAACCGCGCAGCAGGTCGTTTTCCGGCAGGCCCGTCAAACCCTGGCGGACCAGCCAATTCATGAGGCGCAAACGGGGCGTCAGTTCCATAAGCTGGATTATGCCGGGCAATTGGTGCGGGAGGAAGGGTTGGTGGTCGCGTGACAGATGCGAACGCCAATGCGGCATTGCAAGGCCGCCCGCCTCACCATTTCGCGCGGAACACGGCCGCCGAATGGCGCCGATTCCGCTTCCTTTTGTCCACCCCTTCGCGCACAACAGCGCATGGACAACGACGCTGGCCCGCCAAACCCGATCCGACGCCTCATGCAATGGGCGATCACCCCGCCGCAATCCTATGGGGTCTATCTTGTCGGTCTCATCCTGGTGTTCGTCCTGTCGTTCTACGCCGGCACGCTGAAGCCGACACACTCGCCTGCCCCGCCGGCGGCCACGCCTGCCGCCCCGCGCAGCTGATCAGCCCGATTTGGTTTCCGAGGTCGCGATCCAGATCCCGGCGAAGACCGCGATCAGGCCGACGACCAGATTGGCCGTGATCGGCTCGCCGACCAATTGCTTCGCAAGCAGCCCGGCAGCGATCGGATTGACCGTCATGGTGTTGGCGACGCGGGTCGGCGAGGCCCGCTCGAGCGCCAGCACCCACAGGATGAAAGCCAGCGCGCCGCCGGCTATGCCGAGATAGAGTCCCGCGATCCATTGCGACGTGCCGAACTCGCGCATTGTCGCCAGACTGTCAGTGAACGATCCCACCGCCACCAGCGCCGCCGCGCCGGCGCCCATGCCGACGGCAAGGAAACCGAGCGCGCTGGAGCGGCGGATGAACGGCCGCGACAGCACGTTGTAGAAGGCCATGCAGAGCACCGCGGCGGCCATGATCAGTTCGCCGCGCCATGCACCGACTGGCGCCGCCGCCAGCCCGGATGCCAGCGCCGCCGCCACGCCGAGCACCGCGATCGAGACCCCGATCGATTTGCGCATCGTCAGCGGCTCGATGCCGAGCATGGCGCCGACCACCATGGTGGAGAGCGGCAAGGTCGCCAGCGCCAGGCTGGCGCGCGCCGCCGTCGTGTAGGACATCGCGAGATTATAGAGCACGAAGAACACGCCGAAGAAGGCGACGCCGAGCGCCGCGACCGCCGGCCAATCCGCGCGTCGCGGCCACTTCGCGCCGAGCAGGACCGCGGCCGGTAGCACGCAGAGAAAGCCGATCGCCCAGCGCAGGATCGCCAGCGTGATCGGGTCGGCATTGCCCGCCAGATAACGCGTGATCGCCGCGGCGGTGCCGCCGAGGCAGCTCGAGACCAGTGCAATCGCAACGCCGATCCACTCGCCCATCCCGATCCCCATGCGTTTTCGGTTCGTTTGTGGCATCTTGCCCGGCGAGATCATTCCGGCAACTACTTCACAGGTATTCATGTCGCAGCAGCGCGATTTTTCGGCCAGCCTGCGCTGGTGGCGGCAGCGCAAGGGCCACTCGCAACTCGAGCTCGCCGGGCGCGCGGATATCTCCCAGCGCCATCTCAGCTTCCTCGAGCTCGGCCGCGCCGCTCCGAGCCGCGACATGGTGATCCGGCTTGCCGCGGCGCTCGACGTGCCGTTGCGCCAGCAGAACGCACTCTTGGTCGCAGCCGGCTTCGCGCCGGTCTGGCGGCAAACCGACCTCGCCGCGCCGGAGCTCGCCCAGATCCGCTACGCGCTCGATTTCATCCTGGCACAGCAGGAGCCCTTCCCGGCGGTCGTGGTCGACCGGCACTGGAATCTGCTGCTCGCCAATGCAGGCGCAAGCCAACTGGTGGAATTCCTGGTCGGGCCGCTGGCGCCAGGCACGGCGGTCAACCTCGCCGACGCGCTGGTCGCGCCCGGCGTATTGCGCCCCTATCTCACCAACTGGACCGAGGTGGCCGGCTACTTCGTCCGCAGCGTCGAGGCCGATGCCGCCGCCGACGGCACCACCGCGACGGCGGATTTGCTCAAGCGCCTGCTGGCCTATGACGGTGTCGAGGCCGCGTTGGCCGCGCCGACCGGGCCCGCATCCGGACCGGTGCTGCCGATGCTATTCCGCAAGGGCGACGTCAGCCTGCAATTGTTCACCACGATCGCGACGCTGGGGACGCCGCAGGACGTCACGCTGCAGGAGCTGCGCATCGAAAGCTTCTTTCCGATGGACGATCAGACCGCGCTGATTTTTCGAAACTGGTCGAAAGCGAACGCCGCCAAGGCGGCTCAGTCGTAGAACTCCGGCGACATTTTCAGCCCGTCGCGCTGCGCCTTGTCGTGGTTGATCCAGAGCTGCGCCTTCTCTTTCGTCAGCGTGTCGGCGATCTTCTGCATCGAGGCCAGCGTCTGCTCCTTGCTGGCGTTCATGCTCGGCGCGCGCCGATTGTCCCAATTATCCCTGAAGTGAACGGCATCGCCGGTCAGCACGATCGCGCCGGTCTTCGGCAGCTTCACCAGCAGCGACTGGTGGCCGGGCGTATGGCCCGGCGTCGACAGGATGGTGACGCTGCCGTCGCCGAACACGTCGCGGTCGCCTTCGAGCTTCGTCACTGGATGCTCGGGCTTGAAGCGCGGCGCGTTGTTGGCGCCCGGCCATTCATATTCCGCCTTCTGCACATACAGCATCGCGGCCGGGAACAGCTCGACATTGCCGATGTGATCGGGATGGGTGTGCGACACGGCGATCGCCTTGATGTCCGACGGCTTGACGCCGAGCTGGTCGAGCTGCGCGGCGAGCGTCTTCGGCCGCCGCCAGGTGACCGCCTTGGGGTCGGCCGGCGCAAGGCCGTTCGGCATTGCCGCCACCGCGTCGGGAATCCCGGTGTCCCACAGGAACCAGCCCTGGGCATGCTTGATCAGGTAGCAATTGTCCACGAAGTCCATCGACTTGCCTTCATTGACGCCGGGCGACCAGCGTGAAATGTCGCCGGCAACGCCTTCGCCGCAGTTGAGGATGTAGAGCTTCTCGACGCCCGATTTCGCCGGCTCGGCGTCCGCATGCGGCAGCGCGCCCACAGTCCAGAGCAGCATCGCAAGACCGATTGCCTTCTTCATGTCGCCCCCCGTTTGATCGCGCCGGTGATTTGAACGCGTGCGGTCGCAATGTGCCGTGTCGTCGCCGCCCGTGGAAGACGTGGACATGGGTCGATCGATCAATTGAATGCGAGTGGATCGCGGCTGCCTAGGCTAGACCATCTCCGCCGGCGCCAGCCGGCAGGTCTCGCTGCTGATCTCGACCTGCAGCGTCGCGTGGTGGATGCTGAAGCGCTCCGAGAGCTCGGCGCAGACGTGATGCAGGAAGACATCATCGTGTCCGCCGGGCCGCACCAGATGCGCGGTCAGCGCGGTCTCGCTGGTGCTCATCGCCCAGATGTGCAGGTCGTGCACCTCGGTGACGCCCTCGAGCGCGGCGAGGTAGTCCCTCACCTGCTTGAGATCGATCCCCTTCGGCACCGCGTCGAGCGCGAGGTTGACGCTGTCGCGGGCAAGCTCCCAGCCGCTCAGCAGCACCACCACCGCGATGACCAGGCTGATCGCCGGATCCAGCCACTGCCAACCGGTCGCCATGATCAAGAGCGCGGCGATCACGACGCCGAGCGAGACGCCGGCATCCGCCGCCATGTGCAGATAGGCGCCGCGGACGTTGAGGTCGCTGTCGCGGCCGCGCATGAACAGCAGCGCGGTGCCGCCATTGATCAGGATGCCGAGCGCCGCGACCCAGACCACGGTCCAGCTTGCGACCTCGGCCGGCTCGCGCAAGCGGTTGATCGCCTCGACCGCGATGCCGCCGACCGCGATCAGGAGCAGCCCGGCATTGAACAGCGCCGCCAGGATCGAGGCGCGACGGTAGCCATAGGTGTGAGTATCGGTCGGTCGCCTGCCGGCGAGCCATGCCCCGCCCCAGGCCAACAGCAGCGCGATGACGTCGGAGAGATTGTGAACCGCGTCGGAGACCAGCGCCAACGAGTTGGCGGAATAGCCGAAGATCAGCTCCGCGACGACGAAAGCGGTGTTCAGCGACGCGCCGACCGCAAAGGCCGTGCCGAAACTGTCGGGCGCGTGGCTGTGCCCGGCATGGGAATGCCCGGCATGTCCGTGAGAATGACCGCTGTGGTCGTGGTCGTGATTGTGCGCCATGGCAACCGTCGCCCGATGTCGTCGGCGACGGTTATAGCGCGGTGAAATGTGGATACTATCACACCGCGCACTGAGCCCCCGTAGCCCGGATGGAGCGCAGCGCAATCCGGGATCACTGGTGATCCGGCGCGAGCTCCCGGATTTCGCTTCGCTTCATCCGGGCTACAACACCGTTACTCCACGCCGCGATTGAACTTGTTCGACTTCGGCAGGCCGTGGGCGAGCCGGCCGGCGTCGGCGCGGTTGCCGCGCCAGTCGGCCAGTTCCTTCATGGTCATGCTGTGCTCGCGGCCGGCGGAATCCTTCCAGCTCAGGCCGGCCTTGGCGTCGAACACCGCAACGTCAGACAGCGACGCGCTGGTGTATTTCTGCAGGCGCACGCCGCGGCCGCGCGCCATCTCCGGCACCTGGTCGAGGCCGAACAGCACCATCTTGTGGTTGGTGCCGATCACCGCAACGGTGTCGCCGCTCACAGTCGTGATCGCGCGGGCCTCGTTCGGCATCTCGACGTTGAGCACCTGCTTGCCCTTGCGGGTGTTGCCGACGCAGTCCTCTTCCTTGACGACAAAACCCTGCCCCTCGCTGCTCGCGATCAGGAACTTGCGTTCGCCCTTGTTGACGAACAGCGAGATGATCGCGGCGTCCTGCTCGAGGTCGATGAACATGCGGATCGGCTCGCCATGGCCGCGGCCGCCCGGCAGCTTTGCCACGTCGAGCGAGTAGAACTTGCCGTTGGTCGCAAACAGCAACAGCTTCGAGGTGGTCTCGGCAAAGAACGAGTGCTCGAGCTTGTCGTCGGTCTTGAAGGCAAGCCCCGAGAGATCCTCGACATGGCCCTTCAGCGTCCGCACCCAGCCCTTCTCTGAGATCACGACGGTGCACGGCTCGCGCTCGACCAGCGCTTCCTCGATCGCGGCGAGGTCATGCTCGGGCGCATCGGCGAAGGTGGTGCGGCGCTTGCCGAGCGGCGTCTTCGGCCCGAAGATATCGCGGACCTTGCGCACCTGATCGCTGACCTTGGCCCATTGCTCCGTCTCGGAACCGAGCAGGCCCTCGATGCCCTTCAGCTCCTTGCGAAGATCTTTGTCCTCGGTGCGGATCTCCATCTCCTCCAGGCGGCGCAGATTGCGCAGGCGCATGTTGAGGATGGCATCGGCCTGGATCTCCGTGAGCTTGAAGGTCTTCATCAAGACCGGCTTCGGCTCGTCCTCGGTCCGGATGATCTTGATCACCTTGTCGAGGTTCAGATAGGCGACGAGGTGGCCGCCCAGCACTTCCAGGCGGTGCTCGATCTGGGTCTTGCGGAATTTGGTCCGGCGGACCAGCACGTCGCGCAGGTGGTCGAGCCATTCACGCAGGCACTCGGCAAGGCCGACCACCTTGGGGATGCGGCCCTTGATCAGCACGTTGAGGTTCAGCGAGATCTTGCTTTCCAGCTCGGTCAGCCGGAACAGCGACTCCATCATCAGTGCCGGATCGACGGTGCGCGATTTCGGCTCGATCACGAGCCGGACGTCCTCGGCCGACTCGTCACGGACGTCGGCGACCAGCGGCAGCTTCTTCTCGTTGATGAGTTCGGCGATCTTCTCGACGATCCGCGACTTCTGCACCAGCCACGGAATCTCGGTGACGACGACCACCCAGGTGCCGCGGGCGCCCTCCTCCTGGATCCAACGCGAACGGGTGCGGAACGAGCCGCGCCCCGTGGTGTAGGCCTCGACGATCGCTTCCTTCGAATCAACGACGATGCCGCCGGTCGGGAAGTCCGGGCCCTTGACCCA
This sequence comes from Bradyrhizobium sp. USDA 3315, assembly GCF_054056795.1. Classification (NCBI taxonomy): domain Bacteria; kingdom Pseudomonadati; phylum Pseudomonadota; class Alphaproteobacteria; order Hyphomicrobiales; family Nitrobacteraceae; genus Bradyrhizobium; species Bradyrhizobium sp. USDA 3315. Next base: position 6,502,158 of record NZ_JBSRYP010000001.1, on the reverse strand, counting down.
TTTCAGCAGCGCCTTCGACTTGGCGTCGGGCTTCTCGATCAGATGCAGCGCGGCGTCGCAGAGTTCGGCGGCGTTGTGCGGCGGGATCGAGGTCGCCATGCCGACCGCGATGCCCTGCGCGCCGTTGGCGAGCAGGTTCGGGAAGCCGCCCGGCAGCACCACCGGCTCTTTCGACTGGCCGTCATAGTTGAGACGAAACTCGACGCCGTCCTCGTCGATGCCTTCGAGCAAGAGGCGCGCGACCTCGGTCATGCGCGCTTCGGTGTAGCGGTAGGCGGCCGGGTTGTCGCCGTCGATATTGCCGAAATTGCCCTGGCCGTCGACCAGCGGGTAGCGCGAGGAGAAATCCTGCGCCAGGCGCACCATGGCGTCATAGATCGCCTGGTCGCCATGCGGATGGAACGAGCCCATCACGTCGCCGACGATCTTGGCCGACTTCTTGAACGCGGCGCGCGGGTCGAGCCCGAGCAGGTCCATGCCGTAGAGGATGCGCCGATGCACCGGCTTCAACCCGTCGCGGGCGTCCGGCAGCGCGCGGTGCATGATGGTCGAGAGCGCATAGGCGAGATAGCGCTCCTCGAGCGCATCACGCAGCGGCACCTCGTGAATTTCGGCCGGCTCTTCCGGCGGTATCTGTCGTTTTCCCATGGGGAGGCGTTAAACCTTGACGCTGAATCGGGCAAGCCGCGAATCAGCGGGAATTTAAGGCCCGAATCGGCCTTACGGAACCGCGCTCCGGCCCCGTCGCCTCGTCACGGCGTTGATAAATCCGTCGCGGGCGTCGGAATGGCCCTGGCCGCGGGGCTCCAGCACGTGGCGGAGCAAGAACAGGCCGGTGATCTGGAAGCCGTCGAGCAGGTCCTGGTCCGACCAGCTGTTGGCGCCGCCCTCGCCTTCGCGCAGGAACGCCGGCAGCGGCAACAGCCGGTCGCGCCATGGCTCGCCGGCGGCGCGCGACACCGCGCCGCCGGATTTCGGCGACACGTAGATCAGGTCGGTGGTCTCCCCGGTGGCTGCGCAGTTTTCCAGGTCGAGCCCGAAGCCGAGCTCGGTCAGCATCGCGAGCTCGAACCGGATCAGGTGCACGGCGGCAACGCCTGCGTCCTCGAAATCGTCGAGCGTCCCCTGCAGCATCTCGTAGATGTCCTCGTGCGGATCGCGCTCCGGCAGCAGCCGGGCCAGCGCCGCCAGATGCGTGACACCATAGACCGCATGCGACGAGCCGAGCAGCGTCGCAGCGCGCAGTCGCGTGCCTTCCAGCGCATACATGCCGAGATGCTCGTCGAGCCGCGCCCGCCATACCGCGGTGACGCTGTTGCCGGGCTGCAGCAGCGGCCGCATCCGCGAGTTGGCGCCGCCGCGCACCAGGCCGAGATGGCGGCCGTGCTCGCGCGTCAACAGCTCGACGATGGCGGAGGATTCGCCATGCCGCCGCACACCCAGCACGATGCCTTCGTCGGTCCATTCCATGTGCGGAGTCTAGCAGCATTTTGCTGACGAACGCAGCTATCCGACGCGTCATTCCGGGGCGCGTCGAAGACGCGAACCCGGAATCTCGAGATTCCGGGTTCGATGCTTCGCATCGCCCCGGAATGACGGTGGGTGCCGCTACGCGTTGAACCAGCCTCGCGCGTCGCCGGTGAAGGAATAATACAGCCCGGCCGTGGTCAGGATGCACGACACCACCTCGATGGCGCTGTCGATCTCCATGCCCCTTGCGCTGATGACCTGCACCAGGGACATCAACGACAAGACAAGCACCGCGAGCAGCGCCCAGCGCGGCCAGTTCTTGCGGTGCTGCGCGGCAAGCCGGACGAAATACATCAGGAGCAGGATCATGCAGCCGGCCGTCAGGGTCTCGCCCATGATCACCTGCTCGGTCTTCAGGACGGTCGGCGTGCGGTCCTGGAACGCCACCGACAGCGCATCCAGCGTCAGCGACAGATAGAGCAGAACCTCAAACCACAGCACGTTTCTGGGCACGTTCATGCAAGCGTCGACTCTTATTCCTTGGGGAATTCCAGTCCCATTTCCTTGTAGCGGTCGGGATCGTCACCCCAGTTCTCGCGCACCTTGACGAACAGGAACAGATGCACGGGGACGCCCATGATCTCGGCGATCTCGGCACGCGCCTGCGCGCCGATCGACTTGATGGTGGCGCCGCCCTTGCCGAGCACGATCTTGCGCTGGCTCTCGCGCTCAACAAAAATCGTCTGCTCGATGCGGATCGACTTGTCCTTGCGGTCGGTCCAGCTGTCGGTCTCGACCGTCGACTGGTACGGCAGTTCCTGATGCAGATGGCTGTAGATCTTCTCGCGCGTGATCTCGGCCGCCAGATGCCGCATCGGCGCATCCGACATCTGGTCCTCGGGATAGAGGAACGGCCCCGCCGGCACCAGCTTGGCGAGCGTCTGGCGCAAATCGGCAACGCCGTCGCCGGATAGCGCCGAAATCATGAAGGTGTGCTCGAAGCGCATCCGCTCGTTGGCGGCCTGCGCCAGCGCCAGCAGCTTCTCGCGCTGCACGAGATCGACCTTATTCAGCACCAGGATCTTCGGATGGGCGACGGTTTCGAGCTTGGCCAGGATCGCGTTGGCCTCTTCGTCGAGGCCCGACTTCGCATCGAGCAGCACGCAGACGAGATCGGCGTCGTGCGCGCCGCTCCAGGCGGTCGACACCATGGCGCGGTCAAGCCGGCGCCGCGGCGCGAAGATGCCGGGCGTGTCGACAAGGATGATCTGCGCGTTGCCTTCGATCACGATGCCGCGGATCAGCGCGCGCGTGGTCTGCACCTTGCGCGAGACGATCGTGACCTTGGAGCCCACCAGCGCGTTGACCAGCGTCGACTTGCCGACATTGGGCGCACCGATCAGCGCGACGAAGCCACAGCGCGTCGCGTCCCCTTGCCCTTTGGCCTCGTCAGTCATTGGTGCCGACGCCTTCGCGCTCGATCATCGCGGATGCCGCCGCCTTCTCGGCCGCGCGCTTGTTGCCACCGAGGCCCTCGGCGGAGGCCAGGCCCGGCAGGTCGACCGCAACGCGGAATTGTGGATCGTGATGCGGGCCGGTGCGTTCGACCTCGCGATAGACCGGCGTCGGCAGCCCCTTGCCCTGTGCCCATTCCTGCAACACGGTCTTGGGATCGCGCAGCGGCCGGCGCAGCTTGTGCATCCGTTCGGTCCAGTTGCGCTCGACGAACTGGCGCGCGGCCTCGTAGCCGCCGTCGAGAAAGATCGCCCCGATCACCGCTTCGCAGATATCGCCGAGCACGGACTTGCGCAACCGGGCGCCCTCGACCGCCTTCACCATGCCGAGCTTGATGTCCTCGAGCAGCCCGAGCGCCTTGGCGACGTCGGCGCAGCTCTCCTTGCGCACGAGGTCGGCGAGCCGCTTCGACAATTCGCCCTCGTCGGCCTTGGGGAACGACCGGAACAGCATGTCCGATACGATCAGCCCGAGCACATGGTCGCCGAGGAACTCGAGCCGCTGGTAGCTGTCGGCGCGGTTGCGGGTGGCGGGCTTCAGCGCGGACACGTGGGTGAACGCAGTGGTCAGCAGCGCAGGATCCTGGAACGTGTACCCGATCCGCGCCTCGGTGCCCGCGATCGCGGCCTTCTCCTCAGCGGCCTTGGCCGCCTTGCTGCGCCGCTTCTTCGGCGCGGCTGTGCCGTCGGCGGCAGGCGTCTGGCTCGGCTCGCCGGTCGGCGCTGGATCGTTGATGGATGCGGTATCGTCGTTCATCGCACGATAGAGAATAGGCGATTCCACCGCACGGCAAGCGGCCAGCGCCAGATCATCCAGGCCTGCTCGCCCTCGGCGATCGAGAAGAAGATCATCTGGGCTCGCCCGATGATGTTCTCGAACGGCACGTAGCCGACCTGCGACAGGAAGCGGCTGTCGGTGGAGTTGTCGCGGTTGTCGCCCATCATGAAGAAATGCCCGGGCGGAACGGTGTAGACGATGGTGTTGTCCATGTAGCTGTTGTCGGTGCAGTCCAGCGTCTCATAGCTGACGCCGTTCGGCAGCGTCTCCTTCCAGCGCTTGACGCGGGCGGTCGCATCCGCCGAGCCGCAGGGATCCTCGCCGACGAAATCGCTCAGCCGCTCCCGCTTGATCGGCTCATCGTTGATGTAGAGCAGCCCGCTCTTCACCTCGATGCGGTCGCCGGGCAGCCCGATGACGCGCTTGATGTAGTCGGTGGAGTCATCCCGCGGCAGGCGAAACACCACGATGTCGCCGCGGTTCGGCTCCGAACCGAAGATGCGGCCCGAGAAAATGTTCGGCGAGAACGGGATCGAATAGTGGCTGTAGCCATAGGAATATTTCGAGACGAACAGGTAGTCGCCGACCAGGAGCGTCGCCTTCATCGACCCGGAGGGGATGTTGAACGGCTGGAACAGGAAGGTCCGGATGACGAGCGCGATCAGAAGAGCATGGATGACGACGCGGATGGTCTCGCCCAAGCCGCTTTCAGATTTGGTCCCGGTGGTCACGCTCATTGCTTTCTCAATTCCCGTGGACTGATGTCCACGCGGTGGCAGAACGTTCTCTTCGCGCGAAGCGTTCGGCCTTCGCGTGAGGAAAATGGCCTTGATTCTGATCTTGAGGGCAAATTCCGGCCTAAACCCGGAATCAGCGTCTCGCTCGATATAACCCTGCGGCGTTTTAGACGGTTGTTCGCAGGGGCGCAATCAATCGCCGCCTCAAAACTTCGCAATTCATTGAAATATCAATGATTTTTTAGTTTGCTGAAGTTTTCCGGCAGAATCCGGCACCGCGGGATCATCTGGCGGGGGCGACCGCCGAAATTATGACGAAGGCCTGGGCCAACGGCCAATCGTCGGTGATCGAAAGGTCGATCTGCGCCTGCATGCCCTCGGGCGTCAGTTCCTGCAGCCGGGCCAGCGCCCCGCCGGTCAGCCGCATCGACGGCCGCCCGCCAGGCAGGTTCACGACGCCCATGTCCTTCCACCACACCCCGCGCCGGATACCGGTGCCGAGCGCCTTGGAGCAGGCTTCCTTGGCGGCAAAGCGCTTGGCGTAGGTTGCGACCACCATCTTCTCGTTGTTGGCACGGCGCATCGCCTTAGCGCGCTCGGCATCGGTGAAGATGCGGTCGAGGAAGCGCTCGCCATGGCGCTCGATCACCTTGGCCACCCGGGTGATGTCGATCAGGTCGGAGCCGATGCCGATGATCATGCGCTGACGCCACCCTGCGCCCTGGCGCGGCCGCGGTCCATCGCCGCACGCATCTCACGCACCGTCCCGGCGATGCCGACGAACAGTGCCTCGCCCATCATGAAATAACCGATGTTCAACTCCCGGATTTCGGGCAGCGCGGAAATCGTCTCCGCGGTGTCATAATCGAGCCCGTGGCCGGCATGGACCTCGAGCCCGGCCGCCTGCGCGAGCTTGGCGCCGGCAACGATGCGCTTCCATTCGGCCTCCGCCTTGTCCTGGTGGCCGTCGACCACGGCGTCGCACCAGCCGCCGGTGTGGATCTCGATCACCGGCGCCTTCAGCTTCGCGGCCATCTCGATCTGCCTGGGATCGGCGGCAATGAACAGCGAGACGCGGATGCCGGCGTCACCCAGCCGCGCGATGAACGGCGCCAGCGCGTTGTGCTGGCCGACCACGTCGAGGCCGCCTTCGGTGGTGAGCTCCTGGCGCCGTTCCGGCACCAGGCAAACCGCGTGCGGCTTGGTGGCGAGCGAGATCCGCAGCATATCGTCGGTCGCCGCCATCTCGAAATTCAGCGGCTTGGAGATCTCGGCCTTGAGCCGCGCCATGTCCTCATCGCGGATGTGGCGGCGATCCTCGCGCAAATGCGCGGTGATGCCGTCGGCGCCGGCCGCGATCGCGGCAAGCGCCAGCCGCACCGGATCGGGCCGCGCTCCGCCCCGCGCGTTGCGCAGGGTGGCGACGTGATCAACATTGATACCGAGACGCAGCGGCGGAGTTTTGGACATCTCTTTGACCTGCAATCTAGCCCGTCATGCGCGGGCTTGACCCGCGCATCCATCCTTTTGGAAAGATGGGTTGCCGGGTCAAGCCCGGCAACGACGAGACGTTACCCATTGACGCGCTCGACCCGAGCGACGACGGCCTTGGCGCGCAACTGGGCGATGATAGCGCTGAGATGCTTGAGGTCATAGACCTCAAGATCGATGGTCAGCTCCGTGAAGTCAGGCGATTGGCGCGACATGTGGATGTTGTCGATATTGCCGTCGTGCTCGGCGATCACGGTCGCGATCTGGGCGAGGCTGCCGGGCTCGTTGACATTGTGGACCAGGATGCGGGCCGGGAAGCGCTGCGGCATGGTTTCGTCGATATCCCAGCGCACGTCGAGCCAGCGCTCCGGCTCCTCCTCGAAATCCTTTAGCGCCGGCGACTGGATCGGATAGATCGTGATCCCCTCGCCCGGCGTGACGATGCCGACGATCCGATCGCCCGGCACCGCACCGCCGTTCGGCGCGAACTTCACCGGCAGGTCGGAATTGATGCCGCGCACCGGGATCACCGAGGTGGCGCGCGCCGGATGCGGCGGGTTCTGCGTCTTCAGCTTGGCGGCGAGACCCTTCTTGGCGCCATAGCGCACCAGCCGCTCTTCCTTGTAATCGGGATACATCGCGCGCGCGACGTCGGAGGCCTTGATCTCGCCGCGCCCGACCGAGGCCATCACGTCCTCGATCGAGCCGCGCGCGAGCCGCGGCAACGCGCCCTTCAGCTTGTCGTCGGCGTATTCGATCTTGGCGCGGGCAAACAGGCGGTCGACGATGCGGCGGCCGAGGCCGGCATATTGGTCGCGCACCGCGTCGCGGGTGGCACGGCGGATCGCGGCGCGCGCCTTGCCGGTGCGGGCGAGCGCTTCCCAGGCCGACGGCGGCGCCGACTGTGCCTTCGAGGTCAGCACCTCGACCTCGTCGCCATTCTGCAGCTCGGAGGACAGCGGCGCGAACTTGCCGTTGATCTTGCAGCCGACCGCGCTGTTGCCGACGCCGGTGTGCACGGCATAGGCGAAATCGATCACGTTGGCGTTGCGCGGCAGCGCGATCAGCTTGCCTTTCGGCGTGAAGCAGAACACCTGGTCGTGGAACAGCTCGAGCTTGGTGTGCTCGAGGAATTCTTCCGGATTGGCGCTTTCCGAGAGGATGCCGATGGTGTGGCGCAGCCAGGCGAAGGCGTTGGACTCGTGCTTCAGCCGCTCGTGCGGCGAGCCCGCGCCCTCCTTGTAGAAGGCATGCGCGGCGATACCGAACTCGGCGATCTGGTTCATGTCCTCGGTGCGGATCTGCAGCTCGACGCGCTGCTTGCCCGGCCCGATCACCGTGGTGTGGATCGAGCGGTAGTCGTTCTGCTTCGGGGTCGAGATGTAGTCCTTGAAGCGGCCCGGCACCACCGGCCAGGTGGTGTGGACGATGCCGAGCGCGCGGTAGCAGGCGCCGACATCGTCGAGGATGATGCGGAAGCCGTAGATATCGGACAGCTGCTCGAAGCCGACCGACTTGCGCTCCATCTTGGTCCAGATCGAAAACGGCTGCTTGCGGCGGCCGAACACCCGCGCGGTGATGCCGTTCTTCTGCAGGTTCTTGGAGAGCTGGGTTTCGATCTCGCCGATCAAATTGCGGTTGCGCTCGGCCAGCGAGTCGAGCCGCTGCTTGACCACCGCATAGGCCTCTGGATCGAGCACGAAGAACGACAGGTCCTCGAGTTCCTCGCGCATCTCGTGCATACCCATGCGACCGGCCAGCGGCGCATAGATATCCAGCGTCTCCTCGGCGATGCGGCGGCGCGAGGCCGGCGGCACGAATTCCAGCGTGCGCATGTTGTGCAGCCGGTCGGCGAGCTTGATCAGCAGCACGCGGACGTCGTCGGCGATCGCAAGCAGCAGCTTGCGCAAATTCTCGGCCTGCTTGGCCTCGCGCGACACCAGTTCCAGCCGCTTCAGCTTGGTCAGGCCTTCGACCAGCGCGCCAATCTCGTGGCCGAACACATTGTCGATCTCGGCCCGCGTCGCCTCGGTGTCCTCGATCGTGTCGTGCAGCAGCGCCGCCACGATCGTGGCGTCGTCGAGCTTGAGGTTGGTGAGGATCGCGGCGACCTCGAGCGGATGCGAGAAATAGGGATCGCCGGAAGCACGGGTCTGCGTGCCGTGCGCCTTCATGGCGTAGACATAGGCGCGGTTGAGCAGGTCTTCGTTGGTGTCGGGGTTGTAGGAGCGGACGCGCTCGACAAGGTCATATTGTCGCATCATTCGCGTCCGCGGCTTGGCCGGCCTCTCCGCCGTGGACGACGTCGGCGCCACCGCGACCGTTTCGGTTGCAGCCTGCATCTGGATGGAACTGCGGCGTCGATACGCCATGGACTCGCTGCCTCTCGCGCGGGACCGGAACGTCCCACCTTTCCTCAATCTAGTGCGCTTTCCAATGAAGCAGCACCCCGCGCGGGCCCTGGAACCATTCAATTTCCCGCGTCCGCGTAGGACGCACCGTAACAGCAAAATTGTCAACAAAAGCAAAGGCCCGGAGCAATGTCCGGGCCTTCGGCAAACCTGTTCGAAACGACGGCAAGCTTACTCGTCTTCCTCGGGCTGCTCCTCCGGGGGCGCCAGACCCTCGAGGCCCTTCAGCAGCTCTTCCTCGGTCATCCGCTCGACCGCGACCTCGGTGTCGTCGGCGTCGACGCTGGCACCGGCGGAACCGATCAGCGGCACGGTGTCGGGCTCGGGCTCGTCGACCTCGACGAACTTCTGCAGGGAGTGAACGAGTTCCTCTTTCAGGTCTTCCGGCGAGATCGTCGAATCGGCAATCTCGCGCAGCGAGACGACCGGATTCTTGTCGTTGTCGCGATCAACCGTGAGTTGCGACCCCGAGGAGATCATCCGGGCGCGATGCGCGGCCAACAGGACGAGGTCGAAACGATTGTCGACCTTGTCAATGCAATCTTCGACGGTGACGCGAGCCATCTCGAGGCGCTCCGTGGTAAAAGGGACCGAACATGTAGGTTATGAGGGTTAGTTATAGGGCTAGCCCCGGTTTCGCAAGGTAAAATTTGTGATTTGCCTTCCGAACAGGCTCTGATAACCCGGTCTGACGGGGGCCAGAAGGGCCGGAGCGTCTGACGACATGGCCAGGTTGCTGTTCCAGGCGAGTAAATCTCTTCATTGCAATGTCAAGGGTCTAGGCTTTTGCCCTCGCCTCACCATAATTGCGGTGGTGACTGTCGTGGGGAAAGATTCACAGAACTTTAGGCAGCAACGCCGGAAATTGCGCGCGGTTGATCACCGCCGCGCTAAGAACACTAACAACCACGCGAGAACACTTTGATGTCGTCACCTGTTTCCAACAAGATCGCGCTCTTCATCGACGGAGCGAATCTTTACGCCACCGCAAAGACGCTGGGCTTCGACATCGACTACAAGCGCCTCCTCAAGGAGTTCCAGAGTCGCGGCACCCTGCTCCGTGCGTTCTACTACACGGCGATCATCGAGGATCAGGAGTATTCGTCGATCCGCCCGTTGATCGACTGGCTCGATTACAACGGCTACACCGTCGTCACCAAGGCGACCAAGGAATTCATCGACGCCAGCGGCCGCCGCAAGGTGAAGGGCAACATGGACATCGAGCTCGCCGTCGATGCCATGGAACTCGCCGAGCATATCGATCAGATGATTCTGTTTTCCGGCGATGGCGACTTCCGTTCGCTGGTGGAGGCCGTGCAGCGCCGCGGCGTTCGCGTCACCGTCATCTCCACCATCGCCAGCCAGCCGCCGATGATCGCCGACGAGCTGCGCCGCCAGGCCGACGTCTTCACCGACCTCGTCGAGTTGCAATCCAAGCTTGGCCGTGATCCGTCCGAACGCCCGGCCCCGCGCGAACCGCGCCACCACTCCCCGCAATTCCTGCAGCGCGCGACCACCATGGCCCCACGGGGAGCCGATGACGATTTCGACGAGTAACCTCGTCGCTGCTGCTACGCGCCCCGACAGCAACTGTCAGCTTTGTGTCAGGCTGGCCGACTTCCGCGCGCAGGCGCGCGCACTGCATCCGGACTGGTTCAACTCGCCGGTGGAATCGTTCGGCGATCCGAATGCGCGGTTGTTGATCGTGGGCCTTGCGCCGGGCATGCAGGGCGCCAACCGCACCGGCCGCCCCTTCACCGGCGACTACGCCGGTGATCTGCTCTACGCGACCCTGCTCGAATATGGTTTTGCCAGCGGCGTCTATCAGGCGCGGCCGGACGACGGGCTGAAGCTGGTCGACGCCCGGATCAGCAATGCGGTGCGCTGCGTGCCGCCGCAGAACAAGCCGCTGCCGGCCGAGATCAACACCTGCCGGCAATTCCTCCGCGCCACCATCGCCGCGATGCCGAAGCTGCGCGCGATCGTGCTGCTTGGACGAATCGCCCACGAATCGACTCTCAAGGCACTGGATGTTCGCTTGGCGGCCGCACCCTTTGTGCACGGTGCCGTGCATAGTGCGGGCAAATTCAAGCTCTACGACAGCTACCACTGCTCGCGCTACAACACGAACACCGGCGTGTTGACGACCGATATGTTCCGCAAGGTGTTCGCGACCGTGCGCAAGGAGCTCGGCTAGCGCCCCTTCCGGTATCCGCTTTGCGAACCGCTATCCAAAGCATGCAAATGCTACAGGACGCTCGCGCGACTTCGGAATAATAGAAAATACCCCTGAATTGCCCGACGTGTCAAGTTGCCTGGGTGAACGTGCCTGGGTGAACGCCGGCCGCCGCCGGCTACTTTGCATGGGGTTGTTCTCGATATTTTGGCAGCGCCCCCTGCAACGACCCCATGACTTCATATTGCTCTAGTCCGTCCGCGGCTTGGCCTTCAGCCATTCCAGCACGTCTCCGGCGTTCCGGTCGGGCGGGAACACCGGATAGAACACGTGGCTGATGCGCGCATCGTCGATCACAAGGGCGAGCCGCTTGATCAGGATCAGCCCCGCCACCGACATCGTCGGCAACTTCAGCGTGTGCGTCAGTTCCAGCGCTTCGTCGGACAGCACCGGAAACGGCAGATGCAGGCGCGAGGCCATCTCGGTCTGGTACGCGTTGCTTTGCGTCGACAGCCCGAACACCTGGGCAGCGCCGGCCGCCTTCAGCTCGGCGAACAGGTCGCGGAACGCGCAGGTCTGCGGCGTGCAGCCGCGGGCGCCCGGGATCATGTCCCAATCGTCGACCAGCCCGATCTTGCCGGGCTCGCCGGTTCGCGGATAGGCGAACACCACGGTGCGGCCCTTGAGCGCCGACAGCGCCACCGCGGTGTCGTCGGTGGCGCGCAGCCTGACCGGCGGGATCGTCATGCCGACGAGGTGCGCCGCGCCGCCGTCATCCGTCGGCGCCGGGATCTTGCTCCAGTCGACGTCAGTGAGGCTGCTTTGGCTCATCGGACCCTCTCCATCCGCCGTCATCGCAATGACGCCGTTCCGCACCGTGCTATCCCCGCGCCCGCATCAGGCGGCCCTTCTCGCGGCTCCAGTCGCGCTTCTTCTCGGTCTCGCGCTTGTCGTGCAGCTTCTTGCCCTTGGCGACCGCAAGCAGCAGTTTGGCACGGCCGCGCTCGTTGAAATACAGCTTCAGCGGAATGAGCGTCATGCCCTCGCGGTCGACCGCTCCGAGCAGCTTGTTGATCTGCTTGCGATGCAGCAGCAGCTTCCGCGGCCGCTTTGGCTCGTGGTTGAAGCGGTTGGCCTGCAGATATTCAGGAATATTGGCGTTGATCAGCCAGATCTCGCCGTTCTTGGAATCCGCATAGGATTCCGCGATCGTGCTCTTGCCGTTGCGGATTGATTTCACCTCGGTGCCGGTCAGCGAAATGCCGGCCTCGATCGTGTCCTCGATTGCGTAGTTGAAGCGGGCCTTTCGGTTTTCGGCAACAACCTTGATCGGGCGTTCGTTCTTCTCGGCCACTTTAGCTCTTCTTGAGGAGGTCGCGGATTTCCGTCAGTAGCACGACTTCGTCGGACGGCTTCGGCGGTTCGGCGGGCTTGGCCTCATCCTTGCGTTTGAACTGATTCATGAAGCGGACGACCATGAACAGCACGAAGGCGACGATCAGGAAATTGAGCGTCAGCGTCAGGAAGCTGCCCCAGGCCAGCACCGCGCCCTGCTTCTTGGCGTCGGCGAGGTTGGTCGCGTTCACGGCCTTGGAAAGCCCGGTGAAATAGTTGGAGAAGTCGAGTCCGCCCGTAATCGCGCCGATGATCGGCATGATGATGTCGCCGACCAGCGAGGTGACGATCGCGCCGAAGGCTGCACCGATGATGACGGCGACGGCGAGGTCGACGACATTGCCCTTCATGGCGAATTCGCGGAATTCCTTCAGCATGCCCATCCCCTTCTGCTCGACGTTGCGCACGGCACTGTTCACGGCGGTCGCGGTCCGGCTCAGTTGATCAGGCCGGCATGGACCATGGCGCTGCGGACCGCCTGGCGGGTCGCTTCGGTGACCGGCACCATCGGCAGGCGCAGCTTCTCGTCGAGCTTGCCGAGCAGGGACATCGCGTACTTCACCGGCGCCGGATTGCTCTCGATGAACAGGTTGGTGTGCAACGGCATCAGCTTGTCATGGATCTTCAGTGCCGTGGTGACGTCGCCCTTCTGCCAGGCGGTCTGGAACTCCGAGCACAGCCGCGGCGCGACGTTCGAGGTCACGGAGATGCAGCCATGGCCGCCATGGGCCATGTAGCCGATGATGGTGGCGTCCTCGCCGGAGAGCTGGTTGAAATCCTCGCCCATCGCCGCGCGCTGCTGCGAGACCCGCACCATGCTCGCGGTGGCGTCCTTGACGCCGGCGATGTTCTTCAGCTCGAACAGCCGCTTCATGGTGTCGACCGACATGTCGATCACCGAGCGCGGCGGGATGTTGTAGATGATGATCGGAATGCCGATCGCATCGTTGATCGCCTTGAAGTGCTGATACAAGCCTTCCTGGGTCGGCTTGTTGTAGTACGGCGTCACGACCAGCACCGCGGTGGCGCCGGCCTTCTCGGCGTGCTCGGCGAGCTCGATCGCCTCCTTGGTCGAATTCGAGCCGGCGCCGGCGATCACGGGCACCCGGCCCTTGGCCTCCTCGATGCACCACTCGACCACCCGCTTGTGCTCGTCATGGCTCAGCGTCGGGCTCTCGCCGGTGGTGCCGACCGGCACTAGGCCGTGGGTGCCCTCGGCGATCTGCCAGTTCACAAGGCCGCGGAAGGCGGCTTCGTCCACCGAGCCGTTTTTGAAGGGCGTCACCAAGGCAGTGAATGATCCCCGGAATTTTGTCTTGGCTGCCATGGACTTCCTCCAAACGCTTCAGGCTAAGGGCTAGGTCGACGGACCTTTGTTGTTGGCGCGCTTCACGTCCGTGCGACCGGCACCCGGTTGTTGCGAAACGCCATGAAAGGCAATTCATATCGGGTCTGGCGGACAGGCGAAAGGGCCGTACCGTACCTATTCCCAGCGGTAATCTGCGGCGCGCGAAATCGTTTCCAGCCGCGATTTTGCCGTTGTGCTGGCGCAAACAGCCGCACCGGCAGGCTTCTTAGTATTTTGTGTACGTTTTCAATCAAATAAGAACCCATGGCCCAAACGACCAGATGATTCGGGGCCGCAGAGGACTTCTGTGATCCGTTCCGTTCGTTCAGGCACATTGCGGTCGACGGCGCTGGCGACGAGCCTGGCGCTCGTTGTTGGCCTTGCCGCCATCACGGCAGATGCCTGGGCCGCCGAGGATGCTCCAACCGCGAAGCCGGCTGCCCAAGACGCGGCTTCCAAGCCTGCCCCTTCCAAGACCGCGCCAAAGTCTACTGCGCCGAAGGCGGCGGCTTCAAAGCCAGCGGCAACCAAACCCGGCGCAGCCAAGACTGACGCGGCCAAGTCCGACGCGGCCAAGGCTGACACTCACAAGACCGAGGCTCACAAGACAACGTCTCCCAAGTCCGGCGCGGTCAAGACAGTCGGAGCCAACGCCGCTCCTGCGAAGACCGAAGCTCACAAGCCAACGGCTCCGAAGCCCACGGAATCCAAGGGTACCACGTCCAAGACCACCGCGGCCAAGACCACCACGTCCAAGCCCGCCTCTCCGGTTGCAACGGGAACTGTATCGAACAGGTCAGTGCCCGCGCCCGCACTGGTTCCGGCAACCCGCCAGCATGCCGCGCCGATCGCGCGCAAGCCGGTGCTGCCTGCGGCCGTGGCCGCGACATCCTCGACGTCGCACTCGGACAAGGAAGCGCTTGCAAGCGTCGTCGAGCTGCTGCGCAAGCGCAAGCCGGCGGACGCCACCGAGGCCGAGGCCTCGATCTCAGATCCGGTCGCGCGCAAGCTTGCCGAATGGCTGATCCTGCGCAGCGAGGACAACGGCGCCTCGGTCGAGCGCTACCGCGCCTTCCTCGATGCCAATCCGAGCTGGCCGTCGCAGACCTTCCTCCGTCGCCGCATCGAGGCTTCGCTGTGGGACGACCACCGCGACGACTCCGCGGTCTGGGCCTGGTTCCAGAATGAATCGCCGGTCTCGGCCAAGGGCCGGCTCGCGCTCGCCAAGGTGATGATCGGACGCGGCGACCGCGGCAATGCCGAGCGCCTGGTCCGCGAGGCCTGGCGCAACGACGGAATGAGCGAAGATACCGAAAACACCGCGCTCGAGCTGTTCGGCTCCTTCCTGACTGCCGGCGACCACAAGGCACGCATGGACACCATGCTGTACGGCACCGACAACGAGGCCGCCGGCATGCGCGAAGCCAAGCGCCTTGGCTCCGGCTACGTGGCGCTCGCGAAGGCACGCATCGCCGCTACCCGCAAGGGTTCGAACCTGCGCGCGCTGCTGGAAGCCGTGCCGAGCGAACTCTCCGGCGACGCCGGCTACTTGTTCGCCAGGATTCAGTTGCTCCGCCGCGAGGAGAAATTCGCCGAGGCCGCGCGGCTGATGCTGAGCGCGCCGAAGGAAGCCTCCCGCCTCTACAATGTCGACGAATGGTGGATCGAGCGCCGGCTGCTGGCGCGCAAGATGATCGACACCAACGAGTTTCGCACTGCCTATCTGATCGCGCGCGACGCGGCGCTACCGGCCCGCGACATCTACAAGACCGAGCAGGAATTCACCTCGGGCTGGATCGCGCTGCGCTTCCTCAACGATCCCGCCCTCGCCGCCCAGCATTTCGCGCGGATCGGCGTCGGCAGCGCTAATCCGACCGCGCTGGCGCGTGCCGGCTATTGGCAGGGCCGCGCCGCCGAGGCCGCCGGCCGCGGCCAGGAGGCGCGCGCCGCCTACGGACGCGCTGCCGAGCAGTCCACCAGTTATTACGGCCAGCTCGCGCGCGCCAAGCTCGGCCTGCCGCAGATCGAGCTGAACAGCGCGCCGCGCGGCCGCGGCGCCGAGCGGCTGGAGATCGTGCGCGCGGTGGCGCTGCTCTACGAAATCGACGCGCGCGAGCTTGCGATCCCGATCTTCGGCGACATGGGCGACAATGGCGATCCGGAGGCCCTCGCCGGCCTCGGCGAGCTCACCGCGCGCCATGGCGATGCCCGCGGCATGCTGCTGATGGGCAAGGCCGCGCTCAACCGCGGACTGCCGTTCGACCACTACGCCTATCCGGTCAACGGCATCCCCTCGTTCCGCCAGGTCGGGCCGGAGGTCGAGCAGAGCGTCGTCTACGCGATCGCGCGCCAGGAGAGCGCGTTCAATCCTGCGGTGGTGTCACCGGCCCAGGCCTACGGCCTGATGCAGGTGACGCCGGACGCCGGACGTTACGTCTGCAAGCGCGCCGGCATCGGCTTCGACCTCAACCGGATGAAGACCGATCCGGTCTACAACGCGATGCTCGGCGCCGCCGAGCTCGGCGGCCTGCTCGAGGACTATCGCGGCTCCTACATCCTGACCTTCGCCGCCTACAATGCCGGCCGCGGCAGCGTGCGGAAGTGGATCGAGCGCTATGGCGATCCGCGCGATCCCAAGGTCGACGCGGTCGACTGGGTCGAGCTGATTCCGTTCTCGGAGACGCGGAACTACGTCCAGCGGATCATGGAAAACCTGCAGGTCTATCGCGCCCGGTTCGGCGGCGGCACCAAATTGCAGATCGAGGCCGATTTGCGACGCGGCGCCAGCGTGGAATGAGCCGGCGCAACCGGTTTTCGACAGGCTGGGCGACCGCAGCTTCCAGCCTCGACCAAAGATCCAGCTAATCTATTGTTATATCTTGCATTTTAAGCAACCGCGCGCTCTGATACGAGCCGATCGGCGCGGTTTATAAAGGCTTGGGGACGGCCGGCGGCCGAGCTGCCCTCAAATCACCTTGGCGCAATCTGAATCTGCCGCTTGCGGCTCAGCGCCCTCTCGGGCATATCGGCGCCATTGGAGACGTGGCCGAGTGGCTGAAGGCGGCGGTTTGCTAAACCGTTATAGGCTTGTAAAGGCCTATCGAGGGTTCGAATCCCTCCGTCTCCGCCAGCCAACTATTGTCCAGCCCGGAGACATGGGTAACAGGTCGTACCTAAGACATGGGTGACAACCTCGTGCGAGAGCATGGTCAAATTCATCTCTCAGAATCGCGCCGATTTTCCGAAACTTGAGACGGCGATCAGTTCGACCGTTACTGCAAATATGACCAAGGCTGGATAAAGAAGCGCCGCCGGGACAATGCCATTTCGAGCCCGGCGGCGTACTTTTGGCGTGCTGAACGGCGCTCCCTTAAAGTTCAATCTCGATTGCCATGTTCGCGCGCACAAGGGTGGTCAAGCCCGCTTTCAATCTCTTCGCTTGCCAGGTCTGGAAAGCTGGATCGGCGTTCAGCTTGTCAACCGCCGCGCCATAAGCCGAAAACGTCTCAAAATTTACTGAGAAAACGAAATTGCCGGCTTCACCGACGGCGACAGACCAGAACCTTGGTTTGCCACCATGCTTGCGCCAAAGCCCGGCACTCTCCTTTGCCAATTCGAGTATTCCTGCGAGGTCACCGCCTGGATTCGGCTTGACCACGTACTGCACGACTACTGCCATGCTACCCTCCATTGAAATTACAGGAGGAGCGCATGCGAGGCTGTTTTTCGGTCGTGGGGTTTGATCTAGGTCAAGCAATCCAGCGACGCGACATGGGTACTTAGCTGCCCCGGCGCGAACCGCGATGGCATAGTGCCTGCACTCTGGACCGTGCTGGGGATTTCAGTGTCCCAGTTCAGGAAGGAAACGCCGCCGGGCGTGTATTTTTGAGACCGGCGGCGTACTTTTTGGGGATTCGATCAGATCCAGTCGGTTGCCCAGCCGGGCAGACGATCCGGAAGCGGCCTATCGAGCAGGCCAGCGACCAACACGGCGAGCGCCGCTCATTCGATGGCGCCTTCGCCGTTGCTCCATCCGAAATGGGGGACCGCCGAGGCAATCGCCCACATCCAAAACGGTGTTGGCGTGCGACCCGCTGACTGTGACTTCGAAAGTATTTTCCAGATCTCTTGTTCGCCCGGTATTGTCCATAAGCCGCAGAAAAAGCAGCCCTTTACTCACTCTTGAGCGGCGGTCCTAAGAGGGTCGTCCTGGAGGAATGCCGGCATCGGCCCCTGGCCTGGACCGGTTGTCACCTCCGCGTGAATGAAACATCATTCCCGGCTCCGCGAAGCGAGCACGCAACAAACCGCGCCCACCATCCCCGCATTGTTTATTTCACCTGAACATTTCCGGGGTAAAGCCATGCAGCAAGACAGTGGCATCCACTTCCAGGATACCGACCAGGTTCTGCGTAACGCCCAGCTTCGCCGATCCGCCGATTTGGGTCCCTGGTTACGGCAGCGCTTCTCATCCAAGGCAGGCAGGCTCGTGGTCGCAACTTCGCTGGCTTGCATGGTTGTTGTGCTGGCGATCGCTGTTGCCCCGCGGCCGGTCTCGAGCGCTGCGCTTGGCAGCGAGTGGCAATGTAGCAAGGCAGCGTTTGTCCTGACGACCTGCCGTCAAGCCGACCCTGCCCGTTCATAGTAAGCAGCCGCATTGGGGACGTACGGTAGCGACGTCAATTGGCACTGGTGAAACCATTTGTCCGGCGGCTCCGTAACTGGAGCGCCGGCCTATTTCTTCCATTTTGGCACTACGGGCCGGCTGGGGCCGTTCGGTCTTTCCCAGTCACGAACGGCCCCACTTTTAGGTCCATCCATGAACCGCGTCAGCTTTCCCTCGGCTTGATTATTTGGCATCAAATGATCAAGGCGCCCGCACGAAGAATCCGCCGGCCGGTCGAGCTCGAGCTGAAGGCGAAGAAATAGATGGATGGCCCAAGTCGCGGTCTCAGGTCAGCGATCTGTTTCGCGCTGGTTCTCGTTCTGCCTGCTGCGCAGACGCCGCCGACGCTGCATTCGCGGGACGAGTGGCGTGTGGTTGACAAGGAATGCCGCGACGTCTTGCCTGCGCAGGCAAAGATACGGGCGTGTCTCAACCTGCTGAGCGATCGACGCCTCTCGACCGCTTATCTTGCGTCGATCACCGGCGAAATATCGAGCACCTTCCAAGGCTTGCGGGACTACGGCAACGCCATCAAGTACAAGAAGATCGAAATTGAACGTACCTCGGCGAGGCAACCTTCTTCGTCGGGTGACGCACTTCCTGCCAGTCTCGGTGCGATGTCTCTGCGTTACACGGAGCTCGGGACACTCCAGGCGCTCAATCGCCAAGCCAATTTCGGCAGTCAGTCGGATGAAGCACGCCGAGGCGCCACTGAGGAGCAAAGCAGCTACAACCTTGCGCTTCAGTACAACCCGATGAACTACAGGGCATATCGATACCGGGCTGAAATTCGCAGCCAATTCTGCGACAGCGCGTCCGCCGCTCAAGACATGGAAGCAGCGGTCAGGTTTGCCGAACAGGCAGGAGACCAGGTCGCCGCGCGAGACTACAAGCACGTCACGCTAGGTGCTTGTGTTCCTGCGTGGCGGCAAGAATAGTCCGAGCCATCAGACTGTCGCCACCCGGCGACACACGCCGCGCCGCACCGCCCCGACAGTATTCTTACGGACCCCCAACTGGCAGGGAACTTGCGATGTATCCAGTAGTTCGGCGCCAGCTGTTCTCGGTGTGCCGAACTCAGACATTCGGAGCACGCAAATGAACATGCATCATCGTTTTGAGACAGCTGGCGGACGTGGCGGACGCGAGTCGACGGTCTGCAAAATGCTGTCCGATCTCATCCTGGCCTGCCGGCAGATCGAAGCCGACATCGCGACCGAAGAAGCGCGCGTGGGAATTTATGACCGATCGGACGCGAGGTATCCGATTTTGGCAAGGTCGCTCAATGAGCGGCACGCCAATCTCAAGGGAACGATTGCCACGCTCGAAAAGCGCGTCGCCGAGAGATCTCAGCACAAGATGGTGACCGACGCAGCATAGCTCGGTCTTTGACCAGCTCCTTGCACGCGGGCAGAGCGATCGATGCGATGAAGCATCAGTGCGGCGGCGACGACGTCAGCCGCTGCCGCGGGTGGATGGATCGAGGTTTCGGTTCTCGCCGGGCGGGATCGGGCCAAAGCCCGGATATACGTACCGGTCCGGAGACACGACCTGTTCACTTGGACGGATGATGAGGTGCTGTCGCCCGCGACGATGATGCGCCTTTGCGGCGTCAGCATCCGCACTCCACAGGACCACAAGGGGCAACGTCAGGGCTAAGGCAACAGGCAAGCAAACACGCAAGGCAACACGCATCACGATCACTCCGTTTCACCGAACAGGTGATCGCCGAGCGTAGCGCTGTATTCTGCCCTGGCTTCTCACATGCGATCAAAACAGCGAGATCGGCGATCCGTCACTTCGTTATCGCGCACCGATCGTGATCTTTAGCGGCCGCGGCAAGGCTTGCGCGCAGGCGACACCGAGCAGCGCGAGGCCGCCGCCGATGACGTGGAACGGCCTGACCGGCTCGCCGAGCATCACGATCGCGGCCGCGGCCGTCAGCACCGGCAAGAGATTCATGAAGATCGCGCAGCGGTTCGGGCCGAGCTGCGCGACGCCGCGGATCCAGAGGAACGGCAGCACGACCGAGGCGAGCGCGCCGGCATAGACGATCAGCGGCAAAGTCTCGGCGTTGACCTGACGCAGCGGCGCCGGCGTCGCGAGGAACGCGGGAAACATCACGGCCAGCGCGCACAGCGCCTGCATGTAGGTGGATTGCCATCCAGTGATCGGGAGATTCCAGCGTTTCAGCAGCACGCCGTACAGCGCATAGACAATCGCGGCCAGCAGCATCAGCGCGTCGCCCGCATGCACGCCGTTCTGCAATAACGACGACAAGTGGCCGCCGCTGACGAGATAGACGAGGCCCGCAAACGACAGCGGCGCGCCGCAGATCATGCCAAGCGTCGGCGGTTCGCCGAGCAGCGCGGCACTGAGGGCGACCGTCAAGAGCGGCGTCAGCGCGGTGAACACCGCCATGTTGGTCGCGGTGGTGGTCTCGGCCGCCAGATACGACAGGCTCTGGAACAGACACATCGCAAGAAAGCCGAGGATCGCGAGCGGACCAAGATGCGGCCAGATCGCATGCCGATTGCGCCAGGCGCCGCGCGCCACGAACGGAGACATCAGCAGCACCGCGACCAGCAGGCGATAGAAGGTGATCGCCTGCGGACCGATCGTGTGCGCCGAGAGGCGAGAAACGATGACGTTGCCTGCCCACAGCACGATGGCAACGAAGGGATAGAGAAGTGCGACTTTCTGCTTGAACATGACCCGGCAGCGCGTTGGTGAAGGACACACCAGCAACTACCTGTCGCGCCGACGTCCGTCTCACGCTAGAATGACCTCACCTAGCGAGATTGGGACATACGAGATGAAGACGTGTTGGACGAGCTGATCACACGCCACCTCGACTATCACGCCACGGCGCGGCCGATGGCGGCGATGGAGATCGACTATCCGAGCGGCGCGTCGACCGGCCTGCACGCGCATCCGCGCGGCCAGCTGCTCTACGCGATCGAGGGCGTGATGGTCGTGCGCTGCGCTGAAGGCACCTGGGTGGTGCCGCCCAACCGGGCGGTGTGGCTGGTGGCCGATCTCGCGCACGAGGTCCGGATGTGCGGCGCGGTCAAGATCCGCACCGTGTTTGTGGACGCCGACGCGGCTCCCAATCTGCCGCAGGCCAGCTGCGTGTTCGCGGTCTCGCCGCTGCTGCGCGAATTGTTCGTCGCCGCGATGCGCGTCCCGCTGGACTATGCGCCCTCGACCTCCGATGAGCGCCTGATGCGCGTGCTGCTCGACCAACTGCGCGAAGTCGATGTGCTGCCGCTGCACCTGCCGATGCCGCGCGACGAAAGGCTCGCGCGGATCTGCGCCGCGCTGGTGGCCCACCCGGACGATGGCTCCACGGCGGAGCACTGGGCGCGCCGGCTGAAGCTGACGTCGAAGACCATCCATCGTCTGTTCGCCAGGGAAACCGGCATGACGTTCGGCGAATGGCGTCAGCAGGCCCGCCTGCTGTTCGCGCTCGAACGCCTCGCGCGCGGCGCCCGGGTGGTCGATGTCGCACACGATGCCGGCTATGCCAGCCAGAGCGCCTTCACCGCGATGTTCCGCAAGCATTTTGGCATGCCGCCCAACGCGTTCTATCGGTAAGCCGTCCACTGCCGCTGTGCTCCCTCTCCCCGTTCTTACGGGGAGAGGGTTGGGGTGAGAGGCTGCATCCGCAAAACAACTTCGAGTTAGACTCGCGGAGATTTCCCCCTCACCCGGATCACATTGCGCTTCGCTCCATGCGATCCGGCCTCTCCCCGCACACGGGGCGAGGTGAAGCAGAGTCCGTTGCTCGGCCTGACATAATCTCGTCGCGCTTTAGTGCTCCGCCGCCGACTGAGCCTCCGGTCCCAGGATCCATTCCCTGAACGCCGCGATCTTCGGAAGCGACTGCCGGTTGTCGGGACAGACGAGATGGTAGGCGAACTCCTCCAGATGCGCGGTCTCGAGCAGCTGGACCAGTTCGCCGCTCGCGATCTCATTTGCGACCATCGCGGCCGGCAGCAGGCCCGCGCCCTGCCCCGTCAGCACGGCCTTCAGCAGGAGGCCGCTGTCATCGAACGACGGTCCGCGCAGCGTGCGAACCTCCGCGATGCCGTTGGCCTGAAACCACAGGCTCCACCCCTTGCGATCGGCGTCATGCACCTGCGGCCAGCCCGCGAGTTCGCCCGGAGATGCCGGCCGGCCAAGTCGCTCAACCAGCGACGGCGATGCCACCGCCACCATCTCCACGGTGACGACGCGGTCGCTGCGCAGCCCCGGATAGCGGCCAAGGCCGTGGCGCACCGCGACGTCAACGCCGCTGCGCGAGAAATCGACCACTGTGTTGCTGGTGACGATCTGCAGATCGATCTCGGGATGCGCACCCTGAAACGAGGCCATGCGGGGCACCAGCCAGGCCGACGCAAAGAACGGCGTGACGCTCACCGTGAGCGTACCGACATCGACCGATGCCGCGACGCGGCGCGAGGCATCCGCGATCTGGCGAAAGGCGTTGCGGATCGACGGCAGATAGTCGCGGCCGGCGTCGGTGAGATAGATGCCGCGCGGAACCCGCTCGAACAGCTTCACGCCGAGATCGGCTTCGAGCGTCTTGAGCATCTGGCTGACCGCGCCCGGCGTCACGCACAGCTCCTCGGCCGCGAGCTTCACCGAGAGATGGCGAGCAGCGGATTCAAACGCCTTGAGCGCGTTCAGGGGTGGAAGCCGGCTTTCCATGATTTAGATTTTCTAATCTGAATTGCCCAGCAAATCTGGTTTGCCAACTCGGCGTTCCGGGCGCCTTATCAGCTTAATCCGATGCTGAAAGCCGCGTCAATGCAGGGAAAAGTCGAATCATGGAACTTAGATTTTCTAACCTTCTTTGCCGCTCCCGACGGCTCCGTTTTCTTGATGGAGCCAAGCCATGACTGAGGTCGCAAGCAGGCTCACCCTCCGCGAGATCGCTGCAGGCGGCCGGACCGGCCCGCTCGTCGAGCGCATCAACGCGTCGCAAGCCGGCAGCCTGCCCGGCCAGCTGGATTTTCAATGGCTCGAAGCCGGATGCGGCCACATCCGCGGCCGCTTCGAGATTGCCGCAAAACACTTCTCGCCGCACGGGCTGCTGCACGGCGCAAGCATCGTCGCATTGGCCGATACCGCATGCGGATTCGGCTGCCTCGCGTCGTTGCCGGATGGCGCCATCGGCTTCGCCACCGGAGAGTTGAAAACCAACTTCATCGGCGCCGCGCGCGAAGGCGGCGTGAGCTGTGAGGCGCGCCTCGTTCACGCCGGGCGCACCACCCAGGTGTGGGACGCCGAGATCCGCAGCGAGGCGACAGGCAAGACCATCGCGCTGTTTCGCTGCACGCAGATGCTGCTCTACCCGCCGAGCAAGGCCGGTGGTCATGCGGCACAGGGAGAACGATCATGAGGAATGCCGTCATGCACGCCGGTTATCAACGAGCCAGACCGTTCTACGGCTGGTACGTCGTCGCAGCAGCCTTCGTCGTCACATTGATCGGCTTCGGCAGCGCCTACACATTCTCGTCCTTCGTCGAGTCCCTGCAGCGGGAGTTCGGCGCCTCGCGCGGCTCGGTGTCGCTGGTGTTCTCCTTCGCTGGCTTCCTGTATTTCGGCCTGGGGATGATCTCCGGTCCGCTTGCCGATCGCTGGGGCGCACGCAGGCTCGCTGGCCTCGGAATGGCGCTGGTCGGTCTCGGCATGGTGCTGGCGGGACAGGCGCAGACCATCCTCCAGGTCTATGCCGCCTACAGCATTGGGATCGGCGCCGGCGTCGGCTGCGCCTACGTGCCGACCTTGGGCGCCGTGCAGCGCTGGTTCGTCAGGCGGCGCGGTTTTGCGTCGGGCCTCGCGGTCAGCGGGATCGGGGTCGGCACACTGGTGATGCCGCCGCTTGCGACCTGGCTGATCACGAGCCTCGGCTGGCGCGATGCCTATGTCGTGCTGGGCGTTGTCGCCGCCGTCGCCGGGATCGGTGCATCGCTGCTGATCGCGGACGATCCGCGCCGCTACGGCACCGGACCGGACGGCGATCCGCTCGAGACGGTTTCGGGCGCGCCGCTCCGCCAGGGTGTTGCGATCCGCGCTGCGGTACGGAGCGCGCGCTTCGCCGGGCTCTATGCCGCCTGCCTGATCAGCGCGTTCGGCGTGTTCGTGCCCTTCGTGCACCTCGTGCCGTTTGCAATCGATCATCAGGTGGCGCCGACGCTGGCCGTACTGTTGCTCGGGATGATCGGGGTCGGCAGCACGGCCGGCCGGTTCTTCCTCGGCGGCATCGCCGACCGCGTCGGCCGCGATGTATTCCTGGTCGCGATGTATCTCGGCATGGCCGTCTCGCTGGCGATCTGGGCGATCGCCGGCACCTTCTGGTCGCTCACGGCCTTCGCGCTGCTGTTCGGCCTGTTCTATGGCGGCTGGGTCGCGATCCTGCCCGCTGTCGTCACCGACCATTTCGGCGGCCGCAATGTCGGCGGCATCATCGGCATCCTCTACACCAGCGTCGCGGTTGGCACGCTGCTGGGCCCGAGCGCCGCCGGCTTCGCCTACGACATCAGCCACAGCTACTTCATTCCGGTGGCGATCAGTGCAGCCGCCAATCTCGTCGCCGCCCTCATCGCAATGGCGACCATGCGAACGGCCTCGCCGATCGCCTCGGTTGCGCAGCGGTGACGTCCCATGACGGGCGGTGACCCCCGTGCTACGCTCGGAGATCACCGCCCCATCGTTTCGAGCCTCTGTGATCACTCGCTTCGTCATGACCAATGCCTGGACTTATCAGCGAGCCGACAGGGAAGACATCGTCGAGCTGGCATCGTGGCGCGGCGCCGGCTCGCTTGGCCTCAAGCCGCACTTCCATGACGAGAGCCAGATCGTGCTGGTGCTGTCGGGGTCGCGCGCCTTTCGCATCGGCGGCGCGACCGTCACCGTGCCTGCCGGCCATGCCGCGCTCATTCCGGCGGGCATGCTGCATGCGCCGATGACGATGTCGGACGAGGAAACGGTCTGCCTGAACGCCTACGTTCCAGCCGGCCGCGTCTGCTCGTCGGTGCGGATCATCCGTTTCGGGCAGCGTTGGCGGAACGTCGACGAGATCTCGCCTGAGCACGTCAGCGAGATCGCCGACGACATCCTGTCGTGCGCGCCGTCCTACCCCGCCGGGTACACCGACAGGACGAAGCTCGACATCGCGCTGACCGAGAGCGTCGCGCCGATCGGCGCGATTGCCGCCGGCTTCGGGCGAAGCCGCGAAGGGTTCAGCCGCATGGTCAGCCGCGAGCTCGGCATCCCGCCGCATACCTTCCGCCTGCTGGCCCGCCTCAATCTTGCCCGGCAATTGCTGCGCGCCGGCGCGCCGATTGCGGCAGTCGCGGCCGATGCGGGCTTTTCCGACCAGAGCCACCTCACCCGGCTGTTCCGCCGCACCTTTGGCACGACGCCGGGCGTCTACTGGCGCGGCTGAAGTGACGTCACAGACGTTCCAGACCGATTGGCGCGCCGCCCGCTAGCCTGCTCACCCTAAAGAGGGTGAAGGATGAATACCCAGACAAGTCTTCTGCTGCTGGCGGCCGGGGTCGCCGGCGGCATCATCAATGCACTGGCGGGCGGCGCGACGCTCATCACCTTTCCGGCGATGCTCGCGGCGGGCCTGCCGGCCGTCATCGCCAACGCGTCGAATGCGGTGGCGATCTTGCCGGGCCATTTGATCGCCGCGCTCGCCGATCGCGGCAAGCTGCCGCCGCCGACGCGGCGCACGATCAGCTTCGTCGTGATCGCCACGGTGGGCGGCGCGGTCGGCGCCGGCGGGTTGTTGCAGCTTCCCGAGCGGCTGTTCCTGCTGCCGGTGCCGGCCTTGATCGCATTTGCAACGCTGTTGTTCGGCTTCGCGCCGCAGATCCAGGGATGGACCGTCGGGCGCGAGAAGGCCGCAGCGCTGCCCTCGACCGGCGCGAGCGGTGCTATCCTGGGATTGTCGTGCATCTATGGAGGCTTCTTCGGCGCCGGTCTCGGCGTCATCCTGACCGCGGTGCTGTCGATCACCGAGCCCAACGACATCAGGGCGATCAAGGCGTTGAAGAACCTGCTCGCGACCTGCGTGTCGCTCGTTGCCACATTGATCTTTATCTTGCAGGGCGCGGCGCGGTGGCAGGAGACCCTGGCGATGCTGCTCGACGCCATGATCGGCGGCTATGCCGGCGGTTTCCTGATCCGGATCCTTCCCGGCCACATCGTCCGGCAGTTCGTCATCGTGGCCGGAGCGGTGATGACGGTGGTCTACGCGGCGCGATACTGGTTCTAGGTGGAGCGAGGGAGCCGAGGCTCCCATCGACATCGGTTGGCTTAGTGCGTCGTCATCCAGGCGCGGGCTTCACGCTGGGCGGCCGCGATCTCGACATCGGACATCTGCTCGGCGACTTCGCGGCGGTGCGCGATCGCGTCAGTACGTCCCTTGAGCGCCGCCAGGTTGAACCATTTGTGCGCCGCGACGAGGTTGACCACGCCGGAGCGACCGCTCGCCCAATACATGCCGCGTTCGAACAGCACGTCCTGGATCGCCGTTGCGGCAACCGGGACAGCGCTTTCCTGATCGATGACCCCCTGAAACATTCTCATTCCCCTTTTTGTTGTTGGCCGCCCTCCCCCGAGCGCGGCCCCCGTCCACTGTTAAAACTACCCTGTCATTCCCGGGCTGATCTCTTGATCATGCCCCGCGCCGATCCTTGGGATCACCGCGTGCCGTTTGCCGGCTTGTTGGGATGATCATGGCCCATCAAATTTGAAGAGCGGTTTAAGTATCGCGATGAACGGGATGTAAATCGGCGTCGCCGAGGGCGCATCGAGGAATCGCAGAAGTGCCTGTGCCGCAGGCACTTCCTTGCATTCGTGAACGCCGGTTTACCCTGGTGTTTGGGACAACGATAACCATGGCGGACATTGGCCGCGGCGCCGGCGGGTCCCACCAGGCAATCAGTTTCGAAATTGACGGAGGGGCGGCGCGACCATGGACGAGCCGCGGAGCGGCGTGCGGTCGGGTGCGCAGACAAAAGCAACGCGAGGCCGTCAGGCCCAGCGTCGATCCGGAACGGGGATGGATGGGGAAAGTGGCTGCCGGGCGCGGACTGCGCGGGCCGCCGGAACGAGGGGGTCGGCGAACACGTCAGGACCAGATTTCAGCTCGGCATTCTCGCCGGTGAAATTGCGGAACCAAGCGGGCTCCGCACCGAACGAAGAAATCTCTGTTTCTTCTGCCGGACCGGTTTTGGGAAGGTTGCCCTCTCCGAAATTCGATCCAGCCGTTTGACCTGATGTCTCGCCGACACCCTCTTTCGTCAGCCAGAGCCTTGGGGGTGGGATGTGCCTCTCAGCAGTCCGTCCGCTGGCTCTCGCGACGTGCCGGCGTCAAGCCGCCGGCAATCCTCTCGAGGCGAGAGGCTTACTTCTTCTTGGCGACCTTGCGGGTCTTCTTCGCAGTCTTCTTCACTGCGCTCTTCGCCTTCTTCGCCTTCTTCGCCTTCTTTGCCTTCTTAGCCATGTTGCCCTCCAGTATGTGAGATGGCTCTACTTCGCTGCGTGCACTCGGGAATCGATATGCACTACTTCCCGAATACACCAACAGACCGAAAAAAACAGTGTCCCGCTTAAGGAAGTGTTGACGCAGCGGTGGCAACGCGCACAGCGCGCGTCGCCGTTCAAATCGACGATGCAATCGCGCGACGATGCAAGAAGTGCAACAGCCGCCGACATCGGCATTTGTCAACGTTGCAGGAAACGCTTGTATTGCAGGCCTTTCTTGAATTCGCATTGAAGCGATCGACACGCGACCGTCATTGCGCTGAGTCGCGAGCAACGACAAAAAGCGGCGCGACGCCGACGCCGAGTCGTAATTTTTGGCAACGAAAAAAATTTCGTGGGTAAGACGGGTTTTGCCTCGTTTGAGGTCATCCGAACCGGATTTGCGAACGAATCGCGGCTTCTGCGATTCGGCGCCGGTGGCGCCGGCGCGCCACGAACGGAGGGTGTGAGGCAGGATCACGCCGCGTTCACGCGCGCGCGACGACACCGAAGGTGACGGCAAAGGAGCATGCAAGGGAGCATGATCCGGCTGGATCATGCGCCAAGGACAACATCATTGTCCTGTTGTTCAGATGCCGAGCTTCGACTTCAAGAGGTCGTTGACCGCCTGCGGGTTCGCCTTGCCGCCCGACGACTTCATCACCTGACCGACGAACCAGCCGACCAGTTGCGGCTTCGCCTTCGCTTGCTCGACCTTGTCGGGATTGGCCGCGATGATGTCGTCGACCACCTTCTCGATCGCGCCGAGGTCGGTGACCTGCTTCATGCCGCGCGCCTCGACGAGCGCGCGCGGATCGCCGCCTTCCTGCCAGACGATCTCGAACAAGTCCTTGGCGATCTTGCCGGAAATCGTTCCCTCGCCGATCAGGTCGACGATCGCGGCGAGCTGCTCCGCCGACACCGGCGAGGCTGCGATCTCGACGCCTTCCTTGTTGAGACGACCGAACAGTTCGTTGATCACCCAGTTGGCGGCGAGCTTGCCGTCGCGCGCCTTGTCGGCAAGACCTGACAGCACCGTCTCGTAGAACTCCGCGCTCTCGCGCTCGGCGACCAGCACGCTCGCATCATAGGGCGACAGGCCGAAGCCCGTAATAAAACGGGACTTCTTCTCGTCCGGCAGTTCCGGCAGCTGCGCCTTGAGATCGTCGACGAAGGCCTGGCTGAACTCGAGCGGCAACAGATCGGGATCGGGGAAGTACCGGTAGTCGTGCGCCTCTTCCTTGGAGCGCATCGAGCGGGTCTCGCCCTTGTTCGGGTCGAACAGCCGGGTTTCCTGGTCGATCGAGCCGCCGTCCTCGATGATCTCGATCTGACGCCGCGCCTCGTACTCGATCGCCTGGCCGATGAAGTTGACCGAGTTCATGTTCTTGATTTCGCAGCGGGTGCCGAACGCGGTCTCGCCGTAACGGCGCACCGAGACGTTGACGTCGGCGCGCAGATTGCCCTTCTCCATGTCGCCGTCGCAGGTGCCGAGGTAGCGCAGGATCGAGCGCAGCTTGGTGACGTAGGCCTTGGCCTGCTCGGCGTCGCGGATGTCGGGCTTGGAGACGATCTCCATCAGCGCAACGCCGCAACGGTTGAGGTCGACATAGGACATCGTCGGCGACTGATCGTGCAGCAACTTGCCGGCGTCCTGCTCCAGATGCAGCCGCTCGATCCCGATCGTGACGCTGCGGCCGCCGTCGAGCTCGAGCGACACCTCGCCCTCGCCCACGATCGGCGACTTGTACTGGCTGATCTGGTAGCCCTGCGGCGAGTCCGGATAGAAATAGTTCTTGCGGTCGAACACCGAGCGCAGGTTGATCTGCGCATTCAGCCCGAGACCGGTGCGCACGGCCTGGCGGACACACTCCTCATTGATCACGGGCAACATGCCCGGCATCGCGGCATCGACCAGCGAGACATGGGAATTGGGATCGCCGCCGAACGCGGTCGATGCGCCGGAGAACAGCTTCGCGTTCGAGGTGACCTGGGCATGAATCTCCATGCCGATCACGACCTCCCAATCGCCGGTGGCGCTCTTGATCAGTTTGTGCGGGGCGGCAGATGCGGTCATGGATCTCGGTTTCCGGATAAAGGATATCTGGGATGGATTGGGCTTCGCGCAACCAATCGCGCCAGTCAAGCCGCCTTGCGGTCCACTTGCAGCCCGCCGCCGTCGCCTGAGGCGGGATCAGAGCCCGCGCCGGAACTGCTGATAGGCCTTGCTCGAGCGTAGCGCGTCGGCGCCGCCCGCGATCAGCTGGTCGACCTGCTCCGGCGGCAGCGACAACCGCGTCGGGATGGCGTTCAGGATGCCGGCGCGGTCCGGTCCGAGCCGGTCGAAGCCGAGCCGTTCGACATAGATCGCGACGTCACCGCATTTCCAGCCGGCGCCGACGCCGAGCCGGCTGCGCTCCGCCGCCGACAGCCCGCAGCGCCAGCGCTTCAGCTTGCCGGACCAGTCCTCGGCGAGCGCCGTGAAGGCGGCGTAGCTGGAGCGCACGCTGGCATCGATCGCGGTGTCGGCGGCCGCGGACACCAGTTCGACGCCACTCGGCCCTTCGAGCGTCTGCACGAAGTCGCCGGAGATGCCGCGGCCGGCGTCGACCACCAGGAACAGGATGCGCTTCAGCTTGGCCGCCTGCCGTTCGTTCAGCGGCTCGTAGGGACGCTGAGCGGCGAGCAAGCCGATGCTCAGCCCCGACAGGCCGTAATTGTCGACGAGGCCGCCATCGAGCAGCTTGACGTAGCGCATCGAGCCGTCGCGGTAATGTGCCTGGGCCTCGGCATAGGCGCGCAGCAACGGCTGTGCGTTCGGATCGTTGCGCACCCGCTCGAGCCAGGCCGGCAGTGGCGCGGCGCAACCGCCGGGATAGGTTTGCAGTACGATCGGGGCGAACGCCAGCGGCACCGCGGCGGATGCCGCCACCGCTTCGGCGACACGATACGATCTGATGTCGCTGCACAAGGCGTCGAACGACGTCTTGCCGAACACGAACGGCGTGCGGTTGTAGATATCTGACGCGTTGATCCAGACCCGCGGCCGGCGATCGTCGGCCAATGCGTCGAACCGCGCGCCGTCGAACAAATTCTGATCGAGCCAGTCGGTGAACTGGCTGTCGTTGACGCCGCCGCCGAGCGCGCGCCCGATATTGCCGAGCGAGATCCGGGTCTTCAGTCCCTCCTCGGCATTGCGCAGCAGGAAGCGCTGGCGGAAATCGTCGAGCGCCGCGCGGCGCTTCAATCCGAAATAGGCGGCGGTGACCGATCCGCCGGAAACGCCGGAGACGAAGTCGACGCGGTCGAGCAGCGTCTTGGTGCCCGCCGCGCTCGAACGCGTGTGGTCAAGCTCCTCCAGCACGCCGAAGGAAAACGCCGCCGCGCGGGTGCCGCCGCCGGAGAACGACAGCGCGAGCAGCAGATCATCTTCGTAGGCCGGAATGTCGCGGGCGCTGCTGTTGTCGGCGAGCGCGGCGCCGAGCGGCACATTGCCGGGCAGATTGTAGACGGAGGCGCAGCCGGCAAGGCCCGCCGCCACCACGGCCACCAGCATTGCTGACAGCCATCCCCCTATGCCCGACCCACGCACGAATACTCTCTCTTGCAGCTGGCCCCCGCCCGGTTCCACTAGCCTATCACGGCCAATCTGGGCGGCGGCATGGCGGCCGAAACAGGGTTAATGCTCGCGGTGCCTCCGCACCGGCGTCCTTTAGCCGCGCTGCGCCAGCAGCGCGGCTACGATCCGCTCCCACTCGGCCTCGAGCGTGTCCTTTGCGACCGGCTGGCCGGCCTGGCGATACCAGTAGCCGGCATTGCCGAGATCGCCCTCGACGCGATGCAGATGGGCATGCACCCAGGCCGAATTGGCGTCGCCCTCGTCCTGCACGATGCGGTGCGCCTGGTCCCAATCGCCCTTCTTCGCCCACCACAACGCGGCGAGCGGTGGCGACAGCGCCGCATCGGGCGCGGTGTCAGCGAGACTGGCGCGGAAATCCGCCATCGCTCACCACCATCTGGGCGCCGTGAACCGGCCGGCCGCCTGCTCGATCACCTCGCCGAGCGAGAACAGCGTCTCCTCATCGAACGGACGGCCGATCAGTTGCAGGCCGAGCGGCAGGCCTTGCGAGTCCTTGCCGGCGGGCACGGCGATGCCCGGCAGGCCCGCCATGTTCACGGTCACCGTGAAGATGTCGTTGAGATACATCTCGACCGGATCGGCGCCGCCCTTCTCGCCGATGCCGAACGCCGCCGACGGCGTCGCCGGCGTCAGGATCGCGTTGACACCCTTGGCGAAGCAGTCCTCGAAGTCCTTCTTGATCAGCGTCCGGACCTTTTGCGCACGCAGATAATAGGCATCGTAGTAACCGGCCGACAGCACATAGGTGCCGATCAGCACGCGGCGGCGCACCTCGTCGCCAAAACCATCGGCGCGGGTGTTCTCGTACATCTCGATGATGTTCCTGCCCGGTTCGCGCAGCCCATAGCGCACGCCGTCGTAGCGCGCGAGGTTCGACGAGGCCTCCGCCGGCGCCACGATGTAATAGGCCGGCAGCGCGTATTTGGTGTGCGGCAGCGACACCTCGACGAGCTCGGCGCCGGCGGCCTTCAGCCACTGCGCGCCCTCGCTCCAGAGCTTTTCGATCTCGGCCGGCATGCCGTCGAGCCGATATTCCCTGGGGATGCCGATCTTCATGCCCTTCACGGACTTGCCGATCGCGGCCTCGTAGTCCGGCACGGCGATGTCGACCGACGTGGTGTCCTTGGGATCGTGCCCCGCCATCGAGCGCATCAGGATCGCGGCATCGCGCGTCGAGCGCGCGATCGGGCCGGCCTGGTCGAGCGAGGATGCAAACGCGACGATGCCCCAGCGCGAGCAGCGGCCATAGGTCGGCTTGATGCCGACGGTTGCGGTGAACGCGGCGGGCTGGCGGATCGAGCCGCCGGTGTCGGTCGCGGTCGCGCCCATGCAGAGAGCAGCCGCCACCGCCGAAGCCGAGCCGCCGGACGAGCCGCCCGGCACCAGCGTGGTGTTGGAGCCCTCGCGCCGCCACGGGTTGGTGACCGGGCCGAAGCACGAGGTCTCGTTCGACGAGCCCATCGCGAATTCGTCATTGTTGAGTTTGCCGAGCAGCACCGCGCCGTCGCGCCACAGCTGCGAGGTCACCGTCGACTCGTAGGGCGGAATGAAATTGCCGAGGATATTCGAGCACGCCGTGGTCCTGATGTCGCGGGTCGCGAACAGGTCCTTGATGCCGAGCGGGATGCCGGCGAGCGGTCCGCCCTCGCCTTTTGCAATTTTCGCGTCGGCGGCCTTGGCCATCTCGCGGGCGCGGTCGGGCGTTTCGAGCACATAGGCATTGAGCACACGCGCGGCTTCGATCGCGGCGAGATGCGCATCGGTCAGTTCGCGGGCGGTGAAAGACTTGCTCGCCAGGCCCTCGCGAGCCTCGGCGATCGTCAGCGATGTCAAATCAGTCATTTATTGATCGGGCTGCAGAAGAACGGAGACAGGGTCTTGTCGTTGGCGGGGTCGTCTTGGCGCGCCAGGTTATTTGCCTTGCCATTTTCCTTGGCGCGCTCGGCGTCGAGCGCCTCGAGATGGTCGAGCACGGCGTCCATCGCCGCGTTGGGATCGGCGACCTTCCCCTTGCGCTCCATGGCATCGAGGAAGTCCATATAGGCCTTGTAGGCCTTCTCATCGTCGCACAGCAGACACATTGGACTTTGTCGCTTTTGTTTGACGCGTTTTCTTCACGCGAACCGGTATCCACTTCGCTCGAAAACGCGATGCTTGGGTTACTCGACCACCTTCGGCACCAGGAAGAAGTCGTTCACGGTGTCGGGCGCGTTGCGGACGATGACGTCGGCGATCTCGCCGTCATTGACCACGTCGGCGCGCTTCTTCATCTCCATCGGCGTCACCGAGGTCATCGGCTCGACGCCGTCGACATTCACTTCCGACAGCTGCTCCACAAAGGCTAGCATCGCGTTCAGCTCGCCCTGGAGATGGGGAACTTCGGCGTCGCTGACCGCGATCCGCGCCAGATGCGCGATGCGGCGGACGGTCGTGGCGTCTACGGACATTATATAGGGCCTCGGGGCTGAAAGGTCAGCCTGCCGTATAGCAGAGGCCGGTTTTGCGCCGCAACCGCGCGGATTTGCCCACCCGACGGGGCTTTGGAGCCCATCCGGCGACCGACAAGACATCCTGCCACGGATTCCGGCTGCGAAACGCACGACGAAACCAGTTCGCGGCCGCCGCGAAGTCGTCCCGAAACATTCACGGCGCCTACTCGACCCAAACAGAAAAGTTCGGAGCGCGTCATGTCAATGCTCAACGGCAGCCCCCGCCCGGAGGGCTGGGACCCGGCCCTCTGGTCGATCGGCACGGCGCTGGGGGTCGCGATCCTCTACGTGGCCTGCCTGGTCTGAACGAGGCCGCGCGTCAGGCCTGAGACAGAGCCGCCATCCGCGCCAGTGCGGCGCCGGCCAGCGCGCGGGTCAACTCGGCCGCCGGCATTTCCTTGCCCATCCGCACCGCCTGCCCGGCCCACAGATTGGTGAAATCGACCTTCCCCTGTTTTTCGGCAGCCGCCTTCAGCGGTCCGAGGGCGGTTGCTGCGTGCGGGAACGCCGGCGCGTCCGGCGAGATCGGCCCGACCTCGCGCATCACACGGTTGGCAACGCCGCGCGCCGGGCGGCCGGTCATCACATTGGTGATGACGGTGGATTCGTCGCTCGCCTGCGCCAGCGCGACGCGGGCCTGCGCCGTCACCTTGGACTCCGGGCAGCGCAGATAGGCCGAACCGACCTGCACACCGGAGGCGCCGAGGGCGAATGCCGCGGCGATCCCGCGCCCGTCGGCGATGCCGCCGGCCGCGACGACCGGCACCTTCACCGCATCCACCAACTGCGGCAGCAGCGAGAACGTCCCGGGCTGCTCGGCGATGTTGTCGGTCAGGAACATGGCGCGATGGCCGCCGGCGTCGGCGCCTTGCGCGATGATGACGTCGGCGCCGTTCTCCTCGAGCCAGATCGCTTCCTTCACCGTCGTCGCCGACGACATCACGGTGGCGCCGGTGGCTTTCACCCGCTGCAACAGATTTGGCTCCGGCAGGCCGAAATGGAAGCTGACGACCTCCGGCTTCAGCTCCTCGATCACGGCGCAGAACGCCGCATCGAACGGCGCGCGGTTCGCCGCATTGATCGGCGCGTTCGGATCGAGACCATGCTCGCGATAGTAGGGCGCCAGCCGTCGCCGCCAGTTCGCCTCGCGCGCCGGATCGGCGTCGACCGCCTTGTGGCAGAAAAAGTTGAGGTTGACCGGCGCAGAGACGCGTTGACGGATGATGTTGACCTGCTCGCGCGCCTTCTCGGCCGACAGCATCGCACATGGCAGCGAGCCGAGCCCGCCCCCTTGCGCCACCGCAATCACCAGCTCCGCATCCATCACGCCGGCCATCGGCGCCAGCACGATCGGGAATTCGGTCTTGAAACGATCGATCAATCGACGGTCCGGCCACATGGCGTGTCTCTTTCCTGGCTTGCTCGGAATTACCCTCTCCCCTTGCGGGAGAGGGTGCGCTCGCAAGGCGAGCGCGGGTGAGGGGTTTCCCTCCGCGGGGACAGACCCCTCATCCGTCGCGGACTGCGTCCGCGCCACCTTCTCCCACAAGGGGAGAAGGAAAAAAGTTGCGCCGGCCCTGCAGCGACTGCTCGGCCTCGGCGACGATGCGGCCGACGATCTCGGCCGCCGGAACGATATCATGGATCAGGCCGACGGACTCGCCGGCAAACACCGCGGCGACATCGAAATTGGCCGCGGCCTTCGCGGCGGCGTACTCCACCGCGACCTCGTCAGCGCGCTGCATCAGCTCGATCTCGCGCCCGCTCCAGCGCCGCAGATGATCGTTGGCAAGCGAACGCGCGGTGAACGGCGCCGGCCACATCAGCTTGCGCGACCAGTCGAACACCACGCCGCGCACCGTCTCGCCGCTCTTTGCCGCACAGATCAGCTGCTTGGCCTGCTCGGCCGCGTCGGCCTCGACGCTGGCGTAGAAGCGCGTTCCCATCAGCACGCCGGATGCGCCGAGCATCATCATCGCAGCTAAGCCACGCCCGTCCGCGATGCCGCCGGCCGCGACCACAGGCACGCGCCCCGCCGCGAAATCGATGATCGCCGGCACGATGTCGAGCGTGGTGCGCGATGCGCCGTGACCGCCCGCCTCCGTGCCCTGCGCGATCAGGATGTCGGCGCCGCAATCGAGCGCCTGCCGCGCCATCTCCTCGTTCTGCACCTGGCAGATCAGCAGCGCGCCTGCGGCCTTGATCTTCGGCGCGAACGGCGCGGGATCGCCGAATGACAGCATCACCGCGCGCGGCCGCGCATCCAGCGCGATGTCGATCAGCTCGGGCTGCCTGGCGAGACTCCAGGTGATGAAGCCGATGCCGAACGGCTTTGCAAAACCCTTCAGCTTCGCGGTCTCGGTCTCGAGCCGCGTCTTGTCGCCGTAGCCGCCGCCCAGAATGCCGAAGCCGCCGGCGGCGCTGACCGCCTTGACCAGCCCGCTGCCGGCAATCGTGTCCATCGGCGCGAGCAGGATCGGATGCTCTATGTCCAGACGTGCCGTCAATTCGGTGCTGATCGGCATGCGCTTGCTCCCTGTTCTGGACTTGCTGTTCTGGACTTGCAGCCTAAGCGGGCCTAACATTCTCGGATAATGAATACTAGAGAACGCTACCATCTCTAAATCAGAACGGTGGTCCCAGATGGAATTGACCGACCTGCTCACCTTTTCCACGGTCGCGCGGCTCGGCGGCATCACCCGGGCCGCCGACGAGCTGAACACCGTGCAGTCGAACGTCACCCAGCGCATCAAGGCGCTGGAGGCCGAGATCGGCACCGCGCTGTTCGAGCGCCACAGCCGCGGCATGTCGCTGACCGGCGCCGGCCGCCGCCTGTTGCCCTATGCGCAGCGCATGGCGGCGCTGTCGCGCGAAGCCGTGCTCGCCGCGCGCGACGATGGCGAGCCGAAGGGTCCGCTGTCGATCGGTTCGATGGAAACCACCGCTGCGGTGCGGCTGCCGACGCTGCTCGCCGAGTTTCATCGCCGCTATCCGGCGGTGCGCCTGACCTTGCGCACCGCGCCGACCGCCGACCTCGTGGCCGCCGTGCTCGACGGCACGCTCGACGGCGCCTTTGTCGCCGGCCCGATCGAGCATGCCGAACTGTCAGCCACATCAGCATTCACCGAGGAACTGGTGCTGGTCACTGCGCAGCGCTGGAAATCGCTGGCCGCGTTGCGCGCCGGCACGCCGGAGTCGGGCCCGACCGCGCTGGTGTTCCGCACCGGCTGCACCTACCGGCAGCGTCTCGAACAGGTGTTCACCGAGTTCGGCTGGCCGTCGGCGGTCCGCTTCGAGTTCGGCACGCTCGACGGCATGGTCGGCTGCGTCGCCGCCGACATGGGCGTCACCCTGCTGCCGCGCGCCGTCGTCGATCGCGATCACGTCCAGCGCGACATCAACATCCACAAGCTCAGTCCGCAGCATGCGCATGTCGAGACGCTGTTCATCCAGCGCCGCACCGCGCATCAGTACAGCGCATTGCAGGGGCTGGCCGCGTGCCTCGGTGGCGACGAGCGGGTGATCGCCGCCTGACCGGCGTTTTCGCATGGACGCCACGGCAGTGCCGGGCTTTGCCTCGGCGCGCGGCTGCGTGCTAAGCGCTAGCGCCATGCTCGCCCCCATCCTTCCCCTGATCGAAGCTGCGCCGCACTGGCCCGAGCGCGGCGCGCTTGTCGGCCTCGACCTCGGCACCAAGACCATCGGGGTTGCCGCCTCCGATCCGGACCGACGGCTGGCGACTGGCGTCGAGACCATCCAGCGCAAGCAGTTCAAGGCCGATGCGGCGCGGCTGCTCGCGATCGCCGCCGAACGCAATGCCGTCGGCTTCGTGCTCGGCCTGCCGATCAACATGGACGGCAGCGAAGGCCCGCGCGCGCAGTCGACCCGGGCGTTTGCCCGCAACCTCGCCGGCCTCACCGCGCTTGCGATCGGGCTGTGGGACGAGCGGCTCTCGACTGCGGCGGTCGAGCGTGAGCTGATCGGGATGGACGTCAGCCGCGCTCGTCGCGCCGAGGTAATCGACGAGCACGCCGCGATCTTCATCCTGCAGGGTGCGCTGGACCGGCTCGCGAAGCTGCGCGGTGAGCGCTGACCATGGTCGTGGTGATCGCGGCGCTGCTGCCGGTGTTCCTCTTGATCGTGCTCGGCTTCGTCCTGAAGCGCACGCTGATGCCGCTCGATACGCAATGGCACGGGCTGGAGCGGCTGACCTATTACGTGCTGTTCCCGGTGCTCCTGGTGCAGACACTGGTGAAGGCCGACCTGACCACGGTGCCGGTCGCGGGCGTCGGCGGCGCGCTGCTGCTCGCGGCGCTGGTGATGTCGCTATTCTGCCTCGCGCTGCGCGGCCCGCTGGCGCGCGCCGGCGTCGACGGCCCCGCCTTCACCTCGATCTTCCAGGGCGCGACCCGTTGGCAGACCTATGTCGCGCTGTCGGTGTCGCGCAATCTCTATGGCAGCACAGGCCTTGCCCTGGCTTCGGTCGCGATGGTCGCGATCATCCCGCTGGTCAATGTGTTCAGCGTCGCCGTGTTGGCGAAATATGCCTCGTCCGAGAAGCGTTCGACCGGCGCCATCGTGATGACTGTCGTACAGAACCCGCTGATCTGGGCCTGCGTCATCGGGCTCGTCATCAATGTCGCGCACATCCCGCTGCCACAGATCTGGTATGACGTCGCCGACGCGCTCGGCGGCTCGTCGCTGGCGATCGGCCTGCTCGTCACCGGGGCCGGGCTGCATCTGGAAGGCATCTTTCGCCCCAGCCTCGCTGCCAGCGCGGCATTGGTGCTGAAACTCGTGCTGATGCCGGCGCTGACCGTCGCGCTCGCGGTGTGGTTCGGCGTCACCGGGTCCAACCTCGCCATCGTCGCGGCCTGCGCCGCGGTGCCGACCTCGCCGTCAGCCTATGTGCTGGCGCGCCAGATGGGCGGCGACGCGCCGCTACTCGCCCAGATCATCACGCTGCAGACAATTCTGGCCGCGATCACGATGCCGATCGTGATTGCCGCGGTGGGGCTTTAGAAGGCGTACCCGATCGGCCTTGAATATCGCCGCGCAATCGGTCGCTACCAGACTTCGCGATAGTTCGCGAATTTGCGCAAGGTCTTGTCATAGCGGGCCGGTACGATCCAGGGCAACAGGAGCCTGAAGATCGCGTTCGGAAGCGGAGAGCGAAGCCGCACATAGAGGTCGAGCGGATCGAGGTCATGCCGCATCCGGAATTTCGGTTCGTAGCTGAGACCCGTGCTTCGAAGCCACCTGTAACCGTTGGCGATCGCCCAATTCATCATGTCGCGAATGGTGTAGTAATAAAGATGAAGGTCGAGTGCGACAGCATAGTCGAGGCCGACATACTCCCAGAACAGACTGTCGCCTTCGACCATGCAAAGGCTGAAGGCGATCACCTTCCCGCCACGGCGCCAGATGAAGAAGCGGACCTTGTCCTTCATGTCGCTGCCGAGCCGGCGAAGATAGTCGGCTGTCAGTTTCTCGAAACGGAATTTCGAGCGGTCGAAGACCTGCAGGTAGAGCGGATAGATCTCGTCGACGGCATCCCTTGCGTCGTCGGTGACGGTAAGGGCTATGGTTTCACCATCGGTTGCCTTGAATTTCTTGCGGAGCTGCCAGCGTGCCGATCGCGGCAGCGCATTTTGCATGTAGGCATCGAAGTCGTCGTGCTCGATATTGAGCGCCGTCATCGGCATGCTCGGCGCACGGGCGAAGCCGCGCCGGACGAAGCAATCCAGCACCGGCCGGTAGCGCGCAGGAAATTCCTTCAGGACGATGAGTTGCGCCCCGCACGATCGGGCGAGCGTGACGATTTCGCCGCAAAGAATCTCGGCGATCTTGCCGGACGGCACCGTGCTTGATCCGGCAAGATGCCCTTCACCGGCGAAGCATCCGACCATCAGGGTTCGCATTTTGAGAAACCCGGGAACGAAGCCTCGGATGCGCGCCAGCAGCGGCTGCCATTCCGCTCCAAGTCCCTCGAGAACGTCCTGGTCGAGAAGAAAGAACGGCTGGACGGCGTGGAGACAGCCCGCCCGGTCGATGATCGCGAAGTACCGGTACTCGACACGCTCGCGGAGCGTATCCTCCAGGATCTCGTAGTAACGGTGATCCTTGCGCAGGTCGGCGAAACTGGCAGCCCAAGCGGGACAACCGGCGATTTCGTCGCGCGTCACGATCTTTACGCGAAAAGGCGCTGTAGCAGCCGCCGCGTCCGCTACGCTTGTAGTATCAGCCAGACTGACTGCGTCTGACGCCAACGCAATGCTCCGGGTGATGAAAAGTCTTTCAATACAGTATCAATGTACCTGATTTGGCCGCGGGCTCCTGTGCCATCCGCGCAACAAGTCATCACTTTCGAAGTCGCGTCTCTTTTGAAGCCCCGTCGGCGCCGAGCGGCGCGCGCCCTCCCGCAATAGACCAGCCCGCGAGTCCCAGCGACGTAGCGCCACAACTCGCCCTTGCGCTTCAGCAAGAGCGAGGGCCTGCAACGACTGGGTGCAGCTTGTACGGCTTCTCCTGATCGCCGCTATTTCCCGGCCGAACCGGCGAACGCCGTATCGAGCACATCCCCGATCGGCTGCCAGCTACGGCCATCGAACTGAAGCAACCGCAATTGCTCGACCGGTCGGAACTGAGCGGTGTTGATCTTGATGCCGGGGAGCAAGGCGGACGCCTGATAATCCCTGAGCGCCGCGGCCTGCTTCATGACGTTCTCGCGCGACAGGTCGTTGCCGCATTGCCTGAGCACCTCGACCATCGTTTCGGCGGCGGCATAGCCGTAGACTGCGGCCGCGTCATCCTTGCCGCCGGCTTTGGTATACTTGTCCAGGAAGCTGTACCAGGCGCCCTGCTCCGCCCTCCAGGCCGGATCGCTCGCATCCTTCAGGAACGCGGCGGTGATGACGCCGGTCGCATTCTCCGTGCCGGCCCGCTTGAGCACCGTCTCGATCGATGACGCCATCTGGTTCACGACGAACACCGGCCGCCAGCCGTGGTCGGCCGCCGCGCGGATCACCTTGGCGGCATTTTCCGGTACTCCGGCAAACACGAAGACCTCGGCGCCAGATTGCTTCAGGATCGAGACGTGGCCGTCCAGGTGCTGATCGTCGACATCATAGGCGATGTCGACCCTGATGTTGTGGGCGACGTCGCCCAGCCCTTGCACCAGTCCCTTGAACAATTCGCGCCCGAACTGGTCATTCTCCCAAAGCGCCACGATTTTCTTGCCGGGATAGAAAGCCTGGATGTAGTTCGCGTAGATGCGTCCCTCCTCGCGATACGAAGGCTGCCAGCCCATGGTCCACGGATAACGCGACGGCTCGCTGAGCTCGTGATCGCCGGAAGCAACGAAAAGCTGGGGGATCTTGCGTTCGTTGAGATACTTCCGCACCGCGAGATTCCCCGGCGTGCCGAACGAACCGAACATCAAGAGCACATTGTCGGTCTCGACCAGAATTCGCGTGAGATCCATGGCGTTGGAGGGATCTGACAGATCGTCATAGGACATGAAGCGGATCTTGCGGCCATTGATGCCGCCGCGTTCGTTGATCATCTCGAAATAGGCGGCTTCCGCCTTGCCGATCTGGCCGAAAATCTCCAGCGCGCCGCTATACGGCATGACATTGCCGATGCGGATTTCGGTGTCGGTAACGCCCTGGTCGCGCACCTGCTGCGTGATGGCGCCGAGAGACGCCAGCGCGACGACGCCGGCCAGGAGTGCTCGGATCAAGATAGCCATGAGAAGAGCTCGCACGACGGCAGCCGCCGCTGCCTGGTTTCAGTCCGGCCCGCGCTCATTCATTGATCTAGATCATAGCACTCGAGGGGGCCGCTGGCATCCTCCAACCTTCCGATGGCTGGCGACGCACCGGCGCTGGTTCCGGATGATGATCACGCCGCAGACGATCCCGGACATCACGATGCCAATCGTGATCGCAGCCGTTGGGCCCTAGACATACGGGCCTGTCACGAAAAAGATGAATGTGTTGAGGGCGGAATGGATCATGACCGTCAGCCAGGTTGAGTTGCTGCGCCAACGGCAATAGCCCAGCGCCAATCCCATCCCGAATATCTCCAACTTCCCATAAACGTCATACTGTGTGTGGGTCATAGCCCAGACGGCGGCGGTCAGAACGATCGCTCCGATCGGACCCAGAAACGACTCCGACCAGCCGCGATACAAGAAGCCACGAATGAGGAACTCTTCCATGATGGGTCCTGCAATGCAGGTACCGATGAGCAGGATCATCAAGCCGTTCGCGCCCTTGACCACGAAGACCGGGTCATCCACCGCGGCCCCCTCGCCACCAACACTCGAATTGATGACCGATTCACCGAGCAGAATGCCGGCAAAGATTGCAAATGCGCGCATGGCTTCGGCCGGGCTCGGCCAGTTGAGCGCGAGATATTCCTCGAACCCGCGGCGAGCCTTCCGGATCGCGATCCAGAGCACGCCGATCGTCAAGGGGCTCGCGATGGTAAGGCCAGCGCCGTACCATCGCCCCTGGGCGGCGAAATCCCGCAATTGAGCCGGCGACATTCTGGCTACGCCGTCTTGCGCCGCGATGATGATCGTCATGGCCCAATCTCCAACCAGCGTAAAAACGCCGTAAGCGATCAGGATGACGAATGCCGTCTCCACGAAATCCCAGGTCCGCTGCGGCGGTGCCGGTACCGGCGCGTTGGCATTCTCGAAGTTCGACATATGGGATTCTTCTGCAACAACGTTGCAGCGAAGGTGGGCCTAGCTTCAACCTAGCATAGGGAACTCTCAGCCAGCCAGCCACCAGGTCTGGATCGTCGCCGCAAAATT
Organism: Bradyrhizobium sp. USDA 3315; assembly: GCF_054056795.1. Lineage (NCBI taxonomy): Bacteria > Pseudomonadati > Pseudomonadota > Alphaproteobacteria > Hyphomicrobiales > Nitrobacteraceae > Bradyrhizobium > Bradyrhizobium sp. USDA 3315. The sequence continues at coordinate 6,459,673 of NZ_JBSRYP010000001.1, read as the reverse complement.
GTTCAGCCCGTGCAGCAGGATGGTCAGCCAGGTCGAGCCGGTGCGGAAGCGCAAATAGCCGAACAGGAGGCCGATCGTCAGCACCTGGCAGAGGAAGAACCAGTCGTACTGCAGGTGCATCACCGTCCAGACGATCGACGACAGCAGGATCGCGCCATAGGGTCCGAGCGCGGATTCCGACCAGCCGCGGTAGAGCCAGCCGCGTGCGAACAGTTCCTCCCAGAGCGGCGCGGCCACGGCGAAGGCGATCACCAGGAGCCACAGTGCACTGTGCTCCTGCGCCGATTTCAGCACGTCGCCCATGAAGCCCGGCGACACCTCGCGGCCGGCGGCGCGGGACACCATGTCCCAGGCTCCGACCAGCACGACGAGCGCGACGATGCCGATGATCACGTTCTTCCACGACGTCCCGCGCAGCCCGAGGTAATCGGCGAACGGGATCCGGGTCCGGCGGATCGCGAACCACAGCACCAGCAGCACCATCGGCAGGCCGGCGAGGACCGAGAGCGAGATCGTCAGGCCGTCGGCGACCACATGAGTGATGCCGGCCGTCGACACCTCGCCGCCCTGCGCGACGATGCGCCAGACGATGACCGTGACCTGGCCGACGAACATCGCGGCGAAGATCAACAGGCCCCACAGCGCGGTGCCCCAGAATTTCCAGACCCGCGGGGGGAGCGGCGGCGGTTCGATCGCGGCAGTCGCGTCTTGCGGCGTGAGAGAATCCATCAGCGAACCTCGGCTCTATCAATTCGTCATGGCCGGGCTTGTCCCGGCCATCCACGTCTTTCCTTGCCCTGTCGAAGCAAAGACGTGGATGCCCGGCACAAGGCCGGGCATGACGGTGGTCAATGTGGTCATGGCAGCGCCCGCGCCAGCAGCGCGCGCTGATCGGCATCGGATAAGTCCACCGCGCCGTACATGCCGGCGTGGCGTTCGGCAAGCCGTGTCACCGCGAACAGTTCGGCGTTTTTCGGCGAGACCTGGTTGAGCGCCGCGGTTGCCGCCAGGAGCGCCAGCTGCTCGACCGCAAGCCGCGCGACGCGCTCGCTGTCCGGCCGCCGGAACGACTGCCCGATCGAGGCAACAGCCTCGGCGGCGCCGGGCAGGCCCCTGGTCTCCTCGGCGAGCGCGCGCAGCACCGCGAGCGCGGCATCGGCCTCGCGGCCGAGCGCGCGCAGCACGTCGAGGCACATCACGTTGCCGGACCCCTCCCAGATCGCGTTGACCGGCGACTCCCGGTAATGGCGCGCCAAAATGCCTTCCTCGACATAGCCATTGCCGCCGAGGCACTCCATCGCCTCATAGAGGAAGCCGGGCGCGCTCTTGCAGGTCCAGTATTTGATCGCCGGCGTCAGCAGCCGCATATAGGCGGCCTCACCCGCATCGCCCGGTGCGCGATCGAAGGCACGGCAGAGCCGCATCACCAGCGCGATGGACGCCTCGACATGCAGCGCCATGTCCGACAGCACCGCCTGCATCAGCGGCTGGTCGGCGAGGTGTTTCTGGAACACGCTGCGATGCCGCGCGTGATGGTGCGCATGCGCCAGCCCCGAGCGCATCAGCCCGGCGGATGCGATCGCGCAATCCTGCCGCGTCAGCTGCACCATCTGGATGATGGTGCGGATGCCCTTGCCTTCCTCGCCGATCAGCTCGGCATAGGCGCTGTGGAATTCGACCTCCGACGAGGCATTGGAGCGGTTGCCGAGCTTGTCCTTCAGGCGCTGGAAGTGGATCGCGTTGACCGTGCCGTCGGGCGCAAAGCGCGGCATGAAGAAGCAGCTCAGCCCATTCATGGTCTGCGCCAGCACCAGGAAGGCGTCGCACATCGGCGCCGACATGAACCATTTGTGCCCGGTGATGCGCCAGGCCCCGCCGTCGCGCTCGGCGCGCGTCATGTTGGCGCGCACATCCGTGCCGCCCTGCTTTTCCGTCATGCCCATGCCGAGGGTCATGCCGCGCTTGGTCCACCACGGCGCGAAGGTGGGATCGTAGGCGCGCGTTTCGATCACCGGCATCGTCTTCGCCAGAATGTCCGGCTGCGAGGCCAGCGCCGCGACCGAGGCGCGCGTCATCGTGATCGGGCAGAGATGGCCGGTCTCGACCTGCGCGGCGATGTAGAACCTTGCCGCGCGCACCACCTCGGCCGCCCCGCCGGCCGGCCTGCCGTCGGCGCTCCAGGTCGAATTGTGCACGCCGGCATGCGCGGAGTGCGCCATCAGCTCGTGATAGGCCGGGTGAAACTCGACCTCGTCGCGGCGATTGCCCCTGGCATCGAACAGCCGCAGTTTCGGCGTGTTCTCGTTGGCAACGCGGCCGCGCTCCGCCATGGCGGCGGATCCCCAATGCTTGCCGAAATCCGACAGCTCAGCCGTTGCCGCCGCCCCGCCATTGGCGGCAACCGCCGCGGCGAGCGGCGCATCCACCGTGAACAGGTCGATATTTTCGAACGGCGGCGACTGGTTGAAGACGTCGTGGGTGGCAAACGGAGCCTGCGTCATGGTCTCCTCGGCAACTGGTCTGCACGCATGCGGCCTGGACAACCGGCCTCTTCCGGCCGGGATCACGGGCCAGCCGCGGCGCAATGGAATCGGAGGATCATAAGCCTGCGAGCCGACGCGGGGCAGCGAAAAGTACACGTCCGCTGGATGCTTCCATGCTTTAGATGCTTGCGCGCTTGGGCGCATGGCGGCCGAGCCAGCGGTCGACCCAGTCATTGACGCGGGTCCGGTTCGCCTCCTTCCTGGGAGCCTGGACAGGAAAAATGTCGCCGCTGCTCAATTGCCGGTTATCGGGATAGGCCGCCAACTGCAGGTTGGACTCATGCGCGGCGCCGTCCACCGGCGAGATGTAGGCAAACCGGATCTCGATCTTGTGCTTGATGTCGGCGCCCTGCCACTTCGGATGATGGCGTGCCAGCAGCTCGGTAAGCTCGCACGGCAACAGATCGAAGGTCGAGCTTCGCGCCCCCTCGGTCTTCTCCATGTAGCATTGTTCCTTGACGCTGCTGACGCGCGCATCGATCGGCCGGAAGTTCAACCGCTTGTCGAGCTCGCTATAGACATAGAAGCTCGCGACGGCGACAGCGATCATAGCGTAGAGGCCAAGGCGCATGGTTGTGCTTCCGTCCTGTCGAACAGCGTCGGTCAAATCGAACGCGTCTTGTCCGCCTTGGTCTTGGAGGCGAGGACAGGAAACACGTCCCCGGCGCGCAGCGGCTTGCCGTTGGGGAAATAGGACATCTGCAGGCTCGACTGGTGGGTGGCCCCGTCGACCGGCGAGACATAGACGACCTTCACCTCGATCTTGTGCTTCACGTCATAGCCCTGCCACTTCGGATGCTCCTTGCGCAGCAGCTCGGCAATCTCGCAGCGAGTCAGATCGGAGGTCGACGTCGTCTTGGTGATGACCCCGCGCTCGACCTTTTCCAGATAGCATTGCTCGCTGACGCCGCTGATGCGGGCATCGACGCGCTGATAATTCGCGCTCTTGTCGTGTCGATCGTAGATCAAGACTCCGGCGACGCCGACGACGACAATTGCAATGGCTGCGAAACGCATGCTGCATGCTCCCGTGTTGCCCGCACTTCATACGGCCACAATTAAGGAGTGTTGAAAGTGCGCTCGGCTACTTTTGCGATGGCAAGCGTCGTCTTGCGAAAATGTTTCGGATTTGAGGAAAATCCTGCACTAGAGCTTCGCGCCAACCGGCGTCCATTTCGCTCGAAAACGCGCTACCGCGCCCGGACGATCGGGAAGTCGTAAGCTGGCCGGCCTGCCCCCGGCAGCGAAAAGTGCCACCATTCCTTGGCATAGTTCGCGAACGCTTGCCGGGCCATCGCCGCGACCAGCATGGCGCGCCAGCGCCTCTGCGCAGGCGTGATCGAGCCCGTCGCGGTGTGGGCCTTCAGGTCGGAACAATCGTAACCGGTGCCCATGTCGACGCTGCCCTCCGGAGCGCGCGTGGCGGCTGGCGCGGTGCAGTCGGCATAGTCCCTGGCCGGATCGAACTTGCGCGAATTGTCGGCGCCAAGATCGACCAGCGTGAGATCGACCGCGGCCCCTGTCGAATGGCCCGAATGGGTGGCGATGTAGCCGAGGCGGAACAGGTCCGCCTTCGAAAAGGCCGGGTTGTAGCGCCGCTCGGCGGCGGTCTCGGTGTCGTTCTTCGACCATGCCACCATGTCGGCGACGGCGCGAGCCGGCCGGTAGCAATCGAACATCTTCAGCGACAGTCTTTGCCGGGCCAGTTCCTGTTGCACGGCCTTGAGCCTAAGCCCGACCTCCCGCTTCACCACGCATTCCGCCGCGCCATAGCCCGCGATCGGCCGCCCCATGAAATTGTTCGCGCCGGCGTAGCGGATGTCCTGGATGATGGTCGGATCGATGTCGCGAAGGAACGCGAAGTCGCCGGGCAAGTTCTGAGCGAAGGCAGGCGAGATCGCCCCCGGGATCAATGCGATGGCCATCCATGCGATCACGACAATTTTCACGAGGTCTCGCTCCGGCGTCACGGCCGGGTATAGCCCGTCAGGAGGACGGCGTCGCTGCCGCTCCGCCTGTGCCCCGCCATCCACGTCTTGTTCCGGAAACCCCCGCAAAAGCAAGGCGCGGATGTCCCGCGGCGAGCCCCGGCAGGACCGCCGGGAAGGCGGCGATATCTTACTCGGGGAAAACTCCCGCGAGCCCTCTTCGCGCTTGCCCCACCGGCCATCCGCGCCTATAGCTCTCGCTTTAATGACCCCATCATTGAAATCGACTTTTGTCCTCGGTCACCGGCATCTGCTGGGCATCGAGGGCCTTTCCGCTGACGACATCACGGGCCTGCTCGACCTCTCCGAGGAGTATGTCGAGCTCAACCGCCAGGTCGACAAGAAGCGCGCCAGCCTGCGCGGCCGTACCCAGGTCAATCTGTTCTTCGAGGCCTCGACCCGGACCCAATCCTCGTTCGAGATCGCCGGAAAACGCCTGGGCGCCGACGTCATGAACATGTCGGTGTCGTCGATGTCGACCCGCAAGGGCGAGACCCTGATGGACACCGCGGTGACGCTGAACGCGATGCACCCGGACATCCTGGTGGTGCGCCACCACGCCTCCGGCGCGGTCGAGCTCCTGGCGCGCAAGGTTGACGGTTCCGTGATCAATGCCGGCGACGGCAGCCACGAGCACCCGACCCAGGCGCTGCTCGACGCGCTGACGATCCGCCGCAACAAGGGCCGGCTCGAGGGGCTGACGATCGCGATCTGCGGCGACGTGCTGCATTCGCGGGTGGCGCGCTCCAACATCTTCCTGCTCAACACGATGGGCGCACGCGTCCGCGTGGTGGCCCCCTCCACCCTGCTGCCGCCCGGCATCGAGCGGATGGGCGTCGAGGTCGCGCGCGACATGCGCGAGGGGCTGAACGGCGCCGACATCGTGATGATGCTGCGGCTGCAGCGCGAGCGCATGAACGGCTCCTTCGTGCCGTCGTCGGGCGAGTATTTCCACTATTTCGGCCTCGACCAGAAGAAGCTCGGCTATGCCAAGCCGGATGCGCTGGTGATGCATCCGGGCCCGATGAACCGCGGTGTCGAGATCGACACCTTCGTCGCCGACGGCGCGCAGTCGCTGATCCGTGAACAAGTTGAAATGGGTGTGGCAGTGCGTATGGCGGTGCTGGAAGCGCTCGCCCGCAACCTGCCAAACGCGTGAGACCGATGCTGACCGACCGCCGCCCCATCCTGCTCGCCAACGCCCGCGTCATCGATCCGTCGCGCGATTTCGACGGTCCGGGCGATGTCCTGATCGCCGACGGCGTCATCCGTGACGCCAAGCGCGGCATCGGCGCCGCCGGCGTCCCCGAAGGCACAGACATCGTCAATTGCGCCGGCAAGATCGTGGCCCCCGGCCTGATCGATATGCGCGCCTTTGTCGGCGAGCCCGGCGCCAGCCACCGCGAGACTTTCGCCTCCGCCAGCCAGGCCGCCGCGGCCGGCGGCATCACCACCATCATCTGCCAGCCCGACACCTCGCCGGTGATCGACAATTCGGCGACCGTCGACTTCGTGCTGCGCCGGGCCCGCGACACCGCGATCGTCAACATCCATCCGATGGCGGCGCTGACCAAGGGCATGCAGGGCCAGGAGATGACCGAGATCGGCCTGCTCAAGGCCGCCGGCGCCGTCGCCTTCACCGACGGCGACCGCAGCGTCACCAACGCCCAGGTGATGCGGCGCGCGCTGACCTATGCCCGCGATTTCGACGCGCTGATCGTGCATCACACCGAGGATCCGAATCTGGTGGGCGAAGGCGTGATGAACGAGGGCGAATTCGCCACAAGGCTCGGCCTCGCCGGCATTCCCACCGCGGCCGAGTCGATCATGCTCGAACGCGACATGCGGCTCGCAGGCTTGACCGGCGGGCGCTATCACGCAGCCTCGCTGACCTCGATCGAGTCGCTGGAGATCCTCAAGCGCGCCCGCGACGCCGGCCACAATGTCTCGGCCTCGGTCTCGATCAATCACGTGACGCTGAACGAGAACGACATCGGCCCCTACCGCACCTTCCTCAAGCTGGCCCCGCCGCTGCGCACCGAGGAGGACCGCAAGGCGCTGGTCGCGGCGCTGGCCTCCGGGCTGATCGACGTCGTGATGAGCGACCACAATCCGCAGGACGTCGAGGTCAAGCGGCTGCCGTTCGCGGAAGCGGCGAGCGGCGCAGTCGGCCTGCAGACCATGCTGCCGGCGGCGCTGCGGCTGATCCACAATGGCGAGATGGACTTCAAGACGCTGATCCGGGCGATGTCGACACGGCCGGCGGAGCTGCTCGGCCTGCCCGGCGGCACGCTGCGCGCGGGCGCGCCGGCCGACGTCATCGTGATCGACGCCGACACGCCCTGGGTCCTCGACCGCGACGATCTCAAATCACTGTGCAAGAACACGCCGTTCGACGACGCCCGCTTCTCGGGCCGCGTGACGCGGACGATCGTCGGCGGACGGACCGTTTACGAGCACGTCTGAAACTGGGGTGGAACTTAGCGCGACGCGAGTTGCGACATCGCTTCCATCGTTGTGCCAACGACGATGGCCGCGACGTAAACGACAAAGAAAAACTGCTCCAGCCGCCTGCGAACAGAAGCCATGATAAGCTCCCTCATTACCAAGGCCATGGTGCGGATTTATGGTTAATATTTCATTGACGGCACTGCCCCGTTCGGGCCGGACCGCTCCAGGGAACCACTGCGATGTCTGCTGATGGGCTGCTGCCGCTCGCCTTCCTGATCGGCTACCTGCTGGGCTCGATCCCGTTCGGCATGGTGCTGACCAGGATGGCCGGCACGCAGGATCTGCGCACGGTCGGCTCGGGCAATATCGGCGCCACCAATGTGCTGCGCACCGGCCGCAAGGGCCTCGCCGCGGCGACGCTGCTCGGCGACATGTTGAAGGGCACCGTCGCCGTCATCATCGCCGGCACCATCGACGGCCCGAACGCGGCGATGCTGGCGGCGCTGGGGGCTTTCCTCGGCCACCTCTTCCCGGTCTGGCTCAAGTTTCGCGGCGGCAAGGGTGTCGCGACCTATCTCGGCGTGCTGCTCGGCCTGTTCTGGCCGGCGGCGCTGATCTTCGCCGTGATCTGGCTCGGCACCGCCTACACCACGCGCTACTCGTCGCTGTCGGCGCTGATCGCCGCGTTCGTGACGCCGCTGTTCCTGTGGTGGTTCGGCCATAACGCGCTCGCCTCGCTGTTCGCCGTGCTGACGCTGCTGCTGTTCTACATGCACCGCGAGAACATCCAGCGCCTGCAGGCCGGTACCGAGGGCAAGATCGGCGAGCGGAAGTGACGTATGTCATTCCGGGGCATCGCGCAGCGATGAACCTCAGGTGCGCAGTTGCGCACCGGGGAATCCAGAAGTTGTGGGCCGAGATTCCGGGTTCGATGCGGCGCATCGCCCCGGAATGACCAAGCCTACCGCTTCAGCGCGTCCTCGACAAAGCTCGCGGCCGCCAGCGCTTTGGCATCATTGCCAAAACCCGCGATCACGGTCACGCCGACCGGCAATCCGCCCTCGGCGGTCAGCGTCGGCACATTGACGCAGGGCACGCCCAACAAGGTCCAGAGCCGGTTGTAACGGGGATCGCCGGTCGACGCCAAACCCTCGGGTGCCGCGCCCGGTGCCGACAGCGTCACGAGCACGTCGACCTCGGTGAGAACAGCAGCCAGCGCCTGCCGTGCGCGCAGCGTGACGTCCATCGCCGCGTCGTATTCCGCCGGCGTGCCACCCTTGCTCTCGTCGAGCCGGCCGCGCAGCAGCGGCGGCATCGCATCGTAGTTCTGGCCGTATTCCCAGGCGAACGACTGATGCGCCTCGAACTCCTGCACCACCGGATGGATCCGCCACGCCTCCGCGACGACCTCAGGCATCGCGAGTTCGCGCACGGTCGCACCGGCCTGCTCCGCCGCACGCGCGGCCTTCTGCAACGCCTCCGCGCCGGAAGGTTCAGGCGCGCCGGCGAAGGCCTGCGTGACGACGCCGATGCGCGGCGCGGAAACCTTCGACGGCACCACCAGCTCGGGCCGCTTCGTCATCGCAGCGAGCCCCAGCGCGACGTCGCGCACGCCGGCGCCGAACAGCCCGACGGTATCGAGCGTCCAGGAGAAGCATTTCACGCCGACGGTCGGCAGCAGCCGGTAGCTCGGCTTGATCGCGGCGACGCCGCAGAACGAGGCCGGTCGGATCACCGAGCCGCCGGTCTGCGTGCCGAGCGCGAGCGGGATCATCCCGGCGGCGACCGCGGCGGCCGAGCCCGACGACGATCCGCCCGGCGTGTGCGCGTGATTGTGCGGATTGAGCGTTGCGGTCGGATCGTTCGCCGCGAATGCCGTTGTCGTGGTCTTGCCGATGATGGTGGCGCCGGCCTGCTTCAGCGCCATCACGACCGGCGCGTCGGCGCGCGGCTGATGCCCGCGATAGATCGCGGCACCCATCTCGGTCGGGAGGTCAGCGGTATCGATGATGTCCTTGATACCGACCGCAATCCCGCGCAGCGGTCCGGAAGTTTGCGCACGCGCCTTCTCGTCGAGGCGGACGAAGGCGCCGATGGTCTTGTCCTGCGCCGCGATGGCGTCCCGCGTCTGCGCAATGGCGACATCGGTGGACAATTCGCCGGAGGCGATGCGGCGTTGGAGATCGGCAAGCGAAATCATCGGCGGATTCCTGTTTCTTGACGGTTTTTGGCGGCTTCTTGCCCAGCGCTTTTAGCGCGTCGCGCGCGGCTGCGCCAATGTCGCAGTTGATCACAATCTCAGGTTGGGCGAAGCAGCGCCCCGCATGCATGACCGCTCGCCCAGCCCTACAAGACTCACCGACACCGAACGGCTCAACCGCCTGCGGCTGATCCGCTCCGACAATGTCGGCCCGCGCGGTATTATGGCGCAAACGCCACAAGGCAATCATAGTTTAAGGCAACCCATTGGCCACTGTGCCAATGGTAGCCATGGAAAAAACTCCGCAGAAGCCGCGCGAGCCGCCGACTTACTGCCCCAAGTGTAATGGGCCGCTCCGTCTCTATCTCAAGCTAGACGGTTTAGAGGGACCGCCCGTCAGCGTCTATCGGTGCAGCCGATGTCAGGAAGTTGTTTGGAACGACTAAATCTCCTCTAATACCACCTGTTCCAGTTCCAGCGCTGCAACGCATGCAAGAAAGAAGATCGCCGTAAACGAACCGCGCTTTAGCTTCATGGTGATCCCGGCTTCAGTTTCATCCTTGAGACCGTGCTTCTTCAGCCGCTTGACCAATTCGGCATAGGTCACGTCGGCTTTCTTCATTTCCGCCTTGAGGAAGGCGCTGGCGCGCTCTCCCCATTCCTTTTCCGCCTTGGGTAGGACCATGGCATCTCCTATCGATTCCGTGAGCTAACAAATACGATAGACCGGCCTTGACTTCCGGTCAAACCCTTCATATCCGTTAGCTATCACATTCGATAGGATGCGGCGATGCGCGGCAGACCGACGAAAGACCCTCACACCCGACCGGCCATCAACACCCTTGAACGGCTCCATATGGAGCTGGGCGGACAGATACTCGCCAACCGGCAACAGCATGACGCCTTGGCTGAGCAGATGCGGCACGTCGAGGCCGTCATCAAGATGCTGGACCCCAGCTACAACCTGGGCCGGATCGCTGTGAAGCGGCGGAAGCCAAACCCGTGGTTCAAGCGCGGCACCCTCTATAGGCGGGCGCTGGACGTGCTCAGGACGGCCACGGAGCCGATGACCACCACGGAGCTGGCGAAGGCGGTTCTAGCTGCCCATGGCGTACAGGACGCGACCGGCGACGACGTACAGGGCATCGCGCTGGGTATCCAGCACAGTCTCAAGAACCATGAAGGGAAAGCGGTTGAGCGGGTTGGCGAGGCCAGTCCGGCTAGGTGGCAATTGGCGGTTTCGTTCGCAGATGCGAAATAGATCGCCTTACTGAGTGACGCCCGGCCATAGTGACGCGATCTGCGAGCAGGCGCTTTCGACTTCCTTCAACCTTTGCTTGATGGACTTGATACCGGGATAAACTTTGCCGCTGGCAAGATCGATGACCATGCAGTGCGCTGGTTGTGGCGAGCCATCCTTCCACAAGTGGTCTTTGCAGAAGGCATTCATCATTGCGGAGACGAGATTCGCTTGCTCTTCGTCCATCGGTTCGGTCTTAGGAAAGTGAAGCTTGACGCCTCCGACCAAATCCTCCCCGGTTTTTGTTTTCGAGTGAAGCGTGACCTCGGGCCGCACGGAGATTTCAACCCCGTTGAGGATCAGATGCGAAGCCCTCTGCGCACCCAGTTTTGCGGATGCTCCACCCAAATCAATATCGTCCAGCAATCCGTTGAACGTCTCGATGGCGTCGATGTTTCCTGCAATTCGGCGCGTTTCATAGACGTTGCCCGCGACCTTTTGACTCAGGGCAGCAACAGAATTGTCTAGAATTGCAAAGTCTGTCATTTCACTCGAAAGAAACCGCGCGATGGCTTCACCGGCTTCGCGATAGTATGCAGTGACGTAAGGGGGCGGAAACTTCGCGGTCCTTAGAATTTGATTTTGGCGGGGTGCTCGGCTCGTGACATACTGCGCCAGTTTGTTGACAGAGATTCGTGGTTCGTCTCTTTGCTTCGCCATATAGCCCCCAAGGAGAAAATGAATGGACGAATTTTTTGCCTCAAAGCCCGCAACCAATGACAGCTACCTGTGCGTCGGGCCTCTTACCAAATCGGAAGCCGCCGACGTCGCAGAAGCGGGAATCGGTAACGGCCTAGGATACTACCTATACGTGTCTGCAATTGACAGTAGGCCGGGTGCCGTAGAAGTACTGGCTCGTCTGGGCGGAGAGGATGCGGCGCGTCGCCTTTGTGATCTGCTGGGCCTCCGGGCCTATTCGCCGGTGTAGCGGAGACTGCGCCGCTCAATCTTCGATATGGCGTTGCCAGTAGCCCGTAAAGTCCGTGGACCTGCCCCGCTTCAGCGCCAGCGCTGCGATGCGGTTCACTTGATCCCCATTCGAGACCCGGCGATTGTCTTCACGCCATGAGGACTCCTGCGCGTAGCGGAGCAAGTACGCGCCAGCGATATGGTGGTGAATGCCGATCTCCGCACGACGCAGGCGGCTGAAATACTCCTCAGCCTGATTGGTGCAAGCGCCGTCGAGGCTGTACGCCTCCTGATGGTTGATGCGGCGCATCTCGAAACGCTCATGCAGACCATCCCAAGAGGCGGCTTCGTCAGCATTAACGACCGTCCCCTTCGCGATCCGGGCCTTGATAAATGCGGCGGCTTGGCTCTCGGAGCCGAACACGGCCGGGACGGAGTTGCCGCCGCGCTCGCGCACGATCACGACGACCTTGCGCTTGCCGTTCTGGTTACGGGCGAACCGGCGGTCAATGCGATCTTCTTTGAGGTTGGCGGGCTTGATGTAGCCACCGAAATAGCCGCCATCGACCTCAGCAACCTTGCCTTCGCCGCCGACGACGCGACCCTTCATTTCCTCAGCCATCGCCTCACGGAGCTTATGCAGGAGGACGAAGGCGGACTTGTAGGACAGACCCAGGTCACGGCTGAGCGCCAGCGCTGACTTGCCCTTCACCTCGTTGCAGAACACGGCAATGGCCGCCAGATAGCCGCGCAGGGGCAACTTGTGGCTGGCGAACAGCGTGCCGCTGGTGATGGTGAAGTCCTTCTTGCAACCTTTGCAGCGGAAGCGCAGGGAGCCATTCGGACGACGGGCTTCGTAAGCCTCTACGGAGCCGCAGGAGGGGCACACAGGAGCGCCAGCGGTCGAAGCCCAACGGATGGCCTTGAAGGCCGTCTCGGCTTCCGCGTCAGACATGCGGAAGACCTGAGCTAGGCTCAGGCTCTTTGCCGCTTTGCTGAGGAGGAAGTGCTGGGTCACAACCGTTACCTAACGAATACGATAGGTAACGAATATGATAGGTCGAGGCCAAGGTCAAGAAATCTATCGTTTTCGTTAGGTCACGAATTCGTTAGAATGGTGCGGCTGTATTATGTTATTGATTGGCCCTGTCTATTTGTTGTCGCTCCCAGAATTTTTGGCGTAGGCGCTCGAGATGGCTGATGTATTTCGATGCAGCCTCACTTCGCTCTGAGTTTATTAGGGCATTGAGCCGGAGACATGCATTCCGAGCAATCATGTAGTGCCGCAAATCTAATGCGTCGATGTTGGGGCGACGATCCTCCGGTATGTTTCTAAGGTCCTCTTCTCCCATAATGTTGGCGTCCGCCAAAATCGCATTAACCTCTGACCGCCATTGAGTGTTTGAAAGAACGTTGCGGACCTCATTTCTGTAGGCAATTGCCTTTTCACTCTCGGCTTTCATGGTCGCGCGGTCCAGATCATCTATGTCCGAAAACGCTGGCACCGGCGGGACCGCATTGAAAAGGATTGAGAGTGCCAGCGACTCCATCAGCGTCTCCATTGTCGCTGGTAAGTCTCGGTCATTGCCGAGCAGCTTTTGATTATTGCGGATTAGATTGCGTTCGATGGCGGCGATCTTAGAGACCCCATCACGCAGTTCTCCTAAGGCCTTCTCCGTGGTGTGCATTTGCACAATCTGGTTGGCATTAAATTGCCTTACCTCATCAAGAGCATTCCGAACGTCGCTATCGTCATAGGGCGCTGCTAGCTGTTGCGGCGCAACAGGCAGAAGGTCAAATCTAGCTTGCAATGCTTCAACCGCTTGGTGCGCGCTCTCATCTCTGATGTGGCGCTTGGTTTTGCCTAGCCATCCTGAGCGAAGGCCAAAATCCAAAAATAGAAGAGAGAAGATTGCTGTCCCGGTAAGGTTCAGCACCATTCTATTTTCGGCAAGCCCGTTAGCCCATTCTCTTAACGCGGGCCATTTTTCTGCAATCCAAGGCCAGAAAAGAGCTAGAAGCAGAAAGCCGCCAGCAACTGCCCAAAGCGCCGTTAAAATCTTTTTGCGGCCGCTGTCCACCATGGTTACGGCCGCCAAGGCAAATGCAATCGCGGTACCCCACAGGATGCCGAAAATTGCCAGATCATCTCCCTGCATGAATGCGCCCTCCCTAGGTACGGTACCCTAGGGGCGGGAGATTCTGAATAGGTGCAACCGCCCCGGGTCATCGCGGCCCGCTTGTGGCGTTTGCGCCATAATACCGGGCCCGCGCACCTTTGCATCGCTGCTCCGCCATTTTGGCGATGCGGCGCACGCGCTGGAGCGCCTGCCCGACCTCGCGCGCCGCGGCGGCGCCTCCGGCCCCGGGCGGATCTGCAGCGAGGCCGACGCCGCCGCCGAGCTCGCGGCCTGCCGCAAATTCGGCATCGATCTCGTCGCGCCGGAGGAAGCGCATTATCCGGCGCGGCTTGCCACCATCGACGACGCGCCGCCGCTTCTTGCCGTGCGCGGCGCGCGCGAGGTCCTGATGCGGCCGATGATCGCGATCGTCGGCTCGCGCAACGCCTCCGGCGCCGGGCTGAAATTTGCAGGCACCCTTGCGCGCGATCTCGGTGACGCCGGCTTTGTCGTGATCTCGGGCCTCGCCCGCGGCATCGATCAGGCAGCGCACCGCGCCACCGTTGCCAGCGGCACGGTCGCCGTGCTGGCCGGCGGCCACGACAGGATCTACCCGCCGGAGCACGAGGATCTGCTGGCCGCCCTCCTCGAGCGCGGCGCGGCGATCTCGGAGATGCCGCTCGGCCACGTGCCGCGGGCGCGCGACTTTCCCCGTCGCAACCGTTTGATCTCGGGCGCCTCGCTCGGCGTCGTGATCGTCGAGGCCGCGCATCGCTCGGGCTCGCTGATCACTGCGCGGATGGCGGCCGAACAGGGCCGCGAGGTGTTCGCGGTGCCAGGCTCGCCGATCGATCCGCGCGCCGCCGGCGCCAACGATCTGATCAAGCAAGGCGCCACCTTGGTCACCGAAGCCGCCGACGTCATCAGCGCGGTGACGCCGATCATGGAGCGGCCGGTGATGCTTGGCGCGCGCGAGGACGACGAGCCGCTGGACTTTGCCACTGATAGCGGCGATCGCGCCCGCATCATCGACCTGCTCGGGCCGAGCCCGATCAGCATCGACGATCTGATCCGGATGGCCGACGTGTCGCCGGCCGTTGTCCGCGCCGTGCTGCTCGAGCTCGAGCTCGCCGGCAGGCTCGAACGCCACGGTGGCGGACTGGTGTCGATGATCTAGCACGGGCTTGCGCCGACCTCCCCGTCATTGCGAGGAGCGACAGCGACGAAGCAATCCATCTCCCCGCTCGCGGCGCGATGGATTGCTTCGCTTCGCTCGCAATGACGCGGATGGAACTGGGTGCTTAACCATCGCTGTTGCGCGCATCGAAGTCGTTTCGTGCGCCTTCGATCTCCGGCAGATGCGCGAACGCCCACTGGCCGAGCGCCTTCACGGGTGCCGCCAGTCCGCGGCCGAGATCCGTCAGCTCATAGTCGACCCGCGGCGGGATGGTCGGAAACACCGTACGCGTCACCAGGCCGTCGCGCTCCAGCCCGCGCAGCGTGAGCGTCAACATCCGCTGCGAGATGCCATTGATCATGCGCTTCAACTCGTTGAAGCGCTTCGGCCCGTCGATCAGCATCATGATCACGAACACGCTCCATTTGTCGCCGACCCGCGCCAGCACGGAGGCGACCGCGCGGCAATCGCTGTGGTCGGGGCTGGGCCGCGGCGGCGGAGCAGTCACATCGATGTTCTCGGGTCTCATTTCTGTGCTCGGGTTTCAAAAATGTGCGTTCTTGCGGAGATTTAGGGCGGTCACTCATATAGCGCCAGTTACAAACCTATACCAAAGGTGACCCCAGCCATGAAACTTCTGCACATCGATTCCTCGGTCCTCGGCCCCCACTCCGTCAGCCGCCAGGTCTCGGCCGCTGCCGTCGCGCGGCTGCGCCAGGCCAATCCGGGCCTCGTCGTCAGCTACCGCGACCTCAGCCAGACGCCGCTCGCCCACCTCTCCGGCCTGCACCTCGCCGCCAGCCAGGGCGCGGCGCCGGACCCGTCGGTACGCGACGACATCGCGACCGGCCAGGCGGTGCTGGACGAGTTCCTCGCCGCCGACATCGTCGTGATCGGCGCGCCCATGTACAATTTCACGATTCCGAGCCAGCTCAAGGCCTGGATCGACCGCATCCTGGTCGCGGGCAAGACGTTCAAGTATGGCGCCGGCGGCGTCGAGGGACTGGCCGGCAACAAGCGCGTCATCATCGCGATCTCGCGCGGCGGCTATTACGGCGCCGACACGCCGATGGCCGCGCTCGAGCACCTCGAGACCTACCTGCGCGGCGTGTTCGGCTTCATCGGCGTCAGGAATGTCGAGTTCATCCCCGCCGACGGCATCCAGGTCGGCCCAGAGCATCGCGAAAAGGCTGTTGCGGGCGCGCTGCAGGCCGCCGGTAGCCTGAACGCAGCCTGATGTGATTCAAAGCGCCTGCCGTCGCTTGGCGGCGGCAGGCCGTTCAGGTGGAGGAACTCAGAACCAGACGCCCTGAATGCCGAGGATGACGGCGACCAGCGAAATCAACAGGCCGATGCCGGAGAACAGCGCGACCGTCACGAACTGCGTCGTATCTGAACTTTCGGATGCGGGCGAAACCGGGATCGACGTCGAAATGCGGGCTGCTTTCGGCATGGCGGCACTCCAAATGATTCCGTGGTGAAAAATTCCCCGCCCAATCAGGAGTCCGGGCAGTACGCCAAAGGTTCAATGCGCGCGATGATAGTCGCAAGCGAAACCGGCCGGTATGAAACGCTTCACACCGGCCGTTCGTTACAATGAGAAACAAACCAGAGCGTTTTCGAGCGAAGTGGATATCGGTTCGCGTGAAGAAAACGCGTCAGAATAAAACCAGAGCCCCGTTCCGATTTAATCGAAACGGAAAGGCCCTATCCGCGATAGATCGGTGCGCCCGCCGGTGATGCCGTTGCACCGCCATCGATGAACAGCTCCTGCCCCTGCACATGCGCGGCGTCGTCCGACGCGAGAAACAACACGGTCTTCGAAATGTGATCGGGCTCGCCGATCCGCCCGAGCGGCGTGGTCTTGCCGATCCGCTGCTCGAAGATCTTCTCGGCCTCGGGCGTCGCGATCGCCGCGCCCCAGATCGGCGTACGCACGGCACCCGGCGCCACCACGTTGACGCGGATGTTGCGCGGCGAGAATTCTGACGCCATCACCCGCGCCATCGCGCGCACGCCGGCCTTGCTCGCGGCATAGGCCGAGTAGCCGGGATTGCCCAGCACGGAAATCACCGAGCCGTTGAGAATGATCGATGCGCCGTCGTTGAGATACGGCGCGACCGCCTGCACCGTGAAGAACACACCGGTGAGATTGGTCCGGATCACATTCTCGAATGCGGCCAGCGTGGTGCCGCCCACCGGCGTCTGGCCGGGAATGCCGGCGTTGGCGAACAGCACGTCATACTTGCCGAACTTCTCGGCGCCCTGCTTCACCGCGGCTTCCAGCGCCGCGACGTCGGTGGCATCGGCCGCCACCGCGAGCGCGTTCGGCCCGAGCTCCCTGGATGCCGCCGCAAGCGTCTCCTTGTTGCGCCCGGTGATGACGACCTTGGCGCCCTCCGCCACGAACAGCTTCGCTGTCGCGAGCCCGATGCCGCTGTTGCCGCCGGTGATCAACGCCGTCTTGTTCGCCAGTCTCATGTCCGCCTCCAGTTGGTTGCATTATTAAACTTCGTTGCTTAGCTAGGGCATACGGTTTAATATTGCAACCACACAAGGTCGTGATGGCCCAAATCCCTGGAGACGGTCGGTGAAACGAACCAGCCTTGCCGGCGACAGCTGTCCCGTCGCGCGCGCGCTCGACGTGTTCGGCGACTGGTGGTCGCTCCTGATCATCCGCGACGCCAGCCTCGGCCGGCGCCGCTTCGGCGAATTCCAGGCGAGCCTCGGGCTTGCCAAGAACATCCTTGCCACCCGGCTGCGCGCGCTGGTCGAGCGCGGCATCCTGAAGACGGTCCCCGCCTCCGACGGCAGCGCCTATCAGGAATATGTCCTGACGCCAAAGGGCCACGGCATCTTTCCGATCCTGGTCGCGCTGCGGCAATGGACCGAGGAATTCGACGAGCATCCGGACGAGATCGCGACCATCCTGGTCGACCGCGACAAGGGCAAGCCGGTGAAGAAGCTCGCGCTCTATTCGCAGGACGGACGCGTGCTTGGCGCGGCCGACACCGCGCTGAAGCCGCGGCCTGCAGCAAAGCGCGCGCGGCGCCTCGTCAGTGCGTAGGATCGGTGTTGCTGGTACGACACGACGGGCAACTCACCAAAAACTTGTCAATCCTCGCCCGCGAAAATATTTCGCTTTATCCGAATACGCCTCGCGTCGCGAGGATGCGGATGTATGACTCACATACGACGACCCATATTGGGTGTCGTCCCTGCGAAAGCAGGGACCCATAACCACAAATGCTGGTTGTTGAACGATGCTGAGACGACGAGTCCCATTCACAACACCCGCTGCGGCGTATGGGTCCCGGCCTTCGCCGGGACGACGGCGGTGGATGTGGCGCGAGCTAGCGTTCTTCCTTTCTCCAGGAAGCGTCGCAAATCACGCCTTCTGTTTCGCCGCGGCCCTCGATTCAAGCACGGCCGTCTCTGGAATACTGGATCACCTGCCTTCGCCTTCGCGGGTGATGACACCGCGCCGTTTGACATCATGAATCGAGAACCATCCCCACCGTCGTCCTGGCGAAAGCCCATAGGCGCTAAAATAGGATTTGCGCCTTGGATTCGCTTGTGATTCCAAGATGGAATGGCACACGAATCGCTTGTGAACAAAGATTGGGCGCGCGTTGTCGCCCGACTTGGCGGAGCCGAGGCTCTGAACATTAGCGCGCGCAAGACGAAGGCGTTTGTCCGTCCGCGGGAGATCAGCAATGCGGTCGACTTGCTGCGCCTGATCTTGGCTTATTGCCTTGGTGAGAAAGGGCTGCGGTTGACGGCGGCATGGGCCACGTCGGTTGGGCTTGTCGATATCTCCAACGTGGCTCTGTTGTATCGCTTACGTCAGTGCGGAGATTGGCTGGCAATCTTGGTCGAGCAGGCGCTTGCCGCCGCGGCGCCGAAGGCGAGCCGCGGTCGTCTGATCCGTATTGTTGACGCCACGACGGTCCCCAAGGCTGGGACGAGCGGCAGGAACAAGAACGCAGTGTGGCGTATCCATAGCGCGTTCGATCTTCCGCAGGAGCGCTTTGGTCACTTCGAACTGACCGATCAGCGAGCGGGCGAGACGCTGGATCGGATACCGGCGGTTGCCGGTGAGATCCGTCTTGCCGATCGCGCCTATCTGCAACCGGAGCGCATGGCGCATCTCGTCGATGCCGATGCGGACTTCGTGATCCGGGCCGGCTGGAAGAGCGCGCGCTGGCTCGATGCCGAAGGTAATCTTGTTGACCTCACTGCCGAACTGCGCAACGCCTCGGCGCGTGGCCTGATCGATCGGCCGATTTGGATAAAGCGCAAGTCAGGTGCGCCGCCGCTCGCAGTGCGTCTGGTTGCCGCGAAGAAGCCGGCGCAAGCTGCTGCGGCTGCGCGACGCAAGGCGCGCCGGACTGCACAAAAGGGAGGTCATCAGCTCTCCAGGCAAACACTTGACGCCGCAGATTGGGTGATCCTGGTGACCTCACTCAGGCCAGAGGACTTCACGACTGCAGATATCCTCGCCCTCTATCGGCTGCGATGGCGCATTGAGCTCGGCTTCAAGCGGCTGAAAAGCCTGATTGGCCTGAAGGGACCTCCCGGAACCGACGAGCGGTCCGCCAGACCCCATATCCTCGCTCATCTGCTGATCATTCTATTGCTCGAGCCGCTCGTCGACGAACTCGAAGACTCTCCCCGCTTGGCCGACGCCGCCTGACCCACCCAGTGACGTGGCGTCTGCTGCGCCAGCTCGTAGCTTCGCTACGGCAAGCGATCATTCCACAGCCCGCAATCGCTCTACTCTGCAGAGCCAGTCACGCTCTCCGGCGACATCTACGCGAGCCACCCAGACATAAGCGCCACTATCAGACTATGATCAAACTATCTTAGCGCCTATGGGCGAAAGCCAGGACCCATTACCCCAAATCTCAATTGATGCGCGACGTTGGGGCCACAATCTCGTTCATGGTGGTTATGGGTTCTGGCTTTCGCCAGGACGACGAATGGAGAGAGCTCCGCTCATAGGCGCCCTGCTTCCCGTAACGCCCCTCACGACAGCTTCCTCCGGCTGCGCGAGCGCAACTGCTCGTCGGCCTCCAGACGGGCCATCGCGAATAGGCGCTCGAGGACTTCGAATTTGTGGCGCTGGGCGAGTTTGGCGAGTTCGGTCGCCGCCGCTGCGATCAGGACCAGGGCGTCGTTCGGGCCGCCCTCCCCAGTCGTCTCGTCGCCCGCCGGTCGCCGCCGCCGGACGCCTTGCGCTTCCGGCCGCCCCCTGTGCTGCTCAAAAGGCCTAATCCGATTCCTACCCTATATATATAAAGAGATACGCCCTTTCCGGCCGCAACTCTAGGACGCATTTTGCAACCCCTGGGATAGAAACTCCACAGCTTGGCGCCTCCCTTCAATATCTGGCGATTTGACAGGGACCGCCCCAGCACCCATGTTCGCCCCGACACGGCGGGCCGCGAGTCTAGCGGAATCCGTCTTCAAGTTTTCCCGTAAGCTATTGGAATGACATGAATATCGTCATTGTGGAGTCGCCGGCCAAGGCCAAGACGATCAACAAATATCTGGGGTCCTCCTATGAGGTCCTGGCGTCGTTCGGCCATGTTCGCGACCTCCCGGCCAAGAATGGTTCCGTCGATCCCGACGCCAATTTCCAGATGATCTGGGAGGTCGATGCCAAGGCCGCGAGCCGGCTCAACGATATCGCCAAGGCGCTCAAGGGGGCCGACCGTCTGATCCTCGCAACCGACCCTGATCGCGAGGGCGAGGCGATCTCCTGGCACGTGCTGGAGGTGATGAAGGAGAAGCGCGCGCTGAAGGACCAGAAGGTCGAGCGCGTGGTGTTCAACGCCATCACCAAGCAGGCCGTCTCCGAGGCGATGAAGGCGCCGCGCCAGATCGATGGCGCGCTGGTCGACGCCTATATGGCGCGTCGTGCGCTGGACTATCTGGTCGGCTTCACCCTCTCCCCGGTGCTGTGGCGCAAGCTACCCGGCGCCCGCTCCGCCGGCCGTGTGCAGTCGGTCGCGCTGCGGCTGGTCTGCGACCGCGAGCTCGAGATCGAGAAGTTCGTGCCTAAGGAGTACTGGTCGCTGGTCGCGACGCTGCTGACGCCGCGCGGCGACGCTTTCGAGGCGCGGCTGGTCGGCGCCGACGGCAAGAAGATCGCACGGCTCGACATCGGCTCCGGCGCGGAAGCCGAGGATTTCAAGAAGGCGATCGAGGCCGCGCTGTTCAAGGTCGCGACCGTCGAGGCCAAGCCGGCGCGGCGCAATCCGCAGGCACCCTTCACCACCTCGACCCTGCAGCAGGAAGCGAGCCGCAAGCTCGGCTTCGCGCCGGCACACACCATGCGCATCGCGCAGCGGCTCTATGAGGGCATCGACATCGGCGGCGAGACCACCGGCCTCATCACCTATATGCGAACCGACGGCGTGCAGATCGCCCCCGAAGCGATCACGCAGGCGCGCAAGGTGATCGGCGAGGACTATGGCAACGCCTACGTGCCGGACGCCCCACGCCAGTACCAGGCCAAGGCCAAGAACGCGCAGGAAGCCCACGAAGCGATCCGCCCGACCGATCTGTCGCGTCGCCCGGCCACCATCGGCCGAAGACTCGATGCCGATCAGGCGCGGCTTTATGAATTGATCTGGAAGCGCACCATTGCGAGCCAGATGGAGTCGGCCGAACTCGAGCGCACCACCGTCGACATCGAGGCCAAGGCCGGCTCCCGCGTGCTGGAATTGCGCGCCTCCGGCCAGGTCATCAAGTTCGACGGCTTCCTCGCGCTCTATCAGGAAAGCCGCGACGACGAGGAGGACGAGGATTCGCGCCGCCTGCCCGCGATGAGCGAGGGCGAGGCGGTGAAGCGCCAGAGCCTCGCCGTCACCCAGCATTTCACCGAGCCGCCGCCGCGCTTCTCGGAAGCCTCGCTGGTGAAGCGGATGGAGGAGCTCGGCATCGGCCGCCCCTCGACCTACGCCTCGATCCTGCAGGTCCTGAAGGACCGCGGCTATGTCAAGCTCGAGAAGAAGCGGCTGCACGGCGAAGACAAGGGCCGCGTCGTGGTCGCGTTCCTGGAGAACTTCTTCTCGCGCTACGTCGAATATGACTTCACTGCCGATCTCGAGGAGCAGCTCGACCGCATCTCCAACAACGAGATCGCCTGGCAGCAGGTGCTGCAGGACTTCTGGCGCGGCTTCATCGGCGCGGTCAACGACATCAAGGACCTCCGGGTCGCCGAGGTGCTCGACGCGCTCGACGAGATGCTCGGCCCGCACATCTATCCGCCGCGCGCGGATGGCGGCGACGTCAGGCAATGCCCGACCTGCGGCACCGGCCGGCTCAACCTCAAGGCCGGCAAGTTCGGCGCCTTCGTCGGCTGCTCGAACTATCCGGAATGCCGCTACACCCGTCCGCTCGCGGCCGACAGCGCCGAGAGCGCCGACCGCGTGCTCGGCACCGATCCCGACACTGGCTTCGATGTCACGGTGAAGGCCGGCCGCTTCGGCCCCTACATCCAGCTCGGCGAGCAGAAGGATTACGCCGAGGGCGAGAAGCCGAAGCGCGCGGGCATTCCGAAGGGCACCTCGCCCGCCGATGTCGATCTCGAACTGGCGCTGAAGCTGTTGTCGCTGCCGCGCGAGATCGGGAAGCATCCGGAAACCGGACAGCCGATCACCGCCGGCCTCGGCCGGTTCGGGCCGTTCGTCAAGCACGAGAAGACCTATGCCAGCCTCGAGGCCGGCGACGAGGTCTTCGACATCGGGTTGAACCGCGCCGTCACGCTGATCGCGGAGAAGATCGCGAAGGGCCCGAGCGGCCGCCGTTTCGGCGCCGATCCCGGCAAGCCGCTCGGCGATCACCCGACGCTCGGCGCGGTCGCGCTGAAGAACGGCCGCTACGGTGCCTATGTCGCGGCCGGCGGCGTCAACGCGACGATCCCGAGCGACCGCGCGCCCGACCAGATCACGCTCGCCGAGGCGATCGCGCTGATCGACGAGCGCGCGGCCAAGGGCGGCGGCAAGAAGGCCAAGAAGGCGAAGGCGGAAAAGCCCGCCAAGGCCACGAAGGCCAAGGCAGCAAAGGCTGAAGATGCCGACGGTGACGCCGACGCCAAGCCCGCCAAGAAGGCTGCGTCGAAAAAAGCCGCGGCGAAGCCGAAGACGGATGCGACCAGCAAGGCGCGCGCGCCGGTCGCCTCCGGTGCCAAGACGTCGCCTGCAAAATCATCGGCACCAGCGAAAGCGCCCGCGAAGAAGAGCGCCGGCAAGGCACGAGGATAAGTGAAACGAAAACCCGACCATGGCTTTCCGGGCCGGGATGCCATCGTCGCCTTCATCCGCGCCAATCCAGGCAAGGTCGGCACCCGCGAGATCGCGCGCGAGTTCGGCCTGAAGAACGCCGACCGCGTCGAGCTGAAGCGGATCCTCCGCGAGCTCGCCGACGATGGCACGATTGCCAAGCGCGGCCGCAAGATCCACGAGCCGGCGGCGCTGCCGCCGACCCTGCTCGCCGACATCACCGGCCGCGACAGCGACGGCGAGCTGATCGCCACGCCCGCCGAGTGGGACTCGGACGAGAACGGCACCGCCCCGAAAATCCGTATCGAGACGCCGCGGCCGCCGAAGCCCGGCACCACCGCCGGCGTCGGCGACCGCGCGCTGCTGCGCGTCGAAGTCACGGACGAGCAAGACGGCACACCCTATCGCGGCCGCGTCATCAAGGTGATCGATCACGGGCGCACCCGGATCCTCGGCATCTTCCGTCGCAATCCCGATGGCGGCGGGCGCCTGATCCCGGTCGACAAGAAGCAGGCCGGCCGCGAGCTCAACATCGCCAAGGCCGACAGCGGCGGCGCCGAAGACGGCGATCTCATCAGCGTCGACCTGATCCGCACCCGCGGCTACGGCCTCGCCTCCGCCCGCGTCAAGGAGCGGCTCGGTTCGATCGCCAGTGAGAAGGCGATCAGCCTGATCGCGATCAACACCCACGATATCCCGCAGGTGTTCTCCACTTCTGCGCTGCGCGAAGCTGAAGACGCCAAGCCCGCAACCTTGCAGGGCCGCGAGGACTGGCGTGACGTGCCGCTCGTCACCATCGATCCGCCGGATGCCAAGGATCACGACGACGCGGTGCATGCGGAAGTCGATCCCGATCCGAACAACAAGGGCGGCTTCATCGTCCATGTCGCGATCGCCGACGTCGCCTTCTATGTGCGGCCCGGCTCGGCGCTCGACCGCGACGCGCTGCAGCGCGGCAACTCGGTGTATTTCCCTGATCGCGTCGTGCCGATGCTGCCCGAGCGCATCTCCAACGATCTCTGTTCGCTGGTGCCGGGCGAGCCGCGCGGCGCGCTCGCGGTGCGCATGGTGATCGGCGCCGACGGCCGCAAGCGCTCGCATACCTTCCACCGCGTGCTGATGCGCTCGGCCGCAAAGCTCCATTACGCGCAGGCACAGGCTGCGATCGACGGCAGGCCCGATGACACCACCGGCCCCATCCTCGATCCGATCCTGAAGCCGCTGTGGTCGGCCTACGAGCTGGTCAAGCTTGCACGCAACGAGCGCGACCCGCTCGATCTCGATCTGCCCGAGCGCAAGATCCTGCTGAAAGCCGACGGCACCGTCGATCGCGTGATCGTGCCGCAGCGGCTCGACGCGCACCGGCTGATCGAGGAGTTCATGATCCTCGCCAACGTCGCCGCGGCCGAGATGCTGGAGAAGAAGGCGCTGCCGCTGATCTACCGCGTGCACGACGAGCCAAGCCAGGAGAAGGTGCACAACCTGCAGGAATTCCTCAAGACGCTCGACCTGCCCTTCACCAAGCAGGGCGCGCTGCGTCCCACGCAATTCAACCGCGTGCTGGCGCAGGTTGCCGGCGAGGACTACGAGCCGCTGGTCAACGAGGTGGTGCTGCGTTCGCAGGCGCAGGCCGAATACTCCGCCGAGAACTACGGCCATTTCGGCTTGAACCTGCGTCGCTACGCGCACTTCACCTCGCCGATCCGCCGCTATGCCGATCTGATCGTGCATCGCGCGCTGATCCGCGCGCTCGGGCTTGGCGAAGGCGCGTTGCCGACCGATGAGACCGTGGAGACGCTCGCCGAGATCGCCGCGCAGATTTCCGTCACCGAGCGCCGCGCGATGAAGGCGGAGCGTGAGACCACCGACCGCCTGATCGCGCATTTCCTTGCCGATAAGGTCGGCGCCTCGTTCCAGGGCCGCATTTCCGGCGTGACGCGATCCGGCCTGTTCGTGAAGCTCGACGACACCGGCGCCGACGGTCTGATCCCGATCCGCACCATCGGCAGCGAATATTTCAATTACGACGAAACCCGCCACGCGCTGATCGGCACGCGCAGCAACACCATGTATCGGCTCGGCGACGTCGTCGATGTGCGTCTGGTGGAGGCCGCGCCGATAGCGGGCGCGCTGCGGTTTGAGTTATTATCCGATGGTCAGGCAATTCCGCGCGGCAGAAAACGCGACAGCGTAACGGCCGAGCGCCGTGCCGCCGGATTTGGCAATGGACCGAAAGGATCAGGCAAGAAGGCGCACAAGGAGCGGAAATCGCGCAAGAAGGATCGCAAGCCGGCGCAGCAGAAGTCCGGCAAATCGAAGCGAGGCAAGTCATGGATGTGACACCGCCGACGGTGGTCTGGACTCGCGAGGCGGCCGAGCCCGAGAAGCGCGACGTGTGGAGCGCGATGAAGCGCGGGTTCCGCAGCCGTTGTCCGCGCTGCGGAAAAGGCAGACTGTTCCGCAAGTTTCTCAAATGCGACGGCCATTGCCCGGTCTGCGACCTCGACTTCACGCCGCATCGCGCCGACGATCTGCCTGCCTATCTCGTCATCGTTATCGTCGGCCATATCGTGGTACCGATGGCGCTGTGGATCGAGACTAATTATTCGCCGCCGGTGTGGCTGCAACTTGCGATCTATCTGCCGTTCACGCTGTTCGCATCGCTGGCGCTGTTGCAGCCGGTGAAGGGAGCCGTGATCGGCTTGCAATGGGCCCTGCGCATGCATGGCTTTGACGAGAATCCCCCTAGCGACATCCCGCCGGTCTAGCTAAACCGGGCCGCAAGAAGAAATGAAAGGGATGAAATGACTGAAGCTGCCGCGCCCGCCGCTGTCGTCCACCAGGGCGAAAAAGAAGCCGACCATCATGCGTATTTCCGGCCGAAGGATGCGGCGACGCTGATCCTGATCGATCGCTCCGGCGCCAAGCCGAAGGTGCTGGTCGGCAAGCGTCACGACAAGGTCGTGTTCATGCCCGGCAAATTCGTTTTCCCCG
Source organism: Bradyrhizobium sp. USDA 3315 (assembly GCF_054056795.1). Taxonomy (NCBI): domain Bacteria; kingdom Pseudomonadati; phylum Pseudomonadota; class Alphaproteobacteria; order Hyphomicrobiales; family Nitrobacteraceae; genus Bradyrhizobium; species Bradyrhizobium sp. USDA 3315. The sequence continues at coordinate 6,433,700 of NZ_JBSRYP010000001.1, read as the reverse complement.
GCGGCCGCGTCGACAAGGCCGACAACCGCGTGCCGGTCGCAGCGCCGATCACGCCGGAGCTCGAAGCCAATCTGTTGAAGGGCAGCCCGAAGATCACGCCCGGCCGCGCGCGTGCGCTTGCCAACGCCGCGATCCGCGAGGCCTGCGAAGAGACCGGGCTCTGCCTCGGCCGCAAGGTCGAGAAGCGGCACAAGCTCGACGGGCCCTGGGCACCGTTCGCCGACGCTGGTCTCTTGCCCGATCCATCCGGCCTGTTCCTGATCGCGCGCGCGATCACCCCGCCCGGCCGCGTCCGCCGCTTCGACACGCGCTTCTTCACTGCCGACGCGTCGACCATCGCGCATCGTGTCGAGGGCGTGGTGCATGCCGATGCCGAGCTGGTCGAGCTGGTCTGGGTCGAGATCGGCTCCGAGCCGCTCGCCGACGCGCATGCCATGACCAAGAACGTGCTCGCCGAGCTCGACCGCCGTCTCGCCACCGGCCCGCTCCGCCACGACGCGCCGGTGCCGTTCTTCCATTTCTACGGCGGCAAGATGCAGAAGGACGTGCTGGGGGTGTAGTATGATCCTCGTCATTCCGAGGCGATGCGCAGCATCGAACCCGGAATCCCGAGATTGCGGCGCGAGATTCCGGGTTCATCGCTGCGCGATGCCCCGGAATGACACTGTCGAGAGAGCGGCCAAAAACAAAATAATCTTCCCGATGGCGCGCCGCGAAACGCCTCCCTATCTGTTCCGCTAACGACATCAAGGACGGAACGGGGCAATGGCGAAGCGTCAACTCAAGCTCGGCGCGTTCATGCGGCCGATCAGCATTCACACCGGTGCCTGGCGCTATCCCGGGGCCTGGCCCGACGCCAATTTCAACTTCGACCACATCAAGACGCTGATCCGCAAGCTCGAGGCCGGCAAGTTCGACGCCTTCTTCATGGCCGACCATCTGGCCGTGCTGAACATGCCGATCAACGCGCTGAAGCGCAGCCACACCGTGACCTCGTTCGAGCCATTCACCCTGCTGTCGGCACTCGCCGCCGTCACCGAGAATATCGGCCTGATCGCGACCGGCTCGACCACTTTCGACGAGCCCTATCACGTCGCGCGGCGCTTCGCCTCGCTCGACCACATCTCCGGCGGCCGCGCCGGCTGGAATATCGTCACCACGTCCAATCCGGACGCGGCGCTGAATTTCGGGCTCGACGACCATATGGAGCACGCCGAGCGCTACAGGCGCGCCCGCGAGTTCTACGATGTCGTCACCGGCCTGTGGGATTCCTTCGCCGATGACGCGTTCGTGCGCGACGTCGAGTCCGGACTGTTCGTCGATCCCGACAAGATGCATGTGCTCAATCACAAGGGCAAATATCTCTCGGTCCGCGGTCCGCTGAACATCGCCCGCCCCGTGCAGGGCTGGCCTGTCATCGTGCAGGCCGGTGCTTCCGATGACGGCAGGCAGCTTGCGGCCGAGACCGCGGAAGCCGTGTTCACCGGCGGCGGCAGCCTGGCCGACGGACAGAAGCTCTATGCCGACATCAAGGGCCGCATGGAGAAGATCGGCCGCGATCCCGAGCATCTGAAGATCCTGCCCGGCGCCTTCGTCGTGGTCGGTGACAGCGTCGAGGAAGCAAAAGAGAAGCGCGCGCTGCTCGACAGCCGCGTGCATTACGACAGCGCGATCGCCTCGCTGTCGGTGATCCTCGGCACCGATGCATCCGGCTTCGATCCCGACGGACAGTTGCCGCCGATCCCCGAAACCAATGCAAGCAAAAGCGGCCGGCAGCGCCTCGTCGATGTCGCGGCGCGCGACAAGCTCACCGTGCGCCAGCTCGCGCAGCGCGTCGGCGGCTATGGCGGGCTCGCCTTCGTCGGCACGCCGCAGACCATCGCCGACCAGATGGAGGAATGGCTGACCGGCCGGGGCAGCGACGGCTTCAACATCATGTTCCCCTATCTGCCGCAGGGCCTGTTCGAGTTCGTCGACAAGGTGGTGCCGGAACTGCAAAAGCGCGGGATTTTCCGCACTGAGTACGAAGGTCGGACCCTGCGCGAGAATTTGGGCCTGCCGCGGCCGAAAAATCAGTTCTTCGAGGGGTAATAGGCCCGGAATCGGGGTGATCTTGGCTCAGAAATCCTTGACTTTGGGCTGTTTCTGGCTAGTTTCCGGGCCAAACGCGGGCCGATTTGGCCGGCTCCCGAATTCCCCCGATTTTCGAGGTTTTGCACATGGCCAAGGCGGTCACCATCAAGGTCAAGCTCGTGTCGACGGCCGACACCGGCTTCTATTACGTTGCCAAGAAGAATTCGCGCACCATGACCGACAAGCTGGTCAAGAAGAAGTACGACCCGGTCGCGCGCAAGCACGTCGAGTTCAAGGAAGCCAAGATCAAGTAAGATCGGCTGCTTCCGACGTTTCAAACGGGGCCCTCGCGGCCCCGTTTTTGCTTTCTAGGCTTGCGTCATCCCTCATGATTCCCGGAGCAGTCCCGGGCGCAGGGCTCAGATGATCGCAACCTTGGACGAGGGAAACGTCGGCGGTTACTCGGTCGCTTACGGCCGCGAGGACATCTACTTTCCGGTCTATGTCACGGCAGCCCTCGCCGCGATCTTCCTGACCGCGACCTGGATCACGGGCGCGATCTATTGGCTGGCGCCGGCAGCGGCAGCGGGCGGCTTCACCTATTACAACATCCCCCTGCTGGAGGCTGGTCGTCCGACGATCGGGGCCAACCAGTACGGCATCTTCATCCAGGCCTTCGGGCTGATCCGCTGGCGCGCCATCACGCGCATCGACCTCGTCGAGATCGCCGAGCGCGCGATGACGGTTCACGAGTTGCAGATCGCGCTTAACGGACCGCTCGGCAGCGCGCTGGTGGCCGATTGGCGCAAGCGGCCGGCCTACCGGCTGTTGATGCGCCTGCCGTGGCGCATGGACCATCGTGGCGTAGTCCGCGTCAATCTGGAGCCATTCGACCGGACGCCCGACGAGATCCACCGGACGTTCCTCAGGATGTGGCGTTACTACCGGAGCTAACCCTTGAACGCCTCGTCACGCAGATGCGCGTCTGCGATCTCTGCATCCGGATTGTGTGTGATCGTCATGAACCAAATGAGGCTGAAGAACAGCGACCACGCTGTGTTCCAATAGAACCAGTTCATCGGATCACCTCGAACAGCTTAGATCCGCGCCAGCGGGCGAAGATCGCCAGCTGCGCGGAATGCCGCCAAAGTCTACTGCACGACCTCGCCGTGCAGTGCCAAATCCAACCCTTCGCGCTCGATGTCCCGCGTCACGCGAAGCCCGACGAAGAGATTGATCACGAACAGGATGATCAGGCTCACCACGGCATCATACACGAAAACCGTCGCAACGCCGATGCATTGATTGAGGAACTGCCCGGGATTTCCTTCCAGAACACCTGCCGTTCCGCCATACTGCTCGACCGCGAACACCCCGGTCAGCAGCGCCCCGACGATGCCGCCAAGGGCATGGACACCGAAGCAGTCCAGCGCATCATCGTAGCTGAACATGCGCTTCAAGCCGGTGCATCCCCAGTAGCAGCAGACGCCGGCGGCGATGCCGATCGCGAAAGCGCCGACCGGCCCGACGAAGCCGGAGGCCGGCGTGATCGCGACGAGGCCCGCCACGGCACCCGAGCAGATGCCGACCACGGTCGGCTTGCCCTTCAACGCCCATTCCACCAGCATCCAGGTGAAGCCTGCCACAGCCGTTGCGATCTGGGTCACCAGCATGGCCATACCCGCCTGCATTCCGGCCGTGACGGCGGAGCCGGCATTGAAGCCGAACCAGCCGACCCACAGCAGCGAGGCGCCGATGAAGGTCAGCACCATGTTGTGCGCCGGTCCGGTCTCGCTACGCTTTCCGAGCATGATCGCGCACATCAGGCCGGCTACGCCGGCATTGATGTGCACAACGGTGCCGCCGGCGAAATCGAGAACCTTGACATACGCAGCGTCGTTACCCGCCGAGAAGATTCCGTCAGGGCCCCAGACCCAGTGCGCGATCGGCGCATAGACGAAGATCGCCCACAGCCCGATGAACCAGAGCATCGCGGAGAACTTCATCCGCTCGGCAAAAGCGCCGGCGATCAGCGCCGGCGTGATGATGGCGAACGTCATCTGGAAGCAGATGTAAACGGACTCGGGGATCGTCGCGGCGAGTGGATTGGGATTGCCGATGCCCCCCTTGCCGATGTCGCTCAGGATGTCCTTGAGGAACAGGCGATCGAGGCCGCCGATGAACGGCGTGCCGGCACGAAACGCCAGGCTGTAGGTGAGGACGGCAAACAGGATCGTGACCAGGCAGGTGACCGCGAAACTGGTCATCACGGTGTCGCCGACATTCTTCTTGCGCACCATGCCGCCATAGAACAGTCCGAGCCCCGGGATCGTCATCATCAGGACGAGCGCGACTGACGTGAGCATCCAGGCGGTGTCGCCGGAATTCGGCGTGCACTTCTCGAGAATCTTGCCGCCACAGGCCGGCGGCGCCGCCGCATCCTCGGCCAGCGCGAGCTCGCTGAACAGCAGGCAAAGGAACGCCACGCCCAACAAGGCAACCACGATTCTCACGAGCTTCTGGCGCGTATGTGTCGCAGACTCCATATCGACCTCCCATCACAAGAGAAATGCTGGCGTTCGGAATGGGCGCAGCGCGTTCGCAGCGTGAGCGCCGAAGGACAGCGCGCGTCCGGCTATCGGGATGTCTCGAAGTGCCGCGGTGCGGGTGGCCGGATGCAGCGAAGTCGCAGCGGCATCAGGCCCGACGCAGGGCACAAGGGCCTCCTGCTCGGCGGCGCGGCAAAGGCCGTGGTGCGCGGATGGCTGGAGAATGACGGCGACTAGCCCCATCGCGGCCAGCCCTTCCCAAAGTCCCCAGGCCGGAACCCTCAGCGAGGGTTTCCGGCACGATTTCTAGCCAAATTGAAACAAGATTCGTGCCACCACTGCGCGCCGCGTAACACTTTGAAAACGCTATCGCTTCGATCCGCGACCGGAACAGCATCGCGCTCCATTGCACGCTCTTGCGGCAAGTGGCCGGTCAAAAACTAGGCAGCATCTGGCGACTGCCCTCGCAAGGAGCAGCCGCCAGCTTCGCAGGGATTCTGCTAAGCGGCCTTCAGCAGCGGCGGCTGCGCCGGCCGGATCAGCGCGAAGGCGAGCTGGATGATGCCGCCGGCAAGGCCCAGCGCGACGCCGATGCGCCAGGCCATGGTGTAGGAGCCGAGCGAGTCGTAGATCAGCCCTCCTCCGTAAGCGCCGAGGAAGCTGCCGACCTGGTGGCTCATGAAGGCGAGGCCCTGGATCATCGCCTGCCAGCGCAAGCCGAACATCTCGGCCACCGCGCCCGCGACCAGCGGACCGACGCCCATCCAGAGGAAGCCCATGATGGCGCCGAACAGCAGCGTCGAGCCCGGCGTTGCCGGCAGCATGAAGTACCAGGCAAGCGCCAGCGAGCGCAGAATATAGATCGCGCCGAGCAGCGCCAGCTTGTTCCAGCGCTGGCCGGCCCAGCCGAAGAACAGCGAGCCGAGCACATTGAAGCCGCCGATCATGCCGAGCGTCTGCGCGCTCAGCATCGGATCGAGCCCGCAGATCGCGAGATACGACGGCAGATGCGTGGTGAGGAAGACGAGCTGCATGCCGCAGACCATGTAGGCGCAGGTCATCACCACGAAGGGTGCGTTGCCGAACGCGGTCTTCGCCGCCGTCGCCGCGGTGGCGTTGCCGATGTCGTCGCCAGCAGGCTTCGGCAGCGGAATCTTGTCGACGCGCCCGGCGTACAACGCCGCCGGGATCATGAAGATCGAGAGAATGACAAAGCCGGCAAGTCCGACGCGCCAACCGAAACCCTCATTGAGCATCTGGCCGATCGGCGCCGACAGCAGCGCGCCGAGCGAGCCCGCGGCGGAGACCATGCCGAGCACTGTCGAGCGTACCGTCTCCGGCACCGCGCGCGCCGAGACCGACATTGCGATCGCATTCGCGGTGCAGGCGAGCGAAAGGCCGATCAGGACACCGGCGCCGATCATGATGGCAACGAGCCCATGCGCCGTCGTCATCAGCACGAGGCCCGCGATGTAGGCCAGCGCGCCGACCAGCATGATCGGGCGGAAGCCGTAACGCACCGTCATCGCGCCGGCGACCGGCTGCAGAAAACCCCAGGCGAGGTTCTGCACCGCGAGCGCCAGCGTGAAGTGGGATATCGAGATGCCGATGTCGTGCGTCAGCGGCTGCATGAAGATGCCGAGGCTCTGCCGCAGCCCCATGCTCAGCGTGAGCATGATGGAGGCGCCGATCAGGATGGGAAGGGTGGGACGCAGGACCTGCAACAGGGGCATTGTTCTTGTTCTCCCATAACGGCACGGCACGCGTGCCATGGCCTGCGATTCATGCATGTTTTGGTTACACAGACCTGTGTACTTAGGCTATACAGGGGGCTGACTGTCAAGCGAAGAGGATCACGGCTGGCGCATGGCTTCCCCGCCTCCCAAACAGACCATGAAGGAGCGGATCCTCGAGACCGCCGACAAGCTCTTCTACCTGCAGGGCATTCGCGCCATCGGCGTCGACACCATCGCGGCCGAGATCGGCATCAGCAAGCGCACGCTCTACAACCACTTCCCGTCGAAGGACGCGCTGATAGAAGCCTATCTGCAACGCCGCTTCGTGCAGCCGCGTCCCTCCGACAAGCCGCCGGCCGAGCAGATTCTCGCAACCTTCGATTCGCTGGAGCGGCGCTTCTCGGCGAAGGACTTTCGCGGCTGCCCGTTCGTGAACGCGGTGGCCGAGCTCGGGCCGGAGGACGAGGATCGCACCTTCAGGAACATCGCAATCGCCTTCAAGGAAAGCCGCCGGCTCTGGTTTCGCGATCTGCTGCGGCGGCTCGGCGTCGCCGATGCCGAGGGACTTGCGACCCAGCTCACGCTGCTGGTCGATGGCTCGATCGCGCAGGATCTGGTGCGCGACGATCCGGCGATGGCGCGCGCGGCCAAGGAAGCCGCGCGCGTGTTGCTGGCAAATGCAGGCGTCAAGGTCGGCAGCCCCGCCCCCGCCGGCAAGAAACGCGCCGGATAAATCCGGTTGCGTGCGGAAGTCAGGTTTGGTTGTTAACACCGACCGCAGGCCACGGCATTCCCGGCTGGATATTCCGTCCGGCGAGATTGGCAGCGACCGCGCGAAGACCTGCTACTTAGAAGACTTGCGGCACAACAGGGGAAACGACCATGGAAGATCTGAAGGTGACGGCCACCGGCTATGATTTCGCGCCGGCGCGCGCGGCCATGCAGCGCTACATCGACAACGATCTCCTGTCCGGCATCTCCTGGACGGTTCTGGTCGGGCGCGACATCGCTGACACGGGCTGCGTCGGATGGGCCGACAAGGAAGCGCAGATTCCGCTGCGCACCGATCACATCTTCCGCGTCTTCTCCAACACCAAGCTGATCACCTCCTGCGCGGTGCTGCTGCTAGTCGAGGAAGGCCGCTTCCGGCTCGACGATCCGATCGAGACCTTCATCCCGCAACTCAGAAACCGCAAGGTGCTGCGGCCGGGCGCGACGTCGGTCGACGACACCGAGCCGGCGCAGCGGTCGATCACCATTCGCCATCTGCTGAGCCACTCAGCCGGCCTCAGCTACGGCCTGTTCGATCCGGGCACACCGATTTTCAAGGCCTACAACGAGCGCAAGATCCTCAATCCGATGACGACGCTCGCTGACATGGTCGACGGTCTGTCCGATCTGCCGCTGGTGTTCCATCCCGGCTCGTCATGGGAATATTCCGTTGCCATCGACGTGGTCGCACGGCTGGTCGAGGTGGTGAGCGGCCAGCCGTTCGACAAGTTCATCAAGGCCCGCATCCTCGATCCGCTCGGCATGGTCGACACCGGCTTCCATGTTCCGGAGAAGGATCACAACCGGCTCGTCGCCTATTACGCCGGCGCCGATCTGATGGACCCGATGAAGCCCGGGCTGACGCGCACCGACAACGCGCCCTATCCTGGCGCCTATCTGCGCCCGGTGCCGCGCTTCAATGGCGGTGGCGGCCTCGTCTCGACGCTGCATGACATGGTCGCGCTGATCCGCAGCCTGCTGCCCGGCGGACCGACGCTGCTGAAGCCGGAGACGATCGCGCAGGCGATGACCAACCAGCTCACACCGGGCCAATGGATCCGCTTCGCGATGATGGGCGAGCAACCCGGCAAGACCTATGGTCTTACCGGCGGACTGATCCTCAACCCCTCCCCGATCGATCATCCCGACGCCGCCGGCGAGCTCTATTGGGGCGGCGTCGCAGGCACGCAGTGGTGGATTTCGCCCAAAACGGGCATCGCCGGCGTGATGATGGCGCAGCGCCAGATGGCGTTCGTCCATCCGTTCTCGTTCGAGTTCAAGCGGATGGCCTATGACGCGGTGAAGCGCGGCCGCTAAGGGCACTTCGTAGCCCGGATGGAGCGCAGCGAAATCCGGGAAGCTGGTGCAAGCGGCGCGATACCCCGGATTGCGCTTCGCTGCATCCGGGCTACGAGATCGCGCTACGCTGCCGCAGACACCACGCGGTTACGGCCGTCGTGCTTGGCGCGATAGAGCGCGGTGTCGGCGCGCTTGAGCACATCGGTGACCTGCTCGCCCTTGCGCTCCAGCGTGGTGAGACCGATCGAGATCGTGACTGTGATCCGCTTGCCGCCCTTGTCGACGGTGAAGGGCTCGCCCGCGATCGAGCGGCGCAGCCGCTCGGCGACCATGCCGGCGACGTGCAGGTCGGTCTCGGGCATCACGATGACGAACTCCTCGCCGCCATAGCGGCAGGCGAGATCAATGCCGCGGATCGACTTGCGGATACGGACCGCGAATTCGCGCAGCACGTCGTCGCCGGCATCGTGGCCATAGGTGTCGTTGATCGCCTTGAAGTAGTCGATGTCGAGGATCATCAGCGCCAGCGGCTTGCCGCGGATCGAGGCCTGCTCCGCCAGCGTCGCGAGGTGGCTCTCCATGTAGCGCCGGTTGTTGAGACCGGTCAGCGCATCCGTGATCGCCATCTCGATCGAGTTCTGGACATTGTCGCGCAGATGATCGGTGTAGCGGCGGCGGCGGATCTGGGTGCGCGCGCGTGCCAGCAGTTCGTTCTTGTCGACCGGACGCAGCAGATAGTCGTTGACGCCGATCTCGAGCCCGCGCATCAGCCGCGTGTTGTTGTCGGCATCCGAGATGGCGAGGATCGGGACCTGGCGCGTGCGCTCCAGCGAGCGGGCCTGGCTGCACAGCCGCAGGCCGTCGTAATTGTCGAGGCTGAGCGACACGATCAGCAAGTCGTAATTGCCCTCGGCGGCGTGGAACAAGGCTTCCGACGGATTGATCTCGACGTCGACGGTATGCTCGGCCGAGAGGATCGGCGCCAGCTTCTCGTAGGACGACGGCCGGTCGTCGACCAGAAGAATGCGGCCGCCGGTTCCCTTGTCGGCGATCGCGCTGCGCTCGGGCGCCTGCATGCCGATCTCGAGCGAGGTGATGGCGCGCATGCGCAGCTCATCGGTCATCATCTTCAGCCGCGTCAGCGAGCGCACGCGCGCGATCAGCACGACGTCGGACACCGGCTTGGTCAGGAAGTCATCGGCGCCGGCTTCAAGGCCGCGCACGCGATCGGCCGGGCTGTCGAGCGCAGTGACGATGACGACCGGAATGAAATGGGTCGCCGGATTCGACTTCAGCCGGCGGCAGACCTCGAAGCCGTCCATGTCGGGCATCATGACGTCGAGCAGGATGATGTCGCATTCGGCGCGTGCGCAGATTTCCAGTGCCTCGGTCCCGTTGGAGGCAGTCAACACATCGAAATATTCGGCTGACAGACGGGCTTCCAACAACTTGACGTTCGCCGGAACGTCATCGACCACGAGGATACGCGCGGACATTGCACCACAACTCCCCTATCCGATAAAGCGTCGGACAGTCTCAATAAATTTGCCGACCGAGATCGGCTTGGACAAATAGGCTTCGCAGCCGCCCTCGCGGATGCGTTCTTCGTCGCCCTTCATGGCGAAGGCGGTGACCGCGACCACCGGAATTGCGCGCAGATCGGGATCGTCCTTGATCCAGCGCGTGACCTCCAGGCCGGAAACCTGGGGTAGCTGGATGTCCATCAGGATGAGGTCGGGGCGCAGCTTGCGGACAAGATCGAGCGCTTCGAAGCCATTGCTGGTGCCCGAAGTCTGATAGCCGTGCGCTTCCAACAGATCGCGAAAGAGCTTCATGTTGAGCTCATTGTCCTCCACGATCAGGACGGTTTTGGCCATCCCGTCCCTCCCAAACCCAGGAGACGGGCCCGGCTGCGGTACCTCACGCACCGCGCTCGGGGCGCGTCGAAAATGTGAATTCAAACTAGCGCCAGAATCGCTCTAACCCGTTAACCCGAAGTCCAACTTCCGCAGCGTGGTTTCCGTTGCTTGAACACATGCGGAAGACTCGGGCATGATGGGCCTCTCAATAGAGACCATAAGTTAACGGAAAGGCAAACCGGCGCGTTGAAAAAGCCTGTTCACAACCCCCGGGAAGTTGCTGAAATCGTTGCGATTCAGGCGCTCGGTTTCATTGCCGGCGATCCCGAGCGGCTGGGCCTGTTCCTGGCCGAAACCGGAATCGGTCCAGAGACGCTGCGGAACGCCGCGTCCGATCCTCAATTTCTTGCGAGCGTGCTCGATTTCGTGATGCGCGACGACGCCACCGTGAAGGCGTTTGCCAGGGCCTCGGAACTGCACCCGACCAATATCGCCGCCGCCCATCAGGCGCTGGGCGACCCGAAATGGGAGCGCGACGTGCCGTGACGACGGCAGCGGCAGCTTCCGACGGCCCCCTCCGTTTCTGCCGAGACTGCCTCGGCGACCTCGATATCAAGGTGAAGCGATGCAGCCATTGCGGCTCGCCGCGGCTGGTGCGTCATCGCGCCCTGCCCGCGCTGGCGCTGGCGCACATCGACTGCGACGCGTTCTATGCCACCGTCGAGAAGCGCGACAATCCCGAGATCGCCGACCGCCCGGTCATCATCGGCGGCGGCAAGCGCGGCGTCGTGTCGGCCGCCTGTTACATCGCCCGCACCTATGGCGTCCGCTCGGCGATGCCGATGTTCAAGGCGCTGGAACTCTGCCCGGATGCGACCGTAATTCCGCCGGACATGGCGAAGTATGTCCGGGTCGGGCGCGAGGTGCGGCAGGCGATGCAGGCGCTGACGCCGCTGGTCGAGCCGCTGTCGATCGACGAAGCCTTCCTCGATCTCGCCGGCACGCAGCGCGTCCACGGCATGATTCCGGCCAAGGTGCTCGCCAAATTCGCCCGCGATGTCGAGCGCGACATCGGCATCACGGTGTCGGTCGGCCTGTCCTGCAACAAGTTCCTCGCCAAGATCGCCTCCGACCTCGACAAGCCGAGGGGCTTTGCCGCGCTGGACCAGGACGAGGCGCGCGAGATGCTGGCCAGCAAACCGGTCGGGTTCATCTACGGCGTCGGTCCCGCGACGCAGGAGAAGTTGGTGCAGCGCGGCTTCCGCCTCGTTGCCGACCTGCAGCGCGCCGACGAGAACGAATTGATGAAGCAGTTCGCGAGCGAAGGCCGCCGGCTGTGGCGGCTCGCGCGCGGCATCGACGACCGGAGCGTGGTGGCCGATCGCGGCGCCAAGACGATCTCGAGCGAGACCACCTTCGAGACCGACATCCGCGACTTCGCAACGCTGGAAAGACTGCTCTGGAAACTGTCGGAGAAAGTCTCGGCGCGGCTGAAGACCAGCGAGCTCTCGGGGTGCACCATCACGCTGAAGCTGAAGACCGCGGACTTCCGCCAGCGTACCCGTTCGCAATCGATCCAGACCCCGACCCAGCTTGCCGCCAAGATCTTTGCGGTGTCGCGCGAGATGCTCGCGAAGGAAATTGACGGCACCGCCTTCCGCCTGATGGGCGCCGGCGTCAGCGCGCTGCGCCCGGGCGCACAGGCCAACGATTCCGACATGCTCGACCGCCGCTCGGCGCACGCCGAACGCGCGATGGACAATCTGCGCAAGAAATTCGGCAATGCCGCCGTGATCAGGGGCATTGCCTATGAGGGGCCGCAGAAGAGCGCGGAGGAGTAACCGGTCGTCATGGCCGGGCTTGACCCGGCCATCCATCAACGAGGACTCTTTGAAAAGCGATGGATGCGCGGGTCGAGCCCGCGCATGACGACTGCGCAGCCCTTCAATCCGTGACCGCAACCGCCTCGATCTCGATCAGCCATTCCGGCGCCGCGAGCGCGGTGACGCCGACCAGCGTAGAGGCCGGCGGCTGCATGCCCTCAAAGAACGCCGAACGTGCCTTGCCGATGATGGGACGGAGCTCCGGCTTGTAGCCGACGACGAAGGTCGTGATCTTGACGATATTGGAATAGCTGGCCCCGGCGGCCTTCAGCGCCATGCCGAGGTTCTGCATCACCTGCGTCGTCTGCGCGGCAAGATCGCCAGCGCCGACCACGCGGCCCTCCTCGTCGACCGACACCTGTCCCGAAATGTAGATCGTGCGCGCGCCGGAGGCGACGACGACGTGGGAGTAAGCCGGATTGTGATGCAGGCCGCTGGGGCGAAGATGGTCGAGCTTGCTCATGATGTGCCTCCCTGACACGCGTGTTTAGGGAAGCGTACTCGTGTCGGACGGCTACGGCCAGTGCGGTCTCGCGGGGGGCGCTTGCTCCGCTGTCGTCCCGGCGAAAGCCGGGACCCATAACCACCGAAGGTGATTGTTGTGCGACGCTGGGGCCACAGCCCCCTTCAACAACTCACCCCTGTGGTGATGGGTCCCGGGTCGCGCTTCGCTTGCCCGGGACGCCGCTGAGTGGGTGGCGATAGCCAGCCCTCACTTGCAGGGCTTGGAATCCCTGACGTCGAATTTGTCCAGCGCGCCCGAGATCACGAAATCGTTGTAGTCCAGTACCAGCGCGCGGGAGACGCCGTTCTCGTACAGCTCGAACGACATCGCGTAGACCGGCGTCTGCTCGCCGTCCTTCGCGCGCGCGTCGCTGTCGTAATAGCTCACCGTCACCGGCCAGCGCGTCATGGTCTTCATCGCATTGCTCGCCGTCGACGGATCGGGCGATGACGGCGCGCGGTCGCCTGCGATCGGCCGGCCGATCACGGTCAGCGTGTTGTAGATCTTCTCGCCGTTGTCGGAGCCGTCATAGACGGTCTGCTCGAGCACCGACTTGCCGTCGCGGGCGGCAGCGATGATGTGCTGGATCTGCTCGGTCGGGAACACGATCTTGCCGTCGATATTGAACGTCTTCTTCACCGGCTGGGTCAGCTTCACGGTGATATGATCGCCGACCCGCTCGGCGATGCCGTCGACCGGCGACGATTCGCTGTCGTTCATCCGCGTGTCGATCTTGAAGCGGTAGCTTTTGCCCGACGCGTCCTCCCAGGACGTGGAGCGAAGATCGGACAGCGTCACCTTGCCCTCGCCGCTGTCGAGCTCGGACACCTGGCGGAATTCGGAGGTATAGCCTTCGCAGGAGTTGCCGGAGAAATTGTAGAGGATGCGCCCGCGCGCATCGCTGACCGAGTTGGAGCCGCGCGACTTCACCAGGCTGAGGTCGTAGAGCGCCTGATGCGCGAGAAACGGCCCGCTTGCCGCAGCGACTGCGGACCCCTGAACCAGGCCGGATCCTGCGGCAACGGCGATCGCAAACACCAGGGCACGCGACGGAGTCCGGAACGGCAGGGTCATATGGTTTCCTCAAGGAGGCAGGGATTCGCCACAATAGTGACGGTGGTATTGCGCCGCAACTGGGGCAAGTCTGACAAAATGGCAATGTACGCAGCGAAAATGCCGTCATTTTCGGCAGCTTTCCGTGCGATTCGGCACCTCATGGCCGCGTTGTCCTCACCTTACCGTCGCTTGCAACCGGCGGCACGATGCGCGAAACAATCGAAACAAACTTGGCCCTGACCGCGTTTCAGGCTTCGTGCAATCCAATTGGGGGACCAAAAGATGGCGGGTACCGTCGAACAAAAACTGGCGTCACAGGGCATCACACTTCCGGAGCCGACCTCCCCGGTCGCAAACTATGTCCCCTTCGTCCGCAGCGGAAACCTGCTGTTCGTGTCGGGCCAGGTCTGCTTCAACGCCGAGGGCAAGCTGATCGCCAAGGGCAAGCTCGGCGCCGGCGTCACGCTCGAACAGGGCGCCGCTGCCGCGCGCGGCTGCGCAATCAACCTGCTGGCCCAGATCAAGGCCGCGCTCGGCGACCTCGATAAGGTCGTGCGCGTGGTGCGGCTCGGCGGCTTCATCAATTCGGCGCCCGACTTCTTCGACGGGCCGAAGGTACTGAACGGCGCTTCCGACCTGATGGTCGAAGCATTCGGCGACAAGGGCCGCCATGCCCGCACCACCGTCGGCGTCGCCTCGCTGCCCGCGGACGCCGCGGTCGAAGTCGAAGGCGTGTTCGAAGTCGCCTGATCGATGCGCGCTCCTGATTGGCTGACGAAACGGCCGGTCGCCCATCGCGGCCTGCATGATGCCGCGCGCGGTATCATCGAGAACATGCCGGCCGCGGCCACCGCCGCGGTCGCCGGCAACTTCGCCATCGAGTGCGATATCCAGCTCACCGCCGACGGCGAGGCCATGGTGCACCACGACGATGCGCTCGGCCGCCTCACCGAGGAGGCGGGCCTGCTGGCAACCAGGACCGCGGCCGAGCTGAAGGCCGTCAAGTTCAAGGACACCGCCGAGCAGATGATGACGCTCGGCGATCTCTGCGCGCTGGTCGCCGGCCGCGTGCCGCTGGTGGTCGAGGTGAAGAGCCATTTCGACGGCGACCGCAAGCTGGTGCGGCGGATGGCCGAGGTGCTGGCGTCGTATTCCGGCCCGGTGGTCGGCATGTCGTTCGATCCCGACCAGGTGCTGGCGCTGCGCGAGATCATGCCGAACCTGCCGCGCGGCATCACCGCCCAGCGCACCTATGACGACGGCCATTGGGACAAGCTGACGCCGGCGCAACGCGACAGCATGCTGTACCTGCGGCACGGCTTTACGACCGAGCCGCATTTCGTCGCCTATTGGGTCAACCAGCTGCCGGCGCCGGAGCCGTGGATCGCCCGCAACTTGTTCGGCTGTCCGCTGCTGGCCTGGACCGTGCGGACGGTGGAACAGCGCGAGCGCGCGGCGCGCTACGCCGACCAGATGATTTTCGAGGGGTTTGTGCCGGGAACCTGACATGTCCGAGACATGCCCTTGCAGTCTTGAACTCGTCGCTGCGACGCACGATGTTGGCGAGGGTTGGTCGTCATCGGCGATGGCGCAATGCGGGGCATGATCCGGAAGTGGAGCCAGCTGTTCCGGAAAGATCACGCTCAAACGAGGCACCGGTCTTCATTCTCGATGGCGTCTTCTGAAATCACCCTAGAGGCTGTAGCCGACATCGGCGGCATTCCGGCCGCCGAATGGGACGCCTGCGCCAATCCCAAGGCGGATGCGGACAGCATCCATCACCTCGACACGCTGGCCTCGCCCGGTTCCGCAAAGGATTGCCAGACCACCGCAAGTTCGAGCTATAACCCATTCGTTTCCCACGCCTTTTTTGCCGCCGCCGAAGCCTCCAAGTCGGCCTGCCCGCGGACCGGCTGGGGCCCGCGGCATCTGATCGCGAAGCTCGATGGCCGGATCGTCGGCGTCGTGCCCTGCTATCTGAAATCGCACTCGCAGGGCGAATACGTGTTCGATCGCGGCTGGGCCGAGGCCTACCACCGCGCCGGCGGCAGCTATTACCCGAAGCTTCAGGTGTCGGTCCCCTTCACGCCCGCGACCGGGCCGCGGCTGTTGATCCGCGACGGCGTCGACCGCGAGGTGATCGGCTCGGCGCTGGCGCGGGGCCTGCGGGCGCTCTGCAACGCCACCGAGGCGTCCTCCGTGCATGTGACGTTCGCCCGCGAGGACGAGGCCAGGTTCCTCGGCGCCCACGGTTTCCTGCAGCGGACCGACCAGCAGTTCCACTGGCACAATCAGGGCTACAAGACCTTCGACGACTTTCTCAGTTCGCTGAACTCCCGCCATCGCAAGGGCATCAAGCGCGAGCGCCGCGAGGCGGTCGCCGCCGGGATCACCATCCACTGGCTGACCGGCTCGGACATCACCGAGGACGCCTGGGATGCGTTCTTCGAGTTCTACATGGAGACCGGCTCGCGCAAATGGGGCCGGCCGTATCTGACCCGAGAATTCTTCTCGCTGATCGGCGAGACGATGAGCCGGGACGTGCTGCTGGTGATGGCCAAGCGCAACGGCCGCTGGATCGCCGGTGCGATCAACTTCATCGGCTCCGACGCGCTGTTCGGCCGCAACTGGGGCGCGATCGAGCACCACCCGTTCCTGCATTTCGAGGTCTGCTACTACCAGGCGATCGATTTCGCGGTTCAGCGCGGCCTCAAGGTGGTCGAGGCCGGCGCGCAGGGCGAGCACAAGCTGGCGCGCGGCTACCTGCCGCAGACCACCTATTCGGCGCATTTCATCGCCGACCCCGGACTGCGCCGGGCGATCGCCGATTACCTCAAGCGCGAGCGCGACTATGTCGCCGAGGTCGGCCGTGAGCTCGCCGAGGCCGGCCCGTTCCGCAAGACGGTCGACGACGACGCTTGACGTCTCCGCCGCCACCTAGGCAATAAAAGCAGCATCATCGAGGAGCCGCCACCATGCCCGCCGCCTACGACAGCAACAACATCTTCGCAAAGATCCTGCGCGGCGAGCTGCCCTGCTACAAGGTCTATGAAGACGAGCACGTGTTCGCCTTCCTCGACATCATGCCGCGCTCGCCGGGGCATACGCTCGTCATTCCGAAGGCCCCTGCCCGTAACATCCTCGACATCAAGCCCGACGACTACGCCCATGTCGCGCGCGCCTCGCACAAGATCGCCGCCGCCGCGATGAAGGCGTTCGAAGCCGACGGCATCACGGTGCAGCAATTCAACGAGCCCGCCGGTGGCCAGGTCGTATTCCATCTGCACATGCACGTCATGCCACGCAAGGACGGTGTCGCACTGCTGCCGCCTGCGAGCCACAAGGAAGATGGCAAGGTGCTGGAGGCGAGCGCGGCAAAGCTGAGCGCAGCGTTGAAGTAATCCCACCGCTGTCATTCCGGGGCGTGCGGAGCGCGAACCCGGAATCTCGAGATTCCGGGTTCGATGCTTCGCATCGCCCCGGAATGACGGTTGAGAGATTCTACTCCGTATCGAAGTCCCCGGCCTGCGGCGGGGCGAGCGGGGTGAACTCGCAACGGTCGGGCTTGACGTCGATCAGCGGCGTCTCGTCGAGGCAGTCGAGGCCGCGCACCAAAATGACGTTGCCCTCGACGCCGACCAGCTTGACGACCGAGGTGCCGATCGGATTGGGGCGCACCGGCGAGCGCAGCGAGAAAGTGCCGCGGGTGTTGCCGTTGTTCTTCGGGCTTTGCAGCACGATGTCGCGGCGCGACTGATGCAGCCAGTACAGCACCTCGAGATTTGAATAGAAATCGACGCCCTTGATCGCGGCGACCCAGGGCTCGAAAATCTCGAGCCGGCACACCGGGCCGTCATGCCGCCCCTGCCGCGGCGTCGCCAGCCGCGAGGTCCAGGGCGTGCGGATGCGGCCGATGAAGACGAGCCCGGCATCGCGCGCCGTCGGCATGTCGACGGCCACCTCGCCCTGGCGCAGTTCCATTTCACGTACCATGTGTCAATCCAGCGATATGTTCAGCGCCTTGACCACGCCCGCCCATCGCGCGCGATCGGTATTCACAAACTTGTCGATCTCGGCCTGGCTCTTCGCGCGCAGCGGCGGGAAACCGATCTTGAGCAGCGAAGCGCGGAACGCTTCGTCGTTCAAGGCCCGGTCGAGGCTCGCCTTGATCTTGTCGGCGATGTCGTCAGGCACCCTCGACGGCGCTGCGATACCATACCAGACGCTGACCGCATAATCGGGATAGCCGCTCTCGGCGATCGTCGGCAGATCGGGCAAATCGGGGATGCGCTCCGTCGAGCTGACGCCGAGCGGCCGCAGCAGGCCCGATTTGACCGGCGGCAGCGCGGTGCCGAGCGTGTCGAACATCAGCTGGATGTTGCCGGACAGCAGATCGGTCAGCGCGGGTCCTGCGCCCTTGTACGGCACGTGGGTCATCTCGACGCCGGCCATCTGCTTGAACATCTCGCCGGCGAGATGAACCGTGCCGCCGGTGCCCGCCGATCCGAAATTGAGTTTTCCGGGATTCTTCTTCGCGTAAGCGACGAACTCCGCGATCGTCCTCGCCGGCACCGACGGGTGCACCTCCATGATCATCGGCGCGTCCGTGATGACGGACAGCAGGTGAAAATCCCTGGCCGGATCGTAGGGCAGCTTCTTGTAGAGCATCGGATTGAGCACGAAGATCGAGGCGGCCGTCACGAACAGCGTGTAGCCGTCGGGATCGGAGCGCGCCACGGCCTCGGCGCCGATCGCGCCCTGCGCACCGGCCTTGTTCTCGACCACGACCACCTGCTTGAGATCGCGCCCGAGATATTCGCCGACGATGCGGCCGAGCACGTCGGTCGGCCCGCCCGCGGCATACGGCACCACGAGCTTGATCGGCCGCGTTGGATAATCCGCGGCACGCGCCGGCAGCGTCGCCGCCAGCAACGCCGTCAGAGCAACAATGATTAGCGATGATGCGCGCCGCTGCATGCCGTTTCCCCGTTGTCTTGTTCTTGGGGAGCGAGAGTAGCGGATAATGCGGACGCCGCAATCAGCCGAGCCAGTATTTGCCCGCGATCATGACGACTTCGCCTGCGATCACGCCGGCGAAGATCGATTTCCTCGCCAGCATGAACACGACAAAGCCGGCGGCGACGGCGCCGTAGCGCAGCCAGTCCGGCACGCTGGCGAGCGCGCCCGGCGGCTGCACCACGATCTGCGCGATGATACCGGCGAGGATCGCGGTGGCGACCGCCCTCACCCAGACCAAGAGCTCGGAGTTCTCGTCGATGCCGCCGCCGAACCACAGGCCGAGCATGCGCCAGATCTGGTTGGGGATGACGCCCGCGACGAACAGGATCGCGAGCGCGTGCCAGTCGCCGATGAAGGTACTCATGCGCGCGCCCCGACGATGCCCGCCCTCGCCCGGTGCACGGCATAGGCAATGGTGCCCGCGACGACCCCGCTGACCAGGATATCAACGCCGCTGTTCAGCATCGCCGCCAGCGGAAACAGCAATAGGCCGAGCGCCAGCGCGATGACGTCGGCGAGCTCGCGGCAGTTGCGCGCCGTGGAGAACAGGAAGGCGAGCGGCGTCAGCATCAGCATGCCGGCGGCCAGGAGCGGCGTGAGATTGGCCGCGAGCATGTACCCGATCGTGTTGGCGATCAGGCAGACGGTGACCAGCCCGCAGCCGAGCCCGTGGATGAAGGCGATCCGCCGGTTGCGCGGCACCTGCGGCAGGAAGCGGAAGCATTCGACCCACAGCGTGACGGCGGTGAGATGCGCCACCAGGATCAGATGCCGCCGCTTGGTCTGTTCGGTCCGCATCATCGGCAACACCGAGACCACCATCGGGAACAGGCGGATCGCGCTGACGGTGACCGCGATCGCCGATTGCAGCACGGTGGCGCCGGAGCCGAGTGTCGTGATCACGATGATCTGCGCAGGGCCAGCCCAGACGAACGCCGTGCTCGCCAGCGTCCAGCCCAGCGAGAAGCCGGAATCATGCGCCAGCGCGCCGATGCCGAGATAGGTCGCAAACAGCACCAGGGTCAGCACGGTCGCGCCGATCGACCGCGCGCCCCATAGGAAGGCGCGGAACGAGGTGTGCCATTGCGGAGAATCGAGCGGAGGAAGCGCCACGGGGAACCGGATGGTTTTGCAATCGCGGCGGCTTAGGGCGCTGACAACGCAGGGTCAAGCAAGAGACGGCACAGGGCGGGTATGCGCCTTGGTAGCCCGGATGAAGCGCCAGCGAAATCCGGGGCCGCTCTTGCAACCGGCGAGAGCTGTCCCGGATTGCGCTTCGCTTCATCCGGGCTACCGATCCACGCAATCACGCCCTGTTCTTCAGCACGAAGCACGCCCCGCCCGCCTTGCGGATGCGGTTGCACAGGCCGTCGGCCTCGGGGCGCGTGTCGGCGCCGATGCGCACCTGGTAGAAGGTCGCGCTGCCGCGGGTGCGAAGCCGTGAGCTCAGCAAACTCGGATCCTGATCGCCGATCACGTTGGCAAGGCGCTTGATGGCGCGGGCATACATCGCGAGCGCCTTGTCGCGGCTGAAGCCGGCGGCAAGCTGCACGCCCCAGACCTTGGCGGCCGACAGCGTGATGTGCTGCTCGAGCCCAGCGACGAACGGATTCGGCGCGCGCTTGAGCAGCGCCATCAGCTCGCGGCAGCTCGTGGTCGGCGCGCGCTGCGGCATCTTGCCGTTGCGCCCGGCAGCGGCCCAGTCGTCGACGCTGGAGCCGGTGATCGCGGAGACGTAATTGCGCGTCTCCTGCGGCATGTAGCCGGAGCCGGCGAGCCAATCCTGGATCCGGCGCGGGCCGGCATTGTAGGCCGCGGCCGCGAGGCCCAGATTGCCGAACTGGTTGCGCAGCTCACTGAGGAATTCGGCCGACTTCGGCAGCGCCTGCACCGGATTGAATGGATCGAGCAGCCCGCGCTCGTTCGCGGTGCCCGGCATGAATTGCGCGATGCCCTGCGCGCGCTGGCCGTTGCGGGTCATCGGACCAACCGCATCGGCCTGGAAGCGGCTCTCCTGCCAGATCACGCGCGCGAAGAATTCGAGCGGCAGATCGTTGGCCCGCGCCGCCGACTCGATCATCAGGCACATCGCCTCGCGGGTGTCGCTCTCGCGCGCATCGTCCGCGGGTTTGTCGGTCGCCGCCGCGGGCGTATCCGCCGGGGGCGCGGCAGGTTTCTCGGCCGATGGTGCGGCCTGCTCTCCCAGCGGTGGCGCAGGCGGCTCCGCCGGCGCGGCCGCGGGCTGCTCAGCGGGCTTGTCCGGGGGCGGCGCTGCCGGCTGCTCGGCGCCAGGCGGCGGCGCCGGGGCCGCGGCCGGAGCGTCCTCCGCGCCGACCCGGGCCGGCGGCACCAGCAGCACAAGCATGACCAATGCGGCGCAACGACCGGTTCGCATGGCAATTCTGTTCCCGTGCGGGCGCGGCTTGACACCGCAAGCTCGTGGTCTAGCTATGGACTGAAATGATGGCGCGCAAAAGGGAGCGCAAAATGGCCGCAGCATCCGACGATCAACTCGGCTTTGCCCCCGATGACGACGCCCCGATCGGCTATATGAAGCGAACCCGCGATTATTACGCGGCGATCGGCTACACCACCCCCTACCGCTGGGCGCATTACACCTCCGCCCCGTTCCAGCCCCTGAAGAAGCCGCTGAACCAGTCCCGGGTCGCCATCATCACGACCGCGGCGCCGTTCGATCCGGCACGGGGCGACCAGGGTCCCGGCGCGAAATACAACGGCGGGGCCAAGTTCTATGCGGTCTATGACGGCGACACGTCAAAGCAGCACGATCTGCGGATTTCGCACATCGCCTATGACCGCACCCACACCACGGCGACCGACAACGGCACCTGGTTCCCGCTGGCACAGCTGAAGCGCCTCGCCGCGGCCGGCACGATCGGCGACGTCGCGCCGCGCTTCTTCGGCGCCCCGACCAACCGCAGCCACCGCGTCACCATCGAGACCGACGCGCCCGAAATCCTCAAGCGTTGCCGTGACGACAAGGTCGACGCCGCGGTGCTGGTGCCGAACTGCCCGGTCTGCCACCAGACCGTCAGCCTGGTGGCGCGGCATCTCGAGGCCAACGGGATTTCCACGGTCGTGATGGGCTGCGCCAAGGATATCGTCGAGCATGCCGCGGTGCCGCGCTTCCTGTTCTCCGATTTCCCGCTCGGCAATTCCGCAGGCAAGCCGCAGGACGTCGCCTCGCAGGCGTTCACGCTGGAGCTGGCGCTGCGCGTGCTTGAGCAGGCGCCCGGTCCGCAGACCACCGTGCAGTCACCGCTGCGCTGGAGCGAGGATGCTTCCTGGAAGCGCGACTACAGCAACGCCGATGCGCTCAGCGCCGAGGAGCTGGCCCACCTGCGCCGCGAGTTCGACGCGCAGAAGGAAGTCGCCAAGGGCCTGCGCGAGCGCGTTGCGTAAGGTTCGGCGCTAGATACGAGCACTTTGCCAACTCAAGGTGTCGTCGCTCGGGCGACCTGTACGGCGGTGAGCATGCCGGTCCGTTCATGGCAGCCGAGATACTCGAAGAACTGCTCGTCGGCGCCTGCCACCGTGACCTCGTGATACAGCCTGAGCTTGGCGTTCGGCCCCAAGGTCGAGAGATACTTCATCGCCGCGCCAAAAATCCTGACATGGGTCGGGTGCGATTCCGCCCACCGCTCCAGCGCCGCGAGGCTCTTCCACCAGCTCTGGCCGTAGGATTTTTCGGTTGGCCTGCCCTCCGCATCGACAACGCGCATGTAGCGGTTGGCATAGCAGCCGATCGGCACGCCGTCGTCGCGCAGGAAATCCATGCCCTCACGCAACACCGGCTCGACATCGTCGAGATACATCTTGCGCTCCGATGCCTCGGTGTCGCTCCAGTCCTGTCCGGAGCGGATCAGGCAGAGATTGTCATGCGCGACCACACGGATGCGTGCGCCGTCGCGGATCACGCGCGGCTCGCCGCCCGGCGTCATCGCGTCGGTCTGCGACAGCGGGATACGGTCGCGCATACCGCCCCAATAGGCGTGCTCCTGCACCTCGCCGCTCATGCCGTCGGCAAGCACCGCGACGCCCTCCGGACGGCCGAGCGACGAGAACAGCGTCTCGTAGCGCGCAACATGCGGCCGCAGCACCTCGATGAAGCGGCCGACGCCCTCAGTGGCGCCGCCGCCGGTCCAGGCCTCGCGCGCGCCGTCGAACCAGGCGTCGAAGCGCCCGGCATCGTCCCAATAGGCGACCGAGACGACGTTGGTGAAGCCGGCCTGGTCGACATATTGCGCGCGGTCCCAATGCGTCGGGCCGTTCTCGCCGGCAAAGCGTTTTGCGATCGATGCCAGCGCCTCGTTCGCCGCCGCGCTCCGCTCACCGCGATATTGCACGCCGAAATAGGCCATGATCACGCGCGTGATCGCGGGCTTGTGGCGCGCAACGAAGGACGGATAAGGCGGCGCGTAATCGTCGGGCACACGCCGATGACGCGACCGGGCTGTCTGCAGATGAGAAGGAATGGCGGATTCCATGGCAGTCGCCTCCGGTTGGATGTCGCCCAAGGCATGATCCGGAAAAGTGCGAAGCGGTTTTCCGAAAAGATCATGCCCGTAGTCTGTTCAGCTCGCGGCCGCGTCGATCTCCTCAAGGCTGTCGAGCGGCAGCGCGAAATGCTCGACGCGCTTCGAAGGCTTCTTGTTCAGCAGCAGACGCGTGACATCGGGGCGCGAATAGTGCCCGGCCGGATCGGCGGCGTTCTTGGCGATCCCGATCGCGCCGAGATCGATATCGGCGAGCAGCAGGCCCTCCTGCTCGGGCGGCAGCTTCTCGGCGATCGCGCTGCCGTCCGGCCCGTAGATCGCGGCGTGTCCGCCGCCGACATGCAGCAGCGCGTGCTTGTCGTCGCGGTCGCACATCTCGTCGACCATCGCCTGCGAGACCGTGGCGCAGGGCGCCAGCACGAAGCATGAGCCCTCGACCGCATAGACCCGCGAGGCCGCGTTGTTGACCTCCCAGCCGAGCGCCGGCGCGAACGGATCGTACAGCGAGAAGCTCGGCCAGGCCGCGACATGGACCTGCTCGTTCTGGGCGTACATCGCGTATTTCGACAGCGGCTGCAGATGCTCCCAGCAGCACAGCGCGCCGAGCCGGCCGATGCCGGGACGGTCATGCACGGCAAGGTCGCTGCCGTCGCCCTCGCCATAGACGGTGCGCTCGGCATGGGTCGGCCGCAGCTTGCGCCGCTTCGCAATGGTCTCGCCGTCGGGCCCGATCAGCCATTGCGCGAGATAGAGGCTGCCGCCGTCGCGCTCGGACAGGCCGAGCACCGCGGTCATGCCGGCCTTCTTGACCGCGAGCCGAAGCTTCTCGGCCTGCGGGCTGTCGTAGCTCAGCGAGTTGTCGAAATAGCGCTGCACGAAACCGCGCCCGATCGCCCAGGCCGGCGAGTCCAGCCAGATGTACCAGGGATAGCCGGGGATGAACGCCTCGGGGAACGCGATCAGCTTCGCCCCTTTGGCGGCGGCCTCCTCGATCAGCGCGATGGACTTGGCGATGGAGGCGTCGAGGTCGAGCCAGGCTGGTGCGGCCTGCACCACCGCAACGCGGTATTTCGGATGTTCGATGCCCATGATGTCCTCCTCGCGGCCGACGCTTCCGGCCGGTTCGTGCTTGATCGGCCATGGCGGCCTCTGACATCATGCTGCCCCGGGACCGGGCACGCCGTTCGACCAGGACGGAAGGAAAATTCGACTGCGGAGGAGATTCCCCGGCCGTCCCCGGTATGAAGCTTGCTTTGTTTGCGTGGCCAGCGTTTGCACTCGTGAAGGGAGGAAATCATGCCGGCCCTGTTCACCACGGAAGACGCGCCCACCCATCGGCGCCTTGCGCTCTGGCAGGACATCGTCTGCGACGTGTTCGTGCAGCTCGACTGCAAGTCCGACCTCGGCACCGCCTTCCACGGCGCCATCACCAGCGCGCAGCTGGGCGCGGTGAAATGCTCGGTCGTCTCGTCGAGCCGGCAACGGGTGCTGCGTACCCCGTCGCGGATCGCTCGCGCCAGCGAGGATTTTGTTCTGTTCGCCCTCGGCCGGAGTGGCGCGGGCGCCGTGCTGCAGGACGGCCGCGAGACCGTGATCCAACCGGGCGAGTTCGCGTTCTACGACACCACCCGGCCCTATGAATTGCGCTTCAACGCCGACTTCACGCAAACCATCTTCCAGGTGCCGCGCGCCATGCTGCACCGGCGCTTCGCCGGCACCCAGGGCTTAACTGCGACCACGTTCACATCGGATCGTCCCGTGCAGCGGCTCGCCTGGCAGTTCATCGCGGGGCTCTCCGAGATCGCCGACAAGCTCGATCCTGACAACGCGATCCGCCTCGCCGACCAGGCCGCCGACCTGCTCGCGATGGCGATGAGCGAGCGGCTCGGCGGCGCCGCGCTGCCCGCCTCGACCCACCGCTCCGCGCTGCTCTACCGCCTGAAGGCGCATGTGCTCGCGCATCTGCCGAACGCCGAGCTCAACCTCACCGAGACCGCCGCAGCGCTCGGCATCTCGCCGCGCTACGTCAACAGCCTGCTGGCCGACGAGGACACCTCGTTCCAGCGCTTCGTGCTGGCGCAGCGGCTGGAGCGCTGCAAGCGCGACCTCGCCTCGCCGGCGCACGCGCATCGCCACATCGGCGAGATCGCATTCGCCTGGGGCTTTAACGATCTTTCGCATTTCGGCCGCGTGTTCCGCGACCATTACGGCCTGTCGCCGCGCGATTGGCGGCAAAGCCGGCTGCCGAACTAAAGCTTTTGAGGGAAGCCATAGGTCTCTTGCGGCGCAAAATAGCCGGGAATCCACGCCCTCACGGATGCAAATATTTACACTAACTGCAACGGGTTCCCCGGCGCCCTTCTTTTCGCTGGGGCGGACCGGTACAGTCGTGCCGTTCATTTGGAGGATTTCCCATGCAGGACCGGCGCCAGAACGTACGCGAGAAGGTGTTCTATGGTGCGGTTGCGGAGATCAATGGACGCGGCTCGACGATGGATTGCGTCGTCCGCAATATCAGCGAAGGCGGTGCCTGCGTTGAATTTAGCGATGCCGCGCACTTGCCCGAAGAGATGAATCTCAGCGTCGCACGCAAGGGCCGCTCGTTCCTGGCCCGCCTGATCTGGCGCCAGGCTAACAAGGTCGGCCTCGCCTTCCGGATCATGACCTCCGACACGCCGGTCAGCGATCTCGACGAGCGGGTCCGCCGCAGCGAGATCAAGAAGCGGCAGCTTCAGCGGCGCATCAATGAATTGCTCGGCCAGGGCTGAGCCGCCTCGGCTCGGAGCCCTCGTTCCAGTCGCGGCCGGCATCCGGCATTCGGGGTTGCAAAGGCCGGGCTAATCCAGCATGCGGTAACCCCCGCAACGCCGGAACCGAGAGCCACTCCACGACATGTCGTCCGCGATCATTGAGCATCCCGACGGGCTGCCGCAGCCGCAGCGCAATTGGGCCATTCTCACGATCGCGCTCGGCCTCGTGATGGCCGTCGTCGACGGCTCGATCGCCAACGTTGCGTTGCCGACCATTGCCCGGGATCTGAACGCTAGCCCCGCGTTCTCGATCTGGATCGTCAACGGCTATCAATTGGCGATCACGATCTCGCTGCTGCCGCTGGCCTCTCTCGGCGAAATCATCGGCTACCGCCGCGTCTATCTGGCGGGGCTGTTGCTGTTCACGCTGGCCTCGCTGTTCTGCGCGCTGTCGCACACCCTGCCGCTGCTGACGGTCGCCCGCATCCTGCAGGGGTTTGGCGCTGCAGGCATCCTCAGCGTCAACACCGCGCTGGTCCGCTTCATCTATCCGCATTCGCTGCTCGGCCGCGGCATCGGCGTCAACGCGCTGGTGGTCGCGATCTCGGCCGCGGTCGGCCCGACCATCGCCTCGTTCATCCTGGCGGTCGGGACCTGGCCGTATCTGTTCGCCATCAATGTCCCGCTCGGTATCGTCACGCTGGCGCTGGGCTGGCGCTTCCTGCCGCACACCAGGCCGGCGGTTCACGCCTTCGACTGGCAGAGCGCCGCGCTGAGCGCCATCGCGTTCGGGTTCGGCATCAGCGCGATCGACAGCGCCGGCCATGGCGGGTCGCTGTATCTCTGCGCATTGGAGTTCGCTGTCGCCGCGGTCGCCTCGCATTTGCTGTACCGGCGGCAGCAGCATCTGCCCTCGCCACTGCTGCCCGTCGACCTGCTGCGGATTCCGATCTTCGCACTCTCGATCGGCACCTCGATCGCCTCGTTCTGCGGCCAGATGCTGGCCTTTGTCGCGATGCCGTTCTATCTGGAAAACCATTTCGGATATTCGGCGGTTCAGATCGGCCTGTTGATCACGCCGTGGCCGATCGCGGTCGCGTTCGCGGCCCCGCTCGCGGGCTGGCTGGTGGAACGCTATCCGGCCGGCCTGCTCGGCGGCATCGGCCTGCTGCTGTTCGCGACGGGATTGGGCACGCTGGCCTTGATGCCGGCCAACGCGACGCCGATCGACGTGATCTGGCGCATGGCGCTCGCCGGCGCCGGCTTCGGCCTGTTCCAGACCCCGAATAACCGCACCATGATCGCCGCCGCTCCGCGCGAGCGCTCGGGCGGCGCCAGCGGCATGTTAGGGACCGCGCGCCTGCTCGGACAGACCATCGGCGCCGCTCTGGTGGCGCTGCTGCTGGCGCGCTATCCGGCTGACGGCACCCGGATCTCGCTGATGGTCGGCGTCGGCTTTGCCGTCGTGGGAGCTGCGCTCAGCACGCTCCGGCTGTCCTCCGCCGGCAGCCGCGGCGCCGACCGGGTGCGGGTCCAGGAGGGTCAGCGGCTGAAGGGCGAGTGAAGGCGCGGAGACGCGCCTCCCACCGCCAGAAACAAAAAGGCCGGCTGTTCAGCCGGCCTTTTCGTTTGGTTGTTCGCTCGCGCCTCAGACCTTGACCATCGGCCCCTTTGAGGCCGGCCCCTTGGTGCCGCCTCCGCCGCCGTTGGGACCGCCCTTCGGCGGCTTGCGCTTGCGCGGCGGCAGGTTCTCGGGCTTCGGCGTGACCGGGCCCTCGACATATTCGAAGCCGATCTTGTCCTTGGCAGTCGCCTCGTCCTTGACCAGGATGACGCGGACGTGTCCGCCGCCCTTGAGCTGACCGAACAGCACCTCATCCGCGAGCGGCTTCTTGATGTGTTCCTGGATGATGCGCGCCATCGGACGTGCGCCCATCTGCTCGTCATAGCCGTGCTCGATCAGCCAGGCCTTTGCAGGCTCGGACAGCTCGATCGTGACGTCGCGGTCGGCGAGTTGCGCCTCGAGTTGCAGCACGAACTTCTCGACCACCATGCCGATCACCTCGGCATTGAGGTGCGCGAAGGAGACGATCGCATCCAGCCGGTTGCGGAACTCCGGCGCGAACTGGCGATTGATCGCCTCGTGATCGTCGCCTTCCCGCTTCGAGCGGGTGAAGCCGAAGGCCTGCCGCGCAAGATCGGCCGCGCCGGCATTCGTGGTCATGATCAGGATCACGTTGCGGAAGTTGACCTGCTTGCCGTTGTGGTCGGTGAGCCGGCCATGATCCATGATCTGCAGCAGCACGTTGTAGAGATCCGGGTGCGCCTTCTCGATTTCGTCGAGCAGCACGACGCAATGCGGATGCTGGTCCACGCCATCGGTGAGCAGGCCGCCCTGGTCGAAACCGACATAGCCGGGAGGTGCGCCGATCAGGCGCGACACGGTGTGCCGCTCCATGTATTCGGACATGTCGAAGCGCAGCAGCTCGACACCGAGCGACGCCGCCAGTTGCTTCGCCACCTCGGTCTTGCCGACGCCGGTCGGACCCGAGAACAAATAGCTGCCGATCGGCTTCTCCGGCTCGCGCAGGCCGGCTCGCGCCAGCTTGATCGACGCCGCCAGCGACTCGATCGCCTTGTCCTGACCGAACACCGTGCGCTTCAAGGTCTGCTCGAGATGCTTCAGCACCTCGGCATCGTCCTTCGACACGCTCTTCGGCGGGATCCGCGCCATGGTCGCGATCGTGGTCTCGATCTCCTTGATGCCGATCGTCTTCTTGCGCTTGCTCTCGGCGACCAGCATCTGCGCCGCGCCGGACTCGTCGATCACGTCGATCGCCTTGTCGGGCAGCTTGCGGTCGTGGATGTAGCGCGACGACAGCTGCACCGCCGCCTCGATCGCCTCATTGGTGTATTTCAGCCGATGGTAATCCTCGAAATAGGGCTTCAGGCCCTTGAGGATCGCGATTGCGTCTTCCACCGTCGGCTCGTTGACGTCGATCTTCTGGAAGCGCCGCACCAGCGCGCGGTCCTTCTCGAAGTGCTGACGGTATTCCTTGTAGGTGGTCGAGCCCATGCAGCGGATCGTGCCCGAAGCCAGCGCGGGCTTCAGCAGATTGGACGCATCCATCGCGCCGCCGGAGGTGGCGCCGGCGCCGATCACGGTGTGGATCTCGTCGATGAACAGGATGGCGTTCGGATGCGCCTCCAGCTCCTTCAGGACCTGCTTGAGCCGCTCCTCGAAATCGCCACGGTAGCGGGTGCCCGCAAGCAGCGTGCCCATGTCGAGCGAGAACACGGTCGCGGCCGCCAGCACTTCCGGCACATCGCTGTCGACGATGCGCTTGGCGAGGCCTTCGGCAATCGCGGTCTTGCCGACGCCGGCTTCGCCGACGAACAGCGGGTTGTTCTTCTGGCGGCGGCACAGCACCTGGATCGCACGGTTGATCTCGGCATTGCGGCCGATCACCGGATCGATCTTGCCGTCGCGCGCCTTCTTGTTGAGGTTGACGCAGTAGGTCTCGAGCGCCTCGCCCTTCTTCTTGGCGTCCTCGTTGCCCTTGGCCTCGGTTTCCTCGTCGACGCCGCGCACCGGCCGCGCCTCGGACACGCCGGGCCGCTTGGCGATGCCGTGGCTGATGTAGTTGACGGCGTCGTAGCGCGTCATGTCCTGCTCCTGCAGGAAGTACGCGGCATGGCTCTCGCGCTCGGCGAAGATCGCGATCAGGACGTTGGCGCCGGTCACTTCCTCGCGACCGGACGACTGGACATGAATCACTGCGCGCTGGATCACGCGCTGGAACCCGGCGGTCGGCTTCGCGTCATCGGCGCCGTCAGTCACCAGGTTTTCGAATTCGGTCTCGAGATAATTAACGAGGCTGGTCCTGAGCTTGTCGAGATCGACGCTGCAGGCCCGCATCACAGCCGCCGCATCCGAGTCATCGATCAGCGACAGCAGCAGATGTTCGAGCGTCGCGTATTGATGGTGGCGCTCGTTTGCGATCGCCAACGCACGGTGCAGCGATTGTTCAAGGCTTTGGGAAAAAGTTGGCATTCGCGTCCTCTATGGCCCCCTGCCATCATGATCGCCATTACCGGGTCAGGCAATAACAACCTTCGTGATCGCCTTTGATATAGTTACGACGGATCGTGGCGAAAGACCGGTCCCGCGATGATGGTTTTCTTCTAAATTCGGGGCATCGGGGCGTCGCGCGGCGACGCCCGTGATCGTACGGGAACGCCGTTCACCACCATCAAAAACCGCGATGCAAGACCCGTTCCGCGCCTCGCGGCGGGTCAGTCGTTCCAGCGACCTATTTCTTTTCCATCACGCACTGCAGTGGATGCTGGTGCTTGCGCGCGAAGTCCATGACTTGCGTCACCTTGGTCTCGGCGATCTCGTAGGTAAAAACGCCGCACTCGCCGATCCCGTGGTGATGAACGTGCAGCATGATCTTGGTCGCCGCCTCGGCGTCCTTGTTGAAGAATCGTTCCAGCACATGAACGACGAACTCCATCGGCGTGTAGTCGTCGTTCAGGATCAGGACGCGGTACAGGTTCGGCCGCTTGGTCTTCGGCTTGACCTTGGTGATGACCGAGGTCGACGGGCCGCTGCCCGCCCCATTGCGGTTGTCGTCATTGTTCATTTTCGGCGCCGGCGCGGCGGCCACCGCCGGCATCGACGAAACCGGCTCGGAAATCGGGACTGTCAACGTGGATCGCAACATGGCTCAGGCGTTCGAATTCCCCAAGGGAAGCCGGATGGCGGGAAACCGGATGGCAATTGGATGGTGGTCGCGATTGCCGCAAGACTGATCGCGGAACCCCCAGCAATGCTTTCCAGATTGCCGCTCCCGGTCCGATCCGGCGGCCGGATCGACTTCCCGAATATGGGCCTCGCGAGGCCCTGCCGCAAGCGCAGACCCGGCGCGGCCCACCGGTCCGATTCCCGGCGCGGCAACCCTCGAAGGTTAATCATTTCTGCCCGATTTGACAAAGGAGCCGGGCCGCCAATTTAGACGTCATTGAGGATAGCGAGCGCTTTTGCCCGGCTTTTGAGCCTCCCCCGCGCCACCCTGCCGGGTTTCCCGCGCCCGATTCACCATCTGTTTAGCGGCGCCGGTCGAGATGCCACCGCAATCCATTTCGACGAGAGTGCCATGCTTGGTTCAGCCATTTCCGATCGCGTCTGTGCGGTTGCTCGCCGGTTCTCCAGGGCAAATAACGGCAATGTCGCGGTGATCTTCACCTTCGCAATGCTGCCGCTCCTCGCTTTCGTGGGAGCCGCGATCGACTATACCCGCGCCAACAACGCCCGCTCCGCGATGCAGGCGGCGCTCGATTCGACCGCGCTGATGCTGTCCAAGGATCTGACCATGGGCAACATCACGGCCGCGGACATCCCGAGCAAGGCGCAGACCTATTTCACGGCGCTTTACACCAACAAGGACGGCCAGGGCATTTCCGTCACGGCCAACTATACCACCCCGACCTCTGGCGCGGCGGCCAACATTCTGCTGGGCGGATCCGGCCACATCAAATCCGATTTCATGCAGCTGGCCGGTTTTCCGACGCTGGGTTTCAAAAGCTCGACGACCACCACATGGGGCAACACCCGTATGCGTGTCGCGATGGTGCTCGATAACACCGGATCAATGGCCCAGAACGGCAAGATGGCAGCACTCCAATCCGCTGCCAAAAGCATGATCGATACGCTGTCGACGTACAACAAGCAGACCGGCGATGTTTATATTTCGATCATTCCGTTCTCGAAGGATGTGAATGTTGATCCGTCGAATCTGAACCAGTCTTGGTTGAATTGGACGGAGTGGGAGGGTGAGCCGCCGATTCTCAAGAACAACTATCCGAGCGGCTGGAACACGATCCAAGCAGGATCGGATTGCCCGTTCACGAACAAGACGCACGGCTTTACGTGCACGGACCGGCCAGCGACCGTGAGCGGTGCCCGAAGCACGAGCACAATCCCCTCGAGCGGCACGTATGCAGGTTACATCTGCCCCAGCATGGACAGCGGCAGAAAGCTACCCGGCAAGACCAGCATCTACTACAACGGGTGCTACACGACTGTTACCGTGCCGGGCACGACCGTGGCTTCCGGCTCCGGCGCAAGCTGCGGCTCGACCAGCAATTGCACCTGCTCCGGGAGCGGCAGCAGCAGAGTCTGCAGCACGCCGACGACGTATTCTCACCTCTGGCGCGGCGACGGTACCACCGCGACCGCGGCAGCCGCACCCAGCCACAGCACGTGGACCGGCTGCGTGAACGATCGCGATCAGGACTACGATACGAAGAATACGGGCCCCTCCTCCGGCAGCGGGACGCCGTCCACGCAGTTCTATGCCGAGCAGTTCGCGGATTGTCTTCCCGGCACGGTGACGCCAATGAGCAACCAGTGGAGCACGCTCAAAACCCAGATCGACAATATGTATCCAAGCGGCAACACCAATCAGGCGGTGGGGCTGGCGTGGGGATGGCTGTCGCTGAACACCGCAAACCCGCCGATCACGGCACCGCCGAAAGAGAGCAACTACGCATACAAGGACTATATCGTCCTGCTGTCCGACGGACTGAACACCCAAAACCGGTGGAGCACGACCCAGTCGGACATTGACACTCGGCAAGAGTTGCTGTGTTCGAACGTCAAGGCCGATCCGACCAGCAGCATCACAATCTTCACGATTCAGGTGAACATCAACAACGCGGACCCGAAATCGCAGGTGCTGCAGGATTGCGCGACCGACGGCAACTTCCAGATGATCACGTCAGCCGGTCAGACGGCTGACGCCTTTCAGAATATTCTCACGCAGATCTCGAAGCTGCGGCTGGCCAAATAGTCGCCCACCTCAGGCACAACAAAAAAGCCCGGCCAAACGGCCGGGCTTTTCGCTTGTCTTGGTCCGCTGCGCTTACTGAGCGGCGGGCGCGAACTTGGAGACCAGGCCCTCATAGGGCTTGAAGGTCTGCTTGGCGCAGTCGCTGTACAGCCCGGCGATCTTCTGCGATTCCGCAACGAAGGTCTCGTAGGACGAGCGCAGGTACTCGGTCTGCGCCTCGAGCGCCTTGTCCAGCGACTTCACGCCCGACAGCTTCTCGACGAACGACTTGGTGTCCTCAAAGGACTTCTTGGCATAGTCGCCATAGGCGGTAGCGATGGCCTGAACGCCGCTCTGCAGGTTGTTCGCCGACGCGGTGACCGACTCGAAATGCTCTTTGCCGTAGTTCTGAATGTCTTCGATCTTGACCATGGATGGAATTCCTTTTCCCAGACTTGAAGGCGCAAATTCCCATTGCCGGGAAGCTCCCGGCCCCCTGACGCCGATAGCCATATCGCATCGCACAATAGAGTCAATGAATATTGTGCATCGCACAATCACACAGCCCCGAATCTCCGGCATTCGCGATAAACCCCGGGGGACTACGCAACGGTTGCTTAATCTTTTGGAAACTCGGTCCGCCTAACCTGATTCCCGGACTTTGTTCGCCTTCCGACAGACAGCCTCGAAAGCTGTTTGTGAACAACACCTTAGCTAGAAGAGCGACCTGAGCCGCCACGTGGGCCGATGGTTCTGCCCGAAGTGGTTTGTTGCGCAGGCAAGGATCGATGGCCGCTGGGCACAATTTCGCCTCACGAGCCAGTGATCTAGATAGAAATTGGGACGGGGAAGTAGATGCTTCGAACAACCTTGGCCTCCTCGCGGGCGCTGCGAGTTGGCGTTCTTGGGCTCGTGACCGTCACGACGGCGATCCTGATCACGAGTGATAGCGCCGAGGCGCGCCGTCACCGGCGCCACTACGCCCGTCACCACCACAGCCAGGAAGCGCGCGAGAGCTACAGCCCGCAATTCGCGTCGATCATCGTCGACGGCAACAC
This sequence comes from Bradyrhizobium sp. USDA 3315, assembly GCF_054056795.1. Lineage (NCBI taxonomy): Bacteria > Pseudomonadati > Pseudomonadota > Alphaproteobacteria > Hyphomicrobiales > Nitrobacteraceae > Bradyrhizobium > Bradyrhizobium sp. USDA 3315. The sequence continues at coordinate 6,399,792 of NZ_JBSRYP010000001.1, read as the reverse complement.
CGGTTCGGTGCTGACCGCCACCAGTCCCGACGGCCTGCGCCACCCCGCCTCGCTGACCAAGATCATGACGCTCTATCTGCTGTTCGAGCGCCTCGATTCCGGAAAGATGAAGCTCGACACCGAAATGCCGGTGTCCGAGCACGCCTCCGAACAGGACCCGACCAAGCTCGGCCTGCGGCCCGGCTCGACCATCAAGGTCGAAGACGCCATCAAGGGCCTGGTCACCCGCTCCGCCAATGACGCCGCGGTCGTGATCGCCGAGGCGATCGGCGGCAGCGAAGACGATTTCGCCCGGATGATGACCCGCAAGGCCCGCGCGCTCGGCATGAGCCGGACCGTTTATCGCAACGCCTCCGGCCTGCCCAACGATGAGCAGGTGACGACGGCGCGCGATCAATCGACCCTCGGCCGCGCGATCCAGGACCGCTTCCCGCGCTATTACCGCTACTTCTCGACCTCGGTGTTTAACTTCCGCGGCCAATCGATCCGCAACCACAACCATCTGCTCGGCAACGTCGAGGGCGTTGACGGTATCAAGACCGGCTACACCCGCGCGTCCGGCTTCAACCTCGTGACCTCGATGCGCCGCGGCAATCGCTTCCTGGTCGGCGTGGTGCTTGGCGGCCGCAGCGGCGGCTCGCGTGACGCCATCATGCGCAACCTGCTCGCCGAGAACGTCGCGAAGGCCGCGACCACCCGCACTGCCGCAGCGATCACCGAACGCAATCCGGCCGACGCCAATGTCGAGGTCGCCGACGCGGATAATGCGCGTGCGCCGGACACTTCGCCGGTCGCGGCATCGGAGCCCGCCTCTGCAGCTGCCGCGATCCAGGCGCCGCGCCCGGCCAGCAAGCCCTCGCTGATGGCGGCGGCCGCTGCCGCGCTGCCGCCGCTTCCGGCCAAGCCGGAGCCGCAGGCCAAGCCCGAGCCGGCGCCGCTGACCTCAGGCGTGATCCAGACCCAGCCGATCGCCGCGATCCCCGGCTCGGCTGAACCGATGAAGCCGGTCAAGGTGAAGACGGTGCAGGTCAAGGCCGGCCAGATCAAGCTCGCCGCGGCCGGCCCCGCGCAGTCCGCGCCTCCGATCACCAACACGATCCCCTCGCGCGGCGAGGTCCCCGAGACCTCCAATGCGATGATGGCGCGGGCCGCCGAGACCTCGAGGCCGGAAATGCCGCCGCAGCCGGCCAATTTCGGCACCGGCAACGGCATCCTCGGCGTGCTGCCGGCCTCGGCCGTCCATGCGCCCGCTACCCCGGCGCCGCAGGCCGTGGCGTCGATCGAACCTGCAACCCGCAGCGTGCAGGCCGCCCCGCCGACCAGCGCGGCCAAGCCGAGCGCCGCGCATACCGGCTGGATCATCCAGGTTGGCGCGCTGGAGTCCGAGGGCGAGGCCAACAAGCGCATCGACCTGGCGCGCAGCTCCGCTCGCGGCCTGCTCAGCAAGGCGGATCCGTTCACCGAGGTGGTCGCCAAGGATAATCGCAAGCTCTATCGCGCCCGCTTTGCCGGCCTCGAGCGCGATCAGGCCGAGGCGGCTTGCAAGACGCTGAAGCGCGCCGAGATCTCCTGCATCACCGTTCGCAACTGATCGTCAGCGTCTGCTGATTTCAAACGGCCGGCGCCGCGAGCGCCGGCCGTTTTGTTTTTGCCGCCGCGAAAACAGCCGGCCGGCCGCGCGCGGCGCAACCATGAAACTTCTCGTCAAGATTTTACGGTTAAGTTTTCCCGAAAGAGCGATCGGCCACGCCGGACAGCGGCGGGCCAACGGGGCATCAATCAGAAACGGAAGGCAGCTCTCGGCTGTGGCGTTGGTAGCGTAGCCGGAGTTAGAGATGCGTGCGAAGCAGAGTGTCCTTGGCCTCGTTCACACGGGCCGCGAGGTACGTCGAGCCCCCCTGGTCGGGATGGAGTTTCTTCATCAGGGTACGGTGAGCCCGGCTGATGTCGTCGCGCGTCGCTCCCGGCTGCAGGCCAAGGATCTGATAGGCCTCCTCGTTCGTCATTTTGCCGCCCGACGCCGCACGGCCCTGCCCCCGTGCCCGGTCGCCCTGTGCGTCCTGACGCCAGGCGGGAAAGCGGCGGTCCAGATAGCTTTCAAGTAGCGCGACGCTCTCGGCGTCGAAGCTCGGGACCATCGCCAATAGCTGCGACAGGTCGAACTCATCGAGCATGCGGCCGGCCTGCGGTCCGGCCACGATCTGGCCCCTGAGCACGCCGCTGCCGTGATCGAGGGTCATATCGAGATATTGCGAGCGCACCCGCGAGCTTTGTCCCTGGCTGCGCGAACCGCCGAACATACCGCCGAGATTGGGAAATCCGGTGCTTCCGAACGGCGACCAGCCGAGCAGTCCGGCGCCGAAAATGCCGAGCGGAATTGCCACCGCCAGTTCGCCCCGCACGCCGGTAAAGGCCGCGACCGCCAGCGCGAGCACCCCGCCGCCGATCTTGATCGCGCGCGCAAGCACGGCGGGATTGGCCGCACGGAACATCTGCAGCGCGGAATAAAGGACGACAACGGCGATGACGCCGGCGATCAGCGTTGGCATGTCGGGAATATAGGCGGCCCGGCGGCAAAAAGCATGCGAAGCTTCGTCTCACCGGCATCAGGCGGAGCCTGACGCGACGCGGCGCTATTTCATCTGGCCGATCAGCTTCGCCGCGCCGCTCGTCGTCTTCGCCAGTTGCAGCAGCGCCTCGCGGCCGCCGGCGGCATAGGCTGCGGCGGCACGCAGCAATTCGCGGAGCTGGGCGGCCGCGCCGGGATCGAACCTGCACCAGGCGCCGCCGGTCAGTCGCGCGATCTCGCGAAACGTTTGCTCGGCGGTCGCATCCCTGCCCTCCTGGAACATGAAGACCGGCACCTTGAGCAGGCCGAGCTCACCGGCTTTGGCGCAGAGATCGTCGGCGCTCTCCTCCATCGCGTCGCCGACGAACACCAAGGCGCGCACCCCTGCCTCGACCGCTTCGCGACGCGTCTCGGACAGCACCTTGCCGATCTGGGTGTTGCCGCCCTGGCAATCGATCTTGCTCATCAGCCGCGCGAGCTGCGCGCTGTCGGAGATCCAGCCCGACGCACGGCATTCATTGAAGCCGCGATAATAGACGAGGCGGATATCGAGACTGCCGAGCGCGCCGGCCTCGCGGAACATGTCCGCCTGCAGCGCGCACGCCATGTCCCATGTCGGCTGCCGGCTCATCGTGGCGTCGAGCGCGAACACCAGCCTGCCGTGGGCGCCGGCGCGATGCGGCGACATCGCCCGCGCCTTGGCGACGAATGCCGCGATGTCGTTCGCGCTGGATGCCGGCACGCCAGGCGCATGGGCCGGGCGTACATCGCTTCCGGATGTCGGTTTGATCGTCTTGCCGGCCATCAGCGCTTGCCTCGTACAGCAAACACTATGTGGGCCGCGGCAGTGGATTGGTCAACTTGACCGGCGAGCCTCGATCGCGGGCCGCCCGGTCAATTCGTGACCGACGGATCCTTCTTCGTCTCGGTCTTGGTCAGCGAGAGCGACTTCTTGAGCTTATCGGTCAAGGTCTGAGGTTTCTCGACCGGCACGTAGAGCGAGACGGGACCGGGCTCCAGAATCTTCGGCGGCGCATTCCTGGTGTCGACCGGCGCGACAGCGCTGTCGGTGTCGGCGAGGAATTTATCGAGCATGGCCTGGATCGAGTCCTTGGCCTTCTCGGGCCCGGTGTCACGCATGTCGTTGTGCTGGAAGTTGGTGTTCACCACGGTGATGCCGGCCTTCTCGCATTCGTCGGCATCGGGAACGACACCCGGATCCGGCTTGAACTGCGAGTCATGCGAACGGAATGACAGGATCTTGAACTTGCCGTCGGTCATGAACGGCACGCGCAGATTGTCCAGCGTCACCACCTTCTTGATCTCGTCCGGATACTGCTTGGCGAAATACATCGCGATGTCGCCGCCATTGGAATGGCCGACCATCGTCAGCTTGCTGTAGTCCGCGTTCGGCTGGCGCTTCTTCATCTCCTCGATCGCGAACTTGATGTTGGTGATGCCGCGCTGGTACTGCGGCAGGCGGCCGACATAGAGCTCACCGACCTTGGTCACCATCGGTCCGTCCGACGGCAGGTCGTTCTGAATGCTGATGGTCAGATAGCCGCGCGCCGCGAACACGTTCGCGAGGAAGGAATATTCGGTGAATTTGACGGTATTGCCATGATTGAGGATCGCAACCGGCAGCGTGATCATGCCAGCGTCGGCCTGCATCTCCTTGTCGAAGCGCACGGCAACGTCGACCGCGACCGGCCGCTCATCGCGCGTCGGGTCCTTGAACATGAGAGTTTCGTGACGGATCGCCCACTTGCTCGCGGTGAAATAGGCCGCCGTGATCACCACGGAGAGAGAAAGCAGAACGAGAATTCCACGCTTCATGACGTCCTCGAGGTGCCCGCCTTTTCAGGGCTATTCTTGGCCGGAGACTCTTCGGCCTCCTTTTGAGAATATATGTCACAGCGCTGTGACAGGAAGTCTAAAAGTTGGGACTTCGCAGCACGTTCATTGTGCGGTGCACACAACCTTTGTGCATTCGCTTCTGGCGCCATGGCTCTGCGGCACGATAATACCTCAAGACCAACCGACGGGGAGCGGAAACGCGGCTGGCTTGGGAAAACCGGATCTGGCCAGCTTTGTTCCGGCATATTGGCGACGGAGTGGCCGAAAACCCCGCAAGACTACCGTACTTCTGGACGGGCCAGGAAGTGACGATAGTCACTTCCTGGACGCCCGACGCCCTGGAACCTGCCAGAAGGAGTGCCCGGCGGTCTAGCTGCCGATGATGTCGTCGACTTCCAGCGGCTTGTCGACCTGGCTGAACCATTCGGCCCGGTTGGCGGCCCTGCGGCGGCCGCGCTCGTCGAGCGGCAGCTTGAGCTGGCGCAGCAGGCTCATCACCTCCTCGCGGGCGGTGACGTGACCGAGGCTCGGGCGGGTGCCGAGCGTCGCCTCGTCGATGTCGTCGAGCGCCGTCAGCCCGCGCGGGAAGAATTCGCGATAGACCACCCGCTCGGCAAAGCCGTCGACCGCACGGAACCCGAGCCGCAGCGAGAGCTGTTTCAAGCCGTCGGCCACCAGCTGCTTGTTGCGCGAGCCGAGCATCGAGAGCCGGTTGCGCACCACGATCCAGTCGGTCGAGGCGCCATCGAGCTGGCGGCGCTTGCGTCTGGTGTCGCGCACCATCTCCGCATAATGGCTCTCGCCGGTCACCGCATAGGTCGCGGGATCGACGGTGCCGAGCACGTCGAAATCGAGGAAGCTGTCGTTGATCGGGGTCACCAAAGTGTCGGCCATCGAATGCGCGAGCCGCATCAGGTAGCTGTCCGCGCCCGGGGTATCGATGACGATGAAATCGCAGGCGCGTTCCACCGCGCTCACAGCGGCCATGAACTGCTGGAATTCCGCGTTCTCGTTCTCCTCGATCTGCATCGTCTCGCCGTACTTGATGCAGTGGTGTGCCGGGAGCTCGAGGTCGAGCCCGGTGCGTCGCGCCCAGGCCTGGCGATTGCTGATGTAGCGGGTGAAGCTCTGCTGGCGGCAGTCGAGATCGATGCTGGCGACGCGTTGCCCGGCCTTCAGCAGCGCGACGGCGATATGCAGGGCGGTGGTCGACTTTCCCGATCCACCCTTCTCGTTGCCCAGCACGATGACATGTGCGGAGCCGGATTGACCCTGACGAGCCTGCACCAACATGATTCAAATCCCCGCAATGATCTTCAAAGCGAGCGCCGCTGCGGTCAAGTGAAATGCATCGCTGCGACAGGAAATCGATTGCGGCCGTGCTGATGAATCGATCAAGCAAGACTGCTGCGTCGATCGGCGGCTTTGATCCGCGCACGTTCGAGATCGTGTAAGGCTTATCGGCCGGTTTGCCGATCGTGGTTCGGACTTGGTAAGCTGCGTGACCTGCCGAACGCCAACCCGTCCCGCCCAGATTCGTTCCCACCCGGATTGCCCCACGAGCCGAGACCAGATGCCGAGAAATCCCACCGTCGTCCGTACCGTCCCCGCCCTTCGTCGCGCCGTCGACACGCTGCGCGCCAAGAAGGCAACCGTCGCGCTGGTCCCAACCATGGGAGCGCTCCATGACGGCCATGTGTCGCTGGTGCGGCTCGCCAAGCGCCGCGCCAAGCGGGTCGTCGTCTCGATCTTCGTCAACCCGACCCAGTTCGCGCCGACCGAAGATTTCGGCTCCTATCCGCGCACCTGGAAAGCCGACGTCGCCAAGCTCGCCGCCGAGGGCGTCGACCTGATCTGGCATCCCGAGGTGAAGGCGATGTACCCGGACGGCTTCGCCACCAGGATCGTGCCGGAGGGGCCGGCCACCGCCGGGCTCGAGGATCGCTTCCGGCCGCATTTCTTCGGCGGCGTCGCCACCGTGGTCGGCAAGCTGTTCACCCAGGTCCGGCCCGACGTCGCGATCTTTGGCGAGAAGGACTTTCAGCAGCTCCGGGTCGTCACTCAGATGGCCGCGGACCTCGACCTCGGGGTCAAGGTGATCGGATCCAAAACGGTGCGCGAGCGCGACGGTCTCGCGATGTCGTCACGCAACGTCTACCTCTCGCCGGAGGAACGGCGCGCCGCCCCTGAGCTTCACCGGGTGATGAAGCAAACGGCCGGCCGCCTGCGCGCCGGCGAGGATACCGCGACCGCAATGGCTGACGGCGCCGCGGCGATCACCAGGGCCGGCTTCGTGCTCGATTATCTCGAAGTGCGCCACGCCGCCTCCCTGGCGCCGATCGGCTCGCTGAAGGACGGCCCGATGCGGATGCTGGTGGCGGCAAAGCTCGGCAGCACGCGCCTGATCGACAATATCGCGGTCTGAGACCGGACCGGAAAAGTGTGAAACGGTTCATGCGCAGAGAGGATGCGAGCCTGTAATGAGGGCTCGGCCTCATCTGTGCGGCCGGGTGCTTGCGCCACGCTCGCGACGCATGGATGATCGCGCCTTTCAAGGGCGATCGGAATGAACCATTACTTCAGGCAAGGCATTGTTCTTGGCATCGCGCTGCTGGCCGCGGCTGGGGCGCAGGCACAGACCCGGCCGCCGGTCGGCGGCGTCAATTCGGCGCCCGGCGCCATGATCTTCTACGTCGCGCATGGTGCGCCTGATGCCTGCGGCCCCGGCTGCTCGGACTGGATCGCGGCCGAAGGCGCGGTGCAATGGGACACCTACAAGCGCCTGCTAGCGATCCTCGACCGGCAGAACGGACGCAAGCTGCCGGTGGTGATCAATGTCAAACCGGGCTCCGACCTCACCGTCGCTGCCAGCCTCGGTCGCATCCTGCGCGGTCGCGGCATCGATGCGGCGGTGGCGGCAACCGAGGTCGAGGCATGCAACGGAAAACCCGAGGAGGAATGCTTTGCACTGAAGCGGCCTGGCGGCCCGCTGGATGCGAAGGAAAAGCTCTCCGGTGTGCCCTGCGAGCTTGCATGTGTATTGATGCTTGCGGGCGGCGTGCATCGTAACCTGCCGCCCGGCAACCGCGTCATCCTGACCGCAAGGATGCAGATCTACGACCGGCTTGCACCCAACGTCTCTGCCGAGCACCGCGAAGGCCTTACCACAATCTTCACCGATCAGTTCCGGAGATATCTCAGCGAGATGGGGATCGGCCATGAACTGTTCGACGTCACCGCCGACAGGGCGGGTGGCCGTTATGTCGAGGTCCCGGCCTCAGAATGGGCTCGGCTGCATCTCGTGACCCAGTGATCCCGGATCACTGCCGTTCGATTGCTCAGAGCAACCCGATTGCTTACAGCAAGCCGAGGTCGCGCAACTCGCGGCGCATCGGCTCGGGCATCGATGCCACGCTGGCGGCGCTCGACTTGGTGAGATCGGCCGGCGCGGAGTCTGCGGTCAGGTAGCGCCAGCCCTGGAACGGCCGCATCGGCCGCGGCGAGACCGCGATCACCTTGGGCTGCATCACCAGCCGGCAGCGTCCGATGCCGTCCTTGTCGCGGAACGGCTCGATGGCGATGATCTTCTCGCGCGCGGCGATCTCGCCGCGGATCACCCAATAGAGCGAGCCGCCGGCAAGGATCTCCTCCTCGCGCTTCGGCGTCATCCGCGTGATGTGGACGTGACGGAGCGGCAGGCCCTTTTTCTTCGCGGTCGCCATCCGTTCGGCAACCCAGCCCTTGAGTTCCTTGACGGAGTCGCAACCGACGGCGAGCTTGATGAGATGAAGCGGCATGCGCCGGATGTAGCGGCCGGCGAGCGCTTTGAAAAGGGAGCGCTCTCCGCGGCGGTGGATATCGGGACTAGAGCGCTTTTCGAGCCAAACGAAGCCGGAACAGCGCAACGACGGCGGCTCAAGCCGCCGTCATCACGCTCATTGCTCGTTCGCAGCCGCCGGTGCGCTGGCGGCGGCAGGAGGCGACGCCGGCGCGGCCGGGGCCGGCGCGATCTGGACCGGGCGCTTCGCCGCCGGCGGACGCTTCGGGGCTGCGGCGGGCGGCGCGGCGGCGCGCGCGGCCGGCGCTGGTGCGGCGGCGGCCGGCTTTGCCGGCTCGGGCGTCATGATGCTGACCGGCGGCGTGTTCGCTGAGCTCGGAAACTCCGCATTGGTCGGCTTGCCGGTGGGCAACGACTGCGGCAGCGCCGCGACCAGGCCGGAGGCAGCCGATGCCTGGGCGCCGGCCGGCGCGTTCCACGACCCTGCGTAGCGCGTGATCAGGTTCTCGTAGGTCCGCTCGTTCATGTTGGCGATGATCTGATGGTTGTCGCCGAGCGAGCGGAACGCGGGGCACGCGGTCGGCGTGCAGTGGTCGCGCGCCATCAGCGCATAGGCGACCAGGCCGTAGCGGTCATGCTCGATGGCGCGGCGCAGCGCCTGCAACTCGGTGGTCGAATTGCGCTCGGCGGTCGCGAGGTCGCCCAGCGCGGTCAGGCGCGAGACCTGCGCCGCCGCGTAGCTGACCGCCGCCGCGGCCGTATCCGATGAACCGAACAGCACCTTCTCGCAGGCGTTGAGAACGGCGTCTCCGGCGAGGTCGTCGACGCAGGCCAGCGCCGGCACCGTCTGGCTGGCCAGTTGCGCCGTCCGTGTCTCGGCCGGCGCCGCCTGCCCGCCCGGGCCGAAGCCACGGATCGTCGCGGCGACCGCAACCGCGATCGACAGCAGCGTGATCACGGTCAGCGCGCCGTTGGCGACGGATTTTTCCGCACGCAGCAGCGTGACCAGAACGACGATCCCAAAGAACCCCGCAGCGGCCAGCGTCAGCCACATCGGGAAGGTCGGTGAGCGCCAGATCTGATCCAGCGAGGAAGCCCAGTTCATGCGCGATGTCCCTCAACGCAGCGTAAGCACAATCGGCGACGGCGAACGCCGCCACCCCGACGTCCAACCTTCAGCACAATGGTTCTGCGAACAGGGCCTTTTGACGGCGGCGGCGCGGAACCCGCTCCAGCCTCCGGCTTGCGCACAACTCCTTCAGGACAGCGCGAGCTGACTCTCCTTGGCCACCCGTTCGAAAGCTTCGGTCGAGCTCTTGATGCGATATTGGCAATCATCACCGTCGGTCGGCAGCAGACGGATCACTTGATAGGTGCCGCTCGCGGCGGGGCGCGCCACGTTGCTGGCCGTGAAATAGACGGTCTCGCCAATCGAGTACTTATGCTTCAACGCCCTCTCCATTTTCTTAGAGATTGCTGGCTGAGCTGACAGTCCCGATAGCTCAGGCCGGCATTTTGAGAACCCTGCGGCAAGCTAGCACATCGCACCTCCCCAAATCCAGCAAGATTGGGGCATAGCGAAGGTGCGATTTTGCAGGTTTTTCAGGGCGATAGGCAGCAATTTGCGTGCCAGCCGGAAATTGCCCACCGAGCCCGGTTGGAACCCTGATTCCACCGGCTCAAGCGGTCTGCGGCAGCTTGCCGCCCGGGCTCGCGCCGTCGACCGCAGCCGGAAGTTGTTGGGCGAGCACCTTGGACAGCTGGTCCACCGGAATGTTGAACCTGGCGGCGAGCTGCTTGACCGTGTCGCTGCCGAGCACCTGCTGGAGCTGCTCAGCGGTGATCGGCAGGTTCTTACCGGTACCGATCCAGGATTTGACCTGCTCGCCGAGCCCGGCCTGCTCGAGCTTGGCGACGATCGCGGACAAGCCGCCCTGCCCGCCATTGCCCAGGACCTCGCCGAGCACGACGGGGATCACCGCCGCGCCAAGCTGGCCAAGCATGCCTTTCAGCTCCGGCGAATTCTCCAGGGAATCGAGAATGCCCATGGTCTAAGTCCTTTCACGACTTGCAAAACCAGCCTTCCGGGATTCGACGCCTTCGGCCCCGCGGCGTCAAGCCGCGATCTTTGCGACCGCTGTCACAATTCGGAAGCGCAGCAACCGTCAGACATCCTCGAATCGGGCGATCCGCAGCGTCTCGGCAACGCCGTCGCGGGTCCATTCCTGGAACGCCGGAAGCTGCATCATGGCATCGACATAGTGCTGCACTTCGGCCTTCACCGGGATCGCGTAGGTGCGGAAGCGATGCACCACGGGCGCGTACATCGCATCGGCCGCGGAGAATGCGCCGAACAGGAACGGACCCCGCTTGCCGTAGCGCGCATGGCACTCGGCCCAGATCTCCTGGATCCGCGCCACGTTGGCGCGCGCATCATCGGAGAGCGCAACGGCGCGGATCGGCCGGTGCAGGTTCATGCCGCATTCGTTGCGCAGCGGCATGAAGCCGGAATGCATCTCCGCCGAGATCGCGCGGGCATGCGCGCGCGCGGCGCGATCCGCAGGCCAGAGCTTCGCCTCGGGAAATCTCTCGGCGAGATATTCGATGATCGCCAGCGAATCCCACACCGTGACGTCGCCATCGATCAGCGTCGGCACCTTGCCGGCCTTGCTGAAAGATAGGATGCGGTCCTTGTCGACCTGGTCCGTGTAGAGCGGAATGAAGACCTCTTCGAACGGGATGTTGTTGGCGCGCAACGCCAGCCAGGGCCGCATCGACCATGACGAATAGTTCTTGTTGCCGATGACGAGCTTGAGCATGTCCGGGAATCCTGTTGCCTCGGTAGTTTGCCATAGTGCATTGCACGCGTTCAACCTGTACATGACGCGGATGCGGCCCGGCGCGGACAGTCAGCCGCGCGCTCACGAAGGAAGGCAACATGACCGGCTATTGGACCGACATCCTGGCCGTCGGCTTCTTTGCGCTGGAATGGCTGGTCTACGCCATCACGCTGGAGCACACCGCGTATGGACGCGACAGCCTGTCGGCGCGGATGCACGTCTATCGCGAGATCTGGGTGCGGAATCTGCTCAACCGCGACGCACGGATGGTCGACATGCAGATCATGGCGAGCCTGCAGAACGGCACCGCGTTCTTTGCCTCCACCAGCCTGATCGCCATCGGCGGCGGGCTGGCGCTCTTGCGTGCCACCAATGACGCGCTCGCCGTGCTCGGCGCGCTGCCGGTCAACCTCACGCCCTCGCCCGCTTTGTGGGAGGTCAAGTGCATCGGGCTGATCCTGATCTTCATCTACACCTTCTTCAAATTCGCCTGGGCCTATCGCCTGTTCAACTATGTGGCGATCCTGTTCGGCGCGATGCCGCCGGCCGACCAGCGCGATACGCCGGAGGCCGAGGCCCATGTGATCCGCACCACGCGGCTGTTCGAGACGGCGGGCCGGCACTTCAACCGCGGCCAGCGCGCGTTTTTCTTCGCCCTCGGTTATCTCGGCTGGTTCGTCAGCCCCTGGGTGCTGTTCGTCACGACAGCCGCCGTCGTGATCGTGATCTGGCGCCGGCAGTTCGCCTCGAATGCCTGGCAGGCGATGGGAAGCTGACGCGACGGTCGAGGCCGTGCTGCGCTCCCTCTCCCCGTTCTTACGGGGAGAGGGTTGGGGTGAGGGGCTGTTTCCGCATCGACGGAGAGAGACGCGTTCGCGGAGACTCCCCCTCACCCGGATTGCATCTGGCGATGCAATCCGGCCTCTCCCCGCACGCGGGGCGAGGCCGAGTGCGCCGCTCGTCCCTGGTCTACGACGCGAAATCGCGCGGGCTGAAATCGAGGTCGAGCACCTTCCATTCGCCATAGCGATCCCGCGGCAGCATCGCATAGGGCTGGCAGGCCTGCAGCGCATCGGTCGCGCTCTTCAGCAACAGCGGCCCCTTTTCCGAGGCGGTGGCTTCGATCAGCAAGGGTGACGCGGCGAGCTTGCCGTCAGGCTTCATGAACACCCTGAGCTTGATCTTCACGTCGTCGCCCGCGCTCAGCGTCGGCGGGAGCTTCAGGCAGGTCTTCAGGTGACGGCGGAATTCGGCAACCACGCTCGAGCCGACATCGGCCTGCTCGGTGGCGGCCGCGTCGAAATTGTCCTTGCCGGGTCCGGGGCCGGACGGCGCGCTGGCTGGCGGTTTCACGGAGATATCGGGCGGCAGGCCGAGCATGACGTTGTATTTGACCGAAAGATCAGGCTCGGGCTGCGCATAGGCAGGCGGCGACGCTGCCGCCTGTTGCTGCGCCGCTGGCTGGGGCATCGGTGGCGTTTGCTGTGCCGGCGTGGGCGGCGGCTCGGCCGCGGCACGTTGCGGTGCCGGGCTGGGCTTGGGCGCCGGCGGCGTCGCCTGCTTCTCCGGCGGCTGCGGCGCGGCCTGCTGCTTCTGCGGCGCGGGCGCCTGCGCCGATGGTTCGGGCTTGGCCGAATCCACCGGCTTATCGAGCGACGGCAACTGCAACTCGGGCGTCGGCGACGGGCTCGGTGCCGGTTCGGGCTTGGTCTCGACCTCGGACTTGGCGACCTCCTGCGGCGTCACGATCTCGACCGGCACCGTGTCAGCGGCAACGGGATCGAATTGATGGACCTCCGAATAAAGGAAAATCAGCGCGAGCAGCATCAGGTGCACGAACACCGACGCCATCAGATCCGCGTTTGGCCGAAACTTCATCCCACTCGATCACATCAGTGACGTCTCTCCCCGCCGGGCTACAATACCGGCCGGAACCCGCCTGCCTCAATCCCCATTCGGTCCAAAGCCGCAATCGGCCAGCGGGGCATTAGCATGATCCGGATCAGGACCCAGCCATTTTTCCAAAACTTGATGCTTTCCAAGACTTGATGCTCAGGCAAAGACCCATGCATCGCGGGGCTCATCATCGCGCGTCAGCGCTCCCGATCGCCGAGATCTCGCGCATGTCGTCAACCGACAGTTCGAAATCGAAGATGTCGATGTTCTCCTGAAGACGTTCGAGCTTCGAGGTACGCGGGATCGCGGAGACATTCTGCTGCACCAGCCAGCGCAGGCTGACCTGGGCAGCGGTCTTGCGATAGCGGTCGCCGATCCGCGCCAGCGCGCGGTCGCCCTTGACCCGTCCCTTCGCGATCGGGCTGTAGGCAACGAACGCCATGCCGTGGCGTCGACAGGCCTCGATCACATTGGCCTGGTCGAGATAGGGATGGTACTCGACCTGGTCGCACGCCAGCGGCTCGGGACATGCCGCCACCGCCTCCTCGATCAGCGCCACGTTGAAATTCGAGACACCGATATGCCGCGCCAGGCCCGCCTGCCTGACCCGCGCCAGCGCGCCGAGCGTCTCGGCAAGCGGCACCTGTGCATTGGGCCAGTGCAGCAACAACAGATCGACCTCGGTTAGGCGCAGCCGCGCCAGGCTCTCCTTCGCCGACCGTTCGAGATCCTTCGCCATGAAATGCGTGGTCCAGACCTTGGTGGTGACGAACACGTCGTCGCGCTTGATGCCGGAGGCACGCAGCCCCTCGCCGACTTCGCGCTCATTGTCATAGATCTGGGCGGTGTCGATGTGGCGATAGCCGAGCCGCAACGCCTGCTCGACGATGCGGGCGCAGGTCCGCCCGCGCAGCTCCCATGTGCCGAGCCCGATTGCCGGGATCCTGGCACCGTTGCCTTCGACGACATTCATGCGCTCATTATGCGCGCATGACGAGGCCCTGCCAACTCGCAGTTCGGTTCCGCGATGGAACGTTCACCGCTCCGGCTGGTAGCCGTCGGTCAACGTCTTCAGGAAGGCGACAATGTCGGCCTCGTCCTGCGCCGTCATCGCGGGCGTGTCGCCGAGATGGCGCTCGAACGGCGGATCGCTGACGTCGACATTGCCGTGATATTTCTCCGGCAGGTCATCGTACTTGCGCACCGTGCCGTCGGCGCTGCGCGGAAAGACCTTCTCCGGATTGGTATCGCGGAAGTTATAGAAGTCGAGCACCTGCTCGAGGCTCGTGAAGACACCGTTGTGGAAGAACACGCGACGCGTTGCCGTGTTGCGCAAGGTCGGCGTCAGAAACATCCCGCAATATTGCGTCTGCTCGGCAATGTCGGTGCGGTACGGACCGCAGACCCCGAGATCGAAATGATCGGGATCGCGGTTGCCGGCGAGCGCGGCGTTGCGCGGCGCACCGAGCGCCTCATATTGGTGATCGGTGAACAGCGGCGGCAGATCGTCCCGGGTCGGCTGCGACGTATGGCAGCCGCCGCAATTGGCCTTGTCCGGATCATTGAACAATTGCAGGCCGCGCAATTCGCTCTCGTTCAATCGCGCCCTGCCCTCCAGCCAGTAGTCGAACTTGCTGGTGTAGGGATGGAAGCTCGGCTCCTCCACCTGATAGCGCGCGACGGCAAACATCGCCTCCGCGACCAGCAGCCGCGTATTGTCGAAGACACCGGCGCCGAACAGCTCGGCGAAGCGCGGCGCGTAGCTCGCCTGGCGCAGCTTCTGCGCCACGATTTCGATGCTGCCGCCGTCCATCTCGTTGGGATCGAGCAGCGGGAAGATCGCCTGGTCCTGCAGCGTATCGGCGCGGCCGTCCCAGAACAGTCCGCCCTGCGGCACGATGTTGACCGCCGACGCGGCAGTCCCGGTCGCGACCTTCTTGGCGCGCGGAGCCTGCTGGCCGAGCGCGGCCAGTTGCGCGAAGTCGACGACATTGTCGTCTTCGTCCTTTTCCGGCCCGATGCTGAAATTCGGCTGCCGCTCGAGATAGGTCAGGCCCGGCACGGCGCGTGTCCCTTGCCGGGATTGCGCGGGCCCGCCGAGCATCACCGGCCCATCATTGGGTGGCCCGTAGGCGTGGTCCGGACTGTGACAGGACGCGCATGACAATGCGCCCGACGAGGACAGCGACGCGTCGAAAAAAATCTTCTGGCCGAGCTGCGCCATGGCGGACAGCGGAGCAACAGGCGGACGCCTGAGCTGCACCGGGTTCGGATTGGTCCCCGGAAGTCCCTGCGTCTCGACGGCCGCAACGGCGCCGGCCATGCACAGCAGGCCGGCGCCGAGAAGCCACAAGGTGCGGCCATTCATATCAGATCCAGTGTCGTTAAGCGTTTTCGCGCGAACTGGAGACCAGTTCGCGCGAGCAGAACGCGTCAGGGCAGAGCTTCGGTTCTGATTGGATCAGAACCGAAGGGCGTTAGTGGTGATGGTGATCGTCCGGCGCGCTGACGATGACGGTGCCGGCGGTCGGATCGAGAAACAGCGTGTCCTGCCGGTACTCGTGGTCCTGGCCGTGGCCGCGCTCGAAGTCGAACATGTCGGCGATCGATTCGACGTTGTCGTCGAACGAGCCGCCGCCGAGACGCTGGCCGTGCAGCCAGTTGTCCTCGATGAAGCGAACGACGGAGGCCTGCGAGATGCGGGTGTGGCTGACGTAATTCCGCTTGGCGAAGGGCGAGATCACCAGGAACGGGACACGCGTACCGGGACCGCAGCGGCCGTTTACCGGCTGGCCGTTGAGGCCGTTCGGCGGCGTCTGCCTGCCGATACCGCGACCGCACTGGCCGGGACCGTTGACCTGGTCGGCGGTGGGATCATACGAGGCGCTGATCGGTGCAAGGTACTGGTGGTCGTACCAGCCGTCGGAGTCGTCATAGGTGATGATGACGGCGGTCTCGCCCCACTCCTTCTGCTTCTGCAGGAAGTTGATCAGCTCGACATTGCCGGCCTGCTCATCGAGCGGATCGGAGTTGCCAGGATGACCGTCCTGATAGGCCGGCATCTTGATGTAGGAGACGGCCGGGAAGTTGCCGGCCTTCACCGAAGCATAGAAGTCCTCGAGATCGTAGGCATGATTGGCCGGATCGAGCGTCTTGCTGCCGGGCATATAGGAGTGTCCGACCGCATTCACCGAGCTCGGTCGCGCATGGGTCGGGTTCGCGGTCGACTTGTAGTACTGGAACCAGGCGTGGTGCGGGATGTAGTCCACGACGGTGCCGTTGACGTTGCTCGAGAACGTGCTGCGGCCGCAGTTGGTGGTGCCGTTGCTGTTCTTGAGCGTCAGGTCGAAGCCGCCCATGAAGCTGCCCCAGCTGATCTGCTCGGCATTGAGCAGGTCGCCGATGTTCTTGCTGGTCATCAAGACCTGGCTCGTCGTGCTCGAGCAGGCATCGTAGGCAGGGTCGGTATCACCGATGAGCGTCAGGCCGCCCTGGCCGTCGGCGATCGACGATGACGAGCCGACGATGTTCTGCGCGCCGTTGGTCTGGCCGGACACGACCTCGAGCGCGCCGGGCGTCGACGGACCAAAGGTGTCGGTCCAGCTGTTGTCGCTCATCGCGAAGTTCTGGGCGTAATTCCAGAACGCGGTGACGGTGTTGCCGTCGAAATAGCCCATCACCTGCCCGTTGGTGCCGAACGCGCCGACGCCGCCGGCGGTGCCGCGACCGGTGAATTTCGGAAACAGGTCTTCCTTGCCGTTGTCGACCGCCTGCTGCTCGGGCGTATAGGCGTGGTTCTGCGACTTGGTGTTGGCCTGGGTGCGGTCGAGGCGGAACGGATTGGTTGCGCCGGTGCCGTTGGCCGGATTGGTGTTCGGGTTATTGGTCAACAGATTGGCGCTGGCGAGATTGTTGACCTTCGGCGTATGCGGCTTCGCCGTGAACGGAATCGAGCCGGTCGGGTTGGTCGCAACCGGGTAGGTTGCGAAGTAGTGATCGAACGAGCGGTTCTCGTTGAAGATGACGACGAGATGCTTGATCGGCGTTTGGGTGTGGATGTCGTGCGGATGATGATCGTGGCCGTTATTGCCCTTGTTGTCGTCCTGAGCGGCGGCGCTGCACATCACCGCAGCGGCAGCAACCAGACAGACTCCGACCGTCGAAAGAAATTTGGCTTTCACCGTAGTGCCCCTTTTTATTTTTAAGGATTTATGACGTCGACCTGCGACAAGTTATCCACCACCGATGACAGCGCTGTGTCGGTCGAATGAATGCGACGAACGATGATGCGCGCTCATGTCCGCATCGGTTGCAGATATCGGGGGACCAATCTTTGCGCGCATGACAGACGCCCTCCTCTTCCGTCTCACGCGATCGGCTATCTGTGGACGCGGTTTCGGTCACAAGACATGGAATTGAACGGATCGCGTTGGAGATGACTGCAGCAGTCAGCAATCATGCGAACAGGTTGTGCACCGCCGGCTGTCGCGGCTTGCTCACGCCCGAAAAAAATCCGCGCCTTCCGGGGATGTGTCCCGAAAAGCGCGGATGCTTGGTCTGGTGGCGGATGAAGGCCGCGATTCAACTCGGCGTGAAGCCTACCCCTTCATTCCCGTGATCGAAGCACTGACCGCGCGCGGATCGCGCTGCGGCCAGCGGCCGCTCTCGACCTGCGCCAGGAATTCGCCGACGATCCGGTTGTATTCGTCGGGCTCCTCGATGTTGATGGCGTGGCCGCAGTTCGGCATCACCGCGAGCGCGGCCGACGGGATGCTCTGCTTCATCAGGATGCCCGGCAGCAGGCAAGGCCAATCCTCGTCGCCGGTGATGATCAGCGTCGGCACCTTGATCCGCTTCATCTCGTCGACCAGCGTGTAGAGCGAAGGGCGCTCCTTCTGTACGCCCTGCTGGGTGTTGGCCGATCCCACCGCCGAATGCTCGGCCAGCATGGCCTTGAACTCGGCATGGCCGCGCGGGTCCTTGTTCTCGTACTGCACGCGGGTCGGCCCGTAGGCGTAGCGCTCGGCGAAGGTCGGAATGCCCTCCTTGCGGATCATGCCCGCGATCACGTCGGCCTCGGCGCGAAACGTCTCGCGCTTATCGAGCTCGGCGCCGTAGCCGCAGCCACCGATGCATAGCGACAGCGCCCGATCAGGGTGACGTAATCCGAAATGCAGCGTCGCAAAGCCGCCCATCGACAGACCAACGATATGCGCCTTCGGCGCGCCGATGTGATCGAGCACGGCCAGGATATCGTCAGCGGCGCGCGCCTGCGAATAGGACGAGACCTGCTCCGGTACATCCGACGGCGGAAAGCCGCGCGCATTGTAGGCGATGGTCCGGAAGCGCTTGCCGAAGTGCCGCATCTGCGGCTCGTAGCTGCGCAGGTCGCCGGCGAACTCGTGAACCAGGATCACCGGATGCCCCGATCCGGTCTCCTCGAAATAGAGCCGCACTCCGTCGTCTGTCACAGCATAGGGCATGTTGATCTCCTGCCCTCTCTCCTTGCTTGTTACGGATTGGTCGCGTTACGGAATGGTCGCGGCCTTCAACGGCTTGGCGCGCGGCAGATAGGTGCCGTGCTCCTTGCCGCCGATGAGCGTACCGTTATCGACGACGACCTTACCGCGCACCATGGTCAGCACCGGCCAGCCCGTGACCTCGAGCCCCTCATAGGGCGTGTAGTCCGCGCCGTCGTGGATCAACTCGTGGCGAATCGTGACCTTGCGCTTCGGGTCCCACAGCGCGATGTCGGCATCCGAGCCGACCGCGATGGTGCCCTTGCGCGGATAGAGGCCGTAGATCTTGGCGTGGTTGGTGGCGCTGAAGGTGACAAAGCTGTTGAGGTCGATCCGTCCCTTCACCACGCCTTCGGAGAACAGGATCGGCAGCCGCGTCGCCACACCCGGGATTCCGTTCGGCACCCAGCGGAAGCTGGTACGTCCCTTCGGCGCAAGCTTGCCCTGCGGGTCGTCGTAACGGAACGGACAATGGTCCGACGAGAACACCGAAAACACCTTCTGCTGCAGCCCTTCCCAACAGGCCTGCTGGCTGGCGACGTCGCGCGGCGGCGGCGAGCAGACGTATTTTGCGCCTTCCATGTTGAGCTGATCGAGATCCTTTTCGGTCAGCATGAGGTATTGCGGACAGGTCTCGCCCATGACCCGCAAGCCCCTTTGCTGCGCGCGCCGGATTTCGTCCATCGCCTCGCGGTTCGAGACATGCACGATCATGATCGGCACGTCGACGAGCTCGGACAGCGAGATCGCGCGATGGGTGGCCTCGCGCTCGACCGGGATCGGCCGCGAGGTCGCATGGAAGCGCGGCGCGGTGTTACCGGTCCGTTCGAGCCGGTCGGTCAGGAAGCGGATGGCGTCGAAATTCTCCGCATGCACCATCAGCATGGCGCCGGTCTCGCGCGCGACCGACATGGTCTCGAGCAGCTCGCGGTCCGACAGCGCGAGGCCCTCATAGGTCATGAAGACCTTGAGCGAGGTGTAGCCGTCCTCGACCAGGGCCGGCAGCTCCTGGCCCAGCACATGCTCGGTCGGATCGGTGAGGATGAGATGGAAGGCGACGTCGACATGGCACTCGCCTTCGGCCAGCGAATGGTAATGCTTCAGCGCCTCGCGCAGGGTCTGGCCCTTCTCCTGCAGACAGAACGGCAGCACGGTGGTGTTGCCGCCGAAGGCCGCCGATCGCGTGCCGCTGGCAAAACCGTCGGCCATTACGATGCCGTCACCGGACGGCTGGGCGAAGTGGACATGGCTGTCGATGCCGCCGGGCAGCACCAGGCGGTCGGTGGCGTCGATGATCGTGGCTGCATCGCCGAGATCATGGCCGAGCGCCGTGATCTTGCCGCCACGGATACCGACGTCGCAGGCGAAGGTGTCGGCCGCGGTCACCACGGTGCCGCCGCGGATAATGGTGTCGAAGGACATCAGTTTGTTCCCTCCTTCGGTGAGCGGTGTTCGATGATTGCGGCGAGTGGCTCGGCCAGCCCGCGCGTCGGCTTCGGATCGGGACGGCGGAAGGTGCCGGCCACCGCCTTGCGCGGCTTGAGCACGGCGAGCGTCTCCGCCTGCCGCACCGCCGCCGCGACCGGATCGACCACCGGCACCGGAATGCGGTCGCGGACTTTTGCCGCGAGTCCGGCAAGCGGTGCGCCCGACAGAATGACGACGTCGGCGTTGTCCTGATCGACCGCACGGTTGGCGAGCGCGACCAGCAGCTCCTCCTTCTCGGCCTGCACCTGCGAGATCGACTGGAAATGACCGTCAAGCGTGCGAATGCCGGCGCAGCGCGAGCTCAGCCCGTGCATGGCGACGCATTCCTCGTACCAGGGCGCCAGCGCGCCGGCGAAGGTGACGATACCAAACCGGCGGCCGAGCATGCAGGCCGTGAGCATCGCAGCTTCGGCCAATCCCACGACGGGGAAGGCGAACAGCTCACGCGCGCCGAACAGGCCGGGATCGCCGAACGCCGCGATGACAGCGGCATCGACGCCGGGGCCGGCTTCGGCCAGCATCTCCAGCGCGATCGCACCACCGATCTGGGCCTCGGCGCGGGTCGCGATATAAGGCACGCCGCGCGCGGCGGTGAGCGGCACGAGCTCGGTGCCGGCGGATGCCGCCTTGCTGCCGGCGGCATGGAGCAGATCCGTCACATCAGCCGTCGTGTTGGGATTGAGCAGCAGGATCTTCATGGCGCAACGTTCCTCGTCTTGCGGCCGCGCGGCCTTGCCGGTGCCTCCGGTGCCGCGGCGTCGTCCGCCTTGTCGTTCATTGCCTTGGCATCCAGCGTCTCGGCGACGATCTCGCCAGTGCGGCGCACGTGGTGGGCCAGTATCTGTCCGGCCCGGGCCGCATCACGCGCCTTCAGCGCCGACAAAATCTCCTGATGCTCTTGCACCGATTCATCCCAGCGGCCGAGCACCGACAGCGCGAAGAAGCGCGCCCGCTCGGCCCGCGCCAGCAGCGCCTCGTGCGTCGCCTTCAACACGGCATTGCGGGCGAAGCCGACGATCGCCGAATGGATCTGCTGATTAACTTGAAAATAATCGCGCAGCTCGCCGCGGCCGTGATGCCATTCGATCTTGTCCTGCAGCGCCGCGAGCCGTTCGAAGTCGTCCGGCTCCATGCGCAGCGCGGCGAGCTCGGCGGCGCAGCGTTCGATGCCGCTGACGGCCTCGAACAGTTCGGCGAGTTCGGCACGGCGGAACGGCGCCACCACGGCGCTGTGGTTGAGCCGCAGCTCGACCAGGCCCTCGCTCGCCAATTGCTTCAGCGCCTCGCGCAGCGGCGTGCGCGAGACGCCGAGCGCGTCGGACAGGTCCGCCTCCCCCAGCGATTGCCCCGGCGCCAGCTCGCCGCGCACGATCATGGTGCGCAGCCGCGCCGCAGCCTGCTCGTGTAGCCCGACCCGCGGCACACGCAGGCGGCGCCGTTGCAGCGCGGTCATCGCGCGCTTGGGTTCCTTGTTACGTCTGGTCGCCTTGGGTTCAGTCACCGCTTGCCTTCACTGTCATGATTGGAGATCGCGCCCTCCCACGTGGATCGCGGCGGCCGCGCGCAGATCGGGGTTCGAGAACAGGCTGCCCCAGCCCTGCACGCGCGACGGATCGCAGCCGGCCGCGGCAAGGCATGCCCACAGCGTCACCGCAATCGAATCCAGCACCGGGACGCCAAATCCGCGCTCCAGCCGCTCGGCCGCGCCGGCGCCGCGCATGTTGGTACAGAGCACGACGGCGGCATCGCAGCCCTCGCGCACCACCTCCTCGATCAGCCGCGCGACCTCGGCCTCGCTGACCTCGGCAAAGGAGAAATTGTCCTGCAGCGACAGATGCCGCTCGGCAAAACAGTGCAGCCCTTGCGAATTCCAGTTGGCGACGATCCGCTCCTGCACGTCCTTGCGATACGGCGTCACCAGCCCGATACGGCTGGCGCCGATCCGCCGCAACACGTCGCGATAGGCCAGCACCGTGGTACAGGCCTTGATACCCGTTGCCGCCGTGATCTCTTCGCACAGGCTCTCGTCGCGGTCGAAACCGAGCCAGCTTGCCGAGGTGCCATTCCAGGCGATGACGTCGACCTTGGCATGCGCCAGCAGCTCGGCCGCGCGAAGAATCTCGCTGGCGTCGAACTGGCGCAGCGCCTGCTCCGACAGCGCGATCTCGGTCACCTTGAAGCGCGAGAAATGCGCCGAGACGTCGTCGACGCCCGATAGCATCGCGCAGGTGATCGGCTCGAGCGCGGTATTCGACGACGGCGTCAGCATGCCGAGCCGGACGGGACGTGTCATTGGTGAGCCTCATCAAGTGGGCGAATCCTTGGCGGATTCGGCCGCATCCGTTTTAGACCGGGAGCTTGCGGCTGTAATCGATCAGGGTCGAGCAGATCAACAGCGCAATGCCCGCGGCGGCGAAATACATCAGGGCCAGGAAATAGGAGCCGGTGGCCTGCACGATGAAGCCGACGATCAGCGGCGTCGTGATGCCGGCGATGTTGCCGCCGAGATTCATGCAGCCGCCGAGGAAGCCGGACTTGCCGCGGCCCGCCAGCGCCGACGGAATCGCCCAGTACATGCCGCACCAGCGCAAGAAGAACAGCGTCGTCGACAGCAGCACCACGACCGCAACCGCGTTGGTGACGTAGGCGACGAGGAAGATCGACACCGTCGCCATGATCGCCGCGATGCCGAACAGCGTGCGGAACACGGTGTTGGGCGACCCGCCCCGCTCCCGCCAGTTATCGCCGATCCAGCCGCCGACCAGTTCGCCGACGAAGCCTGCGAAGAAGATGATGAAGGACGCGCCGCCCAGCGCCTTGATGTCGAAGCCGTGCACCTTGAACAGGTAGGTCGGCATCCAGGTCAGCAGCCCGTAGAACGTGGTGTTGAAGAACATCCAGCCGAGGCACATGCACCACACCGAGCGAAACCGGAAATACGCCATCCAGCTTGCGCCCGAAGACGGCGGCGTCGCCGCATCCTCGATCGCGTGCGCCTCCTCGAGATAGCGCGCCTCGGCTTCATTGACCGACGGATGCTCGCGCGGCACGTTGCGGATGTAGTACCAGGCCCACAGCCCGCACAGCATGGTGCCGACGCCGGCGATGACGAAGGCGACGCGCCAGGAGCTGAACGCCGCCATCAACCAGGCGATCACGATCGAGCCGAGCGCCGCACCAAGCGGCGCGCCGCCGTCCAGCAAGGTGGCGCCGCGGCCGCGCTCGGTCTGCGTCATCCAGATCGCGTTGAGCTTGCCGCCGGCCGGATAGATCGGCGCTTCCGACGCGCCGAGCCCGAGCCGGGTCAGCAGCAGCAGCATCCAGCTGGTGGACAGCGCCGCCAGCGCCTGGAAGAAGCCCCAGAACAGCGTCGCGAGCGCGATCACGATACGCGGCTTGAAGCGATCGGCGAGCATGCCGCCCGGCACCTGCATCAGCGCATAGGTCCAGAAGAACGAGCTCAGGATCAGGCCCTGCATCGCCGGATCGATATCGAACTCCTTGGCGATGACCGGCATCGCGACCGAGAGCGAGGCGCGATCGATATAGTTGATCGAGATCAGGAACAGCATCAGCAGGAAAATCTTCCAGCGCACGCCTGAAGGCTTTGCCGTATCTGCCATTGCGATGGTGGACACCTGATCGCTCATTGCTTGCTCCTCCCGACAGATTGTTTTGCCCTGCCGCGCCCCTCGTCCTTGACGGTCGCTGGCCTCTCCTGCCCTGCGTGAAGTCTGCTTCAAGGCGGCAAACGGGACAAGCACATTTTGTATTCTGCATACAATTTAGTTTATCTTATTGATATAAGTCGATATTTTATCAATCTTGCGCTTCAATTGAGCAGCCGATGATCAGGAATTGGGCGTCAGGTCAGCCGCACGAGGCAGGCGATTGCAGGGAATTGGCCCGGCGTCGCCGCTGCAACAATCGCCCGCCTCGGTGCTCTGCTCACTGCAAAAACGAGCCTAGCCCGCATGAGCGAAGCGACATGCGGGGACAAAACCAGCCCCGGATATCGCTTCGCTCATCCGGGCTACGTAGGCACGGACAGCGGCGCCCCGGGGCCGTTGCCCGGGACGCAGTGAGTGAGCTAGCGACGGATGAAGGCCGCCACCACCGCGCTGGAGGTTGCGCAGACGGCGACCACCAGGAACACCAGCGAGGTCTGGTTATGCTTGTCCATGAAGTGGCCGATCATCGGCTCGCCGAGACCTGCGAACAGGTAGGCGAAGAAGTTCATCACCCCGGTCGCGGTCCCTGCCCGTTTGTGGCCGACCAGATCCGGGCACAGCGCCCAGAACGAGGATTGCGGACCGTAGGTGAAGAAGCCGCACAGGAACAGCACGGTCATCCCGAGAACGATGTCCGAGGTCGGGATCGCGTACATGCACAGCGAGGTGACCGCGGCGAGCGCCATGTAGAGCACGATGGCGAGGTAGCGGCGCGAGCCGAACACCTTGTCCGAGACCCAGCCATTGCTGAACGCGCCGACCGCCATGCCGACCGGCAGCGCGATGCTGATCCAGCGCGGATCGATCACCGAGGCGGCGCCGGCCTTGGCCCAGTTGCCGCCGAGGAAGTGGACGGGCACCCACACCAAGAGGCCGTAACGCGCCGCGTTCTGGAAGCCGATCGCGACGCCGGCGACCAAAAGGCGCCAGTTCGACAGCACCGCCTTGTAGCGCGCCAGCGAGCCCTCATTGGCGCTGACCGCAGTTTCCGCAGAGGCGACATCGTCGGCCTCGTCATGCGGCGAGGCAAAGCCCATGTCCTCGGGCTTCTCGCGCGCGATCAGATAGAACGCGATGCCGCCGAGCAGCAGCAGCACGACCGGGATACGGAAGATCCAGCGCCAGTCGAGCTGGAAGTAGCCGACCACGACCAGCGAGGTGACGAACGACAGCACCGAGGCGAGACCGGCCGCGAATGTATAGAGTCCGTAGACCGTGCCGCGCTCGTGGCGGCCCCACCAGTTCGACAGCAGCCGGCTGCCCGGCGCCCATCCCATCGACTGGAAATAGCCGTTGATGCCCCAGAACGCGGTGAGGCTGACGATCCCGGTCGAGAGACTGGTGGCCCAGTTCATGATGAAGGAAAGGATCGCGCCCGCGCTCATCACGCGGCGGCCGCCGAACTTGTCGCCGAGATTGCCGTTGATCGCCTGCCCGACCGCGTAACACCAGAGCAGCGCCGCGCTGGCCCAGCCCAGCGCCTCCTTGGTGACGCCGAACTCGGCCTGGATGCCGGGAATGGCGAAGCCGAAGGTTTGCCGCCCGGTGTAGAAGAACAGATAGCAGAACATCGCCGCGAACAGCATCCGCCACTGCGCGCGGCGGAACGATGTCGCGAGCTCCGGATTTTGCACTCCGACCGAGCCGACGCCCGACGGACTGAACGTGATCGACATTAAGGCCTCCCCTGATTGATTGGTGATTGCAGTCGGCCGCCGCGTTGTTCTTGTTGCGCGCGTGCGGCCCTCGTTCGGACGTCCCTATGCCGGCCAGGGCAGCGAATAGGTCTTGACGTTGGTGAAGCTCTTGATCGCCTCCTGCACGCCTTCCTTGTAGCCAAGGCCGGAATCCTTGATCCCGCCGAACGGTGACATCTCGATCCGGTAGCCCGGCACTTCCCAGACGTTGACGGTGCCGACGTCGAGCTCATTGACGAACCGCGTGATGTAGTCGAGCCGGTTGGTGCAGACGCCAGACGACAGGCCGAACGCGGTCGCGTTCGAGATCCGGATCACGCTGTCGATGTCGTTGGGCACGCGGATGATCGGGATCACAGGCCCGAAGGTCTCCTGCATCACCAGCTCGCTGGTGTAGCGAATCCGGTCGACCACGGTCGGCGGATAGAGCGCGCCGTCGCGAGCGTTACCGTGCAGCAGCTCGGCGCCGTCGGCGACGGCGGCATTGACGCGGCGCTCGAATTCCTTCGCCGCGCCCTCATGGATCACGGTGCCGACGTCGACCGTCGGGTCCATCGGGTCGCCGCATTTCAGCTTGCGCGCCTTCTTCAGCACCAACGCGACAAAATCGTCAGCGACCGCCTCGACGCAGAGGATGCGCTTGACGGCGGTGCAGCGCTGGCCGGAATTCTTGGTGGCGCCGGTGACCGCGAGTTCGGCCGCCTTGTCGAGGTCGGCGTCCTCCATCACGATCAGCGGATCGTTGCCGCCGAGCTCGAGCACCAGGCGCTTGTAGCCCGCTTTATTGGCGATGTGCTTGCCGACCCTGACCGAGCCGGTGAAGGTCACGAGATCGGCGTCCGGATCGGTGATCATCGCATCCCCCATCGAATGCGGATTGCCGGTCACCACCGACAGCATCTCCGGCGGCAGCCCGGCTTCGTACAGCACGTCGGCGAGCGCGAGCGCGGTCAGCGGCGTCAGCTCGGTCGGCTTCAGCACCACGCGGTTGTTGGTCGCGATCGCCGGCGCGATCTTGTGGCTCACCATGTTGAGCGGATGGTTGAACGGTGTGATCGCCGAGATCGCGCCGAGCAGCGGGGTGCGCGTCGTGAAGATCTTGCGCGCCTTGCCCTGCGGGCTGATGTCGCAGGAGAACGTCTCGCCGTCGTCCTTGATCGCGAGCTGGCCGGCAAACGAATAGACGTCATAGGCGCGCCCGGCCTCGTAGAGCGAATCCTTCCAGCACAGGCCGGACTCGGCGGTGATCAACCGCGCAAATTCCTCCTTGCGCCCGGCCAGGATCTCGGCGGTGCGCAGCAGGATGCGCTGGCGCTCGTAGCGCGTCAGCTTCGGCTTGAACGCGGCCGCCTTGGCGAAGGCGCTGCGCACATGCTCCGGCCGCGCCGCCGGCACCGTGCCCACCACCTTGTTGGTGTAGGGACTGAAAACCTCGACATGCTCGTCGGTGTCGACGAGGATGCCCGCGATGCGCATCTGCTCATGGCGAACGGCCGGGCTCTGGATGTTCATGGCACTGTCCTTGGGGTCCGAATGCGTCACTGGATGCGGTTGAGCGCGACGTCGAAGGCGTCGAAGTTGCGCAGGGCGTGGCCGGCGGGCAGCGCGATCTTGCGGTTGGCGATCAGCGGCACCCGCTCCTCGGTCAGTCCGCCATGCGAGCGCAGCGGCTCGGTCAGGCCCGACAGATCGTGACGCGCCTCGCTGGTGCCGAGCACCTTGTGCCTGGTCGAGATCACGACGATGTCGCCGATCCGGTCCGGCGGCAGCTCGAACCTGGCGCAGGCCTCGTTGCGCGTCAGCGCGACCTCGATGCCTCCCGTCGCACGCAGCCGCGACAGCAGCGTGTCGACGTTGGCGCCCTCCGGCGTGTAGATCGTCGCGAACGAGCCGAGCGAGCCGTGATGGGCGACATAGGGATCGGTGATCGGCAGGATCACGCGTGCGGCACCCGTACCCGTCCAGTCGTCCATGACGTCCTGGAGGTAGATCACGTCGGGCTTGCCGTCGGGCAGGAACTTGTCGTTCATGCCGTGGTCGGCGGTCGCCACGATGTTGCAGCCGAGCGCATCGAGCTTCGCGAGATAGCCGTCGATCATCGCGTAGAAGTCGTTGGCGATCTTGGTGCCGAGCCCGACCTTGTGCTGGATGTAGTCGGTGGTCGACAGGTACATCAGATCGGGACGGTAGCGCTCGACCAGCTTGACGCCGGCCGCGAACACGAAGCGCGACAGATCGGCGGAGTAGACCTCGGGCAGCGGCAGGCCGACGAAATCGAGCACATCATCGATGCCGTTGGCGGCCTTGGTGGCCTGGTCGGCCTTCTCCGACGAGAACGCGATGGCGCGGCCGCTGGAATAGTCCAGACCGTACGCAAGCAAGGTGCGCAGCTTGTCCTTGGCGGTGACGGCGGCGACCTTGTAGCCGGCGTCGTGGACACCGGCGAGGATGGTCGGTGCGCGCAGGAACTTCGGATCGTTCATCATGACTTCGGCGTTGTTCGCCGTGTCATAGAAGTAGTTGCCGGCGATGCCATGCACCGCGGGCGGCCGTCCGGTGATGATCGAGAGGTTGTTCGGATTGGTGAAGCTCGGGATCACGCTGGCGGCATGGACATGCGCGCCCTCCTTCATGAAGCGCGCGAAGGTCGGCGCGACGCCGGCCTCGATCGCCCGCTCGATATAGCCAGGCTCCGAGCCGTCGAGGCAGATCACGACCGTCGGCCGCGTCGGCGCGTCGTAACGGCGCCCGTTGACGGTGATTGTCTTGCGATTGTCTTGCATGATACCTCTCCTTGTCACTGCGCCGCCGTCACGCGCTCACCGCGCTCGGCATCCGCTGCGTCTGCGCTGCCTCGATCAGCCGTTCCTTCGATCCCAGGAAGTTGCGGCCGCGCTCGCCTTCGAGCGAGTCCGCGATCAGCGCGTGCCATTCGGCGCGCTCGATCCTGTAGGCGGCCGGATTGCAGGAGATGCCGAGCCGCGCCATGAAGTCCTCGAGATCGTCGGCCGCGCGCGCGAGGTCGCTGCCGAAGATCTGCCGGAGGCTGTCCTCGCAGAGCCCGCCTGCCCCTTTGACGCTGCGCAGCACCATCGGCAGCGAGAACGAGCAGGCGATGCCGTGCTGCACGCCGTGCCGCAGCGTGATCGGATAGGACAGCGAATGCGCGATCGCGGTCTTGGTGTTGGAGAACGCGAGGCCGGCAAACAGTGCCGCCTGCGCCATGCGGCTGCGCAGCTCGAGATTGCCGAGGTCATTGGCGAGCTTCGGCAGCACGTCGAGGATGCTGCGCGCCGCGGCCACCGCGTGGTTGGCCGACACCGGGTTGTTGTTGACGTTCCAGATGCTCTCCAGTGCATGCGACAGCGCGTCGAGCCCGGTGCTGACGGTGAGGAGTTGCGGCTTGCCGAGCATCAGGCGCGGATCGATCACGGCATGGGTCGGATAGAGCGACGGACGCGCCAGCGAATATTTCTTGCCGTTGGCCTCGTCCCACACCGTGCCCCAGCAGGTCACCTCGCTGCCGGTGCCGGCGGTGGTCGGCACCGCGATGATCGGGATCGCCGCGAGGCGCTCGGCGCCCTGCTGCGTCTCCAGATAGGTCTTGACGGTCGCGAAGTCGCCGCCGGCGGCCGCGAACACCTTTGCGGAGTCGATCACCGAGCCGCCGCCGAGCGCGACGATCACCTCGGGCTGCCTCGCGAGCCCGGCAAAGCGCGCGGTCTGTTCGGTGAGCAGGCGGTAGTCCGGATTGGGCGCGACGTCGCGGATGGTCAGGACCGACGGTCCCGCCGCGGCGCGCAGCCGCCGCTCCAGCTCGTCGAAGACCGGCTCGCCATAGGTCACGAGCGCGTAGGCGCGCTTGCCGATCAGTCCCGGCAGCTTGTCGAAGCTGCCGGCTCCGAATTCGATCCTCACCGGGTTGGAATAAGTCCAGTCCATCAGCGCGTCCTCCGTTTGGCGCGAAGGTACGGCGCCGGCTGCTATTGACAAATTCATTCTACGGATGCGTTCTATTGATTATGTCAATAGTGTTCAGCCAGCTGCGCGCCTTCCATGCGGTCGCCGCCCATGGTGGCTTCACCGCGGCCTCGCGCGTGCTCAACGTCGGCCAGCCGACATTGACCATCCAGGTCAAGGAGCTGGAGGAGAGCTACGGCGTCGAGCTTTTGATCCGGAAGCCGCGGCATACCGAACTCACCGAGGCCGGCGCCGCGCTGTTCGAGATCACCCGCGGCATCATGACGTTCTGCGACGAGGCCCACGACCTCCTGGCCGCGCACGGCAAGGCGACCAAGGGCCATCTGCGGGTCGCGACCGTCGGACCGTTTCATGCCACCGAAATCATCGCGGCGTTCAAGCGCGATCATCCGGAGGTGCAGATCTCGACCCTGCTCGGCAATTCCGAACGCACCTTCCGCCACATCGTCGACTTCGAGGCCGACGTCGCGATCCTGGCGGAGGTGCCGGAGGATCCGCGCGTCACCATGATCCCCTACCGCACGCACCGCGTGATCGTGTTCGTCAACCGCGACCATCCCTGGTTCAAACGCAAATCGGTCAGGCTGCGCGAGCTGGCCGACCAGCCTATCGTGCTGCGCGAGCGCGGCTCGACCACGCGGCGCGCGTTCGAGGCGACGATGCAGGCCGAGGGCATCAGGATCGAGCCGGTGTTCGAGATCGAGAGCCGCGAGGGCGTGTGGAAGGCGGTCGAGCGCGGCCTCGGCATCAGCGTCGTCGCCGACTTCGAATTCGTGCCGCATCCCAACCTGCGCGCGCTGGAGATCAGCGACCGCACCATCAAGACCCAGTACAGCATCGCCCATCACAGCGGGCGCGGTCATTCCCCGATCATCAAGGCGTTCATCGACACGGTTCGGCGGATGAAGGGGCGTGATGCTACCGCGAGGGGGTCTTCGGCCCGGCCTTGAGTGCGAACAGCGCCAGAAGCGCGGCCAAGCTCAGAGCCGATGTGACCGCAAGCGTGTAGCCACCGAGCGGCGAGATCAGGAATCCGAATATGAGGGGCGCGAGCGCTTGAGACAGTCGCGACGGCGCGCCGAGCAGTCCCAGGCGGTAGCCGTAATCCTTCGGACCGAATATCGCCAGCGGCAGCGTGCCGCGCGCGATGGTCAGGATGCCGTTTCCGGCACCGTGCAACAGCGCGAACACCCCCGCGAAGCCACCGCCGAACAGACCGATGACGCAGGCGCCCAAGGGATGTGTGATGCAGGCCAGGCGCGCTGACCAGAGCGGATGGAAGCGCTTCAGCAGGCTCGCTTCGACAATGCGTGCCGCCACCTGCGCCGGGCCGATCAGTGCGCCCGCCGCGATCGCCTGCGCCGGCGTCGCACCGAGCGACTCCAGAATTCGCGGCAGATGAACCGCCATCGCCGACGTCACGCTCCAGGCGGCGGCGAAGGCAAAGGCGAGCAACACCATCGCGCGATCGATGGCAATGTGCGGCTTCGGCGTGTCGGCCGCGATCCGATGCTCCCGCTTTAGCCCGGGGATCAGGAGGCCGTTGAGCGGCAAGCAGATCAGGATGTGCGCAGCGGCCCAGCCGAAGCAGGTCCAGCGCCAGCCGATGGTTGCGAGCCCCCACGCACTCAGCGGCCAGCCGATCGTGCTGGCAAAGCCCGCGATCAGGGTAATGCCGGTGATGGAGCGACGGGCGGCGTTGCCGTAGATGCGCCCGAGCGCCGCGAAGGCTGCATCATACAGGCCAAGACCCATGCCGACGCCGAGCAACAGCCAGCTCACCGCCATCAGCACGCCGCCCTGCGACAGCCCGAGCAGGATCAGACCGGACGCCAGGATGAGGTTGGACGCGCAGAGCACTTCGCGTCCGCCCATCCGGTCGATCTGGCGGCCGACGCGCGGACCGAGCAGCCCGGAGATCACGAGCGCCATCGAGAACGCGGCGAACAGCCAGTTCGTCGAGATGCCGAGGTCCCGCGCGATCGAGTCCGCGAGGATGGCAGGCAGATAATAGCTCGACGCCCAGGCAAGGGTTTGCGTGGTCCCGAGCGCAACAATCAGGACGTTGTCTGCACGGCGGCTCATCCGGCGCGCGCACCCGGCGTCCTGGACGGAACCACTTCTCCGTCTTCCTTGACGAACTGGCCAATGTCCGTGGCGAGAAGGTCAAGCACGACCTCGGACGGCCGGCACAGTTTCACGCCGTTCGGCGAGACCACGATCGGCCGATTGATCAGGATCGGATGCGCGATCATGAAATCGATCAACTCGTCGTCGCTCCATTTCGGATTGGCAAGGTCGAGCGCTGCATAAGGCGTGCCTTTCTCGCGGAGCAGCGCGCGGGGCGTCATGCCCATGGCCTTGATCAGGGAGATCAGCGTGTCGCGCGCGGGCGGCGTCTTGAGATACTCGACGATCTCCGGCTCCTCCCCGCTTTGGCGGATCATGGCCAGCGCGTTGCGCGACGTCCCGCAAGCGGGATTGTGGTAAATCGTGATCGTCATCGGATTGCTTCCATCTTCGTTTCGCTCTGCCGCAGGAGCCACGTCATCAGCGCCAGCGCGGCCATCGCCCCCAGAATCTCGGCGACGATGAATCCCGGCAGGTCCTGCGCGCGGATACCGGAAAACGTATCGGTGAATGATCGCGCGATGGCAACGGCTGGGTTGGCGAAAGACGTGGAGGCGGTGAACCAGTAGGCGGCGGTGATGTAGAGCCCGACCAGCCATGGGATAGCGGCCTCGCGAAACCGCAGGCCACCGATGATCGTTGCGACCAGTCCGAACGCGGCAACGAATTCCGCAAACCACTGCGGGAACCCGGTCCTCGCCCTGGCGGAGAACTCCAGGAGCGGCAGGCCGAACATGGCATGCGCGACCATCGCACCCAGGATTCCCCCGAGCACCTGCGCCGCGACGTACTGCGCCGCGTGCGGCAGGCGGAGTTCGCCCTTGAGCGTGAACACCAGCGTAACCGCCGGATTGAAGTGCGCGCCGGATATCGGTCCAAGGATCGTGATCAGCACCACCAGGATGGCACCGGTCGGCAGCGTATTGCCGAGCAGCGCCAGCGCCACGTCCTTGGTCAGGGTTTCTGCCATGATGCCGGAGCCAACGACGGTCGCGACCAGAAGCAACGTGCCGAGACCTTCGGCCACAAGGCGCCGTGGCAGATCGAAATCGCGCATCAGACGCGCGCCTTCTTCTTGCTCGTGGAAGGCTTGCACTGGGCGGCGGCGAGCGCCGGCGCGCAGATCTCCGGGTGGCCCGCGCAGCAATCCTTCATCAGGAAGGCAATGAGGTCGCGCAAACCGGTGAAATCCGCCGAGTAGATGATCGAGCGCGCCTCGCGGCGCGGCAGGATCATGCCGGCGTGTTCGAGGTCCTTCAGATGGAACGACACGTTGGATGGCGACACCTCGACCGCCTCGGCAATCGCCCCCGCGGCCATCCCCTCAGGACCGGCCTTGACCAGCAATCGCACGATCCGCAGCCGCGTTTCCTGCGACAGCGCGGCAAACGCGGTTCGGGCTTGACGCTCCTCCATCTTTCGATAATCCTACAATTCAATAATCATTGGAATGAGGATAGCAGCCATGGACACGCTTGCCAATACCCGTTCGATCGTCGGCGCCCTGCTTCCGGTGGAAGAGCTGTCATCCGCGGCCCTCCTTTCCGGCCTTGAGGCGCACAAGGAGAAACCGCTGATCTTCAGCTACGACGGCCGGGACGTCCGCCCCAGCTACCACGTGACCGAAGTCAAGACCGGTTCGTTCAGGGCGCTCGATTGCGGCGCGAACCCGGAGAGCTGGAGCGAGACCTTCATTCAGCTCTGGGACATCGAGGAGGAAAACCGCGGTCACATGCCGGCCGGAAAATTTCTTGCGATCATCCGCAAGGTCGACGAGGCCGTCGGCTTCGACCCGCAAGCCCGGCTGACGTTCGAGGTGAGCGACGGTGTTCGGCCGATGCAGATCTATCGCGCCGAACGCATGGATGCCGGCGACGCGGCGATCCGCGTCTATCTCTCGGCGCGCCCGTCGAGCTGCAAGCCGCGCGACCGATGGCTCCAGGAACAGCAGTCCTGCTGCGTACCGAAAGCCAAACAGCCTTGCTGCGGGTGATGGATGCTTGAACGCCTGATATGGCCAGACGTGTCACGCGGATTGGCGCTCGCGGCAAGGCTGCCCGGAAATCGCCGATCACTGAGTTGCCCGACAGGTCAAGCCTCCGAAGCAAAAATATTTCGCTTTATCAGAAGCGCAACTCAGTGTATGAATAACGCGTCTCACCCGATCGAGGGGCGCTGCGCATCGTCACGGGTGTTGCGGTGAGATGCGGTGGACGCGGCAAGCGCAACTGACGAGTGCGCATGATGCGGACGGCGAAATCGTGCAGGCCTGACGCCCTAGCGGCAGGTGTCCTCTCGCAAAGTGCGCAAACGTTTGCGAGGGCGGCGACAAAAAAGCCCAGTCTCGCCGGGGAGAGCACGTATAAGCCGTAACCCATCGCGCAGGGAAAGCCGGGTTGTTTCCGGTTACACCTGTGGTCCTACCCCCCGAGCTTTCTACCTTTTGCTCGGGGCCCATGGGTGCGATCGGCACCCGGCTTTCCCTGCGCCCTCTGTTCAAGAGAGGGCGGAACAAAAAGCAAAGCTCGGGCAGATCATGTCGCGAGAATGCGAAAGTTTGACTCCCGATCGTGCAACACACTCGCTGTCGTCCCTGCGAAAGCAGGGACCACCACAGATCGGCATTGTCGCGGGATGGTTGAACGACGAGTCCCGTTCACAACACGGGCCGCGGAGTATGGGTCCCTGCTCCCGTGCGCAATTGCGCACTAGGCAGGGACGACACCGAGATTGCAGCGATGATGGAGCGCGCCCTACCCGCTCAAGCCGCCGTCGGCTCGCTCGACAGCGCGGCGAACACCGTCTCCGGCGAATGGGCGATCACGGCGAGCAGCGCGCGGGCAGGTCCGCGTGGCGCGCGCTTGCCCTGCTCCCAGTTGCGGATGGTTTCCACGGGCACGCCGAGCTTGGCGGCGAATTCCAGCTGGGTGAGCTGGGCCCGGCGGCGCAGATCGCGTACGGCCGGCTGCGCGGCCGCAGGCTGCATCGCCGCCCGGTCGGGATGTGCGGGCACGAGCGGGATTTCCTGCCCGTCGCGCAATTTGACGATCCGTCCGTCCGCCTTGAGCCGCAACCGCTGCATGATGGCCCCCGTGATGGCCCCTTGGAGATAGCGGCATCATCGATGAAGCGCGTTAAGTTCGGATTAACGATAAGCGGCCCGGCGCGGCTCGCGCCCGAACCATGCGCCGCCCTACCCGCGAGCGCGTTACTTGAGGCCGAACCAC
The DNA here is from genome assembly GCF_054056795.1 of Bradyrhizobium sp. USDA 3315. NCBI lineage: Bacteria > Pseudomonadati > Pseudomonadota > Alphaproteobacteria > Hyphomicrobiales > Nitrobacteraceae > Bradyrhizobium > Bradyrhizobium sp. USDA 3315. The sequence continues at coordinate 6,365,079 of NZ_JBSRYP010000001.1, read as the reverse complement.
AGCGTGGCGATGCCGAGGAACGAGAAGAAGCCGACCACGTCGGTGACGGTGGTGACGAAGGTGCCGGAGGCGACCGCGGGGTCGGCCCGCACCCGTTCCAGCACCATCGGGATCAGGATGCCGCCGAGCGCGCCGGCGACCAGATTGCAGATGATCGCAAGCCCGATCACGATGCCGAGGCCGGGGATCTTGAACCACGCCACCGCGGCAACGCCGGTGATGACGGCAAAGGCGATGCCGTTGACGAGCCCGACCATGGTCTCGCGCAGCACCACCCGCATCGCGTTGTACGGGCCGAGCTCGCGGGTGGCGAGCGCGCGCACCGCGACCGTCATGGTCTGGGTCGCGGCATTGCCGCCCTGGCTCGCCACGATCGGCGCCAGCACCGCGAGCGCCACCATCTTCTCGAGCTGGCCCTCGAACAGACCGAGCACCGACGAGGCCAGGAACGCGGTAGCGAGATTGACCAGGAGCCAGTTGAAGCGGCCGCGGGCGATGGTCCACACCGTGTCGGACAGCTCTTCGTCGCTGGTGACGCCGCCGAGCGCCTTCAAGTCTTCGTCTGCCTCCTCCTCGATCACGTCGACGACGTCGTCGATGGTGATCACGCCGACCAGCCGGTCGATGGTGTCAACCACGGGAGCTGCGACCAGGTTGTACTTGCCGAACATCCGCGCGACCTCTTCCTGGTCTTCCAGCGCGGAAACCCGGCGACGGTCCTCGTCGATCAGATCCTTGATCGGGACCGGGCGGCGCGCGCGCAGCAGCACGTCGAGCGGCACGGCGCCGAGCAGGTGCTTGTCGGCATCGACCACATAGATTTCGTAGAAGCGATCCGGCAGGTCCGGCGTGTCGCGCATGTAGTCGATCGCCTGCCCGACATTCCAATCTGGCGGCACCGCGATGAACTCGGTCTGCATCCGCCGGCCGGCGGAATTCTCCGGGTACAGCAGACTGCGCTCGATGTCCTCGCGCTCGGCCGCCGGCAGCTTCTCCAGGATCTCTTCCTGGTCCTCCTCGTCGAGACTCTCCAGGAGCTCGACGGCGTCGTCAGATTCGAGCTCGCGGACGCCCTCGGCAACCGTCTCCGGCTCGAGTTCCTCGAGGATCTCCTCGCGGACGGTCTCGTCGACTTCGTTGAGCGCCGAGAAGTCGAAATCGGTGCCGGTGATCTCGACCAGGGTGACGCGGTCGTCCGGCTCCAGCGCCGCGATCAGGTCGCCGAGATCGGCCTCGTGCAGTTCCGCCACCACCTCGCACAGCAACGGCCGGTCGGCGGCGTGGATGGCCCGGGTGATCGCCGCGACGAATTCGCCGCGGAGCTCGCCCTCCTCGTCCCGCATCGGCATCCGGGCCAGCGGATCGGCCTCGGCGGGTTCGGCAACGTCGAAATTCTCGGCCATGCCGTGTTTCGCCGGTTTGACAGGAGGGGAAAAACTGGTTGGATGAGTGCGGAACGGATTACCTAATCGGTGGGGCCCAGTGCAATGAGAAAGATGTCGAGCGCACCGCGACCGCTCCGGAAGGCTTTCGCGGCGCTGGTCGCGCTCGCGCCTATTGCACTGTTCGGCTCGGCGCACGCCGCCGAATGCCAGCGCAAGGACGCGCTCGGCACCTCACGTGTACTCGAGGTCGACCCCGCGACCTATCCGCGCGTCGGGCTGAAGAGCTTTCCGCAGACCCTGCCGCTCAGGGATGGCGAGGTCGTGCTGACCTTCGACGACGGACCGACGCCGGGGGTCACCGACAAGGTGCTGACGGCGCTGGCGGCTGAATGCGTGCAGGCAACCTTCTTCATGGTCGGCCGCAACGCGGCCGATCATCCCGATATGGTCCGCAAGATCGCGCGCCTCGGCCACACCATCGGCTATCACAGCTGGGACCATCCACATCTCAACAAACTCCCGCCGGATCAGGCCGAGGCGAACATCAACCGGGGGATCGAAGCGGTCCAGAAGGCCCTGCGCGGCACCGAGAGCAAGATTCCGAGCACGCCGTTCTTCCGGTTCCCCTATTTCGAATCGACACCCGCCCTGCTGGACCACCTGGAAAAGCGCGGTATCGCGGTGTTCGGAGCCGATTTCTGGGCCAGCGATTGGAACAAGATGACCCCCGAGGAGGAACTGAAGCTGCTCACCGGGCGGCTCGAAGGCCACCGCAAGGGAATTGTCCTGCTGCATGACCCGCAAATGCGGACAGCCGAGATGCTGCCCGCCTTCTTGAGGTACCTGCAGGAGCATAAATACCACGTCGTCCACGTCGTCCCGGCGGCGCTGAAAACCGTGTCCGACCGGTCACATTGAACCCGGGACCCAAGGTGGATTACAGACCGTTAAGGCGGCATTCATGGCGCCGCACCTAAGGATTCGTCAGTGCGTTTGGAATGCGGCCGAGATTCGATGATTGCAAACGTCCTGGTGATGATCCGGAAGCGGTCGCGGACCGTGGTCCGCGCGGGGCTGCTGGGCTGCGGCTTGATGACGCCGTATGCCGCCCTCGCCGCAGACTGCCCTAACCCCAACGCACTCGGCACCTCGCGGACCCTCGTCGTCGATCCCAAGGAGCATCCCCGGATCGGCACCATGCAGTATCCGGAGACCTTGCCGCTCGCCGATCACGAAGTGGTACTGACCTTCGACGACGGGCCGTTACCTAAATACAGCAACCAGGTGCTGGCGATTCTCGCCAGCCAGTGCGTCAAGGCGACCTTCTTCACCATCGGCTCCCAGGCCCGGTTCAATCCGGAGGGCGTGCGCAAGCTGATCGCGGCCGGACATACCGTCGGCACGCACAGCCAGAACCATCCGCTGACGATGAACAAGATGCCGCTCGAGAAGGTGCGGCAAGAGGTCGACGACGGCATCGCCTCGACGCTCGCCGCCCTCAATGGCGACAAGAGCAAGCTCGCGCCGTTCTTCCGGATTCCCGGCCTGATGCGCGCCGAGATCCCGGAGGCCTATCTGGCGTCCCAGGGCATCCAGGTCTGGAGCGCCGACTTCCCCGCGGACGACTGGCGCCACATCTCGCCGCAGCGGGTCTATGACCTCGCGATCCAGCGGATCGAAGCCAAGCGCAAGGGCATCCTGCTGCTGCACGACATCCAGCCGCGCACCGTTGCGGCGCTGCCGCGCATCCTCAGCACGCTGAAGGAGCGCGGCTACCGGATCGTTCATGTCGTGCCCGCAACGCCCGATCGCCCGGCGACGCCGACCCAGCCGCAGCAATGGTACCTGCATCCGCCGACCGAGACGGTGGCGACCACGCGCTGGCCCAAAATTCCGAATTTCGTGTTCACCGCGACGCGGACGCTGCCTGCCCCGGTGTTTGCCGACATGGATTGGCGCGATGCCGACATCCTCGACCACGCACAGCACGCCCGGGTTGCGATGCCCGTCCGCACGCTGTGGCCGCAGCCCCAGCTTGCCCGGTTCGCATCCGTCTCGACATTGCCGGTCCCGGCGTCCGACGTGTTCCGCGTTCCCGAGGCGCTTGACCTGACCCTGCTCGCAGCCCGATCGGCGGCCAATCGCCGCCTCGTGCAGCGCGCGGCAGTTGGCGTTGGCATACCGCGCGCGCAGGCGTTCTCCGCGCGCCAGGCCAGGCATCCGAAACAGGCCGCGCATCACGTGCCCGCCGCGGCGCACGGCAGAGCCCATGGCGCCCCCTTGCATGTCGCACCGCCGGCCGCGGACAATGCGTCAGTTCACGTCGCCAATAATCTGAAGAAGCGTACGCCGCGCGCCGAGGCGGCGGCGGCCGGCAGGCGCGTGCCTGATTGACGTGATCTAGCTGGCCACGATCTTGGCGACGCAGAGCAGGATCACCAGCGCCAGGAAGAAGATATCGATATAGGATTTGATCTCGCCGGCATGCCTGAGCACGGTGACATCGGCGACGATCTGCCTGCGCGAGGCGACAGCATTGGGCCCCTCGCCGGCCGCCGCGGCGAGCCGTCGCGTCTCGCCCTCCAGGCGCTCGATGCGCTGGAAGAAATAGAACGAGCGCAGGCCGGAAAAGGCGTGCATCGCCGCATAGACCAGGACCAGAATCGCGACCGTCGCGCGCTGCTCGTACTTCTCCAGAAGGTTCAGCGTGAAATAGACCAGCCCCAGGAACACGAAGTTGGAGACGACACGGTAGGCGTAGCTGGCAAAGATCATCAGGCGCTCCGGGTAAGCAAGCTTGCATCCGCGCAATCGCCAGAATCGGTGGCCGCGGTACCGGCATCTATTCGGTCGGCGTTACAGGATCGCGTCGAGCGGCATCTCCGCCTCAGCAGCCGGCTCCAAGTCTGGACATGAGTCACGCGCGGCCGGCGAGCGGCCGCGCTACGAAAACCTCAGCGATTTCAAGGATTAGTTGAGGCATGGTGCGCTCGGAGGGCGTTCGCATTTGCCGCGATTTCAATGCCTTGCCGGAAGCGGCGACGTCGCAGGGAGCATTTCCGGCGTTTGGGTGCCTTTTAGGCCAAAATCGCAGGGCCGGCTGCTGGAGAATACAACCTGGCCCAATTGCCCGGAGCCCGTAGTTCTACGGGTGGGATGGACGCGGCCTTGAATTAACCAAGGGAAATCTTTCGGTGGGTTTTCAAACTGACCCACCACCGCACCCGCCCGCTCAACGCGCCGTAGGCCAAATGGCCGAGCAGCGGATTTCTACTGCGGGTTGCAGGTTCGAACCTTGCCGGATCGTCAGTTCACTCGCCCGAGCGCAGCGGGTCTGTCAACCGCGTTGAGCATCGCTGACTCGTTTCCGGCCAAAGGCTCAGGAGCCGATGACGTCACGGGGCTTCGTTCGGGCTACCACAACAACGAGTTCCCCTAGTCGCGGGTGCGTTTGAGCCGATCCAGGCGCAGCCTCTGCGCTCTCATGCGCCTTATTTCTTCGTCGAGCGCGCTCATTATCTCGTCATGACGTTCGTTCTTCGACTTCGGCTCATCGCTATTTCGCAATTTCTTTAGCGCCTTCTCGACCGAGAGTTTTGGGGTGTCAGCCATGGATCCTCCGAAGCGATCCCTTCGATTCAAATTGGAGCTAGCAACAGTCAGTTGAGGTTCCAAGCGAGCAGGCCTTCTTCTGCGGCATGCCGCTTCTAATCGCCCGTCGACCGAACCAAGGATTCGGATCTTCACGAGTTTCACCATCGCTGGTCGTTCAGGCCTCCAAACCAGGCGCCAAAATAGCCGGCATAGAGTGGCGGCATTTCCAGGTTCATTGAGTGGCCGACGCCCGGCACGACGACCAACCGGCAGTTCGGCATCGCCGCCGCCATGGTCCGGAGGTCGGCGGGCGCGATCCAGCCGTCACCTTCGCCCCAGACGACGAGATGTGGATGCCGGATTTCGGGCATCCGCCGCTCGAGCTCGCGGCTTTCCCGCTCGCGTGTCAGATTGACGGGCGTGCCGATCCATATTCCCTCGGAGACGCCAAACGTCTGCTCCAGGATACGCTCGAACAGGGCTGGGATCGCGCCCAACCCCTCGCGGAACACCGGCACCGCATTCGGCGCCATGCTGTCCGGAAGGAACAAGGAAGAAGCAGCCGTCGCCATCATAGCGCGCGTCACCTCGCGGCTCGCCATCATCGCGCGGAACAGCCCGATCTGCTTCGCGTTGAACGCGAGCCCGAGTGGCGTCACGGGATCGAGCGCGAATACCCGGCCAAACCGCTCCGGCCGCATCAGCAACATCCGCGCCGCGATGATGCCGCCGGTGGAATGCGTCGCGAGATGACAGAATGGGATCTGCAGAGCATCCAGCGCCGCCAGCATGTCGAGCGCATGTTGCTGCATCGAGTAGTTGGTATAGTCCGGCGTCGCGGCTGGGCGATCGCTGTCGCCACAACCGCGCCAGTCGATTCCGATGACCCGAAGGCCGCTCGGGAACAAGGGGGCGGCGAGCTCGATCCAGTCCTTGCTGGCGAGATTGCCGTGGACGAAGACGACCGTGGTTTCGCCTTCGCCCCACTCCCGCCAGCCAAGGTCGACCTCTCCGGCACGCACTTTGGGCATTGCTACAGTTTGATCCTCTCGTTGCAACTCAGCCTGCTGGTCACTTATTCAAACCGGCTGTCGGATTCGGTCCGTCCGGCGTCGGCGCAACAGCCATCGCCGACACCACGCCGTTGATAATTCTGTCCGTCTCGAGCGGCGAACTGGTGTCGAGATTGCCGGTCATCACGAAATCGGTCACGTCAGCCGGAAATTCCACCGGATTGTCGGTGTGGATGAAATGACCGGTGTCAGGATAGATTTTCAGGATCGGCCGGTTGTTCGCGCGCGTCATCCGCGTCATGAACGGGGTGATGATGTCGCGACCGAGGTCCTTCAACCCATTAAAGGGCGTTCCGGGAATGAACGGCTCCTTGTCGCCGAAGGCCAGGAAAATGGGCACCTTGATGTCGGTCAGCCGCCGATACAGGTTCTTCGGATCATCCTGCTGCAACTCCGATACCATACCGTAGATGTCGAGAATGTACACGTTGGCCCATTGCTCGAGCTCCTTCGGGTTGCCCTTGATGAGGCCGACGCGCTGCTCGGTATGCAACCGCGCATACTCGCTGTCGTTCATGAAGTAGCCACTCTTGCTGCGCCCGACCACGCCGGTAGCGGGATCGCGCTTCTTGAAATAGAAGAAGTCGCGAATGTTCTGCTCCGGCCGCGCGATTTCGTTGGCTAATACCTGGGTAGGCCCCCAGACATCCTTCCACTTGTCGAAGTTACCCGCGAGCGAGGCGTCGAACAGCTTAGCAGTCTTGCCCGGTGCAATCGTTACCTCGCGTGGATATTCCTCGAGGCCCGCGGGCGCCTCGAGAATGAGGCTCTTCACCGCATCCGGATATGTCAGCGCATAGCCCAGGATCAGTTGGCCGCCCAGGGAATGGCCAAGGTAGGCCGCTTGCTTGACCTTGAGCTGGTTGACGATCACGTCATAGACCACTTCACGCATGTCCTGCATGGTCCGCGCCGGGCTCTTGTCGAGATTGCCCGGGCCCGACATGCCGTAGTGCGGCAGGTCCGGCGCGATCACGCGCAACCCACTGCGCAGGGCGTACTGCATGATATTGCCGTAGTGGCCAGCGAATGCCCCCTTGCCGTGGATGATGACCAGGACCTTCGGATCCTTGTCGGTGCCGTAATATTCATCCATGTAGCCGATTTGCCAGGTCGTGCCCTTGGCGTCCTTGGCGTTGGCGTATTTTACCGGATAGGGATAGGTGACGTAGTCCTTCCAGAAGGATTTCTTCGGGTCGATGTCCGACGCCACGCCCGGCGTGCGGAAATTCTTGTCGACGAACTGCTGCGCCCTGTCGAGACTCGCGACGTCATCCATGAACGACACGAATTTCGGGTCGTTCTTGTGGCCATTGATGATCGAGAACACGCCGTAATGTGCGACCGGGCTCTCTTCGGCAATCAGGTCGGCGCCTGGGATGTTTTCGACCGCTTTCTCGGCAAGCTTGAAGTTGAGCCACAGGTCGTTCTTGATGTGCATGACCAGGGTGCGCGACTGGATGCGACCGAGATCATTGTTGATGTTGTGAAGCTCGCCAACGCGGTTGCGCCACACGAGGTCGACGGCGTCATACAGCTTGGAGCGATTGATGACGTTGAGCCCGGCCTTCTCGTTCGGCGGATCCCAATAGAAGATTTCCGGCTGCACCGCGGTGAAAGCCTGCGTGGTCCGGTATGAAAGATCGTAACCGGTCAGCCCCAATACCGACCAGCCGAACGCCATGCCCATCAGCGGGTGCTTCTCCTTGGGCAGCTTGTAGTAGTCGCCCTTGGTCTGTTGCCAGACCGGATCCGACTCGATCGCCGCCGTCATCAACTGGAAGGTCCAGTTGCCGACGGGATCTCCCGCGTCCGATTGCGTCGTGCCTCCGATCGGCATCAGCGCGCTGACATATTCCGGATGCATGACGCCCCAGACATAGGTCTGCGTGCCACCCATCGAGACGCCGGCCGCAAGCGCGACCCTGGCGATCTTCAAATGATCGCGAAGCATCCGGTAATTCGCCTGCACCATGTCGTAGTAGGTGTACTGGGGAAACTTGATCCCGAGGCCATCGGAGGGCTTGCTTGCGCCCCAGGTCCCGAGCGGATCGACCATTACGACGTAATAGCGGTCGGTGTCGATTGGACGGCCCGGTCCGATGATCGGAACGCCCCCCGATAGGGCGGCACCCTTGACCCACTGCTCGTACATGTCGGTGGAGTCGCCCGAGTAATACGAGTTGATAACCACCGCGTTGGTGATCTCGCCGGCGGCGTTGCGCCGCGGCGTGCCAATCGCAATGTAGGCGGTGCGTAGCTTACCGCCACCGAGCGATTCAAGGGTGACGCCCCCCTCGCCGCCATTTTCCCACTTGGACGGATTGGCCAGATCATACTTGCCGCCGAGCTTGAAGTCGGCGATCTCGTAATATTGCTTCAGGCCGTCATGCTGCACTTGCGACGAGCGGCGCGTGAACGGCTGGGCGGTCGCAACCGATGCGCTGACGGCGAGCAGCAGCAGGCCAACAAAAAGACGCCTCATGGAAAGCCTCCCTGACCGAAATTTTGGGAAGATTTCCGCTGGGTACGCGCGATCGATATTGACCTAAGTCAAAGGAACGGACGGGCGCGCATCCCAACTTGGCGGCCGAAAGCATCGAGCAAGTGAAACGAATGCCGTTCCTGTCGCATGGCTCGTACCGCGTCCGTTATGAGCTGGACGGTGCCACGGACGCGCCGGCCTATGTGCTCGTTAACGGGCTTACTCAATATTCGGAGCTCTGGGCAGCTTATCGGGACGCGCTGGTCGGCAAGGGATTTCGTGTCGCGACCTTCGATCTGCTCGGTCAGGGCGCCTCAGCCAAACCGGAGTTGTTCATCAGCCAGGATGATCAGGTTGAGGCGCTTCGGCTCCTGATTGATGAGCTCGGTGATGGTCCGATATTCCTCAGCGGCATCAGTTTCGGCGCACTGATCGCGCTGCGCTATGCGATCTTGCACAGCAACAGGCTGTCGGGCCTAGCGCCCATGAGCGCCTTTGCGGAACTCTCGCCGCAGCTTTTGTTGCTCGGTAATGCACTGCGCACCGGCTTGATCCTGGGCGGCACCAGCTATCTGCAGGACCTGTTGCTGCCAATGAACCTCTCCGATTCATGGCTCAAGCCGCTACTCGGCAATCTCGACGCGGTGAAACGGCAGGGCTGGTTAATCAACGACGTTTATGCGGTGCAAAACTTGATGGAATCCTTCCTCGACTTTCAGCCCCTGACGCCACAACTGGCGTCGATCAAGACACCGACGATGATCCTCAACGGTGAATTTGACTTCCTCACGCCGCGCTCGCTGCACGAAACCCTGCGCACTCACATTGCCGACAGTTCACTGGTCATCGTCCCCAATGCCTACCACGCCTTTACCCTCGAGAAGGCCGCACTGACGGCCGATCTGCTGGCACGCTTCGCCGAAGACGTGCTGGCGAAGCGCTGGCAGGGCAAACAGGCGGTATGGATCGCACCCGACGACGCCGGTGGCGAGATGACGCCTTTCCCGGCCGGCTTCGACCACCTGCGCGCTATTCCCGTGCCAAGGGCGACCTCATGAACCAGTTCCTGGGCCCGCTCGATGCCTCCGGGCGCGTGCCGCCGTTGCAACAAACTCGGGTGGCATCATTCCTGGTCTCGATGCATGGCGCGCTTGCGCGGCAGCTGGCTCTGACCTTGCCAGGCCAGTTCAAGGCCGGTTGGCAAACAGAGTTGAACACACAGCTGCATCGCGAGACGGAGATCGTTTCCCTTCTCCTGCGCGCGACCTCGTGGGCGCCTGATATCATGGCTTTCTACAACACGTTGATCTGGGAAATGGCTTGGCTGCCCGCCCCAGCTTCCGGCGTCGCCGATCGCCGGCTTGCCACAACGATCGACATTGCGGCCCTCGGGCATGCCGCGCACGGCGCCATCCGGCCTGCCGCCCTCCTGCCGGTCGAGGCGTCCGCGGATGATCCCTTTGTTGTGGCTTTGCGCCGGATCGAATTTGAAAGCAGCCGCCTGATCCAGGCCCAGATCCATTTTCTGAAAAGTGACGATCTGAAGCCCGCCCGCGACGCCGTCAGCGCGGCCGTAAACGATCGGCATCGACAGGTGCGCAAATTGTGGGCGGAGATGCTCGACAGCATTGGGATTAGCCACCGCGCAGACGACGAATGACGAGGGCTTTGACCCAAATCAACGTAAGCACCACACCAAACGACAATGTTCGCTGAAACATCCCGCCTCGGACCGATTGCCGGAGCCCAATCATGAAGGCCGTATCCGCCGAAGAAGCTGTTGCGATGATCCCGAACAACGCGCGCATCATGGTCGGCGGCTTCATGGGCGTGGGCACGCCGGAGCGCCTGCTGGACGAACTGGTCCGGCAGAAGAAATCGGGCCTGTCGCTCATCAGCAATGATGCGGCCACACCCGGCAAGGGTGTCGGCAAGCTGTTCGACGGCGCCCAGGTGTCGAGCATGATAGGAACTCATATCGGGCTGAATCCGAAAGCGCAGCAACAGATGCTGGGCGAGCAGATCACGGTCGACCTCATTCCGCAGGGCACCTTCGTCGAACGGATCCGCGCCGGCGGCTGCGGTCTTGGCGGCGTCCTGACGCCCACCGGCGTCGGCACGCTTGTCGAGGAAGGCAAGCAAAAGATCGAAGTCGACGGCAAGCCGTATCTGCTGGAGACCGCGCTGCGCGCCGATTTCGCGCTCGTCCACGCCTTCCTGGCCGACTACGCCGGCAACCTGTCCTATGCCCTCACTGCGCGAAATTTCAACCCGGTGATGGCGATGGCGGCCGACATCGTGATCGTGACCGCCGAACATATTGTTCCGGTCGGCGTGATTGCGCCGGATCATGTGATCACGCCGGGACCGCTGGTCGACTATCTCGTTGCGAACGGGTGAGCCATGGATGCACAAATCATCATTGCGCGTCGCGTAGCGAAGGAACTGCGGCCAGGTAACCTCGTCAATCTCGGCATCGGGATTCCGACCCTGGTCGCCAACTACGTTCCTGCAGGGCTCAACGTGTTCTTCCAGTCCGAGAACGGCTTGATCGGCACTGGCCCGATCCCCGAACAGGGCATGGCTCATCCGCTGCTGACCGATGCCGGCGGCAAGCCGATCAGCGCGTTGCCGGGCGCGGCGACCTTCGATAGCGCCATGTCGTTCGGCCTGATTCGTGGCGGCCATGTCGATATCACGGTGCTCGGCGGCCTGCAGGTCGACGCCACCGGGCATCTCGCCAACTGGATGATCCCGGGCAAAATGGTGCCGGGCATGGGCGGCGCCATGGACCTCGTCAGCGGTGCCAAACGGGTCATCGTCGCCATGCAGCATGCGGCAAAGGGAAAGTCGAAGATCGTGGCCAGATGTAACCTGCCGCTGACATCAGCGCGCCCTGTCGATCTTGTGGTGACAGATATGGCGGTCATCGCGTTCCCGGGCGGCAAGGCGACCTTGCTTGAAACGGCGCCGGGCCTGACGGTTGCAGAGGTGCTGGCGGTGACGGAAGCCGAACTCGTGATTCCCGATACCGTCCCCGAAATGACGTTCCAAAGCGAGTAGATGCCATGAGGATTTTCAACGGGTTTGACGAGCTCAAGTCGGCGGTCGGAACCGAGATTGGTGTCAGCGAATGGGTCGAGATCACCCAGGAACGCATCAACAAATTCGCCGATGCGACCTGCGACGAGCAGTGGATTCACGTCGACCAGGAACGCGCGAAGGCAGAGATGCCCGGAGGCAAGACCATCGCCCACGGCCTCTTATCGTTGAGCCTGACGCCGATGTTCATCCGCTCGGTGATGGGCCTGAAGGGATTGAAGAACACGCTTAACTATGGTGCGGACCGGATCCGCTATCTGGCGCCGGTGCCGGCCGGATCAAAGTTGCGCGGCCGCGTCGGCATCGCGGAAGCCGAAGACGTGCCGCCGGACGGATTGAGGGTTCACTACCGTGTGGTGATCGAGATAGAGGGCGGTACCCGCCCTGCCTGCGTCGCCGAAGTTATCGGGCTCCACTATAGTTGACCGGTCCCGCGCACCTCAATCAATGATGTGGTAGCCTCCATCGACGTAGAGCACGTCTCCCGTGATCAGCTTTGCACCGTCGAGGGCGAGGAACGCGGTGGCCTTGCCGACGTCGTCGATGCTGACGAGGCTGCGCGTCGGCGCCTGCGACTGCGCCTTGTCCATCAGCTCATCGAATTCGGGAATCCCGGATGCTGCGCGCGTGGCAAGTGGTCCTGGCGAGATGGCGTGGACCCGAATGCCTTTCGGCCCGAGCTCGGCCGCGATGTAGCGCACGGCTGCCTCAAGCGCCGCCTTCGCGACGCCCATCACATTGTAGTTCTTCACCACCATCTGGCTGCCGTAATAGGTCATGGTGAACATCGTACCGCCGTGCTTCATCAGCGGTTCGGCGAGATGGGCCATACGCATGAACGACCAGCAGGACACGTCCATGGTCTTCTGGAAGCCGGCGCGATCGACATCGACCACACGGCCATGCAAGGCGTCCTTCGGCGAGAACGCGATCGAGTGAAGCAGGAAGTCGAGCTGACCCCACTCCTTCTGGATCCGCTCGAACACCTTCTCGGTCTCGCCCTCGACCATCACGTCAAGCGGCATAAAGATCGGCGATTCCAGCGCCTTGGCCAGCGGTTCGACGTGCTTCCTGGCCTTCTCGTTCAGGTAGGTGACAGCGAGGTCGGCGCCGAGTGCCCGAAACGCCTTGGCACAGCCCCAGGCGATCGATTGGTCATTGGCTATGCCGACGATCAATCCCTTCTTGCCCTTCAGAGCGACGTTGGTCTCAGGATAAACCGGGATGTTCATGATACTCTCTCGCTTTTTGGATTTGGCGATCTCTGGTTCATGAGCAGCGTCAGCGTATGCTGCGCGATCATCAATTCCTCATCGGTCGGCACGACGAAGACGGGGATTCGGCTTTCGGATCGGGAGATCCTGGTCGCGTGCCGCGCATTCTCGGCGGGATCCAGCATGATCCCGAGCCATGCCAGTCGTTCGGAGATGCGGGCACGGATCGAAACGGAGTTCTCGCCGATCCCCGCGGTGAAGACGAAGCCGTCGAGTCCCTCCAGCGCGGCTGCCAGCATGCCGGCGTTAAGGCCAACGCGGTAGACGAAATAATCGATCGCAAATGCAGCTCGCGGGTCTACGCTTGTCTCGAGCTCGCGCATGTCGTTGCTGACGCCGGACAGGCCCTTCAAGCCGCAATCGCGATACAGGAAGTCCTGCATCTTGGACGCGGACATTCCCTTCTCGGTGAGCAGGTACAGGACGACACCAGGGTCGATCTGGCCGGGTCGCGTTCCCATCGCGAGACCATCGAGCGCCGTGAATCCCATCGTGCTCTCGACGCTCCGGCCCGCCCGCATCGCGCACATCGAGGCGCCACTGCCAAGATGGGCAACGATCACACGTCCAACTGCGACCTCCGGCGCCACCTGCGGCAGCCGCTTGGCCACATATTCGTAGGACAAGCCATGGAAGCCGTAGCGCCTGACGCCTTCGGCGTACAGCTGGTGCGGAATGGCATAGTGGTCGGCCAGCGGGGCATGATCGCGGTGGAACGCCGTATCAAAGCAGGCCACCTGCGGCAACGTCGGAAAATTGGTCAGCAGGGACTTAATGGGCGCCAAATTGTGCGGCTGGTGCAGCGGCGCCAGCGGCGCGTAGCGCTCCAGCCGTGACACGACCAGGGGGTCGATCAGCACCGGGTGCGCGTAATCCGGGCCGCCGTGAACAACCCGATGGCCTACGGCCACAGGGTTGATGTTGAGTTCCTCCCTCAACCAGGCGCCCGCGACGGACATGGCGGCAGGAACGTCGGCAACCGCCTCGATCGGATAGGCGCGGTCGGCCAGCGGTTCGCCACTTGAGCCGCCGGCACGCATCCGTGGCCGGCTGCCGATGCCATCGATCTGGCCCTTCAGCTGCCGCGCGAGCCGGCCCTCGCCCTCCACGGCAAAGACCTGAAACTTCACGCTGGAGGAGCCGGCATTGACGACGAGGATCGTATCCATGGCAGTCACGCGGCGGCGATGGGAGCACGGCGACGCCGGGCATCCGCGTAAAGGCATGCAACCGCGGCTGACGCCATCCGTGACCGCGCCGAATCGGCGCGCGATGTCAGCACCACCGGCACCCGCGCGCCGAGCACGATGCCGGCGCCATCGGCCTTGGCAAAATAGGCCAGATTCTTCGCCAGCATGTTGCCGGACTCGAGGTCGGGCACGACCAGAATCTGCGCCCGGCCGGCGACCTCCGACCTGATTCCCTTGATCCGCGCCGCTTCCAGGTCGATCGCATTGTCAAAGGCGAGCGGACCATCGAGCAGCGCGCCGGTGATCTGCTTGCGGTCCGCCATCTTGCAGAGCGCGGCCGCTTCGATCGTCGAAGGGATCTTCGAAGTCACCGTCTCAACCGCCGACAGGATCGCCACGCGCGGTGTCGTGCCAAAGCCAGCCTCATTGTAGAGATCGACGGCGTTCTGGATGATATCGCGCTTGGCATCGAGGTCCGGGAAGATGTTGATGGCGGCATCGGTGACGAACACTGTTTCGGTGTAGGCCGGCACGTCCATCACGAACACGTGGCTGATGCGCCGGTCCGTGCGCAGCCCGCCGACCTTTGCCGTCACGCTGCGCATCAGCTCATCGGTGTGGAGGCTGCCCTTCATCAGGACTTCGCCTCGCCCCTCATGAATCAACTCGACGCCCCTGGCCGCCGCAGCAGCCTCAGTTGGCGGCGTATCGACGATCTCATAGCCCGCAATATCAATATTGTGCTTTGCCGCGGTATCCCGGATCCGCGCGGCCGGACCGACCAGAACCGCCTTGATGATGTCGGTCTCGGCGGAGTCGATCGCCCCTCGCAGTGAGCTTTCGTCACAGGGATGCACGACGATCGTGGAGACCGAGGGAACGCCCTTCGCGGCGACGATGAGGCGATCGTATTTCGATCCCGGCTGGGCTTGGTTCGGTCCGGCTGCCATGACACCCATCGCTCCGCTCTGAATTGCTACGATGCCCGGGCTTTCGGATCGAAAGGGACGGTGTTGTCGTGACCGTCGAGCCCGAACAGCCCGGCGACCTGCTTCAATCGCCTGGCCACTTCACCGGATATCTCTGCGCTTGCCGACAACACGTCCTGAATGGCGGCAAATGCCCTGCGACGCTCGTCCATGTTGTCCGGCAAGAGCCTTGGAATGGCCGCAAGTGCAGCCTCCCGATCAAGGAGCAGCATGAAGAACTGCTCGCGGACCAACATCTTGAACTCCCCGAGCGTCATGCGCGCGGTCTCATCGGCCTGGCGAAGCCGTCGCAAAGCCTCGAGGCTGCGCTCGTCCACCATCCCCCGGGCCGATCCGACATAAAGCAAGGCCCGAAGGCCGGCCTCTCGCATACCACCGGAGGCGATCCTGGATGTCAGTTCCGCGATGCGGGCTTGCAACAGCTCACGGTGCTTTGGATCCATGTCGCGGCGTTGGGAGGGTGTCGACTGCGGATCAACCCCGACTGCGGCTTGCAGCGCCGGCGAGCCATAAATGGCAAGGAACATCGCCTCGCTCAGCGCCTCCTGCGAGTCGCGCCACTGATCGAGCGAACTGACGATCTGCTTCGATACCCGCTCCTGGAATGCCAGGAAGGGATTGTCCTTGGCGACGGGTTTGCGATCGTCGCGCGCCTTGTCCGCGGCGTTCTCCACCATCTTCATCCAGGGGTTCGCGCTGCTGAACGCCTCGTATTGCAGGCGAAGCGGATGCCAATTGCGCATCATCTCCGCCATCTGTGGCGTGATCATCGATTTGACCCAGGGCTGCAGGTATTTCTGGTAAGCGGCGAGATTCATTTCCGAGACACGCTTGGCAGTCTCGAACCGCCGCTCATCCTCGGGCGAGTTCCCGCCCATCGCACGGATGTCGTCGAGCGTGCGGGCCTCGCACCGCATCACCCACTGGCCGACCGCAAGCTCATCATGGAGGGTGTCGGATCCCTTCGCCTCGAACGTCGCCTCGTAGAGGCCCGGCGGCAACACATCGATCAAGTCGATGTTGCTCGAGAACTCCGCGTGCTCCTTCTTGGCCACGCCGCCGGAGACAAAAATGCCGAGATGACCGACCGTCTCATGCACCGTGTAGACAATGGTCTGCCCATGTGCCCTGATCTCGTCGACGTCAGCGTAAAGGTCCAGAATCCAGTGCAGCGCCTGTTGCGGGGGCGTGATGTTGTCGCCCTTTGAGCAGAACACCACGATCGGCGAACGAATATTGCGCAGATCGACCGTGGCCCCGTCAGACATCTTGACACGGCCGGCCGCCAGATTGTTGCCGATAAATAGCTCGTCGACGATGAACTGGATCTCCTCGGCGTTGAGGTTGACGTGCCCGCCCCACCAGCGCTCGAATTCGAGATAGCGGTCGGCCTCGGTGTCGACTTTGGAGTAGACGTTATACTGCTTGGTCCAGAGCGTATTCGACGGATTCTGGTTCTCGAAGTTCTGCACCAGCCAGGCGCCGTCGAACTTGCCCGCGCCGAGGTCACTGGAAAGCGCGGTCAGCCAGCTTCCGCCGAGCAGTCCGCCGGAGTACCGCATCGGATATTTGCCGTGCACGCCAGCCCAATAAGCGAGCGGCGCGCCCGCCACGATCACCGGACCGAACAGTTCCGGCCGTAGCGAGGCGAGGATCATGATCGCCCAGCCGGCCTGGCAGTTCCCAATCACACATGGTTTTCCATCAGCTCCGGGATGCCGCTCGATGACCTTTTCGATGAAGATGGCTTCAGCGCGGGCAATGCGCTCGATGGTCTGGCCCGGCATCGGCTCGGGCAGGAAGCCGATGAAATAGCAGGGATGCCCTGCCTTCATCGCGACACCGATCTCACTGTCGGCCTTGAAGCCGCCGATCCCCGGTCCATGACCCGCACGCGGGTCGACGACTACGAACGGCCGGCGCTTGAGGTCGATTTCCACGCCCTTGGGCGGGATGATGCGCACCAACGCATAGTTGACTGGCTGCTCGAGCGTGCGGCCGTCCAGGATGAGCTCGGCTGCATAGCTTAGGACGTGGGGCGCCGTCTGAGCAACGTGCTCGCGATACTGATCGCCGCGCTGGCGCAGGATATCCAGCAGCAGCACGCTGCGCTGCCCGGCATCAACCATATATTCGACCGCCTTGGCGACGACCCCTGACATCGGGCCGCCCGGGAGTTGCGGATTGTCCAGCGACATCGTTTGGGTCCTTCCGCCGACGCATCGATTGAAAGCGTCTGCGCGCTCGGATCGTTGATCTAGGTCAAGCCATGAGCGCGACCGTGCGCCTTTCTGGCGCCGGGAGGACACGTTTATGCCCGTGCCCGAGAATTATGCAGCGAGCGAACGTCTGCGCGATGGCCGGAGCGTCGAGATCCGCATATTACGGGCGGACGACCAGGGAGACATGTTGGCTGCGATCGGTCGCACGAGCAGCCAGTCCCTGCAACGTCGTTTCTTCGGCCCCAAGCGAAGCTTCTCGGCGAAGGAGATCGATTTCTTCATGAACATCGATTTCACCAATCACGTCGCCTTGATCGCGCTTGCTGACGAGCACGATCACGAGGTGATCATCGGCGGCGGCCGCTACGTCGTCGCGAATCCCGGAACGGCCGAAATCGCCTTCGTGACCATCGACGACTATCAGGGACAGGGCGTCGGCACCTTGCTCATGCACCACCTTATTGTCCTGGCGCGCGCGGCCGGGCTCGAGCAGCTCGTCGCCGAAGTCCTGCCGGAGAACACGGCAATGCGAAAAGTTTTCACCAAGTTTGGCTTTCAGGTCCGAGGCGATGGGGATCCGCAGGTCATTTGTTTGGCTCTACCGCTGTAAACGCGGCTCTTCGCCCGGCGGTTGTAGCCTAACGATCGCCGCCCGCAAACTGCCCAGTGACCCAAAGGACCTAGCCATGAGGAAAGCACCTGCAGACGAACGAGCCACGAGCAGCCCCCTAAGCGTCCGCCGCGCCGAAAGACGCGACACATCGGAACCAAATGACGTTCAACCGAGCATCGAGATTTGGGACTGTGCGACCTTCAACTTGATTGACTGGCTCCGCAAGAACGGTACTTGGCAAGCCCTTCTCAAGAAACCGCGGGTCTAGCCCTTTATCTTCCGGCGCGTGCCATCAGTTCTTATCATTCGCGCCGGACGTTCAGACGCAGATGCAAGCAGATTTCCTGCACGAATGAGGCCAGTCAGCTGCGACCGCCGCGCTATTTTGACTCGAAGCAACGCGCTGCGAACTAGCACTACTTTGGCAGATTGTGTTTTCGCCACTGTTTTTCAAGGATTTGCTTTCGGCAATGTGGGCATTCCTGAGACGGTGGCCGCAGGATGAGATCGACGATGGCGTGACGTACGGCGGGCATGGTTGGTTGAGGCGGAGGCCCGTTGATTCTTTTTTTTCCGCCCCGCGTGTGCGAGGCGACGATGTTGCAGGAAGGCGTAGGCAATCATTGTCATCAGCGCGTGACGATGGAGACCTTGCCATGATCGCCCTTCGAAGTGATCAAGTCCAAGCTCCTCCTTCAACTGCTGATGCGCCTGCTCACAAATCCACCGTGCCTTGATGGTTGCGGCCAGCGTGCGCAGATCCGTCGCCGCCGGAAGGTTGGCCAGATAGTATTTCTTCTCCCCGGACGCACGTTGCTCGCCAATGAGCCAGGCTTCGTCGCCTGGGAGATGCTGCTGACCTTTATCCCATATCCGCTGCGGAGGGCCGTCGGCGGTCCGGACACGGAGAGCAGCAAATTGGGCTTTAAGCCGACCTTTCGTCCCGCTACGCCAACTCACGGTTTTCCATTTGGCGCTGGCGAGCATTTGTTCTGCGGCAATCGATAAGATATCGGGCACGTGGTGCTTTCGTGGTTTTCCGCGGACTTTGGTAATCGGCCAAATGAGCTTCACATCGACCGGATACACTTTCTGGTGCCGAGGGATGCCGACAGCCCAGGTCAGCCCGCGCTCTGTTAGCCCTTGTCGAAACGGTGCGCTGAGGCCGTATCCTGCATCCGCCAGCACACATCCAAAGCGCACGTTGGCTGCCATCGCGCGGTCAATCCCGGCTAGAGCAATCTCGGGCTTGGACCGTGCCGTTCGATGTTCGACTGGCACGCGAGCGCGCTTCAAACGAGATATGTCGCTTGTCCAACTGTCAGGCAGAAAGAGACGTAACGCGACCATCACGGGCACTTCGCCGCGAGCAAGCGTCAAAGACACCAGCGTTTGGCAATTTGCCGTTTTACCGAGAGCCGACGCGTATTGAGCCGCAACACCGACCGAGCGCTCACCCTTCTTGGGAAGTGAGGTGTCATCAATAACCAGCACCGCATCCCTGCCGCCGACAAGTCGGTCCGCCTGGTTGAGCAGCTCTGTCTCCAGCGGCGTCGCGTCCCAGACACCGTCCGCAATGAAATGGTGCAACTGGTCGTAGTTGCTCGTGGCAAGGCGTTCCGCCATCGGCTGAACGCTCTTGCGATCGCCCGGACCGATCAATCCCGCAACATACAGAGGACACATCCGCTGCCGGGTCTTATGACCCAGCCGGTCCAAGAACGGCATCAGCCAGCGTTCGAGTTCGTCTTCCCATCCCGGCATGGTCAGCCCTCCCAGAGCCGACCACCCATGAATCATTGAAAAATTGATTCGGGAATCCTATAAAACCCGGCAAAATCAACAATCTGCCAAAGTAGTGCTAGGCCGTGTACCCATAAGCATGGCGGCGTGATGCGAGGAGGCTATGGGCGCTTTGCTCCTAGAGCGACCATGTTCGTGCCGCAGCTCGAGACGTCGCGATGGGCCACAAGTGGTCCATCAAACGCGAAGTTCTGCCCTCTCGGTATTGGACCGGCCCGGCGTCGTGCGCAGTTGAACTTCGGGACATGATCTATGTCAAAGGCCTTCCATTTTAGCCAACTAGCTTTCGAAGTGGCAAGTTGAGGAGTAAGCGAGCCCCCGAACGTTTGCCGCGAATTCTTCTCTCATTGCGACTATTTCTCCCTGAGAACGGAGTAAGAAGGTGCTCAAGCGGCTTCTGATTCCTCTAATCCTGCTGACGTTTCTGCCGATACGTTCCCCGGCTGTAGAAGGTGTTGCTGGATCGCCAAAGATCCAGGAGGAAATCTGGGCGCTCCCCTTTCCATTGCCGGCGCTTGCCTTCGTAGTAAGACCAGTTGGCGATGGCCCGTTTCCGCTCGTGATCATGAACCACGGGATTGCGCTGGGCGTCCAAGAACGAACAATGTTTCCGGCGCTCGAATACCGCGCCGCCGCACAGTGGTTCGCGAGCCGGGGCTATTTCGTCATTTCCCCAATGAGGTATGGAGCCAGCAGCCTTGATTACAAAGATCAGGGAATTTTCGGCTCGGTGTTTGCGCATGTCGGTAGTTGCGATAACCCGAACTTCCGAGGACCCGGCCTCGCGATCGCCACTCTGAATGAGTGGGTCATCGACTACATGAGTAAGAAGAAGATCGTTCAGCCCGGCAGAGTCGTCGTTGTGGGGCAGTCGGGCGGGGGCTGGGGATCGATCGCTCTCGCGAGCCGCAACCCGTCATCGGTTCACGCCATCATCACCTTCGCGGCGGGACGTGGAGGCAGAGTAGACGGCAAGCCCAACAACAATTGTGCTCCCGATAAGCTCGTCGCGGCTACAGGCGAGTTCGGCCAGACAGCGCGCGTGCCGATGCTGTGGATATACGTGGAGAACGACAGCTATTTTGGGCCGGGGCTGGCGAAGCGGATGCATGACGCCTTCGTCGTGGCTGGAGGAAATGCGGAGTATCGCATGCTGCCGGCGTTCGGGAGCGACGGCCATTTCATGATCGACGCACCGGATGCGGTGCCGATCTGGTCCCCGCTCGTCAGCCAATTTCTCGAGAGGCATTCCGCAACCAGCAACGCTCAACAACAAGCGAGCAGCCGCTCCTCCGCAGAGAAGCTTCAGGCAAAGCCTCCGCGACTGAGTCTTCCTCAGACGATCCGGTACTCCGAGTGGCGAAAGGTTTGCTTTGACTCGTCCGACGGAACGACGATCTGCCGGACCACATCCAGCGGGACCGATGAGCTCGATCAGGTCGTGGCGCGTGTCGATCTGATCCAGCGCGCCGTCGACGGTCCGGCTCGCCTGCAATTGTTCGTGCCACAAGGAGCGGACCTGCGGCGTGGCGTCCGTGTATCGGTAGACCAGCGGCCGCCAACCCAAATCCCGTTCAATTGGTGCCTCACCAACATCTGCATCGCGGCGGCCCCGGTGGATGCGCGCCTGTTAGCGGAACTGGAATCCGGCAAGGATCTCAAGCTTGAACTGACCGATCTGACCTCTGCATCGGTTGCGTTGACTCTAACGCTCGATCAATTTGCCGCTGTGCGCAAGGGGGCAGCTGCTCAAACCTTTGAGTTCGGGTTGGATGAGGAATGAGAACCCCATTTGCGTTCATCGCGACATGGCCGCGGTCTACTACCATAGCGACGCGTTACGATAAGCTCGCCGCCAACTACCTTGCTTTCGTTCAACTCGCGTCAATCAGGATTTGGCTGCATTTTAAGGAGTCCACGTCCTAGCACTACTTTGGCAGATTGTTGATTTTGCCGCGTTTTATAGGATTCCCGAATCAATTTTTCAATGATTCATGGGTGGTCGGCTCTTGGAGGGCTGACCATGCCGAGATGGGAAGACGAACTCGAACGCTGGCTAATGCCGTTCTTGGACCGGCTGGGTCATAAGACCCGGCAGCGGATGTGTCCTCTGTATGTTGCGGGATTGATCGGTCCGGGCGATCGCAAGAGCGTTCAGCCGATGGCGGAACGCCTTGCCACGAGCAACTACGACCAGTTGCACCATTTCATTGCGGACGGTGTCTGGGATGCGACGCCGCTGGAGACGGAGCTGCTCAACCAGGCGGACCGACTTGTCGGCGGCAGGGATGCGATGCTGGTTATCGATGACACCTCACTTCCCAAGAAGGGTGAGCGATCGGTCGGTGTTGCGGCTCAATACGCGTCGGCTCTCGGTAAAACCGCAAATTGCCAAACGCTGGTGTCTTTAACGCTTGCACGCGGCGAAGTGCCAGTGATGGTCGCGTTACGTCTCTTTCTGCCTGACAGCTGGACAAGCGACATGTCTCGTTTGAAGCGCGCTCGCGTGCCAGTCGAACACCGAACGCCACGGTCCAAGCCGGAGATCGCTTTGGCCGAGATTGACCGCGCGATGGCAGCCAACATGCGCTTTGGATGTGTGCTGGCGGATGCAGGATACGGCCTCAGCGCACCGTTTCGACAAGGGCTAACAGAGCGCGGGCTGACCTGGGCTGTCGGTATCCCTCGGCACCAGAAAGTGTATCCGGTCGATGTGAAGCTCATTTGGCCGATCACCAAAGTCCGTGGCAAACCACGAAAGCACCACGTGCCCGATATCTTATCGATTGCGGCCGAACAAATGCTGGCCAGCGCCAAATGGAAAACCCTGAGTTGGCGTAGCGGGACGAAAGGTCGGCTCAAAGCTCGATTTGCTGCTCTCCGTGTCCGCACCGCCAACGGCCCTCCGCAGCGAATATGGGATAAAGGTCAGCAGCATCTGCCAGGCGACGAAGCCTGGCTCATTGGTGAGCAACGTGCCTCCGGGGAGAAGAAATACTATCTCGCCAATCTTCCGGCGGCGACGGATCTGCGCACGCTGGCCGCCACCATCAAGGCACGGTGGATTTGTGAGCAGGCGCATCAACAGCTGAAGGAGGAGCTTGGACTTGATCACTTCGAAGGGCGGTCATGGCAAGGTCTTCATCGCC
The DNA here is from genome assembly GCF_054056795.1 of Bradyrhizobium sp. USDA 3315. Classification (NCBI taxonomy): domain Bacteria; kingdom Pseudomonadati; phylum Pseudomonadota; class Alphaproteobacteria; order Hyphomicrobiales; family Nitrobacteraceae; genus Bradyrhizobium; species Bradyrhizobium sp. USDA 3315. The sequence continues at coordinate 6,342,200 of NZ_JBSRYP010000001.1, read as the reverse complement.
ACGCCTTGATGACAATGATTGCCTACGCCTTCCTGCAACATCGTCGCCTCGCATACGCGGGGCGGAAAAAAAAGAATCAACGGGCCTCCGCCTCAGCCAACCATGCCAGCCGTACGTCACGCCATCGTCGATCTCATCCTTCGGCCGCCGCCTCAGCAGTGCCCATATTGCCGAAAGGAAATCCCTGAAAAACAGCGGCGAAAACACAATCTGCCAAAGTAGTGCTAGTTGTAGTTCGGGCACACAACGGGCAATGGATGCCCACGCGTGCTCGGTGAGGAAGACCGCCGCAGAAATTCTTCGTGCAATCGGGGTTTTTCCCAGTCGTATCGGGAGGTCTGGAAATAAAGGAAGGCCGTGAGATATTCTGTCCGGCGGCTGGGCTAACCAAAAGTCCCAATAAAAGGAGAGCGGCACATACCTTCATGCGAGCACACTGCCTTTGAGGAAGTGGCTAGACTGCGTAGGCGCGCGAGCCGTTGGATTGATCAGATCAAAAAGTTGGGCGCGTGCAGGGCGCCGCCAGGCGCGGCGGCACATATGGCCCAATGCTTTACTGCACGAACATCGCGATGCCGATGATGACGAGCGGGCTTAGCCCAAAGAAAACAATACAAACGCTTTTCAGCAGGTCACTGCCCATGACCGCAACTCCCGCGTTGCAGTCGGCACTCTACACCCGATGGAACTCGGTTGCATAGTGCAATTTGTGTCACCGCAACTTTGAGAAACAAACTTGTCTGGATCAAACGCACATCTGCGAAATAAGAAGAACGAATTGTGACCCACAAGAATTTATACGCCTAGAACGGTGAAGAGGCCTTTCGATAGTCCTTGAGAACATCGGCCCTACTTTACTTGCCATAGGGTTAAACCCAAACCAGGCCACTCCAAAAATCAAGCCGGGCCGCTGTGGATGGAAAGAGGTCAGCACGTTCAAAGCCGGGGTCGCTGGTTGGTTCGGCCATCCAGCCCCCAGACCCGCTGGCTAGTTTAAGGCCAGTGAGCCCACGCTAGCGACCTACGGTCAGCCGGCCCGTGGGTGTGGTCTTCAGCGCGGCAGCCCCGCTGGTGTTCGGCAGCACGCCTCCGGACGCGGCCCAACCATCATATGACCGAAACTTGAGGCCGAGCCGGGAATAGTTGACGCGGAGATATCCGTCGCGGCCGCGTGTGACCGCGTCGGGTCTCACCGCCCCCACTTCCTGCGCGATCACTCCGACATAGGCCTTGTCGCTACCGTTGTATGCGAAGCGATAGTAACCGAGACCGTTGTCGAGCCGACCGAGCAGCACCACGTCATGCTTGAGGTTGATGTCGGATCGCCGCCCGCCGCCACGGCCGCCACCGCCCCTGAACCCGCCGCCACCGCCACCGCGAAACCCTCCCCCACCGCCGGCACGAAATCCCCCGCCTCCGCGACCACCGCCGCCTCGGAATGCTGCAGCGCGATGTCCACCGCCTGCGAACCGCGCACCGCCGCCGCGGCCCGCCGTGTGCCTGAAATGGGCAGCTCTGGAAACTCCACGGTGCGCCGCACCACGACCAACAGACCTTGCGTTCCTTGCCGCCGTCGAGCGGTTACGTGCTTGGCGGTTGCCGGCCGTCCTGCCCGCGCCAGCCTGCCTGTTTGTTGCTCGGCCGCGGTCGGAGCGTTGAGCGCGGTCGGCGCGCTGGGCCCGGTCACCGACATTCGGACGATCGGCGCCCGCCCGCACTCCCTGCCGATTGCCACCGGGCCCCTGATTGGCGCTGCCGAACCTCTGTTGCAGGCTCGAATTGTTGTAGCGTGCACCCTGTCGATGCCTTACGTCGTGTTGCCAGTGCTCAACGCGAGCGCCGCGATTGATGTCGATAGCTCCACCACCCCAGTTGACCCGGCTGCCGCCCCACCATCCGCCGCCGCCCCAGTAGCCACCGGTGGCCCACCGCCCCAGTGTGTAGGCTGTGCCGAAGGCTACGCCGGCTGTGATGATGCCGGCACCGATGTAGTCGGGATAGCCCCAATAATAGGGATAAGCGGGATAGTCGGAGTAAGGCCAATCGCCGAAAACCACCTGCGGTTCGTAATAAGGAACGTAGATGCTGTCAGCCACGGCGGGCTCAATGTAGATGAACTGCCGGTTCTGCTCTGCCTTTACCGTCACTGTCTGCTCTTTCGTGGTGACCAGCTTCTTCCGGTCGTAGGCTTTTGAACGCAACCGCTGCACGGCATCCATTACGTCCTGTTGCTGAGCCAAAAAAGCTTCGCCCAGCTTTTGCGTCCATTCGAGCCGCTCGTTCATCATCTGGAGTACAGACGGTGTCGCAATCAGCGCCTTGACGCTCGCGTCCCAATCCTGCTTCTCCGCAGCGGCCTTGAGGGCATCTCCCTTGAGGTTCTTGTTCTGCTTCATCCAGCGATCCGCGTGCACCACTTCCAGCGGATAGGTCGATGCCATCAGAACATTCGACATTAGCGTATCGGGATACAATGCAATGGGTGCTACCAGCGCCTCGAGCTCAGCTGGCTTTAGCACCGGCTGCTCGGGAACCGGCGCGGGTGCATTGCTCGGCGTTTGCGGCCCCTGGTCGTTTGTCTGGGCTCGCGCAGGAAGGCCGACAAGCAATAATCCGAGGAAGGCGCATATCCAGCATATTGTTCTGATGATCCGCATGTCGCGCGTCCCTCCTCATAACAACGGCGAACCAGCAACAGCATCCAGTGTCCCTGTCACGCGTTCTTGACTTAGATCAACGTAGCTGCCTGCCGCGCGTGTTCCCGAAGGGAACGGAGCGACGATCCGTTCCTCCACCTGCCTAGCGGCTCAGTTCATCCGCTCATAAGCGTCGGCAAGAAAATGGTCGAAGCTCTCGATTCGAATGAGACCGAGGCGCGGATACTCCATGTCCGTGACGATGTAGAGCGCGACCGTCAGGGTTCCTGCAAATATCACCATGTGTATCCAACTGCGCCCCGCGTTCGCCGCCATGCCGAAACCAGCGAGCAGTGAGCAACCGAGACCAAGCCCGAACAGCATGAAGTAGACGATCTGCGGCGGATGCTTTTCGGCTGCGCCAGCGCGCTGAAGCGCCACCTCGAAGAGACTATTCAACGCCGGGAGCGATAACGCGCATGCAGGCCGGTAGTTTGGCTGCGGGCAGGCCACGACCGCCGAACCCCACAACTGGTTCTTGAGGTCTCGTACCTTCTTTTCCTGTTGGTCTGAAAACTCTTCCGCTCGCTGCAGCACAAGAAAGTCATGCGGCATACGATACAGCTCGATCCGAGCGCTAACGTACTCCTTAAGGCTACCCTGGAGCCTGTGTCCATCGTCCCCGGCGAATAGGCTCAGCCTGTCGTACGCCGTGGTGGCCGCCGTCGCCTCCTGAATGACCAACTGACGGCGATCATCGAAGCGCTGCAGGGCACCCGAAATCGTGAATGCCAGCAGAAGGCCCATCAAGCCGAAGATTGCCCCCTCGACAGTCGCCAACCCTCCGGTTCCCTCGCTCCGTTCACGATAGCGCCAGCCCAGATGCTGACCCCAACGGAGCAAGGCGAGCGAGCCGACAAAAAACAGGGCGGCTATGGCTATAGCAAACAACATGAAGATCATCGCCGATCTCCAAGGGATGATCCTGACGGCGACAGTTTGGTTGCACATCGTGCAAGCAGTTTGACGAAGGCAATCGTCTCAAACCCCAAAGGAAATTGGTGACAGAACGGAAGCAATGCTGACGGTCTGCGGCCTAGCATGATGCCGGAGCCGCACGCCTGTCGACGTAAGCAAGGCCGAACGCACCGCTCGTTGCCGCGCGCGGTCATTTCCGGCCACCAAAAACAGTCAAGATCATCCCAGTGCCGGATGTAGCTTTGATTGCATTGCTGAAAACGCAAGGCGCGGCACGCGCCCCGACCGACCGGCACGGTAGAACCCAAGCCATGCCAATGGCTTGCGGTTCGACCGGCGAGCCCCTTTTATCTCGCCTTCCTAATCGGGCGTTCAAAGTCAACTCATTCCTACGCTTTTCCTCGACTCCTCGCACAACAAGCATCGCTGCTTCCCTCCATCAAAAACGCACAAGCTTCATCACAGCCGCGGACCGCGACATGCATTCTCCAGGCGGGGTCCATGCGTTCCTTCGCGTTCAGCACTTGGGCCGTCGCATGCTCTTCATCAGGCTCGTAAACAGGGCTGTCCAAGCAGTCAGACGCTCTCGTCCCCGAAGGGCGGCTGCAGGCAAGAGATAGCGGACATTCCCCATTTCGCGGCCCCGCCAGGGGACGCTCACCGCGCGCGCGGATCGCTAAGTTTGCTCCTCTTCAACATGCCGGATGCGATGCCAGCGCAAATTCCTCGTGATCCGTGCAGCGGTTACTGCACAGGCTTCAACCGCACCCGCTGCGTGACCTTGGCGCCAAAGCCCTACATGGAAGTCGGTCTCGCTGACCCGCATCCGGTGCAGAATGCTTGCGAGCTTGCGCGACCGCAGTGATCACGCACAGCATGCTCGACCGTTTGGCGATCCGCAGGCCCCACGCGCGCAAGGCTGACCATTTCCTCACTCGCAGCAGCGGGCTTGCAGCCGCCTCGCACAGCGCCCTACGCACGGCAAAATATCGCCTTGCTTGCTGATGCGCCCTTCATAGTCGATCGACGTGCCAGACTTGTGCAGCCTCGGCGCCAGGTCAAAAATGCGCGCCTACTGTTCGCGACCGCGCAAAACGACGGGGGTCATCGACGCCGACCTTGAACGAAAGAGCCGCAACGGGACCGACACCGGGAACCGTCATCAGGCGCCGGCAGACGGGATCATGCTCGGTGTAGCCGATCGTAGGCCTCGAGGATCGCGCGCCGCACGTCCAGCATGGCTTCGATTGTCATCGCGAAGATCGGATCGCTGCACTCGATCAGCTCGCGGACGCGTGCCTCATAGGCGCCTCGGGCGACAGCTCCAACCAGCAACCCATAGGCCCGCAGCGAGCCACGAATGTGGTTTTCGACGTCGATCAGCTTGCGCTTCAGAAGCTTCCTGTTGGCGAGAAGCGTGCGCATCTTCTGCATCTCGATGTACTTGACATGGACGGCACGACACCAGCCCAATTGTATCATCTGCGCGACGCCGCGGGCATCGTTTCGGTCGGTTTTGTTGCGCATTGTCGAGAGCGAGACGCGCATGTGACGCGCTTCGACAACAATGATCGGCATCCCAACTGGCTGCAATTCGCGATAGAGCCAAATGCCAAGCGATGACGCCTCGACTCCCACTCTATCGAGGCGATCCGCGTAGCCCTCAAGAGCGGAGCGGATCGCCCCATTCGCCGCGGATCTGGCGCGATCGGCTCGACGACTCCGGCGGCGAGATGGACTGGCGATTGTTGCTTTCATCCGAGTGCCCAGGCTCAATTGACCAGTGCTGCCAATTGCGCGCGACGCAGATACCGCTTGACGCCGGAAGCGCTGGACGGGCGGTCGAACCGGCGTCGGCTCAGCAATAAGCAGAAGCAGGCGGTCGTGCAGCAAATGGAGAGGTCCGACGTCAGCGTGGCGCAGCTTTGCCGGCCATGGCATCGCCACCAGCACGGTGTTCTGCTGGCGGGTCGAGTTCGGCCTGACCGCTCGCAAGGTACCGCAACTCGCGACGGTGACGCTCGCCGACGGCGCGGCCCATGAGTTGCCGGCGCTCACCGCCTCGCACAATCTGGTGCAGCATGATCGCGATCGAGCGGGCTAATGGACGGCGTATCTTCGCGCCGGCTGGCAAAACCGGATCACGAAATACGGGGCTGCCGTGCGCTCGTTCATCGCGTGCCAAGCCGCCGTGCCGCAAATGCGCGTTCTTCGAAACCACCGTCAAACGGCGGCTCGGCGGTACGAGTGCCGACGGCTGGCGGCTCATTCGACCAGATACGCTCGTCCACGGCGCAGATGCGCAGCACCGCGTGCCACCCGTCAGCGGCGCGGCTAACCTCGCCAGCCGCGAGATCGAGCAACGGCTGAGCGGCAGCGCAGTGCTAAGGGGCGACACGGCCAGTGCGACTGGTACAACGGTCGGGAGAAACCTCGGGCGCCCAAAAGATCGCCTGCTCGTTGAAGGACCTCAGCCGGCCAAGGGCGAAATCAGATGCCCCACCTCCTCCTAAATTCGGCGGTCATTTGGCCATGCAAACTGTTAGCGATCATTGCTTGGTAGTCGCGCCGGTAGTCCGCGTTACGACGAAGACATTCCCAGGCGATGCCGGTAATCTCTGCGTCCTGAAGACTCTCGTAATGTCCGGCGACCGCCAGTCGAACTCGGGCATCGCTTCCACCCATTCGCACGTAGCTAAATAATTGTGAACGAGTGGGTTACAGGAAGTCCCTAGTCTGGCACCACGTGGTGCTCCCGGGTGACCACGTATTGGCTCATGAAGACGATTCTAAATCGACGCCCTGACCGGGGAATTTCTTCTAGTTGCCGCCCCTGCCGCGCAGGAGACGCCCCTGTTCGGTTATCCACTTAGCGCGAGCGAGATGACTCTGGTATGCGTTCCGCGCGCGGTCTTGTTCACCCTCCGGATCGATGTGCAGGATTATTCGAGACGCTTCCCGCCAATCCGCTCCCTCGCCCTCGGCCTGCAGAAGGCGCATATAGGTCACCACGTGCAGCTCATCATAAGCCGTCATCGCTACGTCGGCCGGCGCGACGTCGGCAACCTCAGGATTGATCGGAAGTTTTGGCATGGCGCTTGTCGGTATCCTGCCTGATTGAAGGTTTGGGCAGCAACTAACCCCGCCAATCGAACAGGATGGCGTGGATACGGAGCGATGACGGCCACATCTCGTTTGACATTGCTGTTTCTCCTTCCGTTTGCCCTAGGTCGAGTTGAGCCTACTTAGCTCTCAAGTCCTGGCGCAGCCCATTATCTGGTCATCGTGAGACGAATGTCGGGTTAATCCGGTGGGTTTATATCAGACATAAGGCTTGGGTTAAAGACATGGATATTCGCCATGTCTTCGCAGCCAACTTGCGCCGGCTTCGGCATGAAAGAGGCTATTCTCAGGAAGACTTGGCTTACGAAGCCAACATCAATCGGACCTACATGAGTGCGCTGGAGAAAGGCAGCCATTATGTTGGACTGGAAATCATCGAGAAACTATCGAAGGTCCTGGCAGTCGAACCAGCAGACTTCCTTAAGCCCGCTGCCAAACCCTCTCGAAAGCGAAAAACCGCGTCGGTCTGACGTGGCCGGAATTATGCGACGTCTTGTGAGCATTCTTCGGTGACTTTTGGAGCTTTTAGGCCGCTTGAAGGTCTCGGTTCTGCTCGCTAATGGCGCCGCTTACCCGCCGATAGTCACGGGCGCTCCGCGCCTGCAACCTGCCCGTCGGCGAGACCTGGGGTACAAGGACGGGCGGAGCCGAGAGGACTCCCCACCTTTTGCATGCATAGAGTTCATACTGGCGGTTATTCCGAGACGCCGAGGCGCAGGCGTTCTGCAGAACTACCGTCCGATTTCCCCTCCAATCTAGCCGAATACACGACAATCAGCTTGTCGCTCTCGTGTGCAGCTTTCTCGACTTCCATATCGATACTCAGCCCGTCAGGGCGCGACGCACAGCGATGATCAGGGCCATGAGCGCCCGGCTGCTTTGGGGCTAACGGACATCGCGTGATGTTGGGGCGCTTCGTCTACTCGGTGCTGCTGAGTTTCGAACAATAGGAGAAGGACATGCCGCGACGTCCGGCCAAACTTACACAAGCAGACATCGCTCGCGCGATCCGCGCCGCCAGGCAAGCGGGCGCCAGCGCGGTCACGGTCGACGGCGACGGCGTTATTCGGATCGCGCTTACGGCAGGCGCTCCACCGATCAAGCCCCCAAACGTTCTCGACGAGACCTGGGTGCCGTCAGAAGCGTTGCAGCGCTACCTGAAACGCACTGAAAGCGGGTGAAACGCACCTTATGCAATTGATGCGGAGTCACCGCATCGTTAGACTCCAAGCATTGGTCCACGGAGACAGCCAATGCCTGGAACGGAAAAACGCGATCCCCGCGCGCCCGGGGATCGGCGAATGTATCTTTACTTCAACTACTCCGAGTCCGGCTCGCTGCGCTGGTACGTGAAGGTTAGCCGCAAGGGCCGCAGGATCGGGATCAGTGAGGAATACGGAACGCCAGCGTTCGACGCCGCCTATGGAGCTGGTGTCGCGACGCTTGGGGGAGTGATGCGTATGCGTCGCGTCAAGGCGACGACGAACCCGTGTCAACCGGAACGCCGCTACCTGCATGTCGACGTCAGTCAACGCGGGCAAATGCGGTATTATGTGCAACTACGAAACAAGCTGCCCAAGATCCGCATCAAGGCCGAATTCGACACAGCTGAGTTCAACGCCGAAGTCGACGGCGCGATCGCCGCCCAAATAGCGCAGTATGGCAACGAGGGCGACTACATCAACGCGCAGAAACAGCGCAACGAGGTGCGCCCTGCTCCGCCAGCGACGCCGGCGCAACCAGGCACACTCCGCTGGTACTGGAACGGCTACAAGCAAAGTGATCACTGGCTCGGCGATCTCAGTGTCGGCCACGAGGGTTTGGCGGAGTCGACCCGGCTCCAGCGCACGGGACTGATTGAGTTGCTACTGCCCGAGAATGGCGAGAAGCCGTTCGCGGTGTTGACACGCAAGGTTATCAAGGCGGAGATGAAGGCGCGCACGCCGTCACAGGCGGGCAACTTACTGTCGGCAGTGCGCGGCATGATCCGCTGGATGATCGACGAGAACCATCTCGATGAAGACGACGATCCAACCATTGGACTGAAATCCGGCAAAGCGAAAGCAAGCCGTGAGACCGGCGGCTTTCTGCCCTGGACCGAAGATGACATGGCCAAGTATCGAAAGAAGTGGCCGCTCGGCACCGAGGCGCGGCTGATGTTCGATATCCTCCACTACACGTTCCTGCGGCTCGGCGATGCGCACCGTTTCGGACCACCTCACCTGCGCCAGATCGTCCGGAAGATGGCGGTGCAGATTGCGACCGAGAAAAGCCAGGGCAACACCACCGTCACAGTACCCGTACATCCGGAGTTCGCCGAAAGCCTGCGGGCGGCTCGCGCCGCGGGCATCGTCGGCGCGGAGGTATTTACCGGCAAGATCGTACGTGGTCGCATCCAGCCGATGAACAAGAAAGCATGGGCAGCCAAGTTCAAGAAGTATGCGGTCCTGGCCGGCGTCAACGAACCGAAGAAGAGCTGCCACGGGGTCCGTAAGGCGCGCGCCGAAGTCGCCGCCTACGCCGACTGCACCGAAAGCCAGATGATGGCAATGTTCGGCTGGACGGATCCGAAGATGCCCGCGCACTACATCGCCCAAGCGAATCGAGAGAGGCTCGGAATCAGCGGAATGGAGAAGATCGTGACTTATGATCAGAACCAGCCGCTAGACGACCGCCTGGCGGGATCCGAGGCAAACAGAGCGCGAACACCGCGCCGGAACGGAGTGGTAACATTTCCGGGTAACACTTGGAAAAAAGCCTAACAATTTCAATATGAAATGTGGGTTTATGGTGCGCTCGGAGGGACTCGAACCCCCACGGTGTTACCCACTGCCACCTCAAGGCAGCGCGTCTACCAATTCCGCCACGAGCGCTTGGGATACCGGATGGAACCCCGAAGGCCCCGCCGGATCGACGGGGCCATGTAACAAATCACGGATGCAGGGACAAGGCGATTAATGCGGGAATTAGCCGCGAACCCCGGGAGATTTCGGCAGCATCTGCTTGACCTCGACCGCAATCCGGTTGCGGTCGACCAGGACCACGCCGCTGGCCACCGGCAGGTTGTTGGCGAGGATCTTGACCTCGTCGGCCTCGGTGGCATCCAGTTCGATGATGGCGCCGCGGGACAGCCGCATGACCTGGTGAATCGGCATCGTCGTGGTACCGAGGACCACCATGAGATCAACGCTGACTTTATCGAGGGTGGGCACTTCTGAGCCGCCGAACGGGAACTAGATTGTAGGTTCACCTGACCACGTTAGGGTTAGCTAATGGTTAACGACCGCCAAAGCCTCGATTTGACGACCTTTGCGCGCCCTCCGGGCGGCGAAGCGGTCGAATGGCGGATTTCCGACCGCGCGGTGCCCTACCCCGATTCGCTCGCCGCAATGGACGACCGGGTGGCGAAGATCGCGGCGGGCTCGGCCCCCGAACTGGTATGGCTGCTGGAGCACCCGCCACTGTATACCTCCGGCACCAGCGGCAAGGCCGACGATTTGCTCGCGCCGCGCTTTCCGACCTTCCAGAGCGGACGCGGCGGCCAGGTCACCTATCACGGCCCGGGCCAGCGCGTCGCCTATGTGATGCTCGATCTCAAGCGGCGCCGGCCCGATGTGCGCGCCTATGTCGCCTCGCTGGAAGAATGGATCATCCGCACCCTCGCCGCCTTCAACGTCCGCGGCGAGCGCCGCGAGGACCGCGTCGGGGTCTGGGTGCGGCGCCCGGACAAGGGACCGGACCATGAGGACAAGATCGCCGCGATCGGCGTGCGGCTGCGCCGCTGGGTCTCGTTCCACGGCATCGCGATCAATGTCGAGCCTGATCTTGCGCACTTCCAGGCCATCGTGCCCTGCGGCGTGGTCGATCCGCGCTATGGCGTCACCTCGCTGGTCGATCTCGGATTGCCGGTCACGATGGCCGATGTCGACGTCGCGCTCCGGCAGGCCTTTTCCGAGGTGTTCGGCGACACCGCAGCGCGCCTGCCGGAAGCGACGTCATAGGCTTCACGCCGCCTTCTGCGGCGCGACCTCGAGCTTGCTGGCGATGTAGCGGCGCTCCTGGGTGAGGCCGCCGAAGCCGTAGGCGTCGCCCTTCACCTCGTCGACATGGGCGTAGCTCTCGGTGTGGAGCGGCCCGAGCAATTCGCCCATCCGCTTGAACAGCGCCGCGAGATAGGCCGCCTTCTCGTCCTTGGTGTTGGTGCCCTCGGTGACGTGGATGTCGAGCCAGTAGCTCGCGAGCCCCTGCTCGGCGAGCGACTTGCCGCCCGCGAACCAGTCGGCCGCATCGGCGGACTTCACAATGATCGCGGTGACCTTGGGATCCTTGTGCAGAATCCCGGCGGTCAGGTCCGACACGGCGGCGGCGATGTCGGATTTCAGCGACGGCCTCTCGCGCGAGGTCGCGTAGGTGACGGTGATGAGCGGCATGATCGGTCTCCTTGAATCCGGTTGGCGCGGGTCAATCGCGCCTCCTCTAGCTAGACCTTCGCTCATCATCTTGGTATCTTATCTATATTGATAGCAATGATAGCGATCATTGATCATGACCGCCACGCTCGATATCGACACCGTGCAGGCCTTCCTCCTGGTCGCCGAGCTGCAAGGCTTCACCCGCGCCGCCGAGGCGCTTGGCACCACGCAAGCGGCGATCAGCATGAAGTTGCAGCGGCTCGAAACGGTGCTGGGCAAGCGGCTGGTCGAGCGCTCGCCGCGCGCGGTGCGGCTGACCGCCGACGGCGCGACCTTCCTGCAGCACGCCCGCGCGCTGATCGAGGTGCATGATCGCGCGCTGGCCGGCGAGAAACCCGCGCGGCAGCAGCTCACGCTCGGGATCAGCGATCACGCCGCGGGCCCGGAGCTGGTGCCGCTGCTGGAGCGGCTGCACGCGATGGCCTCCCAGCTTGCCCTATCCGTGACCATCGGCTTCTCGCGCGAAATGCTCGACGCTTATGATGGCGGCGAGCTCGACGCCGTGATCGTGCGCCAGGAAGGCAGCCGGCGCGGCGGCGAGAAGCTGACCGAGGACGAATTCGGCTGGTTCGCCGCCAAACGCTTCGTCTGGCCGCGCGGCGATGCGCTGCCGCTCGCGACCCTGGCGCCGCCCTGCGGCGTGCGCGCCCTCGCCGTGCGCGCGCTTGACAAGGCCGGCATCGCCTGGACCGAAAGCTTCGTCGGCGGCGGCGTCACCGCGGTGGTGGCGGCCGCGCTTGCAGGGCTTGCCGTCGCGCCCCTCGTCCGCCGCATCGCGCCGCCGGGCCTGGTCGATATCGGCCCTGCCCACAAGCTGCCGCGGCTCGGCACGTCGAAGGTGATGCTGCATTCGAAAGTCAGCGATCCCGCCAAGCTCGCGGCACTCAGGACGCTGGCTGCGACGTTTCGGAGCGTGGCGTCTGCGGCATAGGTTGAACATCGTAGCGGTTCACATCGAGTCTTCGCTTGCCGCCAGTTCGCACATGACGAACCAGTAGGTCAGGCCGGCGACAAACCCGGCCACGACGAACAGGCAAACCAGTCCGGATGTCCAGACAGCCGGGGATCGTAGAAGGACAGTGATGCTCAACGCACCGATCGCCGCGCCTGCGCAGGCGAAAAATCCCGCGGCCCTGATATGGAACTCCTCAGTGAACCAGACGACGATCGCAGTGGGAATTGCTGTGAGCAGACAGGTGATGATGAAGACCGCGGCCGACGGAAGCAGCATCATGACGATGCCGTAGAGCAGCCGCGCGACATCGCCGTGCGACGTCATCATCAGAACGGTCTGACCGACTGCGGAAATCACCGCGGTCGCGGCGCCACAGCCCGCAAGCCAGCCTCCGAATGCACGGGAACAGGTGCTGCACATCGAGGCCTCCTCACAGGATCGCATCGAACGCGCTGCGCAAGGTTTCGTGACGGAACACAAAGCCGTTGCTCAGCGCCTTGTTCGGCAGCACGCGCTGGCCGCCGAGCAAGAGCTCGTCGGCGAAGTCGCCGCCAACGGCGCGGAGCAGCGCCGCCGGCACGCGGAAGATCGCCGGCCGGTGCAGACGGCGTCCGAGCTCCTCGGTGAATTTCGTGTTGGTCACCGGGATCGGCGCGGTCGCGTTGACAGGACCGGACAGCTCAGGTCTCGCGATCACATGCGCGATCAGACGCACGAGGTCGTCGCGCTCGATCCACGACATCCACTGCTTGCCCGAGCCGAGCGGGCCGCCGAGGCCGAACTCGAACGGCGTCAGCATCCGCGTGATGAAGCCGCCATCGGTGCCGACCACGAGACCGATGCGCAAATATACCACCCGCACGCCGTGATCCGCGGCCGGCTTCGCCGCATTCTCCCAGGCCTCGCACAATTCGTGACTGAAGCAGGCGTGGGATTTCGCCGACTCCGTCAGCACCTGGTCCTGCCAGAGCCCGTACCAGCCGATCGCGGAGCCGCTCACGAGTACCGACGGCTTGCGTTCGAGGCGCGCGATCAGCTTGACCACATCAGACGTCATCTCGATGCGTGAGGCGACGATCTTGCGGCGCTTGGCCTCGGTCCACAGGCCGTTGCCGATCGGCTCGCCCGCGAGGTTGACGATGGCGTCGATCCCGGAGTCGGCGGGCAATTGGTCGAGGCTCGTGATCAGCGTCACCGGCGGCAGCAGCATGTCGGCCTTTGCCGGATTGCGGATCAACGCAATCACCTGATGGCCGGATGCGGTGAGGCTCGCGACCAGGCGGCTGCCGATGAAGCCGGTGGCGCCGGTGACGAGCACGGTCTGCCGCGCCGGCAATTTCTCGACCAGAGTCGCGGCCGGCACGCTGGCCATCCGTCCGAGGCGCCTCGTCGCGGCAAAGTCGCGCGCGCCGAACAGCGCGACGCCGAAGGCCGCAGCCGTCGCGAACAGACTTAACGGACCCGCATAGGCCGGCGCGACGGCGGTCGGCAGCATCGCCCAGCCGATCAGGACCGGCACCAGCAGCACGAGGATGGCGCCGTAATTGATCGCCAGCAGCGTGTGATTGATCCGCTCGCTCGGCGGCAGCTTTCGGCTCAGATCCTCCTCGACGAAATCCATCAAGGTGATGACGACCTCGACGACGAGGACGGCCATGATCGCGATCGCAAGGATGCCGTGCACTTGCAGCCAGCCGAGCACGAGGAACAGCAGCGCATAGAGCATGTTGCGCACGCTGTGCAGCTGCAGCTCGTGGCGCTGCGAGGGACGCCAGGCCAGCCGCTCGGTGAATTCGTGGTGATAGAACGTATCGAATGCGCCCATCGCAATCTGGATGGCGACAAGTGTCCAAAGCAGCGGCGTCATGGAGTGGCCTCCCTGAACACGGCGGACTGACGGATCAGCCTGCCGAAACGCGGGTGGATGATCTCCAGCGTGAAGCGGAAGTCACCGCAGCCGAGATCGGAATGGGTCACGGTGAGATCGCCCGGCGTAAGCCATTCGGGCAGCGGCAGGCGAAACGGACCGAGTTGCAGCGAATAGCCGACGCTGCGAAACACCAGCGCCTCGTGCTCGACCGCGATCCGCAGCGCCATGCTGACGCCGAAGCCGACATATTCCTCGAGCCCGGTCGAACCGGCAAAGCGCTTGGCGGAATGAATCACCTGCGGGAAGCCGTCGCGGCGCGCGCAGATGCGGGTCCAGACCTGGCCGCCGCTTGCCGCGTCCTCGGTGACGGTGACGATCATCGCCACGCGCGTTTCGGTGCCGGTCGGGAACGGTCCGCCGATCAGCCGTGCGGCCTGCGCCAGCCACCAGCCGATGCGGCTGCACGCCGCCTCCTCGACCTCGCCGACATAGACGACGGTGTTGCCGTCCTCGAACCGTTTCGAGAAGCGCCGCCAGATCGCAACCGGCAGGCGGCCCCAATCCTCGTCCGACAGCAATGCGCGGAAGCGATGGTCGTCGAGCAGCTTTGTATCGGAAGCCGGTGCTGTCTTTAAGGTGGATATCCTTGCTGACGCCATCGCACGCTCCCGTTACGCCGCCGCCTTTATTTGGCCCTGCTCGTGGGCAGGAAACTCACGATCTTCTCGCCGAGCTTGATCAGCGCGACCAGGCGCGGCCGCGGCACGTTCAGCATCTGCGTGTACCAGCGATCGACCAGCTCGGTGAATGTCAGCATCTCCTTCAGCCGCTTGCTGGCGAGCGGGCTGATCGCGGGATCGTCGGCCGCGTCGGAGACACAGGCGCGCAGCGCTGCGAGCGCGGGATCGATCTCGCGCTCCTTGCGTCCCGCCGCGATCTTGGCCGCGACCTCCCAGATGTCGGTCTCGGCCTCGAAGTGGTCGCGGCGATCGCCAAGGATCGGCACCCGCCGGATCAATCCCCAGGACAACAGCTCCTTGATCGAGTTGGAAACGTTGGAGCGCGCCATGCCGAGGGTGTCGGCGATGTCTTCCGCCGTCATCGGCGCTTCGGCAAGGTAGAGCAACCCGTGGATCTGGCTGACCGAACGGTTGACGCCCCATTCGTCGCCCATGTCGCCCCAATGCAGGATGAAGCGCTCGACGACGGCGGGAAGTTTTTTCTTGGCGGTTATTTCTGTCATGACAGAAATATCAGACGGTTCGGAGCAGAAGTCAAGGCTGGCCATGCTGTCCACGACGGCGCACGAGACATGGCAGGTCTCCTGACCTATCCGGCGCCTCGGCGAATGCCGTGCATCGGAGGTGAGGAGTTTTCCTTTGTGGCCCCCGAGCTCTTCGTCCAAGTTGATCCGGGTGGATGTTTTTGGGCCGTGCACCGGGTCGCCCGCGTCACGGCCGCAAGGGAGATTGCGCATGCCAGCGTCCGACAAGGAGTTCGTTGGGTCCATTCCAGAGCTTTACGACCGGCTCCTCGTGCCGATGATTTTCGAACCCTACGCACGCGATCTGGCGCAACGCGCCAAGGTGCTTGGCCCGCGCGACCTGCTTGAGACGGCAACCGGCACCGGCGCCGTCACCCGCGCGCTGGCGTCCGCGCTCGGCAGCGACGCCAGGATCGTGGCGACCGACCTGAATGAACCGATGCTCGAACGAGCGAAGTCACAGATGCCGGGCCGGACCGCAATCACCTGGCGGCAGGCCGATGCGCTGAACCTGCCGTTCGACAACGCGAGCTTCGACGTCGTCGCCTGCCAATTCGGCGCGATGTTCTTCCCCGACAAGCCCAAGGGTTATTCGGAGGCGCGCCGTGTGCTGAAGCCAGGCGGCCGTTTCCTGTTCAGCATGTGGGGTCGCATCGAAGACAACGAGTTTGCCGACGTGGTGACCCAGGCATTGGCGGAGGTCTTTCCGGCCGACCCGCCGCGCTTCCTGGCGCGCACGCCTTATGGCCACTACGCGGCCGACCCGATCCGGGCCGATCTTGCAGCCGCGGGCTTCAGCAAGATCGAGATCGACGACGTTCGGCTGCAAAGCCGGGCGAATGCGCCGCATGATCCTGCGATCGGCTTTTGCCAGGGATCACCGTTACGCGGCGAGATCGAGGCGCGCGGCGGTATCGGCCTTGATGCCGCGACCGAGCACGCCGCGTCGGCGATCGCGCGCCGCTTCGGCAACGGCGCGATCGAAGGCCGGATTCAGGCGCTGGTGATCTCAGCGGTCGCGTAACGACGCGCTTCAGATCGTGGGCAGGACCGAGAACCGCTCCCCTGCCCGGCGCTGGTTCAAAAGATCGGAACTGCCAGATGCGGCGTGCACGGCAGCGACGCGCGCCGAGAACGGACCGCGGCCACATGCCGTGATCATTTCAGTGACGACGTCGTCGGGGCCGGCGAACACCGCCTCGACGCTGCCGTCACGGCGGTTGCGGACCCAGCCTTCGAGGCCGCGCGCGTTTGCCTGCTCGTCGACCCAGGCGCGATAGCCGACGCCCTGGACGCGGCCGCTGATGGTGACGTGGCGGATCACACCGCTCATTTCTTCAGACCGAGAAACTCGCCGCTGCGCGCCTTGGTCTCCGCCTCGCGCATGACGCGGCCGGTCAGTTCGGACGAGGCGATACCCTTGAGGTTCTTCGGCGAGGTGCCTTCGCGCAGCGCCTTCAGCGTCTCGTAGACGGCCTGGGTTGCGGCCGCGAATGGCGCGTGGCCTTGCAGCGCGATCCTGACGCGCCGGCTTGCCAGATAGTCGAGCGCGGTCATCTCCTCCGGCGCGCCGCCGAGCACGATCGGCAGCGTCGTCGCGGCCGAGAGCGCCTCCAACTCGCCACGCGATTTGATGCCGGTGAAGAACAAGCCATCGACGCCGACCGCCTCATAGGCCCTGGCGCGTGCGATCGCATCGTCGAGACCGGTGATCGAGACGGCACCGGTCCGGCCCAGGATGACGAGCGACGGATCGCTGCGGCCGTCAAGCGCCGCCTTCATCTTGCCGACGCCTTCCTCCAGCGAGATCAGCTGGGTCTTGGCCTGGCCGAACGCCTGCGGCAGCAGCGTGTCCTCGATGGTGAGGCCGGCCGCGCCGGCGGCCTCCACCTCCTGAACCGTGCGGCGGACATTGAGCGCGTTGCCGTAACCGTGGTCGGCATCGACGAGCACTGGCAGCGTCGACGCACGCGACATGCGGCGTATCTGCTCGGCGAATTCGGTCAGCGTGATCAGCGCAATATCGGGATCGCCGAGCACGGCGAGCGACGCCACCGAGCCGCCGAACATGCCGAGCTCGAAGCCGAGATCCTCCGCAATCCGGATCGAGGTCGCGTCATAGACCGAGCCCGGGCGGATGCAGGTCGATCCGGTGAGAATCGATCGCAGGGCTTCGCGGCGTTTGCGGAAGGCCATTTGCTATGTCCTATTCTCCGTCATTCCGGGGCGGTGCGAAGCATCGAACCCGGAATCTCATCTCGCTCTCAATCTCGAGATTCCGGGTTCGCGCGTACCGCGCGCCCCAATATGACAGGGTTACGCGAACTCCAGGATCAGCGCGTCGACCGCGAGCGTGGCGCCGGCGGCGGCGTGGATCTTCTTGACCGTGCCGTCGCGCTCGGCGCGCAGCACGTTCTGCATCTTCATGGCTTCGACCACCGCCAGGGTCTCGCCGGCCTTGATCTCCTGCCCCTCGGTCACCGCGATCGACACGACGAGGCCCGGCATCGGGCACAGCAACTTCTTGCCGGTGTCGGCGGCCGAGACCACCGGCATCAGCCGCGCCGAGGTCGCTTCGGTCTCGGTGAAGACATAGACCGGCACCTCAAAACCCTGATGCGCGAGGCGGAAGCCGCTGTTGATCGCCCGCACCTGCACGGCAACAAAGTTGCCGTCGATGGTGCCCTGCCAAACCGGATCGCCCGGGACCCAGCTCGATACGAGGTTATGAGGGTTGCCCGGCAGCCCGTCGGCGCCGATGAAGCGCACTGCAATCGCGTCACCCTCGCGCGCCACGTCGAGCGCGATCTCGGCACGGTCGAGCCACACCGCGCGGCGGCGCTCGCGCAGCACCACGCGGCCGCCCATCTGGCCGGAGATCTGCCGCTTGCGCTCGCCCAGCACGTGATCGATGGCGGCACCGACCGCGGCCAGCCGCCGCGCGATCTCGCCCTCGGGCGCGCGCGCCGAAAACCCTTTCGGGAATTCCTCCGCAATGAAGCCGGTCGACAGCCGGCCCTCGCGCCAGCGCGGATGGTTCATCAAGGCCGACAGGAACGGAATGTTGTGCCGGATGCCGTCGACATAGAAGGCGTCGAGCGCGGTCGCCTGCGCCTCGATCGCCGCGGCGCGCGACGGGGCGTGGGTGACGAGCTTGGCGATCATCGGATCGTAATGGATCGAAATCTCGCCGCCTTCCTGCACGCCGGTGTCGTTGCGGATCGTGATGCCGTCATGGCTGGCCTCGGCCGGCGGACGGTATTTCACCAGGCGCCCGATCGACGGCAGGAAGTTGCGGAACGGATCCTCGGCATAGACGCGGGATTCCACCGCCCAGCCGGTCAGCGTCACGTCCTTCTGCGCGATCGCGAGCTTCTCGCCGGCGGCGACGCGGATCATCTGCTCGACGAGATCGATGCCGGTGATCAATTCGGTGACGGGATGCTCGACCTGCAGGCGGGTGTTCATCTCCAGGAAGTAGAAGCTCTTGTCCTGGCCTGCGACGAATTCCACGGTGCCGGCCGAATCGTAGTTCACGGCCTTCGCCAGCGCGACGGCCTGCTCGCCCATCTTGCGGCGGGTGGTCTCATCGAGCAGCGGCGACGGCGCCTCCTCGATGACCTTCTGGTTGCGGCGCTGGATCGAGCACTCGCGCTCGCCGAGATAGATCACATTGCCATGCTTGTCGCCGAGCACCTGGATCTCGATGTGCCGGGGATCGACGATGAATTTCTCGATGAAGACGCGGTCGTCGCCGAACGACGACTTCGCCTCGGCCTTGGCGAGGTTGAAGCCTTCGGCGACCTCCGCCTTCGAATGCGCGATGCGCATGCCCTTGCCGCCGCCGCCGGCGGAGGCCTTGATCATCACGGGGTAGCCGATCTCGTCGGCGATCTGGACGGCGTGCTTGTCGTCCTCGATGACGCCGAGATGACCCGGCACGGTCGAGACTTTCGCCTTCGCCGCGGCCTTCTTGGATTCGATCTTGTCGCCCATCGCGGCGATGGCGCCGGGGTTCGGACCGATGAAGACGATGCCGGCGGCTTCCAGCGCGCGCGGAAACGCCTCGCGCTCGGACAGGAAGCCGTAGCCGGGATGCACCGCCTGCGCGCCGGTCTTGCGGCAGGCCTCGACGATCTTGTCGATCAAAAGATAGCTCTCGGCCGCGGCGGGCGGTCCGATCAGCACGGCCTCATCGGCCATCTCGACATGCAGCGCGTCGCGGTCGGCCTCGGAATAGACGGCGACCGTCTCAACCCCCATACGGCGCGCAGTCTTGATGACCCGGCAGGCGATCTCGCCGCGGTTGGCGATCAGGATTCGTTTGAACATGCTCTTCTTGCTTGGGCTTTTTCGGACTTCGAATTGTCCATTTGGCAGGATTCCTCCCCGCGCAATCTGGCACGGGCGATTGGGCGTAACCACTCCGTTGGTACAGCAAATTGCCCCGGAGGCAACGGTCTAATGCAGACCCTGCCTACTGCCCGGCCAGTCCAAGGTCAGTCCTCGGCAGTAGCCCGATCGGTATTTCAGCCCGAATAGGTCTTGAAGCGGCCACGCGAATGAGCCTTCGCGACGGCCTTCATCAGCTCGCTGACCTCGTTCTCCAGGAATTCATTGGCCACGATCAGCGCCCGGATAGTGGCACGCAGATTCCCCCCGCAGGCGGAAATGGCCTGATCGACAGCGGCTTCCAGCCCGTCATCGTCGTCAGATTCGGGCCGTGCAGACATCATGGGGTATCCGGGATTCAGGTGGCGCATCATGTTCCTATTTTGTTCCCATCAAGTCAATTGGATCTTTGATCGGGCGCGGCCTCCTGGGCCGTCTTTCTCTTCCGCCGCCAGCGCGCGAAGCATTGCAGGCTCCAAATGCCGGTGATGATTTCGGCGGAGGACGTTGATAACGAAACTTGCCCATGCGCACCGCTTCAATGGCAATTGTCCGGCCGTTCTACGTCGCGGAATGCCGATCGGGACGTGACGGTGCGCACGCCCCCACTCGCGAACAGTCCTTGGTTGGATCGTACCGGCTTGTGCTAGAAGTTCGGCTGCCCGCCAAAGATCTGAAGTTGAGAAAATGCGGTTTCGAAATCCGGTCGCCACGACGCTTCTCCTGGCCTTCCTGTCTGCAACTACCAGCCTGACTGCAACCGCAGGCCCCACGGCCACTGCGGTCATCAAGGACGCCGGCACCATTCAGCTCGGCAACACGACCTATCGGCTCGACGGCATCGACGCGCCGGCGGTCGATCAGCTCTGCATCGACGAGCACGCCGACGCCTGGACCTGCGGGATCGAGGCGCGCGACCAGCTGACCAGGCTGATCGGCGGCAAGCCAATTCACTGCGACGATATCGGCGTCGATCCGACCTTCAAGAAGCGCCGCCTCGGCGTCTGCAAGATCGAGGGCGACCCGACCAGCCTCAGCCAGGTGCTGGTCCAGAAGGGCTACGCTCTCAATGTCGAAAACTCGGCCACTGGCCGATTCAAGCCGGATGAAGCCACCGCCAAGGACAATCGTGCCGGGCTCTGGAAGGGCTGCTTCGTGGCGCCACGCGATTTTCGTACGGCCAGGAAGGACGGCGCCCTGCTCGGCAACGCCTGCCCCGCCGACCGCGACCAGCAGATCCGCAACGCGCTCTTCCCCGACGACCTGCCGATGCCGGCCAGCTGCAACATCAAGGGCAAGTACGCCGTGCGGGCCCGCGTCACCGGCAATGTCGGCATCTACCACCTGCAGGCGTGCCGCAGTTATCCAGGCCTCGGCAATCCGGATCGCTGGTTCTGCTCCGAGGAGGATGCACAGGCCGCCGGGTTCCGCCGGGCCTATAATTGCCGGCCGCCCAAAGCCAAGTGAAGGGCAAGTGATCGCGATAAATCAAGCTGGCAAAGCCGCCGCGTCCTGTGTGAGACTGCACCGAGAGGTTGCCGGCGCGTATGACCCCATCCGATCCCGCTGATGTGCTTCCCGAAGCTGCGGCAGCCGAACGGCTGCGGCAGCATCTTGAGGAGATCGCGCGCGAACGCGATCGCGCCCATCGCGAGCTCCAGGAGCGCGAGGCGGAGCTGGCGCGGATCCAGCGCATCGCGCGGGTCGGCGGACTCGAGATCGATTTCCGCGACGGCGTGCGCAACCGCCGCTCTCCCGAATATCTCCTGGTGCATGGGTTGCCACCCGAAGAGGTCAACGAGACCTATGAGAACTGGGTCGCGCGCATCCACCCCGAGGATCGCGAGCGCACGATCCGGCACCTGTTCGGCGTGCTCAAGGCCGGCGGCGAAGACTACACGGCCGAATACCGCATCATCCGCCCGAACGACGGCGAGAGCCGCTGGATCCGCGTCGTCGCCAAGATCGAGCGCGACCGCAGCGGCCGTGCGCTGCGGCTGGTCGGCGCCGATCTCGACGTCACCGATCAGATGCTGGCACAGGAGACCCTGCGCGAGAGCGAAGAGCGCTTCCGCCTGATCGCCGACAGCGCGCCGGTGCCGATCTGGGTGACCAAGCTCGACCGCACCCGCTCCTTTGCCAACCAGGCCTATCTCGACTTCCTTGGACTGCCGTTTGAGGAAGCGATCGTGTTCGACTGGCGCAAGGCGCTGCATCCGGATGACCTGCCGCAAATCCTGCAGGAGCAGATCACCGGCGAGCTCTCGCTGAAGCCATTCGTGCTCGAGGCCCGCTATCGGAACGCCGCAGGCGATTGGCGCTGGCTGCGCTCGGAATCGCAGCCGCGCTGGGACCCGAACGGCAAGCACATCGGCTTCATCGGCGTCGCCCACGACATCACGGCGGCCAAGGAAGCCGAGATCGAGCTTCGCAAGCTCAACGAGTCGCTGGAGCGGCGCATCCTGGAGCGCACCGCGCAACTCGAATCCCGCGAAGCGCAGACGCGCGCGATCCTGGAAACCAGCCATCAATACCAGATGCTGCTCAACCGCAATGGCGGCCTGCTCTACAGCAACCAGACGGCGCTGGCCGGTATCTGTACCGATGCCGCCGACGTCGTCGGCAAGCCGTTCTGGGACACGCCGTGGTTCGCCGCGACCGAGGGCATGCCGCGCGTGATCCAGAATGCCTTCGCGACCGTGATGCGCGGCGAGGAAGTCAAGATCGAGATGCAGCTGCGCCTGCCGATCGGCGAGCGCTATTTCGATTTCGCGATGCGGCCGCTGCAGGACCAGCACGGCACCATCGTCGGCGCCGTTCCGGAGGCCGTCGATATCACCGAACGGCGCCGCGGCGAGGAAGCCCTGCGGCAATCGCAGAAGATGGAAGCCGTCGGCCAACTCACCGGCGGCGTCGCGCACGATTTCAACAACCTGCTCACCATCATCCGCTCCGCGACCGACTTCCTGCGCCGCCGCGATCTGCCGGATGACCGGCGCCGCCGCTATATCGATGCGATCTCCGAGACCGTGGAGCGGGCCCTCCAAGCTCACCGCCCAGCTATTGGCATTTGCGCGCAGGCAACCGCTCAATCCGGAAGTGTTCAATGTCGGCACGCAGGTCGACAGCGTGACGCAGCTGATCCGCCCGCTGGTCGGCGCGCGGATCCACATCGAGGTCAGGATCGAGGATCCCGACTGCTTTGCGATCGCCGACATCGGCCAGTTCGAGACCGCGCTACTCAATCTCGCGGTCAACGCCCGCGATGCCATGAGCGGCGAAGGCCAGCTGACGATCGGCGTCCGGAAGGTCAAGAATATCCCTGCCCTGCGCGCCCAGGCCTCGCGCAGCGGCGATTTCGTCACGGTCTCGATCCAGGACACCGGCACCGGCATCTCGCCGGAAAACCTCGACGCGATCTTCGAGCCGTTCTTCACGACCAAGGAGGTCGGCAAGGGAACGGGTCTCGGATTGAGCCAGGCCTTCGGCTTCGTCAAGCAATCCGATGGAGACATCGAGGTCACCTCTACGCCCGGGCACGGTGCGACCTTCACCATCTATCTGCCGCACGCGATGCGCCCGGCGGACGCCAAGGTCGCAGCCCGCGCGGGCACCGAGCAGGCTTCGATCGGCCGCGGCTATCGCGTCCTCGTGGTGGAGGACAACGACGATGTCGGCCAGTTCTCCACCGAGCTGCTCGAGGATCTCGGCTATTCGGTCAAGCGCGCGGCCAATGCCAATGCCGCGCTCTCGATCCTCTCGGAGAACGAGTTCTCCGCCGACTTGGTGTTCTCCGACGTGATCATGCCGGGCATGAACGGCGTCGAGCTCGCCGGAATCATCCGCGATCGCTTTCCTGGACTGCCGGTGGTGCTGACCAGCGGCTACAGCAACGTGCTCGCCGAGAACGCGCACAGCGGCTTCGAGCTGATCCAGAAACCCTATTCGGTCGAGGCGCTGTCACGGACGCTCCGCAAGGCGATCGCCGAACAGCGGGCGACTGCTTCCAGGCCCTGATCCTGCCGCCGGCCGCGCTCTACTGGATCACGACATGCGCGACGCCGAGCTGAAGGATGCCGAGCGCGCGGGCCGCCGTGGTCGACACATCGATGATCCGTCCACGAACGAACGGGCCCCGGTCGTTGACGCGGCACCGGATCGATTTTCCCAGATACGAGACGGTGATCATGCTGCCGAATGGCCGCTTGCGATGCGCGCAGGTCATCTCGCCACTCCTGCCGATGCCACGATAATAGGACGCAAGGCCACTCTCTGCGTTTGCCATGCACGAGGCAAACAGCAGCATGGCCGCGGACGTTGCTGCGGTTTTCATTGATCGCCTGCCGGTCGAGCCCCGCAAGGGAACGCGGTTCCACGGGTTCGGTTCCGCGCCTCAGCGTCGGCAGGTCGATTTTTAGGAACTTTTCGGCGGAAAGCGTCAGGCGGTCGCGGCTGGATCGATCAGGGCGATGCCGAGCTCGGATCGCTTCCGCCGGCGAAGCCTGGCGGGGGCTTCCGTGACCACAACCTCCAGCGTCGGCCGAACGATGCCGGCAAGCAGATGGCCGCCGCGTGTCGATCCATCCGACAGTCCGAGCACGATGTGAATATGCAGGCTGGCCTTGCCGTCGTCGCCGGTCGCGATATCGCCGATCGCGCACAGCAATTCGCATTGCTCGTTGATCTCGATCTTCCGGTAGCTCTTGGATGCGAAATCGAACCAGCCGACGGTTGCCCGCTCGAACGCGCCGATCGCAGTGAGCGACGCCGCCGTCACCTTCGCATCATTGGCGAACTTCGTCAGCGCGCCGAACGCTTCCTCGCCGCTGTCGAGCACGACGACGTGAACCTGCGCGCTCGGCGCATCGGACACGAGCTTGCTTTTCATGGACCGCCTCGCCTCTCAAGAGCTTCCACTCTCAATCGGAGACGGCGACGATTGTTCCTGACGGACCGGATCGGCAGGCGCTCAGGCGGCGACGCAATCGGCCGCGAGCAGCGTCCGCAGGTCCCGCGCAGGAACCGGCCTGCTGAACAGGTAGCCCTGCATCTGCGTGCAGCCGAGCATCTGCACGGTGTCGCGCTGCTGATCGGTCTCGACGCCCTCGGCAGTGGTGATCATGTTGCGGTCGGCTGCGATCGAAACCACGGCGCGGATGATCGAGGCCGAGCCGCTGTTGCGGGTCACTTCCTTGACGAAGCTGCGGTCGATCTTGATCTTGTCGAACGGGAAGCGTTGCAGATATTGCAGCGACGAGTATCCGGTGCCGAAATCGTCGAGCGCGATGTGGAGACCGAGCGCGCGGAGCTGGCCGAGCGTGACCAGCGCCGCATCGTCGTCGGCGATCAGCACCGCCTCGGTGATCTCGAGCTCGAGCCGGCGCGGGTCGAGCCCGCTGTCGGCAAGCGCATTCGCAACCTTCAGCGCCAGCGTCTCCGACTTGAACTGGATCGGCGAGACGTTGACCGCGACGCACACATGCGCCGGCCAGGCTGCCGCCTCGGTGCAGGCGGTGCGCAGCACCCACTGCCCGATCTCCTCGATCAGCCCGGTCTCTTCGGCAACCGGTATGAACTCCGCCGGCGAGATCATGCCGCGCACGGGATGCCGCCAGCGCAGCAACGCCTCGCAGCCGGTCACCTCGTCGCTGCGCAGGTCGACCAGCGGCTGGTAGTGCAGCTCGAAGCCGCCCTCGGCCAGCGCGATACGCAAATCGGCCTCCAGCACGCGGCGCAGATTGGCCTGCGCCTCCATCGCCGGATCGAAGAAGCGATGGGTCCTGCGGCCCGCCGCCTTGGCGGCGTACATCGCAAGGTCGGCACATTTGAGCAGGCGGAACAGATCGGAGCCGTGGCGCGGGGCGATCGCAATGCCGATGCTGGCGTCGCTCGACAAATGGTGGCCGAGGCAGTCGAACGGCGTGCGCAGCGACTGATAGATGCGTGCGACCAGGTCGCCGACGTCGTCGTTCGAGGTGATGTCGTGCTGGACGATCGCGAACTCGTCGCCGCCGAGCCGCGCGATGAAGTCGTTCGACCCGACCGACTGGCGCAACTTCTCGGCCACGCGCCGGAGAAACTCATCGCCGATCAGATGGCCTAGCGTGTCGTTGATCCGCTTGAACTCGTCGATATCGATGTAATGGATGGCGAACTCGCGCGTGGCGGCCTCGAGCAGCAGCCCTTCCGCGTGGCGCTGGAACAGCGTCCGGTTTGGCAGATTGGTCAGCGCGTCGTAATGCGCGAGATACTCGATCCGCGCCTGCGCACGCCGCCCGTCGGTGACGTCCTCGAGAGTGGTGGCCCAGCCGCCGTCGGGCGCACGCTTATAGATCAGGCGGATGCTGCGACCGTCAGGCGTCATGATCACGGAGTCCCGAACCTCATCGCCCCTCGGGTTGGTGAAGCGGGCGCAGTACTCGTCGACGTCGCCGACAAACGAGCCGATCGCCTGGCGATGCAGGATCAGCTCGCGCAGATGGCAGCCCGGCCTCGCGACATCAGGCGAGAGGCCGAACATGTCGATGTATTGCTGGTTGCAGATCACGAGCCGCGCCGAGGCGTCGAACAGCAGCAGCCCCTGCGTCATGGTGTTGATGGCGGTGTCGAGGTGCTGGCTCTTCTCGGACAGCCGGCGGCTTGCCGCATCGTGCTGCCGCTGCAATTGGCGGACGATCAGGAAGACCGCGAAGCTGATGATCAGTACCGCCAACACGGCCGCGCAGAATTGCAGTTTGGTCTGGGTGCGCCAGTCCTCCAGCGCGCTCGATGTCTTCGTGGTAGCGAGGATCAGGATCGGAAAATGCGACAGCGATCTGACCGCGCCGACGCTCTCCTCGCCCGAAGCGCCAACGAACCGTCCCGAGGTGTTGCCGCCAAAGCTGATGACCTTCTGGAACACCGGCAGGTTGATGATGTTGCGACCGATCACGCTGGCATCCTGCGGATAGCGCGCGATGATGGTGCCGTCGCGGTGGATCATCGAAATCACGGTGTCGCCGCTCAGTGCCAGCGAGGCGACGAAATCCTCGAAATGGCTCGGCTCGACACCGCGGCTCGCGAAGCCGATGATCTCGCCGTTGCGCCCGGTGATCTTGCGCGCAAAGATCGTGGTCCAGTTGCCGGTCACCTTGCTCATTGCGGGCTCGACGATCACGGGTGAGGTCGGACGCCCCGAAGTGAACTCGTGGAAATAGCGCCGGTCCGCAACGCTGATGTCGGGCACCGGCCACATCTCGGATGAGTTGATCAGCCATCCCTTGGCGTTGAACAGATTGAGCCCGCCGACATGCGGCAGCGCCGCCAACCGCGTGCGCAGCATCTCGTGCGCGCTCAAGAGCGACATATTCTTTTCGAATTGATCGGCGGTCTCGACCTGCTCGGCCCGCAGGTAATTCACGATGTCGTCGTGGACATGCTGGAGATCTGTAAGCTGCTGGTCGAAATGCCGCGACAGCAGCAGCGCAGTGTTGTTGAGCTCGCGCTCGGACATCTCCAGCGCGCGCTCGCGAAACTGCAGCGCGAGATAGCCGGTGCCGAGCGTGATGGCGAGCACCAACAGCGCGGCGCTCAAGACGAGCCACTGGATCGCGCCCATCCTGCTGGCGCGCAACACACCCTTGATCGACAGCCGCCGGTATTCCGGCACGCTGCTCGTTGAGACAACCGACATTTTCCTGCCCCTGTGGATGCCCTTGTACGGGAACACAACCCAAGGGGTGGTTAGGAAAATCAGTTATCGGACGGTTAAGGCCAACGTGGACTCGCGCAGAGCCGGCCCCTCGGCCGCTCCATACTCACGAGCTGCAGCAAGCCGAAGCCTCCGGCGGCGCGGCCTTGGGCTGTGGGGCGCAACACGCGCTCTGTTTGTCTTCCTGCTTCTCGTGCGCCACTCGCGCGGTCCGCTCGCCGGTGCCGTCGCCATAGACGATGCTCTCACAGGTCGTATGGAACGTCTCCCAGGCGATCCCCGCGGGATCGTCGATCCACGACTTCTCGGACTTGGCATAGCAGCACACCGTCTGGCCCTGCTCGATGACCTCGCCGCCGGCCTTGCGCAGCCGTCCGTACACCTCGCCGAGCTCTTCAGCGCTCTCGACCTGAATGCCGAGATGGTCGAGGCCCGGTTCGCGGCCGCGGCTCGAGATCGCGAAGTTGACGCGGGGATCGTCGAGCATCCATTTGGCATAGTCGGATTTCACGACCGTCGGCTCGGCCCCGAACAGCGCCGAGTAGAAGCCGACCGATTGCGGGATATCCTTGACCGCGACGTGAACATGCATGCGCTTCATGGGGCAGTCCTTTCAGGGCGGCGACGCTGGATGGATATTCCATCCCAAGCATGCTCAGATATCAACAGCGTTACAACAGGAGTTCTGCTGCGGAATGGATGCGCTGACGCTGTTCGGGTTATTCGCCGTGACCATGATGCTCGTCTGCTATGCGGCCGAAGATCGCAGCCCCTGGTTCATCCTGGCCTTCGCTGTCTCCTGCGCGCTCGGCTCGGCCTACGGTTTCCTGCAGGGCGCCTGGCCGTTCGGCCTCGTCGAAGCGATCTGGGCGGTCGTCGCGGCGCGCCGATGGCTGCTGCGCCGAACCGCAGACAGCGCGTAACGTTATAGTATCCACGGCCAATCTGTCGCGGACGCGAACTTGAATGCGCGCTAGCACGGCGCTAAGTAGGCCTCATGGACGCTTCGCGCACCATGATTCAGTCTTCCCCTCACGCGACGGGATCGCGCCGCTGGCGCAGCCTGCTTGCGGGACTGATTTCGCTTGCGCTGGTGCTGTCGTTCTTCCACGGCTGGACCTCCGACGGCGATGCCGACGCGGCTCCCGGTTTCTCGATCGCGCAGCCGATCAACGACGCCGGCGGCAAGGCTCCGGCGCATCCCGCCTCGCCTCACAGCGACCATTGCCTGACGCACGTCGCCTCCGTGGCTCCGCAGGAGGCCGCGTTCCCGATCGCCTATGCACCGCACAGCTACGGCGACACCAACATCGGGCTGCCGGCTTCGGCCGATCGCCGCTCGCCCTTCAAGCCACCCCGCGCCTGATCCGGTCGACATGACCGGCCGTGCGCTGCTGCCATTCGGCAGCGCGCACCCTTCCGCACAGATCGATGTCGCGACAGCGCAGGGCCATCGGCCTGCGCTGCGGAGAGGCGCATATGAAACGGGTTGTTCTATTTTTCGCCGGCGTGGCCGCCGGCATTGCACTGGTCGTTGTGGCGGCCGGATGGATCGGTTGGCCGGTCAGGTTCCCGGCCGCGATGCAGGAGACTGCGACGACAGACACAAAGGCCGAGGCCCGGCACGAGGCCCCCGGACATATCGAGCTGAGCGAAGACCAGGTTCGCGAAGCCGGCATCACGTTCGCGCAAGCCAGCGGCGGCATGCTGAAGCGGCATTTCCTCGCGCCGGGATCGCTGATCCCCGATGCGGATCACATCGGCCGGGTATCGGTGCGCGTGCTCGCGACGGTCACGGAACTGCGCAAGCGCCTCGGCGATGTCGTCGAGAAGGGCGAGATCGTCGCCGCGATCGAAAGCCGCGAGGTGGCCGACGCCAAGAGCGAATACCTCGCCGCACGGCTCACCAACGATCTGCAGCAGACCCTCTACGCGCGGCAGAAGACGCTGGTCGAGACCCGCATCGTGTCGGAAAACGAGTTCCTGCGCACGCGGCTGACCGCGAACGATGCCCAGATCAAGCTCGACGGCGCTCGGCAGAAGCTGTTTGCGCTTGGTCTCTCGGAGGCCGAGATCGCCGACCTGCCGAACCAGCCCCCGGAGAGCCTGCGGACGCAGTTCTTGCGCGCGCCGATCAGCGGCCGGGTGTCCGAGCGGCGCGTCGATCTCGGCGGATTGATCGGGCGCGAGGGCCAGGAGAGCGAGCTCTATGTCATCGTCAATCTCGATGACATCTGGGTCGACCTCGCGGTCTCACCCGAAGACATCGGCGCGGTCCGCGAAGGCGTTTCGGTAAGAATCCGGGCCATCGGCACCGAAGATGAAGCCAATGCCGGTGTGATCTTTGTCAGCCCCCTGCTCGACCGCGAGACCCGCAACGCGCGCGTGATCGCGACCATGCCCAACAAGGACCACCGCTGGAAGCCGGGTACCTTTGTCACCGCCGAGGTCCCGCTGTCAGGCGCGCCGTCGACCGTGATCGTCTCGAAGAAGGCGCTTCAAACCATCAAGGGAACGCCGACCGTGTTCGTGCGCGATGCCGACGGCTTCGAGGCGAGATCGGTGCGGACCGGCCGCGAGGACGACGACGATATCGAGATCGTTGCCGGCCTCACAGCCGGCGAGACCATCGCGGTACAGAACACCTTCACGCTGAAGGCGGAGTTCGAGAAGGACGAGGCGGAGCACGACCATGATTGAGCGCATCATCGGTCTTGCGATCCAACGGCGCTGGGTGGTCGTCACATTGGCGGCGATCGCGATGTTCCTCGGCGGCCTTGCGCTGACCAGGCTGCCGATCGACGCGGTGCCCGACATCACCAACAAGCAAGTCCAGATCAACACCGTGGCCCCGGCGCTGTCGCCGGCCGAAATCGAGAAGCAGATCACCTTCCCGATCGAGACGGCCCTGGCCGGCGCGCCGGGGCTCGAGAGCACGCGCTCGCTCTCCCGCAACGGCTTCTCGCAGATCACGGCGGTGTTCAGCGAGGCCACCGACATCTATTTTGCCCGCCAGCAGGTTGGCGAGCGCCTGACCGAGGTCCGCGCGCGGCTGCCGCAAGGCATCGAGCCGCGGATCGGCCCGACCTCGACCGGCCTCGGCGAAATCTACATGTGGACCGTCCATTATTCCGGGCAGAAAGTGCAGGCCGACGGCGCGCCGGGCCTGCAAAGCGACGGCCGCTTCCTGACGGCGGACGGCCAGATGCTGCAAAGCGAGGTCGAGAAGGACGCCTATCTGCGTACCGTGCAGGACTGGATCATCAAGCCGCAGATCAAGATGGTGCCTGGTGTCGCCGGCGTCGATACGATCGGCGGATACCTCAAGCAGTATCAGGTCCATCCCGATGCGGCGAAGCTGATCGCGCTCGGCCTCACCTTTGCCGACGTCGCCAAGGCGATCGAGACCAACAATGTCAGCCGCGGTGCGCGCTATATCGAGCGCAACGGCGAAGGCTTCGTCGTGCGCTCCGGCGGCCGGCTCGAGAACATCGACGAGCTCGGCGCCGTCGTCGTCACCACCCGCGGCGGCGTCCCGGTCCGGATCCGCGACCTCGCCACGCTTTCGATCGGCGGCGAGACGCGCACCGGCAGCGCCAGCGAGAACGGCCGCGAGGTCGTGGTCGGCACCGCGCTGATGCTGATCGGCGCCAACAGCCGCACCGTGTCGGCCGCGGTCGACGCCAAACTGCTGACAATCATGCCGTCCTTGCCGGCCGGCATCGAGGTCAAGACGGTGCTGGATCGGACCCAGCTGGTTGATGCAACGATCGGCACGGTGGCGCGCAACCTCAGCGAAGGCGCATTGCTCGTGATCGCCGTGCTGTTCGTGCTGCTCGGCAATTTCCGCGCGGCATTGATCACGGCGCTGGTGATCCCGGTCGCGATGCTGATGACCGCGATCGGCATGTGGCAAGGCCGGATCAGCGCCAATCTGATGAGCCTCGGCGCGCTGGATTTCGGCCTGATCGTCGACGGCGCCGTGATCATCACCGAAAACAGCCTGCGTCACCTCGCCGAGAAGCAGCATGCGCTCGGCCGCGTGCTGACGCGCGATGAACGGCTGGCGACGGTGCAGGCCTCCGCGGTGGAAATGGTGCAGCCGAGCCTCTACGGCCAGGCCATCATCCTCCTGGTCTATGTGCCACTGCTGACCTTCACCGGCGTCGAAGGCAAGATGTTCGAGCCGATGGCGCTGACCGTGATCCTTGCGCTCGCGGCCGCCTTCGTGCTGTCGCTGACACTGGTTCCGGCGCTGATCGCGATCGGCATCACCGGCCGCGTGCAGGAGCAGGAAAACCGGCTCGTTGCCGCCCTGAAGCGCTGCTACAGCCCGCTGCTCCGGCGCGCGGTTGCAACGCCGATCCCGGTCATCGCGGTGGCGGTCGTGCTGTTCGCGACCGCCCTGTTCGGGTTCTTCCGCCTCGGCCAGGAGTTCATCCCCTCGCTCGACGAGAAGAACATCGCCATGCACGCGCTCAGGATTCCGAGCACAGCACTGTCGCAGTCGCAGGCGATGCAGCTGTCGGTCGAGAAGGCCGTCAGCCGCTTTCCGCAGGTGTCGTTCGTCTTCTCCAAGACCGGCACCGCGGAGGTGGCGAGCGATCCGATGCCGCCGAACGCGTCCGACACCTTCATCATCCTGAAGCCGCGCGAACAGTGGCCGGATCCATCGCTGACCAAGGAGCAACTGATCGAGGACATCTCGAAGGCGGTTGGCCGGCTGCCCGGCAACGTCTATGAATTCACCCAGCCGATCCAGATGCGCTTCAACGAGCTGCTCGCCGGCGTTCGCGGCGACATCGCGGTCAAGGTGTTCGGTGACGAGTTCGGGCCGATGCAGAAAGCCGCCAACCAGATTGCATCAGCGCTGCGCAGCGTGCGCGGCGCGACCGACGTCAAGGTCGAACAGGCCGGCGGCCTGCCCGTGCTCGAGATCAAGGTCGACAAGGGGGCGATCGCCCGGCGCGGCCTCAGCGTCTCTGCCGTGCAGGACGTGATCGGTGCCGCGGTCGGCGGCCAGGATGCCGGCGTTGTGTACGAAGGCGACCGCAGCTTCGACATCGTGGTGCGATTGCCGGAGAGCGTGCGCTCCGATCTCGAGGCGCTGAGCAATTTGCCGGTCGCGTTGCCGAAGGCAACGCCGAGTTCGCCGGTGCAGAGCCTGCCGCTCAACCGCGTCGCCCAGTTCTCCTTCACCGAAGGGCCGAACCAGATCAGCCGCGAGAACGGCAAGCGCCGCATCGTGGTGACAGCCAATGTTCGCGGCCGCGATCTCGGCTCGGTGGTCGAGGAAGCCCAGGCAAAAGTCGCGCAATCGGTGCAGCTGCCGCCGGGCTATTGGATGACCTGGGGCGGCCAATCCGAGAATCTTGCCGCGGCGCGACAGCGCCTGGCCGTGGTGGTGCCGGCGTGTTTTGCGATGATCTTCCTGTTGCTGCTGGCGGCGATGGGCTCGGCCCGCGATGCGCTGCTGGTGTTCAGCGCGGTGCCGCTAGCGCTCACCGGCGGCATCGCCGCACTTTGGCTGCGCGGCATGCCGTTCTCGATCTCGGCGGCGGTCGGCTTCATCGCACTGTCGGGCGTTGCGGTGCTGAACGGGCTCGTGATGCTGAGCTTTATCAGGCAATTGCGCGAGCGCGGCGTGCCGATGCGGGAAGCCATCGAGCAAGGCGCCCTCACCCGCTTCCGCCCCGTGGTGATGACCGCATTGGTGGCCTCGCTCGGCTTCGTGCCGATGGCGTTCGCCACCGGCACCGGCGCCGAGGTGCAGAAGCCGCTCGCTACGGTCGTGATCGGCGGGCTGATCAGCGCGACCCTGCTGACGCTTGCCGTGCTGCCGGCGCTCTATGCCCGGTACGGGCATGCCGGCAGTGCTGCGCGCAATGGGAGAACCGCGATTCAGCCTGCCGAATGACGGTGTGTTGACCGACCGTCCGCGGGAGAAATCCGGCCGTTACAGCGCCGAACAAGCGCTGTAACATTTCTGTCATATGGCAAAACTAAACGAAGACTGCGGCGGGCTGCCGCGGGGCTTCATCAGGGGGAATAACAATATGCGTCGTGCCATTACCTTACTGTCCGCGAGCATGATCGCGCTTTCGGCGGGCGCCGCCTCGGCGCAGAACGCTAACCCCCGCAACCTCATCCTGTTCGTCCCCGACGGTCTGCGCGGCGGCATCGTGACGCCGGAGACGGCACCGGCCATGGCCGAGATCCGCGACAAGGGCGTCAATTTCAAGA
The DNA here is from genome assembly GCF_054056795.1 of Bradyrhizobium sp. USDA 3315. NCBI lineage: Bacteria > Pseudomonadati > Pseudomonadota > Alphaproteobacteria > Hyphomicrobiales > Nitrobacteraceae > Bradyrhizobium > Bradyrhizobium sp. USDA 3315. The sequence continues at coordinate 6,308,577 of NZ_JBSRYP010000001.1, read as the reverse complement.
ATTCGCACTCGCTGTTCCCGACCTTCACGATGGCTAACAGCTCGGCGCTGTCGACCGGCCATTATCTCGGCGACACCGGCACCTTCTCCAACACGATCTATACCGGCTACACCTCGGTGCCCGCCGGCGACACCGTGGTCCCCTTCATCGAGAACGACGCGGTGCTCGCCGATGTCGACGATCACTTCAACGGCGACTACCTCAACGAGGAGACGCTGCTGAAGATGGCCCGCGGCCAGGGTTTCAGCACCGCCGCCATCGGCAAGGTCGGCCCGACCCTGCTGTTCGACCACACCGATCGCGGCAAGAACACGATTGTGATCGACGATTCCACCGGCGGCAAGACCGGCGTGCCGCTCTCCGACGAGATGAAGGAGGCGCTGACCAAAGCGGGCCTGCCGCTCGCCACCCCGAGCCGCGGCGACAACGCCAAGGCGGGCGACGCCAAGACACCCGGCACCACGGTCGCCAACGTGGCGCAGCAGGCCTACATGGCCGACGTCGCGACCAAGGTCGTGCTGCCGATGTTCAAGGCGCGCAACAAGCCGTTCGTGCTGGTGTTCTGGTCGCGCGATCCGGACGGCAGCCAGCACAACACCGGCGACAGCCTCAACACCATCACCCCCGGCATCAACGGCCCGACCTCGATGGCCGGCATCAAGAATGCCGACAACAACCTCGCGCAGCTGCGCAAGGCGCTCGACGAGCTCGGGCTTTCCGCCGACACCAACATCATGGTCTCCTCCGACCACGGCTTCTCGACGATCTCGAAGGAGAGCAAGACCAGCCCCTCGGCCAAGATCGTCTATGGCGACACGCCGAAGGATTTCCTGCCGATGGGCTTTCTGGCGATCGACCTCGCCAAGGCGCTGGACCTGCCGCTGTTCGACCCCAACGACAAGAACGCGAAGGTCGCCGACAATGCCCACCCGAAGGCCGGCAACGGCGTGCTCGGCCAGGATCCGGCCAAGCCTGACGTCGTGATCGCGACCAATGGCGGCTCGGATCTGATCTATCTGCCGAACCGCGACAAGAAGCTCGCCGACCGCGTCATCAAGGCGCTGCTCGAGCAGGACTATGTCAGCGGCCTGTTTGTCGACGACAAGCTCGGCACCTTCCCCGGCACGCTGCCGAATTCGAACCTCAATCTGAAGGGCAAGGCGGTGACGCCGAACCCGTCGATCGTGGTCAATTTCCGCTCCTGGTCGAGCGGTTGCGAGATCCCGACCAACTGCTCGGTGCAGGTCGCCGACACCGTGCTGCGCCAGGGCCAGGGCATGCATGGCAGCTTCAGCCGCGGCGACACCTTCAACTTCACCGCGGCGATCGGCCCCGACTTCAAGGCGGGCTATGTCGATCCGCTGCCGGTCAGCAACGCCGATGTCGGCATGACCGCGGCCCAGCTGCTCGGCCTGCGCGCGCCGAACAATGGCGGCTTGATCGGCCGGGTGATGTCGGAGGCGCTGCCGAACGGCATCGTGCCGAAGATGGCCGAGGGCACCATCATGTCGAAGAAGCCGTCGGCCAACGGCCTGCGCACCGTGCTGAAATTCCAACGCGTGCTTTCGACCCGCTATTTCGACGTCGCCGGGTTTCCGGGGCGGACGCTCGGGCTCGAGGAAACCGGTGGCAAACAGAAAACGGCGGGGAAGTAATCCCCGCCGCTCTGCTCGAATTCCAGTCACGCGGGATGATGGTTTACATCATTCCGATGTCGAACACGTTGGGGAGCTGCGCCGCGAGCGGCAGCGCAGTCGCGCCGACCAGCGTCGCCACCATCGCCGCCAGCGCGCGGCCGGTGCGGCGCTGACCGCGCATCTGGCCCGCGATCCACTCCAGAACCTTGGTGTCCATCTTGGCGCCCTGCCTCGGCGCCCAGCGATCGATCTCGGTGTCGGGCGACAGCGCCACCGTGCGCGGCGGCACCGGCAGGCCGGACTCGGAGGCGGCATGATGGGCGATCGCCTTGGCGAGCAGATCGTCGAACCGGCCGCCATCGCTGCGCTCGGCGGCGGCCTCGTTGATCGCGAACAGCGCCTCGATCTCGGCCCGGCTGACCGGCTGATGCTCAACCGCGGCCGCCGTCAGGATGCGCGCGCACCAGGCAGCGTCATCGGCATCGAGCGACCGGGAGAAATGGATGCGGCCCTTGGTGGTCGGGCCTTCGCCGGTGATCACGCCGTCGCGCACGATGGTGAGCGCATGGGCGGCAGTCTTGCGGCAGGACGGATGCAACGCACCGCTGAGAGGCTCAGCGGTCTTGGTACTTGGGGTAGACATTGTGGGAGCTTTCAATTCCTATCTCAGGCCAGCTTTTCCATGCGGGCGTAAACGAGTGGTTAATGATTCGGAACTTGCGTTCCGAGATTTTTAGATGGTTGCTATTTGGTCGCTTTAAACGTCGTCACGGTTCAGTCCTATAGCAGCCAGGGCCGGCGTGATGACTGCGATAAGCGGCATTATCTGGGCATTTCCAAGCCTTTGTGCCGCAGCTGATATTTCGCCGTAGGGATCCGGATCAAAACAAGTTGCTTGGAATTCCACCCTCAAGGAGAAATGTTTCACCTTTTTTCAGAACCCGTTCACTTAAGCCTTATCCCGTCCTATACTGGAACAGACAGCCTCAAATACAAATTCAATCGCAACTTCAAAGAGATGAGGTAAAATCATGGCACTTCAGATTGGCGCCGTCGCCCCCGACTTCGAAGCCGAGACCACCGAAGGAAAGATCAAGTTCCATGACTGGATCGGCAACAGCTGGGCGCTTTTGTTCTCCCATCCCAAGGACTTCACCCCGGTCTGCACCACCGAGCTCGGTGCGCTCGCCCGCCTGAAGCCTGAGTTCGACAAGCGCGGCGTCAAGCTGATGGGCTTGTCGGTCGACCCGGTGGACCGCCACGCCAAATGGTCCGACGACATCAAGGAAACCCAGGGCGCGGCGCCGAACTATCCGATGATCGGCGACACCGATTTCAACGTGTCGAAGCTCTACGACATGCTGCCGGCCTCGACCTCGGGCGATCCCCTCACCCGCACCCCTGCCGACAACCAGACCGTCCGCAACGTGTTCGTGATCGGACCGGACAAGAAGATCAAGCTGGTGATGGTCTATCCGATGACCACCGGCCGGAATTTCCAGGAGATCCTGCGCTCGATCGACTCGCTGCAGATGACCGCCAAGCATCGCGTCGCCACCCCTGCCGACTGGAAGCAGGGCGAGGACGTGATCATCGCGGGCTCGGTCAGCGACGACGAGGCCAAGACGATCTACCCGCAGGGCTGGAAGGCGCCGAAGCCTTACATCCGCATCGTGCCGCAGCCGAAGTAACGGCAGGCTCACTGCGTCCGGGTGACCCGCGCACAGCCGATCATCGTCTGGTTTCGCGACGATCTGCGGCTGTCGGATCACCCGGCGTTGCATGAGGCGGCGGCAAGCGGCGCGCCGGTCGTCGGCCTCTATGTGCGTGACGAAGAGAGCTGTGCATTGATGCCGCCGGCCGTACGTCGGCTCGGGGGTGCGACGCGCTGGTGGCTGGCGCAGTCGTTGCGCGCACTCGGCAAGAGCCTCACCATGGCAGGCGGATCGCTGGTGCTGCGCACCGGACCGGCCGCGTCGGTGATCGCCACGGTGGCGCGCGAAATCGGCGCACGCGCCGTATTCTGGAACGACATCGCGCAGGCACCGCATCAGGCCGTTGCCAGAGAAGTCGAAGCCGCGCTCGCAAGTGACAGCATCGACTCGCAAATTTTCCGCGGCGATCTGCTCGTCGAACCGAAGGCGATCCGCAACAAGGACAACCGGGCCTTGCGCGTGTTCACGCCGTTCTGGCGGCGCGTCCAAGGCCTCGGCGATCCGCCAAGGCCGTTGCCGGCGCCGAAGAGACTCACATCCATCGGCGGCATCGCGAGCGACGCCCTCGATGACTGGGGTCTCGAACCGACACGGCCGGATTGGGCCGGCGGCCTGCGCGAGACCTGGACACCGGGTGAAGCCGCGGCGCAGGCGCGGCTGAAGCGATTCCTCGATGAGGGGATCAGCGGTTACGCCGACGACCGCGATCGGCCCGACCGCGACGGCACCTCGCGCCTGTCGCCGCATCTGCGCTTCGGCGAGATCAGCCCGCGGCAGGTCTTTCACGCGGCCCGCTTCGCCGCCGCGGAAGACTCGCGCCTTGCCGGCGACATCGACAAGTTCCTCAGCGAGCTCGGCTGGCGCGAATTCTGCCGCCATCTGCTGTTCGACGTCCCCGATATGGCGGATCGGAACTTGCAGGAGCTGTTCGATGCCTTTCGGTGGAGGCGCAACGCTCTCGCCCTGGAGGCGTGGCAACGCGGACTCACCGGCTATCCGATCGTCGATGCCGGCATGCGCGAGCTCTGGCACAGCGGCGTGATGCACAACCGGGTGCGAATGGTGGCGGCCTCGTTCCTGGTCAAGCACCTCTTGATCGACTGGCGCACAGGCGAACAATGGTTCTGGGATACGCTGGTCGATGCCGATGCCGGCTCCAACCCCGCCAACTGGCAATGGGTCGCGGGCTGCGGCGCTGACGCCGCGCCCTATTTCCGCGTCTTCAATCCGGTCCTGCAGGGCGAGAAATTCGATCCCGACGGCGGCTATGTCAGGCGCTGGGTGCCGGAGCTCGCGCAGCTCTCCAACGAGCTGATCCATCAGCCCTGGACAGCGACACCGATCGAGCTGGCGAGCGCCGGCATCGAACTCGGCAAGACGTACCCGCCGCCGATCGTTGATCACAAGCAGGGGCGCGAACGCGCGCTTGCAGCTTACGCGAAGATCCGTCGCAAAGACTAAGCGCGGCGATTGACCAGCAGCACCGCCGCGGCGCAGGCGGCCATGCCGGCAATGGCGACATGATCCAGCCGCTCGTCGAACAGGACGTAGGCCATCAGCGCGGTCACCGCCGGCACCAGATAGAACAGGCTCGCGACCGAGGTCGCGGCATGGTGACGGATCAGCCAGTACAACAGCCCGATCGAACCGATCGACAGCGCGAACACGAGCCAGGCCAGCGCCAGCACGAACTCGCCGGTCCAATGCACCACATTGGTCTCGAACACGAAGGCGCCGATACCGAAGAAGATCGTCACCGCGATGTACTGCACCAGATTGCCGGCGCGCCAGTCGATCCGGTTGCAATAGCGCCGTTGGTAGAGCGTGCCCAAGGTGATGCTGATCAGCGAGACGCCGGAGGCGAGCCAGCCCCACCCCGCCTCGCTCGTCATCGGCCGGTTGTGCAGGATCAAGACGACGCCGGCGAGGCCGAGCACCAGTCCGCCCCATTGCAGCGGCGTGACGCGCTCGCCCAGCCAGCGGTTGGCAATGGTCGAGGTCAGGATCGGCTGCAGGCCCGGGATCAAGGCCGAGAGCCCCGCCGGAACCGAATGCGCGATCGCAATCGCGGTGCCGCCGAGATAGAAGCCGTGCACCAGGATGCCGGCGACCGCGCTGTGGAAAATACCAGTCCGGTCCGGCCAGTTCGGCCGCGCGATCGCGGCGATGACCGCCATCACCACCACCACGAACGCCATCCGGATTGCCAGATAGGTCAGCGGCTCCGCATTGTTGATGACGTATTTGGTGCCGATGAATCCGGTGCTCCACAGCACCACAAAGATCGCCGGCGCCAGACGAGCGGCAGTTTCCTCGAAGCTCTTGTTCATTGCAGGCTGTCATTGCCCGAAGATGAGGCAGCCAGCAATCGCGAATTTTGGCGGGGTGCCGCGCCCGTTTCCGCAAGCACACTTTCGTCCCGGCGCAAGCAGGGACCCATACTCCGCGGCGGTTGTTGTGAACGGGACCCGTCGTATCAGCATCGCGCAATAATCAGCATTCGTGGTTACGGGTCCCTGCTCCCGTGCGCAATTGCGCACTAGGCAGGGACGACACTGAGTGTGTTGCGCGGTCAGTGGTGTGCGCGAGGGGTTGCCCGTCGGGTCGACTTGCCGCGGTAACAGCGGCTCGCGAGCTCGCCGGCTCGTCAGCCCTCTCATGCGATGCGAAGCGCCGGCCGCACGCGCTGCCAATCACGACGATTTGTCCTCAGGGATGCCATGCGCGTTTGTCGGATGCGACATGCCGCCCTCGCCGATACGCTTCGGTAGAATCTCGCAGCCGTCGGTCGCGGCACGTTCCGGATTGCACTGGAATATACCGTCGCCGAATACCGGCGGCCAAAAACACTGCACAAGAAGAACCGGCCACGAGCCGGACAAGAAGAAAAACAATGGATCAAGTGGCGTTGGTCGTCGTTCGGGCGGTCGAGAGCGGCGCGACGACGACGAAAGATATTATCGGCGTGACCAGATTGTCGCGTCTCAAGGTCGAGCGTGCACTGAGCACGCTGGAGAAGCAGAAGCTGCTCCTCCGCGAACGGCAGGGCTCGTGGGCCCTCGGCTTTCCCGTGGCTCCGACGGTCAGGCAATGTGGATCATGCACCCTCTGCTGCAAGGTGCTTGAGGTGACCGATCTCGGCAAGCCGGTGAATACGGTCTGCAGCCACATCCTGGCGGGCGGCGGATGCGAGATCTACCACGAGCGTCCCCGGCAGTGCCGCTCATTCAGCTGTGCCTGGCTGCAAGGCCACCTCGATGATGATTGGTTTCCCGAGACCACGGGCATGGTGCCGCATTTCGGGCTCGACGCGCTGAATGTGCAGGTCGACCTCGATGATCCCGACCGCTGGCGCGAGGAACCCTATTTCAGCAAGCTGTGCGAACTTTCGTTGAAGGGCCTCAGGGTAAGTGAAGGGCGGCCGTATGCCACCCTCGTCATCGTCGGTCAGGATCGCTACCTGCTGCTCGGGCGGACCATCGTGCCCGATCCAACCCTGTTCGGCACCGCCTTCGTGCCGATTTCGCTCGACACCTTCCGCTACTGGAAGGCAACATCGCTTGAGCATCTGCAGCGGTTGAACGATCGGGTCATGGAGATCCAGCGCATCCAGCAGGAGTTCGGCCATTGCGCCATCCCTGACGACGACGATCCCTCCCCGCCTTACCGGCCGGCTCTGCTCCAACGGTCGAAGGAACTGGGCGTGATACGCACGACGTGACGACAGCCGGACACAGCGCAGGTCAGCTCGTCATCTCAGGTGATACTTCCTGCCGTTGGTGTTCGGGTCGGTGTTGTCGCTTGTCGAGAACATCAAGGCCGGGCCGAAGTAATTCCAGGTGTCCCGGTAAAATGCGAAGCGGCCGGCACCCTTGTCGATGATCTCTTGCTGGGTGGTGTTCGCGGGGCCGAGAAGCCGGTCGTCTTCGTACAATCGGGCAGTCTCGAGCGTGCCGTCCACGTATTTGACGGGGATGAGATACGCATATCCCTTGTAAAGACGGAAGGCGCCACGCAACAGGTTCCTGTCGATCGGACTCGGAGGAACCAGAAAAAGGAATGCGCTCGACGCCAAGGCAAAGAGCGTCGATCCGATCGCGATGCGCGTGCTGGCAGATGTCCTCAACGATACTTTTCCCTTGGCTCTTGCTTGCGAGGCTTCCCGCCTTCTGTAGCGCGCGCCTGCGGCGCAGACAACCGACCGCCCGCCGCCACGCCTTGTTGCGAGCCGGATCTGGCTCGCGATATTTCCGCATCGAAGGACAATCAGATTGTCGCCGCGCGGCCGGCTGATCGGCCCAGGACTGCCATCAACACCGTCGCGACGGCGCAGCACGCGAGCGCAACCTCCCAGCCTCCGGTCGCATCATGGGCAAGTCCGGCGAGCGGCGGGCCCGCGGCGGCGAGCGAGTAGCCGAGGCACTGCGCCATGCCCGACAGCACGGCCGCCTGCTGGCTGTGCGAGGTTCGCAGGCTGACGAATGTCAAGCCGAGGATGAAGGCTGCACCCGCCCCGAAGCCGAACAGCGCGACCCACAGCATTGCGAGCGACGGACACTGCCACAATCCCAGCAGCGAGAGGCAGGTCGCAAGCGACACGGTGATCGCAATCCCGCGCTGGTCCTTCATGCGCCGGACCATCGGCCCGAGGATCAGGCCGGGGACCGCGGTCGCCAATTGCAGCACACCGTGCAGCGTACCCGCCGTCGCCGCCGCGTAGCCTGCCTGAACGAGGATGGCGGGCAGCCATCCGACGATGATGTAGAACACCAGCGAGGTCAGGCCGAGGAAGCCGGTCACCTGCCAGGCGAGCAGCGAGTGCCAGATGCGCCCGCGATGCGGCGAGGAGGCCGGCTCGACTGTCGGGGCCGAGTGCGCCCCCAGCTGGGGTGCCCAGGCCATCAGCGCCACCAACGGAAAGATCAGCGTGCTGGCAAGCGAGAGATGCCAGTTCGATCCCAGCAATTGCGCGAGCGGGATGGCCACGACCGACGCGAGCGCCTGGGCCAATGCGGACGTGATCGCGTAAGCGCCGGTCAGGCTGGCGATACGGGTCGGAAAGTCCCGCTTGAGCAGGCTCGGCAGCAGCACATTTCCAACGGCGATTCCGGCACCAATGGTGGCGGTGCCCGCGAACAGCGCCCAGACCGGACCGGACGAGCGCAGCGCGATCCCGGCCGCGATGACAAGCAGCGCACCGAACAGCGACCGCTCGATGCCCCATTTGCGCCCGAGCACAGCTGCAACAGGTGAGATCGCGGCGAACGCCAGCAAGGGCAGCGTCGTCAGGATTCCGGCCTCGGCCGCGCTGATCCCGCTGGTCTCACCGATCATGCCGAGCATCGGCGCGACGCCGGTAATGGGCGCGCGGAGCGTCGAGGCGATCAGCAGGATCCCCGTCAACAACAGCCCCTGCCCGCCCAGCGTGCGCATCGGCGCTATCATCGTCATCGCATGCTCCTGCCCATCTGCATCGCCAGGCTATCGACTTGGCTGTCGGAAGAATTTACATATCTGTTCTATCGATCGCTAAATTCGGTCACTCGACGGGTTTCCGGCTCCCTTATGGGCTTTCAACTTCGCTATCCCTGGCCGGACCTTGATCCGGATGACGTCGCGGCGGCGGCCATCGCCGTGCGCCTCGACGTCACCGAAAACAAGGTCGAGGCGGCCGAGCATGCGCACCGGAAGGGACAGCTCGTCTTCGCGCTCGGCGGCGGCGTGATGTGCCGCGTTCCGAACGGGTTGTGGATGGTGCCGCCGCATTGCGGCGTCTGGCTTCCCGGCGGCACGCGCCACACCAATATCGCAACCGCCAATGCACGAATCTTCTTCGTCTTCATCGAGCCCGGTGCGGCCGACCTGCCCGACCGCTGCTCCACATTGTCGATCTCACCCTTGCTGCGAGAGCTGATCATCGCGCTTTCCGACCGTATGCAGCAGGACCACGGCACTGAAACCCTCGTTGCGCAATTGCTGCTGAGCGAATTGCCGCACATGCCGCTGCAGCAGCTGCATCTGCCGATCTCGCCCGAGCCACGCTTGCGACGGATCGCGGCAGCGCTCGCCGACGATCCGGCCGATCGCCGCACGATGGCCGAATGGGCCGAACGCGTGGCGCTGAGCGAGAGCAGTCTCGCGCGGCTCATCCTGAGGGAAACCGGCCTGACATTCGGACGCTGGCGTCAGCAACTGCATTTGATCGTCGCGTTGCGCGAACTCTCCGCCGGCGCGAGCGTTCAGCAGGTCTCGTCCGAACTCGGTTATGGATCCGTCACAGCCTTCATCACCATGTTCAAGAAGGCGCTCGGCAAGCCACCGGCGAAATATCTCAGCGATATCATGCAAGGGAGCGGCTCGGCGTTCGCGGCCGGCGGGCGAATTTAGGAACACCGGTCGGCAACGGACGTTTTCGACATATCGGGCGAACGACAAGCGAGCCGCCTGCGCCAAGCCAATGCAGCGAGGATGCCAGATGCCCTACGCGCTGTTCGATCGCGACAGACAGATCGACAAGGCTTTTCCGACGGAGAAGCAAGCGTGGGAACATGCACTGATCTGCGGGCTGGTCTTCGACGTTCCGGTCGCGGATGAAGCGCCGGGCCAGGTGCTGCCGACCGGCTATCACATGAAGCGAATTCCCGCCGATAGCGAAGTGTTCGAACCGGCGCCCGAATGGAAGTTACCGAACGAAATTTCGTGATCGGCCCGCGGCAGGGTTGCCGGTTGCGATCGTGACGTTGCGCGATAAGTAACGCCGAACCAGACCAACAATTCAGGATGAGCGCATGGCCGAAACCGGCAAGATTTTTCACGTTCGCTGCGTCGACAACACGTTGCAGCGGGATACGCTCTCGCTCGGGCGCGTCTACGAGGTGACAAGGGATATCGAACGTGACGGCTATTACGAGCTCAGCGGATTGGGCCGCTTCAGCCGATCCAGATTCGAGGTTGTCGAGACGAGCGACGACACGGCCGAAGTCCGGCAGACGTCTCGATCAAAATAGACAGGAGAGCGCGATGCCCAGAGGCGACAAGTCGAGCTATACCGACAAGCAGAAGCGGCAGGCCGAGCACATCGAGGAAGGCTACGAGACGCGTGGTGTTCCGGATCGCGAGGCCGAGCGGCGCGCATGGGCGACCGTCAACAAGGAGACCCACGGCGGCAAGAAGAGCGGCTCCGGCCGCGGCACGCGCGAGGATCATTCCCCGTCGCGCAAGGGCGGCAAGCTCGGCGGCAAGGCAGCCGCGAGCCGCCCCGCGGCGGAGCGGTCGCGTTCGGCGAAAAAGGCGGCACGCAGGCGCCGGGCCGCCTGACCGGCACGGACGTGGCCCCACAGACAGGAAGACAATACCGCAAGCCGGAGCATGATCCGGGAAATGCGCGGCGGTTTTCCGAAAAAATCATGCTCAAACAATGAGCTAGAGCGCGATGACGACGGCACACGATCTCATCGCGCGTTAGGCGACGGCTCGCAAATGCGTGATCGGGCGCCACCACCGGTTGCCTTCATTTCGGCACCTATCGGGAACAGGCTGTCGGCCCAGGAAGCAAAAGCGAAGCAAAGAAGCAAAGAAGCAAAAGCGAAGCAAAGGCGGCCGCCGCAGGGGGTGCCTGCAATTGACGTATCGGTCCCATAGCAGCTGGCAGGACGTGGATCTGCGCAATCTCGTCCGGGTCATATCGGCCTGCACCCTCGGGCTTTGGGCATTTGCGGCCGGCCTCCTGATCGGGACCTTCCTGCTTTGATGAATCGGCGCAGCACGCGCCGCCTTCCTACCCGCCGCTCAGGTGATGCGCGGCGACGAATAGGACGAGCGCGCTAAGCACCAATGCCGATGTGGCGCCGGCAACGCTACGCGCGAGTTCAGCCTTCGAAAGATTGGATCTGGTTGCCATTGCAGCCTCCCGTTCGCGCGAGCTGAGCCATAGCCGCTCCGGCGGTCAGGCTCGCTCATGGAGACATTCGCATCACCAGGATGAACGCATCATGAGCGAAACGAACCGCCGGTGCGTCCGTTCCAAAATCTGACCCAGTGGATCGCTTTCGGAACCCGGGCGTTGACCGCATGCGGCAAGCCGGCCGAGCCGCGCTGGAATTGGAAATCGGAGATGCCATGGTGATCCGCTGGGGGCGGCTTCAACCGGCGATTTGGGCGACCGTCATCCTGCTCGTGAGCATCACGGCAGCCGACGCTGCGGGCGACAAGGCGAGCAAGCCATCCGAGTTCATCCTGCTCGTCCAGATCGCGCTCCTGATCGCGGTCGGGCGCGGTCTCGGCGAATTGATGCAGCGGATCGGCCAGCCCTCCGTGGTCGGCGAACTGCTGGGCGGCCTGTTGCTCGGACCATCGCTGTTCGGCTGGCTGTGGCCATCGGCGCACGGCGTGATCTTTCCGCCATCCGGCGAGCAGAAGGCGCTGATCGACGGCATTGCGCAGTTCGGCATCCTGCTCCTGTTGCTGCTAACGGGCATGGACACCGACCTCAAGCTGGTGCGGAAGGTCGGCCGCGCCGCGACCACGATCTCGGTCGCGGGCATCGCGGTGCCATTCGTGTGCGGCTTCGTGCTCGCCGAATTCCTCCCCGACGGCCTGCTGCCGCATCCCGAAGCACGGCTGATCGCCTCGCTGTTTCTCGGCACGGCGCTGTCGATCTCCTCGGTGAAGATCGTCGCCGTCGTGGTGCGCGAAATGAACTTCATGCGCCGCAATGTCGGCCAGATCATCGTCGCCAGCGCGATCATCGACGACACCCTCGGCTGGATCATCATCGCTGTCATCTTCAGCCTCGCCTCGCGCGGCAGCCTCGACATCCTCTCGGTCGCGCAGGCGCTGTTCGGCACGCTCGCCTTCCTCGCGGTCAGCTTCACGATCGGCCGGCGGCTGGTGTTCCGGCTGATCCGCTGGGCCAACGACAATCTGGTCTCTTCGGCGGCGGTGATCACCGTGATCCTGCTGCTGATGTGCGGGATGGCGATGATCACGCATCTGATCGGCGTGCACACCGTGCTCGGCGCTTTCATCGCCGGCGTGCTGGTCGGGGAATCCCCGATCCTGACCCGGCAGATCGACGAACGGCTGCGCGGGCTGATCTCGAGCCTGTTCATGCCGGTATTCTTCGGGCTCGCCGGCCTCAGCGCCGACCTCACGGTGTTGAAGGATCCGTCGGTGCTGGGGCTGACCGCGGCGCTGGTGCTGATTGCGAGCATCGGCAAATTCGGCGGCGCCTTTGCCGGCGGTGCGCTCGGCGGGCTGACCCGGCAGGAGTCCTATGCGCTGGCGAGCGGCATGAATGCGCGCGGCTCGACCGAGGTGATCATCGCCACCATCGGCCTTTCGATGGGGGTACTGAGCCAGACCATGTTCTCGATGATCGTGACCATGGCGATCCTGACCACGATGGCGATGCCGCCGATGCTGCGCAGCGCGCTGGCGCGGCTGCCGCTCGGCCAGGACGAGAAGGATCGGCTGGAGCGCGAGGAATACGAGCAGCGCGGCTTCGTCGCCAATCTCGAGCGGCTGCTGGTCGCGGTCGACGAGAGCAGCAACGCGACATTCGCCGCGCATCTCGCCGGCCAGCTCGCCGGCGGGCGCGGTCTGCCGATCACGGTGCTGCATGTCGGCGCCAACGCCAAGCTGCAGGAGAAGAACCGTGCGGATGAGGAGAGCCCCGAGGCGGCGGTCATCAACGCGGCCAAGGCGAGCGCCGAAGCCGATGCCGACGGCGGCGGCAATGTCGACGTCATCAGCCGCGCCCGCGAGGAGACGGCGGCGGAGGCGATCGCCGAGGAAGCCAAAAAAGGTTTCGACCTGCTGGTGGTCGGCATGGACGCGGTCGCCGGCCCCGATGGCGGCTTCGACCGGCGGCTCGACGACCTGACCTCCGGCTTCGACGGTCCGCTGGCGATCGCGGCCGCCAAGGGCGTGCACGAGAAGGAGCCGACGGCGAATGCGCGGAAGATCCTGGTGCCGGTCTCGGGCAGCAACGTCTCGCGGCGCGGAGCCGAGGTCGCGATCGCGCTGGCGCGCCTCTCGAGCGAGCCGCTGCAGGTGGTCTACGTCTCGACCACGCGCGACAAGGGCGCCCGCCGCACCAGCCCCAGCATGTCGCTGGCGCATGAGGAAGCCATCCTGAAGGACATCGCGGCGACCGCGGCGCGCTACGACATCAACGTGACGACGCGGCTACGTGCCAACACCGCACCAGAGGTCGCGATCCTGCAGGAGATCGCGTCAAGCCGGGCCGACCTCGTCGTGATCGGTGTCGACCGCATCCAGGGCGACAGCCTGAATTTCGGCAGCGTCGCCGCGGCCGTGCTCGGCAAGTCGAAGGCGTCCGTGCTGCTGGTGTCGGATGGCGACGTCAGGCCCAAGACCTGAAACCCCACACCTGAATCTCCCAAGACTTGAAACAAAGACCTGAGCAAGGAGGTTCGAAGCGCGAGCGCGTCCGCGCCTACCACTCTTCCGGACAGGGATCGACGATCTTCCAGAGATCGACCCCGTTCTTGATCTTCTTCATCTCGGTGGTGAGCCCGCCATTGCGGCGGATCCAGTCCTTCACCGTATCGGGGTAGTAGGACATCAGATCGGAGGTGCCCTCGAGGCTGGTGACCTTGATGCCGAAGGTGAAGGCCTTGTCGTAATAGGCCTGGTGGAAGCCGATGCTGGCCCGCGGCGTGACGCAGATCTTGTTCAGCGGCACGATGCCGAACACCAGCGTGCAGGCCGAGTTGCAGATGCCGTCGATCACGACGCGCTCGCGGCGCTCGCGGATCTGCTTGTACTTGGCCTTGTACTCCTCGACATAGCCGCCATGGTCGCGCGTGATGTGCAGCACCGCCCGCGCAGGCGTCGCGGCCAGAACCGAGAGCAGCAAGGCGACAAGGGGCGTGATGCGCATGGATCGTTCGAAACCGCGGGAAAGGCCGGGCCCGGGCGGACCTGACCGCAAGACTCTGGCCGGACTGTGTTGGCAATCCGTTAAGCATCCGCAAAAAGGCAAAATTTGGCGCGCTGTGACTGATTTCCCGCAGCTTTTGGCCCCGATTCCGGGTTAGATGGGCCCCCGGGGCGGCCCACAATGCCGATTCCCGTAAATGCCCGGAGGCCGCCCATGACCAAGACCAAGCTTTTCGCCGCCCTCGCTGTTGCCGTGATGGCCCTGACCCCGGCGGTCGCGGCCGATCTCACGGCCCATCCGCGCCACCACAGGCATCACCACCACGCCCATTGGGGCCTGCCCTACCACATCAGCTATCTGCACAATTACGGCCCGGGCCCGACTGCCGGCAGCTTCGCCTATTACGACGGCTCCCCGCGCAACAAGTGCTACCAGAGTGCGGCCGCCTATATCGGCCAGGACCACCGCCGGCATCCCTGCTTCTGACGGCTGTAGGGGAGACGGCGGGACGTGCCGGCACCGCCGGGTGCCGCGCTCCGTGCCTGCTGGCCCTCCCCGCCCAAGTCTGATAATCGACCCGCGACGCGCTCGTAGCTCAGCTGGATAGAGCATCGGATTTCGATTCCGAGGGTCGGGAGTTCGAATCTCTCCGAGCGCGCCAAGCCCGCTTTTGCCGCCCTTCGCTCATCGTCGCCCGCGGCCTCCACCAACCAACTAAGCGCCTGTTTTACATCTCATTTTCGCGTCGCCGAGCGTCGTCGTCCGTCGCTCGTCGTCGCCGGCGATCCCGCGCCGGAACGCCCCTTTTGCTGTCCCTCGATCTGAGTTAGAATCTCCCATCGCCGAGAGCCGCATTATTTTGCGAGGGACAGGAGTTCGAATCTCCCATGCAGATTCCAACTGAAAAACCGGAGATCACCGCAAAGAACTACCTTTCCGTCGGTCCCGGCGAGTACCCGTGCGGCAACAACCTCTATCTGATCGTCACCCCCAGCGGCGGCCGGCGCTGGGCGTTCCGTTACCAGCGCAATGGCATCGTCAGAAAGATGGGTTTCGGCTCGGCCAAAGCTGCAGGCCTCAAGCCCTCAGAGGCCAAGGACAAGGCGATCGACGCCCTGCGGCTTCTTGCCAAAGGGACCGATCCGCGAGATCAGCGCGACGAGGACAGACGCCGCGAGCAAGGATCGCGTCTGTTTGGTGAATTCGCCGAGGAATGGCGGCAGACTTATGAGACCGGCCTGAAACACAAAGCTGCGCGCAACAAGCTTCGGCGCATCGTACAGGTTACCTGCCAACCGCTGCACAAGTTGCAACTCGACCAGATTGAAACCGAACATGTTAGCGGAGTCCTGCGGAAGGTCTGGCATCAGCGCGAGATCTCTCGCGATGCACGCCAGCGGATCAAAAAGATTCTGGACGCGGCGATAGCGCTGAATCCACGGCCGAAACACAACCCGGCGGACTGGGACAGCCGACTGAAGCCGATTATGCCGAAGCAGCGAAAGCGGGGCACGATCCGCGGCAGTCATAAGGCCATGGACTACCATGATCTGCCGGCATTCATGCAGAAGCTCAACGCTGATCCCGATCAAAGCGCGCGGGCCCTCGAGGTCGCAATCCTCACGCTGGCTCGAACCAATGAAGTGCAGAACATGCGCTGGCCGCAACTCGATCTCGAAGGCGGGCTTTGGGATCTGAACACGCTTGATACCAAAAACGAACGGCCCAAACGGACGCCGATGCCCCGACAGACCTTAGCCTATCTGCGCGAGGCCTATCAGAGCCGCGTTAGTGACGAGTTCGTATTTCCAGGTCGCAGCCTAAAGCAGCCGATCTCAAATATGACCATGCTCAAACATCTGAAGGAGATCACCGGAGACGAAACACTGACGGTCCACGGCTTCCGGACCACGTTCCGGACCTGGGCACAGGAGGAAACCGACTTCGAGGAGGAGATCGTCGAGCATTGCCTACATCACATCACCGGCGATGATGCTGAAAAAGCCTATAAGCGCGGTGAGGCGCTCAAGAAGCGTCGTGTCGTGATGCAGGCGTTTGCTGACTTCGCGACGCGACCACCAAAAAACAACGTCAAATCGATAAGGGCCGCCTAACTGGCTGTCTCCGCCCGCCGCTAGGTATCAGGCTTCTAAGCCATCGCGACCATCGGGTAGGTTCTCCAAGAAGGACGCCAGGTCGGCACGCGTGATGATGGTTCGTGTGCCGTACTTGCGAATTCGCAAGCGCCCTTCCCTAATCGCCTTATAGACCGACGTCTGGCCGAGTGAGGAAAGCACTGCAGCTTCTGCAACAGTAAGACCGAGTCTTTCCAAGGTAGGCCGGACGGGTGCGTCGCGTTTTGCTATCGTCATCGATCTTTGCTTTGAAAGCGGCTCGTCGGTCGCGTGTGTTCGCCTTACCGATGCATGAGACCTTCACTGCGGTCTCTTCAAGAGAAGCGGAACAGCCATAGATTCAAGGCGAGCGCTCGACAACGAACCGATACAAAACGGCGCAGTTTCGGACGCATTTGCGTACAATTCGGATGGTTATCAAAGGGTACTGCGATACGGTGCACGAGGACGCCGCTTGAAAGACGCCTCATAAGTCTCCCCATGGACGAGGTAGTTTCGCTTTGTCTTGAGAGCCCGCATGTCCGCGTAGATGCGCGTCAGCTCGCTCGCCGGCCGTTTGTGAACCAGTTCACAAATCGTCCCCCGTAAAACCACGGCATCGCACTCCCTTGCGCTCGACCAAGAGGTCTATCGATCGTTGTCGGCGTCGCCGCGAATGCGCGCGGTCGCAATGGAGCAGGATGGTTCATCCTTGCGTTAATCATCTCCCCACTGATCGCGCTTTTGCTGGTGTTGGTCATAGAGCGCAAGATGAGCTCAGGCAGTGACGCAGGGCGCAAAGACACGCCCAGCCGTTCTGAGGTGATCCGCCGGCTGGTCGAGATCAGTCTGGGGAAGGCCAAATGAGGCGCGCGCCCGCGGGTCACGCAAACTCGGGGTACCGTCCTAGTTAGGACACCCGCAGATCGGAACTAGGACACCCTTCGGTTGTTAATGGCCACAGCGGTCATTTTATCGCTGGGGAATTTCAATGCGGCTGTACTCTGATCTGATCGGATAGACAGCGTGGAGATCGCCCTCGCCAGCACTGTAGCAGTGTCATTCATTGCGCTTCTTGCCAGTATGGCGTGGCTTCTGTTTGGCTGACATGCTGATCGGTTCCGCTCCTCGGAACACCGTGCTCTCCCGGAATCCTCAAGCCTGTGGATAAGAGTAAAGTAGGTTCTTGCCGAGGTGAGAGCATTTCAGTGCGTGAGATTTTCGAGAATTTCCTTGGCTGGGGGCCGTAAGACGCGAACGGCCCCCTCTCGATTCAGCCGGCGCGGTGAGACGGCCCCAGCATTAAGCTCCAAGGGTGCTCGGGCCGTTTCTTTTGGAAAAAAGTGACGCGCGAACCGGAACGGCCCATGTACGCTCCCGGCAGTGAGCGACTTATCCCGCCCTTCAACACGCAACGCATTAACGATTTGGTACCAATTGGTGTCAGGCTAGGCTCACTGCAGACGACAGCGAATTCGGAAAGGCTTAACCGACTAGCCCAGTTGGCGGTCTCTCAATGGGGCCCACTATGATCAAAGGCTTCGCAATTGCAGCAATCGCGGTGCTAGGCACATCGCAAGTAGACCAGTATTTGACCCACGGTTTTTATACCGATGCCGTGCTAGCGATGCTGAGGCAGATGAGGCATTGGTTCGGAGTTTGAACCACGCGGATCGATTGGGCTTTCCAAGCGGCTTAAGATCGGTGTGAACTCAAGCCGCCGATTGATTATTCTCCGAATAATCGGTGTTGCAGGCCCTGAAATGCGCTGCAATTTCGGCCTCGGCGATCTGCTCCCAACGCTCAGCTTGGCAGAGCCACATCGATCTTTCGGTAGGACGCAATGCCGCTTTCTGGCGGCACAACGTGCTGAGTGCGCGGTAGCTCCGAATATTCTCCATTGCCACACTCCTCGCTGAGACCTTCGAGCATATTTCAGCTTAATACGTCACGGCGATTACAATTGTCGGACAGCCTTCCGTGCGCACCTTGAGGGTTTAGCGGGACCGCCTGCCTTGCTTTAAAATTCAGGCGGCCCCTACCGGCCACATCAATTATCCTGGCAGCGGCCATAGCCGGCCGACAAAAGTATGAGCAAAGCTATTTGACCCTCTTATGACAAAGGCAACGCATGGGCCCATGTGTCAGGGCTGCGGAATAGTATCGGACACCGAACAGACTGCTAGTTCTACATGTTGCAGCCTTAGCTGCCGGGATTTTGCAGAACCTTCCCGGGGCTGGACCAACGCCGCTCGCGATCATTTCAAGCGGGCGGCGTTGTTGTTTGAGTGAATCCGCATGTTGCCGATCGGCGGCTGATTGCCTCAGCCGGGCGGAAGGTAACCGCCGGGCTGCAGCTGCTTCACCATCGCAAGATTCTTGTCGATCGCCGCCAGCAGCTTGTCGTAACGCATTTGCAGGAACTCTGACCGGGCTGGACGGCTTACCTCCCGAAACTGCTCCCGGCTCGTCGGCTGACAGTTCACGAATGCTCGTCATCTTCATCTGCTCTCCCTCCTGTTGCCGGCGGCTCCATTGCGACCGGTGCAGGATGGATATGAACTCCAAGCGTCCATCGCTGTGACGTAAGCCGCGGAGGCCCCCGCTGAGTTGATGGGTGCGTCAGGGAGCCTTCGTCGTGGTGTTGGAGGGGCCAGCAACTAAGACCGACGTGAGGCGTTTCCAAGTCGCCCCTACCGCGGCGGCCGGTGTGCGCACTGGATCAAGGTCAAGAACCGAATTCACCCGGCCATGTATCGACAGCTCGAATAATGGAAATGGACCGGTCCTTCTATCTCGTGGGCTTTGCGCTCGTCCTGATCATCCTCGTCTATGGCCTGTGTGGCAGCCTCAGGAGAAGAAGAGCGCGGCGGGACGAGGAAATACGTCGGCTGATCGACGAACGCATCGACCGCATGGACATGAAGCGCGACAAAAAGCACGATTAATCGCATTAACGCATGTCAGTCAGCGCTGGTGTCTAATCTCCGCCAACTGAGACGGTTAATCTGGATTCTCATATCAGCGGTGACGCAGACCGCCGTGCACATTCTGAGAGTGGGCCGTGACCAAGTTTTTGCGGTGCTTCCGGGCCGCCGCTTCGGCCTCACGGGCCAGTCGTTCAGCCTTTAAGCGCTCGCGGTTTGCATGAAACGCCGCTTGGGTGCGTTGATACTCGGACATCGCCGGCTTGGCATCGGTTTCCTTGAAGACCTTTTGCGCCTCACGTTGGGCGGCAGTAGGCGGCCTCCATCCGGAATTATGAGCGGTCATTCCCTCCTCCTTCGGTGATAGCCGTGGGGCTTGTTGTGGGTTGATAGCGTGCGCCCTGCGTACCGCTAGGGCGCATGCGCAACTTCTAAAGCCGCGGGGACCATCAAATTCTCTGCCTGTTTTCCAGTTGCCGCAATCGAATATTTGCCTAGGGTTCGCAAATCCAGGGTCCGATAATTATCTGTCCAGACATGCCCATCCGGAGACCGCTGGAAATCCCGCCTGCGGTAGCCCGGCAGTTCGCCGCCAACATGCGGGCGTTTCATGTCGAGCACGATCCGCTCAAGCGGGACGAGATCGCAGCTGATACCAGTCATCTCCTCCTCGAGCAGATGCCCAAGGGCGCGAAGCTGCGGCTTGCCGACGTGCTTGAGCTGTTCAGGCTGATGCGATGACCTGAGCCGGCTCGCATCGTTTGGGACGCAGGTGGCGCTTAAAACTTTCGTCTGTCGGCTTCCATTTTTTTGTATTCCCCGTTGCAACATTCCTCGAGGTGAGTGCCACAGGGCCGTGCCCACAACGGCTGATCGCTTGCACCAACTACCTCCCGTGCTAGAACGCCGCCACGAAAGTGGATGAAGGATCGATGCCTTGGTCAAAAAGAAAAAGAGTGCTCGTCGTGAGTGGACGAAGGATGATGTTAAGACGCTGAAGTCGCTTGCCAAGCAAAAAGCTGGCGTCAAAAAAACTGCAAAGACGCTGAAGCGAACTCCCGCCGCCACAGCCGCGAAAGCGCATATCCTCGGGGTATCGCTCAGCACGCAGTAGGTGGACGCAGTGTGAATGGTTTGGCTGCACCGAGCCTTAGGGTGCTTAGAACCAGCCCTACATCCCTCAACATTGGTGCCCCGGAGACGGGACCACGGACGTGATTGGACAAGCTCAAATATTCAGCGCACCGGCTAATGATCGTCGGAGCCCCCAGGGCGGCATTGTGCTGAGCAGCAGGCCCAAAAAGGCCCTGGCGATGGGGCCGGGGCCAGTTGTTCCTATGCCGAATCGGGAGCGAGCCCCGACCGCCTACGCTACGTGACATAAAACCTTGGCACGTTTTGTGCTGAATGATCGGCACCGGGTTTTGCGTGACCCTCCCGGGGGCTGGGAAGCCGCCGCTCGCGATTTATTTCAAGCGAGCGGCGATTTTTTTGTCTCCAAAGCTCTTCACCGCGCCGCCGATCTCCCGAACGACAGCTCGCAAGATCAAGGCGACAAATTTGATTGACTGACCTCACTGCCAGCCCCTCGACTTGCCCCTCGAACAAAATCGAAGCAAAAATTCATTGGTGCCTGAACGACTTAGAGGGAAAATTCGAACCTCTCCGAGCGCGCCAGCGATTTTACCGATAGATCAATAATTTAAGCCGCGCTCATTTCGTTCTGAGTGAGCGTTTTCGCGTTGCGAGCCAGCTCAACTCGCTGCAAGTAAAATCAACGCGCTACCAGCCGCTACAAATCACTCCGCGCAACACGGGCGCAATACGGCGGTTTAGCGTCTGTTCTGAAGCGACGCTGCAAGATGAGAACGACCCCGACGCCACGCGCCGAGGCCGCCCCTGTGGCTCCCAGCCGGGTTGGGGGTATAGAGCCGGGAGCCGGAAGACACTACTTCCAAAACCACCGCTCGTTCCTGCCGCCAATAGCACCAATAGGGATTACCTCCCGGCCAGGCTCGCCGAAAAACGATATCGGAACTCGAGTGATGGTATCGGCCGCCCTGCCGACGAGAGGGACGGTTAGCAAATCGGCAACTAGATCGGCGCAGGCTTCTCTGAGGGACGGGACCGTTGGGGACGCAGCACGGTCACGTTTCGGAGGAGCTGACGTGTAGGCCCTGGCGTCGGCTCCTCTCTTAGAAGCTTGTGTGAGTTCGGCAACAGCCGTCTCTCCGCGGATCTGCTAAGGAAATGACACTGGGAATTTCAGGGCCCTAGCGCTGGGAATGACAGGGCGCCGCCGGGACAAACCATTTCGGGCCCGGCGGCGTAGCTTTTAGGTCGGCGTCACAGTATCGATGCCGAGCGATCCGAGCACCGCGCGAGCTCGATCCGGCAGCCGATCGTTGCAGCGATCCTGCCGCGAAACCATTTTCATCAGCGGACGAAACCGGGCGGAAACAATTGACCGGTACCACTTGTCCCAAACAATAATGGGGAAGTGTCATGATGGAAGCGACCATTGTCGCGCTGCTGCTCCTCAGCGCCGCTGTGTTTTTTGCCCACGCCTACGACGCCCTGCATACGCATTGACGGGATCGGCATCGTTTAGGTCTGCGTACCGTCCACCAGGGTCTGTGGACTTGCGCGAGCCAACAATCGCGCCCTAACCCCGCCCGTTCTTCTCGCCGAACCACCGCCGGCACGCCCGGCTGAAGCTCGTCGCATCGGTGTAGCCGAGCGCGGCCGCCATTTCGTCGCGCGATTGGGTGCCGGCCGCGAGCATGATCCTCGCGCGCTCGCGCAGCACGCCGTCGAGCAGCGGGCGGAAGGCGCTGCCGGTCTCGGCGAGCCGCCGCACCAGCGTTCGCCGCGAGGTGCCGATGAGGCGCGCGGCCTCCTCCTCACCAAGACGCTGCGGCAGGCGCGCCGCGATCAGGCGCTCGACGATCCCCGCCAGCGCCGTGGTGTCGGGCTGCGGATTCTCGATCGCCTCGAGCGCTTCGATGGCCTTGGCGTGCAATTGCGGATCGGCAAACGGCGACGGCCGCGCGCCAAGCGCTTTCGGCACCTCGAAGATGAAAGCGGCAGCGTTGAACTTCACCGCGCAGGAATAATGCTCGAGCAGCCGCGCCGCGCCCGCAGGCGGCGGCCAGGGAAATTGCAGCGTCGCCTGCCCGATCGAATCCTCGAGCAGCTGGACGTACACGGCGTGCACATTGAGGCTGACCGCCAGCGCCACGGCGTGCCACAGCGCTTCATCCATCGCGACGGCGGGAGAGATTTCAATCTGGATCGCTCGCGCGGTCTTGCGCAGCCGGTTACGGACGAAGGGCGCGCGGGTCGACCCGAAGCGCGCGCCGGTCGCCAGCGCGTCCGCGATGGTCGGCGCCGTCCTGGTCGCGACGTCGAGCGCGCCTTGCAGCGATGTCGACCACACCGCCGCGGCCGACAACGGCCACAGCTCGCCATGCCGGCGCGTGATGTTGGCCGCCAGCACCACCAGCGAGGATACCGGCATGTGAGCGCCGGGCTGGTCGAGCGCCTCGAGCCGAATTCCGGTGCCCTTCAGCAGCTCGTCGCGATCGCTTCGCGTCTGGCCAAACGCCCGCACCAGGGCCCGCGCATAGGCCGCGGAGACCGGCGAGCGAAGGGCATCGGATTCCGATCCGTGCATGGCGTCGGCGACCTCCCCCTCGTGAACGTCCGGCCGAACAAGCTTGGCGCAAAATGCCACAAAATTGGCCTGTTGTGAACTGGCGGCGCAGGCCCGCCTCGCGGCATGCTCGGCCCAACAATGGCGAACGCCGCCCTCGCAAGAGATGCTGGAGGGAATGCGATGATCTTCACGGGCACCAATGCTGCTGGCGAAACGATCACCTACCGGGACGGCAAACGCTATCTCTGGATGCTCTCGTTCATTCCGCCGCTGATCCCGCTGTTGTCCTACTGGCTCTTCCTGCGGACGCACAATCCGCTGGTGACGCTGATCCCGTTCGTCTTCATCTTCATCCTGATCCCGCTGCTCGACGTCGTGTTCGGCGAAGACACCCACAATCCGCCGGCGGAAGTGGTCGCCGCGATGGAGGCCGATCCCTATTACCTGCGGCTCGCACGCGTCACCGTGGTGTTTCCCTGGATCAACTACGTCGCGCTGATCGCCTTCTTCGGCACCCAGGATCTGCCGTGGTGGTCCTATGTCGCCTTGCTGCTCGGCGTCGGCACCATCAATGGCGGCGCGCTCCTGATCGGGCACGAGCTCGGCCACAAGCCGGACAGGCTCAACATCCTGTTCGGCATGCTCGCCAACTGCGCGGTGGGCTACGCGCATTTCCGCGTCGAGCACAATCGCGGCCATCACACTTGGGTCGCAACCCCCGAGGACCCCGCCAGCGCGCGCTTCGGTGAATCGATCTATGCGTTCGCAACGCGCGAGCTGCCCGGCGCGTTCAAGCGCGGCTGGCGCAATGAAGCCGAACGGCTGACCAGGCGCGGCGAGCCGGTCTGGTCGGTCAACAACGAGATCCTGCAGGGCTTTGCGCTGACGCTCGTCGTCGCGGCCGTGCTGATTGCGCTGTTCGGCTGGAAGGTCGCGCCGTTCATCGTCGCGCACCATTTCCTCGGCTGGTACGCGCTGACCCAGGCCAACTATGTCGAGCATTACGGGCTGCTGCGCGAGAAGCTGCCGAACGGCCGCTACCAGGCGGTCGAGCCGCGCCACTCATGGAATACCAACCACATCGTCTCGAACCTGATGACGTTCCACCTGCAACGTCACTCCGACCACCACGCCAACCCGATGCGCCCCTACCAGTCGCTGCGCGATTTCGACGACATCCCGCGGCTGCCGAACGGCTACACCGGCATGTTCGGGCTGGCGGCGATCCCGCCGCTCTGGTTCCGCGTGATGGACCCGAAGACCCTGGCCTGGGCCGGCGGCGACAAGAGCAAGCTGAACCTCCGCGATCGGCCCGCGAGCTCGTGATCGCGGCGATTGCCCGGCTCCCGGTCCTACATCTGGGCCGAGCGCCGCTTCATGGCGCCGATGCCGAGGAATGAGCCATTGATCGACAGATACTGGCTGGTGAATTCGAACGTATCGAAGCTCGGCGCCTCGAACTGCTTCAGCGCCTTCCAGAGCAGCGTGGTATCCGGACAGGCTTGGGAATGGATGTCATGATGCACGATGATGCGGGCGTGGGAACGCACCAGCAGATGATCCTGTAGCGCACCGCGCAGGCTGTGATCGCCATCGATAAAGACGAAGTCCGGCTTCAGCCGGTCGACATGCGCACCGACCAGCGGCGAGGTCGAAAAATCCTGGATGTAGATCGGCTCGATAGCGGCCTGCTGCTGCAGCAGATCGAAATAGGTCGAGATAAAGGGCGTCGGCGCGATCGGATCGAGTGCAATCACGGTCTTGAGGTCGGCGCCGCTGTTCCTGAGCCACTCCGTAACCAGGACGAACATGCCGCCCCAGCGGCAGCCGATTTCCATGTACGAGGAAACGCCGGACGAATTGCGCGCAAGCCAGGCGAGGTATGGCGCAAGCTGGTTCGGGTATTGCCAAAGGTGGAGGCCCTTGCCGAAGTTCGGCGCCAGCTCCGGCGGCTGCTCATGAAGCAGTTCGTCATTGAGCCCCAGCGCCGGGATGAATTCGCGTTCGAGGAAGTCCACGTCTGTACGCTGAGCCGGATTCAACCCGGCGATCGCATTGATCGCGTCACCGACGGTGACAGCGAGATCGGCGAAACGCTGGTATCGGTCGGCTTGGTATCGGTCGGTTTGGGCTGGCTGGGCGTTGAGCATCGGCGCAATCAGATCGGTGGGCTGAAGAGGACACAGAGAGGCCGCAGGTCGTCGCGCCCCGATGATTGAACGGATGGGACATCCGTCTCGGGCGCGAAATCTTGCGTTCGGTCGCGAATAGTCCGCCTTCCCCCACCGGAAGAGCGAGCCGCTTCGGCATGGCGCGCCCGGCGTGCAGCCGGCATTCCTTTCAGCCACTCGGAATCTTCCGACGCACGGCCTCCACGCCGGCATCGGTCACGTTGTATCTGCGCCCCATCTCCGGGACGATCCAGCCCTTCTCGATCATTCCGGCAATGGTGCTCGGGCCGACGCCCGCGGGAAACGGACGGCGGTTGCGGATCGCGTCGATCGCGACCCGCTCGAGATGGGTGGCGACATGCGAGGGGCGCGCGCGAAACGCCTTTGCCATGATCAGGACCGACAGGACCTCGGCGCGCCGGCGCACCGCCGAAGCGCTGCGGGTCAGTTCGTTGCTGATCTCGAGAGCGTTCTTGCCGGCCCTGGCGAGTTCTCTGAGCTTCTCGTCCTCGTCAGGGCTCCAGCGCCGCACGATCCCCATCTGCCCCTCACCGCCTGGATACCCATCTCAAACCGATGCATACGCAGGCGGCGCTGATTTGCCATGTGACTTTCGGCACCTCTTGATGCGACGTCGGGGCTGTCGCCATCAGGACGGCCGATCGCGGTGTCGCACGATGCAGCACAAAGAGCACGATCCGATTGAATCGGATCATGCTCTCAATCCCCTTGCTTGGTGGCGTTTTGGTTGCGCGAACCGGTATTCACTTCGCGCTGGAACGCTTCAGTGCTTGCTGGGTTCAAGCGCGATGAGCACGCCGGTCGGCTCGGGCTCGTGCGGCCGAAGCGAGGTCAGCTCCGGATCGCTCCACTCGGCGAGACTGACGACTTCGCCGGTCTGCCCCGGCATGTCGGAGGTCTGGGCCGGTTCAAGCACCTTGAGCCCGCTGGTGTCGACGAAGAACGTGTGCTCACCGAACACGCTGTTCAGTTGCGCCACGGCCGGGTGATCGTCCGGAAGCACCTGGGCATTCAGTTGCGTCATGGTCTGCTTGACTTGCGTGGAATTGAGTTTCATCCGCTGCTCCTTCTCGTTGGTTCCGGCCGCGATGGTTTCCTTGACAGGTTTCCTTGACAAGTTTCCTTGGCTGGTTCCTCCCCGCCCGCACCCCACATCGGGGGCTTCAAGGTCTCGAACCAATCAGGCAACGAAACGTTCCGCACGCGCGACGCATTGACCGCCTGCGCAGCGGTTCCCCGCGTATCAGATGTGAAGTGCGACTCTGATGTCACGCCCATCGCTACGAGACGGGAGGCTTCTTCCTTGCGAGCCCTTCCAGGTGCACGCGGCGCGCGGCGGATTTGCGCGCGCGCTCCCTGGTGCGGCAGGCCCGGCAGCGCACTGCCGCGGTAAATACATCGCCCTTGGCGGTCTCGTACCACCATTTCTGCTGCAACGGCGTCCAGACCTCGGCAACGCCGCAGTCCTTGCAGATAAAGGGCTCCGGTCGATAGGTTCCGCGCAGCACGAAATCGGGAGTCGAATAGCTGTTCGATGGCGCGAGCCGCGTCGTATCCACGGCAACCTCGTCGCGCGCCAGCGCAATCTTGTAGTCGCGGAGACGTTGCCGTTCAGCGGCGCGTTGCGCCTGGATGCGGCGCCATTCCTCGGCCTTGCGCCGCCTGGCTTCGATCTCTCCGTTCGTCTGCTTGCTGCGTTTCACGGCGGCACATCCGTCTGGGTCGAATGCCTTCGGCGCATCGACGAAGTAAATACCGGGCAGCACGACCTCGTCGATGATGACGTCATTGATGCGCTGCCGTTCTGCCGCCGGCTTGTCATAATTGCCGCAACATTGCGCGACGACAAGGTCCCGTGCGGGGAACACGTAGAGGCGCTGACGGCCGTCCGAGGCGGATGACTTCGGGATGCCCCTCAGGCCGCGCCTATACCGGCCCCTGCTCCGCCGGCCGCATGCGGATCAGCGCGTCGAGCACGAGGACAAGAACCGGGCGCTGCTCGTCGTTGACCAGCTCCGTCTTGAAGATCACAACAGCGTCGCGCCGCTCCGGCCTGATGGTGATCTTCTGGATCTGGGATTGGCCGGTGAGCGTGGCGCCGGGCCGAACCGGGCTCGGCAGGCGGATCTCGAAGCTCCGCCCGACGATCCCCGCCACCTTGGTCCAGATCGCCTCCACGACGAGCCGCTGATAGATCGCAATGGTGTTGAAGCCGCTTGCGATCAGTCCGCCGAACGGGCCTGCCGCAGCCGCGACGGGATCGGCATGGATTGGCACCGGATCGTATTTGCCGGCGAACTCCAGGATCTCGGCCTCGCCGATCGTGTAGCTGCCAAGCCTGAACGTCTGGCCCTCGGTGAGATCTTCCGCATACAGCATCGCGCGCCTCCATCTGTCGCGCGACGATAGACGAATGGTGCGGGCTTTCCATTACCCCGGACGTCATGAACTTCGCGCGTGATGCGCGAGCGACACCCACCGCTCGCATATCGCCGCAGGT
Source organism: Bradyrhizobium sp. USDA 3315 (assembly GCF_054056795.1). Classification (NCBI taxonomy): domain Bacteria; kingdom Pseudomonadati; phylum Pseudomonadota; class Alphaproteobacteria; order Hyphomicrobiales; family Nitrobacteraceae; genus Bradyrhizobium; species Bradyrhizobium sp. USDA 3315. The sequence continues at coordinate 6,280,928 of NZ_JBSRYP010000001.1, read as the reverse complement.
ATCCCGCGCTAATGCAGCCGCGCCGCCCTCGCCTTTGCCGCCTTCAGCGTGTTCTCCATCAGGCAGGCGATCGTCATCGGGCCGACGCCGCGCGGCACCGGCGTGATGGCGCCGGCGACCTGCACCGCCTCGTCGAACGAGACGTCGCCGCACACCGCATAGCCGCCGTCCGGCCTCTCGACGCGCGTGGTGCCGACGTCGATGACGATGGCCTGGGGCTTGATCCAGTCGCCGCGCACGAGGCCGGCCTTGCCCACCGCACTCACCAGGATGTCGGCCTCGCGGCAGATCCTGCTGATGCCGCGGGTGTGGATATGGGTCTGCGTCACGGTCGCGTGCTCCTGCAGCAGCAACGCGGCCATCGGCTTGCCGACGATGTTGGAGCTGCCGATCACCACGGCATGGGCGCCGGTGAGGTCTGATCGGACCGACTTGATCAGCCGGAGACAGCCGAGCGGCGTGCACGGCACCAGCGCGTCATCGCCGTGAAACAGCCGGCCGGCGTTCAGGGCGTGCAGGCCGTCGACATCCTTGGCGGGATCGACCGCCGCCATCACGCGCAAGGCGTCGATATGCGCCGGCAACGGCAGCTGCACCAGGATGCCGTCGATATCGTCGCGCGCATTGAGCGCCTCTACTCCGGCAAGCAGATCGGACTCGCTGGCATCATCCGGCAGGCGTGCGACCTCGCCGCGCAGGCCGAGCCGCTCGGCCATCCTGACCTTGCTCTGCACATAGATCTGGCTCGCCGGGTCGCAGCCGACCAGCACGACCGCAAGCCCCGGCGCGCGGGGCAGCCGGTCGAGTTCGCCAGCAATCTTGTCGATGACAATTTGGGCATGTGCATGCCCATCGAGAATGTTCGCCGTCATGGCACCTCCGTTTCGAAGCGGTGCCCAGGCGCGCGGCGTTCAGTCTCTACGCTCCCCGATGGTGGTCCATCCAAGCGCCAGTCGCGCAGATGGCGTGGTCATAGCCGCCCCGCCGGGCAAAGGCAATTCACGCTCTCCCCGCGGGTCGAACGGCGACGAATTGCCCTCACTTTTGCCGGTGGATCGGTGCCGGGCGGGTCACCTCTGGGGGTAGGATTCGGGCAAGACTTGCGTTAAGTCTCGGCGCTTGCCGGGCTTTTCCGATCCCCGGCGCCATCCCTTCCGGTCATCACGCCATTTCGGACATTTTCGACATGAGACATATCATCCTCGCGCTGGCGCTCTTCTGCCCGGCTGCCGCGCTCGCCCAGGGCACCACGCCGGCCCCCGCCGACGCCGACAAGCCGGCAGCGACCTCGCAGCCGATGGTCGGCGACAAGCCGCTGGTCCAGGTCGGCAAGAAGTCGGCCGCCAAGAAGGGCGAGAAGCCTGCCGCGCCCGGCAAGCCGCAATCGGTCGCCCAGAAGCTTCAGGCCTGTCAGGACATCGACGATGCCACCAAGGAACGGCTGATCTGCTACGACGAGATCTTCAAGCCGCAGCCGAAGCCGAAGGCCGCCCCGGCCAAGGGCGTCAACGATTGCCGCTTCGTGAAGGAAGAGGACGAGCGGCTGACCTGCTACAACGGCTTCGCGGACAAGATCCCGCGCCTGCCGCGCTAAAGGTAGCGGGCGGCGCTCGGACGCCTTCCCGCATCCGGCGACGTGCCTGATCGCGGACATGAAAATGCCGCCGCAAGTGTTTGCGGCGGCGGATCGATTGCCGGCTGCGGCAGCCTTTTCTTACCAGGTCCCGAAGCCGCCGAAGAAGCCCATGCGCGGCTGCTGCTGCGCGACGCGGTAAGGCTGATACATGCCGGGCTGCGCCAGCCGCATCGGCTGCTGGGGATGGGCATGGTAGCGCGCGACCTTGCGCTTCTTCGGCTGCTGAGGCTGGGCCTGCGCCGGTTGTTCAGCCGATTTTGCCTCAGCCGCGACCTTCTGCGCGTCAGCCTTCTCCGGCGGAATGAACTGGGCGAACGTATTGCGGACGCGGGCTTGCGCCGACGCATCGCCCGTAGCCGACGGGATGGCCGCGGCGACCGCGTTGACCTGCGCCGGAACAATGGTCGGCAAATTGGTGTCGTAGACCACCCGCTCGGGCAATTTCTGGGTCGACTTGATGCGCACCATGGTCTTGTCGACGCCCGGCGACGACAGTCCCTGGTTCTGGCCGGCGACCACGGCCTCCTGCGGCACGATGGCATTGACGACGAAGAGCAGCGCGAGCAGCACTCCACCAACGAACAGGAAATAACGCGCCACAGGCATTTTGGTAGCTCCCCCCGCGCAGCAGGGCGCGGCTCATCTCGGCGCGACGACATCAGTCATCGCGCGGGCGATTTCATCGTCTGCGCATGATCACCCGGACGCTATCCGCGCTCCCGGGTCGTTCATCAACGGCTGGTTTATTAGTTAGTTCCTGTCCGGCCGTTACGGTTCACCCGGCAGGTCAATTCGCGGTCACTTTTTCGAGATGCCGGGAATTAGAGGCGGCTCGCCGTCACGACCGAACATTTCGCCTTGTTTGCGTTAACGTTGACGAACCCGACCAACATTTGCGAGTAGGTCTTGCGGCTTTTCATGGCGATAGTGTCGGAGATCAGCCGCTTGCGCTCGGTCAGCGGCCGACCGTCGCGGCGGATGAAGGCGCAGGCGATCTCGATATCCTTGACGGCGAAATCATTGGCATTGCGCAGCGTCAGGGTGACCAGCGCCTTCGAACCCAACCCGCCGCGCCGCCACGATTGCGAGGCGATCCGCAGCTTGTCCAGCGGCGGCCTTTCAGCGCCGGGCCCGAACGGCTTGGCCTCCTCTGCCCCCTGTGGGGCGATGGCCACGCCGACGGTGGTCGGCTCGTCCGCCGGTGCGGCTAGCGCATCCCTCGCGGTCTGATTTGTGATTTGGGCTGGTTGCGCGCCGGTCGGGGCATTCTGCGCGGTGCGGATCATGGACGACACCGGCCAGGCATCCTGGTCTCCGGCGTCGCTCGGCTCGGGGAGCATGAACCATGCGGCGATCCCGGCGAGCGCAATCAGCGGCAGCAGCAGGCTGGCGTAGAAGCCCCCTTCACCGAGACGTCCGGCGGCCAACCTCCGAAACGACGCCAAGCCGATCCGCATCGTCGTGCCCTCACCCTGGCGGCCTGATCGGGCCGCCCCCCACACAGAGAGGAAGCCGCACCGCGCGGCTTCCGGGACGGCCGCAGGTCGAGCGGCCACGCGAAGACAATCGCTGACGGCCGCAATGGTTTCATTCCGGGACGACAATCTTGGGCAGGCATAACGGAGGGATGGTATCCCAGCAGACCGCTCGCTAGATTTGCGCCGCCCGGGAGCGAGTGCCGCGCACCGAACAGCAGCACGACAACAACAAGGAGATCGCAATGCCTGTCGTCACCTGGGACCACGTCCACCTGCGCAGTCCCGATCCCGAGGCTACCGCGACCTGGCTGCGCGACATTCTCGGCGGCGAGATCATCCGCGGCCCCGGCCGCATCGACGTCCAGCTCGGCGGCGCCAAGGTGTTCATTGCGGAGGTGGCCCAGGGCGACGGCGTCAACGCCGCGCCGGTGACGCCCTATCAGGGGCTCGATCATTTCGGGCTCACGGTGAAGGACATCGACGCGGTCGCCGCCGAGATCAAGGCCAAGGGCGTCGAATTCACCAAGGAGCCGACCACGATCCGTCCGGGCGTGCGGATCTGCTTCATCCGCGGCCCGCAGGGCATCTCGATCGAACTGCTCGAGCGCGACCAGAAATACGTCTGAGCCACGCGTGCGGCGCTAAGTCATGCTGCCAGGCATGAAGCAGCGGATCGTCACGCCCATGTAGCTGGGAATCGGCCAGACCATAGCGCGGCCGACCCGGTTGGGCTCGGTGACCACGGCCTCGTCGGGGACATCGATCCACGCCCCGTCGAGGCGCACACGATAGTGCCCGTCCTTGGATTCCCAGTCGACATCGCTGACCGCTGTGCCGTCGGCATCCGAACAGCACGGCCCTTTGCCGCTGCGCAGGCCGTCGAACCATTCCTTCAGCGGCGAATTGGCGTAGCGGCCGTCGGGATCGCGCGCCTGCGCGATTCGCATGGCCGCGACCAACACCAGCGTTATCAGCACGAGGGATACGATCATGTGGCCCGTATAGCGGGCCGGAGTTCCATTGAGCCTGCGAGGGCGTGCCCAATGGCCGCCGGATTCAATCCAGTCAGACATGTGTTTGCTCCAGCACTCACCGGCCAGTGCAACCAGAGCCATGCATTTCGCGGGCCACTTTGATTCGCGCGTACGGTCCGCTGTCATTGCGCCGTCACACTGCCTGGCAGGAACCGAGGGTCACCCGAACGCGGGACACCCGGGAATCAACCTGCCGCATTGCACGAGGTTGCTCGCTTTGGCATAAAAAACCAACTGGCTTGCCGTGGGCGTGGCGGCCAGCAATCGGGACGTCATGAAGAACGGACTTTACTCAATTCACGTCACCCTGCTGGACGGTCGCGTCGGCAAGGGCAGCGGCGTCATTCTCTTCCGCGACGGCCAGATACTGGGCGGCGACGCCTATCTTTACTACACCGGCAGCTACTCGGTGAAGGGCGATGCCTTCAAGGGCGAAATCCTTGTGCAACGCCACACGACGCCGCGCGACACCGACAACCCGCTGTTCGGCGGGCCCGCGCCCGTCGGCATCGGCGTCTCCGGCACCTTCACCGACACCCGCGGCACCATGAGCGGGACCGCGCTGGTCGGCAAGGCGAGCCTGATCTTCGGCGCCACGCTGCACAAGCTCGCGGATATCAATTAGCGGTTTGAAACTCGCTGCTAGATCCGTCACCCCCGCGCAAGGGCTTCGCCTTTGCGCGGGGATGACGGATCGAGAGCAAACGCGTGGTTGGCCACTACGCTTCGCGCTACTCCGCGGCCTGCTCCAGCGGCGCGACGCGCGGCAGGATCATCTGGATGCGTGTGCCGTTGCCCGGCGCGGAATCCAGCGAGAGCCGGCCGCCGAGCCGCGTGGTGACGATGCTGTAGACGATGTGCAGGCCGAGCCCGGTGCCGCCCTGATCGCGCCGCGTCGTGAAGAACGGATCGAAGGCGCGGCGGCGCACGTCGAGGCTCATGCCGCAGCCATTGTCGGCGAAGATCACCTCGACATTGTCGCCGCCGGCGGCATGGACCTGGATCTCGACCTCGCCGGCCTTGCCGTCCGGGAACGCATGCGCGACCGCGTTGAGAAACAGATTGGTCAGCACCTGGCCATACGGTCCCGGATAGGAATTCATGATCAGGTTCGGCTCGCAATCGACATTGAGCGTCAGATTGTGCTTGCGCAGGCCGGGCCTCAGACTCATCACCACCTGCTCGGTGAGATCGCCGAGGTCGAAGGTGCGCTGGTCCGAATAGTTGCGGTCGGCGGCGACCTGCTTGAACGACTGGATCAGCTCCGCGGCGCGGTTGAGATTGGCGACGAGTTGCGAGGAGGCATCGCGCGCCGTGTTCAGGAAATCGTTGAGGCTGGAGCGGCGCAAGTCGCCGCGCTCGACCTGGGTGGCGAAATTCGCGGTCTTGCGCTCCAGCGCGGACGCCACCGTCAGGCTGATGCCGACGGGATTGTTGACCTCATGGGCGACGCCGGCCACCAGGCGGCCGAGCGCGGCGAGCTTTTCGGCCTCGATCAGCGAATTCTGGGTTTCCCGCAGATTGCGCAACGCGGCCTCCGCGGAATCCCTCGCCTTGCGCATCTCCTGCTCGGAGCGCTTGCGCTCGCCAATGTCGAGCGCGACCGTGACGATGTTCTCGATCTCGCCTTGCGCGTCGAGGATCGGCAGCTTGTTGACCAGCCATTGCCGCATGTTGCCGGCGACGTCCTTGTACTCCTCTTCATAGAAGCCGAGCTCGCGCCGCGCCGACAGGACGCGCTTGTCGTTCTCATCGGTCTTCGCCGCGCCATAGCGCGACATCAGCTCGCCGGTGGTCTGGCCGATCGCGTCCTGCGGCTCGATGCCGAAGATTCCCGCCATGTAGCGGTTCATCAGCACGTAGCGCAGGTCGCGGTCCTTGACGTTGATGACGGCGGGCACGGTGTCGATGACCATCTGCAACAGCCGACGGCCTTCGGCGATCGCGTCTTCGGCGCGCTTCTGGTCGGTGATGTCGCGCACCGTGCCCTCGTAGCGGATCACTTCGCCCTCGTCGTTGCGGACGACGGTCGCCGAATCGGACAGCCATAGCACGGTGCCGTCGCTCGCGCGCACCTGGTACTCGTAGTCGCGCACCGTGCCGTCGCGCTGCATCAGCTGCTGGTACTGCTCGCGCGCCGCCGGATCCACGTAGACGGTGGTGGCGATGTCGTCGATGCCCTTGATCAGGTCCTGCGGCGCGGCATAGCCCATCATCCGCGCCAGCGCCGGATTGGCGTTGAGCAGCGCGCCGCCCGGCGTCGTGACGTAGATGCCCTCGACCGACGCCTCGAACAGCTTGTGGTAGCTCTCCTCGGCAAGCCGCTGCTCGGCGAGCGCGCGCAGCGCAGCCTCGCGCGCGCTGTCGGCGTCGACCAGGGTCTGGCGGAACACTTCGGCGGCGCGTGCGATGTCGCCGATCTCGTTGTCGAGGTCGGCGCCGGGAATGAACGCGCTCTTCTCGCCGCCGGCGACCTTGCGGATCGAGCCCGCGATCCTGGCCAGCGGGCGGACGGTGCGGCGAACCACCAGCACCGACGCGAACAGGCCGATCAGCACGCCCGCCGTGCCGAGCACGATGCTCTGCCATTTTGCTTCAGCCAGCGTCCGGGCAAAATCGCGCGACAGCACATGGCCGCGGCGCGAGCTGAGCTCGCGCAGCAGCTCGGTGACCTTCTGGATCAGCCGGCCTTCGGCGCCGAGCACCTCCTTGTCGATGTCGGCGATCTGGCCCTCACGCACCGAGACCGCGATGATCGCCTCGGCATAATTGTCGACGGCGCCGCGCAGCGCGGGATCGGAGATGGTCATCGCCCGCATGCTCTGCGCGGCCTGCTCGGCGGCGGACGTGTTGTGCGCCAGCAACGCGGTGGCAATCCGGCTCTGGGATTGCGACAGCGCATTGGCCAACGCCGCATCGTTGCTCGCGGCGACCGCCTTGTCGAAGGCGTCGCGCAGCGGCGGCAGCCCGGCGACCAGCTCGGCGCGGCGGCTGAGCAGCGCCGAGATGCGCTCGATACCGTTGCGATAGGTCGCCAGCCGCTGGGTGACGCCGTCGATCATGTCCTGCTGCTCGGGCGCCAGCTTGATGCGGGTCTTTTTCAGGATCTCGCTCAGCGACTGGGCCGCCTCCGCGACCTGGACCGACTGGCTGCCCGGCTCGGTGACGAAATCGCGCGCCGCCAGCCGCAGCTCGTTCATGCGGCGGTCGATATCCTCGGCGATGTCGCCGACGCTCTGCAGCCGCTGCAGCTCGGCGAAGGTCGTATCGATGTGACGGATCGCGATCACGCTGGCGGTGGATGTGATGATGATCACAGCCAGGACCAGCAGGAAGCTGCCGAACGTGAGCTGGCCAATGGAGAGGGAGAACGCACGCGGCGCTTGCGAATTCGGCGGCAATTCAGCGGTCATGTCATCAAGGGCCGGGGTCCAATGCGCCCTAATATACGGGAAATTACGGGCTTTGGGGAAACATGCTGCACGGCCCAACCCGCCGGAGGTGTGACCGGCGTCACCCCGGGCGGGTGCCGGTGGCCGATTCCGGCACAGGGCGGCGGGGCTCCGTCCGGCGGGATGCCGGCCTCCTTGACCACCCTGGCCCAGAGCGCAACGTCCGCCTTGATGATATCGGCGAACTGCCTCAGCGGCGCGCTACGGGCGTCGCAACCGGCGACATCTAGCTTCTTCCGCACCTCAGCGGAGGCCAGCGCCGTCTCCAGCGCGGCGCTGATGCGTTCGACCACCGGCTGCGGCGTGCCTGCCGGCACCACGAAGCCGAACCATGGCGTCACCTGCGCTTCGGCAAAGCCTTGCTCGGCCATGGTCGGCACGTCGGGGAAATACTTCGAGCGGCCGTCGCTGATCGCCCCGATGATCCGGATGCTGCCGGACTGCACCTGGGCCAGCGCCTGGTTGGCCGACAGGAAGCTCGAGGTGATCAGGCCGCTCGCGATATCGGGCACCATCTGCGGATAGCCGCGATAGCCGATCGCGGTGACGTCGATGCCGGCGAGCCGCTTGAACAGCTCGAAGCCGAGATGGCCGGTCGAGCCCTTGCCGGGATGGCTGTAGTTCAGCGTCCCCGGCTTGGCCTTGGCCAGCGCGACATAGTCGGCGACGGTCTTCACCGGCAGCGAGGTCGGCACGATGAAGAAGTTCGGGGCGAGACAGATCTGCCCGACCGGCACGAAATCCTTCACGGGATCCCAGCGCAGCTGCGTGTTCAGCGCCGGGCTTGCGGTAAAGAAGGTCGTCACCAACAGCCATGTGTAACCATCGGGAGCGGCGCGTGCGACCTCCTCGGCCGCGATCGAGCCATTGGCGCCGGATTTGGCCTCGACGACGATCGTCCCCTTCCACTGCTCCTGCATGTCCTGCGCCATGATGCGCGCGAACACGTCGGCGACGCTGCCCGGCGCGTAGGGAATGACGATGCGGATCGGCCGGCTCGGGAAGTCCTGTGCGCGCACCGTGCCGGCCATCGCCAGCAACGCCATGCACGCACCGGCAATGAGGCTGACCCGCCGCAACATCGTCCGTTTCCCGCCCAGTGATCTCGTTGCGGGCAGCATGCAGGCATTGGCCGGCGGCAGCAAGGCGCCGGTTTCAGCGGGCGAAACTTCAGGCTGTAGCGATCTTACGCGCAGGAATCGTCATCGCGGCGATGACGTCAGGCTGTGGCGATCCTTCGTGCAGGAATCGTCATCGCGGCGACGCCGATCACGACGCAGGCGAGGCCGATCCACGCCGTCGGGCTCAGCCGTTCGCCCAGCACCATGACGCTGAGCGCCACCCCGATCGGCACCCGCAAGTAAGCTTGCGCGGTGGTGCCGACCGAGCCGAGGGTCTGGATCAGGCGGAAGTAGATCACGAACGCGATCGCGGTCGAGAACACGGCAAGCGCCAGCAATGCGGTGAGCGATGTCGTCGACGGCGAAAGCGTCCAGGGCCGCTCGACGACAAGGCTGAGCGGAACGAGGATCGCGGCGCCCGCGAGCAGCGAACCCGCCGCCGGCGCCATCGGATCGAGCTCCTTGAAGCCGCGGCTGAAGATCGCGGCACAGGCGTAGCAGATGGTGGCGGCGACGATCGCGACCTCGGCCACGATCCCCTGCCCGAGATCGCGGAACGCATCGACGCCGACGATCAGGCAGATGCCGGCCATGCCTGATATCACCCCGAACAGCTTGCGCGGGCTCGCCCCCTCATGGCGGGTGATCGCGGCGGTGAACAGGAAGGTGAAGATCGGCGAGGCCGAATTGAGGATGGTGGCGAGCCCGGCATCGACGAAGCGCTCGCCCCAGGCGATCAGCGTCCACGGGATCACGCTGTTGAGGCAGGCCTGAAAGATGAAGCGGCGCCAGGTCGCGCGATCGGCCGGCATCGATACGCCGCGCATCCGCATGATGACGAGCAGCAGCAGCCCCGCGATCGTGGTGCGCGCCGCGATCAGCGTGATCGGCGGGATGGTCGCGACGCCAAGCTTGATGAAGGTATAGGAGCCGCCCCACAGGGTGGCGAGCGCGAGCAGCAAGGCGAGCTCGAAGGCCATGCTCGGCTGTCGTGGGGCGGTGGTCATTGGCGGGATTCCGTCTCGATGGTTGAGACGGAAGCTACATCGCTGCGAGGTGATGATATTTCGATATAAGCCGAAATGTGGAGAAGCGACTCTCCTTCCCCCGTCGTCCCGGCGAAGGCCGGGACCCATTACCACAGGGTTGTGTTGTTGGAAAAAGCTGCAGCCTCGGCGTCGCGCAGCAATGCAGTTCGGTGGTTATGGGTCCCGGCCTTCGCCGGGACGACATAGCGCTGCCTGTGAGTCACGCACTCGCCGTCTCTCAGGACGACGGACCTACCCCAGCGTCCCGACGTCGAACACCTCGCCATCGTACCCCGCTTCCTTGGGGATGCGGAGCTGGCGGCCGGTGGCGGTCTTGGTCATCATGGGCATTACGGCGACAATCGACTTGCCCTTGCTGTCGGCGAGCGCGGCGCTGACGTTCGGCTGCTTGCCGAGCCTGATCAAATTGCGCGTGGTCGGGAACGGCAGCTTGAAGCGGCCGCTCTCGCCGCCCTCCAGCGCCTCGCGCGTCGACACCCAGATCGAGTCGGTCGATTCCTTGCCGTCATGGGCGCCGAGCTGCTCGGGCGGCGCGGCGGCCAGGAAGAACCAGGTGTCGAAGCGCTTCGGCATGCCCTCCGGCGTGATCCAGTGCGCATACGGCACGAGTTCATCGAGCGCGAGCACCATGCCGTTGTCGGTCAGCACCTTGAGGAAGCTGATCTTGCCTTCGTTCAGCGCCGTGCGATGCGCGGTCGCGATCTCGTTCGCGCGCTTCGCATCGACCAGGTCTTTCGAGCCTACCGGCCGCGCCAGCAGGATGCCGCTCTCCTCGAAGGTCTCGCGGATCGCCGCGATGCGGAAGCCGAGCGCGTCGCCGTCGAGCCCTTCGCCGCCGGAATAGAGCGCGGGATCGGCGGCGATCTCCTTGTCGTTCTTGTCGACGCTGCCGCCCGGAAACACCAGCGCACCCGAGTTGAACTCGATCTGGTGATGGCGGACCATCATGAAGACTTCGATTTCGCCCGATGAGCTGCCGTCACGCAGCAGCAGCACGGTCGACGCAAGGCGCGGGGCAACGATCTCGGTCATGATTAGCCTGCTGCACTGGATTGCGGTTGCAGATTGGCGCGGCGGTCGACGCGCGCCACACGGGACAAGAGATAGTCGACCTCCGCCCTTGCCTGCGGCGTGATGACAGCTCCGGGCTTGCGCTGCGCGCTGGAGGAGATGATGCCGCGCTTCTGCAGCACGTATTTGCGCACGGTGAGACCGACGCCGGGCTGCTGCTCGTAGCGGATCAGCGGCAGATGCGCGTCGAACAGATCATGCGCCGCATCGCGTTTTCCCGCCTTGGACAGGTTGACGACGTCGATCAGCAGTTCGGGGAAGGCATAGCCGGTCATCGCACCATCGGCGCCGCGCTCCATCTCGAAATCGAGGAAAAGGCCGCCATTGCCGACCAGGATCGACAGCGGCCGCAGCGAGCCGTCCTTCTGGAAGTTGCGCAAGGTCGAAATCTTCTCCAGGCCCGGCCAGTCCTCGTGCTTGAGCATCACGCAGGACGGCGAATCCATCACGATCTTGCGGATCACGGCCGGCGTGAACACGACGGTCAGCGTCAGCGGATAGTCCTGCAGCACCCAGGGAATATCGTCGCCGATCGCTTCCTGCGCCTGCTTGAAATAGCCGATGATCTGGTCGTCGGTACGCAGATGCGGCGGCGGCGCGATCATGACGCCGGCGGCGCCCGCATCCATCGACTTCTTCGCCAGCGAGCGCATCGTGGCAAAGCCCGGCGCCGAGACACCGACGATGACCTGGAGCTTCTTGGCGCGCTTGACGAAGCGCAGCGCGACCTGCTCGGCCTCCGCGGCGTCGAGCTTCGGCGCCTCGCCCAGGATGCCGAGCACGGTGACGCCGTCGCAGCCGACATCGGTATAGAAATCGGTCAGCCGGTCGATCGATGCCTCGTCGATGCGGCCGTCGTCGTGGAACGGGGTCGGCGCGATCGCAAAGGTTCCGGCGGCCTGGGCGGTGAGTTTGGTCATGGGTGCCTCGTCTGTTTCCGCCCTCTATACAGCGTCATTTCCCGATGCGCCATTGCGCATCGGGAAGCCGTCCCCGCAGTCGCGGGTGCCAATCCTTACTTGAACCGCCGCGCCGACTTCTTGATCTCTTCCTCGGAGAAGAAGATCTCCTTGGCGTGGGTGACGATGTCCTCCGCCTTCCATCCCGTGAATGGCGGCGTCCAGCCCTCCATTTCCATCATCCGCATCTCGCGGACGCCGCGCGGGCCGGAGACGCCAAGCACCTTGCCGGTCTGGTCGCCCGAGAGATCGCTGACCATGTAGAGCACGGCCGGCGCGATGCCATCGGGCCCGAGCGCCGCACCCGGGTTCTCCTTGTAGCGCGGCAGGTCCGCGGTCATGCGGGTCAGCGCGCCCGGCGCCAGGGTCCAGATCCGGATGTTGTACTTGCGGCCCTCGATCGCCAGCACGTTGGAGAGGCCCCAGATGCCGCCCTTGGCGGCGCCGTAATTGGTCTGGCCGAAATTGCCGATCAGGCCCGAGGTCGAGGACGTGTTGACGATGACGCCGCCGCCATTGTCACGCATCCATTTGAACACCGGCTGGGTGCAGCAGAAGGTGCCCTTGAGGTGCACCTTCATCACCTTGTCCCAGTTCGCTTCCTTGGCCTTGTGGAAGGTCTCGTCGAGCAGGATGCCGGCATTGTTGACCAAGATGTCGGCGCGGCCGAAATGCTTGATGGCGTCGTCGAACACCGACTGGCCGCCGGCGAGCGTCGAGATGTCGGCGCCGTTGGCGACGGCGCGGCCGCCCTCGGCCTTGATCGCGTCGACCACCTTGTCGGCCATCGACTTGTCGGAGCCCGAGCCGTCGCGCGGGCCGCCGAGATCGTTGACCACCACGGCCGCGCCCTCGCGCGCAAACAGCTTCGCATAGGCTTCACCAAGCCCGCCGCCGGCGCCCGTGATCAGCGCAACCTTGCCGTCGAGTAATCCCATGGTTGTTTTCTCCGTTTTGTTCTTGATTGCCGTCATTCCGGGGCGCGCGCAGCGCGAACCCGGAACCCAGAAGTTGTGGCGCGAGATTCCGGGTTCGATGCTTCGCATCGCCCCGGAATGACGGAAAACTACGCCAGCACCGTCTTGCCGCTCTTGATCACGGTGACGCCGCGCGACTTCACCTTGGCCTCGAACGACACCACATTGCCGTCCTTCCACAGCTCCATGGTCACGGTCTCACCGGGGAACACCGGCGAGGAGAACCGCGCCACGTGCTGCTTGAAGGCGGACGGATCGTAGTCGGCATAGGTCTGCAGCACGCCGCGGCAGGTGATGCCGTAGGTGCACATGCCGTGCAGGATCGGCCGCGGGAAGCCGGCCTTCTTGGCGAACTCCGGATCGGAATGCAGCGGGTTGCGGTCGCCGCACAACCGATAGACCAGCGCCTGGTCGGGCCGCGTCGTGATGTCGACGACCTTGTCCGGCGCGCGCTCCGGCACCTTGTGCGGCTCGGGCTGGCCGTCGGACGGGCCGCCGAAGCCGCCATCGCCGCGGGCGAAGCGCGAGGCGACCAGCGTCGCGAGCTTCTCGCCCTTTTCGTCCTTCAGCACGGTCTGGTGGCGGATCACCGCGCCCTTGTCCTTGCCCTTGTCGAACACGTCGAGCACGGTCGAGTCGGCCGTGATGTGCGCGGCGGTCGCGAACGGCTTGTGGAAGGTGATGTCGCGCTCGCCGTCGACCACCATGACGCGGTTGAGATTCATCTCGCCGGGACCGGCGCCCCAGGCCGCGACCGAGGCAAACGTCGGCACCACCTTGAGCGGGCGCGGCGTCAGCACGCCCTCATTGACGAAGGCGAGCTCGTTCTCGTCCATCGGATCGGCCCCCAAGCCGATGCCATAGGCATAGAGCATCACGTCGCGGTCGCTGTAGCTGTATTTCTGGCCGAGATTCTTCAGGGTCATCAGCTGTTCGTACACGATCGGCATTGTTGTCTTCTCCCCGAATGTATTCTTAACGGCACGGTGCCCATTGCTGCGCCCTCTCCCCTTGTGGGAGAGGGCAGCACCGGCAGTCGTCTCAAACTCGTTTCGGTGAGGGGTTCGCGCCACAGAGAGATTCTCTACGCGGAGAGAGACCCCTCACCCGCCTTCGCTTTCAGCGAAGGCACCCTCTCCCACAAGGGAGAGGGTAAAATCAGGCCGGCGTGAAGAACGGCAGCGGGGCGCCGTCGGTCGGCTTCCACACCACCTTCACCTTCTGGCCGATCTTCACCTTCTCCAGATCGCAATCGACGATGTTGGTCTGCAGCGACGGACCTTCCTTCAGCGTCACATAGGCGATCGCATAGGGACCGGTCGGCGATTTGCGCATCAGGCTGTAGGTGTAGACCGTGGCCTCGCCGCTCGACTCTTCCCACACCGTCTTGTCGGAGAAACAGAACGGGCAGATCGCGCGCGGGAAGTAGTGCGCCTCGCCGCAGGTGTTGCAGCGCTTGATCATGAACTTGCCCGCCTTCGCCGCTTCCCAGAACGGCGCGGTCTCCGGATTGGTCACCGGGGCATTGTACTTCTTCGCTTCAGACATCACGCACGCTCCAGAATGCAGGTTGAGGCGGCGTGGCGAACGCCGAGCAGACCGCCGGTGCCGTGGGCGATCGCGAGGTCGCAGTTCTTCACCTGCACCTTCGGATGCGCCTCGCCGCGCAACTGGCGCACAGCCTCGAGGATCTTCGTCATGCCGCCGCGATTGACGGGATGGTTGCTGCACAGGCCGCCGCCATCGGTGTTGAACGGCAGCTTGCCGACGCCCGAGATCAGATTGCCGTCGGCGACGAACTTGCCGCCCTCGCCCTTCTTGCAGAAGCCGAGATCCTCGAGCTGCATCAGCACCGTGATGGTGAAGCTGTCATAGATCGAGGCGTATTTGATGTCCTTCGGCGTCACGCCCGCTTCCTCGAAGGCGCGCGGACCGGACCACACGCCGGCGGAATAAGTCAGGTCGAGATCCTTGCCGCCACGCGGGCCCTTCATCGCCTCGCCATGGCCGATCAGGCGCACCAGCGGCTTCTTCAGGCTCTTGGCGATCTCGGGCGTCGTGACGATCATCGCGCCGCCGCCGTCGGTGACGACGCAGCAATCCATGCGATGCAGCGGATCGGAGATCATCGGCGAGTTCAGCACGTCCTCGACGGTGACGACCTCCTTCAGCATCGCATGCGGATTGTATTGCGCGTGATGCGAGGCGGCGACCTTGATCCAGGCGAGCTGTTCGGAGGTGGTGCCGTAGTCGTGCATATGGCGCATGGCACACATGCCATAGGCATTGTGCGTGGTAGCCCCGTAGGCGGATTCGAAATCGGCCTCGGCGCCCGACGCGCGCGGCGGCATCGGGCCGGTGCGCGGTTTGCCCGCCAGCGTGACCAGCGCGACCGAGCATTTGCCCGCGGCGATCGCCTCGGCGGCGTGGCCGAGATGGATCAGATAGGAACAGCCACCGGTCTCGGTGGAGTCGACATGACGCAGCTTCTTGGTGTTGAGGCCGAGATAATCGACCATCGGCCACAGCCCGCCCGGCGCGTCGCCGGCGCAGAAATAGCCGTCGATATCGTCCTTGGTGAGCCCGGCATCCTCGATCGCGCCCTTGGCGACCTCGGCGTGCAGCTGTGCTGTTGATTTATCGGGTGCGTGCCGGGTGGGATGTTCGTAGATCCCGGCAATGTAGGCCTTGCCCTTGATGGTCAAATCGCTCTCCGCTGGCGTTTCTTCGCTCGAGCGTTTTTCTGAACCGACGACGCGACCTTGGCAAGCGCGGAAATATTCCGTCAGGCGAGACTGCAGCATGTGCACAGTGCGCGCGCCAAAAACACAGTTGTCGTCCCGGCGAAGGCCGGGACCCATAACCACAGGATTGTGTGGTGAGAGTGCGCTGTGGCCCCATCGTCGCGCAACAGCGAACGACGGTGGTTATGGGTCCCGGCCTTCGCCGGGACGACACCGAATTTGTGGCACGCTATCGATCGCGCAGCCCGGACCGATTGCCAGCGGTCAAGTCCGGCTGCGCCGACCTAAACTCGTCCGATGACCCCGGCGCCCACGGAAACTCTCCGCCTCGATCCGGGAATATGATCTGGTGGCATTCAAAGTTGTCGTTTCCGTAAAACCATCTGCTCCACCCGAGATGGGATCGATAATGCTCGACAGCGACCGGGAGCAGCACCGCGGAGGCATTCTCGAATATCTCTTCCGTTAGCTCGCCAACGGGAAACCGTCGTCCAGCCTCGAGTTCGCGATAGATGTGCCAGAATGTATCCTGGGCGTTCTCCATCGACATTGAGAACAGGATCAATTCCGGAAGCTTGAATTTCAGCCAAAATCCGGTGGTGTACGAGAAGCCCGGGCCTACGTCGTCCGATGCGACATGCGTACCGAACCAACCATGTCGTCGGATCCGCTCGACGAAGTTCTGCTCGTGTTTGTCGAGCCGCTCCGGAGCAGCATCGAGCGCTGTGAACACCCCCTACTCCGCCGCCATCTGCCGCGGCGCGGGCGGCGGGTTGGCGAGGTCGGCGGCGAGTTGCGCGTAGCGAACCTTCGCTTCCTTGATCGCCATGTCCTTCACCGGACCGTAGCCGCGGATGCGATCGGGCAGCGCCAGCAATTCGACCGCAATATCGTGGTTGAGTGGCGACAGCAGGTTCAGCACGGTCGCGACATCCTTCTCGTAGCCCGCGATCAGATCGCGCTCCAGCTTGCGGTCGGCGTTGTAGCCGAAGATGTCGAGCGGCGTGCCGCGCAGGAAGCGGAATCTTGCCAGCACCCTGAAGGCCGACATCATCCACGAACCGAAGGCGCGCTTCTTCGGCCGGCCCTGCGCGTCGAGGCCGCCGCCGAGGATCGGCGGCGCCAGATTGAAGTTGAACTTGAACTCGCCCTCGAACTGATCGCGCAGCTGCTTCTCGAAGCGGCCGTCGGTGAACAGGCGCGCCACCTCATACTCGTCCTTGTAGGCGAGCAGCTTTGCGTAGTTGATCGCGACCGCGCGCGGCAGCGCCTCGCCATAGCCGCCCTTGGTGGCGGCATCGCGCACCTGGTCGACCAGCTTGCGGTAGCGTTTTGCCAAACGCGCGCTCTGATAGTCCGTCAGAAGCGCGATACGGTGAGTAATGATCTCGTCGAGCGACATCGCATCCAGCGACTTGACCGGGGCTACGTCGTCATCCTGCCCCTTCATCATCGCGGCGAGGCGCGCCGGATCGGCCGCGGCCAGGCGACCGAGCTGGAACGCCTGCGTGTTCATCTTGATCGAGACGCCGTTAACCTCGATCGCCTGCAGAATCGCCTCCGCCGACAGCGGCAGCAACCCGCGCTGATAGGCAAAGCCCATCATCATGATGTTGGTGGCGATGGAGTCACCGAGCAGCGCCTCGGCCGGCTTGGTGAAGTCGAAGAAGGCGGAGTCCTTGCGCAGCTCGGTCTCCAGCACGGTGTTGACCTTGCGGCTCTGGAAGTTGAAGTCGCGGTTCAGGATGAAGTCCGCGGTCGGGATCACGTGGCTGTTGATGATGCCGACGGTGCGGCTCGCATCGCACAGCGTGATGGTGTCCTTCGACGCCGCCACGACCTCGTCGGCCGCAAGCACCAGATCGGCCGTTCCGGTCACGATGCGCGAGCAGGTCACGTCGGCGGTGTGCTCGGAGAGCCGGACGTGGCTCAGCACCGCGCCGCCCTTTTGCGCGAGACCTGACATGTCGAGGATCATCGAGGCCTTGCCCTCGATATGGGCCGCCATGCCGAGCAGCGCGCCGATCGTCAGCACGCCGGTGCCGCCGACGCCGCCGACCGCGATGTTGTAGGGCCGGTCGAGCGCGGGCTTGGAGGCCGGCTCGGGCAGATTATCGATGCTGCCGAGCTCGGGCGGCGCGCGCCGCCTGAGCTTGCCGCCGTCGACCGTGACGAAGGACGGGCAAAAACCCTTCAGGCAGGAATAGTCCTTGTTGCAGGTCGACTGGTTGATGGTGCGCTTGCGCCCGAGCTCCGTCTCCAGCGGCTCGACCGAGATGCAGTTCGACTGCACCGAGCAGTCGCCGCAGCCTTCGCAGACCGCGGGATTGATCAGCACGCGGCGCCGCGGATCCTCCATCAGGCCGCGCTTGCGGCGACGGCGCTTTTCGGCGGCGCAGGTCTGCACGAACACGATCGCCGACGTGCCCTTGGTGTCGCGGCACATCTTCTGGACGTTCTCGAGCTCGTCGCGGTGATACAGCTTGACGCCGGGCGCGATCGTATCGGCCGGATAGGCGTCCGGATTCTCCGAGACCAGATAGATCTCGCGGATGCCTTCGGCATGGAGCTGGAAGGTGATCTGCTGCGGCGAGAGATCGCCGTCGTGGCGCTGGCCGCCGGTCATGGCGACCGCGTCGTTGTACAGGATCTTGTAGGTGATGTTGGCCTTGGAAGCGATCGACTGGCGGATCGCGAGAATGCCGGAGTGGAAATAGGTGCCGTCGCCGAGATTGGCGAAGATGTGGTTCTCGTTGGTGAACGGCGCGATGCCGACCCACGGCACGCCCTCGCCGCCCATATGGGTGAAGGTCTCGGTTGACCGGTTCATCCACAGTGCCATGAAGTGGCAGCCGATGCCTGCCAGCGCGCGGCTGCCTTCCGGCACCTTGGTCGAGGTGTTGTGCGGGCAGCCCGAGCAGAAATACGGCGTGCGGCTGACAGGCGCGGTCGCCTGCATCTGCGTCGACTGACGGCCGTTGAACCAGTCGGCCTTGGCGCGCAGCATCTCGGCGATTTCAGGATTGAGATTAAGTCGAAGCAGCCGTTCGGTGAGCGAGCTCGCAAGCGAGGCCACGCTGAGCTCGGCGGCGAAGGTCAGGAAGCGCTTGTCGTGATCGTCCATCTTGCCGACGATGCGCGGACGCACGTCGTCGCGCCAGTTGAACAGCTCCTGCTTGACCTGGTTCTCGACGATCTCGCGGCGTTCCTCGACAATGAAGATCTCCTCGAGGCCGACCGCGAAGTTGCGCACGCCTTCCGGCTCCAGCGGCCAGGGCATGCCGATCTTGTAGAGGCGGATGCCGATCTTGGCGGCGATCTCGGGCGTGATGCCGAGCTCGCGCAACGCCTGGCGGATGTCCTCGTAGCTCTTGCCCGAGGCCATGATGCCGTAGCGCGCGTTCGGCGAATCCATCGTGACGCGGTTGACCTTGTTGGCGCGGGCGAAGGCGATCGCGGCAAAGCCCTTGTAGTCCTGCAACCGCCGGTCCTGCTCGAAGCGGTCGTCGGGCCAGCGGATGTTGAGGCCGCCCGGCGGCAATTCGAAATCGGTCGGAATGATGAACGGCGTCATCTCGTCGGTGAGGTCGATCTCGGCGGTCGTCTCGACCGTCTCGGTGATCACCTTCATGCCGACCCAGCAGCCGGAGTAGCGCGACATCGCGATACCCAGGAGGCCCATCTCGATCATTTCATGGATGCTGGAGGGGTAGAGGTAGGGCATCAGCGCGGAGATGAAGGCGTGGTCGGACTGATGCGGGACGGTGGAGGATTTCGCGCCATGGTCATCGCCGGCAAGGCAGAGCACGCCGCCATGCTTGGCGGAGCCGGCCGCATTGCCGTGGCGGAACACGTCGCCGCAGCGGTCGACGCCGGGGCCCTTGCCGTACCAAATGCCGACCGCGCCATCATATTTGGCGCCCGGCGACAGGGCGAGCTGCTGCGAGCCCCAGATCGCGGTGGCCGCGAGGTCCTCGTTCACGCCGGGCTGGAATTTAATGTTGTACTGCTCGAGATGCTTGCGGGCGGCGAACAGCTGCTGGTCGTAGCCGCCGAGGGGGGAACCGCGATAGCCGGAGATGAAGCCTGCCGTGTTGAGGCCCGCGGCGCGGTCGCGCCTGATCTGCGCCATCGGCAGGCGGACCAGCGCCTGGATGCCGGTCATGAAAACGTGGCCGGTGTCCTGGGTGTATTTCTGGTCGAGGCTGATAGGCCCTTGGTTGATTCCCATTTAGCCCTCTTTTCGCTGGTCGCGACGACTGCTTTTAGCTAGTCATCCGAGCTTGTTAGAACCAGTCTATGTCGGATTTTCCGGCCCGCGCAGCACAATTCTGGGCGACCAGGCCCATCGCTCAAAAATCGCAATTTCGTGCCGGGAATATTGCAGGGCCGTTTCGGTTTCTGTCGCAGGACAGGCCCGTGGCGAAATGGCGTGACGCGTCTTGTGGACCGGAAGGTGATCGGATGCGGCGACGATTTCGAACGACGGGTGCGATTCTGGTTGCAGCGCTGTTGTGCGGCGCGCTCGCGACCCGCGAATGTGCCGCCGCGCCGACCGACGACGTCATCGCCCGCGGCAAGGCGCTCACGATCGCCGGCGACTGCGCCAGCTGCCACACGGCCGATCCGGCAAAGCCTTTTGCCGGGGGGAAGCGGATCGACACGCCGTTCGGTGCGGTGTTCTCGCCGAACCTCACCCCCGACCGCGATACCGGCATCGGCGGCTGGAGCGACGACGATTTCCTGCGCGCGCTGCGGATCGGCGTCGCGCCGAGCGGCGCGCATTATTATCCCGCCTTCCCCTACCCCTATTTCACGAAGCTGATCCGCGACGACATCCTGGCGATCCGTGCCTATCTCGCGACGCTGGCGCCGGTCAGCAACAAGGCGCCGCCGCCGGAGCTGTGCTGGCCATTGAACTACCGCGTGCTGATGCGGGCGTGGAACGCACTGTTCTTCACGCCGGGCATCATCCAGCCGGACCAGGGCAAGGGTACGGAATGGAATCGCGGACGCTATCTCGTCGAGGCCCTCGCCCATTGCGGCGCCTGCCACACGCCCAAGAACGCCTTCGGCGCCGACAGGCGTGACCAGGCGCTCAGTGGCAGCACGGTGCAAGGCATGTTCGCGCCAAGGCTCCATGGCGCAGCGCGCAGCGGGCTGAAATCATGGAGCGTCGCTGACATCGCCGAATATCTGCAGAGCGGCCGCAACGTGCACAGCCATGCCGGCCCCCTGATGTCCGAGGTGGTGCTCAATTCGACCTCGAAGATGAGCGACGCCGACGTGCGCGCCATTGCGGTCTATCTGAAGGACCTGCCCGCCGGCGCGCCGGAGCCGGAGGTCACCCCGCCCTCGCCGGCGCAGATGAGCAATGGCGAACGCATCTACCGCGGGGCCTGCATCGCCTGCCATGAGCTCGACGGCTCCGGCGCGCCGCGGATCTATCCGCCGCTGCCCGGCAACGCCAATCTGCAATCGGCCAATCCGGCAAGCACGCTGCGCATCATCCTCGACGGCGCACAGACCGTGACCACGCTGCGCGCCCCGAACGGCGGCTCGATGCCGGCCTATCCCAAGCTCACCGACCAGGAGGTCGCGGACGTTGCGACCTACATCCGCAATGCCTGGGGCAACGCGGCGCCGGCCGTCACCGCGGACGAGGTCGCCAAGGCGCGGACGGCGAAATAGCCGTTCAGCGCTCCTCGTCGCTGAACACGAATTTCGGCATCTCCCATCGGTAGCGGATCGCGAGCATGCGGAACGTCAGCCCGAGTGCGAAGGTCAGCGCGGTCCAGAGCTGGGCGTTCACCTGCAGCCCGGAGCCGGTCACATAAAACAGTCCGGTCACCACGGAGACGCTGGCGTAGAGCTCGCTGCGAAACAACAGCGGCACCTCGTTGCAGAGGATGTCGCGCAGCACGCCGCCGGCGCAGCCGGTGATCATGCCGGCGACGATCACGATCGGCAGCGGGACGTCGATTTGCGAGGCCACGTCGCAACCGGCCATGGTGAACACCACAAGTCCGATCGCATCGAGCACCAGGAATGCGAGGTTGAGCCGGTGCACCAGCCGCGCCAGGAGGATGGTGGCGAAGGCGCCCGCCGCGGCGACCGCAAGGTAGATCGGGTGCGCGACCCAGAGCAGCGGATAATGTCCGAGCAGCACGTCGCGGATGGTGCCGCCGCCGAGCGCGGTGATCGCGCCGAGCATGCAGACGCCGGCCCAGTCCATGCTGCGCCTGCCTGCCGCCAGCGCCGCCGTCATCGACTGCGCCGCAACCGCAATGAACGAGAGCAAGTGCAGCACCGAATCGGTGGGCGGCATGGTCCACATTGAAAAGGCCTCATGAAACAGGTTGGAACCCGAGGAATCGGCGGTTCCTGCATGAACAGGTTGCAACATTGGCGCGGAACATCCTCGCGCGCCAGCCATTGTCCTCTGCGTTTAGCTTTCAGGTGCTAACGGAGGAACTTTGCAATGACCCATCAACCTGACGATCCGTATCGCGCCAACCTGACCGAGGACGAAATGCGCCGTCAGGCGCGCTTCAACAGCCTGGACAACGAGCTGCAGCCGGACCCGGAACTCCAGGAGGGACCGGCCAGCACCACCAAGATCGCGATGTTCGCAGTCGCGGTGGCCGTGGTGCTCGGTGCGTTGTTCTACGGCTTGAACAATACCTCGGTGCATGAGGCGGGTACCACGCCGTCAGCGCAGACCGCGCAGCAGCAGCCGGCCAATCCGGCCGCGCCGCCTCCGGGCATGCGCGACGTGACGCCGAAGCCGAACAGCCAGCCCGGCACGACCACGGGCGCGGCACCTGCGCAGCCGGCCTCTCCGTCGGCCAACAAGCCGACCGGACAGGACATCGACCGCTCGGCGGCGCCGTCCGACTCGACCGGCGACAAGAACAAGTAATCCGCTCGCTATCGTGAGCGACGAAGCAGCGGGCCCCGGCGGCCCGCTGCTTTTTTGCGTGTGAGTCTACTTGAACATCTTGTTGAGCTCGCCGCCGGGATAGCCGTTGGCGAATTCCGTGAAGGTGCCCTTCTCGGCCATCTCCTTGGCCGCCTTCATCACGCCGGTCCAGGCCATCCGAGCAAGCGCTCCGCCGACGCTGATCCGGCGCACGCCGAGATCGGCGACCGATTGCAGCGTCAGCTCCGACGCGCCGCCGATCAACAGATTGACCGGCTTTGGCGCCACCGCCTTCACAACCGCGGAAATCTCCTCCTTGGTCGCGATGCCCGGCGAATAAAGGACGTCCGCTCCTGCTTCCGAATAGGCCTGCAGCCGTTCGATCACCAGATTGAGGTCCTTCTTGCCCCACAGGAATGCCTCACAGCGGCCGGTGAGCAACACACCGCTGTTGTCGGCATCGATGGCCTTGCGCGCCGCCTTGATGCGCTCCACCGCAAGCTTGTGCTCGAACAGCGGGTTGGCGGCGTCTCCGGTGGAATCCTCAATGGAAAGCCCGGCGACGCCGGTCTTGACGCCGCGCGCGACATTGGCGGCAACCCTGTCGGGCTCGACCGCGAAGCCGCCCTCGAAATCCGCATTGACGGGAATATCGACCGCCGCGCACAGTGCGGTCAGGTGGTCGCAGACGTCATCGACGGTGACGCGGTTGTCGGCCTTGGCGATGGTCCATGCAAAGCCCGCGCTGGTCGACGCCAGCGCCTTGAAGCCGAGATGCTGCAAGGCGCGGGCGCTGCCGACATCGAACGGATTCGGAATGATGAAGCAGCCGCTCTCATGCAGCTTCCTGAAGGCGGCGCGTTTGTCAGCAGTTGGCAGTGGCATTGGTCGCTCCCTAGAGTCATTGGCCGCGCACAGATAGGCACCCACGCATCCGCTCGCTAGTGCGGCTCATGCGCCGCGCGGCTGTCCTTCGGCGCCTGATCGCGTTCGTTCAGGCCGTAATCACGGATCACGCTTGCCACCCGCAGCCGGTAGTTCTCGAAAATCCGCGCGCGGCCCTTGGCCTGGGTCCGGCGATGTTCGATCGTGTTGCGCCAGGCGTCCACCGCAGCCTCGTCGCGAAAGAATGACAGCGACACGAACTTGCCCTTCTCGGTAATGCTCTCGAACCGCTCGACCGAGATGAAGCCGTCGATCTCCTGCAGGATCGGCTTCAGCTCGGCGGCGAGGTCGAAATAGAGATCCCGTTGCTCAGGCTTGGGCCAGACTTCGAAGATCACTGCGATCATGGGCGCCTCCCGCACATTGCTGTTGTGGCCCTACTATACCTCGACCTTGCGGAGAAATGTCCGTTCCTCGGCGAGGATGAAGCGGTTTTCTTCCGCGAAGTTGAAGTTCGCCACGCCCTCCTTGTCCTGGCGCAGCCGTGCGCGATAGGCCTCATAGGCGGCAAGGCTGTCGAACGAGATCAGCGCGAAGGCGATGTTGTTGGTTCCCTCATGCGGCATCCAGTAGCCGATGAGGTCGCCGCCGCAGCGCGGGATGATCGAGAGCCAGTTTCTCGAATACTCCTCGAACATCGCGCGCTTGAATGGATCGAGCTGGTAGCGGATGAAAACGGTGACGGTCATTGATGGCCTCCGGTCATGTTTCCGTTGTTGCGAGCGTCAGCGAAGCAATCCTCGCAATGACGGCACGGTGAACAATAGCGGCTTGTCCGACCTCGATGCTTCGTCTATCATCGAACTATGAAAGCAGGACCCGATATCTCCCGGATCGCCGCTCTGGTCGGCGATCCCGCACGCTGCAACATGCTGACCGCGCTGATGACCGGCCGCGCGCTGACCGCGAGCGAGCTGGCGCAGGAGGCCGGCATCACGCCGCAGACGGCGAGCTCGCATCTCTCCAAGCTCGAGGTCGGCGGGCTGATCGAGCCCGAGAAGCAGGGCCGCCACCGCTACTACCGCCTCTCCGACCCCGACGTCGCCGACGTGCTGGAAGGCCTGCAGGGCATTGCCGCTCGCGCCGGCCATATGCGGGTGCGCACCGGGCCGAAGGATCCGGCGCTGCGCCGCGCCCGCATCTGCTACGACCATCTCGCCGGCGATCTCGGCGTGCAGATGCTCGACAGCATGAAGCGGCAGAAGCTGGTCCGCCAGAGCAAGCAAGCGATCGAGCTCACCGGCGAAGGCAAGCGCTTCATGGCCGAGGAGCTGCAGATCGACGCCGATGCGCTGACGCATCCGCGCCGGCCGGTGTGCAAGGCCTGCCTCGACTGGAGCGAGCGACGGCATCATCTCGCCGGCACGCTCGGTGCTGCCATGATGGACCGCTTCACCGAACTGAAATGGGCCGCACGCGACCCTGCGCCGGGCAGCCGCGTGGTCAATTTTTCGCGCAACGGCGAGAAGCGATTCGCTGCGCTGTTCGGCCCGGACCAATAGCGGCGCGCCTTCGGGCAAGCGTCGATGAACCGCCGGTCTCGCTTGCCTCGCCTTCCGATGTATTTTCGTACGCTCGCCATGAGCGCGCGGCTGCCCGCGTCCGCGAAATATTTCGAAGTGATGCTGAGCCGGCTTGCGGCGTGCTGACGCAGCTGTGAGCTGCAACATTCATGTCGCATTCAGGCCGCAACATTATGGTCGGCGACATCGGGCACGCCTTCTGCAATGATCCGGCCGGGCGAATCGGTAGACGAAAGTTTGTTGCGGTGCCGCAGCGCGGCCCAAAATAAAAAAGGAGAAGACATGAAGTATCTTTTTGCTGCAGCAGTTCTGGTGACGACCGCATTCGCCGGCATCAGCGCCGCTGATGCGGCCGGTGGCTGCGGCCCCGGCTGGCACCGTGGCCCCTATGGCGGCTGCGTCAGGAATCGCGGCGTCGTCGTCGCGCCGGGGGCCGTTGTCGTGCGCCCGCCGGTCGTGGTCGAGCGCCCCGTCGTGGTGGCGCCGCGTGTCCGCGCCTGCCCGTACGGCTTTGTCTGGCGCTACGGCCGTTGCCGCCCGATCTGATCGCGGCAGATTCCGAACTAACAAAACCCCGCCTGGCGCGGGGTTTTTCTTTTCGTCATGGAGTCGACATCACCAGCGGCGCCAGTGATGACGGCGCCAATGGTGGCGACGCCAGCCCCAATGCCTGCGGTGCCAGTGCCGGTGACGCCAACCCCAATGGCGATGATGCCAGCGTACCTCCTCGGGCTTCATGCGGCCGACCTCGTCACCCGTGGTGACGGCCGGATGCGCGTCGCCAGCCGCCGGCGCGCGTGCATCCTGGTTGAGAGGAAGCGGCGCGAGCGGCGCCGCCTGCGCCGGCGCTGCGAAGGTGACGGCTCCGGCGGCGACACCGAAGGCCATCTTCAGAAAATCCCGGCGTTCCATGAGCGTTCCCTTTGTTGCTGAGTTGGACCAACTGCAGCAGCGAGTTTTTGCCTCGCGAGCTGAACGCTCGCTGAACCGCGCGTTCACGTTTCATGGAACTCGAGGGTTGTCGACGTCGTGACGTCACGCAACCATCATGCCGCCGTCGCCTCCTCCGCCAGCACCAGGAGATCGCGCGTGCGCGTCACCTCCGGCCAGTCACGGTTGAAGTCGGCGACCAGCCGCTTCATGTCCTCACTGCTCACCGCGCGCTCGAGCGCCTTCTCGTCGGCGAACTGACTGGTCGCCTGGTGCAGCGAGGGATCGCTCAGGCTCCAGCATCGCCAGGCGCGCTCGGCGCCGAACGATTTCATCGCGTCCGGCAGATGCGCGCGCGAATACCAGGCGTCGAAGGCGGCACGCCGGGCGGCGTCCGTGACGGTGGCGCGGACGACGAAATAGGCTGCCGGCATTGGTTTTCCTCTCCATGGTTTCATTTCGCACAGGCGGCCGGCACATGCTCCGTGATATGTCGGCCTGCTGACAATGCCCAATCAGCGGGATCACCCATGCTTGCCCGTCACCGCACCGCGCTGCTCTCGTTCCTGCTCGCCCTCGGCGCCGCGCTGCCGGCTGCCGCCGGGGAGATCGCGCTACCGCGCGACGCACAGCTCGGGCCGCGCCCGTTCTATCTGGTCGACAGGATGAAGGACGGGCCCCTGAAGCAGCAGCTCAGCCAATGCACCGGGCCGTTCCACAAGACCGACTTTTCGATCGGCCACCGCGGCGCCGCGCTGCAATTCCCCGAGCATAGCCGGGAATCCTATCTCGCCGCCGCGCGGATGGGCGCCGGCGTGATCGAATGCGACGTCACCTTCACGCGGGATCGCCAGCTGGTGTGCCGGCACTCGCAATGCGACCTGCACACCACGACCAACATCCTGACGGTGCCGGATCTCGCCGCAAAATGCACGCAACCCTTCAGCCCGGCCGATCCGGCCGCCGGCAGGAAGGCCTCGGCGAAATGCTGCACCAGCGACATCACGCTCGCCGAATTCAAGCGGCTCACCGCGAAAATGGACGGCTTCAATCCGGATGCGAGGACGCCCGAGGGGTACCAGAACGGCACGCCGCGCTGGCGCACCGACCTCTACGCCAATTCCGGCACGCTGATGAGCCATGACGAGAGCATCGCCTTGATCAAAAGTCTCGGCGCAAAATTCACGCCCGAGCTGAAGGCGCCGGAGGTGGCGATGCCGTTCGACGGCGACTACACCCAGGAAACATATGCGAGCCAGATGCTCGCCGCCTACAAGGCCGCCGGCATTCCGCCGAGCGACGTGTTCCCGCAGAGCTTCAGCCTCAAGGACATCCTCTATTGGGTGAAGACCGAACCCGACTTTGCCGGCCAGGCGCTCTATCTCGAGGACCGCTACGAGAAAGCAGGCCTCGATCCGAACCGGCCGGAGACCTGGAAGCCGTCGATGCAGGAATTGAAGGCCTCCGGCGTCGCGATCCTGGGGCCGCCGATCTTCGCGATGCTGGCGCTGAACGACAAGGGCGAGATCGTCCCGTCGGCTTACGCCAGGGCGGCAAAGGCCGCCGGCCTCGATCTGATCGGCTGGTCGCTGGAGCGCGACGGGCCGCTCAACCGAGGCGGTGCGTTCTACCACAAGTCGGTGAAGGCTGCGATCGACCGCGACGGCGACACGCTGACCGTGCTCGACGTGCTGGCAAGACAGGTCGGCGTCCGCGCGATGTTCTCCGACTGGCCGGCGACGACCACATTCTATGCGAACTGCATGGGGATGAAGTGAGGTCTTGCCGGGCGGCGCGTTACGGCTGTCCCGCCCTACGCACCGTGCGCGCCCGCCATAACCATTCCGGCCGTTCCGCGCGCGGCAGAACAGGACTAGCATCATCGCCTTCCCGCCCGACGGGACAACACCACAGGGAGGCCGCCATGAAGCCAGGACAACCGGTCAAGGACGCCAGCCATCTCTACGAAGTCGAGCGCCGCGCCCAGCACGCCGCCCGACCCGGCTTCCGCATCATGGAGCTGCAACTCTCGCCGACCCAGAAGGTGCCGTGGCACACCCACAGCAACATCTCCGACACCTTCTATGTGCTGGAGGGCCAGATGCGGCTGTTCCTGCAGGAGCCCAAGGAGGAAGTGAACCTGAAGGTCGGCGAAGTCTACGCCGTCCGCCCGACCCGCCCTCACCTCGTCACCAATGCCGGCACGACGTCGCTGACCTTTTTGATCCTGCAAGGCGTCGGCGAATACGACTACGTGCCGCTGGCGGCAGGCTGAGGACACGCGTCGCTTGCTCCGCCGTCGTCCCTGCGGAAGCAGGGACCCATAACCACCGCGTTGCGTTGTTGAAGCAAGCTGTGGCCCCAACGTCGTGCAACAAGATCGAGCTGTGGTTATGGGTCCCGGGTCGCGCTGCGCTTGGCCGGGACGACCCAAGGATAGAAGCCGATTCACATATCAAACAGCATGAGGATATGCGCGCCCGCTTTCTCGCGACATGATTTGTCCGAGTTTGCATTCGTCCGGATTTGATTTGCGCCCCGGCCAAATCAAAACATGGTCCGCGCCAGCGGATCGTTCAATAAATGTGCGCCCCGATGATAGACGTCGCGATACCGAGTTGTGTCGCGCGGATCAAGTCTCGGGCGCCGCGCGATCTAATTCCTATCGCAGCGTCTGGCCAGGAAGTAACCTGACCGGTGCTTGGCGTTGCAGCAGAGTGTTCAAGTTGGGATTACTGAAAGTACGCGTCGCCGATGAACTTATTCGAGATGCGGCTCCGACCTTGTGCGTTGTGTCACCAACAATGATTACTTTTTGAGGACCCACATGAGGAGACAGCCCTACTACGAGCTGGTTGGTTTTCGTGCCTTGAACAGAGGCGCCGACATCCAAATTGATCGGAGCGAACACCCAGCCAAATCGCGCTCCTGCGTTCGCCTGCAATTCCAGAATTTTTGTATAAGTAAGACCGCCATTGCTGTCTCTGGGAATCGCCGTAAACACCGTTTCAATCCAAGCGGCCAGACCAAGCCCAGTACCCGATGGATCGATATCCTTGGGCTGGCACCAAGCGGGCGGCGGCGTCGACAAGACCGCTGCGAGGTCCGTCGAGAACGCAAGGTGCGCCGTGATCGTATCCTGAGCATGCCCGCCAACGCTCGGCGTCAGCGAATAGTCGACTGGAATAGCCCAGGAGACCTTGCCGTCAGCATCGACCCGACTGACTAACGTCAAGTCGAGCGTCGAGCCAATGTCCCACACGTCCGGAATTTTCGGGTTCACCTCCGCTGGAAGGAAACGGCGAACTGCTCGCAATTCGCATTCGACTATCTCTACAAAGTGCCTAACTTCGACGACACGCTCCCGATTGATGGTCGGATACGCGCACGCCGACGCGAAAATGCAGGCTGACAAAATCAGCAAACCACGATGAAAATTCATTGATTATATCCACCCCAGGTTGAGCAGATCAAACCACGCAGCCTAAGTAAAGATATGGCATGAACGGGAAGCCGGTTATTCAGCGAGCCGTTGCACAACTGCAACAATTGGCCCGTTGTATCGAACAAGCAGGGCCGGCGTCGCTGCCCAGGCTCGCAGGGCATCTAAACGGGCGCGCGATCCCGTCGACAATTAGGAGAGATCGATACTCCGTCACATCAGCTTCAGCGGCGCGTCGTGAACCAGCCGCAGGTCGATATTGCCGATCAAACGCGCGCGCCGCGCCTCGGCGGTGCTGATCGCAGCCTCGGTCTGCCGCAACGTGCTGACATTCGATCCGAGCGACACGATACCGCCGAGCACCAGCGCGATCGATCCGAGTGCCGCGGTCTGACCGGCCCCGAACAGGCCGAGCAGCGCAATGAGTAACAATCCGAACCCGCCTGCGATCGCGATCTTCGAGCCGAGAATGATCCGCCGCGATCGCTCGGCGCTCTCGGCAAGCTCCTCGATCTGCGCCTCGATCTCGGAGATCTCGTCGGTCGGCTCGTCTTCGGTCATCAGGTTCGGACCTGTCGGGCGGGTCAGGCCCGCCACGGATCGTGCGGAGCGAACGCGGCGGGTCACGCTTGCGCTAACCCACCCTACGCTCTCCTCACAACGGCAGATTGTCGTGCTTCTTCGCGGGGATCTCGACCTTCTTGTCCTTCAGCATCGCCAGTGCCCGCGCGATCCGCCGCCTGGTCGAATGCGGCATGATGACGTCGTCAATGTAGCCGCGTTCGGCGGCGATGAAGGGGGACAGGAAGCGGTCTTCGTATTCCTTGGTGCGCGCGGCGATCTTGTCGGGGTCGCCGATGTCAGAGCGGAAGATGATCTCCACCGCGCCCTTGGCGCCCATCACGGCGATCTGGGCGGTCGGCCAAGCGTAGTTCATGTCGGCGCCGATTTCCTTCGAGGCCATGACGTCGAAGGCGCCGCCATAGGCCTTGCGGGTGATGATGGTGACGAGCGGCACCGTGCACTGCGAATAGGCGAACAGCAGCTTTGCGCCGTGCTTGATCAGGCCGCCATATTCCTGCGCGGTGCCCGGCAGGAAGCCCGGCACGTCGACGAAGGTGACGATCGGGATGTTGAAGGCATCGCAGAACCGGACGAAGCGCGCGGCCTTGCGTGAGGCGTCGCTGTCGAGCACGCCCGCCAGCACCATCGGCTGGTTGGCGACGAAGCCGACGGTGCGGCCGGCGATGCGGCCGAAGCCGGTGACGATGTTTTTCGCAAAGGTCTCCGAGATCTCGAAGAAGTCGCCCTCGTCGACGACCTTCAGGATCAATTCCTTCATGTCGTAGGGCTTGTTCGGATTGTCGGGGATCAGCGTGTCGAGCGACATGTCGACCCGGCCGATATCGTCGAAGCTCGGCCATTCCGGCACGCCGTCGGTGTTGTTCGAGGGCAGGAAGTCGATCAGGCGGCGCATCTGCAGCAGCGCGTCGACGTCGTTCTCGAACGCGCCGTCGGCGATCGAGGAGCGCGTGGCGTGCACCGAGGCGCCGCCGAGTTCTTCCGCGGTCACCACCTCGTTGGTGACGGTCTTCACCACGTCGGGGCCGGTGACGAACATGTAGCTGGTGTTCTTCACCATGAAGATGAAGTCGGTCATCGCGGGCGAATAGACGTCGCCGCCGGCACAGGGGCCCATGATGACAGAGATCTGCGGGATCACGCCCGAGGCCTGCACGTTGCGGCGGAACACGTAGGAATAGCCCGCCAGAGCAGCGACGCCCTCCTGGATACGCGCGCCGCCGGCGTCATAGAGACCGATGATCGGCGCCCTCGCCTTCATCGCCATGTCCTGAAGTTTCGTGATTTTCAGCGCGTGGGTTTCGGAAAGCGAGCCGCCGAACACCGTAAAATCCTTGGCAAAGACGAACGTCTTGCGGCCGTTGACCGTGCCCCAACCGGTGACGACACCGTCGCCGGGGATCCTGGTCTTCTCCATGCCGAATTCGATCGAGCGGTGCTCGACGAACATGTCGAACTCCTCGAACGAGCCCTTGTCCAGCAAGAGCTCGATCCGCTCGCGGGCGGTCAGCTTGCCGCGGGCGTGCTGCGCCTCGATGCGCTTTTCGCCGCCGCCCAGCTTGGCGCCGGCGCGCCGCTCTTCGAGGGTATCGAGGATATCTTTCATTTGTTTCCGCCCGTGTTAGCTACAGTCCGCGTCCCGGCGCGAGCCGAGGTCCGCTTCGTTCGGAAATGGCTTAGCACGGCCATTTCGGAACCGGAAAGGCGGTTGTGGACGGGTTCGGGCGCAAAAACGGTAGGATTTTCCGATATCTGGGGAGATGGCGATGACCGACACGAGCACGGCCACGGTCGAGACCGGCGCACCGACCGGCGGGGTGCGCACCCTGCTCCGGCTGGAGGGCCTCGTGCTGTTCCTCGGCATGACCGTGCTCTATGCCCAATGGGAGGGCTCGTGGCTGGTCTATGTCCTGCTGTTCCTGGTGCCGGATTTGAGTTTCGCGGCCTATCTCGCCGGCCCGCGGGTCGGCGCCATCGTCTACAACGCCGCCCACAGCTATCTGGCGCCGGTCGCGCTGATGACGCTGGGCTTTGCCGCCGCGGCGCCGCTGGTGCTGTCGATCGCGATGATCTGGCTCGCCCATATCGGGATCGACTCCGCGCGCTCGGCTACGGGCTGAAGTATTCGAAAGGCTTTGGCTTCACCCATCTCGGGCGGATCGGGAAAGCGCAGGAGCCCGCCTAGCACCCGCTTCCTGACGTCACGCACGGCCGGTCAAATTGACAGCGTGCGCGTCGATTGCTGGCGTCTCGAAGGATGCAGGCCCGCCTGTGGCCTCATGGTTCGAGACGCGCGTTCCGCGCTCCTCTCCGTGAGGAGAGACAGACGTCAAGCAAAGCGGCGCGCGAACACCACGCAGACGACGACGAGCATGGTCGCCACGATCATCGACCACGGCACCTGCTCGTGCAGCAACAGGCCGGCCAGCGCGAGGCCGAAGAACGGTTGCAGCAGCTGCAATTGGCCGACGCTGGCGATGCCGCCGATCGCAAGGCCGCGATACCAGAACACGAAGCCGACCAGCATGCTGAAGATCGAGACATAAGCGAGCCCGAGCCAGGCCGGCGCACCGATGCCCTGCCAGCTCGGCGGCAGCGTCATGATCGTCATCAAGAGCACCACCGGCGCCGACAGCACCAGTGCCCAGGAGATCACCTGCCAGCCGCCGAGCCGCCGCGACAGCGCCGCGCCTTCGGCATAGCCGAGGCCGCAGACGATGATGGCGGCGACCATCAGGAGGTCGCCGGTCAGCGACGCCGATCCGTCGCTCGACAAGGCGAACGCGCCGACCGTCGCGCTGCCGATGCAGGAGAACAGCCAGAACAGCGGCTGCGGCCGCTCGCCGCCGCGCAGCACGCCGAACACGGCGGTCGACAGCGGCAGCAGCCCGATGAACACGATCGAATGCGCCGAGGTGATGTGCTGGAGCGCGAGCGCGGTGAGCAGCGGAAAGCCGATCACGACGCCGAGTGCGACGATGGTCAGCGACACCAGATCCTTGCGCTGCGGCCAGGGCTGGCGCAGCACCGCCAGCAGCGCGGCGCCGAGCAGCGCCGCGATCGCCGCCCGCGCCGAAGTCAAGAACAGCGGCGAGAACCCTGCCACGGCCACGCGGGTCGCCGGCAGCGAGCCGCTGAAGATAATCACGCCGAGCAGGCCACTGCCCCAGCCGTCGATCGAAGCCTTGTCCATCGTACTTTGCTTCCCAAAACGTAACTGCGCCCCCTCACCCCGCTCTTGCGGGGCCGAGACGAGCGAAGCTCGCTCTTAGAGGGTTAGGGTGAGGGGCGGCTCCGCATACTCGGTAACGGCCGAACTCGTGGAGACTCCCCCTCACCCGGAACGCATCTGGCGATGCGTTCCGACCTCTCCCCGCAGGCGGGGCGAGGTGAAGCCGAGTCCGACCTCGCACCGACCATAGCCGGCGGAGGCTCGCCAAGGCAGCTACAGATCGGTACAATATCGTAAAACTGTATGGGCAAAGGTAGGCATACACTTGCAACAGCAATCCGATGCGCCAAAGGCGATGCGGACCACCGAGGTGATGAACGCGATCCGCGCCAAGGTGGCGAGCCGCGCGCTGGTCGCCGACGACCGCCTGCCCTCGATCCGCGGCCTCGCCGCGACCATGGGCGTCTC
Source organism: Bradyrhizobium sp. USDA 3315 (assembly GCF_054056795.1). Classification (NCBI taxonomy): domain Bacteria; kingdom Pseudomonadati; phylum Pseudomonadota; class Alphaproteobacteria; order Hyphomicrobiales; family Nitrobacteraceae; genus Bradyrhizobium; species Bradyrhizobium sp. USDA 3315. The sequence goes on along the minus strand of NZ_JBSRYP010000001.1, from coordinate 6,247,423 downwards.
GCCCTCCACCGTCGTCGAGGCCTATGACCGCCTCGTCGCCGAGGGCCTGATCCGGGCCCGGCCCGGCTCCGGCTTCTATGTCTCGTCCGCGGCGCTGCCGCCGCTCGCGCTCGCAAAGGACCAGCCGCAGCGCGACCGCGCGGTGGATCCGTTCTGGGTGTCGCGGCAATCGCTCGATGCCGAGACCGGCGCGCTCAAACCCGGCTGCGGCTGGCTGCCCGCCGAGTGGATGCCGACCGAGGCGCTGCGGCGCGCGCTGCGCGGCCTCGCGCGGGCCGACGACGCCGTGCTCTCCGACTATGGCGCGACGCGCGGCTCGCTCACGCTGCGCCGGATCCTGATGGCGCGGTTTGCCGACGAGGGCCTCGAGGTGCCGCCCGAGCAACTCTTGCTGACCGCGTCCGGCACGCAGGCGATTGATCTCGTCTGCCGCTTCCTGCTGCGGCCGGGCGACACTGTGCTGGTCGACGATCCCTGCTATTTCAATTTCCGGGCGCTGCTGCGCGCGCATCAGGTTCGCATCGTCAGCGTGCCCTACACGGCATCGGGCCCCGATGTCGCCAGCTTCGAGGCGACACTCGCCGCCGAGCGGCCGCGGCTCTATGTCACCAACTCGGCGCTGCATAATCCGACCGGTGCGACGCTGTCGCCGCAGACCGCGCACCGCGTGCTGAATGCTGCGACAGCCTACGATCTCACCATCGTCGAGGACGACATCTTTGCGGACTTCGAGCCGGGGCCTTCGGCGCGGCTCGCCGCGCTCGATGGCCTGAGCCGCGTGATCCGGATCGGCAGCTTCTCCAAGACGCTGTCGGCATCGGTGCGCTCCGGCTTCATCGCGGCGCGAGCGGACTGGATCGAGGATCTCGTCGATCTCCAGGTCGCGACCGGTTTCGGCGGCCCCAGCGCGGTCGCCACCGAGATCATCGCCGGCGTGCTGTCGAGCGGTTTCTATCGCAAGCATGTCGAGGAGTTGCGCCGGCGCCTTGCCCGCGCCCGCCGCGACGTCGGCGACAAACTGCAGCGCATCGGCGTTACACCCTGGCTGATGCCGCGCGGCGGCTTCTATCTGTGGTGCCATCTGCCCGACGGGTGCGACTCCGCCGATGTGGCGCGGCTGGCGCTCGCGGACAATGTCGTGCTGGCGCCGGGCAACGTGTTCAGCGCCTCGCAGACGGCCGCCGCCTTCATGCGCTTCAACGTCGCGCAATGCCGCGACCCGAAACTGATGTCGACCTTGCAGCGGGCGATCGGGCGCCAATAGCGACGGCGCCCTACTCCCTCTCCCCGTTCTTACGGGGAGAGGGTTGGGGTGAGGGGCTGCTTCCTCTTGCACGGTGATAGCTGTGCCTGAGGAGAGTCCCCTCACCCGGAACGCATCTGCGATGCGTTCCGACCTCTCCCCGCACGCGCAGGGGTGTCCGGGGAATGATTCACTGTGTCGCGGTGCATGCTCGGCAGGACCGAGGCAAATCGGTCTTTTCTGGTTGTCGAGACACAGAGGGCCGAGCATGCGATATCGCGGTAGCATTTTTGGAAGGCTGCTTGAACCGATCAATCGACGGCAGTTTCAGACGGTTGTGGATCGTCTGGACGGGGATGCCTACGACAAGTCGTTCAGGAGCTGGGATCATCTGGTGGCGCTGATCTATGCCCAGCTTAGCGGCAACAGCAGTCTGCGCGGGGTGGTGACTGGCTTCAACGCCAATTCGCAGCATCACTATCACTTGGGAACCGGCAAGCTGTCGCGCTCGACGTTGTCCGATGCCAATGCCCGCCGTCCGATCGGCATTTTCGCGCAAACCTTTGCGGCGCTGTCGGCGATGGCGCGTCGCCAGCTGCGGAGTGAAGGCATGGAGATGGTGCGTCTGATCGACGCCAGTCCGATCCCGCTCGGCAAGGTCTGCAGTTGGGCGACGTGGAACGGCCGCATCCGCGGCATGAAGCTGCATGTCGTCTACGACCCAAGGAGCGATGTCCCGACCTGCGTCGAGATGACGGCCGCGAACGTCAATGACATCGAGATCGGCCGACAGACCCCAATCCAGCCCGCCACCACCTATGTGTTTGACAAGGGCTATTGCCGTTTCGACTGGTGGCAGAAGATCAATGATAGCAAGGCTTTCTTCGTTACCCGGGCGAAGACGAGCATCCGTCTTCGCTCGCTCAGGCATCGCGCCATCCGCAAGCGTAACGGGGATGGCTTCGAAATCCTTGCCGATGACGAGGTGAAGCTCACCAGCAAGGGCGATTCGCGCCTTCCAATCCCGCTCCGCCGCATCAAGATCAGACGCGAGAAAGGCGGCAAGATCACACTCCTGACCAACGACCTTGTCCGTAGCGCCGTCGAGATCGCCGCCCTCTACAAGAGCCGATGGCAAATCGAGCTGCTGTTCCGCTGGATCAAGCAGCATCTCGATATTCGCAAGTTCCTCGGCGCCAACGACAACGCGATCCGCCTTCAGGTGCTCGCTGCGATGATTGCCTACCTGCTGCTGCGCATCGCCGCTCACACCAACTGCATCAAAATGCTCCCGCTCAGGTTCGCCGAACTCGTCGGCCAGCTCCTGCTCACGCGTCGATCCCTCGCTGCCATCGACAAACCTCCGCCCATCAACCCCAGCCGTCGGAAATCAACCATCTCACCTGACCAGATGGAGCTCCGCTATGCCTGAATTTCCCCGGACACCCCTGCCGCACGCGGGGCGAGGTGAACGGAGTCCGCGCCGCCCCTACTTCTCTCCCACCTTGAACGGCTCCTCCTTGCCCGGCGGCACCGTCTCTTCGGCCATCGCCAGGATCATCGCCACCATCACGTAATTGCCGGCGACCGCGGTGAGGTCGACGATCTGCTGATCGTTGAAAATCTTCCTGGCCCGCGCATAGGTCTCGTCGGAGACCTTCTTGGTCGTGGTGAGCTCGGTGACGAAGTCGTACACGACCGCCTCGTCGTCGGCCATCTTCGACGGCCGGTTGCCGGCCTTGAGCTCGGCGATGACGTCGGGCGGCAGGCCGGCCTTGGCAGCGAGCGGCGCGTGCGCGAACCACTCGACCTGCGAGCGCCACTGCCGGCCGATGATCAGGATCGCGAACTCGTTCAGCCTGGTCGGTACCGAGGTCTGCCAGCGCAGATAATAGAACAGATCGTAGAGGCGCTGGCCGAGCACCGGGCTCCGGATCATCGGATTGTAGGGACCACCGATGCCGACGCTCGACACCTTCATGATCTGCTCGCCGAGCGGTTTTTGCAGGTCGCTGAGCTGCTCCATCGTGAGCTGCGGGAAGCGCGGCTCCTTGCTGGTGGCCGGCGCTGAAAACACCGTTGCCGCAAGCCAGCCGCCGGCCGCGGCCAGCGTGAGCGACGAGAGCCAGACTGTTGCTGAATGCATGATTCCTCCGCTTTGATTTATCGGAGGATGCTAGAGCATGGCGTCGCGCGCGACAAACGCAAAGCGTTTGCGCGGAGGTCAGCCCGTCACAGCGCGACGATATCGGTGAGGCATTGCTGCGTGACGCTCATCCGCGCGTCGGTCTGCGCCTGCGTCTTGCAGTCCATGTTCATCGCGAACACGGTGATGTCGGTGCCCTTCTCGGCCCAGCCGACCAGCCAGCCGAGCGAGCCGTGCTCCTTGTCGGTGAGGCCGGTCTTGGCGCGGATGACGGTCTCGCCGACTTTCGTCACCGGGAGAATGTCGCACACCAGCTGCTGGCTGCGCTTGCCGACCGGCAGCACGCCGCGGCGCAGCCGGTCGAGGAAATCGATCTGCTGCACCGGATCGATCCGCAAATTGCCGGTCACCCAGAACTGGTCGATGCCGCCGCCGATGTCGCGGTTGCCGTAGTCGATGATCTCGAGATATTTCTTCATCCGCTCCTCGCCGATGCGGCGGGCGATCTCCTGGAACACCGGAAACGCCGACACCGCGAGCGCGGAGCGCAGCGTGTGGTCCTTGTTCCAGGCCTCGATGCTGCGGGTTGTGCCGTCCCACTTGAAGACGTCCTTGTCGGGGTCCTGCACCACGCCGGTATCGAGCGCAATCAGCGCGTTCGCGATCTTGAAGGTCGAGGCCGGCAATTTGCCCTCGCCCGAGCGGACCTTGTCGCTGGCGATGATCAGATAGTCCTCGACCTTGTAGCCGACGAAGGTGCCCTCGGTTCCGAGCTCGAAGAAGCGCTTTTGCAGCTCCTCGCGAAACTCGCTGCGCTGATAGGACACGTTGGCGAAGCTGCGCGACGGCAGGATCGTGGCGGCAGCAAGCAGACCGAGCGCATGACGGCGATGGATCACGACAAGTCCTGGGCAGGTTCGCGTTGACGACGATGGTGGATGCCATCGTGGTGAAAGGATGGCAAGAAGACTCACTTGTCTGTCGCGTTTTCTTCACGCGAACCGGTGCCCGCTTCGCTCGAAAACGCGCCCGCTAGCGCGCCCGGCCCGACATCCGCAGCACGAACACCAGCACCTCGGCGACGGCCTTGTAGAGCTCGGCCGGAATCTCGTCGCCGAGCTCGACATTGGAGAGCGCGCCGGCGAGCACCTCGTTCTCCTCGATCGGGATGTCGTTGGCCTTGGCAACCTCGATGATCTTGGCGCCGATCGCGCCCTTGCCTTTTGCCACCACGCGGGGCGCGCCGGCGTGGTCGTAATGCAGCGCGACCGCGAGCTGGTTGTTGGCGTCGCTCACGATGCGCGGTCCAGGAAATGGCCGGCGCGCGCGGGCGCAGGTTGCGGCGGAGTGCCGTCGCGGATCTCGATATCGCCGGGCGCGAGCTCGGCCCTGGTCAGCGCCTGGCTCAGCTCGGAGACGCCGGCGCGCAGTTGCGCGGCGGTCGAGGGACGCTCGGCCCACATCCGCACCGAGGTGCGCTCGCCGTTCAGCGAGACCAACGCGTGCACCGGGCCGGCCGGCTCGACATCGAGCGTGAAGCGCGCGCGCCACACCCGCTTGGCGGCTTCGACCTCATTGCCGCCGCCATCGCGGGAAATCTCGAACTGCGCCATCGCCGTGCCCTGCGGGGTCAGGAACGGGATCTCGAAATTCCAGCGCGGCAGCATGGCGTCGAGCTGCGGGCGCGACCCGTCGCCGCGGTCCGGCAGCGAGGCGACCTGCAGCAGCGTCTGCCGCGCCAGCGCGGCGTCGGTGTTTTCCAGCAGGCGATGCGCGGCGGTCGCGAGCGGCGTGTTTGGCGCGATCGACGGCCCGGCGACGGCCTGCGCCGACGGCAACGCGCCGTGAAACGGCGGTGGCGGTGTGTTGCCGCGTACGGACACCTCGCCCGGCAGCAGCTCCCTCGGCACAGCGCCCTGCCGTGCGGGGTTGCCGAGCTCGTGCAGCGCTTCCTGAATGAGATTGAGCGCGCCGCCGGAGGACGGGCCGGCATCGAGCGCATCGGCGAGCGCCCCTGCGAGCCCTGTGGTGCCGCGGCCGACATCCTCGGCGACCGGCAGGCGAGCCTGCGGCAGCAGGATCTCCTGAACGTCGAGGTCTGGCGTGCCGGATGGCACGAGGCTCGGCGCCGTGGCGGCGCTGGCCTGCGCCGGTTGCTGGAGCGATGTGGTGGACGCCGGTCTGCCGGCATCACCGGCGCCAAGCGAGGTCAGCGCCTGGCGCAGCACGATCAGCGCGGCCTTCAGATCGGGCGCGCTGCCGCTCGCGGGTGCAATGCCCGCCGCGAGCGTCGCCTCGAACATCAGGCCGGATTTCTGGAAGCCGGCTTTCACGGCATCACCGCTCAGACCGTCGTCGAGGCCGGTCTGCTGCGCCAGTACCTGCGCGATCGCAGCTTGCAGCTTCGGCGGCAGATTGGCGGAGGCGACCGCGGCGAGATTGGCGAACAGCGGCGCCTGGCTGCCCTGCGCCGCAGCCGCGGTCTGGGCCGTCGCGGTGATGGTGACGCGCTCCAGCGGCGTCAGCACCGCCTTCGGTGCCGTGGCGATCGGCTGGGCGGCATCGATGGTGTTGGCCGCTGCCGGCGACAGCCGTACGGCATCGCCGGTGTCAGGGCCCTGCCCGACCAGCTGCAGGCGGATGCCGTCATTGGTCTGCGACACCGCGAGCTGCAGGTTCTGGCCCTGCTGCAGCGGCACTTCGGTCTGGACGTCGATCGACAGGCTCGCGATCGCGATCCGCACCAGATCGGCGGACAGCACCTTCAGCACCCGCGCATTGACGACGCTGCCGGCCTCAAGCGTGAGGTCCGGCGCAACGCTGTCCGCCTCCTTCGAGGCGAGCACCGGCAGCACGGGATTGATGGCGAGTGCCATGTCGGAGGTCTCGGCCCTGCGCGAGGAACGTGCCGCAGGCTAGCCCGGCGCCGTAAACCCCTCGTTAACCGGCGGCCGGCTTGAGCTCCCTGAGCACGCCGGCGGCGGCCTTGAAATCGAGCTGGCGGGCGGCGCGGCGGGCGGCGACCTCCTCGTCGACGCCCCATTTCTCGATGTTCCAGTCCTCGTCGACATGGGCGGCGGCCCAGACCTGGTCCTCGTCGCGGACGCCATGCGCCAGCGCCAGCGCCAGCAGCGCCGAGCCGGTCAGCGTCGTCACCACATGGAGCGCCGCGACCGACCATGGGTCGGTCGGGAACGCCGCCCGCGCCGCCTTGATCGCAGGCTCGGGCTGGCCGACATGCATCACCCCCTCGGCCATCACGAAATGGGCGCCGAGCGCGTCGGCGGCCCAGAACAGGATCGGATCCCAGTGTTGGGCCTCGCGCGCCACCAGCGTCTCGGGATGGCCGGCGCGATAGAACAAGAGGTCGCTGCCGAGGAACTTGGCCGCATCGTCGGCGACCTCGTCGACGCGATCGATCACCCCCTCGATCACGCTGTTGGCAAGCCGCGTCAGCGGCATGGTCATGGGATCGATGGTCTCGCCCTGCGCATTCCATTCCGCCGCAACCGCGTCCGCAATGGCCCGCGTCGGCACCGCGATCGGCTTGCCGGACGGCGTGCGGATCGGCTTGCCGTCGAGGGTGATCGAAAATCCGCCATCGGCCTCGGCGACGCCGGCGCTGGTGTAGAACCGCTTGCGCTGGGGCGTGCGGATGTGGCGCCGCACCGCCTCCTGCGGATCGAACGGAGATTGTTCTGGGACATCGTCGAAAAGTTCGCGCATCGCGCCGGGTAGCTTTCGTTCAAAGGGATTTCCCTGCAAGATATGTCAGGGGCAACGGCAAATAAAGCTGATGGGACGCGGCAAATTCCTTGCGGGTTTTTCGCTCGTTGCGGCGGTTTTCGCCGCCGCCACAGCCTGCGCCGGGTTCCGTTCGCCGGAATCCCTGATCCGCAACGTCTACGCCCATTATGGGCGAGGCAGCGCCGAATATTCCAACGGCCTGCCGCGCGACGAGGAAACCGCTCGCCGATTCTTCGATCCCACCCTGCGCGGTGCCTGGACCGCGCTGCACGATGCGCCCTACGATTTTCTGGTGCAGAGCCCGACCTGGCGGCTCGGCCCGATCTCGATCGCAATCCCGCGCCGGCAGTTCGACAAGGCCGACGTGACGGTGACATTCGACAATGAAGGCCGCGCCGTCACGCTCAACTTCATCGTCGTCAACGGTCCCGACGGCTGGGTGATTTCGGATGTCGAGAGCCCGCACGATTCCTTGCGGACGTTTCTGACGCAGTTTCGGCGGTAGTAGACTGCCCTTGCCCTTCCGGCGATCGCTGCTCCACCGGGCACGTCGGCAGCCATATCGGCTACGAGCCGATGCTTTGATGCTGCCGCTTGGCCCGCCTTGTGACCATGTCCGCCTACCTGTTCCGGTCACCACCGAGAAGATTCTTGTAGACCTTCCCATCTTTCATGATGACCAGGAAGTTCTTCGCCGGATCCTCTATCAGCTTGATGTTGTCGATTGGATTGCCGTCGACCAGCAGAAGGTCGGCGAGCGCACCTTCCTCCACCACGCCCAGCTTGCCTGGATATGGGTTTCGAAGCCCGGACAGACTGAGCAATTCGGCATTCGTCGATGTAGCCATGATGAGCGCTTCAGCCGGCGTGTACCATCGCGTGAGGGTCGTCAGCATGGCTCCTTGCCGGTCAGCAAGCGCCTTCGAGAACAAGACGTCGGTACCGAATGCCGTCTTCAACTTGTACTTCTTCGCAAAGCCGTAGACCCTGTCGGTGCCGGCAACAACCTGCCGCATCTTGTCCTGCTCCGCAGGTCCAAGGGCGCTGGCGCCCGACATATCGAGGAAGGGCTGGGTGCTCAGCCAAATTCCCTTCTCGGCCATCAGGCGGGCCGACGCGTCGTCCATCAAATGACCATGCTCGATACACTTGACCCCCGCTGCGATCGATCGCTGGATCGCGACCGGCGTGTAGGCGTGTACGACGGCATAAGTACCCCAGTTCTCGGCAGCCTCGACCGCGGCGCGCAACTCCGGTTCAGTGAACGTGGACACATCGAGCGGGCTGAACGGCGACGCCACCCCACCGCCCGCCGTGAGCTTGACCTGCGTAGCCCCTTGCATGAGCTGCTCGCGCGCGCGCACGCGAACTTCATCCGGGCTGTCCGCGACCATGGCGCCGCCTATCCTCTCCATGCGGCTGAGCATGCCGCCGATCGTTCTGGGCAGATCGGACAGCGGCCGGAAGTCGCCATGGCCGCCGGTGATGGTGATCATGGCACCGGATGGGTAGATGCGAGGACCGGCGACGAGACCTTCGTCAATCGCCCGCTTGAGGGAAAAGGCCGGCCCGCCCATGTCGCGAATGGTGGTGAAGCCGCGCATGAGCGTGGCCGTTGCCTCGGCGGCCGCAAGAAGGTTGGTGTAACCGATGTCGCTGGCCATCACGGCCGCCGGCGTCGGGCGTACCAGCAATGCATGCCAGTGCGCGTCGATCAGCCCGGGCATCAGCACCCGTCCGTCGCCGGCGATCACCTGAGCGTCGGCCGTGATCGCCGCAGTCGAAATCTTCTCGATCTTGTTGTTCCGGATCAGCACATTGGACGGCCCGGACAGCGCGCCATTCCTGCCATCGAAAATGCGCACGTTCTGAAACAGTACGCCACCATCCTGCTGAGCTTGCGCTGGCAGCAAGGCGATGAGGCTCATCACAATCGACGCAACCAGCGCCGAAACTCTCACGCCCTTCCTCAAACCTGACATGTCCACTCTCCGCCGATGGCTCATCGCGCGAGACCGTCATTGATCTCGCGAGGAGCCGACTTGATTTCAGACGATTAATGAGAGTTCTGCTGCTCCCTGGAGGATCGACGGCCTATTGAGCCGCTCTGGCGGCAGGCTGTAAAGCGTAAGTCAGCCATCCGATGCCATGAGACAGCAGATCGATCCCCAGCAGCAGCCCGAGCACCCACAGCCCGGTCGCCGGAAATCCCGTCAGAATGACGAGGCCGGCCAGAACGCCAAACAGCCCGGATGCGAGCATGATCCAGCCGGACTGCTGCCAATGGCCGATGCCGACCAGCATGCGCACAATCCCGGAGACTAAAAGCATGAGACCGAGGGCATAGGTCAGGAGCAGCGCGCTCGCCACCGGTTGACTGAGCAGAACGATTCCGCAGGCAAGGTAGAGCACCCCCAGCACAAGCTGCCACACGAATCCACCCCAGCCCTTGGTCCAGAAGGCGTGCAGGATTTCGAACCCGCCGGCAACAATGGCCGTCCAGCCGATAAAGATGGCGCTGATCACGGTGAAAAGCACGACATCTCCCAGGACCAGAAGGCCCGCGGCGATCATAACGAGGCCCAGCAGCACGCAGACCCATAAGGGCGGGCCAGGCAGGCCGCGGAGCATCGTGGAACTGTTCTCATAGGTAGCCATGTCGTCCTCCTTGATCCCAGGCAGCCATGGCCCGGTCGCGCGCAACCGGGCCACTCGAGCTGCCGGAGCTTGTGCCTGCCCTCACCAGCGCCATCCACAGCGGCGGCGACCTCTGTGCCACCAACAGACCCAGCGGCGCCGGCGATGCCAGCGGCGGCGCGGTGGCGGAGGACGCGGGCGCGGTGGTGGTCGGGCGACGACCATATGAAGCGGCCGCACGGGACCACCCGTCTTCGCGACGAGGGCATCTTCAGGGACGAGTGGCAGCGCCTTGGCCGCCTGCGTCAGCAAGCCGGTTCCGAGACCAACGGCTGCGACGCCGCCGAGCATTTTCCTGAGCACGATGCGACGATCGAGTTCATCCATATCTGGCACCTCGTTCTTGCAGAGACCTTCTGGCCCCGCGGCGCCCGACATCCGATCAGGTCGATCGCTCGCGCTCGCCGGTCGCTCCGTCGTCCGGTATTTCGCCTGGCCGATAATTCGGCAGCCGTCCCGCGGGAATGACCGCAAGCAGTGCGAGGCCGGCCATGATCAGCAACCCGATCTTCAAAGCGCGCAGGCGCGCTTCGGTGTTGACCCGGACGGCTTCCTCGACCTGCTGTGGCGTACCGCTCGTGCCTTCGAGTACGCTGCGCAGCCGGTCATTGCTGACGAAAGTGATGTTGCCGAGATCAACCTGGCTCTGAAGCTCCTTGGTCAGCACCGGACTGGCCGCAATCCTGCCGAGCGCGATCGTGCTCAAAAGACCGACCAGAAGAGCTCCGGCCACCGCGGTGCCGACGGCAGCCGCCAGATTCTGCGTGGTTCCGCGCAAGGACCCGACATCCCCCGCCAACGCCTTGGGTGAGGCCGTGACCAGAACGTTGAACAGCAGTGTCACCAGCGAGCCCTGGCCGATGCCGAACAGCACCAGCCCGAGGAGAACGGGAATCTCGCTCCAGTCGTTGCGCACGACGAAGGCGAGCCACAACAACGCGACGGTGCAGAGGCCAAAGCCGAAGCGTCCGATCTGGCGAGGCGTCAGTTTTTCGTAGAGATTGACGATCATCATCGCCGAGAGGAAAACGGTCAGATTGAAGGGCATCATCGCGATCGCCGTCGCAATTGGCGAACGTCCCTGCACGATCTGGATGTAGAGCGGCACCGTGAAGTTCAGCGATGCCTCGAGCGCCACGACCGCGAACAGCGCGTAGACGGCGCACCTCTCCTCCGGCGAATCGATCACCTCCAACGCCAGCAAAGGCGTCCTCCCCGCGGCCTGCTGGCGATGCGTCCACATCAGGAATGCCTGCCCGAGCACTATGCCAAGCACGATCAGGACCGGTGCCGGCGAGACGCCCAGCAAGTCGAATGGCGCGTTAGGGGTCGCCAGGATCACGCCCCAACTGTTCAGATTATTGAATCCGAAGCTGATGAAGATGATCGCGCTCGCGGCAAGAGCGACCCCGATCAGGTCGATCTGGACATCCGCGCGACCGCGGTCCGGCCGCAGGCGGAAACTCAGAGCGAAAGCGATCGCCGAGGCAACGATGAGAACTCCAAACGCGGGGCGCCAGCCGATATAGGTGCCGAGCAACCCGCCGACGACGAATGCCAGCACGCCGGCGGCAGCCCGCGCCGAGCCCAACGCGCCAAGGGCCGTCGCCTGCTGGCGTCCGGCATAATTCTCGGCAATCAACGCGACGAGCGAGGGCACGATCACCGCGCCCGCAGCGCCGCAAAGCGCCTGAGCGGAAATCATGACGGAGGCCGTGGGGCTGAACGTCATCGCGATCTGCGCTATCAGAAAAAGCACGACGGCAGCACGAAACACCTGCACCGCCCCGAATCGTTGGGCGAGCTTGGCGCCAAGCATCACGAACCCGGCGACAAGCATCGAGTAAGCCACGATTCCAGTCGCGACGGTGGTCGGCGGCACGCCGAAGCTGGCCACCATTCCCCCCATCGCAACCGGCAACGACGCGACGTTGAACGACATGATCATCTGGCCGAACGCAATCGCGACCATGGGCACCCATGATGCGCGCTCTTCCTGATGAATGTCGCCGATCGAGATTGCTTGCGTTGCCATCGCGTCCTCCAACCTGCCCGACGTTGCGATCGATCGGGCCACGGCTCGACCGATCTTCAGTGCCTCTTGTTCACTCGTCCGGTTGGGACACGAACAGATCCATGCCCAGTCTTTGCGACAGGAACTTCGCGGCGAGCTGCCCTCGCACGCTGTTGCCGGCCGCATCCAGTGGCGGCCCGAAAGTGCCGAAACCACCCTTTCCCGGAGACACCGCGACGATGCCTCCACCAATGCCGCTTTTGCCGGGCAGACCGATGTCGTACAGCCAGTCGCCCGACGTCTCGTACAGTCCGGCAGTGACCATGACCGCCAATGCATAGTGGCACACGGCCGCATCGACCACCCGCTGCCGGGTCACCGGATTCACGCCACCATCGGCCAGCGTCGCACCCATCACGGCGAGATCCCTGGCGCTCACATTCAGCGAACACTGCCGGGTGTAGAGATCGGTCGCCTGCCTGGCGTCGCAGTAGATCCGGTCGTAGCTCTCCAGCAACCGCGCGATGCTTCGATTGCGAAAATTGGTCTTGGATGCCGATGCGTAGACTTCCTCGTTGAGCGAAAGCTTGCGGCCCGCGAAACGCGAGAGACCGTCATGGATGAACCGCCATTGCTCGTCAGCGCTCGAGCCCGGCACAAGGCTTGTGGTCGCGATCGCGCCTGCGTTCACCATGGGGTTGGTGCGCCCGGCTCCATGCTCGATCGCCGCCAGTGAATTGAACGGCAGCCCGGTCGCATTCGCGCCCAGTTTTGCACGAGCCTCTTCAGGGCCGATGGCCTCGCACACCAATGCGAATACGAATGGCTTCGATACACTCATGATCGAGAATTCGTATTCGGTATCGCCCGCGCCGTAGACACGTCCGCTGGTGCCGGCCACGCAGACGCCGAACAGTTCACTCCGCACCCTGGCCAGGGCCGGATAAACCTGCGAATTGGTCCCTTCGCTGTTCGACTTGAAGCGCTGATGCGCTTGAGACACGAGCTCCTGCACCATCTCGGGTTCGGGCAAGTGCCCGGTCGAGATGTAGGGCCGCTCCGCTTGTTCCGCGATCGAAGGCGGCCGCATTGGCTGTCCTTCCGGATTTCGACCTTATTGCTTCAGGTCTTCTAGTCGGCAACCAGAAGTAGGCGCCCAAAAAACCACGGAGTCAACGATCCACTCCCACAGCCTTTGCAATGCTTGCGTTGGTCCAGAACACTTTACGACAAATGCGCTGAACGCATTGCGTATCGCGGAATCGCAGCGCCGTTGCGCGATGCACATTCGATACAGTCATGCGACGTTTCGGCGCGGCTAGGTAAGCAAGATTGTCCAATCGCCCGCGGCGCAATTGAATCAAAAGAGAAGTCATCATGGCAGCAACGAGCGATTTCCATCATTGGCACGCGAGAGTACGATCATCGTGTGCGGATGTGAGCCCGCCGCTTGTCCAAGCAACACCGGCCCGCGGCGACGGTGGAATGACCGCATCACTTGCAGAGTGAGGTTGATCATGGTGGCGCGCGCAAGCGACGGACAGCTTCTGTTGGTAAAGAAGCTTGGTGGGCTTATTGCTATCGTTGTAGGCTGCTTGTTGACAGCAGTCGGTGTGACATTCGAATCGACAAGCACAACTGTCGTCGGTGTCTTGCTTCTTGTGCTCGGGGCGGCCCTGCTCACGCTCAAGATCATGAGACGAAATCAAAGCGGTCCGTTTGGATAGCCAGACAGATTCGCACGGTCGACAGCCTTGAACCGGATCGCCGCGGCTCCGCCGGCCGATGCCGCTTGCCTGTTCGACAACGTGCTCGCGCCGGCGCGACGACAATTTCCTCCGTTTTGTTCGGCGGACTGTTCGCCTTCGTGAGGTGAATGCAGGACCGTCACAACGTGAGGCCCTGCCGTCGTGAACGACGACGAGAGTTCCGCAGGTTGCCGTGGCCCGCACGTCTCGTGCATCGACACGGCGTGTCCATCACACCATGCCCTGCTTTGGTCCCGGCCGTTGGCGCATGACCGCGAACAGGCGATAGGATCGGCGCACCGAAAAAATTCTTGTCGATTGCCTGCGCGTCGCCGTATCTCCGCAATTCAGTCGGTGAATGCCCCATCCGATTGATCGCTCAGCAGGTTTGAACGTCGCGCCCATTTCTGCGTCGAAGTGCCGCAAGTTTCTGTCATCTGCGTGTTAAAAACCTGCCAGATTCCGGCAACAACGCACCGCTAGCCTCACGGCACCAAACAGAAGCATTTGCCGACCCTTGCGGTCGCAAGACGTGGACCGACGTCACGCGTGGCGCCGGTAGCGCGCTTGCGCGCCTGTGGCGGCGTATTGGCGGGGCGGCGTGGCACGACGACTTTCGACCGTTTGTTGTGTCATCGTCGCGGCCTGCCTCGGGCTCGCCGCGAGCGGCATGACGGCATGGCTCGGCGCGACGGGCTTGCAGGATGCGCCGCGCATGCAGCAGGACGTGTGTGCGCGGCCCGAACCCGGAAGCGCGATCGCGGAGCCGGCGGAATTGCGCAGCCGCGACGGCGTGCTCGAAACCGGCCTCACGATCCACGATCAGAAACTGCCGGATGGCACGAGCCGCTACTGCTATTTGACGCCGGACGGCAAACCGTCGCCGACGCTGCGCGTGAGGCCCGGCGATCAGCTGGTCATTCATTTCAAGAACGACCTCGTCGACCTCGACACGGCAACGCCTGCGATCGACCGCCCGCTCGCCGGCGCGCCGATCTGCACGGCGAAAAAGCCGGCAGACATTTGCGAGAGCGGCGCGATGACGTCAGTCTCGACCAATCTGCACTTCCACGGGCTGACCGTGCCGCCGGTCTGCCACCAGGATGAGGTGCTGAACACCTCGATCCAGCCTGATGATGCGCCGTTCGACTATCGCCTGCGCATTCCGGGCGACGCGCCGCCCGGCCTCTATTGGTATCACCCGCATCTGCACGGCCTCAGCAAGACGCAGGTGCTCGGCGGCGCTTCCGGCGCCATCATCGTCGAAGGCATCGAGCGCGCCGATCCACAGCTCGCCGGCCTGCCCGAGCGCGTGCTCGTGATCCGCGACCAGGATCTGGTCAGTCCCGACGCGCCGCCGTCAAAATTCGAGCCGGTTATGACCAAGAGCCAGCTCGACAATGATGGCGACGTCGCCAATTCCGGCACCGGCTTCGGCAAGCCGTCGAAGGATCTCTCCGTCAATTTCGTGCCGGTGCCCTATCCGAACTATCCGCCCGCCAGGCTCACGATGAAGCCCGGCGAGCGGCAGCTCTGGCGCGTGCTGAACGCGTCCGCGATCACCTATCTCAACCTCGCGCTGCTGGTCGGCCGCGCGCCGCAGCAAATCGGCATCGTCGGGCTCGATGGCGTGCCGTTGCAGTTCGACGGCAGCCCACCGCCGTCGGTGCAATGGGTCAACCATATCGGCCTGCCGCCGGGCTCGCGCGCCGAGTTCATCGTCGAAGGACCGCCGGCCGGCGCACAGGCCTTGCTGGTGACGCGCGCGGTCGACACCGGGCCCGCCGGCGAAAACGACCCCAACCGCGCGCTGGTGGCGATCACGGCATCAGCCGATGCAAGCGAACCGCAGGCCGCACTGCCCGCGCACGCTGAGCCGCAGCCCCGCCCCGAGCGGCCGTGGCTTGGAAACGTCGCCCCGGTGCGCGTCAGGAAACTGTTCTTCTCCGAGCAGCCGGAGAACCCGAACGATCCGAACAGCCCGACCAGGTTCTTCGTGACCCTCGACGGCGAGACGCCGAAGCCGTTCGATCCGCGTTCCGACGTGCCCGACATCACTGTGCGGCAGGGCGACGTCGAGGACTGGATCATCGAGAACCGCTCGATGGAGCTGCACGATTTCCATATCCATCAGCTTCACTTCCAGCTGCTCGACTGGTCCGGCGTCGCCGTCAACGAGCCGTTCCTGCGCGATACCGTCAATGTGCCGTACTACAACAGCCGGATGCTGAAATATCCGAGCGTGCGCCTGCGCATGGATTTCCGCGATCCCAACATCGTCGGCACCTTCGTCTACCACTGCCACGTCCTCGAGCATGAGGACGGCGGCATGATGGGACGGATCAAGGTCGTGCCGCGAGACGCCGCAAGTTCCATCAAGCCGCCCAATCAGCAAAAAGGAGAGCTCTAATGCGCGACAGGCACAAGTCACGTTGGCTGCAAGGTTGCCGCCTTACCCTCAGCGCGCTTGCGCTAGGCCAGTTCACCGCCGGCCCGGTGCTTGCGGAGGATTGGAATCATCACGGTGGACACGAGGCGCGGTCGCCGATCAAGCACGTGATCGTCATCATCGGCGAGAACCGCAGCTTCGACCACGTGTTCGCGACCTACGTGCCTGAACGGCGCGGCGAAAGCGTGTTCAACCTGCTGTCGCAGGGCATCGTCAAGCTCGATGCCAACAAGAACGCGATCCCCGGGCCCAACTTCGAAAAGGCGCATCAGCAGGCCGCGACCGATACCGGCCTGAACGATGCGTTCCTGCTGAGCCCGCCGAAGCAGGACTTCCCCAGGGATCAATTACCGGCTCCGCTGGTCGGCGGCCCCAAGGTCTCCTACATCCCGAACCAATGCGGCAGCTCGCCGATCACCACGTGCGAGGCATCGCTGGCGCTGGCGCAGCAGTCAGAATCCGGCCTGCCGTCCGAATACTACCAGTACCTGCTGACCGGCGGCACCGGCCAGACCTCGCAGACCCCCGACCAGCGCATCACCAATGTCAGCGCGCTGCCGGCCGGTCCGTTCCAGCTCACCAACAGCGATGCCATGCCCTACGACGCCTATGCGGCGAGCCCGGTGCATCGCTTCTACCAGATGTGGCAGCAGCTGAACTGCAACCACTCGGCGGCCAGCCGCGACAATCCGTCGGGCTGCGGCAACAATCTGTTCGCCTGGGTTGAAGTCACCGTCGGCGCTGGCGCCAACGGCGCGGCGCAGCCCTCCAACTTCTCCACCGACTATTCGCCGACGGCAACGACCACGGGCGAGGGTTCGACCGCGCTCGGCTTCTACAATGTGCAGAAGGGCGACGCGCCCTACTTCACCTCGCTCGCGCAGAAATACGCGATGAGCGACAACTTCCACCAGTCCGTCAACGGCGGCACCGGTGCCAACCACATCATGTTCGGCCATGCCGACATGCTTTACTTCAGCGACACCTACGGCAACGCCGCCGTGCCGCCGAGCGGCGTGCAGGTGTTCGGCGGCACGCCCGACGCCGGCATCGTGCATCAGATCGAGAACCCGAATCCGGCCATGGGCACCAACAACTGGTACACCGAGGACGGTTACGGCGCTGGCGGCAATGGCGGCTTCGCGCCGCCCTACCAGACCAATCCGGTGTCCGGCGGCGGCTCCTACAGCGACTGCTCGGATCCGGGCCAGCCGGGCGTCAAGCCGATCCTCGACTATCTGAAGGGGCTCCGGATCAATCCGAATTGCGAATCTGGCCACTATTATCTCTTGAACAACTACAACCCGGGCTATTTCGGCAACGGCAAGAACGCCTACACCGACACCAATCCGTCCAACACGCCGTTCACGATCCCGCCGTCGACCCGCAAGAGCATCGGCGACAGCCTGAACGAGCGGAACGTCTCCTGGAAGTATTACGGCGACCAGTGGAACAACTACGTCAACGACCCCTACCAGCTCAACTGGGGTGTGGCCGGACCGAACGCCGACGAGTACTGCAATATCTGCAATCCATTCCAGTACGACACCTCGATCATGTCGCACCCGGAGCAGGTCGCGGCCCATATCAAGGACTCGGTTGATCTGTACTCCGACCTCTCCAAGCACGCGCTGCCGGAGGTCTCCATCGTCAAGCCGAGCGGCTTCACCGACGGCCACCCGGCGTCGTCCAAGCTCAACCTGTTTGAAGGCTTCGTGAAGAAGATCGTCGACCAGGTCGAGGGCTCCGACTACGCCAAGGACACCGCGATCTTCATCACCTTCGACGAAGGCGGCGGCTACTTCGACTCAGGCTATGTGCAGCCGCTCGATTACTTCGGCGACGGCACGCGCATTCCGCTGATCGTGGTGTCGCCGTTCGCGCGGCAGGGCCACGTCTCGCATGAATATTCCGATCACGTCTCGATCATCAAATTCATCGAGCGGAACTGGGACCTGCAGCCGATCACGCATCGCAGCCGCGACAACTTCCCGAATCCCGTTGCGGCACCCGGCAATCCCTATGTCCCGGTCAACAGCCCGGCGATCAGCGATCTGTTCGACTTCTTCGACTTCGACGGTGGCGGCCATCATCATGATGGCGGCAACGATCAGGGCGGCAACTGGAACCACTGAAGACGTACCTCGCCACACAACAATCCGCCGGCCCAAAGGCCGGCGGATTTCATTTTGCGCCAAGCAGGATGTCAGATGTTCGGATCAGGACCGATATCGGTCCAAGCGGCATCGGGTGCCGCCCTATTCCGCTGTCGAGGTTCTAATCGCGGTGGTTGGCGCAGGATCGCGAATAGGCTGCACGCTCGGCCTGGTTCAGGCCGGCGGCGGCGGCCTCGTCGAGGCACCGGCTGACGCGGTCGCCGAACGAGCTGCGCGGCCGCGAACGCAGGCTCGGCTGCGTCGGCGCGTCCATCCTGGGGATCGCCGGCACCTCGATCCGCGGCGGAGGCGGAGGCTGAGGGACCGGCGGATCCCACGTCGAGCGGCCGGGCGCAAGAATTTGCGCGCTTGCCGTGCCGATGGCCCAGAGCAGAATGCCGGCAACAATCAGGGATCGCTTCATAGCCTATATGTCGTGACGCGGCAGCAACGGTTCAAGTGAACGCACCAAGCGTCAATGCTGTCCCCGAAATGCGAGTTCCCCGCCATCGTTACGGCTTCTGGTAGATCACGTGACCGGCACGGATCGTGCTGCTCACTTTCGCAAGATTGCCGACGTCGCCGAGCGGATCGCCGTCGAGCACCACGAGATCGGCGTCGAAGCCCTGCTCGACCCGTCCCTTCTTCGCGGCCTTGAAGAACCGCGCCGGATTGGTCGTCAGCGAGGCCAGCACCTGCCGCTCCGACAACACGCGGTGCATCAGCTGAAATTCCTGCGTGGTGTCGTACAGCGTGGTGAAACCGACATCGGTGCCGAACAGCACCGTGCCGCCATTCTCAGAAAATTGCTTGAGCTGGTTGACGGTCGAAGCCACCAGACGGTTGGCGACATTCTGATCGAGCACCACCGTGGTGAACAGCGACAGTGTGGGAACGAGCGCAGTCCCCTGTGCCTTGAACCGCGCCAGCTGATCCGCGGTGTAGCTGGGTTCGCCGGGCGTGGTGTGCGCGAGCACGTCGACGCCGGCCTCGATCACCGTCTCGACACCGATCTTGTTCTGCGGATGCGCGAACACCGGCCTGCCCTGCGCATGCGCGACGTCGACAGCCGCTTTGGCGATTGCAGGGTCCATGTTGACGACGGGCTTGTCCCCCATGAACGCGCCGGTGAACAGCTTGATGCCGTCCTCACCCATGCCGAGCCAGTCGCGCGCCCATTTCGTGGCCTCCTCCGGCGTTGCGACTTCAGGAAGCTGCACTTCGCGCGGGATGTAGACGGGGTGCCCACCCTTCGGGAAGATGTTGCCGGCGAGCAGGATGTTGGGGCCGGCGACTTCGCCCGCGGCGATGCGCTTGCGCAGCGGCAACGTGTCGCTCGGATCGGAGCCGAGATCCCAGACCGTGGTAAAACCCCAGCGCGTCAGCATCTCCTGCATGTGCTGCGTCAGCGCCGCGGCCGGCGCTGCGCCGGCATTGCGCCAGACTTTCTGCGTGAAATGGACATGGCTGTTCCAGAAGCCGGCGACGATGGTCTTGCCGCTGCAATCGATCACGCGGGCATCCGGCGGCGCCTGGATGTCGCCGGACTTGCCGACCGCGCTGATGACGCCGTCGGTCATCACGATCATCGCATCCGGCAGCGCCTGCGCATCGGCCGACGCGTAGAGCGTGCCGCCGCGAAGCACGATGGTCTCGGCCTGTGCCGTCACCGAGGCGACAGCCGAGCCGATCAGGAAAAGCGTGACGCGCAGCCAGGTGCCGACCATGGAGAGTCTCCGTTGCAGGCCGGCAAAGGCCGGCGCGCGAAGATAACCGCAAAGCGCGGAGCCGTTTGATCGTTCTTGCTGTCCGCGCCGGATATCGGCGCCCCGTCCGTCACTCCTCGGGCGCGTTCTCGATCGGGTCGAAGCGGTCGGCCTCGAGCCCGAGCAGATTCCAGGATTGCAGCATGTGCGGCGGCAGCGGCGCGGTGGCATCGATCACGCCGCCCCTCGGGTGCGGAATCACGATGCGGCGGGCAAGCAGATGCAACCGGTTCTGCAGGCCACCGGGCAGCTGCCAGTTCTCCTTGTTGAAATATTTGGGATCACCGACGATCGCGTGATCGATATGCGCCATGTGGGCGCGCAATTGATGGGTGCGGCCGGTCACCGGCTTGAGCGAGACCCAGGCGAGCTTGGTCGCCGAGGTCTCGACCACGGCATAATAGGTCACCGCGTGGCTCGCGCCCTCGTCACCATGCTCGGCGATCCGCATGATGCTGTCCTCCTCGCTCTCCTCCTTGGCAAGATAGGTCGAGATGCGGCCCTGCTTCGGCTTCGGCACGCCGGCGACCAGCGCCCAGTAGATCTTGCGCGCGGAGCGATGGCGGAATGCGCCGGTGAGGTGCGTGGCAGCGAAACGCGTCTTGGCGACCAGAAGGCAGCCGGAGGTCTCCCGGTCGAGCCGATGCACCAGCCGCGGCTTCTGCCCCTTGGCGTCGCGCATCACCTCGAGCATCTGGTCGACATGGCGCGTCATGCCGGAGCCGCCCTGCACGGCGAGACCGGCCGGCTTGTTCAGCACCAGCACGTCGTCGTCCTCGTACAGCGTCATGTCCTTCAGCGCCTGCAGCGTCTTCGCCTCGGCCTCGGAGAGCGTGCCTGATGTCTTCGGCGTGTCGAGCCGCAACGGCGGGATGCGCACGCTCTGGCCCTCCTCCAGCCGGTCCTTGGAATCGGCGCGCTTGCCGTTGACCCTGAGTTCGCCCTTCCGGACGATGCGCTGGATGTGGGAGAACGACAGGCCGGGAAAGCGTGCCTCGAGGAAACGGTCGACGCGCATGCCGTTCTCGTCGGCGGTGACGACGACGGTCTGTACCTTGGTCGGCAGCGGCTGCTCGGCCGCGGGCTTCGTAGCGGCGGGCTCAGCCCGCTCCTGCCGGTCGCGACGCGACTCGGCAAAGCGCGGCGGCTTTCCGGCCGCACGATGCGCGAACGGACGCTCTCCAGACTTGCGCTCACCGAACTTGCGATCGTCCGGCTTGCGGGTGCGCTCCGCCGATCCGCTCTTGCCACGATCCTTACCACGATCCTTGCCGCGATCGCCGGCGCGGTCCCGGTCGCGGCCCTTGTCGCGCCCTTTGGCGCGGTCGCCCGGCGATGTGGTTCTCTTGATGCGGCGGCTCATGGTGATTTTTCGGCTCCAGACCTGCATTGTGCCTAGCGCAAATGCCGCGAATCGTCACGGCGAAATCGGTGTGAATCCGGTGCAACATCGGCCATGTTCGGCCGCATACGGCAATCGACGGGGGCCCTGGAATGAGACTGGCGATATCGGCTTTGGCGGCGGCCCTGATGCTCACGGACCCTGCGCTCGCCCAGCAAAGCCCGATGCCCGAAGCCGCGATGCCGGAAGATCTGGCCTGGAAGCTCCTGGAACTCGGCCGCGTCATCGACCCACCCAAGACCGCTGCACTCTACGCGCCGCTGCAACAGAAGGAGCCCTATCAGGGCGTCAAGGTCGAGCGCGACCTCAAATACGGCTCCGCCGACCGGCATCTGCTCGACGTGTTCACGCCGGAGACGGCGGCGCCGGCACGGCCCGTGCTGATCTACATCCATGGCGGCAGCCTCATTGCCGGCAACAAGCGCGCGCCCGGCAGCCCGTTCTACGACAACATCATGCTGTGGGCGGTGAAGAACGGCTTCGTCGGCGTCAATGCCACCTATCGCCTGGCGCCGGCCTTTCCGTGGCCGGCAGGCCCGGAGGACATCGGTGCGATCGTGCAGTGGGTTGCGGAAAACATCGCCTCCCGCGGCGGCGAGCCCAGGCGCACCTTCCTGATGGGCCAATCGGCCGGCGCGATCCATGTCGCGAGCTATGTCTCCCATGGCGAATTCCACAAGGTGAAGGGCGGCGGACTTGCCGGCGCGATCATGGTGTCGGGCATCTATGATCTGACGGCCTCGCCGGCCGGCGACGCCGAGCTCGCCTATTACGGCTCCGACCCCTCGCGCTATGCCGAACGCTCCTCGCTGCAAGGGCTGGTCGCGAGCCCGATCCCGTTCCTGATCACCGCAGCCGAGCTCGATCCGCCGCGCTTCGTCGAGCAGTTCGAGCTCATGAAGCAGGCGAGCTGCAAGCGGCCGAGCGGCTGCGCCCGCAGCTTCATGCTGCCGCAGCACAGCCACATGTCGGAGGTCTACGCGATCAACACACCGGACACGCGGCTGACGGACGAGATCCTGGAATTCGCAAAGAGCGTCAAGTGACGCGCCAGAGCAGTATGAAGTTATGAGCCGTTGCAGCGGGCGCTGCCAAAATATCGAGAACAACCCCATGCAAAGTAGCCGGCGGCGATCGGCGTGGCACCAAGCAACGTGGCACCAAGCAACTTGACACGTCGGGCAAATCAGGAATATATTTCTAATATTCCGAAGTTGCGTAAGTATTCCTCGCCTGAAGGTGTTGCATATGGCATTGACGAGCCTCCGCAACTGACGCTTCCACGCCGCAGGTGGAAACGGGAACGTGCGTTATTCGCGGCCACGGCCCAATCTCGTCTTGCGCTAGCTCCCGCCCCGTTCCTTGCGCAGCTGCTGCCAGTAATCCAGCCGCTTGCGGATCTCGCGTTCGAAGCCGCGGTCGGGCGGATCGTAGAAGGTCTGGCGGCCCAGCGCTTCCGGGAAATAGTCCTGGCCGGAGAATGCGTCCGGCATGTCGTGATCATATTGATAGCCGGAGCCGTAGCCCTCCGACTTCATCAGCTTGGTCGGCGAATTCAAAATGTGCTTGGGCGGCAGCAGCGAGCCGCCCTGCTTCGCGGTCTGCATCGCCGCGCCGAACGCGGTGTAGACCGCGTTCGATTTCGGCGCGGTGGCGAGATAGACCACGGCCTGCGCGATCGCGAGCTCACCCTCCGGCGAGCCGAGGAAGTCGTAAGCATCCTTGGCGGCGTTGCAGACCGCCAGCGCCTGCGGATCGGCAAGGCCGATGTCCTCGACCGCCATGCGCACCACGCGCCGCGCCAGGAACAGCGGATCCTCGCCGGCATCGAACATGCGCGCCAGATAATACAGCGCCGCATCCGGATCGGAGCCGCGCACTGACTTGTGCAGCGCCGAGATCAGATTGTAATGGCCGTCGGCCGATTTGTCGTAGATCGGCGCCCGGCGTTGCAGGATGGCCTGCAACTGCTCGGCGTTGAACACCTCGCCCTTGCGGGCGGCGCGCCAGACCTCTTCGGCCAATGTCAGCGAGGCGCGGCCATCGCCATCGGCCATCCGCACCAGCACGGCGCGGGCTTCGGCATCGAGCGGCAGCGGCTTGCCCTCGATCTTCTCGGCATTGGCGAACAGTTTCTCGATCGCCGCCGTATCGAGCGAGTGAAACACCAGCACGCGGGCGCGCGACAGCAACGCCGCGTTGAGCTCGAAGGACGGGTTCTCCGTGGTGGCGCCGACCAGCACCACCGTGCCGTCCTCCATCACGGGCAGGAAGGAATCCTGCTGCGCGCGGTTGAAACGATGCACCTCGTCGACGAACAGGAGCGTGCCCTTGCCGGTCTCGCGGCGTGCACGCGCGGCATCGAACGCCTTCTTGAGATCGGCGACGCCGGAGAACACCGCGGAGATCTGCTCGAAATGCAGCTCGGTGGCGTCGGCCAGAAGCCGCGCCACCGTGGTCTTGCCGGTGCCGGGCGGTCCCCAGAACACCAGCGAGCCCAGCGTGCGCGTCTCCAGCATCCGCGTCAGCGCGCCGTCAGGGCCGAGGATGTGATCCTGGCCGACGACATCGGCCAGCGTGCGCGGACGCAGCCGGTCCGGCAGCGGGTGCGGCGCGTCCTGCTCCATCCCCGCCGCAGCAAAGAGGTTGCCGGCCTCTCGCGGTTGCTTGGGGCTCATCCGCCGAGCGTCACGTTGATCTGCTGGCCGCCGCGCACCAGCGTGATGCGCCAGACCCGCGTCCCCGTCTTCGATGCCTTCTCGAGGTCGCTGGTCCGCACGATCTTCTCGTTGTTGACCGCGAGGATGATGTCGCCCTTCTGGAAGCCGACATTGGCCGCGGTGCCGTCACCGGCGAGATCAGTCACCACCACGCCCTCGGCACCGGCGTCGAGATGCAGTTCGTCGGCCAGCGCCGGCGAGATGTTGGCGACCCTCGCGCCCTGGAACGGCGAGCGCGCGGTCAGCACGATCTCGTCGCGGTTGGTGTCGGGCGCGGTCTCCAGCGGTATGGTGAGCTTCACCGGCTTGCCGGCGCGCTGCACCTCGATCTCCGCGTTGCCGCCGAGCGGACGGGTCGCGAAGCGGTAGTCGAACGCGTTGGGATCGTCGATCGGCGTGCCGTCGATCCCGACGATCAGGTCGGAGAGCTTCAGGCCCGCCTTCGCCGCCGGGCTGTTCGGCGCGACGTTGGCGACCAGCGCGCCAGACGGCAGCTTCAGCCCGAGCGTCTCGGCAATCTCCGGCGTCACCGCCTGCAGCCGCGCGCCGAGCCATGGCCGCTTCACATTCTTGCCGCCGCTCTTGGCGGAGGCCACCACGACGCGCACCATGTTGGCGGGGATCGCAAAGCCGATGCCCTGCGAGCCGCCGGAGCGCGAGAAGATCGCAGTGTTGATGCCGGCGAGCCGGCCCGTCATGTCGACCAGCGCGCCGCCGGAATTGCCGGGATTGATCGCGGCGTCGGTCTGAATGAAGAATTGATAATCCGTGATCCCGACTTGAGTGCGCGCCAGGGCCGAGATGATGCCGTGCGTCACGGTCTGGCCGACGCCGAACGGATTGCCGATCGCGAGCACGACGTCACCGACCTGCAGTTGGTCGGAATTGGCGAAGTCGAGGGTCGCGAACTTCTCCTTGTTGGTGTCCTTCAGGCGCAGCACCGCGAGGTCGGTACGGCTGTCCTTCAGCACGATCTCGGCCTCGTATTCGCGCTTGTCGGCGAGCGAGACCTTCACCTGATCGGCGCCCTCGATCACGTGATTGTTTGTGACTACGAGGCCGGAGCCGTCGACCATCACGCCGGAGCCGAGCGAGCGCTGCATCTGCTCGGGCTGCTGTCCCGGCACGCCGAAGAAGCGGCGAAAAATCGGGTCATCCAGAAATGGATTGCGGTTTTGCACGGTCTTGGCGGCGTAAACATTGACCACCGCCGGCTGCACCCGCTGCACGATCGGCGCATAGGACAATTGCAGCTCGGCCTGCGAGGACGGCACGCGGCGGTCCTGGGCCGCGGCTGCGGAAAGATTCCCCATGAAGGCCAACGTGCACAGAGCGGATACGGCAGCAAAGCGGACAGGTCGGAGCATTCTCACCTCTCGTGGAAACGCCGGAATATAGGCGTGTTCGCCGGGCAATTGAAGGGCGCCCGGCCGGATAACTGGCCCCCCGCCGTACCGGTGCACAACCCGCAGCGGCCGCGTTGAAGCGCGCCGCCAAGCTTCTATGATGGCTGTCATCTCACTGCGCCGCTCCGCTTGTTGCCTGCGGACCACAAGCGGAACTGCGATGCCCGGAAGCACTGTCGTGCGTCAGTCACGATACGCTCCTAGGACCGTTCAGTGAGTGAGTGGGGAATTCAAACACAACAGGGGTGCACAATGGGTGCAACAAAAGTCAGTGCAATCGCCATAGGCCTGGCAGGGGCGCTTGCCGCCTCGCCGGCCTATTCGCAATCGGCCGGAGGCGGCAGCGATGCGGAGATCGCGCTGCTGAAGCAGCAGCTGAAGATGCTCGAGCAGAAGCTCGACAAACTGCAGAAGCAGACCAACGCCAATACCGCAAGCGCAGCCAGCGCAAACGCCAATGCGAAGGCGGCGGATGCCAAGGCCGCGCGGGTGGCGAGCGCCAACGCCGCGATCCCGGTGAAGGGCCCGGTCGCGCCGTCCGGCGTCGTGGTGACGATGCCGAACAACCGGCCGACGATCTGCACCGCGGACGAACAGAACTGCGTTGCGATCACGAGCCGCGTGCACTGGGATGTCGGCGGCTACGACTATCGCCCGAACACCGCAGGCACCTCACCGCAGAAGCTCGACAGCGGCGAGAACGTCCGCCGCGCGCGCATCGGCATCGTCGGCAAGTTCTTCGGTGACTGGAATTACTCGCTGATCTACGATTTCGGCGGCTCGTCCGACGGCTTCGGCGGCGCGGCTCCGGGATCGCTGCCCGGCGGCGGCACCTCGGGCATCGAGAATGCGTATTTGAGCTACACCGGCTTCAAGCCGTTCGGCGGCAAGATGGCGATCGAAGGCGGCATCATGGACGTGCCGTGGACGCTCGACGAAGCGACCAGCTCCAACGACATCCTGTTCATGGAGCGCGCCTCGGTCGGCATCATCGCCCAGAACATCGCCGCCGGTGACTTCCGTTCGGCCGCCGGCACCCGCTGGTGGAACGACCAGTTCTGGATCGGCGGCTATGTCACCGGACCGACGTCGGGCGCCATCCACTCCGCGTCCTCCGCCTCGCCGGCCGGCACGTCCGAGCAGTATGGCGGGGTCATCCGCGTCGCCGGCAATCCGATCAGCGGCAAGAATTATTCGGTGCACATTGGCGCCGATGCGGAATGGCTGGTGCAGCCGCCGCGCAACCAGCTCACGCAGGCGCAGACGCTCACGCTCAGCGACCGGCCCGAGCTGCGCATCGATCCGACGACGCTGATCTCGACCGGTGCGATCGCCAACGTCTCCGGCGCGCAGGTCTACGGCGTCGAGGCGGCAGCGACCTATGGCCCGTTCATCGCACAGGGCGAATATTACTGGTTCAATGTCGATCGCTCCGCGAACACCGGACTGCCGCCGTTCGGCGCGCCGAGCCTGAAGTTCGACGGCGGTTACGCGCAGGTCGGCTATGTGCTGACCGGCGAGAATCACGCCTACAACCCGGCGACGGCCTCCTACAGCGGGATCAAGCCGCATGATCCGTTCTCGCTCGCGGGCGGCGGCTGGGGCGCCTGGGAAATCGCCGGCCGCGTCAGCACGATGGACCTCAACGATCAGATCGCGCAGGCGGTCGGCATCGCGGGTGGACGGCAGACCGTCTACACCGCCGCACTGAACTGGTACGTCAACAACAACGTCCGCTTCATGCTGAACTATCTGCACGGCGATATCGCCAAGCAGGCCTCGGCGACCTCGGCTGCGGACGTCGGCTCGAAGTTCGACGCGGTCGCGCTGCGTACGCAGGTTGCGTTCTGATCTGATCGGAGCTGAGACCAACTCATAGACGGCCGGGGCATCGCTCCGGCCGTTTTCATCGAGCGTTTGGTTCACGCGTTTCTAGCTGAATGAGATCGGTCGAATATTGACCAGGACGGCGCCGCGCTCCCTCTCCCCGTTCTTACGGGGAGAGGGTTGGGGTGAGGGGCCCTCTCCGCGTATTCGGCAGCAGCTGCGCTTGCTGAGGCTCCCCCTCACCCGGAACGCATCTGACGATGCGTCATAGCCGAAGCACCGCTTCGGCGTTCTTGAGAACGGCCGCCGTAGGCGGCCTATGCCTCTCCCCGCACGCAGGGCGAGGTGAAGCGGAGCGCGTCGCGCGAACATGCTTTCAGGCCGCGCGCTTCGACTTCTTCACAACAACCTCCGGCGCCGGCGCGCAGGACAGCCGCTCCTGATGGCCCTCGCCCCAGGCTTTCAGAATATCGATCACCGGGCGCAGGCTCTCGCCGAGTTCGGAAAGCGTGTATTCGACCCGTGGCGGCACCTCGGCATAGACCTTGCGGATCACGAGGCCATCGTCCTCGAGCGCGCGCAGCTGCTTGGTCAGCATGCGCTGGGTGATGCCGGGCATCCGCCGCCGCAACTCGCCGAAGCGCTGGGTGCCGGCCTGCAAGTGGTAGAGGATCACGCCCTTCCACTTGCCGTCGATCAGGTCGAGCGCGGCCTCGACCGCGCAGCCCGGCCGGCGCGCGAAATTCTTCCGTTTCATGCAGTATTTTCCCAATAGTATACAAACAGGGACTAGTTCCCTGTTTTTACAGTACTTGCCAAATGGACGCCAGCGCGACAGTTAATCGGCAGGCAATCGCCCACCACGGAGACCAGGCATGAAGGCCGTCGGATACCAAAAATCGCTGCCAATCGAGGCGGCGGATTCGCTCGTCGATTTCGAGATCGCCAAGCCCGAGCCGAAGGGGCGCGACATCCGCGTCGCGGTGAAG
The DNA here is from genome assembly GCF_054056795.1 of Bradyrhizobium sp. USDA 3315. Lineage (NCBI taxonomy): Bacteria > Pseudomonadati > Pseudomonadota > Alphaproteobacteria > Hyphomicrobiales > Nitrobacteraceae > Bradyrhizobium > Bradyrhizobium sp. USDA 3315. The sequence continues at coordinate 6,219,113 of NZ_JBSRYP010000001.1, read as the reverse complement.
GCCATCTCGGCCAATCCGGTCGACTACAAGGTGCGCAAGCGCGCGGCGCCGACCGACGGCGGATACAAGATCCTCGGCTTCGACGCGGCCGGCGTGGTCGACGCGGTCGGGCCCGACGTCTCGCTCTTCAAGCCCGGCGACGAGGTGTTTTACGCGGGCTCGATCCTGCGCCAGGGCACCAATTCGGAATTTCATCTGGTCGATGAACGCATCGTCGGCAACAAGCCGGCGTCGCTGTCCTTCGCGCAGGCTGCCGCCCTGCCCCTGACCTCGATCACCGCGTGGGAGCTGCTGTTCGACCGGCTCGGCGCGGCGCCGGGCAAGAGCCTCGATCCGCGCACGCTGCTGATCATCGGCGGCGCCGGCGGTGTCGGCTCGATCCTGATCCAGCTTGCGCGCCGCCTCACCGGACTGACCGTGGTTGCGACCGCAACGCGGCCGGAGTCGCAAAAGTGGTGCCGCGATCTCGGCGCCCATGCGGTGATCGATCACTCGCAGCCGATGAAGGAGCAGATCGAGAGCTTGAGGCTGCCGCCGGTCGGCCTCGTCGCCAGCCTCACCTTCACCGACCAGCACTACAAATCGATCGCCGACTTCATCGCGCCGCAGGGCAAGTTCGGCCTGATCGACGATCCGCCGGAATTCAACGTCGCCGCGTTCAAGGGCAAGGCCGTGTCGGTGCACTGGGAATCGATGTTCACGCGCTCCTCGTTCCAGACACCCGACATGATCGCGCAGCATCATCTGCTCAACGATGTCGCCGACCTGATCGACAAGGGCGTGCTGCGCACCACGCTCGACCAGACCTTCGGTACTATCAACGCCGCCAACCTCAAGCGCGCCCACGCTTTGCTGGAAAGCGGCAAGTCACGCGGCAAGATCGTGCTCGAAGGCTGGTAAGGCTCCTCACGTCCGCTTCCTCATGCCCGGGCAACATCCCGGGCATGATATCCCCACAGGCCGGCGGGTGGCTTTTGCCAAAGCCGCCAGCGCCTGTATGATTTGCGCAACGATCACCCCGTCCTCAATCCGGCCGCGCAGGACGCGGCCGGAGCGGTGGTGACGCCCACGGGGATGGGAGGAAACCGATGAGTTTGCTCACGGCCGATCCGTCGCGGATCGATCCGGAGTGGATGACGCGGGCGCTGCGCGAAGCCGGTGTGATCGACCAGGTCAGGGTCGTCGATCTCGCCTGCAAGCCGGTCGGCAATGGCCTCGTCGGCGACAGCTATCGATTTCGTGTGACCTATGACGGTGACGAGCCGAACGCTCCTTTGAGCGTCGTCGGCAAATTCCCGGCCGCAGATCCCGACAGCCGCCGCTCCGGTTCCGCGCACACGCTTTACGTCCGCGAGGTCGCATTCTATCGCGAGCTGGCCGCCACCGTCGCCATTCACACCCCCCGGCCGATTCTTGCCGAGATTGATCCGGCGACCGACGACTTCACCCTGATCCTGGAGGACCTCGCGCCCGCACGTCCGGGCGATCAGCTCGCCGGATGCTCGATCGCCGACTGCCAGATCGCCATGACCGAGGCCGCGGCGTTGCATGCGCCGCGATGGAATGACCCGAGCCTCGATGCGGTGCAATGCTTCGTGATGGCCGCAAGCCGGCGCAGAGACCTTCGCTCGGTGCTGCCCGGCATCATCGGTCACTACAAGGAGCGATATCGCGGCGTGATCGAGCCTGAATTCCTTGATCTGATCGACCGGCTTCCGGACGCGCTATTGCGCTACCAGTCCGATCGATCGGCGCCGCGAACCCTCCAGCACGCGGATTTCCGGCTCGACAACATGCTGTTCGACGTCCGCGGCAATACCCATCCGATGGCGACGCTGGACTGGCAGACGCTGACAGTGGGCCCAGGAATCGTCGACGTCGCCTATTTCCTCTCGGCCGGCATCGACCCGATCGAACGGCGGCTTCATGAAGCCGACCTGGTGCGGTTCTATCATTCGGAACTGATCCGGCGCGGCGTGCGGGACTACGACTGGGATCGTTGCTGGCAGGATTACCGGCGCTACACGCTGCACGGCATCATGATGGGCGTGGTCTCCGCGCTCAGCGTCCAGCGCTCCGAGCGAGGCGACGCACTGTTCCTGAAAATGACCCGCGGCGCCTGCGCGCAAGCCCTGGACCACGACAGTTTTTCATACTGGCAGGACTGACGCGCTATCGAGCAAAGTGGATACAACGCGTCAGGACATCGAAAGGGATCGGCGTGCTCAACAAACTGGACGATTTCCCCATCCACCAGACGCCGGAGCCGATCGCGGTTCCCTCGACCAGCGACCGCAATGTCTATGACCGGACCTGGTTCAACGGCTACACCGCCGACGGCGCGTATTATTTCGGGATCGGCATTGCGATCTACCCGCACCGCAAGATCCTCGATTGTGCCTTCAGCGTCGTGGAACGCGGGGGACGGCAGCACTGCTTTTACGGTTCGCGGCGCGCCCCGATCGAGCGCACCGAGATGCAGGTCGGTCCGTTCAGGCTCGAAGTGCTCGAGCCGATGCTGCGGACCCGGGTCGTGCTCGACGACAATGCGACGGGCCTCGCCTGCGACCTGACCTTCTCCGCGCGCACCGCCGCGATCCAGGAAGCGCGCCAGACGCTTTGGTCGGGCGACCGCCGCGCGATGGATTCGACCCGGTTCGACCAGTTCGGCCGCTGGAGCGGCGTCATCAGCCACCCCGACGGCGGGATCAAGGTCGACGATCGCACCTGCTACGGCACCAAGGATCGCTCCTGGGGCGTGCGCAATGTCGGCGAACGCGACGTCGGAGGCGCGCCGATGCCGCCGCCGAGCGTGTTCTTCCTCTGGGCGCCGCTGGTCTGGGACGACCACATCTCGCACGCGATCTTCTTCGACGGGACGCAGGGCGAGGCGCTGGTCCGCGAGGGCATCACCGCGCCGCTCTACCGATGCGAGGCCGAGATTCCCGGCGTGGTCGACGGCCTCGACCGCCGCATGGCGACCGCGCGGCATCGCGTCAAATACGTGCCGCACACCCGGCTCGCGCAGTCGGCTGAAATCGACCTCGTCGATATCGACGGCCACACCACGACCATCGCGCTCGACCCGATCCTCAAATTCCAGATGAAGGGGCTCGGCTACGGCCATCCGCAGTGGGGCCAGGGCATGTGGAAGGGCGAGCTCGAGATCGGCGGCGAGTCGTTCGATCCATCGACGCTCGACCCGCTGGCCCGCGAGAATGTGCACGTCCAGCAGGTGGTCCGCGCCCGCCAGGGCGGCCAGACCGGAATTGGCGTGCTGGAGCAGGTTTGCTTCGGTCCCTACCGTCCCGCAGGCTTCAGCGAATTCCTGGACGGCGCGAAGGGATAGCTAGATCGCCGGCACGCCCTCGACGAATAGCAGGCGTCGCTCCAGCGCGGTTGCGCGAAGCGTCAACGCTTCGGCATATTCCGGTGACGCATACCATTCGCGCAGGCGCGCCATGGTCGGAAATTCGATGATGACGATCGCGTTCGGTGGTGGACCGCCCTCCACCACCTCGACTGTGCCGCCGCGCACGACGTAGCGCCCGCCAAATTGTGCGATGGTGTTCGCCGCCAGCGTCCGATAGGCCTCGAACGCCGCGGCGTCGCGCATCTCGACCTCGGAGATCACATAGGCCGGCATGCGGCCTCATGCGATCGTGTTGACGATGCCGCCTTCGGCGCGCAACGCGGCGCCGTTGGTCGCCGATGCCTGCCTGGAGCAGACATAGACCACGAGATTGGCGATCTCCTCGGTGCTGGCAAAGCGCTGCAGCAGCGAGGTCGGCCGGTGCTGCTTGACGAAGTTGGAGGCCGCCTCCTCGACCGATTGGCCGTTCTGCTTGGCGAGATCCTTGACGAAGGTCTCGACGCCTTCGGACATGGTCGGTCCGGGCAGCACCGAGTTGACGGTCACGGCGGTGCCTTTGGTCAGCTCGGCGAGCCCGCGCGCGATCGCAAGCTGCGCGGTCTTGGTCATGCCGTAATGGATCATCTCGGTCGGAATGTTGAGGCCGGACTCCGAGGAGATGAAGACGATGCGGCCCCAGTTGCGCTTCAGCATGCCCTGCATGTAGCCGCGCGACAGCCGGACGCCCGACATCACATTGACCTCGTAGAAGCGGCTCCAGTCCTCGTCGGGAATGTCGAAGAACGGCTTCGGCTCGAAGATGCCGGCATTGTTGACGAGGATGTCGACGTCCGGCAGCGCCGCGAGCAGCGCCTTGCAGCCCGCCTCGGTCGAGACGTCGGCGGCAATGCCGCGGAGCTTTGCGTCCGGTACTGCCTTCGTGATCGCGGCAATCGCGGCATCGACCTTGGCCTGACCGCGGCCGTTGACGACGACCTCGGCGCCGGTCTCGGCCAGCCCCCTTGCGATGGCATTGCCAATGCCCGCGGTCGAGCCGGTCACCAGCGCAGTCTTTCCGGAAAGGTCGATTTTCATCTGTCATCTCCATTGATGTCGACGGACATATCGGGCGCGGCGTGCAGCGCCGCAATTGCATCTCACCGATGCGTGAGGAAGCAGAACACACCTCGTCGTCCTGGCGAAAGCCAGGACCCATTACCACCGCAGGTGATTATGAGAAGGATTTGAGCCCCAGCGTCGCGCAACAATATAGATTTGGGGTAATGGGTCCTGGCTTTCGCCAGGACGACGGGGATGGAGCGTGGCCACCAAATAAAAACGGCGCCCGAAGGCGCCGCTTTCAAAACCTGGCTCGAAGCGGGGCTTACGCCGCCTCGGCTTCCTTGTCCTGCGCCGGACCGGAGTCCTGGCCCTTGGCGTCAACGTCGCGGTCGACGAACTCGATCACGGCCATCGCCGCGTTGTCGCCGTAGCGGAAGCCGGCCTTGATGATGCGGGTGTAGCCGCCCTGGCGGTCCTTGTAGCGGGTCGCCAGCGTGTCGAACAGCTTCTTGACCTGGTCGACGTCGCGCAGCTCCGAGATCGCCTGACGGCGCAGGGCAAGGCCGCCCTTCTTGCCGAGGGTGACGAGCTTCTCGACGATCGGCCGCAGCTCCTTGGCCTTCGGCAGCGTGGTGACGATCTGCTCGTGCTTGATCAGCGCGGCCGCCATGTTGGCGAACATCGCACGCCGGTGTTCGGCGGTGCGGTTGAGCTTCCGATGAACCTTGCCGTGACGCATTGACTTCTTCCTTCTTCAATTCTGCCGCGGTGGTTCAGCGACAAGTTTTGCAGGTGGGCATCCTGCGTTCGCCCGGACGTCATTCCGGGGCGACTCGCAGAGCCGAACCCGGAATCTCGAGATTCCGGATCGCCGCTTCGCGACGTCCGGAATGACTAAAGCTTAGTAGTGATCCTCGAAGCGCTTGGCGAGCTCGTCGATGTTCTCCGGCGGCCAGCCCGGCACTTCCATGCCGAGGTGCAGACCCATCTGGGCCAGCACTTCCTTGATTTCGTTCAGCGACTTGCGGCCGAAGTTCGGAGTACGGAGCATTTCCGCTTCCGACTTCTGCACGAGGTCGCCGATGTAGACGATGTTGTCGTTCTTCAGGCAGTTTGCCGAACGCACCGACAGCTCGAGCTCGTCGACCTTCTTGAGGAACGCCGGGTTGAACGCGAGATCGGGGATGATCTCCTGCGTGACTTCCTTGCGCGGCTCTTCGAAGTTGACGAACACGTTGAGCTGATCCTGCAGGATGCGCGCGGCGTAGGCCACCGCGTCCTCCGGCGTGATCGCGCCGTTGGTCTCGATCGTCATGGTCAGCTTGTCGTAGTCGAGGATCTGGCCCTCGCGGGTGTTCTCGACCTTGTAGGAGACCTTGCGGACCGGCGAGAACAAGCTGTCGACCGGGATCAGGCCGATCGGAGCATCCTCGGGACGGTTGCGCTCGGCGGCGACATAGCCCTTGCCGGTCGTGACCGTGAACTCCATGCGGATCTCGGCGCCGTCGTCCAGCGTGCAGAGCTGCAGGTCGGGGTTGAGCACCGTGACATCGCCGACGGTCTGGATGTCGCCGGCGGTGACGGCGCCCGGGCCCTGCTTCTTCACGACCATGCGCTTCGGGCCTTCGCCCTGCATCTTGATCGAGATGTCCTTGATGTTGAGGACGATGTCGGTGACGTCTTCACGGACACCGGCGATCGAGGAGAACTCGTGCAACACGCCGTCGATATGCACCGACTGCACCGCCGCGCCCTGCAGCGAGGACAACAGGATGCGGCGCAGCGCGTTGCCGAGCGTCTGGCCGAAGCCACGCTCGAGCGGTTCGGCGACTACGGTGGCGAACCGGCTCGCGTCCGAGCCCGGCGTCACCTGCAGCTTGTTCGGTCGAATGAGTTCTTGCCAATTTTTCTGGATCGTCACTGTTTCACCCATTTGCCGGTCACAGGGCCAAATCGAATGGCCGAACCCGGCGTTGGAGATCGCGGATCAGTCCGCGCGGTCAATTCCAAAAACCATCGCAGGGCGGCCAGAGGCCGCCCACGACTTACAGATCAAACGCGCCGACGCTTGCGCGGACGGCAGCCATTGTGCGGGATGGTGGTCACGTCGCGGATCGAGGTGACGGTGAAGCCCGCAGCCTGCAGCGCACGGAGCGCCGACTCACGGCCCGAACCCGGGCCGGCCACTTCAACCTCCAGCGTGCGCATGCCGTGTTCCTGCGCCTTCTTGGAGACGTCTTCCGCCGCGACCTGCGCGGCATAGGGGGTCGACTTGCGTGAGCCCTTGAAGCCCATGGTGCCGGCCGATGACCAGGCAATGGTGTTGCCCTGCGCGTCGGTGATGGTGATGGTCGTGTTGTTGAACGACGAATTCACGTGCGCGATGCCGGAGGCGATGTTCTTGCGTTCGCGGCGGCGTACGCGGGTGGCTTCCTTGCCCATTTCAAACCTTTCCTGTGATCTCGACGCCGCCGTAGTGCCAGCGGCTACACCTCAAAACGCAAATGGCGAGTAGCGAATTTCCATTCGCTACTCCCCACCTGCAATTCGCAAAACTTACTTCTTCTTGCCGGCGATCGCCTTGGCCGGCCCCTTGCGTGTGCGCGCATTGGTGTGGGTGCGCTGGCCGCGCACCGGCAGACCGCGGCGATGACGCAGGCCGCGGTAGCAGCCGAGGTCCATCAGCCGCTTGATGTTGATGCCGACCTCGCGACGGAGGTCGCCCTCGACCAGGTAGTCGCGGTCGATCACTTCGCGGATCTGCAGGACTTCCTGGTCGGTCAACTGGTTGACGCGACGGTCCAGCGGGATCTTGACCTTCTCGATGATGTCGGCCGCGTTCTTCTGGCCGATGCCATGGATGTACTGAAGCGCGATCAGGACGCGCTTGTTGGTAGGAATGTTGACGCCGGCAATACGGGCCACGGACTTCTCTCCTGTCGCCGATCCATCACGGATACGGGCTTCTCAAGTGCTTGCTCTCTCGGGCTTGTGTCCACAAACGCGAACACGACGCCCTCCCCTCATGTCCTTCGGGGCCCGGCATCGTCATCAAACTATCCAACTTGGATGCGGGGCTTATTAAAGGATTCATGTCGGTTTCGTCAACCGCTCCTAGCGTTTAGCTCGCTTTTTCGTGAGCTTTTTTGCCGCCTTTTTGGCGGTCTTTGCTCCCTTGCGGGCTTTCGCGGCGCGGGCGGCCTTCTTTACCGCCTTCTTCGCGGTTTTCTTGGCCGCTTTGGCCTTGGAGGGCGCCTTGGCAGCCTTCCGGGCCGATTTAGCGGCCTTTTGGGCTGGTTTAGCTGCCTTCTTGCTGGCCTTCATGGCCGCCTTGGCGGCCTTTTTAGCCGTCTTGGGGACGTGATCCTCGTGTTCCCTGGGTTCCAGCGCGCCGAGCGCGGTCAGGATCCGGTTGATCTCGCGGGTGACGTGCTCGATGGTCATCATGCCATCGACCGTCAGGAGCTTCCGCCGCTCCGAATAATAGTGAATCAGCGGCTCCGTCAGCGAACGGTACTGCGCCAAGCGCTTGGTCAGCACTTCCGGCGTGTCGTCGAGGCGGACTTCCTCGCCGCGCGCGCGGGTTTCCTCGGCACGCTTCTCAACGCGGGCGAGCAGCGCGCTCTCGTTGACGCGGAGCTCAACCACCGCGTCGAGCTTGAGGTGCTTTTTCCGGAGCAGATCGTCGAGCGCCTCGGCCTGCGGCACAGTGCGCGGGAAGCCGTCGAGAATGAACCCCTTCTTGGCATCGGGCTGCTCGATCCGGTCGGCGATGATTCCCACCACCACCTCGTCTGGAACCAGGCCGCCATTGGCCATGATCTCCTTGGCCTGTAGGCCGACCGGCGTGCCCGCGGCGACCGCAGCGCGCAGCATCTCACCGGTCGAGAGCTGGACGATGCCGTGCTTGTGCACCAGCCGCTGCGCCTGGGTTCCCTTGCCCGAGCCCGGCGGCCCCAAAAGGATCAATCTCATATCTGTTTCGCCCCCCGGCTAGGTGGGCGACGTTCGCACACCTGTGTTTTGAGTTCGAAGCCGAGCCGCGATCAGCGGCGGCGGCCTCCCCTGAGCTTCGACTTCCTGATCAACCCCTCATACTGATGAGCGAGCAGATAGCCCTGCACCTGCGACACCGTATCCATCGTCACGCTGACGACGATCAACAGCGAGGTGCCGCCAAAGTAGAACGGGACCGATGCGTAGGAAATCAGAATTTCAGGAATCAGGCAGACGATCGCGAGATAGACCGCGCCGAGCACCGTGATGCGCGACAGCACATAGTCGATGTACTCGGCGGTGCGCTCGCCGGGCCGGATGCCCGGGATGAAGCCGCCATGCTTCTTCAGGTTGTCCGCAGTCTCGGTCGGATTGAACACGATCGCGGTGTAGAAGAACGCGAAGAACACGATCAGCGCGAGATACATGAACAGGAACAGCGGCCGGCCGTGGCTGAGCTGGGTCGTGATCCACTGGAACCATTCCGGCCCCTTGCCGGCGTTGAAGTTCGCGACCGTGGTCGGCAGCAGCAGCAGCGACGAGGCGAAGATCGGCGGAATCACGCCCGAGGTGTTGAGCTTGAGCGGCAGATGCGAGGACTGGCCCTCGAACATCTTGTTGCCGACCTGGCGCTTCGGATACTGGATCAAAAGCCGGCGCTGCGCGCGCTCCATGAACACGATGAAGGCGATCACGGCGACCGCCATCACGATGACGATCAGGATCAGCCCGGTCGACATCGCGCCCTGGCGGCCCAGTTCCAGCATGTTGGCGAGCGCCGACGGCAGCTCGGCGACGATGCCGGCGAGGATGATCAGCGAGATACCGTTGCCGATGCCGCGCGAGGTGATCTGCTCGCCGAGCCACATCAGGAACATGGTGCCGCCGGTCAGCGTGATCGCGGTCGAGATCCGGAAGAACATGCCGGGGTCGCTGACGACATTACCGGCGCCTTCGAGGCCGATCGCGATGCCATAGGACTGGAACAGCGCCAGGATCACGGTCAGATAGCGGGTGTACTGGTTCAGCGTCTTGCGGCCCGCCTCGCCTTCCTTCTTGAGCGCCTCGAGCTGCGGCGACACGGTGGTCAGCAGCTGCACGATGATCGATGCCGAGATGTACGGCATGATGTTGAGCGCGAAGATCGCCATGCGGTGGATGCCGCCGCCGGCGAACATGTTGAACATGCCGAGGATGCCGCCGGACTGGCTGCGGAACACCTGCTCCCAGATGTTGGGATCGATGCCGGGCAGCGGGATGTAGGTGCCGAGCCGATAAACAAGCAGCGCACCCAGGGTGAACCAGATGCGCTTCTTCAGCTCGTCGGCTTTCGCCAGCTGTCCGAAATTGAGGTTGGCGGCAAGTTGTTCGGCTGCTGAGACCATGTTTCGGCTTTCTCCCGGAGCCCCATTCGCCGGCGCCCCCAAAGAGATCAATTCCCTGGGCGCCGGCAGACACCGGACATTATCTGGTGCTCGGCCTCGATAAGTCCATCATTCGATCTGCGGATTGCCCGCGCGTCGCGGGCAATGACGCAGATGTTACGCCGCCTCGCCGTCTTCCTTGGCGGGGGCCAGGATCTTGACCGAGCCACCGGCCTTCTCGACCGCGGCAATGGCCGACTTGGAAGCGCCGTGCACCTCGATGGTCAGCTTGGTCTTGATCTCGCCGCGGCCGAGCAGCCGCAGGCCGTCCTTGGCGCGGCGCAGCACGCCGGCCTTGACCAGCGATTCGGCGTTCACCGTCGCGCTCGCATCGACCAGCTTGTTGTCGATCGCTTCCTGCAGACGGTCGAGATTGATCTCGGCGAAGTCGAGCCGGAAGATGTTGTTGAAGCCGCGCTTCGGCAGACGGCGATGCATCGGCATCTGGCCGCCTTCGAAACCCTTGATGCGGACGCCCGAACGCGCGGTCTGGCCCTTGCCGCCGCGGCCCGAGGTCTTGCCCTTGCCGGAACCGATGCCACGGCCGACACGCATGCGCTTCTTGCGCGAGCCGGCGTTGTCGGCGATATCGCTGAGCTTCATCGCCCTTCTCCTTATCTCTGCTTACTCGCCGACGACGCGGACGAGATGCTGAACCTTGCTGATCATGCCGCGAACTTCAGGGGTATCCTGCAGCTCGGCAACCCGGCCGATCTTGTTGAGCTTGAGGCCGATCAGCGTCGAACGCTGCGAGTGATGGCGGCGGATTGCGCTGCCGATCTGCTCGACCTTGATGGTCTTGCTGGCCTTGGCCATGACAGTAACTCCGAATAGCGCTTCGAGAAGCGCGCGTTGTTATTCCGCCACCACTTCGGCGTCGCCGCCGACGCGGCGCGACTGCAGGGTGGAGACCTTGATGTTGCGGCGTGCCGCCACCGAGCGCGGCGAATCCTGATGCTTCAGCGCATCGAACGTCGCGCGAACCATGTTGTAGGGATTCGACGAGCCGATCGACTTCGCCACCACGTCCTGGATGCCGAGCGTCTCAAACACCGCGCGCATCGGGCCGCCGGCGATGATGCCGGTACCGGCCGGAGCGGCACGCAGGTAGACGCGGCCGGCGCCGTGACGGCCGGCGATGTCGTGATGCAGCGTGCGGCCTTCGCGAAGCGCGACGCGCGTCAGGTTGCGCTTCGCCGATTCGGTCGCCTTGCGGATCGCTTCCGGAACTTCGCGCGCCTTGCCGTGGCCGAACCCGACCCGGCCCTTCTGGTCGCCGATCACGACCAGCGCCGCAAAGCCGAAGCGCTTGCCGCCCTTGACGACCTTCGCCACGCGATTGATGTGGACGAGCTTGTCGACGAACTCGCTGTCGCGCTCCTCGCGCTCCCTGCTCCGTTCGCGTCCGCCGCGTTCGCGTTCACCTGCCATGGTGTTTTCCAATCTCTAGGAGGCCTTGCGCCTCTTTCCTCGTAATCGTTCGTAAAGTTTAGAAGCTCAATCCGCCTTCGCGCGCCGCATCCGCGAGCGCCTTGACGCGCCCGTGATAGATGTAGGCGCCGCGATCGAACACGACTTCCTTGACACCCTTCTGCGCCGCGCGCTCGGCGAGCAGCTTGCCGACCGCCTTCGCCGCATCGATGTCGGCGCCGGTCTTGCCGCCGTCGCGCATGGTCTTCTCCAGCGACGAGGCGGAAGCGAGCGTCTCGCCCTTCTGGTCGTCGATGACCTGGGCGTAGATGTGCTTGGACGAGCGGAACACCGACAGCCGCGGACGGCCGCCTGCCGAGCGGCGAAGCGCAAGGCGCACGCGCTGCTTGCGCCGGGCATTCGTAACCTTGAGTGACATGACCGGCTCCGTTACTTCTTCTTGCCTTCCTTGCGGAAGATGAATTCGTTGGCGTACTTCACGCCCTTGCCCTTGTAGGGCTCCGGCGGACGGTAGGCGCGGATCTCGGCGGCGACCTGGCCGACGCGCTGCGGATCGTTGCCGGTGATCGTGATCTCGGTCGGCTTCGGCACCGCGATGGTGATGCCTTCCGGGATCGCGTACACCACGTCGTGGCTGTAGCCGAGCGCGAGCTGCAGGTTCTTGCCCTGCATCGCGGCGCGGTAGCCGACGCCGGTGATCTCGAGCTTCTTCTCGAAGCCCTTGGTGACGCCCTCGACGAGGTTGGCGACCTGCGCGCGCGCGGTGCCGTACATCGCCTGCGCGCGGTTGGTCTTGATCCGCGGAGCGACCTTGACCTGGCCGTTCTCGAACTTCACCTCGACGTCGTCATGCACGACGAACTGAAGCTGGCCCTTCGGCCCCTTCACCTTGACGGTCTGGCCCTCGACGGTCGCCGTCACACCCGACGGGATCGCCACCGGCCTTTTGCCGATACGTGACATCGTAAAATCCTTCCTCAGAACACCGTGAAGAGAACTTCGCCGCCCACGTTGGCGTCGCGCGCCTGGTGGTCAGCCATGATTCCCTTCGGCGTCGACAACACCGAAATGCCGAGACCGTTGTTCACGCGCGGCAGGTTCTTCACCGAGGCGTAAACGCGGCGGCCCGGCTTCGACACCCGCTCGATCTCGCGGATGACGGGCTCGCCGTCGAAATACTTCAGTTCGATCTCGAGCTCGCTGCGGCCCGAGGCATGCTCGACGCTGGCGTAGCCGCGGATGTAACCCTCGGACTTCAGCACCTCGAGCACGTTGGCGCGCATCTTCGAGCCGGGGGTCGAGACCTTGGACTTGGAGCGCATCTGCGCGTTGCGGATGCGGGTGATGAGATCGCTGATCGGATCGTGCGTAGACATGGTTCCGACCCTCCTTACCAGCTCGACTTCACGAGGCCGGGAACCAGGCCCTTGGAGCCGAGTTCACGCAGCGCGATGCGCGAGAGCTTGTTCTTGCGATAGTTCGAGCGCGGGCGCCCGGTCAGCTCGCAACGGTTGCGGATGCGCGTCGCCGACGAGTTGCGCGGCATCTCGGCGAGCTTCAGCGTCGCGGCGAAGCGCTCTTCCATCGGCTTGGTCTTGTCGGCGATGATCGCCTTCAGCTTCGCGCGCTGCGGAGCAGCGTTCTTCGCCATCCGCTTGCGCCGGTTGTTCTTCTCGACTGAACTCTTCTTTGCCATGCTTGGCTCCTGGGTATCCGCGTTTGAGTGGCTTTGGTTCAGCTACTCACTGCCGGAACGGGAAATTGAAAGCGGTCAACAAGGCGCGCGCCTCGTCGTCGGTCTTGGCGGTGGTGCAGACCGTGATGTCCATGCCACGCGCTTCCGAGACCTTGTCGAAGTCGATCTCGGGGAAAATGATGTGCTCCTTGATGCCGAGCGAATAGTTGCCGCGGCCGTCGAAGCTCTTCGGGTTCAGGCCGCGGAAGTCACGGACGCGGGGCAGCGCCACGTTCACCAGGCGGTCGATGAACTCGTACATGTGGGTCTTGCGCAGCGTGACCTTGCAGCCGATCGGCTGGTTCTCACGCAGCTTGAAGGTCGCGATCGCGATCCGCGAATAGGTCACGATCGCCTTCTGGCCGGCGATCTGGGTCAGCTCGGCAGCGGCGGTCTCGGCCTTCTTGCGGTCGTTGACCGAATCGCCGACGCCCATGTTGAGCACGACCTTGTCGAGGCGCGGCACCTGCATCACGTTGGCATAACCGAACTTCTCGGTCATCATGCCGCGGATCTTCTTGTCATACTCCGCGCGCAGACGCGGCGTGTAAGCTGTATCAGCCATCGATCTCTGCTCCCGAGCTCTTGGCAACACGAACCTTCTTGCCATCGGCCTGAATCTTGAACCCGATGCGGGTCGGCTTTCCGTCCTTGCCGACATACGCAATGTTCGAAAGGTCGATCGGCATCTCCTTGGAGATGATGCCGCCTTCCTGGGTCTGGGTCTGCTTCTGGTGACGCTTCACCATGTTGATGCCGCGAACGAGCGCCTTGTTCTCGTCCGGACGCACCTCGAACACCTCGCCGGTGCGACCCTTGTCGCGGCCGGTGAGCACCATCACCTTGTCGCCCTTGCGGATCTTGGCAGCCATCACAGCACCTCCGGCGCGAGCGAAATGATCTTCATGTGGTTCTTGGCGCGCAGCTCGCGCGGCACCGGCCCGAAGATACGGGTGCCGACCGGCTCGGACTGATTGTTGATCAGCACGGCGGCGTTGCGGTCGAAGCGGATGACCGAACCGTCGGCGCGGCGGATGTCCTTGCGGACCCGGACCACGACGGCCTTCATCACGTCGCCCTTCTTCACCTTGCCACGCGGAATGGCTTCCTTGATCGACACAACGATAACGTCGCCCACGGTGGCATAGCGGCGCTTGGAACCTCCAAGAACCTTGATGCACATGACACGGCGTGCGCCTGAATTATCGGCCACGTCGAGGTTGGTCTGCATCTGAATCATTGATGCACCTCGTCCTCTTTCTGCGCTTTAGCGCGCTCAAAATTTCCCTGAATTTCCTCGGCCAGGCCGAAGTAATCAGGCCGTTTTCTTGTGTTCGCCCCGGACCACGGTCCAGCGCTTCAGCTTCGAGATCGGCTTCGATTCCTCGATCCAGACCATGTCGCCCGGCTTGAACTGGTTGTTCTCGTCGTGCGCGTGGTAGTTCTTGGAACGGCGGATCGTCTTCTTGTAGATCGGGTGGGTGAAGCGGCGATCGACGCGCACCACGATGGTCTTGGCTTGCTTGTCGCTGACGACCACGCCCTGCAGAGTACGTTTCGGCATAGCTGGCCCCTTACTTCTTCTTCGCGCGCTGCTGGGCAGCGATGGTCTTGATACGAGCGATATCGCGGCGGGCTTCCCGCATCCGCGAGGTGTTCTCCAGCTGCCCGGTGGCGCGCTGGAAACGCAGGTTGAAGCGTTCCTTCTTCAGATTCAGGATCGCGTCTTCCCGCTGGTCGTCGCTCATCGCGCGAATGTCTTCAACTTTCATCTCGGCCATGGCGATTACTCCGCAATGCGCGCAACGAAGCGCGTCTTGATCGGCAGCTTGGCGGCGGCGAGCGACAGCGCTTCCTTCGCGGTCTGCACCGGCACGCCGTCGATCTCGAACATCACGCGGCCCGGCTTGATCCGGACCACCCACAATTCCGGGGCACCCTTGCCGGAGCCCATGCGGACTTCGGCGGGCTTCTTCGACACCGGCACGTCCGGGAACACGCGGATCCAGACGCGGCCGGCGCGCTTCATGTGACGGGTCAGCGCGCGGCGGGCGGCTTCGATCTGACGGGCGGTGACGCGCTCAGGCTCCATCGCCTTCAGGCCGAACTGGCCGAACGCCAACGTCGCGCCAGAGGTCGCAACGCCGTGGATACGGCCCTTATGCGCCTTCCGGAACTTCGTTTTCTTAGGTTGCATCATGGCTTTAAGCCCTCAAATTCCTGCTTTGCCTCAAGCGGCGTCGCGGCGCGAACGCGGCGTGCTGTCGCCTTCGGCCATCTTCTTGTCCTGGGCCATCGGATCGTGCTCGAGGATCTCGCCCTTGAAGATCCAGACCTTGACGCCGCAGGTGCCGAAGGTCGTGAACGCGGTGGCAACGCCGTAGTCGACGTCGGCGCGCAGCGTGTGCAGCGGCACGCGACCTTCGCGGTACCACTCCATGCGCGCGATTTCGGCGCCGCCGAGACGGCCCGAGCAGTTGATGCGGATGCCACCGGCACCGAGACGCATCGCCGACTGCACGGCGCGCTTCATGGCGCGGCGGAACGCGACGCGGCGCTCGAGCTGCTGGGCGATCGATTCAGCGACCAGGGTCGCGTCGAGCTCCGGCTTGCGGATTTCGACGATGTTGATCACGACGTCCGACGAGGTGATGTCGGCAACCTTCTTGCGCAGCTTGTCGATGTCGGCGCCCTTCTTGCCGATCACGACGCCCGGACGGGCCGAATGGATCGTCACGCGGCACTTCTTGTGCGGGCGCTCGATCACGATGCGGGCGACGGCCGCCTGCTTGAGCTCCTTGTGCAGGATCT
The DNA here is from genome assembly GCF_054056795.1 of Bradyrhizobium sp. USDA 3315. NCBI lineage: Bacteria > Pseudomonadati > Pseudomonadota > Alphaproteobacteria > Hyphomicrobiales > Nitrobacteraceae > Bradyrhizobium > Bradyrhizobium sp. USDA 3315. The sequence goes on along the minus strand of NZ_JBSRYP010000001.1, from coordinate 6,203,302 downwards.
CGCGGATCTTGACGTCCTCGTGCAGCAGCTTGCCGTATTCCTGCTTGCCGGCGAACCAACGGGAGTCCCAGGTCCGGTTGATGCCGAGACGCAGCCCGATTGGATTGATCTTTTGACCCATCGTCTTCTCCTGCGCCCTTCTTAGGCGCTTGCCTCGGCCTCGACCTGACGAACCACGATGGTCAGGTGCGAGAACGGTTTGAACACACGGCCCGAACGGCCACGGCCGCGCGGAGCAAAACGCTTCATCACGATGCCATTGCCGACATGCGCCTCGGCGACGACCAGATCGTCAACCTCAAGGTCATGGTTGTTCTCGGCGTTCGCGATCGCCGATTCCAGGCACTTCTTGACATCGACCGCGATCCGCTTACGCGAGAACTGCAGGTCGGCGAGCGCAGCGGACGCCTTGCGGCCGCGGATCAGCTGCGCCACCAGGTTGAGCTTCTGCGGGCTGACGCGCAGCATGCGGGCGACGGCCTTGGCCTCATTGTCCGCGAGGCTACGTTCGCGCTTTGGTTTGCTCATCGGTTAATCCTCAAGCCTTCTTGGCTTTCTTGTCGCCCGAATGGCCGTGGAAGGTCCGGGTCGGCGAGAACTCGCCGAACTTGTGACCCACCATTTCCTCGTTGATTGCCACCGGCACGTGCTTGTGGCCGTTATAGACGCCGAACGTCAGGCCGACGAACTGCGGCAGGATGGTCGAGCGGCGGCTCCAGATCTTGATGACGTCGTGACGGCCGGACGAGCGCGCGGCATCTGCCTTCTTGAGCAGAGAACCCTCGACGAACGGGCCTTTCCAGACTGAACGAACCATGTCCGGCGTTCCTTACTTCTTCCGCTTGTGGCGGCTGAGGAGAATGAATTTGTTGGTCGACTTGTTGGTGCGGGTCTTCTTGCCCTTGGTCGGTTTGCCCCACGGAGTAACCGGGTGGCGACCGCCCGAGGTACGACCTTCACCACCGCCGTGCGGGTGATCGATCGGGTTCATGACAACGCCGCGGTTGTGCGGACGCCAGCCGAGCCAGCGGGTACGACCGGCCTTGCCGATCGAGATGTTCATGTGATCCGGGTTGGAGACCGCGCCGATCGTGCCGCGGCAACGGCCGTGCACCAGACGCTGCTCGCCCGAGTTCAGGCGGACGATCACGTAGTCTTGGTCGCGGCCGACGATCTGGGCGTAGGTGCCGGCGGAGCGCGCCAGCTGACCGCCCTTGCCGATCTTCAGCTCGATGTTGTGCACGATCGTGCCGACCGGCATGTTGCCGAGCGGCATGACGTTGCCCGGCTTGACGTCGACATAGTTGCCGGCGACGACGGTGTCGCCCGCCGCCAGACGCTGCGGCGCCAGGATGTAGGCCAGCTCACCGTCCTGATACTTGATCAGCGCGATGAACGCGGTGCGGTTCGGATCATACTCGAGCCGCTCCACGACCGCCGGCATGTCCACCTTGTCGCGGCGGAAGTCGACGGTGCGGTAGGCCTTCTTGTGGCCGCCGCCGCGGAAACGCACGGTGATGCGACCGGTGTTGTTGCGACCGCCGTTGCCGAGCTTGCCCTCGGTCAGGGTCTTCACCGGCTTGCCCTTGTAGAGCGCCGAACGATCGACCATGACCAGCTGGCGCTGGCCCGGCGTCGTGGGATTGTAGGTTTTCAATGCCATCGTCGTTGCGCCTTATAGTCCGGTAGTCACGTCGATGCGGTGGCCCTCTTCCAGGGTCACGATCGCGCGCTTGGTGTCCGACTGCGAGCCGAGATTGCCGCGGAACACCTTGGTCTTGCCCTTGCGAACGAGAGTGTTGACGCTCTTCACCTTGACGTCGAACAGCTTCTCGACCGCTTCCTTGATCTGCGGCTTGGTCGCCTTGCCGGCGACCTTGAACATCACCTTGTTGTGCTCGGAGGCGAGCGTCGCCTTTTCCGTCACGACGGGAGAGATGATGACGTCGTAGTGGCGCGGATCGATGTTCTTCATTTGAAGCGCGCCTCCAGCGCATCAACCGCAGCCTTGGTCAGCACCAGCTTCTGGCGGCGGAGAATGTCGTAGACGTTGATGCCCTGGATCGGCAGCACGTCGATGTTCGGAATGTTCCGGGCCGCGGTCGCGAAACCGGCGTTCAGCTCGGCGCCGTCGATGATCAGCGCGTTGGTCAGTCCGAGGCCGGAGAAGTGGCCGAGGAGCGCCTTGGTCTTGGCGGCCTCGAGCTGCGCATTGTCGATCACGATCAGCCCGCCGTCCTTGGCCTTGGCCGAGAGCGCATGCTTGAGCGCGAGCGCGCGCACCTTCTTCGGAAGGTCGGTCGCATGGGAGCGAACGACCGGACCGAACGCACGGCCACCGCCGCGGAACTGCGGCACGCGGGCCGAGCCGTGACGGGCGCCGCCGGTGCCCTTCTGCTTGTACATCTTCTTGCCGGTGCGCCAGATCTCGGCGCGGCCCTTGGCCTTGTGGGTGCCGGCCTGACGCTTGTTCAGCTGCCACTGCACGCAGCGCTGGATGATGTCGGCGCGCGGCTCGAGACCGAAGATCGCGTCCGAGAGCTCGACGGATCCGGCGTCCTTGCCTTCAAGGGTCGTGACTTTCAATTCCATCTCACACGCCCTCCTTCTCGGCCACAGCCTCGGCAGCTTCGCCACCTGCAACCTTGAACTTGCCGGGCTTCGGGGCGTCCTTCGGCAGCGGCTTCTTGACCGCGTCGCGCACCGAGATCCAGCCGCCCTTGGAGCCGGGAACGGCGCCTTCGACGAGGATAAGGCCGCGCTCGACGTCGGTCGAAACCACGCGCAGATTGAGCGTGGTGATGCGGTCGACGCCCATGTGACCGGGCATCTTCTTGTTCTTGAAGGTCTTGCCGGGGTCCTGACGGCCACCGGTCGAACCGATCGAACGGTGCGAGATCGACACACCGTGGGTGGCGCGCAGACCGCCGAAATTCCAGCGCTTCATGCCGCCGGCGAAGCCCTTACCGATCGAGGTACCGGTCACGTCGACGAACTGGCCGACCACGAAATGGTCCGCCTGGATTTCCGCGCCGACCGGGATCAGCGCGTCCTCGGACACGCGGAACTCGGCGACCTTGCGCTTCGGCTCGACCTTGGAGACCGCGAACTGGCCACGTTCGGCCTTGGGCATGTACACGGTCTTGCGGGCGCCCGAGCCGAGCTGAAGAGCGACATAGCCGTTCTTCTCGGTCGTGCGGTGGCCCAGCACCTGGCAGTTGCCCAACTTCAGCACGGTCACAGGGATATGCTCGCCGGTCTCCGTAAAGACCCGCGTCATCCCGACCTTTTGTGCGATCACTCCGGAGCGCATCGGCGTGCTTCCTGTCTTTCTGTCCGCAAGCGGCGGACGTAAAAATCCAAAACCTTAGAGCTTGATCTCGACGTCGACACCGGCGGCCAGGTCGAGCTTCATCAGCGCATCGACGGTCTGCGGGGTCGGGTCGACAATGTCGAGGAGGCGCTTGTGGGTGCGCATCTCGAATTGCTCGCGGCTCTTCTTGTCAACGTGCGGCGAACGGTTGACGGTGAACTTCTCGATGCGGGTCGGCAGCGGAATCGGTCCGCGAACCTGCGCACCGGTGCGCTTCGCCGTGTTCACGATCTCGCGGGTCGACGTATCGAGGATTCGATGGTCGAACGCCTTGAGACGGATGCGAATATTTTGGCCGTTCATTGCCGTATTCTTTCTTTAGTGAGTGGCGAGTAGCGAATAGCGAATGGAGTGACCCACTCGCTACTCGCCATTCCCTATTCGCGTAGTTACTCGATGATCGCGGCGACGACGCCGGCGCCGACGGTGCGGCCGCCTTCGCGGATCGCGAAGCGCAGCTTCTCTTCCATCGCGATCGGCACGATCAGGTGCACTTCCATCGCGATGTTGTCGCCCGGCATCACCATCTCGGTGCCTTCCGGCAGGTGCACGACACCGGTCACGTCGGTGGTGCGGAAGTAGAACTGCGGACGGTAGTTGGTGAAGAACGGGGTGTGGCGACCGCCCTCTTCCTTGGTGAGGATGTAAGCCTCAGCCTTGAACTTGGTGTGCGGCTTGACCGAACCGGGCTTGCACAGCACCTGGCCACGCTCGACTTCCTCGCGCTTGGTGCCGCGGAGCAGTGCACCGATGTTGTCGCCGGCCTGGCCCTGATCGAGCAGCTTGCGGAACATTTCGACGCCGGTGACGATGGTCTTCTGGGTGTCGCGGATACCGACGATTTCGATTTCCTCGCCGACCTTGATCACGCCGCGCTCGACACGGCCGGTGACGACGGTGCCGCGGCCCGAGATCGAGAACACGTCTTCAACCGGCATCAGGAACGGCTGGTCGATCGGACGCTCCGGCTGCGGGATGTACTCGTCGACGTTGCGCATCAGCTCGAGGATGGCGTCGTGGCCGAGCTTCTTGTCCTTGTCTTCGAGGGCGGCGAGCGCCGAGCCCTTGATGATCGGGATCTTGTCGCCCGGGAATTCGTACTTCGAGAGCAGCTCGCGGACTTCGAGCTCGACGAGCTCGAGCAGCTCCGGATCGTCGACCATGTCGCACTTGTTGAGGAACACGACGAGCGCGGGCACGCCGACCTGGCGGGCGAGCAGGATGTGCTCGCGGGTCTGCGGCATCGGGCCGTCAGCAGCCGACACGACCAGGATCGCGCCGTCCATCTGGGCGGCACCGGTGATCATGTTCTTCACGTAGTCGGCGTGGCCGGGGCAGTCGACGTGGGCGTAGTGGCGGTTGGTCGTCTCGTACTCGACGTGAGCGGTCGAGATCGTGATGCCGCGGGCCTTCTCTTCCGGCGCCTTGTCGATCTGGTCGTAGGCGGTGAACGTCGCGCCGCCGGTTTCTGCGAGCACCTTGGTGATCGCTGCGGTCAGCGAGGTCTTGCCATGGTCGACGTGACCGATGGTGCCGATGTTGCAGTGGGGCTTGTTACGTTCGAATTTAGCTTTGGCCATTTGACTCTCCGTTCAATCGTTGACTGCCATCAACGACAATCAGGCAAACTTCTTCTGGACTTCAGCCGACACGTTCGCCGGAGCTTCGGCGTAGTGATCGAACTGCATGGTGAAGGTCGCGCGACCCTGGCTCATCGAGCGCAGGTTGTTCACGTAACCGAACATGTTCATGAGCGGCACCATCGCGTTGATGACGTTGGCGTTGCCGCGCATGTCTTGGCCCTGGATTTGGCCACGCCGGGAATTCAGGTCGCCGATGACCGAACCGGTGTAGTCTTCCGGGGTCACCACCTCGACCTTCATGATCGGCTCGAGCAGAACGGACTTGCCCTTCGTCAACGCTTCGCGGAACGCAGCCCGCGATGCGATTTCGAACGCCAGTGCCGACGAGTCGACGTCGTGATACTTGCCGTCGACCAGCTGCACCTTGACGTCCACCACCGGGAAGCCGGCAACGACACCGGAGCCCATCACGCTGTTGAGGCCCTTTTCGACGCCGGGGATGTATTCCTTCGGCACCGCGCCGCCGACGATCTTCGATTCGAACTCATAGCCCTTGCCGGGCTCGTTCGGCTCGACGACGATCGACACTTCGGCGAACTGACCGGTACCGCCGGTCTGCTTCTTGTGCGTGTACTTGACTTCAGCCTTCTTGGTCACGCGCTCGCGGAACGCCACCTGCGGCGCGCCGATGTTGGCGTCGACCTTGTAGGTGCGCTTGAGGATGTCGACCTTGATGTCGAGATGTAGTTCGCCCATGCCCTTGAGAATGGTCTGGCCGGACTCCTGGTCGGTCGACACGCGGAACGACGGATCTTCCGCGGCGAGCTTGGCAAGCGCCACGCCGAGCTTTTCCTGGTCGGCCTTCGACTTCGGCTCGATCGCGATCTCGATCACCGGCTCCGGGAATTCCATCTTCTCGAGGATCACCGGCTTGTCGGGATCGCACAGCGTGTCACCGGTGCGCGCTTCCTTCAGGCCGGCCAGCGCGACGATGTCGCCGGCATAGGCTTCCTTGATGTCTTCGCGGTTGTTCGCATGCATCAGCAGCATGCGGCCGATACGCTCTTTCTTCTCGCGGGTCGAGTTCACCACGCCGGTGCCCGACTGCAGGATGCCGGAGTAGATGCGGCAGAAGGTGATGGTGCCGACGAACGGGTCGTCCATGATCTTGAACGCGAGCAGCGCCAGCGGCTCCTTGTCGTCAGCCTTGCGCACGACTTCGTTGCCGTCATCGTCGGTACCCTTGATCGCGGGCACGTCGATCGGCGACGGCAGATAGTCGACGACGGCGTCGAGCAGCGGCTGCACGCCCTTGTTCTTGAACGCGGAGCCGCACAGCACCGGATAGAACGCGCCGGTCAGCACGGCCTTGCGGATCAGGCGCTTCAGGGTCGCCTCGTCCGGCTCCTTGCCGTCGAGGAAGGCAGCCAAAGCGTCGTCGTCGAGCTCGACGGCGGCTTCCACCATCTTCTCGCGATACTCCTTGGCCTGCTCGACCAGATCTTCCGGAATGTCGACATAGTCGAACTTGGCGCCGAGCGATTCATCGTTCCAGATGACGCCCTTCATCTTCACGAGGTCGACGAGACCCTTGAAGTTGTTCTCGGCACCGATCGGCAGCTGGATCGCGATCGGCTTGGCGCCGAGGCGGTCGACGATGTCGGACAGGCACTTGAAGAAGTCGGCGCCGGTCTTGTCCATCTTGTTGGCGAAGACGATGCGCGGAACCTTGTACTTGTCGCCCTGGCGCCAGACGGTCTCGGTCTGCGGCTCGACGCCCTGGTTGGAGTCGAGGACGCAAACGGCGCCGTCGAGCACGCGCAGCGAACGCTCGACCTCGATGGTGAAGTCGACGTGGCCGGGGGTGTCGATGATGTTCAGGCGCTTGCCGTTCCAGAACGCGGTGGTCGCAGCCGAGGTGATCGTGATGCCACGCTCCTGCTCCTGCTCCATCCAGTCCATCGTCGCGGCACCTTCGTGCACTTCGCCGATCTTGTGGCTCTTGCCGGTGTAATACAGGATGCGCTCGGTGGTCGTGGTCTTGCCGGCGTCGATATGCGCCATGATACCGAAGTTACGGTAGTCCTCGATGGCATGTTGGCGGGGCATGAGACTGTTCCTTAAATTCCGTTGTTCGCCTTACCAGCGATAGTGCGAGAACGCGCGGTTGGCTTCCGCCATCCGGTGCACGTCTTCCCGCTTCTTGACGGCGTTGCCGCGATTGTTCGAGGCGTCGAGCAGCTCAGCCGAGAGACGCTCCGTCATGGTCTTCTCGTTGCGCTCGCGAGCGGCCGAGATCAGCCAGCGGATGCCGAGCGCCTGACGGCGCACCGAACGGACTTCGACCGGAACCTGGTAGGTCGCGCCGCCGACGCGGCGGGAACGAACCTCGATGGTCGGCATCACGTTCTCGAGCGCCTGCTCGAACACGCCGAGCGGGTTCTGCTTGGTCTTGGCCTCGATCATGCCGAGCGCACCGTAGACGATGTTTTCGGCAACCGACTTCTTCCCGGCGTACATCACCGAGTTCATGAACTTCGTAATGATGATGTTCCCGAACTTCGGATCCGGAAGAACTTCACGCTTCTCGGCAGAATGGCGACGCGACATCTGATCGGTTCCCGCTTACTTCGGACGCTTCGCGCCGTACTTCGAACGACGCTGCTTACGGTTCTTGACGCCCTGGGTATCCAGCACGCCGCGGAGGATGTGGTAGCGCACACCGGGCAAGTCCTTGACGCGGCCGCCGCGGATCATGACCACCGAGTGCTCCTGCAGGTTATGGCCCTCACCGGGGATGTAGCCGATCACCTCGAAGCCGTTGGTCAGGCGCACCTTGGCGACCTTACGAAGCGCCGAGTTCGGCTTCTTCGGGGTCGTGGTGTAGACGCGCGTGCACACGCCGCGCTTCTGCGGCGACTGCTGCAGCGCCGGCACCTTCTTACGCGACTTCTGCACTTCACGCGGATTTGCGATCAGCTGGTTGATCGTCGGCATGCAGCCTTCACCCTTTAGTTCGCGCGAAAACCTTGAATGGCTCCGCAAATTTCTTCTCAGGACTAGCCGTCCCGCACGGCCCGCTCGACACGGAACAAACAACCGCGCAAAGCGAAATCGCGCCAACCACTCATCGCTGAGCGGAAAGCGCATCGACGCCACAGAGGACCGCGATCCCGAACCGTTCAGCGTTCGCTGTTCGGTCCGCCACCGAGGTCATGCATCCGAATTCACTCTCAAGAGGACGTGCTCAAGAGAACTAATATCGTCCTGGCATTGCCTAGCTATCATCGACAGCGTTTGAGCGGCATTCGTCGAGGTTGGTGCCCGTCCGGCTCCTCAAAAAGGACCTTCGGGTGTTCCGTTCCGACGCTGGCGTAGCTCACCGCCTGTCGTTAAGTGGGCGCCTTGTATAATCGAGAGATAGTGAAGTCAAGCAAAACGACAAGCGAAGAAACGCCTCTGGCACTTGCGGATTTCGCATTTCGCCGAGGTTCGGCGCAAGGCGAAATGTGACGGCCGACCGACCTCCCCGCGCACTTCATCCGAATCTTCGGGCGCGTGCGGAATCATATTACATCCGGGTAAAATATGAATAGAAACAACTCTCCCCAAGTTAGTCCCGAAGGCAAACTTCGAAACTAAGCCTTTATTTGCCATTCGCAGCGCAAAAATCGGGGTCACAGCCACGGAATTCTCATGCGGTACACCGACATCGCGATCATCGGCGGCGGTCTTGCGGGCTCGACCGCAACCGCCATGCTCGGCCGTGCCGGGATACCGACGATCCTGATCGACCCCCACCGGGTCTACCCGTTCGATTTCCGTGTCGAAAAGATCGGCGGCGACCTCCAGCTCGAGCGATTCGCCAGGACCGGCCTCGCCGAGTCGGTGCTCCGCTCGGCGACGCTGGACGGCGAGAACTGGATCGCGCGATTCGGCCGGTTGCTCGACCGGCAGCCGAGCCGGCAATACGGCATCATGTACGACGCGCTGATTGCGGCGATTCGGAACGAAATCGCCGGGCCGGCGGAATTCATCTGCGACAAGGTGATCAATGTCGCGACCAGTTCCGAGCGGCAGCGGCTCGTGCTTGCCAATGGCGAGGAGATCTCGGCGCGCCTTGTGGTGCTTGCCAACGGCCTGAACGTCGGGTTGCGCCGGATGCTCGGCATCGAGCGGCTGGTCACGAGCTTCTGCCACTCGATCTCGCTCGGCTTCGATTTCGTCCCCGTCGGCCGCCCCGCCTTCCCGTTCGCGGCCATGACCTACTTCTCGGAGCGGCCGAGCGATCGCATCCCCTACATCACGCTGTTTCCGGTCGGAAACCGGATGCGCGCCAACCTCTTCACCTATCGCAAGGCCGACGATCCCTGGCTGCGGGCGATGCGGCGCAATCCAGTGGAGACGCTGAACGCCGCGCTGCCGCGGCTGCGCCGGCTCACCGGCGAGTTCGACATCGCCGGCGATATCAAGATCAGGCCCGCCGACATCTTTGTCAGTACCGGCTATCGGCAGGCCGGCGTGGTGCTGGTCGGTGATGCCTTCGCCAGCACCTGCCCCGTCACCGGCACCGGTACCGACAAGGTGTTCACCGACGTCGCCCAGCTCTGCAACGTCCACATCCCGGCCTGGCTGTCGACCGACGGCATGGGCGAGGAGAAGATCACCGCGTTCTACGACGATCCGGTCAAGACCGCCTGCGACGCCTGGTCGAACGCCAAGGCATTCAGCTTCCGCGAGGTGTCGGTCGGCAGCGGGCCCACGTGGCAGGCCCAGCGCTGGGCGCGCTTTTTCGGCTATCTCGGCCGCGGCTGGCTGCGCCGGCTGCACAACCCTGCGGCGGCGGCGTCAACGACGCAGCCGGCCAACCACTTCCGGCAACGTCCGCACGCCGCGGACCGGGCGTAACGAAAAATCTGGCGCTCGACCATCGCCCGCGACGCGGGCCTCACGCCTCCTCATCCTCGTCTTCGTCCTCATCTTCATCATCGTCATCATCGTCATCATCCGCGTCGTCGGCGTCCTCGTCGTGATTCAGATGTCCCTGGTCGTCCCACAGCTTGCGATAGACGCCATTGCGGGCCAGCAGCTCCTCGTGCGAGCCGCGTTCGATCGCCCTGCCGCCGGAGATCACGATGATCTCGTCCATCTCGACCACCGAAGTCAGGCGATGCGTCGACCAGATCATGGTGCGGCCCTCGGCGACCTTGAGCAGCGTGCGATTGATCGCAGCCTCCGTGGTCTGGTCGAGCGCCGAAGTCGCCTCGTCGAGCAGCAGCACGGACGGGTTACGGATGATCGCGCGCGCGATCGCGATGCGCTGGCGCTGGCCGCCCGACAAGGTATCGCCGCGCTCGCCGACCGGCGTGTCGTAGCGCTGCGGCAGGCTCATGATGTAGCGATGGATCTCGGCCTTGCGGGCAGCGTCCTCGACCTCCGCGTCGGTCGCGCCTTCCTTGCCGAGCCGGATGTTCTCGCGGATCGACATGTTGAACAGCATGTTCTCCTGGAACACGACCGCCATGTTGGCCCGCAGCGACTCGCGCGTCACCCGGCGGATATCGACGCCGTCGACGGCGACGCGGCCCTCGTCCGGCACGTAGAGCCGCAGGATCAGGTTGATCAGCGTGCTCTTGCCCGAGCCGCTGGGACCGACGATCGCAATGCTCTTGCCGGCATTGAGCTTGAGGCTGAGATTGTCGAGCACCGGCGTCTGTGCCCCCTCATACTGGAAGGTGACGCGATCGAAGGAGATGTCGTTGGTGATGCGCGGCAGATCCGGCGCGCCGGGACGGTCGGCGCCGCGGGTCGGCTCGTCGAGCAGTTCCTGGATGTGCCGCACCGCCGCCGCCGACTGGATCGACACCGGGATGAAATGCATCAGATGGGCGATGTTGTACGACACCTCCCAGAACGCACTCTCGAAGGTCACGAAGGTGCCGACGGTGATCTGCCCCTTGGTGGCGAGATAGGCGCCGATCGCCAGCACCACGAGGTGGAGCAGCAGCACCGCGATGGTGACGGTGCGCTCCACCATGGTCGACAGGAACATGGCTGACGCGGCCTTGGCCCGGACGTCGCGGTTGCGCATCGTGAACCAGCCGAGCGCCCGGCGCTGCAGATTGAACGCCTTCACCACCGCCTGCGCGGCGACGTTCTCCTGCACGGTTCCGAGCAGCGCGGCCTCGTTCTGCTTCTGCTCGTAATTGGCCTGCACCGCCTTCGGCGTCAGGATGCGCGGCCCGATCAGGGTGATCGGAAACACCAGCAAGGCGACCACGGCAAGCTGCCAGTTCAGGAACAGCATCAGGATGATGCCCGCGACCAGCTCGAGGCCCGGCAGCGCCGCGCTGTTGGCGAAGGTCTTGACCGAGCCCTCGAACGCCGACAGATCGATCGAGAAGCGCGACAGGATCTCGCCGCGCTTGGTGCGCGCGAAATAGGCCGACGGCAGGTTCTGGACATGGTCGAACAGCCGCGTCCGCACGTCGGCGATGATGCCGGCGCCCAGCCGCGCATCCCAGCGCTCGTACCAGACCGCGATGATCGAGGTGACGATGCCGGCAACCGCGAGCACGCCGAGGATCTTGTAGAGGGCCCCGAAATCCTCCTCGCCGAGCGCGTCGTCGATCAGGAATTTCAGGCTGAGCGGCATGATGACGTTGAACAACGTCTCGACCAGCACGCCGAAGGCGACGCAGGCGAACGGCTTCCTGTAGTTCGCCAGGATCGGCCTGACGAAGCCAAAGATCGTGGAGAGCGCGCCGGCGGCTTCCTTGGCGGTGAAGACGACGAGGTCCTCGTCATCATCGACGTCATCGAGCTCGAACTCGTCGTCCGCGTCGTCTTCCTCTTCGTCGTCAGCCGGCGCCGCGGACGGCTTCGTGGAGGCGGCCGCCGCGGGCGGACCGGACGCGGGCTTCTTCTTCAGCTCGGGATCGTCGGCCGCCGCTCTCGTCGGATCGTCTGATGCAGGAGGTCTTGGCGCCATGAAACCAACCGATGCTCCACGGCCGGCATGACCGCAAATCGAAACCGCAGCTGATAACACTGCGCCCGTAATCCTATGCGATCACGACGAATTCGGCAAAGCGTTTGGAACGGCCGACGCGCCGCGGCGCGCTCGCGCGGATTCGCGGAGCAAAGCATTGCCGCCGTTTGACAGCTGGTTGACACGAGGCCGGTCGGCTCGCGGCAAAAGCTTCCGGTCGGTCCCGCTAGTCGTCGAGGTCGGCTTCGACCTTGTCGAAGAAGGAATAGCGCAGGCTGTCGGAGTCGGCGTACCACTGCCCTGGCCCCTTGTTGGCGGCCAGCGTCAATGTCCACAGCGCATCGGTGCAGTCGCGGCGGTGCATCGACAGATCGAAGCCGTTGCCGAAGAACAATTCCGACCACTCCCACCAGGTGCCGAGCTTCTTCACCCCGCGCAGCAGGTCGTAGCGATCGATCACTGCCGCCGCCATGTCGGAGGTCACCGACGCGAACACGACGCCGGTCTTGACCACGCGGTTGAGCTCGCGCACCCCGCGCACGACCTGCTTCTCGCCGAGATGGCACAGCGAGGTCTCGAACACGAAGTCGAACTCGTTGGCCTTGAACGGCATGTCGGCGATCGAGCCGAGCTTGTTGTACTTCTTGAGCGCCTTCGGCGTCTTGCCGTGGATGTAGCGGTTGTTCTCGATGCCCCAGGCATCGATGCCACGTTCGCGCAGCGCGCCGACCAGTTCGCCGCTGGCGGAGCCGGCGATCAGCAGCTTGTAGCCCTTCGCCCTGCCCCAGACCGTCTTGATCAGGTCCGTCAGATAGGCCGGGTCGGTGAAGTTGCGCCAGACCTCGCTGTAGGGGCCGACGCCGCGATAATTGTCGAAATAGCTGCGGTCGATCTTGTCGGACAGCGAGCTCTCGTCCTGCGCGCGGCTACGGCGCAGCCGCATCATCTCGGTGACGATGATGTCGGTCGCGGCATCGGAGGAATCGAGCAGTCCATTCAGCGTCGAATCGAACAGATAGTCGCCGACCACCACGATGCCGGGATGCTCCTTCGGCTCGGGCCGGTGGTTGGTCATGACGTCGCGCACCGGCAGGCCGCCCGGCAGCGCGTTGACCGACGACAGCCAGCGATGGATCTTGCCTTCCAGGAAATGCTCGCGCGCATCGCCGAGCGAGACCGGCAGCGACTTCAACGCGGCATCGATCAGCTCCTGGTCGCTGAGATTGGCGAAGGCCAGCGCATCCGAGCCCGCGATCAGCCAGTTCAGCACGCCGTGCTTGCCAACATCGTGGCGCGCGCCCTCGTTGTAGACGCAGCAGCCGCCGAACGCTTCCGACATGAACCAGGCGCCCGGGATCTTCTCGCCCCAGAACGGCTCGTCGAACAGGATCGAGACCCGCAGATAATGCGCGGGCCGGTCGAAATAGGCGACGTGCTTGACCATCGACTTGCGCAGCTGTTCGCCGTCCCAGCGCATGGTCGCGAGCCAGGAGTGCGGCAGGCAGACCAGCACGAGATCGAAGTCGCGCATCTCCGGCCCCTTGCCGTTCATCATGTTGAGCTGGTAGCGGCCGCCAGCTGTCTTGCCGACCTTGAGCACACGATGGTTGAGCTGGATGTCGGCGCTGACTTCCGAGCGCAGACAATCGATCAGCTGCTCGTTGCCGTTCTGGATCGAATACAGGCCGATATAGCCGTCGACGTCCATCACGTAGTTCTTCAGCGCGTTGAGGCCGTTGGTGTTGTGGCTCTCGGTCGCGATGTCGGAACGCGCCATCACCTTGAAGAAGCGCTTCGCGGTCGCGTCCTCGACCTCCTCGTCGAGGACCTGCTCGGCGGTCTTGTAGGCCCACGGGTGTTCGTTGTCGTGGGCGCCGACGCCCTCGTAATATTCGATCGGCGACACCAGGTCGCTGCAGCGCTTGCGGAACGCCTCGATCGCGGCCGCGGTCTTCGCCCCGTATTTGCGGCGCATGCCGGGAACGTCGGCGAGCAGCTCGCCGTCGAGCTGCACCTGCTCGGCATCCATCGGGATCGTCTGCAGGCCGAAATGCTGGATCAGCTCGCGCAGCGGGTCCGGCCCCGTCATCGAGTAATCATAGATCTCGGCGACGCCGGCCTCATACATCGCGGGCGCAGTGTCGAATTTGCGCGTGACGATCTTGCCGCCGAGGCGGTTCGACGCCTCGAAGATGGTAACGCGGCAGAGGTCGCCGAGTTTGCGCTTCAAATACCAGGCGCTCATCAGCCCCCCGGGGCCGCCGCCTACGATAGCCAAGTCGAGCATATGGATTCCGTCGTCTCCGGCGCGAGCCAAACAGCCGGTCTAAGTCACCCCAGCAAAGGCACTTTTTTGCCTGAAGGAAAGATGAACAAACTGCGTCCTTGCACCGCAGCAAGCAAAGAAAGCAGCAAAAAGGCCGGCTAAACGCCGGCCTTCTCGCCATACCCGTAGTCTTGCGGATGCCTATTCCGCGGGCGGCAGCGCCAGCGGCTCCGCTTCCGGAGCCGTCGGCACGATCGCCGCCTGCTGCTTCTCGCGCTCGTCGAGGATCAGCTTGTCGCGCTTGACCGCGACTTCGCGGATCCGCGCCATCGAGGCGCCGGTGCCGGCCGGGATCAGGCGGCCGACAATGACGTTCTCCTTGAGGCCCTCGAGCGGGTCCACCTTGCCGTTGACGGCAGCTTCGGTGAGCACGCGCGTGGTCTCCTGGAACGACGCCGCCGAGAAGAAGGAGCGGGTCTGCAAGCTCGCCTTGGTGATGCCGAGCAGAACCGGCGTACCCGTGGCGGGCTTCTTGCCCTCCTCCTTGGCCTTGGTGTTGAGCGCGTCGAACTCGATCTTGTCGACCTGCTCGCCCGAGATCATGTCGGTGTCGCCCTGATCGGTGACCTCGACCTTCTGCAGCATCTGACGGACAATCACCTCGATGTGCTTGTCGTTGATGAGCACGCCCTGCAACCGGTAGACCTCCTGGATTTCGTTGACCAGATAGGCAGCGAGCTCCTCGATGCCCTTGATCGCCAGGATGTCGTGCGGCGCCGGATTGCCTTCGACGATGAAATCGCCCTTTTCGACGATGTCGCCGTCCTGAAGGTGGATGTGCTTGCCCTTCGGGATCAGGTACTCGCGCGGCTCCTCGGTCTTGTCCATCGGCTCGATCGAGATGCGGCGCTTGTTCTTGTAGTCGCGGCCGAAGCGGATCGTTCCCGCGGTCTCCGCGATGATCGCCGCATCCTTCGGCTTGCGAGCCTCGAACAGTTCCGCCACCCGCGGCAGACCGCCGGTGATGTCACGCGTCTTGGCGCTCTCGGTCGAGATACGCGCCAGGATGTCGCCCGGCATCACCTTCCCGCCGGTGTCGACCGACAGAATGGCGTCGACCGACAGCATGTAGCGGGCATCGCCGCCACGCGCGAGCTTCATCACCTTGCCGTCCTTGCCCTTGACCACGATGGCCGGACGCAGGTCCGAACCGCCGCGCGTCGTGCGCCAGTCGATGACCACGCGCTTGGCGATACCGGTCGACTCGTCGAGCGTTTCCGAGATCGACTGTCCCTCGACCAGATCCTCGAAACCGATCGTGCCCTCGACCTCGCTCAGCACCGGGCGGGTATAGGGATCCCACTCGGCGATGCGCTGGCCGCGCTTGACCATATCGCCTTCGTCGACGTGCATCTTCGAACCGTACTGAATACGGTGGGTCGCACGCTCGGTGCCGTCGGCATCGACGATCGCAACGACCATGTTGCGCACCATCGCGATCAGGCTGCCTTCGCTGTTGCGGGCGATCGCCTTGTTCTTAATCACGATCTTGCCGTCGAAGTTCGATTCGACGAACGACTGCTCGTTGAGCTGCGCGGCACCGCCGATGTGGAACGTGCGCATCGTCAGCTGCGTGCCGGGCTCACCGATCGATTGTGCCGCGATGACGCCGACGGCCTCACCGTGGTTGACCGGGGTGCCGCGGGCCAGGTCGCGGCCGTAGCACTTGGCGCAGATGCCGTTGATCAGCTCGCAGGTCAGCGCCGAGCGGATCTTCACTTCCTGGATGCCGGCCTGCTGGATCGCGTCGACATGGCTCTCCTCCATCAAGGTGTCACGCTTGATGACGACCTCGTTGGTGGCGGGATCGCGCACGTCATCGCAGGCCACGCGGCCCAGGATGCGCGAGCCGAGCGAGGCGACCACGGTGCCGGCGTCGACGATGGCGCGCATCTTGATGCCGAGCGTGGTGCCGCAGTCGGTCTGCGTGATGATGCAGTCCTGCGCGACGTCGACCAGACGGCGGGTCAGGTAGCCCGAGTTCGCGGTCTTCAACGCGGTGTCCGCGAGGCCCTTGCGGGCGCCGTGGGTCGAGTTGAAGTACTCGAGCACCGACAGACCTTCCTTGAAGTTGGAAATGATCGGCGTCTCGATGATCTCGCCCGACGGCTTGGCCATCAGGCCGCGCATGCCGGCGAGCTGGCGCATCTGGGCCGGCGAACCACGCGCACCGGAGTGCGCCATCATGTAGATCGAGTTGATGTCGGCATCCGCGCCCGCCGCCGTCTTCTTGGTGGACGAGATCTCCTTCATCATCGCCTTGGCGACTTCTTCACCGGCCTTCGACCATGCGTCGACGACCTTGTTGTACTTCTCGCCATGGGTGATCAGGCCGTCATTGTACTGCTGCTCGAAATCCTTCGCCAGCGTACGGGTCTGATCCACGATCTTCCACTTCGACGCCGGCACGACCATGTCGTCCTTGCCGAACGAGATGCCCGCCTTGAAGGCGTTGTAGAAGCCGAGCGCCATGATGCGGTCGCAGAAGATCACCGTCTCCTTCTGACCGCAGTGCCGGTAGACCTGATCGATCACGCCGGAAATCTCGCGCTTGGTCATCAGCTTGTTGATGATGTCGTACGAGATCTTCGGGTTCTTCGGCAGCAGGTTGCCGAGCATGACGCGGCCCGCGGTGGTTTCGATCCAGCGCTTGGAGTGCTTGCCTTCCTCGTCGAGGCCTTCCCACCGGTACTTGATCTTGGTGTGGAGGTGGATGACCTTCGAATGCAGGGCGTGCTCGAGCTCGGCCATGTCGCCGAAGATCTTGCCCTCGCCGGGCAGGCCTTCGCGCATGATCGAGACGTAGTAGAGGCCGAGCACGATGTCCTGCGACGGCACGATGATCGGCTGGCCGTTCGCCGGATGCAGGATGTTGTTGGTCGACATCATCAGGACGCGCGCTTCCAGCTGCGCTTCGAGCGACAGCGGAACGTGCACGGCCATCTGGTCGCCGTCGAAGTCGGCGTTGAAGGCGGCGCAGACCAGCGGATGCAGCTGGATCGCCTTGCCTTCGATCAGCACCGGCTCGAACGCCTGGATGCCCAGGCGATGCAGCGTCGGCGCGCGGTTGAGCAGCACCGGATGCTCGCGGATCACCTCGTCGAGGATATCCCAGACCTCCGGACGCTCCTTCTCGACCAGCTTCTTGGCCTGCTTCACCGTGGTGGACAGACCCTTGGCGTCGAGCCGCGAGTAGATGAACGGCTTGAACAGCTCGAGCGCCATCTTCTTCGGCAGGCCGCACTGATGCAGGCGCAGCTCGGGACCGACCACGATCACCGAACGGCCGGAATAGTCGACGCGCTTGCCGAGCAGGTTCTGGCGGAACCGGCCCTGCTTGCCCTTCAGCATGTCGGCGAGCGACTTCAGCGGACGCTTGTTGGCGCCGGTGATGACGCGGCCGCGGCGGCCGTTGTCGAACAGTGCGTCGACGGCCTCCTGCAGCATGCGCTTTTCGTTGCGGATGATGATGTCGGGCGCACGCAGCTCCATCAGCCGCTTCAGGCGGTTGTTGCGGTTGATGACGCGGCGGTACAGGTCGTTGAGGTCCGAGGTCGCAAACCGGCCACCGTCGAGCGGCACCAGCGGACGCAGGTCCGGCGGAATCACCGGCACGACCGTCATGATCATCCATTCCGGCTTGTTGCCGGAAACGCGGAAAGCCTCGACGATCTTCAGACGCTTGGCGAGCTTCTTGTGCTTGATGTCGGAGTCGGTCTCCGCCATGTCGGCACGCAGCGTCGCCTCGAGCTTCTCGAGCTCGAGCCCCTTGAGCAGCTCGCGGATCGCCTCCGCGCCGATCATGGCGGTGAAGGAATCCTGGCCGTACTCGTCCTGCGCCTTCAGATACTCGTCTTCCGACAGCAGCTGACGGTCCTTCAGCGCGGTGAGACCCGGCTCGAGCACAACGTAGTATTCGAAGTACAGGATCCGCTCGAGATCCTTCAGCGTCATGTCGAGCAGGAGGCCGATGCGCGAGGGCAGCGACTTCAGGAACCAGATGTGGGCGACCGGCGCCGCCAGCTCGATATGGCCCATGCGCTCGCGCCGGACGCGCGACAGCGTCACCTCGACCGAGCACTTCTCGCAGATGATGCCCTTGTACTTCATCCGCTTGTACTTGCCGCACAAGCACTCGTAGTCCTTGATCGGCCCGAAGATGCGCGCGCAGAACAGGCCGTCACGCTCCGGCTTGAAGGTGCGGTAGTTGATGGTCTCCGGCTTCTTGATCTCGCCGTAGGACCAGGACAGAATCTTCTCCGGAGACGCGATCGAAATCCGGATCTGGTCGAAGACCTGGGCCGGGGTCGTCGGATTGAAAAGATTCATAATCTCTTGATTCATGGTCTTCTCCTCGCGTGCCGATCGTCACCGGCAGCAAATTCGAAACTTTTATTCAGCGCGCGCCCCGCCCAACGTCCGAGCGGGGTGCGGAGGCCCGGCGCGTTTGGCGCCGGGCATGATCACAGCGTTACTCGGCCGCTTCCGACGTCGACGCCGGTCCCACCTTGGAATTGTGCAGGTCGACGTTGAGGCCGAGCGAGCGCATTTCCTTGACCAGCACGTTGAACGATTCCGGAATACCGGCCTCGAAGGTGTCGTCGCCGCGCACGATCGCCTCGTACACCTTGGTACGGCCGGCGACGTCGTCCGACTTCACGGTCAGCATCTCCTGCAGCGTGTAGGCGGCGCCGTAGGCTTCCAGCGCCCAGACCTCCATTTCGCCGAAGCGCTGGCCGCCGAACTGCGCCTTGCCGCCCAGCGGCTGCTGGGTGACGAGCGAGTACGGACCGATCGAACGCGCGTGGATCTTGTCGTCCACGAGATGGTGCAGCTTGAGCATGTAGATGTAGCCCATCGTCACCTTACGATCGAACTGATCACCGGTACGGCCGTCATAAACGGTCGACTGGCCGGAGGCGTCGAAGCCCGCGAGCTTCAGCATCTCCTCGATGTCGGCTTCCTTGGCGCCGTCGAACACCGGCGTTGCGATCGGCACGCCGTGGCTCAGATTGCGGCCGAGTTCGACCAGCTCGTTGTCGTTCAGCGACTTGATAGTTTCATCCTCGCCGTAGATCTTCTTCAGGGTCTCGCGCAGCGGCTTGAGATCCTGCTTGTGATAATAGGCGTCGATGGTCTGCCCGATGCGCTTGCCGAGGCCGGCGCAGGCCCAACCGAGATGGGTCTCAAGGATCTGACCGACGTTCATGCGCGACGGCACGCCGAGCGGATTGAGCACGATGTCGGCGTGCGTTCCGTCCTCGAGGAACGGCATGTCCTCAATCGGAACGATCTTCGACACCACACCCTTGTTGCCGTGACGGCCGGCCATCTTGTCGCCGGGCTGGATCTTGCGCTTCACCGCGACGAAGACCTTGACCATCTTCATCACGCCGGGCGGCAGCTCGTCGCCACGCTGCAGCTTCTCGACCTTGTCGAGGAAGCGCTGCTCGAGGCCCTTCTTCGACTCGTCGTACTGCTTCCGCATGGCCTCGATCTCGGCCATCAGCTTGTCGTTCGGCGAGGCGAACAGCCACCACTGCGACTTCGGATACTCGTCGAGCACCGCGCGGGTGATCTTGGTATCCTTCTTGAAGCCCTTCGGGCCGGCGATGCCCTGGCGGTTCTCCAGCAGCTCGGCGAGGCGGTTGTAGACGTTGCGGTCTAGGATCGCCTGCTCGTCGTCGCGGTCCTTGGCGAGACGCTCGATCTCCTCGCGCTCGATCGCCAGCGCGCGCTCGTCCTTGTCGACGCCGTGGCGGTTGAACACGCGGACTTCCACGATGGTGCCCTGCACGCCCGGAGGCACGCGCAGCGAGGTGTCGCGGACGTCGGAGGCCTTCTCGCCGAAGATGGCGCGCAGCAGCTTCTCTTCCGGCGTCATCGGGCTCTCGCCCTTCGGCGTGATCTTGCCGACCAGGATGTCGCCGGCGCGGACTTCCGCACCGATGTAGACGATACCGGCTTCGTCGAGGTTCTTCAGCGCTTCTTCCGAGACGTTCGGAATGTCGCGGGTGATTTCCTCAGGACCGAGCTTGGTGTCGCGGGCCATCACCTCGAACTCCTCGATGTGAATCGAGGTGAAGACGTCGTCCTTCACGATCCGCTCGGAGAGCAGGATCGAGTCTTCGAAGTTGTAGCCGTTCCACGGCATGAACGCGACCAGCACGTTGCGGCCGAGCGCGAGCTCGCCGAGATCGGTCGACGGACCGTCGGCGATGATGTCGCCCTTCTTGACGATGTCGCCGACCTTCACCAGCGGACGCTGGTTGATGCAGGTCGACTGGTTGGAGCGCTGGTACTTCATCAGCCGGTAGATATCGACGCCCGACTTGGTCGGATCGAGATCCTCGGTGGCGCGGATCACGACGCGGGTGGCGTCGATCTGGTCGATCACGCCGGAGCGGCGCGCGGCAATCGCCGCGCCCGAGTCACGGGCGACCACGCCTTCCATGCCGGTGCCGACGAACGGCGCCTCGGCGCGAACCAGCGGCACCGCCTGGCGCTGCATGTTCGAGCCCATCAGCGCGCGGTTGGCGTCGTCGTTCTCGAGGAACGGGATCAGCGCCGCGGCGACCGAAACCAGCTGCTTCGGCGACACGTCCATGTAGTCGACCTTGTCCGGCGTCACCGGCAGCACTTCGCCGGCGTGACGGCAGACCACGAGGTCGTCGGTGAAGCGGCCCTTGGCATCGAGCGGCACGTTGGCCTGCGCGACGCGGTAGCGACCCTCTTCCATCGCCGACAGATAGATCACCTCGTCGGTGACCCGGCCGTCCTTGATCTTGCGATAGGGCGTCTCGACGAAGCCGTACTTGTTGACGCGCGCGAACGTCGCCAGCGAGTTGATCAGGCCGATGTTCGGACCTTCCGGCGTTTCGATCGGGCAGATGCGGCCGTAGTGCGTCGGATGCACGTCGCGGACTTCGAAGCCGGCGCGCTCGCGGGTCAGGCCGCCCGGGCCAAGCGCCGACAGGCGCCGCTTGTGGGTGATCTCCGACAGCGGGTTGGTCTGGTCCATGAACTGCGACAGCTGCGAGGAGCCGAAGAACTCGCGCACCGCGGCAGCCGCGGGCTTGGCGTTGATCAGGTCCTGCGGCATCACGGTGTCGATATCGACGCTCGACATGCGCTCCTTGATCGCGCGCTCCATGCGGAGCAGGCCGATCCGGTACTGGTTCTCCATGAGCTCGCCGACCGAGCGCACCCGGCGGTTGCCGAGGTGGTCGATGTCGTCGATCTCGCCCTTGCCGTCGCGCAGGTCGACCAGCGTCTTGATGACCGCCAAGATGTCTTCCTTGCGCAGCGTGCGATGGGTATCGGGCGCATCGAGCTCGAGGCGCATGTTCATCTTGACGCGGCCGACCGCGGAGAGGTCGTAGCGCTCGGCGTCGAAGAACAGCGACTGGAACATCGCCTGCGCCGAATCCAGCGTCGGCGGCTCGCCCGGACGCATCACGCGGTAGATGTCGAACAGCGCGTCCTCGCGCGTCATGTTCTTGTCGGCAGACAGCGTGTTGCGGATGTAGGCGCCGACATTGACGTGGTCGATGTCGAGCAGCGGGGCAGGTCCTTGTAACCCTGCTCGTTCAGCACCTTGAGCGACTTCTCGGTGATCTCCTCGCCGGCTTCGGCGTAGATCTCACCGGTCTTCGGGTTGACGAGATCCTCGGCGAGATAGTTGCCGACGAGTTCCTCGTCCGACATGCGCAGCGCCTTCAGGCCCTTCTCCTGAAGCTGGCGCGCCTGGCGCACGGTCAGCTTCTTGCCGGCCTCGAGCACCACCTTGCCGGTGTCGGCGTCGATCAGGTCGTTGACGGTCGAATAGCCGCGGAAGCGGTTGGCATCGAACGGCACGCGCCATCCGTCCTTGGTCCGCTTGTAGGTGATCTTCTTGTAGAAGGTCGACAGGATCTGCTCGCCGTCGAGACCGAGCGCGTACATCAGCGAGGTCACGGGCAGCTTGCGGCGGCGGTCGATGCGCGCGAACACGATGTCCTTGGCGTCGAACTCGATGTCGAGCCAGGAACCGCGATACGGAATCACGCGCGCGGCAAACAGCAGCTTGCCGGACGAATGGGTCTTGCCCTTGTCGTGGTCGAAGAACACGCCCGGCGAACGGTGCATCTGCGAGACGATGACGCGCTCGGTGCCGTTGACGACGAAGGTGCCGTTCATCGTCATGAGCGGGATATCGCCCATGTAGACGTCCTGCTCCTTGATGTCCTTCACCGACTTGGCGCCGGTTTCCTCGTCGATATCGAACACGATGAGGCGCAGCGTCACCTTGAGCGGCGCAGCGAAGGTCATACCGCGCTGGCGGCACTCATCGACGTCATATTTCGGCTGTTCGAACTCGTAGCGGACGAATTCGAGCATCGAGGTGCCGGAGAAATCCGAGATCGGGAACACCGAGCGGAACACCGCCTGCAGGCCCTCGTCGAGCCGACCGCCGGTCGGCTCGTCGACCATCAGGAACTGGTCATAGGACGCCTTCTGAACCTCGATGAGGTTCGGCATCTCGGCGACTTCCTTGATGTGACCGAAAAACTTGCGTACGCGTTTGCGACCGGTGAATGTCTGCTGCGCCATCGTGGCCTCTCATTTTCGTCGCCTTTGTGGGGCGAACCTTCCGGGAGCGACTGCCATCGGCCCCGGGTTGAATTTCGAATCGTCTCGAAGGAACGAAGCGCAAGGTTAGGAATTAAATCCCCGTCCCGGCCCCGACCACCTCCAAAACGCAAAACAACGCGCGGGGCGCATCACTGCACCCGCTCGTCCAAACGCTCCGCTTTACGGACTGAAAAAGCCCGAAATCTGACTGTCTCCCAACGGCTTCCGCCAGGGACCCTGCCGTCCCCGCCGCCTACCGTGTTTTTCCGCTGCCAACCCGATATGGGATGGCAATAAAGGAGATTCGAGGGTTAAGTCCACGGATCCCCACACTTTTTTGTGTCCGACGCGCCACGCGACAACCTGTCGCACGCCGTTTGCATGGCCCGGGAGCGCCCTGCGGCGCTCCCGGATCGCGCATTACTTGAGCTCGACCTTGGCGCCAGCCTTCTCGAGCTGGGCCTTGATCTTGTCGGCTTCTTCCTTGTTGACGCCTTCCTTGACGGGCTTCGGAGCGCCTTCGACGAGGTCCTTGGCTTCCTTCAGGCCCAGGCCGGTGATGGCGCGGACTTCCTTGATGACTTCGATCTTCTTGTCGCCGGCCCCAGCCAGCACGACGGTGAAGTCGGTCTTCTCTTCAGCCGGAGCAGCGGCACCGCCACCACCAGCAGCCGGGCCGGCAACCGCAACGGCGGCAGCGGCGGACACGCCCCACTTTTCTTCGAGGAGCTTGGCGAGTTCGGCCGCTTCGAGCACGGTGAGGCTTGAGAGGTCGTCGACGATTTTCTGCAAGTCAGCCATTGTTCAGTTCCTTAAACGTTTGGTTCGAACCAGGTTTGAGATTAGCGAAGGGTCAGGCCGCTTCGCCCTTTGAGGCATGAGCCTGAATGACGCGTGCGAGCTTGGCCGCGGGCGCGTTGGAGAGCTGAGCAAGCTTGGTCGCCGGCGCCACGAGGAGGCCAACGATCTTGCCGCGCAGTTCGTCGAGCGACGGCAGTGAGGCAAGCGCCTTCACGCTGTCGACATTCAGGACGGTTTTACCCATCGAGCCGCCGAGGATGACGAACTTCTCGTTCGCCTTGGCGAATTCGATGGCAACCTTTGGCGCCGCAACCGGATCGTTCGAAGTAGCGATCACGGTCGGCCCCTTCAGCAGGGAGCCGATGGCAGCGACGTCAGTGCCTTCAAGAGCAATTTTGGCGAGACGGTTCTTCGAGACCTTCACCGACGCGCCCGCCTGCTTCATCTGCATGCGCAGCTTCTGCATCTGGGCCACGGTGAGGCCGGAATAGTGAGCAACGATCGCAACCGACGTGGTCTTGAAGACCTCGTTAAGTTGTTCGACCGACTCTTTTTTTGCCGCTCGTTCCACAGCAAGCTCTTTCCGGTTGGCGGCCTTTCCGCGAAGGCAGGACCGCCGGGTTGCACCCATCGTCCCGCCCTAAACCTGATCCTTGGGGCGCAAGACCCTTCGGACATGCCGGGCAAGACGACATCTAGAAGCCTGCCCTCCCAAAGCCTTGCGGCCATGGGCTGTCGAGGTTCGAACCAAACCAGCCTCCCGGCCGCGAACTGATCGCGACGTGGAGTGCAAAATCCGGTCTTCACCCGTCTATGCAGGCCATGCGATTAAGCCGTTGAAAACACGAAGTTCTCGCGGGCGCCTGCAGTCTTGGACAGGATCGAGGCACTTCAGCACGCTGAAGGCCCCTGCTCTCATTCCTCTGAAGGCGATGGGTCTCCTTCCTTTCGAGCATCCTTGCGGGCATGCGGAAAGGAATGATCTCCTATCATCTCAGGTTTTCGGATTGCGAGCACGGACATGCCAGCAAGTGCCAGCACGCCCGGAAGGCGCTATGTAGCCGGTCCTGCCCTGCTTGCCAAGAGCAAATTTCAGACCAGTTCGGCGACCTGCCCGGCCCAGCGAAAAATTTCTTCCCGGACGGCGTCACGCTCCAATGCCGCCGCTCGTCTGGGCGCTGGAGGCTCGCATGAAACGATGGATTGCAGGAATTCTCGCCCTCTTCAACCTCGCCAATGGGCTGGTGATGCTGTCGGCCGGTTCCCTCTGGTGGTCGCTGGTGCCCGGCGCCGCCGATACCGGTCCGTTCAACTCTCATTTGGTCCAGGACGTCGGCATTGCCTTCATCGCGGCCGGGCTCGGCCTGGCGGCGCGAGCCTTGTGGCCGGCCTGGTGGCCGGCAGCGGTCGCGGGCGCCGCGTTCCTGGCCGGCCACGGCCTGCTGCATCTCGTGATGATCGCCGGCGGCCACGACCGCCATGCCGCATCCGATCTGGTGGCGGTCGTCCTGCCCGCGGCGCTCGCCCTCTATTCCGCCCTGCGGCATTCTGCAAGGCCGCGGCCAGCGGCGACGTCTCCGCCCTCGCCAACCTGCTGCGCGAGGACGCCATCGCGATCACCGACGGCGGCGGCCGCAAGCTGGCGGCGCTGAAGCCGATCAAGGGGGCAGAGAAGATCGTCCGCTTCATCACCGGCATCGCCGGCAAGAACGCCGGCAGCGAGGTTCGCGTCGAACCGATGATGGTCAATGGCAGCGTGGGCGCGCTGATCTTCCTCGATGGCGAAGTCGACCACACATTGAGCATGGCGATCGACGGCGAGACTGGCCGGATTGCGGCGATCTACATCGTCCGCAACCCGGACAAGCTGCGCCACGCGCCGCGCCGGAGCTGAAGCTCCGGTCAGGGCGCGGTCGTCACCGGATAGGCGAGCGGCTTGCCGGCAAAGAACGCGTCGAGATTGGCCAGCACGCAATCCTGCATCGCGACGTGCGATTCCAGCGTGTGGCCGCCGAGATGCGGCGACAGCACCACATTCGGCAGCGCGGTCAGCGCATCGGGCGCATGTGGCTCCCTCGCGAACACGTCGAGGCCGGCGCCGGCGATCACGCCGTCGGTCAACGCTGCGACCAGCGCCTTCTCGTCGATGACCGAGCCGCGCGCGATGTTGACGACGAACCCGTCGCTGCCGAGCCGGCGCAGGATGTCGGCATTGACCGCATGCTCGGTCTCGGCGCCGGCGCGGACGGCCACCAGCAGCACGCAGCACCAATCGGCGAGCGCCTCCAGCGTCGGAAAGTATTGATAGGGCACGTCCTGCTTCGAGCGGCTGAAATAGCCGACCTCGGTCTCGAAGGCCGCGACGCGGGCGGCGATCTTGCGGCCGATCTCGCCCATGCCGTAGACGCCGACCTTGCGGCCGCGCATGCCGGCCTGCGGCCGCATCATCGGCGACGGCTTTGCACCGGCCCAGTCGCCGCTCCGCACGTAATTGTCAGCCACCAGCAGCCGCCGCACCGACGCCAGCATCAAGGTCACCGCCGTGTCGGCGACGGAGGCCGCATTGGCCCCCGGGCTGTGGCCGACCGCGATGCCGCGCCTGGCGGCCGCGGCGAGATCGACGCCGTCATAACCGGTGCCGTAGCAGACGATTGCGCCGAGCTTCGGCAGCATGTCCATGGCCTCCGTGCCGAGCGCCGTGCCGCCCGCGGTGATCATGGCGCGGATATCGGCGAGCTCGGCCGCCGGGAACGCTTCATCCAATCGCTTGCCCGCCGCGTTCAGCAGCTCATAGCGCTCGCCGAAGCGGATCAGCTGGGCCTTGGGAAAGCGTGAATAGACCAGGACCTTATCGGGCATTGTTGTTCTTTCTTGCGAGAGGCTTCAGATCTTGTCTTGGCGCGTTTTCTTCACGCGAACCGGTAGCCACTTCGCTCGAAAACGCTTTGGCAAAACAAAGGGCGGAACCGGTTGCCCGGTCCCGCCCCTCTTTATCTCGTCACGGCCAGAGACCTCAGCCGAGGATTGTGCCCGGCTCGACCTTCACGCCCGGGCCCATGGTGGAGGAAACCGCCACGCGCTGGATGTAGGTGCCCTTGGAGCCCGCCGGCTTCGCCTTGGAGACCGCGTCCGCGAGCGCCTTGACGTTCTCGACCAGCTTGTCCTCGGAGAACGAGGCCTTGCCGATGCCGGCCTGCACGATGCCGGCCTTCTCGACGCGGAACTCGACCGAGCCGCCCTTGGCGCCCTTCACGGCGTTGGTGACGTCCATGGTCACGGTGCCGATCTTCGGGTTCGGCATCATGCCGCGCGGACCGAGCACCTTACCGAGGCGGCCGACCAGGGGCATCATGTCGGGCGTGGCGATACAACGATCGAAATCGATCGCGCCGCCCTGCACCTTCTCGACCAGGTCTTCCGCACCGACGACGTCGGCACCGGCGGCCTTGGCTTCCTCAGCCTTGGCGCCGCGCGCGAACACGCCGACACGAAGCGTACGGCCGGTTCCGTTCGGCAGGTTGACGACGCCGCGGACCATCTGGTCGGCGTGGCGCGGGTCGACGCCGAGATTGATCGCGATCTCGATCGTCTCGTCGAACTTCGACTTGGCGCGCTCCTTGACCATCTTGATGGCATCCGCGAGCGGATAGAGCTTCTCGCGATCGACGCCCTCGCGGGCCTTCTTCAAACGCTTTCCGATTGACATGGCCCGTTACCCCGCAACTTCCAGACCCATCGAACGGGCAGAGCCCTCGACCATCTTCATGGCCGATTCGATGGTGTCGCAATTCAAGTCCTTCATCTTCTTCTCGGCGATCTCGCGCACTTGCGCCTTGGTCACCTGGCCGGCCTTGTCACGGCCCGGCGCCTTCGATCCGGACTGGATCTTGGCGGCCTGCTTGAGGAAGTAGGACATCGGAGGGGTCTTCATCTCGAAGGTGAAGGACCGGTCCGCATAGATGGTGATGATCACCGGGATCGGGGTGTTCTTCTCTTCCTTCTGGGTCTGCGCGTTGAACGCCTTGCAGAACTCCATGATGTTGAGACCGCGCTGACCAAGCGCGGGGCCGATCGGGGGCGAAGGATTCGCCGCACCGGCCGGGACCTGAAGCTTCAGGTATCCGGTCACTTTCTTTGCCATTTATCACTCCTGTTGTGCCGGACGGGCCGGCGGTTTCAGGTTCCGTGGTTCGGTTGAAGGGGCTGGCGACCGCCTCCTCCCTCCCACGGCCTCTCGACTTGACGCGAGGCATATACCCCGCGCCGTCCGGTCAGACCACCTTTTCGACCTGACCGAATTCCAGTTCCACGGGCGTCGCGCGGCCGAAGATCGACACCGCGACCTTGACGCGCGAGCGCGCCTCGTCGATTTCTTCCACCACGCCGGAGAACGAAGCGAACGGGCCGTCGGCCACGCGTACGTTCTCCCCGATCTCGAACGACACCGACGCCTTCGGACGCTCCACGCCCTCCTGCACCTGGTGCAGGATCCGCATCGCCTCCGCTTCCGAGATCGGCATCGGCTTGTTTTCCGCGCCGAGGAAGCCGGTCACCTTCGGGGTGTTCTTGATCAGATGGAACGCCTCGTCGGTCAGCTTCATCTTCACCAGCACATAGCCCGGGAAGAACTTGCGCTCGGCGTCGATCTTGCGGCCGCGGCGCACCTCTGTGACCTTCTCGGTCGGCACTAGAATCTGCTCGAACAGTTCTTCCAGCCCACGCTGCTTGGCCTGCTCGCGGATCGATTCCTGAACCTTCTTCTCGAAGTTCGAATAGGCGTGGACGATGTACCAGCGCTTGTCCATCAATTGAGTTCCCATGCTCATCAGTGGATGCCCAGTATCAGGGTAATCAGATAGCGGATGATCTGATCTGCGGCGAAGAAGAAGACCGAGGCCAGCGCCACCATCACGAACACCATGATGGTGGTGATGGTCGTCTCGCGGCGCGTCGGCCAGGTGACCTTGGCGGTCTCCGAGCGCACTTCCTGCAGGAATTTGAACGGGCTGAAAGCCATCGTGAGATCCGCGTCCGTCTCCGGACGATTGCAACGTTTCAAGGAATCCGAACAGCCGACCTTGCGGACCCAGCCCTCGTTTGGAAGGTTGAGCCGATAAACGAGCTCGAATGTTCGGGGAATTAGGCCGCGCCGGATATCCGCCATCAAAGCGGGCCGGCTGCGAGTGGCGAGTATCTACTGCGAGACCGGCCAAACGTCAAGGTCGGCGGGGTCGGGTCCGGCTCCCGCCCGGTTCGGGCAGATCGGGCATTGGTCTCTCCAAATCAAGGGCTTAGCCGGCGCCCTGCGATCCCCTGGCGTCCTGGCGGGATCAGCGTCGTTCGTCTCGCCCCTCTAGGCCAGGCCGGGTTTTGGCGGCAGCAGCATCGATACGAGCAGTCCGCTCGGCTCCCGCAGCCTCAACGCGATGCTGCCGCCATGGCGCTTGGCGATATCCTGCGCGATCGATAGCCCCAGCCCGAAGCCCCCCTCCTGCCGGGCGCTGTCGGCCTTGAAGAAGGGCTCGAACACCTTGTCGTGCAGCGCAGGTGGGATGCCCGGACCGTCATCCGCCACCTCGATCTCGATGTGGCCGGCCTCCATGGGGCGAAGCGTCACCGCGACCTTGCTGCCGTGCTTGACCGCATTCTCCACGATATTGGTGACGGCGCGCGACAGCGCGCGGGGCCGGCAGGCATAAGGCAGACGCGCCGGCCCGGCATAGGATACCGCGTGGCCCATGTCGGCGAAGTCCGAACAGATGGTCTGCAGGAAGCTCGGCAGGTCGATGAACGACGCCGCCTCCGAGCGGGCATCCTCGCGCAGATACTCCAGGGTCTCGTTGATCATGCGCGTCATCTTGGCGATATCGCCCAGCATCGCCGGGCGCAGGGTGTCGTCGCCGACGCGCTCGGTGCGCAGCCTGAGCCGGGTCAGCGGCGTCCGCAGGTCATGACTGATGGCGGCGAGCATGCGGGTGCGGTCGTCGAGCAGCGCTGCGATACGTGTGCGCATGTCGTTCAGCGCGTCGGCGACCTGGGCGATCTCGAGCGGACCGCGCCGGCGCAACACCTCGGGAGCCCGCGGCGAGCGGCCGAACGAGGTCGCGGCACGCGCGACATCGGCCAGCGGCGCGATCACCCAACGCACCGCATAGACCGACAGCAGCAGCATCGAGATCAGCACGATGATCGTGCCCCCGGCCAGCGGGCGGAGCAAAGTGGACCAAAGGCCGCCTTTGACCGCAACGTCGGCCATCAGCGCGTGGCCATCGTCGAGTCTCACGATCACCTGTGACGACGAGCCTGCGGGATGGCGCAGATCCTCCATCAATTCAATTCCGGGCTCGGCAGCCAGTTGCCGGAACGCTCGCATGGAAAACGACCGCGTCTCTGCGGCTGTTCGAGGCACCAGTTCGCCCAAGGCGACGCGCCTGACGTCGAGACCGCCGCGCCTGGCTGCGGCCAGCAGTTCATCCGCGTCTGCCGGCGTCTTCGTGGAACGCACAAGCTGCGTGAGCTCCGCGACCCGCCCGGCAAGAAACTTCTGCGTGTCGGTGATCGAGGGAGAATCGAACA
The DNA here is from genome assembly GCF_054056795.1 of Bradyrhizobium sp. USDA 3315. Lineage (NCBI taxonomy): Bacteria > Pseudomonadati > Pseudomonadota > Alphaproteobacteria > Hyphomicrobiales > Nitrobacteraceae > Bradyrhizobium > Bradyrhizobium sp. USDA 3315. The sequence goes on along the minus strand of NZ_JBSRYP010000001.1, from coordinate 6,173,039 downwards.
GAAAAATGATGGTCACCGCCGCGAGCGTGATGCCGATCAGTTCCGAGAGCGCGACGAGGCTCATGAGTTGCGCAGCAGCGACGCTGCGCGGCATCAGCCGCTGCGCCCATCCCATCATATCTGCTCGACCGCAGGCGTGAAGAGGTAGCCGCCGAGCCGCACCGTCTTGATCATCGAGCGGTCCTTCGGATCCGGTTCGATCTTCTGCCTGATGCGGCTGATATGAACGTCGACGCTGCGCTCGACTGAGGCGATCAGGCCGCCGAAGGCCTGCTCGATCAATTGCTCGCGTGACAGCACCTGCCCAGGATTGCGGCAGAACGCCAGCAGCAGATCGAACTCGGCACCGGTCAGCGTGATCCGGACGCCCGCGGGGTCATGCAGCTCACGGGTGGTGGGGTTGATGCGCCATCCGGCAAAGGTCAGCGGACGCGGCCGTGACCGCGACGTGGCGCCGCTCTCGACGCGGCGCAGCAGCGCCCGGATGCGGGCGACCAGTTCGCGCGAATTGAACGGCTTGGTGACGTAGTCATCGGCACCGAGCTCGAGGCCGAGGATGCGGTCGATGTCCTCGCCCCGCGCGGTGACCATGATGATCGGAATCGAAGACGACATGCGCAGGCGCCGGCAGATGCTCAGCCCATCCTCGCCCGGCAGCATCACGTCGAGTACGACGAGATCAAAGCTCTCGCGCTTGAGCAGCGCATCCATCTCCACGGCCGAGCCGACCAGCACCGGCCTGAAGCCGTTGTCCTCAAGCACCTCGGCCAGCATGCGCGCGATATCGGCATCGTCCTCGACGCAGAGGATGCGTGCGTTGGTGACGGGGAAAGCCACGAGGTCGTATTCCAGGATTTGCATCACGGCATTTTAGAGGCCTCGGCCCCGGATGCGCAGTGCGCAAATATAGCGTTTTGTTAAGCCTGCACGGCCAAATGTGGCTCAAATAGGTCGCGCGGTTTCGCGAGCTACATCTGACTTAATATCTCTTAATCCCGACCCGGGCGGCCCTGCCCTATCGTGACGTGCGATCGTTCGTGGGGTGAGCGGTCGTTCGAGGGGTACATGAGAATCGAATTTCTGCCGGGCGCTGCGGTTGTGGTGGCGTTGTTGTCGGGCTGTGCCAGCGCACCGATGACGCGGGGCGGGTCACTGGCATCCTACGACAATCTCACGCCGTCCGACGGCGTGCTGGCGAAATCGCTGGTTCGCGTCAACAAGGACGAGGTCCTCGCTGCGAAGACGGTGCGGATCGTCCCGACGACCTTCTCGCAGGCAGCGTCGCCGACGCTGTCCCAGGAGCAGCGGCACCTGGTGGCCAACGCGATCGATCGTTCGCTGTGCGTCGGCCTAAGCGAGCGGCTTCAGGTCGTTGGTGCCGATCAGCCTGCGGATCTGTCCGTGCACGCGCTTGTCACCCAGGCGGCGCCCACCGACGAGGTCGCGGCGGGCACTTCCAAGGTGGTCAGCTTCCTGCCGAGCGCGCTCGGCGCAGGCGTGCCGGTGCCGGTGCCGCGGTTGCCAGTCGGGCTTGGCAGCCTGACCGTCGAAGCCGAGGTGCGCGATCAGGCCAGCCGCCAGCAGGCGGCGATGATCTGGGCCCGCGGGGCGAATTCGTTCACCAACTCGCCGATGGTCTCGAGCGCCGGTGACGCCTACGATCTCGCCCCTTCCTTCAGCGACGACTTCAGCAAGCTCGTCGTCACCGGCAGCACGCCATTCGGAAAGGCACCGGAGCTGCCGTCGTTCGACAAGATTGGCGCAACGCTCGGCGGCAAGCCGAAATACGCGGCCTGCGAGGCGTTCGGCCGCAATCCCGGCCTGGTCGGAATGGCCGCCGGCAAGCTCGGCTTGCCGCCGGAATGGTCGGACAAGGCGCCGGCGACAGCTGGCCAATAGACAGCCTAGCCGGCGAAGCTCTTCTGCACCGCCTGGTCGAGCGTGGCGCCGCCGAGATAGCGCTGGCGCAGCTCGCGCTTGAGCAGCTTGCCGCTCGGATTCTTCGGCAAGGCATCCACGAAGATGACCTGCTTCGGCACCTTGAAATGGGCCATCGACGCCGCGCAATGCTTGATGACGGCGTCGGCATCGAGGCTCTGGCCGGCCTTGACCACGACGATCGCGGTCACCGCCTCGATCCAGCGCGGATCAGGCAGCCCGACCACCGCGACCTCCGACACCGAAGGCAACCGGTAGATCATCTCCTCGACCTCGCGGCTCGCGACATTCTCGCCGCCGCTCTTGATCATGTCCTTCACGCGATCGACGACGGTGATGTAGCCGTCGGCATCGATGGTCGCGAGATCGCCGGAATGAAACCAGCCGCCGGCGAACGCGGCCGCAGTCTTGACCGGATCGTTGTAATAGCCTGACAACAGATGCGGCGAGCGATGCACGATCTCGCCGACCTCCCCCACCCCGACGTCGGTCATATCAGGCCTGACCACCCGCGTCTCGACATTGATCGCGGGCTTGCCGGCCGAGCCGGCCTTCGGCAGCTGGTCCTCCGGCGACAGCACGGTCGCGAGCGGTGCGATCTCGGTCTGGCCGTAGAAATTCCAGAACTTCACGTCGGGCAGCCGGCGCTGCAACTCGAGCAGCACCTCGACCGGCATGATCGAAGCGCCGTAATAGCCCTTGCGCAGGGTCGACAGGTCGGTGCGGTCGAACGCGCCCGAGCGCAGCATCGCGATCCAGATCGTCGGCGGAGCGAAGAACGAATTGATCTTGTGGGCCGCGATCAGCGCCAGGACATTGTCAGGCACCGGCTTGCCGGTAATGAGGCTGGTGGCGCCGAGATAGATCGCGGGCCCCAGAAAGACGTCGAGCTGCGCACAGTGATAGAGCGGCAGCGCGTGCAGCACCGTGTCGTCCGTCGCCATGCCGCCGTCGATGATGCAGCTGACATACTGCCACATGACGGCTTCGTGGGTGAGGATCGCGCCCTTCGGCAGCGACTCGGTGCCGCTGGTGTAGATGATCTGCGCGGGATCGAGGCTGTCCACCGACGCCTCCGGCGCCGACGCGTCGCTGTGCAACAGGCTGTCGAACGTCGTGATGCCGTTGGGCGCGGTGGCCGGATCCTCGCCGGGCAGCCAGACCAGGGTCTCGACCGCCGAGCCCTTGGCGGCCGCAGCGTGCGCCGTCTCCACGAAATCGGGGCCGACCGCGAGCAGCCTGGCGCCGGAATTGGCGAGGATGAAATTGATCTCGTCCGGATTGAGCATGAAGTTGATCGGCACCAGGATGGCGCCGATCCGGGCCACCGCAAAGCGTAGCGCGGCGAAGCCGTGCGAGTTGCGCGACAGCACCGCGACGCGATCGCCCTTCGCAACGCCGAGCGCGAGCAAGCCGCGGCCGAGCCGATTGCAGATCGCGTCCATCTCCGCAAAGCTCCAGCTCACCGCGCCGCAGATCAGCGCGGTCTTGCCGGGGTAGCGCTTCGCCGACCGGCGCAGCAGATCGCCGATGCTGTGCTCGCGGGCGCGCTGGATGGTTGCTGCGATGTCTCCGCTCATTTGTCCCTCCCGAATGTGCTTGTTGTCGTTGTCTTCGTCTTGTCTCGGCCGCGCCGTCGCTATTGCCGCGCGGCGTAAGCGTGTTCCATGTAGGTGTGCTCGACCGAGCGATCGAGCGAGGCGATCTTCTCGAAACCGCGCCGCCAGTCCTGCAGGTGCCGCCGCGTCCACAGCACGCCGGCCTCCTTGTCGCGCCGCTTGATCGCGTCGAGCAGATGATGGTGCGCCTCGACCAGCCGCGCGCCGCCCTCAGGCACGCCGCCCACGATCATCTCGGTGGTCGGAAAGAACAGTTGCGCGGCGGGCTCGCGCGCCAGCTGCAGCACGCGGTTCTGCGAGGCCTTGGCCATCAGCACATGGAATTCCGCATCGAGCTCGGCAAGCGCAGCGGGATTGCCGACGACAGCTGCGCTGCGCTCGAGATTGCCGGCGAGCTCGGCGATGTTCTCCTCGGTCGCGCGCTCCACCGCGCCCTCGACGCTCGCGACCTCCAGCGTCATCGAGGTCTCGAACAATTCGCGGAACGTCACCTCGTGCAGGATCAGCGCGCGGGACAGTCGCGTCGCGAGCTTGTTGTAGCGCGGCAGGCAGGCCTGCAGCCGGCGGCTGGAATCGCGGCGGATCAGTCCGCCCTCCTCGAGCACGCGAATGCCTTCGCGCACCGTCGAGCGGTTGACGCCGAACTGCGCAACCAGCTGCTGCTCGGTGCCGATCGGCTCGCCCGGCTTGATCCGCCCGTTGATGATCTCGCGTTCGATCGCGTCGGCGACCTTCTGATAGGCCGGCGCGACATCGATGCGCCGGAACAGCGGCGTGGTGGGCATCTTCAGCTCCCCGGGGCTCCCGATTGTCGTTTGTCGGACAAAGGATAGGCGAAGGCCTTTGGGGCGTCAAATGAGCGATATCCAGCCTGATTGTCGCACCCAGGCGGCCGGAACCCAGGCGGCCGGAATTGACACCGGAACCGGGCAAATGTAGCTTTGTCGGACAAACTGATAAGAGCACCTCGGGGAGGCACACCATCATGAAATCCATCGTCACGAGTCTGTCCGCCGCCGGCCTGATCGCGGCTGTGCTGGCAGGGCCGGCGCTCGCCCAGCAGGCGCCGCTCAAGATCGGCGTGCTCACGGATTTCCAGTCGGTCTATTCGGACATCGGCGGCGCCGGCAATGTCGAGGCCACCAAGATGGCGATCGAGGAGTTCGGCGGGTCGATGTTCGGCAAGCCGATCGAGCTCGTCACCGCCGACGCCCTCAACAAGGCCGACGTCGCCGCCACCATCACCCGCAAATGGTACGAGGCCGAGAATGTCGACATGATCATCGACATGCCGACCTCGGCGACCGCGCTCGCCGGCATGGAGATGTCGAAGCAGTTCGAGAAGATCATGATCGTGACGGATGCGGCGAGCTCCGACATCACCGGCAAGTCCTGCTCGCCCTACACGCTGCACTGGACTTACGACACCTACGCCAACGCCCACACCGTCGGCAGCGCGATCGTGAAGAACGGCGGCGATACCTGGTTCTTCATCACCGCCGACTATCTGTTCGGTCATTCGATCGAACGCGACACCGGCGACGTGGTCCGCGCCGCCGGCGGCAAGGTGCTCGGCAGTGCGCGGCATCCGCTCAACACGCCGGACTTCTCGTCCTTCCTGCTGCAGGCGCAGGCCTCGAAGGCCAAGATCATTGGCATGGCCAATGGCGGCGCCGACACCATCAACACCATCAAGCAGGCCTCCGAATTCGGCATCGTCGCGGGCGGCCAGAACCTCGCCGGCATCGTGATGTTCATCTCGGATATCCACAGCCTCGGGCTCAAGCTCGCGCAGGGCCTGATCATCACCGAGGCCTACTACTGGGACCTCAACGACCGCACCCGCGCCTTCGGCAAGCGCTTCTTCGAGCGCATGAAGCGGATGCCGACGATGAACCAGGCCGCGACCTACAGCGCCACCCTGCACTACCTCAACGCGGTGAAGGCCGCCGGCACCAAGGAGACCAGGCCGGTGCTGGCCAAGATGCGCGCGACCCCGGTCCGCGACGCCTTCACCGACAACGGCGTGGTGCGCGAGGACGGCCGCATGGTGCACTCGATGTTCCTGTTCGAGGTCAAGAAGCCCGAGGAATCGAAGGCGCCGTGGGATTACTACAAGGTGCTCGCCGAAGTGCCCGGCGACCAGGCGTTCCGGCCGCTGAAGGACGGCGGCTGCCCGCTGATCAAGTAGGCAAACATGATCATGGCCGGGGTCCGGGACCTCGGCCAAGACATTCAAATGATTGGGAAAAGGCTGGCAGGAGTGGCAGGGCTCGAACCTGCGACCCCCGGTTTTGGAGACCGGTGCTCTACCAATTGAGCTACACTCCTGCAGGGAACCGGCGTCGCCGCCGGTTCGCGCCGTTTCAAGCACAGGGCATGGCCGGTTTGCAAGGGCGAAGCGGTGAAGCTTCTGTTCATTGCAAAACTTCTGCGCCAGACTTCGGCGATCACCCCGTGTCGGCACCTCGCCGCAAGAATCAAGAACCAGGGAGAGACCATGAACGCCCAAACCGCCACCAAGCACGCCGCCAGCCCGACCACCCCCTCTCTTCCCCTCGCCAAGCCCGAATCGATCGGATTGTCGAGCGCGCGGCTGCAGGCGATGTCCGACACCTTCCGCCGCGAGGTCGACAAGGGAACCGTGCCCGGCGTGACGGTGCTGGTGGCGCGGCGCGGCCAGATCGGCTGGTTCGACGCGATCGGCCGGCAAAGCCCGAGCGCCTCGGCGCCAATGGCCCATGACACGATCTTCCGCATCTTCTCGATGACCAAGCCGATCGTCTCGGTCGGCATCATGCAGCTGCTGGAGGACGGCCACTTCCTGCTCAACGACCCCGTCGCGAAATTCATCCCCGAATTCGCCGAGACCAAGGTCGGCGTCGACAACAACGGCAAGCTCGAGCTGGTACCCGTGCAGCGGCAGATGACGATCCAGGACCTGCTTCGTCACACGTCTGGGCTTACTTATGACCACACCGGCAACGGCCCGGTGCAGCAGCTCTACCAGCAGTCGCGGCTGCGCAGCCGCAAGATCACCAACGCCGAGCACGCCACCCTGCTCGCCGGCATGCCGCTGGTCTGCCAGCCCGGCGCCGAGTGGAACTACAGCCGCTCCACCGACATCCTCGGCCGCATCATCGAGGTCGTCAGCGGCAAGACGCTCGGCGCGTACCTCACTGAGCACATCCTCTCGCCGCTGCAGATGACCGAGACCGCCTTCCACACCGGGGAAGCCAATGCCGGCCGCCTCGCCGAGGCCTTTGCCAACGATCCCTGGACCAACGAGAAGGTGCAGCTGTTCAACATGCTGGAGAAGCCGGCGATGGAATCCGGCGGCGGCGGCCTGGTTTCGACCACGATGGACTATGCCCGCTTCGCGCAGATGCTGCTGAACGGCGGCTCGCTCGACGGCACCAGGATCATCGGCCGCAAGACGCTCGAATTCATGGCCTCCGATCACCTCGGCGCCGGCGTGGCAATCCAGGGCACGTTGGTGTCGCCCGGCCACAGTTTTGGCCTCGGCTTCGCCGTGCGCATGCAGCAGGGCATCGCGCCGTTCTCCGGCTCGGTCGGCCAGTACTTCTGGAGCGGCATGGCCGGCACATTCTTCTGGATCGATCCGAGCGAAGACCTGATCGCGGTCTTCATGATGCAGGGCCCGGGCCAGCGCGAATATACCCGCTCGCTGGTGCGCAACGGGGTGTACGCGGCGGTGGAGTAGTCCGTCATTCCGGGGCGCGAACCTAAGATGCGCAATCGCGCATCGGGGAATCTCGCGCAACAACATCGAGATTCCGGGTTCAGCCCTGCGGGCTGCCCCGGAATGACGAGTGATGCTCAGCTGATCGTCGCGCCGCCGTCGATCACGATGGTCTGGCCGGTCATGAAGTCGCCGGCCCGCGAGCCCATCATCACGGCGGCGCCCGCGATCTCATCCGGCACGCCGATCCGCAGCAGCGGCGAGCGCGCGGTCGAGGCCTTCAGATTGTCCGGATTGTCCCACAGCGCCTTCGCAAAGTCGGTCTTGATCAGGCCCGGCGCGATGCAGTTCACGCGGATATTGTGCTTGCCGTATTCGCAGGCGAGGTTGCGCGCGAGCTGCATGTCGGCGGCCTTGGAGATCGCGTAGGCGCCGAGGATGGTCGAGCCCTTCAGGCCGCCGATCGAGGACACGATGATGATCGAGCCGTCCTTGCGCTCGATCATCTGCGGCACCACCATCGAGATCAGCCAGTTGTTGGCGACGATGTTGTTGTCGAGGATCTTGCGGAACTGATCGTCGGAGATGCCGGCGAGCGGACCGTAGTAAGGATTGGACGCCGCGTTGCAGACCAGCACGTCGATCTTGCCGAAGGCGCGGTTGCTCTCGTCGACCAGGTTCTGCAGATTTTCCTTCGACGAGATGTTTGCCGCGATCGCAACCGCGGTGCCCTTGCCGTAGCTGTCGTTGATCTCCTTCGCCACCTGCTCGCAGACGTCAGCCTTGCGCGAGGAGATCACGACCTTGGCGCCGTGCTCGGCCATGCGCTCGGCGATCGCGCGTCCGATGCCGCGCGTCGAGCCGGTGATGACGGCGACTTTTCCCTTCATGTCGAACAAGGTCATGTTTCTCTCCCTGATGTTAAGTGTTCGTCTTAGCGTCATTCCGGGGCGACGCACCAGCGTCGACCCGGGATCTCGAGATTCCCCGATGCGCAATTGCGCATCTGCGGTCTGGTCCTTCGGACCATCCCGGTATGACGATCACGCAAGCTTGCTCGCCGGCCTGACTTCAGGCCCGGACGGCTGATGCATCGCGGCGTGGCGCGGATCGGCAATCCACGGCTGCTGGTTCACCATCGGCAAGCGCCAGGTCGACAGGCCGGCGCTCGCGATGTGATCGAGCCGCGTCACCGAGATATTATCGATATCGAACGACAGCCCCCTGTCCGGCTGGCCGCCGAGCGCCAGCCCGACCGCGGCCTTGATCACGCCGCCATGGCCGACGGCGATGATATTCCTGCCCGCTTCCGCGGCGGTGATCCGCACAATGGTGCGGCAGACGCGGGTGTAGAGATCCATGTAGCTCTCGCCGCCGGGCGCGGGATCGTTGACGTCGGCGAACCAGGCCGTACCCGGCGGACGACTGGCTAGAAACGCGGCGCGGTTCATACCCTGCCATTGGCCGAGATGCTGCTCGGCGAAGTCGCGTTCCTGCGTCATGCTTTCAGGCTTTGGAAACCCGGCAGCCCAGATCGCGTCCGCAGTCTTGTGTGTGCGCTTCAAATTGCTCGAATACCAGACCGCATCGCGCGGCAGCATCTTGGCGACCGCCTCGAACACCTCGACATCGCCGGTGTCGCAGTCGATATCCTCTTGTCCGTAGATGTTGCCGCCGTCGCTGCGCACCGGCGCGTGACGAACCCACCACCACCGCGTCACCGTCACCTCAGGCTTGTCTGGATTGGACATCGGATGAGCCCTTCAATAGTGTCCCGTCTCGCTGTACGTCACGCCGCACACCGTCTCAAGTGCTTCGGACGTTTGAAATTTTGTTTGAATTCCGTCGCGCGGCAGACGCGCCAAGGACCACCCGAACTAATCACGTGAACAGGGAGAAACTCATGGGCCGCCTCGAAGGCAAATCCGTCATCATCACCGGCGCTGGCAGCGGCATCGGCCGCGCCGCCTCGCTGCTGTTCACCAGGGAAGGCGCCAAGCTGATCGCGGTCGATCGCACCGAGGGCGTCAACGAGACCGCCAAGCTGGTGCGCGATGCCGGCGGCACTGTCGAGGCCGTCACCGCCGATGCCGGCTCGGAGAGCGACGTGAAGGCCTTCATCGAGAAGGCGGTCTCGAAGTACGGCAAGCTCGATGCGATCTGGGCCAATGCCGGCGTCAGCGGCGGTCTCGTCCCACTCGCCGACCAGACCGTCGAACACTGGCAGGAGGTGCTGCGCGTCAATCTGATCGGCCCATTCCTCGCGATCAAGCATTCGATTCCGCATATGACGAAGCAAGGTTCCGGCTCGATCGTCTGCACCGCCTCCGTCGCGGGCCTGAAGTCGGGTGCCAGCGGACATCCCTATGGTGCGAGCAAGGCCGGCGTCATCAGCCTGGTGCAGACCACCGCCTACTCGCTCTCCGGCACCGGCGTGCGCATCAATGCGGTGTGCCCGGGCCTGATCGAAACCGGCATGACCAAGCCGGTGTTCGATCGCGCCAAGGAGCGCGGCACCCAGGACAAGATCGGCCAGCTCAATCCGCTCAAGCGCGCCGGCCAGCCGCACGAGCTCGCCGCGATGGGATTGTTTTTGGCGAGCGATGAAGCGTCCTACGTCAACGGCCAGGCCATCCCGGTCGACGGCGGCCTCACCGCATCGATGCCGTATACGGGCAAGCCGATCTAGCGAGGGCAGTCTCCGTGGTTATCCCGGCTGCGGCCCCGATGGCTCCACATTCACGACCGTCGTCCCGGCGAAGGCCGGGACCCATAACCACAGGGTCGAGTAGTTGAAGAAGGCTGTTGCCCCAGCGTCGCGCATTCATTGGCATTTGGGGTAATGGGTCCCGGCCTTCGCCGGGACGACGCTGGAGATGGTTCGCATTCAAGGTGCCAAACAATGCGGTGTCATCACCTGCGCATACGCATGCGGGCGATCCAGTATTCCAGAGACCTCTGTGCTTGAGCCGAGAGGCCGCGGCGTACTGGATCGCCCGGTCCGAGCCGGGCGATGACAGCCGAGAATGGGGATACAGTTTCGCATTCTCGCGACATGAATCGCCCGAGTCTTGCCTTTCGTTCCGCTCTAGGTCCGCGCAACGCGCGACCCGATGATAAACTCCACGAAACCCATCATCTCACCGCGCGGATATATTCGATGGGTTTCGCTTCGCTCTACCCAACCCATCCCACACGCCTGGACCGCAATAACCGCCGGCAACGGTCCGAATATTGCTTGGCCTCGGCAGGCCAACCAGCTGTTATACTTCGCTGGCAGGATCGCTCGCACACTCGTCATTCCTCGCACAATCCCTCGCAAACGAACAGGCAATGCAAAATCAACGTTCCGACCGCATCCGCAAGCTATTGGCCGACCTCGTCGCGTTCGACACCGTCAGCGACCGCAGCAATCTGCCCCTGATCGACTACATCGAGCGCTACCTCGCCTCGCTTGGCCTCGCGGGGCAACGCATCGTCGATGAAACCGGGCAGAAATCCTCGTTGTGGGTCACTGTCGGCCCTGAGGACAAGGCCGGGCTGGTGCTGTCGGGGCATACCGATGTCGTGCCAGTTGTGGGACAGGACTGGAGCCACAACCCGTTCGAGCTCGTCGAGCGCGACGGCCGGCTGTACGGCCGCGGCACCACCGACATGAAGGGCTTTGTCGCCGTCTGCCTCGCGATGGTTCCCGAGATGCTCGCGGCCGATCTGAAGACGCCGATCAATCTTGCCATCTCCTATGACGAGGAGATCGGTTGCGTCGGCGTACGTCCGATGCTGCGCGAGGTCGCGCGCAAGCCGATCAAGCCGCTCGGTTGTTTCGTCGGCGAGCCGACCCAGATGCAGGTCATCATCGGGCACAAGGGCAAGCACGGCGTGCGCGCCACGTTCCGCGGGCTTGCCCGCCATTCCTCGATTGCGCCCGACGGCGTCAACGCCATCGAATATGCCGCTGACCTGATCACCGAGATCCGCCGCCGCGCCGCGTTGCTGACCGCGGATGCCGAACAAGGCAGCCTCTACGATGTCCCGCACTCGACCCTGCTCACCAGCATCGTGCATGGCGGCGCCGCGCTGAACATCGTGCCCGACCAATGCGTGGTGGAATTCGAGTGCCGCGGCATCGGCATCACCGAGTCGAGAGAGGTGACCGATGCGATCATCGCCTGGGCCAAGGCCGAGATCGAGCCTGACATGCGCAAGCGACATCCCGAATGCGGCATCGAATTCGAGGAGATCCTCGACTACCCCGCGCTCGACACCGCCGCCGACGCCGCCATCGTCACGCTCGCCAAGCAATTTGCCGGCCGCAACGACCACGCCAAGGTCGCCTTCGGCACCGAGGCCAGCTTGTTCGTCAGCATGGCGGACGTGCCGTCCGTTGTGATCGGCCCCGGCTCGATCGCACAGGCGCATACGCCGGATGAGTTCGTCGAGATGTCGCAGCTCGAGGCGTGCGGCGCATTCGTCGCACGGCTGATCGCACATTGCGCCAAGTGATTTGCAAATGATTGCGTAGGATCACGGATGCCTCACAACCCGTCCGGCGGTAGCCCCGGTCCCGTTGCGGCGGGACGGAGCTTGTCGCGCTTGCGCTCGCGGTAGAAGGCATAGAGGCCGGAGGCCACGATGATCGCGGCACCCGCGAGCATCGGACCGTCGGGCTTGTGGCCGAAGGCGAGATAGCCCGTCAGCATCGCCCACGGCAGCGCGGTATAGCGGAACGGCGCCACCGCCGAGATGTCGCCTGTGCGCAGCGACACGATGATGCACTGATAACCGATCAGGATCAGGACCGCGGCCAATATGAGCAGGCCGAGCGCGGTGCCGGACGGCGGCCGCCAGCCGCCGAGCGGGACAAGGACGACAGCACCCGCCGTCGTCACGGTCACGGTGGTGAGCAGCGTGATGAACACGGTCGGCAGCTCTTTCGGGATACGGCGGGTGGCGAGATCGCGCACCGCGCAGAAGCCGACCGACGCCAGCGCCAAGAGTGCAGCCTGGCTAAAGCCTTCCGCACCGGGCCGAACGATGACAAGCACCCCGATGAAGCCGGCCGCGATCGCAAGCCAGCGCCGCCAGCCGACCGGCTCGCCGAACACCAGCGCCGCACCGAGCGTGATGACCAGCGGCAGCGCCTGGAAGATCGCCGAGGCGTTGGCGAGCGGGATCTGCGCGATCGCGGAGAGATAGGTTAGCGTGCCGCCGATCTCGCCAAGGACGCGCAGCCCGACCGGCCAGATCAGCAGCACGCTGAAACTGCGCAGCGCGTCACGGTACCAGGCGAGCGCCGCGACCAGCACCATCGCAACCAGGCCGCGCACCAGCAGGATCTCGCCGATGTTGAGCTCCGCCGACACCGCCTTGGTGATGGTGTCGTTGACCGTGAAGCTGGCCATGGCCGCAGCCATGAACAGGCTGCCGCGAAGATTGGAGGAAAGAGCCAAAATGAAAATGTCCGATCAGGACCAGGGCGGGCGTTGACCGGACTGACTTGCCAAAGCGGCAGCGCGAACTCAAGTCACAGATGGCTACAATGCGGAAACATGCCGCACCTTGCAGCGGCGGCGCGAGCCTTTGGAATCGCGATCGGCCTGCTGCTCCCTCGCGCCGCTCTTGCCGGGTCAAGACGAGCGCAGCTCGCTCTTAGTGGGTTGAGTGAAGGGCTTGCTCCGCACAGACGGCGGCAAACGAGTTGCGGAGACTCCCCCTCACCCGGATCGCACTTCGCTTCGCTGCATGCGATCCGACCTCTCCCCGCAAGCGGGGCGAGGTAAAAAGAAAAGCGGCGCGAGCCCTGTTGGATCGCGCCGCATTCTTGGATCAGGTTGCGCCGGCCTTCTGCGCGTATTCCCATGACGCCTGCGACAGCGGCACGGTGCGCTTGGCCGACTCGAGGGCCTTGGCATTCGCCGCGGTGCCGTCGCGAACCCGGCCCGCGATGCCCTGCGTGATGCCGGCAAGGCGGAACAGGTTGTAGGAGAAATACCAGTTCAGGTCCGGCACCGGGATGCCGGTCACGTCGCAATAGATCTGCGCCGCTTCATCCTGGCTCGGAATGTTCAATGCCTTGAGGTCGGCATTGACGAGGCCCGGCATGGTCCACTGCATCAACAGGTAGGTGAAGTCGGCCATGGGATCGCCGAGCGTCGACAATTCCCAGTCGAGCACCGCCTGCACCCGCGGCTCGGTGGCGTGGAAGATCATGTTGTCGAGGCGATAGTCGCCATGCACGATCGAGACGCGCTTCTGCTCCGGAACGGTTTTCGGCAGCCACTCGGCGAGCTTCTCGAATTCGGGAATGTGCTGCGTTTCGGAGGCGCGGTACTGCTTGGTCCAACGATCGACCTGTCGCGCAAAATAATTGCCGGGCTTGCCGAAATCGCCGAGGCCGATCGCCTCGGGATTGAACAGATGAAGCTTGGCCAGCGTCTCGATCTTGCTGGCGAAGATCTTTCGGCGCGCGTCGGGCTCCTGGGTCGGCAGCGTCGGATCCCAGAACACCCGCCCCTCTTCCATCGACATGATGTAGAAGGCCGAGCCGATCACCGCGTCGTCGGTGCACAGCGCGTAGGCTTTCGCAACCGGGAAATTCTGCTTGCCGAGCGCCGCGATCACGCGGAACTCGCGATCGACCGCATGCGCCGACGGCAATAATTTACCGAACGGCTTGCGCCGCATCACGTAGTTGCGGCCGGGGGTCTCGAGCTTGTAGGTCGGGTTGGACTGGCCACCCTTGAACTGCAGGACCGTGAGCGGCCCCTGATAGCCTTCGACGTGTTCCCTCATCCAGGCGTCGAGACTAGCCTCGTTGATACGATGGCGCTCCTCGACTTCCCTTGTGCCGGAAAATTCTTCGTCTTTCCTGACGCCGTCCGCCACGATGACGCTCCCTCAACTCGATTTTTCAAAGAGCGCGTCGGGGCGCTCCCTCAATCAGGCTGGCACGCCAGCCTGATCTCTCTTTTTCATTCTGAGCACGATGTGCGCGCGAACGCCATGCGTTCCGCATCATGCTCAGTGCGACGTGTTTGCATACTTCCGAAGTTCAAGTCTGGCAATGGCGCGATTGTGCACCTCGTCCGGACCGTCCGCCAGGCGCAGCGTGCGGATGTGGGCATAGGCGCGGGCGAGCCCTGCTTCGTCGGAGACGCCGCCGCCGCCAAAGGCCTGGATCGCCTGGTCGATGATCTTGAGCGCCATGTTGGGAGCTGCGACCTTGATCATCGCGATCTCGGCCTGTGCGGTCTTGTTGCCGACCTTGTCCATCATGTCGGCGGCCTTGAGGCAGAGCAGACGGTTCATCTCGATGTCGGTGCGGGCATCGCCGATGCGCTGCTCCCAGACCGAATGCTCGATGATCTTCTTGCCGAACGCGGTGCGCGAGGCGAGCCGCTTCACCATCTTCTCCAGCGCCTCCTCGGCCTGGCCGATGGTGCGCATGCAGTGATGGATGCGGCCCGGACCGAGACGGCCCTGGGCGATCTCGAAGCCGCGGCCTTCGCCGAGCAGGATGTTTTCCTTCGGCACGCGGACGTTCTCGAGCAGCACCTGGGCGTGGCCGTGCGGCGCATCGTCGAAGCCGAACACCGGCAGCATCTTCTCGACCTTGATGCCGGGGGTATCGAGCGGCACCAGGATCTGCGACTGCTGCTGATGCTTGGCGGCGTTGAAGTCGGTCTTGCCCATCAAGATCGCGATCTTGCAACGAGGATCGCCGACGCCCGACGACCACCATTTGCGGCCATTGATGACGTAGTGATTGCCGTCCTTCTCGATCCGGGTCTCGATGTTGGTGGCGTCGGACGAAGCGACCGCCGGCTCGGTCATCAGGAAGGCGGAGCGGATCTCGCCGTCCATCAGCGGGCGCAGCCATTTGCGCTTCTGCTCCTTGGTGCCGTAGCGGATGAACACTTCCATGTTGCCGGTATCGGGAGCGGAGCAGTTGAACACTTCCGAAGCCCAGGAGATGCGACCCATCTCTTCCGACAGCAGCGCGTATTCGAGATTGGTCAATCCCGCGCCGTGGAATTCATCGTCCTCATGCGAGGACGGCGGCATGAACATGTTCCAGAGGCCTTCGGCCTTCGCCTTCTTCTTCAGATCCTCGAGGATCGGGATCACCTTCCAGCGCGGGCCCTCGGCATCCTGCTTGTCGTAGATCGGCACGGCGGGCCGAACGTGCGTTTTCATGAAGGCCTGAACGCGCTCCAGCCACTCCTTCTGCTTGGGCGACATCGTGAAATCCATGGGACGCTCCTCGTTTCCTAGACTTGGGCCGCTGACCTGGGCCGATGACCTGGGCCGATGACCTGGGCCGTAGCCATTTGCCGACATTGTTGACCCCGCCTCCGCGGCTCGCAAGGGCGTTCGCGAAAGGGCGGCGGCGGTGTGCCAGAATGCTGCCCCGCGATCCGCGGATTGACATTTCCGACCGTTCAAACGATAGTTTCATACAAATGTTTGAAATGCAACCTTGCGTTCGTCATTCCGGGGCAGCCCGCAGGGCTGAACCCGGAATCCGGAAATTGTGGAGCGAGATTCCGGGTTCGATGCTGCGCATCGCCCCGGAATGACCGGAGGCTCTCAGCCATGGCCAGCGACCAGACCCGATCCGCCATTCTCGCCGCCGCCGAGCGGCTCTATGCCGACCGCGGCTTCGGCGACGTCACGCTGCGCGACATCGTCGCGGAAGCGAACGTCAACCTCGCGGCGGTGAACTATCATTTCGGCTCCAAGGACGAATTGATCGCGGAGCTGTTCGTCACCCGCAGCATCCAGACCAACCGCGAGCGCCTCAACGAATTGCGGGCGGCGGAGGAAAAAGGCGGCGGCCGCGCCGCGATCGAGGACATCATGCGCGCCCTCGTCGGCCCCACCCTGCGCGGCTGCCTCGGGCCGGATCGCGAGGGCTCGACCGCGGCGCGGTTCATGATCCGCGCCTCGATCGAATCCGTGCCGCCGATCCGCCGCATCAAGAATCGCGAGGTCGATCACCTGCGCAAGTTCGCCGCGGCGATGCGCCGCGCGATGCCGGCCAGCAGCGACACCGAGCTCTATTGGGGCCTGCACTTCGCGCTCGCGATGGCGCACCACACCATCCGCGAGAAGGAACGCCTGCTGCGGCTGTCGGAAGGCAAATGCGATCTGGACGACGTCCGCGGCATCATCGATCGCGTGGTCACGGTCTCGGTGATGGCGCTGACGATGGGCGACGTGCCGAGCAAGCCGGCGCCGCGACCGGTCGCGATGCACGGGCGGCTGACGCGGCAGGATTTGTGAAGCGAGGGCGCCGCTGCGGCGCCCTGCCCTTACACCATCGCGATGCAGTCGATCTCGACGTCGAACGGCCCGGTCCATTCCGGGATGCAGACGAAGATCCGCGCCGGCGGCTGGTGCGGGAAGTACCTTGCATAGACTGCATTGAAGGTTGTGAAGTGCTTTGCCGAAGTGCAGAACACGTTGCACTTCATCACATTGTCGAGCGTGGCGCCGGCCGCCTCGAGGCATTGCTTGAGCTGCTCCATGAGCAGCTCGCTTTGCCGCTCGATCGACGCGCCGGCGGCGAACTCGCCGGTCGCGGGATCGAACGGCGGCAGGCCGGAGACGAACACCATGTTGCCGGCCCGGGTCACCGGCGATGCCGGCGCCTTCCAGCGCTCCAGCCAACTCGAGATCGGTTCGACGCGGACCACTTCCCGTTTCATGATTGGCACCTTCGATGAGGATCGATGGCGCCAACTTAGCAGGCGGATGTCAATGATGCTTCGATGCTGGTCGAAGTGTTGTTGCGGAATGACGACCCTGGTCCCGTCACCCTGAGGAGCGCGCCCTTGCGCGCGTCTCGAAGGGTCGACGGCCACCAGCGGGGCCGTTCATCCTTCGAGGCTCGCAAGAGCTCGCACCTCAGGATGACGGAGAAACTCCACCGCCCGCGGCCTCGAAGTCAGTGCCTACAGAATCCCCTGCGCCTTCAGTCCCTCGACCTTGGCGTCGTCATAGCCGATGGTCGCCAGGATCTCCTTGGTGTCGGCCCCCAACAGCGGCGGGGCGCGGTATTCGGTGATCGGCGTGCCCGAGAAGGTCAGCGCGTTCCGGATCAGCGACAGGTTCGGCTCGAACGGATGATCGACCTTGACCCGCATGCCGCGCGACTGCACGTGCGGATCGCTGAACACCTGCTCGAAATTGTTGATCGGGCCCGACGGCACGCCGGCCTCCTCGAGCTTCTCCAGCCAGTAGGCCACCGGATGCTTCAGGAACAGCCCGGCGAAGATCGCCATGATCTCCTTGCCGTGCACGACGCGGTCGTTGTTCTTGACGAAGCGCTTGTCGTTCGCGAGCTCGGGCTCGCCGAGCACGGCGCAGGTGCGCTGGAACTGGCCGTCATTGCCGACCACCAGCATCAGCTCGCCATCAGTGCAGCGGAACACGCCGGCCGGCATGCCGCCATTGCCCCAGGTGCCGCGGCGCGGCGGGGTCTTGCCATTGACGAGGTAGATCTGCAGCCAGTGCGACAGCGATGCGATCACCGTGTCGAACAGGCAGACGTCGATGTGCTGCCCTTCCCCGTTGTTGGCGTCGCGATGGTAGAGCGCCGAGAGGATGCCGATCGAGGTGTTCATGCCGGTCATGTAGTCGACGATCGAGGGGCCGACCTTCATCGGGCCCTCGCCCGGCTCGCCGTCGATATGGCCGGTGACGCTCATCAGGCCGCCCATCGCCTGCAGGATCGCATCATAGCCCGCGCGCGGCGCGTAAGGTCCGGTCTGGCCGAAACCCGTCACCGAGCAATAGATGATACCGGGGTTGAGCTGCTTGATGGTCTCGTAGTCGAGACCGTAACGCTTGAGGTCGCCGACCTTGTAGTTCTCCATCATCACGTCGGCCGTCTTGGCGAGCTCGCGGATGATCGCCTGCCCTTCCGGCTTGGCGATGTTGACGGTGACCGACTTCTTGTTGCGGTTGGCGCAGAGGTAGAACGAGTTGTTGTTGTTCTGCTTGCCTTCGGGATCGGTGAGATAGGGCGGGCCGAAGGCGCGGGCATCGTCGCCGCCGCCGGGCCGCTCGATCTTGATCACCTCGGCGCCGAGATCCGCCAGCATCTGGGCCGACAGCGGGCCCGCGAGCACCCGCGTCAGGTCGAGAATCTTGATGCCCGAGAGTGGCAGAGCCGACATGAACCTTCCTCCAAATCTTGCGATATCTTGATTGTGTCGCACCGGGCCGCTGCCCGCGCGCGCTCAAGCCTGCCGATACACCATTTTGGTGTGACGAGCACTGCATTGTCGGCATGAAGCCATCCCCGGGCGGCCTATGTGCGGCGCACCGGCGGTATTTGGCCGGAACCGGCCGGCCCCTGCCCCGATTGCCGCCACGCGAAATTGTGAAGATGGCCGACACCCATTTGCCTCAGCGTCAGCGGTATTTTGCCGCGACGAGGAGGAAAACATGCGGACGATCACGACGGTCGGGTTGCTGCTGACGCTGCTTGCGGCCGCGATGCCGCCGGTGGACGCGCGCGGCAGCCACGGCCATGGCGGCGGGCACGCGATGCACGGCATGCACGTGGGCGGCGCCACTGGCGCCGGCAGTTTTGCCGACGACAAGCGCCACGGCAACGACCCCTACACCAAGGCGGCCTCCGACGAAGAGGACCGCCTGCTCAACAGCAAGCTGAAGAGCATCTGCCGCGGCTGCTAGGACGACGTCCAGCGAAGCCGCGCCAGGATCGCGCGGCCCATGATCCAGTCCTTGTCGCTTTCGCTGAGGAACGGAAGCTCCTCCGTGAATTGCGTCACGCGCTGCCGGTAAGTGGCCCGGGCGAATGAGTTGGTTAGATCGGTCCCCCAGTGGCAGCGCTCCGGGCCGTAGGCGTCGAACAGGCGGTGGATGTGCGGGATCACGTCGCGGAATGGATATCGCTCAGTCGAAATCAGCGGGACCGACGACAACTTCACCGATACATTCGCATATTTTGCGAGCGCGGCCGCCTGGACGATAGCCTCCGGCACCATGTTGTTTTCCGATGAGCCGGGACGAGGGCGAAGTCCCGCGCCGACGCCCATGTGATCGATGATGAGCGTAAGTTGCGGGTGCCGCTCGGCGATGCGGGCGAACAGCGACGTCTGCCCCTCAGTGAGAAACATCACCGGCAGGCGGGCCTTCTCCGCCGCCGGCCAGAACCAGTCCGCGGTTCCGTCTGTCAGCCACGCCGCTTCGCCGGGGCCGACGTTCAACCTCACGCCCAGTACGCCGGGCTGGTCGCGCCAAGTCGCAAGCCGTGCCGCGCGGTCGGGCTTGTCGAGGGCGACACGCGCCATGATGGCGAAGCGGCCCGGGTACCGTCTGACTGCCTCCTGGGCATAATCGATGCGCTCACCTTCAAGCGACACTGGCGGAACGATGACAACGCGATCGACGCCAGCCTCGTCCATCAGTGGAATGACTCGCTCGATGGTGAAGGGCTCCGGGAGCTGCGGCTTGGCACCGGGGAGCCAGGGTCTCTCCGGAGTGCTTGCCGGCCACAGGTGAACCTGCGAATCGACGATCACTCGTTTTTGCTGCGCGACTGCTACAGTGGCGCGTTGCATTGACAGCGCGACACCGGTCGCGACGGCGCCGGTCAGAAGATGACGGCGTGAAGGCATGTAATGTCCTTCCTGTTCTATGGCTTTGGTCACGACATGATGGTGATCGGCACGGCGCGCCTCAGCAGGGGTAACCGCAAACTGGCTCGCAATATTGAAGATCACATCAGGAAATTGCGGCCGTAGAAATAGGGCTCACGGTCAATTTGCGCCGCAACAATCTTGAATCGCGCATTTCTCGGCTGGGCCCTGGCGCGGCGACCTACGACGCGATCGCCTGCCGCGGCTGCGCGGTGGCGCCGATCAGCTTGCCGATCTCGGGCTTGCAGCCGCCGCAATTGGTGCCGGCCTTCAGACAGCGGCCGATCGCATCGACGCTGTCGGCGCCCTTTTTGATCTCGGCGGTGATCTGGTGCCGTCCGACGCTGAAACAGGAGCAGACGATCGGGCCGACATCCTCGCCCGCGCCGAACGGCCTTCCCGCGAGCAGCGACATCCGCGCATTGGCCGACAATTGCTGCTCGGCGAACAGCCCGGTCAGCCAGGCCCGCGACGGCAGCGCGTGATCGGGCGCGATGAACACGCAGCCCTCGAGCCGGCCGTCGCGCACCGCCGCGTAGCGGAAGCGTCCCGCCGCCGGATCGCGATAGGCGATCCACTCGATCTCGACACCTTCGAGGCCGAGCTGCGCCCTCGCCCAGTCGCGCCAGCTCTCCGGGCGAGTGTCGAGCGCGAGCTCCAGCCGCGTGCAATCGCCGGCCTTGCCGTAGACCCAATAGCCGCTTGCCGGACGCCTGATCGCGTCGCGGCTCAGGATGAAGGCGTGCCATTTCGGCGTATAGGGATCGGCCTTGACCGGCGTGTGCTTGGACTCCGGCTGGCCGGACACTGGATCTGTCGCCGGATTGACCAGCGCGTTGACGCGCCCCTCGCCGGCGAACTCCGCGTTCCAGTGCATCGGCACGAACACGCAGCCGCGGCGCTGGTCGGCGCTGACCACGACGCGCGCGATCATCTCGCCCCAGCTGCTGGTCAGCCGCACCAATCCCTCGTTTTGCAGCCCGGCCTGCCGCGCATCCTCGGGGTGAAACTCGGCATAGGGCTCGAACACATGTGCCAGCAGCCGGCCGGTTTTGCCGGTCCGGGTCATGGTGTGCCACTGATCGCGCACGCGGCCGGTGTTGAGCACCAGCGGAAAGTCGCGGCTGGTCGCGTGGCGCGCCGCGCGCGGCGCCACCGGCACGAAGCGCGCCTTGCGGTCGGGCGTGAAGAATTGCTGGCTCTCGAACATCCGCGGCGTGCCGGCCGGATAGTCTGACGTCACCGGCCACTGCACCGGCGCCAGCGCGTCATAGGCGGTATCGTCCAGCGCCGCCAGCGCCGAGATGTCGAAATCGCGCCGGCCGCTATTCTCGAAGCCCGACAGTTCGGCGTGCTCGCGGAACACCTCGGCGGCCGAGGCATAGTCGAAGCCGGAATATCCCATGCGACTGGCGACGTCGCAGATGATGCTCCAGTCGGCGCGCGCCTCGCCCGGCGCTGCGAGAAACGGCCGCTGCCGCGAGATCCGGCGCTCGGAATTGGTGACGGTGCCGTCCTTCTCGCCCCACGCCAGCGCCGGCAGCAGCACGTCGGCGTGGCGCGTGGTGTCGGTGTCGCGCATGCAATCCGTCACCACGACGAGCTCGCAGGCCTCGAGCGCGGCGCGGGCGCGATCGGCATCCGGCAGGCTCACCACCGGATTGGTCGAGATGATCCACACCGCCTTGATGCGGCCGTCGGCGATCGCGTCGAACATGTCGACCGCCTTCAGCCCGGCCTTCTCTGCGATCACAGGCGCACGCCAGAACCGCTGCACCAGCTCGCGATGCGCGGGATTCTCGATCTCCATATGCGCGGCGAGCTGGTTGGCGAGCCCGCCGACCTCGCGGCCGCCCATCGCGTTGGGCTGGCCGGTCAGCGAGAACGGCCCCATGCCGGGACGGCCGATGCGCCCGGTCAAAAGATGACAATTGATGATGGCGTTGACCTTGTCGACGCCGCTCGACGACTGGTTGATGCCCTGCGAATACAGCGTGACGACGCGCTCGGTCCGGGTGAACCAGTCGAAGAACAGGCCGACCGCGCCTTCGGTCAGGCCGCAGGTCGCCGCGGTCTGCGCCACGGTCTGGCCGCCGACCTGCTTCAGCGCGTCGACGACACCCGTCGTGCAATTGCCGACAAAGCCGCGGTCGACCGCGTTGCTGCCGGCGAGGAAGGCGAACAGCCCGTTGAACAGCACGGAGTCGCTGCCCGAGCGCAGCGGCAGATGCAGATCGGCGCCCTCGCAGGTCGCGGTGCGGCGCGGATCGATCACCACGATCTTGCAGGCCGGATTCTTCTCCTTCGCCGCCAGCATGCGCTGGTGCAGGATCGGATGGCACCAGGCGGCGTTGGAGCCCACCAGCACGAGTAAGTCCGCCTGCTCGAGATCCTCATAGCAGCCTGGCACGGTGTCGCTGCCGAAGGCGCGCTTGTGCCCCGCGACGCTGGAGGCCATGCACAGCCGCGAATTGGTGTCGATATTGGCGGTGCCGACGAAGCCCTTGGCGAGCTTGTTGATGACGTAATAGTCCTCGGTCAGCAGTTGGCCGGAAACATAGAACGCGACCGCGTCGGGCCCGTGCTCCCTGATGATCCTGCTAAAGCCATCGGCGACACGATCGAGCGCGTCGTCCCACGTCGCCGGCGCGCCGTCCACCATCGGCTCGAGCAGACGCCCATCGAGATCGATGGTCTCGGCGAGCGCCGAACCCTTGCTGCAGAGCCGGCCGAAATTGGCCGGATGCTGCTTGTCGCCCTCGACCTGGACGGCGCCCGCCGCGTCCTTCGACACGATGACGCCACAGCCGACACCGCAATAGGGACACGTGGTCTTGACGGACATTGCCTGACCGCTCAGCTCACCGCCGCCGCCTGCCGCACCGACAGCCAGACAACGCCGTTCTCGACCTTGGCCGGGTGGGTATACGTGCAGCCTTCGTCGGGCGCGACCGCCTGCCCGCTCGCCAGCTCGATGACGAAGTTATGCAGCGGACAGGTCACGCGCTTGTTGTGCACGATGCCCTGCGACAGCGGCCCGCCCTTGTGCGGGCAGCGGTCGTCGAGCGCGAACACCTCGTCGCTCTCGGTCCGGAACACCGCGATGTTGCCGCCCGGCGTGCGCACCACGCGCGAGCCGAGCCGCGGAATGTCGGTCAATGCGCCGATTTCGATCCACTGGGTCATGCGAGCTCCAATTCGGCGAGAGGCGCGAACTCGTTGCGATCGACGCCGCGGCTGGCACGCTCGGCCCACGGATCGGTCTGCGCGAACTGCTGTGAATAGGCAAAGCGAGCGAACAGCGCCTTGCGGTTCGCAACGTCATCGACCACCCGCTTCCTGATCTGCTCGAGACCGACGCGGTCGCACCATTTGTACATGCGCTCGAGATACCAGCCCTCCTCGCGGTAGAGCTGGGTCAGCGCCACGATCACCTCGAGGCATTCGTCCTCGGTCTCGACCTTGGTCAGGAACTCGGTGCCCTTGATGTGCAGTCCGGCGGCACCGGCGAAATGGATCTCGTAACCGGAATCGACGCAGACCACACCGACGTCCTTGCAGGTCGCCTCCGCACAGTTGCGCGGGCAGCCGGAGACGCCGAGCTTGACCTTGGCCGGCGTCCACGAGCCCCACATGAACTTCTCGAGCTTGACGCCGAGGCCGGTGGAATCCTGGGTGCCGAAGCGACACCATTCGGAGCCGACGCAGGTCTTCACCGTGCGCAGGCCCTTGGCGTAGGCATGGCCCGACACCATGCCGGCGTCGTTGAGGTCGGCCCACACCGCCGGCAGGTCCTCCTTCTTGACGCCGAGCAGGTCGATGCGCTGGCCGCCGGTGACCTTTACCGTCGGGATGCTGAACTTCTCGGCGACGTCGGCGATCGCGCGCAGCTCGCTCGGCGTCGTGACGCCGCCCCACATCCGCGGCACCACCGAATAGGTGCCGTCCTTCTGGATGTTGGCGTGGACGCGCTCATTGATGAAGCGCGACTGCTGATCGTCGCGATATTCGCCGGGCCAGGTCGCGAGCAGATAGTAATTCAACGCCGGACGGCAGGAGTGGCAGCCGTTCAGGGTCTTCCACTCCATGAAGCGCATGACCGCGGGAATGGTCTTGAGCTGCTGCTCGACGATCACGCGGCGAACGTCGTCGTGGCTGTGATCGGTGCATTTGCACAGCGGCTTGACCTTCGGCGCCGCCGAATAGTCGCCGCCGAGCGTGAACGCCAGCACCTGCTCGACAAGGCCGGTGCAGGACCCGCAGGACGACGATGCCTTGGTGTGAGCGCGGACATCATCGAGCGTGAACAGCTTCTTCTCGCTGATCGCCTTGACGATGGCACCCTTGCAGACGCCGTTGCAGCCGCAGATTTCGGTCTCGTCGCTCATCGCGGCAACCGAGCTCTGGCCGCTGACGCCGCCATCGCCGAGATTGGCGGCGCCGAACACCAGGCGCTCGCGCATATGCGAGACGTCGGTGCCGTCACGCAGGTGCTGGAAGTACCAGGGACCGTCGATGGTGTCGCCATAGAGCACGGCGCCGACGATCTTCTTGTCCTTCAGGATGATGCGCTTGTAGACGCCGCGGTTGGCGTCCTGCAGCACGATCTCCTCCTTGTCCGGCCCCGGCGCGAAGTCGCCGGCGGAGAACAGGTCGATGCCGGTGACCTTCAGCTTGGTCGAGGTGACCGAGCCGTCATAGGTGGCAAACCCCTTCATCGCGAGGTGGTTGGCGCAGACCTTGGCCTGGTCGAACAGCGGCGCGACGAGACCGTAGGTCTGGCGGCGGTGCTGCACGCACTCGCCGACCGCGTAGATGCGGCCGTCATAGGTCTGCATGGTGTCTGAGACGACGATGCCGCGCTCGCAGTACAGCCCGGCCTTCTTGGCGAGCTCGAAATTCGGGCGGATGCCAACCGCCATCACCACGAGATCGGCCGGCAGCTCCGTGCCGTCGCCGAACCGCACGCCGGTGACGCGGTCCTCGCCCAGGATGGCCTGGGTCTGCGCCGGCATCTTGAACACCATGCCGCGCTCTTCCAGCGACTTGCGCAACAGGCCGCCGGCCACCGGATCGAGCTGACGCTCCATCAGCGTGTCGAGCAGATGCACGACCGTGACGTTCATGCCGCGCTTCATCAGCCCGTTGGCGGCCTCGAGACCCAACAGGCCGCCGCCGATCACGACCGCGTTGCGATAGTCGGTCGAGGCCTTGATCATGCGATCAACGTCATAGATGTCGCGGAAGCCGATCACGCCCGGCAGGTCCTTGCCCGGCAGCGGCAGCATGATCGGGTTTGAGCCCGTCGCGATCAAGAGGCGGTCATAGGGCACGCGCTCGCCGGCTTCGGTGACGACCTCGCAGGTGCGACGGTCGATCATGGTGATCGTCTCGCCCTTGCGCAGCGTGATGTTGTTGTCCTCGTACCAGTCGACGGTGTTGAGCATGATGTCGTCGACGGTCTTCTCGCCGGCGAGCACCGGCGACAGCAGGATGCGGTTGTAATTGCCGTAGGGCTCGGAGCCGAACACCGTGATGTCGTAGAGATCGGGCGCGCGCTCCAGCAGCGCCTCGACCGTCCGGATGCCGGCCATCCCGTTGCCGATCACCACGAGCTTCTGCTTGGTCACTTTGTCGAGCATGGTCCGCCTTTCAATTCCGACGGCGCTGCGCAGCGACGCGGCGTGCGTCGTTGATGGGCACCGATAAAGGTTTGGAGTTGTAGGAAGCCCAGCCGCGGGCGCAGACCGTCTTCGATGACGACCGATGTTCCGTTATAGATTGATATTCAAAACGCGTGCCAACTGGTGGCGGTCGAATCCGGCCGCAAAATCAATAGGTTTCCGGCCGATCAAAATCCACCGGTCCGCGCGCCGCGCCGACAGCCGGCCGAAATTTTAGCCACGCCGATGATCTCTTGTGCATCACAGCATCGCGGGCCGCGATGGCGATCGCGAAATCGTATTTGATGCGCGATCGCGCGGACTTGGCGCATCGCACAAAAAAGCACCAGCGTGCGCGTTTGCGCGGCGGCACTTGCCGCAAGCCACGCCACGCGCGGCGGCGGAACGCTGTTCGCGATTGCGCGGCAACGTCTTGCGACTGCACGGCAAAGCGACGCGACGTGATCGATGGCACGGTAATTGCTGACCCCAGCTGTTGACGGAGTGCGTCTCAACGACGAGCGCACTCCCATTCACCAACATTCCATTTGTCTGCGCCTGAGATGGCCGCGCTTTCGCGGCTGCCTCCGCCGCATCAACGCGAGATGCTTGCGATGAAGCTAGCCGAGTTCAAGAAGGCAGGTCACTGGCCGACACTGCTTGCCGCGTTCCTGTACTTCGACATCAGTTTCATGGCGTGGGTCGCGCTCGGACCGCTGATCGTCTACATCGCGCGAGACATGAATCTGGCCGTGAACGAGAAGTTCACCCTGGTCGCCATTCCCGTGCTGGCCGGCGCGCTGCTGCGCGTGCCGATGGGCATTCTCGCCGACATCATCGGCGCCAAGCGCACCGGCATCATCGCCCAGCTCGTCGTGATCGCCGCGACTGCTGCGGTGTGGCACTTCGGGCTGACCAGCAAGCTCGCGATCGAGCTGTTCGGGCTTGCGCTCGGCGTCGGCGGCGCCTCGTTCGCCGTCGCCCTGCCCCAGGCGAGCCGCTGGTATCCGCCGCAATATCAGGGCGTGGTGATGGGGATTGCCGGTGCCGGCAATATGGGCGTCGTGCTCGACACGCTGCTCGCGCCGACCATTGCCGAGCATTGGGGCTGGCAGGCCGTGTTCGGCTGCCTGCTTATTCCGATGCTGATGGTGCTCGCCTATTACGCGGTCGCAGCCAAGGACGCGCCGGGCGAGCGCAAGAAGGTCTCGCTGCAGGCCTACGGCGCACTGCTGAAGGATTCCGACAGCCGCTGGTTCATGTTCTTCTACTTCATCACCTTCGGCGGCTTCGTCGGCCTCGCCAACGCGCTGCCGCTCTATTTCACCGTGCAGTATCATGTCTCCGGCGTCGCGGCCGGCATGCTGGTCGCGCTGATCGTCGCGTTCGGCTCGGGATTCCGTCCCGTCGGCGGCATGATCGCCGACCGGATCGGCGGCATCCGTTCGCTGTCGATCCTGTTCGGTGTCGTGGTCGCGGCCTATCTCGTCATTGCCTTCATGCCGGAGGGCCCGACGGCGCCGACGCAGGCCGGCTGGGCGTTGACGGAACTGCCGCGCATCGCCTGGATCTCGGTGCTGCTGTTCTCGATCGGCGTGCTGGCGCTCGGCATGGGCAACGGCGCGGTGTTCCAGCTAATCCCGCTGCGCTTCCGTCACGAGATCGGCCTGATGACCGGGCTGGTCGGCTGCGCCGGCGGCGTCGGCGGCTTCTTCCTCGCCCAGACGCTCGGCGCCGCCAAGGGCATGACCGGCGGCTTCGGCGCCGGCTTCCTGTTCTTCGGCGGGCTGGCGTTGCTTGGCTTCATCGGACTTGCCATGGTCAAGGTTCGCTGGCGCACCACCTGGGGCGCGGTATCGGGAGCGCGCGTCTGAGGACTCCGCTCCGCAACATGACGGGGCCCGGACGTGGCGAACGGTTCGCAACGGGACTTGGGGGTGCGCGTCGGCTTCGCCAGCGAGACCGGCAAGCGCGCCGCCAATGAGGACTATGTCGCGGCCTGCTTGGGCCAGCCGGGCACGCTGCATCGCGACGTGGTTGCCGCGGTCGCCGACGGCGTCGGCGGCCACAAGGGCGGACGCGAGGCCGCGGAGGTTGCGGTCCGCAGCTTCATCGACGCCTATTATTCGTTGCCCGAGACGCTCGGCGTCCGCCGCCGCGCCGCGCGGGCGCTGGAAGCCGCCAACAGCTGGATCTACGGCCAGGGCCGCGTCGATGCCGCGCGCAGCGGCATGGCCTGCGCGTTCTCCTCGATCATCCTGTCACGGCGGCAATGCCATGTGATCCATATCGGCGACACCCGTGCCTATCGCCTGAGCGATGGCCGGCTGGAACGCCTGACGCAGGACCATATCGCCGGCCGCGGCGACCTCGCCCACATGCTGAGCCGCGCTATCGGTTTCGAGGAGTTCGCCCGCTTCGACTACACGTCCCTTGGGCTCCGGCAGCATGATCGCCTGCTGATCTGCAGCGACGGGGTTCACGGCGCGCTCGGCGATTTGCGCCTCCAGCAATTGCTGGAGGAACGCACGCCGCCCGACGAGTCCGCGCGCAGCATCGTCGACGCCGCCCTCGCGGCCGGCAGCAGCGACAACACGACCGCACTGGTGCTCGACGTCGTCGACCTGCCGCCGGCGGACCGCGACGATCTCACCCACGCGATCGCGACGCTGCCGATCCTCGATTTGCCGGTGACTGGCGATACGATCGACGATTTCAGCCTCGGCGACGTCTTGTCCGACGGGCGCTACAGCCGCCTGTTCAAGGCGATCGACAAGCGCGCCAGCCGCGAAGTGGTGCTGAAGTTTCCCCATCCACGGGTCGCGAGCGAAGGCTCCTACCGCCTCGCCTTCGTGCGCGAGGCCTGGGTCGCCGCGCGCGTGCGCAGCCTCTGGATCGGCGAGATCATCGAGGTGCCGGCGGAGCGGCAGACCAGGCTCTATTCGGCGATGCCGCTCTACGAGGGCGAAACACTGGAGCAACGGCTTGGTCGCGCGCCGCGGCTGTCGCTCACCGACGGCATCGCGATCGCAACCAAGCTGGTGCGTGCGGTCACCGCGCTGCACCGCGCCGGCATCATCCATCGCGACATCAAGCCGGACAACGTGATCCTGCTGAAGGACGGCGGGTTGCGCCTTGTCGATCTCGGCGTCGCGCGGGTGCCGCTCTTGGAGGATTTTCCCGCCGAGGACATTCCGGGCACCGCGAGCTACATGGCGCCCGAACTGTTCGGCGGCAAGGCCGGCGACGAGGCCTCCGACCTGTTCGCGCTCGGCGTCACGGTCTACCGCATGTTCACGGCGAACTATCCGTTCGGCGAGATCGAGCCGTTCTCGCGGCCGCGCTTCGGCAAGCCCGCGCCGCTGTCGCGCTACCGGCCGGATCTGCCGGCCTGGCTCGACGCGGTGATCGGCAAAGCGCTCAGCGTCGACCCGGCACAACGCTTCGGCGATGCCATCGAATTCGCGCACGAACTGGAAAACGGCGCGACCTGGGCCGGCCCTGCCGTCACCACCCGCAAATCGCTGCACGACCGCGATCCCGTGACCTTCTGGAAGGTGCTGTGCGCGATCCTGGCCCTGATCGTCGTGGTGCTGCTGGCTCGGCATTAGACTAGCTCCGTCATGCCCGGCCTTGTGCCGGGCATCCACGTCTTTTCTGCAATCGCGTAAGAAAAGACGTGGATGGCCGGGACAAGCCCGGCCATGACGAAAAGAAAGAGAGTCATTTTAGATCAGTTAGGCAGCTGAAATTTGGCTATTTCAGTTTGCAGCTCAGGACCCGGCGCGGCGGATCGTGATGCGGGTCTCGTCGGTCATGTCCTTGAGCTCCTTGTTCGGCTCGCGGTAGAGATGGCGCTCGATCTCGACCGTGCGGCCGTCGATCGTCTTGGTGCATTTCTCGTCGACAAATACGCCGCCGACCTCCTGCTTGTCGGCGCCCGGCTGTGCCTTGGAACAGGTCCAGCCGTCCTCGCCATAGCGCGACCTCGCCTGCAGGCCGAGCAGGAAGGCCTTCTTGCGCAGATAGAGCCGCGCCTTCGGATCGGTCTCGATCATCAGCGCCGCGATCTTGGCGTCCTTGTCGATCATGACGGTGAGGATCGCGGGATGGCCGCCGACCATGGTGCCTTCCCGCCCACTCTCGCGATCGTATTCGAAGCGGATGCCGCGCAGCTGGTCCGGTCCGGCCTGGCAAGCCTGCCATTGCGCCCAGTCAGCCAATCTGTGGGTCTTCTCGCCGACGCAAGTCAGGTTGATGTAGCCCGCGTCCGGCACGCTGCTGATCGCCATTCCGACGCTGATGTCGCGCAGGTCTCCCGCGGTCGCCATCGCCGGCACCGCTGCCGTGACGGTGACAGCGAAGACCAAGCCACGGATTGCCGATCCTTGCTTGCTCATGGCTTTGCCTTCTCGCTCTGATCGGACGGCGCGGCGGCGTGGCCGGCCTCCTTGTAGATGTTGCAGACCCGCGAGCCATCGCCGAAGAACGCGATGCATTCATCGTAGGTCGGCTCGCCCTTGCCCTTGACGCGGGCGAGCACGTAGTCGGCGACGGCCTCGATCTCGTTCGGCCGCAGGAACACATTCGCTTCGGGCGGCATGCGGTCCGCGACGTCCCGCCGGGTCATCTCGTAGCATTTCGTGGTGTCGTAGGAGCCGCGCACGAAGAACGGCATGCCGGTGCCCGGCCGGCCGCACGTCACGGTCTCGATGATCTGCTCGCGGGTCAGCTCGGTCTTGCGCAGCGACAGCGCGTCGCCGCCATAGCCGCCGCCGCCATTGCCGTGCCATTTGTGGCAGCCGACGCAATTGCCGCGCTTGAACACCGCCTTGCCCGCATCGGTCGGATCGCTCGCCGACTGCGCTTGCGCGGTACCGATAAATCCCATCACCAGCGCGCAGCCGAGCCACGCGCCAACCAGCGATATTTTTTTCATTTGTCTTGTTTCTTGTCTTTTTTCTTGTCTTTCTCGGCCAAATCGACGCGGGAGGCCTCGGTGAGAGGCCTCCCGCGCTTGCGACGTCAAAGGGCGAACACGTAGAG
This sequence comes from Bradyrhizobium sp. USDA 3315, assembly GCF_054056795.1. Lineage (NCBI taxonomy): Bacteria > Pseudomonadati > Pseudomonadota > Alphaproteobacteria > Hyphomicrobiales > Nitrobacteraceae > Bradyrhizobium > Bradyrhizobium sp. USDA 3315. The sequence continues at coordinate 6,142,396 of NZ_JBSRYP010000001.1, read as the reverse complement.
CATCGAGCCCGGCTGCATCCGCTTCAGCTCGGGCGTGGCATCGATGAACCACTTGTCCCAGGCACCGCCGAGGCCGACCAGGATCGCGACATACTGCTTGCCGTCCACCGAGAACGTCATCGGAGGCGCATTGACGCCGCCGCCGGTGTTGAACTGCCAGAGCTGCTGCAGCGATTTCGCGTCGTAGGCGATCACCTCGCCGGACGGCTGTCCGGAGAACACGAGGTCGGGCGTCGCCAGGATGCCGCCGAGATTCGGGAATTCGGTCTCCGCCTTCCCTGCCACCTTGCCGGTGGTGACGTCGATCGCGGTGACGCTGCCGGTGATCTTGACCGGCTGGCTCGGTCCGCCGCCCGTGAAGAACTCGCGCTTCTTCAACTTGTCCGGCGTCGTCTCCTCAACCGTGATCCGGTTGCAGCTCTCGATCACCGGGATGTACCAGAGCTTCAGGTTCGGATTATACGCGGTCGGCGGCCAGTTCTTGCCGCCCATGTTGCCGGGGCAGATGTCCGTCACCTTGTTGGTGCGGCTTGGCGTCACCGCCGCGTTGTAGCGCTGCACGCCCTGCTTCGGATCATACTCCACCGGCTTGCCGGATTCGGGGTCGAGACCCTTGGTCCAGGTCACCTTCTTGACGAACGGCAGACCCCAGATGAACTTGCCGCTGTTGCGGTCGATCGCATAGGCAAAGCCGTTGCGGTCGGCCTCGAGCGCGAGCTTCTGCGTCGTGTTGTTCGGACCGGGGACGTCGACCAGCACGTTCTCCGCCACGCTATCATAGTCGTAGGGATCGTTCGGCGTGTGCTGGTAGTGCCATTTGATCTTGCCGGTGTCGGCATCGAGACCAAGCGAGGAGTCGGTGTAGAGGTTGTCGCCGGGCCGGTACTCGTTGTCCCAGTCCGGTCCGGGATTGCCGACGCCCCAGACGATGGTGTTGGTCGAGGGGTCGAAGCTGCCGGTGACCCAGGTCGATCCGCCGCCGCTCGCCTTGGCGTCCTTGTCGTCCTTCCAGGTCTCGTGACCCGCCTCGTCCTTGCCCGGGATGGTGTGGGTGCGCCACACTTCCTTCTGGCTCTTCAGGTCGGTCGCCGCGATCCAGCCGCGAATGCCGTATTCGGCGCCGGCCACGCCCGTGATCGCCATGTCCTTGACGATCAGCGGTGCGCCGGTGATCACCTCGCCCTTGTCGGGATCGGCGACCTGGCGCTGCCAGGCGACCTGCCCGGTCTCCTTGTTGGTCGCGATCAGGCGGCCGTCGAGCGTGTGCGAGACGACGAGGTTGCCCCACAATGCGACGCCGCGGTTGTCGACGCCGCAGCAGGCGACTGCACCGGCCCAGTCATGGTCGGTCTTCGGATCCATCTTCCAGAGCAGCACGCCTTTGCCGCCATGCGCATCGATCTTGTAGACCGAACCCCAGCCGTCGGTGACATACATGAAGCCGTTCTCGACGATCGGCGTCCCCTCCAGGCCGCCATGCGACCAGATTCCGCCGCCCTCGACGCCGCCGAGATGCATGGTCCAGGCGACCTTGAGATTCTTGACGTTGTCCTTGTTGATATCGGCCAGCGACGAGAAGCGCGTCGCCGAATAGTTCTTGTGGTGGTGCAGCCAGTTGCCTGCTTCCTTGTCAGCATTGAGCAGACGGTCCTGGCCGACATCGTCGGCGAGCGCGAAAGAGCCCGCGAACGTCGCTGCGGATGCTACTGCCGCGGCGAGCATATGCGACTTTACCCAATTCAACCTTGTCATGAGTTCATTTCCTCCGGATCTAGCATTCTTCATTGATCGAACCGCCCGTCACACACGGGCGATCACGCGAGAAGCCTTGAGTCCCGGCGCATGGCTGTGCACCACCCGCCGTCTTGTTGAGTCACTTGTGTGAGGTCACTTCTGGACCTGTACCTCCGTCTCGATGGTGCCTGCTTTCTGAAAAACGATCGCGCATTTGAAGGTCTCGCCCGGCGTGAGCGCCTGACGCATCTGCAGCAGCATGACGTGATAACCGTCACGCTTCAGCTCGAGCATTGCCTTTGCCGGTACTGGTATATTGGATATCGAGCGCATCGCCGGTGCGCCCTCGCCGCGATCCACAGTATGACGCTCGGAAAAATTCGCAACCGGGCAGCGGACACGAAGCAGCGCATCGGCGCTGTCGGCCTCGTTCTTGATCGTCATCGTCAAGGGAAGGTCCCCGCCCGCTTTGTCGACCGCCGGCACGCGCGCGTCCACAATCTGCAAGGACTCGTTCGCGGCGGCGTTATGCATCACTCCGAACGTGCTGATCAGGCAGAATAATGGCAACGCGATCCATGATCGGCACGCAACGGCGCAATGCAACTCCCGCTCGAACGACATCAAGTTCTCTCCCAACATGATTTTTGCAGCATTGTTTCATGCTTCGTCGTGCGCTGCCAGCAATAGATCGCGAACGCTGCATTAACGCGATTTTGGGCACGCATAGCGGCCATGCTAGCTTCTTGCGCATGAGTGCTCTCGATAAACTTCCGCCGGCACAGCGCGACGCAGCACATGCCGCACTGCGTCAGGTGATCGGCACCGCGGCGATCGACGCGGTCACATCGGTCTCGGGCGGCGCAACGTCGGCGCAATTGTTCCGGATCGATGCAGGCGGCGAGAATTATTTGCTCCGAATCGAAGGAATGCCGAGCCCGCTGCGCAATCCGTTTCAGTATGTGTCGCTCAGGATCGCCGCCGAGGCCAGCATCGCGCCGCGACTCCATTATGTCGACGAGGCCTCGCGCGTCGCGGTGATGGATTTTGTGCAGCGGCAGCCGCTCGGCCGCTATCCCGGCGGCCTGCCGGCGCTGGCGAAGGCGCTCGGCGAATTGCTGGCGCGCCTGCAGGCGACGCCGACCTTTCCCGCTTTCGTGCGCTACCCCGACATCGTGGCCCGGCTCTGGGCCCATGTCGGCCGCACCGGCCTGTTCGCGCCCGGCGTGCTTGAGCGCTGCAACGAGCACCTCGCGCGCATCCGCGCGGCCTATGCCTGGGATGAGGCCAACTCGGTGTCGAGCCACAACGACTCGCTCCCCGCCAACATCCTGTTCGACGGCAACAGGCTCTGGATGATCGACTGGGAATCCGCCTATCGCACCGATCCGCTGGTCGACCTCGCGATTGTCGGCGACAGCCTGGCGCGGACGCCGGAGCTGGAAAGCATTTTGCATCGTGCCTGGCTCGGCCGCCGGCTCGACGAGGCGCGGCGCGCACGGCTCGCACATGTCCGCGCGCTCACCCGGCTCTACTATGCCGGCGTGCTGCTCAGCGCATCCGCGACGGCGCCGCGCACCGTACCCGATACGAGCCTTGCGGCACCGACGCTTGCCGAGCTCGCAGAGGCCACACGCGCCGGCCGGCTCAAGGCCGGCACGCCGGCGGCCAAGCATGTGCTGGGCAAGATGTTCGTCGCCGCGTTCCTGACCGAAATCGCGACGCCCGGCTTCGATCTTTCGGTCTGACGTTCACCCCGGCGGATTGAACGTCGACGGAAAGAACTGCAGCGCAGCTCACTGCGGCACCGGGTGCAGCCTTGCGAGCTGGTCGAGCGACAATTCGGCCTCGCGATCGCTCAGGGGAAAACGCACGATCACGTCCTGACGCGCCAGCTGGCCCCACAGCGCATCCGACGACCATTTCTGCGGCTCGGGTCCGCGCGGACCGTCGACCCAGATGAAATACCATTCCGGCATGGACGCGACCAAAGCTCCTCGCCGGAACATTGGTCCTTCGCCGGCCAATCCGCAACGCCCGATTTCGTGCGCGGCGCGACAGGTGGGGCTATTCGTACGGCGTGCCGTCCTTGTGCAGGAAGCGGCCGTCGGAGCTCGGGCTCATCATGTCGATGTCGGAGCAGGTGATGACGTCGGCGCGCGAGCGCGAGCCGACCTCGAGATAGGTCGCCGTCATCTGCGACCTGTTGATCAGATGATGCCCGTTGCCGGAGTTTTTCGGGAACGCCGCGCAATCGCCGGCCCGCAGCACCGTCTCGCCGCCGTCCTCCACCAGAACCACCTCGCCCGCGAGCACATAGACGAACTCGTCCTCATCCGAATGCCAGTGGCGCTGGCTCGACCAGTTGCCGGGCGGCAGCCGCATCAGGTTGACGCCGAAGTCGGCGAGCCCGCCGGCATCACCGAGACGCTGTCGCACCCGCTCGGCGCACGGCGCGGCGAACTCCGCCGGATAGCCGGTCCCCTTGCGCTCCGGCACGTTTGCAAGGTCGACCTTGGGCATGGCGTCTCTCCGGCGGTTGGCGGGCGAACGAGCGATCGGGCCGACTGCAATTGGTTTCATGGAAGGCGGCAGCGAGGAGGTTCCGCGGTCAGCCGCCAAATCGCTTCACCAGTTTTGAACCTTTGGCCGTGCTGATCTGCTGACCGGTCAAATCGCTTCCCACGCTCAATCCCTTCGTCATCAAGTTGCTGCGCAGGGCGGCCTGCTTCTCATCGGCGTAATCTACGTCGACGTGGTCGAGACTCATCAAATGCCCAAGTTCATGAGCCCACGCGCGTCCGTTGGCAAAGTCATTGCCATACCATTGGACAAAGCTTGCCGGCTCGGGATCGCTATGAAGATACGAGCCGCCACCGGCCGAGAGATTGACTATCGGATTGACGAGATAGATGTGGACCGCATTGTCGGGAGCATGCCGGAAACTGAGAACATCCAGCACGCGCTGGTCATTGTTGCGCGCGCTCTTCGCCATATCGAGCGGTTTATCTTCCACGTAATCATTGATCACGAACCCGATCTTGGCCTTCGCCCAGATCTTATTGACCACATCCAGTGCCTTCTTGGCGGCCTCGCCACTCCATTTTTGCGGCTCGGCGACACCTTTCTCGGCAAATGGCGTAATGTAGATTTTCAGTGGAATAGACATGTGCGTCTCCAGAGATTTCGACGACACCTGCGGTGGGCGTCCACACGTCGACGTCCGGATCCCGAGGACGCAGATTTCGATTCTTTCGGGACTCGCACGTCTCAGCTCGAACGGATCGGCGTTGCTTCCAGATAGACGCAGTTCGCGCTCCTATGGAAGAGGCCCGAGGCTGCGACAAACGGCCGAGACGAACGGGCTGAACCCTGTCGACGCCACCGAGACTAACGACGCGGCCGTCACACGCTGACGATCCGGCACGAGCATCGCTTGAGCATGCGAGTTCAATTCCGAGATCACTATCGAGAGATGGAACTTCGCTTGGCGAAGCCCAGGCGGATGCCGGCACTGCCAGCCATTCCGGCGCTAACGATAAAAGACAGATATTTCAATATCTTACAGGTCAATTGACATTTGTTCGGCCGTGCACCACCGGCCCTACACGCTTCGGTGTATCCTTGAACAATCTCGCTGTCCCGGACGACAACATCAGGAATGGATTGGACTCAAGTTTGTTCTCTACGGAGGTATGCCGGCGCCCGTAACGCTTGACGCAGTGGAGTTTGCGCGCGGCCACCTTCGATAAAGCTGCCGTTGTTTCGAGCCGATTTTTGGACGTTCGCCATGCGCTACACGCTCCTCCGAGTTCTTGTTGTTCTTGCTGCTTCGGTTCTCCTGGCGTCTCAGCCAGCCTGGGCAACGAAGCGAGTGGCTTTGGTGGTCGGCAATTCGAACTATCAAAATGCGCCATTACTTCCGAATCCTGCCAATGATGCCACCGCTATCGCCGCGACCTTGAAGGGCGCCGGGTTCGATTTGGTGGAGTCTCGGCTGAACCTGACCTCGAGCGACATGCGGCGGGCACTGAGGGATTTCGCCGATCAAGCTCGCGATGCAGACATCGCCATCGTCTACTATGCAGGTCACGGAATCGAGATCGACGGGACGAATTATCTGATCCCGACGGATGCCAGACTTGAACGCGACACCGATATCTATGACGAGGCCTTCTCGCTCGATCGTGTCCTGCTGGCCATCGAGCCCGCCAAGCAGCTCCGCGTCGTGATCGTTGATGCCTGCCGCAACAATCCTTTTGCCGACACCATGAAGCGAACCGTCGCTTCGCGCGCGATCAGCCGCGGGCTCGCCCGGGTAGAACCCGCCGTATCCAATACGCTGATCGCGTTTGCGGCGAAGGCCGGACTGACCGCGCTCGACGGCAACAGCACGAACAGTCCCTACGCGACGGCGCTGGTGAAATATATCGCAAAGCCTGGACTGGACCTGCGCAGGGCTTTCGGCTTCGTCCGCGATGATGTCTTGCAAGCGACCGGCAACCGGCAGGAGCCTTACGTTTACGGCTCACTGGGCGGTGAGGACGTTGCGCTCGTGCCAAAGGCAGAAGGGCCGGCGCCGCCGGCGGTTAACGCCTCGTCGGAGATCCGTCGCGACTACGAATTGGCCCTGCAGGTCGGCAATAAGGCCGCCATGAGCGCGTTCCTCGCCCAGCATCCCGACGGCTATTATGCAAATCTGGCTAAGCTTCAGCTCAACCAGATCGACGCGGAGGACGCGCGCGTTACCGCCACCAGGAAAGCGCAGGAAGCGGAGCAGCAGAAGGCGCGGCTTGCGTCCGAAGGTGCCCAGCGAGCGGAGCAGGAAAGGGCGGCCGCAGAATTCAAGGCCGCGGAGGATGCCCGTATCGCGGCAGAAAGAACAAAGCAGGCGGCGCAGGACCAAGCTGCTGAGGCTGAACGGAAGCGGACCGCATCCCAAACCTCAACGGTCGCCATGCTTTCCGCGAACGGACCCGCGCCCGACAGCGCCAAGCCGGATAATATTGCAACCGCTACCCCATCGCAGAATAGCGAGGGCGCGAAGGTTGCCGCCCTGAACACGGCGCCGCCGCAGGAAGATCTTGCCAAATCGGTGCAGAGCGAATTGAGCCGGGTTGGTTGTTTCACAGGCTCCATCGACGGTGAGTGGAACGCGGCCTCGCGTCGCTCCCTGACCTTGTTCAACCGGCACGCCGGAACCAAATTTGACGTCAAGCTTGCAAGCCTCGATGCGCTCGATGCGATCAAGCTGAAGCCGGCCCGGGTTTGCCCGCTGATCTGCGAACATGGCTACAAGGCCGACGGCGACCAGTGCCGCAAGATCACCTGCGCCGAGGGCTCGTTCCTGAACGAGGATAACGAATGCGAGAAGCGGCGCGGGAAAAAGCCGGTGGCGAAGCGCAACACGGATGAGCGGCCGTCGCGCGCCGATCGTCCGGTCCGTGAGAGGCCCGAGCCGCAAGCCGACGTTCCCCGACGACAGGCGACGGCCAGACCCTCTGGTGGCAGCGGCCAGATCGTGTGTGATGCTTATCTATGCCGCCCGGTCCGTCGCGGGTGTCATCTCGATTACCGTGGCGGCGGAGGTCCCGGCGGCGGTACCGGCAATGTTGAGGTCTGCAACTAGGACGGCATGCAAGGCGGCACGCTCGAGATCGGGCCGCCGTCTCCTCCCCGCAATCGGCAATGCCGGGGGCAAGGGAGCCAAACCGCGGGGCCCTGCACGCAAGACGCCGGACAGCAGCTTCGGCCACAAGAATATTCACCACATGATCGCGCGGGACGGTCTCCTCGACCGCCCGGGCAGCCTGAGCAATGCGATCGCTGACCTACTTGATGGAGTATGATTTGATGTCGAACGACCAATTGTTCGGCAACAGTCTTCCGCCGCCGCTGTCCGGTATCCGCAGCTGACTGGTCCAATCCGACAGATAGCTCAACGTGTCGGCCGGCCCCTGAAGCTTGCGCTGAATGTCCGGCAAATCGAGCAATTGCACACGTCGCTCGCTCAGGATCGCAACGATCACGGCGGACCCGGCCGGCGGCGCGACGACATATTCAAATCCACGTTGCTGTGCCGCCGGGGTCGGAACGATGAATTGGACGCCAGGCTTGACAAGATTCATGTCGGGTCCGACCGACTGCGCCAATAGCTCGGCAGTCGGGAAGATCTGGCTCATCCGCCCTTCCGCATCAACATCCACCAGCATCAGATAGCCGGGCTTCCTGGCGGTTACGCCGAATGACACCTTGCCGCCAATGTTGACGGTTGGACCCGGCAGGATTTCAAGCGCCACGCCGGCGGCATTTGCCGGGCCGCGCGGGGCCTGTACGCGCCAGAGCAACGGAGCATTCGTCGCACCCGCCGATGGAGCGGCCGATGGCGGCGGCGTCGCCGACGCGGCCCCGCTTCCTGCCAGCAGCACGATCGCGAACCAGGACTGCTTGCGGGAAACCAGTTTCGCTGACGACATGACCGGCTGTCACAGCTTCGTCAGGGAACGCTGAAAAAGCCGATTGACGCGATCCGCGCATCCGCCGGCAGGTAGCGCTCCAGACTCTTGATCACCTGCCCCGAAGCACGGCGCCGGTTGAGCTGCATCAGGACCGTCTCCAGATCAACCATCCGCTGCTGCGAGGTTACCGCGACGATCTGCTCGGCGCCGAACGGCTCGCCTACCCGAAGCGGCAACCGCAGATTTGCTGATCGAGCCATCGCGGCATCGGAACCCACCGGATACAGCATCTGGATGGTTCCATCACCGGACACGTTGAATAGCAGCACCGCCCGCGAACCAACGTCGGACAATTCGACCTCGACGGTCTGTCCGCTGCGCTGCTGTCGATCATCCGGCCAAATACGCATCAGCTGCGGCGACTGCGTCGCCATGCGCTTCAGCTCCCGAATTGCCGCGGTTCGGTTGACCACTGTCGTCAAACCGCCAACGTCGACGCCATAGGCGACCACGTCGCCCCAGGCGATCACATCATGGGATACGGGGTCCCAGATCAGGTCGGGATTATCAGTCGGTTGAACGGCCTGCACGCTGGCGTCCTGCGGCTTGACGCTGGTGAAATAGCTCATCTTGCCGTCAAGCGCGGCCAAGCGGATCGGCGTGGTGAGGCGGAAGGGTGGCAGTGCGGCACTGGGCGCAGCCGGGGCGGTCGCAGCGGCACTGGTTGGAGCGGTTTGCGACTTGGCCGTAACGGCCGGCGGCGCAGGGGTCTGCTTCTCGGCGGACGCGACGGTAGCGACCTGGCCGGAGGCAGCTCTCGCCGCCGTCCCCTGGATCAGCACCACGCCGCGGGTCAGTTCGAACGCGACCTCGGTTTCCGGCATCTGTGCCGGCGACGATACCGTCACGATATTCTGGCGCTGGTCGGACAGTTGATAGACCACCTGCCGAACATTGCTGAAAAGCTCTTTCAGGGTCACCTTGCCGTCATGATTGATGTCCGCGTTGCCCTCCACGGCGCGCGCAACGGCATAACTCAGGGCGCCGCGCAGGCCATCGATCCCCGGAATCCGCACTTCCGGCGCCTTGGTGTGCCGATCGACCGCGGCGATGAACGCGGTGTGGTCGAGATCGAGTTCGGACTTCGGGTCGTCGCTGCTCGACACCGGCTTCAATTCATCGACCAGCAGCGTGTAGCGGGGCACCTGCCGAAAACTCATCTCAGCCGCCCGCGGATCGATATCGCGCACCATTCCGCCGCCATGGCAGGTATCCGCGACGAAAATCACCCTTGCGCCGCGCAATTCGAACTGCCGGATGAAATGGTTGAATTCGCTTCCCAGAATGCGCTCGACCGACCCGGCGGGCGTGGTCGCGAATTCAGGCAGCAGGAACACGTTCTCCATTCCGTCCGGTTCCGAGCCCTTGATCCGCTCCGGCTCCTGCGTGCCGTGACCTGCGATCGACAGGAAGACGAGATCGTTGCTCTTGGTCCGCTCCACCAGTGAGCTGATTTCGCGCAGCACGCTCGCCCTGTCCGCCTGTGCATTGGTCAGCTCGACCACATCGCTGACACCCATGGTTCTCAAGCTGGACACGATGTCATTGGCGTCGGCGACCGCGCCCTTCAACTTGCGTACATGCTGGTAGTCGTCGATGCCGATGACGAGGGCCCGGAGAGCCGCACCGTCGGGATTGCTTATCGACAGTTCACCCGCCGCATGCGCGCGCTGGAGTGGCAGGCCGATCAACGCGGCGAGCAGGATGGCGGCACACAGCCAACCGGTCCTTCGATCAAAGCCCCTGAGCGTTCGCATCGCGATCCACCTCGATATCAAGCAGGTCCGCCCTGGAACCGCACCGGTAAGGCAGAAAGGCAAATGCCGTCCGGACCTCCGGAAACCGGCGCGCAGGCGGTGATCCATGTTCATCTGTAGCCTTGGCAAGACCTCAGGTTCAGCGCCGTTTGTTCGCCGTCTTGCGGCCTGTCGGCGCCTCGGTCTCCTGATAGGCGTTCGCGGAAACGGTCGTCTGATCGTCTGCGAACGCCCGAAAGCGGACCGGAACGTAACCGCGCGCAAGCAGGCTCGCGAGCGGGTAGACGTTGCGGCAGACCCGACCGTTGCAGCCACCCGTCGAGGATTCCATGACCTCGGCCTTGCGATCCGGGGTGAACCGCAGGAACAACATCACGTGGGAACCCGGTTTGTTCAGGGCGTCACCAGGCTTGAGGTCCCAGGGATTGGTCACGGGCGCGGCGATCGCGGGGATGGCGGCGGTCGTGTAGTGGACGGAAAGTCCCCACGTGGCACTGACGAACGCCGAACAGTCGACACCGGCCACATCCGGCCGTGGCTCGTTACGGGTGCAGACATTGCCCGCCAGGGTCCCGCTGTCGATCCGCTGCCGGAAATTCGCAAGCGAACCGTGGCAGCCCCAGCAATAGGGCACGCCGCGCACTTCCTGGTTTACCTTGCCCTGCAGATACCACGGCCGGCGAATACGACTGAAACCGGAGCATTGGCTGTCGGGATCGCTACCGTAGTTCGCCGGTGTCAGCTTCCACTGGATGCCCTCAAAGGCGAAGGCCGTCTCGATCGCCTGCTGACGATTGGACGGCCGCACGGCGGCGGTCGCATTGAACTTGACATCCGGCCGCGCCGCCGCCGGCGCGGCCGCCGTGCGCGACGGCCTGACGTCAATGACGGATACCTTGCCCAGGGGGCGGAAGCCGACACCAACCACCTCGACGCCATCCGGCTTGGTACGCAGAAAATAGACGTCGCCGTCGCCCGAGACGGTGACGAACCGCCGGGTCACGGGCGTGTTCTCCAGCGGCAGCTCGTAGATACCCTCAAGGCGTCCGTTCGCGGCATAGCGTGCGACGAAGGTGGAGGCATTCTTGCCCGACGGAGGAATGTCCTCGGCCAGCACGTAGAAGCGGTCGCTGTTGTCGATCTCGAGAAACTCCACGGTGCCGAGCTGGTTGCGGACGCGCAGGCCGAGCTGACCGATGGTCTCGTTGGAGACCATGGTCTGGATTTCGACCCGAACGCCGGCATTGCCCTTGTCGGGAATGATATCGGCGATCACCGATCCCTTGCTGCGCGAGGCGATATATTGCCGGTCGGGCTGTCGCGTCGTCCTCACGATGGCCGCGCGCGTATTCTGATCCAGCAAGTCGGTCGGGCTGCTCAGCGCCTGCGAGCCCATCTGTGCGAAGGCCGAAATGGCGACCTGGTCGTCGGTTCCGCGGGATGAGACTTCCTCCAGTTGGATCTCGTCGCCGCCCAGCCCGCGTGTGGACTGTCCTGGTGCCGCCTTCAGCATCCGCACGCCGCCGTCCCAAACCATGATGTCGTCGTTATGGACGACGAGGTCGGTGGGCTGGACGTCGCCAGGCATCTTCAGGATGCCGGGAGCAGTGTTCGGTTGCTTGGGGTCGAACTGCAGAATGCGGCCATTGATTTGATCGAGCACAAACAGATTTCCCTGTCCGTCAGCGCTGAGCGCTTGCGGGCCCGCGAGTTCGACGTCCTGGCTGGCCGCGACGATCCCCACCATGGATGCAGCCGAACCGCCGGCAAAGCTTCGCACGACCGCGTCGTCGGCCCTAGCCCCGGTGGCAGCTATGGCCGCGCCGACGATAGAGAGCCAGATCCAGCTAGATCGACGAAGCATATCCGCCTCAATGTAACCGAACCGAATGCGGCGTCAGTCCGACTAATCCAAGACTGCCTAATCCAAGACTGCGCGAGTGCAGCGTCAATTAGTGGCGAGCAACCCCGATCCCGTTCAACTCTTTCACTGGACGGTGATAGTCCGAACTCCTTCAGCTTGCAGTGCAAAATCATGGCCAGAAACAGATTTGAGCAAGTCAGTGAAATCCAGCCCGACGCGATTACTCTGGTTTTGAGACGCGACAATGCCGGCGCCTCCGGGTCAATCGTGTTGCCGGCCGCCGCAAGCGGGGGACGCCTGAGCAGCGACCAGGTCAGCGCCCATATGCCGGCCCAGGATGCCTTTCGCGGCGCAATCCGTCTCGCCAATGACATGAAGCTCGCGATCGTGGTTTGCGACCCCGATGGCGTCTGGAAACCGGAATGGGGCGACCTTTACCAGGCGATCGATTGACCCACACGGGCAGACGCTGGGGCGCCGCATGGAGGCCGGCATGGCAAATGGAGCGTTAAGCGGGCAGTCGTTGAGGTCGCGAGCCTTGATGATCGCCCTGTTGGCCGCAACCGGCTGGCCTGCGCGGGCGAACGATTCGGCGGCCGAATTGTCCATCGGCGGGCTGCAATTCGTCCGCACCAAGGACGTGGCCATGGCGAGCGAGGAGCTTCGTATCGGGCTGGACCGGGTCAGCGTTCGCTACCAATTCGTCAACCAGACGAGCAAGCCGGTTGCACTCACGGTCGCCTTTCCGCTGCCCGACATCGACCTGTCCGAAGCCGAGAGCATTGCGCTTCCATCGAGCGATCCAGTCAACTTCGTCGCGTTCGAGACGAGGATCGACGGCAACCCGGTGCCGCTGGCCATCGACCAGCGCGCCATGGTCGGCAACAAGGATGTCACCGCCCTCCTCCGTCAGTTCAAGCTGCCTTTGCTGCCGCTCGGTGATCGGGAGATACGGGTGGCCGACCTGCCGGCGACAACCCGCACGAAGCTGATCGATGATGGCCTTCTGATGCCTGCCGGCATGAGCGACAACGGTCGCCAGCAATACACGCCCGGCTGGATAACCAGGACGTCGGCTGTTCGCGAGCAAGTGTTCCCAGCGGCGCGTACCGTCACGGTCGAACATCAATATCGCCCGAGCGTCGGCTCCAGCCCCGACACGGTCCTGCGCTCCGGTCTGCGTCACAGCGCGGCGCTAGGCCCGGAAGTCGAGCGATACCGGAGAGATTATTGCGTTACGGATGCCTTCCTTGCCGAATTGGACAAGCGCACAGGTGACAGCCAGGCTAACACCGCAAAGCTGCAGGAGCGGCGTATTTCCTACGTGCTCAAGACGGGTGCGAACTGGGCGGGTCCAATCCGGTCCTTCACGTTGACGATCGATCCGGGCGGCGACGACCGTCTGGTCAGTTTTTGTCCAGGGCGGCTCAAGCCGTCATCTGCCGACAACGCGCGGCAGTTCACGGCGAGCGACTTCAAGCCGGATGCCGACCTGAAGATCCTGATGATCGGCAAGTTCTGAACGGCAGCTCAATTGGTGAGCATCACATAGCGTCCAGCCGCGGTGATGGTCACGTTGCCGCGTTGAGCTTCGCTGGTTGCCTGCAGGAAGAATGTGTCGGCAGCCATCGGTCGCGGCTGGCGCAATGAATCCAGGACCCGCGGGGCTGCGACGGCCAACAGGAGTTGCGGACCGGTCGTACGCTCCATCGGCAGGGCAAAGGAAAGCGAGTCGACGCCCGGCTTCAGGAGGTAGGACAAACTCCGCACCTCGCCGCGATCCGAGACCATGAGCAGTTCCACCACCCGGTTGGCAAAATTCTCGACGGTCCCATTGAGGGTCTCGCCGGCCTTCAGCTCCGTCGCCGACAGGTTGATGCGCGGCGCCCGCGCTTGATCGCTTCCGACCTGACTGAGGAATTTGACGGCCGGACATTGTGCCTGATTCACCTGCCTGACGCCGACCGAAGCCTCAAATCCCTGCTCCTTTCGAAACGCCTTGTCGAAGGTATCGAACGGGGCGGTCGAAGCGCCGAAGCCTTCAATGACGGCTGCGCTTGAGCTCACGGCAACAGGCAGGATGAAGAAGCAGTCGCCGCCCGCATACTGGGCAACATATTTGCGGATGCGCTCGGCTCGACCCGGCCCGTCGAGGGACGGAGACGGCGTCAACGTCGGCTGAGACGGCAGCTTCACCGGCTCCTGACGTGCCGGCGGTGGCGGAGCAGGCTCGCTCGTCGGCGCGGATGTCCCGGCGAGTTTCGGAGGCGGCGGCAAGGCCGCCAAGCCCGATGTCTTCCAGACAAATTTATAGAAGGTGTACCCACCGCCGCCCAGCAGAAGCAGCAGCCCCGCGACGCAAGCGCTGAGCCAGATGCGGCGAGAGTTCCGTGTGGTTGATGGCACCCGCTCCTGCCGCGCAGACGTCCCGGCTTCCGGCTTCCCCAATGGATCGAAGCCGTAGAGCGGTGCCGCGGACGGCTGCGCCGAACCCGCCGGCGTCCCGTTGGCGACCTCCGCCATGGTCGGGCGCAAGGCCGGGTCCGGCTGCAGCATCCTCTCGAGAAGCGGCCTGATGCGCATGTCCACTGCGCCGAGATCGGGCACGCGCCGACGCTTCTCGACCAGTTGAAACTGGCTCCCGCCCATATCGAGCTTCTGTCCGGTCAGGGCATGGAACAGCACGAGACCAAAGCTGTAGACGTCGGATTTCGCGGTGACATCATTGCCGTACAAGCCGACCTGTTCCGGCGACGCGTAATTGTCCTTGCCGGCGAAGCCGGAGCCGATGATGGTCTTGTCGCCCATCTGCGTCGATCGGGCGATCCCGAAGTCGATGATCTTCGCCCGCCTTACATCGTCGAGCGGCACGATGATGTTATCGGGGGAGACATCGCGATGGATAATGCCGTGCTCGTGAGCGGCCTGAAGGCCCGATGCGACCCGCCGCATCAATTTGATCAGCGCTTCGAAGGTCAGCGGCCCATCGTCGAGCATGTTCGACAGCGAGCGTCCGTTCACAAACTCCATCGCCAGATACGGGCGCTGCAGTGCGGGCTCGACCGTGAACAGGAAGTAGCGAACGATTGCTTCGTGCGGAAGATTGTGAAGCGCCGCCGCCTCCCGGCGGAACAGCGCAAGCGCCGCCTCGTTGTCGACCATGTCGGGGAGCAGCATCTTGACCGCGACGGGCGATCCGGTCTGGATCTCGCGGCATCGGTAGACCTCCCCCATGCCGCCTGCCCCGATCATCGCCTCGATCTCGTAAATGCCGTTGAGCCGGGTGCCGGCCGGCACACCGCGGTAGGATGACCGAAACGGATCGTTCGCGGTCATGGTCGCGGCTCCTGATCAAGCGGCGTCCTCGTCGGCTCTGAGGATCGTGGCGCGAGCAATCGCACGATCACGATCGTGACGTTGTCGAGTCCGCCGCGATCAAGTGCGAGCGCGAGCATGTCGTCGCAGGCGGTCTGGGCAAGGCGGGTGGCCGCGTGCTGCTCGATCTCGTCGTCCCGCACGTGCCGTGTCAAGCCGTCACTGCAAATCACGAAGATATCTTCCGGTTCGGCCGGACCGGTCACCACCTCGAGCTCGGGGTCGGCGACGACACCGACAGCACGGGTGATGGCATTGCTCGGCCAGTCCTGGACCTCTTCGCGCGACAGCGCGCCATCGGCGATCAGCTCCTCCAACTCGCTGTGATCGTGCGACACCTGTGTGATGCCGTGGCGGTTGATCAGGTACACCCGGCTGTCACCCGCCCAGATGCAGGCATAATGGCCGTCGCGCACCAGCAGGACTGCCGTCGTGGTCCCGACAATGGCACCCTGCCTTTCATGGCTGAGTGCCAGGATCTGCTGGTTGGCGCTGAACAGACGCGCCTCGCATTGCGCCAGCAGGTCCGCCGCGGAGTCCGGCGCGCCGATGGAATCAAGCGACTCCACCACGATGCGGCTGGCAAGATCGCCCGCCTCGTGACCGCCCATACCGTCAGCGACGGCCCACAGGCCGACGTCGGTTCTTACCAGGCACGCATCCTCGTTCCGCGCCCGCACCCGTCCGGCGTGAGTGACGCTACCGACATCGAACAAGGAGGGGACGTGTGCCATCGCGCGTCATCCCGTCCCGGATACTTCGCGGCCAACGTCGCCGGTCAGCAACGTGGAATAGCGAAACGGATCCGGCAATCCGCGGCAACACAGTGCGGTCGGCGAGAACCCTTCGCCCCCGGCGGTCCACCAGAAACTAGCCGCGGCATAGACTTGAGGGTTGGCGCCGCAGAGCGTGCCGAACGACTCGGCAAACCCATCGACCGTCGAAACCATTCCCAGCGTCGCATCACTCAGCGACACGACCGGCGGTCGATCGGTCCCCGGCGTCCGCAGACGGGGAAGCGCGAGACGATCCAGTGCATCGGAGATCTGCTCGAACGTCGCAGCCCGGTCCAGGGTCGAGAGCAGGAACGTCTCCACTTGCCCATACCACTCGTCCTGCGGGTCGATCTGCGGCGGCGACAGCGCGGCGTCACCATCCGGCACCGCATGCAGCGTCAACGGATAGTATCGCCCCACACCGTCGAGCGAGGGCATGATCGCTCCCGCGACGGTGGTGCCGCAGATCGCGGCGCCAAGCCAGAATCGCCAAATCGGCGCGGTCAGGAACGCTTCCTGCCAGCCGGCGCCGAGTTGATGGCGGCTTGCGGAGATGGCGGCCTGCACCCACGGCTCCCAGACTTCGAGGAAGCTGCGCGGCGTCGCGATCGCGATGAAATCACGCTTCGCGCCGATCTTGCCGAATAAGCCGCATCGCATGGTCATATTCCGGTCGGGCAACGAAACTCGCGGAGCACTGACAGGTTTAGCGGATTGCGCAGCGATCCGGTCGAAATCTGATAGTTGAGCTCGCGCCCGGCAACAATGAAAGTTGCGCTGGCGGATTCCGCCTTGGCGACCAGCGAGCCAGCCTCCAGCATTCGGAACAACGACCAGGGGCCGATGCGCTCGAGTACGGATGGCGAGCCGGTCTCGTTGCTGACCGAAATTGCCGTCCGCGGCGATGGGCCGGGCCAGAGCACCGTCGTCGGTGAATTGCTCTGCGGTGGCGGCGGCGGAGGAGCGGGTTGCGGCGCGCCAAACATGGAGGGGGTTGTGGCTGGTCCTGGTGTGGTCGGGCTGGTGATCGTCGTGCCGCCGATCTCGGTCTTGACTGTGATGCCGGGTCCGGCCGCGGCCGGCGGCCGGATCGCAAAGGACACCGCCGGCACACCGCCGCCAGTCTGGAAAAAGGCGTCGCGGATATAAGCGGCATTCTGGAACTGCTTTAGCGTATCGGGCGAGAACGACCGGCCGACGGGGCTCTCCTTCCGCCAGACCCATTCGGATCGCGACGTATCCGCATAAGGCGCCAGGAACTGAGTGAAGAACTTATCCATGACACCGTTCGGGCTGAACAGTTTGGCAAAGTCCGCGAGCGGGACTTCCTGACCGCTGCTCCGTACGAACGGGTAGCGGTTGGTCACCGTCTGCTGACAGACCGGCGTGACCTGATCGCGCAACGACTGCAGGATCTGACCGGCCGTGGAGGCGGCGATGCTGCCTTCGAACTCCCCAGCCGCCGCCCGCAGCATATCGGAAAATGGCGGCGGCATACGCGAGGCATTGTTGCGCAGCGCCGCAACCTGGGTCTGAAGCCCCGCCGTTGCTTGCGCCGTCAGCTGCGGATTCTCGACCATCAGCGTCAGATTCTGCGCGATGTCGTTCAGGTTTGCGATCGTCGAGTCGATCGGCCGGCGGGTGCTCTCCCCTTCAAGCACCGCATGGTAGGGTTTGAACTGCGACTCGATCGCCGCGCCGGGCGTACCATCCTGGGCATTGTTGAACAGCGCTGGCGTGGTCACCGCGGGCGGCGCGGGTGGCGTGCCGCCGCTCGCCGGCTTCGGGCGTTCCTTGGTCAGCATCGTCTCATCGCGCACCGACTCCAGGATTTGCCGCATCGGCGAGGTCGGCGCCGAAAGCGCCCTCAGCACCTCGTATTTCGGCTTGTCCGCGAGCAATTTCTTCAAACGCAGACTGCCGAGCGCGGTCCGCCACGTCGTCACGAACTCATTGGAGTAGATGCTGAGCAGATCGCCAGCCAGATTGTCATACTGCTGGTCGATTGCCGACTGCTGGCCGGCGTCACCCAAGACCCACCGCTCCCGCTTCATGCGCTCCGACAATCCGGGCAGTCGAGCGATGAACTTCTGATTGAAGCCGTTGTAGGTGAAGAACTCGGGCACCCGCACGTTGTCCAGGGGCTGCCCAGTCGTGGTTTCGAAGACAACTGCCACGTCCGGACCGCCTCGGCGGCTGGCGATCCAGTCGCCGGCGGTCGATCCTCGAGCCTCCGACTTCAGGAACTCGTAGGCGCGTTGCGAGACGCTGAGGCGCGCCAATGAATTCTGGGCCTGCTTGATCAGCCGTCCGTCAAGCTCGACCAGCGGCGGCTGCTCGGTTTCGAGGTCGAACATGGCGACGAGATTTTCGTCGAGCAGACGCCGCCCTTCCGCATTGGTCGCGCCAGGATAGAGGTTGTCCGCCCAGTCGCGCTGCATCCAGGAACGGATGAGCTCGCGGTCCGGGGATTGCAGGCCGCCGAGCATCAGGTAGACCTTCAGCGCCTCATAGACGAAGGCAGGCTCGTTGATGCGCGCATTGAGCTGCTCTTCCAAACGGTACAGCAAGCGAGGCCTGAACATGCGCTCAAGCGCGGTGTGATAGGCTGCCTTCGCGGGCGACAACAGGCGCGCGTGCTGACTGAGCCCGTAGCGCGCCGACAGTGCGACCGGCTCATTCCGTGAGGCATAGCCGGCCGGGGCGTTCCGCAGCCGATAGAGCAGCGGCAGCACCTTGTCGAGATCGTGATCGGCGATCAGCGTTTGCTTGATGAGCGGCGCCCCGGCGGTCGCATACTCGTTGTCCGCCTGCAAACTCTGCTCGATCAGGTCGGAGTTGCGCTTGTAGCTGGTCAGCCACGCACCGACCAGTCCGATCGCCACCAAACCTATCAGCGACAGCGCCGCGGTCTTGAGGATCAAGGCGCGGCGCACCGCAGCGCGGTCGGTCGAGACCCAGTCGGCCTCGCCGATGATGACCTTCGAAATCAAATCGGCAAGGAAATAGCTCTTGCCGGTTCCGGAGTACGATCCGGCACCGACTTCCTCCGCGCCGAACGTACGCGCCAACGATCCGATCAATTGATCGATCGGCGTGCCCTGCTGGGTGCCCGACGTGAAATAGAACCCACGCAGATTGGCATTCACGTGATACCGTGTCGGCTCAAAAATCTGGTTGAGGAAATCGTGTATCTGCGGCTTGAGCCGCGCCATCTGCGCCGGGAAGCCGAACAACTGCACCCGGTGCTGCGGCGTCGGCTCGTCCTGCAGACGGTCGAGCGTTTCCTCGCTCAGACGCTCCAGCAGGCGATCGAACTCGACCGGGACCTGTCCCACCAGATTCTGGGTCTTGTCGGCGGTCTGGAACGTGGCGCCCCAGACCTGGCGCCGGCCGGCCTCGCTGAGATAGGCGAAATATTCGGTGAAACCGGCAACGAGATCGGCCTTGGTGAACAGCGCGTAGACCGGGAAGCTCACTTTCAGCCTTTGATGCAGCTCGAGGAGCCGCATCCTGATGGCATCGGCATGAAGCGCGAGTTCCTGCTTCGGCAGCGTCAGCACGTCTTCCAGACTGATTGCGACGAGAACGCCGTTGATCGGCTGGCGCGACCGATTTTTTTTCAGGATGTCCAGGAAGGACAGCCAGCTTTCCTTGTCGGCCTTGCTGTTTGAATCCTGGGTCGTATAGCGACCGGCGGTATCGATCAGCACCGCTTCCTCGGTAAACCACCAATCGCAGTAGCGAGTCCCGCCGACCCCGGCGATCGCCGCCGGCGTCGCCCCGCGCGCGAGCGGAAACTTGAGCCCCGAATTGACCAGCGCAGTGGTCTTTCCCGCACCTGGCGGACCGATAATGACGTACCAGGGTAGATCGTAGAGATATCCGGACTTGTTGCCGCTCGCGGTCTTGAGCGTTGCGAGCGCATCCTTCATGCGCTCCTTGAGCACCGGCTCGTCGCTGACAGCCTGGTCCGCAGCGCTGACGCCGTCGGCGATCTCTTTGGCATTCTTGCGTCGCTTGAAGAAATGAAGGCCGGTGATGCCTGCCGCCGCCGCGCCGAGCAGCAGGATCGCGATCTGGCGAACGATGTGATTTTCCAACGGATGCCAGTCGCCGAAAGCAACGAAGGGACCCGCAAGGTAGATCACTGCTCCAAGCGAGCTGAGCCCGACTCCATAGAGAACGATGCGTAGAATGTCCTTGGCGAGCATATTGACCGGTACCTGTCGCTTATCGCGTGAGCTTCTGGCGTCCGCTTATTCGCTACGTTCGATGAAAATTTCGACCCGACGGTTTTTGGCACGTCCCTCGGGCGTCGAATTGCTGGCAATTGGTGAATCCGATCCCTTGCCGTCGACATCAACGCGCGAACCATCGGCCAGGCCGGGTTTCAGCGCGGCGGCAACCGCCTTGGCGCGCTCGACCGACAATTCGAAATTCGAGGGGAAACGCACGGTGCGGATCGGCGAGCTGTCGGTATGGCCAACCACCCGGATTCGCCCCGGCTCCTTGTCGAGCGTCGCCGCGACGCGGGCCGCGATCGGCTTGAAACCATCCAGGATGGTTGCCTGGCCCGAGGCAAACAGTGCGAGATCGCACACCCTGATCACGATGAAGCTCGCGGTCTGATCCGCGGTCATGGCGCACGCCGTCTTCTCCTGCGCAAGCGCGTTGCGAATGCGCTGCAGCTGGGTGATGCGGTCCGGCGGTGGCGGCGGAGGCGGTGGTGGCGGCGGCGCAACGACGCGGCGCTTGAGCTCGATCGGATCGCCGGGATGCAGTGCCAGCGCGACTTGCGCAGCATTCTCGGCGCGGCCAGCCAGCAACGTTCGCAGAACGAAATAGGATCCGGTCAGCAGCGCGGCGACCACGGCCGCCACCAGCCAGACCGGAATGCGCAAGTGCTTCCGCCGACCGGCCAAGGCCTGTCCGCGCCAGTGCGGCGACAGATCGTTGGTCGGCTTGGGCCGAACCCGGCGTAGCGTTTCATAGAGGTTGCGCTGGATCATCTGGAGGTTCGCAAGTCCGCCCGGCGACGTCCGGTGGATGCCCTGGAATCCGAGCGCAAGGCAGGCGTGCTGAAGCTCGAGCACCGGATAGTTGACGAGCGGATCAGTCTTCAAATGGTCGAGAATCTCGAAGAAGCGTACGCCGCCCACGCGCTCGCCGAAGAACCGGCTGAGCATCGAGTATTGGGCCCAGACGTGCCGGTCGTCGGTCGGAATGTGCTGCACAATATCGTCGGCGGTCGCGCACAGGATATACTTTGCCGTATTGGCCTGGTGCTCGGAAATGCCCGCCGAGCGGATATCCTTTTCGAAGAACTTGATGGCGTCGGCGACCTGCTCCATCAGGCTCGCGAATGACGCCCGCATCAGCGCGACGCGCAGCCGGCCGAGCAACTGCAGCAAAGGGCCGCCGGCGCGCATTACCGGATTGGCGTTTGGCGCAACCAGATCGTCGACACGCAAGGGCGGTCCGGGCGGCAGCATCGGTTGCGGCGCCTGAGCCTGCGCCGGCGTCGAAATCCATTCCTCTGAGGGCTGGCTGGTCGGCGGGGCGGCGTAGCTTGCGCTCTGCGGTGTGGGAGAAAATGAGGGCGGCGAAGGGGCACCAGGCGAAGCCATGGGCGATGGTGAGTACGCTGGACGGCTGGCAGGTCCCTCGCCTGCCGGAGGTTGAGGGGCCGGAGCCGGCGGCATCTTCCCGCCGGGGTTCGGACGGATGATGGTCCGCTCACCCCGACCGAAAGGATTAACCGGCTTGTCCCTGTCGGTCATGGCCGCTCTTCCAGGATGGCCCAAAGGTACAACTCAAGCTCCGGCCAGTCGCCGGAAAAATGCATCCCGATCGAGGCCGCTGTGCTGAACTCGGGCCACAGCGGCGACTTGCGATCGAGATAGAAATAGACGTGGTCTGTGATGGCTCGGATGTGCGGTGGCGGCGTCGGCAGATGCACCAAGGTCAAACCCGGCAGGTTTGCGTGCACGATCTCGGTCATTTTCGTGTTGGGCCCGACCTTGAACAGATGCGGGAATTCATTCTGAATCTCCACGAGAGGTCGCCGCGCGGCGACCTCCAGCACCAAGGTCGCATTTCGGAACAACGCGCGATCGCGGATCGGCGATACAAATGCGTTCTGGGCGCGTTCGATGATCTCCAGACGAATCGCCCGCCTGCCCAGCCGCGCGCTCAGGAAATCCTGGATGTCGCGCACCAGGGGCGTGAAGACGTATTCGAGGTTGTCGTGATCGTATGCCGGGTAGTCACGTGCGCGTCGTTCGGTGGTCGCGAAGGTCGCAAGCTCACCGGCAAACCTCAGCAATTCCTCGTACAGCCGCTCGGGATGTACGCTGCCGGATCGCTTGAAATGAGTCAGCACCGGAATGGTCCGGTTCAGTACCTGCAGCACGAGATAATCGACGCTCTGCAAACCGCCGCCGGACGACGGATCGACTGCGTAGCGTGCAAGCTCGTCGAGCTTGGTCTCGACCCAGCCGATGATTCGATTGAGCCAGCCATCGACAACCGGATGCGCGGCGCAGACCAGCATCGGCGGCACAAACTTGTCGTCGAACAGGATATTCTTGTCGCGCACTTCGAGGATGCGAGCGATGCCGAGACCCATGTATCCCGGCTTGCTCGTCTTGCGCAGCTCGAACGACAGGCGTGGATAGACAACGTCGATCTCTTCTTCGATGCGCAGCGCCGAGGTTGAATCGATAAACGTTTCGGCAGTCCGAACGTAGCGACTTGCGCTGTCGGTGCGATCCTCATCCACCTCCCGCGTATTGGGCGCCGCGACCGGCATCATCAGCCAGACGATCTGGCCTGCGGCCGAATCCGGCACTTCGATGGCTTCCGGGATCGGGCTGTCGGCAGGAATATCGAACGGCGTTCCGTCCGGCATGACGCCGGTCGCACTGCGCACGGCGAATTTGCTCTGCTGGGTAAGATCGTTATCGATCTCGAGCTGGGCAAAGCCCCAGGGATACGGTGTCGTGTAACGAACGCGCTTTTCCAGCAGATGCTCGAGATAGCGATCGTTCTGCTGCAAATGATGCGGTCGCAGGAACAGGCCTTCCGACCAGAAAACTTTGCTGTACCAGGACATTCCTACATCCACTTGGCAATGATCGGCGACTGCATCGTCACCGACAGTTCACTTTGACCCCGACTTGTCTGCGCGGTCGTAATATTCGGAGAAATGCAGCATGAAGGTATCGATCGGCGCGCTTTCGTCGCGACCGAGATGCGCGTTCCAGCGCGTCAAAAATTCGTCCCAGAGCTTGCTCTTGTTCGAGCCAAACAAGGATCTTGCGCCGCGCTGAAGCTCGAGCTCGCGCGCCATCAGCGTCGGATCGATACTGGCGATCAGTCCCCGGACGGCATGCTGCATTGCCGCATAAGTCTTCAATTGATGGGTTTTGAGGTCCTTGAAGCCCTGGGCGAAGGCATGCGGCGCATCGAGGTAACTGCGGGTCGGCGGCCCGAACAGGATACGCATCGCGTCTTCCGCGGTCGGCGAGAATTTCAGCGGATTGTTCTCGATGGCCTGGATGGTGGTTTGACTGGTGCTGCGCGTCAGCTGCTTGGCCTGGGTGCGCGCCTGCAGCAGGGCCATCAAGTTTTCCACCGTCATGCGCAGGATGACGCCGAGCTGTTCCGCGAGTTCAGCTTCGGTCTTGTCGGCGAAGAAACCGTCCGGCAGCCCGGCAGCACGTGCGACCAGGCGCGCAAACTCCGGATTGCCGATCGACGCGGCCGTGGCCGGTGCCGGCTCGGCCAGTTGCGGCCGCGGCGCTCCCACATGCCCTGCCGGTGAAGGCGCCGGCGGTGGCGGGGCAGCCGCTTCGTCGTCGGCCCATACCGACGGTCGGCGCGGCGTCGGCATCGCGTGCAGCACGTCGACCGGCGGTTTTGGCGTGGCGACCGGACCGGCTGCCCAGCTCATGTCGTCGTGCAGCGGCGGCTCGCGTTGAGGCATCTGCGGCGAATGGCGGACAGGATCCACACCCGCCGCGGGAACGCTCGCTGCCCAGTCCAGGAATTCCGGATTGACGGGCCGCGCGGCCTCGCGCGGTTTTCGCAACTGCTGCGGGTCGATTGGCGGCGGCACGTCGCGACCGGGAGCCCACAGCTCGTGGTAATCGGCGTGCTGCTGAGCGAGCGGAGCTTGCTGCTGCGCACCATGGCTCGGCGTGCCCTCGGCAGGCTCATCCAGGTCCAGCGAAACGCCAATGACATAGTGGCCGATGACGAGCCGATCGCCGTTGCGCAGCCGATGCGCTCCCCGCATACGCTGGTCGGCACCATTGAGAAAGGTGCCGTTGGTCGAGACGTCGTGCAGCCAGTAGCCGCCGTCGCGATAATGGACCTCGCAATGCTTCCCCGAAATCATCCGTGCCGGATCGGGCAATGTCCAGTCGAGATGGCGGTCCCGGCCAATGTCGACCGAACGCCTTCCGGTGACAGTAAATGACACAGGGCCGCCGTCTGGAAGGTTCGGCTCGTTCTCGATGTTGAAGCGAAGCACCATCACATCGTCTCGTCAGCGTGGAGGGCGCGGTTCGCCGCGTGCCAATTGAATACCATCCTCCAGGCAGGCCGTCATTATCCGGTCCCTGGACTCACGGGTAAGCCGGCAGAGGCCGATCAAAAGGGCTGCGCGAACCGCTCGCGCTGTCTGGTCCGGCTTGGCTTCGACCGGTGCAAATTCCGCGGGAACCACGCTTCCGCCAGACCAACCCGCCGCCAGCGCCAGCCAGGTCGCCGGCTGCTCGGGATCGTTGGCGTTGCCGACCGCCAAAGCCTTGTTGCGCGATTGCTCGTCCGGTTGCCGGACCCAGGTCTCGGCAAAACTGAGCGACCTGCCTTCATTGCCGTCGAAATGGTCGAACATCTGCCGCAACGAGCGACAGCCCCAGGCGACGGCCACGCGCCTGGGGAGCAGATACGCGCAGAAGGATACAGCCTGGTGCCAGTTGCCCGCATCGGCCGCCTCCTGCAGGAAATCCAACGACAGTTTATCCGGAGCGGCTTTGCCGACGTCGTAGCGCGCCAGCGGATAGGCTTCAAAGAGATCGTGGACTGTGCTGAACCGAACCTGATTCATGGCTGTCAGCCGACAATGGTTGGCGTGCCGTGGGCAACCAGCGGGCCGCCGGCCGCGAGCGCCATGGCGGCCTGCGCGGTCATGGTGATGGTTGGCGCGTTGATGACGATGCCGGCTGGAGACAGGATGATCTGGCTTGGGCCAACCTGCAGGGTGATGTTGACGTTGGCCGTGAGGGTGATGCTCAGGCCCGCATCGACGGACTGATCCATCGCCAGCTTGACGTGCTGACCGCCCAATTGGATATCAAGCTTGTCGTTGCCGTTCTTGAGCGTGGTCTTACGAGTATCGCCGCCGAACGCCGCCTCACCGATGGTCCTGGTCTCGGTGTCGCGGACCGTGACGTCGTAGTCCTTCTCGGCGTGCACGGTGATCTTCTCGGACCCCTTCTTGTCCTCGAAGTTCCATTCGTTGTAGCCGCCTCCTCCCTTGGTCGAGTCGGACTTCAGACCCGCAATCGTCTTCTTGGACGGCAGGTCGTAAGGCAGCTTGTATTCATCGTTGTAGACGGTCCCTATCACCAGGGGCCGGTCGGGATCCCCTTCCAGGAATTCCACGACCACCTCCTGCCCGACGCGCGGGATGATCTGACCGCCCCAGCGCTTGCCGGACCAGACTTGCGCCACGCGCAACCGGCACGAGCGCTTCTTCTTCCGATCCCAGAAAAAGCGAACATAGATTTCGCCCAGCGACTCGACGTCGATCTCCTCGCTCGAATTGTCGTCCTTGGTCACCACCTTGGCTGTCTGAATGCCGTTGATCCTCGGCTTCGGCGTCGTCATGGGAGTTCGAAACGGCCGATCGCTCGGCAGAAATTCGTAGCTGCCGAAGTAGACATGCTGTCCGGCGTCGCCGGGGCCGCCAGTGCGATAGGATTCGATGGAAAACGAATGCGCGGCTCGTACCACGAGATATTCGACGTTCTGCGAGTCTTTCGAGTGCTTCTCGAGCTTGGTTAGTCCGCCGGGGAAAAGGTTGACGGCGTCGCCGTTGCCCCGACGGCGCCGATCCATCGCCTGCTCGGCCTGGAGCTGGATCTTCGCATATCGCTCGCCGTCGGACTTCTCCTTGAACTTGCCGGGATAGTCGTAGAACTCCATCTCGGATCGTGTGTAGTGCTCGGAGCCCTTGGCGTCGCTGATCATCTGCGCGTTGGGCTTCTGGTAGTTGTAATCGTTGAGCTCGATCTTCCCGGTGCGGAACCGGCGCTCGGACGCCCATTCATAAATATGCTGCTCGCCGCGACGATCGGAGCCGGTGAGCGGGATGTAGGGGATCTTCGCGAGGCCGTTGATTGGACTGTGCGAGGACTTGGAATCGGCCAGCACCAGCGTGTGCTTGCCGCCTTCATGCTTGAAGAAGTAGTAGATCCCGTGCTGTTCCATCAACCGGCACACGAAATCCAGATCGGTCTCGCGATATTGAACGCAGTATTCGAGCTTTGGACATGAGCCCTCTTCGGTAAGCTTGGACTCATAATCAGTGAAGCCGCGCTCGTTGAAGACTTCCTTGATGATGTCGGGCGCCTTCTTGTCCTGAAAAATCCGGCAATCGGTGGTCCGCGACAGCAGCCACAACCAGGGCCTCAGCACGATCCGGTAGCTGAAATAGTCGTTCTTCACCCCCAGCCATTGGGCTTCCGTGAGAATGCCGCTGAACTCGCGTTCCTTCTCGTGCAATTTGATGGTGAGGGTGCACTGCTTGCCGATGGCCCGATCGAAGTCGAGATCGGCTTCCTCGCTGAGACATTCGATGCGGTATTCGAACAGTTCGCTCAGACCTTCGGCGGCCTCGAACCGGGCAAAAACCAGAACGTCCTTGCCAAGGGGGGTCTTGAGCTCGCAGAGGCGGGTATCCTGGGTAAGCTGGCCCATGTGGGCGTTAAACTCCCTCGTTGACCGCACGAGCTGCGCAACCGGCGCATCGGGCGGTCAAGCACGAACGACCGAAATCCGAGCCGGCCATCGGTGGGATGGCCGGCAAGTCCGCTCGGTGTCACCTCTCCTGACGCGGCAACGCACCCGCCCGGGGAAGCCACTGCGGCACTCATGTAGTCGGTTCCAAGCGCTTGCTGGTTCACGGGAAACCGCCATCATCGCGGGAATGAACCGAGGCCGGCGTTGATCTGACCTACCAGTCAATCGGATCATGATCCCCCGCGTGATCCGCTAGATGTCATGGACCTGGCAGAGGGGCCAGGGGCCCGCAGACGGATCCTCTTTGCATGCTCGACGTCGTATCCCTGACCCAGCCCATCGACCCCGACGATCCCTGCGGGCCAGACCTCGATGCGGCCGGCGACGTCCAGTACCTGAACTTCTTCGCAGCTGCGGAATCGCTGCTGCCGATGTCGTATTTCGAGGTCGTCAACGCGAATGGAGAGCGCGGACGCTTCGACCCGAAGGCCATCGATATTGCCGGCCAGTTCGCCGCTGCGCAGCCCCTGTTGGCTCGCACCCGCGATCTGCGCCTGACCATGCTGCTCGCCAAGTTTTCCATCCTGAACCGCGATCTCGACGACTTCCTCGGCTGCCTGCGGGCAACCACCCTGCTGCTCCGCGAACAATGGGAAGCGGTTCACCCGAGGGGCGAGGACGGCGACTATGCCTTTCGTGCCGTCACCATCGAGGCGATCGACGTGTTTCCGACGGTGATCAACCCGCTCCAATTCCTCCCCCTGATCGAAAATCGAAGGCACGGCAGCCTCAACTACCGTGCCTATCAGATTGCCAAGGGCGAAATTCCCGCCGGCGATGCCGATGTCGACACGCCAGATCTCGGAACCATCGAGCGCATCGTCAGCGAGACCGATCTCGACACCCTCAAGGCGGTGAGCGCCCGCTGTTCCGCGGTCGCTGCCGAGATCGCCGGCATCAAATCGGTTTGGCACGAAAAGTTGAACTCGGGGCAACCCATCAGTCTCGACCGGCTGGCGGGTGTCGCGAATGGCATGGCCGGCTGGCTCGCGACTCTGGTCGCTGCACGCGATCCGGCCGCAATTGCCCCGTCTCCGGACGAGACTGCTCAAGACGGCCCGCAGCCTCCGATCGAAATCGCCGGCGCAGTGATGTCACCCGGACAGGCGTCCGCGGCGCTGGCGGCGGCTGCCGACTATTTCGCTCGAAAGGAACCGTCGAGCCCGGCGCTGTTGCTGGTGCGGCAGGCGCAGGACATGGTTGGCAAATCGTTTATCGAAGTGATGCGGATGCTGATGCCGGCCCACGTCGAGAGCGCCGCCATCAATATCGGTCGCGACAAGGTCTTCGACCTGCCGATCGAGCGCATGGCGGAGTTCGCCACCTCGCTCCCATCCGCGGCCGAAAACGAGGCTCAAGACGCTGTTTTTGCAGCCGAAAACAGAGCCCAGGCGTTGGACCTGCTGAGCAAGGTCGCGTCGTTCTTCCGAGCCGCGGAGCCGTCCAGCCCGATCCCGTTCCTGGTCGATCGCGCACGCGAACTCTCACAGCGAGACTTCCTCAGCCTGCTGAACGAAGTGCTGCCCGAGGGCGCTCTGAAGGCGATCGACAAATCGAATTGAACCCGCCTTCCGTTCGACGGGACTAACTGAACGGAAGGAAGCTCCGCCGACGAAAGACCGAGGCACTTCCCTGCCTGCGTCGTGCAAGTCGGCTTCCGCAGAGATTTTTTTGTGAAGAGGGCAACCCAATGGCAACCGACAGCGGTCAAAAATTCATTCGCCGAAACCGCGCACCGCGCGTGCACATCACTTACGAAGATCCCTACGATGCCGAGCGGCTGATCGAACTGCCGTTCGTCATGGGCGTCCTGTCCGATCTTTCCGGCAACAACCCCGGCATCGAGAAGACGAAGGTCGAGGAGCGCAAGTTCCTCGAGTTCGACATGGACAATTTCGACAACCGCATGGCGGCGATCCAGCCCGGCGTGACGGCGCGCGTCGCCAACCGTCTCAGCGACGGGTCCGACGAAAAGATCTCCGTCAACCTGCGCTTCAACAAGATATCCGACTTCACGCCGGTGGCGGTCGCCCGCCAGGTGCCGGCGACGGCCAAGCTGCTCGAAGCGCGTGAACAGCTCGCCAACCTGCTGCGCTACATGGATGGCAAGGTGGGTGCCGAGGACCAGCTGAAGAAGCTCCTCGCCGATCCTCAACTGATGGCCGCACTGCGCGAGCGCGCGACCAGCCAGTCCACCGAATCCGACAGCAACAGCTAAGGGAAGGAATGGGGACCATGGCAAAAGAAGCAATCCACAAAGAGACCACCGCCAAGGTCGGGACCGTCGAGGCTGACGAGTTCGCCGCCCTGCTGAAGCAAAGCTTCAAGCCGCGCACCGAACGTGCGGCGACCGAAGTCGAGAACGCGGTGTCCACGCTCGTTCAGGAAGCGCTGAAAGATACGAGCGTCATCAAGTCGGACGTGCTCGACACCATCGAGGAGATGATCGCGCGGATCGATCAGAAGCTGACCGCGCAGATGAACGAGATCCTGCACGCGCCCGAATTCCAGGCGATCGAAAGTGCCTGGCGCGGCCTCCACTACCTCGTCTTCAACTCCGAGACCGACGCCAACCTCAAGATCCGGGTGATGAACGTCTCCAAGAACGAGCTGTATCGGAACCTGCGGCTCTATCCCGATGCGCGCTGGGACCAGAGCCCGCTGTTCAAGCAGATCTACGAGTACGAATTTGGCCAGTTGGGCGGCGAGCCGTTCGGCTGCCTGATCGGCGACTACTATTTCAGCCACCTCCCCACCGACGTGCAGTTGCTCCGCGATCTCAGCAAGATCGCCGGCGCCGCGCACGCCCCCTTCTTCAGCGGCGCCGAGCCTACGCTGATGGGAATGGACTCGTGGACCGAACTGTCCAACCCTCGCGACATCGGCAAGGTGTTCGACACGCCGGAATACGCCGCATGGAAGGGACTGCGCGATCAGGACGACTCGCGCTATCTCGGTCTGTGCATGCCGCGCGCACTGGGCCGCCTCCCCTACGGCGCCAAATCGGAGCCGGTGGAAGAGTTCGCCTTCGAAGAGGAGACGGACGGGCACACCGGTGACAAATACGGCTGGATCAACGCCGCCTATGCGATGGCGGTCAACATCAACCGCGCCTTCAAGGAGTTCGGCTGGTGCACGCGCATCCGCGGCGTCCAGTCCGGCGGCGAGGTCATCAACCTGCCGACGCATACGTTCCCGACCGACGACGGTGGCGTCGACCTGAAATGCCCGACCGAGATCGCCATCAGCGATCGTCGCGAGCACGAGCTTGCAAAGGCGGGACTGATCCCGCTGATCCATCGCAAGAACACCGACAAGGCCGCCTTCATCGGCGCCCAGTCGCTCTATAAGCCGAAGAAGTATTTCGGCGACAAGGGCGTGGATGCAACCGCGTCCGACAACCTGTCGTCACGCCTGCCCTACATGTTCGCAGTATCCCGCTTTGCGCATTATCTGAAGTGCATGGTTCGCGACAAGATCGGATCCATGAAGGAAAAGGATGAGCTGACGGTCTGGCTGCAGACCTGGATCAACGAATACGTTGATGCCAATCCGGCCTTGTCGTCAGAAGCTCAGAAAGCGCGCAAGCCGCTGGCCGCTGCGAAGGTTGAGGTCATAGCAAACGAGGAGAACCCGGGATATTACAACGCGCGCTTCTTTCTCCGTCCACACTTTCAACTGGAAGCGATGGACGTCGGTCTCAGTCTCGTTTCGCGCCTGCCAGGCCCGAGCTCCTGACGCCGCGCTATTGCAACCGTCACTCATCAGAGAATTTTGAAAGGGCTATGCTATGGCTGTCGACATCTTTTTGAAACTCGATCCGATCAAGGGCGAGTCGCTCGACGACAAACACAAGGACGAAATCGACATTTTGAGCTGGTCGTTTGGCGAGAGCCAAAGCGGCACGTTCCACAGCGGGTCGGGCGGCGGCGCCGGCAAGGTCGCGGTTCAAGACCTCCACTTCACGCACTTCGTGGACAAGGCGACGCCCGAGCTTTTCAAGGTCTGCGCCAATGGAAAGCACATCGACAGCGCCATCCTCACGGTACGCAAGGCCGGTGAACACCCGCTCGAATATCTCAAGATCGAGATGAAGCACGTTCTGGTCTCGAGCGTCTCGACGGGCGGATCGCACGGCGAGGATCGCCTCACCGAAAACGTCAGCCTGAACTTCCAGAAGGTCAAAATGACCTACAAGACCCAGACGGAAAAAGGCGGCGCCGGCGCGTCTCCGGTGTTCGGATGGGACGTTGCGGCCAACAAGGAATGGGCCTGATCGCAGGCTTCCTGCCCGGCGCCGGTTGTCCATAGCGGCAATCGGCGCCGGCTGTACGGGGACCGTCAATGACCGTTACGCCAAGGAAGGATCGGCTCTCTCCGCCATTGATGCTGGCCTTTCGTGCGGCTCATGACGCGCGCGATGCGCGCAAACCACTCGAACTGCGCGATCAGTTCGGTGAGCGAGTCATAGCGGGACGGCGCAGCGCCGGTCGATTCCCGATCTCGGAGACGCTGCTAAGGCGCGAGGTTTCGCAGGACGTCGAAACTCTCCTCAACACCATTGCCCTCGAATCGACGCTTGACCTGACGGGTCGCAGCTGCGTCCGCACCTCGATCTTGAACTATGGTTTCCCCGATATCGCAAACCGTTCGATCGACGAAGTCACCGACGAGGAGCTCAGCGATGCCCTGCGCATGTCGCTGACGACTTACGAGCCGAGACTCGATCGCAAGTCCATCCGGGTGCGGCGCGACACCTCCGTGGGCCCCGAGCAGCTCAAGCTGCGCTTTGTCGTGCATTCCGACCTGAAGTGCGAACCGCTCAACGTCCCCGTGGAATTCGTCGCAGACGTCGACCTCGACAGCGGCGATATACAGATCAACCGATTATAGCATGAACCGCGAATTCCTCGACTTTTACAATCGTGAACTGTCGCTGCTGTACGAGCACGCGGAAGGTTTTGCCGAGGAATATCCTGGTATCGCCGAGCGCCTCGGCGGTCTGGTCCGCGACCGCTCGGATCCGATGATCTCAGGCCTGCTGGAAGGCGCTGCATTTCTCGCCGCCCGTGTCCAGCTCAAGCTCAAGCACGAGTTTCCGGAATTCACGGCGAACCTGCTTGAGCAGTTGGTTCCGAATTATCTCGCGCCAACTCCGTCCGCCATGCTGGTCAGGATTCAGCCGACCTACGCCGATCCGGCATTGCGCGACGGCAAGAAGATTGCGCGGGGCGCCTATTTCGACGCGAACTATCGCGAAAGGGAACGGAGCCTCGCCTGCCGATTCCGGCTTTGCCGCGATATCGTGCTTTGGCCTTTTGACGTCACCGGCGCCGAATATTTTGCGACCGCGGGCGCGTTGCAGGCCCTCGGGATTCCAGTCGGCGGAGAAGTTATCGCTGGGCTCAGGCTCTCCTTGACGCACCGTACCGCCGCGCGGCTCGACGAGGAGCCGGCGGACGCCGAGACTCGCAACAAACCGGAGACCTGGTTCGCCGGCTGCCGCACCAGCGAACTGCCCATCTACCTGACCGGCGCCGAGTCGGATGCCATCGCACTCTACGAGCAACTGACCTCGAACTGCGTCGGGCTCTATTTTCGCTATCTCGACGATTTCGGCGATCCGGTCGTCATCCGGGCTCCGAACGACTGTGTGCAGCAGGTCGGCTTCAGCGAGAACGAATCCCTGTTTCCGAACGACAACCGGGTCTTTCGCGGCTCGGAGTTATTGCGGGAATATTTCGTGTTTCCGCGCAAGTTCCTTGGCGTCAATCTGACGCAGCTTCGCGCTGTGATGCCGCGGTTGCGCAGCAAATCCATCGATATCGTCTTCGCGTTCGATGAACACAACTCGCGTCTCGCCGCCTCGGTCCGGGCGGATACGTTCAGTCTCTACACCGCCCCGGCGATCAACCTGTTCGAAAAGACCAGTGATCGCATCCCGATCAAGTCGAACACCTACGAATACCACGTGGTGCCCGACCGAAGCCGCTACCTCGAATACGAGCCGCACCAGGTGCTGGAGGTTTACGCGCACTTTCCGGCGGAAAAGGACAAGCGGCGCGTGCGTCCGCTGTACTCCGCCGCCGTCGACAGGACGGCCGGATCGGTCGAGGGACTTTATTACACGGTTCGTCGGCTGCCGCGGCGGCGCACCGTCGAAGAGAAGACCTATGGCGCGGCCTCGGACTATACCGGGACGGACATGTTCCTCTCGCTGCTCGAGCCCGGCGACCCGAGCGGCGACGGATCCGCCGCCGAGCTGAGCGTCCGCGCGCTGTGCTCCAACCGGCATCTCACGGAACATCTGCCGGTCGGCCAGGGCGGAGCCGACTTTCGCCTGCTGGACGACACCTCGCTCGAGCTGATGTGCATCGCCGGCCCCACCCGACCACGCGAGCCGGTGGTGGCGCAGTTGCGCAGCCGCAGCGAAATCGCCAATAGCGGCGTCGTCAGCTGGCGCCTGATCAACATGCTGAGTTTGAACTATCTCGGCCTCGTGGAACGCAGCGGCGGCAAGAACGCCGGAGCACTGCGGGAGATGCTGTCATTGTTCGCCGACCAGTTCGACGACGCGACGGAGCGAAAGATTCGTGGTGTGCGCAGCGTCGAGAGCAGGCCCGTGGTGCGGCGGGTGCGTGAGCGTACCGGCAGTGGCGCAGCGCGCGGCCTGGAGATCACGGTCACGCTTGACGAGAAGGCATTCGAGGGCAGCGGCGTGTTCCTGCTCGGGGCTGTGCTGGAACGCTTCTTCGCCGACTATTCAGGCTTCAACACCTTCACCCAGACCGTCATCTCGACCCCGGAGCGCGGCGAGATCATGCGTTGGCCGGCCCGCATGGGCACCCGGAGGCCGCTGTGACGCTGATCGACCAGATGAAGGCCGAGCCGTGGCGGTTCGATTTCTTTCAGACGCTCCGCCAGCTCGAGCGATGCAATCCGGATCGACCGCGGATCGGCGACAGTGCAGCGCGTCGCGAGGAGTTTGTCGACCTCGGTCAAACCCCCTATCTGGAATTTCCCGCCTCCAATCTGAGCTCGGTCGACGATCGTGATGGCAGGCTCAAAATTCTGGTCAAATTCCTCGGCCTGCTCGGACCGCAGGGCGCGCTGCCGCTGGCTACCACCGATGAGAGCGTCGGCTGGCAGTTGATGCGGGACGACGCTTTCCCCCGTTTTCTCGACCTGCTGAACGGACGCTTTCTGCAGTTGTTCTTTCGAGCCTGGGCAGACGCACGGCCGATCGCCCAGCATGATCGGCCATCCGACGACCGCTTCATCGCTTATGTCGGCTCCTTCGCCGGCCTCGGCTCCGATATTTTTGCCAATCGGGATACCGTGCCTGACATGGCGAAGCTGAGCTTCGCCGGGCTGGTTTCACCGAGAGCGAAATCCGCATCACGACTGGCGCGGCTGCTGCAAGGGCTGTTCGATGTCAGGGTCGAGATCGACGAGTTCGTCGGCACGTGGCTCCCATTCGACCCAAGCCATTGCAGCCGGCTCGGCGGGACGCACGCCAAGCTTGGTCACGACGCGCTCCTGGGCTCGCGTGTGTTCAGCGTCGAAGACAAGATCAGGGTTCGCGTGTTCGTGAAGGATTTTGCTCAATACGAGCAGTTCCTGCCCACCGAAGCGCCGAACCTGTCCGAGCCCCTGGCTGACGCCGCCTACTTCTACATCGGCGACGAACTCGAGTGGGAGGTGGAACTTGCCATTCCGGCGGGAGCGGTTGTCCCGATGAAGCTCGGGCAGAGCGGACGCCTTGGATGGACCAGCTGGGTTTCGCCGAACTGGGCCTCGACCGAGGAGTATCGGCGCGATGCACGCTTTCACCTTGCCGAGCGTCTCAGAGCCCGGCGCAACGCTGCGACTGATCAGCAGCCGATTTGAACCTAAGCATCGCTCCGATTGTCCTAACATCATGGGAATTCGAGCCGATTTCCGCGACGACCCGGCATCGTCCGGGATTGAGCAGGAGGCGCCATCGTGACCGATATCAGCCTTGAGGCCGTGACTGGCAAACTGAACCGGGCCGGCTACGATGCCTTCATACAGGCCCTGCGCCACGCCAAGAGCGTCAGCAACCGTAACGTGGAGCTTGCGCACTGGCTGTTTCACATCCTGCAACAGGAGCGGACCGACCTCAGCCTGTCGGTGGATCACTACAAGCTCGACCGCGCGCGGCTGCTGTCGGACCTCGCGGGCGTCATCAACGGTTTCCGCAAGAACGAAACCGACATGCCGGGCGTCGCCAATTCGGTCATCGATATTCTCGACCGTGGCTGGCACTACGCCACGCTGTTCTTCGGCGAGACCCAGATCCGCACCGGACATCTCCTGGTCGCCGGATTGAAATCGAACGAGATCCGTCGTGCGCTCAACAACATCTCGCAGGAATTCGCCAAGATAAATGTCGACGCATTGGCTGCGGAGCACCGCGCCATCTGGGCAGGCTCCGAGGAGGAGACCATGCGTCCGATGGACGGCTCCGGATTGGCCGGTGCCGGTACTGACGGTACGGACCGGGCGAATCCCAAGGGGACGACGCCGCTCGACCGGTTCTCCCAGGATCTGACCGCCAAGGCCAGATCGGGCCAGATGGACCCGATCCTCGGTCGAGACGACGAAATCCGCCAATTGATCGACGTGCTGATGCGCCGGCGGCAAAACAATCCGATCCTCACCGGCGAGGCCGGCGTCGGCAAGACTGCCGTGGTCGAGGGATTTGCCCAGCGCATTGCCGCCGGCGAGGTGCCGCCGCCGCTGCGCAACGTCAGGCTCTGCGCGCTGGATATCGGCCTGATGCAGGCCGGTGCCTCGATGAAGGGCGAGTTCGAGCAGCGCCTGCGCTCGGTGATCGACGAGGTACAGAACTCGCCTACCCCGATCATCCTGTTCATCGACGAAGCGCACACGCTGATCGGGGCCGGTGGCGCCGCCGGCACCGGCGACGCGGCCAATCTCCTCAAGCCTCCCCTCGCCCGCGGCACGCTGCGGACCATCGCCGCCACCACCTGGGCAGAGTATCGCCAGTACATCGAAAAGGACCCCGCACTCACACGGCGCTTTCAGCCGATCCAGGTCGATGAGCCGGATGTCGAGACCTGTTGCATCATGCTGCGCGGTCTCCTGGGCCCGATGGAGAAGCACCACGGCGTTCGCATTTCGGACGCCGCGATCGTGACCGCGGTCAACCTGTCGCATCGCTACATTCCGTCCCGACAGCTGCCGGACAAGGCGGTCAGCCTGCTGGACACAGCTTCAGCACGGGTAGCCATCAGTCAAAGCGCGACGCCGGCCCTGATCGAGGACGCTCGCGTCGCGATCGCGGCCCGCGAGGCCGAACGATCAGCGCTGGTCAGCGACGGCGATCTCGGGGACGAGAACAGCGAGCGCATCACCACAATCGACGGCGACATAGCGACGCTGAAGGCCAAGCTGTCCGGCCTGGAGGCCGACTGGGCCAAGGAACAGGAGCTCGTCAAGGACATCCGCAGCATTCGCGAAATCCTCTCCGAGAACGGCGACGAAGATCGAGCGACGAAGCGCGTCGAGTTGCGCGGCAAGTTCGAGACACTGGAAGGCATCAATCCGGAAAAGCGGATGATCTATGCCCATGTCGACCAGCAGTCGGTGGCCTCTGTCGTGTCCGACTGGACCGGTATCCCGACCGGCAGAATGATGCGCGACGAGATCGAAACCGTCCTGAAGCTACCCGAAATTCTCAATCGCCGCGTGGTCGGCCAGTCCCACGGGCTGACGATGATTGCGAAACGAATCGAGACCAGCCGCGCCAAGTTGGACAACCCGTCCAAGCCGATCGGCGTTTTCATGCTGGCCGGACCGTCCGGCGTGGGTAAGACAGAAACCGCCCTCGCGCTTGCCGAAACCCTTTATGGCGGCGAGCAGAACATGATCACGATCAACATGTCGGAGTTCCAGGAGGCCCATACGGTCTCGACCTTGAAGGGCGCACCTCCGGGTTACGTCGGCTATGGTGAAGGCGGCCGGCTCACCGAAGCGGTCCGGCGCAAGCCCTACAGCGTTATCCTGCTCGACGAGGTGGAGAAGGCCCATCCCGACGTCCATGAGATCTTCTTCCAGGTGTTCGACAAGGGAGTCATGGAGGACGGCAACGGTCGGCGAATCGATTTCAAGAACACATTGATCATTCTGACCACGAACGTCGGCACCGATCTCATCATGAGCCTGGCGCGCGATCCGAAGTATCGCAACGAGCCGGAAGAACTCGCCAGGCTGCTGCGGCCGGAATTGCTGAAGGTGTTCCCTGCCGCGTTGCTTGGGCGCATCGTCTCGATCCCCTACTTTCCGCTTTCGGACGAGATGCTTGCCGGCATCGTCAGATTGCAGCTCGACCGGATCGGACAGCGCCTCCGCGATAATCACAAGGCTGCCTTCGGCTACGACGATGCAGTCGTCGAGCACATCGTATCCCGTTGCAACGATCCGGACTCCGGCGGGCGGATGATCGACAACATCATCACCAACACGCTGCTGCCCGAACTGTCGCGCGAATTCCTCAGCAAGTCTCTCGCCAAGGAGGAGGTCAAGCAGACGCGCGTCTCGATCGTGAACGACAAGTTTGCATATTCGTGGAACTGACTGCGATGAACATCCAGACCGAGCACCGCCAGCCGACCACCGGCACCACACCATACGATGAGGTGTATTATCCCGGGCATGTCTACGGGCTCACCCACCCGAACCATCTGGCAACGCTCGCTGCGGTCTACGGCATGCAGCCGGCTCCGGTCGAGCGCAGCCGGGTCCTGGAGCTCGGCTGCGGCGTTGGCGGCAATCTGTTGCCGATGGCTTTTCAATATCCGGACAGCGAGTTCATCGGTATCGACCTGAGCGGCGTTACGATCGAACGCGGACAGCGGAACATCGCCGCATTGGGCTTGAGCAACGTCAGGCTTCTGCATTGCGACATCATGGATGTCGACGCTGCCTTCGGACAGTTCGACTACATCATCGCCCATGGCGTGTATTCATGGGTACCACCGATCGTGCGCGAGAAGATGATGTCCATCTTCAAACGGAATTTGGCGCCACAGGGGCTCTGCTACGTCAGTTATAACGCGCACCCGTTCTCGCATCTTCGCGACATGGTCCGCGACATGATGCGCTACCACACCCGGCGCATCACCGGGATGAAGGAGAAAGTGGGACAAGCTCGCGCCATCGTGAAATTTCTCAGCGAAGGATCGAAGTCCAGCTCGGTGCACGGTACAGTCATGCGCGACCAGTGCAACCGCGTGCTCAAGGCTCCGGACGAGTTGCTTTTTCACGACGATCTCGATTCTGGCGCGACGGCGTTCCTGCTGCACGAAGTCGTCGAAGACGCCGGCCGACATGGGCTGCAATATCTGAGCGACGCCGATTTCTCACGACGCTATCTTGCCGGTTACACCGAAGAGGTCCGCGCCACGCTGCAGCGCTTTCCCGAAAGCGAGTTCATGGCGCGCGATCAGTATCAGGACTTCATCGACGGCAACGGGTTTCGGCGTACGTTGCTCTGCCACGAAGGCATCTCCCTTGACCGCAAGGTCGATCTCGACTTCATCACCGCCTTCTATCTGCTGAGCACCACCAGCCCACGTCGCCCCGACGCCTGCCTGACCGACGATTCCGAGATGGAATTTGAAAATCAGGACGGCAGCCGAATCACCGTGACCAATCCGCTCCTGAAGGCCGCACATCTTTGTCTCGGCCGGGCCTGGCCGCGCGCACTCTCGTTCACTGAACTGCTCGATGGCGCCCGGACGCTGCTGGAAGGCCGGCAAACAGCCGATGACCAACGGATATTGACGGAAGCGCTCTATATCCTGGCCTGCAGCGGCGAGGTCTCCTTTCTGAAATCACGGCCGTTTCTCGTGAAAGAAGTCACGGATTGTCCGCAGGCGAGTCTCCTCGCCCGCAGACAGGCGCAGAGCGGCCCGCTGGTCACCAATCTGCTTCACCAAACCGTGCAGTTGGAGGACGACAGGACGCGCCACTTTCTGCAACTGCTCGACGGCTCCCGGACGATCGAGCAAATCACAGCCGAAATGACTGAAACCTTCGGACCGACCATCCAGGTCAAGCAATTGGATGATGCCGGGCAGCCCGCCGAGCCGTTGCTGCTGTCAACCCGACAAAGCGTTGACCGTTCGCTGGCGACGGTCGGCAAACTGGGTTTGCTGGTGGCCTGAGGACGGGCGGCAAGGAGCCGGCCCGTCATTTTGTGGAGCGGACGCCCCACGTCCCATCAGCCGTCGTGGGTGTATTGTTGGCCGAGCAGCCACCCGGTGAGAATGCCGCCGGGTCCGCTGGCATAGACCGCGCTAAGGCCGACACCGGCGCGCAGCATCTGCCATTCATGCTCGCCGACCCAGGGAATGCCGGGATCACCCTTCTGATATTGCGACAGCAACGTTCGGGCGACTTCCGCGGCATTGGCGTAGATCGGGCCGTTCGCCCAGCGGGGTCGCGGCAGGCCCGTCATGCGGCAGTAGAGCGCGGTACAGACATAGGCGGACGCCTCCTCCGCATTGCCGTCAAGGCCAGTACGCAGCAGATCGTAAGCCGCATGCAAGGCCTCGTGGACGATATAGGCTTCGTCCATTCGCCCCGTCGCCGACACGACCTCCAGCGTATTCGCCGCGACGACCGTACCGTCCGCCCGGGTCCGCGCGACGTCGTTATATTGTGCCGCAACATTTGCCGCGAGGTCCGTCGGAACTCTGACGCTGACCTGTCCCAACCGGATCGCGCGAGCGACGTGATGGAACGTTTGCGGTGCAATCGTCACGTGGCTGCCACGGATCGGAAACCGGAAGCGAATGCGTGCGACCGCCGGGCCATTGAGTACGTCTAGCACCCTGCTCCGAAGTGACATCGGATCGTCCTTGCTGTTGACACTGCTCCACGAATGGTGGTCGGCGTTTCCGGTTGGGAGGTTCAGTTGAACCCGGCCCCGGCCGGATCAGACAAATCGGGGACTGGCTTTCACTCGGAGGGCAGCCCCGTGACGACCACCGACCCGACCACGACCGACACTTACCGCAAGATCGCGGCGCGGCTGACCATGCTCCGGCCGCAGATCGATCTGTCGAAATATTTCGCGGGGCCG
This sequence comes from Bradyrhizobium sp. USDA 3315, assembly GCF_054056795.1. Taxonomy (NCBI): domain Bacteria; kingdom Pseudomonadati; phylum Pseudomonadota; class Alphaproteobacteria; order Hyphomicrobiales; family Nitrobacteraceae; genus Bradyrhizobium; species Bradyrhizobium sp. USDA 3315. Next base: position 6,102,143 of record NZ_JBSRYP010000001.1, on the reverse strand, counting down.
AATCCCAATGTCCGCCTCTATGACGAGAAGGCCTATATCCGACGCCAATTGGAGAAGTATGGCGTCGCGGCCGCGACGAGCACGCTCGACGGCGTCACGTTCCTGCCCAAGGACTGGGAAGACCTGATCAAGACGCTGCGCATTGCCAAGACGTCGGACGGATTCGACGCCTTCGCCGAAGGCAAAAGCCCGGAGAAGCCGTCGCATTGGGCCCTCGATCTGTCGATGGCAGCCACAATCGGCAAGGGATTCCGGGAGATCTGGCGCCCAAAGCTATCCGACCGGCCGCTCTCGACGCGAGACCTTCCGGGCCGGCACGGCTTCGGGCTCGGGCGCGGCCGAGGGCAATGGAGCGACGACTATAGCGCGCAGTTCGGCAAGGACCCGCAGCCGCAGGACATCACGTCGCTGCATTTCGCGGTAGCGCCGGACCGGGTCAATGTTCACATCGACGAGACCGGCTTCGTGTTTGAGGGCGCAGACGGCGCCCTCACGGTCGGACCGAATTTCGGCCACCACGCCGTCAATGAACTGTTCTGGAAGAGCAATCCTCACCTGCCGCGCTGGGCGATCGATCACATCGACCTGATCCTGCCGAACAGCGCCAACGATTTTTCGCGATTTGGCGTTTCGGTCGACCTGTATCAACGCAAGGACTTGCGCGTCACCGTCACCGGCTCCTGCGGCATTTTCGGAGGATTCGAGTGCTCGGGAACGTTAAGCGTCAGTGGAACGCATGATCTGCTTGGCTCCAAGCCGAAAGGCGCGCGCTGACGATCGCATGTCTGCGATCGAGGGTGCGGCAGAGCCGCTTGAACCGGCGCTTCAGCAGACGCGACTGAGGGATAGGCTCGCCGACGCAAAATGCGTCCTACAGTTTATGCCAATGGTGTTGTTGCAATGGCGCCCTTAAAGCCCCCCGTCTGGCTCGATACCAATATTCTTATAGACATACAGAACGGGCAAAGAGCTGCGGCGAGCACCGCCGAGAAAGCGCTCAGCCGACGCTTCGAGAATGAAATTCTCAATCTGGCCAAGGACGGTCACGAGGTTCTGATCTCACCGCGGGTCAAGTTTGAATTTCTAAAGGGAGCGCGTGCTCAGTCCGGCGAAAAATTGCTCACTGACTTGCGGATCGTCGAAGACAAAATGATGACCCAGGTGCCCCGCGCGCAAGTTTGGAAGTGGGGCAATGAGGGTTTGAATCACGGGCTTTCCGCGTTCGATTCCGATGTTGTTGCCCAGGTCAGGGCAGGCGGAGTGGCTCGCGGCATCAAGAATCCGGTGTTGCTGACCAGGGACAGCGGAGGAACGCTCATTGCGATGCGCAGGAGAGGCGTTCAAGCGCTCGACTTCCGGGCACCGGAGGTGAGACTGAAGGTCCCGCGGAACACACCGACCCCGCCAGAGGTCCCGCCGCCGCCGGCAGGCTCCGTCGCTGGCGAAGGATTTTGGAGCGCGGCCAAGGCCGGCTTCAAGGCGGGTTTAAAGGAGGCTTTCAAGGCCGAGAACATCGCTGCGATGATCCCCGATCTGGTCCTTATGGTGGCTGACAAGGTCGCGGCCCGAGAGGCACTCAAGAACATTCAAGTCAAGTTCATCAAGGAGGGGTTCGCAAAGGGCGTTGCAGCGGGCGTCATGGGTTGGTCCGAGGAGGAAGTTGCATCAAATCTGATGAACCGCATCACCGCGTTCAGAGTTCAAGGTCTGGAAGACCCTGCTGGCATCCTGACGCGCGCGACCATTCTGCAAGTGGCCGAAGCGTACGAAAACTATGCGGTGGTGATTGGATTTCAGTTCAGCTCTGCCAAGGACCTGAAATGGAAGCGCGAGATGGTCGCCAAGGGCTCCAAGATTCTGCATCAGTATGGATATTATTTCGGAACCGATCCGCAGGCGCTATTTGAGTACGAGTTCATCGACAAGCTAGCGTGGACGCTTCAGCCGACCACCAATGCGATAGTTGAACCTGCAATCCGCCACTGAAAACGATCATATTGCTGGTGATTGCTCATGCCGCAATTGAAAGACAAAGTCGGTCGGTTTGCCGCGACGGGTCGCAGCTGCCAGAACTGGAAGCAAGACCAGGAGCTGGTCATCTCGCTCCTCAACAAGATCGCCATTTCCGACGGAGGAGCCGAGACCACGCTCAAACCGCAAATGGTCGTGACGGGTCACGCCAGCGACAGCCTCTACAACTCGATCCTGTATTTCCAGCAGAAGAACTTCCCGGGCACGCCGGACGGCTATATCCGGCCCGGCGGGCCAACATTCACTCGGCTGGTCGACCTCGCGACAAAGGCAGCCGCCAAGCCTCCTCCTCCCAAGGGTCAATGGGACGGGATCGCGACGCCATCCGTCGATGCCGCACTTCGCAAGGGTCTGCTCGACGATTCCAGGCTGGACTACGCGGAAGTCGTCGACATCATCAGGGCGACCGTCACGGACGGCATGGTCACCGCATTCGAGCTGGACGACCTGACCACCATTGCAAACACCTCCAGAACGCTTTCTCCGACTTCGAAGAAACTCATCACGCTCTTCGTCGGCGACGAAAAGAAGAAGTGGCTCGGGGTTGGACCGTACGACCTCAACTCGGATCAAAAGAAGCTTGCCGCGGAGATGGTCTGCGATTTCCTCAAGAACACGAGGACCACGTTCTTTCCGAAGCTCGACCCGCACCGCGTCGGGATAGGTATTCTCAGGCGAATTGCGAAGCCGAGCCTCATAGATCAGGATCAAGCGAGCATGTGCGGTCCGTCCGCGCTGATGTTCAGCTACGCATCCGACAAGCCGGGGCAATATGCGCGGTTCGCCATCGATCTGTATCAGAAGGGGCAGGCAAACCTCGGCCGCCTGCTGATCAAGCCGGGAAAGGACGTGAAAAACTACACGCCGCCCTACTCGCTGGACCACGTCGATTGGCTGACTTGCGCCTCCATTCGCGACTCCGAAAATTGGTTCCTCGATTTTGACGACACCGGCAGAGTAAGCGACGTCGCGGGGATCACCTTGCCGAGCGAAATGGAGCAATGGTTCCGCAAGGCGGGATACCAGGACGTGCGCGAGGAGACCAATCTGAAATTCAGCAAAGGCATCGACAGCGTCAACGAAGCCAACGCCCTGCTCGCCAGTGGATACCGCGTATGCCTGTTCATAAGCGCCAACATGATCGAATATGACGACCAGTCGGACGAAGGCTCGGTGTTGACGCGGCACTGGGTCGTCTTGCGTGACAGGATACAAGTGTCGAATGGAAACGTGACGACAACGATCTTCACATGGGGCAAGGGAGATTACGCGATCCCGCATCCGGGCAAGGGTGGCGCTCAGAAGCCTCTCTCGATTGTGGACTTCCTTATGAATTATTACGGGTACATTGCTGCCAAAGCGTGAGCGGAGAACGAGCGCTCTCACCACGCGTTGAGGTCGGTGACGAGTTGCTTGTCCAGGGACAGGCTTTCCATGCCGCTGGAAAGCAAGATGCCGCTTCGATTATGGTGCCCACTGCCGGGAATGTTCCGCTTGTGGTGCAGGAAGTGACCGACCTCGTGCGCCATGACGCCAATGAACGCCTCGCCATAGTCGAACACGGGTGGATTGCCCTGATCGACAACCACGAAGACCTGCTCGTCGGGCAGATATTCTCCAGCCGCCTCGTTATCCATTGCGTCATAGTCGCCGACGAGAAAACACGTGAGATCGGCGCCGCGTACCTTGAACGGGACGATCTCCTTGCGGAAAACATCCCGCGAGATTTTTGGCCCCAGGGCTTTCCGGACCGTCATCCAAGTCGCCTCTGCCGGGGTGAAGAAGATATTTGCCTGAGCCCCGAACGTCCAGTTCAGCTTGGTGAGGAACCAGGGCACGTCGTCCGGCGTCCATTTCGTGGCGTTGATCAGATTGCCGGATTGATCGAGGTACTTGAGGAATTTGAACGCGATCGTGAAATCCTTGCGCGGCAGAATGGCGACATCCAACTTGATGCTTGTGCTGCCGCGTACGGCTTTAAGCTCGGGAATGCCTTTATCCTTGGGCGAGACCTTGAGGCCGCGCGCAGGGCCGTCCGGCCGTGCAGTGGCATACAGCGCTGTACGCAGACGCAGCAACTGGTCGTCGCGCTCCTGGCCTTTTTGCTCCCTGAAGCGGGTCTTGATGTATTCCTGAGCGACACGTTCGACGTCATCGAGCCGCACATCCTCGACCAGTAATCGATTGCGATCATACGACAGGCCAACGTCCTTGCTGTCGCGGTGACAGACCAGGTTGAAGCCTTCCCGAGGAACGATCATGAAATTTTGCGCAGCGTACACACCCGAATTCTGCAGGAACTGAACGAAGCTCGGCATGGCTCCCCCCCTCCTAATCCACGTACGGGATCTCGCACGGTCCATCGCGCCGGGCATATCCATCCGGGATCATCTTGTCCGGTTGAGCGAGCAAGATAGCGGAAATTGGCCTTGCGAGGCAGTTGATTTCGCTTGGTGTCGTGGAGCAGCAAGGGCGAATGCCGACTCAAGCCGAGCGCATTCGGCCTCGCGATCGCTCAGGGGAAAACGCACAATCACGTCCTGACGCGCGAGCTGGCCCCACAGCGCGTCCGACGACCATTTCTGCGGCTCGGGTCCGCGCGGACCGTCGACCCAGATGAAATACCATTCCGCCATGGACGCGACCAAAGCTCCCTTGCCGGAACATTGGTCCTTCGCCGGCCAATCCGCAACGCCCGATTTCGCGCCCGGCGCGGCTGGTGCGGCTATTCGTACGGCGTGCCGTCCTTGTGCAGGAAGCGGCCGTCGGAGCTCGGGCTCATCATGTCGATGTCGGAGCAGGTGATGACGTCGCCGCGCGAGCGCGAGCCGACCTCGAGATGGGTTGCCGTCATCTGCGATCTGTTGATCAGATGATGCCCGTTGCCGGAGTTTTTTTTGGAAACGCCGCGCAATCGCCGGCGCGCAGCACCGTCTCGCCGCCGTCTTCCACCAGCACCACTTCGCCCGCGAGCACATAGACGAACTCGTCCTCGTCCGAATGCCAGTGGCGCTGGCTCGACCAGTTGCCGGGCGGCAGCCGCATCAGGTTGACGCCGAAGTCGGCGAGCCCGCCGGCATCGCCGAGACGCTGCCGCACCCGCTCGGCGCACGGCGCGGCGAACTCCGCCGGATAGCCGGTCTCCTTGCGTTCCGGCACTTTTGTCAGATCGATCCTGGGCATGGCATTTCCTCGGACGATGGCAGCAAGCGAATGCGCGACCATAAGCGTGGATCTGCGCCTATCGCAATGGCCCGCCCCGTCTCGCAAAGCTCATGGCCACCACCCAGCGACGCGGATCACGCGCCCGGACTACCCGGACCTTAGCAGCGTCGCCGGATCCAAACGCGCAGCCCGTTCGGCGGGCAGAAGACCGAAGACAATACCGACGAGACTGGAGCAGGCGATCGCGATCAACGCCATCTGTCCATTGAACTCGACAGGCCAGCCTAGAGCGGAGGGGATCACGCGTGCGCAGAGGTAACCGACAACGAGTCCCAACAGTCCGCCGATGGTACACAGGAGTACCCCTTCCAGCAAAAACTGTGCGCGGATGTCTTGTGGGCGGGCGCCGAACGCCAACCGGAGTCCAATCTCGTTGATCCGTTCTGTGACCGATACGAGCATGATGTTCATCACACCAATGCCGCCGACCAGCAGGGAGATTCCCGAAAGCGTGGACACCAGCAAGGTGAACTGGCGATAGGCCCGGTCGCTCGTCTGGGCGATCTGGATGAGGTTCTGGATGCGAAAATCGTCAGCCTTGCGCCCCACGATCTTGTGGCGCAGCCGCAGGACTTGCGCAATTGCCGCCTCCGCGGCTTGCATCGATTGAGCGGACTCCGTCTTCACGAGAATGCTATGCACGGCATCCGGGTTAGCCTGGCTGCGTCCAATCGTGAAGATTTTCGCGGACGACAACGGAATGAACATGACGTCGTCCTGGTCCCGACCGGTGAAGTCCTGGCCTTTCTCGGCGAGCACTCCGATCACGAGATAGGACGAACGATCAATACGGACGAAACGGCCAAGCGGGTCGCTGCCCTTGAACAGTTCACGGGCTAAAGTGCGGCCGAGAATTGCAACTTTTGCGGCCGATACAACGTGATCGTCGCTAAGCAGTTGGCCCTCCGCGAGCCTCCACCCCCGCGCTTCAAAAAAATTCGGCGTCACACCGGCTACGAGGGTCGACCAGTTCATGTCCCCTGATATTGTCGTCTTTTGCTCACCGACGAACGGTGCCGCAACGACAATATCGGGCACCTCGCGAGCGATCGCCAGCGCATCAGCCGTTGTGAGCGAGAGGATGGTGCCGGCCTGATGCCGGACGCCCTGCGCGAGTTGCGCACCGGGCTGCACAAGCATCAGATTTGAGCCAAGCGAATTTATCTGCTTCGAGATTTCTGCACGCGCGCCTTCCGCCACCGCAACGACGACCACGACGGCGGCAATGCCGATGATAATGCCGGTCACAGCGAGAATGGAGCGCAATATGTGCGCACGTACCGACCGAAACGCCAGAGCAACATAGCCGAACGATCGCATCGAAATCCCATGTGGATCGAGGCTCATGACGTGACGTGGCGTTCCGGTTCGCCGACGACCGCGCCGTCCCGTAACCTGATGATGCGCCGCGCGCACGCTGCGACCTCGGGGTCGTGCGTCACCAGCACTACCGTGAGTGCGGTGCGCTGCAACTGGCAGAGCAGCGCGAGAATGGCGTCACGCGTGCTCGTGTCCAGCGCGCCTGTCGGTTCATCCGCCAGCAGAAGGTCCGGGCCGTTGACGATGGCTCGTGCGATTGCAACGCGCTGCTGCTCTCCCCCCGACAGTTTTGCGGGCACGTGGTGCATCCGAAGGCCGAGCCCGACCCTTTCGAGCACGGCGCGCGCACGCGCCAGCGGATTGCGCAGCGGCTCGGTCCGGTAGAAGAGCGGCAGCGCGACATTCTCGAGCGCGGTGAGGCGCGGCAACAGGTTGAAGTTTTGAAAGACAATTCCAACGCGTCGATTGCGCAGCTCGCTCAGGCGGATCTTCGACTGCGCAAACACATTCTCGCCGTGGAGAAGGTAACGCCCGCGCGACGGCTGGTCGAGGCAGCCCAGGATCGAAAGCAAGGTCGACTTGCCCGATCCCGATGGACCCACGACGGCGACGAATTCTCCGCGATCGATCTCCAGACAGACGTCCGAAAGCGCCTGAACGGCTTGGTTGCCGAGCCGATGTTGCTTGTGGATATGATCGAGGATGACGAGCGGACTCATGCGCTAACCGCCGGGCGGCTCCACTAAGGTTTGCTCCGATAACCGATGGCGACCCGTTCGCCGATCTTTATATCTGGCGACAGAATCTGGGTCAGGGAATCGCCGCTGGCGCCCAGTGAAACGGCAGTGGACTTCAAAGCGCCCGATTTCATGCGAACCCAGATCACCCCTGTTCCGGGAGTGGGGTGGCTTGCGCCTTCCTGCCTTGGCCGAAAACTCAGCGCAGCATTGGGAACGACTATCGCGTCTTGCTGCTCCTGCACCACGATGCGGACGTCTGCAGTCATGCCGGGAAGCAACAAGCCTTCGGGATTGGGCGCTGAAATCATCACGGTGTAGGTCACCACGTTTTGCACCATCCGTGCCGCCTTTCGGATCTCAAGCACGCGCCCTTCGAACGTGCGCCCGGGATACGAATCGACGCCGAATCGAGCGCGCTGCCCGGTTCGCACCGCACCGATGTCGGCCTCGCTCACCGATGCGTCGACCCGCATGTCCGAAAGATCGCGCGCGATCGTGAACAGCGTCGGCGCCTGCAGGCTCGCGGCCACGGTTTGACCGAGTTCCACGCTGCGCCGGATGACAACGCCATCGATCGGCGATTTGATGATGCTTCGCTCGAGATCGAGCTGAACCCGTTCGAGTGAAGCCCGCGCGGCCGTCACTCCGGCCGCGCGTATCTGCTCGCGCGCCTTGGCCGCGGACAATTCGGAGGCGAGCGACCGCGCCGCCATCTGGGCGCGCTCGGCGTCACGCTGGGAAACGCTGCCGTTTCTGCTGAGCGTGCTCTTGACCTGAAGATCACGCAGAGCGTCATCGTGACGTGCCTGTACGCCCTCGATCGCCGACTTGGCCTCCTCGTGCTGCGCCAATGCGACCTCAAGGGCAGCATCCGCCTCCTTGACCTGGACTTCAAAGGTCGCGCTGTCGAGCGCCGCAAGCGGCTCGCCGGCCCGGACGGGGGAATTGTGATCGGCCATCAACCTCGCGACCTGACCCGACAGCTGGGAGCTGACCTCGACCGTGTCGACCGCTTCGAGCGTTCCGGAAGCGGTGACATTCTGCACGACGTTGTCGCGGGCGATGCTGACATAGCGCAGGTCATCCTGACCGTCCCCGATCGCGGAGACCGGACTATCCGGAGCCCACAACGGATAGGTTGCGGCAACCGCAAGAACTCCCAGCGCTCCACGCACCAGAAGCTTTCGCGGGACGTTCGGTTGATCGACCTTACGAATGATGATCTCACCGCGCCGACCGATGCGGTCCTCCGTGCTGAGAGCAGGCGTAGCTGCCGCGCTTTCCGATGCCGCAGACGGCGCGACGAGACCCAGATAGCCTGGGACGTCGCCACGCCGCCGCGGCCGCGATCCGAAGTGATCGCCCTGGGCCGGATCAGGGCATGAAGACCGCTGTATGTGGACTGTTGGCTGAGGGCGCCGTCTTTCCGGCCGTGACCGGTGGAGGGGTCTTCAGGGTGCCGTTGCCGGGATTGGCATTGGTGTTGGGCTGAGTGAAGTGATGCGTGAGCAACGACTCTACTTCGGCCGCCGGGGTGGTGTGATCTGCGCCGGACAGCGGACTTCCCTGCCCCGGCACGATGTCGGCTGATCGACCATTGGTTTTGACGAACGGATTGCTGGAGGTCGTCAGGCCGCCCGCACCGACCGCCGTGAACAGATGGTCGGATGCCTGGCCGGGGTAAGTGCCCGCGAGCAATGATACGCCCGCCGCAAGGATTGCGAGTTTTCTCATCATCAACTCCTGTTTGGTTTGCGTCGCCGGGGCGCCAAGTTGGCTGACGGCGCCGAACGCTTGAATGCCGTTGACCCGCCGCGGTTCCTATTTCTCGCCGGAATCGAGCAATGTCCGAGATGACGAATGAGATAGTTTCTGACAGGGAAGTCAGAATCGTCGAAGTCGCGAACGATCTCTTCTTCTGAAATCAAGAATTCGTTGAGCACTGCCTACGGACGTGACTCGTCCCGTCGGCATTTGACAGGTCCTCCGTGAAATCGGGTGGCGTTACGGCCAGGGCCATCTCACGCCCGAAGGTCGTCTCACAAAGCTGTTCCGGAAGTTGGCGCAGGACCAGCAGTTGCGATCCGGGCGCTGAGCTGAGCCAGCCATCCGTCGAGATCGGTCTGTGTTTCGAGGAGATCAGCCAGCGAGCGCGGCGTCCAAAGCGCGCCAAATGCACATGACCGTACCGCAAGCGGATGTTGGAGCGGGTGAAGGGAATCGAACCCTCGTATTCAGCTTGGAAGGCTGCTGCTCTACCATTGAGCTACACCCGCATCTCGGGTTCACCTAACACGGCCGGGCGGCGGCCTCAACTGCCCGGCGTGCGTTCTGTTCTCCGGTAAACGAAACCATTTCGCCGCAATCCGGCCGCTTTCCTGGCGCGGCTGGGCCGGAGGCGGCCTTAACAGCGGCGGATTCGGCACCTATATTCGAAGTCCCATCAACAAAGAAAGGAGGTGATCTAGTGTCTTGTCTCAAGCGCTGTCACCTCGCTGGGATCGCCCGCTAGGCCCTGAGCAATCAGCCTGGCATCGGGGCGCTCTCAGCCCTGGACCAGCGAGACATCAAAATCGGGGGCGCGGCGGAAGCTCATCCGCCGCGCCTTTTTGCTGTCTTGGCCTGCGCGATTCGCCGCCGCCATGCCGGACGGCGGGATACCTTGTCGCAACACAGAGACCGTCCGATCCGCTACAGATGAAATGTCGGCTCGGATCGCCGCGAGACGTCCTTGGGCCAGTCGCATCAGAAATAAGGAGCACATCAGATGCTTTATGCCATCCTGGCCTATCACGTCGAAGCCGAGGTCAAATCGTGGAACGCCGAGGAGGACGCTGCCGTGATGACGGGTCTGCGCGAGGTCCATCAACGACTGAAGGGCAAGCTCGGCCCAGCTGCGCGGCTCGGCGATACCCGCAATGCCGGCACGCTGCGTGGGCCCGGCCACGGCATGGTGATCGACGGGCCGTTCTCCGAAACCAAGGAGCAATTGCTCGGCTTCTACGTGATCGATTGCGCCGATGAGGCGGAGGCGATCGCCGCGGCGCGCGACCTGCGCAGCGTCAACCCGTCGGCGGTCTACGAGATCCGCGCGCTGAAGCTCTACATCCCCGGCGCGCCGTTTCCGGAGACCGCGGGCCCGAGCGATGCGTAGCGCGTGATCCCCGCGCAAACGGCTTTAGCGTTTGTCGCGAGGGAAACCGCTTCGCACTTTTCCGGATCATGCCTTAGCGGCTGGAGCGTTTCGGCAGCTTCGGAAGCTTGCTCGGGTCGAACTTCGGCAGCGGCAAATCCGGCGGCGGCTCGGGTGCCACCTCCTGGCTCGGAATCAGCGTCACCTCGAAGGCGAGATCGGGCACGGCATCCGCCCTGCCCGTGCAGGTCGCGATCGCGCCGGTCCAGATGCCCTCGAGCCGCACCACGAGGTCGTCGGTGCCGAACACGGTCGTGCCGTCTCTCGAGTGCCGCTGCGTGGTGAGCACCGCGGAGAAGCGCTCGCCGTCGACCTCATAGGTGCCGCTGTAGAGCATGACCGCGTCGCTGCCCCACAGCCTGCCATCGGCGACGTGCACGATGCCGGTGCCGTCCGCAAGCGACGTTCGAAACCACGCCGCGTAGGTGCCGTTCTTGAGCATGGAGCCGGTCTCCATCTGCTCCGTTTCACAGCGCACGATCTGGGCATCGTTGCGTTAACAGGCGATGAAGGAACTCGCGCCTGCGCTCATTGGCCGTCGATCTGCCGCCCCATGATGGCGATCGCCTTCTGGTAAACGCCTGCCGCGTTCCACGCCTCGATCGCGGCGAAGTTGGGTTCCCCGGGCTGATAGCCGGCACCGGCGCGCCAGCCATGGGCGCGCAGGAAGTTCGCCGTCGAGCTCAGCGCGTTGGCCGCGACGTCGAGATTGCCGGTGCCGTAGGCGAGGACGTTCTTCGGCATGAACTGGGTCTGGCCGATCTCGCCATGCATCGAGCCGCGCGTGCTCCCGGACAAAGTGCCGCGGTCGACGAGTTTCAGCGCTGCATAGAGCTGGTCGGTGAAGAACTCCGGACGGCGGCAGTCATAGGCAAGCGTTGCGATCGAGGACAGCATGTTCTGGTTGCCGCGCTGGCTGCCAAAGCCGCTCTCCATGCCCCAGATCGCGATCAACGGTCCCGGCGGCACGCCATAGCGCTGCTGGATCGAGGCGAACAGCGCGGCTTGCGACTGCTTCAGCGATCGGCCGCGCGCCACGATGGTCGCAGATCCCCGCTTGGCCATGAACTGCTCGAGCGACAGGCCGAAGCTGCGCTGGCCGCGATCCGCTGCAATCGTCGCACTGGCGTAATGGGTCTGCATCAGCGCGGCGATCGCGGTGGCGCCGATCCCCTTGGCGCTCGCCTCGCCCGAGAACTGCTGCTTCCAGGCTTCGAACCCGCCGGGCCCGTTGCCGCACTGCGCCGCGTTCGCTTCAGCCCCCAGCGTTGCAACCATCACGACGATGGCGAGCGCCGACGTCGCAACCTGCCAGCCCCTGATCATCCGAAACTCCTCCGCAAATATGCCGCCGCCCTCGCGGGCGCGGCGCTGACGATGGCCGGATGGACATGACCCGGCGATGAACGGTCCGCCTCAGATTCGGCCTCGGACCGTCACGATATGTCGCTGGCAGCGGATTGGCCATCCCGACCGCCTCAGGCAGGCCGGGACATTTGGCCCCTGCGCCCGGAAGGCGTCACGCGCCGGGCATAACGACGAACACGGCGTGCGTGACGATGCAGATCGCGCGTGAGACTCGCGAAATCCAGTGGTGAACGGCGTGCGATGTAGTAGGTTCTCCGCGGGGACGGCGGCCCCGCTGTCCTCCAACTTGGGAGGCGATGGCTATGATGAAGACCCTGTCACTTCTAGCGGTCCTGCCCTTTATCGGCGTCCTGTCGATGTCGACGGGCCACGCCGCATCCACATGCTCGACCAGCAATTTCGGCATCTCTGCAGTACCGTGCGGGAAGCGGTATGCGGTCAGCTACGAAGCCTGCCGGAAATACGTGATCGAGCATGGCGCATCGCCCGCCGAATCCTGGTGGTACTGCAGCAGTCAAGGCTACACGAAATAGTCGGTACTTCCTGAGCGAGGCTTTTCGCCGCCGCGGACAGCGCGTCGAGCTGCCGCGACGTCGAACACGCGTGCCTGCCGGTCAGCATGTTAAGGCACGTCGCCTCTTCTCACTGGACCGACGGTCTGCGGCCGGTTGAGGAAGAACTCGCGATTGCCGAGCGCGGCCTCCGCATACTGGTCGATCGCCACGATGATCGCCTGCACGTGGTGAAAGCACCAGCCTTCCCGCGTCGCCATGTGCCGGACCTCGGCCAGCGCCTTGATCCAGGGCGCGTGATCATCGCTGTCGTGGAAATACCGAAGCGGCTCTCTCATCTTTTCCTCCGGCACATCACGTCTTGCAGCTCGGCGCGCAGCCGCCGCGTCCCGAGCACTCGGTCATGCACGCGCTTCGCCGGCGGCCAGCTCTCGCTTCGCCGGGCGAATGAAGGCTGACGTCGCGGCGCGACGGCGCGGTGCAACGCTCGCATGCACGATGATCGGATCGCGGTCGCCCAGGACCTCCCGCTCCTCGACCAGGCGGCTCATGACCAGCCGCATCTTCAGGAGGTCCCCGGCGACGAAGGCGCAGTCCTCATCGCGGTTGATCTGCTGGCGCATGATGGCTTCGGCCTCGAGCATGCTGACGCGCAGCGCCCTGATCTGCCTGCGAATTTCGCTGATGCGGTTGTCCATGGCGTCCTCCAATTCCGGGTGGAGGGCAATTAGAACAAAACAAGAACATTGAGTCAAGCAGTGAAAGCCGTCCGTCATGGGTATCGTTATCACGACGCAACCGGGTGAGTTGCAGTCACGGGCCGTAACAGCTTTCACGAATTCAACGTGAGGTACCGAACATCAAGCCGGATCAGAGAAGCCACGGGCGACCGCGCGCGGCGAGGATCGCAGCCGTCAAAGACAAACGGCCGACATACGACTGTGGAACAATGTGGGCATCGAACTTGTCTACACAAATAGACAAGTTAAAATGGGTCGATTCTATTTCGATCATTGCGCAGCAAATGCCCAAGTACTCCGATGCCCAAGTCCTCCAAGCTGGTAGCCGCGAAGCGTGGCAAGGTTCTTCTGGTTAGACGCCGATCTGACGGGCTGTGGATGTTTCCCGGCGGGCGCAGGCGCGCGCGAGAAACCGGGAAGGATTGCCTCAAGCGCGAGATCAAGGAGGAGCTGCCGAAGCTCAAGCTCGGCAGGCTCAGCCTGTGGAAGGAAGTGACGGCCAGGAACAAGCGTTCCGGCCGCAGGATGAGCGACGCGATCTTCATCGCCAAGAACGCCAAGGGCCGACTGGCGATCGGCGACAAGAAGGAGATCGACCGCGCCGCCTGGCAGAAGCCGCGGGGCCTTCGCCTGACGCCGACCTCCCGCTACATCCGCGACCGGCTGTTTCCGAGCAAGCAACGGCGCCGGAGATAGGCGGCGGGATCATCGCTGCTTGAAAGTGCCGCGCTTCCACCCCAAAGAAACGGCCCCAGCGAGGGGCACAAGCTGGGGCCGCGAGTTTACCTTGATCGTCCAGACGCTGCCGGCAGGGACAGCACCGAACGTGTGACAATCATGCTCCGCCGCGTCGGTTCCTCGCCGGAGGGCCCTGGCTTTTTAGCTAGGCGACAACGCACGTTATTTATCTGCGCTCGCTGACCCGCAATTTGACGCGACGTAAGTTTGTTTAATCGTTGCGTGGAGTCATGGAACCGAAAACCGAGATTTGCCCGAAATGCGGGCGCAAACTGGAATTCGCATTGCCTCCGGGCGGCAAGGGCAATCGCCTCTATCGGTGCTTCAATTGCGGAGGCCCGGACCCTCTGAAGGATCACACGGCGGGACGGCTATCTGCCCGGTCTGAAGTCCCCCGAAAAATAACACAGGTTAGTCAGCAACCAATTCCCTCGGCGGTGCTTGTCGCGTACGCAGGCCGCCCTTGAGGTTCATTTGGTACGCGTGACCACCGATGACGGCGAGGTCCAGATCTGGCTTGCCGCAACCTCGCGAGATCAAGCCCTCGATCTGGTGCTGGACGCGATCCCGGAAGGATGGGCCGTGAGCCTCATGCAGCGGCAGCTCACGGCCGAGCACATCTCGATGCTCAACATGATGCTTGGCGAAGCGCGGCGACATGAGATGTCCTGATTCCCCGCGGCGAATGTCCTGACCAGCGCAGCACCCTCTCCGGTGCGCCATCATTGATCGTCGGATACACATCCGCAGACCAAGAGTTCCACCGCAGGAACACCGTACTGATCCGGATTTCCGGAGAGATAGGACGGTCGTAATACCAACCCTGCCGGCGTTGCCGTTCTTTGCAGAGCATTTTTTCACGACTGAGTTTTTTGCAGACCTATTATGACCGGCAGAAAAGGGCCGCCGATGCGACGGCCCTTTTCGATTCAGTGCCCCATGTCATTCGCGCGGCAATGATCCCGGTAACGTACCCAACTCGGTACCAGGCAAAAGAAGGAGGCCGCCAACCGGCGGCCTCCTTCTTGAGTGGCCCCAGCAACCTATGGGGGCCTGGGAGGGCAGGCGCTGGGGCCGTCTACCGGCCCGGTTGGCGCGGTCGGGCCAGGTGAGCTTCCATCAAATGAACAGAGCAACGGCAACCATTGCGATTGGGCAAAGTCCCAATACGACGATGCCCGCTCGAACAATCACTTCGGACATGACATGCGCCCTTCAATGGGGCAGTCAAAATACGCCGCGGCGGAAGCCGCGCAAAGTGCAGTTTGTGCCAGATTTTCCGCGTCCCTCAATCATGCGTCACGGCGGGGAAGTACGCGCCAAGGCGGAGTCGTTGAGACACCAAAACTCACGCGCGAGCCGCCCGGAGATCGCCGAAGAGTGAGGCCTCAGGCGGTAGATTTCGGCCCTGGAGTTTGGCGGCTGCGCCGGCACACCGTGCTGATTTCTTCAGCTTCGCATACCGCCGACGCGTGCTAGGAATGACGTGATCCGCTGCGTATCGGACCACGACATGAGCCAGAACTCGTCAGAATGACCTTCCCCTCCAACCGCCAGAGGCGGCTGTTCAGACTGGTCTCCGCGCGCTGGCAGCGCCGCGCCCTGTTCTTGCTGGGCGGCATTGCGGTCGGCGCGGCGGCCGTCGCGCTGGCACAGCTCGCCGATCTGGCACAGATCGCGTTCGGCGCGGTGGTATCCCGTTTCCATTATGCCTCGCTGGTGCTGACGCCGGCCGGGTTCGCGCTGTCGGTGTTTCTGACCAACCGCTTCTTTCAGAACGCGCAAGGCAGCGGAATCCCGCAGGCGATCGCCGCACGCCATCTGACCGACCAGACCGCGCGCGAAAGCCTGGTTTCGCTGCGCGTTGCCGCCGGCAAGATCCTGCTGACTCTGTTCGGCCTGTTGTGTGGCGCGTCGGTCGGGCGCGAGGGACCGACGGTGCAGATCGGCGCCTCGATCATGTTTGCGCTCGGCCGCTTCTCGCCGCGGCGCCAACCCGGCCTGATCCTTGCCGGCGCGGCCGCAGGTGTCGCGGCCGCTTTCAACACCCCGCTGGCCGGGATCGTGTTCGGCATCGAGGAAATGAGCCGTGCCTTCGAGACGAGAACCAGCAGCCTGATCATCGGCGCGGTGATCGCTGCCGGCCTGACCTCGCTCGCTCTGATGGGCAACTATACGTATTTCGGCACCAGCGCGACGGCCCTGCGCAACGGCACCGACTGGCTCGCGGTCCCGCTCTGCGGCATTGCCGGAGGTCTTGCGGGCGGCCTGTTCAGTCGCATCCTGATCACAATGGCACGCGGGTTTGCCAATCCAGTCGGAAGCGCGATCAAGCGTTATCCAGTCGGTTTTGCCGCAATCTGCGGATTAGCGGCTGCGATTTGCGGGATTGCGTCCGACGGCGCGATCTATGGCACGGGATATCAGCAGGTCAAATCCGCGCTCGAAGCCGGAACACAATTGCCGGCAAGCTTCAGCGTCTGGAAATTCCTGGCGACCACGTTCGCCTCGATCAGCGGCATGCCGGGCGGCATCTTCGCGCCCTCGCTCGCGGTCGGTGCCGGGCTCGGCTCCAACATCGCGCCGCTGTTTCACGGCGCGCCGCTGCCGGCCATCATGCTGCTCGGCATGGTCTCCTATTTCGCCGGCGTGGTGCAGGCGCCGATCACCGCCTTCGTGATCGTCACCGAGATGACCGACAATCACGCGATGGTCGTGCCCTTGATGGCCGCGGCCCTGATTGCGCACGCGAGCTCACGCCTGATCTGCAAGGAAGGCGTCTATCACGCCCTCGCCAAGGGCTTCGTCGAGCGCGCCGCGCCGGCGCAGAAGATCACCTCGATCTGAATTCCCGGCATCAAGGGAAAACGGCCCCGGCATCTTGCGTTGCCGGGGCCGTCCTATTCCCATGCTCACGCCGAACCGCCAGTGCCGATAATCAGGCGGACCCTCTGGGCCTTGAAAATTTCCTGAATGAAAAAGCCTGCCCAGCATCCGAAGATTCGCGCGATCCGGCGTTCCGGAAAACAACACGTGTGAATCCAGCTTGAATAAATTTCGTCTGGAACAAACGGAATGTTTCAGTGACTCTTCATGCGTGAACGCCAGTTCCGGGTTCCTCGGGGAGCGGACTTGTCGCGGCGACGTTGGTCTATGGGCAATCCCTGAGAAAGGGGGAAGCACCATGGTCGAGAACGTCATGACCAACGCCGGCTATTGGCGGGATCGAGCCGCCAAGACACGTGCCAAGGCGGAGTTGTTCAGATACCAAAACTCACGTGCGAATCTTCTGAAGATCGCCGAAGAGTACGATCGTCTGGCCAACTATGCCGAGCAGCAATTACTGCGCGCACCGAGAGTAAACCTGTCCGGCCAATCTCCTTAACGGCAGGAGCCTTTGGACATTGGGCCGTCTTAGCCGGGTGCGTGCGCCGCACGTCACGCTGCTTTGGCCAATCGAGCCTCAGCCCCGATAGGCAAACAGCTCGATCGGCTCGCTGAAACCGCGCACCGAATGCTCGCCGACATGCTCGAGCGCGAAATCGTGCGAGACCAGATCGGCGAAGGCGCGCGACAGCAGCACGTTTCGTCCCAACTGCTTGGTCAGAGCCTCGAGCCGCGAGGCCATGTTCACCGCGGGGCCGATCACCGTGAAGTCGAGCCGGCTGCGCGATCCGATATTGCCGTACATGACGTCGCCGACATGGACGCCGATGCCGTAATTCATTGGGGCGCGGCCCATCATGCTGTTCTTTTCGCTGAGCGCCGCCATCGCTTGCCGCGCCTCGGACACCGCGTGCAGCAGGTTGGCGCAGGCCCTGGGATCGCTGAGCGGGAAAATCGCAAGCAGACCATCGCCGATGAATTTCAGGATTTCCCCGCCGTGCCGCGCAATCGGCTCCGACATCGCGTCGAAATAGTCGTTGAGGAGATCGATGACGTCGTCGCGCGGCCAGGAATCCGAGATCCGGGTGAAGTCCCTGAGATCGCAGATCATGATCGCGGCGCGGACCGTGGTGCCACTGCCCCGCCGCGTCGCGCCTGCCAGGATCATCTCACCAGCATGGGTGCCGACATAGGTCTCGAGCAGCGTCCGCGCCAGGCGGTTCTTCATCCGGATTTCGCTGACCAGCGCCAGCACCGGCAGCACCTTGCGCAGCTCGGCGATGTCAGCGTCATCGAAACCGCCGGACCGGTCGGTCGCGAAGGTCACGACATGCCGCTTGCCGAGCGTATGCAGCAGCGGCCACGCCACATAGTCGGTCAGGCCTTGCGCGCGCATCTCGTCATAGAGCGCATGCGCGCGGCCAGGCGCCCGTTCGAGCCGCTCGCGCACTTCGCCAGCGCCCTGGTGGATTTCGTAGACCGGGCTGCCGATATATTCCGAGCGCTCCCTGACCTCGTAGTCCACCCGCGTGATCTCGGCCTCGCGCTTGCCGTCGCCCCAGATGATCCGGGCGCCGAGCCATTGCGGATGCTGGATCAGCAGATTCATCGTCGCCCGCTTGAGCGGGATGCCGGTTTGCTGGAGCCGGATGCACAGCTCGGCGAAGATATTGTCGATGAAGCGCTCGTCGCGGGTCTCGTTGGTCAGCCAGGCCACAACGTCGCCGCCAGGCTGCGGCGTGACGGATTCGATGTTGGGGGTGTTCATGGCTTGCTCCGGAGCGGCGGGTGGGATCGCGAACCGATATGTCGTGCTTCCCCGCGGTAAGGTCAACGCTGCCAGCGGTAACGTGATCGGACGCGCCGGGCGGCCGGGGCTGGGCATGGCCACCCTGCCCGGCGGTTTTCACATCCGCCGACGCATGCCATCGCGCCCGGCGCAATTCAACTGGTTAGCGATCGATTAATTGCAGCGCGCAGACGTTGCATCATGAACACACCGCGCCTTGTTTCACCTGGGGAACAGCAAGGTTCATTTGTCAGCTCACAGTGAGTCACATAGCGTAACACGCATCCGCTGCCGGCGAATGTTTGCCGAAATGCAACCTGTCGGGCAGCGGCAAGAACAAGGGGCTGAGCGCCATGCGCGAATGCATCGGGGCTGCGACAATCGCACGACACGTTGGTGACACCACACTCAATCCACGCCGGACTGCATCGCAATCCCGCACCCGCGCGGACTTCCAGCGCCTGCTGCTGCTGAGCGCCTCGGTCGCCACGCTCGCGGCGCTGATGCCGGGCTCGGCGGCGGCGCAGACCTGGACCGGCGCCACCAGCAACGACTGGACGGTGGGCTCGAACTGGAACACCGGAGCGGCTCCGGCCGGCGGTGCTACGGTGGTTATTACGCCGGGCTCAAACGTCGTTCTCGGCGTGACCCCTGGGGCGATCGGCACCGCCGGCAGTTTCAATGTTCAGAGCGCGGCTGGCGGAACGACCCACCTCACAATTCAAAACGGCAGCACGCTGACAAGCGGCACGTCCGGGATTTCCAATACCACAGGCGGTACGGCGACCGTCACAGTAACGGGAGCCGGATCGCATTGGAACGCCACTACGATCACCGTCAGCCTTTCCGGTACGGGCACCCTCAACGTCACCGACGGCGCGACCGTCAACTTTACAAGCCGAATCATACTCGGCACCGCGGTTGGGGGCGGCACTGGCACGCTCAATGTCAGCAATGCCACACTGATAAATCACGGCTTCGGCATCAGCGTCGGCAACGCGAACGGCCGGGTGAATTTTGACAACGCCACGTTCCGCGCGGCCATCAACACCCCCATTGTCTCCAGCGGAACGGCTGCCCAGAACAACCTCGCCGCGGGCGGACTGACCATCGATAGCAATGGGTTCACCGTCCTCCAGGCCAATGGCTTCAGCGGCGTCGGCGGCTTGACCAAGACCGGCGCCGGGATCTTCAACTTCACCGGCGTCGGCAACAGCTACACCGGCGACACGGTGATCCAGCAAGGCACGTTCCGGCTGTCTGGCGCCGCCGGCTCCGGTAATGCCGTCGCCACCTCGAGCCGGGTGGTCGATAACGCCGACTTCGATATTTCGGTCATCTCGGACCCCAACGCGCACATCAAGAGCCTCGCCGGCAGCAGCGCCGGCAGCGTCACGCTGGGCGCCAAGGACCTGATCATCACCAATGCGAACGATACGTTTGCCGGCGCGATCAGCGGCATCGGCGGGCTGCAAGTGAGCGGCGGCACGCAGGCTCTATCAGGCGTGCAGGCCTATAGCGGCGCGACCACGATCGCGGGCGGCACGCTGGCGCTGACCGGCGGCGGCGACATCGCCGCTTCCAGCCAGGTGATCGCGAACGGCACGTTCAGCATCGCCGGCCTTTCCGGCGCAGGCACCAGCATCCAGCGGCTGTCGGGGTCAGGCAGCGTCGACCTCGGCGCCAAGACGCTGACGCTGACCGCCGCGAACGACACGTTCGCCGGCGTGATCGGCGGCAGCGGTGCCCTGACGCTTGCTGGCGGCACCGAGACACTGTCCGGCGCCAACACCTATAGCGGCGTGACCACGATCTCCGCAGGCACGCTGGCGCTGACGGGCGCAGGATCGATCAGCAATTCCAGCCATGTGGTGGCGAATTCGGCGTTCGACATCTCCGGCCTCACAAGCGCCGGCACCAGCATCCAGAGCCTCGCCGGCAGCGGCAATGTCGCGCTCGGTACCAAGACGCTGACCATCACCAATGCCAGCGACACGTTCTCCGGAGCCATCGGCGGCACCGGCGGGCTTGCGCTGACCGGCGGCACGCAGATCCTGTCCGGCGTCAACACCTATAGCGGCGCGACCACGGTAACCGGCGGCACGCTGCAAGCCGGCGCGGTCAATGCGTTCAGCGCGGCGTCTGCCATTACCGCTGGCGCCGGCGCCACGATCGACCTCAACGGCCTCAACCAGACCATCGGCGGATTCAGCAACGCCGGCGCGTTGCGGTTCGGCGCGGCGCCCGGCACGACGCTGACGGTCGCCGGCAATTATGCCGGCAATGGCGGCACGCTGCTGTTCAACACCGTGCTCGGCGGCGACGGTTCGGCGACCGACCGCCTGGTCGCGGCAAGCACGTCGGGTACTTCGACGGTGCGGATCAACAATGCCGGCGGCGGCGGCGCGCAGACCGCCGACGGCATCAAGCTGATCGACGTCACCGGCGCCTCCAACGGCGTCTTCGCGCTGGCGGGCAATTATTCGTTGCAGGGTCAGCAGGCGATCGTCGCCGGCGCCTATGCCTATACGCTGCAGAAGAACGGCATCGCGACGCCGGCGGATGGCGACTGGTATCTGCGCTCCAGCCTGGTACCGTCGAGCGATCCAACCGCGCCGACGCCGCGGGGCGCGCCCGCGGGTCCGCTGTACCAGCCCGGCGTGCCGCTTTACGAGAACTACGCCCAGGTGCTGCTCGGCATGAACGCGCTGCCTTCGCTGCAGGAGCGCGTCGGCAACCGCTATTGGGGCGGCAATAGCGGCCCGAGCGAAGCGATGGCGCGGATGGGCGTCACGCCGGCGGCAACGGCCGACAGCTCATGGACGCAATCGGCGTTCTGGGGGCGCATCGAGGGCGGTCAAACCAGCCTGCGGCCGTCGAACACCACGGGCTCGACCTTGAGCAGCGATGACTTCAAGGCGCAGGCCGGACTCGACGGCCTCGCGCTCGAGAACAATTACGGCCGCCTGATCGTCGGCCTCACGCTGCAATACGGCCTGACGACGGCATACGTGAATTCGTTCTTCGGCAACGGCCGCATCCGCGCCGAGGGCACCGGCGTCGGCGCCACCGCGACCTGGTACGGCGACAACGGCGTCTACATCGACGGCCAGATGCAGACCATGTTCTATCGCGGCGATCTCACCTCCGATCTCGTCGGCAGCATGACTCACGGCAATGAAGGCCTCGGTTACGCGTTCAGCGTCGAGGGCGGCAAGCGGTTCACTATCGGCAACGGGTTTTCGCTGACACCGCAGGCGCAGCTCGCCTATTCGAAGGTCGACTTCGACGGCTTCACCGACCGCTTCGGCGCGCTGGTCTCGCTCGGCAATGCCGACAGCCTGCTCGGCCGCGTCGGGTTGTCGCTCAATCACCGGAAGAGCTGGAGCGACGGCGCTCGCTCCGACCTCTACGCGATCGGCAACCTGCACTACGAATTCCTCGACGGCACCAACGTCGACGTCGCGGGCACCGGCTTCGCCAGCGCCAACGACCGGCTCTGGGGCTCGATCGGCGGTGGCGGCAGCTACAGCTGGGCGGGCGGCCGCTACACCGTGTTCGGCGAAGCGACCTACCGCGCCAGCCTGCAGGACGCCGGTGACAACCACAGCTACAAGGGCACCGCCGGCCTCCGCGTGGTGTGGTGAGGCCGCTTCACCTCGCCCCGCGTGCGGGGTCGAGACGAGCGAAGCTGCATGATTTCTGTATAATGGAATAATGCCGCTGATTTGCCCGACGCGTCAAGCTGTCGTGTTCGCCGGCAGGCGCCCGCTACTTTGCATGGGGTTGTTTTCGATATTTTGGCCGTGCGCCCCTGCGGCGGCAGGCTAGCGTACCCTACCCGCCCAACCTATCCACCTCGGCCTTGCCGGCCTTCATCACCAGCGGGATGTGCTCGCCCTGCCCGAGCAGGCACGCCACGTCGCGCAGCGGATTACCCTCGACCACCAGCAGATCGGCAAACGCCTCCGGCGCGATGCGGCCGAGCTTGCCTTCCATGCCGAGCACCTCGGCGCCGATGATGGTCGCGCTGGCGATCACCGCCTGCGGGCCGAGCAGCTCGGCGCGGATCCGGAACTCGTCGCTCTGCAGCCGCTGCGACGGTCCGAGCAGATCGGTGCCAAATCCCATCTTGACCCCGGCCTCGCGATAGATCGCAAGCGAGCGCAGCCCGGCGTCGCGAACGTCGGCGATCTTGGCGACGCTCGCCGCAGGCAGGCCGTACTTCGCGCCCTCATTGGCCAGCGCCTCGTAGGTGACCAGGGTCGGCACCACATAGGCGCCCTGCTCGGCCATCAACCGCGCGGTCGGAAGGTCGATCAGATTGCCGTGCTCGATGGTGCGCACGCCGCAGCGTATTGCCCGCTCGATCGCCTCCGCCGTGTAGGCATGCGCCAGCACATAGGTGTGCCGCGCTCTCGCCTCCGCGACGATGGCGCGGATCTCGTCCTCGGAATAGCCGTAGGCGCCGATCGGATCGGTCGGCGACGCAACGCCGCCGGACGCCATGATCTTGATCTGGTCGGCGCCCATCTGCAGCTCCTCGCGCACCGCCTTGCGCACCGCATCGACGCCGTCGACGACGCGCGCGATGGCGCCGACCCGCACGCAGCAGGAGCAGGTCGGGTCGGCCAGATAGTCCGAGCGGGCGCGCCCGTCGCCGTGGCCGCCGGTCTGGCTGAGCGCGCGGCCGGAGACGAACAGCCGCGGGCCATCAGTGAGACCGGTGTCGATCGCCTGCTTCAGCGCATAGCCGGCGCCGCCGGCATCGCGCACGGTGGTGAAGCCGCGCTTCAGCATGCCGCGCAACAGCATGGTCGAGCGCAGCGTCACCAGCACGTTGGCCATCCGCGCCTGCTGCGACAAATCGAGCTCGACCGCGACCGCATGGACATGCAGGTCGATCAGGCCGGGCATCAGCGTCTTGCCCTTGAGGTCGATGACCCGATCGGCGGAAGCCTCGATCGGCCGGTCCGACACCTCCTTGATCAGGCGGTCCTCCACCAACACGTGGTGGCCTTCAAGCAGATCGGACCGCAGCGGATCGAGCAGCGCGGCATTCTTGAAGAGGTTCGTAGCCATGATGATCTCCCAGGCGCCGCGATCACGCGGCTTCGCTTGCGATGTCTTCCAGCGACCGGCCGCGCGTCGGCACGCCCATCAGCACCACGGTCAGCGCGCCAATCAGGAGGACGGACGTGGTGACGCCGAACACGCCGGCAAAGCCGAAATTCGGGTAGAGGTAGCCGACCAGGATCGGCGCCACGATCGCGCCGATGCGGCCGATCGCGGAGGCAAGCCCGGCACCCGTGGTCCGGATCGATGTCGGAAACACTTCGGCCGTGTAGGCATAGACGCCCGCATAGGTGCCGTTCATGAAGAACGACAGCAGCAGGCCGGCCGTCATGATCTCCGCATCGCTCTTGGCAAAGGCGAGCCCGAGCGCGCTGACGCCGCCGAGCAGCATATAGGTCGCAATCGTCGCCTGCCGTCCGATCCGCTCATTGAAAAAGGCGGCGGTGAAATAGCCCGGTACCTGCGCGCAATACATCGCGAGCGAATAGCCGAAACTCTTGGTGATGCTCATGCCGTTCTGCACCAAGAGGCCGGGAATCCAGACGAAGAAGGAATAGTAGCTGAAGGTGATCGACAGCCACATGATCCAGGTCATGGTGGTGATGCGCGCCTGCCGGCCGGCGAGCAGCGCGGCAAAATTGCTCAACAGCGTTCCCGACGAGGCGACTGGCGCGGCCGGCTCGGCGACCGCAGGCGGCAGCGCACGGCCCTCTCGCGCGAAGCTCGCCTCGATCCGGTCGAGCACTGCTTCGGCTTCCTTCGCCCTGCCCCGGCTTTCCAGCCAGCGCGGCGATTCCGGCAGCGATCTCCGCCACCACAGCAGCATCACGACAGGCACGGCCGTGATGACCAGCACGATGCGCCAGCCGTTCTCGTAGGCGGGCACGATGAAATAGCCGAGCAAGGCGGCGGCGACGAAGCCGAACGAGAAGAAGCCCGCCAGCGCGCCGGTGAAGGCGCCGCGGTAACGCCGCGCCACGAACTCCGCGAGGTACGGCGCGATGATCGCGCTCTCCGCGCCCGTGCCCATGCCGGCGACGACGCGCGCGGCAAAGAACGCCGGCCAGCTATCCACCGCCGCGCTGACCAGCGAGGCCGCACTGTAGAGCGCGAGCGCCGACATCATCACCGCGCGGCGGCCGATCAGGTCACCCAGCGTCCCCGCGAGCAGCGCGCCGAACAAATAACCGACGAAGGTGCTGCTGCCGAGCACGCCGGTCTCGACATTGGTCAGCCCCCAGGCGGTGCGCAGCACCGGCAGGATGAACGCCAGCACGGCGGCATCCATCGCGTCAAAGAGATAGCCGAGGCCGCCCATCAGCAGCAGGTGCACGTGGAACCGCGCGAACGGCAGGCGCTCGATGCGCGCCGAGATCATCGACATGAAAGTCCCCCCTCGCCCCGCGGCGGCACGCGCCACAGGGTCAGCCGGGTAATGATAGACAAAGCAATATTATCCGAATAATTTATAATCGTTATCTGGCACATCACCCTTGTGAATATTGCTCGTGTCCTTCCGCACGCTCGACCTCAACCTGCTGAAAGTCTTCGAGGCGCTGATGACCGAGGGCAGCGTCACGCGCGCCGCCAGCGCGCTGACCATGACGCAGCCCGCGGTCAGCAACGCGCTCGCGCGGCTGCGCGACGCGCTGGGCGATCCCTTGTTCGTGCGCACCGCGAGCGGGATCCGCCCGACGCAGCGCGCCGTGGCGCTGTGGCAGCCGATTGGCGATGCTCTCGAACATGTCCGCCACGCGCTCGACGAGGACGCCTTCGATCCGCGACAGACCCAGGCCGAATTCATCCTGTCGATGTCCGACTACGTTGCCTCGCTGGTAATGCCGCGGCTGCTCAACCGCTTCAGCGAAGTGGCGCCGTCCGCGCGCATCCACACCGTGCCCAACACCATCCTGGAGATCGGCGACCGGCTCGAGGACAACCGCGTCGATTGCGTGCTCAGCGTCTATGTCAACGAGGCGCAGCAGCCGCCGGCCGTGATCCGCTCACGCTCGCTGTGGACCGTCGAATATGCCTGCATGATGCGGCGGGACCATCCGCTGGCCAGGCAGAAGCGGCTCAACACCCGGAGCTTCCTTGCCGCCAAGCATGTCGATGTCAGCCTCGCCGGCAAGACGCTGCCGACCTACGACCAGTTTCTCGCCTCGCGCGGGCTGTCGCGCAATCTGGTCGCGACCGTCAACCACTACAATGCCGCCTACGAGATCGTGCGCCAGTCCGACCTGATCGCCGTGCTGCCGCGCGATCTCAGCGCCCAGTCCCGCCACGCGCCCCATCTGCACGCCATGCCGGTGCCGCTGCCGGCGCCGCCGCGCATCGTCAGCCTGTTCTGGCACCAGCGCAACGACACCGTCCCCGCGCAACGCTGGCTGCGCGAGACGCTGGTGGAGATGTTCGCAAGGATGGAGTGACGCGGTGGGATTGGGGCATGCGGACGAACCCGGCTCCCGGACACCGGTGATCCCCGTAGCGGCACGGGGATGCTGATTAACGCTCCCACAACCCGGGTTTCGTTTCCGATTGACGCCATCGGGGACCGGGGTGGTAGGCTGTCGCCATTTCACGTGGCCATTTGAATGCGCGAGTTATTGGAACAATATCAGCTTTTGCTGGCGCCCCTGATCTTCGTGCCGTTCGAGCAACTCTTTGCAGCGAGGCAGCAGAAGATCTTCAGGCGTGGTCTTTCGACCGATATGGCCTTCCTGTTTCTCAACGGCTGGCTGGTGTTCATCGGCGTGACCGCGATCATCGCACTGGCGACGCTGGTCAATCAATCGATCCTGCCCTCGGCCGTCAAGCAGGCGGTCAGCGATCTCCCGTATTGGGCTCAGGCGCCGATCGCGATCGTGATCGGGGACCTCGGCATCTACTGGACCCACCGCATCCTGCATGTCGTGCCCGCCATGTGGCGCATCCATGCCGTTCATCACGCCGTCGAAGAGCTGGACTGGCTCGCCGCGATCCACCAGCACCCGCTTGACGTGACCTTCATGAAGGTTGGTTCGCTGTTCCCGCTGTTCGCGCTCGGTTTCTCCGCGGAGGCGATCGGGACCTATCTTGCGATCTACTACTGGCAATCCTGGCTTGCGCACGCCAACGTGCGCCTGGGCTACGGCCCGCTACGCCATGTCCTGGTGTCGCCGGAGTTTCATCACTGGCACCACAGCAGCGAGCGGGAAGCCAGGGACAAGAACTACGCCGGGCTGTTCTCGTTCTACGATGTGCTGTTCGGCAGCCTCTATCTTCCGGAAGCGCAGAAGCCGACGGCATTCGGC
Organism: Bradyrhizobium sp. USDA 3315; assembly: GCF_054056795.1. NCBI lineage: Bacteria > Pseudomonadati > Pseudomonadota > Alphaproteobacteria > Hyphomicrobiales > Nitrobacteraceae > Bradyrhizobium > Bradyrhizobium sp. USDA 3315. The sequence continues at coordinate 6,075,232 of NZ_JBSRYP010000001.1, read as the reverse complement.
GTCGATCATCCGATGCCCACGAGGTACCTGGCGCTTTTGGCCTATCCATTTTTCGCCTGGGCCTCGATGCTCAAGCGCGACGATCCGTCGGGCACCAGGCACCCGGTTGGCGCGGAGGCTGTGCCCGGCACGGCAACGCCGCCAGCGCAGCAGGACGGCTGATCCTAATGATCTTCGCGACTGTTCGCGATCGGAACACTAGCCTCCGACGGTCGCGGATTTTTGCAACTCCTCGCCTGTAGCTGTCTCGCCGGCCTCTTGCCGGTATCTCATCCAGATCAGCGCGATCACGGTTGCGCACATCATGGGGCCGAGAGGCGTGCGCACGAACGGGAAAGCGTATCCCAATACGAAGACGACGCTGACAGCGATCCGGAAGGCGCTTCGACCCGAACGCGACGCGAGGCGGCCCGCGCTGGCGTTCATGAGAAAGAGCAACGCGACCACCAGGATCGGCATATCGTAGATCGCGAAGTAAGGAGAAATCAGCGGCGTTGCCGCCAGGAGGCTCGCGGCCTTTACGGCGAAGCTGACATGGCCGCGCCACAGGATCAGCACTCCAATCGCAACCACGGATGCGATGGCGACGTGGACCGCCATCGCCAAACCGTAGCCGAGGCCGGCGTCTCTCAAGAGCCCATAGATACTCTGCAGTTTGTACCATGGCAGCGCGCCACTGAGGTGGAATTGCGTCGTGGCGAAGGTGGCGGCGGCGCGGAATCCATCGAAGGTATCCCAACCGAAGATCAGCCCGGCGAGCAGCAGGAGGACCGGAATCACCAGAGCGGCGGTGATGACGACGCGCCAACGTCCGGTGGCGATCAGCACGAAGGGAAGCAGCACGCCATACTGAGGTTTGAAGATGAGCAGCGCGATCAGGATTCCACTGAGAAGCGGACGCCTGTCCAATGTCAGCAGGATGCCGCCGAGCAGCGATGCGGCGAGCAGTGCGCTTTGGCCGGAAATGAAGTCGTAGAATACTGGCGGAGCAGCGAGTGCCAGCAGCAGCGCGGCGGAGCGTGGCCGGATGGCATGAACGACGAGCAGCCAGCAAGACAGCTTCGCTGCGCTCCAGACCCAGAACGCGATCGGAAACGGCAGCAGCGCCAGCGGCGCCACAACCAGGAAAAACACCGGCGGATAAAAGAACGGAACCGGTACCTGATCGTAAGGATACGGAGCGTGATTGAGGGATTGCAGCCGGAGAACAAGTTGCTGATGCAGCTGCTCCCAATCGTAGGCCGCCGCCGCATGGCCTTCGAGCGCCATCGCGCCCGCGCCCCAGAAACATGAAAAATCGATTCCGGCCTGGCCGCCACCACCGACAAATGCCGGTATCGAAACCAGGATCGAGACCCCGAGCAAGATGACGCAGGCAACCATCAGCGCCGGGTCATCTCCTGCAGAAGCGTCCCAGTGCAAAATTTTCTTCATATCCTCTGAAACGGCTCAATCATGAAATGGCGCAATCTACCATTGCACTCGCGGGCCGAGCAACGGAACGCCGGCGGCGGCTGGAGCTGTTTGCGCGGATAGGGTGAAGAAGCGGGTGTCGAATGGATGAGCGGGCTGTGGCCTAGCTTCGCTCACGTCGCTACGATGGAGTTTTCCGGGCTTGCCGAGCCGTGGGTCGCGAAGCGCCTCATGCCTCGCCGATACAGCCCGCCGTCGCCCTTCGGGCTATGGCGTGGCAGCCTTCACTCACTTCGCTACGATGGAGTTTTCCCGGCCTGCCGAGCCGTAGCTCGCGAAGCGAGCGAAGGCTGGTGGGGGAGGCAGGACTCGAACCTGCGAAGCCATGAGGCGGCTGATTTACAGTCAGCTCCCTTTGCCACTCGGGACACTCCCCCGTCCAACAGCATCAGACCGGCCGCGCGAGTGGCGGCGGACCGGTCATCGAAATGACGCTGATAACCGGCCGACCCGAAGCGGGTGCGCGGTCGGGCGCGTTTATGGGGGAAGGCGGTCCCCAAAGTCAACCAAGCCAGCCATCTAATTGGGATACTTTTGCAGGCTCGGGCGATCTCTGTTCCAAAGTAGTGAGTCTTGCGGCTAGATTCTTGTTTTGTCGCGTTTTCTTCACGCGAACCGGACCCCACTTCGCTCGAAAACGCTGTGTAAAATTGCCAATATTCAGGAGCCGTGACACAAGCCTCACATGAGCGATCGCGACCGCAAACCCAATTTCCGAGGCAAGGGCGGTAAACCCTTCCAAAAAGGGCCGAAATTCGGCCGCCCGCCGGCCCGGCGGGAACGCGAATCCGGTTCCGACGGGCCGGTGATTCTGTACGGCTGGCACACCGTGTCGGCGGCGCTTGCCAACCCCGACCGCCATATCCGCAAGCTTTACCTCACCGAGAACGCGGCCAAGCGCCTCGCCGACGAAGACATCGCGACCCGCGTCACCCCCGAGATCGTCCGGCCCAGCGAGATCGACCGGCGCCTCACCCCCGATGCGGTGCATCAGGGCCTCCTGGCGGAGGCCGATCCCCTGGCCTCGCCCGGCATCGACACGCTGGCGCTGGAGGGCATCGTGCTGGTGCTCGACCAGATCACCGATCCGCACAATGTCGGCGCCATCCTGCGCTCGGCCGCGGCGTTCGCGGTGAAGGCGATCGTCACCACCGCCCGTCACAGCCCGGAGGCGACCGGCGTGCTGGCGAAGTCCGCCTCCGGCGCGCTCGAGTTGGTGCCTGTTGTCACCGTGCAGAACCTGGCGCGCGCGCTGAACGAGTTGAACGAGCGCGGCTTCCAGACCGTCGGCCTCGACAGCGAGGGCACCGAGGATCTCGGCAAGGCCGCGCTGCAAGCGCCGCTCGCGCTGGTGCTCGGCGCCGAAGGCAAGGGCTTGCGGCAATTGACGCGCGAGACCTGCCGCCTCGTCGCCCGCCTCGACATGCCCGGCGAGATCAAGAGCCTCAACGTGTCGAACGCCTGTGTGCTCGCGCTCTATATCGGCGCCAGCCGGCTCGGGCTGATGTGAATCGGGATAGGGGGGAGCCTCGCAGCCCCTCCCCTCCCACACCACCGTACATACGGGTCCGTATACGGCGGTTCGCTGGATTAAGCGGCAAGAGTTGTTCTGTTGCCGCCGTAGTTTGGGTGTCAGCAATCGTCGCGCCAGCTTCGACTCCTCTGATCAGCGTCAGTCAGGGTTTCACCCCTTCCCGCCGTTCCGAGGCCAGTTGCCCGGAATTCAGTCGCATGGCCGATGCGATATCGCTGCATCTACTCGTCACTTCCAGCGTTCAGGCCTTCGGCGAAACTCGTTCCGCCTACTATGCCCTCTGCTGACTTCTGCACTGCGGTCAGATCGCCTTACGACGACCTCAGTCTCGTTGCCGAGACGCAGCGCAGATCTCCCGAGGTAAGATCGACCGCCTTCGCCGCACGCCCGCCGGATTTACCACCCCGGCCCTTGATGACCGTGGACTTCGCGATCACGTGCTCGCTCGTCCGGCCGGGTAGGCCTCGTTATCCGGTTTTTGTCCATCGGGCCGCGGCTTTGCTCCACGCTTCCTTCAGACCCCACCTCGCGATGACGCCCTTGCGCTTCGCTAATCCTTCACCGTCATCAGGCTGGATAGAGGACTTCCACCTCCAAGCTGCCGGTCATGCTCGGCACACACGACAAACGCCCGCTCGCGTGACGCGAACGGGCGCTGATGTCTCGAACTGACGATCGGATCAATAGTAGCGGCGCAGCACCGGATGGCCGTAGCGGCCGTAGCGATAGCCGTAGTGCGAACGATAGCCGTAGTGATGGCGGTAGCCGTAGTGACGGTAACCATAGCGGCGATAGCCGTAATACGGGCGACCATAGCCTTCGCGGTAGTACGGACGCGGTGCCCAGTTGCCCGGACCGGTGTAGGTCGGTCCCTGGTTGACGTAATAGTATTGCTGCGCCGCGCTGGGATAAGCGGCATCCGGGTCGGGCAGACGTTCGACGGCGCCGTAACCGTAACCGTAGCCATAGCCACCGCAACCACCGCAGCCGTAATTCACGACGGGCGCGGAATAGCCGCAAGGGTTGAAACCGCACGCCATTGCGGGCGCGGCCACCATGACGGCCACCGCCGCAATCAGTCCTTTGATCATTTGACGCATTACTCTCTCCTGTAGGTCTCTCTGTTCGTCGTCGCGTAGCTCTTGATGGCTATTCAGGATCCCCGTTTCGCGGGGCTCTTGATTTCGGGCAGTCGATTTCAGAATCCTCGGGGTCGCGGTGGCCGCGGGAACGGGCGCGGCAGCGGCCGCGGCCCGTTGAACTCCGGCGCGTAGATCACCGGCGGCGGATCGACCGGCACGTTGGACTGTGCCGGCAGCGGAGCCGATTCCGCGCCCCACGATTGATGGTAGCTCTCGGCCGGCTTGGGCAGGCGGCGGTTGGCCGGCGGCTCGATCTCGAGGCGGCCGTAACCCGGCATGCGGCCGAGGCTCGGATAATAGTGGCCGACATTCGGCTGGGGATCGATCGGGCGGCCGCCATAGACGGTCGGCACCATCGACTCGTTGCGAGCGAGCCCCATCGCGCTTTCGACCACGGCGTAGGAGGCGTCGACGCCGTTAATGATGATCGGCACGCCGGGCCGCACCGGCACGACAATGTCGAAGCCGCCGCCGGCCAGCGCCGTCGAGCTCATCGCAGCCAATATCGCCAGCGCAAGACTTGCGCGCATGTTCACCCAGCGTCCCGAATTGTTCCACCACAACCTAATCCAACGGCTTGGCGGAAGGGTTAAGGACGCCGGCCAAACTGCCGGTAAGCCTAACGCGTAAGCATCGGCATCCGGTCAATGCGGCCGTGCGGAATCAGAAATCGTTAACGGGCGCCCGGGAGCATGAGCCGGAAAAGTGCGAAGCGGATTTCCCTCGCGACAAACGCGGGACGCGTTTGCGCGGAGATCATGCTCAAACAAAGAGCCGCCTACCCGTCAGGTGAAGGCGTTCTCGACGATCGCGTGGACGCCGATCGCGATCGTGACCGCGCCGACCGCCATTTGCAGGCCGCGATTGGCCCAGGTCAGCCAGCGCGCCGAAGCTGCCAGCGGCACCGCGATCACGCTGGACAGCACGCCCATGCCGATCATGGAGCCGATGCCGAACAGCGCGACATAGCCGAGCCCGATCACCGGACTTGGGGCCTGCGACACCGTCAGCACCAGGAGCGCCGCCGAGCCGGCCATGCCGTGCATCAGGCCGACCAGGAGCGTGCGCCAGCGGAAGCCGTGCGCATGGCTGTGCGCGGCGCGGACGTGCGGCACGGTGGACGCACGCGCCACGGTGGACGCAAGCGCCACGGTGGATGCGGCTTCACCGGCATGGCTGTGGGCGTGGAAGTGCGTCGTGCCGTCGCCGTGCGAATGGGTGTGGAAGTGCACGCGGTCGCGCCACAGCCGCCACCACACATGCGCGCCGAGGCCGACCAGCATGATACCGACCGCGGTCTCGATCGGCTGTGCGACCGTTTCCGGGATCGCGCGCCCGAGCAGGATCGCGGCGCCGGCAAAGATGAACAAAGTGAGCGTGTGGCCAAGTCCCCAGGTCAGCCCGTGCTTGACGATGTCACCGACATGGCTGCGGCGGGCCGCGATGCTCGATACCGCCGCGATATGATCCGGCTCCAGCGCATGCTGCATGCCGAGCAGAAAGCCAAGACTCAAAATTCCGAACATCAATCCCCCGCGTCGGCACCGACATCAGTCCGTTCACCGCTGTACACGCAATTCTCGTCAAAGGCAGCATGCTCCGGAACGCATCATGCGCACGAACCTGGTGAACTTCACACTGCTTTGAACACAGGGCAAGGCCGCGCTGGAACAGGCACGGCACCGCGAGATTAGCTCTCGACGACGAGAGGAGATTTCGCATGACACAATTCAAAATCCTCGGCGCAGCAGCCCTGCTCGCCTCGGCGCTGGCGAGCCCGGCGATGGCGCAACAGACGATCGGCACCCCCGCGCGCTGCTCGAATGCCTGGCCGGACGCCCGATGCCAGGCGATGGCACCGGGCACCACCCGCACCGCCTATCACCAGCGCATCGGTCGGCGGGACCAAGGCTGGCAGGGCAGCTACAACCGCTATGACCCCGGCCCGTTCGCGCCCGTCGACGCCGCGGCCCGCGTGGCCGGTGGCGTCGTCGGCGGCGCGGTCGGCACGGCGGCTGCGGTCGCCACCGCCCCGTTTGGCGGCCCCGATTATGCCCGCGCCCCGATCGGCGGCGCCGAATATGCGCGGCAGAACGGCTTTGTCTGCACCCCCGGCACCTGGTTCCGCGGCAGCGACGGCCGCCAGCATCCCTGCCAGTAGCTCAGCTGATTAGGCCGACGGCGCAAAAGGCGGCCCGCGGGCCGCCTTTTGCTGTCGGGCCGATACGGGGGCGCGATCGCTTCTCGCCTGCTCGGTTCAAGCCTTGGTTCTGGCTCTGGCGCGCCAAGTCTGCTATGCGAGCGCGCAAATCATTCCCAATTCGCCGGCTTAGCTCAGCGGTAGAGCAGCAGTTTTGTAAACTGAAGGTCGGGGGTTCAATCCCCTCAGCCGGCACCAATTGGCTTGGATTTCCGGTGCTGTCTTGGCCATGGCGAGATAGCTTCAGTCTGCCGAGATCGACCGTCGACCGCAGCAGCCGCGCCAGCTCGCAGGCGAATACGGCAGTTCCGAGCATGGGGAAGCGTGCTTCGACGCTGCAGAGCCGTCCTGAGCATGCTTCTTCGATGCCGACGCCGAAGCAGTCCGCTGCTGCAAATCCCTTGATGACCCCGTGAACGCCGACCGTCCTGCGGCCGATGCTGCCTTCAAACCGAAGTGCCTGGGCATCGCGTCCTCCATCAGATATGCGCGGCCTACGCCGCGTCGTTCCCGGCTGCGATTCGAACACGTCGTCGCGATTCAATCAAAGCGCTTCGCCTGATTGCCCACAATGTACAAAGCGAGCCGTAGTATTCCGGTTGTCGGGAGTGCCACATCGTCGATCGCACTCACCGCTAGCCAATACAACGACCCTGCGCTTCGCAATGTTTTGCAGGAAGCGCTAGCGATAACGTTGAGCACTCTCGCGACGACTACTTGTGATTTTGTTCCCGCTGGCTATTGTTCCGGCACTTTCACCTTTGGGAATTTCAAAATGAAGATTGTTTTCTGCACCGCGATTGTCCTGTCCACACTCGCCGTCGCTCCGGCGAACGCCAGGGAGCGCAATGACAGCCCTCACTCCCAGGCCTGCATGGCCAAGAACGGCTTCAATCTCGACATGTGGCGCGCTCACTCCGCGGGCACCGACGCGCAGGTCCTGAGGTACATCCAGTGTCGGGATCGGGTGTCCGCAGCACAGGCCAAGGCGATCGGCATTCGCGACCATAACTTCAGCGCGGGCTATCGATGAGCCTCGAGGGTGAGATGAAAATCGGACTCGCCCTTGCCTTCCTTGCCATCGGCTGCATCCCGGCAAGCGCCGCAGGCTGGACCTGCTCCGCCCCGGGTCTGATCTCCGGGTCGTATGATGGCGGCGATAGCGCCTACATCCATCTCACCGGCTTCCCGAACGGCAACAACTATCCTGTCGCGAAGAAGGGCAGCCGGGCCACCGGCACGACGAAGATCGGCACCCGCTTTGTCTGCACCCAACGCTAAGGCACACCGCCAATCCTGATCGGCCTGAAATTATCGCCGACCAGACTTCACCATTTTGAGGAATCACCATGAGATTGCTGATCTTGCTCGCAACCTTCGCCGCCACCATTTCGGCGGCCACCGCCGAAACCGCTGTCGAGCGCCAATGCGCGTCGGGCAAATGCACCTGCACCTACATCGCGTCGACCTGCAAGACCTGGAATCGCACCCATGGCGGCGACCTCGCCATCTGCGACAGCTACCGCGAGAGCTGCCTGCAGAGCGGCCGATGGGACGACAGAAACCGCCACATCGACGTGGTGGTGAAGCGCTGAGGCAGTTCGCCCTTTCCGAACCGGCGCTGCGCCGCAGGGCCGGTTCGGAAAGCCGCTGCGACACTCCCCTGGCAGGAATCGTGGGATCCTTCCCGTAAGATCACCCATCCCTCGCCTTGCTTCTGTTCTTGCGGCCCCAAACGGGGTATGCAGAATGCGGGGTGGGACTCTGCCAATGACCTATTTGATCCTTGCCCGAGATGGCACCAGCCGAATCGTGCTGAAGCGCGACAGCGAAGACGCGGCCGAGAAGAAGGCTCGCGAGCTGAAGGAGATGGGCTGGTTCGAAGTCGAGGTCCGCGAGGACAAGACGGCGCCGGTCACGTCGGCTCCCCCGGCGGATCGTCCACCGACGCTGCAATGACGCTTTGATGAACCTTTGCCGGGTGGCCCTTACAGATATGTGAGGAGCCGCCACGATGTCCGACACAGCACATTACCGCTTCCAATCCGATCAGGCGCGACGGCTGGCCCGGCAGGTGACCGACGCCGCGGTGCGCGACAAGTTGCTCGAAATGGCCGAGGAATATGGCCGCTACGCCGACCTGATCGAGGCCCGCAGCATCGAGCAGGTGCCCGCCGCGATAGCGGCTCATTAGGCTGGCCCCCGCCCCGTTCCGGACGGCTCACCGGTTCGTCCTCTCCTGATGCTCGTCCTCAAGGTGAGGCCAAATCCGCTCGACAACGCCCTGAGGATTTGTTCGGAACATTATGCCCTTTCACGCGATTTTCCTCGCATGAGGGTCCGCGAATCCGACCGCAATCTGCTGCTTCTGGGCACGTTCACGCTGCTCAGCGTGGCCGCGGCCGGCCTCGTCGCCCTGCTCGATCCGGCACCCGCGCCGGCGAACCCCACGCCCCGGCCGCCCGCGAATCACGCGTCGGCATCGGATCAGGGATTGGCCCAGACCCCGGTCCGGATCGTCGGTACCCCGTTCGTCCCGAACACCAATCCCCGTCAACGCTGACCGTCCACGCCCGCGCGGCGTGTCACAATTATGTCACCGCGCCTACCAAACAGGCGTCTTCGTCAACCATCATGATGGCGAGCGCTTGATTCCGCGCGGTTGCTTTGCTGGAATCCGCGCGCTCAGGGTGCGCCATGAAGTGGATGAAAGAACGCGATCTCCTGATCGCGCAGACAATGGCTTTCGTACAGTCGGTGAAGGGCAAGCTGCCCGACGCCGAGCTGCCGGCGCCTGCCCCACGGACGGCGACGGCGACGGCGCCTGCAGTCCAGCCGGCCGCCACGCCGCCCTCCGCTACACCTGCCCCCGCCGCCGCGTTGCCGATCGCCGCTGAACAGGCCTTGGCCGAGGCGGTCGCCACGCTCAGCGTCAAGGCTGAGGTGCGGGCTGCGGTCGTGCCGCCTCCGCTTCCGGCGCCGACCGTGATCGAGGGCCTGCCCCCCGCTCCGTCGCCTTTGGCGGTGACGGTCGTCGAAATCCCGCCTCAACCGGCGCAGCTGCCGCACTTTGCCAGGCTCGACATCAGCGGCGACTTCGGATCCGAGGTGCGGGAGCGGGTTGCCAATTTCCGCGCACAGCAGCAGCGCTTCCTGAAGGAGCGCGAGGAATATTGCACCACGACCATGGCCAAGGTCCGCGCCGCGATCAACGAGCTGCCGCGCTCGGGCAAGTAACGCAGCCCCATTAGACCCCGGACTGTGCGTTGGGCATCAGCCGCGCGCGCCCGATTTCACCGGCTCGGTCAGGAAGCGTCCGCTCGATCGCGTCAATGCCGGCTCCTCCACTGCATCGAGGGCGGGCTGCTCCCCTTCCAGCATGGATCGCAATCCGGCGATCGCCTTGGTCATGCGTTCGGCATATTTCACCGCGGCGCCGTCGACGAACTCTCGATCCTTTGGTTTCGGTTTGGCGACCCGCAGCTCCAGATGCGTCATTCCGTTTGGACCGTCCAGAACGGCGCGAGTCATCACGATCCGCGGCGCGCCGGGAATCGGAAGCGTGATGCCCACCGTGAAATAATCGGTCGGACGCCAATCGAGCATCTCCTCAACGACGGTATGGTTGCCGTGCATACAGTGGTTCCTGGTGCCGGGACCGCGTCGTCCCTTGCCGGAATCCTCGACGATGGTGTCGGCGTCCCACCATTTCTGCCATTGCCCGGGCACGGTGAAAAACTCCCAAACAGTCTGCCGCGGCGCGGCGATGTCGAATTCCAGCATGACGTAGGCATCGTCGCGCGTCACCTGCATCCGGGTTTGCGCGTCTTCCTGCCGCCACGCCGCTTCCAGATCGCGCGCCCACAGCGTGACGTCGCCGATGACGTCGATGGTTTCGCGATGGGCGATGAGACCCTGGGCGACCGGATCGACACCCATCGCGCGGATGGCCGCGTCGCTGTAGAGCGCGTAGGCGCGTCCGCCGACCTTCTCACCAACCGTGTTCTTGAGCAGCCGGTGGACCAGAATGACGTCGCGCCCGGCGAGCTCCTCCCTGCCGCCCATCTTCTGCTTCACCATCTCGCCATGATGGACCACGAACTTGAAATCGAGATCGCCCATCGCGACGCAGGCCTGACACTCGCAAGTCGAGGCCTGGCGCACGTTGCGCAGGCGCCGGCGGAATTTGAAATAGGCGCCCTCGATCGCGTCCTGCAGCAGCGAGCCGTCGATCTTTTCGGCGGTGGTGTAGACGAACGCGGCGTCGCCTTCGAACTTGGCGAGGCGGAATGGCGGGCGCAGCGCTTTCACCACCGTATCCATGAAATCGGCGATGATGTCCTGCGCATGGTCGAGCTCGACCGCCGCAAGGAAATTGGTATAGCCGGAGATATCGGCAATCGCGAAATAGGCCGCTTCAGCCTTCGGAAGCATGGGGACCTCCTGCGCAACCGGTTCACGCCCAATCGTGCGGATGCGCAGTCTGTCATACCGCGCCGCCCGAGGTCGAGGACCAAAGCAACCCTGGGCGTGCGCTAGCGGCCGCCGATCTTCTCCAGCACCGGCAGCAGGTGCTTGAGAAACTCGCCCGGATTCTCGCTCATCGGGAAATGGCCGAGGCCCTTCATGATGGTGGCCTCAGCCCCGGCAATGCTGTTCGCCACCGCCAGCGTCTCTTCCGGCGTGCAGGAATAGTCGTACTCGCCCGACAACAGAAACAGCGGGCAACGTCTGGTGTCGATCTCGGCGATGCGGGCGCGGATGTCGCCGTCGACCTTGTAGAAATAGAGGTCGCCCTTGAACACGCCGGGCCCGCTCTGCATGTAATGCCACAGCGTCTCCCACCGCTCCTTGTCGGGCGCGTCGGGGCCGACGAGGCCCGAGACGATGGCGGCGGCGACCTCGCCGCCATGCACGTCCGGCCGGTGCAGGAAATTCAGGTCGTAATAGGGATCGACATGCGCGCCGGCCTGCAGGCCGATGATGGCGCGGAAGCGTTCGGGATGCTCGAGCGCGAGATGCAGCGCGATCCGGCCGCCGATCGAGCAGCCGATCACGATCGGCCTGTCGAGGTCGAGCGCGTCCATCACCGCCAGGATCATGGTCGTATATTGCGCGGAGGTGAGCTGGTACTCCTCGTCGTGCCAGCCCTGCGGCGGCGACGACTTGCCGTGCCAGGGCATGTCGAAGGCGATGACGCGATGGTTGCGCGTGACGCGCGCATCGTTCATCAGGCCGCGATATTGCCGCCCGTCCGCGCCCGCGGTGTGCAGGCAGAGCAGCGGCGTGCCCTCGCCCGCCTCCTCGACATAGACGCGGTGGGCCCGGCCGAACAGCTCCAGATGCATGTAGCGGCCGACGATCGGTTCGAACCTGGCGCTCATGCGGCGACTCCCTCGCGGCGCAGCTTGCCGAGCGCCTCCTTGAAGTAGCGCAGGTTCGCCATGAAGATCTGCAGCTCGCCCTCGGCCTTCAGCACACGGCGCTTGATCAGCGCCATCAGGTCGTTCGAGCCCGGCGGCGGCCGCCGTTCGCAGAACCGGTCCCACTCCTCGTCCGAGGTGCGCAGCGCGAACGACGACGAGGGCATCACGAACGGCCCCTTCGTCACCGCGACGATCCGGCCCTCATGGATCGCGATCAGCCAGGCGGCCGCGCCGATCTCGAGCAGGAATGTCGTGGTGAGATAGCGGCCGCGCCGCACCAGGCCGGCGTCGCCGTTGACCCGTTCCTTCAGCGTGTCGATCATGTCAGCTCCCCGATCGCGGCCCGTCCGCGCAGGGCGCAGCGGGCGCTTGTTCTGCCGACAATGATGGGAGCAATGCCGGTGCCGTCAATCGCCAGCGGCGCCGCGCGGCCCTCGCGTTTTCGGGTGGCCACCACATACGAATTTTGGCGGGAGCCGGGAGATCTAAAGCCAGGACCAGACCAGCGCCACGTTGGCGGCGCAGGCCGCAAGCAGCGCAACCGCAAGCGTGAGCTGCACGCGTTCGTAAGGGGGCTGGTGGATCGCTCTCATGGCCGGAGCATCCGGCGATTCTACCCGGAGAGTCCCGGGGATTCTTTTTTCGGGGGTTTACCACCCGTTAAGGACTCAGGGCCATTCCGTGAAAGGGCCGAAATGACTCATATTTTCAGATACTTGCCGCAAATGCTCGCTCACGGTTCCGTGATCGGAACGGCGATATTGCCTGAAACCCAAAACGGAGGCTGGCGTTGTCGGTTGTTTGGGGAACGACGAATGCCGTACGCGCTGTTTTATCAGGACGCCAAGCTGAGCAAGGCCTACCCGACCGAGGCGGATGTCTGGACGCTGGCCAGGAAATCCGGCCTGGTGGTGGATGCCATCTCCGAGGAGAAGTCCGCGCCCCGCCCGGTGCTGGATAACGACTACGAGATCCGGCCCTGTCAGCTCGAGCCAAACGAGGATCCGGCCAAGAACAAGGCCGATGCCGATCGCGAAGCGCGCCTGGAGCCGCGGTTGAACTGATCAGACGTTAGGCTGGCCGGCGGCGCGCAGCGGCGGGCCGGGAATGCGATGGGTGCGGTCGCCCCGCGCCTATGGCGTTGCCGTCGCCAGCGAGGCCTGTTCGGCGGCGAGCGAAACGCAAATCTTCCGCCGATGCAGACCCCGGATCGCGCCGGTCACCTTGAGCACCTTGCCAGCCGAGCAGGACGCATCCTGCACGAACACGACCTCATAGGGCGCGAGCGCCAGGGGTTCGGATTTGAGGATGGTCTGGGCAAGGCACGGCACGGAGACCGCAGAGAGGATCAGCCCTAACGCAAAACTACGCATGTTCGTTTGTCCACCAGCCCGGCGATCGCATAATAGCGCAGCACGATGAAAGTTCCGTGCAATGCAGGAATTATTTTTTGCATTGCACGATCAGGCCTGAACATCAGGTGAATGTGGGGTCGTAGCTTCGGTGGAGCGGAGCGAAATCCGGGGACTTCGCTCGTCGAATCGGCTGCCCCGGATTACGCTGCGCTCGATCCGGGCTACGGCTATACCGCATCCGCCGTCATTCCGGGGCGAGCGGCTGGCCAATCGGGATAGGGGGGAGCCTCGCAGCCCCTCCCCTCCCACACCACCGTACATACGGGTCCGTATACGGCGGTTCGCTGGATTAAGCGGCAAGAGTTGTTCTGTTGCCGCCGTAGTTTGGGTGTCAGCAATCGTCGCGCCAGCTTCGACTCCTCTGATCAGCGTCAGTCAGGGTTTCACCCCTTCCCGCCGTTCCGAGGCCAGTTGCCCGGAATTCAGTCGCATGGCCGATGCGATATCGCTGCATCTACTCGTCACTTCCAGCGTTCAGGCCTTCGGCGAAACTCGTTCCGCCTACTATGCCCTCTGCTGACTTCTGCACTGCGGTCAGATCGCCTTACGACGACCTCAGTCTCGTTGCCGAGACGCAGCGCAGATCTCCCGAGGTAAGATCGACCGCCTTCGCCGCACGCCCGCCGGATTTACCACCCCGGCCCTTGATGACCGTGGACTTCGCGATCACGTGCTCGCTCGTCCGGCCGGGTAGGCCTCGTTATCCGGTTTTTGTCCATCGGGCCGCGGCTTTGCTCCACGCTTCCTTCAGACCCCACCTCGCGATGACGCCCTTGCGCTTCGCTAATCCTTCACCGTCATCAGGCTGGATAGAGGACTTCCACCTCCAAGCTGCCGGTCATGCTCGGCACACACAAAAAAGGCCGACCCGAAGGCCGGCCTTTTCATTGATGCGATGAAGCCGCGATCAGTAGCGGGAGCCGACCGGGCCACCCCAGCCGAAGCGGTAGTTGACCCCGAGCTTGACGGTGTGCTCGTCGTTCCGGAAGCTCGTGCCGACGAGGTCGGCCGGGCCGCTAGTGAAGTTGGTCTTGCCGAAATTGTAGTACTGGTATTCGGCCTTCGCCGACCAGTTCGGGGCGAACATGTATTCGAGGCCCGCGCCGACCGTATAGCCGTCCTTGTGGCCGCCATCGGTGGTGAAGGACGCCGGCACGCCGCCGACCGACGCAGTGATGTTGTTGTTGTCGCGCCAAGCATAACCGCCCTTGGCGTAGAGCAGCGCCGGACCCCAGGTGTAGCCGAGGCGGCCGGTCACCGAACCGATCTGGTCGGTATTGCCGGTCACCAGCGTTCCGCCCGGGAGCAGCACGCCATTGTTCGAGGAGCTGGGCAGCCAGGAATACTGCGCCTCGGCGCCCATCACCCAGTTCGGGGCGAACTGATAGTCGAAGCCGCCCTGCACGCCACCCATGAAGCGCGCGTCGCTGCCCATCAGGTTGTTGCCGTCGGTGAACGCGCCGCCGACATGGCCGCCGATATAGAAACCGGTCCAGTTGTAGACGACGGCGGGGGCGGTATAGGGCGGCGGTGCCTTGGTATAGGTGCGGGCCGGCATGTCAGCCGCAAACGCAGGGCCCGCAAGGGCGGCCAGCGCGACTGTGCCGAGCAAAAACTTCTTCATTTCTGATCCCCGTTACTAACGCTGCGCTGTTAAGCCAAACAACGTGACCTCAATTAGGTTGCTTTGGGGCAATGCCGCACCCGTGATGTTTCCGAGTTGTGACAGGGTCGCAACAACGCCCGTTTGTTCCCTGGCACAGCAAGATTTTTCACCGGTTAAGCAACCGCATCTCGGCTGGATGTAGGTCGCAGACGGCTAAGTTGAAGTTCAACGCTCCCCGAAAAGTGATCGGAGTTCGCTAACGTTTCGATCAGGCTTGCGACAAGCCGCCGCGCAGAAGCGCGATCAGATCGCGCTTCTGCGTCTTGTTCGGGCATGATCTTTTCGGAAAAACCGCTTCACTTTTCCGGATCATGTCTTAGCGCGACATCTTTTCCAGTTCCGGAAATGCCGCGTAGGTCGCGCCGGCGCAGGGCTCGGCGGGGTTGTCGAGGATGCGGTCGAGCCGGCCGTCGACAAACAGGACACCGCGCTCCCGGGCGGCGCGGTAACTGCCGTCGGTATCCTTCGCGCTGTAGCGCAGGCACACGACGTAACGCAGCCGGCCGCCGACCGTGCGCTGCGCCGGCTCGGCGATAGCAGCCTCGCGGACCCCGACCGGATTGTTCAGGTAGGTCCGCATGAAGGCTACGATCTGGTCGCGGTAGCGGTCCGGGAACGGCTGGTTGGCGACGCCGCGATCGTCGGTGAAGGTGGTCGGCCCGCCGCCGTCATCGCTGGTGAGGCAGCCGGCGAGCGGAAGCGAGAGCAGCAGGATGGCTGCCAGTTGTGATGAAATCCGCAAACGACGCTGTTCCCTGAGTCCCCGGAGGCGTCTCATAAACTGCCGGGCGGCCGAAGGGAATTCGCAACTCGGTTATTCCTCGCCCGGGTTCACAACCGGAGCCAGACGCACTCCGGCCCGTCGCCATTGGGGAAGCAATGGACGGACGGGCCGGTTCTGCATCCAAAAGGCGCAGCGGGGCAATGTGGATCGAAACTACGCCCCTCGGATCAGATTCAACCGCGCTTGGGTCAGCCGCGTTTGGCCGGCGCGACGTGCTTGGTCGCGACCTTCGCGTGGACGTGCTTGGTCGCATGCTTCGGCGACTTCACCTTCAGCATGCCCATGTGCTTGTGGTGGCGGTGATGGCGATAGTGCTTGTGGTGCATCTTGGCGTTGGCGTTGCGCACCTTCGACGGCAGCTGCTCGCTCTTGATCACGGGAGCGGCCTTGGTCGCCGGGGCAGTCGTGGTCGCCGGCGCGGGCGTTGCGGCCTTGCCGGTCTCGACGGCGAGCGCGGGCGCTGCGATCACGGACATGGCGAGCAGCGCGGCGGAAATCGTCTTCAGCATGATGGTCCTCCTCGTCGGGATCGAGAGGTCTCCGGCCGGATGGTCGGCCTCACCGATCAATGCACGTGACCTTATGGGCCGCGCACTGAACCCGTTCTGAAGGACCCTGACGGACTTCATTCATGTGCATGACATCTCTGTCATGTTTTCTCCTCTACGGCCGGAAAAGCAGGATCACGCAATCGTGGGATCGGCCGGGAATGTTCTGCACCCCTGGGTGTTCAAGTCATCAGGCTTCGGTGTAGGATTACCGAGCACGATCAGGAACGATCAGGAGCAACCAGGAATGAGCAGGAAGACGAAGTTTTTGGGCCTCGCAGTGCTCTCGATGACGCTCGCCTCCGGGCCGGTCATCTCGGCCTACGCCGCGGGCAGCGACAATCCCTCGCCGCCGGCTTCCGACAGCGGCAGCAGCAAGGGCAAGAAGGCGAAGAAGGACAAGAGCTCCGCGATCGACGATCAGAAGTTCCTGGCCGGCTATCGCGCCGCCTACACCACGATCTACGACAAGCACGACTATACCGCCGCGATCGAGCAGCTGAAGGCGCTCGGCCAGGATGATCGCGCCGACGTCGCCAACCTGATCGGCTACTCCTATCGCAAGCTCGGCGACTACAAGGTCTCGCAAATCTGGTACGAGCGCGCGCTCAAGGCCGACCCGGCCCATGTCCGCACCTGGCAGTATTACGGCCTCTGGCAGGTCGAACAGGGCAACCGCGATCAGGCGCAATACCATCTGAACCGCATCGCCCAGCTCGCCGGCACCAGCAGCGACGAATATCGCTCGCTCGCCGCAGCGCTGGAGAAGCCCCCGGGCACCGGCCTGGTTTACTGAGTTAAGGCAACCGCTTCCTACATCGAGCCGGCGTGGCCACGACGACCGCGCCGGCTTTTTGCTGCGTAGCTGCGTAGCGCACAGCGAAACCCATCATGCTTCCGCGCGGATCGGAGGTGATGGGTATCGCTTCGCTCCACCCATCCCACGGATCAGCATAAACGTTACGGATGAAGATTACGGATAATGCTCGAGGCGACGATCGGGCTTTTGCGGGCGGCTCGCCCCCACCGTGTTGCCCGCAGCGCCGGCATCCGGCTTGGCCGGACGCGCGGCCTTCTCCACCGGCGGCCCGCTGTCGCCGGTCTTCTTGGCGCTGTTCAGCGCCTCGCCGGTGGTGGTCACGTTGGCGGCCTGCCCGGCCCCCGCCGAGCCGGCCGAAGGGCCGGAGCTTTGCGCCAACACGGTTCCCGATAGCACCAATGCCGCCATCAGTATTGCCGCGTTGATTGTCATGGAGGGGGCCTTCTGCACTCGAATGATGCACAGCAACGCGCCGCTGCCGCAGACGTTCCCCCGGTGCCATGATTTAAGGTAAATGCAAGGCGAATGTCCGCGCCCACCTCCGGCGGGAGTGCGCAGGCGCTTCCAGCTCAGTCAGCCATGCGCCGCCGCCGGGTCGCGCTGCGCAGCCTCGCGATATTCGGCCCATGCCTGCCGCAGGATTTGCACCGACGAGGTGAGGAATATCGTCGCCATCACGGTGGCGACGGCAAGGTCAGGCCAGGCCGAGACCGATCCCCACACGCCGAGGGCGGCCGCCATCACGATGAGGTTTCCGATCGCGTCGTTGCGCGAGCAGAGCCAGACCGAGCGGACATTGGCGTCGCCGTCCTTGTACGGCAGCAGAAGCAGAACCGATCCTAGATTGGCCGCGAGTGCCAACGCGCCGATGGCGCCCATCACCTCGGCTTTCGGCACGCCGAGCACGAACGTCTGGTAGACGGTCGAGCCGAACACCCACAGCGCCATCAAGCTCAGCGACGCGCCCTTCAACAGCGCTGCGGAGGCGCGCACACGCAGGCTGGCGCCGATCACCGCAAGGCTCAGTCCATAGGTGACCGTATCGGCAAGGAAGTCGAGCGCATCGGCCTTGAGCGCCTGCGATCCGGCAAGCTGACCCGCGATCATCTCGGTCAGGAACATCGCACCATTGATGCCGATGACCGTCCAGAGCACGCGCTTGTAGCGCGGATCGAGACCGTCAAAGACCGGAACGCCGCCTGAGCAGCCGCACGAAGCGGCCGCGCCATCGCGGTCCCCTGCCCGCACACGAGCCTTGATCGGCAGCGTCAGCGGCGGTGGCGCGCAGCATTCGGTCGTCTTCTGCCCGCAGCAATCGTTCATCGCTCGTCCTTCCAGACGACAGGATAAGGCCAGCCACGTAACGCATTCAAGCCGATCCATCTGGAACAGCTCCGGCGATCATGCGTCGCGGGTTCAAGGGCTGCCGGCTGCGTTCAGCCGACAGCCCAACCTGCTGATGCGGGCCGTCGCCTCATTTCGCCTTCTGAATCGCGGTGACGGTGTAGCCGCTGTCGCCCTCCTCGGCCTCGAACCGGACCTTGTCGCCGACCTTGACCTGCTTCAGCAGCGCCGGATCCTTGACCCGGTAAACCATCGTCATCGGCTCGTCCATGCCAAGGGTCTTGGCCGGGCCGTGCTTGAGCGTGATCTTGCCCGCACCCTCGTCGATCTTCTTGACCTCGCCATTGATCGCGGCGGCCTGCGCGAGCGCCGCGCCCAGGGTCAGAGCCAGCGCGAACGCGCCGGCGCCGGCAAGTTGGATCATCCTGTTCATCATTGTTGTGCTTTCTTTCATTGCTGGTTTCATTTCACGATGACGCGGCCGGTCATCCCGTAGTCGCGGTGATCCGGGATCAGGCAGGAATATTCAAACGTTCCGGCCTTGGTGAATTTCCAGACGATCTCCGCACTCTTCTTCGGTGCGAGGCGAACGCCGTTCGGATCGTCATGCTCCATGTGCGGATGCTTCTTCATCACTTCGGCATGCTTCAGATTCTCTTCGGTGGTCGCGAGCAGGAATTCATGATCCTCGGTGCCGGCATTGCGGATCACGAAGCGGATCTGCTCGCCGCGCTTGACCTCGATGCGGAACGGCGTGAACTCCATTTCCTTCATCTCGACCTCAACCGTGCGCGAGGGCTTGCTCGGATCGCCGGGCTCGCCGGCCGAATAGGATTCATGGCCGTGCTTCTCGTGGCCGCGCGATGGCGCGGCGGTGACGGACAGCGCAATCAGCACGATGCCGATGCTGGTGAGTTGCTTCACTGGATTCTCCATTCTGTGTTTGATGCTTGCTGGTCGTCGGATGGCGCTTTGATCCGCTACATCTTCATCCCCTTCATCGATGGCTTGGCTTTTCGCCCGGGCGCCGCCGGCGGCTGGCGCGCGGGCTCGGCGGCGGGCGCCTCGACCTCATAGGCAACCGTGCCCGGCGGATATTTGTACGGTCCGGGATCGGCGTAATCGTCGCGGCCGAGCCCTTCGCGGATCTTCATCACCGTGAACATGCCGCCCATCTCGATCGGCCCGAATTGTCCGGTGCCGGTCATCATCGGCAGCGTGTTGTCGGGCGCGGGCATCTCCATGTTGCCCATCGCCATCCCGGTCGATCCCATCGCCATCGCGTCGGGCGCGAGCTTGCCGACCGCCTTGGCCAGATCCTGGCGCGACACGCCGATGAAATTTCTGACGTCGTGGCCCATCGCGTTCATGGTGTGGTGCGACTTGTGGCAGTGGAACGCCCAGTCGCCCGGATTGTCGGCGAGCATGTCGAACGCCCTGACCGCGCCGACCGGCACGTCGGTCGTGGTCTCCGGATACTGCGCGCTGTCGGGCACCCAGCCGCCGTCGGTGCAGGTCACCGCGAAATTGTGCCCGTGCACATGGATCGGATGGTTGGTCATGGTCAGGTTGCCGATCCGCACGCGGATCCTGTCGCCGAGCCGGATCGGCATCGGATCGATGCCGGGATAGACGCGGCTGTTCCAGGTCCACATGTTGAAGTCGGTCATCTCATTGACCTTCGGCAGATAGGTGCCGGGGTCGATGAGGTAGCTGCTCATGATGAAGACGAAGTCGCGGTCGACGGGCCGGAACGCCGGATCGCGCGGGTGCACGATGAACATGCCCATCATGCCCATCGCCATCTGCACCATCTCGTCGGAATGCGGGTGGTACATGAAGGTCCCGCTGTGCTTCATCTCGAACTCGTAGACGAAGGTCTTGCCCGGCTTGATGTGCGGCTGGTTGAGCCCGCCGACGCCGTCCATGCCTGACGGCACGATCATGCCGTGCCAGTGCACCGTGGTGTGCTCCGGCAGTTTGTTGGTGACGAAGATGCGGACCTTGTCGCCCTCGACCGCCTCGATGGTCGGTCCCGGAGCCTGGCCGTTGTAGCCCCAGAGATTGGCCTTCATGCCGTCGGCGAATTCGCGCACCACGGGCTCGGCGACGAGATGGAATTCCTTCCAGTCGCCGTTCATCCGCCACGGCAGCGACCAGCCATTGAGCGTGACGACCGGCCGGTAGTCCGGCCCGCTGGCGGGATGTAGCGGCGGCTGCATCACCGCCTTGTCCATGGTCGGCGCTTCGGGAATGGCGGCGGCCTGGACGCGGCCGCTGACCGCGCTTGCCGTCACCAGCGCCGCGCTGCCCAGAAATCCTCGTCGTGAAAACATGTGCTGCTCCATTCAATGACCGCCACCGGCCGCGGGCTGCGCGGCCGAGGCGATGGAAGACGGTGTCGATGCTGCGCCGGCCGAGCCGCCGCCGTTGATCGCGGTCTGCAGCTCGGATTGCGCCAGAAGGAAGTCGCGCTTGGCGTCGATCGCCGCGCGCAGCGAGGCGAGCCGCTGCCGCGCTTCGGTGAGCAGCGCGAACACGTCGACCTGCATGCTGGAGAAGCGCAGCTGCATCTCCTCGGTGATGATCTGGCGCAACGGCAGCACCTCGCGCTGGTAATGACGCGCGATGTCGTAGGTCGAGCGGTAGACGCGGTAGGCGTCG
The DNA here is from genome assembly GCF_054056795.1 of Bradyrhizobium sp. USDA 3315. NCBI lineage: Bacteria > Pseudomonadati > Pseudomonadota > Alphaproteobacteria > Hyphomicrobiales > Nitrobacteraceae > Bradyrhizobium > Bradyrhizobium sp. USDA 3315. The sequence goes on along the minus strand of NZ_JBSRYP010000001.1, from coordinate 6,054,216 downwards.
CGCGCCTCGGAGCGGATGTTGATCGCCTTCTCGGTCAGGCGGTTCATCGCCTGGCGGTAGGTCTCCGCCGCCTGGCGCACCCTCACCTCGCCGCCGTCGAAGATCGGAATCTGGAACTGGACGTCGAAGCCGCGCTCCCTGAACGGCGGAGCTTCGGGATCGTGGGTGCGCTTGTCGATGCCGGCGACGTCGAGCAGTGTGACGAAGCGCGTCGCCTCGGTGAGATCGAGCGCCTTGGCGAGCGCCACGATTTCCATCCGCGCGATCTGCAGGTCGACGCGATGGCCAACCGCCGCGACCTCGATCGACGGCTGTTCCAATGGCCGCTTCGGCAGCAATGGCAACTTGCCGGGAATCCGGAAGCCGAGATCGCCGTCCCACAATCCGAGCAGGCGCGCCAGCCGCTCGCGCGAACTCGTCGCATTCTGCCGCGCGCTGGCGAGGTCAGCGGTGATCTCGGCGTAGAACACCTGCTCGCGGGCCTGGTCGAGCTTGTTCATGCCGCCGGTCTCGCCGAGCTTTTTCGCGAGCTGCGCGGTGGACTCGGCGGTCGCCTTCGCATCCGTCAGCAGCCCGACCATCTCATTTGCCGCGACGGCCGCGACATGGCTGCGCCGCACCTCGGCGGCAAGCCGCAAGGTGGCGAGCGCGGCCTTGAGCTGCGCCTGGCGGAAGCGCTCGCGCGCGATCTCGGAGCGGGCCGGAAGGGTCGCCAGCGCGAGGATGTCGCCGACGACCTGCCGCTCGACCTCGCTGGCGCCGTTGCCGGTGATGCGCGAGACCGAGAAGGTCGGGTTCGGCGGCAGGCTGTCGGCGACGAGATCGGTCTCCGCCAGCGCCAGCTCGTTATAGGCGGCCTGCAGGCCCTTGTTGTTCAAGAGCGCGACCTGCACGGCGGCATCCGCGGATAGGTTGCGCGCGAGCAGCCGCTGCACCGCGGCGCCGGCGGTCGCGGCCTCGTCCGCGGTGCGAACAAAGGCGACGTCCTTGCCGATCGCCTGCCCGGTGACCTCGGAGACCACGCCCATGCCGCTGTCGGACGAGAACGACGCGCATCCCGCGAGCGCTGACGTCAGCAGCAAAAGCGGCGCGATGGCCAGATGTCGCATGGCGCCCTCCTAGTGTTCTGACTTGGCCGGCGGCGTCACGCCGTCGTTGCGCTCGCGCCAGGGCAGCGGCGTCGCCGGACGCAGGCTGCTGTAGGGCGCGATGGTCGAGCGGTAGCCGACACCGGCCCTGCCCGTCGACGAATCCGCAGGATCGCCCGCGACGGCAACCGGCCGGCCGTCGGCCATGCAGCCGGCGAGCGGCGCGGCGGCGACGATGACGGCGGTCAGCCGCGATAACAGTATGGATTGCGCGCGCCGGCCAAGCCAGTTGGCCGCGGCGGCGAGCTTCGCCCCGAGATGCGAAAACATGGATCTGTCCCGATCATCAAATGAGTCACAGGCATGCGCACGCGAGCGCGCGGCGCAGCCACGATGTCAGCGAGAGATCAGGCGATGGGGGGACGATAGAGCCGCGCCGGAGCCTCGCTCCACAGGCCCCGGGTGGGCTCGGCGAGACGGGTCGCGATCGGGTGCAAGGGACTGGCGACGAAAGGAAGATCGGCCGGCAGCGCCGACACGCACATCAAGGCGCAGCACGGCCCCGGCGCGTTCTTGCCGTCGTGGCTGTGCTTGGCCGGCGGTTCGGCGGCATCGGCGGCGTGGTGCAAATGCGTGCCGCCATGATCGCGCGCGGCAGCATCGGCGTGTGTCACCGGCATCGCGCCATCATGCACATGCGTCATCACAGCCGGCTGCACCTCATCGGTCAGGCACGGAAACGGCGCCCCGAATGCAAGCGCGAAGGACGGCGCGAGCACGCAAAACAGATAGGCCAGGATGATGGAACATCCCGCCCGCAACCGCCCTGATCTCGTCAATCGCACCAGCACCCGCTTCGCATCTCCGACCGCCGCAAGCTAACCGCAAATCAGCTCGCTGCAAACCGCCATCAGCTATATACCCCCTTGGGGTATCATTCAATCCGATTTGAAACTACCAACAGGCGTCATGTTTCCATCACATCCTTGCCTGCTGGCGCGCGGCGCAGGAAGCAACTTCGGGTGCCGACACTCTCGCTTCGATCTTGATGCCCTTCACGCCGGCGAAGATCGCGGGAATCACGATCAGCGTCAGCAGCGTCGACGAGATCATACCGCCGATCATCGGCACCGCGATGCGCTGCATGATCTCCGAGCCGGTGCCGGTGCTCCACATGATCGGCAACAGCCCGGCCATGATGGCGACCACCGTCATCATCTTCGGCCGGACGCGCTCGACCGCGCCCGCGATGATCGCGCGATTGAGGTCGTCACGATCGATCGTGCGTCCCTCCTCAGCGCGATGCGCGGTGATCTCGCCCAGCGCCTGGTTGAGATACATCAGCATCACGACGCCGGTCTCGGCGGCGACGCCGGCGAGCGCGATGAAGCCGACCGCGACCGCAACCGACAGGTTGAAGCCGAGCGCCCACATCAGCCAGAAGCCGCCGACCAGCGCGAACGGCAATGACAGCATCACGATCATCGTCTCCGCCACCGAGCGGAAATTGAGGTAGAGCAGCAGGAAGATGATCGACAGCGTCACCGGCACCACGATCCTGAGCCGCGCCGCGGCGCGTTCGAGATATTCGTACTGCCCGCTCCAGACCACGTAGGTTCCGGGCGGAAACTGCACGCCGGCCTGCACCGCGCGCTGCGCGTCCGCGACATAGCCGCCGAGATCGCGATCGCGGATGTCGACATAGATGTAGGTCGCGAGTTGCCCGTTCTCGGTCCGGATCGTGGTCGGCCCGCGCGCCGGCGCGATGTCGGCGACCTCGCCGAGCGGCACCGCGCCGCCCGCCGGCATCGGCACCAGGATGTCGCTGGCCATCGCACCCGGATTGTCGCGCAAATCGCGCGGATAGCGCATGTTGACGGTGAAGCGCTGGCGTCCCTCGACCGTCGTGGTCACGCTCTGCCCGCCGAGCGCAGTCGCGATGGTGTCCTGCACGTCCTGCACCGCGATGCCGTAGCGCGACAAGGCCTCACGCTTCGGCGTGATCTCGAGATAGTAGCCGCCGAGGCTGCGCTCGGCATAGGCCGACGAGGTGCCGGGCACGCCCCTCACCACCTGCTCGACCTGGCGGGCGAGCTTGTCGATCACGGCAAGATCGGGACCGATTACCTTGACGCCGACCGGCGTCCGGATCCCGGTCGAGAGCATGTCGATGCGCGCCTTGATCGGCATGGTCCAGGCGTTGGAGACACCGGGGAATTGCAGCGCCTTATCCATCTCGGCGATCAGGCGGTCGAGCGTGAGGCCGGCGCGCCATTGCACTTTCGGCTTCAGATTGATGATGGTCTCGAACATCTCCGACGGCGCCGGATCGGTTGCGGTCGCGGCGCGGCCGGCCTTGCCGTAGACCGAAGCGGCCTCCGGAAAGCTGCGGATGATGCGGTCCTGCATCTGCAGCAGCTCGGCCGCCTTGGTCACCGAAATCCCCGGCAGCGTGGTCGGCATATAGAGCAGCGTGCCCTCGTTGAGGTCGGGCATGAACTCGGTGCCGAGCTGCCGCGCCGGCCAGATTGAGACGGCGACGGCGCCGAGCGCCAGCAGGATCACCAGCGTCTTCGCCCGCAACACGCCGTTGATGACCGGACGGTAGATCCAGATCAGGAAACGGTTGATCGGATTTCTGTGCTCGGGGACGATCCTGCCGCGGACGAAGATCACCATCAGCGCCGGCACCAGCGTCACCGACAACAGCGCCGCCGCCGCCATCGCGAACGTCTTGGTGAACGCAAGCGGCGAGAACAGCCGCCCCTCCTGCGATTCCAGCGTGAAGATCGGCATGAAGGACACGGTGATGATCAGCAAGCTGAAGAACAGCGCCGGTCCCACCTCCGCCGCGGCCTCGATCAGGATCGCGACCCGCGACCTGCCGGGCTCGGCGCGCTCCAGGTGCTTGTGCGCGTTCTCGATCATTACGATCGCCGCATCGATCATGGCGCCGATCGCGATCGCGATGCCGCCGAGGCTCATGATGTTGGAGCCGATGCCGAGCAGCTTCATTGCGCCGAACGCCATCAAGACGCCGACCGGCAGCATCAGGATCGCGACCAGCGCGCTGCGGACATGCAGCAGGAACAGGATGCAGACCAGCGCGACCACCGCGCTCTCCTCCAGCAATGTGCGCTTCAACGTGTCGATCGCCGCATAGATCAAATTGGAGCGGTCATAGACCGGCACAATCTCGACCGACTTCGGCAGGCTGGTCGCGATCTCCGTGAAACGCTTCTTGACGTTCTCGATCACATCGAGCGCGTTGACACCGAAGCGCTGCAGCACGATGCCGCTCGCGACCTCGCCCTCGCCGTTCAGTTCGGCGATGCCGCGCCGCTCGTCGGGGCCGAGCTCGACGCGGGCGACGTCGCGCAGCAGCACCGGCGTGCCGCTGTCGGTCTTCAGCACGATGTTGCCGAGATCGTTGATGTCCTTCAGATAGCCCTTGCCGCGGATGACATATTCGAACTCGGAGAGTTCGACGGTGCGGCCGCCGACATCGGCGTTGCTGGCACGAATCGCGTCGCGCATTCGCTGCATGGTGATGCCGCGGTCGCGCATCCGCTGCGGATCGAGGATCACGTTGTACTGCTTGACGAAGCCGCCGACGCTTGCGACCTCGGCCACGCCTTCCGCCCTGGCAAGCGCGAATTTCAGGTTCCAATCCTGGATCGTGCGGGTGTCCGCAAGGTTCAGCTCTTTCGACATCACGGCATACTGGTAGACCCAGCCGACCCCGGTCGCGTCGGGCCCGATGGTCGGTGAGACGCCGGCCGGCAGCCGCGACGCCGCGCCGTTGAGGAATTCGAGCACGCGCGAGCGCGCCCAGTAGATGTCCGTGCCGTCCTCGAAGATGACATAAACAAAGGACACGCCGAAGAACGAGAAGCCGCGCACGACCTTCGACTTCGGCACCGTCAGCATCGCCGTGGTCAGGGGATAGGTGACCTGGTCCTCGATCACCTGCGGCGCCTGGCCGGGATATTCGGTGTAGACGATGACCTGGGTGTCGGAGAGATCGGGGATCGCATCGAGCGGCAGATGCAGCAGCGCGTAAAGGCCCGCGGCTGCCGCAAAGCCGGTGCCGAACAGCACCAGCAGCAGGTTGCGCGCCGACCAGGCGATGACACGGGCAATCATCGCCGGTCCCCCGTCCTGTCGCCCTCGCCCGCCTGCGCAGCACCGGCCTCGGCGAAGCCCTTGATCGCCGCCTTCAGGTTGCTTTCGGCATCGATCAGAAACGTCGCTGATGTCACGACCGCATCGCCCTCGGCGATGCCGTCGCGGATTTCGACATAGCCGTCGCCGCGCCGCCCGAGCTTGACCTCGCGCGGCTCGAACCGCCCGTTGCCGCGGTCGATCAGCACGGTCTGGCGGCTCCCGGTATCGAGGATGGAGTTCTCCGCCACCGCGAGCACCGGCGCCGGGCTGCCGGTGTCGATCTCCGCGTCGACATACATGTCCGGCAGCAGTGCGAGGTCGGCATTCTGCAATTCGATCCGCACCCGCGCGGTGCGCGTCTCCTTGTTGACCTGCGGATAGATCACGCTGATCCGGCCGACGAAACTGCGGCCCGGATAGCTGCGCGCCCGCACGGACACGTTCTGCCCGACCACGATATTGCCGAGATCGCGCTCGGCAACGTCGACCAATGCCCACACGACAGAGACGTCGGCAATCCGAAACAGCACGTCGCCGGGCTGCGCGCGCATGCCCTCGATGGCGGCGCGCTGCAGCACGATGCCGTCACGCGGCGACAGCCACTGGATCGCGATCGGAACCGTCCGGCTCTTCTCCATCTCGGCGATGACGGGTTCGGGAACGTCGAGATTGGTCAGCCGCTGCTTGGAGCCGCGCCCGTAGGGCTCGATGTTCGCAGTCGCCTTCGACGTGATGGTCGCGACATATTCGGCCGCAGCGGACGATATTGCCGGGCTGTAGATCTCCATCAACGGCTGGCCCTTCGTCACGCGGCTGCCGGTCGTGACGTCGGCGACTTTCTGCACATAGCTCTCGGCGCGCATCGCGATGACGGAGACGCGCCGTTCGTCGAGCTGGATCGTGCCGGGTGCGCGGACCAGCGTACGGATGCGGCGCATCTGCGCGGGCTCGGACTTGACGCCGCTGCGCTGGATCCTGCCGGGCGACAGCGTGATCGAACCGTCGTCGCTGTCATCGCCGTTATAGACGGCGATGTAATCCATTCCCATGGAATCCTTCTTCGGCACCGGCGAGGTGTCGGGAAGTCCCATGGGATTGCGATAATATTTGACCTTGCGCTCGCCTTTCGCGGCGGGCGCGCTCGCGTCTGCCGATTGCCCGGCCCCGCCCTCGTCATCGGCAAACACCGGCAGATAGTCGCGCCCGTCAGGCGTCTTCTTCGGTGTCGCCGAATAGAGCGACTTGCCGTCGGGATCGCGGTAGTAGATCGGCGCAGCAGTCTCCGCCGCCCGCGCGACGGAGACGACCGCAGCGGTTGCCGGCCGCGGCGGCAGGTCGCGGCCGATCCATGCGGCGCCTGCCGCTGCCGTGATCGCAGCGGCAGCGCCGGCCCATGTTAAGGCGCCCATTGCTCGGCGGCTCATTGCTCGGCCGTGACGACGAGCTTGTTCTCGACCGCGCCGGTCTCGCCCTGCACCTTGGCGCCGAGCGACAATTGCCAGCGGCCGGCCATGCCGAAGGTCGCCTTGAACCGGTAGGTGCCGGGTTCGGTGCCCGGCATCGGCGTCACCTTGGTGGCCATCTCCTGCATGCCGTCGGGCGCCATGTCGAGCCGGGTCGAGAAGATGACCGCGTCGGGCACGGCTTTCCCGCTCGTCTTGTCGACCAGCCGCACTGTGACGATGCGATCGGCACCCGCCTTGACGGTCGGCTGCACGAGCTGGAATTCGTAGTTCTTGATCTCGGCGTGGGCAGACATGCCCGTCACGGCAACGCCGATCAGCGCGGCGGCGGTGGCGCGCGCCAGGTGGAAAGACTTCATCGTGATAATCCTCGATACGTCTGATGAGCCGCGTGAGCGGCATGCAAAGGCACGCGCGCCATTGGCGCACGCGTCAGCGATCAGGCGCTGGCGCGCCCGTCAGACGGTGGTTCGAGGCGGATGGTCGGGAGGTTTGGCGCCAAGGCCGTCGAGCAGACGGTCGTCATGGGCGGCGATCCGGCTGCGCAACGGATCGCGCTCGATCAGCGACATGGCGCCGGCGGGCACCGGCAGCGAAACGCTCAACATGCAGAGCGCGAGGAACGGACAGTCGTCGCAGCCCTTGCTCTTGCCCTGGTCCGGACAGCACGGCATGTCGTCGGCCAGCGCCTGCTCGGACATCGCCTGTCCAGACATGGCGTGATCGTCCGGCATCGCCTGCATCGCAGCGGCCGAGGCATCCGGCATCATCCGGGCAAATGCCGGCGCCACGGGCGCGAGCAACAGCCCGGCTGCGACGAGCAGCAGAATCCAGAGATTGGCGAGCCGCCTCAGATGCATGCCCGCTTCTCGCACGGATCAGTGCACGGCGCAAATCCGTCCGGCTTCACGATCGCGCCAGCACCCGGGGGAGGCTCTCACTCGCCCCTAGGTCTGCTTCAATACCGCCGGATCGACCGGCATCTTGCGCAGCCGCTTGCCGGTCGCCGCGAAGATCGCGTTGCTGATCGCCGGCACGATGCCCGAGGTTCCGGTCTCGCCCATGCCGCCCGGCGGCTCAGTGCTCGGCACGATATGGACCTCGATCGCCGGCGCCTGATCGATGCGCAGCATCTGGTAGCTGTCGAAATTGCTCTGCTCGACGCGGCCGTCCTTGAGCGTGATCTCGCCGTAGAGCGCCGCCGTGACGCCGAAATTGATGCCACTCTGGAGCTGCGCCTGCACCGTGTCGGGATTGACCACGGTGCCGCAATCCATCGCACAGACGACGCGGTGGACACGGACCGAGCCGTCCTTGGCGACCTCGACCTCGGCGACCTGCGCGAGGTAGCTGCCGAACACGAATTGCAGCGACACGCCGCGTCCGCGCCCGGCCGGCAGCTTGCCGCCCCAGCCGGCCTTGGCCGCCGCGAGCTCGAGCGCCGCCTTGGCGCGCGGCGACTTGCCGAGCAGCCCGCGGCGGTAGTCCACCGGATCCTGCTTCGCCGCCGCCGCCAGCTCGTCGATCACGCTTTCGGTGACGAACACGTTGTGCGAGGGCCCGACGCTGCGCCAGAACGCGGTCGGAATACCCGGCGGTTCGACCCGGACATATTCGACATGGAAGTTCGGAATGTCGTAGACGAGATCGATCGCGCCCTCGGTCGTGTCGGGATCGAGCCCGTTGCGGAACGCCGGCGGCGCCCATCGCGCCAGCACCGACGAGCCGGCGAAGCGGTTGTTCCAGGCAACCGGCTTGCCAGATGCATCGAGGCCGACCGCAATCCGGTCGCACCAGTAGGGCCGGTACATGTCGTGCTGGATGTCCTCCTCGCGGGTCCACACCACCTTGACCGGCGTATCGACCTGCTTGGCGATCTGCACGGCGCGAATGACACCATCGACCTCGAGCCTGCGGCCGAAGCCGCCGCCGAGCAGATGATTGTGCACCACCACCTTCTCCGGCGGCATGTTCAGCACCTTTGCGGCTACCGCCTGGGCACGAGAGAGCGCCTGGCTGCCGACCCAGATCTCGCAACCGTCGGAACGCACATGCACGGTGCAGTTCATCGGCTCCATCGTCGCATGGGCGAGGAATGGCAGTTGATAGGTCGCCTCGACTTTCGTCGCTGCGCCCGCCATCGCCTTGTCGGCGTCGCCGATATTTTGCGCGACCGTGCCCGGCTTGGTGCTGGCGGCTTCGAGCTCGCGCGCGATATCCGATGTGGCGAGCTTGGCGTGAGGGCCCTCGTCCCACTCGATCGTGAGCGCCGCCAGACCTTTCTTCGCCGCCCCCATGTGGTCGGCCACCACCGCGACTGCGTCGTCGAGCGTCACGATCTGGCGCACGCCCTTGACGGCTTTTGCCGCCGCATCGTCGACGCGCTTCACCCGCCCGCCGAACACCGGCGACTGCGCCAGCGTCGCGACCTTCACCCCGGGCGGCCTTGCGTCGATGCCGTAGACCGCCGTGCCGTTGATCTTGGAGGGCGTATCGAGCCGCTTGGCCGGCGTGCCGATCAGCTTGAACTCGGCCGGGCTCTTCAGCGTGACATTCTCCGGCACCGGCATCTGCGCCGCGTCAGTCGCGAGTTCACCGTAACCCAGCTTGCGTCCAGAGGCCGCGTGATGCACCTCGCCGTTCTCGGCGCGGCATGTCCCAGGCTCGACGTTCCAGCGCTTCGCCGCGGCCGCGACCAGCATCGCTTTCGCGGTGGCGCCGGCTTTGCGCATCGGCTGCCAGGCGCCGCGCATTGCGTTCGAATTGCCGGTGGCCTGCACGCCGAGCAGCGGGTTGGCGTAGAGCTTGTCGCTCGGCGGCGCGTGTTCGAGCCGGACCTGCGTCAGGCCGATCTCGAGCTCCTCGGCGATCAGCATCGGGATCGAGGTGTAGGTGCCCTGCCCCATCTCGACATAGGGCATGGTCAGCACGACCTTGCCGTCGGCGCCGATCCGGACGAAGGCATTCGGCGCGAAGCCGTCGGAGGCCGCCGCCTCGCTCTCGCGGCTCGCGAACGGCAGGCTCACGCTGAGCAGCAGACCGCCGCCCGCGATCGCGCCGGCGCGGAGGAAGTTGCGCCGCGACAGGTCGGCAGCGCGCTCGGACAGATTGTCGATCAGCGTCATGGCTCAACCTCCCGACTGCGCGGCTTGCTTGATGGCTTCGCGAATGCGCACGTACGTACCGCAGCGACAGATATTGCCCGACATCGCTTCATCGATATCGGCATCGGTCGGCTTCGGCTTGCCCGCGAGCAGCGCGGAGGCCGACATGATCTGCCCCGACTGGCAGTAGCCGCATTGCGGCACCTCATGCGCGAGCCAGGCGTCCTGGATCTTCTTGCCCGCCGGCGTCATGCCGACCGCCTCGATGGTCGTGATCCTGGAGTCGCCGATGCTGTCGATGGTCGTGATGCAGGAGCGCACCGCGGTATCGTCGAGATGCACCGTGCAGGCGCCGCACAGCGCCATGCCGCAGCCGAACTTGGTGCCGGTCATGCCCAGCACGTCGCGCAACACCCAGAGCAGCGGCGTGTCGCCGTCGGCATCGACCGAATGACTGGTCCCATTGATCGTGATCTGGAAGGGCATCGTGACACTCCTGTCTGGTTCAGGCTCCGGCGGGATTGCGTCCCTCCGGGCGAAATCGGCAGCATTTCGAAGCAATCGGACGGATCATCGCGCTGATTGCTCACTTATGGTAATAAATATAGTTCAGGCACCCCATAAGTAGCGCCTTGATGCGCAGTGAAACAACCATTGGTTTATAATCATGGATCGACTGACCAGCATGTCCGTGTTTGCCCGCGTCGCCGATCTCGGCTCCTTCACCGCGGCGGCCAAGGAGTTGCGGATGTCGCCGACCATGATCGGCAAGCATATCCGCTTTCTCGAGGACCGGCTCGGCTCGCAATTGATCAACCGGTCGACCCGGCGGCAGGGCCTCACCGAGCTCGGCCGCAGCTATCTCGATCACTGCAAGCAATTGCTTGAACAGGCCGAGGCCGGCGATGCGCTGGTCGAGGAGGCCCTGAGCGCGCCGCGCGGCAAGCTCCGCATCGCGACCTCGGTCGCCTTCGGGTCGTACAGCCTGGCGCCTGCACTGGTCCGCTTCATGAAGAAATATCCGGAAGTCTCGGTCGACCTCATCCTCAGCGACAGGATGGTCGATCTGCTCGAGGAAGGGCTGGATGCGGCGATCCGGGTCGGCACGCTGACCGACTCCACCATGATGTCGCGCTCGCTGTCGCCCTATACCGGCGTGGTTTGCGCAGCGCCGAGCTATCTCGCCGAACGCGGCACGCCGACCCATCCGGCAGATCTCGCCCGCCATGAATGCCTACGCTACCCCGGCTGGTCGGACGGGCAACGATGGACCTTCTCCGGGCCGGAGGGCGAAGTGCATGTCGATGTCGCGAGCCGCCTCTTCATCAACAGCGCGTTCGGCATCCGTTACGCGGCGCTGGCGGGCGCCGGCATCGTGCTGATGCGCGACGAGCTGCTGGCCGAGGATATCGCCGCGGGACGGCTGCAGGTCCTGCTGCCGGACTACGCGACGCAGAGCCGCGCGCGCCAGATCTTGTGGCCGAAGCATCGCAAGATGACGCCGAAGCTGCGCGCGCTGATCGACTTCATCGTGGAGACCTACGGCTGAGACAGATCGCCGCGGCCAAACCGCTCAACGCGACTGGCCAAGGTTGTAACGTCGCGACGGAGCGCGTAGGATGAGAATGTGCAATGAGGCCGTCGCGCCGACGCCGGGCGGCTTTCGTTCAAGTGAGGCGCGACATGCTGCCTGCCGAGGTTTGGACGCGCCTTCCCATCTCGAGAATTGAAGATCTGAGCGACGCCGTTCGCGGCGCGGGCCTTGACGCGACCTAGATGTCCAGCGGTCATCTCTCGGGCAGTCTCGTCTTTTCGAGCTCGGACGGCATCGAGTGCGGCAGCGGATTGATCGACGGAGGACAGTGCCGCGCCCACCGGATCGATCGGTGGACGTAACCGAATTTAAGCAGGAGATACACCGATGCTTGACTTGAAGCGTACTACGATGCTTGCAGCGTCCATCCTCACCGCCTCGATCATTGCGGCGATGCCGGTTGAATCCGCGTCTGCAACGCTGCTCGGCGCGATGCCGATCGGTAATCACGTCGCGCAATCATCCGACGTCGTTGCAGTCCGCGCGGCCGGCCGCCGTGGCGGCGCAGCGGTCGGTCCCCGCGGAGGTGCCGTCGTTCACCGTGGTGGCGCAGCCGTTGGGCCGCGCGGTGGCGCCTATCGCGGCCGCACCGCCGTCGTCGGGCCCCGCGGCAACGTCGCGGTTCGCGGCCGGACGGTGGTGGGAGGCGGCGGATGGGCGCGTCCGGGCCGGTATTACTGGCCAAGGGGCGGCGCAATCGCGGCCGGCGCAGCCATCGGGGTCGTGACGGCGGCAACGGCCGCGGCGTGGGCCGGTGCTGCGCCGGCGCCCGGCATGTGCTGGTACTATACCGATCCGTCTCGCACGCAAGGATTCTGGGACTACTGCCAGTAATCGCCGCAGCGGGCGAGCCGATGCGAAGCCAGTGATGTCTCGCGCCTGCCCTGGCGGAGGCACCACTGGTGTTTCTCGCTACTTCGTGCTTGCGATGATCAGAAGATTATTGAGTACGGGCGTGCAGCAAAACGCCGCCACGATCGCGATATTGTAGGGGTTGTTGCTGCGCCAAAGCAGCCACATCATGAAATAAGTCAAGCCGAGCTTCGGGATAAGCCACCAGGGGCCGAGCCATGTCTGAGCGACATGCATGAACGGGTTCAACTCGCCGAGGCCGAGATTCAGGATCGTGTTGGTGGTGTAGAGATCGGCGATGCCGAGAAGCAGCACGGACAGCACGAGGAGCGTCTTGGCGAGGTAACGTGGCCCCAGAATAATCTCGTAAGCAAATGCGGCGCCCCCCGGGACGTTTCGCTTGAACCACGACTGCGCGGCGTCATTGGTCGCGAAAATCTTCAGATGTTCCGGCTCGCCAACGGGCTTGCTTGTGTCGGTATAGACCCAGACTTTCATTCGATTGCTCAAACAACTCTTTTCAAATCATAAAAAGTATCATCTGCCGAGATGGTCATCTCGGGAGACCAAGGTAGCTCTGCCGTCGCCGTAAGGATGATTCCGGAGAGTGGCGTTGCGTTGGCCTCGAGGTGCCGCTTCAGGGCGGTTCAATCGTTGCGGCGCTTCAGGTCCAAGCGTCCGATGCGTTCATCAATCAGTCGATTTAGTTTCTCGTCCCGCCGTGAATTCTTCCTAAACAGCCCGCCATGCAGCCGATAGGCAAGAAGGAGCAGGACAATAGCAGTGCCCCCGAGATAGTAGGACCAGTCCATTCTTGAACCGCGCCTGGTTGCTGCAATGGGCGAAGCTTAGGGCGAGCCTGTCCTACTTGTCCAACGCTATCCTGTGCGCCGCACCTGTCCGTGCCCGAATGGATTGGCCTGATTTATGCTTGGAAATGGCCACATGCGGAGGACGCGCGATGAGGCGGGACCTTTTGGTTATTTGCGGCGGAATGCTGGCCACGGGCGCCATCGCCTGGATCCTGTTGGGCAACCCGACGAGCGGGCCACATATGCACGGGCTCCAGACGATGTCGGCAGATCAAGACTTGAGACTCGTCTCCCAGCGAAGTCCATATATGCGAGACGAGCGCTAGGGCCGTCCCTGGCGGGAGCCCCGCGAAAATTCAATCACTGAGCTGCCCGGCGGCGCAAGCCCGCCCGGCAACAATATTCGCTTTTTCAGAATACCGCCCTGCGCGGCTGTCGATTCGAATGCGTCCAGTCAGTGAGACTGAGCGTAGGGTGCAGCATTCATCAGCAGCCCCCCAAAAAGCAGGACCAGATAGAGCATCGAAAACACGAACAAGCGACGAGCAGGCCGCCTTTCCTTGTCGTCGCTCCGGCGCAACTGCCATGCGAGAAAAATCATGATCGCTCCCAGCGTCGCCGCGGCCGCGCCGTAGCCGGCGCCCGCGAACCCCAGTACACAAGGCAGCAGTGAGATCGGAACCAAGAGCATGCAATAGAGAAGAATCTGGCGCTTTGTTTCTGTCTTGCCAGCCACGACCGGCAACATCGGCACACCGGCACGGGCATATTCTCCAGCAAGATTGAGCGACAGTGCCCAGAAGTGGGGTGGCGTCCAAAGGAAGATGATCAGAAACAGGATGAGCGGCTCGAGCCCGACATGTCCCGTGACCGCAGCCCAGCCAATCACCGGAGGGAGCGCGCCGGCGGCACCGCCAATGACGATATTCTGCGGCGTTCGGCGTTTGAGCCACATCGTGTAGACGACGACGTAGAAGAAGATTGTGAAAGCAAGCAGCGCAGCAGCGGCCATGTTCAGCAAGGTGCCGAGGGCCAGGACCGCGCACGTGCCGAGCATCAATCCGAAGACCAATGCTTCCGGGCGCGATATGCGGCCGCTGGGAATTGGACGGATGGCGGTGCGCGCCATCACCGCATCGATGTCGGCGTCGTACCACATATTGAGCGCAGCTGCGGCGCCAGCTCCCGCGGCTATGCAAAGAAGAGCGGCGAACCCGGTGAAGGGATCGATGCCGCCTGGTGCGACCATGAGACCGACCAGTGCGGTAAAGACGACCAGCGACATCACGCGCGGTTTCGTCAGTGCGACGTAGTCTCCGATGTTGGCATAGCTCCGGCGAAGAATTGAACGATTGATTTGCACGAGACTAATTCCTCGTCGGTTCGAAAAAACCATCGGCCAAAGGCCTGCATCGCAGGGTTCCGGACGATCTGGCGAGTCCTCCGCCTTCAGGACGCCTTGCCTTGTCCAGCATGACCCACGCGGTCATGGCCGTCCCATTCTTAGCTTGCTGACGCGAAGAACATGACCCGAAGCAGGTGCGTATAGTCGGATTCGAACATCATGATCCCGACAAAAACCAGCACCAGCACCGGCGGCAACAGGATGGCGTAGGCCAACGCCAACCGCTCCCAGGCCATGTGCATGAATACAGCGACGATCAGGCCGGCCTTCAGCACCATGAACAGCAGGATCAGCGACCATCGCAGGTGGCCGTGGATACCAAAATAGTCGACGAGATAGGAGCAAGTGCTGAGCACGAACAACCATCCCCAGACCACGAGATAGAGCTTGATCGGGTGCTGCTGGCCCTCTGCATGCGCGGCGCCCGATGCCACCGCACCATGCACATAGCTGTGTAGCGCATGCTGTGCTGCCTGCCCTTCCACATGTACCGCTGCTTCTGTCATGCGCGACCTCACCAGAGATAAAAGAAGGCAAAGATGAACACCCAGACCAGATCGACGAAATGCCAGTACAGGCCCATGATTTCGACGATCTCGTAGTAGCCCTTGCGGCTCGTGAAAAAGCCGCGCCGCTCGACGTCGAAGTCTCCCCGCCAAACCTTTCGCGCGATGGCGATCAGGAAGATCACACCGATGGTCACGTGGGTGCCGTGGAAGCCGGTGATCATGAAGAAGGAAGCGCCAAATTGCGGTGCGCCCCACGGGTTGCCCCAGGGCCGCACGCCCTCCATGATCAGCTTGGTCCATTCGAAAGCCTGCATTCCGACGAACGTCGCGCCGAATGCCGCGGTGGCCAGCATCAAGGCGGCCGTTTTGACGCGATCCCGGCGGTAACCGAAGTTGACGGCCATCGCCATCGTCCCGCTGCTGCTGATCAGGATGAAGGTCATGATCGCGATCAGGATGAGCGGGATGTGCTGACCGCCGATATTGAGCGCGAATACTTCGCTGGGGTTGGGCCACGGCACGGTCGTCGACATTCGCGCCGTCATGTACGACAGCAGGAAGCAGCTGAAGATGAAGGTGTCGCTCAGAAGGAAGATCCACATCATGGCCTTCCCCCAGG
Source organism: Bradyrhizobium sp. USDA 3315 (assembly GCF_054056795.1). NCBI lineage: Bacteria > Pseudomonadati > Pseudomonadota > Alphaproteobacteria > Hyphomicrobiales > Nitrobacteraceae > Bradyrhizobium > Bradyrhizobium sp. USDA 3315. The sequence goes on along the minus strand of NZ_JBSRYP010000001.1, from coordinate 6,038,603 downwards.
ACACGTTCTTGAACGCGCGCTGGTCCGAGGCCCAGTCGGCGGCGATGCCGCGCAATCCGGGTATCGTTCCGGGCAGCGCCTTGGGGGTTGCGAATGTGGTTTCGGTCATCGCTTCCTGCCCTCGCTAGGTGAGCAACTGGCGACAGATGTCGACGAAATTGTCGGTCCAGCCCGTCAGCAGGCCGAGCAGGACCAGCCAGACCAACAACAGGAAATGCCAGTAGATGGTACAAAGCTCGACGCTCAGGCGCATCTGCGTCATCGGCGCGCCGCGCCACAGTTTTACGGTCGCCCTGCCGAGCGCCACCAGGCCGCCGGTCACGTGCAGCCCGTGGAGCGCGGTGATCAGATAGAAAAAGGAATTGGCCGGATTCGACGCCATGACATAGCCGGCGACATTGAGCTGCTGCCACACCACGAGCTGCCCGATCAGGAACATCACGGCCGATGCACCGCCGACCAAGAGGCCCGCGATCAGGCCCTCATGGTCGTCGCGGCGCGCGGCCATCAGCGCCCATTGCAGCGCCACGCTGCTGATGACGAGGACGCCGGTGTTGAACCAGACTAACTTCGGCAGCGGCAACTCGCGCCAGTCCACCATGGTGGTGCGCATCGAGTAGGCGCTGATCAGGAGCGCGAACAGCGAGCCGACCACCGCGAGAAAAACACCGAGGCCGATTTTCGCCGCCGGCACCGAAGAGCCGAGATCGCCGCGAAGATCCACGGCAATGCCCTGCTCCAGCCACGGCTTGGCGGCCAGCCGTTGCTGCGAGAGCCACCATCCCGCGATCGCTGCAATCGTAGCAATGAACAGGACGATGGCACTCACGGATGGGCTCCCTGGGCCAGCACCTTGGCCGGCGGTTCATTCTGCGGGATGAAGTCCCTCGCGGAACCGGGCACGCTGTAATCGTAAGCCCAGCGATAGACGACGGGGAGCTCCTTGCCCCAGTTGCCGTGCCCCGGCGGGGTCTCCGGCGTCTGCCATTCCAGCGAGGTGGCACCCCAGGGATTGCCGCCCGCCTCTCTTCCCTTGAACAGGCTCCAGACCAGATTGAACAGGAAGACGAGCTGGGCGAACCCGACAATCAGCGCCGCCACGCTCATGAACGCATTGAGGTCATGGGCGGAGGCCGGGACGAACGAGGTCTCGCCGATGTCGTGATAGCGACGCGGCATCCCGAGCAGGCCAAGATAATGCATCGGGAAGAACACCGCATAGGCTCCGATGAACGTCACCCAGAAGTGGAAGCGTCCGAGCGCGTCATTGAGCATCCGCCCGGTGACTTTCGGATACCAATGATAGATCCCGCCGAACACGGCCATGATCGGCGCAATCCCCATCACCATGTGGAAGTGCGCGACGACGAACATCGTATCCGACAGTGGAACGTCGACGACAACGTTGCCGAGGAACAGCCCCGTCAGGCCGCCATTGACGAAGGTGACGATGAAGCCGAGCGCAAACAGCATCGGCACCGTGAGATGGATGTCACCGCGCCAAAGCGTCAGCACCCAGTTGTAGACCTTGATCGCGGTCGGGATCGCGATGATGAGCGTCGTGGTGGCGAAGAAGAACCCGAAATACGGGTGCATGCCGCTGACATACATGTGGTGCGCCCACACAACGAAGCTCAGCGCCCCGATCGCCACGATCGCCCAGACCATCATGCGATAGCCGAAGATGTTCTTGCGCGCGTGCGTACTGATCAGATCCGAGATGATGCCGAACGCCGGTAGCGCGACGATGTAGACCTCGGGATGGCCGAAGAACCAGAACAAATGCTGGAACAGGATCGGGCTGCCGCCGCCATACTTGGTCAGCTGGCCCATCTCGACCAGTGTCGGCATGAAGAAGCTGGTTCCAAGGAGGCGGTCCAGCAGCAGCATCACCGAGGCCACGAACAGTGCCGGGAACGCCAGCAGCGCCATCACGGTGGCGGTGAAGATGCCCCACACCGTCAAGGGCATGCGCATCAAGGTCATGCCGCGGGTGCGGGCCTGCAATACTGTTACCACGTAATTGAGCCCGCCCATCGTGAAGCCGATGATGAACAGGATCAGCGAGGCCAGCATGAGAACGATGCCCCAGTCCTGCCCGGGGGTACCGGAGAGAATCGCCTGGGGTGGATAAAGCGTCCAACCGGCGCCGGTCGGCCCGCCCGGCACGAAGAACGTCGCGGCCAGCACCAGCACCGCGAGCAGGTAGACCCAATAGCTCAGCATGTTCACGTAGGGGAAGACCATGTCCCGCGCGCCAACCATCAGCGGGATGAGGTAGTTGCCGAAGCCGCCAAGGAACAACGCCGTGAGCAGGTAGATCACCATGATCATGCCGTGCATGGTGATGAACTGAAGGTACTGGTTGGCATCGATAAAGGAGAACGTGCCGGGAAACCCCAGTTGCAGCCGCATCATCCACGACAGCACCAGCGCAACCATTCCGATCGACATCGCCGTGATCGAGTACTGGACGGCGATCACCTTGGCGTCTTGCGAAAAGACGTACCTCGTCCACCAGCTGTGCGGATGATAGAGCTCGACCTCACCTACTTCGGCGGGCGGGATGCCTGCGACCTCATCAAACGGGATATCGACCATCGGAATACCCTCCTTGGTCTTCCGCTCAGCGACGAGTTCACTTCATATCCGGCCGAACATCCGGCCGATCCTCGTCGGCATGTTCATTCGCTGCCAGTCTTGTACGCGGCCTTCGCGACGTTGCGCTGGCCGGACAAGGCGGCGAACGTGTGCTGCTTGTCCAGCCACGCGTGATATTCCTTCTCTTCTTCCACGACGACCTTGCTGCGCATCTGTGCGTGCGCGGCACCGCAAAGCTCCGCGCAGAGGACGTCGAAGGTTCCGGTCCGGGTCGGCGTGAGCCAGTAGTAGGTCACCGAGCCAGGGATCATATCCATCTTCGCCCGGAACTCGGGCACGTAGAAATCATGCAGGACGTCGATCGAGCGGAGCAGCACCTTCACCGGCTTCCCGACCGGCAGATGCAGATCCTCGTTTTGCACGACGATGTCGTCCTGCCCGTTCGGATCATTGGGATTCAACCCGAGTGGATTGTCGGAGCTGATCAGGCGCGCATCTGAGGTGCCGAGCCGGCCGTCCTTTCCCGGAAGCCGATAACTCCACATCCACTGTTGTCCGACGACCTCGACGTCGGTCGCGTCGGCGGGAACGGTGACGAACTGGTGCCAGACGATGAGGCCCGGCGCCAGCATGGCGACGACGCCGATCGCGGTGCCGATGCTGAGCCACCATTCGAGCTTCTTGTTCTCGGGATTGTAGTGGGCGCGCCGTCCCTCGGTGTGGTGAAAGCGCAGGACGCAATAGGCCATGAACACGATCACCGCGCAGAACACCGCTCCGGTGATCCAGAATGTCAGGTTGATCGTGTGGTCGATATAGCTCCAGTTCGAGGCAATCGGGGTCCACCACCAGGGGCTGTAGAGGTGGAACAGCACCGAGGCGACGGCAACCAGGAGCAGTAAAATCGCTACAGCCATCCCTCATTCCTCCTTGCCATTGAAGGCTGCGGAGACGAACGAAAGGGCGGAGCTCACGTCAGAGGGATGGTCTCACGTTCACCATCACCGTGGCTTTTGCCTCGCCCATTCTGCCGGTCGCGATGCTGGGACATGACAAAAACTCAACGTCACGGCCGCAACCTCATCGGAGCTGGGGGCGTCAAGCATCAACATGGTACCCATCGAGCCAGACGTCAATAGAGGAGTAATGCCCGCCGCTGTCCGGCGCGTGTTGGCAGGAATGCATTGGATGCCGCGAACACTGATCGGCCCTCCCCAATCGCATGGTGCATCGCAAGACCTCGTTTGTGCATCTGCACAATTCTCCCGACCGCATTCGCCACCTTGCTTCTGCCGCGCATCGGACTAGTTTTACTTGACCGGTTGCGACAGACGTCGTCCGGCAAGCTCCTTCTGGTTGAATCTGATTTGCCGGACTCAGTCGCGATTTTCGCGCATGAGGCGGATGTGCGTGCGTTGATGGCGCTCCGTTCCCCTGCGGCCACAAGCAAGGAGACCGGAACCATGACCACGGTGTTCGCACGACCCAAGCTGCAATTGTTTGGCGTCTCTACCGCCTTCGTCGTTCGCAAGATCAGCCTTTCCGACCTGGGCGACGCGTTGCGCCTCGGCTGGGAAGACTTCAAGGCCATCCCGACCCACGCAATCGTCCTGTGCGTGATGTATCCCGTGCTCGGACTTGTCCTGTTCAGACTTGTGCTTGGCTATTCGGTGCTGCCGCTGCTGTTTCCGCTCGCCGCCGGCTTCGCCCTGATCGGTCCTTTCGCCGGCCTCGGCCTTTACGAACTGAGCCGACGGCGCGAACGCGGAGAGGAGCCAGGAGCCTGGGATGCGATGCAGGTGCTGCGCGCGCCGTCGTTCGGCGCCATGTTCGAACTTGGCGTTCTTCTGTTCGTTCTGTTCGGGGTCTGGATCGCCACCGCGGACGCGATCTACATCATGACGTTCGGTTATGCGCCGGCTGCGAGCATCCCTGATTTCGCAAAGCGCGTGTTGACGACGCCCGAAGGCTGGTCGCTCATCATCGTCGGATGCGGCGTCGGCTTCCTTTTCGCCTTGGTTGCCCTGTGCGTCAGCGTCGTCTCCTTTCCACTGATGCTCGACCGTCATGCGACCGCGATCGATGCGATCCGCACCTCGATACGGGCCGTGATGATGAATCCAATTGAGATGGCCGCGTGGGGATTGATCGTTGCGGTATTGCTGGCCGTGGGCTCACTGCCATTCTTCGTCGGTCTCTGCGTCGTTCTGCCGGTGCTTGGTCATGCGACCTGGCATCTTTACAGGAAGGTGGTCGAGCCTGACCGGAATCCTCCGCAAGAAGAGCCCCGCCCGCCGATCGGTCACCGCTACGCGGCCGATTTCCCGGCCTCCCTCTTCCCGTGGAGCCGTGAGCGCTAAGCGTTTTCGCGCGAAGCGGCTACCGGTTCGCGTGAAGAAAACGCGTCAAAACAAGAACCGGCGCGAGCTTGATCGCTCCCGCGGCAAGCGGACGTAATTTATTGTCGCGCCGCGGCCTGGCCGGCGACGAACCCCGACATTCCGCGAACCATTGCGCGATGTTGGAACGACGAGGTCCGCTCCCAACTTCCGCTGCGGACTTTCGCCGGGACGACGAAGGTGGATGTCGGCCGTGTCACACTATCGATGTCGTCCTGGCGAAAGCCAGGACCCATTACCCCAAGCGGCATTTGTTGCGCGACGCCGGGGCCGCGATCCCGTTCACAATCGAATTTGGTGGTTATAGGTCCTGGCTTTCGCCAGGACGACGACCGTATTTGCAGCGACGGCGCAATCCACACCGCCACATCCCCTTACCTCATCAGCGCCTCGACCTCCTTGCGGAACGCCTGGCGCGAGCCGTCGCGGGAGTAGAACATGTGGCCGCCGGGATAGACCGCGAGCCTGGTGCGGCTCGGGCCCGCGAAGGCCGGCAACTGATCGAGGATGATCTTCGAGGCGAAGTACGGCGTGGCGAGATCGAACAGGCCGTGGCCGACCAGGAGTTTCAGGTTGGGGTCGAGCGCCAGCGCCTGGCGAAGCTGCGTCACCGACTCCGCCGGACTGATGCCGTGACCGAACTCCCAGGCCTTGTTCACGCTTTCGCTGAGCAGATGATAGGAGCCGTCCGGCCGCCAGTTCAGCTTGCGCGTGGTGAGGTCGACGGCGGCGCTGGTCAAAGGCGCCATCAGCGGATCGCCGGACGGATCGTTGAAGCGGAAATAGCTGGAATCCGGATAGGGATCGAAGCCCTCGATGGAGGCGTCGTAGCGGCCGGTCACCTTGCCGCTCTTGCGATCGAACTCGCGGCGGAATTCGCCGATGTCGAAGCGGCCGGCCAGCCTGCGGCTCACCACCTGATCGATCCCGGTCAGGCTTGCGACCTTGTCGGCGAGCCGCGTGGTGGCCTCGGTGTCGGCCTGCCCCTTGACGAGGTCGAGCAGGAAATCGCCGCGCGCGTAGCTCTCGACGTCGGCGAGATCCTCGCGCGTCACCGGGCCCTTTGCCTGTCGCGCGACCGCCGCCATGGTCGGCAGGCTTGCGACATATTGCAGGAGGCTGGAGCCGGTATATTCGCGGAAATCGAGCACCGGCGAGATCAGCACCAGGCCGCGGACGCCGACGCCCTGCTGCATCTGCAAATTGCGCACCACCTTGGGCCCGCGAATGCCGCCATAGCTTTCGCCGACGAGATATTTCGGCGAGGTCAGCCGGTCGTATTTCTCCAGCCAGCGGCGGATCACCAGCGCGACCGAATTGGCGTCGCCGTCGACGGTGAAGAAGCGCTTGCGCGCCTCCTCCGAGGTGGTGACAAAGCGGCTGTAGCCGGTGCCGACAGGGTCGATGAAGACGAGATCGGTGAAATCGAGCCAGGTATCGGCATTGGCCTGCAGCTCGGGCGCGGCCGAGGACACCGCGCCGTCGAACGGCAGCCGCCACGGCCCGACATTGCCCAATTGCAGCCAGGCCGACGCGGAGCCCGGACCGCCGTTGAACAGGAAGGTCACCGGCCGGTTCGCCTTCTCGGCGCCGTCGAGCTGGTAGGACGTATAAGCGATGTCGGCCAGCGGCTCGCCCTTGTCGTCGAACACGCGGATCGAACCCGCGGTCGCGCTGAAGTTAAGGGTACGGTTCGGCAGCGCGACCGATTGCTTGGTCGTGGAGTCCGGCGGCAGGCGGTGCTGCTCGGCTGCAGGGGCATTGGCAGCAGTGCCGGCGCCGGAGCCGGCCTCGCCGCCGCGTCCTGCCCGCCCTTTCTGGCCGCTCGGGTTCTGACCACCTGGGTTCTGGCCGCTTGGGGCCTGCGCGCTCGGCGACGGCGATGGCTGCGGGACGTCATCGTCGGCTCGCGCCGCGGTCGCAAGGCAGGCCACCAGCAACGCCGCGGCGAACCGTGTCGCAAGACTGTTAGCCATATCGTTCACTCCCTGCGCCCCAATTTACGCAATCCAGCAACAAACTGCGCTAGTTTGGCGGCGCCGGCGTGGCATGCGGTCCGTTCCCGGACCATCTCGACAAGGCCGCCCGGGATGTATAGACGAGCGCGGCGTGTTCCGTGCCAAACGAGTTCGTGAGCGAATGGCCAGCTCCAAGCGGTATGACAAGATCGCCTTCGTCGCCAGCGCGAGCGTGGAAGCGCAGTCGGCGCTCGAGCAGCTGACGGAAATGTACGGCAACCATCTACCCGCGGATGCCGACGTCGTGGTCGCGCTCGGCGGCGACGGTTTGATGCTGCAGACGCTGCACGCCAACATGCGCAGCGGCAAGCCGATCTACGGCATGCACCGCGGCACGGTCGGCTTCCTGATGAACGAATATTCGACGCATGATCTGCGCGCCCGGCTTGCCGCCGCGCGGGAGTCGCTGATCAATCCGCTGTTGATGCGCGCGACCGACATCCACGGCGCCGTGCATCTGCATCATGCCATCAACGAGGTCGCGTTGTTCCGGCAGACCTACCAGGTCGCCAAGCTGCGCATCCTGATCGACGAGCACGAGCGGATGCCCGAGCTGATGGCCGACGGCATCCTGGTGGCGACGCCGGCCGGATCGACCGCCTACAACCTCTCCGCCCAGGGGCCAATCCTGCCGATCAACGCGGCGCTGTTGGCGCTGACCCCGATCAGCGCGTTCCGGCCGCGGCGCTGGCGCGGCGCGCTGCTGCCGAATTCCGCCTTCGTGGTGATCGAGGTGATCGAGGGCGAGAAGCGCCCGGTCGCCGCGGTCGCCGATCATGACGAGGTCCGCGACGTCCGCCGGGTCGAGGTGTTGTCCGACAAGACGATCGCGATGCGGATGCTGTTCGACCCCGGCCACTCGCTGGAAGAACGCATCCTGCGCGAGCAGTTCGGCTACTGACGGCGTCTGCCTCCTTGCCCGGCAACCAATCATTAACCCCGGGCGGGATATGGTTAACGTCGGGTAATACCGCATTGGCCCGGTATGCCCTATCAGGGCCGGACCATGTATCGCATCGATTTCAACAAGCTGCGATTTTTGATTTGCGACGACAATCCGCACATGCGCCGCATCCTGCGGACGCTGCTGCATTCGTTCGGCGCGCGCGAGGTGTATGAGGCCGAGGACGGCGCCACCGGGCTCGAGATGTATACGCACTACGTGCCCGACATCGTCATCACCGACTGGTCGATGCCGATCTTCGACGGGCTCGAGCTTGCGCAGATGATCCGGCAGCCGGAATCCAAGGGCAACCCCTACGCGCCGATCATCATGCTGACCGGGCATTCCGAGAAGCGCCGTGTCACCGTGGCGCGCGATGCCGGCGTCACCGAATTCTTGGCCAAGCCGATCTCGGCCAAGGGCCTCTACCAGCGCATCATGAACGTGGTCGCCAACCCGCGCCCGTTCATCAAGACCAAGACCTATTTCGGCCCCGACCGCCGCCGGAACACCACCAACACCTATATCGGCCCCGAACGCCGCGGCAGCGGCGAGGTCGAGGTGCTGCAACAACCGTCGCTGCTCGAAAAGGCGCGCTCGGCCATCTAGGACATCGCCATGGCGAAAGACAAACCCGGGACGATCGAGGTCAAGAGTTTCGGCACGCACCACGTCATCACGCAGCCCAATCCGCTGCGCAAGATGCTGCTGCGCGTCCCCGAGAGCGATCTCGACGATCCGGTCGGCCGCGCCGAAAAGGCGCTCGCCGGGCTGTCGGGCGAGTTCAAGGAGTGGATGACGATCGAGGCCGACCGCCTCTCCGCCGCACACGCCACCGTGCTGCGCGAGGGCTTCAGCGACAAGACGCGCGAGGAGCTGTTCCGCGCCGCGCATGACATCAAGGGTGATGCCGCGACATTCGGCTATCCGTCGGCGGCCGCAGCCGCGGAGAGCCTGTGCCGCATCATCGAGCACGCGCCGGATCTCGGCGCCGTGCCGCCGCAGCTGATTGCGCACCACATCAACGCCGTGCAGGCGATCGTGCGCAACCGCACCAAGCTCGACACCGCGGTCGTCGCCGGCGTGCTGAGCAAGCAGCTCCGCGGCATCGCCGACGAATTCCTGACCCACGCCAACCGCGACCGTCCCGAGCACCTCGAGGCGATCCTCGCGCCGAGCATCGCGCCCGGCGAATAGCCGCGCGGCCGGCTGCTCGCGTTGCGCAGCCCGCTCAAGCATCCATCGATGGGAAGGAAGCGCGGCCCTCAGGCCGCGATGAGATCGTCGTCGTAGGGCAGCACCGCGATGGCGTCTTCCGCGGCGAGCTCCTCGCAGAACATCCGTGCGTCCTCGCGGGCCGATTCGGTCGCAAAGCGGCGCAGCAGGATCAGGAGCGGCTCGGCCGCCGAATGATCGGTCTCGCAATGCGTCAGCACCCGCTCCACCATGCGGCGATGCAGCCGCGCCGCGCCGTCACCGCTGTCGACATAGCCGACCTCGTGGCTGGCCTCGAGCGCGACGCGGAACGCGGCGTAGGTGGATTCCGGCAAGCCGGCGCGGCGCAGCAGCGCCTGCAGGCCGTTGCCGCCGCGGTCGTTCAACAGCGCGGAGACGCGGCCATAGGGCAGCCCGGACAGTTCGGCGAGCGCCGCCCCGAACAGATCGAGATTGCCCGACAGCAGCGCGCGCAGGATCAACCCGGCGGTCAATTGCCCGGTGGCGCGCAGATGCGTGATCAGGTTCTGCATGTCGTCGCCGAAGGCGCGCGCGGCGATGTTCACCGTCGAGCGCTCCCTGGCCTCGCCGGCGATCCGGCCGGCCCGATCGCTGCCGAGCCAGTTTCGCGCGACGACGAACTGCGCCAGCGTGTCGGAGAGCTTTGCGACCAGCGCCAGCCGCGTTGCCGACGGCAAGTCTTCCAGCTGCAGCATCGATTCCCTGATGGCGGCGAGATGGCCGTGGCGCTCGACGATGCGATCCCAGGAGAACGGCGCGAGGCCGGCGTAAGGATTCTCGATCAGCTCGAGCGCGGCGGCCGCCGAGCCGACCTCGGCAATCGCGGCGGCGACGGAGGCCGGCAGATTGGTGCGGCGCGCGATCGCGCACTGCATCTCGTCGGAGCCAGTGGCGACGATGTCGACGAGGTCGGCATCGATTAAGAGCGGTGAATGTTCCAGCACCGGCAGCGCGATCGCCGGCTGGTCGGCCGACAGCGCCTGCACGATTGCGGCAGGTGCGTCCGCGCTGCGCGCGAACACCTCGGCCATCGCCTGCCGTACCAGCGGCGACGGGTCGTCGAGCAGCATCAGCAGCGCGCCTTCGGCTGCGATGCGGTCGTCCTCGGTGAGATCCGAGATGAGCCAGGCCCGGGCCAACGCCCGCGTTGCCTCTGCTCGCTCACCTGCAGGAGCGGTCCTAATCCAACTAATAAACTGCCGAACGATCATGGTCCTTCCGGCTTACGCAACGAAACGGCATCGACATACGACGCCACTGCAAGAAAAAATAAACCATGACGCTTAACAAAGGGTTCACCATAAACGTTTGGGATTATTGACGTTTCGTTAAAGCCGCAATGGCGCGCGGCTTCGCGCGCGCAGCAAGACAGCGCTAGGACGAATCCACATTCAGCGGAGCCAAATGCAGATTGCGGCGAGGTGGACGAATGCGAGGAAGTAGTCTGCTCGTCGGTCATATCGCGTGGCAAAGCGGCGGAAGTGTTTGAGCTTGTTGAAGCAACGCTCGATGCGGTTGCGTAGCTTGTAGATCGTCTCGTCATGCGGGATGGGGATCTTACGAGAGCGGGTTGAGGGGATTACCGCTTCGGCGTTCATGTCCGCGATGGTCGTGCGTAGATCATTGTTGTCGTAGGCCTTATCGGCCAACACGGCCTCGGCCTTGAAGCCTTCGAGCAGGGCTTTTGCGGTGAGGTTGTCGTGTCGTTGTCCGGCGGTGAGCATGAAGCGCAGCGGCCGACCGAGGCTGTCGCAGAGCATGTGGATCTTGGTGGTCAAACCACCTCGGGAACGCCCCAGTTCCTGAGTTTTGGCCCCCCTTTTCCGCTCGCAGCCTGCTGGTGGACACGAACCAGAGTGGTGTCGAGCATCAGGTATTTGTTGTCGCGATCCTTGATCAGCTCGGCAAACACCTTCTCCCAAACGCCAGCCTTGGCCCAGCGGGTGAAACGCGCGTGTACGCTCTTCCACTTGCCGTAGCGCTCCGGCAGGTGCTGCCAGTAGGCGCCGGACCGCAGAACCCACAAAACCCCGTTCACGAACAGGCGATTGTCGACACCGCTGCGGCCGGGATCGCCCACCTTGCCTGGCAGCAGAGGCGCAATCCGAGCCCATTGCGCATCACTTAGCTCATAGCGCTTCACACCCATCAGCACGCTCCGAATCAAAACGTCCGGAACGCATTGATTCAGCATCATTCAGCTATGGGAATCCTGAATGTGGATTGGTCCTAGCCGTTGCTGTAGGTGCCGCTCGGATCGCTGAACAGGTCGAGCCGTCCGGGCGCGCGGACCTTCGGCGTCGCCGATGACGTCAGCGAGGCGGAATTGCCCCACAGCTCCTGCACCGCCGGCGAGATCGGCTCCGAGCGGTCGCCGGCCTGGTAGAGCGAGCGGAAGGTCGGCGCCGGCTGTGCCGATGCCACAGCCGAGGTCGCGGCGACGGGCGCGGCCGACCGGGAGTCCGGGAAGGTCGAGAGATAGGACGCGGTATCCATGGTCAGCGCCGTCGTCGGCGCGGTGCCTGCGATCGCGTAAGGCGACATGGTGTCGCCGCCGGCCGCGGCGAAGGCGGTGCGCGTGTCCTGGGAGTTCGCGGCCGCGGCGTAGCGCGTGGTCAACACCGAATAGACCTGGCTGACGCTGCGCGCGTTGCCCGACCTGTCGTAGAAGATCGACTGGTTGGCGGCTGCCGCCTTCGGAAACATCGCGGCCGCATTGGCGCTCGGGCTGTCCTCGGCGCTCGAGATCAGCTTGCCGGCGCCGCCGACGCCCATGAAATGGGCCATGTACAGTTCGGCATCGGTCGGACGGCGGCCGAGCTTGCCGGTAAGCTTGAAGCTGTTGGACTGCGTCAGCACCGCCGCCATCGAGGACGCCGCGTCCGGATCGTCGCGCAGCTTCATGACCGCGGCGCGCGCCGAGGGATCGCTGACCGAATAGCTGCCGTCGGAATTCCTGGTGATGGCGTCGGCATACTGGCCATAACCGAGCTGGCTTCCAGCCTCCTTGACGGTGCCGAGCCAGGTCTGGTCGATGAATTGATAAAGTCCATGCGCCGACGAGGTCGTGGCGCCGGCCCGCGGGTTGAAATTGGATTCCATCTTCGCGGTCGTGAGCAGATATTCGAAGCTCGTGCCGGTGGTCGCGGCCGCCTGCTTGATCGAGCTTGCGACCTTCAGGCGCGAGGAATCGACACCTGCCGAAGCCGTCGCATTGAAGAGGTCGACCGCCATCTGTCCGGGTGCCTTGCCGGGCGCCGGCAATCGGCACCCATGTCCGGTCAAGGTGCCGTAATTATGGTTAATGGCGCGTTAATAGCGCCGGTTCAGGGCTGGGCCTCGTAGTAATGCGCGACCTGGTCGATCTCCTCGGCCGTCATCTGGCGCGCGATGTTGCGCATCTGCTGACTGATATCGTTGCGGCGGGCCCCGGATGCAAAGGCCTCGAGCTGCGCCTTGATGTAGACCGCCGACTGGCCGCCGAGCCAGGGGCTTCCCGCCTTGTTGTCGACATCGCCGTGGCAGGAGCCGCAAGGCGCGATGTTGCGCATCGGGGCGCCCGTCACCACGATCGCCGGCGCGGGACGCCCGGTATCCAGATTGTTCGAAGGCACCCGCGGCAGATAGGCGTAATAGGCCGCGACATCCTTCATGTCCTGATCGCTCATCGCCGCCGCGAACGGGCTCATCACCACGCTGACCCGCGCGCCGGTCTTGAAGTCGTTCAGCTCCTTGTAGGTCACCGCAGCAAATTGCCCGGCGAGGTTCGGTGAATGGGCGTCGCTGACGCCCTGCGGTCCGTGGCAGATCGCGCAGCGCTGCGCCAGCGTTGCGCCCCGCCCGATCGAGACCTGATCTGCCTTGGTCAGCATCTCCGATGTCATGACGACTTTGGACGTCTTGAAATCCGGCTTGATGCCGGCCTCCTGCACGGCGGCACGCGGAACGCCGGCAGCGCTGCAGATCGCATCCCAGACGCCGGCAAGCTTCAAATTGGGTTGCGCCAGCGGCAACCAGATCAGGCCTGCGACGGCCGACAACACAGCGATGGCAACCGTGATGCCGACGCTGGCGCCGAACCACGGATTGCGAAGCGAGAACAGCGGCTGGTCGCTCATCGGCCGGCTCCGACATAGACCGCGGGCACGCTGGTCTCGTTCAGCGCCATCAGCTGCGCGATCGGGAAACCATAATTCACCACGGTGAGACCGACCATCAACGCGAGCCACAGGCCGAATGAGTTGAGCGCGACCGGAATCCGCGCGGGCATGTGCAGCGGCACCGCGAAGCGGTACGCACCCGCCTCGCCTCGCGCGCCGAACTGCCCGCGGATCAGCACCAGCAGGAACAGCAGGCCCGATATCAGAAGAATGAACCCGCCGATTGCCGACATCGTGACCGACAAGGCCTGCGGCGAGATCGCCGGGTTGGCATAGTCATAATAGGCCATGCGGCGCGGCATGCCGAGAATACCGACATAGTGCCACGGGAAGGTGGTCACGATCATGCCGATGAACCACAGCCAGAGCTGCGTGCGCATCAGGCCAAAACTGTCCAGCGCACGGTCGGTCAGATGCGGCCACAGATCATAGGCGATGGCGAAATACATGATGACGATGGCGCCACCGAAGATCAGGTGGAAATGGCCGGTGATCCACTGCGTGTTGTGCACGGTGGCATCGAGCTGATAGCTCATGTTGATCAGACCGCCGGCGCCTCCGAAGCCGAGCATGACCAGCGACAGCGCCGTCGCCAGCATGATCGGATTGGACCATGGCAGCGCGCCGATCCAGCCGAAGGCGCCGCGGCCACCGCGCAGGCGGCTGGCAATCTCCGCCGAGGCGCAGATCGTGAACACCGTGAGCAGCGTCGGCAGCGCGACGAGGCCGGTGAACACGGAGTGCATGAACTTGAATCCGGCGCCGACCTGCGGATCGGCAAACAGGTGATGCACGCCGATCGGCATCGCCACCACGACGAACAGGATGAACGAGATCCGCGCCATCGGGTCGCTAAAGAGCCGGCCGCCGATCGCCCGCGGGAAGATCGTATAATAGGCGATGTAGGTCGGGATCAGCCAGAAATAGACGATGGCGTGCAGCGTCCAGGAGAAGAAGACGCGGGCCAGCCCCGCATCGATCGTCGACTTCAGCCCAAGCGCCACGGGCAGGATCTGGAACAGGATCTCAAGCGCCGCGCCGACCGCGGTCCAGCCCCAGAGCAGTGAGCCCGCAACATTGGCATACATCGCAAGCGGCACCGGCTTGCCCGGGTTCTCGCGCTTCCAGATCACGAAATTGGTCACCATCAGCGCGACCCAGATCCATGAGCCGACCACGACCATGACGACGCCGATGTAATAGAAGGGATTGCCGACCATCGGCGGATAGAAGGTGTAGAGCACCGAGGCGAGCCCGAGCGACACCGGGATCATCGCGACAACGGCGCCGACGGCGACCAGGAAGAAGCCCACCCAGGCCCAGCGCCGTCCAACCAGCTCTTTCTCGAGCGAGGCTTCGGTGATCGCGTAACCGAATCCCATCGCGATCAGTGTCGGGAATACGTATCCCATCGCCGAGCCATGGGCGGTGACCGAGCGATAGTAGAATTCCGGATTGAAATGCCAGGCGTTCAACGGGCTGCGCACGAACATCTGCCAGGCGCCGAGCACCAGCGCGACGCCGAACACGATGAAGGCAAGCCAGAAATGCGCCGCGATCAGTCGCTTGTTAATCAACACAGGTCAGCCTCCGCTTCGCTGCCGCCATGTCACGGAACGCAGCCTTGTCGACCACCTTGACCTTGCCCCACATGCCCTGGTGGCCGATGCCACAGAATTCCTGGCACGGCATCACGTGATCGCCCGGCGCCTTGAAGCGCACCGGCAGGTCGGTGACGTAGCCCGGCACCAGCATCGTGTTGATGTTGGTGCCCTCGATCAGGAAACCGTGGACGACATCGGCGCTGGTGGCGCGGAAGGTGATCGGCGTCTCCGCGGGCACCACGATGCATTGCGGTGTGAAGGAATATTGCTGGCCAATCGCACGCACGGTGACCGATCCGTCGGCCAGCATTTCGCTGCCGAGATTGCTCTCGACGAATTCGCCCGACAGATGCAGCGTCTTGGGATCGGCGGTTTCGACCCGGCCCTGCGGCATCGTCGCCTGATGGATGCCGATATAGGTCGCCATGCCGACCAGGACGCCGACAATGACGATCGACAGCGTCGCCCAGCGCCGCTCGATCCGTGCGGCAACGGCCTCACCGAGGCTGTGGTCAGTCTCGCTCGCCATCAGGGAACGCTCCGCGGCAGGAAGACCAGCAGATAGAATGCAAACCACAACCCGACCACGACGGCCGTCGCAATGCCCGCGACCGCGACCGCGCCACCTGGACCGGCGCGTACGATGGTCTCGACATCATCGTCTTCCGAGCCCGATGCCGGCGGTTGCGGCGAAGACGAGTTGATCATGATCGCGCTCCCCTTAACGCGCGACGAGACGAGGTTGACTAGTCATCGCGCTTTAGCTCCTTTGTTTGAGCATGATCGTTTCGGAAAACCGCTTCGCACTTTTCCGGATCATGCTTTAGTTCAGCGTTGCTGCCCGCAGTTCGTTGGCCTGCCGCGCCGACACCGGCTCGCCGCGATTGCCCCAGGCCGTTCGGATGTAGGTCACGACAGCCGCGACCTCGTCATCCGACAGCTTCTGCGCGAACGGCGGCATGCCGTGGGGCATCGGATTGCCCGACGTACCCGGCGGATACCCGCCATTGAGCACCATCCGGATCGGGTTCACCGCGGAGACCATCTGGATCGACTGATTGCCGGCAAGCGGCGGATAATCCGGCGGCATGCCCTGCCCGGTCGCGCCATGACAGCTTGCGCAGTCGCGGTCATAGATCGACTTGCCAAAGGACAGCAGCAGACTGCTCTCGGCCGACGGCAGCGAAGTCGACGCCTTCTCCGGAGGACCGCCCTGCGCAAGGCCCTTCAGGTAGACCGCCATCGCGCGCGCATCATCATCATTGAGATATTGCAGGCTGTTGTAGACGACCTCGGCCATCGGTCCGTACACGGCGCCCTTGGCGGACACGCCCTTGCGCAGATAGTCGACGATCTCCTCGATCGTCCAGTCGCCGAGCCCCGTCTCCTTGTTGGAGGTCAGCGACGGCGCGTACCAGTTCTGCATCGGGATCAGGCCGCCCTCGAAGGCCTGCGACTGCTTGCTGCCGCCGAGCGCATTGATCGGGGTGTGACACATCCCGCAATGACCCAGCCCCTCGACCAGGTAGTTACCTCTATTCCACTCCGCCGACTTCGTCGGATCAGGCTTGAACTCGCCTTCCCTGAAGAACAGCGTGCGCCAGCCGAGGATCAGCGAGCGGTTGTTGAACGGGAATGTCAGGTCGTGCGGCTTGTTGAGCTGCCTGACCGGTGGCACCGTGCGCAAATAGGCGTAGATCGCGTCGCTGTCCTCGCGCGTCACCTTGGTATAGGAGGCGAACGGCATCGCCGGATAGACCAGGCCGCCGTCGGGAAAGCGGCCATTGTGCATCATCTGGTAGAACTGATCGGAGGTCCACGTGCCGATCCCGGTCTGCGGATCGGGCGTGATGTTCGACGTGTAGAGCGTGCCGAATGGCGTCTTCATCGGGAGGCCGCCGGCGAAGGTCTTGCCTTCGCGCGCGGTGTGGCAGGCGATGCAATCGCCGGCGCGTGCGAGATACTCGCCCTTGGCGAGGACGGCCGGATCGGCCGCCTTCTGCTGCGCCGCTGCTCCAATCGGCGACAATGCCAGCATCAGTCCGACAAGCAGTCCTGTTAAGGTTCGCGACATCGGCACGATCCCTTCAATGCAGTTCGCTGCCGCATTCGAGCGGCATCGGAAGGCTGCCTCGCGGCGCGAAGGATGGATCCGCCGGCGCCGGACGCGAGGACAGATAGGCGGCCACCGCCTTCACGTCGTCCTCCGTCAGCAGGCCCGCGACGATCTGCATGCAATCGGGAGCGAACGCGGTCCGCGTGCCGTAGCGCCAGCCCCCGAGTTGGCCGCTGATATAGGCCGCGCGCAGGCCAAGCAGGCCGGGAATGCCGGGCTCCATGCCGCCCAATGTGGGACCATGGCAGGCCGAACAGGGCGGAATGCCGTGCTGCGGATCGCCGTTCTTCACGATCGTCTCGCCGCGCGCCAGGATCTCCTTGCTGTCGACCGGCGGGACCGGCGGCGGAAATGCCGGCCTGAGCGAGGCGAAATATTCAGCGATCTTCTTCAGGTAATCGTCGGTCTGAAACTCCAGCAGGTAGTTCATCGGCGGGTATTTCCGCCGTCCATCCCGGAATGCGATGAGCTGGTTGTAGAGATAGCCTGCCGGCTTGCCGGCCAGCCGCGGGAAATAGGCGTCGCTGGTGCCCTCGCCTTCGGCGCCGTGACACGGCGCACAGGCAAGGACGCGCGCGGCCATCGTATCGGGCGCACGCTCGGTCGTTTGCGATTGCGCCTCGCCGATCGGCCACACAGCCCAGGCAAAAAACCCAACAAGCGGTATCAGGCGATGCGCCACAGTTCACCCCCAGTGACGACCCTGCGCAACGGCTTGCGCATGGCGTAACAGGGGCCACGAAGTACACGACTTCGCCGCGCTGTACTTGATTCAGATCAATGATCTATTTGCGATAGACCTGCGCCGGATCGAACAGCTTCTCGGCGTCGACAAAGGACAGGCTGACATGCCCGCCCTCGTCCTTCACCGCGCGATAGAAGCAGGAGCGCCGTCCTGTGTGGCAGGCGGCGCCGATCTGCTCGACCTTGATCCACACCGCGTCCTGATCGCAATCCATCCGGATCTCGACCACGCGCTGGGTCTGGCCCGAGCTCTCGCCCTTGCGCCACAGCGCATTGCGCGAGCGGCTGAAGTACCAGCCTTCGCCGGTCGCGATCGTCTTGCGCAGGGCCTCGTCATTCATGTGCGCGACCATCAGCACATCGCCGGTCGCGGCATCGGTCGCGACGCAGGTCACAAGGCCTGCCGCGTCGAATTTGGGCTGGAAGGCCAGCCCCTCCTCGCGGTCGTGATCGTGGGTCGCTGCGGACACGGAAAACCTCGCTCAGGAAAATGCGAGGTTACCGGTTCGGTCCTCGCACCAGGGACAAGAAACGCTGCTGCTCCGCCGGATTGTCGCGGAACATGCCAGTGAAGCGGCTGGTGAAGGTCGATGCACCATGCTTGGCAACGCCGCGCACCGACATGCAGGTATGCTCCGCCTCGATCAGCACGGCAACGCCGCGCGGCTTCAGCACCTCGTCGATCGCAGCCGCGACCTGCGCGGTGAGATGCTCCTGGGTCTGCAGACGGCGGGCGAAGATGTCGGTCAACCGCGCCAGCTTGGAGAGGCCGACGACGCGCTCCACCGGCGTATAGGCAATATGCGCCTTGCCGTAGAACGGCATCATGTGATGCTCGCACTGCGAGGTGAACTCGATGTCGCGGACGAGGACGAAATCGTCGTAGCCGGCGGTCTCGCCGAAGGTGCGGTTCAGCACCTCGGCCGGGCACTGGTGGTAGCCCTGATAGAGCTCGTCATAGGCCTCGACGACCCGGCGCGGCGTGTCGAGCAGGCCCTCGCGGCCGGTGTTCTCGCCGATATAGGCGAGCAGCGTCTTCACGGCGTCCTCCGCCTCCGCCCGCGACGGGCGCGGCTGGTCGGCACGGACGGCCGCCGTCATGAATTCTGAGGGGTCGAGCTCGCCGGGCTTCGCGTCGGCCGGCTTGTTGGGGCGAATCGATTTGATCAAGGCGTCCATGTCTTCTCCGTTCGACCGGCCCTCGGATTTGACCTTGGTCCGGATGTGTCACCGGGCAGACGGGGCGGATGGTTCGACCGCCGGGCGCCTGAGTCCCACAATTGTAGCACCGCCGCGGCGGAGGTGGGCCGCGGTGGCTGCATGGCCGGGCTATGTTTCCGGCGTTGCCGCCCATATATAGGACGGTGCAACCCAGCCGCCAAGAGCGCCCGGCACCGCCGGAACCAGGCATCTGTCCCCATGCTGAACGACATTTACAACAAGCGGATCATCGAGTTGGCCGGCAATATTCCGCGCCTCGGACGGCTGGCCGACCCGGACGCCAGCGCCACCGCCCACTCCAAATTGTGCGGTTCGACCGTCAAGGTCGACCTCAAGATGGACGGTCCCGTGGTGACGGATTTCGCCCATGACGTGAAGGCCTGTGCGCTCGGCCAGGCCTCCTCCTCGATCATGGCGAGCCGGGTGGTGGGCTCGACCGCGGACGAGCTGCGCGAATTGCGCGAGACGGTCCGCAAGATGCTGAAGGAAAACGGCCAGCCCCCGCAGGGCGGCAAATGGGCCGATATCGCGCTGCTCGAGCCGGTGCGCGACTACAAGGCCCGCCATGCCTCGACCCTGCTGACCTTCGATGCCGTGGTCGATGCGATCGGCCAGATCGAGGCCAAGGCGAAGCAGCCGGCGTAAAATTGCATGTCAGGTCATTCCGGGGCGATGCGCAGCATCGAACCCGGAATCTCGAGGTTCCCCGATGCGCAATTGCGCATCTGTGGTCCGCTTACGCGTCCCGGAACGACGCGACAATGTGCGTTCTTACTGCGCGGGCTGGACCGGCGCCGGCGCCGCGCTGCCGCCGGTCGGCACCACGACCTCGGCGGTCTTGGTCGCTCTCGCCTGCGACGCCTCGCCCTCCATCGCGCTGCTCAAGAAGCGATCGTTGTTCTTCGGCTTCGCCTCGGCGACGGGAATTGCGTTGTCCTTGGTGTTGTCCTGCCGCGGCAGCACGTCGGCAACCGCATCGGTGGTGATGAGATTGGTCAGCCGCAATTCGGCCGCCGACAATTCGTGCAGGTCTTCCCACGGCGGCACGCTGAGCGAGAGCGCCAGCAGATCACCTGCGCCGCCCATGTCGAAGGTGTACTTGGCAAGACGGCCGATATCGCGCTCGACGATCATCAGGTCCTGCGCGGTGTAGCTCGCGGCCTTGGCGTCGTCGGCGCGATCGCCCATCCAGATCTGATGCACGCGGACATGGGCGGCCGGCGGAACGTAGCGCGTCTTGCCCGACAACAGCAGGAACACGCACATCGACTCGCAATAGGCATCCGGCAGAACGCTCGCGCGGCCACCCTGCGCGGCCTGATTGACGACGCTGGTACCGACCGTGGTCAGCACGCCGAGACCGCGGAAGCGGCGGCCGAGCGCGATCGCGTCGTTGACCGAGCCGCCGCTGGAATCGAGCACGACGGTGGCGCCGTTGAGCTGGCGGCCGCGCGCGAACTCGTCGAATTCCCTCGGACTATCGGCCGTGATGATGCCGACCGCGGACACCCAGCCGCGGCAATTCGGCTGGCAGGCGATCCAGCTGAACTTCATCGGCAGCTTGCGCTCTTCGAGGGTCGAATTGGCCTGCGCAGAACCGCCCGCCATGGCGGCGGTGCCGGAAGCTGCGAAGCAAAGAGCAACGGCGCCGGTAAGCGCCCAACTGCGCAACGAGAGCGACTTGACGAGCCTCAATTTGGTTCCTTCCCCCAAGCCCTTGGTGATGCGAGCGGTGGCAATGGCCCCATGGCAGTGCGCCACGATTCTGTCAGCGGCGCGTTATGGGAACGGTAGCGTTGCTGACCCGGACCGTCCATAGAGCCCTTGCTGCAGCGCCATCGGTGCTGTGCAATAATAACGAACTGTGGCGTAAATATCTGCAACAAAACAGTTCCTTGGCTTGGAACCCCCGCAAGACTACGTACATACTTGCGTATGCCGCCGACAAACCATTCAACGACACACCATCCACGATGCATGGACTGTGCCAGCACCATGCGCCGCTTGCCGCGCAACCTCGGCCGCGCCCTGATCTGGATCTACCGGCACACGCTGTCGCCGCTGGTCGGCTACAACTGCCGGCATCTGCCGACCTGCTCGGTCTATGGCGACGAGGCGATCGAACGCTTCGGCCTGTGGGGCGGCGGCTGGATGACGCTGGCGCGGCTGCTGCGCTGCCAGCCCTGGGGAACATCCGGGATCGATAATGTCCCGCTGACGAAGCCGCCCGGGGCACGCTGGTACCTGCCCTGGCGCTATGGCCGCTGGCGCGGCGTCAACGAAGGCTGACGCGGCGCCAACAACGGTTGACGCGGCGTCAACGACAATTGATCGGTTGCTGCGGCACGTCCAAGCGCAGCGCGCATTGCTGCCCGGCGGAACTGTGGCGATAGTTGGCGCATTGTTTCATTGCCCCCTTTGGGGAGGAAACAACAATGCGCTGGAAAATCAGCCACAACGGTCATGATCCCCGGCAGATCGACTTGCTGGCCGTGCTTGCCTTGCTCGTCGTGATCGTCGCCGCCTACGGCTACTTCACCCACAATCCGAACAAGCCGAGCACGACGGCGTTCATCGTGCCCAGCCAAAGCGTGAGGTGGTGACGCGCAGTCGAGCTCCCTGATGTTCCGCACGCGGATCGTTGTTGGGATGCTCTCGCGAACACAAACGTGAAAGCCAACCGTTCACTCGGCTGCGGCGGTGGCGGCCGTCCGTCGCGGCCGCGTAACGACCACGACCGCGAGCGCCGCCGCGACGAAGGCTGTAGCCACGTAGCCTGCGCTGTGCAGCCATTCGCGGGCGAACAGCAAGCCGCCGATCGCGGAGCCGATGGCCTGGCCGATATACAGCACCGAGGTATTGAGCGAGACCGACGCCGAAGCGAGCGCCGGCGCCGCACCGACCAGGCGTACCTGCTGCATCGAATTGGTCGATGCAAAGCCGAGGCCCCACACCGCGACGGAGGCGGCCATCAGGGCGTAGGCGCCGGCGCTCAGCGCCCAGCCGGCGACGCCTGCGAGCAGCAGCACGGTGAACAGGACCGAGGTTTTCCAGGCGCCCCACGAGTCCACCACGCGCGTTGCGATCACGATGCCGACGAACCCGAAGATGCCGTAGAGCGCGAACACGATCCCGACGGCGTCCGCATTGGCGCCGGTCAGTTTGGCGAGCAGCGGTCCCATGAAGGTGAACACCACGAACTGGCCGGACATCTGCAGCGTCGTGATCGACAGCAGCAGAATGACCATCGGATTGCGGCCGAGATCGACCCAGGTTCTGAGGTCAACCGGCGCGCTGTGCAGTCCGCCTGGCAGCCGCCACCACAGCAGCAGGGAGCTGACGAGCCCGGTCAGCGCGATCGCGCCATAGGTCGCGCGAAAGCCGTAGCGGCTTGCGATGAAGGTGATCAGCGGCAGCCCGATCGCGGCAGCAAGCGACCAGCCGAGGAAGATGTAGGCAATCGTGCTACCGCGCTTCTCCACCGGCACGATCAGTGCCGCGGTGCCCGCCGCCTGCGGCGTGTAGAGCACGCCGACCGCGAGCATCACCAGCCGAATGATCAGGAGGCTGTCGTAGTTCGGCACAAAGGCGGATGCCGCATTGGTCAGCGTCAGCACCAGCAGCGTCGCCGTCAGCAAGGCCCGCCGCTCGATCCGGCTGGTCAGCCACGCCGTCGCCGGCGAGCCCACGCACAGCACGATCGCGCCGAAGGTGATCAGGAGACCCGCGGTGTGGATCGTGACGCCGAGTCCGTCGGACAACTCCGCCAGCATGCCGGCCGGCGCC
Source organism: Bradyrhizobium sp. USDA 3315 (assembly GCF_054056795.1). NCBI lineage: Bacteria > Pseudomonadati > Pseudomonadota > Alphaproteobacteria > Hyphomicrobiales > Nitrobacteraceae > Bradyrhizobium > Bradyrhizobium sp. USDA 3315. The sequence continues at coordinate 6,015,775 of NZ_JBSRYP010000001.1, read as the reverse complement.
AGCACCGAGCAGCCGGTGACGATGTTGCCGAGCATCAATGCGGTGGGAGCGAAGCGTTTCACGCCGCGTTGTTAGCAGACGCCGAGATCGATGCAACTGCATCTAAATGCATGGCACCTTATCGAACGGCGCCTCTTGCGCTCATCGCGACGGCGATGCCGCCGGCACCGCACTAACGCTCGGCGACGCGGCGGCCGGCAACGGGCTCGCAGGCTTCGGGCCGGCGGTCGCCGCCGGGCATGATGCCAGAAGCTGCGTCCACCCCTGCTCCAGCCCGGTGGTGCCGATATCGAATGTCGCAAGGCCGGACTTGACGTCAGACTTGGCGTCGAGCTTGGCGTCGGTTGCCGGCGCGCTTTCGCCGATCTGCAGATGCGGGGCCGCGAGCATCGCCTTGACGATGTCCGAGGTCACCGCCTCGCTCCAGACCTCGTATTTGCCGAACCGCGCCGACCGGCCGAATGCAACGGTCCTGGTCGCGCCGGCCATCATCAGCACCGTGCTCTTGCCGGCTGCCCCCTCCTCAAACTCGCGCACGAACATCAGCCGCCCGCGATCCTTGCTCTCGCAGAACAGCCGCCACTCCATCATGCGGAACGCACTGCCGTCGGCCCTTTTCTGCTGCACGATCTTGCGAACATAGGGCCGTGTTTCCTTCTCCACCGCCCACAGGGTTTCCGGCAGCGGCCGCGTATCGATGCCGAATCGATAAAGCTCCGGCCGCGTCAGCACGTGCAGGTCCTCGAACTTCACGGACTTGATGAGGTCGCTGAGCTCATGGCTGATGCCCATCGCCGCGAGGAATACATTGCGGTCGCGATCGGCGCTCACCATCTCGCGCCGCCTGAAGTCCGCGACGACCTGCGCAGGCGGATGTCCGTGCACGACGAACATCAGCTTGGAGTTATGCACCGCGAGCACCGAATCGGGCGCCACTTCGCGGCTGGTCGCGCCCAGGAACAGATAGGCGCAGGCCGACACGCACATCGCGTTGCGCGTGGTGAGCTCGGCCTCGACCTCCCCCTTGGCAGCCTTGATCTTCAGGCAGGCGGCGTCGATCTGCGTGCCGGTGGAACAGGCCGGCACGATGGTACGGCCGACCCGGGCGATTGCCTTGTGCGCGCGCAGGAACCGCGCGATCCCATAGGACTGCTCGACGTTTCCGCCCGGCGAATGAAGGTAGATCGGAAGCTGCCTGTCCTTGTTGGCAAACAGGAAGGTGCGAATCCGCTGCGCGGCTTCCCGATCGATCTCGCCTTCGATCGCGATCCAGCGATCGCAGCCGGCGCCGCAGGCGTTCGCCGGCCCATGGGCGAGATAGATGGTCAGCTTCTTCGCAAATCCGGCCTTCTGGACCGATGTCTCTTCCGCCCGCAACACGCCCGGGATCAGAAGCAACGCCACGAAAAACAGGAGACGGGAAAACATGAACCTTGCGGATCGCGCGATGGCGGAAAATGGAGGCCGGACGTTAGACGATGATCGGCAGCGTCGCAACGATCCGTGGCGTCGCCTGCAGCCGAGCCTTGTTCAAATCCGCGCGGCCGGAGGCCCATTTTCTTGATATTGCCGGATTGCAGGCGTCAAATCCCCTGCTATACCGCTGCTTTCCGCTTACCTGCGCTCGTTCGCAGGAGTGAGCTACAGGAGACACCATGGCCGATACGCCACCCAAATCCGAATCCGGATTCCAGTACAGCCTCTCTAACCTCAAACCCGCAGAACCCGTGAACAAGATCGTCCTCACCTTCCCTGACGGAGCGAGGCGCGATTTCCCGAAAGGGACCACCGGTCTCGACATCGCCAAAGGCATTTCGCCCTCGCTCGCCAAGCGCACCGTCGCGATGGCGCTCGACGGCACGCTTGCCGACCTCAATGATCCGATCGAGGCCGACGCCAAAATCGAGCTGATCGGCCGCGAAGATCCGCGCGCGCTGGAACTGATCCGGCACGATGCCGCGCATGTGCTGGCGGAGGCCGTGCAGTCGCTGTGGCCGGGCACCCAGGTCACGATCGGCCCGGTGATCGAGAACGGCTTCTACTACGACTTCTTCCGCAACGAGCCGTTCACCCCGGAAGATTTTGCCGCGATCGAGAAGCGGATGCGCGAGATCGTCGCGCGCGACAAGCCGTTCACCAAGGAAGTCTGGGATCGCGAGAAGACCAAGCAGGTGTTCCGCGACAAGGGCGAGGCCTTCAAGGTCGAGCTGGTCGACGCCATTCCCGGCAACGAGCCGATCAAGATCTACTTCCAGGGCGACTGGTTCGATCTCTGCCGCGGCCCGCACATGACCTCGACCGGCAAGATCGGCAACGCGTTCAAGCTGATGAAGGTGGCGGGCGCGTATTGGCGCGGCGATTCCAACAATCCGATGTTGACCCGCGTCTACGGCACGGCATTCGCCAGGCAGGAAGACCTCGACGCCTATCTCAAGCAGATCGAGGAAACCGAGAAGCGCGACCACCGCAAGCTCGGCCGCGAGCTCGACCTGTTCCACTTCCAGGAGGAAGGCCCGGGCGTGGTGTTCTGGCACCCCAAGGGCTGGACCATCTTCCAGCAGTTGATCGCCTATATGCGGCGCCGGCTGCTCGGCGACTACGACGAGGTCAACGCTCCGCAGATCCTCGACAAGGCGCTGTGGGAAACCTCGGGCCATTGGGACTGGTACCGCGAGAACATGTTCGCGGCGCAGTCCGCCGGCGACGAGGCCGAGGACAAGCGTTGGTTCGCGCTGAAGCCGATGAACTGTCCGGGCCATGTGCAGATCTTCAAGCACGGGCTGAAGAGCTACCGCGACCTGCCGTTGCGGCTCGCCGAGTTCGGCGTCGTGCATCGCTACGAGCCGTCGGGCGCGATGCACGGCCTGATGCGGGTGCGCGGCTTCACCCAGGACGACGCCCATGTGTTCTGCACCGAGCAGCAGCTCGCCGACGAGTGCCTCAAGATCAACGACCTGATCCTGTCGACCTACGCCGATTTCGGCTTCGACGGCGAGCTCACCGTCAAGCTCTCGACGCGGCCGGAGAAGCGCGTCGGCACCGACGAGATGTGGGATCACGCCGAGCGCGTGATGGCGACGGTCCTGTCGGAAATCAAGGCCAAGGGCAGCAACCGCATCCGGACCGAGATCAATCCGGGCGAAGGCGCGTTCTACGGACCGAAGTTCGAGTATGTGCTGCGCGACGCCATCGGCCGCGACTGGCAGTGCGGCACGACCCAGGTCGACTTCAACCTGCCGGAGCGGTTCGGCGCGTTCTACATCGATCATGACGGCTCGAAGAAGGCGCCTGTCATGGTGCACCGCGCGATCTGCGGTTCGATGGAGCGCTTCATCGGCATCCTGATCGAGCACTATGCCGGCAACTTCCCGCTCTGGCTGGCGCCGACCCAGCTCGTGGTCACGACCATCACCTCCGAAGGCGACGAGTACGCCAAGGTGGTGGCGGCGACCGCGCGCCGCGCCGGGCTGCGGGTCGAGATCGACCTGCGCAACGAGAAGATCAACTACAAGGTCCGCGAGCACTCGCTGGCCAAGATCCCGGCCCTGCTCGTCGTCGGCAAGAAGGAAGCCGAGACCCACTCGGTCTCGGTCCGCCGTCTCGGCAGCGAGCGGCAGACGGTGATGCCGACCGATGAGGCGATCGCCGCGCTGGTCGATGAGGCGACGCCGCCCGACGTGAAGCGGGCGCGATCCGTCGCCTGATCTTCACAATCGGTCTAAACTGGCTTTCATTGGCTCGGTCGTGCCCCCATCTTGGGGGCACGACTCCCCTTGAAGGACATCTCCGTGCCCGATGCCATTGAACTCCTGAAGACGCGCCGCTCGATGAAACCGCGCGAGATGACCGGCCCGGGCCCGTCCGCGGCCGAGCTCGAGACCATTTTGACGATCGGCGCACGCGTACCCGACCACGGCAAGCTCGCGCCCTGGCGCTTCATCGTGTTCGAGGGCGATGCCCGCGCGCGGGCCGGCGACGTGATCGCAAAGGTCTTCGCCCGGAAGAATCCCGGGGCGCCGGCCTCCGACATCGAGGTCGAGAAGAAACGCCTGACCGACGCGCCGCTGGTGATCGGCGTGGTCTCCTTCACCAAGCCGCACCCCAAGGTGCCGCCGTGGGAGCAGGAATTGTCGGCGGGCGCCAGCGCGATGAACATCGTTACCGCGGCGACCGCGCTCGGCTACGGCGCCTGCTGGCTGACCGGCTGGTTTGTCTTCGACCGCGACGTGCTCGACGGCCTCGGCCTGAAGCCGGACGAGAAGCTCGCCGGGCTCATTCACATCGGCACCCCGACCAGGCCGAGCGAGGACCGCCCGCGCCCGGCCCTGTCCGATATCGTGACGCGGTTCTAGGGTATAGCCTTGTAGCCCGCATGAGCGGAGCGATATGCGGGACACTCGTCCCGGGTGTCGCTTCGCTCACCCGGGCTACAAAAGCCCTCGCCATTGTCGGGCATGACGACTACGCCGCCTTCGACGCACGCTCCGCAAAGCCGCTCAGCAAGGCCGCGATCTCGCCGGCCGGTCTCGCCGCGCTGAACAGAAATCCCTGCACCTCGTTGCAACCTTCGGCGCGCAGCCAGTCGAGCTGGTCTGTCGTCTCGACCCCTTCCGCGGTCGTGGTGATCCTGAGGCTGCGGCCAAGGCCCGAGATCGCGCGCACGATCGCGAGGCAATCGGAGCGCCGCGCCAGATCCTTCACGAAGGAGCGGTCGATCTTGATCTTGTCGAACGGGAAGCTGCGCAGATAGCTCAGGCTGGAATAGCCGGTGCCGAAATCGTCCATCGAGATGCTGACGCCCAGTTCGCGCAGCTGATGCAGGATCGCGAGGTTGGCCTCGGTTTCCGCCAGGAACACCGACTCGGTGATCTCGAGCTCGAGCCGCCGCGCCGACAGGCCGGAATGCGCCAGCGCCGAGATCACGGCCTGGACCAGATTGCGGCTGCGGAACTGCACCGGCGACAGATTGACGGCGACCTTGACGTCGGCGGGCCACTTGATCGCCTCCGAGCAGGCTTCGCGCAGCACCCATTCGCCGAGCGCGACGATCAGGCCGATGTCTTCGGCAACCGGGATGAACTCCGCAGGCGAGACCATGCCCTTCTGCGGGTGCCGCCAGCGCAGCAGCGACTCGAAGCCAGAGATGCGGTCGGCCGCGATGTCGACCAGCGGCTGGTAGTGCAGCTCGAACTCGCCGTTGCTGAAGGCCGCGCGCAGATCGCGCTCCATGTCGCGGCGCTTCTGCGCCTGCTGATCCATCTCCGGTTCGAAGAAATGATGCACGCCGCCCCCCTCGGACTTGGCGCGGTACAGCGCCATGTCGGCATTGCGCATCAATTCTTCCGACGTCGTGCCGTCGCCCGGTGACAGCGCGATGCCGACGCTGGCGCCGACCACGACCTCGAGCCCGTCGATGTTGTAGGGCGCGCTCAGCGCTTCGATCAGCCGTTCGGCGAAAGCGCTCGCCTCGTTCGGCGAAACGTCGGCCGCAAGCACGATCGCGAATTCGTCGCCGCCGAGGCGGGCCGCCACATTGTCGTCGCGGACCACCTCGCGCAGCCGCTCCGCCACCAGCTTGAGCAGCCGGTCGCCCATCGGATGCCCGAAGGAGTCGTTGACGTTCTTGAACAGGTCGAGGTCGATGCACATCACCGCGACGCGCTTGTTGCCGCTGCGGCCGCGCTCCAGCGCCTCGCGCAGGCGCTCCTGGTAGAAATCGCGGTTCGGCAGATTGGTGAGCCCGTCATGGTGCGCCATATGTGCGATCCGCGCTTCGGCGGCGCGGCGCTCGGTGATGTCGACCACCGCGACCAAATAGCCGTCGCGGCCCTCGAACGCCACCTTGCGTCCGAAGGTCAGCACATGGATCTCGCTGCCATCGGCCCTGATGTGCCGCCAGTCGCGGCTCGATTGATAGACGTCGCCGATCTCGCGCAAGGCGGCGCTGTGCACGCTCCACTCATCCACCGGCCAGATCTGGCGCAGCGTCATGCCGAGAAACTTTTCCCGGCTGTATCCATAGTGCTGAACGGCGGCGTCGTTGACGCTGAGGAATTCCATCGTGCCGGCGTCGAACACCCACATCGGCATCGGGTTGTTCTCGAACAGCAGGCGGAACGACAGCTCGCGCTGCTTCAGCGCGGTGACGTCGGAGACGGTCAGCGACAGCATGTCGCCGAACGCCGTGACGCCGAGCCGCAGGCAGCGATCGCCGCTGTCGATCTCGAACTGCCCGCCCGGGCCGCCGCCGACAAATCCACGCAGACGGCTCATCACCGCTGACGCCGCAAGCGGGTTGCCGCCGGCGCTGAGCCGGCGCCACAGCAATTCGGTCGCAGGCTGCATCAGCAGCCTTGCGGCGCCCTGGTTGAGATGCACGATCTGGAAGTCGGCCGGCTCGCCGCGCGCATCGCGGATCGCGGCGAGCGACAGCACGCCCTCGTCGGTGGCCGAGAAAATCGTATCGAGCAGATTGTACTGCGCATTGCGCTCGTTGACATAGACGCCGACCAGGATACCGCCCCAGCGCGACCGCGTCGGCAGCGCCAGCACGTCGAAGGTCCGCACCAACCCGTCGCGGACGCAATGCGCCGACGCCAGATAGGGCCGGCAGTTCTCGCGCGCGTTTGCGGCGGCTTCGGTCAACGCGGTGGCGCAATCCGGCGGCAGGGCGCTGAGCGGAATGTCCCAGCGCTCGTCGTTCAGCCATGTCTGGACATAGCGGCCGGCGTGCGAGACGCTGAGCATGCCATCTACGCTCCGCAGCAGCACGATATGATCCGCGAGCCGGCCGAGACTGCCGAGCATCACGTCTTCATAGTGCGGCAGCTTTTCGCCGGGACGGACCGCGGCCTGCCACTTGCGTTGCAGAACCGGTACGTCGGCGAACATCTCGGAATTGAATTTGGCCGATGCTTTTGCTGATTTCTTGTTGGCCATGACCATGGCGCGCCCCACGCAAACACTAGTCCCCGCGACATCCAAGTCATGCCGCGGCTTAACGTCATGTAAAAATAGGCAGGCCCGGCTTCGCCGCGAGCGATTATGACGGCTCAAATTCGCGCGATGGTTAGTTCACATTAGAGACTATGACAGCTGCATGAAATGCAGGGCCGGCCGGACGTCAGCGCGCCACGACCTCGACTTCGCCATCGACACCGTTGACGACATTGAAGGGACGCTCGAACACCTTGCCTTCGTTCTTGGCGATCGCGCGATACTCGCCCTCGGAGAGCACGACGCGCGGGAACGCGCCGATCGATTCCTTGATCACGTCGCCGCCCGGCGTGATCACCGACCAGGCGGTGTTGGCGAGCGCCTCGCCGCCCCGCTCGCTGACCAGCTTGAGCGTGATGACGGCGGCGCGATGGGTGACGGTGACGTCGGTCAGCTTGCCCGCCGCGACGCGAATGTCGGAGCGCACCACCGAGTTGGCGTCGCCATAGTTGGAGACGATGTAGTAGGTGCCCTCGGGCAGCAGCGCGACGTCGCCGGCTGCAACGTTCGGCACCATTGGTCCACGGTCCGAACCGTCGAACTGGCTGCCCTTGTAGATCGCGAACGAGATCTGGTTGGCGGGGATCTTGCTGCTGCCGACCCGACCCTCGATCCGCAGGCCCCCGGCCGGGAGCACGAACGACTCGCGGTCGGTCTCCGACTTCAGACTGACGGCGCGCACCGCGCTGACGAGGCCGAGCGCGACATGGACGACATAGTTGCCGGGCGGCAGCACCACGTTGGGCGTCGCCCCGCGCTCTTCGCGGACCAGCTTGTAGGTGCCGTTGTCGTCAGGCTTGTCGGCGAACACCCGCCACACCAGCCCGGCATTGATGACCGGCAGGTCCTTGCCGTACCGCGCCGTCAGCGACAGCACCGCCTGCCCCGCGGCCGGCGAGCCGGCCGGCGGCACAGCTACCACCGGCGGCACGGTCGCAATCGAGGGCTGGACGATGGTCGGCTGGTTCAGCGGACCGGGCAGAACGGGCCCTGAACCGCCGCCCGATGGCGGCGCCAGGTTGAGTGCCGGACCGGACGGCACCTCCGGGACAGAAGCGGGCGGAATCGGCGGCGGCCGGTCGCTGAAGAACTGTGCAGATACGGAACCGGGGATCAGAGCCAGCAAAAATGCCGCAAGCGTCAGCAGCGGAAGGAGCCGCATGCCCCGCCCGCATCCGCCGATGCCGTTGCCCCTCGAAGTCATCTCCATGCTTTTCAACGAAAACGCGGCAAATTCAAGCCTTCGTCCAAGGGGCGTCCAAGGCTTTGTCACAGTCCGGGCGGGCGGCGTCCGCCATTTGGAACCGCGCGATCAAGCCGATGTTAGCTCTACCGTCGCGGTCCAGTCACATTCCCTGCCTACCGCGGACTACCCGGGGCATGAATCATGCCTGTGGGAATAACCATGAAGACGGACGACGCTGGCGCAGCCATGCTGCGCAGCCTAGTCTCGCGCTGGCAGGAGATTTGTCGTGTTGGATAGCTGGATGGGCCGAGGCCACAAGAGCTCCGACGGCCCCGACAAGGTAGGCCTGGGAACGGTTCGCCGGCCGGTCATCGGGCTTGCGCTCGGCGGCGGCGCCGCGCGTGGCTTTGCCCATATCGGCATCATCAAGACCCTGCTGGCCCACGGCATCGTCCCCAATGTGGTGGTCGGCACCTCGATCGGCTCCGTGGTCGGTGGCGCCTATGCGGCCGGCCATATCGAGACGCTGGAGCAATGGGCGCGCGGCCTGCAGCCGCGCAGCGTGCTCGGCTACCTCGATATCCGCCTCAACGGCTCCGGCCTGATCCGCGGAGCCAAGCTGGCCGCCGAGATCGAGGCGGCGCTTGGCCAGGTCATGATCGAGGACCTCACGGTCAAGTTCGCCAGCGTCGCCACCGAAGTGCGCACCGGGCACGAGATCTGGCTGACCCAGGGCCGCGTGGTCGACGCCATGCGCGCCTCCTACGCCCTGCCCGGCATCTTCGCGCCGGTCCTGATCGGCGACCGCTGGCTGGTCGACGGCGCGCTGGTCAATCCGGTGCCGGTCTCGGCCGCGCGCGCGCTCGGCGCCGAAATCGTCATTGCGGCGAACCTCTCCAGCGACGTGTTCGCGCACTCGACCACGATCTACAATCACGGCCCGTCCGCCGCGCCCGAAGTGACGGTTGCGGTGACCGCCGAGGCCGAGCTCGAGCCGGAGCCGCCGAAGCGCCGGTTTGGCCGCTTCTTCTCCGCCGAACGTACCGTGAAGCGGGAGTTTTTCGGCAGCGCCAGCCGGCCCGGCATCTCGAGCGTCATGGTCGACGCCTTCAACATCATGCAGGACCGCATCACCCGCGCACGCCTTGCCGGCGATCCGCCTGACATGCTGATCTCGCCGCGGGTCGGTCAGATCGGCTGGTTCGACTTCCACCGCGCCGACGACCTGATCGCGCACGGGATACGCGCCGCCGAACGCTCCATCAGCGCAATCGAGGAAGCGATCGACATCCTGGCGCCGCCGTCGAGCGGCGCGGACAGCACCGGGAAGTAGCGCTCAGGCGGTCTTGATGTAGTCGCGCAGCGCCTCCTGCTCGCGCTCATATTCCTCGACGCGCCGCTTGACGATGTCGCCGATCGAGATCAGCCCGACCACCTTGCCGTCCTCGACGACAGGAAGATGGCGGAATTTCCCCGTGGTCATCATCTCCATGATGCCGCTGACCGTATCGGACTCGCGGCAGCTCACGACCTTCTTGGTCATGACCGCGCTGACCGGTTCGTCCAGCGCGCCCGCGCCGCGCTCAGAGAGCACGCGCACGATGTCGCGCTCCGACAGGATGCCCTCCATGCGGCTCTGCTCCATCACCAGCACCGCGCCGATCCTACGCTCGCCGAGCAGCTTGACCGCGGCCGAGAGCTTCGCGCCGGGCGCGACGCTCATGACCTGATGGCCTTTTGCATCGAGAATGGAACGTACCGTCATTGTCGGCCTCCCTGAATCCGCTCGTGCCCCGCTTGAGCGGAGCCGAGCCTGTTCGCCAGAGTCTTCAATCAACAGTTCCGCGCCGATTTCGGTTCCGAGGCGCGGTGAGTAGCAGGGCTCGATTTGTCGGCCCGCTTTGTTTCTGCGTCACAAAGATGATGGAGGAATTCGATCCAGGCCGCAAGCGGCGATCAGACGCGCCCCGACTGATCCACCGACGACGCATCTGCAGCATCGTCCCGCGTGCGCGGCACCGGATCGAACAACGAGAACAGCAGCAGTCCGGCGAGGAAGCCGCCGATATGCGCCTGCCAGGCGACGCTCGCGCCCTCGCCGCCGAGCGACAGCGAGGTGGCGCCGAACAAGATGTTGACGCCGAACCATATCGCCAGGAAGGCGAGCACCCGTCCGTTGCGCAGCGCCCGCCACAGCGACAGCGCAGGCACCTTGGCCGCCGCCTCGGCATCGCCACGGCTGAACGACAGGAAGCTGCCCTTCACAAAGGCAAAGCGGATCGCCGCCGCCATCGTGCCCGACACCGAAGCCGACGCTCCGATCATCGGCGCGATCGCGTGCTCATGGGTCAACAGATGCGCAAGCGCGCCGGCGGCCGCCGTTACCGCCATGAAGACAAAGAAACGCAGCGCGCCGAACCGCCGCGCCAGCGCGCTGCCGAACGGCAGCAGCCACAGCACGTTGAAGCCGATATGGGTGAGGTTGGCGTGCAGCAGCGAATAGGTGACGAAGGTCCAGACCTTGGCGCCTTCGCCGCCCGGAAAGGTGATGTCGAGCAGCGTTGAATCGTAGCGCTTCGGGATGAAGCCGAAGACGTCGATGGTCCAGTTCTCCAGCTCCGGCGGTAGCAGCACCCGCAGATGGATCACCGCGATCAGGAGGATGTAGGCGGTGAGCGCCGGCGGCAAGGTCAGGATCGGCTCGCGCGGCGCCTCCGGCGGCGGCGCGAGCGGGGATTCGGGATGGGAGTCCAAGGGGTCGGCGACCTCGATGCGGCGGTGGATCAGAGATAGGCGGCTTTCGCACCCCTGTGCAAGTGCACAATCCCAAAATCGGACACCGGATGTCGCGCAGTGCGGAATCGGGACAAAAGAAAAGGGAGGGCGCTGAGAACGCCCTCCCTGATCGGCTGGTCTTCTCGTGCCCCGGAGGGATCGGGAAACGTCCCCACCCCTCCCCGCACGGTGACCAAACTGTTTGACGCCACCTGTGTACCAACGGCGCCGGCGCTTGGGGCAGCCGGCGCGAACGGGAACGCGCGGACCCTACCCACTGGTTCCGCGGGGGCCAAGGACATAGTTAAATTTACGTTAACAACACAAAGCTGCCGATAAGCCGCCCAAAGCGCGGCCACGGCATGGACGCTGCACAGCCTTCCCTGCACAACAGAGAAGGGAAGGCGCCTGAGCAAAACCGGGACAGATGTGTCCCGCCGAGACAGGTGCCGGGCAAGGTTTAGATGAAACACAGCTCGAGCCGCGAGTTCTTCGCATATTGGAATGCGAAGCGCGGCACCGCACGTGCACCTGACCGGAGTGAGTTCGAGCCGTCCGCGGTACGCGAACTGCTGTCCGACATCTTCGTGCTGTCCTATGACGGCGAGACCCGCTTTCCGTTCCGCGTGGCCGGCACCCGCACCTCCGCCCTGCTCGGCTGCGACCTCAAGAACCGGAGCTTTTCCGCCCTGTTCACCGGCGCGAGCCGCGGCGAGATCGAAGACATCATCACCTGCGTCGTCGAAGAGACCCTGCCGGCCATCGCCGGCATCACCGCCACGACCGAGAGCGGCGCCAAGGCGCATCTCGAACTGCTGCTGCTGCCCTTCACGAGCCGCGTTCATATGCCGGCGAGCCTCACCGGCCTGCTCGCCCCGTTCGAGGACGACGTCGGCCGGCTGCACGACCTGGTGCTGACCTCGTGGCGTTACCTGCATCCCCAGGAGCGGTTCGTGCCGCGGACCCTGCGCAAGCTGGCCATCGCGCGCGGCCTGATGGTCTACGAAGGCCTCCGCTAGCTGCCGGCGCCCGCCTTGGGACGGGATGGCAGGCGCCGGTCGCTTGCACCCCGCCCCGCGGAACTCTATTAGCTGTCTGGCCGTCACGGCGGGGTGGACCCGCTCATTGCAGCTGCGGCCGGGCTGGGCATGTTTCGGAATTCGATCAGGCAAAAGATCGTCGGCATTGCCGCGGGACTCATCATCCTCGCGGTGATCACGTCGCTGCTGTCGATGGTGATGGCGGGCCAGGTCGGCCATCTCCTCGACGAGCTCACCAACCGCTACATCCCCGCCTATGGCCACCTCGCCCGCGTCAACATCCGCGCGCTGGAGCGGTCGCTCGCCATGCGCCGGATGATGATGGCGAAGATGCAGGCGCCGGGCGAAGATTCCGGCTACGAAAGCGCGCGCAAGGCCTTCGACGAGATCGAGCCCCTGATCAAGCGCGAGGCCGACGCCGCACGCGTGCTGATCGATGCGATCATCGCCGATCCCTCGACGCCATCCGACAACGCCGCGCTCGGACGCCTCGATGACCGCATCGACAATGCCGTCAACGACCTCTTGATGCGCCTGAACGCAGAGAACAAGACGCTGCTCGAGCAAATCGACGCCAAGGACTTTGCGGCGGCGAAAGCGACCACGCTGCGCGCCGACGCCCTGCGCGACGACTTCAACACCAGGATCGAGAGCATCCGCGCCGACATGCTGGCGCAGGTCGCTTCGGCCGCCGCGAAGGTGATGAGTGCCCAGCAGCGGGCGATCATCATCTCCGGCGTCGTGACCGCGATTGCCGCGATCCTCGGCTTCGTGTTCGCGATGCTGGTCGGCAGCGGCATCACGCGTCCGGTGATGCGCCTGCTCGAAAGCACCCGCGAGGTCGAGGCGGGCCGCCTCGACGGCGCTATCACCATCACGACCCAGGACGAGATCGGCCAGCTGTCGGCCGCCTTCAACCGCATGATCGAGACGCTGCGCCACAACCAGCGCATCCGCGAGACGTTTGGCCGCTACATCAATCCGCGGATCGCCGAGGGCCTGCTCGAACAGCCGGCGATCGCCGCGACCGAAGGACAGCGCCGCGTCATGACGGTGATGTTCTGCGACATGAAGGGCTTCACCAGCCTGAGCGAGGGCGTGACGCCGAGCGGCCTCGTCAAGATCATGAACCTCTATCTGTCGACGATGTCGGCGCCGGTCCATGCGCACCGCGGCATCATCGACAAATATATCGGCGACGCCATCATGGCCTATTGGGGCGCGCCCTTCGTCGAGGAGGCCGAGCAGACCCATCTGGCCGCGCTTGCCGCCATCGACATGATCGGCCAGGTCAACCAGCTGCGCAAGGATCTGCCGGAACTGCTCGGCGTCCGCGTGATCCCGGCCGATTGCGACATCCGGATCGGGATCGCCACCGGCGAGGCCCTGGTCGGCAGCATCGGCTCCGAGTTCATGATGAGCTACACCGTGCTCGGCGACACGGTGAACCTCGCCTCGCGGCTGGAAGGCGCCAACAAGTTCTACGGCAGCCGCAGCCTGATCTCGGAGGCCACCGCCGCGGCCTGCGCCGCAACCATCGAGCTGCGCGAGATCGACCGCCTCGTGGTGATGGGGCAGACCCAGCCGGTCGCGGTGTTCGAGATCCTCGGCAAGAAGGACGAACTGACGCCGGCGCAGACCGAGTTGCGGCAGCGTTACGCGGACGGTCTCGCCGCTTATCGCGAGCGCCGCTGGGATGACGCCGAGCAAGCCTTCGCCGCCGCGCTGGCTGCGGCGCCCGGCGACGGCCCGTCGATCGCCATGAAGGCGCGCGTCGCAGCGTTCAGGCAAGATCCGCCAGCGGCCGACTGGGACGGCGCCTGGCATCTGGAGCGGAAGTAGCCGCGTCACGCTCATCCCGGCTCTGCCGCTACAGCTGGGCCTCGATCGCAGCCTTGTCGATCACCGACCAGACCTGCACGATCTTCCCGTCGCGGAATTCGTAGAACACGTTCTCGGCGAAGGAGACGCGCTTGCCGTTGACGCCGAGACCGAGAAACGTGCCGTTCGGCGAACAGTCGAATGCCAGCCGGCTCGCGACATGGGACGCATCCGACACCAGCAGAACGATGTTGAAGCGAAGGTCCGGGATGTCGCGAAAATCCCCTTCCAGCATCGCGCGATAGCCGGATAACCCGAACCGCCGGCCGTTGTGGCACACATCCTCGTCAACGAACTGACCGAGTTGCGGCCAGTCCTGGCGATTCAAACAGGCAATGTAGTTCCGGTAGATCTCGGCGAGGTCCGTTTTCATCATCGATCGTCCTCCTTGCCGCGGGTCCAGATGGCCATTGAGCATCTGAGTGCGATTCTAACACCGATGTTAGTTTCGACTCCGATGTCCGATGGCGCGAACGAAACACTCGGCCGGCGTGCACGTGAAAGCGCGACGTCCCGAAGAGACAGTGCGATTGCCGCTTCGGCAAACAATTTCTCAAAACGCGCGGAATGTCTCCCGCGATCGGGAGTTAGTGCTTCAGGTCAATAACTGTCCTTGTCAAATCGGAGGCGTACATGATCAAGTCACCGATGATGCTTGCGGCATTCCTGACAGCGCCGATCATTCTGTTCCCACCGCAGACCGCCGTCGCGGCTGGCGGAGGTGGCGGCGGTGGTGGTGGTGGCGACCCATACGGGTCGAGCTACGGCACTCCCGCGCCGTCCTATCCCCAGCAAAAGGACAGAAAGACCACGCACAAGATCAAGAAGCCCGTCAAGCAGTCCGGCTTCGAAGACCCGGCGTTCCGCGACGGCTATCGCGCAGCCTATGCGACAATCTACGAACGCAACGACTACACCGCCGCGATCGATCAGTTGCACGCACTCGGCCGCGATGATCAGCCGAACGTCGCGAACCTGATCGGCTACTCCTATCGCAAGCTCGGCGACTACAAGCAATCGCAGGTCTGGTACGAACGTGCGCTCAAGGCCGATCCGAACCACGTCCTGACGTGGAATTACTACGGCCTGTGGCAGATCGAACAGGGAAACCGCGACCAGGCGCAGTATCATCTGCAGCGGATCGCCGAGATCTGTGGCACCGAATGCGAAGAGTATCGGACGCTGGCGGCGGCACTGGAAAAGCCGCCGGGTACGAACCTCGTCTACTGAGCGCGTCGCGTAGCCCGCATGAGCGGAGCGACATGCGGGGAAGGACCGGCCCCGGATGTCGCTGTCGCTCGTCCGGGCTATGCCTGTGAGCCGCATTGTTCGCGTGTCCGTTTTTGCGGGAATTTCGCCGTTTTGGTCGACGTGGCCGGCGAGTAGCTTGCGTGCCGGGCGACGCACGCGGATACGTTGAGATCGATCATCATGACCTGGCGGCTTCTCGCGTGGAGCGGCATCGCCGTTGCCGCGCTGGTTCCAATCATCGGCGGCATCTGGCTCTTCACCCCGCCCGCCGCATCGGCGTTCCGGGTTCCGCCTCCGATCGCCAAGGCCGAGCAGGATGCAACGCTCGCGGCGCTGAAGCCGCCGAAGCGGTCGCGCCCCCAGATCGCGATGCTCGGCATCAACGACATGACCGAGACCACCGACTATCTGATGCCCTACGGCATCCTCAAGCGCGCCGATGTTGCCGATGTCGTCACGCTGGCGACGGGACCCGGTCCGGTCGCGCTATTCCCGGTGCTGAAGGTCGAGCCTGATGCGACCATCGCCGCATTCGACGCCGCACATCCGGACGGCGCCGACTACGTCATCGTGCCGGCGATGAGCCGCGACGACGATCCGGCGGTCATGCAATGGATCCGGCAGCAGGCGGAGAAAGGCGCTGTGATCGTCGCCGTCTGCGCCGGCGCCAAGGTGCTCGCCTCGACCGGCCTGCTCGACGGCAGGCGCGCCACCACGCACTGGTTCTACCTGAAGAACTGGCGCAGCAAACATCCCGCCATCCAATACGTCGCCGACCGCCGCATCGTGGTCGATCGCGGCGTCGCGACGACGACCGGGATTTCGGCCTCGATGCCGATGTCGCTGACCCTGATCGAGGCGATCGCCGGCCGTACCAGGGCTGAGGCCGTCGCGCGCGAGATCGGCCTGCCCGGCTGGGACGCGCGGCATGACAGCAACGCCTTCAAGTTCACGCGTCCCTTCGCGCTGACCGCCATCCGGAACACGCTGGCGTTCTGGAACCGGGAACAGCTCGGCCTCGCGCTGGCTCCCGGCGTCGACGAGGTCTCGCTGGCGCTGGTCGCCGACAGCTGGTCGCGCACCTACCGCTCGCATGCCGTGACGTTCGCCGCGACCGGCGACGCGGTGACGACCCGCAACGGCCTGCGTATTTATCCGCAAGTCGTGGCGCCGGATTGGTCCGCAGATCGTCTGCTGCCCGCGGTCGGCACCGCGCCGCCCGCGCAGGCGCTCGACCGGGCGCTTGCCGGGATCGAAACACGCTATGGCCGTGATACGGCGGACTTCGTCGCCATGCAGCTCGAATACCCACGGGCTGACGCCGTGCAGTGAGGGATTGCGTCCCCAACAACGTATTCGATCCTCCATCCGCTCCATTGTCATCTGCCCGTCATGAATTGTGCCGACACGTCAGCGCCGGACCAGTTCGGGGACACGCATGGACTATTTCAAACGCTTCAACTTCCTGTTCGCTGCGCCGGTGTTCGAGGCCGACGACCTCGAGGGCATCCGCTTCAACCAGATCATCGCCGAGATCGAGCGCTCCGGCTTCGAGGTGGTTCGTGCCCGCAAGCTGGAAGATGCCGAGATCGCGGTGCAGACCGACGCCGCGATCGGCTGCATGGTGGTCGATTGGGGCAAGAAGGGCCTTGAGGGCAAGACCGCGGCGCTGATCAACCTGATGCGCCGGCGCGGCCTCGACTTCCCGATCATCCTGTTGATCCGGCGCAAGCGGTTCGAGGACCTGCCGGTCGAGGTGCTCGATTTCATCGACGGCTACGTGTTCCTGTCCGAGGAAACCCCGCCCTTCATCGCCAAGAACCTGATCTCCAGGCTGAAGCAATATGCCGAGAATTTGAAGACGCCGTTCTTCGGCGCGCTGGTCGACTATGCCGAGGAAGGCAACCAGCTCTGGACCTGCCCGGGCCACAATGGCGGCGTGTTCTACAGCCGCAGCCCAATCGGACGGGTGTTCGTCGAACACCTTGGCGAAGCGGTGTTCCGCGACGACCTCGACAATTCCGTGCTCGACCTCGGCGACCTCCTCACCCACGAAGGGCCGGCGCTGCGGGCGCAGAAGGAGGCGGCCCGGATCTTCGGCGCCGAGAAGACCTACTTCGTGCTCAACGGCACCTCGACCTCCAACAAGGTCGCGCTCGGCTCGCTGGTCACCGACGGCGACCTCGTGCTGTTCGACCGCAACAACCACAAGGCCGCGCATCACGGCGCGCTGCTGATCGGCGGCGGCATCCCGGTCTACGTGCCGACGGTGCGCAACGCCTGGGGCCTGATCGGGCCGATGCGCTGGGACCTGCTCGACGAGGGCACGCTGCGCGACCACATCCGCAAGCACCCGCTGGTCAAGGACGAGAACGCCTGGAAGAAGGAGCGTCCGTTCCGCGTCGCCGTGGTCGAGCAGTGCACCTATGACGGCACCATCCACTCGGCCGAGATGATCCTCAAGCGGATCGGCCATCTCTGCGACTACATCCTGTTCGACGAGGCCTGGGCCGGCTTCATGAAATTCCACCCGATCTATGCCGGCCGCTTCGCCATGGGACTGTCCGATCTCGGCCCCGAGGCGCCCGGCATCATTGCGACCCAATCGACCCACAAGCAGCTCGCGAGCTTCTCGCAGGCCTCGCAGATCCACATCCGCGACCGCCACATCAAGGGCCAGAAGCGCCGGGTCGAGCATCGCCGCTTCAACGAAAGCTTCATGCAGCACGCCTCGACGTCGCCGTTCTACCCGCTGTTCGCCTCGCTCGATGTCGGCGCGCAGATGATGAAGGGCCGCTCCGGCGAAGTCTTGTGGGACGACACGATCCGGCTCGGCATCGAGCTGCGCAAGAAGATCCGCGCCGTGAAGCGCGAGTTCGAGGAGAAGGAGACGCGCCCCGAGCGGCGCTGGTTCTTCGAGCCGTTCGTGCCGGACCGCGTGAAGATCCCCGACGTCGCGCGCGAGAACGGCGTGCACAATGTCGCCTGGGAGACGATCTCGACCGATCAGCTCGCGACCAATCCGTCCTACTGGCAGCTCAGTCCCGGCGAGACCTGGCACGGCTTTCCCGAGCTGACCGCGGGCTTCGCCATGACCGACCCGAACAAGCTCACATTGCTGACGCCGGGCTTCGATCACGCCACCGGCGCCTACACCGATCACGGCATCCCCGCGCCGGTGGTGGCGCAATATCTCCGCGAGAACCAGATCGTCGCCGAAAAGAACGACCTCAATTCCCTGCTGTTCCTGCTGACGCCCGGCGTCGAGGCCAGCAAGGCCGGCACGCTGGTCTCCGGGCTCGTCGCCTTCAAGAAGCTGCACGACGACAACGCGCTGCTCGAGGACGTCATCCCGGAATTCTACCGCCGCCGTCCGGGCCGCTATGCCGGGGTGCGGCTGCGCGACCTCTGCGGCGACATGCACCGCTTCTTTCGCGATGCCGGCGTCAGCGCGCTGCAGGCCAGACAGTTCATGCCCGAGCACCTGCCCGAGATCGCGATGTCGCCGCGCGAGGCCTCGCGCTATCTGGTGCGCAACGATGTCGACTATCTGCCGATCGACCAGATCTTCGGCCGTATCGCCGCGACGCCGTTCGTGGTCTACCCGCCCGGCATCGCCACCATCGTGCCCGGCGAGCGGCTGTCGGAACGCAGCA
Organism: Bradyrhizobium sp. USDA 3315; assembly: GCF_054056795.1. Taxonomy (NCBI): domain Bacteria; kingdom Pseudomonadati; phylum Pseudomonadota; class Alphaproteobacteria; order Hyphomicrobiales; family Nitrobacteraceae; genus Bradyrhizobium; species Bradyrhizobium sp. USDA 3315. The sequence continues at coordinate 5,996,990 of NZ_JBSRYP010000001.1, read as the reverse complement.
AGCCGATGATCGATTATCTGAAGGTGTTCGAAGCGAGCTTCAATGCGTTCCCCGGCTTCGAGGTCGAGGTCCAGGGCATCTACAAGGAGATCGACGACTCCGGCCGCGTCCGCTTCTACACCTATGTAGTGTCCGAATAGGCGAACGGACGCAACACAATGGAGAATGATCACAAGATCACCGTCCGCCCGTCCCGCGACAGCGACGTCGACGCCATGCTGTCGATCTACCGCCACCACATCCGCCGCGGCGTCGAGGAAAGCGTCGACGACAGCGGCACGCCGGAGCCCGACGATCTGCGCGACCGCCGCAAGAATCTGCGCAACACCCGCCTGCCCCACCTCGTCGCGATCTGCGACAGCGAGGTGGTCGGCTATGCCTATGTCGTGCTGTTTCGCAAGCGTCCGGCCTACCGCTACACGGTGAAGCATTCGATCTACGTGCATCACCGCTTCACCGGCCAGCGCGTTGGCGGCCGGCTGCTGCAGGAGTTAATCGACACCTGCGCCGCCGCCGGCTTCCGCCAGATGATCGGCTACATCGACAGCGACAACGCCGCCTCGCTCGCGCTGCACGACCGCTTCGGCTTCGCCCGCGTCGGGCATTTGCCCGGTGTCGCCTATCGCTATGGCCGCTGGTCCGACACCATGATGGTGCAGCGCTCGCTCGCCGCCGGCGCCACCGCCCCGCCGCCCCCCGCGCCGCTGTCGCGACGGTGATGGGCACGACACTTTCCATTCGTCGTCCCGGCGAAGGCCGGGACCCATAACCACAGGATTGGATTGGCAAGGAAGGCTGTGGCCCCAGCGTCGCGCAATAATCACCTTCGGTGGTTATGGGTCCCGGCCTTCGCCGGGACGACAGCGAATGTGTTGCGCGGCCGGTGAGTCATACACCGGCATTCTCGCGGCCTCTGCAGCGCGAGTTTTGCATTTCGTTTCGCCGCTCTGATGACAGAGGGCGCAGGGAAAGCCGGATGCCGATCGCACCCATGGGTCCCGAGTAATCCTGCAGGCTGCAAGGCGCAAGCGACCTGAACGCCCTACTCCAGCGTAAAGCCGACCCGCAGCGCCACCTGATAGTGCCGGATCTTGCCGTCCTCGATATGGCCCCGCGTCTGCACCACCTCGAACCACTTCATTTCCCGGATCGTCTTTGACGCGCGGCTCACGGCGTTCTCGATCGCCGCCTCGATGCTCTTGTCCGATGATCCGACCAGTTCCAGGATTTTGTAGACGTGATCCTTGTCGTGCGTGGCGGGCATGTCGACCTCCTCTGTGGATGCGCGATCCGGACCGCTTGCGCTGCGGTTCGGACAGTCCATCGTCCGATGCGGGCCGGCCATCGTCAAAACCGACGAATGCTGCGCGGCAACACGCCGGACGAATTGAATCAACGTGTCGCGGCGCCTTTGGTGCCAGCATGCATTTCGTGCCAGCTGCGCACCCGCCCTTGTCCGTGCCTTGACCTATGGTAGCATGGTTTCATCAAGTATTCGGGAGCGATACGATGTCCACTGCGTCCAGCTCACCCGCCACACCTCCTCACAGCCTCGGATCCGGGCTTTCCAACCTCCGCGCCAAGTGGGGCTGGATCGTCGCCCTCGGGGTGATCTACCTGATCGCCGGCGTGCTCGCCTTCGGCAGCGTCTTCTTCGCCACCGTCGTCAGCGTGCTGTTCGTCGGCGCCATGATGATCGTCGCCGGCGTCGCCGAGATCATCAACGCGTTCCAGTTCAAGACCTGGGGCAAATTCCTGTTCTGGCTGCTGCTCGGCGCGCTCTATGTCGTGGCGGGCTTCATCACCTTCGAGAACCCGCTGCTCGCCGCGGCGACGCTGACGCTGTTCCTCGGCATCGCGCTGGTGGTGTCGGGCATCGTCCGCATCTTCCTCGCGTTCGGCATGAACTCGGAAGCGCCGTGGGGAATGGTCGCGATCTCCGGCCTGATCACGCTGGTGCTCGGCGCCATGATCCTGGCGCGCTGGCCGGTCTCGAGCCTCTACGTGCTCGGCATCTTCCTCAGCGTCGACCTGATCTGCGCCGGCGTGAGCTGGATCAGCATGGGCATGGCGCTGAAGCGCAGGGCGTGAGGCGCGATCGTCGCCTCAGGCACGATCGACGGGTGGGTTAGCCAACGGGTCCGCTCGCAGGGCGGCCCGATGGCAAGCTCCGCGTGACGCGCCGCACGTTTCATGCGCGGAGAGATGGCGGGTTACGCTTGCGCTAACCCGCCATACCCTCAATCCACCTGCAAGCCTCAGGGCTGCGCGAGGTGCCAGGCGCCGTTGAGAAAACCGTCGCCGGTGATGTCGCCGGCCTTCTGGTCCTTGGCGAAGGTATAGAGCGGCTTGCCCTTGTAGGCCCACTGCTTGGAGCCGTCGTCACGCGAGATGATGGTGTAGCCGCCTTCGGCCTTGTCGCTGGCGTCCGCCTTCAAGACCGGCCAGTTCGTCGCGCACGGGCCGTTGCAGGCCGACTTGCCTTCGGAATCCTTGTCGAAGGTGTAGAGCGTCATGCCCTTGGCGTCGGTGAGGACGGAGCCCTTCGCGGTGGTTCCGGTCTTGGTCGGCGGCGCGGCAAAGGCCGCCGAGGCGAACGCAAGCGACACGGCGGTGGCGAGCGCGAGCGAGATCGATGTCTTCATGATGTCTCCTGTTCGAATGCAAATGGCTTGCATGCGTAAGGACGCCGAAGGGCGCGCACTATTCCGCTGACGGCGCGCGAAGAATTTTCGGGACGGCGATCAATGCGAGGGGAATAAAGCCGCAGGCGCGTGCCGATACCGTCCCGTAGCCCGCATGAGCGGAGCGACATGCGGGAGCCGCCCCGGATATCGCGGAGCCTGTCATCGGGCGCGCGTTCGCGCGACCCGTTGGCTCATCCGGGCTACAACACCGAATATGCTACCGCCTGATTTCCTCGACCGCGCGCACCAGCGGGCGGTCGGAGAGCTGGATCGGGCCGGAGAACGGCGTGCTCATTTCGAGGATCAGGTAAATCGCGGCCGAGATCAGCGCCGCGGCGGCGACGGTGGTCGAGATCACCACCGCGTTGCGCGGCGCGCGAAAGCCGAGGGTGGCGAACATCAGCGTCAGCCACCCGACCAGGATGCAGATCAGCGGCGACGGAAACGAGCCGTCGGACTGCTCGACAAAGGTCCAGCGCTGCTGCACCGCCTGCCGATAGACCGAGCGCGCGTCGTTCCACAGCGCGACCTTCTGCTCGTCGTCGAACCGCAGCTCGCGGAGGCTGGTGCCGACCTCGTCGAGCAGGCGCTCGGACACCGCGCTTGCCCTGGAGATCGGAACATCCTTGAGCACCTGCTCGACATAGGCGAGCAGCCGCTTGCGCGGCTCGTCGGCGCTCGGACCGAGCGGCCGCAGGCCGCGATCGAGCAGGATGAGGTCGGTGGCGAAGACATGCAAATTGCGGTCGACCGCCACATAGGTGTTGGCGGCACTATTCATCATCAGGCCGAGCAGCAGCGACGGCATGGTGACGAACAGCGTCGCGACCAGGCGTACCGAGGTGTTGGTCTCGTCGCTGCGGTGATGATCGGCGAGCCGGGCATGGATCGCCATGGTCGCAAGCGCGGCGCCGCCGAGCAGGGTGAAGATCAGGACGGCGACGATGAATGCAACCACGGCTTGCGAAAACCTGCGAGAGAATCAGGTCCGCAGGATAGCAAGGGACGCCCAATGGTGCATGTCCGGTTGACTAGCCGCCCCCACGCGCTATCCAGTCCGGACAGTTTGGGGGACGCCCGGCGAGAGCGCGAGGGGCACTCCAGAGGAGATACCACGTGCATATCGTCGACGACAGCGAGGTCAACCGCGTCCTGAGCTGTCCGATCCTGATCGAGGCGATCGAGGCCGCGCACCGACGGCCGAAGATCGCGGTGCACGACGGCTATCTCGGCGACGACAAGGGCCAGCAGCTGGTGACGCGCAGCGCGGTCGATGCCGGCCGCTTCATGATGACCAAGCTCTACACCAGCTTTCCCGGCAACCTCGCCCACGGCAAGCTGCCGGCGGTTCAGGCGGTCTGCGTGCTGTTCGACGGCAATGACGGGCGTCCGCTCGCGGTGATGGACGCCGCCGAGATCACCCATTGGAAGACCGCCGCGGACTCCGCCCTCGGCGCAAAACACCTGGCGCGGCCGGATGCCGAGACGCTGCTGGTGGTCGGCGCCGGCGAGATGGCGCGCTGGCTGGTGCGCGGCCACCGCACCGTGCGGCCGCGGCTGAAGCGGGTGCGGGTCTGGAACCGGACAGTTGAACGCGCCCAGGAGCTCGCCGCGCTGCTGGAAGGCGACGGCATCGCGGCCGAGGCCGTCTCCGATCTCGACGCCGCGACACGCGAGGCCGACATCATCACCACCTGCACCCGCTCGCGCGAGCCGCTGGTCAAGGGCGCCAACCTTAAGCCCGGCACCCATCTCGATCTGGTCGGCGGCTTCACCCCGGAGACCCGCGAGTCCGACGACGAGGTGGCGCGGCGTTCGCGCATCTTCGTCGACCGCCGCGAATCCGCCTTCGATGGCGTCGGCGACATCCTGCAACCGATCGCGAGCGGTGCGATCACCGAGAGCGACGTGCTCGGCGATCACTACGATCTCGCCGGCGGCAAGGTCGCCGGGCGGCTGTCGGATAGCGACATCACCTTCTTCAAGAACGCCGGCGGCGGGCATCTGGATCTGATGACCTGCGAGACGGTGCTTGCGCAGCTGGGGAAGGAGCTGCGGTAAGCGGAACTGTTCTGTAGCCCGCATGAGCCAACGGGTCGCACGAATGCGCGCGCCCCGTTGGCTCATCCGGGCTACATCTACATCTCGCGCAGCCAGACCTCGCCGATCGAGTGATCGGCGCGCTTGCGCAGCACGACGTCGGCCCGCGTCCGCGTCGGCAAGATGTTCTCCCTGAGATTGGCGCGATGATGCTCGCGCCACAGCCGCTCCGCGACCTCGCGCGCGTCACCCGGCGGCAGGTCCCTGTAGTGGTGGAAATAGGAGGCGGGATTCCGGAACGCTGTCGGCTGCAACCTGAGGAAGCGTTCGACATACCAGGACTGGATGTCGGCCTCATCGGCATCGAGATAGATCGAGAAGTCGAAGAAATCCGACACCACCACCGGCGCCGTGCCGCGCGCCAGCAGCACGTTGAGGCCCTCGAAGACCAGGATGTCCGGCTGCCGGATGACCTGGCGTTCCGACGGCACGATATCGCCGATCAGATGCAAATAGACCGGCAGCTCGAGCTCGCGTTCGCCCGCCTTCGCCGCCGCGAGAAATCGCAGCATGCGCGGCAGGTCGTAGCTCTCGGGAAAGCCCTTGCGCCGCATCAGCCCGCGCTCTTCGAGAACACCGTTGGCATGCAGAAAGCCGTCGGTCGTCACCAACTCGACCCGCGGATGATCGGCCCAGCGGGCCAGCAGCGCGCACAGCACGCGGGCAAAGGTGCTCTTGCCGACGCCGACGCTGCCGGCCAATGCAACGATGTAGGGCGAACGGCGTGCCGGGCGGCCGAGAAACTCCGCCTTGACGTGCGCGAGGTTGCGCGCCGCCGCGAAATGCAGGTTCAACAAGCGCGTCAGCGGCAGATACACGTCGCTGACTTCGGCGGAATTGATCGGCTCGTTCAAGCCGCGCAACGCCGCGAGATCGGCGTCCGAGAGCGTCAGCGACGTGCTGGCGCGCAAGGCCGCCCAATCGCTGCGGCCGAAGATCATGTAGGCGGACAGCTCGTCGGGGTGGGTCATCTTAGCCGTTCACGGTGAGCCTGATGCGGCGAGTAGCCCGCATGAGCGAACCGACATGCGGGAAGCTCTCCCCCGGATATCGCTTCGCTCATCCGGGCTACACGGTAACCGCTGTAGAACCGCAGGGCGGCTTGCGAACCGCAACCCGCCCTACGTTCCCTACTCCGCGGCCTGCTGCGTCGGTGCGTCCAGCACCTCCGACACTTTCGGCGGAGACATCGGCAGACTGTAGAAGCGTTTGCCGAGCGCGTTGTGGACGGCGTTGGCGACCGCGGCCATCACAGGCACCAGCGGCACCTCGCCGACGCCCTTGACGCCCTGCGGATGCTTCGGGTTCGGCACCTCGACCAGCGCGCAGTCGAGCATCGGCAGGTCGGAGCAGACCGGCATGCGATAATCGAGGAAGCCGGGATTATCGACCTTGCCGTCCTTGTTGTAGATGTACTCCTCGTTCAGCGCCCAGCCGATGCCCTGCGCGACGCCGCCCTGCAGCTGGCCCTCGACATAGCTCGGATGCACGGCGCGGCCGACATCCTGCACGGCGGTGTAGCGAACGACGCGGACGATGCCGAGATCGACATCGACCTCGACGTCGCAGATATGGGTGCCGAAGCCGCCCTCGGCGCCTTGGGTGTTGAGCTGCACGCTGGCGCCGATCGGACCGCCCTGCGACGGCGCCTTCTCGGCGAGATCGGCGAGCGTCAGCGGCTCGAACTGGCCGGCATTCGGGCTCACCGGATGCGCGGCGCCGTTCTCCCACTTCACGGCTTCAGGGTCGATCTCCCAGAGCTTCGCCGCGCGCTCGCGCAAGGTCGCGATCACCTTGTCGGCCGCCTGCGTCACCACCATCGAGGAGGCGAACAGCACGCGGCTGCCGCCGGTCAGGTTGGAGAAGCCGACGGTCTGGGTGTCGCCGATGATGACGGAGACGCGCTTGTAGTCGATGCCGAGCAGCTCGGCGCAGATATTGGCGATGCCGGCGCGCGAACCGCCGATGTCGGGATGCCCTGTCGTGACGACGACGTTGCCGTCCTCGGTGATGTTGACCTGCGCGGAGGATTCACCGCCGGCGTTGAACCAGAAGCCGGAGGCGACGCCCCTGCCCTGCAGCTTGCCGAGCGGCGCGGCATAATGCGGATGGTTCCTGGCGGCTTCCAGCGTCTCGATATAGCCGATGCGCGGGAACACCGGGCCGTGCGCCGCTTTGGTGCCTTCCTTCGCCGCGTTCTTCAGCCGCAGCGCTAAGGGGTCCATCTTGAGCGCCTCGGCAAGCTCGTCGAGCACGCATTCCACCGCATAGGCGCCGATCGGCGCGCCGGGCGCGCGATAGGCCGCGACCTTGGAGCGGTTGGAGCAGACGTCGAACCCCTCCGACAGCACATGCGGGATGTCATAGGGCGCGAAGCTGCACCCGACCGCACCGCGGATCGGCGAGCCCGGGAAGGCGCCGGCCTGCAGATAGAAGCTGCCATGGGCGGCGACGATGGTGCCGTCCTTCTTGGCGCCGATCTTCACCGTGCTCTTCGAGCCCGAGGTCGGCCCCGTGGCGCGCATCACCTCCTCGCGCGTCATCACCATCTTGACCGGGCGACCGGATTTCTTGGCGAGCAAGGTCGCGAGCGGCTCGAGATAGACGATGGTCTTGCCGCCAAAGCCGCCGCCGATCTCGGCGGGGATGGCGCGGATGTCACTCTGCGGGATGCCGGTCAGCATCGAGGTCATCGCGCGCACCATGAACTGGCCCTGGCTCGACGACCAGATCGTGGTCTTGCCGTCGGCCGCGACCGAGATCAGGCAGGCATGCGGCTCGATATAGCCCTGGTGCACCGGGCGCGTGGTGAAGGAGCGCTCGATGACGACTTCGGCATCCTTGAAGCCCTGCGCGATGTCGCCCTTCTTGGATTCGAGGCGGCCCATGATGTTCGAGGGCTTGCCCTCGAATCTGTTGAACTCGTGCAGGATCGGCGCATCCGCCTTCAGCGCGTCGTCGATCTCGATCGCCCAGGGCAGCACCTCGTAGTCGACCTCGATCAGCTTGCAGGCTTCCGCCGCGATCGCCTCCGTGGTCGCGGCGACGGCGGCGACGGGATGGCCGGGGAACAGCGCCTTGTCGCGCGCCATCACGTTGCGGCACATCCAGCGCATGTCCTGGATGCCGAGCATGACGGCGCCCTTCTCGATCGTGAAGTCGACGATGTCGCGCGAGGTGACCACCGCCTTGACGCCGGGCAGCGCCTCGGCCTTGGCGGTGTTGATCGACCTGATGCGGGCGTGCGGATGCGGGCTGCGCAGCACCTTGCCCCAGATCATGCCGGGCATGGTGGTGTCGGCGGCAAACGCCGCGCGGCCGGTCACCTTGTCGACGCCATCGGGCCGGATGGTGCGCTGGCCGATCCATTTGTTGTTGACGACGTTCATGGGCGGGTCTCCACCATTCCTTGCCGCATTTCAGCCGCGGTCTCCATCACCGCGCGGACGATCTTGTCGTAACCGGTGCAACGGCAGAGATTGCCGGCGAGCCAGAAGCGGACTTCCTCTTCGGTCGGGTTGGAATTTTTGGCGAGCAGCGCCTCGGAGGCGACCAGCATGCCCGAGGTGCAGATGCCGCACTGGAGCGCGGCATGCTCGAGGAACTTCTGCTGCAGCGGATGCAGCCGATCGCCCTTGGCCATGCCCTCGATGGTCCCGATCTCGTGGCCCTCGGCCTCAGCCGCGAGCATCAGGCAGGAGCAGACCAGGCGGCCGTCGAGCGTGATCGAGCAGGCGCCGCAATCGCCGGACGCGCAGCCCTCCTTGGAGCCGGTGAGCCCCAATTGCCCGCGCAGCGCGTCGAGCATGGTCTCGTACGGCTCGCACAGGAACTCGACCGGCTCGCCGTTGACTGAGGTGGTGACGTGCAGTTTCGCCATGGTGCTAGTGTCCTCCCGCGCGCTGGGCGGCGATCGCGGCGGTGCGCTTGAGCAGCACGCCGGCGGTTTTGGTCCTGTAGGCGATGGTGCCGCGCTTGTCGTCGATCGGACGACAGGCGGCGCGGCACGCGGCAGCGGCGGCTTCGAGCGCGGCATCGTCGAGCTTCGAGCCGATCAGCGCCTGGGCGGCAGGCTCAACCAGCAGCGCGGTCGGTGCCACTGCACCGAGGCCGACGCGGGCCGCGGTACAGACGCGATCCTTCAAGGTCAGGCTGACGCCGATGCCGACCACCGCGATGTCCATCTCGGTGCGCGGGATCATCCGCAGGTACGCGTCACCCGAGCCTTTCGGCCGCGGCGGTAACGTGAAGCTGACCAGGATCTCGCCCGGCTTGAGGTTGGTACGGCCAGGTCCGGCCGGCACATCCTCAACCTTCATGTCCCGCCGGCCGTTCGGACCCTGCACGGTGACGACGGCACCCGCCGCGATCATCGCCGGCACGCTGTCGCCGGCCGGTGAGCCGTTGCAGAGATTGCCGCCGGCGGAAGCGCGGCCTTGCACCTGCTTGGAGCCGATCAGGTTCACGGCCTCGAGCACGCCGGGCCATACCTTGCCAAAGCGCGCATGCTCGGCGAGCTCCATGCCGGAGACGGCGGCACCCACGCGGAAACCGCCATCGGCGGTTTCGCTGATTTCGGTCATCTCGCCGATCTTCTTGATGTCGACGATCAGTCCCGGCCGCACCAGGCCGGAGCGCATTTGCACCAATAAGTCGGTGCCCCCTGCCATAACGCGGGCGGCACTCCCGGCGGCAGCAAATGCGCCAATCGCTTCGTCAAGCGTGCGCGGTGCTACGTATCGGATATCGGTCATGACGGTTCTTTCGGTCTCCCTCGACTGCTTGTTCCCTTAGGATTTGCGGGATGTGGCCTTATTGCTGGCCGGCAGACCGCGAGCCTACACGGCGGATCGGGGTCCGAACAGCCTGCGAGGTGCGGCAGGAAGCGCAGGCTCCTATGCAGGATGCGGACTTGTGCGTGCCGGCGGCGGCGCGCGGCCTATGCTTCGTGGCGCTCGCGACCGGCCGCGACGAGGCCGCCAACCAGATCGGTCAGGCCTGACCGCGTTTGCCGGAGCCGATACCAAGCATCGAGAACATCCCGATGATGAGCAGCGCCGCCGGAATGCACCACCACAACACATAGCCGAACATGTATTCGAAGATCGTGCGCCGGTAAGGGGGAAGCGGATTGGGCAGCGCGCCGGCACGCTGCATCTGCTCGATCTTCTCCTGCGAGAGCTCGTGGTAAACGTTGAGCGGGCGGCGGTTGAGGTCTCTGCCGGAGCCCTTGACCATCAGGGCATAGTAGCCCGTCATCTTGTAGGGCAGGATGAAGGAGTGCGTGAGGCTCACATAGCCTAGCGCGAGCGCTTCGCCCTTGGGACCCTTCTCGGTCAGGTCCTGCAGCTGCTGGTAGCTGTATCGCGTGCCGAACTCCGCGGCGCGTACGTCCTGACCGGACACTGCCATGCCGATGAACATGAGAAGAACGAGCAGACCGCGGCGCATGGCGTCTTGCCTCTCAAAGGGACGCGGCGGTTCGACCGCCTAATACTCATCAGGCAAGCTACCGGAAAGGTGTCCAACCCCGGCTAACCCAGGCGATACAAGTGTCAGCAGCCGGTTAAGTCCTCCTCAACCTCGTCGGCGCGTGCTGCTCGCGGCGAAGCCCGGAACCAACGCCTGCTCGGCGACCTGCTCAAGCAGTGAGCGCACACGGCTGCGCAACCTCGCAACCGGACCAAACGCGATGGCGCGGCTCTTGCTTGCTTTCAACAACGGATTGGTGAAGCATGCCGGCGCAATGACAGATCGGGAGACGGCGAATGGTCGAATTCTCGCGCAGAACGCTCCTCAAGCTTGCGGCCGGCGTACCGCCGGCCATCGCGGCGCCGGCCATCCTGTCATCGCGCGCCCTTGCCGCGGGCAAGGGCAAGACCATCACCGCCGTGATGCATTCGGACCTGCGCATCATCGATCCCGGTTTCACCACCGCCTACATCACCCGCGACCATGGCTACATGGTCTACGACACACTGCTCGGCATCGATTCGAGTTTCAAGGTCCGCCCGCAAATGGCGGACTGGACGATCGCGGACGACAAGCTCACCTACACCTTCACGCTGCGCGACGGCCTGAAATGGCATGACGGCGCGCCCGTCACCGCGGAGGACTGCATCGCCTCGCTGAAGCGCTGGACCGCCGTCGACGGCATGGCGCAGAAGCTGGCCGAATTCACCGCTTCCCTCGAGGCGAGCGGGCCGAAGACGATCGTGCTCAAGCTCAAGGAGCCGTACGGCCTCGTGCTGGAGTCGCTGGCAAAGCCTTCCTCCTATGTCGCCTTCATGATGCCGAAGCGGCTCGCGGAGACGGCGCCGGGCAAGCAGATCGCCGAGCAGATCGGTTGCGGGCCGTTTAAATTCATACAGGCGGAATTCCAGCCGGGCGTGAAGGCCGTCTATGAGCGCAACGCCGACTACGTGCCGCGCAAGGACAAGCCGGATTGGCTGTCGGGCGGCAAGGTCGCGAAGGTCGATCGCGTCGAGTGGGTCACGATGCCCGACGCGCAGACCGCGATCAACGCGCTGCAATCCGGCGAGATCGACTTCCTGGAACAGCCGTCGGTCGACCTGCTGCCGGTGCTCGAGGCGAACTCCGACCTCACCGTGGCCGTGCTGAACAAGTTCGGCTTCCAGATCGAGGGCCGGATGAATTTCCTGCACCCGCCATTCGACAACGCCAAGGTCCGCCGCGCCGCATTCCTGGCGATGAACCAGAAGGACGTGCTCGACGCCACCGTCGGCAACGCGAAATATTACGAGATCTGCGGCTCCTATTTCGCCTGCGACACGCCGCTCGCCAGCGACGCCGGCGCCGAGACGCTGATCAAGGGCAACGGCATGGCCGAGGCGAAGAAGGCGCTGGCCGCCTCGGGCTATGACGGCACGCCCGTCGTGATCATGATCCCCGGCGACGTGCAGACGCTGAAGGGGCCGCCGACGGTCGCGGCGCAGCTGTTGCGCGCGGCCGGCTTCAACGTCGACGCGCAGGTGACGGACTGGCAGACCGTGGTGAGCCGCCGCGCCAGCCAGAAGCCGCCCAAGGAAGGCGGCTGGAACCTGTTCTTCACCTTCACCGGCGCGACCGAGGTGATGAACCCGATCGTCAACAACCAGATCGCCGCGAACGGCAAGCGGGCCTGGTTCGGCTGGCCCGAAGACGCCAGGCTCGAGCAGATGCGCGACGCCTATGCGCGCGCCACCTCCCCCGAAGAGCAGAAGAAGGTCGCGGTCGAGATTCAAAAGCAAGCCTACGAGCAGGTGATCTATATTCCGCTCGGCCAGTTCCGCTTGCCGAGCGCCTGGCGCAAATCGCTCACCGGGGTGCTGGAAGGCCCGGCGCCGCCGGTGTTCTGGAATGTCGACAAGACCGAATAGGACCAGCGGCGCGAGCGACGCGCGCCGCTGATCAACGTTGGGCCAGCCGATGCACGTCGGAAGGTTCATCGTTTCAGCCGCCTAGGCGCTTCACTGCTCTCGCTTGCGGGCGCCGCAAAATATCGAAAACAACCCCATGCAAAGGAGCCGACGGCCGCCAGCGTTCGACCGGGCACGTTCGACCGGGCAACTGTTCGACCGGGCAACTGTTCGACCGGGCAACTTGACACGTCGGGCAAATCAGGAATATATTTCCAATATTCCGAAATCAGCCTCCCCCTCCAGCCGAACCATTGGCTGCGACTGCGCATCATTCGCAGCACCCCAGCCTTGCCGATAACGAGGGCGTGGGCTCACAAAAGTCCGCTTCCGACGGCGATGCAGCAATTGCCATGCTGGATCGTCGTCCACTGCTTTTGACCGATTCCGTTGAAAAAGGCCGGCAGTTTTCGTTGTAATAGCTCCGTCGCGACGTGGCCGAACTGCTCTACCGACCCTATGCGAGCCTCGGGCTGGGCATCGGGATCAGCTTGGCCATCTTTCGAAGGTTCTGGACGGTGGCTGCGAGGATGAACTCGTCGCGCGCGCCGTTTGGGCCTCGTAAACGCAAACGGTCGAGCTTGAGAATGCGCTTGAGGTGCGCGAACAGCATCTCGATTTTCTTGCGGAGCCGGCGCGAGGTGCCTCCCTCCCACGACCTTGCGATCTGGCGCGCCATGTCGCGAGCGCCCTCATAGATCGAGCGCGGCACTCTCCGTGAAGCCTGCTTGGGGCAACACCGAGCCTTCAATGCGCATCGATCACAATCGCGCTTGCTGGCGAGGTAAAGCATGGTGGCACCATCATTCACCAACGTTCCGGTCGTGGTAAGAACTTTGCCACCAGGGCAACGATAGATGTCCCCAGCATGGTCATAGGCGAAGTCGTCGCGCGAGAAGATCCCATCTGTGCGGGCCGACTTGTCGAAGACTGTAACGTGCGGCTCGATGCCGTGCTCATAGACCAGCCAGGCGAGCATCTCGGCCGAGCCATAGCCGCTGTCACCGAGGAGCCGGCTCGGATAGAGATCAAACCGCTCCAGCGAGCGCTCAATCATGCGCTTGGCGGCCAACACCTCCGCCTGCCGGATTGCCGTCGTTGCCTCAACATCGACGATGATCGCATTCTCGATGTCGATCAGGTAGTTCGTCGAGTAGGCGAAAAACGCTTGGCCGCCGTGCGCCCCCGTCCAGCGCGCCGCCGGGTCGGAGGGCGACACGAACTTCGGGGTAACCTCGGTCGCGGCTCCGAAAGCGGCATCATCGAGGACAGCCAGATACTCATCGATTGCTCGGCCGGCAGCCTCCGGCGGAAGTCCCTTGTCGCCTTCGATCCCCTTCTGCCGATTGGCATCGGCCTTGATCAGGCTCGCATCAACTGCAAATCCTTCACCGCCGACCAGTCGCTCCTCGATGCAGCGGCACAAGACGCTCTCGAACACGCGACTGAAGAGGTCGCTCTGCCGGAAGCGGCCATGCCTGTTCTTGGAGAATGTCGAGTGATCCGGCACCGCCCCATCCAGACCGAGCCGGCAAAACCACCGGTAGGCCAAATTGAGGTGAACCTCATCGCACAGCCGCCGCTCCGATCGGATGCCGAAGCAGTAACCGATCAGGAGCATCCGGATCATCAGCTCGGGATCGATCGAAGGTCGGCCGATGCTGCTGTAGAAAGGCGCCAGCTCCTGCCTGACCCGTTCAAGGTTGACAAACCTGTCGATCGACCGGAGCAAGTGGTCGGCGAGGATATGTCTTTCGAGCGAGAACTCATAGAACAAAGCAGCCTGGTCTACTTGTCGATGCCCCATCATGATCTTCAGTCCTGCCAACTAGACAGACTGAATCACTGATATCACTGCGTCGCAACAGCCGTCTTTTTCAACGGAATCGGCCCGTTCGAGACATCCAGCGATATCCGCTCTGTGGCCGCTATCGGGGGAAAGCGGAAGTCCCCCGGCGCGCGCAATTTTGGGCACAGACTGGCACGGCTATCCAGTTGCCGCGGGTCGGTTACCGGCTTCTCGCACGAGCGTTCGCGCGCCATCGCTCCGGGAGGCTCTGCGGCGAGGCGGCCGGTTTCCACTGCAGGGACACGACCCAGTTGTCGAAGACCGTGTTGAAGCTCCCGGACTGGTACGAGAAGTTCTCGCCCGCCGGCCAAAAGTAGCCGGCCTCGGCTGCGTAGGTAAAGAGCGTCCAGGTATGGGGCTTCTTCCAGAACGCGTTGCCGCCGTCCGGGTCCCCGTCGAGAGCGCTGAAATCGAGGAAGAGCCAGAGAGGTGCATTCTTGGTGCCGAGGTTCGTATCCGGCGAGTTGAACTGCAGCGCGTTCCAGTAGATCCCAGGTCCGGCTCCGGGATCAGCATCGTCCACGAGCTTCTGCAGCCGCCAATAGAAGCTCGCGTCGCCGGTCATAGTGGTCTCGCCGGTGAACGTGATTAGGCCAGCCTGCGGGCCTGCCTGGATGATGCCGCTGATTGAGGTGGTCCCGCTGATTGTTCCGCTCCCTTGTAGTGTGCCGCCGGGAGCAGGCGAATCGGTGCCGGTCGCTGCAATGGTGACCGGGCCCGAGACCGTCCCACCGTTCATGAACAGTGTGCCCGACTCGCCGACAACAACCGCGCCGGTCACCGTGCCGGCGACCTCCAGCGTCGCCGCGTAGGATACCAGCACCTCGCCGGCACCCGTTGCTGATCCACCGGTACCGCCGGCAATCAGCGTACCCCCATTGACCCTGATCAGACCGGAAAGCATGCCGCTGCTGTCTGCACTCAGGGTCAGCGTGCCGGGACCGAACATCGTCAGGCCCGCCGATCCCTCGATGGCGGCTGCGATCTGCGAACTACCGCCGGTAGCATTGGTGTAGATCAGGCCTTCTGCCGCGCCGAACGAAAGGCTCGCAGTAGCGATGCTGCCGCCGTTCATGATGAGGCCCGCGGCGTCGCCGCTCGCCTGGCTTCCGACCAGAATGCTCGCATCGCCGCCCGTAATCGCCCCGCCGTTCACTTCGAGCGCCGCCACCTGCGGCACACCGCCGCTCTCGACCGCCTGGCTGTCGACGACCTCGTAGACGGCATCGGCCGGAACATCGTTGATGCTGACATTGGTCGACGACACGGTCGCCGCGCTCGCGAAGCCCTCGGAGGGCGAATAGGTCAGGAACTTGCCCGAGCTGGCCGCGTCGTCGTCCTCTCCGAGAATGTAGGGAGCGACGATCCCGTTCATGACGATGGGCAGGTTTGCTCCCGTTCCTGCCACGAACACCTGTTGCGTCAGCCCAAGCTGGGCCATGCCGCCGCCCGGCACGATAACAAGAGTTCCGCCGGAGTTGCGGACAATGTTCGTCAGGGTACCGTCGTCATTGCCCCCGATTACGACGCGATAGTTGCCGCTTCCGGAAAGCTGCAAGGCGCCTCCCGTAGAGCCGATGACGAACGTCGCCAGAGATCCCGAGGCGATCTGCACATCGACCGTCGCGCCGTCCGAACGAAGCTCGAGTATTCCGCCGTTCGTCACCGTCACCCTGAAGCTGCCAAATGGTGTGCCGGATGTCCGGGTACTTGCCAGCGTCCCAGCGCCTACGGTGTTGTGTCCTATCAGCTGGTTCGTGTTGGTGAGCAGGAGCGTGCCTTCGCCGTATTTGTGGAGGCCGCCCAGCCCGGAGATCGGCGCGACGACGGTCAGCGTGCCGCCGTTCGTATTGATGACCTTAGGCTGGTTGATCGTCCAAGTGCTGGGTTCATATCCGGATGTCGAGGGCAGCGCCGACGGCGAGATCGCCCAAGCTTGCCCCTGCCAGAGCACGGCGTAGACGCCCCACCCGGTGAGCGCGTCGGTGACGACCTGGCTGTAGTCTTCGGAGGGTAGCGGCAGATTTTCCAGCGTCCATCCGCTGGGCATTTGCGCGATCTGGACGGTCTGCGGATTGCTAGACGGGAGGTTGGGTACGTTCTCGAACGAGGCGGGGAAAGCGTTGTTGATGGTGATCGTGCCGCCCGTCAGGTTCACCGTGAGCGGCGCGAGGACGTGGCCGCCGTTATTTTCCATGTATCCCTTCGTCGTCTGGGAAACGGAATACCAGCCAACCGCGAAATTGGCCAAGACGATCGTCTGCGGACTCTCGGACACGTTCGTGGCCAACTGATCGGCAAGCCACGCGAGGTCCGGATTAGAAGTGCTCGTCAAATTATAGAGATCAGGCCCGATTCCGCAGGCCGACAGATAGTCGGCCATCCCGCTCGTCATGCCGTCCACGAAGCTGCCGCTCTCGCTCGACGTCCGCACCAAGCCCGCGACCACCCTTTCAAGGTTGATCGCCACGGGGTCGTCCTCGCCGTCGTAGACCACAGGAGCAACCTGCGTGAAGCCGTTTGCCGACAGCCAGTAAAGGCCCATGACCATCGACGTCGGGCCGCAATAGGCTTCACCGTCCCCCGGCAGGCTCTGCCCGAAGGGCCCGAAATCGGTCTGGATGATCGAAGGCGTGCTCTTGATGGGGTCTTTCCACATGGGGCTGGTCCACTCCTGTCCGACAAGGCCACGGTACGCGCTTGACCCGCAGGTTAATGTCCCGTTAATTGCGAGACACAACTTGTGAATACTTTAGCGTGTCGATACACTCCAAGAGTGTAGAGCGGAATCTTGAAAGTACGCAAGCTGGGTCTCCAGCCTGGCCGGCAGGGACGGCTTAGGAGTTCAAGCGCGGGCGCCGAGCGGCAGCATGTTCATCGTGAGTGGCGCATATCTGCCACCAGCGGCGATGTCCTGCGGCAGGGCCTGATAACAGGTGGTGTCGCGGCCGGTCCGCGTAACGCGAACGTCTACTTCTGAGGCGTGCTGCGAATCCTGGAAGTAGCACCTTTGAGATATGGCGACCGGCTCTGAAGATGTCCGTTCATTGGGGTAGACCGGAAGTACCCGACTGATTGCTAAAACGACGCCTTTGACCCTGGCTGTGTGAAAACGCTGGGCTGCTGTTATGATTCTCCTGTGATTCTTTGGGGGAATCGATGAGGCGCTTCGTTGAAGAGGCGGATCGTGGACAGCGGTCGCTGTTGCCCGAATGCCTCGATGACTTCATTGACGAGAGCAACCCTGTTCGCGTGATCGACGTATTTGTCGATGCGCTCGGTTTGGCTGAGATGGGCTTTGAGGGTGTGGAGCCGGCGGCCACCGGTCGGCCGTCGTACCATCCCTCGGTGCTCCTGAAGCTTTACATTTACGGTTATCTGAACCGGGTACAGTCGAGCCGGCGGCTGGAACGAGAGGCCGGGCGCAACGTCGAGGTGATGTGGCTGCTGGGTCGGCTCGCTCCCGATCACAAGACGATTGCGGACTTCCGCAAGGACAACGGCCTGGCGCTGCGCAGGGTATGTGCGCGCTTCGTCGAACTCTGCCGAGAGATGGGTCTGCTGGCGACGGCGAGCGTCGCCATCGATGGCAGCAAGTTCAAGGCCGTGAACAACCGGGACAGGAACTTCACGCGCGCGAAGATGGAGCGACGGCGTGCTCAGTTGGAGGAGAGCGTCGCGCGCTATCTGAGCCAACTTGACACGGCCGACCGCCAGGAGCCGACCGAGGCCCTGGCCACGAAGGTGACGAGGCTTACCGAGAAGCTGACGAAACTGAAGGAGGAAATGGGCAAGCTTGCCGTCTACGAGAAGCAGATGCTTGCGTCACCCGACCAGCAAATCTCCCTGACCGACCCCGACAGCCGCTCGATGGCGACGAGCGGGCGCGGCTCTGGTGTTGTCGGCTACAACGTACAGGTCGCCGTAGACACCGAACACCATCTGATTGTGACGCACGAGGTGACGAACAGCGGCTCGGATCGGGCACAACTTGCCAATATGGCCAAGCGGGCGAAGGCTGTTCTGAAGACTGAGACGCTCGAAGCTGTAGCCGATCGCGGCTACTTCAACAGCCCAGAGATCCTTGCGTGCCACGAAGCGGGCATCACGGTAACTCTGCCCAAACCGCTAACGTCCGGCGCTAAGGCAGACGGACGCTTCGGTAAACAGGACTTTGCCTATTTGCCAGAGGAGGACGTCTATCGCTGCCCGGCCGGGGAGCGGCTATCATATCGCTATACGAATGAAGAAGACAGCAAGGTGCTGCGGCGCTACTGGACCACGGCCTGTCAAAGCTGTTCGCTCAAGACCCAATGCACGCCTGGGTCAGAACGGCGGATTACGCGATGGGAGCATGAGCATCTGCTCGAGGCTGTGCAGCAGCGCCTTGATGCAAGCCCGCACGCCATGCGTCAGCGCCGCGAAACTGTCGAGCATCCGTTCGGCACCATGAAGGCCCGCATGGGAGCGACACACTTCCTCACCAAAACGCTTCCGAAAGTGGCGGCCGAAATGGCGCTCTCCGTCCTGGCCTACAATCTGACACGGGTCATGAACATCGTCGGGATCAAGCCGCTGATGGCTGCGATCGCGGCATGACACCAATCCAGTCCCGACTGCCTCGGGACTGGCGTTTTTACACGACCAAGACCCAGAGCGGAAATCAGAGCTCGATCGCTGCGAAAATCACCGAACGCAGCAGCACGCACCGTGCCGGGTTGCTCGCGGCCGCGCGTTGCGGTCGGGCAACACTTTCTGGAAAAGCGTAGCGCCAACGGCTTCCGCCCATTGCGCAATTCCATTTTGATCCGAATGATCGATGCCGTCGCGTGCTGGGCGGTGCAACAGGGCTCGGATCGAGCCCTTGGAGGCTACGGGGTGATGAACCCGCGGCGAATTGCGACTCCGGAGTTGTGCGGGACGGTCGTTCTCGCAGGGTGGCTCCTTGCCTGGCTTGCCGGCTCTGCCGGCATCGGGAACAGCGGCGCAGTGTCCATCGGGGACCTCGCACCATCTCTCGCCGCCAACGCCGAACTGGCCGATACGCGACAGGCCACGGCAGTCGACAACGTCACCAAAGTAAATGCTGAAGCAGCGATGGCTGCAGAACCCCTAACGGGGCCGGCGTCCGACACGATCGCCCCGCCGCAGGCAGGCGTCATGGGTAATGCTGTCGCCAACGCCGATGCGGCGATGGCGGTTGAATCGGTGCCGGCGACGCCCCCTGATGCGACAGCAACCTCGAGCGAGCCGAAGTCAATCGTCGTGGCTGCCTTGCCGGATTCGTCGCAGACGCTGCCGGTCGAAACATCGCCGGTGCAGGCGGCGACGGCGAGCCCGCCTCCAGTGTCTGGTGACACCGAGGAGGCCGCGAGACCCCTCGATATTTTCGAGGAGTGCCTCGTCGTCGATGTCTGCATCGACCGGTACCTGTGGGCGCTCTACCAGCGGACGCCGAAGCAAGACACCATCAGCGTACAAGAGCAGCGGAAAGTGACCGTCAAGAAGAAGCGCAAGACGGTGACTGTCACCAGGACGTTCACCAGGCGCGTCGATAACGATTTCACGTGGAAAGATCCGAAGGCGGCGGAACGAGTGGGCATGCCGATGATCGACTACGTGATTGGAGGGGTGGATCGAAACTTCAAACTCAAGCTGTTTCACGCACTTTACGCGGCGGAGCAGGCCGGGTTGGCGCCCGGCATCACCAGCGCGTTCCGCGATGACTACCGTCAATCGATCGCGAGCGGCCTGAAGGCGGCGTCCGACAAGTCATACCATGGAGGGAGCTTCCGCGGCGGCTATGGCCACGGGCTTGCCGTCGATGTCGTGAGCGTCAAAGGCGCGACGCGGGCGGAGCGTTGGGTCTCCACCGAGGCCCTTTGGAAATGGATCGATGCGCGTGGACCGGATTTTGGAATCGGGCGACCGTATCTCGATCGAGATCCACCGCATGTCGCGCCGATCGACGGCAAGGAATACGCCGCTCACCGCGGCGGGACGAAAGCTCAGCACGCGGAAGCGGATCGCAAGAAGCGCGACCGGGGCGCTGTGCGGGTCATGGCGAAACGATCAAAGACCGCAAAGGCGTCGAAGGGGAGAACGATCTGATCGGGTTCAGCTGCGCCTTCCAACACGACGCGGGCAACAATGCCTAGCAATTCCATCATCGTGCAAAAATACGGCGGCGTCTGTCTCGAAACACCGGCAAGAATCCGCGCGGCCGCGAGCAGTGTCGCCGATTTGCATGGCCGTGGTCATCGTGTCGTGGCGATCGTTTCCGCGATGGGCAAGACCACCGATGAACTCGTCAGGATGGCCTATCAGGTCAGCCCGTATCCCAATCGCCGCGAACTCGATATGCTGTTGACCACCGGCGAGCGCATCAGCATGTCCTTGATGAGCATGGCGCTGTCTGATCTCGGCGTGCCGGCGATCAGCTTTACCGGCAGTCAGGCCGGTGTCATGACCGACGGGTCCCATTCCTCCGCACGCATTCTGGACGTGCGGCCCATTCGCGTGCGCGAAGAACTCGATCGTGGACGCATCGTGGTTTTGGCGGGCTTTCAGGGCGTGAACCCGCTGACCAAGGAAATCACGACGCTTGGCCGAGGTGGCAGCGATACCACCGCGGTCGCCATGGCTGCGGCGCTCAAGGCGGAGTGCTGCGAGATCATCAAGGAGGTCGACGGAGTTTGCTCGGCTGACCCGCGCATCGTCGCGGACGCAAAACCCTTGCGTCAGCTGGATTTCGCATCCCTATCCGAAATGTGCTTCTGGGGCGCCAAGGTCCTGCACTTTCGCAGCGTGGAGCTGGCCCACAGCCAAAACGTGCCTTTGGTCCTGAGAAAGTGGGGCGGCGCGCGACACAGCACGCAAGTGATGAAGGAGGTCGCAGACATGGAGAACGGAAAAGTCCTGGCCGTCAACTCGATGGCTCGCATCGAGCATGTGGAGATCGATTCGGCGGACCTCAATCAAGGCTTTGAGAAGTTCGCGCAGCATCTCCAGCAAAATGGCTTGCCTTGGCCGCAACTCCTCGCCTCGGCTTTCACCGCCGAAAAAACCCGCATCATGATGACTTGCGATTCGGAAACACTCGACGCGTTGCTGCGCACACTGGATCGGAGCAAAGACCTGCGCAAACAGCGCGAGACGCTGAGTTCGGTGAGCCTCACTTGCTTCGGCGGCATTTCCTCGGACCTGCCGTACAAGGCGGTTCAGATTCTGCAACGCCACGGAATCATCGCCGACAAGTATGTTTTGTCATCGCATTCGGTAAGCTTCTTTGTTCCGGTGGAGAGCCGTGAGGCCGCGGTCATGGCCTTGCATTCGCTGATCTAGTTGAAATTTGGCAAGGGTCGGGAGTATTTCCACGCCGCTTCGGGCAAAACGCCCGATGACATTGCGAGACCGCCTGCACGCGCGAATGCTAGGAGTCTGTTACGAGGGAATGCTTGCGCGGCAGCAGGCAGCCAAGCGCCGGCGCCTCCTCGACGGTCGTACCACGCCTGCCACAACCCGGTGCGCGGATGACTCGCCATCATGACTGCCGACCGTGGAGCCGCGCGATGCGCAAGGGCTGGTTCAGGCCGACAATCGGAGTTGCGATCATCAGCCTCGGTCTGCTTGCTGCGGCCGATCTGTTTGCCGAAGGCCGCAAATACGATCCCGGTGCCAGCGATACCGAGATCAGGATAGGACAGACGATGCCCTATAGCGGCCCGGTGTCGGTATTCTCCGTCATCGGCAAGGTGCAGGCCGCCTACTTCCGGATGATCAACGAGCGGGGCGGCATCAACGGCCGCCGGATCAACCTGATCTCCTACGACGATGCCGCGACGCCGGCGAAGACGGTCGAGCAGGTCCGCAAGCTCGTCGAAAGTGACGAAGTCCTGTTCATGTTCCAGTCGGTGGGCAACGCCCCCAACATCGCGATCCAGAAATATCTCAACGACCGCCACGTTCCCCAGCTCTTCGCGGGCGGGCGGTCGATGCGGTTCGAGGATCCCGTCAACTTTCCCTGGACCATGGGATTCGCGCCGAACCTGCGGACCGAGATCCGCGTCTATGCGCGTTTCATTCTCGACAATTACCCGAACGCCAGGATCGGCCTGCTCTACCAGAATGACGAGAGCGGAAAGGAATATCTCGCGGGGCTGAAGGACGCGCTCGGCGCGCGGGCGCCGGCCATGCTGGCGTCCGAAGCCCCCTATGACATGACGGACCCGACCATCGACTCGCAGGTGGTCCGGCTCAAGGCTGCGGCGGTCGACGTGCTGATCGACATGGCCGCGCCGAAATTCGCCGCGCAGGCCATCCGCAAGACCGCCGAGCTCGGTTGGAAGCCGCTGCATTTGCTGGGTGTCGGCTCGTCCTCGATCGACGCGGTGCTTGTGCCGGCGGGGATCGAGCACGCTCGCGGGCTGATTTCGGCGAGCTCGTTCAAGGAAGCCACCGACCCGACCTGGGCCGACGATGCCGGCATGAAACGATGGAGCGCCTTCATGGCCTCCTACTACCCGGAAGGCGACCGGAACAGCCTCTTCACGACCTACGGCTACAGCGCCGCCGAGCTGCTGGTGCGCGTGCTGCACCAATGCGGCGACGATCTCTCGCGCGACAACATCGTGCGCCAGGCCGCGAGCCTGAAGGATGTCAGACTCGATCTGCTGTTGCCCGGCCTCGCCATCAATACCAGCCGCGCCGACTATCGCGTGGTGAAGGAGTTCCGGATGATGCGCTTCACCGGTGAGCGATGGCAGCCCTTCGGGCCGGTCGTCGCCGACTAGAGCCTTCCCCGTTCCGATTGAATCGGAACGGGATTCCATATCCATGGTTCAAACGCGTTTTCTTCACGCACAGCGGTACCGACTTCGCTCAGGAGCGCTCAAGGCCGGATCATCGGATTGATCGACCGGCCTTCCCTGAGGAAATCCGAACCACTTATCAATGCCCGAGCCGCGCCTCCGTGCCGGCCAGCAGCCGCTGAATGTTGGCACGATGGCGCACGATCACGTAGATGCCGCCTGCGATCACCAGCAAGCGATAGGGCAACGGTTGCTCCAGGCCGCAGACGAGGACGATCGCCGTCAATGCCGCCAGCATCGAGCCGAGGGAGACAATCCGAAAGACAGCCACCACAGCGCCAAAGGCCGCCGCAGCGCCGAGGCCGACCGGCCAGGACATCGCCAGCAACACGCCGAGCCCGGTCGCAGCGGATTTGCCGCCGGTGAAATTCAGCCAGATCGAACGGCCGTGCCCCAGCAACACGGCAAGCCCGGCCAGGCAGACAGCCCAGGACACGCACGTTTGCGGATCAAGCGCTGCCGGCGGCGTGACGGACGGCAAGGTGTACAGCCAGGGATAAAACCAGCGGGCGAACAGGATTGCCGCCACGCCTTTCAGCACGTCGACAAGGAGCACCGCCAATGCGGGCCACTTCCCCAGGGTTCGCAATACGTTCGTTGCCCCGGTGGATTTGGAGCCCTGCTGGCGGATATCGATGCCCCTCAGCAGCTTCCCCGCCAGATACCCCGACGGCGTCGAACCGAGCAGATAGGCGATCGCCAGTCCAGCCACACCCGCGATCCAGAAGACCATGTCAGTCACCTCGACGCCCTCAGCGGCGCGTCCATCAATCCTGACGCGGATGCCACCAGCGTCCGCCGATCACGACGCCTTCGGATGCGATCTTGCGATCGCCCGTTAAATGCTCGCCGACCACATCGACATAGTCGAACGTCCCCTGCCGGACCGAGAGCAGCGTGGCGTCGCCGACGCTGCCCGGCTTGAGGCTGCCGAGCTCCGGCCGCCGCAACGCCATCGCGGCATTGACGGTGGACGCCGCGATCACGTCCGGCAGCGGCATCCCCATGCAGAGGAATTTCGACATCATCGTCACCTGGTCGAATGCCGGGCCGTCGATGCAGAGCTGATGGATGTCGGAGGAGATGGTGTCGGGATAGAAGCCGTTGGCGAGCATCGCGCGCGCCGTCCTGAAGGCGAACGAGCCCTTGCCATGGCCGATGTCGAACAGCACGCCGCGCTCGCGCGCCTCCAGCACGACCTGCTTCACCGTGCCCTGCGCGGTCGCGGGCGTGTTGGGGAACGGACGGAACGCATGGGTCAGCACGTCGCCCGGACGCAGGCGCGCGAGCACCTCCTCATAGCTCGGCGGCGGATGGTCGATATGCGCCATCAGGGGCATGCCGACCTGCTCGGCAACCTCGAGCGCGATCTCGAGCGGCACCAGCCCCGAGGTGCCCGAGGCGAACAGGCCGACCCGCACCTTGATGCCGACGATCAGGTCGCGGTTCTCGTCGGCGACGCGCGCCGCGTCGATCGGATTCATCAGCCGCAGCTCCTCGCTCTCGCCGACCATCACGCGATCCGAGAAGCCGAAGATGCCGGCGTGCGAGACGTGCAGATAGGCGAGGATGCGGACCTGGCTCGGCTCGATCACATGCTTGCGGAAGCCGGCAAAGTTGCCCGGGCCGGCGCTGCCGGTGTCGACCGACGTGGTGACGCCGGAGTTGCGGCAAAACTCCTCCGCGTCGATGCCGAGCGAGGTGCCGCCCCAATAGACATGGGTGTGCAGGTCGATGATGCCCGGTGAGACGATCAGCCCCGAGACGTCGCGGACCTCGGTGGCGGGATCGGCTTGCAATTCGCGGCCGAGCGCAGCGACCTTGCCCGCGGCAAAGCCGATATCGGTCACGGCGTCGAGTTTCTGCGACGGGTCGATCACCCGTCCGCCGCGCAGGATCAAATCGAAAGGCATCGTGTTCTCCGGATTCGGTCCGGCACGATGGTCGACTTCGCCGGCGCCTGCAAGCCGCTCAACCGACGCGGGCCTGCTCAGAAACCGGCGCGGTCGCTGTCGCGCGATCCGCGCCCTCGTCGGCGACCATGTCCGATCCCTTGTCCGCTCCGTTGGCCGACGCGACGATGGCCGCAATGGCGGGATTATGCACCGCCTCCGAGGCAGCAATGGTCTCGCGGGCCCAGCGGTACGAGGATTCGAAGATTTCCTGATGACGGTCGAAATCGGTGACGTCGATGCCGTCGGGCGTCGGCGGACGCATCACCATGTCGAGCGGCGTGGTCGGCAGCGTATCATAGCGCTGATGCGCAACGAGGCTTCGCCACAGCACGTTGACGGCGCTCGGCGCGGCCGGAAGCAATTTCTTGCGGAACGGCGTCAGCAGCGATGCAAGCAGCTCAAGCCGCCCCGGCAGCGCGGCATAGTCGACGTCGAACATCTCGGTTGCCGGGTCTCCGAAATGGACCACCAGATTCGGTCCGCTCTTCATCTGGTGCATCTGCGCCAGCGGAACGTTGTCGACGAGGCATCCGTCGACCAGCATCGAGCCGTCCCTTGTATAGAACGGCGGCAGCAGACCGGGGATGGCGCTCGACGCCCGCACCGCGTGCCACAGCAGACCGGTGCGGATCAATTCGAGACTGTGCGTCGACAGATTGGTCGCGACCGCCGCGAACGGCCGCCAGCAGTCCTCGATCCGGCAATTGTGGCCGTACTGATCGGCGAGCGCGGCATCGAACGCCTTGTGGTCCAGCAAGGCGTAGCGCGGCCAGGTCGGGCGGCGGAAGCTGCGACTGGAGACGAAGATCTCATGTGTGCCGCGCTCGAGATGCTCGGCGTCGTAGTTCTTGGCAAAGCCCGCCGCCATCGCCGAGCCGACGCTGGTGCCGACAAAGATGTCGAACATCGCGCCGCGCTCACGAAACGCCTTGTAGACGCCGACATGCGCGGTGCCGAGGCTGCCGCCGCCGCCGGCGACAAATCCGACGGCGCGACCGCACAGGAAGCGAACCAGGCTGTCGATGTCGAGCTGGTCCTCGAGCGCGACATGATGATGCATGAAGCAGGGCAGCCGCGCCAGCCACGCCGCGGTGCCGCTGACTTCGTGGCGCCTGACGTCATGAACCCGGACGAGGCGCCGCGTCGACGCCGGATGCACGGCGCAGGCGAAGCGTTCGATCTCCGTCAGATCGGGCGTCGGCGCATGGCCACGGCAGGCGAACACGACAAGATCGGCCTGGCGGATGGTTTTGCGCGCCCACTCCGATGCGTCGGGACCACCGAAATAAGCCACCAGCGGCGCGTCGTACTCGATCCTGTTGAGCCAGTCGGCGACCTCGGATGCGTCGAGCGCGCGGCCGGGAAACATCGCCTGAACCCGCGCGAGGTCGACGATCTCGGCACCGGCAGCGGCAAGGCCTTCGCGTAACCTGTGCTCAAAGGCGGCAGGCACCGGTTCCCGTCCGCCCGGGATCAGCGCGACGGTGCGCGCCTTCGGCGACGCCCGGAGCGGCAACAGGCGCGCAGTCTCGGTGGCAAACCGCCGCGCGAGCGCAGCCAGCAGCGCCTCGACGATCTCGGGCGTTTCCCGCGCCAGCGTCGTATAGGCGGCGCGCGTCAACACCAGCACGCTGGTGTCGCGGATCGCAATCACATTGGCGGTGCGCGGGATGTTGGCAAAGAAGCCGATCTCGCCGACCAGTTCGCCGGCGCGAAGTTCCGCGATCGGTTCGGGATGACTGGTTCGGTACACCGCGAGCGCGCCATGAAGCACCAGGAACAGCGCGTCGGAGGCGCCGCCCTGCTCGACCAGCAGCTCGCCGCGCACGAGGTCGCGCCGGGTCATTGCGCCAAAGGCGATCAGCCGCTGCTCCGCGCTGAGGGTTCTGAACAGCGCGAAGTCCTCGGACACGTTTCCCCACGCAAACGTCGCGCTCGGCGGCACACGGTTCGAATGCATGATCCGATGTTAGCGCCGGGCCGTCGTCCCGGCGAGCGATATCAGGGCCCAATCGGCCGCACCATGGACACAAATCCTTGGGAGCACTGCAGCAGGATTTGCAACATCCGCCATCTGATTCACCCGACCAGTTCCGGCCACGGCACGATGGTCGACTTCACCGTCTTCATCGCCATTGCGTCGGCAACCGCGCGGGCGACGCCATCCTCGGTGAACGGATAGATCGTCTGCATGTCGAGCCAGGGATATTTGTTGCGCGTGCGGTAGAGCATGTCGACGCCGAGCGGCAGGTCGTTGCCGGTAAAGCCCCAGGAGCCGAGCACGTTGAGATCCTTGGTGCAGATGCGGTGCCACGAGGTGTTGATCGAGCCGGCATCGGTGAACTGCCCCATCTCGACATAGGTGCCGCCGTCGCGCAGCATCTCGATGCCCTCGGGGCCGGCGGTCGGATGGCCCGAGCAGTCCATGACGAGGTCGGCGCCGAAACCGCCGACGATGTCACGCACCGCCTTGATGCGCTGCTCCGGCGTCTTGAGCTGCTCGATATCGACAGTCGCCTCGGCGCCGAACTTGCGCGCCAGCGCAAGGCGCGGCGCCTCCGGCGCGCCGACGCAGATCACGCGCCCCGCGCCCATTTCCTGCGCGGCGGCGACCGCGAGGATACCGATCGGCCCCGAGCCCTGGATCACCACCGTGTCGCCCCAGCTGAAACCGCCGGCGCGGGTGGCGCGGTTGAAGGCGCGGATGCAAGAGGTCAGAGGCTCGGAAAGCGCACCGAGCCGCAGCGACATGTCGTCAGGCAATTTGTAGATCTTGGTGCCGGGCAGCATGTCGAGATCGACATAGACATATTCAGCCCAGCCGCCCCACATGTGCGGCGCCTTGTCGAAGCCAAGATAGCGGCCGTAATAGACCGGCGTCAGGCACTTGTTGGCGCTCTGGGGATAATGGATGCAGTAGTAGCAGCGGCCGCACGGCATCAAGGGCGGGATCATCACCTTCGATCCCACCTGCAGCGGCTTGCTCATGAAATCCTCGGTGAACTCCGCGCCGCATTCCACGATCACGCCGCCGAGCTCGTGGCCGAGCGTGAACGGCCACGGCAACGGCTTCGGCCAATGTCCCTTCAGGATGTGCAGATCGGTTCCGCAAACGCCACAGGCGCCCACCTTGATCAAGGCCGCCTTTTTGCCGATTTCCGGCCATGGCACTGTCCGTATTACCGGCTTGGCTCCAGGTCCATCATGCGTGCAGACGCGGATCTGCTCCATCGGTTCGCTCTCCCTGTCCTTGTCGTTGGGCCGGGTTCGGCCGAGCCGACTTTAGGTCAGGACGATTGGGATGTCATGAAGGCCTGTCATGAAGGTCTTCATGACAGACCTTGGCGGAACGAGGCGCTTCTAGTCCTGGCGGAGTAATTTCCGCAAGGAGGCATCGATTGTGAAAGCAGCCGAGGGCGAATTGGCTGGTAGCATTGCGGGGAACGACACCATGAATCCTGGTATCGAAGGCATCGTCGGCATGTACGTCAAGTTGGGCGAACTGGACACGCTGCAACGGATGAAGGAGCATCGACAGGGCTTGCTCGACCAATGCGTCGATACGGCGAATTTCAGCTTCGATGTGACGAGATCGATCTACAGGAGCGACCTCGAGGTGATCGAGGCGGGCATCGAGAGCCTGTATGGCGAGATCATCGGCCATGTCGACGTCATCAACGAAAAAAGGATTTCCGGCTGGGCGCTGTACAACCAACACCCCGACAAGAGGGTCGCGATCGATATCTACTTCAACGGCAACCTCGTTGGCGAGGTCGTCGCCGATCAGTTCCGCAACGATCTTCTCAAGCTCAACAAGGGCGATGGACACCATGCCTTCGTCTTCGTGCCGCCAAGCGGATCCTATCAGCCGCCGCTGCAGATTGAGGTCCGCGCGGCGAAGCGAAAGGTGCTGAAAGCCGTGGCTGTTGAACCACCAGCGGCGGCAGTCGAACCGGAAACGGGTGTCGAACCGGAAATGGACGCCGAGGCCAAATAACCTCACCGCGCCGCTTCCGCACACCCCGGATCCGCCGGGTGCCGCCACCCGGCTGAAGCCGCCGCAGACGCCAATACGGGCTGCGACATGACGGACGTGCGCGGCCGATTGACAGCGACGATCGCTTCACCGCAACCTGCGATGCAACCTCAGGTGACGGAATGAAGCCGCAACCCGGCTCGGAGCGAATCTTCGTGGACGCCAGCACCGATCCACTGGACGGGCGCGTGCGATGGGCGCCGGCGAAATCGCTGTGGCTTGGCAGCATGACCGCGGTCGCGATCATCCTCGGGCCGCTGCTGTTCACGTGGAGCGCGTTCGCATTATTCATCGTCACCAGCGCGATCACGCTGTGCTTCGGGCATTCGGTCGGCATGCACCGCCGCCTGATCCATGCGAGCTTCGACTGTCCGCTGTGGCTGGAGCGGCTCTGCGTCTATCTCGGCACGCTGGTCGGGATGGCCGGCCCCTACGGCATGGTGCGGCTGCACGATTTCCGCGACTGGGCGCAGCGCCAGACGGCGTGCCACGACTACTCCTGCCACCGCGCCGGTTTCTGGCGCGACGCGTGGTGGCAACTGCACTGCACGCTGGTGCTGAAACACCCGCCCGAATTCCGGCTCGAACGGCGGCTCGCCGATGACCCCTTCTACGCCTTCGTCGAGCGAACCTGGATGTGGCAGCAATTGCCCTGGGCGATCCTGTTCCTCGCGATCGGCTCGTGGAGCTGGCTGGTCTGGGGCATCTGCGTCCGCGTCGCCGTCTGCGTCACCGGTCACTGGCTGATCGGTCATTACTCGCATCGCAAGGGCGGACAGACCTGGATCATCGAAGGCGTCGCGGCCCAGGGCTACAATGTCGGCATCGCGGGCCTGATCAGCATGGGCGAAAGCTGGCACAACAATCACCACGCCTATCCCGGCTCCGCGAAGCTCGGGCTGCTGCCGGGTCAGATCGACCTCGGCTGGTGGTTGATCAAGGCATTCGAAGCCGCAGGACTCGCGAGCAACATCAAGACGCCGGACAATCTTGCGCCCCGCCCGGGCGCGCGCCGCGTCGACGAACCAGGCAACGCCGATGCAGTCGCGCCGCGACATCGCGGCCGCGCATTGTTCCAGTAATCCGCAGCCGCGCATCTTCCGTTGCGGATCGAACGCCACGCAGCTATATACGCCGCGTCGGAAAAGGCAGACTTGGTTTGGTAAGCCCAAGTCCTTTCGGATCGAAGTCCTTTCGAGAACGAAAGCTCTGGTCTTCTGCCTCATGCATGAGATCCCCACGACGAACACCGGACGCCATCCAGGCGCCCAATGTTCGTCCGTGTGGTTCTCAACCCGACGAACCGCTCCGGTCGAACACCGACAAAGGAGCAGTTCATGCACGCCAGCCGCCCCCTTCCCCATGATGTCGTGATTGCCGGTGCCGGCCCGGTCGGCCTGCTGCTTGCCTGCGAGCTGCGGCTCGCAGGGTGCTCGGTGCTGGTGCTGGAGCAGGCCGCCGACCCGCATTCGCCGCTGAAACGGCTCCCCTTCGGGATGCGCGGCCTTTCGGCGCCCAGCATCGAGGCGTTCTATCGTCGCGGGATGCTGGATGACATCGCGGCACGACAGCACGCAAAGGATGGCTCGGGCAGCAGCGCATCGAATGGCGCGCATTGGATGCAACAGCCGCGCCGCCCGGCCGGCCATTTTGCCGGCATCCAGTTCTTTCACGATGATCTCGACACGTCGAAGTGGCTGTTTCGTCTGCCGAGCCCGGCAGGCACCAGCATGGCGGTCGAGATGGAGGCGCTCGAATCCGCCCTCGCCGCGCGCGCAACCGCGATGGGGGTTGAGATCAGGCGCGGCACAGGCGTCGAGGCGTTCGAACAATCGGATGATGGCGTGATCGTTCGCGACGGTGCCGAGACGTTCCACGGACGCTGGCTGGTCGGCTGTGACGGCGGCCGCAGCATGGTGCGCAAGGCCGGCGGCTTTGAATTCGTCGGCACCGATCCCGAGTTCACCGGCTATTCGGTCGAGGTCGATATATCAGATCCGGACAAGCTCCGCACCGGCCGTCACTACACGCCGACGGGCATGTATACCTACGCACGGCCCGGCACGATCGCGATGGTGGAGTTCGACGGCGGCGCCTTCCACCGAACCCGGCCGATCACGCGCGAGCACGTGCAGGCGGTGCTGCGCCGCGTCTCCGGCACAGACGTCACGTTGACGGCGCTCCGGCTTGCCACCACCTGGACCGATCGCGCCTGCCAGGCGACGGATTACCGCAAGGGGCGCGTGCTGCTCGCGGGCGATGCCGCGCACATTCATTCTCCGCTCGGCGGCCAGGGGCTCAATCTCGGGCTTGGCGATGCGATGAACCTCGGCTGGAAGCTCGCGGCCACGATCCGCGGCGACACACCGGTGGACCTGCTCGACAGCTACTCGCGTGAGCGGCATCCGCTGGGCGCGCAGGTGCTGGACTGGTCGCGCGCCCAGGTCGCGCTGATGCGGCCAAGCCGAAGTTCGCGCGCGCTCGAAGCCATCATCCGCGACCTGATCGCGACATCAGACGGCGCGACCTACTTTGCCGAGCGCGTGTGGGGCGTTACGCTGCGCTACGATCTTGGCAGCAACCATCCGCTGGCGGGCCGCAGCGCCCCCGACTTCGAGTTCGTTTGCGGGGCTAAGCTCGGCGAGCTGCTCAGAGATGGTCGCGGCCTGCTGCTGGACTTTGATCGGCGCGCGCCCCTGCAAACGCTTGCCGATCGCTGGCATGGGCGGATCGGCTATGTCGCAAGCGACGCGCGGGATCGGCTGGGCCTTAATGCCGTGCTCGTACGCCCCGACGGCTTCGTCGCATGGGCCGCCGACACCGCCCCCCACATCGATGAAGCCGCTCAGGTCATGTCGCGGTGGTTCGGCGAACCTGATGTGCGGCCCTGCCCCTTCCACTCACACTTCTCTTGCACCGTGTGCGAGTTCCCTGCCTCAACCGTAACGCCCCGTTAACCCTATCAGCCTTAGGGTCGTCGGGGCTCCGAATGGACGGTGGCCGGGTTTGTCGTGATGTCGTTTGCACAGAAGAAAACTACCGTCGTCCCCGTAGCCGAGGAGCGGCGGCGCTTCCAGCGCGTCAAGGTGCACCTGCTCGGCCGCTACATGCTGCCCGACCGGCGCGAGTTTCCCTGCCAGATTATCAACATGTCGCCGGGCGGCCTCGCTTTGCTGGCGCCGGGCATCGGCAATGTCGGCGACCGTGTGATCGCCTATCTCGACCATATCGGCCGGGTCGAGGGACGCATCACCCGCATCATCGACAACGGCTTTGCGATGACGATCGGCGCCACCGCGCGCAAGCGCGACAAGCTCGCCGCGCAGCTGACCTGGCTCGCCAACCGCGACATCCTCAATCTGCCCGAGGATCGCCGCCACGACCGTATCGTGCCGCGCAACCCGATCGCCCTGCTGACCCAGGAAGACGGCACGCGGATGACCTGCCGCATCATCGACCTTTCCTTGTCCGGTGCTGCGATTGCTGCCGAGAACCGCCCGCCGCTGAAATCGCTCGTGATGCTCGGGCGGGTACAGTCCCGCGTGGTGCGAAATCTCGAGGAAGGCTTCGCGCTCGAGTTCGTCCACGAGCAATCGGCGGAAACGCTCGAAGAGAGCGTTACCGCGAGGTAAAGCGAAAAACCGCTCAAAACCGCTTTTTTTGCCCGCGAAGGCGGCCACCGGTGCACCGGTGGCCGCCGTCGGCGCGTTTGGCCCGGTGAAAATCGGCGGTTAACGGCCGCAGCGTTTGGCGCAACAAACCGCGCTGGCGCAGCGCGCGCGGCGTTAATGCATAAAATTTGAATCAATTGCAGTTGTTTCAAATTTTACGCGAATTCGATTCAAGTACAGTTCGAATTCGCCGCAGGTTTTACCAGTATTCGCGTCAAATCTACTTTGCGTACTTAGCGGCGGCGCAAAAGCTTTGTGCGAAACGTGGTCCCAACAAGAAGAACGGGGGCCACGATGTTTGGGTTCAGGGGACAGGGGAAAGGTTTGGCGGTTGCCGCCATTCTGTTTGCGACGTGCGTGTCGGCCAAGGCCGGCGACGTGGTCTACGCCAGCCTGGGTGACGTTGCGCGTTCGCCGATCGGCTGGGTCGAATTCTGTGCCGACAATCCGGGCGAATGCCGCGGCGGCGCGACGCAACCACGCGACATCGTGTTGTCGCAGACCGCTTGGCGGGACCTCGTACGGGTCAACAAGTGGGTCAACGAATCCATCAAGCCGATGACCGACATGGATCATTGGGGCGTGATCGAGAAATGGTCGTTGCCATCCGACGGTTACGGCGACTGCGAGGACTACGTGCTCCTGAAGCGCAAGATGCTGATGGACGCCGGCTGGCCCCGCGAGGCGCTGTTGATCACGGTGGTCCGCGACAAGAAGGGCGAAGGCCACGCGGTGCTGACGGTGAAGACCGACAAGGGCGAGTTCGTGCTCGATAACCAGAACGAGAGCATCGTCGCCTGGACCGACACTGGCTACCGCTTCGTCAAGCGGCAGTCGCAGGGCGATCCCAATGTGTGGGTCTCGCTCGGTGACAACCGCCCGGCAGTTGCAACGGCAAGCTCGCGCTGAGCAGAACAGGAAATTTCGAGTTCGCGACCCGGTCACATCCCCACCCCTCCCCGTCCCAGACCGGTTCGCGCGCGGCCACCCTTCCCCCAAAGGGTGGCCGCACCTTTTTTGAGCGGCGTCGACCGACGCCTAGTGTGCTGAATGCGAAGTTCGTGCGATTTCGCGGCAGCCACTTTCACGAACTTCGCATTCATAAAGCACACTAGAATCATAAGTTTGCTAGTGTCCTTATCGAATCCGAAGTTCGCTCCGAAGGTGCGGCAAATGATGCGAACTTCGGATTCGGGACACTAGAAGAACCGCTCGAGAAACGCCGCGGTCTCGTCTGAGATGCCGACGATCTTGTTGGTGGCCTGGCGATAGAATTTGAAATTCAGTTCGGTCTCGGGCCGGCCGTCGCCCCAATCCTTGAAGCGCCTGAGTTGGTCGCGCCCGAGCAGCCGCGCCGCGGATGCGGTGCGTCTGACCGTGATGCTGACGCGCGGCGTCTGCCTGATGATGCCGACCTTGCGCGGTGTCGCGTCGGCCGACGCGACGATCGCGCGGGCGATCAGGCCGTTGCCGCCCTCGTTCTCGCTCGCGAACACGAACACGATGTCATCGGCCGCGATGTGCTTGCCGCCATACATGGTCTTCTGCGCGGTGAAGGTGAACACCTTCGCCCGCGCATTTCGGATCTCGGTCTTGATCGCAAACGCCATCGCATCCTTTCACCGGCTCGCTTTGTCATCCGCGTCGGCGGCTTGACATCCTAGCATCGGAGCGATTGAATTGAATTCAATTCAGCGAAGGGCCCACGATGGACGCGGCGAGCCTCGGGACACGGGAACGATTGCTCTCGGCAGCGCAGGCCGAGCTCATCGAGGGCCATGGGCACCTCGAGATGCAGGCCGTCGCAAGGCGGGCGCAGGTCTCGGTCGGGCTCGCCTACCACCACTTCGGATCGAAGGCGGGCCTGATCGCCGCCGTGGTCGAAGGCTTCTATGAACAACTTGATGCAGCGGCGTTCGGCGGTGCCAAGCTGTCCGCCACGGACTGGGCGGACCGGGAGAAGGAGCGGATCGGCGCCTATGTCGCCTTTCACTATGACCACCCGTTTGCGCCCCTCGTGATCGGACCGCTCAGCCCCGCGCCCGAGGTGCTCGATGTCGAGACCGCCTTCACCGGCCGGCAGCTTGCAGCCGGCGCCCGCATGCTCGAGGCGGCCCAGCGCGACGGGATCGTGCCCGGCGGCATCGACCCTCACCTCACCATTGCGCTGATGATCGGCGGCATCCGCCAGGCGCTGATCGGCGCGCTCATGAGCGAAAGACGGCCTGATCCGGCAAGGCTGACCGGCGACATCTGGGCCTTCATGGCCGCCGCGCTGCGCTTGCCTGCCAAACCCCTGTCCGCGCGGCCAGGAGCCACGCGGCGCAGCCGCAGCTAAGCTTCACCCAGAACCCAAACATCGATGGCCATCTTGTTCAATCCGCACGATTTTCACGCACCGCAATCGTCCTACAGCAAGCACGATCTGCTGCGCTCGAGCGAAGGCGGCTATTTCGGCCCGGGCAATGCGCAGCTGCCGGCACCGCCGATGCTGATGATGGACCACATTACCGAGATCAGCCTGGACGGCGGCGCGTTCGGCAAGGGCCACGTCGCCGGCGAACTCGAGATTGCGCCGGACCACTGGTTCTTCGCCTGTCACTTTGCCGCCGACCCCGTGATGCCCGGATGCCTCGGCCTCGACGCCATGTGGCAGATCATCGGTTTCTGGCTCGGCTGGTCGGGCTCGCCCGGCAAGGGCCGCGCGCTCGGGGTCGGCGAGGTCAAGTTCAGGGGGCACATCACGCCGGATGTCAGGCTGGTGCGCTATGAGGTCGACATACGCCAGGCCAGGCGCGGCCGGCTGGTGCTGGGCATCGCCGACGGCCGGGTGCTCGCAGACGGCGCTTGCGTCTATCTGGCAAAGGACATGCGGGTCGGCCTGATCGCGCCCAGAGGCTGAATTCGGGGAGGTTGAGTTCGGGTCGGCCAGAGGCCGATCGTGCCTCGAGCAGGCCGGGCAGCACGGCCGAAAACTAACATATGATACAAATTTCGCTGCTGCCGCAGTGGTCTACACACCCCCCCGGTTTTGCCCGCGCCGGGGTTTGTGCTATTTCGAACCTTTCAATTGATGTCCGGTTGTTGGTCGCATGGTCGAACTTGCCCCCCGGAATTCACAAGCCAGCAGCCTGATTGGCGTGCAGCCGATTGCGATCGGCGCCGTGGCGCTGGTGCTCGTGCTGTTCGGGATCGGCTCGATCGCGCTGTGGCGCGCCTACACCGGCAACGTGCCGGAGACCGACCGCATGGTCGCCGCGCGGCAGTTGCAGGCGCGGACCGCGCAGGTCTCCGAGGCCCTGGTGGAAAAGACCAAGGGCATGGAGGCGACCCAGCAGGAATCCATCGACCAGCTGCAGGAGGTGCAGGACCAGCTGCAGACCATGCGCAAGCAGCTCGCCTTGCAGGCGGCCGATGCCAAGAGGCTCTCCGACCAGGTCGCCGCGCTGACCGAACAGGTCGAGGGTTTGCGCCAGTCGCTGGCGAGTGCGCAGGCCAACGAGCCGGCCGCCGAGCCCGCGCCCCGCAAGCGCTCGAAGGCCACCCGTAGCGCCAACCGGAAGCGCCACAGGTCGCGCGGTTGACGCCCCCGCAGACCCCGCCCACCCAGGTGACCAGCCATAAAAATGCGCCAAATCCCGAGCAAGATCATCATCTAACGGGAACTTTCGCGCTCGAGGGCTGCCGGCGGCGGCCGATCATGAGTGCCCGTTACCGTGAATTAATCCTGACTTTGTAAACTGGTTCACATATCGGCCTTCGAATCCGAGTCATCTTCGAATGACCGGATGGCGTGAGCCGATTTCAATATCCGGGGCTGGCAAGGTCGTTGACGGTATACTACGTCGACGGCCTTGTTTTTTGGGGTCCTTGAATCCCGCTCGCGACCGCCCGGCAGGAAAGCTCCGGCTCGAGATCCCGAAGGCGGCCCTCGCCGCGCGAAAGATGCAGACCGCCTGAAGAAATACGGCGTGCTCGGCTGACAACTCTGGATGCGCAGCGTCACCGCGGCCAAAGCCGCGGCGAACGGAATTGCCGCCCTATTCGGTGCGATCGCGCGAGACGCGACCACCTCGCAGTCGCAGCCGCGCAAGCTTCGGCTCGAGCTCGCGCAGCATGTAGATCAGCGCAACGGCAAGGCTCGCAACAACCACCATGAGCAGCAATGTCAGGTCCGGAATGGTCAGCATCTTTGATGTCCTCTGGGCCCGGCTTCAATCGCGGCCGGGCCATCTGTTTTCGCGGCGCGCTCACGCACGGACTTCTGCAAGGCGGTGCAAGCTGCATACCAGTGTCCCGAATCCGAAGTTCGCATCATTTGCCGCACCTTCGGAGCGAACTTCGGATTCGATAAGGACACTAGCAAACTTATGATTCTAGTGTGCTTTATGAATGCGAAGTTCGTGAAAGTGGTTGCCGCGAAATCGCACGAACTTCGCATTCAGCACACTAGTGCGCGACAGAGAACGCGGCGGCCGGGCATCGAAACGCCGGCCGCGCCGATCATTGCAAGACCATCAGCATGGCGAGCGAATGGACCGGCCATGCATGAGCGAATGGCTCAATTGCAAACCTGCACCGGCCGAACGCGCCAGCCATACGGTGTCATCACGCCGCGGCGCACGACGTAACAACCGCCGTAACCGTAGCCGTAGCCGTCGTCATAGCCGTAGCCCGCGTAGTATGGATTGCCATAGTAGCCGTCATAGTAATCGTAGGCGCCATAGCCCAGCCCGAAGCCGACCGCTGCCGCCGCGAGCGGATAGCCCCAGCCGCCGCCCCAGCCGCGCCGATAGTAGCCACCG
The DNA here is from genome assembly GCF_054056795.1 of Bradyrhizobium sp. USDA 3315. NCBI lineage: Bacteria > Pseudomonadati > Pseudomonadota > Alphaproteobacteria > Hyphomicrobiales > Nitrobacteraceae > Bradyrhizobium > Bradyrhizobium sp. USDA 3315. Next base: position 5,959,599 of record NZ_JBSRYP010000001.1, on the reverse strand, counting down.
TTCCAGCCGCCACCACGCCAGCCTCCACCGTGCCAGCCGCGGCCGGCCCAACCGCCGCCGCCGATCGCAGCCGACCGGAAGCCACCGCCTCCGCCCATCGCCCGGAATGCAGCGCCGCCGCCGTGGAAGCCGCCAAATCCGCCGCCGCGGAAGCCGCCACCACCATGAAAGCCGCCGCCACCGAAGCCACCGCGTGCCGACGCAGCATCGACGGTGAACAGACCGACCGAGGCCGTCGCCAGCAAGGCAATCATCGTTTTACGCAACATTACCCGTTACTCCTCTTTTCAAAGGCTTTGTTTTCAAGCCTCCTCCGCCGCGTCCTGCGTATGCTAGCTCAATCTAGGACCGCGGCTTCTACCGCGCGCCTATGTCGCGCTCACATCTGCGCGACCCGCGTTCATCAAAGCACGGCCGTCAGAAGTTAACAGCCGCGGCAGATGCCTTTCGTACGGCGCTCGACTTTTTCGTTCTTGTCGGCGATGGCCTTGTCGACGCTCTCGGTCGTCGTTGCCGATCCGGTGGTAACGCCTCTGCCGGTATTGGGGCCGCCGGAGGATTGCGCGGTCCCGGCGCTGTTGGTCCCGGCCGGCGGCGACGTGGCTTGCGGCGATGTCGGGCTGGCTGACGAAGGGCTGCCGGTCCCGGCGCCGCTCCCGGTACCTTGGGCGACGGTAACCGCGGGCGTCAGCACAATCGCGATTGTCGCGAGCGCGGTGGTGACAGATAATTTGCGCATGGCAATTCTCCCTTGCGGACGTCAACGAGTCCGCAAAAGGCCGGTTCCCGCAGGCGTTGGAGCAATACAGTTTGGGAGCAATGCAATTTGCGCAAGCTGATCGAGTTTGACGACGACACTTTCGACAAGCTGAAACAGCTGGGGCGCGACCGGATGGCGACCTGGCAGGAGCTCGCCGACGAAGCTTTCGCCGACCTGCTCAAGAAGCACGGCATTCCGATTGACCTGAAGGATGCACTGCGCAAGAGCGCAAGAGTTCAGGAGGCAACGAGACCGCAAGACGCAGCGAAGCCTCGCACCACGGCAGCGAACGCCGCGCGCAAGCGCGGCCGCAAGCGCTGAGGCCTCAGCCGATCTTCTTCAGTCCCGCTTTGTATTGCGGACCCCTGATCGCGTAGGACTTCGCCGGCCGCGACAACGCCTCGGCCTGCGCAGCGTCAAGCGTACGCACCACACGCGCGGGCGCACCGATGATCAGGGAATTTTCCGGAAACTCCTTGCCCTCGGTGATGACGGAGCCGGCACCGACCACGCTGCCGCGCCGGATCCGCGCGCCGTTCATCACGATCGATCCCATCCCGATCAGCACGCCGTCTTCCAGCGTGCAGCCGTGCACGATCGCATTGTGCCCGATGGTGACGTTGTTGCCGATGCTGAGGGGAAAACCGGGATCGACGTGCAGGGTGGAATTGTCCTGGACGTTGGAGCCCTCGCCGATCTCGATCCACTCATTGTCGCCGCGCAGCACGGCGCCGAACCAGACGCTCGCGGCGGACTTGAGGCGGACCTTGCCGATTACAACGGCATTGTCGGCGATGAAGTAGCTGCCGTCGGCGGGAAGATCGGGCGCCTGCCCGTCGAGTTCGTAGATCGCCATTGAGGTCTCCCTGGAGCGTTTTCGAGCGAAGTGGACACCGGTTCGCGTGAAGGAAACGCGTCGAAACGAAAATCCAGAGCTTCGGTTTCTGATTCAATCAGAACCGAAGCCCTGATCGCAGGAGACCTTGGCACGACGGCCGACATGGTTTCAAGCAAGCGCGACCGTGATCGGCCGCGGATCATGATCGGATCAGGCCAGCACGCCCGCAGCGCGCAGCGTCATCACGAAGAAGGTGCCCGACATCAGGCTCCAGAAGCCGGAGATGACGGTTGCCATCATCACGAATTCGAAGCGGCGGCGCTCGATGCGCGCCCCGCGCAGCGTGTTGCGCATGATGATGAACGGTGCGGCGAAGACGAGGAACGGGACCGCGGCGAAGGTCTTCGGCGCCGCGCCCTCCTGCAGCAGACCGAAACCGGCCGGGCGCTCCGCCATCGCCTGGTAACCGTTGGCCAGCGCGCCCGCGAGCGCGAAACCGATCAAGAGCGAGAACAGGGAATTCAAGGTATCGGGCGACATCGGAACTTCCGCTACGCAACAGGCCACCCGCCCTGCTTCGCAGAATTGGCAGCCTGCCGCCACATCATCCTTAAGGAAAGGTTAACCGGACACATTAGGCGCGGCGTTTGCGCATGGCCATTCGGTCCCGGATTCCATTGGAATCGTACGGAAATTCCCCGCTACGTGGCATATTCGGCAGATGATTCGGCCACTCCCGACCTGATCTCAGCCTCGCTCATGACGCTTCTCTCGACCGCCCAACATCTCGCCCGCGACACCCGCCGCAACCCGCGCGCGCATCTCGTTCCGATCATCGCCTCGGCGGTGATCGCGGCGGGCGCGGTCGCGCTTGTCGCCTATCTGCTGTGGCCGACCTACACGACCATCCCGCCGAGCGATCCGTCGCGGCTGCCGGTGAGCGTCGGCGGCACGCTGTTCAACGTGCCGACGATGGCGGTGCGCATGAAGATCCAGCGCCACTCCGGGCCGCAGGAGCGCGTCGATTTGAGCTTCCTCTATCCGTCGCTGGACGCGCCCGCCGCTCCGAAGCACTACAGCGCCGATACGGTCGATGACAAGGTGCAGCCGATCGACAGGATCTTCGTATCGATCGCGGCGCACCACGATTCACTCGCGCCGGACATGCGCCTGCGCACGATCTATCCGCGCTATCTCGACGAGCGCGCAAACATTGATGACGGCCTGACGGCGCGCGCGTTCCGCGACGGCACGCCCTATGGCGGCGAGGACCTGTTCACCGCGAGCGAGCCGCAGCTGACCGCGCGCTGCACGCGCGACACCTCGACGCCCGGCATGTGCCTGAGTGAGCGGCGCATCGACGGCGCCGACCTGATCTTTCGCTTTCCGCGCAGCTGGCTCGCGCAGTGGCGCGACATCGCCACCGCGATGAACCGTCTCTCCGCGCAGATGCACAGCGCGAAGGGATGACACAGTCATTGCAAGCGGAGCGACGTGTCCGCGAAGGACGGTCGCTCCAGCGCAAAATCGCTCTGCAATTTTGTCGCGAGTTCGTCGTAACGACGTGTGAAGGCGAGGCTGTTCCGCCTTACTCGGCCAGATCCTCTTCCAGGATCGCCATCTGGAACTGGAACGAGCGATCATCGTCCTCGTCGTCGACGAACAACACGCCGATGAACTCCTCGCCGATATAGACCTCGGCCGAGTCGTCCTTCTTGGGCCGCGGCACCACGCGGATCTTGGGATTGCTGAACACGCGTTTGAGATACGCGTCGAGCTTCCTGACTTCCTGAACGTCCACGGCCGTCTCCAATCGGGTCGATGATTTTCGGGGGAGTTTTAGGACGAGACGGCAAAGATCGCCAGAGCCTTTTCAGGCTTTGGCGACGTGATGTTGCGCACACGACTCTTGCTTGGGCGCTTTTTCGCCGCGATCAGAAAGCGAGTGAAATCAAAGCCCGATCGCGCTGAGCATCTGGTCCATGGTACGCGACGGCTCGGCACAGCCGGCCTCGCCGACGATTTTCGCCGGCACGCCCGCGACCGTGACGTTGTGCGGCACCGGCTTGACCACGACCGAGCCGGCCGCGATGCGCGCGCAATGACCGATCTCGATATTGCCGAGGATCTTGGCGCCGGCGCCGATCAGCACGCCGTGGCGGATCTTCGGATGGCGATCCTCGTTCTCCTTGCCGGTGCCGCCGAGCGTGACGCCATGCAGGATCGAGACATCGTCCTCGATGACCGCCGTCTCGCCGCAGACGAAACCGGTGGCATGATCGAGGAAGATGCCGCGGCCGATCCTGGCGGCCGGGTTGATGTCGGTCTGGAACACGGCCGAGGAGCGGCTCTGCAGGTAGAAGGCAAAATCCTTGCGGCCCTTCTGATAGAGCCAGTGCGCGAGACGGTGGGTCTGCAGCGCGTGAAAGCCCTTGAAGTAGAGCAAGGGATCGATGAAGCGCGAGGTCGCCGGATCGCGGTCATAGACGGCGACGAGATCGGCGCGGAACGCGTTGCCGATATCGGGCTCATCGCGCAGTGCCTCGCCATAGGTCTGGCGGATCAAGTCGCCCGACAGCGCGGCGTGATCGAGCCGCTCGGCAATGCGATGGACCACCGAATCTTCCAGCCGCTCATGATGCAGCACGGTCGCATAGATGAAGGATGCGAGTTCCGGCTCCCGCCGCAGGATGTCCTCCGCCTCCCCGCGGATTCGATCCCAGATCGGATCGAGCGCCGCAAGCTTGCCTCCCTGCGGATTGACCTGATGAACTGCCATAGCTGCTCTCGCAATTCGGTTGTTCTGATGTGCGTTATAGCACGATGGACCCAGCGCGTCCCGGGATGGCTCAGTACGGTAAACCCCAGCCGAACACCCCCGGGCCGGCGTCTAGGGGAATTGGTCGGGATTTTGCCGAAATCAAGCCGTGCTTCTGCAACTATTGGCGGATTTCGTCCCCCGTGTGGTTTTGGGCATGGTCGGCCCCAATAAAAGGGGGAAACATCATCAATACCCGGAGTTTAGGTGCCCGCCTGACCGATGCACGGTCGGTCTGGATCGCGACCATTGCCATCCCCCTCCTGCTGCTCGCCCCTGCCTTCTGGAACGGCTATCCGCTGCTCCAATGGGATACCGGCGGCTATCTGGCGCGCTGGTATGAGGGCTACCTGGTGCCGAGCCGGTCCACGGTATTCGGCATCTACCTCCATGTCGGCGAGACATCGGATTTCTGGCTCAACCTCGGCATCCAGACCCTGGCGACGCTGTGGATCCTGCAGCTGACGCTGCGCGTGCTCGGCCTCGCCCGGCCGGTCCGGCTGATCGCGATCAGCCTCGCGCTGATCGCAACCACCGCTTTGCCCTGGCTGGCCAGCATGCTGCTGACCGACATCTTCGCCGGCCTTTCGGTGCTCGCGCTCTTCATCCTCGTCCTGCACGGCGAACGGATCTCGACGCTGGAGAAGGCGGTGCTGTTCGGGTTCATCGCGTTCTCGGCCGCCACGCACAGCGCGACGCTGGCGGTGCTGCTCGGCCTGTGCTGCGTCGGCTGGATGCTGCGTCCGTGGCTCGGCCGCCGCATTCCGGTCGCGGGCCTGGTACAAGGCAGCCTGACCACCGTCGCCGGCGCGGCGATGCTGCTGGCGGCGAACTTTGCGCTGTCCGGACAGCTGGCCTGGACGCCCGGCGGCTATGGCGTCGCCTTCGGCCGCATGCTGCAGGATGGCATCGTCGCGCAATACCTGCACGATCATTGCGCGACGGAGAAGCTGAAGCTCTGCCCCTATCGCAACGAGTTGCCGCCGACCGCGGACGACTTCCTGTGGGGCCACAGCATGTTCAACACGCTCGGCCGCTTCAAGGGACTGAATGACGAGATGGGCACCATCGTGCTGCGCTCGCTGGCCGAATATCCGGAATGGCAGGCAAAGGCGGCGCTGACGGCAACCGCCGACCAGCTCATGCACGTCGCGACCGGTGAAGGCACCAATGGCTGGATCCCGCATACCTACGGCATCATCGAGCGCTACATTCCCAAACAGGTCCGGCCGATGCGCGCGGCGCGGCAGCAACGCTGGCATCTCGACTTCACCGCGATCAACCGCATCCACGTGCCGGTCGCGCTGGGCTCGATGCTCCTGGTCGTCATCCTGTTCGGCCGCGGACTGTGGCAGCGGCGGCTCGACGATCTGACGTTGCTGGCGGGCACGGTCACGCTCGCCTTGCTCGGCAATGCCTTTGTCTGCGGCGTGATCTCGGGACCGCACGACCGCTACGGCGCGCGCATGGTGTGGGTCGCGACCTTCGTGGTGCTGATCGCGGCCGCGCGCGCCTTCGCCAGGGATGAAGCCGACGATCTATTTTCGCCGCGACAGGAAGTCGGTGACCCCGGTCTTGTAGACCTTGTCGCCGACCGCCCGCATGTGATCGCGGTTCGGAATGTCGAGCACCTCCGAACCCGGAATGATCCGGCCGAGCGCTGACGCCGAGCCCGCTATCTCGTCCTTGCTGCCGACCGCGATCAAAACCGGCACGCGGATGCCGGCCGCCTCCTCGCGCGTCATCAGGCGGCGCGAGCCGCGCAGGCAGGCGGCGAGCGCGCGGCGGTCGGAGCGGGTCTGATCGGCAAAGGCGCGGAAGGTACGGCCGACCGGGTCGGTGACATCGTCGAGCGACGGCGCCTCCAGCGCCAGCGCGACCGCCTCGCCGGGGCCGCCGCCCTCGATCAGTCCGATGCCGATCCCGCCAAGGATCGCCGAGCGCACCCGATCGGGATTCTCTCGCGCCAGGATCGCGGTCATCCGCGAGCCCAGCGAATAGCCCATGATGTCGGCGCGCGCGGTTCCGAGATGGTCCATCAGCGCGATCACGTCGCCGGCCATGGTCGCGATCTCGTACTGCGCGGCATCGTAGAGCTTGGCGGATTCGCCGTGGCCGCGATTGTCGAGCGCGATCACCCGACGGCCGGCCTTGACGAGATCGGACACCCAGGTCGGGTAGATCCAGTTGACGTTCTTGCTCGAGGCAAAGCCGTGCACCAGCACGATCGGTTCGCCCGCGCCTTCGTCGATAAAGGCAATTTCAACATCGCCGTGATGGAAACTCGGCATCATCCATTCCGTTTGTTCTTGGGATTTGCGATTGGCGATCGACAGGCGACCGCAAGCCTAACCCTGGGCGGGCATACTCGCCAAGGTAGCCTGAGCGGCCATCTGCCGCTTCAGGCGCAGCACCTTGCTTCGTCTGAGCCACCAGGCGGTGGCCCGTTCGGTGGTGGCCTTGATCGACGACAGGAAGCCGAACAGCGCCAGCAGCGCGCCGAACAGCCACATGGTGAGATTGAATGCGCCGGCCGCCAGCAGCAGCGCGCCGCGGCCGAGCAGCTTCAGGATCGCGCGGGTCTGGCCGCCCTTGACCTCGGCGATCCGCGCCGCCCGCGCGATCTCCCTCGGATTCTCGGCGACCTTCAGCGTATCCCGCGCAGCGCGAACCCCGGCCGCCTCGCCGATGCGCCCGACGTCCTTGGCGACGCGCACCAGCGCGCCGGCCTTCTCGGCGCGGAAGGCCGCGCGGATCGCGGTTGCGGTTTCCATCGGCCGCAGCACCGAGCCGGATACGACCGCCTCGCGCAGCGCCGGCTGATTGACGACCTCGCGGGTCGAGCGTCCGGCCCATTCGATCATCCCCTCGCTCAGCCGTCCGGCCTTGCGCGTATCCTTGACCAGCGTCAGCCCGGCGCGCAGCGGCCCGGCGCCGCCGACCGACACATAGGTGGCCGCGGTCACCGCGAGCCCGGCGGCCGCGAGGCCGAGCACCAGCTGGTCGGTGTCCTCGCCCATCACGAGGTGCTTGCCCTCGCGCACGACATCCCTGACATCGCCGAATACGAACAGGTCGCCGGCGACCGTGCCGGACAGGCTTGCGACATCGTCGGCATTGCCGGTCACCAAGCCCGTGGCGAAGCCCTTGGCGAAATGCATGCTGGATGATTGCTCGGCGCGCGCGTCATCGACGCGCTTGGTGAGGTCATCACTGAGCGCGATGTTCTTCTCGCCGGCGAGTTCGACAAAGCTGGCCGCAAGGTCGGCATCGCCGGAGGCCAGCGCCGCCTCGATATTGTCCGAGATCAACGCCGGGTTGTTGCGCAGCACGGAATTGAGCCTGATGTCGGCGAGCGCAGCGGGATCGTCCCGCGCCGCCAGCACGGTGCCGGCGTCACGGGCGTGCGGCCAAATAGCCGCGCCCACGGCAGCACTTGCTGCCACGCCGACCACCGCCAAGCTGACGCGCACCCGATTCATCCCGATAAAACCTCTAGTTTTATTCGCCTTGGAGATAGTGTGCCGTTTTTGCGACACAACGGCTCCGACCAAAGGAGGGCTTCTCTGGGACGACAAGATTGTGTCGAATTTGCATGAGCAAATGAGCCATCGGGGCTCTAGGAATCAACTGTTCCCGCCAGTATGGTGCGCGGCATTTCGCGATGCCGCATGCTGTTGATTGCGTCTGCCCATCGTTGCCATCAAGGTGAGAATATGTCCGACCACGTCGTCCCGCACTTCCATAACGATGCCGGTGTCTCGGTGATCGAAATCGGATCGCAGGAGTTCATGTGCGTCGGCGCCAACCCGCCGTTCGACCATCCGCACGTGTTCCTCGACCTCGGCAATGACAACGAGATTATCTGCCCGTACTGCTCGACGCTTTATCGCTTCGCATCCGACCTCGCGGCCGGCGAAGCGCGGCCGCCGGAATGCGTGCTGAAAGACAAGGTCGCCTGACCGCTCCGTGGCGCTGACGCGAACCGTCATCGTTGCAGGCGCCGGGATCGGAGGACTGACGGCGTCGCTGACACTGGCGGCACAGGGCTTTCGCGTCGTCGTGCTGGAGAAGGCCGAACGGCTCGAGGAAGCCGGCGCCGGCATCCAGCTCTCTCCCAATGCCAGCCGCATCCTGGTCGAGCTCGGGCTCAAGGAACCGCTTGCGCGGCGCGCGGTCACGCCTGAATCCGTCAACATCCTGAGCGCGCGGGCCGGTGGCGAGATCGCACGGATGCCGCTTGGCCAGGCCGCCGAGTTCCGCGCCGGCGCACCCTATTGGGTAATCCACCGCGCCGACTTGCAGGCCGCGCTGCAGGCCGCCGCGAGCGACCATCCCGATATCGATCTGCGGCTCGGCTGCCAGTTCGAGGATGTGACCAAGCATGCGCGAGGCCTCACCGTCGTCCAACGCCGCGGCAATTCACGGCAGGAGGAATTGGCCGTCGCGCTGATCGGCGCCGACGGCATCTGGTCGTCGGTGCGCGGGCATTTGTTTCCGGATGTGCAGCCGCAATTCTCCGGCCTGATCGCCTGGCGCGGCACGCTGGACGCCACCGCCCTGCCGCGTGAATACACCGCACCGCGCGTGCAGCTCTGGATGGGACCGGACGCGCATCTCGTCGCCTATCCCATCTCGGCCGGACGCCAGATCAACGTGGTCGCGATCGTATCGGGCACCTGGAACCGGCCGGGCTGGAGCGAGCCCGGCGACATCGACGAGATCAAGGCTGCATTCGCCACCGCGCGCTGGCCCACTACAGCGCGGATGCTGATCGGCGCGGTCGACGGCTGGCGCAAATGGGCGCTGTTCACCCTGCCCGACATCGGCCGCTGGAGCGAAGGCGCGGTGACGCTGCTCGGCGATGCCGCGCATGCGATGCTGCCGTTTGCCGCCCAAGGCGCCGGCATGGCGATCGAGGATGCGGCCGTGCTCGCCAAGGCCTTGAGCGACAGCACCGGGGAAAACACCGCGGGCATTCCCGCCGCGTTGAAGCGCTACGCACGGGTGCGGCGCGGGCGCGTGCTGAAAGTGCAGCGCCTGGCGCGACAGCAGGGCCGCATCTATCATTTGCGTGGGCCCGCGGCGATCGCGCGCGATCTGGCGATCCGCGCCATCGGTCCGGAGCGCATGCTGGCGCGGCAGGACTGGATTTACGACTGGCGCGCCTGAGCTCGGCCAATCACGACCGACCCGTCTGGAAACGCCGGCTTAGTGGACGAGGCCCCGTGGCGCGCGCGGGCCCTTCGCCGCCGGCGTGGGGGTAGCGGGGGCAGCGGCCGCAGGCGTGTCCGGCGGGCTTTCATGGCACTTGCCCTTGCGCCAGGCCTCATCCGCCAGCTTCTGCTGGGAGTGGATCGAGATCAGCTCGTTGCGATAGACCATCTCGGAGACGACAGTACCGCCGACGCCGGTCTCCGCCTTGGCCATCAATTTTTCCTGATCCGCCGCGCGGGTCTTGAGATTGCTGCGCTCGTTCTCGAGCTGCTTGCAATCATAAAGCTCGTACTTGGCGGGATCGGCGAATGCCGACGGCACGGTGTCGCCGATCTGCGCGCAGCCGGAAACGCCCGCGGCCGAGGCGAACAGCGCGATGACGGCCGCCGCGCGCGACAGCTTCAGGCGGCGTGGGAAACGAACGGACATTCAGCTTTCTTAACCGGACAGTGTTGAGATTGCCTAAAGCAGCCACCGGTGTCCGGATTGAGGCTCAATCGCGGCGGCGCGCTGCTTATCCCAATGCCCGGCCGCCGAGGCAAATGGAATTGCGGGCCGCCGCTTAAGCCTTTGAAAGCTCACCTGTTAGCACCGGATAATGACAATTCCACTCGGCGCCCAAACGCGCTAGAAATCGGCGCGCCTGGCGCAACGCGGACGTGGCGGAACTGGTAGACGCAAGGGACTTAAAATCCCTCGATGGCAACGTCGTGTGGGTTCGAGTCCCACCGCCCGCACCAACCTTCGCATGCCACGCGCACCCGAGCGGGCCAGCGTCGTGTTTTCCGGCTGTGGCGCAGTTCACACGCCGCGGTCGCTGTCTGTCGTAGTCTTGCCCGCATTGGAAATTCCGGCCGCGCATTTTCGCGGCTGTTGCATTTCGAAATCAATTTTTGTCGGAGATCGGCGATGGAGATTGCGAAGCGCAATCGGATTGCAAACTGCAATCGGATTACCAGCGAAACGGCGCGCGATCATGGTGCCTTTACTCTCGAACACTGCGACGATGCGGCTCATTGCAGCAACGGGCTCGATGCCCAGAATTTCCGCGACGCTGCGCCCGACGACCGCGCGATCTACCGGCGATGGATCCGCGGCGCGATCATGGTGTACGGACTGCTCGCGTTTGCCGCTGGAGCGGTGGTCTGGATGAGCGGAACCGGCATCGGACAGACACAGCTCACGAGCTTGTCGAGCCCGAGCAGCATGAGACCAGACCACGGCGATTAGCGGTCGCCGGTTCGGAACCCGCACCCTGCGTATTCGTTGTCATGCCGCAATTGGAGCATGACGATGCCGAACGACGATCCATCCGCGCAGCGCGCAACCGACCAACCCGATCAGCGCAAGGAGCGCCCCTCCCCGCCGCAGCACGCACCACAAGGCGGACCACCGCTCAGCGACGGACTGGAGCAGCTCCGCGACAGCCACACCTGACACGCGACAGCGCGAAAAAGAAAAATGGCCGGGACAAGTCCCGGCCATTTGTTTTGCGTCAAGCCGCAAGCTTACTCGGACTTGTCGATATTCCAGAAGATCGGCGTTGCCGGGCCGTCGAGCACACCGGTCAGCGACTTCCGCCATGCGCTCGGAATGGTGTACTGGCCGAGCGGAACGTAGATCACCTGATCGTAGGCCTCGGTCTGGATTTCCGCGGCGATCTTCTTCTTTTCCTCAGCCGAGCCGGCGCGCGCGAACTTGTCACGCAGCTCCTCGATCTTCGGGTCTTCGGCCCAGCCGAACCAGCCGCCATTCTTGCCGCGACCGGTGATCGACGCGTTGACGATCGGATCGGAGACGTCGGCCGCGACCCAGTTGGTGAAGAACATGTTCCAGCCGCCTTCCTTCGGCGGCTTCTGGCTGGCGCGGCGGGTCACCACGGTCTGCCAGTCGGTGGCCTGCAGGTCGACCTTGAAGCCGGCCTCGCGCAACTGCTGCGCAGCCACGACCGGCTGCGCCTTCAGCGTCGTGACGTCGCCCGGCGCCATAATCACCACGGGGGTGCCGTCATAGCCGGATGCGGCAAGCGCCTTCTTGGCTTCCGCCAGGCCGTTGCCCTTCACCAGCGTTTCGGCCCCGACGTCGGTCTCGAGCGGCGTGCCGCAGACGAAGAAGGCGCCGCAGACCCTCTGGTACTTGGCGTTGCCGACCAGCGCGTCGAGCACGTCCTTCTGGTTCATCGCCAGGAACGCAGCCCGGCGCACCTTCGGATTGTCGAACGGCGGATAGAGAAAGTTCATGCGTCCGAGGGTCTGGAAGCCGAACTTGTTGAGGACGTCGATCTTGAGATCCGGATTGGCTTCGAGCACCGGCAGCATGTCGAACGGAAGGTTCTCCATGAAATCGATGTCGCCGGATTGCAACGCGTTCACCGCGGTCTGCGCATCGGCCATCGTGACCCACTCGACGCGGTCGACCTTGACGACCTTGCCGCCCGCGGTCCAGCTCGCCGGCTCCTTGCGCGGCACGTAGTCCTTGTTCTTCTCATAGACCGCCTTCACGCCCGGCTGGAATTCCGCCTGCACGAATTTGAACGGTCCGGAGCCGATCTGTTCCGGGATCGGCTTGTCCGGCGGCGTCTCGGCCAGACGCTTCGGCATCATGAACGGCACGCGCGATGACGGCTTGCCGATCGATTCCAGCACGAGGCCGTAGGGTTCCTTCAGCTTCAGCGTGATGGTCTTGGCGTCGGTCGCCTCCAGGCTCGCGACGAAGTCCATCAGCTTCTGGCCCATGCCGTCGACCTTGCCCCAACGCTGCAGCGAGGCGACGCAGTCTTCCGCGGTGACCGGCGCGCCGTCGTGCCACTTCAGACCGTCGCGCAGCGTGAACGTGTAGGTCAGCTTGTCGTCGGAAACCTTCCAGTCCGCCATCTGCGGCTGGATCTTGAAATTGGAATCCGTCGCCAGCAGCGTATCATAGATCATGTAGCCATGATCGCGGGTGATGTAGGCCGTGGTCATGATCGGATCGATGACGCGCAGATCCGAGTGCATCACCGCGGTGATGGTCTTGCCCGCGGCCATCGCCTGCGGCGCGAATGACAATTCCTGCGGCGCGAACGACAGCGCGAGCGCCGTCAACGCGGCCGCTAGCGTGCGGTGTTTCCAACGCGAGATAGGGAACATGCAATCTCTCCTGACGTGTAACTGGTCAAAGCCGGCTTATTCGTTATGCATGTGGTTCGTTATTTAGGCGAACTAACATGCTGTATGGCTTGTGAAATCGAGACTTGCACCAAGCGCCAAGCGCGTCAATCGGTTTCAGGTCGCATCGGACGTACACAAACGAATGAGGCCGCGCGCCAGATTTTGGCTTTACAAAATCGTCGGCTGAGATTTTCGTAACGCGCGCGCGATGCCGGCGCCGTCAGAACAACAAGAGAGAACAACGATGAACCCCGCCAATCTCCCCTTTGATTCCGAAACGATGCTGCAGGGCCTGCGCAGCTGGGTGGAATGCGAAAGCCCGACCTGGGACGCCGCCGCGGTCGAACGCATGCTCGATCTCGCCGCCCGCGAGATGGCGATCATGGGTGCGACGATCGAGCGCATCGCCGGACGCCAGGGCTTCGCGGGCTGCGTCCGCGCCCGTTTTCCCCATCCGAAACAAGGCCAGCCCGGCATCCTGATCGCCGGCCATCTGGACACCGTTCACCCCGTCGGCACCATCGAGAACCTGAAGTGGCGGCGCGAAGGCAACAAGTGCTTCGGGCCGGGCATCTTCGACATGAAGGGCGGCAACTACCTGTCGATCGAGGCGATCAGGCAATTGGCGCGCGCCTCTTTCACGACTCCGCTGCCGATCACCGTGCTGTTCACCCCCGACGAAGAGGTCGGCACGCCGTCGACGCGCGACATCATCGAGGCGGAAGCCGCGCGCAACAAATATGTGCTGGTGCCGGAGCCCGGCCGTCCAAACAACGGCGTCGTCACCGGCCGCTATGCGATCGCGCGCTTCAACCTGGAAGCCACCGGCAAGCCCAGCCATGCCGGCGCAACGCTGTCTTCCGGCCGCTCCGCGATCCGCGAGATGGCGCGGCAGATCATCGCCATCGACGGCATGACCACCGAGGACTGCACCTTCTCGGTCGGCATCGTGCATGGCGGCCAGTGGGTCAATTGCGTCGCAACGACCTGCACCGGCGAAGCGCTCAGCATGGCCAAGCGCCAGGCCGATCTCGACCGTGGCGTCGAGCGCATGCTGGCACTGTCGGGCACCGCCAACGACGTGACCTTCAAGGTGACGCGCGGCGTCACCCGCCCGGTGTGGGAGCCCGATGCGGGCACCATGGCGCTCTATGAAAAGGCAAAAGGCCTTGCTGCAGCGATGGGTCTCGATCTGCCGCACGGCAGCGCCGGCGGCGGCTCGGACGGCAACTTCACCGGCGCGATGGGCATCCCCACGCTCGACGGCCTCGGCGTTCGCGGCGCCGATGCACATACGCTCAACGAGCACATCGAGGTCGACAGCCTCGCCGAACGCGGCCGCCTGATGGCGGCACTGCTGGCGACGCTGGACTGACATCGATTTGCACTGCACAACACGTTGGCACTGCCGGATCGAAATTTAGCCTTGTCCATTTTTAAGGCTTCGCCTACGGTCCGGCCGTCCAACGCGACGATGCGGGAGAGATCGAAGCGACAACGTTCGTGTTGTTGCCTTCGGCGCCGACGGAGCAACCGCCCCGGAAACTCTCAGGCAAAAGGACTGTATCGTCAGGACGATCTGGAGAGAGACGAACATGGCCGCACATCAAGGGCCATGACGTCCACCGAAGGGGATAGTTCGCTTCTGGCCCCGGCCCGATGCGGATCAAGCTCTCAGGTACCGTGACAGATGGGGCGCCGAATGCCGGTTTGACCGGTGGTTCGGCGACTCTAACCCACGGGAGCCTGACAACCATCATGCCACATATCGCGATTATCGGCGCCGGCATCACCGGCGTAACGACGGCCTATGCCCTGCTTGAACGCGGCTACAAGGTGACTGTCCTTGACAGGCATCGCTACGCCGCGATGGAAACCTCGTTCGCCAATGGCGGACAACTCTCCGCCAGCAATGCCGAGGTATGGAACAGCGCCGCGACCATTCTGAAGGGGCTGCGCTGGATGTTGAGAAGCGACGCGCCGCTGCTGATGAACCCGAAGCCGAGCTGGCACAAATATTCCTGGATCGGCGAGTTCGTAGGCCACATCACGCGCTATCGCGGCAACACCATCGAGACCACGAAGCTCGCCATCGAAGCGCGCAAGCATCTGTTCTCGATCGCAGAGCGCGAAAACATCGCCTTCGATCTCGAACGCCGCGGCATCCTGCACGTCTATCACGACAGGGCCGGCTTCGAAGCCGGCCTCAAGGTCAACACGCTGCTGCAGCAAGGCGGGCTCGACCGCCGGCCGGTGACCCCGGACGAGATCCGCGTCATCGAACCCGCGCTGCAGACAACCTGCTATGGCGGCTTCTTCACGCCGTCCGACGCGACCGGCGATATTCACAAATTCACGCGTGGGCTTGCCGACGCCTGCATCCGCCGTGGCGCGAGCTTCGTCCATGAAGCCGACGTCGACACGATCGCACACGGCGATGACGGCTTCCGCATCGGCTGGAACGAAGCTGCTTCACATGATGCTGCGGTCGCGACGCGACAGCAGCTACAGGCGGACGGGATCGTGATTTGCGCCGGCGTGGCGAGCCGCCACTTCGCCAGCCTGCTCAACGACCGCGTCAATGTCTATCCGGTGAAGGGCTATTCGATCACGGTGCAGCTCGATGCGCCGCAAAGCCGGAATGCGGCCCCAACCGTCAGCCTGCTCGATGAAGCTGCGAAGATCGTCACCAGCCGGCTCGGCGCCGACCGCTTCCGCGTCGCCGGCACCGCCGAGTTCAACGGCTTCAACCGCGACATTCGCGCCGATCGCATTCAACCGCTGGTGGACTGGGTGCGGCATCATTTCCCGGAGATCGATACGTCGAAAGTCGTGCCATGGGCGGGCCTGCGCCCGATGATGCCGAACATGATGCCGGTGGTTCGCGCCGGACGGATTCCGGGCGTGTTCTACAATACGGGCCACGGTCATCTCGGCTGGACGCTGTCGGCGGCGACGGCGCAGATGGTGGCCCAGGCGATCGACGATTGGCGCGACCTCGACACGCCGCCGATGGCGCCGTCGTTCGGCGCCGGGCTCGATGTGCCCGCCGACGCGCGCAAAGCTGAAATCAATCCACCTTCCAGTGGACTGCTTCGAACTTCACCGGAGGAATAATCGCGGCCAACAGGACTGATTAGCTGCACCGCAAAATCCGCAGCACCGATGGCATGGGACTTGCTCAAGTTCTACCGTGAGTCTGCTACCATCTGTGCTACGGTCTGGTGTGCAACGGTCCCGCTGCGGACTTCATCGACCACAACCCAACGGATCAAATTTGCTCGGATATCTGCTTCGCCGCATCCTCGCCGCCATTCCCGTGATGGGCGTGGTGGCTCTGTTCGTGTTCCTGTTGCTGCGGCTGACGCCGGGCGACCCGGCCGCCATCCTCGCCGGCGACAACGCGACGCCCGAACAGCTCGAACGCATTCGGACCTCGCTTGGTCTGAACGAGCCGATCTACATCCAGTTCTACACCTGGATCGCCAAGTTGCTGCACGGCGACCTCGGCGTCTCCCTGATCTCGAACAAGCCGATCCTCGAAATGATCGTCCCGCGCCTCGAGCCCTCGATCTCGGTCGCGCTGGCCACCATCATCCTCTCGATCCTGGTGGCGGTGCCGCTCGGCGTGATCGCGGCGTGGAAGCACGGCACCTGGATCGACCGCTTCGTGATGGGGCTCTCGGTGCTCGGCTTCTCGGTGCCGGTGTTCGTCATCGGCTACGTGCTGATCCAGATCTTTGCGATTGATCTGCGCTGGGTTCCGGTACAGGGCTTCAAGAGCATCTCGGCCGGCTTCGGTCCGTTCTTCCAGCGCCTCATCCTGCCGACCTGCACACTCTCCTTCATCTATGTCGCGCTGATCGCACGCATGACGCGGGCCTCGATGCTCGATGTGCTCGGCGAGGATTACGTGCGCACGGCGCGGGCCAAGGGCATCGGCGAGACCGGCGTGCTGCTGCGCCATGCGCTGCGCAACGCCGCCGTGCCGGTCATCACGGTGATCGGTTCCGGCTTCGCGCTGCTGATCTCCGGCGTCGTCGTCACCGAGAGCGTGTTCAATCTGCCCGGCATCGGCCGCCTCACCGTCGATGCGGTGCTGGCGCGCGACTATCCGGTGATCCAGGCGATGATCCTGTTGACGTCGGGTATCTACGTCGCGGTCAATCTGTTGATCGACCTCGCCTACACCCTGCTCGATCCTCGTATCCGGTACTGAGCAATGGCGATCGAAACCCTTCCCGAATCCTCGCTTCCCGTCACCCGGCCGTTCCGCGTCAAGTTCGGCTTCCTGACGTCGACGCCGATCATCGCGGTTGCGACGATCAGCCTCGCCCTCATCATCCTGATGGCGATCTTCGCGCCGCTGCTTGCGCCGCACGATCCTCTGCTGCTGACGCCGTCGCAGCGGCTGAAGCCGTCGAGCGCGCAATATCTGCTCGGCACCGACGCTTATGGCCGCGACCTGTTGTCGCGCATCATCTACGGCGCACGGATCTCGCTGGTGATCGGGCTCGGCGCCGCCGTCTGCTCGATCGCCATCGGCCTTCTGATCGGCCTCGTCGCCGGCTTCTTCCGCTGGGTCGATGCGGTGCTGATGCGCGTGATGGACGGCTTGATGGCGATCCCCGCCATCCTGCTCGCGATCGCCGTGGTGTCGCTGTCGGGCGCCAGCATCTGGACCGTGATGGTCGCGATCACCATCCCCGAGATCCCGCGCGTGGCGCGGCTGGTGCGCTCGGTGGTGCTGACCGCACGCGAGGAACCTTATGTCGAGGCCGCGATCTCGCTCGGCACCAGCCTGCCGAAGATCATGTGGCGGCATTTGATGCCGAACACGATCGCGCCGCTGATCGTGCAAGGCACCTATGTCTGCGCGTCCGCGATCCTGACCGAGGCGATCCTGTCGTTCCTCGGCGCCGGCATCTCGCCGGAAACGCCGACCTGGGGCAACATCATGGCCGAGGGCCGCGCCTATTTCCAGGTCAAGCCGTCGCTGATCTTCTGGCCGGGGCTGCTGCTCTCGATCGCCATTCTCAGCGTCAACCTGATCGGCGACGCCGCCCGCGACGCGCTCGATCCCCGCATGAAGCAGCGTGAGGGCAAGTGACGGCTTCAGCTCTTCTGAAGCCGTCATTCCGGGGCGATGCGAAGCATCGAACCCGGAATCTCGAGATTCCGGGTCTGGTGCTGGCGCACCATCCCGGAATGACAGTGGGTAAATTCCTTCGCAGCGCCAAGAGACCCTGACATGACCAACGTCGTCCTCGACATCAGCAATCTCGTCGTCGGCCTCGGCCGCAAGGCGGATGCGCATCGCATCATCGACGACCTCTCGCTGCAGGTACGTGAAAGCGAGACGCTGTGCCTGGTCGGCGAAAGCGGCTCGGGCAAGTCGGTGACATCGCTCACCGTGATGGGCCTGCAGCAGAAGGGCACGCTGGTGCCGTCTGGCGGCAGCGTCAAGCTGGTCGGCGAAGAACTGCTCACCGCCAGCGACCGGCGGCTGCGGCAACTCCGCGCCACGCGGATGGCGATGATCTTCCAGGAGCCGATGACCGCGCTCAATCCCGTCGTGCCGGTCGGCCGCCAGATCGACGAGGTGCTGCGCGCCCACACAGATCTCGATGCCCGCGCACGGCGCCAGAAAATCCTGGCGATGATGGAGCATGTGCGGCTGCCGGACGTGGAGCGCATCTTCTCCTCCTACCCGCACCGCCTCTCGGGCGGTCAGCGCCAGCGCATCATGATCGCGATGGCGCTGGTGCTGGAGCCGAAGCTCCTGATCGCGGACGAGCCGACCACCGCGCTCGACGTCACCACCCAGAAGCAGATCCTCACCTTGATCCGCGACCTGCAACGCGATCACGGCACCGCGGTTCTGTTCATCACCCACGACATGGGCGTGGTGGCCGAGATCGCCGACCGCGTCGCGGTGATGCGGCACGGCCGCCTGGTCGAAACCGGCCCGCTGCAGGACGTGCTGCGCAATCCGAAGATGGAGTACACCCGCAACCTCTTGTCCTCGGTGCCGAGCCTGGTGCCGCGCGCGCCGCGCCCGGAGACGACCGAGCCCGTGGTGCTGGAAGCCAACGAGCTCAGCAAGGTCTACCGGGAGCGGTCGCTGTACGGCAAAGCCCGCGAGGTCGCCGCCGCCAGCAACGTCACGCTCACTCTGCGCAAGGGCCGCACCCTCGGCATCGTCGGCGAAAGCGGTTCCGGCAAGTCGACGGTCGCGCGATGCATCGTCCGCCTGATCGATCCGACCTCCGGCGGGGTGCGCCTCGCCGGCCGCGAGATCTCCGACCTGTCGCGCCGGCTGTTGCAGCCGCATCGCCAGAAGATCCAGATCATCTTCCAGGATCCCTACCGCTCGCTCAATCCGCGCGTCACCGTCGGCGAGAGCATCGCGGAAGGCCCGGTCAATTACGGCATGCCGCGCAAGGATGCGCTGGCGCGCGCGCGCGAGCTGCTCGAGCTCGTCCATTTGCCGCCCGACGCGATCTCGCGATATCCGCACCAGTTCTCCGGCGGCCAACGCCAGCGCATCGCGATCGCGCGCGCGCTGGCGCTCGATCCCGACGTGCTCGTCGCGGATGAGGCGGTGTCCGCGCTCGACGTCTCGGTGCAGGCGCAGGTTCTGGATCTGCTTGACGAAATCCAGCGCCGGCTGGGCATCGCGCTGCTGTTCATCACGCATGATTTGCGCGTCGCCGCACAAATCTGCGACGACGTCGCCGTGATGCAACATGGCCGCGTTGTGGAGCAGGGACCGGCCGCCGAGGTGCTGACCAATCCGCAGCAGGCCTATACCCGCGCGCTGCTCGATGCGGCGCCCGGACGCGGCTGGGATTTTGCGAATTTCCGCCCGGTTTCGGAAGGCATTGTGGCGACGGCCTAGGTCTTTAGCCTCAAGCCTTTCCGCCCACAGGGCATGCAAATCCGCTGGTGCTCCCCGGCTTGCGCTGGGCGCGACGACACGCTTAACGTCGCGCGCTAGAGCGTGGCCCTGAAGGTGGACGCCGGTCTTCCCCGGAGATCACGCTCCAACCAACGAGATGAGATCATGACGCGCGTCGTTATGATCGCATCATGATCGAAGAAACGTATCGAGACCGACTTGATGACCCGCATTGCCGTTGGCGGCTTCCTGCACGAGACCAATACCTTCGCACCGACGAAGGCAACCTATGACGATTTCGTGCATGGCGGTGGCTGGCCGTCGATGACGCATGGCGCCGACGTGCTCAAGGTCATGCGCAAGATCAATGTCGGCCTCGCCGGCTTTGTCGAGGCGGCGGAAGCCAATGGCTGGGAGCTGGTGCCGACGATCTTCGCCGCGGCGAGCCCGTCGGCGCATGTCAGCAAGGATGCGTTCGAGCGGATCGTGACGGAAATGGTCGACGGCATCGCCGCGGCCGGACCGATCGATGCCGTCTATCTCGACCTGCACGGCGCCATGGTCACCGAGCATTATGACGACGGTGAAGGCGAAACGCTGGCCCGCGTGCGCAAGGCGATCGGCAACGACCTGCCGCTGGTGGCGAGCCTCGATCTGCATGCGAACGTCTCGCCAAAGATGATCGAGCATGCCGATGCGCTGATTGCCTACCGCACCTATCCGCATGTCGACATGGCCGAAACCGGCCGCGCCTGCGCCCGGCATCTGGCGCTGATGCTCAAGTCCAGGCAGCGCTTCGCAAAGGCATTCCGGCAACTGCCGTTCCTGATCCCGATCAGCTGGCAATGCACCAACGACCAGCCGACCAAGGGCATCTATCAGAAGCTCGCCGCACTCGAGAGCGACGCGGTGCCGACGCTGTCGTTTGCGCCGGGCTTCCCGGCCGCCGATTTCAGGGATTGCGGGCCGAGCGTATTCGCTTACGGCCGGACCCAGGCCGATGCGGATGCCGCCGCCGACAAGGTCGTCGCCCTGGTCGAGAGCCATGAGGACGATTTCGACGGCCGGATCTATTCGCCCGACGAAGGCGTGCGGCTGGCGATGGAACTGGCGAAATCGGCCAGCAAGCCGATCATCATCGCCGACACCCAGGACAATCCCGGCGCCGGCGGCGATTCCGACACCACCGGCATGCTGCGCGCGCTGGTGCGCAACAAGGCGAGTGCCGCAACCGGCGTGATCTACGACCCGCAATCCGCGAAGGCCGCGCACAGCGCCGGTGTCGGGGCATCAGTCACGCTCGAGCTCGGCGGCAAGTCCGGCATTCCCGGCGACGCGCCATACCGGGAGACTTTTGTCGTCGAACAGCTCTCGGATGGAAAATTCGTGGCTCCCGGTCCCTATTTCGGCGGCCGCGACATGGACATGGGCCCCTCGGCCTGCCTGCGGGTCGGCGACGTCCGCGTCGTGGTCGGCTCCTACAAGGCCCAGCTTGCCGACCAGGCGATGTACCGCTATGTCGGCATCGAGCCGACGGCACAGAAGATTTTGGTCAACAAGAGCTCGGTGCACTTCCGCGCCGATTTCGAGCCGATCGCCGAGAAGCTCTTGATCTGCGCCGCTCCCGGCGCGATGCCCGCCGATACCGCCACGCTGCCGTGGAGACATTTGCGTCCCGGCATTCGTATCAAGCCGAACGGCCCTACTTTCACACCCACCTCCCCATCACGCACAAACGGATAGAGAGCCATGCCGACCATTGAGCGCATCGACAGTTTTGCCGACGAACTCACCGCCATCAGACGGGATCTGCATGCACATCCCGAGATCGGCTTCGAGGAGGTCCGCACCTCGGGCATCGTCGCCGACAAGCTGACGAGCTGGGGCATCGAGGTGCATCGCGGCCTCGGCGGCACCGGCGTGGTCGGTGTGCTCAAGGGCAAGGGCAACGGCACCAAGAAGATCGGCCTGCGCGCCGACATGGACGCGCTGCCGATGGAAGAGAACACCAATCTGAAGTGGCGTTCGACCATTCCCGGCCGCTTCCACGGCTGCGGCCATGACGGCCACACCACGATGCTGCTCGGCTCGGCGCGCTATCTCGCCGAGACCCGCAATTTCGACGGCACCGTGCATTTCATCTTCCAGCCGGCCGAGGAAGGCCTCGGCGGCGCCCGCGCCATGATCAAGGACGGCCTGTTCAAGCAGTTCCCCTGCGACGAGGTCTATGGCCTGCACAACGCGCCGGACCTCAACCATGGCGAGATCGCGATCCTGCCGGGCCCGGCAATGGCCGCAGCCGACTTCTTCGACATCAGGATCCAGGGCTATGGCGCCCATGGCGCGATGCCGGAGCGTTCCAAGGACGCGGTCGTGATCGCAATGACGCTCGGACAGGCGTTGCAGTCGATCGTCAGCCGCAACGTCGATCCGCTGCAGGCTGCGGTGCTGTCGATCACGCAGATCCATTCCGGGTCGGCGTACAACGTCATTCCCGGCGAAGCCTGGATGTGCGGCACGGTGCGCTGCTTCTCCGACGAGATTCGTGAGCTGATCCGCAAGCGCATGCGCGAAATCTCCGCCGGCTTTGCGGCGGCATATGGCGCCGAAATCTCGGTCGAGATCCGCGACGGCTTCAGCGTGCTGGTGAATCAGGAAGAGCAGTCCCGCGTCGTCGAGGAAGTCGCGCGCACCGTCGTCGACCCCGCCAAGGTCATCACGCGCTCGACGCCGAAGATGGGCAGCGAGGATTTCGCCGACATGATGCAGGCCATTCCCGGCGCGTATTTCTGGGTCGGCCATGACGGCTCCGTGCCCGTTCACAATCCCGGTTACGTTCTCGACGACAAGATCCTGCCGATCGGCGCCAGCATGTTCGCCCGCATCATCGAGAAACGCATGCCGGCAGGTGCGCATGCATAAGCCCAAAGGGGACGCCATCACGTCGCTGCACGATCTCTCCGCCGTCGACCTGCTCGCCGGCTATCGTGCCAAGCAGTTCTCGCCGTCCGAGGTGCTGGAGGAAATCATCTCCCAGGTCGCGACCTGGGAGCCGCACATCAAGGCGCTGTATCTGTACGACCCGGAAGGGGCGCGGAAGGTCGCCAGGACCTCGACCGAGCGCTGGCAGCAGGCCGAGCCGGCCGGCACGCTCGATGGCGTTCCCGCCACCATCAAGGACAATGTCGCGACCAAGGGGCAGCCGGTGCCGCTGGGCGCGGCGAGCGTCAAGCTGGCGCCCGTGGAGAAGGATGCACCGCCCGCGGCGCGGTTGCGCGAGGCCGGCTGCGTGATCTTCTCCAAGACCACGATGCCGGACTACGGCATGCTGTCGTCGGGCCTGTCGTCGTTCCATCCGCTGACCCGCAATCCCTGGGATGTCAGCAAGAACCCCGGCGGCTCGAGCGCCGGCGCTGGCGCGGCAGGTGCCGCCGGCTATGGTCCCTTGCATCTCGGCACCGATATCGGCGGCTCGGTGCGGCTGCCGGCCAACTGGTGCGGCCTCGTCGCATTGAAGCCGAGCCTCGGCCGCGTGCCGATCGACCCGCCCTATGTCGGCCGCGTCGCCGGTCCGATGACCCGCACCGTCGATGACGCCGCGCTGATGATGAGCGTGCTGTCGCGTCCCGACCGCCGCGACGGCATGAGCCTGCCGGCGCTCGAGGTGAACTGGAAGGCGCTGGAGAAGTCGCCGCGCAAGCTGCGCATCGGGCTGATGCTCGACGCCGGCTCCGGCCAGAAGGTCGAGAAGGAGGTTCGCGAGGTCGTCGTGAAGGCTGCGAAGGCGTTCGAATCCGCCGGCGCCGTCATCACCGAGATCGACGGCATCCTGACGCCCGAGATGCTCGAAGGGCTCGACAATTTCTGGCGCGCCCGGACCTGGGATGAGCTGTCAAAACTGTCGCAGGCCGACCGCGGCAAGACCCTGCCCTACATCCTCAACTGGGCAGAGGCCGGTGCAAAGCTCTCCGGCGTCGATGTGGTGCGCGGCTTCAACATGACGATGGCGATCCGCGCGGCCGCCGCGAAATTGTTCTGCGAGGTCGACTACGTGATCTCGCCGGTGTCGCCGGTGGTGAACTTCCCGGCGGAGTTCGCAGCGCCGCTCAACGACCCCGCAAAGCCGTTCGAGCACATCTGCTTTACCGTGCCGTGGAATATGTCGGAGAACCCCGCGCTGTCGATCAACGGCGGCTACGACAAGAAGGGCTTTCCGATCGGCGTCCAGATCATCGGCCGCCGCTTCGACGACATCGGCGTGCTCGGCATGGGCAAGGCGTTCGAAAGCCTGCGCGGCCCGCAGAAGCCGTGGCCGACGCCGCCGAAGAAGTAGCGCCTCGGCCTTCCAAATTGTCATGCGCGGGCTCGACCCGCGCATCCATCTTCTTCATAAAGAAGAGATGGATTGCCGGGTCGAGCCCGGCAATGACAAATAAAAGGAAGGAAATCATCCCCATGGCGTATGAGACGATCAAGTACGAGGTCGCCGAGCAGATCCTGACCATCACGCTGAACCGGCCCGACAAGCTCAACGCCTTCAACGCCACGATGCAGCAGGAGCTGATCGACGCGTTCGACAAAGCCGACAAGGACGACGACGTCAGGGCCATCATCGTGACCGGTGCGGGCCGCGGCTTCTGCGCCGGCGCCGATCTCTCATCCGGCGCCAACACGTTCGACCGCGATGCGCGGCGCGGCCCGGTCAAGCGCAATGCTGACGGCAGCGTCGACTACAGCGATCCGCAGGTGCGCGACGGCGGCGGACAAGTGACGCTGCGCATCTTCAAGTGCCTGAAGCCTGTCATCGCTGCGGTGAACGGCCCGGCGGTCGGCATCGGCGTCACCATGCAGCTTGCGATGGATATCCGCATCGCCTCCGACGCCGCGCGCTTCGGCTTCGTGTTCTCCCAGCGCGGCATCGTGCCGGAAGCCGCATCGAGCTGGTTCCTGCCGCGCATCGTCGGCATCTCGCAGGCGCTGGAATGGTGCTATTCCGGCCGCGTCTTCCCGGCGCAGGAAGCGCTCGCCGGCCGGCTCGTCAGCAAGGTGGTGCCGCCGGCCGATCTGCTGCCGACCGCGCGTGCACTCGCCAAGGAGTTCGCGGCCAAGACCGCGCCGGTGTCGGTGGCGCTGATCCGCCAGATGATGTGGCGCATGATGGGCGCCGACGATCCGATGGAGGCGCACAAGGTGGACAGCCGCGGCATCTATGCCCGCGGCCGCTCCGACGACGTCAAGGAAGGCGTGGTGTCGTTCCTGGAAAAGCGCCCCGCGCAGTTCAAGAACAAGGTGTCGTCGGACATGCCCGACTATTTCCCGTGGTGGCAAGAGCGCGACTATAAGTGAACGAACGGCGTCAAGCGGCGTCCACACTTGACGGCGTCGTCCTGCTGCACGGCATCAGCAGGACGGCGCGCTCGTTTCGCAGGATGGAGCTGGCACTGAAGGCTGCCGGCTTTGCCACCCTCAATCTCGACTATGATAGCCGGCGCAAGCCACTCGACGTGTTGGCCGAGGACATCCGCCCCTCGCTCGATCGATTCGCAGAGAGCCTCGACGGCTCCGTGAACTTCGTCTGCCATTCCATGGGCGGGCTTCTGGTGCGCGTCTATCTGGCAAGGCATCGCCCGGCGCGGCTCGGCCGCGTCGTGATGCTGGGCACGCCGAACGGCGGCAGCGAGATCGCCGACCGCCTGAAGAACCTCGCGGCTTATCGCGCCTATTTCGGTCCGGCCGGGCAGCAGCTCGTCACCCGCCGCGATGCCGCGACCAGCGCGCTGCTGCCGCCGATCGATTATTCCGCCGGCATCATTGCCGGCAACCGTTCGGTCTATCCGATCACCTCCATGGCCCTGCCGCGGCCGCATGACGGCCGGGTGTCGGTCGCCAACACCAGGCTCGAGGGTATGGCCGATCACATCGTGATCCGCACCTCGCATCCCTGGCTGGTGCGCAACGCCGATGCGATCGCGCAGACCATCGCGTTCTTGCGAGAGGGGCAATTCAGCACAAATCGTCAGGTGGACTAGGCGTGGGCGTTACCCATCCTGTGCAGCTTGAGCATGGCATAGACCGCATTGTTGGCTGGCGTAGGAATGCCAAGCGGGCGGGCGAACTCCACCACCTTTCCGGCGAGCCAGTCGAGTTCGAGCCGGTTGCCGCGTTCGAGATCGTGCAGCATGGAAGCCTTGAAGGTGGGCGGCGAGGCTTCCGCGAATTTCATTCGGTCCTCGGCAAAATTCTCCGGAATGGGAACGCCCCTGGCACGGCCGACCGCCACCACCTCGCTCATCAGGCTGTAAAAGAACGCTCGCGTATCCGGGTCGGCCAGGATCGGCCCCAGCGGCTGGCGAGTCGTTGCGGTCGCGCCTGATAGTCCGACGAGGAATACAAATTTCTGCCAGCGCTCGCGGTCAATCCCGTCGGACACCGAGATGTCGATGCCGGCCGCTTGAGCGGCGTCGGCAAAGGCCTTGAGGCCGTCATCGGGCTTACCGTCGGTTCTGCCGCAGACCATGCGCGCGAACTGGCTCGTGTGGGTGACGACGCCAGGCGCGGACAGCACTGTAGCAATGTAGGCACTTCCGGCGACCACATTGTCGGCGCCGAGAATCGGGGCGATCCTCTCGGCGCTATCGACCCCGTTTTGCAGCGGGATCACCCGGGTGCGCGGTCCGACCAGGGGGAGAGACAACCTGGCTGCCGTCTCGCTGTCCCAAAGCTTGACCGCGAACAGCACGATATCGACCGGACCGACCGTGGCAGGATCATCGGTCACGTTGGGTTCGGGCAAATGAAGATTGCCGAGCACACTCTCGACCTTGAGACCGTTCTTTCTGATCGCCTCGAGGTTGGAGCCGCGTGCGATAAAGAACACGTCGTGCCCTGCCGCGGCCATACGTGCTCCGAAATAACCGCCGAGGGCACCGGCCGCCATCACAGCGATACGCATGTCATATCCTCCCCCCTGCAACGACACTCAGCCGGCAGAGGATATCACGCGACGGACCTGGGTTCGATTCCTTGAACGCCGGGCCCATCGCGTCATTTGGCTGCACTGCAGAATTTGGTCTGCTATCGGTGCATGGCGGACGCTGGCAAGCCGCCTGCCCGACGGATCTATGGCTTCACGGCCTCGTCAGCAGCGCCACACGCCCGATCGCCTTGCGCTCGATCAACAGCCGCATCGCCTTCGCATAGTCTTCCAGCGGCAGCCGGTGCGAGATATTCGGCCGCACCCGGCCGGCCTCGGCCCATTCGCTCAGCGCCTTGAACCTGACCTCGCCGAGCGCGGGATCCTTGCGCACCGCCTCGCCGGCGCGAACGCCGAGCACGCTCGCGCCCTTGATCATCAACAGATTGGTGCGGGCAAGACCGATGCCGCCGGTGAAGCCGACGACGAGAATCCGCGCGCCCCAGTTGATGCAGCGCATCGAGTTCTCGAACACCTCGCCGCCGACAGGATCGAACACGACATCGGCGCCGCGACCGTCGGTGAGGCGCTTGACCGCATCGCGGAACGGCTCGCGCGCATAGAGCACGAGATGGTCCGCGCCACGCGCCTTGGCGATCGCAAGCTTCTCCTCGCTCGAAGCCGCGGCGATCACGGTGGCGCCGAGCAGCTTGCCGATCTCGACCGCGGCAAGTCCGACGCCGCCGCCGGCGCCATGCACCAGCAGCACCTCGCCCGGCCTGATCTGCCCGCGATCGATCAGCGCATGATAGGCGGTGCCGTGCGCGGCCAGGAAGGTCGCGCCTTCCGCGTAGTCGAAAGTCGACGGCACCGGCACGAGCTGCGACGGCGTTGCAACCGTCTCGTCGCAATAGGCGCCGAAGCGCATCTTGACGATCACCTTGTCGCCGACGGCGACACCGGATGCTCCATTGACCTCGACGACATCGCCGGCGGCTTCCGACCCCGGCGTGAACGGCAGCGGCGGCTTGAGCTGGTACTCGCCCGCGGCCATCAGGATGTCGGGAAAGTTGATCCCGGCGGCCCGGATCGCAACCCGCACCTGGCCCGGCTGCAAGGGCACCGAGGCAAAGTTCTCGAGCTGCAGACGCTCGGGCGGGCCGAGCTCGCGGCAAACGACGGCTTTCGGCATCAGGCGGCCCGCGCCTTGAGGCGTGCCAGCGCCTCGCGGATCAGCGGCAAGCGGTCGTTGCCGAAATACATGTCGGTCTTGTCGAGATAGATCGTCGGCGAGCCGAAGCCGCCGCGCGCCATCACCTCCTCGGTGTTGGCCTTGAGTTGATCCTTGATCGCCTGGTCGCCGATGCCGGCAAGGAATTGCGCCGGATCGATCCCGAGTTTAGTGCAGATCTCGGTCAGCACCGCATCCTGCGAAATGTCCTTGTCGTCACCCCAATAGGCCTCGAACACCGCGCGGGCGAACGGCACCATCTTCTCGTTGCCGAGAAGGATGCAGCCGCGCATCGCCTTGACGCTGTTCACCGGGAACACGGTCGGCGGCATCTTGATCGCAAGGCCGGCCGAGCGCGCCCAGTCGGTGAGATCCTTCTTCATGTAGCGCGCCTTCAGCGGCACCGGCTTCTCGCGCTGCGCGTAGACCGACGGGTTGACGGTGTTGAAGATGCCGCCGACCAGGATCGGCCGCCAGGTGATCGGAGCGTCGAACTCCTTCGCGAGCGGCTGGATGTTGTGCCAGGCGAGATAGGTCCACGGGCTGGAGCAGTCGAAGAAGAATTCGATCATGGCGTTTCCCTTTGTCTTTTCCACATTCATTCTCGTCATTCCGGGATGCACCGCAAGGCGCAGGGCTCGCGACTGTGTCGCGCCGCGGAATAACGGGCATCATTTCTTCTCGACCAATTCCTTCGCACGCTGGCCGAACATGTTCTTGCGTGATTCCTCGTCAAACGGCTCCTTGACGAATTTTCCGATCGCAAGCCCCGCCTGCACCTGCGGGCGGGCGCGCACGGTGGCGTACCAGCGCTTGATGTTCGGGAAATCGTCGAGGGTAAAACCCTGCGCCTTGTGGGTCATGGTCCAGGGGAAGCAGGCGATGTCGGCGATCGAATAGTCGTCGCCGGCGATATAGGCGCCGGTCCTGCCGAGCTGGCGGTCGAGCACACCATAGAGCCGCGCGGTCTCGTCGCGGTAGCGCTCGATCGCGTAGGGAATCTTCTCGGCCGCATAGAGCGCGAAATGGCCGTGCTGGCCGAGCATCGGCCCGAGGCCGCCCATCTGCCACATCACCCATTGGATG
The DNA here is from genome assembly GCF_054056795.1 of Bradyrhizobium sp. USDA 3315. Lineage (NCBI taxonomy): Bacteria > Pseudomonadati > Pseudomonadota > Alphaproteobacteria > Hyphomicrobiales > Nitrobacteraceae > Bradyrhizobium > Bradyrhizobium sp. USDA 3315. The sequence goes on along the minus strand of NZ_JBSRYP010000001.1, from coordinate 5,930,686 downwards.
ACGTTCGACCGCGCACGCAACTCCCGCGACAGGAAACGGCCGGTCTTGTCGGCGAGATAGATCAGGATCGCGCCGGTCTCGAACACCGAGAACGGCCCGCCGCCGTCGGCCGGTTGATGGTCGACGATGGCGGGGATCCGGTTGTTCGGGCTGATCGCCAGGAATTCGGGCCGAAACTGCTCGCCGGCGCGGATGTTCACCGGGATCACCTTGTAGGGCAGCCCCAGTTCCTCCAGCATGATCGAGATCTTCCAGCCGTTCGGCGTCGGCGCGTAGTGCAGATCGATCATCGGCGTTCTATTCCCATCACAAAGACTTTTGTTGTTCTGTACCTCCACCTTAGGACATGGCACACAGGCCCTCAATCAGAACCCAACGGGAGGCACCCATGCTGTTTCCAACGACGATCGCAGGCTCGCTGCCGAAGCCGGAATGGCTGGCGGAGCCGAACATGCTGTGGGCACCCTGGAAGTCGGAGGGCGCCGAGCTCGCCCGCGCCAAGCGCGATGCCACGGTGCTGGCGGTCAAGCTGCAGGAAGATGCCGGCGTCGACATCGTCACCGAGGGCGAGCAGGCGCGCCAGCATTTCGTGCACGGCTTCCTGGAGCGGATCGAGGGCATCGATTTCGCCCACAAGGTCGAGATGGGCATCCGCAAGGACCGCTATAAGGCGATGGTGCCGCAGGTGGTCGCACCGCTGCAGCTCAAGGGACGCGTCCACGAGAGCGAGGCCCGTGCGGCGCGCGCGCACACCAGGAACCGGCTGAAATTCACCATGCCCGGCCCGATGACGATCATCGATACCATCGCCGACAAGTATTACGGCGACCGTGTGAAGATGGCCTTCGCTTTCGCCGAGCTTTTGAATCAGGAGGCGAAGGCGTTGCAGGCCGACGGCGTCGACATGATCCAGTTCGACGAGCCCGCCTTCAACGTCTACATGGACCAAGTGCGCGACTGGGGCATCAAGGCGCTGGAGCGCGCCGCCGAAGGCCTGACCTGCGCCACCGCCGTGCACATCTGTTACGGCTACGGCATCAAGGCCAACACCGACTGGAAGCAGACGCTTGGCGGCGAGTGGCGGCAATACGAGGAGACCTTCCCCGTCATCGACAAGAGCACGATCCAGCAGGTCGCGATCGAATGCCGCAACTCGAAGGTGCCGATCGAACTGCTCGCGGCGCTTCCCGGCAAGATCGTGCAGGCCGGCGTGATCGACGTCGCCAGCGACGAGATCGAGACCGCTGAGGACGTCGTCAAGGTGATCGAGGCGGTCGCGAGGCACGTGCCGAAGGGCAACATCATCGCGACCACCAATTGCGGCATGGCGCCGATGCGGCGGGACATCGCGGAAGCCAAGCTGATCGCGCTGGGCGCCGGTGCCAAGCTGGCTCGGCAGCGGCTGGCGTAAGGATGACGCCGGCCGATCAACCCAGAACGGCCATCGCGCTCGGATGCAACACCGGCCGGTAGCCGGCCTGGAAGGCGCGCAACGTCGATGGCGGCGTCAGCAGCATTGCCGGCTCCGGTACGTCGGCCCGGCCGTAACCGGCAAACGACCAGCGCAACATGGCGCCGTCGGCGACGAGGTAGCTGTCCCCGCTCGCCTGCACCATCGTCCCGTCGGGCAAGTCGCGCAATCGCGTCGGCAGCGGATGCAGCCGCTTCTTGCCGCGGTCGAGCCGCTCGGCATGCAGCACCGCATCCATCGCCTTGGCGCTGAGATCGCTCACGCCGTTGCCCTGCTCCCAGCAGCTGCGAAACCGCTTGGCATCGTCACGGCGGCAGTAGAAGCAGGGCCGGTGTCCGGCCGCAAACGCGGTGGCCTCATCGAGGAAGAACAGCTCGGTCCAGCTCTGACGGCTCATCACCTTGCGCCGCCGTCCCCTGAACTCGCAGACGCAGGTGAGCCAGGCCGGGCTCGACCAGCGCTTGTTCAGAAGCGTGCGCGTCGCCGGATCGTGGATGATGCCGCGATTGCCGGTGAAGGTGCCGCGATGGTCTGAGGCGACGATGTCGCCGGTGGGCGTGACGCGGTTTTGCAGGGGCATGTTTCTTACTTCCCCCTCGCCCCGCTCTTGCGGGGAGAGGGTTGGGGTGAGGGGCTTGTCCGCAAAGATAGTGAGAGATGAACTCGCGGTGACTCCCCCTCACCCGATCGCTCCGCGATCGACCTCTCCCCGCAAGCGGGGCGAGGTGACTCCTCACGCCGCCCCGTCGCGGATCGGCGGCTGGAACGACAGCGCGGTATCCCAGGGAAAGTAGATCCAGGTGTCCTGCGACACCTCGGTGATGTAGGTGTCGACCAGCGGCCGGCCCTTCGGCTTGGCGTACACGGTCGCGAAATGCGCATCGGGCAGCAATTGGCGCACCAGCCTGCCGGTCTTGCCGGTATCGACGAGGTCGTCGACGATCAAGAGCCCCTTGCCGGTGCCGCCGCCGAGCTTGGCAGTCTGCTCCGAAATGCCCTTGAGCACTTTCAGGTCGCCCTGCTTGTCGTGGTCGTAGCTGGCGACGCAGACGGTATCGATCACCCGCAAGCCGAGCTCGCGCGCCACGATCGCTGCGGGCACCAGCCCGCCGCGGGTGATCGCGATCACCGCTTGGAACGGGCCGACCTCATTGAGCCGCCAGGTCAGCGCCCGGCAGTCCCGATGGAATTGATCCCACGAGACCGGAAACGGCCTGCCGGCTCGCTCCTGTGCACTCGGTTCGGAATTTCGTTCAGCCATATCGTCTCAACCCGCCGGCTTCTTCTGCGCGGCCTGCACTTGCTTCAGCATCTCCTTCACCGCGATCATCGCCGCGGCGAGCTTTTCCGGATCGCGCGAGCGGACCACGAGATTGGTGTTCGGCTTCTGGTTCTCGTCCTGGAACGGATAGCTGCCGATGATGGTGTCCGGATTGGCTTCCGCGATCGCCCGCAGCGGGCCGCCGATGTCGCCTTCCCGCGCGTCGGCCCTGACCGAGTCCGACAGCATCCGCACGCCGGATTTCAGCGTCGGCGCCACGATGTCCATCATCGCCTGCATGATGGTGGGGATGCCGGCCATCACGATGACATTGCCGAGCTTGAAGCCCGGCGCCAGGATCGTCGCGCTCTGAATCAGCTCGGCGCCGTCAGGCACCCGGGCCATCCGCAGTCGCGCCTCGTTGAGGTCCTGCTCGCTCCAGCGCTCCCTGAACCGCGCCACCACCTCGGGGTGATGATGGATATCGACCCCGAACGCCTTCGCCACGCTGTCGGCGGTGATGTCGTCATGGGTCGGCCCGATGCCGCCGGTGGTGAACACGTAGGTGTACCTATGCCGCAGCGCATCAAGGGCGGAGACGATGTCGGCCTCGTCATCGGCGACGACGCGGACCTCCTTCAGGTCGATGCCGATGTTGGTCAGGTATTCGGCGATGAAGCCGATGTTCTTGTCCTTGGTCCGGCCGGACAGGATCTCGTCGCCGATCACCAATATCCCCGCCGTGACGATCTCGCTCATGGTCTCATTCCCTAACTTGATCCCCTGACATTGCCGATCCAATGCCTTGATGTCACGGGGTTTTGCCGCCGAATTAAGCAGACCTCAGCCGGTTTTTCGGGCAGGCCTTCCACTTCACCCATAGCAAATGCCGCAAGCCAATGCATATCGCGCTGGCCCGCCCCTTGCTACCATCCCATCAAGTCATGCACTGTGTCACATGGCTTGGGAGGGCAGTCGGGCTATATGGCAGTCGCGTTCGATGAGATGAATGGCCTCGGCGAGGATCTCCGCCCGGCCTACCAGGAGCTCTCCCGCTGGCTCAAAGAGACGCCGCCGGATGCGCTCGAATATCGACGCCAGGAAGCGGAGCTCTTGTTCCGCCGGATCGGCATCACCTTCGCGGTCTATGGCGACGCCGAGGCCCAGGAGCGGCTGATCCCCTTCGACGTCATCCCCCGCATCATGTCGGCGACCGAGTGGACGCTGCTGGAGAAGGGCCTCAAGCAGCGCGTGCTCGCGCTCAACATGTTCTTGAAGGACATCTATCACGGCCGCGACATCCTGCGCGCCAACGTCATCCCCGAGGACCTGATCTTCCAGAACCCGGTGTTCCGGCCGGAGATGAACGGCCAGGACGTGCCGCACGACATCTACGTCCACATCGCCGGCATCGACATCATCCGCACCGATCCCGACAATTTCATTGTGCTGGAGGACAATGCGCGCACGCCATCCGGCGTGTCCTACATGCTGGAAAACCGCGAGATCATGATGCGGCTGTTTCCGGACCTGTTCGCGCGGCACCGCGTCGCGCCGGTGGACCGTTATCCGGACGAGCTGCTGTCGGCGCTGCGGTCGGTCGCGCCGCACAGCGCCTCCGCCGAGCCGACAGTCGCGCTGATGACGCCGGGCGTCTACAACTCGGCCTATTACGAGCACTCCTTTCTCGCCGACAAGCTCGGCATCGAGCTGGTCGAGGGGCGCGACCTCATCGTCAAGAACGACGAGGTGTTCATGCGCACCACCGAGGGGCTGAAGCGGGTCGACGTGATCTACCGCCGCGTCGACGACGATTTCCTCGATCCCCTCACCTTCCGGCCGGACTCCGCGCTCGGCGTCCCCGGACTGATGTCGGCCTACGCCGCCGGCAACATCACGCTCGCCAATGCAGTCGGCACCGGCATCGCCGACGACAAGGCGATCTATTCCTACATGCCGGACATCGTAAAATTCTATCTCAGCGAGGAGCCGATCCTGAAGAACGTGCAGACCTGGCGCTGCCGCGAACCGCAGGATCTGTCCTATGTGCTCGACAACCTCGCCGACCTCGTCGTCAAGGAGGTGCACGGCTCGGGCGGCTACGGCATGCTGATCGGCCCCGCCGCCACCAAGGCGACGATCGAGGCGTTCCGCGACAAGCTCAAGCGCGAGCCGGAAGGCTTCATCGCCCAGCCGACGCTGGCGCTGTCGACCTGCCCGACCTGCACCGACAAGGGGCTGGCGCCGCGTCATGTCGACCTCCGCCCGTTCGTGCTGACCGGCTCCAGCCACACCACCATCGTGCCCGGCGGGCTGACCCGCGTCGCGCTGAAGGAAGGCTCGCTCGTCGTCAATTCGAGCCAGGGCGGCGGCACCAAAGACACCTGGATACTGAGTGAGTGATTTGAAGCCAAACGCGCTGCGCGAGCCCTCCCTCCCCCTGCAAGGGGGAGGGTCGGGGTGGGGGTCGGCCGCATACGCCGAATGGAGAGAAAACCCCCACCCGCCGCTGCGCGTCGACTTCCCCCTTTCAGGGGGAGGTGAAACACGTTTCGCCTTGTAGGGACTATCGCATGCTGTCGCGCACCGCCGAAAACCTGTTCTGGCTGGCCCGTTATGTCGAACGCGCCGAATATCTGGCGCGCACCATCGATGCGACGTTGCGCGTCACCGCGCTGCCCGCGGCCTATGTCGGCAAGACCAATGAGTGGGATTCCGCACTGCTCACCGCCGGCGTCGGCGCAAGCTTCTACGATCACTATGAGGAAGCCGACGAGCGGAACGTCATCGAGTATCTCTCCTTCTCGTCGGAAAATCCGTCCTCGATCAAGAACTGCATCGAGGCGGCGCGGCTCAATTCACGCTCGGTACGGACAGCGCTGACGTCGGAGATGTGGGACACCATCAATTCGGCGTGGATCGAGCTGCAGGCGGTCTGGAACAAGGGTCCCGCCAACCGCGAGGAGCTCGCCAAATTCCTGCGCTTCGTGCAGGAGACCTCGCTGCGCTTCGACGGCTCGGCCTACCGAACCATGCTGCGCAACGACGCCTACTGGTTCTCGCGGCTCGGCGTCCATCTCGAGCGCGCCGACAACACGGCGCGGATTCTCGACGTGAAGTATCACATGCTGTTACCCGAGGAGGAGCATGTCGGCGGCCCGCTGGATTACTACCAGTGGACCTCCATTCTGCGCTCGGTGTCGGCAACGACCGCCTATCACTGGGTCTACCGGGAAACCCTGAAGCCCTGGCTGATCGCCGACCTGTTGATCCTCAACGATACGCTGCCGCGCTCGCTTGCCAGCTGCTACAGCAACCTAGTGCGCAACCTCGACCAGATCGGCGTCGCCTATGGCCGCCAGGGCGCCTCGCAACGCCATGCCCGCGGCATCAGGAACCGGCTCGAGCACAGCAACATGGACGATATCTTCCAGCACGGCGTGCACGAATTCATCCAGGAGTTCATCGCGGACAACTCACGGCTGGGTGAGATCATCACCAAGCAATATCTGATCTGACCGGTTTTGAGGCAAAATCTCGTCATGGCCGGGCAAAAGCGCGAAGCGCGTCTTTCGTGACATAGGTGACCCCCGGCCATCGACATCTTGATTTCGCGGCCGATTAGGAAGAAAGACGTGGGTGCCCGGGAAGGGTCCGGGCATGACACTCCTGCCCTGAAAAGACCGATTGAACACCGGTTGAGCCATGCGCCTGCGGATAGCCCACACCACCACCTATCGCTACGAGCCGGCGGCCTCGGGCGTGATCCAGATTCTGCGGATGACGCCCGGCAGCCATGACGGCCAGTATGTCGCGGATTGGCAGATCGACGTCTCGACCGATTCCCGGCTCGACACCCATGAGGACGCCTTCGGCAACGTCACCCATGTGCTGACGCATGGTTCGATCAGTGACCTCACGATCCATTGCGAGGGCCTGATCGAGACCCAGGATACCGGCGGCGTGCTGCGCGGCAGCGACGAGCGGTTTCCGCCGAGCCTGTTCCTGCGTCCCACACCGCTGACCGACCTCAACCCGGCAATGACGGCCGTCGTGCGCGAGCTGCGCGCGGAAGCCGGCGCCGACGTGCTCGGTTTCCTGCACGCGCTGATGGTGCAGATCTACGAGCACATGACCTTCGACGAGGACCCGACCAACAGCGCCACCTCGGCCGCCGAGGCGTTCGCGCTGAAGCGCGGGGTCTGCCAGGACTACGCGCACATCCTGATCGCCTGCGCGCGCGCCGGCGGCGTTCCGGCGCGGTTCGTCTCCGGCCACTTCCTGCGCTCCGATGGCATGGTCAACCAGCAGGCCGGCCATGCCTGGGCCGAGGCCTTCGTGCCCGATCTTGGCTGGATCGGCTTCGACGCCGCCAACGGCATCTGCACCACCGACGCCCATGCCCGCGTCGCGATCGGCCTCGACTATCTCGGCGCCGCCCCGGTCCGCGGCACCCGCTATGGCGGCGGCAACGAGACGCTGACGGTCGCGGTCAAGGTCGACCAGGCCGGCCGTCCAGGACAGTGGCAGAGCCAGACGCAGTCGTAGGGCTGATCCCTCTCCGCGTCCGTCATTGCGAGCCAACGGGTCGCGCGAACGCGCGCCCGATGACAGGCTCCGGGAAGCAATCCATCTGATCGCTTGCGGAGGCATGGATTGCTTCGCCGCTTCGCTCCTCGCAATGTCCGCAGGGGTGCTATGATCGCTGCTTCAAACCACACCAGCGGGACAAGCCATGGCCACCGTAAAACTGCTTTCCGACGACGAGCTCTCGGCGGAAGCACGCGCCGTCTTCGACGACATCCGCAAGGCGCGGAACTCGGACTTCGTCAACAATTTCTGGCGCGCGCTGGCGCATGATCCGAAGACCCTGCGGCGGACCTGGGAGAGCATCAAGGAGGTGATGGCACCCGGCGCGCTCGACCCGAAGGTCAAGGAGATGCTCTACGTCGCCGTCTCGGTGGCCCACGGCTGCAGCTATTGCATTCACTCGCACACCGCGAGCGCCCGCGCCAAGGGCATGACTGACGCCGAATATCAGGAAATGCTGGCAATCGTCGGCATGGCCGCCGAGACCAACCGGCTGGTCACGGCGCTCGGCGTACCGGTCGACGAGGCCTTCCTGGTCGATGCACCTGCGGAACGAAGCCGGGAGCCGTGACGGCCCTGCCTGTCTCGCAATGAGTGATGTCACGAAATGCGCTCAACGTCGGATTTGAGGACAACCAGGAAACGGGCAGCTTCGCCGCCCGTCACCACCCGATGATCGAAGGTCAGCGATAGCGGCAGCGTGCGTCGGACCGCAACCTGCCCCCGAAGCGCGACCACGCGCTCCGAAATCCGCCCGGCGCCGACGATCGCCGTCTGCGGCGGCACGATGATGAGATTAGCAAACCGGCCTCCGATCATTCCGAAGTTCGACAACGTGATCGTCGCACCGCGCAGTTCCTCCGGGGGTATCGCGCGCGCGATTGCGTCGGCTCGCAGACGGTCGAGTCCGGCCCGCAGGTCCGATACACTCCGCTCCGCGACATTGCGCAGCACGGGAACGATCAGGCCGCCGCCGGTGTCGACGGCGATGCCGAGATCGATGCGCTCGATCAGGCGCCGTTCTCCTGTACCGGAATGATACCAGGCATTGAGCGCGGGCTCTGCCTTGCAGGCAGCGGCGATCGCCCGCGCCAGGCGGATTGTCACGTCCTCGCCCTGCCGCCAATCGTCGATGTCGGCCTCATCGGTGACCGTCGCGGGGACGATTTCCGCATGCGCTGCCGTCATGCGTTGGGCCATCGCGCGGCGCAAGCCGCGCAGCGGCTCGGCGGGTCCGCTGTGAGACATCCGCTTCGCCGCCCTCTCAACGTCGGCCCGCGTGATGGTGCCGCCGGGCCCGGTCGCCTCGACGAGATCGAGCGCGACGTCAAGCTTGCGCGCAAGGGCGCGCACTGCCGGAAACACTTGGGCTCCCTGCCCGCTGGGCGGCGAAGCAGTTACTGGCGCCGGCCGCTGCTCGCCGGTGTCGAGTTCGCCCACAATCGTGCCGGTGTCCTGCCCTGCGTCCTCGGCAAACTCGACGAGCGGCGCGCCGACCTTCACGATATCGCCCTTGGCACCGAACAGGCGCGCGATGCGTCCGCTCGACGGCGCCGGTATCTCGACCACCGCCTTGTCGGTCTCGACCGAAACGAGCGGCTGATCGGTTACGACGTGATCGCCCTCGTTGACGTACCAGGTGACGATCTCGGCTTCTTCAAGACCTTCACCAAGGTCTGGCAACGTGAACTGGCGCATGGCACAAGGTCCGTTGGTGTTCAGTTGTACTGATGCGCCTTTCGGGCTGCGGTCACGATGCGTCCGACCGACGGCATGTAGCGTTGCTCGAGGCGGGCCATCGGGACGATCGTGTCGTAGCCGGTGACGCGGGTCACGGGTGCGAGCAGCGAGGATAGTCCGCGCTCGGCGATCATGGCTGCGATCTCCGCGCCAAATCCGCCGGTGTGCGCGGCCTCGTGCACGATGACGCAGCGCCCGGTCTTTGCGACCGACCTGAGCACGGTGTTTTCATCGTAGGGCTTGAGCGTGGCGAGGTCGATAACCTCGGCAGCGATGCTCTCGTCGGCGAGCGCGTCCGCTGCGGCCATCGTTTCCTTCAGCATCGCACCCCAGCTGATCAGCGTGACGTCGCGACCTTCCCTCTCGACAAAGGCGCGATCCATCGGCAAGGCTTCGCCGTTGTCCTCGACCTCGCCTTTCACGGCGCGGTACAACCGCGTCGGCTCCAGGAACACCACCGGATCGGGATCGCGGATCGCGGCGAGGAGAAGTCCATAGGCGCGCTCCGGCGACGAAGGCATCACGACACGCAAGCCCGGAATGTGGGCCAGCATCGCCTCAGTGCTCTCGGAATGATGCTCGGGTGCGCGAATGCCGGCACCATGCGGCGTGCGCAGAACCATCGGACAAGTGAGCCGTCCCTGGGTACGGTTGCGCATCCGTGATGCGTGGTTCACCAGCTGATCGAGACAGGGATAGATAAATCCCATGAACTGGATTTCGCCGACCGGCTTCAGTCCCTGCGCGGCCATGCCGACGCAAAGCCCGCTGATCAGGAGTTCGGCAAGCGGCGTATCGAGGACGCGCTCCGGACCGAAGCGCTCCTGCAAGCCGACGGTCGCGCGGAAGACGCCGCCGTTGACGCCGACATCCTCGCCGAGCACGACCACATCGGGATCATCCGCCATCGCGCGGCCGAGCGCCTGATTGATGGCTTCGACCAACGTGAGTTCAGGCATCGTCCTCTCCCGCGAGTTCGCGACGCTGCGCGGCATACGCCTCGGGCAGATCGGCATAGAGGTTGTCGAACATGGTTTCTGCTCGGCGTGGCGGCGTCTTCAGATAGCGCTCCACCGCCGCCTCGATGCGCTCATGGCACTCGGCGGCAAGCCGCTCCTCATCCGCCTTGGTCCACATCTTCTGACCCACAAGATAGGACCGGAGGCGCGCGATCGGCTCTTCCTTCCAATGCGCCTGGACTTCTTCGGCCGAACGATAGCGCAATGCATCATCTGACGTCGTGTGATCGCCGAGCCGATAGGTGACCGCTTCGATGAAGTGAGGGCCCTTGCCGTCGCGGGCAGCGGCAATGGCCTCCTCGGCCGCTGCACGCATCGCCACCACGTCACTCCCGTCCACCTGCTCGCCGCTGAACCCGGCGCCGATAGCCTTCTGCGCCAGCGTCTCGGAACCCGTCTGCAGACGCAACGGCACCGATATGGCCCATTGATTGTTGGTGGCGACGAACACGAGCGGCAATTTGTGAACGCCGGCGAAATTCATGGCCTCGTAGACATCGCCTTTCGAGGTGGCGCCGTCGCCGAACATGCAGACGGCCACGCGCGGCTCCTTGCGCAACTTCAGGGCGTAGGCAACGCCGGCGGCATGCGGCGCCTGTGATCCGACGGGAACGCAGAACGGGAAATCGTGCACCGGACCGGAGAATTGATTGCCGCGTTCATCGCCGCCCCAGAACAGCAGGATCTCCTCCAGCGCGACGCCACGCCAGAGCAACGCGCCGTTGTCGCGATAGGAGGGCAACAGAACGTCATCCTCCCGCATCGCACTCGCGATGCCGACCGACACCGCCTCCTGGCCGAGCGAAATGGCATAGGTTCCCAGCCGACCGGTGCGCTGCAATGCAACAGCCTTTCGGTCGAACAGACGCAAGAGCACCATCGACCGGTAAAGTTCGACCAGCAGCTTGGCATCGGTGGCGAAGGCAGGAAGCGGCCGCTCTATCGAGCCGTCGGGCGCGAGGTAATTGCGGCGGCGCACCTCAAAGCGCGCAATGACGGGGAGCTCTTCGTTTGCTCTTTTGCTGGCCACGCGCTCATTCCTGGAGCGGTTCTGCCTCCCACATTCAGTTATTTGGTGTTAGGGCCGCGACGATGCAATACCGTGGCAGCATCGCTCTTGGCGCACGCGTCAGCGGCCGGGTCGTGAGGATCGATCGACAGGATCCGTGGAACAGCGCCGCGACTGCGGTATAAGAGAGCATGGCAAATGGTCAGGTTGTCCTCGTAACAACTGCACCGTTGGACGGCGGCCCGCCGGTCCGCTCGGTCTTCTTCGTAGCCGAAGGAGACGCGGCAAAGGCTACGGCGATCATTGCGGACGTGATGGCCCCCAATGAAACGGTCGAAGCGTTGGGGCCGCTTCCCGAAGCGGCTGTGAAGGCGCTCGGGTTGAAACCCGGTGACTACACCCACACCTGACTTGCATCGGATAGCTGTCCGGCGCGCGATGGTCTGCGGCCGCATCCTTGCGCAGAGGGTGTGATCTTGACGCGGCACCCTCGCTTACGCGGTCCCGATCACAACGCGGGGAGCCCTCTTTCTCGAGCAAGGGACATGGCGTAATCTGCAGCGAGCTGCCCTTGGACGGGACGGGCCGACGTCGCCGTTTGAAGTAACGGGCAGCGGTCAGGCCGTCGGCAGGCATCGCAGTCTGAAAGCAGCGCCTGCCTTATGTGGCGCTCCCTCAACTTCAACATGAAGCAGGTTGGCCTGCCGCGCGCGCGGCAGACAAGGGCAGTGCTTAACCCTTGGAGGACGACATGGCGACATTCATATTGAGGATCGACTGGACCGACCAGGGAATTCGTAATGTCAAGGAAGCTCCCAAGCGCAGCCGAGCGGCGAAAGAACTCGCCAAGACTCTCGGTGTCGAAATCAAGGAGGTCTATCTCACCTCCGGCGAGCATGACATCCTTCTCCTCGCCGAAGCACCGCTCGGCGACAACATCACAAAGCTCGCGCTTGCCCTCAGCTCTCTGGGAAACATACGCACTTGCACCTCACGGGCCTGGCCGGAGGCGGAGTGGACCAAGCTGATATCCGAGCTCCCGTAGCTACGTCGGATATCCCGATGGATCTCTGCGCGGCCTGACTGACGGGCGCCGTCGCAGACTTGCCCCGGCGATCGGCGCGGGAGTGCGCGCATGCGCAGGACCAGCCGCGGCTTTGGTCGTGTGAATAAATAAGGATACGAAGCGCACGAGGGCAACGGCACACGTCGTCGCCGGCGGGCCACCACGCGCTACTTATCCAGCCAGACATCCTCGAAGCGCAGATTGTTGTACTGGCTGTTGTCGTGCGGATGGAAATTCTTCACGTAGGGCTGCCAGCAATTGCCGGCCGATGAGTGCAGGATGACCGGCCGCGCGGCGTCGTCGACCAAGAGGTGCTCGATGTCGAATACGATCTTGCGGCGCTTGTCCTTGTCGACCTCGCGCGACTGCGCCGCCAGCAGCTTGTCGACTTCGGCGTTGCAATACTGGGTGTAGTTGCGCTCGGAGTTGCAGGAATAGTTCTCGACCAGATTGCCGTCGGGATCGTCGACGCTGACGCCGGTGACGTTGAGGCCGATGGTGTAGTCCTTGCGCTGCAGCCGCGAGTACCAGCGCGGCGTGTCCAGAATGTCGAGCTCGGCTGTGATGTAGATCTTCTTGAGCTGGTCGCCGAGGATCACCGCCGGGTCGCGATAGGTCGGCAGATTGCGGGTCTGGATCTTGATCGACAGCGGCTTGGCGTCGCTGTAGCCGAGCTTCTGCATGATCGCCTGTGCCTCGGCGAGGTTCTTTCCGGTATCGGGGCCGTATCCCATCAGCGTCGACAGGATCTCCGGCGGCATGCCCCACTCGCCTTCGGGCTTGGCCTGCATCGCGCCGCCAAGCCGCCCGCTGCCCTCGAACAGGATACCGTTGAAGGCCTTGCGATCCAGCGCCAGCGACATCGCCTTACGGATCTCCGGATTGTCGAACGGCGGATTGACGCGGTTGACCAGAAGATTGATCTGCAAATTGGTCGAGGTCATCTCGCAGATCGCGTTCGGCGCCCGCGCCTTGACGTCCTTCATCAGGGGAATGCTGACGTCGGACGGAAAGGTGATGTCGTAGTCGCCGGTCGCGAATGCCAGCATCCGCGTGGCACGGCTGTCGATCGAGCGCACCGTGATCTCGTCGAGATACGGCCGGTCCTTCTTGAAGTAATCGGGGTTACGGACCAGACGGATCGAATCACCGCGCCGGAACTCGACGAACTTGAACGGCCCGGTGCCGACCGGTTTGGTGCGCATCACCTGCTGCGGCACGTGGCAGGGATAGACCACCGAGAAGGCGCTGGCGAGCAGCGCCAAGAGACCGGGCTGCGGCTCGGTCAGCTCGAAAGTGGCCTCATCGTCGCCATTGATGCTGACATCCTTGAGCTTCGAGTACCAGACCTTGCGCGGGTTGCGCTTGAAGTCCTGTGTTTTGACGTCTTGGGTCTCGCTCTTGCCGATCAGCATCCGCCAGGTGCACTGCACGTCCTTGGCCGTGAACGGCTGACCGTCATGCCACTTCACGCCGTGCCGCAGCTTGAAGGTAAGCTTTGTGTTGGTCTGATCCCACGACCAGCTCTCGGCGAGATCGGGGATCACGGTGTCGATGCTTTCGTGCACCTTGGCCGGATCGAACACCACGAGGTTGTTGAAGACGGCCGCGAACGGCATCACCGAGGCGATGGTGGATTCCTCGAGCAGCGAGGTCGAGGGCGGATTGTCGTTGTGATAGAGCCGCAGCGTGCCGCCCTGCTTCTGCGCCGATGCAGGGCTCGCGGCCATCGCCGCGATACCCAATGCCACAATGCACGCGGCCAGTTTGAACGACATTCCCGCCTCCCGAAATTTCTTGTTGTCGTCGGTTGCAGGCAGTCGAGCACAACACCCCGCCCCTCGCAACGACGCGAGGCCAAGATCATTGCCGGCTGCGCGCCACGCAGAGCGAGACCGGAATGCTCGCGACCTCGATGGCCGGAACAGGGCACCCGGACGGACCATCGCCAGGACCGGCGCCCGGCCCACGTGACCGGCCATCGCACGTCCCGTCACGGGGAATTGGGGTTGGATGCATCCTCGAAATTGGCTACTAGTTTCCCGCCGAGAAACTCGGACCGTCTGAGGGCTTTAAATGACCTATTGCTGCGGAATTCTGGTGCGCGACGGGCTCGTCATGATCGCCGATACCCGCACCAATGCCGGCCTCGACAATGTCTCGACCTTCCGCAAGCTGCACATCTTCGAAAAGCCCGGCGAGCGCATCATGGCGATCGCCAGCGCCGGCAATCTGGCGATCAGCCAGTCGGTGCTGTCGACCCTGACCGAGGGTATGGAAAATCCGGACACCGGCGAGCTCGAGACGCTGATGAACGCCCCGACCATGTTCCAGGCGGCGCAGCGGATCGGCCGCGCCATCCGCTCCGTGCACGCCACCGAGGGCGACGCGCTGCGTGCCGAGGATGTCTCCTTCGACGTCTCGTTCCTGTTCGGCGGCCAGATCAAGGGCTCGCGGATGCGCCTGTTCATGGTCTACACCGCCGGCAACTTCATCGAATGCACCACCGACACGCCGTACCTGCAGATCGGCGAGCACAAATACGGCAAGCCGGTGCTCGACCGCGCCATGCATTACGACGTCGAGCTCTACGAGGCGCTGAAGACCGGGCTGATCTCGATGGATTCGACGATGCGCTCCAACCTCGGCGTCGGCCTGCCGATCGACGTGCTGGTGGTGCGCACGGACGCCTGCGAGGCCGATCTCAATCACCGCATCGAGGCCGGCGAGCCCTATTTCCACGACCTGCGCTCGCGCTGGTCGGCGGCGCTCCGTGCGGCGCACCAGAACATTCCACGCCCACCCTACAAGAACGAAACCGAAGCAAAAACCAAGTAAGAGGAAACTCGGATGACTGAGGCAACCAGCAAGATCGCACTCGTGACCGGCGCCGGCACCGGCGTTGGACGCGCCGCGTCGCTCGCTTTGATGGACAAGGGCTACACCGTAGTGCTCGCCGGACGCCGCATGGAGATGCTGGAAGAGACCGCCAAGCTCGGTCCCGCCGGCAAGAGCCTGTGCGTGTCGGCCGACATGGCCAACCCGGCCGCGATCGCGGCGCTGTTCGACAAGGTGAAGGCGACCTATGGCCGGCTCGATGTGCTGTTCAACAATGCCGGCATGGGCGCGCCGCCGGTGAACTTCGAGGATCTGCCGCTCGAGCAATGGCAGGCGGTGGTCAACACCAACCTCACCGCGCCGTTCCTGTGCACCCAGCACGCCTTCCGCATCATGAAGGACCAGAAGCCGCGCGGCGGCCGCATCATCAACAACGGCTCGATCTCGGCGCATGCGCCGCGGCCGTTCTCGGCCGCCTACACCTCGACCAAGCACGCCATCACCGGCCTCACCAAGTCGTCCAACCTCGACGGCCGGATGTATGACATCGCGGTCGGTCAGGTCGATATCGGCAATGCCGCGACCCCGATGACCGACCGCATGGTCAACGGCCCCGGCGTGCTGCAGCCGGACGGCACCACCAAGCACGAGCCGCGCATGGACGCCAAGGCGGTCGGCGATGCCGTTGCCTACATGGCCGGCCTGCCGCTCGACGCCAACGTGCTGTTCATGACTGTGATGGCGACCAAGATGCCGTTCGTCGGCCGGGGCTGATCTGCTCCTTCTCCCTGCTTGCGGCAGGACTATCGCGACGGCCGGCCGGGCTTGTCCCGGCCATGCCGTCGCAGGGGCGCGCCGCCAAAATATCGAAAACAACCCCATGCAAAGGAACCGGCAGCTGCCGGCTTTCGACACGGCAACTTGACACGTCGGGCAAATCAGCGATACTTTTCCATTATTCCGAAATCCCGCAAGTGCCCTCGCTCCGGGGGATATCACATCTGTTGCAGCCGGAGCCGATTCCGTCATTGCGAGGAGCGTCAGCGACGAAGCAATCCATATCTCCGCATGCGGTGAGATGGATTGCTTCGCTTCGCTCGCAATGACGGGTGGAGAGAACTCCCTACTCCAGCTTCTCGACGTCCCGCAGCGTCGGGAACAGCTTCATCCAGAGCAGCGCGACCGCAACCGTGGCGACGCCGCCGAGGACGGCCGACGGCACGGTGCCGAGCAGCGCCGCGGTGACGCCGCTCTCGAACTGGCCGAGCTGGTTCGACGCGTTGATGAACAGGAAGTTCACCGCGCCGACACGGCCGCGCATCTCGTCGGGGGTGGCGAGCTGCACCAGCGAGAAGCGGATCACGACGCTGATCGTGTCCGCAGCGCCGAGCACCGCGAGCGCCAGCGCCGACAGCCACAGCCAGTGCGACAGCGCGAACACCACCGTCGCGACGCCGAACACGATCACCGCCTGGAACATGCGCATGCCGACGCGGCGGTTGATGGTGTGCCGCGCCAGCACCATCGTCATCAAGAGCGCACCGACCGCGGGCGCGGCGCGCAGGATGCCGAGGCCGAGCGGGCCAGCTTGCAGGATATCGCGCGCATAGATCGGCAGCAGCGCGGTGACGCCGCCGAACAGCACCGCGAAAAGGTCGAGCGAGATGGTGCCGAGGATCGCCGGATTGCTGCGAACGAAGGTGACGCCGGCAAACAGGTCGTCCGACGACCCGCCGTTCTTCACCGGCGCCTGCTGCAACCGGCCGATGCCGCCGGTGAGCAGCGCGCCGAACAGCCAGAACACCATCATGATGCCGTAGGGCGCGCTCGGCATCAGGGCATAGGCAAAGCCGCCGAGCGCGGGTCCGGTGATGGTCGCGACCTGCGCCGCGCCGCTCGATATCGCGGTCGCCCGCTGCAGCGAGCCTTGCGGCGCGATCAGCGGCAATAGCGCGGCGGTCGCCGGACTCTCGAACGCGCCGGCGATCCCGAGCACGAAGGTCGCGACGAAGATCTGTATCTCGGAGATGGTGCCGGCAAAAGTGCTTCCGGCAAGAAACAATGCGGTCAGCGCCTCCGCGATCTGGCAGGCCTGCACGACGCGCTTGCGCTCGAAGCGGTCGGCGGCGTGGCCGGCGACGAACACCAACAGCGCCGTCGGCAGAAACTGCACCAGTCCGACCATGCCGAGGTCGAACGCGCTGCCGGTCAGATCATAGATCTGCCAGCCGATCGCCACCGCGCCGATCTGGCTGGAGAAGCGCGACAGGCTGCGCGACGACAAGAAGAACAGGAACGGTCTGTGGCCGAGCAGATCGCGGGCGCCGGCCGGCGTGGCGGAGGACATGGATGATTGCGTGGCCGAGCGCCTGCAACTTGTCAATGGCAGGAGAGAGAACGCGCAACAGCATTGCGCTGCGCGAGGCCCCTGCCCATAATCCCGCGAGAGTTCTTGGGGGCGTGATGCTGCAGTTGCAATCGGCGTTCGGCGTGGTGGCGTTGCTCTTGATTGCCTGGGCGCTGAGCGAGAATCGCCTGAAGGTGTCGCTGCGCCAGGCGTCGATCGGGCTTGTCGTCACGATCGTCACGGCTCTGGTGCTGATCAAGGTGCCGCTGGTGACGCAGGCCTTCGGCGCGATCAATGACGCGGTCGGCACGATCGCGGCCGCGACGCGCGCCGGCACCGCCTTCGTGTTCGGCTATGTCGGCGGCGGCCCCGCGCCGTTCGATCCCAAGGCGCCCGGCTCGGATTTCATCCTCGCCTTCCAGGCGCTGCCGATCGTGCTGGTCATGAGCGTGCTGACGACGCTGTTGTTCTATTGGCGCGTGCTGCCGCCTGTTGTGCACGGCATGGCCTGGCTGCTCGAGCGCACGCTCGGCGTCGGCGGCGCGGTCGGGCTCTCGACCGCGGCCAATATCTTCCTCGGCATGGTCGAAGCGCCGCTCTTCATCCGCCCCTATCTGGCGCAGCTCACCCGCAGCGAGTTGTTTCTGGTGATGACCGGCGGCATGGCCGGGATCGCCGGCACGGTGCTGGTGCTGTACGCGACGCTGCTGGCGCCGCTGATCCCGGATGCGGCCGCGCATTTCGTCATCGCCTCGGTGCTCGGCGCGCCGGCCGCAATTTTGGTGAGCCTGATCATGGTGCCGGAAACGTCGGACAAGCGCACCGGCGGATCGCTCGACAATCCCGATATCCAGGTGTCGTCGACGATGGACGCGATCGTGAAGGGCACGGCAGCCGGGCTCGAGCTCTTGATGAACATCATCGCGATGCTGCTGGTGCTGGTTGCGCTGGTGTATCTGGCGAACGCGATCATCGGCCTGCTGCCGGAGATCGGCGGCGCGAAGATTTCGCTGCAGCGCCTGCTTGGTTACGTCATGGCGCCGGTGTGCTGGCTGATGGGCCTGCCCTGGCCGCAGGCGATCACGGCCGGAAGCCTGATGGGCACCAAGACCGTGCTGAACGAGCTGATCGCCTATGTCGACCTGTCGAAGCTCGGCCCCGACGCGCTCGATCCGCGCTCGCGGCTGATCGTGCTCTACGCGATGTGCGGCTTTGCGAACTTCGCGAGCCTCGGCATCATGATCGGCGGCCTCGGCATCATGGCGCCCGAGCGGCGCGACGAGATCAACGCGCTCGGGCTGAAGTCGATCGTCTCAGGCACGCTGACGACCTGCCTGATGGGCGCGATCGTGGGGATGTTGACGCAGGCGTAGTGGCCCGGATGGAGCCAACGGGTCGCGCGAACGCGCGCCCGATGACAGGCTCAGCGCAATCCGGGGCGGTGCTGACGCGATGAAGCTCCCCGTCAAGCGGATCATTGTTGGGCCGGCCGACGGCGCGGACGCACGTAGCCGCGCATTGAGCCGTCGCTTGCAATAACGCGATGACAGGGGATCGATGGGTCGTAATTCGTGCGCATTATGGCACCAACCGCGCGTGCAGCCTTCGGATTGCCGGCTTTAGCAGCGACAGCTTTGTACGTCATAGCCTTCCCCTTTGGGATCTTGCGCACGATGTCGCGGACCTTATCTGAAAAGGTTTTCATCGGCCGAGTGTAGCAGATTTCTCAGAGGGTTTTCGCCTTTTTACTTGCGGTTGGAACGAGCGCGTCGCGTTGGCACGGAAGATTCGACCGGACGTGCCGGTGTTAGTTTCGAAGTGCGCGCCGCCGTCTCAACATTGTGGGCAGCTATTGGCCCCTAGCGTCGTTTGCCGCGCAGTGCCGGCGTGGACGCAAACGGAGCATTGCGGACATCGACCGGCGGCTCCGCCCGATGCGATTCGACGTGAATGACCCGAAGCGGACGTCGTTGACTTAAATCAACAACTGGTGGTTTAGTCCGAAGCACAACGGCTTTCCGACGTCGATGCATTCCGGGCACAAGGAAGCTTCAGTGATGAGCAATTTCAAGCCAGCGTCTTCGAAGCTGACCAGTAGAGGAACCTTGCTTGCAGCGACTTCGCTATTTTTCCTAACAACGACGGCATACGCGCAGCAAATCACGGGTACACCGGGTGCACCTAGCGCCACCATCACGATCGATGGCAAGCAGCTACCACCCGACCCTCCGAAATTCGGCGGCGTGATCAATGAAACCGCCAAGGAATCAAAACCTTATTGGCCGCCATCCGTCGTGCCGCCTAAGGGTGCGCCGAACGTGCTCTTGATCATGACTGACGACCAAGGTTACGGCGTGTCCGGCACTTTTGGTGGTGTCGTTCCGACCCCTGCCATGGATCGCGTCGCCAAGGCCGGTTTGCGTTATACGCAGTTTCACTCAACGGCACTTTGCTCGCCCACGCGGGCAGCCCTGATTACCGGTCGCAACCACCACTCGGTGGGGTTTGGCGTGATCGGTGAAATGTCAACCGGCTATCCCGGCTACGATTCCGTCATCGGACCTGAGAGCGCGACGATAGGGACGATCCTCCGAGACAATGGCTTTGCTACTTCGTGGTTCGGGAAGAACCATAACACCCCGACGTATCTTTACAGCGCTGCCGGACCGTTCGACCAATGGCCGATCGGAATGGGTTTTGAATATTTCTATGGCTTTATGGGCGGCGAGACCGACCAGTGGACGCCCTACCTTTTCAAGAACACTACTCAGATTTTCCCGTGGGTCGGCAAGTCGGGCTACAACCTGACCACCGATATGGCCGACGAAGCAATCAACTACATGAAGGGTCTGAACGCGGCGGCGCCCGATAAGCCATTCTTTGTCTACTATGTACCCGGAGGCACGCATTCGCCGCATCAGCCGAAGAAAGAATGGGTCGACAAGTTCAGGGGCAAGTTCGACATGGGGTGGGAAAAGCTGCGCGAGCAGATTTTTGCCAACCAGAAGCGGCTCGGAGTAATCCCTGCGAACACTCAACTGACGGCTTGGCCTGATACCCTACCGAAGTGGGATTCTCTCTCGTTCATTCAAAAGAAGCTGTATGCACGCGAAGCCGAGGTATTTGCCGGATATGCGGCCTACACCGACAACGAAATCGGCCGTGTCATTCAGGCCGTTGAGGACATGGGCAAGCTCGACAACACGCTGATCATCTACATCAGTGGCGACAATGGCACCAGCGCCGAAGGTACCCTGGAAGGCACTCCCAATCAGATGACCGCGTACAACGGCGTCCTGAAACTTCCAGAAGCTGAACTGATGCGGCACTACGAGGACTGGGGCTCCGACAAAACCTATCCGCACATGTCGGTGGCGTGGTCATGGGCCTTCGATACGCCTTTCAAATGGACGAAGCAGGTAGCCTCGCATTTCGGTGGCACGCGGCAGGGGATGGCAATCTCATGGCCCGGTCACATCAAGGATGTCGGGGGCATTCGCTCCCAATTCCACCACATCATCGATGTCGTACCGACGATTCTTGAGGCCACGGGCATTCAGGCTCCGGGGACGGTCAACGGTATTGCGCAAAAGCCCATCGAGGGCGTGAGCATGGCCTACACGTTCGAACAAGCCAACGCCAACGCGCCGTCAAAGCGCAGCACGCAATACTTCGAGATGTTCGCGAACCGCGGCATCTACCACGATGGCTGGTACGCGTGCACGACGCCTCCAGCGCCGCCGTGGCTACTTGGCACGGCCAAGCTTCCTGAGATCAACGATTACAAATGGGAACTGTATAATCTCGCCGAGGATTTCTCACAGAGCAACGACGTTGCCGCCAAAAATCCCGACAAGCTGAAGGAGCTACAGACGCTGTTTCTTAGCGAGGCGGGCAAGTACCAGGTCTTGCCGCTGGACAACTCCGTGCTTCCGCGCTTGATCACTCCACGCCCCAGTGCGACCGCCGGGCGAGCCGTGTTCACCTATAGTGGTGCTAATCCCGGCATTCCGGTCGAAAGCGCCCCCAACATTATGAACAAGGACTTCAAGATCACTGCTGAGGTAACCGTCCCGCCGGGCGGAGCTGAGGGTATGATTGCAACCCTTGGCGGCCGGTTCAGCGGGTATGGCCTTTACTTGCTCAAGGGCAAGCCCGTCTTCGTTTACAACATGCTGGATTTGAAGCGATACCGCTGGGAGAGCGGGGTAGGCGCGCGGGACTGGCTGGGCACTGCGCTCAAGCCGGGCAAGCACACTATCGTGTTCGACTTCAAATATGACGGGCCTGGCTTCGGCAAGGGTGGCACCGGGGTGCTCTCGGTGGACGGCAAGGAACTTTCCCGTCAGTCGATTCCGCACTCAATTGCATTTCTCATGGCCATCGACGAGTCCTTCGACATCGGAATCGACACCCGTACAGGAGTGGATGATAGCTACAAGCTGCCGTTCCAATTTACCGGCAAGATCGACAAGCTGACATTCAACCTCGGGCCAACGCAGCTCTCGAGCGACGATCAAAAGGTCATGCGACACGCGCTTGAAAGAGCGCGGGATTGATCGGCGTAACCTCGCCGAATTTCAAGCCCGCGCGGATCAAGAGTACGTCGATATCCGCTCTTGGCCCATCGCGACATCTTGCGTTGCCGCAGGAACTTGGTCGCTATCGGGGCAAAGCGGACGTAGAGTCACGCCGACGGTTTTATGCGTACACGGCCTAGCACTACTTTGGCAGATTGTTGATTTTGCCGCGTTTTATAGGATTCCCGAATCAATTTTTCAATGATTCATGGGTGGTCGGCTCTTGGAGGGCTGACCATGCCGAGATGGGAAGACGAACTCGAACGCTGGCTAATGCCGTTCTTGGACCGGCTGGGTCATAAGACCCGGCAGCGGATGTGTCCTCTGTATGTTGCGGGATTGATCGGTCCGGGCGATCGCAAGAGCGTTCAGCCGATGGCGGAACGCCTTGCCACGAGCAACTACGACCAGTTGCACCATTTCATTGCGGACGGTGTCTGGGATGCGACGCCGCTGGAGACGGAGCTGCTCAACCAGGCGGACCGACTTGTCGGCGGCAGGGATGCGATGCTGGTTATCGATGACACCTCACTTCCCAAGAAGGGTGAGCGATCGGTCGGTGTTGCGGCTCAATACGCGTCGGCTCTCGGTAAAACCGCAAATTGCCAAACGCTGGTGTCTTTAACGCTTGCACGCGGCGAAGTGCCAGTGATGGTCGCGTTACGTCTCTTTCTGCCTGACAGCTGGACAAGCGACATGTCTCGTTTGAAGCGCGCTCGCGTGCCAGTCGAACACCGAACGCCACGGTCCAAGCCGGAGATCGCTTTGGCCGAGATTGACCGCGCGATGGCAGCCAACATGCGCTTTGGATGTGTGCTGGCGGATGCAGGATACGGCCTCAGCGCACCGTTTCGACAAGGGCTAACAGAGCGCGGGCTGACCTGGGCTGTCGGTATCCCTCGGCACCAGAAAGTGTATCCGGTCGATGTGAAGCTCATTTGGCCGATCACCAAAGTCCGTGGCAAACCACGAAAGCACCACGTGCCCGATATCTTATCGATTGCGGCCGAACAAATGCTGGCCAGCGCCAAATGGAAAACCCTGAGTTGGCGTAGCGGGACGAAAGGTCGGCTCAAAGCTCGATTTGCTGCTCTCCGTGTCCGCACCGCCGACGGCCCTCCGCAGCGAATATGGGATAAAGGTCAGCAGCATCTCCCAGGCGACGAAGCCTGGCTCATTGGTGAGCAACGTGCCTCCGGGGAGAAGAAATACTATCTCGCCAATCTTCCGGCGGCGACGGATCTGCGCACGCTGGCCGCCACCATCAAGGCACGGTGGATTTGTGAGCAGGCGCATCAACAGCTGAAGGAGGAGCTTGGACTTGATCACTTCGAAGGGCGGTCATGGCAAGGTCTTCATCGCCACGCCTTGATGACAATGATTGCCTACGCCTTCCTGCAACATCGTCGCCTCGCATACGCGGGGCGGAAAAAAAAGAATCAACGGGCCTCCGCCTCAGCCAACCATGCCAGCCGTACGTCACGCCATCGTCGATCTCATCCTTCGGCCGCCGCCTCAGCAGTGCCCATATTGCCGAAAGGAAATCCCTGAAAAACAGCGGCGAAAACACAATCTGCCAAAGTAGTGCTAGAAAATCGGCATGCCCGGGCTTGACCCGGGCATCCATCGACCAAGGAGAATCTTTCGAAGCAAGCTGGATGGCCGGGTCAAGCCCGGCCATGACGGCCGCGAAAAGCCTACGCCTTCAACTCCACCGTCTTGAACTCGGCCGGCAGGATCACCTCCAGCAGTTCGACGTCGTCGGAGTAGTCCAGGATCATGTGCCGGATGCGCGGCGGCTGGGTCCAGGCGCTGCCTTGCTGCATCAGCGTCTCGCCCTCGCCTTCCATGTAGGTCTTCACCCAGCCCTTGAGCACATAGACCATCTGGAAGTCGACGTCGTGGAAGTGCAGCTTCGACACCTCATCGGGATTGCACGGTCCCTGCAGCCGGATGACGTGTGCCTGCGCGAGGCCATGCGAGGCGGCGGCGATGCCGAGGTCGCGGTACTTGGCGTAGGCGCGCAGCCCGTCGGCCTTAAAGTCCTCTTCGCGGTGATGGCTGATCGCGACGCGCTGCTTCGGCCGCGCCTTGGCTGCAGCTTTCGGCGCGCTCTTCTTGGCCGCCGAGACGCGGCCTTTCGACTTGATGGTCTTGCGCGCGGACGATTTCGCGGACGTCTTCTTGGCGCCTGCGCCAAGCCCCGACCATTTCTTCTTCACCGCGGTCTTGGCTGCCGATCTTGATGCCGTCTTCTTGGCCATTGTTTCGCCTCCCGTCTTTTTGTGACGGAGAGAGGCTAACACAAGTCGCGCGCCGCGAGGCGAGCAAAGGCGCACAGCGCGCTTTTGCCTCCTTGCCAGCTAATGCAGCCGGAACACGCCGTCGACGGCACGCAGCTCGGCCGGCTTGACCAGCTTGGAATGCGCCACCGTCACCGAAAACAGCGGGCCTTCGAGCTTCGCTTGCCAGAACGCGAGGAAATCCTGCAGCGCCGGAAATTTCGGAAACAGGTCGTAGTTCTGCCAGACATAGGTCTGCAGCAACGAGGGGTGATCCGGCATCCGATAGAGGATTTGCGCCGTCGTCAGCCCGTACCCCAGCAACTGCTTCCGGAAATCGTCGGAAACAACCCCACCAACTCGCGAGACCATGCCAACCTCCTGTGACGGAGCGCATTCACGTGGTGGCCGACCTCCCCGCCGGACCACCGGCAATGGATGCGCTCACATGAGAGAAATGTGACGCACGCGACTAACCCATCTCAAGCCTAAATGTTTAATAGGTTGTTGAAATTTCTTGCGTTGGCAGCAGCTTACCGCATCTGCTAATAGCCGCAGCGCCCCACGGGGCGGTATTAAGGATGCCGAAATGATCTCGGTATCCTTTTGGCAGCCGACACTTACGAGTGCCAATTTTTCTGCTAGAGGCACTTGCCCGCCGCCAAGGCTTGGCCTATCTCCTGCCCAGCCAGTCTGGCACTCGCTGGACTGGACTGCTAACTCTCCAAAAATCTACAGCATCTACAAATGTTTAGGAGGACTGCATGAAATTCCGTCCGCTTCACGACCGCGTCGTGGTCAAGCGTATCGACGCCGAAGAGAAGACCGCTGGCGGCATCATCATTCCGGACAGTGCCAAGGAAAAGCCCTCGCAGGGCGAAGTCACCGCTGTCGGCCCGGGCGGCCGCGACGAAGCTGGCAAGCTGATCCCGATCGACCTTAAGGTCGGCGACCGCGTCCTGTTCGGCAAGTGGTCCGGCACCGAGGTCAAGATCGACGGCGAAGACCTGCTGATCATGAAGGAAAGCGACATCATGGGCGTGCTCGACGTCCCCGCTTCCAAGAAGAAGGCCGCCTAAGCGCCTCTTTCCCTCCCAGTAAATCATTCCAAGGAAAACCCAGATGGCAGCTAAAGAAGTCAAATTCTCCGTTGACGCGCGCGACAAGATGCTGCGCGGCGTCGACATCCTCGCCAACGCGGTGAAGGTCACCCTCGGCCCCAAGGGCCGCAACGTGGTGCTCGAGAAGTCGTTCGGCGCTCCCCGCATCACCAAGGACGGCGTCACCGTCGCCAAGGAGATCGAGCTCGAGGACAAGTTCGAGAACATGGGCGCGCAGATGGTGCGCGAAGTCGCCTCCAAGTCCGCTGACGCGGCCGGCGACGGCACCACCACGGCGACCGTGCTCGCCCAGGCGATCGTGCGGGAAGGCGCCAAGTCGGTCGCCGCCGGCATGAACCCGATGGACCTGAAGCGCGGTATCGACCTCGCGGTCGAAGCCGTCGTTGCGGACCTCCAGAAGAACTCGAAGAAGGTCACCTCGAACGAGGAGATCGCCCAGGTCGGCACCATTTCGGCCAACGGCGATGCCGAGATCGGCAAGTTCCTCGCCGACGCCATGAAGAAGGTCGGCAACGAGGGCGTGATCACGGTCGAGGAAGCCAAGTCGCTCGAGACCGAGCTCGACGTCGTCGAGGGCATGCAGTTCGACCGCGGCTACATCTCGCCCTACTTCGTCACCAACGCCGACAAGATGCGCGTTGAGATGGACGACGCCTACATCCTGATCAACGAGAAGAAGCTCTCCTCGCTGAACGAGCTGCTGCCGCTGCTCGAGGCCGTGGTGCAGACCGGCAAGCCGCTGGTCATCGTCGCCGAAGACGTCGAAGGCGAAGCGCTCGCCACCCTCGTCGTCAACCGCCTGCGTGGCGGCCTGAAGGTCGCGGCCGTCAAGGCTCCGGGCTTCGGCGATCGCCGCAAGGCCATGCTGCAGGACATCGCGATCCTGACCGGCGGCCAGGCCATCTCGGAAGACCTCGGCATCAAGCTCGAGAACGTCACGCTGCAGATGCTCGGTCGCGCCAAGAAGGTGATGATCGACAAGGAGAACACCACGATTGTCAACGGCGCCGGCAAGAAGGCCGACATCGACGCCCGCGTTGCCCAGATCAAGGCGCAGATCGAGGAGACCACCTCGGACTACGACCGTGAGAAGCTGCAGGAGCGTCTCGCCAAGCTCGCAGGCGGCGTCGCGGTGATCCGCGTCGGCGGCGCGACCGAGGTCGAGGTGAAGGAGCGCAAGGATCGCGTTGATGACGCGATGCACGCGACCCGTGCGGCTGTCGAGGAAGGCATCGTCCCGGGCGGCGGCGTCGCCCTCCTCCGTGCGTCCGAGCAGCTCAAGGGCCTGCGCACCAAGAACGACGACCAGAAGACCGGCGTCGAGATCGTGCGCAAGGCGCTGTCGGCTCCCGCTCGCCAGATCGCGATCAACGCCGGTGAAGACGGTTCGGTCATCGTCGGCAAGATCCTGGAGAACAAGACCTACAACTACGGCTTCGACTCCCAGACCGGCGACTATGCCGACCTCGTCAAGAAGGGCATCATCGACCCGACCAAGGTCGTGCGCACCGCGATCCAGAACGCTGCCTCGGTTGCCGCGCTCCTGATCACCACGGAAGCGATGGTTGCCGAGCTGCCGAAGAAGAACGCCGGCGGCCCCGCGATGCCTCCGGGCGGCGGCATGGGCGGCATGGACTTCTAAGCGACGAAGTCGTCCCGGACGCGGTGCAGCGCGAAGCGGTGCACCGCAGAGCCGGGATCTCGCTCAACGACAACGAAATGCAAAACCCCGGCAGCGATGCCGGGGTTTTTGTTTGGGGCAGGCTCGCCGGGCGACTTACCAGGAGCCTTACGCTGCTCACAGCATGCACGTTATTCACAACACTCTCCGTAAATATACGTTGGTCTGAGTTGACAATTTCAAAAAAAATTTCGCGCGAGAGTCGCAAACCGAACCGACAGCGTCATCTTCGTCCCGCACAGTAGGCTCGGGACAAGATCGAAGTTCACTCTCAACAATCTGAATTGAGCACGGAGCGTCAGCTCCCGTGACGCGGGCAAGCGTTGCGGAGAATGCTTTCACTTGCGAGGGAGGCAGTGCAGTGAGCGAAAGCGACAAGGTTTTCAGCCGAGCCGCCTGAAGAAGCGGCGTTGAAGTCACATCGAGGATTCGTTCAAGGAGGGACCTGGCCGGTTGGAAGAAGCCCAGTGACGAGAGCATGCAGCCCCCACTGCCCGATGCTCCGTCAACCGCCGCAGGTGCGCGATGCCCCCCCAACTACCCCGCGCACCGATCAGGCCAATCCAACCGGCCGGACTATTCTGCAAGGCAACAGGCAAAAAGCAAAAGGCAATATGGGAGGGAGGCGCTCATGGGCATGGTGATGGTCAGATGTCCGCAAACCGGGCACGCGATTTCCACCGGAATCAAGACCGATCGCGAGAGCTTTCGACGCAGTACCGTGTTCTTCTCGCGCACGCCCTGTCCATTTTGCCGCGCGGATCACGCCTGGTTTGCGCGGGACGCCTGGGTCGACGAGCCGAGCATCCGCGTGCGGCGACGCCGCGGCGGCGGTTCACCGGCCTGAAAGTGGCCACCACTTTTGACGACCGCGATGGAGGGACACCATGGCGCAGGTACAGATCTCGACCGAAACGTCTGCCTGGCTGCTGCAGGCCAAGGACTTTCTCGATGAAGCACGACGGCTGAAGCCCGGTCCGAAGCGCAATGAGTTGCGCGAGACCGCAAAGGTGCTGCGTGAGATTGCGGAGCTCGAAAGGGTATCCTCCCCGACACGGGAGCTTGATCGGCGGCCGGGAAGCTGATCGCAGCAGGGAACGCGCTCACACGGCGTCGTCAGCCTCGATTTCCGGGATACCCGGATCGTTAGCCGGCGCCATTCCTCGCGTTCGAACCCTGTCGCCCGAGAAGATCTCCTCGGCCTCGATACGCATGACGCGATGGCATTCGCACGCCGCCGCCAATAGCCGCGCCCGGTCGATCTCGATCTGGCCTCGTTGATCTGACCTGATCGCACCGCGCTTGCGCAGATTGCCCATCAGCAAGGTCACCGTCGTTCGTCGCACGCCGAGGATTTGCGACAGCGCTTGCTGGGTCAGCGGGAGGACGTCGCTGTCGACGCGGTCGCGAAGCTGAAGCAGCCAGCGCGCCATCCGCGCCTCGACCGGGTGGAGCGCATTGCAAGCGGAGCCGAGCTGAAACTGGATCAGCATCGATCTGACGTGCTTCTGGATTGCCTGCCGAATCCCCGGACTGCGCCCGAAAGCGGCGTGAAAGCGCGCCGCCGGAACCCGCGAGGCGGTACCAGCCGCACGAACGACGGCGGTAATGCCTGACGGCGAGGCTCCGAGAACCGAAAGACTGCCCACGGCCCCTTCGCATCCGACCACGCCGGTTGCGACCGTCTGCCCATCCGCCATGTCGATCATCAACAGGATCGCGCCGCTGTGAGGAAAGAAGACGTAGTCGATCTCGTCACCGGCGCGCGCCAGGACTGCATCCTGTTCGAGCGCAACGGTCTCAAGTTCGGGTCTCAGGAGGTCCAGATCCGCCGGCGACAATGTCGCGAGAAGGCGATTACAAGTTCCACCGGAAATGCTCACCTGCGGGAACGTCAAGGGTCGCACAGCATACTCACTCAAACACGGGATCAAAAACATATTCCAAACGTTTGACCGCAAGGCGGAATTCTCCGCGGCGGCGTCCTTAAAGTTAGATGCAAATGCGCCGCCGGACGCAATAGCAAAATGCACATCGTTACACCGTAGAACTTCGGGAACCCAACAGTTCCAGTTTCGCATCGCTCGCGCCGCGCGCGACATCCGAACCTGCTCTTTCACTATCTGCGCGGGCGCAGGAAGGTAGCGGACGCGGTGTGACCGCTCGCTGCGGCACCCGTCAAGACGCGCGCGAGTGCCGGTCCGGCCACCGACGCGCCTGCGCGAGCAGTTCCTGCGCGTCCTTGATCTCGGCAAGGTCGAGCGCCGGATCGAAACCGGCGAGCACCGGCGCCAGCAATTGCGATATCTCCTCTGCCCGGCCGCTGCGGCTGTAAAGACGTGCAAGTCCCAGCGCGCTGCGCAGCTCGAACGTCCTGGTCTGCTGCCTTCGAGCAATCTCGAGGGCACGGCGGAAGGCATCCTCGGCGCCGGACATGTCGGGGCTGTGACGATGCGACAGCAGCCCAGCCTGCACGCGGTACAGCTCGGCATCCAGCCAGTGCTGCCCGGACTGCTCCGTCGCCTCGATCAACTCATTGATGATGTCGAGCCCGGCATCGACATGCCCGGCCTCCGCATTCGCCACGGCAATCTGCAATCCCCAGAACGGTTCACAGAGATAGCAGTCGTTCTCGTGAAGCAACGACCAGCCACGCTGCATCTCCGCGAGACCTGCGGCGCGGTCGCCGGCACGCCACTTCTCCAGACCATTGAGATAGGTGCCGGCGGCGACGTACAACGGCATCGTGTGGTCGCGCGCCAGGCCGAGGGCCAGGATCGTGTCGGTCTGGCGCAACCTGCTGCCGCACAGCCCGTCGAAGACGGCCTTGTGAACCAGCGCATTGGCGTGCGCGAGCGCGCGCTGCTTCCCGGCGACGTCCACGGCCGCGCCCGCGAGCTGCCGTGCCCGATCGATCTCGCCACACGGCCAAAGCACCAGGGCGAGAAATCTCATGATGACGAACGGCAAGTCGAGCGTCGACGCCTTGAAGGTTGCCGGATCCGGCTCGGTCGCATAGGCCGCGAAGGCCTGCTCGAGATGGATGCCCGCGTTCACGTACTCGCCCGCGAACCAGCAAGTCACCCCGCTGGCCCAGCGCGCGATGATGGTCGCCACCGGCGACTGCGGATGCCGTTCCGCTGCGCCCATGATCGCCTCCGCCAGCTCCCGCATCGGCGCGAGCTCGCCGTGGGTCAAGCAGGCGTTGAAGAGGCCCGACTGGATCGGCGCCAGTTCGATCGGATCATCGATATCGGAGGCGAACTGCCGGGCGCGCGTCCAGGCGGCGACGGTCTCGGGCGCGCTGTGCCCGAGACTGCCCCGCAGCGCGCGGCCGTAGGCGATTTGCAGATGGAGCCGGCCGATCATCCGATCCGGCTCGTCGGGCAGTTCATCGGCGATGGCGACCGCCTTGCCGAGATGCGCGATCGCCTCGCAATAGGCCGAGCGCTTCAGCGCCTGCTGACCGGCCTTGCGCCACCACGCCAGCGCGGTCTCGCCGAGCCCTGCCTCGGTGAAATGGTAGGCGACGACTTCCGGCTCGATCTCGGCCATCTCGGCAAACTTGTCGCGCAACACATCGCCGATATGCTTGTGAAGCAATTGCCGGCGGCTCTTGAGCAAGCTCTCGTAAGCCGCTTCCTGGACCAACGCGTGCTTGAAGCTGTAGCTTGCGTCCGGCGGCACGCCCCGGCGCAGCAGCAGCTCGGCCTCTTCGAGCTGGGCAAGCGCCGCGGCAAGCGTCAGATCGTCGCGCCCTGCCACGCTGCGCAGCAGCGCATATGAGAACTCGCGGCCGATCGCGGCGCCGATCTGCGCCACCTCCTTGACCGGCGCCAGCCGGTCGAGCCGTGCCATCAGCGAGTCCTGCAGCGTTGCCGGGATCGCCAGCGGCGGCAGCGGATTGTCGAGGCGATAGCGCCCGGCCTTCTCGACCAGCAGCCCCGACTCCATGACCATCTTGGTCAGCTCCTCGACGAACAGCGGGACACCGTCCGTCCGCTCGACGATCTGCGCCATCATCTCGCCGGGCAGCAACCGGCCGACGGTCACCTGCTCGATCAGCGCGCGCGTATCCTGCCGGTCGAGCCGATCGAGCCGCAGCAGGCTGACATTGGCGAGCCCTGCCCATGGCGGCTCGAACTCGGGCCTGAACGTCATTAGCATCAGGATCGGCAGTCCTCTGATCCGGTCGACCGCGAGGTCGAGCAGCTCGAGCGATGTGGCATCGGCCCAATGCACGTCTTCGCAGACGACAAGCACCGGCTGCTGCCGGGCAAGGCCCTCGAGCTGGTCGAGCAGCGCTGCGAATGTCTGCCGCCGCTGCTGCGCCGGGCTGAGGCCGAGCGGCGGATAGCGGTCGCCGGTCGGGATCGACAGCAGCGCTGCGATCAGCGGTGTCACGGAAGGCACGTGCTGCGTGCCGAGCGCCAGCATGGCTTCGAGCTTGTCCAGCTTCTGCTCCGGCGCATCCTCCGACCTGATACCGGCGGCGCGCTCGAGCTGGCCGACAAAGGGATGCAGCGCGCTGTTGGTGTGATAGGGCGAGCATTGATACCGCACACGGCGGTGTGTTCCGGGCGCCAGGCTGTCGGAGAGCATCGCCACGATGCGCGATTTGCCGATACCCGCTTCGCCCGATATCAGCACCGCCTGGCCCTGGCCCTGCCACGCCAGTTGCTGGCGCGACAGCGCAAATTCGATCTCCGCCTTGCGGCCGACGAAGCCGATCGAGCGCGCGGTGCGCACCGCCTCGAAACGGCTTTCCGATGCCGGCTCGCCTTCGACGGCCCACACCGCGATCGGCTCGGAGATACCCTTGACCTCGCGGCGGCCGAGGTTGCGCAGCGTGAACAGATTGCCGAGCAGCCGGCGGGTCGAGGCCGCCACGACGACCACGCCCGGCTCCGCCAGGCTTTGCAGCCGCGCCGCGATGTTCGGCGCATCGCCGACCAGCGCCTGCTCCTCCGACGCGCCGCCGGAGACGAGGTCGCCGACCACGACAAGCCCGCTCGCGATTGCGATCCGTACCGCAACGCCCTCTTCCGCGCGGGTCTCGAGCTTGCCGATTGCAGCGATGACATCGAGGCCGGCGCGCACCGCGCGCTCCGCATCATCCTCGTGGGCGCGGGGATAGCCGAAATAAGCAAGGATCCCATCGCCGATAAATCTGGCTACGGCGCCGTCATATGTCGTGATCACCTGCGCACAGGCTGCGCGATAGGCGCGGATCACCTCCCACATGTCCTCGGGATCGAGACGTGCCGATAACGCCGTCGAGCCGACCAGATCGCAGAACATCACGGTGAGGTGGCGGCGCTCGGCATCGTGCGGTGAAACCGGCGCGGCGATCAGTTCGGCTTGATTGAGATCGGCGATCGCGCGCAGCATCTTGCGGCGATGGCCGAGCAGGACGCCGAGCCTGTCGAAGTCTTCATCCGTCAATTCGGGAAGAACGCCGAGGTCGATCCCGTTCTCGGCAAAACGCAGCGCGTATTGCCCAAGTCCCAGCTTCTCGAGCCATTCCGCAATCTGCTGCACTGGCTTCACCGACGGGTTGACGGCTGGCCGAATGGACCACGGTGCATGAACGTTATCGCAATCTGACCGGAGTGGCACCTCTGTTTTGCGGCCCGGAGCCGGACATGCGAATTGGGCCGTGGCGGTGCCCCGTTACAGCCGTCTGCACGCTAACATTCGTACGATTGCCGTCGGTCCGTCCCGGCTAAAAAATCGAAGGGCCGCCCGTGGGCGGCCCTTCCTGTCTTACGCGCTCTCGGGCGCCTTGAGACGCACCAGCTTGGTCAGCAGCGCATCGAGGCCCTGGCCCTCGCCCGCATGCAGGTCGATGCGGCCGACCTTCTCGACCAGACGCTCGAGCGACTCCAGCTCCTTGAGCCGCAGCAGCAGAGGGTTCTCCTCCATCAGCCTGGCGGTGTTCAGGAGCGAACGCGTCGCCGCGGTCTCCTCCTGGCGGCGGATCAGGTTGGCCTTCGCCACCCGCTCCGCCTCCACCACCTTGTTGACCAGCTCGCGGATCTCGCCGGGCAGGATCACGTCCTTCACGCCGAGCTCGGTGACCTCGACACCGCTGTCCGCGACACGATCGCGGACGAAGTCGCGAAGCTCCGTGTCGAGCGCCGTCTTCGCGGACAGCACCTCGTCCAGCGTGCGGCCGGCCACCGCCTCGCGGATCGCGAACTGCACCAGGCGGTACAGCCACGCATCCACGTCGGGCACCGTTGCCACGACCCGCTCGGGATCGATGATCCGGCGGAACGCGGTCAGCGTCACGCGCAGCGCGATGCGATCCTTGGTCAGCATCTCCTGCGCCGTGATCTCGACCGCCTGGGGACGCAGATCGAGGCGCTTGACCTCGATCTTGCGGCCCGCGATCCAGAACGCGTGCCGACCGGGCGCGAGCCGCTCGACCAGCTTGCCCTCGACCGTGAGCAGACCGGCCTCGTGGTTCTCGACCACCGCCTCGGTGATGACGCCGGCCCGGTTGGGCTGGATCATCGCGAGGTGGCGTGCCGTGACCCTGGGATCGCTGGTGACGTCGATGCGCTCGACCTCGACCGACGTCGCGACCTTCCAGTACACGCGCGTCTGCCAAGGCGTCATCAGTTGCACGGGACGGCCGTCGAGGCTGACGATCGCGATCTCGTTCGCGCGGGTTTCCACCGCCTCGAACAGCTCGTCGGCGAGATCAGGCCGCGCGGCCTTGATCACCGCGAAGCGATCCGCGGGGAATTCGGTCCGCACGACGCTGAACAGCTCGGCCTTGAGCTGATGCAGGGGATCGAACAGGCGGTGACGTCCGGGCGCGAGCACCTGCTCGAGCCGGCCGTTGCGCGTCAGCAACGCGCGCTCGCCATCCTTCACCGTCAAATTGGTCGTCAAGAAGTGCCAGGTCATGACACGCCTCCATCGTTTGCCTTCAGGCCCATGGGCCTGAGAGCGGGTTGCATTTGGCAAAGGACGTGAGGACGCGAACGCGGCTTCCTGTCAGCCAAGCGGGCCGTGGCTTAAGGCTTGCGCGATGACGGGCGCACGCGCGCGTTCGCGCGACGAATGTCGCGCGGCCGAGCGGAGCCACCCGGCATCAGCGCAAGCGGTATCCACCGCGGCGCAAAGCCGGTCTCACAGTGTCGATGTTCGGACGAAATGCCTTGCGGCAGGACGGCCGGACTGCGACTGAAGCGCGCGTCCGGTCCCCTTCAGAGGTATCAGCTTTACAGGCTGAAACGGAGCGCTTGGAGCGGGAATCGAACCCGCGACCCGATGAGTATCATTCACCTGCTCTAACCAACTGAGCTATCCTTTGTGAGAGACCGGATTCGAACCGATGCCTTCGGGATTTCATCCCCGACGCTCGACCATGAGCTTCATCTCGCGATCTTCATTTCGGCGGAACACGACACCGCAAAGCGGCTCGCGCCAGTCGGGATCTCAACGAGCCCGAACCCGTGGCCGAAGCGAAGGAGCGGGCTAATAGACGAAGCACGTCCGGGTTGCAAGAGGGCTGCGTGTGATTTTTTCATGACGGGGCGCTGCTGTGACCCACGCGTCGCGGCACGTCCCGTCATTGCGAGGCACCTCACCCCCTCTGCGTGGCATCCTGGAAGCAGGCGCGCAGCCAGTCGATGGTGACGCGCGTCGCCGCGTCGCGCTTGAGATGGTTCTGCACCAGGAGCCAGACGTCGCGTCGCTTCGGCAGCAGCGTGGCGCGCAAACGTCGGTCGGTCAGCAGGTCGGCACAGCTGTGCTCCGGCAACACGCCGACCGCGTGATGCGACTGAATCAGCGTGTGGATGATCCGGACATTGTCGGTGACGCAGCGCGCGCGAAGTCGCTTCGTGCGCAGGAACTGCATTTCCGGAATCCCTCCAAGCTCGTCGGGATAGGCGCACAGCATCGCTTCGCCCGCTGTCGTCGCGGCCGGCTCGAAGAAATACGACCTGACCTCGGCAAGCTTCGAGATCGCAAAGTCGCCCTTGTCCGGCTTGCGCAAGCGGATCGCGAGATCGGCCTCCCAGCGCGAGAATTTTACATTGTCGCTCGACGTCAGAAACTGCAGCGTCAGACCTGGATGGGCGCGCAGGAATTCACTTGTGCGCGGCGCCAGCACCTCCTCGGCGATCGCGCTGGTGGAGGCGATGCGCAGCCGCCCGACCGGACCAGGCAGGCTTTCGCCGATCCGGCCGATCTCCTCGGCATGCGCCGCCATCGCCTCGATATGCGCGAGCACCATGTCGCACTGCCGAGTCGGCTTGCGGACGCCATCGACGGCCTCGAACAGGCGCAGGCCGAGCGCGCGCTCGATCCGCGCCAGCCTGCGCCCGACCGTGGTCTCGTCGATGCGCAGCCGCGCGCTGGCGCCCGCGTAGGTGCCCTCGTCCCTGACGGCCGCGATGATGCGAAGATCGTCCCAGTTCATGGCGGCAGGCTACATCGCGCGGCTGCCGCCTGCAATAACGCAGCCACTGGCTGCAATATCCCTGCATAACAGCAGGCCGATCTCGGGCTATGTTTTCGGCGACACATCCGCTGGAGAACGACCATGACGTCAGCCAAGACATTGATGCAGCTTGCCGGTATCGACCTCACCCCGCCCCGCCTCGGCGACAGCTGCCTGGTGCTGATCGATATCCAGAACGAATATCTGGCCGGTCCGCTGGCGCTGCCCGACGCCAACCCGGCGATTGCGCGCGCCACCGCATTGCTCGCGCGCGCCCGGGAAAGCGGCGCCGCGATCATCCACATCGCGCACAAGGGCCAGCCGGGCAGCCTGTTCGACCGCAGCGCGGAGCGTGGCGCGATCGTCGCGCCGCTGGCGCCGCGGCCGGGCGAGATCGTGATCGAGAAGCAATTGCCGAACGCGTTCGCCGGCACCGACCTCAACGCGCAGCTTGCCGCGACCGGCCGCAAGGAGCTGGTGCTGGCCGGCTTCATGACGCATATGTGCGTGAGCTCGACGGCCCGCGCCGCGCTCGATCTCGGCTTCCGCACCACGATCGACGCCGACAGCTGCGCCACCCGCGACCTGCCCGACGGCGTCGGCGGCACGATTGCCGCAAGGCTGATTCACGACGTCGCGCTCGCCGAACTGTCCGACCGCTTCGCGATCATCGCCCGCGGCAACGCGCTCGCCTGAGGGCCGCTCCGCTCTGCGTTCGCTACTGAAACGCGACCTCGGCAAAGCTGCGCAGCTTGCGCGAATGCAGGCGTTCGGATTCCTGCTGCTTGAGCCGCTCCAGCGCCCTGAGACCGATCTCAAGGTGCTGGCCGACGCGCTGGCGGTAGAATTCGCTGGCCATGCCTGCGAGTTTGATCTCGCCGTGCAGCGGCTTGTCGGAGACGCATAGCAGCGTGCCGTAGGGTACGCGGAAGCGATAGCCGTTGGCGGCGATCGCCGCCGATTCCATGTCGAGCGCGACCGCGCGCGACTGCGACATGCGCCGGATCACCTGCGGCCCGCTGATCTCCCAGTTGCGGTTGTCGACGCTGGCGACCGTGCCGGTGCGCATCAGCCGCTTGAGCTCGAAGCCGGTGAGCCCGGTCACCTCGCCGACGGCTTCCTCAAGCGCGACCTGCATCTCCGCAAGCGCCGGGATCGGCACCCAGAGCGGCAGCTCGTGATCGAGCACGTGGTCCCCGCGCACATAGCCATGGGCGAGCACATAATCGCCGAGCCGCTGCGTATTGCGCAGTCCGGCGCAGTGCCCGATCATCAGCCAGGCATGCGGCCGCAGCACCGCGACGTGATCGGTGATGTTGCGCGCATTGGACGGACCGATTCCGATATTGATCAAGGTAATGCCGCGATAGCCGGGCCGGACCAGATGAAAGGCCGGCATCTGCGGGACGCGTTCGGACGGGGTCCCGGTGGTGCCGCCGCCGAGCCGCGCATTGTGCATGATCACATTGCCGGGCGCGACGAAGGCCTCGAGACCGGCCTCGCCCGACGCAAGCCGCTGCTGGGAGAGCTGCACGAAGGCATCGACATAGAACTGGTAGTTCGTGAAGATCACGAAATTCTGGAAGTGCTCCGGATCGGTGCCGGTGTAGTGGTAGAGCCGGCGCAGCGAGTAATCGACCCGCGCCGCGCGGAACAGCGCCAGCGGCTCCGGCACGCCCGGCGTCAGCTCAAAGGTCCCGTCGGCGATCGCATCGTCCATCGCGGCGAGATCGGGCGTATCGAAGATGTCGCGCAGCGACCTGGTGAACGCCGAACTGTCGGCGATGGTCAGCGCCGCCTCGATATTGATGTCCCGGCGGTAGGCGAAATGGATCGGGATCGGCTCCTGCGACTCGCCGATCTCGACCGCCACGCCATGGTTCTTGATCAGGAGCCCGATCTGCTCGGTGAGATAGGTCCGGAAGATATCCGGCCGCGTGATGCTGGTCTCGTGGACACCGGGTCCTGCGACGAAGCCGTAGGCAAGCCGCGAGTCGAGCCGCGCGTGCGACGAGGTCGTGATGCGGACGAACGGATAATGCGCCCGCACCCGCGTCGTGAACGGCACGCCGTTGACATAGGCCTCGAAACGATTGCGCAGGAAGCCGGTGTTGCGCTCGTAGATCTCTTCGAGGCGGACAACGGCGGCTGCGGCATCGACGAACGCTTCGGTCGTGATCGGCGGCGGGGTTTCGATGGAGTGTGTGGGAGACATGTTCGCGTTGCACCAGATCCGTTGCCGAGCTTGGACTCGCTCTGGATCAGTGCAGTATAGCGACTATGGCATCCAGTTCCAGACGTCGATCAGGCCGCGGCGGTGGGCCGCTGCCCGCTCTGACTACTGAATCCGCGCGAGCACCGCGAGACGGCGGATGCCCTTGTTACGGTAGGCGTCGAGGAACGCGTAATAGTCCTTGAACGAGACGCAACCGTTGGAGTCGCCGTTCGGACCGAGCATGAAGGTGTGCGCGAGCAAGCCGTCGCGGTTGAAGATCTTGCCCTCGCCGCCGATCGGATTGAGCCGCAGTGCCGGCACGCCGTGGAACAGCGCCTCGCGCGGCTTGAGCTCGTAAATGTGCGGCGGCGTCACGCCGACCATCTTCAGATGCGAGGACCTGGGGTCGTCGAGCCTGGAGCCGAGGCCCGAATGCGCCTCGAGGCGCGTGCCGTCGGGCAGGTACACGGTCTTGGCTGAGATGTCGTAGACCGCGGTCTGACGGTCATAGGGCGGCGAGCCGCCGAGCATCGGGTTCTGGTCCAACGTCGAGGGGATGCTGCCGGTCACGTTCGCATCGGCTGAAGCGAAGGAGAGCAGTCCGCCGCTCGACTCCCGCTTGCCCCACAGTTTTTCGACCATGGTCTGCCGCTCGTTCGATGCGATCGACATCACCGCGGCCTTGGCGCGCGCGGCCATGTCGCGAACGCCGCCGGACTTCGCAGCCTGCTTGGCCTCGGCAGGCTTCGCCTCGGACGCCTTCTCGGCCCCCTTGGGCTGAACGTCCGCGGTGGGATCGTTGAGCGCCACCTTCAGATTGGCGGCGGCCTGCTTCTTGGCGGTCTCGACCGACTTCGGCGCCGGCAACGGCTTCGATGTCTCGGCAAGCTCCGCGGAGGCGACCGCCCTCGCCGCTTCGGCGACCTTGGGAGCAGCGGCCTGCTTGATCGGGTCGATCTGCGATGCGGCGTCAGCCACGACGCT
The DNA here is from genome assembly GCF_054056795.1 of Bradyrhizobium sp. USDA 3315. Classification (NCBI taxonomy): domain Bacteria; kingdom Pseudomonadati; phylum Pseudomonadota; class Alphaproteobacteria; order Hyphomicrobiales; family Nitrobacteraceae; genus Bradyrhizobium; species Bradyrhizobium sp. USDA 3315. Next base: position 5,892,021 of record NZ_JBSRYP010000001.1, on the reverse strand, counting down.
GGACGCGACGCCCTCGGGCGAGGCGGCCGCAAACCGATCGTTAAACATAAGCGACGATGCCGGGACTTCCGACTTCGCGACCTCGGTCTTCGCGGGCGCCGCCGGTGCGGGCGTCAAGGACGCGAACACCTCGTTGAAGGCCGGCGTCGGCCGCGCAGCGACCGCGACGGGCCGCTTCACCACCGGCGCATCGAACGACGCATTGCCCACGGAGGGATAGACGCTCGCCGCAAAAATGTTGGCGTAGACGGTCCAGGCGCAGCCAAGCACCAGCCCCGCCACCGCGGCGCTGCCGAGGAAATGCTGTGGGAGAATTTTTCGGGAGGATTTCTTGCGGCTTGGCGCCCCAAGAACATACGCACTCGCACTCGTACCCATACGCCCGGCGCTCAAAACAGGTCCACCTTTGTCCCTCACTCGACGCGGGGTCGAACGGGTGTTCGGCTCAACGTCGCGCGGGGGCACAGACGGCCATTAAGGCGACTTTTAGTTAAATGCGACTTAACCGGATGCGATCCCCTGCAGCGCGGGAAGTGCCTGTGGCGTAGGGCTTTTTTAAGATGACATTGGACCGCCAAAGCGGCTTTTCTGTCCCATCATGGGACATTCCGGTATGCCGCTCCAGCGCGGCATACCGGAATATATTCAGGGGAGAATTTCCTTGCCGATCGCCCCGTAATCGCGCGGGGATCGAGCAAAAACCATCTCTCAGTAGCTGAGCTTCGGATACCAGTCCTTGCCGCGTCCTTCAGGCGTCGTGTCGAGCAAGGTCCACAGCGGATCCATGTCCGGTGCGCCGCGCGGGTCCTGGCCGGGGTCCATCGTGCCCGCACCCATTTCGCCTGCCCAGAAATGACGGATCGTGCCGTTGTGGCGCGTGAAGACATTGTAGCCCGGCAGGTCGCTGTCATCCTTGCTGACATAGTCGCGCGTGTAATCACCCGACGCATCCGAGTAGATCCTGTGACGCGTCCAGCCGCGCGCCTTCTTCGCCTCGATCAGCCGTGCGATCGGCGAGCGCGCCACGAACACGAACGACACGCGCTGCTCGATATCGGGCAGCTTCTCCTCCCACGTGCTCATGAACGACGTGCACATCGGACACGGCTTCTCGCGCTGCGGGCCGTACATGTAGCTGTAGATGATGAGGGTCGGCTTGCTGCCGAACAGATCGGCGAGCGATGCCGCACCGGCCTCTCCGATGAACTCATAGGACTTGGTCACCTCGCCGCCCGGCGGCAATGCGCGGCGTAGCGCGGCGACGCGCTCGATATGCCGGCGCAGCTCGATCTCTTCGACGAGCAATTCCTGGCGGGCGCTTCGATACTCGGCGCTCTCATTGGGAAAGCGCCTGACATTGGTCGTGGCGAGTTCGGCAGCAGGCTTGAGGACGGAACTGGTCATGTTGGAACCTCGCGTGGTTGACGGGCTGTCTGGAAGACGACCCGGACCCGGACGATCCGACACTCAACGGCGAGGATTTATTGCAGTTCCGGCGGCGGGGAACGGTCGAGGATCTCGCCCTTTGCGCCTTCCAGCAGGTCGAGCGCGTAGGTCTCGATGGTCAACGGCCCCCGCATGCGTTTGGCCTCGGCCACCGTTTCGACACGGGCGAAATTGTCGCGCAGCGAGGCCGGCATCGCCTGCTCGACCTCATGCACATAGAGCAGCTTGCCAGCCAGTTGCGCCGGGCTCGGCTCTTGCATGTTGACCCAGCGAATGCGCTGGCCCTGCTGGGCGACGCAGGTGCCCTTGGGGAGATAGAAGGCGAGCCAGCCGGTGGTGCCGTAGTCCGCCGCCAGCACGCAGCTCGCGCCGGTCCGGACGCGGGTCGCCTCGATCTCGTCCGTAAGCTCCTGCCAGCCGACACCGACGCTGCGCACGGTGGCGTCGCGGCGGTAGCCCGAGAGCAAACCGGTGTTGGCCTGCACGATCAGCAGCGCGAACAGCACGACGCCGACGGGTGCGGCCCAGCGGCGGCAGAAATCGACCGTGCGCTGCTCGCGCGACGCCCACTGCACCTGGACTGCCGCGACCGCGGCCGCTACGGCAAAGGCGGGATAGACCGGCGCGAACCAGTTGGCCTCGACCCGCGCATGCAATGCGTGCCAGGTGAAGTAGACCACGATGGTCCAGAACATCGTGTTGACCAGCACGCGCGCCTCCAGCGCGCCGGCGCGGCGCCGATAGAGCGCGTAGAGGCCCATCACGCCGAGGATGAAGACCAATGGCGTTGCGAACGCAAACTGGGTCGGGATCAACTCGGCGATGTAGGTCGGGCGGAAATCCTCGATCCGCGCGCGGCCCATCTGCTTGATGAAGGACACCCAGTGATGGTCGGCATTCCAGCGGATGACCGGGCTGAACAGGCCGAGCGCGACCAGGCCGCCGAGATAGAGCCAGGGCGACAGAAACCAGCGCCGCAGCTTCGGCACCATCGCAAGCCAGATCAGGATCGCCGGACCAAAGAACAGCGCCGAGTATTTCGACAGCAGCGCCGCGCCGGCGCTGGCGCCGACCGCAAGCCACCATTCGCCGCGACCGCTCTCCAGCACCTTTGCCAGCGCGTACAGCAGGAGGCTGGCAGCGACCAGCAGCGGCGCATCCGGCGTCACGATCAGCGTGCCGACGGCGGCCATCAGCGTGACATTGAGCAGGATCGTTGCGCTCGCGGCGACGCGCCGGCCGCCGAACAGGATGCCGGCCGCCCGGTAGATCGCCCAGCTCATCGGCAGTGCGAGCAGGATCGACACCAGCCGCACGCCGAACGGCGTATCGCCCGCGATCATGGTGCCGAGCCGGATCACCACCGCCACCATCGGCGGATGGTCGTAATAGCCGCCGGCGAGCGACTTCGACCACATCCAGTAATAGGCTTCGTCGAAAGTCAGCGGCGTCCATGCCGCGGCGGCCAGCCGCAACACGACCAGCGCGCACACCGCAAGCGCGGTGTTTCGGGCCAGCCGCGCCTCGCTCGCGTTCATGCCGCCGTCATCGCTTGCGCCAGACGAACAGCCCGGACATCGCGTAGTTCCAAACCACGCCCATCAGCGCGCCGGCTGCGCCCGCCAGCCACCAGATCGGCTCCTGGTCGTAGACCGAGAACGCGACGCCGACATTGGCGAGCAGGCCGACGCTGCAGACCAGATAGAACAGCAGCAGGCCGCGCAGGATGCCAAAGCCCTTCAGCCGCTGATCGCGATAGGTCAGGAAATTGTTGAGGATGAAATTGCTGGTCATGGCGACGATCGCACCGGTGGCCTGGGCCTCCGGGAATGGCGCCTTGAACAGTTCGAGCGCGATGAACAGCACGGTGAGGTGCACCACCAGGCCGAGCCCGCCGACCGCCGCGAACAGAATGAAGCGCAGCGAGATCAGATCATTGGTCAGCTTCGCCAGCACCAGGCCGAGGAAGTCGAGCGCGACCATCGAGTCGAGCTTGCTCTCGCCATGCTGGCGGGCACCGAAGGTGTAGGGAATCTCGACCGCGCGCAGCTTGCCCTCCGCAGTCGCCACGACGTCGAGCAGAATCTTGAAGCCCTGCGTCGACAGCTGCGGCGCGAGCTGCTCGAAACGGTCGCGGCGGATCATGAAGAAGCCGCTCATGGGGTCGGCGATCTCGACCTTCAGCGCGCGGCGCGCGATCTCGGTGGCGAACGCGCTGGCACCGGCGCGCTGCTTGTTGAAGCCGTCGGCCTTGTAGCCCTCGATATAGCGGCTGCCGACCACCAGCTCGGCCTCGCCGCTCTGCAGCAGCGCCACCATCTTCGGCAGCTGGGTCTCGTCATGCTGCAGGTCGGCGTCCATCACCGCGGCATAGGGCGCGCTCGAGGCCAGGATGCCCTCGATGCAGGCGCCGGACAGGCCGCGCCGGCCGATCCGGCGGATGCAGCGCACGCGGGAATCCTTCCGCGCCAGCGCGCGCACCACGTCCCAGGTTCCGTCGGGCGAATTGTCGTCGACGAAGATGACTTCCCAGGACACGTCCTTCAGGATCGCGTCGAGCCGGCGGTACAGCACCGTGACATTGTCGCGTTCGTTGAAGGTCGGGACGACCACCGAAAGCAGCGGCAAGCTTGCTGCCTGCGATGAGGTTTCGGGGCTCGGCTTGATGGCTTGGTTCATGAGCGCCAGCGTATAGCCGCAGCCTCTCCCGCTGCCAAGGCAGGCCGACCCAAACGCACGCTCGGAAAGCGGGAAAACGGGGCAAAACACCCCTGAAAATGCCAACGACCACGAACAAGGGGCGCGCGTACATCCGGCGCAGCCAATCAATGTCGTGGTCGTCCGGCGCCGGAGCCCTGAAGCTGCAACGTCGCCGTTGCAAGCAAGATAGGAAGGCCCCAGGCGGTCCGCAAGGGGCGCAGGAGGCGCTAGTTGTTCGGGACTTCCCGGATCACCGGGCCGCGTGGCGCCGGGGCTGCCGGCGCGGCCTCGGCAGCTGGAGCCGCCTGCGGCTGTGCGGCGGACCGGCTCGGGTTACGGAGCTGGCTCGGCGACGGCCCGTAGATGAACGCCGCCGCCAGCGCGACGGCCGCGACCAGTGCGCCCAAGAAACCTGCCGTCGATTGTGATCTCATGCCGATGATCCCCTCGCCTGCGCGGATTGATATCAAAAATCGGCCGGCCGCAACAGGATTTGGGAACCTATTTGGCCGCGGCCCTGCGCCGGGTGAAGGCGGTCACGATGTCCTTCTGCGCGAGCTCGATCGCACGGTTGGCGGTCGTCAGATTCGCGTCGGCGTCCTGCTTCGGAAATTGCAGCGACAGGAAGTCGATCAGCGACACACGGAAGTTCTGCCGCTCCGACGGACAGACATTGGCGATCAGCGAGGTGAACTCCTGGTCGGACATCGCCTTGTTGCTGTCGCGGGGATATTCGCGGGCGAGACAATTCCAGTAGGCGTCGCGGCCGGTGATCGCGAGCTTGTGCGCATCGTCGACCTCATCGGCCATTGCAGCGGAGGATATGGCGGCGGAGGACATGATCAAGAGGGCGGCCGCAACCAGCATGCGCATTGTTGTTCTCCATTTTGGCGCATCGTAGCGAAGAGCGACAGCGACGATAAGCGCCGCCGTGCCGATCTGGCAAACTGGCCAATCACGATTATTTTGATTAGTCTTGCTTCCTGTTCCCTCCCTCACGATGAGTGCAGTCGTGGCCAAAGCTCCCACCAAGGCGACCAAGACAGACACCAAGGCAACCAAGACCGACGCAGGCAACATCTATATCGGCATCGGCGGCTGGACCTTCGAGCCGTGGCGCGGGGTGTTCTATCCGGAGAAGCTCGCGCAAGCGAAGGAGCTGTCCTACGCCGCCTCCAAGCTGACCTCGATCGAGATCAACGGCACCTATTACGGCTCGCAGAAGCCGGAGAGCTTTCGCAAATGGGCCAGCGAAGTGCCCGACGGCTTCATCTTCTCGCTGAAGGGACCACGCTTCGCCACCAACCGCCGCGTGCTCGCCGAGGCCGGCGATTCGGTGAAGAGGTTCTATGATTCGGGCGTGCTGGAGCTGAAGGACCGGCTCGGGCCGGTGCTCTGGCAGTTCGCGCCGACCAAGAAGTTCGACGGCGCCGATTTCGGCAAGTTCCTCGAGCTGCTGCCGCGCAAGCTCGACGGCCGCGCGCTGCGCCACGTCGTCGAGGTCCGCCATGACAGTTTTTGCGTGCCCGAATTCGTCGCCCTGATTCGCGAACACGAGGTGCCGGTGGTGTTCGCCGAGCACGGCAAATATCCGGCGATCGCCGACGTCGCGAGCGACTTCGTCTATGCCCGGCTGCAGAAGGGCGATGACGAATTGAAGACCTGCTATCCGCCGAAGCAGCTCGACGCCTGGGCCAAGCGGTTTCAGGACTGGGCCGGCGGCAGCGAGCCCGACGACCTGCCGAAGGTCGACAAGGCCGCGCCCAAGAAGGCGCCCCGCGACGTGTTCGCCTATGTGATCCACGAGGGCAAGGTCCGCGCGCCGGCCGGCGCGATGGAGCTGATCGAACGGGTGAAGTGAGCGAGAACCGATGGCGAAGGCCAGGAAGCTGTTCACCATCGGCTACGAGCAGACGCCGTCGAAGGCGGTGCTCGACGAGCTCGAGCAGGCCGGCGTCAAGCTGCTGGTCGACGTCCGCGCCATCGCCTCCTCGCGCCGGCCCGGCTTCTCCAAGACCCAGCTCGCCGCCGGTCTCGACGAGCGCGGCATCGGCTACGTCCATCTGCGCGGTCTCGGCACCCCGAAAAGCGGACGGGAAGCGGCACGCAGCGGGCAATATGCGCTGCTGCACAAGATCTATTCGGCGCACCTGAAGACGGCGCAGGCCAAGGAAGAGCTCGACGAGCTGTCGGCGCTGGTCAAGCAGTCCGGCCCGGTCTGCATCCTCTGCTACGAGCGCGACCACCAGCACTGCCACCGTCGATGGATCGCCGAGATCATCGAAGAGCGCGACGGCGTCGGGATCGAGAACCTGGCGGCACCGCAGCTCTAGCCTGCCTCGCCCGGCACGTTCAGCGTTCCCTCCATCATCGTCACGCAGCCGCCGCCGACATGCACCGAAGTGATCGCGCCGCCTTGCTTGCGCACGCGCGTCAGCAACAGGCTCGGCCGGCCCATGTCGACGCCCTGCCCGATCCGCAGCCGCAATTCGCCATCGCGCGCGGGATCGATATCGGCGAGCAGCGCCGCGCAAGCCGCGGTCGCGCTGCCGGTGGCGGGATCCTCGGACAGGCCGCTGGCGCCCGGATGGAACATGCGCGCCTGCAGGTCGAGCGGCTGCTCGCTCGCCGGCACGTCGCTTGTGTAGAAATAGACGACGTCGCGGCCGATCTCGGCCAGCGTCCTGGCGAACGCCGCAGCATCGGGCCTGGCGCGCCTCAGCGCCTCGCGCGAGGCGATCTCGACCACCAGGAACGGCAGCCCGACCGAGACGACCTGCGGGGCATGCCGATCGGTCTTCACATCAGCCGCCGTCAGCGACAGGCACGCGGCGGCCGCGGCCGCGCTCACCTCGTTGGTCCGCTGCAACGCCTGCGGCGCGGTCAGCTCGGCCCCGATCACATTGCCGCCGTCGGACAGGATCTCGACCGGCACCAGCCCCGCCTTCTCCTCGAACCTCAAGCGCGCCGGCGCCTTCGCGGCCCGGCTTGCCAGCACGAAGGCGGTGCCGACATTGGGATGGCCGGCGAACGGAATTTCCGAGCGCACCGTGAAGATGCGAACCTGGGCGTCGTTGGCCTTGTCCTGCGGCGGCAGCACGAAGGTCGTCTCGGAATAGTTGAACTCGGTCGCGATCGCCTGCATCGCTTCGGTCGACAGCCCTTCGGCGTCGAGCACCACGCCGAGCGGGTTGCCGCCGAAGGCGCGGTCGGTGAAAACGTCGACGGTGATATAGCGCCGCTGCATCTTGCTTGTCCTCGTGCTCCGGTCATTCCGATGACGTCATCGTAGCACGGCGCGCGCGATGCCCTTCAGAGCACTCGGTGCAATCGCGGGTAGTCACATGCAGGCAGCTCGCGCGGCTTGAGGAGCCGTGCGTGATTGCCTCGGATCATGTGAGCGTCGCCGCCTACCCCAACTGCCAGACGTGCACCGGGTGCTCGTAGCCCCGCACCGGGATCTCGCCGCGCGACACCGCGTCCTTGCAGTCATCGCCGAGCGCCTCGCGCACCGCGGAGGAAATTAAAAACTGCGAGCCGAGCTCCTTGTTCAGCGCCTCGAGCCGCGCGGCAAAATTCACGGTGTCGCCGATCACGGTGTACTCCTTGCGCCGGGGCGAGCCGATATTGCCGGCGACGACCTCGCCGATGTGGATGCCGATGCCGATGCGCAGCGGCCAGCTCGTCGCCGCGTTGGTGCGCTCGTTCGCGGCGAGCATTTCACGCGCGGCGGCGACCGCCTGATGCGCGGCGTCGCCGGTCTCGAACGGGGCACCGAACAGCGCGAGAAAGCCGTCGCCCAAAAACTTGTTCACGATGCCGCCATGGCGATCGAGGATATCGACCAGCACGGCAAAGGCGCCATCGAGCCTGTCGACCACCTCTTGCGGCGAGCGGGTGCGCGCACCGGCCGTGAAGCTACGGAAATCCACGAACATCACCGCAACACGGCGGATGTCGCTGCCGGTGCCGGCACCCTCCGTCATCAGACGTTCGACCACCTGCGGCGAGACGTGCTGGCCAAACAGATTGGTGATGCGATCGCGCGCGGTGGCGGCCGCGATGCTAGCCGCGAACTGCCGGCGCAGCTGCATGCCGACCGCGCCGGCCAACATGCCGCAGATCAGGATGATCGAGCTCCGCGCGGCGTGATAGTAGATGCTGGTCTCGGCCGCGCCGCCGCCCGAGGGATGGAAGAACACCGCCATGTAGAACAGCTCGACCGCCGCGACGAAGCCGGTGAAGGTCGAGAGCCAGAAGTCGAGCCGTAGCGTCGACAGGATGATGAAGACGAAATAGATCAGCGGCGCCACGAAGCCGAGCGCCTCTTGCGGCCCCATGCTATTCATGTGCAGCGCCAGCACGACGGTCGGCAGCGACGTCTCGACCAGCACGCCGATGTAGCGCCGGACCACCGGCAGGTCGCGCCCCTTGCGCATGTGCCAGCTGATTGCCCCGTGCACCCAGAGCTCGAACAGGATCAGCGGAATGGTGACGTAGAAGACGTAGACGGGGCTGAGGTTGCCGTGCCAGACGCGGCTGACCGCGTCGGGCGCAAAGAAATACACCAGCAGACTGATCGCCGCGAGAGCAGCGGCGGTAGCGATCAGCACCTTGATGCGGAGCAGCTCGGTGGTCATCACCTCGCGCATCAGGGCGTGATGGAAATCGGCGGATACGGTTGTGTCTGCCGCTGCGCCGCTTTTGTCCGAAGATTCCGCCATGCCTCCCACCCCGTCATCCCGGGGCGCGAAGCGAACCCGGAATCTCGAGATTCCGGGTTCGATGCTTCGCATCGCCCCGGAATGACGATCATTGATGGCATCCATCATAGCCTCAATCGAGCGTGCGGCGGAAGCGCGTCACCGCGATCGTCATGGCGAACAGCATCAGGGCGACCAATGCGACGGTGTCGTATTGCAGGTTCTGCATCGCCGCCCCCTTCAGCATGATTGCCCGGACGATGCGCACGAAGTGGGTCAGCGGCAGCCCCTCGCCGATATATTGCGCCCAGACCGGCATGCCCGCGAACGGAAACATGAAGCCGGACAGCAGGATGCTCGGCAGGAAGAACATCATCGAAAGCTGCATCGCCTGCAGCTGGTTCTGGACGATGGTCGAGAAGGTGTAGCCGATCGACAGATTGGTGGTGATGAACAGCGTGGTGAGCAGCGCCAACAGCGTGAGGCTGCCGAGGACCGGCACGCCGAACAGCAAAATGCCGATGGCGATGATCAGCGTGGCCTGGATGAAGCCGACCAGCACATAGGGGATGATCTTGCCGAACATCACCTCGACCGGCTTGATCGGCATCGACAGCAGGCTCTCCATGGTGCCGCGCTCGATCTCGCGCGTCACCGAGAGCGCGGTGAAGATCAGCATGGTCATGGTCAGGATGGTTCCGACCAGGCCGGGCACGATATTGAGACGCGAGTCCGCCGCCGGGTTGTAACGGGCGTGAGCGCGGATCTCGAACGGCATGTCCGGGGGATCGCCGACGTGCAGATCATGCGCCAGCGCCGATTGCACCAGCGGCCCGAGCGCGCCGAGCGCCGAGCCCGACGCCACCGGGTCGGTGGCATCCGCCGCGACCAGCAGCGCCGGCCTGTCGCCGCGCCGCACCGCGCGCTCGAAGCCGCGCGGGATCTCGACGCCGAACAGCACCTTGCCGGATTGCAGCAGCTCGTCGAACTCCTCGACGGTGTGGACCTCGCGGACAAAATGGAAATAGGCGGTGTTCTCCATCGCCTTCAGGATCGAACGGCCGAGATCGCTGTCCTCCTGGGTCAGCACCGCGGTCGGCAGATTGCGCGGCGTGGTGTTGATGGCGTAGCCGAACAACGTCAGCTGCATCACCGGCAGCATGATGATCATGGCGAACGAGACGCGGTCGCGGCGAAGCTGGATGAACTCCTTGACCAGCATCGCGTAGCTGCGCCGCCAGAAGCCGAATGCCGGCTCCCTCGCCTCGCTGTTCTGGATCGTTTCCGTTGCGCTCATCGCAATTATCCCTGGAAATTATCCTTGAAAGTTATCCTTGGAGCGCCCCATCAGATCGATGAAGACGTCTTCGAGCGACGGCTCGCTGGCCTGCCAATGCCATTTCGAATTGTCCCGATAGGGCGCAATCGCGGCCTCGAGCGCCGCCTTGTCGCGGCCGGAGACGTGCAGGCTGGTGCCGAACGGCGCCACCATGTCGACGCCGGGCTTGTCCGTGAGTTCGGCCATCAGGCCGTTGAAATCCTCACCCGTCACCGTCCAGGTCGACAGCGCGGAGGCGGCGATCACCTCGTCCACCGTGCCATGGGCCAACAGATGGCCGTAGGCGATGTAGGCGATCTCGTGACAGCGCTCGGCCTCGTCCATGTAATGGGTCGAGACCAGCACGGTGAGGCCTTCGGCGGCGAGCGCGTGGATCTCGTTCCAGAAATCGCGCCGCGCCTTGGGATCGACGCCGGCGGTCGGCTCGTCGAGCAGCAGCAATTGCGGATTGGGCAGCGTGCAGGCGCCGAGCGCCAGCCGCTGCTTCCAGCCGCCGGAAAGGTTGGCGGCGAGCTGCTCCTCGCGGCCCTTCAGCCCGATCCGCGCGATCATGTCGGCCGCAGCCCCGCGCGCGTCCGGCATGCCGTAGAGCCGCGCCACGAATTCGAGATTCTCGCGCACCGACAGATCCTGGTAGAGGCTGAAGCGCTGCGTCATGTAGCCGACCTTGCGCTTGATCTTGTCGGCATCGCGCCGGATGTCGTAGCCGAGGCAGGTGCCCTCGCCGCTGTCGGGCGTCAGCAGGCCGCACAGGATGCGGATGGTCGTGGTCTTGCCGCTGCCGTTGGGACCGAGGAAGCCGTAGATCGAGCCGCGCTTGACCTGCATCGACAGGTCATGGACGACCTCGCGTCCGCCAAACGACTTGGTCAGGCCCTTCACATCGATCGCGATGGAGGGTGCGTTGGACCGCGCGCTGGTGGAGCCGCCGTTCATCTGCGCTCCGCCACCGGCGTCTTGGGATTGAGGTAGATGCTGATCGGCTGACCGACGCGCAGCACATCGGGCCGGCTCGGCCGCGCCTGGATCAGATAGACCAGCTTGTTGCGTTCATCGAGGCTGTAGATGACCGGCGGCGTGTATTCCGCCGTGGTGGCGATGAAGTAGATCTTTGCCGTGAGGTCGGCGGCGCAATTGTCGCAGGTCACCCTCACCTCGTCGCCGAGCGCGAGCTTCGGCAGCTCGGCCTCCGGCACGAAGAAGCGCAGCTTCATGTTGCCGGGCGGCATGATCGACAGCACCGGGCGCTGCGCCTGCACCATCTCGCCCTCGCGGAAATAGATCTGCTGGATCGAGCCCGCGATCGGCGCAAAGCCCTTGCGGCGGTCGAGCCGGGTCTGCGAGGTGTTGACCCGCGCCTCCGCGACGCGCAGCGCCGAGACCGCGGAATCCAGATTGGCCTGGGTGCCGGCGCCGGTGCCGCGCAGCGAGGCCGCGCGGTCATAGCTCTGCCGCGCGTTGGCAAGGGTCGCGTTGTTCTGGTTGAGATCGGCGCGCTGCAAATCGTCGTCGACCGAATAGAGCAGATCGCCGGGCTTGACCTCGTCGCCCTCGCGCACATTGAGCTTGATGACGCGGCCGGATTCATCGGGGCTGACGAAGATCATATCGGCCTCGACCCAGCCCTGGAAGCCGGGATCACGCTTCTCCTGGCAACCGGCCAGCGCCGCCGCCAGCACGACTGCGGTCACGAGCTTCATCATGCGCGAGACGGTCATGACTTGCTCCGTTCGCCGAAGATCAGATCGAGATGAACCTTGAACATCGCGAGAGCATCGAGCGGCGCGTGCCGGGCAAACAGGCTCTGCCAGATCACCGCGACGATCGCGGGCGCCACGACGAGTTGGGGAAACTGCGCGAGCTGGCGCTGCCTGATCTCGCCGCGCGTGATCGCAAGCTGGATCAGCGCCTGCATCGCGGCCATCCCCTTCGACACCACCTCGCGGAAATAGAAGTCGGCGATCGTCGGGAAGCGCGGCCCTTCGGAGACGATCAGGCGGACGATGTCGCCGCGCCGGGTCGACACGATCTCGCGGATGAAGGTCTCGGCAAACCTCTCCACCGCATCGCGCACCGGACCGGTGATGGTGGGCGGCGCGGCCATGCGATTGACCAAGGGCACGACTGCGGTGCGGATCAACTCCTCGAACATCGACTCCTTGTCCTTGAAGTACAGATAGAGCGTGCCCTTGGCGACGCCCGCCCGCTTAGCGACATCGTCGAGCCGCGTCGCGGCGAAGCCGCGCGCAATGAACTCGTCCATCGCCGCCTCGACGATCGCAGCGCGCCGCTCCGCCGATTTCTCGGCGCGGTTCGCGGCGGGCTTCGGCTCAGGCAGCTTTGCCGAGGCCACCTTCGGGATCTTCGCCGCGGCAGCCCGGATCGCGGTGGTCCGGCGCCTGGCAGGCCGGGAGCGGCTCGTTTCTTCGATGCGCTTTGTCATGGCCATAATATGACTGACCAGTCAGTCATCGTCAATGCGTTCAGAGAAAACGCCTGCCGGCCGGAAGCGTTCCTGTCGGCCTTTCCGGGTCCTCAGGATGCGCATAGATTCGCGATCTCGCGGCGCAAATGCCCGAATTTGCTGCTTATTTCCGCCCTTCTGGGAACAGTGGGCGCAGGGAAAGCCGGGTGGCGATCGCACCCGCGGGCCCTGTGCAACAAAAAGGCACAGGGGTGGCACCACAGGTGTAACCGGAGCAATCCGGCTTTCCCTGCGCGATCGGCTACGGCTCACCTCGTGCTCTCCCCGGCGGGATTGGGGGGATTTTGATACAAGTGATCGGCTGGGGGAAACACCTATGAGCGATTGGTTACACAACCTTTCTGTGCCGTGGATGGCCTTCATCGTCTTCGGCTTCACCTATCTTGTTGCCGTTCTCATTTTCGCAGGCGTTGCGATCCTGTCGACCAAGGAGCGCGCAACGTCTTTCAAATCGATCTCTCCCGGCATGTTGCCGGTGCTCGGCATCCTTTTCGGCCTGTTTGTCGCGTTCACCGCGGCACAGGTCTGGAGTGACAGCGATCGCGCCACCGCGGCGGTGAGCCGCGAAGCCAGCTCGTTGCGGGCGGTCATCTTGCTCGCCGGCGGTCTGCCGCCGGAGCAGGAGGCGCGCCTGCGCGGCCTCGTTCGCGAATACGTCGAGGAAACGGTCGCCGTGGAATGGCCGATGATGGCGCGCCAGGCTGCATCGCTCAAGGCAGCGCCTCCCGCGCTGACCGCGGCGTTGCGCCTTGTCGTGTCAACGCCCGCGCAAAACCCGGGCCAGCAGACGACCCAGCACGAGATCATCACCAATCTGAATTCGGCACTCGATGCGCGACGACAACGGATCATCGTCAGCCAGACCGAAGTCGACTCGATCAAATGGTGGTGCCTCTACCTTCAGGCCATCTGCGAGCTATTGGTCATTGCCCTTGTTCACTGCGACAACCGGTTGGGATCCGCCATCGCGATGGGCCTGTTCGCGACCGGCGTGGCCACATCGGTTCTGCTGATTGCCGCGCATGATCGACCATTCACCGGCCAGATATCGATTGCGCCGACGCCGTTGCTGCAGATCATGCCGGACAAGGAGGCGAGCCGATAAGCGCCGGACCGCACTACGCGCGCTGTCCGCTACGTGTGAAACTTCAGCCCGTCGAGGATCTTGTCGACCACCTTGCGCTCGGCGCGAATGGCGAGGCCGACCAGGTTGAGCTCGCTGCGCACGACCGCCTTCACCACCTCGCGGTTGGCGGCGTCATGCGTGGTCTTGAACATGTCCTCGGTGTAGAGCGCCGGCTGCACGTTGCGCGCCAGCGCGCGCTCCAGCGCTCGCGATAGCGCAGGCCCGTCGGCGCCGTAGATCAGAATCGGCTGGCCTATCAGGGAGAGATATCTGGTCCCCGAGCCGTCCTGGTAATTCTCGCCGATACATTCGGGGAAGGAAGCCGCGATGCCGCCGGCAAGAAACGACGCCACGTTGAGCTTCTGCCAGACTTCCAGGTCGGTGCGGATCACGACCGCGATCTTGGTGTCGAACTGCATGGCGATAATTCTATCCGCAGGTTGACGACAAACGCCAGTTCTGACCGCGCATCCCTCATCTGCCCGCCAGGCGCTGACGTTAGTTTTCTTGAGCAACCCACGGGCGGACCCTGCCCGCCTGAAGGGCGACGTCGCGGCTGGCGAAGCTGATATCGCTGCGGCGAAGAAGCTCAACCCACACGTCGACCGCTAGCCGTGCGACGTCGCAAGGGCCCGATCCCTGCCGGGACGGAAAGCGATAGTCAGCTCCTGCGCCGCGTAGTAGGCTTCGGGCGTTCGATGACCATCAGCATATTTCAGGGCATTGCATCATGATCAGCAAGGCCGATGTTGTTGTTATTGGTTCGGGCGGATTGGGCGCGGCCACAGCCTATTACCTGAGCAAGCGTGGAGGTCTCAGCGTCGCCCTTGTCGACAAGCATGAGATCGGATCGCAAACCTCGCCCCGCGCGGCAGGCATGGTGAGTTGTGCGCGCAAGAGCGACTTGATGATTGGCCTCATCAAGGACGCATGCCGCAAGATCGAGGCGTTCACGGAAGAAACCGGCCAGCCGCTCGACTGGGTGCATTCGGGCAGCCTCAAGATTGCGCGCCGGCCGCAGGACGCCGAAGTGATCGAGGACGATTTCGAGCGCGGACGCCGCACCGGCCTCGACGTCGAGCTGATCTCTCCGCAAGAGGCGAGCAGTCTCAATCCGTTCTTGCAGCCGGCGGGCGTCGTTGCGGCGATGCGGATCGGCGACGACCGGTATTTCGACCCGGCGCAGGTTGCCGTCGGTTTCGCCACAGCCGCGGCGGCCAACGGTGCAATCTTGCTGCCGAAGACCGACGTGCGCGCCGTCAACATCGTCGGCGGCACCGTGATCGGCCTGACCACCGCGAACGGCGTCATTGAAAGTCCGGTTGTCGTCGATGCGGCCGGCGCGTGGACACGGCAGGTCGCGGAGGCGAGCGGGATCCGCGTGCCGCTGGTGCCGACCCGGCAGCAGTTGATCGTGACCGAGCCTTTGGATGGCGCGCGGGCCGACCTGCCGATGATCCGCATCATGGATGCCGCGGTGTATGCCCGTCCGTGTCAGGGCGGTTTCCTGTGGGGTGTCTACGAGGAAACGCCGCGCTTCTTCGATATGCAGTCGCTTGGGGCCGGCTTCGACGTCAAGGACATGCCGCTCGACATCGGCGTGCTTCATGCAGCCGCCGATGAGGTCAAGGACCAGCTCCCGTTCCTGCAAACCGCCAAGGTGCGGGAGTTTCGCGGCGGCATTCCGACGATGACTGCCGACGGCCATCATATTCTCGGCCCAGCCATTGGCGTGGCCGGCTTCTATTTTGCAAGCGGGTGCAACGTCGCCGGTCTGTCGATCTCGCCGACCGTCGGCGAGGCGCTTGCGGCCTGGATCGTGGACGGCAAGCCGCCCGTCGATCTATCGCCGATGTCGGTCATGCGGTTCAAAGACCAATCGTGGTCTGAAGATCAATTGGAGCGCGACGCCGCCTGGCAATACCGACACTTCTATGGCGCCGTCTGAGCGCGGCTCGGAGTGCAGGCCATCAGCGCTTTGCCCGCCAGGCGGATTGTGGCGGCCGCCCTACCCCTTGGCGTCGCAGGCCCAGGCGCGGATCACGCATTCCTTGCCGCCATAGTCGTAGCACTTCTTGGTCGCGGCATTGAGCGAGCTCGAGATCTTCGGCGCCACGGCATAGCCATGGGCGCCGCAGGGATTCTTCATGTCGATCGAGAGCGCGGCGCAGGCCCGCTTCATGGTCACCGTGGTGCAATCGCCCTTGCACTGCTTCAACGCGGCGGCACGCGCCGCGCCTTCCGCCGGATAGTCGTAGGCCTGGCCATAGGCCCCGCACTTGCCGACCGCGAACGCACCGGCCGCGCGCGCCTTGGGCACGAAGGTTTCCACGGAGAAACGCGTGGCGCCGAGCAGCAATGTCAGGACGAGAATCGTCAACGCGCGACGCTGCGCGACGGCGGTCGAAATGATCAAGCGGAAATCCCCCAAAGCCCGGCGCGGACTGTACGCAGGGGTCGTTTCCAGATGGTGAATGACGGGTTGAGAGCGAGTTCTATCCACTCGTCGTCCCGGCGAAGGCCGGGACCCATAGCCACCGATGGTGATGATTGCGCGAGGCTCTGGCCGCTGTCCCACCAACAACAACGATTGGTGGTAATGGGTCCCGGCCTTCGCCGGGACGGCGCGGAGAATGTTCAGCCCTGTCTTGCGGCTTCCAGCGCCTGCGGGGTGTCGATGTCGAGGAAGGCGCTGTCGCCGTCGACCGGGACCTCGGCGACCACCTCGGCATGCTTGGTGATCAAGTGACGGGCGCCGATGTCGCCGTCGAGCGTCATCAGCTCCTTGAAGAAGCGCCTTGACCACAGCACCGGATTGCCGCGGCGGCCCTCGCTGACGGGGACCGCGATCAGATGGCCGCGGTCCGGCGCGAAGGTCTCGATCAGGCGATCGATCAGCTTCGCATCGATCAGTGGCATGTCGCCGAGGCAGACGATCGCGCCGTCGGCGCTGTCGGACACCGCCGCAATTCCCGCCTTCACCGAGCTGGCGAGGCCGCCGGCGAAATCCGGGTTGCGGACGAATTTGACCTTGAGGCCATCGAGCGCCTGCTCGACCAGCTCGGCCTGATGCCCGGTGACGACGATGACCTCGGAAGCCTTCGAGGCCAGCGCTTGCTCGGCGACGATGCGCGCGAGCTTCTTGCCGTCGAGCTCGGCGAGCAGCTTGTTCGGGCCGCCCATCCGGGTCGAGCGGCCGGCGGCAAGCACGATCGCGGCGACGTTGCGGTTGCCTTCGGTGTCCGGCACGGTGCGCGGCTGCGGCCGCGTCACGATCTCCATCAACAGGCCGCCGACGCCCATGCCGGTGAGATCCGATCGCGTCACCTTGATGCCGGCGAGCAGCCGCATCAAGACCCAGTCAAAGCCGTTCTCGATCGGCGAGCGCGCGCAGCCCGGCGCGCCCAGCACCGGCACGCCGCCGGCGCTGCCGATCAGCAGCAGATTGCCGGGATCGACGGGCATGCCGAAATGCTCGACCGCGCCGCCGATCTCAGTGATTGCAGCAGGAATGACATCGCGGCGATCGGCGATCGCGGACGCGCCGAACACGATGACGAGCTCGGCGCCGAGCACGAGCAATTCCTTGATCGAGGCCGCCAGCACCGTCTCGTCATGCGGCACGCGGCGCTCGGCGATGATGGTGGCGCCGGCCGGCGCGAGCCGTTCGGCGGTGACGCGCAGCGTCTTGTCGATCACCTTCGGTGCAAGGCCCGGCAGCAGCGTCGAGACCACGCCGACCTTCTGGATCACATAGGGCGCGATCCGCAGCGTATCCTTGCCGGCGACCGCGACGGCGGCATCGCGTAAGCGCCCCTCGACGCCGAACGGGATCAGCTTGACGGTCGCGATCATCTCGCCTTCGACCACCGGCTTGAACGCGGCGAGCGTTGCGAAGGTGATGGCCTCGTCGACGTCGTTGATACGGTCGACCGCGGCGCGATCGATCACCAGCACACCGGGACGGGCCGCGAACAGATTGGCGCGGCCGGTGAAGGCGCGCTCGACATTGACGCCGTCGCCCGCCACCGCCTGCGCGACGCTGGCGGCCGCGGCGTCCTCGGAGACGTCGCCCTCGTCGAGCCGCACCACGACGATCTCGTCGACGCCGGCCTTGGTCAGCGCCTCGACCTCGGCGAGGCCGATCGTGGTGCCCTTCTTGAGCACCAGCGCGCCCCGGCGGAGGGTATGCACGGTGACGCCGCCAATCGCGTCGGCCGGACTGGCGGGACCGAATTTCATGCCGCTTCTTCTTTTTTTCTTTGGGGGGCAAGCGCAGCTGCGCGGTGATCTCGGCCATGATCGCGACCGCGATCTCCGACGGCGACACCGCGCCGATATCGAGGCCGATCGGCGCGTGGATGCGCGCGATGTCGCTGTCCCTGGCGCCCTGCGCACGCAGCCGCTCGGCGCGCTTGGCGTGGGTCTTTCGCGATCCGAGCGCGCCGATATAGAAGCAGTTGCGGTCGAAGGCGTGCAGCAGCGCCGGATCGTCGATCTTCGGATCATGCGTCACCGCGACGAAGGCGGTGTAGTGATCGACGTTGAGCGGCGGCAGCGCGACGTCGGGCCATTCGGCGACCAGCGGCACGTCGGGGAAGCGCTCCGGGCTCGCAAACGCGGTGCGCGGATCGACCACCGTGACGTCATAGTCGAGCGAGCGCGCCAGCGGCGCCAGCGCCTGGCTGATATGGACCGCGCCGATGATCACGAGCTTTGCGGTCGGCGCGTAGACGTTGAGGAACAGCTTCTTGGTCCCGACCTCGACATTGCCGCTCTTGCCCATCCGCAGTTGCTTTGAGAGCTCGGCGCGCAGCGGATCGGCGGCGATGTCCGCGGCCTTGACCAGGCGCTGATCGCCATTGGCGGTGTCGGTGACAATGATGACCGGGCGGCGCGCGGCGCGCTCGGCGTTCAGCTCTTTCAGGATCTCGAGTTTCACGGCTAACCAACCTTCTCAACGAAGACGCGGATGGTGCCGCCGCACGACAGGCCGACATTCCAGGCGGTCTCGTCGGCGACGCCGAATTCGAGCATTTTGGGCTGGCCGCTCGCGATCACGTCGAGCGCTTCCGTTACGACCGCGCCCTCGACGCAGCCGCCGGAGACCGAGCCGAGGAAGGTGCCGTCGTCATTGATGACGAGGCTCGAGCCGGCTGGACGCGGCGCCGAGCCCCAGGTCTCGACCACGGTGGCAAGCGCCACGCCATGGCCCTCTTTCTGCCAGGTCTCGGCGGCCTGAAGAATGTCTTCGTCGCGGTTGAGCATGAGAGCGTCTCCTCAAGCAACAGAGCGGATCAGGCTGCGGTGGTGCGCCGGCGGCGGGGATGACAGCGCCCCGATCAAGCCCTTGATGGACGTCAAGTTATGCACCGGGCGAAATTCGTCAACGTGGGGCAACATCATTTTGATGCCCTGCGCCTTGGCCTCGAAGCCGGAGTAGCGCAGCAGCGGATTGAGCCAGATCAGGCGGCGGCAGGAACGGTGCAATCGGTCCATCTCGAAGGCCAGTTTGGCATCCGCCTCCCGTTCTAGTCCATCGGATATAAGGAGGACGATGGCGCCCTGCCCGAGCACCCGGCGGGCCCAGAGCTGGTTGAAGCTGTGCAGCGAGGTCGCGATCCGCGTCCCGCCGGCCCAGTCCTCGACCGAGGACGAGCAGCTCGCCAGCGCCTCGTCGGGGTCACGGGCCCGTAACGCGCGCGTCACATTGGTCAGGCGGGTGCCGAACAGGAATACCGAGACCCGCTTGCGGGCGTCGGTGATGGCGTGCAGGAAGTGCAGGAACAGGCGGGTGTACTCGCTCATCGAGCCGGAGATATCGAGCAGCGCCACGATCGGCGCCGGCTTCTCGATCCGGCCGAGCTTTCGGATGTCGATGATCTCGCCGCCGGTGCGCAGCGAGTTGCGCACGGTGCGGCGCATGTCGAGCCGTAGGCCCCGCGCGTCCGGCTGGTAGCGGCGGGTCACGAGCTCGGCCTGCGGCAGCCGCATCTTGGCGATCTCGCGCGTCACCTCGGCGATCTCCGCCGCGGTCATCTGCGCAAAATCCTTCTTCTGCAGGATCTCCTTGTCGGAGACCGAGAGCTTCAGCTCCTGCTCCTGGGCCTGCGGCCGCTCCTCGCTCCGCGCCGGCTGCGCCATCGCCTCCTGGACGCGGCGCGAGGCCGGCGGCGGCTTCTTCCTGGCGTGGTCCGGCAGCGGCACCGAATCCAGCATGCTCTTCCACTCCTCGGCGGCGCGGAAGAACAGCATAAAGGCCTGGCGGAAGATCAGCGCGTGCTCGTGGCGCTTGACGAAGATCGCTTCCAGCGTGGCGTAGAAATCGGAGCGATGGCCGACCTCGATCAGCTGCAGCGCGTCGAGCGCATCGATCACCGAGCCCGGCCCGACGGGAAGCCCGGCCGCCCGCAGCGCGCGGGCAAAGCCGATCACGTTGTCGGCCATGTGGCCGGTCGGAGGCGCGAGGTGGTTGATCGCCATTGTTGTTTGGCCTCGTCATTCCGGACCGCACGAAGTGCGGATCCGGAATCTGGAGATTGCGGCGCGAGATTCCGGGTTCACGCTTCGCGTGCCCCGGAATGACGGCTAGTCGCTCGTCGCTTCCTTCAATGTCTTCTGCAACGCATCGCCCTGCATGCGCGCGATGTCGTCCTGATACTTCAAGAGCGCGCCCAGCGTGTCGCCGACGACCTGCGGGGTCAGAGAGCGGGCGTCGAGCTCGGACAGCGCGGTCGCCCAGTCGATGGTCTCGGCGACACCCGGCGACTTGTAGAAATCCTGGTTGCGCAGCGCCTGCACGAAGCGGACGACCTGCTGCGACAGCTTTGCGGAGATGTTCGGCACCCGCGACTTGACGATCGCGAGCTCGCGCTCGGCGGAGGGATAATCCACCCAATGATAGAGGCAGCGCCGCTTCAGCGCGTCGTGGATTTCGCGGGTGCGGTTCGAGGTGATGATCACGATCGGCGGCGCCGGCGCCTTCACGGTGCCGAGCTCGGGGATCGTGACCTGGAAGTCGCTGAGGATTTCCAGCAGATACGCCTCGAACGCCTCGTCGGCGCGGTCGAGCTCGTCGATCAGCAGCACCGGAGGACCCGCGACATCGGGCTCGAGCGCCTGCAGCAGCGGCCGCTTGATCAGGAATCGCTCGGCGAAGATGTCGCTGGCGAGCTGGTCGCGATCGGTATCGCCGGAAGCCTCCGCAAGGCGGATCGCGATCATCTGCGCCGCGCTGCTCCACTCGTAGACGGCGGAGGCGACGTCGAGGCCTTCATAGCATTGCAGGCGGATCAGCTTGCGCCCGAGCGCCGCCGACAGCACCTTTGCGATCTCGGTCTTGCCGACACCGGCTTCGCCTTCGAGGAACAGCGGCCGGCCCATCCGCAGCGCGAGATAGGTCACGGTCGCGAGCGACCGCTCGGCGAGGTAGCCGCGCGAGGTCAGGAGATCCTCGAGCGCATCGACGGAAGTGGGTAACGCCGATGCACTCATGGAATAGCCAGTCTTCGAACAGAGGTCAGCAAAGTCACGCCTTGGTACTTAGTCCTTGGCGTTCGCGGCTTCCACCGCCCTGCGCGTCAAAACGCCGATCAGATGCGCGCGGTATTCGGCACTGCCGTGCAGGTCGCTGTTCAGCCCGTCGGCCGAAACCGCGATGCCGTCGAGCACTTTGTGCGAGAAGCGCTTCTTCAGCGCGTCCTCGAACGCAGTGACGCGGAAGACGCCGTCGGAGCCCGCACCGGTGACCGCGACGCGCACGTCGGACGGACGCTTGGCCACGAACACGCCAACCAACGCATAACGCGAGGCCTGGTTGCGGAACTTGACGTAGGCCGCCTTCTTCGGCACCGGGAACATCACCTTGGTGATGATCTCGTCGGCCTCCAGCGCGGTCGAGAATAGGCCCTGGAAATACTCCTCGGCCTTGAGGCGGCGCTTGTTGGTGACGATGGTCGCGCCCAGCGCCAGTACCGCGGCCGGATAGTCGGCGGTCGGGTCGTTGTTGGCGAGCGAGCCGCCGATGGTGCCGCGGTGGCGCACGGCGGGATCGCCGATCAGGCCGGCAAGCTCGGCCAGCGCCGGGATCGCCTCGCCCACGACCGCGGAGTTCGCGACTTCGGCATGCTTGGCGGTGGCGCCGATGACCAGCGAGCGGCCCTTCATCTCGATCGTGTCGAGACCTTCGATGTGGGAGAGATCGACCAGATGCGGCGGGCTGGCGAGCCGCTGCTTCATGACCGGCACCAGCGTGTGGCCGCCGGCGATCAGCTTGGCGTCCTCGTTCTTCACCAGCAGGTTGGCGGCCTGCCGCACGGTGCCGGGACGGTGATATTTGAATTCGTACATTGGAATGTCCTGATCGCGCTCGCGATGAATTGCTGACTAGGCGAGGTCCGACTTCGCCATCGCCTTGGCGCCGGCGGCGATCGAAGCAACGATGTTCTGGTAGCCGGTGCAGCGGCACAGATTGCCTTCCAGCTCCTCGCGGATCACCTCGTCGGAGAGCTCGTGGCCCTTGCGATGGACCAGGTCGACCGCGGTCATGATCATGCCCGGCGTGCAGAAGCCGCACTGCAGGCCGTGATGCTCGCGGAAGGCCTCCTGCATTGGATGCAGCGGCGCGCCATCGGCCGCCAGCCCCTCGATGGTCTTGACCTCGTGACCGTCGGCCATCACCGCAAGCGTCGTGCAGGACTTCACCGCCCTGCCGTCCAGATGCACGACGCAGGCGCCGCACTGCGAGGTGTCGCAGCCGACATGGGTGCCGGTCAGCCGCAGGTTTTCGCGCAGAAACTGGACCAGAAGGGTACGGGGGTCGACATTCGCGTTCACGGGGGTGCCGTTCACGATCATTGAAATCTTGGCCATCAGCACTCTCTTATCTGCGCCACCGCATATCGGCGAAGCAGGCGGTTTTAAATCATTCCAGACGGCATAATATGGGCGCGCCCCGCGATGGGCAACCTTTCGAGCCACCCCTCCAGGACATGGCCGGACCTGAATAATCCAGCCGAAAGGCGGGGCTAACCCTGCACCGCCTTGGCGAAATTTGCAAAGAATTCATCGGCCAGCTTCTTGGCGGCGCCGTTGATCAGGCGCTGGCCGAGCTGGGCGAGCTTGCCGCCGATCTGCGCCTCCACATTGTAGCTCAGAAGCGTACCGCCATCCTTGTCTGCAAGGCCCACGGTGGCGCCGCCCTTGGCAAAGCCGGCGACCCCGCCCTCGCCTTCGCCTGAGATCTTGTAGCCGTTCGGCGGGTCGAGATCGCTCAAGGTGACCTTGCCCTTGAAGCGGGCGGAGACCGGGCCGACCTTCATCTTGGCGGTAGCGCGGAAGCCGCCCTCGTCGGTCTTCTCCAGCTCTTCGCAGCCGGGAATGCAGGCTTTCAACACTTCGGGATCGTTGAGCTTGTCCCACACAGCCTGGCGCGGCGCTGCAAGCTGGACTTCGCCGGTCATTGTCATGGCCATGGGGGATCTCCTCGATCGCTAGAACCTTTATCCCCCAAGTAAAGCAGCCGGGGCGCAAAGGAAAGGGCACCTTCGGAGGATGAGCGATGCATATTCGCAACCGCAGCAAGCCAAGCCGATCGTTCACGAAATCGCGCAATCCCCGGTGTTGAAAATGCAGGCAGCCCCGGGGCATTGGCATCGACGCGCGGGAGTGGTTAGGTCGCCGGCCATGAGCACAGCCCTCTCTCCCCTGCTTGCGCCGATGCTGTCGAGCGCCGCGATGCGCGCGGTGTGCGACGACGCCGCCACGCTGCAGAACATGCTGGATTTCGAGGCCGCGCTGGCCCGCGCCGAGGTGGCCTGCGGCGTGATTCCCGCAGCTGGCGCAGGACCAATCGGCGCCGCCTGCAAGGCCGAATCATTCGACCTGGCCGCGCTGGCCGACGCCGCGACGCGGTCCGGCAATCTGGCGATCCCGCTGGTGAAGGCCCTGACCGCCAATGTCGCCAGGGCGGACGCTGAGGCGGCGCGCTACGTGCATTGGGGCGCGACCAGCCAGGACGTCATCGACACCGCGACCATGCTGTCGTTGCGTGCGGGGATCGACGCGCTGCTGGCCGACCTCGACCGCGCCGTCGCCGGCTTCGCCGGGCTTGCGCGCGCCCATCGCAACACCGCCGTGGTGGCGCGGACCTGGCTGCAGCATGCGCTGCCGATGCCGTTCGCCCTCAAACTCGCCGAATATGCCGCGGCGCTGCATCGCTCCCGCAAGCGCTTGCTGCGCCTGCGCCGCGAGACGCTGGCGCTGCAATTCGGCGGCGCCGCCGGGACGCTCGCAGCGCTCGGCGACAAGGGGCTGGCGGTCGCCGCCGCCCTTGCGCAAGAGCTTGATCTGCCGCTGCCGGATGCGCCCTGGCATACCCATCGCGACCGCATCGCCGAGGCCGCGTCGGTGTTCGCGATCCTCGCCGGCAGCTGCGGCAAGATCGCGCGCGACGTGTCGCTGATGATGCAGACCGATGTCGGCGAGGCCTTCGAGCGTGCCGGCGCCGGCCGCGGCGGCTCCTCGACCATGCCGCACAAGCGCAATCCGGTCGCTGCCGCGAGCGCGCTGGGGGCTGCGACCATGGCGCCGAATCTCGCCGCGACGATCTTCGCCGCGCAGGTGCAGGATCATGAGCGCAGCGCCGGTCCATGGCATGCGGAATGGCCGACCTTGCCGGGCCTGATGCTGGTGACCTCGGGCGCGCTTGCCGCCATCGTCGATCTCGCCGAAGGGCTCGAGGTCGATCCGGCGCGGATGCGCGTCAATCTCGATGCGACTCAGGGGTTGATCATGGCGGAAGCCGTCACCTTTGCGCTGGCCGACAAGATCGGCAAGAGCGACGCCCATCATCTGATCGAAGCCGCCAGCAAGCGCGCGGTCGCGGAGAAGAAGCACCTGCGCGAGGTGCTGTCGGCGGATGCCAAGGTCACCGCGCATCTCGACGCGAAACGAATCGCGGAATTGTTCGAGCCGATGGCCTATCAGGGCGCCTCGCAAGCGCTGATCGACCGCCTGCTGGCTTCACTGGATGACAAATAGCGACGATGTCATTGCCGGGCAACAGCGCGAAGCGCATGTTCGCGCAGATGACCCGGCAAGCGCATGACGAGAGGGACAAGACGATGCCGATGATCAACGCCGACGGGTGCCTGCTCAACGTCCAGGTGGACGGCCGCGACGGCGGACCGACCTTGATGCTGTCGAACTCGCTCGGCTGCACCTTGCAGATGTGGGAGCCGCAGATGCGGGCGCTGACGCAGCTGTTCCGCGTCATCCGCTACGACCGCCGCGGTCACGGCAAGTCCGGCGTGCCGGCGGGCCCCTACTCCATGGAGCGCTTCGGCCGCGACGTGCTGGCGATCCTCGACGACCTCAACATCGAGAAGGTGCACTGGTGCGGCCTGTCGATGGGCGGCATGGTCGGACAGTGGCTGGGAGCGAATGCCCCGGAAAGATTCGGCAAGATCATCCTCGCCAACACCGCCTGCTACTATCCCGATCCGACCAACTGGCTGAACCGCATCAAGGCGGTGAAGGAAGGCGGCATCGCCGCGGTCGCCGATACCGTGATCGCGGGCTGGCTGACCGCAGATTTCCGCGAGCGCGAGCCGGAGACCGCGGCGCGCATGAAGGCGATGCTGGTTGCCTCGCCGGTCGAAGGCTATCTCGCCTGCTGCGAGGCGCTGTCGACACTCGACCAGCGCGCGCTGCTGCCGAAGATCAAGAGCCCGACCCTGGTGATTGCAGGAAAGCAGGACATGGCGACGCCGGTGTCGGCAGGCGAAATGATCCGCAGCGGCATTCCCGGCGCCAGCATGACGCTGCTCGATGCCGCGCACATTTCCAACGTCGAGCAGTCGCACGCCTTCACCGAGGCCGTGGTCGGCTTCCTGACGCAACGGTAACGGTCATCGTCATTCCGGGGCGATGCGAAGCATCGAACCCGGAATCTCGATCCGCATCCATAACTTCGAGATTCCGGGTTCGGTCCTGCGGACCGCCCCGGAATGACGTAACCGGGAAAGATGCTCTATGGGCGACAATCAGCACGTAGCCCGGATGCAGCGAAGCGAAATCCGGGACAAGTCCTTCGGCCAACGCTGAAGCCCCGGATTGCGCTGCGCTCCATCCGGGCTACGATTTCATGAGGAGACATCCATGGACGACAATCAGCGCCGCGACGACGGCATGACGCAGCGCCGCAAGGTGCTCGGCAATGAATGGGTCGACAAGTCGATCAAGAACCGCAACGCGTTCAACACCGACTTCCAGGACCTGATCACGCGCTATGCGTGGGGCGACATCTGGACCCGGCCGCATTTCGATCACCGCACCCGGCGCGTGCTTGTGATCGGCACCATGGTCGCGCTCGGCCAGTGGGACGAATTCCGCCTGCATGTGCGCGCCGCGCTCGCCGAGGGCGGCTTCACGCCCGAGGACATCAAGGAGATCCTGCTGCAGCAGGCGATCTATTGCGGCGTGCCAGCGGCCAACCACGCCGTCAAGGAAGCCGGCGCGATCATTGCCGAGCTAGGAGCATGATCCGGAAAAGTGCGAAGCGGTTTTCCGAAAAGATCATGCGCAAAAAACGACTAAAGCGCGAAGACTATCGCGCTTTAGGGCTGCTGAAGGGATAGCTGGCCTGCGGGCGTTTCGGTGGTCGTTGCTGCATTGGCAGACGCTTGAGCTCGCTTCGGCGAGGTCTCGAACAGCATCACGATCGCGGTCCCGAGCAGCATCAGAAGCTCGGACGCATGCATGCGCATCGCTTCGACCTCGCCGACCTTGGAAGCCATCATCATGCTGGCGAAGCTCAGCACGCTGCCAAGGCAGAGAGCCACCGCGAGCGCCTCGTCGGCGCCACTGCTGCTCTTGCGCAGCGGCGAGAAAGCGGCCATCGCGAGGAAGACTGTGAAGAACGCCACCACGGTGATCCGCGCCAGCGCGAGCAGCCATGCGAGGCGCACCGTCGCCATCTTGCCGAGGTGCAGATAGTCGCTGGCATAGAACGCGATCGACACGCTCGGCCGCTCATAGAGGCCGTGGATCGGCGACACCATGATGCTGAAGGCGATGATGGTCCAGACCGGAATGAAATAGGCCGCAAGCAGCGCGCCATTGAAGGAGCTGATCCGCCAGTTGTTCGACATTGCCGCTTCCCGTGCTTCCCGCGCCTTTCAGACCGGCGACGGTTCAGGGCGCGAGCTAACGCCGATCAATTGCCGGCAGCAATTTAAACCCTTTGTTAAGGTTAAGCGCGATGCGATGGTTCCGGATCGATGCGATCGGGCCCGGCCGGGATCTGCGCAAGATCGGCGCCGGCCGGGGATAAAGGGGGCAAAATGACCGAAAGAACGCGCGTTTTCGTCGCAACGCCCTGCTACGGCGGCGATCTGAAGATGGCCTATGTGTTCTCCGCCCTGAAGCTTCAGGCCGCGGCCACCGCCCGGGGCATCGACATCCAGTTTCATCTGATCGGAAACGAATCGCTGATTGTCCGCGCTCGGAACGAACTGGCCCACCAATTCCTTGCATCCGGCGCCAGCCATCTCCTGTTCATCGATGCCGATATCGGGTTCGAACCCGAGTCCGTGTTCCGGTTGCTGGATTGCGGCACTGATGTTTCGGCCGCGGCCTATCCGCTCAAGCACATCGATTGGGCAAAGGTGCAGCGGGCTGCGGACGCCAAGCGCAAGAACCTCGCGTCATCCTCGCTGGACTATGTCGTCACATGGGAGGGCGACCAGATCACATCTCGCGGCGACGGCTTCGCCAAGGTCCGCTATGCCGGAACCGGCTTTCTCATGATGAAGCGATCCGCCCTCGTCAGGCTGTGCGACGCCCATCCCGAACTCAAATATCGGGCGAACCACAAGAGCAACGACTTGAACACCGGCGACCTGGTTCGCGCCGACCTCGACCGCGTCTCGCTGTTCGAATGCATGATCGACAAGACAATCGGCGAGTATCTATCCGAAGATTACGCGTTCTGCCGGCGCTGGATCGATCTCGGCGGCGAAATCTGGCTCGACCTTCGAAGCGAGCTCACGCATTTCGGTTCGTACGCCTTCCGCGGCCGCTTCGCCGACCAGTTGGCCTGAACAAGACAGCCCAAGCGAAAAGAGTTTAAGCCTGAACAAGGGAGGCCTCGCCTTTCGGCGAGGCCTCCCTGCTAGTTCGGCTCAATTGTCCGAATTAGCGCTCCGGATTGGGCTTCTGGCCCTGCCGGCCCGGATCCTGCTGTTGCTGGCCGGGCTTCTGGCCGCCGCCCTGCTGCTGCTGGCCGGGCTTCTGATTGGGGTTCTGGTTCGGCTGTCCCGGATTCTGATTTGGGTTGCTCATTCAGCTACTCCCTTTGCTTTCATCAAGCTGTGGACAACGCGCGCGTCGGAAGCGCGGTTGCTCGGGGAACACGGGTTCCGGCGTGATCATTGCAAGGCAAGGCCATGTCGGCCCTGTGACATCGGAACCGCATCCGCCAAACTAGTTATGTACAAGCCCTTTCTGCTGCTGCCACGCTGTTGCCGCGGCCGGGGTTCCACTGTTAGAAAACGACACGACGCGACGGATCAGGCTGCCGGGGCCCTCGCCGCGTCACCCTCGACGTAGCGTTTTCGAGCGAAGTGGGAACCGGTTCGCGTGAAGAAAGCGCGTCCAGATCAACACGAGAGCCTGGTCGGTTCTCAACCGAACAGGCTCTGACGGCAGCGTATGGATTATTTCGCCCAGCAATTGATCAACGGCCTCGTGCTCGGTTCGATCTACGGCCTGATCGCCATCGGCTACACGATGGTCTACGGCATCGTCGGCATGATCAACTTCGCCCATGGCGACATCTTCATGATCGGCGGCTTCATCGCGCTGATCTCGTTCCTGGTGCTGGTGTCGCTCGGCCTCACCGCGATCCCCCTGATCCTGCTGATCGTGCTGCTGGTCTCGATGGCGATCACGGCGCTCTACGGCTGGACCATCGAGCGCATCGCCTACCGACCCTTAAGGCATTCGTTCCGCCTGGCGCCGATGCTGTCCGCGATCGGCATGTCATTCGTGCTGACCAATTTCTCACAGGTGTCGCAGGGCGCGCGAGTGAAGCCGGTGCCGCCGATCATCACCGGCGGCTACACGCTGCATGAAGGCTCGTCGGGCTTCGCCGTGCAGCTCTCCAACATCCAGATCATGGTCGTGCTCGCCACCATCGTCGTGCTGGCGCTGTTCACCTGGCTGGTCTCGCGCACCCGGCTCGGACGCGACATGCGCGCCTGCGAGCAGGACCAGACCATGGCCGCGCTGCTCGGCGTCGACGTCGACCGCACCATCTCGATGACCTTCGTGATCGGCGCCGCGCTCGCCGCCGTCGCAGGCATGATGTATCTCCTGTATTACGGCCTGGTCGATTTCTTCATGGGCTTCGTCGCCGGCATCAAGGCGTTCACCGCCGCCGTGCTCGGCGGCATCGGCTCGCTGCCGGGCGCGATGCTCGGCGGGCTCGCAATCGGCCTGATCGAGACGTTCTGGTCGGCCTATTTCTCGGTTGAGTACAAGGACGTCGCCGCGTTCTCGATCCTGATCGTGGTGCTGATCTTCATGCCGACCGGCCTGCTCGGCCGTCCCGAAGTCGAAAAAGTCTGACAGGCACTTCGTGAGCGCGACCTCAGCCCGCCCCTCGCACGCCGCGCAGCCCTCGGGCAGCGCCTTCATTCTCAAGAAGGCCCTGATCAGCGCCCTTGTCGCGCTGGTGCTGTTCTCGCTGATGATCGGCATTCGCACCGAGGCCGGGCCGCAGGGCGGCTTGATCTACTGGACGCGGTTCGGCGACCTCGCAGCCCTTGTCGCTACCGTGTTCGGCGGCAGCATCGTCGTCGAGTTGCTGCGGCAATGGTGGGGACCGGTCGACAAGGACCGCATCGTGCCGAAGCCGGTGCAATCGGCGATGTCGTTCGCCGGCCGCTGGCTGGCGCCGGCGCTCCTGGTGTTCACCTTCCTCGTGCCTGTCATCTTCTACAACCAGCGCTACATTCTCGACCTGTCGATCCTGGTCCTGACCTATGTGATGCTGGGATGGGGATTGAACGTCGTGGTCGGCCTCGCCGGCCTGCTCGACCTCGGCTATGTCGCGTTCTACGCGGTCGGCGCCTATTCCTATGCGTTGCTTGCGACCAATTTCGGATTGTCGTTCTGGGTCTGCCTGCCGCTTGCCGGCATCCTGGCGGCGTTCTGGGGCGTGCTGCTCGGCTTCCCGGTGCTGCGGCTGCGCGGCGACTATCTTGCGATCGTGACGCTCGCCTTCGGCGAGATCATCCGCCTCGTCATCATCAACTGGCAGAGCCTGACCGGCGGCCCCAACGGCGTCTCGGGAATTCCCCGCCCGACCATGTTCGGCATTCCGCTGACGGCGGGTGAAGACGGGCTCGCCGCCAAGCTCGGCATCGAATTCTCGCCGACCCACCGCCTCGTCTTCCTGTTCTATCTGATCCTGGCGATGGCGCTGATCACCAACTGGGTGACGATCCGGCTACGGCGGCTGCCGATCGGCCGCGCCTGGGAGGCGCTGCGCGAGGACGAGGTCGCCTGCCGCGCGCTCGGCATCAACACCACGACGACCAAGCTGACGGCGTTCGCGACGGGTGCGATGTTCGGCGGCCTCGCCGGCGCGTTCTTCGCCACCCGGCAGGGCTTCATCAGCCCGGAATCCTTCACCTTCCAGGAATCGGCGCTGGTGCTGGCGATCGTGGTGCTCGGCGGCATGGGCTCGCAGCTTGGCGTGGCGCTCGCCGCGCTGACCATGATCGGCGGCTTCGAGCTGTTCCGCGGCCTCGATCAATACCGCATGCTGGTGTTCGGCATGGCGATGGTGCTGCTGATGATCTGGCGGCCGCGCGGGCTGATCGGCCATCGCGCGCCGACCGTGTTCCTGGAACGCAACCAGGCGATCTCGTCCGACCTCGTCAAGGAGGGCCACGGATGAGCGGCGACCCTATCCTCACCGTCGACCGCCTGATGATGCGCTTCGGCGGCATCGTCGCGGTCAACGAGCTGTCCTTTGCGGCCGAACGGCGCAAGATCACCGCGCTGATCGGGCCGAACGGCGCCGGCAAGACCACTGTGTTCAACTGCATCACCGGGTTCTACCGGCCGAGCGGGGGCGCGATCCGCCTCGCCCATGACGACGGACGCACCATCCAGCTCGAGCGGCTGAACGATTTCCGCATCTCCAAGCAGGCCAAGGTGGCGCGGACCTTCCAGAACATCCGGCTGTTTCCCGGCATGACGGCGCTGGAAAATCTGATGGTCGCCCAGCACAACGCGCTGATGCGCGCCTCGGGCCTGACCCTGCTCGGGCTGCTCGGCCTGCCGTCCTGGCGCGAGGCCGAGCAGCGCGCCATCGATCTGGCGCGGACCTGGCTCGCGCGCGTCGGCCTGCTCGACCGCGCCGACGATGCCGCGGGCAACCTGCCCTATGGCGACCAGCGCAGGCTCGAGATCGCGCGCGCGATGTGCACTGAACCGGTGCTGCTCTGTCTCGACGAGCCGGCGGCCGGTCTGAACGCGCGCGAGAGCGGCGGGCTCAACGAGCTGCTGCTGTCGATCCGCAACGAACAGGGCACCTCGATCCTCCTGATCGAGCACGACATGTCGGTCGTGATGGAGATCTCCGATCACGTCGTGGTCATGGATTACGGCGTCAAGATCGCCGAAGGCACGCCGCAGACGGTGCGCGACGACCCCAAGGTGATCGCCGCCTATCTCGGCGCCGACGAGGAAGAGGCGATCGCCGTGATGGAGAGCGGCACGTGAGCGCGGCACAGGCAACGACACCCCTGCTCGCGGTGCGCGGCGTGCGCGCGGCGTATGGCAAGATCGAGGCGCTGAAGGGCGTCGATATCGAGATCAATCGCGGGGAGATCGTCGCCCTGATCGGCGCCAACGGCGCCGGCAAGTCGACGCTGATGATGACGATTTTCGGCAGGCCGTGCGCCCGCGCCGGCGCCATCGAGTTCGACGGCCGTGACATCACCGGCGTGCCGACCCACGAGATCGCGCGGCTGCGCATCGCACAATCGCCGGAGGGCCGGCGGATCTTTCCGCGCATGAGCGTCGCGGAAAACCTGCAGATGGGCGCCGATGCCACCGAATGCAGCGAGGCCGAACGTGCAGCCGGGCTGGAGCGGGTGTTCGCGCTGTTCCCGCGCCTGAAGGAACGCGTCGCACAACGCGGCGGCACGCTGTCGGGCGGCGAGCAGCAGATGCTGGCGATCGGCCGCGCCTTGATGAGCCGGCCGCGGCTGTTGATGCTGGACGAGCCCTCGCTCGGGCTCGCGCCGCTGATCGCGCGCCAGATCTTCGACGCCATCCGCACGCTGAACCGGCAGGACGGCCTCACCGTCCTGATCGTGGAGCAGAACGCCAACCATGCGCTGAAGCTCGCCCATCGCGGCTATGTCATGGTCAACGGGCTGATCACGCTGGCCGGAACCGGCGCCGAATTGCTGCAGCGCCCGGAAATCCGCGCCGCCTATCTGGAAGGCGGCCGCCGCGGCTAGCTTGACGTTCCGTGCCGCCCCCGCAAGCAAGACGCGGCGGATGCAGCGTCGATTTGCCTGAAAATTGCCGGTGACTTCGCCGCGAAATCAGCTGAGAATGCCCGCGGTTTTGGGGCCCGGCGTGCCGGGCCCTTCCGCAAGAGGCAACGACCACGAGGGACGTCTCATGAAATCACTGAAGCTGATCGGCCTGGCACTTGGCGCTTCGTTCGCATTATCGGCGAGCGCGTTCGCGCAAGACATCACCATCGCCGTCGCGGGCCCGATGACGGGCTCCGAATCCGCTTTCGGCCGGCAGATGAAGAACGGCGCCGAGCAAGCGGTCGCCGACATCAACGCCGCCGGCGGCGTGCTCGGCAAGAAGCTCGCGCTGGAAGCCGACGACGATGCCTGCGATCCGAAGCAGGCGCGCTCGATCGCGGAAAAGATCGGCTCTTCGAAGATCCCGTTCGTGGCCGGCCATTTCTGCTCGTCGTCCTCGATCCCGGCCTCCGAGGCCTATGCCGACGCCAACGTGCTGCAGATCACCCCGGCCTCGACCAACCCGCTGTTCACCGAGCGCAAGCTCTGGAACGTGGCGCGCGTCTGTGGCCGTGACGACCAGCAGGGCCTGGTCGCCGCCGACTACATCATGAAGAACTACAAGGGCAAGAACGTCGCGATCCTGAACGACAAGACCACCTACGGCAAAGGCCTCGCCGACGAGACCAAGAAGGCGCTGAACAAGGCCGGCTTCCAGGAGAAGATGTTCGAGTCCTACAACAAGGGCGACAAGGACTTCAACTCGATCGTCTCCCGCCTGAAGCGCGACAACATCGATCTGGTCTATGTCGGCGGCTACCATCAGGAAGCCGGCCTGATCCTGCGCCAGATGCGCGACCAGGGCCTGCAGACCGTGCTGATGGCCGGCGATGCCATGAACGACAAGGAATTCGCCTCGATCACCGGCCCCGCCGCCGAAGGCACGCTGTTCACCTTCGGCCCCGACCCGCGCAACAAGCCGACCGCGAAGGCGATCGTCGAGAAGTTCAAGGCCAAGAACATCGACCCCGAGGGCTACACGCTCTACACCTACGCCGCGATGCAGGTCTGGACGCAGGCCGTCGCCAAGGCCGGTTCGACCGACGCCAAGAAGGTGATGGACACCATCAAGGCCGGCGAGTGGGACACCGTGCTCGGCAAGATGGCCTTCGACGCCAAGGGCGACATCAAGGCGATCGATTACGTCGTCTACAAGTGGGACGCCAAGGGCAACTACACCGAGATCAATCCGAAGGGCTCCTGAGCCTCTCGCGCGTCTGATCCAATCAGAGATACGAGAACGCCCCGATCCGCCGGGGCGTTTTTCTGTTTGCCGGATGCCTGCAAGTCTTACCGCACGTCTCCGCCCGCCCGTGCCCGACGGTTGATGCATCCGTCGCGGCTGCTATACCGGATCGATCGGACAGCAGGCGGATGGACCCATCGTGAAAAACCTTCTCACCGATATTGCCGGCGTTGCCGTCGGCCATGCCGACGATCCCACAGTCGCCTCCGGCGTCACCGCCATCCTGTTCGAGCGGCCGGCGGTCGCCTCGATCGATGTCCGCGGCGGGGGTCCGGGCACCCGCGAGGAAGCGCTGCTTTCGCCGCACAACGTCGTCGAGGCAATCGACGCCATCGCGCTGTCCGGCGGCTCGGCGCACGGGCTCGACGCCGCCGGCGGCGTGCAGGCCTGGCTCGCCGAGCGCGGCCGCGGCTTCCGCATCCGCGACGCGGTGATCCCGATCGTGCCGGGCGCGATCTGCTTCGACCTGCTCAACGGCGGCAACAAGGCGTGGGGACGCTTTCCGCCCTATCGCGACCTCGGCTACGCGGCGGCCAATGCCGCCTCCGATGACTTCGAGCTCGGCAGCGTCGGCGCCGGCATGGGCGCGACCACGGCCAACCTGAAGGGCGGCCTCGGCTCGGCGTCCGATATGACCGACGACGGCGTGACGGTCGCGGCGCTCGCGGTGGTCAACGCGGTCGGCAGCGTCACGGTCGGCAGCGGCCCCTGGTTCTGGGCGGCGCCGTTCGAGGTCGGCGGCGAATTCGGCGGGCGCGGCCTGCCGCCCTCGTTCACGCCGGACATGCTGAAGGCGCGGCTGAAGGGCGGCGCCGACGCCAGCGCCGCCGAGAACACCACCCTCGTCGTCGTGGTGACCGATGCGCAGCTGACGAAGCCGCAGGCGCGGCGGCTTGCGATGATCGCGCAGACCGGCATGGCGCGCGCGATCTATCCGGTGCACGCCCCGCTCGATGGCGACGTGGTGTTTGCCGCCGCGACCGGCGCCAAGCCGATCGATCCGCTGTTCGGCCTCACCAGGCTCGGTGCGCTCGCCGCCAACACCGTGGCGCGCGCCATCGCCCGCGGCGTCCATTCAGCGACCGCGTTGCCATTCGCCGGCGCGCTGCCGAGCTGGCACGATCGGTTCGGTTAGGCGAAGGGTTTTACAGCCCGGCGCCGCCTTCGTCATTGCGAGCGAAGCGAAGCAATCCAAATCCATCTCGCCGCTTGCGGAGACATGGATTGCTTCGTCGCTTCAGCGCAAAATTGCTTTGCAATTTTGTCGCCGAGCTCCTCGCAATGACGGCTAGTAGCAAATTCGCCTTAGGCCCTGACCGAAATCGCAGCGAAGTCCTGCGCCGAGATCGCCTTCGCCTGGCGCTGGATCAGCTGCTCGACGATATTGTAGGACGAGGCCGCGTTGAGGGTCGCGGAGGATGCGGCCGGCGTCGTCATCGCCACCTTCGAGCCGTCGGCATAGGTCGTCGTCGTCGTGGTCGAGCCGTCGCTGTTGGTCACCGACGTCGAGGTCGCACCGTCGAGCGCCTGCATCAAGGGATCGGAGCTCGATCCGCCCGCGCCGGAGCCGGATCCGTCGGTCGAGCCGCTGGCCATGTGATGGCGATGATGGCCGCCGCCCTTGTGGCCCTGCAAGGCCTGGGACATCTCGTCGAGGCTGACGTTACCGTCGCCATTGCTGTCGAGCTTGGAGAACACGTCGTCGGCCTGCGCCGTGTTGGTGCCGCCGGCGCCGAGCGCGTTCTCGAATTCCGACTGGGTGATCTTGCCGTTGCCGTCGGCATCGATCTGCGAGAACAGGTCCTTGAGCGCATCCGAGCGGCTGGCCGCCGTCGGGCTGTTTGAAACCGCGGTCTGGGACTGGCTTTGCGCGGAAATCAGCGCGCCCATCGTCAGCGGCGAGATCTGCGGAGAGCCGCTGCCCGAGCCGGTACCGGTGCTGCTGCCTGTCGACGTCGATGTACCGGTCGAGGGGGCGAACAGGCCGGTGGTCTTAGTCCCCTGACTGGAGCCGCCGGTCTGGGTCGTCGACTTCGACGACATCAGCGAGCTCAAGAGGTCAATGGCCGACGACGCAGCGCCAAGGGCGAACAGCATGGCAATACTCCAACAGGGCCGCGCCTGGCGGCTCTAACGCTGGTCAGTGGCTGAGCAAAGGGCGTGCCATGGCAAAAACCCAGTAAAACCAGGCGTTCCCACTTCGAAGCGGGTTCCGCGCACCCGGCAAGAGCTGCCGCCGGCGGAAGAATTTTCCGGTCGCAGAGCGCCGTCCGCTCGCATTGCCCGCCACGCGTCCGCATGTTAGGCGGACTCACCCGTCGCCCCCTGAAGTCTTCCGGAACAGCTGACATGACTCAGTCATTCACCCCGCGTCCCCTCGTTATCGCTCCGTCGATCCTGGCGTCGGATTTCTCAAAGCTCGGCGAGGAGGTCCGCGCCGTCGACCAGGCCGGCGCCGACTGGATCCATCTCGACGTGATGGACGGACACTTTGTGCCGAACATCTCCTACGGCCCCGACGTCATCAAGGCGATGCGGCCGCACACCAAAAAGATCTTCGACGCCCATTTGATGATCTCGCCCTGCGATCCCTACCTGGAAGCGTTCGCCAAGGCGGGCTGCGACCACATCACGGTGCATGCCGAGGCCGGCCCGCATTTGCACCGCTCGCTGCAGGCGATCCGCGCGCTCGGCAAGAAGGCCGGCGTCTCGCTCAATCCGGCAACGCCGGCGAGCGCGATCGAATATGTGCTCGACCTGATCGACCTCGTGCTGGTCATGTCGGTCAATCCCGGCTTCGGCGGCCAGGCCTTCATCCGCTCGGCGATCGGCAAGATCAGCGATGTCAGGGCGATGGTCGCGGGCCGCCCGATCGACATCGAGGTCGACGGCGGCGTTGCACCCGACGTCGCGGGCCAGCTCGCGGCCGCCGGCGCCAACGCCTTTGTCGCGGGATCCGCCGTGTTCAAGGGCGGCACGGTCGAGGCTTACAAGACCAACATCGCCGCGATCCGCCATGCGGCGGCCGAGGCACGCGGCGAAGCGATCTGATGATCCGGGGGAGCTAGAACACTGCGGGCGGCGTGGCCGCGGCATTCGCCGCTTGCTCCGCCGCCTCATCGCCCTCGCCGTCGTCCGCTTGCGACGCCAGCCGCGACGGCCGCACCACGGTCACCGTGCACGGCGCTTCCCCCGCGACCCTGGCGGACACGCTGCCGAGCAGCGCGCGCCGCAGCGAGTTCTGCCGCGCGCCGATGATGATGTGGTCGACCAGGTTGACCGCGGCGAATTCCAGGATCGCGGCGGCGGGATCGATCGCCTCCAGCACATGCACGGTCAGCCGCCCCTCCTCGAGCCCGAACGGCCGCGCCCAGTGCTGCAGCGCCACCAGGCGGTCGACATGCTTGTTCTGGCCCTGCTCGTCATGGGTGCGGTCGATCGCCAGGCGATTGAGCTTCAGCACATTCACGCAGGCGAGCCGCGCCGACGGCGAGGTCGACAGCACCCGCTCGGCGGTGACGCGGATGGTGTCGTTCAGTGCCTCGGCACCCTCGCCGATATCGAGCGCGACGGCCACGATCGGGCTCGAGGCGAGCTGGGCCGCGACATCGGACTTCGGCCGCGGCGGCACCGCGCCGAGATTGAAGCGGCGGCGCCAGACCGTGCTGAGCGGATCGCGGCGCAGCCGCTGCGCCCGCGCCGTCAGCTTCACCTGATCGGGATGGCCGAGATCGAAGGCAAGCTGCGCCGCGGTCGGATAGCGCGCGGCGGGGTCGATCTCCAGGCAGCGCAGCACGATCTCCTGCAGCCAAGGCGGATAGTCGGGCTTCAGCTCGCGCGGCGGATAGGGGTCACGCCACAGCCGCCGGCGCATGCCGCGCAGGCTTTCGGTCTCGCCGAACGGGCGCACGCCGGTGGTGAAGAAATAGAGCAGCACGCCGAGCGAAAACAGATCGCTGCGCGGATCGTCGCGGACGCCGAGCAGGCGCTCCGGCGCCATGTAGGGCGCGGTACCGTAAGGCAGCCGAAACTCCTCCTGCAACAAATCGGGCAGATGCCGGTGATGCGAGAGGCCGAAATCGATCAGCACCGCCGAGCCGCGCTCGCGGAACATGATGCTGCTCGGCTTGATGTCGTGATGGATGACGTTCTGCCGGTGCAGGCTGGCGAGCGCGGTGGCGACCTTGCCGCCGATCACCCTCACCTCCTCATACGGCATCGGCAGCTCGCCGAGCCGCTTGTAGAGCGTCTGCCCGGGGATGCGCTCCATCACGACATAGGCCTGGCGTTCGAAGTCGCCGGTGCCGAAACAGGCCGGCACGTGCGGCCCCGACAGCCGCGGCAGGATCATCTGCTCCATCTCGAAGCTGACGATCGCGGCCGGATCCTCGCCCTCCGAGGTGAGCGGCACCTTCATCAGCAGCGGCACGGTGATGCCGGGATGGGTGACGCTCCACAGCGTCGCCATGCCGCCGCGGTGCACGCGTTCGCCGATGGTGAAGCCATCGATCTCGGCGCCCGCCTGCATCGCCAGCGCCGCCATCGGCGTCACCGGCCGAGCGGCAGGCGGTCGGCGAGCCAGTGCGGCAGGCCGTTCGCCTTGATCCGCGCCGCCGCGGTTGCGACGTCGTAGGGCACGCGATGAAAGGTGATCTCGCGGCTTATGGTATCGAACATCGCAAACGACGCCGCGGGATCGCCGTCGCGTGGCTGGCCGACCGAGCCGAGCACCGCAAGCCAGCGCCGCCCCGGCAGCAACTGAACGGCGATGCCCGAAGTCGGAACGAAGCTCGTCATCTTGGCGGTCGAGGACATCGAATAGAGGCCGGGACGATGGATGTGGCCGCAGAACGTGATCTGCAGCTCGGTGGCCATCATGCTGCGCGCGGCGTCGGCGGTGTCGCGCACGTAGCGCCACCTCGCAGGCTCCGAAGCTTCGGAGTGCACGTAGAGCCGATTGTCCTCCTCCCGCGACATCGGAAGCTCGGCGAGGAACGCCTTCTGCTCGCCGCTGAGCCGGCCGCGGGTCCAGTCGATCGCGGCCTGCGCCTCGGCATTCATGCTGTCGCTCGGTACGCCGATCGCATTGTCATGATTGCCGCGCACCGCGACCGCGCCCTTCGCGACGAGGTCCATCACCGTGTCGACGGCCCATTCGGGATCGGCGCCGTAGCCGACGATATCGCCGAGGCAGATCAGCCGCTCGGCGCCGCGCGCATGCGCAGCGTCGAGGCAGGCGGCGAAGCCCTGCCGGTTGGCGTGAATATCGGCGAACAGTGCAAGCCGCATCGTGATCCGCGTTGCTGATCCCTATCCGATATCAAGCACACGCGGCCCCGGGCCGGCAATCGGGCCAAAGGCATCAGGTGGTCAGGGGATGTCGGCAGAAAGCTCAGCTAGGGCTTGCAGACCCGCAGGCCCTTCAGCAGCAGGGCCAGCAGCGCATCGATCCGCCCCGGGCATTCCGGCTTGGCCCATTCCTCAGCATGCGCCGGGTGATGGTAGCGGATGGTGGCGTCGAACACAGCGCGCGCGGTCGCCTTCACATTGTCGATCTCGAACACGCCCTGCGCGACACCGTCGGACAGGATTTTCGCGATCAGATCGACCTGCTTGTCCTTGTAGGCTTCCACCACCTCGCGCGCGTCCTGCGCCAGCGCCAGGTAGGTCGCGAACATCTCGGGATCGTCACAGACCTTCTTCTGCTTGATCGTGAAGGCGGTGCGCAGCCATTGCTCCAGCCGCTCCGGCGCCGGGCCATCGCCGGCTGCGATCTTGCACAGCGGCTCGTTGGCGCGGTCGAGCCAGCGCTTGGCGACGGCATCGCGCAGTGAGGCTTTGCTGGGGAAGTGACGGTAGACGCTGCCGTGGCTGACAT
Source organism: Bradyrhizobium sp. USDA 3315 (assembly GCF_054056795.1). NCBI lineage: Bacteria > Pseudomonadati > Pseudomonadota > Alphaproteobacteria > Hyphomicrobiales > Nitrobacteraceae > Bradyrhizobium > Bradyrhizobium sp. USDA 3315. The sequence goes on along the minus strand of NZ_JBSRYP010000001.1, from coordinate 5,852,475 downwards.
CCAGCGCGCGGGCAACGTCGACAACGGTGGCCTTGGTCAGCCCGAAGCGCCTCAAGACATCCTCAGTTGCCTCAAGGATCCGCTCGGGTGTCAAAACCACCGCCTCGTTCATGCGTTTACCGTCTGGTTATCGCTGTCCTGCCCGCGGGTGAACTTGGCGGCCTGGGCGGCCAAGTGGCGGGCGACGCGAAGATTGAGCCACTGTTGAATCTGGGCGGTCAATTGAAAGATTTCTATGGTCATGGAGGTAGTCCTTCGAGGTAGTCAAATTAAGTCCGGCTCCGCCGGCCAAACGCCGGAACAGCCACTGGGCGCCCTCCTCCCTTGGGCTGATGAGTATATACACCATCCCGCTGACAGATTTCAATATCTGTCAGACAATATTTTGTGAAATGACAGCGATCCTCCCGGGCAAGCCCCCGGCTGATGGGCGCTACAACGTTCCGTGAGCAGCGGGGGCGATCTGCCAATCCGCGCCTATGTCTCGCTCGGGGCTACCTGGGAGAGACTTGCATGGACCGGCCAGTGACCTTGAAGGAGATCGCCAAGATCACCGCGGGCGCGGTGGTCTCGCTTGTCATTGTCGGGTGGCTGATGGTTCTTGCGATCGCATTCCTGACGGTGCTGTGAGCCCGCCTCGACGCGCCGGCCCCTCGCCGTACCTTGCCACCGGAATCGAAAGGGGCCGCTTCACGCAGCGGCCCCTTTGCCGGGAAAAATGGCTTGGGGATAAAATCTAGCCCCGGTTAGCTCCAAGAGTACACGCTTCAGGCAATTGAGGAATTCCGGATGATTACTGTCCATCCCGCTGACTGATTATTCCCGATCCCTATTTTTGTGCCACCCTCCCGGGGAGGCATCCCGCTATCGCTGCTCGTCCTTGGGCGGCATCCGGGGCGGCGGCAGCGGCGTGAACACCGACCCTTGCGCGCCGGCCGGCGGGGCCACGAACGTCCCCGTCGTGGAATCACCGCCGGTCGTCTCCAGGATCGTCTTCGGCGTGATGTACTCCCTGACGAAGTCCATGATGGTGCCGTCGCCGCCGCCGAAATCCGCCGCCCGTCCGCCTTGCGGGTGCCCGGCCTTGATCTCGTTCTCGGCGGTGTGGGTCTGCTCCGCCAGCGCGTCGCTATAGGGAATGCGGAAAGCGCGCGGGATCGCGCTCGGCCGGTTGTCCTCGTCAAGCTCCTCGACCCAGAGATAGATCGAGCCGGGGTCGCCCTCCAGCGAATGCGGCTCCACGATCCGCGTCGACAGCAGCTTGAAATTCGCCGGCAATTTTTCCGCGGACGCCCAGCCGAGCAGATCGCGCATGCCGCCGAAGCTGACGAAATAGAACGCGCTGGTCACGACGATGACGACAGCCTTCAGCGACCAGTGCAGCCGCGCATAGACCAGCACGATCAAGAGCAGCGCACCGACCACCGCGTATGCGACCGCAAGCGTGAGGATCACCGACTGCAAGCTAATCATTGCGGAGCACCCTGACGCCGGATTTCGGGACGCCGGTGTTCGGATCGAGGTCGCCGCCGTTGCGCCAGCTGCTGCGGAAGGTCTCGAGCAGCGATTTCGGCCGCCGGTCGACGTTGATCACCTTGCCCTCGGCATCGAGACGAAACCTGACCGCGGTCTTCTCGTCGCCGGTGTGATCGACGGTCAGCTTGTCGTCGAAGATCACCTGCGCGGTCGGATTGAGCTTCTGCACCTTCACATTGGCCTGCACTGGCTGGCCGGTCGTCGCCTGGAAATGCGAGACGTTGACGGTGTATTCGCCGGCGACGACGCCGCGCAGCGTGACGATCTCCTCGCGGATCGGCGATGCGATCTTTTTGCCGTTGACCACGATGAAGTCGTTGGCGCCGCCGCGGTCGTCGCGATCGAGCGTCAGGAAGCCGGCCTCGCGATGCCGGTACCAGGCGATGTTGCCGGCCGGATCCTGCACGAACAGGTCGAGATCGTCAGGATGGTTGTCCGGCCAGTCCATCGTGATGATGAACTCCGCCTTGGATTCGATCTTGCCTTCCTTGGAGTCCGGCGACACCGCAAGCAGCGCCAGGAAGAACAGGAAGGCGATGACCTGCAGCGCCTTGAACAACATCACGCCGAGCGGATCGAACGGCTCCTCACGCGGATAGAGCCCGAACTCATCCATCATGACGGCGTACCGAGGCGACGTTCCAGGGCCGGCGTGACGTGCGTCTCGGTCAGCACGACGGCGTCGGAAAACACCCGCTGGGTCGCGGAATCGAGCATGTAGTACTGGATCCGGACCAGGATCGATCCGATCAGCCCGGCCAGCGTCGTGTACATCGCGACCGCCATGCCGTCGCTCATCAGGCCCATCGACGATTTCATCGCGACCTTGTCGGCGGCATCCAGCGAAGCGATCGGCGCCAGCATGATGATGAAGCCGATGATGGTGCCGAGCAGGCCGAGCTTCATCAGCGTGTCGGAGACGAAGGCGCCGAAGCCGTTGGACCCGCGCAGCCGGTCCGCCAGCGTCCGCAGCAGCAGGGTCTGGTCGATGCGCCCCTTGGCCTGCGCCTCGGCCTTCTGCACCAGGCTCTTGATGTGATCGGTGACGAGCCCGCCGGGCAGGCCGCGGGCATTTGATGCGAGCGCCCCTGATGCAAGGATCTTGGCGCCATCTGGCGCGGCGAGGATGGTGCGGCAGGAGCGCGCGACCTCGCCTTCCCGCGCGATCGCCCGCGTCCGCCAGAAGCAATGGATGCAGGTGACGATGTAAAGGACGGCGATGACGCTGGAAATGTAGGTGCGGTCGGAACTGATCATGAGGCGGATCAGCCCGTAGCGCCACAGCAGGAATGCGGCGAACACCGAAAGGCCGGTGAAGATCATCCAGAGCAGCAGGGCGCTGCGCTCCGCCGCGTCCGTGCCGGCCGATGCGGCCGCGACGTCGACCTTGGCATCCATGCTGCGTGAGCTCCCTGTGTTCCGTGAGGCGCGGCGCGGGCCTCACCTTCCGTTAGAGCAGAGCCGGCCTGCGCCGTCCAAAGACATCTGCCCAGATTCCGTCAGGCAAATTTCCCGACCTGCATAGCTTCGCATGCTTGCGATTGGCGGGGAACAGCGGTGCTGTTAGCATCGCACCTCTCGTTTGAGCATGACCAGCCGCTTCTCTCCGTTCCGGATCATGCTCTGGCCGTGGAGTGATCGCATGCGCCTTGTGCTTCAACTGGTCGCCCGCCTGCTCGTGATCGTCGCGCTATGCCTCGGCGCGGCCACCGTCTGGGCCACGATCGACGCCTATCGCAGTGTCGATCGTGCCACGCAGGCATCCGCCGAGCGGGTTTCGCAATCGCTCGAGGCGCTGTACTGGCGCGAATTGCTGCTGCGCAGCAACCGGATGCGCGAGCAATTGCTGCCGGCACCGGACTGGCGCACCATCGAAACCATGGGCCTGATCGCGCCCGGGATCTGCGTTCAGTTCGAACCGGCCGGCGCCTTCGAGAAGCCGCTCTGCGGCCAGAGCAAGGGGATCGGCAAGGCGCCGCCGCGCTGGTTCGCGGCCACCGTGCAGATGATACTCGGCGATCACGCCACCGTGGAGCGGCCGATCAGCGCCCGCGCCGCGACCGCGGGAACCGTCCGCGCCATCGCCGATCCGGACGCCGCGATCGCGCTCGCCTGGCAGCACATTCTCGACAACATCCATGTCGCGCTGTTGATGGCCCTCGCCATCGCGCTGCTCGCTTCGCTTGCGATCGCGCACACGCTGGCGCCCGCCCACTCGATCGTGTCGGCGCTGCGGCGGATGGCCGACGGCGAGTACCGTACGCCGCTGCCGCGCGTCCGCTCGATGGAGCTCGCGATGATCGGGCGCGCCGTCAGCGATCTCGGCGACCGCCTCGCGCTTGCCGAGGAGGAACGCACGGTGCTGACCAGGCGGCTGCTCGAAATCCGCAACGACGAACGCCGCACGCTGGCGCGCGAGCTGCACGATGAGTTCGGCCAGAATCTCACCGCGATCCTCGCCTTCGCCAACACGATCGAGGCAAGCGCCGGAGACAAGTACGCCGCCGGCACCGAAATTGCGCAGGATGCACGGATGATCTCGCAGGCGACGCGCCGCATCATGGCGTGCCTGCGCGATACACTGAACCGGCTGCGCCATCCGCCGGCCGAAGAGCTCGGGCTGGAGGCAAGCCTCGTCGATCTCGTCGACAGCTGGCGGTCGCGCACGGCGCAGCCGATGATCCAGCTCGATCTGCAGGGCGACCTTGCCGACATCAGCGGCACGGTCGCCGCCACCGCCTATCGCGTCGCGCAGGAATGCCTGACCAATGCGCTGCGCCACAGCTCGGCGCGCGAGATCGTGCTGCGGATCGAGCGGCGCACCGGAAGCGAGAACGCCCTGCTGGTGCGCGTCGAGGACGACGGCGGCGGCGATGCGGCCAAGGTGGCGCAATCCGCGGGCTTCGGCCTCACCGGCGTCAGCGAACGCGTCACCGCCCTCGGCGGCTCGCTGTCGATCGCGCGCGCCAGCCGCGGCCTGTCGGTCGCCGCCACGATCCCGCTCGCCGCCTGAGATGACAACCGTGACGACGACAACGGCGAAGATTCGGGGCATCTCGATCCTGCTGGTGGACGATCATCCGGTGGTCCGCCAGGGCTACCGGCGCGTGCTCGAGCATCAGGACGATTTCCACGTGGTCGCCGAAGCCGACAACGCCGCCAGTGCCTATCGCGCGTTCAAGTCGCACCAGCCGGACGTGGTGGTGATGGATATCTCGATGCCGGGTGCGAGCGGACTGGAAGCGATCCGCAACATCCGCGCCCGCGACGCCGACGCGCGCATCCTCGTCTTCAGCATGCACAGCGAGGCGGCCCAGGTGAAAGCGGCATTCGGCTCCGGCGCCAGTGGCTTCGTCACCAAGGGCAGCGAACCGGCCGAGCTGATCGCGGCGATCCGCTCGGTGGCGCGCGGCGAGCATGCGATGAGCGACGACGTCGCCCGCGTGCTGGCGATGGAAAGCCTGGTGCCGACCCGATCGGCGCTCGACCAGCTCGGCGAGCGCGAGATCGAAATCCTCCGGCAGCTGGCCGCCGGCAGCACCAAGGAGCAGATCGCCGCCAACCTCAACCTCAGCACCAAGACCGTGCAGAACTATCACTACCTCATCAAGGCCAAGACCGGCATGCGGACCGACGCCCAGCTGGTCCGCCTCGCCGTCGAATGCGGGCTGGCGAATTTGTAGCCCGTTCCCGTAGCCCGGGTGAGCGCAGCGACACCCGGGGCTGGTTGTGCATATCCCCGGATATCGCTTGCGCTCATCCGGGATACTGACGCCATTCCCGCGTGACAAGTCGGCGGGTTACGCTACGCTGACCCGCCCACCAAAGTTCACAAGAAACGGACGCTCCCCATGCCCATCGTCAATCGCGTTGCCGCCCTCTCGGATGAAATGGCCGCCTGGCGCCATGACTTCCATGAGAATCCCGAACTGCTCTACGAAGTCCACCGCACCGCCGGCATCGTCGCCGACAGACTGCGCGAGTTCGGCTGCGACGAGGTGGTGACGGGGATCGGGCGCACCGGCGTGGTCGGCGTGATCCGCGGCCGCAAGTCCACTTCGGGAAAGACCATCGGCCTGCGCGCCGACATGGACGCGCTGCCGATCGCGGAGGCCTCGGGCGTCGCCTACGCCTCGAAGATTCCCGGCAAGATGCACGCGTGCGGCCATGACGGCCACACCGCAATGCTGCTCGGCGCCGCCAAATATCTCACCGAGACGCGCAATTTCGACGGCACCGCGGTCGTGATCTTCCAGCCCGCCGAGGAAGGCGGCGCCGGCGGCAAGGCGATGGTCGACGACGGGCTGATGACCCGGTGGGGCATCCAGGAGGTCTACGGCCTGCACAACATGCCCGGCCTGCCCGAGGGTTACTTCGCGACGACGCCGGGCCCGATGCTGGCCTCGTCAGACACGTTGAAGATCGTGGTCCACGGCAAGGGCGGCCACGCCGGCGCCGCCCCGCACGAGGCGGTCGACAGCGTGCTGATCGGCGCCCAGATCATCAATGCGCTGCAGTCGATCGTATCGCGCAATGTCGACCCGCTGAAATCGGCGGTCATCTCGATCACCATGTTCGAGGCCGGCACCGCGTTCAACGTGATCCCGGAGACCGTGACGCTGGGCGGCACCGTGCGCACGCTCGATCCCGGTGTGCGCGACCTGGTCGAGCGCCGGATCGGCGAGGTCGCCTCCAGCATCGCCAAGGCCTATGGCGGCTCGGCCGAGACGGATTATGGACGCATGTATCCGGTGACGTTGAACCACGCGCGCGAGGCCGGCGTCGCCGCCGAGGTCGCCCGCGATGTGGTCGGCGCCGACCGCGTCAACGACAATCTGGTGCCGGTGATGGGCGCCGAGGATTTCGCCTTCATGCTGGAAGCGCGACCCGGCGCGTTCGTCTTCCTCGGCATGGGCGACGGTCCGATGTGCCACCACCCCGCCTACAAGTTCAACGACAACATCCTCGGCCACGGCGCCTCCTACTGGGTGCGGCTGGTCGAGAAGCAGATGCCGGCGGGCTAGCGCCGCTCGTGCAGCCACGGCCCGGTCGCCCGCTTCGCGACCGGGCCGCCAGCTTTCACAAGCGCGGCTGCTGCTGCGTCACGCAGTGGATGCCGCCGCCACCGGCGGCGATGCCGTCGATATCGAGCTGGATGATTTCCCGGTCCGGGTACAGGTCGCGCAGCTTGTCGCGCGCGTTGCGGTCCGCTGCCGCATCACCGAATTCCGGCGCGATCACGGCACCGTTGCAAACGTAGAAATTGATGTAGCCGGCGGCGAAGCCGTCGTCGTTTCCGTACTTTGGACGGACCGTCGACGGTCCCTGCAACTCCACGACCTTCAGGTGTCGACCTCTTGCGTCTGTCGACTTGCGCAGGATTGCCAGGTGTTCTCTCGTCACCTCGTAATCGTCGAACGACGTATCCATCTCCAGGCCCGCGACAACGACGCCCGGGCTGGTGAAGCGCGCGTAGAAATCGGTATGGCCGTCGGTAATGTCGTCTTTGTTGTGACAGCCGGGTAGCCAGATGATCTTGTCCAGTCCGAGCAGGCGAGACAATTCGTCTTCGCATTTCGCCTTGGGGACGTCGGGATTGCGATTTGGGTTGAGGACGCAGCTCTCGGTGATGATGGCCGTCCCCTCGCCGTCGACCTCGATCCCGCCGCCTTCCAGCACCAGATCGGCCTTCAAGAAGATTGCCTGCGCGGCTCCGGCCAGATGCTCTGCCACCTTGGCATCGCGTGCATATAGATGCTGCTTGCGTGCATACGGTTGCGGCTTGTTGCCCCAGCCGTTGAAATTGAACCCGACGGCGCCGAGCTGCCCGGCCGGATTGGTCACGAAGACCGGTCCGGTATCGCGCAGCCACACATCATCGAGCGGTTGAACGACGAGGCTGACCGAGGGACCGCACAGCCGCGCGGCGATGTCGTAGTCCTCCTCGCGCACGAGCATCTTCACCGGCTCATAGACCGCGATTGTCTTGGCAACGCTGGCGAGATTATTTCTGATGACGGGAAGCAGCTTCGTGCCCCAGAGCTCCACGTCGGCGCCAAAGGCCATCCAGGTGGCGGCATGCGGGGCGCCCTCGTCCGGCATGCGCCAGTTCGTTTGATGTCGTGCAGAATCGTTCATGAGCATTCGAACCGCGATGGCCGCCCCCGTTCGTCACAGGGTAGCGCAGGTGTCCCCGCGCGGGCGACCATTTTTGGAACGCACAGAGCCGGCCGCCCCCGCCTAGCGGGCGGGGTCGACCTCGCTTGTCCCCACCATCCGCGCGGCGACACGGTCGCGCTTGACGAAGTGGTGGAGGGCGACCGCGGCGAGGTGCAGCACGATCAGCGCCAGCAAGACATAGGCGAAGAAGATGTGGCGATCCTCAAAGGCATCCGCCGCCGCCTTGTCGGGCGAGGTGATCTGGGGAACGTGAAACAGGCCGAAGAAGCTCGAATAATCCTGGGCGCGGGCGCCGGAATGCGCCCACCCCAGCATCGCCACCAGGAGGGTGACGGCGTAGAGCGCGCCGTGGCTGACCCGGGCGGCGATCCGCTGCCAGGAGGGCATCTCGGCCGGCAGCGCCGGCGTCGGGTTGACGCCGCGCCAGACCAGCCGCAGCACGGTGAGCAGCAGCACCAGGTAGCCGATATCGGCGTGGATCGAGCGGTAGAAGAACTTGTCCGCCCGCGCCGGGACGTGGTTCATCCACCAGCCATAGGCCAGCATGCCGATGATGGCGATGCCGAGCACCCAGTGGAACGCGCGGGCGAGCGAGCCCCAGCTCGCGGCGGTATTGCGGATCATGTCGCGTGGCCCCCTTGCGGCCGCATTTTTGGATTTCACACGTCGCAGCAATAGTTTGCCGTGATACTTGCAGCTATCGGTCAAGGCCATGTGAAATTCCCGGCTTCACCGCCTTTTGTCGGCCGAAGCGGCCGGATAGCCAAAAACAACTGAATGGTAACCCTGCTTCGGATAGAGTTTTCGCGTGTCCACTCCCCCGACCATCCTTGTGTTCGATTCCGGCCTCGGCGGCCTCACCGTGCTGCGCGAGATCGTCCGCGCCCGGCCCGACGCGCATTACGTCTATGTCGCCGACGACGCCTTTTTCCCCTATGGCCACCACGGCGAGGACGAGATCATCGCCCGTGTGGTGCCGCTGGTCGGTGAGCTGATCGCGGCCCACGCGCCCGACCTCGTCGTGATCGCCTGCAATACGGCATCCACCCTGGTCATGTCGCATCTGCGCGACGCCTATCCTTTGCCCTTCGTCGGCACCGTGCCGGCGATCAAGCCGGCCTGCGCCTCGTCGAAAACGAAGCGCGTGTCGGTGCTCGGCACAAGGGGCACCGTGAAGCGCGAATATACCCGCAAGCTGATCTCGGACTTTGCGCAGGGCTGCGAGGTGACGCTGGTCGGCTCCGGCGAGCTCGCCTCGCTGGCGGAGGCCGCCCTCAGCGGCGCGAGCGTGCGTGACGAGGATATCGCGGCCGAGCTCGCGCCCTGCTTCGTCGGCGATGGCGCCCACGACCCCACCCGCACCGACACCGTCGTGCTCGCCTGCACGCATTATCCGCTGCTGCTGGAACGCCTCAGGAGGCTCGCGCCCTGGCCGGTCGACTGGATCGATCCGGCGCCGGCGATCGCACGCCGCGTCGCCGACCTGCTCGGCCCTGCCGGCCACGAGAGCGACCAGGCCGGCGCCGAGATGATCTTCACCTCGAAGCGCCCGCACGCGCTGACGGAAGCCTTGACGCCATTCTTCGGCGGCCGCGTCCCGGCCTGATCCTTTTCGCCGTCACAACGCGCTGCTAGCCTCTGCTCTCCTTCGAAGGAGGACCGAATTTGACCGCAGCCCCGCTGACGCCGCTCAATCGCCTGCGCGAGGCGTGGCGCGACAAGCGCCCGACCTTCGGCGCGATCGCGACCATTCCGAGCATCCAGACCGTGCAGATCATGGCGCAGTCGCTGGACTGGATCATCGTCGATCTCGAGCACGGGCCGATCGATCTCGGCACCGCCCATGCGATGATCGTGGCGACCTCGGGCACGCCCTGCGTGCCGATGGTGCGGATCGCCGCCAACGAGCCGCATCTCGCCAAGGCACCGATGGACATCGGTGCGCTCGGCATCAATTTTCCGATGATCTGCAACGCAAGCGATGCGGTGAAGGCGGTGCGCAGCGTGCGCTATCCGCCGCAAGGCGACCGGCTCTGGGGACCGTTCCATGCGCCGTTCCGCTGGGGCGTCTCGATGAACGACTACATGGCGACCGCTGACGACGACATGATCTGCATGATCACGATCGAGCACGTCGATGCCGTGAACCGCATCGACGAGATCATGGCGACACCGGGCATCGACCTCGCGGTGATTGGACCCGGCGATCTCGCCACCTCGATCAACAAGCGCGGTCTGCCCGACGATCCCGAAGTGGTCGCGCTGATGCAGCGCGCCGAACAAGGCATCATGAAGAGCGGCGTGCCGATCGGCGGCGTCGCACGCACCGCCGAACAGGCCAATGCGATGATCGAGCGCGGCTACCTCGCGCTCGCGCTCGGCTTCGACTGGTCGCTGTTCCAGCGCGGCATTGCGGCCGCGTTCGCGGGGATCAAGCGGTAGGCGTCAAACGCGGCCGCGCGGCGCTCCGCTTGTTCACAGCTGCCGGCGAGCAGGTTCCAGTCACGTCGTGAAGGAACCGCGGGTGCAACTTCCGGCATCGCGCCTGCGACGGAGTGAACGATGCGTGTCGCCGATACAGCTCGTTCGCCTGAGTAGCTCATGAATAAGCTGCGCAAACCTGCGCTATTGGATGAACCGACTAATCCCAACGTCGCAAGTGCACATCACACATCGCCCGCTTTCCGCCGCGATTCCGCGCTGCTAGAGATTCGCGGGTTGGGAAGAAAATCCATGTTCAGGAAATTACTGCTTGGTCTCACCGTGATTGCCCTTGCCGGTGCCGGCGCTGCGCTGGCGCAGCAGAGCGGCATCAAGCGGACGGCGCTGCAGAAGGTCGATTTTCCGCCGGGCTACAACACGGTCACCGCGATCGCCGAGGTTCCGGCCGGGGGTGCGTCGGGACGTCACACCCGTCCCGGCGCTGAAACCGGCTATTTGCTCGAAGGCGAGCTCGAGCTTCTGATCGACGGCAAGCCGCCGCTGAAGCTGAAGGCGGGCGATTCCTACCAGATCCCGGAAGGCGCGGTGCACGACGCCAAGACGTCCGGCGACCAGCCGCTCAAGGTGCTCGGCGTCTATGTGGTCAAGGCCGGCGAGCCGTTGGCAAAACCAGCGCCGTGAGCAGAACCCCTTGGTCTCCGACCAGTTGGTTCATCTGAGCTTCAGGTGCGGCGAGCAACCATTTGAGCTCGCCGGGCCTTTGATTTTTTGCCTGTTTGCTAAGGAACTGAACCGAACGGATGCGCGGTAAATTTCGTCAAATTTCATTGCCGCGCCGTCTCGTCGCCGATCTGATGCATGCATCGGCCGGCGTGCCGCTGGTCTCCCTGAAGCGCACCCTGAACGTGCGGGCAATCGTCGAGGCTCGTGCACGTGCGGCGCAGGCACCGGGCTGGGCCGCCATCTTCGTCAAGGCATTCGCGCTGGTCGCCAGGACCGAGCCAACCTTGCGCACGCTGCACGTCAAATGGCCCTGGCCTTGCCTCTACGAGTTGCCGCGCAGCGTCGGCATGGTGGCGATTGCCCGCGTCGAGAAGGGCGAGGACTGTGTGCTGTTCGAGCGCGTCTGTGCCGCCGACGAGATGCCGCTCGCCGAGGTCGACGCGCTCATCCGCCGCGCCAAGACCGCGCCGCTGCACGAAATTCCCTCGTTCCGCAAAATGCTCTGCGTGACCCGCCTGCCGCTTCCGCTGCGCCGCCTGGCGTGGGCGATCGGGATGAATTTTGGCCGGCAGCGCGCCAATTTCTGCGGCAGCTTTGGCGTGACCTCGGTCGCGGCCTATGGCCCCGGCGAATTGCACGCGCTGAGCCCCGGGCCATTCCTGTTGAGCTATGGCGTGATCAGGCCGGACCACACCGTCGACGTGGTGGTGCGCTGGGACCATCTGGTCTGCGACGCCGCCCTGATCGCGCAGACCTTGATCCGCCTCGAGCAGGTGCTGGGCGGCGAAATCGCCGCCGAACTGGGCGCGGGCCGGCCGCAAGCCGATGCCCGGCTGGTCCGGGCGGCCGGAAGCCGCCTCTAACGGACGAAATTGGCCAATTTTGACGCCGATTCGGCCCAAAATGCCCTGCGTTTTGTTTGACAGAACCGGACTTTCTCCTTAAGACCACCTTGCTCGCGGGCCGGTTTCGGCCCGCGATGCGTTTCGCGACCCGTGGTCCTCCCCGAGCTTTCGAGGCGGACCTGTCGGTACAGGCCTTTTGGCCGGTACACAGGAGGGCGCGTCTCCTCAAACCCTAGACTGACAAAACGCCGGGCGCTGGGTGCGACGGCTGTACAAAGAGGACGCGATGACAAAGCGCAGTGAGGCGAAGTACAAGATCGATCGCCGCATGGGCCAGAATATCTGGGGCCGCCCGAAGAGCCCCGTGAACCGCCGCGAATACGGCCCCGGCCAGCACGGCCAGCGCCGCAAGGGCAAGCTCTCCGACTTCGGCGTGCAGCTGCGCGCCAAGCAGAAGCTCAAGGGCTACTACGCCAACATTTCCGAGCGCCAGTTCCACGGCATCTATGTCGAAGCCAGCCGCCTGAAGGGCGACACCGGCGAGAACCTGATCGGCCTCCTGGAGCGCCGTCTCGACACCGTGGTCTACCGCGCCAAGTTCGTCTCCACGATGTTCGCCGCGCGCCAGTTCATCAACCACGGCCACATCAAGGTGAACGGCCGCAAGGTCAACATCGGCAGCTACAAGCTGAAGGTCGGCGACCTCATCGAGGTCAAGGACTCCTCCAAGCAGCTGACGCCGGTGCTGGAAGCGGCCCAGCTCCCTGAGCGTGACGTGCCCGACTTCATCGAGGTCGATCACTCCAAGATGACCGCGACGTTCGCGCGCACCCCCGGCCTCTCGGACGTGCCATTCCCGGTGCAGATGGAGCCGCATCTGATCGTCGAATTCTATTCGCGCTGATCACTGCAGCATTGCGATATCCGAAAGGCCCCGGTTTTGCCGGGGCCTTTTTGTTTGCCCACAAGACGACTATGATATTCGGGACTTGGCAGATGACTGCCCGTTGAGGTTTCTTGCCGATGACCCGGTTACTGGAACAGGCCTTCGAGACAGTTTCAAACTTGCCTGACACAGAGCAGGACGAGCTCGCGCGCATCATGCTGCAGCTTGCCGGCGTCGACCAACCACCGCTTCAGCTCGCGCCGGAAGAACACGCCGATCTGGCTGAAGCCGACTCCGAGATTGCACGCGGCGAGCTGGCAACGGCCGAGGAAGTCCGTGCGATGTGGGCAAAGCACGGGCTGTGAACGTCCGTTACACGCGACGCGCTCTTGTTCAGATTGATCAGGCACTCTCCTATATCGAGACACGATCGCCCCAGGGGGCGGTCGACGTGCGGGACCGCATCTTGGCACTTGTCACGCTGCTGCAAGAGCAGCCGCGTGCAGGGCGCCCGACAAGCCGCTCAGGCGTCCGCCGGCTTTCGGCGACACCTTATCCCTACCTGATCGACTATCGCGTGACGCCCACCGAGATCATAATTATGCGGTTTCGTCACGCTGCCCGGAGGCCTATACGCTAGCGGCGATTCCGCACGCCAGCGGAGCGATGAGGAAAGCCCATGCACTACACCCCTGCCCGGCCCGATCCCAAGGCCCCGCCCGTCCGCATCAACCTTCTGTCCGATACGCAGACCAGGCCGACGCCGGCGATGCGCGAGGCGATGGCGAAGGCGGAGGTCGGCGACGAGCAGGTCGGCGACGATCCGACCACCAATGAGCTCTGCGCCCGCGTCGCCGATCTGCTCGGCAAGGAGGCCGCCGTGTTCATGCCGTCGGGCACGATGTGCAACGTCGCGGCGACGCTGGCCTATTGCCGCCCCGGCGACGAGATTTTGGCGCATGCGACCGCGCATATCATCGCGCGCGAGGGCGGCGCCCATGCCGCGCTCGGCGGTTTCCAGATCACGCAGCTGCCGGGTGATGACGGCCAGTTCACGCCTGAGACCTTCCAGGCCGCGCTGCATCCGCGCACCCGCTACCAGCCGCCGCAGGTGCTCGTCAGCGTCGAGCAGACCGCCAATATCGGTGGCGGCACGATCTGGAAGAAGGCGGTGCTCGACGAGGTCGTGCGCATCGCCAAGGCCCACGGCCTTGTCACCCACATGGACGGCGCGCGGCTGCTCAATGCGACCGTGGCGTCCGGCATCACGCCGCGCGAAATGACGGCGGGCTGGGATTCCGCCTGGATCGATTTCTCCAAGGGCCTCGGCGCGCCGATCGGCGGCGTGATCGCCGGCACCCGGGCCTTCATCGACGATGTCTGGCGCTGGAAGCAGCGGCTCGGCGGCTCGATGCGGCAGTCCGGCGTCTGCGCCGCCGCCTGCATCCATGCGCTCGATCACCATGTCGACCGCCTCGCCGACGACCACGCCAATGCCCGGGCGCTGGCGCGCGGCCTGTCGCAGATCAACGGCATCGCGGTGCAGGCGCCGGAGACCAACCTTGTGTTCTTCAAGCCCGACGGTGCCGGGGTATCAGGCGACAAGATGGTCGCCGAGCTGCGCAAGCGCGGCGTGACGCTGGCGATGATGGACGGCCGGATCAGGGCCTGCACGCATCTCGATGTCACGGCAGCGATGATCGAGGAAGCGATCGGACACGTCAGGGACATCGTGCGCGCGGCGTAACTCCCGTAGCCCGGATGGAACTGCACGAAATCCGGGCTGCCAAACTACGGCAGCCGCTTTCCGACATGGTCAGTTCCTTCCTGGTGAAGGGTCACTTGCATTGCCGCGTTCCGACCGTCCGTGTCGAATGACAGCACGGCATCGACGACTTTGAAAAAGAACTTGCGATCGCTGGTGGCGAAGATTTCACGCCGCTCCTGCCCTGTCGCCTCGCTGAACAGGCGATTGCCCTCCCTCGTGACGCGGATCGAAAATTCCGGCGTGAACCGATAGGTTCCGACCAGACGATCCAGCGCCTGCGGGCTCACTGCAATGAACTTGCCGACCTTGGCCTGGCGATCCGGCCAGCGGTACTCGGCCGCGATGCTGCGCAGGATCTCGTCGACGAGGATCCGACCGCCCCAACCATTCGTCATCACGACGGCACCATCGCCGTTCTCGAAAATGACCATGGTGTCGATGAAGCCCTCGTTCACCCCGTTGTGCCAGAATTGCCGGTTCGGCGCCGAGCCGCGAACCAGCCAGCCCAGCCCGCGTCGTCCGATCCCAGGGGGTAGCCCGTCGGCACTACCGAGTACCGGCGAGAGCATCGCGGCCGTCATCGATTGCGACAGAACGGGATTGCTCCGACCGGCTAACGAATCCAACACGCCGAGCAAGAGACGGGCGAGATCGGTCGGCGTCGTCCATAATCCCGCGGCGGCCAGTTCGGGATAGACATGCGGGCCGCCAGGCACCGGCGCGCCGTCCGACCGGTACGGTGTGGCGGCCATCGTCAAACGATCCGCAGGCAATGGTTGCGCAAAGCTGGAATGCGTCATCCCGAAAGGCTTGAGGACGACGTCGTCGAGCAGCGCGGGAAACGGCCGTCCCGTCACATCGACGAGCAGTTGCTGAACGATCGTGTAGCCGCTGCCGGAATAGCGGTCCTGCTTGCCGGGCTCGTGCTCGACCCGGACAGGCGCGCTGTTCGCAGGCGGCGTGCCGTCGAGAATCTGGAGGAGCGAGGGGACCGGCTGGCCCGCCTGATAGCCCGGGTAGAACGGCACGTTGGTCCCGGCCGTATGGCTCAGCAACCGCCGAACTGTCACCCGAGATTGGGGATACGGATAGTCCGGAATCTTCCAGCTCTTGAGCGCAGTGTTGACGTCCGCATCGAGATCGAGCTTGCCAGCCTGGGCCAGCGCCAGAGCAGCAATGGCGGTCACCGGCTTGCTGATCGAGGCCGCCTGGAACAGCGTTTCCGGCACCACGGGCGGACCGCCGATGGCGACCGAGCCAAAGCCGCGCACCCATTCGATGGCGCCGCCGTGAATCACCGCGATGCTGACACCGGGAACGTGCAGCTCGTTCATGCGATCGGCAAGCGTCATTGGCGCATCGCCGTCGACGACGATCGCCGTCCTCAGGCCGTTCAAGACATGGTCGATCCGCTGCATGACGTCGGCATCACTGGGGCGGCGAGGTTCTTCGGCCAGAACAGGCCAGCACGCAGTCATGGCTGCAGACGTGACGGCCGCGAGGATGAGCTTGCGGAAAGTGAATGTCATCGCCTGCATGACCACCTCCGCGCGCCACGTCTACCGCCCCATCGCCCGGTAGATCAGCGTCTTCAGCTCCTGCTGGATTCGGCCGCGCTGCGACGGCGTCTGCACCATGAAGATCCCGAACAGGTCATCCGCGGGATCGATGAAGAAGAAGGTACCGCCGACGCCGTCCCAGCGATACTCGCCCAGCGGCCAGTCTGTGTTCGCCGGCACCGAGGTGCGGACCGCGAAGCCGAGGCCGAAGCCGGAATTCGGACCGGGATAGTAGTTCTGGTCGCGCACGACGCCGGTCTCCGGACCGATATGGTCCCTCGCCATCAGCGCGATGGTCTCCGGCTTCAGATAGCGCCTGCCCTCATAGCTGCCGCCATTCAGCAGCATCTGCGAGAAGCGCGCATAGTCGCCGATGGTGCCGACCATGCCGCCGCCGCCGGATTCCCATCGCAGCGGCTTGCGCGGATTGCGGACGTCGGCGACCGGACTGATAGTGCGATCCTTCGGCATCGGCTCGGCGATCAGCGGCCATTTCGCCCGGTCGGCGACATAGAACGCGGTCTCGTTCATCCCGAGCGGGCCGAGCAGCCGCTCCTTCTCGACCTGAAACAGCGATTTCCCCGTGATCACCTCGATGATGCGGCCGAGCACGTCGGTGGAATGGCCGTAGTCCCATTGCGTGCCGGGTTGTTCGGCGAGCGGCAATGCCGTAAGCCGCGCCACGAATTCGGCATTGTCGGGATCGTTGTTGAACAGGCCGGCATCGGCGTAGGTCTTGTTCACGACACCACCGCCGTAATAGCCGTAAGGCAGGCCGGCGGTGTGGCGCATCAGGTCTTCGATGGTGATGGGGCGCCTCAGCGGCTCCAGCGTCATCGCCATCTTGCCCTCATCGCCGCGCTTTTCCACCCCGACCTTCATATCGGCAAAGGCCGGGATATATTTCGACACCGGATCGCCGAGGGCGAGCTTGCCTTCCTCGACCAGCATCATCGCGATGACCGTGGTGATCGGCTTCGACATCGAATAGAGGCGGAAGATGGTATCGGCGCTCATCGAGAATTCAGTGGCGACATCGCGAACCCCGAACTTCTCGTAGTAGACCGGCTTGCCATGCTGCTGCAGCAGCAGGATCGCGCCCGGAATCTTTCCGGTCGCGACCTCGTTTCTGACATAGTCGGAAACCTTGGCGAGGCTTTCCGCCGAGAAGCTGTGCGCGGCCGGCCCCGCGGAGCCGGCCTTCGCAACCGTTGCGACCAACGCGAACGCGAGTACCGCGACGAACGCGCGGCGCCCACGCATGCAAGCGCATGAGCCGATCCGCCTGAATCGGATCATGCCGTCATTCCCTTCTTTTCAACGCGTTTCTTCACGCGAACCGGTATCCACTTCGCTCGAAAACGCTCTAGTTTTCCATGGCTTCATAGACGAGCTGCTTCAGCGTCCGCTGGATGCGCTGACGCTCGGTCGGCGTCTGCTCCAGCAGGACGAAGAAGAAGTCCTGCTTGCGGTCGATGACATAATAGCAGCCGCTGGCGCCGTCCCATTTCAGCTCGCCGAGATCGCCGGGCGGCGGCGGCTTCGCAGTGCCGGGATCGGTGCGCACCGCGATCCCAAGCCCGAAGCCGAAGCCGTCGCCGGGGAAGTAGAAAAAGTCGCGCTCGACGCCGGAGCCCGGTCCGACGCGGTCGGTCGTCAGCTCCTTGAACGTCTCGGGCTTCAGGATGGTCTTGCCGTCGAGGGTGCCGCCATTGAGCAGCATCTGCGCGAAGCGCGAATAATCCGCCATGGTCGAGACCATGCCGCCGCTGGCGGACTCCCATTTCTTGACCTTGGTCGGATCGTTGACCCGGCCGACCCGGAAGTCGCTGTCGTTCGGCATCGGCTCGGCCATCAGCTTCTGCTTCTCGGGATCGGTGACGAAGAAGCCGGTGTCCTTCATGCCGAGCGGATCGAGTAGCCTTTCGTACTCGATCGCCGAGAGCTTCTCGCCGGTGGCCACCTCCATCACGCGCGCCAGAATGTCGGTGGAATGGCCGTATTGCCAGAGCGCGCCGGGCTGGTTGTGCAACGGCAGCTTGGCGATCCGCTCGGCGAATTCGGCGAGATCAAAATCTCCGCCGTAGATATTGGCTTCCTTGTAGGCTTTGCGGACCAGGCTGTCGCCATAGAAGCCGTAAGTGATACCCGACGTATGCGTCATCAGATCGAGGATCGTGAGCGGCCGCTTTGGCGGCACCAGCTCCAGCGTCTTGGTGCCGTCCTCGGCCTTCTTCTCGACGCCGACCTTCACGTTGGCAAAGGACGGGATGTACTTCGAGACCGGATCGTCGAGCTTGTATTTGCCCTCCTGCAGCAGCTGCATTGAGACGACGGCGGTGATCGACTTGGACATCGAAGCCAGCCGGAAGATGGTCTTGTCCGTGATCGGCACCTTGCTGACCACATCCTGCACGCCGAAGGCCTCGTGATAGACCGGCTTGCCGTGCTGCTGGATCAAGACGATGGCGCCGGGAATCTTCCCGGTCGCGACCTCGTTCTTGAAGAACTCGCTGATCTTGGCGAGCTTGTCGCGGTTGAAATGCGCACCCGCCGGAATCTCGTAGGTGCCCTCGGTGTGCGGGTACGCCGGCGCCGCCAGCACCACCGCGGCGGCCGCGGCCGCGCACGTCAAACGAAATGAATGCATTTGGATTATCCCTCCCCGGAAATCACGGGGAAGTGTAGCGGCGGTATCATCAGGCACAAGGGCTGCCAAAGGCCCCCAGGACCTTCTGATGAAGCTCGCCGCTTTGGGCAGAAAAGCAGCAAAAGATCACCTGCGCGAGGCCGGGTGCGGCGGCCAGGGCATCGACGACGGCCTTGACCGCGATGTCGGCGGCGCGGTCCGGCGGGAAGTGATAGACGCCGGTCGAGATGGCGGGAAATGCAATGGAGCCAAGCTGATTGGCGTGGCACAGCTCGATGCCGCGGCGATAGCAGGATGCGAGCAGCGCGCCCTCGTTTTGGGTGCCGCCGTGCCAGATCGGGCCGACGGCGTGGATCACGTGCTTGGCCGGGAGCCGATAGCCTTTGGTGATCTTGGCGTCGCCGGCCTTGCAGCCGTGCAGGGTGCGGCACTCGGCGAGCAGCTCGGGGCCCGCGGCACGATGGATCGCTCCGTCGACGCCGCCGCCGCCGAGCAGCGATGAATTGGCCGCGTTGACGATGGCGTCAACGCGCAGGGTCGTGATGTCGGTAACGATGACTTCGAGCCGCGCCTTGCCGATCTGGCGCGCCGTCAAGGTCAGGCAGCCACGTCGACCGGGATGCCCTTGTCGGCAAACAGCTGCTGCAATTCGCCGGCCTGGAACATCTCGCGGATGATGTCGCAACCGCCCACGAACTCGCCCTTCACATAGAGCTGCGGAATCGTCGGCCAGTTCGAATAGACCTTGATGCCGTTGCGCAGCTCGGCGGATTCGAGAACGTTGAGGCCTTTGTAGCCGACGCCGATGTGGTCGAGGATCTGCACGACCTGACCGGAAAACCCGCACTGCGGGAATTGCGGCGTGCCCTTCATGAACAGGACGACGTCGTTCGACTTCACTTCGTTGTCGATGAATTGCTCGATGCTCATTTTCGCTTCCTTCGGGGGCGACGCTCTCAGGCCTTGACGGGCCGGCCCGCCCTTCTAACCCGTGACTGACTATATATGTAGCTCAAACCATTGTGCATCCAAAGCAAAATGGCGGAAATCTGGCATGCGCCGGGCGCTGCGGGCGCCCCAAATGGGCCGGGATTATCTGACGGCCCCAATATCATCGCGGGGGGAGGCTTTTTTCCCGTAACGGAGCCCCTATCTAGGACGAACTGTCCGTTGGGAACCAGTTTGCCGAAGCAACGTTCTCTCCATTGAATCGGAGACCCCTGTGACGAAACCAGCCTCTGCCGCGGCCGCCCTTCCCGCCGTCCCCCCGTCACTGTCCTCCGAATCCGGACCGCTCACCCAGCGCTTGGTGGACGCCTATCGCGCCGTCCGCGACGAGACCGAACGGCGGGCCGCACCGCTGTCGCCCGAAGACCAGCTGATCCAGTCGATGCCGGACGCGAGCCCGGCCAAATGGCACCGCGCCCATACCACCTGGTTCTTCGAGCAGTTCCTGCTCGGCGAGCATGTCAGGGGCTACACGCCATTCCATCCGGACTACGCTTATCTGTTCAATTCTTATTACGTCAGCGCCGGTCCGCGGCACGCCCGCCACCAGCGCGGCCATTTGACCCGCCCGACCGCCGACGAAGTCACCGCCTACCGCCGCCATGTCGACGCCGAGGTGGTGAAATTCTTCCAGACTGCCGGTGCCGATACGCTCGAGGCGCTGGTGCCGCTGGTCGAGGTCGGCCTCAATCACGAGCAGCAGCATCAGGAGCTGATGTACACCGACATCCTGCATGCCTTCGCGCAGAACCCGATCCCGCCGGCCTACGATCCGGCGTGGCGCTTCCCGGCGTCGCAGCACGGGCCTGAGGAATGGGTGACGCTCAACGAAGGCATCCACACCGTCGGCCATGGCGACGACAGCTTCCATTTCGACAATGAGAAGCCCGCGCATCGCGCTTTGGTCGGCCCGGTCAAGCTCGCGAAGAACCTCGTCACCAATGCAGAGTGGCTCGCCTTCATGAAGGACGGCGGTTATTCCACCGCCACGCTGTGGCTGATGGATGGCTTTGGCACGGTGAGCAACGAGGGCTGGCAGGCACCCGGCCACTGGCGCGAGATTGACGGCGAATGGAGGATCATGACGCTCGGCGGCCTGCAGCCGATCGATCCGTCAGCGCCGGTTTGCCATGTCAGCTATTACGAGGCCGACGCCTTCGCCCGATGGGCCGGCAAGCACCTGCCGACCGAGATGGAATGGGAGGTCGCCGCGCGCGCCGGCCTGCTCAACGACGCCTACGGCATCGTCTGGCAATGGACCCGCAGCTCCTATTCGCCCTACCCGGGCTACCGCGCGATCGAAGGCGCGCTCGGTGAGTACAACGGCAAGTTCATGGTCAACCAGCTCGTGCTGCGCGGCTCGTCGCTGGCGACGCCTTCAGGTCACAGCCGCGTCACCTATCGCAACTTCTTCTATCCACACCATCGCTGGCAATTCACGGGGTTACGCCTCGCAGACTATGCCTGATTGAGTCCTGTCGACATCAATAACGCGTCGGTAAGCGCGTTCGGGAGAGTATCATGAATGTGCATGCCGCCGCTTTGGCCAAAGCGTATCCGTTCGACGAAGCGACATCGATGTTTGCCGGCGACGTGATTGGCGATCTCGCCCGTCACCCGAAACGGCTGTCACCGAAATATTTCTACGACGCCACCGGCTCCGAGCTGTTCGAGCAGATCACGGTGCTGCCGGAATATTATCCGACGCGCACCGAGCTTGGCATCCTGCGCGACCGCGGTGACGAGATCGCCGCGATCATCCCTGACGGCGCGGCGCTGGTCGAGTTCGGCGCCGGCGCGACCACCAAGGTGCGCCTGCTGCTCGAGCATTGCGAATTCGGAGCCTATGTGCCGGTCGATATCTCAGGCGATTTCCTCAAAGCCCAGGCCGACGGGCTGCGGAAGGATTTCCCCGGCCTCGGCATCTACCCGGTCGCGGCCGATTTCACCACGCCGTTCACGCTGCCCGAGGCCGTCGCCGCGATGCCGAAGGTCGGCTTCTTTCCCGGCTCGACGCTCGGCAATTTCGAGCCGAGCGAGGCCTTGGCCTTCTTGCGGAGCGCGCGAAAAATCCTCGGCCACGGCGCGCAGATGATCATCGGCGTCGACCTCGAGAAGGACGAGCGCGTGCTGTACGACGCCTATAACGACGCGGCCGGCGTCACCGCGCGGTTCAACCTCAATGTGCTGGTTCGCATCAACCGCGAGCTCGGCGGCAATTTCGATCTGTCGGGCTTCACGCACCGCTCGATCTACAACCGCGATCGCCATCGCATCGAGATGCACCTGATCAGCCGCAAGGCGCAGACCGTGCGCATCCTCGGCAATACCTTTGCGTTCCGTCCCGGCGAGAGCATCCACACCGAGAACAGCTACAAATACTCGATCGAGCGCTTCACCGCGCTCGCCCGCAGCGCGGGCTGGACGGTGCGCGAGAGCTGGACCGACGCCAACACGATGTTCTCGGTGCACGCGCTGGTCGCGGACTAGCGCCCAAACCAAGAGACGGGGCAAATCATGGGCAGGCGTCCGCTGCAGATCGCGACGGCGTTGCTCGCCCTGGTCCCGATCCTGACCGGCATCATCACCATGCTGGGCGTCAGCGATCCGCTCTACGCCTCCGCGGGCGTCCCGGCACTGCCGGTGCTCGACAGCAATCTGCGCTTCTTCGGCGGGGTCTGGCTCGGTCTCGGCCTCGCGCTGCTCTGGCTGGTGCCGCGGATCGAAAGCGAGAGCGTGCTGTTTCGGGTGGTCTGGGGCGGCATCTTCCTCGGCGGTATCGGCAGGCTTTTGTCGATGCTGATGGTCGGCCTGCCGCCGCTGCCCTTCGTGGGCTTCACCGCGCTCGAAGTGATCGGCGCACCGCTGTTCGTCTATTGGCAGCACCTGGTAGCAAAGGCCGGCCGCAAGTAACGGCGGCCGCTATTCCTCTTCCCCCGTTGATCGCAGCGAGATCGACTCCCACGCGGCGACCACGATCATGATCGCGGTGGTGACGATCGAGAGCACCAGCGGCGACATCTCGCGCGCGAAATAGGCCGTGATCGCCAGCGCGACGATGCCGACGCCGTGCGACAGCTGCAGGAAGTTGCGGATCACATATTTGAACAGGATGGTCCCGACCAGGAACAGCATGGGCCCGCCCACCGAGCTGACGATCGTGTTCAGATCGGAATGACCGGACGGGTGCTTCAGCACCAGTTCGTCGGCCACCGCGGTGAGGATGATGCCGCCGACGATCGGCATGTGCAGATAGGTATAGGCGATCCGTGCTACGCGGCCGGATTCCTCTGACCTGGAGATCATATCCGAGCCAGCCTCGGCGCCCTTGTGGAAATAGATCCACCACATCGCGATGCTGCCGACCAGCGCCGAGATGAACGCGGTGACATTCTCCGGCGTCCAGGTCAGCTCGGCAAAGGTCGCGCCATCGACCACGATGGCCTCGCCGAGCGCAATGATGATGAAGCCGGCGCAGCGCTCGGCCATGTGGCCACCCTCGACCGACCACGCCTCGATCGAGGAAAAGCCGAGCCCAGGGGTCCAGAATCGCGCGGCCGGCGCGATATATTCGATGGTCAGCGCCGCAATCCAGAGCCACATCCGCGTCTCATGTTCGGCGAATCCGCCGAGAATCCACAGCACGGCCGAGCAGGACAGCCAGGTCAGGATGCGGATGGCGTTGTGGCGCACCGCCGTCCGGCGCCGCGGCGTCGCCAGCAGCCAGAACGTGGTGCGGCCGACCTGCATTGCCGCATAGGTCCCGGCGAACCACAGCCCGCGGCCCTCGAAGGCGGTCGGTATGGAGGTCGACAGCAACAGCCCGCCCAGCATCAGCACGAACAGCAGCAGGCGGACCGGCGTCAGCTCGGGATTGAGCCAGTTGGTGACCCAAGTGGTGTAGACCCACACCCACCACACCGCGAGGAACAGCAGCGTGACCTGCACCGCCCCAAGCAGGGTGAAGTGGTGCAGCAGCGTATGCGACAGCTGCGTGACGGCGAAGACGAAGACGAGGTCGAAGAACAGCTCGGCATTGGTGACGCGGCTGTGCTGGTTCGGGACGATGACGCGAAACATCGCGCCACGCGGATTGTCCACCATGCTTGAGGCCCCCGCCCGCAGCTTTGCCGGGCCCTAGCCTTCCGGCACGCCGGTCTGCAGGGCCAGCGCGTGCAGCACGCCGCCCATCTGGCCCTTCAGCGACTGGTAGACGATCTGGTGCTGCTGGACGCGGGACTTGCCGCGGAATGACTCGGAAATAACAGTGGCGGCGTAGTGGTCGCCGTCGCCGGCCAGATCGCGGATCGTCACCTCGGCATCGGGAATCGCTGCCTTGATCATCGATTCGATATCACGGGCGTCCATCGGCATCCCAGTCCACCTCCGTCAGGTCGTTCGAATCAGGGCCAGATCGGCCAGATAAACCTAAGGATAAAACCTAGCCCTTGGGGTCTTCTAGGTCATCCCGGGCACACTATATTCCCATTCCCAGCGATTTAAACCTGCATCAATCGGTCACAAGCCATCACACCGAAATGACCAGAAGAGGCGCAGAATCATGAAGCTCCCCGGCCCCGATCATCCCATCACGATCACGCCCAATGCCAAGCGCGTCCGCGTCATCGCCGACGGCGTCGTGATCGCCGAGACCACCCATGCGCTGACCTTGAAGGAAGCGAGCTATCCGGCCGTGCAATACGTCCCCCGGCAGGACGCCAACATGGAGCTGTTGACCCGCACCGAGCGGACCACGCATTGCCCGTACAAGGGGGACGCGAACTACTTCAGCATCAAGGCCAACGGCAAGACGCTGGACAACGCGATCTGGACCTATGAGGAGCCCTTCCCGGCGATGACCGAGATCGCCGGCCACCTCGCCTTCTATCCGGACAAGGTGAAGATCGAGGAAGTCGCCTAGGGTCGCCTGCCGCAAGCGCCGGGCCTCGCCCGGCCTTTGGTCGCGCGCTGACCCAGCCTGCAGAACGGCAATGCCCGGGCGAGGCCCGGGCATGACGTCGAGAGCGCTTGGCCCCGATCCCAGCTATACCCTGAATATCGTGAGCCCGAGGATCAGGAGCACCAGGAAGATCACGACGAACACATAGAACAGAAAGCGCGCGATGTCGGCGGAGGCGGCGGAAATGCCGGTGAAGCCAAGCAAACCCGCGATGATCGATACGACAAGGAAGATCAGCGCCCATTTCAGAATTGTCATTACCCGCTCCTCATCACCGCGCGTGTCCGCCAGGTCGGACGAGAACGCCCGCACCCGACCGCAGTTCCAAAGACGAAACAGCTTCGCCGAGATGACCGACCTCGATACTCCCCCGTCCGGCCGATTGGGCCTTGCTGAATCAGGTTCCCGACTGCAACATCAGGGTGCAGACCCGGCTGGTGGCACCATGAAATCGATTGCTCACGCGGCTCCGGCCGTCGACATCCAGGCAGCACCGAAGCTCCACAAGCGCAATGTCGCGCTGGACCGCGCGCGCACCTTCCTGACCCTCGTCGTGCTGCTGCACCACGCGGTGATCCCCTACACCTATTTCGGGCACACCGACCCGACATCGTGGATCGGCTTCGACTGCGTGGTGCTCGCCACCGACAGCTTCTTCATGGCGATGTTCTTTTTCCTGTCGGGGCTGTTCGTCTGGCCGGGGCTCGGCAACAAGCCATGGCTGATCTTCCTGCGCGACCGGCTGCTGCGGCTCGGCCTGCCGTTCGTGATCTGCGCTGTCACGATCATTCCGATCGCCTATTACGCGATCGCGCTGCGCGCGACGCCGGGGCTGAGCTTCTCCGAATTCTGGTGGAAAACCATGACGGTCGGGCCGTGGCCAAGCGGCCCGATCTGGTTCGTCTATGTCCTGATGGCCTTCGACCTGACGGCGAGCATGCTGTACCGGGTGTCGCCGCGTCTGCTCGATCCGATCAACCGTCTGTCGATCAAGGGATTTCAACGTCCCTCGAAGTTCTGGCTGTTCCTCGTCATCGTCAGTGTCGCCGCCTACCTTCCGATGCTGGTCCATTACGGCCAGAACTACTGGTTCGAGTTCGGGCCGTTTTCGGTGCAGGCGAGTCGCGTGCTGCTGTACGCGTCCTATTTCTTCATCGGCGCGGGAATCGGGGCGGCGAACCTCGAGGGTGGCGTGCTCAGCGCGCACGGACGGCTGACCGAGCGCCGCTGGTTCTGGACCGGCATCACGCTGATCCCGTACTGTTTGATGTGGGTGATGATCTACATCAAGCGCATGATCATCGGTAACCCCGATCCGCTGCCCGGCTGGTATCTCGGGATCTACGGTACCTTCTATGTGCTGTTCAGCGCCTCGATCCTGTTCGCGATCCTGGCCTACTTCCTGCAATCGAAATCGTCGGGCCCGACGCTGCTCGACCGGATGCAGGGCGACGCCTACGGCATGTTCCTGGTGCACTATCCGATCGTGCTGTGGCTGCAATACTGGCTGTTCGATATGGATCTGCCGGCCTTCGCCAAGGCCGCGATCGCGTTCTTCGCCACCGTGGCGCTGAGCTGGGCGGTCACGGCCGTGTTGCGCAAGATTCCCGGCTCGAGATACGTGCTTTAGTTCGATGAAGCCGTAGATTCCATGGGGCGGTGAGCGTGGCCTTTCCGATAGATTTGGGTTTCCACACTCGAACCATCGGAGAAGTCAGATGCAAGCATCGACCGCAGGGACGCCCACCGCCAGCCATTGTGGCACAATTTTTGTTGCGATCGAACTCAGTCAGAAGACGTGGCTTGTGACGCTGCACAGCCCGGACCGGGATCGGATGTCGCGCCACAAGCTGCAAGGAGGCGATCACGCCGAACTGCTGGCGTTGATCGAACGGACCCGCGCCCGGGTGGCGGAGAAGCTCGGATCGGTGCCGCGTGTGGTGAGCTGCTATGAAGCCGGCTATGACGGCTTTTGGCTGCACCGGCTGCTGGAGGCGGCCGGGATTTTGAACTTCGTGTTCGACCCCGCGAGCATTGCGGTGGAGCAGCGGGCACGGCGAGCAAAGACGGACCGGATCGACGGCGAGCTATTGCTGCGCACGCTGATGGCCTATTTGCGGGGTGAGCCGCGGGTGGTCCGGATCGTGCGGGTGCCGCGCGTGGAAGCGGAGGATGCCCGGCGCGCCAGCCGCGAACGCGACCGCCTGGTCACCGAGCAGACCGCCCACAGCAACCGGATCAAGGCGTTGCTGCGTCTTCGGGGGATGGCGGTCGGCAATCCGCGGCGGCGCGACTGGCTTACCTGGCTCGAGCGGCAGCGCGACTGGCAGGGCGAGGCGCTGCCGCCGCATCTTCTGGCCGAGATCAAGCGCGAGCACGCCCGGCTGATGCTGGTGTGTGAGCAACTCGCGGCGCTGGAGCAGACCCAGGCTGCGGACACTTCTCCGGCGGTTCCGACGCCGATGGTCGAGCGACGAGATCAATTGCAGCGGCTCAAGGCGCTCGGCCCGGCCTTCACGGCAACGCTGGTGAACGAGCTGTTCTACAAGGACTTCCGCAACCGCCGCGAGGTCGCCAGCTATTGCGGATTGACGCCCAGTCCCTGGAAGAGCGGCGGCACCGATCGCGAGCAAGGCATCAGCAAGGCCGGCAATCGGCGCGCCCGCCACAAGGCGATCGAACTGGCCTGGCTGTGGCTTCGTCATCAAGGCGACAGCACGCTCAGCCGCTGGTTCCGCACCCGCACCGCCGACGCCGGCAAGCGCGCCAAACGCATCGCCATCGTCGCGCTGGCGCGCAAGCTGATCGTGGCATTGTGGCGCTATCTCACCACCGGCCTCGTCCCCGACCAGGCCGTGATCAAGGCGTAAAACCGACCACCCCACCACGCGCCGCGGCTTCGCCGCGCTCCGTGCGGGATGGATGATGACCGTGCCATCCTAGGGCTTCAACCGCCGTTTCGTAGATGGGTCTCATCCTCGCCAGGCTTCCTCGCCGCAAGCATGCGGAAAGTGGGTACGGATCAAACAATCCGACCGGATATGAGGTGATGCAGTGAACTGCAGCAATCTTCGGAAGCCAATCCCTGTTCGTTGCCCGGTCGTCGCGCTGCGCTACGCTCGGCTCCGCGCGCCGCCCTCTTGCCGTCAAACACCAACCCAGACCTCGCGAAGAGACTTGACTCACAAATCCCCATATGAGGATGGGTAGAGCGCAGCGAAACCCATCACTTTCGTGCCGTGCATCGAGATGGTGGGTTTCGCTGCGCTCTACCCACCCTACGCCTACGCAGCGATCTCGCCCCTCGCCGCCACGCTTTCCAGCCGCGGGGCGGCCGCGGCGCGATGGTCGCGGGCGATCAGGATGTAGAAGGTCGGCAGCACGAACAGCGTGAACAGCGTGCCGATCAGCATGCCCATCACCACGACGATGCCGATGGCGAAGCGGCTCGCGGCGCCGGCGCCGTCGGCATAGAGCAGCGGGGCAAGGCCCGCGACCATCGCGGCTGTCGTCATCAGCACCGGCCGCATCCGCACCGCGGCCGCCTTCTGGATCGCGGCGACCCGGTCGAGCCCTTCGTGGTGCTGGATCTCGTTGGCAAAGCTCACCATCAGGATGCCGTGCTTGGAGATCAGCCCGATCAGGGTGACGAGGCCGATCTGGGTGTAGATGTTCAGCGTGGTGAAGCCGAAATACAGCGGCAGCAGTGCGCCGCAGACCGCCAGCGGCACCGTGACCATGATCACCAGCGGATCGCGAAAACTTTCGAACTGCGCCGCCAGCACCAGGAAGATCACGATCAGCGCCATGCCGAAGGTGACGATGAGACGGTTGCCCTCCTGGACATATTGCCGGCTGTCCGACAGCCAGTCGACGGTCATCCCCGGCGACAGCTTCTGCGCCTGCATGAACGACACCGCCTGCCCCATGGTGACGCCGGGCCTCAGCACCGCCGAGATCGTCGCCGCGTTCATCTGATTGAACTGCGGCAGCCGGTTCGGCTCCGGCTTGACGTTGACCTTGATCACCGTCGACAGCGGAAACATCTGCCCCGAGCTCGAACGGACGTTGAAGTTTCCGAGCCCTTCCGGCGTGACCCGGTCGGCCTGGCGCACCTGCGGGATCACCTCGTAGGAGCGTTCAAAGAAATTGAAGCGGTTGACATAATTCTCGCCGACCAGCACCGCGAGAGTGTCGGCGATGGTCTGCATGCTGACGCCGGCCTCGGCCGCCTTGGCGTGATCGATGGTGATCCGCGCGGTCGGGCTGTCGAAGGCAAGATCGCTGTCGACGAAGGCGAACAGCCCGCTCTTCCATGCGGCCCCCTTCAGCGTCTCGACCTCCTGATAGATGGTGGCGAAATCGCCGGCCGAGCGCACCACCATCTGAAACGGCAGGCCGCCGGTCGCCGCCGGCAGCGCCGCCGGCTGGAACGGCGTCACGCTGGCGCCGAGCACGCCGTAGGACATGCCGTAGAGCTGGTTCTGGATGTCGTTGGCCGAGCGCTTGCGCTTGTCCCAATCGGTCAGGGTGATGCCGCCGAAGGCATGGTTCTGCCCGTCGGTACCGTTGATGAACCAGCTCGCATGGTATTCGGGAAACGAGCGAAACAGCTGCTCGATCTGGTCGGAGGAGCGCGTGGTGTAATCGACGCTGGCATATTGCGGCGCGCGGAGCACGGTGAACACATAGCCCTGGTCCTCGGAGGGCGCGAGCTCGCGCTGGCTGCCGAGGAACAGCACCACGATCGCCGCCAGCACGCCGAATGCCACCAGCAGCACCGCTGCGCGCATCTTGAGCGTCGCGGCCAGCAGCCGGCCATAGCCACGCGACAGCCTTGAGAACTGATGCT
This sequence comes from Bradyrhizobium sp. USDA 3315, assembly GCF_054056795.1. Lineage (NCBI taxonomy): Bacteria > Pseudomonadati > Pseudomonadota > Alphaproteobacteria > Hyphomicrobiales > Nitrobacteraceae > Bradyrhizobium > Bradyrhizobium sp. USDA 3315. The sequence continues at coordinate 5,823,066 of NZ_JBSRYP010000001.1, read as the reverse complement.
CGACAAAACGGGCAAATCGGCCGTGCGAGGTGGCTTCGCCGAGCAGCTGCGCGCTCATCATCGGCGACAAGGTCAGGGCGATGACGCCCGAGACCACCACCGAGCCCGCCAGTGTGAAGGCGAACTCGCGGAACAGGCTGCCGGTCAGGCCACCCATGAGGCCGATCGGCGCATAGACCGCGGCGAGCGTGATCGTCATCGCGATCACGGGACCGATGATCTCGCGCGCGCCAATCAAGGCGGCGTCGCCGGGGCTCCGCCCTTCCTCGATGTGACGATGGATGTTCTCCACCACCACGATGGCGTCGTCGACCACGAGCCCGATCGCCAGCACCATCGCGAGCAGGGTCAGCAGATTGATCGAGAAGCCGAGCGCCAGCATCATCGCGGCGGTGCCGACCAGCGACAGCGGCACGGTGACCACCGGGATCAGCACGGAGCGGAACGAGCCCAGGAACAGCAGGATCACCACCACCACGATCGCGATGGCCTCGGCCAGCGAATGCTGCACCTCCGATATCGAGGCCTTGACGAAGTGCACGATGTTGAAGACGTCGGCGACCTTCAATCCGGGCGGCGCCACGCGGTTGAGGTCCTCGATCACCTTGGCGGTGGCGGCGACGATCTCCAGGGGATTGCCGTCGGGGGTCGGCTGCACCGCGATGTAGACGGTGGGCCTGCCGCTGTCGCGTGCGTTGGAATCGTAGTTCTCGCCGCCGATCTCGAGGGTGGCGACGTCGCCGAGCCGCACCAGGCCTCCGCCGCCGGCGCCGGTCTTGATCACCATCTTGCGGAAATCGTCGAGATTGCGCAGATCGGTCGCCGCGGTGATGTTGGTGACGGTCATCTCGCCGCGCAGCCGCCCCGGCGCCGCCTGCACGTTGTTGGACCGCAGCGCGGCGGAGATATCGGCCGCGGTCAGCCCGCGTGCCGCGAGCTTGAACGGATCGATCCACACCCGCATCGCCAGCGACGATCCGCCCGAGGTGTCGGCCGACGCCACGCCGGGCACCGAGGTGAGCAGCGGCTGCGCCACGCGGGTCGCGAAGTCGGTGATCTGCGCCGGCGTCAGCGTGTCGCTGGTGAAGGCGATGTACTGCACCGCCGAGGCGCCGTCGGTGATCTTGGTGATGACAGGGTCGAACACGCCGGTCGGCATCCGGTACTTGACCTGCTGCACCTTGGCGAGCACCTCGGTCATGGCGCGGTCGGCATTGGCGTTGAGCACCAGCTTGGCCTTGATCTGGCTGAGGCCAAGCGTCGAGTTCGAGGTCATGTACTCGATGCCGTTGGCGGTCGCGATCGACTGCGCGATGACGGACGTGACGAAGCCCTGCATCACGTCCTGGGTCGCACCGGGGAACGAGACGTCGACCTGGATCGTCGCGCTCTCCATGTTGGGATATTGCCGCACCGGCAGCGAGACCATCGCTGCGGTGCCGATCAACAGGATCAGCAGGCTGACGACCGTCGCCAGAATCGGCCGGCGGATGAAGATGTCGGTGAAATGCATGATGCTTGCCTTTGGTCGCCTACCGCTCGCGGGTCAGCGCCCCTTCTCCGGCGTCTCCGCCATGGTCGTCTGGACGGCCGCGCCGGGCATGACGCGGAGCTGGCCCGCGGTGACGATGTGATCGCCGGGCGCAAGCCCCTGCTCCACCACGACACGCTCGCCGATCCGTTGCCCGGTCTTCACGGCGACGCCGACCGCCTTGTTGTCGCGCACCACAAGCACGCTCTCGCCGGATGCGCTGGTCTGGATCGCGGTGACCGGCACCACGATGGCGTCGGCCTGCGGCGGCAGCACGACGTTCACCATCACGAAGAGGCCCGGCCGCAGCAGCCGGTCGGGATTAGGAAACAGGGCTTGCACGAGGACATTGCGGGTGTCCTCGGCGACCTGCGGTTCGATGGCGTTGATCTTGGCCTCGAACACCCGATCGGGGAAAGCATCGGTACGGATCGTCACCGCGCCTCCGACCTTCAGATTTGACAGGCGCTGCTGCGGAACGGTGAAATTGGCATAGAGCTGGTCGAGCGCGGTCAGCGTCGCGAGCGCATCGCCGGCATTGACGTATTGGCCGAGATTGACCTTGCGCAGACCGACCTGGCCCGCGAACGGCGCGCGGATCGTCATCTGCGCGATCTGGGCATCGAGCTGATCGAGCGAGGCGTCGGCCTGCTTCAGATCCTCCTGCCGCTGCTGCAGCGTCTCCTGGGTCACGAAGCCGGACGGAGCGAGGCCCTGCGAACGCTTCTCCTGCAATTGCGCGAAACGTCCCTTGGAGACCGCAACCGCACGCGCGGAGCGCAGCGGCGCGTCATAGAGCTGCACCAGCGGCGCGCCCTCGGCGACATCGATGCCGGCATCGAAATTGATCGCGGTGACGCGGCCGGCAACCTCGGGCGCCAGAATCACCTGACGCACCGCCTGCAGCGAACCGATCGCCTCGATCGAGCGCGGCAAGGTTTCGGTCCGCACCACCATCGCCGCGACCGGCGTCGGCGGGGCTTCGGCGGTGGGCTTGGCCGAGGCGCTGGATCCGCCTGCGCGCCAGGCAAACAAGCCGGCCGCGGCACAGGCGAGCAACAGAACGGTGATGCCGAACGGCCTGGCACGAAGCCCGAGCCAGCGGCGCGACGAAAATGATGCGGACGGCATATTGCTTCCAAGAACGAACCCCGGCGTGTCGGCCGGAAGCTTGCCCCTGCAAGCCCGCAACTGATATAGAACCTCAAGTATGGTTGAGGTCAAGGCTGGGAGCTTGCAGGACTTCTAATCCAGGATTTGCAATGACGCTTGCGCAGGAGCTTTCAGTCGGCGAGGTGGCGCGGCGCAGCGGACTTGCCGTCTCCACCCTTCACTTCTACGAGAGCAAGGGACTGATCGCGAGCCGCCGCACCGGCGGCAACCAGCGCCGCTACATGCGCGGGGTGCTGCGGCGGATCGCGGTGATCAGGATCGCGCAGCGCGCCGGGATCCCGCTGGAAGAGATCAGGCAGACCTTCGCCGCGATCCCGCTCGATCGCGCGCCGACCGTGCGCGAATGGGAGCGCGCGATGCGGGCCTGGACCGAGACGCTGGAGCAGCGCATCAACGATCTCACCGACCTCCGCGACAAGCTGTTCAACTGCATCGGCTGCGGCTGCCTGTCGGTGACCGATTGCCCGCTGCGCAACTGCGACGACAAGCTCGGCGCCCAGGGGCCGGGCCCGCGCATCCTGATCACCGCAGCCGAACGCCGGGCACGGCGCAAGCGGCGGGGCTGACGGCATTTTCGCGGCCGACAAGTTGCGCACAACCTGCCTTTGGTCACATCCCGCCAGGTGATTCTCAGGTATGCTGGCCGGACTGCTTGACCCTAGGGAGTCCTGAGATGAACGACCCTCAAGTTGGATGGATCGCCGCCATCATCGTCGGCGGACTGGCGGGCTGGCTCGCCGAGATGTTCATGAAATCCGGAACCGGCATCTTCATGAATATCATCCTCGGCATTGTCGGCGCCGCGCTGGCGAACTGGCTGTTGGGTCTGCTCGGCGTATCGCTCGGCGGAGGCTGGCTCAGCTATCTCGTCGCCGGCTTCATCGGCGCCTGCATCATCATCTTTGCCTGGCGCGCGGTCCGCGGCGCGACATAAGGCATGATCCGAAGGGATCACGTTCGGAATAGAAATGGCGCGATGATGGGTTCATCGCGCCATTGAATCGTTGCTCGCGGCGCCTGATCCAGCCGGATCAGGCGGCAGTGCCGTGCATGTAGTTCGGCAGCCAGTGCTCGAAGGCGCGCGACAGGCTTTCGACCGCAACCGGCGACTCCCCAGCCACCGCAATCGCGTCGCCGCCGGTGGTGCCGATGCGCGCGCAGGGCACGCCGGCGCCCTTCATCTTGGCCAGCACGAGGCCTGCGTCGGCGGCCGGCACGGTGACGATGTAGCGGGCCTGATCCTCGCCGTACCAGTAGGCATGCGGCACGATCGAGGATGGCGCCGCCATGAGCTGCGCGCCGATGCCGCTGGCGATCGCCATCTCGGCGAGCGCGATCAAAAGACCGCCGTCGGAGACGTCGTGCACCGCGGTCGCGGTGCCGGCATGGATCATGCCGCGCACCACGTCGCCATTGCGCTTCTCGGCGGCGAGATCGACCGGCGGCGGAGCGCCCTCCTCGCGGCCGCAGACGTCGCGCAGATAGACCGACTGGCCGAGCCAGCCCTGCGTGTCGCCAACCAGAAGGATCGCCTCGCCGGCCGCCTTGAACGCCAGGGTCGCGGACTTGGTGAAGTCGTCGAGCAGGCCGACGCCGCCGATCGAGGGCGTCGGCAGGATGCCGCGGCCGTTGGTCTCGTTGTAGAGCGAGACGTTGCCGGACACGACCGGGAAGTCCAGCGCGCGGCAGGCCTCCGAAATGCCCTTCAGGCAGCCGACGAACTGGCCCATGATCTCGGGCCGCTCCGGATTGCCGAAGTTGAGATTGTCGGTGATCGCGAGCGGCCGGCCGCCGACCGCAGTGATGTTGCGCCAGGCTTCCGCGACCGCCTGCTTGCCGCCCTCGAACGGATCGGCCTCGCAATAGCGCGGCGTGACGTCGACGGTGAGCGCAAGGCCCTTCGGTCCGTCCTCGACGCGAACCACCGCGGCATCGCCGCCGGGGCGCTGCATGGTATTGCCGAGGATGACGTGGTCGTACTGCTCCCACACCCAGCGCTTCGAGCACAGCTCGGGCGTGCCGATCAGCTTTTCCAGCGCCTCCGCGATGCCGAGCGGCGGCTTGACGTCCTGCCCGCGGATCACCGGCAGCGCATTCGAGGCGACGTGCGGACGGTCGTAGACCGGCGCCTCGTCACCGAGCTCCTTGATCGGCAGATCGGCCATCACGTCGCCAGCATGCTTGACGACGAAGCGCTTGGTCGGCGTCGTGTAGCCGACGATGGCGAAATCGAGCCCCCATTTGCGGAAGATCGCCTCGGCCTCTTTTTCCTTCTCAGGCTTCAGCACCATGAGCATGCGCTCCTGGCTCTCCGAGAGCATCATCTCGTAGGCGCTCATGCCGGTCTCGCGGGTCGGCACCGCGCTGAGGTCGAGCTCGACGCCGAGATCGCCCTTGGCGCCCATCTCGACCGCCGAGCAGGTCAGGCCCGCCGCGCCCATGTCCTGGATCGCGATCACGCAACCCTTTTCCATGATCTCGAGGCAGGCTTCCAGCAAGAGCTTCTCGGCGAAGGGATCGCCGACCTGCACGGTCGGGCGCTTCTCCTCGGAGGCGTCGTCGAATTCGGCCGAGGCCATCGAGGCGCCGTGGATGCCGTCGCGGCCGGTCTTGGAGCCGAGATAGACGATCGGCATGTTCACGCCGGAGGCCGCCGCGTAGAAGATCTTGTCGGCGTCGGCGAGGCCGACCGCCATGGCGTTGACCAGGATGTTGCCGTCATAGCGGGTGTGGAAACGCACCTGGCCGCCGACCGTCGGCACGCCGAAGGAATTGCCATAGCCGCCGACGCCCGCGACCACGCCGGACACCAGATGCCGGGTCTTGGGATGCTCGGGCGCACCGAAGCTCAGCGCGTTCAGGCAGGCGATCGGCCGCGCGCCCATGGTGAAGACGTCGCGCAGGATGCCACCGACGCCGGTGGTCGCGCCCTGGTAGGGCTCGATGTAGCTCGGGTGATTGTGGCTCTCCATCTTGAAGACCACGGCCTGCCCGTCGCCGATGTCGATCACGCCGGCATTCTCGCCGGGGCCCTGGATCACCCAGGGGGCCTTGGTCGGCAGCCCGCGCAGATGGATGCGCGACGACTTGTACGAGCAATGCTCGTTCCACATCGCCGAGAAGATGCCGAGTTCTGTGAAGGTCGGAACCCGCCCGATCAGCTTCAGGATGCGCTCGTACTCGTCCGGCTTCAGCCCGTGGGCGGCGACGAGTTCGGGGGTGATTTGGGGCTCGTTCTTGGGGTCGTTCTTGGGCGCGTTCATGGGACCCTTAATAGGTAGATAGAACGGGGGCGAAAAGGCCTTTTAGGGCCCATTTCCGGCCTGTCCAGAGCTTTGCGGCAGCTGACCGCGGCCCGGGATCTGCTCCCGGGATTTGCACAATGGGGATGGATCGGATTTAAGGACCCGAACCCGATAATTGAAGGCCATATTTCGTGAACGAGCTCGCCAAAACTGCATTCAACCGCCGCCCCGACCTGCACGTCGAAACCGAGGGCGAATTCGCCGGCTGGCGAACCTGGACCCGGGACAATTTCGAGACCCATACCGGCCCGTTTTACCACCGCATGGACGAGAACGGCCGCATCACCTGCGCGTTCCGGGTCGGCAAGAAGCATCTCAACGGCTCCGGCAACGTCCACGGCGGCTGCTTCATGACCTTCGCGGATTACTGCCTGTTCGCGCTCGCCGGCTCGGTGCTGCAGGGCCCCGGCGTCACGGTGTCGTTCGCCTCGGAATTCCTCGACGCCGCCCGCGAGGGCGACCTGATCGAGTGCACCGGCGAGGTCACCCGCGCCGGCATGTCGCTGATCTTCGTGCGGGGCATGCTGACATCGGCGGAGCGGCCGCTGTTCACCTTCTCCGGCACCATCAAGCGGGTGAAGCGCAGGACGCCGGCGCAGGCAACGGCGTAAAGCGTGTGACGTCTGTGGACGCACGCCGTCATCCAGCCGTTACATCGCCACGGATTGAATCGACAGCACAGCTCTAGCGCGTTGTGTTCACGCGCGTTCTTCGCGTGAGGCAATACGAACTGCGGTTGTGACGCATCGACGCACTGTCGTTGCGTCGTCGCGCGCGCGTCACATGCGCGTCAGGCAAGCCCCCGAAGATTGCTGAACGGTTTCCGTTTGTGCGTTCGCGCAGCGAAGTTGGGGCATTCTCATGAAATTGAAGACGTTCGTTTCCGTTACGACGGCGATGTCGCTTGTCGCATCGCTGGTGTGGACTGCAACTCCGGTGCGCGCCGGTCAAGACGGCGATAATGGTGATCGCGGCGTTGGCGATGCTCGCGGTCATGATCAGGATCAAGACCAGGATCATGACGGCGGTCATCACGGCCGCGAGCCGCGCGTGGTGATGATCTCGCTTGACGGTGCCAAGCCCGATTTCATCCAGAAATTCATCGAGGAAGGCGTACTGCCGCGCGACGGCGGCCTCGCCCGGCTCAGCCGACGCGGCGCAGTGGCGTTGCAGAACGTGACGGCGTCACCGTCGCTCACCGCGGTGTCGCATATTGCCATCGCGACCGGTTCGACGGCGGTCCACAACGACATCCCCTCGAACACGTTCGAGCCGATCGTCGGGCCGATCTCCGGCAGCATCAGCGGCTTTGCGGCGCCGATCGGCGGCTACAGCGAGAATCCGCTCGGGCCGTCGCCGCACCCGACCGCGGTGCCGTTGTGGGTGCAGCTGCGCCAGCAGGGCAAGAAGGTTGTCACGGCGACCTGGCCCGGCGGCGACGGCGCCGACATCTCCATCAACAAGACCGTGGTGCAGCCGGCCCAGCCGACCCGCATCACCGACTTCACGGTCCCGTTCGGCGCGTTCGGCGGCATCGGGGCCCAGGGCTTCTCGCTGTCGCGAGGCGACTTCACGGCCGACCCGAGCATCGTGACGGCGCTGCAGGCTGCCGGCCATTTCTCGTTCAGCCCGGTGCTGGTGACCTCGGCACCGATCGAGACGTTCTCCTGCTCGGCCGCGGCAACCGCGACCTGCACCAATGCCTCGACGCTCGATGTCAAATATTCGATCCGCGTCGCCGCGATCGACACCACCAACGATCGCAAGGTGAACTACGACACGCTGGTGTTCTTCGACGCCAACCGCGGCATCACCGCAGGACCGTTCCACGCGCCGTCGACCGGACCGGCCTATGTCAAGTTCGGCGGCGAGAACGCACCGTTCTTCTTTGAAGGCAGCGGGGCGAAGGTTGGTGCCGCGTACTTCGTCTCTGCGCTGTCTCCCGATCTCTCGGTGGTGCGCTTCGCCCGCTACGGCGCCAATTACATCCCGCGCAATACGCCTGTGCTCGCCGACGTCGACGACATCAACAACAACATCGGGTTCTGGCGTCCGCAGGCCGACTTCCGCATTCCGGAGCGCCTGAGCCCCGGCTTCACCAGCTTCTCCGACGTCGAGATCGAGACGATGTTCGAGGACATGGTGAAGACCTTCGTGCGCTACCAGGCCAATATCGGCGAGCGCGCGATCAAGACCCATCCGGACGCCGACCTCGTCATGGTCTATATCGAGCAGCCCGACGGCTCCGAGCACCAGTTCCTGCTGACCGATCCCCGCCAGGGCACCAACCCGACCGATCCGAATTCGATCGGCGCCAACCAGGATGCTGCCAAGGTCAAGCGCTACGCGTCCTACATCCGTTTCGCCTACCAGACGGCCGACAAGGCGGTGAAGCAGATCGCCGATGCGGCGGGCCGCGACAGCAACGTGATCGTGGTGTCGGACCACGGCTTCGCGCCGTTCCACACCTCGGTCAATCTCACCAACATCCTGCGCAACGCCGGGATCGACACCAGCAAGGTCGGGATCCGCACCTCCGGCCCCGCCGCCGACATCTACATCAACCTGCAGAACCGCGAGCTCGGCGGCACCGTTGATCTGGCGACCTACCGCACCCTGGTGGCGCAGATCACTGACGCGGTGAAGAACGCGGTCGACCCCAATGCCCGCTTCAACTACTCACTCAAGGACCAGCGCATCTTCACCGTCGTCGAGACCCGGCCGCTGCAATGCGACGCCGGAACCGGACAATGCATGAGCAAGACCATCGGCCAGGACTATGGCGACGTGTTCGCGCTGATGGCGCCCGGCTACAATTTCGACGGCATCCAGAACCCTGGCGTCGCGCGCCAGGGCGACGCGCCGTTCAACGCGGCAACCACCATGCTGTCGATGCCGAACTTCTATGGCGCCCACGGTCACGACCCCGAGCTTCCGGTGATGAGCGCGACGTTCATCGCCGCGGGCCCGCAGATCCGCAAGGACTCCGTGGTGCGGCACATGCGCAATATCGACGTGGCGCCGACCATCATGCGGATCCTCGGTTCGGCACCGCAGCAGGTCGACGGCGAGGTGCTGGGCCAGGTCCTGCGCTAGAGCATGGTCCGGCATTTCAGGCACAGCTCACGCGATGGACGCCGGAGCGGCGTCCATCGCTGATTCGTTCTCGCCAATCCTGCGCCACTGGCGTTCACCGAACGGAAGTGTCAAAATCAAATTTATTCGCCGTTATTTGAAATGACGCCGTGGTGAACCCCTGCCACCCTCCCGGCGCACCAGGCCCGAACCAGGGGCGACATGTTCACCCGGCTGCACCAGCAGTGACAACCAATTGGGATCAAGTCATGAGCGCGGCAACACCGGAACATATTATGCAGATTGGTCTGGGCTTTTGGGCGTCCAAAACGCTCTTGAGCGCCGTCGAACTGGGCGTGTTCAGTACGTTGGCCGATGGCCCCGCTGACCTGCCGACGCTGCAAAGGACGCTTGCGTTGCATCAGCGATCGGCCCGCGACTTCCTCGATTCGCTGGTGGCGCTCAGATTGCTTGAGCGCGAGAACGGCATCTACAGCAACACCCCGGACACGGACCTGTATCTCGATCGCGCCAAGCCATCCTACATCGGAGGCATTCTGGAGATGGCGAATGCCCGGCTCTATGGCTTTTGGGGATCGCTCACGGAGGCCCTGCGCAGCGGCGAATTGCAGAACGAGGGCAAGGGCGGAGGAGAAGACTTATTTGCGGCGTTGTATGCCGATCCGGATCGGTTGCGGGGATTTCTGACCGCGATGAGCGCAATAAGCGCGGGTGCGGCGCATGCTATTGCCGGCAAGTTCCCTTGGAGCGAGTACAAGACTTTCATGGATCTCGGTTCGGCTCAGGGCATGGTGCCTGCCACGCTCGCACACGACCATCCGCACCTCACCGGCATCGGCTTCGACCTTCCCGCGGTCAAGCCGGTGTTCGAGGAATTTATCGCTCAGCGCGGGCTGGAGGATCGGGTGCGGTTTCGGCGAGGAAACTTCTTCGAGGACCCGCTGCCGGAGGTTGACGTCATCATCATGGGTCACATCCTTCATGATTGGGACCTTGCCAAGAAACGGGCGCTTCTCGGCAAGGCATTCGATGCGCTTCCGAAAGGTGGCGCAATCATTGTTTATGACGCCATCATCGATGACGATCGCCGCGAAAACGCTTTCGGGCTTCTGATGAGCTTGAATATGCTGATCGAAACCGCCGGTGGGTTTGACTACACAGGCGAAGACTGTCAGGCTTGGATGCGCGACGTCGGATTTTCCCGAACGCGGGTCGAACCGCTCGTTGGCCCGGATTCGATGGTGATCGGATTTAAGTAGCGTATCCGCGTGGTCTACCGATCAGTCCGCTTTCCGGACGCCGCTGCCGACGCCGTAAGCGCCTCGAAATTATGCTGCCAATACTGCTCGATCTGCTCGACCAGCGTGGCCGGCAGGGGAACGTAGTTGAGCAATTGAGCCTGCGGCTTGCCGCTCTGCAATGACCAGCGCAGGAAGTCGATCGCGGTAGCCGACCCGTCGGGCGATTTCGGCTGCTTGTGCATCAGGACGAAGGTCGTGGCCGTGATCGGGTATGCGTCCTCGCCGGGAGCGTTGGTGAGGACCTGGTAAAAATCCTGCGTCGTCGTCCAGTCCGCACTCGACGCCGCAGCCTGGAACGATGCGGCGTCCGGAGTGACGAAATTGCCGGCACTGTTCTGCACCAGACCGAAGGAAATCCGGTCAAGCCGTTGCAGCGCGTAGGCATATTCGAGATAGCCGATCGCCCCGGGAATCAAACTGACGAGCGAGGCGACGCCATCATTACCCTTGCCGCCGAGCCCTACCGGCCACTCGACCGACGAGCCCTCTCCGACGCTTGCCTTCCACTGCGCACTGACCTTCGCAAGATAGTTCGACCAATTGAACGTCGTCCCCGACCCATCGAGGCGATGCACGACGGTGATCGCCGTGCGCGGCAGCTTCAGATCGGGATTGACCGCCTGGATGGCCGGATCGTTCCACGATTTGACCTTGCCGAGATAGATGTCGGCGAGCAGCTGTCCGGTGAACTGGATCTGGCCGGGCTTGACGCCCGCGATGTTGACCACCGGCACGACGCCTCCGATCACGATCGGGAATTGCACCATGCCGAGCCTGTCCAGCTCTTTCGGATCGAGCGGCATATCGCTCGTCCCGAAATCGACGGCGGCCTTCTTGATCAGGCCGACGCCGATGCTCGAGCCCACCGATTGATAGCTGACCGTGTTGCCGGTCTTGGCCTTGTAGGCATCGATCCATTTCGCCATCACAGGCGACACGAAGGTTGAGCCCGCGCCCTTGGTCTCCGCAGCAAAGCATTGCGTTGCGACGACGAGTGCAGTGAAAATGATCGGTAATTTGAAATGCTTCGTCATGCTGTTGAGCCTAGCAGGACGAGCCAGACGCCCGTGTGGGCCAAGTCACAAAACGGTAGCATACGCCGGAGGCGTCGGATTGGCACCCGGACGACGCCAGCCTCAGTCCCACAGACGCAGCCCGCCAATTCCTCCAAGCGGGATATCGGCGTAAATTCAATACCCTAGCCTTGCATCGCGCCGCCGCGCTAGATTGCTGCTTCGCGCGCCAATGCGCGAAGGGAGCCAAATCAAGGTGCCGAAGAGCACAGCGAAAACGGGCGGCGTGACGGCTCCCGAGAAAGTGCCCACCTCGCCCACGCCAGCGCCGGGCGCGCGCGGCTGGCGCGACTATGCGCTGCTGCTGGCGCTCGCCTGCTGCTGGAGCTCTACCTATCCATTGACCAAGATCGGGCTCGGCTCGATCCCGCCGGTGACCTTCATTTCCGCGCGCTCGCTGGTGGCCGCCGCCTTCCTGCTCATCGTGCTGCGCATTCGCGGCATCCGCATCCCGACCGACCTCAAGGCCTGGAAGCTGTTCGCCTTCCAGCAGACCATCAACTCCACGATCCCGTTTTTGGTGATCACCTGGGCGCAGCTTTACGTGCCGGCATCCAACACCGTGGTGCTGGCCTCGACGACGCCGATCTTCGCCTTCCTCATCACCTGGGCGATCACGCGACACGAGCCGGCCTCTCTGCTCAAGCTGGTCGGCGCGATCCTCGGCCTCGCCGGCACGGTCGCGATCATCGGCCTCGACGCACTCTCAGGCTTCGGCAAGGAGATCTTCGCCGAGATCGCGATCCTGCTCGCCACCGTCTCGTTCGCCTGCGCCACGATCTTCGGGCTTCGGCTGTCGGACTATGATCCGATGGTCGTGGCGGCCGGCTCGCTGTTGTTCGGCGGCACCGTGCTGCTGCCGGTCGCCCTGATCGTCGACCATCCCTGGACCCTGCACCCGACGCCGCAGGCGCTGGTCGCCACCGTCGTGATGGGCATCTTCTCCAGCGCGTTCGGCCTGATGCTGTTCTACATGTGCCTGACGCGGCTCGGCACGCTGACGACGAATGCGCAAGGTTATCTTCGCATTCCGATCGGCGTCGCGCTGTCGGTGATCCTGCTCGGGGAATCCGTGCCGTCGAATCTCGCGCTCGGCCTCGTGCTGGTCATGGCCGGCGTCGCCGCGATGACGGTGCCGGGCGAAGCAGTCAAACGGTGGCTGCGCAGGCTTTAGCTGCTGCTCATCGAATCTGACAGACCCGCTATTTGCGGTCGCCTATCTCGCTTCACAGCGCGCTTTGCGCTCCTCTTCGGCGCGCTTCGCACGCTCCGATCTCGCCTGCTTTTCCTCCGCCGAAAGCACCTCCTCGATGACCTTCGTCTCTTGTGCGGGTCCATCGTAGGCATCAGCGAATCCGGCGAGCGGCACGGTCAGGCTGATCGGCGAATTGGCCTTATCGAAGGCTTCCAGAGTGAGCGCATGCGCTTGCTTGAGCTGGTCGACCATTTCCGGTCCGGCGTCGTAGTCAGCCGTGCAACCGTAGGCAAAGCAGCCCGCGTAGGGCCGCTCAATCGCTTGTCCCTGATCGATAATGATCCGAACACCACGTTCGACTATCACCCGGGTCGGCAAGAAAACGCGCAACGTCTTCCTGGAATCTCCGGTGCGCGCGATCAGCGCGGCTGCCACGACTGCCCCGCAGTCTATGTTCTCTATCTTCGATCGCCCCTCTCGCCCGACAATGCAGGTGTCGGCTATGCAGAACTTCGTCCAGGGGGGATAAGTCAACGTAGCCTGTTCGCCGGCTGCTGGGCCGGCAACCAGCCAAGCAAGCGCCATGCCGGCGCAGCAACGCAAGATCACACGGCGCATGGCCGCTTTCCCCGATCAGACCTGAACTCAGGCTCGTCGCGGACTGTGTCCGCATCAGGGCGTTGCACGCCGCAGAAATGCTACTTCTTGTCGTCCTTCGCAACGTCGCGGGTCACGAGTTGCTGCAGCACCTCGGCGCGCGAGTTCATTGGCGTCGGGTACGACCGTCGACAGGTCGACGAATCGCTTCTTCACCGCTTCGCTCGCACTCGGGCGCAGCCATGCGGGCGACGATGCTGGATCCCGGCTTATTGCACGCTGACCAGCGTGAGGTCGACGAACCACGATTGGGGCGACACAAAACCCTTCACCTTCGGACTCATCGCGCGAGGGTTCAGATCGTGGACAATATAGAGCCAGGGCGGATCGTCGACGAGGCGCTCATGCGCCTTGCGGTAAGCCGCCGAGATCACTTTCGGATCGGTCGCTTCCGAAATCGTCTTGAGTGCGGCTTCGAACTCGTCGTCCTTCCATTGCTCGAAATTGAAACCGTTCGGTGAAAAATTGGCGGCCAGGAAATAGCGCGCCATCACGCCGGCGTCCGACGAAGGCGAGCTGATATTGAGCGCCATGGCGCCGCGCAAAGTTGGGCTGTCGGGCGTGGCCCGGGCCGCCGTCAGAAGCACCTGCCACTCGATGACGTCGAATTCCACATCGACCCCGCAGGCTTCCTTCAGGTTCTGCTACAGGAATTCGTTCATCGGCAGGGGCAGCATCTGCCCCGAGCCTGAATTCGAGATCAGCACCTTGAACGCCAATGGCTTCGCCGACGTGTAACCCGCCTCGGCAAGCAGCGCCTTGCCCTTGGTCGGATCGAACTTGTAGTGATTGACCGGCGCGCCGAAATCGGGATCGCTGGCCTTGAGCCAGCCGACCGACGGCTCTGCGGTCCCGTTGAGCAGGGACACCAGCCCGTCCCGATCGATGCAGTAGTTCAGGGCCTGGCGAACCCTGACGTCCTTGAACGGGCTGTTGGCGGCGCCGATGTTGTAGAACCACGGCCAGACATGCGGATAGGAGCCGGTGGTAATGGTGAAGCCGGCGGATTTCAGCGAGTCGACGCCATCGGCCGGCGGCACTTCGATCCAGTCGACCTGGCCGGCACGCAAGGCGGCCAGCCGCGAATTGGCCTCGGGGATCGGCAGCAACACGACATTGTCGACCTTTGCTGTCTTGCTCGTGTCCCAATACTTGTCCCAACGCGCCAGATCTGCCTCTTGCCGCGGCACAATCCTGGTGATGCGGAACGGCCCGGTGCCGGCAGCCGGCAACGTCGCGACCTTGGCCCAGTCGCGGCCGGCCTTTTCGAATGAGGCGGGCGAGGTGAACAGAAGATAGACCGCCATATAGGGAAAATAGGATGCCGGCTTCGTCGTCGAGATCGCCACCGTTGCGTCATCGATCTTCCGGTAACTGCCCATCACCGGGACCCGCGCCCGCGACATCGCCGAACTCGGCGGCTCAAATTGCGGGCTCTCGCTGTTGAAGTAGCGATCGAGATTCCAGATCACGGCATCGGCATTGAAATCGGTACCATCGTGGAATTTGACGTCCTGGCGCAGATGGAAAATCCAGGTCTTGTTGTCGACCGGGTCCTGTTCCCATTTCTCCGCGAGTCCGGGACGCAAAGTCGCCAAGCGGTCGGTTCCGCTCAGATTCCACAGCACCAAACCTTCAAAGATCGGATAACCGAGAAAGCGCATGCCTTCGAAGCCGTTATTCGGCAGCCCGGTGGCCGTCGGGATATCGGACGCCGTCATGGCGATGCGCAACGTGGTCTCGGCCATCGCCCAATGCGACCACAGCAGCGCGCATAGGAACGCAATCGTGCAGTGAGCCTTGCGAATGAGCATGATGCGCTCCCGTCCTGATCGATCGGGAGATCACCAGCAAATTTCAGGCCAGTCTGGCGAGCGGCTGACGCAAGGCTCGCCGCCTCGGCGACCGCGTCGAGGGCAGAGCCAACGCAGCGACGATGACCCTCTACTTCTTATCGTCCGCCAGCAGCGTGCGGTATTTCGCGACGTCGCGGGTCACGAGCTGCTGCAGCGCCTCGGGCGCGAGCTCATTGGCGTCGGGGGCGACGGTAGACAGGTCGGCGAAGCGCTTCTTCACCGCCTCGCTCGCAACCGCGGTGCGCGCGGCGGCGTTGAGCTTGGCGATGATCTCGGGCGGTGTGCCCTTCGGCGCGAACAGGCCGTTCCAGCCCTGCGCCTCGAACTCGGGCAGTCCGGCCTCGGCCGAGGTCGGCAGTTCCGGCAGCGAGGCCAGCCGCACGGTCGAGCCAACGACGACCGCTTTCACCAGCTTGTCGTCGATCGCCTGCGACACCGAGGCCGCGGCATCGCAGACGCCGTCGATCTGGCTGCCGATCGCGTCCGTCAGCGCAAGCGCTGCGCCGCGATAGCCGACCAGCTGCACGTCGATGCCGGCGGCATGAACAAAGCTCTTGCAGATCAGGTAATTCGAGGAGCCCACGCCGGCATGGCCGAGATTGACCTTGCCCGGATTGTTCCTGGCGTAGTCGATGAATTCCTTGAGGTCCTTGGCCGGAAAATCCTTGCGCAGCGCGACGATGCCGAAGGTCTTGGCGACCACGGCGATCGGCGCGAAGGAGTCAGGCATAAACGGCAGCTTCGGATAGATCGTGTAGGTCGCGGCGTTGGTGCCGGCATTGCCGATCGCGATGGTGTAGCCGTCCGGCTCGGCGCGCGCGGCGCGGGCGAGCGCGGTCGAGCCGCCGGCGCCGCCGACATTCTCGATGATGATGCTCTGGCCGAGCGCAGCGCTCATCTGGTCGGCGACCGCGCGGGCGATCACGTCGGAGGTGCCGCCGGCCGTGAACGGCACGATCATCGTGATCGGACGCTTCGGGAAGTCCTGGGCGTAGGCCGACGTCGCAAGCACAAGCGCCGCAGCCGCGGCAACGCACCACCGCCGCAGCATTTTATTCTGACGCGTTTTCTTCACGCGAACCGGTCCCCACTTCGCTCGAAAACGCTATGGTGATTACGCCGCCTTTTCGAACTGCTGGACCAGGCCTGCGAACAGGCCGCGGCCGTCGGTGCAGCCCATGATCTCTTCGACGTGGTTTTCGGGATGCGGCATCATGCCGAGCACGTTGCCGCGCTCATTGACGATGCCGGCGATCGAATGCGCGGCGCCGTTCAGATTGGAGGCCTCGTCGACCACGCCCTCCGGCGAGCAGTAGCGGTACAGCACCCGCCCGTCGCCTTCGAGCCGCTTCAGCGTCTCTTCGTCCGCCTCGTAATTGCCTTCGCCGTGAGCCACCGGCACGCGGATCACCTGGCCGGCATTGTAGCCGCGGGTGAACGGCGTGTCGGAACGCTCGACGCGCATATGCACGTCGCGGCAGATGAACTTCAGCCCGGCATTGCGCATCAGCACGCCCGGTAGCAGCCCCGACTCGCAGAGGATCTGGAAGCCATTGCAGACGCCGAGCACGAGCCCGCCCTTGGCGGCGAAGTCGCGCACCGCGTCCATCACCGGCGCGCGCGCTGCGATCGCGCCGCAGCGCAGGTAATCGCCATAGGAGAAGCCGCCGGGCACCACCACGAGGTCCGTGCCTTTGGGCAGCGCGGTCTCGGCGTGCCAGACCATCGCGGTCTCATTGCCGGATGCGAGCTTGAGCGCGCGCGCCATGTCGCGCTCGCGGTTGATGCCGGGGAAGACGAGGACGGCTGATTTCATGGAGTTGGTACTTCGTTCAATTCGAGACGTGTCTCTATGCGGTCAAGACGCCCTTCGTGGCGAACCAGCGTCGCGTGAATACCGGAAATCTCCTGGAACACGCCGGTAATTTCCTGGCGGATACCATTCTGAGACGTTCGCGATGCCTGCATTTCCTGCTTCAACTCATCGATCTTGCCGTCGACCTGAGCCAAACGCGCCTGGACCGATTTCATCACTTCGAACATCAGCTCCATCGTCACGTCGGCCATTTGCTCGCCCCTTACGCCTTCAGTTCGATGGCATAATTCTCGATCACGGTATTCGCCAACAACTTGTCGGCGGCGGCCTTCAGCGCCGCTTCCGCCTTGGCCTTGTCGGTCGCGGCGAGCTCGATGTCGAACACCTTGCCCTGGCGAACGCTGGCGACGCCGTCGACGCCGAGCGATTTCAGCGCACCCTCGATCGCCTTGCCCTGCGGATCGAGGATGCCCGACTTCAATGTCACAGTCACACGTGCCTTCACGGTCGTCCCTTCACCTTAGCTCTTCACCAGCACCGGGCCGCTACCG
Source organism: Bradyrhizobium sp. USDA 3315 (assembly GCF_054056795.1). Classification (NCBI taxonomy): domain Bacteria; kingdom Pseudomonadati; phylum Pseudomonadota; class Alphaproteobacteria; order Hyphomicrobiales; family Nitrobacteraceae; genus Bradyrhizobium; species Bradyrhizobium sp. USDA 3315. Next base: position 5,805,512 of record NZ_JBSRYP010000001.1, on the reverse strand, counting down.
GCCGGCCGCTCGTTTTCAATCAGAATGCCGAGCCGCTTGGCGACCTCGGTGTAGGCCTCGAGCAGGCCACCCAGATCCCTGCGGAAACGGTCCTTGTCGAGCTTCTCGTTCGACTTGATGTCCCACAGCCGGCAGGAGTCCGGCGAGATCTCGTCGGCGACGATGATCCGCATCATCTCGTTCTCGAACAGCCGTCCGCACTCCATCTTGAAGTCGACGAGGCGGATGCCGATGCCGAGGAAGAGGCCGGTCAGGAAGTCGTTGACGCGGATGGCCAGCGCCATGATGTCGTCGATCTCCTGGGGCGTCGCCCAGCCGAAGGCGGTGATGTGCTCTTCCGACACCATGGGGTCGTTGAGCTGGTCGTTCTTGTAATAGAACTCGATGATCGAGCGCGGCAGCTGGGTGCCCTCCTCGATCCCGAGCCGCTGCGACAGCGAGCCGGCGGCGACGTTCCGCACCACCACCTCGAGCGGCACGATCTCGACCTCGCGAATCAGCTGCTCGCGCATGTTGAGGCGGCGGATGAAGTGGGTCGGCACCCCGATGTCGTTGAGGTGCTGAAACAGGTACTCCGAAATCCGGTTGTTGAGGACGCCCTTGCCCTCGATCACCTGGTGTTTCTTGGCGTTGAACGCGGTCGCGTCGTCCTTGAAGTGCTGGATCAGGGTTCCCGGCTCGGGGCCTTCGTAAAGCACCTTGGCCTTGCCTTCATAAATACGGCGTCGACGGCTCATTGGGATGTACCGTGTTTTGTTGAAATCCATGGATTTGGGTGCTCCGGATGACTTGGGGTTACGACCCACGACGGAGCTGCCGCGGAGGCCTGGAACCTGGGCAATCCAACTGGAAACAGAACAAGAACCATGCCTGTTGGCAACCTATCCGATTGGCCCATCCAGCACAATCGATAGTGCCCCCTTGAGGGCACTTATACCGCCCTATCATAAAGGGCCGATTCCGCCAGTTTTGCCTGCGGCTTAACGGCTCGTTGTCTTGCCGATTCCTCCCACCTATCTAGGCAGGCATCGGGGTTGCCGCAACGCGCGGCGGCCCTCATTCAGCAAGGGAATTGGAACTTCAGCCATGAGCGAATTCAACAAACGCGAGGAAGGTTTCGAGAAGAAGTTCGCCCTCGACGAGGAGCAGAAGTTCAAGGCTGAAGCCCGCCGGAACAAGCTGCTTGGCCTGTGGGCCGCCGAGAAGCTCGGCATCACGGGCGATGCCGCCAGCGCCTATGCCAAGGAAGTGGTCGCCGCCGACTTCGAGGAAGCCGGCGACAACGACGTGCTGCACAAGGTTCTGAAGGACCTCTCCGCCAAGGACCAGGCCGTCACCGAGCGCGATATCCGCGCCAAGATGGACGAGCTGCTGGCGGTGGCCGCGGCCCAGGTCAAGGCGGGAAGCTGAGTTCCCGGTACACCCTACCAAGTCGACTTTTACGCGCGCCGGACACCGTTCCGGCGCGACGTATTTGTGCCCCTCGCCTTGGTGAAGTCGGCACGGAGGATGTCGAACAGACGGCGTGAGGCGGCGCTAAGGAAGCCGCCATGCCGCGTCACGGCGACGACCTCGTGACTTGCGGCGAGATCGCCGACGCGGATCGTCGCGATCCTCGAGCTACCCAATTCCTCCGCCGCATTGCTTTGTGACAGCAGCGCGATCCCGAGCCCGGCCTCGACCAGCCGCTTCTGCGCCGTCAGGCTGTCGACCGGCGTCCAGGCGACCTCGCCGAGCCCGTGCGTCAGGAACAGGGCGAAGACGTGCGAGGCGGTGATTTCGCGGCGTCCCGGCACCTCCGGGAAGGCGATCCAGCGCTCATCCCTGAGATCGGCAAGCTTGCCGACCCGGCGTCCCGCCAGCGGATGGTCCGGCGCGCAGACCACCCCGAGCGGCTCGGCAAACAGCACCTCGCAATCGAGGTCGCGCGAGCGGTCGCGGTCGTAACGCAACCCGATCGTCGCCTCGCCGCGCCGGATCAGGTCGCTGACCTCGGCGCTGGTCGCGGTGCGCAGCGTCAGCGCAACGTCCGGGTGCCGGCGGGCAAAGCGCTTCAATACGTTCGAGAGCCGCTCGCCGGCGAGGGTACCGGTCACCGCCAGCGCCACCGGGCCGGAATTGTCGCGCAGCAGCGCGCGCACCGCGTTCTCGGCATCCTGCGCCGCCGCCACCGCCCGTTCGGCATAGGGCACCATCACCCGCCCGGCATCGCTCAGCCGCGTCTTGCCCGCGATCCGCTCGAACAGGGGCACCCCGAGCTCCTGCTCGAGCAGCGCTATGCGCCGCGAAATCGCCGGCTGCGAGCGGTGCAGCGCCTTGGCGGCATGCGAGATCCCGCCGCGCCGATGCACCACCAGGAACGTGTTGAGCGCGTCGCTGTCCATCGCTCTCCCATGCAAAAAGCTGATGATATCGAGAGAAATAACAAATTTGTCTGATGGGCGAAACCGCCCTATCGCTGCTTTCAGTCGCTTTTGACAACAGCAGGAGTTCACATGCGCACCCAGGCGGACAAGGCAGCACGGTTTCGCGAGCTGCATCAGCGGCCCGGCACCTTCATCATTCCAAATCCGTGGGACGCCGGAACGGCGAAGCTGCTCGCATCCATGGGCTTCGAGGCGCTCGCAACCACCAGCCTCGGGCTCGCCAATACGCTCGGCCGTTCGACGGTCAGCCTCGATGGGATCATCGAGAATTGCCGGGTGATCGCCGAGGCCACCGACCTGCCCGTCAATGCCGATCTGGAAAAATGCGGCGCCGACATGCCGAAGCTCGCGGCCGAGGCGATCCGCTTCGCCGCCGAGGCCGGCGCGGTCGGCGGCTCGATCGAGGACTCGACCGGCGACCCGCAGCGCCCGATCTACGATTTCACGCTCGCCGTGGAGCGGGTCCAGGCCGCGGTCGAGGCCGCACGGGCGCTGCCCTTCCCGTTCACGCTGACGGCGCGGGCGGAAAACTTCCTGCACGGCCGCAAGGACCTCGACGACACCATCAAGCGGCTACAGGCGTTCGAGGCCGCCGGCGCCGACGTGCTGTATTCGCCGGGCCTCTACGATCTCGCCACCATCAAGACCGTGGTGTCATCGATCAACAAGCCGTTCAACCTCGTGATGGGCTTTGCCGATCCGACCCTGACCGTCGAGCAACTCGCCGCCGTCGGCGTCAAGCGCATCAGCGTCGGCGGCGCGATGCAGCGCCACGCGCTGGCTGCGTTCCTGCGCTGTGCCCGCGAGATGAAGGACAACGGCGCATTCAGCTTCGTCCGCGACATGGCGCCGGTGAAGGAGGTCCGCGCGGCATTCGCCGCAGCGAAGAGCGAATAGGGCGCAGCGAATAGCTAATCGGAAAGCATCCATTCGCTATTCGCGCTTCTCTCATCTCCTCGAAGTCCGTCTTCCGACAAGTCGCCACTCACGTCGCGGCGTGCCTTGCGCGGCCTCGATTCTCAGTCTGCGCACGACATATATGGTCTCCTCCTCCAGGGTGAGTGAACAGCTTCACACAACCGTCGGTGAATCGGACGTAGAACACGACGGGCGCAGGCGTACGATCAGTTCATTCCAATCGATCCTGCGCACGTCGATCCAATCTACACCGCTGATCAGAGGCGGCGTCTCGTCGCCATGGGGGATTTCCAAAATGAAGAGCTGGTTGTTTTCCCTGCACAAGGGCGTTGGAAACAGTCCGCAATTTTTTACGAACGTCTTCAACGGCGAGGCCTGGAGCGGCGATGTCCCGATGCCGGGGAACACCTGGATCAGCAACACGCCGGCAGCCGTCGTCTTCAACACCAACCTGTATGTGTTCTATCCGATCAACCAGTCCCTCTATTACAGAGTCTATGACGGCGAGCTGTGGACGGCGGCAGCCCAGGTGCCCAACATGGCCGGCGTCGGCGGAGGAGTGGCGGCCGCCGTGTATGACGGCCTGATCTATCTGCTGTACTCGAATCCCGGCCAGTCCGACCTGATGTACAAGACCTACGACGGCACCAGCTTCGGACCCGAGATCAACACATCCGGAACCAACCATCTCATCTCCGTCGCCTACCAGAACGTCGACACCCCGGCCGCGGCCGTGCGCGGCGACACGCTCTACGTGTTCGGCCGCGGGCCCGGCTATAGCGAACCCGGCAACATGAACCGCTTCTGGTACGCGACCTTCGACCGCAGCACCTGGCGAAGCAATCCGGTTGCCGGCACGGAAGGCCTCAGCAACGGTCCGGGCGCGGCTTCCTACAAGGACTGGATCTACCTGTTCTTCAACGACCCCACGGGCCTCTTCTTCAAGCGGTTCGACGGCATTGGCAGCTGGGGAGCCGACCGCCAGGTCCCCGACACGCCGGGCAATTTCGGCAATGCCGCGCCGGTCGTGTTCAACGACACATTGTACGTCCTGCACCAGGGACCCGACGGCCAGTTCCTGTACAAGACCACTGACGGCGAGGACAACTGGACCAGCGACACGGCCGTGCCGAACACGGCCGGCCTGAGCTGCGGACCCGCCGCAGTGACCTTCTCGCTCTGACGCGGGGCGAAGCATGCCTGCGCCGCCCCGGATTGCCCGAGGCGGCGCCTTCCTGAATCTGGTATGCTGGCGCCAGCACCGCAAGCCCGGCCGAGCGTTACCAGACCTGACGATTCATCGCAGGTCGCGGCTTGCAGCCAGCCTCAGGCAATGCCAAGAGAGCGGGATGTCCCAAGATCACATTTCCAACGTCCTCGCCGAACGTTACGCTTCGCCCGCCATGCGCGCCATCTGGAGCGGCGAAGGCAAGGTCCGCCTCGAACGCGACTACTGGATCGCCGTGCTGAAGGCCCAGCGCGATCTCGGCATCGCGGTGCCGGATGGCGTGATCGAAAGCTACGAGCGCGTCAAGGACCAGATCAACCTGGCCTCCATCATGAAGCGGGAGCGCGTCACCCGCCACGACGTCAAGGCGCGCATCGAGGAGTTCTGCGAGCTCGCCGGTCACGAGCACCTGCACAAGGGCATGACCAGCCGCGACCTCACCGAGAACGTCGAGCAATTGCAGGTCTACCGCGCGCTGCAGCTCATCGAGACCAAGAGCATCGCCGCACTCATCCGCTTTGCCACGCGCGCGAAGCAATTGCGCGACATCCCGTTCACCGCGCGCACCCATAACGTGGCCGCGCAGGTCACGACGCTCGGCAAGCGCATCGCCATGTCCGGCGAGGAGATGCTGCTGGCGCATCAGAGCCTGGTCAATGTGCTGCAGACCTATCCCGCCCGCGGCCTGAAGGGCGCGGTCGGCACCCGTCTCGATCAGATCACCCTGTTCAACGGAGATGCCGGCAAGGCGCGCGCGCTCGAGCAGCGCGTCCTCGTTCACCTCGGCCTGCCGAAGGCCCTCGATGCCGTCGGCCAGGTCTATCCGCGCAGCCTCGACTTCCGTGCGGTCAGCGTGCTCACCGAGCTCGCCAGCGGGCCCGGCAATTTCGCCAAGACCATCCGCCTGATGGCAGGCCACGAACTCGCCAGCGAAGGTTTTGCCAAGGGCCAGGTCGGCTCCTCCGCGATGCCGCACAAGATGAACAGCCGCTCCTGCGAGCGCATCAACGGCCTGCATGTGATCCTGAAGGGCTATCTCGCGATGGCCGCAGGCCTTGCCGGCGATCAGTGGAACGAAGGCGACGTCTCCTGCTCGGTCGTCCGCCGCGTCATGCTGCCCGATGCCTTCCTCGCCATGGATGGCCTGCTCGAAACCTTGCTCACGGTGCTTGACCAGATGGAGGTGTTCGAAGCCGTGGTCGAGACCGAGCTCAACCGCTATCTGCCCTTCCTGCTGACCACCACGGTGATGATGGAAGCGGTGAAGAAGGGCGCGGGCCGCGAAGGCGCCCACGAGGCGATCAAGGAGCATGCCGTCGCGGCCATCGGCGACCTGCGCACCGGCAAGATCGTGCAGAACGATCTGCTGCAGCGCCTCGCCGCCGACAAGCGTCTTGGCTTGAGCGCAGCCGAGTTGCAGCACGTGCTCGAACAGGGTCGCGCCAACTCCGGCGACGCCGGCGCCCAGGTCGATTTCTTCGCCGAGCAGGTCGAGGCTTTGGCCAAGGCCAAGCCTGAGGCGGCTCGCTACAACCCGGGCACGATCCTGTAGCGATTGGTGAGGTGCGAGTAGCGAATGGGCAGGAATCCATTCGCTACTCGCCATTCGCCCCCTCGCCTTACTCTTCCTTGAAGCCGTATTCAGGCACGTTGCCGCTGGCGCCGTAATATTTGTACGGCAGGAACTTGCCGCTCATGGTGATCTTGACGCGGTCGCCCTTCGGATTGGCGACGCGCTCCAGCGCCATGTCGAAGTCGATCGCCGACATGATGCCGTCGCCGAATTCTTCTTCGATCAGCGCCTTCCAGGCCGGGCCGTTGACCATCACCATCTCGTAGAAGCGGTAGATCAGCGGATCGGTCGGCGGCATCGGCGTGCCGGTGCCGCGCATCGGCACCTCGTTGAGCATCGCGATCTCGGCCTTCGACAGCCCGAACAATTCGCCGGCATTCGCCGCCTGCGGCTTTGTCAATTTCATCTGGCCGAGGATCGCGCCCGTGATCAGCACGTCGGAATAGCCGCCGATCTTCTCGCAGATGTATTTCCAGCTCCAGCCCTTCTCGCGCTTGATGTCGAGCAGCTTCTCGGTGAGGTCTTCGCGTTTCATCAGGTTTCCTCCTTGGGCTTCAGCGCGCAGCGCTCTGCGCGGGATTGGGTTCGACGGCGCGTGGCGGCGAGACGATCACGGGCTCGCCGACGCCGGGCCGCACCGTCGGCACGCGGCGCGGATCGTGACCGGTCACCTCGGCGGCAAAGCTCTTGCTGCGGCTGACCAGGAAATCGACGATATGGTTGCGCAGCGCATAGTAATAGGGATGGCGGTGCAGGTCGATGCGGCCGCGCTCCTTCGGCAGCGGGTTCTCGACGATCTCGGCCAGCACGGCGCCGGGACCGTTGGTCATCAGGAAGATCTTGTCGGCGAGAAAGATCGCCTCATCGACGTCATGGGTGATCATGAAGGTGGTCTGCCCGGTCTCCAGGCAGATCCGCCGCACCTCATCCTGAAGCGTGCCGCGGGTCAGCGCGTCCAGCGCCGAGAACGGCTCGTCCATCAGCATGATCTTCGGGGTGATCGACAGCGCCCGCGCGATGCCGACGCGCTGTTTCATGCCGCCGGAGAGTTCGGACGGATGCTTTTGCTCCGAGCCGGTGAGCCCGACGAGATCGATGAACTTCTGCGCATGCGCCTTCACCCGCGCACGGTCCCATTTGCGCCATTTCGAGCCGACGGCATAAGCGACATTGCCCGATACGGTGCACCACGGCAGTAGCGCATGGCTTTGGAAGATCACGGCGCGGTCGAGGCTGGTGCCCTCGATCCCCTGCCCGTCGACGATCACCGTGCCCTCGCTCGGTTCGTCGAGGCCGGCGAGGATGTTCAGCACGGTGGTCTTGCCGCAGCCGGAATGGCCGATCACGCAGCCGAACTCGCCGCGCGCCATCGACAGCCAGAAATTCTCGAACACCGTGGTGGTCCCGCCGCCGGCGCCGGGATAGCGCCGCGCAATGCCCTCGATCGAGATGAACTTGTCGGTCATCCGCGGTAGCTCCACGAATGGACTGCGCTCCCTCGCCCCGCTCTTCGCGGGGAGAGGGTTGGGGTGAGGGGCTTCCTCCGCGAGCACGGCGGCAGATAGACCCGCGGAAACTCCCCCTCACCCGATCGCTTTGCGATCGACCTCTCCCCGCAGGCGCAGGGGTGTCCGGGGAATGATTCACTGTGTCGCGGTGCATGCTCGGCAGGACCGAGGCAAATCGGTCTTTTCTGGTTGTCGAGACACAGAGGGCCGAGCATGCGATATCGCGGTAGCATTTTTGGAAGGCTGCTTGAACCGATCAATCGACGGCAGTTTCAGACGGTTGTGGATCGTCTGGACGGGGATGCCTACGACAAGTCGTTCAGGAGCTGGGATCATCTGGTGGCGCTGATCTATGCCCAGCTTAGCGGCAACAGCAGTCTGCGCGGGGTGGTGACTGGCTTCAACGCCAATTCGCAGCATCACTATCACTTGGGAACCGGCAAGCTGTCGCGCTCGACGTTGTCCGATGCCAATGCCCGCCGTCCGATCGGCATTTTCGCGCAAACCTTTGCGGCGCTGTCGGCGATGGCGCGTCGCCAGCTGCGGAGTGAAGGCATGGAGATGGTGCGTCTGATCGACGCCAGTCCGATCCCGCTCGGCAAGGTCTGCAGTTGGGCGACGTGGAACGGCCGCATCCGCGGCATGAAGCTGCATGTCGTCTACGACCCAAGGAGCGATGTCCCGACCTGCGTCGAGATGACGGCCGCGAACGTCAATGACATCGAGATCGGCCGACAGACCCCAATCCAGCCCGCCACCACCTATGTGTTTGACAAGGGCTATTGCCGTTTCGACTGGTGGCAGAAGATCAATGATAGCAAGGCTTTCTTCGTTACCCGGGCGAAGACGAGCATCCGTCTTCGCTCGCTCAGGCATCGCGCCATCCGCAAGCGTAACGGGGATGGCTTCGAAATCCTTGCCGATGACGAGGTGAAGCTCACCAGCAAGGGCGATTCGCGCCTTCCAATCCCGCTCCGCCGCATCAAGATCAGACGCGAGAAAGGCGGCAAGATCACACTCCTGACCAACGACCTTGCCCGTAGCGCCGTCGAGATCGCCGCCCTCTACAAGAGCCGATGGCAAATCGAGCTGCTGTTCCGCTGGATCAAGCAGCATCTCGATATTCGCAAGTTCCTCGGCGCCAACGACAACGCGATCCGCCTTCAGGTGCTCGCTGCGATGATTGCCTACCTGCTGCTGCGCATCGCCGCTCACACCAACTGCATCAAAATGCTCCCGCTCAGGTTCGCCGAACTCGTCGGCCAGCTCCTGCTCACGCGTCGATCCCTCGCTGCCATCGACAAACCTCCGCCCATCAACCCCAGCCGTCGGAAATCAACCATCTCACCTGACCAGATGGAGCTCCGCTATGCCTGAATTTCCCCGGACACCCCTGCCGCAGGCGGGGCGAGGTGAAGGGGCTGCAATGCGGCTGTCGGTCATCGCTACTCCGGAAACGTTACCATGCGCGTGAACCGCGCCAGCACCTGGTCGAGCAGCATGCCGACAAGGCCGATCAAGAGGATCGCGATGATCACGTTGGTGATCGACAGGTTATTCCACTCGTTCCAGACGAAGTAGCCGATGCCGGTACCACCGACGAGCATCTCGGCGGCGACGATCACGAGCCAGGCGATCCCGATCGAGATCCGCATGCCCGTCAGGATCGTCGGCGCCGCCGCCGGCAGGATCACCGTGAAGGCGCGCCTGACGGTGCCGACCTCGAGCGTGCGCGCAACGTTGATCCACTCCTTGCGCACACCGGCGACCCCGAACGCGGTGTTGAGCAGCATCGGCCACACCGAGCAGATGAAAATGACAAAGATCGCCGAGATCGAGGAATCCTTGATCGTGTAGAGCGCGAGCGGCATCCAGGCCAGCGGCGAGATCGGCTTCAGCACCTGGATGAAGGGATCGAGCGCCCTGCTGATCAGCGGCGACATGCCGATCATGAAGCCGAGCGGAATCGCGACGACGACCGCGATCAGATAGCCGAGCCCGACGCGCCCGATCGAATAGGCGAGCTGGATGCCGAGCCCCTTGTCGTTCGGGCCATTGTCGTAGAACGGCCGCTTCAGATGCTCCCACAGCTTGGCACCGACATCGAGCGGCCCGGGCATCGCCGACTTGCCCTGCGTCGCGGTCAGCCCCATCAGCCTGGCGTATTCGGGGCTCATCGCCGCCGTCGTGCCGCTGCTGCGGGTGGCGAGGTGCCAGGCGCCGAGGAAGCCGGCAAGCAGCGCGATCGAGACGATGGCGGCGCGGAGACGGAGGGAAAAGGTCACTCGCACTCCCTCCCCGCGTCGTCCCTGCGAAAGCAGGAACCCATAACCACCGGCCCCAATTGTTGCGCTAAGTGTCTCCCCGCGCGCCTAACCGAGAGAGCACGGCGTATGTGTCCCTGCTTTCGCAGGGACGACGCCGTGGAGAAAGCCTCGCCCGTCACGACGATTTCCTGATCTTGAAGCTCGCGAGATAATCGTCGGGCTTGGCCGGATCGAAGCTCTTGCCCATCACCGAGAACGACTTGTACGAGGTGGCGGGTGGCGCGAGGCCCATCTCGGCCATCACCTTCTTGGTATCGGTGGCGAGATAGACCTGCTCGGCGACCGCCTTGTAGTCGACGTCGCCCTTGATCTGGCCCCAGCGCTTCATCTGCGTCAGCATCCACACCGCAAAGGACTGCCAGGGGAACGGATCGAAATCGACGCGCTTCGGATCGGTTTTCACGCCACCGAGCCCGTCGGCATAGGTGCCGGTCAGCACCTGCTCCAGCACCGTCACCGGCGCGTTGATGTAGTTGGCCGGCGCAATCGCTTCCGCGATCTGCTTGCGGTTCTCGGCCTTCGCCGCGTAGCCGGTGGCATCCACGATCGCGCGGGTCAGCGCCGCGAAGGAATTCGGCGCCGTCGTGATGAACTCGCGGCTGGCGGCAAAGCTGCAGCAGGGATGGCCGTCCCAGATCTCCTTGGAGAGGATGTGCAGGAAGCCGACCCCGTCATAGATCGCGCGCTGGCAGATATTGTCGGGCGCGAGGAAACCGTCGATGTTGTCGGCGCGCAGATTGGCGACCATCTCAGGCGGCGGCACCGAGCGAAGCTGCACGTCGGTATCCGGATCGAGCCCGTGCTCGGCGAGGTAATAGCGCAGCAGGTAATTGTGCATGGAGTAGTCGAACGGAATGGCGAACTTCATGCCCTTCCAGTCCTTCGGATCGCGCCTGTCCTTGTGCTTCATCGCCAGCGTGATGCCCTGCCCGTTGATGTTCTCGATCGCAGGGACCGTGAACGGGATGGCGTTGGCGCCAAGGCCGAGCGAGATCGCGATCGGCATCGGCGCCAGCATGTGGGCGGCGTCGTATTCCTTGTTGATGGTCTTGTCGCGAATGACCGCCCAGCCGGCGGTCTTCACCACCTCGACGTTGAGGCCCTGCTTGGCATAGAAGCCGAGCGGCGCCGCCATGATGATCGGGGTCGCGCAGGTGATCGGGATGAAGCCGACCTTGAGGTCCTTCTTCTCCGGCGGTCCGGCGTCGGCGAACGCCTCTGTCGCCGTCTTCAGCGGGAAGAACTGTGACAGCGCGGCGAGCGCCGTCGCGGCGCCAACCGATTTCAGGAAAGCGCGGCGCGCGACATCCTGCGGAAACACCGCCCGCATCACCGCCGACGCAACGATGCCTTCGTAACGCTTCTGTTCGCTGAGGTCGGCGACCGGCTCGCAGCGCAACGTGCGCGCGGCCTGCTCATGCTCGGCGGCTGAGCGATGCCAGCCGCAGGCGCAACCCGATCGCGTGAGCACGCGGTCGGCGTCGAAGGGATCATCTGACATGGACATACTGCGCCCCATTGTCGCACCGAAACGCGGAGAACTCCGCGATCCGGTTCATTGATCGGCGTCCGGCCGCGTTTTGCGCCGCCGGACACCAACAAACATGCAGGTTCTATGCCGCCTTGCCGGTGACGACGGCCGCGGTCGGCAAGCCCTCGTCGATCGGCAGCGACGGGTCGCGCGACCACTCGTTCCAGGAGCCGAAGTACATCCGCACGTCCTTCACGCCGGCGTTCTTCAGCGCCAGGAAGGTGTTCGAGGCGCGTGCGCCCTTGAAGCAGTAGAGATAGACCGGCGTGGTCTGCGAGATGCCGACGGTGGCGCACTCCGCCAGGATCTCGTCCTTTGACTTGAAACGCGGGCCCTCGGCGGTCGGCTTCATCATGCGGTACCATTCCAGCCACACCGCACCGGGGATGCGGCCCTTGCGCGGGCAGAAATCCTTGCCGTAGGGCGAGGAGCTTTCGCCGATCCACTCGTCGACGTCGCGCACGTCGAGGATCGCAACACCGGGCTTGCCGACCGCCGCCAGCATCGCCTTGGCGTCGATCATGATATCGCCGGCCTCCGGTACGATCGCAAAGGAGGCCTTCGCCGGCACCGCCACGTCGGTGGTCACCGGCAGGTCGGCCGCCTTCCAGGCATCGAAGCCGCCATGCAGCACCTTGATCCTGGGATAGCCCAGCATCGTGAGCAGGTAGTAGCCGCGGCAGGACTGGCCGAAGCCGGAATTCATCGACTGCTCGTAGATCACCGCGGTCTCCTTGCCGGAGAGACCGGCGGCACCGAACGCGTCGGCGAATTTTGTCTTGAGCTCGTGGATGCCTTCCGGCGTCGAGGTCGCAAGAAAGGTGAAGATGTCACGCACATTGACGGCACCGGGCAAATGGCCGGCCGCATAGGCATCCGGATTCCGCGTGTCGATGATGACACACGGGTCTTTCTTGACGAGCTCGGCAAGTTCGCCGGCGGTGATCAGAACGTCCGTCATGGCAGCCTCTCCTGTCTGTGGTTGCAGTTGTGGTGGTCCCGAACTTGTTTGAGCATGATCTCCGCGCAAACGCGTTCCGCGTTTGTCGCGAGGGAAAACCGGTTTCCACTTTTCCGGATCATGCTTCAGCCGTCCGCCAGCATCTTGCGCAGCTGCTTGGTGGCGGGCGTGACGATGGCGACAAAATAGGCCTCGCGCAGCCTGCGCTGGGCGCGGTGGCTCATCAGGTAGCCGCGCGCGCCGCAATGGAGCATCGCGGCATGTGCGAATGCGACGCTGGCATCGCCGATCCGCAGTCGCAGTGCGACGACGCGGCGCCAGTAACTGTCATCGGCATTGTAGGGATCGCTTGCCAGCGCCATTGCCTCCTTCTCGAACTCGGCATGGAGCTCGCGGAATTGCAGCGGCTGTTGCGGCAGATAGCGGTTGACGTGTCCGAGCGGCGCATGGACCTCGTCCATGATATTGATGCAATCCTTCATCAGCCCAAGACCCATGCCGGCCTGCAACAGGATGAAGCCGGCGCGGATTTTCTTGACGAACGGCGCGGCCGGCTCGGCCAGGATCAGTTCGTCAGGCACGAACACGTCGCGAAACTGGACGCCATAGGTGCCGGTGCCGTCCATCGCCAGGAACGGCTTACAGGGCGTCAGCGTGATCGCGGGATCGGAGCAGTCGGCGAGGAACATCACGGTGCTGCCCAGCTCGCCGCTTGCGATGCTGCCCGGCTCGCCGCTTGCGATGCCGCCCGGCTCGCCCTTGGTGCCCTCGTCCTCGCGCTCGAAGATCGTGCCAAAGTAGTGGCCGGGCCCGAGGTTCGACACCCAGGGCAGCGCACCGCGGACGATGTAGCCGCCATCGACCTTGCGGCCCTTCAGCTTCAGCCGCTCGATGCCGAAGAAGCTCTTCATCGGGTTCGAGAGCCCGGTGCCGCCGAGCGCGCGCCCGCGGGCGAAGCAGTCACCGAAGCGCGCGGCGAGCTTCATGTTGGTGGAATTGGCGACGTACCAGACCAGCGTGTTCTGGCACCACGCCATGAAGGCGGTGGCGCCGCAGACCTCGCCGAGCGCCGCCATCGACTGGATGGCCCAGCGCAGGTCGGCAGGCCCCTCCTGCGGCACATGGCTGCTCCAGGCGCCGACCTTGCCGAGCCGGCGCAGGAATTCGCCGGGATAGACCGAGCCGGCATCGATCGCGGCTGCGATCGGCGCCAGCTCCTGACGGGCAAGGCGGGCAACCTCGTCCGCAATGGTCGGTGCGGGATCTTGAGCTGCGACCCGCGATAAAGCCAGTGAACCCATGGATGATCTCCGCACCTTGAATTGCCGGTCGGGCGTTTACGCGCTGACCTCGAGATTGACGGGACGGGTGAAGGTGTTGGCGACCGGCGACCACTTCTTCACATGCGCCACCAGCGCGTCGATCTCGGCCTGCGAGACCCCCTCGCACTCCATGTCGACCTTGACGCGGACGTCGGTGAAGCCGACCGGCTTCTCGCTGACGTCGCCGGTGCCCCACACCGCGGTGATATTGAGATCGCCCTCGAGCTCGAGCTCGAGCTTGTTGACGATCCAGCCGCGATGCACGGCGTTGGCGTGCAGGCCGACCGCAAGGCAGGAGCCGAGCGCGGCGAGCGAGGCCTCGGAGGGATTGGGCGCGGTGTCGTCGCCGAGCAGGCCCGGCGGCTCGTCGACGATGTAGGGCGCGAGGTTGCGGATGTAGTTGGCGTGACGGAACTTGCCCTCGGCCACCGTCTTGCACTTCAAGGTCTTGATCACCTTCGGGTTGGCCTTGCCATTGGCAATCAGCTGCTCGAGCCCGCCTTTGTCGATCGGCGCGAGGCAGCCGGTCAGTGCGGTTTTCTGGGCGACAGCGGTCATCAGTTTTCTCCCTGGGAGCGATGGATTTGGTTAGGATACCGAACGGTCTGTTTCCTGCACGAAGCGTGCCAGTCCCGCCGCAAATCAAAAGGCGAAATCCTGCAGGCGCTTAAGCGGGCCTGCCTGCGGATTGATCAGCGCGCGGCTGCTCAAACGCGGTGCATCTGCGGCGCCGCCGCGATTATTTTGAGCGCAGGACGGCGCACATGCCCGCCCCCGTGAAGATGCGGCTTGATGATTTCGGCGCGCTCCGATTTACTGCCGCGCATGGCCAAATCGCTTGCGAAGAAAAAACCTGCCGCGGCGTTCACCGCCGGCGACAATGAATCGGCGCGCGGGCGCCTGCTGAACGCCGCAACCCATCTGTTCTGCAAGAACGGCATCAACGCCACCGGCATCGATGCGATCATCGACGAGGCCGGAACCGCGAAGACCACGCTCTACAAGCTGTTCGGCTCGAAGACCAACCTCGTGCATGCGGTGCTGGAGAGCGAAGGCCGCCAGTGGCGCGAATGGTTCATCGGCGCGATCGAGGCCGGCGGCGGCGATCCGCAGACCAAGCTGTCGCGGATCTTCCCTGCCCTGAAGACCTGGTTCGCCGAGGAGCGCTTCTACGGCTGCCCCTTCATCAACGCGGTCGCCGAGCACGACAAGGACGCCAAGCAGTTCCGCAACATCGCGCTGAAGCACAAGAAGGTGGTGCTGGCGCATATCGAGAAGCTCGCCGGCGAGATGGGCGCGGCCGAGCCGGCCGTGCTGGCGCACCAGCTCGCGCTGCTGATCGACGGCGCCATCGTCGCGGCCATGGTGTCGTGTGATCCGACCGTCGCCGACACCGCGGGCCTTGCCGCGAGCAATCTGTTCGCGCCCGCCAAGGCGAAGAAGCCGAAGCGCGCCGGCGGCGCGGCGGAACAACAGCTCCTCGCCGTGTAACGCAACGGCCGCCGCAATCCGCGGCAGTCCTGCCCTTCTCACATATCGTAGTCTGCCGACGCGGCGTCCGCGCTGTTTCGGCGCGTCCGCCACCCTGGCAAGGCCGGCATTGGCGCAGACTTCATCCTTCTCACCGCCGGCCGAACCGATCGTCGCGACCTCCGGCGTCGGTATTTCTGCGGCGCGATCGCCCGCCGGGTTTACCTGCCGTCAATCACGCCGCGCGATCGGCGCCGGCCTTAAACGCCTGTTAGGTCGGGCCGGGTCAGTTGCGCGGTGAAAGTACGAGGCAAGAACAATGCAGTCCGAAAAAGGACGATACAGCCAGCCGCGCTGGGGCGTGACGCGCTGGCTCGCCGACGCCGGACCGGGCGTACCTGACGACATCCGCGCGGCGCTGATCGGGGATCTCTACGGCTCGCTGCCGGTGTTTGCGGCTGGCGCGGTCAATACGGTCGCAGTCGCGGCCGTGATTGCGATCCGCGAGCCGACCGCGCTGTTCATCACCTGGGTCGTCCTCGAACTCGTCATCTGCCTCTCGCGCCTCGCCGTGCTCGTGGTTGCGCATCGCGCCGCGCGCGAGCAGCGGCCGACCCCGACCGATTTGCATCTCGTGCTTGCAGTCGCCTGGAGCGCCAGCGTCGGCTTCGGCATCCTGATCAGCCTCGCAAGCGGCGATTGGGTGGTTGCGCTGCTGGCTTCGCTATCGGCGGCGGCGATGGTCGGCGGCATCTGCTTCCGCAATTTCAGTGCCCCGCGCCTTGCCGGCACCATGATCCTGCTCAGCCTCGGCCCGATCGTTCCGGGCGCGGCCCTTGCCGGCGAGCCGCTGCTCTTCATCGTCGTCATGCAGGTGCCGCTGTATCTCACGGCGATGACGGTGGCAGCCTTCCGCCTCAACAAGATGCTGATCGCCACGATGCGCGCCGAGCGCGAGAACGGCCATCTTGCCCATCACGACACCCTGACCGGCCTGCGCAATCGCGCCGGCTTCGTCGCGGCGCTGAACGCAAAGCTGGCGGCCCCCGCCGAGAATGGCGGGCCCTTTGCGCTGCTGTTCTTCGACCTCGACAATTTCAAGCCGGTCAACGACACCTATGGCCACGCCGCCGGCGATCAGGTGCTGATGCTGACCGCGGAGCGGCTGCGGCGTGCGCTGCCCGAAACCGCGGTAATCGCACGGCTCGGCGGCGACGAGTTCGTGGTGCTGGTCAACGGCGTCACGGCGGAACAGGCGCTCACGGCCGGCCAGCGCATCATCCAGACCGTCACGATGCCCTATCAGCTCGCGGGCGGCATCTCGGCCGAGGTCGGTGTCAGCGTCGGCATCGCGGTGTCGCCTGAGCACGGCACCGAGGCCGAACAGCTGCTGGCGTCCGCCGACGCCGCGCTGTACGAGGCGAAATCCGAAGGCAAGGCGCGGTGCCGGATGGCTTCCGTCGCGACCAATGTCGCCGCGCTGCGCCGCCTCACGCAGCACGGCCACGCGCCCGCCACCGATCGCAGCGCCGCCTGAGGCGCGGCGCTCGCCGTTACAGGTCGAAATTCGTCGGCAGCATCACGACGTCGCGGATGGTCATGCCGCGCGGCCGGGTCAGCATGAACATCACGACCTCGGCGACTTCGCTGGCCTCCAGCAGGCTTCCGGCCGCCTTGGCCTCCGCAAGCTTCTCGGGCGGCCAGTCCGCCAGCAGCGCGCTGATCACGGGTCCTGGCGAGATCGAGCCGACACGGATGCCGTGCTTGAACACCTGGCGCCGCACCGTCTGCACGAAGCAGTTGACCGCCCATTTCGACGACGCATAGACCGGCTCCCACGGCGTCGGGAAATGCGCGGCGAGCGAGCTCGTCACGATGATGTCGCCGGTGCCGCGCGTGATCATGTGCGGCAGCACGTCGTGCACGTTCTTCATCACGACGTTGACGTTGAGGTTCAGCATCCGGTCGATCGCAATCGTATCCGCATCGACGAGGTCGCCGCCGACATAAATGCCGGCATTGGCGTGCAGGATGTCGAGCTGGCCGGTCTTCTCGAGCACCTTGGGCAGCAAGGTTGCACACTGCGCGGGATCGAGCAGGTCGATCACCAGCGGGACCACCGCATCGCCGTGCTTGCGGGCGAGCGCTTGCAGCGCGGTGGCATCGCGGTCGACCATCACCACGCGCGCGCCCGCGGCCAGCATCGCCTCGCTGCTCGCCAGTCCAATCCCCGACGCCGCCCCGGTCACGGCCGCCACCTTGCCTTCCAACACTTTCGCCATCGGTCCACCCTGCTGAGATCACCACGACAGTCGCCGCAGTATAGCAATCCCGGACGGCATGTCGGTAACCGAGGATGGGGGAACGCGGCCTCCGCGGCTGACATCGTGCGAAAATTTCAGATGGTAGCGACTGCACACAAGTCCCAAAGCACCGCTGTGGAATGCTGCGCGCCGACATGCCCGTCAGAGGCTGCCAAACGGCCAACAAGAAGAAGCGGAGGACTACAATGACAAGGAACCGTTCGCCCCGGCTATCGCGCCGTCATCTCATCAAGGGCGCCGCGGCCACGTCAGCCGCGCTGCTGCTCGGCAGGCCCGCGATCGCCAGAGGCAAGACGGAGGGCAAGACCGAGATCGTCATCGGCAACATCGACGCCTATTCGGGACCGGCCGCGGTCTATTCGTCGATCGGCCGCACCCCCGGCGGCTATTTCAAGATGATCAACGAGCAAGGCGGCATCAACGGCCGCATGATCAAGTACATCACCTATGACGATGCCTACAGCCCGGCCAAGACCGTCGAGCAGGCGCGCAAGCTGGTCGAAGGCGACGAGATCGACGTGCTGTTTGCGCCGCTCGGCGCGCCGACCAATGCGGCGATCATGAAGTACATGAACCAGAAGAAGGTCCCGCACCTCTTCATTGCCTCGGGCGCGACCAAGTTCGGCGACTACAAGAATTTCCCCTACACCATGGGTTTCCAGCCCTGCTACCAGATCGAGGGCCGCGCCTTCGCGCAGCATGTGCTGTCGACACAGAACGATCCCAAAATCGGCATCGTCTACCAGAACGACGATTTCGGCCGCGACGTGCTGAAGGGCTTCAAGGACGGACTTGGCGCCAGGACGTCCGCAATCGTGGCGGAGCTGTCCTATGAGACCGCCGACCCGACCATCGACAGCCAGGTGGTCCGCTGCAAATCCGCCGGCGCCAACGTGTTCATGAGCATGACCACACCAAAATTCGCCGCCCAAGGCATCAAGAAGATCGCCGAGCTCGGCTGGCAACCGGCGCACTACATCGGCAACAACGCCTCCTCCGCCGGCTCGACGCTGAAAGCCGCGGGCTTCGACGTCTCCAAGGGGATCATTTCGAGCGCCTACCTGAAGGATCCCGTCGACGCCGCCTGGGACAGCGATCCCGCCATCCAGAAATGGCGCGCGTTCCTCGACAAATATGATCCGGCCGCCGCCAAGAACGACATCTACGCGGTCACCGGCTATCTCACCAGCCAGATCCTGGTCCAGGTGCTCAAGCAGTGCGGCGACGACGTCTCGTCCGAAAGCATCATCAAGCAGGCGGCCAACCTGAAGGATTTCGAATCCGACATGCTGCTGCCCGGCATCCGGATCAACACCTCGCCATCAGACCATTATCCGCTCGAGCAGTTGCAACTGGTGCGCTTCAGCGGCGAGCGCTACGAGCCGATGGGACCGGTGATCGACGGCGGCATCTCGAAGGCTTGATCGTCCGGGGCGTGCACCGCCGACGCAAAATGCGCCCGTAGGCTTTGTCGAAACCGCGCGCCCGACCCGGGACAAGGACGACAATAAGACATCAACTACGGATTGTAGGCAATCGTTTCAGGCGCTGCGACGCAACAGGCGGGCTTGCCTGCCTGACGTATCCAACCGACGGATTCTGAGGTAGCGTGTAGCGACCTCGAACGTGGCGAGCCATCATGCTCACGCTCTATTCCTATCCGCCGCTGTTCGGCGTCGCCGACAACAATGGCTATGGTCTGAAGGTGTTCGCTTTTCTGAAGCTCGCCGGCGTACCGTTCCGGCACGAACATATTTTCGATGCATCGAAGGCACCGCGCAAGCAATTGCCCTATGTCGTCGACGGCGACGACACTGTCGGCGACAGCGAGACCATCCTCGCCTATGTCACCGGAAAATATGACGTGACGCTGGATGCCGCGCTGACGCCGGCGCAGCGCACGACCAACCTCCTCGTCACGCGGACGCTCGACGATCTCTACTGGGTGATGTCCTATTCGCGCTGGCAGGACGCGCGCTATTGGCCCCAATTCCGCGACGCGCTCAAGCGCGAGCATCCAGCCCTCACCGACGACGGCTTGATGAAGGCCAAGGAGTTCAACGCGCAGCGCTATTATTACCAGGGCATCGGCCGCTTCGAGCCCGACGCCGCGATGGCCCGCGGCCTCGCCGATCTCGCCGCACTGGCGAGCCTGATCCCGAGCCAAGGCTATGTGCATGGCGACAGGCCGACGACTATCGACGCCGGCATCTATGGCTTCGTGGCCAATATCTACTTCTACGACATCGAGACGCCGTTGAAGCAATTCGTGGTCTCGCACGACGCCCTGGTACAACATTGCTGCGCCATCCACGCGGCAGTGAGTACGTGAGCCCGGGCGAACTCAACCTCTAACTCGATAGTTACCTTCGCGGCGGTGAGCGAACAGGCCGTTGCTCCGTCCACGGCGCAGGTGGAAATATCTGCGCTGGCGTGTCGCAGCCGGCCTCTCGCCAATAGATCGATTTCGGGGGTAGTATCCCGTCCTTGCGCTAACTGCGGAGCCGGTCATGGCTTCAAAACTGTCTTCGGGCATTATCGCGTTAGTCCTCGTTGGAGCAGCAGTGCTTTTGGTTGCAGGTCCGCCACCTGCATGGGGCCTGCTGTTGCTCGGCGCCTTCGCACTGGCGGCGCTCTATATTTTTGCGAGAATGAGGTCGCGCTACGATCCGCTCGATCCACGCTTCGGTAGCTGCATCCCTCCGATTTCCAAGCCGAAGGGCGGCGGCAATGAATCCACCACCTGAGCGCCGTCCAGCATCGATCAGATGCGGATCGCGCGAAGACGTCCTGATGGCCTAGAGCCGAGATGCAAAGCACGTCGGCTGCAATTCGCTAATGCCCGGTACGGAGATTCAGCTTCGCGTTCGATCTGGAATTTTGTGCAGTTTGTTTCAGACGACACTCCATTTTCAGCACCAGGAGATTGATCAAATGCAGACGCCTACGCCAAACCCCCGAGGAGCAGAGTTCTGGAACAGCACCATGGGGCACTCATGGGTTTCGCAGCAAGCCGTGATCAGCGAAGTCTTCACGTCGGTCACCAACGTCAGCCTGGGTGCCGCGGCGGCAAAGCCGGGTGAGCGTGTCATCGATATCGGATGCGGCACCGGTGACACAGTGTTGGCGTTCGCCAAGGCTGTTGGTCCGTCGGGTGCTGTGGTGGGTGTCGATATCTCGGTCCCGATGCTGGATCTGGCCAAGCATCGTGTCGCCGAGGCGGGATTTGGCAACGTGACCTGTGCGCTGGCCGACGCAACGATCTACGGCTTCGAACCGCGCTGGGCGGATCTGATGTATTCGCGTTTTGGCCTGATGTTCTTCGATGACCCGGTCAAGGCCTTCACCAACATCCGCGGCGGCATGAAAGCGGGCGGGCGGCTGGTGTTCGTCTGTTTTCGCACCATGCCGGAGTCGCCGTGGTTTCGCGTACCCATCGAGGCGGCCCGACCGCACGTGCCGCCACAGCCGCCGCTCGATCCATTGGCGCCCGGGATGTTTTCGTTCGCGCGCGAGGATCGCGTTCGCGGTATCCTGACCGAGGCCGGGTTTCACGAGATTGCGCTCAAGGCCACCGACGTACCGATCCATGGCGGCGACATCGCGCAAAGCATGGCCTTCATCACGCAGGCCGGCCCGCTGCCTGCGCTGCTCGAGAATGCCACGGACGATCAACGTCATCGCGCCATGGAAGCGGTACGCAACGCGCTCGCCGCAAGCCTCGGAGCTGATGGCCGCGACCTGCATGTGGGTCTGTGGCTCGTGTCGGCACTAGCCTAGCGAGATGCTGCCTTCGGGATTGTGACGGCAGAAATCGTGCCATCTGCGGCGCACCAACACGGTGTCGTCCTGGCGAAAGCCAGGACCCATTACCCCAAATCTCAATTGTTGCGCGACGCTGCGGCCTCGATCCCTTTCACAATCCAATGCGGTGGTTATGGGTCCTGGCTTTCGCCAGGACGACGTGTGGAAAGAGTCGCTTACTCGAATCCCGTTCTTGCTCCGCGGACAGAGCAATTGCGTAAGCTACCGCTCCTGCTGCAGCCCCGCCTCCAGCCGCGCGAGCTCGGCGTCGAGGTCGCGCTCGACATCGGCCACCCGCATGTCGACCACCCGATAGTCGCGCGCCTCGAGCCAGGCTCTGCGCTTGGCACGGTCGGCACCGATGGCCTCGCTCTCGTTCGGGTTGACCAGCTCGATTGCAAGCCGGTGCACGAAGGAGACGAAGTCGGGGATGTGGCGGCCGACCGGGGTCTGGCGCTTGAACTGGCCGGCGAAGCGGCGGTCCCGCGTCAGCGCCTGCCACAGGATCCGTTCGGCGTCGGTCGGGTTGCGGCGGAGCAGCCGGGCGAGCCCGCGCACGGTGCTGCTGCTGTCGGCGGTCGCGCCGCCCTGCCCCTGCTCGGCAAGCAGCGCCCGCAAGCGCGTCGCCTGGGCGCCGTCGAGCACCCCGCCCTTGGCCGGGCCTTTGCGGCCCTCGGCGATCGCCATCACCACCCCATGAAGCGTGTGCATGTCCTGCTTGGTCGGATCCATCCTCGTGAAGATGTTGCGCAGGTTCACCAGCATGGTGTCGCGCTTCTCCGCCGGTCGCAGGAACTCGACCTTGTCGAGCTCGGCGACGAGGTTGTCGAAGAAGGCCTGCATCTGGTGCTGGGAGGCCGGCTCGGACCGCTCGGGCATCGCGAACGGCAGCGCACCCGCGGTCGAGAGCTTGAACCACTCGTAGCCCATCAACAGCACCGCCTGCGCCAGATTGAGCGAGGCGAAGCCCGGATTGACCGGGAAGGTGATGATGCGGTTGGCGAGCGCGACCTCCTCATTGGTCAGGCCGGCGCGCTCGCGCCCGAACAGGATGCCGGCGCCGCCGCCGGATGCGACATGACCGACGATCTCACCCGCCGCGCCTTCCGGCCCGACCACTGGCTTGGCTTGGTCGTGGGCCCGGGCGGTGGTCGCAAATACCAGCGTGAGATCGGCGATCGCCTGCTCGACCGTGTCGAACAGCTCGACGGAACCGATGATGTGGTCGGCGCCGGCGGCGGCACGCTGGGCCGCAATGTTCGGCCAGCCGTCGCGCGGGTTGACGATGCGCATCCTCGACAGCGCGAAATTGCCCATCGCGCGCGCGGCCATGCCGATGTTCTCGCCAAGCTGCGGTTCGACCAGGATGACGACGGGACCGGCAAGGTCGTGCCCTGCCTTGGTCTTGTCGGTGCCGGACATCTCACTTCACTTTCTGATTCAACGTCTGAAGATTTTGAATCAGCTTCCTAGGAGGCTGATTCAAAATCTCATGCAGGGGTCCAAGACCGCACCGACCAGCTTTGCACCGGTTCTGCGCGGGACCATTTTCTCCAAGGAGATAACAGGGTTAGCGGCGTTTGCGAATCCTCAATCGGAGTCCCAATCGCACGAAGCGAAGGCTGCCGCTTGCGCGCACTTGGCCTTCGGATAGGCTATCAACCACAACCAAAGCGAAGCTGTAAAGGCACGCTTGAGACGCCGGTTTCAACGGCGAGGCACATTGGGGGGACGACGATGCGGGGCAGATGGACGCTGGCGATTTTGGGCCTGATCTTGATCGTGGCGGGGGGCCTGCTCGCCCACTTCACGCAGACCGCCGGCAGCATCCGGATCGAGGATGTCCGCTTCAACGGCGCCAAGGGCAATACCATGAGCGCCCTGCTCTATATCCCACCGAATGCCACGCCGCAGATCCCGGCGCCCGGCATCCTCGCCGTCCACGGCTATATCAATTCGCGCGAGACCCAGGACGGCTTCGCGATCGAGTTCGCCCGCCGCGGCTATGTCGTGCTGGCGCTCGACCAGACCGGCCACGGCTACAGCGACCCGCCCTCCTTCGCCAACGGTTTTGGCGGACCTGACGGCCTTGCCTATCTCCGCAGCCTCCAATTCGTCGACAAGGAGAATATCGGGCTCGAGGGCCATTCGATGGGCGGCTGGACCGTGCTGGGGGCCGCCGCCGCGATGCCCAACGACTACAAGTCGATGGTGCTGGAGGGCTCGTCCACCGGCAAGCCGTTCGCTGCCGAGGGCACTGCGAGCTGGCCGCGCAATACCGCGCTCGTGTTCGCGCAGTACGAGGAATTCCCCGACCTGATGTGGGGTGTCCAGCTGGCGCGTGACGTCACCACGAGCCCGAAGCTCTGGGCGCTGTTCGGCACACAAGGCGCGGTCGAGCCGGGCAAGGTCTATGGCGATCCGGCCAACGGCACGGCCCGGGTGCTGTACACCCCGGCGATGACCCATCCGGCCGAGCACATCTCACATGAGGCGATCGGCTACAGCCTCGACTGGTTCGCCAAGACATTGAAGGGCGGCACGGCGCGGCCGGTCGACGACCAGATCTGGTTCCGCAAGGAGATCGGCACGCTGGTCGCGCTGATCGGTTTCATTGCCCTGGTCATCGGGACGTTCGACGGGCTGCTGGAGGCGCCGATGTTCTCCCGCCTTCGGCTGCCGGCGGTTGCCGACGGCACCATGCCGCCGCATCAGGCCGCGAGCGGCCGGCGCTGGACCACGGCGTTCATCCTGTCCGCCTTCATCCCGGCGCTGACCTATTACCCGGCCTTTGCACTGGGCGGCACTTTCGTCACCCCGAGCGCGTTCCTGCCGCAGGGCATCACCAACCAGATCCTGGTCTGGGCCATCATCAACGGCCTGATCACGCTCGCCCTGATGCGGTTCGCCCCGAACCGCGCCAGCCGGACCGGCCTCGTCGGTCAATCCGTCGTGATCGCGCTGGCTTCGGTCGCGGTCGGCTATGCCGCGCTATGGCTCGCCGACCTCGCCTTCAAGATCGACTTCCGCTTCTGGATCGTCGCACTCAAGTTGATGAGCGCGAAGCAATTCCTCATCTTCCTGATCTATCTGATTCCGTTCACGGCGTTTTTCGTCGTGGCGCTGCACGTGCTGCACCGGAATTTCTCGACCATGGATGCGCCGCGCGGGGCGCTGTACCTGACCAACATCCTGGCGCTGACGTTCGGTTTCATCGTGTTGCTGGTGCTGCAATACGGCACGCTGTGGCTGACGGGGAAGCTGTTCAACCCGGTCCCGGACCCCGGTTTCGTGCCGCTCTCGACCATCGTCGCGATCCAGTTCGTGCCCCTGCTCGCGATCGTCGCCGTGATCGCGACCTTCACCTGGCGGCGGACCGGATCGAGCCTGCCGGGGGCCCTGATCGCGGGCCTGTTCGTGACCTGGTACATCGTGGCCGGGACGGCGACGCAGGCGGCGTTCTAGAGGGTTTTCAAGCGAAGTGGGCACCGGTTCGCGTGAAGAAAACCCGTCAAGAACAAGGGCCGAGAGGCGCTATTCTGGTCCGTCCAGAATGGCGGTTCTCGGTGAAAAGATGGGCTGAAAGTGCATAACCCCTCCGCTTCCGCCCGCCCCCGGGCGGTGCTATAGCGCAGGCGTATTTTCCACCCCCGCCGTCAAAAGCGCGCCGTTCCCAAGAGGGCCTCCCCGTCATGGCAAAAATCAAGGTATCCAACCCCGTCGTCGAACTCGATGGCGACGAGATGACCCGGATCATCTGGCAGTACATCAAGGACAAGCTGATCAACCCGTTCCTGGATGTCGAACTGCTCTATTTCGATCTGGGCATGGAATACCGCGATGAGACCAACGACCAGGTGACCATCGACGCCGCCGAAGCCATCAAGAAGGTCGGCGTCGGCGTCAAATGCGCCACCATCACCCCCGACGAGGCCCGGGTGAAGGAGTTCGGCCTGAAGCAGATGTGGAAGTCGCCGAACGGCACCATCCGCAACATCCTCGGCGGCTGCATCTTCCGCGAGCCGATCATCTGCAAGAACGTGCCGCGCCTGGTTCCCGGCTGGACCAAGCCGATCATCATCGGCCGCCATGCCTATGGCGACCAGTACCGCGCCACCGACATCAAGTTCCCCGGCAAGGGCACGCTGTCGCTGAAGTTCGTCGGCGAGGACGGCACCGTGATCGAGAAGGAAGTGTTCAAGGCGCCCGGCGCCGGCGTCGCGATGGAGATGTACAATCTCGACGACTCCATCACCGATTTCGCCCGCGCCTCGTTCAATTACGGCCTGATGCGCAACTACCCGGTCTATCTGTCGACCAAGAACACGATTCTGAAGGTCTATGACGGCCGCTTCAAGGACATCTTCCAGGACGTCTTCGACCGCGAGTTCAAGAAGGAATTCGAGGCCAAGGGCCTGACCTACGAGCACCGCCTGATCGACGACATGGTGGCCTCGGCGCTGAAATGGTCCGGCGGTTATGTCTGGGCCTGCAAGAACTATGACGGCGACGTGCAGTCCGACACCGTGGCCCAGGGTTACGGCTCGCTCGGCCTGATGACCTCGGTGCTGCTCACCCCGGACGGCAAGACCGTGGAAGCCGAGGCCGCCCACGGCACCGTGACCCGCCACTACCGCGAGCACCAGAAGGGCAAGGAGACCTCGACCAACTCGATCGCGTCGATCTTCGCCTGGACCCGTGGCCTCGCCCATCGCGCCAAGCTCGACAACAACGAGGCGCTGGCCAAGTTCGCCACCACCCTGGAGAAGGTCTGCGTCGCCACCGTCGAAGAGGGCTACATGACCAAGGACCTCGCGCTCCTGGTCGGCGCCGACCAGCGCTGGCTCTCGACCACCGGATTCCTCGACAAGGTGTCCGACAACCTCGTGAAGGCGATCGCGGCCTGAGGCCGTCATCCTGGGAAGACAGGTGCGAGCATGACCATGGCCCTTGTCAGAGCCGTCGTGCTCGCATCGTTCTCGCTAACCGCGTCGGCGGCATTCGCTGCCGATCCCCTGCCCGACGCCGTCGCGGCGCCTGGCGAGTCCAAGATCCTCACCGTCCATGCCGAGGGCGTGCAGGTCTATGAGTGCAAGCCGGTCAGCGACGGCAAGCTCGCCTGGTCGTTCCGCGAACCGATCGCGACCCTGATCGCCGACGGTCGCACGGTCGGCCGGCATTATGCGGGTCCGAACTGGGAGCATGTCGACGGCAGTGTCGTGACCGCCCGCACCGCCGGCAGCGCACCCGGCACCACCGCCGCCGATATTCCCTGGCTGAAGCTCGAGGTGATCGCCCACCGCGGCAACGGCCTGCTCTCCGGCGTCGCAACCGTGCAGCGGATCAACACCTCGGGCGGCGAGCTCAGCGGCGCCTGCGACAAATCAGGCGCGCTGAAAGGCGCGGCCTACTCGGCGGATTACGTGTTCCTGCGGCGGGACTAAGCGTTTTCGAGCGAAGTGGATACCGGTTCGCGTGAAGAAACGCGCCAAACGAAGAATCGAGAGCCTCGTTCCGATTCAATCGGAATGAGATTCTAGTCGCGGATGCCGCCGTCGGTCTCGCGCGGCGCCTGGGCGGCGGCCAGGTCGCCGCCGGCCGCAAGCGGATCGGCAAGCCGCGCCTCCGCGGTCTCCCGGACATGCGCGGCGAGCGCCGGCATGCGCTCGATCAGGGCATGGAAGTCCTGCGCATCGAGCACCAGGAGCTTGGTCTTGCGCGTCGCCGTCACCGTGCCGGAGCGGCTGGTCCGCCGCAGCAGCGCGATCTCGCCGAAGAACGCGCCGTCGGAAAGCCGCACAAGCTGGCTCGGCAGGTCGATCTCGACCTCGCCCGCGGTGATGAAATACATCGATGACGCCGCATCGCCGCGTCGCACCAAGACCTCGCCGGCCTCGATGGTCTGCGACCGCAGCAAGCGCATGATGTCGGAAATATCGGCAGCGCCAAGATGTGAGAACAGCGGCACCCGCGCCAGCATGCCCCAGGTCACGACGAAGTCGCGGCGCCGGACCTCGTCGGCGAACGCGGTCGAGATGATCGCGACCGGCAGCGCGATCATCGCGAAGCCGACCACGATCGCGACCACCGTGACGGTCCGGCCGAGCGGCGTAATCGGGACGACGTCGCCGTAACCGACGGTGCCGAGCGTCACGATCGCCCACCACATCGCCTGCGGCATGGTGCCGAACTTGTCCGGCTGCACCCTGTGCTCGATGGCATAGAGCAGCGAGGCAAACAGCAGCACGGCGCCGGTCAGGATCACCACGCAGCCGAACAGCGTGCGCCGCTCGGCATGTAGCGCCGCCAGCAGCGAGCGCATCGCGGTCGAATAGCGCACCAGCTTGAGGAACGGCAGCATGCCGAACAGCACCAGCGCGGTCTTGTCGCCGGTCGCAAGCGCGACGGCCGACGGCAGGAAGGCCAGCAGGTCGATCACGCCGAGCGCCGAGAAGGCGTATTCCAGCCGCGCCCGCGCCGGCGTCATGTCGCGCAGCGAGTGGCCGACCACGCTCCAGAGCCGCGCGGCATATTCCAGCGCGAAGGCGATGACCGCCGCGATCTCGATGGTCGTCAGCAGCCAGCCGAACTGCGCGTCGATCTCGGGCACGGAGGCCAGGATCGCCGCCAGCACATCGACGGCGATGATGGCGACGATGACCCGGGCAAAGCGCAAGCCGCCCGAATGCGGCAGATCATCGCGTTCGAGCAGCTCGTAGAGACGGTCGCGCAGCCCGGGATCGCTGATCGTGGGCTTGAGCGGAGCCGTCGCCACGATCAACCTCTCCGTCAGGCGCCGGCCGATGCCTGTTGAGTCATGGCCTGTTCGATCGCCGACAGCGCGGCGTCGGCCTTGGCGCCGTCGGGCCCGCCGGCCTGCGCCATGTCGGGCCGGCCGCCGCCGCCCTTGCCGCCGAGCACCTCGGAGCCCTTGCGCACGAGCTCGACCGCGTTGAACCGCGCGGTCAGATCGGCGGTGACGCCGACCACGATGCCGGCCTTGCCGTCCTCGGTGACGCCAACGATCGCGACCACGCCCGAGCCGATCTGCTTCTTGCCGTCGTCGACGAGACTCTTGAGATCCTTGGTCTCGACGCCCTCGACCGCGCGCGCCAGCAGCTTGACATTGCCGACCTCGCGAACGGCTGAGGCGGCGCCGTTCGACGCACCGCCGCCGCCCATCGCGAGCTTCTTGCGGGCGTCGGACAAATCGCGCTCGAGCTTCTTGCGCTCTTCCATCAGAGCTGTGATGCGCGCCGGCACGTCGTCGATCGTGGTGCGCAGCTCCAGCGCCGCGGTCTTGGCCAGCGCGATGGTGTCGTTGGCGTGCTTGCGCGCATGATGCCCGGTCAGCGCCTCGATACGGCGCACGCCGGACGCGACCGCGCCCTCGCTGGTCACGGAAATCATGCCGATGTCACCGGTGCGGCGGACATGGGTGCCGCCGCAGAGCTCGACCGACCAGCCAAGCGCGTTCTGGCCATGATCGCGGGCGCCCTTGCCCATCGACACGACGCGAACCTCGTCGCCGTATTTCTCGCCGAACAGCGCGCGGGCGCCGGCCTCGCGGGCATCGTCGACGCCCATGACCCGGGTCGTGACCTCGTCATTCTCCAGCACGACATCGTTGGCGATGTCCTCGATCCGGGCGAGCTCTTCCGGCGTGATCTGCTTCGGATGCACGAAGTCGAAGCGCAGCCGGTCCGGCGTGACCAGCGAGCCGCGCTGCGCGATGTGATCGCCGAGCACCTGGCGCAGCGCCTCGTGCAGCAGATGCGTCGCCGAATGGTTGGCGCGGATCGACGAGCGCCTGGTGTGATCGACCTCGAGCTGCAATGTGGTGCCGACGCCGAGCGTGCCCTGCTCCACCGTGCCGAGATGCACGAACAGATCGCCGGCCTTCTTCTGCGTGTCGGTGACGCGGAACTTGACGCCCTCCCCGGTCAGCACGCCGGTGTCGCCGACCTGGCCGCCGGACTCGCCGTAGAACGGGGTCTGGTTCAGCACGATCGCGCCGCTCTCGCCGGCCTTCAGGCTCTCGACCTCGGCGCCGTCCTTGATCAGCGCCGTCACCGCGCCTTCCGCGCTCTCGGTCTCGTAGCCGAGGAATTCGGTCGCACCGAGCTTCTCGCGCAGCGGGAACCAGATCGCCTCGCTCGCCGCCTCGCCCGAGCCCGCCCACGAGGCACGCGCCTTGACGCGCTGCCGCTCCATCGCGTCGGTGAACGACGCCTGGTCGACGCTGATGCCGCGCGACTTCAGCGCGTCCTGCGTCAGATCGAGCGGGAAGCCGTAGGTGTCGTACAGCGTGAACGCGGTGTCGCCGTCGAACATGTCGCCCTTCTTGAGGCCGGCGCTCTTCTCGTCGAGGATCGACAGGCCGCGCGCCAGCGTCTTGCGGAAGCGCGTCTCCTCCAGCCGCAGCGTCTCCTCGATCAGCTTCTCCGCACGGACCAGATCCGGATAGGCCTGGCCCATCTCGCGGACCAGCGCCCAGACCAGGCGATGCATCAGCGGCTCGCTCGCGCCCAAGAGCTGTGCATGGCGCATCGCGCGGCGCATGATCCGGCGCAGCACGTAGCCGCGGCCCTCGTTCGACGGCAGCACGCCGTCGGTGATCAGGAACGCGGACGAGCGCAGATGGTCCGCGATCACCCGATACGACCCAACGTTCTGCTCGTTCGGACCGTGCCCGAGGGTAGACGCGGCGGCATCGATCAGATTGCGGAACAGATCGGTCTCGAACACGCTCTCGACGCCCTGCAGGATGCAGGCCATGCGCTCGAGCCCCATGCCGGTGTCGATCGAGGGACGCGGCAGCGCTACGCGCTCCTCCTTCGTCACCTGCTCGTACTGCATGAACACCAGATTCCAGAATTCGAGGAAGCGATCGCCATCCTCATCCGGGCTGCCCGGAGGGCCGCCCCAGATGTGCTCGCCGCGGTCGATGAAGATTTCGGAGCACGGTCCGCACGGGCCGGTGTCGCCCATCGCCCAGAAATTGTCCGAGGTCGGGATGCGGATGATGCGGTCGTCCGAGAAGCCCGCGATCTTCTTCCAGTAGCCGGCCGCCTCGTCGTCGGTGTGGTAGACGGTGACCAGCAGCTTGTCCTTCTTCAGCCCGAAATCCTTGGTGATCAGATTCCAGGCGAGCTCGATCGCGCGCTCCTTGAAGTAATCGCCGAACGAGAAGTTGCCGAGCATCTCGAAGAAGGTGAGATGGCGCGCGGTGTAGCCGACATTGTCGAGGTCGTTATGCTTGCCGCCGGCGCGCACGCACTTCTGCGACGTCGTGGCGCGCTGGTAGCCGCGCTTCTCGACGCCGGTGAAGACGTTCTTGAACTGCACCATGCCGGCATTGGTGAACATCAAGGTCGGGTCGTTGCGCGGAACCAGCGGCGACGAGGCCACGATCTCGTGCCCGTTCTCCTTGAAGAAGTTCAGAAATGTCGACCTGATGTCGTTGACGCTGCTCATGTTCATCCAATCGGAAAAAGGGGCCGGCCAGCCGCAAAAAGGCGTCATTTTCCGGCCGAACGCTTTTAGACATTGCCAGCTGCGGTGTCCAGAAACTGTGCAGGCGGATCATGGGCTTGCCGCGGCAGCACAAAGCCCATTGGATAGTTGCTGCAGCTGCGTTGACAGTCTTGGTGGCGCCGTGTTTTCTACCTACCTATACCTAGTCACGTCGGGAGAGACCGGCCTTACCGCCGGCGCCGAAGGAGCAACCGCCCCGGAAACTCTCAGGCAAAAGGACCGCGTGACGTCTGACATCTGGAAAGAGACGCTGGGGTTCGCCCCGATGCGTCCGCCGACGGGATAATACTCTCAGGCACAGCGACAGATGGGGCTTTCTGCAGGTTTCTCAAGGGGAAATAGGTCCCCGGCGGGAACCGCGAGGGCCCTGTGATGCTTGCGCGCGAAACCTCCCCGCTGAAACAGACCCCGCTGCACGCGCTGCACCTTGCGCGCGGCGCCAAGATGGTGCCGTTCGCCGGCTATGACATGCCGGTGCAATACGCGGCCGGCGTGCTGAAGGAGCACCTGCACACCCGCAAGGAAGCCGGCCTGTTCGATGTGTCGCACATGGGCCAGCTCGTGCTGAGGGCCAAATCTGGCAAGGTCGCGGATGCCGCGCTCGCGCTGGAAAAACTGGTGCCGCAGGACATCGTCGGTATCGCGCCGGGACGGCAGCGCTACGCGCAATTCACTAACAATGACGGTGGCCTGCTCGACGACCTGATGGTGGCGAATTTCGGCGATCACCTGTTCCTGGTGGTCAACGCCGCCTGCAAGGCCGAGGACGAGGCGCATCTCCGCGCGCATCTCTCCGACGCCTGCGAGATCATCTCGCTGGCCGACCGCGCGCTGATCGCGCTGCAGGGCCCGAAAGCCGAATCGGCGCTGGCGAATCTTTGTGCGGATGTCAGTTCGATGAAATTCATGGATGCCGGTCCGCGCGGCGTCGGCGACGTCGACTGCTTCGTCTCGCGCTCCGGCTATACCGGCGAGGACGGCTTTGAGATCTCGGTGCCCGCAGACAAGGTGGAAGCCCTGGTCACCGCGCTGCTCGACAATCCCGACGTGTTGCCGATCGGGCTCGGCGCGCGCGACAGCCTGCGGCTCGAAGCCGGGCTGTGCCTCTATGGCCATGACATCGACACCACGACGACGCCGGTCGAAGGCGCGCTGGAATGGTCGGTGCAGAAGGTTCGCCGCAGCGGCGGCGCCCGCGCCGGCGGCTTCCCCGGCGCCGACAAAATTCTCGCGCAATTCGCAGATGGCGCTGCGCGCCGACGGGTCGGCCTGAAGCCTGACGGCCGCGCACCGGTGCGCGAAGGCGCCGCGCTGTTCGCCGATGCCGGCTCGACCGAGCAGATCGGCAAGGTGACCTCGGGCGGCTTCGGCCCGAGCCTCAATGCGCCGGTTGCGATGGGCTACCTGCCCACGGCCCTTTCCGCCGTCGGCACCACCGTTTTCGCCGAAGTGCGCGGCCAGCGGCTGCCGCTGAAAGTCGCCGCTACGCCCTTCGTCCCCAATACCTACAAACGCTGAACGCCAAAGGATCGACCCCATGACGACGCTGTACACGTCCGACCACGAATGGCTCCGCATCGAGGGCGACGTCGCCACGATCGGGATCACCGACTATGCGCAGTCGCAGCTCGGCGACGTCGTGTTCGTCGAACTGCCCAAGGTCGGCCGCAGCCTGAAGAAGGCCGAGGCCGCCGCTGTCGTCGAATCCGTCAAGGCCGCTTCCGACGTCTACGCGCCGATCGCCGGCGAGGTGGTCGAGGTCAACGACGCGCTCGCCGCCGAGCCCGCGCTGGTCAATTCCGACGCCGGCGGCAAGGCCTGGTTCTTCAAGCTGAAGATTGCCGACAAGGGCGAGCTCGGCGGCCTGATGGACGAGGCCGCCTACGCCGCGCACACCGCCTAAAGGATCACCCCGAGGATCACGTCATGAACGCGCCCTTCAAGCCGATCAACGAAGCCGCCACCGATTTCGTGCGCCGCCACATCGGACCGTCGCCCCGCGACGTCAACGCGATGCTGGAGACGGTCGGCGCCGCGAGCCTGCAGGCGCTGATGAACGAGACGCTGCCGGCGTCGATCCGGCAGAAGGCGCCGCTCGATCTCGGCCGGGCGCTGAGCGAGACCGAGGCGCTCGCGCATATGAGCGAGCTCGCCGCGCAGAACCAGGTGTTCACCTCGCTGATCGGCCAGGGCTATTCCGGCACCATCCTGCCCGCGGTGATCCAGCGCAACATTCTGGAGAACCCGGCCTGGTACACCGCCTATACGCCGTACCAGCCGGAGATCAGCCAGGGCCGGCTCGAGGCGCTGTTCAACTTCCAGACCATGATCTGCGATCTCACCGGGCTCGACGTCGCCAACGCCTCGCTGCTCGACGAGGCGACCGCCGCGGCGGAAGCGATGGCGCTCGCCGAGCGCCACTCGCAGGTCAAAGCGAAGGTGTTCTTCGTCGACAAGGAGGTGCATCCGCAGACGCTGGCGGTGATGCGCACGCGCGCCGCGCCGCTGGGCTGGGCGCTGGTGGTCGGCGATCCCCTGACCGAGCTCGACAACGCCGATGTGCTCGGCGCGCTGTTGCAATATCCGGGCACATCGGGCGCGGTACGCGACCTTAAGCCTGCGATCGCGTCGCTGCGCGCCAAGGGCGCGCTTGCGATCGTCGCGGCGGACCTGCTGTCGCTGACGCTGCTCGCCTCGCCCGGCGAGCTCGGCGCCGACATCGCGATCGGTTCGGCGCAGCGGTTCGGCGTGCCGACGGGGTATGGCGGACCGCACGCCGCCTACATGGCGGTGCGCGACACGCTGAAGCGCTCGCTGCCCGGCCGCATCGTCGGCCTCTCGGTCGATTCGCGCGGTGCGCCGGCCTACCGCCTCGCGCTGCAAACCCGCGAGCAGCATATCCGCCGCGAGAAGGCGACCTCGAACATCTGCACCGCGCAGGTGCTGCTCGCCGTGATCGCCTCGATGTATGCGGTCTATCACGGTCCCGAGGGCCTGACCCATATCGCACGCAGCGTGCATCGTCGCGCCACCGTGCTCGCCGCCGGCCTGCGCAAGCTCGGCTTTGCGCCGACCAGCGAAGCGTTCTTCGATACCGTGACCGTCGAGGCAGGTAGCAAGCAGATCGAGCTCGTCACCCGCGCGCAGGCCGAACGGATCAATCTGCGGATCGGCGCGACCACGCTCGGCATCGCGCTCGACGAGACCTCGACGCCGGAGACGGTCGAGGCGGTGTGGCGCGTGTTCGGCGGCAAGCTCAGCTATGCCGAGATCGAGGCCGGCGCGCACGAGGCGCTGCCGAAGGAGCTGCGGCGCACCAGCGCCTTCCTCAGCCATCCGGTGTTCAATACGCATCGTTCCGAGACCGAGCTGCTGCGCTACATGCGCAAGCTCAGCGATCGTGACCTCGCGCTCGACCGCGCGATGATCCCGCTCGGCTCTTGCACGATGAAGCTCAACGCCACCACCGAGATGATCCCGCTGACCTGGCCGGCGTTCGGCAATCTGCATCCGTTCGCGCCGGCGGATCAGGCCAAGGGCTATCACGCGCTGTTCAAGCGGCTGGAGCAATGGCTGTGCGACATCACCGGCTATGACGCGGTCTCGCTGCAGCCGAATTCCGGCGCGCAGGGCGAATATGCCGGGCTGCTGGCGATCCGCGGCTATCACCTCGCGCGCGGCGAGCCGCACCGCAAGGTGTGCCTGATCCCCTCCTCCGCGCACGGCACCAATCCGGCCTCGGCTGCGATGGTCGGCATGGAGGTCGTGGTCGTCGCGTGCGATGCGCGCGG
Organism: Bradyrhizobium sp. USDA 3315; assembly: GCF_054056795.1. Taxonomy (NCBI): domain Bacteria; kingdom Pseudomonadati; phylum Pseudomonadota; class Alphaproteobacteria; order Hyphomicrobiales; family Nitrobacteraceae; genus Bradyrhizobium; species Bradyrhizobium sp. USDA 3315. The sequence goes on along the minus strand of NZ_JBSRYP010000001.1, from coordinate 5,770,792 downwards.
CGACGTCGACGTCAATGATCTTCGCGCCAAGGCGGAGAAGCACTCCGCCAACCTTGCCGCGGTCATGATCACCTATCCGTCGACCCACGGCGTGTTCGAGGAGCATATCCGCGAGATCTGCGACATCGTGCATGCCCATGGCGGCCAGGTCTATCTCGACGGCGCCAACATGAACGCGCAGGTCGGACTGTCGCGGCCCGGCGATTACGGCGCCGATGTCAGCCATCTCAACCTGCACAAGACCTTCTGCATTCCGCATGGCGGCGGCGGCCCCGGCATGGGCCCGATCGGCGTGAAGGCGCATCTTGCGCCCTATCTGCCGGGCCATCCCGCAACCGACGGGGCAACTGCGCACGCCATCGGCCCGGTGTCGGCCGCGCCGTTTGGCTCGGCGTCGATCCTGACCATCTCCTACATCTACATCCTGATGATGGGCGGCGAAGGTCTGACTCGCGCCACCGAGATCGCGATCCTCAACGCCAACTACATCGCCGCACGGCTGCAGCCGCACTTTCCGGTGCTGTACCGCAACGAGCGCGGCCGCGTTGCGCATGAGTGCATCGTCGATCCGCGGCCGCTGAAGACGACCAGCGGCGTCACCGTCGACGACATCGCAAAACGCCTGATCGACTACGGCTTCCACGCGCCGACCATGAGCTTCCCGGTGGCGGGCACGCTGATGATCGAACCGACGGAATCGGAATCGAAGTTCGAGATCGACCGCTTCTGCGACGCCATGATCGCGATCCGCGACGAAATCGCGGAGATCGAGAAGGGCCGCTGGAAGGTCGAGGCCTCGCCCCTGCGCCACGCGCCGCATACCGTGCACGACATCGCCGACGATGTCTGGAACCGGGCCTACACCCGCGCCGAGGGCTGCTTCCCGGCCGGCGTGTCACGGTCCGACAAATACTGGAGCCCGGTCGGCCGCGTCGACAACGTCTATGGCGACCGCAATCTGGTGTGCTCGTGCCCGCCGGTCGAGGATTACGCGCAGGCGGCGGAGTAAGGAGCTACTGCAGCTATGTGGCGTTGCGTCTCTGACGCCTGATTCACTGGGTGTCATTCCGGGGCTCGCGAAGCGAGAACCTCAGGTGCGCAACTGCGCACCGGGGAATCTCGATCCACGACCTCTGGATTCCCCGATGCGCCCATTGCGCATCTGCGGTTCGCGACTTCGTCGCGCCCCGGAATGACGGACTGGCCCGCCCGCGGCAGGAGGAAACATGCGCGAGGAATTCTGGTTCCATTTCCCGTTTCGCGTCCGCTATTCGGAGGTCGACGCACAGGCGGTGGTGTTCAACGCCCACTACCTCACCTATTTCGACACCGCCATCACCGAATATTTCCGCGCGCTCGGCTACGACTATCTCGGCGAGGTGGCGCGGACTGGCATCGACTTCCACACTGTGAAATCGGTCGTCGAATACAAGGCGCCGATCCGGTTCGACGAGGACATCGAGGTCTGCGTCCGCGTCGCGCGGATCGGCCGCTCCTCGATCAATCTTGCGCTCGCGATCTTCGCCAAGGGCTCCGATGAACTGCGCGCCACCGGCGAGATCATCTGGGTCGCGACCGATCAGAAGACCCATCAGTCGGTCGCGGTGGCCGAGGATTTGCGGGCACTGATCGCAAGCCGGGAGAAGACGCTGGCATAGGCATAGGCTGATTGCGCACACACGTTGTGCGGATCAGGCTTACGGGGCAACCAAGGCTCGGCTCTCGGCGTCCCAGCGCCACAGCCGCTCATTGGTCAGTTCGGTGCCGCCCCACCAGCGATGGATCGTGTTGTATTGGCTGAAGTCGAGCTCGCGATCCGACACTTCCTGGCCGAAATCGGTGAGCGACAGCCGACTGTGCAGGAGTCGGTTGTTTCGGGCCTTCAGATCGTCGGGCGCTTCGATCTCCGCGGGGAATCCGGTCAGGACCGGTGATGGACAATAGGCGAGCCGGTCCAGGATCAGCTCCGCTTCCTGAAAATCGAACACGCCGCGTTACCTGTTCAGCTCGCTTGAAAGGACCTGTGGGCTTGTCTCGCCGTCGGCGACGAGATCCAGCATCCGCAGTTCGGACGCGCCGAGGCCGGTGTCTTGCCCGGGTAGCTCCTCGAGCAACGCAATCAGTGCCGCGCGGAGCTGCGGGATGGCCGACAGATCCTGCATGAGAAGGTCGAAACAGGGCTCGGGCGTCGGAGCGCGATAGGCAGTCCAGGCGCGACCGGCCAATTCCAGCCGATCATCGGTCACCGCAAGTGCAGGCAATCGCCATTTCGCCAAGCTCTCGCCTCGGTACCTGCCGATCTCGACATCGGTCTGGACCAGCTTGAGCTTTGCTACGATGTGGCGGTGCGGGCGGAGCACGTCGAGCAACCAGGCCAGCACCAACTGGTCATTCGGCTGGGGATCAGCCCATAGCTCGACGCTATCGCAACGCTCGCACAACTCGACAAGCCCAATGTCCCGACCGATCGAGCCGGTCCATCTTGAACTGGCGAAGTCGAGCCAGTGCGTGTCGAAATCGACGTGCTTTGCGGAACGCGGTTCCAGCAGGGTCGTGAGGTCATCCGACGAGGGCATTTTCCCCCAAACGAAGCGCGGCCTCAACCCGACGACGATGTCCGCCCTTCCCGCCTGCCTCAGGCGATAGCTCGCGAGTTCACTTGTCGCCAGGATCAGACTTGTCACGATGCTCTCCGGCTACGCGGGATGGCATCAGCACCGCAAGCTGAGGATCAACTGCTTTACAAAAGACACACAAAACCAAACGGGCGCCGAGGACGTCGGCAACTCAACGTCCTCAGCGCCCGCTTGCAGCGAAGTCATGTGATCGCTTGAGCATGATCTCCGCGCAAACGCTTCGCGTTTGTCGCGAGGGAAAACCGCTTCGCACTTTTCCGGATCATGCTGGAGGCTTACTCTTCCGTCGGCTCCTCGCCCTCGGCGTCGCGCTCGGGCGTGCCGGCGAGGATCTGCTCGGAGATCAGGCCGGAGTTCTGCCGGATCGCGGCTTCGATCTTGGCGGTGATGTCGGGATTCGACTTCAGGAACGCCTTGGAATTCTCGCGACCCTGGCCGAGCCGCTGGCTGTCATAGGAGAACCAGGCGCCGGACTTCTCGACGATGCCGGCCTTGACGCCGAGGTCGAGGATCTCGCCCATCTTGGAAACGCCCTCGCCATACATGATGTCGAACTCGACCTGCTTGAAGGGCGGCGCCAGCTTGTTCTTCACCACCTTGACGCGGGTGGTGTTGCCGACGACTTCGTCGCGCTCCTTGATCGCGCCGATGCGGCGGATGTCGAGACGAACCGAGGCATAAAACTTCAGCGCGTTGCCGCCGGTGGTGGTCTCCGGCGAGCCGTACATCACGCCGATCTTCATGCGGATCTGATTGATGAAGATCACCATGGTATGGGACTTGTTGATCGAGGCGGTCAGCTTGCGCAGCGCCTGGCTCATCAGGCGGGCCTGCAGGCCCGGCAGCGCATCGCCCATCTCGCCCTCGAGCTCGGCCTTCGGCACCAGCGCCGCAACCGAATCGACCACCAGCACGTCGACTGCGCCGGAACGCACCAACGTGTCGCAGATTTCCAGCGCCTGTTCGCCGGTGTCCGGCTGCGAGATCAAGAGCTCATCGATGTTGACGCCGAGCTTGCGTGCATAGACCGGGTCGAGCGCGTGTTCGGCGTCGATGAAGGCGCAGATGCCGCCCTTCTTCTGCCCTTCCGCCACGGTGTGCAGCGCCAGCGTGGTCTTGCCCGAGGATTCCGGCCCGTAGATCTCAACGACGCGTCCCTTCGGCAGACCGCCGACGCCGAGCGCGATATCGAGCCCGAGTGATCCCGACGACACCGTCTCGACATCCATCGAACGGTCGTTCTTGCCGAGCTTCATCACCGAGCCCTTGCCGAACTGGCGCTCGATCTGGGAGAGCGCGGCTGAGAGGGCCTTGGACTTGTCCATGGAGGATCCTTCGACGATACGCAGTGCAGTGGCGGACATTTGGGATGTGCTCCTTATTGCGGGGATTCGCTAGCGGGACAAACGGGCGATGAGATCAGGCGGAATGCATTGTTGATGGGAACCTACGTACCACGTTTGTTCTATGTTCGCAATATGTTCTTTCGAGCAGACCGGTGCTGGCCTGTTTCCATCCCTAGTGGCCTGCTTTGATTTTTGGAGTGGCCTAGTTTGCCATTAACCCCGTTGCAACCAAGGGTTAGTCGATGTTCTCGGTAAGACTACTGAACCGCGCGGTGGATGTTCTCACCATAGCAATGGTTATGGTCCGCCAAGTGTTCGCTATCCCCAGCGGAGGAGTTACCGGGTGTTCTCCGTGGGGGAACGAAGTTCCGAGCGGAGGCAGAAAAAGAGGGCCAAATGGCGGGATTAGAGGTGCCCTTGATCTAACTCAATCGGCCGCACCTGGCCCGGCTCAACCCTCCGGGCATGAAGGAACCCGTCAAGCCTGAGGAGGAGCCAAAGCGCCCCACGCGCTTAGAGGAGGCTCGGCGCATCATCGAGGAGTATGCCAAAGACCTTCGCGAAATCATAAAGAAGCTTCGCGAGCGCTTGCACTGAGCCTCGCCTCAGTTTGAAATCAGTGAGGCTTTGGAGCGTCTTTCGGCGCTGGCACGCTAGCGTTCGGGTCAATACCGCAGCGCTTGGTTTGATAGCCATGCCAATCGATACCTATCCCCTTTTTCTTTGCGGGGTGGTTGTATTCCGCTTTGTACTGCGCCCGGCACTCCTCCATGGTCATGGCGTTGGCGGACGAAGTGAACAAGCCGATCACAGCAACGATAACCAGACAGCGACCCATGGAATATCCCCATCTTTTGGTTAGCCGCCGTAGCTCGGGCACACAATCGGCAACGGCTTTGCACCGGGCTTTCGGCGCTCATAGCCACGGCAGTAATTAGCGATGCACGCCTCGTTTCTGTGGCCCATGCATGCATCGCACCTCGCGACGCAATCTTCATAGGTCACGCCGGGGCGATGCTCATCAATAAGCCGCTTCGGCTTCTCTTGCTGCTGAGCCATAGCCGAGAGCGCAGCCAGAACCAGAGCAAGCAACGCGATGCCGGATTTCATGGCCGATCCTCCTAGCTCGTGGAGGACTGTTAATCTGTCATGCCGCCCCGGAACTTGACGCAGATCAAGAGGCGCTGAGGCCGCCTCAGTTGGCGGCCTCTTTCATTTATCAGTCAAACACGTTCTTCTCGGGATAGAACGTCTTGATCCCGGTAAGCCGATCAATGAGTTTCTGGATATTTTCCTGATCGAACAAAACCGCGATGATTTCGACTCGGTCGTCCTGCATCGACACGGCCATTTTCGTCTTGAAGTTATCAATCCCTCGATTGTCGATCTGAGGGGGCACAAGCATACCCGCAACTCGGGCCGTGCCCTCAAGGGGAGCAGATGGGGTCCATCAATTTCCGTGGGACGCTATCTGTTCTTGATTTAGCTCAACGAGCGGAACAGCCGGCGTCTGTTAGCGCGGTTTGTAAATCGCAATGACTTGGCGGAATTCGTCGTCGTCATCGACGGTCAGTAAACCGACGACCATCCAGCCTGCGCATAAGCCGAGAACCATCAGCGCCGTTTTTAGCCACTGTCTCATAAAGGCTAGTATGCTCCGAGAACCAGGCATTTTACCACCCCATGGCGCGTTGCCGTGGCACAAATTGCACTAGCGGCTATCCGGCATTCAGGAATAGGATTTCAACCCCAACCGCAGGGGTTGTGTCATGGGCAGTGACCTACCTTTCAATGCGCTCATCGTGGCGCTCGGGCTGAGCCCCATCGCAATAGTGGCTATCGTCCTATTGATGTGAAAAACGGAGGCCGCCTCAGTTGGCGGCCTCTTTCGGTGCATCAGGCGGCAACGGGATTGGCAACTCAAGCTGATGTTCGAAACCAAATCGTTTGGCGATTTTGTTTTCGTATTCCTGTTTATCCTCGGAGGACTCTGCCATTTCCAGCACTCGCCCTAAGGTGCCTGCCCAGCGCGCGCGCTCCGATGATATTCAAAAACTGAAATAGCTTCTTCGCTCGATCTCCTCCGCGCGTCTTATGCGCCTTGAGAAGTTCGAAGATTTTCCCGCTGCTCTGAGCAAGTGGATAATAGACATGGTTCACCATGCCGCAACGGTGACAGGACCAACATGTCGCGGGCCGCCATCTCTCTATTTGCGAAGGGCGAGCGCGGTCAGGACTTCCCTGCCCCTGTTTCGCGCATCACAAGTGAGAGCCCGCTATGGGACTGGTTCCATGTGGCTCGATGGATGTACAAGCGCGGATCGCTGACGTTAGAAAGCGTAATCCGCGCGAAGATGGTAAGGCAGGTCAACCGCGCCGTCTCAGAAACAGGTGGCCGGCTAGAGCAGTCCCGATACGGTCGTAAGCTATTGCAAGAGATTCATGCAGTAGCCGCATGATCCGAGAGCCCGGCGCGAGCCGGGCTTTTTGGGGCCCCAAAGAAACGGCCCCAGCGAGCGGAGGGTTAATCACGCGAACAGAAGCCACACTATGCTGGCAAGAAGCGAGATGAACGAGACCGCCACGAGACCGACGAGAGCAATCTCCACACCGTCTATCCGATCAGAATACAGCCGCATTGAAATCATCCCTCCCAGCGATAAGGGATCGACTTCTGTAACGGATCGGAAGGTGTCCTAGTTCCCGGCAGCGGGTGTCCTAATTAGGACAGCACCAGCAGACCAAGTGCTGTCCGTCTTTAAGCCCCCGTACCCTAATTTGATTTTTGGAGTGTCCTAGTTCGGATTAAGCGAACGGAAACCGTAGCTTGGCCGGTGTTCTCAGTAGGACTACCGAGGCACCCCATCGGATGCTCTATCCCCGTCCCGCCTTTGACCGAGATCAGGGAATTTAATCTTGAGAGAACGAACCGGGGGCAACGGAACGTGATACGATATCACCATCACCGGCCAAGGCTTTGCCCGTAGGCGTCGGTGGCTGAGAGACCAACAGCGCTCCCGCCTGCATAGGAAGGGAGCGCGGCCATGCCGAACCATTCCACAATAGCGCACCGCGAGATGCAGCTTCGCCATTTGGAGCAAGCCGAGCAGCATATTGCCCAAGGCGAGCGACACATCGCCGAGCAAGAGGAACTGATCGAGCACCTTGCCAATCACGGGCATGATCTAGCGGAAGCGAAGAAGCTTCTGGATAACTTCTACTCATGCCAGGTTTTGCACGTTCAGCACCGCGACCGAATCCGCAGAGAGCTGGGAGAGTAAAGGGCCACCTCAGTTGACGGCCTATTCTCATCTAGCGCACGATTAATTTCCTAGCGTGGCACAAACTGCACTTTGTTTTGGTGGTCATCCCGAGTTAGATTCCAACCTCACGCAGAGGTTGTGTCATGACCAGTGACCTACTTTTTAGAGCGAGCATTGTGGTGCTGGGGCTGTGCCCCATTGCTATCGCTGCGATTGCAATACTCATGTGAGAAAAGAGGCCGCCCCACCTTGGCGGCCTCTTTCATTACAGGCCCTTCCCGTCGAATCGCTGCGACAACATATGACGTGAATCCCGGTCGCGTGAATGAGGTGCTGAAAGGCTTTCGACATCGCGGCAGTCGAGAAGCGGCGCTATCTCGCAGGTCAGCTTAAACTATGAAGCCCGGCGCGAGCCGGGCTTTTTTCTTAGTCCAAAGAATGGCCCCAGCGAGGGGGTACACGCTGAGGCCAAGGCGGTTGGATCATCCATGAGATGACAGGCTCACCCGATCAACAGGGCGCCTATGCCTACGATGAGCGCTACGAACGATATCGCCGCCAACGCCCTGAAGCTGTACTCGACGCCGTCGTGGTGACTGAGCCTGAACATACAGGGAGCTTGCGCCACGGCCTTCGTGTCCGCATTAAAGTAGGCATGTCAGCGTCAGCGCCCTAATTGCGGTTCCAGCCTTAACTTAAGCGAAGATTTTTGAAACGATTCCCACGATGCCGCTTTTATTGCTCATGCAACAGGCGACCGAGGTTCATCTAGTCCGCGTGACGACCGATGACGGCGAGGTCCAAATCTGGCTCGCCGCGACCTCGCGCGAAGAAGCCGTTGACCGAGTGCTGGATGCAATCCCGGAGGGATGGGCTGTTAGCCTCATTCAGCGACAGGTGGCCGCCGATCACATCCCAATTCTCAACATGGCGGTCGGAGAAGTTCGCCGGCATCAGGCGTCCTGAAGAAACGGCCCCAGCGCGTTGGAACGAACGCTGAGGCCGCCTCACCGCGCCGCTACTGGGCAGGGACCGCTCCGAGTGTTGCGGCCCCAGCTGAACTGGATTCTACATAAACAAACAGCCCCAGCACCCCGACAGGGAGGCTGAGGCCGAGGAGCGCCCGTGGGGTAGGGAAAGATTCTGGACACCCCCACCTCAAGCTAGAACCTCCATGGCGCGGAAGGGCATTTGCATAAGTGAATGAGTGTCCTGATTTCCCCAAGCGAGCGTCCTAACTAGGCCAGCACCAACGGACCGGTGCCGGCCTGTTTCCATTCACAGTTTGATTTTTCGAGTGGCCCGGTTTGGGTTTAACCCCGTCGTAACCAAGGGTTAGCCGATGTTCTCGGTAGGACTACTGAGAAGGCCCTCAGATGTTCTGGCCCTATAATTTCCTGCGGGTCGCGATCTGTTCTCGCGGAATGTTTACTGGAACAATCGACCCGGCAGTGCCCTTATTTCAGGGCCCCCAGCCAGACAGGTAGCCCCCCGACTGCTGGAGGAAAACCCGCCTCCGGGACGGGTTGGCGGCCCCCTGTCGGGGCCGTTTAAAATTCCGTAGTTCTCCGGCCAAGAACAAAGTTCCGGGCCATGCGACATGCTTCGCGCCCGAAGTTTCCCTGATAATCAACAAGTTAACCTGACAGGCTCGACGGCGTCCGATAACGGCTGGCACAATCTGCATACTACCTTCGTACCCCTCCTGAGCCCTGGAAAAACTCCGTAGCGTTCGACGGAAGACTCAGGTTCCGCCAGTGTTCGTAACATTGGCCTGCCCAACCAACGCGAATTGCGCGGCGCTGGGCAGCCAACATTGCTGGCGACCGTTCCGTGGCGACGCTGCCGGCGGACGAATCCTTTCCGGAATCCACAACAACGGCTCGAACGGGCGCGGCCTTTCACACGATCTTTTCACGGGTGCTGATCATTACTACAACTAATGGTTTAAATATCGACGACCGCCCTTCATTCGCGGAACCGTTACAGATGATCCACAGGGGCATCGAGTTCAGCGTCACTCAGCTGATGGCCGGCGTCTGGAAATGGCGCTTCCAGATCGGCGATCGCGTCTTCACGGGCAAGACCGAAGCAAAGCTCGATCTTCTGGCAATCCGCCGCGTGCAACTGCGGATTGATCGCGAGCTGAACAATCTGGGGCGGAAACGGACCCGCGGCAGCAATGGGGACTGAGGCACAGTCTATCGTGCACGCCCCGGTGCCCTGACGCGCTGGCCTGCAGAGCTTCGGTTCTAATTAAAATTAGAACACACGAACCGGCGCCCGCTTCGCTCGAAAACGCTTCAATCCGCGCTGGCCAGCCGCCGCATCGTGAACTCGATGTCGCCGCCGGGAAGCTCGCGCCAGCTCTCGACGGCGCTCATATAGGCCGCCTTCGGGTAGCGCTTGAGAAAGTCACGCGCCCTCACGCGGGCCTGATCGCGTGGCAGGCTGAAGGTCTCGCGCAGATAGCCGTCGTCCGGCTTTCGCCGCTCGGCCATCCGGCTGGCGAGATCGCGCGGACGAGACACCATTCCGCAACTCCGGACCAACTGACGACACCCCAATATAGGGGCGGCGGCGGGAGAATCCGAGTCTGCGGGAGACGGACGACGTCGCCCCGAATGGGCGTTACTGGCTGCGCGGCGCGGCGCTTCCCGGCTGCGCCGAGCTTCCGGTCTTGGTCTTCGGCTTGGCGGGATGGGCGGCCGCTTTCGGCGGATCGCTGCGCACGACGCCCCAGGGATCGGACGATCCCTTGGCATCGGGAATCTTGCTGAGCGAGTCCTTGTAGGCCTTGTCCCTGACCGCGTCCTGCTCCTTCTCCTCCTGGGTCCTGGTCTTGACCTCAGGCATCAGGTTGACGTTCGGCATCTGCGCATAGGCCGGCGCCGACAGCAGCACCGCAACCGCAACTGCGCTCAAAACTCTCATAAGAACACTCCCTGCGTTTTCGTCGGCGGTATATCACCGCAAGAAAGCCGCCGCCAAGCGCGCCCGCCCCGGCCCTGGATCATGATGCGTTTCCACGGAATCGCATCATGATCTCATCTCTTTGTTTGAGCATGATCTTTTTCGGAAAACCGGTTTCCACTTTTCCGGATCATGCCCCTAGAGATGGTCTGACTTGCAGGATTTCGGCGACTGCATCCAGTCGTCCCAAATCGGACCGCAGCGCGTGCAACCGCTGAGCGCAAGTCCGATCGCAACCACGCCGCCGAGCACCACCAACCTGCGGAACATGTACGCCCCCACCACTCGCGAGCAGGCGACTGGGCGCCGAAACTGGGGCATTTTCAAGCCGGGCACGGCGCTTGCAGCGCAGCGCAGTGCGCGTCGGAGCGCAAGCGCGCGTCGGACGGGCTGCCGGCGCGCACTGGTTTGACCGGGCGGCCGCGCAAATTACACTGCGCAACAAAGCAGAAAAGGAATCGATCAAATGACTTTGGCGATGAGCTGGGACGAGTGGACGCAGCACGACGGGACGGCGCTCGCGGAGCGCGTCCGGAACGGCGAGCTGACGCCCCGTGAGCTGGCGTCGCAGGCAGCCAGCGCCGTCGCCAAGGTCGATCCCGCGCTCTGCGGCGTCGTCGAGCTGTTCGACGATGTGATCGCCGATCCGGCGCGCGACGGCGCCGACCTCGACGGCCCGTTCGCCGGCCTGCCCTTCCTGATGAAGGACCTCGGCCCGACCTTGAAGGGACGGCTGCAGGAGATGGGCTCGCTGATGATGCGCGGCAATCGCGCCGCGGCGGATACCTTCCTGACGGCGAAGATGCGCAAGGCCGGCCTCAATCTGATCGGCCGCACCACGACGCCGGAGTTCGGGGTCTGCAGCTCGGCGGAAAATCCCGCGGTCTATGTCACGCGCAATCCCTGGAACACCGACTACACCACCTGCGGCTCGTCGGCAGGCAGCGCGGCGATGGTCGCCGCCGGTGCGGTGCCGATCGCGCATGCGACCGACGGCGGCGGCTCGATCCGCATTCCCGCCGGGGTCAACGGCAATATCGGCCTGAAAGTCTCGCGCGGCGTGTTCTCGCTCGCGCCGCATCTGTCCGATCTCACCGGGCTGGTCTCGATCCAGGGCTGCCAGTCGCGCACGGTGCGCGACACCGCTGGCTTCGTCGATGCCTGCCGGGGACCTGCGCCCGGCGAGTTCATGCCGTTCTGGACCTCGCCCGAGCCATATGCCGCGATGATCGCGCGTGATCCCGGCCGGCTCAGAATCGCGCTGTCGCACACATGGGGCGACTATCGCGCGACGCCGCACATCACAGCCGAGCTCGAGCGGGTCGGACGTTTCCTCGAAGGCCTCGGCCATCAGGTCGATTACGCACTGCCGGCGATCGACTATCGGGAAGCCTTCGCGGCGCAGACCACCTGCTACATCAGCAATTTCGCCGTCGTGATCGGCAACATGCTCGCCGCGCGCGGCCTCGAGCGGCCGCCGGCGGAGCTGATCGAGCCGATCAACATCCGCATCTGGGAGCATGGCCGCGACTTCAGCTTCGCCGATCGCGCACGCATGCAGGCCGTCTTCAACACCACCTCGCGCGGCTTCGGCGCCTTCTTCGAGGACTGGGACATCATCCTGACGCCGATCACGGCACTGCCGACGCCGAAGGTCGGCACCACGGAATATCTCACCATCAGCGACAATCCGTCGGTGCTGGACTGGTTCGGCAATCTCTGGCGCAACTTCGCCTTCACGCCGCTCGCCAATCTCTGCGGCATCCCCGCGATCTCGCTGCCGCTCGCGACCAACGAGCACGGCCTGCCGCTCGGCATTCAGGCGATCGGAAAGCAAGCGAGTGACGGGCTGTTGCTGCAGCTCGCCGCCCAGATCGAACGGGCGATCGACGGCAAGTGGAATGCGGGCAACACGCCGGCCGTGCATGTCACGCGCAACTAGAACAAGATAGATAGCATCAACAGAGGGAACGGGACGTCATGCAGCAGCAAGCCGGGGAATTCGGGATCGACGACGCGAAACGCGTGCTCGGCGACGTCTTTGCGCCATGGGTGCAGGACCTCAATCTGTCGATCGAGCAGTTCGACATCACGCCGCCTGCCGGCGATGCCGACTGGCAGCCCGGCGCCATCCTGCGCATGCCGTTTTCCGAGCGGTTGTGCCGCAATGGCGGCATCGTCTGCGGCCAGGCGCTGATGGCGTTCGCCGACACCGCGATGGTGCTCGCCAACCTCGCGGCCAACAAGGGCTACCGGCCGATGACGACGGTCGACCAGACCACGCATTTCATGCGCGCGGTGACGGCGTCCGACGTGCTGGCCGACGCTCGCGTGGTCCGGCTCGGCCGCACCATGAGCTTCGGTCGCGTCACGCTATCTTCCGCCACCGACAACAAGCCGGTGGCGATGGTGTCGAGCGCGTTCGCGATGCTGCCGGGATAGGACGCTGAGGCGACGCGCGTGGAATGAACTACGCTGCCTCACCGTCATCCTAAGAGATGTGAGGCTTTGTCCGCATCTACTGTTGTCGTCGCCCGGCTCGACCGGGCGACCCAGTACGCCGCGGCCTATCGGCTCAAGCACGACCGTCTCTGGAATACTGGATCACCCGCATGCGCGGGTGATGACACTGAGCAAGCTGAGTAAACCAATTCCGTCGAGACGCGCGTTCCGCGCTCCTCACCATGAGGGTTCAGGCTAATCACGCTGCAAGATTTACTTGCCGAGCACGGCCTCCGCCGCATTAACGATGCTGATCGTCGGGTTCTTTCCGCAATAGGTGCCGAACTTCTTGGCGTTCTCGGTGAACACGTCGGTGTCGATGATCGCTTCGTCGGAATCGCCCTTGTACCAGCCGTCCATCCACACCAGCACCATCTTGATGGTGTCGTCGCCGCCGTCGACGAACTGCTTGCAGGTCATGGTCGAGAGATCGAGCACGGCCGCGCTGGCCGGTGCCGACGACAGCGCGAGCGCGGCGGCAAGCATGATCGAGGCAGTGATCTTCATCGCAATCTCCATGGGCAATGATCTGGAATGAACCGGTCGCTGGGAAAGCCAGCGTGTCCGCCCGCGACCCGTAAGCGATGCGTTACATCGAACGCAAGCACGGCATCGCGCAAGTTTGCCTGCACGTCGCTTCAGTGCACGGATTGAGAATTCGTGTTTCTGATTTGTGACGGCGCCGCGCTAAAGCGTGATGAGAACAGGGCGTGTAGTCGAGAATCCAGTGTATGCGAGCGGGGATAGCGAGGTCGGTGTCGCTCTCAAAAGCCGACATCGGCGATGCTGCGGTGAATGTCCGCTCGAGGCCATCAGGCGATATTAGCAGTGTAGCCCGATCTCCCGATCCGTCGTACAATATCTCGTCGGTTGGGTTGAGAGCCATGGTGCAGGAGCGGCCATTCCCTGTCGAGCGGAGGTTGTCGGCGATATTAGCCGCCGATGTGGCTGGCTATTCGCGGCTCATGCACGATGACGAGGAGACGACACACGCCAAATTGACAGCGCTCCTGGCGGACGCTGTTGTGCCAGCAATCGCTGAACACGGCGGACGTATCGTGAAGAACACTGGCGATGGGTTCTTGGCGGAGTTTACAAGCTCAGTTGAGGCTGTCCGAGCCGCCATACAGTTTCAGACCCACATCAAGGAACTAACAATCCAAGAGAAGAAAGAAAGGCGCGTTGCCTTCCGCGTGGGAGTCAACATCGGCGACGTAATCGTCGAGGCCCATGACATATTCGGGGACGGCGTTAACATCGCGGCGCGGCTTGAAGGTTTCGCAGAGCCGGGCGGCATCTGCATCTCGTCTTCTGCCTACGATCAAGTGCGAGGCAAGGTCGGCGTTGAGTTCGTCGATTTGGGCGATCAAAACTTCAAAAACATCACCCGCCCGGTCCGGACCTATGCCGTGACGTGGGATGAATCCGGCCCAACGACACGATCTCACCGCACGGAATCGAGCGCGCTTTCACCGCCTCGTCTTTCCATCGTTGTGCTGCCATTCGCCAACCTCAGCGGCGATCCTGAACAGGACTATTTCGTCGACGGTGTAACCGAGAACTTAACGACAGACTTGTCGCGCATCAGTGGCTTGTTCGTAATCGCCCGGAACAGCGCGTTCTCGTACAAGGGCAAAGCAATCGACGTACGGCAAGTCGGCCGCGAGTTGAACGTCCGGTACGTGCTTGGAGGTTCCATGCAGCTCAGCGGCAAGCGGCTTCGAGTGAACGTGCAGCTCACCGATGCAGAAAGCCGCAAACATCTTTGGGCCGAGCGCTTCGAAAAACCTGTCGCCGATCTTTTCGATATGCAGGACGAAATCGTATCAAGGCTCGCCAACTCGTTAGGTGTCCAGCTCTTTGTAGTCGAGGCACGAAAGGCGGAGCGGTTGCTGCACCCCGACGCAATAGACCTGTTCTTTCAGGGTACTGCCTGCTTCTACAACGGGCCGACCCTTGAACACGCGACCCGGGCGCGCGGCTTTTTTGAGCGTGCTTTGGTGATCGATCCCCGAGGGGCCGGAGCGATTTGGGCGTTGATCGGCATGGCAAACGTCGATCTGACAGTGGGAGCCGACCTGCTAACGGACGAGCGAGCCGCGCTTCTTTCGGCAGCCGAAGCGAACGCGATCAAAGCACTTTCACTAGCTCCCAACATTGCCGCGGCCCGTCTGATACTCGCACTCGTCTACATTAACACAAACCGCGCCGCGCAAGGGATTACCGAATGCGAGCAGGCATTAGCACTTGATCGCAATTTGGCTTATGCTCATGGCGTTATCGGTTTAGCCAAACTCTATATGGGTTGTCCTACCGAGACTGAAGGCCATGTACTCGAGGCTCTCCGTCTGTCCCCTCGCGATCTCGTTGCCAACCGGTTGATGCGTTTTGTGGGCACTGCAAAGCTACAGCTCGGTGCGGATGCCGAAGCGGTCAGTTGGCTGCGACGAAGCATTGAGGCCAACCGCACTCATCCTCTTGCCCATTTTTCGCTCGCCGCTGCCTTGGGCTTGCTCGGCGCGCTGGATGAGGCGCGAACTGCTGCGAAAGCGGGATTTGCGCTCAACCCAGGCTTTACGATCCGCCGCTTGCGCGCCGCCAAGATAAGCGACAATCCTATTTATCTCGCGGGACAAGAGCGCCTTTGCGAGGGCATGCGCGTAGCCGGGGTGCCGGAGGGATGATGTCGGAGATGGGTCAAATGCGGCGGTCGAGGATCGTTGATGAGAAGTCCGGACTGCACCCAATACCGGACCAGTCAGAGGCGGCGAAGAACCTGAATTCATCGCGCTTTAGCGGAGCGAGGCGATGCTTGCACAATTTCGGAATAGTGGAAATATAGCCTTGATTTGCCCGACGTGTCAAGTTGCGTTTCGAACGCCGGCAGCCGCTGGCTCCTTTGCATGGGGTTGTTTTCGATATTTTGGCGGCGCGCCTGCGGCAGGCCGCACCTAAGCGGATCGCGAGCGACGGCTCCGCCGCCAGCGCCACAACAGCGCGACGATGGCGACGAGCACAAGACCGCCGGCCACAGCCTTGGCGGTGAACCGCCCGCCGGGACGATCGATCAGGCGGGTCCACAGCGAAGCATCCTCGCCCTGGCGCGGCAGGCGAAACGCCACCACGCTATCGCCGATTGAGGTGCCGGCTTCGGAATGGCCGCCGGCGCCGATCACGACGTACTGCTCGCCCTTCCAGAGATAGGTCATCGGATTGGCGACGCCCGGCACCGGAAGCCGGCCGAGCCACAGCTGCTTTCCCGACCTGGCATCGAACGCGCGCAGATAGGCATCCATCGCGCCGGTGAACACCAGGCCGCCCGCGGTGATCGCGACGCCGTTGACCAGCGGCGTGCCGGTATTGAGCGCGATGCCGAGCGGCGCGAGATCCTCGCTGGTGCCGACCGACGAATGCCAGAGGATCTTGCCGGCCTTGAGATCGACCGCCACCGTCTCGCCCCATGGCGGCTTGTTGCAGGGCGACCCGACCGCCGACTTCGCCAGCGCCCGCGACATCGCGAACGGCGCCCCTTCCTGCTGGCCGAATTCATGACCCGGCGGCGGATTGAAGCCCTTGGCCTGGTCGCGCGGAATCAGTGTGACGATGTGCGCCGCATGACTGACATTGGCGTAGAGGAGCTGATTGACCGGATCGAACGCCGCGCCGCCCCAGTTCACCCCGCCGCCTGTCATCGGATAGATCACGGTGCCTTGCGTCGACGGCGGCGTGTAAAGGCCCTCATTACGGGATTGCGCGAGCAGCGTCTCGCAAGCCGAGCTCCCGGTGCCCGGCAGCAGGCCGTCGACATCGTCGGCCGTCATCCGCTGCGTCAGCAGCGGCGGCACATGGGTCGGGAACGGCTGCGTCGGCGACAGCCTCTCGCCCTCGGCACCGTTCTGCGGCACCGCGCGCTCCTCGACCGGCCACACCGGCTTGCCGGTGTCGCGATCGAGCACGAACACAAAGCCCTGCTTGGTCGGCTGGATCACGACGTCGCGCTGACCATCGCCGGTGTCGATCCGCGCCAGCGTCGGCTGCGCCGGCAGGTCGTAGTCCCAGACGTCGTGATGCACGGTCTGGAATGCCCATGCGAGTTCGCCGGTCTCGATCCGCAGCGCGACCACGGAATTGGCGTGCTCGTCATTGCCGGCGCGCTTGCCGCCCCAGAAGTCCGGACTGGGCGATGTCGTCGGCAGGAACACCAGGCCGCGCTCCTCGTCGACCGACATCGGCGCCCAGACATTGCTGTGGCCGGCCTCGACGCCATTATGCACGAGCGGATCGAAGCTCCAGCGCGGCTGGCCGGTTCGCGCATCGAAGGCGCGCACCGCGCCGAGCGGCGCGTCGACCCGCCGGTTGTCGCCGATCGCGGACCCCACCACGACCACGCCGCGTCCCGTCACCGGCGCCGACGTGATCTGAAACTCGCCCGGCCATTCCAGCTTCATGCCAACGTCGATCTTGATCTCGCCACCGTTGCCGAAATCGGCGCAAGGCTTGCCGGTTCTGGCGTCGAGCGCGATCAGGCGCCTGTCGTTGGTGCCGGTGAAGATGCGTGACTTGCAGGCGGCGCCTTCCGCCGCGCGATCATCCGTCCAGTACGCGACGCCGCGGCAGACAAAGCGATTGGCCGGCCGTTGCGCCATGCTGATCTTCGGATCGAAACGCCATTTCTGCGCACCGGTGCCGGGATCGAGCGCGATCACTTCGTTGAACGGCGTGCAGAGGATCAGGCTGTCCTCGACGAACAGCGGCGTCACCTCGAACTTGGTGCGCTTCATGACCTCGGGCGGGCGAGTATCGAGATCGCCGGTGCGGAATTCCCAGCCGCGCAGCAGCTTGCCGACATTGTCTGATGTGATCTGCGTCAGCGGCGAGAAGCGTTGTCCGCCGCGGTCGCCGCCCCAATACTCCCAGGCGCGCGCCGGCTGACCACACAGCAGCAGCGCGGCAAGCAGGCAAAACAGCGACCGCATCGCGTCCTCCCCCAGGATGCGATCACCGGGCGCCGCATCTCATGCGGGAAAGCATTTACGCGATCGTCGCGTCAGTATCCACCCCGGCGATAGCCGCCGCCGTAGTTACCGCGATAACCACCACCGCCGCCGCCGATGCCGATCCCGATTCCGATTCCGATCGGCGGTCCGGCAGGCTCGTAGACCACGGTTGGAGGCGGACGGCGCACCACCACGACGTCGTCCTCAACGACGACGCGCTGCGGGCTCTTGCCCGCGCGCCGCGGCGGATCGGGATCGGCACGCTTTTTCACCGGCACGTTGGCCCTCTGCTGCAGCGGCTGTTGCGGCGGCGCCGCGTTGCAGGGACAGGTCGGTGCCGCCAGCGCGACGCTGGTCGCGGGCACGCTGAGCGCGACGGCGGGCGCCGGATCGGGACGGTAGCGCAGCCGTTCGATCATCTTGCGCGCGGTCGCTGTCAGGTCGGTGTCAGGATATTGCGCGAGGAAGCCGCGATAGGCCGCCGCCGTGTTGATGAGGATCGCGTTATTCCACGCTAGCATGCGGCGATGCCGGTCGAGCCAGTCGCGCGCCTGCAGGCCGCGCGGCGTGCCGGCGAAGATCGCGGCGAAGGCCTCATAGGATTCGTCGGAGCCATCGATCACCATCAGTTCATTCGCGGCCTCGATCGGCTTGCCCTGCAATTCGCGCTTCCATTCGTCGACGGTGCGTTTGGCCGCGGCCGGCGGCGGCGTCACTGCGGGCGACGCCGCAGCACCCGCCATGAAACGGAAGTCGTCGGTGAGCGAGGACGAGTCCCACGGCGTCTGGCGGCCGTCAGTTGCCTTGTTCACCGCCAGGCGAACGCGCTTGAAGGTGTCCTCGATCGGGATACCCGGCTCCTTGGCCGAGGCCAGCAACGCGGTGGTGTAGGGGCTGTTGGCGCCGCTGCCGTCCTCGGCTTCCGCTCCCGGCGAGGTCGAGAACGAGACAAACGTGCCGGGCGCGCCGACCCTGGCATCGACGATGGCGAGCCCATGCCCCGCGGTCTTGCTGAGTTCCGGGAATGGATTGTTGCGGCAGGCATCGAGCAGCACGATGCGCATCCGACTCGGAACTGAGGTGAGCGTATTCAGGACGTCGTTGAGCCGAACCGCCTGGATCGGGATATCAGCCTCGCGCTTCGGATCGACATCGACCGGCACCAGATAGTTCTCGCCGTCGATCTGCAGGCCATGCCCGGCATAGAACACCAGCGCCACGGTATCGGCGCCTTTCGCCGCCACCTGGCCAGCGAAATCGCTGAGCCGTGCGCGCATCTCGTCCTGCGACAGGTCCGATGCGGCCGTCACCGCAAATCCGGCATCGGTCAGCATTTGCGACACAGCCTTGGCGTCGTTGGCCGGATTCGGCAGCGCGGGCACCGACTTGTAGGCCGACTGCCCGATCACCAGCGCCAGCCGGTTTTCCGCCGACGCCGGCACGGCGCCGAGCAGGATCGCTGCCGGAACGATCAGGCTGAGGAGCGAACGGCGAAGCATGGCGACCTCCGACAATGACATCGAAGATGGGTCGGAGGCCGTCAGGCCAAGGTTCATGCCTTGCGGCAAATGTGCTGCCGACCGACGCCGGTCGAATGTCGAATGGCCGCCGAGACCTGGTGAGGCCGGCTATTTCGGCTTCTTGGCCGGATCCGCTGCCGGCTTGGTGACACCCCAGGGATCGTATTTCTCCTTGGGCTCGGGGATCCGATCGAGCGCGGCCTTGTAGGCCTTCTCGTCGACCTTGGGCTTCTGCTCCGTCTTCGTATCGCCTCCACCGCCCCCGCGCCGGCCCTGGGCCAGGGTGGGTGTCGCGAGCAGCGCCAGAATGACGGCAGCAACCGTGAAGCGTTTCATGTCAGTCTGTCTCCCCGCCGCCGCAGCAACATCCGGTAATACCTCTACCCCAACGATAACTTGTCGCTCGACATTTGTTGATCGACAAAGCGCCGCCTGATGCGAATTCAGCGCCACCAGGGGGCGCAATCCTGACGGCGGCACATTAAATGCGCTGAATGGGACAGGGACAAGTACATCTGGCGGCGCTGCTGGCCGGCGTCGCCTTAATATTGAGTGGCTGCGGGCTGGCGGACAGCCACGCGGTGTGGCCGGAGGCCTTGAAGGTCAAGGCCGCCGAGCCGGCGCCGCTCGAGATGCCTCCGGACGTCAAACGGCTGGTCGCGGGCAAGCTGGATTCGGTGTTCACGGCCGGTTCACAGCCGACCCATGTGCGGGTCTCCGCCCCGCTGCACGACCCGCGCGGCACCGGCTGGACCGCCTGCGTGCGCGCCGAACTGACATCGGTGATCGGCAAGCCGCTGGGGACGCAGACCTATCGCGTCTTCATCAATGAAGGCTCGATCTTCGATCGCCGGCAGGTCGGGGCCGACGACAATTGCGTGACGGAGACTTACGAACCGGTCGAGAGCACCGTTGCGGCGGAAGCGCAACGGAGCGCCAAACCCTAGCGCTTGAGCCAGCGACCCGGCCGGGCCGCCGCGCACCGGTATGCTGAACGGCCCGTTAACACGACCGTTCAAATTGCGCGGTGGCCTCAACGGCATTTTCCATTTCTTTCCACTAGCGTTGCCCTGACGAACGCAAGGCCAATCAGCCTCGCGGACTGGGGAAACAGGGACGTGGCCGATATTGCTGACCAGGCAATGATCCACCGTGCATCGCGCAAGGATGCCACGGACGATCGCACCTTGCCGCCGTTGTCGGCCACGCCGCTCAATGCATGGCGCGCGCTTGCCGCGCGCGCGATCGAGGCCAATGGCTACTATCAGGCGGACTGGGAATTGGCGGTCGATGCCTCCGCGCGCGGCCGCACCGGCGCGGCGCTGCTCAGCGCCGCCGGCGATGCCGGGCAACTGATCGGGCTGTTGCCGGTCGTTCCGATGCGGCGGATCTACCGGATTCCCCTGCCCGCTTTGGTCGGCGCCGAACCTTATGGCACGCTGTGCACGCCGCTGCTCGACCGCGACGCCGCCGAGGAAGCGGTGGGCAAGATGCTGCGGCAGGCGCGCAATGCGGGCGCGCATGCGCTGATCCTGCGCACCATGTCGCTCGAGGGCCCGGCCATGGCGGCGATCCGCGCGGTGCTGGCCCGAGACGGGTTGCAGCCGCGCATAGTGAGCGCCTATCAGCGCGCCCAGTTGGATGCGACGCGCGATGCCGACGAATTGTTGCGCGACGCGCTCGGGCCCAAGAAGCTGAAGGAGCTGCGCCGCCAGCATCATCGCCTGTCCGACCACGGCGCGGTGCGCTTCGATGTCGCCTGCACGCCGCGCGAGGTTGCGACGGCGCTCGAGACTTTCCTTGTCCTCGAAGCCGGTGGCTGGAAGGGAAAGCGCGGCACGGCGCTGAGCCAGCATGCCGGCGATGCGGCCTTCATCCGCCGCGCGACGTCGGCAATGGCCGAAGCCGGCCGCTGCGAGATCATCACGCTGCATGCGGGCGACACGCCGGTCGCGGGCGGCATCGTGGTGCGCCACCAGGACCGCGCCTTCTTCTTCAAGATCGGCGTCGACGAGCGCTTTGCGAAACATTCGCCCGGCACGCAGTTGACGCTGGAGCTGACGCGCCATCTCTGCGCCGATCCCGCGATCAATTCGGCCGATTCCACCGCGGCGCCCGGCCACCCCATGATCGACCCGATCTGGCGCGGCCGCTTCGCGATCGGCGACGTCTTGCTGCCGCTGCGGCGCCGCGATCCGCTGGTGCCGGCCATTCACGCCGCGCTGACCCTGAACAACTTCGCCTACGAAGGGGCGCGCGGCGCCGTCCGCTTCATCCGCAGCCGGCGCGGCAAGCCCGGATAATGCGGTTTACCCTTTCGTAGGCATGCAGACACATCGGGAAACAAGTGACTGCTGCCGTCAGGTTGGTGTCAGCTGGCCCGACTAGCGTTGCGGCGCGCTGGTTCTCAGACGGCGCGCGCCCTTGCTTCGAAAGCCTCATCTGATGGAAACATCGGATGGGGCTTTTTGCCGGCGCTCGCGACGTCCTGACGGCAAACGAAAAGGCCGCCTCAACCGGCGGCCTCTCTGTCTCGCGCTCGGCGCATCATTGGGAAACGCGGCGCGACCAGCGCCTGCCCTTACTGCAACGGCGAGTGCGGTGCCGGCAGCATGATGGTCGAGTGCATCTCCTCGAGCACCTGCGTGCCCTTGCTCAAAAATTCCAGCCAGGCCGGATCCTTCATCGCATTGCCGCGTGCGGCGGCGCGGGCGTTGAGATCGGGATAGGCCCAGATGTGGCAGACCTCGTTGGGCTGCCCGGCTTCGGTGGTCCAGAGACCGACGATCTTGGAGTATTTCTCGCGCTCCGGCATCACGCCGGTGATCAGATCGAGCCATTGCTTGGCGCCGCCGACCGGCTTGGCGCGGTAGTTGCGGAATTCGTAGATGTTGCCTGATGTCGCCGGCGCCACCGGCGGGATGATTGCATTGAGCAGCCGCACCTCCTGCCGCACCAGCAGCGGACGGATCACCGGAATATACTCGCCGGTCCAGCGCGGGTTCTTGGCGAGCTCGGCGCGCAGCCGCGTCCGCTCGTTGAGATCGGCGTAGCTCCACATGTGCATGACCTGATTGAGCGGACCGATCTCGGTGATCCAGTAGCCTTCCAGCTTGCCGAAATTGTCGGCGCGGATATCGCGCGAGATCGTGCTCGCCGCCTTCACCATCTCGCCGACGGCGCCTGGACGGACCGTATAGGTGCGCAGCTCATAGATCATGGTGGTCTCCCCTGATTGTTTCCGATGGATGATGTGGGCAAACGAAAAAGCCCGGCATGAGCCGGGCTTTCGATAGGGATTGCGGACTACTCCGCAGCCTCTGTGTTGATCTCGGCCGAGACCTGGCGGATGGCGCGGGCGAGCTGCTCGGCCGGCTGGGCGCCGGACACCGCGTATTTCTGCGCGAACACGAAGGTCGGCACGCCGGAAATACCCTTCTCGGCGGCCTCCTGGGCCTGCGCCGAGACCAGGGCGACATCCTCGTCGGTGGCAAGACGCTTGCGCACGTCGTCGGCATCGAGCCCGACATCGCTTGCCGCCTGCACCAGCACGTTGCTGTCGGTGAGATCGCCGCCGTCGCGGAAATACAGCTCCATCAGCCGCTGCTTCATCTCGGCCGCCTTGCCCTTGGCCTCGGCCCAATGGATCAGGCGATGGCAGTCGATCGTGTTGGGCTGCCGCTTGACGAGCTCGGGATGGTAGGTGAGCCCCTCCTCATTGGCGGCCGCGACCACGCGGCCGGCGATGCCCTTATAGGCATCGACCGAGCCGAACTTGGCGGTGAGATATTCCTCGCGGCTGATGCCCTCGCGCGGCACCCAATTGTTGAGGAAGAACGGCCGCCAATGCACCTCGACCGGCACATCGGGCACCAGCTTGAGCGCATCCTCGATCCGATGCTTGCCGATATAGCACCAGGGGCAAACGACGTCGGAGACGATGTCGAGGCGAAGCGGCTTCAGATCGCTCATGGCGGGGTTCCCGGCGGAAAATGGAACCCCAAGGTTAGGCCGAACGCGCCCCAAGACAAGCCGCTATTTCATACTGGCTGCCATCTGCCGCATCCGCTCGGCGGTCAGCTCATCGGCCGGGAAGAAGGTCTCCAGCGCCAGTTCCTGCAGCGTGATGTCGACCGGCGTGCCGAACACCATGGTGGTCGAGATGAAGCTCAGGATCTCGCCATTGAGGCGGAGCTTGAAGGGAAGCGCGACGTTGTTGTCGGTGGTGATCGGGGCCGACCGCGCCGGGATCGGATAGGACTTCAGGTCCTGGTAGAGCTTGAGCAGCTCCGGATCGGCCGTTGCCTCGCATTGCCGATGCAGCCGCTCCAGAAGATGCGCGGCCCATTCCGCGAGGTTCACGGTGCGCGGGGCGAGGCCCTCGGGGTGGAAGGCAAGCCGCAGGATGTTGAAGGGCTGGCCGAGCAGCCGCTGCGGCACGCCCTCGAGCAGCGGCGCCACCATGCGGTTGGCGGAGACCAGATTCCAGTGCCGGTCATAGGCCAGCGCCGGATTCGGCTCGTGCGCCTTCAGCACCAGGTTGATGGCCTCGCGCGCCGATTTCAGCGCCGGATCATCCAGCGAGCGTTGCGGGAATGCGGGCGCGAAACCCGCGGCGACCAGCAGTACGTTGCGTTCGCGTAGGGGCACGTCGAGGCGCTCCGCCAGTTTGAGGACCATGTCGCGCGACGGCGCCGAGCGGCCGGTCTCGACGAAGCTCAAATGCCGCGCCGAGATCTCGGCATCGACGGCAAGGTCGAGCTGGCTGAGATGACGGCGCTGCCGCCACTCGCGCAGGTGCTCGCCGATCGGGACGGGTTTGGCGGGCTCGGCCCGCGCCATGGATGCATGTGCGTTCATGGTGCAAAACCTACCATGCGGAATTCGCCCGTTCCATTACGCCTGAGGTAATCGAATTGGCGCGCCGGCCGGATCATCTTCGACGACACAGGAGATGACCATGCTGATGCTGTCCCTTGTCCGCGTCCTCGCCGTCCTGCTCCCGTGGCTGGTGCATCTGGCCACCTGGCTGCTGGCGCGCTCGCTCAACATGCCGCAGCCGCTCGTGCACGCGACCGGCGTGTTCGTCTTCGCGCAGGTCTATGCGGTCGAGATGAGGGTCGGCAAGGCGCTGTGTCCGCTCCGGCTGTGGCGTCAGCTGCAGTCGCAGTTCCGCTGACCACCCCCATCCCAACCAGAGGAGACACTGCCATGATCCATTCGTCCCAGCTGCTGCGCCGCGCCTTGCTTGCCGACGCCGTCTTCAGCGGCGTATCCGCCATAGCCATGGTGCTCGACGCCGGCGCGCTGGCATCGCTGCTCGGCCTGCCGGAAGCGCTGCTGCGCGAGACCGGCCTGTTCCTGATCGCTTATACCGCGCTGGTCGGCTGGCTCGGCACGCGCATGTCGGTGCCGAAGCCGCTGGTGATGCTGGTGGTCGTCGGCAACGCGGCCTGGACGCTCGCCAGCATCGCGCTGCTGCTGTCGGGCGCGGTGTCGCCGAACCTCTTCGGGACCATCGTGATCCTGGCCCAGGCGATCGCCACCGGCGTTTTCGCCGAGCTGCAATATGTCGGGCTGCGCCGCAGCGGTGAGGCGGTCGCGGCGTAAATCGAATGCCGGACGTGACGAGCGGCCGTCGCGGCAAACGCGGCGGCCGTTTCCGTCAGCTCAGCACGACCGCGACGATCATGCCGGCAAAGGTCAGCGCCAGGCCGATGATCAGCATCGGCACCAGACTGCTGCCGGAAAACGGATCGGCCTGATCCTGATGAAACCACGCGCCGTCGATGGCGCGCGCAATTGCCTTCGCCCTGTTCCTCATTGCACTGCTCCTGCTTCGCTTCGCCTGTAACGCTCGCCGACCGCCAGCATCACGCCCTGTCCGCTGGCGACGCCCATCTCGAGGCTCGAGGCGATGCGCCGCGCGCGATCGATGAAATGCGCCGCCGCGTCAGGCGGGCACAGCTCGGCCGCGGTCGCTTCGAACAGTTCGAGCCAGCGGTCGAAATGCGCGGCGTCGATCGGCAGTGGCATATGCTTGATCATCGGCGTGCCGTGATAGCGCCCGGTCATCAGCGCGACCGAGGACCAGAACGCGCACATCTGCGCCAGATGCGGCTCCCAATTGCTGATCCTGGTCTCGAACACCGGCCCGATCATCGGGTCCTTGCGGACCTTGGCGTAGAAGGCGTGCACCAGCTGCTCGATCATGGCCTCGGTGATCCCGGTCCGCGCGACAATCCCGGCGGTGATCTGCTCGCGGCGCTCTGCTCCTGTCATGGCTTACATCCTAAATAGGTATTTCAAATGCCTATTTAGCCTGCTATAGCTGATCCGCCAAGTGCTGATTTCGAAGGGCTTCCATGCGCCTGACATCGTTCACGGATTTTGCGCTCCGCGCCCTGATGCGGCTGGCCGGCGAGCCGGACCGGTCGTTTGCGACCAGCGAGATCGCGGCCGAGTTCGACATTTCCCGCAATCACCTCGCCAAGGTGGTGCGCGACCTTGCCGACGCCGGCTTCATTGCCACCCAGCGCGGCGCCGGTGGCGGGTTTTCGCTGGCACGGCCGGCGGAGACCATCACCCTCGGCCAGGTTGTCCGTGCGCTGGAAGGCGACAGCGCGCTGGTCGAATGTTTCAGGGATGATGGCGGAGATTGTCTGCTGCTGCCGCGCTGCCGGCTGAAGGCGAAGCTTGCGGCGGCACGCGAGGCCTTCATGCGCGAGCTCGACGGAACGACGCTCGCCGAATGCGCCTACCTGCCGCGTCCCGTCCGCCATCCCGCGAGGGCATCATGACGACGATCACATTCTCGGACGGCGCGTTCGAGGTCGACGCCAACATCGTCGCCGAAGGCCTCGGCATCGCGGTTCCGCTGCTGCAGGCCGGGATGCGCTCGGGCGCAATCACGACGCGCTCGGAGCGCGGGCTCGACGCCGATCAGGGGCGCCATCGCCTCACATTCTTCTCGGGGAGCAAGCGTTTCCGTCTCGTTATCGACGAGCACGGCACGATCATCCAGCGCTCGACGCTGGATTTCGGCAATTCCCCGTTGCCACGCGCGGCGCACCGGCCGAGCGGCTAGAGCGTTTTCGGGCGACGTGGTATCAGGCGTTCAGCGCCCGAGCGGTGCCGCGCTTCGACGAGGCAGCCTTCTTGCCCGCCGTGTTGATCAGGCTGTGACCATTGAGGTGACTGCCGTTCAGCGCCGTGCCGTTGGCGAGCTTGCCGTTTGCTTTGGCAGCCTTCTTCGCCTTGCGCTGCCTGGCCCGCTCCTCGGCGAGCTTCTCGGCCTTGCGCTGTGCCTTCCGCTCGGCTCTTTCCTTCAGCCGCACCCGCTCCGCCCTCGCCTCCGCGCGCTTCTTCTTGCGCTTCTTCTCGCAGGCATCGCACTTGCAGCCGATCGGCTTCAGATAGGCTTTGAAATAGTCGGTTCCGTAGTCGTAATTGATTTCGTCGCCCGGCTCGATGTCCTTGATGGCGCGGATGAACACCTTGCGCTTGCGTGGGCGAACGTCGGATTCCGCGTTCGGCCTGCAGGCATGGTTGATGTAGCGGGCGACGTTTTCGCGGATCGAGCCGTCGATGGTCCAGCGGTTGGTGAGCTCGAACAGATATTTGTTCTCGATCTCGTCCTCATCCTTCTTCTTCGAGTCGAGCAACGGCCCGAAATAACGGATGATCTTGGTGCCTTTCTTGATCGGCTTGGTGGCGAAAAGGCCAAGACCGGTACGGGAACGGCCGACGCGATAGGGCTTGTTGGATGATATCGTGGGCATGACGATCGAGGTTACGGCACGCAGGTGCACGCGACAGAAGTTGCGAAGCCGCCCTTCTAGGACGATTCCGCGCGCCTGTCAGGTGTTTCCCGCGTGTCTATTGAACCTTCCCCAGATTGCATATGTCAGACACAAAGTAACGTCCGGATCGCAGGTTTCCCCCGATGAAATACCTTGCTTTTGCAACAGTCTTTATGGCGGCTGCCAGCGCAAATCCCGGTCATGCCGGCTCCGAGACGATCAGCAGCAGCTACACATCGACCGCGCCGAAGGCCTGCCGCATGATCGGCAAGCCCAGCGAAGAGGACGGCAGCACCACCAGGGTCTGTCCGGGAAAATCCGGGCTTGTGGTGCTGATCAACGAGGGCGACCTGCGTGAAGTGGTCTCGGTGGGCCGAAACGGCGAGGCAGCCGCCAGGGAACCGGCCGCGCAGGCCTGGTTCGGCCCGTTCAGTTCGACCGGCGACAGGGTCGAATGGCGTGCAGCCGGCGGCAGGCCGTTTGCGATTATCCAGCGCTGGCAGATCGCCGACAACAGCGAACAGGACAAGCGCGGCGGTCCTGTCTCGCGGGCAATGCTCGCCGTGACCCGGCTGCCGCCGGGCGATGTCTGCCATGTCGCCTTTGTCGACGTCGCGGCCAATCCCAACGCCAACGCGCTGGCGCGGCAGGCCGCCGACGATTTCGCCCGCGATTTCAAATGCGGCACGGATACGGTGAAGACGATCGGACAGAGCGGCCGGACCACGTCGCTTGTGAGGCGCTAGTGTGCTGAATGCGAAGTTCGTGCGATTTCGCGGCAGCCACTTTCACGAACTTCGCATTCATAAAGCACACTAGAATCATAAGTTTGCTAGTGTCCTTATCGAATCCGAAGTTCGCTCCGAAGGTGGGGCAAATGATGCGAACTTCGGATTCGGGACACTAGTCCACGGGCAGCACCGGTTATTGCCGCGCCGAGCGGCCCGCGGACAATCGCAGCATTGCGGTCAACAGCGTTTCCGCGGATGTGCCCTCGGGCGACCGATCCAGGATCGTCTTGAGGCGTCCGTCGAGCAGCAGCATGGTGAAACCATGCACCAGCGACCAGGCCGACGCGATCGCGGCGGCCTGATCCAGCGTAAGCTGCTCCTTGGAAATCTGCTCGTGCCGGCTGGCGCCGACGCCGCGGGTCAGCCCTGCGAACGAAGCCTCGGATGCCTCGTGCAGCGACGGGCGCGAATGATCGAGCCGCTCGCTGCGGAACATCAGCCCGTACATGCCGGGATGTGCCTGCGCATAGGCAACATAAGCCTTGGCGCTCGCCACGCCCTTCTCGGGCGTCGTGGCCGCCGAAGCGTCCGCAGCCGCCATCGCGAGGCCAAATTGCCGGAAACCGATCGCCGCGAGTTCGCTGAGCAAACCGGTGAGATCGCCGAAATGATGCGTCGGGGCGGCGTGCGATACGCCGGCCTCGCGCGCCACCGCACGCAATGTCAGCCCCGCCAATCCATCACGCTCGAGCACGCGCTCGGCGGCCTTCAACAGTGCCTCATGCAGATCGCCGTGATGATACGGCGTGTCGTTGGCGCGGCGCCGCCGTTGGACCGGACGAGCTGCCACAGTCCGTCCAACCCGGCGGGTCGGAGCCCGTGCCGGGCGAGTCGCCTTGTTTTCTTTGGAGATTCTTGCCATCGGGCCCTTATAGGTCGCAATTTTTACACTGTAAAGATTTTGCTTGACGATCGGCGGCGTCATCCCTACTGATATCTTTACGATGTAAAGATAATAATGCAGGGAGATGCGGAATGCTCGACCAGGTCACATCCAACGCTGCGCGCACCAATCTGGCGCCGATCCCATTCGAAGCCGACGCGCCGTTCCTGAAGATCTCGGGCGAATTGCCGCGCGAGCTGAACGGCACGCTCTATCGCAACGGCCCCAATCCGCAGTTCGAGGCGCCGGGTGCGCACTGGTTCGTCGGCGACGGCATGCTGCACGCCTTCCATCTCGAGAACGGCCGCGCCAGCTACCGCAACCGCTGGGTCCGTACGCCGAAATGGCAGGCCGAGCACGATGCCGGCCGCGCGCTGTTCGGCGGCTTCGGCCGCAAGATGCCGGATGCGCCGGCCACCACGACGACGGACGGCGGCGTCGCCAACACCAACATCATCTTCCATGGCAGCCGGCTGCTCGCGCTGGAGGAAGGCCATCTGCCGACCGAGATCGAGCCCGGCACGCTCAATCGCCTCGGCTATTGCGACTACAAGGGCGCGATCACAGGCCCGTTCACCGCGCATCCGAAGATCGATCCGGCGACCGGCGAGATGGTGTTCTTCGGCTACAACGCCGCAGGCCCGCTGACGCCGGCGCTGTCGTTCGGCGCGGTGAGTTCGTCCGGCGTGGTGACGCGGTTCGAACGCTTCGAGGCGCCCTATGCCAGCATGGTGCACGACTTCATCGTCACCGAGAATCATGTGCTGTTTCCGATCCTGCCGATCACCGGCAGCATGCAGCGCGCGATGCGCGGACAGGCGCCCTACGCCTGGGAGCCGGAGAAAGGCGCCTATGTCGGCGTGATGAAGCGCAGCGGCGCGTCAAAGGACATCGTCTGGTTCCGCGCCGAGACCTGCTACGTTTTCCACGTGATGAACGCGTGGGAAGATGGCAACCGCATCATCGCCGACGTGATGCAGTTCGAGGAAGCGCCGCTGTTCAATCATCCCGACGGCTCGCCGACCGATCCGCAGAAGAACCGCGCGCGCTATTGCCGCTGGACCTTCGACCTCTCCGGCAACACCGACCGCTTCACGCAAACCTATCTCGACGACCTCACCGGCGAATTCCCCCGCGTCGACGATCGCCGCGCCGGATTTGCCAGCAATCACGGCTGGTACGCCTGCGCCAACCCCGATCTGCCGATGTTCGGCGCGCTGTCGGGCATCGTGCATGTCGACGGCCGTGGCAAGCGGCTCGGCCACTATCTGCTGCCCGCCGGCGATACGATCTCCGAGCCTGTGTTCGTCGAGCGCAGCGCTGACGCCGCAGAAGGCGACGGCTGGCTGCTCGCGGTGGTCTGGCGCGCCCGCGAAAACCGCAGCGACCTCGCCGTGTTCAACGCTCAAGATGTCGAAGCGGGCCCGACCGCGCTGGTCCATCTCGGCCACCGCGTGCCGGATGGATTCCACGGCAATTGGGTGGGGGCGGAGTAGCCAACGACCACTCCGGACGTCAGTGCGCCAACCTTTCCACGCGTCATGCCCGGGCTTGTCCCGGGCATCCACGTCTTTGTCGCCGCTGACCGAAAACGAGCGGCCGCCACTTTATGCCATTGGCAAATCTTGGATTTTTCCGTCACCTCACGATTTTGACACTGTAAAGATTTCGCTTGACGCCTCCGTTGCTCACCGTTAGGGTATCTTTACATTGTAAAGATAAGCCGATGAGGCTCACCATGACGATCTTCCTGATCCTCGCTCCCTACGGCGCCTTCGCCATGCTGATGCTGGTGACCTCGGCCACGGTGAGCCTGCTCAGTGCTGCACTGATCTGCCTTGCCGTGATCGCGTTCGATGTCGCGCGCGGCCGCAGCATCAAGATCCTCGGCGTCGGTTCGGTCGTCATCTTCGCCGCGATCGGCTTCTACCTCACCTTCGTCGATGCGACGCCGAGCAACACCGCGGTGAAGATCGCGGTCGATGCCGGCATCCTGCTGGTGTCGCTCGGCTCGATCATGATCGGCCGTCCCTTCACGCGGCAATATGCGCTGGAGCAGGTCGATGCCGAGACCGCGAAGCTGCCCGGCTTCCTCCATGCCAACTACCTGATCACCGGCGCCTGGACCGCCGCGATGCTGCTCATGCTGATTGGCAACGTTGCGGTGCTATACGTGCCGGCGCTGCCGCTGTGGACCGGCCTCTTGATCGCCTTCGCCGCACGCAATGCCGCGGTCGGCTTTACCCACTGGTATCCGCACTATCGCGCGGTCAAGGACGCGACGCCGCCGGCCGGCGCGCTGCCCTCACGCTAGACGCTGCCATAACGACATCACCACGATCATCCCGAGGAAACGGAAACCACGACGATGAAGAGCGTATTTGCCAGGCTTGCGAGCGACTTCCTCTCCACCATCGTCTTCCTGGTGGTCTATTTCGCCACCGACAATGTCCTGATCGCCACCGGCGTTGCGATCGCGGGCGCAATCGCGCAAGTGGTCTATGCGCGGGTCAAGGGACAGTCGCTCGGCTACATGACCTGGGCGAGCCTTGGGCTGGTGATCGTGCTCGGCGGCGCGACGCTTTTCACCAACGATCCGCGCTTCGTGCTGGCGAAGCCGGCCATCGGCCACATCGCGATCGGCGCGATCATGCTCAAGCGCGGCTGGATGCTGCGCTATCTGCCGCCGATCGTGACCGAGACAATTCCGGAATACGCCACCCTCGTCGGCTACGCCTGGGCCGGGCTGATGTTCATTCTCGCCGCCGGCACCATTGCGATCGCGGCGACCGGCGACATGAAGCTGTGGGCGTTCTACGTGTCGGTGGTGCTGGTCGGCGCCAAGATCGCCGCCTTCGCGATCCAGTATGTCGCCTTCCGCGTCCTGGTCGGAAGCCGGCTGCGCGCCGCCGCCCGCGCCTGATCGCAGCAAGCCGCGAACTAGGCGCGCGCGGCAAGATGGGCTATACCCGCGCAAGCGTTTTCTTCACGCGAACCGGTAGCCATTTCGCTTGAAGGCGCTTCACCTGGAGGGGAGACATCAATGGCGGTGGACGGAAACTGGAATCTCACGATGACGACGCCGATGGGCGAGCGCAAGGCGACGCTGTCGCTGGCAAGCTCGGGCGGCACGCTCACCGGCACGCAGGGCGCCGAGGGCAACTCCACCGAAATCTTCGACGGCACCGTGAACGGCGACGACGTCGCCTGGAAGGTTTCCATCACCAACCCGATGCCGCTGACGCTCGAATTCACCGGCAAGGTCTCCGGCGACGGCATCTCCGGCGAGATGGGCATCGGCCCGATGGGCAGCTTCCCCTTCACCGGCACGCGGGCATAACCGCGGCACACGCACACGCATGCGCATCCTGGCATCCGTTACCGTCCTGGCGTTGTCAGCCACGACGGCTTCCGCACAGCAAGCAAGCGAAGCCGAACCGGCGTGGCGCGCGAGCGCGGTCGCGCTGGTGCCGGCCGGATATGTTGCGGGCAGCTCTTCCAGCACGGATACCGCCGGCACCACCGGCTACCTCGCGGTCTATGCCGCGAGCGCAGACGACCCGAAGACGCCGGCAAGCGTCTTCGCGCCGCGTCAGATGATGGTTGTGACCCTAAGCAAGGATGGCACGACGGCGCTGTCGGCCGAATTGAAGCCGCGCGGTCCCGGCGACATCGCGACCGGACATGCCGACGGGTCGGACAATGACTTTGCCGCACGCCAGGCCGAGCTTGACGCGAACCGAAACGCACTGCCCGCTGGCACCGAGCCATGCGACCTCGGCGCCTGGTCGGAGGACAAGGACCTCGCGGGCCTCAACGTGCGCGCGGAGCCGTCGGTGAAGGCACGCGTGCTCGGCAAGCTGCCGCCACCCTACCATCTCAAGATGGGCGGGGCCGAGAACACGCCGGAGGGCGGCTGGCTCACCGAGTTTCGTATCATCGGCTTCAAGGACGGCTGGTTCCTGATCGAGGGCGCGATGCCGCCGGGCAAGGCCTATGAAGATGACAAGCGCTATCCGCGCAACGCGCCAAAGCCTTATGCCGGACGCGGATGGGTTGCCGCCAACAAGGTCGGCGCGAGCTACGCCAACGGCTACACCCGGATGGGCGGGCTGTTCCAGGCGCCCTTCGTCGATGCCAAATGGACGCCGGCGCTGCGCAAGCTCGGCGGTGAGTTCGATACCGACGATGGTCCGAAACGCATCCTCGCCTGCAGCGGGCACTGGGCGCTGGTGGAGAGCCATGACGGCGTGCGCGGCTGGTGGCGCAGCCTGTGCTCCAACCAGGTGACGAACTGCAGCTAGAACCAGATCTGCATCGGCAGATCGTGCGCGTCTCGCGGCGGCGCTTCGGGAACGCTTCCGCATGGTTCGCGCGCAGCCAGCGCCACTGCACACGCATCCAGCACATCGTCGCGCTTCGCGCCGGTGCCGATGCGCACCTCGATGAGCCAGCGATCGATCTCGCGGAAGCCTGATCGCTTCAGCAGCCTGCAGCGCAGCGCATCGCCCTCCTCCGATTTTTTGCGCGGCAACGGCTCGCCGCCGTTCAATTGCAGGAACACCAGCTCGGGATGCACCTCGCGGATATCGCGCGTGGCGTTCGCGCGCACGAACCCGTCGACCTCCATGATCTTCTTGCCGAGATGCCAGAGCTGGCGCGACACACGGGTCTGGCCGCGGCGCAGTGCTTCCGCATTCGCGAGATCGGGATCGTCAAACTGCTGCCACAGCCAGCGCCGCGCGCCGGTGAAGACGCGCGAGGTGTGCGGGCGCAATCTTACGCGCGCGAGAAGGTCGCAATCGCGCTCGCCGTTATCGGTCAGACCGATCGGGATATCGATCCCGGCCCGATCGAACGGACGCGAAAGCGCGTCCGCAATATCGCTGTGAAAGGAAATCGTACGCTGGTCGCCGTCGATGGTGACGGCGACCCAGCCCTTGGAGAACCCGTCGAGGCCGACCGCAATCAACCCCGATCCTCAACCGAGATTCAATTCCTTGAAGAAGTCGTTGCCCTTGTCGTCGATGATGATGAAGGCCGGGAAATCGACCACCTCGATGCGCCAGATC
This sequence comes from Bradyrhizobium sp. USDA 3315, assembly GCF_054056795.1. NCBI lineage: Bacteria > Pseudomonadati > Pseudomonadota > Alphaproteobacteria > Hyphomicrobiales > Nitrobacteraceae > Bradyrhizobium > Bradyrhizobium sp. USDA 3315. Next base: position 5,737,007 of record NZ_JBSRYP010000001.1, on the reverse strand, counting down.
GCTTCCATGCCGAGCTCGGGATACTCGACCACCTCGACCTTCTTGATGCAGTGCTCGGCGAGGTTCGCCGCGGCGCCGCCGATCGAGCCGAGGTAGAAGCCGCCATGCTTCTTGCAGGCCTCGCGCACCGCGACCGCGCGGTTGCCCTTGGCGACCATCACCATCGAGCCGCCGGCCGCCTGGAACTGGTCGACGAAGGAATCCATGCGTCCCGCCGTGGTCGGGCCGAATGCACCGGAGGCGTAGCCATCGGGCGTCTTGGCGGGACCGGCGTAATAGACCGGATGGTTCTTGAAATAATCCGGCAACGGCTCGCCCTTCTCCAGCCGCTCGCGCAGCTTGGCGTGCGCCGAGTCGCGCGCCACGATCATGGTGCCGGTCATCGAGACGCGGGTCTTGATCGGATATTGCGACAGCGTCGCCAGGATCTCCTTCATCGGCTTGTTGAGGTCGATCTTGACGACCTCACCGCCGAGCGACTGCTCCACCGCAGGCAGATACTGCGCCGGGTTGTGCTCGAGCTCCTCGAGATAGACGCCGTCCCTGGTGATCTTGCCGAGCACCTGGCGGTCCGCCGAACAGGAGACGCCGAGCCCAATCGGCAGCGAGGCGCCGTGGCGCGGCATGCGGATCACGCGCACGTCATGGCAGAAATACTTGCCGCCGAACTGCGCGCCCACCCCCAAGCTTTGCGTCATCTTGAGGATTTCCTGCTCCATCTCGAGGTCGCGGAATGCATTGCCGTCGGCCGAGCCGTGGGTCGGCAGCGCGTCGAGATAGCGGGCCGAGGCAAGCTTCACGGTCTTCATGCAGAGCTCGGCCGAGGTGCCGCCGATCACGATCGCAAGGTGGTACGGGGGACACGCCGCGGTGCCGAGCGTCAGCACCTTCTCCTTCAGGAAGGCGAGCAGCCGGTCCTTGGTCAGCACCGAGGGCGTCGCCTGGAACAGGAAGCTCTTGTTGGCGCTTCCGCCGCCCTTGGCCATGAACATGAACTTGTAGGCATCATCGCCCTCGGCGTAGATCTCGCACTGCGCCGGCATGTTGTTGGCGGTGTTCTTCTCCTCGTACATCGACAAGGGAGCGACCTGCGAGTAGCGCAGATTGCGGCGCAGATAGGCATCGCGCGCGCCTTCGGACAGCGCAGCCTCGTCGTCACCGTCGGTGATGACGTTGCATCCCTTCTTGCCCATGATGATTGCGGTACCGGTGTCCTGGCACATCGGCAGCACGCCGCCGGCCGCGATGTTGGCATTCTTCAGGAAGTCGAAGGCGACGAACTTGTCGTTGTCGCTGGCTTCCTTGTCCTCGAGGATCGAGCGGAGCTGCTTCAGATGACCCGGCCGCAGATAGTGGTTGATGTCGCCGAAGGCGGCCTCGGAGAGCGCGCGCAGCGCCTCCCGCGACACCACAAGCATGTCCTTGCCCAACACCTTCTCGACCCGGACGCCCTCGCTCGTGACCTTCTTGTAGGGCGTGGTGTCGGCACCAAGCGGGAACAGAGGCGTGTGCTTGTAGGGCAGAACAGGCTTTTGCTGGTCGGGAAAGGCTGAGGGGGCGTTCATGAGCTGCTCGTCGGTTTCGAAAGGCCGGTGCCGGCCGCGGGGCCGCCGGCAATGTAGAGCCGTTCTAAGCCTTTTTCCGACAAAGGAAAGGGAAGCGGGCCGCCTTCCAGCCATGCGCGGGACTGGCAATCCACGTGCTATGTTTCATGCCATCGTAATCCCAAGTTGCCACAACGCCGGCAAGCCGCGGAACGGCCAAGGAAACCATCAGGAAGCCATCAGGAGACCTTCATGAAGACAGCGCTTTTCGTCCGGTTCGCGGCGCTGGCCTTGTTGATCGCGATCCCGACCGGCGCCGATGCCGCCCGCCTCGGCAGGCCCTGCGGCGGCCTTGCCGGACTGCAATGCGGCAGTCGCGGCCAGTTCTGCCAGTTCAAGCCCGGGACCTGCGGCCGCTTCGACCAGACCGGCACCTGCGCGTTCCGCCCGACGATCTGCAACAAGATCTTCAAGCCCGTATGCGGCTGCGACGGCAAGACCTACGGCAATGATTGCGAGCGCCGGGCCGCCGGGGCTTCCAAAGCGCAGGACGGCAGGTGCGCGTCCTGACGTGGCCGTATTGACGCGCTCCGCGGGAGCCTGCATGTAGCTTCGCGTACTTTCATACCGCGGGGGGTATTTCGTGACAGCATCGTTGCGCCGACGCTTGCCTTTGGGCATCCGCTCCACTCTGCCGGCCGCGCTGATCGCGCTGGCGACGGTTTTCGTCGCAGCGCCTGCGCATGCCGATCCCTGCGTGGACATCGCCAAGCAGCTCGCCGGCCAGATCGACGGACTGAAGGTCAATTTCAGCGCCGCCAACATCACCTACCTCACGCATCCGGCGGCAAAGGAATTGTCGCTCGGCTGCCGCGGCAAGGATTATTCGATCGAGCTCTACGCCAAGACCGATCGCAAGATGAAGCCGGAGTTCTTCAACCTGGTCGGCTCCGCCACCGCGCTGATCTTCACCGTGCCGAAGGACGACGCCGTCACCGGCACCTCGCGCTGCCTGAAGCGCATGGGCATCTTGCGCGGCAACACCATCACGATGCGCTATCGCCGCCTCAACCTCGAATGCACCCGCAACAAGACCGACGCCTCGATCACGGTTCGCCGCGGCAACAACGAGTGATCAGCCTTCGCTGGTGATGCGCGCGATGGCGTCGAGCACCCGGCCCCATCCCGGGCTCATCATGTCGAAGGCGAAGCGGTTGCCCGGCAGCACGAAGCCGTCATGCACCATCCGCAGATGGGTGCCGCCCTCGACCGGCGTCAGCGTCCAGGTGACGATCGTGTCGAGCTTCGAGCCGTATTCCGGATTGGTATCAGCGCCGCCCTTCCAGGAGTAGCGCAACAGGCGCGGCGGATCGCAATCCAGCACCTCACAATGCACGACACCGTCCCAGTCGCCCATCGGCTTGGTGTGGAAATTGAAGCGATGGCCAACGGCCGGCACGAAATCGTTCGGCATCAGCCATTTCGTGATCCGATCGCTCGTCGTCAGCGTCCGCCAGATCTTCTCGGCCGCGTAGGGCAGCACCTTCTCGACCGTGATCGCGTGCGTCTCACCCATCACTCACTCTCCTTCAACAGCCGTTCCAGATTTGCGAAGCGCTCGGTCCAGAACGTCTCGTAGTGGCCGAGCCAGTCGATCAGCGGACCGAGCCCCTTCGGCGCGATGCGATAATGGATATGGCGGCCCTCGCGCCGCTCGGCGACCAGCCCGGCATCGCGCAGCGCGCGCAGATGTTGCGACACCGCCGGCTGCGACACCTTTGAACCCTGCACCAGGCCGGTCGCGGCGATCTCGCCTTCCCGCGCGATCCGCTCGAACACCGCTCGCCGCGTCGGGTCCGCGAGGGTCTTCAACACATCGGTCAGCTGCGTGGCGACAGGCATGAAAGTATATAAGCAATTGCTTATATGATTGTCAAGACAGTCGCGACGCTGGAACGTCTCGCCTGCTCCGAAAGTTGATCGCTGCGGTCGCATGTTTGCCGGGAAAACGGTGCGATAATATCAACTGGAATCGCGCGGAGCCGCTCATGATCGCAAAGCTCCTTCTGCAGAATACCTTCTTCGTCATCGCCATGGCCGTGCTGCTGTTTGCCTTCGCAGGTACGCTGCACTGGCCCGGCGCATGGGCCTATCTGATCGCCTCGGCCGTGATCGGCCCGGCCTGCGGGCTGTGGCTCGCCAAGGTCGATCCCGGGCTGCTGGCCGAGCGCATGCGCCTCACCGCGCGTGAAGGCCAGCCCACCGAGGACAAGCGGTTCATGCTGGTGTTCCTGGTCGTTGCCGTGCTGTGGTTCGTCGCGATGGGGCTCGAGCGGCGCTTTGGCGACGTCAATGACGGCGTGCCGCTGATCGTGCTCGGCCTTGTGCTGTATCTGGTCTCGACCGTGGCGATCCTGTGGGTGTTCCGCACCAACTCGTTCGCCGCGCCGGTCGTGAAGGTGCAGACCGAGCGCGACCATCACGTCATCTCGACCGGTCCCTACGCGCTGGTCCGCCATCCGATGTATACGAGCGTGATGCTGTTCTTCATCGGCGTGCCGCTGACGCTCGGCTCCTGGTGGGGCCTCGCCTTCGTGCCGGTGTTCTTCGTGATGTTTGCGATCCGCACAGGGATCGAGGAGCGCGCGCTGGTGACGGGGTTGTCAGGCTACGCCGATTATGCGGCACGGGTGCGCTACCGCCTCGTACCCGGGCTGTGGTGAGGGATCATCATGGCAGAGAGCAAGACCTACACCGGCGGTTGCCATTGCGGACAGGTCCGCTTCGAATGCACCACCGATATGGCCATGGTGACGGCCTGCAACTGCTCGATCTGCACCAAGAAGGGCCTGCACTTCGTGTTCATGCCGCCGTCGAGCTTCCAGCTTCGCGCCGGCGCCGAGAACCTCAAGGAATATCTCTTCAACCGCCATGCGATCCGCCATCAGCTTTGCGTCGATTGCGGCGTCGACGTGTTCGCGCGCGGCAAGAAGCCCGACGGCACCGACATCGTGGCGCTGAATGTCAGCTGCATCGATGGCATCGATCTGTCGAGGATCGCGATGACGCCGGTGGATGGGCGGAGCCGGTAGCCTTCCACGCCGTCATTCCGGGGCACGCGGAGCGTGAACCCGGAATCCAGAGATTGTGGCGCGAGATTCCGGGTTCGCTTCGCGCCCCGGAATGACGGCGATCACAAATCCAGTGCCTTGTAGCGCCGGAAAATGCCCTCTTCGTTGAATGGAATCCGCCGCTCGCTCGCCAGATACGCCTTGATGTTCGGCCGCTCGGCGACGCGATCGCGCAGCGCGATCAGGCGCGGGATCTTCTTCTCGAACGCCGCCATCCGCTTCGGAAACGCGTAGCGCAGGCCCTCCACGATCTGGAACAGCGAGAGGTCGGCGTAGGTCAGCCGGCGTCCGGTGACGAACGCACCGCGGTTGGCTTGCACGAGATCCTCGAAATAGCCGAGATATTTCGGCACCCGCGAATCCCAGAACTCCGCGGTGCGCTTCTTCGCCGGAGCCTTCTGGTCTTCGTAATACAGCGATGGCCCGAGCGGATGATGGGTGTCGTGGATCTCCACCACGAAGTCCGCGATCGTCAGCTGCAGCTGGTGCACCCAGAGCTTTCCGCCCTCCGCCTTCGGCGCGAGGCCGTGGCGCGCGCCGAGATAGAGCAGGATGTTGGCGGTCTGCCCGATCACGAGACTGCCGGCCTTGAGGAACGGCGGCGCGAAGGGCGGCGTGCCCTTGTGTGCCTCCATCATCTTCGTCATGGCACCCATGCCGCTCTTGGCGCGCGCGACATCGGTGTAGCCGGCGCCCGCATCCTCGAGCGCGAGGCGGACATATTCGCCGCGGCCCTGGATCATCGGCCAGTAGTAAAGCTGATAGTGCATGCACTTACCTCCGAAAACTTCGCCGCATCGCTTCGCTTCACCTCGATCGTAGCCACGCCGCGGTCAGATCGTCCATCGCGCACCGCTGCCTGTGCGAACCGCACAGAGGCTGCTAAGGTTCCAACGTCGAATCTTTCGATGAGGGATCATCTTATGGCGGACAGCAAGAAGAAGCGGGGCGCGGCAGATCGCGCTCTGATCGCGTTGAGCGAGTCCTACGAAGTTGCGTACTGGTCCAAGAAGTTCAAGGTCACGCCGGCGAAGCTGAAGGCCGCGGTCAAGAAGGTCGGGCATTCCGCCAAGAAGGTGGAAGCCCATTTCGAGGAGCAGCGCCACAAGGCCGCCGACCGCGCGCGGATCGCGATCAGCGAGCCCTACGAGGTCCGCTACTGGTCGAAGAAGTTCAAGGTGACCCCTGCCCGGCTCAAGACCGCGGTCGCCGCGGTCGGACATTCCTCGAAGAAGGTCGAAGCCTATTTCGCGGCGAAGAAAAAAACCGCGAAGAAAAAGAAGGCCGCGAAGAAGACCGCAAAGAAGACCGTCAAGCGCAGGAAGAGCTGAGCGCGATCGTGCTATCCCGTCATTGCGAGGCGCGAGGCGACGAAGCAATCCATCGCTCCGGGCCTATGGTAGGATGGATTCCGTCGCTGCACTCGCAATGACGAAGCAGATGCGCTCTCTCAGTTAGCCGCGAAGCAGTACAGCAGGCCGTCGCCGCCGGTGCTCTTCAGGTCAGCCTGCGAGCAGCCGCCGTCGGGACCGCGCGAGGGATGCGACGTGTTCCAGGATTTTGACGGCTCGTCGTCGCGCAGGCCCTTGCGGTCGAAGTGCCCGAGCATGGCGGCGCCTTGTGTGCTGCTTGTCCAGTTCTTGCAGGTGCGGTCCTCGCCGGCCGCAAACGCTGTACCGTCTGCTTGCGACCCCGTCAGCACGTCGTGGCGGTTCGGCGTGTCGCCGGCACCGTTGACGACCTCGCCCTTCTCGGACAGCGCGGTCTGCTTGGTGAGATTGTTGCCGGCGCTGTGCAGGTCGGCGACGTCCTTGGCGACCACGACGCCCTTTACATTCTTCCACGGTCCCTTGCCGATACGATCGCGCGCATTCTCCGCTGCCTTGCCGTCGGCCGCCTGGGTCGAGAGATAGGCGCGCCAGGTCTTCGGCGCACCGAAGCCGGCGGCCTGCGCCAGCGTCTGGCAATGATTGTCGGCGCCGGCGAGCCCGCCGAGATTGCCGCCGTTGCCGATGCCGTTGCTGGTCAGGAAGAAGCTGGTGTCGGCGGTCTGCGCCGCCGCCGGCGGCGCCGCCACGACGACGAACGCAAGACAGGCCGGAACCGCAATATGCGCAACGATCTTCATCTCAATCCTCCCGATGGTTGTTATGGTCCGCTGAGATCAACCCGCAGGCCCTCCGGATATTCCGGCGCCGCGACATGTGAATGAAGGCACAAAACAAAGGCGCCACGGACGAAGCCGCGGCGCCTTGTATCTGCCATTCTCCGGCAACCGATCAGTTGGTCTGCTGGATCGCCGAAAGCTCCCAATTGCCGCCGCGCTGGCGTACGAAGGTCCAGACCTCAGTGACCTCCTCCGGCTGCGTGCCGCCGCCGACCTGACGGCCGGTGCCGCGCTCGAGCACGGTGTCGACCAGCGAGTAGCGCATCGCGACCGTCGCATACTCGCTGTCGCCTTCGCGCCAGGCTTCCGCCAGATCGCCCTGCAGCAGCTTCACATTGGTCACCTTGTTGGTGACGTTGCGCGCCTTGTTCTCCTCGAGATCCTTCGAGAAGTACGACACCATCTCCGGCGTCGCGAGCGTGTGCAGCTTCGCGATGTCCTCGTTCGACCACGCGGTCTGGATGTCGCCGAGCAGCCGTTCGAACGTCTCATAGTCGCCAGGCGTGATCTCGACCGGCGCATTCGATCCGCCGCCAAGGCCGAAGCCGAAGCCCGAGCGGGCGTTCGCCTGCGGACCGGGGCCGACGTCGGGGCCACCGGCATAGGCGGCCGCCGGCGTGTTGCGGCGCTGCCACCACGACATCGCAAGGCGAACCACGAGCACGATCAGACCGATCTGCAGCAAGAGGCCGAGCATCGACGACAAGCCGCCGAGACCCGAGAACAACCCGCCGCCGAACAGCATGCCGAACAGGCCGGCGCCAAGGAAGCCCGCGGCCAGGCCGCCGAGCAGGCCGCGGCCCATTCCGCCGCGACCAAACAGGCCGCCGGAATTTGCCGCCGCCGGCGAGCCCATGTTCGGGCTACCAGGCTGGCTGAAGGTGCGGTTCATCGGCGCAACCGAGCCCGGCGCCGTGTTGGTCGAGGGCGGCGCGGAGAATGTCCGCGAGCCGCGCGAGCCGCCGCCGCCAACGCGGGCGTCGGCCGCCGAAACGGTCATCATCACGGGCAGCGCCAGTGCCATCGCGACGGCGATCGCCCGAACAATTCCACGCGTGCGTTGCGAGAAATTCATGTTGGTTTCCTCAAAGGATTCCCCGGCATGGGGAAACGCCCCTAAGATGGGCAGGGACGGTTAAAAGTGAAGCGGGAAACGGGAACCGCGGCTGCGGCCCTCGGTCGCGGAGATGTGACACTATGGTCCTTGTGGATGCGACGGCGCGTCCTACCGCGGGATGAGGCCCGGTTTCAACCACAGTTACCGCGGAATTTCGCCTCGCACTTGCGAGAAGTAAAGCCGGTTGCCGCGGCAACCGGCTAGTTCGCCGTCATGGTTTCCTTCACCGCGGCGACCAGCTGCGTCAACGTGAAGGGTTTCGGCAGGAACGCGAACTGCTGGTTCTCCGGCAGGCTCTTCTCGAAGGCGTCCTCGGCATAGCCTGAGACGAAGATGATCTTCAGCTCCGCGTTGCGGCTGCGCATTTCCTTCAGCAGCGTCGGGCCGTCCATCTCCGGCATCACGACGTCGGAGACGACGAGATCGACGGCGCCGTTCTTCTCCTCGAACGCCTCCAGCGCCTCGACGCCGTTCGCCGCCTCGATCACGCTGTAGCCGCGCGAACGCAGGCCGCGCGCATTGAGCGAGCGCAAACCGTCCTCGTCCTCGACCAGCAGGATGGTGCCCTGCCCGGTCAGGTCCGGCTTCGGCTTGGCGGCTTCCGTGACGGCGGCGGTTTCCTTGGCCGCACCGTTGCCGGCATGGGCCTCCGGTGCGACCTCCTGCTGCTGGCGATGCCGCGGCAGATAGATCCGGAACGTGGTGCCGCCGCCCGGCACGGAATCGACATAGACGAAGCCGCCGGTCTGCTTGACGATGCCGTAGACCGTGGACAGGCCGAGACCGGTCCCCTTGCCGACTTCCTTGGTCGAGAAGAACGGCTCGAAGATCTTGTCGATGATCTCGGCCGGAATGCCGGTGCCGGTGTCGGCGATCTCGATCTTCACATAGTCCGCCGCCGGCATGCCCTTGTTGGCGAGTTGGGCGGCTTCCTCGGTCGGCACATTGGCGGTGCGGATGATCAGCTTGCCACCGTCGGGCATCGCATCGCGCGCGTTGACCGCGAGATTGACCACCACCTGCTCGAACTGCGAGACGTCAACCTTCACCGGCCACAGGTCGCGGCCATGCACGAGGTCGAGCTTGACCTTCTCGCCGATCAGCCGGCGCAGCAGCATGGTGAGGTCGCTCAATGCATCGCCGAGATCGAGCACCTGCGGCCGCAGCGTCTGGCGGCGCGAGAATGCAAGCAGCTGCCGCACCAGCGTCGCGGCGCGGGTGGCGTTCTGCTTGATCTGCATGATGTCCTGGAACGACGGGTCGGTCGGCTTGTGCGCGTTCAGCAGGAAGTCGTTGGCCATCATGATGGCCGACAGCACGTTGTTGAAGTCGTGCGCGATGCCGCCGGCGAGCTGGCCGACCATCTCCATCTTCTGCGACTGGTTGATCTGGTTTTCCAGCGCGCGCCGCTCGGTGGTTTCGAGCATGTAGACGATCGCGGTCTCGGCGTCGCGCTCGTCCTTCTCGACGGTGGTGACGAAGAACTGGGCAAAGCGCTCCTTGGGCCCGTCGAGCATCACCTCGACCGGCGCGATGTCGCCCTGGCCCTCGGCCGCCTGGTTGATCGCGGCGATCAGCAGGCCGCGGTCGCGCGGATTGACGGCGCGGAAGATCGACTTGGCGGCGCCGCCGTCGCCGTTCAGGCCCTGCGCCAGCTTGGCATAGCGCGCATTGGCGCCGACCACATTGCCGCCGCGATCGACGGTCGCGATCGCCATCGGCGTATGGTCGAAGAAGCGCATGAAGCGCACCTCGGCGGCGCGCTCCGGATCGGAATGCTCGTCGCGGGCGCGGCTGATCACCAGCGTGCGCGAGGCGCCCGCCGCGCCGTCGGAGCCGAAAGCGAGCTTGTGATAGAGCCGCACCGGCACGGTCTTGCCGCCGCGCATCCGCAGGTCGATGTCGAACACCTCGGTCTTGACCTCGCCCGGCACCGCCGCAATCGAGGTCAACAGCGCCGCGCCGTCGCCCGAGACGATGTCGGTCAGTTTCAGGCCGCCCGAGCCGATCTCGGCCAGATCGTAGTCCAGCCAGTTGGCCAGCGTGGCGTTGACATAGGCGATCTCGCCGGCCGGATTGACCGAGAAGAAGCCGCATGGCGCGTGATCGAGATATTCGATCGCGTGCCGCAGCTCCTGGAACACGTCTTCCTGGCGCTCGCGGTCGCGGGTGACGTCGGCGATCGACCAAACCGCATATTTCGCATCGCGCTTACCCTCGCCGAGTGGGCGTACCCGCAGGCGCAGCCAGCGGCCCTGGCCGGCCTCCTGGCCGGCGACGCGGACCTCCTCCTGCTGCCGCTTGCCCTCGCGGGCAGCCTTCAAAAGGCGGAACACGGCCTCGGAGACGTCGGGGTTGCCGATGAAGACGCGCTCGACCGGACGGACGTCCTGCGGCCCGGCCGCGCCGGTCAGCGTGAGATAGGCGGCGTTGGAATAGACCACGTGGCCGCGGGAGTCGGTGACGACGAGCCCTTCCTGGGCCTGGTCGGCGATCCGCGCCATCACCGGATCATCGGTGGCACGGTCGGAGAAGCGGATGATGCCGGCGGCAAGGGCGAACAGGTTGAACAGCCCGACTGTGGCGAGCAGCGCCAGCACGCCGAGGATATAGGGCTGCGCCTCGGTGCGGCCGATGGTCATCAGCCAGACCGCCACCGCGACGATGCCGGCGGCGATCAGGACCACCAGCAGGATGCTGCCGTTCCGCCGCGCTGGCCCGTGGGCCACGAACGGCTCGGTCACGGAAGGATCGTTGCTATCGGCGGTCATCTGGAGAGACATGGCTCGTCTGCATCACGAAGGCGACCGGCCGGCCACCTCGCCCCTGAGTGCCTGAATCGGACCCGAAAACGCAAGTCCAACAGGCGGCAATTTCGCAAGTTACGCGCATTTCAAGCGGGTTTTCCGCCCCTTACTGCCGCAGGCCGGACAGGCCGCGCCTCAGCCGCATCACGTAGCCGATGATTTCGGCAACCGCGTGATAGTGCTCGACCGGGATCTCCCGGTCGAGCTCGACCGTCGCATAGAGCGCCCGGGCCAGCGCCACGTTCTCCACGATCGGAATGTCGTGCTCCTTGGCGATCTCCCGGATCTTGAAGGCAAGATTGTCGACGCCCTTGGCGACGCAGATCGGCGCCGACATGCTGCGGTCGTAGGCCAGCGCCACCGAATAGTGGGTCGGGTTAGTGATGATCACCGAGGCCTTCGGAACCTGGGCCATCATGCGCTTCTTGGCGCGCTGGACCCGCAATTGCTTGATCCTGCCCTTGACGTGCGGGTCGCCTTCCGACTGCTTGAACTCCTCCTTCATCTCCTGCAGCGACATCTTGTGACGCTCGTACCAGGTCCGGTACTGGAAGAAGTAATCGGCGATCGCGACCGCAGCGAGGATGGCGACCACCGCCGCCAACAGGTGCACCGTCATGCCGGTGATGGCGGGCAGCAGCTCGGCCGGATCGACCCGCAGGAAGGATTCCATCCGCATCCGGTCGGGCCACAGCACCGCGACCATCACGGCGCCGAGCGCAATCAGCTTGAACAGGCCCTTCAGGAAATTCGCCACCGCCTGCTTGCCGAACAGCCGCTTGAAGCCGGCCGCCGGCGAGATCTTGGAGAATTTCGGCTTCAGCTGCTCACCCGACCACACCAGCTGATGCTGCACCATGTTGCCCGCGATCGCGGCCAGCGCCAGCAACAGGAACGGCACGCCGATCGCGGCGACCACCGCGTAGCCGAGCGACTGTGTCAGCGCCAGCAGGCCGGCGCCGTCGATGCGGATCATCCATGAATTGGCGATCAGGTTGCGCAGCGGCATCAAGATGCCGCTGCCGATCGAGCCCGAGAAGGTCGACAGCACCAAGGTGCCGCCGGCGATCACGAACCAGGTATTGACCTCCTGGCTCTTGGCAACGTCACCTTTCTCGAGGGCTTCATCGAGACGTTTTTGCGTAGGGTCTTCTGTTTTGTCTTCGGTATCGTCCGCCACTGCTTCTCCCCCTAATTCATCGGAGCGAGCTGGCGCATGACGCCGAGGAAATAGTCGAGATAGGTGTTCATCATCGCGGCGAGCACGACGCCGAAGATCAGGAACCCGACCATGATCGAGAGCGGCACGCCGACGAAATAGACCTGCATCTGCGGCATCAGCCGCGCCAGCACGCCAAGCCCGATGTTGAAGACCAGGCCGAACACCAGGAACGGCGCGGACAGCTGCAGGCCGATCTTGAAGGCGGCGGAGAAGGCCGAGGTCGCAAGCGCTGCGACATCGCCGGTCGGCATGATCTCGCCCGGCGAGAAAATGCGGTAGCTCTCGCTCAGCGCCGCAATGACGAGATAGTGGCTGTCGGTCGCAAACAGCAGCGTGAGGCCGAGGATGGTGAGGAAGTTGCCGATAATCTGGCCCTGCTGCCCCTGGGTCGGATCGACCGCGGTGACGAAGCCGAGGCCGAGCTGCTGCGCGATCACGGAGCCCGCGACGTTGAGCGCCGACAGCGTCACCCGCGCGGTCGCGCCGAGCACGATGCCGATGATGAGCTCATGCACCATCAGGACGCCGAGCGAGGAGATCGACGTCAGGTCGACATGATAGGCGTTGCGATGCAGGGGAAGGATGATCAGCGTCAGCAACAGCGCGATCGACAGCTTGACCCGCGCCGGGATGTTGCTCTCGCCGAAACCGGGCAGCAGCATCACCATCGCGCCCACGCGCGCGAAGACCAGCACGAAGATCGCGGCCAGCGCCGGCAGCAGGGAGACATCGATGCGCATGACCGCGGCATTAGTGCATCAACCGCCGATGATTCGCGATGAAATCCGCATCATGTGGCTACTGAGCGAGTCCGCCATGAACGGCAGCGCCAGCAGCAACGTGACGAAGATCGCGAGGATCTTCGGCACGAAAATCAGGGTCTGCTCCTGGATCTGCGTCAGCGCCTGGAACAGCGACACCACGACGCCGACCACGAGGCCGACCACCATCAGGGGCGACGACACCACCACGATGGTCCAGATCGCATCGCGCGCCACGTCGAGGGTTTCGGGGCCGGTCATTGTTGAGTTCTCGCTCTTAGTTGTTTGCACCGTCGTTCCGGGGTCGATGCAAAGCATCGAACCCGGAACCTCGAGATCTTTGATGTGCAATTGCACATCTGAGGCTCGATGCTGCGCATCGCCCCGGGATGACGTCGCAAGCGACGTCAGATCGGCATCTTCATGATGTCTTCATAGGCCTGGATCACGCGGTCGCGCACCGAGACCAGCGTCGACACCGCAACGTCGGTGTCGGCGACCGCCGTCACCACATCCATCACGTTCGCCTTGCCCGAGGTCATCGCCATGGTCTGCGCGTCGGACTTCTTGCCCGCCTCCAGGACGCTGCCGACGGAGTCCTTCAGCAGCGCGCTGAAGGATGGGCCGGCGACGGCCTGCCCGGCCTTCTCGGCGCCGCCGCGCTCCATCATCTTGGCGAGGTTGGCGTAGGCGTTGGCGGCGACTGTCGGTGAAGCCATGATTTACGTTCCCTGTTCTTGTTGCGTCAGGACTTGAGGATGTCGAGCGTGCGCTGGATCATCCGCCGCGTCGCGCTGATGATGTTGAGGTTGGCCTCGTAGGAGCGCTGGGCGTCGCGCATGTCGGTCATTTCGACCATCGCATTGACGTTCGGATATTTGACGTTGCCCGAGGCGTCCGCCGCCGGATTGCCCGGCTCGTGCTTGACCCGGAACGAAGACTGGTCGGGGCGGATCCGGCCCAGCGCCACGACCTGGGCGTCGAGCGTGCGATCGAGCGTGGAGGAGAAGGTCGGCACCTTGCGGCGGTAAGGGTCGCCGCCCGCGGTCTGCGCCGTCGAATCGGCATTGGCGATATTTTCCGAGATCACCCGCATGCGCCCCGCCTGCGCCCGCAGGCCTGAGGTCGCGATGCTCATCGAGCGGGCGAAATCGCTTGTTCCATCTGCCATGGGATCCTCCTGCCGCCGTCAGGCGGGCTAACCCTTGCTCTAGCCCTTGCCGATCGCAGTCTTCAGCAGATGCAGGCTGCGGCTGTAGAGCGAGGTGACGGCCGCATAGTCCATCTGGTTGGCCGACACTTTCAGCATCTGCTCCTCGAGATTGACCGCGTTGCCGGCCGGACGGGTCTGGAACCCGCTCTTGCCGCGATCGTTGTCGAAGCTGTCGGGCGCGCCGGACGCCGCCATGTGGGTAGCGCTGGTCTGCATCATCGGCAGCGTCCCCACGCCGCCGCCAACCGTGGCGCCGGCCCGGTCGAACTTCGGCTCGACCAGGTCCCGCGGCCGGAAGTTCGGCGTGTCGGAATTGGAAATGTTCTCGGCGAGCACCCGCTGGCGCTCCTGGTGCCACTGCATCTTGGTGCGCAACGCCGACAGGATCGGGAGATCGTTCATGGCCATCGCCGCGGCTCCGTTAACCTCAGGGCTCTTCCGAGGTAGGCAGAATTTGCCCGGTGTATGGTTAACGGGTGGTTAAAATGCCGGACGGATCCGTGGAGAACGCCGCAACTGCGGCCTGCGAGCGCATTTTCGCCACGAATGCTGCGTTAACCAGCACAAACCAAGACAGCGTGGGGCGCTGAGAAGTCGTTTTGGGACAAGCGATTCTTGGTTTATTAATAGAACAGTGGGCTGCAAGCCGCTGGGAATTAAGAAATAAGGCGAATCTCGGGCGCGATTCGCTGCGCAAACCGCACCTATCAATCCGCGCCCGTTGATGGCGAAAGCTGAGGAAGGCCAAGATGGCCGGGGACTCCAATATGCAGGTCATTACATTCGTCTTGGCATTCGTTGTCGTGCTGGCGCTGATCGGCGTGACCGCATGGCTCGTCCGCCGCTTCGCCGGAAACCGCCTCGGGGCCAACGCCAACCGCGGGCGCATGCCGCGCCTGGCGGTGATCGACGCTGCCGCCGTTGACGGGCGGCGCCGCCTGGTGCTGGTCCGCCGCGACAACATCGAGCATCTCCTGATGATCGGCGGCCCCACCGATATCGTCGTCGAGCCGAATATCGTCCGCGCGATGCCCGCGCGCGATCAAATGTCGACCCGCCCCGCGGTCGCAGCCGATGCCGCGCCGCCGCGCGTGGCGCCGCTTCCGGATGCAGCCTGGAACGAGAGCGAAGCCGCCCGCTCCGACAATTTCGACCTTCCCGAGCCGGAGCTGCCGCCGCGTCAGACGCGGCCCTCCTTCGCCGACGAGCTGCGCCGGCCCCCGCCGCCGATCGCCGAGCGTCGCAGCGATCCGCTCGCGGGCTTCACGCCCGAACGCGGCGAGCCGCGGCCCGATCCGATGCCGCCACGCCTGCCGCCGCGCTCCGAGCCGGTCGTCCCGCGTCCGCCGCGCGGCGCCGCCGAGCCGCCGAAGGCGCCGCCACCGCTGCGCACAACCGAGCGCGCCGTGACGCCGCCGCCACCGCCTTCCCAGGCACCGCCGCCGGCTGCAACGCAGGCGCCTCCGGCTCCGCCGCCTCCATCGAACGCCGACGCCAATCTCGCCGAGATGGCGCAACGGCTCGAAGCGGCGCTGCGCCGCCCGACCGGCGCCGGCGAGACCGTCGCGCCGCCGGTTGCGCCCGAGGCGCCGCCGGCGCGCCCGCAGCGCAGCGAGCCGCCCGCCCCGCCCGCCGGCGGACAGAAGAGCGGGTTCGAAAATCTCGAGGACGAGATGGCCTCGCTGCTCGGCCGACCGAAGAATCCTTCGTGAGCCCAGGGGCAGTCCCGCGTAGAGTTTTTTTCATCGCTGTCCTGATCGCCGCCGGATCCCTCGCTGATCCGGCGGTGGCGCAGGATATCAGCATCAATCTCGGCGGCGGCAATGGCGGCGTGACCGAGCGCGCGATCCAGCTGATTGCGCTGCTGACGGTGCTGTCGATCGCGCCGTCGATCCTGATCATGATGACGTCGTTCACGCGCATCGTGGTCGTGCTCTCGCTGCTGCGCACCGCGCTCGGCACCGCCACCGCGCCGCCGAACTCGGTGATGATCGCGCTTGCGATGTTCCTCACCGCCTTCGTGATGGGGCCGGTGCTGCAGAAATCCTATGACGACGGCATCAAGCCGCTGGTCGCCAACCAGATCGGCGTTGAGGACGCGTTGCAGCGCGCCTCGGTCCCCTTGCGCGGCTTCATGCAGAAGAACGTCCGCGAGAAGGATTTGAAGCTGTTCATGGACCTCTCGGGCGAGCCGCCGCCGGCGACGCCGGAGGAGATGTCGCTGCGCATCCTGGTGCCGGCCTTCATGATCTCCGAGCTGAAACGCGCCTTCGAGATCGGCTTCCTCTTGTTCCTGCCGTTTTTGATCATCGACCTCGTGGTCGCCTCGGTCCTGATGTCGATGGGCATGATGATGCTGCCGCCGGTGGTGGTCTCGCTGCCCTTCAAGCTGATCTTCTTCGTGCTGGTCGACGGCTGGGCCCTGGTCGCCGGCAGCCTGGTGCAGAGTTACGGCGGGTAGCGCCCTGCGAAACATTCATGGCCCGTCAGCTGGATCGGCCACACCGTTGCACTATCATGCGCGGCACCGCATCCAGGGAGCCGCGCCGTGCAGCAACCATTCGACCGCGCCGCAGAAGATCTCGGCAACGCCATCCATCTCGAACATGTCAACGTGCAGGTGCCGGACCAGCGCCTCGCCACGCTGTTCTACGTCGCCGGCATCGGGCTGACGCGCGATCCCTATCTGATGGTCTCCGACAGCAACATGTGGGTGAATGTCGGCCGCAGCCAGTTTCACCTGCCGAGCGGCCGCCAGCAGGTGCTGCGCGGCCACACCGGCATCGTGATCGCCGGGCGGCAGGCCCTGCTGCAGCGGCTCGCCGCGGTCGCGCCCAAGCTCGAGGGCACCGCGTTCAGCTATCGCGAGCGCAACGATCACGTCGAGGCCACCTGCCCCTGGGGCAACCGCCTGCGCTGCTTTGAACCGGACGCCGAACGGTTCGGGCGCATCGCGCTCGGCATGCCCTATGTCGAGTTCGAGGTGCCGCGCGGCACGGCTGAGGCGATCAGCCGGTTCTATCCTGAGATCATGGGCATCCCCGCCAGCGTTGTGAACGGCGACGACGTCGTCGCGCGCGCAAAAGTCGGCAAGGATCAGTATCTGCAATTCCGCGAGAGCGACGCGGCGCAGGGCGAATTCGACGGCCATCACATCCAGATCTACATCACGGACTTCTCGGGCCCCTACCAGCGACTGCGCGAACGCAATCTGGTCTCCCGCGAAGACAATCAATACCAGTACCGCTTCTGCGATATCGTCGATCCAGCCGACGGCCGACATCTGTTCACCGTCGAGCACGAGGTGCGCAGCGCTACCCACCCGATGTATCTGCGGCCGCTGGTCAATCGCAATCCGGCGCAGACCAACCGCACCTTCGCCAACGGCTATGACCAGGCGCCTTGGGCGATGGGGCCGGACCAGTATGACGGATGAGCGCGCGCTCTTCGGCGTCACGTCATGATCCGCAAATTCCAGCAAACGAGACGACATGCTTCCCTCCCAGCGCCATCTGTTCGAGATTCCACGCGAGGTCTGCTACCTGAATTCGGCGTCCTACAGCCCGCTGCCGCTGAAGACGCTCGATGCCGGCCGCGCGGCGGTGGGACGCAAAGGCCAGCCATGGACCATCGATCCCGGCTTCGCCGGCCGGCAGCATGAGCGCGCCCGTAGCGCGGCGGCCCGCCTGATCAAGGCCGCGCCCGACGATGTCGCGCTGATCCCCGCGATCAGCTACGGCGTCGCGACGGTGGCGAAGGCGCTGAGCATTCCGCGCGGCACCCGCGTCATCGTGCTGGAGAACGACCATTCCTCGCCGGTCCTCGAATGGCACGCCCGCGCCGAGGCGCAAGGGTTCGTCGTCGACACCGTGCGCCAGCCCGCCGACGGCGACTGGACATCGGCAGTGCTTGCAACGATCGAGCGGCCGGGCGCGCCGCCGGTCGGCCTCGCCTCGATCTCCTCGGTGCACTGGTCGGACGGCGGCATGATCGACGTCGACAAGGTGCAGGCCGCGCTTCGGCAGCACGGCGCAATGTTCGTGATCGACGCGACGCAGAGCGCGGGTGTCGTGGCGATGGACGTGACGAGGCTCGACCCCGACGCCGTGATGTTTCCGACCTACAAATGGCTGATCGGCCCCTACGGGCGCGCCTTCCTCTACATTGCAAAACGCCACCAGAACGGCGTGCCGCTGGAGCAGACCTCCAGCGGCCGCCGCAACGTGAACTCCGAGAATCCGGTCTATTTCGGCGATCTCGCCTATGTCGACAACGCCACGCGTTACGACATGGGCGAGCGCGATCATTTCATCACCCTGGAGATGGCCTCGATCGGCATCGAGATGATGGCGGAATGGGGCGCCGCGGCCGTCAGCGCGCGGCTCGCGATGCTGAACGAGCGGATCGCGGGCGGCGTGCGTGATCTCAAGCTCGATATGCTGGCGCGCGACCTACGTGCGCCGCACATCCTGAGCCTCGGCATGGCCGGCGGCATCCCGAAGGAGCTGATCGCGCGGCTCGCCGCCGAGAACATCCATGTCGCGCTGCGGCTCGGCCGGATGCGGATCTCGCCGCACGTTTTCAACGACGAGGCCGATGTCGATCGCCTCGTCGCGGTCTTGACCAAAGCGCTGCGCGGTTAGCCGGACTTGTGCCGCAGTCCGACGACGCCGAACAGTTCGATCGCCAGCGCGACGACCACTCCGGCCGCGCCGATCGCGAACAGCAGCGCATAGTCGCCGCCGCTGCGTGCGAACAGCCAGGACAGGCCGTAAGCGCCCGCCGCCTGGAACAGCGCGAAGGTCGTGGTGGCCTGCGCCCAGGCTGAACGCTGGCTCGCCGCGGAATGCGGGATCAGCTCGTGGATGCGGCCGATCACCAGCGGCACGATGCCGGGCGTGAAGCCGCCGACGATCAGGCTCGACGCGATCAGCGCAGCAGGCGAATTCGTCACGGCGGGCAGCGCAACCGCAACGGCCTCGATCAGGAACGCCGCGCGCAGCGCCGCGGCAAAGCCGGCGCGATCGGCGAGGTGTCCCGTGAGCAACGGTCCGATCACGGCGCCGATACCGTACAGCACCCAGTAATGCGATCCCGCCGCGATGCCCTGCCCGAGGCCGCGCGCGACGAAGTCGACCAGGAACACCATGTGCGGCACCAGCGCCAGCGCGTTGAGGCCATATTCCAGGCACAGCGCGATCACCAGCGGCGAGCGCAGGCCATGCGACGCGACGGGCTGCTCGACCACGCCACGCGCGGCAGGAGCTTCGGCGGGCCACGCCCTCCAGCTGATCAGTGTCAGCACCGCCGACAGCACGCCAAGGCCGTACCAGGCCTGCTTGACGCCCTGCTGCAGCAACAGCGGCACCAGTGTGCCGGATGCGGCGACGCCGAGGCCAACGCCGGCGAAGATCACGCCGCCGATCAGGCCGCGCTTGCTCGGCGCGGTATGCGGCAGGATCGCGGTTGCCGCCAGCACCATGATCACGCCGCCACTGACGCCGGCGAGAAAGCGGAAGCCGAAGAACCACACGAAGGAGATCGGCACCGCGCAGGCAAAGCAGGTGATCGCGGCGAGCACCATCATGCCGCGCAGCGCCCACACCGAGCCGATGCGCGCTCCGAGATCGCCGGCGATCAGCGCGCCGGCGAGATAGCCGGCAAGGTTGGCCGCACCGAGATAGACCGCTTCCGCCGGCGTGAACCACTTTGCGGCGATCAAAGCCGGGATCAGCGGCGTGTAGGCGAAGCGCGCCAGTCCGAGCCCGACCAGCGAGGCGCACAGCCCCGCGGCCGCGGACAGCCAAAACGGCCCGCCTGCATCGCGATACGGCGCGGCGTGATGATGGCGCGGCTGATGATTGACGTTGGCTGACATGGACATCGCAGTAGGCCCTCCGGCCGTTCGTGAAAAATGATTAGTTGCGATCGCAGCAATCGCTCGCAGCGATCACGGCTCACCTCTCCCGATCGGGAGAGGTGCACATTCGGTTTGGGGGAAGCCTTCAGCGGGAAGATTTGGACGCCGCAGCTGCAGCGAGCTTCTTGCGATAGTCCAGCGCGGGCAGCCCGCCCCAGCCCCAATTATCGGTATCGACTTCTTCGATGATGACGAAGGTCGACTCCATCGGCTTGCCAAGCACGTCACGCAGCAACTCGCTGGCGCCCTTGATCAATGCAGCCTTCTGCTCCGGCGTGGTGGACGACGCCCCCGGCGCCGTCCCCTCACGCGTGACCTGGATGGTGACGATAGGCATGGCGCTCTCCGGATCGTGCTCGTTAATGACCGGCGCTCTGGCCACCGTCGACATGCAGGATCTCGCCGGTGACGAAGCCCGCGCCTTCCAGGAACAGCACGGCGTCGACGATGTCCTTGGCTTCACCCATGCGTCCGACCGGATGCTGCTTGGCGAGGAAGTCGTGCGTTGCCGGCGCGTGCATCGGTGTCCTGATCACACCGGGCGAGACCGCGTTCACGCGGATGCCCTTGGCGGCATATTCGATGGCGAGCGACTTGGTGGCGGCGTTCAGGCCGCCCTTGGTCAGCGAGGCCAGCACCGAGGGAACGTTGCTGTTGGCGTGATCGACGAGGCTGGTCGTGATCTGCACGATGTGTCCGGAGCCCTGCTTCTCCATCTCCCCGGCGGCGCGCCGGGTGATGTAGAAGAAGCCGTTGAGATTGGTCGCCAGCACCTGCGCGTAGTCCTGGTCGGTGTAGTCGGTGAACGGCTTGGCCAGGAAGATGCCGGCATTGTTGACCAGCGTGTCGATGCGGCCGAAGCGCCCGAGCGCCTGCTTGACGATGCGGTCGGCAACTTCGGGATCGCCGATGTCGCCGGCGACGGTCAGAACGTCGCTGTCGGTCGACGGCTTGATGCTGCGGGAATTGGCGACGACGCGCCAATTGCGGTCGCGATAGCCCTTGACGATGGCCTCGCCGAGGCCCTGCGACGCACCGGTGATGATGGCAACCTTCTGCTCTGCACCCATGATCTCTCTCCATCTGTTGCTGAAGCGACCCAGCGCCGCTTCGATGGAGAAGAAGCTAGATACATCCGCTTTCCGCGCGAATGTCCGCTATTCGGCAGACACTCTTCCGCGGCGCGAACGAATGGCGCCAGCCTTGCTGGCCTCGCGCGACAGCCGCTCGAAATAGCGTTTCAGCCGCGGCGTCGCGAAATCGACGAAGGCGCGCACCTTGGGCACGTCGAAGCGGCCCTGCGGCGCCAAAAGATGCACCGGCAGCGGCGGATGCTCGTCGCCGGGGAGCAGGATCTGCAACCGCCCGTCACGGATTTCGTCGGCGATGTGATACGAGAACAGCCGGGTGACGCCGTGTCCTTCGCTGGCGGAGGCCACCGCCGCGCGCACCGTGTTGACGACCAGCCGCGGCGTGAACTGGACCGCGCGCGCGATCTTCGACTTCGCGGCCGGCGGGAAGCTCCAGGAGTCGAGCCCGAAATGCGTCATGGCGATGATCTGGTGCTTCGTCAGATCACCCGGCTCGCTGATCAGCGGATGCTGCGCGAGATAGCCGGGCGATGCCGCCACCACGCGGCGCACCTCGCCGAGCTTGATCGCGATGAAACTGGAATCGGCGAGATGGGCGATGCGCAGCGCGACGTCGATCCCCTCGTCGATCAGATTGACGGTGCGATCGAGCATCACGAGCCGCACCGACACCGCCGGATAGTCCGTCATGAAGGCATCGAGCACCGGCCGCAGCAAATCCTCGCCGACCACGACGGGCGCGGTGACGGTCAGCGTGCCGCGCGGCACCGACCGCTCGCCACCCGCCGAGATGTCGGCTTCCTCGAGCTCGCTGAGGATACGACGGCATGCGGCTGCATAGCGCTGGCCGGCATCGCTCAGCTTCAGCGAGCGCGTCGTGCGATGTAGCAGCTCGGCGCCGACATAGTGCTCAAGGAAAGCGATCGCCCGGCTGACCGCCGCCGGCGAGCGCCGCAGTTTCCGGCCGGCACCGGCGAGGCTGCCCTCGTCGACCGCCGCAACGAAAACTTTCATGGCGTCGATGCGGTCCATGACGGCTCCTTCGCTGGAGACACCTTGGACGACATTGACGTCGATCTCTCACTTGTCGCCGAACTGTATCTTGCCGATGACATCGAAATTCGTCCCATTGGGCCGAAGTACAAAGAAATCTCCCATGGCGATCGATGGTTCAAGAACGATGTTTGAGATGTTGAGATCGTGGGTAATCATCACCAGGTTTGCGGAAGACCGATACTCAAGGATGTCTTGCAAGACCCGCTCCTGATTCGAATTCGCCTGGCTTTCGGACAACACACCTGGAGGCATCAGATATTGGACAGGCGTCGCGCGACCGAATGCAAGCTTCCCAGTGTCGATGCAACGGCAATACGGGCTGGTCAGGACCTCTCCGACCGCAATCCCGTGGGCACGGAACGCTTCGCCGATCCGCTTGGCTTGCTCAATGCCGCGGGCGGAAAGGTTTACTTCCTCGGAGCAGTTTCCGGGCGCGAGGTGCCCGATCCCTTCTCGCATATCGACGTGGGTATGGCGCAGCAGGACAACCATGCCGCCTCGCTTCAATGCCACCCAGGCCTGTTCGTCATCGCCAAAGGCGTGACCGGCCGAGATCGCCAGCGAACATGCCAAAGCGAGGAGGACCATTGCTATTCTGCTGCTCAAGACTGAAAGCATTGGTCGGGAATGCTTGGGTTCAACGAGCCCTTAGCGATACCATGGATTCGGTTGAATGATCGAGATCGGGAATCTCGCCGGTTGGCCCATGGCGTCAACATAGGCGTGGCTGCCTGGCGCCGCTCTCGGGGCAAGCGGCCACAGGCATTCGTCGATGCAGGCCTTAGTCGGCCTCCACGTCATACTGCTTGCTGAGATGGTCGCCGATCTGCACCAGCATCGCGACGCATTCGGGATAGCCGGGCCTCGCCACCGTGGCGTCATCGGCGCTGGCGCGAAACTCCCAGCTGTCGCCGTCGCGCAGCACGGAGATGTCGATGCCGTCGGGGCAGTCGGCATGGGCCTTCAACTCGGCCCGCGCCATCGCGATCAGTTCGGCTTCGGTCTTGATCGGCTTGCTCATGTAACGACGTCCTCCCGGCGCTGTGCAACGGACGCCATGGTTGCCGATTTGACGGCACGATGTCGAGAGCATCGCGTGCGATCACAACCAGTTGCAATTGACAAAATACTCGTCCCCGGCGAACATTTGGCAGGGTCGATACCACCCGCCGCTTGCACCCCGCCCGGGGACGGTGAAGGTATCAAGCCATGCTTCAGGCTTCCTTTGCCCGCACGAACGGGTCAGCAACGCAAGCCCCTGACGCTTTCCGTTCGTCGATGCAAAGGTTGATCCCATGCGCGACTTTCGTGATGCCAAGGCCATGGCTCAGACGCTGCGCGAAGCGCTCGGCGCCAAATCGATCCCCCTCACCCACAGCGACAGCCTGGAACTGATCGCCAAACTATTCGGCCAGCGCGACTGGAACACGCTGGCGGCACGGATACGGGCCGCCGGCGGATCCGCCGATGTGCTGCCTTCCGCTCAGCAATCGCCGCCGGACGTCATGCGGCAAGAGATCGCAGTCGCTGTGGCGGTGCTCGACCGCTATGCCGGCTTCTACCAGCTCAGCGAGCAGGCCGTCC
The DNA here is from genome assembly GCF_054056795.1 of Bradyrhizobium sp. USDA 3315. Taxonomy (NCBI): domain Bacteria; kingdom Pseudomonadati; phylum Pseudomonadota; class Alphaproteobacteria; order Hyphomicrobiales; family Nitrobacteraceae; genus Bradyrhizobium; species Bradyrhizobium sp. USDA 3315. The sequence continues at coordinate 5,713,394 of NZ_JBSRYP010000001.1, read as the reverse complement.
TCAGTGTGATGCGCGAGGATCACCACTTGGCTGTACAGCTCACCGGGCAGCGTGCCGTACCGTTCTTTGCGGAGAGCCAGACCGAGTTTTTCGCCAGGGAGGTCGACGCGCAGATCAGCTTTGTCATCGCGGCTGACGGTCAGGCGACGTCACTGATCCTGCATCAAAATGGCGACAAGCCGATGCCGCGCATTGACGCTGCAAGTGCGAAACAGATTGCGGATCGCACCGCAGAGCGTGTGAAGAAACAGTCGCCGGCTCCAGGAACCGAGGCTGCGGTCCGCCGCCTGATCGAGGGGGTCGCATCGGGACAGCCCGACTATGCGGACATGACCCCTGCGCTCGCCGCGGCGACCCGCGAGCAATTGCCACACCTGCAGCCTTTCCTCGCCGACCTCGGCGCGATCGAAGCCACCCGCTTCCTCGGCGTCGGCGCGCAGGGCGAGGATGTCTACAGTGTGCGGCACGCCAACGGCGCCTCGCATTGGCGGATCGCGCTCGACGCCACCGGGATTATTTCGACCGCGTGGGTGTCTGCCGGGCCGTGAGACCCAGCGCGGCTACGGCGCCGCGCTGGCGCGGCGCTCGCCCTTGATCGCCGGCAGCGCGCTCACCGGCGCGACCTTTGGCTTGTCAGTCACCGATCCGGTCGCGACCGGATCGGGCAATGGCGCGCGGGCGGTGGCGTCGGGGAAGCGGGTCTTCATCTCGCGGATGAAGCCGTCGAGCGTGTCGACGCTGGCGGCCATTCGCGCGATCTGGGCGAATTCGGCGCTGGACGTCGCCACCGGCTTGCTGGCCGAGTCGAAGGCGAGCTTGTCGGCATCGCCGGACATCAGCGGCGCGTATTTCTCGCGGAACCGGGACAGCCCGATGGCGTCCTCGGCAAGCGCGTAGCCGACCACGGCGCGGATGATATCGGCCTTCTCGCCCGGATTGAGCGGGGTGAAGTCGCGCCAGCGGTCGCCATAATAGAGCTCGATCTGCTCGGACGCCTCGCGCCAGCGCCGCGACGCCCAATAGATGTCGGAGCGCAGCCGGATTGCCTCGCGGCCGGTGATGTTCGAGATGATGTCGAGCGCGAGATCGTGCCGGCCAACGTCGCTCTGCGCGCGCGCCTCGAGCAGCAGCCGCTGCTGGCGCAGCTCGCCGGAGAGATCCGCGATCCGCGTCGAGCGCAGCGCGGCAATGGCGCGGTCGGGCTTGCGGTTCATCAGATAGACCATCGCAAGGCGCGCCGCGACCTGGGCGCGGGCCGCGCCTTCAAGCCGCTTGTCGACCTGGTATTGCAGGAGGTCGGCGGCCTGGTCGAGCAGATCGACGCCGACCAGGCGGTCGGCGAGACGGCGGATCATCTCGTCGCCGCGGCGGCCGATCGGCGTCAGTTCGCGATATTCGTAGAAGGTGCCGAGCGCATCGATCGGCGACATCTCGTCGCCCCTGGGGCCGAGGTAGAGCTGCACGAACAAGGCCGAGGCGCCATCCTGCGCCTGGCGCGATTCCGGCGCATTCGGCTGCAGCCGGGTCGCCGCACGCGTCACCGCGAAGGCGTCGGCATAGCGCGCCGTCTCGGCGTAGATCTTCGACAGCACATACAGCGTCTTCAGCTCGATATTGTCGCCGCGCCACAGCATCGACAGCAGCTCGAGCTCCTTCAGCACATCGTCGCGGCCGATCTCGCCGCGCTTCTGCTTGAGCAGCGTCTCCAGCAACCTGCCTTCGGCGGCAGCCTGGCGATCGGCCGAATTGGCGGCGAAGCGATAGGCGTCGAGCGCATCCTTCTCCTGGCCGAGCGCCTCGGCCAGCCGGCCGCGCAGCACCGCAACCGCGGGCTTCAGTTCGCCGGGAACGCCGACTACGTCGAGATCGCTCTTGCGCCGCGCGGCGCCGGCATAGTCCTTGACCTCGAGCGAGGCCTTCATCGAGTCCATGGTGACGATGCGCTGCAAATCGGGCGGCAGCGTCGCCACCGCGAATTCGGCGTTTTTGAACTTCTCGCGCGCCTCGGCCCATTTGCCCTCGCGGGCGAAGGCGAGCCCCTTCCACAATTGGGAATCGTAGCCGTTGCCGATCACGGGATTGGCGAGATCCTTGAGGCCCTGCGCCGGGTGGCCGATCAGGATGCTGGCGACCGCGTGCACCATCACCACCGACGCCGTCTCGCTGCCGCGCTTGCTCTCGGACAGGATCAGATTGGCGACACCATGGGCTTCCTGGTACATGCCGCGCGCCATGTAGAAGTCGGCGAGATCGAGCCGCGCCTGCGGCAGCTGCTCGGCATTGGCCGACGCGGTCGCCGCAATCAGGCCGTCGAGCTGCTTGAGGAACGTGTCTGACTGGTTCTTGCGCCACTCGTCCGGATCGAACAACGGCTTCACCGCCGCGGTCGCGCGCTCGGCGGCGACGTCGGCCGATGACAGCGTCAGGCCGCCCGGCCGGCCCAGCATCACCTTGTCGGCGCCGACCTCGGCCTTGACGTCGTCCGCGTTCGGATGAACCACGACGCCGTGGATCGATTCCAGCAGCGAGAGCTCGACGAAATCCTGCCGCTTGATGATGCCGCGGGTCGGCGGCGGCGCGGTCACCACCCAGAGCGTATCGCCGGCGTCGGGATCGACCAGTCTGTGCAGCTGGCCGGGATTGGCGAGCGGTACGCTGACATTGGCGAGCGAGGGCTCCGAGATGTTGCGCACCACGGTGAGCGGCAATGGCGGCTTCTGCACGCGGTCGGCAAAGGTCAGCGTCCAGCTCACGCCGCGCGAGCGGTCGTCGCTTTCGAGCGACGGCATCTGCGGCCGGTTGAGGCGGAAGCGCACCGCCTGGCCTTTCTCCAGCGCGATCCGGCTGACATCTGATATCAGCGAGCCGGCCTTGGCGCGGACCGGATCGACGTCGATTGCCTCAGCCGTGTCGAACACCATCCAAACCGTGTCGGCGCGGCGGAACAGCGCCGCCGGCGTCGCGCCGGGGAATGAGAACGTCACGCGCAGGCCGCCGCTGTCGCGCTGGGCCTCGACCGCGGGCTTGCCGCCGGCACGGGCCTCCGCAGCGGGCGGCGATGGCGCCGCAGCCGCCTCCGGCGCTTCCATCGCCGGCGCGGCGGCGACAGCAGGCACCGGCCGTGGTGCGTCGGTCACGGGCGCCGTGTTCTGTTCCGCCGCAGAGCCGGCACCACCGTCGTGCGGCGGGGTCGGCGCAGCAGCGTTCTCGGCGTTGGCCGCAGGTGCCGCCGCGATTTTCGGCAGCTCGGGATCGGACGGTTCCGATCGGGGCTGCTCCGTTTTGGCGGGCGCGGCCGCCGGTTGCTCGCTCGTGGCTTGCTCCGGCTTGAGCGGCTCGGAGCGCAGCGGTTCGGACTTGGCAGGCTCGGACTTCGGCGGTTCGGTTTTGGACTGTTCAGGCTTGATCTCGATCTTGGCCTGCTGGGCGATGCTTTCCGACGTCACCGGCGCGATCGCCGCGGCGCCTTTCGGTTTGGCGCGCGGCGTCGGCAACATTGAGCTCAGCGAGGGCTTTGCCGCCTGCTGCTCGTTCTGCTGGAAGGCGACGTCGACGATGTAGTTCTTCTCGTCGCGGAACGAATGCACGTCGACATCGCCCATCAGCGACACGTCGACTGCCGACGTGTCCGTGTCGGCGCGCGCGCTGATCGACGCGACATTCGGTGGGGCGGCGACCTTGGCATCGGCAAGGTCGAAGGTCAGGACCGAGTTGAAGGACAGTGTCAACTTCTGCTCGTTCAGCACCGAGGAGACACTGACCCCGTCGGGCACCTCGAACACGAAACGGACGAAGGTGGGTTGCACCAGCGCGCGAACCCGCACCGGCGGCTTCTTCTTGGCGGCGTCGGCGGCACGCTGCATGCGCAGCAGGCGCTCGGCGGCGCGGGCGCGCTCGGCAAGCTCGCGGATCACCTCCTGCGGCAGCGACGGCGGCGGGCCGGTCCAGCTGTCGGGCAGGAAGTCGATGAAGATGCGCTCGCCGGCGGTCATGGTGTTGATGGAGACGCGGCGCGCCAGCGACAGACGGATCGCCGAGCCGTCGGGATCGCGGCGCGCGGCGCCGACATAATCGGGCACCGCATCCTGCAGTTTCTCGACGGGGATATCGACCGGACGTTTGAAGCGGATCACGATGATCGAGCCGGCGGTCGTGACCTCCGACTCGACATCCTCCTTCAGCTTCAGCACCAGCCGGGCATAGCCGTTCGCGGCAGAGAATGTCGCCTCACCTGGCACCGCGTCTTCGGCCCGCGCCGCAGTCGGATAGGTAAGGGTTGTAAGCGCAAGGGCGGTGGCAAGCAGGCACAGACGCGCGGTCCGCGCCCAGGCGCGGCCTAGCGACCATGTTCCAGCGGCAGCCGTTCGCGCCATCTCGAAACGTTTTCTCGGGACCCCAGCCATACCAAGCGCGAAGCGCCCTCGCCCACGCTTCCCGATCTTGGATCGGGCGGCGTTAAGGAGCTGTTAACGTCAACGGATTGTTTCGGACCGGCCCCTGCCACGGAATGACTGTGTACTATAGTTGACAAATCGACCGCGTTGTGTATGATAATACACCTGATCCAGGTCGTTCAGACCGACGCTTTTGCGCACTGGCTCAACTCGCTAGCCGACATAAAAGCGGTCGCCCGGATCGGCGCACGCATCCGGCGTCTCGAACTCGGAAATCCAGGCGATGTGAAATCGGTGGGCGAAGGCGTGAGCGAGATGCGGATCGATTACGGCCCCGGCTACCGGGTATATTTCACGCGTCGAGGCAAAACCATCGTGCTCCTGCTCTGCGGTGGCGACAAGCGAACCCAAAGCAAGGACGTCAAGGCGGCCCAGACGATGGTGAAGGAGATTTGAGATGCCGCTCAAGACGACCAAGTTCGACATCAAGGATCATCTGAAGACGCTAGAGCAGCAGATCGCCTATCTCGAAGCGGCGCTGGAAGAGGACGATCCCTCGTTCATCGCGACAGCTATCGGCGACATCGCCAGAGCTCGCGGCGTATCGCAGTTTTCGCGCGAAACTGGCTTGAGCCGCGAAGTGATCTACAAGTCATTCCGGCCCGGCGGCAATCCGACTATTGAAACCCTGAACAAGGCGACAAAAGCGCTCGGTTTGAAGCTGAAGCTTGTTCCGAGCGCCGCCTAGCTGCGCAGATAGCGGTGCGCGCTATCCTCGCAGAATTGGAGTCAGCCAGGGGCCCGCTGCGCGGCTGTGACCGGACAGGATTTGGCCTTGCAACGAGCCTTACTCCGCGCTGCCGGGTACCGTGCGCAAATACGCCACGATGGCATCGAGGTCATCGGAACTGATCCGGGCGTAGTAGTGGTATCCCATCGGTCGACCGAGACGGCTGCCATCGCGGCTGACACCGTCGGTGATCGCACGCTTGATCTCGTCGTCGCTCCATGTGCCGATCCCATTGGTCTTGTTCTGCGTGATGTTGCGTGAGACCGAGATACCCCACGGCCCGGAGAATTTGACGCCACCCGCGCCAAGACTGCTCTTGTATTCTCGTCCCCTCGGTCCAATCGGCGTATGGCACGCCATGCAATGCGCGATCGTGACAAGATAGAATCCCTTCTGCACCTTGTCGCTCATCATCGGTTCGGCGAATGGGTTCTCGCCGCCCGGCGGAACGTTCTCGACTTGAGGCACCTTGTAGATCGGATCGGGCACCTTGTTGTGGACCGGCGTGACCGTACGCAAATACGCGACGACCGCGTCGAGATCATTTTCCGTCAGGATGTGATAGAAGCTGGTCGGCATGACCATCGCGGTATGCACACCCTTTGGGGTCTGCCCGGTCCGCAGCAGTTTCTTGATATCGGCATCGCTCCAGTTTCCGATGCCTGTTTCCTTGTCTGGCGTGATGTTGGCGGCATGCACTGTGAACGGCGGCTCGTCCCAGTATCCTCCGCCCGAGAACGCCTTCTCCAAAACATCGCCGTTCGGTCCCTTGGGCGTGTGGCAATTGCCGCAAGCCAGAATGCCGTTGACAAGGTAATCGCCCCGCTTGACGAGTTCGAATTGGGCCCATGCCAGATTGGTGGTGGCGATGACGACAAGCATCATGAACAGGCTACGCATATCGGTTTCCTCGAAATTTCTTGGTGATGAAAAATTCAATTTCTGATCGGGCGCAGCTTCGCGCCCGGCACAAGAGCATTCAATCAATCAACTCAAGCGGCGGTCCATGCGATCGCAATCGCGGAAGGCTCCAAAACAGCGAAGTCACGCCGGTCTTCCTCACGCCAATGCTAGACCCGCATCAAGCACTTTGGCAATGTCCGCGATGGCTCGGTTGCAATGGCCTTGGCGCCGCCAGCGTTGTTCTGCGCCCTTGCTCCCGCGCCAATGGCGATGTTACGGAGGTCCGCGTGAGGTGCTCCGAACTCAGACCGTCGCGACCTCTCGCTCGCCATGCGCCGCTTGCCGCGTCTGCATGCTCTCCCGGACCAGCAACCAGCAGAACAGGATGATGACCGGAGAACCAAAAGGCAGCGGCTTCACGACCGACAGCTGATAGAGGACAGGTAGGTAGAAGACCATCGGCGCGAGAAACGTCACGCCAAGGACCATTTTCGACCAGGCCGGAAAGCCGACCCTCAACCATTCGCTGAGCATCCAGGCCAGCGGCAGCGCCATGATGAGCATGTCGTAGAACAGGCAGAACGGCGTAATCAGGAGGCAGGTGAGCACGATGATCGAGCGTTCAGTCGCAGCACTGATCTTCTGACGCAACATCCAGACCAGCACACACGTCATGCCCAGCGCCACGAGGCCGTGAATGATAAAGGCCGTGTTGACGCCGGCGCCGAGCAGGCGCGCTGTCGCGTACACGCTCTGCAGCAATGAAAACTCGACGTCGCCGTTCTCCAGAGCCTGACGGGCCGAGTGAGAGACGTCGAGGAAGTTGAGCCATGTATCGAGGCCGAACAGCAGCGCGGACAGCACGACGAGCGAAATCGACGACAGGCCTGCCCAGATCAGCGTGCGCCAGCGACCTGTGACGATCAGGGCGATCGGCACGGCCAGCGCCAAATGCGGCTTGATCACCATCAGCCCGAGGATCGCGCCCGCGAGCTTCGGCCTCCGGTCCATGATGTTGAGACCGCACCCAAGGATCGATGCCGTCAGAAAGGCGTTCTGCCCCGCCACGGCATTAAGATAGACCGGCGCATAGGCAAGGATCGCGACCAGGCACCAAGGCGTTCGCAAGATACGCCAGATCACCGCGGCGAACGACGCCGCCGTCATACCAATGAACACGAACAGCGAGGCGAAATACGGCGCGAGCGCGAGCGGCACGCACAAAAGCAGCATCGTCGGCGGATAGAAGAACGCCTCGTAGCCCTCTCGCAGGTATGGAGCTTCCGCGAGCAGATGCAATTCGGGCACATAAACCTCGGCGGGATGCCCGGCCAACACCTGGAGCGACGCGGCCCAGAAGGTCAAAAAGTCCGAGCCGAGCAGAAAGTTATTCGCGCCATAGCCGCCATCGCGGTAAAACAGCAAAAGCGACCTCGCAAGGGTCAGCACCAGCACAATTGCGATGCCACTCACGTATAATCGGGCGCGCGGCGCGGTGAGCCATGGCATGTCTTTCAGCATTGGCAATTCCCAAAACACCACCTTGAGACATAGCGACTTCAATTCCAGAATGACAAATCGGTTGCAACTTAACGCTACCGTTTAAGGCTACCATAACCGGCGTACACTTCTCGGCGTCGATAGGCGTTTGGCTTCGCGGAGACCTCGTCGAGCCCACACCATCGGAGGAGGCGAACATCCGCGTCTGCCAGCCGGCACATGGCGCTGCAGCGCCTCCGGACGGCGCCGGCTTCGGCCTTTGCACGAGAGGATTAACCTCGATCCACCGGGCATCCGCGGAACTTCCAGCGATTAACCCAACGCCGCAGGGAGATCGGCCACTCGCTTGCGCCACCGCCAGTTGCGGTATACAACCGCTTGCATTTCAAGCAATTCTTAGTTTCTGGCAGTTTCATGAACGGATTTGGAATGGTGCGCGCCCGTGCGGAGCGCAGCGGATACGACCGTGCATTGGCCATTGCCTGCCTCATCGTGTTGGGCTTTACCCTGTACTGCGTGTTACCGAAAGCCGTTGACGGTACCGGCGCGACCGGGCTCGACTTTTCGTGCTTTTGGAGCGCGGGGAAAATGGCTCTCGATGGCCATGCCGCCACCGCCTACGATTGGCCGCGGTTGCGGCAAGCGATCATTCAAATACATCCCAGCTTGAACGACGCTCCGTTCCCCGTTTACGAGGTGCCGATACCGTTTTTCTACCCGCCGTTTTTTCTCTTTGCGGCGACACTGCTGGCACTGCTGCCGTTTCCGACCGCGTTCTGGATCTGGAGCACCGCAAAGCTGCTGTGCTGGGCGCTCGTTGTTTCCGCCATCCGGCCGCGCTTCGCCGTACTGCTGCTGGCATTCGCCGTGCCAGCCGTCCTGTACGATTTCATCGTCGGACAAAGCTCCCTGCTGGCGGCATCGCTGCTCGGCGCGATTCTGCTGACGCTGGACCGGCGTCCGATCGTCAGCGGCTTCCTGATCGCGCTGCTGATCTTCAAGCCGCAATATGGCGTCCTGCTTCCCCTCGTTTTGATAGCTACTGGACGCTGGACCGTCTTCATCACAGCCAGTTTGGTGACACCGGTGCTCTTGCTGCTTACCGGGCTTACCTTCGGCTGGGACACTTTTGAGGGGTTCCGTGAGGCCACCGTCTTCGCAACGACGCAGTTCCATCTCACCGGCACGCTGGCCTGGTACAAACTGCAGAGCGTCTACGGCGTGCTTCGGTTTGCCGGTTTTGGCTATGGATCGGCCATGGCACTGCACGTCGCGGTCGCTGCGGCAGCCGCGACGTGGACGCTGATCATATGGCGCCGCAACGTCAGCTTCGCCGTCAAGGCCGCGAGCCTGCTCGTCGCGACCCTGCTCGTCTCTCCCTACTTCGCGATCTACGATACGGCGGTACTGGCTCTCGCGCTCATCTTTCTCATGAACGCGCCCATGGCCGAACATGGCGCGCTTCTCTCGAATCGCTCCGAACTACGGATCGGGTTCGGCGTGCTTGTCCTGGCGGGGTTTACCTACCCGGTCGCGCTCGTGCCCGTCGGTCCGTTCATGTGCGCGACCCTCATCGCGATGATCTGGATGCGATGCAGGCAACCCGGCGTCAAGTCGGATCTGGCTTACGGCTGACCAGGCCACCGCCAATTGGCGGACTTTCCGATAGCTCCCATCAATTCGTCTTCGGCGTGAGCATCTTGCCTTCGATCTTGGGAAGATCGTCGGTCGAGGCCGACTTGTCGCCGCCGGCACGGCGGGCGAGTTCGACCGTGAGCCGTTCGGCGGCTTCCGGCTGCATCAGGCCGAGGATGTCGGACATCTTGCGCGGCTGGATCTGCGAGGCGATCTGGTAGAGCACATTCATTTCCAGGCGATCGAACACCTTCGCGGCGTCCTTCGGCTTCATGTTCTCGTACATGGTGACGATGCCCTTGAAGCGCGCGGCATCGGCTTCCGCCTTTGCCGCGGCATCGGCATTCGTCTTGGCATCATTGGCCTTGGCCTCCTCGACCTTGGCCTCGATGCGCTTCTCGGCGGCCTTCAGCAGGCTTTCGCGGATCTCGACCTCGCGCGCACGCGTCTCGAGCTCCTGGCGGCGCGCCTGCAGCCGCTCCAGGATCGCGCGCTCGGATGCCGACACTTGCGGCGGCGCATCCAGGTTGACGACGACGCCATCGGGCTTGGACGGCTCCGCGGCCGGTGCGGCCGGCTTCGGCGCCTCGTCCTTCTTGGCGTCCTTGTGCTCGACCGATCCCGTGATGTCGCCGGGATCGGCCTTGATCTTGCTGTCCACCACCGCCTTGCCGGCGCCGGGGAAGTTGAAATTCTGTTGCGCCCAAGATGGGCCAGCCGGGCCGGCCGGCGGCGTATCGTCGGCGAACACGTAACCGCCATCGAGCACGAGGCCGGCGACCTTCAGCACCATCAGGCCGAAGATCGCGACCAGCACCACGGGCATCACTCTGATGTCACGAAGCAACTTCATGCAGCGAGACCGCCGGCCCTCCTGCGCTCGGTGAAGGCTTCAGCCGCCGCGGCAACCGCGTGCGCGGCCGAGCCCCTGGGCGCCGGCGCCACTGGCGCGGCTGCTTGCGCCGGTGCCTGCGCGGGCTCGGACGGCCGCGCGGCCATCGCGATCTTGGACAGGCGGCGCACCACGTGGTCACCCTCCGCCAGCTGGTTCTTCAGCAGCGCCGACATCTGCGTCGCCGCATCGAGCTGATTGCCGAGGTTCTCGTTGACGTCGCGCACCGCGTGCTTCAACCCGCCGATCGCCCGCTCGGCGATCTCGGTCGCGGTGATCAGTTCGGCGATCGTCGCCTTCAGCGAATGTTCGTCGGCCTTCAGCCGCTGCAGCCGCTTGTTGAGCAGCCAGCAATAGCCGATCGTCAGCATCAGCAGCACGGCTACCAGACTCTCGATTGCTAGTCCAAGCACATGACTCATGGTGCCTCCATCATCTTGGTCCGCTCGTCCGCCTTCTCGAACATCGCGAAGGTGGTTTGGGGTTTACGCAAATTCTTGGTGACGCGGATCGCGACACGGTCGCCGACCCGGCCCATGCGCCCTTCCGTCAGGGTGACATTGCCGCAGCGCACCGAGACCAGCGCGTCGGAGCGGATATCCAGCGGCAGGGTGTCGCCGACCTTGAGCTTCATCAGCTCCTTCAGCGGGATATCGGCCTCATAGAGCACCGCGTCGACCGAGATCTCGGCCTGCGCCACTTCGGTGGCGAAATGGCCTTCCCAGATCGGGTCGCGACCGAATTTTTCGCCCATGAACATCTGCAACAGCACGTTGCGGATCGGTTCGATGGTGGCGTAGGGCAGCAGCAATTCGACATTGCCGCCGCGGTCTTCCATGTCGATGCGCAGACGCACCAGGATCGCGGCATTGGCCGGGCGGCTGATCGCGGCAAAGCGCGGGTTGGTCTCGAGCCGGTCGATCGTGAAGGTCACCGGCGACAGCGGCCGGAACGCCTGCTCGGCATCCGACAGCACCACCTCGACCAGGCGCTTGACGAGGTTAGTCTCGATCGTGGTGTAGGGCCGGCCCTCGATGCGCAGCTGGGTCTGGCCGCGGCGGCCGCCGAGCAGCACGTCGATCATCGAATAGATCAGGCTGGAATCGACGGTAGCGAGCCCGAAGTTCTCCCACTCCTCCGCCTTGAACACCGAGAGCACCGCCGGCAGCGGGATCGAGTTCATGTAGTCGCCGAAGCGCACCGAGGTGATGCGGTCGAGCGAGACCTCGACGTTGTCGGAGGTGAAATTGCGCAAGCTGGTCGTCATCAACCGCACCAGGCGGTCGAACACGATTTCGAGCATCGGCAGACGCTCGTAGGACACCATCGCGGAATCGATGATGGCGCGAATGCCGGAATGGTCGTCGAGGCTGACATCGCCGACCGTAAAGCCGAGGAGATTGTCGATCTCCTCCTGCGACAGCACGCGCTCGCCATTGGTGCTCTTGCTGCCGAAGTCGCGGCTGCCGTCCTCGACCATGGCGGCCCATTGCAGCGCCATGTTTTCGGTGAGCTCGTTCTTGGCCGCTTCCGCCGCGGCCGCCGCGGGATCCTCGGAATCGAGCGAGGCTTCCCACTGCGCCGCAATGGCGTCCTGGTCCATCTGGTCGTTGCCGGCCATGGCTTTACATCCACCCCGTCACTGGATCACGACTTCCTTGAACAGCACCGCGTTGACCTGGTTGGGTGCCAGCGCGAGATTGACGCGCTTGGTCAGCTCTTCCTTGAGGCGGAACAGGCCGGCCGAGCCGTTGAGGTCGCTCGGGCGCAGCTCGCGCATGTAGGTCTGGAACAGGTCGGTGACGCGCGGCAGCGCCGGCTTGATCGCCTCGACCTGTTTCTCTTCCTTGACCTCGAGCACGAGCTTCAGCTTGAGATATTGCACGCGCTCGCCGGGCGCGCCGACCAGATTGACCAGCATGTCCGGCACGTCGACGAAGCTCGGCGGCTTCGGCGGCGGCGCTTCGGCGTGCTGCTCCTCGCCGTGGCCGCGCATGAAGAAGAACCAGCCGCCGGCGCCCGCGCCGAGCACGACCAGGAAGCCGACGACGGCAATGATCAGCTTGAGCTTGCCCTTCTTCGGAGCGGCCGCGCCCTCGCCGCTGTCCGTCTTTTCCTCGTCCGCCATCGTCCGCCCGCTTCACTCTGAAGGATGCGAACGCGATTTGCCCCAGCCTTGGCCTGAAGACGCGATACAAATGCCGCCGGCGCACACGCGCCCCAATGCCGGCAACACTGGGGTCATAATGGTTAACGGAAGCTTAGGATTTACCTTCCACTAGGAAAAAACTGCCGGGCAAACATGGTCAACAAGACCTTTCTGCCGCCCTACCGGGCCTCCAGACAAACACCTAAGTCATTCAAATATTTGAATATTCTAAGTTGGCACGGCTTTCGCTGAGAGGACGGCGTAACCCGCGGGTTTGGGAGAACCCAATGGTTACCGACGGTCCGGCGTGAAGGTTTGGGAGAACCTGCATTCGGATCACCTCACAGGGGAGAACCACCGATGCAGAATACGCTTCTGGTCGGCCTATCGAAGCAGATGGTGCTGGAACGGCAGATGGATGTCGTCTCCAACAACATCGCGAACATGAACACCAACGGCTACAAGGCCGACCGGTCGCTGTTCCAGGAATATCTGTCCTCGAACGCACATGAGGACAATTTCGCCTCCTCCGACCGCCGCGTCTCCTTCGTGCAGGACCGCGCGACCTTCCACGATTTCTCGCAGGGTCCGACCGAAGAGACCAAGAACCCGCTCGACGTCGCGATCGACGGCAATGCCTTCCTGGTGGTGCAGACGCCGGGTGGCGAGCGCTATACCCGCGAAGGCAGCCTGCAGATCAACAATCGCGGCCAGCTGGTCACCGCCTCGGGCTATCAGGTGCTCGGCACCGCCGGCCCGATCACCTTCCAGCAGACCGACCACGACGTCTCGATCGCCGCCGACGGCAACATCACCGTGCTCGAGGGCACCTCCCGCCTCGACTCGATCCGCGGCAAGCTGCGCCTCGTCTCGTTCGCGCAGGCCCAGCGCCTGCTGAAGGAAGGCTCCAACCTCTACGCGCCGGGCGAAGGCACGCAGGCGCTGCCGGACACCAAGGCCCAGATCCGCCAGGGCTTCATCGAGAAGTCGAACGTCAATTCCGTCGTCGAGATGAGCCGCATGATCGAGATCACGCGGACCTACACCCAAATCGCCTCGCTGCTGCAGCAGCAGAGCGACCTGCACAAATCGGCGATCGAGAAACTCGCCGACGTGCCGAACTGATCGGGGGGATTGACCGATGCGCGCACTTTATACAGCTGCGACCGGAATGGCGGCACAGGAACTCAGCGTTCAGGTGATCTCCAACAACATCGCGAACCTGCGCACCACCGGCTACAAGAAGCAGCGCGCCGCGTTCCAGGACCTGATCTACGATCATGTGCGCCGGGTCGGCGCGCAGGCCTCCGATCAGAACACCATCATACCGATGGGCATCGACCTCGGCGGCGGCGTCAAGACCGTCGGCACGCCGCGCATGATGACCCAGGGCACGCTGTCGCCGACCGGCAACGATCTCGACATCGCGATCCGCGGTGAAGGCTTCTTCAAGATCCTGATGCCGGACGGCACCTTCACCTACACCCGCGACGGCTCGTTCCAGATGGACAATCAGGGCCGCATCGTCAACGCGCAGGGCAATTTGCTGCAGCCGACGATCACGATCCCGCAGAACGCATCCGGCCTCACCATCAATGCGCAAGGCCAGGTCTCGGTGACGCTGCCGGGCCAGACCGCATCGACCAACATCGGCCAGATCGGCCTGACCCGATTCATCAACAAGGCCGGCCTGATGCCGATCGGCGACAATCTGTTCCAGGAAACGCCGGCCTCCGGCCAGCCGCAGGACGGCACCGCCAACACCGACGGCTATGGCGACATGCAGCAGAGCAACCTCGAACAGGCCAATGTCGAGGTGGTCTCGGAAATCTCCGACCTGATCGCCGCACAGCGCGCCTATGAGATGAACTCGAAGGTGGTCTCCGCCGCCGACCAGATGATGCAGTCGACCTCCAACCTGTTCCGCTGAGGATGATGTCGATGATCGCCCGCTCACTCCTGATCGCAGCCGCGCTCCTCGCCGTCACCGTGGCACCGTCCGCCGCGCAAAGCCGCCGCGAGACCATCGCGGTGCCGACGCTGCGCGCCAGCATCACGGTCGCCGACGACATCGTGCGGGTCGGCGACCTCATCGACAACGCCGGCAGCGCCGGCAGCGTCGCGGTCTACCGCGCTCCGGACCTCGGCACGACAGGCACGCTGCCGGTCGCGCAGGTGCTGAACGTGTTGCGCTCGCACCAGGTGATCGGCGTCGATACCCGCGAGCTGAAGGAGATCACCGTCACCCGGCTGGCACGCACCATCGACAGCAAGGAGATCGAGCAGCAGGTGTCGCGCGCGCTGGAGGGCCGCCACGGGCTCGGCAGGGCCGGCAACATCGCGCTGACCTTCGACCGCGATCCCGGCGACATCCGCCTCGAGGCCACCAATACCGGCGCGATGCAGCCGATCGCCGTGCGCTACGACCCGCGCTCGACGCGTTTCGACCTGACCTTCGAGATCGGCAACGACGCCGGCGCCGCGCCGTCGAAGCTGCGCTTCACCGGAACCGCGATCGAAACTATCGAGGCCGCCGTGCTGACGCGCAATGTCGAGCGCGGCGACGTGTTGAAGGCCTCCGACGTGATCGTCGAACGCCGTCCGAAAGCCGAAATCGGCAACGACGCGGCGGTGCGCGACAGCGCCGTCGGCATGCAGGTCCGCCGCCAGCTCCGCCCCGGCCAGGCGCTGCGCGTCGCCGACCTCGCGAAGCCCGATCTCGTCACCCGCGACCAGAATGTCACGCTGATCTATCGCACTGCCGGCCTCTACCTGACGATCCGCGGCAAGGCGATGGATGGCGGCGCCGAGGGCGACACCGTCAGCGTGATGAATCTGCAGTCCAAGCGCGCCGTTTCCGGCGTCGTCACCGGCCGCGGCGAGGTCTCGATCTCGGTCGCGCCCCCGCGCCCGGCGCCGACCGCCGACGCCACCGAATCCAATTCCGCTTCCGTCAAGCTGAGTTCAGTCGCACCAAACGCCGAGTAAAGTTCATGTCCCAGTACCGCATCAACCGCCTCGTCCTGACCGGTGCGCTGCTCGCGCTCGGAACGATCGCCAGCGGTTGCTCGTCGATCGACCGTCTCTCCCAGATCGGCGAGCAGCCGAAGCTGTCGTCGATCGACAATCCGACCACCCAGCCCGGCTACAAGCCGGTGCAGATGCCGATGCCGAAGCCCGAGGTCGCCTCCTACAGTCCGAACTCGCTGTGGCGCAGCGGCTCCCGCGCCTTCTTCAAGGACCAGCGCGCCGCGCGCGTCGGCGACATCCTGACCATCACGGTGAACTTCACTGACAAGGCCGCGATCGCCAACGAGACCCAGCGCAGCCGTACCAACTCCGAGGATTCGGGCGTCACCAACTTCCTGGGCTCGCAGACCATCACGCAGCCGAACAAGATCCTGCCCGGCCGCATCCTGACCGCCGACTCCACGGCCTCCAGCGACGGCAAGGGCTCGGTGAACCGCCAGGAAGCGTTGCAGACCAACGTCGCCGCGGTCGTCACCCAGGTGCTGCCGAACGGCAACCTCGTGGTCGAAGGCAAGCAGGAGATTCGCGTCAACTTCGAAATCCGCGAGCTGATCGTGGCCGGCATCGTGCGCCCGGAGGACATCCAGAGCGACAACACCATCGATTCCTCGAAGATCGCGCAGGCCCGCATCGCCTATGGCGGCCGCGGCCAGATCACCGACGTGCAACAGCCGCGCTACGGCCAGCAGGTTCTCGACGTGCTGCTGCCCTTCTGACGGCATGATCCCGAAGAGTGGAAACCGGTTTTCGGAAACGGATCATGCCTGAGTAGGACTTTTACGAGCTCCCACATCTCGTCGCGAACCTAGGCGCGGCGCGGTGTACCAACACGGCCCTCGCTAGCTCCCCTGGCGAGGGCCGTGGCTTTTTGTGACCGGTGGCGTGCGCCGGCGCGGTCGCCGCGCGCAGTCCGATACCGCTTCACGAAAGTCGCGCCATCGCCTTGTCGGTTCGTTAACCCTCGCAGCAGCGCACAGTAGAAGTCCCGGCGCTTGCAACGTAGGGAGACGACAACGCAGGGTTTTCTGTTTGTATGACGGTCATGCAAAGAGACGGACGATATGCGGCGTGGTTCCGGACGCCGCGGGGCGAAGGCACCGGAATAGTCCAGCTTGCAAATGGCAGGATCTCGGGCGGTGACGCCATGTTCATTTATGGCGGCACCTACCAGCTCGATCAGGACCGCTTCACGGCGACGCTGACGACGCATCGCTATGCCGACGGCCCGTTCACCACCGTGTTCGGATGTGACGAGGTCGAGGCGCAGCTGACCGGCTCGTTCAACGGCAACCGGGCGGTGTGCTCGGGCACGGCCAAGCAGGCCCCCGGCGTGCTGTTCGAAGCCACGCTGTTTCTGCAGCAACAGGAGCCGGAGCCCGCCCCCGGCCCAAGGACCACGACTACGCGCGCGGATGTGGCGAGGCTGCCGAAGCTCCCGGGCCGGCGCACGACGGTCGTGAGCAGGCGTTTCAGCTAATCCGTCCGCAATCCCGATGGCGTCGCCACCCGGTCCGGCGTACGATCGCGCATGCGCGAAGCGCAGCCCGATCGATGCAGCCGGAAGGAGGAACGCATGTATGCCGCCATCCGTCACGCCAAGGCGAAGACCGGTAGCGCCGAGGAACTCGCGCGCCGGATCAAGGAAGGCGCAATCCCGATCATCAGCGACGTTGAAGGCTTCATGGCCTATTACGTGGTCTATGCCGGCGACGATACCGTCACCGCGATCAGCGTCTTCAACAACCATGCCGGCGCCGAAGAGGCCAACCGCCGCGCGCTGGCCTGGATCGATGACAATCTCGGCCCATTGCTGGTCGGCCAGGCCACCGCGGTTGCGGGTCCAGTGATCGTGCATACCAAGGCATAACGGCCGCAACCGGGTTGCGGGTCCGGTGATCGTGCATACCAAGGCATAACGGCCGCAACCGGGTTGCGGGTCCAGTGATCGTGCATACCATAGCCTGAAGGCCGCAACCGGCAAACTTCGCCCGGCAGAAGCTGCCGGCTGCGCGTCGTGCGCGCGTGGCAGCGTCGCGA
Source organism: Bradyrhizobium sp. USDA 3315 (assembly GCF_054056795.1). NCBI lineage: Bacteria > Pseudomonadati > Pseudomonadota > Alphaproteobacteria > Hyphomicrobiales > Nitrobacteraceae > Bradyrhizobium > Bradyrhizobium sp. USDA 3315. The sequence continues at coordinate 5,696,064 of NZ_JBSRYP010000001.1, read as the reverse complement.
TCCCGTTGAAATCACGGCTGCAACGGATGGCACGCCATTTGCTCCACGATTGCAGCATTGCAATGGGGACTGCGCGCGCAGATGACGTCGATCTCGGCCCTTGGATCGGGTCACCGCCAGCATGACGACTGGCACATTGAAGAAACCGCTGACCGCCGACGCCACCGGCGGCAGCTCGCTCGGCGACACCGTCGAGCAGGAGTTTCTCAAATATGCGCAGATGAGCCCGATGGACCGGATGCGCGCGAACATCCTCAAAAGCATGGGCATGTCGGAAGAAGATCTCAAGAACATGACGCCGGATCAGCGCGCCGCGGTCGAGCAGAAGATCAAGGAGCTGATCGAGCAGGCGTTCCAGAAGAACGCCGGCAAGGCCGGCCAGGCGGTCGACATCTCGGCCTAGCTTGCCTGCGCGGGAGCGCGACGGCCGCATTCACGCGTCGGGCCTGTCGCTCAGGACAATGAAGACCTTGCCGCCGAAGTCGTATCGCGCGACCTCGCGCATGCCGAGCCGCAGATGCGCCTTGAGCGAACGCGGGTTGTCTTCCCTGATGAACAGGATCGCCTCGCGGCCGGGGAACGTCGCCTGAAGCTTCGCGTACAACGCATCCAGCACGCCAAGGCCGCGCGCGTCCCGCGAGACGCAAACCGGACCATAAACATACGCATCTGCCCGCCCCGGCCAGGCCTTCAGCATGGCCTGCACCGGCGGCGCCTCGCCATATCCCTTCTCCGACGTCAGGAGCGCGCCGAGCAGTCTGCCCTCATCGTCGGTCGCGACGACGATCGATTGCCCGCTTGCAATGCGCGTCTCGATCACGTCGCGCGGCCATTGCCCGAGCAGCATGCCACCGTGCTCCCCGTTGTTGGCCGTCAACAGCGCGGAGATGGCGTCCGCATCGGACAATGTGGCGAGCCTGGTCTTGATCATCGCGGATGGATCGCGAGCACCATGGCGGCGCAGCTCACGCCTTCTTCTTTGCGGTCGCGCGGGTACCCGCGGCCTTCTTTGCCGGCTTCTTCGCAGATTTCCTGGATTTGGCCTGGTTGAGTTCGATCGCAGCACGAATGAGCGTCTTCAGCGCAGGGGCGTTGATCTTGTCGCCCTCGAACAGATCGATCGCGCGCCGCGCATTGCCCTCGAAGCCGGTGTTGAACAGCTTGTCGGGGTCGGGCAGCTGCGCGCCATACATGAAGGTCAGCTTGACCTTGCCCTTGTGGGCGTTGCCGACCGCAATGATGCCGTCGCGCGACCACACCGGGCTGCCCATCCACTTCCACTCCTCGATGATCTCAGGATCGGCGGCGAGGATGCTCTTGCGCAGGCTGGCGAGCGTCTTGCCGCGCCAGTCGGTGAGGTCCTCGATCATCTGGTCGATACGTTCCGATGCCGTCATTGCTGTCTCTCGCGCCTCATCCGCCCCAAGTCGTCACGTCAAGTCGTCACGTCATACAATCACACTTGGGACGCGGACGTCGATCCCCCATGCTGACGCCGCGGCGACAGATATGGCAACGCGAACAGATAAAGGCCGCTGAGCAGCATGAAGATCAGCGGGAACAGCGCTAGCAAGCCGATCCAGACCGCCTGCTGCTGCAGGACCATGGCGACGATGTTGATGATGACGGCGACCGTGAAGGCGATCGAGAGCCAGCGGTGCGATTGCCGGATCCAGTTGTTCCAGTTCAATGTGACCTCCTGTTGGTGAGTGAATGATCCAGCGTCATTGCGAGGAGCTCCCGACAAAATTGCAGAGCAATTTTGCGCTGAAGCGACGAAGCAATCCATCTATCCGTGTATGCGGCACGATGGATTGCTTCGCGGAGCCTGTCATCGGGCGGCGCTATGCGCCGACCCGTTGGCTCGCAATGACGAGAGAGAGAGGCCGTCAACCTTGCCGCGCCATCAGCTGATCGAGATTCTCGAGGAACTGCTTCCATCCGGCATGAGCGCCGCCATAGGCCTGCTTCTGATGCGGCTGGAAGCCGGACTGCTCGACGCGCAGATGGGTGCCGGTCGCCGTCGGCGTCAGCGTGAAGACCACAACGCTCTCGAGATTGTAGGCGGCATCCGCATGCACGAAATTCCAGGTGTAGGACAGCGTCCTGTGCGGCTCCACAGCGAGCACCTTGCAGTCCAGCACGCCGCCCCACTCGCCGCGCAGGTTGAAGCTGTGCCCGACCTCGGGCTTGAAGTCGTTCTTCATCAGCCACTCCTCCATCAGATGCGGTTGGGTCAGCGCGCGCCAGAGCTTTTCCGGCGGATGAGGAAATTCACGCTCGACGATCGCGGAACGCGTTTCAGCGGTGGTCTTGTTCATTGGTCCATCCTTTTGAGGAGATCTTCGAGGTGGTCGAACCGGTTCTGCCAGAAGCCCGCCATCTGGCTGGTCCAGTCGATCAGCGGCGCCAGCGCGCCGAGTTGCGCGCTGTAATGGGTCTGCCTGCCTTCATGGCGGTCGCGCACCAGCCCGGCCTGCTTCAGCACGCCGAGATGCTTCGACACCGCCGGCTGCGAGATCCTGGCGCGGGCCGTCAGCGCGCCGACGGTCTGCTCGCCCTCGCGGCACAGGCGCTCGAAGATGGCCCGGCGGGTCGGGTCTGCGAGGGTTCGAAACAGGATGTCGTGAGCGTCTGGCATTTGCGATCAATAACCCATTGGTTATGGATTAACGTATAACCATCCAGCTATGGATAAGTCAACCGCAAACTTCGGCGGCTCGACAGCGGCCGCTCCACCTGAGGCTTTCCGGCTCGATGGCACAACAAGACCGCCCGCGCCTTTCATAACCCGCAGGTTATCCGGTGGCGGCGATCGGCCCGTCGGGCAAATCCGGGCGGAACGAAGAGCAAAGCTCGGGCAAATCATGTCGCGAGAACGCGGAAGTTTGACTCACAACGCGCGCAACACATTCAATGTCGTCCTGGCGAAAGCCAGGACCCATTACCCCAAATGAGAGTTGTTGCGCGATGCTGGGGCCACGATCCCGTTCATCATCAGGTGCGGTGGTGGGTCCTGGCATTCGCCCATAGGCGCTAAAATAGGATTTGCGCCTTGGATTCGCTTGTGATTCCAAGATGGAATGGCACACGAATCGCTTGTGAACAAAGATTGGGCGCGCGTTGTCGCCCGACTTGGCGGAGCCGAGGCTCTGAACATTAGCGCGCGCAAGACGAAGGCGTTTGTCCGTCCGCGGGAGATCAGCAATGCGGTCGACTTGCTGCGCCTGATCTTGGCTTATTGCCTTGGTGAGAAAGGGCTGCGGTTGACGGCGGCATGGGCCACGTCGGTTGGGCTTGTCGATATCTCCAACGTGGCTCTGTTGTATCGCTTACGTCAGTGCGGAGATTGGCTGGCAATCTTGGTCGAGCAGGCGCTTGCCGCCGCGGCGCCGAAGGCGAGCCGCGGTCGTCTGATCCGTATTGTTGACGCCACGACGGTCCCCAAGGCTGGGACGAGCGGCAGGAACAAGAACGCAGTGTGGCGTATCCATAGCGCGTTCGATCTTCCGCAGGAGCGCTTTGGTCACTTCGAACTGACCGATCAGCGAGCGGGCGAGACGCTGGATCGGATACCGGCGGTTGCCGGTGAGATCCGTCTTGCCGATCGCGCCTATCTGCAACCGGAGCGCATGGCGCATCTCGTCGATGCCGATGCGGACTTCGTGATCCGGGCCGGCTGGAAGAGCGCGCGCTGGCTCGATGCCGAAGGTAATCTTGTTGACCTCACTGCCGAACTGCGCAACGCCTCGGCGCGTGGCCTGATCGATCGGCCGATTTGGATAAAGCGCAAGTCAGGTGCGCCGCCGCTCGCAGTGCGTCTGGTTGCCGCGAAGAAGCCGGCGCAAGCTGCTGCGGCTGCGCGACGCAAGGCGCGCCGGACTGCACAAAAGGGAGGTCATCAGCTCTCCAGGCAAACACTTGACGCCGCAGATTGGGTGATCCTGGTGACCTCACTCAGGCCAGAGGACTTCACGACTGCAGATATCCTCGCCCTCTATCGGCTGCGATGGCGCATTGAGCTCGGCTTCAAGCGGCTGAAAAGCCTGATTGGCCTGAAGGGACCTCCCGGAACCGACGAGCGGTCCGCCAGACCCCATATCCTCGCTCATCTGCTGATCATTCTATTGCTCGAGCCGCTCGTCGACGAACTCGAAGACTCTCCCCGCTTGGCCGACGCCGCCTGACCCACCCAGTGACGTGGCGTCTGCTGCGCCAGCTCGTAGCTTCGCTACGGCAAGCGATCATTCCACAGCCCGCAATCGCTCTACTCTGCAGAGCCAGTCACGCTCTCCGGCGACATCTACGCGAGCCACCCAGACATAAGCGCCACTATCAGACTATGATCAAACTATCTTAGCGCCTATGGGCATTCGCCAGGACGACGATCGTGTGTGTGGAATCCGCTCTGTTATCACCCGGCTCGCCGCCTCCGCTGAAGCTTCGGCGCGCCAAGGATGCGTGGCCTCGTCGAAGCCTTGGCGAAGACGGGACCGGGCGATCCAGTACGCCGCGGCCTCTCGGATCAAGCACAGCCGTCTCTGCAATACTGGATCACCCGCTTTCGCTTTAGCGGGTCATCACACCGCGCTGTTTGACATCTTGAATTGCGACTCGTCCTCACCGTCATCCCTGCCTAGTGCGCAATTGCACATGGGAGCAGGGACCGAGCATGAAACCGTGTCGTTGCGGTGGCACTGCGCATGATCTACAACCTTTGCACGGACGCGATTGCTATTCCCGGATAATTTTACGGAGATTTTTGATGTGCCAGCTTTGCGAAATCACAGCTCCCACCCAGACCTCCCGGCGCCGCTTCCTCGCTGCCGCGGCCTGCACCGCAGCCAGTCTCGCCCTTGCACCGCCGGTTTCCGCCAAGGAAACCAAATCGCCGCCGAAGCCGCAGAATGTGCTGGCGCCGGACGCGGCGCTGGAGCGGCTGGTGAAGGGCAATCTCCGCTATGTCGAAGGCGTCTCGCGGCGGCATGATTTCAAGCACGAGCGCGAGGCGCTGGCCGGCGGACAGAATCCGTTCGCCGGCATCCTGAGTTGCGCGGACTCCCGCATCGCACCGGAATACGCCTTCGACACCGGCCGCGGCGATCTGTTCGTCTGCCGCATCGCCGGCAATTTCGCCAGCGACGAGACCATCGCGAGCCTTGAATATGCATCGGCCGTGCTGAACGTGCCGCTATTCATGGTGCTCGGCCACGACAGTTGTGGGGCGGTCGACGCCGCCATCAAGTCGCTGAAGGACAACACCACCCTGCCCGGCCATCTGCCCTCGCTGGTCAATGCGATCGCACCGGCGGTGAAGGCGACCGAGGGCAAGGGAGGCGACCGGCTCGCCAACGCCATCAGGCAGAACGTCATCGACAACGTCGCGAAGCTGAAATCGGCGACGCCGATCCTTAGCGCCGCGGTCGATCAGGGCAAGCTCAGGGTGGTCGGCGCGGTCTATCGGCTGACCGACGGCAAGGTCGAGCTCGTCACAGACGCCAAGCGGCCGACGACTTGAAAGTCAGGTGAATTCAGTAAAGTCAGGTCAAGGTCGCAAGGTCGCGCTGCACACTCGGTGTCGTCCCTGCGAAAGCAGGGACCCATACCCCGCAGCGGCTGTCGCGAACCGCGCTCGTCGCTCCCGCGCCGCGCAACAATCAGCATTTGTGGTTATGGGGCCCTGCTTTCGCAGGGACGACGTCCTTATGTGGAGGCAGGCTCGCACAACGTCACCTCACGTAAACGCCGCTTCCACGTTGCCGAGACCGTCGAGCTCCATCACGACCGTGTCGCCCGCGTTCAGCCACACCGTCTTGACCAGGCTGCCGGTCAGCACGATCTGGCCGGCATGCAGGCCACGGCCCTCAGTGGCGAGATGATTGGCGAGCCAGGCGAGCGCGTTGTGGGGATGCCCGAGCACGTCGGCGCCGGTGCCGCGGCCTTCTTCCTTGCCGTTGACGATCGCGCGTCCCGCGACCGCGCGCAGATCGGGCACGGTGATGCGCGGCACCTCCTCCCCGAGCACACAACCGGCGGCGAAGAAGTCGTCGGCAATCAGCGTCGGCGCGCCCAATGTCTCCCATTTGACGTAGCGGTCGTCGACGATCTCGATCGCGGGATAGTAGGCATCGATCGCTTCCGCGACCCATTCGGCGGTAAACGGCGCCTCGCTGGGAGCGAGATTGCGGGCGAGCCGCACCGCGATCTCGCACTCGACGCCGACATGGACGAACTCGGCCGCCGGCAGCCGCACGCCACTGTCATGCACGACCTTCTCGAACACGCCACCGACGCAGGGGTGCGGGATGTTGATATATTCCTGCATCACCGCGCTGGTGCAGCCGATCTTGTAGCCGACGAGGCTGCCGACGTGTGGCTGCATCAGAGCGTGCAGCGCGTACTGCACCTGATAGCCTTCGGCCTCGTCGCGCGGCACCACGTCCTTCGGAAGCGCCTTGAGCGGCGCCCGGCTGCGGCGCGCGCTGGCAATCGCCTTTGCGGCCGCGAGGACCCGATCCATCTGCGCAGCCTCCCTGGTGTTCTCGGCGGCGCGGTGGCGCCTCCGTCTGCTCGCTGCAATTCAGCACTCGCCGACGCGTCTGGCAAGCACGCTGCACGGGAGCCGCCGTCAGGCCTTGACGAGGCCGAGCCGGATCAGGCTCTCGGCGGTCGCGACGATCATCTCCTCATTGCCGCGCGGGCGCCAGCCGAGCAGGTGCTGCGCCTTGGCGCTGGTCGCGCGGCGCACCTTGCCGAGCAGCGGCAGCGCGGCACGGGCCATCGGGTTGCGCCGTGCGGCGAGCCGCATCATCCAGTCCGGCGCCTGGAACCGCGGCACGCGCCGCGCCTTGCTGCCGAGCTTTGCGCGCAGCACCCGGGCGACCCCGAGGATCGACATGGTCTCGCCGGCGACCGCCAGGAAGCGCTCACCGCGGGCCTCGGGCGACATCATGGCGCGCAGATGCAGGTCGGCGACATCGCGCACGTCGACGAGCCCGAAATGGATCCGCGGCACCACCGGCATCGCGCCGTCGAGCAGCGCCTTGATGATGCCGATCGACTCGGAGAAATCGGCACCGAGCGCCGGGCCGAACACCGCGGTGGGGTTGACCACGGCAAGCTCGAGGCCATTGCCTTCGCGCCCCACGAAATCCCAGGCGGCGCGCTCGGCCAGCGTCTTGGATTTCGGATAGGCCTGCACGCCCTCGCCATCGAGATTGGACCACACGGTCTCGTTGAACGGCGCCGCCTGAGGCGGATGGCCGTAGCCGATTGCCGCGAACGACGACGTCACGACCACGCGCTTGACGCCTGCGTCACGCGCGGCGCGCAACACCCGCAGCGTGCCTTCCCGCGCCGGGACGATCAGCTCATTCTCGTCCTCGGGCACATAGGCGCCGAGCGGTGATGCGACATGCAGCACGTAGTCGCACCCGGTGGCCGCCTCGCGCCAGCCATCGTCGCGCAGCAGGTCGGCGGTGACGAAGCCGACCTGGTCGGGCGCCAGCGCGCCACCCTCGCGCAGCATCGCGATCACGTCGTTGCTGCGACCCGGATTGCGCACCGTCGTTCGCACCGCGTGCCCGTCGGCGAGCAGCTGCAGAATCGTATGCACGCCGATGAATCCCGATCCGCCTGTGACCAAAACCGTGCTCATGTCCCTGCCCTCTTCATGGTTCGGCGGATGGGCCCAACATTGCACTGCCCGCCCTGCACAGGCCGCATCTGGTCACTATCTGACCTTGGACAAGTAGGATGAAATTCGAGACCGGTATGGAAAACAATACCAGCGATATGTGTGACGGCGGTGAATGCGAGAGCTGTCCCACCGACCCCAATGTGCTGATCGAATTCAAGCACGCGATCCACGCGCTCGGGGGAAAATGGAAGCTCGAGATCCTGTTCACGCTGATGAATGGCGGCGTGCGGTTCGGCGCGCTGCGCCGCGCGCTCGCGCCGATCACCCAGCACATGCTGACCGCGCAGCTGCGCGAGCTCGAGCGCGACGGCCTGGTGGCGCGCAAGGTGCTCGCCGAGAAGCCGCTGCAGGTCGAATACGAGCTGACGGATTCGGCCTGGAGCCTGACGCCGGCTTTCCGCGAATTGCTGGCATGGTCGAAGACGTTCGGCCCGCGCCGTCAGGCGGAGGCAAGCGAGGCGATACTCGGAGCCGGGTTGGCCTGAATATCGCCTCGCCTTCAGATCGGCGTCCGATCACTCCATGCCAAGCGCCTTTCGGATCGCGATCTCGACCGGCGAATACGCGCCGTCCGCACGTTCCAGCCGGTACGGTTCGCCGGCAGCGAGCGACGGCTGGGCCATGAAGCGCGGTGTCGTGCCCCGATGCTTCTGCGCGGCATGCACCAGCAACGGATGGCACAGATAGACCGTGCCGGCCTCCCCGGTCGCGAGCGCGACCTCGCAGTCGGCGCCGACATCGTCGAGCACCATGCGTGCGCGCCCGGCCTCGCCCGCCGGCGCGAGGTAGCGGGCCATCGGCCAATGCGAGCCGACCCTGATCCGGGTCGGCGCGTCGTCCTCGCCGACGTCGGAGAACAGGAACAGCAGCAACAGCGCCCGGCCGCGCGAGACGACATTGGCGCCGCCAGGCGGAGAAGTCGCTGCGCTCGTTGGGGTCGCAATCCTCGCCGGGGAAGCTGACGTCGATGTGCCAGCCGGCATCGCCGGGATCGTCCGGATGCGGGAAGCGCACCGGAAAGGTTCCGATGTCGTCGCGCGGGCGCCAGCGGCCGGGACCGGCGATCTGATCGAACGCCCGGTGCAGCAGCGGCGTGTTGATCGCCTGCCGGAACGGCGCGCCGCCGTAGCCGGGCAGCCGGATCACCGGGCGCGTCCAGGTCGCAGGGTCGTGCTCGCTGCACGGCAGGTCACGCCACATGATGGCGCGTCCCTGGTCGGCGAGTTCCCGGGGAAAGGCGCTGTCGATCCGGACAAAGCCCTGTTGGATGAATTGCTCGATCTGCGCGCCGTCAAGCGCACGCGCGTCGTTTCGATGGGTCATGATTGTCTCTCAAACTGTCGCCAGCCATCGATGCTCCGCGATGCGCGGAACCTGACCGGCTCATTCGGTTTCACTGGAATCCCAGGAGCGAAAGCTCGTGGGGCCGCTCAGCGCTTCCAGGAGGAAGCGGGATCAGCCCAGCAAAAACACCGAAGCGATGCTGAGAGTGCGTGTCATCATGGCGGCGCGAACGTACAACCGGTACGCGCCGGCAGCAATCCGTGGCGATCCGTCGCCACTATTCGTCGCGATAGACCTTCTCGCGCTTCTCGTGGCGTTCCTGCGCCTCCACCGACAGCGTTGCGATCGGGCGGGCTTCGAGCCGCTTCAGCGAGATCGGTTCACCGGTCTCTTCGCAATAGCCGTAGGTGTTGTCTTCGATGCGCTGGAGCGCCGCGTCGATCTTGGAGATCAGCTTGCGCTGACGGTCGCGGGCACGAAGTTCGATCGCGCGGTCGGTTTCCGAGGACGCTCGGTCCGCGAGGTCGGGATGATTGACGTTCTCTTCCTGCAACGTCTGCAACGTGACCTTCGATTCGCGGAGGATTTCATCCTTCCAGGCCAGCAGCTTGGCGCGGAAATAATCGCGCTGCCGCTCATTCATGAAAGGCTCTTTTTCAGTCGGCCGGTAGTTCTTCAGCTTTTCCAAAGGCAGCCCTGTCCCTGTCAGGCGGAGGGAACACAACTCCTCCGCGCGGCGCCTTATATAGCCACGTCATGTGACAGACAATATCTGCCACCGCGAAAGGCGGGCCGCCCCCAAGGCCTTGCACAGGCAAACTTATCCGCCCTGCCCGGGGACGGCCCTGCCCCTCAATAGCCGACCGTGAAACGCCGGCGGATATGGGCCGGGCGCTCGATTTCGTCGGCGAGTGCAACTGCGAAATCCTCGAACGAGATCGAGCTTTTGCCGTCGGCTGCGGTCAGAAGCTGGTCGGTTCCGAGGCGGAACTTGCCGGTCCGCTCGCCGGCCACGAACAGCGCCGAGGGCGACAAAAAGGTCCAGTTCAGGTCCTTCTCCTGGCGCAGCAGGTCGAGGAATTCAGCCCCCTTGGAGGCCTCGGCCTTGTATTGGGGCGGAAAGTTGGGGGTGGTCACCAGGCGGACGCCCGTCGCCACCTCGAGGCTGCCGGCTCCGCCGACCACGAGATAGCGGCCGACCCCGGATGCCTTGGCAGCCCCGATCAGCTTGGCGGGGTCGCTGACCAGGAAATGGATCGAACTGATCGCGGCATCGTGGCCGGCCCACAGCGCGGCCAGGGCGGCCTGGTCGTTCGCGTCACCCTTGCGGGCGGTGACATTGGGCAGGCTGGCGATCTTCTCCGGGCTGCGGGCGATGGCGGTGACGGCGTGGCCGCGGCGGGCGAGTTCCGCGGTGATACGCGAGCCGGCCTGGCCGGACGCGCCGGCGATGGCGATCTTCATCTCAAGTCTCCGATTGATAGTTTCCAATGGTGACTAGATAGCGAAAAGGATGTAGGTGTGAAGAAGGCACTCTCGCCTCACCTGATCACGCCGGAGTAACCGCGATGAAAGCCACGAGCCTCAAGCCGGACGCCTATGCCGCCAATTGCCCGACGCGCCAGATCCTCGACCGGGTCGGCGACAAATGGGCGGTGCTGATCCTGCTGCTGCTGCGCAGCGAGCCGATGCGCTTCAACCAGCTCCGACGCGCCATCGAAGGCATCTCGCAGAAGATGCTGTCGCAGGTGCTGAAAAGCCTGGAGCGCGACGGGCTGCTGCGCCGCCGGGCGATCGCAACGGTGCCGGTGACGGTGGAGTATTCAATCACGCCGCTCGGATCGACGCTCGCCGAAGCCGTCGACCCGCTGCGCGACTGGGCCGAACGGAATCTGAAGGACGTGCTGGCCGCGCAGCGTCGCTACGACGCGCAGCGCAAGGCGCTGGCGGCCTGAGGCACCTGCAGGCACTGGCGGCGTGGGACAGGTGAGTTGATCGGGAGGAGCCTAGTATTGCCCGGCCTTGGCGAGCTCGACCTCGACGCGCAGTTCGATCTCACCGAGCACGGCATCGAGACCGGGATCGCCGGAAGATTCCTTCAGGCTCGCCGCGGCGTCACGCAGCCGGTTCACCGTGGAGGAATCGAAATTGCCGGACAGCAGACCGAGCTTGAGCGCATCGAGCACGTCGAGCGCGCCCTTGCCGCGGGCCACCGAGCGCTTGCGGCGCTCGGTCGGGTCCTCGACGCCCTGCAGCGCGAGCAGCGCATCGAGGCTGGCGGCGGCCTTCGGCGCCGCGGTGGAGCGGACCTCCTCCTGCGCGGTCGTCGCATCCGGCAGCGAGAAGCCGCTCGACGAGGTGCGCCGCGTGGCGCTGGTGGACGTGCCAAGCGTGGTGCCGTTCGGTCCGTAGATGCGCATCGTCGTGATGATCCCGCAGGCCTGAATGGGCCGAGCATCGCTGTTTTATGGTTAACGGCGCGTAAACGACCCGGCAATTTCTGCCGCCGCGCGGCAGTTTCGCGCTCCCTGGCGAACCGGAGCAAAATGACGGCCAGACAATTTCGATAAATATATCAACGCATTGCCCAAGCGAAGCGGAGTGGCACGCAGCTCGCATGGTTAATGGCGGATCGCCGTCATGGGAGTGTCGTGGGATCCGCGAGTTCAGTTCGAGGGGAGCATCGGGATGCCCGGCATCCGCATCGCAAATCTGTTCGGAGTGGCCTGCGCCGCGCTGCTGGCGCTGGCGGCCTCCGTCATGCCGGCGGCCGCGACGTCGCGGATCAAGGATCTCGCCAATATCGAGGGCGTGCGTCAGAACCAGCTGATCGGCTACGGCCTCGTGGTCGGCCTCAACGGCACCGGCGATACGCTCAACAACATCCCCTTCACCAAGCAATCGCTGCAGGCGATGCTCGAGCGCATGGGCGTCAACATCCGCGGCGCCACCATCCGCACCGGCAACGTCGCCGCCGTGATGGTGACCGGCAATCTGCCGGCGTTCGGCACCCAGGGCACGCGCATGGACGTCACCGTCTCGGCGCTCGGCGATGCCAAGAACCTGCAGGGCGGCACCCTGCTCGTCACCCCGCTGCTCGGCGCCGACGGCAATGTCTATGCGGTGGCGCAGGGATCGGTGGCGGTCGCCGGCTTCGCGGCCGAAGGTGCCGCCGCCAGCGTCGTGCGCGGCGTGCCGACCGTCGGCCGGATCGCCAACGGCGCCATCATCGAGCGCGAAATCGAATTCGCGCTCAACCGCCTGCCCAATGTGCGCCTCGCGCTGCGCAACGCCGACTTCACCACCGCCAAGCGGATCGCCGCTGCGGTCAACGACTATCTCGGCGTCAAGACCGCCGAGCCGATCGATCCCTCCACGGTGCAGCTTGCGATCCCGACGGAATTCAAGGGCAACGTCGTCGCCTTCCTGACCGAGATCGAGCAGCTGCAGGTCGATCCCGATCTCGTGGCGAAGATCGTGATCGACGAGCGCTCCGGCATCATCGTGATGGGCCGCGACGTTCGCGTCGCCACCGTCGCGGTCGCGCAGGGCAATCTCACCGTCTCGATCTCCGAGAGTCCGCAGGTCAGCCAGCCCAATCCGCTGTCGCGCGGCCGGACAGTCGTGACGCCGCGCACCAGCGTCGGCGTCAGCGAGGACGGCAAGAAGTTCGCCGTGGTCAAGGACGGCGTCTCGCTGCAGCAGCTGGTCGACGGCCTCAATGGCCTCGGCATCGGACCGCGCGACCTCATCAGCATCCTGCAGGCGATCAAGGCCGCCGGCGCGATCGAAGCCGACATCGAGGTGATGTGATGGCGAGCCTGATCAACAGCACCACCGGCAGCATGCCGAACAACGCGTTGATGCCGATGTTCAACGGCCGCCCCGATCCCGTGCTGCAGGACGCGCTGAAGAAGGTGACGCCGCAGCAGGCCGCCAAGGCGAAGGCGACCGCGACCGATTTCGAATCGATGTTCCTCAATTCGATGTTCTCGCAGATGACGACCGGCCTGAAGGGCGATGGCCCGTACGGCGACACCGTCGGCACCGGCGCGTGGCGGTCGATGCTGACCGACGAATACTCGAAGAATTTCGCCAAGGCCGGCGGCGTCGGCATTTCCAACGAAGTGTTCCGCTCGCTGATCCTGCAGCAGGCGAACAAGAGCTAGGGTTTCAAGGAGCAGCGCGATGAACCAGCGTCCACAGCAGCCGCGGCCAGTAGCATCCGCCTCCGCCGCGCGGTCCGCGACGTCGACGCCGCCGGACGTCGCGCGTCTCGCCAACGAGCTGACCGACGTGATGAGCGGCCTGCTTGCCGTGATCGAGCAGGAGACCGAGTTCGTCCGCGCCGGCAAGATCCGCGAGAGCATGCGGCTCGAGCCGCAGAAGTCCGAGCTGTCGCGGCGCTACATGCTCGCGGTGGAGCATCTGAAATCGATGCAGAAGGTGCTGTCGCAGACCGATCCCGAGCTGCTCGCGACACTGCGCCGTCATCACGAGACGTTCCGCGCCATGCTGCAGGTCAATTTGACCGTGCTTGCAACGGCGCACGCCGTCTCCGAAGGCATCGTGCGCGGCGTCAATGCCGAGGTGCAGCGCCGCAACATTCCGAACACCTATACCGCAAGCGGACAGCGCGCCACGCCGGGCCCGCGCAACATGACGCCGATCGCGATCAGCCGCACACTCTGACGCCTACGCTTACAATTTAGCTCAATTCGACGCCGCCCCGGCAGCGCGGCATTCAGCGTGTTTTCTAACAGCCTATTGAGAGGTTCCCCGTAGAGTTGCGGACCGTGAGGGGTTGGGATTTGACTCAAGCAAACTAGTGCCTGTGCACTACGAGGCTGCCATGAGTACAGATTTCAACATCAAGCCGGTGGGGGCACCGGTCGCGGCGCCGATGGTCTCTCCCACGAGCGATACGGCGCAGAAGGCGGTCAAGACTGAACTGCCGGCGAGCCAGAGCGTCACCGCTCCGGAGCCGAGCGTGCGCGTCACCATCGATCCCAACGCCGTCAACGCATCGATTTCAAATCAGGCTCCGTCGGTCAGCGACCAGGTCATCATCGACCGCGACGCGCGCGCCGTGGTCTATCAGGTGGTCGATAATCGCACGAATTTGGTGGTGAGGCAGTTTCCGGAAGAAGCCGTATTGCGCCGCCGCGCCTATTTCCACGCGCTCGATCTCAGCAAGGACGCGCCGACGCGGGTGCGCGCCACCGATCGTCGCGCCTAGGCGCGGAGCAACGACCGCTCAGGTCTTCTGCGTGGCGTAGGCCTTGTCGAGATAGGTCGCTCCGGTGGCCGGATCGGTGACGACATTGGCGATCAACGCCGTCCCCTGCTGCACCAGCGCGAACTTGGTGTCGCCGATCCGGAACCCGCCATCCTTGATCAGCACGTCCTGATACTTGCTGGTGCCGTCGCTCTGGTAGTGGACCTTGGCGCGGAAGCCATCGACGTTCGACACCGAGATGTTGAACGACTTGTTGTTGGCGTACTTGCCGCTCCAGCTGCCCTCATAGAGGTTCGGATCGACGGCCACATAGGGCGTCTTCGACGGGACCGTCAGGCCGGCGGCCTTGTAGTTGGCCGACAGGATGCTCAACACGTCGGCCATGCCGAGGGCTCCGTCAGGAATCGATCGATCAGCCGCGACCCGAGAGGCCGGCGGCGATATTGCAGTTGATATCGATCAGCGACTTCAGTTTCGCCGGATCCGGATTCATCTGGATGTCGACGGTCTGCTTCATCACGAACACGCCGATATTGGCGATGTTCTGGCGAATCTCGAGCGGCTGCGGATTGTCGTCGCCCTGCGCGGCGCTGAGAAAGATCGACCACAGCCGGCGGTTGAACAGCAACGCGTGATCGAGCGCCTTGTCGGGACCGTTCCAGTTCGTCTGGACTTCCTGCAGCTGCCGCGCGGCCTTCAACAGCGCCTGCGCTTCGATTTCACGTGGGGACGCCGTCGTCGTGGAGGTACGAGCGTAGGCCTGGGCTGCATTCGACATTCAATGACCTCGATGGGATGCGGATTTCTCGAGCCGCGAAGACGCAATTCTAGCGCCCGATATTTATGCATCCGGCGCCTTTAAATATGGTTAGCAGGCGTTACGAAATGCGTCGTTCTGACGGCATGGACAGACACCGTAATATCCCGGAGACAAAAGAAAACGGCGGGGTTTCCCCCGCCGTCCTCGAAGCAATTGCCGGCGCGTTTAGCGGAGCAGCTGCAGCACGCTCTGCTGGCTCTGGTTGGCGAGCGCCAGCGCGGAGACCGCGATCGACTGGCGGGTCGACAGCGCCTGGCTGTTGGCCGCTTCCTCGTTGGTGTCGGCCAGCGTCAGGTTGGACGAACCGGTCTGCAGCACGTTGATCAGGTTCTTCGAGAAGTCCTGACGGATCTGCACGATCGACAGGTTCGAACCCAACGTCGAGGCTTCGCTGCGCAACGCGGAGCTCGCCGAGCTCAGCGACGAGATGACGCTGTTCGCCGAGTTGTTGTCGAGGAAGTCGGTGCCGGCGGTCAGCGCCTTCAGTCCGAGGCCGCTGGCATTGAAGGTGACGCCGGTGATGCTGAGCGTCGACTTGCCGGTCTCGTTGAAGGTCAGCTTCAGGCTGTCGCCGTTCAACAGGTTGATGCCGTTGAACGAGGCGTCCTGCACCGTGGTCGTGATCTGCGCGATGGTGTTGTTGTACTGCGTCACCAGAGCGGAGCGCGCCGACTGCGAGGCCTGGTCGGCGACCGGGGCCGTGCCGGCCGCGCTGAACGTCGCGGTGCCGCCGCCGGTGTTGGTGAAGGTCACCGCACCGATCGTCGAGGACGCCGCGTCATTGGTCGTGGTGATGACAAGCTTGTTGGAGCTGTCGAGGCTCGCCGTCAGGTTGCTGGCTGCCAGCGACGTGTTCAGCTGCGCCAGCGACGTGCTGGCCCCGAAGGTGAAGCTGAAGGCGGGTTGGCCGGCCGAAGCCGCGATCGCCAGCACGTCACCGCTCTTGATCGTGGTGCCGTCGACGAGGTTGGCAGACGTGCCGCCGAGCGCCGCGGTCGAGGTGACCTGCGACCTGGTGGTGTAGCCGGTCGGGCTCTGCAGCACCTGGTTGGCGATCGACTTCGCGGTATCGACCAGCTTCTGCAGCGAGGTGATGCCGGTGTTGGCGGCCTGCAGCACCTGCACGCCGTTGCCGATGCCGTCGAGCAGGTTGTTGATGTCGCTGGCGCGGTTGTCGAGCGATTGCGCGGTGAAGAAGTTGGTCGGGTTGTCGAGCGCCGTGTTGACCTTCTTGCCGGTGGCAAGGCGGTTCTGCGTCGTGGAGAGCAGATCGGCGGTGGACTGGAGGGAGAGGAGGTTCTGGCGAACGGAGGAGGAGAGAATGATATCGGACATTTTCATACCTTTCTGGTGTGAAACTGAGGAAAAAGCCGCTCCAATCCTTTCTGATCGGGCGGATGGCCGATCCTGCGGTCTGGCCGCGAAGGAAAAAGAAATCTCCGGCACGGTATTTGAGACAAAGGCCGAAGAATAAAATTGTCGCCATTGGGCGAGGTTCGCCCCGAAAACTACTGAGACGACTGACAATTCCGGCTAGATAACGACGCTAGCGCCCGCCCCTCGTTCACCAAGCATTAACCATCATGGGAAAGGATCGCTGTCGCATCGGCCCCTGCCCGCAACGGCGGCTGCTAAGCAGTGCCGAACCACTTCGCTCCGCCAGCGAAGACATCGCGCGACTGCAGGCAAAGGAGAACGGTCATGGCCCTGAAGGTCGAACTCAAACCGAACGAACGCATCATCGTCGGCAATTGCGTGATCACCAACACCGACCAGCGCGCCCGCCTGCTGATCGACGGCGACCGCATCCCGATCCTGCGCGAGAAGGATATCCTGACGCCCGAGACCGCGGATACGCCCGCGAAGCTGATCTATCTGGCCGTGCAGCTGATGTATCTGTCGCCGGACCCGATGGCGCACCACCCGACCTATTTCAGTCTGGTGCGCGACATCATCACCGCGATGCCGAGCGCGTGGCCCTTCATCGAAAGCGTCAACAACTTCATCCTCAACGGCGACCTCTATCACGCGCTGAAGGAATCCAAGAAGCTGATCGCACACGAAGAGAAGCTGCTGGAAACCGCGCGCGACCAGCAGAACGCCGAACGGGACGACACACGCAAGAGCGCGTAGAGCTTCTTGTTTTGACGCGTTTCTTCGCGCGAACCGGCGTCCACGTCGCTTGAAAACGCTCTAGCCCCACTCGCCTGAATCGGGATAGGGGGGAGCCTCGCAGCCCCTCCCCTCCCACACCACCGTACATACGGGTCCGTATACGGCGGTTCGCTGGATTAAGCGGCAAGAGTTGTTCTGTTGCCGCCGTAGTTTGGGTGTCAGCAATCGTCGCGCCAGCTTCGACTCCTCTGATCAGCGTCAGTCAGGGTTTCACCCCTTCCCGCCGTTCCGAGGCCAGTTGCCCGGAATTCAGTCGCATGGCCGATGCGATATCGCTGCATCTACTCGTCACTTCCAGCGTTCAGGCCTTCGGCGAAACTCGTTCCGCCTACTATGCCCTCTGCTGACTTCTGCACTGCGGTCAGATCGCCTTACGACGACCTCAGTCTCGTTGCCGAGACGCAGCGCAGATCTCCCGAGGTAAGATCGACCGCCTTCGCCGCACGCCCGCCGGATTTACCACCCCGGCCCTTGATGACCGTGGACTTCGCGATCACGTGCTCGCTCGTCCGGCCGGGTAGGCCTCGTTATCCGGTTTTTGTCCATCGGGCCGCGGCTTTGCTCCACGCTTCCTTCAGACCCCACCTCGCGATGACGCCCTTGCGCTTCGCTAATCCTTCACCGTCATCAGGCTGGATAGAGGACTTCCACCTCCAAGCTGCCGGTCATGCTCGGCACACACGAAAAAGGCCTCCGCGCGGAGGCCTTTTTGCTGGCTGGAGTTCAGGGGCGCGTGATCAGCTGATCGGCAGATATTTCAGCAGCGTCGTCTGATACAGCATCGACGTGGTCTGGTACGACGCCTGCAAGCTGGTTTGCAGCGCCAGGATCTTGGTCGCGACCTCGTCCTGATTGACGCCCTCGACCGAGTCGAGCATCGTTTCCGCCATCCCCTTCAGCTGGGTCTGCCGATCGGTGGCCGCCTTGGTCGCGGTCTGGGCACCGGCGAATTCGGCCTGCACGTCCTGGATCTGCTGCTGACCGTTTTGCGGGGCAAGGTTGGCGCTCACGCGCTGCGCGAGCGCCGTCACCTGCGCGCTCGCATTCGGGTTGCTGGCATTGGTGGTGACGGCTGCGTACACCGCGACGTTCTGCAGCAAATAGCGGAAGGCCTGCTCGTTGGCGCGCGCGCCATACTGCACGGTGATCGACTGATCGACCTGCGCGACCGCGGTGCCGCGCGCCGACCCCGGGCCGTTCTCGCCGGTGTACCAGTAGACGGTGTTGCCTGGCGTGCCCGCGACCAGGTTGGTGGCGGTGTCGAACGGCGGTCCCCCTACCCTGAGCGGCGCCGGCGCTGCGGTGGTGTTGTTGGCGATGCCGAGTGCGCCGAGTGCGGTCGTGTTGGAGCTCGAGATCGACAGGCTCTCGCCATCGGCGCCGTGCAGGGTGATCGCGCCGTTGCTGATGGTCGACGGGTTCTTGGTGCCGCTGATCTGGTCGATCTTGGCCATCAGCGTCTGCACGCTGTCGGTGACATTGACCTGGTTGCCGGTGGCGCCCGAGGCCACGAAGGTGATCGGCGTGCCGTTCACCGTGATGGTGTCACCGGCGGCAAAGCTCGTCGACAGCGAGTCGGTGCCCGCCGCCCCCGACAGCGCCGTGGCGCCGCTGATCGGCGCCGGCGGCGTGTTATGGTTGTTGACCGCCGCGCCCGAGACGGTTGCGACCGGATTGAAGAAATTGTTCGACGCCGCGACCGCGGACGCCGCGACCAGCGACGTGTCGCTCAACGTCTTGATCGACGAGGTCAGCGTCGACTGCAGGTTGGCCGTCGTCGCCGCGGTGTCGGTGCCGATCAGGAACGAGCCGGCGGGCGGCGGGTTCGTCGTCGTCGCCGTGAGTTCGATCGCCTCGGTGGTGCCGTCGGGCAGCGTGAAGTTGAACTTGATCTTGTCGCCGTCCTTCGGATTGACGGCGCCGAGATCGACCGAAGCCGATTTCGGCGTGCCGGTCGGCTGCGTCACCGTGGCGCCACCCGTCAACGACGATTGCACCGACAAGAGCTTCAGGCCGAACGGCGAGCCGTCCTCGGCGATACTCGTGACCGTCGTGGTCGCCGGCGGCGACGAGACGCTCAGGCGCCCCATCATGCCGGCGCCCTGATCGGCCTGCTTGCGCTCATTGATGAGCTGCGTCAGGCCGGCCTGGGTTGCCGTGCCCTTGAGCATGGTATCGGCGGACACCGTGGCCGGCGTATCCATCGCGCGGCCGGAAAACAGATAGCGGTCGCCGGACTGGCTGTTCAGCATCGCGACCGCGTTGGCGAAGGCCGCCTGCGCCGTGATCTGGCCCGAGGTCTGGCCGCTGTCGTTGAGCGTCAGCGTTGCCGTCGTCGCGGCGTTCTTCACCTGGGTCCCGACGTCGGACAGGCCCTGCAAGGTGAGGTTCGCGACACTCAGGCGCGTGTTGAGGTTGGTGGCGGTATCGGAGAATGCGTTGATGCCGCTGATCTGCGCGCGCAGGCTGAGCGCGAAACCGCGATCGAGCCCCTGCCCCGCATAGGTCGTCGATACCTTGCCGGTTGCAAGCTGCGTGGTCAGGTCATTGAGCTGATTCCGCAGGTTGAGGATCGTGGTGCCGATATAGGAAGTTCTGCCGCTTACGCCGTCGATCGACATGTTACCCTCACGTGAGCTGCAGCAGCGCGTCGTACATCTGCTTGATCGACGACATCACGCGCGCATTGGCGGAATAGGCGTTCTGCAGCGAAAGCAGATGCGCCATCTCCTCGTCCATGTTGACGCCGGAGGTCGAGTCCATCTTGGTCTGCAGCGTGTTCAGCACGACGTCCTGGCCGTCAGCCAGTTGCTTGGCGGCGGTCGCCGACTCGCCCTGCTGGCTGATGAACTGCTTGGCAAAGTTGAGCAGCGTGCCGGTGAACGGCGCGCCTGACGTGCCAAGGCCGGTCTGCGGCGAATAGCTGTACGAGGCGTTCGACAGCTGGTTCAGAACGAGGTTGGCGCGCGTGGTGTCGCCGGCCGGCGTCTGCGGATTGGTCGAGTACACCACCATGCGCGAGGGATCGCCGATCAGGCCGGTGTTGACGCTGATGCGCGCGGCAAGGCCGGTGGTCTGCGAGCCGTTCGCGGTGATCGCGCCGGTGTAGAGTCCGCCATTGTCGGTGAACAGCGGAAGGTGCGGATCGCCCGAGGTCAGCGACGAAACCGTCGACGTGACCGACGCCGCGGTCACATCGGCCTTGTTGACGGCGCCGTCGTCGAGCACGCGCAGCGTCGACCCGGACGGATTGGAGAATTGCAGGCCGGTTCCGCCGAGTGCGCCGTTGAGCTGCGACAGCACCGAGCTCATGCCGCCTGAGAAATCGATGCCCAGCACCTCGTCGTTCGGATCGACGGTCGCGGTATTGCTCAGCGGCAGCACGCTCGGATCGTCGACGCGAATGATCGACAGATTATGCGTGAGGCCGGTGGTGTTGTCCTTGTAGGAGACGTGGATGGTGTTGCCGTTCTGCAGCCCCGAGAGGTCGAGGTCGAAGCCGGACTGCGCCCCCGCCGTCGCCGCGGTGCCTGCGGTCGTCTTGTCCGACAACGCGCTCGACATCGCGGCCGCGAACTGATCGATCTGTGTCTGGGCCTGCGCCAGCGTGTTGTCGCGCAACTCGAGATAGGCGGCGATCTTGCCGGAGCGAATCGAGTTGGTCGACACCATGTCATAGGTGCCGCCATGCGGGAACGTGATGGTGATGGTGCCGACCGTGCTCTTGGTCGGGTCGGTATTGTACAACGTGTTGGGCGTCATCGTGCCCTGGGCGTTGAAGCTGAGCGTCGCGGCCTCGGTGCCGACCAGCTGCACGCCGGAATTGGTGAACACGCTCACCTGGTTCTGGCTGTTGGTGACGGTGCGGATGTCCATCAGCTGCGAGAGCTGCGTGACGTAGCGGTCGCGCTGATCGAGCAATGCCGCGGTCGAGGCATCGGTCGTGCCGCCATTGGCCGCCAGCTGGACATTGAGGCGGGCAATCTGCTGCAACGCATTGTTGGCGCTGTTGATGGAGTCGCTGATGCCGGCCTCGGCGTTGGCGCGCAGCGTCTGGATTCCCTGCGAGGTCGCGTTGAGCTGCTGCGCCATCGATTGCGCGGCATTGATCACGCCGATGCGGGCCGACTGCGATTCCGGGCTGGTCGACAGCCCCTGCAGCGCGGTCAGGAACTTGTTGTAGGCGTCCTCGATCGTGCCGGTGGAGTCGGGATTGCCGTACACGCCCTGCAAATTGGCCAGAAAATCCGAGCGGACGTCGGCGTAGGCCGCGCCCGACGTCTCGGTGCGAAGCTGGGTCTGCAGGAATTCGTCGAGCTGGCGGTTGACGCCGGTGATGAGGACGCTCGATCCGTACTCGCCGGTGGTGCCGGTGACCTGGTTGAGCGTCTTCCTGACGTAGCCGGGCGTCTCCGCGTTGGCGACGTTCGACGACACGAGCGAGAGCGAGGCCTGCGTGGCGCGCAGGCCCGACATCGCGGTGGAAAGGGCTTGGCTCAAACCCATGATATGTACTCGCCTTTACTTCTTCACACGTGCAGCAACGACGCGATCAGCGCACCACGTTCAGGAGGTCCTGCACCATCGAATTGGTCGTCGTGATTACCTTGGTGTTTGCCGAATAGGCCTGCTGGGTTACGATCAGCTTGGTGAATTCGTCGGCAATATCGGTGTTCGAGCTCTCGAGCGAGGAGCCGACGATGGTGCCGGCCTTGCCGAACAGCGCCGCGCCGGACTCGTCGGTTGCCTCGAACGCACCGCCGTCTATGCGCTTGAGGAAGTTGGTGCCGTTGAAGGTCGCCACCGAGATTTCGGCGAGGTCGATGTTGCGGCCGTTGGTGTAGTTGCCGACGATGCGGCCGTTGGTGGAGACGCTGACCGACTGCAGCTGGCCGGCGGGGAAACCGTCCTGCTGGATCTGGTTGACCTGAACGTTGCCGTTGGCGTCGGCGAACTGCGTCACGCCACCGGAGCCGAAATTGATCACGGGGCTGCCGAGCGACACGCCGTTGACGACGGCATTGGTGAGCGCCACCGAGGAGATCGCCGGCGACATCTGGCCGTTCGAGGCGAAGGTGAAGTTGACGTTGACGTTTTGCCAGGAGACCTGCGTGCCGGTCGCATTGGGGTTGACCTGATAGAACAGGTTCCAGGTATCGGTATGTGTGCCGCCCAACGAAGAGCTGTCGGTCTTGGCCCAGCGGAATTGCAGGTTCACCGGCGCGCCCGAGACGTCGTAGGCCGTGACGGCGCCGCCCGAGACGGATTCGTTCAGGAAGGTCGAGTTGTCGTTGCCGATAACCTGGCCGGTGCCGACCGTGCCGCCGCCGCCGCGAACCGCGACCGCCGAGCCGGTGAAGCCGAGCGCCGCGAAGGCGGTCGCGTTCGAGCTCGTCACGTTGAGGTCGGCCAACTTGCCGGAGTGCAGGGTGATCTTGCCGCCGCTGATCGTCGATGGCGTCGTGGTACCGGTAATCGCGTCGATCTTCGCGAGCAGCGTTCCGATGCTGTCGGTGACGTTGAGCTGGTTGCCGGTCGCCCCCGACGCCACGAAGGTGATGACGGTGCCGTTGACCGTGATCGTGTCGGCGGGCACGACGGGCGGGCCCGCAGAGCCGGCGCTGAAGTTGGTATTGATCGAATCGGTGCCGGCTGCGCCTGAAAGCAGGGTCGCGGCGGTAATGGCCACCGACGGCGTCGCCTTGTTGTTTTGCGCGGTGCCGGTGATGGCGGAATCGGTATACGGCGCAGCCGGCGTGCCCAGCACCAACGGATTGTTTCCACTGCTGAACGCGCCCGGCCGGATCAGCTCGGAACCGGGAACCGAAGTGTCGTGCGCGGTGGTCAAGGGATAGGACGCGAGGTTGGCGCGATAGTCGATCTTGGTCGTCTGCTGCGCCGGCAGGAAGTCGTTCTTGAATTGCAGCACCTGCGGCGATGAGCCTGCCGGGTTGCCGGTGGTCGGGTCGATCGGCACGCCCTCGAGATAGTAGCCGGCGCCGTTGACGAGATAGCCGTCCTTGTTGAGCTGGAAATCGCCGCGGCGGGTGTAGCGGTCGACGCCGTCGAACACCGGGGCACCGTCGGTGAAGCTGCCCGGCTTCTGCACCGCGAAGAAACCGTTGCCGTTGATCGCCATGAAGGTCGCGACCGATGCCGACTGGACGTCGCCCTGCACCGAGTTGGTCGAACGGGACTGCGCGGTGACGCCGCCGGCAAGTTGCGCGGTCAGCGCGGTCTGCGGGACGAGGTCGAGGAACGAGGTGTCGATGCGCTTGAAGGCGGTGGTCTGCGAGTTGGCGATGTTGCCGGAGATGTTTTCGAGCGCGTACGACCCCGCGCGCAAGCCACCGACAGCCGTCGTGAGAGCGCCGAAGATACCCATGACATGTTCTCCAATTCGATTCCCGGCGGCTGGCAATCACAGGAATGGCCGCATCGGCGGAGCATGTCGCAAAGGTCGTGCCACGAAACAAAACGTAACAAAATCATCCGCTTGAAAAAAATGCCCCGGTCGTTCGACCGGGGCACATTTGCCGGGAGCGGCAACAATTGCCGGGAAGGAATGTCAGGTCGCTGACGGCGCCGCCGGGTGAAACACCAGCGCGAAACCGTCCATGCAGTAGCGCAGTCCGGTCGGTTTCGGGCCGTCGTCGAAGACGTGGCCGAGATGGCCGCCGCAGCGGCGGCAATGCACCTCGGTGCGCACCATGCCGAAGGTGCGGTCCGACGTCGTGCCGACCGCATTCTCCAACGGCTTCCAGAAGCTCGGCCAGCCGGTGCCGCTCTCATACTTGGTCTCGGACGAGAACAGCGGCAGGTCGCAACCGGCGCAGGCGAAGGTGCCCTTGCGGTGCTCCTTGAGCAGCGGGCTCGATCCCGGCCGCTCGGTGCCCTGGTTGCGCAGGATCTCGTACTGCTGCGGCGTCAGCTGCGCGCGCCATTCGGCGTCGGTCTTCTCGATCTCGAATTTCTCGGCGGCCTGCGCCGGCGAGGCGCGCAGCCAGCGGAAGGCGGCGAAGCCGAACAGGCCGGCGGCGGAAGCAAGCAGGATGCGGCGATCGATCATCAATCATCTCCGGTGCGGACGGCTCAGGGGGCGCGCCCGAGGTTCGTCAACAGATACGAACCCCGCCGCCGGACGTTACATCCGCCCGTCGGAGATCCGCTCACTTTCTTGCGAGGCATCCGGATACGGCGCCTCGCCGTCCTCGATCGGCCTGGGCGCGGACGGACGCGCCGGCCGCACAGCCGACGGGGGTGGACGGCGGGGTGCGGGTCCCCTGGTTCCCGCCCTGAGATTGGCCTCGGCGAGCCGCGCCTCGCGCAGGCGTTCCTTCGCACGTGCACCCTCGCGGTAGCGCGCCAGAACACCCGCCACGGACGAGGCCCCCCTCGCCCACAGGCTGACGAAATGACCGGCGACGCGGCCGGTGGCGCCGCCGGCCCAGACCAGCTCGAACGGCGAAAACAGCCGCCAGCGATCGTCGCCCCACAGGATGCTGCGCGCGATCAGCTGCCCGGCGAGCGCCGAGGTGTTGAGTCCCTGCCGGCCGAAGCCGCTCGCCACCCACAGGCCCCGGCGCAACTGGCCGATCTGCGGCATGCCATGCACGGTGACGCCGACCGCGCCGCCGAACATCTCCGCGATCGGAACCTTGCCGAGCTGCGGAAACACCGTGGCGACGCGGCGCTGCACCGCCGAGCCGAGGCGCTCCGGCCGTGCGTCCCAGGTGGTTTCGGGGCTCGCCCACAACAGCCGATCGCCATCGACGACACGGAAATGGTCGATGCCGTCGCTGTCGACGACCGAGCCGGGAAAGGCGATGGACTCCGCCAGCCGCTCCCCGAGCGGCTCGGTCAATGCCGCGTAGCGCCACACCGGCAGCAGCGTATCGGACAGCCGCTTCAACGGCGCACCGAGATGGATGTTGCCGGCGAGGACGATATGGTTGGCCCGCAGCCGCGCCGTCGGCGTCACGATGCGCTTACGGATGCCCGAAAAATCGATACTGACGACCGGCGTCTCCTCGAAGATCCGCACGCCCGCCCGCATCGCCAGCGCGGCGAGGCCATCCACATATTTGCGGCCATCGATCTGGAACGCCTTCGGATAATAGATGCCGTGGAAATAGCGGCCGGTCCTCAGCACGCTGCGCACGCGATCGACCTGCCAGCCCTCGACCTCGGTCGCGAAATCCTCGCCCAGCGTCTGCAGGCGGCCGATCAGCGCCTCGCCGACATCGACATTGGAGACTTCCAGCGCGCCGTCGCTCGGCTTGATGCCCGGGATCAAATCCTCGGTAGCGGTGGCGCGGACATAATCGGCGCCCTCCTTCGACAGTGCCCACAATTCGCGGGCATCGTCGCGGCCGACACGCTCGATCACGTCTGATATCGGCAGGCCGAATCCCGGCATCACGGTGCCGAGATGGTGACCGGAGGCGTTCCAGCCGATCTGGCGGCCTTCGAGCACCGCAACGCTCGCACCGAGTCGCGCCGCCTCACGCGCCACAGTCAGGCCGGCCAGCCCGGCCCCGACTACGCAAATGTCGACGTCGAGGTCGAACGCCAGACGGTCGCGGAACGGCGAGGCCGCCTGATCGGGGCCGTCTGCCGCACTTGTGGAACTCTCGCTCATAGCGTTTCTTACGAACCGCTGCAGCGCTTGTCACCTTGTCCAGGGCATGAGCCTGTAGAATTTTAATTCGACCTGACCGAATCGAGAATGGAAGTCCATGCGCCGTTTGCTGCTGCTGCGTCACGCCAAGACCGAACACGACGCGCCTTCGGGGCACGACCAGGACCGCCGTCTCGACGAGCGCGGCCACCGCGACGCGGCGGAGATCGGCGGCTGGATCGCCCGTCATCCGCCCCCGCCCAATCTGGCGCTGGTCTCGCCGGCGGTCCGCACCAGGCAGACCTGGGAGATCGTGCGCGAGGTGCTGAAGGGCGCCGGGCCTGCGCCGAAAGTCGAATTCGTGCCGGACCTCTACGGCGCCGATCCGGTGCAATTGCTGACCGCGATCCGGATGGCTTCGGTCACCGATCCGAAGCGGCTGATGCTGATCGGCCATAATCCCGGCATGCACGAGCTCGCGCTGACGCTGACCGGCAGCGGCGACGAGGCCGCGAAGCGCGCGCTCGGCGACAATCTGCCGACCTCGGGGCTCGCCGTCTTCGACTTCGCGACCGACGACTGGAACGACGTCTCGTTCCGGCGCGGCAAGCTCGTCCTGTTCATCAGCCCTAAGCTGTTGAAGCAGGCCTCGCGCAGCTGACGCAAGCGGACAGCGCCGCGCGGCCATGCTATATTGGCCTCTGCGCGACAGGGGGACCGGTTCGCGTCGATACCAGAACGACTTCAAGAAAAAGAAGGCGCGCGTCCCGGGCACCGGGACCAAACGGCTCCAGACCAATCGCGGACAGGAGGCGCAGATGTACAAGTCCATTCTCGTTCCGATCGACCTCGCCGATACCGATCTGGCGAAGCCGGCGATCGCAACCGCTGCAACATTGTCGCAAACATGGAACGGGACGGTTCGTCTGCTCAACGTGCTGCCGATGACGCCGGTGATGCTCGCCGAATATGTGCCGGCGGATTTCGACAGCCAGCAGCGCGAAACGTCGGAAGAAGCGCTTGCGATCGTGGCGCGCGAATCCGGCATCGCGCCCTCCCGCATCTCGGGCGTAGTCCGTCAGGGCGGCATCTATCACGAGATCCTCGAGGAGGCCGCGACCATGAAGGCCGACCTCATCGTGATGACCTCGCACCGGCCGGCGATGCGCACCTACTTCCTCGGCTCCAATGCCGGACACGTAGTGCGCTACGCCAAATGCTCGGTGCTGGTGGTGCGGCACTAAAGCGGGTTGAGTTATGGGGCCGTCGCAGGCGGCGCTGCCAAAATATCGAAAACAACCCCATGCAAAGTAGCCGGCGGCGGCCGGCGTTCGACCAAGCGACTGTCGACCAAGCGACTTGACACGTCGGGCAACTCAGGGATATTCTTCTAATATTCCGAAATTGCTCCCGCGTCCCCTCGCCCCCAGGCGGGAGAAGGGACGCGCCCAATTTGCGGGCGCAGCCTAATCTCAGCCTGCTTTAATCCAACCAGGGCCCCAACCCGGACATGTCCGCACGCTCGCGGAGTATCCATTGGCTGATTGCGTCGCTACCGCCGCGCCAGATTGAGCCTTCAGAACGGCACCGGTGGCAGCGTCACCGCTATTGCTATTTCGTGAATCTGGGCCTTGTGGATGTCGGCGGCGTTGGCGCCGTGGGCTGAAGATTGAACGTCAGCCAGACGTTCCAGCCTGCTGGCCGATTTTCATTGGCGAATTCGCCATAGCCCTTCAGGTTCAGATATCCCTGCATGTCTCCGACCGGGAAAATGTAGCCGACCTGCGGGCCGACACCGGCCACGCGCGACCGGAAGCAGCCGACGCGATCGCCGGAGCCGCTGTCGCAGCCGAGCTGCTGATAGAGGTAACCGACGAGGCCGACCTGCCACTGCTTGGTCAGGAATTGCGATGCGCCCCAGTCGAGGTGCATGTCGACGCCGCTTTGATATTGGGTGGAGGGGTTGACGAAGTTGTAGGTGAATCCCAGCACCGTCGAAAATTCATGCCCGGTCTTTGGATCGAAATAGGTGTAGCCGCCGCCTGCGTCGACTGTCCAGTGCCCAAGCCCCAGATTCGCCAGGCGGCCCGACTGGTAGGCGCCGACCGGAAGGTCGGCGGTAACGTACGTCATGTAATTGTTGACACCGGCATTCCAGCGCAGCGCGAACTGCGGGATCAGGTCGCCGAATGCAATGAGCGAGCTGTCGATGCTGTCAAACCGGGAGAAGGGGAACGTGCCGCCGCCTGGTCCCGTCAATGTCCCAACGAGCGATCCCGCCAGCGACGTGGAGTTGGAGCCGTAGGTCGCCAACAGGCTGGCAGAAGCCTGACCGCCCAGCACGGGTGTTGCAAAGGTGTAGGTCCCGGCCACAAGGCCAAGGTTCACATTCGCATTGACGTTCGCGTTGACGTTGGCCGTTAGATTCGCGGGAAAGCGACCAAGCGTGATTTCGCGCGACCGTGCCACGTCGCCGCCGGCGGAAACAGAGGTGTGATAATAAACCGTGGTTACCGACCAGCCCGGCGCCTGCTGAGGAACGGCCGCGAGGCTGCCAAAAAATCCGGGTATCCAAAAGCTGATGCCATTTTCATCGGCGCGAGCCGCTTGGGTGGAAAGCACCAGCAGAGCGGCAAGCACCCCAACACTCAAATGCCACTGCGAAAAAAATCTGCGTCCCAAATTCGGTTTAAAGTACCGCATCGCCGATTCCCCGACTCTCGCGATCCCACCATTGCTCCGGCGGGGTAGAAACTCGGAAAGAATAAGCTGACGCCGCCGTTCGTCCACGCGAATTCGGCATAGTTGAGTTCAGCCGGAGGTTTATTGAAAGGTTGTGTCCTTGACGCCACAACCCTGGCACTTTCTGCATAGTCGTCAGGGGCTCTCGGCAAAGACGAGGCGGCCTGGCTCGATTGATCTAGATCAATAAATGAAGGATGCGTTACTGGAAGCATCTCATCTTGCTAGGTTCGTAGGCGCGGCGTTGTGACTTGGACCTGCGCCTTCCATTTCTATCGACCATCTTCTCGGACGTTGCCCAAGATTCGCTTTCTCTTGAACGACGGGCCAGTCGTTATGGCCACGGCTGAAAATCTTCTGCTGGATCCGCCGCATCACGGCGCGGATCGGCTTGGATGACGGGCGGCTCGCATTGGGCAGCCCGGTATTGGAGAGGATATCCCATGCACCCAGCAATCATGGCCATGGCGGCGGCTACCCAATTGCTGACGCCCATTTCCGATGCTGTCCCAAAATTCAACGTCGAGGCTACTTGCAGAGCGTCGGTAGAAGCCGACAAGGCGATGAATTTGAGCTTGCCTCAAAGTTTAGGCAAGTGTTTGAGCGATGAGAACTCAGCGCGTGAACAGCTGAGCCCGATTTGGTCTTCGTACTCCCCGGCAGTCAGGACCCAGTGTGAGGCCGAGGCGACGATAGGCGAAGCGAGCTATGTCGATCTCTTGACCTGTCTTCAAATGACTGATGGATCAGCCACGACCTCGGCAGCAGCTTTGCGGGGCGCGAGCAAAAAGAAAAAGGCTCCAAACTAACCCGCACTGTCGCCGCGGCGTCTGCTGCCGGGGGATAGATCGGACGTCCTCATGACTTGATCCAGGATGTTCTGGGTTGTAGTCGCGCCTTCACACTTAGTTGTTACAAGCATGATTGCCTTTGCTGCCCGGATTGCAAACCTTTGCTGCCCGGCTACAACGTGATACTCTAGGTTGTGCCGCTGCGAACGGCGTAGTCGGCCTCGCGCTCCAGATACTCGATCGTCTTTTCTGACTGACCAAGGCGTTAAACGCTCCCCCGACGAATCGGCGAGCTAGAAAGCTGCCGAGAGATTCTCGAAATTGCTCGGGGCGGCGATCGTAACTTTGAAACTCGTTCACTGCGAGTAGCCCATGCACGACGTTGGCGTTGCGGCAGGCGTACCTTTGTCGGATGGGCCCAGTGAGAGGGGCATGGTCTGGATTCCGGGCGGCACGTTCCGCATGGGCTCAGACAGGCACTATGCCGAAGAGGCGCCGGTCCATCGCGTCTCGGTGAGCGGCTTCTGGATGGACCGGACGCCGGTCACCAATCGCGATTTTCGCAAGTTCGTCAACGCAACCGGCTACGTGACGTCAGCGGAGACGCGGCCTGACGCAAAGGACTATCCGGGCGCACTGCCGCACATGCTCAAGGCAGGCTCGCTGGTTTTCACGCCACCGAAGCGTCCGGTCGATTTGCGCGACTGGTCGCAATGGTGGAATTTCAAATTTGGCGCCAACTGGCGCCGGCCATATGGCCCCCGCAGTTCGATCAGCGGCCTCGACGATCATCCCGTGGTCCACATTGCCTATCGCGATGCCGAGGCCTACGCGACATGGGCTGGCAAGGACTTGCCGACCGAAGCCGAATGGGAGTTTGCCGCGCGCGGCGGCCTCGACGGAGCCGAGTTCGCCTGGGGCGACGAGCTGATGCCCGGCGGCAGGCCAATGGCGAATACCTGGCAAGGTGTTTTTCCATACCAGAATCTTGGCGACGATGGTCACGCGCGCACCTCGCCGGTGATGGCGTTCCCACCGAATGGCTACGGCCTTCATGACATGATCGGCAACGTCTGGGAGTGGACCACCGATTGGTGGTCCACCAGGCATGCGCCCGACGCGGCCAAGGCGTGCTGCGTTCCTCAGGATCCACGCGGCGGGCGAGAGCAAGACAGCCACGATCCGTCTCTGCCCAAGATCAAGATTCCCCGCAAGGTTCTCAAAGGCGGCTCGCATCTCTGCGCGCCGAACTACTGCCGTCGCTATCGCCCGGCTGCGCGCCATGCGGAAGCGGTGGATACGTCCACGAGCCATGTTGGCCTTCGATGCATCATAAGGAAGGGAGCAAGTGATGAGCGACGACAAGGATAACGCCTCACGCGATATGAGCCGTCGAAATGTTTTGCTCGCGACGACAAGCCTGGCGGCGGCATCCGCATTAGGCGCCGCCGCATCGGTCGAAAAGGCACTGGCCCAGGCGCAGCAGGCACCGAGCGGCCAGCGGCCCAATATCGTCGTCATCATGGGGGACGATATCGGCATCTGGAATATCGGTGCTTACCATCGTGGCATGATGGCCGGCCGGACGCCGAACCTCGACAAGATCGCCGCAGAAGGCATGCTGTTTACCGATTATTACGCCGAGGCGAGCTGCACCGCAGGCCGCGCCAACTTCATCACCGGCGAGCTGCCGATCCGCACCGGCATGACAACGGTCGGCCAGGCCGGCGCCCCCACAGGCTTGCCGGCGGAGGCTGTGACCATTGCCACCGCGCTCAAGGGCATGGGCTATGCCACCGGCCAATTCGGCAAGAACCACCTTGGCGACAAGAACGACTTTCTGCCGACCGTGCACGGCTTCGACGAGTTCTTCGGCTATTTGTATCACCTCGACGCGATGGAAGATCCGGCTCACCCTGCCTATCCGCAGGAGCTGTTGAACAAGGTCGGCCCGCGCAACATGATCCATTCGTGGGCAACCAATGTGGACGACGCCACCGTGGATCCCCGCTGGGGCAAGGTCGGCAAGCAGAGGATTGAAGACGCCGGAACGCTCTATCCCAAGCGGATGGAAACGGTGGACGATGAAATCCGAGACTTCGCCTTGTCGTTCATTGAAAGGGCCAAGGCCGATAACAAGCCGTTCTTCTTGTGGCTCAATCCGACCCGCATGCACATCGTCACGCATTTGTCGCCGAAGTACGAGGCGATGCGCAACTCCAAGAACGGCTGGTCGATTCATGAAGCCGGCATGGCGCAGCTCGACGACGATGTCGGCCTCGTCATGAAAAAGCTCAAGGACATGGGCGTGGATGACAACACCATTGTCATCTTCACCACGGACAACGGCACCGAGGTCTTCACTTGGCCGGATGGCGGACAGACGCCTTTCGCGCAGAGCAAAGGTACGGTGATGGAAGGCGGCTTCCGCGCGCCGGCGATGATCCGCTGGCCGGGCAAGGTGCCGGCGGGCAAGGTCGAGAACGGCATCATCTCCGGGCTGGACTGGTTCCCGACCTTGCTGGCGGCTGCCGGCAACCCGAACATTGCCGAGGAACTGAAGAAGGGCAAGCAAATCGGGGATCGCAACTACAAGTGCCATCTGGATGGCTATAATCAGATGGACATGATCACCGGCAAGGGGCCGTCGAATCGACACGAAATCTGGTACTTCGGCGAGAGCGAACTGGGGGCCGTGCGCATCGACGACTACAAGTATCGTTTCATCGACCAGCCCGGTGGCTGGCTGGGCGAAAAAGCCAAGGTTGACGTCCCCTACCTGATCAACCTCCGCCTAGATCCGTTCGAGCGAACGGGCTGGCCCGACAGCGGGACCAAATACGGCGCCCAACAGTACTTCGACTGGTTCAAATATGAGTTCTGGCGCTTCGTGTTCGTTCAACAGGAGGTCGAGAAGCTGGCCATGACCGCAATCGAGTTTCCGCCGATGCAGAAGGGCGCGAGCTTCAACCTCGATTCCGTGAAGGCTAAAATCGAGGCCGCCAGGACGGCAATGGCAAAATGAGATTCATGATCGTGTTGGGCGGCGTCCATGCCGCCCAACACCGTCTCCTCCGGCCTTTCGGCCGGCGTTCGACCAGGCGACTTGACACGTCGGGCAACCCAGGGACATTCTTCTAATATTCCGAAATTGCGCACGAAGATGCCATTGAGGACGCGGCGGTCATTCGCTCGTCGCACGCCGCGCGGCTTGTTGGGCAGCATCGGCTCGGCAGTCCGGCTCAATCAGGCGCTGACCGACGGCGATTGGTCGCTATACCCCCGAAAGCGGATGCATTGTGTTCACATCGAGTTCTTCAGCTTCTGACCAAAGCGGTCGCGAGACCCGGTTTTGGCCCGAAGTACCAAGGGGCCCTCCGTTGATCTAGATCAAGGGAACAAAGCGGCGCTTCCATTTCGATCCCCCAATGGTTGTACAGCGTCGGGTGAGCGGGGTGACACCTCTCCGTACCACACGTTAGCGGAGGCGTCCGAAAGCCCAAGCGGGTAACAGAAGGAGAGGCATCGATGAATCGCCGTCAGCTTTTTCTTTCCACCGCAAAGGGCGCGCTTGCGTCGGCACTCGGTTGGTCCTGGCTTCGCGAGTCGGCACAGGCTCAAGAAGTGCTGCCGCTTCCGCAGCCGCCATTCAAGGGAAAAATCGGCACCACCTATAAGGACTCGTTTCCGGACAAGATACCGATCATTAGTGCACCAAGCGGCGCGCCGAACGTCCTGCTCGTTCTGATCGACGATTGCGGCTTCGGACAATGGGGGACTTTCGGCGGCCAAATCCCTACCCCGAACCTGGACCGGCTCGCAAAGGCCGGATTGCGCTACACGCGCTTCCATACCACGGCGCTATGTTCTCCAACGCGGGCCGCGCTGCTCACGGGCCGCAATCATCATTCCGCCGCAACAGGCAACATTACCGAATTGGGCGACGGCTATCCCGGCTACAGCGGACAGATTCCGAACAGCGCCGCCATGGTGGCAGAGCCGTTGCGCCAGCATGGCTACAGCACAGCCTGGTTCGGCAAGAACCACAATATTGCGGATTGGGAGACCAGTGTGTCGGGTCCCTATGACCGCTGGCCAACCCGGCAGGGATTTGATCACTTCTACGGTTTCTTGGGGGGCGAAGCGAACCAGTGGGTGCCGGCGCTCTATCGCGACAATACGCCAATCGAGATGGAGGTCCCGAGCGGCCGGAAAGCCGATTACACCCTGAATGAAGCCCTCGCCGACGAGGTGATCAGTCACATCAACAAGCAAAAGTCGGTGACACCGGACCGGCCATTCTTCATCTATTACGCGCCCGGTGCCACGCACGCGCCTCATCACGTGCCGAAGGAATGGATCGACAAGTTCAAGGGGCAGTTCGATCAGGGGTGGGATAGATATCGGGAAGAAACATACCAGCGACAAATGCGCCTGGGCGTGATCCCTGCCGACACCAAGCTGACCCCGCGGCCGGCGGAGATTCCTGCCTGGGATTCCCTTTCCGCTGATCAGAAGCGCATCGCCTCGCGGCTGATGGAGACCTTCGCCGCCTACACGGCCCAAACCGACTTTCATGTTGGGCGCGTCCTCGATGCTCTGGAAGCAGTCGGCCAAACGGACAACACGCTGATCTTTTGGGAGATTGGCGACAACGGCTCCTCGATGGAAGGTACCCTCAATGGCACCTTTAACGAGATGGTCGGCGTTAACGGTCAGCAGGAGGACCCGAGCTATATCCTGGCGCATCTCGACGAGATCGGCGGTCCCAAGTCCTACAATCATTTTCCCGTGGGATGGGCGTGGGCCATGGACACACCGTTCCAATGGGGCAAGCAGGTCGCCTCGCATTTCGGCGGTACGCGCAATCCGCTCGTCATCTCATGGCCCAACAGGATCAAGGACAAAGGCGGCATTCGCACTCAATTCCATCACGCGATCGACATCGTTCCGACGATCCTGGAGGCTGCTCAAATCGAGCAGCCCTCGTCGGTCAACGGGGTTGCCCAAAAGCCGATCGAAGGCGTCAGCATGGTTTACACCTTCGACAACCCGAAGGCTGAAGAGCAGCGTCGCGTTCAATATTTCGAGATGTTCGGCAACCGTGCGATCTACAGCGACGGATGGGTTGCGTGCGTCCGCCATGGACGGCTGCCTTGGCAAAACATCGGCTCGTATGATTTCGCCAACGACAAGTGGGAGCTTTACCGGATTGAGAGCGACTTCAGCGAGGCCAACGACTTGGCGGCTCAAGAGCCCAAGCGTCTGCGCGACATGCAGGACCTGTTCTGGGTCGAGGCAGCAAAATACGACGTGCTCCCGCTGGACGACCGGTTCATCGAGCGCGCCGACCCAAGCTTGCGTCCGAGCCTGATCGCGGGACGCACCGATTTTACTTATTACCCCGGCGCCACGCGGATCCCCGAAAGCTCATCGCCCAACGTGAAAAACCGCTCGCACAGCATCGCGGCGTATATCGATGTTCCGCAAGCAGGCGGTGATGGTGTGTTGATCGCGGCTGGCGGCACCGTTGCCGGCTACGCTCTCTACATCAAGGACGGTAAGCCGACTTACGAATACAACTGGTTTTCCTTGCAACGATACAAGGTCGCCAGTTCGGAGAAGCTCGCACCGGGTCCGGCAATCATTCGCGTGGACTTCAAGTACGACGGCGGTGGGCTCGGAAAGGGTGGCGTAGTCACGCTTTTCGTCAATGACACGAAGGTTGGAGAGGGGCGGGTCGAAAAGAGCGTCTTGGGCCGGTTCTCGGCCGATGAAACTTTCGACATCGGGATGGATACGGGATCGCCGGTCAGCGATGATTACGCGTCGCCCAATCCCCATACAGGCAAGCTCTTAAAAGTGGAGATTCACCTCGCCCCGGTGAACCACACCGAAAACGACATCAAGACGCTACGCAAGGCCGAACTGGCTGCACAATCGGCCATCGAATAGGGATCGATGAGATCGAGGTGCAAGTCAGGAGGCCCGTTGGCTCGCGGCCAAGTATCGGTTCGTGGCCCTTCTCGAACCTCCGGCGACGTCCGCTTTCTCGCGGCTGTCAGGGTGAGAGCGGACATCAAGCGTCCCTCATCCAGCTCCGCTTTATGAGTACACGGCCCAGCTGATTGGTCAGCTGCCACCATCGAGGCAAAGCCACGGGCAAAAGAACGCTGCCAAAGCGGTGTTCGGCTAGAGGCGATTCCGTTGCGGCTGCATCCGGCGTGCCTCGCGCTCGATGCTGGCGGCGACCAGCGGCGCCTTGTCGGCGGCGATCGGCGGGGAAAACACGAAGCCCTGCACCAAATCGCAATCGAGCCCGCCGAGCACGTCCAGCTCGGCGGACAATTCGGCGCCCTCCGCCACGACCGTCATGCCGAGCCCGTGCGACAGGGCGATGATGCCGCCGAGCAGCTTGCGCTTCTCCGGCGCGGTGGAAATGCCATCCACGAAGGCCCGGTCCACTTTCAGGCAGTCGAAAGGCAGGCGCGTCAGGTAGCCGAGCGAGGAATAGCCCGAGCCGAAATCGTCCAGCGCCAGCCGGGCGCCCAAGCCGGACAGCGCCGTCAGCGTGCGACTGATCCGTTGCTCGGTATGATCCACGAACAGGCTTTCGGTCAGCTCCAGGCAGAGCAGCTCCGCCGGAAAGCCGGTCTCTGCCAGGATGGCCGAGACCGCGGTCTCGAAATCCACGCTCCAGATCTGCGCCGGCGAGACATTGACCGAGATGGAGCGCGGCGGCAGCCCGGCATCCAGCCAGGCGCGGCCCTGCCGGCAGGCCTCGCGCAGCACCCACAGGCCGAGGTCGACGATGAGGCCGGAGCTTTCGGCGATCGGGATGAACTCCGCCGGCGAGATCGGCCCGCGCTCGGGATGGGTCCAGCGCAGCAGCGCCTCGAAGCCGGTGACGCGGCCGGTCTTCAGGTCCACCTGCGGCTGGTAATGGGCCTCGAGGGCGCCGGCCTCCACGGCGTGGCGCAGATGGCGGCCGAGATCGAGCCTTTCATCGACGGCCTGCGCGTAGACCGGCTCGAACAGTTGCGCCCGGCCGCGCCCGGCCTCCTTGGCCATGTAGAGCGCGAGGTCCGCGTTGCGCACGGCGGTCTCCGCCGTCGCACCGTGCTCCGGCAGGCGGGCGATGCCGATGGTGGCGCCGACCGAGGCCTCGCCCTCGGCAAGATCGACGGGGCCGGACAGTTTGCCGACGAGCCGATCGGCAAGCCCGGTCAGCGCGGCGTCGGACGTGTCGCATCCATCCGCCAGCACGGCGAATTCGTCGCCGCCGAGCCGGGCGATGAAGGCGCGCGGCCCCAAGTCCTGCCGCAACGCAGCCGCCACCTTGATCAGCAATTCGTCACCGGCGGCATGGCCGAGGGAATCATTGACCTCCTTGAAGCGATCGAGGTCGATGAGCAGCAGCGCACCAGTCCGGCCTCCCCGGGCGCAGCCTTCGGTCAGGGCGGCGAGCTGGCGCGTGAACAGCGCGCGATTGGCAAGGCCGGTCAACGGATCGCTGTAGGCGAGCTGCTCGAGCTGGCGCTCGGCTTCCTTGCGCTCGGTGACGTCCTGCACGGTGCCGATGATGCCGATGACCTTGTCGTGGGCAACCTCCGCCTTGCAGATCACAGCCAGATCGCGGGGCATACCGTGCGCGTGCAGGATGCGCAGGTCGGTGGCCTCGGTCCGGCGGGTGCGCAGCACCCGTTTCTGCACATCCCGGAAGCGGTCGGCGTCGCCGTCCAGGAAATAGGGCCTCATGTTCTCATCGGTCGGCTCGAACGTGTCGGGCAAGCCGAGGAGCTGGTAGAGTTCGGGCGCCCAGATCGTGCGGCCGCTGTCCAGCCGGTGGCTCCAGGTGCCGATCTTGCCGAGACGGTGGGCTTCCTCCAGCGCCCGCGTGCGCTGGTCGAGCAGCGCCTTGGCCGCCCTGAGCTGGGTGATGTCGCTGGAGGTGCCGCGATAGCCGAGAAAGCTGCCGTCATCGCCGAAGATGGGCTTGCCGCTGGTGCAGATACTGACGCGCGAGCCGTCCTTGCCGATCAGCGTATAGGTGAAGTCGCGAAAAGGGCGATGGGCCTCCATATCGGCCCGGTGCCGCGCCATCGCCTCGCCGTCCTCGGGTGCATAAGTCAGCTCCCAGCGCGCCTTCCTGCCAGCGGCCACCGTCTGGAACGCCGCATTGCCGGCAAGCGATTTGGGATAGGGCAGCAGCCGATGCTCGGCGTCGCTCTCCCAGCACCAGTCCGAGGCGGTCGAGACAAAATCGGCCAGCCGTTGCTCGCTCTCCGCCAGGCGCCGCAGCGCGGAGGTCTCCTCCGTGACGTCGCGGACGATGCCGGACACGCGTCGAACCTGGCCGTCCGCGTCGAATTCCGGCTCGCCATGCACCACGCAGTCGAGCAGGCTGCCATCGAAACTGCGGAGTCTCGCGCGCACCGCATAGGGCCGCCCCTCCGCCCAGCAGGCCGCGTAATGCGCCTCCAGGAGCTTCCGGCTTTCAGGCAAATAGCGCTCGCGCACCGTGGCGATGGGGATGTAGCCGTCGGCGGTGTCGAATTCGTAGAAGGCGGCGAGCTCGGGCGATATCCAGAGATCGGTCGCGGCGGCACTCTGCGACTCCCAGTAGCCCATGCGGGCCAACCGGATCGCACAGCGCAGCGATCGCTCCTCATGCCAGCGGCGACGCGCTTCCCGGGTCGGGGCCCGCCCTTGCGACAATTTGCGAGCGGCCATCGGTCCCCAACTCAACGCTAGCGTACGCAGCTAACAGGCTAGCATAGAGCGTCACAACCTTGGAGCGACGGCGGTGACGAGATGGGGCTCTTCCGCTTCTTTGGTGTAGTTTCGGTGAATTCTGCAACCGGCAGTCGGCGCCCGGCCCTAAGGCGCGACGTGATCGGGTTGAATCGTCATCGCGCTTTAGCTCTTTGTTTGAGCATGACCTTTTTGGAAAACCGCTTCGCACTTTTCCGGATCATGCATTAGCGCAGCACCGGCATCTTAACGGATCCGCACCAGCTCCAGGTCGAAGTCGCCGGTGACGGCGGTCTCGATCTGGCAGCGCGAGAGTCCGATATCGCGCAACGCCCGGTCATCGAGCTGGCGCAGCGTCTTGATCGCCTCGCGGCGCACCCAATAGGTCGCGAGCGCATCGCCCCACACTCGGAGCAATCGGAGCAATCCGCCCAATGTACTAGGCCGCGCGGGCGCTGCGGCGGCTGAGGATATCGCTGACATTGTCATCTCTCCTTCGCTGCCCATAGACAAAGCTACGCCGTTGACGCAAATGCTGTTTCAGCGCCTTCGCCGCCGGGACCTCGGACTGCTTGCGCACTCCTCGGTGCAATCATGGGCTTGTTCCCTCTTAAATGATCCGGTACATTGCTCGGAGCAAGTAAAACATTGCTCTCGGTGCAATAATGTCGAGGTTCGAATATCTGAAGCTGGCGGATGCGGTGGCCGCCGAGATCGCCAGCGGCGCGCTGAAGGCGGGCGACCGGCTGCCGCCGCAGCGTCATTTCGCCTATGACCGCAACATCGCCGTCTCGACGGCGAGCCGGGTCT
This sequence comes from Bradyrhizobium sp. USDA 3315, assembly GCF_054056795.1. Classification (NCBI taxonomy): domain Bacteria; kingdom Pseudomonadati; phylum Pseudomonadota; class Alphaproteobacteria; order Hyphomicrobiales; family Nitrobacteraceae; genus Bradyrhizobium; species Bradyrhizobium sp. USDA 3315. The sequence goes on along the minus strand of NZ_JBSRYP010000001.1, from coordinate 5,657,130 downwards.
ACACCGAACTGTTGCGGCGCGGGTTGGTAGTCGGTGAAGTCGGCCGCGGCACTTTCGTGTCCGGCGAGGCACGCCGCGGCATCACGGCCCCGACCGAGCCGCGCGGCGCCCGCATCGACCTCGAGTTCAACTATCCGCTGCTGCCGCACCAGGCGACGATGATCGCCAAGAGCCTCGAAGGACTGGAGCGGCCCGAGGTGCTCGAGGGCGCGCTGCGGCCGGCGACCAGCTTTGGCACGCGGGCGGCACGCACCATCTCCTCGGAATTTCTGGCGCGCAAAAGCTGGACGCCAAATCCCGACCAGATCGTGTTCACCGCCAATGGCCGGCAATGCATCGCCGCCGCGCTCGCCGCCGTGGTGCCGCCCGGCGGACGCTGCGGCGTCGAGGCGCTGACCTACCCGTTCGTCAAGGGCATCGCGGCGCGGCTCGGCATCTCGCTGGTGCCGCTCGCGATGGACGAACACGGCGTGCGACCGGATGCGGTGCAGAAGGCGCATCGCGAGGCGCACCTGTCCGCGATCTACGTCCAGCCCACGATCCAGAACCCGCTCAGCATCACCATGCCGGCCGAGCGCCGCGCCGAGCTGTTGCGCGTGGTGGAGAAGCTCGGCCTCATCGTCATCGAGGACGGCGTCTACGGATTCCTCGACGATGAGGCGCCGCTCGCCGCGCTCGCGCCCGACAGCTGCATCGTGCTCGACAGCCTGTCGAAGAAGGTCGCGCCGGGCCTCGCGCTCGGCTTCATCGTGTCGCCGCCGCGGCTGCGCGAGAGCATCATGGCCGCGGTGCGCTCGGGCGGCTGGACCGCGTCGGGCTACGCCTTCGCCGCGGGGCAGCGGCTGATGGCCGACGGCACCGCCGCCGAATTGTCACGGCTGAAACGGATCGATGCCGGCCGCCGCCAGCTTCTGGCGGCCAAGCATCTGGCCGATTTCGAAATCCAGACCAATCCGAAGTCGTATCATCTCTGGCTGACCTTGCCGCCGCATTGGCGCTCGCAGACACTGGTCGCGGCCGCGGCGCGCCGCGACATCGCGCTGACGCCGTCGACGACCTTTGCCGCCACGCCGGGGCACGCGCCCAATGCGGTGCGGCTCGCACTGGCCGCACCGCCGATGGAGCAACTCGACCTCGGCCTGCGGACACTGGCGGGAATGCTGAGCGCGACCGAAGAGGATTTTGACTCGACGGAGTGACATCGCACGTTCACTCCGAAGCAGCGCCGCAGTCCAGAATTGGATAGGAGTGGCACTCGCAGCGGCCCATTTCCAGTGAGCGCCAGGGCATCAAAAGCCACAGGCCGCATACGTCTTTCTCACGAGACGAAAATGCGCGCCCTCGGCTACGAAGTCCACATCCATGCACTGGTTGCCTTTGCGATACTCCCCGATCACGCCGCACTGCAGATATTCGAGGTTTATCCGCCAGCGCTTTTCTTGCGGCGAGTAGGTCGCAAAGTCGTGCTGCGCGACCGGCGTTCCCTTGCAAATTCCGGCAACGTATCGCCGCACGTCGGGCGGCAGATTGTCGACGTGATTGTGATCAAGCGGATCATGTTTGTTGCCCACGCTGCCCTTGGAAAGAGCCGGCGGGATGCTCAGGAGCACAAGGCACAGAGCCAAAAATGGGGTCCGGATTGTCATCTGACGCTCCAGCCAAAAGCAAATCCGTCGCCGAGTTTACAGCGCGTTGCTTACAACCCGCTTACAGTCCGGCCGCGCGAACCGCTGCCTCACCGATTGCGAACCGCCTTCGGCAGCAGCGCATCGGGCAATTGATCGAAGCTGTAGCGCCGCGGCCGGTTGCGCGTGACGAAACCGCCGACCTGCCAGGTGAACAGCGCCGCAAAGCCGACCAGGAACAGCGCCCCCATCCAGTTCGAGGTCAGCAGCGCCGTCAGCAGCAATCCGATCATTGCCACCGCAAGGCAGGCCAGCAGCGCCAGCGCGGCGGTGTACGTCTTCGGTCCGAGGCCTCCGACCAGCCTGGCGTTGCTGCCCGCCGCCTGCATCCGGCGATGCAGCTCGACGATGAAGTCGCGGTAGAGATGGCCCTGCGGCGCCACCAGCGTCGCGGTCTGCCAGGTGGTCGAGAGGATCGCGATCCGCCCGCCCTTGGCGTTGTCGATGTCGGCGCGAAACCGCTGCTGCTGCATCGAGACCGGGCGATAGGACAATTTCACCGCGGAGATGTCGGCATAGTCCCACACGCCCGACCGGCCGGCGATCCGCCACGACAGCCCGTCCTCGGTCAGCTCGAACTGGTGCGCCGAGCCGATCAATGAGGCCTTGTAGGCATAGCGCAGCGGCGAGCCCTCGCCTGCCTCCGATCGATCCTGCAACGTTGTTGGCAAGCCGCCGTTCCACCCGTCCAAATCCATCCAAGCGCTTGCGCGGGACGTCACGGCTATCCTACAAGCGAGCCATGCCCGAGACGACCTATTTTCCGCGCTACCTCATCCTCGGCGGCGCGATGATATCCGGCGTGCTGCTGGCGCTTGCCGTGCACATGCTCGGCGCGCGCTACGGGCTCGATCTCGGCGGCCTGTGGCGCTCCGATAGCCACGAGTTCATGCCGGCGGGCGCCGCGATTGCGTGGTGGCTGATCGCGACCGTCGCATTTTCGGGCGGCTACTTCACCGCCAATCTGATGCACAGCGCGGTGGCCGGCCAGATCCCGCAGCGGATGCGTAACTTCCTGATCGTCGTCGGCGTGCTGATGCTGGCCGGCGCCGGCCAGGCCGCGTCGGCGCCGAGCACGGTCTCGACCATATCCGCCGTGCTTGCAGGCCTTGCCGCCCTGTGCCTCGGCGCAGTGATGGCGTTCTGCGGCGCCTATTTTGCCCTGCGCAAGAGCTAGAGCGTTTTCGAGCGAAGTGGACGCGGTTCGCGTGAAGAGAACGCGTCCAAACCAGAATCCGGCTCTCCGGCCTTCCAACTCACGCGACCGACCGTTCCGGCACCCTGCGCAACATCTTGGCGACGTCGGCTGCCGGTCGCGGCGGGCTGAACAGATAGCCCTGCGCCTGCGTGCAGCCCTCCCGACGCAGCAGATCGAACTGGGTATCGGTCTCGACCCCTTCGGCTGTCGTGACGATGCCGAGGCTCTTGCCGAGGCCGGTGACCGCGCGCACGATCGCCATCGAGTCCTCGCGTGTCGCAAGGTCGGTGACGAAGGACCGGTCGATCTTGATCTTGTCGAACGGGAAGCTGCGCAGATAGCTCAGCGAGGAATAGCCGGTGCCGAAATCGTCCAGCGAGATGCGGACGCCGAAGCCGCGCAGCTCATGCAGCACCGCGAGCGTCGCCTCGCTGTTCTGCAGCAGCACCGATTCGGTGATCTCGAGCTCAAGCCGATCCGCCGACAGGCCCGATGCTTGCAGCGCCGCCTTCACCGACGACACCAAATTCGGGTTCTTGAACTGCACCGGCGAGAGATTGACGGCAACCGCGACGGCCTCGGGCCAGCCCGCGGCATCCGCGCAGGCCTTGCGCAACACGATCTCGCCAAGCGGAACGATCAGCCCGGTTTCCTCGGCGACAGGAATAAAATTGTTCGGCGCGATCAGGCCACGCAGCGAATGGTTCCAGCGCGCCAGCGCCTCGAAGGCGACGATCCGATCGCCCGCGACATCGCGGATCGGCTGGTAGTAGACCTCGAACTCGTCATGCTCGAGCGCGAGCCGCAGGTCGCGCTCCAGCAGGCGGCGCGCCTGCGCACGCGCATCCATCCCGGTCTCGAAGAAGCGATAGGTGCCGCGGCCGTCGGCCTTGGCGCGGTACAGCGCGAGATCGGCCTTTTGCAGCAATTCGTCGGGATCCTTGCCGTCTTCGGGCGCGAGCGAGATGCCGATGCTGACGCCGATCACGAGCTGATGGCCGCCGATCTCGTAGGGCGCGGCGATCCGCTCGACCACGAGACTTGCCAGCGACGACACGACGGACGGCTCGCAATTGCTGCAGAACTGCACGATGGCGAATTCGTCGCCGCCAAGCCGCGCCACGGTGTCGTGCTCGGTGACGCATTCGCCCAGCCGGCGCGCCACTTCGCGGAGCAGCGCGTCGCCGATCGGATGTCCGAGCGTGTCGTTGATTTCCTTGAAATGATCGAGATCGAGACAGAGCACGGCCAGTTGGTCGGAGCGCTTGGCCAGTCTCGAGGCCTTCTCGAGCTGCTCGCGGAACAGCGTCCGGTTCGGCAAATTGGTCAGCGCGTCATGCCGCGCCATGTGTGAAATCTGTTCCTGGGCCTGCTGCCATTCGGTGATGTCCTCGAAGGTCGCAACCCAGCCGCCGCCCTTCATCGGCTGGTCGACGACACGGATCGCGCGCTCGTTGCGGCTGACGATCCGCGTCGCGCTGTGGCCGGCCTTTGCCTCGGCGACGAGAGCATTGCAGAACTCCTCGGGATCGCCGTCCCACTCGCCGATGGAATGGAGGTCCTGCAGGACATCGATCAGCAGGCGTCCCTGCAGCGGTATGCGACTGCGCCCCATCATCTCGCTGTAGCGCTCGTTGAACAGCATGATGCGGCCGTCGGCATCGAACATGCACAGCCCCTGCGACATGTTCTCGAGCGCGGTATCGAGCACCACCTTCTGCTTGTGAAGTTCGGTCTTGGCGCGACGGTCGAGGATCGAGGCGATCAGCGAGAGGCCGAGGATCGCGAAGGCCGCAACGGCGGTCATGAACGAGAGCACGCGCGGCGAGACCGTAAGTCCGCCGGAAACGATGGTCGGATCCGGGACGAGCGTCACCGCGCCCATCGCGGTGAAATGATGCGAGACGATCGCGACGGTCAGAAGACCGGTCGCGGCGGCGGTGGTGCCGAAACGTTCGCCACGGGTGGCAACGACGAGCGCGAGCGCGCCGAACAGGCTTCCGAACGCGATCGACGAGGCGACGATGCCGGGCGACCAGACGATGCGCGCGGGCAGCTCCAGCCCGAGCATGCCGGTGTAATGCATCGCCGCGACACCGGCGCCGACGATCGCGCCACCGGCCGCAACCGTCTGCCAGCGTCCATCGAGCGTGGCGACGGCCAATCCGACCGCCAGGATCGCAACCGCGAGCACCAGCGACAGCAGCGTGATGGGAATGTTGTACCCGGCCTCGATGCCGGGATCGTACGCCAGCATGGCAACGAAATGGGTGGCCCAGATACCGCAACCGCCGACCGCCGCATCGAGGCCGATCCAGATCTCGCGGGCCCGCCCCTGCGCAGCGCGGGCACGGTGAAACAGGCTGATCGCGACGGCGCTGGCGAGCAGGCAGATCACCCCGCCGAGGACGACCAACCGCCAGTCATGTTCCAAAGTGAGACAGGTCAGAACGCGATACATATAGGCCCCCTTTATGGACCTATAAGAACAGACGCATTCGTGTAGGAACGGTAACCGCACCGCAGCAAGGTTCCACGCATGGTGAAGAAGCCTTGAATGCAGGCGATCGGGTCAGGGCAACGCGGAGATGCCTCGCTGCGGTTCGTCTCAGCGCCGAGCCTGTGACCATGCGCCGATCCAGATCAGCGCAGCCGCCGCCAGCAACACGCCGGCGGAGATGACGAGGGCCGCATGCAGGCCGGTGATGAAGGCCGCGGACCGGCTGACCATCGAGCCGAACAGCGCGACACCGAGCACGCTGCCCGTCTGCCGGGTCGCGTTCAACACCCCGGCCGCGATGCCGGCATGCTGCGGCCCGGCACTGCCGAGCAGCGCCGATGTCAGGGGCGGCACCAGCAGGCCGAGGCCGCCGCTCATGGCCAGCAATTGCAGGCAGATCGCGAGGTAGCTGGTGCCGGGGCCGATGAACAGCATCGCAAGACATCCGGTGGCGGAGAGAGCGGCGCCGAGCGCGATTGTCGCCGGCGCGCCGATCCGCTCCGCGACATGCGGTGCGATCAGGTTGGCGGGCAGCACGGCGCCGAGCATCGGCACGAACGCGAGGCCAGTGGCGAACGCCGGCAGCCCGTTGACCTGCTGGAAGTAGAGGCTGAGCACGAAGATCAGGCCGTAGAACGCGACATTGACCAGGAGGCCGACCAGCGAGGTCAGGGCAAACATCCGGTGGCGGAACAGCGAGAGCGGCAGCATCGGCTGCGGCGCGCGCGCCTCACGCCAGACGAACAGCACGGAGAAGACGGCGGCGAGAGCGAAGCCTGCGATCACGAACGGGTTGCCCCAGCCGAGCGCGCCGCCTTCGATCAGCGCGCCGGCCAACGTGCCGAGCGCGGCGATCGCCGCGACCTGCCCCGGCAGATCGAGCCGGTGTTGCTGATGACGCGTGGTTTCGCTGGCAAAGCGCCAGGCGAGCCACAAGCCGGCGAGGCCGATCGGCAGGTTGACCAGAAAGATCGCGCGCCAGCCGACCAGCGCGATCAGTCCGCCGCCGACGAACGGGCCGGCGGTCAGCGCAAGGCTCGCGCCCGCGGCCCAGACACCGACCGCCCGTCCCCGCGCCTTCTCGTCTTCATAGGCATGGCGGAGCAGCGCCAGCGAGTTCGGCACCAGGATGGCGGCGGCCAGCCCCTGAACGCAGCGGGCGGCGATCAGCGTCGTCGCATCAGGCGCGACCGCGCAGGCAACCGATGCCGCGGTGAAGATCGCAAACCCGGCCATGAAGATGCGCTTGGCGCCGATCCGGTCGCCGAGCGCGCCCGCGGTCAGGATGAAGGCCGCAAAGGCGATCGTGTAGGCGCTGACCACCCATTGCAGTTCGGCGACGCCGCCGCCGAGCGAGGCGCCGATCGCGTTGAGCGCCGTGTTGACGATGGTGACGTCGAGCTGCACGACGCCATAGCCGAGACTCATCGCGGCGAGCGTCAACGTCGCCGCGAGCCCGCTCGTTTGCCGATGCGACGTTGCGCGGCGGTCCGGCATGTGCCGGACGTTCAGGGAGGTCTGTTGCATGGTCTCGTCCTTGCTCTCGGCAACCAATGCGAGACATAGGCCTTCGTTTCGCCGCAACACTTCGCCACGGATCGAAGTGTGAAATCTCGTACCCGGCCGATCTGTCCGACGGCGGCCCGCTTGCGCGGCGTTTTGCCTCAATAGACCTACGGACCGCCCTCGCGCGGCTCACTGGCCCGAGCGCAGGGCGCATCATGCGCATGCGCGCGTCGACTTCACACTTTGGTAAACGTCACAGCCGGCTCAGCCGTCCCCATGCTGACGCATATCGTCCATTCGCCTCGCGCCAGCTAACCCGCATCGACGCCGGGACGGCCGCAAAATCGGCAAAAAAGCCGGCGAAACCGCCTGAAACGGCGGAACATGCAGTGGCCCCATCGCGGTCCTGCGACTCACATTCCGCAGAGCGAGAACATATGTAGCCAATATGACAATGACGCTGGACGAGGGCCGAAGGTTGGCTTGTCAAGGGCTGCACAACGCATCGGTTTTGCCTTATGGGTCATCGCGTACGGTGCGTTTGCCCGTCACCCGTCGCCGTCCGTGATCGGGTCCCACTGAAATTTGCCGCCCCGCCGGGAGGATGAATGCTTCGGCTGCTGACCACGCTCGGGCGTGGTTTCAAGGAAAAGATCGGCTGGAAACGGCTCGGGATCGCCGCGAGTGTGTTGATCATCGCGTTCGCGATCACGTCGCTCGTTCACACCCTGAAGGGCGTCGATACCGGCATCATTCTCACCGCGCTCACCAACATCGCGCCGCACCGGATCGCGCTGGCGGCGCTCTGCGTGGTCGGGGCGTTCTGCACGCTGACCTTCTACGACTTCTTCGCGCTGCGCACGATCGGCAAGATCCATGTCCCCTACCGCATCGCAGCGCTGTCGAGCTTCACGAGCTACACGATCGGCCACAATATCGGCGCCACGGTTTTCACCGGCGGCGCGATCCGCTTCCGGATCTATTCCGATTATGGCCTCTCCGCGATCGACGTCGCCAAGATCTGCTTTCTGTCGGGCCTGACCTTCTGGCTCGGCAATTTGTTCGTGCTCGGCTTCGGCATGGCCTGGCACCCGGCGGCGGCGTCGGCGATGGACCTGCTGCCGCCGGCGATGAACCGGCTGATCGCGCTCGGCTGTCTTGCCGGCATCGGCGCCTATTTCGTCTGGCTCCTGACCGGCGAGAAGCGCCGCGAGCTCGGCCAGAACGGCTGGAAGGTGGTGCTGCCCTCGGCCAAGCTGACGCTGTTGCAGATCCTGATCGGCGTGGTCGATCTCGGTTTCTGCGCGCTCGCAATGTACCTGCTGATGCCGACCGAGCCGCATATCGACTTCGTCTCGCTGGCGGTCGTGTTCATCCTGGCGACGCTGCTCGGCTTCGCCAGCCACGCCCCCGGCTCGATCGGCGTGTTCGACGCCGCGATGCTGGTGGCGCTGCCGGAGTTCAGCAAGGAACAATTGCTGGCGACGCTGGTCGTGTTCCGCATCCTCTACTTCCTGATCCCGTTCGGGATTTCGATCTCGATCATGGGCATGCGCGAGCTCTGGCTCAACGTGGTGCAGCCCTGGCAAGAGCGGAAACGACTAAGCCAAGCCTGCACGGCTTCGGCGACCGTGCGGCAACCGATCGAAAGCCGGCAGCAGCGGGTCAGGCAGCTGAAACGGTAACGGACAACGTTATCGGCCCCCTGTGCGGGCCCCTCGACCCCGGATTTTCGATCCTCGCGGCCGCTTCTCTTATTTTCGCCGTACCGCTCGCGTCAAACCGCGCCATGATTGGCTTTTTGGTTCGATTTTCGTTACGGGTGACGGTCTGCAGCGTGCTGCTCGGCAGCGCGCTGGCCGCGGTCTTCGCATCGGCCGCGGAGGCGCAGGACAACCAGCTGCAGATTTCCTGGGAGGTCCGCAACCGCTTCCGCCTGTTCCGAGAGGAACGCGACTTCCGCCTGCATGTCGAAAGCGGGCTTGGCCGCAGCGTGCTGGCCTCGGAACAGACGCTGGAACTGCAAAGCGACGGCCGCGGCTGGGCGCGCAACACCGTGAACCGGCTCTGCATCGACCTGCAGGGCCGCGTCAGCGAGCCCTGCACGCGCGACAACGTCAAGGAAAGCTATCTGACGCCGATCGATCATCCGATCGTCGTACGGCTCACCGGGCCGGTTCCGGTCGGCGCGACCTGCGCCTGGTCGTTCGACGACGGCGATGGGCCGCAATCCTCGACATTCGATTGCGCCGAGCCGATCAACCTGCGCGTCCGCTACGGCCGCACCACGGTCGCGACCGTCGACGTCGCAAGCGGCTCGGACGCCAACCAGCGCGTAACGACGCCGATCGAGGTGCGCGACTTGCTGATCGCGGGCCTCGGCGACAGCATCGCATCCGGCGAGGGCAATCCCGACCGCGCGATTGCGCTCTCCGACGAGGGGTTCTGCTTCCGCTCCTATCTCGGCGGAGCGCAATATTACCGGCCGAGCCGCGCCGGCTACAAAGGCGGCCGCGCCTGCGAAGCACCGGATACCCTGACCAACTGGCAGCGCCAGAGCGCGCTGTGGCTCAACTCGGCGTGTCACCGGTCGCTGTACAGCTACCAGACCCGCACGGCGCTCGCGCTCGCCGTGCAATATCCGCACATCGCGGTGACCTATCTGCCGCTGGCCTGCACCGGGGCCACCATCGCCGACGGCCTGCTCGGCTCGCAGCAGGCGCGGGAATGCCTGCCGACGAAGACAGCCAACACCTGCTCGGGCACCGTCAACGGCCAGATCGCGGAGCTGCGCACGGCACTCGCCGCCGCCAAGCGCCGTCAGCCCGACCGCACCCTCGACCTCGTGCTGCTGTCGATCGGCGCCAACGACATCTACTTCTCCGGCCTCGTCGCCAACGTGATCGTCGACACGCCGACCGAGCGCACGCTGTTCAGCCGCGGCGGCTCGATGGCCAGCGTCGACGATGCCCGTTCGGCGCTGGCGCGCGACCTGCCGGCCGATTTTGCCAAGCTGCGCGACGCGCTGAAGCCGCTGGTCGGAGGCGATCTCTCGCACGTGATCTACACGGCCTATGCCAATCCGGCGCTGGCCAATGGCGGCGCGCCCTGCCCCGGCGGCCGCGCCGGCTTCGAGATCCATCCCTCGTTCAACGCAGATCCCAACCGCCTCGCGTCGGTCTCGAGCTTCGTGCAGAACGAGTTCCTGCCGCAGCTCAAGGCGATCGCGCAGTGCCAGTCCGGCATCATCTGCCGCAATCCGCAGGCCGATCGCATGACCTTCGTCGATGCGCATCAGGACGCGTTTGCGAGCCATGGCTTCTGCGCACGCGCCTCGACCGATCCGGAATTCGACCGCGACTGCTTCGCCGCCAACGGCGACAGCTTCGTCTCGGACATCGTCGCCGCGGCCAACCAGCCGCTGAAATGCGGCCGCAGCGCCGGCGAATACCGCGCCTATCTGCCGCGCGCGCGCTGGATCCGCGACGCCAATGACAGCTACTTCACGGCGATGACCTACCCGCAGGGCCTGCCGTCCTCGATGCAGCCAAGCGACATCCACGACGCGACATGGGGCATCCTGTCGGCGGTGTATGGCGGCGCGGTGCATCCGAGCGCCGAAGGCCATGCCGCGATGGCCGATGCCGCGGTCCCCGCGGCCGCCACCGTGCTGCAGCTGAACACCGCGGTGCCCGAGGTGATTACCGAGCCGGTCGCGCCACTGCCGATGCCGATTGCACCGACGGGACAGCGCTGAACGCTCACGTTGCCACGCAAGAGCGGAGCGTGAGCGTGCGCAGATCGGAGCGTTAGAGAGAAGTGCTAAAGCATGATCCGGAAAAGTGCGAAGCGGTTTTCCGAAAAGATCATGCTCAAACAAAGAACTAAAGCGCGATGACGATTCAACCTAATCTCATCGCGCCTTAGTGCCGCTTCGTCGCGGGCACCGGCGCCGCCGGCTTCGCCACCGCGGCTTGCGCCGGCAGATATTTGGCAACGATCGCGGGATCGAGCTGGGCCACCGCGGTGTCAGGCAGCCGGGTCCAGACCTCATCCTTGCCGAACAGCGAGATGCCGAGAAAGCCGCGCATCGTCAGCGTCTGACCATCGGCGCTCAACGTCATCTTGGCCTTGTAGACCTTGCCGTTGCGCGGATCGAGCACGTTGCCGCCTTCATAGGCGAGCCCGTTGCGCTTCATGTCGCGGATGAGGGGAATGCCGAGCCACGGCATGTCCTTGCGATCGTCGGTGCATTTCGAGCAGACCGGATTGGGCGGATCGCCGGGCGATGAGAACATCTTTGCGATCATGCCTTCGAACAGGCCATTGCGCTCGATCACCAGGAACCAGCCCTCGGGCTTGCCGTCTTCGATCTTTTGCCACAGGCCGGCAGCCGACGGATCGGCCGCCGAGGCCGCAAGCGGAGCAGCTAGCGCAAAGGCCGTGGCGATCGCGAAGATCAGCCGAAGTCTGGATAGCGTGTTCCGCATCATCATCACCTGATCAATCGACCAACTCGACTACAAGCAGACTACGGCCATTTCACGGAGCGTTCCAGTGCCCGCGCCGCGCAGGAAATGGCCCATGCCCCTGGCGTTGGTCTCCGCTCGAGTGAAATCAGTTCACCCCGAGCTTCTTCTGCAAACTCGATGACGAGGTTGTGTACTGGAACACCAGCCGCTTGTCCGGATACACATAGCGGTGCGCCTTCTGCGCCATCAGCGCACCCTCGTGGAAGCCGGAGAGAATGAGCTTGAGCTTGCCCGGATAGGTGTTGATGTCGCCGATCGCGAAGATGCCTGACACGTTGGTCTCGAACGCCGCGGTGTCGACCGGCACCAGATTGTTCTCCAGCGCCACGCCCCAGTTCGCGACCGGGCCGAGCTTCATGGTGAGTCCGAAGAACGGCAGCATCGTATCGCAGGCGATCGTCGAGACCGCATTGTCGTTGCCCTTGAGCGCCGCGCCCGAGAGCTGGCCGTTGGCGCCTTCGAGCCCCGTGACCTGGCCGATCTTCAGATCCATCCTGCCGTCGGCAACGAGCGCACGCATCTGCTCGACGCTGTGCGGCGCCGCGCGGAAATCGTCGCGCCGGTGCAGCAGCGTGATGCGCTTGGCGATCGGATGCAGATTGAGCGTCCAGTCGAGCGCGGAGTCGCCGCCGCCGACGATCAGGATGTTCTTGTCTCGGAATTGCTCCATCTTGCGCACGGCATAAAACACCGACGTGCCTTCATAGGCCTCGATGCCCGGCACCGGCGGGCGCTTCGGCTGGAACGAGCCGCCGCCGGCCGAGATCACGACGACCTTGCACTCGAACTCCTTGCCGGCATCGGTCTTCACCCGGAACAGGGGATCGCCGATCTTCTCGATGCTCTCCACCATCTCGTTGAGATGGAAGGTCGGGCCGAACGGCTTGATCTGCTCCAGCAGCTGTTCGGTGAGGCCCTGACCGGTGACGAAGGGAATTCCGGGAATGTCGTAGATCGGCTTCTCCGGATAGAGCTCGGCGCATTGCCCGCCGATCTTGTCGAGGATGTCGACCAGATGCACCTTCATGTCGAGCAGGCCCAGTTCGAACACGGCGAACAGTCCGCAGGGGCCCGCGCCAATAATCAGCACATCGGTCTTGATCGCTTCGCTCATGTCCGCTTCTTTTCAGTTGAAATCGACTGGACGGCTTTTTCGCCTGTCCAGCCAAGTGGGCCGGATCGCGACATGCATAATAGGGACAGCGGCTGGCGCGGCAACCCCTTGCCGAGCCTGCGCAACTCGGCTGTATGGGCGGGAAACCGACGGAGATCCCCCTCGTGAATGCCCCTGTCCGTGCTGACGATGCGCCGCGCCTGGAAGACTTTCCCTATCGCCTGTCCGACAATGTGCGCTTTGCCGATCTTGACCCCAACGGGCACGTCAACAACGCCGTCTATGCGAGCTATTTTGAAACCGGCCGCGTCACGCTGGTGAAGGATCGCAGCATGGGGCTGATGCCGGCGGGGCTCGGCTGGATCATGGTGCGCCTCGACATCCATTTCCGTGCCGAGTTGCACTGGCCGGGTCAGATCGAGCTCGGGCTCGGTCTCGTCAAGTTTGGACGCACGTCGACCACCTTCGACCAGGTGGTGTTTTCGGAAGGCAGATGCGTGGCGTCGGCGAAGGCGGTCACGGTGATGATCGATGAGGCCACGCGCAGGCCGGCGCCGCTGCCGGCGGAGGTCAAGCAGAACTTCCGCCGCTGGGTCCGTCGCGGAGTGAATCCGGACGGCGAATAAGGGATCCTAGGCCTGCCGCTCCGGCGTCGACACGACCAGTCCGTCGAGATCGTCGGTCACCTTGATCTGGCAGGACAGCCGCGAATTCGGACGCACGTCGAAGCCGAAATCCAGCATGTCCTCTTCCATCGGTGACGGCGCGCCGACCTTCTCGCGCCAGGCTTCATCGACATAGACATGGCAGGTCGCACAGGCGCAGGCGCCGCCGCATTCGGCTTCAATGCCGGGAATGGCGTTGCGGATCGCGCCTTCCATCACCGTCGCGCCGTTCTCGATGTCAACTGTGCGTTTCTCGCCGGAATGGTCGATAAAGTGGATTTTGGCCATGATTGCTCGTGCTGCCGGAATGCGCCGGACGATGGATGGAAAGGTCCCGGGCAGTCGTATAACGGGTCGGTCCGCACAGCGCTAGCGCGGAGACCGAAAACCTGCCCGCCGGTTGGGATGCCGCCCAAGCTGTGGCGGCGGACCGCCGAGACGCCGGACGCCTAGGAGCGGCCCAGGATCAGCTCGATCGCCGTGCGCGCCTCGGCAATCGCGGCGCCGAGCGCGGCAAGCGGCTGGGCCGCATCGGAACCGCCGCTCAGCGCGGTCTCCAGCTGGGCAGCAGCCTCGGCGACGCCGAAGGCGCCGATCGCCCGCGCCGATCCTTTCAGGGTATGGGCATGGGTCGCCGCCTCGGGCGGCAAGGCGGCCAGTTCACCGAGGATCCGGGCCGACTGGGTCGAGAACATGGCCAGCACTTCCCGCTCGAGGCCCGGATCACCCAGCGTCATGCGCTGAAGATGATCGACGTCGATCGGCCCGGCGCCGGGCGCCAGCGGCGGCGATTGCGTCCATTCGACCCGTTCGAGGTGAAGCGGCATGGCCTGTCCCTGTCGTCTCCGCCGGGCCCTCGCCGGCGGATCGTTGGCCCAGCCAATCACGAAACTGGTTAACGGATTGTTGTTGGGATGATCGGCAAAACCGCCCGATTCTGGACAATTTCCGGACACAATCGGTGCTCTAGAGCGGGAATTTCGAGTGCCCATAAGGCCTTATGGCGCAAAGCTGTTAACGATGATTAAGAAAGTATTAATCGCAAGCATTTCATTCGCATCGCTCTCCCAATAGGATGTTTGCGGATGTAGCGGACAAGCCGCCGAGGGGGCCGGCTTGCGCTCCGCTTGTGGGCACCGGCTTCGAGCTTGCGTGGGGACGATCGCAGGCTCGCCGACGCGTAAAATAGTGAGAGGGCTCAGACTGAACATGGCGAACACTCCCAAGAAGGTCAAAGATCCCACCGAAGTCGCGCTTTCTGCCATCCAGGAAGCCCTCAACATCAGCGAACAGGGCGCGGAGAATCGCAGCCCCCTCAACGAAGGCGCCGCGCCGCCGAACCTGCCGCCCGCTGCCGATTTTTCAGCCACATCGTTCGAGTCGCGTCCGAGTAATTCCGATCGTTCGGCGTTCGAGCCGATCGAAGAACCGCGCGCGCCGCGCCGCGCCGCCAATGATGATCGCGAAACCATCGGCCAGATGCTGCAGACGCTGCAGGGAGGACGCGCGCGCAACGCCTTCACGCTGTTCTTTGTCTGCTCCGGCGCCTGGCTGCTGGGCGGCGTCATCCTCACCATCGCGTTCTGGCCGGCCCTGCAGGCCTCGATGGCCCAGGGCACCGGCGTCCTGGTGCTCGCCGGCCTTGCCGCGCTGTTCGCCGTGCCGATCCTGCTGTTCTACTATCTCGCAAGCCTCGCCGCGCACGGTCAGCGCATGCAGATGATCGCGCAATCGATGGCGCAGGTCGCGATGCGATTCTCCGAGCCGGAAAACGCCGCCGCCGATTCCATGGTGACGGTCGGCCAGGCGATCCGCCGCGAAGTCGCAGCGATGGGCGACGGCGTCGAGCGCGCGATCGCGCGCGCCGGCGAACTCGAGACCCTCGTCGCCAACGAGGTCGCGGCGCTGGAACGCGCCTATTCCGACAACGAGGTGCGCATCCGCGCGCTGCTGCAGGACATCGCCCACCAGCGCGACAACCTGGTCGGCCAGGCCGAGCAGGTGCGCAGCGCGATCTCCGGCGTGCAGATCGACCTGCGCCACGACATCGCGCTGATCTCGGACGCGATCGCCTCGCGCGTCGACGAGGTCGCCAAGAGCATCACCGGCGCGCTGGAAGAGCGCGGCCAGCACATCACCACCGCGCTGAGCCATGCCGGCGACAACATGATCCTCGCGCTCGGCGAGCGCGGCGGCGACCTGCTCGACCGCCTCGAGGAGGCCAGCGCCGAGACCACGCGCGCGGTGATGGACGCCTCCGAGCGGCTGACCACCAGCCTCAACTTCAAGACCGGCCATGTCCATGACGAGTTCGTCGATCTGGCCGATCGCGTCCACGAGTTGCTGAACGAGCGCATCGACCGCATCACCGGCGAGTTCGAGCAGCGTTCGTCTGTCATCGTCGACGGCATCTCCGACCGCACCGAAGAGGTCCACGACTCCCTGAAGAACTCCGCGGACTCGCTGCTGCTCGAGCTCGAGCTGCGCAGCAACGACCTTGTCAGCAAGATCGACGATGCCGGCAACCGCCTCGCCGGCCAGATCATGACGTCCGGCGACAAGGCAAGCGAGGCGCTCGACGTCACTGTCAATTCGCTGGTCGCCAAGGTGGTGGGCCAGACCGAGACCGCGCACGACTCGCTGTCGCTGCAGATGAGCGCGTTCGACGACCTGGTGAAGAACCACGGCAGCGAGCTCGCCGAGAAATTCGCCCGCGACTCCGGCACGCTCGGCGCGCTGATCACCCGCCACATCTCGGAATTCGACCGCACGGTGAAGACCTTCGGCGGCGACATCGTCGAACGCATGGGCCAGCGGACCCAGGACATTGCCGACAGCCTGAAGACCTATGTCGACACTTTCGACCATCGTGTCACCACCAACAGCGGCGAGATCACCGCCTCGCTCGACCAGCGCCTGCTGCAGTTCGAGACCACGCTCGGCAGCCGCGTCACCAATCTCGATGCCTCGCTGACCGACAAGCTGTCGTCGTTCGACAGTTCGCTCGCCAGCAAGATCGGCTCGTTCGACGGCCGTCTGCAATCGCTCGATGACGCGATCGACGGCCGCATGAAGTCCCTCGAAGTCACCTTCGAGAGCCGCGCCAAGTCGGTCACCGAGACCATCGACGGCCATCTCGGCACGCTCGCGACCCAGCTGACCGACGGCGCCTCCCAGGCGATCCAGTCGATCGACTCGCGGCTTGGCCTGCTCACCACCACCCTGACCGAAGGCACCGTGCAGGCGATCGCCGCGGTCGACTATCGCATCAACGGCGTCACCGAGACCATCGACGGCCACAGCATCCGCCTGGTCGACACCCTCAACGGCCACAGCACCCGCCTCGCCGACACCATCAATGGTCACAGCGCGAACCTGACCGACACCATTTCGGCGCGGTTCGCCGACATCCAGCAGGGCATCGAGAGCCGCGTCGGCGTCATCGCCGGCGACATCGATACCCGCGTCGCGCAGTTCGAGGACCTGCTGGGCTCGCGCGTCGAGGCCGTCGCCGGCCGCATCGAGAGCAGCGGCCGCCAGGCGAGCGAGGACCTGATGTCCCGCGCCGAGCTGTTGTCGTCGAGCATCAAGTCCCATGTCGAGGACGCCGAGCGTTCGCTGACCAACCTCGTGGTCAACACCAGCGAAACCATCCAGACCGGCGCGCGCACCGCGCAGCAGGCGCTGCTCACCGTATCCGCGGACGTCGGCAACCAGCTCAAGCTGAGCTCGGCCGAGGTCGAGAGCGTGCTGACCGCCGTCGGCACCAGCGCCGCCAACTCGATCCTCACCAGTGCCCGCGATGCCCAGGTGTCGCTGGTCTCGGCCTCCGGCGACGTCGCCTCGCAGATCAAGGCGCTGTCCGAGGATGTCGAGCGCACGCTGCAGGCGGCCGGCAGCGCCACCGCAGCCTCCGTGCTGTCCGGCGCCCGCGACGCGCAGACCACGCTGGTCAGCGCCTCGGTCGAGGCTGCAAGCCAGGTCAAGTCGCTGGCCACCGATGTCGAGCAGTCGCTGTCGATGGCCGGCTCTGCCGCCGCCGAGGCGATCATGACCGGCGCGCGCGAGGCCCAGACCACGCTGATCTCGACGTCGACCGACGTCACCGGCCAGGTCAAGTCGCTCGCCAGCGACGTCGAGCGCTCGCTCTCGATGGCCGGCACCGCGACCGCGGAAGCCGTCGTCGCCTCCGCTCGCGAGGCCCAGAGCACGCTTGCCGGTGCATCCACCGAAGCCGCCAACCTGGTCCGCACGCTCGCGGCCGACGTGCAGCACTCGCTCTCGACCGCCGGCACCGCCACCGCCGAGGCAATCATGACCGGCGCCCGCGAGGCCCAGACCACGCTGATCTCGACGTCGACCGACGTCACCGGCCAGGTCAAGTCGCTCGCCAGCGACGTCGAGCGCTCGCTCTCGATGGCCGGCACCGCGACCGCGGAAGCCGTCGTCGCTTCCGCCCGCGAGGCCCAGAGCACGCTCGCCGGCGCATCCACCGACGCGACCAACCTGGTCCGAACACTGTCGGCCGACATCGAGCGCTCGCTGTCGATGGCAGGCTCCGCCACCGCGGAAGCCGTCGTCGCCTCCGCCCGCGAGGCCCAGAGCACGCTGGCCGGCGCATCCACCGAGGCCACCGATCTGGTCCGCTCGCTGGCGGCCGATATGGAGCGTTCGCTGTCGATGGCCGGCTCCGCCACCGCGGAATCGATCACGTCAGGCGCGCGTGAGGCCCAGAGCACCCTGGTCAACGCGTCGACCGAGGCTGCGACCAAGGTGTCGGCGCTTGCCGCCGACATCCAGCGTGCACTGTCGATGGCCGGCTCCGGCACCGTCGAGATGCTGACGGCCGGCGCCCGCGAGGCGCAGAACACCCTCGTCACCGCGTCGACGGAAGCAGCCAACCACGTCAAGTCGCTGGCCGTCGATGTCGAGCGCACCCTGACCTCGGTCGGCACCAACACCGCGCAGGCGATCCTCGGCAGCGCCCGCGATGCCCAGAGCTCGTTCGTGGCGACCTCCAGCGAGGCCGCAAGCCAGATCCGCGAGATCTCCGCCGAGATCGAGCGGTCGCTGACCACGGCCAGCGCGGAGACCGCGCAGACCATCCTCGGCAGCGCCCGCGAGGCCCAGAGCTCGTTTGCGGCGACCTCCGCCGATGCCGCCGCCCAGATCCGCACGCTCTCGACCGATATCGAGCGCGCGCTGGGTGCGGTCACGGTCAAGACCACCGACAACATCCAGACCTCGGCGCAGAACGCGCAGGCCGCGCTGATCACCATGTCCAACGAGGTCTCGACCAAGGTCAAGACGACCTCCGCCGACATCGAACGTTCGGTGCTGTCGGCCTCCAGCGCCTTCGGCTCGGCGATGACCGGCAAGACCGACGAGATCGTCACCTATGTGCAGCAGCAGACCGAGCGTCTGTCGCAGATGGTCGACGGCCGCCGCGGCTCGCTGGTCGAGGCGCTGACCGCCAAGACCACGCAGCTGTCGAGCGACATGGATCGCGCCACCGCGGATGCGCTGAAGGCGATCGAAACCCGCGGGCTCGCCTTCTCGCAGTCGATGTCGGCCCACGGCAGCGATGTCGCGCGCAACATCACCTCGGCCGGCGATCAGGCGACCGGCGCGGTGGCGAAGTCGCTCAAGGAGCTCGAGCAGGCTTCGCGCGCGGCGATCGACCAGTCGCGCCAGGTCTCGATCTCGGCCGTCACGGAGATGCAGGAGACCAGCAAGATCCTGCGCACCGATACGGTCGCGCTGTTCGAGCGGCTGCGCGAAGGCAACATCCTCTTGCAGGAAGTGTTGACCGGCGCCCACGACAACCTCAACTCGCTGGAGCGCGCGCTGGTGACCCGCGTGGCCGACTTTGTGTCCGCCATGAACGATGTCACCTCGCGCAACGGCGTGGCAACCCAGACGCTGGAAGACCAGCTCACGGTGTTCAACAGCAAGACCGGCAAGGCGCTGGAAGATCTCGGCGAGCTGTCGAGCCAGTTCGAGACCCATGGCAAGGCGCTGATCGATGCGGCTGCCGTGGTCGAGCAGGCCAACCGCTCGACGACGGCCTCCGTCAGCGAGCGCAAGTCGGCGCTGGAAGCGCTGGTCACGACCATCGACCTGCGCACCACCGATCTCGACCAGCGGCTGTCGCGCTTCACCGGGCTGCTCGATGAATCGCTCGGAGCGGCCGAGGAACGCGCCCGCGACATCGCCCGTGTGGTGGCGGAGACCGCAGGCGCCGGTTCGGCTGCGATCAGCAGGCAGTTCGAGGCGGTGCGCCAGGCGGCCGAGAACGAGCGTCAGCAGACCGTCGACGCCATGAACGACCTCTACCAGCAGAGCAACGCCGAGACCGATGCGATGTTCAAGGAATCGACGGAGAAGTTCTCCGCGATGGTCACGGCGATGAAGCAGATGGCGAGCGAGATGCAGAGCGAGCTCGAGGCCACCCGCAACGAGCTGCGCCGCGGCGTGCTCGAGATGCCGCAGGAGGCCGCCGAGAACACCGCGCAGATGCGCAAGGTGATCGTCGACCAGATCGAGGCGCTGGCCGAGCTGAACCGCATCGTCGCTCATCACGGCCGCGGACTCGACGTGGTCTCGACCAACCGCGCCAGCGTTCGCCACGAGGAGCCGGTGGTGGCTGCCGCCGGCGGCCGCGGCGACGTGCGCATGCGGGACAACGGCAACAGCGCCTCGACGCTGCCGCCGCCGGATCTCGGCATGACGAGCTCGCGCCGCACCGAGGCCCCGCCGGTCAGCCCGGCAGGCTCCAACAACAACGGCGACGGCTGGCTGTCCGACCTGCTCAACCGCAGCGACGCACCGCCGCCCGCCCCGCAGAGCCGCGACGCCCAGCAGCGCCCGCGTCCGCAGCAACAGCCGGTCAATCCGCTGGAGTCGCTGTCGCTCGACATCGGCCGGCTGATGGACCGCACGCTTGCGGCCGAGATGTGGGATCGCTACCAGCGCGGCGAGAACAAGGCGTTCTCCAAGCGCCTCTACACGCCGGCCGGCCAGAAGGCCTTCGATGAGGTGGCCCGCAAGTATCGCGCCGACCGCGGCTTCAAGCAGACGGTCGACCGCTATATCGCGGAGTTCGAGCGCCTGCTCGACGAAGTCGCCCGCGACGGCCGCGGCCAGCAGGAGCTGAGCAGCCACCTCACCTCGGAGACCGGGCTGGTCTACACCCTGCTCGCGCATGCCGCGGGACGGCTGGGGTAAGCTGGCGAAGTAAGCGAGTAGCGAATAGCAAATGGAAACGGAGGCCGAAGGGCCTCCGTTTTTGTTTGGGGCGACGCCGCAGAGTCTCGCTGTGGCACCGGCGTGCCAGTAACTAACCGCTGTCATTGCGAGGAGCGCAAGCGACGAAGCAATCCATCGCGCCGAGCATGCGGAACGATGGATTGCTTCGCGGAGCCTGTCATCGGGCGCGCGTTCGCGCGACCCGTTGGCTCGCAATGACGGATGCGGCCGACGGCGAACCCTACTCGCTATTCGCCACTCACCATTCTCACGTCATTGCCGCCGCCGCGGCCCCGGTGCGGCCGGAGCCGGCGCGGGCTCGGGTGCGGCATTGTTGCTGCCGCCGAAGATCACCCGGCTCGGGTTGCGGTCGAAATTGTTCACCGCGCGGCTGATGTCGGACAGCGTCCGGCGACCGTCGTTGATCAGGAGATTGGAGCGCTTGTCGAGGTCCTCGGCGAGTTCGCGGATCGACTTCACCATCAGGTTCAGCTCGCTGCCATTGTTGCCGCCCGCGATCGCATTGAGGCCCAGCATCAGGCTGTCGGCCTTGCCCATCACGCCGTCGACCTTGAGCATGACGTTGTCGATCTTCTCGGAATTGCGCGCTAAGGCCTGGGTGAAGACCTCGAGATTCTTCAGCGAATTCTTCACCGACTGCTGATTGTCGGCGACGATGCGGTTGACGTTTTGCAGGGTGGCGCGGATCGCCTCGGTGACGTCCTGCAGCGCATTCGGGTCGGCGGTCAGAACCGGGATGCCGTCCTCGTCCAGCGGCACCGGCGGGGCTGCCTCCTCGCCGCCCTTGAGCGAAATCGCGGCGACGCCGGTGAGGCCCTGGAACTCGAGACCGACCAGGGTGTCCTTGCGGAGCGGTGCGTTGTTCTCGATCATCGCCAGCGCAACCACGCGTCGCGGGTTGTCGAGCTTCACCGAAACCACTTCCCCTATCCGAATACCATTGAAATTGACGTTGCCGCCGTTGCGCAGGCCTGACGCTGGCCCTTCGAAGATCACCCGCAGGGGGCTGCGCTGCTTGGTCGTGTGCAGGCTCTGGAACCACAGCACGAAGCCGAATGCGGCGGCGATCACCGCCAGCGTGAAAGCCCCGATCAAGACGTAGTTCGCCCGCGTTTCCATCAATTGCTCGCGTTAATCACTCTCGGGCCCTCGCGCAGCCGGCTGCGCTCGAGCCCATCGAATTCCCTGTTGGCGCATGATCTCGTCCGAAAGTCGGCATCAGGTTTCGGGATCATGGGCTAGGCCACAACGGAACGGGCGCGCTTGCCGTTGAAATATTGCTGCAGCCATGGATGCTGCGACGCCTTCATGTCGGCGATCGATCCTGCAGCAATGATCTTACCGTTCCCTAAAACGGCGATACGGTCGCACGCGGTGTAAAGACTGTCGAGATCGTGGGTTACCATGAAAACGGTCAGCCCCAAAGTGCGTTGCAGGGTGCGCACCAGCTCGTCAAACTCGCCGGCGCCGATCGGATCGAGACCCGAGGTCGGCTCGTCGAGAAACACGAGCTCGGGATCGAGCGCGAGTGCCCGCGCCAGCGCGACGCGCTTGATCATGCCGCCCGACAATTCCGACGGATAACGATCGGCGACTTCCGGCTTCAGCCCGACCATCACGAGTTTCGCCACCATGATCTCGTCGAGCAGCCGCTGCGAGACGCGCAGATACTCGCGCGCCGGAAACTGGATGTTCTGGCGCACCGTGAGCGAGGAGAACAGCGCGCCCTGCTGGAACAGGATGCCCCAGCGCCGTTCGACGGCGCGGCGCTGCGAGGTGCTCGCGGCGTCGAGATCGACACCGAACACCTCGATGCGGCCGGCGACCTTCGGCACGAGCCCGATGATGGTGCGCGTCAGCACCGACTTGCCGGCGCCCGAGGGCCCGACGAAGCCGAGGATCTCGCCGCGCCTGACGTCGAGGTTGAGGCCGTCGAGCACCCGCGTGTTGCCGAATTGGACGGTAATGTCGCGGACCCGGATGATGGCGTCGTTGTCCTCTTCCGCCATGATCACATCCCGATCGAGGCGAAGAAGATCGCGAACACGCCGTCCATCACGATCACGAAGAAGATCCCTTTCACCACCGATGCGGTGGTGTGCTGTCCGAGCGACTCCGCCGAACCCTGTACCGCCAGGCCTTCGACGCAGGCGACGATACCGATCACCGCCGCCATGACCGGCGCCTTGACCATGCCGACGATGAAATGGTCGATCGATATGGCATCACGAAGGCGGAGCAGGAAGGCTTCCGGATCGACGCCGCCATAGAGCCAGGCCACCAGGCCGCCGCCATAGAGCGCGGCCATCGCGCCAAGAAAGGCCAGGATCGGCAGCGCCAGCACCAGCGCCAGCATGCGCGGCAGGATCAGAACCTCGATCGGATCGAAGCCCATGGTGCGCAGCGCGTCGATCTCCTCGCGCATCTTCATCGAGCCGAGCTCGGCGGTATAGGCCGAGCCTGAACGGCCCGCGACCATGATCGCGACCAGCAGCACGCCGATCTCGCGCAGCACCAAGACGCCCAGCATGTCGACGACGAAGATGTCGGCGCCGAACCTGCGGAAATGGAAGATGCCCTGCTGCGAGATGATGCAGCCGATCAGGAAGGTGATCAGCACCACGATCGGCACCGCGCGCCAGCATACCTGCTCGAGGTGATGCACCGTCGAGGTCAGGCGGAAGCTGCGCGGATGGATCAGCACCTTCCCGGCGGCCGCCAGCACCGCGCCGAGCATGTCGACGAGGCCGATGATGGTGCTGCCGATCCCGGCCACGGTGCGCCCGATCTGCTCGAGCATGCCTGAGATCGACAGCCGGTCGCTGACGACCCCGGGCGCGGGGCCGACGCGGCGGACCTCGTCGACCAGGCTGGAATAATTGGCCGACAGGCCCGCGATCTCGGCTTCGGCGGTGGCGTCGCTCAGGCTGCGGCGCAGCCGCTCGATCAGCCAGGCGCCGAAGGTGTCGAGGCTCGCGACCTGCGACACGTCGATGAAGATGTGCGGCCGGCTGCCGCGCAGCTTCTCCGCGTCGGAGACGATCCGTTCAAGCGCAGGAGCAAAGCGGGCCGTCCAGTTGCCTGCCGCGCACAACGCCAGTCCTTCGCCTTGGGCTATCCGCTCCAGTGTCGGGTCGCCGCTCACCTCTAACCCACCCCTCAAGCCGGCTGGCTGCCGCTAACGCTGATCTCCGGCGCTGCCGGATCGGCTTGTCGAATCTGTCGCTAAACAGCCATAGTTGGTTGCGCGTCGCAAGCTACGGTTCAGGAAATAGTAGACTTTAAAATGACTTCCACCCCTCCCGGAGCGATTTCCCTGAGCAGTCGGATCGAGCGCTGGCCGATCGCGGGGACCTTCACGATCAGCCGCGGCACCAAGACCGAGGCTGTCGTCGTGGTGGCCGAGGTGAGCCAGGGCGGCCTCACCGGCCGCGGCGAATGCGTACCCTACCCGCGCTATGGCGAAACGCCCGAGGCGACACTGCAGGCGATCCAGGCCCTACAGGCGCCACTCGCCAATGGCATGGACCGGATCGCCTTGCAGGCCGGGATGGCTGCCGGCGCCGCCCGCAATGCGCTGGATTGCGCGCTGGCGGACCTTGAGGCCAAACGCGCCGGCAAACGGATCTGGAACCTGCTCGGCCGGCCCGCGCCGGAGCCGCGGACCACCGCCTATACGATCTCGCTCGGGACATCAGAGGCGATGGCGGAGGCCACCGCGAAGGCCGCGCATCGTCAGTTGCTCAAGATCAAGCTCGGCGGCGATGGCGACGGCGCACGAATCGCCGCCGTGCGCAAGGCGGCGCCTGGATCCGAGCTGATCGTCGACGCCAACGAAGCCTGGACCGAGGACAACCTCGCCGCCAATCTCGCGGCCTGCGCCGATGCCGGCGTCACCCTGATCGAGCAGCCGCTGCCGGCGGGCAAGGACGAGGCGCTGGCGCGGATCAGGCGGCCGGTTGCGGTCTGCGCCGACGAGAGCGTGCATGACCGCGCCTCGCTCGCCGGCCTGCGCGGCCGCTATGACGCCGTCAACATCAAGCTCGACAAGACCGGCGGATTGACCGAAGCGCTGGCGATGGCGGATGCCGCCCGCGCGCTCGGCTTCGAGATCATGATCGGCTGCATGGTCGCGACCTCGCTCGCGATGGCGCCGGCGATGCTGATCGCGCAAGCCGCGCGCTTCGTCGATCTCGACGGCCCGCTGCTGCTGGCGAAGGACCGCGACCGCGGCCTGCGCTACGAGGGCAGCCTGGTCTATCCGCCCGACGCCGCGCTCTGGGGCTAATCGGTAAGACGCTTACGCGCCAGCCACATCACGAGCCCGCCCGTGGCCGCCATCGCGGCCATCATGTCGTAGACGCCGAGCCCGAAGCGCGCATAGACCATGCCGCTGACGATCGCCGTGGTGCTCGCGACAATGCCGCCGCAGGCGGTGAGATAGCCTTGCGCGCGCGCCATCACGTGAACCGGCACGTGATGCACCATCAGTCCCATGATGCCGACCTGCGTCAGACCGAAGCTCAACCCGTGTCCGAGCTGCACAACTGCAAGCACCGCAAGCGGCGGGTCCTGCGCGGTGATCGCCCAGCGCGCCGCGGCACTGGAGGCCGCGATCATCACCAGCACAGCCGACGGCAGCGTGAAGCGCGGCGAGGCCGCAAACAGTACGATCTCGGCGATCACGCCGAGCACCCAGAGACAAGCGATCGTCAGGCCGCTGAAGCCGGCCTGCTGCCAGGCAATCGATGCGAAGATGTAATAGGCGCCGTGGCTGCCCTGGATCAGCGCCGAGGATACGATGATGGCGAGGAAGGTGGGATTGCGCAGCAGTTTTGGCGCGCCGGCCGCAGGTGTGGCGGCTGCCGCTGGGCGGCCCAGCGGCCGCAGCGTCAGCCCGACCAGCGCGCCGAGCGCCGTCACGGCCGTGATGATCCAGATCAGGTCGACCTCGGCGACATAGCGGAGCAAGAAGCCGCTCAGCAGCGCGCAGACCGCGAAGGCGGCCGAGCCCCAGAGCCGCAGCGGTCCGTAGCTGAGGCCGAATTGCCTGACGCCGCGCAGCGCATAGGCGTCGGTGAGCGGCACCATCGGAGTCCAGACGCAGCAGGTCAGCGCATAGATCGCCAGCAGCACGAACGGCTGGTGCTGGGTGCCGATCACGGCAAAGCCGAACGCCGTGGCGAATCCGGTGGCGATGATCGCCCCGCGCAGCATCTGACGCCGCTCCGCCGCCGCGGTGACCAGCGGCAGCACGGTGAAGCGTGTCACCGGCGGCACCGCGGTGATGATGCCGATCCAGGTGGCGTCGATGCCGATCGCCTTCAGCCACACCGTGAAAAACGGCAGATGAACCCCGGTCATGCCGAACAGCGTGGCATAGAATGCCGCTAGGCTGCGCGCGAATCGCCGCGATGCAATCCTTGCTGCAATGGGGATTTGTGATTCGGAAGACATCAATTCAATTGCGATTCGCGCGATATCGTGGTGATCGTTAGCGTAACGCGCAGTGATTTGCGCGGAGAGATTGTGATGGCCGAAGAAGCATTCGCCCTGTCGCCGATATCCGCCCGCGCGGCCCTGCCGAGCGAGGAGGACTATGCCGCGATCAGCGCGGCCTTCATGGAGACCTCGCGGGGCCGCTGGTTCCTCGGCGAATACGCCAAGCGCAACCGCAATGCCGATACCCGCATGGTGCTCGATGCCGTGGCGCGGATCGAGGAAAGCCTCAGCGCGCAGCGGCAAGCCGCCGCCGCGGCGATCAGGGACGAGCAACTGGCGCAGGCGCTGGCCGCCCTGCGCGGCGCAATCGAAGCTACCCAGGCCTCCGCCATCGCCGCGCTCGACGGCATCAGCTTCGAGCAAAGCCTCGCACCGGTGCGCAAGGGCGTGCGGGTGATCAGGGAGATCTCCTGGCGGCTGCGCGAGATCGGCAATGACGGCCGGATCTGCGACATCATCGATTCGCAGGTCAGCGCGATCGAGGCCGGCGCCGCCGAGGTCTCGATGAACGACGCCAAGGCTGTGCTGGATGCCGCCTTCGCGGCGCTGGCGCGCCGGCTCAGCGAGTTCGATCCGGACAAGGCGGCGACGCCTGCGGCCGAGCCTGACGTGGCCGAGGCGCCGGTTGCGGAGCCGCCGGCAGCGGCCTCCGCGCCGCCACCGGTGGCCGAAAGTGCAGCTCCCGATATGGCCGCTACGCGGCCAGCGCCGCCTCGGGAGGCCGCTGCGGCGCCGATCGTCGAAGCCGCGATTCCCGCCGCCGTGCCCGGCACTGAGGCCGCTACGGCCGTGATGCCGCAGCCGAGCGAAGCCTGGATCAAAGCTGAAGCCGCGCTGGCCGAAGCCGAAGCCGCGGAACTCGCCCGCGTCACCGACGAAGCGACGGCCGACGCCCATGACGAGGCGGTGCTCGACCTGATCGCGATGGAGATGGGTGCGCCCGATCCGATCGACGAGGAGGTTATCGCCGAGGAAATGCGTGCCGCCGAGGAGATGCGCGTCGCCGAAGCGATGGACGTCGCTGAGGCGATGGCGGCCGAGCCCGAAATGGTTGCGCCGGCCATTCAGCCCGAGCCTGCACCGGCGCCGAAGGTCGAGGTCAGGGCAGAAGTCAAGATCAAGCCGCCGCCGGTGGCTGTGGCGCCGATTGCCGAAACTCTGGTGATGCCGCCGCCTCTCCGGCCCGCCGTTGAGCCTGCCCCTGCTCCCGCAGCAGAGATCTCACTCGGTTCGACCATCATCGCCAGCGGCCTGCTGAAAAGGCCGACTGTTGCGGCCAACGACCCGCTCGCGCCAATCCGTCGCATGAGCCAGGCCGAGAAGATGGCGTTCTTCTCGTAACCTCGACTGTTCATATCCTGTCATTGCCGGGCTTGACCCGCGCACGACGACTGGCGCGAAGCATTCATGTCCCATGGACCGCACGCGCAACGTGAGCCAGCTCATGTACCGCGGCAGCATCTGTGCCTAACCCGGTGTCAGGCAACCAGTTTCGCGAACAGGTCGGCGTCGACATTGCCGCCCGACAGCACGATGACGACGTTCTTGCCCTTGGCATCGATCCGCCCGGCGAGCAGCGCCGCGAGTCCGACCGCGCCGCCGGGCTCGACCACGAGCTTGAGCTCGCGGTAGGCAAAGGCGACGGCGGCGCCGACCTCGTCGTCGGAGGCGCTGACGCCATTCGCGAGCAGCTTGCTGTTGATGGCGAAGGTCAGTTCGCCCGGCATCATCGCCATCAGCGCATCGCAGATGGTGCGCGGCGCAACCGCATGCGCCTCGCGATGCCCGACCTTGAGCGAAAGGGCATGATCGTCATAGCCCGCGGGCTCGGCGACGATCACCTGGGCCTGCGGATATTTCGCCTTCACCGCGGTCGCAACGCCCGCGATCAATCCGCCACCCGAAGCCGGCGCGACCACGATGTCGGGCGTCAGTCCGAGCGCAGCCATGTCCTCGGCGATCTCGCGGCCGGCGGTGCCCTGGCCCGCGATCACGAAGGGATCGTCGTAGGGGCGCACCAAGGTCGCGCCGCGCTTGCCGGCAATGCCGTTGGCGATCGCCTCGCGGTCGTCGCGATCGCGGTCGTAGAGCACGACTTCGGCGCCATAGGATTTGGTGCGCTCGCGCTTGGTGATCGGCGAGTCCGCAGGCATCACGATGGTCGCCTGCATGTTGAGGATCTTGGCCGCCGCGGCGACGCCCTGGGCGTGGTTGCCCGAGGAGAACGCGACGACGCCGCCGCTCCGCTTGTCCTGCGGGATCGAGGCGAGCTTGTTGAAAGCGCCGCGAAACTTGAACGATCCGGTCCGCTGCAGCATTTCGGGCTTGAGAAAGACCTGGCTGCCGACGCGTTCGTTGAGAACGGGGAAGGTCAGGAGCGGCGTGCGCACCGCGAACGGCGCGACCACCCTCGCGGCGGCATCGATGTCCGCGGCAGCGACGGGTGGATTGAGAACGGTGTCCGTCATTCGCGATTTGTATCGCGGCGCCGGGCTGGCGGGCAAGACGCTTTAGCGTGACCCAACTAGCGCGAGTTTGGCTGAGGTGTCGGCAGGACGGCGAAATGGTGCTCTTCGGCACCAAATTCGAACGCCTCCCCCTCGCCGTCCGGCGGCGCGGGGCGGACGTTCATGCAGCGATCGATGAACACCCGGGCCGACGCCTGCCAGGTGTGGAGCGCGGCAAAGTCGACGCAGGCCTGCCGCGGGATGCTGAGCGCCTCCAGGCAGGCATGGCGCAGATCCTCGTCGAGCACGCCGACCGGCGCCGCGCCGATCACGTCGCGGGGACCGGTGACCGGAAAAGCGGCAACCGGCAGGCCGCTCGCCAATGCTTCAAGCAGCACCAGACCAAACGTATCGGTACGGCTCGGGAAAACGAACACATCGGCCGCGGCGTAGATCTCAGCCAATTCTTCCCCATGACGGGCGCCGAGGAACACAGCGTCCGGATATTTCCGCTCCAGCGCCGCCCGCGCCGGGCCGTCACCGACCACGACCTTGGTTCCCGGCAAATCGAGATCGAGGAACGCCTCGAGGTTCTTCTCCACCGCCACCCGGCCGACGCTGAGATAGACCGGCTGCGGCAGGCAGAGATCGACGTCGCGCGGATGGAACAGTGCGGTATCGACACCGCGCGACCACAGCACCACATTGCGGAAGCCGCGCTGACGCAACTCGGCCGCCAGCGCCGGGGTCGCCGCCATCACCGCCCGGCTCGGCCTGTGGAACCAGCACAGCGCCCGCCACACCCAGGCTTCCGGGACAGGCGTCCGCGCCGAGACGTATTCGGGGAAGCGGGTATGGAAGCTCGTCGTGAACGGCAGGCCGCGCTTGCGGCAATAGCGGCGCACCGCAAGCCCGATCGGGCCCTCGGTCGCGATATGGATGCTGTCGGGCCTCGCCGCCTCGATCAGACTTGCGACCTTGGCCCGGTAGGGCAGCGCCAGCCGGAGATCGCGATAGCTCGGCATCGCGAAGGTGCGGAACTCGTCCGGCGTCAGGAAGCTCACCTCGACGCCGAGCGATTTCGCCGCCTGTGCCATCATGGTCAGCGTGCGGACAACCCCGTTGACCTGGGGATGCCACGCATCGGTCGCGACCAGGATATGCGTCATGCAGCGCGTGCCGTCACTCGCGGAACCGGCGCGATCCGGCGCACCGGGTCGGTCCAGGTGATGATCTCGAAATGGCCGTCCTCGTGCTCGGCGAGCGCGGTGCAGCTCTCCACCCAGTCGCCGCAATTCATGTAGCGGATGCCGTGCTCGTCATGAATCGTCGCGTAGTGGATGTGGCCGCAGATCACGCCGTCGCAGCCGTGGCGCCGCGCCTCGCCGGCAAGCGTCGCCTCGAACGCGCCAATATAGTTCACCGCCTTCTTGACCTTCAGCTTGGCCCATTGCGACAGCGACCAGTACCGCACGCCGAACATCTTGCGGAAGAAGTTGACGAAGCGATTCATCTGGATCGCGAAGTCGTACGCCTTGTCGCCGAGATGGGCGAGCCAGCGCGCGTTCTGCACCACGAGATCGAAAATGTCGCCGTGGATCACGAGGTAGCGCTTGCCGTCGGCGCCGGTGTGAACGGTGTTCTCCACCACGTCGATGCCGCCGAAATGCGTGCCGTAATATTTGCGCAGGAACTCGTCGTGGTTGCCCGGGACGTAGATCACCTTGGCGCCCTTGCGCGCCTTGCGCAGCATCTTCTGCACGAAATCATTATGGGTCTGCGGCCAGTACCAGTTCGACTTCAGCGCCCAGCCGTCGACGATATCACCAACGAGGTAGATCGTGTCGGCATCGTGAGAACGGAGGAAGTCGAGCAGGCGGTCGGCTTGCGAACCGCGGGCTCCGAGATGGACATCGGAGATAAACAAAGTGCGAAAGTGCCGCTCGGGACTTTCTTCACTCAAGGAGTCACTTCCCATGCCTGTGCACCTAACAGATTCCTGTGACAAGGCGATGACGATCCCCGCGACCCAAGGCCCCACAAACAGTTAACGAGAATCAGCAGTACGCCGCTTCTCTGCGGATAACAGCAGCGTGCGACAATCTGGCGACATCGGCGGTCGCGGCTGTGGGGAAGAGGCGTTGTGTTGCCTGCACAGCGCGATGGAACAGCGAAGCGATCGAATGCGTAGCCCGGATGGAGCGAAGCGCAATCCGGGGTCCTGCATCCGCGGATAAACTGGTCCCGGATTTCGCTGCGCTCCATCCGGGCTACAAGAGCGTCAGTAATATCCGTGGAAGTGATGCACCGGCCCATGGCCGTGGCCGACGGCGAAGCGATCGGCTTCGGCGATCGCCTGCGTGATCCAGGCCTTGGCGTTGCGCACGGAGGTCTCCATGCTCTCGCCCTTCGCGAGCCCTGCTGCGATTGCCGAGGACAGCGAGCAGCCGGTGCCATGCGTATTCGCGGTCGCAATCCGCGGCGCAGCCAGCGCGATGCTGCGCTCGGCGTCGATCAGATAGTCGATGCTCTCGGCGCCGTGGCCGTGGCCGCCCTTGACCAGCACCGCGCGACATCCCATCGCCAGCAATCGCTTGCCTTGTCGCTCGACGTCGGCCTCGCCTGAGGCAACCGGCTCGTTCAAGAGCGCCGCCACTTCCGGCAGGTTCGGCGTGATCAGCGAGGCCAGCGGAAACAGCAGGACCTTCAGCGCATCGACCGCCTCGGCGGCAAGCAGCCGATCACCGGAGGTTGCGACCATCACCGGATCGAGCACGACATGGCGCGGCGCCCAGCGCCTCAGCCCATCGGCGATCGCAGCGATCGTGTCGGCCTGCGCCACCATGCCGATCTTGACCGCGCCGACCTCGAGGTCGGAGAACACTGCATCGATCTGGGCGGTGACGAATGACGCGGGCACCGGATGGATGCCGCTGACCCCCATGGTGTTCTGCGCGGTCAGCGCCGTGATCGCGGAGGCGCCATAGACCCCGAGCGCGGCAAAGCTCTTGAGGTCGGCCTGGACGCCCGCCCCGCCCGAGGAGTCCGAGCCGGCAATGGTGAGCGCGACCGGCGTCATCTTGCAGCACCGGTGGTTGATACGAGTGAGACCATCACGAACAAGACCATGGCCTGTCCTAGCCCGGCCGCCGATCGGCAGCAAGTTAGCCTGACTTTACCGCAAGTTGGCCTCACCCCCCCCTGCCTCGCCCCTTGCCTTGGCCGCCCGTTTTGGGCCTATAGTCGCGGAAATCCCCGGAGACGACATTGATGGTTCCTTTCTTCGTCCAGATCAAATGCAAGCTCGGCCAGTCCTACACCGTCGCCAACGCGCTGGCGGAGGCCGAGATTGCGTCCGAGATCTATTCCACCGCGGGCAATTACGACCTCCTGGTCAAGTTCTACGTCGACCACGACACCGACATCGGCCATTTCATCAACGAGAAGGTTCAGGTGATCCCGGGCATCCAGGACACCCTCACGATCATCACCTTCAAGGCGTTCGGCGCGAAGTAGGACGCGCCCGCGAGAGCATGATGAGATTAGGTCGAGCTTGAACGGCGTCGAAAGTTCACCTCTCCTTTGGGAGAGGTGAACCGAAACCGCGGCGAGCCGATTCAACCAAACCCATCCCGCTTTACAACTCCTTCTCCTTCTCCTTCTTCACCGGCTTCGGCGGTCCCTCGACCGGCGGCAGCGACTTGATGTACTCGGCGATCGCGTCGCGGTCGGACGACGACAGTTGCGAGGTGTTGCGGATCACGCGCACCATCGACCCACCGGCGCTATCGCCGTCCGGCATCTGGCCGCTCTCGAGAAAATAGGCGATATCCTTCACACTCCAGTCCGAGATCCCCCTCGGCGTGATGTTGGGCACCCAGCCTTCGCCCTCCGGATTCGGACCACCGGCGAAGCGCTGCGCGGTGACGATGCCGCCGAGGACGTTGCGCGGGCTGTGGCACTCGGCGCAATGGCCGAAGCTGTTGACGAGATAGGCGCCGCGGTACCAATGCGCCGAGCGGCTTGCATCCGCGATGAACGGCTTGCCGTTCATGAACAGGAATTTCCAGACCCCGACGTTGCGCCTGATGTTGAACGGAAACGGCAAATCGTGGTCGCGCACCTTGCCGGCGACCGGCGGCAAGGTCTTCAGATAGGCGAACAGGTCGCGCACATCGCTGACCCTGGCGTGCTGATAGGACGGATACGGAAACGCCGGGAAATAGTGCGCGCCCGATGGCGAGGTGCCCTTCATGACCGCGGTGACGAAATCGGCCTCGCTCCAGCGGCCGATGCCGTCGTTCGGGTCGGGCGAGATGTTCGGCGCATAGAAGGTACCGAACGGCGAGGTGATCGCGAGCCCGCCGCCGAGCCTCGTGCGGTCGTCCTGCTTCGGCACGGCATGGCAGGAGGAACATCCCCCGGCATTGAACGTTGTGAGGCCGTTGGCCAGGTCAGGCTGATAGGCAGGCAGCGCGTCGGCGGCAACGGTCGCGGGGATCGTCAGCCACCAGAACACGCCAAAGCCGATTACGCCGGCCAGAATCGCCAGGAGGAAAATTCGTCGCAGCATTCACCGATCCGTCATTGGTCGCGTCAGTTCATGGACCAGTATGATGGCAACCAGTCGGACAAGCTCGCATCAAATTTGCCGCACCCACGATCATTTGGGGAATAAATCCGAAAAGCTGCTGTTTGAAGATTGCAACCATCCTGTGCCGTCAAAGGGGAGAGAACCATGTCGAACAAGACCTTGCTTGCCACGCTGACGCTCGGCGCCGCCATCGCCTTCGCCGGTCCGGCCTTTGCCGAGAAGTTCACGGCGAAGCTGGATAGCAAGAGCGAAGTGCCGCCGAATACCAGCACCGCCACCGGCACCGCCGACATCGACTACGATGCCGCCAGCAAGAAGCTGAGCTGGAAGCTGACCTATTCCGGCCTCTCGGGTCCGGCCACTGCCGCGCATTTCCACGGCCCCGCCGAAGCCGGCAAGAATTCCGGTGTCGCAGTCGCGATCCCGAACGCGACGTCGAGCCCGGTCGAAGGCAGCGCCACGCTGACCGACGCGCAGGCCGCCGATCTGCTCGCCGGCAAGTACTATGTCAACGTTCACACTGCGGCCAATCCGGGCGGTGAGATCCGCGGCCAGGTGACCAAATAACAAGTGACGAAGTAATCGTTCGCGACGCAACGCCAACAAGAAACGGCCGACACAAAAAAGGGCGGACGCCCTAAAGCGTCCGCCCTTTTCGTTGATGGAATGGCGATCAGCCCTTCTTGACGCGATAGGTCTCGTGGCAGCCGCCGCACTGCTTGCCGATCACGCCCAGCTCGGCCTTCAGCGTATCGACGTCCTTGATCTTGCCCTTGGCATCGGTGACGACCTTCGCGAAGCTCGCGGACTGCTGCGCGAAGCCCGCCTTGTCTTCCCAGATTTTCGGCGAAGGGGCGTAATCGCCTTCCAGCTTGACGCCTTTCATGCTCTCGGGGAACAGCGTCGGAAGCTGCTTGGCAGTATCCTCGAACTGGGCCAGCGCGGCATTGACGGTCGCCTGGTCGTAGGGCTTTTCGCCCTTGATGATCGCCGACAGCGCACCCGCATTCTTGCCATTGTCCTTCATCATGGCCTGGGTCTTCTTGACTTGATCCTGCTGTGCAACGACTGCACCGGCACCGAACGCCAGCACCGCAGCAACGACGACAATCCGCTTCATCGGCAAAACCCCTCAATTCCGCTCTGTCCCGGTCCGCGATCTGCGGCCGGCCTGGTTTGCAAAACACCGCAGGCGGAATCTTCATTCCGCCTGCGACAATTTATCAGAGATTATGGCGGCGCTGCGCCTCGCGGATCGCGATCCAGACCCGTTCCGGCGTGGCGGGCATGTCGATGTGGTCGATCTTGTACTCGCGATGCAGCCCCTCGACGATCGCGTTGACGACCGCCGGGCACGAGCCGATCGCGCCGGCCTCGCCCGCGCCCTTCACGCCCATTGGGTTGGTCGTGCAAGGCACGTTATGGGTCTCGAACACGAAGGACGGCCCGTCGGAGGCGCGCGGCAGCGCATAGTCCATGAAGGTGCCGGTGACGAGCTGACCATCGGTCGGGCTGTACACCGCCTGCTCCATCAGCGCCTGCCCGATGCCCTGCATCGCGCCGCCGTGAACCTGGCCGGCGAGCATCAGCGGATTGAGCGTGACGCCGAAATCGTCGACGATGACGTAGCTGACGATCTTGATGATGCCGGTTGAGGGATCGATCTCGACCTCGGCGAGATGGGTGCCGTTCGGATAGGTGCCGTCGGCGCTGGCGAAGGTCGCGCTGGCATTCATCTTCGACGTATCGCCGCCCGGACGTTTGGCGAGATCGGCAAAGCTGATCGAGCGGTCTGTGCCGGCGATGCGGATGCGGCCGTCGGCGAATTCGAGGTCGCCGGCGCCGGCTTCCAGCGCCTGCGCCGCGAGCTCCTTCAGCTTGTTGCCGAGATCATGCGTCGCCCGCTGCACGCTGACGCCGCCGGACGGAATCGATGCCGAGCCGCCGGTGCCGAGGCCGGTCGCGATCTTGTCGGTATCGCCCTGCAGCACATGGACGCGCTCGGGCGGCACGCCGAACTGCTCGGCGACGATCTGCGCATAGGCGGTCTGGTGGCCCTGCCCGCTCGACTGCGTGCCGATCAGGATCGAGATGTCGCCGTTGGGGTCGAGCGCCACATTGGCGGTCTCCTCGCCCATCGTGCCGCAGACCTCGACATAGCTTGCCATGCCGATGCCCCGCACCAGGCCCTCCTTCCTGGCGGCCTTGGCTCGCTTCGGAAATTCCTTCCAGTTGGCAATCTCCATCGCGCGCTTCATATGCGCGACGAAGTCGCCGGAGTCGTAGACCTTGCCGGTCGCGGTCGTGTAGGGCAGCGACTTCGGCGGAATGAAGTTCTTCCGCCGGATGGCGTCCGGCGTCATGCCGAGCTTGCGCGCAGCGGCATCGACGAGGCGCTCGATGACATAGGCGGCCTCCGGGCGGCCGGCGCCGCGATAGGCATCGACCGGCACCGTGTTGGTGAACACGGTGCGGACCCGGCAGTGGAAGGCCTGGATGTCATAGAGGCCCGGCAGCATGCCGGCGCCGCCATGCGGGATGTAGGGCGCGAAGGTCGAGAGGTAGGCGCCCATGTCGCCCATCAGGTCGACATCCATGCCGAGGAATTTGCCGTCCTCGGCGAGCGCCATCTTCGCGGTGGTGAGATTGTCGCGGCCCTGCGCGTCGCCCATGAAATGGTCGGAGCGCTCGGCCGTCCATTTGATGCTCTTCTTGAGCTTGCGCGCGGCCACCGAGATCAGCGCATATTCGCGATAGGGAAACAGCTTGGTGCCGAAGCCGCCGCCGACATCCGGGCAGATCACCCGCATGTTGTCCTTCGGCATCTTCAGGACCATGTCGCAGAGGATCTCGCGCAGGCGGTGGCTGCCCTGGCTGCCGATCGTCAGCGTCAGATGATCCTTCTTGGCGTCGTATTCCGCGACCGCGGCGCGCGTCTCCATAAAATTTGTGATGACGCGCGGATTGACGATGGTGATCTCGGCCACCGCATGCGCCTTGGCGAACGCGTCCTCGGCGGCCTTCTTATCGCCGATCGAGACGTCGAACAGCACATTGCCGGGCTTGTCCGGCCACACCTGCGGCGCGTCCTTCTTCACCGCATTGACGAGGCCGACCGCCGCCGGCAGCGGCGTCCATTTGACGTCGATCGCCTCGATCGCGTCACGGGCATGATCGACGGTGTCGGCGACCACAAAGGCCACCGCGTCGCCGACATGGCGCACCTCGTCCTTGGCGAGGATCGGATAAGGCGGTGCGGTGAACGGATCGGTTTCGAGATTGAACAGGCACGGCAGGCCGCCGAGTTCGGCGACGTCGGCGGCGGTCAGGATCAGCGCCACGCCGGGCATGCCGCGGGCCTTGCCGGCATCGATCGTGTAGGTCGCGTGCGCGTGCGGCGAGCGCAGCATCAGCGCGTGCAATGCGGGAGACGGTGCAACGTCGTCGGTGTAGCGGCCCTTGCCGCGAATCAGAGCGTCGTCCTCCTTGCGCCGCACACTTTGTCCGACGCCGAATTTGATGGGAGCTGCCATCGTCTCTCCAATTGCCTTGGTGTGTTTTGTGCATATTGGCGTGGTTGTCGCCGAAGCGCAAACCGCTTTCCGCCGCGCGCGGCGCTATCACACAGCGGCCTCC
Organism: Bradyrhizobium sp. USDA 3315; assembly: GCF_054056795.1. Taxonomy (NCBI): domain Bacteria; kingdom Pseudomonadati; phylum Pseudomonadota; class Alphaproteobacteria; order Hyphomicrobiales; family Nitrobacteraceae; genus Bradyrhizobium; species Bradyrhizobium sp. USDA 3315. The sequence goes on along the minus strand of NZ_JBSRYP010000001.1, from coordinate 5,620,482 downwards.
TATGCATTTGATTTGACAGGTAAAACTATACGCGGCGGAGCGCGAACAGCCAGCCGCGGCCGAACAGCATGAGGATCAGGAGGGCGTAGACGAAGACGCCGACCGCAATCAGCAGCAGCAGGATCAGTTCGTCGCGAAAGATCTGCATCGGCGCGAACCACACATAAGCGAAATGCGAGGTCAGCCACAGTGCGACCGCGAGCAGCACGCCGCACAGCGCGAAGGTGCCGAACGAGCGGATCAGCGCGCGATCGAGCGCGAGGTAGCCGCGGCGCACGGCAAACGTCAGCACCAGCAGCAGATTGACCCAGGCCCCGACCGCGGTCGCGAGCGCGAGGCCGACCTGCGCCAGCGTGCCGACCAGCGCGATCTTCAGCGCGACGTTGACCGCGACCCCGGTCAGCGCCGCTTTCACCGGCGTTGCGGTGTCCTTGCGAGCGTAGAAGGTCGCGACCGCGCTGCGGATCATCACGAAGGGAATGAGCCCCACCGCATAGGCCGCGAGCGTGGCCCCGGCGCTTGCCGCATCGGCCTTGGAGAACGCGCCGCGGGCGAACATCGCGCGCATGATCGGATCGGCGACCGTCAGGAACGCCGCCACGAACGGCACCGAGAACAGCAGCGTGAAATCGAAGGCGCGGCGCTGCGCGGCCATCGCGCCGGCGTGATCGTCGGCGCTCAGGCGCCGCGACATCTCCGGCAGCAGCACGGTGCCGATCGCGATCCCGATCACGCCGATCGGCAATTGATTGAGGCGGTCGGCATAATACAGCGCCGACAGCGCGCCGGCGGGCAGGAAGGTCGCGATGATGGTGTCGGCGAACAGCGCCACCTGGGTGCCCATCGAGCCCAGCGTCGCCGGTCCCAGCGCGCGGAAGAAGCCGCGGACGTCCTCGTCGAGCCTCAAGGGCGCGAACCGCGGCAGGCCGCCATGGCGCGCGAGGTCGCCGGCGAGCAGGAAGAATTGCAGGAAGCCCGAGATCAGGACGCCCCAGGCCGCGGCGTGGCCCGCGCTCGGGAAGAACGCCGCGAGCGCCAGCGTCATCATCATGGCGAGGTTGAGGAAGATCGGCGCCGCGGCGGCGCTGGCGAAGCGATGCATCACGTTGAGCATGCCGCCATAAAGCGTCACCAGCGTGATCAGCAGCAGATAGGGAAAGGTGATCCGCGTCAGCTCGATCGCGAGCTTGCGCTGCGCCGCGTCCTCGGTGAAGCCCGGCGCGAGGATGCTCATCGCCTGCGGCATGAACGCCATCGCCACCGCCAGCAGGATCACCTGCGAGGCGAACAGCAGCGTGAAGATGCGGTCGGCGAACAGCCGCGCCGACGCTTCGCCCTTCTCGCCATGGACATGGGCATAGGCCGGCACGAAGGCGGCGTTGAAGGCGCCTTCGGCGAAGATCGCGCGGAAATGGTTGGGCAGCCGCAGCGCCACGAAGAAGGCGTCGGCAACCGGCCCGGCACCGAGGATCGCCGCGAGCATGATGTCGCGCGCGAACCCGGTGACCCGCGATAGCAGGGTATAGCCGCCGACGGTGAAGATGCGTCCAAGCATGCGCTGCTTCTAGCGCATGATTGCGGTCTGAAAAAGTTTCCTATCAGGCTGAAAGCGCGCTGCGCACAGCCGCGATGACGCGGTCCTGGGCCGCCTCGTCGAGATAGGCGTGCATCGGCAGGCTGATGACGTCGTCGGAGAGGCTTTCGCTGATCGCTAGGCCGCCGTCGGCGACCGGGAAATCACGGTAAGCGGTCTGCTGGTGCATCGACTTCGTGTAGTAGATCGCCGTCGGAATGCCTTGGGTCTTCAGCGTCGAGGCAAAGGCATCGCGGTCGGCCCCTTTCGGCAGGCGGATTGTGTATTGCGCCCACACCGAGGTGCAACCTGGCGCAAGGCGAGGCACGGTCACGATATTGCCGAGTCCGCGCGCGTAGCGCTCCGCCACTTGGTTGCGTGCCACGATCTCGTCGTCAAAAATCTTCAGCTTCTCGAGCAGGATCGCGGCCTGCATGGTATCGAGCCGCCCGGTGAGGCCGAGGCGGACATTGTCATATTTGTCCGAGCCTTGCCCGTGCACACGGATGCTGCGTAGCGCGTTCGCAAGTTCGTCGTCATTGGTAAAGATCGCGCCGCCATCGCCGAAACAGCCGAGCGGCTTTGCCGGGAAGAAACTGGTCGCGGTCGCAAGCCCGAAGGTGCCGAGCTTGCGGCCCTTGTAACTCGCGCCAAAGCCCTGGGCGGCGTCGTCGAGCACGAACAGGCCTTCGGCTTCGGCAACCGCAGCCACCGCGTCATGATCGGCGCTCTGGCCGAACAAATCCACTGGAATGACACCAACCGGCTTTAGGCCACGCGACATCGCGGTGGCGATCCCGCGCTTGAGCGAATTGATATCGATATTGAATGTCGTCTCGTCCACATCGACGAAGAGGGGTGTCGCGCCGGTGAGCGCCACCGCTTCGCCGGTCGCGCAGAACGTGAAAGACGGGCACAGCACGGCGTCACCCGGCCCGACATTCTTCGCCATCAGGACCATCAAGAGCGCGTCAGTGCCGCTGGAACAGCTCACCACATGCTTTGCGCCGCTATAGTCCGCCAGCGCCTTCTCCAGCGCGGTCACTTCCGGGCCATTGACGAATTGGCAATGGTTGAGCACGCGGGCGACTGCATCATCGACCGATTTGCCGAGCCGCTGGCGCTGCGCGGCAATATCTATGAAGGGAACAGGCTCTGGACGCATGTGTTGGTTCATGAAGCTTTCGCGCGTGTTTTCAGGTTGCAATTAGCTGGCGATGCGGCGCGGCCCCTTGCGCATCGTCGAGGCGGCGGGCCGCGCGGGCGATTCCAGGCAGCGGATCGCGATCTCGAGGCTCGCCACGCCCTCGTCGCCGGACACCGCCGGCAGCTTGCCGCCGCGTACGGCGTCGAGGAAGGCGATCAGTTCGGCGCGCAGCGGCTCGTCATGCCCGACCGGCAGGTGACGCATCGAATAGCTGCCGTCCGGCTTGAAGCCGAAACATTCGGTGACCTGACGCGTGAGCAGATCGCCCATCACATACTTGCCGCGGGTTGCGACCGTCACGTTGCGCGCCTTGAACGGCGTCAGCCAGTTGGTGTTGATGTGGGCGAGCACGCCGGAAGCGGTGCGGAACTGCAGCAGCGCGATGTCCTCGCGCTCGGCGACGGCGCTCGAGAGCTGCGGCTGCACCTCGACGATATCGGACTCGGTGAACCAGCGGATCAGGTCGATGTCGTGCACGGCAAGATCGATCACGACGCCGACATTGGACATTCGCGGCGGGAACGGGCCGACCCGGGTGATGCCAATCGACAGGATGTCCTCGCCCGAGATCGCCTTCTTGATCGCGGCGACCGCCGGATTGAAACGCTCGACATGGCCGACCATCAGCGTGACGCCGGCCCGCTCGGCGGCCGCAACGATCTCGCGGCCCTCTTCGACCGTGGACGCGACCGGCTTCTCGACCAGGATGTGAATGTTGCGCGCGATGCAGGCGAGCGCGATCTCGTGATGCAGATGGGTGGGAGCTGCGATCGTCACCGCATCGATGCCCTCGGCGAACAGCTGATCGAGGCTTTCGAAGGCGCGGCAGCCGACCAGGTCGATGGCGCGGGTGCGATGTTCCGGCAGCGGATCGACGATGCCGATCAACAGCACCCCGGGCAGTCCGGCCAGCACGCGGGCATGGTTGCTGCCCATCACGCCGGCGCCGATCACGCCGACGCGCAATGCGCGGCCAATATCGGCCTTCGCGCCGGCTGCGGACACTTTTGCATTCATATCGTAGACCCCAAGTAACGTTCTGGCGGTTGTCCCGGCTTCTCAGGGAGCCATCCCGGCTCCGAGGGAATCAGCACCAAGGCCCCTCTGCCCGATCCGCGCCTTTGGCGCAAATCACGACCCGCTTCGTTGGCAGCCGCTATAGCACGGCGTCACAAATGTGGCGAATGCCAACGGCGAAATCCGGACACGTTTTGATTCAAAGAGTTACATCGCCCGCGACTCGATCTTGAGCGCGGGGCCCGTTCGCCTCAGGTGCGCCGATAGTCATCCTCGATGCGGATGATGTCGTCCTCGCCGAGATAGCTGCCGGTCTGCACCTCGATCAGCTCGAGCTGGATCTTGCCCGGGTTCTCCAGCCGGTGCACCGCGCCGATCGGGATGTAGATCGATTCGTTCTCGTGCACCGTCTTGATCAGCTCGTTGACGGTGACCTGCGCGGTGCCGCGCACCACGATCCAGTGCTCGGAGCGGTGATGGTGCTTCTGCAGGGACAGCCGTCCGCCCGGCTTGACGACGATACGCTTGACCTGGTGGCGATCGCCATTGTCGACCGACTGATAGGAGCCCCAGGGGCGATGCACCTTGATGTGATTCTCGGTCACCTCCGGCGCCGCCACTTTCAATTTCGCGACCAGCCGCTTCAGCCCGTTGGCGTCCTTCTGGCGTGACACCAGCACGGCGTCCTGGGTCGCGACCACGACGAGATCGTCGACGCCTTCGAGCGCAACCAGCGCCCGGTCGGTCGAGACGTTACAATTGCGGGAGTCCTCGAACACCGCAGTGCCGCGCGCAGCGTTGCCGAGGCTGTCCTTGTCCGACAGCTCCCAGACTTGGCGCCACGAGCCGATGTCGGACCAGCCGCACGCCACCGGCACCACCGCGGCACGCGATGTCTTCTCCATGACCGCGTAATCGATCGAGATCGCCTTTGCCGCGCCGAAGGCCTGCGCATCGAGCTTGACGAAGCCGAGATCGCGCGCCGCCGACGCAACCGACTGCTCCACCGAGGCCACGCTGTCCGCATCGACATTGCGGTACTCGTCGAGCAGCACGCCGGCGCGGAACATGAAGTTGCCGCTGTTCCAGAGATAACCCGCATCGATATAGCCCGCCGCCGTCGCGGCATCCGGCTTCTCGACGAATTTCGCCACCGCGCGCACCTCGCCGGCGACCACCTCACCCGGGTTGATGTAGCCGTATTCGGTGGCCGGCCGCTCCGGCTTGACGCCGAACGTCACGATGCGGCCGGCGTCCGCAGCCACCAACCCGCCGCGGCACGCGGCGACGAAGGCCGCGGTGTCCCGCACAAGATGGTCGGCGGCCAGCGCCAGCACGATCGCTTCGCTGTCGCGGCTCTGCGCGAACGCCGCACCGGCCGCAATCGCCGGCCCCGAGTCGCGGCGCATCGGCTCCAGCAGCACGTCGGCCTCGCGGCCGATCTCGGCCAGCTGCTCCAGCACCATGAAGCGATAGGCCTCGTTGGTGATCACGATCGGACGCTCGAACAGGCCGGCGTCGGAGACTCGCAGCAGCGTCTCCTGGAAGGTCGAGCGGGCCCCGAACAGCGACAGGAACTGTTTCGGATGCACCTCGCGTGACGCCGGCCACAATCGCGTGCCTGCGCCGCCGCACATGATCAGGGGAATAATTCGTCGATCCATCGATGCCTCAAATCCTGTCGTGCAAGTCCTGTCGTATCCGCCTGCGGACGACACACCAAATCGGCCCGGGCTGTCGCGGCCGGCGGCCCTGTCGCCTCGGAAGCACTATCCAAGCAGTAGCACGCGCCCCCCGCGCGTCTGGTCGGATTTTACCGGTAACGTAAACCCCCGGTGAGTGGCCGGCCGTCCCCCGTTCCGGCCTCTTTAGCCACCCCTTCGCGCCTGCCGCAATAGGGACCAGTACGGGTATTGCCAGATCGGCGCGGAAACCATACCAAGGCGGCGAATTTGGGCGCGCGAAAGCGTTTTGCGCTGTTTTTGACACATTCTGAAACCTGGCAGCCGAACGGAAATGCGCCGAATCCTGCTTTCGACCGTCAAGATCCTGATCTCGGCAGCGCTGCTCTATTTCTCGCTGCGCAAGGTCAATCTGTACGACCTTGCCTCCCGTATCCAGGTCGAGAGCCTCGGCTGGCTCGGCCTCGCGATCGCGGTCACGTTCCTGCAGATCTTCCTCGGGGTGTTGCGCTGGCGGGAGATCAGCGTGGAGTGCGGAGCCCCGCTGGAGGCAGGCCAGGCCATGCGCTTCAACGTGATCGGCACCTTCTTCAACCAGACACTGCCGTCCTCGATCGGCGGCGACGCGGTCCGGCTTTGGCTCGTCGCGCACGCCGGTGCGGGCTGGCGCGCAGCCACCTATTCGATTTTCGTCGACCGCGCGATCGGGCTGATCGCCCTCGCCGTCGTCATCGCCGCCACCCTGCCCTGGAGCTATCGGCTGATTTCCGATTCCCACGGCTGGATGGCGTTGCTGCTTCTCGACCTCGCCGCACTCGCGGCCGGATTTGGCTTCCTGCTGATCGGCGTGTTGCCTTGGGTCTGGCTGAAGCAATGGTGGGCGACGCATCACATCCACGCCTGCGCGGTCATCGCGAACCGGGTGTTGTTCAGCCGCAAGCGCGGATTGAGGGTCGCAATTCTCTCGATCGCCATTCACGTCGTGACCGTCGTGATCGCCTGGTGCGTGGTGAAATCGATCACCGCGCCCGTCACCTTCGGCCAGATATTCCAATTGTTGCCGCCGGTGATGCTGATCACGATGATGCCGATCTCGATCGCAGGCTGGGGCGTACGCGAGGCCACGATGGCGCTGGCCTTCGGCTACGCCGGATTGATCGCCAATGAAGGCGTCAACATCTCGCTGTTATTCGGCGCGGTATCGTTCGTGGTTGGCGTGTTTGGCGGCCTGGTCTGGATCCTGAGCCCGGAAAAGGCCGCCAAGGGCACAGAACCGATCGAAGTCCCGGGATCGCAATCGCGAGTCCCGGGATCGCAATAGCCGGACCAGAATGAGCGCTTTCGAAATCCTCCTGTCATTGATCGCGGCGGTTCTGGCTGCGTCGATCTCGGCTGTCCTGATCCAGGCGACGCGGCCGCTGCTGCTGCGTGTGGCGCTGGCGAAGCCGAATGCGCGCTCGTCGCACCGTGTTCCAACGCCGCAGGGTGCCGGCATCGCGGTCACGGCGGCGACGCTGCTGGCGGGCGGAATCGTCATCGTCCTGGCCGGATCGCAGAACCTGACGATTCCCTTCATCGTCTTCGCGGCCTGCCTGTTCATCGCGGTGGTGGGTTTTGCCGACGACATCCGCTCGCTGCCCGTCGTCCCGCGGCTGCTGCTGCAGGCCGCCGCCGTTGCGGCCGTGGTGTTTTCCGCGCCTGATGGTCTCAGGCTGGTTCCGGCCGGCCCGGTCTGGCTCGAACGCGGCCTGCTGCTGATCGCCGGCCTTTGGTTCGTGAACCTCGTCAACTTCATGGACGGGCTCGACCTGATGACCGCGGCCGAGGCCGTGCCGATCACCGTGGCGATCGCCCTGCTCGGCAGCTTCGGCTATCTCCCCGCAGCTCCCGCGCTGGTCGCGGCGGCGCTGTGCGGCGCGCTGCTCGGCTTCGCGCCGTTCAACCGACCGGTCGCAAGGATATTCCTCGGCGATGTCGGCAGCCTGCCGATCGGCCTGCTGCTCGGCTGGTGCCTGCTCGAGCTCGCCCTGCACAGGCAGTTCGCCGCCGCGCTGCTGCTGCCACTGTACTATTTGACGGATGCGACGGTCACGCTGTTTCGCCGCATGGCGCGGCGCGAGCCATTCTGGGCCGCGCATCGCTCGCACTTCTACCAGCGCGCGACCGACAACGGATTCTCGGTGTGGCACGTCGTCGGCGAGGTATTTGCGCTTAACGCGGTGCTGGCGCTGCTCGCATTCGCATCGGTCGCCCTCAATTCGCGCACCGCAGACATCGCGCTGCTGCTGACCGGCGCGCTCGCCGTCGCGTGGCAGCTGCGGCGGTTCTCGCGACCGCTCTGATCGCCTCAGCTGTTCGTTTGACGCAGCGCGCGCCGCAGCCCCTCGTCGAGGCTGATCGGCTGCTGCCATCCGGTGCCCGCGATCTTGGAAAGATCAAGCTCGAGCGAGGCGAACAGGCTGTCATAGGCTTCCTTGCGGCCGCTGATCCCGAGCGCCATCTTCAACAACGGCGCCGGCAGCCAGAACAGGCGCGGCGAGGTGTCCGCCGCCCGGGCCAGGCGCTCGACGAATTCCCGCGTCGAAACCTGCTCGCGGTCAGCCACCAGGAACACGTCGAAATCATCTCCCGGGTGCGACAACCGGTGCAAGATGAACGACGCGAGGTTTTCCGCCGACAGGAACGCGCGGCGATTCTTCACATAAGCGAGCGGTAGCGGCAAGCCATTGAGCACCGCGCGCTTGAGCAGGGCGAAATTTCCCTTCGCACCGGCCCCGTAGATTAGCGGCGGCCTGATGACGGTCACCCTCATGCCGCTGCCCGGCACAATTTCCTTCAAGCCGACCTCGGCGGCCGCCTTCGAGTTTCCGTAGAGGCCGCGCGGCGTCAGGACATCGTCCTCGCGAAACGGAGGACGCCCGTAATTGCTGCGCCCATGCACCAGGATCGTGCTGACGAAAATGAAATCGCGAATGCCCGCAGCGACCGCGGACCGCGCCAAATGCAGCGTGCCCTCGATATTGACGTTGCGATAGAGCTCTATCGCGCGTTCGTCGGACTGCTGATGAACGCGGGCCGCAAGATGCACAATCGCCTCCACCCCGTCGAGCGCGGCGCGCCAATCGGTGGCGGGACTGAGCGAGCCGATCATCACGTCGTTTGCATCGCGCGGTGGAGTTCGCACCGCGCGTCGCACCACCCAGCCGCCGCGCGCCAGCGCGGGCACCACATGGCGGCCGACAAAGCCGCTGGCGCCCGTGACCAGAACCGTCCGGTGACCATTATTCATACCGTCCGCTCCACATCGCGATTGGATAGCAGCTCCCGGACCAGCGCAGCGTAGCTCGCGAGCGCCCGCTCGGGACTGAAGTTCCGCGCGGTCGCGACGGCGCGCTCGGCCATCGCGGCGTCCCGCGATCGCGACGCCAGGCGGATGGCTTCGGCGAGTTGATCGGGCCTTCCCGGCGTGACGACCCAGCCGAGCCGGTTTTCGCTGACGGTGAGCGCAGCCTCGGCCTCTGGCTCGGAGACGAGAATGACGGGCCGGCCGGCAGCGAGCAGATTGTAGAACCGGCTCGGCACCGACACGCCGGCGACATCCTTGCGATAGGGAATGAGCCAGACGTCTGCGCTGGAGAGCAGCGCATCCAGCTCGCTGTCCGCGACGCGGTCGACCAGCGTGACGTTGGCAAGCCGCGCGGTGGCCCGCAGCTCCTTGAGCCGCGCGAAGCCGATGCCCCACCCCGAGAGCAGAAAATGGATCTCGCCTTCGTCACGCAACAGCCGCGCGGCCTCGAACACGATGTCCGGATCGTGGGTGAAGCCGAGATTGCCGGACAGCCCGACGACGAAGCGCGCGGCGATGGCCTTGCGAAACGGATTGTCGGGGCTCACGGGACGGTTGCCGGGCGCGAGCGTGGCCCAGTTCGGGATGAACCTGATCTTGTCCTGTGTCATTCCGCCATAGCGCAGCAGCAGCTTCTCGGCGTCGCGGCCGATCACGATGACAGCGTTCAGGGCCCGGAACATCAGCGCGTTGATCGCGCGCATCGCCCGCGCGACCAGCGAGGACGGCCGCAGCAGCCCGGCCATCACGAGCACATCGGGAAACAGGTCGTGCAGGATCAGCGCCGACTTGGCCCCCTTCAACCTTGCCGCGGCGGCAACCGCATAGGGCAGCGCGAAGGGAGCGGTCACCGTCAGCGCCACGTCGCCCCGCTTCAGGCGCGACAACAGCGCAAAAAAGATCCGGCCGGTGAACAGCGCCTCGGCCAGCGCGCGCTTGATCAGCGCCGCCTTTCCCGGCAGCCAGTTCCTGATCTCGACGACGGCGGGACGCCCGGGCGCCGGCGCCCGCGCCGAGCCCGGCATCCCGGAGACCACCATCACCTCCGACTCCTGCGCGATCCGTTCGGCGATCGCAGACATGATCGCGGCGGTCGTGCTGTGGTCCGGCGGATAGTGCTGGCTGACGACCACGACTTTTCGAGAACTACGCATCAATGGCTTTCGAAACGGTCCTGTCTCGGCGTCCGCAGAACGGCGCGGTCAGGCGGCATTCGATCCGAACTCGGGCACGGCGTCCTGAAGGACGGCGCGGATGGTCACACGGTCATCTCTCTCGATCGCATCCTCCAGCGCCGCGAGCCACTTGCGCAGCGTCGACATCGGAGGCTGGTTCGGCTTGGCCGCCATGACGCCGGCGACCCCGATCTCGAGCGTCGGCTCCTGGCTTGCGAACAGGATCTCGTTCAGCCGCTCGCCGGGGCGGATGCCGCTAAATACGATCTCGACGTCGACGCCGGGTTGCAGGCCCGACAGACGGATCATCCGCTCGGCGAGATCGACGATCTTCACCGGTTGCCCCATGTTCAGCACATAGACCGAGACGTCAGGCCGCGCCGGCGTCACGGCGTGCGTCGCCGCGGTGATCACGAGATCGCAGGCCTCGCGGATCGTCATGAAGTAGCGAACCATGTCCGGATGGGTTACCGTGATCGGTCCGCCGGCCTCGATCTGCGCCTTGAATTTCGGCACCACCGATCCGTTGGACGCCAGCACATTGCCGAACCGCACCGAGATCAGCCGCATGTGCGGCTTGCCCTTTGCCTCGGTCATCAGGTCATGGTCCAGCGCCTGGCAATACATCTCGGCGAACCGCTTAGTCAGGCCCAGCATCGACACCGGCTCGATCGCCTTGTCGGTCGAGATCATCACCATCGCGCTCGCGCCCGCGGCATGCGCGGCGTCGGCCACGTTCACCGACCCGAAGATGTTGGTCTTGACCCCTTCGCTCCAGTCGCGCTCCAGGATCGGCACATGCTTGAGCGCCGCGGCATGGAACACGATGTCGGGCTTGAACTCGCTCATCAACCGCGTGATGCGCTCGCGATCCCGGATATCGGCGATCCGGCCCTCGATCTCGGGGCCGGAGTCGCGCGCGGACAGCGCCTCGGTGACCGCATAGAGCGCCGGCTCGGAATTCTCCACGACCAGGAGGCGCGCGGCGCCGAAGGTCGCGACCCGTTCGCAGATTTCGGCACCGATCGAGCCGCCGCCGCCGGTGACGATGACGGACTTGCCTTTCACCAGCGTCTCGAGCCGCGCGTAGTCGATCTTCTGGCTCGGGCGCAGCAGCAGGTCCTCGACGGCGACATTGGTCAGTCGCGGCGCGTCGCCGCCCTCCAGCGACGGCAGGCGACTGACCATCACGCCGAGCCGCCTTGCGCGCATCAGCACGCTTTCCGGATGCGCTTCGGGTTCGAAGGCCGACGGTGTCATGACCACGCGCTTGATCGGCCGCTGGCGGGTCTCGAAATCCCGAATCACGGCCTCGATGTCGTCGACGCCGCCGACCACGGGAATGTTGCGGATCATCTGGCCGCGGTCCGCGTCCGACGGCGAGAGCACACCGACCGGCCAGAGCCGCTTGATGGCACCATTCTCGATGCCGCGCAGCACGACTTCGGCATCGGCCGTACGTCCGACCAGCAGCGCCGGCGCGGCGTTGTCGGATCGGGCATGCAGCCGCGTGCGCGAATAACGGAAATAACGGTAGCCGAGGCGCAACGCGCTCAGCGCGAACACCTCGAGGAAGAAGAACAGGATGATCGTGACCCGGCCGAGGAACACCGGGCTTTGCGAATTCGTTCCGGTGAAGAAGTAGACGTAGTCCAGCACGACCAGTGCCAGCGTCAGCACGGATGCGACCCGCAGGATATTCACCGCGTCCGGCAGCGAGGTGAAGCGCCATTTCGCCGTGGTCAGATTGGAGAAATAGCTGACGAAAATGCTGAACAGCACGAACCAGGGCAGAATCAGCAGCAGATGCGGCAGTCGATCGGTAAGGAGGCTGCCCTCAAAACGCAGATAGAAGCTCGCCAGCAACGCAAACGTCGTCGCGAGCGCGTCATGCAGCAAAATCAGGAAGTTGCGCAGGGTAAATTGTGAAAGACGCGTCATCTAACGGACGGGTTGCCGGCAACTGGGAGTTTGCGGTGAGACATTTGGCAGGCTGATAGCGTATCTGCAGCGCCCTTGCCAGCGATCATGGATGAGCAGAAGGTTCGGGTTCCATATCGGCCCGCAATTGCCCCTTCAACGCCATGCCGCCCGCGACCCCGACGCCCAGTACATACATCCAGCCTTCGTGAAAGTCGAAGATGTGTGAATTAAACAACGAACTAGAAATATTCTGTACCACGACGAGAAGCCCGATCCAGTTGACGAGGCCGTCGCCGCGGAACAGCAAGAGGTGCAGCAGCCACATCGCATACAGGATCGCCACACCCACAATGCCCCACTGCACGGCGACGTTCAACGTTTGATTGTGGGGGTTTCCGATCACTTCGCCGGAAGCCTGGGTCGCACCGCCCTTCGCGACGCGCTCGAACAGGCCCCGCGTCGCGCCGGTGCCATGGCCGATGATCGGAGCCTCGGCAAAGAAGCCGAGCGACTTGCGCCAGAATTCGAGCCGCAAGCCGAGCGAGGTCGGCTCGTTGCGCTGCATGTAGAGCTTGTAGTCGCGCTCGAACGACTCCGCCGTCGAGCGCAATTGCGGCGAGCCATACCACGCCACCACGGCTAACGCAGCGGCCGCGCAAAGGATCAGGACGATGCTGCGCCAGCGCAGATGGAGCAGCGCAAACACCGCGAACATAATCGGAACCGTCACCAATGCAGTCCGCGACACCACCACCATCGCCATGTTGGCGAACAGGCTGAGCGCAATCGCAATCAGCAACATGGCCGGCAGGATGCGTTTGGCCCGCAGCAGCATCACGACCGGATAGGCCAGCGCGACCGCGCACAAGGTGAATTCCTGGCTCTGGTCGATGTAGTTCTTGACGAAAACTCCCTGCTCACCCGGCGCAGGCGCCCTCAGCGCGAGGTGCGGATAGGCAAGCACCAGCCAGGACATCAGCATCAACAGCGTGCAGGAGACCAGGAAAGCGACGAACACCCAGGTCCCGCGGGCCGAGCGCTGAAAATGATAGAGCAGGACCGGCAGCACCAGGAGCTTTGCGGTCGGCCCGACCGCGTAGAATCGCGCGCCCCAGGCCGCGTCCGACCAGAGCGTGCCGACAAGCGCGAGGCAAAACAACGCGACTGGCGCCAGGCAGATCGGCCGCTTCAGCAGCGCCCAGAACGCCTTCAGATCGACCGTCGGCGCAATCGCGATCAGCAGCACCACGCCGAAGATGCCGACCAGCGAGGTCGACCACGGCAGCGACAGCGCGATCAGGACCGCGATCACATCGGTCGCGGTCTGCCAGCGCGCCGGATCGCGCCAGGCCGGACACGCCGTGGCGCCTGCCGGGGATGCCATGCTTGCGCTCACGCCTTGCCCTCACGGGCCCGCGCAACCAGCGACGTCGTGCTGTGGCCGAGCAGGATCTCGACCAGCACCACCTCGCCGCCGGCGGCTTCGACGATCTCATGGCCGACCACCTGCTCGCGGGTATAGTCGCCGCCCTTGACCAGCACGCTCGGCCGCACCTGCGTGATCAGATTGATCGGCGTGTCCTCCTCGAAGATCGCGACGAGGTCGACGGCTTCCAGCGCCGCCAGCACCTCGGCGCGGGCGCGCTCGTCCTGCACCGGACGCCCCTCGCCCTTCAGCCGCTTCACCGAGGCGTCGCTGTTCAGCCCGACGACGAGGCGATCACAGGCGCCGCGCGCGGCGGTCAGCACCTTGACGTGGCCGGGGTGCAGGATGTCGAAGCAGCCATTGGTGAAGCCGATGCGCAGATCCTGCCTGCGCCACTCCTCGAGGCATGCATCGATGTCGCCGCCGGCCGGGACGATCTTCTCCTCGGCCGCCAGCGAAGCGTGCGGCAGGATCCTTCGGCGCAATTCGGCGGACTTGACGATCGCGGTACCGGTCTTGCCGACCGCAACCGCCGCCGCTGCGCTCGCGATCCGCAGCGCGCCCTCCCAGTCGGCGCCGCCCGCCAGCGCCAGCGCCAGCGCCGCGGCAACGGTATCGCCGGCGCCGGAGACGTCGCGCACCTTGACCGGCAGCGCCGGCACATGGATCGAACCGCCGCCCCGCGTCACCAGCGTCATGCCGCGCTCGCCCTGCGTCACCAGCATCGCCTCGCAATCCGCGAGATACATCGCATCGGGCGCGGCCTGCGCGATGCTGTCCTGACTGTCGGCGCGGCTGCGGGTCGCCTCGGCGAATTCCTTGCGGTTCGGCGTCAGCACGGTCGCGCCGCGATAGATCGCGAGATTGGCGCTCTTGGGGTCGACGATGACGCGCTTTTGCGCCTGGCGCGCCGCGTCGATCACATTGCGGATCACCCGCGCGGTGAGCACGCCCTTGGCGTAATCCGACAGCAGCACGATGTCGGCTTGCGCAAGCCGCGGCAGGATCGCGTCGATCAGCTGCTGCTCGATGGCCGGCGCGGCCGGCGCGGCGAACTCCCAGTCGGAGCGCAGCATGTGGGTCGAGAATTGCTCGGAGACGAAGCGCACCTTGCGCGTGGTCGGACGCGTGGCGTCGCGCACCAGCACGGTCTCGATAGCTGGCTCCTTCGCCAGCGCCTCGGCCAGCACCGCGCCGGCGGCGTCCTCGCCGATCAGGCCGACGAAGATGCAGCGCCCGCCAAGCGCGGCGATGTTGCGCGCGACGTTGCCGGCGCCGCCGATATTGGTCTCGCTGCGCCTGACCGCGATCACCGGCGCCGGCGCCTCCGGCGAGATTCGCGACACCTCGCCATAAACGAACTCGTCGAGCATGAGATCGCCGACGCAGAGCACGGTCTGGCCGGACATGGCACGCGAGATCGCTTCAAAATCGAACATCAGTCACCGTCATCCGCTCTAGCGATAGCGATCCGCGCGATCGAGAAAGCCTTTCACGTAGGCCCCGACTGCGTCTTCCAGGCGGGTGAAACCGCCATTGTATCCCGCGCCCCCGAGACGATCGACGACGCTCTGGGTGAAGTACTGGTAACTGCCGCGAATCTGCTCGGGCATGTCGACATACTGGATGTTCGGCTGCAGCCCGAGCGCGCCATAGGCCGAGACGATCAGGTCCTTGAAGCTGCGCGCCTTGCCGGTACCGACATTGAACAGCCCGGAGACCCGCGGCGTCGCGATCAGCCACATCATCACCCGCACGACATCGTCGACATAGATGAAGTCGCGGCGCTGATCCCCGTCGGCGATGCCCTCGCGATGCGACTTGAACAGCTGCACGACGCGGCCCGCCTTGATGTCGTCGAAGCGGCGCGCCAGCACGCTCATCATCGGGCCCTTGTGATATTCATTGGGGCCGAACACGTTGAAGAATTTCAGCCCGGCCCATTGCGGCGGCAGAGGCGCGCCCTTCGCCGCGCGCTCGGCGACCGCAAGGTCGAACAGGTTCTTGCTCCAGCCGTACAGGTTCATCGGCCGCAACCGCTTCAGCGCCTCGACCGACGCGTCGTCGTCAAACCCCTGTTCGCCGTCGCCATAGGTCGCGGCCGAGGAGGCATAGATGAACGGCGTGGCATTCGCCGTGCACCAGTCGAGCAGCCGCATCGAGAGACGGAAATTGGTCTCGATCACCAGGTCGCCGTCGATTGCCGTAGTCTCGGAAATGGCGCCGAGATGGATCACGGCGGTGAGCCGCCGCCCTTTCAGCCAGTCGCCGAGCTCGGCCGGCGGAACGACATCGGCAAGCTGGCGCTTGGCCAGGTTCCGCCACTTGCCGTCCTGCCCAAGCAGATCGCAGACCGCGACGTCGCTGCGCCCGGCGTCGTTCAACGCGGCCACGACGTTCGATCCGATAAAACCGGCGCCCCCGGTTACCAGAAACATGATGAAATCCCGCCAGATTCCTTTGCAGCCGTCAGCTTTGCCCCACTCCCGCGTCGCAGGCAACGACGGCTTTACCTCTCATCGCGAACCGGTTACCGACTTGGCCGCGCCCGATCGGCCTTGGCCTATTTAGAAATGAATATTGATTCAATATCTGATATCGAAACACAGGATGCCGGGGATACCAGACCGATCCTCGTGGTGCCCTATGTTTGGATCGGCGATTTCGTGCGCGGCCACACCGTGGTCAGGGTGCTCCGCAAGCGTTGGCCGAACCGGCCGATCGACCTTCTGACGTCCAGGCTTTGCGCCCCTTTGGTCGATTATATGCCCGATGTTCGCGCCGGAATCGTGTCTGACCTGCCGCGCAGCCGGCTGGCGCTGGCCCAGCAGCAGGCCCTCGCGGCCGAGCTTCGCCGACGGAACTACGCCACCGCACTGGTGCTGCCGCGGACCTGGAAGGCCGCTCTCGCGCCGGCGCTGGCGGGCATCCCGGAACGGGTCGGCTTCTTTGGCGAGGTGCGGTTCGGCCTCATCAACGCGATGCGATGGGGGGAAAAGCAGCAGCCGCGCTTCATCGACAAGAACGCGATCCTGGCGCTGCCCGACGGCGCCGCCCGCCCGCCGGAATGGCCGGTGCCGCAGCTTCGGGTTCCCGCGGACGAAATCGAACGCTGGCGGCAGGCTAACGGCCTCGGCCGCGGTCCCGCCATCGCGCTCGGCCCCGGCTCGGTCGGCGCCTCGAAACGCTGGACCTATTATCCGGAGGCCGCGCGCCTGTTCGCCGAACGCGGCTTCGACGTCTGGGTGGTCGGCGGCCCCGGCGAGAAGGCGCTGGCACAGGAGATCGCGGCCGTCGGCGGCGCGCGGGTCCGCGACCTCACCGGCAGCGATCTGCGCAACGGCATCGTTGCGATGGCCGCGGCCAGCGTCGCTGTGACCAACGACTCCGGCCTGATGCACATCGCCGCCGCAATCGGCACGCCGACCATGGGCATCTTCGGCCCGACCGATCCCTATCTCTGGGCGCCCCTCAACGGCCTCGCCGCGACGGTGCTGCAGACCAGGAGCAAGCTGTCGTGCCAGCCGTGCCAGCGCACCGTCTGCACCATGAACGACCATCGCTGCATGCGCGACATCGCACCCGAAGAGGTCGTGGAGATTGCGCAGCGCGTGCTGGCTCAGGTCAGCGCGCGGTAGACCTTGGCGATCGCGTTCGCCTCGGCATCGAGGCTGAACTTATCCACAACTCGTTGCCGCGCCCGCGCCCCCATCGCCGCGGCCGATGCCGGATCGCGCATCAAGGGCTCCAGCGCGGCCACCAGCGCGTCGGCGTCGCCGGGCGGCGTCAGCACCCCGGTGACGCCGTCCTCGACGACGAACTCGGCCGCGCCCGCGCGCGCGGCCACCAGCGCCGCGCCTGCCGACATCGCCTCGATCAGGGTCAGGCCGAAACCTTCATTGCGCGAGGTGAAGGCGTAGATCGTCAGCCGCTGATACCAGCGCATGACGTCCTCGATCGGCAGTTCGCCCGTGATGATGATGCGCGATTGCAGCCCGGCGGCCTCGATCTTCCGCTTCAGCTCGTTGGCAAAGGCGAGTTGCTCCGGCACCACGGCGCCGACAATGACGGCGGTGAAATCGGGATAGCGCGGCAGCAGCCTGCACATCGCCTCGACGAAGACGTCGCTGCCCTTCTGCGCGCGCACCCGCCCGAAGCAGCCGATCGCATAGCGCCCCGGCAATCCGCTCTCGGCGAAGGCTGCCGCGCGATCGACGGGCGGCGCATAGCGATCGGTGTCGACGCCGTGCATCACCACCGTCGCGTCGCGCTTCAGATAGAAGGCCGACAGCGGACTGGTGGCGATGATCGCATCCATGTTGCGGATCAGCCAGCGCGTCAGCCAGGTGTGATGGCGCTGCGCAGCCGAGGTGAAGATCAGCTTCAGCGGCCAGCCGAGCGCCCGCAGCGCGAGCCCGACGATCATCTCGTCGTTGCGCCGCGCGTGCCAGATCAGCGGCGATGCGCGCCGCCACAGCCGCAGGAGATCGGCGAATCCGATCGCGTCGATGCCGTCGGGCCGATGCGAGCCGAGCCAGGCTGCGCGAAGCATTTTGGCGAGCTTCGGCGCGACCATGCGGTTGGTCGCGGTGACACCCGAATAGCGTCGGTGCAGATTGGGCACGATGAGCTCGAGCTCGCCGGCAGGTGTGTTCTCGATCGGCACTCAAGTCTCCGTTTCGTGCCAGTTCCTATACGCAACATTAAGCATAGTGGCCAGTTCGGCCGCGGCGAAACCCCCTCTTCACCGCACTCCCGCTAGCATCACCGGTTAAAGAATATCGGGAGAGCTCTATCCATGACCGTGCTCGTGACCGGCGGCGCCGGCTATATCGGAAGTCACATGGTTCATGCGCTGGTCGATGCCGGCGAGAGCGTCGTCGTGGTCGACAACCTTTCCACCGGCTTCTCCGCGTTCCTACCCGAAGGCGTGCCGCTGTTCATCGGCGATGCCGGCGACGAGAATCTCGTCGAGGGCGTGATCGCCCAGCACGGCATCGACAGCATCATCCATTTCGCGGGCTCCGTCGTGGTGCCGGACTCGATGCGCGATCCACTCGGCTACTACCGCAACAACACCATGACGACCCGCAGCCTGCTCAACGCGGCGGTGAAGGGCGGAGTCAGCCGCTTCATCTTCTCCTCGACCGCGGCCGTCTACGGCAACCCGGACCAGGTGCCGGTGCCGGAGATCGCACCGACGCGTCCGCTGTCGCCCTACGGCTCATCGAAGCTGATGACCGAGATCATGCTGCACGACGTCGCGTCCGCTCATGGCATGAGCTACGTCGTGCTGCGCTACTTCAACGTCGCCGGCGCCGACCCGAAGGGCCGCGTCGGCCTTGCCACCATCGGCGCCACCCATCTGCTCAAGATCGCGGTCGAGGCCGCGACCGGCCAGCGCGCCAAGATCGATGTGTTCGGCACCGACTATCCGACCCAGGACGGCAGCTGTATCCGAGACTTCATCCATGTCAGCGACCTCGTCGAGGCGCATCGCTCGGCGCTGTCCTATCTCCGCGCCGGCGGGCAATCGGTGACGATGAATTGCGGTTATGGCCGCGGCTATTCCGTGCTCGAGACGATCGAGGCGGTGCGCCGGGTCTCGATGCGCAATTTCGCGGTCGCCCACGCCGCGCGCCGGCCTGGCGACATCATGACCATGGTGGCCGACACGACCCGGATCCGCTCGCTGCTCGACTGGACGCCGCGCTACGATGATCTCGAGACCATCGCGAGCCACGCACTGGCCTGGGAGGAGAAGCTGTTCCGGGAGCGCGCCGGCTCCGCGCGACACGCGGAATCGGCCTAAAAAACAAACCGTTATCAAGCAGTTATTGTACTTGAAAAAGCCCCGCCAAGCGGGCAAGGAGGTCCCGCAACCCTGACGGCCGGCGCTGCCCGCCGTCAATGGAACGCGGATGGCCCAGTTTCCAAAGAAAATTACCGACGATCCCTATGGCGCGGCGATCCTGATTCGCCGCCTGGTCATGGAACAAGGGATTACCTATTGGCGGCGCTATCTGACAGCGTTCGCCCTGATGGCCATTGCGGCCGGCTCGACGGCCGGCGCCACCTACGTGCTCGGCCAGGTGATCAACCAGGCCTATGTCGACAAGAACATCCCCGGCATCGCCATGTTCGCCGGGATCACGGTGGTGCTGCTGTTCATCAAGGGCGTGGCGACCTACGGCCACATGGTGATCCTGAACAAGATCTCCAACGCCATCCTCGCCAGCAACCAGCGGCAACTGTTCGCCAAGCTGATGAGCGAGAGCATCGGCTTCTTCTCGCAGCGGCACTCGTCGGAATTCCTGGCGCGGCTGACCGCCGGCGCCAAGTCGATCACCGACGTACTCAACATGCTGGTCAATGCGATCGGCCGCGACTTCCTGATGCTGATCAGCATGGTCGCCGTCATGGTCTGGCAGGACCCGCTGATGTCGTTCATCGGGCTCGTGGCGGTGCCGCCGGCGATGCTGATGCTGCGCAGGCTGGTGAAGCGGATCAAGGGGCTCGCCTACAACCAGTTCACCGGCACCGCCGACATCATGGAGACGATGCAGGAATCGCTGCAGGGCATCCGCACCGTGAAAGCGTTCACGCTGGAAGGCACCATGCAGCAGCGGATCGACGAGCACATCGCAACCGTCGAGAGCAATGCCAACAAGATGGCGCGCGTCGCCAACCGCTCCAATCCGCTGATGGAGATGCTCGGCGGCTTCGCGGTCGCCGGCTGCCTGATGTATGGCGGCTACAGCGTGGTGGCGCTCGGTTCCACCCCGGGCCAGTTCTTCACGTTCCTGACCGCCTTCCTGATGGCGACCGAGCCGGCCAAGCGGCTGGCGCGGCTCAACATCGATCTCAACAGCCAGCTGGTCGGCGCGCGGATGCTGCTCGAGGTGGTCGATAGCCCCGCGAGCGAACAGTCCGATGACGGCAAGCCGGCCCTGAAACTCTCCGACGCGCGGATCGAGCTGCGCGACGTCAGCTTCGCCTATCGGCCGGGCGAGCCGGTGCTGAACCGCATGAGCTTCGTGGCCGAGCCCGGCAAGGTGACCGCGCTGGTCGGCCCCTCCGGCGGCGGCAAATCAACCGTGCTGGCCTTGCTGCTTCGTTTCTACGAGACGCGCGAGGGCGACATCCTGATCGACGGACAGCCGATCTCGTCAGTGTCGCGCAAGTCGCTGCGGCAGCAGACCGCCTATGTCGGACAGGACGTCTATCTGTTCCGCGATACCATCCGTGCCAACATCGCCTTCGGCAAGCAGGGCGCCACCGAGCAAGAGATCGTCGACGCCGCCAAGGCCGCCTGCGCGCACGACTTCATCATGAGCTTCCCGCTCGGCTACGACACGCCGGTCGGCGAGCACGGCACCCAGCTGTCCGGCGGGCAGCGCCAGCGCATCGCGGTCGCCCGCGCGCTGATCAAGAACGCGCCGATCATCCTGCTCGACGAGGCCACCGCCGCGCTCGACTCGGAGTCCGAGAAGCAGGTGCAGGAAGCGATCGAGCATCTCTGCCAGGGCCGCACCACGATCGTGATCGCGCACCGCCTGCACACCATCATGCATGCCGATGCGATCCTGGTGGTCGAGGGCGGCGAGATCGTCGAGCGCGGACGGCACGAAGAGCTGCTGCGCCGCGGCGGCCGCTACGCCTCGTTCTTCCGCTTGCAGCACCACCACGACCCGTCGCCGCTGGCGCTGGCGCCGATCAGCGCCACCGGCTAGGGCGTCTCACCCCCTCGGGGCCATGCCTGCGCGCAGCACGCGCAGGACATTGCCGCCCATGACCTTGCGGATGTCGTCCTCCGAGAACCCGCGCGACATCAGCGCCTGGGTCACGGCGACGATCCCGCCGGCATCGAAGCCCGTGGTGGTCGAGCCGTCGAAATCCGAGCCGAGGCCGACATGGTCGATTCCGACCAGGTCGCGGACATGGGCGATCGCCCGCGCGACATTGTTCGAATCGAGCGAGCAGACCGCCCCTTGCCAGAAACCGATGCCGACCACGCCGCCGGTCCGCGCGACACCCCGGACTTCGTCGTCGGTGAGGTTGCGGTTGACCTTGCACGTCGCCTGAACGCCGCCGTGGCTCGAGACCACCGGGCGCGTCGCCATCGCCAGCACCTCGGCGACCGCCGCGTGGCTGGCATGCGCGAGGTCGACGATCATGCCCATCGCCTCCATCCGCTGCACCACCTGCCGGCCGAGCGGCGTCAGTCCGCCCTTTGCGACGCCATGCATCGAGCCCGCGACGTCATTGTCGAAGAAATGCGCGAGACCGGCCATTCTGAATCCGGCGGCATAGAGCATGTCGAGATTGGCGATGTTGCCCTCGATGTCCTGCAAACCCTCGATCGAAAGCATGCCGCCAACCACCGTCGCGCCGCTCTTGCGGTCGGCGAGCAGGCGGTCGAGGTCGGCCGGCGTTGCGATCAGGCGCAGCCGCCCGGCGGACTGTTCGGCGAAGCTCCGCAGTTTCTCGGCATGCCATAGCGAGCGCTGCAGCAACGAGAACCACGTCCGCGGCGGCTGCAGATCGATGATGGCGAGGTTCGTGATAGTGTCGGTATCGGCGCCGTTGGCATCATAGTTCTGGCCCTTGGGCGACTTGGTGACAGATGAGAACACCTGCAGCGCGTAGTGTCCCTCGATCAGTCGCGGCAGATCGATATGGCCGCGATCGGATCGCGCGATCAGGTCACGCTTCCACAGCAGGCTGTCCGCATGCATGTCCACCACGTCGAGCGTCGCCTGCAAGTCCCTTGCGGCGGGCGTGATATCCTGCGCCACGCGCTGGACCCTGTTCTGCGCCCGGTCGATCCGCTCCGGGACGACCGTGAAAAACCGAGCGGCGGCGGCGATCAGGGCCACGACGATCAGCACCAGGCCGATCGAAAGCCATTTCCTCATGGGCCCCACCGCCATTGTCGACCAAAGGCGGCCGCGCTCGGCGGAAAGCTGGCCTCACCTCTGCGCCGGATGCAGCCGCGGCCACTAGCCCTGAGCGGCGTAAGCGCGTAAATACCGCCCGCGCTCCCTCCTTCAACCCTCCGGGACCCGTTCATGAACGCCGCATCCACCGTCATTCCGCTTCCCCCGCAGCCCTCGCTTCCCGTCGTCGGCGAATCCGGCACCTATCCGGTCCGCCGCATCTGGTGCGTTGGCCGCAACTATCTCGAGCATATCAGGGAGATGGGCAATGACGAGCGCGCGCCGCCGTTCTTCTTCGGCAAGCATGCCGACATGCTGGTGCCCGACGGCGCGACCATCCCCTATCCGCCGCTGACCAAGGACCTGCATCACGAGGTCGAGCTGGTGGTCGCGATGAAGAGCGGCGGGCTGAACATCCCCGCCGACAAGGCGCTCGAGCATGTCTACGGCTATGCCGTCGGCATCGACCTGACCCGCCGCGACCTGCAGATCGCCTCGCGCAAGAAGGAGCGGCCCTGGGAGATCGGCAAGTCGTTCGACTATTCCGCGCCCTGCTCGGCGATCCAGCCGGCCGCGAAGATCGGCCACCCGACCGCGGGCAAGATCTGGCTCACCGTCAACGGCAAGGAAGCCCAGAAGGGCGACCTCACCGAGCTGATCTGGAACGTGCCTGAGATCATCTGGCAGCTCTCGCAGCAGGTGAAGCTCGCCGCCGGCGACATCATCATGACCGGCACGCCCGCCGGCGTCTCGCAGCTGCAGGTGGGCGACAAGCTCGAATGCGGCGTCGACGGCGTCGGCAAGCTCGCGGTGACGATCGGCAAGCCGGAATAATCGCCTCGGCGGACGAGGCCAGGCCCAAAGCCCCGGACTTCAGGTCCGGGGCTTTTTGCTGTGCGCCATCAGCGCATCGTGCCGGGCATGCAGGGCGGCTCGGTGAAGGGGGCGGTCGCGAACGATCCGATCTTCGGCGCGCGCACGCAATCGGTGGTCTTGCTGCTGACCGTCGTTGTCGTCATCGCAGCATTGGCGCGCCGCACCGCAGCGTTGTTGCCGGCAGCGGACGCCTGAGCCGAACAGGCGGCTGCCGCAACCAGCGCAAGCGCCGCGAGGGTCAATTTGGTCATGGGATTTCTCCGTACGGTGGTGAAGCCGACCTAGCTCGGCTCCTGTGATCAAGGACCGCGAGCGCGCGGAGATTATTTCATCACGCGCGATCACCGCGCCGCGAGCGCCCGATCACATCAGATGGAGCGGGGAATACCGGAGCGACCGGGGCACTCCATGTCATCAAGGCCGCGCGCAAAACGCGGCGATGACGGCATGGAGACTTTCATGATCGATCTTCGACGACCCGGCGTACGACTTGGCTTGGCTGCGATTATGTCCGCGGCAATGGCGACCGCTTGCTTCGCACAGGCGGCGGTCCAGCAGCCCCGCGCCTACGCGTCAAACGAAACCGCGAGCAGGCCGTGGTCGGCGCCGGTCGGCCATCGCCAGCCGCGCGCCGCCGATATTCCGGCGACGACATCGACATCGCAGCAGGTCATCGATCAGGAGGACGCGATCGTCGACCGCAAGATCAAGGGCATTTGCCGCGGCTGCTAGAGCATGATCCGGAAAAGTGCGAAGCGGTTTTCCGAGCAGGTCATGCTTAAAGACAAGGAGCCACACCTCGGTCTCGCCAGCGGCGGATCCTACTGCCTTTCGGCGGCCTGCGGCGCCGCCGAGCCGAAATGCGTCTTCTCGTACTCGAGCCACAGTTCGAGCAGCGCCATGAATGCCACCACCGCGCCGGCGGCGATGGCAAAATGCATCGCGCGGGTATGCGTGAAGCCGAGCAGCCAGGGCGAGACGATCAGCCAGCAGCCGACGGCCAGGTTGATCCATTCTTCCCAGATCGAGAACGCGACGATCGCCGCCAGCGACATGATCGCGATCGCCGCGCCGCTGATCCTGAGATCGATCGCCGCGGTCGGATTGGCCTGCACGAACAGCCACGGCGCAGCGAGCAGGAAGATCGCTGCGACAAGGTTATAGAGATCGAGCGCCGATTCTTTTCGCCATTTCATCATCTGCTGCTCCATTGCTGTCTCAAGCCCGGCGTTCATGCGCGCCGGCCGCATTGATGTCCCTGCCGGTGTAGTCGGTCATCAGCGCGGTCGCGACCAGCGTGATGACGGCGCAGAGCGCGATGTAGATCGCAATCGCGACCCACGAATGATAGGTACCGAACAGCCACGCCGCGATCAGCGGCGCGGGACCGCCGGCGATCACGGATGCGAGCTGATAGCCGAGCGAGGCGCCGCTGTAGCGCAGCCGTCCGGTAAAGCTTTCGGCGATCAGCGCGGCCTGCGGCCCGTACTGCATGTCGTGTGGAATGAGCGAGAGAACGATCGCGAGGAAGATGATCGACGCCGATCCGGTATTGAGCATCGCGAAGTAGATGAAGCCGAAGATGCCGGTCACCAACGCGCCGATCATGTACATGTTCTTGCGACCGATCTGGTCGGACAGATGCCCGAACACCGGGATCGAGACAAACGACAGCACGGAGGCCGCGAGCACCGCAGTGAGCAGGAAATCGCGCGAGACGTGCAGCGTGCCGGTGCCGTAGGAGAACACGAAGGCGGTGAAGATGTAGAACGGCGCCTGCTCGGACATCCGCGCGAAGGCGGACAGCAGGATCTCCTTCGGATGGTCCCGGATCACCGTCAGCATCGGCGTGCGGTCGAGCTGACGCTCGGCCAGCAGCTTGCTGAACACAGGCGTTTCCAGTATGCCGAGCCGGATGTAGAGGCCGACGCCGACCAGGACGATGCTGAGCGCGAACGGAACGCGCCAGCCCCACGCCAGGAACTGGTCGCCCGACATCTGGCTGAAGGCCAGCACCGCGAGATTGGCGAGGAACAGCCCGCAGGGCACGCCGAATTGCGGCCATGACGCGATCAGGCCGCGGGAGCGATCGTTGCGCGCCCATTCCATCGACATCAGCACCGAGCCGCCCCATTCGCCGCCGACGCCGACGCCCTGGATGAAGCGCAGCACGGTCAGGATCACAGCGCCCCAGATGCCGATGCTGGAATAGGTCGGCACCAATGCGACCGCAGCGGTCGCCAGGCCCATCAACAGCAGCGTCGCAATCAGCGTCGACTTGCGGCCGATGCGGTCGCCATAGTGCCCGAAGATCGCAGCCCCGATCGGCCGCGCGACGAAGCCGACCGCATAGATGGCGAAGGCCTCGAGCGTGCCGACCCAGGGATCGGAATGCGGAAAGAACAGTTTCGCGAAAACCAGGCCGGTGACGGTGCTGTAGAGAAAGAAGTCATACCACTCGATCGCGGTCCCGACGGTGGAGGCGATCACCGCACGGCGCATCTGCAGCTGATGCTCGGATGGTGTGAGCCGGTTGGCGTCGAGGCCGGGGGTCAGACCAAGCGTTGGGCCAAATCTTGCCATGGGGGTGTCTCCCTCGCACAGGCCCCCCGACGGATATTGACTGTGGTTCGTTTGAGTACGAACGATAATGCGCGCCGGAAAGTTCCACCGGGATGGACCGTCGAGGCTTGAACTTTAGTCGGCCTTCAGTCGGCCACGGCGAGCGACGGATCGCAACGCGTCGAGGGCGTCGTCCGCCACCGCTCACCCACCGGGGGACCATGCTTCGCAGATGGCTGCCGGATGCGCCCGGCAGCCGCCGGGCGGCTCCGTCGATCTGACGCGCTCCGTCTCATGACAGCCCGAGGGCCCGCCCGTCGCTGCGCGGATCATGCGCCCCGGTGATGCTTCCGTCGGCGTCGATCCGGATCGCACCCGGATGTCCCGCGAGCGGGCTCTGGGCCGGTATCGGACTGATTTCGTGGCCTCGCCCGGCGAGCGCCTTGAAGACCGCTTCACCGGCATCCTTCTCCAGCTTCAGGCTGTCGCGCGCATCGGAGAACGTCTTGCCGAGCAGGAAACGCGGTCGCGACAGCGCGGTGAGCGGATCCATGTTGTAGTCGATCAGCCTGGTCAGCACCGCCGCGAGCGTCTGCGGCTGGCCGTCGGCTCCCTGCGTGCCGTACAGCAGATGCGGCCGTCCGCCCTTGAGATAGATTCCCGGATTGAGCGTGTGGAACGGCCGCTTGCCTGGCTTGAGGCAGTTGGGGCTGGCCGGGTCGAGGTTGAACGACGCACCGCGGTTGTGCCAGATGATGCCGGTGTCGCCGGCCACCATGCCGCTTCCCCAATCGTAGTAGACGGTTTGCAGCATGCTGACGCAATTGCCGTCCCGGTCGGTCGCGGCGAGATAAACCGTGTCGCCCTTCTGGAACACGTGCGGCCATGGCATCGCCTTCGCCACGTTAATCGCCTTCGCGCGCGCGTCGAGGTAGCTCGCCGAGAGCAGCTGATTGACCGGAACGTCGACGAATTCCGGATCGCCGATGTAGCGGCCGCGGTCGATGAAGGCCTGCTTCACCGCTTCGACCAGCAGGTGATAGTAGTCCGCGCTCCCTTCCGGATATTTCGCGAGCTCGAAGCGGTCGAGGATGCCCATAATCTCGAGCGTCGTGAGACCCTGCGTCGGCGGGCGCAGCCCGAGCAGCTCGCCGCCGCGATAGCCGACGCGCAACGGCGTCTCGTCGCGCGCGCGGCAGCGCGCCAGATCGTCGGCGGTCAGCGGCGAGCCGATCTGCTTCAGTCCGGCCGCAATGCGCGCGGCGAGCTTTCCTTCATAGAAATCACGCCCGCCATTTGCCGCCAGCATCTCCAGTGATTTCGCGAGCTCGGCCTGAACCAGCGGCTCGCCGATTTCAGGCATCCTGCCGGCGGGCATGAAGATGCGCTGGATGTCGGGCCAGTCCTTCAGGTTCTTCGCTTCCATGTCCTGCCAGAAGCGCTGCGACGGCGTGACCGGGAAGCCCTTGCTGGCGTATTCGATCGGGCGCGCGAACAGCGACGCCCAGCTTTGCTTTCCGGCCCAGGACTTGCGGCTGAAATCGAACGCCTGGTCCCAGACGTCGACGGTCGTGGCCGCGGTCAGCGCCGCCCCCGGCCCCCGGATCGGGACCGAGCCGCTGTAGTTCGGCAGGTTGAGCGCAGCCTGACCTGCGCCGGACAGCGTCCGGACATTTCCCTTGCGGTCACTGATCACCATGAAGCTGTCGCCGCCGAGGCCACTGAAATGCGGATAGGTCACGCACAGCGTGGCACCGATGGCGATGACCGCCTCGATCGCATTGCCGCCCTTGCGCAGCACATCGAGCCCTGCCTGCGTGGCGAGCTCGTGCGGGCTCGTCACCATGCCGGTCTTCGATCGCGCCAGCGCACCCGTATTGTCGAGGGCCCAGAGCGGTCGCGGCGCCGCCGCGGCGACCGCCGTAAGCATGGACCCGACCAGCAACTCCCTGCGCGACATGCCAAGATTGGCCATTCGACTTCCCTCCCCGTTTCCTCGTTGTGTCGATGTTGTGCGATCGCGGGCTGCGGACACCGCGACGTCCAAATCCCCGAAGGACCGCCACTGGCATTTGGCATACCAAGATTGAAGAAAATTCTTACTTCGGTCAAGCCCGTTGAGAAGGCGTAAGCGAGGTCGAGCCCATCCTGACCCGATCATGATGGTCATAAAATCGATGCGGGGCCGCGCGCGGCCCGGAGGATCGCGCCGCGCCGACGCGCCGAGCTCTAAGCCCGATCGCTGCGGCGGTACGGCACGTACCGCGGCGTCCAGACCTTGGCGTGAATCCGCGCCTCGACCTGGTCGATCGGAACGTTGCTCGCCAATCCCTCCTTGTGCGCCTGCAGCGCGACCGCAAGCGCCACGGTCTGCGAGACGTCGCGCAACGCGCTGACCGGCGGCAGCAGATTGTGCTTCGGGTTGTCGCGCGCCGGCGAGACGCTGGCCAGCGCCTTGGCGGCGGCCATGAACATGCCGTCGCTGACCCGGCTGGCACCGACCGCGAGCGCGCCGACGCCGACCCCCGGGAAGATGTAGGAGTTGTTGGTCTGGTCGACCTTGAAGCGCGCGCCGTCGCGCATGATCGGCGGGAACGGGCTGCCGACACCGATCAACGCCCGCCCCTCGGTCCACGCCTCGATATCGACCGGCGTCGCCTCCTCGCGCGAGGTCGGGTTGGACAGCGGGAAGATCACCGGCCGCTTGTTGCACTCGGCCATCGCGCGGACGATCGGTTCGGAGAACGCGCCGGCCTGCCCGGAGACGCCGATCAGCACCGTCGGCCTCGCGTTGCGCACGACGTCGAGCAGCGCGATCTTGTCGGGATGGCTGAGCTGCCAGCCCGCGATCGCCTGCCTGTCCTGCACGAACGGAAGCTGGAACGGGGCGAGCCCGCTCATACCCTCGAGCAGCAGCCCGTCGCGGTCGACCATGAAGAAGCGCTTCGCCGCCTCGCTCTCCGACAGGCCGGCATCGACCATCGCGGCGCGGATCAGGCTGGCGATGCCGCAGCCGGCCGAGCCTGCGCCCAGCACGGCGACGCGCTGCTCGGTGAGCGGCACGCCGGTGACGTTGATCGCGGAGAGCAAGGCGCCGGTCGCCACCGCCGCGGTGCCCTGAATGTCGTCGTTGAAGGTCAGGAGCCGGTCGCGATAGCGCTCGAGCATGCGCGTCGCGTTGTTCTTGGCGAAATCCTCCCACTGCAGCAGGACGCGCGGCCAGCGCTTCACCACCGCCGCGACGAAAGCCTCGATGAAGTCGTCATAGGCCTGGCCGCGGACGCGCTCGTTGCGCCAGCCGACATAGAGCGGATCGGCGAGGCAATCGGGATTGTCGGTGCCGACGTCGAGCATGATCGGCAGCGTCGTCGCCGGATGCAGGCCGCCGCAGCCGGTATAGAGCGCGAGCTTGCCGATCGGGATGCCCATGCCGCCGGCGCCCTGGTCGCCGAGGCCGAGGATGCGCTCGCCGTCAGTCACCACGATCGCCTCGACGTGATCGAAGCGCGGATGGGCGAAAATGCGATCGATCCGGTGCTGATGTGGGATGCTGAGGAACAGCCCGCGCGGCTTGCGGAACAGCCGACTGAATTTTTGGCAGCCCTCGCCGACGGTCGGCGTGTAGACGATCGGCAGCAGCTCTTCCAGGTTGCCGACCAGGAGCGCGTAGAACAGCGTCTCGTTGGTGTCCTGCAGCTCGCGCAGAAAGGCATAGCGCTCGATGTCGGTCTCAAAGCCGCGCAGCGCCTCGAGGCGGCGCGAGACCTGCTCGTCCAGCGTCAGGATATTGGGCGGCAACAGGCCATGCAGGTCGAACGCCTCGCGCTCAGCCTCGGAGAACGCCGTGCCCTTGTTCAGCTGCGGATCGGCCAGCAGCTCGTAGCCGCTCAGCGCAGTGGTCGCAAAAGCTCCTGATGACTCCGACATGGCAAGGTCCCCTCAATGCGAAACGCCAGATGGGACGTTATCACGCCCATGTAACGGATCGGAGCGCGAAGGCGCGCCGCCGCGCAAAGTTGAACGGCCCCGACGCTGCGGCTGCACCTCCTGACCGACACCAACATACCTTGGTATAGCCCGCCTGATTCCTTGTGATGGCCCGTGCTTACGCCCGTACAGTTGAGCGATGGCGAGAGATTTTTACACTCGCGGCTACTCCAACGTGATCAGGATCACTGCTCCGAGCCGTCAATCGCAAGACTGTCACGCGTGGCAGGTGTCGACTGGAACGCGGGTTTCGAGGACCACTCAGATGATCGTCAACATTCAGAAGCTGAACGGCCTGTGGCACCTGATCGTCGGGTCGTGCAAGATCCGAACTCCGTTCCTGGAGACCCAGGACAGGGAGTGGGTCGTCGCCTATGCCAGGCGAATCTACCCTGGCGCCAAGGTTTTCGAGCGCGACTGACGCTGTTCCGCCTCACAGCTCTCGTCCCAGACAAAAAGCCCCGGAGCATGCTTCGGGGCTTTTGCTTCCAACGCGGCAACGCCGCCGCGGTCAGTGCAGCGCCGACATCACGATCAGGCCGAGGATCAGCGCGGTCGCGGAATATTTGAGCGTGTAGTACACGTTCCGATTCCACTCCTTCACCTTGCGGCTGGCGAGATGGATCTCGTAGAGCTTGCCGAACACCTTGTTCAGCGCGCCGACGTGCTCGCCGTCAACGTTCTGGGTCGCCGACGCCTTGACGATGTTGTGGCTGACCCAGCGGTTCATCGCCGTCATGAAGCCGAACTTCATCGGGCGCTCGACGTCGCAGAACAGGATGATGCGGTTGACGTCGGTCTTGTTCTCGGCACTGTGGATGAAGGTTTCGTCGAACATGAAGGCCTCGCCGTCGCGCCAGACGCATTCGACGCCGTCGACGAGGATGCGGCACTGGTTCGAGTTCGGCGTCACGAGGCCGAGGTGATAGCGCAGCGAGCCGGCGAAGGGATCGCGGTGCGCCCCGAGCTTACCGCCCGGCGGCAGCATCGCGAACATCGCGCCATGCACGTTCGGAATCGAGTTGAGCAGCTCCACCGTCTTCGGGCACAGCGTCCGCGCCGACGGCAGGAAGTCGTCGTACCATTTCAGATAGAAGCGCTTCCAACCGCTCTTGAAGAAGGAGTAGAAGCCCCAGTCGTTGTTCTTGGCCGCGGCACGGATGAAGCCTTCGTCGAACAGGCGCGTGGCCTCGTCGCGGATCGTCTCCCAATTGTCGGAGAGCTTCTTGAGCTCGGGAAACTGCTCGACCGGAATCACCGGCGTGTTGGGCACGGCGGAGCCGGCATACATCAGCACATTGTAGGGCGCGAGGTAGGTCGAGTGATCGCCGAGCTGGCGAGCGAAGCGCAATCGATGCTTGCCGCGGAAGTGGACGTAGAGCGTGGAGGCCACCAGCACGTAAAGAATGACGAGCTGCGGCGCGAAGAGCTGTCTCAACATGATCCGTCTATGATCGCTGCCCGCCGACGCTCTTCGTGCCCCGCCCCGCAGGAGCCTTGCCCTTCACGGGTGGCCCAGTCCGGGCGGCGAAACGCGTCGCCGTCCGCGAAAATTCCCCTGTTTCATAGTGACTTGGCACTGCGCGGTCTGGCAAATGAGCCGGACTCGTTGCCGCGGTGCCGTCCCGGACGAGCCATGTAAGCGTTCGCTCACCAAATGTGAAGCGTCGCGCCGTACGGGTGCCAACTTTGTGACAAAATTCACACATCGAATTCACCATTGACAAACTGATTAGACAATTCCTAATCCTGAGATGACCCGCCGAAGAACGCGGAGATCCAAAGGGAGGAATGATGAGACAGTTTCTGGCGGCAGCCATTGTCGCGGTGATCACCACGGCCGCTCACGCCCAGGTTTCCGACGACGTCGTGCGCATCGGTGTGCTGACCGACCTGTCGAGCTGGGGACGCGACAATTCGGGCCCGGGCTCGGTCGAGGCGGCCAAGATGGCGGTCGAGGAATTCGGCCCCACCGTGCTCGGTAAGCCGATCGAGATCATCTCCGCCGACCACCAGATGAAGACCGATGTCGGCGTGCAGGTCGTGCGCGGCTGGTTCGACAACGGCAAGGTCGACGCGGTCGTCGACATCCCGAATTCCGGCATCGCGATCGCCGTGCACAACATGGTGCGCGAGCGCAACAAGATCGCGCTCTTGTCCGGTCCCGGCGCGAGCTCGCTGACAGACGAACTGTGCAGCCCCAACACGGTGCATTTCGCCTACGACACCTACGCGCTGTCCAAGGTGACGGCCTCGGCCGTGATCAAGGAAGGCGGTAAGTCCTGGTTCTTCGTCACCGCGGATTACGCCTTCGGCCAGCAGCTCGAGAAGGACGCGACGCGCTTCATCAACGAGATGGGCGGCAAGGTGCTCGGCAGCGTCAAGCATCCGACCAACACCGCCGACTTCTCCTCCTTTGCGCTGCAGGCGCAGAGCTCGAAGGCCGACGTGGTGGCGTTCGCCAATGCCGGCCAGGACACCGACAATTCGATCAAGCAGTCCGGCGAGTTCGGCCTCGTGCAGGGCGGCCAGAAGCTGGTCGGGCTCTTGATGTTCGACACCGACGTGCATGCGATCGGCCTCAACGCCGCGCAAGGCACCTACATGACGACGGCGTCGTACTGGAACATGGACGAGAAGACGCGCGCCTGGTCGAAGAAGTTCTACGCCCGCGCCAATGTGATGCCGACCATGATCCAGACCGGCGTCTACGGCTCGGTGCTGCATTATCTCAAGGCGATCCAGGCCGCCGGCACCGACGATCCGAAGGCGGTGATGGCCAAGATGCGCGAGCTGCCGATCGAGGACACCTTCGTGCATGGCGGCAAGGTGCGCGAGGACGGCCGCGTGATCCGCGACATGTATCTGGCGAAGGTGAAGAAGCCTTCGGAATCCAAGGAACCGTGGGACTATCTCGACATCGTCAAGACGGTGAAGGGCGAGGACGCCTATCGTCCGGTCTCCGAGTCGAAGTGCCCGCTGCTCAAGAAATAGGATCGATCGCGTGGCCAACGAACAAACCCAGGAAACGTATCATTGCGACGCGCTGGTCGTCGGCTCCGGCTGCGCCGGGCTGTCGGCGGCGGTCACCGCCGGCCATCACGGCCTCAAGGTCCTGGTGGTCGAGAAGGAGCCGCGGTTCGGCGGCACCACCGCGCGCTCCGGCGGCTGGCTGTGGATCCCCGGCACCTCGCTGGCCAAGGCCTGGGGCATCGAGGAGAGCCCCGATCAGGCCAAAACCTATCTGCGCCACGAGGCCGGCAACAGCTTTGATGCCGCGCGCGTCGATGCGTTCCTGACCGAAGGGCCGAAGGCGGTCGACTTCTTCACCACCAGCACCGCGGTGCGCTTCGACATGCCGCTGACCTTCCCGGACTATCATGCGGAAGCGCCGGGCGGCGCGCAGGGCGGCCGCTCGATGGTGACGCGGCCGTTCGACGCCCACGAGCTCGGCGACGCCCTTAAGAATCTCGGCAGCCCCCTGCCCGAGCTCACCGTGTTCGGCATGATGCTCGGCTCCGGCAAGGAGATTGTGCATTTCATGCGCGCGACGAGATCGCTGACCTCGGCGGCCTATGTCGCCAAACGGCTGTCGAAGCACGCCATCGACGTGATGCGCAACGGCCGCGGCATGACGCTGACCAACGGCAACGCGCTCGCCGGACGGCTGGCGAAATCCGCCTTCGACCTCAAGATCCCGCTTTGGCTCAACTCGCCGGTGCGCGAATTGATCGTCGAGAACGGCGCGGTGCGCGGCGCGGTCGTCGTGCGTGAAGGGCGCACGATCCTCGTCAACGCCAAGCGTGGCGTGGTGCTCGCCTGCGGCGGCTTCCCGCATGACGTCGCGCGACGGCAGAAGATGTTTCCGCACGCCCCCACTGGAAAAGAGCATTATTCGCCGGGCCCGACCGGCAACACCGGCGACGGCTTGCGCCTTGCGGAATCCGCCGGCGGCCGCGTCGACGACTCGCTGCCGAATGCCGCGGCCTGGGTGCCGGTCTCAGTCACGACGCGCAAGGACGGCTCGAAAGGCGTGATGCCGCATTTCATCGATCGCGCCAAGCCGGGCGTGATCGCGGTGATGGCCGACGGCAGGCGCTTTGCCAATGAAGGCAATTCCTACCACGACTTCGTGCAGGCGATGATCAAGGCGGCGAAGCCCGGCGAGGAGATCGCGGCGCATCTGATCTGCGATCACGAGACGCTGCGCAAGTACGGCCTCGGCTGCGTGCCGCCGCGCCCGATGCCGCTCGGCCATCATCTGAAGACCGGCTATCTCAAGCGCGGCGCGACGCTGGCGGAGCTCGCTGCGCAGGCCGGCATCGACGCCAAGGCGCTCGAGGCGACCGTCGCGGAGTTCAACACCACCGCGGCGGAGGGACGCGATCCCGCCTTCGGCAAGGGCTCGCGCGCCTATAACCGCTACCAGGGCGATGCGCTGCACGGGCCCAATCCCTGCATCGCGCCGATCCGGCACGGGCCGTTCTACGCCATCAAGATGGTGATCGGCGATCTCGGCACCTATGCCGGCATAAGGACCGATGCCAATGCCCGCGCGCTCGACGCCGACGGCCGGCCGATCGCCGGCCTCTATGCCGCCGGCAACGACATGGCGAGCATCATGGGCGGCAACTATCCCGGCGCCGGCATCACACTCGGGCCTGCGCTGACCTTCGGCTACATCGCGGGCAGGCACATCGTCGGCGTGGCGGCGGAAGGAAGCGCGCCATGAGCGCAATGGCGACCCTGCTCGCAGGCAAGCGCGCGCTGGTGACCGGCGCTGCGCACGGCAACGGTCGCGCCATCGCGCTTGGCCTCGCGGCGCATGGCGCGGACGTTGTAGTGACCGACATCGATCGCGCCGGCGCCGAGCAAACCGCGGCCGACATTCGCCAGCACGGCCGCGCGGCATGGCCGTTCGAGCTCGACGTCACCGATGCGGAGGCGTGCTCCGCGCTGGCGCAGCGTGCGGCGCGCGAGGTCGGGCCGATCGCGATCCTGGTCAACAATGCCGGCATCATCATCCGTGAGGGCATCGGCTCGCCCCGTGCACGCGAGAATTGGCGGCGGGTGCTCGACGTCAACCTGACCGGCACATTCAACGTCACCCACGCCTTCCTGTCGGCATTGCGCGAGACGCGCGGCACGATCATCAATCTCGGCTCGATCGCGTCCTTCCTCGGCGTTGCCGATACGCTGGGCTATGCGCCGTCCAAGGGGGGCGTCAAGCTCCTCACCCAGGCGCTCGCCCGCGAGCTTGCCGCCGACGGCATTCGTGTCAATGCGATCGCGCCCGGCGTGATCGAAACGGCGATGACCGAAGCGAGCCGCAACGACCCGGGCCGGCTCGCCGGATTTCTGGGCCGCACACCGCTCGGCCGCGTCGGGCAGCCGGAGGAGCTGGTCGGCCCGGTGGTGTTCCTCGCATCGGAGCTGGCATCTTATGTGAACGGCGTGACCATGCCGGTCGACGGAGGGTTTCTCGCCGTATAAGCACATTGTCGGAGCTGACAGGGCCACATGACGAGAGAGAGCCGCGGCATACAGTCGATCGAGGTCGGCGGAGAATTGCTCCGCGCGCTGGCCCGCAGCGGCGAACCGATGATGCTGCGCGATCTCGCCCGCGAAGCCGGTATGCCGCCGGCCAAGGCGCATCCCTATCTCGTCAGCTTTTCCCGCATCGGCCTGATCGAGCAGGACGAGACCACTGGCCGTTACGAGATCGGGGCGCTGGCGCTCGAGCTCGGCCTGATCAGCCTGCGCCGGCAGTCGGCGGTACGGATCGCAACGCCGCGGATCGCAGCGCTCGCCGACAGCATCAATCACGCGGTGTCGCTGTCGGTCTGGGGCACCCACGGTGCGACCGTGGTGCGGCTCGAGGAGCCGAGCCATCCGGTGCATATCGCGATGCGCGTCGGATCGGTGGTGGCGCTGCTCGAGACCGCGACCGGCCGCGCCTTCGCCGCCTTCATGCCGCCGAACGCGATCAGGACCGCGCTCGACAGTGGCCTCGATCGCCTCGGCGTCGGCTACAATCCGAAGCGTCCGCCGGCGGACGCGAAGACGGCCGATATCCTCGCCGAGGTCCGCAGCCGCGGGCTGGCGCGGGCGATCGGCGATCCCTTGCCCGGCGTCAACGCCTTCGCCGCGCCGGTGTTCGATCACGCCCGCCACGTCGCGCTGGTCATCACAGCGATGGGCCCGGAGGGCACCTTCGACGCCAGCTGGGACAGCGCAATTGCAACTGCGCTGCGCGATTGTGCGGGCGAGATCTCACGGCAACTGGGGCACGGCACAGCGCCGGCGACCGAAAGACCGTGACCTAAGCACGCTCGTCCGGCTCCCTCCTCGCGCGCAAGTGCCACTGAGTTGCCCTACATGGCAAGTCCTCCGGTGCTTATCCGGAGCACAACTCAGTGTATGATGTGTCCGTCTCACCCGATCGAGGGGGGCTGCGCATCGTCACGGATGTTACGGTGAGATGCGGTTGACGCCCGAGCGCACGTAGTGGCTGGTGTCTTCAAAGCGCGCAGCGCCTTTGCGAAAGAAAGTACGTCCGATCGGCGCATCAAGCTAACATCGAATCAGATTTAAGACTTGTCGGCAACACTCTCCGAATCGGCGCGCGGCACTCCAGCCTCCACGACCTCCCGGGATACTGCGCGGCTGCATCCAACAGCGAAACACGACACCGACCGGTGACGAAATGACACGATTGATGAAATCAGCGACCATCACCAGGTTCATGAGCGAGCTGTGGTGCCGTTCACTCATGCTCTGTTCAAGCTATTTAGATTAGGACTGCGAACGGATCGGGAAGCAATATCGATACGTCCGCAGCCAGCTCGAGACGGTGCTTCATCAGGTTCTTCCAGTAAACTCGTCCGCGTGACCAATATATAGCCGACTCGCTCACAGCTTGCAGAGGTATTGACGTCCATTCGTATTTGGATCGGATCCGTCGCTAGACGACAAGAAGAGCGCTCCACCCCAATGCGAATATGCGCCTCGCCCAATTTTCTGGATCGTGTCATGAGCTGAGTGGGGTGGTCCAAGGAGCTTACCATCCTCGAACAATGCGAGGCTAGAACTTATGGGGCTCGTACTGTCGTCACCCCGCGGAAGATAATCCGGCAGTGTCGCACCCCACATTAAGCCGCCGTTGCTCGCAAACGACTCGATACGAAACTCGGTCGGTTTACCGGACTCGATCCGGCGACCGTTCTCAATCTCGAAGGGACTGAACCACTCGATCGCGTCGGATAGATGGCGTTGACCTGTAAATTTCCGGCCGTACAGGCTTTGGATTGGGATTGCCCAATCGAGGGAATCGGGACGCTTGCGGGCGACGAGCATGTGGAAGGCGATTCTTTGGTCGAAGGTGCCGATAAGGCCTTCGCCGTACGAGCCGAGCAGGGCTGGTTTAACGAGCCAGCGCGGCGACTGCGGAGAGAAGTGAAGCGAAATCGAGTTGAGCAGGTCGAATTTCGCCGCCGCATAATAGTCAAGCATGAGCGTAGGGCTGAATTGATAGAAGCCATGATCAACGCAATTGCTCATCGGCAAGATATGGACGGCAAGGCCGCCGGGACGCAGCATGCGCGAGATGTTGGTGAGCGCGTTCGGAACGTGAAAGACGTGCTCCAGCGTCCCGCCGTTAAGCACCACGCCGAAGCGGCCGATCAATTCAGGTGGAAGACTTTCATTGTTTAGATCAAACTCGAAATCGGCGCCCTCGTATTTGCTGATGTCGATGCTTGACAGATCATTTAGCCCTCCGCACATTTGAAAATAACGAGCCGCGCTCATAGGGCGATCGGCGGATGCCCATAGCGAAACCTTCTCTATGGCTTTAGTAAAGGCTTTCTCTGAGAAGCCGCAGTCCATCACACCAAGCGTTGCGACCGGCCCGTTGGCATGGTGTGCCAAAAGCCACCCGCGCAATAGGACTGCAACGTTGAGCGCCAAACCCATGATGATGCCTCACTTTGGAGGGGCAGCGCATTTGCCTCCCCTACTGACTAGCCGATTGCGGGGTAAGAGCCGCAGGGCAAGTAGCTCTGTAACCCGAGAGAGCCGACCCTAGCAACCCGAGCCTTGGCAGGCCATCTCTGATTTCCCGAATCCGAAAAGGACCTTATTGCACGGCCCATTTTGGTATGACCGGTCCTCGACCGGTGCACGGGGGCGACCAGTCAAATTGCGTGCGGCATCCCAGCTTGATGCACGAGCCTGCCTAGCAAAAAGCCCCGGGCGAGGCCGGGGCTCTTCACGTGATCGATTGCTGCGGGCGCGGATCAGTAGCGGTAGTGATCCGATTTGTACGGACCTTCCTGCTTCACGCCGATATAGTCGGCCTGATCCTTGCGCAGCTCGGTCAGCTTGACGCCGATCTTGGCGAGGTGCAAGCGGGCGACCTTCTCGTCGAGCGTCTTCGGCAGCACGTAGACCTTCTTGGCGTACTTGCCGTCCTTGTTGTTGGCGAACAGCTCGATCTGCGCCAGCGTCTGGTTGGTGAAGGACGCCGACATCACGAAGGACGGATGGCCCATCGCATTGCCGAGGTTCACGAGGCGGCCTTCCGACAGCATGATGATGCGGTGCTTGTCGGGGAATTCGATCTCGTCGACCTGCGGCTTGATGTTGGTCCACTTCAGATTGCGAAGGCTCGCGATCTGAATCTCGTTGTCGAAGTGACCGATGTTGCAGACGATGGCGCGATCCTTCATCGCGCGCATGTGCTCGATGGTGATGATGTCCTTGTTGCCGGTGGCGGTGACGAAGATGTCGGCGCGCGGCGCCGCGTCTTCCATGGTCACGACCTCATAGCCTTCCATCGCCGCCTGCAGCGCGCAGATCGGATCGACCTCGGAGACCATGACGCGGCAGCCGGCCTGGCGCAGCGAGGCGGCCGAGCCCTTGCCGACGTCGCCGAAGCCGGCAACCATCGCGACCTTGCCCGACAGCATCACGTCGGTGCCGCGGCGGATGCCGTCGACCAGCGACTCGCGGCAGCCATAGAGGTTGTCGAACTTCGATTTGGTGACGCTGTCGTTGACGTTGATCGCCGGGAACAGGAGCGTGCCCTTGTTCGCCATCTCGTAGAGGCGATGCACGCCCGTGGTGGTCTCCTCCGAGACGCCCTTGATGTTCTTGGCGATCTCGGCGAACCAGCCCTTCGGCTTCTCCTTCAAGAGGCGCTTGACCAGCGCGTAGAAGATTTCCTCTTCCTCGGAGCCCGGCTTGTCGAGGAAGGCGGTGTCGCCCTGCTCGGCGCGGTAGCCGGCATGCACCAGCATGGTGGCGTCGCCGCCATCATCGAGGATCATGTTGGGCGTGCCGCCGCCGTGCCAGTCGAACAGCTTGGCTGTGTAGTCCCAGTACTCGGTCAGCGTCTCGCCCTTGACGGCGAACACCGGAATGCCGGCCGCGGCGATCGCGGCGGCGGCGTGATCCTGGGTCGAATAGATGTTGCAGGAGACCCAGCGGATGTCGGCGCCGAGCGCAGCGAGCGTTTCAATCAGCACTGCGGTCTGGATCGTCATGTGCAGCGAGCCCGCGATGCGCGCGCCCTTCAGCGGTTGCTTGGGGCCGAACTCCTCGCGGGTGGCCATCAGGCCGGGCATCTCGGTCTCGGCCAGCGAGATCTCCTTGCGGCCGAAATCGGCGAGCGCAATGTCCTTGACGATGTAGTCGGTGAAGCCGGGCTTCGTGGGGGCGTTCATTTGAGCGTCCTGTTGTTGAACTGGTCGTTCCGGGGCGCCTCGAAGAGGCGAACCCGGAATCTCGAGGTGATGATTAGGGATTCCGGGTTCGCTCGCTCCCGCGGGCGCCCCGGAATGACGCAAGTATCAGAGCGCGCGCTTCAGCTGCTCGACGAGATCGGTCTTCTCCCAGGAGAAGCCGCCCTCATTGTCGGGCGTGCGGCCGAAATGGCCGTAGGCCGAGGTGCGCGCGTAGATCGGGCGGTTGAGGTCGAGATGGCTGCGGATGCCGCGCGGCGTCAGATCCATCGCCTTGGCCACCGCCTTCTCGAGCTGATCCTCCGACACCTTACCGGTGCCGTGGGTGTCGATGTAGATCGACAGCGGACGCGCCACGCCGATCGCATAGGCGAGTTGTAGCGTGCAGCGGTCGGCGAGACCGGCCGCGACGATGTTCTTGGCGACATAGCGCGCGGCATAGGCGGCCGAGCGGTCGACCTTGGTCGGATCCTTGCCGGAGAACGCGCCGCCGCCATGCGGAGCCGCGCCGCCATAGGTGTCGACGATGATCTTGCGGCCGGTCAGGCCGGAGTCGCCGTCGGGACCGCCGATGAAGAACTTGCCGGTCGGATTGATGTGCCAGATCGTCTTGTCGCTGATCCACTCCTTCGGCAGCGCCTCGCGGACATAGGGCTCGACGATGTCGCGGATCTGCTTGGACGACAGGTCCTCGACCAGATGCTGGTGCGAGACCACGATCTCGCGGACGCCGACCGGCTTGCCGTTCTCGTACTGCACCGTGACCTGGCTCTTGGAGTCCGGACCCAGCACCTTCTCGCGGCCGGAGTGGCGCGCTTCGGAGATCAGCCGCAGGATCTTGTGGGCGTAGAAGATCGGCGCCGGCATCAGGTCCGGCGTCTCGTTGGTGGCGTAACCGAACATGATGCCCTGGTCGCCGGCACCCTCTTCCTTGACCTCGCCCGGCTGCAGCGCGTCGACGCCCTGCGCGATGTCGGCCGACTGCGGATGCAGCAGGATCTCGATGTCGCAGTTCTTCCAGTGGAAGCCGTCCTGCTCGTAACCGATGTCCTTGATTGCAGAGCGAACCACGCTCTCGATGTGGTCGTTGGTGACCGAGCTCGGGCCGCGCGTTTCGCCGGCGATCACCACCTTGTTGGTGGTCGCGAGCGTCTCGCATGCCGCGCGGATCTGCCACGGGTCGATGCCCGCTTTCGGTCCCTCGCGATAGAACAGATCGACGATCTCATCCGAGATACGATCACAGACCTTGTCCGGATGGCCTTCCGAGACCGACTCGCTGGTGAACAGGTAAGACGCGCGCATCAAGCAAACCCCTTGTTAAGTCGAAGTCCGACGTTGGTTGGTGAATATGTCCCCGGCATGTCAGTCTCGTCGCCGCGAGATGACGTAGGATTCGTCGTAGAACCACAGCCCATTGTGTTTGCGGAGAACTTCGCGCGTGGCCTCGAGAGCTCGTCCGTTTTCGGTCGTTTCGGTCAACCGCTCATCTTCGATCTGCGCGACATACACCGCCGCATTCCACGCAGCAAAGGCCGTCGAGGTTCCGATCAAGCCGGTTACCTCATTGGGCAGCGCTTCCATATCATATCGGAAGATCGAACGGTTATCGGCGTAGGCGTTGAAGTTCAGCTCGCGGCCGGCGGAGCCCAGTTCGTATTTCACCGCGCGCAGTATCTCATGGCGGCTGACGGCGAAAGGATTTTCTCCGGGCCAGACGGCTTGAATCATTTCAAGCCCGGGATCGCCGCCGTGGGAGTGGATTCCTATCAGCCGTCCGCCACCGCGCAGCGCGCGGGCCAGCGGCGCGATGATCCGCTTGGCGCGGAAGTTCACCGAGGATTTGGCACGGTAAGGCTGCGAGGCGATCACAAGATCGAAATTGGCTTCGGTGCGGCCGGCCCGCGGAATGATGGAATCGAGCAGGAACCGGTGATCGTCCCGGTACAGGACCAGCGCCACCGGCCGTTCATAGATCGGCATCGCATTGCCGGGGCTGAGGTTGGCGCGCCAGTTCTGCTCCAGGAACGGACCGAGTTCGGCGATCTGGGCCTCGAACTCACCCGAGGAAGCGCCTCGCAGGGCCACCTCGTGCCAGATCATGCTGGCGGCCGCCGCGGAGTTCTTGGGCGTCAGCCACGGCGCCTCGGCGTAATACATGTTGGTGAACACGAAGACGCTGGCCGGATGCTCGAACAGGCGGTCGGGGACCTTGTCGAGGGTCAGGCGGACGTCCTCCAGGCTCAGTTCCTTGCCGGCGACATAGAACGGCATATGTGGGAAGCGGCCATGCATGGCGCGCAAGACCCGCGCCAGCACCGTGCCGTCGCCCATCCCGGCATCGAACACCCGCAGTGCCGGCGGCCGCGGATGGATGGCTGCCAGCTCCAGTGCAACCCGGTCGGCGATCACCCGCTTCTCACTGCAGGTGTGGACGAACAGCAAATAGCGCTGGCGGTTCTCGAAGAACCGGAAATTGCCCCGCGGATCGCGCTTTTCCGGCGGCACCACGAGGCCGCGCGGCGGCGCCACGCCGCCCGGCGTCGAGGTCGCGATGAAGGCGTTGATGCGGTCGAGCGTATCGATCGTGATGCGCTTGCCCTCCCGCAGCCGGTACACCAGCTTGCCGTCATTGACGGCGCGGCGGCCGAACGTCGTCTCCGCCATGTCGGAGCGACGGCAGAAATCCGTGATCTGACTGAGGATTTCGTCGTTCTTCATGGCGTCTTGAGTGGGCAGTGGCGAGTGGGACAAGAGTGGGCAGAAGCTTCACGTGGTGATTTCATATCACCATCTTCCCACCAATGGAAGGCCTACGCGCTATCGAAGGACCATACCGCGAGGCACGACCGCCCCCTGTTTGACCGCTATCGCCTGGTCCACACGATCGGATGCGCTCTCTCGCCGCGCTTTTGCGGCGCGAATTGTCACAACCACCGATTTTCAAACAAAAGTTCCACAGCCCCCTTCGCATCGGGGAGCCGAGCTCGACGAGCGACCCAATCCGCACGTTTTACAACCGCGCCGACGTTCGTTAAGAGTGCCGGCTTTAGGGACACCAAATTCGCCAATGAAAACCACTCACAAGATCGGTGCCGCTCGCTTGATGTACCGCGCCGTTCGCGCTGGACGGTCGCTGCTGGGAAGATCCGATCGTCAGATCGCCGTCAGAAACGGCATCAACTACGATCTGGACCTGGCGCAAGGCATCGATTTCGCGATCTATCTCGGCAATATCTACGAGCGCCAAACGAGGGCCACGCTGCGCGAGCTTGTGAAGCCCGGATCACTGGTCCTCGATATTGGGGCCAATGTAGGAGCCCACACGCTCCATCTGGCTCACCTCGTTGGTCCGGAAGGACGCGTTCTCGCCTTCGAACCGACCGACTTCGCCTTTCGCAAGCTCAATCGCAATCTCGAACTGAATCCCGAGCTGCAGAAGCGCGTGATCCCTCTGCACTGCTTCCTGACCGGCAAGGACGCCGAACCCGTTCCGTCAGCCATCTATTCGAGCTGGCCGCTCACCAATGAAAGCGGCTTGCACGCGAAGCACCTTGGGCGTGAGATGCGCACGGAAGCCGCGCAAGCTCGCAGACTCGACGATGTTCTGGCCCAGTTCCCGGATCTGCGGGTGCAGCTCGTCAAGCTGGATGTGGATGGCTACGAGTGCGACGTTCTCCGCGGAGCCTCAAAGCTCATGAAGGACGTGAAGCCGATTTTCGTCATGGAACTGGCGCCCTATGTGCTCGAGGAACGAGGGACCTCCCTAGAAGAACTCTTTTCGTATTTCATTCCAAACGGGTACCGTTTTTTCGATGAAAAGCACGGCAACGCGCTGCCTTCCTCGGCCGCCGAACTAGGCCGAATGGTTTCGGACGGCGCCTGCATCAATGCAATTGCCCGTGTGCAATAGCGTGACTGTCGGAGATTGCATTGGCTTCTTATTCATCCCAGGCGAACACAGCGGCGACTTTGTCCAGCGAGCCGCGGCCGCTCAGCAACCGTAAGCGCGAATTCCTGGAGCGCATCGAGGCCACGCTTGAGGAACAGGAGCGCTGGCGGAAGATCAATTCGGCCTACTATGCCGAAGACCTTCAGTACATGCGCTTTCTAATTCCTCCTGGGAAGCGTGTGCTTGAACTGGGTTGCGGCCGCGGCGAGCTGCTCGCCGCGCTTGAGCCTTCTTATGGAGTGGGCGTCGACTTCAGCCAGGCGGCGATCACGCGGGCGCGCGAACGATTCCCCAATCTGCAATTTCATGAAGGCGACGTGGAAGA
This sequence comes from Bradyrhizobium sp. USDA 3315, assembly GCF_054056795.1. NCBI lineage: Bacteria > Pseudomonadati > Pseudomonadota > Alphaproteobacteria > Hyphomicrobiales > Nitrobacteraceae > Bradyrhizobium > Bradyrhizobium sp. USDA 3315. Next base: position 5,576,749 of record NZ_JBSRYP010000001.1, on the reverse strand, counting down.
TCCGCAAACGTTCGACGCGATCGAAGGTCCATTCGACTACATCGTTATCGCGGACACGATCGGGATGTTCGACGACATCGATGGGACGCTTGGGCTGATCCAGAGGATCTGCTCACCATCGACGCGACTGGTGATTTCCTATTATTCCCCCCTCTGGGAACCGATCCTCAAGATCGGAGAAATGCTCAGACTGAAGAGCCGGCAGCCGAAGATCAATTATATCGCCACCTCGGACTTCCTTAATCTGATGGATCTTGCCGACCTTGAGGTCATCAGGCACGAGCAAAGGCAATTGCTGCCGCGGCGGTGGCTCGGGCTGGGGCCCTTCATCAACCGGTTCATCGCGCCGCTGCCGGGCATCCGCAATCTTTGCTTGCGGACATATTTTGTTGGGCGCCCCATACGGCAGTTTGCCGACCGGAAGCTCTCGGCGAGCATCCTCATTCCTTGCCGCAACGAACGTGGCAACATCGAGAGCGCCATCAAGCGCATGCCCAGGTTCGGCAGCGCGCAAGAGATCATCTTCGTCGAGGGCAACTCAAGTGACGGCACCTTCGAGGAGTGCGAGCGGGTTCGCGACGCCTATCGGGGCGTTTGGGACATCACGGTGCTGAAGCAGGACGGCAAGGGCAAAGGTGACGCCGTACGAAAAGGCTTTGCGGCAGCCAAGCAGGACGTCCTGATGATTCTCGATGCGGACCTGACCATGCCGCCCGAGGCGTTACCAAAGTACCATGCTGTGATCGAAAGCGGCAAAGCTGAATTCGTCAATGGCAGCCGCCTCATCTATCCGATGGAAAACGAAGCGATGCGGCCGCTCAACCTGATTGCCAATCGATGCTTCGCCTACATCTTCAGCTATCTGACCAACACGCGATTGACCGACACCCTGTGCGGTACCAAGGTCCTGCTGCGAAAGGACTACGAGGTGCTGGCGCGCGAGCGATCCTATTTCGGCAATTTCGATCCGTTCGGTGACTTCGACCTGATCTTCGGTGCGGTGAAGCAAAATCTGAAGCTGATCGAGACGCCCATTCACTACAAGGCCCGCACGTTCGGCCAGACTCAGATTTCGCGCTTTCGCGACGGCTGGCTGCTGCTGAAGATGGTCGTATTCGCCTATCGCAAGCTCAAAGCTGTATGATCGGTGAGCCGTGACAGACAATCCAGCCGGCTTGAACCAGCGCCAGATCGTCCACCGCGAAGTGTGGGAAACAAAGGAGGCGATACGCCTTCTGTACCAGGACTACCATCGGCAGCTCTTTGAGAACTGTCCGGAGGGTGCAATTCTCGATATCGGCGGAGGCACCGCTCATATCAAGCAAACTCGCCCGGACGTCGTCTCCGTCGACATCCTGCGCTTTCCCGGCATCGATGTCGTGGCCGACGCTCACCGACTGCCATTCCAGAACGGCGTATTTGGCGGCGTGGTGATGCTCGACGTCTTGCATCATCTGGAGCGCCCGATCGAATTCCTCAACGAAGCGTCACGCGTGCTGAAACCAGGCGGACGGCTGGTGATGATCGAGCCCGCGATGACGACGCTGGCGCGCCGGTTCTACGACCACTTTCACGAAGAGCCGGTGGATATGAAGGCCGATCCATTCGCTCCGGTGCCAATCGATCCCAATCGCGATCCGTTCGACGCAAATCAGGCCATTCCCACGCTGCTGTTTGCCACGGAGCCGGCGCGCCGGCGCGTGGAACAGACCGTGCCCTCGCTGCGTGTGCGCAGCGTGGACTGGCACAGCCTGTTTGCCTATCCGATGAGCGGCGGGTTGCAGAGATGGTCTTTGATTCCGGCGGCTCTGGTCAGCCCGACGCTGCAGTTTGAAAAGATGGTACCGGTGTTCCTTCGCAAGCACCTCGCGTTCCGAATGATCGTCGTGGTCGAGCGAGTGTAGGATGCAGTACCTGCTGAGGAGGAGCGGAGCTGCTGTCGGGTCAGCCTCTATTCGCCAAGTCAGCGATTGGAAGTCTATCGGCGCAAGATTGATATTCTGGCCGCTCGTCGTCTTGACCCTGGTGGCGCTTGCGCTCCAGCTCGGCATCCAGCAGCAGGAATTTGAATTCGCCGGTCCATTCACGGCGGAAACGAATCCGCCGCAGGCCTCCTTCATATTAGCCGTTCCGCAGGAGCCGCCCGCTCCATGGTGGCGGCAACCTTTGCTCGGCGACAACGGCGAGAAACCCCTTCAGTCCACCCTCGGGCTGCGCATCAACGGCCGCAAGATGGGCCCCGCGCACACCCTGCACGACATCATTCGGTCAGGTACAACGACGGGATTTAGCCACTGGGGAAGCGGCGTGATCTTTGCGCTTCCTCCTGGCGTGAAGAATGATGCATCAGCAGTAGCAACCGTCCACTACAGCTTGCGACCGAGGGCTTGGGTCATTTCCGCGCTCGCGATTTTGACGGCACTGCTCGGCTGTTTCGCGTATTCCGGTCCGCTCGGATCGTTCGCAAAGCGATATGGTGAGCGATCGAAGATCGCCGTGTTGGGAGCGGCTTATTGGATCCTGGCTGGGCTATGCGGGGCCGCGCTGGTTGCCTCGGCGGTGTTCGCCATCGTCAGTCTCTATGCTTTGGCAACCGGCTATCCGCTGCCAACCGCTGCGCTGATCCGTTGGTCGCCGATAGCCAAATGGGCCGCCATCAACGGGCCGTATCTCGGATATCCGCTCTTGACGCTGGCTGGGCTCGGAGCGGTAGCGACGTGGTCGATCGGCTCGAACACACCTTATCGGTCCCTGATGGCATCGCACGAACGGTTCCTGCGACGGCTTCTCGCCTGGTCTGGATTTCCGATCGTGGCATGTGCGTTCGTTTTTTGCATCAGCACCATGTGGGCGGGAATTGTCAGACCGAGCGACCCTAACGTCTCGAACATGGGCGGCCTGCTGCCATTTTCAGACGCGAACGGCTATGTGACGGCTGCTTTCGATCAGGTGAACGATGGCACTTTGAACGCGTTCGCACTTCGCCGGCCCTTGGCTGCGGCTTTCAGATCGGTTCTGCTGATTTTTGGTAATCTTTCACTGCAGAGCATGCTGATCTTGCAGGCTTGCCTTCTGGCAGGCGCGATGTGCTTTGCGACGCATGCGATCGTCAAGTGGCGAGGCATCTGGGCCGGAATAGCCTTCTTTGCACTGAATTATATCTACGATTGCTACTTTGTGGCGACACCTCTCACCGAGCCATTCGGATTGTTCTGGGCGCTGCTGTCTATCCCGTTCTTCATCAGGGCTTTTCTCGACCGCTCCGTCAGCGCAGCGCTGGTCGCATTTGCGATGACAGCCGTGGCACTGATGACGCGCATGGGGAGCATGTTTACGATTCCTGCTCTCCTGATCTGGCTGGTCTGGCAATTCGGACGAGGCACTAAGGCAAAGATCAGGATTGGCGTCGCGGCTTTCTTTATTTTGCTTGGCGTTCTTGGGTTGAATTCCCTCCTACAACGCGTCTACGCAACAGGCCCTAGTTCAACGACAGGCAATTTTGCCTATGTCCTCTGTGGCCTTTCGATGGGGACAACATGGGACGGTTGCCTCAAGAAGCTCGCCGCGGAGGGTACGCCCGTTGTTGGTTCCGACGATGCTATGGTGCGGCAACTTTATTCTGCCGCCTGGGAAAAATTCCGTGAGAATCCTGGCGTCCTGTTCCGGCGATTGGCCGAGAGCGCAGAGGAGTTCATTACAACATTTCCTGGTGTGCTTTGGAGAGGCTACGGATGGGTGCTCCAACCGGACTGGCTACCCCAGAAACTGCTAACAGCGGTATCCCTTGTCGGTCTTTTGTACGGCGCCGTAAGGCGAGCGAAAGCCGTCGAACTGACTTTCTGGGCCTTTCTCTGGGCGAGCATCGTGGCGTCGTCCGCACTTATCTACTTCGATGATGGCGCACGCGCGCTCGCCGCAAGTCATCCGATGATGGCGCTGTTCTTTGCGCTGGGACTGAGCAGCCGCGTCTGGACAGCGACCGAGTTCCCTTCGCACTCCCGATTGTCACGAAATGGCTTGGTCGGATTGGTTGTGGCGGCAGCGCTCTTCGTTTGCGTGCCTTGGGCAGCTCACCGCTTGTTTGCAGAGAAGCTGGATAGCCCGGGTGACCCGCAAAGCTACAAGGAGTCCTTTGTCTTCAGCGGTCGTCGGATGTCTGGTTTCCTTGTAGTCGAGGATAGCCAGCCGCTTCGCGAGGATGTTCCAACCATTCATCTTTCAGACTTCGCGGCCATGGTCGCGCAGAGCGGCTTGGAACAGTATCAAGGTCTAGTCCACCCCACAGTGCCACCATTGCCGTTCGGTTTCGTGTATGCTCCACGGATAAAGAAGGGCTTCGGTAGCGAGCCTTTGTATATCGTCCCAGCGGAAATTGTAGAACGTCGCGAAGTTCAAGCCTGGCATTTCAATTTGAAGCCATGGGGCCAAAAACATAATGGTGCTGGTGTGTATTGGCTCTATGTCACGAAGGCGGAGCCGTGGCCGGCGACCGAGCGATGACATCCTGAGCTACGCTCGCGTGAGCCACCTCCCGGCCCTGACTTGCCGCCAAGCATGGTCCATCCTTCGGGCCAGGGCGGGAGCAGCCGCCTTCCGGGTCGCGAGAACATGGGATGATAGCTGCATTGATTTTTCCCGCCAATTGAACCCGCTTTGCTGCCCGATCACCAAACAGGCATGACCGCCTCTTCGACCGCCGTCGCCGATCACCATGACGGCCAGCACCCGGATGAGCGATGCGCCGTCTGTTCCTGATCCCCGCACTGCTTGCGGCCGTCCTGTGGTCGGCGGCCTGCTTCGCCCAGGCGCGCGCGCAGCTCGGCCCGCTCTGTACGACCGAGACCACCCCGGCCGACCAGATGATCGACGCCTGCACCAAGATCATCGCGCTGAAGGTATTTTCCGGCGAGAAGCTCGCCACGATCTATTTCTGGCGCGCGGTCGGCTGGAACAAGAAAGGCAACTACGCGCAGGTGATTGCCGACGCTACCGAGGCGCTGCGCCTCAAGCCCAGCACCGCCGTCTACAATTTGCGGGGCTCGGCCTATTTCGACAAGGGCGAGTACGACATCGCGATCGCCGACTTCAACGACGCGCTGCGCATGGGCCCGCCGAGCGGCATCATCTTCCACAACCGCGGCAACGCCTATCGCAGCAAGGGCGACTACACCCGGGCGATCGCCGACTACGACGCCGCGATCAAGGCCGGTCCGAAATCGGCCTTCTCCTACCAGAACCGCGGCTCCTCGAAGCAGGCGCTCGGCGATCTCGACGGCGCGCTCGCCGACATCAATGAGGCGGTCAGGATCGACCCGTCGCTGCCGCAGCCGCTGATCAGCCGCGCCGTGATCTGGCGGGCCAAGGGCGACATCGCCCCCGCCATTGCGGACACGACGGAAGCGATCCGGCTTGCCAAGGCGAAGGCGTCGGTCAACATCATGACGCCACCGGGTAGCGTGCTGATCTCGGCCTATACCCAGCGCGGCCTCGCCTATGAGGCCAAGGGCGATGCCGCGCACGCCAAGGAAGACTACGCGTCGGTGCTCGAGGGCGCGGCCTCCGACGCCGGCAGCAAGGCCAACCAGGCCACCGCCAAGGTGCGGCTGACGCTGCTGAAGGAAGCCGACGCCGCCCCGCGCAAGACCGCGGCGGCGCCCGCCGCCGAGAGCAGCCCTGCCCCCGCACCACCGGCGTCCGCCGCACCACCGACCGCACCCGCAGCCCGCGTGCAGGCCGCAGCCACTGGCCGCCGCGTCGCGCTGGTGATCGGCAACGGTGCCTATGCCCAGGCGAAGGCGTTGCCCAACCCGCCCAACGACGCGCGCGCCATCGCCAGGAGCCTGCGCGAGATCGGCTTCACCGTCTCCGAAGGCCTCGATCTCGGGCGCGACGCCATGCAGCAGACGATCCACGATTTCCTGCGCGAGGCCGCGCGGTCGCAGATCGCGGTGGTCTACTACGCCGGTCACGGCGTGCAGGTCGACGGCCGCAACTACCTCGTGCCGGTCGATATCGAATTCAAGGCGGGCCGGCGCATGACCGACGCGATGGTCGACATGGACACCATCATGGCCGGTCTCGACGATCAGATCCGCACCAACATCCTGATCCTGGATGCCTGCCGCAACAATCCGATGGCGCCGCAGCTGGCCTCCGCGGGCCCAAGCCGCGGCATCGAGGCCAGCTCCGGCCTTGCTGCGCCCGCCTCGCTCGGATCAGGCTCGACGCTCGGCGCCGGCACGCTGATCGCGTTCGCGACCGCGCCGGGCCAGGTCGCGCTCGACGGCGAAGGCGCCAACAGCCCGTTCTCGGCGGCACTGTCGCGCCATGTCGGCACGCCCGGCCTCGAGGTGCAGCAGATGCTGACGCGGGTCCGCGCCGAGGTCGTCGCCGCGACCAAGGGCAAGCAGGTGCCGTGGTCGAACTCCTCGCTGCTCGGCGAGGTCTATCTGGTGGAGAGGTGAAGCACAGCTCTCAACCGTCATTGCGAGCGAAGCGAAGCAATCCATGCCTCCACGTAGGGAAAGATGGATTGCTTCGTCGCTTCGCTCCTCGCAATGACGGAGGAAGCGGTATTACTTGCCCCACACCTCGTTCGCGGCCTCGACCGTGAGCCGCAGCTTGGCCCACTGCTCTTCCTCGGAGAGGATGTTGCCCTCCTCGGTCGAGGCAAAGCCGCATTGCGGCGACACTGCGAGCTGCTCGATCGGGGCGAATTTGGCTGCTTCCTCCAGCCGCCGCTTGATGGCGTCCTTCTTCTCGAGCTCGCCGAACTTCGAGGTGATGACGCCGACCACCACGACCTTGTTGCCCTTGGGCAGGAAGCGCAGCGGCTCGAAGCCGCCGGCGCGGTCGGAATCATATTCGAGGAAATAGCCGTCGTAATTGGTGCCGGCGAGCATGGTCTCGGCGACCGGCTCGTAGCCGCCGGAGGAGATCCAGGTCGAGCGGAAATTGCCGCGGCAGACATGCGTGGTGATCACCATGTCGGACGGACGATCGGCGATCGCGTAGTTGATGACGCGCGCGTAGATCTGCTGCAAGCCATCGGGATTGTCGCCGCGGTCGCGCGACTTCTGCAATTCCTCCGGCGAGCACAGATAGGCCCACACCGTGTCGTCGAATTGCAGGTAGCGGCAGCCGGCGTCGTAGAACGCCTTCACCGCCTTACGATAGGTCTTGCCGAGATCGTGGTAAAACTCCTCGAGATCGGGATAGACCTCCTTCGCGATCAGCTTGCGGCCGCCGCGGAAGTGCAGCACCGCCGGCGACGGGATCGTCATCTTCGGCGTGACATGCGCCTGGTCGGCGTACTTCTTCAGAAACCTGAAGTGATCGAGCATCGGGTGTTGGTCGGAGAAATCGAGCTTTCCGATCACCCTGATGGCGTCGTGCCGGGTTTGCACGCCGGCAAACTGAATGCCCATGTCGGGGTGGAACAGCTCGCAGCCGGTCAGGTGGCTGAGGAAATCGAAGTGCCACCAGGAGCGGCGGAATTCGCCGTCGGTCGCGAGCTTCAGGCCGACCGAGGCCTGCTTGTGCACGACCTTCTCGATCTCCATGTCCTCGATCTTGCGCAGCTCGTCGGCCGAGATCTCGCCCTTCTCCAGTTTGGCGCGGGCCTCCTTGATCTTCGGCGGGCGCAACAGGCTGCCGACCTCGTCGGCGCGGAACGGAGGCTTGGTTCGCTGCATGGTCAACTCCCGGTCGTTTCTAATGTGCCTTGGCCCCGGAGACGCCGAGATGGCGCTCTAGGACGGAGGGATCGGCTTTCAGCGCGCTGCTTGCGGCATCGTGCACGATGGTGCCGCGTTCCAATATCACAACACGGTCCGCGAGCCCCAGAATCTTTTGCGCGTTCTGCTCGACGATGATCGAGCAGATGCCGCCAGACCGCGTGATGGTTCCGATCGCCTTTAACAATTCCTCAACGATGATCGGCGCGAGGCCTTCGGTCGGCTCGTCGAGCAGCAGCACTTTCGGGTTCAGCGTCAGCGCCCGGCCGATCGCCAGCATCTGCTGCTCGCCGCCGGACAGCTGGTTGCCGAAATTGCCGCGCCGCTCCTTCAGCCGCGGAAACATCTCGTACACCCGCTCGACCGTCCATGCGCCGGGTTGCGCGACCGCGGTCATGTTCTCCTCCACCGTCAGTGAGCGGAAGATGTTGCGCTCCTGCGGCACCCAGCCGATGCCGGCGCGGGCACGCTGGTCCGGCCGCATCGCCGTGATGTCATGGTCTGCGAGCGCGACGCTGCCGTCGAAGCGTCTGACGATCCCGACGATCGAATTGATCAGCGTGGTCTTGCCGGTGCCGTTGCGGCCGAGCAGCGCGAGCACCTGGCCCTCGGCAAGCGCCAGCGACATGTCGGGCAACACCACCGCCTCGCCATAGCCGGCACGCAGGCCCTGGATGGAGAGGAGATCAGGCATCGGCCGCCTCGCCGAGATAGACCGCCCGCACCCGCGGATCGCGCGCGACCTCGTCGGGCGCGCCCTCGGTGAGCAGGCCGCCATTGACCAGCACCGAGATGCGGTCGGCGAAGGAGAACACCAGATCCATGTCGTGCTCGATCAGCAGCACAGTGACGTCGCGCGGCAATGCCGCGACCGCCGCCAGGATATCGTGGCGTTCGCTTTCGGGCACGCCGGCGGCGGGCTCGTCGAGCAGCAGCACCCGTGGCCTGGCGGCGATTGCGACCGCGATCTCGAGCAGCCGCTGCTTGCCATAGGGCAATGTCGAGGTGAGTTCGGTCATCACGTCGAGCAGATGAAAGCGCGTCAAAATCTCGGCGATCTCGGCGTTGACGTCGCTGCGCGTCCCCATCCGCCGCCACCAGTCGCTGCCGCGGCCCATCCGTTCGGAGACCGCAAGCCCGATGGTTTCGAGCGGGGTCAGATCGGGATACAGCTGGTTGATCTGGAAGGTGCGCGACAACCCGCGCAACACCCGCTTGTGCACGGAGAGCTCGGTGATGTCGCTGCCTTCGAGCAGGATGCGCCCGCTGTTCGGCGTCAGCACGCCGGTCAGCTGATTGATGACGGTGGTCTTGCCGGCGCCGTTCGGCCCGATCAGCGCGTGGCGGGCGCCCTGCATCACCTTCAGCGACAGATCGCGGGTGACGCGAAGGCCGCCGAAGGATTTTTCGAGGCCGCTTGTTTCCAGCGCGATCGTCATGACACATCGCCCTCGGGCACGGCGACAGTGGCCTTGCGGCCGGCGAACTGGCGGATGATCAGGTTCGGCACGAACAGCACCCAGCGATGGATCCGGGCGCGGCCGACCATCACGATCACGATCAGCACGAGACCGATCCAGAACAGCCAGTATTGCGGGGTGATGCTCTGGAACAGCTCCTGCAACATCTTGAACACGACCGCACCGATCAAGCCGCCATAGAGATAGCCGGTGCCGCCGATCACGAGCACCAGCATCAGGTCGGCGGAGCGCTCGAAAGAAAATACGTCGAGCGAGGCAAGCGCCGTGGTCTGGGTGAACAGCGCGCCGGCGATCCCGGCATAGAACGCAGCCAGCGTATAGACCGCGATCAGGCGGCGGTTGACCGGCACGCCGATTGCGGCCGCACGCAACGGATTGCTCCTGATCGCGCGCAGCGACAGACCGAACGGCGAATGCACGACGCGCCGGGCGAGCAGGAACAGAATGAACAGCACGATCAGCGAGTAGAAGAACCCGGTCTTGCCGAACATGTCGAAGGCGAACAGACCGAGGATCGGCTGCATCTCGATGCCCTGCAGGCCGTCGGTGCCGCCGGTGATGTTGGAAAAGCGCTCGGCGAGCGCCTCCAACAGCAACGCGATGCCGAGCGTGACCATCAGCCGCGTCAGGTCGACGCCGCGGATGATCAGGAAGCTGGTGAGGAAGCCGAGCACCGCCGCGACAAGGCCGGCGACGACCAGCGCAATGACCGGCTCGTTGACGATGCCATGCAGCGCCAGCAGCCCGGCCGAATAGGCGCCGACGCCAAAGAATGCCGCGTGGCCGAGCGAGACGATGCCGGCGTAGCCGAGGATCAAGTCGAGCGACAGCGCAAACAATCCGAGCCGCACGATGTCGGTCATGATCAGGTAGCGCGACGGGAACAGGAAGGCGCAGGCGAGCGCCAGGACCCAGAAGGCGACCTCGCCGATCCGCCAGCGCGCGCTGGCCATGGCATGAGTGGAAACGTCGGACAGCGCGGTCATGTTGGGCTCACCGCGCCGCGGTGCGGCCGAACAGGCCGTTGGGACGCCACAGCAGGATCACGATCATGACCGTGTAGATCACGAAGGGGCCGACCTTGGGCACGTAATATTTGCCGGCGACGTCAGCGATGCCGAGCAGCAGCGAGGCGAGGAACGGCCCGGTGATCGACGAGGAACCGCCGACGGTCACGACGATCAGGAAGTAGATCATGAACTTCAGCGGGAAGTACGGATCGAGCCCGAGGATCTCCGCGCTCAACGCGCCGCCGAGGCCGGCAAGGCCGCAGCCGAAGGCGAAGGTGAAGGCGAACACCCGCGGCACATTGATGCCGAGCCCGATCGCGGCGCGCGGATCGTCGACCGCGGCGCGCAGCCGGCTGCCGAACCGGGTCTTCGCTAGGACCAGTTGCAGCGCCAGCGTGAGCAGGCCGCAGATCACGACGATCATCAGCCGGTAACGCCCGATGCCGACGCCGAACAGGTCGATCTGGCCCTCCAGCGCCGCCGGCAATTTGATGAAGACCCGCGACGATCCCATGATGTAGTCGACCGCCGCCACCGACATGAAGACGAGGCCGATCGAGAACAGCACCTGATCGAGATGGCTGCGGGCATAAAGATGGCGGTACAGCGTGCGCTCCAGCGCGATGCCGATCGCGGCGCTCCCGACAAAGGCGAGCGGCAGCGCCGCGAAGAACGGCCAGCCGGAATTGTTGACCAGCACGGCGCAGATATAGCCGCCGGCCATGGCGAAGGCGCCGTGCGCGAGGTTGACGAAGTTCATCAGCCCGAGCGTCACCGCAAGCCCACAGGCCAGCACGAACAGCAGCATGCCGTAAGCGACGCCGTCGAACAGGTTGGTGAGGATTGATGCCATGGAAAGACGATGAAATCCCGATATTAGCGCGTCATTCCGGGACAGCGCGCACGCGCTGAACCCGGAACCTTTTTCATAACTTCGAGATCCCGGGTTCGCGCTCATGCGCGCCCCTCGATGTGCAATTGCACATCGGGGATGACGCGCTTTCGCGCGTCACTTCTTGGTCTTGCCGGAATCCTTGACGGCCTCGAAGGTCGCGAACTCGACATTGTAGAGCTCGCCGTCGACCTTCTCGACCTTGCGGATATAGATGTTCTGCACGATGTCGCGGGTTTCCGGGTCGATCGAGATCGGGCCGCGCGGGCTCTCCCACTTCATGCCTTTCATCGCTTCGATCAGCTTGTCGCCGTCGGTCGCACCATTGGTCTTCTTCAGCGCTTCATAGATCAGGTGGATGCCGTCATAACCGCTGACCGCCATGAAGCCCGGACGGTTGCCGAATGCCTTCTTGTAGGCGGCGACGAAATCCTTGTTCATCGCGGACGGATGCGCCGCCGAGTAGAGATGCGCCGTCACCGCGCCAAGCGCGGCATCGCCCATGTTGTTGAGCAGATCGTCGTCCATGACGTCGCCGGGTCCGATCACCTTGATGCCGCTCTTGTCGAGCCCGCGCTCGGCGTATTGCTTCATGAAGTTGCCGCCCTGCCCCGCCGGCACGAACACGAACATCGCGTCGGGCTTGGCATCCTTCATGCGCTGCAGGAACGGCGCGAAGTCCGGATTGGCGAGCGGGACCTTGACTTCTTCCACGATCTCGCCGCCGCCGGCGGTGAAGTGCTGCTTGAAGAAGGTCAGCGCGTCGTTGCCGGGCGCGTAGTCGGAGGTCAGCGTCGCGACCTTCTTGATGCCGTTCTTGACCGCCCAGTCGCCGATGATGGTGGAGGACTGCGCCAGCGTGAAGCTGGTACGCACGATATAGGGCGAACGCTCGGTGATGATCGAGGTGCCGGCCGCCATCACGACTTCCGGGATCTTGGCCTGCGTCGCCAAGGGCGCCGCGGCAAGCGCCGCGGGCGTCACGCCGAAGCCGGCGATGAAGTTGACCTTGTCGTTGACGATCAGTTCCTGCGCGAGCCGCTTGGTGTTGTCGGGCACCGCGGCATCGTCCTTCAGGATGATCTCGATCTTCTTGCCGGCGACGGTGTCGCCCTTCTGCTGCATGTAGAGTTTGATGGCGTTATCGATCTGCTTGCCGGTCGACGCCTGGCCGCCGGTCATCGGCAGGATCAGGCCAATCTTGACGGCGTCTTCCGCCCGCGCCGGCACGCTGGCGCACAATCCCGGAAGCACGGCCGAAGCGGCGCCCCACAGCAACATCTTGCGACGATTGAACATCGACATCCCCCTCCCCCTTCTGATCTTCGGCGCTGAGCTTTAGTTCCGGTTGTCTTAACCCAACCATGTCACCGCCAAGCCGCAACGCGACAAGGCGTCTCCCCGTGCCCTCTGTCAATCGGACGATGGATGTGTGTCGCGCGGGACGCGATCGGACCCAACTCAGAAAATGGTATTAAAATACCAAGAACGCCACGAAACTCAATGCCCAAGAACCGATCACGCGTCACCAGAGCACCTTGGCGGTCCCGATCATTTGTACGATCGTACAAACAGCGCCGCGATGTCAACAAACAAGCACAATTGCAGCCGAACGGTCGCGCCAAGATCATCATCCATAAAGACCAGGGCTGTATCCTGCCTCACATGTCGATCTTCTCGCGCCCTATCTCTGTCCTGACTGCCCTCGCGTTCGCGGCCTGTACGCTCGGAGGATGCGGCACCGTGAACCGGAAGCTCTCGGCCGGCATGGCCGACTACATTCCGGCCTGGGCCGGCGGCCTGCCCGCCGACGCGCCGCCGCGGGCAGGTACCCCCGAATACGACAAGTTCATGCAGGAGCGGGAGCGCAAGCGCCTGATGCCTGCGGCCGAGCGCGGCGATGACGCCAAGCCGGCAACGCCACCGCGGGACGCTGCCCACTGAGCGTACGGCCGGACCAGGACAGGCACCGGGTTGTGCCGTGCACGGGATAAACGACAGCCCGACAGACTAGCTGGAGTGATCCTCGCGGATGATTTCGCCGCGGTAGCCGAACTCCACCATATGGACAGTGACGTAGTCGTCGCCGACGAACGCACCCCGTAGGAATCCGGCAGATCGGCGACGGTCAGTACCTCAGCGAATACTGAATAGCTGTCGTGGTTCGGCGCAGCGAGGGTCATGGGAACGCCCGCACCGAACCGCCCGGCACGATGTGGCAGTGACCGAAGAAGGTGTGCCTGATCTTGCTCCGGTGCTTCGTGACGATCGATCGGAACCTGCATCATCGAGCAGGCCGATCCGGTCCAGCGGCGCGATGCGGGTCGGGATTAGATTGTGATGCATGAGCAGGAAGAACGGGCCGTCATGCGCTGGCGTTCCAGCCAGGCCTGCCGCGCCGGGCAAAAGCTGCCGGCGGCCGTCTGCAGGTCGTAGGTGTCAAGCAGCAGGCAGCGGCCGAACGAGGTGTCGTGAACGCCTTGCGCGAACTCGTCTGCGTCGGCGCGGGAAACACGCTGAGGCACCTCTCGCGATGATCATGATTGCCGATGCAGAGCCGCACCGGGATTGAGAACCCGTTCAGGCGTTCGCGCGGCAAGTGATAGTCAGCGAGCTCGCCGATACCCGAAAGATCGCCGAGATCACCATCAGCTCGGCGTCGCGGTGATCGGCAAGCACCTGATCCAGCGCGCTCGAAGTTCTTGCATGGGATCACGGCCAAAGATCGTTCTCCCCGGCGTCGTCAGATGGATGTCGCTCATGTGGATGAGTTTCATGCAGCACCTCGATGCAGGGCGACACCCTAGCCGTCAAAGCGCGACAACCGGAGTGAACGCGGATCAGTCCACGAACACCACGGTCTTGCGTCCGTTGAGGATGACGCGATCGGCGAGATGGTAGCGGATCGCGCGCGCCAGCACCCGGCGCTCGATGTCGCGCCCCTTGCGCACGAGATCCTCAGGCGTGTCGCGATGGCTGATGCGCTCGACGTCCTGATCGATGATCGGGCCTTCGTCGAGGTCGCACGTGACGTAATGCGCGGTGGCGCCGATCAGCTTGACGCCGCGCTCATGGGCCTGGTGGTAGGGCCTGGCGCCCTTGAAGCCCGGCAGGAAGGAATGATGGATGTTGATGCAGCGGCCTGACAGCCGCGCCGACATCTCGTCCGACAGGATCTGCATGTAGCGGGCCAGCACCACGAGATCGGTCTTGGTGTCCTGGGCCAGCTTCCACACCGCGTCTTCCTGCTGCCGCTTGGTCTCCTTCGTCACCGGCAGATGATGGAACGGGATATCGCCGAAATCGAGCGAGCCATAGGTCTCGCGCGGATGGTTGGAAACGATCGCGGTCGGGATCATTTCGAGTTCGCCGGTACGCCAGCGGTAGAGGATGTCGACCAGGCAGTGATCGGACTTCGACACCAATAGCATCACCCGGCGGCGGCTGGCGCGATCGCGCATCTGCCATTCCATCCCGAAACGTTCGGCGATCGCGGCAAAGCCGGTCTGCAGCGCCGCGAGCTCGACCGCGAGGTCGGCCGCGGTAAACACCACGCGCATGAAGAACTTGCCGGTCTCCACGTCATCGAACTGCTGGGCGTCCAGGATGTTCTGGCCGTTATGGGCGAGAAACGTCGAGACCGCCGAGACGATCCCTGGACGGTCCGGACAGGACAGGGTCAAAACGAACTGATGGTCGGGCATGCCAATTGACCAAAGCTTGAGCAGATTGATGGAACGGTCATTTTCGGCCCTCGTCTACACCGCAGGCGGCCTTGCGCCAATCCCGGCGCCGGGGTCAAATCGAACAAATGACGACAATGTTTGTTAGGGTCCATCATGGCTGAACGGCTGAACGGCTACCGCATCCTGATCCTCGAGACGCGCGAGGAGGCGCAGTTTTCCCGCCTGCTCGCCGAACAGGGCGCCGACGTGCTGCAATGCCCGATGTTCACCATCCACGATGCGCCTGATCCGGCGCCGATCGTGGCCTGGATTCGCCGCGCCATCGAACAGCCGCTCGACGACCTCGTGCTGATGACCGGCGAAGGCCTGCGCCGGCTGATGAAAGTCGTGCGCCGGATCGGCGTCGAGCGGGAGTTCGGCGATAGCCTCGCCAAGGCGCGCAAATTCGCTCGCGGCCCCAAACCCGGCCGGGCACTGCGCGAGATCGGCCTGGAACCGCAAATGACGACCGAGAAGCCAACCTCGGAAGGCGTCGCCGAGATGCTGTCGAAGCTCGACCTGACCGGCCATCGGCTCGGCCTGCAGCTCTATCCGGACAAGGATCACGCCAGCCTGATCGGCGCGATCAAGGCACAGGGCGCCGAGGTCGATACGGTGCTGCCCTATGTCTATGACGCTCAGGCCGCCGACGCCAACATCGTCACCGCGATCGAGGAGATGGCGCAGGGCCGCATCGACGCGATCGCTCTGACCAATCTCGGCCAGGTCCGCCGCCTGATCGAGGTGGCACGGGCGCGCGGTTGCGAGGACAGGTTACGCGAGGGGTTCGAGCGTACGCCGATCGCGTCGGTCGGACCGGCGGTATCGGACGAACTCAAGTCCCAAGGCCTGCGCACCGACATCTACCCGGCCGAAGACGCCTTCTTCATGCGGCCGCTGATATCGGCGATGGCGGCGGCGCTTTCAAAGAATCCGCCGCGCGCGACGGCGCGAAGCTAGTGTCCTGAATCAAAAGTTCGGCGGACTCCAAATCGACTCGATGATAGCGGACTCTCCTGATTTGGGGAGGATTGGCGATGGGTCGGCGCTTTGCTCCGCTGGAGCTTGATGAGGTGGAACGTGCTGAGTTGACATCGTTGGCGTCGCGTCGAAGCACTGCTCAGGCGTTGGCGCTGCGGGCTCGGATCGTCCTGGCCTGTGCTGAGGGCGAGCAGAGCAAGGTCGTGGCGGCCCGTTTGGCTGTCGATCCCGACACGGTCGGCAAATGGCGGCGGCGGTTCTCCGAGCATCGGCTTGAAGGTCTTTGGGACGAGCCGCGATCGGGGACGCCACGCACGATTGAGGATGCCCGGATCGAGGCGGTGATCGTTCGCACCCTTGAGACCCAGCCTCCCGGGGCCACCCACTGGAGTTCGCGCAGCATGGCGCGGGCCAGCGGGCTGTCAGTCTCAACAGTACAGCGTATATGGCGCGCTTTCGGCTTGCAGCCGCATCGGTTGGAGACCTTCAAGCTCTCAACCGACCCCGACTTTGTCGCCAAGGTTCGCGACATCGTCGGCCTTTACGTAGCTCCGCCCGAGCGCGCCATCGTACTGTGTGTCGATGAGAAGTCGCAAATCCAGGCGCTGGATCGCAGCCAGCCCATGCTGCCCATGCGACCAGGCCAGCCGGCGCGCCGTAGTCACGACTACAAACGCCATGGCGTCACCTCGCTGTTTGCCGCCCTCGACGTCGCAACCGGCCGGGTCATTGGCAAATGCTATGGACGCCATCGTGCCAAAGAGTTCCGCAAGTTTCTCGATGAGATCGAAGCTGCGGTTCCAGACGATCTGGACGTCCACCTCGTCATGGACAATTACGCAACCCACAAGACGCCGTTGATCCGCAACTGGCTGGCAAAGAGGCCGCGCTGGCACGTCCACCTGACGCCAACCAGTTCATCCTGGCTCAATCAGGTCGAACGCTTCTTTGCACTCATCACCGAGCGTAAGATTAGGCGCGGCATCTATCGCAGTGTGGCGGCGCTACGGGCCGAGATTGCCTCCTTCATCGACCATCACAACGCTGACCCAATGCCGTTCCGATGGACCAAATCAGCTGACGACATTCTCGGCTCAATCGAACGCTTCTGCGCTTACAATCTGCCCGCCAAGGCATAAAATGCCATGAACTTTTGGTTCAGGACACTAGAACCTTTTCCGTTCCGATCGAATCGGAACGGAGCTCTAGATTCTAGTTTTGACGCGTTTTCTTCACGCGAACCGGCGTCCATTTCGCTCGAAAACGCTCTAATCAACCTTGGCGCCGGCGAACTTGACCACCTTGCCCCATTTCTCGGTCTCGTCGGCCACCAGTCTGCCGAAGTCGGCAGCCGAGCCCGGCAGCATGATCGCGCCGATCTCGGTAAAGCGCGCCTTGGCCTTGGGATCGGCGAGGATTTCATTGACGGCCTTGTTGAGCCTGTCGACGATTTCAGGCGGCGTGTTCTTCGGCGCCGCGAGGCCGTACCAGGCGCTCGCCTCGTAACCCGGCAGGAAGTCGGCGACCGGCGGCAGGTCCGGAAGCACGTCCGAACGGGTCGTGCTGGTGACCGCAAGTCCGCGCAGCTTGCCGGATTTGACGTGCTCGGCGCAGGTCGGAAGATTGTCGAACATCACTTGCATCACGCCGGACAGCATATCGGTGAGCGCCGGCGCGCCGCCCCGGTAGGGCACGTGCTGCATGTTGATGCCGGTCAGCATCTTGAACAGTTCGCCCGACATGTGGATCGTCGAACCGTTGCCTGAGGACGCCATGTTGAGCTTGCCGGGATTGGCCTTTGCATAGGCGATCAATTCGGGAATCGACTTGATCGGCAGCGAGGGGTGCACCACCACGACGTTGGGAAAGCGAATGATGCCCGCGATTGGCTCCATCTCGCGCATGAAATCGAACGGCAGCTTCTGGTAGAGCGTCGCATTGATCGCATTGGCCGGCGCGACCAGCAGCAGCGTGTAGCCATCGGGCGCCGCGCGCAGCGCCTGCTCGGTGGCGATGTTGGTCCCGCCGCCCGGCCGGTTCTCGACAATGAAGGATTGGCCGAGCTTTTCCGACAGCCACTGCCCCATCAGGCGCGCCGTCAGGTCCGCCGAACCGCCGGGCGTATAGCCGATCACGAGGCGAACCGGCCGCGCCGGATAGGCCTCGGCAATCGCTTTCCCAAATGTGAGCGGCAGCGCAGCCGTAGCGGCTGCAAGTTGCAGGAACTGGCGGCGTAGAACCTTCATGATGTCTCCTCCGACGCACTGGCGGCTCTTGCGGCACGCTTGGGCACGCGCATCCTAGCCGCGCGGCGTCGCCAAGCCGACAGATATTCTCAGTCGGAGGGCGAGAGGTTCACCGCGTCACTTCGTCTCGCGCAGATAGGCCTGGTACGCGAGGGCGATGCCATCCTCGAGCGAGGTGGTGGCGCGCCAGCCAAGCCTGGCCAGCCGGCCGACGTCGAGCAGCTTGCGCGGCGTGCCGTCCGGGCGCGACGTGTCGAAGCTGATCTCGCCGCGATAGCCGACGGCGGCCGCGACGACGCGCGCGAACTCGGCGATGGTGATGTCCTCGCCGGTGCCGATATTGACCAGTTCGGGCGATGAATAGGTCTTCATCAGATGGATGCAGGCGTCGGCGAGATCGTCGACATAGAGGAATTCGCGGCGCGGCGTGCCGGTGCCCCACACCGCGACGTTGCCGGCGCCCGAAACCTTGGCCTCGTGGAAGCGGCGGATCAGCGCGGCGACGACGTGGCTGTATTCGGGGTGATAATTGTCGCCGGGGCCGTAGAGATTGGTCGGCATCACGCTGATGAAATCGGCGCCGTACTGGCTGCGATAGGCCTCGGCCATCTTGATGCCAGCGATCTTGGCGATGGCATAGGGCTCGTTGGTTGGCTCGAGCGGGCCGGTCAACATCGAATCCTCGCGCAGCGGCTGTGACGCCAGCCGCGGATAGATGCAGGACGAGCCGAAGAACATCAGCTTCTCGCAGCCATGGGCGTGCGCCGCCTGGATCACGTTGCTCGAGATCGCCAGATTGTCGTAGAGGAATTCCGCCCGCAGCGTGTTGTTGGCGACGATGCCGCCGACCTTGGCGGCGGCGAGGAATACGGCCTGCGGCCGCTTCGCGGCAAACCAGGCGTTGACCGCGGCTTGGTCGCGCAAATCGACCTCGCTGCGCGACACCGTCAGGAGATCGGCCTCCTCGCGCGCCAGCCGGCGCATCAGCGCCGAGCCGACCATGCCGCGATGGCCGGCGACGAAGACCGGCTTGCCCTTCAGCTCAAACACCGTGCTTGCCATTGGCCGCGTCCTGCCTGGCCTCGACGAGATCGCTGGCAACCATTTCCTTCACCAGTTGCGAGAACGGCGTCTTCGGCGCCCAGCCGAGCTTGGCGCGCGCCTTGCTGGCGTCGCCGATCAGAAGATCGACCTCGGTCGGGCGGAAATAGGTCGGATCGATCTGCACCAGGGTGTTGCCGGACGCCTTGTCGACACCGACCTCCTCGACGCCCTTGCCGCGCCATTCGATGCTGCGGCCGACCTCGGCGAACGCCAGTTCGACGAACTCGCGGACCGACCGCGTTTCGCCGGTCGCGAGCACGAAGTCGCCGGGCTCGTCGACCTGCAGGATCCTGTGCATGCCCTCGACATAGTCGCGGGCGTGGCCCCAGTCGCGCTTGGCGTCGAGATTGCCGAGATAGAGCTTGTTCTCGAGGCCGACCTCGATGCGGGCGACGGCGCGGGTGATCTTGCGCGTCACGAAGGTCTCGCCGCGGATCGGGCTCTCATGGTTGAACAGGATGCCGTTGCTGGCGAACATGCCATAGGCCTCGCGGTAGTTCACCGTGATCCAGTAGCCGTAGAGCTTGGCGACGCCATAGGGCGAGCGCGGATAGAACGGCGTGGTTTCCTTCTGCGGCACCTCCTGCACGAGGCCGTAAAGCTCCGAGGTCGAGGCCTGGTAGAACCGCGCCTCCTTCTCCATGCCGAGGATGCGGATCGCTTCCAAAAGGCGCAATACGCCGATCGCGTCGGCATTGGCGGTGTATTCCGGGCTCTCGAAACTGACCTGGACGTGGCTTTGCGCCGCGAGGTTGTAGATCTCGGTCGGCCGGATCTGCTGCACCAGGCGGATCAGATTGGTCGAATCGGTCATGTCGCCATAGTGCATCAGGAACGGGACGTTGCCGACATGCGGATCCTGGTAGAGATGGTCGACACGCGCGGTGTTGAGTGAGGACGAGCGACGCTTGAGCCCGTGCACGGTATAACCGAGGCCGAGCAGATATTCGGCGAGATACGCGCCGTCCTGCCCGGTGACGCCGGTGATCAACGCAACGCGCCGCTTCGAGTCCTGAGCCGCCGAATCCTTAACTGCCATGTCATCTCCAGAGATCGCGCAAACAGCGCGCCGACGAGGCCGGTCTGTAGCATCCGGCCTGCTCCAAGTCTAACATCACAATTGCTGAATCGGGGCTTCAGCGCCCCCGAAAATGGTTAAATGCGGCCTGGATCCCATCATTCCCCGTAGCGGCGCAACCGGTCGAGGTTGAGGATGGTCACCCCGCCATAGTCGAGCCGCAACAGCCCCTCGCGCTCCAGCCGCTTCAGGCACTGGTTGGCGTTCTGCCGGGAGATCCCCGACAGCGCCCCGATCTCCTCCTGGGTGATCTCCAGGTGCAGGGTGAGGTCGGGGTAGAGAATCGGATTGAACAGCGAGGCGATCGAGCGCGCCAGCCGCGCGGTGGCATCCAGCGTGCGGCCATATTCGAGCAGCGCAATGAACTGGCCGAGCCGCTCATTGAGCGAGCCGACCAGGAACCGGTTGAAGCCGACACTGTTCTCGAACAGCCAGACGAAGGTCCGGCGATCCATCATCGCCAGTCGCGTGTCGCGCAGCGCGACCACATCGTAGCGCCGGGGCTCATTCTTGAGCACGGTCCCCTCGCCGAACCACGCGCCTGCGGTGAGACCCGCGAAACTCGCCGCCTTGCCGCCGCGCGAGACGATGCCCATGCGCGCCAGCCCGGTGACGATGCCGGTCCAGTACTGAAAATTGTCGCCGCGCATGAAGATGAATTCGTTGGCGCGATAGGATTTCTCGGAAATGCCGGCGCGCGCGATTTCGATTTCTTGCTCGCTCAGTTCGCGCGACCAGGCCGCGATGCGCCTCAGGTAATCAGCAGCAATCATTCTAGCGACGGCGTCCTACCCCAAGAGACTGCAACGATATTGCACCGCAGCAACGCCGTGCGCGAAGCCAGGGACCCGAGGCCTGGAATGCCAGCGAAAATTCCTGACCAAATGTCGGGCACATGACAATTCAACCTATCGCTTTCTCGTATTCAGAGCCACCTCGCGTAACGTCGCGCAGCTCCTTGATGGATCGCTGAAGGCGGACGACGCGAGGGACGGGCTTGCAGGCGGGTGCGGCGTTACCGCGCATGACGCAGGCGATCGGGTCAAGCGATGCTCCCCAACGCCGGCATCAATAGTCGGATGGTCTCCCTTCGGCGGCCCATGTAAGATCGAAGTGTAAGATCGAAGCGAAGATAAAGAGCGCGCCAAAGCGCCCGTATCTGGAGGGAACAGGGTGGCTAATAGTCTCGAGGTGCGCGGAGTCTCATTGCGCTTTGGCGGCGTCCGCGCGCTGACCGAAGTGAGCTTCGGCGTCAACGAGGGCGAGCTGTTTTCCATCATCGGCCCGAACGGCGCCGGCAAGACCTCGATCGTCAACTGCATCTCCGGCCGCTACCGGCCGACTGAAGGCCAGCTGTTCTATCGCGGCCAGGACATCACCGGCCTCAACCCGAACGCGCGGCCCCGGCTCGGCATCGGCCGGACCTTCCAGAATCTCGCGCTGTTCCACCACATGAGCGTGCTCGACAACATCATGGTCGGCCGCCATCACCTCCTGAAGAACAACTTCATCACGGGATCGCTGTACTGGCTGACCGGCGCGCGCCGCGAGGAGCTGGAGCACCGCCGCAAGGTCGAGGAGATCATCGACTTCCTCGATCTGCAATCGGTGCGCAAGGCGACCGCCGGCACCCTGCCCTATGGCCTGCGCAAGCGCGTCGAGCTCGCCCGCGCGATGGCGCTCGAGCCGCAACTGATCCTGCTCGACGAGCCGATGGCCGGCATGAACTTCGAAGAGAAGGAAGACATGGCGCGCTACATCGTCGACCTCAACGAAGAGTTCGGCATGACGGTGATGATGATCGAGCACGACATGGGCGTCGTGATGGACATCTCCCACCGCGTCATGGTGCTCGACTTCGGCCGCAAGATCGCCGAGGGCGATCCGGCCACCGTGCTCGCCGATCCCCATGTCAAGCGCGCCTATCTCGGCGAGGAAGACGAAGTGCTGGTCGATCCCGACGACAAGCCCGCGGTGCGGGAGAGCGCCGCATGATGGACTATGCCGGTCGCGCCGCGCAGGCCGACACCTTTCCCAAGATGCTGCGCCTGAACGCGAGGGAGCACGGCCAAGAGATCGCGCTGCGCGAGAAGGATTTCGGGCTGTGGCGCGAATTCACCTGGAACGACTACCAGACCCGCACCCATGATTTCGCGCTCGGCATGGTCGAGCTCGGCCTTGGCCGCGGTGACGTGATCGGCATCATCGGCGACAACCGGCCGGACTGGGTCGCCGCCGAGATCGCGGCCCACGCGATCGGCGCGATGAGCCTCGGCCTTTACCGCGACGTGCTGGACGAGGAAGCCGCCTATCTCCTGACCTATGGCGAGGCCAAGCTGGTCTTCGCCGAGGACGAGGAACAGGTCGACAAGCTGCTCGGCCTCGCCGATCGAGTGCCGCATCTCAAGCACATCGTCTATTCCGACCCGCGCGGCATGCGCAAATACGACGATCCGCGATTGATGGAGGCGAGCAAGCTCGTTGCGCTGGGCCGCGATCGCGCCGCGCGCGAGCCTGGACTGTACGAGCGGCTGGTCGACGCCACCGACGGCGAGGACGTCGCGATCCTCTGCACCACCTCGGGCACGACGGCCAACCCGAAGCTTGCGATGCTCTCGGCCGGGCGCGTGCTGCGGCACTGCGCGACCTATCTCGCCTTCGATCCGAAGGGACCGGACGACGAATATGTCTCGGTGCTGCCGCTGCCCTGGATCATGGAACAGATATACGCGCTGGGCAAAGGGCTGCTCTCCCGGATGAAGGTCAACTTCGTCGAAGAGCCCGACACCATGATGCACGACTTCCGCGAGATCGCGCCGACCTTCGTGCTGTTCGCGCCACGGGTCTGGGAATCGATCGCGGCCGACGTCCGCGCCGGGGTGATGGACGCCTCGCCGTTCAAGCAGCGGCTCTATGACCTCGGCATGAAGACCGGGCTGGCGGCGCTTGCCGAGGGCAAGCATTCTGTTTTCGCCGACCAGCTCTTGTTCCGCGCGCTGCGCGACCGGCTCGGCTTCACGCGGCTGCGCTCGGCGGCGACCGGCGGCGCGGCGCTGGGGCCGGATACCTTCAAGTTCTTCCAGGCCATGGGCGTGCCGCTGCGCACGCTGTACGGCCAGACCGAGCTGCTCGGCGCCTACACGCTGCATCCCGAAGGCAAGGTCGATCCCGACACCACCGGCGTGCCGATGGCCGACGACATCGAGATCCGCATCGACAATGCCGACGTCAACGGCGTCGGCGAGATCGTGGTGCGGCATCCCAACATGTTCCACGGCTATTACAAGAACCCCGAAGCCTCGGTCGCCGACATCAAGGACGGCTGGATGCATTCGGGCGATGCCGGCTACTACAACGACAACCGGCAGCTCGTCGTGATCGACCGCATCAAGGATCTCGCCGAGACCTCGCGCGGCGAGCGCTTCTCTCCGCAATATATCGAGAACAAGCTGAAGTTCTCGCCCTATGTCGCCGAAGCGGTCGTACTCGGCGCCGGCCGCGACGCGCTCGCCGCGATGATCTGCATCCGCTACTCGATCATCTCGAAATGGGCGGAGAAGAGCCGGATCTCGTTCACGACCTACACCGACCTGTCTTCGCGGCCCGAGGTCTATGCGCTGCTCAAGAAAGAGGTCGAGACGGTCAACGCCACCCTGCCGCCGGCGCAACGCATCTCGCGCTTCCTGCTGCTCTACAAGGAGCTCGATGCCGATGACGGCGAGCTGACCCGGACCCGAAAAGTCCGCCGCGGCGTGATCAACGAGAAATACGCCGACATCATCGATGCGATCTACCGTGGCAAGGCCAGCATCCCCGTCGACACCGTGATCCGCTTCCAGGACGGCTCGACGCAGCGCGTCCGCACCACGCTCGAGGTCGTCGACCTCGGCCGCGCCGTGATCGCGGAGGCCGCGGAATGACACCGTCGATGACCGCTTGCTCGATCGTCATGCGCGGGCTTGACCCGCGCATCCATCCCCTTCGCAAGGACAGCTTTCTTGCGCGATGGATCGCCGGGTCAAGCCCGGCGATGACGAACCACAAACTCGGCGACACCCCATGAACACCCAGTTCCTGATCCAGCTGATCGTCAACGGCCTCGTGGTCGGCACGCTTTACGGCGTGGTCGCGATGTCGTTCGTGCTGATCTACAAGGCGACGCAGGTCGTGAACTTCGCGCAGGGCGAATTGCTGCTGGTCGGCGCCTGGGTGTGCTGGGCGCTGCTGACGAAGTATCAGGTGCCGTTCTGGGTCGGCATGCCGATCACGCTGGTCTTCATGTTCATCTTCGGCATCGCGATCCAGGTCGTGATCCTGCGTCCGATGATCGGCGAGCCCATCATCTCCGTGATCATGGTGACGATCGGCCTGTCGACGGTGTTCCAAGCCGCGCTGAAGTGGATCTTCGGCGTCAACCCGCAGCCGTTCCCGCGCGTGTTCCAGAGCCAGTCGGTCAGCCTGTTCGGGCTGCAGATCCAGACCGTCTATGTCATGAGTCTAGTGGTCTCGCTCGCCATGATGGTCGGCATGGCCTGGTTCTTCCGCGCCTCCAAATACGGCCTTGCGATGCGCGCCACCGCCTTCAACCAGCAGGTCGCGCAGTCGCTCGGCATTTCCGTCAAGAACGTGTTCGCGATGGCGTGGGCGATCTCGGCCACCGTCTCGGCGGTCGCCGGTGTCGTGGTCGCCGTGGTCAACGGCGTGTCGTCCGGCCTCTCCGCCTACGGCATCAAGGTGTTTCCGGCCGCGATCCTCGGCGGGCTCGACTCGGTCGGCGGCGCCGTGCTCGGCGGCATCATCATCGGGCTGTTGGAAAATGTCGCCCAGTATGTCGACAGCCAGTACCTGCACTGGGGCAATCTCTACGAGATCGCGCCGTTCTACGTCCTGATCATCATCCTGATGATCAAGCCGTACGGTCTGTTCGGCACCAAGGATATTGAGCGGGTCTGATCAATGGCGACAAGCACACTCATCCCCTCGGGCGATTTCCGCACCAGCTATGCGGCCGACACCACGGTCTTCCCGACCGCAACCAGCCGCAATTTCGCGATCCTCGGCATCGTGCTCGCCTGCTTCGCGCCGATGCTGCTGTCCAACTACCTGCTCTCGATCGCGATCCAGATCGGCATCTTCGCGATCGCGGCCCTCGGCCTCAACGTCCTGGTCGGCTTCACCGGCCAGATCTCGATCGGCCACGCCGCGTTCTTCCTATTCGGCGCGTTCACCTCGGCCTACATCTCCAACAACGCGCCGATCCCGGTGTTCTTCGCCATCCCCCTCGCCGGCGTCGTCACGGCACTGGTCGGCCTGATCTTCGGCGTGCCGGCGGCGCGGCTGAAGGGACTCTATCTCGTAATCGCGACGCTCGCCGCGCAGTACATCCTGCTCGACTTCTTCTCGCGCGCCGAATGGTTCTCCGGCGGCTCGGTGCCGGCCAGCGCCAATCCGTTCTCGATTTTCGGCTACACCCTGCGCGGCGACCGGCAGTATTTCTACGTCGTGCTCGCCTACATGGTGATCAGCTACCTGCTGGTCACCAACCTGATGCGCACCCGCGACGGCCGCGCGCTGGTCGCGATCCGCGATCACTATCTCTCCGCCGAGATCATGGGCATCAACCTCACCAAGTACCGGACGCTGTCGTTCGGGCTTGCCGCCTTCTTTGCCGGCATCGCCGGCGCGCTCTACGCGCACTATCAGCTCGTGGTCTCGCAGGAAGGTTTTGGCATAGAGCGCTCGGTGCTGTTCCTCGCCATGGTCATCATCGGCGGCACCGGCTCGGTGATGGGCACGCTGATGGGCACGGCCTTCGTGGTGCTGCTGCCGGAATCGATGGAATGGCTGAGCGCCTGGCTGAAGGGCGGCGCCATCGACAAGGCGCTGCAGCTCAACAACAACATCACCTTCCTGCGCGAGATCGCGATCGGCCTGATCATCATCGGCTTCTTGATGTTCGAGCCGGACGGCCTCGCGCATCGCTGGAGGCAGATCAAGGCTTACTGGAAGCTCTACCCGTTCTCGCATTGACGCAAGGCACGGAACGCAACTCAAAATTCGGTTCAACGAATAGGCAGGAGGAAAGAAAAAATGACGATTAGATCCCTTTTGAGCTCGGTCTCCGTTGCGCTGCTGATCAGCAGCGCGGCCGCCACCGCGCAGGCGCAGATCGCCATCGGCCATCTGCAGGACCTCTCGGGCGGCACGTCCGACGTCGGCACCCCCTATGGCCAGGGCGTCGCCGACACCTTCGCCTGGGTCAACAAGAATGGCGGCGTCGGCGGCAAGCAGCTCAATGTCGACAGCAACGACTATGGCTACCAGGTGCCGCGCGCCATCGCGCTGTACAAGAAATGGTCGGCGCCCGACGGCAAGGTCGCGGCGATCATGGGCTGGGGCACGGCGGATACCGAAGCCCTCACCGGCTTCCTGGCGCAGGACAAGATCCCGGACATCTCCGGCTCCTACGCCGCCGCGCTGACCGATCCGGAAGGCACCAGCGGCAAGGCCAAGCCCGCACCCTACAATTTCTTCTACGGCCCGAGCTATTCGGACTCGATGCGCGCGATGCTGACCTGGGCCGCGGAGGACTGGAAGGCCAAGGGCAAGCCCGGCAAGCCGAAATTCGTCCACATGGGCGCCAACCATCCGTACCCGAACGCGCCGAAGGCGGCCGGTGAAGCGCTGGCGACCGAGCTCGGATTCGAGGTGCTGCCGCCGCTGGTCTTCGCGCTGTCCCCCGGCGACTACTCGGCGCAGTGTCTCAGCCTGAAAAGCTCGGGCGCAAATTATGCCTATCTCGGCAACACGGCGGCCTCGAACATCTCGGTGCTGAAGGCCTGCAAGACCGCCGGCGTCGATGTCCAGTTCCTCGGCAATGTCTGGGGCATGGACGAGAACGCGGCGAAGACCGCCGGCGATGCAGCCGACGGCGTGATCTTCCCGCTCCGCACGGCGGTGAGCTGGGGCGGCAACGCGCCCGGCATGAAGACCGTGATGGAAATCTCCAAGATGTCCGACCCGTCCGGCAAGGTCTATCGGCCGGTGCACTACATCGCCGCGGTCTGCAGCGCGCTCTATCTGAAGGAGGCGCTCGACTGGGCCGCCAAGAACGGCGGCGCCACCGGCGAGAACGTCGCCAAGGGCTTCTACCAGAAGAAGGATTGGGTGCCGGCCGGCATGGACGGCGTCTGCAATCCGTCGACCTGGACCGAGAAGGATCACCGCCCGACCACGAAGGTCGACCTGTATCGCTCGAAGGTCTCGGGCGCGACCGACGGCGACATCAACGACCTGATGGGCAAGGGCACGATCAAGCTCGAGAAGGTGAAGACCGTCGACCTGCCGCGCAAGCCGGAATGGTTTGGGTGGTGAGGCGGCAGCCGATCACGTCCACACATCGTCATGCGCGGGCTCGACCCGCGCATCCATCAAGCGAAGACGTATTCCGATCGATGGATTGCCGGATCAAAGGCGAGCGGAAGCGACGCCGTCCTTCGGACGGCTATGCCCGGCAATGATGTCGAAGGGTAACACAGGCCATGAACGAAACCCTCGAAGCCACCCGCCCGGGACCGACGGCAGTCCCGCCGCCGCCGCTACTCAGCGTCAACAACATCGAGGTCGTCTATGACGACGTCATCCTGGTGCTGCGCGGCCTCAGCCTCGAGGTGCCGAAGGGCGCGATCGTGGCGCTGCTCGGCGCCAACGGCGCCGGCAAGTCGACCACGCTGAAGGCGATCTCCGGCCTGCTCAAGACCGAGGACGGCGAGGTCACTCGCGGCGAGATCCTATTCGAGGGCCAGCGCATCAACGGCATCGATCCGGACAAGATCGTCCGCCGCGGCATCTTCCAGGTGATGGAAGGCCGCCGCATCGTCGCCGATATGACGTCGCTGGAGAACCTGCGGCTCGGCGCCTTCACCCGGCGCGACGGCGAGGTTTCCGATGACATCGACATGGTGTTCAAATATTTCCCGCGCCTGAAGGAGCGCACCGGCCTCGCCGGCTATCTCTCCGGCGGCGAGCAGCAGATGCTCGCAATCGGCCGCGCGCTGATGGCGCGCCCGAAGATGATCCTGATGGACGAGCCGTCGATGGGGCTGTCGCCTCTGCTCGTCAAGGAAGTGTTCGCGATCATCAAGGAGATCAACCGCGATCTCGGCGTCACGATCCTCCTGGTCGAGCAGAATGCGCGCGCAGCGCTCTCGGTCGCGAGCCACGGCTACATCATGGAACAGGGCAAGGTCGTGCTCGACGGCTCCGCCGACGAGCTGCGCGACAACGAGGACGTCAAGGAATTCTACCTCGGCGGCGCCGGCGACCAGCGCAAGAGCTTCAAGAACCTGAAGAGCTTCAAGCGGCGCAAGCGCTGGCTGTGAGGATATCGAGCGTTTTCGGGCGGGGTTGCGTGTGCAGAAAACGCGTCAGACCAGGAAGGCGGTTCTATCCGAGCACCAGCTCGGCTTCAGTGACCGCGCAGAGCACATGATAGAACGACGACGCCGGGATCGTGTCGACCAGCGAATTGCCGTCGCGGTCGAACTGATCGTACCAGCCGCCGGCCACGGCATGGCCGAGATAGTGCCGCTCGAGCAGCACCAGCGCCGCACGCGCCTCGTCCGCCGCGCCGGCTTCGCCCGACTCGGCTTGCGCGATCCAGGCCTTCGCCAGCTCGCTCTGCGGCCACAGCCGCCGTGTGTGGCGGCGGATGTTGCCCTCGGCGTCGCCCTCGTCGACCAGGCAGCCGGTGGCCGCGTCGCGATAGCGCAGCGCCGACGCCAGCAGCTCGCCGCGCGGGCGCCCGGTCGGGCAGCCGGTGATCCGCTCGAATCCCTTCAGCAGCCAGACCCATTCCGCGAGGTGCCCGGGCTCGACGCTAACCGGCGGGATCTTCGACCAGTCTTCCTCGAAATATTCGCCGAGGGTGCGCGTCTGCTTGTCGTAGAGGTTGGCGAGGAACAGCGCGAAGAAATCGCCGGCGCGGTTCTGGAACGACAAATCGTGGGTCGCGTCGAAGCAGGCGATCATCGCCTCGAACAGATGCATCTGCGGGTTCTGCCGGCGCGGCATCGAGGGCGGCAGGCCCTCGTGGAAGCCGCCATGGGGCGAGCGCAGCTGGGTATCGAGGAACGACAGCAGCGCGTCGATCTCGGCGCGGATCTGGGCGTCCTGGTCGAGGCCGTAGACGGTCGCGAGCGCAAGCAGCACGAAGGCATGGCCGTAGGTGTCGCGCAGCGCATCGTGCACGCCGCCCTCGGCCGTCAGACTGTAGACGAAGCCGGGCCGGCCGTCCGGCGCCTTGGCCTTGGCCAGCAGGTAGTCCAGCCCCTTCAGCGCGACCGCGCGTCCTTCCGGATACCAGCCCAGCTGGGCCGCCTTGGCGTAGCAATAGATCTGGCGGGCCTGCACCATGATCCGGCGCGGGGCCGCGCGGTCGGCTGTCCCGTCCTGGTGGAGCCGGTCGACAAAGCCGCCGGCGGTGCTGTCCCAGCCTGCGGTCGACCACAACGGCAGGGCCTGGTCGACGACGCGGCGCTTCAGCCTCGCGACGACGTCGGCGGCCCCGTCCGCCGCAACGCTTTCTGCCTCAGCCATCGTGCTCCCTGGAACCGTCCCAATGTCAGCGGTCACCGTCTGATAGCACGGGCGGACCGGCACGCAACCAGTGCACATCCTCCCAAGGACCTGCCATGACCGACCATTACGACGCCCTTGAAACGCGCGATCCGGCCGAGCGCGAGGCCGCGTTGTTCGCCCGGCTGCCCGAGGTGCTGCGCAAGGCGATGGCGGCGCCGGCCTATGCCAACCTGTTGAGGGGCACCGACCCCGCCTCCATCACCAGCCGGGAGGCGCTGGCCGGGCTGCCGGTGCTGCGCAAATCGGAACTGCCGGCCCTGCACAAGGCCGCCCCGCCGTTCGGCGGCTTCGTGGCCGACACGCCTGGCTCGTTCGCTCGGCTGTTCACCTCGCCCGGACCGATCTTCGAGCCCGAGGGCCGTCAGGCGGACCCCTGGCGCGGCGCCCGGGCGCTGTTTGCGGCGGGCTTTCGCGAGGGGGATGTGGTGCTGAACACCTTCAGCTATCACCTCACCCCCGGCGGCTTCATCTTCGACGCCTCGGCGCGGGCGCTCGGCTGCGCGGTGATCCCGGCAGGCCCCGGCAATACCGAGCAGCAATTCGAGCTGATCGAGGCCTATCGCCCGATCGGCTATAGCGGCACCCCGGACTTCCTGAAGATCCTGCTCGACGCCGCCGCTACCGCCGGCCGCGATGTGTCCTCGATCAAGCGCGCGCTGGTCTCAGGCGCGGCATTTCCGAAATCATTGCAGGAGGAGATGAAGTCGCGCGGCGTCGAGGCTTACCAGGCCTTCGGTACTGCCGATCTCGGCTTGATCGCGTTCGAGACGGCGGCGCGCGAGGGAATGACGGTCAACGAGGACCTGATCCTGGAGATCGTCAAGCCCGGCACCGGCGATCCGGTTGCGCCGGGGGACGTCGGCGAGATCGTGGTGACCTCGCTCGATCCGCACCATCCCTGGATTCGCCTCGCGCTCGGCGATCTGACCGCCGCCCTGACCGGCCCAAGCCGCTGCGGACGCACCAACATGCGAATCAAGGGCTGGATGGGCCGCGCCGACCAGACCACCAAGGTGAAAGGGATGTTCGTGCGACCCGACCAGATCGCGGAGATCGGCAAGCGCCATCCCGAGCTCGGACGGCTGCGCCTTGTCGTCACGCGCGCCGGCGAGGCCGACGCCATGACGCTGAGGGCCGAATGCGCCTTGGCGGCGGATGCCCTGCAGAGCGACGTCGCGGCAACGCTGCGTGCCGTGACAAAGCTCGGCGGCACCGTCGAGCTGGTCGGCACCGGCTCGCTGCCAAACGACGGCAAGGTGATTGCAGACGAGCGCTAGGCCTTGAGATCACCGGCGTTTGATCTGATCAGTCCGCATTTGTCGCGCGCGGCGTTGTGAACTATTGAGCTAGCTCGTGCCCCGTGGAGATGGACGGATCATCACCTCATGAGCAGCGCTTCCGGAGATCAGCCGCGAAAGCCGGCCGTCTTCTTCGATCGGGACGGCGTCCTGAACCAGGACATCGGTTACCTGTTTGAAAGCCACAGGCTGGTCTGGATCGACGGCGCGCGCGAGGCGGTCAAGGCGGTCAACGACATGGGGTATTTTGCGTTCGTCGTAACCAACCAGTCAGGCGTCGCAAGGGGTCTCTACGAGGAGACACATGTCCAGGAGCTTCACGACTGGATGGCCGATGAGCTTCGCAGGATCGGCGCGCATATCGACGCCTTTGAATACTGCCCGTTCCATCCTGAAGGGACGGTTGAACGATATCGGCAGGTCAGCCACCGGCGCAAACCGTCGCCGGGCATGATCAATGATCTGCTGGAACGCTTTCCGGTCGACGTCGAACGCAGCTTCCTGGTCGGCGATCAGCCGACGGATCTCGAGGCGGCACGAGCGGCCGGGCTGAAGAGCTACCTGTTCTCAGGCTCCAATCTGGAAAAGTTCCTGAGGCCTCTGCTGCTCGGGAGCTGAAGACCACAGCGTCAAGCGCAAGGCCGCGCGATCGCGGTCAGAACTTCCGGATCAGCTCAATCACCTCGTCCTGCTGCCGGCGCGTGATCTCGGCGAACATCGGCAGCGAGAGAATCCGGCCCTGATCGCGATGCGCGTTGGGAAACTGCTCCGGGCGGTGATCGAACCGTGCATAGGCCGGCAGGAACGGCAGCGCGGTGGGATAGTTGATGGCGGTCTGCACGCCGTTGGCGTTGAGATGGGCGGCGAGCGCGTCGCGGCGCGGATGCCTGATCGTGTAGAGGTGATAGACGTGGCTGCGTGCCGGAGCGACCTCGGGCACCACGACATCCTCGATCTGGTTGAGGCCTGCATCATAGACCTCGGCCGCGGCCTGCCGGGCCTCGGTCCAAGCGACAAGATGCGGAAGCTTGGCGGAGAGGATTGCCGCCTGCATGCCGTCGAGCCGGCTGTTGATGCCTTCGATGTGGTGCTGGTGCTTCACCAGTCCACCATGGCGCGCCAGCATGGCCATCTGCTTGGCGAGCGCAGCGTCGTTGGTGACGACCGCGCCGGCATCGCCCATCGCGCCGAGATTCTTACCGGGATAGAATGAATAGGTCGCGGCCGCGCCGAAGGTGCCGACCATGCGGCCCTTGTAGCGCGCGAGATGGGCCTGGGCGCAATCCTCGATCACCCATAGCTTGTGCTTCTGCGCGATCGCCATGATCGCGTCCATATCCGCGGGCTGGCCATAGAGATGCACCGGGATGATGCCGACCGTGCGCGGCGTGATCGCGGCCTCGATGACCGCCGGATCGATCGTGAACGTCGCCTCGTCGGTGTCGCAGAAGACGACGGCGGCACCGGAGTGGGTGATCATCGCAGCGGTCGAGATCCAGGAATGCGCCGTCGTGATCACCTCGTCGCCCGGCTTCACCTTCAGCGCGCGCATGGCGAGGTAAAGCGCGTCGGTGCCGTTGGCGCAGGACACGCAATGAGCGACCTCGGCCGCCTCCGCAAATTCGCGCTCGAAGGCGTCGACATAGCTGCCACGAATGAAGGCATTGTCGCGGATCACGCCGGCGATCGCAGCGTCGATCTCGCCCTTGATGGACTGGTATTGCAGTTGCAGGTCGGCATACGGCACCGCCATCGATATTCCCCTATTGCCCTATTGGCTCGTCAGCAGCCGGCGCGCCGGATTGCCGGCATAGGTGCCAGGCGTCGTGATGTGCTTGGTCACCACCGATCCGGCGCCGATGACGACGTCGTCGACGATCCTGACCGGCATGATCGTCGCATTGGAGCCGATCGACACCCGGTTGC
Organism: Bradyrhizobium sp. USDA 3315; assembly: GCF_054056795.1. Taxonomy (NCBI): domain Bacteria; kingdom Pseudomonadati; phylum Pseudomonadota; class Alphaproteobacteria; order Hyphomicrobiales; family Nitrobacteraceae; genus Bradyrhizobium; species Bradyrhizobium sp. USDA 3315. The sequence goes on along the minus strand of NZ_JBSRYP010000001.1, from coordinate 5,543,633 downwards.
CGATCACCGTCTCGCGCCACAGCTCCTTGCGTCCACGTGCCGGGCCGCCGGTAGAGAACGTGTCGTTGACGAACATCACACCGTGCCCGATGAAACAATCCTCGCCGATGGTGACGAGCTCGCAGACGAAGGCATGCGACTGCACGCGGGTGCGCGCCCCGACGATCACGCCCTTCTGGATTTCGGTGAAGGGGCCAACGAAGCAGTCGTCGCCGAGCTTGCAGCCATAGAGGTTGCAGGGCTCGACGATCTTGACGCGTTCGCCGAACGCGACATCGCGCACGCTGGCCTGATGCACGTCCGGCCGGTTCACGAAGCGACGCCCAGCCGGCTCAGCCGTGGCGTGAAGCGCAGCGCGACTTCCTCGCCGGTCTCGATCGACTCGTAGAGGGCCGAGATCAGCTCCAGGCTCTTGCGGCCCTCGAGCCCGTCGACCAGCGCGGCGCGCTGGTTCTCGAGGCAATCGACCACATGGTGATAATAGGCCTGATGGCCGAAGCCGTAGACGTTGGGCGGGTTGACCGAGAACTTCTCCACGACGTCCTTGTCGGACGGCAGCTCGTCGACAAAGCGCCAGTGCCGGATCTGGTTGACCGCAAAGCCCGAAATCTCGACCGTGCCCTTTTCGCCCAGGATCGAGAGCGAGCCCTCGAGATCGGTCGGGCGCGCCGCGGTGGTCGCCTCGATGATCCCGAGCGCGCCATTGCGGAACTTCAGCGTTGCAACCGCCGTATCTTCGGTTTCGATGTTGGCCAGCGCCGTTGCCGCGCGCGCATGCACGCTCACGACGTCGCCGAAGAACCACTCTAGCATGTCGACATGGTGGCTCGCCTGATTGGTCAGCACGCCGCCGTCATAGGCCCAGGTGCCGCGCCAATCGTCCTGGTCGTAATAGGCCTGGTCGCGGCACCAGCGCACCCTGACCGTCCCCAGGATGAGCTTGCCGAAGCGGCCGGCGTCGAGCGCCTCGCGCGCCTTGACTACCGGCACGTTGAAGCGGTTCTGCTTGACGATGAACATCTTGACGCCGGCCTGGTCGCAGGCCCGGATCATGTCGTCGGCGTCCTGCAGACGCAGCGCCATCGGCTTCTCGACCACGACGTGCTTGCCGGCCCTCGCGCAGGCGATCACATGCGCGGGGTGCTGACCGCTCGGCGTCAGCACGGCGATGGCATCGATGTCCTTCCGCGCCAGGAATTCGTCCATGTCGTAATGGGCCGCAACGCCGAACTTCCCGGCAACCGCATCGGCGCGCGCGCGGATCGGATCGCAGACCGCGACCAGGCTCGCTCCTTCGATGTGATTGCCACCCAGGAGATCCGAGTGACGCTTGGCGATACGCCCGCACCCGAGCAGGCCAAATCTGATCATGCAACAGGCCCTGTCTTGTCTCGTGGCTGGCCAGTGCAACCAGCCGAAGAGCCGAGGGAACAAGCGGCCTTGCGAGCCGCACGGTAGCGTTCCATTACCCAGAAAACCCGGGATAAAGCAAGGCCATGCGCCGATCAGGTGGCGGACGGCACGCCGATTCCGCCATGTTCGTCGCCGGGCAGTGGGGAGCAAGCCCGATCCGCGCCGACGCCCGAATGTCGGCTCCCTGTCAAACCTTGTGGTACTCGCGGTACCACTTGATAAATCGCGCGATCCCATCCTCGATGCTGGTCGCAGGCCGAAATCCGATGTCCCGCGCCAGATCTTCAATGTCTGCATAGGTCGCCGGCACATCGCCGGGCTGCATCGGAAGCAGTTCCCTGATTGCTTTCCGGCCGAGCTCCTTCTCCAGCAGAGAGACGACGTGCAAGAGCTCCTCGGGGTTATTGTTGCCGATATTGTAGATCTTCCAGGGCGCCCTGCTGCTCGAAGGATCGGGCGCGGCTGTGGGGGGGATTGATTGCCCCTGAGGTGGCCGCGCCATGAGGCGGATGATCGCTTCGGCGATATCGTCAACAAAAGTGAAGTCACGGCGCATATCACCGTTGTTGAACAATTTGATCGGCGTTTCACTCAAAATCGCTTTCGCGAAAATGAACATGGCCATGTCCGGGCGGCCCCACGGACCATAGACCGTGAAGAACCGCAGGCCGGTAGCAGGGATGCCGTACAGATGGCTGTACGAGTGCGCCATCAACTCATTGGCCTTCTTTGACGCGGCGTACAGGCTGATCGGATGGTCGACATTGTCATGCACCGAGAAGGGCAGTTTTGTATTGCTGCCGTAGACCGATGACGATGATGCAAACAGCAAGTGTCCGCACCCGTTGTGGCGACATCCTTCAAGAATATTGATGAAGCCTTCCAGGTTTGCATCCACATAGGCATGTGGATGCTCCAGCGAGTAGCGCACGCCGGCTTGGGCGGCGAGATGGACAACGACAGGAAAACGATACGCGGCAAAGAGCGACTTGATACCCGCGCGATCAGTCAAATCGAGCTTCACAAAAGTGAAGTTCGGGTCGCGTTTCAGGATCTCGAGACGTGCTTCCTTCAGTTGAGGATCGTAATAGTCGTTGACGATGTCCAGGCCGACGACCTTGCGGCCCGCCGCCAAGAGGCGCTGGGCAACATGAAAGCCAATGAACCCGGCAGCTCCAGTGACCAGTGGTGTATCGTGCGACATCGCTTTCTCAGCCATTGTTCTATAGCCGCCAGAGCTCGATGCCGGCGGGAGCTACGCTACGGTCGAGCTTCGCTTTGACATCCAGAATGAGGCCCGTGCCGCCATCCAATAGGCGCTGAAAGAGCGGCCAGCCACCGGCGAGATAGCTATCATGCGCGACGGCCAGGATAACCGCATCCGCCGGGCGCAGGTCATCGAGATCAGTCAGCGTCTGCCCATATTCATGGCTTGCATCCTCCGCATTCGCGAGAGGATCGTGCACCTGAACGTGAATACCAAATGTCTCAAGCTCACGAATGATGTCGACCACACGGGAGTTGCGCGTATCCGGGACATTTTCCTTGAAGGTCAGGCCAAGTACCGTAACGGTGCTTTTGCCCCCCTTGCCCTTCCCGCGAAGCAGCATTCGAACACATTCACGCGCAATGCGCTGACCCATGCCGTCATTGATCCGGCGACCGGCCAGAATCACCTCCGGATGGTAGCCCGCTCGCTCGGCACGAAAAGTCAGATAGTAGGGGTCGACGCCGATGCAGTGGCCGCCAACGAGGCCGGGCTGAAACGGCAGAAAATTCCATTTTGTGCCCGCGGCCGCCAAAACGTCGCCAGTGTCGATATTCAGCACCTGAAAGATCAGCGATAGCTCGTTCATGAACGCGATGTTCAGATCGCGCTGCGTGTTCTCGATGACCTTGGCAGCCTCGGCCACCTTGATGGAAGGTGCGCGATGGATGCCGGCCGTCACGACGGACCCATAGACATTAGCAACGATGTCGAGCGTTTTCGGATCCTGAGCAGAGACGACCTTCATGATGGTCTCGAAACGGTGCAGTTTGTCACCGGGATTGATCCGCTCGGGAGAGTACCCGACCGTGAAGTCCACGCCCGGCTTCAAATGGGAGACCTCGGCCAGGATGGGGATACATTCCTCCTCGATCGCGCCCGGATAAACCGTCGATTCGTAGACGACGATGTCACCCTTCTTGAGCGCACCGCCGACCGTGCGCGATGCGGCAATCATTGCCCCCAAATCCGGCCGGTGCGCATCGTCGATTGGCGTCGGCACAGTGACGATGAAGAAATCCGAGTCCCGGATCGCCACCGAATCCACGGAGAACGTCAGCGACGGATGGCGAAGATCTTCGGCGTCGACTTCACGCGTACGGTCATATCCCTTGCTGAGCTCGGCAACACGGCTGCGGTCCACGTCAAAACCGACGACGGGTATTCTTTTGCGGGCGAAGGCAACCGCAACGGGAAGGCCGACATAGCCCAACCCAATAACTGCAATCTTTCGGAAATGTGACATAAAGGAAGTTCCGGCTCAGGCGTACCATCGAGGCCGGTTGTTTAGCCGCCATACAGCCGACGTCGCAAGAGCGAAAGTCCTTAAGATACCAAGGATTCTGCCGCAAAAAATGAGCGCTATTGCCAGGGCGACCTAAAGAGAATACGAAGGCGTATTAACCTCTTCGGCCCCTCTTGCGTCCTCTGAGACACCTGCGACACGGCCAAAATGCGTCGGCTCTGAGCTTCGTCGACCCAATACCGGCGTCGCCAACTTTGCCTTATCCGGTTCCCTCGGGATAACCTTCGCGGCTATTGGTTCGCGCCTGAGCCAGGTCATCAACCGTGGATGCCGTCTTATTGTCGTGGTTTAGATGCGATATGAGCTAATTCTGCTGGACGGGCAATCTCCTTGGCTCGGCCCCTGCCCGCTGACCGATTTGCAAGCCTTCCAGTAGGGCACGATGTGCGGAATCGCCGGATTTCTCGCGGACCCCAGCAGTCGGACATCGGTCGACCAGCTTAAATCCATCGCCGACGCCATGGACGTCAGCCTGGAACATCGCGGTCCCGACGACCACGGCATATGGGTCGATGCCGAAGCTGGTGTTGCCCTCGTTCACCGCCGCCTGTCGATCGTGGATCTTTCGCCCGCCGGACACCAGCCCATGCACTCGTCCGATGGCCGCTTCGTGATGGTCTACAATGGCGAGGTCTACAGCCACCTTCCAATCCGAGCCGAGATCGAAGCGACCGGCCACCGTTTTCGCGGACACTCGGACACCGAGGTCCTGCTCGAATCGTTCGCGCGATACGGAATCCGCGCCACGGCTGACCGACTGATCGGCATGTTTGCGATCGCGATCTGGGACAGGCAAGAGCGAACCCTGAAGCTCATTCGCGATCGACTCGGCATCAAACCGATCTATTGGGCCAAGATCGGCGGGCTGTTCATGTTCGGCTCGGAGCTCAAGGCGCTGCGCCGGCATCCGGGATGGACGCCGCGGATCGAACCGGCGGCGGTCGCCTCGTTCATGCGACACAACTATATTCCGGCTCCGCACACCATCTATCGGGATGTCTACAAACTCGAGCCGGGGACTATTCTGACCCTGGAATTCGGCCGCGAACTACAAATTGATAAGTTCTGGGATGCCCGGCAGGTGGCTCTCGACGGCCTGAGCAACCCGCTCTCCGGAGACGAGGCGTCGCTGGTCGAACAACTCGAGACGCTTCTTGTCGATGCCATCCGCAAGCGAACGATGGCGGACGTGCCGCTCGGCGCATTCCTTTCCGGCGGAATCGATTCATCGACCGTCGTCGCGTTGATGAAGGCCGCAAACGTCGGACCGGTAAAGACGTTCTCGATCGGCTTTGAGCAAAAGGCCTTTAACGAGGCACCTCACGCCGCTGCGATCGCCAAGCATCTCGGAACCGAGCACACCGAACTCATCGCAACCTCGCAGCAAGCGCTCGAGGTCGTACCGAAGCTTTCCGAAATCTTCGACGAGCCGTTCGCTGACTCGTCACAGATTCCGACCTACCTGGTTTCGGCGATGACACGCAAGCACGTCACCGTCGCACTTTCGGGCGATGGCGGCGACGAACTCTTCTCGGGCTACAATCGATATCAGCTGACCCGGCGTTCCTGGAGGATGCTTTCGCTGGTGCCGACCCCCGCGCGAAAGGCACTCGCAGCGGGCCTGACTTCGGTAAGCTCGGAGCGATGGAACGCGATTTTCGACTACCTTCCGGAGCACAGCTATCCACGACTGCCGGGCGACAAGATTCATAAATTCGCGAACGTGCTCGGGTTGAACGATGCCGATGAGCTGTACAGAAAGCTGATCAGCCATTGGGACCCGGATAGCATTGCGCCCGGCGTGGCGGAAGCCCGTGGGGTCTTGTGGGACAATTCCGTACGGACCGACTTTCCGAACTTGCTCGATCGAATGCAATTCCTCGACTCGGTGACCTATCTTCCCGACGATATCCTGACGAAGGTCGATCGTGCGAGCATGGCGGTCGCTCTTGAAGCGAGAGTGCCGCTGCTCGATCACCGCGTTGTCGAAATGGCCTGGCGGCTCCCGCACTCCGTCAAGATCCGGCGCGGCGTCAGCAAATGGCTGTTACGTCAGGTTCTGTACCGTCACGTCCCGAGAAATCTCGTCGAGCGTCCAAAGATGGGCTTTTCTGTTCCACTCGACGAATGGCTGCGCGGGCCGTTGCGGCAGTGGGCGGAAAATCTGCTTTCCGAGAAGCGGTTGCGGGAGACGGATTTCTTCGACGTCGCGCTCATTCGCCGGCACTGGACCGAGCATCTGTCGCGCAAGCGCAACTGGCAATACGCGCTCTGGGACGTCTTGATGTTCGAAGCCTGGCGTGAACGGTGGGGATAGATTACTTCGAAAGCCGGATGCTCGGGATATCATTCGGAATCTTGCCCTCCAGCAAGCCGCGATAAAGATCCTCATAGCGCGACACACAAGCATCCAGGCTGAAGGTCTTTTCAGCCCGGTCTGCCGCCTTCATGCCCATTCTGGCGCGCAATGCCCCGTCCGCGGAGAGAAGAAGTATTGCCTTGCTCATCGCTTTGGGATCACGCGGCGGCACGATGAACCCGGTTTCTCCGTTGATATTCGCCTCGGGATTTCCTCCCACGTCGGTTGCGATCACCGGAAGTCCGGCCGCCATGCTCTCGAGCACCGCGTTCGAGAACCCCTCCTCGTGCGAGGACAGAACACCGATGTCCGCGCCACACAGGAGATCAGGCACGTCGCTTCTTGAATCGAGAAAGAGCACGTTGTCGGCTATTTTGAGATTCGTCGCTTGCTCACGCAGCGCCCCGCCGATTCCGTCGTCGCGCCCCACCACTAAGAGCCTCCAGCCGGCGGGCAAATGAGGGCAAGCCATCGAAAAGGCCACGAGCAAATCCTGATGTCCTTTGTAAGGGATGAGGTTTGCCACCATAATGAAAACAAGCGCGTCTTGATCGATTTCGAGGGAGGCACGCACGCCCTGCCGCACCATCGAAGACTTTTGATACTTTGCGAAATCGATGCCGTTGTAGATCAGGCCGAGCCGATCTGCCTGGACGTTTTCGTCATCATGCAGTTGGCGCACCACGCTGTTTGAATTGCCGAGAATGGCCGTCATATGGGGATGCAGCCAGCCTTCGATCGCAGGACTAAAGCGAATGTTGCGCTGATAGTAATTGAGGCTTCGTCGGCTCATGATCCGAACGGGAACGCGAGCCAGAATCGACGCCGGAGCCCCCAGGATGTATGCCCCAGGCAAAAAGAAATGAGCGATTGCCGGACGAAATCGGCGCATGACCCGGCAAAGCCAGAGTACCGTCTCAGCGAGACGCACGAAGCTTCGTATCCGAGACGCGCCGCCGGAACGCCGCGCGACCGGACGGGCTATCACCTCGAAGCCGGCCGCCTCCAGACCGTCTGCGAGCTTGCCTCTTTCGGTCATGCAACAAACGACCGGCTTCCATCGGCCGCGATCAAGTCTCGGGATGATCTGTGCCAGATGCCGCTCGGCTCCCCCGACATCGAGGGAGCCGATCACGTATATGATCGGGAGTGGGCTCATTGTCTGAAAATCAATGACATCCTCGCCGCGACCGCGAACGCCTTGTCGCGATCCCATGCGGCAGAGCACGTAGCATCGTTCCTCTACGCATTCCGAACAAACAGGAATTCGGAATTTGCTTCGCCGGTTGCGATCTTCTCGAGCTTGAAGCCCATCTTCTCGACAAAATCGATGGCGTCCTTGTCGTAGACGAACTCCATGGGCCAGCCGCCGAGCCAATCGCGGATGTCGGTAAACTTGTTCATGCCGCGCATTTTCTTGTATTCCCGCACCCGCCGCAGGAACGCGGGCAAATTGCGCGGATCTCGGTACATCTCGAAACGCCAGACGTACCAACCGTCCATGAGCCTGCGCCGCAGCCAACCGGAAGCAACGTATCGGCGCTTCACATCAAGCCAGAACTCCGGAGTCGGGTCTTTCTGCACGTCGGCCGAGTAGAGTGCGATGTAGAACAGTCCTCCCGGCTTCACTCGGCTGGCTGCATTTTGAATCGCATGCCAGACCTCGCCCGTGTGATGCAGCACACCCCACGAATAGACCAGATCGTAGAGCGGCAATTTGGCGACGTAGGCATCGTCGAGAACCGACCCCTGCTCCGCGGTCCAATTGGCAGGGTTGCCAGCTTGCGACTGGACAAATTTGCTGGCCCGGACCGAATCCGGATCATAGTCGAAGCCGTCCACCCGGGCGGCGCCTGCATCCAGCATGGCAATCGAATGCAGCCCGCTGCCACAGCCAATATCGATAACCGTCAGGCCATTGAGATCGGAACGCCCCATGAACTGAAGGATATGACGCTTCGAAGTCTGAACCTTCTCCGCGTCGAAATTCTTCTGAATGAAGTCATGCCAATTCTTTCCGAACTCGAAGCGCTTCTCTTCTACCTGGTCCATCAAATTGTCCTCTGGAATCCGTTTAACCATACACCGCGAGCGTTTCATCGATCGCACGCTGAACCCCGAAGCGCTTGAACGCGAACTCAGGACCATCTTTCGCCGCGGCTTCTCGCCAGTGGCCGTCTCGCAAAAGGCGCACGATTTGGCAAGCACTCGATGCCGCGTCCCAGCCTTGGAGAACCCACCCTGACTTGCCGTGATTGACAGCCTCTGGCGCGCCGCCGGCGGGCGTCGTCACGGCGGGCACCCCCAGGAACTGCGCTTCGACCAAAACGTTCGGAAGCCCCTCCGCACGGGAGGTCAGAAGCATCAGGTCCATGCTGGCAATAGCGGCCATCGACTCCTTCAGATGGCCCGCGAAAAACACGGCTCCTGCCAAATCGTCAGCAGCCGCGCGAGCCTCCATGACCGCGCGCAAAGGTCCATCTCCAACGATCAGAAAACGCACATCAGGCAGTTCCCGGCGGATGAGCGCTGCGATCTCCAGCCACAGCATGGGGCACTTTTCCTCGGTGAAGCGCATCACGGTCCCCACAACCTGCGCGCCGGGTTCAATCCCGACGCGCTGTCGGAGCTTGGCGCAATCCGCCTTGTACCCCGCCAACTCGGACTCATCAAAGGCATAACCATTGCGGACAACGCCAATCGAGTCCTTGGCCAATCCAAGCCACGCCTCGTAAGCCCTCGCGCCGGCCGCACTGTTGTTGATCATCTTGACACCCGGCTGACGCGCGAGCCAGCGGTAGCTTTCACGCATGTATGGCTGATGAAAAACGAAATTGATCGGCGGCAAACTACGTTGCGAGATGATGATCTTTGGCACGCCGGTCAGCACCGCCGCGATACCCCCTTTGATGTTGACTTCGTCGAGCCACAGATGGGCAATCTCGGGGTTCTGCGCCGCCAATGTCTTGGCATAGAGGGCCACGTCGTCCCGCAGTTCCGGCGGCAAGGCATCGACGACGGCCCGCCGCGCCGGTTCGAGGTTGCTGTCCACCTCAGTGCCGATGACGCTGGCTGCAATATCCCTGGACTCAAGCTCCGGCAGAAAAAACCTGCTGACTGGGGAGGATAGATTGACGCATGCCACGCGGATGCTTGGCTTCCGGCCTTCGCGAAGCCCCCGCGCCGTGACAACCAATTGGCGCTCTGCACCGCCTGGGCCAAGCGTGCCGATCATCATCGTCACACCGTGCTGCTGCGCAATCGATCTCCTCGCGGCCGAGACACCTTGCCTCTCCAGCTGGATACCGAACTGCCTGAGCGCGCGACGATGTCGTCCATCAGGCATCGCCAGGACGAGCTTGAGAATTCCACGCTCGACCCGCTCCACCATGCTGAGTTCTGCCGGATCGCGCGCCAACAAGGGACGACAGCGAGCCATCTTCGACCAGGCGAACAAATACGCATCTTTGAACGTGACGGTTGGAGGTCGACGCGGCCGGTACCGCCGAATAAATGCAATCGTGCGGTGCGGCAGATTGCGACGGACCGCCACGGCGAATGCCCTCGCCACGAATTTTGGACCTATTGCAAACATGGAAGAAACGGTCCGCGCCGGCGGCCGCCATGCAGCATTGCCCTTCGATGTCGCTTGTTCCTCCTTGCCCACGTTCTTCGCCCCCTAGACAAATGGCCTGGCCGGCCCCCGTTCAAATCTTGCGGTCATGGGTTTGCTCGATCCTGCTAAATACGCACGATGGGTTCGGCACTACCTTCGGCCCGGTCGCCCGCTCACGATCGATAGATCCAGGACTGGAGCTTGGCTGCAAACCACCGCAGCGCCCAAGGTCGTTGCGGTCGATCTGCCTTCTCCACAACAGGATCAGCCGACGGACCAGCCTCAGCAACCTCGCTATCAACTGCCGAACCGACCGCAATTTCATCGCGGGCGGCCAGCATCCCGTCGGCCATGAGCTCAATATTAAAAGAAGTCTTGACCTGTCGCGGGGCCAGTTGCGCAGCTTTTTCTCTCCAGCGCAAGTTGCCTAGCAAGTCAACGATAGTATCAGCCATAACCCGCGCTGTCGCATCGGGCTTGAATATCTGCCCCGTCTTGCCATCCAGCACAGCCTCGGGAGCGCCTCCAGCGGAGGTCGTAGCGACGGGAACCCCAAGGGCCTGAGCTTCGAGAATGACGTTTGGAAGACCCTCGATACGAGACGCCAGAAAGAACAGGTCCATTGCTGCGATTGCCGCGGCCGGGCGCAGTTCCAGATCGGCAAATATCAATGCGCCGGTCAACCCAAGCTGCTCGGCGCGAGCGCGAACATCATCGAACCGCGCGCCATTGCCCACCAGCAGGAAGCGCACATTCGGCATCTTCTCACGTATCATCGCAGCGACATCGAGCCAGAGGAACGGACGTTTCTCCGTCATCATCCTGAAGACACCGCCAACAATCAGCATCTTCTCATCGATGCCCAACGCGGCTCGATATTGTTTTCTCAGGACCTTGGGTGCAGCATCATTGTCGAGGTCAATTCCGTTGTGCACGACCTTGATCGCTCCCTCTGGGAGCTCCAGCCACGCGGCATACGCGCGCGCACCAGCATGGCTGTTATTTAGCATCTGCAGGTTCGGTTGCTCTGCCAAGAACCGATAACAATCACGATGGTACCCGTGATAGTAAGGGAAATTGTAGGATGGCATATTGCGAAAGCAGAGCAATGTTCGGGGGATCTGCAGTACGGTCGCTGCAATGCCTCCTTTGATGCACACTTCGTCCATCCAGAGATACACCGTCTCGGGATTTACATCCGAGAGAACGTCGTAGTAGGCCCTTACGTCAGCGAGCTCCGGCGACAACACTTCAAATGGATCGGGATCCGCCGTCTTCCCGGATCCGGTCGGAGATTTGGCGGCAGAGAAGCCGTCGATGATTTTGACGCCCGCCTTCTGCAGCCTGGCTCTGAAGAAATTCTCCCGTTCCGTCGCCGGCGGATGGACGAGCGCCACAGTAACTGAATCAATCCCTCTCGATACGATCTGTTCGACCAAGGCGACCATTTGCCGTTCGGCGCCACCCGGGCCCAACGAACCAATGATCATCAGGATTCCACTGCGATGCGGCGACGCCTTTGCCGACGCGCTCGACATCGCCTGCGCAGCAAGGGCCTGAAAGGCCGTTAATTGCTCCTGATAGTCGGTCGCTCGCCCCTTCTGCCCAATGTACAGAAGTCGATTCCCCGCCCCAGCCTGAGTTGGCTTGTTCTGGCGCATGTTCTCAAGCCAATCCGGCAGAGGATCAACGAGCGGCTTTCCGCTCCAGAAGGCATCGTTCGGGACAAAGATGTTGTCGTCGAACCCCACCTGATGCGTCACCACCTCATCGAAGCCGAACCGGGAGAGAAGCGCTTTCAGTGACGATTGATCGAGTGAGCGAACGTGCTGCCAGCGATGGAACAGCAAATTGCTGACCGGGCAGTACGCCATGTCCAAATCGAGATCTTCGTTGTTGGGCGTCGTGATGACCAACACGCCCCCGGGCCGCACAAAGCGCGCCAGACGATCGAGCGTGACGTCCATGACCTCGTCCAGAACATGCTCGATGACCTCGGACATGATTACGACATCAAAGGTCTCCGTCGAGTCCTCGCCCACGACGCCCAGGAATCCATCGAAATTCTCCAGCGCACGCTGCAGATTTGCCGCGCGTCCTTTCGACGGCTCGTATCCCGCCACGGTCAGGCCCCGCTGGGCCATGAAGCGAAGAAGGTGGCCATCGCCGGCACCGAAATCGAGAATGCGTCCGTGCTTTGGAAGTATGTGATCGATAGCCGTAATGACACTACGGCCGCCAAGCTTCGCGAAACTGAGTTCGGTCAGCCGGGTTTGCCCCACATTGTCCCAGAACCGGTTGACCAGTTCGGGGGTCCACTTCAAACGTTCCGCAGCCATGTCAGAGCTTTCTCACCATTGTACGAAGCAGTTAAGCCCCATCCTACTGCTTGATCGTGAAGGCCTGCCCCGTTGGCAAAAGCGCGAGATTCTCGGCCTTCGATTCGAAGAATTCGTCAGCTGCTTGTTTCGCACCTGGACATGATTTGAACCCGTGGTCATCAAGCAGGATAATGCCACCCGCAACCATGCGAGGATAGAAGAACTGAAGCGAGTCGAGCGTGGGCTGGTAGAGATCGACATCGACGTGCACAAAGCGAAACCTGCAGTCGGCCGCTTCGGCAAATCGCGTGGGAATCCAGCCCTTGTAAATCCGATAGTTGTCGAACTCTCGCAAGCTCTGCGTCAACTCATCTTCGGCCGCGGTCAGAGAGCCCTTTCGCCAGTACGTGCCATCGACGGAAGCCGGCTCGGACAACCCCTCGAAACTGTCGAAGAGATGAATCGACATCGGTATCTTCCTGAAGGCCTGGCACAGCAAGTAGGCCGTAGCGCCCCTGTACGCGCCGCATTCGGCGGCATCGCCTTCGAGATGAAGCACGAGCTTCAGCAACTCGTTCATCGCATATTTGCGATCAAGCGAATGCCAGTTCCCTACATCCATGAACCTCATGTAGTAGGCAAGGAATGCTTCATCCTCGAGGAATATCCGAGCAAATTCGGAGAATTTGAACTTCGGATAGATGGCTGTCGTCAGCGCCTCCGCCGAAAGATAGCGTTCGAATTCGGAGGATTGAAACTCCAGCCCACGCTTCAAGAGCGTAAGAAGCTGAACAGCCTTGTCCGGCGCAAGGCTCTCGATCTCCGCCGCCAGCCGCGCAGCATCAGAACTGTAGACCGGGGCCGGAGCGGGTTGCACCGGGGCCTCGCTCTCGGTCTTCGCGCGCGGTCCCAGCAACGGCGCCATTATTCGCTTCAACATCCTCCGACAGCTCCGCTTACCCGGGCGACATCCTCTTGTTCAGAGGAGATCACGATTTCACTCTCCAGATTGACCAAGGCTGTCGTGAAAGCCCCTTTTGTGCCAACAACCCGGAATTGAATGGCATCCTCGACGAAATCGATTTTTGCACCATCGTGGAGATGCGCGGCGCCGAGCGTTAGAAAGAAGTCGCCCGCCGCCAACCACATCGTGCAATCGCACGCTATCGTCAGAACATCACCGGCACGGGCTTGCCACGCCACTCCATGGCTGGTCAGGTTGGTTGCCCCCCATACGACAGTTCCCCTGCGGTCCTTGATTGCAAAACCACAGGACAGTGCCGAAATGTCCGCATCGCACCGAAACCGCATCGAAAAGCGATAGTTACTTCCACTCTGAAGGAGCGTTGCGCGCCGTCCGTGCTCATCGAACACCCCCCAATCGAGCAAACGCCCCTCACCCGATCCATATCGAACCTTCGGCGCGATCTCCTCCGCCGGCAGCTCGGAATCGTCGGCATTCTCGACGGTTCTTTGACTGATCGCGTTCTCCAGCCCCGGCGACGACGCCTCTTCGGCCGCGGTCGCCGTGCTCGCTTCCGATTTGCCAAACAGCAGATTGTGATAGACCACCGATATCGGCCCGGCCTCGCCTTCCGCGAAGACTCGTCCGCCTTCCAGAATCAGGGCGCGATCGCAGAAAGTCGTAATCGTGTTGGTATCATGGGACACGAGCAAGATCGTCGCGTTCTTCTGCTTCAGCCGCTGGATCCAGCCGAAGCACTTCATTTGAAACCGCGCGTCGCCAACCGATAGAGCTTCGTCAACGATCAGGATATCAGGCTCGACGCTGATCGCCGTGGCGAACGTGAGACGCGCCTGCATCCCGGTCGAATAGGTCTTGAATGGCTGGTCGATCACGTCCCGCAACTCGCTAAATTCGATGATCGAATCGAGCTTGCGTTCGATTTCCGCCTTGGGCATGCCGAGGCACAGCCCACCCATGAAAATGTTCTCTCGGCCGGTGTAGTCCGGGTGAAAGCCGGTTCCCAGTTCGAGGATGGCGGTGATCCGGCCGTTGACGTCCAAATCACCCGACGAGCGCTCGAGTGTTCCGGCGATGATCTTGAGCAGCGTCGATTTTCCGGCCCCATTGCGCCCAAGAATTCCGACGATCTCTCCACGCTTGAGATCGAGATCGACGGCCTGAAGGGCCACGCGCTCGGTGTGGCGCGGAACGCGGCGAATAACTTCCACCAGCGGATCGATTGCATGCTCATAGACGCGGTACGCCTTTCGCAGCCCGCGCGCACGGATGGCGATTTCGGATCCGGTCATAGCGCGTCACCAAAGCCGTGCTGCAGGCGAGAGAATACCGCGTAGCCGATTGCCAGGCAGGAGACCGCCCCAAGGGGAAAAACAATCCAAGCCGCCGGATGTTGAAAGGCTCCGAAATAGAGCGCGTCCTGCCAGCACCAAACCTGGTAGCTGAACGGATTGAAATGAAAAACCCAATTCATCCAGCTCGGCGTCACATACGGGTTGAACAAGATGGGCTGAGCGAACAGGTTGACCGCACAGAAGATCGTCACGATGTCGCGCAAATCGCGAAAGAAGATGCCGAGGGCCGATAGCATGAGAGCAACGCCGGTCATCGCAATGAGTTGGATCGCAATCAGGAACGGGACGGTCAGAACCATGAAGGTCAGGGTTCCGCTGACCGCAGCGTAGCCGATCGTGAACAGAAGCGCGATTGAGTATGGAAGCGCCGAAGCGATCGCAGTCTTGATCGGCAATACCACGACCGGAAAAATGATCTGCTTCACGAGGCTTGCATGAGCGGTCAATATCGTGGTGGAGCGCGCCAGCAAATCCTGAAACGCCAGCCACGAGACTATTCCGATCAAGACATTGACGGCAAAATCGGGATGGCCGCCGCTGCTACCGACGCGGGTCGGGAATACGTAGGCAAACAGGAGCGAGTACATCAGCATGAGCAGCAGCGGATGGCCATAAGCCCACAGCGCGCCCAGCAGCTGTCCGGTGTGACGATCACGCAACTCACGCTTCACGAGCTCAGCAACGAGCTCGCGGTGTCCGTACACCGAGCCAAGAAGTGACTGCGCCGCGATCACAGCGAGACCTCCGGATTAGCCGACAGCCACGCTTGCGCCATCAAGACATTCCACAGCGGATAGGCCCAGTTCGCGCCAGCCAGATGCGCTTGCCATCGCTCTCGGATCGGTGCGGGAGTGAACAATTCCTGGTCCTTCAATCTTTTCTCAGCCAACAATTCTTCCGCCCAGTCCCTCAGCGGTCCCCTCAGCCACTCCGCCAGCGGCACGCCAAATCCCATCTTTGGACGGTCAAGCAGTGCACGCGGGACACGGCGATAGAGCACCTCGCGCAACGCCCATTTGGCAACGCCATCGCGATACTTCATATGCCTTGGAAGGGTCCAGGAGAATTCCACGACCCGGTGATCCAGTAGCGGAACCCGCGCTTCGAGGCCGACGACCATGCTGGCGCGATCGACCTTCGTCAGAATGTCGTCAGGCAGATAGGTGAGAGTGTCGATAAGCATCATCCGGTCGAGAAAATTCGGAACGCCGGTCGGGAGATGCGTATCCCAAAGCACCCCCTTGGTCTCGGAAGCTCCGATCACCAGATCGTCCGGTGTGTGCCAATGGCTCAGCATCCCGCGATAGAGCGTGTCGGGATCACCCTCGAGAATGGCCGGGGCGTACCGTTCAACCTTCGAACCAAGACCGTTTATCCGCCAGCGGCCCGGCAGCACCTCGCCGATCTGATCCAAGGCACGCCTCGGAACAGCACGGAGACCTCGAGCCAGCACATTGCGCAAAGCCCCTGGGGCGGGGCTGGCGACCTTTCGCATATCCAGCGCGTAGGCATAGCGGGAGTAGCCCGCGAACAATTCATCGCCACCATCTCCCGAAAGCACGACCTTAACATGCTGACGCGTCAGTTCGCACACCAAGGCGGTCGGCAGTTGAGAGGAGTCGGCGAACGGTTCGTCGTACCATTTCGGGAGATGCTCAACCATATCCAAGGCATGCGAGGCATCAGCATACAATTCGGTGTGGTCAGTTCCGAGGTGGCGCGCGACCTCGCGCGCAAAGGGCGCCTCGTCAAATCCCTTCTCCGCAAAACCGATCGAGAATGTATTGATCTTTCGATCTGCGGTCTCTGCCATCAGCGCAGTCACGAGCGAGGAGTCGATCCCTCCCGACAACAGCGAACCAATCGGCACGTCGGCAACCAGCCGGCGCCTCACCGCATCGGACAGCAGAGCATCAAGGCGATTGATCGCCTCGCCCTCGTCGATTTTCGATTTGCCGCCTACCGACGTCTCAACGAGGCCTCTGAGATTCCAGAAACACTCAGTCGAAACTTCGCCGCCAAGCTTGGTCTTGAGCATGGTGCCCGGTTCAAGCTTGTAGGTATCCTTATAGATCGTAAAAGGCGCCGGGATATAGTTGTGGCGCATGAACGAAGCCATCGCGTTGCGATCCAGGGCTGGCGCCCAGCCCGGAACAGCGCGCAGCGCTTTCAATTCCGAGCCGAAGGTCAGCACCCCGTCAATTACGCTCCAGTAAAGCGGCTTGATTCCAAGGCGGTCGCGCACAAGAGTCAGATCGCCAGTCTGCTTGTCATAGAGCGCGATGGCGAACATGCCGATCAGGCGCGGCACCACGTTTTCGATGCCCCATTCCGCGCAGGCCTCGAGGATAACTTCAGTATCCGAGTGACCTTTGAGCCGACGATTGGTCCGCTCAAGATCGGCCGCAATCTCGTTATGCGAGTAAACCTCACCATTGTAGACGATGACGAACCGCCCACATCCCGACGTCATCGGTTGAGCGCCCGTGGGGGTCAAATCACGGATCGCCAGACGTCGGTGACCGAAGCCCACACCTCGTTCGCTGTCGAGCCAAGTGCCGCGCGAATCCGGCCCACGATATGCGAGGCTATCGGTCATTTCGTCGAGGACCCGCTGCGATAGAGGCCCGCGGCCGCCTGGCCGAAGTCGCATGAAACCCGCAATGCCGCACATTACTGCGCCCCTCTCCCCCTGGCCGTAGACACTGTTCAGATCACTGAAAAAAGCAGAGCAGCAAGGAACGTGTATTTGACGCAATCATTGCGCTGCATCCTGATGCTCCTGGTGATTCAAGCCCAGCAAGCTTGGAGCCAGTACACGGCCTGGTCCGTAGAGGCGTACCGCTTCATCGAAAGCCCGACTGGGATTGGCTACATCGGTGATCATCACAGCATCAAATGGAATGGCAACACGATCGTAGCCAGCAACGACCTGGACCCCGACGAAACGCGTGTCGCCTGCATTTTCATCAACAATGGCGACGATCGAGACACCGCAATCGACAGCCGACAGCATGGCAATCTCGGCCAAGTCCGACCTTCCACAGAGCACCAGATTCTGGAAATGCTGCGCCTTCGCCAATTGAAGGACCTGCGCACAATCGGCCTTGGCCTGACGAAAAAACGAGAAAGAGGACGACAGATATTCCACGGTCAGGCGCGATTTCTCAGCGAAGCCCTTTGGCGTCAGGTAATAGGCGTAGCGACGCGCCGGCGCCTGGCTGACTTTGACAAGGCCCTTCTTGATGCATCGCTTGAGGTAGGCGTTAACGAGGCCAAGCGCGATACCAAGCTCCTCCGCGATGCGGCGCTGCGATTGCGCGCCATCATCGACGGAATTCAGCAAATTAAGGACGATCCGTTCATCCTCCCCGCTAGAATCCGGCAACGTGTGGTCCATTGAGACTCCCCCTCCGTCGGCGACAGATAGTCCGTTCATGCCGTGAACGTCAAGTCGAACGTTCACGATGTGAACAATTCAATCAATTGAATTTGTTGAAGAATTTTATGGCTAGCTAATTGAGCCAGCAAATTGGCATGTTCGGACGGGCGCCTTTTCTTAGCCTGGACGCAAATGTCCACTCACTACGGCGTACCGATAGTATTCGCTCGGCGCTGCCACCGGCCGCGTTCGAACGCCGCCAAATGGACTGACCACACCCCTGCCCCCAGTAGTTGCGTTCGATGAATAACATTCCAGAGTGCGCTGACCGCAATGTCGACGAACAACGACGCCTCGGAATGAGCGGTCACCACATCCGATAAGCGCCTGTACTGGGCGGTTAGAGCTGGCGCAAGTCAAAAGCAACCGCGTCGAATCGTCCGCGCAGCAGCAGCCGGCGCTGTGATAGACCCAGGCGGCACGAGCAGCGCATCGCTCGAACTTCGTACCCACCAAATCTGATGATGTCGCACCCGAACCATGCGGCAGGCCGCCGCACTGCTGGTGGACGTGCGTCATCCCGTGGTATGACTGCGGCCCTTCGTGACGTTGGCGACGATGCTGATGGCCTACTTGCGGTCCTGCCGCTCCCTTCGAGACGACACAGATTTTTCATGCTCCCGATTACCCATGACATCCGGGCTTCCGACAATCCTGCTTCGACTGATCAATGAATCCCCTAGAAATCAAGCTGAAGGGTCGCATCCTCTACATCGCTAACGAGGACTGGGCGTTCTTGCTCAATCGCCTGCCAATGGCGCGGGCAGCGCGTGACGCCGGCCTTGAGGTTCATGTGGCGACCAATGTGAGCAGCGGCGCCGCCTCCATCAGGGCGGAGGACTTTGTACTTCACCAGATCCCCTTCCAACGTGGTCAACGGGCGATGCTCACGGCTGCTGCGGCGCTGAAAGCTATCCGGGAGGTGGAGCGCGCGATCAAGCCAAGCATCGTGCACCATTCCGGGGTGCAATGCTGCGTCTTTGGTTCGCTGGCTGCGCTCGACCGGAGATTCCCCGTCGTCAATGCGATCACCGGGCTCGGCTATATCTTCACGTCATCGAGTTCGCAGTCACGTCTGCTGAAGCGCGTCCTGACCCGACTGCTGCCTTGGCTGCTCAATCGAAATCGCAGCTACACAATCGTGCAAAATCCCGACGACCGCGAGGCGCTGATGGCGCTCGGTGCCAAGCCCGACCGCATGACGTTGATTCCGGGATCTGGCGTTGATGATGAATCATTGCAGCCGCTACCTGAGCCGGCAGGCCCGATCACGATCGGATTCGCGGGGCGGCTGCTGGTCGACAAAGGCATCCGCACTCTGGTTCGCGCCCACGGTCTACTGCGCGATCAAGGACACGATATCAACCTTATCATCGCAGGAAATCCTGACCCGGCGAATCCATCGTCCGTGTCACACGAAGAGATCGAAGCCTGGATCGCACGACCGGGCATCACGTGGCTCGGGCACATCGACAACATCGCCTCGCTGTGGCGCGCTTCACACATCGCGGCATTGCCTTCGTATCGTGAAGGGCTTCCGGGAGCGTTGATGGAAGCAGCCGCCTGCGGCAGGCCCCTGATTGCGACGGACACGCCTGGCTGCCGCGAGATTGTGCTTGCTGATCAAACCGGCCTCTTGGTACCACTCGAGGACCCAATAGCCCTGGCAAGCGCAATTCTGCGACTTGCTGAAGCGCCTGAGTTGCGGGCGAGGTTCGGTGCTGCGGCGAGACGACGCGTGTCGGAGCGATTCTCTGCAAGGATCATCGGCTACACGATCACTCAGCTCTACGGTGACATATTGGCGCGCAGTGAGACACCACTGACTGCTTCGAACGCCCGAACCGATCGATAACCGCGACCTCGCCGATCCCGGCCCACTGAACAAGCGAACTGACACAGCCGGCGTCAAAGCGATGTCCCTCACAGGCTGCGGCCAACGTGTCGTGCCGTGCTTGATATCACCACTATTCTCCGGGCTCCTGCGCCGGCGGCCGGCCTGTGAATGCGGCAGTTGCCAAGGAAATCTCATGAACTCCTCCATGGGACTCGCCCACAGAAACGCCCGCGCAAGCGGAGGCTGGCTGAATTGCTTTGCTGCTCGTTCGACAAATGGCGACTTGTCAACCTGCTTCCTGGTGTTTACAGGACAACGCAATCGTCAAGCACGACCAGAGATTTCCGCCCATGGAAGCAACTCGGCTCACTCGAAATCTTGGATGCCTTCGGTCCCGGGACCAGCCATACCTGTGATGACCGGGAGAGCCCAAGCGAACGAAGCAAGCACGGCGTCGCCGCGGAATTGCGGCGCGGTTCGTTGATCCGGCCCAGCCGCGCAGCGGCGCCGGCCGAACTCAAGATACGCTGCGCCACGTTCGCAAGGCTCCGCATCTGCGAAAGATGACGAACGTCATCACGGCAATTGTTGGCAATTGTTGCTTCGTTGAGATAACAGAGGCTTACTCTTGGCACCAAGCAGGTTAAGTTCTCGAATCTTCGAATCCGCAGGCCGCCAGCCACACTCACCGGCCGCGTATGACCTGCAACGGGACTGGCAGCATGAATACGAACGAGATCGCGGTAGCGGGCAAGATTTCAACGCGCGTGAGCTTGGGCGTATTGATCAGCTTCCATATCGTCGCCTGCTGCATCTCGCTCGGCTATCTCAGCCGCAGCTACGGCAACTTCCATATTTTTTATGATGCCGAACTGCTCAACGGGGCGATCGCAACGATCGCCGCGTTTGCTGCTCTCTCCTACCTTTTCCTCCTCGTTCCATTCAGCTTTGGTTATTTTCTCAGCTTTTATTTTTACACCATGATCCTTGGATACCTCTGGCTAAATTGTTTCTCCCGCTTCGAGTACAATCACTGGCTCAGCGGAGCCTCTGCCGTCGCGTCCATGATAGCATTCATGGCGCCATCACTCCTCGTGACATCTCCGATCCGACGAGTGTTCACGATTAGCGAAACAACCTTCTACCGCGCATTGACAATTATCTTGGCAGTCGGCGTGGCCGCGATCCTGATAGCCGCAAGCTATAGCTTCAAAATGGTCTCGCTCGGGCAGATGTACGACTTCCGCGACAAGATCAACATGCCCTCCCCGCTCGTCTACTGCATTGGCGTCGTTTCGAACGCCCTGTTGCCCTTCACCTTTGCTTGCTTTGTGGAGCGGCGGAATTACTGGCGAGCTGGACTGACGCTTGTCCTATTGCTGCTTGTCTACCCAATCACGCTCAACAAGATCGCGTTCTTCACACCAATGTGGCTTCTGGCCATGGCTGTACTGACGCGCCTGCTCGATTGCCGAATTGCAGTTGTGCTCTCGCTATTCGTACCGCTGATTATCGGCGTCGTCTTGTACGCCATCCTCGGCATCAGCGACACGCGCTATCTCGATATCGTCAATCTTCGAATGATTGCTACGCCTTCAAATGCGATGGATATCTACAACGACTTCTTCTTCAACCACCCTCTCACATCCTTCTGCCAGATTACATTTGTCAAAACCCTCGTCTCTTGTCCCTATACGGTTCAGTTGGGAGAAGTGATGCAGCAGGCCTACCGGCTCGGTAATTTCAATGCCTCCCTTTTCGCGACCGAAGGGATCGCTTCGGTCGGCGTTCTCCTGGCGCCGATCCCGGTTTTGGCATGCGGACTTGTAATCGCTCTCGTCAATCGATTTTCCTCGGGCCTTCCTCCTCGCTTCATCCTTGTATCTGGTGCGATCCTTCCTCAGATCCTCTTGAACGTGCCATTCACGACAACCCTCCTCTCTCACGGCGCCGCCGTACTTTTTCTGCTATGGTATCTGACGCCGCGCTCAGTCTTTGCATCGCAGAGTGGGTGTGTCGCCGTCGAGAGGAAGCTTGAAGAGCACCTCGCATGACCATCAAGCGGTCGATGTTGGTTAGCGATCGCATTTGGTGCGAGCCAACACTGCATTTTGCCCTGATCTACGCCGCATCCTGATCTGCAAACTGGACACGACATGTCGAAGCGATTTCAGCGGAGGCTCGTTCTCGCGACCATTTTTGGAGCGATCTTATACATTCCGCTCGGGCTCTACCTCGATACGCTTCCGCCTTGGCGTGAGCCGGACCCGGGCCTCATCCGCCCGCCATTCAAACATTTTGGCGGCAACGCTTGGCAATATCTGACACTTATCCCAGGCGCCGTCTCGGACAGCAATGAGGCACCCAGTCGGTCTCGGCTTGAAGTGACAGAAGACCGTCACGCTCTCGGACCAGCTCATACGACGCACGTCGATATCGCCGAGAAAGGAAACGGACGATACTCTCATTGGCAATCGTCCTTGATTTTCTCGACGAGCGACAACAGCGACCCGAATACAAACGGGCGAGCCTACCGAGTCATTGATCCAGACGCGAAGGACCCCTTCGTTTCGCTCCGAATTCCTCATCGTCCAAGTTTGTTGAGCCGGCTATTCCCATCGAGGTTCGATCACTGAACCTCTCGCCCCTCCAACTTGCGCGTTTTGCATCTGGAAGCAGATATTCACGAGCGGTCAGAACACGAGGTGACCAAGAAGCGGATCGAGCGATCTTTGCCCGGACACCAAAAGCAGCGCACGGAGCCAGCAAGATCAATCCTATTGCGATTGCATTGGCATAGTGGAAAACGACGTCCTGCATGTTCTCAATGTGCAAAACGTACTCGGGATTCAAATAGTCCTCATTGTCGGATCGACTCGATACGTAGCGGTAGATCTCGTTGGCGTTCGCCCAACCTGCTTTTGTGTACTTCGCGGCAATCTCCGCTCGCAAGACGCCGCGCCGCACGTCGTACCTGTAAGCCGAAATCCCATAGTCTGGATCAACCAGGTAGTCGTGCCCACCGGCAGCAAACTTTACGAGCACATGGCCACCGACACCGAACGCCCACGCTTGAATTCCATTTTTGCGAAGAATCTCGGAAGTGATCACTGCGCGCTGGCCACAGAAGCCGCATATCAGCGTACGTTTCTGAAGAAGGCCCTCGCTCCAAATTAGGCTCGCGTCGATTAGTGCTAACTGAGCAAGAGTTGCAGAAAGAACACGCTCAATCGGTGTCAACGAGAAGTCGCCCGGTTCGCAGTTGTAGCTGGTGTAGTGCACCGCGAGCGCGATCCGGTTCGCGTAGGCGACATCGTCGGTCTCAGAAGGACCTCGGATGAGTTCGGCGTCCGGAATCTCGCTAAGTGTGCGCCCGCTCACATAGTCGTATCCGGGTACACCAACTTGCCTGCCTCGCGATTGCCTAGGCAGAAGCTGCGAAGCAGAGACGGCCACCAGCAAGATTGCGACGACGGTCCGCAGCAGGGTCGGCCTTCTGAGCCTCGGCAGGGTCCTCAGCCAGTTCATCGGCGGCGACGCTCTTTGTTGAGGGCGCTCTTAAGCTCCGTACTGCACCCGCATGAGACGCAAGACGCATCTTGTGCTTGAACACATTATTTTCAAACGGTGAGAGCGTGAATAGCTCAATTGAGCTATTCACCGTGCAGATTTGGCCCGCCAGAAACCTTCAGAAACACTGGTGCAATCTGAAACCCAAGAACCACATTGGCTGACCAGGTGACGGAGCGCTTGGTGACTCTGCCGGCGCGGCTGGAAAATCGTGGAGGGCTAGTAGGCAGCAAGGATTGCTGCCGAGCGCAACTCAAATATCAATCGATGAAGGGCAAGCTATCTTCCTGAATTGCGAAGCTCGGCAGCGTCGATGGCCGGCTCGGCGATCATGGTGGTCGCTTATGAGGTAGCGTGGGGTCACGTCTTGCCGCCCCCAGGGGGCTGGCCTTCAACTCACGGCGGTTTGGCGGATAGCGTCCGAAAAGCTTCGCGCGAACGCACGGACATTGTCGTCCTGATGCGGGACAATGTTTCGTACCGTCGGAGGGCTATTCATCTCCGAAATCTGCATCAGATGATCCGCCAGCGCGACCGGGTCATCGACGCCGAAATAGCGGGCGGCACCTGAGGTCTGCTCGCGGTGCACGTCGATATCCGACAGGATCACTGGAACGCCAAACGACTTCGCCTCTTCGACGGTCGTGCTCCAGCCCTCGAAGCGCGATGGGTTGATCAGGGCTGTTGAAGCGCGCAGCAGCGCGTAGACATGCGGCAGCGGGATAACGCCAAGGTGGCGGAACTGCGCTTCAAGGCCGCGCTTTTGGATCTCGGAGTTGACGAGATCATAGTAGCCCGGCTCGCGCCGGTCTTCCTTGCTGCCGGATGCACAGATCACCACGTCGATCGCCCGCCCCTTCAGGATCGTCAAGGCGTCGACGACGAGCTGGTGGTTCTTGTGGCGATAGAACTGATTGGGCAGGTAGAAATAGTTCGCCGGCAGATTATATTCCGCGATTACGTCCGACGGGTCGGTGTTCAGGAACGCGGCCGGTGGCTGGGTCGCGAAGCGAACGACGCAGACCTTGTTTTTTGCGCCTGGATAGTAGGCCTTGAAATCACGCAGCGCGCTCTCGCTGCTCAGCATGATGGTTCGGCCCGTGGCGATTTGCATGCGAAAGCCAAGCTCGCGGCGCCAGCGCGCCGTCGTTGGAAACAGTTGCGGCAGCGAGCGGTGCTGCAGATCCGGAATCCACGCCACTGCCGGATGCGCGAGCCGCCAGCCAAAGAAGCGCGCCGATTCGACGACGACATCAATCCCGGCGTCTCGAAACGCCGCCGCGGCTCCGCGATCCAGACCGAGCCCGAGTGCCTCGGCCAACCCTGGCTGTCCATCGAATGCTTCCGATCGAAGGACCTCGACACCCGGTATTGCGGCAAGCTCCGCGAGCTCATTCTCCTCGGCCCTGTTCCCGGCAAAGACGATCGGAACAAATTCGCCGGGCAGAAACCTAGCAAGCGCCGCAAACAGATTGCGCTGATAATTGTAGCCGCCGGCCCATAGCCGTCGCGAAATGTGGCCGAACGCGAACCGCAATGGGCGGGGCGTCACGAAGCCTGCCCCTTGAACCAGGCCACGTAATCGGCAAGGCCCTGATCGAGCGGAATGCGCCAATCGAACCCGATCTGGCGCAGCACGGCATCGTCGGCCAACAGGCTGACGGGATCACCGGGCCGGCTTAGGCCGGAGTGTCGCACGACGGTGCTGCTGCCCCACTGGCGGACGAGGCCGGCTGCGATGTCGGCAACGCTTGTCCCGCGGCCCGAACCGCCATTGATGACCCGGAAGGTCTCCTGCGGCGGCGGTTCCGCCACACCGACAAGCAGCCTCGCGACATCGCGAACGTCGGTCCAGTCACGAATCTCGTTGCCGGTCCCGCCAAGCGTGAGCGCCTGCTCCTTGGCCTGCAGCCGCGAGCAGATGTCCCAGAGCAGCTGTTTACGCAAATTGGGTCCATAGACAGAGAACAGCCGCACGATCGTGCAGTGGATACCGAATGACTGCGCGTAGCTCCGGCACAATTGCTCCATCATGAACTTGTGCTGCCCATAGGGCGACACCGGAGTTGCGATGGCGCTTTCAGCGATCGGGCCGAAATGATCGGCCCCGTAGACGGCCGCACTCGACGCCGCGATCACGGCGCAGTCCCGCGCGGATCCGCGCAGCCATTCCAGCAGCCGCGCGGTGCTCGCGACGGTGCGCGAGAAATCCTCGAACGGCCGCTCGATCGAGATGCCTACCGACGATCCGCCGGCGAGATGAACGAGATGCGTCGGCAGCCCGTGCGCCGCCGCCAGCGCATCGAGATTAGCCGCATCGATTTCACCGTTGATCCAGCTTCGCAAACCGAGCCGCCGGGCTTCCGTTGCGTCAAGCGCTCCGTGTCCGATGCCATGCACCGTATGGCCCGCCCCCGCCAACTCGTGCACGAGATGGCGGCCGATGAACCCGTTTGCGCCTGTAATCCAGACGATCATGCGTTTGACCCAGCCAAACTAAGTTTCAAGGACTGATCTTACAACACGCGCCGGGTTGCCGGCGACGACCGTGTCCTCGGCAACGTCTGCGGTGACGACCGAACCGGCCGCCACAATCGCGCGGGCACCGATCCGAACACCCCGCATCAGGAATACGCCTGCCCCGATCCAGGCATCATCGTCGATCACGACAGGGCGCTCATCGAGATCCAGTTGACGCGGATGGCCCCTAGTAAACATCTCCTGAATCTGCCGGTGCCGCGCCACATGGTCCACGGGATGGGTCAGATTGTCGAAGACGTTGACGTCGTGCGCGATCAGCACCCGGTCTCCAATACGGATCGATCCAGCGGACCATATCCGCGAATTCTCCCCGACATAGCACCATGATCCGATTTCAATCAGCCCGCCATGGGCGAACGTCAAGAGCTCGCCCCGGATAATGCTGTTCGAACCGATGACGATGCAGTCGCTGTCACCGCGAATATTGCGGATGCGTGCAGTAGGCATCAGCCTGGCATGCGACCCAAGGCGACAGGTCGCGCGCCCCAGTATCCGCTGCAGCCAGTAATCGAGATTCATCTGATCAACTCGATGCAGGCAATGGCACGCGCACAGCCCGCCCTGTCGTCGAGCCGACCGCGTCCGCTATGCGGGTCAAATGCAGTCGCATTCGCAACATCGGCCTCCGTTGCCCGACGCCAGCCCCTCTTGTCATAGCCGAAGAATTCGAGCTCGTGGGACGAAGGCGCAAAGGCGTCGATCAAGGCCTGGATCATCGCCCGGTCGAAGACCTGAAACCACTCGAAATTCTCATATCGCCCGTATGGCACCGTGATCAGGCAGCGTCCGCCGGGAGCCATGATCCGTCGAAACTCACGCATCGCATCGGCAAAGCCATGCTTGTTGGTTTCGGATTTGGCCGGATCATCAGTGTAGAGCATGGTGTTGTCCAGCCCGACATGCTCCAGCGTGGATATGCTGATAATGGTGTCGAAGGCACTATCCTCGAACCTCGTCTTGCGAAAATCTCCGAAGACGTAGGAGTAGCCCTGATACCAGTAGCACCGCTTCTCCGGTGCCAGCGTCATGATCGTGAGATCCGCCTTGCGCAACGGATCGCGGCCGAGAATGTATTCGTGATTCAGCGTCGATCCCGCATCAAGCATTCGTCCCAGTGGGACACCATCGCGGCGCAACCGGTCGAACAGCCATGGATATTCGACGACTCGTTCATCGATGCCGATGCCAAATGTCTCGGGCAGCGGGCGCCCCGATCGGACGGCGGCCGTGTCGATTGCAGTCTGAATGGCGTTCTTCTTGCGCGTAAAATAGCCGACCGACCAGGGCCGACCGCCTCTCGCAAAGTAGACAGGCAATGCAAGCGCGTCAGCCATCTCCTTGATTTTGAAAACGAGACCGTCAACGTGCATGCCTGCTCCTAGATGCGCTCCAAAAGGTTTTCAAATAGAACCCACTGGCGCTCTTTGCTATACAAATCTCCCACCGCTCGCCGCCCCCGCTCGGCTTTGGCCTTCATGTCATCCCAGTTCCGCAGGCTATTCTCGATCTGGGCGAGGCAGTCATTGCCCGCCTCGTAGGTCACAATCGTCTGCCCTGGATCCATTCCCTTCGGATAGTTGCCCGCATCCGACACGAGCAGCGCCCCGCACCCCATCGCCTCGAAGCAGCGCATATTGCCGCGATCCTTGCCGGCCATGTCGATTGCGCCGTTGAGCACGATCTTCGCTGATCCGAACAGCTCGTAGAGGTCCCGGCCGAACAGCGGCAGCCTTGCGATGCGCGCGATGGCGTCGGGCCGCCGGTGCTTGTGCAACGGCAGCAAGCGGCCGACCGCGCTTTCGGCAAGCCGCGTCAGCCGCGACGCATCGAGGCAGAACACGACGTTGCGGTCACCAGCGAGGGCCGCAACCTGTTCGAGGGTTCTGCCCCGCGCGCTATGATGCCGCGAATATCCACCGACAAACGCCACGTCGATCGGCCGTTCGCCGTGGCCGTACTGCTCCATGACGGGGTCGATCGCGGGAAAGAAGAGCTCCGCCCGGCACCCCTTGCTGCGCCACGCCCCGAGGATCGAGGGGAAGTTTCCAAGCACCGCGCCATAGGCGGTGAGATCAGCATTTCCGGAAGGCGCGGCGCGCCAGCACAGCGTCTTCTTCACGCAGCCGGGAAGCTTGGCGACAAACGCACTCGGATAGCGCACCGGATCGAGATTGTAGAATACCTCGGTTCTATGATGCTCGATCTGCGCGAGCAGAATGGCCTCGAGCGTCGGCGATTCCTTCATGCCCTGCTCACGCGCCCACCGGCGCTGCAGCACTTCATCGTCGCCATTCGTGAAGAAGGCTTCAGCTGCGCCGTCGAGCACGGGCTTGAGAAAATGCGCGGCGCCAAACCGATCGTGCAGAAACACGTCGCGGCGCGCGTTGAAACTTGACGCCTTTGCCGCGAGCTGGTTCAGCCTCGGCAAATAGGACGGATAGAGACCGCTATTCTGGAACAGACGCATCGGTTACGCGGACCTTGCCAACATCCATTTCATGTTCAGATAAGGCCAGATCCGGCCGACACTCTTCCAATCCCAGCTCTGCGACGCCGTCAAGCGGCCGACCGCCTTTCGAAGGGGCGTTTCGTCGACGAACTCGGCAAATGCCGGAACATTCCGCTCGAGCAGCTCTGCCGTCCAGCCCGCCAATGGCCCGTTCAGCCATTCCGGCATCGGCGAGTTGAAGCCTACCTTGCGGCGCGCGGTGCGGATGCTTTCGGGCATCAGGTTCGCCATCGCCTGCCGCGCCACCACCTTGGTCAGGCCGTCTGCCGACTTGCTCGTTTCCGGCAGCGCCATCGTGTAGGTGACCAGCCGCCAGTCCATGAACGGCATGCGGACCTCGATCCCGTGCGCCATCGAGAGCCGGTCGAAATTGCGCAGGATGGTGGGCAGCGTGGTCGAATGGAACATGCGGTAGAGGCGCCGGTTCAACGCACCCCATGTATCAGGCAATTCGTCATCCTCGGCGACCAGCGGCAGCGGCGCGGGCGCGGCCGTAGCGCCTCCGCGCAGGAAGTAGTGCCCCTCGCGCCTGATCATCTGCGCGCGCAGGAAGTCGATGCCGCGTTGCGCCAGCTGCGATCGTGAGGTGAGCGCGGCTGCTGCGTTCCGGATCCGGAATGCGGCCGACTGTCCCTCCTGCAGGTAGGCGCCCATCAATTCGTCCGCGCCGTGGCCGTCGAGTGACACGGTGACGTTCTGGCGCCGGAGTTCGCGATAGATCAACCACGGCGCGCTCGGCAGCCCGATATAGACGTCGTCATTGTCGTCGAGGATGCGGTCAAGGTCGGTGAGCGCGTCGGAGCGCCCGATCTCGAGGAAGCTCGGTGCCACCTCGGCCCACGCGGCCGCTTCCTCCGCCATCGGCCGCTCGTCATTGCTGGCGCCGGGAAAGGTCGCGACAAAGGCGTGCCGCCAGGCGGTCGAGTCACGCGGCCCCATGCCGGCTTTCTCATGGGTCGCCATGGCGCAGATCACCGCGGACGAATCGAAGCCGCCGGACAGGCAGGTCCCGATCGGAACGTCGCTGCGCATCCGCAGCGCGACGGAATCCTGAAACAGGTCGCGAAAGCGCTCGACGCGCGCGGTCTCGGTGTCCGGGATTGCCGGCAGATGGTCCACGGTTCGCCACCAGCGGCGCACCTGCACACACCCCTGGCGCAACCACATGCAGTGGCCGCCCTGCAGGCGGCGCAGTTGCGCGAACAGCGTCCGCTCGCTGCCTTCGATCCCGAACGGGTCAAGCAACAGCCGCCGCGCCACGTCGACATCGAGCGACGTCTCAACCAGCCCACTCCGCGCCAGCGCGCGCTGCTCGGACGCGAACACGAACCGCTCCGATGAAAACGCATACAGCATCGGCTTGATGCCGAAGCGATCGCGCGCCAGGAACAAATCATCCGTGGCCGTGTCGTAGATCGCCAGCGCCCACATGCCGTTGAAGCGCAGCAGCATGTCCTCGCCCCACGCCTGCCAGGCGGCGAGGATCACTTCGGTATCGGACTGGCTGCGAAAGGCTGCGCCCTTCGCCTCGAGTTCGCGGCGCAATTCGAGGAAGTTGTAGATCTCGCCATTGTAGACGATCACATGGCGGCCGTCGCCTGATGCCATCGGCTGATAGCCACCCTCGCCTGGATCGATGATGGCGAGCCGGCGATGGCCGAAGGCGACGTTTCGCTTGGCATTGAACCAGGTGCCCTCGCCGAACGGACCGCGATGCGCGATCAAATTGGTGAGCCGCGAGATGTCAGCCGGCTCCACGGGAGCGCCGCGCAGATTGACGATGCCTGCGATACCGCACATGTCTAGACGGCCTTGAAGGGCAAGAAGCGAGTGATGATGACGTGGAGATCGCGCCAGCAGACGGCGCGGTAGGGACCCAGTTGCGACACGGCAACGGCGGCAACAAAGATCGCCGCCGCCGACATACCGTACAGCGACACCACATACCACCATGACGGCGCCTGGTCGAATGACACATGGCCGAGCTGCGAGCGCAGCGCCAGCGCAACGGCGATCCCCGTCCCGAGCGGGATCAGGACGAAATGCAGCATCCGTGACCACATCCCCGAAAGCCTGAAGGTACGCCGCAACAGCAGCACCGTGATCACCATCTGCGCAACCATCCCGACACAGGAACTCCAGCCGGCCGCCTGCCAGCCGAAATACGGCAGCGCAATGGCGCTGGTCGCCAGCGTGAAGATGCCCGTGACGAGCGAGATCAGCGCGTTGGAACTGGAGCGCCCCTGCGACAGCAGATAGAACGCAAACACATTGGCGCTGGACCCCAATATTCCGCTGATCGCAAGCACCACCAGCACCAGCTGGGCCTCGGCGGCGACCTCGGCGCCGGTCCATCGATGCAGCAATGCGCCTGCGACCGGGATCAGGGCACCCAGCGCGCTCGCAGCAAGCACATTGAGAATCCAGGACGAGCGAAGCAGGAGGTCGACCTTGCGATCGTCATCCTCTCTCTGCAGGGTGCTGAAGAACGGGAACAAGATCTCGCCGATCTTCAGCACACCGACATAGACAGCCTCCTCCAGCCGCTGCGCGACGCTGTAGAAGCCGACGAATTGCGGCTGCAGCAGCGCGCCGAGCAGATAACGGTCCGCCTGGCCTGCGAACAGCGCGCCGCTTTGCGCCGCGACCTGCCAGCCGCCAAGCTTCACCAGTGCACGCAACGCGCCGCGATCGAGCGCCGGCCGTGCCAGCCAGTCACTGATTGCGCGTCGCGACCAGGCGACGACCATCAGGAGATTGGTTGCGAAGCCCAAGGCCTGACAGCCGATGAAGGTCGAGGCGCGCGGTGCGTGCGGGATCAGCAGCAGCATCGACATCGTCGTCACCACCGTGCCCGTGATGCTGATCGACGCGATCCGCCGATAGTCCTGACGCGCCGTGAACAGCGAGAGGAAGACGGCGAACAGGCACTGGAACAGCCAACCAACGCCGGCCAATGCGAAGGCGAGCCCGAGGTCGTCAGCAGCCGGGCCGCCGAGGTGGAATCCCAGCCGTGCGAGCGGCGCGCCGGCAAAGGCAAGCAACGCCGCGATCAGGCCGCCGAGGACGATGGCAAGCGCGAGAGCGGTCGCGAAAAATCGCCGCGCCTGGTCGTGGTCGGACGGTTCCAGCCTTTGCGCGAGCTCCCGCGCCGTCGAAAGGCCGAGCGCATTGCTGAACATCAGCGCCGGCGCGACACAGGCCGTCACCAGACCCGCAACGCCGAACGCGGCGAGACCGAGCCGGAAAATCACGAACGGCAGGATCGCGAGGTTCAGCAGCACCGCAACCGCGAAGGCGGTCGCGTTCCATGCCGAGTTACCGAGCAGATGGGATGGACCCTTTTTCACCGCCATGCCCGCTTTCGGTCCATCGCTCCGATACGCCTCAAGTGCCTCTTCCGTAAGGGCAAAACCCATTCGGCATGACGACGGGCTAGCAGCCGGCGCGGTGATTGTCGAGGGTTGGCAGACGGCGGGGAGCCGTGGGACCAGGCCAGGGCCGCAGCAAAGGCACGAGCCGATCTCCACGGAACCATGGCTGGTTGCTTGCGGCCTGGCTTGTCGTTCAAGCAACAATTGGAAAGGCCTGTCTAAATTCTAAAGCAGATAAGCACAGACCCAAAACCGCCCGTTCAAACAAGAGGTATCTAAATGCCCTTTCCGCCACATCCCGAGCCCTGTCGGGCTTCGGCATGCTCGATCTGACCCAGGCACGTTCCGGGCTCACTGCGTGCGTCAGCTCGAGCACCGTCATCACGCGGCGGGCCTGCGCGCGTGACGAAGGTCTCTCGGCCGCCGCGCAAGGACCGCCGTGAGGCCGTAGAGGCTGCCGGATGATGCAGAGATAGAACGAGAAGTGACCGGGTTCGAGCCCGGTCGCATCCCAGGACGCGCCTGTACGCCAATTGTCGTAGCCGCGCGCTGACGCGAGCGCGCGCAGCAGAACGGCCATCGGCCTAACGGCAGGTCAAGCTGGCGAAGCGCCTCAAGCCCAACCGCTCATCGAGGGGCTCTCAGCCAATGTGCTGACGGCGATGCGACCTACGATTCGGATGCGTTGCGATCCGCCATCGGCGCAAAAGGCACACAAGCCATCGTGCCCCCTCATGGGCAATCAAACATCCGTTCAACAAGCCTCTCCATGCCGAGCGTCACGTGATCGAACGCTGCTTCTCAAAACTGCAGCGGTTCAGTAATGGACAATGAAGTAGCCCGTGTTCAGGTCGGCCATACGTACGTTGGTTGTATCCCGCCCCATGACGGCATCATGAAAATCGCTCCCTAACTCGGACATGGCGTGGGATTGATCGCTCGGCGTTTCGTGCAAGAGCTCCATCAGCTGTTTACAGGTAGTAACCAAAGAAAATCCATCAGGTGCGACAATTTCCGCGCTTCCGGCATTCACTACACCGCCCCCATCGATGTCCCGGTGAAATACGAAACTATCATTGCTAGCTGCGATCCAGGCCCCTTGCGATGCAGGACATGGAGTCACCGATGTCTGGCCGGTTACAGCAATCATAAGCGTGGAAATGCCAATCACTCCGTTGCCATCCAAGTGCTGTTGGACATTTGGCTCCAAGTGTTCCAGCGCGGCGCTACTTCCGGACACCACACCAATAGTATCCGAGATGGCGTTGCCGCTGCTGTCCGTGTTCCAAACGGTATGCCGATCGGCGCCCGAAACTTTCCAAGCAATTTCATATCCGTTTGCCGTCTGCTCCGCCCCGGTCGGCGTCCAGGCTCCGACCTGAGTGGATGCAGCAAAAGGCGTCCCGGCATGTTTGACTGATGGGCCCGTACCGCCGCTGACGGCATCGAGAGAATAGTAGCTGCCGATCTGGTCCAGTTTGGTCGAGCCGGCGGCTTCGACCACGGTTACGCTCGCCGCAGGTATGCCGCTCACGCCGTCGGCGTTGAGGTCCTGATGGAAGCTGCTCTCAAATGCTTCAAGGATTGTACTGCTTCCTGAGACAACCGCGGTCGCAGAGGAGACATAGTTGCCGTTGCTGTCGGCGTTCCAGACCAAGTACTGATCCGAACCGATCACCTTCCACGCAATCTGATATCCGCTTGCCGTCTGCTCCGCCCCGATCGGCGTCCAGGCTCCGACCTGAGTGGATGCATCAAAAGGCGTCCCGGCATATTTGACTGATGGGCCCGTACCGCCGCTGACCGCATCGAGAAAATAGTAGCTGCCGATCTGGTCCAGTTTGGTCGAGCCGGCGGCTTCGACCACGGTTACGCTCGCCGCAGGTATGCCGCTCACGCCGTCGGCGTTGAGGTCCTGATGGAAGCTGCTCTCAAATGCTTCAAGGATTGTACTGCTTCCTGAGACAACCGCGGTCGCAGAGGAGACATAGTTGCCGTTGCTGTCGGCGTTCCAGACCAAGTACTGATCCGAACCGATCACCTTCCACGCAATCTGATATCCGCTTGCCGTCTGCTCCGCCCCGATCGGCGTCCAGGCTCCGACCTGAGTGGATGCATCAAAAGGCGTCCCGGCATATTTGACTGATGGGCCCGTACCGCCGCTGACCGGATCGAGAAAATAGTTGCTGCCGATCTGGTCCAGTTTGGTCGAGCCGGCGGCTTCGACCACGGTTACGCTCGCCGCAGGTATGCCGCTCACGCCGTCGGCGTTGAGGTCCTGATGGAAGCTGCTCTCAAATGCTTCAAGGATTGTACTGCTTCCTGAGACAACCGCGGTCGCAGAGGAGACATAGTTGCCGTTGCTGTCGGCGTTCCAGACCAAGTACTGATCCGAACCGATCACCTTCCACGCAATCTGATATCCGCTTGCCGTCTGCTCCGCCCCGATCGGCGTCCAGGCTCCGACCTGAGTGGATGCATCAAAAGGCGTCCCGGCATATTTGACTGATGGGCCCGTACCGCCGCTGACCGCATCGAGAAAATAGTAGCTGCCGATCTGGTCCAGTTTGGTCGAGCCGGCGGCTTCGACCACGGTTACGCTCGCCGCAGGTATGCCGCTCACGCCGTCGGCGTTGAGGTCCTGATGGAAGCTGCTCTCAAATGCTTCAAGGATTGTACTGCTCCCTGAGACAACCGCGGTCGCAGAGGAGACATAGTTGCCGTTGCTGTCGGCGTTCCAGACCAAGTACTGATCCGAACCGATCACCTTCCACGCAATCTGATATCCGTTTGCCGTCTGCTCCGCCCCGATCGGCGTCCAGGCTCCGACCTGAGTGGATGCATCAAAAGGCGTCCCGGCATATTTGACTGATGGGCCCGTACCGCCGCTGACCGGATCGAGAAAATAGTTGCTGCCGATCTGGTCCAGTTTGGTCGAGCCGGCGGCTTCGATGACGATCGGCGGGATCACCGAGGAGCCCGCGATCGTGCGATCGGCAAACTGGAAATACTCAACGCCAGTGACGTTATCAATGCCCTCCGGTGAACCGGCGCGCTGGTCGCTTATCGTGAAGGTCTGCGAACTTGCGTTGTAGCTAACTGTGTAGTTCGCCCTGTTGCCCAAATACACAGCGGTGTCGGTGCCGGAGCCGCCGAAGATGGTGTCGTTGCCGCCGCCGCCGGTGATCGTATCGTTGCCCGAGCCGCCGTTCAGGACGTTGCCAATTGCGTTGCCCAAGATCGTGTCGTTGCCGGACCCGCCGTTGGCATTGTCGATGTAGGAACGCGCGTCGCCGTTATAGAGATAGGCGTTGTAGACGTTGCCCGATGCGTAATGGCCATCGCCGAGATAGGCCAGTTGAACGGAGGAGAATACCGACGACGCACCGGGGTTGAGGTTGATGCTCAGGTTCGTCGTGTAGTTCGACAAATCGTAGGTGTCGACGCCGCCGCCGTCCCACACAGTCTCGTAGATCCGGTTGGCCGAGCCGCCGACGCCCCCGCCGGGCGCGAGCTGCCCGACACCGTTGATGAACTCCTGCCCCGTGGTCGGATTCCAGGTGTAGACAGTGTTGCTGCTCTGGGTCGTGAAGTTCGCGCCGTACATCGTCTGGAGCGCGAGGATATCGTTGGCCATAAAGGTCTGCGGATATCCATAGGCCTCATTGGTGTAGCCGCTCGTCGCGGACGCCCCGACATAGCTGCGATAGCTCATGACGGTGTATTCGCTGTCGTCATGTGCGCTCGGCACGGCCACGTTGGCAACTCCGCCGGTCTCCTGGCTGTGCTTGAGACCAACGGCGTGGCCGAGTTCGTGGAGCGCGGTCGTGAAATAGTAGTTGCCAAGCTTGGCGAGCGAGTAATTGTATTGGGTCCCGAACCAGATGTCGCCGCCGGACGCATAATTGCCGGGGTAGTAGGCGTAGGAAGTCGGGTTAGCCGACGGCGATTGCGCGATCATGATGTCGGCGCCGTTCGTGCCCGCGTATTGGATGTTGGCGTTGGCGTAGCCGTTGATCAATCCAATGGCGTAGTTGATCGCAGCCTGCATTTGGGTCGGCGCCGAGGCAAAGCCCGACGTGTTCGGCTCGCTGTTGCCGCCAGCGTACGGATTGGCGTAGTCGCTGGGCGAATCCGGGAAACTATAGGTTATCGGGCCCGACCATTTGTAGCCCGACAGCAGGCCGTCTATGTCGGCGTCGTTGGTCTTGGTGACCGTGACAGCGGTAGCCAAAGGGAAACTCCGAAGCAGCAAGCCCATCCGATGCGAGGCGTTAACAGATGATTCTAGCTAGAGAGTTGAACGTTTGGTTTAAATGCGGCGAGAGCGCCCGGACCTCTGCCATAATGCGCGGTTAGCTATCAAACCCCGTACTCATACGAGGCGCAAGCAAGAACCTCGGTTCCCGCGGCGCCGGTAATTTGCAGGGTTTCATGAAACGATCTTCACTCGCGGCCGGCCTGTTTGGCGCCCTTGCGGCGCTCGCCGGATACAATCACACGCCCTTCGGAGGACTGCCCGTCATGGTGGAGAAGGCCAATGCGGATGACAGCGGCAAGGCGGGACGCTCGCCCACCATGCCAATGGCCCGCGATCCTGCTGCCGCGGTGGCCGAGGAATACGAAGCCGCCCGCCGGAAAGGAACGCGGGAGGCCTTTGAGCTTTTCATTGCGCGCTACGGCGATGACCCGCTGGCCGAGAAGGCGCGCTCGGAACTGAAGCGCCTGTCGCGCTGATCCCTTCACGCAGCGCAGCAAACCGCGCCAGCCATTGCATTTCGACAGGCGGCATCCGCGCTGGCCCAGGCTTGCCGCAGGGTCTTTCGGCGCTATGGTAGGCCCGCAATCTGTCCCGGAGCCCTTTCACAATGCCCTTTCCGCATGCCTCGGAAGCCCTGTCGCGTTTAACCGTGCTCGATCTGACCCGGGTCCGCTCCGGGCCGACCTGCGTGCGGCAGCTCGCGGATTGGGGCGCCAATGTCATCAAGATCGACGCGCTGACCGAGGATGCCGGTGGCGAGCAGCCGGGCGGCCCCCGGCGGGGTTCCGACTTTCAGAATCTGCACCGCAACAAGCGGGCCATGACGCTGAACCTGAAAGACGATCGCGGGCTCGCCGTTTTCAAGCGCCTCGCCGCCAAGGCCGACGTCGTGGTCGAGAATTTCCGCCCCGACGTGAAGAGGAAGCTCGGCATCGACTATGAGAGCCTCGCCGCGATCAACCCGCGCATCGTCTATGGCAGCATCTCCGGCTTCGGCCAGGACGGCCCCTATCACAAGCGGCCGGGCTTCGATCAGATCGCGCAGGGCATGGGCGGGCTGATGTCGATCACCGGCGCGCCGGGCGGAGGGCCGATGCGGGTCGGCATTCCCGTCGCCGACCTCACGGCGGGCCTGTTCTGCGCCATGGGCATTCTCACCGCGCTCCTCGAGCGCGAGGTCTCCGGCAAGGGCCAGTGGGTGCAGACCTCGCTGCTCCAGGCACAGATCTTCATGCTCGACTTCCAGGCCGCGCGCTGGCTGATGGAGAGAGAGGTGGCCAAGCAGGCCGGCAACAACCACCCGACCAGCATCCCGACCGGCGTGTTCAAGACCTCGGACGGCTACATCAACATCGCCACCACGGGTGGGCGGATCTGGGAGCGTTGCGCGCAGGCGATCGGTGCGCCGGAGCTCTTTGGCCATCCCGACTACGCGACGGCCTCTGCCCGCTCAAAAAACCGCGACGCGCTCAACGCCGAGATCGAGAGGTGCACCGTGACGAAGTCGACCGAGACCTGGGTCCGCGAGCTCAACGAGGCCGGCGTGCCCTGCGGGCCGATCTATGCCATCGACCAGATGTTCGAGGACGCGCAGGTTAAGCATCTCGGCATCGCGCAAGACGTGCCGAACGATGAAGACCGCCACATCCGCCTGGTCGGCCAGCCCGTGACGCTGTCGCGCACGCCGAGCAAGATGGTGGTGCGGCCGCCGGAATTCGGCGAACAGACCGACGAGGTGCTGAAAGAGTTCGGCTTCGGCTCCGACGAGATTGCCAAGCTCAGGGACGCCAAGGTGGTGTGAGCCAGGTCAGAAACAACAATGCCCGGCAGATTGTCGGGCATCGAAGGGAGTTCGCGCTGCGCAGCTCAGTATTTGCAACGACCGGTGTTGGAGTGAACGCATAGTTGAAGCCGACACGCAGAATATGATTGTGGAAAGCTGACGTCCGCCTGGTTAGCGGTTCCGACGAAGTAAGTCTTACTTCCGAAATGCGTATTCGAGCTTCGCCGACCAATTCCGGGTGAACTTACGCTCGACGCCCGATCGAACCGACTCGGGTATCGGTGCTACTCACCGCCGCACCGATTGAAAAGCTGAACGCGCCGAACGGAGTCGTGCCGCCGAGATCCGCCCCGAAGACTTGGATCCCAAGGTTGACCGCGGACGAATACTTGAGCTCCCCAACAGCGAGACCACCGGTCGCATACCAGAGGGTCTGCGGACTAGATAGAAATCACCATTTGAAAAAGATAAGAAGTCCCACAAGAATCCAGAGCGGAGAGAAACTGAACAACAACGATGCCCAATAATAAAACTCTTTTCGAGTAGTCGCACGCCCACTCATACGCTTACTCCCGCTCACTGATTCACCGTAAAAATACGGTAGTGACCGCCTCCGCCAAGGGATAGGAGTCCTTATATTCAAAAAACTCTTTCACCGCTATTATGTTCGAGCTGCCGTCGACGTTGGTCGACGCCTTACCATTGGCTGGCCTGCATGATGACTTGGCTCATTCTCGCGGCAATTTCGATTTTGATCCTCGCACTGTGCGTCCGGGCGACATATCGATTTGCCTTTCGCGAGGGCCGCGAGCAGGGTTTGTCGGAGTCGTTTCAACTCTACGGAGGTACCCGGCGGTCACTCGATAAGGCTCCCCCACGGCGAGATCCTGATTGAGGTGTCGTTCTCTAAAATTACACGGTATGTCATACAGCGCTGGTGTCGACCGGCTCACACCGTTCGCTGTGGTCTATCTGATCGGCTTGCTGCCTTCGATTGCCGTCATTGCGCATCTTCTGCCTCGGGCAAGGAAACTGTTCATGACAATTTCTACGCGAGCTATCGTTACTGCTGCCGTCGTTATTAATATCATCTCGATTGGCTTGTCTGAGGTGCAGCGAAGGCAATTGGGCTCGACAGCGATAGATGCCACACTCGAGCTGCGTCGAATTGAGCAACAGCGGCTAGCCCAGCAGAGCATTGAGTTGGACCGAACCTACAAATTGATTGCAGAGGTCAACAATCGCATTAGCATGATCCAAGCTCAATTGCTCGGCCTTCAAGCGAGGGCGCAAGCCGTAAATGATGCCAAATAGCTATCAAGTGAGTGCCCTGCTTTTTGATTGGGAGAAGATGGTTCCGGCTCTCATGATCGCCGCGGGCCTCGCGCTGGTGCTGATAGGGTCTATTGCCGCGGCCCAGCACAAGCGATCGGAGAAGACTTGGGAAGACGGGGAAGCTGCAGCGCCGCGCCCCCGGATGGCGCCACTGCCGCGCCTGCTATCCACTCAACGGGACCGGGGCGAGTAAATTGCCATTTTTTCCGTTCTCGTCGCGGAGATGCTTCTCTAAGTTGCATCGTGCTACGAGCAATCCGGGCCGGATACGGGACCACCGGCGCAGGTGTTGATAGACCAAAGTTATTGTTGTTCAAGGGGTGGAAAACAATGCCTTCATTCAAGCTGCTCGCGCCATTTTCCCTTATCTACGCGCTGGGCATACTGGCCACGGCGGGGCACTTCTACCGCAAGCACGAAGGACGCTTAGGTGCACGCCAGACCTTGTGCGTACTCTTTTGGCCGGCTTGGTGGTTCCTGGAGCATAGTGTCCGAGAGACTATTGACGTCATTTCAGACGCGACCATAGGAACGGACGAGCGAGCGACACTTTCCTTCGGAGTTGGATTATTTGCGGCAGGACAATTTTTATTTTCTAACTGGGAAATGTGCAGTGGGGTCACATGCGCCGGCGTTCTATTGAAGAGCTCTGCCATGCTCTTCCCGCCGGTCGGCGCAACGTATCTGACTTGGCTTATCGCGCAGCTTGCATAGCACCAGATGACGACACGGATCATGAACACGCTTGAAGAACTTCGGGGCAGACCATTTTCAGGGCACTTGATCCGACGCTTCAAAGCCTTTCGTCTACAGACCACTCTGGAAATCCTGTGGGCCCTCCTCTTCAGGACGTGACGACGCGGATACTGAAAATCAACAAATGGCACGCGCTCGCCGCGGTGCTGGTCATATACATCCCGATCGGGCTCTATCTGGACACTCTATCGCCCACCGATCCAACAATCATGTACGGGCCGTTCGAGCACTATGGCGGCTACGCTTGGCGCTACCAGCCATCCGTTTCGCGAGCAATAGCCGATACCGCTGAAGCACCCCACCAATCGCGACTTGAACTGACCGAGGATGGCCGTCCCCTCGGGCCGGCCCACTGCGCGGACATCGAAATTGGAGACATAGGACACGGTCGGTTTTCCTACCGGAAGGATGATTGGGTTTTTCTCTATTTCTCGACAAGCGACAACAGTAATCCAAACACAAATGGCCGCATATATCGCGCTGTAGAACCGGCAGCTGCTGACCCGTTCCAGTCGATTAGAATTCCACCGCGTAAACCCTGGATCTTCTGGCTGCTAGAAAAGATCCATTCCCATTCTTGAAGGTCAATATCGAAGCGAAGCATTAACCGCACCGCTAGAAGCGCAGCGAGGCAGGATGTATGATCGGGAATTTAGAAACCCGCTTTAGACATTCCGGTCGGGCGACACCGTGCGTAGAAAACCCGGCTAGCTAAGGGAAGCGGGTCGGCACATCATGTCGCCCCCGTTTTTGACGGGCGATGGATTGCTCGACATGATGCACTCTCTCGGCGCAACCGACATACCAATGTGACTGCAATTAAAGATTTCGTCGATCACATCCTGCGCCCACGTCCGCCGAGGCGCGGCCGATCATGGCCAGCTGCCTCCGTGACGAACTACGGCTATCGCGGCGATGATGAGGCCCCCGATGAGTTCGCCTCGATCAAGCGGGAGATCGAGGAGCGGCGGGCCTGGCTGGACAAGATGGCCGCGATGGTCCGGAAGGCGCCGGCGCCGCGACCTGGTCCGGGACTATGAGATTGGCAGGAGCGGTAGGAATCGAACCCACATAACCATTTTTTGGAAGCCGGTGCCTTACCACTAGACGACACTCCCAAAGAGAGGTCCTGACTGGGTGAATCGAACACCGCGTCTCACGGCCGAGCGTCCTTCCATTGAACGAAGTCAGGAGAGATCGAGATGGCAACGCCAGAACAGTAAGGCAGCATCGCGAAAGGTGATGGGCGCCGTGACGGCGCTCAACAGCGCGCTCCACGACGCCGGCAGCGCCGGCCTGCACGTCAGCCAACGGGACGCGAACCCGTGTCGACCGGTTGAGAACCGGGCATCCTAACCGATAGACGATGGCTGCATGCATCGACTCCTCGACCAGGATTCGAACCTGGATGAACCGGTTAACAGCAGGGCCGCTTACCATTGCGGATCGGGAAAAAAGAGGGCCATAGAACTGGCCCCCAATTCTGATGGTATTGGCACAAAAGGGTTGTGGAAATGGGGCAGCTAAGCCGTGTGCTGTTTCGCGGTGCGCCCCTTATCCGTATCAACGCGAAATACACCCAGCCCGAAATGGCAACAGACCTGCTCGAGGCGAATATGGAAAAGCTCGGCAAGCTCTGGGATCGTGGGCGAGACTCTGCCAGCGAGTAGACGCGCAACTTAGAGGCTTTTTGACCTAGGAGAATTGGAAGTGGCAATTTCAGAAGCGCAACTCGAAACTTGGAGCAAGCGGAGCGCTAACTGCCCCAAGTCTTCAACAATGGGTCGGAGGATGCGCATTTCCTTGCGTTCAGCTTTGTCAAGGCTGCCGAGCTTTCCTTTCCCGTAAGGCTGCTCGTGCGCTTTCTCGGCACCGCTCTGACGATCATCACAATGTCGCAAGTGATGCCAAACTCGATCACGTTCCCTGCGCTGTCGACCGAACAATGGATGGCAATTTACGTCCTTCCCTCGGTGGCGATCGGCGGCGGCATCGTCGGATGGTGGCGGCCCGCCGGCTACATTCTGCCGATTTGCGCCTGCGGCTGGTATCGTTTTGCGTTTGCTTCGGTTCTCGGCTTTCCGTTCGGCTGGAACGAAGAGATGACGCTGCAGGAGTCAGCGCTGTTCCTCCTGTCTGGTACCCTTGTCATTGCGACCATCATAAGATTGCTCCCGAGCCTCAGGCACTATCGGGATTCGATTTTAGCGTCGCTCATCATGGCAGCAAGCGCGATTCACTTCGCGAATTACTTCTATTCCGGCGTTGCGAAAATTGTCTCTCGACGGAGGGCCGTTGAGCTGCCTTACAACCAATACGACCTACACGCTGCTGGCCTCGGCCGATCGACTTGGCGTCAACTTCTTCTCGACGATTCCGCTCGAGCAACTTCTGTATAACTCGTTTCGGGCGCATATCCTTTTGATAAACACCGTCACCATGGGCATCCAACTGTTTGCCTTGGTCGCGCCCCCCTTTCTGCCAGCGATCCGCGTGATGTTGCTCGTTTATGATCCGATAGGACGCCGACGCGCACGTGGAACGTCGTGAAAAATAAAAATTCCATGGGGAGTATACGCACCAAGGCCTGGCCGGCATCGCGCAGCGGAACATTTGGAACCAATGACGAGGCGCCTGGATAAGACTATCGCGACATAAGAGAACTGGGACACTGATCTAATTCAGTTCTCATGGTGTCTCCGTTTTGCTCCGCTGCCTCCAACTGACACGGCCGACCAAACCATCGATCAAGGGCCAAAACAGCAGCACGATTGCCAACGTCGTGATCGAGCCGACCAGTCCGTTCGACCAGAACACCTTCATGTCGCCGCCGGAGCCGATCATCGAAAGGCGGAACGCATCCTCGGCGCGGTTGCCGAGCACCAATGCGAGGGTGAACGGCGCGAGCGGGATCCCGATCTTCTTGAAGACATAGCCGACGACGCCGAAGCCCAGCATGAGCCAGATATCGAACATCGCGTTCTGGATCGCATAGGCGCCGATCGCGCAGGACACCACGATCATCGGGGCTACGGCCGCGAACGGCACGCGCAGGATCGAGGCGAAGATCGGCACCGTGGTCAGCACCAGCACCAGGCCGACGACATTGCCGAGATACATCGAGGCGATCAGGCCCCAGACGAAATCCTTGTGCTCGACGAACAGCAGCGGCCCCGGGTTGAGGCCCCACACCATCAGGCCGCCGAGTAGGATCGCAGCAGTCCCCGAACCGGGAATGCCGAGCGCCAGCATCGGCAACAGCGCCGAGGTGCCTGAGGCATGCGCGGCGGTCTCCGGCGCGAACACGCCCTCGATCCGGCCCTTGCCAAAGCTCTCCTGATCCTTTGCGAAGCGCTTGGCAAGGTTGTAGCCCATGAAGGAGGCCGCGATCGCGCCGCCGGGCGTGATGCCGAGCCAGCAGCCGATCACCGACGAGCGCAGCAGCGTCACCCAGTATTTCGGCAGGTCCTTCCACACCGAGAGCACG
The DNA here is from genome assembly GCF_054056795.1 of Bradyrhizobium sp. USDA 3315. Lineage (NCBI taxonomy): Bacteria > Pseudomonadati > Pseudomonadota > Alphaproteobacteria > Hyphomicrobiales > Nitrobacteraceae > Bradyrhizobium > Bradyrhizobium sp. USDA 3315. The sequence continues at coordinate 5,500,116 of NZ_JBSRYP010000001.1, read as the reverse complement.
ACGCGCAGGCTGATGCCGGCGGCGTGTCCGCGCAGCGCGAGGCGCTCCTCCATCGTGAGCAGGATCTCGCTGATGCCGAACAGGCCGATGACCGCGACGAGGAAGTTGATGCCGCGCAGGAGCTCCGCGGAGCCGAACGTCATGCGCAGCTGCCCGGACACCGTATCCATGCCGACGCCGGCGAGCAGTAGCCCGAGCGACATCGAGATGACCGTCTTGTGCTTGGCCTCGCGGCCGAGGCCGACGAAGGAACAGAAGGTCAGGAGATAGACGGCGAAGAATTCCGGCGGGCCGAACCTCAGCGCAAACGACGAGATCATCGGCGCCAGGAACGTGATCAGCAGCACCGCGACCAGCGAACCGACGAAGGAGGAGGTGAACGCCGCGGTGAGCGCTTCGGCCGCCCTGCCCTGCTGCGCCATCGGATAGCCGTCGAAGGTGGTCGCGACCGACCAGGCCTCGCCCGGGATATTGAACAGGATCGAGGTGATGGCGCCGCCGAACAGCGCACCCCAGTAGATGCAGGACAGCATCACGATGGCGGAGGTCGGATCCATTGTGAAGGTCAGCGGCAGCAGGATCGCGACGCCGTTGGGGCCGCCAAGCCCGGGCAGCACGCCGACGAAGATGCCGAGCACCAGCCCGACCATCATCAAGAGCAGCGTCTTCCATGTCAGAAGGACGGCAAAGCCGTGCAGCAGGAGACCGAAGGCTTCCATGTTTCGAAATCCTGTCGGTTCGCTAGCGGCCGAGAACCGCTTCGAGCGGTCCCTTCGGCATGATGACGTCGAAGACGATGTCGAAGGTCACGAACATCACGGCGGTGAAGACGAAGGCGGTGAGCAGCGACTTCCACAGCGCGATCTTGCCGACGAGGCGCATGAAGCCTGCGATCAGGAGAAAGCTCGCGACATAGAGGCCGAGATATTGGGTGGCGAGGCAGAACAGCAATGTCGGCACGAACACCGCCATCACCCGGCGAAGCTGGGACCGGGTGACAAAGGTCTCGGCGGCTTCCCGGCGCGAGAGGAAGGCCGCGCCGAGACCATAGAGGCTGGCACCGCCGAGGATGACCGAGAGGTAGAACGGAAAAATAGCCCGGCTGCGGCCCGGTCGAGTCCCACGACGCACCGGTGCGCCAATTGTCCCAGCCGAGCACCACGGCGAGCGCAAGCAGAAGCAGCGACACGACGACATCAACGACGCCGGTGCTGACGACCGCCGGCGAGTTATCTTCAGGTGCGGTCGGATCGTCGACAACGATCTCAAGTTCGGTATTGGACATGGATGAGACGGTCTGGGTTGCGAGGGCAACGATTGGGATAGCGTGCTGATGCAACCACCGTCAATGCAGCCTTCAGCTAAACGGTGGAACGTTCGGGAAAGGCGCTCGCAAGTGCAGCACGCTCCGGCTTGAGAACGCCGCGCTCGGTGATCAATCCGGTCACCAGCCGCGCCGGCGTGACGTCGAAGCCGAAATTGGCGACGGTCGAGCCGTCCGGAACCACGCGCACGGTCTCGATCCGTCCATCCGCCGTCCGCCCGGTGAGATGCGTCACCTCGGCGGCCGCGCGCTGCTCGATCGGAATCTGCCTGACACCGTCATCGATACTAAAGTCGATGGTCGGTGACGGCAGCGCAACATAGAACGGCACGCTGTTGTCGTGGGCCGCGAGCGCTTTCAGATAGGTCCCGATCTTGTTGCAGACGTCGCCATTGGCAGCGACGCGATCGGTCCCGACGATCGCGAGATCGACCATGCGATGCTGCATCAGATGGCCGCCCGTGTTGTCGGGGATCACGGTGTGCGGCACGCCGTGGTGCCCGAGTTCCCAGGCGGTGAGCGAAGCGCCCTGATTGCGCGGCCGCGTTTCGTCGACCCAGACATGGACCGAAATGCCGCGATCATGCGCCTGGTAGATCGGCGATGTCGCCGTTCCCCAATCCACGGTTGCAAGCCAGCCGGCGTTGCAATGCGTCAGGACGTTCACCACCTCACCCGGCTTCTTGGTCGCGGCGATCGTCTCGATCAGGCCGAGCCCGTGACGGCCGATCTCGCGGTTGATCTCGACATCCTCATCGGCGATCTCGCGCGCGCGGGCATAGGCCGCCTCGGCCCGGGCCGAAGCCGCGAGCGGCGCCAGCGCGCGCTGCATCTCGTCAACAGCCCATTTCAGATTGACCGCGGTCGGCCGGGTCGCAAGCAGCATCTTGCCGGCGCGCTCGAGCGCCGCATCCGACGCATCGGCGCGCATCGCAAGCGCCACGCCATAGGCTGCGGTCGCGCCGATGAGCGGCGCGCCGCGAACCAGCATCGAGCGGATCGCCTCGCCGGCCTCGTCCGCAGTGGTGAGTTTGGCGACGATGAATTCATGCGGCAACCGGCGCTGATCGATCGCGCCGACCGACCAGCCGTCGGGCTCGAGCCAGATGCTGCGAAAATGTCGTCCATCGACTTTCATGTCCTACGCCCTTCGCGTCGCGCGCTCGCTAGAGGACTTCTTCACGACCGCAACACCCGTCCGGCGACTGCATCGAGCTTGGCCAGCAGCTGCGGATCGCGGGCCGCGGGTGCCGTGATCAGCGCGGTGTCAAGCGCCCGATCCGAACCGACCGGACACGGCTCGTGCTCGCGCGGGAAATCCCGTGCCAGCCGCGCGACCAGCGCCTTTGCCTTCTCGGCGTTCGAATTCAGCACGCGGATGATGTCCTGCACCGTCACGGCATCATGCGCCGGATGCCAGCAATCGAAATCAGTGACCATCGCGACGCTGGCGTAGCAGATCTCGGCCTCGCGGGCGAGCTTGGCTTCCGGCATGTTGGTCATGCCGATCACCGAATAGCCCTGCGCCTTGTAGGTCAGGCTTTCGGCGAGCGAGGAGAACTGCGGCCCCTCCATGCAGAGATAGGTGCCGCCGCGGGCGAACGCGATGTCTTCGGCCTCGGCCGCGGCGGCGAGATGCCTCGCCAGCAACGGCGACACCGGATGCGCCATCGAGACATGCGCGACGCAGCCCTTGCCGAAGAACGAGCTCTCGCGCTTGTGGGTGCGATCGACGAACTGGTCGACCAATACAAAGGTGCCCGGCGGCAGCTCTTCCTTGAACGAGCCGCACGCGGACAGCGCGACGAGGTCGGTGACCCCCGCCCGCTTCAGCATATCGATATTGGCGCGATAGTTGATGTCGGACGGCGACAGCGCGTGTCCATGGCCGTGGCGCGGCAGGAATACGATCGGGAGTCCCGCCATCTCGCCGCGGCGGAGCGGCGCGGACGGCTCGCCCCAGGGGCTTGTGATCGCCTCCTCGCGAAGATTTTCCAGGCCCGGCAGGTCGTAGATGCCGGATCCACCGATGATCCCCAACACGGCTTTGGTCATGATCGCTCCTCACGGCCCCGCAACGGCGCCGGCGGGATGACCCAGCCCGATCGGGCTCGCCGGACGTTCGGCCATACTGCGGCGCAGTAATCACTGCGCCGCAGCCGCTTGCAAGGCAATTCCGAACCGCGACCGCTACTTCGCGACGAACCCTGCCGTGTTCATCAGCGACGCATTCTGCTTGTCGTCATCCTCGAGGAACTCGACCATGTCCTTGCCGGTGAGGAAGATCGGCTTCAGCGCCTGCTTCTCCATGTAGTCCTTGTATTCCGTCGTCTGCGTCACCTTCTGGAACAGGTCGACATAGAACGCCTGCTGCTCCTGCGTGACCTTGCCCGGCAGGAACATCGCGCGCAGCATCAGATACTGCACGTCGAGCCCCTCTTCCTTGCAGGTCGGGATGTCGTTCCAGGATTGCGTGTCGGTGACCTTGGTCTTGTAGGAGATGCGCTCCTTGTCGAACACGCAGAGCGCGCGAACCTGTCCGGCGCGCCAGACTTCGAGGTTCTCGCTCGGATTGTTGACGTTGGACTCGGTGTGGCCGCCGACCAGCTGGGTCGCGGCCTCGCCGCCGGACTTGTACGGCAGGTAGGAGAACTTTGCGCCGGTCTTCTGCTCCATGAAGACGGTCAGCACGTGATCCTCGCGCTTGGAGCCCGTGCCACCCATCTTGAACGGCGCGCTCGCCGCTTTCGCGGCAGCGATGAACTCCTTCACGGTCTTCGGACCGGAGGCGTTGTCCCACAACACAAACTGATCGAGCGCGATCACCGACACCGGGGTGAGGTCGCGCCAGTTGAACGGGATCTTGGCCGACAGCGGCAGCATGTAGATCAGCGAATAGGCGATCAGCACCTTGTTGGGATCACCCTCGCTGGACTTCATGTACATCAGCGCTTCCGCACCCGACGCGCCGCCCTTCAGCGACACCACCATCGGCTGCTTCATCAGATTGTTCTTCTGGATCGCCGCCTGCATCATGCGCGCCATCTGGTCGGAGGCGCCGCCGGCACCGGCCGCGACCACGATTTCGACCGGCTTGCTCGGCTCCCAGCCGGCAAAGGCGGGCGTGCTCAGCAAGAGGGCCGCGATTGCAGCCGTGGTTTTTACAATCTGTCCCACGTGTTTCTTCCCTATCTATTTGTTCGGCTTGGCAAAACCTGCGAGGTGGAGGGCTCGCGGCATTGTGCCGAGAATGAACGTGAGTTCAAGCCGCGAACTGCCGCATGGCCTATGACTTTGGAATGAGGTGGGGACGCTCAGGACCAACAATCAAAACAGCGCGGAGTCCGTCTCGGGCCCAGCTTTCTGACAACGGGGATCAATGCGAAAAGCGCGCTTTCCGCCAGGAATCCAGGACGACCGTTACTTGCCCTTGAAGTTGGGCGCGCGCTTGTTGAGGAAGGCGTCCATGCCCTCGCGGAAATCCTCGCTCATATAGGCGCGCAGGATCAGGTCCTCACCCTCCTCGCGCGACAGCGTGCGGCGGATGCGGCGCACCGCTTCCTTGGTCACTTCGAGCGTGATCGGCGCGTGGCCCGCGACGAGCTTCGCCGTCTCGGTGGCGCGGCGCTGCAACGTCTCCACATCGGGGACGACTTCGTTCAACAGCCCGAGCGCCAGCGCCTCGGGCGCCTCGACGAGACGCGCCTTGAAGATCAGATCCTTGGTCCGCGCCGGACCGATCAGCGACACCAGCCGCGAGATGTTGGACATCGAGAGGCAGTTGCCGAGCGTGCGCGCGATCGGGAAGCCGATCCGCGTCGCCTCGGTGCCGATCCGGATATCGCAGCAGGCGGCGATGCCGGCGCCACCGCCGGTGCAGGCGCCGGCGATCGCCGCGATCACAGGCACACGGCACTGCTCGAGCGTGCCCAGCACGCGATCGATCCGCGCCTCATAGTCGAGCGCATCCTGCGCCGTCTTGAACGCGCGGAACTGCGAGATGTCGGTGCCCGAGGCGAACGCCTTGTCGCCCGCGCCGGTCATAATCAGCGCCTTGACGGAGTGATCCTGATTGATGTTCTCACAAATCGCGGCCATCTGCTCGTACATCGCAAAGGTCAGCGCATTGCGCGCCTGCGGCCGGTTGAACGTGATGCGCGCGATCCCGTCCTCGACGGAATAGATCAGGTCTTCGGTCGAAGTGACGGGCGCGTTCATGTCTCGCTCTTTCTGTTGTTTGCGATTCGATTTCAGGCGACAGCCTTTTTAAGCGACAGCCTTCGACTGCGAAGCGTCGCGTCCCTTCAGGACCTCCATCGCGGCCAGCACGCCGCCGCTGCGATGTGGCACCTTGGCCAGATCAAGGCCCATCTCGACGCCGGACAGCGTGCCCATCAGCATCAGGTCGTTGAAGTGCCCGATGTGCCCGATCCGGAACACCTTGCCCTTGACTTTGTTGAGGCCGGTGCCGAGCGACATGTCGAAATTCTCCAGCACGACCTTACGGAAGTGGTCGGCGTCGTGGCCGTCAGGCACCCGCACCGCGGTCAGCGCCGGCGAGTGTGCACCCTGCTCCTGGCACTGTGTCTCGAGGCCCCAGACCTTGATCGCCGCGCGGGTCGCTTCGCTGTGGCGCTTGTGGCGGGTGAAGACGTTCTCAAGGCCCTCCTCCTCCAGCATCTTCACGGCCTCGCGCAGGCCGAACAGCAGGTTGGTGGCGGGCGTATAGGGCCAGGTGCCGGCCTTGTTGATGTTGATGACTTCCTGCCAATCCCAATAGGAGCGCATGCCCGGATTGGCCTTGGCCACGGCGAGCGCCTTCTCCGACACGGCGTTGAAGCCGAGGCCGGGCGGCAGCATCAGGCCCTTCTGGGAGCCGGCGATGGAGACATCGATGCCCCAGGCATCATGCTCATATTCCAGCGAGCCGAGGCCGGAGATGGTGTCGACCATCAAGAGCGCCGGATGCTTCAGCGTGTCGAGGATCTTGCGGACGTCGCGCGGATAGGTGACGCAAGCGGTCGAGGTCTCGTTATGGACCACGCAGACCGCCTTGATCTTGTGCGCCTTGTCGGCGGACAGCCTGGCCTCGATCTGCTCGAGGTCGGCGCCGTGGCGCCAGTCGCCCGCGATGAAATCGACGTCGAGCTTGAACTTGTCGGCAATGCCATGCCACAGCACCGCGAACTGCCCGGTCTCGCACATCAGGACCTTGTCGCCGGGCTGCAGCGTGTTGACGATCGCGGCCTCCCAGGCGCCGGTCCCCGACGACGGGTAGATGATCACGGGCTGCTTGGTGCGGAACACACGCTGCATCGCAGAAAGCACGGCAAAACCGATCTCGGCAAACTCGGGACCGCGATGGTCCATGGTCGGCATATCCATGGCCCGCAGCACCCGGTCCGGCACGTTGGTCGGTCCCGGAATCTGCAGAAAATGCCTTCCAGTATGCACGGTCATGAGCGTCTTTCCCGGTCTCGTCTTAGTCGTGGTGAGCCGCTCGCATATCACTATTCGCCGGGTTTGTCCTAGGCCCGGCGGGGGTCCGTCATGCATATCTGACGGCGCTCCGCCGGGCCGGCAGCGCCTCATTCGGCGGCCACCACCTTGCCCGGCACCACCGATTCGTTCGTCTCCTCGAACGGCCGCTCGGGATGCATTAGAAACGCCGAGAAGCCGCCGACCAGCAGCAGTCCCATGGACATCAGGAACGGCAGGTACCAGTTTCCGGTGGCGTCGATGACGAATCCGGCGACCAGCGGCGAGACGATGGCCGCGAAGGCCGAGCCGGTGTTCATGATGCCCGCGGCGGTGCCGGAATATTTTGCCGCGATGTCCATCGGGATCGACCACATCGGCCCGATCACGAGTTCGGCGCAGAAGAAGCCGGCCGACAGGCAGAGCGCCACCACCGTGATGTCGTGGACGAACAGGATCGGCATCAGCGACAGCAGCGCGCCGGCGAAGCCCACGACCGTCACGCTGAGTCGCGCCAGCCGTACATTCCCGGTGCGCTCGAGAATGCGATCGGAGATGATGCCGCCGATGCTGTCGCCGAGGACGCCGGCAAAGAACACGCCGGATGCGAACAGCGCCGAGTTCTTCAGATCAAGGCTGTAGTTGTTCTTGAAGAACAGCGGCAGCCAGTTGAGATAGAGCCACAGACACCAGCCGTAGCAGAAATAGGTCAGCGTCACCGGCCACATCCGCTGCAGCAGCGGTCCCCACGGCACCTTCGGCCGCTCGCCTTTCGGCCGCGGCGGCAAGGTCGCAAGCTCGGCCGCGGTGATCGAGCCGTGGTCCCGCGGCTCGTTGCGGAAGTACCAGACCCACGCGATGCCCCAGATCAGGCTGACGACACCGAGCACGACGAACGCGCCGCGCCAAGTCAGCCAGAGGATCAGCAGCGCGACCACCGGCGGGGTGATGGCATTGCCGAGCCGCGCGAATGAATGCGTCAGGCCTTGCGCGAAGCCGCGGCGGTTCGCCGGCGTCCAGTACTGCATCGCGCGCGTCGCGGTCGGAAACGTCGCGCCTTCGCCGAACCCCAGCGCGAAACGCGCGACGAACAGCGCGGCAAGGCCATGGACAAAGCCGGTCATGATGGTCGCCGCAGCCCAGATCATGCCGCACCAGAACAAGGTCTGGCGCGGCCCGAAGCGATCGCCGACCCAGCCGCCGATCACCTGGAACAGCAGGTACGGATAGGCGAAGGCCGAGAACACGAGACCGAGCTCGGTGTTGGACAGGCCGAGCTCCTTCTGGATCTCGCCGGCCGCGGTGCCGATGTTCACCCGGTCCACATAGGTGATGAAGTACATCACGCAGAGCATGGCCAACACGACATGGGTGGCCTTGAACCGAAGCCTCATATCATCCCCTCCCCCGATCCGCGATTGTTCTGAGTTCGTTGCGCTGCGGATGCCGTGGCTGCCAGAGCTTCTGGTTCTGATTGAATCAGAACCGAAGCTCTAGGTTTTTGTTGACGCGTTTTCTTCACGCGAACCGGCGTCCACTTCGCTCGAAAACGCTCTAAGTGCTGACCACCTTCAGATGCGACGACGCGTTGCGCTGGTCGCGCTGCTCGAGAAGCCGCATCGCGGCCTCGACGCCGCCCGGGCGATGCGGGACGCCGGCGACCGACAGCCCCATCTCGACGCCCGTCAGCGCGCCAAGCAGCGTCAGCTCGTTGCACTCGCCGAGATGACCGATACGGAACACCTTGCCCGCGACCTTCGACAGGCCGGCACCCAGCGACATGTTGAAATTGTCGAGCACGACCTTGCGGAACTGATCGGCATCATGGCCGGGCGGCATCATCACCGCGGTCAGCACCGGCGAGAATTCCGAAGGCTCCTGGCACAGCACCTCGAGCCCCCACTGATTGACGGCGGCGCGCGTCGCGGCGGCCAGCCGCTGATGGCGGGCGAACACGTTGTCGAGCCCCTCCTCCAGCAGCATCGCGATCGCCTCGCGAAGCCCGTAGAGCAGGTTCGTCGCCGGCGTGTAGGGGAAGAAGCCCTTGGCGTTCGGCTTCAGCATTTCCTCCCAGTCGAAATAGGAGCGCGGCATCTTGTTGGTGCGCGACGCGGCGCGCGCCTGCTCCGAGATGGCGTTGAAGCCGAGGCCCGGCGGCAGCATGAAGCCCTTCTGCGAGCAGCTGACGCTGACGTCGACCTTCCACTCGTCGTGCCGGTAATCGACCGAGCCGAGCGAGGAAATGGTATCGACCATCAAGAGCGCCGGATGCGCGGTGCGGTCGATCGCGGCACGGATGTCCGCGATCCGGCTGGTCGCGCCGGTCGAGGTCTCGTTGTGGACGACCATCACAGCCTTGATGCTGTGCGCGGTGTCGGCGGCAAGCCTTACTTCAATCTGGGCGGGGTCGGCGCCACGGCGCCAATCGCCGGGCATGAAATCCACCTCGATGCCGAAGCGGCCGGCCATTTGCCGCCACAGGGTGGCGAAGTGGCCGGTCTCGACCATCAGGACCTTGTCGCCCGGCGACAGGGTGTTGACGATCGCGGCTTCCCAGGCGCCGGTCCCGGATGACGGGAAGATCACCACCGAACCCCTGGTCTGAAACACCTTCTGGCTACCCTCGAGGACCGCACGGCCGAGCGCGGCGAATTCGGCGCTGCGGTGGTCGATGACCGGCATGTCCATCGCGCGAAGAATGCGATCCGGGACCGGGCTTGGCCCCGGAATCTGCAGAAAATGGCGCCCTTGATGCATGAGAACCTCCCAATCGCCGGATTTCGGCTCCTCGGTGAGCTATTTTGCATTCATTTTTTGTCTTTTCAATCCAATTTTGGTATTCGATCGAGAGCATCGACGCGACCGCGCCGGCAAATTATTGTTCAGAATATGAAATCCGCGATTCCCGAAGCCGGGGTTCCGATTACCCCGCCCGCCGCCGGCAATGGCAGCGACCGCCAGGAGGCCTCGCTTCACGGCGAGATCCTGCTGCGGCTCCGCGACTATGTGGTGGAGGGCAACATTCCCGAGGGCGCCCGCGTTCCCGAACGGCAGCTCTGCGAGATGCTGGGGATCTCAAGGACGCCGCTGCGCGAAGCGCTCAAGGTGCTGGCTGCCGAGGGCCTGATCGAGCTCTTGCCCAACCGCGGCGCGCGGGTGCGCCGGCTCAGCCCGCGCGACCTCGAGGAATTGTTCGACGTCATGGCCGGGCTCGAGAGCCTCGCCGGACGACTGGCATGCGAGATCATCACCGACGAAGAAATCGTCGCGATCGAGCGCCTGCATTACGAGATGTACGGCCATTACCTGCACCGCGACATGCACGGCTATTTCCAGACCAACCAGCAAATCCACGAGAGCATCGTTGCGGCCGCGCGCAACGAGACGCTGAAGGCGACCTACGCCAACTTCGCCGGCCGGATCCGCCGCGTCCGCTATTCCGCCAATTTCGCCCGCAAGCGGCAGCGCTGGGCAGAGGCGATGCGCGAGCACGAGGCGATCCTCGATGCGTTGCGCCGGCGCGCGGCAAGCGAGCTCAGCGACATCCTGTTCCACCACCTGCGCAACAAGCGGGCCGCCGCCATCGATCACCTGGCGGAGGGGCCGGACAGCGGCCTGGAGACGACGCCCCAGAACGACTAAAGGGGCCAGCTAAGGGATAGCTGGAGAGCAGCTATCCTTGCCCATTATGAATTCATAATGTAATTCTCGCGTCGAAAGAATGCATAATCGATGGGCGACCTCGGTCGCGTCATGGATCACATCGGATCTGGGATGAAGAACGCCACCTCGCTCGAACAGCGCCTGCGGTCCGAACTGGCCGGCGACGTGTTTTTCGACGCCTTCAACCGCGGCCGCTACGCGACCGACGCCTCGTTCTACCAGATCATGCCGGCCGGCGTGGTGGTGCCGCGAACCGTCGACGAGGCGCTGCGGACGCTCGCGATCGTCCGCGACGCCGGGCGGATCGTCACCCCGCGCGGCGGCGGCACCTCGCAATGCGGCCAGACCGTCAATGACGGCATCGTGGTTGACCTGTCCAAGCATCTGAACCGGATCATCTCGCTCGACGTCGAGCATCGGACCTGCGTGGTCGAGCCCGGCATCGTGCTCGACGATCTCAACCGCCAACTCAGGAAGCACGGGCTGTGGTTTCCGGTCGACGTCTCGACCGCATCGCGCGCCACGATCGGCGGCATGGCCGGCAACAATTCCTGCGGCGGCCGCTCGCTGCGCTACGGCACGATGCGCGACAACACGCTGTCGATGGATGCCGCGCTGGCCGACGGCACGCTGCTGCATTTCGGCGAGGTGCCGCGCGACCTGACGCGGGTCAATTCGTCCGACAGCGGACTGAAGCTGTTTCGCGACATGCTCGATCTCGGCGAGCGCGAGGCGCTCGAGATCGCCGACAAATTCCCCAAGGTGCAGCGCCGCGTCGGCGGCTATAATCTCGACGCGCTGGTGCCGCGCAACGCGCCGAACAACCTGGCGCATCTTTTGGTCGGCTCGGAAGGGACGCTCGCCTTCACGACACAGGTCGAGCTGAAGCTGTGGCCGGTCATCCGCAACAAGGCGCTCGGCGTCTGCCATTTCGGCAGCTTCTACGAGGCGATGGATGCGGCCCAGCATCTGGTCAAGCTGCGGCCCATTGCCGTGGAGTTGGTCGACCGCACCATGATCGCGCTCGGCCGCGAGATCGCGATGTTCCAGCCGATCATCTCGGCTGCCGTGCGCGGCGATCCGGACGCCATCCTGGTGGTCGAGTTCGCCGAAGAGGACCAGGCCGACAACCTCGCCCGCCTCAGGCAGCTCGGCGAACTGATGGCCGACCTCGGCTTCGGGTGGGACAAGCCGCAGCGCAAATGGGGCGGCGTGGTCGAGATCGTCGAGCCCGCGCTGCAGACCGGCATCGCCGATTTCCGCGCCGCCGGCCTCAACGTCATGATGTCGATGAAGCAGGAGGGCAAGCCGGTCTCGTTCGTCGAGGATTGCGCGGTGCCGCTGCCGCATCTCGCCGATTACACCGAGCGGCTCAATGCCGTGTTCGCCAGGCACGGCACCCGCGGCACGATGTATGCGCATGCCTCCGAAGGCTGCCTGCATGTGCGCCCGGTGCTCAATCTCAAGCTCGAGAAGGACGTCAAGGCGATGCGCGCCATTGCCGAGGAAGCCTTCGCGATGGTGCGCGAATACAAGGGCTCGCATTCCGGCGAGCACGGCGACGGACTGGTGCGCTCGGAATTCCACGAGGCGATGTTCGGGCAGCGCATCGTGGCCGATTTCCGCGAGGTCAAGCAGCGCTTCGATCCGACCAACACGCTCAACCCGGGCAAGATCGTCGATCCGCCCAGGATGGACGACCGTTCGCTGTTTCGTTTTTCGCCGGATTATCGCGTCGGCGAATTGAAGACGGTGCTGGACTGGTCGGCCTATCCCGGCGCCGGCGGCGGCTTCCAGGGTGCCGTCGAGATGTGCAACAACAACGGCGCCTGCCGGAAGCTCGAAGGCGGCGTGATGTGCCCGTCGTATCGTGCCACGCGCAATGAGAAGGACGTCACCCGCGGCCGCGCCAATACGTTGCGGCTCGCGATCTCAGGCCAGCTGGGTGCGGACGCGCTCGCCTCCGACGAGATGATGGAGACGCTAAAACTCTGCGTTTCCTGCAAGGCGTGCCGCCATGAATGCCCGACCGGCGTCGACATGGCCAAGATGAAGATCGAGGTGCTGGCCGCGCGCGCCGCGACGCACGGCTTCTCGCTGCGCGACCGGCTGGTCGGCTATCTGCCGCGCTACGTCGATCTCGCCTCGCGCTTTGCGCCGATCGCGAACTGGCGCAACCGCAGCCCACTGTTGCGCAGCCTGTTCGAGAGGCTCGCCGGGATCAGCGCCAAGCGCGCGCTGCCGGCGTTTCGCCGCGACACCTTCCGGCCGGACGCCGAGGTGCTGGGTCCAGCCGACGGCCGCGAAGTGGTGCTGTTCGCCGACACGTTCAACCGCGGCTACGAGCGCGAGAATCTCGACGCCGCGATCGAGGTGCTTGTCGCCGGCGGCTATCGCGTGCATCTGCCGAGGCCATCGGACGGCGGGCGGCCGCCGTGCTGCGGGCGAACGTTCCTGTCGGCCGGACTGGTTGAGCAGGCTCGCGCCGAGCTTGACCGGCTGGTTGCGACCTATGTCCCGTTCGCGGCCCGCGGCGTGCCGATCATTGGTCTCGAGCCAAGCTGCCTGCTGACCCTGCGCGACGAGCTGCTGTCGCTGCGTTCGGATGAGGCCGCCAAGACCGTCAGCGCGCACGCGCTGCTGTTCGAGGAATTTCTGGTGCGCGAGGCCGAGGCCGGGCGGCTCGCCTTGCCGCTCGGCGCGGTCGCCGGCAAGGCCGCGGTGCACGGTCATTGCCACCAAAAATCCTTCGGCGCGTTCAAGCCGGTGGAGAAGGTGCTGCGCCTGGTACCGGGCCTCGACGTCAAGACCATCGAGTCGAGCTGCTGCGGCATGGCCGGCGCGTTCGGCTACGGCGCAGACACCTATCAGGCCTCGATCGAGATGGCCGAGCTGTCGCTACTGCCAACGGTTCGCAGCGCCGATCCGGACACCCTGATCGTGGCCGACGGCACCTCCTGTCGGCACCAGATCAAGGACGGCAGCGGGCGCACGCCGCTACATGTCGCCAGCGTATTGGCGATGAGCCTGAAACGTGCGAAATCGCAATCCGATCAATCATTGCCGACAAAGGAAAAGGCCCATGGCTGAGCTCACTCTCGAAACTGCCCGCAAGATTCTGGATGCCGCGCTGGCCAAGGGGGTCGAGAAGAAGTTCAAGCCGCTGGTCGTCACCATCCTCGACGCGCGCGGCGCGGTGAAGGTGACGGCGGCACAGGACGGCACCAGCCTGATGCGGGCCGAGATCGCCCATGGCAAGGCCTATGGCGCGCTGGCGCTCGGGATGGGATCGCGGGCGCTGTTTCAGCGCGCCCAGGAGCAGGCCTATTTCATCGATTCCGTGAACACGTTGGCGCAGGGCCGGCTGGTGCCGGTCCCCGGCGGCGTGCTGATCATGGACGGTTCTTCCCTGCTCGGCGCCGTCGGCGTCAGCGGCGACACCTCGGACAATGACGAGATCTGCGCCGTGGCCGGCATCGAAGCTGCCGGCCTGAAGGCCAATATCGGATGACAACAACTGTTTGGTCTTCGCCGCTCTCGCCGCTTGGTTCAAACAAGTACAGCTTCAATTTTAGGACGATGACCGACCGGATCGTCAATCCGGTTCCACGGGAGAAGTCCTTCCTGCCGCCGGGAATCTCCGCGCACCAATGACCTATCCACAGCGGCTGCGATGCGAGGCCCGATCCGATCGGATAGACTTGCGAGCTATCAAACAAGCTCAATGTTCTCACACGGCCCAATATGATCGTTCAACCGACTCTTGCCGAGATCGCCGGCATGCTGGAGCAGTCACCCGATTACCGGGTGCTGCGGCGGCTCGTTCCCCGCTCCGAATTTGCTCCAAGCGACGGGCAATCGACCAAGATCGCAATCCTGCTCGATGTCGAAACCACCGGACTCGATACGGCCAAAGACGAGATCATCGAGCTCGGGATGGTCAAGTTCACCTATCTTTCCGACGGAAGGATCGGCCGGGTCATCGATACTTTCAGTTGCTTCAATCAGCCGTCGATCGCAATTCCCATCGAGATCACGGCGCTGACCGGTATCACCGACGAGATGGTCAAGGACCACGGCCTCGATGAGGAGCGCATCAACGCCTTCGTCTCCGATGCGGTCGTGGTCATCGCCCACAATGCCGGCTTCGATCGCAAGTTCATGGAGCGCTATGCACCCCTGTTGACGCAGAAGGCCTGGGCCTGCTCGGTGAGCGAGGTCGAATGGCGCGGCCTTGGCTTCGAGGGATCGCGCCTGTCCTATCTCCTGATGAAAGCCGGGCTGTTTCACGAGGCCCACCGGGCGGTCGACGATTGCCTGGCGCTGCTCGAAATCCTCGCCATGACCCTGCCCCAGCTCGATCGCACCGTGCTCTCCGTGCTGCTCGAGCGAGCCCGCCGCAAGACGATCCGGGTCTGGGCTGAGCAGTCGCCGTTCGAGCTCAAGGACGAGCTCAAGCGCCGCGGCTATCGCTGGAGCGACGGCGCCGATGGCCGGCCGCGGTCCTGGTACATTGACGTCGATGAGCCCAATCAGACAGCCGAGATCGAATATCTGCAGAGCACGATCTATCAGAGGGAAGTTGAGGTGCGGATCCAGACACTCACCGCATTCGACCGCTTTTCAGCGAGGGCATAGGGCGCTTTCGAGCGCAAAAAACGCTCCAGCACGAACGTTGACCATGTGGGAGTTATCAGGTGAAGCGTTATCGGATGCCCTTCCAGGGGCCGCCGTCGCCTTGGGTGGCAGCAACGGCTTCGGTCGATGTCCGGCGCGCAACGCGCTTCGCTGCTGGAGGGCGTGCCGGGGTGGCAGGAGCCACCGACTGCGAAAGATCCGTCAGTGCCAACATTAGGCCCCGCAAGCTCGCCATCATCGTGATGGGTTTGCCAACTCGCTCGAACACGATCGTGGCGCGGTCCTCACGCCCCAGCAACGAGATCAAAGCAGCGTCCGCAGGAAACGTTGCGGCACATAGCGCCTGGTCGCAGATCAGCGGCTTGACGACGCGCGTGAAGCCGCCAAAGGAGACCGTGACACCGACCTCCACGCTGCTGTCGCGTGGCAGCATGATCAGCGCCATTGATCGTCCATCCTTGGTGAGCGCGATACGCCAGTTCAATCGCGCGGCATCACCGTGCGAGATCGTTTCCAGATAGCAGATGCGCCGGGCGTTGCGGATCTCATCGCAAACCTGGGTCCAATCGAAGAAAGGCCTGATCGTGCGGGTGTAGTCGCCCGCCGCGGCCGATTTTCCTGGCGCGAAGACGCTCGCCCACTCGAATCCAAGCGAAGTTGCCTTTGTCGGCTCGGATACAATGCTGGCAGGGGCCGCTCCAGTCTGGCTCGAAGGCCGGGGTGCAGGGTCGGACGCGATCGCCGCCGACAAGCCGGCCAAGGCCAATGGCAAGAGCCAAGCAGCAACACGAGGCAAGCGTGATCTGGGCATGGCTTGTTTCCGGATTGATGGCGGCGGATTCGAGCGACAATGGTGCTGCGCCGAGGAGGTCAGAATCTGACGCCGATTGAGCCGGAAGCTCCAACGTCGCCCGTGTCCGGCGTGTAGGACACACTTGCCTTGAGGCGCACCGCATCACTCGCGCGGTAGGCAAGACCTCCCGCCAATGAGACTGAGTCCCGGAAAGCGCCGACCGCGATTGCTACGGAGCGGTCGCCTTTGGCCTCATCCGAGAACGCAAGTCCCGCCGCTGCCATCGCTGCCGAACCAGCCGCTCGCGCGCGCCGGTCCACCGCGGCCACCTTTCGATCTGTATACATCCGGTCTTCAGTGCCCAGCGCGGCGAGACCATCATTCAGTTGCTTCAGGTTGGTCGCATCGTTCGCCGCGGTACCCGCGGCCACATTGTGCAGTGCTACAGCGCCGGGAGAGCCGCCCTGCAAAGTTACCGAATTCAGGCGATGACCGTCTGCTGCGACGTCATATCGGATGCTGTTCACAGACGCAGCATTCAAGGCAGAGGCGACGTCATGATAGGTGCTCCCGAGGATCGTATACGAGGGCTGCGACACGGTTCCGTCGGAATTGACGTGCGAGCCCCCGCCAAGCCAGGTCGCGACCGAATCGGCTGACCGGTACAGCTGCTGCCCCGTGAGCGCATCAGACGATTGCGCTGAGACAATGCCATTTGTGATGCCCGTCAAGGTCCGACGGCCGTCGCTGCCGGTCAGATCGACGAGCTTGCCACCCGTCTTGGCAGCTATGGTCACGGCCGCTGTTGGGTCCCTCTGCCGGACCAGCCCGACCGCGCCGCTTCCGATGTCGTTGATCATGGAGGAGCTCATCGTGGCAATCTGCTGCTCGATCGCTTCGAGCGCGCCGCCGACATTGGTGGAGGGCATTCCGTTCACGAGTGTCGAAAAGTGAGTAACCTGTCCGGTCGTGGGGTCAAAGATGGCCCCTCCTCCGAAGGTCGAAGCTGTCGATCTGCCGAGATTATCATTATTGGACGTGACAATGTCCTTCGGACTTGGAGGTTGGATCACCGGCTGCGGCGTCGACACCGGCTGCGGGGCCGGGATCGATTGTGCAGTCGCGGGTGGGGCCGGCACCGGCACCGGCTTCTGTTCGGCGCAGTCCAGTTCGCCGCCCATCGCCTTCCACTGCTGCCTGAGCTGGTCTGTGCAGCCGCCGGGCGGCCGAAATTTCTGCACTGCCGGTGTTACCACGCCGTGTTGGACCTGCGCCATTGCCGGTGCAGAGAACTGTGCCCGGCGCTCGGCATCGACCAATGCGGATGCCACATCCGGAAAGGAGCATGAGGGATAGGCTCCGGCCGCATGGCGCTGCGCCTCGACGAAGACGGCCCAGCCCGAGCCCAGGCGGCGCAAGGCGTTGTTGAGGCGGCCGGCGATAGCCACGAGTTCGGCGGGTACGGCGCTTTCGAGATCCGGCCCGCGGAATCCGGCGGTCCGCTGCAACGAGCCGTCCTTGTTCAGGATGACGCTCTCGCCGACCAGAGCTGCCCAGGGCAGGAAATCGGCAAGACGGGTGCTGGACCGGCGATACTCGGAAAGATTCATCATGGAGCGAGCTCAAACGCAAAGATGTCCGGGAACACGAAGGTGGCGGCGCACGACCTCAACGAAGGCCGGATCGCGTTTGGCGGCCCAGACCGCTGCCATGTGGCCGATGAGCCAGAGGAGAAGGCCGGCAATCCAGAGCCGCAGGCCAAGCCCAACTGCGACGGCAAGCGTTCCATTCACGATCGCAACCGACCGCGGTGCACCGCCCATCAGGATCGGTTCGGTCAGCGAGCGATGCACGGGCGCGACAAAGCCTGCGACGAATTGATCCATCAGACCACCACCCCGCCGCCGAAGGAGAAGAACGAGAGGAAGAAGCTCGATGCCGCAAAGGCGATCGACAGCCCGAATACGATCTGGATCATCCTGCGAAAACCGCCTGACGTATCGCCAAACGCAAGCGTCAGCCCCGTGACGATGATGATGATCACGGCGATGATCTTCGCGACCGGTCCCTCCACCGATTGCAGGATCTGATTAAGCGGCTGCTCCCAGGGCATGTTCGAGCCGGCTGCCCAGGCTGGCGCAGTCGCGAACAGGACCGTTGCCGTTACAGCCACCGGGAGCGCACGCGGTGGAAGCGAGATTCGAAAGCTCATATGAGATCTCCTGCTGGTGAGAGGCTGTAGTCGCCGGTTGCTCCGAGCCCGTCGACGCGCGCGAGCTCGGCGAGGCGACGCTCGGCGCCGCGGCCGGAAAGCACGGCAATGATGTTGATGGTCTCGGCAATCAGGGCGCGCGGTACCGTGATGACAGCTTCCTGGATCAGCTGCTCCAGTCGCCGCAGCGCGCCGAGCGCGGTACCGGCGTGAATGGTGCCAATGCCGCCGGGGTGACCAGTGCCCCAGGCCTTGAGTAGGTCGAGCGCTTCTGCGCCGCGGACCTCGCCGATCGGAATGCGATCCGGCCGCAAGCGGAGCGACGACCGCACGAGATCCGAGAGCGAGACCACCCCGTCCCTGGTGCGCAGCGCAACCAGGTTCGGCGCCTTGCACTGCAGTTCCCGAGTATCCTCGATCAGCACCACGCGATCGCTGGTCTTGGCGACTTCCGCAAGAAGCGCATTGGTGAGCGTCGTTTTGCCCGTTGAGGTTCCGCCCGCGACCAGGATGTTCCTCCGCGCGGCCACCGCCCGCCGCAGTGCTTCCGCCTGGTCTGAGGTCATGATGCGCGAGGCCGCATAGTCATCGAGTGTAAATACGGCGACTGCAGGTTTGCGAATTGCGAAGGCGGGCGCAGCCACGACAGGCGGCAACAGACCTTCAAACCGTTCTCCAGTTTCAGGCAATTCTGCAGAAATACGCGGAGATGCGGCGTGGACCTCGCTGCCGACATGATGCGCCACCAGGCGAATGATGCGCTCGCCATCGGCGGCCGAGAGCTGCTCGCCGGTTTCCGACAGTCCGCCCGCCAGCCGGTCGATCCACAGCCGGCCATCCGGGTTCAACATCACCTCGACGACCGCAATGTCGTCGAGATAGCGCGCGATCGCGGGTCCCAGCGCGCTGCGGAGCATGCGTGCGCCGCGCGAAACCGCCTCCGACTGAAAGGACTGGAATGTCACTGCCGCACCCATCTATCGAGGGCGGATCAGACCGCGCCCTCAGATGGGGATGGATAGAAGAGCCACCACTCCCTTCGTGCAACAAGGCGCTCACGACGATCGTAGCGTAGCGTGGAAAAAGAAAACTCTGCGGAGACCATGAGCTCGATCGGAGACGGGACCATGCACTCCAACCCAAGGGGCGGAAGCATTGGCGCGGAGCCACAACCTGATCGACGCAGGTCGGGCGATCGCGGCAGCCTGCAACCGCGTTGCGCACCACCGGATACCCGCCAACATTGTCGGCGCCGAAGCAAGCTCTTGCCCCTGAACTCCCGCAGGCGTCATCGCGAGGATCATGCGTGCGCCGCGTCGACGTATAGAGAGAGAGACACACACAAATGACCAAGTCTACGATAGTTCGCCTCGGTCAGGTAATTGCCCGGCAAAGGCTGCGACGACGCGCCCCGTATTGAAGCGGGAAAGAGCTGGCAAGCCGAAGACTTCAGCGGACGCAAGGCCCGCACATAGCCCAAGCCAGGGGCACGGGGCGATCGCCGGTGTCCGCAGTCGGGGCCGCCATCTGTGGAGCCTGACCATTAACAGCAGAACCCGCCTGACGTGCGCCAGCCGGGGCTATTAGGCCTGAGCAGCACATCAGGCGGGACCACCACGCTCGGAACGTGGGGGATGCCAAGGGAGCGAGACTACTTGCTTGCGAAAGCGGCCGGTTGATCAAATAAGGGTGCTTACCGATCAAATCAGGACCAAACTGGCTCCGGTCGCCGCGCCTGGCGCTACGTCGGCGATTGGTCGATATTGGGTGCTCGAGTGACGCCGTTTGCGCTCCAGGCAGTTTTCTACGTCAAGCAGACGGTGGTGACACAGCTCGCGTCGAGCCGTCGGTGGCGTCATAGCCAGCCCACGGAGGAGAGTTGCGCAAGCGCGCCCTTGTTATCGGTGTTCAGCTTCACATTGGATCATGCATAGTAGCGAACCGCGGCGGGACTCCACCGACGGCGAACGCTAGGTGCCCCAAACTGCTCGAACCGCAAGCACAGACGCGCTAAACTCTCCATCGTCCTGGTCAGGCATTAAGTTCCAGCCGCCCACACCACCATGCGGTTCGACACCCGCGAAAGGAGCTGAGCATGAAGGGCGACAAGACGGCTATCGAATACCTCAATAGAGCGCTGCGTCACGAGCTCACTGCGGTGAACCAGTACTGGCTACATTACCGCCTGCTCGACAATTGGGGCTACAAGGTGCTGGCGAAGACGTGGCGCAAGGAATCAATTGAAGAGATGCAACATGCCGACAGGCTCATCGAACGCATCATCTTCCTCGATGGATCTCCCAATATGCAGACGCTGGAATCCCTTCATATCGGGAAGAGCGTGAAGGCCGTGCTCGATAGCGACTTGCAAGCCGAGTTGTCGGCGCACTCCCTTTACGCTGAAGCCGCGACCCATTGCCATCAGGTCAAAGACTACGTGACACGAGATCTGTTTGAGGAACTCATGCACGATGAGGAAGAGCACATCGACTTTCTCGAAACCCAGATCGACCTCGTTGCGAGGATCGGCCTCGAGCTATATGCCCAGCGTCGTATGGGAGAACTCGACAAGGACTGAGGTGCTAACGACGCCCCCCCCAAACGGTCTGCTTCTCGAGCTAGACCGGAAATAACAAGCCGCTTGCCCTGCGGCGCTTTTGACCCATAGCGGCGCTATGTCAATTTTCTTTTGTAGCTTGCTGACAGCGACCGTCTTGTTTCTGAGGGGGCGGTCAGGCGCCATTTGGCCTGCGCTGGAAGAGCAATCTCTCAGCTTCGCCAGCGCTTCGGTGACCGTCCGGCCAAGTTGTGTAATCGCTTAGTCAGTGAGGATCGATGTCACGCTTCCGAGCCGATCGACGCTGACATTCAAGTCGGTCCGCGCGCGCTCGCTCAGTTGGAGCCGCTTGGTTTGCCGACAGCTACGGTCCAGAGCACCCCTCCATCGAACTTATTCGGTCGTATGCCTGACCGTATTTTCCCGGTGAAGTCGATGATGTTGACTGGGGTTCACTTCATTGGTCACCTTGACCTCCTCGGAGTCGACCGATGAAATGAACGAACGTTGCCCGGACGGGAGTCTGAGTAGTGGGATCGCCGGTAGATCAAAGCGCGAAGACGCCGAGACGGCTGGCACTCGGCCTATTGTTGCTGTTTGCGTTCACGATTCTTGGCTTCAGCGGGCTGTACTTTGTGGGCGATTTGTCGAGATATCAGGAAGCCATCTCAAAAAGTGACGCCTATGTTGTCATGCGCGACGTGAGCAATCCTGAACAATTGGATCAAGCTCTAAAGCGACATCCCTCGAACGTGATTCTGAAAATGATCGCACTGGCAAGTCTGGATGCGATCGAGATGAATGCTGCCGCTCGAAGGCTGTTAACCGGCGCCGAGCAAAAGGAAATCCCGAAAGCAATCGATCCAGCTTCCAGCCGCAGTGATCTAGACGCAATTCTTCGCGATCTGAAGGCCGCCGAGGGTCGTATCGCTACCTTTGAGCCCCGCTATACCGCTCTGGTAAAATCCGAGCGCGGCAAACTGGAAGACGAGGCCCGCTCACTCCTTGTTGGAAACGACACAATTCGCAGATTCATGAGCATGATCGATACGCAGCACACCGAAACAATTGCCGTAGCGGCCGAATTGTCGGCCGCATACGCCGAATATTACAAGACCTATGACAAGTGTGTAACGCTCCTGCTGAGGGAATTTGGGATCTACAAAGTGAAAGACGGTCAGTTCGTGTTCCCGTTTCAAATGACTGCAGACAACTACAATCGTGCAGCGGCGGCAATGATCGCTGCTGCAAAACGCATTGCCGAGCTGGACGATGAACTGACCGCCCTGAGGCCCCTCCAGTTGAACAGATGGAAGGCCTTCGTTGAACAATAATTGAGAGGAAGTAGTGGTGCTGTTGCATCGATCAGTAGGATCTACCGACCCAATATCCGTCCCTTTTTTCAAAGCTAGGCCGTTCGACTGCTTTGTGGGTTGAACGCTTCCAGAGTGTTTAAGCGTCCGAGGGATCCGTTCTAAGGGTATGACGGCCGCCCAGGCTGCTTTAACCCTCGTCCCGGTTCGAACTTCGTAGCGCCGATCCATTTTGAGGAGGCATTTGCGAAGTTCGAAAATGCGCCGACGAGGTTATCGAATGAGGGGCTCACTCTGCCGCGGTGCATGAGTCCGGAATTGCCCCAACTCGGACCTGCAGTGCGGTCCTCGATTGCGTCGCTATCAGGGTCACAGCGAACCTCATAAGCGCCCCCAACTGCGGGTGGATGAGCAAACGCGCTGACCGCTGCTGTCGACGACCAGGGATACCTCCCAGCCGTCCTTCGCCGCCTTAACGGAATGGCTTGCGCGGTGGATTTGACGTCCCGGATTTGCGAGTAGTCGGTCGATTGAAACTTCGCCACAAGCTCCTGCGTGATGTCTCTTCAGCGGTCGACACGCTCCGATCCGAAAAAAATGGCCCTCGGGCAACTGACGGAACATTGCGTTGGTAGCTACAAATCGTTCAACCCTAATGAAGTTCGTGGAGGAGCAACGGAGTCCCTTCCGAATGCGCCAGCCCGCAGGCGGTGAACCAGCCATTTGGCGGCAGAGACGCGCCGACCGCCGTCGAGTAGCCGAGCCATCCCCGGGCTACTTTCGGATCAGGCATGGAGACAAGGCCGGGTCACCGCTGTTCTTGAAGAATCGGTACTCCGAGTTCATCGAAACGAAAGAGCTGAAACGCCCGCTGACCGTTGAAGTCGAGCACTCTCAAATCATCGGTCTCGTGAAGATCGCTCTCGACGGCTTGGAAATGCCCGCCGTAGCGCTCCCTGGCGAGCGGCACGGGAACCTCAAATGCGACGAACTTGCCAATTCCCTTGTGCTTGAGCTTCTCGAGAAGCTCCTGATCGTGTACGGACTCGTGCGACGTGAGAATGAGCAGAGGACCGCTCGCCGTTAGCAGCAAAAGCGCTTTCATCGGACCCTCCTTCGCGGTTGGACTGATTTCATGGATGTCCAGTCCGGATACTCCCAGTATAAGCCGGTTCACCGCTCATAACGATTCCACGGTGGACGTGATCTGCACTGTTTGGACCGTCCTGGGTCCTGAGATGCTCGATCGCATCGAGGCCGGTGACGCGCGGCCCAGGGCTCGCTATTCCGCCATTCCCTGCCAGCTGGCGCTGACGAGCGATCGAATGATTACGTTCGCTTCAGAGATGGCCGAATACCAACTCCGCACCGCCTCCGAGGTTGTCTAACTGAGCTCGTCTGGAAGTGGCATGCCTGGAATGACGCGATTGGACCATCGCGGAAGCAGGCCCTAGTCCAGCAGCGGCCCTATATGCTTTGATGCGCAGGACCGGAATTGAGATGCAAGGGTGGCCAGATGTATATGTTCGTTAGAAAGTACACCAAGGTTCGTTCGGTTGCGGATGCTGCCCGCCGCGCCAAGAGTGGCATCGGCCAGATCCTGAAGGATTCGCCCGGATTTAAATCTTATTATGTATTGGATGGGGGCCAAGGCGTTGGTGTCGCTGTGATGATATTCGAGGACCGCGAAAGCGCCAATGCGGCGAACGAAAAGGTCCTGCAGTTTGTTCAAGCAAGCATGCATGACCTTCATCTTGGCGCCCCCGAAATTATCGCAGGGGAAGTCTTGGTGAACATAGAATGATGCGTAGTTGATCGCAAGCGCCGCTGATCCGCAACGTGAGCGAGCATGGCGTCGAGAAGCTGCTGTGACGTTCGGCAAGAAGACGTTTCAATGTCACTGCACATGTATGGCCGGGATATCAATTACACGGGCCGCTCAGAGTTCGATGTGGAGCGCAGGCGCGCGAAGCCATTCGTGCTCAAGGTCGCTGTCGACGAGCACGCGCGGACTTAGTCTTTTTCGTCAGGCGGGAGCGTCGGCACGTCCGCTGCTGACCCTGGCTGTGTGAAAACGCTGGGCTGCTGTTATGATTCTCCTGTGATTCTTTGGGGGAATCGATGAGGCGCTTCGTTGAAGAGGCGGATCGTGGACAGCGGTCGCTGTTGCCCGAATGCCTCGATGACTTCATTGACGAGAGCAACCCTGTTCGCGTGATCGACGTATTTGTCGATGCGCTCGGTTTGGCTGAGATGGGCTTTGAGGGTGTGGAGCCGGCGGCCACCGGTCGGCCGTCGTACCATCCCTCGGTGCTCCTGAAGCTTTACATTTACGGTTATCTGAACCGGGTACAGTCGAGCCGGCGGCTGGAACGAGAGGCCGGGCGCAACGTCGAGGTGATGTGGCTGCTGGGTCGGCTCGCTCCCGATCACAAGACGATTGCGGACTTCCGCAAGGACAACGGCCTGGCGCTGCGCAGGGTATGTGCGCGCTTCGTCGAACTCTGCCGAGAGATGGGTCTGCTGGCGACGGCGAGCGTCGCCATCGATGGCAGCAAGTTCAAGGCCGTGAACAACCGGGACAGGAACTTCACGCGCGCGAAGATGGAGCGACGGCGTGCTCAGTTGGAGGAGAGCGTCGCGCGCTATCTGAGCCAACTTGACACGGCCGACCGCCAGGAGCCGACCGAGGCCCTGGCCACGAAGGTGACGAGGCTTACCGAGAAGCTGACGAAACTGAAGGAGGAAATGGGCAAGCTTGCCGTCTACGAGAAGCAGATGCTTGCGTCACCCGACCAGCAAATCTCCCTGACCGACCCCGACAGCCGCTCGATGGCGACGAGCGGGCGCGGCTCTGGTGTTGTCGGCTACAACGTACAGGTCGCCGTAGACACCGAACACCATCTGATTGTGACGCACGAGGTGACGAACAGCGGCTCGGATCGGGCACAACTTGCCAATATGGCCAAGCGGGCGAAGGCTGTTCTGAAGACTGAGACGCTCGAAGCTGTAGCCGATCGCGGCTACTTCAACAGCCCAGAGATCCTTGCATGCCACGAAGCGGGCATCACGGTAACTCTGCCCAAACCGCTAACGTCCGGCGCTAAGGCAGACGGACGCTTCGGTAAACAGGACTTTGCCTATTTGCCAGAGGAGGACGTCTATCGCTGCCCGGCCGGGGAGCGGCTATCCTATCGCTATACGAATGAAGAAGACAGCAAGGTGCTGCGGCGCTACTGGACCACGGCCTGTCAAAGCTGTTCGCTCAAGACCCAATGCACGCCTGGGTCAGAACGGCGGATTACGCGATGGGAGCATGAGCATCTGCTCGAGGCTGTGCAGCAGCGCCTTGATGCAAGCCCGCACGCCATGCGTCAGCGCCGCGAAACTGTCGAGCATCCGTTCGGCACCATGAAGGCCCGCATGGGAGCGACACACTTCCTCACCAAAACGCTTCCGAAAGTGGCGGCCGAAATGGCGCTCTCCGTCCTGGCCTACAATCTGACACGGGTCATGAACATCGTCGGGATCAAGCCGCTGATGGCTGCGATCGCGGCATGACACCAATCCAGTCCCGACTGCCTCGGGACTGGCGTTTTTACACGACCAAGACCCAAACGCGAAGGCCGGACCACCTCTGAGGTCGTTCGGTCATCGGGCCAGACCGGAAGTGGTTCGCCCAGCGACCGGCACGATTCGTGTCCGACATATAACCAGTACAGAAAAGCCGGGCGGCGATGCTGGGCCTCTCTTTCTTTGAACGCTGAACTTTGGACCTAGAAGTCCACACCACCCATGCCGCCCATGCCACCACCCCCTGGCATGCCGCCGGGTGCGTTCTTCTTCGGCAGCTCGGCGACCATGGCTTCCGTGGTGATTAGGAGTGCCGCGATGGAGGCGGCGTTCTGGATCGCGGTGCGCACGACCTTGGTCGGGTCGATGATGCCCTTCTTGACGAGGTCGGCATAGTCGCCGGTCTGGCCGTCGAAGCCGTAATTGTAGGTCTTGTTCTCCAGGATCTTGCCGACGATGACGGAGCCGTCCTCGCCGGCGTTGACCGCGATCTGGCGAGCCGGAGCCGACAGCGCCTTGCGCACGATCTCGACGCCGGTCTTCTGGTCGTCGTTCTTGGTGCGCAGGCCCTTCAGGTGCTCGGAGGCACGGAGCAGGGCGACGCCGCCGCCCGGGAGGATGCCTTCCTCGACAGCCGCACGGGTCGCATGCATCGCGTCATCAACGCGATCCTTGCGCTCCTTCACCTCGACTTCGGTCGCGCCGCCGACGCGGATCACCGCGACGCCGCCTGCGAGCTTGGCGAGACGCTCCTGCAGCTTCTCACGGTCGTAGTCCGAGGTGGTCTCCTCGATCTGCGCCTTGATCTGGGCAACGCGGGCGTCGATGTCGGCCTTCTTGCCGGCGCCGCTGACAATCGTGGTGTTTTCCTTGTCGATCATCACCTTCTTGGCGCGGCCGAGCATCTGCAGCGTGACGTTCTCGAGCTTGATGCCGAGGTCTTCCGAGATGGCCTGGCCGCCGGTCAGGATCGCGATGTCCTGCAGCATGGCCTTGCGGCGATCGCCGAAGCCCGGAGCCTTGACGGCCGCGACCTTCAGGCCGCCACGCAGGCGGTTGACGACGAGGGTGGCGAGGGCTTCGCCTTCGACGTCCTCGGCGACGATGACCAGCGGCTTGCCGCTCTGTACCACGGCCTCGAGCAGCGGCAGCAGCTCGTTCAGCGAGGAGAGCTTCTTCTCGTTGATCAGGATATAGGCATCGTCCAACTCGGCACGCATCTTGTCGGCGTTGGTGACGAAGTAGGGCGAGATGTAGCCGCGGTCGAACTGCATGCCCTCGACGACGTCGAGCTCGGTCTCGAGCGACTTGGCTTCCTCGACCGTGATCACGCCCTCGTTTCCGACCTTCTTCATGGCGTCGGCGAGGAACTTGCCGATTTCGGCATCGCCGTTGGCCGAAATGGTACCGACCTGGGCGATCTCCTCGTTCGAGGTGACCTTCTTCGAGTTCTTCTGGAGGTCCGCAACGACGGCTTCGACCGCGAGGTCGATACCGCGCTTCAGGTCCATCGGGTTCATGCCGGCGGCGACCGACTTGGCGCCTTCCTTCACGATCGCGGCCGCGAGCACGGTCGCGGTGGTGGTGCCGTCACCGGCCGCGTCAGCGGACTTGGAGGCGACTTCGCGCACCATCTGCGCGCCCATGTTCTCGAACTTGTCCTCGAGCTCGATCTCCTTGGCGACAGCGACGCCGTCCTTGGTGATGCGGGGAGCGCCGAACGACTTCTCGAGCACCACGTTGCGGCCCTTCGGACCGAGGGTGACCTTCACCGCGTTGGCGAGGATATCGACGCCGCGCAGCATCTTGTCGCGGGCATCGACGCCGAATTTGAGTTCTTTGGCTGACATGTCTGTCTCCCCTGAGTTGATCTCTGCTCCTCGTCCTGAAGTGCTTGCTCTTGAAGCGGGCGTCTCGAAGAACGAGACAGTTGGCTCTTGGCCTCATCTTTCGAGACGCCGGCAGCGCCTGCTCCTCAAGAGAGCGGGCGTACGGCTTAAGCGGCCTTTTTGCTGGCGGAGGTGCCAGTGAGAACACCCATGATGTCGCTCTCCTTCATGATCAACAGCTCCTTGCCGTCGATCTTGACTTCGGTGCCCGACCATTTGCCGAACAGCACGCGGTCGCCGACCTGAAGGTCAATCGGGATCAGCTTGCCGCTCTCGTCGCGGCCGCCCGGGCCGACGGCGATCACTTCGCCCTGCGAGGGCTTTTCCTTGGCCGAGTCGGGAACGATGACGCCACCAGCAGTCTTCTCTTCAGCTTCGATGCGCTTGACCACGACGCGGTCGTGAAGCGGACGGAATTTCATGCGATCCTCCCTGGCCTTGTGCGCAATCTCGGGATTCGCACCCACAATGAGCAAGTGCTAATCGCAGCTCACTTATACCTGTGACAGTTGGGCGCAAGAGCGTCCGCCTGCGATATTTGGCTGCAAATTGGGTCTCTCGAAGGAGAATGCCCGCGGCGATCGCTGGCGGGCGAAGCAATAGGCCGCCAGCAGTGTCTGTGTCCGATCTGGGCCGTCGCGACTTATTGCACCGCCACACGACTTCGGTGCGGACGGGACTAAACACCTAGGCGGACACGCCATCGTCGCGCACCCCACAAATTCACAGGTACAGACCTAGGAGCGTGGCTGGCCCGAATGATCGTCGCCACCGAGGTCGTCCGCGATCTCCTGCAGGAGCTTCGGTCCCCTGGCGAGCCTGCGGCCAAGTGCGGTGACGAAGGAATCGTAGCGTTCACCTCCCTTGGCGCGCGCGGCTTGCGCGGCCGGCTCCGGCAATGCCGGGGTCGTGGTCAACCAGAACCGGACGAACACGGCAAGCGTCTCGACCGCGATGCCGACGTCGCGCTCAAGCCGGATCATGCGGCGATCGAGCTGGTCGAGGCGCTTCGCGATCACCGCCTCCCGTCGTTCGGCCGCATCCGGGGACAGAAAGGAGGCGATCGCGGCCTCAGCGATCAGCGATTGAGGTTGGTCTCGGCGCGCGGCATAGTCCGTCAGCGCCGTCATAACGGCCGGGTCGAGGTAGACCGAAATCTGGATCTTCTTCTTGCGGACGGTCATGGCGGTCACAGCTCCATGCCATCGCCGGAGTCCAGCGAGACCTGCCGCGCTACGCCTCGCATGATCCGGGTTATGCGGCTGTTGCGGACGGCCTCATCGTCCGCATCATCGACGGGATCGGCTTCGAACTCGTTCTCGATCGGCGCCCTCCTCTCGACCAGCGTCACGCGGCTGAGCTCGGGCTGCTGGCGGCGTTCGGATCCGGTCGGATCGTCATCTTCGGTCGCGGTCATCGGGCCGGCATTGCCGATTTCCGCTTTCGGCGGCACTGGCCGGCCCGTCCAATCATTCGGCCGCCCCTGGTTGGGAACAGTGAGTGCCGGCACCGGCAGAATGCGCTGCAGGAGGCGCGCGTCGTCGTAATAGCGCGCCTTCTTCGCCCGGATCGGCCGAGCGCCCGCAACCATGACGATCTCGTCCGTCGGTGGCAGTTGCATGACTTCGCCTGGGGTGAGCAGCGGCCGGGCCGTTTCCTGCCGGGAGACCATCAAATGACCAAGCCACGGGTTCAATCGGTGGCCGGCATAGTTCTTCATGGCGCGCATTTCGGTCGCGGTACCCAAGGCATCGGAGACACGCCTGGCGGTGCGCTCGTCGTTGGTGGCGAAGCTGACGCGGACATGGCAGTTGTCGAGGATCGAATTGTTCGGGCCGTACGCCTTCTCGATCTGGTTCAGCGATTGGGCAATCAGAAAGCCCTTCAGTCCATATCCTGCCATGAACGCCAGCGCCGACTCGAAGAAATCCAGCCGCCCCAACGCGGGAAACTCATCGAGCATCAGGAGCAGCCGGTGGCGCTTTGCCTTGGCCTGCAGGTCCTCCGTGAGACGCCGGCCGATCTGGTTGAGGATCAGACGGATCAGCGGCTTGGTCCGGTTGATGTCGGAGGGCGGCACGACGAGGTAGAGGGTCGCCGGTTGCTGGTCGCCCACGATGTCGGTGATGCGCCAATCGCAGCGCCGGGTCACCGCGGCGACGATGGGATCGCGGTAGAGCCCGAGGAACGACATGGCGGTCGACAGCACGCCCGACCGTTCGTTGTCGGACTTGTTGAGCAGCTCGCGCGCTGCGCTAGCGATGACGGGATGTGGTCCGGCTTCGCCGAGATGCGCGGTCTTCATCATCGCGACAAGCGTCGATTCGATCGACCGCTTCGGATTAGAGAGGAACGCGGCGACGCCCGCCAGCGTCTTGTCCTCTTCGGCATAGAGGACATGGAGGATGGCGCCGACCAGCAGCGCGTGACTGGTCTTCTCCCAATGGTTCCGCTTCTCCAGACTCCCCTCGGGATCGACCAGGATGTCGGCGATGTTCTGGACGTCGCGCACCTCCCATACGCCGCGGCGAACCTCGAGCAGCGGATTGTAGGCCGCTGACTTCGGATTGGTCGGGTCGAACAATAGAACCCGCCCATGTTTCGCGCGGAAGCCGGCGGTCAGCTGCCAGTTCTCGCCCTTGATATCGTGAACGATCGCCGAGCCCGGCCAGGTCAGGAGCGAGGGCACGACCAGGCCAACGCCCTTGCCCGAGCGGGTCGGGGCAAAGCACAGCACATGCTCCGGACCGTCATGACGGAGATAGTCACGCTCATAGCGGCCGAGCACGACCCCGTCGTCGCCAAGGAGCCCGGCCGCGTTGACCTCTCCCGTCTCGGCCCAGCGGGCCGAGCCGTAGGTCTCGACATTCTTCGCCTCGCGCGCCCGCCAGACCGACATGCCGATCGCGGCCACGATCGAGATGAATCCGCCCGAGGCCGCGATGAACGCGCCGCGCACGAAGATGTCGGGCGCATAGGCGTCGTAGAAGAACCACCACCAGAAAAACGCCGGCGGATAATAGATCGGCCAGCCAATGACGCTGAACCATGGGGTGCCCAACTGCCCCTGAAATCCGAGCTGCCAGGCGACATATTCCGTCGCACCCCAGGTCGTCAGAAGCACGATCGCGAGCACGGTCAGGATCTGTCCCCAGAGGATGGTGGTCGCGGACATGGCGTTAGTCCTTTCTGCGCGATCTACAGTCCAAGTCCCCGCTTTCGGCCAAAGCTCCAGTCGATGCCACCGTCGTTGCGTATCGTTCCGGTGACGTGGCGGCCGAGCTGTTTCTCGAGTGAGGGCGTCCAGGGCACGAGCTGGAAGCCGAGTCCGTCGTCGATCATGGCGAAGCGACCGGAGGCGAGCGTGAAGCGCTGGCGGTAGCTGCCGGCGACATGGTCGCCGCTGCCGGCTTGATGGAATGGCTGGCCGGTTCGGGACGCGAGCCTATCGCCCAAGGCCTCCAGCTCCCGGCAACGCAAGGTGTCGATCAGGTTGCGCGAGAAGATGATGCGCTGGCCCCGCCGCTCGGCATAACCGCGTTCGAGCAAATGCTCGGCACGCCGCTCCATGGCCTGCCGCACCTCGGCGCCGAAGGCGCCATCCGAAAGCGCGGCCGGCGTGCGAGCGACCGCCTGCCGGTCGAGCCAGGTCGCCCCCGATGCCGAGACCTGCGCAGCAAGGTTGAGATCCGACCGTACGGCGAGCGCCAAGCGGCGACGTCCTTGCGGGTCGTCGAACTTGCGCAGCTCGACGATCGCGCCCGGCGCGCCGTCGCCGGCGGCGTCGAGATCGGGCAACCTCAAGTGATGGGTTCGCCCGTCCACGCCGTCGACCACGGCATAGGCCGTGCCCTTCAGCTCGTCGTCGAGGCCGCGATCGACCAGCCGGCCGATGATCGGCGCATCGAGGCTCTCAGCCGCGAGCACATAACTCGCCGCGCCGCGCTCAATGCCGCGTTCGGTCAATGCCCGGTGCATGCGCCTGATGATGTCATCGCGCTCCTCCAAATCGCGTAGCGTGGTCTCCGCCTGGTCGCGGATCACCCACTGGCCTGGCCCGACCTGATCGGCGAGGCCAAGGGATTCGAGCTTGCGCAAGCGACCGACCTTCAAGGCGTGATATTCGTCCGGCTGCCGGCCCCGATGGCGCGCGAGATCGATGACGCCGGTGGACCAACCATCGCGCACAAGCTGACGATCCAGCTGGGTCCAGCGTTCGGCTTCAAGCTGGCGCTCGAGGTTGCGACGGATGTCGAGCTCGGTGCGCGGACCAAGTTCCTGGGTGACCAGATCCTGCGCGCGGGCACGCATTCCCTCCTTGATGTAGTCGCGCGAGATCACGAGGTCCTGGCCATCGTCACCCCGGCCGCGGAGGATGACGTGAACGTGGGGATTGTCGGTGTTCCAGTGATCGACACCGACCCAATCGAGCTTCGTGCTGAGATCCGTCGCCATCTGGCCCATCAGCTCGCAGGCGAAGGATTTAAGGTCCGTCATTTCCACCGCGTCCTCGGGCGACACGATGAAACGGAAGTGATGACGGTCGCCCTCGCACCGCGTGGCGAAGGCACGGCCATCAGCGTCCTCGGTCTGCGGTCCGAACAGGCGCGCCCTGTCCCCATCGCGGGTCACACCCTCACGACGGAGATAATTGAGGTGCGCGGCGAGCGGCGCGGCGCGCGCCGTGTGACGGACGACGCGGGTCTTGATCACGGCGAGGCGCGAGCGCCCCGTCAGCAGGTGGTTGGCCTGCACGCTGGCGATCCGGCCGCGTCCAAAGCGCGACCGGCTGGCCGGGATGATCCGGCCCGACCGGGATACCTGCCCGCCGGCCTTCTGTGCCGCCGCGATCGCCTGCGCAATGAAGGGCCGCGCCCGCTGCGAAGCGGATGAGCGGATGCGGCCGGGCCGGATGCGAAACTCCCGATCATCGGCCATCGCCGACCTCGGAAATGTGCGAAAGATCGTAGAACGTCTGTGACTTGCGCGTGGGGTGCACATTGCAGCAAGCGCGAGCACCCTGCGCCGAAAGGAGGAAACTCCAAACAGTACAACCGACCGTCCGAAGCGCACATTGCGCCCTTTTATCTCGCCCTCGCTCGGTTGTACTTGCGCACCGCTCTCCTGCCTCCGCCGACTCCCCTCTGGCACACGCCAGCGCTCGCCAGTTCACACAGGTGCTCATCGCATGTCTCCGGCATCCGATTTCGTGATGAACAGGCCGATCCCACTGGGAACGATCGATGACAGGGAATGAACGCCCGACGAAGCGAGAATGCCGTTCTCGACGCGCCTGGCCTTCTGCCGATCTGCAGTGCTGTTGCGTTCCCATCGAGCGACGAAGACCGGCGCATCGGCACATGAGAATTGGCCGATGGACTGACTGGAAGCGTACTCAACTCCCAACAAGCTCGCGAGATGGGCGACATAGGCTTGCGTCTCGGCAGCCAGCGGTTCGCCGGTCAGATGCCTTTCGTAGCGTGTTGGTCCGGCGTTGTAGGCTGCGAACGCACCGGGCGCGCCGTAGCGGTCCCGTAGTTCAGCCAGATACGCCGTGCCGGCCAGGATATTGTCGCGTGCATCGTAGGGATCGTTGCCGAGGCTGTACCGATGGCTTAGGTCAGCCCAGGTCCCCGGCATGATTTGCATCAATCCCATTGCGCCCTTCGGCGATTTGGCGCGCACGTCGCCAGCGCTCTCCAGCCGGATGAGTGACCTGATCCAGCACACAGGCACCGCGAACCGCTGTGAAGCCTCTGCAATGAAGGGAGCAAATGCATTGTCGCCATGATCGTTCACTGACGGGAACGCCGATTGCTCCGCGGCGAGAGCGGCACAGCTCCAAACCGTCAGGGCGAAAAGCAGCGTTCCGACAGGCCGAAAACACGCTCCCGACAAACGCAAGCATGCCGTCGTGCTCGCGCCCGACCGGGGTGAAGCTGCTTCGCGACGGCCATTCGGCCCCCCTGGACCGCCGCTGCGCGCGACAGCGCCGCGATCCCTGGTCGGGACGGAGGAATGGTCGCGCAACTGATCGAACAGAGAAATGGCAGATCGGAAGCACCAGCAAGGCACGGTCACTCCTCCCACGTCCACACGGGGAGCGCACGGCCGATGACAGCCGACGCAGGCAGAAGTCCAAAGTATCGGCCATCCAGAGAGTCGCTTGACTGCCAGTTCATGAGAAAGAGCTCACCGTCGCCGACCACGGCGCATCCTTCCCACTTCGGCAGCGGCCGCCCGCGACCGTCGCGATCCCTCGCCTCGCCCACCGCAATCTCGTCGACAGAAATTGCGAGCCCGCTTCTGCAGACCGTCTGCCCTGGAAGCGCCAGCACCCGCTTGAGCATCGGGACGCCTGCGGGCAGATACCCATTCAGATCGAGAAAGGTCGCAAGCAGCTCGGGCGGCCGAACCGCGACTAGTTCCGTGATGAAGAACTGGTCCGTTGGTTGCAAACGATAGAGGCCAACCGGCACGCTGGTCGATGCATTCCAGATGTAGAGCGGATTCGATCCCAGAGCGACCGGAGCAACAAGTGTGGCGACACCGAAAACCATCGCGATCAACGTCTTTGAGCCGAACGTCATCGCATGAACCTCTGCCGATGCAGCCAGGCCTGGTGACGCCCTTTTGTGTACGCGCGCGGCAACTCGTTGACAGAGAGGCGGTTATGAACGTGGTGCCAATAGTCGGGGGCTGCATCCGCCGGATCGATCCCAAGCCCCTCGACAGCGTCGATCAGTTGCAGCACGCGCTCGACCTTGGGCCAGCCCGACAACCGCAGCAAACTCTCACCGCCCGGCTTGACATAGGGGACCGTCGAGCGTCGCTCACCTGGAGCGACCGCGCGCAGAATGTCGATGCGCGAAATGACTGTTCCGAAATCGCTCGACGTCCAGCGAACGAAGGCGAAGATGCTGCCCGGAGCAAATGACAGCACGCGGCGGTGTCGGTCGATCATCTTGTCTTCGACGGCACGGCCGAACCGAATCCGGTTTTCGATGCGCTTTTCGAGCCAAAAGACTTCGACTTGGGTGAGATCGCTCATGCCCGCGCTCGTGATTCACAAACCGGGTTTCTGATCGGAAACCTGTCGAGACCAGCCTTCAGCCGGTCATAGTCTCCCGCACCGGTTCCGCGACCGACAAACGTCAGGCTCTCGTAAGGCGTTGCAGCCATCAGGCGTGAGGTCTTCAAGCCTGCGTCGCGTCCTTCGACGATTTGGGAAGCCGCCCAGATCAGGACGTCCGCATCCCGGATGGTCTCCATGCCGTGTTCCGGTACGGCCTCGTCGCGAATGGAGATTGCGCCCGCGCGGAAATCGATTGGCACGATGCGCTTTGTTTTGGCGAGCGAGAACAACGGATAAGCCATCAGATCCTGCGCGTCGCGTGACGCGAGATCGCCGGGCTGCGCCCGAAAGAGCTCAAGCTGGTCGCGCTCGGAGCGATGTGTGCGCCGCATTGTCACTGTCCTCGCGCTGACGTCAGCGACGTTCCTGGCCCGCATACGGGCGCAGCGTCGGGTGCTTCTTGGCCGGCGGTACAGTCCCTTTGCCCGGATCAGACGTCGACGTTTTGGCGCCGAGGTCGGCCCAGGCTTTCAGGTCGTCCAACGCGTAAACGACGCGCCCGCCGATCTTCCGATACATTGGCCCCGTGCCGTATGTGCGGTGCTTTTCCAGCGTGCGACCGGAGAGGCCAAGGTAGCGTGCGGCCTCCGGTGTACGCAGGAAGCGCGGCGGCAGGCCGGCCATTGGATCGGACATTTGAGAACTCCGGGGTGACAGCACGGAGCCGATTTCGGCGCCGGCGTGTGTGCGGTCATCATGGAGAAGCGCGATGTCGGAGGGGGATGCCGAAGATTGAGGGGGCGATTTTCGATACCCCAGGCGGGTTATGCTATTTGCCTGTGCGCCCGCGTCGCAGAATTTGGCGATAACCGCCGCGCACCTGTGCGAGGCCGGTTTGCACCAGGCGGACGGTCCGGTTGCGCAGATCGTGCGTTTTCCAGGCGCGGTCTGGGATGCGCTTCTTGCCGAACAATGCTTCTGCGATGGTGCGATACGTGCCGCCGTCCCCACGCGCATCGAGCGCGCGAAGAGCCGCACTCAACCGTTCGCGTCGCTGTTTGGATAACTCGTGAAAGGCAGGACCTGGCGCACGCCCGCTCATGGTTCGCCACAGCCGTCGCGCAGCGTACGCCCGCGCGTCGAAGTCGCCGTCTAACGACAACTCGACCACGTAGTGGGCGGCTACGGTTGGCGCTTCTCTTGACCAAACGCGGTGTTCCACCGTGCCGATGCGCAGCACCGCATGCCAGCCGTCGGCTGCACGGCGAACCTTGCCAGCTGCGAGATCAATCAACGGATGAGACGCCGCGTCCCGGTCAATGGGCGACGCGGTCATTGCGATCGGAACGACGGTCGGCAGAACCTCGGGTGCCCAAAAGACCGTCTGTTGCTTGAATGACCTCAACGGGTCATGGGCGAAAGCAGATGCCCCATCTCCTCCTGAACTCGGGCGTCACCTCGCCATCCGGGCTGTTGGCGATCATCGCTTCGTAGTCGCGTCGGTAGTCCATGCTGCGACGAAGACATTCCCAGGCGATGTCGGTGATTTCAGCGTCCTGTAGGCCTTTGTAGGATTCCGGCGACCGCCATTCGAACTCACGCATCGCTTCCACCCGCATGCACGCAGCTAATAAGGATTGCGGTGCAATAATCGTGAACCGACGAGTTACAGGAAGTCCCTAGTTTGGCACCATGTGGTGCTCCCGGATGACCACGTATCGGCTAGAGAAGGCGATTTCCGCATAGACGTTGGTCGATGGGCATCTTCTAATTCGACCACGTGCCCCGTAGGAGACGCCCCTGTTCCGTCATCCACTTAGCGCGCGCAAGGTGACTCTGGTACGCGATCCGCGCGCGCTCCGGATCACGCTCCGGATCGATATGCAGGACGATTCGAGCGACTTCCCGCCAGTCCGCGCCCTCACCTTCCGCCTGCAGAAGGCGCACGTACGTTACAAGGTGTTGTTCGTCATAGGAGGTTGGCGTTCGATCGGACGGTGCGCTATCGGCCACATCTGGATCCAAGGGTAATTTTTGCATCATGTTCGTTTCGAGAAGCGGGCTCCGATTGCATCCGCCTAATAAATAGCATACTCGCTGACGAATAGGAACGATCGTTCCTAGAACGATTGTTCCTATTTTGATTCCCATGTCGCCATGGATCTCAAGGAGATCATGGCAGCGAACCTGCGTCGGAAACGCCACGATCTACAAATGACGCAAGAGGAGCTAGCCGAGCGCGCCGGATTAAGCGCCCGGTACGTCGGTGCCATTGAGCGCGGCGATGTGTCGGCAAGCGTCACCGTTCTCGGGCAAATTGCGAAGGCATTGGGAGCCGAACCGGGGGACTTGCTCAAGGAAACCGGGCGGAGAGGCAAATCATAGGCAGCCTCGAACGAGCCGCAGACCGCTCCGCGCTCCGCCGGATGAGCGGTACACCCCGGGGGCCGCGGTTGACCGGGCCTAAAGCCTGACGGGAATGACACCCGTGATATGCCGCTCGCCGGGCCGAAGGCCCGGCGAGCGCCGGCCGCGCATCGGGCCTGGGAACAAGGCCGCGCAACCGGGTCTGGTTGCGCGGCCCATACCTTCAGATTGCGTGCTCCATCAAGCGCCTTGCTTTGCCTTCCAGTTCAAGGCGTGTGTCCTGATGGACCTTGCTGCGAGCAAACGCAGTAATGCCCTGTACGAAATCGAGGATGCCTTCCGGCTTGCGATTTTCTTCGCCCAGAACGGTTTCGATGATTTTCGAGGCCTCGGATTTGGATGCTCTTCCTGCCTTTCCGCAAAGCGGCAACATAAATGGAAAAGGCCCCGCCTCGGAGGAGGCGGGGCCGATGACCCCTATGGGATCAGTCGCCGTTGCGGCGGGACCAGATCAGGGTGAAGCCCTCGTCGCCTTCGACCTTCACCAGCGAGGCGTAGATCGGGGCCGGAAAGCTCGGATCGTCGAGCTTGACCGAGAGGTATTCGCGATCGCTGTCGCGGGCGGTCTTCTTCCACGCGGCACCGAACTCGGTCACACCGGCAAAGATGCGGTAGTCGGGCGCCTTGTCATTATCCTTCTCGGATGCGGCGAACCGTGCCTTGATGTTCAGCGTCAGCGTCTTGATGAAGCCGACGTAGCCGTTGTCCGAAGCGGTGAAGGTGCCGATAGTAGCCATAGTACTCTCCGTTGGTTGCTCGGGCCGCGCCCATCGCGGCCTCGATGGCGATCCCTGGCCCGGGGAGCGATCGGCCCGCAGCCGTCAGGCCCGCAGCGCCAGCGGAGGACGGCGACAAGCCTGCTTTTTTGTCTCCCGCGAGGAATGCCGCCCACTTCGCGGCAGGGGAAAAAAGCAGGCGTAGCCGTTGCGGGAAGGCGATCGAGGCCTTGGCCGTCCCTCGGGCCTGATCAGCCCATTCGAGGTTGCGTTGGACGCGCGCCATGAACGAACTGACGAAGACAACCATGGCGGCCGACACCGACACAGCACAAGGACTCAGGCTGGAGATCGGACATATGCTGACGGTGACGCATTAACGGCAAGGAAGGCGCACCTGGGAAAACGCCAGCGAACCCAATCGCATCCGCAGCGTAGGGGATCGAAGGCAAAGGCGGAGTTGGTCGCCAGAAAGCGATCTCGATATTCGCAGTCATCACACGAACAAGGCATCCGACCTCAATGCTGCTGATTGACCAGCGCGACACTGCATTCCCTTGGCCTGCCGCGTACCTATGCGGAGCTTCGCGGGGTTGTCGCCGGGTCGCAGTGACGGTGCCGCAAGGGCCGCGGGCGACAGCGCCGTCGTGGGAACGTGTCGTTCGCATGTTCTTTCGATCTGGCCGTCTTCAAACTCCAGGGGAGTAGCTGCTCTGGAGATGACGCCTTCGAAAGAGCAGCGCACCTGCGGCACGCTCGGCATCGCCGGCCAATGGCCTATTCCAGCAGGGACTGGATCGCCAGATTGGCATGCGGAGCAGCCAGTGAATAATTTTCACAAAAGTAATACTTTCTGAGCATTTTTCATGGGATGCTCAGACTCTGATGATTTTGGAGCTTTCAGCGAAGAAAATTCAGGAATTGAAAGTATTTTTCATGGGATCTAGCAAAAATGCACGATTTTCAGGGCAAGTGAGCGTTTTTCATGACCGGCGGCTCCCCGAGACAGCGGTTCCGGTCGGCTACGCCGCCCTGATCGACGCCTATGATCTGCCCGTCCCGGTTCCCCGGACGCTTTCGGCGATCGGCACCAAACACCGCATTGTTGAAAAGGACCACTGGCACATCTATACGCCGCGTCACGCGCCCGAGGCCTCGCTTGAGGGGCATCTAACCTTTGCGCTCAAATACGAGGGCTTGGATCTCGCCCTCCTGAAGCGGCTTTTCCTCGCCGTCAAGGACGAAGACGTCGCCGAAATTGTGCGGCAGAAGCCTACAGGGATCTACACGCGCCGCATCTGGTTCTTGTACGAATGGCTGCTCGGCCATGAGCTGAGGTTGCCTGCCGCAGACAAGGTCTCGTATGTGGATGCTGTCGACACCGACATCCAGTTCGCAGGTGCGCCGCAGAGTTCGGCCCGGCATCGC
This sequence comes from Bradyrhizobium sp. USDA 3315, assembly GCF_054056795.1. Taxonomy (NCBI): domain Bacteria; kingdom Pseudomonadati; phylum Pseudomonadota; class Alphaproteobacteria; order Hyphomicrobiales; family Nitrobacteraceae; genus Bradyrhizobium; species Bradyrhizobium sp. USDA 3315. The sequence goes on along the minus strand of NZ_JBSRYP010000001.1, from coordinate 5,461,030 downwards.
GTCCGCAACAACCTTCCCGGCACGCCGGAATTTTGTCCGCTCGTCTTCAAGACATCTGCGCTGAACGAATTCATCGCGCAGGACTGGAAAGATCGCGCGCGCGCCGTCGTGAGCCAAGTGCCGAAGGATCTGCTCGCCCGCACGGCCGCCTTCCTTCTGCTGAAGGACTCGAAATCCAGCTACGTGATAGAAGGCGAAAGCCCGCCGCAGGATCGAATCCAGCGATGGGGCCGCGCTATTGGCGAAGCTGGTCGCGCACCGCTCGACGAGCAGGAGTTTCATCGCCTGCAGCGCCTCCTGATCGGGGACGAGCGTTTCGTCAAGCTCGGCTTCCGCAAGGATGGCGGCTTCGTCGGCGAGCACGACCGCGACACGCAACACCCCATTCCGGACCATATCAGCGCGCGGCATGAAGACATCGCGTCGCTCATGGCCGGATTGATCGCTTTCGACCACAGCGCCGAGAATGACCTCGATGCCGTTATCGCGGCGGCCGTGCTCGCATTCGGATTCGTCTATATCCACCCATTTGAGGACGGCAACGGGCGCATTCATCGCTATCTGATGCATCATGTTCTCGCACGTCGGGGGTTCAACCCGGCGGGCGTGCATTTTCCTGTGTCCTCGGCCATCCTCGATCGGATCGCCGAGTACAAGAGCGTGCTTGGGAGCTATTCGGGCAGGCTGCTTTCCTGCATCCAGTGGGAGGCAACGCCAAGGGGCAACGTCAGGGTTCTCAACGATACGGCAGATTTCTACCGATTCTTCGATGCGACACCGCACGCGGAGTTTCTGTACGCCTGCGTGCGTCAGACGATTGAGCGGGATCTTCCGAACGAAACCAACTTCCTTGTCAGCTTCGATATATTCCGCGCCGGCATCGAGAACATGATCGACATGCCGGAGCGGACGCTGAACAATCTATTCGGCTTCCTCAGACAAAATCAGGGCAAGCTGTCGAAGCGCGCAAGAGAGGATGAATTCGCTGCGCTTACGGAGGACGAGGTCTCAAAGATAGAACAACTATATGCAGATTCGTTCGGCCAAACCGGAGAGTAACTGATGGCACATCAGATTAGATTCGGAGGCGCGGCTTGCGAAGAATATCTCTATCCAGCTCGACATCTCGATCCGAGCGACTCTCGATCTGGCGCTGGCAAAGGAAGACACTCGTCCACCGAGTCGAGGCGGGTATCTCATGGAGTCAATCATAACTGCAGCGAAGAATGAGAGGGTCACGAGAGCAAAGGTCAGCCAGGAAAGCACTGAGCCCAATAACCTTAAGGATAAATCCAAGGGCCAGCATGGTGGTGGTCTCGCACTCAAAGATGACCGATTATGCCTTCCACCATCACGGCGCATTTCGACACATAGATCCAAACGCGAGACAAGAACCATTTCGCATGAAGTTCGCTTCGATGAGCGGGCTACCGACCTCTCGCGTTGCTTGCGCGAACCGATTTTCGGCTAGAGTCGAGTAAGACGGCGCTCACGCGCCGTCCTTGTCGAATTTCCAGACCGGAATCCCGAGTTTCTTCGCCTTGTCGGCGAGGTTATCCTGTATGCCGGTCCCCGGAAAGCACATGATTCCCATCGGCATGACTGCCAGCATGGCGTCGTTGCGTTTGAATGGTGCAGCCTTGGCATGCTTCGTCCAGTCCGGTTTGAAGGTGATCTGCGACACCCTGCGATTGCTGGCCCATTTTGCAGCGATCAATTCAGCACCCTTCGGCGAGCCGCCGTGAAGCAGCACCATGTCGGGATACTTCGCGTGGACCTTGTCGAGCCGGCCCCAGACGAGCGAAACGTCGTTGAAATCGAGTCCGCCGGTAAGGGCGATCTTGGGCCCCGATGGCAGCATCGCCTGGGTTTCTGCGCGATGCTTGGCGGCTAGGAAGTCGCGGCTGTCGATCATCGCGGCAGTGGGCGTGCGATGGCTGACCAGTGATCCGGCGCGAGGACGCCAGGGCGAGCCAGTGTGAAGCTCAAATTGCTCAGTAGCCAGGTCGCGGAACAGCTCCATGGCGTTGCGGCGTTCGACCAGTGAAATGCCGTCGGCGGTCAGCCTTTCGAGCTCAACGGATCGCACTTCCGAGCCGTTCTGCTCGCGTTGGCTCCTCTGCTGCGCCTGCTCATTGTCGTCGAGCCCGTGCTCGATACGGCCCACCGCGCGATGTAAGAGATTGACGGTCGACCAGAGCAGGCCTTCCAGATCGGGCTCAAGTCGGGTGTCGCCTAAAGTTGCCACGAAGGCGTCGAAGATTACCGCACCAATTGTTGATGGCTCTTTTCCTCGCAGCCTTCTCGTGCTCCGGGAGAGCATCCATGTGACTGGAGGGCAGCAAACCAAAAAGCCACAAGGGAGCGGCGAATTTGACTTTGGATATCCGGTTCCGTGCTTTCCAAGGCGTCGCACGAATAAGGACCCTCTCCAGGGATGATGACGCCATTCTGCTGAATTCGGCACCGAGATCGTTGCAGCATTGACGCGCGAGCTAACGCCTATGACATCCCGCTCCGCTCTTCCTGCTCGTTATCCACTCATCGGCGCCTGGCCTGCACTCATGCTTGCCGACATGGCCGCCGCCTATTTGGATTTCGCAAATAGCCATGAACTCGCGCGAGCCGTAGGCCGCGGCGAGGCGCCGCCTCCAATCGGCTATCGTGGAATTGGGCGGGCGCGGCAACCGGTCTGGTCAAGGGCCGCGATTGATGATTTTGCCGCGCCCCATAGAACTACCAATTTGGACAGATCAGAAGGCGAGGATTTGGCCTCCCTGGCAAGACGTTAAGGTCGCGCTGCAATGAAGCTTCCGCGCTACTGCAGGCTAAAGTCATTGAAGAATGGTCGACGCGGATATTTCTTCGAGCCGCCAACGTGGGCTCGCAATGAAGGCTGCCCTGTCACAGCTGAAGCACTGGGAGAAGACTATGCAATCGCTCTCAACAGAACCAAGAATATTCTGCTGCCTGCCTTCGACAGCTGGCGTTCGGGCGGATTGACCGACATGGTCCCGGCGTCTCCCGTGCCTGGCACTTTTGATTGGCTTGTCGGCGTTTTCAAAGCCAACCACCGATGGCGTGAAATCGATTTCAAGACCCAACGCTTATACGACCAAGGCCTGGCGCTATTCGCCAACCACGAATTGAACGACGGTAGCCGCGCGGGCTCGAAACAGATTGCTGATTTTTCCAAAGCATTTGTCGATGCGGTTTATGCAAATCTGCTCGTCGTTCAATACAAGGACGCGGATGGAAACATCGTCAAGCGCGAACGTCGGCGTTTCGCAAACGCTGCCATGACCGCATGCAGGCGCGCCTGGTTCGTTGGTCAGCGCGCCCAGGAAACGAAAGTGCCAGCCATCAACCCATTCTCGCGGATGGGCTTAAAATCGCGCGCCCCTGGTCAGGCCCTGCGAGAGACGCCTACCGCAACCTGGGAAGAGCTTGTCGCCTTCAGGCAAGCCGCAAAGAGACTGGGGTACCACTCGATCGCAACTGCTGCATTGCTGACCTGGGAGTGGCTGCAGCGCGAGGAACATATATTCGGAGTCTTCGAAATCGAGCACTATCGACCGAAAGAACGCCCCAACAGCGTGAGGATTATGCACCCAAAGAATGGCGAAGAAGCCTGGTGGCCTTTGGTCGATGAGAACAGTGTGCTGCTCTTCCCCGAGTTGATGGCGGAGCTTGATGCTCTCAAAGACTCAGTCGCTTCAGGACTGGCGTTTCGCCGTGATCATGCTCATCGCAGGTCGCCTACTCCTCTGCCGTGGATCACCGAGCGCAAGGATCTGCGCTACCTTCGGCATGTCGTTAAAAAGATAATCATAGCAGCGGGACTTCGGAACGAGCTCTCATTTACGTCCTTTCGCCACGGCGGCTTCACCGAAGGCGCAGACAGCGATCTTACGGACGCTGAACTGCGTGCCGCCGGCCGACATCGCTCGAGACTACAACTACCCACCTACGCCAAACGCACGCGGAAGCAATTGATCGTGGCCGCCAAGAAGCGCCGCGAGGAGCGAGCCAGAACGACCCTCTTGTCAGAAGGCGTGCTCGCTCCTCATTCTTCAGTCGTTTCGAGCAATCGACACGCTTGATTCTCAAAACTCAAGTCGGCGTGCGATTCCGAAAAGGAAAACCCTCGATTGGGTTTCCGCTAACGCCCGGTCCATGTCGGCTTGCGCTTCTCGCCGAAGGCTTTGAGGCCTTCCTTGGCGTCCTCGGTCATCGCGAGCAGCGCGATCTGGCTTTCGGTGTAGGCGATGCTTTCATCGAATGACATCGAGGCGATCGCCCGCATCGCGTATTTGCCGCGACGGATCGCCGTCGGCGACTTGTCGACGATGCGCCCGATCAGCCAATCGACCTTGGCATCGAGCTCGGCTGCCGGCACAACGTAGTTGAGAAGACCCGCAGCCTTGGCCGTCGCGGCGTCGAACGGCTCGCCGGTCAGCGCCCATTCGTTGACGAGGCGGCCGGGCGCGATCGACTGCAGCAGGCTCAGCACCTGCATCGGAAACACGCCGACCTTCACCTCGGGCAGGCCGAAGATCACCTGATCGGCGGCGACCGCCATGTCGGTCATGCACAACAGTCCCATGCCGCCGGCCATGCAGACGCCACCGACCCGCGCGATCGCGGGCTTGGTCGCATTCTGCGACAGCCGCAACAAATCGGCGTAATCGACATTGGGACGCGAGAAATCCATCGAGAAGGCCGCGCCGCTGTTCTGCAGATCGGCACCGGCGCAGAACGCCTTGTCGCCCGCCCCCGTCAGCACGATGACGCGGACGTCCTTGTCGTCATGCGCCTCGCGATAACCCTTTGCGATGCCGGCGATCACACCGGCATTGAGCGCGTTGCGCTTGTCCGGGCGGTTGATGGTGATCCAGAACGCCTGCCCGCGCTTTTCGAGAAGAACGCTGTTGTCGGTCATGTTTCCTGCCTGTATTCTTGGCCAATGTGCCGTTGTCAGCCGACATTTGCGGCGGGATCGGCGCCGACTGCAAGCAGGATTTATGCGGCCATCGATACCTTCCGGATCCAGACCTTGTTGTCGTGGAACGCGGCGCCGCCGAGCGGCGCGACGGCCTCCGCCCCAGTCAGCATGTTGATGCCGCGCCCGCCGATATGGGACTTGTTCGGATGGATCGACTCGGCGATCAGCACGCCGCGGCGAACGCCATCGAACAGTTTTGCGGTCAATGTGGTCTCGCCGCGCATGTTGCCGAGCGTCACCGCGTCGCCATCGGCGATCAAGAGCGTCGCCGCATCGTCGGGATGAATCATCACGGTCGGCGCGCCCTCGCGGGCTTGCGACGACGGCGTTTCGTTGAAGCTGGTGTTCAGGAAGCTGCGCGAGGGTGACGTCGCGAGCCGGAACGGATGCTGTGCGTCCGCCTCCTCGATGATGGTCCAGTGGTCGGGCAGCGAGGGCATCTTGTCCCACGCCCCCATCAGCCCGCCGGTGCCGACGGGCACCTTGCCCCAATCGACCTTGAAATGGAACTTCTTGTCGGCATGGGCAAAGCCGTCAAGATAATGCGAGGTGCGGAAATCGGGCTGCAGGTCGCGCCAGATATCGGCCTCCAGCGCCTCGATCGTGCCGTGGCCGCTCTTCTTCAACGTCGCATCGATCAGCTGGCGCGGCGTCATGTCGAAGCCGGGATGCACGGCGTTGAGCCTGCGGCCGAGCCCCTGCATCACCTCGTGATTGGAACGGCACTCGCCGGGCGGATCGATCAGCTTCGGGCCGACCGAGATGTGCTGATGACCGCCGCCGTAATAGAGGTCGTCGTGCTCCATGAACATCGTCGCCGGCAGCACGATATCGGCCATCTGGGCCGTCTCGGTCATGAACTGCTCGTGCACCGCGACGAACAGATCCTCGCGGGCAAAGCCCTGGCGCACCAGCGCCTGCTCGGGCGCGACCGTCATTGGGTTGGTGTTCTGGATCAGCATTGCCTTGACCGGGCCGCCGCCCCGCAGCGCCTCGGCATCGCCGGTGAGGATGCGGCCGATCTTGGATTGATCGAGCACGCGCGTCGCGGGATCGATCGCGTCGTGGCCTTCGATGATCGACTCGTCGAAGCGCCAGATGCCGGCATTGTTGAAGAACGCGCCGCCGCCCTCATATTGCCAGACGCCGGTCACCGCGGGAATGCACGAGGCCGCGTGCATCTGGGCGGCGCCGTTGCGGCTGCGGGTGAAGCCGTAGCCAAGACGGAAGAACGAGCGCTTGGTCTGTCCGACCAGCCGCGCGAATGCCTCGATCTCCTCGACTGGCACGCCCGAGATCACTGAGGCCCATTCCGGCGTGCGGGTCTTGAGATGCGCTTCCAGCTCGTCGGGGCAATCGGTATAGCGCGCGAGATATTCGCGATCGGCAAATCCCTCGCGGAACAGCACGTGCATCACGGCGCAGGCAAACGCGCCATCGGTGCCCGGCCGCAGCAGGATCTTGATGTCGGCCTGCTTCATGGTCTCGTTGTTGTAGACGTCGACCGCCGCGATCTTCGCGCCGCGCTCCTTCCGCGCGCGCGATGCATGCGTCATCACATTGACCTGGGTGTTCACCGGATTGGTGCCCCAGATCACGACGAGGTCCGAGACGCCCATCTCGCGGGGATCGACACCGGCGATCTTGCCGGTCCCGGCCGCAAAGCCGATACGCGCGATGGTTGCGCAGATCGTGCCGTAGAAGCGCGAATACTTCTTCACATGCGACAGACGGTTGAGGCCGTCGCGCATCACGAGCCCCATGGTGCCGGCGTAGTAATAGGGCCAGACCGACTCGGCGCCGAACTCCCGCTCGGCCGCATCGAACCGCGCCGCGATCTCATCCAGCGCCTCGTCCCAGGCGATCCGCGCGAACTGGCCCGAGCCCTTCGGGCCGGTCCGGCGCAGCGGATACATCAGCCGTTCGGCATGATGAATCCGCTCGGCATAACGCGCGACCTTGGCGCAGACCACGCCGGCCGTATAGGTCTGCTGTTTGGAGCCCCTGACGCGACCGATCGAGCGTCCCTCGATCACCTCGACGTCGAGCGCACATGCCGACGGGCAATCGTGCGGACAGGTGGAATGGCGGATGTCGACCTTGGCATGCTGGTTCATGGCCAAATTGGTAACATCAAATATCCCCCCCGCCGAGGGGCATTATTGACCCAGTCCGCGCGAAATCCGGGCACGTGCCATGCGGCAGGCGCCCGGACGGGCAGTTATTGGTCTGAGCAGTCCCATCAGACTCGGAAGATGCGGGTGTAGTGCGATTTGATCGATTCCCCTTCCCGTTCCACCGCCACCGGATCGTCCTTCATCGTCTTGATGTCCTTTAGCGGTCTGCGTCCAGCCTTCTCCTTGGCCTGCGCGTGGACGGATCTGAGGCCGCCGATCTCGACATTGAGCTGCTGCCCCTCACGCCCGAGCGCGAAGGACTGGAACAGCCTGGCGGCATTCGGATGCGGACAGTCCTTGAAGATCCCGTTCGGGCCGACAATAATCGGCGACCCCTCGGTGGCATAGACCGGCTCGACCGGGCGGCCGGCCTCCTTCATCTGAAAGATGTTGTATTCGTTGCCGTCGGCCATCACAGCACGCTCGCCGAGATCGAGCTTCTTGGGTGGATCGGTCGAGGACTGCACCTGCATGATGTTCTGCTTGGCGAGCTTCTCGAAAAAGCTCCAGCCGAGATCGCGCTGCAACTGGTAGGTTGCGGTCATGATGGTGCCGCTATAGCCGGGATGCGCCTTGACGATTTTGCCCTTCCATTTCGGATCGAGCAGATCGGCAAAGCTCTTCGGCGCCTCCTCGGCCTTCACGAGATTGGTGTTGTAGGCAATGATCGAAAGCCAGACCCGGAAGCTTGCGAATTGCCCGTCCGCGTCGCGATGCTCCTCGGGGTAGTATTTTGCGACCTCTTCCGGAACATAGGGCGCGAGAATGCCGTCGCGCTTCCACACGATGAAATGCGCGGCGTCGGAGGAATTGACGACGTCGACGGCATGAATGTTGCTGGAATATTCCTGGCCGACCCGCTGGAACACGCGCTCCGCGCCGGTGCGTTCGACGCGCACGGTGATATCGGGATACTTCGCTTCAAATGCCCTTGCCAGCTTCTCGGCAACCGGCAGATCGGTCGACGTGTAGTAGACGACCTGCCCCTCTTTCTTCGCCGCTTCGATCAACGTCGGCGTCACCGGTTCCGCAGGCGGCGCGGCGGCCATCACGCGCGTTGAAAGGGCGGCCCCAGCCAGCACCGCGCCCGAGCCCTTCAGCATGTCGCGGCGCGATAGCCCAGGATGTTTCCTCATATGATTCCCCGCACGCGATGGCGAAGTTTGAGTACACCGTCCTCCCGCTCTTATTCCAATGCGCGAAAACGGAGTCTGTCGTCGACAGAGGCTTCAGGTTGCAGCTAGACTTCTGATCAAGAAACAAGACTAAAGTTGGGGGATTCAGTCAATGGCGAGCCTGCGATACGCCTTGGTGTTTGTCACCGTCAGAGTCCCGGTTCCCGGCAGAGAACTCGTGAGGAAGCCATGGGACAAATCCGGTGCCGATTTAAGCAGGTACACTCCTTGAAAGAGCGCCTTGCCGCAGAGGCCAGAAGCTTGCGCGAGGCGGCGAAATCGCTGCCCCAAGGCGCGAAGAAAGAAGCTCTTCTGGAAAAGGCCAGGCAGGATGAAACAGCCGACCACATGACAGGATGGCTGACTTCTTCTGACTCACGGCCATCGACTTGAGTATTTTGGCAGATGACCGCGCTCAATCATGCGCGTGATCGAGCTATTGGAGGCACTACGTGAGCGCACACCCGAGGAAATCACGATTGCCTCGCTCGCGCTTGGGGGAAGTTTCACTCCGGAGATGTGGCATGCATTGGAGCTGCTTTCAAAAGGAGCGAAGTAACCGCGATAAAAAGGCCGCCTCCTGAGCCGGTCATCGCGATTTGATCTATATCAAGGCCGCCCAGTCGACCAGGTTCAGCCATACTAACATGGCGAAAGAGCGCTTCGCCGGACCAACGATGTCGCCTTTTGACCCTGGCTGTGTGAAAACGCTGGGCTGCTGTTATGATTCTCCTGTGATTCTTTGGGGGAATCGATGAGGCGCTTCGTTGAAGAGGCGGATCGTGGACAGCGGTCGCTGTTGCCCGAATGCCTCGATGACTTCATTGACGAGAGCAACCCTGTTCGCGTGATCGACGTATTTGTCGATGCGCTCGGTTTGGCTGAGATGGGCTTTGAGGGTGTGGAGCCGGCGGCCACCGGTCGGCCGTCGTACCATCCCTCGGTGCTCCTGAAGCTTTACATTTACGGTTATCTGAACCGGGTACAGTCGAGCCGGCGGCTGGAACGAGAGGCCGGGCGCAACGTCGAGGTGATGTGGCTGCTGGGTCGGCTCGCTCCCGATCACAAGACGATTGCGGACTTCCGCAAGGACAACGGCCTGGCGCTGCGCAGGGTATGTGCGCGCTTCGTCGAACTCTGCCGAGAGATGGGTCTGCTGGCGACGGCGAGCGTCGCCATCGATGGCAGCAAGTTCAAGGCCGTGAACAACCGGGACAGGAACTTCACGCGCGCGAAGATGGAGCGACGGCGTGCTCAGTTGGAGGAGAGCGTCGCGCGCTATCTGAGCCAACTTGACACGGCCGACCGCCAGGAGCCGACCGAGGCCCTGGCCACGAAGGTGACGAGGCTTACCGAGAAGCTGACGAAACTGAAGGAGGAAATGGGCAAGCTTGCCGTCTACGAGAAGCAGATGCTTGCGTCACCCGACCAGCAAATCTCCCTGACCGACCCCGACAGCCGCTCGATGGCGACGAGCGGGCGCGGCTCTGGTGTTGTCGGCTACAACGTACAGGTCGCCGTAGACACCGAACACCATCTGATTGTGACGCACGAGGTGACGAACAGCGGCTCGGATCGGGCACAACTTGCCAATATGGCCAAGCGGGCGAAGGCTGTTCTGAAGACTGAGACGCTCGAAGCTGTAGCCGATCGCGGCTACTTCAACAGCCCAGAGATCCTTGCGTGCCACGAAGCGGGCATCACGGTAACTCTGCCCAAACCGCTAACGTCCGGCGCTAAGGCAGACGGACGCTTCGGTAAACAGGACTTTGCCTATTTGCCAGAGGAGGACGTCTATCGCTGCCCGGCCGGGGAGCGGCTATCATATCGCTATACGAATGAAGAAGACAGCAAGGTGCTGCGGCGCTACTGGACCACGGCCTGTCAAAGCTGTTCGCTCAAGACCCAATGCACGCCTGGGTCAGAACGGCGGATTACGCGATGGGAGCATGAGCATCTGCTCGAGGCTGTGCAGCAGCGCCTTGATGCAAGCCCGCACGCCATGCGTCAGCGCCGCGAAACTGTCGAGCATCCGTTCGGCACCATGAAGGCCCGCATGGGAGCGACACACTTCCTCACCAAAACGCTTCCGAAAGTGGCGGCCGAAATGGCGCTCTCCGTCCTGGCCTACAATCTGACACGGGTCATGAACATCGTCGGGATCAAGCCGCTGATGGCTGCGATCGCGGCATGACACCAATCCAGTCCCGACTGCCTCGGGACTGGCGTTTTTACACGACCAAGACCCACTGCGAAAGCTTCGCTCAAGCTCACGTTTGACGATCCTGCAGCAGAGGCGGATTTTCAACGAGACCGCCAAACGCGAACATCGAAGTTCATAGCAAACGCAATTGCATTCAGCGCGTTCCTGTGGGGTTCGTTCGGAATAGGGCAGATGAATTTGCGGTTTAAGACGTCGAGCAATGGGCTGAGACGTTCGCCGTCGCTTCCACGCTGGACGCACGACCTTCCCCGTCGCCGGCTGGTTTGCTCTGGCTACTTCTGTCCCGCGCGGCGGATCAGCACGTTTTCGAGGAAGAGATACTCGATGCCGGTGCTAAGGAAGGTGTCGATGGCTTCGCGCGGGGTGTTGACGATCGGCTGCCCCTTCACGTTGAAGCTCGTGTTCAGCACCATTTCGCGGCCCGTCGCCCGGCCGACGGCCTGCAACAGCGCGTGGAACTCTGGATTGTCCCCGGCGTCGACCGTCTGCACGCGGGCCGAGCCGTTGACGTGGGTGATCGCCGGCAGCGCGGCGCGATGCTCGGGGCGCACGTCGGCGGTCATGATCATGTAGGGAAGCTTGAGACCTTTCGGCACCTCGAACCAGTTCTCGACCTGCTCGAGGGTAACCGCCGGCGCAAACGGGCGGAAGGCTTCGCGCATCTTGACCATAGCGTTGATGCGATCGCGCATTTCCGGATGACCAGGATCGGCCAGGATGCTGCGGTGTCCCAAGGCACGGGGGCCGAATTCCATGCGTCCGCGGTACCAGCCGAGCACGCGCCCGGCCGCGATGAGCCTGGCCGCCACCGCACAGGTCTCGTCCAGATCCGGAAAGCGCGTGATCTCGATGCGGCCGGCGGTGTCGGCGAGCGCCCTGTCGATCTCGCTCTGCGAGTGTGCGGGGCCGAGGAAGGGGACCGGCATCCGGACGTTCTCCACGCCGCGGTCGCGCGACGCCGACCAGAGCGCGGCACCGAGCGCGGAGCCGTCGTCGCCGGCGGCCGGTTGAACGTAGATCTCGTCGAACAGGCCGGACTGCAGCAGGCGGCCGTTGGCGGTGCAGTTGAGCGCGACGCCGCCCGCCATCGCGAGCCTGCGCAGGCCGGTGCTGCGGCCGAAATGGCCACAGATGTGGAGCATGACTCTGTCGAGGCATTCCTGCAGCGCCGCGGCGACGTCGCGGTGGTCGTCGGTGACGTCGCCGTCGGGCGCGCGGGCCGGGATCAGGTGCTCGTCGAGATGGCGTCGCGTCGCACCGTAGGTTTCGCGATCGTGGCGCTCGGTATTGAGGCGAAGCAGAGGAATCCTGATCAGCCCGTCGTCGCGCAGCTCCACGGTGCGCTCGAAGAAAGGACGGTGGCGGGCGGGGTCGCCGTAGGGCGCGAGGCCCATGATCTTGTATTCGTCGGAGTTGAAATCGAAGCCGAGATGCAGCGTCAGGGTGGAATAGAGGATGCCGATCGAATCCTGGGCGGTGATCTCTGCGAGCTTGTCGATCTCGCTGTCGTGCGCGTGATAGACGCTGACGGCGTGGACCTCACCCATGCCGTCGAGGACCACCACCAGGCAATCGTCCCATCCGGAGGTGTAGTAGGCGCTGGCGGCGTGGGACAGATGGTGATTGACGTGGTGGACCTTGCTGGCGGGAAATCCGGGCAGGTGCTCGTCTACTTGCGACAGCAGTTTTTCGCGCGAGAAGACCTCCCTGTATTGTCGGGCGGAGGTCGGATCGAGCATGAAGGCGGCTTTGTAAGGGGAATAGTCGAAGCCGTGAGAGATCGCGTCGATGTCGGCCGGCTTCAGGCCAGCGGTCTCCAGGCAGTAGCTGATAGCGCCGATCGGGAAGTCGCCGGTATGTTTCTTGCGGCTGAAGCGCTCTTCGGCGGCACCGGCGACGATCCTGCCGTCGACCACCAGCACCGCAGCCGAATCGTGGCCTTGCGAGATCCGATATTCGCGTTCCTCCAGCCCCGGCCAGTGCTTCTTCTTGAAGGGGATCGAGCTCTCGAATCCACTGATGCCGATTACTTTCGCCATATTCAACAACCCCTCGACGGATCACGCGCAAGCGAAATTCGAGCAGGTTCCGCGACATCGTTGCAGAGAAACCGGAGAATTCAAGGTCCACAAAAGTGCAGTGCCGTAGCCCCCGGAATAGTCGGCCGCGCATCCGTTCCCATCGCTCGACGGAGTACCACCTTTGCGTCGGGGGACCTCGCGAGCATCTGCTACAATATGACGCACAGTACTCCCAACCCACAGCGTTCCTGCGCCTTTTTGGATGGAGGTGGCTGATGGATGCGCTTTCCGATATCCGCTTTGAAGTCTTTAGCACGTGCCCGCAATCCGGCACGGTCCCGGCGGCTGACTATGTCGAACGGGTGCAGGCCATAGCCCGCTGGAGCGAAGAGGCAGGCTGCAAGGGGATCCTAGTCTACACGGAGAATTCCCTGGTCGATCCCTGGCTCGTCTCGCAGGTCATCTTGCAGGGCACCAAGCAGCTCTGTCCGCTGGTGGCGGTGCAGCCCGTCTACATGCATCCGTACAGCATCGCGAAGATGGTGAGTTCGCTGGCGCATATGTACGGACGCCGGCTCTATCTGAACATGGTCGCGGGCGGCTACACGACCGAGCTGACGGCGCTCGGCGACGCGACGGCGCACGACAAGCGGTACGCCAGGCTCGTCGAGTACACCGGCATCATCAAGCTGCTGCTGGAGAACGCCGAGCCGGTGACCCTCGAAGGGGAATTCAATGTCGTCCGGAATCTCAGGATGACGCCGCCGCTGCCGCCGGAGCTGCTGCCCGGCGTGTTCGTGTCGGGCTCCTCGGAAGCGGGGCTCGCGGCCGCCAAAGCGCTGGGCGCGACGCCGGTGAGATATCCCAAGCCGTCCGCAGAGTACGGACCGGCGGACGCCGCCGACTGCATGGGTTCGGGCGTGCGCGTCGGCATCATCGCCCGCCCGAGCGCCGACGAGGCCTGGCGGGTCGCGCACGAGCGCTTCCCCACGGACAAGAAGGGGCAACTGGCGCACAAGCTGGCCATGAAGGTTTCGGATTCGGCGTGGCACAAGCAGATGTCCGATCTTGCGGCCGAGACGGCCGCTCAGGATACGCCTTATTGGCTCGTCCCGTTCGAAAACTACCAGACCTTCTGCCCGTATCTGGTCGGCAACTACAGTGTCGTCTCCGACGAACTCGCGCGCTACGCCGCGGCCGGCTACGGAACGTTCATCCTGGACATCCCGCCCACACGCGAGGAACTAGTCCACACGGGCGAGGTCTTCGGATTGGCGCTGACGAAAGCCCGGCGTCGGAAAGCGTCCGTGCTTCGCGATTCGGCGCGTCAGGGATTGGCAGGCTAAACGAGGATCGCTCGATGGAGTTGCGCACGGACCGATCACGGCGAGGGCTGTGGACAGGCTTCCTGCGCTCGGCAGAGCTGTTTCCCGACCGTCCTGCCGTCGTTGCGCAGGGCGCATCGCTGTCGTATCGGCAGCTTCGCGAGGTTGCCGTCCGCATCGCGGCTTGCATCCAGGCCCATCGCGAGGTGTCATGGACGCCCCTGACTGCCGTGTTCGCGCATCGCAGCGCAACAGCGTTCGCCGGCGTGCTCGGATCGCTTCTTGCGGGGAACGGCTACGTGCCGCTGAACCGCACGTTCCCGGTCGAGCGGACCAAATCGATGTTCGTCCGTTCGGAGTGCCGCTCAATCATCGTCGACGCAGAATCCTTGCCGCAGATGGACGCGCTCATGGAGGGCGTGGACGAACGGCTGCTCGTGATCGCGCTCGGTCTCAAGGATCCGCACCCCTATCGCGAACGATGGCCACGGCACGTCGTCGTCGGGGCGGCCGATCTCGAAGAATACACCGACTGGCGCGAGCCGGAGGCGTGCGAGGACGCGATCGCCTATCTGCTGTTCACATCCGGCAGCACCGGAACCCCGAAGGGGGTGATGGTTGCGCACCGCAACGTCGTCGCCTATGTCGATCATGTCGCGGTGCGCTTCGCCATCACGGAGCTGGATGTTGTCTCGCAAACGTTTGACATGACGTTCGACCTGTCGGCCTCCGACATGTTCGTGGCGTGGGAACGCGGCGCGTGCGTCTGCTGTCCCTCGCAGAAGACCCTGATCAATCCGGGGCGATTCATCCGCGAGCAGGGGCTGACGGTCTGGTTCTCGGTGCCCTCGATGGTCGCCCTAATGAAGCAGTCCGGCCTCCTGAAGCCGGGAGGGTTTCCCTCGCTCAGGCTGAGCTTGTTCTGCGGTGAGCCGCTTCCCGTCAGTTGCGTCGAGGCTTGGACGATGGCCGCGCCGAACAGTGTCGTGGAAAACGTCTATGGACCCACGGAGTTGACCATCGCATGCACCGGCTATCGATGTGATCCAAACCGCGCGCTAGCCGAATCGGAGATGGGAATTGTGCCGATCGGCGCTCCGTTCCCGGGAATGGACGTGCTCGTCGTTGACGAGCGTCTAAACCAGGTCGAGCCGGGCGCGGATGGCGAACTGCTGATGCGCGGTCCGCAGATGTCACTCGGCTACTGGAAAGATCCCGAGAAGACCGCTGCGGCCTTCGTTGTCCCGCCTGGACGGGAAGACGTATTCTACCGTACCGGTGACCGTGTGCGCCGGCCCGCTGGCGACGGTCCCCTGACCCATCTCGGCCGCATGGATTCCCAGGTGAAGATCCTCGGGCACAGGGTCGAACTCGGCGAGGTCGAGGCGGTGGTGCGCGAGGCCTCAGGCGTCGACGGCGTCGTGGCGATCGGCTGGCCCATCACGTCGAGCGGCTATGTCGGCATCGAAGTGCTCATCGAAGGAGGGGCGGTCGATCTCGACCGGCTGCGCGAGGCGGTCGCCGCCCGCCTGCCCGACTACATGGTCCCCAGACGATGGCACGTCCGCAGTCGGTTGCCCCGCAACGCCAACGGCAAATACGACCGCAAGTCCATGCCGGCGCTTTTGGGGGACGGTCAATGAACCTTCCGACCCCGGACGACGTCCGCTCGTTCTTAGGAGCCTTCCTCAACCGCAAGCTGGAGGACCGCGGACTGCGTCCGCTGCGCGATCTTCCCGACGACTACGACCTGCTGCTGTCGGGAGCCCTCGATTCCCTAGCCTTCGTCGAGATGATGATGGCGGCGGGCGAGCACTTCGACAGGGAAATCGATTTCGAGGATCTCGACCCCGAACGGATGACGCTGATCGGCCCCTTATGCTTGTTCGTGTCGGAGCAATTGACACAGCCTCGGTAGCGAAAAGGGGCGATCGGGTCATCGCCACCATGATATCCCGGTGACTGGGCTCGCACATTGGACGGGCGCCGGGATGGGAAGTGAATTCGGGTTAGGGAGAGGTTGATGGTGCAGACCGGTACGCGGGCGCAAATTCTGACGCGCTCCAAGTATCATGCCGCCGACATCCTGCTCCGGCTCCTAAAAAGCCGACGGCGTCCCGCGTCCGGTCAAACCGTATCGGCGCCGCTGACCGGAAGCGCGTTGGCGCCGGCCAAGCAGCGAGAGGTCCGGTTCGCGGATTTCGAAAGCGTCGCGAAGCTGAAGGAACGCGGGGGACTTGCGAAAGACAGCCTGGAGAACTGGCAGCGGCTCTGGCAGCAGAATCCCGCATTGGTCGCCGCAAAATCGCAGCCCAGCATGGGATGGGTGCTGGAGACCGAGCAGGGGATTGTCGGGTACCAGGGAAACATTCCCGTCCTCTACCAGCTCGAAAGCCGAACGATAATCGCCGCGATAGCCGCTGGGCTGGTGATCGACCCCTCGTACCGCACTCGCTGCATCGGCCTGCTGGCTTCGTTCTTCCGGCAGCGAGATGTCGATCTCTTTGTGATCACGCACTCGACCGCATCCGTGGTCAATCAATCAAAAGCCCTTCATGCGAGGTCGTTGCCTGACCCCGACTATGACAAGATTTTGTTCTGGATCCTGGATGTTCATCAGTTCGCGCGGGCGCTTGCAGCGAAGTTCGGCCGCGGGAGCGGAATGGAGGCGGTCGGGACTTTCCTTGCCTCGTCGGCACTGCGGCTGGATTCGCTCCGTCGCGGACCGCGGGGCCGTCTGATGAGCAAAATAACGGAAATCGATGTGAAGAACATCGGGGACGAATTCGAAGCACTGTGGCGGCGCAAATTGCGCGAGGCCCCTCGGTTGCTGGCGGACCGAAGCCCCGCCTCTCTCAGGTGGCACTTCACGCTCCCAGGGAGCTCTTCGACGGTTGCCGTGCTCTGCTGCCATCGATTCCAGCGCTTGGCAGGGTATGCTGTCGTCCTTCATGCGGTCGACCGCAAGACCGGCTTGCGACGGTCGATGCTTGCCGACATCCTGGTGGAGCAGGACGACCCGGACGTGACCGAGGCGCTACTTGATGCGGCGTATTCGAACGCGGTCGCTTCGGGCGGTCATCTCTTCGAGGTGGTCGGCGTGGCCGGACACATCAGGCGGATCATGATGAGCTGGAAACCTTACGTCAGGAGCTACCCGACCGATCCGCTCGTCTACAAGACGACGGACCAGGCCCTGGCCCGCGCCCTCGCGGACGAGAACGCCTGGTACGCCGGCCCATTCGACGGCGACGCAACGCTGCTGCCGTGACGACTCCTTTCAGCCCGCGCGGCGGAACGAGGCGAGCGGCGTGCTGATGCCCAAGGCCGACGTGCATTCATATCGCTTCTATGTCGCCTTTTCAGGGCAAAGCGAACGCGGCCTTTATGATCGCCCTAGCGAAGCGTAACCTAACATCTTCGGGGTACGACGTTGGTGGGTTACGACGGAGCCGTCATCGGGCCGCGCTTTTTGTGCGGACCCGGTGGGTTACGGCGTAAGCATGCGGCGTAGGCCGCCGGCTGGCTGGTTTGTCCAGTTACCGGCTAAACCTCGTCGGGCTTTTCGGCCTTCGGCTTAACGATCGCCGCGAGCACCTGGCGGCGTTCTTCAATGATCCAAGGAGCGTCCTTGTGGATCTGGATCAGATGTTTGAGGTTCTCGATTCCATCATCGGTGAACGCCATCACCCCGTCTTCACCGACACCGACGACCCATAGCTGGCCGTCCTCGGTGTCCATTTCTTCGGCGACCTCGAACAGCCATTCCTCGTCTTCGCCGAGCATCTCAGCGACATGGCCGAGAGTGAACACGTGGCTGACCTTGTTGACGTGCCCCATCAAGCCGCCTGTGCCGCAAGGCCGTGCTGTTGCGCAGTCTTCCAGTTCCAGGGCAGCAGCTCATCAAGCCTGTGGGCGGGGTGGGTGGCGATGCGAGCGAGTACATCAGCGAGCCAGGCCTGAGGGTCGACGTCGTTCATCTTGGCAGAGACGATGAGGCTATACATGGCGGCGGCTCGGCGCCCTCCGCGGTCGGACCCACAGAATAACCACGACTTTCTGCCCAATGCGATGCCGCGCAGCGCTCTCTCGGCTGCATTGTTCGAGAGGCAGACGCGACCATCGTCGAGGAGGCGTGTGAAGGAGGCCCAGCGCTTGAACATGTAGTTCATGGCCTTGGCCAGATCGTGGCCGCGGGAGAGCTTGGCGCACTGCTCGCGCATATAGGCTTCCAGATCGGCGACGAGCGGTGCGCTCTGCGCCTGGCGAACAGCCTTTCGTTGGTCGGCGTTTTGGCCATTGATAGAGCGCTCGATCTCGAACAGAGCGTCGATGCGGCGCATTGGCGACGGGCGAGATGACGATTTCCTTCTTTCCGGCCGCTTTGCGCCGCGCGTTTTCCTCAAGATCCGCCATGGCGAAGAACGGGCGCCGGGCATGGACCCAACAAGCCGCTTCGCTGATAAGCCCAGGACTTCGCTCGGGCTCGTAGAGCTTGATGTATCCGCCGAAGGCGTCGGCCTGGAGGATGCCGGTGTAGTTGGCCAGATGCGCCTGCGGATGCTCACCACTTCGATCGCGCGAGTAATAAAACATCGCCGCCGGCGGATCTGAGCCGCCGAAGGGGCGGTCGTCCTTCACATAGACCCAGCATCGCGCGACATCGCACTTGCCCAAGGCCAGCACGGGCACGGTGGGTGAGTAGGCCGGAGGGATTTCACCTCCAGCCTCTCGCAGAACCGGGCGTGAGACTCTCGCCTCACCCGGCTCCCATCAGGCAAGCTTGCCGCCATCGCCGAGTTGCCAATGCACAAAGAGCCTGCGCTTCTCACGCGCGATCTTCTCCAGGAAGAGACGCGCGCGTCCTAAACGGTGATGGAAGCGCTTGTACTTTCGCTTCAGCCAAATAGCTAACGTCTGGTTGATGTAGCGTGCCAAAGGATAAAGCGCTGAGCGCGTGTATTGCCCATAATAAGCGATCCACCCCCTAACCATCGGGTTTAGCTCGCGAGCAATATCGTCCAGCGTCACCTCGGTTCGCCTGCGAAGTTTCAAGCCTCGGACCGTTGCCCGCATGGCGTTCAGCGCTGGTTTGCTGACCGCTGGGGTGAACCCACAGAACATCTTCTGCGAATGCGGCCCCAGGACCGATCGTGGCCGGAAGCAATAACCGAGAAAGTCAAACATGACCGTCTCGCTTTTACCTCGGCGTCGATCATCCTTGCAGTAGACGATCCTCGTCTTCGTAGGATGCAATTCCAGGCGGCACTTCGCCAGCCGAGCCTGGAGCGCTTCGCGAACGCTTTGCGCCTCCATCTCATTCCGACAATGTACCAACCCGTCATCCGCATACCGACACCACCTGAGATCGGGGAACATCCGTGCCATCCAGAGATCAAATGCATAGTGCATGAAGAGGTTGGCGAGGATCGGGCTCACCACGCCCCCTTGTGGGGTACCACGGCTTCGCTCGATTATCGTTCCATCCTCTTGCACCATCGGCGCTGTCAGCCATCTTTCAATGTAGAGCAGCGCCCATGCGCACGTCACATGTTTCCGGACGGCCCGAAGCAGAAGCTCGTGGTCGATATTGTCGAACAGTCGCTTGATGTCGAACTCCAGAACCCAATCGTACTTCTCGCCTCGCGGTCTTCTCCGCTTGTGCTTCCTATTTCGACTCAATCATTGCGCGCTCGACTTCGTCAGCGAGTGCTCGGTGATGCGCTGCCAGTTTGACGAACAGCGCTTTCTTTGCCGCGT
Source organism: Bradyrhizobium sp. USDA 3315 (assembly GCF_054056795.1). NCBI lineage: Bacteria > Pseudomonadati > Pseudomonadota > Alphaproteobacteria > Hyphomicrobiales > Nitrobacteraceae > Bradyrhizobium > Bradyrhizobium sp. USDA 3315. The sequence continues at coordinate 5,441,343 of NZ_JBSRYP010000001.1, read as the reverse complement.
TGGTCGCGAGCTTGCTGATTAGTTCGCACTCTTCCGCCTCGACGCTGGCAGATGATCCGGAAGTGGCTTATCGAGTAGGCCGGCGACCAGCACAGCGAGCGCTGCGCCTTCGATGGCCCCCTCGGCGTATTCGACCCTATCCCACTCGAAATGGAAGACCGCCGAAGCGATGGCCCGCATTCCGTCGATCGTCGTCGGGCGCATTGTGATCATGCGGGCGTAGAGCGCGCGCAACTGATCCATGGCGCCATCAAACGCCTCTTGCGCCGCTGCTAAGCCCGACTGCTCGTCAGCGTCGGCTATAGCTGCATTGTACCCGCTGCGCGCCTCCTCGCCGCGCAGACACGCGTCCCGATAGGTCCCCGGACGGGTATGACCGGCGGGCGATCTCAACCAGGCGGCCCGTTTCATCGTTCGCGGCATCCCGAAGCCGCGATATTTCGACGAACCGCCTCCCCAGTTCGGTCAGCTCGGCATCTGGACTGGCCAAGGAAACAGTTGTTGCGGCAGTCGGCGCCGCTGCGGCATCAGCCGATCAATACACACCTAAGATTTTGAAAACAATACAATTAATTTAAGCTACCGAAATTAGCCCACAGTCCAACCCACAAACACGAACGGCCCCGACGGCGCGCCGAGGCCGCCATTCCAGACTCCCGGTCGAGCGCGCCACCTGTCTCCGGGAGCAATGAAGGGACTCATTGGCCCGACCACTTGTTCCTGAGGATGGCGATGCCGCACAACAACGATAGCGGCCCTGGCGCCGCTTTAAACTCCCGGTCGGGGGGCAACCTATCGCGGGAGCCTGTGTAAGATTCCCGACATTACCACTTGTTCCTGCTCCTCTCGCAACATCACAGTGCGTAACAAGAAGTGCCCTTCGGCCAATCACCGAGGCCACAGGTTCTGCGGTTGACTCTGCGCTGGGGATTTCAGGGCCCCCAGTTCAGGAAGGAAACGCCGCCGGGCGTGTATTTTTGAGACCGGCGGCGTCTTTTCTTGGGACTATTTCGATGATCCACACGGCTTTCGTGAAGTTGGGCAGCAAAGACAGTAGTTGCCCGCCCTCCAAAAACTCGATTCCGAAATCTTTAATAAATTCGGACCAGCCTCCATCCGCGACAGGGAGGTGTGTCATGCGTAATCATGACTTCGTGCCCGATGGATTCCTCGCGCTAATCGCGACCTGCCTTGTGCTGTTGTGCTCGGGCCTGCTCGTTATCGCATTTAGCTAGTCTGACCTTGGCACCCTCATCGTTCCGGATGCTCCTATGGGCCGCTTGGGGACACCCGCGCAGAGCACAAGCATGCCGCATTTTCATCACGCAAAAACGGCTGGCCTGCTCATCCAGCATTCACGTTCAACTTCCTACTGTGTGGGGTGCCTTAGATTCCACGAGAGGAAACCATGAAGCTTGAATTTGCACTTGTTGGACTTGCTGCGCTCGGCAGCCTTGCTGCGGCAGGTAGCGCGTCAGCGATGCCGCTCGCCACACTTTATCCCGCTTCAAACGTCGAGAACGTTGCCGTAGTCTGCGGCCCGAACGGCTGTGTCCGCACGGCGCCCGTCTACAGGCCGTACGGCTACGGTTACGGCTATCGTGGCTACGGCGTCCGTCGTTACGGATACGTGCACAGGGGCTACGGTTATCACAGGGGTTACGGCTATCACGGCGGTTATCGCCGCTGGTGATTTCGCGCAAAAGCCCGTCGGTAGGATCATCCGGCGGGCAGATTGATCTGCATCACTCGCGTGTGTTGACCGCCCTGCTACCGCAGTGTTGCTGGGATTGCAGGGCCAGCTGGAAGACCGCCGCCGGGATGCTGCATTCAAGCCCGGCGGCGTACTTTTTGATCAGATCCAGGCCGCCGCCCGCGCTCACCGTCTGGGCCGGCTTCTGATTAATGGAACGGCAACGTCGTTTGCATAAGATGCAGCCCACTCGCTGCGGGACGCTCGAAAATGACCGAGTACGTCATCAGGGAAGTTGGCCTTCGTCAGTGGCTCGTGTTTGCCGATCGGCGAAGCATCGCTTTTTGCGCCGACGAAGATGAGGCGGTGAAAGCCATGGCCGAACATAGCGCGCGCCACCGTCGACCACCGGAAACAATGGAAATTGCGCCAGGGGAAAACCCGCCGGCGTGAACCGGCGGGCGCCTCGCCTTCACGCTAGGCTAAGTTGACGGCTGCAGCGGCCATCGTCTGCCGTAGCTGATAATGCCAGCCCTCCCGACCGATGCAGTCACTGTTGGGCCATTCCTCGCCCTTGTCTTCGTACTGGTTCACGTACTCGAGAACCGCAGCAACGCCGGCCAATGTCGTCGGAATTGTCCTGGCCAGATCCCAAGCTGCATCGGCCTCCGCATGGCAGCATGCTCCTTGATGGTCGTCGGCCAGCCAATAGGCCTCAGAGCGATATTCGGTGGCGTCGGTCGCCGTGATGGCTGCATTGTGGTCCGCGTCCGCCTGCTGGTGTTTTGCGATGGCCTCCAAAGCCGGATCAGTGGCCTGCGGTGATCGCCCTCCTCGATTCAGCGCTGAGGCGGCGACCGGGTTACCAGCAAGCAATATGAGATCGAACGCGACGGACCATGCGACGATCTGCTTCTCGTCGCGCAGGTAATACTGCGCCTTGGCGTCGCCCAAGACCGCCCCTTCAAAAGCCATCGAGGCCATCGATTTTACAGCAAGTTCGGAGAGATCTCTGGCCCGCACTAAACCGATGCCATGCTGCGCATCTCGATAGCACTTTTGAGCCCTCTCATAGTGCTCAAGCTTGGGTGTAAGCTCGAGATCATCCGCCAGCCGCTTAGCCCGACGCGACCATTGTCGGTATGCCCGCGGAGCGCTTGGGCTGGGGTTCTTGGCCTCCCACGCCCGATACCGATCCCAAGCTTCCTTCCGAGTTGCGCCGGCTTCCTTAAGCGCCTCATAGGCGGCTTCTAACGCGCGTGGAAGGCGTCGCGAAGCTCCGGGCGCGCGTCGTCGACATGAGGGACAACCAACGGTGCTTCCACTGCTGAGATCGGCGCGAGATATTCGCGATCATTGGCGCATGCCCTGGCGCCGCAAGCCCGCTCGTCATCTCCGCTACTGTCCGGCCCCGTCGATCGCAACGGCGGAAGACGGTGCTCATGTTCTGCGTCGGGTGCCAGCACAACGGCCGGCTGAAGCTCGCCGATCTGCCTGGATTGGGACTGGGCTGAAAACTCGGCGCACATCAAGTGCAGCGCTTGCGGTCGTTCCCGCTATCGCAAGGCTCATTAGGAACTTGAAGCGTTGTTGAGCCGTTTGGAGATTGCAAGACAAACGAGCATGACGCACGGTTCAGCCATCGCAACGAGATGTACAAAGAGCCGATCATTGACGAGTTAAGGCAGATTGAATTCGCGACAGTCGAAGGAGAACGGCGGCTGGCGGAGAAAGAAGCGCAGCTCATCGAATGTAGGCGGCTGAATGAGGACACGAGCAAGATTGAAGCCGAGCTTGCGGTAATGCGCGAAGTACAGCTTGATCGCGAGAGGCTTCGCCAGCGCCTGCTTTCTCTTCTGCACCCCTTATAGCGCGACAATCAGGATGAGAGCGCGTATTGCCTCACATATCGATGCTCCCGAGTGCGATCGGTTGCCTCATTTATTTTGCTCCCGGCTTGGGTTGAGGAGCAGGCCGGGTGCGGAGATGGCCGGGGTTTCGGAGCGCCCGGCCTCCTCCGCTGGCACCTGGCACATCATTGGGGTGTTGTGACCTCATACTCCGGAAGCGTTTCCTCCGTAGGAACGAACAGTAACGCGTTCGCTTGCTCGCTGCGCCAGGATTTAAGTCGACGTTGAAGCGTTCGAAGAAGCTTGTTCGGATAGGCTCCAGGATATTCCACCTGCAACCGGGAGAGCAGTTCGCTGCCAGTCCGCCAAGGTTCGACTTCAAACCATTTTCGCAAATCTGGCGTTGCCCTGATGAGCGGGTCGGGACGGCGCCGACCTCTCTTCGCTTTCGCGATTGGCCGATCCGTCGGTCGCATAGCTCCGTCCTTCCAGGCGGTTCGTAGACTTGCCAGAAAGAGATCAATCGATTGCGATACCCCACAGGATTGACGATAGGCTGGGTATCCGCAAGCGCCGCGAGGCCTTCCTGCGCGCCGCGGATATCGCGCAACAACGCGACCGGGTCGAGAGCGGCATAGATTTCTTGGAGTTGGGCGCGAACCGCGTCGGGCGTGCGGGCGTCGGCGGCCAAGCGCTGGTGTGGTGTTGTCGGCGCGCTGTATGTCTTGCGCACACGCGCACCGTCGCGCTGCTTGGCTATCAATTGAACGAGGGTTGGAAGAAGTTCACGAACAGCCGCGCCGATCGATAGAGTTCAGCCAGCAGGTTGGCCGCTTCCAGGCCCTCGAACCGACGATAGCCGACCATCCTGCGCACGGCGGCGCCGTTCTTCTGCTCGACGAACGCCTGGTCATTCTTTCGGTAGGGCCGGCAACGCGTGAAGACGATGTTGGCCGCCTCGCAGTAGGCTTTCAACGTCTCGTTCATGAACACGGTATCATTGTCAGTGTCGAGGCCGAGCAGCGCAAAAGGCAATTGTTTGCGCAATTCCGTCAGCACCGCACTCAACAGCGTCTGTTCGCGCACGATCAGAGGAGCGCACTCCGTCCAGCCAGTAGCAATGTCGGTGAGCACGAGGGTCTGTATGAAGCTGCCGCGCGCAGATGGACCGCTATGCGCGACAAGGTCGGCCTCGACGAATCCCGGCGCCGGATCATTCCAATCTGCCGACGTCCTTATTGGAACACTGCGACGCAATGAATGCGCCGCGTGCCGCCGGCGCTTGCGACCTAATTCTTCTCGGACCCGCACCAATGCGCGGTCGATCGTCGCAGCGCTCATCGCCAAAAGTCTGTCGCGGATCTCGGGGGCAAGGTCGAGGTGGCCGTGCCGTTCCATCGCCTCAATCAGCGCAGGCATTAACGCCTTCAGCCGCTTCCCGCAGATCCGGTCTGACGCCTCCCAAAGGAGCACGAGCGCGTTGTGTTCTGCCTCATTATAGACTCGACATCGCGCCCGTCGGCCTTGGCGTGCGTCTTCCTGACCTCGAAGTAGTCGCATCGCATGCTTGCGATGGAATCCGGTGATGTCGACGAACTCGTCCAATATCTGCGCCTTCTTCGCGCGATCCGAACGCCGATAGCGCGCGCCTGCTGCCGCCGTCAGTTCCTTCCGCGTTGCCATGCTTAGCCACCCCATCTTCGCCCCCGCTCGTTCCCGATCCAAGGGAGCAATTTACGTGAGGCAACGGCTCAGCATCCGGTAACAATTAGGGCGAGGCAATGCGGAGTCTCACCCTGATCGCCGCCGCGCACGCGGGGCTGCCGCGTGTTTGACCGCTTCGCAGACTGGAGCGCGCCGCGCTCAAACCGTCTGATATGCCTTCGTGGCCTGGGCCCGAGCGCTAGATGCTCTGGGAATTCCGATGGAGCTATTTCTTTGACGCAGGACCATATTTCGCAATCCGAACAACTGGCGAGCGTCGCAGCTCTGACGCCGAAGGCGGTTGACTTGCTAAATCTTCAAAAGAGGATTTCCGCTGTCCGGTTCGGTTAGGATCGCGGTGTCACTCGATGGCTGCGAGGCGGATACCTTCGACGAGAAGCACATAACCGTCAGGCCGCATCCACGGTCGCTTTTCCGGCCAACGCTCAAGCTGCTCCAGCGACTGGGCGCGCCTCGTCAAACGCCCAGGATAAGCGGCGCGGCAATGGATTGGAAGGTAACTACATAACCCGGATGCAGGCGAGCAACTTGGCGCAATGCCTGCAGCGCAGGCCGTGACATCGCGTGGAAGGAACTGCAAGAGCCCACGCCAGATCAACCAAGGCCACATTAGCAGATCGTGCGGGCTGGCACGGATCGCCTGCTACAATCTTTCGAGTGCTCTCTCTCGATATCCGCCGCCCCTCAGCAACCTCTATTACTTTCCGCGCGTGGAACAAAAACATCGGCAGGAGAAACGGGCCTCAGCGAGGATACCGAGCTTGCCGCTTTCCCCGGATTCCTACGGACGCGTTAACCACTTGCTGTCGCAGCCTAAGCAACTCGTTAACAGGGAGGTGCGATTATGCGGTCTTTGAGCGGAGAAATAGTGAAATGTCCAAGGGCATGGTCAAGCTGTTTAAGGAAGACAAAGGCTTCGGATTCATAAAGCCGGATACCGGTGGGGAAGATATCTTCTTCCATGTCACGTCCCTTCTGCCTGGAGTAACACCTAGGCCAGGTGATCGTGTTACTTTCGAACTCGGGGTTGATCGAAGAACCGGACGTAGCCGGGCCGACAAGGTTATGATGGGCTAAGACCCTCGCTCCAACGCGAACAACCGATCTGCGCAAAAATCGGAATCCTTTACCAAAAGTTGCCGTGCCCATTTCACGACTCGGGGATGCGCACCCTTCTCCCATGAGTGCGCATGGGCAGCCCCGCCCGCGCAAGACATTGATTTCATTCGGATAACAGGCCCCTAAAAACGCAAAATTTGGCAGTTCGGACCACATCAAGCTGACGATCGGCTGTCCTCCGAACGCGCAATGAGGCCGCGCCTGCGAAGTCGCGCGGTGAGCCCGTCAAGAGGGACGGGTTTGAAGTTCGGTCGCTCAGCGCCGCTTGAATCGTGACTGATCACGAGTTCATAACCCGGCAGGGTCTGCCGGCTGACGACATGGCGCAGGTCGTACGCAAACTGTTTGAGCGGCGAGAGCAGCCATTCTTCGTCGGCGACTGCTATTCCTAGCGGCTGGACGGACCGGTCGTCGCCGAGACATTTCCGCGGTTCGCGCAGAAGCCGGTCGAGGTGAAGCAGAGTTCGTGAGCCGCTAGCGCTCGCGCCAGGCGCGCATCAGCTGATCGGAGAACGGCTTGAAGAGGTAAGACATCACTGTGCGCTGCCCGGTCTGAATAAAGGCTTCGACTGGCATGCCCGCGATCAGCTTCACGTCGCCGAGGCGGGCCATCTCCGCCTCCGTCACCGCAATGCGGGTGACATAGAAGCTGGTTCCAGTCTTTTGGTCGTTCGTGACATCAGCGGACACGTGGTTCACTTCACCGTTTAGCTGCGGCGTGGTCCGCTGGTTGAAGGCGGTGAAGCGCAGCAGCACCGGCTGGCCGACCGATACCCGATCGATCTCATGCGGGGCGATGCGCACTTCGACGACCAGCAGGTCGTGGGCGGGGACGATCAGCATGATCGGCTCGCCGGCGGTGACGACGCCGCCTATCGTGTGCAGCGCGAGCTGCTGCACGGTGCCGTCCTGCGGCGCCCGGATATCGATGCGCTTGAGCTGATCCTCGGCGGCCACCCGCTTCTCGACCAGTTCCGAGGTCTTCGCGCGAATCTCGGCAAGCTCCTTTCCCACCTCGGTGCGGAGATCCTGATCGACCTGAATGATTTGCAGCGCGGTCTCGGTGATCCGGCCCCTCGCTTCGGCGATGGAGGCGACCAGAGCCCCGCGTTCGCCGTGCAGGCGCACCGCATCGCGCTCAAGTGTGGTCACGCGCGTGATCTGGACCAGGTTCTTGCGCCACAGATCGCGCACGCCGACGAGCTCCTGGTCGACAAACCTCGTCTCGCCGTCTTTCGCGGCGATCTGCTCTTCCAAGCCGCCGATCTGCTCTCGCAATTGGCCGATGCGCTCGTTGAGCTGGGCCTTCTTGCCTGCTCGGGCGGTGCCGCGCAGCTCGAACAGCTTGTGCTCGCCGACGAGCACGCGCGCCACGTCCGTGTCGGAGATACGCGCGATAAGGTCCGCCGGAAAGTCGACGCGCTTTTGGTCGTCGCGCTCCGCCTCGAGCCGGGCCTGGCGCGCCGCTAGCTCGTCGAGGCTCTTGAGAATGACCAGAAGGTTGGCCCGCGTCACCGTCTCGTCGAGGCGCAGCAGCACGTCTCCAGCCTTCACCCTCGAGCCCTCTCGGACATTGAGTTCGCCCACCACGCCGCCGGTCGGGTGCTGCACCTTCTTGCTGTAGCTGTCGACCACCAGCGTACCTGCGCCGATGACGGCGCCCGCGAGTTCCGTCGTGGCAGCCCAGCCGCCGACGGCGCCGGCGAGAAGGATGACACCCACCAGTCCCGCGCCGAGGTGCCGGCGGATCGAGAGCGGCACGACGTTGACCGGCTCGCGGTTCATGGGCTCGTTCATGGGCTCGCTCCCTCGCTCACGACCTTGAGCGGTACCGGAGCCGGCCGCGGCTGCATCATCTTGGCCAACAGCGCATCCTTCGGCCCGAGCGCCTGCACACGTCCCTGCGACATCACCATCAACTGGTCGACGCCGGAAAAGCGCGCTGGTTCGGTGCGCGACGACGATGACAATGCCGCCGCGTGCGCGCACGCCCATGATGGCTTGCGTCAGGGCCTGGTCGCCCTCCATGTCCAGGTTGGAGTTGGGCTCATCGAGAACCACCAGGAACGGATCGCGGTATAGCGCACGGGCGAGCGCGATGCGCTGGCGCTGCCCGGCCGAGAGCGCCGCTCCAGCCTCGCCGATCTGCGTGTCGTAGCCATCAGGCAGTTGCAGGATTGTTTCATGCACACCGGCCGCTGTCGCGGCGGCGATGGTCGCCGGCACGTCGGGTTCGGGATCAAATCGGGCGATGTTCTGGGCCACCGTGCCGGCGAACAGCTCGACATCCTGTGGCAGATAGCCGATGTGCCTGCCGAGTGCTTCCGAATTCCATTGTTCGAGGGCGGCACCGTCGAGCCGCACCTTGCCGCTTGCCGGTGTCCACACACCGACGATGGCGCGCACCAGCGATGACTTGCCCGCCGCACTCGGGCCGACGATGCCGAGCCCTTGTCCGGGCTGTAGTGTGAAGGAAACCTCGAGCACCACCGCGCGCTGATCGCCCGGCGGGGCCACGGAGACGGTCTCGACGGCGAGGCTTTTGCACGGCGGCGGCAGCGGAGTCTTCTCCGACTCGTCCGGGAGCTGCGCCCAGTATTGCTGCAGACGTTTCCAGCTCTGCCGGGCGGCGACCAGGCTTTTCCAGTGCGCGATGGCGAGCTCGACCGGAGCGAGCGCGCGCGACGTGAGGATGGCGCCGGCAATGATGATCCCGCCACTCGCCTCCTGTCGGATGACCAGATAGCCACCGACGCCGAGCACCGCCGATTGCAAGGCCATGCGCAGCACCTTGGAGGCGGAGCCGAAGCCGCCGGCGATGTCGGCGGCGCGCCTCTGGCTGGCCATGTAACCGTCGTTGGCCGCCGCCCAACGCGCGGCGAGGCGCCCACGCATGCCCATGGCGTGCAACACCTCGGCATTGCGGCGGCTGGCCTCGGCCAGGGCATTGCGCTGTGCTACCCGCCCGGTGATGTCCCTGGCGTGCGCACGCGTCAGCCGATCGGTGACTAGCGTCAGCAAAACGAGCAGCAGCGCGCCGATCAACGCGGTGAGCCCCAGCAGCGGGTGGAACAGGTAACAGATTGTGAGATAGAACGGGATCCACGGCAGGTCGAACAACGCGGTCGGCCCGAGCCCCGAGAGATAGCTGCGGACCTGATCGAGGTCGCGCATCGGCTGCAGCCCGTCGCCGCTGATGCGCGCCCGCAGCGGCCAGCGGGCAACAATGTCATAAGCCCGCTCCGAGAATGCGCGATCGAGCCAGTCGCCGATGCGGATCAGGATGCGCCCGCGCAAGATGTCAAGGAATGCATGGAAGAGGTAGAGGCCGCAGGCCAGGACGACGAGGCCGACGAGCGTCGGCACGCTGTGGCTCGGCACCACGCGGTCATAGACTTCCAGCATGAAGAACGAACTGGTGAGATATAGCACGTTCAGCATGGCCGTGATCAAGCCGATGCCGATCAGCACGCCGCGGCAGGCCCGGAGCAGCGACGGAAGATCGTGTGCGGTCGGTGACCCGTCGTGATCGCCGGCGGGAGCAGGCCGCATGCGCCCCCGCCGCCTTCGCGCCAGCCGGAGAAGGATGATTGCCGCCACGATAGGCAGCGCCGCGCGGAGCATGAAATCGCGCGGCCCGTCAAGAGCCGGGCCGAACCAGGCTTGCGCGTTGGCGGCGACTTGAGACCAGCACTCCGAGAGAATGTCCAACACGCGTATCGATTCCTAGGGGCTCTCGACCTCAAGAGACTTTGGCTCGGCGGCGCGGAGGCGCATCCATGTCGGATGCGTCTCCGCGCGACGGAACTAGGCCAACGGCCAGTGGCTCACGGTCGTCGAGTCCGGGTTGTCCACCAGCACGTTGAAGGTGGCCTTGGCCGTATCGCCATCGGCGTCGGTGTTGACGATCCGGAACTGGATGTCCTGATCGTTCACCGGGGCGGCCACCTGGGTGGTGAAGTTGATGATGCGGACACCCGCATTGGTGTCGACCGGGGTGAAGAAGAACCGGATGTATCCGGTCGAGAATGTTTCTCCGGCGGCATCGTGATTGCTGCCGGGCACGATAGTATTGCCCAAGTCCGCAACGGTGACGTGGACGTTGCCTTGCTTGAGACCGCTGATGGTTGGGTTCTCGTAGTCGATCAAATCGCCGGCGGAGTTGAACAGCCAATACTCCGCCTTGATGCTGGTGACGTTGCCGATTCCGGCCACATCGAAGGCCAGGTTCTTGAGGTTGAGGCCGCTGCCTTCATTGAAGAAGAAGCCCTCGTTCATGTTGATCTGCGACGCCTGCCCGTTCTTCACCCCGAAGCCGATATTGTCGGGGTTGAGGTCGTCGGCCGGGTTCGAGGTGCCGAGATCCGCGGTCAGCAACTGGGCCTGGGTTTGCAGTCCGAGGGCACCTGTATCGGCGGCGGGGAACAGCAGTCCGTTGAAGACGATGTTGTGGCCGCCGCTGGTGCTGACATTGAGCGTCTCGACCGGGCTCCCCGACTTGATGGCGCTGAAGTTGAGCGTCTCCGGCGGGTTGGCGAGCGTCTGCAGCACCGTGAAGGTGTAACCTGTGTCGGATACGCTCAGCTGGTAGACACCGTTGCCGCCGGAATCCTTGTAGGTCAGGACTGTATGATCGGTGTTGTATGACTGCGTGAGCCCGGTGATGGCAGCGGCGGCATCGATCGTGACCTTGGCCCCGTCGGCGCCGTCGGGTGACGTGAACGAGTCCGATCCCGAGGAGCCGGCAGTGAAGCCGACGGCCGGATGCTGGGCGTCCTGCCCGGAGAGGCTCTGCACCCCGCTGAGGCTTGGACCATCGTCGAGCAGCTGGAACTTGTTTCCGATGTTGGCCGCCGCGGCGGCGCTCGTGTCACCGTCCTTGTCGGTGGCAGTGGCCGAGAGCGTGATCAGGTCCGCGGCCATGCTAGCGCTGGCTTCGGAACTGTCGCCGACCGCCCCATCAGTGCTGGTGGTGTCGGCGGTCGCTTCCTTGACGGCCCGAAACTCCGAGAACGTGACGGTTCCTGCCGAATCGACGTGAACACCGAAAACGAGATCACCGCCTGAGTTCGTCTTGCCGATAACGTCCCCGGTGACGATGTTGTGGCTGGGGTCGTTGGCACTCGCAATACTGAGCAGAACAGCCTGTCCCGACACGGAATCGACCAGCCCGGAATCGACGTTGGCGGACTTGACGCCGAGCGTGTAGCCGCCGACGGCTCCAGCCCCGTCGGCGCCGTAATTGGGTGTGAACAGGCCGCTGAAGCTGCCGGACGTGGTGGTGTTCGCTGCATTGGGGGTGGAGCCGGCCGCAAGATAGCTCTCGTCGACCTGCAGTGCGGTGGCAGTGCCGTTCGCCAGGATGCTTGGCCCGTCGTCCTCGAACAACAGGTTGCCGCCGACGCCGGTATGCGCAGTGTCGTTCGTCGAGTTCGAGACGCTGAACGTGAAATTGCCGGCGTCGAAGCTGACATTGGATCCGCTGCCGCTGACCGGTTGGGCGTTGGCGACCACGAAGCGGTCCATGTGGCTGGATTGCGCGACCTGGAAGTCGACGGTGTAGTTCTTTTTCAGGCCATCGATGAAGTATGATCCGTCGCCCGCAGCCGTAACGGTGATGCCTGATGTGACTAGCTGGGTCTTCGCGAGGTCGGAATACACCTTGATCGTGTTGCCGAGGATCGGGACCAGCGTCTGGTCGTTGCCGGCCAAGCCGCTGCTGCCGATGCTGGTGGTCGAGACAAGATTGCCGGCCTGAAGATCACTCGTTTCGTTGAAGGCATATATGTGCACCTTAACAGTGGTGTTCGCGTTCCCGGGGTTCACCTGGGTCAACGAAAAGCTCGCCTCCGTCACCGAGGCCACATGCGTGCTGTAGCTGAGCTTCGTCAGATCATGCACGTCTGGATTTGTCAGGGGGAAGTCGGGGTAGTTCACGTGATTGACGACATCGACGCGCACCGCCTCTCCGGGATTGAGCGCTTGCGAATTGTTGCCGAGGCCCTGTGTGCTGACGGTCACTTTCGAGCCCGGCGCCAAGCCGGTGATGAGCATGTCGGGATCGCTGGTGTCCGTCCCGGCGGTCGCGGTCTGCTCGATGGCCGACCAGTCGTCAGATCCGGACGGCACGTGGCTGAAATCGCCGAAGCCGACCGTCGTCGTCGTCGTGAAGAAGGCCTTCACATCGACGAGGCCGGAAAGGTTAAGCGTATCGGCGTCGTCGATCCCGGTGGTATTGGTGTGCTTCAGCGCCTCGTACTGGATGGTCCAGACGTTGCCGCCTGTCACGTTGCCGGAGGTGATGGTCTCGTCCAGCACGATAGCGAAGGCGACGGTGCCTGTGGAACTGGCTTGCCAGGTTTGGCCACCGTCCGACGTTGTGCCCTCGCGCCCGAGCAGGATGTGGCTGTTGGAATCGGTGTAGAGGAAGATCTGCGCGCCGTCGCCGGTGGCGAAAATCTGGGTCGGCGTGCCGTTGGTGATCGTCCCCCCCGTGGAGTTCGAGAATTGCAGGTCGGTGACGGTGGTCGTGCCGAGCTGGATGAAATCGGTACCGGCACTGCCGATCGTCCGTGCCGCAGCTTGCGGAAACACCACGCTCGTATCACCCGACTCTTCGCCGGTGGAGCCAGCCGCAATGCCCAGACTGGTCTTGAGAGCCGCGCTCATGTTCGTAAGCAGGAAAGACCAGGCAACTTCGTTGTCGGGCCCCGCCTGAACACCCGTGTCATTGTCAGTGCCGCTGGTCTGCAAGCTCGCGGCTTCGTCGATGATGAGATTGCCGTTGATGGTCAATACTGATGCCATGATTTCCTCCCTGGGAAAGGCGGCGCTCGTTCGTACCTTCTTCGGAACAGGCGGTCGCCGCCCGGGCTCGCAATCGCCCAACGGTTTCGCTGCAAAACAATGCGCAATCCAAGCGTCAGCTCTTCGGCGATCTGTGGCGCTCGCCGGGAGGGGACGTCAGTTTCTGGAAGTCCGTTAAGACGGGGCGCAGCGGAAGCTTTGTCGCTATTTCGCGTACGCCCCTCCGACGCTGCCTGAATAATCAGTCGCGGAGAGAAGTACCTGCAATCGAATGATCGGATGCTTTTGCATGCTATTCTCCCTCGATCTGCTGCAAACTGCTGCGAACGCAAGTGGAGAAGCAAACACCGTCCAACAAATTTCGAGGCCATGCCTCCCAATGGAACTTTGCCAGTAAAGGAGTGAGAAAATTCAAGGTAAAGGGTGAAAAAGCAGTACCACCTATGGGGTAACGCGCATCCCGCACACCTATTTTGATAGGACAATGACAATATCGCCCTTTACGTGTGGACACGGCGGGGATGCTGCCAACAGCATGCGATAAGCCGGCACGATGATCATGCAAGAAGTGCTCTGGAAGCTGGGCCGGAAGATCAGCTCCTAACGCTGGACGGCTCCTCCACAGGCACGAGAGTGCCAAGGAGTGGGCGCCGTTTGAGGTTCCCACGATTCGGACTAGCAGCCTACGCAGTCAATTTCGACGATCGGTCTGGATATCGCGAAGTCGGTCTTCCAAGTGCACGGCGTTGATGGAGCCGGTCAGGTGGTCATACGCCGACAGTTGAAGCGCCGGCACGTCCTGGCATTTTTCCAGAAGCTGCCGCCATGCCTGGTGGGGATCGAGGCTTGCGCGTCATTGCATCATTGGTCACGCGAGCTGCGGACGATGGGGCATACGGTGCGGTTGATGGCTCAGGCCTATGTGAAGCCCTACGTCAAGCGGCAGAGCCTTTCGCTCGATCCAGGACCGGGTAGTACGACGGCATGTGATCGAAGCTGTCGAGGCGATGGCGGATCGCCGCGAGGCTCCCGACGACAATGCCGACACGGTGAACATCGCGGACAACCAAGATCGAGCCACCATCCGGCCAGAACGCGGCCATGAAGGCGACCAATGATCGCGATGTCAGCAGCGGCGAGGCAGCGCGATCTCGGCCTGGTTGACCCCTATCCCCAAGGTCGAGATCGCACCTTCGTAATGCCCGGATCAGTTGTCGTACCATTCACTGGAATTCCCCGCGTGTTCTTTACGTCGCTCGAGGCTGAAACGGCGGTGGCGGCATGAGTATGTTTCTTGTTTTCGGACATGCCTTCAGCGCGTCCATTGAGCCGAAGATCGTGCATCTTCTGCACGATCGCGAGGCCTTTAAGAAGGCATTCGTGGCTGGGTTTGAGGAGGCAGCTGCTGCGGGATTCGATGCCGTGGATAAATTGCCGGTCGTGCTCGATGACACGCTGATCAGAACAACCTTCCAAGTGCTGGAAGATAAGTTCAATCGATCAAACGACACATCGGAGCGGCGTAAAATCGTCGCCGAAATACTAAATCTGGCGGAGTTGGCAAAATGACCGCCCCCGACATCGAATTGCGCGCCCTCTTGCTGCCCGAATCGGAACCGCTCATGGCGCGGCCGGAAATTCACATTTCGGCATGTCCTGACGGCCCGGCCCACCCCAGAGCTACCCCAAGGCCGGGCCGCTTTTTTCTACTTTTCAGCAGGGATATTGCAGCGCGTTGGGGCGCACGAACTCGCCCGGTAGGTCTCCACCGATCACATCCCATCTCAGAGCTAATGTTGCCGTGGAGCGCAACCGGCCAGCCAAGCGCGAAGCAAATGACCAAGGAGATCGGCAGTCCGATTGCCGCCGCGAAACCAACGGGGTCAAAAATCTCTCTGGCACCGGGCCAAACCGCATCATTGCGAGTCAGCGACAGGATGCCGTTAGCGAGCATCGGCAGCGCCGTCGCCAGGATCATAAAGAATGTCCATGCCGCCAGCGAACCAGAGGCGTCCGCTTTTTCCGCCGGCACAAGACTCAACTGCGGGCACACCAACGTCGCGAATTCTTAATTCAGGACATTGACGAAGTCTTTCTCGCGCAAAGACTAACGGACTGGGAGTGCCTGTCTACGTGGTTCGTGCCATTCCGCGAACAAGCGAGCCATTGCATGTTCCTAGGCCGACCGACGCTGCGGAAGCGTCGAGTCAGATAGACAATGCTACCCGCATCAATCGCTGCGTTGTTCGCCCACCCTTTGTCGACCTGATGAAGGTAAGCTGCTGCATTCCTTGCGGTTGGGCTGTCGACCTTTGCGACGAGCAGAACGTAACGTCGTCTTCAAGACGGCACCGGTCTATTTGCGATTTGCGTCGGTAACACCACCAGTAGACTTGCAGGCGCCTCCGACTGGATTCCCGCCCTCGGGCCTCAGGGGGTAATCTGATAGCCACCTTAGTCACGTCTGCCGAAGATAGTCAGTTTTTGGTCTGATGCTGACTCTGCAGAATGTGTATTTCGGCTCGCGCCAAGTGGCGACGAAGTGCGGCAATTGCTTGAAGGCTCACCTCGAAGGCGACGGGGCCCATCTCCTTAGTTTCCAGACGAATGGCAGCATGTCCGTCGGAACGCAACATCGTCTCCGAACCAGTCACATTCAGGATCATAAGGTTTCGGTCCATTTTCCCTCCCATCGAACCCGTCTCTCACGAGGACGTTTCCTTGTTGCTTAGACGAGGCAGTGCTAGCGTCGGCTTGGCTTCGGCGTAAGCAGACCCTATTTCGGCCTCGTTTCTTTCATTTTAGCATGAAATCGCCGTTCCGTTCCGCCAACGGAGCACGCGGCTCCGCCGCACACCGCTGGATCGCGTCGGCTCTTGAGGAAATCCCGCTATCGTTACCAGGAGATTCGTCTTGATTGGCCGGGCATTTTCACAGCGTTGGCAGCTAGTAAATGCGGTGAAAGCGCAAGGTTAGTGGATGATGAACAAGCGGATGGCGACGGACGGCGATCTGTCGCGGTTTCAGTCCGACGGGGAATTGACGATTTTGGGGGTGGCGCCAGAAAACCTTTGATGTCCGGCATCCGCGCGAAATCGCGAGAGGGCTAAGTGGCCTTTGATCCAGCGAGATTGCTGGCGGCGCCGATCCGCTCGAAAAGCGCTCGCGAAAGTGGCGATAGTGATCAATGCCTTCACTTGCATACTGAACGGTGCGGTCGTGATATTGGCGTTGTCGTGTTCGCGGCCTGATCAAAGTCGAGCGAGGGTGACGCATTGCCGATCTGACTGAATGCTATCCATTACACGGCGACTTGCCCGCAAACAGCGCGATGGCATGCGCAGGCGTATTGCAGACGAAGTGCCGAAATGGCGCGACATCATCGCAAAGGCGGGAATCAAGCCGGTCAGAGCAGATCAACATTGCGCGACACGCACAGCGTGTGATCTTGCGAGCACGAGCCAGCATCCCTACGCTCCCCCTATAACAAAACAACCAGGGAGGCGATCGTCATGACTACAAGGCGGGATTTCCTGAAGGCGGGAGCAACGGCGGCGGCAGGCATCGTGTTCTGCGGCTGCGGGCTCGTCCACAACGCAAATGCGCAGCAATCGCGCAAGCAGTTGCCGGTCACGGTCAACGGCAAACGTGTCAAGACGATCGACATTCACGCGCATTGCCATTTCCGCGAGGCGGGCGCGCTGCTCGGCGCGGACGCCGGAAAATATCAACTGCCGCCGGTCAACGGCGCCGCGGAAGCCTTCATCGAGATCGACAAGCGGCTGGCTGCGATGGACGCGCAGGCCATCGACATGGAGGTGCTTTCGATCAATCCGTTCTGGTACGACCGCGACCGCGACCTCGCCGCGCAGATCGTGAAAATCCAGAATGAAAAGCTCGCCGAACTGTGTGCCTCGAAGCCCGACCGGTTCGCAGCTTTCGCCTCGCTGACGCTGCAGGCTCCGGACCTTGCGGTGCAGGAGCTGGAGACGGCGGTGAAAAAGCAGGGGCTGAAGGGCGCGGCGATCGGCGGTGTCGTCGATGGCACCGAATTCTCAAATCCGAGGTTTCATCCGGTATGGGCCAAGGCCGAGGAACTCGGCGTTCCCCTGTTCATCCATCCGCAGGGCGTGCCCGAGCTCAACAAGCGGCTCTCCGGCAATGGGTGGCTTGGCAACACGATCGGCAATCCGCTCGAGACCACGATCGCACTCTCCCATTTGATCTTCGAGGGCACGCTCGACCGCTTCCCGGGGCTGAAAATCATCGCCGCACATGGCGGCGGTTATCTCGGCTCGTACGCCGACCGCTCGGACCATGCCTGTCTGGTTGGACCCAAGGGATGCAATCCGGAGATCAAGCTCCAGAAGGCGCCGGCGGAGTATCTCAAGCAGATTTATTTCGACTCTCTGATCTTCACGCCGGAGGCGATCAGGCACCTCGCCGCCCAGGTTGGCGCCGGCCAGATCGTGCTGGGAAGCGACTATCCCTATCCATGGCAACTGGCAGCGGTCGACCACATCTTCGCCTCGTCGTCGCTAAGCGACGATGACAAGGCCAATATTCTCGGGCGGACCGCAGCAAAGCTGCTTGGAGTAGCCGCGTGAAGGCGGCTTGCTGCTGGACAAGCGGCTGTCGTCGCGCCTTGCCGCGCAACGACAGTATCAACGATCAGTAGGCCTTCACCGTCCGGATCTCGCTGCCCGGCCGAACCGTTGGTGCCACCTGCGCGATATTGGGTATCGGATCAGTGTAGACGGTGTCGGTTCCGACGAACTCCGCTTGCGTCGCGTCCGATATCCATCTGACCGCCGCCGGATGACTGACCAGCATCCCGATCAGCGCAACGACGACAAGCACCGGCAGCGCGACAAGCTTGATGCTGAAGCTCTGGTAATTGTGCTGTGGGTCCTGCCGTCGCTTGTCGAAAGAGCTCTGCATGGATTCGTCCATATTGTGCTCCCCTGACGCGTCACTTACCGCAGCGCGTGCAAGGCCGATGTGAATGGCTTCACAGGCCTGTTCAGCTCACCGTTTCGTGAAATGCGCGACCGACGGGGCGGCCGGCGCGACTACTCGCCGTCGTTCGCCCCGGCGTCGACCAGCTCCTGGAGGGTCTCGCGCTTCAACACGACGATCGCGCCATGCTCGAGCCTGACCCAACCGCGTATCGCCCACGCCCGGAGCTGCTTGTTGATGCTCTCGCGCGTCATCCCGACCATCTCGCTGATCTCCTGCTGAGTGATCGAGATGGTGCGCCCCTGCGGCTTGTGCTTGTCGCTCAGGCGCAGCAGCGCGCTGGCCAGACGGCCGGGCAGGTTCTGCAGGATGACCTGCTCGACCTGATCGCTGGTCCGGCGCAGTCTTTCGCAAAGCAGCTCGATGAACTTCATCGCAAGCGTCGGCTGGCTGCGCACGAACGGAATGAACTCGCGCCGGTCAATGACGAACAGCTCGCAATTGGTGTTGGCGGTGGCATCGGCCGTCCGCGACAAGCCGTCGAGCAGCGCGATCTCGCCGAAGATCTCGCCGGCCTCGATCAGGTTCAAAATCGCGTTGCGACCATCCGGCGACGAGATGCTGATCTTGACCGTGCCCGAGATCACCGCAATCAGGCTGGTGCCCGGATCGCCCTTGGAAAAGATCGTCGTGCCCCGCTTCAGCGTGGTGTGCTTGGCGTAGCGGCAGAGCTGATCGAATGCCTCGGGCTCGAGATCGGCGAAATAGGGATGCTTGCGCAACACCGACAGCTTGTTGTTCGAAAACAACGGCGCGCCGGAAGTTCGTTCTATGGGCGACGCACCGGTCATCGTGATCCAGACTGATTGTGTTGCGTTCAATCGGCCCGCCAGCACAGCGGACGCCGACAAAGCCATCGATCAATGAAAGCAGACGGAAGTATAGCCCCCCCGGGGCCCTACAGCAACAAAGGTCCGGGCCGGCGCAGTTGGGATGGAAGGCATCCAAGGTACAATTTGGAATAAATCTGTGTCGATGCAACGCTCAATTGCAGCTGCGCGCTGCCCTTGATCTGACATGCCCGGCCGATCCGCGACAATCTCGCCTGGCAAGATCCCGTCGGCGCGAGGGGTCAACGCGGCCAGCTCACAGCAGCTTGCCGTCTGGCCCAAAGAACGGATGCGGCCCGTCAAACTGACCGATCGGGACCTGGTGCGTGACCAACTGTCCAAAATCCGGCCCGGGAAACCACGTGTGCAAGTGAAATGCCGGCGGTTCCACCTTGAACGACGGTTCGCGGAGCTGTCCGAGGTCCAGGTCAACCGCATGGTTCGGCGCGGGGCACAATGTCGCGGGAATCCCGGCGAAGGAGGTCAGCATGGCACGATGGACGTGCCCACAGCCGATCAAACGCACCCGCGGATGGCGCCTGACGATTGCTGCCAGTTCTGCGGCATCGAAAAGGTCCTGGCGGTCCATGTGCCAGATGCCGCCCTTGAACGGCGGGTGATGCAGGAAAAGCAGCGCGGGCCGGTCTGCTGCCGCCAGTGTCGCGTCCAGCCATTGCAGCGTCGACGGCTCGAGCATGCCATGAGGCTTCCCGGCAACGCTTGAATCAAGCAGCAGCAGATCGAGGCCATTCACCTCGATCTCCTGGTCGAGCGGGCCTGTCGCGTGAACATAGGGTGCGGCAGGAAACGCGGCGCGCATCCACGCACGCGAGTCGTGATTGCCGGGAATTCCGGCAAACGGAACGCGCAACGGCGCGAGCAGTCGTTTGAGATGGTCGTATTCCTCGACCGACGGCGTATCGACAAGGTCGCCCGAGATGACGACGAAATCGGGCGCCGGCTCGAATCCATTGATCGCCGCCACGCAGCGTTCAAGCGCCTTCGCGGTATCGACCCGGCCATAGGCCAAGGCTCCCGGCGGCTTGATGTGGAGGTCGGAAATCTGGGCGATGAGGACCGGTTTCGACGGCATCGATCAATCTCGTGGTTCGGAGGGAAGCAGACGGACAGCGTCGGGCGCAATCGAAAGCCCGACACGATCGCCGATCCTGGCTTGAATCGTGTTGGGAGCGTCGACATTGAGCGGCTTGCCCGATGCATCACTCACGACGAGCCGCTGCCGGTCGCCGATGAAGCTGACGGAATCGACGAGTCCCGAGAGCAAACCCTCGCCCGCCTCCGTCACGCGAATGGTTTCGGGGCGGATCATGACGGTCGCGTTCGCGGTCGTAGCTGCACCCTCGATCGGCAGTCGCCCGCCGGGCAGGATCAATGCCCCGTTCTCGACCGGAGCCTCTACAATGTTCGCCGCTCCGATGAACTCCGCCACAAACCGGTCCTTCGGCGCGAAGTAGACCTCGCGGGGCGTACCGATCTGGGCGATTGCGCCTTTCCGCATCACGACAATCCGGTCGCCCAATTCCATGGCTTCGGACTGATCGTGGGTGACATAGATCGTCGTGATCCCAAGCGCTCGCAACAGCCGGTTGAGCTCGCTGCGCAGCCGGTCCCGCAACGCGGCGTCGAGCGCGGTCAAGGGCTCGTCGAGCAGCAAGATGCCGGGCCGGATCGCGACGGCGCGCGCCAGTGCGACGCGCTGACGCTGGCCGCCCGAAAGCTGGTCGATGCGGCGATTCTCCAATCCCGTGATGTTCGTCAGAGCAACCAGCTCGGCGACGCGTGCGGCACGCTCGCCCCTGGCAACACCGCGGATCTTCAGCCCGTAGGCGATATTGTCCGCCACCGTCATGTTGGGGAACAGGGCGTAGGACTGGAACACCATCCCGACATTGCGCCGCTCGATCGGGACCGAGGTCATGTCCTTGCCGTCGAACAGGACCTTGCCGCCGACATCCGGCAGCTCGAGGCCTGCGATGATGCGCAGCATCGTCGTCTTGCCGCAGCCGGACGGCCCAAGCAGCACCAGCGTCTCGCCACGCGCAATGTCGAGGGTCGCGGGATCGAGCGCGCGCGTGCCGTCGGCAAAGGTCTTGCCGCACGCCTCGATCCGCACCGCTGCGCCATGCCCGGCCGTGCTCATCGCTTGTGATCCCTGTCGGCCAGCAGCTGCATTGCGACCAGCAGCGGAATGATCATCACGAAGAAGATCAACGTATAGGCCGACGCCACTTCGAGCCGCATCGAGGCGTAGCTGTCGGCGAGCCCGATCGGCAGTGTCTTCGTCAACGGCGTATGCAGCATCCAGGTCAGGTTGAATTCACCGAGCGACAGCGTGACCACCATTAGCGCGCCGGCGAGAATTCCGGGTAGCGCGTTCGGCACGATGACGTCGCGGAAGCGTCGCCATGGCGATGCCCCGAGCGAGGCCGCCCCCTCATCCAGCGTCTTGATGTCCACGGTCGCGAACACCGCCATCACCGACCGCACCATGAACGGCATGGTGAAGACCACGTGGCCAACCAGGATGAACAGCCAGGAACGGCGAAAGTCGCCGAAGCTGCCATAGGCGAGCAGCAGTGCGAGCGCTATCGCAAGCCCGGGGATCGCCAAGGGCAGCGTAATGATTTCCTCGACGATGCGCGCAAGCCGGCCTCCCCGCGCATGCAGCGCATAGGCTGCGGGAACGCCGGCGAGCAGCGTGACGGCAAGGGTCGCGAATGCGATCACGAAGGAGAGCAGGATGGTGCCGGCATAGAGCTCCCAGACCTGCGCGACCCATTGCAGGGTCACGCCGGACTGGATGCCCCGGAAGTAGTTCACGGTCACGCCGGCGGAGATCGACAACCCCGCGGGGACGACCAGGAAGGCGGCAACGAGCAGCGTGAAGATGAACTGGCCGGTGAAGATCAAGCGATCACGCATGCGTTCACCCGGCCGCCGCGACCGCGCTGCCGCTGAACGAGCGGGCGAGCGCGAGGATGAGCCAGGTGATCAGGCCAAGTCCCACCGACAGCGCGGCCGAGGTCGCGAAATTGGCGGCCAGCGTGAACTCGGTATAGATCAGCATCGGCAGCACATCGATATTCGTCGCCAGCGTAAACGCAGTCCCGAAGGCCCCCATCGCCGTCGCAAATGCGATCGCGCCGGACGCAACGAAGGCCGGCGCCAGCGCCGGCAGCACGACGTCACGCTGGACCGCCCAGGGGCTGGCGCCGAGCGAACGCGCGGCTTCTTCCAGACCGACATCGAGCTTTTGCACGGCCGCCATGATGGTCAGGATCACGCGCGGGATCGAGAAGTAGAGATAGCCGAGGAACAGCCCGTAGATCGAATAGGCGAAGACGAACTTCTCGCCGAAGATCCGGTTCGACAGATCGCCGATCAGCCCCTGCCGCCCCGCCAGCAGAATGATCATGAAGCCGACCACCACGCCGGGAAACGCCAGCGGAAAGGTCAGCATCGCGATCAGCACGGCCCGGCCTGGAAAGCGGTGCCGCTGCAGAAACATTCCGGCTATCGTCGCCACGATCAGCGTGACGACGGTCGTTGCCGCCGCCAGGAGCACGGTATTGATCAGCGTCGCGCGATAACGAGATTCGGTCAGGATGGCGAGATATCCGGCGAGCCCGTGCGGCCCTTCGGCGCCTGCGACAACCAGCCGTGCCATCGGCAGCAGGAAGAATGCCGTGGTCACGACCGCGAGCGGCAGCAGGCAGAGCCAAACGAAGGATTTTTGCGACATCGGAAGAATGGTGCCCCGGCGAAGGGCACCATATTGCCTCAGCGAACCTCGGCGAGATAGCGGTCGACGAAGGCTTTTTGCACGTTTTCCATCTCGCCCCAGTCGACGCTCTTGGCGCGGGCGTAGTCGCTGTCGGGGAGGAATTTCCCCTTCACGGAAGCCGGCAGCTCGATCGGGCGGGCCGGACGCAGATAGGCATTGGTCCAGATCGCCTGCCCCTTGTCGGACAAGAGATAGTCCATCACCTTCTTGGCCTTCTCCTTGTCGGGTGCGTTCTTCACGAGACCAACGACATAGGGAAACACCACCGATCCCTCGCAGGGAATCACAAACTCGAAGTTGCCCTTCTCCGAATATTTCGCGCGATAGGCATTGAAGTCGTAGTCGAGCAGGATCGGCATCTCACCGGAGACGACGCGGGCATACGACGTCTGCTTGGGTACGATCGGATCGTTCTTGCGCAGCTCCTTGAAGAAGCTGATCGCCGGATCGAAGTTGCCTGGCGAGCCGCCGAGCGCCAGATTGACGGCGACCGCGCCGACATAGCCGACCGCCGCCGACGACGGATCGAGATAGCCGACCATCCCCTTGTAGTCGGGCTTCAGGAGATCCTTCCAGCAGGCCGGCACCGGCTTGCCGCCAAGCGCATCCTTGTTCACGAACAAACCGAGCGTGCCGGAGTGGATCGTGGTCCAGTAGCCATCGGGGTCCTTGAGGCCGGCCGGGACCTGATCCCAATGCGCCGGCTTGTAGGGCTCGAGCGCATCCTGGGCCTTGGCCTTCATGCCGAAGGTCACGCCGAAATAGCCGATATCGCCGACCGGATTGCTCTTCTCGGCCAGGATCTGGGCCAATGCCTGACCGGAATTCTTGTTGTCGTGCGGAATATCGTAGTTGAGGTCCGCCCTGATCGCCTTCAGCATCGACGCCCAATCCGCCCATTCCGGCGGACAATTGTAGCAGATCACGTCGGCCGCCCTGGCGGATTGCCACGGCGCGATCAGCGTCAGCGCCAGCAACGCAAGGACAAGGCGGACGGTCTTCATGGGAGGCTCCGGTCTGGGAGAGAATGCAAAGAGGATTTCAACATCAACCGGGCGACCAAGTATAGGCCGCGTATGAATGTTTTGCGACGCGCTTGCTGCCGTGCAGCAAATGCAACGGCTCCGATGCCGACCATCGGGTGCTCGCGGCAGCCCGTCGTTTCGCGCTAGGCTGTCAACCAAAAGAGGAAGCGCCCATGTACCAGCCGCCCGGCGTCAGCACATCGCCCGATCTTCCCGTTCCCGGCCTGATGCAGGCCTGGGTCCTTGGTGACCCCGGCCGGCTCCTGCTTTGCGAAAAGCCGACGCCGGTCCCCTCGCGTGCCGAGGTGCTGGTGCACATCGACGCGGTTGCGATCTGCGCCACCGATCTCGAAATCATCCATGCCGGGTCGCCGGCAAGCATTCAGGGCGGCCTGCCCTTCAACAAGAACTTTACGCCGGGCCACGAATACATGGGCACGGTCGCCGCACTCGGGCCGGACGTTGACGAATTCAGGATCGGTGATCGGGTCAGTGTCGAAATCCATGCCGGTTGCGGCCAATGCAAACGCTGCCGCCAGGGCATGTACACATCCTGTCTCAACTATGGAAAGCCGGAGAGGGGCCACCGCGCCAACGGCTTTACGACCGACGGCGGATTCGCGGAGTACGCAGTCAACCACATCAATACGCTGGCGCGCGTACCGGATAGCATGAGCGATGCGGAGGCGACGCTCGTGGTGACCGCAGGCACGTCGATGTACGGCTTGACGGAATTGGGGGGATTGGTGGCGGGCGAGAGCGTCGTGGTGATCGGCCCGGGGCCGATCGGACTTCTCGCAGTTGCCGTGGCCAAGGCGCTTGGCGCAAGCCCGGTGATTCTGACCGGCACGCGCAACAAGCGGCTGGCGATCGGCCAGGAACTGGGGGCCGACCGCGTCATCAACATCAACGACGAAGACGCCGTTGAGGTCGTGAAGCAACTAACAGGGGGAATCGGCGCGGACTATGTCGTCGAATGTGCCGGCACCGAAGCGACACTCAACCAGGCCATTCACATGACCAATCGCGGCGGCAAGATTTGTCTGGCCGCCTTCCCGCACGAGGCCGCGACGCTGGATATCGCGCATCTCGTGCGAAACAACATCTACGCTTACGGGATCCGCGGCGAGGGCCGCAGCGCCACGCGCCGCGCCATGGAATTGATGGCAGCGAAGCGGTTCGACGCGACAAGAATCCACACGCATACGTTTCCGCTGGAAGACCTGCCGACGGCGCTCAGATATGCACGGGATCGCGTCGATGACGCGATCAAGGTCGTCGTCACCACAAGCAAGGCCGACGCGATCGCGCGCGCTGCGGAGTAAGGTCCGTTCGCGCCGGCGGGAGACCGGAGAGCCCGCTCACACCGAACAATATCGTTCCTTGATCTCGTCGTCGGCCAGCAGGGCCTGCGCCGACGCCTGGTGCACCACCGCCCCCTGATCAAGGACGTAGGCACGATCGGCGATGCCAAGCGCGAGCTCGACATTCTGCTCAACCAACAGCACCGTCGTTCCCTGCGCCTTCATACTGCGGAATAGCTCGAACATTTCGTCGACCAGGACCGGCATGATGCCCTCCGAAGGCTCATCCAGCATGATCAGGTCGGGCTTTGCGATCATCGCCCGCGCGATCGCCAGCATCTGCTGCTCGCCACCGGACATCGTGACCGCCTCCTGGTCCATGCGCTCGGCCAGCCGTGGGAATATCACCGCGATCTCGTCGATCAGCTCGGCCTCCCGCTTCTTCGCCGGCGACGCCACCAGCCCGAGCCGCAAATTTTCCCGGACCGACAATCCCTGCACAATCCGCCGCTCTTCGGGAACATAGGCAAGTCCCAGCGCGAAGCGCACATGCGCCGGCCGGCTCAGCAGCTCCTTGCCCTTGAAGGTGACCGAGCCGCGCGTTCGTCCCATCAACCCCATGATCGATTTCAGCGTCGTCGTCTTGCCGGCTCCATTGCGACCGATCAGGCAGACGATCTCGCCCTTGGTCACTTCGAGAGTTATGTCCTGCAGCGCGTGACTTGCGCCGTACCAGGCATTGAGCTTGCTGATCTGCAGCATTCGTCAATGCTCCCGCTGGCCGAGATAGACGCGCTTCACCGCCTCGTTCTGCCGGACCTCCTGCGGCGTTCCTTCGGCGAGAAGTTCTCCGTGATGCAGCACGAGGATGCGATCGCTGATCCCGAGCACCAGCTTCATCTTGTGCTCGACGAGGATGACCGTACGCTCCTTTGCGAGCTTCACGATCAGATCCATCATGGTCCGGGTCTCCTCCGGGCTCATGCCGGCCGTCGGCTCGTCCAGCAACAGCAACCGGGGTTGGCTGGCAAGCGCCATGCCGATCTCCAGCGCCCGCTGCTCGCCATGGGCCAGCGTCCTGGCGGCACGTTCGCGAGATTCCCACAATCCGACCAGCGCAAGCAGCTCGTCCGCCCGCTCGACCAGCTCGGTCAGGCGCGCGCGGGGACGCCAGATGTCGTATCTCGACACCAGCGCCTGCAGACCGACGCGGATGTTTTCACGGGTCGTGAGCTGCGGGAACACGCTGGTGATCTGAAAGGACTTTGCGATCCCCATATGCGCAAAGCGGTGCTGCGGCAGCCCGGTGACATCCTTGCCCTCGAATTCAACGCTGCCTTTGGTGGGCGCAAACGCGCCGCACAGCAAATTGAAATAGGTGCTCTTACCGGCCCCGTTCGGACCAATAATGGAGGTGATCGCTCCTCTGGAAAACTCCGCCGAGATATTGTTCAGCGCAACAAACTTCCCGAACGTCTTGCCGACGCCCCTGGTACGCAGAATGATTTCCTTGGTTTGGCCTTCCGCGGCGCTCATCGCCTGCCTCGCGCGATCAGCGTGCCCCAGATGCCGGCGGGGAAGAACAGCACGCATGCAATGAAAATGGTGCCAACGATCAGTTGCCAGTGAACCGTCCACACGGAGACCACGTTCTCCAGGACCAGGAAGACGGCGGCGCCGATCATCGGCCCGAAGAACGTTCCCATACCGCCCAGCAATGCGATCATCACAACCAGACCCGACGTCTCGTAGTGCAGGATCTCGATCGGAACGATCGACAGATGCAGCGCCTGCAAGGCTCCCGCGAGACCGCAGAAGCCGCCAGACAAAACGAAGGTCAGCAATCGGGTCTTGGTGACGTCATAGCCTGACGCGCGGGCGCGCATCTCATTCTCCCGCACGGCCTCAATGACGGCGCCAAATGGCGAGGCAAGAATGCGCGACATCACGAAAAACGCGGCAATCACAAAAGCCGCGATGACATAGTAACGGATCATCGGATTGATGAAGTCGAGCCGCAAGCCGAACAGATCGATGGTGCGGACATTGATGCCGCGGAGGCCGTTTTCGCCGCCGGTCAGGTCAACCGCCTGATAGAACAGGTAGTAGACACATTGCGACAGCGCCATCGTTACCATCGCGAAGTAGATGCCGCGGGTCCTGATCGCGAGCACGCCAATCAACGATGCCATCAACAGGCCGCCGGCGATCCCGGCTGCGATGGCCGCATACCATGGCCAGCCAAAATGCACGATGGCGATGCCACACAGGTAGGCACCGGTTCCGAACAGCGCCGCGTGACCAAACGACAGCAGACCGAGATAACCAAACACGAGGTTGAAGCCGACGGCATACAATCCATAGATCAGGATGTTCACTGCGAGGGCCGTGAACGGCATCACCAACGGGAAAATCAGGATCACCGCGGCCACGATGCTGGCGCGATGCCGCGTTGCGAATTCGTACCAACTGCCCGTCGTGGCACGAGACTGTTTGACGGATTCGGTGGCTCCGATCATCCCTGGCTCTCAGCTCATCAGTCCGGCGCGGCCGAAGAAGCCTTGGGGACGAACGATCAGGACGATCGCCATCAGGGCAAAGATCGAAACCTTGGCCATCTCGGGCGCAAACAGCGACGTCATGCTGACCACCACACCAACGAGGAGGCCCGCCAGTACGGCGCCACCGATCGAGCCCATGCCTCCTACGACCGTAACCACGAAAGCCTCGGCGAGAATCGTGCCGCCCATCTCGGGAATGACGCCTTGAAGCGGGGCAGCCAGCAGCCCGGCAAAGCCCGCAATCGCGGTGCCTATCCCGAACACGATCAACCAGACCCTGGAAACGTCGACCCCGAGGACGCGGACGATTTGCGGATCGCGCGCGCCGGCGCGGATAATGAGTCCGAAGCTGGTCTTCTCCAGAAACAGCCAGAGCGCCAACAAGACAACGGCCGTCGCGCCGATCACGAACAGGCGGTAAAGTGGAAAATATCCGACACCGATGTCGACAGCCCCCTGCAGAAGCTCAGGCGTGTCGAAGGGATAACCGGTCTTGCCGAAGGCAATGCGCACGCATTCGACCATGACGTAGCTCAGCCCGAAGGTCAGCAGCAGCGGATAATCGATGCCGCGGCCGTAAAGCGGCCGGATCAGCACGCGCTCGACGGCAAGGCCGAACAGCCCGATCAGAAGCGGTACCGCCAGCAAGCAGAGCCAGAAATTGCCGCCGATCGAAATCAGGTACAGCCCGACATAGGCGCCGACCATGTAGAACGCGCCATGAGCGAAGTTGACGACGGTCAACATCCCGAAGATCAGCGAGAGGCCGATCGCAAACAGCACGTAGATCGCGCCGAGCGCCAGCCCAGCGAATAGTTGCAGTGCAATCAGATCAAAGCTCAGGCCCGCCATTTGTCCCCCCCTCAGCACGCGCACCGCTCCGCGGTGCGCGCCGGCGCATGGCTCAGCTCTTGTGGCCAAGCGTGTCGCAGGTACGCAGGTTCTTCTCGTTAGGCTCTTCGGTCGATAGAACCTCGAACACATCTGACTCGTTCTTCATGTCCTTGGACTTCGACTTGATCACGAGCACCGATTGCACCGATTGGTGATCGCATTTGCGATAGTATTGCGGCCCCTTGTAGTAGTCGTACTTCAGAGCCTCCAGTGCCGCGACGACCTTGTCGGTCTCCACGCTGCCCGCGCCCCTGACCGCCTCGAGCACCGTCCGAACACCGCCATAGCCTAGCGCACCGTAGTCGGTAGGCAACTTGCCGTCATACATCTTGCGGAACGCGTCGTTGAACGCCTTGGTCGAGGCGAACTTGTCCTCGATGCCCCAGAAGAACGAGCAGCCCCCGACGACGCCTTCGAATGCCTGGGGGCCCGCCGCAACGCGACTGGCATGCGACAGCAGCGGCGCGATGATCTGGATCGATTTCTTGATGCCGAAGTCGGTTGCCTGCTTCAGCGCGATCTGCTGATCGCGGCCGAAATTGCTGATGCAGAGAATATCGGGCTTCAGCGCCTGGAGACGTGGCAGCAGGGTCGAGAAATCAGTCGTCCCTAACGGATGGCGGATGTCACCGAGATTCTCGATGTTGAATTCCTTCCCGACCTCGAGAAAGCCGCGAACCATCTCGTGACCGTAAGCATAGTCCGCTGTGAGAAACGCAACCTTCTTGCCGAATTTGGTGAAGGCGTAGCGCCCGACCGCCCCTGACGTCATGTGCGGGTTCAGCGCTTCGTGGAACGTGTATTTGCTGAAATCTGCTGCCTCGTTGATGGCGTCGGACTGGCTGATCGAATTGAAGATGACGCCGCGTTCCTTGGTGACGTTGTTGATCGCGAGCTGAACCGCCGCCGATAGACTGCCGACGACGAAATTCACCTTCTCCTTCTCGACCAATTCCAGGGTCCGCGTCGCCGCCTCACCAGGATTCAGCTTGTCGTCACGCACGACGAGCTCGGCCTTGCGGCCGTTGAGACCGCCGGCATCATTGAACTGGGTGACAGCAAGCTGACCCGCCCGCACCTGGTCCTGGGCCTCGGCACCGTATGGACCGGTCAAAGGAACCGGGAAGCCGATCTTGATGGGCGCTTCCTGGGCCTGAAGCAGATTGATGCGAAAAGGCGAGACGGCGAGAACGGCGCCGGCGCTTGCCGTCGTCAGCAGACGACGCCGTGATATCGATCCAGCTTTGGTGACCTTCTTCGTCATGACTATTCCTCCCCAAGAACTGTCTGCGTTTTTGCTTATCGTATTATCGTTGCCCGGAACGTCTCCACTCAGATCCGTCCCAGGGCGGTCAGGATAACCTGAGGCGTGAGCGGAATCTCGGTAATTGTTGCGCCAAGCGGCCGGAGCGCGTCATTGACCGCGTTGGCAACCGCTGCTGCCGCGCCGGCCGTCCCCGCCTCCCCAGCCCCTTTGGCTCCCAGTTCCGATTCCTGCGTCGGAGACACCACGTGGCCGACCTCGATGTCGGGCATCTCGCCGGACATCGGGACCAGATAGTCCGCCATATTGGCATTGGTCAGCTGACCGCGTTCGTCGTAGATGCACTTCTCGAACAGCGCCGCGCCGAGCCCCTGCACGACCCCGCCCCGGATCTGCTCGTCGACCAGTTGCGGGTTGATGATGGTGCCGCAGTCTTCGACAACCCAATGCTTCAGCAGCTTGACGAACCCGGTCTCGGTATCGACCTCGAGCCATGAGGCCTGAACGCCGTTGGTGAACGCAAAGGGATATTGGCGCGGAACGAAATGCCGGGTCGCCATCAATTCGGGCTGGACACCGGGCGGCAGGGTGTCCGGTCGAAAATAGACGATCCGCGCCAGCTCGTTCAGTTCGATGCGAAGCGCGCCGTCGGCGGCGTTGACGATCGTGTTGTTGACGATATCGAGCCCGTCCGGCGTCGATTGCAGGATGGCCGCGGCGACGTTCAGGATGTTCTCTCGCAGGCCCTTGGCTGCCTGCAATGCAGCTTCGCCGCCGATGCCGGCACCGCGCGAGGCCCAGGTACCACCGCCATAGGGCGTGTGGTCGGTGTCGCCCAGGATGACGCGGACGCGTTCCATCGAAACGCCAAGCACGCTGCCGACGATCTGGGCCGTCAGCGATTCCGACCCTTGCCCCTGTTCGGTGATGCTGGTCTGGCAGATCACGGACCCTTGCGCGTCGAGCCGGACCGCAACGCCATCCTGCGATGAAATTTTCGCGCCGCCCACGCCGTAAAAGGCAGCGCTGGGATTGGTCACCTCGATGAAGCTCGCGATTCCGATGCCTCGATGGACGTTTCTGGCGCGCAAGGCCGCTTGCTCAGCCCGCAACGCGTCATAATCCATCATCTGAAGCAGCTTGGTCAACGAGGCGTGATGCGAAAGCTGCTCGAACTTCATGCCCGAGGGCGATGCACACGGATAGGCATCGTCGGCGATCAGATTGCGCCGCCGGATTTCGACGGGGTCCATGCCGATCTTCGCGGCCGCCAGATCGACCAGGCCTTCGGTGACCGAACAGGCGATCGGGTGTCCGACCGCCCGGTACTGGCACATTACGTTCTTGTTCTGGAAAACGACGCGCGCCCGCGCCCGATAGTTCGCCGTGGCGTAGGGCCCACCGACCAGATTGACCACCTGATTGGCCTCGATGGCGCTGGTGCGCGGATACATCGAGTACGGGCCGATCCCCGTCAGGTCGTCGATCTCGAAGGCCGTAATCGTACCGTCCGGCCTGACCCCGATCCGTCCCCTGCATCGATGATCGCGGGCGTGGATGTCCGTGTTGAAACTCTCGACGCGGTCCGCCACGAACTTGACTGGCCGACGCAACAGCTTGGACAGCGCGTAGGTCGCCATTTCGTCGGCGTAGATATGGACCTTGATGCCGAACGAGCCGCCGACATCCTTGCAGACCACTCGGACCTGCGCTTCCCCTAACCCAAGATGCAGCGCCGCGATGTTCTGCACCATATGGGGCGCTTGCGTGCCCTGATAGATCGTGAGCCGTGCCTCGGCCGCATTCCAATCGGCAACGACGGCGCGCGGTTCAAGTGTCACGCCGGTGTGGCGCCCGAATACGAAGTCGGCCTCGACGAGTTCGGACCCCGACAATGCATGATCGACGTCGCCGGCGTCGAGCGTCCGCTCAAAGGCAAGATTGTCGCCGAGCGCAGCATGAATGACGGGAGCTGCCGGATCGAGCGCAGCACGCATGTCCGTGACCGCCTCGAGCTCCTCGTAGTCGACTGAAATATGCTCCATGGCATCTTCGGCTGCAGCACGGCTGGTCGCCACAATCGCTGCAACGGCCTCGCCCTGCCAGCACACGCGGTCGACCGCGATCGCGTGTTGTGGCGCTGACTTCAGTCCCTTCAGGTGCGAGAGCACCCCGACCCACGGCGTGATGACCGCTTCAAGTTCACGACCCGTGACGATGGAAACGACACCGGGCACGCGCCTTGCCGCCTCGGCGTCGATCGCTGCGATTTTGGCGTGGGCATGTGGCGACCGTAGAAAAACCACATGCGCCATCCGAGGCAATTCGAGATCACTGACATATTGGCCCCGCCCCTGCAGCAACCTGTCGAGGTTCGGCCGCGGTACGGTCTCGCCGATGTAGGAATTCGGGCGATCAAGCACCGAAAGCGCGTCTGCTGGCGCCCGCGTCACCGTCATACGCCCCGCTCCGCGCGCGTGATGGCTGTCGCCTCAACCGCATCAACAATGGCCTGATAGCCCGTGCAGCGGCAATAGTTGCCGGAAAGATGCTCGCGGATTGCTCGACGATCAGGCACGGACACGTGCTTCAGCAGGTCCTGCGCCGTGATCAGCATCCCAGGCGTGCAATAGCCACACTGCAATGCATTGCGTTCGCGAAATGCCGCCTGAAGATCGGCTATTTCACCGCTGTCAGACAGCCCCTCGATTGTCTCAACTGACGCGCCCTGCGCCTGGACCGTCAGCATCAGACAGGAGCGAACGATCTCGCCATCGAGTCGGACCGTACAGGCACCGCAAACGCCGTGCTCGCACCCAACGTGGGTTCCGGTCAGCTTGAGATTTTCCCGGAGGAAATCAGCAAGATTGAGCCGCGGCAAGACGAAGGCGTCGATGGGTTCGCCATTGACCAGAAGCGAGACCGGTACCGGAGCGTTCACTTGCCGACTCCCGTTTCCAGTTCTGGCCGTGCCAGCAATGCTGCCACGCAGCGCCGGAGCAAGACCGTCGCGAGGTGTCGACGCATGGCCGCGGTCGCCTGCTGGTCCTCCTGTGGATCGAGTTCATCGGCCAATGCGGCCGTCGCCTCTGCGAGCAAGGCGGGAGTTACCGTGGCATCGATCAGTTTGCCGGCGGCCGCCGCGAGCAATGGCCGGTCGCCAACAGCAAAGAAGCCGAGGCGAAGAGCTGAGAACCTGCCGGCCGCAACTACGGCACGGGCGGCGAGACCAACGACAGCGTAGTCGCCATGCCGCCGGGCATATTCCTGAAAGAAAAATGTCGAGCCTTGGCCTGCGACCGGCACCTCGACCGCGACAAGCAACTCGTCGGGCAACAGTGCCGTTTCGTAAATTCCCCTGAAAAACTCCGTCGCAGCAATCCGGCGCTCGCCGGCCGAGCCCCGAACAACGATCGTGGCGTCAAGCGCCACAACACAGGCCGGCAGCTCCGACGCAGGATCGGCGTGAGCGAGGCTGCCGCCGATCGTTCCGCGATTGCGAATTGCGGGATGGGCAACGTGGGCAACGGCATCGCGCAACAGCCGCGCGTGCAGTGCAACCTCCGGCGATCTGAGCAGATCGACGTGCCGGGTCAGCGCGCCAATGACCAGCACGTCTCCCCTCACGGTGATGCCGCGCAACTCGGCGAGGCAGCCGATATCGACCAGAATGTCCGGAGACAGGAGCCGCAGGTTCATCGCCGGCATCAGGCTCTGACCACCCGACAGAACCTTCGCCTTGTCGCCGTGCATGGCGAGCAACTCCAGCGCGTTCACGACGCTGGTCGCGCGGGCGTAGGCGAAAGCCGCAGCTTTCATGTGGGCATGGCCTCCCGGGCCCAATTTTGGTTTGCCCGATTAGAGGGCCGCCCTCTTCAAAGGTCAAGCTTGTTTATCGAGTGATTATTTGTGCGGCAGGACTTGTCTTCGCCTCGGGAAGGCCGCAGGTTCCTTGCCAACTAAAGTTCAAATCGCGGGGAGGCGGATCATGAAGCTCGGTTTCTTTACGATGCCGATCCATCCTCTCGACAAGGATTGGCGGCAATCGCTCCGGGAGGATCGCGAGGCTTTTCTGCTCGCGGACGAGCTCGGCTTCACCGAGGCGTATGTCGGCGAACACGTCACCGACAAGGCCGAGAACATCACCTCCAGCATCGCCTTCATTGCCTGGCTCGCAGCCGCAACCAAACACATCAAGCTCGGAACCGGCACGATCAACATGCCAAACACGCATCCGGCAGCCATCGCAGCGTCCGTCGCCATGCTCGATCACATGCTTGATGGCCGTTTCATCCTTGGAATCAGCCCCGGTGGATTGCTGTCCGACGCGGAGGTTTTCGGCAATCTCGATGCCGACCGCAATGCCATGTTCCTCGAAGCCATCAATCAGGTTCTTGATATCTGGGCCGGTAAGCCGCCCTATGATTTGCAGGGCAAATATTGGAACATTTCGGTCAAAAGGACTCTGATCGATGATATCGGCCAGGGAATCGTCGCTCGCCCCTTGCAGGCCCCTCACCCGCCAATCGTGGTGACCGCGGTTGCGCCATTCTCAAAGGGCGTGACGGAGGCGGCGGCGCGCGGCTGGGATCCGATCTCGGCAAACTTCCTGATGCCGGCATGGGTGAAGAGCCACTGGCCGAAATATGTCGAGGGTTGTGCGCGCGTGAACCGGGCAGCCGAGCCTGCCAATTGGCGTGTCGCCAAGAGCGTGTTCGTGGCAAAGGATGCAGCAACCGCGAAGGCCTATGCCACGTCGCGCGATAGTCCCTACGTGTACTATTATCACCAGCTGTTCACGAAGCTGAAGCGCAGTGGCCGGCTCGAGTTGTTCAAGACGCGACGGGATCAACCCGACGCCGAGGTCACACTGGAGTCGATCTGCGACAAATTGATCATCTACGGCACGCCCGAAAGCGTGGCTGACCAGTTGCTGGCGTTCGAGCAAGAGATTGGCACCTTCGGAACCCTGCTTTACGCCGGCAAGGACTGGAAAGATCGCGAGCTTGGCCGTCAATCGATGATCCTGATGGCCGAGAAGGTCCTGCCGCGGATCAATGCCACTGCTGCCGGATCATCGACGTGAAGGAGGTTCGACATGGCCTTTACTGATCGCATTCCGTACCAGGCACAGGTCGATCGACCGAAACTGACATTACCTGACGGCAAGAAGCTTGCCGTGTGGGTTATCCTCAATGTCGAGGAATGGCGCATCGAGAATGCGATGCCACGCACCGTGCTGAGCCCACCGATGGGCCAGCCCTTGCTGCCCGACGTGCCGAACTGGTCGTGGCATGAATACGGCATGCGCGCCGGCTTCTGGCGGCAGTTCAAAGCTCTGACCGATCGAAAGATACCGGTGACACTGGCTGCGAACGCCAACGTCTGCAACAGCTATCCGCGTGTGGCGTCGGCGGCGCGCGAGGCGGGCTTCGAATTCATGGGACACGGGTTTGTTCAGGGCCCGATGCACAAGGTCGAGAACCAGGCGGACGCAATCAAGCGCGCGGTCGACACGATTGCTGGATTTACCGGCAAGCCGCCGCGATCATGGGAAAGCCCGGGCCTGACCGAAACCGAAAAAACGCTCGATCTCCTGCGCCTCAACGGGATCGAATACGTGGCCGATTGGGTGATCGACGATCTCCCCCAGGACATCGCCACGCCGCACGGCACCGTGACGACGATTCCCTATTCGGTCGAGACCAACGACATTGTCATTCACGCGCTGCAACACCTTCCGTCGGAACAGTTCCTGACCCGCTGCACTGACCAGTTCGATCGGCTGTACCTTGAGGGCGCAGAGAACGCGCGGATCATGGCCATCTCGGTGCATCCCTACATCACGGGCGTGCCGCATCGTATCAAGTACCTGGAGGCCCTGCTCGATTACGTCATCGGCCATGACGGCGTCGCCCTCATGACGGCAAGCGAGATCGGAGATTGGTATCGGGGTCAGATGGCGACAATGTAGCCCGGGTCAGCCGACGACCTTGATCGGCGCCCGTCGACGATCGGTCGCGCTCTCCGCCATCCTCTCAAATCCCGCGAGGAAGATATCCAGCGCGTCACTGATCATTTGCGCCTTGTCCTCGAGGACAGGCGCTTCGTAGATGTACTTGCGTACGCCATAATAGAAGATGCCGCCGTGAAACACCCAGGCCAGCTCGAGTTCTGCGGCGCTGGGCCTGCCTTGCGTCGCGAGGCCGGCGTCGTGGCGGCATTCCCGGAGAATGCGTGTCAGGATCTTGTCCTTGACCATGCCAACATACCACCGATTGATATCGAGGCCCTTCAGGCCGGAGTAGAGATAGATCCGGAGCCATCTTCGGTTGAAAATCGCGTCGGTATAGATCTCGTAAAATTCCTGAAGCCGCACGCGGAGCGGACGTGACCGATCCGAGAGCAACTTCTCCCAGCCGATTTCAAGCGGTTCGAGATATACCTTGCGGTAGACCTCCTTGATGAGATCGTCCTTGCTCGGAAAGTAGCGGTAAAGCAGCGGCTGCGTTACGCCGAGCTTGTGAGCAAGGGCGCGCGTGCCGCCGCCAAATCCCTCCTCCGCAAATAGCTCGGTTGCCTTGGTAACGAATTCACTGCGACGATCGACGGCTGATAGTCGCCTCTGCTTGGCACGAACGCGCTTGACGGGCGTCTTTCGATTCATGATGTCTTGTCACCACCCTCAGCCAAAAACCCGCCAAAACCTCCGCGCGCGAACACCAGCGGATTGTTCCGGTTATAGGCGTAGGCTTCCACCGCGCCCAGGAAAATGACGTGATCCCCGCCATAGTAGCGGTTGGCGGCACGGCACTGGAAATTCGCGACCACATCGGCAAGCACGGGAGCATTCCCGAGGCCCGGCGTCCAGCTCACACCCGCGAACTTGTCACCCGACGATCTGGCAAACTGCACCGCCAGCGCCTGTTGCGACGCGTCTAGAACGTTGACCGTAAAATGGCTGGCATTCTGGAAGATCGGCAGTCCCTGCGAAAACATGCCCAGGCTCCACAACACAAGTGGCGGATTGAGCGACACCGATGCAAAGGAATTACAAGTAATTCCATAGGGCCGTCCTTCAGCCGCCATCGCGGTGACTATCGTCACACCTGTTGCGAACGTACCGAGCGCATTGCGGAAATCACGGGGATCGATCGCCGAACTATCGCTTGCGAGCTCACTGGCGGGATCCAGCGGATGTTTGGGCGAGTCGGACATCCGGCTTACCTCAAAGCGTCAGGTTTTCAGACGGCAGCCCCAGAGCCACCCGCCCGTAATTGGTGCCCGCCGCGTCAAAATTGAACGCGAGATGCGAATTCACCGCGTGCGCGTCGCGGAATTGGCGCTGCAACGCTCCGGAGGTAAACAGGCTGCGTGCGCCGCCCGCCGCAAATAGAAGAGACACCGCCTCGGTGCACAAATTGACCGCGAACGCACCGTCGCGCCGAAGCTTCGTCTTCGCTGCAATGCCCGGGATATCGCCACGCCGGACCTCCGCAAGTGCCTCAACGCAGCTCGTGCGCATGATTAGCCGCGCGGCATCGATCTTCGCCGACGCCTCGGCGATCTTGATCTGTGTGCTTTGCAGGTCCCCAATCTTGGCCCGGTTATATGTCGAAGCGCGGTGTCGCGCGATCTCGACATAGTCATCAAGGCAAGCCTGCGCATTTCCCAAACCAACCCCGGACAACACATAGGGAAACAACGAAAAGACCGGAAGCATGTAGAGCGCATTCGGATTGACGATACTGCCCGGCGTCGCACCTCCCGCAAGATCGCTGACGGCAACGGTCATATGCTCGGGAACGAATGCGTCGGTGACCCGCACGTCGTTCGATCCCGTTCCGCGCAAGCCAGCCGCATTCCAAGTGTCGTCGATGCTGTAGTCCCGCCTGTTCAACAGGAATAGCCGATACTCGACACCATCGGCCTCATCATCCGAGGCGACCACGCTCGCGAGCATGTTCCATCCGCAGGATTCCACCCCGGACGAAAACGGCCAATGACCACTCAGAACATATCCGCCACTTGCCTTCCTCGCACGACCTGCCGGGAAGACAAAGGAAGACGCGATCAGCGCATCCGGATCCTCTCCCCACACCGCGCTCTGCGCTTCGGGCGCGAACATACCCAGCATCCAGTGGTGACTTGCAAGGTTGGCAAAATTCCAGGAGACCGAGGCGTCTCCCTGCCCGAGGGCATCGGCGCAGTCGACCAGGGCAACATAGTCGAGCTCGCTGCCTCCGACGCGCTTGGGCTGCAGGATCCGGAAAAGGCCGCTGTCAAGCAAATCCCGCTCGGTCTCCGGCGGCAATCTGCGCAGCTCTTCGGTCCGCGATGCCCGTTCGCGCAATGCCGGAACAAGCGCCCTGGCGCGTGCGACCATGACCGAATAACGATCCATATCCGGGCCTGGCTGTACCTTCGTGTCGAGCCCGCGGCCAACCTCAACCATGGTCTCTTCCTTCGTTCGATCTCCAAGACATTTGCGCGCGCGATCGAGCCGTCAACTCAGTTTATCGATCGATCACCAGAGATCAAGGCGCGCAAGCCTGCATTCCGCGAATTCAGCGCTCAGGATCCACGACTGCCGCCGGGCGCCCATTTAAGGAAACGCTTCCAGCGATGCTTCGTTCGCACTGCAGAGGCCCATTCTAGCATCCCCACGCCCAAAATTCGATGCCGGCTACGACCGCGGCTTGCCAAAGGATGTTACCCATGGCCAGAAACGCAAAAAACCCCGATCGCCGAAGCCACCGGGCGCTCAACGTCATCGAATTGTTCGCGACAACCCGAAGCCACGTCGCAGGATCTAGACGAGCTCCTTCCTCCAATACAGCGTGTGCTGCCATGCCCAGGGCGAGACAGGTTCGAAGAGCCGATATCCTCGCCGGATAAAATCATTGGCCAAGAAGATGTACTCGCTCGGAGCCGTGTCGCAATCCGGATCAGGATCAGGCAACACCGCACGAAAATGCGACCGTGGGAACGTCCGTCTGCTCGCGTTTGGAATGCGGGCGCTGAATGAACTGGATGATCTCGGGGCTCATGCAAGCTCCCACAACGCGATGGCAACCAGATCCGCGAGCGCGAGCGATATCAGATAGGCGGTCATGCAAACCTCGTTGATCGGCCGTCAGCGCGCGATGCGGCCATGGCATGAATGTGCGGCAGATCGCGCAGCGGGCGGCGATCTTTGGGGCGCGAACCTTAGCCCTGACGAGTGGGGCCGCGGGCGGCGCCGGCTTTCGCCGCGCCGCAGGACCGGCGCGTTCGCGCGCACCAGCCAATTCGTTCTCTTTTCAAGGGGGCCGGACGGCGGCGCGCTTGCGACACTCAGGCGACGGGCTGGGAGGATATGGCGTCGTGACGGTGCGGTCGCCGTCCGATTGGTGAAACGGCAAAGGAAAAGCCCGCCGCGGATTGCTCCGCGCGGGCTCAACAATTTCTGATTTTCGGATTATGACCCTGAGTTGCCCGACGTGTCAAACCTATTTCGGGCTGAATGCGATCGGTAAAATGCGATGCGTCGGCTTCGATGGTGAGAAACCGCCTTGAGCGAAAGTTTGGGCATTGATCCGGAATCGCAGCGCAGGCCGGTGCCAAGCGCCTATGCTTGCTGCGATGATGTGTGCCCGACGCGTCAAGCGGACATCTCACAATATTTGGATCGACATCAATGCAGTTTTTGGCCTGCGTCGGTCGAACTGACCCGCGCCGCATTTGATTGCAAGGAGGAAGCGTCGATGTATTTCGTTGCTGCCGTGCTCGCGGTCCTGTCCGGCCTGTTCTACGCCGCGGGCCATCATCAGATCGGCTCTCTCGGTGCCACCATGTGCCAGTATGGCGGCATGTTCTGCGACAGCCCGGTGCTGGTTCTCGTTGGTGCAGGATTTGCAGCAGCGTGGGGCATGCTGGTCAGCATTCGCTGATCATCCCGCGACATTCCGACGATGATTTTGTGCCGCTGATTTGCCCGACGTGTCAATTCCCGCGCCCTGCGTCGGGATGTGATCCCACGAACGCCCGCAGCTATTGCGGCGTGCTCGGGTTTGCCGGATGAGCGGGCTTTGGGCCGGGTGGATCAGGCTCGATCGGTGCCTTGGGCTCGGTCGGTATGACCTTTGCGCCAGCCGCGCGCGCCGCCTCGCCGGTCGTTGAGTAGTTAGCCGAAGCGGCCGGCTGCACGTTCGGCTTGTTCCACGGACCGTGATCCACGATCAGCATGCCGAGCACGCCGAGGATCGCAACCACGGCCGCGACCAACAGCGGCGTGCCACCATGCCGATTTCGATGCTTGACCGAACCGCCATCTGCAATGCCATGCGCCTGCATTGTCATCATCGTCTCCTCCACGGAAACAAGCCGCGACCCGCGCGTAAGTTTCCGGTTCCCCGATGTGAAAGCGAGGCATGTCGGTGGAACCAATCCGCCGCTGCGGAATTTCTGGGATATGTGACCGCCATCGCCGTTCAATACGTGCGGATGGCAAAGGCGTTGGTCACCTGACTTTCAATAAATCGCGGCACGGCACATGAGCTCCGAAACACCCGAGTTCCCGCTTCAACCCACACTCGGTGAACGAGCGATCGACACCGCGACGGACGTCTCGCGTACGATCACGGAGGTGTCGGATGGACTCCGAGCCGCCGCCGATCGCCTCAGCGATGCCATCGCGACCTCGCGCCGACCGGGCGGAGCCCTGGCCACCGTGAGTGCGGTCACGCGCGAAGCGCCGCTCGCAAGCCTGTTCGTCGCGTTTCTGCTCGGCGTCGCCGTCGCGCGCCGGCGCTAAACCGTCGATGGGGCCGCGAACGCCGTCCTAGAACTTGCCCTTCGTCGCGTCCTTGGTCGCCGACATCACGCTACCGCTGATCTGCCGCATGTGTTCGCCGGCATTGGTGAACTGGCTGCGCAGGAATTCCGACTGGATCCGCATCGCCTCCTGCAGATCCGTTGCGTGCACGAGCTTGCGCGCATGCTCGAACGCCGCCTTCATGTTCTGCTCGGTGAACGACAGCGCTTGTTTGGAGATCTCGGTACCGGCGCCCGGCATCGACGTCATCGACTTGCTCGCAGCATCAAAGAACAGACTGAAGGCCTGTTCGGCCTGGTCGATGGTCTTTTCCGCGAGATCGCGCAACTCGGCGGGAACTTCAAGCTTAGGCTCAATCATGATCGCGCCCCCTGAAATAAGCGTCTGGCGAGGTTAGCATAGATTGTGACGGCGTCAGCGCCGGATCGCGAGCAATGACTCGCTCCGGCCAATTGAGGAAAAATTACCTAGCCACGACCGACAGCCGATTCCAATTATGTCAGCACTGTGGCATAGTGATTCGGCTTCTTCGTCGGCCGCGTTCGCGTCTCTGGGGAATAAGGGGATCCGATGCTGCGCGCCGTTCGTCCGACACCGACCTGCACCCGGTTCAAGACCAGCATAGAGATGCCGTGCATGAAGTGCGGCACGCAAATGCGGCTTGCCTTGATCGAGCCTCGCGACCAAGTCTACGACGTGCTGACCTATCAGTGCACGCCTTGCAATTCCGGTGAAAGCTTCCTGAACGCGCGCTAGGCTGCGCGCCTATTCAGTCCCTCACCACGGCGGCTCCCGTCTCCGTCAGCCCGGGCTCGTCGTCATGCAGTTCGACGAGACCGAGCTCAGCGAGGATGTGCAGATCCTCGTCGCTGACCGGTGACAATTTGAGCCTGCCGGCCTGAATATCCCGCAAGGTCCAGCGCAAGCCGATCGCGCGCTCGAGTGAAAATTCCGCGAATGGATTATTTGCCATCCGCCTCGACTAGTGCGGCATTTGGATCAGACTTTGTCGTTGCCGCGGCGGCTTCATGGACACCACAGATTGATCGCCGCTGGCGCGATCGAGGCGCACAATGCCTCGACCACGCCAACGCTTCATAGATTGCTCGCAGCGGCTCAGTAGCGGT
Organism: Bradyrhizobium sp. USDA 3315; assembly: GCF_054056795.1. Taxonomy (NCBI): domain Bacteria; kingdom Pseudomonadati; phylum Pseudomonadota; class Alphaproteobacteria; order Hyphomicrobiales; family Nitrobacteraceae; genus Bradyrhizobium; species Bradyrhizobium sp. USDA 3315. Next base: position 5,399,504 of record NZ_JBSRYP010000001.1, on the reverse strand, counting down.
AGGGATCGATATCGAGAAGCGGGAATGCGCTGAACACGCTCGGCAGATTGGTCGGCATCGCCGGATGCAGGTAGGATTTGTCCAGTTCGGCAAAGCTGGTGACGCCGAGCAGACCGAGGCAGCGGATCACCTCGTCCTCCAGCAGTTCAAGCATCCGGACAATGCCGGCCTCGCCGGCCGCGGCAAGCGCCCAGCACTGCAGGCGGCCGATGCCGACAAGATCAGCGCCCGAAATGATAGCCTTCACAATATCGGTGCCGCGGCAGAACGAGCCGTCGACCATGATCTTGGCACGGCCCGCGACCGCCTGAACGATCTCGGGCAGGACATGCATGGACCCACGGCCATGGTCGAGCTGTCGGCCGCCATGATTTGAGACGTAAATCCAGTCGACCCCGTGGTCGAGGGCGATCTTGGCGTCTTCGGCGGTGGCGATCCCCTTGAGGATAAGTGGAATCTTGAACTTGTCCTTGATCAGCTTCACCGTCCGCCATTCCAGCCCCTTCTGGAAATCGCCGCCGGTGGCGCGGATGCGGCTCTCGCGGACATAGCGCTTGGCTATGTCGCGCTCGCGCCGGCTGTAGTGGGCGGTGTCGACCGTGAGGCAGAACGCGGCGTAACCGTTGTCGATGGTGCGGCTGACCACATCCTCGACAAAGGCATCGTCGCCGCGCACATAGAGCTGGAAGATGCGAAGCGCATCCGGTGCCGCCCTGGCGGTGTCCTCCAGCCCGGGCTCGGAAACCGAACTCAGCATGTGCGCCGCGCCGAACGTTCCCGCTCCACGCGCGACGGCCGCGCCCGCATTCGGATCGAAGATCTCGAGCGCGCCGACCGGGGCGATCATCACGGGAAGCCGGAGCTTGCGTCCGAATACCTCGATGGAAGGATCGACGTTGATGACGTTGCGCAGGACGCGCGGCCGGAACGCGATCTCGTCGAGCGCCATTCTGTTGCGGCGCATCGTGGTCTCGGTCTCCGAGGCGCCGACGATGTAGTCCCAGGCGTTCTGATTCAGCTTGGCGCGGGCCTTTCGCGCGAATTCGTGCAGGTTCTGGAATTCCTCGCCGCTGGCGCCGAGTTCGACATTGCGCGTCTGCCGAATGGGGGTCCCGTCATTCATGGTGTTTCTTCTCCCGATTTGGCCGGCACATTAGCCGCAGACAAACCGGAAAAGCTACCACCTTGAGCCACGAATCCGGCCAGCGAAGGCCAGCTATTCGCTCGTGAGATAGATCGGTTCTCGACGCGACGCGGTTCGTATCCAGACGACCTCGCCCGAGGCGAGCTAGCTGCCCGAAAACCGGTTTCGGTACTCGGTCGGCGATACGCCGAGGTGGCGCAGAAAGGCCCGCCGCATTCGCTCGTCATCGCCAAATCCCGCGCGCTTGGCGACCTCGACCACACCGCCGATCTGGCGGCTTTCGAGCAGCAAGCGGGCCGTCTCCACGCGCAGCGCCTCGACGCCGCTTGCCGGTGTCATGCCGGTGCGGCTGACATAGGTCCGGGCGAAGGTGCGTGGCGTCATCCCCGCCTTTTCCGCGAGGGTCTCGACCTTGAGGTCGCTCGTGATGTTCTCGATGATCCAGGCGTGCAGCGCGCTGAAGCGTCCCTCGACGTCCGATGCCTGTGCGGCAAGGACGGTGGAGAACTGGCTCTGACCGCCCGGCCGTTTCAGAAACACCACAAGTCTGCGCGCAACATCGAGCGCGATGGTGTGGCCGAAATCCTCCTCGATCATGGCGAGCGCCAGATCGATGCCGGCGCTGACCCCGGCCGATGACCAGACCCGTCCGTCCTTGACGAAAATCGCGTTGGGCTCAACCCGGATATTGGGAAAGCTATCCTGCAGACGGGGACAATAACGCCAGTGCGTTGCTGCCCGCTTGCCGTCCAGAATCCCGGTCCAGGCCAACGCAAATGCGCCAAGGCAAACCGACGCGATACGGCGCGCCTTCGGCAGCGCCTCCGCGATCCAGTTCATCAACTTCGCGTCGTTGCGAATCTTCCAGATACCGGGCCCGCCGGGGATCACCAGCGTGTCGACCTCGGCCGGCGCAATACTGTCGATCGGCGTCGTGTCGATCATCATGCCGACATCGGTTGGCACCAACCCGCCGGAGGTCGACAGGTAGGACAGCGAGTAGTCCGGTCCCGGCAGCTCGATCGCTTCCAGTTCTGCAAACACCTGCGCCGGTCCCGAGATGTCGAGCAAGGTCACACCCGGAAAGGCAACGATCGCGATCCGCCGCGTCGCTTTCTTGTCGCGCGGCTCAGGCCGGGGCGCTTTGGCAGTTTTCGAGGGCATATTGTCCTTTAAGCCATTCGAGGCTGCCCTGTATAGCTCGCATTGGAATTCTGGAGTTCTGCCATGCCGCGAAGTCTGGGCAGCGGATACGAGGCGATCAAATCGCCTTGGACGGATTACGCGATCTACAGTCTACCCGATGCCTCCCGGGTCGAAGCGTGCGACCGTCAGCCGCTGATGGACGCCATGAACGGCATCATTGCCGTCAACTGGCAGGCCACCGAGCCGCACTGGACAACAACCTCCTCGCCCTTCGACAAGAAGTATAGCCTGATCCTTGTCTACGATCGGTCCGGCCTCATTGCCTTCTCGGTCTACCGCATCCTGGAGATGTCGGCCGGACTTGGAATCTATCGCAGCGGCACGGAAGTGCTCCCGGCGCACCAGGGCCGCGGCTTCTACGGCTTCTTCACATCGGAAGTCCTGAAATGCTCCGGCGCCGCCGCGAGAGCCGAGGGCAACGTGCTCTACGGCTGGCGAACCCGCAACCCGATCGTCTGGGCAGCGAACGCTAAGATTTGCGAAAAAGTGACTCCATCTTTGCTCGACGATACGCAGGATCTCGCCCTGCAGGCGGCCTGTATCGAGATGTGCACCTCGCTCTATCCGGGCAAGCCGCTCGAACTGCCCGACATGATCATGCGTGGCGCTTACGGCCACATTAAGCACCATCGGCAGGCCTATCATGGCACCGCGTCGCTGGTCGATGCCGCGATATCGCGGAAGATTCCGAATTCAGCGGATGCCCTTTTCTCGGTGGGTTACGCGAGGGTGTGATGTCGATGCTCGGACAACAAGCTGTTTATGCCCCGACGTCGCGCTTCACCGATCGCGCCTATCTCGCGTGGACGGCGGTGGCCATCGCCTACGCCATCGCCTTCCTGCAGCGCGTATCGCCGCAGTCGGTCAGCCTCAGCTTCATGCACGACTTCAACACCGACGCGGCCGGCGTTGCGATGCTCGCCTCAAGCTACTTCTGGGGCTACACCTTGATGCAGATTCCGGCAGGCCTTCTGGTCGACCGTTACGGCGTCAAGCGCGTCGTTCTCGTCAGCATGATCGCCTCCTCGCTCGGCAGCGCCGCGTTCGCGCTAGCACCGAACCTGCTCGACGTTTTTGTTGCGCGCCTGATCGTCGCCTGCGGCGATGCGCTGGTCTTCACCGCACTCCTGAAGCTCGTGGCACAGAGCTTCGCGGATGAGCGGTTCGGCATGATGTCGGGCATCTCGCAGGTCTCCGGCTATGTCGGGGGCGTGATCGCGACCACGCCGCTTGCAGCTGCGGTCTCAGGGTTCGGCTGGCGGGCCTGCTTCCTGTTCATCGCCTGCATTGGGTTGGCCAACCTGGCTTTCGCCAAGCTCGCGCTCAAGCCAGATCCGGCCTCGCACAGCAACAAGACGCTGAAGGGCGTGGTGATCGCCGCGCGGCAATCGCTGGCTCATGTCGCGAACTGGGGTTGCGCAATGACGTTTGCGTCGCACTTCGCGGTGGTGACGACGCTGTCGGGCGTCTGGGGCATTCCGATGGTCGCGCACTTCTTCCACATCTCCCCGACGGCGGCCGGCACGCCCCTGCTCGCCTTCATGATCGGCAATGCGCTCGGCTCGATCTTCCTGGGTCACGCCGCCGATCGCGCCGCGGCGGCGCTTGAGCGCGCGCTGATCGGCATTTGCGTGCTGCGCATGCTGCTGATCGCGATGCTGCTGCCGCCGATCGCCCAGACATTTGGTCTCGCCTACGTCACCGTCGTGTTCACTGCCTTGGGGCTCGTCGCTGGCGGCACCGTCCCGCTGGTGCTGAAATGCGTCAAGAAGCTCTACACCGCCGATCTGATCGGTGTGGGCGCATCCGTGAACACCACAGCCGCCGGAATCTTCGCCGGCATCTCGCAGCCCATCATCGGCTTCGCGATGCTCGCCGCCAGCAACGCCTCGGGGACCGACGCCGTACACAACACGGCCGCGATCGGCGACGGCGGCTACAGCGCCTTGATTGTCATTCTGCTTCTCATGTCGCTGCCGGGCATTGCCGGACCGCTCTTGATGAGAAGCAAGTTGATAGCTCGTTAGTGTCGTTATGAGTGTAGGGGGTGTTATGGAGCGCTTGTTCTTGAGAAAAGGCGAAGTCACGTCAAACTTTCCGGTCAGCAGCTGGCAGAGCGTGATGTTCTCCGAGTTTGAAGCGCAGATGAGCAGCGAGGCAAGGCCGTTCCCTTGCGTGTTCGGCGTGACCGGACATCGCCAGGATCAGCTCCGCTACCTTTTCCTCGATCCATATGACGTGGCGGTGCTGGGCGAGCAACTCGGGCAATATGTCTCGCAGGCGCGCTCGTTCGGTCCCAACACCTCGTTGATCGTGTTCACGCGGCCCCGCCCGGTGCAGACGCTCGATGCCTATTATCGCAAGATGTGGCTGACGCTCGATCAGCTCGCGCGGCTGGACAAGAACCCGTGGCCATCAGAGATTCCGGAACAGATCGACCATCCGATGTGGGAGTTCTCGTTTGCGGGCGAGCCGATCTTCGTGGTCTGCACGACGCCCGCGCATGTGATGCGGCAGAGCCGCCGGTCCAGCGCCTTCATGCTCACGTTCCAGCCGCGCTGGGTGTTCGACAAGATCCTCGGGACGGAGAAGGCCGCGAACGCCGCGTTCGCGGAGGTGCGCAAGCGCCTGATCCCGTACGACAGCGCAAGCCCCTCTCCGCTTCTTGGCCGCTACGGCGCAACCGACGGCCGCGAGTATCTGCAGTACTTCCTGCACGACGACAACCATGCGAGCTCGGGCTGCCCCTTCGCCAAGCTCGCGCAGAACAAGGCTCAACCGATCGCGAACAAGGAGCAGGCAGCATGACCCAGATCATCGCAGGCACGAAGACTGAATTTGCCATCGCCCCGGAGATCCTGAACCTGCTCCCGGCCCAGGGCTCGGTCGAGCTGCAGCATGATGCGGCCGGCAAGGTGCATCAGTTCCATACCCATCCGGTCGACGAGATCCTGATGATCGTCAGCGGCCGGCTGAACTTCATCTGGGATGGCGGCGAGCGGGTGGTCGGCGCCGGCGACACCATCCTGCTGCCAGCCGGCACCCGTCACCAATCCGAAGCGCTCGAGGGCGGCGCGATCTACGTGATCGCGACGCAAGCGCCCGCCAAGCCAATGAACAGCTGACGCACAGGAAAGATTTGCGAGCACCTCAGGACAGTGAGGGATCGCGCGGCGGCTCAACCGCCAAACGTTCGATCAGCTCGATGACCTCGGAACGCTGGTCGGGCGCAAGTCGAAGGAAAGCCTTCAACAGTCGCAGGCTTTCCAGTGTTTCGCTCGATGGAGCTCCGAGCTTCTTCTGCAGCTCCGCAACGTATGTGGGATTTTTCATCTCGCACCTTAAGTGAGGATTACGAATGGCATACCCAGGTAAACGTGAAGGCTTGGCCCAGAAGGTCGACACCGCAGCACAAGAGGCCGAACGCCTCGGCCTGACCACGGCAACCCTCATCCTCCGGATGGCACGCCTCGAGATTGATCGGGCGGAACCCGAAGAAGTTGAAAGTATGCCAAGGAACAACTTGCGCAGCAAGCCGAACTGAGTTCCCGAAACGGACCAGCTTCAAGGCCGCCGGCGACGCGCCGGGGCCTGCGACGCCTGAAAGACATCTCGCCAGGCGAGAGGCTTTCCTCTCGCCTGCTGTCAGGTTGTTTTGCGAATAGTTGATCTTTTGTGCAGGCTGAGCACGCTGGAGCGTTTTCGAGCGAAGCGGATACCGGTTCGTGTCAAGGAAACGCGTCAAACTAGAAGCCAGAGCCCCATTCCGATTCCATCGGAACGGAAAAGGCCCTAGCCGGTGTTGCCTGCCTTGCCGAACGCGCCGGCCTCGGCCAGCGCGGCGATGCGCCGATCGTCGTAGCCGAGCGTCTTGCTCAACACGTCCTTGGTATGCTGACCGAGCAGCGGGGCAGCAACAGGATCAACGGACGGCGTCAGGCTCATATTGACCGGCGACTCGATGTTCGGAACCAAGCCGGCGGTTGGATGCGCAATCCTGCTCAGGCGATGCCGGTCGCGCACCTCGGGCGCGTTGAACCCCTCCTCGACCGTCCGCAGATAGCCAACCGGAATGTTGGCCTTCTTCATCTTCGCCATCCAGTTCTCGAGCGTGTCGCCCGCAAACACGCTGGCAATGATCGCGCGCAGCTTCTCCTTGTTAGCCGTGCGCGCCTTGCGGTGAGCAAACTCGGGATCGGTGATGAGATCCGGGCGATCCAGCACGTCGGTGACGAGCCGGCGATACAGCCGGTCATTGGCGCAGGCCATGTAGAGCGGACCATCGGAGGCCCGGTAGACGCCGACGGTCGGCGAACCGTTCGGAGAGTTGCCGAAACGGCCGGGATTGTTGCCATTGATGAGATAGGCCATGCCGTAGAAGCCGGTCATAGACACCGCGGTGTCGATCAATGCGACCTCGACCTGCTGACCACGACCGAGCCGATCGCGCGCAATCAGCGCCAGCAAAATGGCGTTGCAGGCCGACATGCCCGTCGCCATGTCGACGATCGGCGGCCCGGTGCGCACCGGCTCGCCATCCGGAAAGCCGTTGAGCGACATGAAGCCGCTTTCGGCCTGCGTGATCGGGTCGAAGCCCGGGCGCAGCGCGAAATCGCCTTTGCGGCCGTAGGCGGAGATCGAGCAATAAATCAGCCGCGGGTTGGTCGGCGCCACCGACGCATAATCGAGACCGAATTTCTTCATCACGCCGCCGGAGAAATTCTCGACCACGACGTCGGCCTTGGCGATCAACGCGCGCGCGACCTCGAGCGCCGCCGGATTGTTGAAATCGAGCGCAATGCCGCGCTTGTTGCGGTTGAGGCTCAGATACGCCGCGCTCTCCCCGCCGATTTCGGCGTGCTCATAGGCGCGCGTGTCATCACCGCCGTCCGGATTCTCGATCTTGATGACTTCGGCCCCGAAGTCGGCCAGCGTTTGCGTGCAGGCCGGACCGGCCACGACGCGGGTGAAGTCGACGACCAGCAGGCCGTCGAGCGCCGTCGGAACTCCCTCCCCGCGCGGCGTGCGCCCCGGCAATTCTGGTCTGGTCATGATCTGACGCTTCCTCTTATTTTATCAGGCGAAATACGCCGGTCCGTGCCAAGACCGACACTGCTCGCCTTTTAGCGGAAGCTCTTCAGCAAAACCAAACCCGGATTTTGCAGGGCGGGACCTTCGTCAGGCATGGCTGTCGATGACCCAAAGACGACCCGGCGGCCGCCGACGTGGTCGGACGCCTCGGATGCGAAGCAAGCCTGCCGGATGCCGATTTGTGGGGCGCGGAGCCCATACGCAGGCGGGTGGCGGCACGCCGCCGCCACCCGCTTTCGTGATGGGAGCCTTCGAGCTATTCGGCGATCATTTCGCCGGAGCCGCCGAACTCAGCCGGAAAATCCTTCAACTTCGGCAGGCCGTCGCGTATCTGCAGCACTGCCTCGGAATAGTTGACGTGAACGCCTGGGCTGAATTTCAGCGTCGGGATCGTTGCGGTGAACACGTCGACGAGCCCGAGCGTCGGGTGGTTGGTCATCAGGTGACCGCCGCACTTTGTGCAATATTTGCGCTGGCTCATCGCGGTCTTCTCGAACGTCGCGATGTGGTCGGCGCCCTTGGTGACCTCGACCGCCTCGGGCTTCCAGAGGCTGAACGCATTCACCGGACCACCGGACCAGGAGCGGCATGAACGGCAGTGGCAATAGCCCATTGCCTCAGGCTCTCCGCTCACCTTGAGTTCGACGGCGCCACAAAAGCAGTTTCCAGTGTGATTCATCGGTCGGTTCTCCCTTGGGTTATTTTGATTGGGCTCAGCGTCGGCATCGATCCACGTTGCTCGTGGTGTTCGTGATGCAGAGAAGATGTAGACAGTGCGTAGCCGCGGCGAACTCCCTTGCGTGGACGTACCAGACCCTTCCCCGCGCGAGGCCTCGAATGCAGGCAGGTCGTCGACGCGACGGAAGTTACATGAGAGTCCGCGCCGCTGTCGACCATCTTCACAGCCTTGGCCGGGCCAATCCCGACCGCACACAAGGAAGGAGTTCAGTGTGAGGCAAGGCACAGTCATGCGATGAGGGCTACCGCGCCGGATTCCTGCGCGGCAAACCGGCACGTCAGCAATCACGTCAGATCAGCGTTGATGGTCCTTCAGCGGAACCCTGCTTGCCGTCGCAAGCCCGTACATCAGCGCCAGCCGATCCAAGCATTCCTTGAGACGCCGCGCAAAATAGTCCTGCCAGCGCTGCGTACACAGTCGGCGCCGCTGTCCAACCTGCTCCATGGTCATGCCGAGAATCAGGACATCGTGCAGTGGCGCCGAACCGTCGGCGCCGAGTTCATGCTCGGCGCGATTGAGGCGCAGCGTCGTCTGGCGCCGCCCCTCGGTGATCGGCTTGCATCGCAGGCCGCGATCGACGAATTCGCGCGTCGTATCCACCGCGCGCGGCCCGCGCTCGGCCTTTTGCCAGTCGTTTTGGAACGCCCGGCCACTCCGATATTGCGTATCGTCGATCTGGCGGTGCGCGTGCAACCGGCCGAGCGGATCGTTGCGGATCGAGCGAAAAGCAACGATCTTCTCGCCTGGCTCGAGCGCAAGGGGATCGTCGACGTCGACGGTCGCCACCTCGGCATTAACCGGCAGATCCTGGGCACGTCGATCGTGCGCTCCGGCGGGATCGTACGGCTTCCGGCGCTTGGCTCGCGGCATTGGTAACCTCCAAAATGTCTGATGATGGGCGCGCGGAGGCTTCCGCGCGATCGCAGTTGCGGACCAATGTCCGTCGGTCAGGTGATGAATTGCCTCAACCGGCCCCGATGGCTTGAAGCTAGTCGGCGCTCAATACCGGCCTCGTGGCCTCAGGATCGCGACTCAGGTGAAAATGCGGTGTGCAGTAGCTCAAGCCCGACCGGCACGGATGACCGCAGAAGGTAATGGTCTCGCCGTCGCTATCCCGCCATAGGGATAGCGGCAGTCTCCGGGCTTGAGGTCGAGCAGCGAAAGATGCCGCGGCACGACCGCCGCGCAACGAAGCTGCGGCATCTCCACCGTTTCAGTGAAGATCTTTGGCTCGCGAAGCAGATCCGGCGTCAGTTCGGCGCGCCCTTCACGCAGCCGCCTGATCCTTCGGAGCCCGGCAGGGACGGCTCGGGCCTTTCGAGGCCCGCCAACCCCATGCGCTGCGCTCGGCTGAGCGCCGCGTTGCGCGTATAGGCCGTATTGAAGGTAGCGTTGATCGTGTCAGCGATTTCCGAATAGGACAAGCCGCGGGCGCGGAGATCCTGCAGGGCTGCCGAATGCTCCGGCAGCCAGTTCATCATTTCCATTCCAAATTCCCATTTCTGTCATTCCGCCGGCGCCTCGCACACCTTCCGATATTCAGAAGAAAAAAAGTCAAGCTTGTTTCTGATAATCGTAACGGATATAGTGCCTTCGGGTTTGGGAAAGGATGAAACATGCTGGACGCGGCACTGATCGAACGAGCACTGGAAAAGACTGGGAAGAGCAAAGGCGGGCTTGCCCGCGCGATGGGGGTTCGGGCCGGGGCGGTCTCCGAAATCCTGTCGGGAATAAGGTTGATCAAGGCATCCGAGATTGCCCCGATCATGGAGTATTTGGAGCTGAATTCGGTGCCGATCGTGGGCCGGGTCGGCGCCGGCGCCTCGATCCAGCCGGAGCTGGAGCAGGTCCCGCCGGAGGGTCTCGGCGAAATCGAGCTTCCGTTCCCGATGACGGAGGAGACCGTCGCTTTCGAGGTCTCGGGCGATTCGATGCTGCCGAAATACGAGAACGGCGACGTCATCGTGGTGTATCGCGAGCAGCGCTATCCGCTGTCGAGCTTCTACGGAGAGGAAGCTGCGGTCCGGCTGAAGAGCGGCGAGCGATATCTGAAGACGATCGAACGCGGCAGTTCGTCGGGCACCGTCAACCTCAAGAGCTTTAATGCCAAGCCGATCAACGGCGTAAAGCTCGAATGGATCGGCGAAATCTGCGTCACCCTGCCTCGCGGCCAGATCGAAAGGCTGCGCGGCAAGTCGGGGGCGAAGAGTCGCAAATCTGCCCGGACGCAGGGCGGGCGATCGTCCGAGAAGTAACCGCGCCGCTTCAGGGACCGGCCGAACCGATTCGGACGCCTTCGGACCGAATCGGTCCGGCCATGCATGCCTGAATTTCGGTTTTCAACAATTCACCCTTGACATACTTCCGATTATCGGAAATAATGCGCAATAACAGTCAGAACATCGAACGATCAGGCAATGCAGTATTTCGTCGTGATGATCGACTATGGCCGCCGTGGCCGCGAGGCGATCGTCGATCCCGGAATGACACGACGCGACGTCGTCTCACGAATCGCCTCGGGCGAATATACGAACATCAGCTTCATTCACGAGATTGCCGAGCGTTCGGTCGAGGATGTGACGGACGACCTGCTGGCCGAGGCCGCCCTGCCGGAGCTCCCCGTGACCGGCGCGAACCTGCAAGCCAATACGCTGGATCACACCCGCGACCTGCGCAAACACGAACCGGTCTGACACCGCTCACGAGTTGATTGCGAAAACGTGATCTTTCTTGAGCCAGCCACTTGGCCGGAACCCGAAACGGACTAGATAGGGTTCACGCAAAGTCTATTCGGACCAGGCGCGGGTTCCCTCTAGATTAGCGATTCGTTTCTCGGGCCGGCAAATTTCAGCTTCAGATGACTTCGACAACAAACGCCGAGATCGCGAAAGCCGATGGCGATCTCAGGATCGCGCTGCTGCTTGGCATCGCAAACTGGTTTCTGTTTCTGGACCATATTCCGCACAACGTCGTCGGCGCGCTGACCATGCGCAACTTCGGCTTCAGCGGCGCAACCGACCTTTTTGTATTCGTCGGCGGCTACGCAGTGACGCTCATATACGCCAGGATGACGCTGGAACGCGGATTCCTGGTGGCCGCGACCCGCATCTTCAAGCGCGTATGGCAGCTCTATGCTGCCTATATCGTTCTATTCGTGATCTATGTCGAGTTCATCAGCTATGTCGCTACCCGGACCGCGGCGCCGGAGATCATCAGCGAGTTCAACATCACCGGCTTCATCGATCACCCGATCCGGACGTTGATCTACGGCCTGTTCCTGCAGGCCAAGCCGCTCAATCTCGACGTGCTGCAACTCACCATTGCCTTGATGGCGTTCCAGCCCATCATCGTGTTCGGGCTGTTGTACGTGCCGAACGCGACGGTCGTCGCATCCGTGACCCTCTATGCGGCCGGCCGGCTGCTCAACTGGAACCTGTCGTCATATCCGTATGGAGACTGGTACCTCAATCCGTTCTGCTGGCAATTGCTGTTCGTGATGGGCGGCTGGCTCGCGCTGATCGGCGCGCGATATGCGCCCGCGATCCGCGCGATGCAGGCTGCTCCCGCGCTGCGCGCCATGGCGTTGCTGTATCTGCTGTTCGCCCTGACGATCATCTCGAGCAGCGATATCCCGGCGCTCGCGCAAATGATGCCGAGCGGGCTGAGCGATATGCTGCTGCCAAACGACCGGGAGGAGATCGCGCCTCATCGCATCCTGCACTTCCTGGTCCTGACGTTCCTGTTCACGTGGCTGGTGCCGCGCGATTGGGAATACCTGCGATCTCCCGCCTTGCAGCCGATCATCAAGTGCGGCGAGGAATGGCTCGCCGTGTTCTGTGCAGGCGTCTTCCTCTCCTTCGCTGCGCACCTGATCCTGATTACGGGCCCATACTCACTGGCAAGGCAGGTCGCGGTCAGCATCGCCGGTATCGCGGCGATGACGGCCGTCGCCTACTACGTCTCGTGGTCAAAGCAGCAGGACGGCAAGTCGGCCGTCGCTCATTCCTGATTCCTGCGGTTAGTCGATCGCCAGCGACCGCCGCAGCCGCGCCTCACTATCGCGCAACATGGCGGTATCGGCCCGCCTCCCCGACTATTTCTTGCGCGACGCCAGGATCTTCTCGGCGGCGCGCAGATGCGGCTTGTCCAGCATCTTGCCATCCATCTTGGCGACCCCCGACGGGTTATTGGCGAACGCGGCGATCACCCGCTCCGACCATGCAATCTCCTCATCCGTCGGCATGAAGGCCGCGTTGACGACGTCGACATGCTTGGGATGGATCACGGCTTTGGCGAGGAAGCCATCCTGGCGTGCGGCGACCGCCTCGGCCTTCAAGGCATCGAGATCGTTGATGTCGGTCGCGATGGTGTCGATCGCGACGACGCCGGCGGCGGCCGCGCCGATCAGGCAGAGATCGCGCGCCAGGATGAAGGGCGAGTGATAGCGGCCATCGCTGCGATTGCGCGTTGCCCCGAGCGAGGCTGCGAGATCCTCCGCGCCCCACATCATGCCCCATAGCCGCGGGCTCATGTTCTCGAAATCGAGGATTTTCAGCACCGCCCGCGCCGTCTCGGTCGCGACCGTCACGATCCGGGTGGTGCCCTGCGCGATATCAGAGGCCGCCTCGAATGCGTCAAGATAGAGTGCGAGCCGGTTGACGTCGGCGGCACCGGCGCATTTCGGCAGCACGATTCCATCGGGTTTGCCGGGCATCACGGCGGCGAGATCGCCGAGCGTCAGATCGGTGTCGAGCGCGTTGACGCGGATATAAAGCTTCTGCTCCGGATTGCGCGCATCGAGCATCTGGCGCGTGATGCCCCGCGCAACCACCTTCTGGTCCGGCGCGATGGAATCCTCGAGGTCGAGGATCAGCGCATCGGCTGCGGTCTTCTTCGCGCTTTCATATTTCCGGGTGCTGTCGCCGGGAACGAACAGGAACGATCGCATCGCTTACGCCTTCGGCTTGCAGTGCATCAGGCCGGTCCGGCGGCAGCTCGCCACCACCTCGCCGCGCTGGTTGGTCATGGTGTGCTCGAACTCGACGATGCCCTGGGTCGGCCGCGACTTGCTGGCGCGCTTGCCGATGATCCTGGTGTGCGCCTTCAGCGTATCGCCATGGAACACCGGCTTCGGGAATTTGACGTCGGTCATGCCGAGATTGCCGACGGTCGTTCCCAGCGTCGTATCGTACACGCTCATGCCGATCATGATGCCGAGCGTATAGAGGCTGTTGAACAGCCGCTGGCCGAACTCGGTCTTCTCGGAGAAATGCGCGTCGATATGCAATGGCTGCGGGTTCATGGTCAGAAGGCTGAACATGGTGTTGTCCATCTCGGTCACGGTGCGGCTGAACTCGTGATGGAATTCCTGTCCGATCTCGAACTCCTCGAAATACAATCCAGCCATTTACCGTCCCTTGTAGTTGGGCGCCCGCTTCTCGACGAACGCATTGAGCCCTTCCTGGCAATCTTCCGTCGATGCGACCACAACGAAGCTTTCCGCCGTATTTTCCACCGAGCGGCGGAAATCGGCATCGACCGCGCGCATGAAGGCGTCGCGGCCGATCTTCATCACGATTGGCGATTTCGCCGCCAGCTTGCGTGCGATCTCGCGAGCCCGCGCGAGCGCGGTGCCCTTCGGCACCACCTCGCTGAGCAGCCCCATGCGAAAGGCGGTCGCGGCATCGAAGGGCTCGCCAAGGAACAGCGGGCCGAACGCCTGGTGCTTTCCGACCAGCCGCGGCAACTGCACGAAATGGATCGCCGGGATCAGGCCGACATCGATCTCGGGATAGCCGAAGGTCGAGCCGTCGCCCGCGACAATCATGTCGCAGGAGATCGCGATCGTCATGCCGCCGGCGCGCACCGCGCCATCGATCGCCGCAATCGTCGGCTTGCCCATGCGATACTGCGTATCGTTCAACGCAAAGTATAGCCGCTCGAGAAATGTCTTGGTCTCGATCGCGGGCTTGCCCCTGACGATGTCGAGATCGAGGCCGGCGCAAAACACCTTATGGGCGCTGCGGATGACGACGACGCGCACTGCGTCGTCATCGCGCGCTTTCGCCAGCGCCGCCAGCAGCGCATCGATCAGGGGAATGCTGAGTGCGTTGACCGGCGCGCGATCCAGCACGATCTCCGCAATCTGGTCGGTGACCGAGTAACGAACGAGGTCGGTGCTCATGATGTATTGCCTCCCGTTAGCTCTTGGCCTGCCGCACGGCGCCCGACAGCAGCAGGCCGTCGATCTCGGCGGAACCGAAGCCGGCCTCCGTCAGCACGGCGCGGCTATCCTGCCCGACGTCAGGCGCGGGGCAAAGGTGATCCTCGGACAGGCCCGCGATCCCCGGCGTGCGTGGCGTGTAGACCGCGCCGACGCCGGGTGTGTCCTGGCGCACCGACGCCCTGGTCGCCTCGACATGGACGTTGCGCAGCCATTCGCCGGGATCGAGGATCCGCTCGGCGATGATATCGGCCGCATGCAGACGGGTCAGCCAGGCATCCGTCGCCTGGGTCAGGAACACCTCGCGCAATTGCGGGATCAGCGCGTCGGCCGCGTCGGCGCGCCGGGCGAAGTCGGCAAAACGCGGATCGGCGGCGAGATCCTCACGGCCGATCGCACCGCACAGCCGCTTGTATTGCGGCTCGTTCACCAGGGTGACCATCATCCAGCCGTCCTGGGTCTGGTAGGTGCCGGCCGGAACGTTCAGCGCGCGCGGCGCGCCGCCCTCGAGGATGAACTCCGCCACCTTGTGGCCGAGCAGCGCCGACGTCGACTGGCAGAGATTGACGTCGATCCAGCGGCCGGTGCCGACGGTCGCACGCGCGAATAGCGTCGTGGCGATGGCCTGGAACGCATAGACGCCGGTGACGACGTCGGAAATCGTGGTGCCGACCCGATGCGGCACGCCATCGGCGCCGAGATTGACCGAGACCAGCCCCGAGAACGCCTGCGCCACCGAATCCGAGCCGGGCCGCTTGGCGTACGGGCCGCTCTGCCCGAAGCCGCTGACCGACAGATAGACCAGGGCGGGATTGTCGCGCGACAGGCCCTCGTAGCCGAGCCCGAGCCGCTCCGCGACGCCGGGACGAAATCCTTCGATGAGCACGTCGGCCTCGCGCGACAGCCGCTGCGCGATCGCGATCCCATCCTTGTGCTTCATGTCGAGGCACAGGCTGCGCTTGCCGCGGTTGTAGACCGCCGACAGCGTCGTGTGATTGCCGTAGGTCGTGCCGAGATAGCGCGACCAGTCGCCCTCCGGCGGTTCGACCTTGATGACGTCGGCGCCGTAGACCCCAAGCAGCATCGCGCAATAGGGCGAGGCAATCCCCTGCCCGAAATCGAGGACCTTCAGCCCGCGATACGGCGCTTCATGCGTCGGCGACAGCTTGCCCGCCATTTGTCCTCCCATCGCTGTCGAAAGAGCCCTGTCCTTTGGGCATGATCCCCGCGCAACCGCTACGCGCTTGTCGCTTTTTTCCGGATCATGCCCTACAGCGCCAGATAGCGCTGCCGGATGTTGTCGTTGGCCTTCAGCTCTTCGATCGAGGATGTGTAGACGATCTGTCCCTTGTCGATAACCGTCGCGTGGCTCGCAAGGCCAAGGCAAAAATGCATGTTCTGCTCGGCGATCAATACTGTGGCACCGGTGCCGCGGAGCTGCCGCAGCAGCTCGCCGATGCGCTGCACGATGATCGGCGCCAGCCCCTCGCTCGGCTCATCCAGCAGCAGCAGAACCGGATTGCCCATCAGCGTGCGGGCGATCGCCAGCATTTGCTGCTCGCCGCCGGACAGCCTTCCGGCGATCCGGTGCCGCAGCGGCTCGAGCAGCGGGAACACATCATAGACGCGGCGGATCGACCACTCGTCCTCGCCATCGGGCCCCTTCTTCTGGCCGATGACGAGATTGTCCTCGACGGTATGCTCGGGAAAGATCTGGCGGTCTTCCGGCACGAAGCCGAGCCCGGCCCGCGCGATGTGATGCGGCCGCATTCCCGAGACCACCTGGCCGCGCAGGGTCACCCTGCCGCGGTGCGCCGGCGCCAGCCCCATGATGGCCTTCATGGTGGTCGACTTGCCGGCGCCGTTGCGGCCGAGCAGCGCCATGGTCTCGCCCTGCCGCACCGACAGGCCGACGCCGAACAGGATCTGGCTGGTACCGTAATAGACGTCGAGGTCCTCGACCTGCACCACCGGCTGCGCGCTCATGCCACCGCTCCCGCGTGGTCGTCGCTGCCGAGATAGGCCTCGATCACGGCATCGTTCCTGCGGATCGCGTCCGGCGTCCCGGTCGCCAGGATCCGGCCGTAGCACAGCACGACGATTTGGGGCGCGATCTTGAACACGATGTCCATGTCGTGCTCGATGAACACGACGGTGATCTTCTGCTTCTCCCAGAGCTCGCGCACCTTGTCGATCATGCGCCAGCGCTCCTCGGTACCCATGCCCGCGGTCGGCTCGTCGAGCAGCAGCACCTTGGGCTCGAGCACCAGCGCGAGCGCGATATCGAGCAGCTTCTGGTCGCCATGCGACAGCGTCGCCGCGGTCCGGTTGCGCTTCCCGGCGAGGCCGAGCAGCTCCATCGTATGCTCGGCGCGGTCGCGCGTCTCGGCCAGCGGAAACCGGCGATGCATCACGCCGGCGCGGCGCTGATCGGCGCAGACTGCAGCGAGCATCGTCTCCTCCACCGTCAGCGACGGGAATATGCTCGCGACCTGGAAGGCGCGGCCGATGCCATGGCGCACGATCTCCGGCGGGGCCTTGCCCGCCATGTCGACGCCGTTGAGCAAGATCTGCCCGGCATCAGGCTGCAGCGCGCCCGTGATCAGGTTGAAGAATGTGCTCTTGCCGGCGCCGTTGGGGCCGATCACGGCGGTGAGCGAACCATCGGCGAAGTCGAGCGAGACGTTGTCGGTCGCCTTGACGCCGCCAAAGGATTTCGAGAGTCCGCGAATCTCCAGCATGGCTAGCCACTCGCCTCCCGTAGACCGCCGTACGTGCTCCACGATGTGCCGGCAAGCCAGCCGCAATCGACCGGCACGTTGGCGCCGGTCATCGCGGAGGCCGCGTCGGAGGCCAGGAATGCGACGACGCGGCCGATCTCCGAGGGATCGACGAGGCGGCGAAGTGCTGCATTGGCAGCCAGCGCCGAGACATCGCGCTCTCCGCGATCGATGGCATTCTTCAGCGCCGGCGTCAGCGTATAGCCGGGGGACACGGCATTGACGCGGATGCCGGACGGCCCCCATTCGGCCGCGAGGCATTCGGTGATGGCAATCACCGCCGCCTTGGCGGGCGCATAGGCATGCAACGGCATCGAGCGCATGCCGGCAATCGAGGCGATGTTGACGATGCTGCCGCGCTTGCGCGCGATCATCTGCCGCGCAAAGGCAACGCAGGCGACATAGGTGCCGCGCTGGTCGACACGCACGACGTCGTCCCAGGAGGTCATCGGCAGCTCGTGCGGCCGGGCCGGCACCTGGATGATGCCGGCGCTGTTGACCAGCACCGCGACCGGGCCGCAGTCGCGCTCGATCGCGGCCGCACAGGCCTCGACGCTGCGCTCGTCCGCCACGTCGGCCGCAAACGCCTTGCCACCGACTTCCGCCGCAACCGTCTGCGCCTTGGCGATGTCGTGGTCGAGAACGGCGACGAGATCGCCGGCCGCCGCGAGCTCACGCACGCACGCCGCGCCGATGCCGCTGGCGCCGCCGGTTACGACGCTGATCCGCGTCTGTGCACTCATGGCGCGCGCTCCCCGGCTTCTCCGCGACGCTGCGCGAACCATTCGACGACAAAGTCCATCAGGCCCTTTCGCAGGCCGATGGCAAAGAACAGGATCACAATGCCGAGCACGATGCCGTGATACTCGGTAAGGCGGGTAACGGTATCGTTGAGGATCAGCAGCAGCACCGTACCGACCATCGGTCCGAGGAAGGTTGTCACGCCCCCGAGCATGTTGATGAAGATGCCCTCGCCCGAGATCGTCCAATAGGCGAACTCGGGATAGGCGCCGGAGACGAACAGCGCCATGATGATGCCGCCGGTTGCCGCGAACAGCGCGGCGAGCACAAAGATCGTCAGCTTGGCGCGCCAGACATCGATGCCGATGAAGCTCGCCCGCGTGGCGTTGTCGCGGATCATGCGCAGCGTGTAGCCGAACGGCGATTGCGCGATCTGGCGCATGAGCAGCAGGCCGATCACCAGCAGGGCGCAGCTCGTGATGTAGAGATGTAGATGATTCGACAGATCGATGCCGAGAAACGGCGGCCTCGGGATCCCGCCGCGCAAACCCTGGTCGCCGCCGGTCAGCGACTGCCACGACAGGATGGTCGAGTGAATCAGCATCTGGAATGCCAGCGTGACGAAGGCGAAATAGATCTCCTTCAGCCGCACGCAGATCGCGCCGATGACGACGGCAACGACCAGGGTCATCGCCAGCGTGGCGACGAAGGCCACCGGGATCGGCACGCCGGTCTTCTGCATCATCAGCCCGAAACCATAGGCACCGAGGCCGAAGAACATGCCGTGGCCGAACGAGATCAAACCGGTATAGCCGACCAGAAGGTTGAGCGACGTCGCGAACAATCCGTAGGCGGCGCAGCGGATCACGAAGTCGAGCAGCTGCTTGCTGCCGAAGATAAACGGCAGCAGCGCGAGCAGGACAAAGGCCACGAGCGCGATCAGCACATCGCGGTACCGCTGCGGCCTGGCGTCGATCCGGGCAACATCGAGGGGCTGCGTGCCCTGCCCGGCCTGCAATTCGGTCATGCGACCTCCTTGCCGAACAACCCGCTCGGGACGCGAGACCAGCACGACCACCATGAACAGATACATCAAGCCCTCGGTGAACAGCGGGAAGCCGAGCGATCCGAAGGAGCGGATCAGGCCGATCAAAAGCGCGCCGATCAGCGCTCCCAGGATCGAGCCCATACCGCCGATCACGGTGACGATGAAGGACTCGATCAGCACCGAGAACCCCATGCCCGGTGTCAGCGAACGCACCGGCGCGGCAAGCGCTCCCGCCAGTCCCGCCAGCATGCCGCCGAGGGCGAATACGCCGCCATAGATCAGCCCGGTATTGATCCCGAGCGCCGAAACCATTCCGGGATTATGCGCAGCCGCACGGATTACCTTGCCGATCCTGGAGCGCGCCAGCCCCAGGCCGAGAACAACGGCCGCGGCGAGCGCCACCCCGATCAAGAGCAAATAGTATGGCGGCACCACGCCGCCGGCGATGAACAGCGGCGGCACCTGGAATGCAGCCGGCATGCCCATCGACTTGAACTCAGGCCCCCAGATCATGCGGACGACATCGTCGAAGATTAGCACGAAGGCGTAGCACACCAAAAGCTGCATCAGCACGTCGCGGCCGTAAACCCGGCTCATGAACACGCGCTCGAAGATCAGGCCGAGGATCGCGGTGCCGACGGCGCCGCTCAGCATCGCTAGCGCGAAGCTGCCGGTGAGCTGATAGGCCGTCATCGCGAAATAGGCGCCGAACATATAGAAGGCGCCGTGGCTGAAATTGACCACCTTGAGCACGCCGAAGATCAGCGTCAGCCCAACGGCGACAAGGAACAGCAGCATGCCGATGATCAGGCCGCTGGTGGTTTGCGTCACCAGACAGGCAGGGCTGGCGAGGCAACTGGCGAGCGCGTCGAGGTCCACGGAAAATCATCCATCACGGCGGGCCGCAACGTCGGCGCGCGACAAACATCAGATGCGAGGCGGAGGCAGCCGGCGGCAGCCTCCGCCGCACATGCGGATCAGGTGTAGCCCTTGCTCTTCTTCCACTCGGCTTCGAGCTCGAAGATGGTCTTCCAGTCTCCGGCCTTCACGTCAGGCACGTAGGGCTCCTGCGGGATCGTGGTGCCCCAGCCGATGGCGTAGCCGACCAGCGTGTGATCGTCGGCGCGCATGGTCACGGTGCCGTCGGCGCCGAACGGGCACTTGATGGTGAGGCCGGTGAGCGCCTCCGCGACCTTCTTGCCGTCGGTCGAGTTCGCCTTCTTGACGGCCTCGTTGAGGAACATGACCGCCGTGGCGTTCTGCCACGACCAGTTGGTCGGGTACTCGTTGTACTTGGCCTTGTAGGCATCGCCCCAGGCCGCATTTTCCGGCGTCGGCGGGAATGTCTTGATGTAGCGGTCGCCGGAGTGGATGCCCTTGGGCAAGTTCTTCACCACCGTGAGTGCGGTGTAGTCGGCCATGTTGACCGCGAACACCTCCATCTGGGTGAACATCGCGTAGATGTTGGCCTGGTCGATGTAGGAGGTGAGATCGCCACCCCACAGGCACGAATAAAGCGCCTGCGGCTTGGCCTGCAGGATCTTGGTCACCACCTCGGTGTAATCGGGCTGGAACAGCTTTGGCCAGGACTCGCTGATGATCTCGACGTCAGGCGCGAACTTCTTCAGGTAGAGCACGAACTCGCCGGTGGTGTCGCGGCCATAGGCATAGTCGGGCGAACAGGTCGCCCATTTCTTCAGGCCCTTGGCCTTGGCGATCCCTGCAGCGTAGCTGGCGCCGACGATCGAATCATGAATGCCCTGCCGCACACAACGGAAGGCGTTCGGGATGTGCTGCTTGGGATCGGCGGTCAGCGATGACGCTTCCGAGCAGGTGTGGATGCACAGCACGCCGAGATCGCGCGCCACTTCGTGAACCGCGAACGATCCCGAGGACGCTTCGCCGTCAAGCAGCATCTCGCAGCCGTCGGTGTTGACGAGCTCGCGCGCGATGCGCGCCGCTTCCTGCGGCTGTCCCTTGGAGTCGCGGATCACCATCTCGATCTGCCGCCCGGCAAGGCCGCCGGCGGCATTGACCTTCTCGACCTCCAGCAGCACTGCGTTGCGCGAGGACGTTCCGAGCTGCGCGACGCGGCCCGACAGAATGGTCGGCATGCCGATCTTGATCGTCTTGGCCTGTGCGCGCGCCACCCATGGCGCGGCAAAGCTCACCGCACCGGCGCCCATCAGCGCAAGCGTCGAGCGCCGGGTGATGCCCGGTTTCCGGGTCCTCTTCATCATTCCCCTCCCTGTCGGATTCGCGTTCCCAAAATCCCTGCCGGAGATCGTTCCGTCTCCATGACCACGATGTTTTCAGAGCAAGGGGGGTGACGTCAAGCCAAAGATGAATTACGACTCACAATTCATCCAGGGAGAAAACGGCGCCGGAATCGGCCCCGCGGGCGGCAAATGATCAACCTTTCCAGCTTCATCGCATTTCATGCCCGGCGGACTCCGGACCGCTGTGCGCTGAAATATCGCGGTGAGGACGTCTCCTACGCCGACTTTGATCTGCGGATCCGGCAGGTCGGCGGCTGGCTCGCGGCGCGCGGGATCGCGCCCGGCGACATCGTCGCCCTGCTGATGAAGAACAGCACGGCCTTTCTCGAGCTGGCGTTCGCGACCAGCCATATCGGCGCGGTGTTCCTGCCGATCAACTATCGCCTCTCGGCCGATGAGGTCGGCTACATCGTCGGCAATTCCGGCGCGCGCCTCCTCGTCGCCGACGAGGAGTTTGCCGCGATCGCAACCGGCGGCGCGCCGGTCGTGCTGCTCGATGAGGTCGCGCAGTCCAGCGTCACCAACCTCGCGCCCGACATCGCGCCGGCGCCGATCCATGTGCGCGGGCCGCGCGACCTGATGCGGCTGATGTACACCTCGGGCACGACGGATCGTCCCAAGGGGGTGATGCTCAGTTACGAGAACATCTACTGGAAGTCCGCCGACCAGACCTTGGTGCTCGGGCTCAACGCCGACACGCGGCTGCTCGTCGTCGGCCCGCTCTATCACGTCGGCGCGCTCGACCTGCCCGGCATCGCGGTGCTCTGGCATGGCGGCATGCTGTGCATTCACCGCACCTTCGAGCCTGAACCTGCGCTCGCCGCGATCGAGCGGGAGAAGCTGAACGCGGCGTGGTTCGCGCCGGTCATGACCACGGCCCTCCTCACCTGCCCGAACCGCGAGCGCTACGACGTCTCCAGCCTGCAATGGGCGATCGGCGGCGGCGAGAAGACACCGGAAGTCCGCATCCGCGCCTTCTCTGACTATTTCAAGAACGCGCGCTACATCGATGCCTACGGCCTCACCGAAAGCTGCGGCGGCGATACCTTCATGGACGCCGGCCGCGAGATCGAGAAGATCGGCTCGACCGGCCGCGCCATCGCCCATGTCGAGATCGAGATTCGCGACGATGCCGGCAAGCGCCTGCCGGCCGGCCAGAACGGCGAGATCTGCCTGCGCGGCCCGAAGGTCACGCAGGGCTACTGGAAGGATCCGGAGAAGACCGCATCCGCGTTCTTCGGCGACTGGTTCCGCACCGGCGATGTCGGCTATCTCGACGATGACGGCTTCCTGTATCTGACCGACCGCAAGAAGGACATGATCATCTCCGGCGGCGAGAACATCGCCTCCTCCGAGGTCGAGCGCGTCATCTACGAAATGCCCGAAGTGCGCGAGGTCGCGGTGATCGGCCTGCCGGACGCGCGCTGGGGCGAGAAGCCGGTCGCGATCGTGGTGCTGGCCGACGACGCCAAGCTCGACCTGCCCGGTCTCACCGACCACTGCCGGACACGGCTCGCCGGCTTCAAGGTGCCGCGGCAGCTCGTCATCCGCGACAGCCTGCCGCGCAATCCATCCGGCAAAGTGCTCAAACGCGTGCTCCGCGCCGAACTCGAGGCCACCGCATGACGCAAGCGACAACCGCCAAAGTGACAAAGCTCAACCGGGTCGAGCGCAACGCCTGGACCAAGCAGAAGATCTTCGACGCCGCGACCAAGGTCGTCGGCAAATACGGCTATGCCGAAGCCTCGGTCGCGCGCATCACCGAGGCCGCCGGCGTCGCGCAGGGCACCTTCTACAATCATTTCGAGAACCGCCAGGAGCTGCTCGACCAGCTGCTGCCGAAGATCGGCCTCGACATGGTCCGCTTCATCCATGCGCGCACCGGCACCGCAAGCGAAGCCCGGCAGGAGGTCGAGCGCTTCAGCGCCTTCTTCGATTTCATCCGCGAGGTGCCGGAATTCCTGCGCATCCTCAACGAGGCCGAATTCTTCGCGCCGATCGGCTACCAGAAGCATTTTGACAACATCTCGAGCGCCTATGTGCGGATCCTGCAACGCGCGCGGGCTGCCGGTGCGACCAACGCGTTCAGCGACGAGGAATTCGAGGCCATCGTCCAGGTGCTGATGGGCGCGCGCGGTTATCTCAGCCGCCGCTATTCCTATTCCGAGCGCGGCGTCACCGCGGTGCCCGACTATGTGATCACCGCCTATCAAAAACTGGTCACCCGCGGCCTGTTCACCACCAGCGACAAGGGAAGAAAATCATGAGCGCTGAGGGCACCATCCTCGTCACCGGCGGCAGCCGCGGCATTGGTGCGGCGACCGCGACACTGCTCGCCGATCAGGGGCATCGCGTCGTCATCGTCGACATCGCGCCCGAGCCGCTGGTTGGAACTGCCGCCGTCCTGTGGCCGGCGCCGTTCGACGTCGCGAACGAGAGCGCCGTTGTCGCGGGCATTGCCGATATCGAGACCGCGCATGGTCCGATCAGCGGCCTCGTCAACGCCGCCGGCGTGTTCGGTAAGATGCACACGATCGAACGGGTGCGGATGGAGCAATGGGACCGCGAGGTCAATATCGATCTGCGCGGCACCTTCCTGGTCGCGCGCAGCGTCGGCATCGCCATGGCGAAGCGGCGGCATGGCGCGATCGTCAACGTCGCCTCGGTGGCCGGCATGACGTCGGGCCCGATCCACGCCTATACCGCGGCGAAGGCCGGCGTCATCCAGATCACGCAGACGCTCGCCGCCGAATGGGGCCGTTCCGGCGTCCGCGTCAACGCGGTGTCGCCCGGCTTCACCCGCACGGCAGCGCTCGAGGCCGGCATCGCATCGGGCGCCCTGAACAAGGACCTGCTGGCGCGGCCGACCGCGCTGAACCGGCTGGTCGAGCCGATCGAAGTCGCGCAGGCGATCGCATGGCTGCTCTCGCCGCAGAGCAGCGGCATCACCGGCATCAACCTGCCGGTCGATGCCGGCTACATCGCAGGCACCACCTGGGCCGCCTATGGCGGCCTGCCGGAAGCCCCACGCAGCTGAGGACAACGCATGAATATCGAGCTTCCGCGCAAACACCTCGATCTGTCCTCCGCCATCGCCGAGGGTGACATCCGCGTGCTGCTGATGGTGCTGGTGCACATGACCGGCGACGAGAAGTGGCTCGAGCCGCCCTACAAGCCGAAGCGCGACGTCCGCCTGATCCCGGATCCCGACGCCGGTGTGCCTCAGGAGATCCAGGACGAGATTCGCGCGGCGGTCCTGAACCTGTTCGCGAACGGCACCCCGAAGCCCGTCATCACCGATCCCGGCAATGAGCTGATGCTGCGGATGATGCGCGCGACGCTCGGCGACAATGTCGCGCCGGAATATGCGCCGCTGATGCGGGAGGAGATGGGCTTCATCCCACGCGACGCGCGCTGGCGCGAGCGCCCTTCTGGCGAGAAGCTGGCGCAGCAGCATGTGCTGATCGTCGGCGCCGGGGTCTGCGCGATCGCGCTTGGCGTCGCGCTCGGCCGGCTCGGCATCCCCTATACGATTGTCGAGAGGCAGGACGAGATCGGCGGCACCTGGTACGTCAACCGCTATCCCGGCTGCGGCGTCGATACGCCGAACCACTCCTATTCCTTCTCGTTCGGCGCCCGCAATCCGTGGACCCGCTATTTCGCGCAGCGCCAGGAGCTGCTCGATTATCTGCTCAAGGTCGTGCGCGAATACGACATCCGCAAGCATGTCCGCCTCAATACCGAGCTCGTCGCCTCGCGCTGGGACGAAGGCAAGCGACGCTGGATCTCGACGCTGAAGACTGCCCGCGGCGAAGAAACCTTTGAATCCACCGCGCTGGTCAGCGCGATCGGCCAGCTCAATGATCCCCTGCCTGCCCGCTTTGAGGGAGACGAGGCCTTCACAGGCCTGAAGGTCCATTCGGCGCTGTGGTCCGACGACATCAAGCTCGACGACAGGCATGTCGCCGTGATCGGCACCGGCGCAACCGCGATGCAGCTGGTGCCGTCGATCGCCGACCGCGTCGCCTCGGTCACCGTCTACCAGCGCACCGCGCAATGGGCGCGGCCGGTGAAGGGCTATTCCGATCCGATCACCGAAGGTGCGCAGTGGCTGCTCGCGCATCTGCCGTTCTATGTGCAGTGGTATCGCTTCAACATGTTCTGGCGTTACGGCGACGGATTGCTGCCGTTCCTGCGCAAGGATCCGGCCTGGCCGCATCCGGACCGCGCCGTCAACAAGGGCAACGACCGGCATCGCCAGGAGCTCGCCGACTTCATCCTGTCCGAGCTGAAGGATCGCCCCGACCTGATCGAGAAATGCATGCCGACCTATCCGCCCTACGGCAAGCGCATCCTGCTCGACAACAACTGGTTCAAGACGCTGACCAAACCGAATGTCGAGCTGGTCACCGACAAGATCGACCATTTCGATCGGCACGGAATCGTCACGGCCGACGGCACGTCGCGGCAGCACGACGTCGTCGTGATCTCGACCGGCTTCAAGGTCTCCGAGATGGCGGCGCGGCTCAACATCACCGGGCGTGACGGCAAGAACCTCAAGCAGACCTGGCACGACGACAATCCGACCGCCTATCTCGGCCTCACCGTGCCTGATTTCCCCAACCTGTTTCTGATGCTTGGTCCCAACTCGGGGCCCGCGCATGGCGGCAGCGTGATCTTCCAGTCGGAATGCCAGAGCCGCTACATCTCCGCCTGCCTTGTCGAGATGATCGAGAACGACATCGCCGCGATCGACGTGCATCCCGACGCGCATGACGCGTATATCCGCAACGTCGACGCCGAGCATGAGCAACTGATCTGGACGCACCCGGGCATGACGACCTACTACCGCAACAGCGGCGGCCGCGTGTTCTCGGCGATGCCGTGGCGGTTCGTCGACTACTGGAAAATGACGCACGATCCGGACTTCACCCAATATCGAAAGACCAAGGCGCGACAGGACTCCTGACCTGAGTTCCCTCGCTCGTTAACTTGACAGAAGGCCATAACTGCCGCAGCATTTCGCTGACTGCACCTGTTGGGGTGCTGGAGCGCTTGCTCCTCGCGTCGCAGGAATTGACGGACGATTATGGGATCGGCCGCCAGGCAGCAGAAGCGGACAGATGTCCGTTGGACCACCCCTCGGAGAGGAGCATGACGCCACCGGCGAAAGCCAGCGACCTTGCTCAGCGGCAAGGTCACGGTGCACGTTGAGGCGAACAGCAGCTGCTAGCCGCGTGCACTGCCGACAATCTGAAGATATCCGCAGGACGAGAGCGCAAAGGCCACGCGCTTTTAGGTCCCGAAACACCACTGGTCTTTACCAGACATCCTTCGCTAAAACGAAGTAGCAGGGCCCCGCAAGATGCTTGAATGCACCGGGGCCCATTCGTTTGCCTGCCATCTCCCTTCATCAGGCCGCATTGCACCCCCGCGCGGGATCGGAAACAATTGTCCCGACCGGGTGAGGAACGATGATGGAAAAGCCGCGCGTACGCATCTACACCGACTACAAGTCTCCCTATGCCTACGTCGCCAACAAGCGGCTATTCGAACTCGAGGAGATCTACAGCGTCGATTTGGAATGGCTGCCCTACACGCTTCGCATTCCCGAATTCATGGGCACGGTCGAGGAACGCACGCCGCACTTCTGGCGCAAGGTGCGCTACGCCTACATGGATGCGCGGCGGTTCGCCAACGCGCAGGGATTGACCATGAAGGGCCCGCGCCGGATCTACGACGCCTTCTACGCCAGCGCCGGGATGCTGTTCGCGCAGCGTCACGGGCTGTTCCGACCCTATCACGACACGGTGTTCCGGAGATTCTGGAACCATGAGCTCGAGATCGACGAACTGCCCGAGATTGCCGACGTGATCACCGCGGTCGGCGGCTCCGCCGACGCCTTCGAGGCCTATGTTCGCGGTCCTGCCCGCGCCGAACATGATCGCATCATCGACGAGGCCGAAGCCCTCGGCGTGTTCGGCGTGCCCAGCATGGTGTTCAACGGCGAGTTGTTCTGGGGCGGCGACCGCATCGACATGCTGATCGAGCGGATCAAGCAGCCTGAGACGATTGCGATCGCGCTTGGCAGCCGGCACCGGACGTAGGCGCCGACCGTTTCGAATCGGCCTATCGTCGCTGATCGATCAGCCTCCGTTCAGGATCGCCCAGCACCTGGTGCGTTCCAGCACCGGCTTCAACGCCGCGCGCTCGCCGGCATCGAGCGCGGCAAACTTCTCGCGCAGCTGCTGCAGGCATTTGACCTGATATTTGAACGGCGCCAGCGCGTAGGGCAGTCCCCAGACGTTGATCTCGAGCCGTTCGAGGCCCTTCGCGAAGGCATCCGCGTTGGCCGCCAGGAACGGCAGATAAAGTTCGCCGGCGATCCGCAGCAGCGCCTCCGCGAATCCGCCAAGCGCCTGCTCACGAGGATACCAGTCACCCTCGACACCTGACGCATCGTCGAGCCGCCGCACCCAGTGATCGGTGAACGGCGCGCGCTCGCGCATGATCCGCATCGGGGTCGGGTCGGTCGCCATCTCGCTGAGCTGGCCGAACCAGGCAAAATCCGCCAGCGACGGCCGGCTGCCGAACAGATAGCTCCTCATGCCGACCTGAGGCTCGAACGCGGCAAGCGTACGCCGGTAGCTCTCCTCCAGCAGCGGCCTGTTCTCATCCGTTGCGCCGAGAATGACCATGCGCGAAATCTGCCGCTGCCGGAACTCCTCGATCTCCTCGCAGCTGCCGGCCTCGGCCTCCGATGACGACCACTCCTCGCCGGCCCAGCGCGAGACATAGGCCTGGTCTTCCGGATCCCACCAACGATAGAGAAACAACGGCTTCACCGCCCATTCGTCGGCGAGGTCCTCGAGCAGATCGCAGATGAAAGCGATGGCCTTGTCTTCGGGGATCACCGACCGTCCCTGATGCCGCGCTTCCAGATCATAGGCCAGCGTCGTGGTCTCGCCGCGGTAGCTGCCGTCGGGATATTGCAGCACCGGGATCAGCATCGGCTTCAGATGCGCGGTTGCCTCGCGCAAAGCCTTGGTCATGATCACCCAGTCGTGCGGGATCCGACGGTAGCGCATCAGCGCGCGCAACTTGATCGCATAGGGCGAGGCGGTCGAGCCGATCAGGCGATAGCGGTTCTCCGTCATGGCGACGCCTCCGAAAATGCCGGATTGCCGTACGGATAGAACTGCGCGAGATCGACGTTCTTGTACGGCAGCTTGTCGAGACGCGTGGTACCGAGGAACGGCTCGTCGGGTTCGACCAGGAGGATCGTCTTGGCAAATCCATTGTCGTCGAAGCCGCGCCGGAAATGGACCCGCGACTTGATCGCCATCACGTCAAAGGCGCCGATGTCGGGCACCAGCGCCTTCAGCGAAAACGGCTCCATGATCTGCACCAGATAAGTGGACAGGATCAGCACATTGTTGCGGCCGAAGCGCACGCAGACCCAGAATTGGCCGTAGCCCTCGCCCGCCGCCGAAACCGTACCCTGAATCCGAACCGGATCGCCTGCCGACTCGTCGGCGCGGCCGCCGATCTCCATGTCGAAGGTATCGCCGGCCTTGGCGCCGGCGGCCTTCAGGCTTGCGGTCGCCCTGGCGTCGGCGATGGTCGCGATCACGGTGTTGGCGAGGTCCTGCGCGATGATCTCACGCAGCAGCCAGGTCGCCGACCCCGACCGGTCGCTGTGATCGGCCAGCACCACCGGTGTATTGCCAGCGGCGACGGCCTGCTTGGCCAGCGCAACACCCTCGGTGATGCTGTACAGCCTAGTCGATTGCAGCAAGGCTTCGCGCAGCCGCCAGATCGTGCCGGCGAGATCGCGCGCGACCTGCTCGGCGAGCTTTGGATTGTCGTTGGTCAGAACCTGCACGGTCATGCCGAGATCGGGAACGTCGGCGAACGGGAAGCCGAAGAAGATGTTGACATAGACGTCGACCTCGCGCGCCTCCCAGACCAGCGCGCGCTGCACGAGGTCCATCCAAGGCCGCGCCCCGGTCCATTGCAGCACCGTGGGCAAGATCACGGGAACCTTGATCGTCCTGTGCGCCGGCTTGTAATCGCCTCGGATCGCCCGCACCAGCATACGCGCCGCGCGTTCGCCCTGCAGATGCGCGTCATAATGCGGGAAATATTTGACCGCGAATGCCATGTCCGCCTGCTCGAGGAACGCCTCGTCCTCATTGCCGTGAGGATCAAACGTCGCCGCAATGAAGGCGGAGCGGCCGGCCACTTCGCGCACCTGCCGCGCCAGATCGGCTTCGGGACGCGGCACGCCGCGCACGGCCATCGCGCCATGCAGGCACAGATAGACGCCGTCGAACGGTCCCTCCTCCTTCAATCCGGCGATCATCTTGCCGGTGAAGGTGCGATAAGCTTCCTCGGTAATCCAGCCGGATCCGGTGTAAGTCTTCGGCCACAGCGGGGATTCGATGCCGACCAGTTCGACCTCGGAGAACTCGCGCGCCACCTGCACGAAGCCGCCCATATAGTTCTTGGGATCGAACCGCAGCAGCGCCTCGCCTTTGGCCGGCGAGCCCGGATAGATGAAGTCGTCGAGCGTGGTCTCGTTCGGCAGGAACGAGACGGTTTCGTGGGAGAAATGCAGGACGGCGATACGTATCTTGCGATCGCTCATTTTGGTGCGCCTCGGCTGTTTTCCGCATTGTGGCATTGAAGGCGCTGCGCGCCAATCCGCATTCGGTTTTTGCCCGCCAGACCTGCAAATAAGCAGGCGCAGCACAGCTTGCCGCCGCGCGGATTCTGCTATGGTCGCCGCAACAATCGGGCCGCGGCCCCGCAGATATCTCAAGGAGAGAACGCCATGAATCCCCCCGTCAGTTCGCCCGCGATCAAGGTCGTCAAATCGGTTCGCGAGCAGGTGAGCGCCGAGGAGTGGCAGGCCCGCGTCGATCTTGCCGCCTGTTATCGGCTGACGGCGATGTACGGCATGACCGAGATGATCGCGAACCACATCTCCTGCCGCGTGCCCGGCACCACCGACCAGTTCCTGATCAACGCCTACGGCATGCTGTATGAGGAGATCGACGCCTCCAGCCTGATCAAGGTCGACGTCGAGGGCAACACGCTGCTCAACGCCACCGACTACGACGTCAACGTCGCCGGCTTCGTCATTCACAGCGCCATCCACATGGCCAAGCACGACATGGATTGCGTCGCGCACACCCATACCCCGGCCGGCATGGCGGTCTCGGCGATGGAATGCGGCCTGCTGCCGCTGGCGCAGACCTCGATGCGCTTCCTGCACATCGCCTATCACGACTTCGAGGGCATCGCCGACAATGTCGACGAGCGCGAACGCCTGGTCCGCGACCTCGGTGACAACGAGGCGATGATCCTGCGCAATCATGGCCTCTTGGTCGTCGGCCGTACCGTGCCCGCCGCCTTCAACGTGCTGTTCCGCCTCGAGCGCGCCTGCCAGACCCAGGTGATGGCGCTGTCCTGCAATACCAAGCTGATCTATCCGCCGCAAAACATCCTCGAAGACACTTATGAGCGGATGCTGCCGAAGCCGGGCCGCGCCGCCCGCAACGGCGAACTCGCCTGGCCCGCGCTGCTGCGCAAGCTCGACCGGGCGGATCCGTCGTATCGGGATTGAGAGCGAAAGCCGGCTTAGGCCTTCTCCATTCGTCGTCCCGGCGAAGGCCGGGACCCATAACCACAGAATAGCGTTGTTGAAAAACAGGCCGTGGCCCAGCGTCGCGCCACAATTCGCATTCGTGGCAATGGGTCCCGGCCTTCGCCGGGACGACGCTGAAATTGTTGCACGATCTGTGAGTCACACATCCCATTCTCGCGGCGCCTTTCGCCCGAGCTTTGCTGTTCGTTTCACCCTCTGAAAGAGAGGGCGCAGGGAAAGCTGGGTGCCGATCGCACCCATGGGCCCCGAGCAATGGGTAGTAAGCTCGGGGGTAGGACCACAGGTGTAACCGGAAACAACCCGGCTTTCCCAGCGCGATGGGCTACGGCTTATTTCGTGCTCTCCCCGGCGAGACTGGGCTTGCTTGTCACCGTCTTCGCAACGCGCATCGCGCAATTCGAAAAGACACCTACCGCTAGGGCGTCAGGACCACACGACTTGATGTCTAGCCACTTTTTCGACTTGTTGAAAACGGTGGAAGTGCCGGAAAATAAAGGCATTTTCCGCATTGTGTTGGGCGAGCGAGTTGCCCGTCCGGACCCGCTGGGCCCCGATAGGCCCTAGTTTCACGTATGCGCGAGCGCGGCTGGCCCGGTGCCCTGTAGCCCCCTCGCGCCGGGCCGCTGTTTGGCCTTCCTATCGCGGCCGTAAGCGCTCGGATTGCGTGTGTCCTTCTTGCTCAGGAAGCGAAGACGAAGCGTGTGCCCGTGTAGGAGCGCAGGAGCTTGTTCGGCACCTCGGCCTTGGCCATCTCGTAGAACGGCTCACCAGTGCAGTGCAGTGGAATAACGTAGTCGATATCGATACTCTTGAGCGCTGTGATCGTGTCGCGCACATAGCCTTCGTTGTAGGGCGCGAGGTGGAAGCCGCCGATCACCGCATGAACCTTGTTGACGCCCGAAGCCGCTTGGGCCTGTTTGATTGCGTTGATCACCCCGCGATGACTGCAAGAGGTCAATACGATCAACCCGCGGCCTCTTAAATTGAATGCGGTGGCGATCTCGTGCCGGAACTGGTCCGGGATGACAGCCTTCGTCCGTTCGTCCTCTGGAAGCTTGTCGGCATAGCATCCAATGCCGTGGTCCACGCCGATCCTCATGGCGCTGGGGGACAGCAGCTTCTCAAAGCTTGTCTGGTCGATGTGTCCTGTGGTGAAGCCGTGATCGGCGACCAGTGCCGGTCCTTCTACATAGGTGACTGCAACATTGGCGTCTTCCAGCGCTTTCCGATCCAAGGCTCCGAAGTCGCCGCGCACCGGCGGAGCGGTCCATTC
Source organism: Bradyrhizobium sp. USDA 3315 (assembly GCF_054056795.1). Lineage (NCBI taxonomy): Bacteria > Pseudomonadati > Pseudomonadota > Alphaproteobacteria > Hyphomicrobiales > Nitrobacteraceae > Bradyrhizobium > Bradyrhizobium sp. USDA 3315. The sequence goes on along the minus strand of NZ_JBSRYP010000001.1, from coordinate 5,367,307 downwards.
GCGCGAGCAGAATGCTTCCTCGCCGCCGATGTAGATAGGCAGCTTGGCTTTCAGCTTGCTGCTGTTTTGCTTTAGGAAGCCAGCAAGACCGCCAAAATGATCGTAGTGACCATGGCTCAAGACAAGGGCGTCAAGCGCGGCCGGATCGATGCCGACGAGATTGGCATTGTTGACAAGCGCGTCAGGTGAGAAGCCGAAATCCACCAAGACATTACGTGCCTCGGTGCCGCGCCGCGTCTCGACGTGCATCGACAGGCCGAACTCACTGATCAGCGTTTTACCGGCGGCTTGCCTCCGCCGATGCCCCAGCCGAAGTGTTCGATCTCTACATCGGCAACCTTCCGGCTCGGTGCCACGGCGAATTGATAGCTGTCGACCACTACACGTACTGCCACGCGGTCGATCTCCGGAACCTTACCCGCCATCGCTTCTGCCCGCACCGGCTTCGCGCCGCCCATCAACGACGCCACGACGGCGCTGAACAGGGCAGCACCACCGCCGCACACCACATCGCGTCGATGAATTGCGTTGCACTGGCAAATGAACATAGTCAAATCCTCCCTTTGCGCGGCCTTTGCTGCCGCAAGGCATCGCGCGGAAACGCACTCCAACCAAGGGCGGAGGCGTTGGAGTGCCGAACACACCAGCGTCTGGCAGCCCGCACACCGAGGATCATTGCATCCTATCCCCCGTTGGACATCGTGGCGAGTGTCATTCGGCACGGGCGAGGCCGAGCCAAGTTTCGACGGCAAGGTAGAAGCTGGCCGTGCGCGCGTGTGATCGGGGATACAAGCGCAGTGCTTGGTCCGGTTCGGTCAAAAGGCGGCATACCGGAGTTACTCGCCGAAGGTCTGCTCCAGCCCTAAAAGCGGACATGGCCGCTGTTAGCAGCATGCTGTCCGCTCCCGATGCGCGCCGTCTGCCGCCGCCGTGGTGTCGCGGTCGCGTCGAGGACGACAAGGTGATCGATCTGCCCGAGATACCGTGGAGGGCGTGAACTGATCGTGCGGAGAGTTGGCCTGCAAGCCGCGCTTGACGCGCGGCGCAAGCGAACATCAATCGGATGACCGCACACGCCAAGCAGCAAACTGGCTGGCGACCGACAAGAGATGCTCCTGCGAAAAATTTGCAGCTTCTTGACCAGCATTGCGCGCTGTGCGGCGACCTGCTTCTCGGTGCCGCCGATCTCCAGCCCAGTTGTCCTGTCCGATTTGCCTTGGGCGAGACGCCGCAATAGCTGCTTCTCGCGCGGGCTCAAGATCGGCGGTCGTTCAAGCATCGGCGGCCCTAGCTGTCCGTCGAATTGGGTCAGGACACGAACAGCGCCGCAATTGCCATCGCTATCGGGAGCAACCCGAGGCCGATGACGCCCATGGTGAACGCGATTTCGCGATGAGGCAGCGGTTGGAATGGGTGATGCATGACCATGCCCTCCTCGACCCCACCAGCAGCCCCAGCGTCCGCGCGGTCGGATCGGCGCTGGAACTATGCACCCAAAGGGAGACATCCGCCAGACCTGCAACCGAGCACATCACGGTGAGCGTAACTCCGGGGTCGAGGACGATGCCGCGCTCGATCTCGACGTATTACGGCGCGACCGTCGAGCGGTGGCAGCCCCTCCGCAATCAGTCGACAGGGTCCTGTGGAGGCCGGAACTTGGCGCGGGGACCGCGCGACGGCGACGTGTGAGGATATTTGCCATCGCGCATTTTCGATTTTATTTTTGTACGAACTGGCACAAAAAGGCGGTGCGCGATGTGGCGCAATGCCGTCGTCCGACATTGTCGAAGTCCGAGCCGTCAGTGCAGCCGTCGCGCCTATCGTACTTGTCGTAACTCTTGAGCAGATCGTCTGCGAACAGGTCTTCGCCAACAACGGAGCTCGCGCATGACCATGAACAGCATCGGTATCCCCGAAGGTTTCGAGCCTCACTTCCGCAAGAGCCCTTTCACCGATCCTTGGGAACCGCTCTATTCGAAGCGCACGGACAAAGCCGTGATCATCGGATTACGGCTGGCCAAGCCGCACACCAATGCGCGTGGCAACGTTCATGGCGGGCTGATCTCCGCGCTTGCTGACAACGCGATGGGCTATAGCTGCGCACAGGCGATTGGCTGGGCATCGTCGCTGGCGACAATCACTCTTGCGGTCGACTTCACCGGCATCGCGCAGATCGGGCAATGGATCACCGTGGACAGCGAGGTGATCAAAACCGGCAGAACGATCTGCTTCGCACAAAGCCTAATCAAGGCCGACGACAGTGTAATCGCGCGTGCGAACGCCACGTTTCGCGTGGTGCCGAAGCATGAGGGTGACACTCATCCCCGTTAGCGTCTACGTCCGATCCGGGTCAAAACGCGACTTGCGTTCTACGTCGGCTCTTAGGCCGTACCGGACGTTCACCACACCGCTGTCGCGGTAGAGCACGACGGCCCGACGCCCGCGAGTAGGAAAGTGGCTCCGCTACCCAGCGACAGATTGGCCGGGCGCTCTGCCAGCTTTTAGCTGCGCATGGCGGCGCGGAAGCCGACGAAGCTCAACGCGCCCGCCACAATGACGGCAATCCAGCTCGGCCAGAACGGTACATCGACGCCATTCAACGTGATGGACCAACCCATCACAATCCGGATCAACTGCAGAAGCGCGATCAGGGCAAAGAAGGCGGCGGCAAGTGTGCAGAAGGTTCTTACGGTCATTGCCCATCTCCGATGGCACACGAGGACCTGCTCGTCCCGTACACCAAAATGGGGAGGGGCGCGGCTCGGCGGCCACTCGCCTTTAGGAGTACACGGCCCTAGATCAGCCCATTGCCGCGCTGCTTGAGCGCCCAATGCCGGTAGGCCTCGTCCTCGTAGGGATCATCCTCTGTCGGCGGCGGGATCAGCTTGGCACCTTCGCGGCGGAAGTGATCGAGGCCGCGACCCATCGCCTTGCCCTTGATCGTGTGCTGATCATGAGCCCAGTCCGGTATCGTCGGGGCGAAATCCTCCAGCGATGACCGCAAGCCGATGGCCGCCGCGAAATGGCAGCCCGCGCGCGACTTCGGTGCAGGCGCCATCATGCGGATGGCATTGCCGATCATCAGGCGCGCTTCGCCGATGCTCTTATTGTACCGTTCCTTGCTCTGCGCCACGGCGGCGGCGACGAACGGCACCACATGCGGCGCGGCCGACGTGTCGCCTACGCGATCTTGTATGCAGCAGACTTGCCGCTGGCGCGCTCGCTCGTGTGGAACATCCCGACCATCGGCATACTCATGAATGTTGCGGCGGTATTCCTGAGGTGAGCGGTCGCGCATCGGGCTCGCGTAGCCCCTACGCCGAGCGGCCTTGCTGCTCGCCCCAATTGCGCCAGTGAGTGGGATGAACCTCCACGGCGCGGTTCGTTGCCGTCTTGATCCAGCCATTGTGGTCACGACGACAGGGGAAGATCAGAGAGTATATGTCCCCCTTAGCGTCGATAACGGCCAATTCCAAGTCGCGATCGAACGGGGCGGTTTCAATCGGCATCCACATCATCACTGACTAGCCGGCGAACCGGCGCGGCTCATTGATTATTGTCAACGGCGTCCTCAATCCTTACCGCGTGACCGTCGATTTTGCGCCTGCCATTCGGCTAGCTTGGCTTCCTCCTCGGCCAAAAGCTTGTGCAAGGTCTCGATCTTCCGAGCGTTGGCTTCCGTTTCCAAAAGTTCTTTGTGTGAGCGATGTTGGCCCGAAAGATGAAATTGGCCATGGTTGCTGCCGTTATGATTGAGCTAGCTTCATCGTGCCACAACCGGCGTGTAAATTGGAAGCCGGTTGGCTCGCCCGCAGGATTGAAACCACGCCAGGACAAAATGGACGAGATCGAGAAACACGGCCTCAAATTGATCGACGTCATGAAGGCCGCCGGACTTGGCGCGGGACAGGTCATCCGCCGAGAGACGATTGATGCGGTTTGGAGCGCTGCTGGTGCAAAGCGCGATGATCTAGCTGCCGGGCTCAAGTTTGCCGAAAGCTTCGGCTGGATCGAGGACCGCGATGGCAGCGGGACTTTCGTGAGGCTGACCCCTGCCGGTGAAGCGATAGTTGCGGTTTAATGTAACGTCTGCCGTCGGTGATGCCGCGACACGTGATCAACGAGCTCCGCGTTCAAACAGTTTAGGATGTGCTCCAACTGCTCATTGACCAGCAAGAGCGCCCTGAGAGCGCTCCGCACATCGCCGTCACAGGCGGCAACGATCTCGTCTAGCTCCCGGTCATACTCGTCCAGATAATCGTTGGTCGTTGGGTGCGGCATGCGAACAACATCCAACCAGAAAATGTCTTGTCGAAACAACGAGCGCAGCATTTCTCCTCGATATTCACAGGCAGGCGCGAAAGAGCCGGTTGCATTTCTGCGGGCCGCGCTCTGCTCTGAACGGATACTTTCAGCCTTTTGGGAGACAATATGATCGAGGTGTATTTCAACGTCAGGCGCGATCTCCTCGTTGTGAAAAAAGGATTTCCAGTGCCGGACATCAGCGCTCAGGGCAAATGGCGCAAGAGCAAGAAGAGGGTCGTCAGGGTTAGCGAGGAGATCAGGCAGGCGGTTCAGAGCCACGGCTATTACATGCGCAGGCTGAGCGATCTCAAGAAGAACTAACTGCCGAAAAAACGCGTGGCGCGCATGCAAAAGCCCGGCCGTCAATGAGACGGCCGGGCGGAGAGGAAGTATGAACTCGATGAACACCGCGAATATGCTGCGGCGCGGGAAAAACTTCCATCCCGGACGAATACGGGTGGCGGCCGGTGCCTAGACGCACTCGCGTGGGGGCGGCTGTTAACCGCCAGGCCGAGGCGAGAACGCATCCACGGACGCGGCTATTCGGGTCGCCAATTCAGTGGCGGTCGGCGTGGACTGCGTTTCGAGCGGCGAGCCGACGGAATGGACCGCTGCCAATCCAGCACCAGCGGTCCAAACAGCTATCGCAATTGCAGCGAGATATTCGATCCTCATGGCGATGGTCCCTTGCATCGGCCCCATCAATTAACCCGACACTTTTGGAATTGGTTCCCGAGCGCGAGCGATTTCCTATGAGTATCGCCGGCGTTGCCCGGCGCTTTGCATGGTCGATGCTTCGGCTCTGTGCTCCGTAGGTTCCTCATTCCGTTCGCGATCAGAATTGGGGAACGAAGAGGCTAGCCAAGACTTAGAAGCCATGAGGCCGCCGCTCGCTGGTGAACAACCCGGCGCATGTCGCAGATAGCCAAAGGTCGTTACCAAAGACCCGCTGTTGTCAAAAACCAGCGCTCGCGCAAGATAGCCAAAAGCGGCGGTCTCCGGTTTAGTCACAATCGCTAGCCGCGCCCCGATGTGTTTGCGGGGGGAGCGCACTCTCGGCCTGCCGGTGCGTTGTTCATTCCGACCGGAGGCTGTGTAATGCGCAACCGCATCGACATCGACCACGTTCACAGCCGGGCCATTGTCCGGGAGATCGGCGAGACGCTGCGAGCGTCGCTGGAACCAGAGACGGAACTCTCGCCGAGGCTCAAAATGCAAATCGACCGGCTCCGCGAATTTGAAGAGCAGTCGCCCTCAATCATTCCAGCGGGTGAGCGCTGGGATAAGCCTCGTCGTTGAGCCGGGAGAAGGACTGGGTCCTCACATCGGCTGCGCCGTGCCAGTGCGCGCGTTCCTTTCAGAACAGCCCGATCACGATGAAAAAGGCGACCTCAGTCAGGAAAGTGACGCTCATAATCGCAACTATGAGGAAGGCGTTGCCCGCTGACAGTGGGATCATGATATGCCTCGCATCTTGCGAAGCCCCGAAGCCTCCAAGCGCTAATTCTCCGAGGGCCGGAATGTTTCGGTTCCCGAACGCGGGAGCGGATGTTGCGATCGGTGCTGTCGTCCTGGTTCCACTCGGGAACGCGGTTCAAATATTGAGCCTGATCTGATCTCAGCATCGAGGCCCTAACCTGAGACGGCCTTACCATGCGGATACCAAGAGGGCGACGGACGCGATCAGAGTTGCCGTGCTGAGGGCCACCACGACAAGGGCTTGTTCACTGTGCGCTTGCAGGTTTTTGTCGTCCATTGTCGCCAATGCTGGCTCGCGTATCTCGTTCCTAATTGGGATAAGGCGGTCGTTCCAGAGCGCGCGCGGGAAGACATCAACTCCCGGCGTCACCGGAACTTCCAGTGCCTTGATCGCCTGCGCCGAAATCTCGGCGGGGTCCCTGAGACCAGATTGCGCGACCTTGATAATCGTCTTCGCGATCATTTCCGTCAGCGGGTCATCGCGATCTTTGACGCTGAGCGCGTGCAGCTTTTTCAATAAGGTTGGCGTCTTTCGACGCCATGGCGTCGATTTGTAAGTGCGAATAGATGGACATATTTTGCCCTCTCAGCCCGGTGGCAGAGGTTACCACGACAACCCTGCTCCCCCGGGAAAGCTGCGCTTACGGCACTCGATGCGCGAGCAGACCTGGCTTCGGGGCATTCTTCGGCGGCGGTCCCATCGTCAGCCAAACGGCAAAACCCAACAGAACCGACGCCACCAATAGTCGGAACAATAGATGCAAAGGCCGTCCCCGTCGGCTGCGTGCTCCGACGTTGGGATAAAGCCTAGCGGGGCGCAATTCGACTTGTGGGGTGCGGCGGCGGCGTGGCCATCGCTACGATGGCAAACGAAGAGGGACAACTGAGGCGGCCCTGCCGTGTTCACGCACCGGCGCTAACGCTAGTTCTTGGTTTGGCGTTGGGGGGTATCCGGTGAGCAAGGCCCGCGAGTTTATCGATTTCTGGGTCGAGAATAGCATTCACGCTGTCGAGCAGTTTCGCACTGTCGGCGCGTCGCAGGATATCGCCGAACTGACCCGCCGTCTTGTCGCGGCTGCCAAGGAGCAGGGTTTCTCGGCGGCCGACTTGCAAGCTGAGATCGGCGACATCTCCGACTACATCGGAGACCTGCTCAAAGCAGCGAACAGGGCTGAGCGCGAACGGCGTAAGCCTACGTAGGCATCGCAATGCGGGCGCCTTACTTTGTCAGTCTGCAAACAGCGCCAGGCTTGAGGTTGAGTTCCTCGAACGTACTTTGCTGCTTATCCGTCAAGTTGATGTTGAGGGCAAAGTAGACACGCATAGACATCTCGGCGATCTCGGCCTCGACACGAAACGGAAGCGCAAAATGCGGAGGCCTGCGCGGCTTATAGCGGAGGAACAATACGACGCAAGCGCTCGGGATACTATTTGCTCGCGGCGAAAAGGTCCCATTTCCCGGGCAGCCCCTTTAATTCGTATGAGCCTCGCTCGGAGAACTTCAGATCGGTGCCTGCTACGAGGTCGGTGACCACCCGCGAGACAAATACCTCATTGCTTCCCGACTGCGACATCACCCGCGCGGCTGCGTGGACGGCAATGCCACCGATGTCGTTGCCTCTGATTTCGACCTCGCCGCAATGAAGACCTGCGCGTACGGGCAGGCCAATACTCTTGCTCTCTTCACTGAGCGCCAAGGCGCATCGCACAGCCCGCCCCGGCCCGTCAAAGGTCGCCAGAACGCCATCGCCTGTGCTCTTCACCAAAGTGCCGCGATGCTTGCTGACAATCCGGCCGGAAAGATCGTCGTGATTGTCCAAGAGGTCGCGCCAACGGTGATCGCCGAGTTGCAAAGCGAGATTGGTCGATCCAACGATATCAGTAAAGAGAACGGTAGCGAGTATGCGCTCCAGATCAATTCCCTCGCTGGCGCGTTGTCCAGTGATGAATTCTTCGATGTCTCCGGTAACGCGCTCAATGTCTCCCGTCCAGAACGCGTGATCGCCCGACGGATATTCAATGTATTTCGCTCCCGGGATACCGGCGGCGAGCTTGCGGCCTAACGTTACAGGCACCTGCGCGTCGGTTGTTCGGTGCAGCACTAGAGTTGGCGTGCGGACGACTGGGAGGATGGGGTTGATGTCTATCCGTCGGTTCGAAAGTATGTAGGATTTTAGTGCGCCAGGACTGCTGCCCAACTTTTCGAATTTTGCGATGCGAGCGAGTATCTCCGAATTGCCAGCATCACTCGCGAAAACTCGCTTGAGGAAGTCCCCGTTTCCCCAACTCTTTACGACGTAAGCTAACCGTTCCTGAACCTCGGATGGCGTGAGGTTGGGCGGGAGCAGGTCTGATATCCGCGCCAGCCCTCCGAATAAGACCAAGTGGGAAACGCGCTCTGGGTAGGTCGTTGCGAATAGAACGCTCATCGACGCGCCTTCAGAGAAGCCAACTAGCGCAGCACGCTTGGAGTTGATTGCGTCCATGATCGTGCGGACATCGTCGATACGTTCCTCAAGAGACGGTACGTCGGCCAACCGATCTGATAGTCCTTGACCTCTCTTGTCGAACGTGACGACCCTTGAGAACTTCGCCAAGCGACGAAGAAAGCGCGTATAGCCCGGGAGTTCGTGCTGAAAATCGATGTGGGATATAATGCCCGGAACTAGGATAATGTCGGTAGGCCCGTCGCCCATGACTTGATAGGCGATGTTGAAGTCGCCGCTCTGCGCATACTGCGTCTCGGGCAACGCTACTTCCGTCATCGCGGCCCCCACCATTTGTTCGCGTTTCCAACTATCTTCCAGATCAGGCCGGACATCAACGGACGTCATCCACCGTAGATACCCGGTATTGCCCGTCACGCGATGGGCCGAAGCTGTGGTCTGGCACCTGAAGGTGAACGCTCTAAGGGCCTATTGGGGCCCAGCTCAATCGGCTGGACCTTTCTGCTGACCCAGAATGGCTGCTCAAACCATTAACAGATATGGCTTTTATTCGTTCTTTGGATAACGAAAAAAGAGCTTGCGTCAGGACCACACGACTTCACCGTCCACGTCATGCGCACTCGTCAGTTGCGCAATCGGCGTCCACCGCATCTCGACCCACGTTCGTGACGACCGCGAAGCGCCCCTCAATCGGGTGAGACGGGCGGAATTGGATCACTGATTTGCCCGACGACGGAAGCGGGATTTTGCCCGTCGGGGTGATTTGTCGCAGCCATCGTGCGGTGGGCGCGGAACGTTGTGCCGCTCAGCTTCCGAGCTGAATGGTGCGCTCCAGCGCCGCGGCGAAGCCTTTGAGGGGGACGTTAAAGACAACAGCCTGCCCGTTGCTGATGCTCTGTGCGGCAACGGTGAGCATTTTGGCCCTGCTGATGGTGTCGGTCACGACCGTGGGAAAGGATACCGGCAGCAAGCAGCCTTGCGCCGTGCAGGTGGAGAAGCGCGTCTGTTCGAGATCCTTGCCGTCAAGCTTGAGGACGGCCCCGGCGTCGAACTTCAGCCCGAACGGCATCAAGATGTTGCCTTCGGCCTTTCCGTCCCTGGGAATCAGTTCGATGGCGAAGATTTGCTGATTGGTTTCCTTGGCGAGCTGTGTCTGCCCGAGGGTACACAGCTTGGCCCCGCCGTCGAGCTGGCATTTGACGATCCAGTCTCCGTAGGTCTCGCTGATCGCGGAAGCGCCCTTGGGAAGCTGGACGGCGCGGACCACGCCATCCATCGCGGACGTCTGGCTCCGTGTGTCGATCGGCATGGAGACGGCGCTCCCACTGGCATCCGACACATTGGGTGTTCGGGCGGCTTGCGCCGAACCGACGCCGGCCATGACGACGAGAGCGACGATCGCCCGAAGACGCCTGTCTGCTGCGCTGACCGTCACCATCGCATTCGCTCCGCCTCGTTACGTCCCGAAACCGATCTGCCTTTTCGTCGGCGTATTCGTGGGCATAATTCCCACCTGAACGAGATGCACCTACTTGGAGAACCGCTGATATGCAAGAGCTGATCGCCGCCGGCGTGATTGTCGCGATTGTTGCATTCTGCGGCGGGTATTTCTGGGCAATTGCACGTGAAGCCAGGACCTCGAACAAGGCCGCGAACAAGCAACAACGCAAATAGTAGTCCGGCGCCTCGACCTTGCTCCCGTGATTTGCCCGCGGGATGCGTTTTCAACTAAGCTCACCGGATGGACATGCTCGTCAAGCTCTACGCCCTGCCCGATTCCCGGCCCGCCTACGATCGATTGCTCAAGGCCGGAATTATCATGCGCCGCGCGCTCGCCCCGGAAAAGCACAAGGTTGTCGCCTGGGTGCGGGAGACATTCAGCGAGGCGTGGGCCAGCGAAACCGAGGTCGCGTTCAGCCGCCAACCAGTCTCCTGCTTCATCGCGATCCAGCAAAAGAAGATCCTCGGATTCGCCTGCCATGACGCGGCCTGTCGCAACTTCTTCGGTCCGACCGGCGTCGCGCCGAAGGCGCAGCAAGGCGGAATCGGCAAGGCGCTGCTGTTCGCCTGCCTCGAGGACATGAAGCACCAGGGGTTCGGCTACGCCATCATCGGCGGCGTCGGGCCGGCGGATTTCTATACGAAAGCTGTCGGCGCGGTGGCCATCGAAGGTTCCGCGCCGGGGATCTATCGAGGATTGCTGTAGCTGCGCCGCAGGTCCATTTCCGGTCTTGTCGCGCTACGAGACAGACTGGCAATGTCTGCGTTCACGGAGATCGGGTAACCCAAGGATGGCTGGCGGGTTGAAGATCACGACCGGCATCATCGCCGCGGTGCTGGTCATTGCGGCGGTGGCTCAGGCGCGCAGCGTGCTCGCCCCGCTTGCGGCCGCCCTGTTTATCATCGCGATCGTCTGGCCCGTTCAGCAACGGCTGCAGTCGTGGCTGCCGAAACTCCTCGCGCTCGCCATTACCGTCGTTGTTACGGTTGCCACCTGCATCGCGTTTGCCTCGCTGGCAGCATGGGGGTTCGGCCGCGTCGGGCGCTCCTTGATTGCGGATGCGGCGCGGTATCAGGCCTTCTACGATGCCGCGGTGATCTGGCTCGACGGCCATGGCGTCTCGTTCGCCGGCGTCTGGGCGGAGCATTTCAATGTCGGCTGGCTGCTGCGTACCACGCAATACGTCACGGGCCGCGTCAACACCACATTGAGTTTCTGGCTCATCGCGCTGGTCTATGTCGTGCTGGGACTTCTCGAGGTCGAAGACGCTGGTCGACGAATCCAGCGGCTGGAGAATCGCACAGCTGCGCGCGTCCTGCTCAAGGGCAGCAAAGCGACGGCCGCCAAGTTTCGTAAATATATGCTGGTGCGGACGCAGATGAGCGCGGTGACGGGTCTCTTAGTCGGCCTGTTCGCCGCTGTGACCGGGCTGCCATTCGCATTCGAATGGGGCGTGATCGCCTTTGTCCTCAACTACATTCCTTTCGTCGGTCCTTTCATCGCGACGCTGTTCCCCACGCTGCTGGCCATGACACAGTTCGAGAGCTGGCCCGCGGTGTTCGGCGTGTTCGCCTGTCTCAACGTCATCCAGTTCGTGGTCGGCAGCTATATCGAACCGCGGGTGGCCGGTTCGACGTTGTCGATCTCGCCGTTTCTGGTGCTGTTTGCGATCTTCTTCTGGAGCTCGCTTTGGGGCCTGTTCGGGACCTTCATCGGCGTACCGATCACGCTCGCTATTCTGACCTTCTGTGCCGAGAGTCCGTCGGCCGCATGGATAGCCGATCTGTGTGGCGGATCGCACGAAGATAAGCTGGAAGCGTCCTAGCTTGCGGCAATCTCAACCCGCTCGGGCTCGGTGAGGCAAAGCTTCCGGTCCGGGCCGACCATCATTTTGTGGATATAGAAATAGCTGACTTCATCGTCGGCCCCCATCACCGGCGACGGGGCCGAGACGATCCTCGACGCACCACATGTACCGATCCAATCGATATGCCGGTGACCGTGCATCACCACTGAGCGATCGGAAAACCGTTGCAACCTGCGTACAAACCAGCTGCCGTTGATCAAGGCTGTCCCAATGCGCTCGGCAAATGTCTTCACTGGCATGGGATATTCCATCACGTGATGATGTAACGCGATGGTCCAGCATGCCGTCGGAAAATGACGGATCGCAGCCTCCAACCGCCGCGTTTGCGCTTCCGAAACCAAACCGAGCGCGTTGGTGAAGGAGAAGTGGGTTTCGGCGTTGGAGTTGAGAATGGCGATCCCGAGGCCACCGTCCTGGTCCGGCGGCAGGATCATTGGGAATTGATCATCGAACAGGCCACGGAGCGCGGCTGCGCGGCGCACGCCTCCGTGCTGCGCAAATTGCGTTATCCGATCATGATAAGGGGCCAGCGCCTGGTTCAGCGTCGCCGACGGTTTGCCGGAACCGTCGATGACGCGCACGCGATCGCCCTGGACGGCCGCGATCGCCGACAGGGTACGCATCTGCCGTAGCCGCTTGCCTGGGCTGAACGGCAGGTCGAGGCGCGCAGGATTGGCACGATCCACGACGTTAACGTCATGATTGCCCGGAAGCATGATGATGCGTGCTGCAAGCTCGGGATGACCTGCCAATGCATCGAGAAATTCCGCCCATTCGCCGGGCCGGCCGGCGTCCGTCATATCGCCGCTGATCAGCACGTGGTCGAGCGGATCAACGCTGTGAATTTCGGCAAGGCGAGCCAACACGCGATTGAAGTGCTCGTTTCCCCGCGGACCGGCGGTCCCGCTTTCAATGCGGAAACCGTACCGCTCGCCGACCACGTGAAGATCGGACAGATGCGCAAGGCGCCAGCAGCGGCCTCCGGACGGAGTCGCGTCGAATCCGGCCAGGTCGGCCGGTTGTTCCATACTGGCGTCGGCCACGCTCCAGGCCAGTGACGCGACCGCAAGATAGCAGGACACCAGCACCGCGGCGTTCGCGAACGTCGGCAACACCAGACGATGGATCAGAACAAGGTCATTGACGGTCGCAGTCCATTGCGAGGCAGGCCAGGCCAGGGCCGCGATCAATGCCGCCCCCGCGGAGAGCAGTATGCCGGCGCCGACCGAGCAACCGCGGCGCAGCCTCGTGCGAGAGGCAGGAGTCGCGCCGGTGCGCCAAAGCAGCTCCGCCAGATGGCCCAGCGCCTCGCGTGTGAAGGCATAACTCGGTTGGACCGCGAGCGCGTTCAGCGACCAGAAGCTTGTTTCCGCGATTTGAAGCAGCGGTCGTCCGCCGAGCCATCCCAACGCTGCGATCACAACCAGCGCCAGCACGGCGCCCACTTCGGACAGGGCAAGAGCGTGTTGCGAAAGGCTCGAAATCCAGGCGGATGCGACCAGTGGCGCAAGGCCGAGCAGTACGCCCGGAAGCAGAAGCGAGACCGTCCAGGCGAACAACAGTTTCGCCGGGCTTATCTCAACCAGAAGGCTACCCACGATCGCGAACAACGAACGCTGTTCCGGGCTGGCGGCATTGTCCTCAAAGTCGCCGCGGCGGGGATCAAGCAGCACGCCGACGTCCTCCGTTGCACGGCGCATTCTGTCACAAACCGCTTCAGACCAACATACGCGTCAGGCTTAGCGCAGCTTCCCGAAGAACTCGCGCACCTCGCCGACGAACAGCTCGGGCTGCTCGAATGCCGAGAAATGTCCCCCTTTCGGCATCTCGCTCCAGTGCTGGATGTTGGTGAAGTTTGTCTCCATCCATTTGCGAACCGGCGTGACGATCTCCTTGGGAAACACGGCAACGCCGGTCGGCACACCCACCTTGTGCGGGGTTCGCTTGCCCGGCCCAAAGCTTTCCCAATAGAGCCGCGCCGATGACGCAGCCGTCGCGGTGACCCAGTACAGCATGACGTTGTCGAGCAGTTCGTCGCGGCTGAGGATGTTTTCCGGATGGCCGTCGCAATCGGTCCAGGCCCAGAACTTTTCGAGAATCCAGGCCGCCTGCCCGCAGGGCGAATCCGTCAGGCCATAGCCGAGCGTCTGCGGCCGGGTGGACTGCTGCTTGGAATAGCCGGAATCCCAGTCGGCATAATATTTGATGCCGTTGAGCGCCCTCGTCTCCTCCGGCGTCGGCTGCCCCTCGACATTGGGCCAGGTCGACATCGCAAGCGTGATGTGGATGCCGGCGCAATGTGCAGCATCCTGCCCGCCGATCGCGGTCGTGACCGCGGAGCCCCAGTCGCCGCCTTGCGCGAAATAGCTGGCGTAGCCGAGCCGCAGCATCAGGACGGCCCAGGCCGTCGCGATCCGGTCGACGCCCCAGCCCGTCGCTATAGGCTTGGCCGAGAAGCCGAAGCCCGGCAATGACGGGCACACCACGTGGAAGGCATCGGCGGCGCGGCCGCCATGCGCGGTCGGATCGGTCAGCGGCTCGATCACCTTGTGGAATTCGACCACCGATCCCGGCCAGCCATGGGTGATGATCAAGGGCCGCGCCTCCGGATGCTTCGAGCGGACATGAATGAAGTGGATGTCGAGCCCGTCGATTTCGGTGGTGAACTGGCTGAAGCGGTTGAGCCGCGCCTCGCGCTGCCGCCAATCATAGGTCTCGGTCCAATAGTGGCAGACGTCCTTGATCCATTGCAGCGGCGCGCCCTGGCTCCAGTCGTCGACCAGTTCGGCTTCCGGCCATCGGCTCCGGCGCAGCCGGCTGCGCAGATCCTCGAGGACATCGTCGCTGACGGCGATGCGGAACGGGCTGATGGCGGTCATGGCGTCTCCCCGGGATGCTGAACTTTCGGGGAAAGATAGGCTGGCGCGGGTCGCCGATCAAACCTCGCGCCGCAAACCTCGCCTGCACGGACCCTGCACGACTAGCCGCGAAATCTGACGACAAGAACCATTATCGGCACCGCGATCTTGCTAAGACATCGGCCACAATAGATCGACATCACGCGCAGGCGATCGAAGCGCTGATGTCACAGAGGACGGAGCTTGTTGTGGCAATCTATCTGAGATTAGCATCCGTGACAGACAAGATGCCGTGCTGAAGTTGGGATTGCCGCTGGTCAATAGCTCGCTGAGCTATTTGCCGATCGCCGCCTCGAGTAGCGCCTGGGCCTGCTTGGTGGCCGCGGCGAAGGCCGGCTGTTGCGGTGCGCGCTCGGTGAAGCAGCGCTTGAACGCATCCTCGCCCTGCTGGCGCAGGTCGCCGAGCTTGTCATAGGCCTGCCGGGTGATCTGCTTGCGCTCGAGCCTCTCGGCCGCCGCATCGGCCTTCTTGTTGTAGTCGGCGCGGATCGCGGTGCAGGTCGGCACTTCCACCGCCGGCTCGATCTCGCCATAGGCGACATACATCTTGCCACCAGCGAGCGCCGCCACGAACACCTCGTCGGCCTTGTCGGGGAACGAATCCTGGGTACGGCCGGCCAGGAAGCCGTAAGCCAGGGTGGCCGACGCCGGCTTGGCGATCGGCAGGTCGTCGAAATTGACCACCGCGGCATCGGTCGAGATCGCCTGGGTGTAGAGGCCCTCGAACTTCAGGGCGGCATCGATCTGCTGCGGCACGTTCTTGCTGCCCTTGTCCCACCAGGTCTTGTGTTCGTGCAGCCAGCGCGTGAATAGAGGCTCGGTGGTGACGATGATATGGGCTTTCGGCTCGACGAAGCTGCCGTCGGCACGCTTTTCTCCGATCTTTGCCCCGTCCCTGCCGGTGTCGGCATCGAAGCGCAGGCCGTCCAGCATGCCGAACCCCATATCGCCCTTGTATAGAGTGTCGAGGTTGAGCTGGGCGGGAGCAAAGCCCGGCCGGGCGGGCTGTGACAGGATGGCCGTCAGCTGCCCCTTCAGCTCGTCGCGCGCGGCTGCCTCGGCCTTGTCGACGACCTCATTGATCTTGTTGTCGTTCGACAGCTTGGCGAATTTGGCGATCGCGGCGTCACGCGCGGCGATATAGCGGTCTTCCGGCGACGCGGCGCGGGTCGGCGAAAGCAGCAGGATCGGGGAAAGGACGAGGGCAAAGCGGAAAATAAAATGCATGCCCTGTGGTCGTCCGCAGGGCATGCAAGGTTCAAGGTCACGGTACTACCAGCATATCCCTCGCCGGCAGACCCTCTGCCGACGCAGGATCTCGTCAAGGCGAGCCGGTCAGGCCGCCTTTGTCACGGTGCCGTCGTCAGGCCGCCTTGGACTTCGCCACGTGGGTGGCGATCGCATCCATCAGCGGCGGCGACAAGCAGTCGTAAGGCTCGAGCCCAAGCTCCTTGAGCCGCGACCTGATCTCGGCCATATCGGACGGCTTGACGCCGGACTCGATCACCGACGACACGAAGGCGGCAAATCCGGGCGCCGCCGAGCCGGACTCCTGGAACAGCTCGGGATGGATGAAATCGAGGCCATAGAACGGATGGCCCTTGTTCTCGATCCGGCCGTACATGTGGGTGCCGCATCCCGTGCAGGCATGGCGCTGGATCACCGCCGCCGCATCGACGATCTTCAGCTTGTCGCCGTTCTCCAGCACGGTGACATTCTCGCGCGGCACCACCGCAACCACCGAGAAGGTGGCGCCCGAAGGCTTCCAGCACTTGGTGCAGCCGCAGGCATGGTTGTGGGCGACGTCGCCCTTGATGCCGACCTTGACCGGCTTGTCCGCGCATTTGCAGACCAGCGTGCCGCCGGCAAAACTGCCGGAGCCTTGCTTGACGCCATTGTCGACCGACGGGTGGATATGAACAGTCATTGACCTATCCTCCTAGTGCTTGGTGTTTTGATTTCAGAATACGACGACCGAACGGATCGATTTTCCCTCGTGCATCAGGTCGAAGCCCTTGTTGATCTCGTCGAGTTTCAGCACGTGGGTGATCATCGGATCGATCTGGATCTTTCCGCCCATGTACCAGTCGACGATCTTCGGCACGTCGGTTCGGCCGCGCGCGCCGCCGAAGGCCGTGCCCTTCCAGACCCGTCCGGTGACGAGCTGGAACGGCCGGGTCGCGATCTCCTTGCCGGATTCCGCGACACCGATCACCACCGAGACGCCCCAGCCGCGATGGCAGGCTTCCAGCGCCTGCCGCATCACGTTGGTGTTGCCGGTGCAGTCGAAGGTGTAGTCGGCGCCGCCGTCGGTCAGGCCCACCAGGTGCTGGACGATGTCGCCGCCCACCTTGGTCGGGTTGACGAAATGCGTCATGCCGAACTGCTTGCCCCAGGCTTCCTTGGAGTCATTGATATCGACGCCGATGATCTTGTCGGCGCCGACCATCTTGGCGCCCTGGATCACGTTGAGGCCGATGCCGCCGAGGCCGAACACCACCACGTTGGAGCCCGGCGTCACCTTGGCGGTGTTGACGACCGCGCCGACACCGGTGGTGACGCCGCAGCCGATGTAGCAGCTCTTGTCGAACGGCGCGTCCTCGCGAATCTTGGCCACCGCGATCTCGGGCAGCACGGTGAAGTTCGAGAAGGTCGAGCAGCCCATATAGTGGAAGACCGTCTTGCCCTTGTAGCTGAAGCGCGAGGTGCCGTCGGGCATCACGCCCTTGCCCTGGGTGGCGCGGATCGCGGTGCAGAGATTGGTCTTCTGGCTCAGGCAGCTTTTGCACTGCCGGCATTCCGGCGTGTAGAGCGGGATCACATGATCGCCCGGCTTGACCGACGTCACGCCGGCGCCGACCTCGCGAACGATGCCCGCACCTTCGTGCCCGAGGATCGAGGGAAAGATGCCCTCGCTGTCGAAGCCGTCGAGCGTGTAGGCATCGGTGTGACAGATGCCCGTCGCCTTGATCTCGACCAGGACCTCGCCGGCCTTGGGACCCTCCAGATCGAGCTCGACGATCTCAAGCGGCTTCTTTGCTTCAAATGCGACTGCGGCGCGGGTCTTCATCTTGGTCTCCACAAAACGTCAAACAGGTTTCTCGTTCGCACCGGACGGGCTCACTTCTTGTCGTTGTTGCCCATGCAGGCGTCTTCCGCCTTGCCGTAGGCTTCCGACTTGTCTTCGTGCTTGGCCGGCCGAACACGCCCAACCGCGTCATTGGCGCGGGCGCGCAGGTAGACATAGAGGTCGTCCATGTAGCAGGCAACGTTCGGGTTATCGCCGAACGCCGGCATGACATTTTCCTGCGCCGTCGAGACGTTCTTGCGTCCGCTCGCGACCACGCCCATGAAATCCGGATAGCTCATGGTCTTCAGCGAGTCCTTCAACGCCGGCGCGTAGGTCGAGCCCATGCCATCGGGTCCGTGGCAGACGTGGCACTCCGAATGATAGCGGCGGTATCCGGAGTAGGTGTACCAGTCCACCGTGCCGTCGGATGTCACCTTGAACGTCGGGTTGCCATCCTTGTCGAGATACTTGCCGTCCTCGTTCTTGACGGCGGTTGGATCACCCACGTCCTCGGCGGAGGCAACTCCACCCATTGCCACGACGAAAATCGCGGCAGTCACAAACCAGATCTTACGCAAAAGCATATCCTCGCGTGCAGATTGAAGACGGACCGGCGCATGGAGATCGCCCCATGCGCCGGAACGAGGTTGCTCAGCTCACTGCTGCGGCAGCGAGAACACGGTGAGCGTTCCGCCGAGCGCGGTGTAGTTGCTCAGCGCGGCATAGCCGCCGACTGCGCCGAGACCGGCCGTCGGATCAGTCAGACCGGCCGCGAGGCCGATGCCTGCCCAACCGCCAACACCCGACAGAATGGCGACGTACTGCTTGCCGGCATGCTCATAGGTGGTGACGTTGCCGATGATGCCGGACGGGGTCTTGAACTTGTAGAGCTCCTTGCCCGTCTTGGCGTCGACAGCCTTCAGGTAACCTTCCAGCGTGCCGTAGAACACCACGCCGCCGGCGGTCGCGAGCGCACCCGACCAGACCGAGAACTGCTCCTTGTTGGACCAGACGATCTTGCCGGTCTTGCCGTCCCAGGCGATGAAGTTGCCCATGTTGGTCTCACCGGGAGGCGGATACATCGACAGCGTCGCGCCGACATAGGGCTGACCTGCGGTGTAGCTCACCTTGAACGGCTCGTAGTCCATGCAGACGTGGTTGGTCGGCACGTAGAACAGTTGCGTGTCCGGCGAGTAGGCTGCCGGCTGCTCGTCCTTCGAGCCGAGCGCGGCCGGGCAGATGCCCTTCACGTTGACGTCCTCGCCGGCCTTGTCAGTCGACGCTGCGTCAAGAACCTTCGGACGACCATAGGTCGGCGAGTCCTTCTTCATGTCGACGCCGGAGGTCCAGTTCACCTTCGGATCGTACTTCTCGGCGACCAGCAGTTCGCCGGTGGCGCGATCAAGGGTGTAGCCGAGCCCGTTACGATCGAAGTGGGTCAGCAGCTTGCGCGCCTTGCCGTCGATCGTCTGATCCGAGAGGATCATCTCGTTGACGCCGTCATAGTCCCATTCGTCATGGGGCGTCATCTGGTAGACCCACTTGGCGACGCCGGTATCCGGGTTACGCGCCCAGATCGTCATCGACCACTTGTTGTCGCCGGGACGCTGCTTCGGATTCCAGGTCGAGGGATTGCCCGACCCGTAATAGACGAGGTTCAGTTCGGGATCATAGGAGATCCAGCCCCAGGTCGCGCCGCCGCCGATCTTCCACTGATCGCCTTGCCAGGTCTTCAGGCTCGAATCCTTGCCGATCGGCTTGCCGAGCTCGGTGGTCTTGTCGTCGACCAGAAGCTGGTCATCGGGACCTTCCGAGAAGCCGCGCCAGACCAGCTTGCCGGTCTTGATGTCATAGGCGCTCATGTGCGCCTGAACACCGAACTCGCCGCCGGAGATGCCGATCAGGACCTTGTCCTTGATCACCATCGGCGCGGAGGTGCCGGTCGCACCCTTGGCGGGATCGCCGTTCTTCACCGTCCATTCGACCTTGCCGGTCTTGGCGTCGAGCGCGACCAGCGTGGTGTCGGCCTGGTGCAGGAAGATCTTCCCGTCGCCATAGGCAACGCCGCGGTTGACCGTGTCGCAGCACATCACCGGAATGACGTTCGGATCCTGCTTCGGCTCGTACTTCCAGACGATCTTGTTGTCCTGCGAAAGGTCAAGAGCATAGACCTTGTTCGGGAACGGGGTGTGGACGTACATGATGTTGCCGATGATCAGCGGGCCCCCCTCGTGGCCGCGCAGCACGCCGGTCGAAAACGTCCAGGCGACCTGCAACTTTCCGACGTTCGAGGCGTTGATTTGATTCAGCTTGGAGTAACGCGTGTTCGCGTAGTCTCCGGTCGGCATCACCCAGTCTTTCGGGTTCTGCGTCATCTTGTGGAGTTCGTCACTGGCGTTGGCCGCTCCGACGGCAAATACCGCCATTGCCCCAAGACC
The DNA here is from genome assembly GCF_054056795.1 of Bradyrhizobium sp. USDA 3315. NCBI lineage: Bacteria > Pseudomonadati > Pseudomonadota > Alphaproteobacteria > Hyphomicrobiales > Nitrobacteraceae > Bradyrhizobium > Bradyrhizobium sp. USDA 3315. Next base: position 5,347,282 of record NZ_JBSRYP010000001.1, on the reverse strand, counting down.
GGTCGCGTAAAGCATCTTGCGCATCGTGGATTTCCTCTCCCAGGTTCAAGAGCTCAAGGGTTTCCGCCGAAACGGCCCCACTTCTTCCATTTTGGTGCCCCAGTCGTAGTCCTCTCGAAGCACGCTGACTTGCCCAAAAGAGAAGAGCCGTTTGCTCAAAAGCGAAGCTTCGTCAGATTTTTGTCGCCCGGCCCTCAATTAGCTGGAAAGCTTGCTTCATGTTGCAGGGCATCAATCGCGGCCGGCGCAATCCGGATGCCAGATTGACGCGTGCTAAGGTTGCGCTTGACGAGCCCAGAACTAAGTCGGAGGATCACCCGACATTAACCGGGAAGAAATCCCGCCGCCTCCCTAAGCTATTCAGAATCAGGGAGAAGGCGCATCATCCCGGGCCAGACTTAAGCTCGGTGAGCAGTCACGTGGGGATCGAATCGGTGGCTGGAAAGATGCCCGATACAGTCCATTCTCTCAGCACGAACGGATTGACGCCCAAGCGGCAGATTCAGCGCTGGTCGGATGCGCTCACTGACCTTTGCGGCCAGTTCGACGTCGATGCGCTGGAAGGATCCTCGCTCGAAGCCCGGGTCAATTTCACGACGGTATCGCGCCTGAAGCTGTGTCAGATCGAGGCAAGCCAGCACCGGATCGCGCATACCATCTCGCGCATCAAGCTGAGCGAGCACCCCTATATCAAGATCGTGTTCCAGACCCACGGCGTCTCGCATTTCGAGCAAGACGGCCTGCACTTCGACATCATGCCGGGCGACTGCTTCGCCTACGACGTGTCGTGTCCGCACACCATCATCAGCCCGTCGCTGACGCGGCACGAGGTCGTCATCGTTCCAAAGGACCTGCTCAAAGAGCGCGGCTTCCAGCTCTCCAAGATGGCGCCGTGCAAGCTGTCGGCGCGCAACGGCACCGGCCGCATCGCTTATGATTTCGTCCATGCCGCCTTCGGCGAGGCACCGACGCTGACGCCGGTCAACGCCGTCGGCGTGGCTGATGCGCTGATCGACTTGCTGCTGTTGCCGCTGCGCGAGACCGGCGCCATGTTCGACCGCGGCAGCGCCGAGGCCACCTATGTGCGGGCCCAGGGCTTCATCCGCGAGCATCTGCGCGATCCGGATCTCTGCATCGACCGCATTTCCGCGGCGCTCGGCTGCTCGAAGCGCTATCTGCACATGCTGTTCAGCGATCGCGGCATGACGGTCAGCGACTACATCTGGAAGGCCCGGCTGCAGAACTGCCGGCAGGAGCTGGAGTCCCAGAACGGCAAGACCATCACCGACGTCGCGTTCTCCTGGGGCTTCTCGAGCTCGTCGCATTTCAGCCGCGTCTTCCGGAAGTATTTCGGCATCGCGCCCTCCTCGGTCCACAAGGGCCTGCACGGCGGTATGCCGGCCGATGTGGTGCTGGAATAGCGGTTCCATCCGACGTGCAGGCGTTGCGCCATGCCGTCCGCCGACAGACTTTCTCCAACCAAGTTGTCCTCAATCAAGCTGTCCTCGATCAAGGTTTGGGCGCGCAACCTCAAGCGGGACAGCGTTGCGCTGTATCTCGCATCGCGTGATCCGCGCGTGCCCTGGTATGCCAAGGCCCTTGCCGTCGCCGTCGTGGCCTATGCGCTGTCTCCCATCGATCTGATCCCGGATTTCATTCCGGTGATCGGCTATCTCGACGATCTGATCCTGCTGCCGCTCGGCATCTGGCTTGCGATCTCGCTCGTGCCGGACGAGGTGATGGCGGAATGCCGTGCCAAGGCCGGCGCCGTCTTGCAGCGTCCGACCAGCCGGGCGGGAATGATCGCGATCGTCGTGCTCTGGATCGCCGGCGCGGCGGCGCTGGCTTGGGCGGCTTTCAGATATTGGCGACAGCCAATCGTCTAGGACCGTGCGGCCTTTGGCACGAGCGCCTCGACCGTCACGCCATCATCGCTGGAATTGATGTTAAGCGTGCCGCCAAGCGCGAGGATCCGCTCCTGCATCCCGGTCAAACCGCGGCCAAGCCTGTGATCCCTCAGCAGGCCGCGGCCATTGTCGCGAACCCGCACGAGCGCGCAGTCGCGGCTGCCGCGCAGGCCGGCCTGGCATTCCGCCGGTTCGACCGTGATATCGACCGCGGTCGCGCCGGCATGGCGGAACACGTTGGTGAGCGCCTCCTGGACGATGCGATAGATCGTGAGGTCGGCCATCTCGCCGGTATCGCCGAGCGCCGGCGAGATGCGGCTCTCGATCTTCACCTCCGGGTGCGTTTCGCTCCATAGCCGCACCAGCGCGCCGAGCGCTTCCGCAAGCCCGAGCTCGGCCAGGCCGACCGGCCGCAATCGCTCAAGAATCCGGCGCGTGAACTGCTGGAGCGCGTTGACCTGCTCGAGGATGGCGTTGCCGTGCTTGCGCAATGCCGCAGGGTCCGGCTTTTCGACTTCCGCCAGCCGGGTCAGCGCGCCGGCATGCGCGCGCAAGGCAAACAGATAGGGCCCGAACTCATCGTGCAATTCGCGCGCGATCTCCTTGCGCTCGGAATCCTGCAGCGAGACCGCGCGCTCGGCGAGCTGCCGCTTGCCCTCGACGGCATCGCCAAGGGTCGCCGCCAGATGGTTCAGTTTGGCACAGATGGCGGCCAATTCCGGCGATCCGCCGGGCTCGACGCGGGCATCGTAATCCCCGGCCTCGATGCCGGTCATGGCCTGCGACAGTGCCTCCAGTGGCGCCAGCGCGCGGCCGACCACCAGCATGGTGACCAGAAGCAGCGCGACCGTGATCGCGGAGCCGACCTCGATCTGGGTGACGATGCCGTCCCAGATCTCGGCGACTTCGTCGTCGGGATGCGAGGTGATGACCAGCGATTGCGGCTTGCCGTGCACCGAGATCGGCACCCGCACCGAGGTCTGCTCGGGATGAACCAGCGCGACGAACCACTGCGGCGGAGCGCGTTGATCGCCGGCGTCCTCGGGGCGATCAGGAGATTTTGCGGTCGCGCCATCCTGCCGCGTGATGCTGACGTGACGCAGCCGGCTCAGGTCCTGGACGATCTGATCGAGCCGCGCATCGGGATCCGGCGCCTCGTCGAGACCGGCCACGATCGTCGCAACGAATTCACGCGCCAGACGGATCACGCTCCGGTCCTCGGCCTGGACACGCGGCCCCGCTTCCAGCACGAGCCGCGCAATATTGATGCCGAGGCCAAGCGCCAGGATCAGCGCCAGCAGCAGGTTGATCCGCGCGCGCAAAGATAGCTTTTGCCACATGACGTTGCCCCCGACCGCGATCCCTCCTCCGAGAGGATCGTTGACAGCCAAATTTGCCCGGCTATCTAATCGCACCCTATCGCAATCCCGCACGAGGTGCACAACCGGTCGGAACCGACCTGTCCTTCGCGCAAACCGACGTGATGATGAGTGAATCGAAGCAGGTCGCCGGAACAACGCCATGCGCATTCTGATCGTTGATGATCATCCCATCGTTGCCTCCGGTTGCCGCACCGTGTTCGCCGACGATCCCGAGATCACGCTGCTGGAAGCGGCGGATGCCGAAAGCGGCGAACGGGCGTTCGTCGCGGAGAAGCCCGATCTCTGCGTGATCGACATCAACCTGCCGACGGTCTCCGGCTTCGAGCTGGCGCGCCGCATCCTGACGCATGATGCGTCTGCGCGCCTCATCATGTTCAGCATGAACGATGACCCGGTGTTCGCCGCCCGCGCCATCGACATCGGCGCCAAGGGTTACGTTTCGAAGACCGGCGATCCCAACGATCTGGTGGAAGCAGTGCGCGAGGTCGGCAATGGCGGCGTCTATCTGCCGCCAGCGATCGCGCGCAACGTGGCGTTTGCGCGGCCGGGCTTTGCGCAAAATCCGCTCTCCAAGCTCACTTCACGCGAGATGGAGATCCTGCGCCTGCTCAGCTCCGGCAAGAGCCTGTCGGAGATCGCCTGGCTGGTGCATTCATCATACAAGACGGTCGCAAACACGTCATCGATCATGCGCCAGAAGCTTGGCGTGCGCACTTCGGCAGAGCTGGTGCGGCTGGCGATCGAGAGCGGCGTCGCCTGACGCAGCGCTCCAACCAAGAGGAATACGACAATGCAGACGGTTTCCCAGAACAAGTCGCATGGCGGCACGCAAGGCGTCTATCGGCATCCAAGCCGCGAGACCAAGACCGACATGACCTTTTCGGTGTTCGTCCCTGAGCATGCGGCCGGCGCCAAGCTGCCCGTCGTCACCTATCTGTCGGGCCTGACTTGCACCCACGCCAACGTCACCGAGAAGGGCGAATTCCGCCAGGCATGCGCCGAGCTCGGCCTGATCTTCGTCGCGCCCGACACCAGCCCGCGCGGCGAAGGCGTCCCCGGCGATCCCGCCAACTCATACGATTTCGGGCTAGGCGCCGGCTTCTACGTCGATGCGACGGAGCAGCCGTTCGCGACCAATTACCGGATGTGGAGCTACGTCACCGAGGAATTGCCGAAGCTGATCGCCGAGCAGTTCCCGGTCGACACAACGCGGCAGTCGATCCTCGGTCATTCCATGGGCGGCCATGGCGCGCTGACGGTCGCGCTGCGCTATCCCGATCGTTATCGCGCGGCGAGCGCGTTTGCGCCGATCGTGGCGCCGTCGCAGGTGCCATGGGGCAACAAGGCGCTCGGCGGCTATCTCGGCAGCAACAAGCAGGCGTGGCGCAAGCATGACGCCGTCGCCCTGATCGAGGACGGTGCCCGCTTCTCCGATCTGCTGGTCGACTACGGCGATGCCGACGGCTTTCTCACCGAGCAGCTGCGGCCCGAACTCCTGAAGGCCGCCTGCGAGAAGGCCAACATCCCCCTCACCCTGCGGCGTCAGCCGGGCTATGACCACAGCTACTACTTCATCTCGACCTTCATGGCCTATCATCTGCGCTGGCACGCCGCGCGGCTGAAGGCCTGAGCGTCACGCAGTCCGTCATCCTGAGGAGGCCGCGAAGCGGCCGTCTCGAAGGATGCACGTCCCGAATTTCTACGTGTGGCTGTAACCGGGCCGATTCATCCTTCGAAGTTCGCCCAGCGGCGCAATTGCGCCGCAAGGCTCGCACCTCAGGATGACTGCAGTCCATTCGTGAGCGCAGGCTACCGCGCTTGCGGCGCGCCGTAGTTCGGCGCGAGCAGGCGGTTGCGCACGAGGTAGTCGGTGGCGCGCGACCAGGATTCGTCGGTGTTGCCGCGCATGTCGGCGCTCGCCGCCGCCAGCAATTGCCCGCTGTGGACGTCGCGCAAATAGAGATTGATGTTGAGGATGAGGTTGGAGACCTTCTGCACCACGCCCGTCATCACGAGATCAGCGCCCAGTTCGCCGGCCAGCTTCACATCGCAGCCGCCGCAGGCCTGAAGATTGCTGCCATGCGCCGCAGCATTGACCGGCGCGATGTCGAGCACGCGGAACTTGCCGGAGTCCGCGAGCTCCTTGCGCACCTGATCGCCGGCCCGGAGCAGCCGCGCCTGCTCATCACTGCGTGGCCCGCTCACTTCCCCCTGCAGGCTCGTGTCGATCATCTCGAGGTCGAACACCGCGAGCTTGGGCGGCTCCGCGCGCGCTGCCGCCGAAGACACCACCAGCAAAGAAACGGCGAAGGCAAACGCTGATCTCATGATTGTGAACCAATCGTAGTTTGTAACGTCGCAACGACAAAAAGCGGGGTTGCAAGCTAGGCCAATTCCGGCATCTTGCAAGTCAACAGCATGGAAGCCGGATTTCCGAACGCCATGCCGAGTGAAAAAAGACTGCGGGAGGAGTTATGTTGCGATGGCTGATCGGCACGATCGCGCTCAGCATGGTGGCGACCGGCGCGCTGGCGGCTGATCCCGTCGAGGTTCATATCGGCTATCTCGGTCATGCCGGCGTCAAATCGACGCTCTCGCTGGTCGAGCAGCCCGCCGACAATGACGGCATCGCAGGCGCGCGCCTTGCGATCGAGGACAACAACACGACCGGCAAATTCCTCAACCAGCGCTTCGTGCTCGACGAGGTCAAGGTCAAGGATAGCGACGATGTCGCCAAGGTCGCGACCGACCTCGCCGGACGCAACGACTATATCATCACCGACCTGCCCGCCGACGCCTTGCTCAAGGTCGCCGACGCGCTGCGCGACCGCGGCACCGTGCTGCTCAATGCCGGCGCGATCGACGATCGGCTGCGCGAGCAGGACTGCCGCGCCAATGTCATCCACATCGCACCCACCCGCTCGATGCTGGCGGATGCGCTTGGCCAATATCTGGTGTGGAAGCAGTGGAAACGCTGGCTGCTGGTGGTCGGCTCGCATGATCAGGACAAGCTTTACGCCGACGCGCTGCGCCGCGCCGCGACCCGCTTCGGCGCCAAGATCGTCCAGGAACGGACCTTCGAGGACACTGGCGGCGCGCGCCGCACCGACAGCGGCGTGACCTTGATCCAGCGCCAGATGCCGGTGTTCACCCAGCAGGCGCCGGCTTACGACGTGCTGGTCGCCGCCGACGAGAGCGAGGTGTTCGCGAACTATCTGCCGTACCGCACCTGGGACCCGCGTCCGGTGGCGGGCTCGGCGGGTCTCGTGCCGACCAGCTGGGACGCGGCGCATGACCAGTGGGGCGCGGTCCAGATCCAGAACCGCTTCGTCAAGCTGAACATGCGCCGCATGACGGCGCTCGACATGCAGGCCTGGACCGCCGCGCGCATGATCGGGGAAGCCACATCCCGCACCAATTCGGGGGACCCCAAGAAGGTTATCGCCTTCCTCAAGGGCAAGGATTTCTCGATTGCCGCCTTCAAGGGCACGCGATTGACCCTGCGAGACTGGAATCTGCAGCTCCGCCAGCCGATCCTGCTGGCCGATGGTCGTATGGTCGTTTCGGTCTCGCCGCAGGAAGGTTTCCTGCATCAGGTCTCCGAACTCGACACGCTCGGAGTTGACCGGCCTGAAACGAAGTGCAAGCTGCAGTGAGGGAGATGATACGCATGTGGCGCCGCTGTCTGTTGACCGGGATGCTCGTTTGGCTTGCCGCGACACCGGCGTCCGCCTTCGTTGCCTACGTCTCCAACGAGAAGGGCAACACCGTCACGGTGATCGACACCAACAGCTGGACGGTGACCAAAACCATCAAGGTCGGCCAGCGGCCGCGCGGCATCGAGTTCTCGCGTGACGGCAAGTTCGTGATGGTTGCGGTCGGCGACGACGACACGATCCAGGTGATCGATACCAAGACCCAGGAGATCGTCGACACCCTGCCCTCCGGTCCCGACCCCGAATTGTTCACCCAGGATGCCGCCGGCAAGACCATGTATGTCGCCAACGAGAACGACAACACGGTCACCGTGATCGATCTCGAAAAGCGCGCCCGGATCGGCGACATCCAGGTCGGCGTCGAGCCTGAGGGCATGACGATCAGCCCGGACGGCAAGATCCTGATCAACACGTCCGAGACCACCAACATGGCGCATTTCATCGATACGTCGACGCGCCAGATCGTCGCCAATGTGCTGGTCGATTCGCGGCCGCGTTTCGCCCAGTTCAAGCGCGACGGTTCCGAATTGTGGGTCTCCTCCGAGATCGGCGGCACGGTGTCGATCATCGATCCGGTCAAGCGCGAGGTGACCGGCAAGATCACCTTCGAAATTCCGGGCTTGCGCAACGAGGCGATCCAGCCAGTCGGCATCGGCATGACCAAGGACGGCAAGACCGCATTCGTTGCGCTCGGCCCCGCCAACCGCGTTGCCGTGGTCGACGGCACGAGCCACAAGGTCCTCAAATATCTGCTGGTCGGCCAGCGGGTCTGGCACATGGATTTCACCCCGGACGAAAAATATCTGCTGGTCACCAACGGCGTCTCGAACGACGTCTCCGTGATCGACGTCGCGGCCCAGAAGGTGATCAAGACCATTCAGGTCGGCGAACTGCCCTGGGGGATCACGATCGCGCAGCCATGACCGCAACCGACGCCCATATCGCGAACCAGCCTTCGCCGGATGCAAGCCCTGGAACAGCCGCGGCCGTGCAGCCGGCGCTGTCGATCGGCAATGTGAGCCACAGCTACGGTCCGCGCCGCGCTTTGATCGACGTCAGTTTCACGGTTCAGCCTGCGAGCTTCACCGCGCTGCTGGGCCTCAATGGCGCCGGCAAGAGCACGCTGTTCTCGCTGGTGACGCGGTTGTTCGGCATCCAGAACGGCCAGATCAAGATCTTCGGCCACGACATCAGCCGGACGCCGGGTGAAGCGCTGCGGCTGATGGGCGTGGTGTTCCAGCCGCGCACGCTCGATCTCGACCTCTCGCTGACGCAGAACCTGCTGTATCACGCCGCGCTGCACGGCATCTCGCGGCGCGAGGCGCGGCTGCGCAGCGCCGAGGTGCTCGGCCGCATCGGGCTTGCCGACCGCGCCGCCAGCAAGGTGCGCGATCTCTCGGGCGGCCAGATGCGAAGGCTTGAGATCGCCCGCGCGCTGCTGCACCGGCCCCGGCTGCTGCTGCTCGACGAGGCCACGGTCGGGCTCGACGTCAAGGCGCGCGCCGACATTCTCGACCATGTCCGGCAGCTCGTCACCGAACAGGGCATCGGCGTGCTCTGGGCGACGCATCTGTTCGACGAGATCATGCCAAATGACGACCTCGTCGTGCTGCATCAGGGCCGAATGCTGGCGCACGGCCCGATGTCACGGGTGATCGCGGACGCAGGCGCCCAGGACGTCAACACCGCGTTCATGCGCCTGACCGGAACGGCAACACTCGCGGGGAGACCGCCGTCATGACCAGCACGACGGTTACGCCTGAGCGAAGCGGCTTCTCGCTGTCGGAATACATCGTCTGCCTGAACGGCATCGTGTGGCGCGAGGCGCTGCGCTTCCTGCATCAGCGCGAGCGCTTCGTGTCGGCGCTGGTCAGGCCGCTGGTCTGGCTGTTCATCTTCGCGGCCGGCTTCCGGCAGGTGCTCGGTATCTCGATCATCCCGCCCTACGAGACCTACATCCTCTACGAGGTCTATATCGCGCCCGGGCTGATGGCGATGATCCAGCTGTTCAACGGCATGCAATCCTCGCTGTCGATGGTCTACGACCGCGAGATGGGCAACATGCGCACGCTGCTGGTCAGCCCGCTGCCGCGCAGCTATCTCTTGTTCTGCAAGCTGCTTGCCGGCACGGCGGTGTCGCTGCTCCAGGTCTATGCCTTCCTTGTCATCGCGTGGTTCTGGGACATCGCGCCGCCGACCATCGGCTACCTCACCGTACTTCCGGCGCTGGTGCTGTCGGGCCTGATGCTCGGCGCGCTGGGCATGCTGATCTCGGCCAGCATCAAGCAGCTGGAAAATTTCGCCGGCGTGATGAACTTTGTGATCTTCCCGATGTTCTTCGCATCGTCGGCCCTCTACCCGCTGTGGCGCGTGCAGGAAGGCAGCCCGATGCTGTATTATATCTGCCAGTGCAATCCGTTCACGCATGCGGTGGAGCTGATCCGGTTTGCACTGTACGGCAAGATGAACTGGGTTTCGCTCGCGGTGGTCGGCGGCTGCACCGTCGTCTTCATGATCGGCGCGATCCTGGCTTACGATCCATCGCGCGGCCTGGTGCGCCGCGGACCCGGCGGAGGCGAGGCATGACAGGCTGGCGAACAGGACTGGGCGCGCTGCTCGCGATGGTTCTGTCGAACCAGGCCGCATCGGCTGCCGACCCGCGCTATCCGGACTGGCCCTGCCAACAGGCCAAGGTGCCCGAGATCTCGCTCGCCGCAGTCTGGGCCGGGCCGCCGCTCGGCGATGCCGAGACCAAGTGGAAGGACGACCCGAAAGTCAGCGCGCTCGCGATCAAGCTCGCGGCGCGCCGCGTTCCGCTCGAAGAAGCGCAGAAGGAAATCACCGAATTCCTTTCAGCTGCCGCGGCCGACAAGGCGAATGCGGGAAAACTGCTGTTTGCCGGTCTGTTCGATACGCTGAACGGACAGCGCGCCTCGGTCATGAACGGGCTCGAGCGCGTGATGCGCAAGCAGCGCGAAGCCGCGGAGAAGATCCGCGACGACACGCTCAAGCTGCAGGCGCTGCAGGACGCGACACCGCCGGACCAGGCCAAGGTCGACGAGCTCGGCAACCAGCTGGTCTGGGAGACCCGCATCTTCGAGGACCGCGGGCGCGTGGTGAAATTCGTCTGCGAGGTGCCGACCGCCATCGATCAGCGCCTGTTCGCGCTCGGCCGCACCATCCAGCAGGAGCTCGATTGAGGCCTGCGACCGAACGCCCCGGGATCGTCAACGCGCCGTTTTGACGGTCTTTTGGGTAACAGTCTGTTGGGCCACGCCGATCCGGAACAAACTGCACTGCCCGCTCGTTGTCTCCAACTATATCTGAACTTGGGAGACCTCCATGAAAGCAGCCAAGATCGTCATGACCAGCCTTGCCGCCGCGAGCCTGGTCACCACAGCGGCTTTGGCCCAGCAATCCATGTCGGGAATGGTCACCAAGATTGACCGACTGAGTGGAACCATCTCGATCCAGCAGACGCAAGGCGGCACAGTGGGCGCGTCCGGCGGCGCGATCCAGGAATACAAGGTGCCGAAGGGACAATCGCTGGAGGCCTTCCACGCCGGTGACAAGGTCTCGTTCACCACAACGGACAGCGACGGCGGCAAGACCATCAACAAGCTCGACAAGCAGAAGTAACGGCCCACGTGGCGCGCGAGGCTGGGCTTACTGCTCTCCCTCGCGCGGCTCGGGCTCGGCATCCGCCAGCGGCAATTTGGCACGCTCCCATCCGTCAGTTCCCTCCGGATACCACGCCACGTTGCGGTAGCCGTAGGACAGCACGCGCTTGGCCGCGTTCCACGACATCCAGCAATTCTCCTGGCAGTAGATCACGAGCAATCTGGTGGCGTCGCCGCCTGAGGCGCGGACCAGCCCGCGCCGCAGATAATCCTCCGTCGGCGCGGCGACCTTGCCGTAGCCGGTGTCAGGCAGCCAGATGCTGCCGGGAATGTTGAGGTGCGGCCGTTCGCGCCACACCGTGCCGGCGGGCAGATTTGGCTTCGGCGCACGCGGCAGCACGTCGACGAAGGCGGCGGACTTGTCGCGCCAGATCGCTTCCGCTTCCGCGGTGGTGAGCACCCGTGCGCCGGCAAGCGTCACCGGCACCGGAGCGCGGTAGTCCTCGGTGCGATAGCCCTCCGGCTCTGCGGGTGGGTCTTGCGCGCGGACAGGCGAAGCGGCGACGAGCATCACCGCAAGCATGGCCGCGAGCCTGATCATGGTGATTTGGTCGCGGTCTCCGGCCCGATTGGACGGTCGTTCTCGTCGAGCAGCGGGACGCCGTAGTCGAGCAGGATCTTGTTGATCTCGGGCTGGTTCTCCTGGATCAGGCGATTGAGCTGGCGCTTCCAGTTCTGGTCGGACGCCCGCACGCCCATGCCGATGCGATAGATCAGCTTCGGTCCCGTGGTCTCCTTGACCAGCGGGGTGATGTGCAGCGGCGGGTTGGCCTTCTTGGCGTAAAAGCCCGCCATCGGTCCCCACAGGATGCCGGCGTCGATCTCACCCTTGGCGAGATCGTTCATCATCGCCTCGGCCGACGAATCGTAGCGCGTATCGATCATCAGCGGATAAGGCTTCGCATTGGTCATCAGACCGTTGATGGCCATGTTGGTCGCGGGCGGCGTTCCCGCCACGATGCCAATATGCTTGCCTTTCAGCCGCTGGTCCTCGAGCGTCGTGACCTCATCGAGCCCACTGCCCGGCTTCGCGACGATCGCATAGGCTGTGCGGTAATAGGGATTGGTGCCCTGCGCGAGGTCATCGCCTTGCGGAAAGCCCATGATCACGTCGCAGCGATGCGCACCGAGCGTCATCCGCACGAAGCCGGTCGCCTGCGGAAAGAACATGTAGTCGAGCTTCTTTTGCAGCTTCCCGGCCAGCAGTTCGCCGATCTTGTTCTCAAACCCCTCGCCCTTGTCGTTCGAGAACGGCAGGTTGCGGGGATCGGCACAGATGCGCAGCACGCGGGCATCGATGAGCTCGATGGAAAGCTCGCCCTGATCATTGACCTGCGCGCGCGCGATGTCGCGGCCGGCCAGACAGGCGATGAAGCCGACAAGCGCGAGCAGAACAGGACGGCATCCGACAATTCTCATTACGCGGTCTCCTCTTGATCGGATCGATCGCCGCCATCCAGCAATTGCCCGGCGCACCATGACGTGCAACAGGAATAATGATCGCGACCACGCCGCGCTGCTTGCTGCAGCGCAAACTGGAACGCGACGACATCGATCGCGCGTCGCGGAGTAACTGAGGCGGAAACATGGCTCATGGCGGTTCGGTGCTTGCGCTGCTCCTGATGCTTTGGGCGCCGACCATAGCGCGGGCGCAAGAGGTGGAATTGCCTGTAAGCGAAGTCGCTCCCGGAATATTCGTTCACACCGGGGTCACCGCGTTGATGACGCGCGAGAACGAAGGCGCCATCGCCAATGTGGGGTTCGTGATCGGCGACAGTGCCGTTGCGGTCATCGACACCGGCGGCAGCGTCCGCGAAGGACGACAGCTGCTCGCCGCGGTCCGCAGCCGTACCGACAAGCCGATCCGCTACGTGATCAACACCCACGCCCATCCAGATCACAGCTTCGGCAATGCGGCTTTCGTCGGTGACGGGACCAGCTTCGTCGGCCATAAGTCTCTGCCACGCGCGCTGGCCGCGCGCGGACAATTCTACCTCGACGGGTTTCGCCGGACCATGGGCGATGAGCTGATCGACGAAGTGAAGATCATCCCCCCGACCGTGCTGGTCGCGGACACGCTGAAGCTCGACCTCGGCGGCCGGGCCCTCACCCTGAAAGCGTGGCCGCCCGCCCATAGCGACAACGACCTCACGGTCCTCGACGGGCAAACCAGGACCCTGTTCTCCGGCGATATGGTGTTTCTCATCCATATTCCCGTGGTCGACGGCAGCCTCAAGGGCTGGCTGCGTGCGCTCGACGAGCTCGCGGCGATCTCCGCCGAGCGTGTTGTTCCCGGTCACGGACCCGTGAGCGCGTGGCCGGCTGCGCTTGCCGACGAGCGCCGTTATCTTGGGGTGCTGGCCGCGGATGTGCGCGCACTGGTCGCAAGCGGCAAGCCGATCACGGCCGCGGCGGAGCACGCCGCAGCCGCCGAGCGGCCGCGCTGGCAATTGTTCGACGATTACAACGCCCGCAACGCAACTGCAGCATTCTCGGAAATTGAATGGGAATAGCTGTTCGTCCTATACTTACGCGGCTGCATAGGATTTCGCGAACATGACCGGACATCGCGCCCGCCTGCTTTGCATCGCAAGCCTGCTCACGATCGCGCTGGGCACACCGGCTGCGCCCGCCGCGGAGGCCTATGATCCCTGGCCGGGTCTTGTCCAGGACATCTTCAGCAACCGCCCGATGAATGACGGCAATGATGTCATCGGCATCGAGATGCCGATGCGCGCGGAAGACGCCGCGATCGTGCCAGTGACGCTGCGCACCAAGCTGCAGCCGAGCGACAGCCGCCGCGTCGTCGCGATCACGCTTGTGATCGACGAGAATCCGGCGCCGATGGCCGCGAAGTTCACGCTGGGGCCGGCCGCCAACGTCACCGAGATCTCGACCCGTGTCCGCGTCAACAACTACACCAATGTGCACGCCGTCGCGGAGCTCAGCGACGGCAAGCTCTATGTGAGCAAGATCTATGTCAAAGCCTCCGGCGGCTGCTCGGCGCCGGCCGGCAAGAACGTCGAGGAAGCCAGGAACCGCCTCGGCCAGATGCGCTACCGGCAATTCACCAAGTCCGAACAGGGACCTGCGACCAGCACGCGGGAAGCCCAGATCATGATCGGGCATCCGAATAATTCAGGCCTGCAGATGGACCAGGTCACGCAGCTCTATATCCCGGCCTTCTTCGTCAACGAGCTGCACATCTGGCAGGACGACAGTCCGGTGCTGGCGATGGAGGGCGGAATCTCGATTTCCGAGGATCCCAATATCCGCTTCACCTACGTCTCGAATGGCGCCAAGCGCTTCCGTGCCGAAGCCAAGGACACCGAAGGGCATATCTTCGAGCACGAATGGAAGGTCGAGAATCCCGGCACCTGACGCCTCGCGATCTCACGACGGACGCAAAATGCAATGAGATCAGGTTGGATCGCTATCGCGCCTTAGCCCGGTATTTAAGCATGATCTTTCCGGAAAACCGCTTCGCACTTTTTCGGATCATGCTCTAGAAGCACCTGACTTCGGCTTCGGCCTGGGCGCGCCTGAGGTCGTTGAGCGCGTTCGCGGCCTGCTCGGACGAGCGGAACTGGCCGCCCAGATTGCCCCGCACCTGCGCCATGCTCAGCACGGTCTCGGCGGTGACATAGCGATCATAGGGGATGATCGAGGCGACGACGTCGATCGAGCAGGAACATTGCTCGATCGACTGCCGGGATTCGCCATTGGCCTTCATGCAGCCGAACACATATTCCGCCCGCGCCGAGGTCGGATAGTCGTTGATCTCCTGGGCCCGCACGCTGACGGCCGTCCCGGCAAGCACCAGGATGGCGACAATCGGTCGTAGCATGCCAGCTCCTGCCATGGTCCTGCTTCCTCTTCTCTTTCCGCAAGCTATGCTATGGATGTTGATCAGAAAAGAAAACATTCGGGGAAGTGGCTCAAGAAACGATGATCATCTCTGTACGCACGGTGTTGGCTGCGGCAGTTCTGGCGGTCATGCAGTTCGGCACCTCGTGCTACGCGCAGACCATCCGCGTTGCAGCGCAGAAGACCGGAACGCTGGCCTGGGAACTGGCCGTCATTCGCTCCCATGGTCTCGACAAGAAGGCCAATCTGTCGATCGACGTCGTCGAGTTGGCCAGCCCCGAGGCCGGCAAGATCGCGCTGCGCGCCGGCACGGCCGACGTGATGGTATCGGACTGGCCCTGGGTGTCGCGCGAGCGGTCGCTCGGCGCCAAGCTGCAATTCTATCCCTATTCGAGCGCGCTGGGCGCCGTGATGGTCCCGGCCTCCTCGCCGGTCAAAACGCTCGCGGACCTCAAGGGGCGGAAGCTTGCTATTGCCGGCGGGGCGATCGACAAGAACTGGCTGTTGCTGCAAGCCGCATCGAAGCAGGACGGCATCGACCTGAAGTCGCAGGCGACCATCGTCTACGGCGCGCCGCCGCTGCTCGCCGCCAAGACGCTCGGCGGCGAGATGGACGCGACGCTCAATTACTGGAATTTCTGCGCCGCGCTCGAAGCCAAGGGCTTTCGCCGGCTCGCCGGGATGGAAGAGATCCTGCAAAAGCTCGGCAGCAAGGGCCGCATCGCCATGATCGGCTACGTGTTCGACGAAGCCTGGGCCAATGCCAACAAGGATCTGGTGGCCCGCTTCATCGCGGTGACCCGCGCGGCGAAAGAGATTCTGGCGACCTCGGATTCCGAATGGGACGCGATCGCGCCGCTCACCGGCGCGCAGGATCCCGCAACCCTGCATGCCTATCGTGAGCGCTACCGCGAAGGCATCCCGCGCCGTCCGATCGCGGACGAAGAGGCCGATGCGCGCGTGCTCTACCGGGTGCTGGCGCAGCTCGGCGGCCGCGATCTGGTCGGCACCGCAACCGAGCTCGATCCCGGCACCTTCTACCAAGCGATCCCGGGAGACTAGCGGTGCTGCGTCTCCTCTCATTCACGCTGTTCATCGCGACCTGGTGGATTGCCTCTCTCCTGATCGGCGATGCGAAGCTGCCGGCGCCGCCGGCGGTGCTGTCGGTGCTCGTCGCCGAAGCCCGATCGGGCGCGCTGTTCGTCAATCTCGGCGCAACCCTGGCCCGGGTCGCGCTGGCCTTCACCCTTGCCATGGCGCTCGGCTCGGCGATCGGCTATTTGATGGGCCGCGTCTCGCTTGCCAATCGCCTTGGCGATCCCTGGCTGATCCTGCTGCTCAACCTGCCCGCGCTCGTCGTCATCGTGCTCGCTTACATCTGGGCCGGGCTGACCGAGGTCGCCGCGATCGCCGCCATCGCCATCAACAAGCTGCCGACCGCCGTCGTCACCCTGCGCGAAGGCGCCCGCGCGCTCGATCCTGCGCTCGACGAAATGGCGACAGCGTTTTCTTTTCCGCGCGGCCGCGCCTTCCGTCATGTGATCCTGCCGCAGCTTGCGCCCTACATCGCGGCCGCTGCGCGCTCCGGGCTCTCGCTGGTCTGGAAGATCGTGCTGGTCGCCGAATATCTCGGCCGGCCGAACGGCGTCGGCTTCGAGATCGGGGTTGCCTTCCAGCTGTTCGACATCCCCTTGCTGCTTGCCTATTCGCTGAGCTTTGCGGGTGTCGTGCTCATCATCGAAACCCTGCTGGTGCAGCCGTTTGAAACCAGGCTAACGCGGTGGCGGCTCCGTGCAGCTTGAAGTCAATATCACCGGCAAGAGTTTTGAGAGCGCGGCCGGGAAGCGGCACGACGTGCTCGACAACGTCACCTTCACGCTGAACGCTGGCGAGGTCGGCGTGCTGTTCGGCCCGTCAGGCTGCGGCAAGAGCACCTTGCTCCGGATCCTCGCCGGGCTCGACGCCAACTACCGGGGCCATGTCGCGCGGTCGCCGGGCATGCGCCTTGGCATGGTCTTCCAGGAGCCGCGGCTGTTGCCCTGGCGCACGGTCGAGGAAAATGTGCGGCTGGCCGCGCCGCATGTCGACGACAGCACGCTCTCTGCGCTGTTCGAGGTGCTCGAACTGGGCGCGCACCGCAACCATTTTCCCGCGGAGCTGTCGCTCGGCCTCGCCCGCCGCGTCGCGCTGGCCCGCGCCTTCGCCATCGAGCCCGATTTCCTGATCCTCGATGAGCCGCTGGCCTCGCTCGACAATGCGCTCGCGGGGCGGCTGCGCGACCAGGTCGCGACGCTGGTGGCGAGCCGGAAAATGATGACCTTGCTCGTCACCCACGATCTCGACGACGCCGTTCGCCTCGGCGATCGCCTGTTCTTCCTGTCATCGCGGCCGGCCCGAATCCTCCACGTCGAGACCATTGCCGCACCACGCGCGACGCGCGGCGAACCCGAGATCGACGAAATCAAGCGGCAACTCTCACAGTTGGACCTTGCAAATATGTGAGACGCCGTCATCCTTGGACGAAGCATAAAGGAGAGGCTGGATGTCGCGCGCGTTGATCGCTGTTGGTGTTGCGTCGCTTGTGCTGCCGGCGACGGTGCTCGCCCAAAGCAAGGGCAAAGGCATTCGGCTGTGGAATCTGACCAGCGCCACGATTTCGAGCTTCGCGCTGTCGCCGGCAGGCAAGAACGAGTGGGGTCCGAACCAGACGCTCAACGACAAGGACAAGGAAGTCGACCATGACGAGCGCCTGCGGATCACCGGCGTCGAGCCCGGCCGCTACGACGCCAAGGTCGGCTACAGCGGCGCCAAACAGTGCTTCGTTCGCGACATCGAGATCAAGGCCGACGCCGTGTTTTCGGTATCCGACAAGGACTTGAAGGACTGCAACAAATAGGAAGGCTAACCCGCCGGCAGCTCGCCGCCCGTGCCGGCCCGATCGTTGCTGTGCGGATATTCGCAACGCCAGCGCACCGCGGTCCATTTCGGATGTTCGCCGACCCACCGCGCGATGTAAGGCGGCGCGGCCATGGCGCATTGCTGCAGCGAGCCGTTCCAGTTGAACACCAGATGCTGCTCCTCGCAGGTGGCGGGCGACAGCACGGCACATACCGTGACGATCAGATCAATCGGGTTCATGCGCGATCCCTAAGCGTGCTCATGCAATAGATAACACGGCGAAATACGTAATCAGCCACGTCCGGGTTTCACAGCCCCGTGAGAGGTTGGGGAACCCGGTCCGGGAGGCTTCACGCTCTAGAAGTTCAAACCGTACACCAGCCGCGCCTGATGGCGCTCGAAATTGACGAGGTCGAGGGCGGCATTGCTTCCGGCCCGCTGCCCCCAGGCCTGGACGCTCCATGTCGCGGTCAGGCGTGAACGTTCGGAGAGCTGGAAATAGGCGGTCGGTCCGATGAACAGCGCCTGCCCGGACAGTTCATCCAGGCCGATTCCCTCGTACTTCCTGAAATAGCGCGCTTCGCCGCCGATCAGGATATCCGGCTTCACCCTGGCCATGAGGCCGAATGCGGCACCGATGGTGGCATCCTGATCCGCAGCGCCGGTGCGCGGCGTGCGCGTCCATTCCGGCTCATAGCTTAGGTTGAGGGCCGCGATGACAAAATTCGGGATCACCTCGCGGTCGAACGCGACCGTGAGTTCGGTGCCATAACTACGGACGGCTGCGGCCGTCGTCTCGTCGACGCGATCGGCACGCGTCTCCAGCGCGACCGTCATGCCAAAGGGCGCCGTCTCGCGATTCAGAAAGCGATAGCGGAAATCGACCGAGACGCTCTGCCACGACAGCTGGCGCCGATCGTCAAGACCCGGAACGCGGTTGATGTCGTATGCGCCGAATGACGTTCCGAGCTCGACACGAAAATTCTGCGCGGGCACGAGCTCGAGCTCCATTTCCTGATTGAGCGTGCGATACCGGCCGCCGTCCTTGGCGAAGCGCCCTGTGGTCTGGCTCTGGAATTCGCGCTCACCGACATTGCCCACGTCGGAGCCGATCATGAAGCCGAAGATGTGCTCGGTATCAAAGTCCTCGGCATATGCGCCAGGCGGCAACACCGCCGCGATGCCGGCAATCGCCGCGCACAGCATCCCCGCCCAACGCCCGGTCTTGAGTTTTGGATTCATCGTCCCCGCACCACCGCCTCAGGCCACACTGTAGGACAAAGCAGCTAGGCCCGCCAATCGCGCAGGTGGTGTCGGTCTCAAGGTCTTGTGGGAAGGGTATGAAGGAAGCTGTCCGAGCGGCCGCAGCGCCCGAGAAAGACACGTTCGACAAAAGACGCCTGCCCGGCTCGATGCAGCGCGCTGCACGAGCCGGGCAGGCTGTCTCGCGTTACTTGTCTTAAGATTACTTGCGCGCTGCGCAGGCGTACATGTTGATTTCCATGCCCACCGGCACTTCGACGATCTTCGGTGTTTTCCAGGCCATTTCCTTCTCCCAAGTCATAAGTTGTTGGCGCAAACCTCGCGCCGCGCGGCAAGCTAGGGCTGCCTTTTCCAGGGCGCAAGCCGGCCGGGTAAGGACCCGACTTCGCTGCTGGACATGCCGAGGCGGACGACGGCTCGCTGACATCTGCCCGGCGTTGGGAACTCCGACACTGATCTGTCGGGCATTTTCCGGCTGCCGGGCGGCGACGCGGGGGTAAGGAGACCCGATTCATCCAGCCGCGTCTTGCCCAAGAGCGAACTCGCAACTTTTTTGTTATGCGCGGATTCCTGCGTCAATATCCGGCAATCCGCCTAGCAAGATGCGCCGGAAAGGCAAGCTATTTGAGCAGGCGCAGCAAGGCCCGGCCGGCGCGCGAGTTCAACTCCTTCGCATCCAGCGTTCCGTCATTGTCGGGATCGGCGGCCTTGAAGCGCTGCTCGACGACCGCAAGGTATTCGTCGAGCGTCAGGGTGCCGTCGTGATCCGGATCGGCCGCGGCCAGTTCTTTCGCGGTCAGCCGTCCGCGCAATTCGCGCGCGTCGAGCGTGCCGTCATGGTCGGGATCGAGCTTCGCGAACAGGTCGGCAGCAGCCTTCTTGGCTTCGGCGAGATCGACCGTACCGTCATTATCAGGATCAAGCATCTTCAGCGCGCCCTTGCGGCTGGATGCCGCCAGGGCGGGCCCCGACAGGATGGCAATGGCCAAACTCAGCGCAAGCGATCGGCGCGAAATCATCGTTCGTCTCCCGTAAGTGCCGCTCCGGCGAAGACACGGAGCGCCTGCGATCGGACCCTACCATAGCAGCTTCAGCGGAGCTTCCCACGGTTCGTGTACGCGGCGAAATCCTGTCGGGTTTCGGGTGGAAAGCGATTGCCTCACGGGTCATCTGTGGCGCTCGCGATTGCATCACAACGAGCGAGGTGACCCATGACCAGCATTTGCAAGAACGCATTGGGCTGCCTTGTTGCATTCGGTCTTATCGCGCCCGTGTCCGCGCAGACCCGGCACCCTGCCCCATCGGCGGAGGCGGTCCAGCAGCGCGTGCTCACCGGCAAGGAGCGGCTCGGCCGCAAATGGACCGACGAGCAGCGTATCGATAATTGCAATGTGCCGCCGGACAAGCGGGGCGCGAAACCGCGGCCGAGTGTCTGTCCCCCGACGCCGTCCAGCTGACCGTTCGTGCCGCGGCATCACGGCGGGCCGCGCTGGTGTAGCGTATTCCACGCGACGGCAAGCCACGAACGCATCTGCGAAAGACCTGACGCTTTCGATCAGTCTCTTGCGGTTAGCGGGCGCTCGTTCACGTTTTCGTATTGACCCGTTTTGGTTTCAGGCGGATGGTTCCGTCCGCAACGTCAGGAATAGGCGTGCGGAAAAAAGATTCATTGGGAGGATAGGATGAGACGCATTGCGCTGGCCGCAAGCCTCGTGATTCTTGCATCGTATGGTGCAAGCGCCCAGACCAACGAGCAGTTGGTCAAGGGGGCGACTGATACTTCGAACGTTCTCAATTACGGCATGGGTTACAATCTTCAACGCTTCTCGACGCTGAACCAGATCAACAAGGACACCGTCAAAAATCTGGTGCCGGTCTGGAATTACAGTTTGAACGACGATCGCAGCGAGGAATCGCAGCCGCTCGTCTACCAGGGCGTCATTTACGTCACCACGCACAACGCCACGATCGCGATCGACGCCAAATCCGGCAAGCAGATCTGGAAGACCAAGGTCGAGTATCCCGCCGAGACGCCGCGTATCGTCTGCTGCGGCATCATCAATCGCGGTGCTGCGCTGTATGACGGCAAGGTGTTCCGCACCACGCTCGACGCCAATGTGATCGCGCTCGATGCCAAGACCGGCAAGGAGCTGTGGCGCCAGAAGGCCGCGGATATCAAGGAAGGCTACTCGATGACGGTGGCCCCGCTGGTTGCCGACGGCGTCGTGATCACGGGCATCTCGGGCGCCGAGTTCGGCACCCGCGGCTTCATCGACGGCTGGGATCCCGCCACCGGCAAGAAGCTCTGGCGTACCTACTCGATCCCGACCCCGGACGAACCCGGTGGCGACACCTGGAAGGGCGACACCTGGAAGCTCGGTGGCGGCTCGACCTGGATCACCGGCTCCTACGATCCCGAATTGAACACGGTGTATTGGGGCATCGGCAATCCTGGACCGTTCAACTCGGCGGTGCGTCCCGGCGACAACCTCTACACCTGCTCAGTGCTGGCGCTCGATCCGAAGACCGGCAAGATCAAGTGGCACTACCAGTTCTCGCCGAACAATCCGTTCGACTATGACTCGGTGGCCGAGATGGTGCTCGCCGACATGAATGTCGAGGGCAAGCCGACCAAGGTGCTGATGGACGCCAACCGCAATGGCTTCTTCTACGTGCTCGATCGCACCAACGGGAAGCTGCTCGCGGCCAATCCTTATGTGAACGTCAACTGGGCCACCGGCATCGACATGAAGACCGGACGGCCGATCGAGACCGACATCACCAAGGATGCGCGTGAAGGCAAGAAGGTCACCGTCTACCCGTCGATCCTCGGCGGCAAGAACTGGGAGCCGATGTCGTTCAATCCGCAGACCGGCCTCGCCTACGCCAACACGCTCGCGTTCGGCGGCAAGTACAAGGCCGAGCCGGTGACGTTCAAGCAGGGCGAATGGTATCTCGGCATGGATCTCACCGATCCCTGGGAATGGGGCACCGGACCGCGCGGCCATCTGAAGGCGATCGATCCGATGACCGGCAAGGCGAAGTGGGAAGCGCCGAGCGATATTCCGCGCTTCTCCGGCGTGCTCTCCACCGGTGGCGGCGTGGTGTTCTCCGGTCAGCTGACCGGTGAATTCGAGGCGTTCGACGCCGATACCGGCAAGAAGCTCTGGCAGTTCCAGACCGGCTCGGGCATCGAAGGACAACCCGTCACGTGGCAGCAGGACGGCGTGCAGTATGTCGCCGTCACCTCCGGCTATGGCGGCGTCTATTCGCTGTTCTCGGGCGACGAGCGGCTTGCCAAGGTCCCACCCGGCGGCTCGCTATGGGTTTTCGCGGTCAAGAACTGAGCGCGGAGCACACGTGACTGAACGAGTAACCCTGTTGACGGCGGCGATCTTCGCCGCCGTCGCGGCGGCGGTGATCATGCTGATTCCGGCCGCCGCACAGCAAACCACCGCAATCGACCTTGAGGGTCAGGCCGACCAGGGCAAGGTCACCTACGCCAAGAACTGCTCGCATTGCCATGGGCCCAACATGGTCAATTCCGGCACCATCACGCCGGACTTGCGCGCGTTTCCCGACGACAAGACGCGCTTCGTGACCACCGTGAAGCAAGGCAAGAACGGCAAGATGCCGCCCTGGGTCGACATCCTGAACGAGCAGGAGATCGCCGACGTCTGGGCCTTCGTGTCGAGCCGGAGGACCCAATGAGGGCTCTTCTTGCGGGCGCCGCGACAGCCCTGCTTCTCGCTTTGTCGTCGGCAGCGCATGCCGCCGACGAACCGCTCAAGGTATGCCTCGACGAGGATCTGCCGCCGCTATCGGCGCATCATCGCGGCAAGCCCGATGCCGGCTTCGACGTCGCGCTCGCGCAGGCCATTGCCGAGCGACTTGGACGGCCGCTCAAGATCCAGTGGTTCGAGAGCAAGCTCGACGAAGATTCGAGCCCGGCGCTCGAAGCCAATGCGCTGCTGTCGGACGGGCGCTGCTCGCTGGTCGGCGGCTACGCGCTTACCACGGACTCGCTGAAGGCACCCGGCGTCACGACAGCCAAGCTGCCGGACTTCGACGGCGCCACCCGCGAGGATCGCCGCCGGCGGATCCCGATCGGCGTGCTGGCGCCAAGCCAGCCCTACATCTATTCGCCGATGACCATCGTCCTCGGTCCCAAGGCCAAGGACAAGCTCAAGGAGCGCAAGATCACCGGCATCGGCGATCTCGCCGGCCTTCGCCTGACGATCGAAAGCGGCACGCTGGGCGACGCCATCCTGATGACCTTTGACAAGGGTAAGCTGATCGACGACATCACGCACCTCGTTCCGGGGCGCAGCGACCTGCTCGGAGAACTGGAACGCGGCGAATTCGACGCCACGCTGCTCGACCTGCGCCGCTTCGACGCCTACCGCGCTGAACATCCGGACACCAGGATCACGGCCTCGGGCTACTATTATCCGATCGGCGCCAACCGCGGTTACGTTGCGCTCGAAACCGACAAGGCGCTGCTGGAAGCCGTCAACAAGGTCCTCGCCGATCTGCAGGCCAAGGGCACCATCGCGGAGCTCGGCAAGGCCGCCGGCCTCACCTGGCTTCCGCCGCGTGAGCCGATCATCCTCGGCGATGTCTGGCTGAAGATCCTGAACCGGTGATGCCGGCGATAGCTATCGCAAATAGCTCGCCAGATTCATGCTCTGGATCTTGGAGATCGCCGAATAGGACGCCGTCAGCTGCGCCTGATAGGTCGAAAGCTGTGCCGTCACGGCCGCGACATCGACGCTGGTGAGGTCCGTCGACAGCGTCTTCGCAAAATTCTGATAGTCACTCTGGTTTGTGCTGGCGGTCTCGATCTGCGACGCCGCGGCCGACAACTTTGCCTGCACGGTGGATGTGGCATCCAGCGCATTGCTCGCGAGGTCGAGCGCCTGCGTGATGTCGCTCGACGACAGCGTCGTGCTGTTGCCGACGAATTTCAAGAGCCGCATGACCTGCTCGAACGCCGGATTGTCGGCGGTGACGCCGTAGGAAATCGACTGGCTGTCCGACACGCGTACGGACGCGATCTCGCTGTCGCCCTTGTAATAGCTGGCGTCTGATGTCGTCAGCGATCCGGTGCCGGTGTCGAAGCTCGACAAATCCGCCGGCGCGGTGTCGGTGCGGGCGCCGCTGAAGACATATTCGCCGTCATACTGGGTGTTGAGCAGCCCCTGCATCTGCGCCATGGCCTGCTGGGCATAGTTGATCACCGATGCCGTCGCCGTGCCGCTGCCGGTGGTGGCCGCGCTGAGCTGGGTCCGCAGCTGCGTGATGATGTCGGTCACCGAACCGACCGCCGAATACATCACCTGCACCTTGTTACCGGCCAGTTGGCCGGCATCGATATAGGACTGCGCGCGCGTCACCGACACCTGCAAATTGATGACGCGCCCGGCGCCGGAACCATAGCCGCCGAAATCCTCGGATTGCAGCCCGGAGGACTCCTGCACCTGCTCGTTGGCCATGACCGCCTGCACCCGCAGCGCGTTTGATATCATCTGGTCCGACTGAGCAAAGGTGGCAACACGCATCATCATGACGACGGCCTCGGGCTCAGCTGGCGCTCATCGCAGTCATCAGCGCCGAGAACATGGCGTTGATGGCCGTAATGATCTGGGACGCGGCGGCGTATTTGTTCTGCAACGCACTCAGATTTGCGGATTCCTCGTCAATGTTGACGCCGGACTGCGACGACAGCGAATTCGCATATGTCGACTGCGCGGTTTGCTTGGCGGTGTAGGCCGCCGACGCCTGGGTCGCCTTGCCGGCGACGTTGGCGACGATGGCGGCCGCGTAGTCCGTGAAAGAGCCGGTGGTCGCCCCGAGGCCGCCGGCCATGCCGAAATTGGTCGACCCCGTCAGCGCGCTCGAGAGCGCGTTCACCACCGTCGCCGAGCCCGGTGACAGCACCGAGTTTCCGGCCGTCATCGTGGACGACGCATCGAGCGTCGCCGTCGGCAGCGCCGCCGTGCCGTTGAGGATGTCGCTGCGAACGGCGATGTCGGACGCGCCGGTCCCGGTGATCAGGTCGTTGAACCCGAAGTAATCCGAAAAGCCCTCGCCCGAACTGCCGACGGAGCTCGTCATCTCGTTGATCGCAACGCCGTTGCCGGATGTGGTCGTCGAGATCGACAAGTGTCCGTTGGCATCGACCGAAGCTGACAGCCCCGAGATACCGTTGATCGCGGTGGCGAGATCACCGACCGTTGCGTAGGACGACAGATCGAGGTCCTGGTAGGACACCAGATTGCCGCTCTTGTCCGCAACCGCGATGCGCACCGTGCCGGTCGCCGACAGCGGCGTCGTGCTGCTCACGGTGCCGGTCCCGGTCAGGCTCGCCGGCGGCGGCACCGACGTGCCCTGGTTCGATACCGCGTTGACGGTCGCGGTCAGCTGCCGGGCCAGCTCGTCGAGCTGCGACTGCGCCGCCGGCAGCGTCTGGTCACGCAAGGTAATCAGCGCGCTGACCTTGCCCGAGGAGATCTGCGAGGTGACGTCGACCCCATTGACGGTGATGCCGCTGAAACCGCTCAACGATCCCGCGCTATATGTCGTGGACGCCGTGACGCTGGGCAGCGCCGTATAGCTCAGCGGATGCGCCGTGCTATCGACCAGCGCCTGCCCCGATCCGGTATAGACCTGCAGATCGCCGCTCGACGTGGTAAAATAGCTCACATTCATCATCGACGCGAGATCCTGCAGCGCGCTGTTGCGCTGGTCCTCCAGATCGGCGGTCGACTGGCCGGCGGCCGCTTCCTGCTTGATCTGCTTGTTGAGGTCGGAGATCTGCTGCAGATCGGAATTGATGTCGCTGACCGACGAGGCGATGTCCTGGTCGGCATTGGAGCGCAGCTTCTGGATGCCGCTCGAGGTCTGCTGCAGCTGCGTCGTCACGGCCGCAAGCGCGCTGCCGGCGTTCGACTGCAGCGACGCGCTGCTCGGCGTGCTCGCCAACGACGACAGCGCCGACTCGAATGCCGCGATCGTATTCGCCAGCGAGGTGCCTGTCGTGGAGCTGTCGCTGCTCGAGGTGCTGCCATAGAGCTGCTGGAGCTCGGTCAGATAGTTGTTGTTGGTGTCGGCGGCGCCGAGATCGGAATCGGCTCCGACCAGCGACTTCAGCAGCAGCTTGTCGACCGCGCTGCTGATCCCCGTGATCGTGACGCCGGTCCCGACACCAGAGGTGACGCTGCTGCTCTGGTTGGCGGTCTTCGCGGTATAGCCCTTGGTGTCGGCATTGGAGATGTTGGCCGAGGCTACGCTGATCTGCACCTGCGTGGCTGACAGCCCGCTGAATGCGATGCTCCGTGCAATATCGAGCGACGACACGACAACCTCCCTCCGGCGCCGGCCCGATCACGCCCGCACGTTGGTGCCATAGGACATCGCGGGCGTGACGCGACGGCCGCCGGCACCATAGGGCGATACGTTGGCGATCTGCTCGCGGATTGCCTGCATGATCGCCTCGATCCTGCGGTTGCTCGCATCGATCGCCGCCCGCAACCGCATCACGTTCTCGTCCATCGCCATCCGAAGCTTCAGGATCCGATCCATCAGCTGCTCCCGCAGCACACGATCCTGGACGTTGAGGTTTGCGGTCTTGCCGACCGCCTCCGCCACACACTGCTCGAACAGGGTGGCGAGGCGGTGCTTCTCGTCGACCTGCTTCAGCCGCGAGGCCGGCAGCCCCTTGGCGAGCTCGACATTCTCCTCGTTCACGATCGCGATCAGATTGTCGATCAGCGCGATCAACGACCTGGCGCGCTCGTCATTGCCCGCGGGATTGATCTTGATGTTGCGTTCCGGTGTCATGTCATCGCTCCCGTTCAAGCTAGTGTCCGCGACGCAGGGCGCGAACTGATTGTGCGCTGCGCCCGTACGCGGTGATCGCCGTTACCCGGACCGTGGCCCGGTTGAGTTCATGGTCGAGCCGAGCGCATTCGCGCATCAGCTGGTCCCGCAACGTTCCCACATCGTCGAGCAACGCACGGAGCTGCGCCCGGTCGTCCGGCCGAACCGCAGCGGCCTTCGCCTTCAGCCGCTGAAGCCTGACCAGCAAGCGGTCATTCCGCTTGTCGGTCATCATCGCGACACCGCCGAGATCAGCGTATCGAACATCTTGTCGACTGTGGTGATCACCTGCGAGGCCGCCGAATAGGCCTGCTGCGCCGAGATCATGTTGGAGAACTGGCCGCTGGTATCGGTGGTGCTCGACTCCAGCTCGCTGCCGTAGATCGTGCCGGCGCCGTTGGTGCCCGAGGTCTGCAGCGTGGCGTTGCCGGAAGCTGCCGTCGCGGAGTACATGCCGTCGCTGGCCGCGCTCAATCCGTTGGGATCGCTGAAGGTCGCGACCGCAATCTTGTAGATCGCGATCGTCTGCCCGTTGGAGTAGGTGGCGTCGACCACGCCTCCCTTGCCGATCGAAATGCTGCTCAGCTTGCCATAGGGCAGACCGTCCGACGTGATGCTCGTAAGGTCGACGGCCGGCGTGGTCTCGCCTGACGAATACTGCGTGAGGCCGTCGGTTTTGCCAGCCGTGCCGAGATTGAGCGTGATGGCCGTGCCATTGGCGGCAGAACTGTCGGCCGCCCCATCCTTCCAACCCGTCACCGATATGACGGGAGGGCTCGGGCTGGTCGAGGCGAGCGAGCCGTCGCTGTTGAAGGTGATATCCACCGTATCGGTGATCGCGTTGGCGCTGTCTGTCGTGGAGTCCGAGGCGAGCTTTGGCGTCTCGAAACTGGCCTGCCAGCTGTTGTCGGCGGTCTTCTTCCAATCGATCTGGATCGTGCTTGCCGTGCCAAGCGAATCGTAGACCGTCATCGAGCTATTGAAGGTCGCACCGACCGCGGCATCGGCCGGCAGGTTCGCCGCGACCGTGGTCTTGGTGGTGGCGCTGCCGCTGGTGGAAGCCACCTGCGTATTGATCGGACCAAGGCTCGCGGCGGAGGCATTGCCGATGATGTTGCCGTCAGCGTCGGTGCGCCAGCCCTCGAGGTAATTGCCGTTGTTGACGAGGTAGCCCAGATTGTCGGTGGTGAACGCACCGTTGCGCGTATAGGAGGTGGTGCCGCCGGACGTCGCGTTGGTGGTGACGAAGAAGCCGCTGCCCTGGATCGCGACGTCGGTGGCGTTGGTGGTCGCGGACAGCAAGCCCTGCTGGGTGATGTTGGCGCGGCCGGACACCGTGACGCCGCCGGACGTATATGAGGTGGCGCTGTTCGACGCGGTCACCAGATCCTGGAACATCGCCGACGTGGTCTTGTAGCCCGTGGTATCGGCGTTGGAAATGTTGTCGGAGATCATTGCCAACGACTGGCTCTGCGCATTGAGCGCCGAGATCGCCGAGGAAAGAGCACCAGTGAGACTCATGATATGACTCCGGAAGCAATCAGGACGTGACGCCGATGATGTTGGCGGCGCTGACGGGGACGCCGTTCACGAGCAGCGACGGCGTCGAGCCGGAGGCATCGATGCCGGTCACCGTTCCCGTCATCGTGGTGTAGCTGAGCAGCGAGTTTCCGGCGGAGTCGGTCGCGGTCACCTGAATCGTATACTGGCCGCCGTCCTTGAGCTGGGTCCCGTCGGAGGTCTGGCCGTTCCAGGTGAAGGTGTTGGAGCCGGCGGTTCCGGTTCCCTTGCCGCTCCACACCGTGTTGCCCGAGGAGTCCTGGATCGTGATCGCGACGTTGGACGCGGCCGATGTGAGCGAGTAGCCGAAGGTCGCCGAGCCGTTGGTCAGTTCCGCCGTGTTCGTCTTCGCCTCGACGGTGTGGCCGATATAGTTGACCGAGTTGAGCGTCACGAGGCTCGAGAACGAGCTCGCCAGCGATGTCATGCTGGCGTTGGTCGACTGCTGCTCGGTGAAGTTGGCGTAGGAGGTGAGCTGGTTGATGAAGTCGGTCGTGCTGGTGGCGTTCAGCGGATCCTGGTTTTGCAGCTCGCTGACGAGAAGGTTGAGGAAATCGGTCGAGCTCATCCCCATCGACGCACTCGACGACGAGCTCGACGTGGTGGAAGTTGCAGCAGAGGTTGCCGAGGAAACGGTCATGACAAGGCTCTCTTCGCCGCGGGATGCGCGACGGAACGCGGTGGAACATTGGGGTCGTGATGTCGTTCGCAGATAAAACGGATGACGCGCCGATTTCAGGCGCGGATTCATCCGCCCGGAATCACTTGATGAATCGGCAGAATTTGCCGTGTCCGTTGCGGGCTCATGGCTCGCAGGCGTGCGCAAGCATCTCGCCGCGAAGGCACGCGGACAGCTGCAATGGCAATGCGGAACGTCTTAGAGCGAGAGGCTGATCGGCAGATCCGGCTCGCCGAGCATCAACGCCGGCGGCGTCAATGCGGGCAGCAGGCAGAGGGCCAGCAGCAGCGCCGGCAGCACCTTGCCTTGCTGTGCGGATCGGCCCGGTGCTTGTGCATCGTTCGGCTGATCGTCAGCCGGGGCTGGCCCCGAAGCGGGCTTCTGGGGCAATTTCGCCGCCGCGGTCACGATGCTGTCGGCAAGACCCTTTGGTGCGCGAACCGGCGGCGCCGCGAGCGCGCGGCGTACCGCACTCGCCTCCTCGTAGAGCGTCCGCGCCTCGGCCGAAGATGCCAGGAGCTGGACGGCGGCAAGACGTTGATCGTCGGGCCAGCGGGACAGATCCTCCCCCAGCCGGTCGATCAGGTCTTCGAATGTCGCAACGTCCATCGCGCGCGCAGATCCAGCCTCGTCGCCAAGGCTGTCATAAAGCATTCGCAGGACGGCGGAAATCAATTTCCGCCGCTGCCGCATCAGGTCCAGCATGGCGCTCGCCGGGCGGCTATTTTCCCCAACCAGGGCGCCCGCTCAGGCCCTTTGCTGCGCCGGCTAAGCGCCCTCGTCGGGTGATTCGCGGCCCTCTCCAAGCTCAGCGGCCGGCGGCTGATTCGAGCGTCTTGTCGAGTGCCCTGGCCTTGGCGGCCTTGCCGGCGGTCGCCTCGACGAACTTCCAGGCGTCGCGCAGTTCCGCCAGGCTCGCGATGATGCGCCGGAAATTCTCCCTGGCCTGCGGCCGGCCATAGGAGCGCAGGCACGCCATGATCAGGGCGCTATAGGTGCGGTAGAGACGATCGGCCATCGCGCCGCCACGGGTGAAATCGAGATTGTGGCTCAGCCCGCGCAGGATCGCGGTCGCCCGCGTCAGATAGATGTGCCCTTCCTCGAAGCGCTTCGCCTCGTGCGCTTCCAGCGCCTTCTGCAACAGCGTGATCGCGCCGTCGCACAGCATCACCACCGCCTTCAGCGGCGGCACCGCCACCGCGGCGGATCGATAGGCATTGTTGGCGTGGTAGGCGGTCGCGTTCTGGGTCATTAGTTACTCGATGATGCGTCTAGGAGTGCTTTCAGGTAGCCCAGCGTGTTGTTCGCGCTTTCGATGGCCGCCTGGTAATTGGCGTATTGAACCTGCAGCTGAGCCTTGAACGTCGCCGCATTGCTCTGAATGTCGCTGACCTGGGACTGCAGGTCGGTGTCGCGCGACTGCAAGTTGGTGATCATGGTCTGGAGTTGACCGCTGGTTCCGGAACTGGTGTGCGCGAGCTGGTAGAGCTGCGTCGCCAAACCGGACGACGATGTCACCGTGATCGACTGCGAGGTCGAGCCCGTATAGGTGAAGGCCATACCGGCGTAGATCGTTCCTGAATTGCCGATGATGGTGTTGCCGACCACCGAAAAGCCGGAGCTGTCGCCGCCGACCGAGGCTCCGGTCAGCGTACCGGTGGAGTCCACCGTGAGGTCGAGCGTGAAGGATTGCGGCGATGTGCCGGTATTGACCACACTGAGCTGGCTGGACGAAGTGGCGGTCTGCGCCGACAGCAGCTGGGTGACGCCGGCGAGATTTTGCGTCAGCACCGTCGACAGCGTTCCGGTATCGAGCTGGAGCTCGTTGTTTTCATTGAAGGACAGGCCGAGATCGGCCATCGTCATGCCGCCGACCGTCCCGCTGAGCACCTGCTGCAGCTGGGTCATGAGATCGCGCATCGTGCTGTCGCCGAACAGCACCGCGCTCGACGCGGCCGTGCCGTCGGAATTCTGCGCCGACTGCGCAATCACCTGGTCGCGCAATGCGTTGTAGTTGGTGACGAAGGTCTGCAGCGCTGACGTGATCTGGCTGGTGTCGGTCTCGATGCTGATGTTGAGGCTGGTGCCGCTCGGCGTCGGCTGCAGCAGGTTGAACGTGACGCCGGACAAGACGTCGGAAATGTCGTTGGTGTTACGCGTGAGCGCGATGCCGTCGAGGGTGAACTCCGCGGACTGCGACTTCTGCAGCACGTCGGTGAACGCCCCGGACGTGTCGGTGACGCCGAGCTTGTTCAGGATGTCATCGCCCGACGTCGACGAATAGGCGATGTCAGCGGCGTCCTGTGTCCCCGTCAGCACCATCTCGTAGGACCCGCTCGACACCTGGACGATGGAGGCCTGGACATTGGTGGTCGAGGTCTGGGCGTTGATGGTGTCGACGATATCCTGCATCGACATGCCGCTGGTGATCGAGATCGCCGTGCCGGTGCCGCCGGACAGGCCGAGCGAGAAAGTGCCGGAGAGACCCAGCGCCGTCGAGCTGCTCGACCGCGAGGAGCCGATCACCTTCTGCGCGGTCGCGAGCTGAGTGATCTGAAGCGTGTGATCGCCGGTCGCCGACCCGCTGTTGACGCTCATGTTGAGCGCCGACGAGGCGCTGACGTCACCGGTGGACGAGATCGTCGCCGCCCGGGTAGCGAACGCGTTGGTGGCAATCGAATTAATGATCGACGTGCTGAGCGACGACAACCCGGTCGCCAGCGTCGACAGCTCGGTCTGCAGCGATTGATAGGCCGTGATCTTGGCCTGGTTCCCGGTGATCGTCGTGGTGATCGAGGTCGCCGCTGCGAGCTTGGCGTTGACCTCGGCCTCGATCAGGGCATCCCAATCGATGCTGGTCGAATTGGTCGTGCCGGTCGTTGTCACCGTGCTGGCGGAACTGGTCGACGTCGTGCCTGATGTGCTCGAGGTGGCGCTGCTAACCGTCATGTCGACACTTCCGCCGCGATAAGAATCGGGCCGGCATCATGCCGGCCCGATCGGTCTTTCGAATTAGCCGAGCAGCTTCAGCAGGTACTGCGGCATCTGGTTCGCCGCGGTTTCAGCCGAGACCGCGGCCTGGGTCTTCACCTCGGCCGAGGACAGCGTCGCCTGCTCGGAAGCGATATCGACGTCCTTGATCGCCGAGTTCGCCGACTGCAGGTTCTGGGTCTGGGTCGAGATCGAGTCAGCGCTGAAGTTGAAGCGGGATTCCTGAGCACCGATCTCGGCGCGTGCGGACGAAACCTTGTCGATCGCGGTGTCGAGAGCCGTCATCGCGCTGGTGGCGCTCGACAGACTGGACACATCGAGCGACGTCACGGACAGCGACGAGGCCGTGAGGCTCGTCAGCGTGATCGTGATGGTGTCGGCCGAGGTCGAACCGACCAGCACCGAGACGCCCGAGGAGAACACGCTCGAACCGTCGAGCAAGCTCTGGCTGCTGTAGCGGGTTCCGCTGGCGATCGAGTCGATTTCGCCCTTGAGCTGCGTGAATTCCGAGTTGATGTAGGCGCGGCTGGAATCGGCCACGGTGCCCGAGGCGGACTCGGAAGCCAGCGACTTCATGCGGGCCAGGATGTCCGAGATGTTGGAGGCGCCGCCGTCGGCGGTCTGCAGGATCGAGGTCGCCTGCGCCGCGTTGGTGGCGGCCTGCTGCAGCGTCGTGATGTCGGAGGAGATGCGGGTCGAGATCGCAAGACCGGCCGCGTCGTCGGAAGCCGAGGTGATGCGCGAGCCGCTCGACAGCTTCGACAGCGCGCTGGTTTCCTGCTGCGAGTTGATGTTGAGGTAACGGACCGCGGAGTTCGCGGCGGTGTTGGTGGAGATTGCCGGCATGAGTAGCTCCTGTGCTGATGGGCATGGCATGCCGCATCGTGAAAAATGAGAGGTGACGCGGATCCAGCCCCCGTCCGCCCGATCAAACGGGTCGGCCGCCGGTGGTCAGGCGCAAAATCTTCAGAAGCCGGAATTTATGGTTAGCAGTCGGTAAACGCGCCGCGCAGGTCGCGCTCGTGCCGCTTCAGCATCTCGCGCAGCTGCTGCCGTCCTCGCTTCAACAGCGACTCCACCGCGGCCACGGTCGTATCCATGACCTCGGCGATCTCGCCGTTGCTCATGTTCTCGTGATAGGAGAGGATCACCGCGACGCGCTGCTGCTCGGGCAGCCGCTGCATCGCGACCTCCAGCAGATTGCCGATCTCGTTGCGCTCGATCACGGCGGAGGCATCGAGCTGGGTGTCGGCGACCTCGGGCACGACATCGACATTCTCGGTGCGCGGCTTGCGGCGCAGATCGATGCAGCGGTTGCTGACGACACGATAGAGCCAGGTCGAGAACTTGGCGCGGCCATGCTGCCAGCGGCCGCGATGCGTCCACACCTTCAGCATCGTGTCCTGCACCACGTCCTCGGCGTCGGCGGCGTTGCCGACGATGCGCAGCGCGATCGCGTAGGCGCGATCGACGTGACGTTCGACCAGAGCACGGAACGCCGTCTCGTCGCCGGCGGCGAGACGGTCGAGCAATTCCTTGTCTTCGTCGTGGATCTCGACGGTGTCGAGCGGACCCGCATCGGCAACGGTCCGAACGTTGCTCCACGGAGCAGCCGCTTCGGCAGGTGCAACCGCGGCCGGCGTGGCCTCCACTTCGGCCGGTGCCCTCATATCAAGCGCGTAACTCATCCGCCGCTCTCCAACCAACGCCGCTGGCACACATTCCATGCGGCTTCTGAGCGTTGAACGGAGAGCGTCAGCAAACCAGGCGAACTTTTTTTGTTATTTTTCAAATGCTTAGCCGGATGTTTTTGCCGACCGCCCGGCAAAAGCTGCCGCTGCGCTTTGGCGCAGGGAAAAATGCGACGGAGTTTGGAGCAGTCGTTCAGCATCGCCTCGCATTTCCGC
This sequence comes from Bradyrhizobium sp. USDA 3315, assembly GCF_054056795.1. Lineage (NCBI taxonomy): Bacteria > Pseudomonadati > Pseudomonadota > Alphaproteobacteria > Hyphomicrobiales > Nitrobacteraceae > Bradyrhizobium > Bradyrhizobium sp. USDA 3315. The sequence continues at coordinate 5,313,551 of NZ_JBSRYP010000001.1, read as the reverse complement.
GGAAGAGATCGTCGCGTCGGAAAACGCTGTTGTCACACCAACTAACGCCACGCGAACCCATGCATGCGCGGAGCATGCGAGCGATTCATCGCCGTTGGTCGCCATCTTGCATTCGACGATTGCGACTAGGCAATTTTTTCCGAATCACTGTTTCGACGTTATCGGATTTTTTGAATCTGTCAGTCGCGAAGCGCGCGTTTTCGAATCCCGCATCAACTTTTTTGAACTGTCGCGCCTGATTTGTCTCACGCGCGCGTTCAACGCATGAGGACTGGCGGGAATGTTGCGCATGACAATCATGACGGTCGACGCGACGCGTCGAGCGCAGAATGTTTCTGCATGTTCATTCGATGTTTTCGATACATTTCTGTTGCGCGCCTGCACGACGGCGGATGGCGTATTTGAAGGGGTTTTTCAGCGTTCCTGCATTGCTGAAAAATTTCCGAACATGTCCGTCAGTTTCGTTCAGCATCGAATCCAGGCGGAGGCGCGGGCGCGCAAAGTATCGCAGGAGCGGTGCGGCTCAACTGAAGTGCGCATCGCCGACATCTACAAATACTTTCCGTTCAGGCTGTTCGGCCTGACCCGCGATGCGTTGCAGGATCTTGCGCAGATCGAGTTCGAGACCGAGCTCGAGCTGTGCCGCGCCAATCCCGAAATGCTCGAGCAATATCTGGACATGAAGCGCGGCGGTTTTCGCGTCGGTTTCATTTCCGACACCTACTGGAGCACAGACCAACTCGCGCAGCTGCTGCGTTGCTGCAGTCCCGGGCTGAGCTGGGATTTCCTCTATGCGTCCTGCGATCACGGCAGCAGCAAGAGCGAGGCACTGTTTGAAGCCTATCTCGCCGAGCAAGGCATCGACGCGGCAAGCTCGTTCCATGTCGGCGACAACCACACCGCGGATGTCAACGGCGCGCGCCGTCACGGCATCCGTCCGCGCTACTACCCGCAGGCCGGCGCGGCGCTGGCTTCCAAGTTTCAACGCGAAGCATCGATCTTCGAATTGCTGTGTCCCGATCAGCCGTCGCGGCTCGATTGCGGCGCCCGCACGCTGCGGCGCGCGGTGACGGCGAAGAGCGCGGAGCATTCTCCCGCCTTCAACCTCGGCGTGACCGTGCTCGGCCCCGTGATGGCGGCGTTCGACGCATTCATTGCCGCGCGGCGCAGCGCGCTTGCTCGCGAGGGCGCGCGCGTTGCGGTCTGCTTCCTCGGCCGCGACGGCCTGCTGCCGCATCGCGTCTGGCAGGCAAACCACGGCGAGACCGGCGCCTATATCGAGATCAATCGTCGCGTCAGCCTGGTCGGGTCTGCCGATACGCTCGAACCACTCTGTGAGCTGCTGAGCCGGGTCGTCAAGATCGACGCGGCGACCTTTATCGACATCGTCAAGGTGCAGCCGCCCGCCGTGATGAAGTTCTTCGCGCAGTATCCCGACGGCATTGCCAGCGGCCGCGAACTCGCCGACGCCCTGCCCGATCTGATGGACCCGCGCGAGATCACCGATATCGCTGCCGGTGTCCGGACCCGTTTGCTGACCTATCTTCGCGCGCATATCCGGGATTTCGACGGCTGCACCGATCTGATCCTGGTCGACCTCGGCTATTCCGCAAGCGTGCAGAAGTCGTTGCGGCGAATTTTCGATCGCGAGGGCATCCGCATCCGCCTGCACGGCGCCTATCTGCTGACGCTTGACGATGCCTTCGACGGCATCTCCGATGACGACACCGCGGAGGGCCTGGTCTCTGATCGCGTCGTCACGCCGCACGTCAAGCGCATGCTGATCCGCAACGTCGCATTGCTGGAGCAGCTGTGCTGTTCCACGGAAGGATCGGCGCGGGATTATCGCGACGGTGAGGTATTGCGCGAGGGTGATCAGCGCCCGGCCGCCCAACTGGCGCTGGCGACCGAGGTGCAATCCGGAACGCTGGCCTATGTTTCGCGCGCCCGCGAGCTGGCACCACGCTACGGATTGCAGCCCGATGCCGCCCCCGCGGTCGCGGCGCGCTGGACGGCCGCCGTGCTCGGCCGCCTCCTGCTGCTGCCGGACGATGATGAGCTCGCGCTGCTCGGCGGCATCAAGCATGACGTCAATCTCGGCACCCCGGCGCTGGCGCCATTGCTCGATGCCGACTTCGTCAATGATAGCATCATCGCCCGCGGCCTCATGACCGCCTGCACGGCTCCGGCGCCCCCGATGTGGCTGGCGGGCAGCTTTGCCGCCCTGTCGCCGTCGCATGCCTATCTCTACACGCTGTTCGGCGCCAATCGCCTGCCCGCTAGCGTGTTCGGCGAAGCGCTGTGCGGGACGCTGCAGGTCGGTCTGTTCGAGCGGAACGGCCAGGCGTCGCTGGAGGCGATCAGCGTCTATCACACCGGGCTCGGCGATCTTCGCCTGCGGATCCCGCTGTCGCGCCGGATGGCAATCGCGACCATCGCATTGCCGCTGGCCAAGCTCACCCGCGACGGGATGCTCCACGGCATCACGGTCCAATATGGCGAGAGCGCCGCGAAAGCCGCCGAGGGTTCGAACGTGACAGCGATCGCCGAGGGACGGCTCATCGATGTCGGCCTCAAACGGCGCGGCCGTCACTTCCGCGCCACCAGTGACGACGGCATGCTGCTCATCCCCGTCGACGGCTTCGAAGACGACGTCGCCATCTACACGGTCGCACTGACCGCCCTCGACCATGACCGCATCCTTGCGGTCGCGGACCGCGACGGCAACGGCGCCGCTTCGGCCACACTGACCTGGCGCAGCGCCAGAGGCATGCCGACAACGAACAACAACAGCTGATTTGTCCGCCTGATCCGGCCGCCCCGCACGTAGAAGGTTAACGAGGGGTAGTGCGGGCATGATGTCGGCTGACACGGCGCAAGCGGACGGCTTGCAGACGAACTTCGACCAATTGCTGGCGGCGAACGGCATCCGGATGAGCGCGGCGCAGCGCCGGCGGCTCGCCTGGCTGTCGGAGCGGCTCGGACCCGCGGTCGTCCATCAGGCCGGCTCAGTGCCGGCGAGGGACCATGGCGTCATCATCCTCGTCGAGCCGCCGAGCGGCCCCGCCGCCGAGATGCTTTGCCGCTCGCTTCGCGCCGACTGCGCGGTCGTCGTCCCGTTCGGCGAGAACCCGGCGTTCGATTTCCTGAAGTCCAAGCTGACCGACTTCGGCACGATCGGGCCGAGCTTCGATGGCCCGCACGAGATGTGGTGGGGCGGCCTCAATTGGCGCCCGATCGCGCCCGAGCAAGGCTCAAGGTCCGAGGCATCGCTGCGCGTGGTCTCCTGCTATCCCCGCGCTTGCGGCGACGACCATGCCCGCGCTCTCCGCGACAAGCTGGCCGAATTTCGGATCCCCTGCGATATCGCACCGATCGACACCGCAGACGGCGAGCACATGCGCGCAGCAGAGAAATCCGCCTTCTTGCTGCGGATGTGGGAGCAGCATCGTGAGCCGCTGCTGTTCATCGAGGCCGACGCAGTCCTCAGCGAGCCGCCAATGCTGCCGTCGTCCATCGCATGCGACATCGCGCTTCACAAATGGAACCGGTGGGAAATGTCGGCGCGCACCCTCTATCTCGCCCGTTCGCCCGCCGCCGAAGCGGTGCTGCGCAACTGGCATCACATCGCGAGCGCCTATCCCGCGGTCTGGGAAGGCTATCTGCTCGACCAGGCCTGGAGCCTGACATCGTCACAGATGGCGCTCGACACCGTCTGGCTGCCGCGCTCATACCACGCTCCGGCCGAAGACGCCGGCACGCCCCGCCACACCACGGTCGTTCACGACCTGCCCACCGACAGCAGCGATCTTGGACCGGATGCCGAATTCGGCGTCGCGATGCGGGCCGCGCGGCGCGCCAGCCGCAGCGGCGGCCGTGACGCCATGATCGTGATCCGGTCGCAGGCGGCCTCGAATGATGCGATCACCGTGATCATGCGCGATATCGCGGCCAGCGACGCGCGCGAAATGGCTGCCAGCATCGAGGCGGTCACCGGCGCGTTCGCAGCCGATTGCGGCGGGTTCGGCCGGCTCGAGCTCGCACTCTGCCCCTGGCAGGACGATATCCGCGCGGCGAAATCGGCCGCGAAAAGCGCGAACAACCGCATCATCGAGATCGCGCCGTGGCAGGCGCTGCCGGCCGATCTGTTCCGCACCGTGGGCCAGTCCCGCGATGCCGGCAGCGTCGTCGTGATGGCCGGGCAGCACGGCTGATGAACGCCGGAAAGACAGAGCAAGGGAAGGACATCGACATCATGAAGACAATCATCCTTCTTACCGGTGCCGCCAACCAGCAATTCGCGCTCACCGAACTATTGAAGGCGCACAATCCGGCGCTGTCGTTCAGCTGCGCGGTAACGGCCGACGAGCTCGCCGCGATCGAGCCGGAGGTCTTGCGCGAGGCCCGGCTGTTGGCCTTCACCACCAGCGTCATCGTGCCGGAGCACATTCTGGCGGCGCTCGGCCACTGCGCCTACAATTTCCATCCCGGCCCGCCGCAATATCCCGGCTGGGCGCCGGCGCATTTCGCGCTCTATGACGGTGCCCGCACCTTCGGCGCGACGGCCCATGTGATGGCCGCGCGCGTCGATTCCGGCCCGATCGTCGGGGTCGAGTCCTTCATCATTCCCGACAAGATCAGCGTGCGCGGTCTCGAACAGATCGCCTATGTGCGGCTTGCCCATCTGTTCTGGCGGATGTCACGCGATCTCGCCTGCGATCCCACGCCGTTGGCGGAATTGGAGATCGCCTGGTGCGGAATCAAGAGCACGCGGTGGATGTACCGCGAGATGTGCGAGCTCCCCACCGACATCAGCGCCGGCGAGCTGGCGCGCCGGATCCGTGCCTTCCACGACGACTTTCGCGGCATCCCGCTGACCTGCTCGTTGCACGGCATCCGCTTCCAGCTGGCAACGACTGCCATGCAGGTGCCCGAGGCACCACAGGTGGTCTCGCCGCCGCTCGCCGCGGCCTCCTGAGAAACGGCCTCAACCGCGCGTCGCACGGCCCCGGACCTCGCGGTGCCGCTGCAAATGCGCCCTCACCGCGCGCTCCGCGGCGCGCGCGGAGCCGAAATAGCCACCGTCGAGGCCGTCAAAGGCGCGATCCGAGGAGAAGAAGCAGAAGCCGCTTTTGTCGCTGACGACGATACCAGCGGTCCGATCCGATACTTCGATGACATAGGCTTGAGACATTTGGGCTTGGGACATGCGTGTTCGATCGCCGGACGACGGCGCTCCTGTCTGATTGTCGGGTGCTTGACTTGTTGGAGCGATCAACAACAGACGCCGGTCGCCGCCGAGACGCAGCGATGCTGCATGCGGTTTCGCATGTCGCACATCAAGCTGCGGTGGTCGTGTCTCATTGCGGTGGCCTTGAACAACGCGGGGTATCGCGCAGCAATATCCGGCCGAACCGCGCGGCGGTCAATGAAATGGCTGACCAAAGATAAGAGCCCGGCGCGACGCCTCATTCGCGGCCAGCGGAAAAACAGCACAGTTTTGGTGGTGACGGTCGTGGAGCGCTGAATTGGCCGGACACCGTGCATCCCGGTGCCTGGCCAAGGTCGCTCAGGGCAGGATCGGCGGGTGATAGGTGAAGGTCGCCATCAGGATCGCCGCCAACAGCATCACGATCGGGAAATGGATGAAGAACTGCACCGAGGTGTAGCCGATCAGATCCTTCGACTTCAGGCCGAGGATGCCGAGCAGCGGCAGCATCCAGAACGGGTTGATGAAGTTCGGCAGCGTCTCGGCGATGTTGTAGACCATCACCGTCCAGCCGAGATGCGCGCCGATGTCGTTGGCCGCCTTCATGATGTAGGGCGCCTCGATGATCCACTTTCCGCCGGCCGATGGCACGAAGAAGCCGAGCAGCGCCGAATAGATTCCGACCAGGAACGAAAACACGGTGGAATTGCTGGAGGCACCGACGAACCAGTGTGCGATCGTGTCCGACAGCGTCGTGCCGCTGCTGTTCGGGACCTTGGTCAAAATCTGCGCAATGCCGGCGTAGAACGGAAACTGCAACAGCACGCCGGAGACACTCGGCATCGCCTTCGAGAACGACTCGATGAGGCTGCGCGGTCGCCAGTGCAGCACGATGCCGAGGATGAGGAAGACGAAATTATAGGTGTTGAGGCCCGACAGCGTGATCAACGGATTGCCCGACTGGAATGTCTGCCACAACCAGCCGGCGGCAAGCACGGCGATCAGGATCGTCAGCAGCGGGCTGAACTCGAGCCAGTCGCCCGGACGCGCCGGCTTCCTGGCCTCGATGCGATCATTGCCGAGCGCAACGCCGAGGTCTTCTGCCGTCCTGGCCTGCTCGGGCGCCGGCGTCGTGAAATAGCAGATCGCAGCAGAGACCACGGTCACCATCGCGACGGTGATCATGTTCTGCCAGGTCAGGATGGTTTCCGAGAAGCCGATCACGCCGGTGATCGGCAGGAGCGACGCCGGAATGCTGCCGGCATTGGCCTGCAGCTGCGCGGCCGAGGAGGTGATACCGAGGGTGAAGCCGCAGCCGAGCCCGAGATAGCCGGCGGCGCCGGCCGCCCGGTAGTCGAGCCTGATGTCGGTGCGCCGTGCGATCTCGCGCAGCAGAAGACCCGAGAAGATCAGGCTCAGGCCCCAGTTCAGCAGCGACAGGAAGATGCTGAGCACGCCGACGAAGACCACGGCGCCGCGCCCGGTCTTCGGCACGCTGGCGAGCCGTGCCAGCACCGCCGCCACCGGCGGCGACATCGCCACGACATAGCCGCCGATCGCGACCAGCGCCATCTGCATCGTGAAGGGAATCAGGTTCCAGAACCCGTCACCAAACGCGCGGCTGACGGCGAGCGGCGAACCGCCATGCAGGATCGCGCCGATCGCGACCGCAATCACCGCGATCAGGACGAAAACGTAGGCATCCGGAAACCAGCGCTCCGCAAACGCCACCAGGGCTTGCGAAAATCGCGCTATGATGTTGTCCGCGACAGGTTTTCGCAAGCTCACGGTTTGATCGTGCGTTGCATTCGTCATCAATCTGATCCCCTTCCGGTAATGCGGTTACAGCCTTCAATCGTGTTTGGTCATCAAAGCGCGAGCGTCAGATCGGTCAGCGGCACGGCCTGGCAGGCGAGGCACTGTCCCTCGCTGCCATCGACAGCGCCAAGATGGGTGAACTCCCCATCGACGACCTGAACCGCGCAGCTTTCGCATTGCCCGACACGGCAGCCGCTCGGCAGCGCGACGCCCGCCGCACTGGCCGCATCAAGCAGCGTCCCCTGCTCCGGCCGCCAGGAAAAATTCTGCTTGCTGCCCAGAAGGCGGACGGTGCGCGGCGCAAGATTGCTCGGTACCGACGGCGGCGACACGAAGCTTTCGGCGAAAATGTCGAAGCGCGGCACGCCGAGCGCCGTCACGGCCTCGATCTGTGCCGCAACGAATTCCGGCGAGCCGCAGATGTAGACCAGCGGCCGGCGCGGCAACAGCGGCTTGACCTGTCCGAGATCAACCCTCCCCTTGCGCAACGCATGCGAGTCGATCGGGTCCTGCGCGAACGGCGCGGAATAGAACGTCACACGCTTCAGCCCTGGGGTGCCGGCTTCCAGCTCCGCAAGCCGCTCGGCAAACGGATGCTCCCGGCTGCTGCGGCAGCCATGCAGCAGCAGGATTTCGCCAACGCGATCTTGTGGTGCAATCCGTTGCAGCGTTTCGAGATGGCTGATGAACGGCGTGATGCCGATGCCGGCGGCGAGGAAGATCAGCGGCCGCGGCCCCTTCAGCGGCGGCGTGAAGATGCCGCCCGGCGGCTCCAGCACAACCTCGTCTCCGACGGCAAGACGGTGCAGACGATCCGGCATGAAGAACGGCGCGTCGCCGCTCGGTGCCTCATTGAAGAAACGTCCCTTCACCGCAATCGACAGCGTATGCGGAAGATTACCCGTTCCGGTCAACGAGTAGGCCCGCGCCTCCGTTGCGCCGGGCAGCGAGACCATCACGTGCTGGCCCGGCAGGAAGTCGGGCAGCGGACCACCGTCAAGCGGCAGCAGGTTGAGCGCGATGACATTATCTGCCTCGGCGCGGCGCGCACCGAGCGTGAACCGCCGCTGACCGGTCCACAGGCCACGACTGGCAACGCCGTCGCGCCTGATGTCGCAGACGATCGCGCGCAGCGGGACGGAGCCGCTGACCGGATCGCGCGCATCGTCGTGCAGCACGGCGTTGATGTTGCGGGTGTGGATGCCAGCCGTCGCGGAACGCTCGCGGCCGAGCGGCGGACAGTCTTCCCACCAGCCGAATTCGGCGACGACGACCCGATCGTCGAGAGCCGCATTGAGGCGCACCTTCAGGCGCACGTCACCGCCATGCGTCTCCACCACGGCCCAGTCGCCTTCGGCAAGGCCGCGCCGCGCGGCGAGCTGCGGACTGATCTCGACGGCCGAATCGGGCGACTTGCGCCGCAGCGAGGCGACGTGCCGATAAGAGGAGTGAACGAACCAGCCGCTCTTGGCGGTGGAAAGCACAAGCGGAAAGCGTGCGTCCGGCGCTGCCGTGAGCGGGCTGCCGACCGGCTCGACGTGGTCGGGCAAGGGATCATACCCGTGTCCCAGCATCAGCTCAGAATAAAGCTCGACGCGGCGCGTCGGCGTTGAGAATCCGGCAACCGTTCGGTCCTCGCGCGCCACGGCGTATTTTTCGTCGCGGAAGATCTGCGGGAAGCGGCGGCCTTCAGGATGTCCGCGCAAATCCTCGACACCGATGCCGAGCGGCGCCAACTGGTAGTTCCAGCCGGCCGTGATATCGCCGCCGAAGAACAATTCGCCCATCCCGAGCTTGAGCGCAAGCGCGGCGGCGATCTCGTAATCGGCCTTGACCTCACCGACCGGCTCGACCATGCGCGGGCGAAATTGCACGGTCTCGACAGCTTCCTGCGTGATCTCGAATCCGATCTTGAGCGCATCGCGCTCCCACGGCGTGCTGGCGGGCAGCACGAAATCGGCGCTCTCCGCGGTCGGATTCATGAACATGTCGATATGGACCTGGAATTCCAGCGCGTTCAGCGCGGCGCGGTTGCGCTCGGAATGGCCCTGCGAGACGACGAAGTTGGTGCCGAAGGCGACCAGCGCGCGCACCCGGTAGGGCTCGCCGTCAAGCACGGCCCGGCTGAAGTCGCGCGCCGTGATCCAGCCCTTGGCCGGCGGGCCGAGCGGCAGCTCAGTAATGCCCAGCGCCTTGGCCTGCTGCTCCGGCGACAGGATGTTGTAGTCGTTGAGGGCACGGGTCGGCGGCGGCACCGGCCAGCGATTGCCGCCGGGCCGATCGCAAGCGCCGGTCAGCGCATACAACGTTGCAATCGTGCGCTCGATCGCGGTCGCGTTGGTGTGCTGGCCGACGCCGGTCCAGGAATGGTAGGCGAGCCGCGGCCGGCGAGCGAGCAGCGTGTTGAACGCGTCGACGTCCTCGACAGGAAGCCAGGTCAGCTCCGCGACGCGCGCCGGCGTGTATGGCGCGGCTCGCTCGACGAGCAGTTCGAACGCGGTAGCCGCCGCCATCAGCCGGCCGTCGCGTGTGCGGACCTGCAGCGCGCCACGCAGCTGGCCACAGCTCTCCGGCGCGTAGCGGGTGTCGCAAGGCACGGGCGCGCCCGACGCATCGAGACGAACGAAAGCCTCCGGCGCGCCATCCGGCCACAATGCGTCGGCGCGCAGGAAGCGTCCGGTCGCACGATCGACCAGCAGCGATCCATTGGTCCATGCGCCGACGAAATCCGCATCGAAGCTGCCGGTAGCGATGAGGTGACGGATCGCGCCCATCGCGAGCGCGCCGTCGGCGCCCGGACGAACGCGCAGCCACAGATCGGCCTGCTGCCCCGAGCCGTTCGGCTTGGGATCGATCACCACGACCTTGGCGCCGCGCCGCCGCGCATCGGCGATCCGCGTTGCCTGGGCAAGCCAGGTCCGCGCCGGATTGTGGCCCCACAGGATAATCGCATCGGCATTGTCGTAATCGGGAAAGCCGATGCCGCGGCCGAAGGTCAGCGCGTGCGCATAGTCCTTGTGCCAGCCGCAGATCTCGACCGCATAGATCAGATTGGGGCTGCCGAAGCCGCGGATGAAGCGCTCGACCCACTCGAAACTGTCGACCATCGGCGTGCCGCTCGGCGTAGTGACGCCGAACGCCACCGCTTCGGCGCCGCTCTCGGCGCGGATCGTGCCGAGCCGAGCAGCGATCTCGGTCAAGGCCTCGTCCCACGACACCTCGACCCAGCCCGGATCGGCGGCGCCGCGCGGCTGGGTCCGCTTCAGCGGGACGGTCAGACGGCGCGGGCTGGCGACGATTTCGGGCGCCGCCCTGCCCTTGGCGCAAAGCGCGCCGCCGGTCGGGTGGTTATTCAATACCTCTACACCGACAAGACGCCCATCCTCGACCACGGTGACGGCACCGCAGCGCGAGCGACAAAGCGTGCAATAGCCGGGCAGCCGCTGTTTCACCGCCGTCTCACCTATCCCAGTCAATCCATGTGACGCATTTTTGTAATGCGTTACATATTTACGTCATACGCTACCGGCCGCGTCAAGGCTAAGTAATAATCAGCGACGAATCGGAGTTCCCAGCGAGAGGCGGCCACGACCACCGATGGACCAGAATTTGCGAGAACAGGTGCTGCAGCGGGTGCGGGCCGAGATCATTTCCGGGCAGAGCCTTCCGGGCACGATGTATTCGGTGCCGAGTCTCGCGGCGAGCCTCGGCGTCTCCTCGACGCCGGTGCGCGAGGCGCTGCTCGAGCTCAGCCGCGGCGGTCTGGTCGAGCCGATGCGCAACCGCGGCTTCAAGGTGGTCGAGCCGACGCTGACCGAACTGCGCAACCTGTTCGACATGCGCGAAGTGCTCGAGCTGCACGCCGCCGTGCTGGTCGCCACCAATCCGCCGAAGGATCTAACAATCGTGCGCGGCTGGGCCGACCAGATCGCCAGGGCCGTCGAGACCGACGACGTCCAGCTCTATCTGGAAGCCGACCGCAACTATCATCGCGAGTTCATCGCCGCCGCCGGCAACGACCTGCTGACCGACACGGTGATGGGGCTGCGCGACAAGATGCGGCTCTACGGCATCAGCTCCCGCGCGGGCCACGAGCGGCAGCAAGCGTCAGTGCCCGAACATTACCGGTTGATCGAGCTCGCGCTCGCCGGCGAGACCGAGGCGCTGACCGCCCTGCTCCGCACTCACATCCGCTCCTGGGAGCCGATCTTCGTCGATGCATTGCTGCGCTCGAAGGAGCATGCGCGCGAGCCGCTGCGGCAGGCCCGCGGCTGATGCGGAACGGAGGCAGTTAGCCGGTCGTGCTGACCGGCTAGTCCAGAATGCTCTTGTAGTGCTCCGAGAAGACATCGCGGCCGATGATCAGCCGCATCACTTCAGAGCTTCCAGCGAGGATTCGATTGACGCGCGCGTCGGTAAACATGCGACTGATCGGATATTCATCCATGTAACCTGCGCCGCCGTGCAACTGGACGCCAAGATCGAGCATCTTCCACTCGACCTCCGACGACATCATCTTGGCCTTGGCGCCCATATTGCTGGTCAGGCGTCCGGCATTGTGCTCGGCCACGCAGTGATCGACATAGACCTGCACGAGATCGATTTCGGCATCCATCTCCGCCATGCGGAACTGGGTGTTCTGCTGTTCGGCAAGCGGCCGGCCAAACAATTTGCGGTCCATCACGTAAGTGCGCGTGATGTCGAACGCCTTGCGGCCATTGGCGATCGATCCGACCGCGGAGATTAGCCGCTCCTCGGCAAGGCCTTCCATGAGATAGTAAAAGCCCTTGCCGGGTTCTCCCAGCACGTTGGCCTTGGGCACCTTCACATTGTTGAAGAAGAGTTCGGCAGTGTCCTGCGCCGGCATGCCCATCTTCTTGAGATTGCGGCCGCGCTCAAAACCTTCCATGCCGCGCTCGACGATCAGGAGCACCATGGCATGCTTCTTCTCGGCGCCCGCGAGCTTGGCCGCCACGATCACCACGTCGGAATTGATGCCGTTGGAAATATAGGTCTTCGAGCCATTGAGCAGGAAATGATCGCCCTTGTCTTCCGCGGTCGACCGCATGCCGGCGAGGTCTGAGCCCGCGCCGGGCTCGGTCATCGCGATGGCCAGGATGGTCTCGCCGTTGACGCATTTCGGCAGGAATCGGTCGCGCTGCTCCTCGGTGCCGAAGCGCTTGAAGTAGGATCCGACCAGTCGGCTGTGCAGCGTGTTGAACCAGCCCTTGCAGCCCGAGCGCGCGGTCTCCTCGATGATGATCTGCTCGTAACGGAAGTCCTCGTCGCCCATTCCGCCGTATTTTTCCTCGGGCCAGATCATCAGGAAGCCGAGGTCACCGGCCTTCTTGAACGCGCTGCGGTCGACGATGCCGGCTTCCCGCCACTCCTCCATGTGAGGCGTGATCTCGCTGGCGAGGAACTTGCGGTAGGAGTCGCGGAAAATGACCTGGTCTTCGGTAAAGCTGCGCATCAATCACCCAATAGCGCTCTCGTGGAAGCCCACCGACGTACGGCGAGGCATCGTAAAAAGTTTAGAGCGCCGGTTCTGCTGCAATCAAAACCGACGCCCCGTCATCGAAACAGGCGATGCCCTACTTGCCCTTCCAGTTCGGCGCGCGCTTTTCGGCAAAGGCAGCCGCGCCCTCGCGGGCATCCTCGGATACGAAGACAGGACCGACGATCTCCTGCTGCCTCTTCCACATCTCATCTTCCGGCCAGAGCCGGGATTCGACGATCACCTGCTTGGATGCCTTGACGGCGAGCGGGCCGTTGGCGCCGATCGCTGCCGCGAGCTCAAGCGCGGCGTCGAGCGCCGGGCCATCGGTTACGCGATTGATGATGCCGAGTTGATGGGCGCGCTCGGCGCCGAAGAACTCGCCCGTCAATGCGAACTCCATCGCCACACGGAACGGCATCTGGCGCGGCATGCGGATTAGCCCGCCGGCCGCTGCCGCAAGTCCGCGCTTCACCTCGGGGATCCCGAACTTCGCGTTGCGGTTGGCGACGATCATGTCGCACGACAGCGCGATCTCCATCCCGCCGGCGAGCGCGTAGCCGTCGACAGCCGCAATCAGCGGCTTCTTCGGCGGGGCCTCGGTGAGGCCGGCGAAGCCGCGGCCGGGGATCGACGGCCGCTCGCCTTTCAGGAACCCCTTGAGGTCCATGCCCGAGCAGAATGTGCCGCCGGCGCCGGTGATGATGCCGACGCTCAGGGAATCGTCGGCGTCGAGCCGGTCGATCGCCGCGGCCACGCCCTTGGAGAGGGCGAGGTTGGCCGCGTTCTTGGCTTCCGGCCGGTTCAGGGTGATGATCAGTATCGGTCCGCGGACTTCAGTGAGGACCGGGGTTTCTTCGGACATCGCTTTGGTCTCCTGATCGCTTAACGCGGAGCCATGCGGATGGCGCCGTCGAGACGGACGTCTTCACCGTTGAAGTAGCCATTGGTGATCATGGTCAGCGCCAGATGCGCATATTCCTCCGGCATGCCGAGACGCTTGGGGAACGGCACCGACGCGCTGAGCGCGGCCTTGACGTTTTCCGGGGCGCCCTGCAGCAGCGGGGTGTTGAAGATGCCCGGCAGGATGGTGTTGACGCGGATGCCTTCGGCCATCAGGTCGCGCGCGATCGGCAGGGTCATGCCGACCACGCCGGCCTTCGAGGCAGAATAAGCCGCCTGCCCCATCTGGCCATCCTCGGCCGCGACGGAGGCTGTATTGACGACCGCACCACGCTCGCCGTGCTCCAGCGGAGCCAGCGACAGCATGCCCTGCGCCGACTTGGCGATGCAACGGAAGGTGCCGACGAGGTTGATCTGGATGATGCGGTTGAAGGCGTCGATCGGGAAGTGGGTGGGCTCGCCGGTCTTCTTGTCGCGGCCCGCGGTCTTCACCGCATTGCCGGTGCCTGCGCAGTTCACCAGGATGCGCTCCTGGCCATGCGCCGCGCGGGCCTTGGCAAAGCCCGCATCGACCTGCTCGTCCGAGGTGACATCGACCTTGCAGAACACACCGCCGATTTCCTTGGCGATTGCTTCACCCTTCTCTTCGTTGAAGTCGAAGATCGCGACTTTCACGCCTTGCGCAGCCAGCGCGCGCGAGGTGGCAGCACCAAGGCCGGAAGCCCCACCGGTGACGACGGCGGCGACCGATGAATCGAGTTTCATGGCAATATCCTTTCGCGATCACATGCGTTCGATGATGATGGCCGGTGCCATGCCGCCGGCGGCACACATGGTGACCAGGCCATAGCGTCCGCCGCTGCGCTCGAGCTCGTCGAGCGCCGTGCCGATCAGGATCGATCCGGTCGCGCCGATCGGGTGGCCGAGCGCGATCGAGCCGCCATTGATGTTGACCTTCTCGCGGTCCAGCTCGAGGTCGCGGATGAACTTCTCGGCGACGACCGCGAAAGCCTCGTTGATCTCCCAGACGTCGATGTCGTTCTTGGTCAGGCCGGCCTTGGCCAGAACCTTCTTGGCCGCCGGAACCGGCGCGTTGAGCATCAGGGTCGGATCGTCACCCTGGTTGGCATAGGCCACGATGCGGCCGCGCGGCTTGAGGCCGTGCTTCTCGGCATATTCCTTCGACGTGATCAGCACCGCGGCGGCGCCGTCCACCACGCCCGAGCTGTTGCCGGCATGGTGCACGCCCTTCCAGTCGAGGTCCGGATAGCGGCGCTGGATCTGCTTCTTGAACGTCGTGCCGTTGCCGAGGTCGAAATCGGCAAGCTGCTCGAAGCTCGGCTTCAGCGAAGCAAGGCCTTCAGCCGTGGTCTCCGGACGCGGGAATTCTTCACGATTGAGCGCGACGCTGCCGTCGTCGTTGAGGACGGGGATCACCGACTTGGCGAAGCGGCCTTCATCGATGGCCCGCTTGGCGCGCTGCTGGCTCGTCAGCGCCAGGGCATCGCAGGCCTCGCGGCTGATCCCCTCGCGCGTCGCGATGGCGTCGCCGCACACGCCCTGGTGCGACTGCGGGTGAATCTCGTCGAGCGCCGGATTGCCCGAACCCATCATCCGCGCCGGCTGCCCGGCCTTGGAGCGCTCGGCTGCCAAGGTCTGTTGGTAGCTCATCATCTCGGTGCCGCCGGCGATGACGCAATCTTCCATCCCCGACATCACCGACGCTGCCGCGAGGTTCACCGACGTGATGCCGCCGCCGCAGAAACGATCCAGCGTCGTGCCGCTGGCGTTGATGTCGTAGCCTGCCGCGAGCGCCGACATGCGTCCGAGATCGCCGCCCTGCTTGCCTTCCTGAGTCGATGTCGACCAGATGATGTCATCGACGGTCGACGTGTCGAGCTTGTTGCGCTCCTTGAGCGCGCCGAGCACCGTCGCGGCCAGATGCTGCGGATGCAGGTGCGACAGCGCCCCCTTGCCCGGCTTGCCGATGCCCCGCGGCGTGCGAACAGCGTCAATGATGTATGCTTCAGACATGCGTTTCCCTTTGCTTCGAATGTATCGTTAGTTGCGCTCGTGCCGGTGGTCCCAGCCGTTTCCGCGAGGCATCAACGGTGTGGCGTCACCGCAAGCGGCTCGGCAATCGAGTTGCGCTGATCTTCGAAGTACCCGAAGCGCGGCACCTGGCGGAGTTGCGGCTCGTCGGCGCAGGCAGGCTTGTCGCAACCCTGCGCAAACAACGGCGCACCGGCCGGGGCGGCGTGGGGACCGAGAGCATATTTCTGCTCTTGCGGCAGATAGATCAGCTGCCCGATCTGGGTAAGCGTCAAGGTGAGACGCGAGACCGTCGATCGCGGAAGACCGCAGCGATCGGCGATTTCGCGATTTCCCAGGCGTATGCTTCGACCTTCGAAGCAACGCACGATGTCGAATGCGCGCGACACCACCTGGATCACGCGCCGGTTGTCCGTGCCGGCGGTCTCTTGCGCCATCAGTACCTCAGATCGACGTCCCATCGTTTACGCCTCACTCCTCATTTTCCATACGGGTGAACGAAGCCCACTCTGCTTCGGGCGGCAGACGCCGATCCGCGACATCACTGCCGGGGCGCGCATCGCTCGCGCGCCCGAACTGATGTGCGGGATTCGGCGGCAGTGATCGGCGGCGTGCACCGCGTGGGCGATTGCAGCGGTGCTGCACGGGTTTTTCCGGGATCGACGGTTTGACGCGATGGCCGGTCGCTCCGGCGTTCGGTCTGCCCGCGGTGATCACCCTGACGTTGCGCTCGGCAAAGCGTGCGGCGGGCTCGGCAAGGTCATTCTCAGCCTGTTCGAGGCCGCTGCGCACGGAATGCACGAGCACCTTGTTTTCCAGCCAAGTGAGGCTGCGGCCGCGCGGGGCAAGCAGCTTCGGATGTCTCTGGCCGGCCAGCATCAGGCGGATTCTTTCCCTAGGGTTTTGGGCTTTAATTAATTGATTAATTAGTCACGTGATTAAAGTGGGCGCTCTCCCCTGTCAACCGCCCTCGCTGCAGGGCGCCCCGCGCTCAGCCCGCACCTTCACCCCAACGCCTGTCAGCGCAGTGATCGCGGACCTGTCGTGATGAACTTCGTCAGATTCAGACCGCTGCCGAACGGCGATCGAAATTCCGCGCGCGATAGCGGACATGCCCCGACGATTTGCCGGCCGGTGCGAAACGCAGGCGCAAGCAATTGAGGGCGGAGATCAGGAAGCGGCGTGAGGAAGCAGGCGATAGCGGTTGCCGGAACAGACGCGACCGCTGGCCGGGATGACCGTTACGAGGGCGGACTTAAGCTATGAAAGCTTGGTGGGCGCACCAGGGCTCGCGTGCATTGAACCTCCAGTTTGATTTCCTCTTGTCGGAATGGGGCAAGGCAAATTTCGAGCGAGCCCGGACCAACTAACGATAAGGCGTCGGGAATTCGAGGCACTGGTCCGCTGCATCGCTAAGCCCACTATTCTCGAAGCCCTCTTTTCTACCTACGGGCAGGCAAACTCGCGAGGTCGCCTCCTGATACCCCGTCAAAGGCCTCCTTTCGCCCGCAATTCCACTGCGAGAGGGTTGGAACCAGTTAGGTGCCGGCCTCGGGAGGCTCGCGTCGCGAAATGTCGGTTGCGGAAAGTGCCGAGAAGGTCGGAGCGGATCGCTCGATGTCGTCGGATTCCTCCTCCATCCAATTGAAGCGATCTTTTTGCCATGCCCGGACAAGCTCCGCCTATCGCCGGCTGAGCAGGATGTTGCGGTACTGCAGATCCTTGATCCTCTCGGGCGCAAAGTCGAGCTGGCCAAGGACGTCTTCATTGTGTTCGCCCTGATAGGCCGGCGTGCCGGGCGACGGCAGTTCCGAGCGGCTGAAGATCCAGGGATTGCCCGGCATTCGGACCAATCCGCCGGCCCGGTCATCGACCTCGACCACGGCATTCCACTCCTTGGCCCAATCGGTCTCCACGAACTCGTTGACGGTGCGCACGCGCCCAACCGCGAGCCCGGCTTCACTGACTTGCGCCTGCAACTGCTCGAGATTCTCGAACGTCGTAATCCAGGCGCGGATTTCGGCGAGCAACGGCGCGAGGTTCTGCCGGCGCAGGCTGGCGGTGGCGTAGCGGGCATCGGCCAGCAAATCGCTTCGCCGCATCATCGCGCAGTAGCGCGTGAACATCGGCGAATAGATCGGGCTGGCGGCGATCGTCAGGCGGGTGCCGTCGGACATCTCGAAGATGTGCGACTCATTAGCCGACAGCGCGATAGGCTCGCCGTCGGTGTCGATCCCCGACATCATCGCGCCGGCGCGCTCGTTGACCGACAGCATCGTCGCAGCCATCGACACGTCAACGTGCTGTCCCTCGCCGGTGCGGTTGCGATGCTGGAGCGCGGCGAGCACGGCGATCACGCCCTGCAGCCCGGTATAGACATCGGCATGGCTGCATGAATCGCCGCGTGGCTCCGACAATGCCGCACCGAAATGGTCCTGCACGATCGAGGTCAGGCCGGTCTCGGCCTGCACCGTAGGCGCAAAGGCCGGCCGGTTGCGCCAGGAGGTCGACTGCCCGTAGCCGCTCAGCGAGACATAGATGATGCCGGGGTTGAAGGCTCGGACGTCGTCGTAGCTGAAGCCGAACCGCGCCAAGGTGCCGGGACGGAAATTCTCGACGATGACGTCGGCCCCCCTACACAGGCGGGTGACTATCTCGCGTCCCTCAACATAGTTCAGATCGATGCTGAGATTCCGCTTGCCGGCGTTCTGCTGCACGAAATAGAGACCCATACCACCGACGTAAGGCAGTCCGGCGCGGCCAATGTCGCCGGACGGCGGCTCGATCTTGGTGACCTCGGCGCCGAGGTCGCGCAGCGCCTTGGTGCAATGCGGACCGGCCAGCACGCGAGTGAAATCGACCACCCGCAATCCCTGAAGAGGCGCAGCCGACATCGTCAGTCTCCCTCGAAGACAGCTGTTGCCGGGCCCGACGCGAAGAAGGCGTCGGCGCCGCGCTGGCGGTCCCTAGCCTTCCAGATCATGTCGTTGATCTCGACCTGTCGCGCGTCGGCAGCGGCGACGCCGCCGCGCGCCTGCAGGTTCGCCTGCATCTTGATGCCCGCGATGACCTTGGTCGGGCCGGCGGCGAGCTGTCGGGCCATGGTCATCGATGAAGCGCCCAATTCGGCTTCCGGGACGACGAGGTTGATGATGCCCCAGCGTTCGAACGCCTCGGGAGTGTGACGGCGGCCGAGCATCGCGATCTCCTTGGCGCGCGCGATGCCGGCGCGTTGCGCGATGCGCTGCGTGCCGCCGAGCAGCGGCAGCAACCCGACCGCAACCTCGACCTGGCCGAGGAACGCGGTGTTCGCTGCGATAATCATGTCGCAGGTCAGCGCGAGCTCAAGCCCGCCGCCAAGCACGCCGCCATTGACGGCGGCAACCGTGGGAACCGGTACATCCTCGAGACTACGCCAGATTTTTTCGAGACCGGCCTGATCGGTGTGCAGCTTGGTGCCGATTCCCCAGGACGCCATCTCCGCGCCGGCGCAGAAGTGCCGCATCGAGCTACGCAGCAGGATAGCGCGGCAGCCGGCCGCAACCACCGCGTGGTAGGCGCCGACCACATCGTTGATGAGCTGGTCGTCGAGCAAATTGTGCGGCGGCTTCGCCAGCGTCACCACGCCAACCTTGCCGTCCATCTCGTGAAGTACTGTCGTCATCAGGTTCCCTCCGCTCGATGCAAAAGCCGGCCGGCAGCGCTTTCGACGCAGCGTCACGGCGGTCAGACGTCTCCTCGCTGCGGGCCTGCCCGGCGCAGATCCCGCTGTTCTGATGATTTGAATGTCGTCCGTCATAACAAACGTGACAACGTCAAGCTCTGCCAATTATGATGTCGAAGATTGCCAAACGGCCGGAAGAGCCGTTCGTCGGCCTGTCAATCTGTGCCAGCCGGACGTGGAGGAAGTGCCATGAAGCCGATCAAGATCGTGATGCCGATCTCGAGCGACCCCGATGCGCCGACGCAGAGCCTGCTCGGACTCGGCGCGCTGGCCGCCGAGCTGGCGGCGCAGGGCCTGTCGGTTCGGGAGCTGTTTGCACGGACCGGTCTCGATGCCTCCCAGCTCGAGGATCCCCACGCTCGCATCTCGCACCGCCAGCGGCTGGCGATCTACCGCAACGCGATGCGATTGGCGAAGCGCTCCGATATAGGGTTGCTCGCAGGCGCTCGGCAGCGCATCAGCGATTACGGCATTTACGGCTATGCGCTGGTGTCGAGCCGGACATTCGGCGAAGCGCTGATGTTCTCGCTCGATCACATCACCATGGCCGGGCCGGCGGTAAGGCAGATCAGCTTCCGGATCGAGCACGGGACGACCGCGATCCTTCGCAGCCATGGGCTCGACCCGCTCGGCGAGCTGCTGCCGTTCGCCGCGGAATTCTGGCGCAGCTCGATGACCGCGGTGTTCAGCCGCATCCTCGAGTCGCCGTTCCCGAGCAAGAGGATGATCTTTCCGTTTGCCGCACCCGTGCACTGGCGCAACTACGAGCGGATGTTCAACTGCCCGATCGACTTCGGCGCCGATCGCATGGAATGGCATTTCGATGCCAAGGTG
This sequence comes from Bradyrhizobium sp. USDA 3315, assembly GCF_054056795.1. NCBI lineage: Bacteria > Pseudomonadati > Pseudomonadota > Alphaproteobacteria > Hyphomicrobiales > Nitrobacteraceae > Bradyrhizobium > Bradyrhizobium sp. USDA 3315. The sequence goes on along the minus strand of NZ_JBSRYP010000001.1, from coordinate 5,293,514 downwards.
CTCGATCTACCCTGCCCCAATGCAAACCCGATCACCGCGAAGATCTGCCAGCAGCTCTGTGACGTCGTCTTGACCGAGCATCCCGGCGAATCCGAGCTAGTAAGGCGGATCAGAGCCGCCTGCCTCAACAGCCCCAGCCGATTTGCGGGCGCGCCGGAGATCGCATCCAAGCTCGGGCTGTCGCTGCGAACGTTCCACCGCAGGCTGGCGGAGGACGGGCAGTCGTTCCAGTCGATCGTCGACGGGATGCGGCAGTCGATTGCGACGGAGTTGCTCGAGAACACCCATCTGGCAATCGATCAGGTCGCCGAGCGTGTCGGCTTTGCCGACGCTACCAGCTTCCGCAAGGCGTTCAAGAAGTGGACCAACCGCTCGCCGTCGGACTTCCGTCACCCTACAGCGCAGCGGCCAGCAGTGTCGCCAGACGCGTGATCAGCAGCAGCGCTAACCCGACCGCCAATGTCAGGAGCTGTCCGAAGCGGAAGTCGTCTGGATCGAGCGCCGCGTTCTGGAGCTGTGCGTAGGTTAGCAGCGATTGACACTCCATATCACCCTCCCGCCATCAGGCATGGTTGTTTCCGGCAATGACGGCGTCCGCCGGCCCGATCCTGCCGACGCATGAGCCGAAGCCGATGCTCGCAAAACCTTCTAGGCTGCAGCGGCCGCGGAAGGTGACTTCATCGCCATCCTCGAGGAAACTGCGGCTATCGCCGCTCGGAAGCACGGCCGGCCGTGATCCGGCGGCGGTGAACTCGAGCATGCTCGAAAGCTGCGCCGGGCTAGGCCCCGAAATGGTGCCAGTGCCGATCAGGTCGCCCGGCAGCAGATTGCAGCCATTGATGCTGTGATGCGCGATCATCTGCGCCGGGGTCCAGTACAGGTATTTGGCATTGGATGTGAGAATCGCCGCGGCGGGCTGGTTCGCGGCGCGCATCTGCGCGGTCGAGAGCAGGACCTCGAGGTGGACATCGAGTCCGCCGTGCGATTGATCGGCCGCGTCGAACAGATAGTCGAGCGGACGCGGATCGCCGTCCGGCCGCGCCAGCGCCGCGACGCGGAACGGCGCCAGCGCATCCGACGTGACGACCCACGGTGACACCGAGGTAGCAAAACTCTTGCTGAGGAACGGTCCGAGCGGAAACATCTCCCAGCGCTGGATGTCGCGCGCCGACCAGTCGTTCAGCAGCGAATAGCCGACGATCTGCTGCGATGCTTCGGCGATCGGGACGGGATTGCCGAGCCGGTTGCCGGCAGCGAGGTAGAAGCCCATCTCGAGCTCGAAATCCAGCCGTTCGCACGGGCCAAAGCCCGGCGCTGCGCCCGCCACCGTGGGCGGGCGTTGCCCGAGTGGCCGTCGCACCATCCCGCGCCCCACTTGCACCGACGAGGCACGGCCGTGATAGGCGATGGGCACCCATTTGTAGTTCGCGGGAAGCGGATTTTCCGGCGTCAGCAGCGCGCCCGCCGCCCGCGCATGATAGATGCCGGCGTAGAAGTCCGTGTAGTTCGAGATGCGTGTGGGCAGATGCAGCGTCGCATCCGCGATCGACGTCAGCAATTCGGAGGCGCGGCGCCTGGTGTCATTGGCCGTGCTGCCCTGCCCCAGCAGATCGGCGGCGCGGCGGCGCAGCTCCCGCATCGCCATAGGTCCGAGCGCGAACAGCGCATTGAGCGTGCCTTGCTGGAGCGCCTGGCGGATCGGCGCCGCGAGGTGCTCATCGGAACCGAGCGCTCGCTTCAGGTCGAAGACGAAATCTCCGATCGCGGTGCCGATCCGCGGCTGCGTATCGGCCGCGGTGCTGAAGATGCCAAGCGGCAGATTCTGGATCGGGAAGTCGGTCGCGCCGCCGTTTGCCGTCTCGACAAAACTCCGCCGGGCCGGGTCGTGGGTCTCGTCGAGTTGAACTGCGTTGGTCATGCTGTTTTCCAGGTTCCTCGATGTCACGAGGCTGCGGCTGCGAGAGCCGGCCGCTCGCTGGCCAAAGCCGCTCCGATCTCGGATTGGATGAACTGCGCCGCAAACGCCTCGCGTTCGCGCGCAGCGCGCTCGCTGCGATCCGTTACCGAGAACAGCCAGACGAACAGGAAGGCGAGCGGCATCGAGACCAGAGCCGGATTGTCGTAGGGGAACAGCGCCGTCGGAAAGCCGAGGACGGCGACCCAGACCGTCTTGCTCAGCACGACCAGCACGACCGACGCGACGAGGCCCGCGAGACCGCCGGCGACGGCGCCGCGCGTCGTGGTGCCACGCCAGAACATCGCCATCGCCAGCACCGGAAAATTGCAGCTCGCGGCCACCGACAACGCAAGTCCGGCCATGAACGCCACGTTCTGGTTCTCGAAGGCGTAGGCCAGCAGAACCGCAACGACGCCGATGGCCACAGCCGAGACCTTCGAGACCAGCAGTTCGCGCGCTTCGGATGCCTTGCCGCCGGCCAGCACCTGGCCGTAGATGTCATGACTGACGGCGGAGGCGCCGGCGAGCGTCAGGCCGGCGACGACGGCAAGGATGGTCGCGAATGCCACCGCGGAGATGAATCCGAGCAGCAGCGGACCGCCCATCGCGTGGGCGAGATGGATCGACGCCATGTTCGGCCCGCCGACCAGATCGGCGATCTTGTTGAACTGCCCGGATGCCGCGACATTGAAATAGCTCGGATCCGTCATAAGGATCGCTGCGGCGGCAAAGCCCAGCACCGGAATGATCCAGCAGAAATACGCGACGCAGGCCGTCGCATAGAACACCGATTTGCGGGCCGCGGCGGCGTCCTTCACCGTGAAGAACCGCATAAGGATATGCGGCAGGCCGGCGGTGCCGAACACCAGCGCGAGGCCGAGCGAGATGGCGGACACCGGTTCGGCGAACAGTCCGCCGGGGACCAGAATAGCGGCTCCCTTGGGATGGACGTGGCTTGCGGCCTCCAGCAGCCGTCCGAGGCTGAACTCGAAATGCCACAGGGCAGCCAGCGCGAGCAGCGTTCCGCCGCACAGCAGCAGCACCGCCTTGGTGATCTGAACCCAAGTGGTCGCCTGCATGCCGCCCACGATCACATAAAGGATCATCAGCACGCCGACGCCGAGCACGGCGAAGATGTAGTTGATGCCGAAAAGCAGCTGGATCACCTTGCCCGCGCCGATCAGCTGCGCGATCAGGTAGAACAGCACAACGACGAGACTTCCGGTCGCGGCGACGAGCCGGACCGGCGTCCGCTGCAGGCGAAACGCGGCGGCATCCGCGAAGGTGTAGCTGCCCAGATTGCGCATGCGCTCCGACATCAGGAACAGCACTATCGGCCATCCCGTGAGAAAGCCGAGCGCGTAAATGAAGCCGTCGAAGCCGTTGGCGTAGACCAGCGCGGATATGCCGAGAAATGCGGCCGCCGACAGGAAATCGCCAGCGGTCGCCAGACCGTTCTGCACCGGCGTGATCGCGTGTCCGGCGGTGTAGAAGCCCGCCTTCGATCCGGTGCTGCCGGCCGAGCGCCAGGTGATGACGAGCGTGACGGCGACGATAATCAGGAACATTCCGATCGCGATCCAGTCGGGCCCACGCGCCGCCGCGGCGGGCGCGCCCTGGGCCATCGCCGCGAATGGAAACACCACGCAAAGTGCGATCAGCAGCCATCTGGCGATCATCGGCCGAGCTCCCGATTGACTCTGCGCGCGAGTTCGTCGAAGCGCGTGTTCGAGCGCTGAACATAGAAAGCGGTGAAAGCGATGATCGCCGCAACCATGAGAAGGGCGAGCGCGAAGCCGAGCGGCATCGCGCTGCCGGCGAAACTCGCGCCGAGCGCGGCTTTCGCGGTCGAGATCAGCGCGATGAAGCCGAAGAACATGACTAGCGTCAGGATGGAGAGCCACCATCGCAACCTCGCGCGGCCTGAGACGAGCTCTCTGAACGCGCTATCGGCAAGGATTTTTCGCGTGCGCTCGGGCGACAGTTGTGGCATCCGATTCCTCCCTCAGAGACATTTTCCGACCGTCGCGTCCTTCCGCGTGCGTTGCGCCGCAGGGATTCGGGGCTCAGGGCGTCTCTGTTCCGAGGCTCCGAGCATTAGAATCCGGACCACATCCGGCAAGGTGATATCCTGCCAAACTCCGGGTGATTTCATGCCATGCTGGGTGCGCCGCGATTGTCGCGCCATCGCCTGTCTCGACATCCCGGGACGATGCACAAGCCGGAGAGTCGTAATTCGCCTGTCAGCCGACCTACGGGCCGTCGTCGATGCCTGGGCGGCAAAGCAGGACGATACTCCGGGCCGCTCTGAGGACGTCCGCCGGCTCATCGAGTTCGAGCTAACTGTATCGCCCACGGCGCTGCGCGCTGAACGGCACAGCCCCAGGGAGCGCGCCCGCGAATTGGCAGGCGACGCAATCCACAAGGTGACCGACAGTACAGCCAGCCAAGACGATCAGGCCAGCCGCAAGCGCAAGCTGATCAAAGGGCCGGAGGAGTTTCACAAGGTGCGCCGCGACAGAAATCTAAAATGATCACACCCTCAAGATCATTGCCCCATAATAGGATCGAAAGCTTGCTTCGCGCGTTGAATTAGTCAGCCCAAATGGGAGGTCAACAATGATTAAAGAGCGAGACCGACGGGCGCCGACGGCTGCGGAACGCGAAGCAAACAAGGCATTCAAAACTGTCAGGCCGAAGGATGCTATGACGGATTACGCCAAAGCGCAAAAAGCGGTCCACGATAATCGAGAGCGCCTAAAGGCCGAACGGCTGGCGCGGGAGGCAGAAGCGGCCAACCGCACAAAAGTAGACTAAGCGTCCCATGTGGATGATCACGGAGGACCAAAGTTTGTGAGGGTGAAATGGCCCTGCACTTCCGCCGAGTCGATACTGAACTGGAGATATGGATCGCAAGCAGCGACGACTATTCATTCGTCATCAGCAACGAGAGCCGGAGTGGACCTGGATTGCATGGAGAGCCGGGCTTTGTTGCATCATATCGCCCTGACTTTCTGAATATGCCAGCGGCTCACGTATCCGGGTCTCCCTTCAGTTCGTTCGCTGAAGCCGAGCGGGCCTGCAATGCGTTCCTAGGGCGCCTCATCATTAAGGGATGACTACCGTTATCCGCCCGCCGCGGCTATGGCTTCTTCTGCGGCATCGCCGCGGCCGGCCGTTGCAGTCTACGCCGGCGAAGCCAAAGAGCAGACCATCGCCGAATTCCTGCTCAACATCATCCCGAAATAATCCTTCGTGCCCGAAGCGTTTATCGGCTCGTTCAAAAGAAAGGCTTGCAGAGCAAATCGAAGTTTATCGATTGCGATACTGGTTCCGTAACTGGGCTCAATGCGCACGAGGTCCGTCATATGGGTCCAAGCCGACCTCGGCGGTCCGCTTCGCCTTGGTCGGCTTTCCTCCCGAAGGCGGACATTGCAACCTTCTGCAAAGTTCGGCTTTGGGCCGATTTCGTTGCAGAAGTCGAAAGTTGCAGGCCTCAAGATTTTTCGCGAAAACACTGAGCAGCGAGCGATCGATGACCTCAATCGCGTTACCGAAGTCGCCTGTGAATTTTGCGTGAGGCCGTAAGGTCCCTCACATCTTGTACGCGAAAGCCGCGCCCACGGCCCGCAGAATTTTGGTCATCGGCGAAAATCGACTTTTGCAACACAATCGGCCAGAAGCGGAAATCAGCTAACGGTCTACTTTGATATGCGGCAGACGAGCTTCGAACGCGATCGTCGCTCATACGGTCTGGTTGCAGATTCGAGTCCCGCCGGACCCACCAGCAAATCAATTACTTGTCGGGTGGTGTCCCTTCATCGCCCATTTAGGATCATCCACCCGAAATGCCTCACGCCTTCGCGGTAACCATTCTCCACAGCACCTCGGTCAGCACCGCGTAGCCCTTGTCGAGGGCCGCGGGCGCCGTGAACTCGCGCGGATTGTGGCTGAGCCCGCCCTGGCTCGGGACGAAGATCAGCGAGGACGGAACAGATTTCTGGATCGCCAGCGCGTCGTGGCCAGTGATGGTCTTGAACGTCATGGCCTTGAAACCGAGATCCGCGGCGGCAGAAAGAACCAGTGTCACGCCGCCGGGATCAAGCACGGTCCCCGCTCGCCTCTCGTCGGCAGCGATCGAGATACCAACGCCGATCTCGCCCGACTCACGCGCGATTCGCTTCAGAAAGCGATCGCTGATCGCCGAGACCACGGCTTCGGCCTCATGCCGGATCTCGAACCAGACCCGAACACGGCCCGCCACGACATTCGGCGAGTTGGGATAAACGCTGATGCGCCCCGCGGAGGCATGGGCGCCCGCAGTCTCCCTCGCGACCTCCTGGTACAGCGCCTCGATCGCCCGGGCCGCTGCGCGCAGGGCGTCGCGGCGGAACGCCATCGGCATCGGTCCGGTGTGCGAGTAGTCGCCTTCGAACATCACCGATATCTTGCGCGTCATCCACGCGCCGGACACTGCGGCAATGTCGCCAGCCGCCTGCTCCAGGCGATCGCCCTGCTCCACATGCAACTCGACATAGCGCACCGGATTGTGTTCGAGCGGCGTCGTCCCGCAATAGCCGATCGCGGCCAGCGCCTCGCCCAGGGTGACGCCCTCTGCGTCGCTGCACGCATATGCATCCTTCAGGCTCAGGGCGCCGGCGAAAACCGAGCTGCCGGTCAGGCTGGGCTGGAAGCGGGCACCCTCCTCATTGGTCCAGTTCACGACGGCGAGGTTGCGTCGCGCGGCGCCGGGATTGGCACGGCAACGCTCCCTGACGGCCTCGACCGCGAGGATCCCGGCGAGCACGCCGAAGACCCCATCATATCGCCCTCCCGTCGGCTGGGAATCGAGGTGCGAGCCGGTCATGACGACGTCCGTAGACGCCGGTGCCAGCATCGCCACGCCAAACAGATTGCCGATCGCATCGATCCTCGGAACAAGGCCGCGATCGGCGATCTCGTGCAAGAAGAGGTCCCTCGCCTCCTTGTCGCGCGCCGTTCCAGCCAGCCGACACACGCCACCGTCGTCGGTCGCACCGATCCTGGCAAAGCGCGCGATGAGGTCATGCAATGCGGTCATGTCTGCTCCAGCGATGCGATCCAGTTCCTCAGCTCGGTCTGCCGGCAATCATGGCTCAGAATGTCGCGGTGAAGTGCCAGTTTCCAGGCGAGATCGCCACGCCGTTCGTCCGCCTCGAGCGCCGAGAGGTCGCCGGCATAACGCGCGAGCGCGTCCAGATCGGCAAAGAAACCCTCGTCAACCAGGAGCTGTCCGTAGCGCCGGATGACGGCGACGACGTCGTGCAGGCGATATTCGGGATGATACTGCACGCCCCAGAATAGCCCGCGACCGAAACGGATCTCCGCCGCCTGAACCTCGCACATGGTATTCCAGGCGGTGACGGTTGCGGACTGCGGAAGGCGGGTGACAATATCGCTGTGGATGGCCGGCGCGTCGAACACCGCCGCACGGCCAGCATGCATGGGATGAGCGCGGCCTTCAGCCGTCAGCATGATCCTTCGCGCGAACCCGACCTCGCGCCCCGCCGGGTTGAGACCGACCTCGCCGCCCGCTGCGACCGTGGCGAGCTGCAAGCCCCAGCACGAGCCGAACATTGGCACTCCGCGAACGAAGATCTCGCGCACGAGGTCGATCTGCCGCAGCGCTTCGACCTCTCGCTGGTAGATATTGAGGGCCGACCCCGTGATCGCGATGCCGTGGTAAGCTTCGAGCGGTTGCGGCAGCGCGAAGCTCGCATCCGCCGGTGTCGCGATGTCGACGACGACGCGAGGTGCAAGCGACCGCAGGACCGCCGCATAGCTCTCCGCAGGCATTGCGCCCGCCGTCTCGGCGATCCGTCGCCGGCCGGCCAGCGTGTTGCCCTCGAGAACGAGCAGCCTCAGCACGGCTCAGCTTCCAAGATCGCCTCGAATGGCGGCCAGCGTCAGCTGCTTGAACTCCGGCTCGGTCAACGGCCGCGGATTGGCACCCGCAGTCGGATCCTTGACGGCATCGGCCGCGATCGTTCCGGCGTCGGTCTCCTTCACCCCGAGCTCGGCGAGCGTATGCGGCACGCCGAGCTTCTTGCGGAAGGCCAGCAGCCAGGACAGCACGGCATCGAAGTCTTGGCTCGGCAGGTTGAGCGCGCGGGCAATGTGCGGAATCTTGTCGGCGATCGCAGCCTTGTTGCAGACCAGGACATAAGGGAAGACCACACCATTGGTCAGCCCGTGATGGGTATCGTATCGGGCGCCGACCGGATGGGATATCGAGTGGATCGCGCCCAACCCCTTCTGGAACGCGGTGGCTCCCATCGAGGCCGCGGCGAACATGTAGGCGCGCGCTTCGAGGTCGCGACCGTTCTCGACCGCGCGCGGCAGATAGTTATCGACGATCTTCATCCCCTCCAGTGCGATGCCGTCGGCAAGCGGGTGAAATGCCTTGACGCAGTAGGCCTCGAAGCAGTGCGACAGCGCATCCATGCCGGTTGCCATGGTGAGAAACGGCGAGAGACCGACCGCGAGCTCGGGATCCTCGATTGCGATCCTGGGCATCATCATGGGATGGAAGATGATCTTCTTCTCATGGGTATCCTCACGAGTGATCACACCGGCGCGGCCGACCTCGGACCCCGTGCCTGCCGTCGTCGGCACCGCAATGATCGGCGCGATGCCCTTGGTGTTGGCGCGCGTCCACCAATCGCCGACGTCCTCGAAATCCCAGACCGGGCGCGACTGCGCCACCATGAACGCCACGCATTTGCCGACGTCCAGCGCCGAACCTCCGCCCACCGCAATCACGCCGTCATGACCGCCGGCCTTGAAGGCTTCGACGCCGGCCGTCAGGTTGGTTTCGGTCGGATTGGTCTTCACGTCGGAAAACACGGCGAGCGGAATGCCCGCCTCGCGCACACGGTCGACGATGCTGGCGATGAGATCGGTCTTGGCAAGCCCGTGATCGGTGACCAGCAATGGCCTGGTGAGGCCGTTGGTCTGGCACGCCTCGGGAAGCTCGGCAATGCGGCCCGCGCCGGTGACGACGCGCGTCGGAAAATTCCAGGCGCCGGTGATCTGAACGTCCATGTGCTGCTCTCAATGCTCAATGCTCGATGCGAAGGTGGAATGATCTTGGGCGGGTCAGCGCCTCGAAGCCGAGGCGCGACATGCCGACACCACGTCCGGTGTCCTTGAGGCCGGTCCACGCCAGGGCGGGATCGACATAATCGCAGCGGTTCATGAATACGGTGCCCGTTGCGATGCCGTCACCGATACGTTCGGCTGCGGCGGCGTCCTCGGTCCAGACCGATGCAGTCAGGCCATAGGGGCTGTCGTTCATTAGGCCAACCGCCTCCTGATCGGAGGAGACCTTCATGAGACCGACCGCAGGCCCGAAGCTCTCCTCCATCATCACCTGCATGGAGTGATCGACGCCGACCAGGACCTGAGGCATCAGATAGGCCGTACCGATCTTGTCCGCCGGGAACCGGGCCGGATCGATCAGAGGCTGCGCGCCTTTTGCGACGGCCTCGCCGATGTGGGCGCGGACGGTATCGGCAAAGCGTGTCGCCGCCATCGGGCCGAGCGTCGTGTCCTGCGACAGCGGGTTGCCGAGCCGGTAGCGCGCGGTCAGGCCGGCAAAGGCGTCTACAAAGGAGTCATAGATCCGCTCATGCACGTAAATCCGCTCGATGCCGCAGCAGCATTGGCCGGAGTTGTAGAAGGCGCCGTCCACGAGCTGCTCGACCGCGAAATCGAAATCGGCATCTGGCCGCACATAGGCCGGATCCTTGCCGCCGAGCTCTAGCCCGAGGCTGATGAATGTCCCGGCCGCCGCTCGCTCGACGGCCCGGCCGCCGGCGACCGAACCGGTGAAGTTCACATGGTCGACCGAGCGCGATGAGATCAGCTCACTGGTCATGACATGGTCGAGCGTGAGCGTCCTGAACACCCCCTTGGGCAGGCCGACCCGGTCCAGTGCCGCCTGGAAGCGCTCACCGACCAGCAGGGTCTGCGCGGCATGCTTCAGGATCACGGCGTTGCCGGCCAGCAGCGCCGGCACGATGGTGTTGGCCGCGGTGAGATAGGGATAGTTCCAGGGCGCGATCACCAGCACGATGCCGGCAGGAACGCGCTTGATCATGCGGCGGAAGCCGGGCTGCCCGGTCGGCACGATCGGCGCCAGCGCTTCATCGCTGAGCTCGACCAGCACGCGGACCCGCTCCTCCAGGCTGCGCAGTTCGCCGCCATAGCGCACCGGCCGGCCCATCTGCATCGCGAGCTCCGGAACGATCTCGTCGTTCTGCGCCCGCATCTCGTGCAGGAAGGCGAGCATCATGGCCTTGCGCTCGGCGAGCGATATGCTCGACCATTCCTGCTGCGCTTTCCGTGCTTGCGCGAGAGCCGCGGCGACCTCGGCACCCGTTGCGACGGGCCGCCGGGCAACCTCGCTGCCGTCGACCGGCGAAATGCAGACGATATCGTTCACGTGATGTCACTCGTTTTGGAAGGGAGGATCCGTCTCAAATGATCTCGAAGTAGCGAGCGAGCTCCCAGTCGGTGATGGCCTTGCGGAACTCGCGCTCCTCCCACTGCCGCGTCATCGCGTAGTGATCGACGAAGACGTCACCAAACAGATTGCGCGCCGCCTGCGAGGCGACCAGCCGGTCGGCCGCCTCCGACAACGTGCGCGGAAACGCGCGCTCGGGCGGATGCTTGCGCTCATAGGCGTTGCCGATGATCGGCTCGTCCGGTTCGATCCTGTGCTCGATTCCCCAGAGGCCCGATCCGAGCGCGGCCGCGATCGCCAGATACGGATTGATGTCGGCGGCAGCGACGCGGTACTCGACGCGCTGGCTGGCCGGCTTGCCGGGAATGACGCGCAACGCGCAGGTCCGGTTCTCGATTCCCCAGGTCGCGTCGGTCGGTGCCCAGAAGCCGGGGATCAGGCGCGAGTAGCTGTTCACGGTCGAGGCCACCATCGCGAGCAGCTCCGGAAGCAGCGCCTGCTGGCCGCCGACGAACCAGCGCATGGTGTCGGACATGTCGCCGGGCCTGCCGCTCTGGTGAAACACCGGCTTGCCGTCTCGGTCGCGCAGCGACAGATGCAGATGCCCGGATTGTCCGGGATAGGCGTTCGACCATTTGGCCATGAAGGTGAGCATCTTGCCCTGACGCTCGGCCCAGACCTTGGAGAAGGTCTTGAACAGCACGGCGCGGTCGGCGGCCGCGAGCGCATCGGTGTATTGGATCGCGGCCTCCAGCACGCCGGGTCCGGTCTCGGTGTGCAGGCCTTCGACCGGCATGTCCATCTCGTTGCAGAGCTTGAGCAGCGAGCGATGAAATTCGGACTCGACGGAGGCGCGCAGCATGGAATAGCCGAACCAGCCCGGCGTGAGATTCCTCAAGCCGCGAAAGCCCTTCTCGCGCACGCTGTGCGGCGTCTCGTCGAACACGAAGAACTCGAACTCCGCGGCCACGGACGGCGAGAATCCCATGCCCTCGGCGCGGTCAATGACGCGCCGCAGCAGCCGGCGCGGACACACCCCCGCCGCGGCGCCCTCGAATTCACCGAGGAAGAACAGCATGTTCTCTTCCGTCGGCACATTGCGGCAGGTCGAAGGATCGATGCGCGCGGTCGCGTCGGGAAAGGCCGTATGCCAGCCGGTGAATGCACAATTGTCGTACATCTGGTCGTTGGAGTCCCAGCCGAACACGATGTCACAGAAGCTGAAGCCGGCCTCCAGCGCGCCGACGAACTTGTCGCGCGCGAGATATTTTCCGCGAATGACGCCGTCGAGATCGACGATGCCGAGCTTGACGTGGGAGAGGCCCCGCTCCTCGACAAGGGCCTTCGCCTCGGCGATAGTTCGTACGCTTCTTGCATCCATGATCTTCAAATCTTCGGCTTCTGTGGCATCGCGGGCTATCGGCGATCGCGTCACGACGCGGCCACCTCGCGCAACTCCTCGTCGCACGCGGTGATGAACATGTCGGCGTGGTCCTTGCCGAAGCACAGCGGCGGACGAATCTTGAGCGTGCTGCCGAACGGACCGGCAGCACCGATCAGGATGCCGCGCCGGCGCAGGCGATTGATCAGCAGGCTAGCGAGCTCCGGTGCGGGCTCCTTGCTGTCGCGGTCGCGCACCAGCTCGAGCCCGATGAACAGGCCGGCACCACGAACGTCTCCGATGGTCATGTGGCGATTGCCGATCTCGCGCAATCCATCCATCAGGTGACGGCTGACCTCGCGCGCACTCTGCATCAAGCCCTCGTCCTCGATGACGTCGAGCACGGCAAGGCCTGCGGCCGCGGCCACCGGGTTGCCGCCGAAGGTGTTGAAGTACTTCACTTCCGCGGCAAAGCGATCGAGCAGCGCGGCGCGCATGGCGACGCCTCCCATCGGAAAGCCGTTGCCCATGGGCTTGCCCATCGTGACGATGTCGGGGACGACGCCATGGCGCGCGAAGCCCCACATCGCCGCCCCGGTTCGTCCGAAGCCTGGCTGCACCTCGTCGGCGATGAACAGTCCCTGACGTTCGTGCACGAGCTTCACGGTGGGGGCCAGGAAGCCGGCAGGGTCGGCATAGATGCCATCGCTCGAAAAGATGGTGTCCACCAGCAGCGCAGCAAAGCCGAAGCCGCTTCGCTCGAGATCGGTGATCGCTGCGGCAACGCTGTCGGCAAAGCGCTGGCCGGGATCGCCGACCGGATTGCGATACATCTCGGGTGCGGGAACTGCCCGCACGTGGGGCGGCAGCGGCTGACCGGGACGCGAGGACGGCGAGACATCGGTCACTGCGGCGCTATTGCCGTGATAGGCGGTCTCCGTGACAATGAAGCCCAGCCGCCCGGTTGTCACTTTCGCGACCCGTAGCGCAAGGTCATTCGCCTCGCTGCCGGTGCAAGTCAGGACCAGATGATCGATCCCGCGCGGAAACGTCGCCAGGAGACGCTCCGCATAGCCATCGACGACGTCGTTGAGATAGCGTGTGTGCGTGCTGAGCAGGCCGGCCTGACGGCTTATCGCCTCGACAACGCGCGGATGCGAATGCCCGACCGACGGGACGTTGTTGTAGAGATCGAGATAGCGCCGGCCATCGACGTCGAACATATAGACGCCTTCGGCGCGCGCCATCCTGATCGGCTCCTGATAGAACAGCACCGAGGCTTTTCCGAACGAACGCAGGCGTCGTTGCACCGCCTCGCCGAGCGCTGGGTCGATTGACGACACCCGGCTCTGATCGAAGGCGTTCAACGCCAGAATCGCTTTCTCCTGCTGCATCGCCTGCCTTCCCTTTGGCCCGCGGCCTGCGCGGACCAAAGCCGTCCCCTGCGGCGATCATTCCCCGGCCGTTCCACCGCGACCTTGGATCTATGTGCGAATCCCCACAACTGAAAAGCAGATTGCAGGCAAGAGACACCAGAACGTCAGACATGCGCTCCGCATTCCAAAGCTATACTTCATATGTTTCAGTGTCTTATGTGATCGCCATGATTCCTTTGCGAATTCCATAGGCAGCACGGCGCCCAAAAAATGAGGAATATGCCACACAATTGATGTGGACTCACAACATCACTTGGGGAACGATCATGGCACGGACGCTGGAGAGGTTTGCAGCCGGAGAGACAGCGGAATGACGAGTGACGCCCCTGCTGCGGCCGACAAGCGGCCACGAAAGGCCGACGGCGACCGCCTCTCGAAGCTCGCGCGCCACAAGCACATCATCTCGCAACTCACCGCCGCGCCGACGCTGCGGGCTTCCGAGCTCGCCGCCGTGCTCGGCGTCTCCGGCGAGACCATCCGGCGCGATCTGATGGAGCTTCAGGAGCAGAAGCTCATCAACCGCACCTATGGCGGAGCGTCCCGTCCCTTCGCGCTCGAGCCGGCGCTGACCGATCGCAAGGCGATCATGATCGCCGAGCGCGAGGCGATGGCCGCGGTGATCGCCGACCTGATCCTGCCGAACGAGGTGTTGATGCTCGGCGCCGGCGCGACCACGTTTCACATCGCGCGACGGCTGGCCTCACGCGCGCACGACATCACCGTGATCACCCATGATTACGCCATTGCGGCCGCGCTAGCCGTCAATCCGTCGATCCGCGTGCTCTGCTGTCCCGGCCGCTATCACCCCACCGAAGGTTATGTGTTCGGCACGCAGACGATCGCGAACATCAACAGTTATGAAGCCAACCGCGCCATCGTGAGCGCGACCGGCATCAGCGCGCGCGGCGCGAATGATGCCGACGATGAGGCCGGTGCCATCTATGGCGCGATGGCCAAGCGCGCCGCAGAAGCCATCCTGGTGGCCGATCACGGCAAATTCGACCAGCGTGCGCTCACCGTCTTCGCACATTGGACCGATATCGATCGCCTGGTTACCGATCGGCAGCCAGAGGGAGCTCTGGCAACCGCTCTCCGTGAAGCCGGAACGGAGATCATCGTTGCGCAACCCTGAGAAAGGCCCAGCCATGGCACGCCTGACATCTGTTGCTTCCCGCGAGGAACACACCGGCCTTCATGCTGGCAACGACAAGGGCCCCGGTCCCACGCAGGATTGGCGGACCCGGATCGGACGCCTCGATCTCGAACTCGTCGGGCCGGACCACGCCTTTGCCCGCAACTGGGAACGCGTTGCCTGCATCCACGATGCCGCCTATGTGCTGGTGTTTCCGCAGACAGGATGCGTCGCATTCAGCCAGGACAGCCGCAACGGGATCGCACGTCCCGGCGAATATGTCCTGCTCAGCGAGCTCGCCTTCTACGAATTGTCGTCTGACAAGACCGCGCGCTTCCTGATGTTGCGGATTCCGGCCGCCGAGCTGCGCGGCCGGCTCGTCTCGGTTGAAGATCACATCAGTCGCCGCTTCAAGCCAAACGAACAGATGACGCACCTGCTGGCGGGCATGATCCGCAGCGTGGCCGAACTGTTCGTCGCCTCGCCGCCGCCGAACCCCCAGGCGCTCGCGACCGAAATGATCAGCTTCGTCGCGCTGACCATCGGATCGGAGGATCGCGGCGCCGCAACCGATGTGCGCAACGCGCGCTATCACCTGCGCCGCCGGATCGTCGACTTCATCGAGGGCCATCTCGGTGACCAGTCGTTGTCGCCGAAGAAGATCGCGGCGTCGAGCCGCATCTCGCTCAGTTATTTGTACAGCCTGTTCAACGACAACGAGACCACGGTCAGCCAGTTCGTCCAGACCAAGCGGCTGCAGCGGGCGTATGAAATCCTAGTCGCCGATCCGAAGGGCCGGCGGACCGTCTCGGAGGTCGCCTACGAAGTCGGCTTCAAGAACGTGTCGCATTTCTCCCGCTGCTTCAGCCGGCACTTCAAGGTGGCGCCGCGCGACGTTCGCCAGGCGCCCGTGTCGGCGCCGCAGCCGGCCGCTGGCGTGCGCTCGCCGCAGCCGAGGAGCCCTGCCGCCCGAGTGGCGCGGCGCAACGGATTCGACTCCCCCTATTGGGAGATCGACAAGCAGTCGGTCCACGAGACCGCGTAACGCCCCATCCCAAGGCAAGGCGTCGTGCGTCCCGCGACGTCGGCGCGCCTCCCGCCCGGAGCGACCATTGGACGACATTCAAGACAGATTATCCGCAAGCGAGCTCGCTTCGTTCTTCAACGAGCTTGCCGACGTGGCCGGACGGATCGCCGTGACGCACTTCCGTTCCCGCGTCGATTTCGAGCGCAAGCTGGACCTGACGCCGGTCACGATCGCCGATCGTGCGATCGAAATGGAGCTACGGCAGCTGATCGGTTCGCGCTTCCCCGATCACGGCATCCTCGGCGAGGAGATGGGATCGACGGCCGGGGACCGCTACACGTGGTATCTCGATCCGATCGACGGAACGAAGAGCTTTATCTCCGGCATGCCGCTGTTCGGCACGCTCGTCGCGCTCGCCGACGAGAGAGATGGATCGATCACCGCCGGCATGATCGATATGCCCGCGCTGGCCGAGCGGTGGTACGGCACCCGGCAAGGCACCACCTTCAACGGCAAGCTGGCAAGGGTGAGCCGCACCACGCGACTGGAAGACGCGCAGATCTACACGTCATCGCCGGACTTCTTCACGCCGAGCGACTGGGCCCGCTACGATGCGCTCAGCCAGAAGGCCATGTTCCGGCGATTTGGCGGCGACTGCTACCAATATGGCCTGCTCGCATCCGGCCACTGCGATCTCGTGGTCGAAACCTCCCTCAAGTCGTTCGACTTCATGCCGCTGATTCCGGTGGTCGAGGGCGCTGGCGGCATCGTCCGCGACTGGCAGGGGCGGCCGCTGTCGCCGGAATCCGATGGCCGGATCATCGCGGCCGCGAACGACAGCCTGCTCGAGCAGGCGCTCGCGATCCTCAATCAATAACTGCGGAAGCCCTCCTGTCGCGCGGCTCAGACGAGCCGCAACCAGCCATCCCAGCGGGGATCGTACATCACGTCGCGGGCACGCATGTATTTCCAGACGCCGTACTTCTGATAGTCGAAATCCCAGTCCTTGAGCTTCCTGTTCACGACCGCCCATGACGCCCATTTCAGGTCGGCGAGCGCCCGGTTGAGTATCACGCGCGCGACCATCTGCGGCCGCACCTCGCCCAGATATTGCTCGATCAGGGCCTCCGTCAGATGCTCGTCGAAGAACATCTCGGCGAACAGGACGCCGAGCTCATAGCTACGCTCGTTGTTGGAAGCGAACTCATAGTCGATCAGCTTCATCGGCCTTGGGGCGCCTGATTCCGCCGAGATCAGGAAATTGCCCGGCATCGGATCGTTGAAGCACGGCACGAGATCGAGACCCGACGCCAGGAACGCCGACTTGGCCTGATTGTAGCGATGCATCAGCCAGGGCATGTCCTGCGGGAAATGCGCGCCGAGCTCCCTGCCCTGCTCGATATGTTCCTCGATCATGTCGAAGATGGTCTTGGTCTGGCCGAGCTTCGGGCCGGCATGCAGGCGGCGGTAAAGGTCGAGAACGTCGGCCTGGATGGCGGCATCGCTGAAATCGGCATTGGTGCAGGCGCGATAGCCTTCGAGGAACTCGCTGATCTCGAGCCCGTCCGTGGCGTCGAAAAAGATCACCTCGGGCGCAACGCCCATGGCGTGGGCATTGCGCGCAGCCTCGTTGGCGGTCACGCGATCGATGAACATCTCCGAGCCCTCGCCGGGCACCTTGATGAAGTAGCGCCGTCCATCGCCGGATATCTCGACCAGCCAGTTCTGATTCATGAGGCCGCCGACCAGCGGGGTATAGGCCGCCCCCTTGCCGTGCCATTGCGGCACGCGGGCGATCGCTGCCTCGATATTGCGCTCGTGGACTGTCGCTCCCTCGCCGAGCTTCCTGCGGACAGTCATGCGATCCTCCGAAGCATCTCGCCAAAGCGCGGCTCCCGGACCGTCATGCGGCAACGTACGAAGCGCCAGCTGGCGAACTTGTAAAACTCAAAGGTGTTGCGCGCCGACCGCGCGGCGAGCACGGCGCCGATCAGGCCCCAGCGCAGATCATCCGCCATGCCGTAGATGCGGGCGCGGCTGAATGCGCGCTCGTCGAATCCGCCGGCGTTGCGGCTGAAGGCGTCGCGCGCCTCCGGCTCCTGCGCGAAGGCTTCGACGAGGAAGCTGCCGAGGTCCTCCAGCGGGTCGGCCGTCGTGGCGCGATCCCAATCGATCAGGCGAACCTCGCCGGTGTCGCTGATCAGGATGTTCGAGACATTGCCATCGCCATGGATTGGCACCGGTTTGATGTCGAGTTTCCTCAAGGCATCGGCCGCAAAACGCAGCTCCTTGACCAGCCATTCCGCATCAGACGGCAGTTGCGCCTTCGCGGCCTTTGCCGCCTCGTAGAAATGCTCGATCTCGTCGAAGACTCCCATGCGCCGCGGCAGAGGCGCCCCTGCCTGGAACAGGCGCCGCGCCGCGATGACCGCGTCGACGATCTTCGGCTCCAGCATCCGCTCCAGCGTGCCGACCCGCCAGCCACGGTTGAGATCTTCCATGACCAGAAGTCCCGCGTCCGGATCCGCCGCAAGCACCTTGGGACCGATACCGAGATCGGATGCGCGCCGGGCCGCTTCGAACGCGCAGGCAACGTCGATGTAGAGCTTGGCATCCACATCCATGTTCTTGATGAAGATGCTCTCGCCGCTTCCGTTCCTGGTGGCGCGCCAGGGAGCGCCGTCGACCCCGCGCCAGCTTGGCGAGGCGAGGACCGGAATGGCGGGCTCGATCACGATATCGCCCGTCCCCCATCCCGGGAGCCCGGCAATGTAGTTCCGGACCGTGGCGATTTGCGTTCCAGATTGGCTCATGACGACTTCTGATCTCTCGCGGATGTCGTTCGGCCCGCCTGTCGCGGGCCTCCCGGTTTGATGACAAATTCGATCAAGACAGATGCAAAAGGGATGCCTCGCACTCCACCAAATCATGCCCTTACGGCAGCGGCACTACCCCGACAGGGGCGACTTTCGCTATCCGGACACTGATCCAGAACGCCATTTGTCGAGGCCAAGATGTCTGCTGCGGAACTGATCGGGATGAGCCTTGCGGGGCTGACGGAGGCCTACGCATCGCGCGCATTGTCGCCGGTGGAGGTGTTGCGAACCGTGCTCGGCCATGCCGAGGCGGTCAATCCCGCGATCAATGCGCTGTTCTGCTTCCGTCCGGAGCAAGCCATCGCAAGCGCGCAAGGCTCGGAAGCGCGATGGAAGGCGGGAGCCGCGCTGGGTCCGCTCGACGGCGTCCCCATGACGGTCAAGGACAGCGTCGCCATGATCGGCTGGCCCTATTTTCACGGCATCGGCGCCAACCGTGCCCTGCCGCCGTCCAACTACGATTCGCCGCCGGCGATCGCGCTCCGCGAGGCCGGCGCGGTGATCTTTGCCAAGACCACGATGCCGGATTGCGGCCTGATGGCGTCGGGCATCAGCTCGCTGCACGGCGTTACCCGCAACCCCTGGGGGCTCGCCTGGAATACCGGCGGCTCGTCGGCCGGCGCAGGCGCCTCCGTCGCCGCTGGCGCCGGCTATGTTTCCGTCGGCACGGATATCGCGGGCTCGGTCCGCCTTCCGGCCGCCCATTGCGGACTGGCCGGACTGAAGCCGACCCATGGCCGTGTGCCGCATTTGCCGGCCGACACCATGCGCATGGCAGGCCCGATGGGTCGCAGCGTGGATGATATCGCGCGCCTGCTGACCGTGCTGACGCGGCAGGACGAGCGCGACACCTGGAGCCTGCCCGCCGATGGCGTGCGCTATCACGAGCATCTGAAGCGCGACGTGAAGGGACTGAAGATCGGCGTCCTCACCGACATGGGCTTCGGCATGAAGGCCGAAGCTACGGTTCGCAGCGCGGTCGATGCGGCCGGCAAGCTGCTCGCCGGCGCCGGCGCGATCGTCGAGCCGTTCACCTCTCCGCTCACCGACGACGCCTATGCGCCGATCGACCTGTTCCTCCAGGTGCGCGGCTATCTCGAATATGCATCGCTGCCGCCGCATGGCGACACCGCACGCGACATCAATCCCTACGTTCGCGCATGGTGCCTTGGCGGGGCGAAACATTCGGGCGCCGACCTCTACCGGGCGCTGGGCCGGATCGCCAAGATGAAGGCGGCGCTGCTCGCGGCCTTCGAGGGCTGGGACTATGTCATCGCCCCGACGCTGCCGGTGGTGAATTTCCCGGCCGAGGAGCCCGGCGTGTCGCGTGAGACGCCGCTCGCGCACACGCTGTTCACCGCCATGTTCAACCAGACCTGCCAGCCCGCCTCCACCGTCTGCATGGCATTCGATTCCCGCCATCTACCGATCGGCGTCCAAGTGACCGGGCACCGCTTCGACGATCTCGGCGTGCTGCAGGTGACCAAGGCGCTGGAGGACATGCGCTCGTTCGCGATGGACTGGCCCTTCAAGCCACGGCCCTGAGCGCTCAGGCCGCGGCCTGCGCCGGCTCGCCGTCGAGAAGGTGGCAGGCGGCGAAGCGCCCCGGCGCGTGTTCGACCAGCTTCGGCGTCTCCAGCCGGCAGCGGCCGAACGCCTTCGGGCAGCGCGAGGCAAAGCTGCATCCCGCCGGGATATCGATCGGGCTCGGCGGCTCGCCCTCCAGCAAGAAGTCCGCCGGGTTGAACGGCTTCTCCTCCAGCGTCGGGGCGGCCGAGAGCAATGCCTTGGTGTAGGGATGCTGGGGATCGAAGAACAGCTCGCGGTTGTCGGCGATCTCGACCATCTCACCGAGATACATCACGGCAATGCGCGTGCAGACCCTGCGCACCATTGCAAGATCATGGGAGATGAAGACATAGGTGAGGTCGTTCTTCTCCTGCAGCTTCGAGAACAGGTCGATCAGCCTTGACTGCTCGCGTTGATCCAGCGCGGACAAGGTTTCGTCGAGGATCAGCAGCTTGGGATCGAGGATCAGGGCACGCGCGATCGAGATGCGCTGGCGCTCGCCGGTGGAGAGCGTGTTCGGGAGCTGGTCATAGAGCTCGGCGGCAAGACCGACCTCGGCCATCGCTGCGATGACCCGGCTGCGCAGGTCCGCGCGGGCGACATTGCCGCGGATCAGCAGGCTCTCTTCGATCATGCGGCCGACGGTGGTGCGCGGCGGCAGCGCGTTGTACGGATCCTGCAGCAGCAGCTGGAATTCGCTGCGGGTGCGGATCAGCTCGCGCGGCGACAACGCCCCGAGCGACGTGCCGTTGAGGACGATGCTGCCGTTGTCGGGAACCTCCAGCCAGGCCAGCAGGCGCGTGAGGGTCGACTTGCCGCAGCCGGATTCCCCGACGATGCCGAAATTCTCGCGCGGCATGATGTCGAGCGTTACGCCGCGCACCGCCTGCACGTTGCTGTAGGTATTGAACGTCCCCCGCTTGCGCGCGCGATAGGTCCGAACAACGTGCTCCACCTTCATCAGCGGCACTTCGTCTTGCGCCTTGCGGCGGGCCAGCGGGCCCTCGGTGGTCGCCCACATGCGCGGCACACTGGCAATGGCCTTGCGCGTGTAGTCGGTCTGTGGCGAGGCGAGCAGGCCGGCAAACGCTTGCTGCTCGACGAACCGGCCCTGATGGAGCACGGCCGTGCGGTCGCCGAACTGGCCAAGCGTGGGCAAGGAAGACGACAGATAGATTGTCGCCATCCTGTGGCGCAGGCACAGGTCGTGGAGCAGCGCCACGATCTGTGCCGCGATGGTGACATCGAGCGGCTGGGTAATGTTGTCGGCGATCAGGACGGCGGGCTCGGCGCAGATCGCGTCCACGATCATCGCGCGCTGCATCATGCCGCCGGAAAATTTTGCCGGGTAGTCCCAATAGCGCTCCTTCGGCGATGGAATCCGGACCTCGCCGAGGAGCTGCACGACCCGCTCGCGGCATTCGCGCGGATTCCATTCGGGCCTGACGCTGTGCAGCTTTTCCGCGATCTGGGTCCCGACCGGTATCGTCGGATCGAGCGAGCTTTGCGGCTTGGAGCCGATATAGGCGATGTCGCGGCCGATCCGCACCTCGCGCGCCCCGGCGCCGAGAATGTCGTGGCCGGCGAACGTGACCCGTCCGGAGCGATACGCCAGACTTTCCGGCAGCCAGTTCGCCAATGCGCGGCTGAGCACGGTCTTGCCGGCGCCGCTTTCGCCATAGATGCCGAAGATCTCCGACGTGTTGAGGCGGAAGGAGATGTGATCGAGGATCGGTGCGGCGCCCGGCGCCGAAGCACCGACCGTGAGGTCGTCGACCTCCAGAATGAGCGAGAGATCCATCTCAGAGACCCCCATAGATGCGGTTGCGCGCCTTCTCGAGCGCCGACCCCATCAGGTTGATCGAGGTAAGCGCGATAGCCAGGAACACGCCCGGCGTGGTCGCGATCCACCAGGCATTGATCAGGTATTTGCGGGAGTCGGCGATGATGCTGCCGAAGCTCGGCGTCGGCGGCTGGATGCCAAGCCCCAGGAAGCCGAGGATCGCTTCGAAGATCATCATGCGTGCGACGTCGAGCACGGCGACGAATGCGATCGGCGGCAGGATGTTCGGCGCGGCGAACAGAAACAGGATCCGCCAGTCCCCGGCGCCGAGCACGCGCAGGCCGCGGACATATTCCTTGCCGCGCTCGGTGACCGCGGCGCTGCGCGCCACGCGCGCGTAGAGCGGCCAGCCGGACAGCGCCAGCACGCTTATGATGGTCGGCACCGTCGGCCGCGACACGCCGAGAATGGTGATCGCCAGGATGATCATCGGAATCGACAATTGGGCATCGGTGATCCGCATGATGACGGTGTCCCACCATTTGCCCTTGAAGCCGGCGAACAGGCCAAGGCCGCAGCCGATGACAAAGATGAGCAGGACCGTGACGACGCCGACCAGCAGCGAATAGCGCAGGCCGATCAGGCTGCGCATCAGCATGTCGCGGCCGAGCTGATCCGTGCCCAGCGGATGATCCCAGGTCCATTTGTCACCGAGAAAGACCGGCGACATGAACTTGTCCTTCACCACCATCTTGGTCGCACTGATCGAGGACACCTCGGGATAGATGGCCGAGGCCAGCACCAGCGCCATGAAGATGAAGAAACCGATCTTGAAGCTCGGCATGCGCCAGGCGGCGGCCATGATGCGGCGGTTGACGGAACGGATTGGGGCCGCCGGCAAGGCGGGCTCCTCGGCGATGATCGTGGTGGCCGTCATGCTCAGATCTCCACGCGGGGATCGACCAGATAGGCGACCAAATCCACGATGATATTGATGAAGACAAAGACGGCGCTGGTCGTGATGGCGATGCCCTGGATGACCGGAAAGTCGCGCCCGACGACAGAGACCACGGTCAGATTGCCGAGGCCAGGATAGTCGAAAATGTATTCGATTACGAGAACGCCGCCGATCAGCGTCGAAAGCTGGATCCCGAGCAGGTTGACTAGCGGAACTGCCGCGTTGCGCAGGGCGTGCGAATAGACGATGCGGCGGCGAGACAGGCCGCGCACCCGTGCCTCATCGATGAACGGCGCTTGCATGACCTCGCCGAGCGAGGTCGTCAGCGTGCGGATGATGAAGGGGGCGATCTCCACCGCGAGCACGAAGGCCGGCAGGATGACATAGGAAAATCCCTGGTAACCGAGCGCCGGCAGCAGCTTCAGCTTCACCGACAGAAACAGGATCAGAACGATCGCGAGCCAGAAATTCGGAATCGAGACGAACAGCGACTGCATTCCGAACGCCAACGCATTCTGCCAACGATGCTGGTGCAGCCCGCCCGCGATGCCGATCGGAAACGACAGCAGCAGCGCGAACACGAGCGCCATTCCGCCCAGTTGCAGCGTGAACGGCAGGCGTTCGAGGATGAGATCGATCACCGGCGCCATATCCGACTTGGTCGGGTCAACATACTGCCCGCCGGTCGCGATCATGCCGCTGCGCGGCCGCAAATAGGATTGCCCGAGATCGCCCTGTACCAGCCCGCGCATGTACCGACCATATTGCACGATGATGGGGTCGCGCAGCCCCATCTTGGTCGCGACCTTCTCGACCACGTCGGCCGGCGCCATGCCGCCGACGATCAGGCGCACGGGATCGCCCGGCACCACGCGCAGCAGCGTGAAGATGATCAACGACGTGATGAAGACGATCAGGATGCCCTGCGCGATCCGCTTGACCAGGAATTCCAGGATCAACATCGAGAAGAGCTACCCTTGCAATTCATGAGGACCAGACCCGACCAGTCCGGCCTGCGTTCGCGAACCGGCAGGCCGGGCGTACCCGGCCTGCCGAGCATCATCATGCCAATGTTGCCTTGGTCATGTCCTGCATGCCGTTCGGATAGATGTACAGACCATCCAGCTTCTTGCTGTAGGCATGGATGAAGACCGAGGTGAACAACGCGAGCGCCGGGGCCTTCTTGGCGATGGTCGGCAGCGTCTCGGTCTGCAGGATCTTCTTGCGCTCCTCGATTGTCGTGGCGTTGCGCTCCTTGTCCAGCACCGCGTCGATGTCCTTGTCGACGATGCCGGTGATGCGCTTGGAGGAGGAGTGGAAGTGGGTGCGCAGGACGAGATCCGGCTCGGGCGAGCCGGTGCACCAGCCGCAGTCGATCATGTTGCCCTCACCGCCGCCGGGCTTGTCGTAAAGCAAATTACCCCACGCCGCGACTTCGAGCGTCTGCAGATTGACCTTGAACCCCTGCTCCTGGAGCATGCCGGTAATCAACTCGGCATATTCCTTCGTCTTCGGATAGAAGCCGACCGACGTGTAATAGGTGAGCTCGGGCAGGCCCTGGCCTTTGGGGAAGCCGGCCTCCGCGAGCAGCTTCTGCGCCTTGTCCGGATCGAATTCAGGATAGTCGGCCACCTCGGCATAGCCGAACTTGACCGGCGAGATGTGCGCCTTGGAATAGATGCCGGAGACGCCGAGCACGTCGAGCACCTGCTTGCGGTCGATCGAGTAGCATGCGGCGAGGCGAATGCGCGGATCGTCGAACGGTTTCTTCGAGCAGCGGAAGAACAGGTATTTGTTCTCGACCGAAACCGCCTTGTGGATGCTGAAGCGGGCATCCTTCGAGATGGTCTCGACCTGCTCCTGCTCGAGCCGCTCGATGATGTCGGCCTCGCCGTTCAACAGCGACAGCGTGCGCGTCGTGGTGTCACCGACGAAGTGATACTCGACACCCGGGATCTTCGCTGCGCCGAGGAAGAAGTCGGGATTGGCGGCGAGAACGGTGGTGTCGCCTTTCTGCTCGACATATTTGTAGGGGCCCGTGCCGTTCATGCGCGCCGAGAGCTGCGCCTTATTGGCAACGTCCTTGGCCGACATGATCGGCAGGAAGGACGACAGGTAATAGTAGAGCGTCGCCGGATAGCCCTGCACCTTCGTGTTAATGTGGCAGGTGTAGTCGTCGACGACGTCGACGGTGACGAGACCGGGGTACCACTGCGCCGGACGATCGGGTTGGCAGCCATATTCATAGGTCGCCTTGACGTCGGCCGCTGTGAACGGGGTTCCGTCATGAAATTTGACGCCCTTTCTGAGTTTCACCTCCATCGTATAGGTGTCGATGGGCTTCATCGATTCAGCCAGCTCGAAGATCAGCTCGTCCGGCTTCTCCGGCCGCATCGGCGCCCGCGTCAGGTAGCCGAACACGAAGCCCTCGACGATGAGCTGGCCGAGATTGGTATGGGTGGTTGGGTCCCAGTTGCCGGTCAGCGCTTCCGCGCCGAGAAAGCGCAGTGTCTTGCCTTCGGCGGCAAAGGCGGAATTCACAAGAAAGTCGGGATTGACCCGCCCGAAGCCGAACGCCGCGGCCCCGGCCAATCCCCCTAACATCAAGTCTCTGCGGTTGATCATATGGTAATCCCTCGATGATTTCGGCAACGCTGAAACTGCTCTCGAGGCCGCAAGGCACTCAGCCGTTTCGATCGTCTTGCACAAATCGTGGCTTTCACGCCTGCAAAGCCTAGACCAAAGGCCGCAATCGCCCGATTCCTGCTGCTCCACGATTCCGTTGCTGACACTCCCGGGGCGCCGCAGTCGCGCACGGAGATTTTCCGCTCCCGGAAGCATGGCGCACAACGGCAAGGCAAGGACGCCTTTCCAATGTGCAGCACACAAATCATGGATGCACAGAGCAGCAACGCCATGCAGGCAACCATATGATCACGCTCGCGGAACTGAACGGAATCCCAGCATTGGAACAGCGCATTGCTCCGGCCAACCATCCCATTCGCGGCGTCATCTCGGATCTCGACGGCGTCGCCTATCGCGGCGACACTCCGATCGACGACTCCGTCAAGGCGTTTCGCGGATGGAGCGAGCGGGGCCTGCCCTATGCGTTCGTCACCAACAATTCGACGAAATCCGCCGCGCAATTTGCCGCCAAGCTGAGCCGCATCGGCATTCCGGCCGAACCGTCACAGGTCTTCACGACGATTTCGGCGGTCACGTCCCTGCTCGAACGGCGCTGGCCGCGCACCACGCCCGTGTTTGCGATCGGCGAACGACCACTGCTCGAGGCGATCGAGGACAGTGGCTATCACCTGACCGACGTCGAACCCAAGATCGTCGTGCTCGGATTCGATGCCACGCTCGACTACGCCAAGCTGCGCACCTCGGTCAGGGCCGCACTCGCCGGCGCAACCATCATCGCCACCAATCCCGATGTCCTGACGCCGGTTCATGACGGCTACGATCCCTGCGTCGGCGTGATCACGGCCGCGGTTGCAGCAGCCGTTCCCAATACGAAGCCGATCGTGCTAGGCAAGCCGCAACCGTTCCTGATCGAACAGGCGCTGGCGCATCTCGGCACCGCCCGGCATGAGACCGTCATGGTCGGCGACCAGATCGGCACCGATATCGCAGCAGGAAAGGCCGCCGGCATGCGGTCGATCCTGCTCAACAGCGACGTCCCTTTCAATACGGTGGCGGACGTCGTTCCCGATCGCATCATCGAGAGCCTTCTTGACCTCGCGGACCCCGAGACGGTCGGTTGGCCGCGATGATGACTCCCGGCCTCATCGAGAGCATGCAGGCCTCTCTTGCCGCGAGCCTGCCGCGCTGGGGACTATCATCGCAATCGACGCTCGCCTTTCTCAGCCATTCCGAGAACACCACCTTTCTCGCGCAAGATCCGGCCGCTCGGCAAAAACTCGTGTTGCGCGTGCAGCGGCCCGGCTATCACTCACCTGACGAGATTGCGTCCGAGCTCGCCTGGATCGACGCCGTGATCGCAGACAACGTGGTGCTCACGCCGCGCCCGGTCGCCGATCGGGAGGGACACCTGTTATGCCCCATTCCCCTGAGTGGCGCGACACGACACGTCGTTGCATTCGAATTCCTCAGCGGCAAGGAGCCGGACGCCTCGGACGATCTGGCCACCTGGTTCGGCAAGCTCGGCGCGACCAGCGCGCGGCTTCACGCGCACAGCCGCCGATGGACAATGCCATCAACGTTCCAGCGCAAGGTCTGGGATTTCGATGCCATGCTGGGCCGCCGGCCACTATGGGGTGACTGGCGCGCCGGTCTTGGCCTGCGCGACGATGGCCGCAGGCTACTGCAGAGGGTCGCCGACGAACTTGAACGGCGCGTCGAGGCTTACGGACGGGGCGAGCAGCGGTTTGGCCTCGTTCACGCCGACCTCCGCCTCGCCAACCTGCTCGTCGAAGGCGACCGGCTCGGCGTCATCGACTTCGACGATTGCGGCTTCTCGTGGTTCTTCTATGACTTCGCCGCGGCCGTCAGCTTCATCGAGCACGAGCCGGTGATGGACCTGCTCCAGCAGTCGTGGCTTGCGGGATACCGGACCGTCGCACCGGTCTCGCACGACGACGAGGCCATGCTGCCTGCGTTCGTGATGCTCAGGCGCATGCTGCTGACGGCCTGGCTCGCTTCGCATTCGGACACCGAAACCGCGCGACGCCTGGGTACGGGCTACACCGACGGAACGGTCGCGCTCGGCGACCGGTTCCTGCACGGATCGTGACGCGGACTTTCGGGACCAGCCGCGGCGCGCCTGTCCGTTTCTCCAGTGTTGTTGCTCCCGGACTCCAGAATGCCGCAACAGATGTTTCCCCGCCGGCTTTGATCCGCGAATGATGGGCGCGCTCGGACATTGCGCGTCCGAAGCGGACTTAACCAGCGAGCGTGGGCGGCGTCAGATGGATATCCAGGCTTATTTCGAGGAGTGGTCCTGCGAGCCCGGCGATGTCGTCCGGCTCGCGATCAGCACGCCGCACGCCACCGTCCGCGCAAGCCTCGTGCGACTGGTCTCGGGTCCCGGGCGCGACGAAGCGATCGAGGGCAAGGTGGTCGATTTCTCGTCGGTGCTCGACCGCACCGTTTCCGGCGGCGTGCAATCCACGGTGATCGGCTCACACGCCGAATTTCCGCTTCCCTCACCGATCAACGATGCGGCGATCAGCGTCCATTGCTGGGCATGGCCGACCGTGCCCGAGCGGAGCGCGCCCCAGGCCATCTGGTCGATTGGCGACGTCGCGCTCGTCATCATCTCAGGCGGTCTTGCGCTTCGAATGGGCAGCGCAACGCTCGCAGTCTTGCCGGATGCGATCATCGCCAAACACTGGTATTCGATCCTGACTACCATCGGCGACGGCGAGGTCTGCATCGACCTCAGGCGTCTTGATGCCAAGGTTGGGGCACAACGCACGCTCCGCGCGGCAACCGGCGCGACGGCAAATGCGGCAACGCTCCTGCTCGCGGCGGCCGGCATCGGCCGGTCCGGGTCGCCGCTGGAGCCATATAATGGCAAGATCGACTCGCCAACGCTGCACCTCGCGAAGCCATCCGCCGAGATGATCGCCGCATGGCACGCGGGGAAGACTCCCACGCAGCCGGCATGGGCAGCATGGAAACTCGGCAGGGACTTCGCGTCGGAGACGATTGAGCCGGACGCTGGAGGCGAACAGGGGCACCTTGTCAACGGCGTCGAGCGCGGTGTGACCGGACGCAACTGGGACGGGCGAAGCGACTCCTTCGTCGAAGTTCCCGAGCAGTACTGTGCGCTGCAATTCCACGACGACGACATGGTGGATGCCGGCTGGAGGTATAATCTCGAATTCCGCCTGCCGGAGGACCTTCAAAGCGGAGTCTACGCAGTTCGGCTCGAGGCCGGCGGACGCCGCAATCATTTTCCGCTGTTTGTCAGACCGGTCCTGGGCACCTCGGCACCCGTGCTGTTCCTGGTGCCGACCAACACCTATCTGGCCTATGCGAACGACCACCTGGCTTCGCTCGATTTCTCATCGGTGATGCCTCATGACAAGGTGGTGCCCGAGGACGAACAGTACCTGTTCTCACATCCCGAGCCGGGCCGCTCCTGCTACGATACCCATGCCGACGGAACGCCGGTTCGCTATTCGGGCCGCAGACGACCGCTGTTCAACGTCCGCCCTGGTTTTCCGAACTGGCTAACGGGCTCATACCGTCACTTTCCCGTCGACATGTACATCGTCGAATGGCTGGAGCACCTCGGCATCGAATATCATGTCGCAACCGACGAGGATTTCGAACGTGGCGGCCGCAACCTGGCCGACCGGTACGCGGCGATCGTCACGGGCTCGCACCCGGAATACTGGACACGAACCGGCCTCGATATCCTCGACGGATACCTGCATGACGGCGGACGGGTCATGTATCTTGGCGGCAACGGCTTCTACTGGGTAACGAGCCGGCTCGGTGCAAAGCCCTGGGTCATCGAGGTGCGCCGCGACAACAGCGGCACGCGCTGCTGGGATGCCCCCTATGGCGAACGGACCCATGTTGCGACGACTGAAGCCGGCGGCATCTGGCGCACGCGCGGCCGCGCCCCGAACAAGATGCTAGGCGTGGGCTTCGCATCGGAGGGATGGTCGAAGGGCTGCGGCTATCGGCGTCTGGAGGCGAGCTACAATTCGCCCGCCGCGAAATTGTTCGACGGCATCACTGAGGAAATCGTCGGCGATTACGGCTATGTGCTGGGTGGAGCGGTGGGAGACGAGGTCGACAGGTACGACGTTACGCTCGGAAGTCCCGAGCATGCCTATGTGCTCGGGACTTCGACCGGGCTTGGCAACGAGTATCAGCTCGTCATCGAGGATCTCACTCTTTCGCTCCCGGATCAGGGAGGCGCACAGCGGCCTGACGTGGTGAGATCGGACATGGTCCTGTTTCCGATCGATGGAGGCGGCTGGGTGTTTTCGGTCGGCTCCATCGCCTATGCCGGCGCCCTGGCCTGGAACGGCTGCGACAACGGTCTTTCGCGCCTGACGGCGAATATACTCAGGGCCTTCACCGGCAAGGAGCCGGTGCTCGGAGCATGAGACCGTCAGTGCGACTTCGCCCCTGAAACGAAAGGTCAACGGCCCTCGTTCGGCCACTCATACGTTCTGGTTGCAGGTTTGAGTGCAAGAAGATCAACATCTTACTGGACACTCGTTGTCGCCCAGCGCGGCGACCGCACAGATACGTGCTTCTTTTTCGCGCGCAAGTTCACAAAGACGACGAGCATCGCATGGCGAGTGCGATACGGTGGTACATGGAAGATCCAGGGCTTTTCCGCCCAAGGAGAATGTTTGACAGGCGGCAGGCACTTTCCTCGCAGTCAGGAGCGAGGCCTCTTGCTCCCCTGATTGGATATCGCTCGGCAAAACAACGGCTCGGGGGAGTCAGCAGCCGCGTTAACCTTACATACCCTCAAGCCGCAGGTGAGTGGCCCTCGACAAGACGATTGAGTCTCCGAGTTTCCTGCTCAGCTGCTCGAAACGACCGAGAATGTCCTTGCCCGCGTCGGTGTCTGCACTATGTACGCAGATATCGTTGTGCTCGTTGCGACGGACCGGTAGTAATTCAATTTCGGTGATCTTCTTCCCCGCGATCAAGCACCGCAGCGCCAGACCATCGAGATGACGGCCGCGCATAACGTCCCAGTCGAACGCAAAATTGCCAAGGCTGTAGAAGATCGGTTTACCCTGATAGATTTCGCCGGCCTGGACCACATGCGGATGGTGGCCGAACACCATGTCTGCCCCCACGTCGATGGCGGCTCGGGCTATTTCGCGCTGATATGCGACTGGCTCCTCTTTGGACGACACGCCCCAATGGCATGAAAGGATCACAAGGTCGACCTTGGTCCGCAGAGCGCGGACATCGTCCCGCATGGCCTCGAGTTCGTCGGCGTCTGCGAATGTATGCGTGATCGGCTCAGCACCCGGCATTTCCAGCGCGCGCGGGCCCGGCTCATAGGCGGCGTGGGCCTTGATGGTGGCGCATCCGGGGCTGTTGGCTGACGCGGCGTGATTGCTCGGCCAGAACACTGATGTGTAGCTCAAGAAGCCGAGACGAACCCCGTTCTTCTCGATGATTACCGGCTTCCTGGCCTCGGCCAGCGTTTCGCCAACGCCACAGTGGAGGATCCCCGCCGAATCCAGCGCCTTGACGCTGGCGACGGCGGCGCTCGCGGGATAGGCGACGTTGCTGGCGCAGCTCACGCCGACATAGCCCGCCTTCTTGAGCGCCGGACCTACCTTGGCGCCCGAATGGCGCCAACCCTTCTTGTGCGGGATATCGGGCCGCGCGGGATCGGTCGAGGGCTCGGCAAGCGGGCCTTCCAGCTGTCCGAACAAGACATCGGCCGATGTCAGCATGTCACGCACATTGACGAATGCGCTGAAAGGATCTTCGCGGTTCTGGATGTTGGTATCGCCCAAGATGAGCAGCGTTTGATCCATGTGCAGTTCCTTTTTCGTGAGCTCTGGTGTGGATGTCGGGATTGCGATCAGATCAGGCCGCGCTTTCAGCGGAGCGCGATGTTGTCACCGCCGCTTCGCCATCGCGCGCTGGCGCGATCGATTCCAGGGAGCGCTGGTTGGTTTCGATACCGAACAAGAGAATACCAAGCGCTAACAGCAGATAAAGCGACGCAATGGCGTAGAGCACTGATGGGAGACCATAATTGTCATAGAGCGACACAACCATGTAGGGCGATGCGATGACAGCAATCCGCCCCGTCATTTGGGCGATGCCAGAGCCGCGGAAGCGATATTCGGTTGCAAACAACTCCGGCGTGTAGCCGCCGAGACCGAAGCCGATCATCAGGCTCATGCCGCCCTGCAACAGGAAGCCAAAGATCAGCACCCAGGCGGGGTCGGTCTGCTGCGAATACGCCAGCGCGAACACGCCACACCATAAGGCCGCAAACATGGTGCCGCGACGGCGTCCAATCCAGTCGGAGGTCAGCATGCCGACCAGCGGCCCGAGCGAACTGCCCAGCGCCATGACGGTCGCAAAGCTGAGCGACTTCGTGACACTCAGCCCCTGTTTGACGAAGAAGGTCGGCACCCAATAGGAGAAGCTGTAGGAACCGACCAGGCAGGTGATGCAAACCGCCATCGCGAGCAAGGTGCGGGTGACGACGCCGCGCGAGAACAGGATGGAGATCGGTACCCAGGCCGGCGCAGGCGCGGCCACTGATGTCACCGGCGGGAGAGGCCCCGCCTTCGAGGCCTCAGCTTCGATATCCTGCATGATCTTTTCGGCTTCTTCATAACGGCCGCGCGCTTCGAGCCAGCGCGGCGACTCCGGAAGCTTGCGGCGCAGGAACCAGACCCATAATGCGCCGCAACCGCCGATCAGATACATCGGCCGCCATCCCAGTGCCGGAATGACGAATAGTCCGGTAAAATTCACAGCGAATGTCGATGCCATCGACACCACGCTGATCAGGCCAAGCGCCCATCCGCGCCGTTGCGGCGGCACAAACTCGCTGACCATGCCGTAACCGCAGACATATTCTGCGCCGATCCCTACTCCCATGAAGAAACGCATCGCCATCAGCCAGGTCATCGAGGGCGCGAGCATCGAGAGCAGGCACATGCTGCCGAAAATCAGAAGATTGAACTGATAGGCAAAACGCCGGCCGAACCGGTCACCGACCAACCCCGTCATCAGCGCGCCAATGGCGAGGCCGGCAAAGGTGATGGAAATGTAGTGGGCATTGGTCTCCATGTTCGACCAGCCCTCCTTAACGAGGGCGCCCAACACGCCGGCGGCCATCTGGTTGTCGAAACCGTCGAAGAACATCCCGAGGCCGATCAGGCTGAGAATCCGCCACTGGAATGCGCCCATCGGGAGCCGGTCAAGCCGGCCCGCGGCGTTAACGGGGGTGGTCATAGAAAGCGTTTCTCCCGCAAGTAGCGGCGTTCAGCGCCGCTTATGCGGGCAAAATAAGCGGAATGCTTTGGGCCGAGTATGCTAATTTACTCATCACGACGATGACTTATCTTCAGAGCAACACAGAGAATGCGGCGCGGACGCGATCAGCCCTCAGTGGGAGGCGCTGATGGCCCGAAAATTGCCCCCGCTGAATGCACTTCGCGTCTTCGAGGTCGCCTCCCGCTCCGAGAACTTCACCCACGCCGCCAAAATACTCAACGTCTCGCAGGGCGCCGTCAGCCGGCATATCGCCCAACTCGAAGCCTTCCTTGGCCTGCGCCTGTTCGTCCGTAATCAACGCGACGTCAAGCTGACGACGCAGGGCGAACAGTACGCGCAGGCCATTGCCGAAGCCTTTGATCGCATCGAACTCGCGACCCAGGTCAGCCGCCGGGACAAGCAGAATCGCGTGGTGCGGATACGGCTGTTTCCCACGGTGGCGATGAAATGGCTGGTCAAGCGGCTCGCGCGCTTCCATACCCTTTACCCAAGCATCAATGTGCAGGTCACGATCGCCAACGATCTCGTCGATGTGAGCGCTGGCGAGGTGGACTTCACCATCCAGACTCCCGCCATTCCAAAGCCCGGCGTGCGTTACGACACGCTGTTTCCGATCGAGCTGCTGCCGGTTTGTAGCCCCGCCGAATTCAACAAGCATCCACCCGTGCACGATTCACGAGAGCTGCTCGACCGTACGTTACTTCATTCAATGAAGCGCCCGCACGATTGGCGGATCTGGTTTGAGGCGGCGGACGTCACACCCGGGAGCTTTCGCGAAGGACTGTCGTTCGGCAATTCCTCGCTAGCCTATCAAGCGGCGATCGACGGGCTCGGCATCGCGGTGGCGCATCTGGAACTGGTCCAGGACGATCTCAAAGCGGGGCGACTATTGGCGATCCATCCGCTGGTGGCACGAACCGCCGACAGTTACCACCTCGTCGGCCGCGAAACCGACGTTGGCAGGCCGGAGATTGCTGCATTCCGCGACTGGCTGCTGTCCGAAACCAGGACACAGAATTGACGTTTCTCCATCGGCAAGATCTTGTTCTGCCATTGTCAAATCAGCATCGCTGCGAGCTCGCCGACGGCGCTTGGATCGCCATTTGCCTTGGCGACGCACTTCAGGTGTCACGTTGCTCTAGCTAGGCAGGGATTTCCTCTCGAAATCTCGGCTTATTTTGTTCGTCAGGCCTATACTCGTATCGAGCTGGGCATCTGCCAGAAGCGAAGGCGGCTGGTCCGCGAAGGTTAGGGGGATCTCGCCACGCCTTGGCGCTGATGTTTTATTGCTTCTACATCAATGGCTTGGTGAATGGATCCGGCCGGCCGAGGAATTCGGAATTACCGGGAACAGTCTGGCCAAGGTCTGCGACAGGCTGGACGTGCTTTATCCTCCGCGCGGCCCCTGGGCCAAAGAAGACCCGTCTGTCTGAAGAGATTGAGCCTGCCACGCGGCGCATTCGGCCTGCCCATCGTATAGAGTGGCCTATAGATCCGACGGCCTCATGTGACTGGTGACTACGTCCGCTTTGCTCCTATAGCGACCAAGTTCGTGCGGCAGCGCAATATGTCGCGATGGGCCAGAAGCGGAAGCCACAATTGGACAACATCTCCCCTACTAACATCAGCGATAAATATCTTCCGTGAATTGGTTCACAAATGGGCGGGCCAGACCGCGATACGCTTGCTCGAGCTCTTGGCCGGCGTGCGCCCAGTGCGATCAGCAGGCTCGAGAAGGCGCCGAACCTCGACGTCCACCGTTCCGTCGCACGTATTGTGTTTCGCAACGCTGCGATCAATGAGTTGTCGAGTTGGATTCAACGGCATTCGGTGCGGCCGAAAGCCCGCGGACCCAGCAAACGACCAGTCTTTTAGTTTTACGCGGTTCAGAAACTTGATCAGAGAATAAGCCATGCAAAAAATTTGATGGAGGAACCAATGGTGAAGAGGGCGATTACGCTCGGCGGTGGTGGTCCGGCGGCAGGGCTGCACATTGGAGTTCTGGAAGCTCTTGCCAACGCAGGTATAACCTTTGACGTGTGGGCATTGTCCTGCATCGGCGCCTGGGTTGGGATCGTCTACAATCAGTTTGACAACGTTGACAATAAGGACAGGGCGAAACAGACCCATCTATTCTTCAAGAATGGCGTGTTTCGGGACGACGAAAGCTATAGGCGCTTTCCCATAAACACGGTGTTCGGCCCGGATTGGGAAAGCATCGGCAAGGCTCTGACCAACTTCGTCGCAGATCCCAATACCTATAAGGATTTGTGGGACCCAAACAGGGTCGCGAATGCCTTCAGGGAATCCATGTCGCTCTGGTTCGCTCAACAGCCCGACACGGACGGCGGGAAGAAGTTCACGAGCCCGGATGAGGGAGACGTAAACAGATGGGTTCTTAATCAGGTGCTGGCACCAAATCCTTTCGTTCGTTACCTAACGTCAATGATGTATCTGTCCCAAGTCACCGGCCTCTCCAGGATTAACTATCCACACAGCCAGTTTATGAAGAGCATAAATTTCGACGCGCTGGGAAGACCCGAAAAGCCATTCATATTCCACAACGCCTGGAATCTCGATGAGCATAAACTCGCGTTGTTTTCCAACCGCCCAATGCCCAAGAAGGTCGATGAGAACAAGAAGGTCGACGGGAAAGAGTACAAAGTGCCTATCAGCGCATCCAGCTTATGTGCGTGTTCAGCCCTTCCCTTCGTCGAAGAAACCGTAGAGATCGACGGAGTTACCTACTGCGAAGGAGCACTGGTCGATACGGTCAACTTCGAGAGCTTGCTCCAGGAGCATCATAAGCCGGGCGATGAGCTGGACGAGATATGGGTGAGCAGGATCGTCGATTCAAAGCAAGTCCGCAAACCGGAAAACCTTCACGATGCCCTGGCCAATCTCTGCCAATTGTTCGCAGCGACCGTTGGCGAAGATGATGTCAAGCTCTTCAAATACCACGTGCGGTACGACAAGCCAAAATCCGGAGAGCATCCGTGGAAGGGCACAATCGTCGAGATTCATGTGCCGGGGCACATCAGTTTCAAATGGAACCACAGCAACCTGGACAGCGGGAGAAAGTTGGGAAGGATCGCTGCTGAACAAGCAATCAAGGCATACTACGAAGACGGAAAACGTCCGCCGCATGACGGGCCACATTTCATAAATGAGAATCCTGCGGAAAGCGATGAGGCGGGATGGCGAGAGGTTAAGGAGGCATATCACGAATGTCGAAGGCGGGCTGCGTAACGGCAAGGTAAAGCAGCCTTGAGGCCGACCTGCTGAGCCAAGCTCCAATATCCGCAGTCGAGGCGCAATTACTGCAGTCGGTCGAGTAATGCCTTTGCCTGCTTCAGATCCTGCGTTTCAAGACCCTCGACGAACCAGCCGTAGATGGGCACGAGCTGGTCGAGCGCTTCGCTGGTTCTGCCCTGATCGATCCACAAGTTGGCGAGGTCTACTGCTACTCGAAGTTCAAGGGCCTTGGCGCGTTGGCTTTTTGCAGTTGTCAATGCGTGATCGAGCAGTGATCGTGCATCGGTGCTGGCCTCCGGTGCATCGCGGACGAGCAATACGCGCGCCTTCAATCGATACAGCTCGGCCTCAAATATCCGTTCGCTATTGCGGCCGGTTGTAGCGAGACCCTGCTCAATCAGTTCGAGCGCGGCTTCGCTTTGATGGCTCGACAACAAAGCGGCACTCAGGAGCACATACAGGGCTGTGATGCCAAGCTGATAGCCCGCGCCGCGATATTCGTTCATCGCCGCGCGGATTTCCTCGAGCGCAGCGGACGAAGGATCAAGGAAGGTGGCGCTTATCCCCCGGATGGCGCGAGCCAATCCTCGCCACTGCCGGAATCCGAGTTCTTCCGACAAGGCGAGACAACGATCAGCATAACGGTGTGCCTTTCGGAAGTCACCCCGAAGAGCGTGGAGAATGGATGCATAATAGCATCCATAGGCCTGCGAATGCGGATGACTGATGACGTCGGCACGCTGAAGGGCGGCATTTACACGCGCGAGTGCCGTATCAGCACGGCCCTGCAGCCAGAGCGCCCATGACATCAGAGCCAGGTCGGCCACACCCGCATCCTGGCCGGCAGCACGCGCCGCCAATCTATCATGCTCGCTGCTCGCTTCGAACGCTTCGAAGGCCCGTTCGATCACCTCCTGGGCACCTACGAGATTTCCCATGAAAAGGCGTATCATCCCTTGCCCACGCATCGCGTTGAGCAACGTTGGTCGATCACCCCGACCCTCCGCAAGATCGAGCAACACCGAGATCATTTCCTCGGCGACCGGCAACTCGCCGCGAATGACGCTCGCGGTGGTCAACCAAAACATGATTTGTAGTCGCTCGGGGGGATCTCCGAGCCGCTGGCACAGCTCGCGCGCTCGCGCAAAGGTCGCCACCGCCTGGGGCGAGGCCGGCCCCTGGGTGGCAATGAGGCAGGGCCCGAGCGCGTACTGGAAATCAAGCTCCAGCCGGTCTTTAAGCGCACCGTCGGCCAAATGGGCCGAGACCTCAATGCCTTTGCGCAAGTGTGCGATCGCTTCGAGGTTGGCGGAGCGCATGGCCGCTTTCTTGCCTGCCTGGAGCCAATATTGTCCCGCCTTTTCGAACAATCCCGCCTCGGTAAGGTGGAGTGCGAGAGTCTCGGGTTGAGACTCCACAATTTCCGGGAATCGTTGCTCGAAAGCGTTGGCGACGGCGGCATGCAGCGCTGCGCGTCGGCTCTTCAGAAGTCCCGCTTCGGCAGCGTCCCGCACGAGCGCATGCTTGAAGGTGTAGACCGCCCGGGGTATCTCGCCTCGGCAGAATATCAACTCCGCCTGAACCAACTGGGCAAGCGCCTCCTCAAGCCGTTGCCTTGGCAGCTTGGCGACCACGCTCAGCAGTTCGTACGAGAACTCGCGCCCCACAACGGCGCCGATCTGAGCAACTTCCTTCACGGGGGCCAATCGGTCGAGCCTAGCCATCAGCGATGCGTTCAATGTCGTTGGAATCGCCAACGAGGGTAGCGGACCGCTGACCACGTAATGGTCGTCTCGCTCCTGCAGCAAGCCGGTTTCGAGCACCGCCTTGGTCAGTTCCTCGACGAACAGGGGCACGCCGTCGGTGCGAGCGAGGATTTGGTCCAAGACCTCCTCCGGGAGCGTCTTGCCTGCCGTGACGCGCTCGATCAAGGCCGCCCCGTTGCGCCGGTTCAGACGTGTAAGCGAGACGGTCGTCACATGTGCATGACCAGGCCAGGGCGGCGTGAACTCTGGTCTCGCGGTGATGAGCAGCAGCACTCGGAGTCGTGGTACCTTTTCCAGTGTAATCGTGAGCAGCTCCATCGAAGTCGGGTCCGACCAATGGGCATCCTCAAAGATGATGAACACTGGCTGCCGCGCCGCCAACGCTTCGAGCTGAGCCGAGAATGCCGCCAACGTCATCTCCTTGCGTTTCTGCGGACTGAGCTCGGACAGCTGGTAGCGGTCACTGACCGGTAGCGACAGAAGGTTTGCTAGAGCCGGCACCACACGATCTGCATCGGCGCCAGACCGCAACAGCAGAGCTTCAAGCTTGGCAAACTTCTCCGTCGGCGCTTCGCCTCTTTCGAACCGGGCAGCACGTTCGAGATTGTCGATGAACGGATACAACGCACTGTTGGTATGGTGCGCCGAGCAGAAATGGCGGACCGTAATGTGTGGTTCGGCTTGGAGCCGCTCTTGAAGCGCCAGCGCGATGTGCGACTTACCGATACCTGGCTCACCAGTTAGAACCACTACGCAACCTTCGCCCGAAGAGGCGTGCTGCCAGCGCCGCAACAGCAACTCGATCTCCTCGTCTCGCCCGATCAAGGGCGTCAATCGAGTCCTGTGCTGAGCCTCAAAGCGGCTTTCGACTCCAGTCGTCCCGAGCACCTGCCAGGCAGGTATTGGCTCCGCCCATCCTTTCAGCGCGATGGAGCCGAGATCGCAGTATTCGAAATATCCTTCGGTGAGCTGGCGCGTACTCTCGGAGATCAGCACCGTACCGGGCTCGGCGAACTGCTGCAGACGAGCAGCCAGATTCGGTGTCTCACCGATCACCGCCTGCTCCTTGGCGGCGCCTTCGCCGATCAGATCGCCCACGACGACCATACCGGTAGCGATGCCAACGCGAACCTGCAGCTTGGTGCCGATATCTGTCTGAAGGTTGGCCACGGCATCGACCAGTGACAGCCCCGCACGTGTCGCCTGCTCGGCATCGTCCTCGTGCGCCAGGGGGTAGCCGAAATACGCAAGCACGCCATCCCCCATGTAGCGCGCGATAACGCCCTCACTCCGGGCGATAACCTCAGCGATGCAGGCGTGATAGTCGCCGATTATCGAGCGCAAGTCCTCCGGGTCCAGCCGGGCCGAAAGTGCGGACGAGCCCACCAGATCGCAAAACATGACCGTGATTTGGCGCCGCTCGGCGCCGTCTCGCGGCGCTGGTTTGGCAGCCGCTTGGTCCAATGCAGCGACATCATCCTCAAGTGCCGCAATCGCGCGCAGCATCTTGCGCCGGTGCCCAAGCAGGACGCCGAGGTCCTTGAGGTCCTGCTCCGTGAGATCGCCGACGACCGAGAGGTCGATAGCGTTCTCTGCGAAACGATCGGCGTACTCTCCCAAACCGATCGATGCCAGCCACTCTGCAATACCTGTCATGGTATACCTATGGCCAATAGGGATAAGGGTAGCACATTGCAGAGACCTGCGAAGGCACATCTGCAAATGGAAGCACCGATCGCGAGACATCTCAGCCAGTTTAACACATTGGCTCCGGCGAAAGCTGGGCGCTGCCAAGCGATGCCATGGGGCCCCGATCGCGCGCGCCTTCGACCGTGCATCAGCCAACTCAACGTAAGCGCGAAGCACAGCAATGAACAGAGTTGCCTAGTTGCCCTCGTTCCAGATGTCGGTGGTCAGCTTCCAATCATCGCCGACCTTCTCCCAAACCACGACATACTTTCCAGTCACATCCTTCGGTGTCGGTCCCTTGGTCTTGAGGGCGAACGTCCCAATCTCGCGCGCCGCGGTTGGGCCAAGGGGCTTAACGTCAAGGGTTGCGAGCTTCGGATCGCCAACTTGTTCCGCCATGCTTTTCCACATTGCCTCGATGGCTGATCGGCCGTGAACCATCGCGGTACCTGGCGGGAATGCGGTCGCATCCGTGCTGTAGAGTGACGCAACTCCCGAGAAGTCGCCCTTGTTGAACAATTCAATCCATTTCGCATTGATGGCCTCGATCTCGGCTTTTTGAGCTAACGCCGGTGCGGTAAACGAGATCACGAATGCAATCATCAAGGCTATGCTACGCATGATCATCTCCAAATATGTTCGATGCGAATGCAGGGCGGACGTTGACTTGACAAGAACCGGATGCGTTGAATGAGGTATCCCAGACCGGGTTTGGCGCGCCAGCAATTCCGGGGAATTACCGTCAGCAACATTGACTAACCAGCGCAACGCGCGCCTTATGGTAGCAAGTGACTTCGCGCAATTTCTCACCAATTCTCAAGCCGGATGCTTGGCCAGTGTGAAGCCAATAGCGACGTCGTATCCCCGCTCTGGAATTATGGTGCGCTCGGAGGGCGTTCGCATTTGCTGCGATTGCAACAGCTTACTTGGAAGGATGAAGGGACAAGGCGCATTTTTCCCGGTCAGAGGTGCCTTTCGCACTGCCGTGCAGGTCGGCGAGACTGCGCGCAACCGCGCGAATCTTCGCCGGTGTTTCAAGGCAGGCACCACCATATTTCTGCACGACGATGGGCTGGTTGCGCATCTAACCTCGCTCGGAAGCCTTGTTCGCCTCGCCCATCGAACCAACACCGCCTATCCATG
The DNA here is from genome assembly GCF_054056795.1 of Bradyrhizobium sp. USDA 3315. Lineage (NCBI taxonomy): Bacteria > Pseudomonadati > Pseudomonadota > Alphaproteobacteria > Hyphomicrobiales > Nitrobacteraceae > Bradyrhizobium > Bradyrhizobium sp. USDA 3315. The sequence continues at coordinate 5,253,055 of NZ_JBSRYP010000001.1, read as the reverse complement.
TACCAATGACCTCAAAGTTCGGATTAAAGGCGACAAGATCCGCGCGGTATCCGGGCGCGATCCGTCCAAGCTCGGACCCAAGGCCTAGAAATGCCGCGGGCGTCCGGGAAGCCATGATAAGAGCATCGACAAGGGAGATTCCGATAAGCGCAACAGCGTTGCGCACCGCCTCGATCATGGTGAGGTGAGCGCCCGCGAGCGTGCCATCCCGGTCAGTCAGGCGATTGTCATGCAACGTGATCTCCCTTCCCTGCAGCAGGAATTTCCGGTCGCTCGTGCCCGCCAATGGCATGGCATCGGTAACCAGCATCAATCGATCGCGTCCCTTGCAGCGCAAGGCAACACGCAAGCCGGCACGGTCAACGTGGATGCCGTCGCAGATGATCCCTGCAAACAACCGGTCATCTCCCAGCGCGGCGCCCACCAAGCCCGGCTCTCGGGCGTTCAACTGCGACATGGCATTGAACAGATGGGTCACCCCCGAGACACCGCGATCGACCGCCTGCCCGATTTCGGCTGCGGTGGCGTCGCTGTGGCCGGCCGCGATACGCAATCCGGCGCCGATCAATTCATCGATCATGGACGCGGGCACGCATTCCGGGGCCAAGGTCACCATGGAGCGACCGCGGTCCCCGAAGCTTTTGATGGCGGCGAGATCGCGCCGATCGGGCACGCGTATCTCGGCTTCCGGATGAATGCCCTTGCGAGACCTGTTGAGGGCCGGACCTTCCAGATGAAAGCCGAGCACGCCAGGAATTTCGAGGCACGCCTGAGCTGCTACAGCCAATCGTTGGATGACCTCGCTTCGATCGGTGATGAGGGTTGGCAAACAGCCCGTGGTGCCGGCCTTGCGGTGCGCCTCGACGATGCGGCGAACGCCGGCCTCCGTTGGCTGGTCGTTGAGAAGAACGCCGCCGCCTCCGTTCACCTGAACATCGACGAATCCGGGTGCAAGTATCGCATCTCGGGGAAGGTGGATCGAGGCGCGCGCTTCCTCGGTAATGCCTTCGATCCGCCCCTGCGATATCCTGACCAACCCCGGCCCGCGCATGTCGGCACCGTCAAAGATGTGCTGCGCAGCAATCGAGAAAACCACGGAAGACCCAGCTTGGCCCATAAGTGCTGATCCGAGAATGGCAATCACGGACTCGTGAGGCGAGTCCCGTGCTGTACAGGTCCCTATATGTACACAACGGGCTTCAGGGACCCGGAGCTAAATCCTTGCGTTAACTTCTCATGGAAACAAAAGGTACCACCTATCTCGGCATCGATGGGGGCGGAACCCGCTGCCGCGCCCGGATCGAGGACGAAAACGGCAGGGTACTCGGTGAAGCAAGCTCGGGGCCTGCCACGACCCGGATTGGCTTCGACAGGGCCTGGCGGTCCATCATGGAGGCCACCGAAGCGGCGGCCGCACAGTCCGAACTGACGCGCGAGGATTTCGCGCGGATGCACGCCGGAATTGGCCTCGCCGGCATTGGTCGCCGGGGCGCGGAAGCGGCGCTCAAAGAGATCCCGCATCCCTTTGCGTCCGTTATCTTCATCAGCGATGGCCTAGCTGCCTGTCTCGGCGCCCATAGCGGCGCGGACGGGGCCATCGTGGTGGCCGGCACGGGCTCGGTGGGTGTCGGCCTGATTGGCGGCAGCGAGATCCGCATCGCCGGTTACGGCTTCCCAGTCTCGGACGAAGGCAGCGGCGCCGACATTGGCCTGCAGGTCGTTCGACTGGCGCTGCGGGCCGCGGATCGCCGCGGCGAGCTGACACCATTGCTTGCAGAGGTGCTGGGCGCATTCGATCAAGATCCTTATCAGGCCGTGGCGTGGTCTGAAGAAGCTCGGGCCACCGACTACGCCGCGTTCGCGCCGACCGTGATGCGGCATGCCAATCAGGGCGATCCGGTCGGCCGCCGCATTGTCGAACGCGCGGCCGATGCCATTGGCGATCTGCTTGATCTGTTCCTGGCTAAAGGAATTGACCGGCTCGCGCTGGTGGGCGGGCTCGCGGATGCGATTACGCCCTGGCTAACGCCTGACCTGCGCGCTCGCCTGAGGCGTCCTGACGCCGACGCAGCGGCCGGCGCGTTGCTTGTGGCCCGAGGGCGGCTCGACCTGCGCAAGCTGGACCCGCCCAAGAGAGAAACTGACCATGAACAGGCTTCGAAGTTCCGCGTTTGATGGTGCTTGGATCACCGATATGGCCACCGAAGAAGTCGATCCCAGATTTACCGACCTTGATGCATGGTCGCTGACGTCAGCGATGGAAGCGATGTGGGAGGGCCAGCTTGCGGCGGTCGCCGCGATCGGCCATGCCCTTCCCGCGATCACTGCGGCAGCCGAAGCGGCCAAGACGGTGCTGGGCGACCGCGGACGCATTGTATATGTCGGCGCGGGCACGTCAGGCCGCGTGGCGGTCCAGGACGGCGCCGAGCTGACGCCGACCTTCGCTTGGCCCCGCGAGCGCGTCCGCTTCGTCGTTGCCGGCGGTGACAGCGCGTTCGTCACCAGCATCGAGGGCGCGGAGGACGATGTCGATGATGCAGTCACGCAGATCAGCGCCGCACGACTCACGCCGCACGACGTGGTGATTGCGGTAGCCGCCAGCGGCACAACGCCGTTCACGGTCGCGGCGCTGCAGCAGGCAGCGTCTTTCGATGCAGTAACGATTGGTGTCGCCAACAATCCCGGCACCGCACTGCTGGCATTGGCAAAGTTTCCGATCCTGGTCGAGACCGGCCGAGAGCTGATCGCCGGCTCCACGCGGATGAAGGCGGGCACCGCGCAGAAGGTCGTGCTCAACCTGATCTCCTCGGGGATCATGCTGCGCCTTGGCCGGGTATATCGCGGCATGATGGTGAACATGCCGCCGACCAATGCCAAGCTGAAGCGGCGCGCCGAGGCCATGGTGGCGCAAATCGCGCGCTGTAATCCGTCGCACGCGGCACGCTCGCTCGAGCAGGCCGAGGGAGACATCAAGATTGCAGTCCTTCTGGCGCTCGGTGTCGACAGGGTTGATGCGAAGACCGTTCTGGAGAACTGTGACGGCAACCTTCGGCAAGTGTTTGTCGAGCTTGCCAAGAATCGTGACTCGCATCGTGACCGACTCCCAAAGGGAGCGGCGGGACGCGGCCGAGGCGGAGTGGTTGAGCCGTGACGACATCCGCGATGGCGAGCGAAATCGGGGAAAGCGCGGATGTTGTCGCTAACATTGTTCGCAGCCGACCCGCCTTGCGCGACATCGCACAGCGGATTGGGATTGACTCCGCCCCTTTGTGCGTCGTGTGTGGTCGGGGAAGCTCCGGGCATGCCGGGGTTTTCTTGAGATATCTTGTCGAGACGCGGCTTCGCCTTCCCGTTTCAGCAAGTGCTCCCTCGGTGATCACGGCATTTCGCACACCTTTGATGCTCCGCGATGCGCTGTTCATCGTAATCTCGCAATCGGGGCGCAGCCCGGATCTCGTCGCAGCGACCAGGTCGGCACGAGCCTCGGGCGCACGCACGATTGCCATCGTCAATGCGACGTCGTCGCCGGTGGCTGACGAAGCGGAATTCGTCGTTCCGATCGAAGCCGGCCAAGAACACTCCGTAGCGGCCACGAAGACCGTGATCGGCTCGATGGCCGCCAGTGCCGGACTGGTTGCCGAGCTGGCGCAAGATCGTGCGCTGCGGTCAGCCCTCGACCGGCTGCCCGAGCGCCTGCACCGCGCGCTGGTGCTCGACTGGTCGGAGATTGCCGATGATCTCGTCAAGGCATCAGCTGTGTTTGTGGCGGCTCGGGGCCTGGGCCTGGGCTCGGCGAAGGAGATCGCGCTCAAGCTTTCGGAAATCATGCGCCTGCCCTCGATCGGACTGAGCGCCGCCGAGCTGCAGCATGGGCCACGTGCCGCGCTATCATCGCGCACGCCAGTTGTCATGATGCGCCTCATGGATGAAACGGCGGCCACGGTGGACGCACTGGCAGAGGAATTGCGTGAGCAAAAGATCGCGCTGCATCTCTGCGGCGGACCGCATGGCTCGCTGCCTTGGTTGGTCGAGGATGACCCCGCCACCGACCCGATCACCATGCTCGTTCCGGCCTATCGGATGATCGAGCAGGCGGCATGCGCGCGCGGATTTGACCCGGATCGTCCCCCTCGCCTGAGCAAGATTACCGAGACGTTTTGACTGATCGCTGGCTGGCGACCAAAACGCGAGCAGAAGCGACCGAATGCGCGGCAAAGGCGACGAGGCTGATCGCTATTCTCCCGCTCATAACGGTCTGGTTGCAGGTTCGAGTCCTGCCGGGCCCACCAAGAGGATCAATATCTTACTCGGTTCTCGTTGCCCGTAGCGCGACGACCGCACCAGAAACCGCACCAGATACGTGCACTTTTCGTTCGCGCGCAGGCTCGAGCGCAACAATTATCCGACGGTGTGAGACAGATCGTTTGGGTAGACGGTGAGCGAACCGGGCGTCTTTTGTCGCTCGCCAGTCGGGCACACCTCGAAGAAGCCGCTGATCAAGAGACAGCGAAATCGTGGCTCTTTGCGCTGCCGAAATGCAAGGTCAGCGCATGGTTGCCGGCAGAGCGATGCTTCTGAAAATGCTTGGCTTCCAAGCGAGCAATCGAAGCTACCGTAAGCTCCTGGATTCTCAGTACCAACGCGCAGCTTGAGCAAATTCAGAATGGCGGAATCAAAATCCGCTCGATCATTCAGCGATTTCAATGGGCATTTGGAAAAACTAGCCGGATCCGCAGATGGGTCGCCTATCGCTGCTGGCAGAACAAGTTCGGCCTCGACCATAACGCCGCACCCGGCGTTTGCACGATCGCCGCTACAGGCCAGAGCACCAACACCTGCCCTGAATCGACCGTTTACGGCGGCGTTACGGTTAAGTTCTAGCCACGGCCATCGATGTAGACGACGGCGTCGCGTCGGCCCGCGACGCCGTTCCCGCTCGGCAAGGCACCCACTTCGAGCACGAGTGTCACGACGTCACGCTGGAGCACGGGCGCAACAGCGCACTATCGGCGCTGGATCAGTTAGGGAGACGTCTAGTGCCAACAGTTCTTCATCAACTAACGCCCGAGATTGGGACGTGAGTGTGCATGGCGAGCGGAGCTTTACGCAGAGGAATGTTGACAGACCTCGGGCTTCCGTCGAGCGAAAGCGACATCTGTCGCAGGAAATCGAAAGGATCATTCCCACTTTGCTACTGGTGCCACGTCACAAGTGGCAAGTAGTGATGTGGCAAGCGCATCACAACGAGATCCTTCCGTCGCACGATATTGGTCGGATACGGCGTATCGAGATTGCTCGTATCGATGGTGGCGACGGCGCCCTCTTCCTGATCGAGGATCGCGGTTTCCTGCCGCGGGAAGACGAAATTGTCCGGACCAAACACCGCACTCGCCCCCAGGAAGCCGCGCGGAGGATCGAACACGTTCGCGAACGCCAGATAGATGTTGTTCTCGCCGCCGCGCGTGCGGAACGCATGCCAATGATAGGGATCGGCGCCTTTCGGGATCGGATAGTTGTGCGGGATGGCAGTCCCCGCGTGCGATCCGGTGAAGACGCCCGCGATCGCCGACGGGCAAGCGACGATGTCGCATCCGCGAAGCGCCAGGGAGCGGATGGCCTCGGGATAGAGGGCGTCGTGGCCGATGGCGATGCCGACCCGGCCCAACGCGAGATCAAAGACCTTCCATCTGTCGCCCGCCGTCGCCCATCCCATATCGGCGTTGCCGAGGTGGATCTTGCGATAGCTCCCGGCGAGGCCCTCGGGCCCCGCAAGGACCGCCGCGTTGTAGATGCCATCGCCATCGCGCTCGGCAAGACCGGCAACGATATACGTTCGCAGCTTCATGGCGATCCTGGTCAACGCCTTGACGGCGGGCCCCTCCACTCCCTCGGCGCGCGCGGCCGGATCGGTCAACCCGGTCAATGACAACTCAGGAAACACGATCATGTCGGGTTGGGCAGCTGCGACAAGATCGCGGGCGCGATGTTCGATGGTCGCCAGGTTTGCAGCAACATCGTCTGCCGGCGAAAATTGCACGACCGCGAGCTGCGACAACTTCCCCTTTGGAATGGGCTGGTAGCCGTAGAGCTTGAAAAAGTCTCCCGGATTCCAGGTAAAACTGTTGGTCATCAGCTCCGGGTAGAGCTCCGGGCGCCGTTTCTCGAACACCTTCTCACCGAGCACTTCCCGCTTGCGCGACTTGCCCAGATCGACCTGCGCATAAGCGATGCCGTCCCCGCTATCGATCGACACCGCGACGCGACCATCCGGCTCGATGATGCAGCTACCGCCCGAGAACTGTACCGTACGCTCCAATCCCCAACGGTTTGCCTCGATCACGTAGCATGAGTTCTCGAATGCCCGATTGATCCAGTAAGGCGCAGGCGTGCGCTCCTGCAGCCAGTTCGAGATGTGGCAGATCACGTCGGCGCCCGCGACCGCCTCGATGCGTGCGGTCTCGAAAAAGTGCAGATCCATGCACACAAGCATTCCGATCCGACCGAGCTCGGTATCGAAGACCTGATGCGCGACGTCGCCGTTCGCCGCCCATTTGGGCTCGGCGATATAGGGATGCGATTTGCGATGCCGGCCGACGATCCCGTTCGGTCCGATGAGGACGGCCGTATTGTAGTAGAGCTCGGTCGCAGGATCGACCTCGGGCATCCCGAGCACGATGTAGCAATCATGCTGCTCGCAAATCCGCTGGAAACGGTCGGTCGACGGGCCAGGCACGGTCTCGACGAACGGCTTGACCTCGTCGCGATCGTACCAGCAGTACCCCGTCGTCCCCATCTCGGGCGTGACGATCAGGCGCGCTCCCTCGGCCGCAGCCTCAGCGCAGAGCTTGAGCAGACGCTCGATATTGCGCTCCTTCTCATACATGGTCGGCTCGAACTGAACCGTTGCGGCGCGGTAGCTCGTGGGTGTCGTCATTGATGTACTCCGGAGGATGCCGTCAGACGGCCATGTGCTCGTGAACGAGCGTGTCGGTGAGAGTGGCGATCGGCCCAGACGCCACGATCTGCCCCTTCTCGAGCATCGCGAAGCTGTGAGACGCAAAGCGAACGAAGTCGATGTTCTGCTCGACGAGGACGACGGTGAGCCCCATCTCGCGATTGAGGCGAACGATGATGCGCTCGATCTCCTCGACAATCGACGGCTGGATCCCCTCGTTCGGCTCGTCGAGCAGCAACACCTTCGGGTCGGCTGCGAGCGCGCGGGCGATCGCGAGCTGTTGCTGCTGCCCGCCGGAAAGCAAGCCGCCGGGCCGGTCGAGGTTCTCGATGAGATAGGGAAACAGCTCCCCAATGAAGTCCGGCACCACACGCTTGCCGTCGCGGCGGGCAAAGCAGCCCATCAGGATGTTTTCCCGTATCGTGAAGTCCGCGATGATCTCGCGCCCCTGCGGCACGTAGGCGATCCCGGCGGCGGCCCTCAAATGCGTCGGCCTGGCCGACAGATCCTCGCCATTGAGGACGATCCGCCCGTCGGCGTGATCCGTCAGCGCCATGATTGTCTTCAAAAGCGTCGTCTTGCCGGTGCCGTTCCGGCCCACGACGCTCGTCACCTGTCCCGCCGGAATGGTAAGCGACAAGCCGTGGAGAACGTGGCTACGGCCATAGAAACTGTCGATATTGGAAAGCTGGAGCGTCACGACAACCCCTTTGATCCGAGATAGGCCGCGCGGACCTTCGGGTTCGCTTCGATCTCCGAAATCCCGCCCTCGGCCAGAACGCGACCGAGATGAAGAACGGTGATCCGCTGCGCAATCTCGCGCACGAAGCCCATATCGTGCTCGACCACGAGCATCGTGTGCTGCCCCTTCATGCCGTTGATGATCTCCGCGGTTCGCATCGTTTCCGCTTGCGTCATGCCGGCTGTCGGCTCGTCCAGCAGGATCACTTTTGGGTTCTGAACCATCAGGATTCCGAGCTCGAGCCATTGCGTCTGGCCATGGCTGAGATCGGCCGCGGCAGTATTGATCTGGTCACGGAGCCCGATCAGCTCGATCGCGCGATCGACCTTCTCGCGCGCGATCGCCGGATGGCCGAAACCGAGGTTCGCCATCACGCTGGTGCGTCGGCAACTCGCGACCTGGAGATTCTGCTTCACGGTCAGGTCGCGAAAGACGCTCGGGATCTGAAATTTCCGGCCGACACCTGCACGCGCGATCAGGTGCTCAGGCCAGTTTGTGATCTCGGTATCGTAGACCCAGACGCGCCCTTCCGTGCTCGGTGTCTTTCCGCTGACCAGATCCATCAGCGTGGTCTTCCCGGCCCCGTTCGCGCCGAGCAGAACACGAAGCTCCCCGTCATCGACGGTCAGCGAGACGTTGTCGACCGCCTTGAAGCCACCGAAGTTCACGCCGAGTCCGTCGATCGTGATAGCGACCGCCGACATCCTCAAGCCTCCTTCGTTTCGGTGACAGCCGCGCTGGAGACCGGAACGTGAGCAACACGCGGCTTGCCGCGCGCGACCGCGCCAAGCCGTCCGATCAGACCATGCAGGAGCCCACCGAGACCTCGAGGCAGGAACAGCACGGTCAGCACAAAGACCAGGCCAATGATCGCTTTCCAGGCTCCGACCAGCGTCTCCGTTTCACTGATGCCGGCCTCCATCATATTGATCAGAATTGCTCCGACGCACGCGCCCAGGATCGAGGCACGGCCACCCACGGCCGCCCAAACCACCATCGTGACGGAGAAGGCGAGATCCATGAAGGTCGGCGAGGCAAACTGCGCGACGATCACGTAGAGCATGCCCGCCAGGCCGGCGATCGCCGCCGCCACGCAGAAGAAGAACGTCTGGTAGAGCGAGACATCGAAGCCGAGGTAGCGAACGCGCCGCTGGTCGTCCCGCGCCGCCTGCAACACCAGACCGGCCCGGGTCTCGACGATCAGGCGCGTCGCCACCAGGGTCACGGTCAAGATACTCGCGACCAGCCAGTACGTGCCCTTGCTGTAAGGATCGAACTCGAAGCCGAATATCTCAAGCGAGGCGAGGTCCGTCAGCCCATTGAAGCCACCCGTGACCGGTTGCGCGTCGACCAGCACGAGGCGAACGAGGAGCACCAGGGCCAGCGTAATGATCGAGACAAATGGACCTTCGATCCGCTTGCGGAAGACGATGATGCCGAGCAAGGCCGCCACGACCACGGGCAGCACAATTCCCATCACGAGACCAAAGCCCTGATGCTGGAATGGCAGCCAGAGGAATGATGCCTTGTTGATGCAACACAGCTCGGTCGGCGCACCGGGCTCCGCGTTCCAGAGCATGAAGTCCGGTACCGGTCTGTCCGCCCCCTGTTGCAGGCTGGTCGGACTGGCCAGCTTCAACGACATGGCCAGCATGTACGCGCCGAGCCCGAAGAAGAGCCCCTGCCCGAGATTGAGGATACCGGCATAACCCCACGACAGCGCGATCGCGATGCCGAGCATGCCATAGACGAGGAACTTGGCGATCCGGTTCAGTCCGAATTCGTCAACGAACAGCGGCACCGCGAAAATTGCGGCGATGAACAGCGCGTAGGCGCAAAGTGTCAGCTTGCGATCGAGAGTCATGGAGCTCAGCGCCGTTTGAACGAGAAGAGCCCTTCGGGCTTCAGAACGATGACGAGAATTACGGCTGCGAACACCACGGCACGCGCCAGGATGTCGTTGGTCGCCACGGCGACGAGCGCATTGGTCTCGCCGAGAAGTCCGGACGCCATGATCGTGCCGACGAGGCTTCCAAGCCCGCCGGTGACCACGACCATGAAGCCGTCCACGACCATGCTGGAGCCGAGATCGGGCGAGACCCCCTTGAACCCGGACATCATGACGCCGGCGACACCGGCCAATCCCGAACCGTAAGCGAAGGTCAGCGCATTGACCTTCCTCACGTCGATGCCGCACGCGGCCGCCATTTTCGGGTTGCGGATGATCGCTCGGACCTTCATCCCGAGCGAGGTCCGATACATGATGAACCAGGTCAGCGCCGTGAGCACCACGGTCACAAGCACGATGAAGCCGCGATAGGCGTTGAGTTCGACGCCCGCGATGTTGACCGCCCCCTGAAGTTCAGCAGGCACTGCGACGTTCTGCAGACCGGTCCCCAGTCCGTCGATGTGGATTCCCAGGAACGTCAAACCGAACTCGAGCCGGATCGCCTGCTGAATCAGCATGGAGACTCCCCACGTCGCAAGCAGCGTATCGAGAAGCCGTCCGTAGAGGCGGCTCACCACCAGACGTTCGATGATCCAGCCAAGGGCTGCAGCGGCGAGAAATGCGAGCGGTAACGCCACATAGAAGCTGGTCTTCAACCAGATCCCGGAGAGCACGGCCACGTAGGCCCCCGCCATCACGATCTCGCCATGCGCCATGTTGATGACGCCCATGGCGCCATAGGTGATCGCAAGACCGAGCGCGACCAGCAGTAGAATCGAGCCCAGGCTGAGGCCGATGAAAAGAACGTCGATCATGAGGCGTACCGCAATCCAGCACCTGCCGCTGCGAGGGTCCGTGAGGCGGCGATCGCCTCACGGGTTGAATGATGAGCTCAGATCTTGAGCTTCGACGTATCGAGCCCCTTCGAGGTGCAGAAGAGATTCGATTCGGTTTCGCCATAGGCGAAGTACGGAAGCGGCTTGATCGGATGCGGATAGGCATCGACCACCTTGCTCTGGCCGTCCGCCTGCCACTGCCCGATGCGCGGGGTCAGCCAGCAATGCAGATTGTCGGCGTCGATCGTCACCGTGCCGCCGGGCGCCTCGTAGCTCTCGCCGGCGATGCCGGTCCGGATCCCCTGTGCGCTGAGATCCTTGGTCTTCTCCACCGCCTGCTTCCACAGGAACACCTGGAAATAGGCCGCTTCCAGCGAATGGTAGGTGACCTGCTTCGGATCGTTGACGAACTTGCGGAAACGCTCGATGAAGCTCTTGTTGCCGGGCATGTCGAGCGACATGAAATACGGGAACGAGGTATAGCTGCCGGCGGCGTAATCCGCGCCCATGGCGGCGATCTCGATCTCCGACGTCACCGTCGCGCAAATCGGAATCTCGGCCTGCGAGATGCCCTGGTTCTTGAATTCCCGATAGAATGCGATGATGGAGTCGCCGACGACGTTGGACAGCACCACGTCCGCACCCGACTCCTTGATCTTCTTCACCATGACCGCCCACTCGGAATGGCCGAGCTCGAGATATTCGTCGGCCACCCATTGGGCGCCTGCGGCCTCGATCAGCTTCTTGGAGACCTTGGCCATCTCGCGCGGGTAGATGTAGTTCGAACCGACGATGAAGAACTTCTTCTTGCCCAGGGTCTTCACGATCCACGGGATGTAGTTCGCGAGCTGATGGTTCGGCACGGCGCCGGAATAGATCACGTTGCGCGAGCACTCGAAGCCTTCGTAATGGGTCTGGTAGAACAGCATTGCACCGCGCTTCTCGAAGATCGGCAGCACAGCCTTGCGGCTCGCCGAGGTGTGGCAGCCAAAGACCGTCATGATCTTGTCCTTGACGATCAGCTTGGAGGCCTTTTCGGAGAACGTCTTCGGATCGGACGCGCCGTCCTCGACGACCACCTCGACGGGACGACCAAACACGCCGCCCGCGGCATTGATCTCGGCGACGGCCATCGAGACGCCGTTGGCGAGAAGCTTCTCCGCCACGGCCAGATTGCCTGTTTGCGAATAGAGCGCGCCGACCTTGATCGGTTCGGCGGCAAAGGCACGGCTCGCGATCTGCGGCGCGGCAAGACTGGCCGAGCCGAGTGCGGCGGCTTTCAGAAGATGACGGCGACTTACGTTCATAGAACTTCCCCTGTTTCCAAAAGTCGATGAAAGCGGAAAAACATCCGTCTCCCTTCGTCCCGCGCCGGCGAACTTCCGCCAGCACCCGCCGGGATCAAGGCGAGCGCCATCGGTCGAACAAACATGTCGACGTGACGATCATCTCGAGGTGAATGGGCTGACGGCCTTGTCAGCAGGCAAACAAAAAACCCGCACCATCCTCGGTCAGAGGACTGGGCGGGCTTCATCGCCGCAGTGTAACGCGGCTTGCGCGCTACACACCTAGAACATGGCCTCAAGGATTGAGGGGATGCGCCAGGAACATCTGTTTCAGATGTTGCCGGATACAAGCATCGTTTTTTATCTAACGCAAGAGCGTTTCGGAATTAATGACCGCGTTCGCGATCTCGTCGATCGGAAGACGCTGCGCCATCGCCTCCTGACGCAACTTCGCGTAGGCATCCTGCTCGTTCAAATTGTTTGCCGCCATCAGAATCGCCTTGGCGCGCGCGATCTTCTGATCGCCGAGAACCTTCCTCTTGTACTTGCGCGCTTCCTTCAAAAGGCGTTGCCGCTGCAGCCAGAGATTGCGGGCAATGGCGAGATTGGTGAGCAAGCCAAACGGCTTGATCGGTCGCTCGATCACGGACAACGCCCCGCTCTCGAGCACCATTTGCAGCATCGATGGATTCTCGTAGCTCACAATGGCGAGGATGGTCGGCGGCGGATTCGGCATCGACCTCAGCAATTGCCCGATTTCCTCGCGCGCCTCGTCTTCCATCGAGAGAAAGACGATATCGCATCCCTGCGGCACCGACGGCGGCACCGGCCACAACAGGTTCGCCATGCACCCGATGCGGCGCAGATGCTCGACGAGCCGTTCGCCATCGGCATCGAATGGATGAATCACGGCGACATCGAGATCGCGAAGGTCCTTGAGAAGAGCGACAGACATGGAGTTCGGCCTCGCTCAGTAGGACAGTGCCCATGCACTCCCCGATTCGTGCTGGAAGCGGACTTCCAGCATGAACGGGTCGGGTGCCACCCTCACGCCGGCGTCGTGAACGACGCGATAATTTCCGGTGGCATCGACGCGTGCCACGCGCGGCCATAGATGCGTGTGGTTGGTGTTACCGTCGATCCGGACCGGTCCTTGCGGCGCGTCATACTCCACTTCCCAGAGCGACCGCAGCAGCTCTTCGAGATGATCGCTACGACTGCGCTCCAATGCCGCCGCGAAGAGGTGAACCGAGAAGTAAGCCGCTTCCGCCGGCGCCGTCACCGGCCAATCGTTCCCCACCCGCTTGTGATAGGCCGCAACGAACGCGCGGGCCGCCGGCGTATCGACGGACTGAAAGAATGGCGCCGCCGTGACGTGGCCTTCGGCAACATCGGGCCGCATGAGAACGACGTCGGCCTCGCTGGTCGATTGACTGGCGATCGGAAGCTGCCGGCCGTCAAATCCGGCCTCCTTGAAGGCGGTGTAGAACGGCACGATGCCGGCGCCGACGATGGTGGAGTAGATCACGTCGGGTCTGGTGGCGCGCACCCTGTCGAGGATCTTTGCGATGTGGCCGGCGGTCAGATTGAGCGGCACATACATTTCTTCGACCGAGTGACCTCCGGCACCCGCAAACAGGTCCGCGATGATCCGGTTCGATTCGTAAGGGTAGACGTAATTCGACCCCACCAGAAATACGCGACTGCCGTGGTTCCTGGTGAGATAATCCACCAGCTGAACCGAATTCTGATTGGGAGCTGCGCCGGTATAGATGCAGTGGCGCGAATACTCGAAGCCCTCGTAGAGCGTCGGATAGAACATCAACGCGCTCCGCGCTTCGACGATCGGCAGCATCGCCTTTCGGGTACTCGACATGTGCCCGCCGAAGATGACGCGCACCCGATCCTCGTCGAGCAACTTCACCGTCAGCTCGCGGTAGCGGGACGGTGTCGACGCGGGATCGTAAGCCACCGGCTCGATGCGCCGTCCGCAGACTCCGCCCGCGGCATTGATTTCATCGATCGCAAGAAGCGTAGCCGCCCGCTGCGTGCGCTCGATCGCACCGGTCACTCCGGTCTCAGAAAACAAGACACCGACGCGCCAAGTCTCCATATCCATCAGCGTTCACCCAAAAAAAATGGTCCCCGTCCCCCTTAGCAGAGGTCGAGAACCACACTGTTCGCGTTCAGGGCGATCTCGACCATGCGAGCCGCATCCAAAGTATGTCAGAGGCCGGGACTCGTTGCAATGCAGCAACCGTAAAAACTTCGGCCATGACGAATGCGAGCCGCCGCACGAAATACGACGGGCGTCCAATTCATCGCAGGAAGGACCTGCGGTCGGACCGAACCGCGGCAGCGACCGCCTCGAGCACCACGCGGACGCGGCGAAGTCGACGGGTATCATCGTGGACAGACATCCAGTAGCTGCGCGTTGCCTGGAATTTGTCCCCGAGCAGAACCTTCAACCCCGGTCGCTCGCGAGCGAGATAACGCGGCAGAACGCCGATAGCCGCGCCGCTGACCACCGCGTCGACCTGTGCGATCACACTGCTGGTGCGGATCGTCGGCACGACTTCCACACCGTCACCCAGGTCAAGAAAGTTGAGCTGCTGGGTAAAAAGGAGCTCGGGGATGTACCCGACGAAGACGTGCTTTCTGAGATCCTGCAGTGACCTCGGACGGCCCATCCGCTGGAAGTAGATATCCGAACCATAGAGGTCGAGCGTGTAGTCGGTCAGCTTTTGAGCCGCGACCTGCCCCGCCACCGGCCGGTCAAGCGTGATGGCGATGTCGACCTCGCGTGCCGCCAACGAATAGGTCCGCGGCAAGGCGACCAGTTCGATTTCGAGCTCGGGATGCGCGGCGGACAACAGGAAGATCTTGCTGCCGAGATATCCGGCCCCCAGCCCTTCGGGCGCACCAATCCGAACGCGCCCATTCACCACTGATTGCGCGTCGGCTAACCCCGCGATGTCGCGCAGGATGATCGACTCCAGTTCCTCCGTGATGTCCGCGAGCCGGCGGCCTTGCTCGGTCACCGCCGTCCGCCGCCCCGCCCTTTCGACCAACGGCATCCCGACCGACCGCTCGAGGCGGAGGACACGACGTCCGACCGTTGAATCGTCGATGCCGAGCAGTTTCGCGGCCTCGGACATCCGGCCGCTCCGCGTTACCTGGAGGAAGACTCGCAGATCATCCCAATCCATTCGGGGCTCTCGCATTTTTGCAAATAGAAGTCGCAGTTTCGGGCATTGAGAGCACAAATCCGCCATGCCATCCAGCGGCAACATTGCGCGGAGAGAGAAGAGAGGCCTGATGCGGATCGACGGGGATTTTGACTATGCGGTTGTCGGTGCAGGCACCGCAGGCTGCATCGTCGCAAACCGGCTGTCCGAAGACCCGCGCAACCGCGTCCTTCTGCTCGAAGCAGGCGGGAGGGACAACTGGATCTGGTTTCACATTCCGGTCGGCTATCTGTTTGCCATCGGAAATCCGCGCGCCGACTGGATGTTCAAGACGGACCCGGAGCCGGGATTGAATGGACGCGCGCTGGCCTATCCCCGCGGCAAGGTGATCGGCGGCTCGTCCGCGATCAATGCGATGATCTCGATGCGCGGCCAGGCAGCGGACTACGACGGATGGCGTCAGCTCGGCTTGGAGGGCTGGGGCTGGGATGATGTGCTGCCGGAATTTCGCAATCTCGAAGATCACTTCATGGGCGCGAGCGACCTCCACGGCACGGGAGGCGGCTGGCGGATCGAGCCGCCGCGCGTGTCGTGGCCGGTTCTCGACGCCGTGGCGACGGCCGCCGAGGACATGGGCATTTCGCGCAGCCTGGATTTCAACACCGGTGACAACGAGGGCGCCGGCTACTTCCACGTCAACCAGAAGCGCGGACGACGATGGTCCTCTGCGCGAGGCTTTTTGAAGCCGGCCTTGAGCCGACCAAACCTCCGCCTCGAGACCAATGTCTGCGTGGACAGGCTCCGTATCGAAAACCGCCGCGTGACCGGCCTGCGTCTGGTCCGAGACGGTCAATCCGTCGATGTCGCTGCCAAGCGGGAAGTCATCCTGTGTGCCGGCGCGCTCGGCTCCGTGCAGATCCTGCATCGCTCCGGCGTAGGACCCGCCGACTGGCTCCGCCCGTTGGGTATCGAGATTGCGCTTGATGGTCCGGGCATCGGACACAACCTGCAGGATCATCTTCAGCAGCGCGCGATCTACAAGGTCAGCGGCATTCGCACATTGAACGAAACGTACCATTCGCTTGGCCGCCGCGCCCTCATGGGACTCGACTACATCTTCCGCCGACGCGGCCCGCTCACCATGGCGCCTTCACAGCTCGGCATCTTCACCCGATCGAGCCCCACGCATGAGAGAGCCAATATCCAGTTTCACATCCAGCCTCTCTCGCTCGACAAGTTCGGCGAACCGCTGCACCGCTTTCCTGCGATCACGGTCGCCGCCTGCAATCTTCGGCCGACATCACGGGGCACGGTCCGGATCGAGTCCAGCAGCCCCAATGCCCCGCCACGCATCGCGCCAAATTATCTTGCTACGTCCGAGGACCGGCTCGTCGCGGCGGATGCCATTCGGGTCACCCGCACGCTGATGCGCCAGCCGGCGCTCGCTCGTTACGCACCCGAGGAATTTCTGCCCGGCCCGTACGTCGCCGACGATGACGTGTCACTCGCACACGCTGCCGGCGACATTGGCACGACCATCTTCCATCCGGTCGGCACCATCAAGATGGGGCCCGAGGCGGATCCGCTGTCACCGCTTGACGCGCGCCTTCGCATGCGAGGCATCGACGGGCTCCGGGTCATCGACGCCTCGATCATGCCCACCATCACATCGGGAAATACCAACACCCCAACCGCAATGATCGCGCGCAAGGGCGCCAGCATGGTGCTCGACGACGCGCATCGGTCCCGCATCGCCCAGCCGCCATTCGTTTCATCGAGGAGACTCCGCAAATGACCCATCCCGTTCCGCATTTCATCAATGGCGCCCCGGTCACGTCTTTGCACGGCCGTGCCGCGCCGATCTACAATCCTGCGACAGGCGAGCAATCCGGGACCGTGCCGCTTGCCGGCGCCGACGAGGTCGCTTCGGCGGTCGCGGCCGCACGGACCGCCTTTCCCGACTGGGCCAAGTCTCCGCCGCTGCGGCGCGCGCGCATCCTCAATCGTTTCCTCCGTATCCTCGAGGACCGGCTCGATGAGCTCGCGGCCGTGATCACGTCAGAGCATGGCAAGGTTTTTTCCGACGCAAAGGGGGAAGTACAGCGCGGAATGGAAGTCGTGGAGTTTGCCACCGGCGCGCCACAGCTTTTGAAGGGCGAGATCACCGAGAACGTCGGCACGCGCGTCGACAGTCATTCGTTGCGCCAGCCGCTCGGGGTCGTCGCGGGCATCACGCCGTTCAATTTCCCGGCGATGGTTCCGATGTGGATGTTTCCGGTGGCACTTGCCTGCGGCAACACATTCATCCTGAAACCCTCCGAGAAGGTTCCCTCCGCGTCCATCCTCCTGGCGCAATGGTTGAAAGAGGCCGGGCTGCCGGACGGCGTGTTCAACGTCGTTCACGGCGACAAACAAGCGGTCGACGCGCTGTTGACGCATCCTGATGTCGCAGCGGTGAGCTTCGTTGGCTCGACACCTGTCGCACGATCGATCCACGAAACTGCAACTCTGCACGGAAAGCGCTGCCAGGCCCTGGGCGGTGCCAAGAACCATATGATCATCATGCCGGATGCCGACATGGACCAGGCTGTCGACGCGCTCATGGGCGCGGCCTATGGCTCGGCCGGCGAACGCTGCATGGCGATTTCGGTTGCGGTCCCTGTCGGCGAGACGACGGCAAAGACCTTGA
The DNA here is from genome assembly GCF_054056795.1 of Bradyrhizobium sp. USDA 3315. Lineage (NCBI taxonomy): Bacteria > Pseudomonadati > Pseudomonadota > Alphaproteobacteria > Hyphomicrobiales > Nitrobacteraceae > Bradyrhizobium > Bradyrhizobium sp. USDA 3315. Next base: position 5,235,411 of record NZ_JBSRYP010000001.1, on the reverse strand, counting down.
TCGAAAAGCTCGTACCCCGGATTCATGCGTTGAACATCGGTCCAGGCATGGACCCGGAGAGCGAGATGGGCCCGCTTGTCAGCCAGCAACATCGCGACAAGGTACGAGGCTACATTGATGCCGGCGTCGCCGAAGGTGCGACGCTGCTGGTGGATGGTCGTGAATTTCGCCGCCAGGGTTACGAGAAAGGCTACTTCGCCGGCGGCACACTGTTCGATCGCGTCACATCCGATATGACGATCTACCGCGAAGAGATATTCGGACCAGTCCTAGCGGTCGTACGCGCCTCGTCTTATGACGAGGCCGCCGCCCTGATCAACGCGCACCAGTTCGGCAATGGCACCGCGATCTTTACGCGCGACGGCGACGCGGCACGCGAGTTTGCCAACCAGATCCAGGTCGGGATGGTCGGCATCAATGTGCCGATTCCTGTTCCGATGGCTTTCCATTCATTTGGTGGCTGGAAAGCCTCCCTGTTCGGCGATCACCACATGCACGGACCAGAAGGCGTGCGGTTCTATACCAGGTTGAAGACAATTACGACGCGCTGGCCGACCGGTATTCGCAGTGGCGCGGAGTACGTGATGCCAAGGTTGGGATGAAGGGCAAGCGGCCAAATAGCGCGGCAACCAAGACGTGAGCTACAGGCACCTGATGTGGGCATCACCGTTGATCGACTAGCAGCAGCTGAAGGTTCATAGCCAACATTGGCGCGTCGTCAGGAAGTTCACAGGTGGGGGTATCGGTCGTGCGGTACTCGTCCGCTAAGTACCCTCGTTGTCGGACACCCGCTTTTGGCGGACCGATGGATGCTCCGGTCGCCGTTGTCGGGATGCACCGTGGTGTGGCGATGCCACGAAAGGTGATGGTCGGCACTTGAGGCCTGCCATCCGCGATTGATTTTGATTCAGCTCCCCGTGGCCGATTCGGCGCCGGATCCGATGACGCGAACGTCATCGGAGACAGGTCGGAGCGTTCGCATTTGCTACGATTTCAAAGCGTTGCAAAGCCGAGCCGCACTGCAAAGTGCACTTCGGAACCACCCGTGCTCTTCAGCGTGGCCAAGTGTCCAAAATGATCAAAGAGAGCCCAGTTGAGACCAAATCTGCGGATAGCTTTGCCAACAAATTTGAACCGATGACCTTCAGGTTATAAGCCTGACAATTTCCGAAGCGCTATTCGACACGCTGGCCCGCGCGCCAGCCCATCTCCCAGAAGTCTGCCTCGAGACGAGTAGCTTCCTTGAAGATCGCAATCAGCTCTGCCTCGCGGGCCGGGGTGGCGTAGAGATCAGCGAGACGTTCCAAGTGTGCTCCCGCTTTCGCCGCGACCTCTTGGTATGGCGCACCAGCGTACTCGGCAATCCACACGCGATAGGGGTTCGTCGCAGCGTTCGCATCGGGTTGTGCAGCCAGCCGCTTCGCGATCTCCGCGTACCCGATCACGCATGGGGCCAGCGCCACCTTGAGTGCCAGCAGATCGCCGCGCATTCCAGCATCCAGCACGTAGCGAGTATAGGCTAGCATCTCGGCCGCCGGAGGGGTCTGTTCAAGGTCGCTTGGGGACAGACCCCAACCGGCACAGAGTGTCACATGAAGGTTCATCTCGACATCAAGGATGGCCGAAAGACCGGCCGCTGCTTCACGCATGTCGGCAAGCTTGGGCGATTTGTAGACCGAGAGCGCGTAGGCGCGCGCGAACTCGATGAGGAACAAGTAATCCTGAGCAAGATAATAACGAAATGCCGGTTCGGCGAGCGAGCCGTCTGCCAATCCGTTCGTGAAGGGATGCTCGGTGTAGGCGCGCCACTCAGCAGATGCCTCTGTCTTTAGACGCTCCCAGAAACTCACGTTATGTTTCGCCTGGCTTGTCATGAACCGCTTTTGATTACTTCCCATAGCCTGCATTATGAGGCTGACCTTGGCCGGCCGCGGCGATCTGCCGGCACGCTACCGTATGGAGGTCGCTTGCCGTCGATCGCTGGGCTTGAGTGTGTTCTCACGTTATCACCTACAGAACGCAACGTCCTGGTCCAAGATTCGACTACAGACAATCCGCACCAGTTTCGCGCCAATAACAACCCGCACGAAGGGTGGCGAACGTGGTCGAATTCGACGAAAAGGCAGAAAACTTAACAGCGGCGACGATTGTCCCACCGCTCATAACGGTCTGGTTGCAGGTTCGAGTCCTGCCGGGTCCACCAATGAGATCAATAGCTTACTTCGTTCTCGTTGCCCGCAGCGCGACGACCGCACCAGAAACCGCACCAGATACGTGCTGTTTTCGTTCACACCAAAGTTCGCAACGGCGTCAGGTAAGCTCACCTGCTGATGAGTGGACGCGACAGTGCCATCCACGATCCTCGCCTTCGGCCGACGGAGAGGCACCGACAGAAGCAGTCTCTCCCTTTGGCGGTGAAGTCGGCTATCTCCGGCAAAGCGGAAGTCAGCCATAACGCCAATCAAGTCCGCTAAGGGGCCCAGTAGCAGACATGCGGCGCGATGCGGTGACCAGATCAACATGGACGAGGTGGACGGCACCCACAGGCGCCGGCCGCAAACGCGGCCGGTCCTCAAGGACGCGCAATGAGCAACGGCTGCACGTTTGCGCCGCCTGCCATCAGGGGATTCGACGGCTCGAAGCGAGCGCGCAGTTCTCGCTGCTGGACGAGCGAGCGTGCAACGACAAAGGCGTTCTTCAGGCTTCTGGCTTGCCGGAGTGCGACATTGAAAAAGGCGTTGCCGAAGTAGGTCCACTTGGCTTTGTCCCGACAGCCGAACGATGAATGGTCGGCATCGGCCGCGGTGATGACCAACGTATCGGGGTTCGCGAGACGAGGGATAAAGACCCCGGAATAACAGGCAGAGATGACCACCACCTTGTATCGCATGCCGGTCCGCGCCAGCATGGCGGCGAGATGGGGCGGCGTGAGCGTTTGCGTAAGCCGCCCGGCTTTGATTGCAAGCCCGTCGGGGGAGCCGTGCGAGGTGAGAATCAAGAACAGAACATCATTCTCGGCGTCCATCCCATTGGCCGCCGCCTGCAAGGACTTAGCCAGGCCTTCAATCGTTGCACCTCCGCCTTTCTTCGAATTGAATTGCACGTTGACTGGGCCGCTCCCGAAACGACCCGCTACGACCTGTGCTGCGCCGGTCGCCTCGCGTCTAAACACGCCCTGATCGCCGAAAAGGCCGAACGACACCACGCTCACCTTGCGAGCGTCCTCAACGGCGTGCACCGGCGAAGCCAACGGCGCGACGGTCAAAACAAAAGCGACGAGCGGCGCGCCAAGCCGGCTGATCCAAGAGCCGATCCAAGTGCCGTTCCAAGAACCACTCCAAGACTTGCACGCCATGGCGAACCTCGTTTGGTGATCGCCACCTAGCATATGGCGATTCAAGTTGACGGCATTGCGCCCCGGTTCAGCGATTCCTTGCGCAACCCCGCCTCGGTCGATATTTTTCTCCGATCACGCGAAAAATTGCGATGCCGGCTCAGCGAACGCCGGCAACGATCACGCGCGCTCCCGCGTCGGCGAGACGCTTGCACTGCTCCTCAGATGCGCCGACATCAGTCACCAGAGTCCAGCGCGGCGGCAGCGGCGCCCAGGCCATCTGTTCGGCGCGGCCGAGCTTGCTGGCGTCGGCGAGAACGATGACTTCCTTCGACTGCTGCATCATCAGCGACTTCAGTGCGACCTGTTCGAGATCCGCTTCGCACAGGCCACGGCCATTCACCACGCCGTCGGCGCTCATGACGGCGCGGTCCGCGGTCATGCGGCGCAGCGCCTCATTGGCGAGCGGCCCCATGGTGCTCATGCTGGTGGTGCGCAGCGCGCCGCCCAGCACCACAAGCTCTATGCTCGGAGCCTTGGCGAAGAAGGGCAGCAGCGCAAGATTGTTGGTGATGATGCGCAGCCGCCGATGCTGCAGCAGTCGGCCGAAGGCTGCGACCGTCGAGCCGGCATCCAGAATCAGTGTGTCGCCATCCTCGATCAGATCGATCGCCGCGCGCGCGATCGCCTGCTTCTGTTTGCCCTGAATCGCGAGGCGCTGCTCGAGCGTCGTCTCGTTCGCGTGGGCGGTGAGAATGGCGCCGCCATAGGTGCGGCGCACGGCATTGTTCTTGGAAAGATGCTGCAAGTCGCGCCGCACGGTGGAAGCGGAGACGTCGAAGCGCCGCGCGAGATCGTCGACATCGATCTCTCCCGCGTTCAGTGCTTCCAACAGACGAGCGTGACGCTCCTTGCTGCGCATCGACATCGAACCTCAGCCCCCGGATTCATTGCCGTCAGCCGAGCTCGACCGTATCGGCTTCGCGGCACGGCCGATGGATACCACGATGCATCGGCCGCGCAATGTCAGCGCTTAACGCGCATCTCGCTCCTCATCCTGAGGAGCCCGCGCAGCCCCCTCAAGCCGCCTTCTTCGGCGCGAGATCGACCGCCTGCCGCAGCGCTTCGATCAGGCTGCGCTCGTCGGCGATGCCCTTGCCCGCGATGTCGAAGGCGGTCCCGTGATCGACCGAGGTGCGGATCACCGGCAGACCAACAGTGATGTTCACGCCGGCTTCCAGCCCCAGCACCTTGATGGGTCCATGGCCCTGATCGTGATACATCGCGACCACCATGTCGTAGTCGCCGCGGCCGGCCAGGAAGAACAGCGTGTCGGCAGGCAGGGGGCCGTGCACGTCCCAGCCCTTGCGCTGACAGGCTTCCACGGCCGGCGCGATCTTCGCGGCTTCCTCGCCGCGACCGAACAACCCGTTCTCGCCGGCATGCGGATTGATGGCGCAGACGCCGATCTTCGGATTGGCGACGCCGGCGCGTACCAGCACGTCATGCCCGCGTGCGATGACACGCTCGACGAGGCCGGGCTCGATCTTCTCGATCGCATCGAGCAGGCCGATATGCGTGGTCACGTGAATGACGCGGAGTTTCGGCGACACCAGCATCATCGATACTTCCGGCGTGCCGGTCAGATGCGCCAGGAGCTCGGTATGGCCGGGATATTTGTGGCCGGCCGCATGCAGCGCTTCCTTGGAAAGCGGCGCGGTGCAGATGCCCTGCGCGAGCCCTGCCTGCACCACCTGCACGGCTTTCTCGATGTAGCGATATGCCGCCTCACCTGCCGTCGCCGACACCTTGCCGAACGGCAGATCGTCCGGCACCAGCTTCAGGTCAACGCACTGCACGGCCTTCGACGCAAAATTCGCCTGCTTCGCGTCGCTCAACGCATCGACCTCAAGCGGCACGCCGACGATCTGACCGGCCTTGCGCAGACGGTTGGAGTCGCCGATCACCAGCGCATTGCAGATCGCCTGCACCTGCGGCTGCGCCAGCGCCTTCATGATCACCTCGGGCCCGATACCGGCCGGATCTCCCATGGTGATCGCAATGGTCGGACGAGTCATATGAAACTTCCTCTGGTTCGGACGGCGCGAAGCCGCTCGCTGATGCGGATGAGGCTGTTCTCGTCACCGAACGCGCCCGCTTTGGTGGCGATCGGAACAGACAATCGGCCAAGAGTAAGGCCGAGCGACACGCCCGGCTCGATTTCGTCGGCAAGACGGATGCCGTTGACGCCGAAGCGCGACAGCATCGCCGCGGCGGTTTCGCCGCCGGTCGCAGCGAAGGCGCCGATCGCGGGTGCGACGGCCTCAAGAGCGTCGGCGAGCCCCTTGGCGAGCTGCGGGCCGAGCGACATGTCGGGGTGATCATCCATCATGATCTCAACCAGTGTATCGCCGCCGCCGGCAAGTCGTTTCATCACGTCCGCGGCGAGCGCCGCCCGGCCGGCACCATCGTTGAGCAGCGTTTCCGGCGCGACCGGGAAATGCGCCACGGTGCCGGTCGCCTCCAGCTCGCGCGCGGCGGCGCGAGATGCGCCGGCGAGCGAGCCCACCACGATCAGGGTGCCGGATGCGCTCGTCGGAATGCGCAGCGGCTCGACGCCATGGCTCACTTCGAGGCCGGCCAGCGCATGCGCGAGGCCGGCGCTGCCGATGAAGAAGGTTGCGGGCGATGCATGCAGGCTCGCCTCCGCGATCAAACGCAGATCGTGTTCAGTCTCGGCGTCACAGGCCGCGACCACGTCGCCCTCCCAGGCGAGCCTCGCGAACGTGGCTTTGAGATCGCCACCGCGCACGGCAGCGAGCTTGACCTTCTCACCGCGAACGCCCGCGGTCGCGAGAACGTCGACAAGATCGGCATTCGGGTAGGTGTGGTCGCGGTGCCAGACCTCGGCCTCCTCGAGGGGGCGGCCTCTGACCAGGATACGCCCGTCGATGGTGGTCCGGCCGGTGGCCGGAAAGGCCGGCGCGAACACGCCAAAGGCCGGACCCGACCGTGACTTGAGATGCGCAAGCGCGGCGGCAGTCTCCGCTGCAGGTTGCCCCCGCAGCGTCGAGTCAATCTTCTTGAAAAGAATACGTCCGCCTTCGCAAAGGCGCGCCAGCACATCGGCATGGCGGGCTGCAGCGGCCCCGGCCGAAAGGCCTCGACTCGCGGCATCGTAGGCCAGGACGGGCAGCTGGTAGCCCGACGCGTCGGTCACCTCACCCCACGTCACCGCAGCTGCACGCCCCCTTCTGCCGAAGGCGATCGCACAGTCCGCGGCACCGGTGAGATCGTCAGCGACGATCAGCCAGCTTTGGCTTGACGCGTTTTCTTGACGCGAACCGGTATCCACTTCGCTCGAAAACGCTTTAGGGGCCATCTTCAGCGACCTGCTTCAGTGACTTTGCCTCAGTGACTTGCCTCAGTGACAACCGAGCGCGCCGCGGGGGGCATCTTGCCGGCAGAAGCCACGTTGTTCTCTTCTGCAGGCTCCTCGACGTCGCGACCAACAACGCGGGCTGTCCAGGCGGTGACGATCGGCACGAGGATAGCGGTAACCACGACGCACGCCGCGACGAGGATAGTCGCTGGCCGCGCCGCGTCCGCATAGGCTGGATTCGCCGCGGCGACAATCGCCGGGACGGCCGCCGCATTACCGGCCGTCGAGGCCGCCGCAACACCCGCGACACCATTCCCGCCAGTGATGCGATCGGCGAGGAACAGCGGGATGCCGGTCACAACCACCACGGCCACTCCCATGCCGAGGCCGAGCAGGCCGGCCTGCCAAACCTTCGACAGATCGAGGCCGGCGCCGAGCGCGAAGGCGAAGAACGGGATCATCACAGGCACCGCGCGGCTCAGGAAGTCGCGCATCTCTCTGTCGAGATTGCCGATGATCATACCCACCACCAGAGGCAGGATAGCGCCCACAAGGGTCTGCCATGGAAATGCCGAGAGGCCGGCGACGCCCAAAGTGATCATAGTGAGGAAAGGACCGCTCTCCAGCGACATGACAGTATAGGCGCCGACGTCACGCGGACGTCCATATTGGCCCATCAACGCCATATAGAGACCGCCATTGGTGTCGTTCATGGCGGCAACGATCGCGAGCGTCGAGACACCCGCGAACATGCCAGCTGCGACCGGTGTCTCTCCCAAAATGCGGCCGAAGATCAGGCCGAGGACAACGGCCACGCCAACCTTCACGATCAGCAGGGTGCCGCCCTTCTTCACAATGTAGGGGGTCGCGCGGAAGTCGATGCTCGCGCCCATGCAAACGTAGAACACGGCGAGAATTGTCAGCGCGCCAGAGAACAGTGCGCCGGTGAAGGAGCCAAAAAACTTCGGGGTATCGGGAAAGAAGGTGGCAATAAGCGCCCCGACCAACAGAGGGACCACCATCATCCCGCCCGGCACGCTCTCGATCGCCCGCTTAATTGGAACCTGCATTTCTGTTGTCCTCCCGCACACCGCGCACTTCCGATCATTTTGCGCGTTTTGCTATAAAAACGAGCAAACGGTGGCCGTATATGCTCATATCGCGCAGTATTCAAGACCTATTGCGCATTTTGCGCATAACTGACCCGATCATTCGCTCCGTCAGATGCGATTGATTTTGCTCGCGGGAGAATGCCAGGGAATTGGGTCATGAGAGGTTGGGCATGGTGCTCATCGCGCAGATGCTCGAAACGCTTACTTGGGGCAACACCCACCGAAGCCCCGACCGTCGCATGCTTCGGCCGCAAGGGTGCCCGGCCGGGCCCTCGCCCGCAGGCGGGACACCGCCTCGGCCAGCGGAACGTCGGCCTGTAAGTCGTCGCGCTCGCGCAGGCTCTCTTCGGGCGCTAGTACGAAACCTCCCAAGACCGCTCTGAGATTGCCTCGGTATTGCAGGCGAAAGCCGTTGCGCAACGGCCGATGGGCCTACTTCTTCGAGCCTCCAACGTGGGCACGTGCGCAAGGGTGTCACGTCAAGGCGAAGGGACTCGGTGAGAACTACAATGCGGCCGTTGAGCGCGCCGAGTACGTTCTTCTGCCGGCCTTCGACAGCTGGCGGTCTCACGGGCTGACGGAGTGGTTGCAGCGCGAGGAGCATGTCGTCGGAGCTTTTGAGATTTCGCACTACCGCCCCAAGGAGCGGCCCAATAGCGTGAAGATCGTGCATCCGAAGAACGGCGAGGAAGCCTGGTGGCCGCTTTTCGATGATCGGGGCGAATCACTTTTCCCCGAACTGATGGCCGAGCTCGATGCCATCAAGCAGGTCACGGTTTCGGGTCTGGTCTTCAGGCGCGATCACGCGCACCGCAAGTCGCGTACTCCGCCACCGTGGATACTGAGCGCACGGACCTCCGCTACCTGCGCAGCGTCGTGAAGGACATTGTCGCCGCGGCCGGCATTCGATCCGAGCTTTCATTCACCTCGTTCCGCCACGGTGGCTTCACCGAGGGTGCCGACAGCGACCTGACCGACGCGGAACTGCGCGCAGCCGGCCGCCACAGGTCTGCACGGCAATTGCCGATCTATGCAAAGCGGACCCGTAAACAGCTGATCTCGGGGACCCGGAAGCGCCGCGAGAAGCGAACAAAAGCAGCCGGTTTGTCGGAATAGACGCGGCCGTTTGTCGGAATGACAACTACGAGGGCTAACCTAAGCTATTGAAAAGCTTGGTGGGCGCACCAGGGCTCGAACCTGGGACCCGCTGATTAAGAGTCAACCATGGATTGAGAACAATCAATGACTTGCCGGTCGCATCCCCGGGCTTGTCCGACCGAAAATGGGCATCCGTCGCACGGTCATAATCGTTCGTTGCATTGCCTGTTAACCCTCGTGGCGGGTGCAGGAGAAGTCGCGATCGTGCCGCGCGGCGCCTTGGTTTCGATCCTGCGGTTTGCGGGTAGGAAGAGCCCAACTTCCTGCCGGAAGCCGGGCTCTGGAGTATCTGGCAGGCGATCGGGCTCAAGGCACGTTTTGCCGTTACGCAGTCCCCGAACTGTTAGTTGGCCCCATTGCTTGGGAACAGCACCTTGTAGGGAATTCCCAACTCATCCACCTCATCGAATTCATGGACGGACAGATAGGGACTGCCGCCTTTCAGAAGCTTTTTCACTTCGGAACGACCGAAGGTGATCCTGTCGAGAAAGCTGCGGATTGCCCTAACCGATTGGTTCGCCCGCTCTACGCTTTCTTTGACGTGGGATTCACGCCGAGCTTTGATCGCAACCGCGAGATCAATGTCGCCCAAATCCGCCTTATCGGTGAGATAGCTGCCAAATACGCGCACCCCAGTAACCTTGTGCGTGAGCTCGTCGCGTTCATTGATGCTAACCACGCGAACCAGAAAGGATTGGAGTAAGGCTTCGGCCTTCTCTCTCGAAATACGCGAGATGAACCTCGCATTGCATAGCTGCATCCCAAGAGGTGCAACTAGATAGCGCGTTTTGTCTTCCTCGTGACGTGTCACATAGCCCGCCCTGACCAGGGCCTCTTCGATTTCCTGCTTCCGGCCGCCATTGACCTTGAACTGCTCTCCAATGGCCTCAGCGGGAAAGCTTACCTCGTGAAACCTGAGAAAGTCCCGCAACTTGATCAAGCGAACTCCAGCAAGCGTCTCGTTCTTCCCCACCTGCATTATTGATCTCTCATGATTTGAAGATTTGCGCCTACATACACGATGCACAGAAGAGTGGTTAACAGCCACGCATCCTTATTCGCGTCCGACAACGCGGTAGACACTTGCTCGGCTGATCCTGACGCGACTCGCGATTGGCTCGCGCCTAGAGCATGTTCTTTTGCCGGAATCGAGATTCCCAGAGACGATTTCTGATTCAAACTCCACGCTGGGGAACGGCGGCCAGCATGGATGATGCGACCCTATTCGGAAGACCTCCGCGAACTCGCTCTGGCGAGGGCTACCGCCGTGCCAATGGCATTCGACGCATACCTGTTCGCAACCGTCAATGACCATCTGAAGCGGGTTGTCACTGGGGCCGCCTGTCGAACTCAGGCTTTGCGTCCTCCGATATGCAGCAGCCAACAAGGATTGCGGCGCAATAGTTACAAACGACCGCGTAGTGGGAAGTCCCTAGTTTGACACCACGTGGTGCCTCCGGATCACCACACATTGGCTGGGGGATACGATTTCTATATCCGCGCTTGAATCGACGGATTTCTTCTAATTCGACCCTACACCACGTAAGACACGTCCCCGTTCCGTCATCCATTTAGCGCGCGAGAGATGGCTCTGGTATGCGTTGTGCGCGCGGTCCGCCTCACGCTCCGGATTGATATGTAGGACGATTCGGGCCACGTCCCGCCAGTCCGCCCCCTCACCCTCGGCCTGCAGAAGGCGAATGTAAGTCACAACGTGCTGCTCATCGTAGAATGTCGGCGCCGGCTCAGTGGGAGCCAGGTCAGCCACATCAGGATCGAGCGGCGGTGTCTCCTGCATAATCCCTTCCAATAGCCGCGCCCCCAAGGCTGCGAGCTTGAATACTATAGTCTGTAGTCCTTTAGTGTTCAAGGCAACACTGTGAGGGTGTGAAAAGCCCCAATCTGGCCTTCGGAAAAATCATTGCTGGCCTAAGGCTTTCTGCTCGCCTTTCGCAGGAAGAGCTGGCCGATCGGGCGACTATTCATCGGACGTATGTGAGTCAGATCGAACGAGGGCTGAAATCCCCCACGATCGTCACGCTCTTTCGCTTGGCGAAAGCACTTGACACGACCCCCAGCAAGATTCTGAAGCAACTCGAAATTGACATTGGCGCGGCGTGACCATGCGAACGTCTACATCCGTGTCGCGGCTAGGCTGTCCCGCCTTCGGACAATGTGCGGAAGGTCAGAACCTCGGTACCGATCCTCCACATCGTGGACGCCGTCGCAGACGCGCTCGCGGACCGAGGGCTGGTGGGCGCTACGATAGGTGTGATGGCGGGAGACGGCACGCTCCATGCCGGCATGTACCACGAGCGCCTCGCCAAACGAGGATATTCCTGCCTGATACCAGATGCGAAGGCGTAGCGCGACGGTGGCTTCTGGTGCTGCCACAAGCGTGGGGGGATCAGGGAAGATCGTAGGTTGGCAGGAAACAGTGGGAACGCGTAGCGGGGGAGCGAATCGAACGCCCGACCCGAACGGTCCGGTTCTGGTTTTGCAGCAAGCCGTACCCTGCGGCGACGGGCCAGCAGATTGTCCGTTTTGCTCGCCCTAATATCCTATTCTACGACGAGCACATTATCGACCTATACCATCCGATCTGCGCGCTGTATCGAATGGGGTGAAGATACAGAGACAAAGGGAAAGTCGCGTAGCAATGCGGTCGCGCGACGGCCGTCCACAAAAAACGTCGCACGAGACTCGTTTTGGTCTCGACCGCCATCTCGCGAAGGTACTGGAAAAGAAGGCCTTTTCCTTGGTGGGCGCACCAGGGCTCGAACCTGGGACCCGCTGATTAAGAGTTCAAAACCGGCGCCTCTCTGCGATTTCTGAATCTGCGCCACACTACGATGAAGTCGAGAAAGGTCTTTTATTTATAGAGACTTGTCGCATAGCTTCGCAGCCCAGCGAACCCTGACCTTCAAACACCTCAGTTCGCCAAAACCGTTTGAAAACCGTTTTAGCAGTTCACGTCGACCCTCATGACCGACATTCGCATTGCTCTCAGCGACAAGGCCATCGCTCAGCTGCCGACTCCTGAAGATGGCTGGTATTTGGCTCGCGACACCGAGTTGAAAGGCTTCTTCGTGGTTGTCGGGAGGCGAAAAAGGACCTTCACTGTTCAAGGTGATCTCAGACAACGAGGAAAGCGGGCCTCCTCCATCAGAGTATCGATTGGTGACGCCAGCGAGTTGACGACCAGGGCAGCCCGCGCGATTGCCAAGGAGTATCTTGCTCAGATCAGCAAGGGACAGCACCCGAATGCGAGGGAGAACGGAAACTCCGAACAAGCCGCGACCGATGGGAATGGTGCTGTAGGGGCCGCTACCCTGGAGCAGGCTTGGCAACGCTACCTGGAAGCCCACTTGGTCCGAAAAGGCCGTAGCGAGAAAACGATCAGCGGGTATCGCGATCACGTTGAGCGTCTCTTTTCGGAATGGCTGAAGACCCCTTTGCTGGATCTCGCGAATGATCCTGCTCGCGTCGCCAAAAAGCATGATCAGCTTACTAAGGAGAACGGTCCCTACATCGCGAATGGCAGCATGCGGACGCTGCGGGCCATCTACAATCACGCTCGGAAGACCAATCGATCGCTGCCACGTGACAATCCCGCAGATGCAGTCGATTGGAATCAGGAGGAGCGCAGGAACACTGGTATGGGCACCGGTGATTTGAAAGGATGGTTCTTAGAGCTGGCTAGTCTGGACAATCCGATCCGGCGCGAATTCCATCTTCTCACATTACTCTGTGGCTCCAGACCCACCGCATTGCAGCAGGCCAAGCCCGAACACATCAATTTTCGAGGGCGAACGCTCCACATCCCAAAGCCCAAGGGAGGCAGTAAGCGAGCGTTCGACATCCCGCTATCTCGGGAAATGATCCTGAGCCTCACCAGGGTGCTTCGTTTCGGCAGGCAAATGCATCCTTCTCAGGCGCAAAAATGGCTATTCCCAGCTGACAGCGCTTCAGGGCACTTAGCGGAAACAAAGGAAGATCGAGATATTCTATCAAAATGGGGCAACGACCTTCGTCAAACATTTCGGACGATTGCCACCGCTGCCGGTGTTTCTGAGTTCGATGCCAAGCTCCTCATGAACCATTCTATCCCTGGTGTGAACGCTGGCTATGTCACTCGGCACAAGCTGGTTGAAGACCACCTGCGCAGCCAACAACAAGCTATCAGCACCGTCGTGTTTACCGCACTGGGTAAGTCGCTTACAGAAGAGGAAGTCCTGATCAATTGGCTTGGCCACGGAGCCAGCCGAAGAGCCGTGACGCAATTCCGATTGGAGCCAAACACTCTGGGCGAGGAGCAAGAAAGAACTCGCCAGGCCGCATGACTTCGAGCTGGCCGCCGGCGGCGTATCTGGTGACCGGATTGCACCCTTTCCAAACACGTACTAAGGACCTGCGCCTACCGGCGCTTTGTACGTAACGAACTCAAGCAGACGCCGAATGGCGGAATCAAAATCCGTTTGATTATCTAATGATTTCAACTCGCATTTGGAAAAAATGGGCGAAAGACGCTTCCAGCAATATCAATAGCTTGGCTCCCGTTTCCAAATGAGATCGTTTTTTCCAGGGCTGCGACGGCGGAAGGCAGTGCTGCCAAACTTGAGCTTCTGCCGCGCGGGACGCTCCGCCGATCGTCGCGGCGGCTAGTGATGAAACAATTGCGATGCCGTCGATGTCTGGCTCGAATAGCGAAACGGCGTGGACGATATGCTGGCGGCCCCGTTGCCCGGCTTGGTCCCTAGCTGCTCGGTCGATCGCGCGATCACTTCAGATACCAGCACCAACTGCCATACACCCCTAGATTGCTGTTGCATTGACCTCAGGAGAAAGGCTAAAATCGCCAATACAGCGCGTTACGGGGTATTTTCGTATGCAAGCTGTTATTTTGACACCAATTAAATTGCTCGGTGACGGTTTAGCCAGATGCCTTGCGGACACTTCCGATATTTCAATTGTCTTTGTGACCGACAAGATCGCGGAGTTGAATCAGATTCTGGCGTCCCAGACCATTGACACCGTTTTGGTCGATATGACGCAGAATATCGATCTGGACGACATTCGGGCGATTGCCATTTCGGCGCCCGACGTCGTGCTGATTGCGCTCGGCCTCAAGGAACAGCGTCAGGACGTCATCCGCTGCGGCCGGGCCGGATTTTCCGCGTATATCGCGCGCGACGCGAGCGTCGAGGACGTCGCCAAGGCCATGCGGGACGCCGTGTTCGGCCGCCTGGTGTGCCCGGCCGAAATTTCGAGCGGCCTGTTGCGCGCGCTGTTTCGGGGCGATGCCCAGCCTGCCGCCCCGGCCGAGGACCCTCCCCTGACCCGCCGCGAGACCGACGTGCTCCAGCTCATCGGCCGCGGGCACACCAACAAGGAGATCGCGCGTTCACTCAATCTGAGTGTCGCCACCGTGAAGCACCACGTGCACAACGTACTCGAGAAGCTGAAGCTGCCTCGCCGCGCGCACGCCATGCGCCATGTTCGCGAGCGTCCCTGGCTCGCGTCTTAGGGTATACGGCCCGCATTTCGCAGACGCTGCCGCAGATCAGTACAATCCTCCTCGAACGCCGACTCGAGGAAATCCAACCCGCGCTCCAACGCTGCAACCTCGAACGGCTGCAGGCTCTTGTCTTTGCAGTAGAGGTATTGCCAGTAGAATACGCCCTTGGTTCTTGCGACTTCCTTTAGATAGGTGTCGCAAGTCAGTTCAGACTGAAAGAGTTCCTTTTCGTTGAAAATGAGAACATTGTCGTCCAGCCTGCCATCGATAACGCGAAGCAATGCGTGAATTGGTCCGCCATTCAGGGCGTACCAATCCAGCAGGCGCGTGTTTTTAAGTTGCAGAGATCCGAAGGTCATGTCCTGGAAGATTGGCGGCAGGGTATTCTTGGGTCCGAAGAGGAGGGGCGTCTGCAAGAAGAACTCGCCGTAAACGACGTTGTCTGCATCCGCCTTCGAATGCCAGTACAATCGGAGTTCCCCGCCGATCTGCAATAGTCCCAGAACACAGGCGCTGTAGACGATGCGATCGCCTGCAATCATCTCCTTGAGTGTTTCCAGCTGCCCTTCCTCCACAAGCCGGTCGTCGCTCTGTACGACCTCGACGGCACTGTCCTTGCGGACTCGTGTGATTTGAGCAGCGATTTCACGTAGAACTGTCATCTCAATCAAACCTGATCCGTTTTCCTATGGCCGCATCGCGGAACGCTTCGATGCCTGCCTTGAACTCGTCGGTACGCTCAACGTTCTGCTTCACACGCGCCGCGACGAGCCGCAACTGGAAGTCCGCGATGTTACCAAAGTTGACCTTTCCCTTCACGTCGAGGGCTTCGCGCACGAACCACTCCTTCGCTCCGGTTGCGGCAACGAGCTGGGAGAGGCTGCCTGTATTGACGCTAGGTGCACGGCCAGAGAACTCGTCGCTCGGCGGACCGATCGTGGTTGTCACGTTCAGAACGGGCGTCGGATCCCCAATCCAATTGCCTGACTTATCGGGATAGTAGAGACCCGCCGCAAACCGCATACTGGACGCAAACTTATCCGCCGCATAGCTGTTGACATTGGCGGGATCGGTATACCCGCCGTGGAAGGCCAGCGCACTGACATTGACCCAAACCACATTGTTCTTTCTGGTCTTGGGATTCTCCTTTCGCACCATGGCTTCCAAGTTTGTCTCGAAGCCGCGAACAATCGCTCCCGAATTGACGTTAACCGGAGCCGGGACCCAGTTGTCGGGTGTGCCAGGCCCGCCGACCTGATGCGTAATCATATGCATGCGCTTCCAGAACCCTTTGCTCTGCGTCAGACCTCCGGCCACGATTGTATTCCATTCCGGCGTTGTTCCGGAGGGGTCGGATCCAGTTGTGACGTTGCGCGTCGAGACCTTCCTGAGACTTGCCAGTCGCGGCGCTTTGAAGACTGGCGTTTCTTGCTTGTCGGGCAGATCACCGTACTGCGCGCCTACGAGCTGCATCATGGAGGTGCTAAGTTTGGTGATGTTAGCGGCGAGGTCGCCGGCGCGCTGCTGGTCGGCCGGCTTGTCAATCAGCGGCTTGATGGTTCGATCATAGTGGTCAAGTGCCTGCTCCGCTTTCGTTTTGAGCGGGTGGTCCGGGTCAATGAAGTTGCGTTTGAGATAGGACTCGATCGGCTCGGGAACGGACGCGACCATCAACCGGGCCGAATTTTCTCCGCCGGTGAAGTAGATCGCATGCGGCTTGCCGTCGGCGCCGGTAAAGTCGCGCCGTTCATTCCACCAGTTCTTCACCGCCGCGACGCCCGCCTTGACCGCTCCGACCAGCTTCTCCAGCGCCGACCTCAGCTTGTCGATCACCCACAGGATGGCGTTGTCGACCTTCTCGCGAAGCTTGTCGACGATACCGCGAATGGTGGCGCCCACGTCACTGAGCCCGACCTGATCGGCGAGGAAGCCGATGACGACCGGCATGCCGCGTTGCATGATCTGCGCGAAGGCTCCGCCAACCTTTGCAAAATTGCCGGCTGCGATATCGAGCACGTGGTCGAGCGTCTGGTTGGCCATGTCGAGAATGCGACGCGACCAGCGCACCGCGGTAAGCATTCCGCGATAGATGCGGCGTACAATATCGACGAGTTCCGAAAGTCCGGCCGACGCGGCGGCGGCGGCGGCCATGATGGCCACTTCCTCGGCGACCTTGCGGGCCACCCATTCGGCAAGGCCGGAGAGGATAGTCGCGCCGAAATCCCTGGCCTGGTTGACCATGCCGCGCGCGTTCTCCGCCGGAGTCTTGGTGGTGTCGATGGCCTTGTCCACCCAGGCAATGACGCCCGCAGCCCGGCTGATTACGCTGCGGATACCGTCGATCGTCTTCGCGGCGATACCCCTCTTCTTCATCAGATCGAAGATGTGTTCCGAGGAAATCCCCAGAACGCTCAGCACGAAGTCGAACAGTTGCCGCGGTTCCTTCCAGTCGGTGGGAATGACAATGTTCTTTTCCTTGATCTCGCCGAGCAGCCAGCCCTGCAGTCCGATCTTGAGGTTCTCGACCTTGTTGTCCCACAGTATCTTGAAGCCGTAACCGAGCGAGACGATCGCGTTCTTGATGAAAGCAAGCGGCTGCTTGACCACGACGTCCCACGCCGCGAGCGCCTTCCTGGCTACGGTCATCAGCAGATCCGGCGGCAGGTTAAGGACGCGCAGGATCAGGAAGAACGTCGCCCTTACCGCCCCCATCAGGTCGTGATCGTGGAAGACCAGCTTGATGATCTTGCCGACGTCCGCTTTTGTCTCCTGCCAGGCGTCGTTGTTCTGCACCAGTTCCTGGAAGATCTCGATCTGCCGAAGGATGATGGGGCCGAGGAAATCCACGATCGGATCGCGCACGCAGGCCGGCATCCGGTTCCAGATCGCTTCTCCGAGCAGCACGGGCAGGCCCCAGATGTCGATCACGACATCGGCCACCCGGCCGAGGAATCGGAGTACGCCTTCGAGCAGGTTCTGCAACCGACCGAGCGCGCCCTGAAGCCAGACGGCGAGTTGCGCCAGTTGGCCGTTGGCCCAGGCCGCGAGCGCATTGACCTGGCTCGCGATCCACTGCACCGCGGACACCGCGAACGAGAGGATCGAGCCGCCCAATCCGGCGACCGCCCCGGCCATTGCCGCCGCAAGGTGGTTGAGCGCGCCACTGATCGACCGCGCCATGTTTGTGAAGGTGGCGCTTAACCGGCCGATGGCACCAAGCAGCGGCGGAATCAGCGTCTGCTCCAGATAGATCCGTGCCGTGGCGATAATGTTGCCCTTGCCCCAATTGGCGGCAATCCAGCGGATGCCTTGCACCGCTCCCCCAATGGCGCCGCCGAGAGCGAGGATCGGGCCGGCCGGCGACAGTGCGAGCGCAACCTCGCCAACCGCCGCTGCCACCGTCGTGATCTGCTTGTTGAAAGGCGCGAGCTGGACCTTGATCGAATCCCAGGCCGTGGCGAGCCTGGCCTGCACCCATTGCAACAGACCCGCTTCGCCCTCCGGCCCCTCGCCGATCCCCAGCTTGTTCTTGAACCAGCCCCAGGCCTGCGCGTAGACCGAGCGGATTGCACTGGTGTTATCCCACAGCCACCTCGCGACATCCGATACCAGTTGCGCGATGGCCTTGATCTCCGCCCACTTCTCGGCGGCATATTCCTTGATCCAATTCCAGATCGGGGCACCCAGCTTGTCCCAGACCGCGCTCAGGAAATTCCTGATCGCAGCGACGATCGGCTGCAACGTCGCGACAACAGGCGTAATCAGCCGCTCGGCGGCCTTATCGATCCTGTCGGCGGCCTCACGGATCGGACCGCAGTCATTTTTGGCAATCTGCCCTGCGGCATTCTGAAGACTCGTGACCAGCGGCGCAAATTGCGCGGCCAGTCCCTGGCCAGCGCCGGCGATGACATTCACCGGTGCCATCAGGGTCGTGAACATGCCCTGCACCGCCGACATCGCCTTGTCCTTGAGCCAGTCGATGAGGCCGCCCGGCCCGCGGCTGACGATCGGCACCAGCGAGGGCGCGACATAACCCACGGCCTTCAACGCAAGATCGCCCGGGTTCGGCAGGGCTTTGGCGGCAACTTCGCCGGCGGCGCTGGTGAGGCGGTCCCAGGTCGAGGGATCACCCTCCTCGCGCTGGATACTGCGTTGTGCGACGGCGCCCTGCTGCACCGTGTGGGTCAGTTCATGCGCGATCAGTTCGCGGCCTTCCGACCGGTCCGGCTGGTACTGACCTCGACCAAAAAAGATATGGCTGCCTACCGTGAAAGCCTTGGCGTCCATGCCGGCACTGAGTCTGGCAGCCTGCTCGTCGGTATGGACGCGGACCTGCGAGAAATTCGAGCCGAAACGCGGCTCCATGAAGCTGCGCACCGCCGGCGCAAGCGGCGTGCCGCCGCCCATGCTACCCGCGATCTCCGAGGTTACGCTCGGCGACGCAATCGATCCAGCGATCGCTGCCGCCGGTGTCGACCCCGGCGCGAGCGCGGCTTGCGTGGGAGCGGATGCACGCTGGACCTGAGGACTCTCGCCTGACGGAACCGGGACCGGGTTCGACGTGCGCATGACCGCCGCAGCCGTCGCGGTGGCTTCGCGCTCGGCTGCATCCTGAGGCGACGAAATTCGGAGGCCGGTGGTCGGCGAGGAGGAAGCGGGCGCCTCGACCGTGCTGCCGCGCGCCATCAGCGCCAGCATGCCCTGGTTACCAAGCCTGCTCTGCAGCGTCTGAACCGGAGAAGCGATGGCGGCGCGCTGAACAGCCACCGGCGGCCGCCGATCGGGCGTCGATGCCTGTTTCTGCAGCGCGTGCTCCGTCGCCATGCCCTTCAGTTCCCGAAGTTCTAACCAGGCTCCCGCGGCCCCGTTTCACCGGAATTATTTGAAGTGGTATTAACCTTCTTCGTCTCGGGCGGACATGGAGTCTGCAGTGCCGGACGAATCTTGCGCACCTGTGAATCATCGGTCGTGACCTTCAGCGTCACGCCATCCTCGGCCTTGCCAAGGACGATCTTGCCAATAAGTATGCAATCGCTGCAGTGACAGTCACAGCCGCAACCGCAGTCATCGACCTTGTGGCCGCCGCAACGACACACATCGTCAGGCGGGTCCTTGTCCATGCGAAGCTCAATTCTGTATCCATCCTGCAGGCGCGTCTTAAACTGCTTGGGATCGTCTTCGTCCGGACAGCAGGCGACGTCGCGCGAACGGCAGGACTGGCTGGTGTGACAAGCGACAACCCAGATATGGGGTGGAAATGGCTCGCATTCCGGATCGAATTCGAGTGAGACATCCTTGGGCACCTCAATGGGATTGCCGGAGCAATCGAGGCCCAGGCCGCGGTCGATCTTGATGGCGATCTTTCTGTTGTTACAGCTCGGTTCCGCCTTGACTTCGAGCCCGCAGATCACGCCACAGCCGAACAACGAGCGAAACAGCAGCCGCGTCAGATTGCGGGTGTAGTCGACGGCGGCGGTAAGGTCCTCGTCCTCGAGCAGCAGGCCCGGGCTGTAAGCCGGCCGAACCAGCGTCGAGATTCCGTTCAATGAAAGATCTTTCATGATTTCACCCTCAGATTTGGCAGGACGATTCCGTTAATCGGTGTCGCTTCTGTCTCTCGGCATCCGTTTGACGGCAAAGCGTGAAATGAAGGTGCCGCCAGGCGTGCCGTTGCCAGTCGGCGTCGCCGCAAGACCGCGTGGGTTCGCGTCGACCGTGAGGCCCTCGCAGTCTTCAAGCAGATCGCCGCGTACCTCGAACTCGACCAAAAAATCGTTCTCGCGCAGCTCCGACTCGCCGTCCTCCTTGATCTCGTCATTGACCCATCTGCGCCGCACCTCGACCACAAACTGGTCGGTCAGCGGACCGTCCGGATCGCCACGGGACGGCGTTGAATCGAGGTGGACGACCGGAATGGTGCGGGTCCGACCCCAGCCGGTGCCACCCTCCGACGTAATAACCCGTATGACGACGGCGTCGGTACGGATGGATTCCCGCTTCACCTGGCCAGAGAACGTGACGATAAACCTTGTCCTGTAACCCGTAAAAAAGCCGGTCCTCTCGTCGCCGCGCCGAACCTCGCGATCGAAGCAGAACATGGACTGGAACTCGCTCCAGAGGACGGGATTTTTTCGCCCCCTGCGATGCCAAGCTTCCCAACTGATCTCGCTGATGTGAGTGAGATCGCATCCCCGCACGAGATCAAACAGCAGATCGTTGTTCTTGACGAGCCGCCGCGGTCCGCTGCCATCGTCGACGACAATGCCGATCGGGAGACAGTGCTCCTTGGGGGGCTCAGCCGTAACACACGCAAGGTCGACCCATTCATGCAGTGCAATCTCATACTTTCCCCAGCAGTGAAGGTGTGAGTCGTTCCCGCTCACCTTGCGATCGCTGATCCATCGGCTGAGCCGTGCGTGTGGCCCGCGAACATCGCCCTTGCAGGCATCGCTCAAACAATGGTCACAGCCATCGCCGGGGCAGGCGCTTTCACCGCAAGGACATGTCCTGTCCTTCAACTCGCGCAGCGAGAACACCGCTGTCTCGTGCACATGGGCCCGCTCCGGACGGCTGCAACCGCAGAAGCGCGGGGCGACGACGCCACCGGCTTTCTCCTCGGCATAATGAACGGCGAGGATGTAACGCCCCTTCGTGAGCTTGCTCAGATCGCTGAAGCACCACTGACCGTTTTCCCCAACGGCGAGCACGAAGGTATTCGTGGCGTCGAGCTTGCATCCCAAAGCATGAACTATTTCCCGCCCCAATCGATCGAAGGCAATGCCGTCACCGACTTCGAGCGGATAAGCTGTCCGATCATCCGCGGATGCGGCCGCGGGCGCGCTAGCCGCGGCGACGGCCTCCGACACGGGCTGTGCAGCTATCCTGTCACCCTCCTGCACCTCAGTCGCGGGCGCGTCGGACTCGGCGTTGGCAGGCAGCGGTGTCTCGGGGCGCGGCCGATCCGGCTGCGACAGCGCGAATCCCTGCACCACGCCCCAGCCCAGCACCGCACGGTTGATCAGCCGTCGCCGATCGATCAGATAGTCCTGCTCCAACAGGAATTCTTCTGCCTGCATCCGCTTGCCGCGGAAGAACCGGTTGCGCGTCCCATCGGTAGTGTCATGCATGACGACGTCTCCTTATCGACTAGTGCAGCCGCAAATCTGTTTCAAAACCCGAATTCGTGATCCGTCCGCGATATCCGCCAAGGACGACCTGCCCGATGACGCTATTTTCGCCGAGCTGACCCGGATGCTCGCCGTCGAGCACCAGGATATCGCCGTCCGTCTCGAACATCGCCGCCGGTCGCACGTGCCAGGCGACTGCAATCCTCACACCAAGCGGCACGAACCGTTCGAGGATGGCCGGCAGTAGCGGCGCGAGAACCCGCGTCACGCCGGCCGGCGCGGTCAGCGAAATCCTGATCGTCGGAACGATCGCCCCGAGCGGGCTGCAATCAACCGGCTGACAGGAGAGACGGATCGATCCAAGTTTCGCTCCACGCCCAAGCACCGATTGCGCGACGCTACGGCCCGCAAGCAGGGCCGGGATGGCGGCACCCTTTTGATTCCGGCCGCCAAGCCGCAGCGCCTGATACTCGACCGTTACGTCCACAACGCCAACGATCGCATTGTCGCCAACAAGGCATTTCAGCAGCACAATCAGGCCCGCGCGGGTGCCGCGCTGAGCGATCAGTTCGCTGGCGCTTCGAAGCAGACGGCGTTTGCTGTCAGCAGGCAGGGCATCATGCCAGGGCAGATCGAACCAACGGCCGAGATAGTCGAGCCAGCACTCGGGGGCGTGGCCAGCATCGAGCTGTCGACCGATGCCATCAATGGCCGCGTCGATGTTCTGGGTCGTCGCCTCCAGCACGCCAACAAGCCGGCGCAACACACCGGCCGGATCGTGCTTGGGACCATTGAACATGGCCGGCAGGCGCTCCATCAGCGAAATCTCGGGGTAGAGCACGCGCAATGCCGTCAGCCGTGGCGGCGGGGCCGAAGCCGGAACGTCGAGCCGCAACCGCAGCCAGAGCCATTGATCCTGGGTCCCGAACAGCGGAACGGCGATCGCGCCCTCTGAACCGGCCGGACCCAGCACCGTGAAGCTGCGTTTCCTGGCGTCATCTTCGTCGCCGCCCAGGAGTTGCCAGATCAGCTCCTGTCGACGGGCAACCGTGAGGTCGGTGTCCTCAGAGACAGCGTCCACCGCGCGCGCCAGGTTTGGATCATCAGTGCTGGCGTAGCTCACCTCAAGGGCTGCGCCCCTGGGCAGATCCATCGTCAACTCGGCGCGCGACCAGCCCCGCCGCTCGCCACCTGCGGGAGACGTCAGCATCGGCGTGATCAGCCATGCGGTCGTTGCCGCTGCTTCTTCGGCCCCGTCGCCCAGGCGCCATAGCCCGCTGTCCGTTGCAAACCACACCGTCGCGCGGCCGAGGGCGAAGTCGATATCAGATTCGACCTCGTGGCTGAACAGATCCGTAAACGGCGGGTGCAGCAATTCGCCCGAGCTGTCGAGCATGATGAATTGCCATTTGCCGTCGCCGTCAACGCCGCCAAGGCCGACCCGCTCATGGCCGTCTGTCGCCAGACGGAGCGCGGTCCATCCCGGCACGATCTGTTCGACCGGCAGATGGCGCCTGACCGTACCGTCGCCGGTTTCGACGAACGACAGTGTCTTTGCTTGCTTCGAGAGCAGGACAATCGTCGCCCCGCGTTCGAGCGTGCCGATCTGATCCGGTGCGACACAAATATCCGGCACCGCAGGGCTGTCAGCGACACAGTCCTGACAATCGAAATGCAGGAGCGCATGTCCGTCGGCGGTGGCGGCGAGGAGCCAAACTCCCTCCCGCCCGTCGGTCGCGATATCGACAATAGCGATGCAAGCAGGCTGGTCCGGAGCTCGAAGTTCGTGCAGATCGACCGTAAGATCGCTCTGGAAGCTTTCGCGATCATAGCGCCGCAGCGTTCGTGCCTCGAAGGCCCACAACCAATGACGGTCGAGCACGATGCGCGGGCTTGCTTCGATAATATGGTCGATCCAGCTGGGGCCATGCGTGACGCCCAATTCGTCTTTCCATCCGAGCGCGCCGGCCTGCGCACACGCAGGAGACGCCGCGAACCGCCAGAGCGGATTGTCATAGGGGTCGACCGCGACGGTCGAAAGCGCCACCGTTGTCCCGGACGGAAACGCGTGGGGCCCGAGCGGCCGCAGCGGGACCAGCCCATCGCCACCGGCGAGGAAGCCGCGCCCCAAGCACAGCTTCCAGTGCTCACGCCTCGAGAAACGATAGACCTTCTGCGCGCTCATGCCGAAGATCTCCCTGGCTGGTCGAAGGTCAGGTCGCCTGGGGTCAGGACGAGACGGGGCAGCTCTTGCGGCGCGAGCGAAATCTTGTCCGTCCCGGCCCTTCCCGATCGGGACAGGGCGACCTCACCCACTCTGGTCACGCCGGGCAGTCGGCGTAACCAGGCCTTGACCGCAAGCGCGGTGACGTCGCGACCAAACGCCCAGGCCCGGTCGGGAATTTGTGGATTGGTCGCCGCAAGGTTCTCCGCCAACAGGTCCTCGGCTGTGGCCCTGACCGCTGCCACGTTGGCGGTACGAGCGACCGCCAGCCGCGCCGTGATGCGGACGTCGACGTAGCGGGGCGCGATGACACAGAGGCGTTGACCGAGCGGCACGCGCGGCGCAAGCCGCATGCGGATGGTCTCAAGCCACGCAGCGGATTCGGGCGCTGCTCCGCCTTCGGCATCGCGCGCCCCCACGACGAGCAAGACACGTGTGCCGCGTGGCTCCCGTCTGTCGGGTGGAAGTTCGATCGCGCGAGCGACCCCAAGTCCGGCAAGCATTATGGCCGCCTGTGCGAGATCCTCGGCCGTGACGTAAGGTTGCCTTCTGACGCGATGCTCGATCGCCTGGACTTGCAGCTGGTCGAGCGTATCGGCGTCACGGCCCCCGCTGCATGGCTCTCCATTCTCGCCGCACCTGCCGGCAAGGTCCTTGAATCTAAGGGTCCAACCGACGCCTGCCGGCAGGTTGCCGGCGGCTCCGGCGCATGTGAAGTAGTCGACGGCAAGGGTTGCGTATGCCGGCAGTACCCTGCCGTTGACCCCGTTGCCGAACTGAATCAATCCCGCTGCCGGATCAAACGTAAAGTGCTGGTCCGTGGGAGAGCTGTTCTCGAAATCGGCCACTCGCGTCCAGCCAGGCTCGCCGCCGGATCCAGGCGTCGTCACGCTGAAGAACGGAGTATCGATCCAGCCACCTTCGCGCAGCGAATAGACCTGATCCGGAAGCCCGGTGCCGATGCCGGCGGCTTCCTCAATCTGCGCGACGCGCTGGAGCGCCGATATGACATTGGCGGCTATCCGGCGCAGCCTGGGCGGCCGCACCAAACCGCCCGCAGCGGCACGAAGGACGATCTCGAAACCCTTGCCCCTCTGCTGCTGGCGCGGCATCGCCAACATGAGCACGCCGCTCGTCAACATCCCTCCGGTCGTATCGCGGATGATGTCCAACACCTGTTCGCCGTTGTCGTCTCGCAACGCCACCCGCAAACGGGATGGACCAGGCTCGGCTTTGGCGCTCGACTTCCTCTGCGTCTCGACGCCAAGCACCAGCACCGCTTCTTCGTTGGTCGGAACGTTCAGCCTGCCGATGAAGCCGAGCACCAGGCTGTCGCCTTCGCTCGGAGCGGGGCCAAACGGCAGGAACGTTGCGCCGTTATTGCGATTGATCCGCGTCTGGTCGGCCACCCGGCCATCGGCGAAATGAGTCGTGACCTTGACGAGCCGTGCGCCGGTGATGAATTGGGCCATATCAGTGACGAAAGCGGGCGCATCCGGGTAGTCGGGGACCATCCGCGCTCCGGCATCGATCGTTTTATCGTCGAAACGACCTGCACCCGGCGGTTGCGGTTCGCGCTCGGCCGGCCAGATCAGGGCCGTCGCCGAAGCGGGCCTGCGCAGCGAGATGCCGAGCATTTTCGCGTAAGCTACCCGCTCGTCGCGCCGCAGTCGCGACAGAGCATAGATCTGCGCTTCTGCCTCGAAGGCCAGAAGCTCGATCAGCATGATGCCGGGATCATGAACGTTGTGATCCGTCCAATCCGGCGCGAGACCCGGAATCGACGATCGGCCGTCCTCGAGCAGCCGTTCAAAATCGATATCGTCGAGATTGAGTCGGAGGTCCATCAGCCGGCGCCTCCTTGGTCGACCTCGGTGATCACCGAGACACCGTCAGCGCCGACGGCAAACAGCTCGGTGGGACGCAAGACGCGTCTATTGCCGGCCGCGAGTGTGATCTCGATCTTCTCGACGTCGACGAGGTTCTCGATGCCCGAAAGACGCGCGGCGATGTCCGCTTCATCCGGGATCATCCCCAGAGGCCAGCCGGAGCTATCCAACCCGCCGATTGCAGGGTCGAGCAGGCTCAGCACCCGCTTGATTGCCTCGGCCGTCACCGAACCGCCCAACGCGAGATCGCTGACGATGAGCCGAAGGGAGATCCGGCCCTCGACGATCACCGGCTTGTCGACGATGAGCGCGCCAGGCACGGAGAATTCCGGTGGCGTTCGCTCGCGGAGGTAAGCCGCCAGTTCGCGCCGCGCTGCGTTCGTCGGCACGGGCGCGCTGCCGCGCATGATCTGCACGACCCGCACGCCGGTGGCGGTTCGCAGCGCCTTGACCTGGGCAATGTCCGGCGACGATTGCAGCGCCAGCTGCTCGATATCGCCGAGGGTCAGGGCGCGATCGCGCATCCGCAGGTTAGCCGGCGCAAACCGCAGCGCCGCCTCCGCGCCTTGCGGGCTCGAGCCGCCCGCGGCGCCCTCCGGCGCAATGGTCGCCTCGACGCCGCTGATCGGCGTGATCAGGTTGAGTTGGCCCCAGGCCGTAACCCGGTTCGCCGCAGCTCCGCCGAGGCGCTGATACGTGACTGCAACGATATTGTCGCGGCCGATCGGCGGAATGCGGCCATGCCTGCCGTCACCAAAAACGATTTCGCCAGTCGACGCATCGAGATCGAAGACGCGCGCGGTCCCGTCGGCAGCGGCGAGGATATCTTCCGTCCAGCGAACCCAGGCGCCCTGCCATGGCCCCACCTTGGTCTTGACCCTGTCCGGATCCGACTTGTTTAGCTCAACGATATCCTCCTCGCCGAGCGGCTCCCGTATCCTGAGTTCAAGAGAGCCATTGATCACGGGCGGGCGGGCGACAGACACTTTCAGACCGGGCGAGCCGTCCGACGAGCCGAGAATCTCCAGCTTCTGCGTTTCGGCGGCGCGCGCGAAGGCCGCATTGAGATAAACGGCGCGAATCTGCGGCCGCCATCGCGTTGCTTCGAAGCCAGCCCTCGGCTTCAGCCGCAGCCAGTGCAGCGACCTGCCGAAATAGCTCGCCTCCAGCAGCGGCTTCGGCAACGACAGCGTCAGCACACCGCTCTCACTCAACCCCCGCGTCCCGTCTTTTACGGCGATGGGCGCGAAGATCCCGTCGGCGAACGCCTCGACCGCCAGCGGAAAGGCACCATCGTCGGTAGCATCGTTGACGAGGAAAAGGAGCGCGAGCGAGTCACCCTGGAGCGGCGCGTCGAAGCCGAGATAGATAGCGCGGTCGGTTTCGGCGTCGGCGTCGGCGGGGCCGGCACCGGTGCCGGCATGGTCGTCGCAGCCACAATCGGCGGATGCCGCTCCCGTGCTCGTGGCGATACGCACGCTCCCGCGCGGCAGGGCGTTCTTGAGCGGCGTAAAGATCTGCACCTCTGCGTTCGGACTTGCGTTGGCGGCGGTCTGATCAAGATATCCGCCGCTGTCCTGGGTCAGCACCGCGTCCGGCAACAACTTCGTGCAGAGTTCATAGCTTGCCCTGATCGAAGTCAGATATGGCGCCCGAATGCCGCTGGCATCGCGCGTGACGGTTTGCGGCTCGCCGACTATCGCCGGGCTCAGCGTTACGGCCTCCTGGCCATAGTCGCCGCCAATCAGACGCGCGCGAATCCAGTAATTGTTGCGGCCGACCACGTCGCTGGGTTTCAGATCGTCGGGAACGTCGAAGATGATGTCTCCGGACGACACCAGGTAACCGGTCGTATCCGTCGTCACCACGATCTTCCACCAGCTCTGCCCGTTCCAATACTCCCACGAGAGTTCCGGGCTGCGCGGCCGTGGCGGAGCGTAGGTAGTCTGGCTCGCGGATTTGCTGACCAGGTCGACCGTTACTACTTCCGGCGTGCCGGAATCGACAACGTCCGACAAAATCACAGTTGTCATCCCGTCGATCGCATACTCTATTTTGTACGGCTTGTTATCGATCAATGCAGTCGTCGTCTGATCGAGTGGGAAGTCCTGCGCTTCCGGAAACGTCAATGCCGAGTGCGGCGTCGCACTGAAGATTTTTTCGTGATCCTCTGATTGCAGCGGCATCACGTTGCGATAGCTGACGTGCTTATTTGTGCTTGCGGGCAGATTCGTGGTGAGCGTCGCGATCTTCGTGGCCTCGTCGTACGTCGCGATTTGAACGACGCGCTGTGTTGGCTGACCCGTCCCCCAGAACACAAACAGGAAGCCGTCTTTGGCAGCGACATTTTCATCCGGATGAAGCGTCAGCTGACCTGGCTCACCTGGCTGCTCTGCGCTATTCCAGGTTGCTTCCCGTTCCTCGGTCAGGGCACGGTAGACCGCAATATCGGTGGCATTTGGTTGCGCTACGCTTTCATCAACCAGGAAGAACGTGTGCCGCGCGCCGACATCGAACGCCTTTGCCCCGACCATTTTTCGCCGCTGAGGGGCGTTCGGCGTCAGGTCGATCAACAGGTTGTCCTGTCCTCCCCATTCCCCTCGCGCATTCACAAGCAGCCCCACCATCACCCTTGTGCCGGGAATTTCACGCTCGGGGAACAATTGCGCGAGCGCAAGCGATCCGCCCGCCTCCGGCACGACATACTTCCCGAGATGTTGGACCGGTGCTCCGTATTGGCCGGTGTTGTCGGCGCTGCGCGATCCTTCGATCGGGACCGTCCCTTCGAGACCCTTCCAGATCATCGGACAAACGTTGTTACCCTTCTTGCCGAAGAAGATGACCGCCGGATCTTCCGCGAGACCCGGAACCGCACGGACCGCACCGAAGCTGCGACCCACAAGCTGGCACTTGGCTTCGCGCAGGCGCCCCGTACCGTCTGCATCGACCGCAACCGCCCACTGCTCAACGTGTTCGTCTTTGGTCCCTTCCTTGACCTTTTTGGCACGCGCAGCGAACACCATCTCGGGGCCACCGCGAACCAGCGCCATCGGATACACGGTCGTGTCGATCTTTTCCGGGTACAGAATGTTCCAGCTCGGGGATGCGCCATCGGGGACGCGAAATCGCAGCAACGCGCCATCGGTGGTGACCGCAACGAGACCGAGGCTCGCTTTTTGAGAGCCATTTTTTTCCGCGGGGTCAATGAAGGCAGCCAGTCGCGCGATTTTGGCGCCGTCAGGCGGAGGCGGAGCTACCTTGGACCATGCCGCGTCATTAGGCGCGTCGCGCTTGTAGATGGTGCCGCCGGCCACGGCATATGCGATCACCGAATTGCCGATCTCGGAAAGCGCGAGAACGGTGTCGGTGACGTTTGCTTGCGGATCCGGCGTACCCAGCAGCTTCCAGGGATCGGTGCCGCGCGGAGCAGCCGAATTCCAGAGCCAGACTTCGTTCGCCGCGGCGGCGCTGACATACGCCGTGGTGCCAATAGCCGCCGCGCCCGGTCGAAGGCCGATGGTCAGGCTGATGGGCTGACCCTTGGTGTCCCGCGGCAATGTCGGCGCAACGAAATCTGGAACGCCGGCGGCGACGGCGGTTGCGACGTCATCGATCGTGATGATTCGCAGACGGCCGTCGCCGCCGATGCCAGCCACGAGGCTCTTGGTGTCGAGAAG
Organism: Bradyrhizobium sp. USDA 3315; assembly: GCF_054056795.1. NCBI lineage: Bacteria > Pseudomonadati > Pseudomonadota > Alphaproteobacteria > Hyphomicrobiales > Nitrobacteraceae > Bradyrhizobium > Bradyrhizobium sp. USDA 3315. The sequence goes on along the minus strand of NZ_JBSRYP010000001.1, from coordinate 5,205,990 downwards.
CGTGACTGAGATGATCGGAGCGGAAAAGCTTTCTCCGGCCTCGATGTGAATGGTGACCGTCGCCTTCGCCTTCGAGAACGCTTCCTTGCAACCGAGGTAGAATGAATCGAACAGGCGCGGTTCGCGGCCGAGCGGGTAGAAAGCCGTTGCGAACACCAGCGGCGAAGTGTTGGCGATGCCTTCTAGTTCGATCGGCTCCGCCTCGCCGGATTTTTCGAGCTTGCTCTTGAGTGTGTCGGAGAGCTCGCAGTTCAGCTGCAGGTGGAGGCTGCGCACCCGCTCCTGCATCGGCTGATTGGGTTTGGGAGGCTGGGGTCTTTCGGGAGGCTGGGGCTTGGCGCGGAGCCAGCGGGACGGCTTGCCGCCGATCTCACGCGGCTCGATCGAGCCTGCCGGCTTCCACAGCAATATTCGTCCGGCGACCTTCTCCTGATCCAGTTTGACCCAATCGACTTTATCCCCCTTGTCTTCTTTCCCCCAATAGGACCATTGGCAGGTCTGCTTCGTCGGTCCGCCGGTGATCTCGATAAAGGCCGCGGTCTTGATGTCGAGCCCGGTTTCAGACCCAAAATAGAAAGCATGCTGCTGCTGGTCCCGCTCGTTCGTTCCAAATGGATCGAAAGCTGTCAGCCGTTCGAACACGATACCGGCGGGAGCATCCGGCGGCGCGGAAGATGTTTCGGTGATCCCGAGCCCAGGTTCGATGGTCACCAACCCATCCTTGGCCCCGACCACGCGATAGCGGTTTTGCGCCTCGTCCTTGATCCAGTCGCCGGCTTCCAATCCGGTCGGCGGATCGAGCTGGATTTCCGGCGATCCACCGGCCGCGGCGGCGGCAAGCCGCCACTCGTTCGGTCTCGGCTTGGGCGCCTCCCAGGGCGACAGCCCCTCGAACGGCCCGAAGAAGCGATCCGAAGCGGGGTCGGCGGCCAACACCGCCGCCAGCGAACCCGGAACGATGCGCAACTGCTGCTCGGTCTCGAAGATCACCGGCTCCCCGCCGGCATCGGCTTGCACCTGGATCGGCGGCTCGGCCAGCACGGCTTCGGACCTGGCGGCCATGCGGAACGCCAGCGGAATACGCGCGGCGCGGCCCGGTGTTCCGCGGACATTCAGCCAATGCAGAAAGCCGCGGAAGCTCTTTTCCGCCAGACGATCGAGCCGTTGCGTGACCTGCGACTCCAGTTTCGCCGCAATCTTGAGCACGGCTGCGCCGGGGTCGCCGGCCTCCTTCAGCGCGCTCCACTCGGGCAACCAAAGGCGCGCACGGTCGAGCAGCTCCTTCTCGAAATTGAGGCGGCGGCGCTTGTCGTAGCTGGGCAGCGGCGGGAGGGTCATTGACGACGCACCTCCGCCTGGCTCGCGCCACCTTCGCGGAAGTAGAAGGGAAAGACATAGTTGCCGATCTGGTTGGTCTGCCGCACCCGGTATTCGAGCTCGACCAGCAGCAGGCCCTCGAGGGCGTAGGGTGGCTTCGCGACGACGCGGATCGGATCGATCCTCGCCTCGTATTTGATCAACGACTCGCGCACCTCGGTCTCGACCCTGGTGAGCATCGCAACGTCCATCACGTCGTAGACAAGTTCGTGGATGCCGCAGCCGAAATCGGGCCGCATCACCCGTTCGCCGCGTTGCGTCCTCAGGATGATCTCGATCGCCTGTTTGATGTCGTCCTCGTAGGCAACGAGCTGCAGTGTCCCGGTCCTGGGATCGATCGCGATCGGGGTATTCCAGCCCCGTCCCATCCAGTCCTTTTGCTCGTTCATCACGCCCCTCATCCGATCAAGACCGTCGGCAGACCCTGGGCGATCGGATTCGGACCGCCCGCCTCGACCACGACGTCACCGACGCGCGCCGCCGGCGCGCCGCCGATCAGCACTGTCGCGCTGCCCATGGAGACCATGCCGCCGACATGCGGCTGCGGGCCGTTGGACAGCGGGCAGAGATGCATGTCCGTTCCGGCGCGCCACGCGGGCATGCCGCCGATCAGCACGGTCGGACAGCCGGGCCCGGGCGCAAGGCCGGTCCCATGCGAGGTAAGATCACCTGAACGTGCTGCCGGCTGTCCCATCAGTTGATCTTCACGATTGAGCCCTGGACGGTAAGCAGCGCACCGGCGGTGAGCTTCATCTCACCGGTGGCCGCGATCTCGATCTTTGGTGCTTTCAGCGAGAGGCTGGCGGCGGATTCGATGCTGATCGATCCGCTGCTGGTCTTGATGACCAGCTTGTTGCCCTTTCCGTCGTCGAGCTTGATGCCGTCGTCGTCCAACTCGAGCTTCTTGCCGTCGTTGAGTTCAAGCCGCACCAGACCCTTGCTGCCATCGTCGAAGGTCAGCTTGTGGCCTTTGCGACTCTTGACCATGCGAATGTCGTTCTTGCCGTCGGCATTGTTTGTCGGCGACTTGTCGACGCCGTTCCAGAGTGAGCCGACTACGTAAGGAAAACGCACGTCGCCACGCTCGAACGCGACGAGTACCTCGTCGTCAACTTCGGGAAGGAAGTACGTTCCGCGGTCCCGGCCACCCATCGGCAGGGCAACACGCGCCCAGTAGCTGTCGCGGGGACGACTGTGCCAGGGATAACTGACTCTGACCCGCGCCTGCCCGCTGTCATCCTTGTTCTGTCGAACGATCGCCACCGCGACGCCTTTGGCGGAACCGCCGGCTTCAAGCGTGGTCTCCTGCGGAAACGGCTCGATCATGTTCATAGCGAGGTCTCCTTGACCTTGAACCGCGTCCGGTAGCCGTTGCTGTCGATCTTGTGGATGGTCTGCTGGATGTAATAGGTTTTCGAAAAGGGGACGCCGAGATTGCCAATGGCGACGTTGCGATCGGGCAAGAGGTCCGGCAGGCCGATGCTTTCGGCCTCGCCGGTCAGAAACCGCTTGGCGTGATCGTTGAGCACCGCCTCGGCACGGCGCCGCGCTTCGGCTTCGGTGAACACCGGCTGGCGCAGTTGCAGCACCGCCCCCTTGCCGATCGCCGTCTGCAGCGCTGCGCCACCGCTCGTACGGGTTCCCTCGCTACCCGATTCCTCGCCGGCGACCGCCTTGCCGACGATCGCCTTCTTGCTCTGCGGGTCCCAGCCATAGACTTCGACCGAGGAGACCTGTGCTGCGAGGTTCGCCTCCGGCTTGAAGCTCAGCAGACTCTCGCCCCAGCGCAGCGAAACGACACCGGCCTGCCGGTCCTTCGGCGGCGCGAAGCTCAACAATCCTGTCGGCGGGTCGATGAAGAACTCGTAGTGATTGCGGGCGGCGAGCTTCTTGATGAACTCCACGTCGCTTTCCTGGTTCTGCTCGATCTGGGCGTGCTGTTCCTTGGTCGGCTCGACCCTGGTGCTGAGGTTGTGCTCACGCGCCAGCAGGTTCACGACGTCGCTGTCGCTCACCTTGGCCCAGCTCTGCGAGCGCTTGCCGAGCGTCATCGAGAACATATTGTCGTAGCCGGCAACGTTGAGTTCGGGCGTGCCGTTCTCGGCAAAGCTCGTCGAAATCTCCGTGACGACCCCCCTGATCATCGGCGTGAGCTTGCCGTGGTCGCCATAGCCCAGTGCGATCTCCACCGCGGCGCCGAATTTGAGGAGCTCGAGCACGGACTTGCCGTAGCCGCTCAGGAACGCCCGCCGCTCGAGGTCATAGGTTTCGACCACGGTGAAACTGAAGCGCCCGGCGCCGCCCAGCGTCAGATCGACCTCGACCTGGCTGACGCCGATGGCGAGGTCCTGCGTCAGCACCTGCCCTCCGACCTTCACCACGAAGGCCGGAACGTAGAATGCGCCATTGCGGTCAGATGCTTCGGCGAATTCCATCTCTCTGCTCCAGTGGCGGAACCTTTACCCATTGTCCGGAAACGACGTCGCGCGGGTCATCGAGATCGTTGGCCCCTGCAATCACCCGCCAGCTGGTGACGTCGCTGTATTCGCGCGACGCCAGCAGCCAGAGGCTGTCGCGCCCGACGATGACGCGGCGCTTGCTCTTGTCGGCTGACTGAAGACGCGGCTTCGTGACGAGTTCGCCGAGCGTCTTGTATTCCTTGAAACTCATGCTCACTGTCGCGCGCACCGGCTGGCCGTCGGGCTGAAACATCGCAAGCTTGCGGGACAATTTCTCGATGATCGCCTTAAAGCTCAGCTTGCCCCAGACGAAGCGGACGATCGGTGGCGCATGCTGGTCGTTGTCGATCTCGAGCAGGCCCGCCAGCTTGTCGAGACGCTCCCTTACGCTGCTTCCGTCCGCCGGCTTGTCGGTATAGTCGTCGAGGAATAGCTCCATCGAAAGGACATCCGCTTCACCGTTGATGAAGTGGATCAGCGGGCCGCTGAGACCGGGGACGGATGTCGACTTGTAGGCGTTGGATCGCTCGATCGTGTACTCGGAAGGATTGAACAGGACTCGCAGCTGCTTCCCCGCAAGCGAGCCCGAAAGGATGTCGATGGTTGCCTTCTCCAAAGCCATCATCCGCTCCTAAAGTCCGCGTCGTTCGCGCTCGATGCGCAGGCGCTGATCGATCCGGCGCATCACGTCGTCGGCGAGCCGGCCGGCGAAGACCGGATCGATCGCGGCGGCCGCGTCGCGCCTGGGTTGGTTTGCTGAGGCAGGCACGGCCGGAATGTTCCGCGCCGCCTGTTGCGTGATCGCGTTGGCCGGCAACGCCGCGGCAACCGGGCCTGACGTGTGATGGGCGTTCGTTGCGGGCAGCGGGTGGCCCGCCTGGCCGGAATGCTTGCGCCAGACCAGTGAGACTTGCCGCGGGCGAAGGTCGATGGAAACTTCGCTGCTCCTCTCGACCTGTCGGGGCCGCAACTGCGGACCAAAAGCGCGCAACTGCCGCTCAGCCGGCCGCGGTGCACGCCGCTGGCTTGTTTCGCTGAATTCTGCGGCAGCGGGTACCGGGAGATTGGAAACTGTCGCGGGTGTCAGCGGAATCGATCCGGCCGCAATCGAGCGTCGCCTTGATCGCGTCAAGCGCAGGGTAACTCCGCCGTTGCCTGGCAATGGCGAAATCGCCGCGGAGTCCTTCCCTGATTTGTGAACGATCAGGACCTCCCGTATCCCGCTCAAGCGTTCGCGCAACGTCCGCAACGGGGTGGCCCGGCGCTCGGCCAAAGGAGAAGGCCGCGCCACGATCGACGGCTTCGCAAGCACCCGGTGGTGGATAATCTGGTTGCGCCATACGGGGCGGAACGGCTCAGTCCGGTGCGATGGCGTCGGCAAACTGGGACCCGGCGGTTGGTAATTTGACGCGGAAACCCCGGACGGCGCCCGGATCTCGCGCAGCACGGTGACGGACGGCGGAGCAACGGCCGGAAGCTGCCGCACAAGGCCGGTCGCGAGGTCGGTCCTGATCCGCTCAACAGAAATCTCCCGCCGCACTCCGTTGCAGACAAATTGAAGCGGTGCGCGCCTCCGGCGCCAGAACAGCGAGAGCGGAATCGCACGCCATGGCCGATTGCCGGTGCGCCCTGCAATCAGCTGCACCATTGCGAACCAGGCACGGCGATTGGCCAATGGCCTGCGGCCTGTCCAGATCCTGGCGACAATCATCCGGCCGACCATCGTCAGTTCCCCCTTCGGAAGCCGCGATGGGCGAGTTCGATGGTTTCGACCAGGATTTGGGAACTTGCGGCATCAAGGTCGGTGCCCGACCACTTGACCGGAATGGCGCCGTCCACCAGCCACCGCCATTTCTCGGCGTCCGCCGGATCCCGCAGCACGATGGTGATCGCACGGCGCTTGATATCGCCCTCGACGGCAGCGTCGTGCCAATTCCACATGTAGTCGTCGGCGAGACCGCGCTCGAGGATCAGGTTGCCGTAAGTCGTCTGGTTGACGAACTTGTGCTCGTAGTCGTTGACCCCGCCCTCGCGATAGGTATCGACCTTGATTTCGCGTGCAATACCTTTCACGCGGCTAAACCCGCCGCGCTGGATGCCGTCGATCTCGACGAGAAACTTGAAGTTCATGAACGGGTCGGTACGCATTGCATTCAAAGATTCTCAAAGGGATTGGCCGGCGCGCCGTCCAGGTCCCGGTTGATGTTGGAGATCGAACGGCACCACTGCCGTCGCTCCGCGTGCTCAAGGCCCATCAGCTCGGACGAGCCCCAGTGGAAGTGGTAGGCGATAAAGGCCATCTCCTCGCGCAGCTGCTGCGCGGGATAGGCCTTTAGGCTTCCCCCACGGTCTGGAATCCTTTTGTCGATGTGTTGCGCTCCATGGCTGCAGCGCTGACCACGACTTCCGGATTCCGGATCGCGTCGGGGTCATCGCCGCCGTTGATCTGTTCGTAGAGGCGCTGCAGGTAGTTGAGGTCGGATGCGTACAAGCCCTCGATCACCCTTGTGTCGACCGAAGCGAGATCGCCGAGCCGGGTGATAACCCGAGCCAGCACGATGATGGCAAGGTAGGCCTCGTTCTGCTGCACCCGCGGATCGCGCAACGGCAGAATCTCGTCGGCCGCAGTCGCGAGCCGCATGACGCCGCGCCGGTGCAGGATGCCGGTCGAGTCGAGGAAGCCCTTTGGCAACGTGAACTCTATTTCAGTCTGAAAGCTTTCGTTCGGTCGTACGCTCATGGTCTATTCTCCGCTTCGCTGCGTCCCCTATTGGACGCGCTCGATGCCTTCGTTGACGAGTTCAATCGACTCGATCATCACCTCGTTGCCCTTGCCGTTGAGCCCGCTGACCGTGTACTTCGACGGCCAGGCGTCGGTAACGACGAAGCGGGCCTTGTCGACCCCCGCCTCATCCTGGACGATGATCGCCACCTGCTTGCGATTTGCCTGGATTTGCCCGGCGACGATGGCGTCGTGCCAGCTTTCGAGCTCCGTCGAGTCCGTCATGCCCCATTTCAGCGTCACGTTGCCGAACTTGGTCAGTCCGCTCAGCTTGCGGACGTAGTTCGGCTCGTTGCCGTCGCGATAGTCGATGACGTCACTTGCGGTTTCGCCGATCGCGACTTCGCTGAAATTGGCCTGCGTGATGCCGCCAATCTCCAGTCGAAAGCGGAAGTTTCGTAGGGGGTCCTTGCGTGCCATGGCTTATCCTTCCTCACCGCTGGGCTTCGGCAGTTTGCTGGAATACACGGAAGATCACGAACTCGGCCGGACGGACCGGCGCGATGCCGATTTCGCAGATCAGCCGGCCGTTGAGGATGTCGTCCTGCGACATCGTGGTGCGGTCGCAGGTAATGAAGAATGCCTCGTCTTCGGTCCTGCCGAGCAACGCGCCGGCCCGCCACTGCGCGCGCAGGAAGATTCGCAGCGTGTCCTTGACGCGCGCCCACAGCCGATCGTCGTTCGGCTCGAATACCACCCACTGGGTGCCTTCGTAGATCGAGCGTTCGAGGAAAATGAACAGTCGTCTCACGGAGACGTATTTCCAGAGCGCATTCGATGAGATCGTGCGCGCGCCCCATACGCGGATCCCACGTCCGGGGAATCGGCGAATGGCATTCACCCCGCGGGGATTGAGTGTCTGTTGCATGATTTCGTTGATGTCGAAGCGAAGATCGACCGCGCCACGGACGGTTTCATTGGCAGGCGCCTTGAACACACCGCGTTCGGTATCGGTCCTCGAGTAGATGCCGAGGGCGTAACCGCCCGGCGGCACGAACTTCATAGCACCGCTCTGTGGATCAGCGATCTTGATCCAGGGATAATAGAATGCGGCGTACGAACTGTCGGCGAGAGTAGTTCGCGGATCAAGCGCGTTGAAATCGCTGATATCGCGAGCCGAGTCGATGACGGCAAAGCGGAAGCGATTGAGCTCGCAATGGGTAATAATTTCGCCCGCAATGAGGTCCGGATCGTTCGGATGGTACGGCGCATGGACAAGAGCAACTTCGCGATAGGGGTCGAGGCTCAACGCATTCAATCCCTGCGGCTCATCCCGCTGACCAGGAACCGGATTACCCTTGAAATCATCGACGCCGAGAGCTTCCGGATCATCCTCTCCGCCATCGTCGAGCATTGCCCCGTCGGTCGGGTCGGGAATGGACGTATCGTCGTTGTCGGGTCCGGTGAGCGTGACAAGCGCTGAATTGTCGACTACTCGCTTTGAGTAGAAGTCGGGCGACGTCGGATCGGCGACGAGGTCGTCGAAGTCCTCAACAACTGTCGGCCGCGGAAACTTGGCACGATTGGCTTGATCGAAGGGATCGAAGGGATCAAAACCGTCCGGCAAGGTCGCCCAGTAGGCAACCTGAATGCGGAAACCCACGGGCACCATTGCGCCGTCGACCTTCTTCGTCGTTGAGCTTTCCTTTACCCTGACCCAGACGCGCTTGCCCCATGACCCCGCGCCGACCGCAGCGACCTCGAACGCTCCCAGTTGAAGCTTCGCCCGGGTGGCGTTCTGGCCCACAACCCGGCAGACAAACATCCGAAGCCCACCGTTCTCGAAAAAGCCATTGACCGCGTAAGGCATGTAGCGATCACGGTTACCGAACACGTCGCCGAACCAGCGCTTGTAGTCGCCATAGCTGGTGATAGCGCGCGGCTTGGTGGGCCCGCGCTCGGTCTCGCCGATAAATGCCGCGGTGCTGGTCGGAACCCCCTCGATCGGACGGGGGCCGCGTTCGATTTCCTCGATGAATACGCCTGGGGCTAGATATTCTGGCATCGTCATTTCTCCTGGATACGGGAATGCTGCCGGCTAGCAGGGTTTTGGTGGTACCGACTTGCGGAGGCACTCGGCGATGAGGTCGGGGAGCGCTTTCTTCCGGTCGGCGATGCGTTTCACCGAGGCGGCGCGATCATCGGGCCAGCCGTCATAGGTCTTTTGCGTCTTAGCCGCCTCGACTTTCATTGTCTTGAAGCGCTCGAAGGCGCAGTCGAGTTCGTGGCCATACTCATTCGGATCAACAAGCCAGGGCAGCGGTCGTGGCGCCGGCGCGGGCTTATCCTTGTCCTTGCCGTGGTGCACGGCCAGGGTCTCGGGATCATCCTGGTCCCGTTCGCCGTCGCCGACCGGCACATGCGGGCCGCAGAGGTTGGTGGGCGATTGGTTCTCGGCGAAGTCGAGGTCCGACTTCAGCGGCGCGAGGGCCACGTGCGCCGGCAGGACCGAGAACCAGAAGGGATAGATGGCGGTGGCGGGTGCATCGCCGCAGAGGAGCTTCTGGACGTCGGCGATGCCTTTCTCACCGGTTCCGAGCGCCGCGTCGATCTTGGCGCCGTTCGCAGTCAGCGTGTCGAGGTAAGTCTTGGCTTGCTCGAGCGCGACATTGGTTGCGTCGCGAATTCGCTCGTTGGCACCCTTGGCCGCGTCATCGCGCCTTGCGAGATCCGCCTCGAGCGCTGCGAGGCCGTCGAGCCGGGGGCAGACGCAGTGACGGACCAGCTCATTCCATTTGGGGAACTGGCTTTTCAGCGAGGTGTGCAACAGTTTGATCTTCTCGTTCTGCTCACACCAGCGCTTTTTCCTTCCCTTGTAGAGCTTCTCGTACTCCTGGACCGCCTTGTTTTTCTTGTCGACGAGGGCGTCGAGCTCCTTCTTGAGTGGTGGCAGTTGTAGAGCCTCGTAGTCGGCGATCTGCTTGTCGACCGCCGTCTTCTGCTCGTCGATCGGTTTGCAATTTTCCATCACATTTCCCCTCTCTCTTCAGTTCACGGGCCAGCGGAGCGTGACGTCGCGGTTGAACAGTTGGCCAACGGGAATGCTCGCCACCGCGGGTTTACCCACGACGACCGAACTCCATTCACCGGGCACGTCCCATGGCGGGACGTCCTTGCGTGTAATCCGCAGGGCCACCGGCAGTCGGCCATCATCGACGTCCGAGAACTCGGGAGCGGCAAGTCGCAGATACACCGCAAATTCACCGAACGCGTCGGTCAGCGTGTCGCCGGGTGACGGCTCACCGTTGGTGCCCGGCGCGGGGCCCTTCCACGGGCCGCCGACGCGAGCAAATTGCACCAGCGCGCCCTTGATCGCCCGGGCATTGTTTCCCGTTCCCTCCCGGAGCGAGCCGCGAACCGCAGTGACTCCGGCACCGAACGGATAGGCTGCCGTCGGACGAAGCACGACGGTGAAGAGACGCTTGCTTGCGGGAATCGGATCGTCGGGCCGCGGTGTGGCAACGATCGACCGCTCGAAGGGCAGCGGATTTGGTTTGTCGTCCGGACCAACCCTGACCCGGACCGGCCAGGCGTTATTTGGCTCAGTCCAGACAAATTTGCCTGACCGGTTGACGAGCGGACGCCCGTTGATCACTTCATCATTGCCGTCCAGTGGTTCGACCTTGATGCGCTCGTAGATCGTCGCGCCGGAAACACCGTCGATCACTTCGACCGCAAACAGGACCCGTCGTGTGGGTGGTGCGATTTTTTCGAGTTCGGTCAGCATCAGCCGCGCTCCACAACCGGCACGGGACGCGGCAGATATTTTTCATGCACCACCGGCGTTCCGGTCACACGTTCCGTGGCGGGATCGATCCAGACCGGGGTCGCGAGGTAGACGACCGATGTGCGGTAGTTGATCGCCGGAAACAGCGCCCAAATACGTCCCATCTCTTCACTTGAAACGAAGTCGAGCGAGAGGTGGACGAGTTCGCCCTGTACCAGGAGACCGAAGCGTCCGGCGGGACCGTTGAGTGCCTGGAGCGCCTTGCCAAGCAACTGCACGCCGTCCCAATCGGGACCGGGCCTGACGGCGGGATTGGGGCACAGCAGGTAGTGAACGTCGAGCGGCAACGACTCGTCATAGATGACGTCCGGACCGTTCGCATTCTTCGGCGGAGCCCGGTGTTCGACGTTACGCAATTCAGCGTTGACCATCGCGCGCAAAGGAAACAGAACGAGCGACTTGGGCCCCTGCTTATCGTCATCGGAGGCGTCGGGCGGACCGTGGTAGACCGTCACGCCCGACGCTCCCTCGATCCGCTTCGCGATCTCGACTCCAACACGCTGGATGGCGTCTCCCTGCATCGGTTCCTCACGCCACCTGCCTGAGACCTTGCCGGCGCAGCGCTGCCAGGTCGTCCAGCTCGCGCGCCGCCGTCGTCATTCCGATCTTGAGAAGTTCGGCCCGGGTCGCACCAAGGATGTGGGCCATCGTGATTTCGGGCGAGTGATCGGCCGCCGCGGCGAACGCCGCGCGCAACGCGATTTGCCGGATGTTGCCGCCGGTCAGTTCAACGCGACGCGCCAGAAATCCGAAATCGACATCGGCGCCGACGGGGGCCGAACCCGGAAGACATTTGCGCCAGATCTGCTCACGTCCCTGGACATCGGGCTTGGGAAACTCGACGACGAAACGGAAACGGCGCTGGAAAGCCTGGTCGATGTTCTGGCGGAAATTGGTGGTCAGGATGACGAGCCCGGAATAGGCCTCGATCCGCTGCAGCAGGTAGGCAACGTCTATATTGGCATAGCGGTCGTGCGCATCCTTGATTTCGCTGCGCTTGCCAAGAATGGCGTCCGCTTCGTCACAGACCAGCACCGCGTGCGAGCGCTCGGCGTCGTTGAAGAGCATGTCGACATTCTTGGCCGTCTCACCGATGAACTTGCTTTCGAGCAGCGAGAGGTCGGCCTGATAGACGTCGGTGTCGAGCGCCCGCGCGACGGCCTGCGCAGCCGTGGTTTTGCCGGTTCCGCTCGGGCCGTGAAACAGCGCGGCGATGCCCCTTCCCTGCGGCAAGGTTGCACCAAAGCCCCAGTCGTTCATCACCTTTGGTGCGTGGACGACATTGTTGACCAGTTCACGCAGTTGCTCGTGCCACTCGGCGGGCAACACAATGTCGTCGAGCGCGAAGGTCGGCACGATGCGCTTGGCGAAACGCGGCATGTCGGGGCTGGATATATGCCGGCAGGCGGCCGCGACCCGCGCGTATTGGGATGGCGCGGGCAGTCCCGCGGCGCCCTGCAGCGCGGCAAGCCGAACGGCATCCTCGATGACGCCCGGAGGCTGCGGAAAAGCATGCGCCAGCCGCATGCAAGCCTCGTCCGTCAGCGACAATTCCGATTGCAGGGCCGCGGTCCTGAACGTCGCCGCTATCGCCGGCGGCAGCGGTGCGTCGCGCTCCAGCACCGCCACGACCCTGTCGTGGAGCAGGCTGGCGAAACGCCGCGCATCGTCGGTGATCAGGGCAATACCCTGCGACAGGTCTTTCAGCATCGATGCGAGCATCGCCACGGCGGCCTCGCAAGTGACCCGGGAGTCGCCGTCGCGCACATCGATGACCGGGCTGGCGCCGAGCAATGTCGCTGCCCGAGCGAGGCGCGCGGCGGTCCCGACCGCTTCGCTGTCAGGCAGATTGGCGAAGGTCGCGAGCGAAACGCGGAGCAGCGGCGGACCTCCAAGCTGTACGGCAAGCTCGGCAATCGCGCGCCAGCCATCGGCATCGGCGCCACTGAGGATCACCCATCGGCCCCGATTTGCATCGGATGCGAGTGCCCCCGCAAGCTGCCCGGCAAGACCCTGGTCGAACGCCTCGCCGAGCAGTCTTGCACCGCGCCACGGTGCGCTTTCCAGGACCGTGCGAACCGCCGGATCGTGAAGAAGCGCGCCAGCATCGCCGAGCAGCCAACCGGCCAATGCGGAGTCCAATCGCATGACTTCGTCAGCCCGCGGCAACTGCGCGCCGCAATCGAGCAATTGCCAACGCGTCAACTTTCCGGCCTGGGTAAGCGTGGCGCGCACGACGCTCGACTCTCCGAGGATCTTGCAAGCGAGTCCGAGTGACGGACCGCGGCGACTGAGATCGTCGTTGAGAATCCCGAAGGCTGCCTGATACTTGGCGTCGAGATCGGGTGCGAGGCAGAGCAACAGCACCTTGAGTTCAAGCGCCGACAGGGAAAGCCGCCGATGAAGCCGCACCAGGGGCTCATCGTCGTTGCCGGCCGAGACCAGAGCGACCAGCAGGCGTTCGGCTGCTCGACGCGCCTCCTCGCTCTCTTCGACACGGGGTTCCGGCGCGAGCAGATGCTTCAGCGAGGCGGGGTGGCGCACCAGGCCCGCCACGTCTCCGGCAGCGGGCGGAAAGCGCTCCTGATAGTGCAACAGGACCGCATCGATCCAGGCCACCGCAAGCTTCATCAGTTCGCTGTTCGCCGGCATCGGCACGAAACCGAATTCGCTTTCAAGCCGGGCCGATGGCCGCGGCACCGCCTGAAAGGCAAATTCGCGGGGCGTGCCGGTCTTGCGGTTGCGCGCAAGCGTCGTGAGCGTCGACAGCAATTGATCGACGCCGACGCTTCTGAGGTCGAAGCGAATCGAATCCGATCCGATGACGATATACGAGACGACGATTCCGGGATGCCGGGCCAGCTGGTCGTCAAGAACGACGGATCCCATATCGCCGACGATGATCAGGACATCGATGGGATCCAATGACGCGCTTAACACCTTCCCGATCATGGAAAGGTCGAAGACGTCACCGCCAACAAGTTCAAACTCGGGCGACTTCGTGAGCGCGTCTGAAATCAATCCTGCAAGAAGGTCACTGCGCGATTGGGCGAGGGCTACGCGGATCGCGTTCATGTAAAAACCGGTGGCCTATGAAAACTCCGACAGAATGCGGGGCAGGCCAGCCGGTTTGTATCCTCCTTGCCGGTGGGCAATTGGGCCGTTGAACCGCTTCGTCCCGCCGATCATTTCCCGATCTAACGGGTGTCCCGGCTATCGACCGTTTCTGGATCAAACGAGCCAGTTAGGATCGGGAGCGCAAGGAAGCGCACCTGCGGCAGTTGATGGTTTGCCGACGATCGCAGCAGTGGTCTGTCGAAGGACAGCGATCCGGCTTGGCCTGCGGCGGCTGCCGAACGATTCAAAATCCGGGCGACGCCCGCACCGACGGATTGTCAAACCCGGCATTGCCAGCCGTGAAGACCATGATGACGCGCCGTTGCGCGGCCTCGGCAGCGGCATCGAGCCAAGTCTTCTTCCCGACATAGCCCATGTAGGCGTTGAGCACGCCTTGCCTGGTACTGTAGTCGTCCTCATCAGGCGGGTTGCCCCAGCTTGAGTTAATGACCCTGACGCCGGCGGTGACCAGGTTGCCGTAGGCCCCCTTGAAATAATTGTAGTCCTCGTTCGGGCCGTAAATCATCTCGTCGGTGCCGCCTGTGTTCGACACATGAAGCTCACCGTCAAACGCCACGCCGTGCATTTCCTTGCCGTCGCGCGATGCGGCGATCGTTCCGGAGACATGCGTTCCGTGTGAGTCATTCACACCATCGATCCAGCTGCCTGTATCGGAATAGGAATCACCCTGCTTGAACGCGCCGTCGGTCGGGCCATAGCGAAACCCATCCGCCCCATATTGGCCCTGGTTCGATAGCACGTGAATCCTGGGATTCTGGAATTTCGGATGGGAGCTGAGGATGCCAGAATCGACAACGCCGATCAGGATACCCCTACCGGTGATGCGATTGGCGTAGGCATATTGAGCATTCATCGCCTTGAGTCCCCAGTCGCCGTTGAATTCAGGCGTCATCCAGCTCTTGGCTGCGACCTCAAGATCGCTGGTCGTCGTGCTGTTGGCGTTTAGGTAGGGCTGTTGAGCATATGCCTGCTGCGCCAGAGCCACCGCACAGATAGAAACGCCGCCGAGCCACAAGGCGCGCTTGATGAAATTGCTGAGATTGTCGGACATCGGATACCCCCTTTGTGTTCGATTTGCCTTGGGACGCGTCAAAAAGCACGGACGCGTCCGGGACTGCACCCGTTAGGGCCGCAGCAACGCGGAAGGCCGCGACACAGCGCGATTTAGTACGGCGTGAGGGAGTGCCATCCCGGACAAATCGGGGTCGATGCGACCAATTTGGGGTCGATCAATATCGTCGACGTTTTTCGCAAGGAAAGAGCCGCAAGCCTGAGGAAATCGTGGCTGGTTTGTTGCACCAAGGCGTACCCGCTCAGGATCAACGCGGCAAAGGATCGGGGGACACCACACAGCGAGGGACAGGTTCGCAGCGCCTGCCAGCCCGAGATCGAGAAACTCTGTGATGGTCAGGAGCGAAGAGCCGGCCGTTGCCTGCGAAGCCAGAAGCCACTCGGCAAGCTGATCTGAGCACCAAGGCAAGTCCGGGACCAGTTACGAGGCTTTCCTACTCGGCCTGCTGCCGGTCCGGTGGTCCCTTCCCGGCTGTTCACACTGCCCCGAGCACGCCTCCGGTTGCCCGGTCGATCTCTTCGAGATAGCGACGGCGCGTGAGCGACTCGGGCAAATAGCCGATCACCTTGCGGCTGTCGGCGGATTCGACCACGGCCAGAAGATCAGCCTCAGCCTTGTCGAACACGGCCATCGCGGTCTTCACGTTCATCTCGGGCAGCAGCACGTCGTCGAAATAGCGCGCGAGCTCCACCACCTGGATGTCGTCCGCGATGGTACCGAGCTCGACGGAACAAAGTTCTGGAAGCGGCACCAGTCCGCAATATTCGTCGGCGCCGTTGACGACCACGATCGCCTGCAGCGAGCTCAAGGGAACTCGCGGCGGCAGGCCGCGATGGTCGAGGTCGATGGCGCCTTGGCGACGTCGCTGCGCATCATCCGCTCCACCGACAGGTTGCGCAGCCAGCCGACGTCGTTGGCACTTCGGATGGTCTCCCCGCGCAGGTGCAGGCGCCAGGTCGAGAACGAATGGCCGAACATGAAGCGGACGCAGATGCTGGTGACGATGCAGCCAGCCAGCACGACGGCGGTGACGTCGACGCTGCGTGTCAACTCCAGCACCAGGAACGACATCGTCAGCGGACCGCCGACGATGGCGACGCCGAGCGTCGCCATGCCCGTGAGCATGCCGACCAGGGGATCAATTCCGAGCTTCGGGCTCGCGAGGATCACCAGCGCGGCGAACAATTTTCCAATCAGGCTGCCGACGAACAGCGAGGCGAAGAAGAGACCGCCGCGGAAGCCGGAGGCGAGCGAGATCATGCACGCGGCAAGCTTCAGCACGATGATCGTCGCAATGAGGCCCGCCGCCATCTCGTGGTGCATATCGAGCACCATCGCGCCGTGGCCGGCGGCGAGCACCTGCGGCGTGACGAGCGCCAGCGCGCCGACGCAAATTCCGCCGATCGCCGGCCTGATCCAGAGCGGAAGCCAGGATTGTGTGAACATGCGCTCGAACAGAACGAAGCTTCGCATCACCAGAATTCCGACACCACCGGCGATCAACGCCAGCACGATCAGGGCGAGGTATTGCTCGACGCTGACCGTGCCGACGCGCGGAACTTCCAGCAAATAGGGTGAGCCGCCGAACCATTGCGCGGCGAGCGCGCCCGACAGCGACGCGGCGAGAATGGGGGCTGCACTCGCCACCGAGTAAACGCCGACGATCAGCTCATAGGCATAGAACGCGCCGGTGATCGGGGCGCCGAACGCCGCCGCGATCGCGGCGGCCGCGCCGCAGCCGACGATCAGGCGGAGGTCGGCGCGCCGCAAATTGAGGAACTGGCCGAGCAGGGAGGCGACGCCCGAGCCGATCTGGGTATAGCCCGCCTCGAGCCCGACCGACGCGCCGCAGCCGTTGGAGATCAGGGTCTGGCTCGAGACCACCACGCTGTCGCGGAGCGAGAGATGTCCGCCGCGCAGCGCGTTGGCCTCGATCGGGTCGACCGCGCTCGATATCTTCAGGCGCCGCCGCGACCACTCCATGATCCCGAGCGCGAGCCCTCCGACCGCGGGGGCGCTCAGCGCCGCCCACGGGTTGATATGGTCATGGGCGCTGAGGCGGACGTCGACCGGGATCCCGTAGATCAGGACGTGGGCGATCTGGGCGACCTCGCTCATCAGCGTGACAATGGCACCCGCCATGAAGCCTACCAGGAGCGCCAGCGGGATCAGGTAGAATTCGTTGCGACGCAAAAGCGCGCGCACCCGAACCAACAATTTGTTGGTTGCTCTTCGCAGGACAATGTGGCGGATCGCCAACACCATTCGGCTCTTGTAAGGTCCTACCAGAGAAAGCTCAGCGGACCGGATGTGCGATGCCCATCGGGCTTCAGGCTGCTCAGCGAATCTGGACGGGTCAATGAGAATCAGAATTGCCCCTTCTGCGTGCAATTGCTGATGGACCTATAAGCTGGTACTCGAGACCGCCCCCTGATGCCATACGGCCGAGCCAACAGCATCCTCCGCGAACTGCTGCTGCCGGGGAAGGAGTTGATCGGCCGGGCGATCGTCCTGACAGACGGTAAGGCAGGCGCCCTCATCGCCTCTGGGTCCGGTGATCGATCAACAGGTTGCTAGCCAGCCCGAGCCGCCAAGGAGATCCTTCGCCACCTGGCCCGTCAGCTCGCGGGCGAAGAACTAGAGGCCCGCCATGGCTGCCGCGTCCTGGGCGACACGATGAAACGGAAGTGCGGCGCGCGGTGACGGACGACGCGGGTCTTGATCACGACGAGGCACGAGCGCCCCGTCAACAGGGTGGTTGGCCTGCACGCTGGCGATCCGGCCGCGCCCGAAGCGTGACCGGTTGCCAGTAATAATGCGGTCCGAACGGGGCACCTGCTCGCCGGCCCTCTGCGCCGCCGCAATCGCCTGCGCAATAAAGGGCCGCGCTCGCTGTGGCGTGGATGAGCAGATGCCGCCGGGCCGGATACGAAACTCACATCCTCAGCCATCGCCAACCTCGGCAATGTTTATTAGATCGTGGAGTGTCAGTGACTTGCGTGCAGCGTGCACATTGCTGCCCAGGCGAGCACCTTGTGCGGCAGGCGGAAAACTCCAAACAACACAACGAACCGACCGAGGCGCAATGTGCGCCCTTTTATCTCGCCATCACTCGGTCGTCTTTAAGCGTGCGGTTCCCTGCACGACTCTTCCATAGTGTGTTCTCGTTCCATTTCGGGTTCTCTGCTGCAGTGGAGGATCTCTGATGGCGCCTCGTCGTTCGTGGGCAAAGGCAAACAACCCCTACTGGTCGTCGCACGTTGAGAGCTGTACCGGAGCAACCAGGATGCGAAGGAATATTGCGGCCGGCGCAAGCTTTCGATGGCGATATTTGAGCGTCGGGTGCACCATCTGGTGAGTCCGGAAGATCTGCGAAAACGTGCGGAAAAGCTGCGGGATTTGCACCAAGCGACCGCAGAGCGTCAGCGCAAGAAGTGGCAGCCGAAGCGACGCAAGAGGCACGCGCTATCGCTACAGCGTGCGCACGAACTGTGATCCGATCGCGCTCCGAGCGTTCTGGAGCATGCAGGTCGAGGCGATGAACTGGAGCGGCATCGGGCATGCCAAGTTTGCCGCGGCGCTCGGTCTTCCGCCCATTCGTTGCGGATCTGGCGCGATCGTCTCGAAGACTCCAGCGACGAGATGGACTGGCGAATGTTGCTTCGTCCGGGTGCCCGGGCTCAAATAAGCAGCGCTGCTAACTGCGCGCGACGCAGATGCCGCTTGACGCCGGAAGCGGTGGACGGGCAGTCGAATGGGCGTCGGTTCTGCCGTGCAGTAGACGGAGAAGCCCGGCGTCAGCGTGGTGCACGTTTGCCACCGCCATGGCGTCGCCCCCAGCATTGTGTTCAGCGGGTCGAGCTCGGCCTGGCAAGGTACCGCGGCTTGCGACGGTGACGCTCGTCGACGGCGCGGCCGATGATCTGCCAGCGGTTGCTGTCTTGCGCGATCTGGTGCAGCTGTCCGACGGCATGACTGCGATCGAGCTGGCCGATGGACCGCGCGTCTTTGCGCCGGCCGACAACACTTCGGCTGCGGTGATGCGGCAGCTCGCCGCAAAGGAGGCAGCATCATGATCGTCGTTCCGGCTGGCGTGAAAGTATACCTGACGCTCGGCCGCACCGACATGCCCAATGGACTGGCGATCCAACGGAATTCACCTCGGGAGCGATTGAACGCGAGCTTCAACTCCCAACAAGCTCGCGAAATTGGTGACATGGGCTCGCGTTTCCGCCGGCAACGAACCGCTCGCAAGATGTCTCTCGTAACGCGTTGGTCCCCGCATGGACGCTGCAAACGTGCCCGGCACGCCACATCGGTCGCGAAAGCTCAGGTAGATGCACTGTACCAGCCAGATAGACCGACCATCGGAACGGGCATTTGAGAGCTCCAGGGTGACTGCGCACTGAGGATGGCAGCGTCGGCGTGCGTGTTGTGATCCTAGAGGGAGCGCGATCTCGGAGTAGGAGCCGAAGTTTGAGAAGGACGATTTTCGATACTCCAGGCGGGCCGTGCTATTTGCCTGTGCGCCCGCGTCGCAGAATTTGGCGATAACCGCCGCGCCCCAGTGCGAGGCCGGTTTGCACCAGACGGACAGTCCGATTGCGCAGATCGTGTGTTTTCCAGGCACGGTCCGAGATACGCTTGCTGCCGAACAACGCTTCAGCGATGCTGCGATACGTGCCGCCGTCCCCACGCGCATCGAGCGCGCGAAGAGCCGCGCTCAACCGTTCGCGTCGCTGTTTGGATAACTCGTGAAAGGCAGGACCCGGCGCACGCTCGCTCATGGCTCGCCACAGCCGTCGCGCAGCGTACGCCCGCGCGGCGAAGTCGCCGTCGAACGACAACGTGGCCACGTAGTGGGTAGCAACGGCTAGCGCTTCTCTTGACCAGACACGGTGGTCGACCGCGCCAATGCGCAGCACCGCATGCCAGCCGTCGGCGGCGCGGCGAACCCGGCCAGCCGCGAGATCGATCGACGGCTGAGACGCTGCGTCACTGCTAATGGGCGACGCGGTCGTTGCGATCGGAACGACGGTCGGCAGAACCTCGGGTGCCCAAAAGATCGTCCGTTGCTTGAACAATCTCTCCGGGTCATGGGCGAAAGCAGATACCGCGTCTCCTCCTGAATACGGATGTCACTTCGCCACCTGGGCTGCCGCCGACCATCGCTTCATAGTCGCGCCGGTGTCCGCGCTACGACGAAGACATTCCCGAGCGATGTCGGAGATCTCTGCGTCCTGAAGGCTCTAGCAGAATTCCAGCAGCCGTCAGTCGAACCCAGGTATTGCTTCCACCCGCATGCACGCAGCCAACAAGAATTGCGGTGCAACAATTGTGAACGAGCCAGTTGTAGGATGCCCTTAGTTTGGCAACACGTGATGCTTCTCGATGACCACGTTTTTGGCTGGAGAAGACGATTTCCAAGCCAGCGCGTTGGTCGACAAACTCTTCTAACTTGCCTCCGCACCGCGCAAGAGACGGCCCCCTTCGGTCATCCACTTAGCGCGCGCAAGGTGACTCTGGTATGCGTTGCGCGCGCGGTCAGGGTCAACCTCGGGGTCGATATGCAACACGATTCGAACGACTTCTCTCCAGTCGGCGCCTTCACTTTCGGCCTGCAGCAGACGCAAATACGTGATGGCATGCTGACGGTCATAGGATGTAGCGGTTTGATCGCTGGGTGCAGCGTCCGCTACATCGGGGTTGAGCGGCGGTTTGGACATCGGAGGCTACGCCTTACGAGGAAGAGACATGGGATGTGCGGTGTTCAAATAAGCATCTTTGGCATGCCACGTGCTCTCGACGTCGTCGAAAGTGCACTTTCTGACTCGGGAACTCGGGCAGCCTAGTTACCTCTGCGTTTAGGTCGAAAATACACCTTATTGCATCTATAAATACCCTATTACTGGCGAATTTGCTAGAGCTGGCAATGGTGATCTGCATGATCACCGCAAGACAGATTAGGGCGGCCAGAGCCCTTCTAGGTTGGACCCAGCAGGACTTGGCAGACAAAGCGATCGTTGCCATTAACGCGATCGCACGGATTGAGAGGGGAAGTTCGGACCCTCGTGCGAGCACCACCAATGCAATCGAGGCTGCGCTTAGGAAAGCCGGGATTGAATTTATTTCCGCTGACTTAAAAGGCGAAGGGGTCCGACTTCGAAGTCCCAAGCCCTAATTTACTCTTGGTATCAGAAGGAGCCGACGGTCTTCGCCGCTTGGCTGCTCGATCTAAGGACGAGCATCATTGCGCAGTTACTGTCACGAACTGATGGAAGAAAAATGCTCTTTTCGCTTCCTTCAGAGCGCGCAAGAAGCGCAAAAAGCCCCGCCTCCGGGGAGGCGGGGCTGATCGCCAGCGATCAGTCGCCGCTGCGGCGCGACCAGATCAGGGTAAAGCCCTCGTTGCCGTCGACCTTCACCAGCGAGGCGTAGATCGGGGCCGGGAAGCTCGGATCGTCGAGCTTGACCGAGAGGTATTCGCGATCGCTGTCGCGGGCGGTCTTCTTCCAGGCGGCGCCGAACTCGGTCACACCGGCGAAGATGCGGTAGTCGGGCGCCTTGTCGTTGTCCTTCTCGGATGCGGCGAAACGTGCCTTGATGTTCAGCGTCAGCGTCTTGATCGAGCCGACGTAGCCGTTGTCCGAAGCGGTGAAGGTGCCGATGGTAGCCATGGTAGTCTCCGTTTGTTGCTCGGGCCGCGCCCATCGCAGCCTCGATAGCGATCCTTGGCCCGGGGAGCGATCGGCCCGCAGCCTTCAGGCCCGCAGCGCAGCGAAGGACGGCGACAAGCCCGCTTTTTTGTCTCTCGCGAGGAATGCCGCCCCTTCGCGGCAGGGGAAAAAAGCAGGCGCAGCCGTTGCGGGAAGGCGATCGAGGCCTTGGCCGCCCCTCGGGCCTGATCAGCCCATTCGAGGTTGCGTTGGACGCGCCATGAACGAACCGACGGAGACCACCGTGGCGGCCGACACCAGCGCAGTACAAGGACTTGAGCCAAATCGATCGGGCACATGCTGACATTTGGTGTATCAACAGCTAGGAGACGTATGCCGGCAAACACCAGCGTCCCTCGTCGCAGTCCCGCGTGCCGAGGCGAAGCTACGCCTGGAGCGATGCGACAGACCGCAATCTCAATGCTCCAGGCATTACACGAGCAGCGCGTTCGGCCTTCTCGCTCGATGCTGAATGACGAGCACGACATAACGATCCCTTGGCGGCCGCAGACGGCGTAGATCAAGGTGATCGAGGTCTCGATCATGACGGGGCCTCCAAGCAGCGGTCGCCGCCGCTGTACGCAAACTAGATCGGCCGCGCGCCGGTCAGGCGCGCGGCCGAAATTTTGGCACTTGCCGGGGGACGCTCGCGCGGCTCCGCTACGTAGTCCGGTCATGTCTGCATCGAGACGCCGCGGCTCAGGCCGCGGCGGAATTTTCTGTCTGCAACGCGTGAAGATAATCCGCCGCGTGCTGCGCATGCGATGAGGCGGTGAAGATGGCGCGCTTGTCGTTCTTCAGGACCTTGATCCAGGAGGCTATATAGGCGGCGTGGTCCTCCCTCACCTCCGGCGTGAGGCCCAGATCGGCAGACAGGAAGGCCGCACCCAGTTCGGCGACCAGTTCTTCCACCGCATAGCCTTCATCCCCAAAACGTTTGCGGCCGAAGTCACGATTCAACCGGCTTTCATGGCCTGTCCAGTGCGTGCATTCATGCGCAAGCGTTGCGTAGTAGCTGATCGCATCGCGGAAGAAGTCGATGCAGGGCATATGAATGTTGTCGGTCGAGGGAACATAGCAGGCGCGGCTGCCGCCATGGACGATATTGGCTCCGGTTGCCGCAAAGAACGCGTCGGCGTGGGTGGTGCGCTGAATGGGGGCGGTCGGCTGCTCTGGCTGGCCGTAGTAGTGCGACGGAAGCCCGCCGATCTGCTCGACATTGAAGACCGTGTAGCCCTTCATGAAGGGGATCGCGCGTCCGGCCTCGTCGCCTGTTTCGGACTTGGTCTCTTTTCGAATGATCCTGTCAGCATAAACGACAAGCGTCCCGGTCTCCCCTTTGCGGACTTTGCCGTCAAGCGTGCTGGCCTGCTTGTAAGTCATCCAGATGGGTGCGGTGTAACCGTTCGCGACGGCCGCCGACCACAGCATGAGAATGTTGATGCCATTGTAAGGAATGCCGTTGCCGCGCAGAGGTCGCGAGATGCGCCCCGTGCCATGTTCCGCTTTCCACGGCTGGTGCCAAGGCCTTACGCCTTGCTCTAGCTTCTGAACGATCTGATCCGTGATCTTCTGGTAAACGTCGGCTTTCATGAGCTTCTCCTAGTTTGCCGGTCGCGCATGCAACCGGAACTAGGCCAGCGCCAATGAGCGGGGGGTGGCCGTCACAGGCCGGAAAACGAGCGGGGCTGGTGCGGGCCGGAGCCGAGCGAAGCGAGGCGACTACACGGCCCGCCGTTTTCCGCCCCCATTCTTCATGGGGACTTGGCCTTCACGGCCTGGGGGCCGCAGGCCCCAGAACATACCGACGAGAGTGGTGAGGCCTCGTGGGCAACGTCTGAAAATGAGAACGCGCTAGGTGATGTCGTACCAGACCACCCGCTTCAAAAGCATGGCGGTCGCGCCGTGCGAGCCTAGCTTTCTCGAAAAACTATGGAAGTAATCGACAAGAGTCTGCTCGCAAGCGCAAGGCTCCCGCAGATAGGCAAAGCTCAAGAATGCACGACAGCCACAACCGCGAGCCGCATTGGCCCCGTACCGCCTCGAAGCTTCGTGCCGCCGCTTACTGCAGCGTAAGGCCGTAAGCTGGCGGAGCGCGTCAACGACGCGCTCCCTCTTCTATTCGTTACCGCTGATGTCCGAGCCCGATCCCGAGATGTAGCGCCTTCTGGCGCAGCGCGCCGACAGTGCGCTTGGTGATCTTGGCTATTTTAACGACCGGAGTGCGTGCCTTCGAGTGCGCCTTCAATTCCTTGACATCGGCCTTGGTCCATTCGCGACGCTTGGCACGTTTCTTTGTTGCTTTCTTCGCCATGACAGCTCCTTAGATTTAGGAGCGGCTTGTAACACAGCTTCTTAGCGAAACAATGTCTGGTCATCGGCATTCAAGATGGATCATCGTTGAGCGTCCAACTTTTCCTGTCTGGCGCCCCTCTCGCCGACAGGTAGCGCCCATTGCTCATTAAGCAGCCAACAAAACGGATGTCCGCAGACGGTTTGCTCTCGACAACGTCCTCAGACTTTCGCGATGTGTGCAGCAGGGATGCAAATTCTTCGTCCGAGATTTCGCAGTCGGGGTATTTCTCGCGGTCGAAGAACGCCACTCCAGCTTCGACGAAGTCGACCGCAGTATGGCCCCGACCTTCGGACAGGATGGCAGGTAAGACTCCTTGATGGAAGAGTCGACGTGCGGCCGATTAGCTATTCGACACGCTCGAAAGCTATGGCGTGTTTGTCACTCGGGGCGGCGAACTTGACAACTGGCTGACTAGTTTGACGGTCGCTGGCAAGAAGACGATCCGTGGGCAGCTCGGCACGTTCCTTGAAAGATCCGTCGGATCCGACCGGGCGCCTGAGCACGACGCCAGGCTTTTCCATGGTTGCGGCGATGACGTCCGGATCCTCGCTTTCCTTCGCCGCGCCCTGATGAAAGAGATTGCTGTCTGCGCCCCACGCTTCCAGAGCCGCTTTCATGGAAGGAGCGGCTATCGCCAGATCGAAGAAGCCCAGCGAAGTCTGGTAGGTTCTCAGTTTTCTGGCCATCGGTCTGATCAGACCTTCCCGTTCGATAGTTAACGTCGCGCACCCTGCGATATGCCGCGGCGTCTGACGGAACATGCCATGGCTTTCAGCGTTCCCTCATTCTTGAAGGACGTCCGTGCCTTACACAACACGCTCTGAAGGATTGGCCATTGAATGAGCCGGACGTCGACCCTGCCCAAACGCCTACAGCCGATGCTCGCTACGCTCACCGACGCGCCGTTCGACGACCCCGGCTGGGTTTTCGAGGATAAGTACGATGGCTTCCGGATGATCGCGGAAATCCGCCGGGGCAAGGTTGCGCTCTACAGCCGCAACGGCAAGATCATCAGCCGCAGCTATATCGAGGTCGCCAAAGCGCTGGAGGGCGTGAAGGGCGACGCCGTGATCGATGGCGAGCTCGTGGCGATCGGAAGGGACGGCGTTTCGCATTTCCAGCTGCTGCAGAACGCGCTGCGTCATGAAGCGAAGCTCCTGTATTGTGCCTTCGATCTCATGTTTCAGAACGCAATTGACTTGCGCAAACAGCCTCTTCTCGAGCGCAAGGAGCGGCTGAAAGCGATCCTGCCGAGCCACCGGCTGATCGCCTTCAGCCGTCACCGCAAAGCGAACGGCACGAAATTCTTCGCCGAGGCCGAGCGGAAGCGTCTGGAAGGCGTTATGGCGAAGCGCGCCGACAGCGCGTATGGGTCCGGAAGCCGGACGGCGGATTGGCTGAAGATCAAGACAGCAAAGCGGCAGGAAGTGGTGATCGCGGGATTCACAGCGCCTAAGCGCACCAGACCGTTCTTCGGCGCCCTGGTCCTCGCCGTGCGGGAAGACGACACATGGCGCTATATCGGTCATGTCGGCACTGGCTTCAGCCACAAGGTCCTGGAAGACCTCCATGCCAAGCTCGTGAAGCTGACGACCCCTAAATCACCCTTCCCTGCCAAAGTGAAGGACGAGGCTGCCACGACCTGGGTCAAACCCTCGTTGGTTGCCGAGGTCAAATTCGCGGAGTGGACGAGCAAGGGCGAACTGCGCCAGCCCGTCTATCTCGGGCTCAGGTCCGACAAGCGGGCGAAGGAGGTCGTGCGCGAGCGAGAACGTCCGCGCAAATAGCGCTTCCCCCCGGGGGCGTAGCCCGGCAAACGGAAGGATTGACGCACTCGCCTCCTCCGGCCCTCCGCGGTGGCACTCAGTCGCCTTCAAGGTCGTGGATTTCCGGTCGCATGCCGTCTGGCGTGAGTTCGAGCGTCGCAAACGTGATCGGCAGCTTGAAACGCCGAGGTCCCGCGCTGCCGGGATTCAGGTAGAGAATGCCACCGACCGTGTCGATCTTCGGCACGTGGGAATGCCCGGAGACGATGACGTCGATGCCGCCACCGGGATCGGCCTTCAGCGTCTTCAGGTCGTGCAGAACGTAGATCGACTTTCCCGCCAGGCGCACAAGGTTCGTGTCGGGGTAGTCGCGAGCCAACTCGCCACTGTCCACGTTTCCACGAATGGCCGTGACAGGCGCAATCCGGCGAAGCGCGTCGACGATCTCGGGGCGCCCGATGTCGCCGGCATGGATGATGTGATCGACGCCCGTCAGGCCTCGTTCCGCCTCGGGCCTCAACAGGCCGTGCGTGTCCGAAATGATTCCGATCCTGAACATCATTTCCCGGCGCTCTCAACTGCGATTGCCAAAAGACGATCGAGAAACTCTACCTGGGCGGACAGCATCTTGGTCCGCGCGAGCTCGATATCAAACCATTCCGCCCGGTCGACTTCGGGAAAGCTCTGCCGTCGACCGCTTCGAGGCGGCCATTCGATATCGAAGGTATTGCTGGTCAGCGCTGCCGGATCAAAGTTGCCCTCGCCGGCGAATGCGATGACGCGCTTGCCTCCTCGCTGTCGGACTTCCCCCAGCGCCTGGAGTGGACCAATCGAAGCGCTCGGGCCGAGTTCTTCGGAAAATTCGCATCGAGCGACGTTCTCCGGAGCATCATTGGCATCGATTTCGCCCTTGGGAATGGACCAGGCGCCATCATCCTTCTTACGCCAGAACGGACCGCCGGGATGAACGAGCAGTACCTCGAGCCCACGAACGCCCTTGCGGTATGCGAGAATGCCCGCGCTCGAGGTCGATCTCCTGGAAGTCTTTTTCACCGCAACCATATCGCTCCTACTTTGCAGAGCAATCGAGAGCCGGCGAGCCGTCGTCCCGCCATACCGGACCGCGCTCGCCGAGCGCCTGCTTAGCCTCGTCCGCGGTCCTATGCACCGTTACTTCGGCCTCGCGGTCGGCCGCCTTCCTGGCGTCGCGCACCGACCCGCCGGGCCGCCCTTGGACGGCCGACGAGATGATCTCGCGTGACCTCGTTGAGACGCCATTTGCAAGAGCCTGCCGCGGACGACGAAGGAGTGGCCGTCCGGCGTCACCGGATGCTTCACGACACCTAAGCCGACTTCCGCTGCGGCTTGGCCGCCGGCTTCTTCGCCACGGCCTCTTTCGCCGGCTTCTTGCCTGCGATCGGCATCAGCATTTCCTTCTGCCCGGCCGCTGCCTTGCGCGGCTTCTTGGCTGTCTTCTTCGGCGCCTCTGTCGCGGCCGCGCCCTCTCTTCCGATGCTCTTGCGCAGCGCGTCCATCAGGTCCACGACGTTCTCACCGCGAGGACGCGCTTTCGCGGTGATGGGCTTGCCGGCGCGCTTCTGATTGATGAGATCGATGAGGGCGGTTTCGTACTGGTCTTCGAACTTGTCCGGTTCGAAATGGCCCGCCTTCTGATTGACGATGTGCTTGGCGAGATCAAGCATGTCCTTGGTGACTTTGACGTCCTGGATGTCGTCGAAATACTCTTCGGCGGAGCGGACTTCGTAAGGGTAGCGCAACAGCGTACCCATCAGACCCTTGTCGAGCGGTTCGAGCGCGATGATGTGCTCGCGATTGGTCAGCACCACACGGCCGATCGCGACCTTGTTCATCTCGCGGATGGTTTCCCGAATGACGGCGAAGGCATCGTGCCCGACTTTACCGTCAGGACGCAGGTAGTAGGGCCGAATGAGATATCGCGGGTCGATCTCGCTCCGATCGACAAACTCATCGATCTCGATAGTTCGCGTTGATTCCAGGGCAACGTTCTCAAGCTCCTCCTTCGTCACCTCTATGTAGGTATCGGTGTCGACCTTGTAGCCCTTGACGATGTCCTCGTTGTCGACCTCCTCGCCGGTGTCGGCGTCGACCTTGGCGTACTTGATCCGATGGCCGGTCTTTCGATTCAGCTGGTTGAATGAGACCTTTTCGGAGTCCGAGGTGGCCGGATAAAGCGCGACCGGACAGGTGACGAGGGAAAGACGCAGGAAGCCTTTCCAGTTAGCGCGGGGGGCCATGCCGGCGGAACTCCGATACTGATACCGGATTCAAGACGAACGACCCGGCTTGGTTCCGACATCGCGACCCGTCCCAAAGGAGGATTTTTCTCAGCTGCTGCTAGGTCGGACTCGACATTTGTTCTTGCTATGTTCTAATTCGGACATGACCGACCGACCCGCGAGCTGGCGCATGCCGAACCCGAAGCAAATGGAAAAACTGACCGCTGAAGCCGACCGTAGACGAGCGCCGTCCGCTGCGGGTCCAGATGCTCCGCTCCCGGCCGAATATTGGGAATCGGTCCTCAAAGACCCTCGCGCCGGCCCGGCCGTGGCCCAGGCTCGACAGCGACGCCTCTCGGAAATTAAGGGCCACGTGCTGCGCGTCTCCTGCCGCCGCTGCGAGCGGACCGTCGAAATCCAGACCGCCGATGCGGTCCGACTGTATGGCGCCAACGCCGTCTGGAAGGACGTGGCGCAGCGGTTGCTTGACAACACCTGCCAGCAGCGCACCGGCCGGCATGAAGAAGACGGGTGCTGGCCAGCGTTCGAGACGCCATAGTCGCTCTGTGGATTTGCCGATCCGATCTCTTTGCGCCTGGATCTCCGGATGGCCCCGAAGTATCACCCTACGCCCCTGTCGGGCGGCGATCGCAAGGCTCTGGCAAAGGAGCTCGGCAAGGCGCGCGCAATGGCTAACATCCTGGCTACCCAATCGGCGGAGATGCGGGCCAAAGGCGAGGCGATGATCCAGCAAGCCGATAGGCTGCTTTGCGAAAGCTGGAACGAGAGAATGTGGAGTGATGGCGAACCGATCGATCCCTCGCCGACCATCGATCAGGCCGTGAACGGAGGCTTCCCCTAGCTGGAGATCAAGTGCGCGCGCTGCAAGACGCCGAGCGACGTGGATCTCGCGGAGATCAAGCACCCGCCGACCACCTTCGTGCACGATCTCGCCAGCCGGCTGCGCTGCCGTAAATGCGCCAAGGCGGGCCGGCGTCCATCCGCGACTCTGTTACAGTTGACGTGGCAGCCGCGCCACCCTCGAACCGAATCCTGAGCGATGTGCAATCTTTATTCGATCACGACCAACCAAGCTGCCATTAGCGCGCTGTTCCGCGTCGTGAACCGATACGTTGGCAATCTGGCGCCGATGCCCGGCGTGTTTCCCGACTACAAGGCGCCGATCGTGCGGAACGGAGCCGAGGGCCGCGAGCTCGCTACCGCGCGCTGGGGAATGCCGTCATCTCAGCAGGCCCTCATGGACGCCACGAAGAAACGAGCCGAAAAACTGCAGGCCAAGGGCAAGACGGTGGATTTCAAGGAACTGCTACGGATGGAGCCTGACAGCGGCACGACCAACATCCGCAACGTGACGAGCAAGCACTGGACTCGTTGGCTCGGCGTCGAAAACCGCTGCGTGGTGCCGTTCAACTCATTCAGCGAGTTCAACAAGGCCGAGGGCGGTGATATCTGGTTCGCGCTCGATGAGACCCGTCCCCTAGCCTGCTTCGCCGGCATCTGGACCAACTGGACGTCAGTCCGGAAGGTCAAGGAAGGCGAGACCACCAACGACCTCTACGCGTTTCTCACGACGGAGCCGAACGCAGAGGTCGGCGCCATCCATCCGAAGGCGATGCCGGTGATCCTGACGACACCGGACGAAGTCGATACCTGGATGACCGCCCCTCCAGACGAGGCCCTGGAACTACAGCGGCCGCTGCGGGATGGATCGCTCCGGGTCGTCGCCCGCGGCGTAAAGGAAGACCTGTCCGGGTCGGTGGATTGACCGGGCAGGCCGCCGTCAGCGACAAGACCATTCATGTCGGTCGCCTTCTACGCAGGTTAGAGGATCACTCGCGATCCACGAATCGCTCATTTCTAACATCCTCGAACCCGTAGCCATCGCGCCGGCGCATGAAAGGAAAGGCCAGCGGGGGTTGTGTCGCGGGTCCGCATAACCGAGGATAGCTGGGGCCGAACCGATACGAATTGGGAGATGGGCTCCTACTACGGCACGCGTGTCCCCACCTCGCCAAGGATTTTCAATAGCCTAGTGATGCTTGGCAGGGGCTCCGCCTTGGCGCAGCAGCCGCCGTATCAAATGATTGGTAGAAGCAATGTCGATAACATCACCGCTGAGCGTCAAAGGTGCGCTCCAATCCGACCCGCTCTGCGCAACGTTCATGCGCATGGCTGAGAAGATCTGGACAACACTCCAACAGGCCCGCGCCCTGGGAATTAACCGTGGAGAGGAAACAGTCACGGACGACCTGTTGCTGGATGTTCAAACTTCCCATCCTGCCGAGGTCGCAACTTTCCAATTCAACAAGTGGGAGGAAGGGCAGACCGGCGCCGACTGGGAATGGTGGCTAACGGATGGTCGTGCTTGGCTCGGGCTCTTAGTGCAGGCGAAGATCCTACATGCGAAGTCCAATCTCTATTCCAAGATCAAGCACAAGGTCAGGGGACGGCCGCAGATCGATATCTTGATCGAGCAAGCCGGTCGCAAGGGCATTCCCGCGCTTTACTTTTTCTACAACCATACCCACCTGTCGTTTCCACCGCTCACATGGAAATGCGGGTCCACCGACGAAGAGATACAGCAGCTGGGCTGCACTGTTGCAGACGCTTTCGCTATTAGGCCATTGGTTCGGCCTGGTGGCGTTGGTATCACCTCGCTTGACCCAGTTACCATGCCCTTGCGGTGCATGATTTGTTGCCGCGGGCGCGTCCTGCCGCCGGACGATACGCTGCCCAACCGCGCCGAGAGCATCGTTCGGGAACTGCAACGCCTCGGTAATTCAGGTGACTATCGGGCCAGCCCGCTTCCCCTGCTGAGGCACGATCCTCCTTCCTACGTGAGGCAGCTCCTGGCCGCCCCCCAAGATGAACGACACGCGGTCATTGACCGTTTACGGGCCGAGGTTGGACCGATCGGGTCACTCGTAATTTTGAAGGAGCGACGCGACTCTGCCCCAGGGTAGGTCCGCCAGTCGCCAGATAGCGGGCCCACCACGAGCTTTGGCGCCGAGAAAACGTCTGTCTTCTCTGGAAATTCGCGTCGATGAAAAACCAAGGCAAACGTGCCAGCAACCGACCAAGGTATCTGCCCGCAAGGCAGCGATATCGCACGCAATAAGCCTGGCGCACGGTGCGCCGAGATCACGCGGCCGTGCGCTAGCAGCCGCGGCACGCGAGTTCGCTGCGCTGATCGCTAGGTCCCTTGGCCGGGATACTCGATTCGGAACCAGTCTTCTGCTGCCTTGCGGAAAGGTGCCCGTGCTTCGTCCATCGCGGCTCTTACTTCTGCAAGTTGGGACTTATCGGCGGCCACGAATCGATAGCCGACCGCGAGCCGCAAGAACAAGAGCTCCAGGAGGTCCGACAACAGGCGTGCCTCGTGAGCAAGGTGAACCGCCTCGCGGCGCTCATCGGACCGCCGGTCGCGCTCAAGCACGATCGCGACGCCCACCATGTCGGCATGATGGACGTGGCTAGCCATCGAATAGCCGTGGGCAAGAGCACCGAGATCACCGAAATAGGGATCGCCCGAGCGGGAGAGTTCTCCAATGAGCCCGGTAAATCCCCAGCGCGTTTCCAAGCTGCGACGGGCCGCCTTGTCGTAGCGGCCGGAGAGCTCGGCAAGCTCGCTATCCGGTAACAGCAGGTCTCGAATGGGAAGCCACTGCTGCGCATCTGGATCGGGAACGGCGGCAAGAACGGTTTCCACTTTTCGATGCTTCTTGAGCAACGCGATATCGAAGAGATTATCGGCGTACTCAGTGTGTCGCGCCGCGAACTCCTGCCGCGATTGCAAAAGATACGCGAACTTTAGCGAGGCCTCGACCACTGACCTAGCCAGGACCTCCGCATCCCAGAGCTGGCCGTAGGCGCAAAGCAAGAACGCGCTTTCTGTAGCACGGGCTGCCGCGGTCAGCAGGAAAGAAATCGTTTCTCGCTCGTGGGGCTGCCAGCCAGTATAGGTCGATACCGGTGCCATCCTCGGTAACAGGCGTCGCGTAGCCATCAGCGTCCGCTCGGCCCATTCGCGCTGGACCGCGTACAAGTCCTCGCTATTCATCACCGACTCTCTGCCGACGAGGTCACGTCGTGCGTTGCGCTGACGTTGAACCAGCTTCCAAGGGCCGCCAGCTCCGAACTTGCATGCCCTGCCGAATCCCGTACGGTGACTAGAACAATTCCTAAGCGCCACCGCAACATGTCATGCTGTCGCCGCCAGGCGGACGATTAGACTGCAGGCACTGCTCACGGCCGCTTGCTGCGGGGGCGGCCTTTCAATTTCGACGACAGCTGGGCGGCTTTTGCGAAGTTGCACCGGTGCTGCAAGATGCACGTCTCGCACTGGGGGGATCGCGCGGTGCATTGAAGGGCCGCAAAATCGAGAATAGCCCAGTTCACAATGGCAGGTTTGCGCGAGCGAACGAGGAGGCGCGCCAATGCCTGCAGGCGCAGGTCGTAGCGAATATCCACCAGTCGGCGTGGCTCGAACACGCGATCGAGGATCCGGGCCATGTTCGCGTCAAGAAGGGGCTCGGGCCGCTCGTGCGCGAAGAGTAGCACCGCGCTTGCGACGTATTGGCCAACAGCGGGTAGCGCTTCGATCTCGTCCCGCGAGCCCGGGAAGTGGCCTCCGCGTCTTACCATTTCGCGCGCGAGGGCCTTCAGGGCGATCGCTCGGCGCCTCCACAGGCCGATCGGACGAAGCGCCGTCTCAAGCGATTCATCCGGCGCGGCATCGATTTCAGCCCAGCTACCAAACCGCACGAAGAAAGCGTCGAAGAAGCGACCGACTGTCGCTGCTTGGGTTCGCTGCAGGAGCACCTCAGCAACGACTTGTTGGTAGAGGCTAGCCCCTGGCGAGCGCCACGCAAAATGGCGCCCTTTCACCTCGGACCACGCCAGCAGCCGCCGTCGGCACCAGCGCGCTTTCTCCAGCACGTCCTTATCGAACACGATAATCGGCGTAGCCGCGTTAGCCGCGCTCACTGGGCTCCGTGAAGATCCGGCTCGTGCCGCCATGCTGCGTTATCCGTGGACGCACCTGCACCAATCGAGGGCGCGCGAAAAGATTTCGTTGCGACGGGGTTGATTGCACGTAGCACGTTCCCGGCGCGAGCTGTTGTAGTGGGATGTCCTGGAATTCTGGGGCAAATCGCACGAGATCGTTGATGTTGTCGCGTGTCCCAAGGCTAAAGACAAACCTGGTCGTGATGAAGCGGCGGATCTGCAGGGGAATTGACCCGACGTCCTGCGTCGCAAACACGTAGGAAGTCCCCTCGTGCCGCATCAGGCGTATCCGTGCCTCGATCTTCTCGCCGAAGGCCTCGCTCATGTACTCGTGCGCCTCGTCGAAGACGACGAGCTTGTTGAAGCCGCCCTGCACGCGGCTGATGTAGTTCGAGCAGACGAGGAAGAAGCGCAAGGCATCTTCCTTGTTGAAGAGCGGTTGCCTCAGGTCGAAGATCACGGCGCGACCCGGGCGCAGGATCTGGTCGAAGCGAAGTCCCCGGTGGGGCGAAAGGTACCTGCGAACGAACTCGAGCCTAAGCTGCGCCGCGGCTTGGCTGGACCGGTTCAAGGTATTCGAAATGCTTCGCTCCAGGCTGTCCAGGCTCACGTCGCCAGCGGCCTGCAAGTCCATCAGCGTATTCCTGATCGCGCGAGCGAACACGGCGTTGCTGCCGGGTTCACCCATCAGCAGCTCCCAGTCCTCGACACCGAGCGTCGACGGGTCGAAGAAGAGCTCGGAGGCAGGCAAGCCGCCGTATTCCGCGACGCGTTCATCAGTGAGCTGGCCGGGCAGGCAAAGAATGTGGATGTCGTCGACAGATCTCGGTGATGCCTGGTAAAGCTGCTGCAGGCGCTCCCGGTCGGCCGGATCGGGATTCGGAACTGCCAGCGAGCTTAGCTCGAAGCGATCGGCAGAGTGCCGACGGTAGTTGAAGATGACGACGGACAAGGGCGAGGGCAGCGAGTTAATGCCGGCGATCGGGACGAGGGCCGATTCAACGAGCGTGCCAAGCAAGTAGCTCTTGCCAGACCCCATGTAACCAAACACGCCCATCGCCTTGGGATGGTCGAGGTCGAGAGCCACCGGCTCGTTGCCGCCAACAAGATTTCCCAGCAGCGCGTAGCGCGTGGCTGGCTCGCTCCAGCCAACGTAGGCAGCCGGCGGAGCTAAGCTTGCAACGTTGACAGTTGGCGAGGCGGCTTGTTCGTCGACGGCGCTCTCGGTGACTGCGGCCTCCGGAGGAGCGGCACCGGGCGGCGGCGAGGCGGATTCCTCCGCTGTATCTTCGACCGGCCTTGTCTCTCCATTGCCGGGCCCGGGCAAGGGCGGCGTTCCTCCTTCGTTACCGCCATCCTGTCCCGGCCCGCTCGTTCGGCCAGTCCCAAGACCAAGCATCGCTAGCAGTGCCGGGGTGATGTCGGTTTCTGCGGCCGGGGGAATCGTTGCTCGCTGGGCAAGTAGCGCGCGCATCGCTGCGTCGATCTCGATCCTCAGTGCAGCATCGTCCGGTCCAGGAGAAGTGCCGGGCCACCAGGTGCCGGGTACCGCGGCAGGATCGATGAAGGCCTCGTAGCTTTCATCCGCACCGCGGCGCACGATGCAAGCGGAGCCGCTGGTCGTGATGGATCCTGGCGCAAACCAGAGCAACATCGCCGCGCCGGCATCGACGACAAACCGCCCATTGACCACGTGGCGCAAAATCGACGCCCTAGTCGCGGGGTCGAGGGGTTCGTCAGCAAAGCTGAGCGCGAGATCCAGGAGGGCAGCGCAAGCTTGTCGTCGAGCCGCGGTGGCGGCTGGATCGGCGGCCAGCGCAGGTCCCGTGCCCAGTGCCCTTGCCATCGCACGGACAAGCGCCGCCGCGTCCTTGAGCTGCTCCCTTGCACGGCGTAACTCTGGGTCGGAATCGGGGGGAATCGGCTCCGGTTGCGCGGGCCTGCCATGATGTTTCACCTCGATCGGCACGATGCCGATGCGCACGGCGCCATCCTCGACAGTTACCTTGAAAACGAGGAGATCGGCCCTGCGCTTGGGCTGCTCGCCGGCGATACTGGCAAGGATCGGCGCAACCGGGTCGATGGGCAGCAGGCCGGCAAACGTATTTGCTCCTAGCGTCACCCACTGCTGCGGCTGCGGATGCCCGGCCGGTGGAAGTAATGCTCTCGTCGCGTAAAAATGACCCGCTGCCGCGCTTTCCTGCGTGCCGCCCGCGGCTTGTAGCGAGGCGAGGCCGATACCGCGGCGGCCGAGCTCTGCGACCATCTCTTGGGCCTGGGTCTCCGATAGGCCTTGGCGACCGGCGAGGGCCTTCACGAGCGAGCTCGGGATGCGAGCAACAACGTAGTGAGCACGTTTCGCAAGTGCATCTCGATCGGACTGGTTCCCCGGGAGCCATGACGGACGCCACTCCCACAGCATTCGATCGGCGCTTCCGCCGGCCCTAATTGTGCTCGAGAGCAGTGCAGGATCGATGTTCAGCGTTCCAAGCACCTCCCACCGGGCATTGCTTCCAATGCCGAGCGCGCTTGCCTGGGGCGCTACGCGCAGGGCAGCAGGACCGGTTGGCAACACGTGCTCGATGTTGGCAAGCAACCGGGCAAGCCCGAGCAGGTCATCGCCCGGCTGGGCCGCGTACTGCTGGTCAAGCACTTGGCCCCTGATGAAGGGGACGGTGAAGCGACGAAGCGGCAAGGGTCCTAGCACCCCCGTCGCGATCGAGTTGACCGCGCCCATGTGGGCGCTGGCATTCTCGATGAGGGCAATGTCCGACGCTGGAACGGTGGACGCGCTATAGCGCCGCCACTCGAAGGGCCGCTCGCTCCCGTCGGTGCCACGCTGGGCAAGCAGGCGGTCCCGCGCCGGTGGATTACCTTGCCTGTTGCTCGAGTCCCATATTCTCGTTGCGCCGCCTAGCAGCGACACACCGCGTAGTGTCGCTCCTCCCACCGCGCTGACGAGGGCCTCGTCGATTTCCCTCGCGCGCGGCGCGGTCGAGATCGACCTAACGTCGATCTCGAGCGAGCCCAGGTAGGGGTGTATGGCCAGATAATCGGTAATGGCCTGGCTGACGACCTTCTCGTTGATGCCGCTCGGGCCGCCCCACGGAAGCTCCAGGCCCACCGCCAGCCTCGGCACGCGCACGAGGCCATCATTCCCGAGGATTCCGAGTGCACTCCACGTCGCGAAGTCTGCATCTTCCCCTGGATCAAGGGGCACCGCGACCATGGGTACCGGCTGCCCCGTCACTGACAGCGTTGTCCCGGTGAGCGGCAAGTTCCAGCCCTCGGCGAGGCCTAGGAGCGCGGCGTCAACGCCAGATCCCTGCGCAAGGCGGGCCACGGAAAACGCCCACGCCAACCGCGCAGGATGCAGCGGTGAAAGAAAGATGGCCTGAACCTGGCCGAGGCTCGCGCTTTGAGCATCGTCGACGACAATAATTGAAAACGGGTAGCTGGCCCAGAACGCGTCGGCCGGCGAGAGCGACTTTGCGTGCTCGACGAGATCGCTATGGGCTTCGACAAGCGCGCGAACGGCGGGCCCAGGCAAGTCACCGGGGTTGACTGCCGATAACCATATCTCCTCCCCGCCCTGTTGCACGCCGAGGTGACCAAGGACGACGCGCGACGCCGCGATGAACTTGGTCCAGGCTGCGCCAACTGCAAGCGCGGCGCTCGGCCCGTTATCCACGCCGGGCAGGTGGAAGCCCGCGGGTAATGTCGCGAGGAACGTCGGGGCAGCACCGGCTATGTTTTGCGGCCATTCAGCAACCACGTGCGAAGTGCCGAGCACGTATTGAAACAGGCTTTCGGGCAGGCCACCGGTCGAACCACGCACGGCGCTAACGAGGCTTCCTTGGAAGCGGCCGAGAACGCTGGTGCGCGCACCAGAAGATGGAGGCCTTCGGCCAGGTCCAGCCCCGGTAATTGCCGCGACGAGCCCGGACGTGACCGCCTTGGCGCGTTGCTTCACCTTGACGACGGCAATTGGTCCAGCGGCCGAGCTCGTGACCTGGTCACCTTCGTCGATCCGCGCAACGACCTGCTTCAGTCCGGTGCCGGCAACAGGGTCTAGGTTGCGAGCCTCGACATCGACGCTGCCCTCAGTCGCGAACGAGCCAGAGTCATCGATCCTGCCATCGTAAGAAGCGAGCGTATACGAGCCCTCTCGCTGCAGCAGCAGGTCGGGCGTAGCGCTAGCGTCCCATGAAGCGCCGCCAGCTCCACTGCGCGTGAACGTATCTCCACGGTCAGGCGCGACGGCGAGCTTGGAGCGACTTGCCTCGTATGCAACGAGCGTGGGCGAGAAGCACGATGGAACGACAATCTCGATCGAGTGGTCGAGCTTCCGCGGCTGACCCCAAGCCGTGCCGTTCCAATCCTGCGCGCTTGCTGAAAGGTGCAAGGTTCGAACAGGATGCCACGAGCCGGACGCCTGGCCTGCCGCGTCAATGTTGGCCGTGTAGGTTAGGGCCAGATCGAACTCGACCTCGAGCTGCGCGGCGGGCACGGAACGAACGTTGCGTTTTTCCGCCTTTAGACCTCCGCCGGACAACGATATCTCCACGGAATCTGGATCGACGATCGTGGCGCCTGCTGGGCCGCTTCCAGGGAGCGTGGGTGACACCACGAGCGATGTCCAAGGCTCCCTGAAGCGCAGTGACAGGCCTGTCAATGCAACTACAATCCGCTGCTTCTTGGCCGACCTTGCGATAGTCACCACCCCCATTTCGCGTCTGGAGGATGAGCGTGGCGTCCCTGCCCGGGATTGCGACCAGCGACGTGCAGGGCGGATTCGTTTCGATGCCGCGTGCCTGTTGCAGTGCTTCCCGAGCTCGCTGCAGCTGCTGCGTGTTAACCCCCCACCAAGATGGCACGGGCGCCATCGGAAACCCGGGTGGCGTCGTCGCCAGCACGCTTGGAGACGATGCCGCGGCGAACACCCTTCGGCCGACGACGGGACCGGGACTTCCGGGCTCTATGGACAGCGCAGCCGGCCAGTCGAGGCCTCGCCACGGAGTGGGCTTTTGGACACCCGGCACTTGTATGTCGAGCGCGGTCAGCAGTGTCTCCATCCCGCCTCGCGGGATGACGAATTCGTCGACGAACTGCTGCCACCAAGCCGCGAGCTTCAAGGGGATTGCCTCGAGCCGCTTCATGGGGCTACCCAGGAACGGGTTGTCGGTATCGTTCTCGCGGGCCGGGACGGGAATCCCGGCCAAGCGAAGCAGCTCCCAGGCGTGTCTTTCTACGGGTGCCGAGCCGAACCGCCGCAATCCATCCTCAAGGTCGGACCAGGTCGAGGCCCAGTGTTCGAGAAACCGGTCGCTCCAGTGCTCGGTCGCAGTGCTCCCGGCTCCCTCGAATGCCTCTACCAGGAGATCCGCGAGCCACGCGGCGGTCTCGGCAAAGGCCCTGAATGCCGGCCCACCCTGGGGAAGCGCAAGGCTTCGCCACAGCTCCTTGACGCATAGCTCGGCGAGCAACTCCGTGGAGCATTCTCCCCCGCCCGTCCCGGGAAACCGCGCCGAGATGAAGGGGCGCACGACGTCGCGGAACGAGGTATCAGGATCGCGCTCGCTTCGCCTCCAAGCAAATACCCTGTCCTCGGTTGTCCTCCATCCGAGGACGTCGGGCCAGCTCACCTGGACGACACCGCTTGGCACGGTCGCCCGTTCGCCGACCAGCACCGCGCGGGCGATCACGACCGAGTTGCAAGTGGCAACGAGGTCATACATTTCCTGCTCCAGGGCAAGCGGAAGCTCGACCGAGTACAAGCCCTTGAGCGCTGACAGGTGAGCAGCAATAGCTCGTCCGAGAAGTCCCATGCTATCGAACCTTCCGCGGGTCTTTTTCTAAAACGCCGACTTGATCACTAGCGCGTTGTCTGCATCAGGACTATCGGTGCTGAGGCCGGCCTCCTCGAGCAACCTCACCAAGACGGCTCGATCGTTGTGAATTCCGAGAGCAGCAAGGTCGTCGACAAGTCCTCCCAGGGTGCATTGACCACCTGGCCGGCCAGCGAGAAGGCTGCAAGCCACGACCAACCACTCAGGGCCAGGCTCGAACCAGGAATTCCGCTGCTTGCTACGGGCGAGGTAGTAAAAGTCAGCCTGATCCACCGTATCGTCGTCCGAGACTCTGGGGATCAACAGGTAACGGACGAATTCGCGCGTGTTCTTGGCCGCGTCATCGTCCGGCTCTAGCCGCGCCGGGAGAGCCGAGGCCCCGAGCCGGGCGAAATCTGTGATCCACGCTTCAAGCCGAGCGGGTAAATCGCGTGTCCCGATTGTCGCAAGATCGAGATCTGGCGGCTGCGCATCCTCGATCGCGAGGCGCGCCTTGTAGCCTTGCATCAGCAGCATCTCGAGCGCGGGCCAGGCGTTCTTCTCTGACGGCGGTACCTCCGCAGGCTCGATCGATGCGAGGCGAGCCCCCTCTTGCAGCAAGCGCTGGATGGCAAGGATGGACAGGGGCGCTTCGCTGGAATTGTCCCTCGAATGGATGATGGCCTTGTGCAAGAGGCGGAAGAATTCCGCTTCCCACATGTACGTGAACGCCAGCCCGGTCCTTAGAAGGCATAGTGCCCAGTCTGTGAACCGCCGGGCGGGTAGCGCAGATCGCCAACCGTTTGCTGGGTCGCAGAGGTTGACCCACTTGGTCCAGAACCAGCGAAAAGGCGTGAAGCGCGCAGATGCCAGGGGGTGTTGGGGCGAGGCGACCGGCGCGACCGGGCCTATGACAGGCCATTCTCGCCAGTTCGGGGCGCCGTTCCCCAGCTCGCGCCAAACATGGGAGGCCATTGCGCGCAAGGCGCGCGAGGTGACCTGGTTCAACGGATCCGCCGGCTCCTCTGCGGCCAGGGCGTTCAGGAAGGTTGAGGCGACGTGCCCCTCGCCTGCCGACCCACCAAGCCATCCTACCATCTCGATGGCGCGGGCCTGGTTCGCGGGACTATCCTTATTGACCATGCCATGGAGCGTCTGCAACACGACCACGTCGGGAGTAATGGGCGCGCATGCCAACGACTTGTCGCCGCGGGCTCGCGGCGCGAAGATAGAATTAAGAATGATCGCCATGGGGCTGAGCGTGGCCGGCACCCTGTCGACCAAGCCGGCCAAGGGAGTGCCAAGCGCTAACGGATAAGTCTCGAACGCCTTCGGCGATCCGCCATGGGCCTTAAGCGCAACAAGACGACGAATGTCGTAAGGCTCGGTCGTCGATCGAAGCCTCGCAAGATCCTCGAAGTAGCCGGTGTCCCCACCCAGGCTTGACCCACAAGACCTCCATAGTAGGTCTGTAAGCAGAACCTCCGTCTGCTTGGCGTACTCCGGCCGCGGCAAGGGAAGGAGGCCGCCGGGCCTTGTCAACCAGCTTCCCGTCATCGCGTGGCTCCCGGCTGGACGCGAAATGGCGCCGGCCCGGATGCTTGCGAGACGAGCTCCCAAGGCCGCCCTGACGCGTCAGAGAACAACAGCCTTGCGCTCCCGAGATATTGTTCACTCACGAGCGCCGCGCGCGCGCGCTCGATCCTGGCGAAGGCGGCCTCGCCAATTTCCGTGAAAGAGCCCGAGGAGTCGTCAACATTGAGCAGTGCTTCGCGAGCGACCCTGAGATCGATTGGTAGCCGCGCAACCACCCTCTGCATGCCGCCGATGCTCGTAAGACGCAGCTCCGCCGAGAGCGTGTCGCCATCGGCTACTAGCTCGAGGCGGATATCTCGCTCGAGAAGCGAGACCACGACGCAGCTCGCAGGCAAGGTGCTCCCGAGATCCATCGTGCGGGGACGGAAGGGTGCGAGGTTGAGCTCGTTCCTCCCCGGTAGAACGAGATTGTTCAGCCCCGTGCGCAAGGAGCCGCCCGCCCTGTTGCCGAGCGCGGCTTGCTGCTCGCGAAGCCAGCCCTGGATAACGGCCTTGTGTGGCAGCCAGCCGAGTGCAAGCCCGGTTTGGCGCAGCAACAAGACGGCCCGCCACTTTCGTACCAGCTGGGCCCGTGCAACAGCTTCCGCGCCCTCGCCCAGCTCCTTGGCGATTTCTCCGGGGACCACTGCGTCGAGCTGTTCCTCGATCTTGGAGCTTGCCTCCTCGATCCAGCCCGGGAGGCGCGCGATCTCGGTAGCAGGCGGTGCGACATCCATGGCTTCCACGATGTCTAGAATCTTGGCGCGCATCCCGTCCCAGGGGTCCACGTCCCGCGCCGGGTCAATGAGGTTAAACGCCTGCTCAAAGGCCCGCACGCGCGGGGCGTCGTGAACGCCGCGCATCGTGGATGCGACCACTCGGTACGCGCGCGGCTCCGCTAGGAGCTTCCGCCTGGGCCACGCCGCCGTGTCGGTAACCGGGAAGAGGTTCGTGTAGATGCGATGGCTCGCGAGCTCGGCAACGCTTTGCGAGTTTCCACTGCTGGCCTCGCGCACCTTGCGCTCGACCCAGCTGCACGGATTCTCGTCGGTGAGCCAGCTGGGT
The DNA here is from genome assembly GCF_054056795.1 of Bradyrhizobium sp. USDA 3315. NCBI lineage: Bacteria > Pseudomonadati > Pseudomonadota > Alphaproteobacteria > Hyphomicrobiales > Nitrobacteraceae > Bradyrhizobium > Bradyrhizobium sp. USDA 3315. Next base: position 5,164,783 of record NZ_JBSRYP010000001.1, on the reverse strand, counting down.
TCTGGTGTCCCGACAACCGCGAGCCCGAGATGGCCGAGCAAGTCGCGGTAAGTCAGTCGCCGCCCCCCGGCGAGCTCTGCTGCTCGGAGCGTATCGAGAAAGCGGTCGCCCAGGCGAGCCTCGCGAAGCCAGCGCGCGTTTTGCGCAAAGGGACAATATTCGTACGCCTCGCAAGGGGACGCGGAGCCAGGGGACCAGCAACCACCGTCCTTCCATTGCACCTCGCTTGCCACCGTTTGCACGAGGTCGCCGGCGATCGTGCTGGCACGGGTTGAGACATCGTCCGACAAGCCGCCCAGCGGCTCGTAGCGGGCAGGCGTTGCCGGCGACTTGGCAAAATCGATAGATCGCGCGCTCGGCCCGGGCGTGGGCTCGAGCAACGACAGCGCGTCGAGAAAGACCGCGTGAACGATGATGTCGTGGCTGGCACCGTGCTCCTTTACGCCAACCGCGAGCTGTCCATAGAAAGGAGATGCCGGGCTAACCGGAACGGTGGCCCGCACGTATTCCCGCGTCGGGCTCGCTGGGCCGCGCGGATCGGCCAGCCATCGAATGACCTCGGCCGCGGCGCGCGCTGGCGAACCGGTAGCGCAGGCGACCTCGGGGGCTCGGCACTCCTCGACGAGGATGCCGCGATTGACATTTGCGAACATCACGAGCGCGGCGTCGGCGCCGAGCAGCTTCTGGATGCCGTCGCGAATGTCGAGAAACAACGAGCCAACGCGGCGGTCGCCGAACGCGTCCAGCCTGGGAACGGAAGCATCATTAACGAAGGCAATCTGAAGCCCCGGAACGACGGCCGCGCCCTGGCTCGGCCAGGTCGGCGGAACGGTCCGTGGCACCGGCTGTCCTTCCTGCCGGACAGGCAAGGCGACCTGGAGCGCGCCTGCGAGCGCGCGGAGTGCCTCGGATTTTCCGTTCCCGGGGCCCCCGACCAAGAAGCACCACTCGAGCGGCGTGCTATCCGCCGAGGGGCGCCAATCCGCGTAGACGTCAACGAGCCGATCGAGCACGTCTTGAACGCCAGCTGGGAACTTGCCCTTGATCCCAGGCAAAGAGGTTGGCTGCGCGGCTTCGTCCAGCGTCGGGACCGCGACGGTGCCGCCTTGGCCGTAGGAATGTCTCAGCAGGTAGTCGACAACGGGATTGGTACAGTACGCCACGCTAGGCCGCCTCGCTCCTCGGAGGGCAGGACTTCAACCTGGATGATACGAGGGTGGCCTTTAGCACTGCTCCAAATAGCTCGGCAAGCAGCGGCGGGACCGCGTTGGCTACCTGTGTGAACCTCGGCACCTCCCGGGCTCGCCGATCGCCGCCCGTCGTGTATTTCCCCTTGAAGACGAACCAGTCAGGAAATGTCTGCAGCCTCGCATTTTCCCTCACGGTAAGCGTCCGCGGCTCGGCGTAGTGAAGTAGGTCATCCGGCAAGCTGGTTATCGTCGGCGCGGGTGTATCCGGGTTGAGCACGCGCAGCGTGGATTTCCCAACGCCGAATTCCTTTCTTTGCTCGGCATTGAGCTGGATCCCGAGCCGGTTACGCTTTTTCATTGCGGCAATAATGCGCGCAAACCGCCGAGCAATATCCGGTCGATGGCGCGCCAAGCGCGTATCGGAGGGAACCCCCGAATGGCCATCGCGCATCGCTTTTTGATAGTTTGATAGTGGTCCCTTGTACCCGATGGACTTGAACCGAGGCGATCCATCCCCGTCAATCAGCCCATTTCGGCTGATTTCCAGGTCAGAAAGCGCCTGCCTGGCGGTGGTAAGGCACTTCAGTCCCTTTTGCGCGAGAAGCGCTTCCTTGCTGGTGTCGAGCAGCTCGAACGGCGAAGGAATATGCGCCTTCTCAAAACAATCCTTTGAGTACCCAGCCAATATGAAGCGTGGGCGGCTTTGGGGAACCCCGTGCTCAGAGCAGCGGATGATCGACGTGAAGACGTGGTAGCGATCGGCGAGCGCCCTCTCGATTGCCTGGGCGTAGGACTCGCCACGAGGCGCCCCCCGGCCGCCATGTTTGGCCGCTGCTGCTTCGTCCCCAAAGGGATACGTGATGCCCTCAACATTTTCCAGGAGGATCATTCGCGGCTGCACCACTTCCACGAGAGCAACGTAGTCGCGAAAGAGTTGGTTTCGCGGATCATGCGGCTTCCGGCGCCCGGCGGACGAAAAGCCCTGGCAGGGAGGTCCCCCGGCCAAAAGGTCAATGGTCCCGCGAAGCTTCATCAATTCAGCCGCGTGCGCTTCTAACAGGACGCGGATGTCCGACGCGTGCCGCGGGAGCCAGCTGGGCCAGTCGAACTGGTAGGCAGAGGCTGGCTGGAGAAAATTTGCCTCCAGCGTGGCAAAGGCGAACGCATCCTTCTCGACGGCAAAGACCCCGCGCCAACCCGCGCGCATGAGCCCAAGCGTTAGGCCTCCGCAACCCGCGAAGACATCGACAAAGGTCGGTGCGGCCCCTGGACCTGCCTTGCGCGCCAACGCGAGAATGTCATTGCTATGCAAGGGCGGCCCCCTCAACGCGCCGCGCGATACGGCAGCAAACGCCAAACGCCCATTCAGAAATGGTTGCCCCAACCTGCGTCACCTTGCGAACCTCCGGCTCCCTGCCCCATCGCCTTTCGATGGCGATTCAAATTGCTGCGGATGAGTTAATATTTATGGCAACAGTGCCACCCACAGATTGCTGTCGACGACACATACGTCCATTGGTAGCGATCCGAGCCATCGGATTCCTCGCGCGCAAAATTGCTTCCTCGATCTAGAACAAAACAAGAACTTTACCTTATCGGTGTTGTAGAAGTCAACACCGCGCCTTCCCTATTCCGGCTGCTCGGTTTGACGCTGCGCGGTGGCGAACACCACGGCAACAATCGGGCTTTGCATATGCGCGTAGTATGGTGCGTGCACCGCAACGTCGGACTCATGGACACGGAGGGGCTTCCCCAATTAGGGGTTGTGGTTGGCCGAAAATGCCACGAACTTAGAGGCCGCAGGCGGGGGCCTTCCGGTGGTAACGCACAAAACTGAGTTGGAGGTCATTGATGGCACTCCAGAAAAGCGATCTTTCCTGTCGCTAATCAGCGACTACAATTTGAAAATCGGCATCTTCGAGCTGGTCGATAACGCGATTGATTTTTGGACCCGAGGCGGCACGACCTCCAAGCTGCATATCGACATCCTGCTGGATCCCGACCGGCAGGTGCTATCCGTACGGGACGATGCTGGCGGCGTACAACAGAAGGACACCCGCCTGCTCATCTCGCCTGGTGCCACGGGCAATCCCGCGGACGTTGAAGTCATCGGCATATTTGGCGTTGGAGGAAAACGCGCAGCAGTCGCGCTAGGCGAGCGAGTCGAAGTCAGGACGCGTTTCAAAAAGGAGAAGAGCCTACAAATCGACCTTACAAGCGAATGGCTGTTAGAATCGAATGTATGGACGCTTCCAGTCTACGAGATCCCGGACCTTACGCCCGGCACTACTATTGTAGACGTGTCCAAGCTTCGCCAATCCTTCAATGCCGATGATGTCGAATTAATTCGTACGAGCCTTGGCGAAACCTATGATTGGTTCATCCGCAACAATTGCGAGATCAAATTGAACGGCAAAGCCGTCGAACCAATCTCATTCGACAAGTGGGCCTACCCGCCCGGTTTCGAGCCGCAGGAAGGAACCTTCGAAATTCACCCTACGGTGACAGGGGCACTCGTGGTTCACATCGAAGGCGGACTGATTCTCGATCGCGACCCCGACTCTGAGAACTACGGCGTATACGTCTATTGCAATAACCGGCTTATCGTGAAGGAGCTTCGCACCCGCGACGTGGGCTACCTCATCACCAGCGAAGCCGGAGTACCTCACCCCGACGCCTCGCTCTGCCGCGTCATTGTCAGGCTTCAGGGCTTACCCGAGCTCATGCCGTGGAATAGTAGTAAAAGCGACATCAATGCAAGTCGGCCGTCGTTTGCGCAGGTGCGGCCGGTCATCATCCAACTTGTGAAGTATTTTACCAAGTTGTCTCGTCGCTGGAAGAACGATTGGGACGAAGAGGTGTTCGCTCACAAGACCGGAACCAAACACGTCATCGATCCCACTCAGATCGAGACGGGGAAAAAGATCGCACTTCCTGATATCCCGCGGACACGAAGCCCGGCTCTCACGACCGATCTGAAAGAGCGGAATAAAAAGATAATTGATAATGCTCCATGGACACTTGGCATTGTTGAAGCCATGGGTGTGCTCGAAGTCATTGGTAAGCAAAAGCTGTCGACAAAGAACCGCATCTCGCTCGTTCTCTTGGATAGCAACTTCGAGATCGCGCTAAAGGAGTTTATTGTCAGCCGGACCGACTTGTTTCCCCCTCATCAATATAATGACGCACGGATCGCAACCATATTCAAGTCACGTCACGTCGTCATAAATGAAGTGAAAGCACACGTAAGCCTTTCGCAGACATTACTTCAGAAGGTGTCCTACTATTATAATCTCCGCAATAAACTAATTCATGAAAGAGCGACCGTCGGGATCACAGATGAGCAGGTAATCGACTATCGCCGGACAGTCGAGCTGGTCCTAAAGAAGTTATTCAAGCTCCAGTTTCCGAAAGAAGACTGAGGCGCAACCCGGTCGCTCGCAAGCTGATCGATAGGGAGGCACGCCCCGCACAATTGGCATTCGCGGTAGGCACGATTAGATCGATATTCGCTTGAGACGTCCTTGAAGCAGCTTTTTGGACCGGCAGGGTGGCGGGGGAAACTATGAATGAATTTGCCGACGTCGGTCGGGAGCTCGTGGAGAGGCTCAAGGCTACCGTCGACGAGAAGGTCCGCGAAGCAATTGCCTTGCGCATCCGAACGAAGGTCGATGCCGCCCGGAGCGATCCCGACACCTCTTCCCGGCGATGGCCGTTCGAATTGATTCAGAACGCCCACGATGCCAGCGTCCGCGCAGGACGCGATAACATTAGCCTCTGCTTCGACCTGACGGATGGTGTTCTCCGCTTCGAGCACGACGCTGCGCCCTTCACCATGGATGAATTTGCCGCCCTCCTTACCGGTGGGTCAAGCAAGGACTTCATGTCTATGGAGACGACTGGCCGTTTCGGTACAGGGTTTTTGGTCACGCATGTGCTCTCCGAACAGGTCCACGTGTCGGGCATAATAGAGTTTGAGGGTACCCAACGGAGCTTCGAGGTCGATCTCGATCGCCCCTTCCCGGGCGATGTTCACGAAGTCGAGTGGACAGCTGAAATCGTCTCTGACTATTGCAGGCTCTTGCCAGGGGCTGCGATTCCGACAGGTCAAACGCTCTCGTTTGTTGAGGATGCAGAAGAGAGCGACGTTCCCATTCGTAACGTATCAGCTCTGCGATACGCTGTGCGATCCGACATCTGGGAAGCTGGACTTGACCTGGACGAATGGGTTGAGACCGCATTTTTTGGCGCCCAGCCGAATGGCCTGCGAGCCCAATGAACCGGCCTCTCAGAATGCCGGTTGTCCTGCCGATCACATTTTCGGGAGTAGATGGCCGGGACGATCCTAAAAATCACCGTTTGAAAAACCGTTTGAGTTCGGCCGTTTCAAACGGTTTTTCCCGCTAAGTCCTTGAGGATCATGGTGGGCGCACCAGGGCTCGAACCTGGGACCCGCTGATTAAGAGACAGCGACTGATTACGAAAAATCAATGACTTACTGGTCGCACCTCAGGGCTTATCCGACCAAAAATGGGCATTCGTCGCACGATCATAGTCGTTGCGCTGCCCGATATCTGAACACGCGGTACTCTGACTTTTTTGGGGGGCGCCCTTCCGACATGCACTAGCGATGTCGATCTCTGTGTTGCCGCCGCTGCTCGCCAAATGCCGCGCGTGGGTTGAGCCCGCACGTCACGTTTCGCCCGGACGCGAGGCACTGTGCACGCGTCTGGTACATGCAATCGCCGGGATATCCGACGCCTCTCCCCTGCACGCACCATGGAAAGTCCCGAGCGCTCGCCGGAATAACAATTACGTCCCCCGCAATCCCAAACGCCAGCGCGGCAAACACCAGAGACACACGCATTGGTGACTCCTCATTCGAATGCCCGATTGTTCCAACGGAGCGAACGATCTGTAGTTCCCCTCGAAGCTCATTAAAGATGGCTTGGGCCCGCTGAGACTCTCAGCTCTAAAATTCCCGCGTCGGCATGTGCACGCAGAATTCCCGGCGTTCAAGTGCGTGCTCATGCCAACGCCACGATACCCGGCCCTACGCGCCGCATCGATCATCCAATACGCGAACCGGTCGTTCCGGTTAGCGCGCTCGTCGATCTATCGAAGGCGCGCGGTAACGCCAGCTGGCGTTACGGTCCAAACTTTCCGACCCCCTGCGCGGCGTGTGCAAGTCAGGCTTCCGTCAGGTCCGATATGTATCACTGTCAACGAGAGCGCGATCACTTCTGTGACCGCTCACACAGGAGAAGAAAATATGGCTGTATTCCGCGGCACGAACTCCAACGATCACGTCGTTGGGACGCCTGATAGGGACTTTATCCAAGGTCTGGGCGGGAACGACTTGATTTCCGGTGGCGCGGGCGACGATGAGCTGGAGGGCAATCAGGGAAACGACACGATCTCTGGTGGTGCGGGCGACGATTTTCTGTACGGCGGTCAGGGCAACGACGTCCTGTTCGGCAATCAGGGCAACGACAACTTCGTGTTCACGAGCGGGAACGGCAAGGATTTCGTGAAGGATTTCACGGCGGGGGATAGGTTGCACATCGAGGACGGGATCAATCACACGGGTATTCATACGCTTGCCGATCTTGCCAGTCACATCGAGGCGGCAGGTTCCAATAGCTCGGTCGTCGATCTTGGAGAGGGCAATTCAATCACGCTCTCAAATGTGAGAGCTAGCGACGTTCAGCACCACCCGGAGAATTATTTCTCAATCATGCATATCACGGATCACCCCATCTGATCCTCTCGGTTGTATTGTACTTGTCGGCCGAGCATAGCGCACGGGCACGGCGTTCGCCGCAGCACAACCATTCTGCCGTTAGCGAACCGCCGTCGCCAATCGAAGGAATTCTCAACCGGCCGACATCCGTGATGGTCCGACGAAGAAAGCGGGTAGAGAAAGAGAGGCCGGGTCGAAGCCGGCCCCTCGGCGATCAGGCAAAGATACCCATCCCTTTGGGAGTGGCGCTAAAAGTCAATTTGAACCGGTAGCGGGCATGGCCAAGCCAGTCCTTCTGGGAATATTCTCGACCGGGAACCTAGTCGATATTCCACGCCGGGTATTGTTTGCGATAGGTCTCGGTCGTGCGCGACGGCATCCCAGGTGGCGCCGCCCTCCATCCAGCCAGTGTTGTAAGGAGCGAGCTGCGGCGGTTCGCCGGGCGAGAGAGATGTATATCCCGGCAGCTATCGTGGATCGCGAGAATCTGCTGCGCCCCGTAAGCGGTGACGCCCAGAATGGCCGCGGTGGCGATCACGGGAATGGCGATCTGCCTGATCCAGGACGGCGTGCCTTTGGGAAATTCCGATGGAAGCTTGGGCTTCTGGAAGGCGATGGACGAAGTCTTCCCCAGCACGCGGCTCGCAGCACAAGCCCGTCAACGTGCTCAACAAGGTTCGAGCTCAGTGCAGAGCGGCATGAAGAAGGCGTTGCAGGACATCTGCATGGCGCCGGGCCGAGCTGCCGCAGAGCTCGGACTCGAAGCCTTCGCCGGGAAATACGGCACGAAATATGCGCGCGATCGATTGCCTGACCAAGGATTGCGGGCATCTGCTGGCATTCTATGACTTTCCTGCGGAGCACTGGGTCCACTTGCGAACCAGCAAGACAAGCGCGCGCGGCTCCGCGTAGTGCGCGCGATACATCAAGATGGGCGTGGTCAAGTTTCCGCGCAGAGAATGCGAGCAGCTCATCACACAGCTACTCGGCTTTGGCAGTGAAAAGCGCGATGACGCCGTCGACGCACTCGTCTACCTCATCCTTGGTTTGGCTAACGAGGGGATTGAGGAGCAGAAAGTTCATCACGTTTGAGCTCTGGACGGCTAATGACTCGCGCCAATATCACGACAATCAAGATAAACGCGGAAAGTATTTCTGAGACGGTCGCAATCTTTGCCGGTATCGAGTGCGGATATATGTCGCCGTAGCCGACGGTCGCCATCGTTACAAAGCTGAAATAGATGCAATCAACGACCATGCCAATTGGGGGCAGTGTAAACAATCGCGGAAACCGATTGTATTCGGACCATAGCCACGAGTTTTTGTCGGCAGATCATTCCACTGTATGCGCCAGGTCCCGAAAACAGGGCCACGTAGTAATGAACCAACGCAAAAAATAACGCCATGCGCCGACAAGCTGTACTGCCCTGAAAATCGATTTTGGAGACCCATCCAACGAACCAACGAATGTGACGGTAGTCTCGACGTGGACCTGATCTTGAAGGTCGGATTACGTGCAGATGTGGGACGGACGCCGATTTTTGGCCTGGGATGCGCTGGGGGAGCATCGGGAGTCAGCTTAGCAGGAGCCCTTTGCCGAGCAACCAACGAACGCATTCTCCTCGTTGCCGTGGAGTTGACTTCCCTTACATTCCAGCCGAATGATCTCACCCCAAAGAACGTTGTCGCCTCAAGCCTCTTTGGAGATGGCGCTGCCGCGCTATTAATCGGACCAGCTGAAAGCGGCTTTGGCAAACTGGATATCGTGAGAAGTACGAGTTTGCTTCACCCGGACTCGACTTCTCTAATGGGCTGGCATTTTGGCGACTCCGGATTTGAAGTCGTGGTCTCCGAGCGCATTCCATCAATGATCAGCGAATTGATGCCACGTGCAATGCGATCGTTGCTGGCGGATGATGGCATCCTTCCTAGCCAGGTGAAGAGCTTTATCTTTCATCCCGGCGGGAGAAAAGTGTTGGAGGTTTGTGAGCGGGGCCTTGGGAGGTCCTCCGAGAACTTCTTTTCCAGCTATGAGACGCTTCGACTTCATGGAAATATGTCCAGCGCCACTGTGCTATTCGTTCTGGAACACGTGCTGGCGCACGAGGAGCAAGCGCCGGGATCATACGCCATCTTAGGCGCCTTTGGGCCAGGCTTCTCGGCCGAACTGTCGCTACTGAAATGGGCTGATACCGAAACCGCACAACCAACGCCCGCACACCTTGAGTTGTTGGGCAACCGATCGAAGCGGGTCGCCTAGTAGTCACCAGCATCGCCAACCTCGTGGCCGGTCCTGTCGAGCGCTCGCGCGCCCAAGATGCTGCGGCTGGTCTGCTCTGTTCCAATGGCATCCCAGCAGCGTCCCGCGGGACCGTTGCGGTTACAGCATCGCTCCGTAATCGGTCAGGCTGTCCTCTCTTAGACAACCTCAGTCCGCGGGATGATCGCTTTCTAATCCACGTCACGGTTAAGGCGCTCATGCACTGCCCTGCTGGCCTTGAAGACCGGAAAGCGCTTTTGCTCGATTTGCACGTACTTGCCCGTTCTTGGATTGCGGCCCGTGCGCGCCTGTCGATCGCTGACCGAAAATACTCCGAAGCCCCGCAACTCAACCCGGTCACCGCGCGCGAGCCCCTCAACGATCTCATCGAGGATTGCGCTCACAATATTGTTGACCACGCTCTGATAAAGATGCGGGCAGCTGTCGGCGATACGTTGAACGAGTGCGGACCTGATCATCGACGCCGCTGTTGCCATTTGGGAAGTTGCCATTTGCTCGAAAGCGTCGGCAACTGTCAAGATAGCTTTATGCTGGCACTGATGAAGGACTGTCATCGCAGGATGAATAACCAGCTTTGGCTGGCCGCTTCAACCGGGCCACCAGGACTGTTACTTCAGGCCTCGGCAGGCGTTCTAAGCAAACTCAATCTTCTCGCGACTCGGCCGTGTTGCCCCTGGTTGGGAGCCATGAGCAAGAGTTGGACAGGGTCAATCGACGAGCTCTCGAAGGGGCTTGAATCGCACGCAGCGTTAGATTGTACACTATTCGGAAGGCGGGGACGGTCCCCCGACCACGTAAAAGCTGTCCAACGATCGCGAATGTCTCAGCTCTTAGTCTCACGCCGCCCGAATCCCGCTATCAGCGAAAAGCAGAGCCGTTTCGGCGCTCTCCACACCATTCGCTTAGATATAGTGGTGTGTCATTGCGCTCGGTGCGCGCCAGTTCCGCTTCGAATGGTCTCAGATCGAAGCTCCCAAAGCAGTTGAAGGAGGTTGGGCCCAGGCAGCTCCCTTTCGAAAGGAGGTTGTGATGCAATCACGGGCGACGGTTGCAATAGCGCCAACGCGCCTTCATTGCGCAAGCGGACGTTTACGAGTTCCGGTTCAGCTGTCGTTGTGAACGCAATCTACGCTTTCAGACGTTGGTTTGAGCTATCGTCTTTAAGGCGGATCAGATCCTATCTCACAAGCGATGAAATCCGCGATCCACGACGTGAGCGTGCCGAGCGATGCTCTCCTCGATCGGACCTAGAACTCTCCACCCCGTTGGATGCCTCCGACAAGCAGCGAGCGTTGATGACCGAAACAGGAAGCCATGAATGAGCAGTGACTCTATTGTCATCTTGGGCGGCGGGTCGGCAGGGTGGATGACTGCCGCCTATCTCAAAAAGGCCTTGAGAGGTGTCGATATCGCGCTTATCGAGTCTGCCAATGTTGGTACGATTGGGGTTGGTGAAGCCAGCTTCAGCACAATCAAGCTATTTTTTGATTATCTTGGCCTGGATGAATCAGAATGGATGCCACAATGTAATGCTACCTATAAGCTCGCGATCAAATTCGCCAACTGGACCACTGGCGGCGGCCATTTCTATCATCCGTTTCAACGCTATGACGTCGTAGACGGAAACAATCTTGGCGAATGGTGGTTGCACCTAGAGCCTAACGAGACGGCATTCGATTCCGCCTGCTTTAGTACCCCCTCTCTGTGCGAGAACAACAGGTCCCCAAGATATCTGAACGGTGACATCTTCGATCACAATGTCAACGGCACGTTCAATTCTGCTCGCAAGACCCAACCAAACACGTTCCTATCTAATCACCGGTTGCAGTACCCTTATGGGTATCATTTTGAAGCCAGTCTGCTCGCGAGCTTTCTCAAGAATTATGCGACGGCGCTTGGCGTTCGCTGCATCGAAGACGATGTCGACGACGTGCTTCTCTCGACGGATGGTTCGATCGATTGTCTTAGGACGCGCAGAAATGGGCCAGTGAAGGGATCGCTTTATATAGATTGCTCCGGCTTTCGCGGCCTCCTCATTAACCAGGCGCTCAAGGAACCGTTCGTTTCATTCCAAGACGTCTTACTGAACGACCGCGCGGTAGCGCTGCAGGTCCCCTACCCAGCCGACCGATCGGACATCGAGCCTTTTACCACAGCCACCGCGCTATCGTCCGGTTGGGTCTGGAACATTCCTCTCTATAACCGCGTCGGAACCGGTTACGTCTATTGCAGTCGGTTCATCTCTTCCGAACAAGCTGAATCTGCGCTTCGCGCACATATTGGTCTGCGCGCAAGAGATTGCAGCGCGCATCACATCAAGATGCGAATCGGCCGTTGTCGCAATTCTTGGGTCAAGAACTGCGTCGCAATCGGCTTGTCTTCCGGTTTCGTGGAGCCACTAGAGTCGACCGGGATTTTCTTCATTCAGCTCGGCATTGAAGAGCTGCTTCGTAATTATTCGGGCGCCACGACGGACCCGGATGTCGTGGCCGAATACAATAGGATCATGGCCGAATGCATCGAGGGGGTACGCGACTTTCTTGTCCTTCATTATCGCGCGTCTGACAGGGTCGACACGCCGTTTTGGCAGGAGACAAAGAGACTCTTTGTCCCTCCGTCAATGGACCAACGTCTTGAGCTTTGGAAAAAACGGCTTCCGAATGAAAGGAGTATCAATACCTCCTACCACGGCTTCGAATTCTACTCCTATTCTGTGATGCTCCTTGGGTTGAACTATCGGCCTGTCCGCAGTCTGCCTATCCTGCGGCACTCTAACGTAAGCGCTGCCCTCGCGGCATTTCAAGAAGTGCGTGATCGCACGGGCGAGTTACTCCGCACATTGCCCAGCCATTTGGAATACCTTCAACATCTTCGGCGAGCTAGGCACTCTTCTGCAACAGCGGAGTAGCGCGAAGAGACAGCGCGCATGGCCAATGAGAGCAGATCGTATAACAGCCGCCAAGCTCAATCTCGATGCGGCGAGCGCGTTTGGAATGACTAGAACCGGTCTTGCTCAAGCCGGTGATACTAACGAAGTAGCGATCAGCTGGGTTGATTGCGACGGCCTAGAGAACCAGGAAGTTGACTTTCCTTTGAGTGGACATTTCCGGCGCCCTTCGATCCACCAAGAAGCATCATGTCAAAATGTCGGGAAAGTCGGTCATGTTCCCGCGACACTCGCGCAACCCGGAGACAATATGTTCGATAAGCTTCGCCTACAGCCAGCCGATAGCCTCCTCTCGATGATTAAGGAGTTTCAGTCCGATGGACGAGGTTCCAAAGTCGACTTGGGCATCGGCGTTTATCGCGACGCGTCCGGCAATACACCCGTTATGAAGGCGGTGAAGCAGGCCGAGCGCATCCTCCTCGAATCTCAAGACAGCAAGAGATATCTGGGACCAGAAGGAGATCCGGATTTCGTCGACCTCTTAAAGCCGATCATTTTCGGAGAGGGAAATGGCTTCAACGATCGTCTGATCGGCATTCAGACCCCCGGCGGAAGCGGAGCGCTGCGATTAGGTGCCGAACTGATCAATGCAGCAAGCACAAATGCCAAGGTATGGATTGGGACGCCGAGCTGGTCCAATCATGGGCCGATCTTCTCCTCCGCGCGCGTCGCGCTAAAAGATTATCGCTTCGTCGATTTGGCGCACCAGGCGGTCAATTTCGAAGGCGCGCGCCAGGCACTTACGGAAGCAGAGAGCGGTGATATCGTCCTCCTGCACGGGTGCTGTCACAACCCGACTGGCCTGGACTTCTCCATCGAGCAGTGGAACGAGATTGCGCGAATCCTCTCGGCACGAGGATTGGTCCCCTTCATCGACCTCGCTTATCAGGGTTTGGGTGAGGGGCTAGAGAAAGATGCGGCCGCTACTCGGTTGATATTGAACGCGGTTGATGAGGCTATGATTGCATATTCCTGCGACAAGAATTTTGGGCTTTATCGCGAGCGCGTCGGAGCGCTGTACACTTTGGCGCGTACTCCATCCGATGTGAGCAAGATTGCGAGCAATATGGCAGCTCTGGCGCGCGTCAACTGGTCGATGCCCCCGGATCACGGCGCAGCCGTTGTCAGGTTGGTTCTCGAACGTGCGGATTTGGTGAGTATCTGGCAGGCGGAGCTCATAGAGATGTGTAACCGAGTAAATGCTAATCGGGCAGCACTCGCCGGAGGTCACCTCTCGCTCGATTTTATCCGCCATCAACGAGGCCTATTCTCGAACCTCAACATCACAAAGGCGAAAGCTCTCGCCCTGAGAGCGAACCACGGCATCTATGTCGCGGAGTCGGGTCGCGTGAATCTTGCTGGGATGGGCGCCGGTGATGTGCAAATGATCGTGGCCGGTCTGATGGCCGAGGGCTGCGTGTGACTGGACAGCGTTTGAAATTCCGACAGTTCGAATGAAAAGACCGTCGACCGAAACCGGCGCCGGCTCGGCTCTTGCGCGCAGCGCGCTGCCGGCCGCAGCCGGCGCGCGCAGATTGGCGGCCAGCGTCTCGAGGGATTGCTCCTCGTCCAAATTCTTCGCACCGATGAATGCCGCAACCAGTGGCAGCACCTCGCCGGCCTTGCCGTCGAGATCGGGATAGAGCACGATACGCCGCCCGGGATCGTACAGGCATTGCGGCAATCCAGAGGGAAGCAAGGGCGGCTGCGACGGCGGAGCGAGTGCCGCGAGATCGCGGGCGAATTCTTTGGCGAGATCGCTCGCTGCGTCGCGCCACGGCCCGTTCGGCTGCAGTAAGGCCGAGCTCTCCGGCAAGGGAGGCGGCTCATAGATGAGACCGGCGAGACTGTTGATCAGTGGGAGCCAGGTGCGCAGCGCGGGGTGTGGATTGCCGAGGCCGGCAACCGCAGCATGGATGCGCTTGCGGCTCGCTTCGATCGTCTCCGCCGAGGTCTTGACCGCGCCGGATTCGTAGAGACGCATCCTGACGCCTGCGAGCCTTGACGTGCCTCGCTGAACCAGCACGGCGAAGCGCTCCAGCTTCTCCCCCGTCGCGCGGTCGTGAAAGGCCGCCACCGGATGAGGGAGCTTGCAGCCTTGGAGGTCGGGGCTTTCGGCCTTGCCGAAAGTGTCGCGCAGATCGCCGGACGAGCGCGCAACGCACGCCGAATGAGATCTGGATCAAGGCCTCCATCGCCTCGGCGGCCTCCCGCCGCGAGGTTGACGCCGATGATCTCTCCGTTCGGATCGCGCAGCGGATGCCAGCAGGTGACCCAGCAGCGGTCTTCGGCTCGATCCTTGCGCTGGCTTGCGACCTCGATCCCCGCCACCGGTTCGCCCGTCGCGATGATCGAGCAAACGATACTTTTCCACCGCATCGGCTAGACCCGGGACGCAATCGCGAACGGATCCGAGATGCCCGTCGACCGAGATACCGCAGATGTCGGTCAGGCGCTGGAAGGTAGCGGCAGTCGGGGAAAAGTACAGCAAGGCCGATCGGGGCGGTGTCGTACACGATCTGCAACGCAGGCGTCCTCGCGGCAGGCGAAGACGTCTTGGCGAAGCCGGCCGGGCTCTCTGACATCGTCAATCTCCCACACGCTTCTCGGATATCGCACAGCTCCCGCTCGCTCTTCTCAGTATTTGCGCGTCAGCGGCTTCGCAGCTGGCGGCTTCGGCGCCTGAGGTGAGATCTGGAAAGCCACCCAGCTGCTCCAGCCCTTCGGCCGGTTCTCGGTCTCGAGATCTGTATAGGCCCTGAGATTCAGGTAACCTTGATAGCCCTCGAAGAGATTGGGGATGAGAAATCCGACTTGAGGGCCGATCCCGACGGTCACGCCTCGGAAGCCGCCGAGAACCGCACCCACACCCCGATCATCCGTGATTTGTTGGAAGTAGTAGCCCGCAACGCCGACCTGGAACGTCTGGGTCAGGAATTTCGACGCCGCCCAGTCGAGATGAAAGTCAATGCCGTTTTGATACTGAAGGTCGGGATTGGGAAGGCTGTAGGTCAGGCCCGCGACGACGGAGAACTCGTTTCCTGCCTTGGGATCGAAGTAGGTGTAGCCGCCGCCGGCATCGAACGCGGCGAAGCCGAAGCTCAAATTCGCCAGCCGGTTTACATCATAGGTGCCGCTCGGGATGTTGCCCGTGATGTAGACCATCTCGTTATGCACGCCCTGACTCCACTTCAGGGTGCCCTGATAGAAGACGTCCGCCACACTCGTACGGTTGTCCGTGCGCACTCCGGAAACCATATTCCCCAAAGGTCCGGTGACCGTTCCACCAATGCCGACGCCGACGTTTCCCGGAACTCCCAGGATGGTTAATGCGGCCTGGCCACCAAGCACAGGCAGCGCCGATGTATCGGTGACGCCTTGAATCAGCGCATCCGCATGGTCGGTGAGCCCGACAGCAACCGCGCCTCGACCGCCGCCGGGGAGTACGAAATTGGCACCTCGGGCACCGCTCGCGTCGAGGTGAAGATAGATCGATGCGTACGACCAGCCCGGAACGGCGGGCGCGGCCGCAAGGCTGCCGAACGTCCCCGGCAGCCAGAAGCTCAGTCCTCCGGCATCGGCTCGCACGTCCGATGCAAAACCCAGCGACAGAGCCGCCCCCAAGATGAGTGATTGACCCGTCCAATTCCGTTTCATGGCTGGTCTCCTTCCGTCGCTAACTTTCTGTCACTGGCCGCCGTGCAATTGTTCGACGCCGCGCCCGGCATTCCCGCCTGGAGCATCCACGGCCCCTTGCATCGCCTTAACTGACGCGCTCTTCGACGCGCTCATTGCAATGTTAGACACCTTCTTGCCTGGGTTGTTCCGGGACCTCTATTCCGCCGGCCGACACAACTGTCTTCCTCGCTGTTCTTATGTTTCGACGATTACCTTCAGAGCCCCGGTTTCCGCCGCACGCGAGAACGTATCGTAGGCGTCCATGATGTCGTCGAGCTTGAAGCGGTGTGTGATCAGCCGCTTCGGTTCGATACGTTTGGAGACGACCGTCTTCAGCAGCATGGGCGTCGAGACGGTGTCCACCAGGCGCGTGGTGATCGATATGTTCTGGGACCAGAACCTTTCCAGATGCAGATCGACCTTAACGCCGTGCACGCCAGCGTTTGCCACGACGCCGCCCGGCGAGACGATGTCGGCGCAGATTTCGAAGGTCGCCGGCATGCCGACGGCCTCGACGGCAGCATCCACCCCCTCTCCACGCGTCAGCGCGCGGATCTTCTCGGCTGCTTTGCCGTCGGCGCTGTTGACCGTCTGCGTTGCGCCGAACTGGCGTGCAATAGCGAGGCGCTTGTCGTCGAGATCGATCATGATGATCTCGGCAGGCGAGTAGAATTGTGCAGTCAGCAGCGCAGCCAGGCCGACGGGGCCGGCACCGACGATAGCGACGGTGGAACCGGGCGAGATCTTGCCGTTGAGCACGCCGCACTCGAATCCAGTGGGAAGGATGTCACTGAGCATGACGAGAGCTTCTTCGTCGACACCTTCTGGCAAATGGTGGAGACTGGTATCGGCATGCGGCGTCCGGACATATTCCGCCTGCGTGCCGTCGATCCTATTGCCGAGGATCCACCCGCCGGTACGACACTGCGAGTACATGCCTCTCCGGCAGAAGTCGCATTTGCCGCAGGATGATATGCAGGAGATGAGGACGCGGTCACCCGGCTTGAACGCGGTCACACCACGGCCGATCTCGTCGACAACGCCCACGCCCTCATGGCCCAGGATTCGGCCCGCCTGACAGGTCGCCACATCGCCCTTGAGGATGCGCAGATCGGTGCCGCAGATCGTGGTCTTCACGATCCGCACGATGGCGTCTCCGGACTCCAGGATGGCCGGTTTCGGTCGCTGCGCGAGAGCCTTTTTGCCAGGACCTTCAAAGATGAGCGCTTTCATTTCGCATCTCCTACCTTGCGCCTCAGTGGGCCGGTAGAGCCGAACCGTGTAGTTGCGCGTCTTCGCGACATGCCCGGGCAGCCAGCCCGCGATGCAGAACACGCCGATCGCGCTGGCGACCACGATCCAGGCGAAGATGTCGTAGCCGGTCATGGCTTCGCCTCCTTCGCGGCACAGGCCGTGGTCAAGGGTGGAAAGACCTCCTTCCAGTCTTGCTTCATGTCGACCACGGTCCAGCCGCCTGCCGCGGCCGCATCCAGCGCCTTGTCGAGCTTGCCGATTCTGAATTGCCGATCGTAGGCGTATTCGCGGACAGCATCGGTGTGGTGCACGATGCCGGCGAAGCGCGCGCCCGGCCGCGCCACGGTCCATTGCAGCATCTGCAGATCGCCATCGGAGTTTCCGAATGCGAAGATCGGGCGGCGGCCGATGAAGCGGTTGATCCCAACCGGCTTGCCCGGACCGTCATCGATGAACTCGACCCTGGCCTCCTTCATCAGGTCAGGTTTGCCGTCGGCACCGATCTGGAATTTCACGACGCCCGACGAGCCGACCACCTGCTCCGGCGGGATGCCGTAAACCCGCTCCATCCACGGTCGCATGAACTCGACGCCGCCGCCGGACACGACGAAGGTCTTGAAGCCGTTGGCCCTGAGATAGGCCAGCAGCTCAAGCATCGGCTGGTAAACAAGGCTGTCGTAAGAGCGGTTGAACCGCGGATGCCTTGCGGTGGCGAGCCAGTCACGCACGGAGGCTGCGAATGCCTCGGTGGTCATGCCGGCATGCGTCGCCGCCATAATCTGAAGCAGGCCCTTCTCGCCGGTAGCGGCCAGCGCCTTGCTATCGCCTTCCAGAAGCGCCCTGAACGGTTGCCGCGTCTTCCAGTCCGGGTGTTCCGGCGCCATCGCCTTGACCTGATCGAGCGCGAAAGCGAGCTGGAAATAGTACGGCTGCTCGGTCCACAGCGTGCCGTCATTGTCGAAGGTGGCGATCCGCTCGGCCGGTGGAACGAAATCCCGCCCGCCCTGCGTCGTGACGCGCGCGACGAAATCGACGATCGCCGTTTTCGCGGCGCCGTCGTTCCAGGATCGCAGCGGGTCGGTCTGGCTCAACGCGCGGGCCGGCACGAGTGTGCTGAGCGGCAGCGCGAGCAACGCGATCAGAAGCGTTCGCTTCGAGACGGCAAGGATGCCTGCATCGTGGCTCATCGCGCAGGCCTCCTCTGCCGGTTGAGCGACGCGCGATTCTCAACGGGGTTGAGTTGTCCTGTCGCCCGATAGCTTGCGGCGCGCGCCGTTTCGCGCCGGATGCGGCGCCGGGCGCCACCGACACGGCGCAGCAACTGACCGGGTGACCAGCCTGCCGCGCCGGGGGACGGCGAAAACAGCGCGCGCTCGACCGCACCAATCTCGTCATTGAGCGCAGCATCATGGGCGGCGGCCTTGAAGGCCTCGACCGTGTGCTGCGGCGCGACCGGTTCGAACCGCTGGAGCCAGTCGAGCAGCGCGAAGTAGACGGCCCTGGCGTCGCCCTTGCGCGCGGCGCGCAGCAGCACCCCGAACGCGAAAGTCTCCGATCGCAGATAGGCCGCGCGATGCCGGCGATGACGGGCCACGATCGCCCGCACCATCAGCGGCATCAGCCAGCCGAGCCCGGCGAGCGCCAGCAGCACGAGCGCGGTCGCCTGCCAGTGATCGACAATGACATCGAGCAAGGCACCGCACGAGCCGCCCACGCGGGGCGTATCGACCGGCGATGCACCTGCTGCTGGATTCACCTCGACATGCAGCGTCACCGCATCGACATGCGCGATATCGATCCTTTGCGCGTCGATGTTCCACCAACGCAGGTCGACTGGCGGCAGCACATATTCGCCGGCCTTCTCGAGCATGTAGACCGCGCTGTCGACGCGCGCGGATGTCAGCACCTCGGGCCGCCCTTCGGTCTTGTCCTGGAGGGATGGCTGCGCGGGATAGAGCTTGAGCCCGTCGAGCGGCGCGAGTCTCACCGGCGGCAACAGCATCGCCGGGATGCCCTCTGCCTTGATGGTGACGGTTCGCGTCACGGCGTCCCCGGCCTTGAGCTGATCCGACGAACGGCTGACGGTCTGCGCGATCGACAGGTTGCGCGCCGCCAGGAATGGCTGCAAGTCGGATGCCGCGTCCGGAATGAACGCTTCAAATGCGATCCGCGGCAGCGCAAGCGTGGCCTCGCGTGTCGCCGGCGGCTCGGCTGCGTATTTGATGGTGATGGCTTGACCAGAGATCGCGTAGCTGCCCGGCTCCTGCGCGTGGATCGCATATTCGAACCGGACACCGGCATAGGTCAGGCCGTCGCGCTCCTCGCTCTCATTGGCGCTGCGCAACTGCCGGGTCACGGCATTGCGGACCTGGAAGTCCGGCAGTTCGGGCGGCGCCGTCATGTAGTTCGGCGCCAGCACCTCGATCCGCAGCGTGGCCGCCTGCCCCACCACGACGCGCGACGGATCGAGCGTCACCCGCAAGATCGGCGCCGGCGTGCTTTGCTGGGCGAGCGTCGCGCAGGGCACGAGCAGGCCGAGCATCAAGGCTGCGATCGCGAGCTGGTGCCTCATGGCTTCGCTCCCGCGGGTTGCGCCGTATCCTGGATCGCAAATTTCATTTTGAGGAAATCGGCCGGGGTGGTCTGGACCTGACGCATCCAGGCTTCGGCAGCGCCGGGCGTGGTCAGATCTGCCGGTGTCACCAGGATCTTCTTGCCACCCTTCTGAGTCGGGTCGACGCGCATCTCGTCTGCCTTCTCGTCCGGCGGCGCGCTGTCGTCCTGCTCCTGCTTCTTTCGCTTCTCCTCCTGCGCCTTGAGCGCCGCCAGCACGATGGCGCGATTGGTCTTCGCGGCGACGTGGCCAGGCGCGGCCTTCAGGACTTCATCATAGGCGGCGATCGCCTTCTCATAGGCGTGGTTCTGCGCCTGGGCGTTGCCCAGCGCGAAATGTCCTTCGAGCGTATCGACGCGCGCGAATTGCTCGGCGGCGGCAATGAAGTCGAAGGCACGATAGGCGGCGATGCCCCTCCACATCGGATCGGTGAAGTGTTTGGCCGCGGTCGCATAGTCGCCGCGATCGAACGCGATTCGGCCCTGCTGGTCCGGCGTCAGCCACAGACCGGCAAAGCCGCGCGGCTCCTCCGCCTTGGCGCACGACAGGTGCGACAGCACGACGAAGGCGACAACCCATGCCACCGTCGTGCCGCGCCGGAACCAGAGCAGGCTGAGCAGTGCAATCGGCAGCAGCAGCCAAAAACCCTCGTCGCGCCATTGCGTGCCGAACTTGACGCTTTCTGCCGCCTGATAGGAGGTTTCGATCCGGCGTTCGAGCGCCGCAATATCGGCATCGTCGATACTGACCTGGACGACGTCCGGATGGAGGGCAAGCCCCGCGCCCTTGTGCTTCGGCGTGACGCTAAGCTTGACCAGGCCGTTCCGGCCGGCGGCCTGACGAACCGCGCCCGCCTCGTCAGCGGGATCGTCGGAGACCAGCAGGATCGTCCCCGGGACCGTGTCGGTCGAGAGCGCCTCCGCGGCGAGCGTCACGGCCGCGGCCGCGTTCTTCCCGGCTGACGGCATCAGGCCGGGTGCGAGCGACGCGAGGAACGGTTCGATGACCGCACGATCGTCGGTCAGCGGCATCACCAGATGCGCGGTGCCTGCGTAAGCGATCAGCCCGGTTCGCGCGCCGGCGCGTGCAGCGAGCAGATCCCTGATCTTCTGCTTAGCGCGTTCGAGCCGCGTCGGCGCAACGTCGGTTTCGCCCATCGAGTTGTCGAGCGACAGCGCAATCATCAACGGCGCCTCATCCTCGACGAAGGGCGGCAGCTCACGCCGCCAGGTCGGGCCCGACAACGCGACGATGCCAAGCGACAGCGCGGCGGCGACCAGATAAAGCGGGCTGACGCCGCGTCCCGCCCCCGGCTGCACGATGAGATGGTTGAGCAGATGCGGCGCGATCACCCCGCCCCATTGCGCCTGCGGGCTCTGCCGCCACCGCACCCATGCGAAGACGGCAGCGACGGGAATCAGCGCGAGCAGCCACAGCGGCCGCAGCAGATGGAAGGGAATCGCGGCCGCGTCATGCATGGCCGATCGCTCCCCTTCGTCCCAGCCCGCTTTCCAGCGACAGGCCGAGCCACAGCAGCAGCGACAGCACCACGGCGGCGCCGAGCGGCCACTGGAACAGCGGCTGCTTCGGCCGCCATGACAGCGTATCGAGCTTGGCCGGCGCGAGACGGTCGATGTCCGCGTAGATCGCCTGCAACTGCGCACCGTCCTCGGCACGGTAGAAATGGCCGCCCGTCGTCTCGGCGACCGACCGCAGGACGCCGAGATCGACGCGGTTCTCGCCGGTCGCGGCCGGATCGCCGACGCCGATCGTGTCGATCACGAGGCCGTTCTGGCGCGCGATGTCGGCGGCATGCTCCGGAGGGACGCGGCTCGCGGTATCATTGCCGTCGGTGAGCAGGACCAGAAGCTTCTCCCGTGCCTTGCTGGCCTGGAAGATCTTGATCGCAAGCCCGATGGTGTCGCCGATCGCGGTCTGCTGGCCGGCCATGCCGACCTCGGTCTGCGCTAGCAATGTGGTCGCGGTCTGCAGATCCTGCGTCAACGGCCTGGACATAGGCCTTGGTGCCGAACAGCACCAGCGCAACGCGGTCGCCGTGCCGCCGCGCGATGAAATCGGTGATCACGCGCTTGACGCCGGCGAGCCGCGTCAACATCGCGCCATCGCTCGTGCGGAAATCGGGCTGGTCCATCGATCCGGAGATGTCCACCGCGAGCATGAGATCCCGCGCGGATACTTCACGCGTGACGGGATCGCCGACCCATTGCGGCCGCGCCAGCGCTGCGACGACAAGCACCCAGATCACGGCAGCCGTTACCATCTGGATTCGCCGCCGCTGCAGCACGACGGCGCCGCGTTGCGGCGTCTGGCCGGTTGCCGCCGCAAGGCGGTCGAAGAATGGAACCATCACCGAGGCCTGCCGTGCGCGATACGGCGGCAACAACCACCACACCAGGATCGGCAGCGGCAGGATCGCGAGTATCCAGGGCCATGCGAACTCAAACATGGTGCCCCCTGATCCAGCGCCGCACCAGATCCTGCAGCGATCGGAGCTCGCCGGCATCCGCCGTCGTTCGCCCGTAAGGTGCGGTTGCGACCAGCCGGCCCGCGCCTTGCGAGAATTCATCGCCGCCATAGCTGCGATCGAGGAACGCGAGCCAGCGCGCGCCGGCAAGGGGCGCGATGGTTTCGCGCGGAAAGGCGTCGAGCGCCGTGCGCCGTACCAGCAGAGCAAGGCTCGCGGCCATTCCCTTCTGTACCGCGCTGGGCATTTGCACCAACCGGTCGAGCTCCGCGAGCGCTGCACGACGATAGCGGTTGGCACGGAGATGCCGCAGCACGCGCCACGCCGCGACCAAGATGCCGGCAGCAAGCAACACGATCACGATCCGCGACGCCCAGGTCGCGGGAAGCAGGCTCACCGGTTGAGGCAGCGGAATATCGATCAGGCCCGCCACTGGATCCGCGATGATTGGTCGGGTTTCAGCCAAGGGCCGCCTCCGCCTTGCCATGACCACCACCGCGTCGGTGCCGAGCCGACAGCCCACCCAGCAGACGCCGGAGTTGCGGCGCGGTTTCCTCTGCTGTGCTCAGCGGCAGCACCGGCACGCCGAGCTCGCGCGTCCACGCGAAGACGCCTTGCAGCCGCTCCTGAGATGCCTGCGCGATACTCCGGCGGACGCTGTCGCGGCCGACTACGAGCTGAATCTGCAGCTCGCCATCGGTGACGGTCATCCGGCTCGAGGCCGGCAAATCGCTCTGCAGGGGATCGTGGACCAGCACGGCGACCACGTTATTGTGCCGGTTCATCACCCCGATCATCCGGCGCGTCGCGTCATCGGCGCCGTCGAAGTCACTGATGATGATCACGGTAGCGTCATGCGTCGCGCGCCGCACGGCGCGTTCGAGCGCCTGGTTGAGCTTCTCCGGCGCCGTGACGATGCCTCGGCCGACGCCGAGCGTCTGGTTTTGTGCGACGATGCTGGACAATATCTGCAGCACCGTCGCGCGACTGCGCCGCGCCGCCAGCTCGACGACATCGCCGTCATTGAACACGATCGCGCCGATCCGGTCGCCGACGCCGAGCACACGCCAGGCGCCGATCGCGGCGGCCTCCGCGGCGGTCACCGACTTCATGGCGCGCCGGCTGCCGAAGAACATCGACAACCGCTGATCGACCACCAGCAGGGCCTGGCGGTCGCGCTCCTCATTGAAGACCCGCACATGCGGCTTCTGCAACCGCGCGGTCACCTTCCAGTCGATCTCCCTGACGTCGTCGCCGGGGCGATAGTCCCTGATCTCCTCGAAGTTCAGCCCGCGTCCGCGCATGCGCGAGGCAAACCGGCCCGACAACAGGCTGTGCACCGGCTGACGCGGCAGAAATGAAACCTTGCGGCCGCGATATTCAAGCGCGATCAGATCGTCGAGACCGACATAGACACCGGGCATTTTGGCTGATGTCTCCGTCATCACGGCCCTCACGCTGCAGCGACAAGTTCGATGATCTTGTCGATCACCTGATCAGGGCTAATGCCCTGCGATGCCGCCTCGTAGCTCAGGATCAGCCGATGCCGCAGACAGTCGTGGATGACGGCGCGGATGTGGTCGGGCGTGACGAAGTCCTGCCCGTCGAGCCATGCGCGCGCCCGCGCGCAGCGGTCGATGGCAAGGCTGCCGCGCGGGCTGGCGCCGATCTGGATCCATTTGCTCAGGGGTTCGCCGTAGCGGCCGGGAAACCGCGTCGCATAGATCAGGTCGACGATATATTTCTGTGCGAGGTCGGAGACGAAGATGCCGTCGATCTCGCCGCGCGCGTCGAGGATGGCCTGCTGCGGCACCGGCGGCGGCTCGATGGCGCCGGCTTCCGGTCTCTGCGCATTCTCGGCGCGATTGAGCTTGATGATCTCGCCTTCCGTCGCCTCGTCGGGATAGGTGATCACGACATGCATCAGGAAGCGGTCGAGCTGCGCCTCGGGAAGCGGATAGGTGCCTTCCTGCTCGATCGGATTCTCGGTGGCGAGCACCATGAACAGGTCAGGCATCTTGTAGGTCTTGCCGGCAACGGTGACCTGACGTTCCTCCATCGCTTCCAGCAGCGCCGACTGCACCTTGGCCGGCGCGCGGTTGATTTCGTCCGCGAGCACGAGGTTGGCGAAGATCGGCCCCTTCTGGAACTGGAACTGGCCGCCCTTCTCGGTCTGCAGGTAGATCTCCGCGCCGGTCACGTCCGACGGCAGCAGGTCCGGCGTGAACTGCACGCGCGACAGGTCCGCGGCGAGATTCTTCGCCAGCGTCTTCACCGCGCGTGTCTTGGCTAGTCCCGGCAGGCTTTCGATCAGAAGGTTGCCGTTGGCCAGCAACCCGATCACCATGCTCTCGACCAGATGGTCCTGCCCGAGCACCGATTTGCCGATGCGCGCCTTGAGATCGAGCACAGCATCGCGAGCCGACGAAACTGCACTGATCTCGTTCATCGGCGAAGCCCGCAATGTAATGGTGCCTGGATCGGCCATGGGTCCCCGCTTGTCGGTACGGGAGGCGTCATTGCTTTGCTGACGCCTACCCGTCTTGTCATACAGATCGCATGAACCACGAACCAGCGCCGCTTACTTGCCGGAACCTTTGGCCGCGTTGGCCTTGATCTTCGCTTCGACATCACGCGCGATCTGGTCGATCGAGAAGCTCGCCTGCTCCTGGCTCGGCGGATACTCGATGAACGTTTGCAGGAAGACCGCGGCATGGGTCGTCAACTGGAACGCGATGAAGTCGTTTCGAACCAGCCAGTCGAAGTACTGGTCGGAGACGATATCGGCTCGCTCGAACGGATCCATGCGCAGATGATACAGCTTGGGCACCCGCAGCGCGACGAAAGGCTCTTGCCAGACGGCAAAGCCGCCCCGGTGCTTCATTTCGACAAAGACCGCCTTCCAGTCGCCGAGGCGATAAGCGACAAGCACGCCGTCGTCGTTGAAGTAAGCAAACTCGTTCCGCGCACTCTTCGGCTGTTGTCCCGTGAGAAAAGGCAGCTGGTTATAGCCGTCGAGATGGACCTTGAAGGTCTTGCCACCGATCGAGGCGCCCTTGAGCAGCCGGTCCTTGATGTCAGTGTCGCCGACGGCGGCCAACAATGTCGGAAACCAGTCGAGCCCCGAGAACATCTCGGTCGAGACTTCGCCCGGCTTGATGCGGCCGGGCCAGCGAATCACCGCCGGCACGCGAAACGCGCCTTCGAAGTTCGAATCCTTTTCGTTGCGGAACGGCGACGTTGCCGCATCCGGCCACGTGAAGCGGTTCGGCCCGTTGTCGGTCGTATAAATGACGATGGTATTGTCGGCGATACCGAGGTCATCCACCGCCTTGAGGATTTTTCCGACGTCGCCGTCATGCTCGATCATGCCATCGGCATAGTTGTTGCCAGGCATTCCGCTTTGGCCGACCATCGATGGCCGCACATGCGTGAACAGGTGCATGCGCGTGAAATTCATCCAGCAGAAGAATGGCCGGTTCGCCTTCGTCTGGCGCTGGATGAAATCGACGCAGGCGTCGGATGTCTCGTCGTCGATCGTCTCCATCCGCTTCTTGGTCAACGGACCGGTATCTTCGATTTTGCCGTCGGCGCTGCACTTCAACACGCCGCGCGGGTGCTGGGTAAACAGCGGATCGTTCTTCGGGAACGTCGGCATCTCAGGCTCTTCCTCGGCGTTGAGGTGATAGAGATTGCCGAAGAATTCGTCGAAGCCGTGCTTGGTCGGCAGATATTCATCCCGGTCGCCGAGATGGTTCTTGCCGAACTGGCCGGTGGCGTAGCCGAGTGGCTTCAGTGCTTGCGCAATGGTCACGTCGCGATCCTGCAAGCCGACTGTCGCGCCGGGAACGCCGACCTTGGAAAGGCCGGTTCGCTTGCAACTTTGCCCGGTGATGAAGGTCGAGCGTCCCGCCGTGCAGCTGTTCTCGGCGTAATAGTCGGTGAACATCATGCCTTCCTTGGCGATGCGATCGATGTTCGGCGTCTTGTAGCCGACCACGCCGAACGAATAGCAGCTCAGATTGGTCTGGCCGATGTCGTCGCCGAAGATCACGAGGATGTTCGGCTTCCGGTCGGACGATGTCGCAGCCGGGCTTGCCGCAGGCGCCGCCTTCTGCGCCTGCGCCAGGGCTTCCGACGTCAACGCCGCCGCAGCGACGATCGACGTGGTTCCGAGCAGCACATTCCTGCGGTTGATCACCTGCTCCGTTTCGACGGTCTTGTCGTTGTCGCTACTCATTCAACACTCCCTCTACTTTTCAGACGGCGTTTGCGGTGGTTGAGAAGGGACGGGCGACCGCACCACGCAGCGAAAGCCGAGGTGACTGGTTGACGTATCGATCGGCTCGGCTTGCCGAGCCGCGGGGCGATAGCGGCGGCAGTAATTCGGCGCGCAGAGATGCGAGCCGCCCTTGAGGACCTTGCGCGGGATCTTGATGGCGGGCTGGGCGGGATCGTAGCTCGCCTCCTCGCGGCCGCCGCGCGGATTCTGCGGGATGCAGCAGAGCTTCGCGGCGTCGGCCTCATGACGGGCGGACCACCAGTCGGCGGTCCACTCCCAGACATTGCCGATCATGTCGTGGACGCCGTAGCCATTGGGCGGAAATGCGGTCACCGGCGAGGTCCGGTCGAAGCCGTCCTCGCAGAGGTTCTGAATCGGGAAATTGCCCTGCCATGTGTTGGCCATGTGCTTGCCGCCGGGCGTCAAGGCGTTGCCCCAGGCGAACTCCTCGGCCTCGAGCCCGCCGCGCGCCGCGAACTCCCACTCCGCTTCGGTCGGAAGTTCCTTGCCGGCCCATTTGGCGTAGGCGAGCGCATCCGCATAGGCGACGTGGACCACCGGATGGCTGCCGAGCACGTTGATGTTGCTGCGCGGGCCGTAGGGGCGGCGCCAGTTCGCGCCCTTCATCAAGGTCCACCATTGGCTCCAGTCGCGCAGGGTGGTGACGCGGCGCGGCGGCTGAAACACCAGCGAGCCGGCGTAGAGCATATGCGGCAGCGCCCCCGGATATTGCGCAGGATCGGGCGGTCGCTCGGCGACCGTGATGTGCCCGGTCTCCCGCACGAATTCGCGGAATTGAGCGTTGGTCACCGGCGTGCGGTCGATCCAGAAGCCATCGACCGACGCCCGATGCGCCGGCGCCTCCTCGGGATAGTGATGGTCGGAGCCCATGCGGAACGTGCCGCCGGGAATCCAGACCATGTCGTCGGTCTGGACGCGGTCGTCACGCTCTCGCTCAGCGGAGGCGATCTCTACCCGGGACATGGCGATGCACCTCTTTGGGCATTACCGCGAGCAGTAGTCCCAGAAGCCCTGCGTCTTGGACGGATCGGTGTAGTACCAGCACATGCCCGGCGCCGGCGGCGCACCCGCCCATGTCGCCGCAGCCGCAGCTCCGACGAAGCCAATCGCCGCGCCGGCCGCCACTGCTCCCCCAATCGGCCAGCCATACCAGCCGGGTCGCGCCCACAGGCCAGGCCGCGGTCCGGGAATCGGGCGCGGCAGCGGGCGCACCGATCGTGTGCGTGCTCCGTGCCAGCCGGGTCGTATGCCGGGCCTCAGCGCCGCACGGCTGCGATATGCGACCGCGCCGCCACGCGGACCGACCGCGACGCCGCCGTGGCGCACGACAGCGCGCACGTCGATCACGTCACCTGTTTGCACGGCTCGGGCCTGCGATGCGAGAGAAACGGTTGAGCCAAGATTGAGTGCGGACGCCGATCTCGTTGATATGCCCAGCCCGCCAAATCCGATCGTCGCCACACCGAAAAACATGCCAAAGACCGTTGCCTTATGTCCTCGAAGGTCACCCACTGTCTTCGATTGCATCGTTACGCCCTTCCATTTCTCAACGTCATTCAGCGAGTTGGTGCACACGTCGGTATTGCTTCCTTCTCGCGCATCGCTCCTGGGCCGTCCTCCTCGCCGGTGAACTCAAGAGGCCCACAGCTCTAGTCTCGCGGAATGGTCTACCGAGCGCATTGATGCGCGCAAGCTTGGTTCGGAAATCAAGGGATAGACCAACTCGCCTTGCATGTGATGCGCTGTTTGCTCTACCGTTCGTCTCCGACACTCGAGACCTAACGGAAGGTGAGTAGAGTAATCTATTGTCGCAGCGCCTGGTCCACGAAAAGAAGACATATTCAGTTCGATCAGTCTCGTGAGCCAGCCCAACGTTCGGGACCCAGGTACGCGACTTTCGAGACCTTGGAGATAATTTGTTCGGCGGTCGCGCCGTTCCCGATCGCCAGTTTGACTTGACCCACAAGGCCGTCATTGGCGCGAACGTTGTGCTTGTGACGGCCAAATCAGACAGGGCAGCAAGAGACCGAGACAGAACCACAGCACGCGTTTTCTTGCCATTTTTCACCTGCCGCCCGGATCCATCTGTTCTCTCTATGACGCGCCAACCCGACGCGGATCACAAACACGCTGTTCACAGCGTCGAAAGTTAGCGGCGACGTGACAAGACGTCCGTCGGTATCGGCCGAGCGGGCGCCGTCCCTGCCTTATGTCACGCGCCGCTAACCTCACCGGCCAGCCACGGCCTCAACTTGCGATGGTAGCCATGCCTAAGGGAGGGAGGGTGCCCCAGGGCACGTCGAGGGTGTGCATTGTTCGTGCCAGCGAATACTCGACAATTAGCATCACTTTGTGCTCGCTTTGTCCGCATTCCGACATTTTCAGGTCTCGATCGTTGCACTCTGGCTTATCCGGTGATTTCGACACGCGTGGTGTAGGATCACCGACCAAACTGACGGCGGAGACGGCACTTCAAATCTCCCGAAAGAATGCAGACAGCGACGTCGGGCGCCGGATGCTACGGATCCTGAATAGCTGATCGCCCACAACTGTTTCCCAAAACTCGCGCCGGTGGAATCGGTCACGTTGAAGCCAACTTGGCGCGGGCTCACCGCACCCCGCCGGAACCGGCCGTCTCTCGAAACGACCGCGTGTCAAGCGGTGACCCTTGCAGCAAGTGCCGTTCAAGACCGTGTGCTGCTAGAGCCCGACGCTCCAGCCGCCCACTGCGACAGCAACTGGCGATGTATCCGCGATCTCCTTCTAGACCACGAGAGCTTCGCTGAAGCAAAGCCAAATACCCCACCGGCGCCACCCGGCTCAATAATCGGACGGTCTGTCCTGGAGAAATCGCTTGAACCTCACGCTGCGTCAGGGCGTAAGCTTGAAGTTGTCATCGGGCTCTAGGGACGTGAGGCGTCGAGCCAGATGTTGCACAAGGCAAATGACAGAGCTGGTGTCATCGAACGGCCGATTCCGACGAGGGCGGCGCTTGTTCTCGACCGATGAATCGCGCTAGTTTTGCAGTGATGCGGAGGCCGAAGCTCAAGGATGGCGTACAGCCGCACGTTGACAACATGAAAAGGACGCACGCGGACGGTCTCACCATATCGCGACCACGCCGTCTGGTTTAAGCGATCTCCAGCGCCAGGCCCCATATTCCATCGACTTCCATCGACACTCATCATGAGCGCATCAACTCCCAATGGCCAGACACGCGCGGCACAATATCTGCATCTGCGCATGTCATCTGAAAGTCAAATCTACTCGACTGAAAACCAGCGGACCGCAATTGTCGAATATGCGGTGCAGCACGGCTACCCAGTGGTCGCATCCTACATCGATGCCGGAAAGAGCGGTCTCTCGCTGAAAGGCAGACTCGCTGAAAGGCAGAGACGCGCAGAAACAGTTACTCAGCGATGCGCAGGCCACGCCGCGCGTTTTCGATGTCATCCTGGTTCTTGACGTCAGCCGCTGGGCCGATTCCAAAACCCCGACAAGGCGGGTCACTACGAGTTTCCATGCCGACAGGCTGGCGTGCTGCGTCGTGTACTGCTGCGAACCGCTCGGGGACGATGTTGCTCCCCTTATAGCCATCGTCAAGCACCTGAAGCGGATTATGGCGAGCGAGTACAGTCGCGAGCGCTCCGCAAAACACTGTCGCAAGCGCATCGACAGCCAGCGCTACTCGGCTTCCACCAAGGCCGCGGTCTCCTCTATGGTTTCAGGCGGCTGCTTGTGGACGCTAGTACCTCTGCACAGTGATTATGACTCTTTGGCAGTAGCTGGCCAGGCACGGCCCATTTTGGCGCGTGCCTTGTCTGTCGTGAACATCCATTTGATGCGTGGGCGGGCGGCATTTCGCTTGCGTTCCCAGGCGGCGATTTCGCGGCGCAATCGCTTGGGGTCGTCGATCCTGCGATCGAGGCGCAGAATCTTCTCGACTCGGACGAGGATACGCCCGGCGCCTATTATTTCGCAACGCGATTTGGTTCGTTCAGCCGGGCGAAGGCTTTGGCTAGGCTGCCGCTCGAGACGCATTCGCAAATCATTCTGGCTGCCTGCCAGCGCAAACGTGAAGGTCGAGCAATCGGGCGCCAGCGCCGTCATCCCGGCCAGCGCCCCCAAACTTGGCTACCACACGGATGATCTTATTCTGGGCTCAAGCGCCTCATGGAACGCGAGGGCGCCATTTCCGCGCGCCCGATAAACGAGGATCCCGAATTGCCTTGCTCGACGACTATAGCTCACCATTTTGGAAAGCTTTCTAAGGCTTATCGGCTGCTCGGCCTCGTCCGCCTGGAGGGGACGCCTGCGCCGTTTGGCCCACCTGTCAAAAA
Organism: Bradyrhizobium sp. USDA 3315; assembly: GCF_054056795.1. NCBI lineage: Bacteria > Pseudomonadati > Pseudomonadota > Alphaproteobacteria > Hyphomicrobiales > Nitrobacteraceae > Bradyrhizobium > Bradyrhizobium sp. USDA 3315. The sequence continues at coordinate 5,133,948 of NZ_JBSRYP010000001.1, read as the reverse complement.
TCGAAGAGCGTTTGGATAGCGGTGGGCACCTACATGGGCGAAACACGAGAAACCAAGGGAAGCAGCGCCGCCGGCACTTTGTCGAGCCGGAAAGTTTGGGCGACCGAACGGCGGTTGATCAGCCAGCCCACGAAAAACGGACTTCGCGCTCCTAGGTGGATTTGCGCCGCTCGCGCTCGGCCGTGTTTGCAGCTCTGAGCTGATCTCCAATGTACTCTGAGAGATCGCCGGTCTCAGCCTGCAAGTCGGCTTCCGAAATACCCTGCTCTTTGGCGGCCTGTACAAGGCGCTGCGTGAGTTCAGCCACATCCTGCGACGCGCCGAGAGTTCGATACTGCTCGACGGCGTGAACGCTATTCTCGATCCAGAAATCGATAAATTCGCGGGCTTTGCTCACCGTACTTCCTTACGCCAAATTAGTGGCCAGCGTTAACGCCAGTAAGGGAACGGAGCAAGGCCGTCTTAGCAGTGTCGGCGTATACTAAGGTTTGCCGAAGGCTAGATTTAGTGACAGACGAACTGCGGATGGCCGACGATTGAACGCGATCAACAAACAAAAGAATTGCCCCAATTGCGATAGGGCAAAGTCCGAATAGAACGATTCCTGCGCTGAAATAAGCTCGCTCATAGCAACCTTTCGCTTCGCACAATCACCACTTCTAGTAGATTTAGCTCATTTCGCAACCACACCCTCACTTTTCCGCTTAGTCGCCCAGCTCATCGAGTAGCGCTAGAAACGCGCCCAGGCGGGTGTATGATGCAAGCTTGGAGACCTGCCCTCAATGCTGGCTGGCACTACCGCGCCTAAAGTCGAAAATGGGCCGGTACCATGTACTGACCCACGTCCTTTGATTCCCTTCCGGCGATTGGCCATCAGCGCAGCGCGCGGTTTGTTGAACTGGACCGTTCGCGAACTTGCGGAGAGGTCTGGCGTGCACAGAAACACCGCGAAAGGAGTTGAGACCGACGCGACCGCGCCGGGTCATTCGATAGCCGCCATCCGCGCCGCCCTTGAATCCGCTGGCGTCACCTTCCTGACTGACGGCCAATCCATCGACGATGGTCCTGGTGTGAGGCTTACCCGCAAGTAGAGTCGCGCGGACGGACGACTCGCAGAGCTCTGAGCGCCGCCCCATATTTGTTCTCGGGACGCTCTCCTAGGACGCAAAATACCGGATCCCATTTCACGGTTTGCGTTCACTTGCCAAGAGCTTTCTCGTCAGCAGCTTTTGCTCGCGCGCCAGAAACTGCATTCGGGAAAAGATCATCGCATCGCCATGGATTTGTCGGAGGCATACGGGCATGCGGCATCGCAATTGCGGAACCTCACTGCCAGATTCGCTCCGAGCGATCTTCCCGATGTCGATCGGGAATGGCGCAGGATCGACCTGTAGTACAACGCTCTTCACGCGCCGCTCACTGAATCGACAATCTTCCGGAGAGAGCGACGTGCAAATTAGGCACTGCCGACCGATGCGCGCGAGCAATGGCTGACGAGCTAGATAAACTTGACATTCGTATTCAGTCCGACATGGCTAAGGCCATAGACAGGCGGCTGGTTGAGATCGGATTGGATGCGAAAGAAAAATGAGGCGCGACCGTAAAGACATGCTCAACGAATTGAAGAGGAAACGCGGCCGCGATCTCACTGCCGAAGAGTTTGAAGGGGTCGCGAACCTCTCGCTTGCCGAGGAGTTCGGCAACGTCAAGCTGGCCAACAGCGTTCGCGATCGGTTCAAGGTATTTGACGATGCGTGTCGAAGGGCTCGACGGACGGCAGCTGAGCGGTGCGGAGGGCTGAAGGCGAACCAGTGACCGATATCCACGAAGAACGCGTATTCTGGAATGATACCTTTTACGCCGAGATATTTGATTTCCGCGGCCAGGTTCATTTTGTCCGCTTTGATGGCTGCACCTTCGTGAAATGCACCATCGTGCTCGATAGCAGCGCCGAACAACTCGCCTTCACCGGATGCACCCTCAAGGACTGCAACATCGATCATATCGATACAAACGAGGCTCCCGGAGTGGTTGTCCGTGGCAACTTTTTCGATCGCCCCATTGCGGAGCGTAAGGCTGATTTCGAACGACGCCTGACTGAATCTCTGAATCGACGCCTAAAGTCCTAAACGCCGAACACGTAGCCATGGAACTAGACGCCACCAACCACATGCGGGGCGGTCTCCGCGCCGGCTCCATCCATTACCAACACGACTCGATTACCATTGTCATAGTGCGGATCGCCTTGACAAATGCTGAGGTCAGAGCAACTTAGTCGCCCGCGACCCTAGACCTCGCGCGGCACGGCCAACCCCTAACTTATTGGGGAGTACCGGAATCGTACGGATGGCGAAGGCGTGCCCCCTCCTCCATACTTTGTCCAAGTCAGGATTTTGCACACCCTCCTGGGGCTAGAGCCAGCGCCGTCCGCATGAATTTCAAGCGGACGGCGCTGTGCTGTGGATCGACGGTGGCGCGTGCGATTAACTGCGTGCGTCTCTCTATGGCCGCCGATCTGGTACGATCAGCGGCTATTTTTAGGCTTCGTGGGTCGGTCATGCTGCTCACTGGGCGCAGGGGCAAGCGAGCCATCCGCTTGGACGATCATCTTGCGCGAGAGAGGCGCGCCAAACGGCGGAATAGCTGATCGTTGGACCTGCGGCGGACATGTGCGAGCAAACGCGGCGATTAGGCGCTGGCGGTGGCGAACCCTCTCCACGGTCGCCTCGACCACCTTCTCTTGGGCTCGCAGCGCGGCGCGGTATGCGCGTTTGCGCTGGCGGTTCCATTCTTGCACGTCTGTCGTAAGCCAAGCTGCCTCACCGGTTGAAGTGCTCGCGCAGGGAAAGTTGGGCTGTTCTGCCCAACGGACGATCGTTGCAGGTGTAATCTTGAAGTGCGCGGCCAATTGAACCGCTGTCATGTAAATCCCGGTCAGGTCGATCGAAGGCGGTCCAACGTCCGGGGTGATGTTGTCAGTGCCACCTGTCATCGCTCGCAGCCCCCTGACCAAGTATTCAACGAACAAAGCGCGATTGTCGAGCTTGCACTTCGCCGGCTTCCGACCTCATAAGCGATGCTCCTCATGCGCCGCGTCGCAAATGATCTTGATCAACCTAAAGAGTGTAAGCGGATGTTTGCGTACAAGCTCTGTGCTCGTCTTCGCGAACTCGTCAGGGCCTCCTCGCTGGCGGATGATTTCCCGAAGTTCGGCCAGCTTCTCGGGGTCGGCAGAGCGAATGGCTGCCTTGAAAGCCGGTATGAATTTAAGCCTGTCCATTGCAGCACATTCCTTATGAAGAGATCTTCTGTTTTGGAGGCGGCCTTGGAGGCGGCCTAGTCGCCATAAGCTCCGCAATCGCGGCAAGTACGACGCTCGTTTCGGCCCTCCCTTCAGACCACTCCTTGAGCGACGCTATCGCGTTCTCCAAAGACTTCACGGGTCATGGAACGATCTCCACAGCGCACCACTGTTGCGGAAAGCCGTGCGGCATGCGGCTACGAGAAAAGACGCACGGGCGTCTGGACGCACCACCCGCGCGGAGTTTTGCTACGCCAAGCTTGGCCTGTCTGGGTTGCGTGAAGATAAACAGCCAAGCTGACAAGCCTCTCAGCAACTCGCATGCCAGAGGGGCATTATGCAGAAGTAGAGACAAACAGCGCGGTATCGACAGAGCACAGTGAGGCCGACACGACGGAAAAGCGTGCGGGCGGCTGCTGATGACCGCCCGCACGCCGTCGCACCTCAAACGGGCGTGGCGCGCACGAGGGTCAATCAATGAGCGACCAAGCCATAGACTGCTCAGCAACGCTCGTGCCAGACGACTGGAGGGTAGGCGGCGCAATCCCGGTGCACTTCCCGCGCGACTTTCAGACATGCATGTCGTCAACCCGACGCGGTTGAAGGAGATCAGACATGTGGCTAATGACCCCGAGAGCGCGCGGGGATTGGATGATTGCCGTCGTGTATCGCGATCAGTTCGCCGGGCTCCAAGCCGAGCTTCTGCAACTGCTCTTTTTGAAGCGGACAGTTTAGCGTTCCGGCCCTTGCGCCGCAGTCGGCTATGGTCATCCTCACCGCTTCCGCCGGGTCAGCCACGGCAACCGCGCATACTACGTGCCTCAATTCCTCGTCGTTGTCGTCTTCCTTGAAGACAGCAGCTGTCACCAACCAACCATCCATTTTCCTGCGCTCCGGGATGCATCGCCTTGAGCCACCGACCTGACTGTCGGTGCTCGATGATCCAGCAATTTCGGAGCCAGCTGACACCTATGCCGCCAACCGATCGCAGCCTTCCTCGCCCCAAGTAAACATGGCGGTGTTCGTCACTACGCCTCGGTTGATGCGCTGTACTCAGCTGCATCAGCGGCGGCGAGAGCCAAGCTGCGAGACAAACGCAAGTGCCTGATCCGCGGTCACTTGAAAATGAACGCCAACGACGCTCGCGATGACGATGGTGATTTCGTCATCGACTTACTCAACGCAAACCGCCGCAGACTCGTCAATCTCAATCTCTGCAATCCGGCCCAGGAAATCGTCCTGTTCATTAGACATCGCAGCACTCCTCCACGTAGCCAAGGCGACAATGTGTCGGATATCTTGGTTCAAGAAGAGCTGGGGCAACAACACGTCCAACTGTGCGTTTCGTCCAAAGCCAGTTCATATCCGAAAGCCGCCGGCTTCAGTTCGCTCCCTGACACGAATATACTTTTGTAATCTCTCTTAGATTGCAATCGGCTTTCGAAATTTCGATCTGGAGAGAAGAAGTGCTAGACGCACAAGCTACCTTGCTTCGTAGAATTTATCCAATCCGCAGCGCGTCCAGCTTCATGGGCACTTCGGCAGCGCTAAGAGATTGTCATTGTAGAAGCCGTCTGCGTGAGTCCTAACGTACTTTCCGTTCGGACCGTGAACGACTCCAACGTCTGCACTTGCCGCCGACAAGCGTGAAAATGTATTCATGCCGATGACGAACTTGCGCTCTTCGTCCGAGAGATTAGGGGGGTCGGCTTCCAGCAATTTTCCAGCGGTGGGGACATCACGTCGTGTATCGGAGCACACTCCGCCGCCGCGTCCTGCGTGCCGTCTACGGGTCTGACAGGCTTGATGATGGTGGTGCCGAGTTCCTCCGTCGAGCAGCCCGCGAGCGCGGTCTTGTCGACGGGAGCGTCCGCCCACTCGGTCGCGGTCGTAGCGCTCCTCTAACAAGTCGGCTGTGAACAAGCCTGTAAGCGATTGAGCGGGAGTCTGTTTTTGGGATTTGACGTCGTTTGAGATTGCAGGGATTTGAGGCTTGGGCGCCGCAAACCTTGCAATTTCGTTTTGTGGATTCCTCTCCGTTGTGAACCGTGCTTCTGTGGCGCATCGGAGGGACGATGCGACCGAAGAAGCACAAGACGACGGGATCGAACGATCTGTTCCGGGCACGGCTGGACCAGATCATCAACATGAAGCACGAGCTGGTTCTGCTTGCCGGCAAGATCGACCGGGAATGGATCGACGCCGAGATCGCCCCGCTCTACAGCGAGAACGGCAGGCCGGGGATCGAGACCCGCTTCATGATCGGGCTGTTGTTGCTCAAGCACATTTACGGACTGTCCGATGAGGGGGTGTGCGAGCGCTGGGTGCACGATCCGTACTTCCAGTTCTTCACCGGCTAAGAGTTTTTCCAGCACGTTTTCCCGCACGAGCGTTCGGACCTGAGCCATTGGCGCAAGCGGCTCGGCGACAAGCTGGAGCGGTTGTTGGCCGAGAGTCTTCGGGTGGCGCACGAGGCCGGTGCGTTACGCAGCCAGGACCTCAAGCGGGTCACGGTCGACACCACAGTGCAACCGAAGGCGATCAGCTTCCCGACCGACGCTAAACTGCTGCATGCCGCGATCCGGGGGCTGAACCGCTTGGCGAGGAAGCACGGCGTCAGGCTGCGGCAATCCTGTTCTCGCGTGGCCAAAGCCGCGGCGATGATGGCGGGCCGTTACGCTCATGCCAAACAGTTCAACCGGCACCAGCGACAGCTGCGCATCCTGCGCAGCCGGCTGGGCCGGATCATCCGCGACATCCGCCGCAAGATCGAGGGCCAGCCGGCACTGGAGGAGGCGTTCGCCCTCCCGCTTGGCCGGGCCACGCAGATCCGCTCGCAGCAGCAGCGCCAGCGCGGCTGGAAGCTGTATTCCTTCTATGCCCCGGAGGTGGAGTGCATCGGCAAGGGCAAAGCGGCCGCGCCTTACGAGTTCGGGGTGAAGGCCTCCATCGTCACCAACAATCGCCGCGCTCCCGGCGGCCTGTTCGTGCTGCACGCCAAGTCATTGCCCGACAATCCGTACGACGGTCACACCTTGCGGGACGTTATTGACCGCGCCGAGACACTCACCGGCTGCACGATCGAGCGGGCTTATGTCGACAAGGGCTACCGCGGCCACGACGCGCAAAATCCCCGCCGCGTCTTCATCTCCGGCCAGAAGCGCGGCATCTTCGGCGCCATCAAGCGCGAGCTGCGCCGCCGCTCCGCCATCGAACCTATCATCGGACATCTCAAAGCCGAAGGACACCTCGGCCGGTGCTACCTCAAAGGACGCGCCGGCGATGCCGCCAACGTCGTCCTCTCAGCCGTCGGCCGCAACTTCCGTCGCATCCTCGCCTGGTTCAGAGAACTTTTGCGCCTGTTGTTGGTCTCGCTCTGGCGCACGCTCAACTGTCCAGCTCAGCTTAATTCGGCTTCTTAACGGTCGACTAACAAGGTATCGGCGGCTCGAATGTCCAACGGTCCGACATTTCTTATCCGGACGTGTAGGCACAATGCGTTTTGCCATTTAACTGTTCCGCAAACCGCCGGCCATGCCCTAATGAGCGGTCTCAGCACGGGTTACACACTGGGGCCAGAGTAAGTAGTCGCCTGATCCTAGACCTCGCGTCGGATGCCCCCGGTCATTCGGAGTACCAGAGTCTTACGGACGGCAAAGACGTGAACCGTGGACGAGCGCCTGTTTGATTGCGTGCCATCGACTGGAAGTCTGCGATATCCTTGGCCAATGGCAGCTTGGCCATGGTGAGTTGGTATTTGATTGACTGAACCTACTTCTAGTTAATCTCGGCGTTGAGCAAGTCGCCAACAATACGCTGCAGTCCGAGCTGGCCTTTGCAACGCGCTCAGCGAGCGGGCCTGATTTAGGATAGCAATCAATCCTGGTAGGTGCCTCCGATGTGGTTTTTCGTAATACTATCCGCGCAAGGTATCGTTAGGTGCTTTCGGATGGTTGACAAGGCCAGTTAGGAGCCAGCCTGTCAGGTAAACGCCCAGCTCAACTTGGAGCTAAAGCGACCCGACGCTCCGTATTCCGATTTGGGTGATTGGATAGCCCCATTTCGTCATCCAGGTGCAGCTTTCCACCAACGGACAATCCAGGAGTTCTCGATGATCAAGAAAATAGCCGTTGCAGTAACTGCGGTTGTTTTAACAGCGTCACCGCTTGCCTACGCCGCGGAAACATCTTCCACTGTTGGAGCCACGCATCCTAGCGCGGCCGACCTGAACGCCTTGACGGACACGCGTGTGGCAATAATCAAGTCCACCTTGCAGCTATCACCCGACCAGGAAAAGTACTGGCCAGCCGTGGAGGATGCCATACGGGCCAGGGCGAAAAACCAGCAAGCTCGGTGGGAACGGGTGGCGTCACTGCGCGACAGCAGCTCGCTGGACACACTTCACGAGCCCAATCCGATTCAGCTGATGCGACATCGCGCCGACTCACTGAGTCAACGTGCTGCGGACCTCAAGAAGGTCGCCGATGCTTGGGAGCCACTCTTTAAGACGTTAAGCCAGGAGCAGAAGAAAAGGCTGGCTTTTGTGATAGTCGTCGCCGCACGCGGAATAAGAGATACGATTGAACGTCGTATCGATTCTGAAGAAGACGACGAGTGAGGTCAAGAAGAAGACTCGGTAACGTAGTGCTCGCCGTCGCTCGTCATGACCCGATTCAGGCGCGTGACGGGAGGGATATCCTCCCGAAGCGGCTCGCCGCAGTGCACGACGCCAGCTGTCAGCGGAGAAACTCGCAGTGAGCGGCTTGTTCGGGGTTTTGGAATCGACTCCATCTGCTGACATCGAGAACTGACATCGAGAACACTGAGCAGCTGCTTGAGAGCGTCTCGACTTAGGTCGCTTTTCCCGGGCGAACCTCCGATCCGCGAACTTCGGTCCGGGCTTCGTGACGTCCTCTTCATCCCCCATCTTCCTGACACGGAAGAGCGCTTCGAATATGTATGTCTGATCGCGCCCGCGACCTTGACGATCTCGAGAAACTCCCGTTCGTAGTCTGGATCGCCAAACGTCAGATCGGCCGATGAATGTGGTGGCGTAGACGCGCAGCGAGCACCGCCCCCTGGATCGTATCCGTCAACGCGGCCTCGATCCGACGGGCTGGTCCCTATCGTCGCTCGGCGATCTGTCCGAGGGGGTCAGCACTGCATATCCCCTGCAACCGATTCCGAGCATATCTCCTGAAAGCCGCCCGGCTTGTTGCTTCGCGACGATTGTACGGGACACTCGGCATGAAGGTCGGCTGACTTTCGGACGGCCGACAGTTTCGACCGGTGAGGTGTCGTCCTCGGCGGAAGGCTGCGGCCGGCCGCCTAGTACCAAAGCAGGATTCCCTGCCAGGCTTCCTCTGCCGATTCTGTAAACCAAAAGAGAGCCCGGTCCTCCGGATCAATGACGCCCTCGTCCAAGAGAAAGTCCTGTAGCGACCCGGAAAAGCCACAAGCGCTCGAGCGCGCATCAGGAAATGCAGCTTGCGCATCGCAAAAATGCTGGAACCTGAAGCAAAGCTCGGGGGTCACGTCGGGCAGTCGGATACAGCTCTTTCGGAAGAGAGATATTCAGTGCGATCGACTCGGCCCCAACATCGTGCGCGCCCTTATTAGCAGCTTCCATAATTCCGGGACCCCGCCGGTCATGATCATGCTGCGGCCACCGCTGGTCCTTTCGCTTGCCCAGCCGACGATTTGGCCGAACCTGCGTGCCATCTCGTAGTATTTGCCCTTCTCAGCGACGCCGATCGTATGGGGCGACCTGTCGCTCCTGAAGCAAGGCTCAGTCTCGAGGAAATCGAGTTGAAGATGGATGCCACGGGTCACCCCGCTTGGCAGGAACCGGGCGTCCTGATCGGCCTCCTGATAGCTCGGCGACTGCAGTATCCTGCGCATGGCCTGCGTTGCGCCAAGGTCATCCTCGGCAGTCTTGGAGGGCCGCTCCGAGTGCTTCAACTCTGTCAACACGATCGGCGGGTCTCGGGATTCGACTGGTGCGAGGAAGCCGAGAGCCAACCTCAGTCATGCGTCTCTTCACCACGCCATCTCGTGCGGAGATCGCTCCAATCTGCCCGATGCGGAGGGAGTGAGCATCGTGCCACTCTTCAGGACCTCGCGAACTTCGTCGTCTTCCAGCCGGTCCATCAACCAACGGCATTCGTTGGACTTCGCGCAGGTGACGCCTGCGGCGCCTTTCGAATACGGGTCTGCTTCTTCGACAGGAGGTAATTTTGCTCGGTCAGCCATGGCAACACCCGTCAGATCAGAGCCTACCGGCCAACATCCGCGATCGTTCGCACAGGAGCATTGAGCAAGGTCAATTCGCATTCAACAAACGATCGAAACATGTCCGAGGAACGCCTTCTGCCGCCTTGCCTGAGACAGCTCCACACCACCAATGACGACGCTCCGGGTGGCACCACGAGGGACAATTCGGTACATTGACGAGCGTGCTTGAGCTGGCTCAAGCTGTTTCCGTCATATTGGTCGTCTAATCTGGAACTTATTGGCGGGGTTCGAGGCCATTCCTGAACCTTTCTTCGGAGCGCGACATGCAGCTGACGACGACCGCAGGTGAACAACCGCACACCGACGATCTGGAACTGCTCGACCGTTACTGGCGCGCCGCCAACTATCTCTCGATCGGGCAGATCTACTTGCTCGACAATCCGCTGCTCACGGAGCCCCTCAAGCCGCACCATATCAAGCCGCGGTTGCTCGGCCACTGGGGCACCACGCCGGGTCTCAACTTCATCTATGCCCATCTCAACCGCGTGATCCGCGCCTCCGATCTCAACATCATCTATGTCTGCGGCCCCGGCCATGGCGGCCCCGGCATGGTCGCCAACACCTATCTCGAAGGCACCTACACGGAGATCTACCCCGAGGTGACGCGCAACGTGGATGGCCTGCGAAAACTGTTCCGCCAGTTCTCCTTCCCCGGCGGCATTCCGAGCCATGCGGCGCCGGAAACGCCCGGCTCCATCCACGAAGGCGGCGAGCTCGGCTATGCGCTGGTGCACGCCTATGGCGCCGCCCTCGACAACCCCGACCTGATCGTGGCGTGCGTGGTCGGCGACGGTGAAGCGGAGACGGGTCCGCTTGCGGCGTCATGGCATTCAAACAAGTTCCTCAATCCGGTGCACGACGGCGCGGTGCTGCCAATCCTGCACCTCAACGGCTACAAGATCGCCAATCCCACTGTGCTCGGCCGAATGAGTGACGAGGAAGTCCGCAGTCTCTTCATCGGCTACGGTTACGAGCCGTTGTTTGCCGAAGGCAGCGAGCCAAGTGCAATGCATCGGCTGATGGCAGATGCGATCGACCGCGCCCTCGCCGTCATCCGCTCGATCCAGCACGCCGCCCGCGAAGGTACCACGAGCTTCCAGCGGCCAAAATGGCCGATGATCGTGCTGCGAAGCCCGAAGGGCTGGACCGGACCGAAAGAGGTCGACGGACTGAAGGTCGAAGGATTTTGGCGCGCGCATCAGGTCCCGATCGCCAATGCGCGCGGCAATCCTGAACACCTGAAGCTGCTCGAACACTGGATGAGGAGCTACGAGCCCGAAAAACTTTTCGATTCGAATGGGCGGCTCGTACCCGAATTGCAGAGTCTGGCGCCCGCCGGCGACCGCCGGATGGGAGCCAACCCGCATGCCAATGGCGGCCTCTTGAAGCGCGAGCTGAAGCTACCGGATTTCCGCGCGCATGCGGTCGAGGTCGCCGGTCCCGGCACGGTTGTCGCCGAAGCCACGCGCGAACTCGGCAAGTTCTTGCGCGAGGCAGTGAAACTGAGTGCTGACGCGCGCAATTTCCGCATCATGGGTCCGGACGAAACCGCATCCAACCGGCTCGACCCAGTATTCGAGGCCACCGACCGGGTCTGGATGGAAGGCATCGAGCCCTACGACGTCCATCTCGCCAATGACGGCCGCGTGATGGAGGTCCTGAGCGAGCATCTCTGCCAGGGGTGGCTCGAGGGCTATCTGCTCACCGGCCGCCACGGCTTCTTCTCCTGCTATGAAGCCTTTATCCACATCGTGGATTCGATGTTCAACCAGCACGCCAAATGGCTGAAGGTCTCGCGCGCGCTGCCTTGGCGGCGGCCGATCGCGTCGCTGAATTATCTCCTCACCTCGCATGTCTGGCGTCAGGATCACAACGGATTCAGCCACCAGGATCCCGGCTTTGTCGATCTCGTCACCAACAAGAAGGCCGATATCGTCCGCATCTACTTCCCGCCTGACGCCAACACCCTGCTCTGGGTCGCCGATCATTGCCTACGCACCTATGACCGCATCAACGTGATCGTCGCCGGCAAGCAGCCGGCACCACAATGGCTGTCGATGCGCGACGCGATCACCCATTGCGAAGCCGGTATCGGCATCTGGAATTGGGCCGGCACCGAGACGTCCAACACCGAGCCCGACGTGGTGATGGGCTGCGCCGGCGACGTCCCCACGCTGGAGACGCTCGCCGCCGTTGATCTGCTGCGCAAGGCGATGCCGGACCTGAAAATCCGCGTCGTCAATGTGGTCGATCTGATGACGCTGCAGCCGAAGGAGCAGCATCCGCACGGCCTGTCCGACCGGGATTTCGACAGCCTGTTCACCCGGGACAAGCCGGTGATCTTTGCCTATCACGGCTATCCCTATCTGATCCACCGCCTGACCTACAACCGCGCCAATCACGCCGGCATGCACGTGCGCGGCTTCGCCGAAGAAGGCACCACGACGACACCATTCGACATGGTGGTGCTGAACCAGCTCGACCGCTTCCATCTCGCCATCGAGGTGATCGAGCGGCTGCCGGGGCTCGGCATCGCCGCGGCCCACGTCAAGCAGCAATTCCGCGACAGGCTCATCGATCACTCGCGCTACGTGCGCGAGCACGGCGAAGACATGCCGGAGATTCGCGACTGGGGTTGGCCCAGCAGCGCAGCAGCTGGCACCACCCTGCGTAGCCCAGGGGACTGAAGCGCTGCATCGGCAGTGCGTACGAAAGAGATCGTCAATGTCCGCCAATATCCTGGTGCTCAACGCCGGCTCTTCCAGCGTCAAGTTCGGCTGTTCGATATCGCACCGACCGAGCCGGAACTCAGGTGCAAGGGCCAGTTCGACGAGCAGGAGGCAGCGCCGCGCATCGCGGTGGCCGATGCGTCGGGCAAGCCTCTCTTCGAGAAACGGCGCCGCGGCGTCGAAGCTGATAGCAACGGCCTCTTTGCTGATATCTTTGCCTGGATCGAAGATTATCTGGGGGCCGACCGGCTCGCCGCTGTCGGCCATCGTATCGTCCATGGCGGGACCGAATTCTCAGGTCCCGTCGTGCTCGACGAACGGACCATCGCGGCGCTGGACGCATTGACGCCGCTGGCGCCGCTGCATCAGCCGCGCTGTCTCGCACCAGTCCGGGCGGTAAGGTCGCTGCAGCGCGGGCTGACGCAAATCGCCTGCTTCGATACCGCCTTTCATCATGGCCTGACGCCGCCAGCGAGCCGTTTTGCCATTCCCCGGCGTTTTGAAGAGCGCGGCATCCGCCGCTACGGGTTTCATGGGCTCTCTTTTGAGTATGTCGCAGACCGCCTTGCCGCGCTCGCTCCGACGCAGACGCGCACGGTGATCGCGCATCTCGGCAACGGGGCAAGTCTCTGCGCCCTGCATAACGGCAAGAGCGTCGACACCACCATGGGACTGACACCGCTCGACGGCCTCGTGATGGGGACGCGCTGTGGAACGATCGACCCGGGTGTACTGCTCTATCTGTTGCAGCGAGAGAGGATGTCGGTGGATGAGTTGCAGCATTTGTTGTATGAAGCCTCAGGCCTGCTCGGTGTCTCAATGGTGTCGGCCGACATGCGCGCTTTGCTGGCGAGCCGCGAGCCTGCTGCGCGCGAAGCCGTTGAGCTGTTCGTTTTCCGTGCCGCCACTGATGTCGCCATGATGGCGAGCACGCTCGGCGGCCTCGACGGTCTGGTGTTCACCGGCGGCATCGGCGAGCACGCCGCCGAGATCAGGCAGCACATCTGCGATCGCCTCGCCTGGCTCGGCGTCCATCTCGATGCAGCAGCAAATGCAAAGGGAGAACAGCGCGTCGCAGCTGAAGGCAGCCCGGTGGATGTGCTTGTCATTCCGACCAGCGAGGAAGTCAGCATTGCGCGGCACTGCCGCAGTTTACTCACTGCAAGCCGCTAGCAACACGCTTCAACTTAGGGATTTTCCCAATAGCCAGAGCGATCCGAAACTCACGACAAGCTGTGTTTAGTCCGGCCTCGCAACCTAGATCACGAGCGCGCGTGCAAACGCACCGAACGCATGATTGAACGCGGCCGCCGCCTCGGACGGTGCGAGCGGGCCAACCGCTTCGGTTTTGTCAAAGAGCCTTGCAACCTTTACCTGGCCATTCTGGTCGACGATCTTCGCGGACAAGGAGATCGTCGCGCGTGGCTGTGCTCAAAGCACAATTTCGAAGTGACGCAGGTAATCAGAAGGCGCGATGCACCCTCTACACCGCTGTCGGCGCACAGCAGCGCATGTGCGATGTCCTAACTCTCGAAGCTCTGTAGCAGCCGCTGCCTGCACCAGCGCCGGAAGGCTATCACCCCACTGTGCGCCCGCGACTCCCTGAGGTTCCTCATCCGGCGTGAACAGAAAGCGCCGGGTCTGCAGTCGGGTAATTGCCGTCGGCTCGGCAATGACCAGCGACGCAGGCAGAGCCGCATGCGTTTGCGACACGAAGCTGTCCACCGCCTGAAGGTCGTACACCACTTTGCGCGGCGCGGGGCTCCGCCCCCTGTCATACGCTCCAGGGGCGCGCGGTTGCCGCCGCTGCGCATCTTTGGCCCACACAAATCACCAACGAAGGCGAAGTGGACGGAAAGCCGGCTACGCCAACGATCCCTGGCTCGAGCGGTCCGGCTGGGGCGCGCGTTTCTTCGTCGCGCGGCGACTCCGCGGAAATATCCGTGAAGCAAGTATGCCAACGGGGCGCAAGCGAGCCAGCTCTTGCCGACGCCGCCACCTCTGGTCCTCGTCAGCTTCTCGAAAGCTAATCCTGCTACCAAAAAAACGGGAGCGGGTAACTAGCGGCGATGCCGCCCATTTTGAGTGCTACGGACGTGAGCGAAGGTGCACCCGATATCGGAGCAACGGGACGTGAGGTTGGTGCAAATTCTGAGGGCGCGTCGAGCGTTGGCGGGGACTGTCACGCTGCAGCACTACGCCGAGCCGGATATCAGGGTATAGAGGACACCATGAACGAAACCGCCAACGATGCATGAGCCATGAGGCCGGATTCTTCGTATGGACCGCGACGCAGGCGCTGTCGGGCAACCAGATCCCGGTCGAAAACTTTCAGGAAACGTTGAAACAACGGGGCGCCTTTATAGGGCGGTATCAGACCGTGCCAGAGGGCCTGTAAACAAACGACGGAGGAAGCCGAATGGGTTGGGTGGCACGGTTCGCGGTAGTGGGCTTGTCGGCGTTGACGACGATTACAGCTACGCGGGCCGAGGAGACGCTGAAGGCCAAAATTGGTTTGGCCAGGTTGTCGTCGTCCGCGCCGGTCTTCATCGCGCAGGACAAGGGCTATTTCCACGATGCCGGCCTCGATATCGAACTGAAGTTCTTCGATGCGGCGCAGCCGATCGCGGTCGCCACCACCTCGGGCGACGTCGATTTTGGCATTACCGCGTTTACCGCCGGTCTCTACAATCTCGCCGGCAAGGGCACACTGCAGGTGATCGGCGGCATGAGCCGCGAGAAGGCCAGCTATCCCCTTACCGGCTATTTCGCCAGCAACAACGCTTACGCGGCCGGACTGAAGACGCCGAAGGATCTGGCCGGCAAGCGTATTGCGATGACGCAGGTTGGCTCCAGCTTTCACTATTCGCTCGGGCTGCTCGCCGACAAATATGGCTTCAAGCTGTCAGACGTGAAGATAGTGCCGCTGCAATCGCTGTCGAATGCGGTGGCTGCGCTGAAGGGCGAAACGGTCGACGCCGCGCTGCTTCCTATCTCCACCGCGCGAAAGCTGGTGGACGAAGGCGGTGCGAAATTCCTGGGTTGGGTCGGTGACGAGACGCCCTGGGCAGCTCGGTGCGGTGTTCGCCTCGCCCAAGACGCTGGCCAACAAGGCGCTGGTGACGAAGCTTTTGGGCGCGCTCGCCAAGGCCGATCACGAATATCACGACGTAATTTTGGCCCCGATGAAGGACCGCACCGTGCCGATCAACGACAAGACCATGCCCTTGCTCAAGATCATCGCAAAGTACACCAACCTGCCCGTGGAGCAGGTGGTCGGCAACTGTGCCTATATCGATCCGGACGGCAAGCTGGACGTGAAGGACGTCGACAACCAAATCAAGTGGCTGCAAGAGCAGGGCTTCGTCGACAAGGGCTTTGACGCAGACGCGATCATCGCCAAGGAATACGTGAAAGCAGATTAATGATGTGCGCGCGCCTGTATGTCCGTCATTCCGACGTGCTCGCGAAGCGAGCCTCGAAGGATGCACGGCCGAATGCAGCCGGGGCCGTCCATCCTCTGAGACGCAGCTTCGCGGCTCCTCAGGATGACAGCGTGAGTGCCGAGGGCGCCTCATGGACCTGATCGCCAACCACATCGCCCACCGCTTCGGCGAGCTCGCCGTACTCGACGACGTCTCCTTCACCGTCGGCGCGGGCGAGGTGGTGGCGATCGTCGGGCCGTCGGGCTGCGGCAAGAGCACGTTATTGTCGATCCTCGGCGGCCTGCTGCTGCCGTCATCGGGTATGGCCGAGTTGCGCGGCGCGCCGCCTGCGGACAGCCTCAATCCATTGACCTTCGTGTTCCAGGATTTTGCACTGCTGCCCTGGGCCACGGTGGAGGAGAACGTCGAATTCGCGCTGCTACACACCCAGCTCTCGTCCGCGCACCGCCGCGCGCAGGTCGACGATGCGCTGCGCCGCACCGGCCTCACCGATTTTCGCGCGACCTATCCAAAACAGCTCTCCGGTGGCATGCGCCAGCGCGTTGGCATTTCGCGCGCGCTTGCGGTGAGGCCGGCGATCCTGCTGATGGACGAGCCGCTCTCGTCGCTTGATTCGCAAACCCGCGAGTTCCTGATGGAAGATTTCGTCGGCCTGCTCGCCGATGGCGGCATGGGCGCGGTCTATGTCACCCACAATCTCGAAGAGGCGGTGCTTCTTGCCGACCGCATCGTGGTGCTGTCGCGGCGGCCCGGCCGCATTCGCGAGGTCGTGACGGTGCCGTTGACGCGCGCCGAACGCGCCGAGGTTGCTGCGCGTGAAAAATTGCTCGCGCTCCAGAGCCACATCTGGTCGCTGATCCGCAACGAGGCGATCGATGCCGAGCGCGAGGTCCAACATGCTTGATCGCGCAACCCGGGCTAAGACGCCAGCGAAAGATGCGGCGACGCGGCTGGTCCATTTCCGCGGCGCGGGCTTCGTGCCCGCGAGCAGCCGGCTTGGCGGCTGGGTCGCGCTCGCGCTTGTCATCGCGCTGTGGCAGGCCGCTGGCAGCGCGCGCCTTGTCAATCCGCTGTTCCTGCCGGCGCCATCAATGATCGCGCGAGCGATCTACGAGCTCGCCGCGTCCGGCGCGCTCTGGCAGCACATATCCGCCTCGCTCCTGCGCATCGGTGTTGGCTGGCTGCTCGGCACCGCGGCCGGCATCGCCGTCGGCTTTGCCATCGGCCTGTCGCGGCTTGCGCGCAGTGTCGGCATCACCTTCATCTCCGCGCTGTTCCCGATCCCGAAGATCGGTAAGCGGCAAGCTGAGCTTTCAATTACCCACATTTGACTCGGATTTGAGCGAGGCGCGGCGGGCGAAATCTTGAATCGGCAGAATCTGTTGTGATTCATTGTTGAGCACCTGATTCGGAAGTGGGGTGCTCGATGGGGTTGGTGAAGGAACGCGCGGAGACGCGTGCTCAGCGATTGACGACCGGTATCGCGACGTGGGTTGATCGAGAAGCTGCGGGATGCGAGTTTAAAGATGAGCGGCTTGGTCGCCGGTTCTGCAAATTGCTCGCACAAGTCGGGAGCGACATGGGTCAAAGCATCCCGTTGGTTTGTCAGGACTGGGCCAACACAAAGGCCGCCTATCGCTTCTTCTCCAACGAGCGGGTCAATGAGGCGGATATTCTTTGCGGTCATTTCGAGGCGACGCGCGGGCGCGTAGCGGCGACGGAGGGACCGATCCTCGTCCTCCATGACACGACGGAATTCAGCTTCAAGCGCGAGAAGCCGGATCTGATCGGCTTTACGGGCAAGACGGCAGGACGCACACAGTGCGGCATCCTGATGCATTCGAGTCTCGCCGTGACGACCGAGGGGCTTCCGCTCGGACTGTCGGCAATCAAGTTCTGGACCCGCAAGAAGTTCAAGGGGACGACGGCGCTGAAGCGAAAGATCAATCCGACACGGGTGCCGATCGAGCAGAAGGAGAGCATCCGCTGGCTCGAGAATTTACGGCAATCGACCGACCTTCTCGCTGCTCCTGGACGATGCGTTCATATTGGTGATCGCGAGAGCGACATCTATGAGCTGTTTTGCCTGGCCGAGGAGGTCGGAACGCATTTCCTGGTGCGAACCTGTGTTGATCGGCTTGCCGGGGACGGCAATCATACAATTGCCGACGAAATGGACGAGGTGACGATCAAGGGTCTACATCGGATCAAGGTCAAGGACGACAAAGGCGATCCCGACGACGCCGTTCTTGAGATCAGGTACCGCAAGATACGCGTCCTGCCGCCGATCGGCAAACAGACGAAATATCCCGCACTCACTCTGACCGTGATCCACGCTCAGGAGCGGGGAAGGCCGAAGCGGCGAAAGAAAATCGAGTGGAAGCTCCTCACCGATCTCCCGGTCCAATCGCGCAAGGACGCCATCAATAAGATCGAATGGTATGCCTTGAGGTGGAAGATCGAAGTCTTCCATAAGATCCTCAAATCTGGCTGCAAAGCAGAGGACTCAAAATTGCGAACTGCTGAGCGTCTGGTCAATCTGATCGCGGTCTTCTGCATTGTGAGTTGGCGCGTCTTCTGGATGACGATGCTCAATCGCTCCTCGCCCAATACCCTACCGCAAACCGCGCTGACAGATCCCGAAATCAGGCTTCTTGATCATTTGGTGAAAGACAGGGGTGGCGACTGCTCTCGACGAAGCACGCTCTCGCACTATGTCGTCAAGATCGCGCGGCTCGGAGGATATTTGGCCCGAGCCAACGATCCGCCTCCAGGAAATACCATGATCTGGCGCGGACTATCGCGGCTGACCGACATCGAACGGGGAGCTGCGATCGAGGCAAAAATTATGGGTAATTGAAAGCAAGCTGAGGCCGTCAGGCTGCGTGGTTCCATGGCATAAGCGCGTCGATTTGGCTGCTCGGCCAGCCGTTGGCGATACGCTGAAGTGTTAAGGCGAGCCAGGCGAACGGATCGACGTTGTTCATTTTCGCCGTCTGCAGCAGCGTTGCGATGATCGCCCAGGTTCGTCCGCCGCCGTCGCTGCCAGCGAAGAGGCTATTCTTTCTCGTGATTGTTTGTGGCCGGATGGCGCGTTCGACGACGTTGGAGTCGAGCTCGATACGTCCATCGGTCAGGAAGCGTTCGAAGATGGCACGGCGCGAGACGGCATAGCGGATCGCCTCGGCCAATTTTGATTTGCCGGAGATCCGCCGCAAGGTCTGCTGCCAGAGATCGAAGAGATCTGCGACGATCGCCGCGGAGGCTTGCCGGCGCGCGGCAACGCGAGCGTCGGGGCTTTGACCGCGCACGGTCTTCTCGACCTGCCAGAGCCTTGCCATCCGCTCGACCGTCGCCGTTGCCACTTCCGAGCTCCCTGCAACATGCAGCTCGTAGAACTTGCGTCTGCAGTGTGACCAGCAGCCAGCCAATGTGATGCCATCATTGCCGCGATCGGATCGCGCGAGCTTGTTATAGGCGGCATAGCCATCCACTTGCAGGATGCCGCGATAACCATTGAGATGGCGGACCGCGCATTCGCCGGAGCGGCTGTCTTCGAAGCGATAAGCCACCATCGGGGGACCGCTGCGGCCAAAGGTTCGGTCATCCCGGGCATAGGCCCATAAGTAGGCCGTCTTTGTCGATCCGGAGCCCGGAGCGAGCGTCGGCAAAGTGGTTTCGTCGGCAAAGACCCGTTCGGCCTTCAGCTCGACATGATCGCGGGCGTAGATAGCCTCCTGCCGGTAGAGCGGCAGGCCATCGGCATATTTGGCGACGGCTATCTGGGCCAGAAGCGCTTCCGTCGGAATGCCTCCTTCAATGATATGGGCCGGGGCCGGCGCCTGGATGACGCCGTCCGCGTTCTTGAAGGCATACCTGGGACGGCGCGTGACGATCACCCGGAACTTCGCCGGCACCACATCCAGGCGCTCCGACACGTCCTCGCCGATCAGCACCTTCTGCTTGCCGGCATGCTCAGCCAGCTCTTCCGGCTCAATGACGGTTTCGATCCGTTCCAGATGGGGCGCAAAGCCCTTGCGCCGACGCGGTGCACGCTTGCCATCCGCCTGCGCACGGCCCTTGCTGACCTGGGCCTTGATCGCGGCGATGCCGGTCTCGATCTCCTCGAAGACGAGGGCCTGCTGTTCATCGTCGCCGTTCGCCGAGCCGAGCTTCTCCGATCGTCGGCCGAACCGGGCGCGGTCGAAGGCCTTCAGGATTTGCGTCAGCCGCTCGATGCGCGCATCGGCATCGGCGTTGCGGGCCTTGAGATCGGCGACTTCGCTCTCCAGAGCATCGGCGCGGGCCGCTTTCTCGGCCATGGCAAGCACCATGGCCTTCAGCATCTCTACGTCATTCGGGAAGCTGAGATCGGGCGGCGTCATTGACCCGACCAGAGCACATTTTGCTCCGCTTCTCTTGCCCTTTCAGGCCCACTGATTCACTTCGCCGCAGTGCTTTTACCCAACAATCTCTGGCGGCTTGACCGCCACGGTCTGGACCCGCTTTCAATCCATCCCATCCACCAGTGCCATCAACTGCGCGGGATTCACCTGCACCCGATGGTGCCCGATCCGCGGCCAGTAAAACTTCGCCTTTTCAAGCCGTTTTAAATAGAGGCACACGCCGGAGCCATCCCACCATACGATCTTTATTCGGTCGGCTCTTTTGGCGCGGAACACATAAAGCGCACCGTCGAACGGTTATGTTGCGTGCAACATAACCGTTCTTATGTGTCGGACGAGATTATGTGGCGGAGGCGCTCTAACGCCAGCCCGGGCCGGCCACTCAGGGTTTCTCCGCCACATAATAATCAGATGTTGGCCAGCAGCTGCAGGATGGTGTCGTTCGGCCGGAAGCGCGCGCTGCGGTCGCCTGAGACGCCCGCGTTCTCAAGTCCCCGGCGCATCATCTCGACATCCGCAGCGGCGTATCGGTGGGTTGTGGCGACCTGAGCATGGCCAAGCCAAGCCTGGATCGTCAGGAGGTCCACACCTGACCGGAGAAGCTTCATGGCGAGGGAATGCCGGAAGATGTGCGGCGATATCGGCTTGCCCTCCAAGCTTGGCCTCGTGGACCCGGCCTGGGAGGCGGCACGCCGCACGATGTGTGTCGCGCCGAAACGCGTCAGGCGCTCGTTGTGAACCCCGACGAAGATCGGCCGCGGTTCATGATTGGCGAGACCGCGTTCGCTCAATAGGTCCGTCAGCGATCGCACCAGATCCTTAGGAATGGGAACGACGCGATCTCGGCGTCCTTTGCCATGAAGCAGCACCTGCGGGCGTCCTCGCTCCAACTGAAGGTCGTTCGCGTTGACGCCAGTCGCTTCGGACACGCGAGCGCCGGTTCTCGCCAAGAAGAGCAGAAAGGCCCGGTCGCGCCGGCCGCGGGGCGTCGTCTGATCAGGGGCTGCGATGATGGCCTCCACCTCGGCGTTGGTGAGATGATGCGTCACCTCGATGTGGGCCCGTTTGGTGGGGATCGTCAGAACCCGTTGGGCGACGCCGAACGAGGCGGGATCGGCGGCAGCGACGTGATGGAAGAAGGATCGGATCGCGGCTAATCGGGCGTTGCGCGTTGCGACGGAGTTGTTCCGCTTCTCCTCAAGCTCGTCAAGAAAGGCGAGAACAAGGTCCCGATCGAGATCCTCAAGGGCCAGCGCCGCCGGCTTCTTCCCCAAATGGGCGGCGGCAAAGAGGATCAGCATGCGCAAGGCATCGCGATAGCTGGCTAAGGTCGCGGAGGTCGCGTTGCGCTGCTTGGTCAACCGGCGACGAAAGTACGACTCCAGGAGCGGCGCCAGCAGGAGGTGTTCGTTCATGCCGCGCCTCCGTCGAGGAAGGCGCGCTCAGCCGCGATGGCGAGGAGATCCGACGAGCCGGTGAGGTAGTAGGCTGTGTCGCTATAGTTGGCGTGGCCGAGGTAGGTGGCGAGTAAGGGCAGCAGCGCTTGGACGTCTGCGCGCTGTTGGTGCCACAGCCTGAGCCTGGTCACCGCGAACCGGTGCCGGAGATCGTGCGGTCGCAGAGGCTTGCCATTGTCAAGACCCGCGAGCTTGCGGACCTTAGCGAAGTTGCTTTGCAGGCCGGTCGCCGACAGACGGCAGCCTCGCGAGCTGAGGAAGAAGGCCTCGCCTTTGGGCCTGGGAAACACGGTGTCGCGCTCACGGGCGTATCGACGAAGGGCTGCCTGGGTCGTTGGGTGAACAGGAATCAGGCGGTCTTTACGGAACTTGGTTTTACGGACGAGGACGATCCCGTTGGTCAGATCGACGTCGCCGCGATCAAGGCTGACCGCTTCGCCCGATCGTAATCCCGTGCTGGCCAACAATCCGATTAGCGTCGCCATCGTACGGCCCCTGAGAGGGTTCCCTGGCGAAATGAGGCTGCATGCGTCGATAAGCGACGTCAGCTCAGCCTCACTTAGGATGCGCGGCGGCGGAATCGCCCTGGACCGCGGGAAAGCTTTGCGCTCCAAGACCTCGGTCTGGGGGGCGTAGAGGACCAGGTACTCGTAGAATCGGCGGAGCACGCCGTGACGGACCGCGCGGCTGTCGGCGGCGCCACCGAACGATAGGACGAAGTCCAGCGCCATCGTCCGGGTGGCGGGCGCACCCAGCTGAGATTGCTCGACGTAGCGAACGAAAGCCCGCAGCGTGCCGGCTTGCTTGTTGAAGGCGTAGCCGAGGGAGCGGCGCAGCTCGATGTAGCGCTCGACCTTGTCGCCGAGGAATGCGGCGAAGGCAGTCATGCGGCGCCTCCCGGAAAGGGGAGCGCGACCTCAGCGAGCTGCGAGGCCGCGACCTTCACGTACAGCGCCGTTGTGTTGATGCTTCGGTGCCCTAGAAGATCGGCGACCTCGTTGATCGGCCTTCGTCGCCCGACGAGCTGGGTGGCTAGACTGTGGCGCAGGAGATGTGCGCCTCCGACGCGACCGAGCTCGATCCCACCATGCTGCAACCGCCTCCGCACGATCCTTGAAACAGACGACGCGTACTTGAATGGTCCCACGGGCGGCGTGAAGGACAGGAACAGATGCTTACTATCGACCTTCGGTCTAGCCCGCAGGATATAGTCGGCGAGCGCGGCGCCGGTCTCCTCGATGAGCGGGGCCACTCGGTCACGCTTGCCCTTGGTGCGCCGGACAAAAAACTCACCAGCTCGCCAGTCGATATCCCGGAGCTGAAGAGCGCGTAGCTCGCCGTTGCGAATGCCTGTGGTGGCGAGCAACAACAGAACAGCTCGATCGCGAAGGTCGATCGGCGTCACCTTGCCGATCGCATCGATGGCGCGGCGAACATCATCCCACGAAAGCCGGGGCGTTAAATGGGCCAGTCGCCAATATGGCGTTCTTGGAACGATGGGAGCCAGATCCTGCTCGTGGTGACCACCCCAATGCAGAAAGCGGAGAAACGTTCGGATGTGAGAGATCGCCGCCGTGCGAGTGCCGGAGGTCGCCGAGAGCGACAGCCGATACTCGACAGCGGCAAGGACATGCTCTGCCGTCAACGCCTCGAGGTCTTGGCCAGGATGGCGATGGTGGAGCCAATCCAGAAAGCGCCGTGCGCCCAAGAGAACGCCATCGCGGGACCTTGGCTCAAGGCCTCGTACCCTGCTCAGATAGTGAGAAAAGGAGCGCAAAAGCGGAGCGTCCGGATCATCGACTACAATGGGCGTCGAAGCAATGAATCGTTCGGGCGCCACCCGTCGCGCGTGTTGGATCGCAGACACTGCCGCAATCCGTGGTGAGTCCGTGGTGAATGTGCATAGATAGCTATCGACGATAGCTTCGCCGATCGGCCGTGAACCGCAATGTGCTGCAGCAAAACGGCCGAACCGCGCGATCCGGCTCAGATAAAGCTTAGCGGATGCTTGCTTGTAACCGAGCGAGAAAAAGTGCCCCGCGATGCGATCCATCTCGGCGCCGAGCGCCCCGTCACGAAGGCGTTTAAGCACCCCGCGGTACGAAAAATAGAACTCGAGCATTGTGCCCCTCCGGCGTTACGGCGCAGGGGGATCCCGCGTCGCCACGAGGGGCACGAAATATTATGTGGCGGAGGAATCCAGCCGTGGCCGGCCCGGGCTGGCGTTAGAGCGCCTCCGCCACATAATCTCGTCCGACACATAAGAACGGATCTGAGCCGGCATCGCGCACCAGCGCAACAAGGCCATCGATACCCTTGCGGAAGTCGACTGGATGGCTCGCCAGGAACACCTTCACGCCGGAGGGGATCATGCCGAACGGACCGCCCGGATCACCCGCTGCAACTGCGCCTCGTCGACGTCCACGCCGGCGCGCACGATCACCTCGCCAATGGCAATCTCGATCACCGCGCCTGCCACAGGCGCCACCACACCCTCGCAACTCGAGTGCCGTGAGCGATAACGCCGCCGCTCGGCCCGAGCGTCACGGCGCCAGGCGAACAGCTGCGACGGGTGAATGCCGATCCGGCGGGCGATCGCCGAGACGCTCGCGCCAGGCTCCAGCGCCTCCATCACGACTTGGGCCTTAAACTCGTCCGACCAGCGTCGGCGAAGCTGCCGCGGCGCTCCCTCAAGACGGTCGGCGACCGCTTCGATCATATGGAAGGTTCTAGTTCCAGAACTAGGCGCAGACATAGAAGCTCACATCGGCTCACAAACTTAGCAGCCGATAGCCGATCGTTCACCCCCTCCGCCAGACGGGGTCTCCTTGCTTTCAATTACCCATAATTTTTGCCTCGATCGCAGCTCCCCGTTCGATGTCGGTCAGCCGCGATAGTCCGCGCCAGATCATGGTATTTCCTGGAGGCGGATCGTTGGCTCGGGCCAAATATCCTCCGAGCCGCGCGATCTTGACGACATAGTGCGAGAGCGTGCTTCGTCGAGAGCAGTCGCCACCCCTGTCTTTCACCAAATGATCAAGAAGCCTGATTTCGGGATCTGTCAGCGCGGTTTGCGGTAGGGTATTGGGCGAGGAGCGATTGAGCATCGTCATCCAGAAGACGCGCCAACTCACAATGCAGAAGACCGCGATCAGATTGACCAGACGCTCAGCAGTTCGCAATTTTGAGTCCTCTGCTTTGCAGCCAGATTTGAGGATCTTATGGAAGACTTCGATCTTCCACCTCAAGGCATACCATTCGATCTTATTGATGGCGTCCTTGCGCGATTGGACCGGGAGATCGGTGAGGAGCTTCCACTCGATTTTCTTTCGCCGCTTCGGCCTTCCCCGCTCCTGAGCGTGGATCACGGTCAGAGTGAGTGCGGGATATTTCGTCTGTTTGCCGATCGGCGGCAGGACGCGTATCTTGCGGTACCTGATCTCAAGAACGGCGTCGTCGGGATCGCCTTTGTCGTCCTTGACCTTGATCCGATGTAGACCCTTGATCGTCACCTCGTCCATTTCGTCGGCAATTGTATGATTGCCGTCCCCGGCAAGCCGATCAACACAGGTTCGCACCAGGAAATGCGTTCCGACCTCCTCGGCCAGGCAAAACAGCTCATAGATGTCGCTCTCGCGATCACCAATATGAACGCATCGTCCAGGAGCAGCGAGAAGGTCGGTCGATTGCCGTAAATTCTCGAGCCAGCGGATGCTCTCCTTCTGCTCGATCGGCACCCGTGTCGGATTGATCTTTCGCTTCAGCGCCGTCGTCCCCTTGAACTTCTTGCGGGTCCAGAACTTGATTGCCGACAGTCCGAGCGGAAGCCCCTCGGTCGTCACGGCGAGACTCGAATGCATCAGGATGCCGCACTGTGTGCGTCCTGCCGTCTTGCCCGTAAAGCCGATCAGATCCGGCTTCTCGCGCTTGAAGCTGAATTCCGTCGTGTCATGGAGGACGAGGATCGGTCCCTCCGTCGCCGCTACGCGCCCGCGCGTCGCCTCGAAATGACCGCAAAGAATATCCGCCTCATTGACCCGCTCGTTGGAGAAGAAGCGATAGGCGGCCTTTGTGTTGGCCCAGTCCTGACAAACCAACGGGATGCTTTGACCCATGTCGCTCCCGACTTGTGCGAGCAATTTGCAGAACCGGCGACCAAGCCGCTCATCTTTAAACTCGCATCCCGCAGCTTCTCGATCAACCCACGTCGCGATACCGGTCGTCAATCGCTGAGCACGCGTCTCCGCGCGTTCCTTCACCAACCCCATCGAGCACCCCACTTCCGAATCAGGTGCTCAACAATGAATCACAACAGATTCTGCCGATTCAAGATTTCGCCCGCCGCGCCTCGCTCAAATCCGAGTCAAATGTGGGTAATTGAAAGGTCTCCTTGCCGCTTACGAAGATCGCGCTGTTGCCACTGCTGATTCTCTGGCTCGGCATCGGCGAAGAGCCGAAGATCGCGACGATTGCATTGGGCGTGTTCTTCTCGACCGCGATCTCGGTCTACAGCGGCGTCGATGCGGTGCCACGCAACCTCTCGTGCGCAAGGTGATCTGGCCCGGCGCGCTGCCTTCGATCCTTGCCGGCTTCCGCATCACGGCGTCGGTCGCGCTCCTGCTCGTCGTCAGTGCCGAGATGATCGGCGCCCAGTTCGGCATCGGCGCCTTTGTGCTCCAGGCCGGCAATCTCATGCAGACGGATCAGCTGCTTGCGGGCGTTGTGATCCTGTCGGTGTTCGGGCTTGCGGTGGGGAGGATGATCAACCTTCTTGAGGCCAAACTGTTGCACTGGCGCTAACCGCAATCGTCATTGCGAGGAACGAAGCGACGAAGCTAATCCAGGCTATTCCAGCGGAACGATCCTCGATTGTTTCGCTGCGCTCGCAATGATGATGTGGATGGGAGAGGTACACGCTAAGACCTCCACCGCCGTCCCGGCCTAGTGGCTCTGCACAGTGATTATGACTCTTTGGAAGTCGCGGGATAGGCGCGGCCCATTTTGGTGCGGGCCTTGTCTGTTGTGAACATCCATTTGATGCGAGAGCGGGCGGCATTTCGCTTCCGTTCCCAAGCGGCGATTTCGCGGCGCAACCGCTTGGGGGCGTCGATTCTGCGATTGAGGCACTGGCCCCGCAGGACGCCGATCTCGATCTCGACCATGTTGAGCCAGCTTGCGTGCTTAGGCGTGTAGTGGAACTCGAGCCGTCGCAAAATCCGCCTGGCTTCGGCGGGCGGGAAGGCCTGATACAGGGCGCCGGCGGAGTGGGTCGATAAATTATCCTGGACGACTCGGATGATCTCGGCGTCGGGATAATGGATGTCGACGAGGTCGCGCATGCAGGAGGCATAGTCTTCAGCCGCGCGCCGCTCAGTGACTTTGACCTTGCGCCAGGGACGATGCACGTCGAGGAATACGAAGAGATTGACCGTGCCGTTGCGACGGTACTCGTAATCGTAACGTTCGAGCTGGCCGGGCTCGGCCGGAATCGGTTGACGCGCCTCGCCGATGAGCTGCACCGGGCTTTCGTCGAAGCACACCACCGGCCGCTTGGGATCTGGCGCCTCGGCGTAGAGGTCGAGCACGTCCTCCATACGGGCGACGTATTCGCCGTCGATCTGCGGAATGCACCACATGTCCCTGCGCCAGGGCTTGAGGCCATTTTCGGCCAGGCGCCGCCGAACCGTCTCATGCGACAGGCTCTTGTGTTCGGTGAGCTTGACCATCGCACCTGCCAGCAGCTCAAGCGTCCAGCGGGCCCGGCCTTCTGGCGGACTGGCGCAGGCCGTCGCCACCAACAAGGCTTCTTCCTTGACCGTGAGTTTGCGCTCCGCTCCGGGCCGCGGCTCATCGCTCAGCGCCCGCTCCAGATTGCCTTCCACGAAGCGGCGCTTGGTCCGGTACACGGTCGAGCCGCCCACGCCGACGCTCCGCGCGATCTCCTCATCGCTGCCGCCGGTGTCGGCAGCCAGCAAAATCTGCGCGCGCTTGAGCTTACGGGACGCATGCTTGCCGCCGCTGAGCAGCGCCTTGAGTTCCGTGCGCTCGATTTGGCTGAGGTCGACCCGATAGCGTACATTCATGGCATGCCTCCGTGTTCGAGGCACGCACCAACAACTGAATCGGATGGCCGGCGTGAGTCCTTCGGCAAAACCCTTCACGCCCACACAGGGGCAGTACCTGGCCTTCATCCACCTCTACACGCGCCTGCACCGCAGACCCCCGGCGGAAGCCGACATGCGGGAATACTTCCGCGTTAGCCCGCCCTCGGTTCACCAGATGGTGCTGACGCTGGAACGGGAGGGCCTCATCAGACGGCAGCCAAGGACCCCTCGCAGTATCGAGGTCCTCGTTGATCCAAAACACCTGCCGGAGCTACTCTGACCGCCAGACGCAACCCGTCAAAATCACTGTGCAGAGCCACTAGGTGCGCAAATTGGGCACGGGGCCGGGACCCATATATGGACGGCTCCCGTGGCACAAAGGCCTCTTGGTGAGACATTTGCTCCGTTCTCATTTACGCCGTTCGCAATTTCTCCAGCCTCTGCAGCTCCTGTCCAAGTCGCCCCTCGCCACCATCGCGCTCACATCGACGTTGCTGCTCACCATGCTCGCAAGCACAAAAACGACAAGCGCTAAAACCGGCTTCGACTTATCTTCCGAGCGTTGGGTTTTGGGTCTTGGAAGCTGTTCGAGACCTCGGGAACGCTGCCGCGCCGCGTTGACTTGTATCGCAACAGTTGTTGTTTGACGAACCGCGATCGTTTGCAAGCTATTCTCTGGAGACTGCTCATCACTCACGTAAACCGCGACGACCTCAAGATATGGAACCCTTGCCATCGTCACCGAAGTCGAACCGAACGCCGCGTTCGTCGTAGAGGATGGGTTTGACGCCTAGAGCGCACGGCTGCCGACTTAGCGGGTTGTCCTATTTGTCTAGAGACGGCCGTGGCGTTGCATCGGTACGCGTGGGCAGTTTCGGATATTCGATCTTGGGCAGCTGCCCGGTTAGCGAATTCAGAAACGCGACAATGTCGTTCTCCTCTTTATCGCTGAGCTTCGCGCCGAGCTGGGTCTCACCCATAACGCCAACCGCTTGCTTAAGGCTCCAGGCCTGGCCCGAGTGGAAGTATGGGGCCCGCAACGCAACGTTGCGCAACGGCGCGGCGCGGAAAACGTATTCGTCGCTCGCTACCTTGGTAACCGCAAAACGGCCTTTGTCGTCGGGCGGAAGCAGCGTTCCGTCCGGCCTCTCAACCACGCCGAACGGGAAGTAATCCTGTCCACCGACGTTGATTCCATTGTGGCAAGACGAGCATCCTTTCTCCATGAACAGCTTTAGTCCCGCCTTCTGCTGGTCATCGAGAGCATGCGTATCGCCCTTGAGGTACTCATCAAACGGAGCAGCAGGTGTGATCAGAGTCGCTTCGAAAGCCTCGATCGCCTTGGCGGAATTGTCAAAGGTGACGGGCCTCGCCTCGTTCGGGAACGCTTTCTGGAACATGACGACATAGTCGGTCATCGAATTCAACGTGTTGAGTACTCTGTCCGGGGTGGCATTCATTTCGACGCTTGCCTGGATGGGACCCGCGGCTTGCGCCTTGAGATCTGCCGCACGTCCATCCCAGAACTGCGCCACATTGAATACTGCGTTATAAACGGTAGGTGCCCGACGTGGCCCCCGCTGCCAGCCATGACCGACCGACGTTGGACCGGCGTCTACGCCGCCCGCGCCAAGGTTATGGCACGTATTGCAGCTAATGACCCCGCTCGCCGACAGTCTCGGATCGAAGAACAGTGTCTTGCCAAGTTCGACCTTTTCGTTGGTGACTGAGTTGTCCTTCATCGCAGGAATGACCGAAGGAATCGGCTTGAAAGCCTGCCTGGCGGCGCTCATCAAATCGTCATTTGCGTCGGCTGCTGAGGACACCAGCAGCCCAACGCCCAGAACGTACACCTTACAGACTAGGACCGATCGACATTCATTGCATCCAGATCATTGCGGCAGCGAGATGGATGAAGCCGGTAAAGTTGTCAGATCGCCTGTCATAACGGGTTGCCAAGCGTCGGAAGTGTTTGAGCTGGCAAAAGCAGCGCTCGATGCGGTTGCGCTGTTTGTATGCGTCGGCGTCGTGCGGAATGATGATCCTGCGGGTGCGGTTTGACGGGATCACCGCCGTTGCGCCGATTTCCGCGATGATCGCACGCAGGGCGTTGCTGTCATAGGCCTTGTCGGCGAGCACGGCATCGCCGCTTTGGCCGTGGAGCAGTGCCGGCGCCTGGGTGATGTCATTAACTTGCCCAGCCGTGACGATGAAGCGGAGCGGACGGCCGAGCGCATCAGCCAGCATGTGGATCTTGGTGGTCAGTCCACCTCGGGAACGCCCCAGCGCCTGATCTTTGGCCCCCCTTTTCCGCTCGTCGCCTGCTGGTGGGCGCGAACGATGGTGCTGTCGATCATCAGATACTGGTTGTCGCGATCGGCGGTCAGAGCAGCGAACACGCACTCCCAGACGCCGGCATGGCACCAGCGGCTGAAGCGCTGATGCACCGTTTTCCACTTGCCGTACCGTTCCGGCAGGTCGCTCCAGTGTGCGCCCGATCGCAAAACCCACAAACATCCGTTGACGAACAGTCGATTGTCCGCAGCCGTACGTCCCGGGTCGCCAGCTTTCCCCGGCAGCAGTGGCGCAATCCTCGCCCATTGCGCCTCCGTCAGCTCATATCGTTTCGCCGCCACCATCTGCTCCGTGTCTCGAATCACGGAACTCTATGAATCAGCGATCAAACCGCTTGGGAATCCTGAATGTCGATCGGTCCTAGGGAGAGCTCTCGTATCGCTGACTTCTTCA
Source organism: Bradyrhizobium sp. USDA 3315 (assembly GCF_054056795.1). Lineage (NCBI taxonomy): Bacteria > Pseudomonadati > Pseudomonadota > Alphaproteobacteria > Hyphomicrobiales > Nitrobacteraceae > Bradyrhizobium > Bradyrhizobium sp. USDA 3315. The sequence goes on along the minus strand of NZ_JBSRYP010000001.1, from coordinate 5,103,463 downwards.
TAGCTTGCATCACCAGTTTTCATAGATTCCGGAAATGGCCGAAAAGCTGCACGCGGCCCACCCTCTAAGAAAGACAGCGCTCACCAGAAGGAAAACGTCGCAACGGCACTTCTCGAGGCCACCGGCTGCCACCTGGCGCGCCACCGACGAAACAATGAAGAGGCGATCAACGACAGCGGTTGCCATCCAGGATCGCCGAACACGCGGCCTCATTCGCCCACCCCAGCATTTGCTGGCCGGTAAAGACACCTGCGTGGGATCTGGGGCGTCGAAGCTGTTGATATTGTCAAAGCGGTCCATCCGCTTCTCCTCTGCCAGATCTGGGCAAATCGAGCCGGACTAGTCAGTCTAGATCGAGAGGATTCCACAATATGAGCCTTAGCTGTCGATAAGCTGACGCCCCCCCCGGAACAATTCACAATGTAGGTCCCGCACGGCAAGTCTCGTGTAACGCCGTTCGGGTTTCGCTCCGAGACGGCGCTCGCACCTAAACGATGGATCCCCGAAGGCCGCCTGGCTCCGGCGGTTGAATCTCGAAAGTACACTGGTCCACTTGCTTCCCTTGTGGGAGGTGTCTCGTCGGCTGGCGCGGGCTCATGGTCGGAGCGCGAGCAAGAGAGCATTAACGACCTCCTGAAGCACTGAATCGAGATGGTGTTCGCCGAGATGAGGGAGAAGCGGCAGACGACCCTTGAGATCACTGCGCGCCTCGACCTGCGCCACGAAAATTCGCGAAACGTGTCAAAAGCACCGAATATCAGGCATTCCCGCGTGAGGCATTCCGGGATTGGGCGGGAACCGAGAGCGAGGAAATGCGCAAGCTGGTGCGCAACCTGCTCTCCAACGTCGCCAGCACATCGTTCGTCAGCGACGATGTGATCAAACTGTTTCTCGAATGGATCAGGGATTGTTCCGAACTGCACTTCGCAGTGATCGGCACGATCTACAACGACGCTGAGATCACCCTCGCCGGCATTTCGGCGGAAACTTGGTCGTGCGCCAGTGCGGGAGGATTCAGCCGACGCCAATCTGTTTCGGCTGATCATTCACGATTTGAGTACGGGCCGGATCGTACGGCAACATCGCGAGAGCGACTGCGCGCGCCACTTCATCGCCAAGCAACACCGCGCTGCATGTTGCAGGAAGCTCGAAAGTGGCAACGACGACGGGTCGAGGGATGGCGAAGCTCTGGCAGGTCCGAGAAAACCGTGCGCGGCAAAGCCCCGACGCACGCGTTGCCGCGCGCCAGCGAGCCTCCGCGGCGGTCGTCGCGGATCTGTTCGATCTCTGGCAGCAAGCTCGAGTGACTGAGCAAAACGGGCCGCCTCAGCTTGTCTTCCAACAAAGGCAGCCGCAGGAGCGTCGGCGAAACACCCTATATCGGCATCCACCAAACCGGCAGCATGTCATATCTCGCACTTCGCTCCTTACGTCCACTTTTCTTTCCATAGCATGAATTCGATCTTGCCGGGGACATCAAGATGCTCAGAAAAATCGGGAAAGAAAATTGGATTGCCGTCTCGTACGAAGATGGCGACGTCAGTCCCGCTAGTTGTTTCAGTAAAATGTTCTCGCCTCACCTTTCCGCGACTGGAATCGAACACAAAGCGTGTCGAATTGATCCATGACGGTGAAATGAAGTTAAGACGATCAGCAATGTGCCAGACGCGGCTCAAACGCACGCGGAAGGCTGCAGAGAAGTTGATGGGATCCGGAATGAAGATCGACAGATTGCGCACACCCATCTCATCGAGCATTTCCAGGAGCCGATAAAGGACCAATTGGTGATCATTGGTATTACGCAACAGCGGAAATTGGTTGTAAAGTCTAAGCTTGTGCTGTCGGAGCTCTACGATCTTTTCGGACACCTCCTCACAGATTTCGTATGGGTGCACTATGTGGAAGGTGATACGGAGGTTGTGTTTCGTAAAGAGATCAATTTTCTCCGCGGTGAAGGCTTTCGGTTCATACACGATGGCCCTTGTATGAATCCGGATTGACTTCACCGATGGAACCGATCGAATTCCTTCAATCATTGCCTCCAGCCGTGATGCTGGCAGGATCAACGGGTCTCCGCCTGACAGGATCACCTCAGTGACTTCTGGTTTGCTACGAAGATATTCGAGCAGATGACGCAAATCTGCATCCAGTTCATTTCGCTCGTCAATGGCGGTGTTCTCTCTAAGCACGTCCGTACGGAAGCAATACTGACAATTCCCAAAGCACTTTGAGGTGGTTAGGAAAAGCACGCGGTCGGCGTACTTTCTGACGGCGGATGTCTTATTGGCGAGGCCACACGCATTTGACCGGTCGTCGACGAAGTCCTTTACCTCGTTGGGGGCCCTCAATGAGATTCTGTCCCGCGTTGGAAAGGACACTCGGTGAAGCGGCCCCAGATGATTGCCTAGCGCCTCAACTTCTTCCTTGATCTTTTTTTCATAGAATGGCGTGACCTTTACGGGTAGCAGGCCCTCCTTAATCGAGATGGCGCTGAATACCTCATTGATATGGAGCTGATTCATATCAATCTCGTTCGATTGTTGCGGTTCAAGAAGTAGGCAATAAGGGCAGTCGATGCGATATAAGAAAGAGAAGCCGTGGCGTTGAGTATGATCAACACAGAGGGACTCAAAATCGCAGCAGCGAGCAGCCACGAAACCAATCCTCGTCGGAGCCGAACCAATGCAATCGCCGAAATCACGTAAACGGCAAGAAAGTTCATTCCGGCCAGGCTGAACATCATTTCAATATCGAGCAGCCCGATCTGGTCACATACCACGATCACAACCAGTGATGCAGCCACGAAATAAACACTGTTGCGGGGCGCACCATTGCGCAAGTAACCAAGACTGGCTGGAATGAAGCCTCGATCGGAGAGGTAAAGAACAAGTCGTGAGACGGCCAGAATTGACCCGAAGAGGTTGGCAGCGATCAGCAACACACCAAGCAGCGGAACCAGCCAGCCTGGCGCGGATGGCGCGACTTGCGCCGCGGCCTGAAATATCGGCGTGTTGAAGTTCGCCTTAATATCAGCGACATGCACGAGCGCCGCGCTGCCGACGTATGCACTACAAACCAGAATGAATGCGAAGAACATTGCTCGGCCAAAATCCTTCTTAGGATTCCGAAAGTCCGCAGACAAATGCGACGCGATCTCCCAACCCGTGAAAGAGAAGAAGATCAGCGGGATCTGGCCCGCAATCGACGAGAAATTTGAGGGCCGACTGAATCCGACACCGTTGGCTCGCACTGCTAGCACGACTAAGGAAAAGAGGGCGCCTACCAGAAGAAATAACGACGAACCACCCACCAGCCTTACGCCACTTGAGAGAGTTTCGCCACTAGAGAGGGCAAAGACGGCAGCAAGCAAAATCAACAGCACGGCAAGCAGATGAATATTCACACTGGAGCCGATTAACTTCTGTAAGTAGGCCGACCCCACAATTGCGATCGATGGCAAACCCAATAATGTTGCTCCAAGAAAGAGCAGTGCCACGAGCGACTCTGCGTACTGACCTAAAGCAAGTTTAGCATAGTATGAAACTCCGCCCGTGTTCGGATACGCGCTACCGAGAATGACCATCGTTGTTAGGATCGGCGCAGAGAGCAGCGAGCATGCGAGCCAAGCGTAGATGCCGTCCCGCCCAATTCTTTCGAACACAAGTCCCGGGAGTACAAGAATGCCGGATCCAAGGATTACTGTGACTATAAGCAAGATCCCTGAGGCAAGTCCCAGGTGTCCCTTGAACTCGCTCTGACTTTCATCTTTCACAGTAGCCCTCGGAATGAGAAATAGGTTCGCTGTGGTAACCACACCGAGTCGTGCATCTGCGGACTATCGACAGGTGTAAGCCCGTTCACGAGTATGTAGCAGGCAGGCATCACCGCTGCGTCTCTCATCTACAAAGCTGTTGATCCTGCTCAATCATTGTCGGGCGCAAACCGAAGCGTAACCCGCCACATTACCTGACACCCACAATGGGTCTCATAATCCAGGTGGAGAGAAGGACAGAGCGAAGCCGTTGACATGCGGCCAGTCACTTGAAGTGCAGAGGGCACTCGAGTGGAGCATCCTCATTGCTATCGGGGATCATGTATTGCGGCCACTGCGCTTCGCCTAGAAGGTACGATCCGAGTAACGGACTGTGTGTGACGTCATCATAGATGTCGATGCTGCGTCTGATCTTTGCTGTAATAGCTCTGCCTCGCTGATCGGCGGGAGCAGCAATGTCGAAGATCTTTCGCGGATTAATAACGAAAGCCAGCCCGGCTCCCATGTTTCTGCTTCTGCGAAGAACGTATGCTGGATGACTTACATTCACGAAGAGTTCACAGCCGTGAAAGCACATCGTCCACGTGTGGTGCGCAGGATCCTTGGCCACGTGCGCCGGCCAAGGTCGCCGATCTTCATCGATTAGAAACTGCATCGCTTCTATGAAGACCTGCTTGAAGTGATCCGTGGTCGTGAGAGTGGCGACCGGCTCAAAAAGCACGAGTAGTGGGCGGTGGCACTTGATGTCGAGAGCATCGATATCGATCTGTTCAACGTAAGTTCGCAAGCCGCAAGCCAAAGGCTCAAGCTCGTATGTTGATTTTCCGAAATCGTAAGGAATGAGGAGAAAGCGCAACTTGCCGCGCTTGACCGCGCTCCGCCCGAAAAAGCATGGAAATCCAGGGCCAGCTTCTGTCACATTGTTGAACTTCGATAGAACGTACAAGATCGCTGCGTGCCCCCACCGGAATTTAGCAGTGAGGTTGGCGAGTTCTCCTTGGTTGATTAGCATGTGTTTTCCTCAGATTTCGGCGGCCAAGCATTGTTGGCAATCCCTGACGGATTGACGCGATGCGGCATGCATGTCCGCGATTACCTACCCCGTTCTTTCGCCGTCTACCGCGTTCCCGCGCAAAGAGCATCGCTCATACAGCGCCGCCGTATCTCTGCATCTGGGCCCATAATGCGCAGGGTCCGGCGTCGGCTCGGGAGCGCAGTTCTTGCCTGACAACCGTATGCTCGGCGCGCCTGACCAAGGGATGAGTTCTTCTCAGCCCGTGACACAGCGCGTTTGCGGATCGCCAAGCAGGTATCGTGCCAAATGAGAAACCCATTTCAGAGCAATACGGAACTCCGACAGCGTTATGTCTGATGTCCTACAGACGACACCAAGGCTCGCAAAGGCGCGCAAGGCAAGAGCACACAGGGCGGCATGAGCGATGATGAGGATTCTCCGAAGACTTTTCTCTTTGCGCGGGCACCCGGGTTCGTTGCCCTATTGAACCGACTCGGCGGATTCAATGCTCCGCTTTCGGCAAGGAGCTTTCCGCAGAGACCTCCTCAGAATAGTGGCTCCCGTCTTGCGGCAGCGCAGGCTGCTTGTCATCAAGATGCCGCTGCGATTTCTGCTGTGCGACCGAGGGAACAGCACGAAACGCGTCTCGCGCGTCGCATCCCCTCGGCGCAAGCTCTTGCAATAGCCCGACCTTCCGGCCCTCACTCTCGTGAGGGCTTCTTAGCAGGCGGGCCGCTCTTGTTGCCCGGCAGTCCCCTTCGGCTCTTCACCTCGATGGTGGTAACGACCTCGCGGCGAACCTATCATATGCAGCTCAAGTCGAACGCCTACCCAACACAGGCGCGACGCGGCGCTGTTAGCCACGCGACAATAGGATTGCCGTAGACTGACCTCTTGCTTCCTTGCCAGGCGATTCACCTAACGGCGCATAACGGATCGCAGTATGCAAAAGTGTGGCGTCCGTTGGGAAGCTGATGACCTTCGGCTGCATGCCGGTGTCGACCGTGACCCGCTTGAGGTCTTGGCTGCATGCATAATGTGCGGGCCTCGCGCGCCACCTGAAGTCTCTCAGATCAACTCACCGCCTGCGGATCTTCACTTTGAGGTCACGCTCCAGTTGTTGAAATTGAAGTTCATTCCCCCGGGGGACGAGGTGACCTCGACGCCGTATTGAACGCTACCGACGTTTATGTCGCCGAAGTAGCCCCTCGACTTGATCCACTGCAGGATACTCTTGATGTCCACTGTTCCGCTATTAGTCTTCGAAGTGCGCAGGAATGAGATGACCTTGTGACCGTTGAAGCCTTCAAAAACGTTCCAAGTCGCTCCGCCCATGTCGACATTGGTGTAGACTGGGATCGCCGCGCCGGACGAGGCATAATGATATGAAATGGGTTTTACGTTGCCGCTGCCGTTTGAGTTTCCGGTGTAGTTTGTCCAAAGCATTATCTCATTCTGGTGTGAGCTGTCCCAGATATCGTAGGCGACGTCCCAGGCGCCGCTAGTAGGAACATCCTGATTGAAGCTCGAGCGAAGAGCGTTGATTGAACTGAGCGGTTTTCCGATATTGAAAGCCTCGTGCGGATAGCTCTTGATGCCAGCAGTATTAGGCTGGTTCGACCACACGCCCCACTGGTTGACAGCACGCACCGAAATCGTCTGAGGCCCAGCCCCCTTCCCCCATACGTCGTTGTTCCAAGAGTAGCCATCGCGTGAGAAGTTCTCATATGGAGCACTCGAACTCCAAATCGGAGCCTTCGCCGGTATGGGCGCGGCAGACAGTGACTTGACTTCGTTCACAGCCTGCCCAAACAGATATGATCCTCCTGTCTGCGGACGTACCCCGTTTGGGACCCTGGCGATCCAGCACCGATTATCCGGTTGGAATCCATGAAGCTCTCCTTCCTCTTACGAGTAGCAAAGCCTCTTGCCGATACGCCCAGCGGATGCCCTGGGTTCGAGACCAGTTCAGTCAATAGGCGGCATCGGCATCTAGAGACCGGGTTCGAATGCTAGGAAGGTTGGCTTTCAAGAAGCTGACTAGAACCTCGACACAACGGTTTTGACCCGTTGAATTTGGCCTGATTTGGCTAAGGGCCGTGGATAGGCGCACCATTTTTGCGCGAGCTTTTTCCGTTGGGTACAACCATTTGACGCGGGTGCGGTCGGCATTGGGCCGTTACTCCGGCGGTCGGCGCCGACGGCGCGAACAAAGCAAGCAGCGCGCCAGGCTGAAAATTGCTGATTTTGCGCCTTGTCTCACGTCGTCAACGTGACAACATTGGTTGGAGCCGACAACCGGCCACGACGCAAGACAAGGTTTCGTTGTCAGTATCTAAAGTCGTCCGCTCAAGAGCGCGCGGAGGATTGCAAGGCTAACCGATGCAGGGGCAGAACTCGATCTGCGCATGACCCGCGTTTACGTGCGTTCTTCAACCGGCAGTGACGATCGTGCATCCCGCGACAGGGCTCCAGGAGGGCGCCCGTCCACGCGATTTGAGTTTCAGCCATCTTGCCCGCCCGAACGCTCTCCAATATGCCGCGGCATTACATCGATCCACGGATCGGATTGATGACCTGGACCCCAGCAAAATCTTTCTCGTTGTCTGTTACCACGATGCAGTCGTTCGCATCAGCAACGGCGGCGATGATTATGTCGAGCCCGCTGCGTGGCCGGCGGCGCGTCCTTCCGCCATCAATCCCGTCCAGATAAGGCCCGCGTTCTCGTCCGAACGGCAGGATGGGGCCCGCGAACAAAGCTTGAAGCCCCTCTGGACCTGAAAACCAGACGTCGAGCGCTGCTCGTCTTTTGCCGTTCGGCTTCTCCAGGATCCCGCGACGGATTTCGCCGAGGGTCTGCCATGCCGACCGCTGGTTCGATGTCCGGGCCGATGACCACGCGGGCGAACTGGCTTGCGGGTCGGCATCCACCAGGAGAACCCGCTTGCCCGTCTTGGGCAGCTTGCGGCCAGATTGGTGGCGATAGCCCGATCGTTTCGAGCAGATGCGTGGCGCATCACTGCGATCAGTCCGAACAGGCGCGCCGGCAAGGCGTGGGCTGCAGATCTCGACGGTCGCGCAAACGCTGGATTGATATCCGTTTGCCGCCGAAGGGCCGCTTCACAGCGCAAGGCCGCGATCTGCGAGCACCTTCTGCGTGAGCGGGACCATGATCTCGCGGGCGATTTCACGACTGATTTGGACTCCGAGCTGCCGCGCGGCATCGGCGTTGCCGGTCAGGTGATGTTCGGCCAGTCGTTGCCCCAGGCGGCTGTCGAACTCCCCGTCCATCGCATCGGCGAGGCGCTGCCGCATCGCTGCATGTTCGTCGGGTGCGATGCGGCGCACCACCGTCTCCCAGGGTTGCCAACGCGTTGCCAGATAATCGGCGAACCCCGCCGCCTCCTGGCTCCGCACCGACGTCTCGGCCGCGGCAACATCGTTCTCGCTGACGTGGGAGACGTGGAGGAAGCGCATGTCCGGGGCGATGTGCGACAGCTCCAGCGGGTCACGCAGCCGGTTCTGGTAGGCAAGATAGACCTCGATCTCGTCGATGCCGGCGTTCGGGTCGTCGACACGCAAGGCAAATGCGACGGAGCGCTGCTTCTCGAAGCGGAGCTCGCACCATGGACGATGATCCACCGACGAGGTTGCTGGCAGCCGCAAACCATTGATGACAGACAGCAGCACCAGGGCGCCGCCGACGTCTTATTCGAAGACACGTGCGACAGGCCGCTTGCTCAATTGCACCGGGCGCTCAAACATCTCGGAATTGTCAACCCGCTTGTCTGACTAGGTGGACAAGAGACTTTCGCGAGTTAAGCTTCGCACGAGCATCAAGCCGCGATTGGGGCAGCACTTCGAGCCATCAGAGAGCGTTCAATGTCAGATCTCGTTGCGATCGTGTACCCATCCGAAGTCAAAGCAGAGGAAGTTCGGCAAAAAATACTCAAACTTCAGAGCGAGTATCTGATCACGATCAGCGATGCCGTGATCGCAGTCAAAACCGGGGACGCTGTAAAGCTCAATCAGCTTGTGAACACCACCATGACCGGCGCCGCCAGTGGCAGCTTCTGGGGACTGCTCTTGGGGATGGTGTTCCTGAATCCCCTTCTCGGCGTGGCTCTCGGAGCCGGCGCTGGCGCTTTGAGCGGTGCGCTGACCGATTTCGGGATCAGAGACCAGTTCATGAAGGATCTCGCATCGCAGGTAAAATCGGGAGACGCCGTTCTGTTCCTGCTGATCCAATCCATGACCTCAGACAAGGTTCTCAATGCGATCAAGGATGCGGGAGGGATCGTCCTGACGACCTCGCTCGATGAAAAGAAGGAGCAGCACCTGCGCGATACTCTCGCAGCCGCAACTCAGGCCAAGACTGCCTAGCGAGTGAGGCAAAGCCTGGCGCCAGTGTCACAGCATCGCCGGAAGAGTAATCGCTGCGCTGCCACGGCAGTCGCTGTGGCAGCCGAATACGCTACAGTTTTGCGTAGGGATCGGTGCGCAACGGCATTGGTCCCTGGGCAGGATCGCCCGGGAAGGAGGCCGGCTGCAGCCATGCGGCTCCGCGGCCGCTCAGCCGGCTCTTTTCCGCGCCATCAAAAGCCGGGAGAAAATCATGCGAAGATTGCTATTATGGGGGCTCGCACTTGGGATTGCTTCGGCAGGGATTACGGCGACCAGCGGCCGTTCGCAAGCCGGCCTTATGGCGCCGCTGGGCTTGCGTCAGGCCGCCGACGAGCTTCGTCTCGCGGAAACTGTCCAGTTCACCTGGAGAGGCCATCGCTATTGTTGGTACAACAGGGGATGGCGCGGTGGCGGCTGGTATCGATGTGGTTTTAGCTCAAGGCGCGGCATGGGCTGGGGTGGTCCGGCGGGATGGCACGGATGGCGACGGCCAAGCCACCGCCCGGTCACTCGGCCTCCGAGACCAGGTCGGCCAGGAATCCAACGTCCGCAACCACTCCCGCAACCGCTCCCTGGCAGGACCTGACGGTTTCCTTGCCTGTCGTTCGCCGGCCGCGACGTGCTCGCACGCCAGTCGGGGCCTGCGATGTCCTTGAAGGAACCGCAAACACGCGCGGGCCAACCGCGCGAGCCCGTGCTTGTCGATCTCGCGCTGCAGGGCGGTGGATCGCACGGCGCCTTTACCTGGGGGGTGCTCGATCGGCTCATGGACGAGCCGTGGCTGCGCATCGAGGCGATATCGGGCACGTCGGCCGGCGCGATGAACGCCGTCGCGCTGGCAGGCGGTTTTATGGCCAACGGCCCGGCCGGCGCCAAGTCTGCATTGAACGCCTTCTGGCGGCGGGTCGCTGACTCGGCGCGGTTCAGCCCCATGCGGCGAAGCCCTCTGGACGTCATCCTTGGTCGCTGGACGCTTGATACGTCGCCTTTCTATCTCGCCTTCGATCTGGCGAGCCGCGTGTTCTCGCCCTACGACCTGAATCTTGCCGGCACAAACCCTTTGCACCAGGTCCTCGCCGAGTCGGTCGATTTTCGACAGCTCGCGAGCTCCCCGATCCGCTTGTTCGTGACGGCGACCAACGTTCATACCGGCCGCGGGCGCGTGTTTCGCAACGCCGAGCTTACACCCGACGTTCTGCTCGCTTCCGCCTGCCTGCCGACTCTCTTCCGCGCGATCGAGATCGATGGCGAGCCCTATTGGGATGGCGGCTACTCCGGGAACCCGACGATCACGCCGCTCGTACGCGAGTGCGACTCGCATGACACGCTTCTGGTCGCGGTCAACCCGGTCGAGCGACCCGGGACACCGCGCTCCGCGCGCGAGATCCTCGATCGGTTGAACGAGGTTGCGTTCAACGCCACGCTGCTCAAGGAGTTGCGCATGATCGCGCTGCTGCGGCAGGTCGCGGACGCCGGGAGCTCCGAGGGGCGCAAATGGGCCGAGATGCGCATTCATCTTATCGCCAGCAAGGCTCTCGCCGAGCTCGGCGTGTCGTCAAAGCTCAACGCCGAGTGGGAATTTCTCTGCATGCTGCGCGACGAGGGCCGCCGGGCCGCGGAGGCATTCCTCGCCGCGAACGACCACAACATCGGCAGGCGCTCCTCGATGGATCTGGATTTGCTTTTGCAGCAGGTTTGACGCCATGGGTCTCGTCGGAATCCTGGTTGCCCTTGGCCTGCTGATCTGGCTCTCGTTCCGCGGATGGAGCGTGCTCCTGCTGGCGCCGGCTGTCGCGATCGTCGCTGCGGCTTTCGCCCAAGAGCCCTTGCTCGCGCATTGGACGCAGACTTTCATGAGCGGCGCTGCGCAGTTCGTGGCGCAGTTCTTCCCAATATTTCTGCTCGGTGCGCTGTTCGGCAAGCTCATGGACGACAGCGGATCGGTCCACGCGATAGCCGATTTCATGAGCACCAGGCTCGGGCCGCGTCGTGCGATCCTTGCCGTGGTGCTTGCTGGCGCGCTCGTCACCTATGGCGGGGTAAGCCTTTTCGTCGCGTTCTTCGTTTTGGCACCGATGGCACGGGAAATGTTTCGCGTCGCCAACATCCCGCATCGGCTCATGCCGGCCACCATCGCTCTCGGCACCTCCACATTCACGATGTCGGCACTGCCCGGAACGCCGGCGATTCAAAATACGATTCCGATGCCGTTCTTCGGAACCACGCCGTTTGCAGCGCCCGGGTTGGGAATCATCGCTGCGGCGATCATGCTCGCATTCGGGCTTTGGTGGCTCAGCCGCGCCGAGGGATTGGCGCGCAAGACCGGTGAAGGCTATGGCAGGGACGCGGAGCCCGTCACCGGAGCGGTCGCCGACGATCAATTCATTCGCGAGCGCGCGACATCGTCCCACGAGTTCGATCCGGCCGAACTGGCGCATGGCAAGCGCGGCGATGTGCCGCCACCGATCGGCTCGGCGATCATCCCGCTCCTCGTCGTCGTAGGCGTGAACCTGCTGATGTCGCTCCTGATCCTGCCACGCCTCGATTTCTCGTTCCTCGCGCAGGAGCGCTGGGGCGGGACATCCCTGGCCGGCGTTGCCGGGGTGTGGTCGGTCGCAGTTGCTCTCGCCGCCGCGACGGCAACGCTCATCGCGCTCAATCGCGCCCGTCTGACGGATCTAAGGGCGAGCATGGATGCCGGCGCAAACGCCTCGGTGCTCCCTATTTTCAGCGTGGCAAGCCTGGTCGGCTTTGGAGCCGTCGTCGCCGCGCTGCCGGCCTTTGCGTTGGTGCGCGATTGGATGCTGTCGATCTCCGGCGGTCCACTCGTTTCTCTCACGATCGCGACAAACATCCTTGCCGCTTTGACCGGCTCGGCCTCCGGTGGATTGACCATTGCGCTCGATGCCCTCGGCGACACCTACCTGCAAATTGCTCGGACGACCGGCGTCGACCCGGCGCTGATGCACCGCGTTGCCGTGATCGGCTCCGGCACCCTCGACAGTCTGCCGCACAACGGCGCCGTCGTGACGCTGCTTGCGGTCTGCGGCTCGACCCATCGCAAGAGCTACTTCGACATGGTGATGGCCAATATCGTTGGGCCGATCATCGCCTTGACCGTCATTATTTTTTTGGGTTCGATGATCGGATCGTTTTAGATAACGCGCACGGGGACCGACGGTCAATGTCAACAGCCAGTCGAACTTGATCGTGAATTCCTATCGCGGCCCTAGGTCAGGCGCTAACCACCCTTTCCTCAACTTCGCCGCGCATGCGTTTCCGCACGTCTCTCCGACTTTGTCGATTTGAACGTTCACAAAGCTTTCTGGCTTACGCTCGCTTTCTTGAATTGAGCTGACATCGATACCGCGGACACCGTCGTGCCCACCACACTCGCTCAATCTTCCGCTCGATGTCGATGGCGATTCCTGCCTTTTGTTCGGTGCAACACCAAGGACGTGCAGCGCAACTTTCAGCCGATGTTCATACCCGACGCCGATTGACCAGGTCGGAGCCAGGCCAACTTCAAGGCCTGTGCCGATGGCGCCGCCCCAACAGATCCCACATGAATACAAGATCATCGGCGCCAAGGTCGACGCTGCCTGCGACACCGCCCTCCAACCAGTGAATGGCGATGGCCTGCTTGCGTCCGGCCTTCATGTCGAAATCGACGTCAGTAACTTCGACGTCGTAGCGGAAGTTGACGCCTTCCTCCAGCAGCCATTTGCACAGCGGGAGGACCAGCGATTCATACTGATTGTACTTGGTAAACTTCAGCGCGCTGAAATCCGGCAGGCCGCCGATATGGTGGACGAACCGATGGAGATAGAGCTTCATCTCCAGTGCGGAATGCCATTCCTCAAAGGCGAACATTGTGCGCCAATAAAGCCAGAAATTGCTGCTGAAGAAATCCGTTCCGAATACTTCATCGATCCGCTTATTCTCCATCTCTTCGCGGGAGGCCAGAAAGACAGAAATCATTTCCTTCTGCGCGGCTTCGTTCAACGTGAAGAGGCCATCGGTATGGGCATCCTGTCCTTGGTTCACCGTCACCCGCTGCAGTGAGTAGTTCGGATCATCCTTGTTCAACCAGTAGAATTCGTCGAGCACGCTGGCCCCCTCGATCTCAAGCGACGGGATCGAGCGGTACAAATCCCACAGACATTCAAAATGATCTTCCATTTCGCGGCCACCGCGGATCACGAAACCTTTCTCCAGGTCGTGGCTACCGTCGAGCGCCCCGCCCGGTATCTTCAGCCGCTCCAGTATAGTGATCCGATCGTCGCGCATCTGGCCATCGCGGATCAAGAAAGCCGCGCCTGAAAGCGCGGCCAGGCCCGAACCAACAAACCAAGCCGTCTTGTTGTCTACACCTTTGGGTTTGCGGGGGCGCGCGAATGCTTCGTAATTTCCGCTACAGTAATACATGGTAGCATTCCATCCGATTGGATCGATCGACTAACAGATGGCTCATCAAAAGATGTTCTCGGGCGCCAGGCATTTGCGTGGGACACCGACCGTCAAACCGCCATCGATGACGATCTCGGAACCTGTAAGGTAGCTGGACTCGTCGCTGAGCAGAAACAGGACAGCCTGCGACACCTCCTGCGGCTCGGCTGGTCGACCGAGCGGTATGGGGAAAAGCGAGGGGTCGAAGCGCTCAGTCATCGGGCTGGCGACGAGGCCGGGATGGATCGAGTTGACGCGTACGCCGGAGGCCGCGGCTTCCAACGCAGCGGACTTGGTTATGCCTCGCACCCCGAACTTGGAAGCAACATAGGCGTGGAGCCCAGCACTGCCCCGCAGCCCCTCGACCGACGAGATGTTGACGATCGAACCTCCGCCCGCACGCCTGAGGGCTGGCAGAGCCGCCTGCATTCCGAGAAATACACCGGTGAGATTGACAGCCAGGGTCTCATTCCACCGATCGAGCGGGAACTGCTCAAGGGCGGCCATGTTGGCGATCCCGGCGTTGTTGACCAGCCCGTGCAGCGCGCCGAAGCCAAGCTCAGCACTTGCAACCGCCTTGGCCCAGTCCTCCGGCTGGGGAACGTCCTGACGAACATAGACGGCCGAACCGCCGAGTTCAGCGGCGACAGCCTCTCCCTCGGTATGAAGAACATCAGTGATTGCAACCTTGGCCCCCTCAGCCACCAGCAGGCGCGCATGAGCCGCCCCCATACCGCGAGCCGCGCCCGTCACCAGAATGACTTTGTCGTTCACACGTCCCACGACGGATCCTTGCTTCGTGCTTTGGATCAATGGCGGTGCAGCGTCTTCCAGGCGTCAAAAAGGACGCGAGGATCATGCTGGCCTTTGTAGAATGGGGAGACCGGACGTTGGACATCGAGCAAGCCGAAGACGGCGGTTTGAGCGGCGCGTACTGAATATTCGACCGTAAAGACAACATCGTCAGGAATCTCGCAGAATTGACCGATGAAGGCCAGGTTGCACGATCCGTTCGGAATAACCTTCGGCCGGTCGGTCCTCGCGCGCGGCATGAACTGCGCAGTAATGTAGGGCATCATCGCCATAATCACCCGCGACGTTTCCAGAATGTGCGGGATGATCTCGTTGAATCGCAGGTGTGAAAGCAGTTCGACGAGAATTTCACGGCCCGTGCACTCCGACATCGGTTTATGCACAAAGTTACCGGGCTTGTCAGGGAAGAGCCCGTAGCCCCACCACACCCACGTATTGTTCGGCTGTTCGTAATAGTGCGGCTGACGATTAAGGACGATGGTCAAGAGCCAATTCGAGTCCTTGATCGTCACCAGTCCGCCCTTGCCCGCCTTACTGCCGGAGAAGGCTTCAAGCCGGTCGAAGAAGCACGCGTCGTCCGCCGTGACAGTGAACGATTCCCATTTGGAGCGATCAATTTTCGAAACGAAAGCCGTAGGATTGCCGAAGTCTGGGCTTTTGCCGGCCAGTCGCTCCCAGAGCTTCCACGAACCTCCGCTTCGCTCCGTCTTCAGCACTGGAACCGTGTCCATCGAACCGTAGCTGGTATCGGATGTCATTGAACCGTTGGTGACAAACACCAGGTCGCGTTCAGCCAGATCGATGGCGTGGTCTTTGCCGCCCTGCCGGTAGTGCAACCGCGTCGCAATCTTCCGCTGGCTTTGGATCACAACATCAATATCGGTCACTTCCGCACCCATCTCGAGGCGTACGCCCCGAGCCTTCAACCATGCGACGATCGGGCGGACCATGGCATCGAACTGGTTGAACTGCGTGCGGTAGATCCCCGCCATGGTGTCGATCGTCGAGAATAGATGCAGAAACCGCAGACAGTAGCGCTTGAATTCGACTGCGCTGTGCCAAGGCTCAAACGCAAAAGTCGTTGACCAAATGATCCAGAAGTTGCTCTGGAAGAAGTGGTATCCAAACCAGTCCTGGATCGTCCGGAGGGCAAGCACCGACTCTGGAGCCCCGCAAAGCACGATTAAGTCTAGTCGGTCTCTCTCGCTGAAGCCCAGATCCGAGACGTCGACGATCTGGCCGCCGGAAACCAAGCGCGCCTTATCGTTC
This sequence comes from Bradyrhizobium sp. USDA 3315, assembly GCF_054056795.1. Taxonomy (NCBI): domain Bacteria; kingdom Pseudomonadati; phylum Pseudomonadota; class Alphaproteobacteria; order Hyphomicrobiales; family Nitrobacteraceae; genus Bradyrhizobium; species Bradyrhizobium sp. USDA 3315. The sequence goes on along the minus strand of NZ_JBSRYP010000001.1, from coordinate 5,087,741 downwards.
CAGAAGAACTCCTGATGGAATTCCTTCAGTTCATTCGTCACCGATTTAGACGGATCAGCAATCGACGGAATGAAGGACAACAAATCGTAGGTGCAGTTGAACTTTTCCTCGAACATGCGCCCGCCACGCATGACATATCCGTCCTTCGGGTTACCATGTGCGTCAAGGCTTCCGCCGAATTGTTCCATCTGCTCGAACAAGACAACATTTTGGCCCGGTAGCCCGCCCTCCTTGACAAGGTAGGCCGCCGCCGCCAAGGCGGCGATACCCGTTCCGACCAAATAGGCCCGGCGAGGAGCCGCCTGCGTCGCCGGATCAGGGCGAGAGACGAGAACATCAGAGCACATGGAGTTCTCCCGCTGTAGCGGTTTGAGCATTCAGCATCGAGCCTGTGCAAACCGCGCGCCGATGGCGGCGGGCCAGCAATGATCGCGAAGCACGGCTCCGGGAGCTGTCCGCCGCTACCGTTAGTAACGATTGAAGCACCTCGTCACGTCAGGTTTCCGACGATCGCCGTCGTTGACCAGACAAGCCAGAAAGCAAAAGAACAAGACGCTTGGTGCAAGTACCGGCCACCAGTTCCCGGAACCGCAGATTTTGATCAACAGCAGTCGATGACGCTCGAATGAAACGCCTGCACGATCACAACGACTACGGCGTACGTCTCATCAGACGAATCGTGTCACACCTGCATCACCTCTGGGCAGGCAGTTGCGTGAAGGCGTTACGCCCTCAACCGCCGCCCTTAGACTGACATCAACCGCTTGCCGGCACGTTCGGCAGATTCCGTTTCTATCTCCCGAACGCCCTACTTCGCGGCATGATCAACGGGAGTATTCCATGACAGGCAAGACTAAACCGAAGAAACCAAGTTACGAAGCCTTCATCGTGACCGTGTCAGTAGCTCGTGATCTGTCGCCTGTTTGTAGCTCGTGAAGTGTCGTGTTTTCGGTGCTCCGGAACAAAGGGGGCGCGATGGGCACGGCATCCATTCACGAGGGTGTACGACGGATGCGGTTTTCAGATTTGCTGGATCGGACGGAGGCGAAGGAACTGACGCAGGAGGCAGCATCGGAGGTTCTTGGGATCAGTGTTCGGACGTTTCAACGCTGGGCGGAGCGCTATGAGGCGGAGGGCGACGACGGGCTGGTCGACCGCCGGCTGGGGCGTCGTTCGCCACGGCGGGCGCCGGAGGAGGAACTGGAACGAATGCTTGCGCTGTACCGGGACAAGTACGCGGACTTCACGGTGAAGCACTTCCACGAGCAGATGCAAAAGCGGCATGATTATGTGCTGGGCTATACGGTGACGAAGCTGGCGCTGCACGCGGCAGGGCTGGTGCGGAAGGCTCCGAAGCGTTCGGCGCACCGCAAGAAGCGGCCGCGGCGGCCGCTTCGGGGCATGCTGCTGCACCAGGACGGATCGCGCCACGTTTGGATCGAAGGCCTGCCCGCGAGGGACCTGATCGTCACGATGGACGATGCGACGAGCGAGATCTACTCGATGGTGCTGGTCGAGGAAGAAGGAACGGCCTCGACCTTCCAGGCCTTGCGCGAAGTGATTGGCGAGCATGGCCTGTTCTGCGCGCTCTACACCGACCGCGGCAGCCATTATTTCCTGACCCCAAAAGCTGGCGAGAAGATCTCGAAGACGCAACAAACCCAGGTGGGACGGGCTTTGTCGCATCTTGGGATCGAGCATATCGCAGCCTATTCGCCGCAGGCGCGCGGGCGCTCCGAGCGGGTGTTCGGCACCTTGCAGGACCGGCTGCCGAAGGAGCTGCGGCTTGCCGGGATCACGACGGTTGAGGCTGCCAACGCGTGGCTGAAGGCGCATTACATCCCCGGGCACAACGCCGCGTTTGCGATCAAGCCCGAACAGGAAGGCTCGGCATTCGTGGCCGACCGGCATGAGGCCTGGCGCGAGGCGCTGTGCGTGATCGAGGAGCGAACCGTCGCCAACGACAATACCGTTGCATGGAACGGTCGGCGGCTGCAGCTGCCGGAGAGCCGGCTCAGACCTCACTTCGTCAAGGCTGTGGTGCGCCTACATGAGTATCCCGATGGCACCGTCAGCGTGTTCCTTGGACCGCATCGATTGGCGAGGTTTGCGCCTGACGGACAGCAGATCAGCCCCGACGCGCTTCAGCCTGGCGGCGTGCTCGGAACCGTCAAGGACAAGCCCTGGCGGGCGCGCAAGCGCGCGTCCTTGACCGCTCCTGCGCGCGCCGCCGTCGAGACAGCGCGGGTCGGGACGGAGAAACGGGCTTCAAGTCGAACAAAGAAACTCACCCACAGGGCTAAAACCGCCACAACAGCCGTGGCATGATCAATCAGGGAAAGCCGTCCCCGCCTTCCGGCTCCCCTGCAAATCAGAAACGAAGGCGACAGATCACGAGCTACAAAAACACGACATCTTCACCCGCTACGGACAGCCTTCATCGTGACCGGCGACGGCGAAAATGCATTTTGGACGAAGGTTGGCGGTGTCTGGCCCCACGACGACGGGAAGGGCTTCAACGTCGAGCTGATTGCCCTACCCGTGGCCGGCCGGCTCGTCATCCGCGAACGCAAGGATGCCAGCCCGTAACCGTCTCCCGATCCGGGTAGCTCTGGGCAATTCCTAACCCGGAGCAGCGGCAAGGCACGCTGGTGCGGCAAGGGGATCCATCCTTACGGACGGCCGAAGCCCTTGAGAGCCGGTGACGCGCAACGTCCAGGGCTCCCCACACCGGACACGGTGTGGGGCATTTCCCATGCCGCGCCCGCAATCCCAGCGTCGGACATCGGTGAGTCGTCTACTCCCAAATCCTACGCCAACGAGCGTGTCGACTGCTTGAATGAATGCATTGCCTTCAGTCCCAACAGAGTTTCGTGTCAATTGAGACGCCGAGATCGGAACCTGAGAATTAATCCAGCAGAAACCGCTTGAATCTCACGCCGCGTCAGGGCGTAACCTTCCGCGATCGAGCCCAAATGGCATGGGCCGGGATGTAAGGCACGAAGGACACAGCTGGTTCGAGCGGTCGATTCCGGCGAGGCGCAATCGTACGTGCTTTCTTAGCCGGTAACCACGCCAACGAGCGAGCTCCATGCTCCATCGTCATGCATCATGAGCACACGTCCTCTCAACGGTCAGACGCGCGCGGCGCAATACCTGCGCATGTCGTCGGAATAAAACCAACTCTACTCGACTGAAAACCAGCAGAACGCGATTGCCGAGTATGCGATGCAGCACGGCTACGCCGTGGTCGCATCAAAAGCGGTCTTTCACTGGTCGGCCGTTAAGAAGGCGGATTAAGCCGAGCTGGACAATTGAGTGTGCGCCATAGCGAGACCAGCAACAGGCACAAAAGTTCTCTGAACCGGGCGAGGATGCGACGGAAGTTGTGGCCGACGGCTGAGAGGACGACGTTGGCGGCATCGCCGGCGCGTCCTTTGAGGTAGCACCGGCCGAGGTGTCCTTCGGCTTTGAGATGTCCGATGATAGGTTCGATGGCGGAGCGGCGGCGCAGCTCGCGCTTGATGGCGCCGAAGATGCCGCGCTTCTGGCCGGAGATGAAGACGCGGCGGGGATTTTGCGCGTCGTGGCCGCGGTAGCCCTTGTCGACATAAGCCCGCTCGATCTTGCAGCCGGTGAGTGTCTCGGCGCGGTCAATAACGTCCCGCAAGGTGTGACCGTCGTACGGGTTGTCGGGCAATGACTTGGCGTGCAGCACGAACAGGCCGCCGGGAGCGCGGCGATTGTCGGTGACGATGGAGGCCTTCACCCCGAACTCGTAAGGCGCGGCCGCTTTGCCCTTGCCGATGCACTCCACCTCCGGGGCATGGAAGGAATACAGCTTCCAGCCGCGCTGGCGCTGCTGCTGCGAGCGGATCTGCGTGGCCCGGCCAAGCGGGAGGGCGAACGCCTCCTCCAGTGCCGGCTGGCCCTCGATCTTGCGGCGGATGTCGCGGATGATCCGGCCCAGCCGGCTGCGCAGGATGCGCAGCTGTCGCTGGTGCCGGTTGAACTGTTTGGCATGAGCGTAACGGCCCGCCATCATCGCCGCGGCTTTGGCCACGCGAGAATAGGATTGCCGCAGCCTGACGCCGTGCTTCCTCGCCAGGCGGTTCAGCCCCCGGATCGCGGCATGCAGCAGTTTAGCGTCGGTCGGGAAGCTGATCGCCTTCGGTTGCACTGTGGTGTCGACCGTGACCCGCTTGAGGTCCTGGCTGCGTAACGCACCGGCCTCGTGCGCCACCCGAAGACTCTCGGCCAACAACCGCTCCAGCTTGTCGCCGAGCCGCTTGCGCCAATGGCTCAGGTCCGAACGCTCGTGCGGGAAAACGTGCTGGAAAAACTCTTCGCCGGTGAAGAACTGGAAGTACGGATCGTGCACCCAGCGCTCGCACACCCCCTCATCGGACAGTCCGTAAATGTGCTTGAGCAACAACAGCCCGATCATGAAGCGGGTCTCGATCCCCGGCCTGCCGTTCTCGCTGTAGAGCGGGGCGATCTCGGCGTCGATCCATTCCCAGTCGATCTTGCCGGCAAGCAGAACCAGCTCGTGCTTCATGTTGATGATCTGGTCCAGCCGTGCCCGGAACAGATCGTTCGATCCTGTCGTCTTGTGCTTCTTCGGTCGCATCGTCCCTCCGATGCGCCACAGAAGCACGGTTCACAACGGAGAGGAATCCACAAAACGAAATTGCAAGGTTTGCGGCGCCCAAGCCTCAAATCCCTGCAATCTCAAACGACGTCAAATCCCAAAAACAGACTCCCGCTCAATCGCTTACAGGCTTGTTCACAGCCGACTCACTGAAAGGCCGAGACGCGCCGAAACAACTGCTCAGCGATGCGCTTGCGACGCCGCGCGCGTTCGACGCTATTCTGGTTCTCGATGTCAGCCGATGGGGCCGGTTTCAGAATCCCGACCAAGCTGGCCACTACGAGTTTCTATGCCGCCAAGCCGGTGTGCGCGTCGTCTACTGCGGCGAACCGTTCGGAGAGGATGTCACCCCGATCACAACGATCGTCGAGCACCTGAAGCGGGTTATGGCGAGCGAATACAGTCGCGAGCTGTCGGTAAAGCTGTTGCGGGCGCATCGGCATCAAGCGCAACTCGGCTTTCGCCAGGGCGGCGCTCTGCTCTACGGTTTCAGACGGCTGCTTGTGGACGCCAAGCGCAACCCGCGACAGCTCCTGAATAGAGGCGAGCACAAAGCACTCAGCAACGACAAAGTGGTGGTAGTGCCGGGTCCAGCCGACGAACTCGAGGTGATCCGGCGCATATTCAGGCTCTACGTGCAGGACAAATTGTCGATTTATGAGATTGCCCGGCGCCTGGCGAAGGCTGGTGTGAAGGGCCATGGTGGCCGCGCGCTGTCGGAGGTGACCATTCACCGAATCCTCGTCAGCGAACTCTGCGTGGGCAGGATGACTTACAATGTCACGAGCAAGCGCCTACAGGGTCACGCCGTAAGAAACCCCGAATCGACATGGACGCGTTTTCAGTCATTCGAGCCGATCGTACCGCCGGCACTGTTCCGCAAGGCGCAAGAGCGCTTGATTGTCGGCAATCGGCCGTGGAACCAGGAGACGATCATCGCCTCACTCAAGCAGCTGCTTGAAAAGAAAGGCCATCTCTCCCAGCGATTGCTCAACCGCTCCAGGGGAGCCCCCTCCGCGGACACTGTCGATCGTCACTTTGGCTCGCTTCGTGCCGCCTATGTCGCTGCTGGTTACGATCCCGCGAGCAGGATGCTTTTTGGGAACAACGGCAGATACTGGACGGAGGCCGCGGTTATCACAGGGCTACGGGGGCTTCATTCCACGAGAGGTCGGATCTCGAACCGACTGATCGAACGCTGCCCGGACCTGCCATGTCCGAGGCATATCCGCGCTCGGTTCGGCTCTCTTGGGAATGCCCTTCGCAAGGCGGGCCTGCCAGTTCCAAACCACAGCGAGATACAGCGCGACGGATGGAGACGCCGGAAAGATGGCGGCGGTGACGACTATATCCAGGGCGTCCACTGGAGTGACGCGGAGCTTCTACAAGCCCTGCGCCGACTGCATGGTAAGTATGGATATGTCACGCTCAATCTTCTTGACCGGGACGAGGAGACGCCCGGCGCCTACTATTTCGTGAAGCGATTTGGTTCTCTCACCCAAGCAAAGGCCTTGGCCAGGCTGCCACTCGAGACACATTCGCAACTCATGCTGGCTGCCTGCCAGCGCAAGCGCGAAGGCAAGACAGTCGGCCGGCAGCGCCGCCACCCCGGCCAGCGCCCCAAGCTTGGCTACCGCACAGATGATCTTCTGCTGGGACTCAAGCGCCTCGTGGATCGCGAGGGAGCCATTTCCGCACGTTTGATCAATGATGATCCGGAGTTGCCCTGGTCGGCGACCGTCGCGCATCATTTCGGGAGACTGTCGAGGGCCTATCGGTTGCTCGGTCTCGTTCGCCTGAAAGGTAAGCCTGCGCGATTTGGCTTGCGGCGAAGTCAGCTGGCGATAGTCTTGCGCGCGACAGGGCCGTTCAGACATTGACCGCTCGACCGCTTGGGTCGATGCCGCTACCGCAGCGCCGAGCCATCGACGCGGCTAAAGCCCATGCTTTGACCCCACCTGCGAGGCACTCCAAACCCTGAGAGCCCGGGTTGTGAGATTGGAGCCCGCCAGTTTTCTCCAGGACCTACCCACTTCGATCCAACTGCTTTTCCGCGCGGGTAAGGTATCCAGCATTTTCTGGGCAATTGGTACGAGATGCGCCGTTGCGGAGTTTGAGTCGAGGTTCGCATCTTCAAGAATTTTAACAGCTGCCTCTTCGGACCGCGTCCACCCTGCTTTGGTAAACCTGCTCTCGCCGAAATACTCAAAGCAGGTGCAGAACGTCAAAGCGCGGCCAATGACGGTATGGCTTGGCAGTCCGGTCTCATTCAGCCACCTCCGGAAATAGTCGCACCACTCTTCGCTGCTGAAGTCGAGAAGACCGCTACCTTCAAAGATCAAAAGTGCCGCCATGCCGGCGATCTCGTGTCGCACCTGTTCATCCTACTTCTCGAACCAGTCGCGGATTGTCTGCAAGGGCGTCAGAGGCGGCGTCACGACCGATGTCGCTGTCGAGCCGGTGCGATTGAACGGGACGACGTTTTCCAGTGGGGGCATGCGAGGCCAGGGTTTCCCTTTTGCGTCCCATAAGACCCAGCGCTCTGCGATCGCTTTTGCTTCTTCGGGCGATCTCGTTCGCCAAAGCTCCTTGAGCGCCTCGTCGACATAATATGAAACATCCGCCCCTAGGCCACACATACGTGCGATTGCCGCGAGGCGTCCGGCGTCAAGGAGCCGCGCCGCGAAATTGTTCTCTGCGTTCATTTTCCGAGGCCTTTCGCGCCCTCTCCAGCGCGTCCAGATCATCCTGCTCTATGTGACCGAACCAGGAGACCGGGGGGAATGTCGCTATGCGCCGGGCAAAGAACGATTGCGGCTCCCAATTATAGCGCGACAATCAGGATGAGAGCGCGCATTGCCTTCCGGAGTATGAGGTCACAACACCCCAATGATGTGCCAGGTGCCAGCGGAGGAGGCCGGGCGCTCCGAAACCCCGGCCATCTCCGCACCCGGCCTCCTCCTCAACCCAAGCCGGGAGCAAAATAAATGAGGCAACCCATCGCACTCGGGAGCATCGATATGTGAGGCAATACGAAGTCTCACCCTGATCGCCGCCGCGCACCCAATCTTGTCCCTCGCGCTTCTCGAACGTAATGACCCCCTTGCGGGTAAGGTAGTCAGGCCCTGGAATATCGCAGTTCACCAAAAGCAAAACCCGCCACAGATCACCTTTCGCAATCTGCGTCTCATCCACCTTCGGCAAATAATCCACACCAACAGGTTCTACGATCGTGCAACGGCCATGCTTAAGCAGATCGCCTAGCTTGCCTTGCGGGGTCGTCACGAAGTTGAAATTGGCCGGATCATGTAGAAAGCGAAGGTTCACGACCTTTTCGCGGTCAGTAACCTCAGCCGCAATCAATGAGAGGGCAAAAGCCCGCCAGCCCAATTCCATCGGCTTGGCATATGTCGAGGCGATCTTGGGCGTCCCCTCAGGGGAAAACTTCCATGTGATGACGTACTCTTCATGTGATCGATTGTCGTGGTGCCTGGTCCACGATAAGAAAACATACTCGCTTGCGTCGGCTCCTCCAGCGACGCCCCAGGCTCGCCGGACCAGGTGCGCTACTTTCGAGACCTTGGAGATAATTTGTTCGACGGTTTCACCGTTTTGCGCTCGCCACGTCGATTTGACTCTGTGAACGAGGGGTTTGTCGTTGGCGCGAACACTGCTGTTTGTGACGGCCAGGTCGGCGAAGCCGATCAGCAGGAGGCCGAGACAGAACAAGGACGTGCATTTTCCAGCCACAACGAACCGCGATCTCCGCCGGACTTTCAAAACGCTCGCCGGCAAGGCGGGTGTACCGAAGGAAATCCGCGATCGCCTCCAAAACCACGCCCTCCAGGACGTCAGCTCCAAGCACTACGACCGCTGGCACTATATGGTCGAAAAGCGCGCCGGCATGGCCAAGTGGGACAGATTCGTTCGGGCGCTGCTCAAGAAGAAAAAGGCCAACGATACGTTGAAGCAGGCCGCGTGAACTGTCGCGCCCTTATCATCGCCGGCACGCTCGGCCTGCTCTGCCCCATCGCTCCCGTGCATGCCGACCCATGCGAGGCCCACTGCCGAGCCAGGCCGGCGTCACCGAGCGCGGGAACTGACGCGACCTTAGCGTCCCGAAAGGTCCTAGCCCTTCAGCTTCCGCTTTCTCTCTTCAAGGAAGCCCGACAGCAATGTCTCCATTGCCCCTATCACGTCGTCCGGCTTCTCTTCGCGGAGCTTTTCTGCCTGTTCGACGAAACCCGAGAGCAGGACCTTCATCTCATCCGGCGCCTTCTCCAGCCGCCTGAGCATCTTCAGCCCGTTTTGGGCATAGCCGAGAAAGCCGGCGTTTCGCTCCGTGATCTCGGCTAGCATCTCGTTGGTGATGCGCTCGCTAATCGCAGCAACGATCGCTATTTCTTCATCAGGCAGGGCAAATTTGCCCGACCCTTTGCATGTTAGCGAAGTGTTGCCGCATTTTGTGCGCCTTACAGCATTGTCGCGCACTTCTACGCACGAAAGGAAACTGTCCAGGCTCGCCCTGGCATCATCCCTGCTCCCGGCCTTGCCGGTCATCGTCCGCCCGATCGTGTTTGCCAACACCGGTGAACAGCCCGGCCCGGAACGCTACATCACCGATAAACAACTGCTGCACGCTGAAACATTGATTCTTCGACAACGCGAAGAAATGGCCGCCGTATCCGCAGCCAGTGACGTTGGCAGCACGCGTGATGCGCTTCCGGTTGAGCGACGTTGCTCGGGCATGATGGACGCGCCCGGCCTGTTTTCTGCGCAGATTACCGCATTCAGTGGCTGCTAACGTCGCAGCCATCACCGATGTCAGCGGCTGACTTCTTCCTGGATCGGGGTCTTGTCATTTGTAGCTTGGACTATATTAATGGCAGTGATAGCATCATTCTTGTTGCGGTAGCTTTCACCAGAGTTGGCGATACTCGGCCCATTCGCCGCGTGCAGCCTCCAACGCCACTGCTCACGCACGTCCCGGTAGAGTTCGAAATACATTGGAAGTCTCCGACAACGGTCAGTTCCGCAGTCCTCTCATTTGACCACATTCGGCGACTTACACCCCCTATCAGAAACAGCAGTGTGCGGCCGTTCAGCGGTGGGTTTCATTCCTTGACCGGAGTGTTGTCGTTCGTACCTTGGACCAGCCCAATGGCAGCGACAGCATCAGTCTTGTGGCGATAGCCTTCGCCAGAGTTGGCAATTTTATGGTTATTCCCCGCGTACAATGTCCAACGCCATTCCTGACGCCCGTCTTGATACAGGTGGAAATACATGTCGGTCTCCGACGATAGTCATTTCGGAGCGCTTATTCGAGCATACTCGGTGGACGTACACCCCCTATCCGAAGCGGTAGGCCCACGGTTAGCGATCACGCTTCCGCCGCTTAGCGGTCAGATCGGGCACGCACGCACGCCCGATCTCCAATACGATGCGCATAGCGATAAAGCGCGCGGGATACCACAACATCAGCAATCGAACGGCCATCACCACAGCAACTGAAGCGCTATTACTGGCCGGCTCGCCCGGCTTCACTCCAAGATCGAGTCCAAGAACCGCAAATAACTCAATCCAGACCGCGACGTCGGGCGTCTCGTTGGAGCGATGCTACGGACCCTGAAGGGCTGATCGCTAACGAGTACTTCAGAAAACCTGGACCGGTGGAATCAGTGACGTTGAAGCCGACTTGGCGCGGGCTCACCGCGCTCCGCCGGATTCGGCGCTCTATCAAAATGACCGCGCGTCAAGCACGTGACCCTTGCAGTAAGTGCCATTCAAGACCGCGTGTTTGCTACAGCCCGGCGCGCTTCAGCCGCCCGCTCCAAGACCTCGGTCTGGGGGTCGTAGACGACCAGGTACTCGTAGAATTGGCGGAGCACGCCGTGACGGACCGCGCGGCTGTCGGCGGCGCCACCGAACGACAGGACGAAGTCCAGCACCATCGTCCGGGTGCCGGGCGCACCCAGCTGAGATCGCTCGACGTAGCGAACGAAAGCCCGCAGCGTGCCGGCTTGCTTGTTGAAGGCATAGCCGAGGGAGCGGCGCAGATCGATGTGGCGCTCGACCTTGTCGCCGAGGAATGCGGCGAAGGCGGTCATGCGGCACCTCCCGGAAAGGGGAGCGTGACCTCAGCTAGCTGCGAGGCCGCGACCTTCACGTACAGCGCCGTTGTGTTGATGCTTCGGTGCCCTAAAGGGCATTCGGCGGCAGACACGCCGGCAGTTTCTGAACTCGCCCATGGCAGGGTGACAGCGCTTGCGCCGTCAGACCTCGTCAGGGTTGCGGAGACGGCGCGAGCGCGGCTGATCCATGCTTTGCCGGCCACGCTTGCGGGCCACAGGCAGAACGCCTTCACCTTCTTCGGCTCGCTTGGTAACCTTCAACTTGAACGCCGTCGCAAATCGACGGATATTTCCTCTTGCTGCCACGGGTCATCCTCGAAACGGCTGCGCCGCTTGTGCGGCGCCAGCAACCGGTCGGCCCTCTGTTGAGATGCTTCGTTATCGTGCAAAACTTCGAGGCTGCAGACGCGAGCGATCGCCACGGCGCGGCGCGAGATTCGCTGATGGTTCATGGATTTTGCTTTTAGCTCTGATGCCGGTAGCAGGACTGCCTGCCGGGGGCTCAGAAACCGCAATCGTGAACTGGCAATGTGCTTTTCGGATGCCCCTTGGACATGGGCGCACCGTCCCGCCAGCGGCGCTGCCGCCAGCGGCGCTGCCAGCGGCGCTGTGTCCGTAGCGGGTGAAGATGTCGTGTTTTTGTAGCTCGTGATCTGTCGCCTTCGTTTCTGATTTGCAGGGGAGCCGGAAGGCGGGGACGGCTTTCCCTGATTGATCATGCCACGGCTGTTGTGGCGGTTTTAGCCCTGTGGGTGAGTTTCTTTGTTCGACTTGAAGCCCGTTTCTCCGTCCCGACCCGCGCTGTCTCGACGGCGGCGCGCGCAGGAGCGGTCAAGGACGCGCGCTTGCGCGCCCGCCAGGGCTTGTCCTTGACGGCTCCGAGCACGCCGCCAGGCTGAAGCGCGTCGGGGCTGATCTGCTGTCCGTCAGGCGCAAACCTCGCCAATCGATGCGGTCCAAGGAACACGCTGACGGTGCCATCGGGATACTCATGTAGCCGCACCAAGGCCTTGACGAAGTGAGGTCTTAGCCGGCTCTCCGGCAACTGCAGCCGCCGACCGTTCCATGCAACGGTATTGTCGTTGGCGACGGTTCGCTCCTCGATCACGCACAGCGCCTCGCGCCAGGCCTCATGCCGGTCGGCCACGAATGCCGAGCCTTCCTGTTCGGGCTTGATCGCAAACGCGGCGTTGTGCCCGGGGATGTAATGCGCCTTCAGCCACGCGTTGGCAGCCTCAACCGTCGTGATCCCGGCAAGCCGCAGCTCCTTCGGCAGCCGGTCCTGCAAGGTGCCGAACACCCGCTCGGAGCGCCCGCGCGCCTGCGGCGAATAGGCTGCGATATGCTCGATCCCAAGATGCGACAAAGCCCGTCCCACCTGGGTTTGTTGCGTCTTCGAGATCTTCTCGCCAGCTTTTGGGGTCAGGAAATAATGGCTGCCGCGGTCGGTGTAGAGCGCGCAGAACAGGCCATGCTCGCCAATCACTTCGCGCAAGGCCTGGAAGGTCGAGGCCGTTCCTTCTTCCTCGACCAGCACCATCGAGTAGATCTCGCTCGTCGCATCGTCCATCGTGACGATCAGGTCCCTCGCGGGCAGGCCTTCGATCCAAACGTGGCGCGATCCGTCCTGGTGCAGCAGCATGCCCCGAAGCGGCCGCCGCGGCCGCTTCTTGCGGTGCGCCGAACGCTTCGGAGCCTTCCGCACCAGCCCTGCCGCGTGCAGCGCCAGCTTCGTCACCGTATAGCCCAGCACATAATCATGCCGCTTTTGCATCTGCTCGTGGAAGTGCTTCACCGTGAAGTCCGCGTACTTGTCCCGGTACAGCGCAAGCATTCGTTCCAGTTCCTCCTCCGGCGCCCGCCGTGGCGAACGACGCCCCAGCCGGCGGTCGACCAGCCCGTCGTCGCCCTCCGCCTCATAGCGCTCCGCCCAGCGTTGAAACGTCCGAACACTGATCCCAAGAACCTCCGATGCTGCCTCCTGCGTCAGTTCCTTCGCCTCCGTCCGATCCAGCAAATCTGAAAACCGCATCCGTCGTACACCCTCGTGAATGGATGCCGTGCCCATCGCGCCCCCTTTGTTCCGGAGCACCGAAAACACGACACTTCACGAGCTACAAACAGGCGACAGATCACGAGCTACTGACACGCTGCCAGCGGCGCTGTTGGCACAGTTGGTCCATTGATGCTAATCTCGGGTTTTTCAGGCTCAAACCTACGGTTGCACACAACCCATACGGTTGCAACAGTCATGTTCTACTCAGGGCGCGACGAAATCGCGCGCTCTTAGAACGCTTGCAAAGTCGACGCGGACGGGAGACACGTTGGTCGATAAGGAATGGCCCGCGATCCCTTGGGTTCTCGCGCCCACGAGCTGCGCTCGGCCTTGCAAATCCGAATTGCTCAAGCTCCTCCCGAAAGCGCGGACAACCAACCTGCAAACCGTGCTGCCGTGGCCTATTGCACTTACGATCGAAAGCCCGACGCGGATATAGACGCAAAAGACGGCGAACAGTTTAAAGATGTGCCGAACTCCTAATTCGCTGCGTCATCTCTGAAAAGAACGCAGCCTCTTCGTCTTGGCAATTTTCTGGAGACCTATCACCGGCGGACGTGATCAGACCCGCAGGTTTTCTGCGCTGCTTTTGCCGCGCTTGGGGTCGACTTTGACTTCGTAAGAAATCTTTGCCTTCTGCCAAACCAGAGAGTCCAGCCCGTTCTACGGCGCTAATGGGGACAAAAACGTCGTTTCCGCGTCATCTGGAGCAATAAATCCGTACCCCTTTTGATCATTACCTGTTGCCATACGATCACTTCCTTTGCCGCCGCGTCCAGTCCGTACGCCGGTGGGTAATGGTGCCGCGAACAGAGCAACTGGCGCGCCGGACCGAAAATGCTAATCCTACAGGGATGTTGAGCATCGAGCGACGACAATGGACGCAAGCGGACAACCGCGTGCGACTGCCAACATTCTCCGGCTAACTCACGCGGCGTCATCGAATGCGCATCAACAAGTCGGATCAGAACGATGCCAAGGGGTTGGCTGAAATGGCTCGCATGGGATGGTACCGGGAGGCTGCCCTGAAGGGGACGGAGAGCTGGGAAATCCGGTCGATGCTGGCTCGAAACAAGCTGGTGGATCTGCGACGTGACCTCGACAACCAGATGCGTGGGGCTGGGAATACTGCTCGGCAGGGCCGGCTCGACCAGCCTGGCTCGCAAGGTCAACGCTGTCCTCGTTAAAGCGCCAGATTTGCATAATCCTGGCGCCGCTCCTCGATCACGCACGCAAAATGGCTGATGGTGTCCCAAGGCGCTCGCATCCACACATCGCGCCCTTCATCATCGGTGGTTAGTCGGCTGTGAACAAGCCTGTAAGCGATTGAGCGGGAGTCTGTTTTTGGGATTTGACGTCGTTTGAGATTGCAGGGATTTGAGGCTTGGGCGCCGCAAACCTTGCAATTTCGTTTTGTGGATTCCTCTCCGTTGTGAACCGTGCTTCTGTGGCGCATCGGAGGGACGATGCGACCGAAGAAGCACAAGACGACAGGATCGAACGATCTGTTCCGGGCACGGCTGGACCAGATCATCAACATGAAGCACGAGCTGGTTCTGCTTGCCGGCAAGATCGACTGGGAATGGATCGACGCCGAGATCGCCCCGCTCTACAGCGAGAACGGCAGGCCGGGGATCGAGACCCGCTTCATGATCGGGCTGTTGTTGCTCAAGCACATTTACGGACTGTCCGATGAGGGGGTGTGCGAGCGCTGGGTGCACGATCCGTACTTCCAGTTCTTCACCGGCGAAGAGTTTTTCCAGCACGTTTTCCCGCACGAGCGTTCGGACCTGAGCCATTGGCGCAAGCGGCTCGGCGACAAGCTGGAGCGGTTGTTGGCCGAGAGTCTTCGGGTGGCGCACGAGGCCGGTGCGTTACGCAGCCAGGACCTCAAGCGGGTCACGGTCGACACCACAGTGCAACCGAAGGCGATCAGCTTCCCGACCGACGCTAAACTGCTGCATGCCGCGATCCGGGGGCTGAACCGCCTGGCGAGGAAGCACGGCGTCAGGCTGCGGCAATCCTATTCTCGCGTGGCCAAAGCCGCGGCGATGATGGCGGGCCGTTACGCTCATGCCAAACAGTTCAACCGGAGTAGCTGGACGGCACCATAATACGCCACACCTGCTACTGCACTCAACTATGGGACTAGCTCGCCTGGGGATGGGAATATGTCACGGCAACGAAGTTGCCTTCGAAGAATTGAATCGGTGATCGCTACCCATCCGTGCAAGTGTGATGGCCTCGATGCCACAGCGTATCGTGGCGCCCTGACGCGTTTCGATGCGATGAGCGTTACCGCGAGGGCGGCAGCGCCGCGTTGGCCGATCATCGATCTTGACCGGAGCGGGTCTGGAATCGCATCCCGGACGATGTGCGAGGTCAGATCATCTGACTTGGCGCTAGTGTTCCCGCCGAACTAGCTCGCTTTCATTTTCAGGCGAAAATTTCTAAATCTGAAAAATAATCTCTAAATCTGAAAAATTATGAAAGCCCGAAGTTTCGGAAACCTCCTTTCGCCAACGTTACACCGTGCGTCTAAATGCGCGGGGGCCCTACGCAAGCCGGTACGTGTGGGACTTGTATTGCTGTGCCAGGTTGCGGGACATAGAGCGCCCGCTTGTGTTGGAGGTGGACGCTCCGTTCAGGGTGCTGGAGGTGTGTAGTGCGCGGCGACCTCCCGTACATGGCTTGGGTCATTTTGCTGGGACTGGCTTCGCTCGCCATCTTAGCCGTCGCAACATTCATGCAATGAGTTCGGTCACCACAACCCTCTCGCCAACGTTAACGGGTGCGTAGTCTGAGCGCATTCATAGCTTGATGAGGCCGCGCTCGGCAGCCATGCAGCGGGTGCTGACTTCGAGGTAGAGACGGCCTGCACGGATGGCTTGCTCACGAGCCCGAGGGCTTTGCCCCAACAGCCGTTGCAGCCGCGCCCTACGCCACTGCTCCACGCGACGAAGTCGTGCAAGGATCGCTGGCTCCTCTACAACGCTAACCCGTTTCTTCCTCGTCACTTCGGCCTCTCCCTTTAAGGTTGTGAGCCTAGCCCAACGTGCGGCACGGAGGGAAGAGGTTCCCGGAATGCTACGGAGGTCATGGGCTCAAAATCCTCGATAGTATGCTTGTGGCCATCAGTGCTGGGCGGGTCGTGGCCCCGGATCGCGCGAGCCGAGGAGGATGACCACAATGGCAACGGATGATCTCGAACGGGGACTTCAAAAACTGGCCTCGGACTGCCTCAAAAAGGAAGAACCGTTTACAGCATTCAAGACGTTCCGGAAGCGGGCGATTGCTCGTTTCGGAGACGCGGCGAGACCGCTATTGGACCGAACCTTTGCCCGGGCGCAGCGAGATGCACTTAAAGGCTCGGCGCGTTACCCAAGCCCGACACGTAAACCGAAAGGCTCGGGTTGACGGTCCGGGACGCGCGCCACGATGAGGGCTTAGATGACCCCGCGCTCAACGGCCACGCGACGCGCCCCAACTTCGCGAAAGTGGCGTGCGGCCCGAATTGCTCTCTCATCGTCTCGGGCAGGATCAGCTAGCAACCGCTGGAGACGCGTCCAGCGCCATTCCTCGATGCGTTTGAGCCGTGACAGCATCGCCGGCCGCCCTTCAACGCTGATCAGCATTTCCTTCGTCACCCGTCCGCCCTCGTGAGATTGCGATCCTAGCCCAACCTGCGGCGCGGAGGAAAGGAAAGAGGTTCCCGAAATGACTGGCGCGCGGCGGGACCTCGCTTTCAGCCGCGTACGGCGGCGTCATTAGCCGTACACGTCCGATCCCGTTCAACCGCGTCAGGTTGACGACATGCGCGTTCGGAAGCCGCACGAGTAGCTGGCGTGCTGTTGATAGCGCGCAATTTGCTTCCCGTCCTCTTTCTGATCTTCTGGCACGCGGGTTGCTGAGCCATGCATGGCTTGGTCTCTTACTGACTGACCTCGTGAGGGCCAAGCCTCGCATCGCAACTCGCACGGTCGGCGGCGGCCCCCGCCGTCCGTGCGCTTTTTCTGACGGCGCGATGATCAGCCGAGCGCGTGGCATCATGATCGTCTGGCACGCGAGTTGCTCAGAGACGTACACGGGCTTGGCTGCTTATGCATTCGCGCTACCCCTGCGAGCCGTCAAGCCTGCTAGCGCGGGCGGTTCCTCCAAACACCCGCGCTTCTCTTCTGTCGTGCCGTGGGTCTCACGGCGAAGCACTGTGGAGATCATGGCATGACACGGGAAGAGGCTTTGAAGAACGCCATAGTGGCAGTCAAACAATACTCTCGGGGAAAGATCACAAAGAGCGCCGTACTTGCCGCGATTGAGAAGCTTCAAGCCACTAGGCCGTCACTTAGGCCGCCGCCTCGAAAACAGAAGCTCTCTTTGATAGATCAGAACTGAGATGGCAGCAGGATGGATGGTTTCGGTCGGCGTCGTCAAAGACGGCAAGGTTCGATATGTAACTTACGCCGTCGCTATGGCTGATCAGGCGGAAGCCGTGAAAGCCTCATTGGCTGCCAGCGCCGGTGACGCAACGATCGTGAATTCCGAACTCCGCGAAGCCGATTTGAAGGGCCTTGGGCTGAAGGCTGGCGAGCTTGTGCCCATATACGATGATCGCAACGATCCGCTGATGTCGCGCACGTGGCGACCTGTCCGACCGCGCGGCACAAATTAGCGGGCAGCCGCCGGGATCAATGTCACTTGGTCGGGATGAGCAGTGGCCCATATCAGAAGGTCCCATAATGTCAGACCTCGCACGTAAGGTCCGCCGTATGGCTCGGCAGTGTACCCCGCAAGCTCGAAGCTTTGTGGGCCGGTTTGTCGGACCTTCTCTAGGCATCGGTGCCCGTTGCGCTCGAAAACTCTCATGGCAATCATGCTTCGCACCTCGATCGTTCGGATTGTCCACTCTATCAGTTCGGAGTGATTCGACCAAAAACGAGAGGCCGGCGCAGCGGCCGGCCCCGTCAAACTTCAATGACTTGATGTGCTCAGCGGAAGTACGTCGTGATCACTTCGATATCCGATGCAAGGGGCTGACGGTTGCTCAAGTGAGCGTCCACAATCCGGCGCACAACCAACTGCGTAACGATATCGCCGAGATCGCGAGCCGCCGTGAGAACCGTCCAGACCTCAGCAAGTAGCGCTTGGCGCTCTGGCGTGATGGACATGTCCCTGCCTCCTCAAGCCGAAACGACACGGATGGGAGCCCCGGATATCGTCGCCTCGTATTCACCAATGAACCGGCCATCAATTGACGCTCCTATGTGCTTTTCGATGTACTGAACGAGGCGGGCGCGAACCGCCTCAATGAACTCAGCTGCTGTCACCCGAATGATCTCTTTGCTCTCCATGGGGTGCCCTCAGCCCAGGTAAGCAGCGATGTTTTGGAAGGCGTTGCCGAGCGTTCCGCCGACGTTGGAGACGATGGCAACGATCGCGAGAGCGATGCCGGCCGCGAGCACGCTGTACTCAATCGGGGTGACGCCGCGCTGATCGCGGGCAAGGGGCAGGATCACAGCACCCGTTGCCGGCAAGCGCAGCGGCCGGCGCTGTCTCATCCGATCCGGAGAAAGTGATGACTTCGCATTCGGCATCGCGAGCGCGCTTCGTCTCGGCGAGCACGAGCCGCACCTGTTCGCGAGTGGCCGCCGCGAGCCGATGACGTTCTTGCCGACGTCCTAGGCGGAGATGACCTCTTGCGCCACCTGGACGACGTTCTTCTTGTCGAAGTTGCCGGTCTTGTGGTCGACGCTCGACTTGGCCGCCTGCGCCGTGGCGCTCTTGCCGATCAGCATCACGCCATGCTGGTGCGCGTCATAGGCGACCTGCCGGGTCTCGATGAACCCGGTGATCGCGAGCTGCCCCGCCAGCATGATCGAGCAGGCTTCGTCGGGCTTGAACTGCAGCCGCGTCCACAGCGGCACCTTGCCTTGAGCAGCGGCGACCAGCATGTCGCGCTCCGCCGCCGTGAACCGAAACCAGTGAACCGCCTCGGCCCATTGCTTCTGCACCCAGACCGAGTCCCAATCGTCGAACTTGATGCCGTTGACGTTGAGGACCTCGATCTCTTGGGGCTTCGGCATCGATCAGGCCGATAGCGCTTGCCCGGTGATCGGGCTGAACGCGGGATGGACGATCTTGTTTTCGTCGCGGACCTCGTCGGCGCGCGAAGCATCGTCATAGAGTCGATAGGCCAGCACCAAGATTGGCAGCACATCGGCGAACCGGTGCTTGAGCATCCGCGGCAACGGCCGCGCGGTCTCGATCAGATGATTGGTGATCGCCGCATGCAGCCGGACCAGAGCCTGACAGCTCATCGAGTCCATGTCGTCGGCCGCGATTTCCTCGGCGTCGGCGAAGGGTTGCTGCAGTCCGTTCTTGATGGCGACGACGTCCTGTCGACTGACGAACGACATGCTCGCGATGATCGCGCCCTCAGTCGCGAGGCAGAATCGAATGCAGGCGCGTTCTTGACCAGCGTCGCGCCGAGCGAGGCGGTGTCTCCTGATCGAGCTGCGCGCGCACACTTTCAATCTGCTGCAGCGTCACGCCGTAAAGACACGTTATGTTGAAGCAGAGATCGAGCGGCGGGCCGAGTTCGTCGGCAACGGCGAGCTTCATCGCATTGGCGCGGGTGTCGCCGATGGCGCTGCGTGCCTCTGACCCCGCGCGGCCTTTTGGCGGCACCGTCGCGATGAGGTTCTCCAGCATGCGGTCGACCAGCGCGGCGGCCTCGGAGGCGGCTTGCCGGTTCATGCTTCGACCCCCGCTGCGGTGAGGGACTCCCGCGACAGAACGCGCAGCGCCTGGGCGCGCATGTTCTCGCCGGCGCTGGTCAGCGCGCCCGCAGTGTCGACGGATGGCGCCCAGCGCCGCGGATCGATGCCGTACTCGAGGAACGTCATGTACGAAGGCGCAATAGCCGCCGAACCGTTCTTCCTCCGTGATTCGGTAGCGCGAGCAGACGACGATCTGCGGCGGCTGGGTCGGCAGCTGCAGGACGCCCGGACGTTCGGCCTCCAGCACGTCGATCAGAAGATTGCGCGCCTGCCGGTAGTCGCGCCGAAACAGGAGGATCTCGCTGTCGTAGGGATAGACGATGCAATAGCCGCGCACATTGAACTCGCGCGCCTGTCGGCCCATGTCCTCGGCGTAATGCAGCTCCTTCTTCGGGAATTCGTGCTCGACGATCCGCCGCCCGCTCTCTCGCGTGTTGACCTCGCAGTGAAAGCGCGCGTCGTTGTAGGACGCAGGCATGGGCTGATCGCGCCATGCCGATGGCACGTCGAAAATATTCGCCATATGACCCTTAGGGGTACTCATAAAGGCGTAGATGTCGCCTCTGGCGACCAAGCGGAAATCTTGCGATCAGTCAGAGCATGACCGCTCGTGACCTCGAACAGATATCGCTTGGCAGCGTCAACTTTTCGCCTGGGGCTGCTGTGTTAAGTTGAGCAAGAAGTCCGCGATCGGGCCTCCGTCGACGGATGTGTCTTCTCGGGCCTCTCCACGATGCTCTCATTGCACAAGCCATAGGTATACCATGATAGGTACTGCAGAGTGGCTCGCATCGATCGGTTTGGGAGAGTACGCCCAGCGTTTCGCCGAGAACGCCATCGATCTCTCGGTCCTCAGCGACCTCACCGAACAGGACCTCAAGGACCTTGGCGTCCTGCTTGGGCACCGGCGCAAGATACTGCGCGCGATCGCAGAACTTAAGGGTGATGTCCTAGCATCAGGTCAAACCGGGGCGAAACCAGCGCCACGCGGTAGCGCCGAGCGGCGCCAACTCACGATCATGTTTTGCGATCTGGTAGGATCGTCCGCACTTTCGGCCCGACTTGATCCGGAGGACTTGCGCTCGGTAATCGGCGCCTATCACGGCTGTATCGCGGAGGTCATCGCCCGTAATGAGGGTGTCATCGCGCGATACATGGGGGACGGCGTGCTTGCGTATTTCGGCTATCCCCAGGCGCACGAGGATGATGCCGAGCAGGCGACACGCGCGGGGCTGGCACTGGTCGATGCCGTGGCCAACCTCCAGTCAGATGTCGGCACCAAGCTACAGATCCGCGTTGGCATCGCCACCGGCATGGTAGTCGTGGGTGATCTGACCGGGGAAGGCGCAGCCAAGGAGCAGGCGGTCATTGGTGAGACACCGAACCTGGCTGCTCGCCTGCAGCAGTTCGCCGAGCCCGGTACGGTGCTGATCTCCGAGCGTACGTACCAGCTCACCGATGGATACTTCGAATTCCGTTGTCTCGGCTCCATCGCACTTAAAGGATGGGCCGAGCCGATACCTGCCTGGCACGTGCTCGGGATAAGCGGAGTGGAAAGCCGCTTCGAGGCGCAGCACAAGACGCGATTGACACCGCTCATCGGGCGTGACGAGGAGATCGAGCTGCTGTCGCGGCGCTGGCAGCATGCCGCGTCAGGCGAAGGCTGCGTGGTGGTTTTAACAGGAGAGCCAGGTATCGGTAAGTCGCACATCGCGCTGGCGCTTCAAGAACGGCTCAGCGTGGAACCACACATTACGTTGCGCCATTTCTGTTCGGCGCACCACACCAACAGTGCGCTGTATCCATTCATCGCCAATCTTGAGCATGCTGCCCGGTTCGAGCGAGGCGAAACGCCGACGGAGAAGTGTGCCAAGCTTGAAGCCCTGCTGTTGCGGTCTGGCGCTGACCCAGACTCTCTGGTGCCGGCTCTGGCCAACCTTCTGTCGCTTCCGGTCAGCGACCGCTACCGCCAGCCCGAGTTGAGTCCGCAGAAGCGCAAGGAGATGACGCTGGCAGCGTTCTTGGCTCAGCTCGGCGCATTGGCGGCGCGGCAGCCAATGCTGATCATCTTTGAGGATGCCCATTGGGCGGATCCGACTTCGCTGGAGCTGCTCACGGTTACACTGGAAAAGGTGCCGCGACTTCCGGTGCTGATGCTCATCACCGCGAGACCGGAGTTCACGCCCCCCTGGCCTGGTCATGCACATGTGACAACGGTCTCACTTACGCGGCTGAACCGGCGCAACGGGGCGGCATTGGTCGAGCGCGTCACGGCCGGCAAGACCCTCCCAGAGGAGGTCATGGACCAAATCCTCGCCCGTACCGATGGCGTGCCCTTGTTCGTGGAGGAACTGACGAAGGCCGTGCTCGAAACCGGGCTGTTGCAGGAGCGAGACGACCACTACATGCTCAGCCGTCCGTTACCCTCGATGGCGATTCCCGCGACATTGAGCGCATCGCTGATGGCCAGACTCGACCGATTGGCTCCGGTGAAGTACGTGGCTCAGATCGGCGCCGTTGTGGGTCGCGAGTTCTCCTACGAACTGCTGAGCGCCGTTACCAAGTTACCGAGGCAGACGCTTGAGGAGGCGCTTGCCCAGTTGGTTCGGGCGGAGTTGATATTCTGCCGGGGTGAGATACCCCGGGCGATCTATACCTTCAAGCATGCGCTCGTGCGGGACGCCGCCGAATCGGGACTTCTGAAGAGCCGACGCGCAGCGCTGCATGCCAGCATCGCTGACGTCTTCGAGCAGCGGTTTCCGGAGATCGTGGAGGCTCAACCCGAGACTCTCGCGCTCCACCTGACGGAGGCTGGACTGCTCGAAAAGGCAGCGGAATATTGGCTCCAGGCAGGCAAGAAGACGGCCATGCGCTCCGCCAACCTCGAAGCCATCGCACACTTGCGCAAAGGCATCGAGGTCTCGGCGCATTTGGCCGACGGTCCAACGAAGGACAGGCTGGAGCTTGATTTTCAGTACGCGCTCGGGCCCTGCCTCATCGCCACCCAGGGCCCGGCCTCGCCCAAGGCCGTGGCGACCTTCACGCGTGCGCGCGAGCTGTGCCAGCGCCTTGGAGATCCTCCCGAGCACCTGCAAATCATGTTCTGGCTGACTACCGCGAGCGTCATTCGTGGTGAGTTGCCGGTCGCCGAGGAAATGATCTCGGCGCTGCTCGATCTCGCGGCGGCGCGGGGCGATCGACCAACGTTGCTCAACGCAATGCGCGGGCAAGGGATGATTCGCCTTTTCATGGGACATCTCGAAGGAGCCGACGAAGTGATCGTTCGGGCTTTCGAAGCATTCGAGGCAAGCCACGAGCAGGACAGATTGGCGGCGCGTGCCGCCGGCCAGGATGCGGGCGTGGCCGACCTTGCCCTGATGTCATGGGCGCTCTGGCTGCTGGGCCGCCCCGATACCGCACTCGCACGACTGGATGCCGCCGTTCGGCGTGCCGACGTCATCGGTCATCCGCATTCGCAGGCCTATGGATGCTACTATGCGTCCGTTCTCCACGCTCTTCGGGGCGAGTTCCTGGCTGCGCACGGTTACGCCGAACGCTGTCTCGCCTTGTCGGAGGAGCACGGATTCCGCCAATGGAGAGGGTTGGCGCGCGCCGTTCGGGGGATAAGTGCCAGCTTTCTCGATCCTTCGTCCGCCGCGCTCGCGGAAATCCAGGCTGCGATGAACGAATATCGCAACGCGGGCTATCAGCTCGGCATCACGGCCTTATACATTCTCTTGAGCCCGGCCTTGTTGTCGAGCCGTCAGCGCGAAGCCACGCTCGAGCTGATCGAACAAGGTCTTGCCACAACCAGCCGCAATAGCGAGCGGATATTTGAGGCCGAACTGTATCGACTGAAGGCGCGTGTGCTGCTCTTCGATGACGTACCGGGAACCTGCGCTGAGGCGCAATCACTGTTCGAGCGCGCACTGACAACTGCAAGAAGCCAACACGCCAAGGCCCTTGAACTTCGAGTTGCAGTTGACCTCGGCGCCTTGTGGATCAATCAGGGCAGACGCAATGAAGCGCTCGATCTGCTCGCGCCCATCTACGCCTGGTTCGCCGAGGGTTTTGAAACGCAGGATTTAAAGCAAGCAAAGGCGCTGCTCGACCAACTGCAGTAATTCGGCCTGGACTATTGATATTGGAGTCTGGTTCAGCGGTCGGAGAGCTACTTTACTTTGGTACTACGTGTCCGCTCGCTCCTGACATCTACGATACATATCTTTCACCTTTTGCCATCCCTCTTTGTCGTTTTTCTCCGGATGCTGATTTATGAAGTGTGGTCCATCATGCGGGTCGAGATCTGTATGTGCGTGATACCTCTTGATCGCTTGTTCCGCAGCGGCTCTTCCCAACTCTCGCCCGTTATGGAGGTTGCTGTGATTCCACTTGAAACTGACGTGCCCGGGCACCTGGATCTCGACGACTACGCCTTCCCATTTCGGTTTGTCGTACTGCACGTGATATTTGAAGATCCGGACGTCATCTTCGCCAACCGTTGCTGCGAATAGTTGGCAGAGATTCGCCAGGGCATCATGAAGGTCTTTCGGTTTGCGGACCTGCTTTGAATCAACGATCCTGCTGACCCATATTTCGTCCAGCGTATCGTTCGGTGGGTTATGGTGCTCCTGGAGCAGGCTCTCGAAGTTGACGGTGTCGACCAGCGCTCCTTCGCAGTATGTAACCTTGTCGATCTCTACCGTTTCTTCGACAAAGGGAAGGGCTGAACACGCGCACAAGCTGCGCGCGTCGATAGGCACCTTGTACTGTTTGGCTTTTTGGTCGGCTTGCTTGGGCATTTCGCGATTGGAGAATAACGTGAGCTTATGCTCGTCGAGATTCCAGGCGTTGTGAAATATGAATGGTTTAGCCGTTTCAATCGCCTTGAAGTTTATGCTCTTCATGAACTGGCTCTTCGGATAATTGATCTTGGAGAGACCAGTGACATGGGACAAGTACATCATGGACGTGAGATAGCGAACGAAGGGATTGGGTGCCAGCACCTGATTAAGGATCCATCTATTGATGTCTCCCTCATCCGGGATCGTGAACTTCTGTTGAGGGAACCAGAGCGACATGGAATCCCTGGCAGCATTCACAATGCTCGATGGGTCCCATAAATGCTGATAGTTCTTGGGATCTATGACGAAGCTGGTCATAGCCCTGCTGATGCTTCCTCCCCAATCTGGACCGAACACGGTGTTTATGGGAAAGCGCTTATAGCCTTCGTCGTCTCGAAACACGCCATTCTTGAAGAATTGATAGGTCTTTTCCGCCCTATCTTCATTTTCAACTTTATCAAACTGATTATAAACGATCCCAACCCAGGCACCGATGCAGGACAATGCCCACACATCAAAGGTGATGCCTGCCTTGGCAAGAGCTTCCAGAACCCCAATGTGCAGTCCTGCGGCCGGACCGCCACCGCCGAGCGCAATTGCTCTCTTCACCATTGGTTCCTCCATCCAATTGTTCGCGTAGCTTATTCTCCGATCAAGCTTTTGAAGCGCGTAAAGATGAAGAGATTAGTCGTCGTTGGATCATTGGAGAGCATCCGCAGACGCTCTTCCGCACTGAATGCGATTGAACGAAATTAGAAAGGTTGATAGATCACAGCATTGCAAAACGCGATCAGTGCGAACGATCGGTAGCGCCGATGTTGGACGCTTCTCGAATACGCTGATCGCACAGACGCACGTTTGCGAAGAACTGCGGTCAGTGTATCGCGGTCTGGCCTGTCCATCTGTGAACCAGTTCACGAAGATACTTATTGATGACGGTGGTATGCAGTATCTGTGGTCCGATCGTGACTTCCGTTGTTGGCCAATTCGGGCCTCTGGTAAGTCAACTATTCTACGCGGACCTCATCTCATACGCGCCTGATCTGCGGCGCGGGGTTTAGAGCAGACGGGCAAGATCAGCGTCGACGTCAATGCGCCAAAAGGCGCCAAGGTCGATGCCGAGGGGCGGCGGGCTGTTCAAGGACGTCGAGGTCAACCGGCAAACGCAGATGGAGCCGGCGCGGCGTGGGCCGGCGCAGGACGCCGAGGTTCTTTCGATCTAAGGCGTCTGCCTTCGACCTTGGTGAATGCGGACTGCGACCGGTCGAACTGCGCGCGATCTGCGGCGGCGATGGCTGCCTGCTGGTGCTCGCGGAAGCGTCGGTTGGCGTCGTGGCCGTAGCCACCGCCCCAGTCGTTGTAGGTCTCGCCGTGCCGAACGATCTTGCCTCCCGGCCACGCCACGTTCGGATCGCTGCCGCTGCCCTGGTCGGTCGCGCCCTTGAGCAGGTTGCTGGTCTCCGCCGCGTCGACGGCGCCGAGCATCCTTTTCATCCGCTTGGGGTCGCGCTCCAATTGCGCGAGGCGTCCCTCCAGCAATCCCTTCCTGACTGGACCGTAGAAGCTGCCACCCCCTCCGCCATCGATTTAATCTAATTATTTGATATTATTGAGTCGTTCGTGAAGAACTGGCGGCGGCGCCGGACTCAAGCGGTTTTTCGAGCCGGGACGGTTTCGAAGAAGGCTCGGATGATGACACGCAAGAGCTTTGCGAGCCATCGCAGCAGGGGCCGAAGTTATAGCCGGCAGCGGCGAGAACAGCGTTGATGCGGTCGCCGAGGCGTCCCTTGAGATAATTTCTGTCCATGCGGTGCTCGGCCTTGACGTGGCCGATGACGGGCTCGACAGCCGCGCGACGCTTCATCTCGCGACGGATGGAAGCTGTGACGCGGCGGACCTGACCCGAGATCCAGACCCTGAACCGATGCGGGTGGTTGTGACCGCGATATCCTTTGTCGACGTGGATACCGCGAGCCTCCACCCCGGTGAGCTTCTCCATGTCGGCGATTACGGGACCGAGCGTGTGCCCATCGAAGGGATTGCCATGCAGGGCCTTGGCATGGAGCACGAACTGGCCGCCCTTCGGAGACGTCACAGGGGTGGCGATGCTGACCTTGCAGCCGAACTCGTAGGGCGTGCGGGCTTTACCCTTGCCGATGCACTCAACCTCCGGAGCATGTAACGCATAGACCTTCGGACCGCGCTGATACTAATCCTGGCTGCGCACCTGCTGCGCTAAACCGAGCAACGGGCCGAAGCGAGCTTCCAGCACCGTATCGCCATCAATCTTGCGGCAGATGTCGCGGATGATCCGGCCAAGCCGTGTCCGCAGGAACTTGAGCTGCCGCCGGGCGCGTTTGAACTGGTGGGCGTGGGTATAGCGGCCGGTCATGATGGCGGCGCGCTTGGCCAGGCGCAGATAGCTCTGGCGTAGCGGCACACGGTTGCGCTTGGCGAGCCCGACCAGCTTGATGATTGCTCGATGCAGCAGCCGCGCGTCGGTCGGATGTGCAACCGCCTTGGGCTGCACTGTGGTATCGACGACCACCCGTTCCAGGTCCTTGGGACCGATGGCGCCGGTCTTGTGCGCCACTGAAAGACTTTCCTGGATCAGCGCGACGAGCTGTTCCTCGCCGAGCCGCTGCCGCCAGCGTGTCATCGACGATCGATCGAACGGCAGACGGTGGCAGAAGCTCAATTCGCCGCAGAAGTATTGGTAATAGGGATTCTCGATCCAGCGAGCGCACAGCACCTCATCTGCCAGGTTGTGCATGTGCTTCAAAATGAACAGGCCAGCGACTAGTGGCTCTGCACAGTGATTTTGACGGGTTGCGTCTGGCGGTCAGAGTAGCTCCGGCAGGTGTTTTGGATCAACGAGGACCTCGATACTGCGAGGGGTCCTTGGCTGCCGTCTGATGAGGCCCTCCCGTTCCAGCGTCAGCACCATCTGGTGAACCGAGGGCGGGCTAACGCGGAAGTATTCCCGCATGTCGGCTTCCGCCGGGGGTCTGCGGTGCAGGCGCGTGTAGAGGTGGATGAAGGCCAGGTACTGCCCCTGTGTGGGCGTGAAGGGTTTTGCCGAAGGACTCACGCCGGCCATCCGATTCAGTTGTTGGTGCGTGCCTCGAACACGGAGGCATGCCATGAATGTACGCTATCGGGTCGACCTCAGCCAAATCGAGCGCACGGAACTCAAGGCGCTGCTCAGCGGCGGCAAGCATGCGTCCCGTAAGCTCAAGCGCGCGCAGATTTTGCTGGCTGCCGACACCGGCGGCAGCGATGAGGAGATCGCGCGGAGCGTCGGCGTGGGCGGCTCGACCGTGTACCGGACCAAGCGCCGCTTCGTGGAAGGCAATCTGGAGCGGGCGCTGAGCGATGAGCCGCGGCCCGGAGCGGAGCGCAAACTCACGGTCAAGGAAGAAGCCTTGTTGGTGGCGACGGCCTGCGCCAGTCCGCCAGAAGGCCGGGCCCGCTGGACGCTTGAGCTGCTGGCAGGTGCGATGGTCAAGCTCACCGAACACAAGAGCCTGTCGCATGAGACGGTTCGGCGGCGCCTGGCCGAAAATGGCCTCAAGCCCTGGCGCAGGGACATGTGGTGCATTCCGCAGATCGACGGCGAATACGTCGCCCGTATGGAGGACGTGCTCGACCTCTACGCCGAGGCGCCAGATCCCAAGCGGCCGGTGGTGTGCTTCGACGAAAGCCCGGTGCAGCTCATCGGCGAGGCGCGTCAACCGATTCCGGCCGAGCCCGGCCAGCTCGAACGTTACGATTACGAGTACCGTCGCAACGGCACGGTCAATCTCTTCGTATTCCTCGACGTGCATCGTCCCTGGCGCAAGGTCAAAGTCACTGAGCGGCGCGCGGCTGAAGACTATGCCTCCTGCATGCGCGACCTCGTCGACATCCATTATCCCGACGCCGAGATCATCCGAGTCGTCCAGGATAATTTATCGACCCACTCCGCCGGCGCCCTGTATCAGGCCTTCCCGCCCGCCGAAGCCAGGCGGATTTTGCGACGGCTCGAGTTCCACTACACGCCTAAGCACGCAAGCTGGCTCAACATGGTCGAGATCGAGATCGGCGTCCTGCGGGGCCAGTGCCTCAATCGCAGAATCGACGCCCCCAAGCGGTTGCGCCGCGAAATCGCCGCTTGGGAACGGAAGCGAAATGCCGCCCGCTCTCGCATCAAATGGATGTTCACAACAGACAAGGCCCGCACCAAAATGGGCCGCGCCTATCCCGCGACTTCCAAAGAGTCATAATCACTGTGCAGAGCCACTAGCCGCGTCGGCAAGCCCGGCTGTCCCGACCCTGCTTGGCACACCGAACTGAAGCGCTCATTCAGGATGTTCCAGTCGATCAGCGCTGCCAACCGCACCAACGGATGACCCATGTCGATGATCTGATCAAGCGCCGGAAGCAACAGGTCTTTCTGGCGATCATCCCGCGGCTTGCTCATCGCATTCCCCAATGTCGACGACGCCGTCAGGGAATCACGAATCGCCCAAAAGCAAAACCTAAAACGCAAGAAAGCGAGGTCCAACACCCCGCTTTCCTGCAAAATCGAATACTACATCAAGACCAATTCTGCTTATTTCTCAGGTCAATCCGCATTCTTCACGGAGGACCAAATAAAGCGTCACACTTCCGGGTGTGTAACGGGGGACGTCGAGCAAACGCCGCCTATAGACCGCCCTACTCTGCGCCTGTATTCGTCGTTACATTGAGACGATTAACCAACATGGCCGCGCGGCACCAGGTTAGCCGCTCCGAAGCAATTCGGCGGTTAGTCGAGATGGCGCTGAAGGCGAAGAAGGCTGAGTTGCGTTAAAGCCATCCTCCCTCTGGCGTGGCGGAGCTTTCTGGCCGTCAAACACCTCGAAGCGGAGAATACGAAAAATCGATTTGGCTAATCATCGCTCATCGCATCCAAAGCCGCGATGAGGCGCTGTGCCTCTTTCTCATATTTTCGCCACGCACTTTCAGTGGCCTCTCTGCGCACGAACGCGTGATCTTCCCGCACGGTCTCCATTCGTCCCGTCGGCACCTGCCGATCCGGATCGTTACCGTCGGCCTTGCAGATTGCGCGTGCGGCACGTTCAACCCGATAGTCGTCGCCCATAGTAACCTAGCCCTCGTCCCAAAAACCGTACGAAAACGACATCTGTTATCACCAGCAGCGTCACCTACCTGAGTCAGGAGCTAGCCACTTGCGCGCTTACCTAATTAGCGTGCCGCCCATCGAGTGAGAAATCTCCGTATGCACGATGAGGTGTATGATGACTATCCGCAGTTTACTTGTTGCGACGGCAGTAGTGATGGCGGCCGCCCAAGCGCGGTCGCGTTGATCGCGCCTGCCACGGAGCGCAGCTTAGGAAGGGCGGACATGATGACGAACAAAGACGTTGCCGAATGGATGATTAAACTTATGGGCGACTCTCATTGGCTGTATCAAGAGACAGTCGTCCGCAAGATCAAAGAGACTTATGGTGATGAATACGTTTACACGAATGACAACGGCAATCTCGCGATTTCGAAAGGCGTGCTGAAAGAGTTTCGCAAGCTGACCGCGGAAACTCTAGTATGGCAGCGAGGTGAAAAAGCTTGGCGCCCCCGCAGGCCGCACGAGACAGGAAGGTCGGTAGCAGGCTAGCAGCCTGAGGCGTCTGACACCCCCCTCTCCAAAAATCAAAAAATCCGCTACGGCCTCAGCCTGTCATCACCGTTTAACGGGCCACCACCAACCACGTACCTGGCGATCTCAGTGCCGGCGCCGTCAATCACCAGTACGACCGTGCTGTTACCATTGTCATAGTCTGGGTCGCCGCCGGCGCGAGGGCATTGCCGCCTCAATGTACTATGGCTGGTCCAAGGAGTTCCTCGAAGCCGGCAAGCGTCGCCTGGCGGGCGACACGGTGCGTGCGGCAACCTCAGGCGAGGTGATGGATCTGCGTCGTGAGACGACGGCGCTGAAGGAAGTCGTGGCCGACCTCACGCTGGAGAACCGGTTGCTGAAAAAAAGCATGACCGGGGATGGGGAGGACGAGGCATGAGATATCCTGCGTCCGAGAAGGCCGAGATCATCCAGTTGGTCGAGCAATCCCATCTTCCGGCCAAGCGCACGCTGGATAAGCTTGGCATCCCACGGGCCACGTTCTATCGCTGGTATGAGCGTTACCGCGAGGGCGGCAGCGCCGCGTTGGCCGATCATCGATCTCGACCGGAGCGGGTCTGGAATCGCATCCCGGACGATGTGCGAGGTCAGATCATCGACTTGGCGCTGGAGACACCGGAGCTGTCGCCGCGTGAGCTGGCCGTGCGGTTCACCGACAAACGGAAGTATTTTGTCTCCGAAGCGTCGGTCTATCGTGAGCGTCACGAAGGGATCACCGGTGCCCGGGCTTGACTTGCGCGGAATGCTCTGGATAGCGCGGTTGGGATGATTGACGCTGCCGTTGCGCGGTGATGGGGTGATCCCGGTTCGGAGCGGGCAACGGGGGATCAGAATGACCGGCGAGTCGCAGCTGCGCGAGAAGCTTCGGAAGATCGAGGCGTTGTTCGTGGGTGCCGGAACTGCTGGTGAGCGCCTTGCGGCGGAAGCGGCGCTGCGGCGGGTGCGGGCCCGAGTCGAGGAACTCGCTCGCCACGATCCACCGATCGAACAGCAATTCTCACTTCCCGACCAGTGGTCGCGGCATCTGTTTCTGGCGCTTTGCCGCCGGTATGGGCTGCGGCCGTTTCGTTATCGCCGCCAGCGACGCAACACGGTGATGGTCCGCGCGTCGCGGGGCTTCGTCGACAAGATCCTGTTGCCGGAGTTCACCGAGCTGGAGAGGGTGCTGCAAGTCTATCTGCACGAGGTGACGCTGCGCGTGATCCGCGAAGAGATTTATGACGACACCAGCGACGCGCAGGAAGTTCCAGACGCTCTGCCGTCAAACTGATCAGGCGGCGAGCTTTGCTTCCGCACCATCGCGCTCGGCCTTCCAATTCCACGGCAGCAGCGTGTGCAGCTGATTGATCTTGGTGCGTCCAGAGGCGATGCGCTCGAGAACGTCGGTCAGATAGTGCCGTGGGTCGATATCTTGTAGCTTTGCCGAGTTGATGAGCGACGCGAGAATGGCCCATGTCTCGGCGCCGCCTTCGCTGCCCGCGAACAAATAGTTCTTCTTTCCAAGCCCTATCGGCTTGATGCTGCGCTCGACCGTATTGTTGTCTATTTCAACGCGTCCGTCATCGATAAAGCGCGTCAGGCCGTCCCAATGGTTGAGGGTGTAGCGGATGGCTTTGCCCAAACCGGACTTCTTCGAGACTTCCAACAGCCGCGCCTCGAGCCAGGGCTTGAAGTCCTCGATCAGCGGTCTGGTGTTGGATTGTCGCACCGCAGCTCGCCGCGTCGCCGGCAAACCGCGAATGCGATCCTCAACGGCGTAAAACATCGCGATCCGCTGCAGCGCTTCCGCGGCAATCGGCGATTTCGTCGCGACGTGGACGTCCCAGAACTTCCGCCGCGCATGCGCGAAGCAGAACGCTAGTTGTACCAGACGGCCGCCGTTCTTGATCAGCCCCCTGTAAGCGGCGTAACCGTCAACCTGCAGGATGCCGTTATAATCTCTAAACAGCTGCTTGGCGCGGATCGCCTTGCGATCCTCGGCGAACACGTAGACCACCGCTGGCGGCGCAGGGCCGCCCCATGGGCGGTCATCGGTGGCGATCGCCCAGAACTGGCAGACTTTGATTCTGCCACGGCCGGGATCGAGAACTGGCAGCGGCGTCTCGTCGGCAAACAGCCGCGGGTAGGACATCACCAAGTGGCGCAACAGCGTTTGTGAAGCGGCTTCAGCCACCAGGCGACGCGGCCCATCCACGCGGCTAGCGTTTGCCGGTCGAGCGTGATGCCTTGGGCGGCGAACATCTGTTCCTGCCGATACAGCGGCAGCTGGTAGCCGTATTTCGTCACCGCGATGTGGGCCAGCAAGGCTTCCGTCACCATCCCGCCGTCGATCGCCTGGGCTGGCGCGGGTGCCTGCAGCACAGCCTGGCGGCATCCCCGGCAGCCGTACCGCGGACGCACAATGCGCTTGACCCGGTACTGCATCGGAATGACGTCGAAGGCCTCCTTGACGGTTTCCCCGATCTTGTGCAGCCGCTCGCCGCAGCAGGGGCAGATGTGGCTCTCGATATCGATCACGACGTCGATGCGCGGCAAATGCTCCGGAAGCTTCCCCCGGTTGCGTCGCGCCGGTCGCTTTCCACGGCCCTCCGCTCCGTCAGGCAGCCTGCCTCCGGTCACGTCGTCGTTGGCGGCGGCATGAGCCGCCTGTGCCCTGATGCTGAAGAGAGATAGCTGTCCGATATCCAGTGTCTCGGAGCGCGGACCGAAGATCGTGCGCTTGTACTGGGACAGGATCATCAGGAGCTTGTCGTTCTCCTGGATCGCAGCGTCGCGTTGGGCGATCGCTGCATCACGCGCGGTCGCCAGCGTGCTGCATTCCTCCGACAACGCCGCAAGCCGTGACGAAAGCGCCATCACGGTTTGTCGGAACAATGCTGGATCGGAAGGCAAATCACTCATGCAGAGTGATTCTACAACCACTCTGCATGAGTGACGAACGCCTCTTGATAATGATCAACCTGCTCGTACCGGCGGATCCACAGCTCGCATCGGCACATGCTTCCAGTCCGAGCTGAGCATGAGATAGCGACATGACGCCTTCCTTGATCGGCGGCCAGGTGAACTGCCCCTCGATTCGTTTGTAGTAAAGGACAAGGCCGCTTCCATCCCAGGTCAGGATCTTCACGCGATCTCGGCGCTTGGAGCGGAAGACATAAAGTCCGCCGTCGAACGGATTGGCTCCAAAGGCCTCGCTCACCAGCATCGCCAGCGAGTCCATGCCGCGGCGGAAATCGACCGGCTGCGTCGCAATCCAGATCGACAACCCAGCTCGAAGCCCGATCATCGACCAACCGTCCCGACCGCCGCCAGCACCTCGCACAGTACCTGCCGGTCGACTGTCCCCCTGACACGGATACGAACCGCGCCGACCTCAATCTCGATCGTCGCCTGCTCCTCCCTCTGGCCGCCACAGCTGGTGATCGCGACCGGGACAAAGCCAAGTGGCATGCCTCTGTCCCCGTGCTCCGCAACTTGCGCCGGCGTGCTCTGGCGACGCCAGAGAAACAACAGGCTTGGACTGATGTCGTGTCGCCGCGCCACCGCCGATACGCTTGCACCCGGCGCAAAACTCTCCGCGTCAACCGTCGCCTTTGCATCGGTCGACCAGCGCCGACGCCGGCCCGTCCCGGTGATGATCTCGACACGCTGCAGCGTGTCGGCGCCGTGTTCGAGGATAGGCACATGCCTATCCTTATCGTTATCCTTACGACTATCCTTGGACATTGTGACCTCGCGACAAACCATTCCGCGAGACCTTCCTAGCCGACCAGATCACCCCTCAGCGTGTGGTCTCTGCATGACGCACACGGTCTATCGATTGCTCAAGGCGCATGACCTCATCACCACCCGGCCTATGTGGTGATCAAGGCGGCGAACGAGTTCAAGGACAAAACCACCGCCGTCAATCAGCTCTGGCAGACCGACTTCACCTATCTCAAGATCACCGGATGGGGTTGGTACTATCTCTCGACTGTGCTCGACGACTTCTCGCGCTACATCATCGCTTGGCGGCTTGGTCCCACGATGGCTGCCTCCGACGTCACGGCCACGCTCGATCAGGCGCTCCTGACCTCGACCGCGTCACGCAGCGGCCGAGGCTCCTAACCGACAATGTGTCGAGTTACGTGGCAGACGATCTGACCAGGTGGCGGCTCGAGAAAAGGGCATGCAACATGTGCGCGGCGCTCCGTATCATCCCCAGACCAGGGAAAGATCGAGCGTTGGCACCAGACCCTCAAGAACCGCATTCTGCTCGACAACTACTACCTGCCCGGCGACCTCGAACGACAGATCCGGGCCTTCGTCGAACACTACAATCACGTCCGCTACCATGAGAGCATCGATAACCTCACGCCTGCCGATGTCTACTTCGGCCGGGCTGGGGTGATCCTCGCAGAACGCAAACGCATCAAGCGCGACGCCATCGCGAACCGCCGCTTGCAGCATCAACTGCAAGCAGCATAAACTCTAACCCCTGATGAACCAGAGCCTCCCTTCTCGAAAAGCCTGATCAGTCTCAAATTATCTGACGACGGACACACGGGCACCGTACTCACTCGCGAGCCCCCCGAGCCGAACATTTCACCCTCATTGTCTGGCTCCACGCGCCCGTTATGGATGATCGGAAAGTAGTAGCGCTGCGTAGCTGTGGCCCCTCGTCACACAGCAGCGATCATGCGCTCATATCGAACCGGTACGTACCTGTCTAAAGTGACAGGGCGCTCACACCCGGGCGCCGCGCGCTAATGAAATCAAAAAGCCAGATCAGGTAGGTTGTCGCTCCTGGTTGTGGCCGTTTAAGGTTGCTCCGTGTCTCTGTAGGCTCAAGCGGAGGACGCTGTGAGTGAAGAACTTTACGATGGATTGCTTGAACCGATTCCACCAGATCCCGCGATGGCGAAGAACTACGTCGAATTGCTCGCGCTATTGAAGGAACAGCGAAAGCTTGCCGAGCGTGGCGTTCGCCAATCAGCTGATGATTTTTGGGCGCGGGACCAAAAGGTTCAGTCGATGCTCACTGCGCGCGAGCGGTCGTTCCTTCTCGAGCCCAATCTACTGCCCGCCGGGCAGCAGGATCCGGACATCCCGCGTGCAAACCGCTTAAACCATCTGATCAAGATCCTCGTCCATCGACAGGGCCTCAAAACGACGAACGGACTCAGCGGCTGAGTTCGTCAGTCTAAAGTTGCGACATGAGGCAAGGCGCCTAAGTCGGCTGATGCGTGAGACCT
This sequence comes from Bradyrhizobium sp. USDA 3315, assembly GCF_054056795.1. Lineage (NCBI taxonomy): Bacteria > Pseudomonadati > Pseudomonadota > Alphaproteobacteria > Hyphomicrobiales > Nitrobacteraceae > Bradyrhizobium > Bradyrhizobium sp. USDA 3315. Next base: position 5,052,372 of record NZ_JBSRYP010000001.1, on the reverse strand, counting down.
GCTGCCATGAAGATGACAGATGGAGAAAAGCTGATTGTCCTTATGCTCGCGGATATCTCGAAGCGCCTGCAAGGCAAACCTGACGTCGATCCAGATTTCGTCGCGCAGACGATCTACGCCGACCAACTGTGGGGTTTCGATTGGCAATTCAGTGGCATTCCCTTTGAGCGATCAGAGAAGCCCAATCCAGTCGTCACGGAAACGGTCGATATCCTAGAAATGTTCAGCTCGACCATGTACCAGTTTCAGCGGCTGGAACAATCAGAGCGGAAGCAGGTGCGTGACGATCTTGGATACGCCGCTCACGGGCTCGACATCTTCCCGGGCTTTGACGGCAATCATGACCCTCATTATGGAGTTGCGAGCTACCTCGTCCAGGATCTGCATCGCTTCAGGGATGTTCCGGGCGCCACGAACAACTCGCATACGCAGACATCCCTGCCGCGATATCGGAAGATGCTGCAGGCTTATTTGCCAATGCGCACAAAGCTCAGCGCGGGTAGGTTTTCGAAAGAGGATATCATTGCCATCTTCAACGGGGGTTAAAGCGCGTGAGCGCACGTCGAAAGGTGCGCGCTGGAGATCGCGAGAACCGACCTTGGGCATGTGCCACAGCGTCCCTGCTCCGTTGGGGGTACCAGAGTCACACCGATAAAGCCACTTATCAAGTTCAGCAATTTGGATCGAAAATGATAGGCGAACTAGGTATCCTGAGTACGATTTCGGGATCAGCCCTCGCCTTGTACACACGTCGGCATAGATCGAAGGTCTTAGAGGCATGCGCTGGCGCGCTGCTAATTGTTGGCCTCATCTGCTTTGGTGCATCACTGCCTGAGTGATTAGCCGCCCCCGGAAAGTTACGGAGTGCAGCTGCTCTCTTCACGATTTACAACCGCTGGTAGCGGCCGTAATTTGGCTGCTGTTCTAGAACGTGAGGTTTCTTGGGCTGGGAATGCTTCTGGTGCGTGATGCTCCTCTACATCTTTGCACAAGTCATGTTCGAAGAGTGGGTTGATTACTGGCTGCTGCGCGGCGCCTCCACTCGAGGAGCTTTTTTGTCCGTGTCGAAGTTTCTTTTCTAGGTGCGATTGGAGGCCGTCTTGGAATTACCAGCACAAAGGTTCATCTTTCGTCAGGGTACCATCGGCTGGGATGGTTTATGATCGAGAGATCAAGGGGCCAGCTCTTTTAAGGAACGGCACTTGGGCCGAGAAACTGTCGAAGGAAGAGGCCGAACGAATAAAGTTTGTGCTTGCGAACCACGCGTCCTGATCGTTAACCGTCACGTAGGTGCGTTGGGAGTACCGGACTCACCCGGATAGCGAATGCGCGCCCCCTACTCCATACCTGTGCAGGCCAGGATTTTGCCATTCCTCCTTGGGCTAGAACGAGCGCTGTCCGTACGTGTTTCAAGCGGGCGGCGTTGGGCTGTTTTGTACTTTCCGTGAGCCTTGCGCCTCCTCCACCTCCAAGAGGCACACGTGGAGTGTCATCGGGCACATGTTGCCGTCCAACAGGACGCGCACCCTTGTCCTAGTCGTGCCAAGACCAACGATGAGGCCGCGCCGCCGCTTCAATTTTGAACCAGCCCAGCGCGCTACTATCACGCGAGACCCGACGGTCATTGCATCATTGGCACGCGAAAACTGGATCGGAGCAACAGGTCGGTCGGCAATTGGTAATCTCTCCGCTAGACGTGACCTGCCGCCCTCCCGCTCCAGATCATCAGTCACTCGCTTTGCGGACTTGAACCATTTCGGTGGCAGGCCCAGCAGGTAACCGCGCCGTCTGAGATCCTGACAAGTTTTGTTCAGCGCCTCGGCGATGACTTCCTCCGGAGTTTGCTTCCCTACCAAATGCCAGAAGAGTTCGTCCTGCTCGCGCGTCCATCCTTCGGAGTTTTCGCTCATCACCAGCAATCGGGTCATTGAAAAGTAGGTTTGCATAGAACGAGCGCGTCTATTGCCCCGTGTGACCGACGCCTGCGGCTGAGCATAGAAAAGCGTGCGGGCGGCCAATCACAGGCGCCCGCACGCCGACAACCAGCTTAGCACTCACGAGGGTCATTCGATAAGCGACCAAGCCATGCATGGCTCAGCAACCCGCGTGCCAGAGAGAAACGCTGTACACTATCAGAGCCCGCCGGCTAAGCGCTCGTGCGGCTTGCGAACATTCATGTCACTGACCCGACGCGGTTGAACGAGATCAGACGTGAACTAATGGCGCCTGGGACGTGAGATGATTGGACCAATATCTTCGTCGTGTACAACCATAAACTCCCCGGGCTTCACGCCTAACTTTTGCAACTGCCTTTCTTCGATCGGGCAGTTGAGCATTGCGGCCTTGGCGCCACTGTCCTCTATAATCATTCTCACGGCTTCCGCGGGGTCTGCGACCGCGACCGCATAAGTTATGTGCCTGTACTCCTCGTCGTCGCCGCCTTCCTTGAAAAGGGCGACCGTTATTATCCAACCATCCATGTTGCTGTGCTCCGGACGCCCTTGCTGTGAGCCGCCGAGACTCTGCAATTCCGGAGCCATTGGACACAGTGGTTGCTCACCTCATTGCATGAGTATTACGACCGCTGCGATTGCGAGCGAGGCCAGTCCCATCAAAACGACGCAAACTATATACGGGATGTCGCCACGCACTCCACAGCTCCCAGCAGACACAGCAAACCATCACAAATCGGCGCGCGGCGTTCCGCAGCTTGACACGGCAATTCGATGCCAGCACCTACTGGCTTGCATAGGTACCCACATCCGTGAGCGTTTAGACCGCGCGGGGCTGCTAATTTCCCTCGAGCGCTATTCGCGTAGTACTATAATATCGTATTGCATTCACCGTTCGGTTGCGCTCCAGTTAGACGTTCAAACAAGGCAGATCGGAGAGAGAATGTCTGACCTACAGGTTACCTGCATCAACAAGCAGCCCCGCGAAAATCCCCACGAAGGAATTACGCACCTCGGAGGCGCCGGCTGGAAGTGGTCTAGATCCGAGGTTACTCGGCTGATCGAGAATGCCACCGACACATTCTACACGAAGGTTGGCGGCAAGCGCGCGGACGTCGGAGTCGTCGATGGACCGAACGGTAAATATGTTCGAACTCACGCAGACGGCAACTACAATGACAATCTCTTGGCGCTGTCGGAGTGCAACTGACCCAAATTCTCGGTGCGGTGGGGTTTGGTCCCACCACACCGTCAGCCAAACGGCTGCGGGGACGGCTGCCTGGCGCGAACTTCGCTCACCGTGTCGGCGTAAATGATCTGCCCCGTCACGATGACGACGACTCGTAAATCGCCCGGCTCGCCGGCAAGGCCTACGACGCGGCACGATTCCCATCGGTTACCGCATTTGAATTCTGCGGGGAATTCTTGAACCGGAATCACGCGGACACCTTACGCAGTTGCACCGCCTGACCACCTTTCGTTGCCAGAAATTCAAATGCATCGCCAGCCGCTGGACGTACTACGAGTTCGGCTGCAAGGTCAGCATCGCCACCCCTGTGACGTCTCCGAAGGGCGGCCAGTTCGTGCTCCATGCCAAGGCCCTGCATGGCAATCCCTTCGATGGGCACACGCTCGGTCCCGTAATCGCCGACATGGAGAAGCTCACCGGGGTGGAGGCTCGCGGTATCCACGTCGACAAAGGATATCGCGGTCACAACCACCCGCATCGGTTCAGGGTCTGGATCTCGGGTCAGGTCCGCCGCGTCACAGCTTCCATCCGTCGCGAGATGAAGCGTCGCGCGGCTGTCGAGCCCGTCATCGGCCACGTCAAGGCCGAGCATCGCATGGACAGAAATTATCTCAAGGGACGCCTCGGCGACCGCATCAACGCTGTTCTCGCCGCTGCCGGCTATAACTTCGGCCTGCTGCTGCGATGGCTCGCAGAGCTCTTGCGTGTCATCATCCGAGCCTTCTTCGAGACCGTCCCGGCTCGAAACACCGCTTGAGCCGGGCGCCGGCGCCAGTTCTTCACGAACCGATCTCGCCGCGCTGCGGATACGGAGCTTCGTGTTCGGCTGCGCGACCTCGCCCACGAGCGCCGACGGTTCGGCTACCGTCGGCTGTTCATTCTGCTGCGACGAGAGGGCGAGCCATCAGGGCTCAACCGCATTCACCGGATCTATCGGGAAGAAGGACTGACGGTCCGCAAGCGGCGGGCTCGCCGCAAGGCCATGGGGTGCCGGGCGCCGATCCCGGTGGAAGCGAAGCCGAATGCGCGCTGGTCGCTGGACTTCGTCGTAAGCGCTCAGCCGGGCTTTTGATTACCCATAATTGTTGCCTCGATTGCGGCTCCCAGTTCGAAGTCGGTCAGCCGCGATAGCCCGCGCCAGATCACGGTATTTCCTGGAGGCGGATCGTTGGCTCGGGCCAAGTATCCTCCGAGCCGCGCGATCTTGACCACATAGTGCGAGAGCGTGCTTCGTCGAGAGCAATCGCCACCCCTGTCTTTCACAAAATGATCAAGAAGCCTGATTTCGGGATCTGTCAGCGCGGTTTGCGGTAGGGCATTCGGTGAGGAGCGATTGAGCATCGTCATCCAGAAGACGCGCCAACTCACAATGCAGAAGACCGCGATCAGATTGACCAGACGCTCAGCGGTTCGCAATTTTGAGTCCTCCGCTTTGCAGCCCGATTTGAGGATCTTATGGAAGACTTCGATCTTCCACCTCAATGCGTACCATTCGATCTTCTCGATGGCGTCCTTGCGCGATTGGACCGGAAGATCAGTGAGGAGCTTCCACTCGATCTTCTTTCGCCGCTTCCGCCTTCCCCGCTCCTGAGCGTGGATCACGGTCAGAGTGAGTGCGGGATATTTCGTCTGTTTGCCGATCGGCGGCAGGACGCGTATCTTGCGATACCTGATCTCAAGAACGGCGTCGTCGGGATCGCCCCTGTCGTCCTTGACCTTGATCCGATGTAGACCCTTGATCGTAACCTCGTCCATTTCGTCGGCAATTGTATGATTGCCGTCCCCGGCAAGCCTATCAACACAGGTTCGCACCAGGAAATGCGTTCCGACCTCCTCGGCCAGACAAAACAGTTCATAGATGTCGCTCTCGCGATCACCAATATGAACGCATCGTCCAGGGGCTGCGAGAAGGTCGGTGGATTGCCGCAAATTCTCGAGCCAGCGGATGCTCTCCTTCTGCTCGATCGGCCCCCGTGTCGGATTGATCTTTCGCTTCAGTGCCGTCGTCCCCTTGAACTTCTTGCGGGTCCAGAACTTGATTGCCGACAGTCCGAGCGGAAGCCCCTCGGTCGTCACGGCGAGACTCGAATGCATCAGGATGCCGCACTGCGTGCGTCCTGCCGTCTTGCCCGTAAAGCCGATCAGATCCGGCTTCTCGCGCTTGAAGCTGAATTCCGTCGTGTCATGGAGGACGAGGATCGGTCCCTCCGTCGCCGCTACGCGCCCGCGCGTCGCCTCGAAATGACCGCAAAGAATATCCGCCTCGTTGACCCGTTCGTTGGAGAAGAAGCGATAGGCGGCCTTCGTGTTGGCCCAATCCTGACAAACCAGCGGGATGCTTTGACCCATGTCGCTCCCGATTTGTGCGAGCAATTTGCAGAACCGGCGACCAAGCCGCTCATCCTTAAACTCGCATCCCGCAACTTCCCGATCAACCCACGTCTCGATACCGGTCGTCAATCGCTGAGCACGCGTCTCCGCGCGTTCCTTCAACAAACCCATCGAGCACCCCACTTCCGAATCAGGTGCTCAACAACGAATCACAACAGATTCTGCCGATGCAAGATTTCGCCCGCGGAGCCTCGCTCAAATCCGACGTCAAATGTGGGTAATTGAAAGTCAGCCGGGGCCCTATTGAGGCTGACTTGACGCCTTGCGGAAGCGCCACGGCATGAGGTCGCCGATTCTGCTATGGGGATGGCCGTCGATGATCGCCTCGAGTGTTTCGGCGATGTAGGCCACCGGGTTGACGTCGTTGAGCTTGCAGGTGGCGACGATCGACGCGAGCAAGGCCCAGTTTTCTGCCCCGATTTCATGACCGGCGAAGAGACCGTTTTTCCTGGTCAAGCAGACTGGCCGGATGGCGTTCTCGACCGGGTTGGTGTCGAGCTCGAGACGCCCGTCTTCGAGGAAGCGGGTCAGCCCCTGCCAATGATTGAGCGCATAGCGGATGTCCTCGGCGAGCGTCGAACCGCTGGAGATCATCGACAGCTGTTTCTCGAACCACGACTTAAACGCGGCTACCATGGGCAGCGAGTGCTCCTTGCGCGCGGCCAACCGCATGTCCGGCGATGAGCCGCGCACCATGGCTTCGATGGCGTAAAGCTGTGCGATGTGCCGAACGGCGGCCTCGGCGATCGGCGACTTGCTGTTGCGCACCAATTTGACGAAGCGCCGGCGCAAATGGCTCCAGCAATGCACGAGCGTCCATGGCCCTTGCGGTCGAGCAACTTCGGTCAGCCGGTCATAACCGTCATAGGCGTCGCATTGCAGGTAGCGTCCGCCAAAACCGTCGAGCAACTGCTCAGCAAAGGCACCGCTGCGACCGGGGGCATATCGGAACAGCACGACCGGCGGACTTGGACCGCTGTGGCCGCGGTCGTCTGAGGCGATCGCCCAGAAGTAGCCTTTCTTCGTTTGGCCTCGCCCCGGATCGAGTACCGGCGCCGTGGTCTCGTCCATGAACAGACGATCCGCCATGGCCAGGTGGCGGCGCATGTGGTCCGCGATGGGTTGAAGATGGAAGCAGGCGCGGCCGGACCAGTTGCCCAGTGTCGCCCGATCCAGCCGGATCCCCTGGCGCGCATAGATCTCGGCCTGACGGTAAAACGGCGTATGATCGCCAAACTTGGAGACGATCACGTGCGCGATGGCCGCTTCGGTCGGCAGCCCGCCGGGCACGACGTGCTCCGGTGCATGCGCCTGCACGACAGGGCCCGAGCAGCGGCGACAGATGTATTTTGGGCGGCGTGTGACCAGCACACGCCATTGTGCCGGGATCACGTCAAGGAGCTTGCTGACGTCCTCGCCGATCTTCGTCATGGCGCCGCAACCGCACGGGCAGCGCGTGCTCGCAGGCTCGATAATCCGCTCCACCCGCGGCAAATGGGCAGGCAAGCAGCCGCGATTGCGATGAGAACCATGATCTGGTGCGTTCCGTGATCGGCCCTGGATCACCGCCTCGGCTCTCTCCTGCGCGGCATCCAGCATGCCTTGCGCGATCTCCACGTCTTCGAGCGGCAAATGATACTGATCTGGTCGCAGCTTCTCGGATTTCGCGCCAAACCTGTCGCGTCTATAGCGCGACAATCAGGATGAGAGCGGAGTCTCACCCTGATCGCCGCCGCGCACGCGTCGCAATTCGCCGAGAATGATCTCCAGCCGGCGTCGGGCTTCTTCCGACGCCGCCAGAGCCCCCTGATGCTCGCTCAAGGCCGCCTGCGTTCGCTCCAAAAGCGCCTTAAGGCGTTCGTTTTCGTCGCGCAGCGCCGCGATGCTCATGCGCTATTTCGAGCACATCGCCGCCGCGCGTGCCACGTTCAAAATAGCTGCCGAGTCATTCTGCCGCAGTTATCCCGCCGCCTGCGGGCGCCGTGCTTCTTCCGGGCGGACCAATCTCCAATCCAGCCCCTCGAACAAGGCCGCGAACATCGCCGGCGACATCCGCATCACGCCGTTCGTGATCGTTGGCCAAACAAACTTGCAACCTTCGAGGCGCTTGTGCACCAACACCAGGCCTGTTCGATCCCAGACCAAAATCTTGATCCGGTCCGCTCGTTTCGAGCGGAACACGAAGGCTGCTCCGCTAAACGGGTCGAGATGAAGCATCTCCTGCACCTTCGTCGCAAGCCCATCGTAGCCACAGCGGAAGTCGATCGGCCGCGTGGCAACGTAAATCTTCAGATCAGCTCCGGCCGCGATCATCGTGACGCTCGCACCGCACGGATCACCCGGGATAGCTGTTCGGCATCAATGGCCGTATCCGTCCGCAGCACGACATCACCGATCGCGATCTCAAGCTTGATCGCCGGAGCCTGATGCTCCTCCAACGCACCTTCCACGACCAGCGGCGCGAATGTCGGCGGGGACGCCTCGCACGGCGGCAACATGCCTCGCTGCCGAAACCGCCGTCGCCAATCGTAGATCTGCCAGCGCGTCGCTCCGTGCTTGCGCGCCACCTCGGACACCTGAGCACCGGGTAACAGACTCTCGGCGACGATCCGAGCTCTCTCAGCTTCCGAACGCACGCGGCGCCCCGACGGTCCTTCAAGAACTTCCAGCCGACTCACCGACCCCGCCGATGAGCCACCTAAATGGACGTCCTTTTTGCTGTCCAATCCCATCCCAAACCTCCGTCCAAGCCGGAGGCTTCTTCGCACAGCTATCCAGATCCCGAAGCAAGGGTTCCGGCTAAGCGCTTACACTTCGTCCACGACCAGTTCGCCAATGGACGACGCTTCCGCATCCTCAACATCGTCGACGATGTCACCAAGGAATGTCTGGGCGCCATTCCTGACACATCGATCTCGGGCCGGCGTGTGGCGCGGGAACTGACGACGATTGTCGCTCGCCGCGGCAAACCCGGCCTGATCGTCTCCGACAACGGCACCGAGCTCACCTGCAACGCCATGCTCGCCTGGTGCAAGGAAACCGGCATCGACTGGCACTTCATCGCACCGGGCAAACCGATGCAGAACGGCTTCGTCGAGAGCTTTAACGGCCGGATGCGCGACGAGCTCCTCAATGAGACGCTGTTCTTCGATCTCAACGACACCAGGACCAAACTCGCGGCATGGGTCGCCGACTACAATGGCGAGCGACCTCATTCCTCGCTGCAATACCTCACGCCCGCGGCCTACGCCGCCACTCTCACCGCAACGGACGCTCGGCTGCGCAACCCCGACCAGCTCCGCCGATCGTCCGTTGCTCCACCCGCGCCACTTGGCGTACAAACCACCGAGACTCTAACTGCCGCTGGATGAAAGTTCAGTGGCAGGTCACCTTCAACACCGCGATAATCTGCTCTTCCGTGAACCTTGCTCGCTTCATCTGTCCGTCCTTGCTCAGGCCGGACTCTAACTCCATCTGGAGGAAATACTCAGGGGCAGGTCAACGCCTGCCAGAAGACGGCACGTTCTTCGATCAGCGGTTCGTCAACTATCCTTCGGTCAACCAGAAAAGCTGGACGCAATCCATTGGAGGCAGTTAAGCGCTCGCTGCCGAGTGGTTGCGGCGCGAGGGCGATGACTTCGAGCTTGGGCCAGATCGCAACGATGGTGGTGTCGACGTCCGGGCGTAGAATGCGTCCGACGACCGGAGCATGCCTCCGGCGATTCCAGACAAGCTTAAACCGTGAAACCCGGTCAAGTCGCATCCCTCCAACCCAGATGTATCGGATGAGGTGCGAAATCTAGAGGGCTCAATCTTGTCATATACAAGTGTTGGCGGATTTTGGTCAGGTATTTTCTTCGGTATTGTTGTCGGTGGAATTCTAAATGGCTTGCGTGACTCAACGCTCGACGAGGCTGGAGCGCGAGCGCTGAGCTCGGCATCTGGCGGCGGCATTTGATATGAAAGACCGACAGGCTTGCTGGGACTACACCGCATAAGTCTCTCCTTTGAACAGCAAAAGGATACACGATAGAAGGAGTTGAGGAGAATATCTCCGAGCTGTGCCGGCGCGAAGGCATTGCCGCCTCAATGTACTATGGCTCGACCAGGCCTTTCTGCTCTTCCTGGCGAGAATTGGTGCACGTATGTCCGAAGCGACCGGCGTCAATGCGAACGACCTTGAGTCGGGCCGAGCACGCCACGGTATCTGGCTTTGCCACCATAAAACTCATTAGACGCATTGTTGCATACAGTTCTGTAGAAGTCGTCCGCGTCTTCGGTTGTGTATCCAGCCCCGGCAAAGCATCCTCTCGCGTTCTCCTGTAGTGTATGCCTCACCCCGCTCGCACTATCAAAAAGCGCATTCAGACAACCAACAAGTACCGCCACATCATTCTTTGACAAACGCTCGTCGCCATTCATCATTCTCGCGTGATTGATGCAAACGGCAACGTTGAAAGACGTGAACGAGTCGCTTAAACCTGAGCAATCTTCAAATCCATCTCCGCTATCATTCAGTCTAAAATGAGCTATCGGAAGGTATCTCATTTCTCTGACTTCCCTATCCGAAAAGTCTTTTGGTGGCACCAGCCCCATTTCAGAAACTGCGCTATGGACACGGACGTGCGCATCATGAAAAAATGGGCCCAGCACGCTGGTGTTTCTCCTGAGCAAGCCCTTTTCCATATCTTCCCGAGCAAATGGCCTCGTTCTCTTCATTTTCTCATTTTCCGCAAGAGACAGCCATCCCTTTTCATGAAGATAAGGCATCAGAACTTTGTGTGCAGTTCCCCAGTTGCTCTCATAGACCCGGCTGAAAATCAAAAAGGCTTGGCCTGCGACAAGCTGAGCGCTGTCACCAAGGCGTCTGTCGCTATTGAGGTGGGCTTCCAGTGCCTCGACGGCCTGCTTGGGTGAAAGAGATCTGTCGCTTTTAATTTCTGCGATGAAATGATCCGCCCCTCTCTCAATGAACGGCTTCGTTATCGTTCTGGATGCATAACCGGTCGAACCGGTTTCGACATTTTCAACACCCGACAGCGAGTACTTGTTTTTCCTGAGGTATTCTGACGAACCCGTCAAATCTAAACTGTCCGGCACCATCGTCGGGGCATGTTTTGAGACACCCTGAATTGTCACCTCACGCCCTTTGAGGCACTTGATATTTTGCATGATGGAGCCGTGTGCCTGCTCCGTATTTACTAGGTTCTTCATGTGAACCTTGGTGGCCGCACGATAGTCCATCATGGATGCGAACTTGTTAGCTCCAACGATTCCAGGGACTTTAACCTGGCTGGCAATATGATTCTTCTCTTCATCGGAAAGGCTGCAATGAACTTGATAGTATTTTTCCGCTTGTTTTTCGGCCTTGGTAAGTCTGGCGTCGCTACTAAATCCCCCTTTTCCGTCGTGCAAAGACGTAGTGGAGAGGAAGAAGTCGTTGGCCATTTTGTCATAAAGATAGACCGCCCCGACCGCGCCAAAGGCGTACTTCATCACGCGAAGGGCCAAGCCGGGCGAGTTGCCGCTTCCGCGTGTTTGCTCTTCGCCACTGGATTTCGAGAGCTGATTTGACGCACGAAGACCAGAAGTGACCTGTTGAGTGGCAAGACACTTGGTCGATGGAGTCGTATTCGACTTGGCGCAGTGCGGCATAACCATCAAGCCCTGTGATGCGATCTCGGTGCGTTGCGCCGCCTGAAACACCGTTCCCAATCTATTATTTGTGATACGCACTTCCTATTACCTTTAGTAGACGAACCGCCTGCCACTGAATTGTCACTCGGCAACTGTTAGGGCGTCTTGCAAGCTTCCATGCCTTCCCGACCGCCAGCCTCTCCGCTCACCGCGTTGCATGTCTTGGCGTAGCTCTATGATTCACCAGCGCGGATACTTTCCTCCAAGCGCGCGACAAATCTGCATCGGAAATCAGCGGCGGCCTTTTGCAGGAACGTTGCCTTGTCTGGCATTCGCAACTGACTGGCATAGTTCACCACCGCACCTGAGAATCCATAGACATCGCGAGCTTGATCAATGTCCCGTAGCGTCATATCAGTGCGCTCGAAGATCCATAGGAGCGCTCTAAGCTTGCACCTTGGACGGCGTCCTCGACGCGCCATTTTCCTGGCCTGGCAGTCAGGTCGGACGCGGAACACCTATGTGGCGGGAGCGCCTCTGTTCGCGAGCTTCCGGCCGCTCGATCGCTCCGCCAGTGCTCGCCGCCAGAACGCGACAAGCCCTCTGCCCGACTTGGTGCATGACGATAAGATCTACACAGGATCTCGGAGCTTCCACCATGCCCGCGCTGCGCAGCCATATCGGCGATAGGGGCGCGAGCAGAGCAAGTCTCTAAATCTTGAGGCTCAGACCCCATCCGCCCAAGGACAGAACCGTTCGTTTGGCCGCCCTCACCAGAAACGCCGTCTGTGTGAGACTTGGCCGCGCCTTCAGCGCTGTCGTCTGCAAATCGCCAAATGCGATTCCCAAGCCCGCTGACGCCAGTCATAACGCGCCTCCAATACAAGCGCGAATGCGCCGGTTGTGATCTTTGATGCACAATGGCGATCTTGAGCACGCTACTACATCCATCGTAAGCGCGCGAGGCGCATCCAAGGGATTTTCGCGGCTAGCGCTATCTCTTCCAAGAAAGAAGCTTGAGCACAAGCGATAGCACATGCTTTTCGATGATACATCCCAAAGCTCGAAGAGCGACCGGCCATCCGCCGCATTCGAATCTCCTGTGCTCCTCTCCCACGGCCAGCACAAATAGATGTTTGTTATGAAGCGATATTCAACACCTATGGTCTGAGCCCTCGTTTCATCCAGTGATGGTTTAAATGGACCCCGATTCTTGGGCCCGTGCCTAGCTAATGGTAATCTCGATCACCGTGCCTGCCGCAGACGCCATCACAACCCTCGCAACTCGAGTGCCGCGAGCGACAACGCCGCTCGGCCCGAGCATCGCGGCGCCAGGCGAAGTCTAGGGGCCAAGTCGACTGTCCATTCGATCGAGGACGAGGCAATCGTCGTCACTTTCCGGCGGCACGCGATGCTGCCGCTCGACGATTGCCTGCTAGGCTCTGCGACCGACAATCCCGCATCTGACGCGGTCATGCAAGCTGGCCAAACGCATCGACGCCAAAGAGGCTAAGGTTGCCGTCGCTCGCAGAACGGCTGTCATCCTCCATGCCATCTGGACCGATGACGCTGAACTCCAGGCACGCGCGCACCGCATGAACCTAAACCAACCAGATCTGCCTTCGGCGGAACAAGCGTCCTTGCCGGGGACGAAGGCGCTAGCAATCTCGAAGTTGTCCTTGGGGCATTACACGCCACCGTCGTCGCCGCGCTGCGGCGCTATCTGGCGGTTCGGGCGCGTCACGGTGCGCTCTCCAAGGACTCACCGCTGTTCCTGTCCTCAACGGGCGGTTTCATCGCGAAGCGGAGAATCATAAGGTTTTCCAGAAGCTTCGCACCGACCTCGGTTGGATCGCGCGGGGCGGCCATGGCGAGGTGCGCATCCATGACCTGCGCCACACCTTCATCCGCCGCCGCGTTCAGCTCTGGCACGAGCATGACGCCGATATCGACAACGCCATGGCGGCGCTCTCGACCTACGTCGGCCATGCCAAGATCTCCGATAACTATTGGTACCTGACCGGCGTCCCAGAACTCATGGCGGTCTCCAGCAAACGTTTCGAGCTTTTCGCAGCACACGTCGGAGGGGGGCATCATGTCTGATCCCAACCCGGCACCGTCCTTCCCCACCATGCTTCAACGCGTTTTTGTCGAGCATCTGGGCAATCAGCGAGCCGTCAGCCCTCGCACCATCGCCGCCTAGCGGGACACATTCCGATTGTTGCTTGGCTTCGCCGCGGCGCAGATCGGCAAGGAGCCCACCCGGCTGATCTTGGCTGACCTCGATGCGCAGTTGATCCTGGACTTTCTCGACCATCTAGAGAAGGAGCGGAGTAACGGTGCGCGCACGCGCAACACCCGCCTGGCGGCGCTTCGCTCCTTCCTGAAGTATGCCGCCCACTATGACCTGACCGCGCTCCTCGTCATCGAACAGGTGCTGGCCATTCCGACGGAACGGTTCGACCGGCCGGTTCTGGGATTTCTGTCACGCGAGGAGATGCAAGCGATCCTTGACGCGCCGGATACGCAGACTTGGGCAGGTGAGCGAGATCGCGCACTGTTCAGCCTGATGTACAACACCGGCGCCCGCGTGTCCGAAGCCCTCGGCCTGCGCGTCGGCGATGTCGTCGTTGACGGCACAGCGGTTGCGCACCTGCATGGCAAGGGGCGCAAAGACCGCAGTGTGCCGCTCTGGCGTACGACCACGAAGATGATCCGCAATTGGAAGCGCCGGTTGAACGGAACGGGCGAGCAGGACTTCCTGTTTCCGAATCGGGCGGAGCGTGCATGGCGCGTTCAAACGTCACCCAACGCCTTGCACTTGCGGTATCGGCCGCCGCAGAACGTTATCCGCTACTCGCGCGCCGCTCGATATCGCCTCACACCATCCGCCACACCACGGCGATGCATCTCCTGCAGTCCGGCGTCGATATCAGCGTCATCGCCCTATGGCTCGGTCATGAGAGCTCCGCCACGACGCTGCCACCGCCCTGGCGGCGTCTGTCGACCATCCACAACAGTTCGCTTCGGCCAGGCATTTTGCAGCCTGGCTTGGGTTGGTACCGAAGCAGCACTCGACGGGGGCAAGGAGCGTTTGGGCGGCATTAGTAAGCGGGGTGACGGATATATTCGAAAACTGTTGGTACATGGCGCCAGATCAGCCGTTCATCGCGTCCGTATCCATCAGGTGACAAATACCTGGATAACAGAGTTGTTGGACAGGCGTCCCTTCAACGTGGTGACGGTGGCCCTTGCTCACAAAACTGCCCGGATCGCTTGGGCGATCATGGCTAATGGTGAAGAATATCGCGCGCGAGTATGAGTCGAGCATGGTTCCGAGCGGGACAGGCCGGTGCGGGCAAGAACGGTTTTGAGACGGATGATACGCTCCGGTTCGTGCATGGTTGGCCTGCCTCCTGCTGGCTTGTCTGATAGTGGTTGGGACCAGACAGGACAGACTGTTACAGGCGCGCAAGAGGGGGCAGGACGCCGTCGGCCAGTAGCGGAGAGACGGCGGCACATCGGACGGGTTTAGATTCCGATGCCCCGGCCCCTGCCGAGATCGATGCCGTGCGTGAAGGCGAGTTCCGCGCCGAGACGTCGGCCCGATTCGAACGGGATGCCAAGTTGCTGCTTACGGTTGGCGAGCAAGGATTCAAGCTGCGGGTCGCGTTCGAGACTCTTCGCCATGTCGCCCATCTGCGCCCGCGTGGCCTTGTAGCCGGACATGTCTCCGTCCCTGTACTGGCGCTGGCTGGTCTGGTCGAGTTTCTGCCAGCGCTCCACGAAGCGGTCGGCGCGGCGGCTGGGATTGTTGGCCGGATCGACATCCCGTCCGGTGCGAATTTCGGTTTCGAGCTGGAGGGCCCGCACAGCGCGGGCGACTCGGCCGCTCGCCGTATCGTGGACAAGCTCCGGGTTCTTGACATAGGCAGCTTCCGCATCGCGCCAGCCATGGGGTCGCACCTTCTCGAAGGCTTTGCGGGCGTCGGTCAGTTTGCGCATCTGTTCGGAGCTGCCCTTGCCGTCGGGATGACCGCCGCTGAGGATCGCGTCAACGACGCACAAGCGCATCGGTGCGGGCCTTCCGTAGCCCCGCTTCCGGGGCTTCCGCCACCATTCTTTCCGGCGGATCGGCTTTGGCGTCGTCCCGTCCGGGCTGCGGCATGGTATTGTCGCCGGGCGCGGCCTCTGCGGGCAGACGCAACCCGCCGAACATGGTGCGTACCTTCTCCGGCACAATCTTCCTGACGATCTCGGCGACCCGCTCGCGGAAGGTGATGCCGCGCCGCTCGGCGTAGCTCTGTGCCGGTTCGTAATCCGAGGCCATGTCCTTGGCGCGATCGCGCGACAGCGTACGGACAAGCTTGTCCTGATTGGCAAAATCGTCGCGGCCATAATGCAGGTCCATGCCGTCGCGGTGGCGGGACAGGGCGACATAGCTGCCGTGCGCGTCCATGCCCGGCGTCGCCAGCACATGGGTGCGGTCCACCGTCATGCCCTGGGCCTTGTGGATCGTCGCCGCATAGCCGTGGTCGATGCGATTGTAATCCTTGAGGTCGAAGACGACGGAGCGGCCGTCATCGGTGCGCGCGCTCATGCTCTACGGGCTAACCTGCTCGATGGTCCCGAGCGTGCCGTTCTTGACGCCAAGGCCGCGTTCGTTTTGCAGGAACATGACGCGATCCCCGCTGGCAAAGTGGCGCTCGCCGCGTTCGACCGTGACGCGCGCCTCGTCCCCCAGATCGCCCGCCGTCCGCATCTTCGCGCGCGCCGCCTCGTTGAGGGCGCGCACTTCGTCGTTGGTGTGGGTGAGGATGATGCGACTCTTGTCGGGCGATGCCTGCCGCTCGCGGTCCCAGCGCTCGATCAGATCGCCGCGTGCCTGGTCGCGGGTTTCGGCGACATGCACCATGTCGCGGGAGCGGTAGGCCTCAAGTGCGTTGCCGGTTCTGCCAGTTGCCAGATCGCGGGTGGCCTCGCGCTGCCAGGCCTCGCGCTGGCGGCGCACGTCACCGATTTCCGCACCACCGTGACGTTCGTGAATCGACCGAAACGCCGCGCCGGCCTCGATGGATTGCAACTGCTGCGGATCGCCGACCAGCACCACCTTGGCCCCCACCTCGGCGGCGTGCGACAGCACGCGTTCCAACTGCCGCGTGCCGACCATACCCGCCTCGTCGATGACCAGAACATCGCGTGACGTGAGCAGGTCGCGCCCCTGTCCCCAGCCATGTTCCAGGCTGGCGATGGTGCGCGACGCGATGCCCGATCCGACTTCGAGATTTTCCGCCGCGATGCCAGACAGCGCCACACCGCGGACCTCGTAGCCCGCCGCCTGCCACGCCTCCCGCGCAACGCCCAGCATCGCGCTCTTTCCCGTTCCGGCGTAGCCGACGACGAGCGAAAGATCGCGCCCGTCCGTGACATGCGCCAGCGCATCGGCCTGCTCGCCGGACAGCATTGTCTCTCTCGCGCGCAGAATGCTGCAATTTGCTTCAGCGCTCACTCTCGATTGGCACGGGGACGGCCTCTGCGAGCCTGTAATATGACCCTTGCGATCAGCTGCAGAGGATGAGACTCCGATCCGAGGAGTCTGCATCTCTTCTTACCAGACATAGGCATCACATATTGCTTCATAACGAGCAGCTATTTGTTCTCGTCACAAGGGCTCGGTATCTGTCACATACATGGGTGGGAAAATGGGCCGTCCGCGGTGGTCGCCCCGCTTCGCGTCTTGCTGCTCGAATCCATGTCGACATGAGTGGGCTCCCTCCGAGACAAGCCATACTTGGCGGCTTAAGCCCGAGGCGACCGATATTCCTCTAATCGGGACGGGACAATGCACCTTGAAAAAGTAATGGTCGAACCAACCTCTTCGCATCTCGACTCGGACAGAGCATTGCGATCCAAAAGTGGCTTGCAATGGTTGTGCCCATTTTCTCGGACCTTCGAGGTCATTTTTCCGCCACGGACTGCGACCGGCCCAGCTGAAAATCAGTCAAACTAGAAATCCAGGCCGCGTTTAACGTTATTTTTGCGCCCCCGCTTGCAGCGGTTTGCGGTAGCTGACGCCTCCGCTGCGCGACGACGGTGGTCTATCCAGCTCGGTAGGAGATACATGGTGCGGGGCATTGGCAACTGTTGCATGGCGCCGATCTTGGGATTTATGACCGACGACGCGGATAGCGCGGAAGAGTTTCCTGCCGGGCCGGCTGTTGGCCTTGGAAGAGCCGGCTCGTCATCCTGCGGGATCCTGGAGCAGACGCGCTCAGAACCGCAAGAGGCAACCACCTCTCGCATCAGCCACGGCACCGAGGATCGCCTTCATCGACCCTGGCGCAAGTACCTCGGGAAGCTTGTTAACCGGCTCGGTATGATGATCTCATCCAGTGCGTCGTTCTGTAGAAAATGGATCCTGCGGGATCACGTTCCGCGCCAGAACCTTCATCTGCTGCCGCCGGACTTACTCGGCAAGATCGCCGAGCCGCTCAGCCCGATTGATCTGCTGAAAATGTCGCAGACAAATTGCACACTGCGGAATGCCGCGCAGTTTTATGATCCGGCGCTTCACGCAAAACACCAGAGAGCTATTCGGGTTCAGTCCGTCTGGCACAGGCTGACGGCCCCTCGCCCAGACGTTGCAGATCGCTTTGCCGCGCTGACAGATCCCGACGTGATCCAATCACTAGCGCCCAACTTCGATTGCCTGACCAGAGGACAGCAGGAGCGCCTCGTCAATTTCGCCGGGACGCTCGCTGATTCCGAGCATCGCGTGCGCGTCCTGGGGAGCCTAGGAACGGGCGTGGCAGGGCTTGCGCCCGCGCTGCAGCAGCGCCTGGTCACCTTGGCCAATCGGCTTAACGAGCCCGCGGCTCGCGTTTGGGTCATGGGTAACTTCGGAGAAAGCGTGGCAGGGCTGGCACCCGCGCTTCAGCAGCGCCTGGTCACCTTCGCTGAGCAGCTCAACGAGCCAGAGGATCGCGCGCACGCTGTGCGATACCTGGGAGCAGGCGTGACAGGGCTTCCGCCCGCACTCCAGCGGCGCCTCGTCTGGCTTGCTGAGAATTTCGACCAGCCTGCAGATCGCGTGCGGGCCCTGGAAGGCCTCGCAGCGCATATTGGACGGCTTGCGCCCGCGCTTCAGCAGCGCCTCGTCGCCCTCGCCGAGGGGCTTACCAACTCACCGCTTCTCGCTTTGGCCTTGGGATACCTAGCGACGGGCATGGCAGGGCTTACGCCCGAACTTCAGAAGCGCCTCGTCGACCTCGCCGAGGGGCTCGCCCCGCCGTGGCAAACCGTCTGGGCTCCACAGAACCTCGGACTGGGCGTGGCAACGCTTGAGCCTACGCTCCAGGAGCGCCTCGTCAGTCTCGCTCAGCGGCTTAGCACCCCCAGGGATCGCGCCGCAGCCTTGCGAAGCTTGGGAATGGGCATGGCAGGGCTTTCGCGCGAGCTTCAGGAGCGCCTCGTCACCCTGGCCGAGGAGCTTGACGAGCCCGCCGAT
Source organism: Bradyrhizobium sp. USDA 3315 (assembly GCF_054056795.1). Lineage (NCBI taxonomy): Bacteria > Pseudomonadati > Pseudomonadota > Alphaproteobacteria > Hyphomicrobiales > Nitrobacteraceae > Bradyrhizobium > Bradyrhizobium sp. USDA 3315. The sequence goes on along the minus strand of NZ_JBSRYP010000001.1, from coordinate 5,033,636 downwards.
CGCGTCCTCGCTCTGGAGGGCCTCGGACTGTGCGTGACGGAGCTTTCGCGCGAGCTCCAACAGCGCCTGGTCACACTGGCCGAGAGGCTTGACAACCCCGCGGATCGCGCCTGGGCCTTGCGAAGCCTGGGAGTGGACGTGGCGGGGCTTTCGCGCGAGCTCCAGCAGCGCCTCGTCGCCCTCGCCGAGAATCTCGGGGATCCCGCGCATCGCGTCGTGGCTCTGGAGGGCCTCGGACTGGGAGTGGTAGGGCTTTCGCACGATCATCAGGAGCGTCTGGTCACCCTCGCCGAGAATCTCGGCGATCCCATGCATCGCGTTTCGGCATTGCGAAGCCTCGGAGTGCACGTGGTAGCGGTTTCGCGCGAGCTCCAGGAACGCCTCGTCGCCATCGCCGAGGGACTCGCCGATCCTACAAACCGCATCTTGGGCTTGCGAAGCGTCGGAGCGGCCGTGGCGGAGCTTCCGCGCGAGCTCCAGCGGCGTCTGGCTGCCCTCGCCGAAGGCCTTGCTCAGCCTGCGGATCGGGCTCGAGCCTTGGCAGCGCTGGGATCGTAGGAGGTATGTAACGATTTGCGGGTCTGCCTCAACGGCCTCTGGAACGGCTAAAGTCCAGCAGACGCATTTGGCGCCACGCACGATTTGGGTGCAGCTACGCCAATGCTACGTCAAATCGCTCGATGAAATTTTGGCCAATCCGGTAGTCGGCCATTAAGAAGGCGGATTAAGCCGAGCCGGACAATTGAGTGTGCGCCATAGCGAGACCAGCAACAGGCACAAAAGTTCTCTGAACCAGGCGAGGATGCGACGGAAGTTGCGGCCGACGGCTGAGAGGACGACGTTGGCGGCATCGCCGGCGCGTCCTTTGAGGTAGCACCGGCCGAGGTGTCCTTCGGCTTTGAGATGTCCGATGATAGGTTCGATGGCGGAGCGGCGGCGCAGCTCGCGCTTGATGGCGCCGAAGATGCCGCGCTTCTGGCCGGAGATGAAGACGCGGCGGGGATTTTGCGCGTCGTGGCCGCGGTAGCCCTTGTCGACATAAGCCCGCTCGATCGTGCAGCCGGTGAGTGTCTCGGCGCGGTCAATAACGTCCCGCAAGGTGTGACCGTCGTACGGATTGTCGGGCAATGACTTGGCGTGCAGCACGAACAGGCCGCCGGGAGCGCGGCGATTGTTGGTGACGATGGAGGCCTTCACCCCGAACTCGTAAGGCGCGGCCGCTTTGCCCTTGCCGATGCACTCCACCTCCGGGGCATAGAAGGAATACAGCTTCCAGCCGCGCTGGCGCTGCTGCTGCGAGCGGATCTGCGTGGCCCGGCCAAGCGGGAGGGCGAACGCCTCCTCCAGTGCCGGCTGGCCCTCGATCTTGCGGCGGATGTCGCGGATGATCCGGCCCAGCCGGCTGCGCAGGATGCGCAGCTGTCGCTGGTGCCGGTTGAACTGTTTGGCATGAGCGTAACGGCCCGCCATCATCGCCGCGGCTTTGGCCACGCGAGAACAGGATTGCCGCAGCCTGACGCCGTGCTTCCTCGCCAAGCGGTTCAGCCCCCGGATCGCGGCATGCAGCAGTTTAGCGTCGGTCGGGAAGCTGATCGCCTTCGGTTGCACTGTGGTGTCGACCGTGACCCGCTTGAGGTCCTGGCTGCGTAACGCACCGGCCTCGTGCGCCACCCGAAGACTCTCGGCCAACAACCGCTCCAGCTTGTCGCCGAGCCGCTTGCGCCAATGGCTCAGGTCCGAACGCTCGTGCGGGAAAACGTGCTGGAAAAACTCTTAGCCGGTGAAGAACTGGAAGTACGGATCGTGCACCCAGCGCTCGCACACCCCCTCATCGGACAGTCCGTAAATGTGCTTGAGCAACAACAGCCCGATCATGAAGCGGGTCTCGATCCCCGGCCTGCCGTTCTCGCTGTAGAGCGGGGCGATCTCGGCGTCGATCCATTCCCGGTCGATCTTGCCGGCAAGCAGAACCAGCTCGTGCTTCATGTTGATGATCTGGTCCAGCCGTGCCCGGAACAGATCGTTCGATCCCGTCGTCTTGTGCTTCTTCGGTCGCATCGTCCCTCCGATGCGCCACAGAAGCACGGTTCACAACGGAGAGGAATCCACAAAACGAAATTGCAAGGTTTGCGGCGCCCAAGCCTCAAATCCCTGCAATCTCAAACGACGTCAAATCCCAAAAACAGACTCCCGCTCAATCGCTTACAGGCTTGTTCACAGCCGACTCCGGTAGAGTCCTTACAAAGCTGGGGCAGGCATGATCCTGGACGGGGACCAGGATCTCCATACTTGGAAAGGGTAGCTCCGACACGCAACGATTCACCGCGCCCGGGTTGATTGCGCAATTCAAGTCATGCCATGAGTAACGTGCGGACGGCTGGAGGAGCCGCCCGCACGCCGTTGCGCCTCAAACAGGCTTGGCTATAGCGCGACATGTATGGAACGGCCCGCGGGCGCAAGAACTTTCTCAGTCGACTTCACACATGGGAGCGGTGCGGTCATGTATACGGCCTGTAAAGCGCGGCGCATGACCGCTGGCCTCGATGAAGTCCGCGACACAAGGGGCTAAATCAATCAGACGCGCTTGAAGCGCATTGTCGCGCCAGCCTCACTCACGCCGGGATTTCGTCCCGTGGGTTCATCGCCTGTTATTGCTCCTTGCCCTCTGCCGGCCCGCGCCGGTCAGATCTCTTTGACAGCCGCTGTATTCATCAAGCGGCAGCCGTAGTCGTCGCTAGCGTGTCCGGACACCGGTAAATCCCGCCCTTGTTCAAGAGCGCCCAAGAAATTCGCGCTGTCTTGTTGGCCAGCGCGACCGCCGCCACCTTGTACGGACGTCTGGCGAGCAGCGCCTTCAACCATGGCCGCGTCCGATCGGCCTTCCGGGCAATTCGCAGGACGGATGTCGCCCCAAGAACGAGGAGGCTCCGAAGTTCGGGGTTTCCCATCTTCGAGATGCGTCCCATCCGCTCCTTGCCCCCACTCGAATGCTGTCGCGGCGTCAGTCCCAGCCAAGCAGCAAAGTGACGAGCGGATTTGAAGCCGCCGGGATCTGGCACCAGCGCCTTGATGGTCGCTGCTGTAATGGCCCCAATGCCGGGGATCATAGTCAGTCGGCGCATGTCCTTGTCGGTCTTTGCCGCCGCAACAATGGCTCGCTCGAGCTTGTCAATCTGGTCCGCCTGAGCCTCGATTTGATCGGCAACTGCCGTCAGGGCAACGCGCGCTGCCGCAGGCAAGCGGATATCTGCTACATCCCGTACGATTGCAACCAACGCCTCGACCTTTGTTCGGCCAGCGGCGGCAATGATGCCCAACTCGGCCAGATGCGAGCGCAGGGCGTTGATCGTCTGCGTTTGCTGCTTCACCAGAAGTGCGCGACTCTTCAGGACCATCATTGCGGCTTGTTGCTCAGCCGTTTTGATCGGAACGAAGCGCATGGTCTTGCGAGTCACAGCCTCGCTGATGGCCTCGGCATCCGCCGCATCCGTTTTTCCACGCTTCACAAACGGTTTGACGTAAGCTGGTGGGATCAGCCGCACTTCATGGCCGAGAGTTGCAATCTCTCGTGCCCAATAATGAGCGCTGCCACAGGCTTCTATTCCCACAAGGCAGGCTGGCTGCTTCGAGAAGAAATGCAGCACCTCGCTGCGCCGTAGTCTCCGGTTGAACACCGGTGAGCCATCGCCACCCGCGCCGTGAACTTGAAAACTGTGCTTCGCCAAATCCAATCCGATGGTGCTAACCTGTTTCATGGAACGGCCCCTCCTTGTGGAGTTCGAACAACGACCACGTTTTAGCACGATGATGCAGTCGGAGCGGGCCGTTCCACCACATCAATCAGGATGAGAGCGCGTATTGCCTCATGTAGCGATGTTCCCGAAGGCCCAGTCGTTGCCTCACCTATTTTGCTCCCGGACCGAATAGAGGAGGAGGCCGGTCGTGGAGCTGTCAGATTGCGTAACGACGGGCCTCCTCCGGGCATCGTTTGCCTCATTGCGTCGCCGCTTCATCACTAATTCGCCGTGCCGTATTCGTGGTGCTGAACAGGAGCGCGTTGGCCCGCTCGCTGCGCCATGATTTAAGACGGCGCTGGAGCGTTCTCAGAAGTTTGTCAGGATATCCTGATCGTTCTTGCGGTACGGCCGGCAGCGCGTAAAAAAATACTTGCCCGATCGCAACACGTTTCAGCGTCTCATTCATAAAGACCGTGTCGTTGTCCGTGTCCAGGCCGAGAAGTGGGAACGGAAGCTGCTTGCGCAGTTCGGTCAGCACCAGCGTCTGAATGAAACTGCCGCGCGCTGACGGGCCACTGTGAGCGACAAGATCGGCCTCATCGTGGCCAGGCGCCGGGTCTTCCCAATCAGCCGATGTGCTTATTGGAATGCTGTGTCGCAGCGCGTTTGCCGCCGGCCGACGGCGCCGAGGTCCCGATCCCTCCCGGATCGGTCGCAGCGCCCGATCGATCGTCGCTGCGCTCATCGCCAGCAGCTTGGTGCGGATTTCGGGCGCAAGGCTAAGATGACCATGTCGTTCCATCGTCTCGATCAGCACCGGAAGAAGCGCCTTCAACCGCTTGCTGCAAACTCGGTCCGAGGCCTCCCAAAGCAGCATGAGGGCATTTAGCTCCGCTTCGTCATAAATCCGCCGCCGCGCACGGCGGGCCGTTTTTCCGCCTCCAGGGGTGCGAAGGAGCCTCATGGCGTGCTTGCGATGGAGACCCGTGATGACGACGAATTCATCCAGAATGCGCGCCTTCTCCGCGCGGTCTGACGATCTGTAACGCTCGCCAACAGCTCTTGTCAGTTCCTTCCGCGTCGTCATGCAAAGTCGATTGCCGCCTGTTCGCCGCCGCCCAGGCATGCAACATGTGCGCGGCGCTCCGTATCATCCCCAGACCCAACGAAATGGCACCAGACCCTCAAGAACCGCATTCTGCTCGACAACTACCACCTGCCCGGCGACCTCGAACGACAGATCCGGGCCTTCGTCGAACACTACAATCACGTCCGCTGCCATGAGAGCATCGATAACCTCACGCCTGCCGATGTCTACTTCGGCAGGGCTGGGGTGATCCTCGCAGAACGCAAACGCATCAAGCGCGACACCATCGCGAACCGCCGCTTGCAGCATCAACTGCAGGCAGGCATAAACTCTAACCCCTGATGAGCCAGAGCCTCCCTTCTCGAAAAGCCTGATCAGTCTCAAATTATCTGACGACGGACACTAGCACTACTTTGGCAGATTGTTGATTTTGCCGCGTTTTATACCAATCCTCAAATTGATCGACCGATGTAAGCCCAATCGCGGAGCCCGATTGACATGATCTTCCACGGCTGATCGATGAGAGTGTTCCAGGCGTAACAGCAGTGATCGACAATGTTGTCATAGGATTTGAAGACGCGGTTTGACAGCCAATTTTGGCGCATGAACTGCCAGATATTCTCCTGGCTGTTCAGCTCGGGCGAACGCGGCGGCAACGGCATCAGCGAGATGTTGTGCGGGATCTTCAGCTCCTTCGCTCCGTGCCACCCGGCCTGATCGAGGATGAGGATGGCGTGGGCGCCAGGGCTTACCTTACTTGCGATCTCGTTGAGATGAAGCTGCATGGCCTCGCTGTTGCAGAAGGGCAGAACCAGTGCCGCGCCGGTTCCGAGCTCCGGGCACACGGCACCGAACAGGTAGGTCGATTGCGTGCGCTGGTCGTGAGCGGCCCGCGGCCGCGATCCTTTTCTGGCCCAGCGATAGGTGAGCTTGTTCTTCTGCCCCACCCGCATCTCATCCTGAAACCACACCTCTACCGGCGTGTCCGGCGCAAGGCTGCTGCGGATTTCGTCCACGCGGGCGTGGAATTTTTTTTAAATGCCTCGATCGCCTCGGGATCCTGCTTGTACGCTCTCGGCCGGGCGCTGACGTGTGAGAAGCCGAGGTCCTTGAGGGCTCGATAGACCGTATCGTCTGATACCGAGATGCCGAACTCCTCATGCAGCCGCATGATCAGGTCACAGGCCCGCCAGCGCACCACGCCATGGATGGGCGGGGTCGGCCCTTCGTCCACGATCCGCGCCAGAAACGCCCGGTGCTCCGTGTTGAGCTTCGCCGGCGCACCTGGCGCGGGAACATTGATCAGGCCATCAGGCCCTTGGTCGTTGAACCTGATCACCCAGTCGCGAAGCGTCTGCCGGTCCATCCCGCCGACCTTGGCGGCCTCCGCCCGCGATGCGCCATCGAGCACCGCAGCGATCGCCAGAAGGCCGCCGAACCTGATCGCTGTCCTTCGCCCGCCGCGCGAGCCGGCGCACCTCAACCGCTGCAAAATCCGTTCGAACCGCAATCGGCTGGCCCATGGCAACTCCCTCCAGTTGCCATGTTGAATCATCGATCTTCTGATTTGGGAATGCCCGCCGTGAGTCAGCACCTCAGCGGATTGGTATTATAGGATTCCCGAATCAATTTTTCAATGATTCATGGGTGGTCGGCTCTGGGAGGGCTGACCATGCCCGGATGGGAAGACGAACTCGAACGCTGGCTGATGCCGTTCTTGGACCGGCTGGGTCATAAGACCCGGCAGCGGATGTGTCCTCTGTATGTTGCGGGATTGATCGGTCCGGGCGATCGCAAGAGCGTTCAGCCGATGGCGGAACGCCTTGCCACGAGCAACTACGACCAGTTGCACCATTTCATTGCGGACGGTGTCTGGGACGCGACGCCGCTGGAGACAGAGCTGCTCAACCAGGCGGACCGACTTGTCGGCGGCAGGGATGCGGTGCTGGTTATTGATGACACCTCACTTCCCAAGAAGGGTGAGCGCTCGGTCGGTGTTGCGGCTCAATACGCGTCGGCTCTCGGTAAAACGGCAAATTGCCAAACGCTGGTGTCTTTGACGCTTGCTCGCGGCGAAGTGCCCGTGATGGTCGCGTTACGTCTCTTTCTGCCTGACAGTTGGACAAGCGACATATCTCGTTTGAAGCGCGCTCGCGTGCCAGTCGAACATCGAACGGCACGGTCCAAGCCCGAGATTGCTCTAGCCGAGATTGACCGCGCGATGGCAGCCAACGTGCGCTTTGGATGTGTGCTGGCGGATGCAGGATACGGCCTCAGCGCACCGTTTCGACAAGGGCTAACAGAGCGCGGGCTGACCTGGGCTGTCGGCATCCCTCGGCACCAGAAAGTGTATCCGGTCGATGTGAAGCTCATTTGGCCGATTACCAAAGTCCGCGGAAAACCACGAAAGCACCACGTGCCCGATATCTTATCGATTGCCGCAGAACAAATGCTCGCCAGCGCCAAATGGAAAACCGTGAGTTGGCGTAGCGGGACGAAAGGTCGGCTTAAAGCCCAATTTGCTGCTCTCCGTGTCCGGACCGCCGACGGCCCTCCGCAGCGGATATGGGATAAAGGTCAGCAGCATCTCCCAGGCGACGAAGCCTGGCTCATTGGCGAGCAACGTGCGTCCGGGGAGAAGAAATACTATCTGGCCAACCTTCCGGCGGCGACGGATCTGCGCACGCTGGCCGCCACCATCAAGGCACGGTGGATTTGTGAGCAGGCGCATCAGCAGTTGAAGGAGGAACTTGGACTTGATCACTTCGAAGGGCGATCATGGCAAGGTCTTCATCGCCACGCCTTGATGACAATGATTGCCTACGCCTTCCTGCAACATCGTCGCCTCGCATACGCGGGGCGGAAAAAAAAGAATCAACGGGCCTCCGCCTCAGCCAACCATGCCAGCCGTACGTCACGCCATCGTCGATCTCATCCTTCGGCCGCCGTCTCAGCAGTGCCCATATTGCCGAAAGCAGATCCGTGAAAAACAGCGGCGAAAACACAATCTGCCAAAGTAGTGCTAGCGCCTCATCCGAGATCGGTCGCCTCCTTGGCCGCCGCACTCATCCGCCGCCTTGATCCCGCCCGACGAGGCGGGCCTCAAAGTACCTTAGAAATCCCTCTTCGACGGCCGGTCGGCGGTTCGTGATAGGCTTTCCGGCCAAGGAACAGCTAGCCGAAGGCTCCCTCGATTGCTGAGTACTTTCTGATGCAGGGCTATGCGCAATCGACGCAAGGATTAGGCCCGCCGGGGCGTTCACAGCTCATCGCGATTCTTGACGAAAAGCTCGTCAAACCGAAAAACAGAGAAGTCAATTTCCTTGCGCGCTGGCTCCCAAGGGTCATTGTAGTACAGTGTGTTTGCGACCAGACCGGTCAACACGATTACATGCGAATCCCCTGACGGCAGAACCAGCGCGGCCCAGATCGGCCCTCGTGTCTCCAACGTCTCAACGATGAAATCGCGCGTAAATCCGTCAAGTGGCTCTACGAGCCTCTCTAATCCTTCGCTGCGCGCCAAAAAGTCAAACTCGCGAAGGTTGAGGCCTAAGTCGGGCCGCCAAAGCGTAGACAAACCAAGGCGAGGCCCCGTGCGAAAGAAGTAGGACACCATACAAGCGGAAGCATACCAACAAGCGTATTCCCCGTGCAGCCGCATGTTCCCGCAATAATCTCGTCGCATGCTCGGTTGCCCATCATAGCCATGCTGTTGGCCGACAAGCGGAACATCCAATCGTATGTCTCGCACCTCCATCCCCTACATTGACGGTGATCTAGCCTGAGCCAAGCAAATGGCGTGCCGAACGGCTGATCGCAGCTATCTCCAAGTCCGCCGACGACATCCGCACTTTAACCCCATTTGCCAGAGCGCACTCGTGCCAACGCTCGATGATCGCCGAACCGACCGAGCGGTGAATGGCGACGCAGTCACACGCCTGAGACATGCAACGGCTAAAAGTGTAACGACTGCCGTGGATCATCGTTATGGCATGCACTTTCTCTCAGTGGCTGCGTCACTACTCTAGTGCGATGAATCTGGACGATGTTGGTGACTTCGCCCGGGATCGAACGCTGATCGTGCACGACATCGTCTGCACATTCGTTCATCCATGTGGAGACCAAGATGATTTGGCTGCCGTGCTGCTCGACGCGGGCATGATTTCGAGGGCCACCGAGCATGACTTGGTTGGACTTGCATTGTCCCGAAACCTCGAGAACTTTCTGCTTGGTGCGTCGCTGTTCTTCGTCAATCCGTCGAATCAACACCTTGTCTTGGGTCAGAAGTTCGAGTTTGTGCAGATCGCTCCCCCAATGTTCGCGCCGTTGTTGGATGCCTTGGCACTGCGGGCTAAAACGTGGCGCGACGGGCAGAAGGCTGCGCGATGAAGGGCGTTTCAAATGTGGCGGACTGCGCAGCGGCGGCCGAGATTCAGTCTGGGTGCGCAGGTGACCCAACCGCTGTGCGGGTTTGGGATCGAGACCGCGCCAACGGGCCGCCCACGCTGACAGATGACCAGCGAGGGGCGCACGAAAGCGCATCTGAACAACTGTCGACGGCCTGTGAAATCGTCAGCGCGGACACATCGTACTCTGGAAACTCACCCGCCGTTGAGGATGCGGCTGAGCACCATGAGCCTCTGCTCCAGGACAGCGTATCGCCGCCCCCTGATGCGGACGCACGGACGGAGCAAGATGCTCTTCCTCCTGGCCGCGCCCGATGGTGGGGTTGGACGGCCGCGCTAGTGGCCGCGAACGGAACGCTGGGGGCGTTCGAGACCTTTGCGGGTCGCCTCGTCGAGGGCGCGGTGCAGGTGCTTTCCGGTCAACCGCAACAGCCACACCAGGTCAGCGATACGGCGATGGCAGCACATGCTGCGGTCAACATGGCAATGGGATTAATCGCGGGTGCAAGAGCGGGCGTGCACACTTGGCGGGCGACGGGCAATTGTGAGGCTTATTGGAGAGGATTTCGCGGCGAGCGGTCGGCGCCATCAGCGGCCCTGGCGATGGCGGGAACTCCCAACGTACCCGCAAGCCAGCTGCCGCGTCTGTTGGCCAGTGTGGCGGTCGCCGTTGGAACCTTCGGCCTTGCTGCGCACACCGGCGTGAATGCGTTGTTGCATCTTCGAAGCTCATCGCAAGGCAAGGTCGATGCTCACGAAGCGGTGGTTCAGTCCAACGCCAACACAGCGTACTGCTACACCCGTGAGGCCGTAAACCTTCTGGCTCATGCCTTTCAGGTTGTTTCGCACGATGCCCTGCTGACCTGGCCAGGATGCGCGGCCAGTTCCGCGGAATACGGCTTCAACTCCGCAGCACAGCAGGCCGTACTGAGCGACTCAAATCTTAGCGAACAAGCCCGGCCCTTCGATCTCCGCTGGCCAGCATTCTCCGCTGCGGCCGAGGCCGTTGACGTTGCCCTTACCTCCGCATCGGCCCGTCTTGCTGAGCCCGATAGGCCCGTGACAATTTGGCGCGGTCGTCTAGCCGAAAGAATCTCGGCCGAGGAAAATCCGCCGTCAAGGCTCACTGTCATTGATGCAATCGACCGGGTGACACAACGTGCCGTTGGTCGGCAACTTGTTGGAGAACTCTCTAAGGTCGTGCCTCCTGAGTTCCATTGGCCATCATGGACTGGACCAACACTTGCTGCGGGAACGCATGTGCGCGAGCTGGCCTGGCAAGCCGAACGCGCTAGTCGTGGTGGTGGCGCCAGTACGGCCCCCAGTGATCCCGAGGCGCCACCGCCCGTCGGAGCGTCGCCAAATGCAGGCGGCTCGGGTTCGCCGACGCTGCCGCAAGACAGCACTGAACTCTTCTCGCTTGGGGATTTGAATGCACCGCCGCTAGACCTCGCTGGGACATCGTCGTCTGCCGAGGCTGCGCTGCCGCAAGAGGGCACTGAACTCCCGTCGCCTGGGGACTTGAATGCATCGCCGCCGGACGTCGCTGGGCCATCGTCGTCTGCCGAGACTGCGTCGAGTTTCGTGGATCGATCCTTGGAAGAGTTCGGGCATCTCGTCGGCCTGGGCTGGGAGCACCGCCGCGCCCGGGCCCCGCAACTCCTGATCGACGCACTGAACAGAAGGGGCGACCTGTCGAGGACGCCACATCAGACGACGAATTTCCGGATCCACGGCCAAATTTACACGACCTATCTGGAGCCAGGGACTGGGGTGCCGGCCATAGACAACCCGCTAAGCGGCAACATTATGATCGCCCCTGTACTTGGGCTGGACGCCCACGGGTCAGCAGGGGGGCGCATTGGTCGGCAGAATTTGAGGCACTGCATCACGGGGCCACGCTGACGCGAGAAGACGGACACGCCCAAGCACTGCCCCGTATTGCCACGGATGTTTATCCTAGATGGACCGCCATATGATTGCGGCCGCTCATGAAGTTTATTTTTTTGCATTCGCCCGGCCGCTGTAACTGGCGGCCGGGCTTTTGCGCGGCGAGCATGAGGAGATTGGCGCGCCATCGACGAAGAGATAAGTCGTGCCGACGGCAACGCAAAAGTGGAGCGCATCAATCACGATGATCGCCCGCGCCCGAGCCTTGTCAGTCCTTGCAAGGCGGGGTGCCGGGGCTTTCTTCCGGCTGCGGATGCTGCGCGGGCGGCGGCGGCCATACCCAGGCCGGGTTTAAGCTCGATTCTAGCCGATGAACGGATGGGGTCGCAGGCGCTCCTCAAGCGCGAGACAGTCGTTGATTGATCCTCGGAAAAGCACCGGTGTCTGGAAATTCGCCGGGAGCCGCCCATCGATCCGATGCTGCGTCATCCGCTTGCGCGGATAGATCGTGATGCGATATAGCCGTGCTGCCATGGACAAACACACTTGTCGTCGAACAGCCAGTAAACGGTGCATTCTGCCTGCGGTAGCAGATGCGCCCGACGCATATGAATAAGCGCTGCTGGTTAGGCAGCGCTTGTGGTGTCCTGACCTCGGGGCTTGTGCCCCTTGTCCCTGTCTTTCGGTTTGTCGTCTTCTAGCTTGATCACGCCTTCGGCGAGCCTCCGCTTGGTGAAGCTGTCGTTCGGCCATTCGACGCCGCCTTCCTTGCGAGGCGTTCCTGCTGGCGCCGCTTGCGCGGCGAGACTTCACGCGTTGCGTTGCTCATGTCTGCGGCTCTTCTTCGGGCCTGCGAACTGATACTTGGCGTGCAGTTGCTGGTGCTGATGCATTTCCTCTTGCGTGTCGCCGATCTTGATGCCGGTCGAGATATCGATCTCGAGCAGATCGTCCGTGATGTCGGGGAACCATTCGGTGCGGTAGAAGCACGAGACGTCGTATTGCAGCTCGGCGACCGGCGTTTCGTTGTTGAACCCGGCGGTGCCGAAGACGTGACGTCGCAGGCCGCGCGTCAGGCTCTCAATCCTGACATTTCCGGGTTCTGATTACGTCGTGGCCCAATGCAACCAACTTTGCGCCCAATGCTGTGAATCGGCGCGGGGGTCCGACGCCGATCGGCGCCGGGGTCACTCTTCCGGCACCTTCAATATCAAGAATTTAGCCAAACAAAATGGACTGATTGAGGGGTCAAATTTCGATCAGCATTCACAGCCAGACCGGCACGCCGGACAATTCTTGCGGACGCACCGGCTACGACGAAGGCTCAGCGAACCCAGAAGCGCAGGCCAGAGACTCGTCGATTCGCTGCGCAGCCAGCGCGCAACATCCGAAAGCGATTCCGAATCAACATGCTTCATATGAGGCATGTGATACTATGCACACGTACGGCGCAAGAAAAACGTGCGCGAAAATCGCGCGATAACCCATATTTTAAGGGGCGAAATGCGTTTCGCGACAGAAACTAGTCTAGCAGGCTGTTGAAGAAGTCTCTGGCGGGATGGCAGTGGACGTGATTCTCTCGATAGTTGAATCGGGAGGCCATGATGCGGGGATCGGACGAGCGGTCTGGATCGCTCTTCAGTTACGTGGATCTTGAAGCGCGGGTTCGCCCGGATCACGCCTTACGGAAGATCCGGGAGATTGTGAACGCTGCGCTGGACGATCTATCGAAGGCATTTGCGGGGCTTTACACGGACTTTGGCCGACCCTCGATTGCACCGGAGAGGCTGCTTCGGGCGATGTTGTTGCAGGCGTTCTATGGCATCCGCTCGGAACGACAATTGATGGAGCGGCTGGAGTTCGACCTGTTGTTCCGCTGGTTTGTCGGTCTTGGCGTGGACGATCCGGTGTGGGACCACTCGACCTTTTCCAAGAACCGCGACCGGCTGCTAGAGGGTGAGATCGCCGCTAAGTTCCTCTCCGCGGTAATGGCTCAGCCGAAAGTGAAGCGGCTATTGTCGAGCGACCACTTCTCGGTGGACGGCACGCTGATTGAGGCGTGGGCTTCGATCAAGAGCTTCCGCAGAAGGGATGGAGGCGACAACGACAGTGGGGGGCCGGGACGTAACGCTGAGCGCAGCTTCCACAAGGAGAAGCGTTCAAACAAGACGCACCAAAGCACCACCGATCCGGAGGCTCGGCTGTACAAGAAGGGCGATGGGCAGCCGGCCAAGCTCTGCTACATGGGGCATGCTCTGATGGAAAATCGCCATGGTTTGGCGGTCGGCGGCATTGTCAGCCAGGCCACCGGTACGGCCGAACGAGAGACAGCGCTGGCGTTGATTGATAATTGCCATCCCAGAGGCCGGCGGGTCACGCTCGGCGCGGGCAAGGCTTATGACGTTACGCAGTTCGTGCACGACTTGAGAGAACGATCGGTGACGCCGCACATCGCAATCGACGGACACCTCAGCAAGACAGGCGTCCCGCGCAAGACGGCGGTCGATGCCCGCTCCACCCGCCATGCCGGCTACGAGATCAGCCAACGCTGCCGCAAGCGGATTGAGGAAGTGTTCGGATGGATCAAGAGTTCCGCCGGTCTGGCCAAGGTAAAGCTGCGAGGGCGCGAGCGTGTGGACGCCGTCTTTACGTTGGCGCTTGCCGCCTACAATCTGATCCGCCTGCCCAAGCTGCTGGCGGTGCAGCTATGAGCGTGCGGGGCAAATGGCGCGTCGTGGAAACGCCCGATCACGACATGGCCGGGTCGGGCTCTTACATCCTGTTCACAAACGACGGTGGCGAGTTCGCCCTGGATTGTCTCACCGGGGCAATATACGGCCGTTGCGAAGGCGATGCCGTCGAGTTCACATGGGATGGCAACGACGAGATGGAGCCCGCAAAAGGCCGTGGTTGGGCAGAAGAGCTCGCCGATGGCTCGCTCGAAGGTAAGATATGCCTCGAAGGCGGCGACGACATTCCTTTTATCGCCCGCCGATTGGCTACTTCTTCAACAGCCTGCTAGCGCAAAAATCTCGTTGAAATCAGCTGGGATCGAATTCCGACAAGCAAAGCCTTCACGGTAGACCTAGGAAGATGACGCGCGACCAATCTTAAGCCTGCAATGGCTGACGGCTCCGTGCCGTCAGCTTTCATCTGTTTGATCCTGGACGGATCAATGCTCACCTAGCGTCCGTTTTCCATCCAAAATTGAAAATCCGGGTGTTGCCACCGTACTACATCGCATCTCCATCAAATCAAGTAATCTCGACTCGGGATTCCGGAAAGATCTCAAAGCAAATATGGCGGTCGTTTCAGTCGAAACGACGAGATGGAGTGACGATGATGAAGAAGATTTTGGTGAGCACCGTGCTCGCACTGGGCATGGCCGCCCCCGCATCGGCGGCTGATCTGGCTGCTAAACCCTACGTTAAAGCGCCGCCTCCGGTGGTTGCGCCGATCTATGATTGGACTGGACTCTACATCGGTGCCAACGGCGGATGGGGCCAAAGCCACAATTGCGTGGATTTCGTCACGTTCGCGGGAACAGTCGCAAGCGGTTGCCGGGATCGTTCCGGAGGCGTTGTCGGCGGGCAAATCGGATATCGCTGGCAAACCAACCAGTTTGTGTTCGGATTGGAAGCACAAGGTGATTGGGCCGATCTCAGCAACACGCGCGTCAGCCTGTTCAACCCGACGCTCTCAACCACTGTGAAAACCGACGGCATTGGTCTCTTCACCGGCCAACTCGGCTGGGCATGGAACGCCTCACTGCTTTACGTGAAGGGCGGCGCGGCCGTGACCGGCAATCGGCTTACTATATTCGACAACACCACCGGGGTCGGCCTAGTCTCGGCAGATAACACGCGCTGGGGCGGCGCCCTGGGTGTCGGCTGGGAGTATGGCTTCGCACCGAACTGGTCGGTCGGAATTGAATACGACCATCTGTGGATGGGACACGCGAATAACTCCTTCTCCGTAGCAGATCCGCGCCTCGCGGCGGTTCTCAACGACCGGATCAGCCAGGACGTGGATATGGTCACTGTGCGGTTTAACTACCGCTTCGGCGGCTACGGCGTCCCGGTCGCTGCGAAATACTGACCTTCTTCTCGACGCTCTTGTCAGCACAAATGGGCCGGGCATGTTTGCCCGGCCTTTTTGTTGGAAAGCTCATGCCTGAAAAGATTGCGATGCAATCCAGCAGATCATCTTGTCGAATGCACCGCCGAGGCCTCGCGCGCCGTGCTGGCATGGAAAGAACAAGCCCTTATAACGCGTTCGCGGGACGAGAAAAGCACCCGAATTTCAGTAGTCGTTCGTGAAGAACTGGCGGCGGCGCCGGACTCAAGCGGTTTTTCGAGCCGGGACGGTTTCGAAGAAGGCTCGGATGATGACACGCAAGAGCTTTGCGAGCCATCGCAGCAGGGGCCGAAGTTATAGCCGGCAGCGGCGAGAACAGCGTTGATGCGGTCGCCGAGGCGTCCCTTGAGATAATTGCGGTCCATGCGGTGCTCGGCCTTGACGTGGCCGATGACGGGCTCGACAGCCGCGCGACGCTTCATCTCGCGACGGATGGAAGCTGTGACGCGGTGGACCTGACCCGAGATCCAGACCCTGAACCGATGCGGGTGGTTGTGACCGCGATATCCTTTGTCGACGTGGATACGGCGAGCCTCCACCCCGGTGAGCTTCTCCATGTCGGCGATTACGGGACCGAGCGTGTGTCCATCGAAGGGATTGCCATGCAGGGCCTTGGCATGGAGCACGAACTGGCCGCCCTTCGGAGACGTCACAGGGGTGGCGATGCTGACCTTGCAGCCGAACTCGTAGGGCGTGCGGGCTTTACCCTTGCCGATGCACTCAACCTCCGGAGCATGTAACGCATAGACCTTCGGACCGCGCTGATACTAATCCTGGCTGCGCACCTGCTGCGCTAAACCGAGCAACGGGCCGAAGCGAGCTTCCAGCACCGTATCGCCATCAATCTTGCGGCAGATGTCGCGGATGATCCGGCCAAGCCGTGTCCGCAGGAACTTGAGCTGCCGCCGGGCGCGTTTGAACTGGTGGGCGTGGGTATAGCGGCCGGTCATGATGGCGGCGCGCTTGGCCAGGCGCAGATAGCTCTGGCGTAGCGGCACACGGTTGCGCTTGGCGAGCCCGACCAGCTTGATGATTGCTCGATGCAGCAGCCGCGCGTCGGTCGGATGTGCAACCGCCTTGGGCTGCACTGTGGTATCGACGACCACCCGTTCCAGGTCCTTGGGACCGATGGCGCCGGTCTTGTGCGCCACTGAAAGACTTTCCTGGATCAGCGCGACGAGCTGTTCCTCGCCGAGCCGCTGCCGCCAGCGTGTCATCGACGATCGATCGAACGGCAGACGGTGGCAGAAGCTCAATTCGCCGCAGAAGTATTGGTAATAGGGATTCTCGATCCAGCGAGCGCACAGCACCTCATCTGCCAGGTTGTGCATGTGCTTCAAAATGAACAGGCCAGCGACTAGCCGCGTCGGCAAGCCCGGCTGTCCCGACCCTGCTTGGCACACCGAACTGAAGCGCTCATTCAGGATGTTCCAGTCGATCAGCGCTGCCAACCGCACCAACGGATGACCCATGTCGATGATCTGATCAAGCGCCGGAAGCAACAGGTCTTTCTGGCGATCATCCCGCGGCTTGCTCATCGCATTCCCCAATGTCGACGACGCCGTCAGGGAATCACGAATCGCCCAAAAGCAAAACCTAAAACGCAAGAAAGCGAGGTCCAACACCCCGCTTTCCTGCAAAATCGAATACTACATCAAGACCAATTCTGCTTATTTCTCAGGTCAATCCGCATTCTTCACGGAGGACTCAGTAGTGCGGTCTTGAACGTTCTGAACGCGAGGGGATTAGAGTTGCACGTGACAATGCGCCAGAACTCTCGGGCACCTAAGCCGCGTGAGCAAGAGCCCCAGCCGCCAAGAGCTTTGATGCGACTGAGCGCGGATCAAACGACGACCGCAGGTCGTTTGACATAGGTTGGTGGGGCTCACGTCCGGGGACACGAAGCGTTGGCCGCGCATTTGCCGACGCGAAAGAACCGAGGAGTTGAAGGAGGCGCTTGAAGAGGTCGAGGAGCGCCTAAAGAACTGGAAAAGTAAGTCGAGCGCCAACAGATCGAAGTCGGACGAGAACGCGGAAGGGCTGGCTGCACTCAAGCGCCACGCCCCGCACGCTTCTGCCCCATGCGCTTCGACCGGACGTAAGCTATTGCGCTCTTAGTGCTAAACTGGCTTTCCTACCCTGGATCTGTTCGATCATGCGCCCATTAAGGTCATCGACTTCTCACACCTCTTCTACCGGTGTCGGCGTATTCGGTTCGGCATTGCGACCCCGCGGGCATCCTTCCGATCGGTCTTGACGGTCATGGCCGAGAGTGCTGCTTTCACATGCCGTGTCTCGAGCAAAACTGCATCGCGTCCGGCGGCCACAAGCGCGGCACGCAGCCACTGCGACAACGGCCCGGCTTCGAGCCCAATGCAGCTGACAGGCAATTCCAACTTGTCGAAATAGCCAATAAGCACCTCAGGCTCGCTGGCGACCTTGACCTCGCCGACGACGTTGCCAGTCCCGTCAACAATGCAGATGCTGCTCTCTTTCAAAGACACGTCGATCCCCGCATAATAGTCCATGGCTGTTCCTCACTTGATGCTTGGAGCCGATCACTCGGACTCCGTTTCAACATCATCATTCTGAGGGACAGCCACCTACTTGGGTAGGCTCGCGAAGGCCGGCCCATTACGGCATCTAGGCCTCGGCGCGGTCTTGTAGTTGCCGTGATCAAACGCAAACATCATCAAACGGAGTTACGCAATGGTCCGAATCCATGACACTCTCGACGCGGCAACATCGGGTCCCGGCACAACATCACACACCACTCAGCAAAATGAATTGACAGACCAAGCGGCCTTTGACCAGCACCTCGACGAAATACCGCTGGAGCTGGAGCAACAGGCCGGTGTAGGTTCTTCCCATCCTGTTGTCTCGGGCGACCCGGAGGATAACCAGACATGAAGCTAGTCGTCATTTCGAACCGCGTTGCGCCCTTCGACCCCACTAAACCCCAGACCGGCGGGCTTGCCGCGGCCCTCGAGCCAGTCGTGGAACGTTCCGGCGCGGTCTGGATCGGGTCCTCGGAGGACCGCGGCGACGGGACCGAGCAACCCCTGCCACTCGTGGAGACTGGTGCAGGCCAGGTGGCCAGGCTCGATCTGTCGGCCGCGGACCATCCTGGTTACTATAGAGGTTTTTCGAATTCGACGCTGTGGCCAGCATTGCACTCCCTGCCGGACCGGATGTCGGGCTCGGACGAGGATTATGGCAGCTATCGCAAGATCAACGACTTTATTGCGCGTGCGGCCTTCGACGTACGAGATCGCGACGCATTCTGGGTACATGATTATCATTTGCTCCCGCTTGGGGCCGATCTGCGTGAGCTCGGCATTGAGCGGCCAACCGGCCTTTTCCTCCATACGCCGTGGCCGACGCCCCACATGCTAGAGCGCGTGCCCGATCATCGCGAACTGATGAAGTCGATGCTGAAGTACGATCTGATCGGCTTTCAGACGAACCGGGATCTGAACAATTTCGCGGCCTGTCTGCGAACCCATTTCGGGCTGGAGAGCAAGGATGGCGTCGTGACCACGGAGCGCGGCCAGACGCGACTTCAAAAATTCCCAATCGGTATCGATCCCAAGCAGTTCGCGGAGTATCTTGCGGCAGACCTCTCTCCCGCGGAGCAAGAAAAACTCTCCTCGCTGTTGCAAAACTTCGAGGGCGCCAAGTTTGCGATCGGCGTAGACCGGCTCGACTACACGAAGGGTATCGACAAACGGGTCGAAGCGTTCAATCAGGTTTTAGCGACCGAGCCGCCGCGCAGCATTTCGCTCTTGCAGATCGCGCCCTCTTCCCGCGCTGACGTCGAAGAGTACCAGAAATACAAAGACGACGTGGAGACCGCGATCAACCATGTCAATGCGGAGCATGGCAAGGAGAAGTGGAATCCGATCCACTACAAGAATGACTCGTTCAGCCAGGCTGCACTCGCGCATCTTTACCGCGCTGCCCATGTTTGCCTCGTTACACCGTTGCGCGACGGCATGAATCTGGTGGCGAAAGAATATGTTGCCGCACAAGATCCGGAGGATCCCGGCGTGTTGGTACTATCCAAGTTTGCCGGTGCGGCTGAAGATCTCGACGAGGACGAGGCGCTGCTGGTGGATCCAAACCACCCCGAAGAGATCGCAGCCGCTATTTCGAAGGCGGCCCACATGGCGCTTAAGGAGCGTGTCAAGCGCTGGCGGTCGATGATGGACAAACTTGAATCCTATACGATCCACGATTGGTCGGCGGACTATGTTCGAGAGCTGGACAAAAGCCGGGTCACGGTTCCGGCTGATCAGTTCCACTATCTCGGTCTCGGCTGGACCAACGAGGCTCAGATGCCCCTGTACCAGAACTATGCCGATGCGGTGACCGTCTACAACGACATCAACCCTGCGAAGGCCGACTTGAGGCAGGCAGCATATGCGAACGTGAAGGCGGCTTTTGAGGCGTTAGCGGCCCGGCTGCAGCATACGCAGGATAGACTTTGGTCCCCACGACAGCAACAACTTCGCTCAACGGCCGCCGCCGACAAGTGCTGATTCCGCTCGATGTCGCCCACCGTTCCGATTTGATGTCGCCCACCATTCCGGGATGATGTCGCCCGGGGTAACGAGGCCTCTTCTGGCTCCGATACGGTCCCGCCTTTCGGCTTTGCGAAGGGGGACCTGGATGCCGACGGAGAGGTTTGCGATGCGCCATGCGCGCGATGTGATCAGATTGAAGTCGGCCGGGATGCCGACCCGCGAGATTGCGCGGCGGGTGGGGACAGCCCCTTCGACGGTGCGGTTGACGATCCACCGGTTCGAGGCAGCGGGGCTGACCTGGCCATTGCCCGACGACATCACCGACGCTGCGCTACGGAGTCTCACCCTGATCGCCGCCGCGCACATTGGTACTCAGACTCTTGTGGGGCTTCCACTTGAACCATTCCCTTGGCATCGCGATACAGGTTCCCACGGTAGGGTCGGAGACTGGCGCGCCCGGTTTAGGTCGAAGTTCGTGTTCTCCTGTTGCCTCGCTCTTTCGTCTGCGAGTGTCACAGCATCTCGACCATGCCACGTTTCCAGCCCCCGCCACCTCGAACGCAGCGTGCGGATTTCCCGCTCTACGCTCTCCTGTCTGTTTCACCCCAAGGTTTATGGGACTTATCCTGCCGGCGCGACTTTCAGCAAACGTGCCGAACCCGGTAGCCGTTGAACAGCTTCAAGGTTTCGTACAGCCATTGCCTACTCCACCGCATCCAGCCGAAGCCCTTTCGTTTCCGAGCTCGCATCATATGGCGCCGAACCTTCTTCTCTACCCAGTCTTGAATGAAGCTAAAGCACTCGCTGGAGTTTCCAACCGCGAAGTAGTTCACCCAACCGCGTACCACCGGGTTGATCAGCTTGATCAACTGACCGACTGGTTGCGATAGGTGGCGGCGGAACACATCCTTGAGTTTCCGCAGCAGCGCCGTGCGCTTCTTGAGCTTTGGCGTGTAACTCGGACGCCAACGCCCTTGACGACTGCGCACCCGACGGAAGTCAAAGCCGAGGAAGCCGAAGCTTTCGCTGCGGCCGAGGTCCACGGTCCGACTCTTCTCTTCATTGATCTCGACTTGTAGAGCGGCCAGTTCCTCCCGGAGGCGTTTCTCAACCGCCGGCAGCAGCCAGTCCTGTCGCGGGTGGGCGTCGATCAAGATCACCAGTCGAGTCGCCCGGAGGAGTTTCACCCCCAGGCGCTCACAGATCCGGACGTGAACGTCTCCGCTCATCCGGCTCTTACCGTCCAGCCGCCGTCTTGTGCAGCATCGGCCAATGGGCCAACAGCGTGGGGGTGCGGCAAGCAATGTCCCGTACCCAGTGCTCTGCCCGTCTTCGATGTCGCCGCAGACGTTTGTATTTCGACATCGCCCATCGCGCGAGACATCGGTCGAGATGGCGTAGTGTCGGGTAAAGCGCCGACTTGTAGTACCGACCATAGTAGTTCATCCAGCCTCGAATGATCGGGTTGAACATCCTCGCCAGGTCGTCGATCCTCTTATCCACCCGGCAGCGTAGTTGCCAGGCACGGATTTCCTGTCGGATTGCCTTCGTCGCGGCATTGCTGACACCGGGGCTGAAGTTGACGAAGTGCTTTCCCCAACGGTTCTTCGACCGACGGGCACGGAACGTGTAGCCCAAAAAGTCGAATTTCTGTTCAGGATAATCACCTCGCCGGTCGTCATCCTTACAATAGACTATCTTCGTCTTGTCCGGATGAAGCTCCAGTCCGCATTCGGCAAAGCGCTTCGCAAGCGCCTCCTTCAGTTCTTGTGCCTGCCGCTCACTGTCGCAATGGCAGAGAATATCAACGGCATAACGCTCGAACGGGATGCTCGGATGATTTCTTCGCATCCACATGTCGAACGCATAGTGGAGAAAGAGATTCGCCATCAGCGGTGATACCACCGAGCCCTGCGGCGTGCCCTTCTCTCGGGGTTCAGGGGTGCCGTCTTCCAGTTGAACGGGAGCTTTAAGCCACCGTTCAATGTACAACAACACCCAAGCGCAGTCCGTGTGCTTCCGAATCGCCTTGAGCAAAAGCTCATGCGATATCGAGTCAAAATAGGCCCGAATGTCGAGATCGAGCACGAAGGGATGCCGCCAGCATCGCTGGCGAGCAACCCCAACGGCATCGAGCGCCGATTTTCCGGGTCGATATCCGAACGAGTCTGGATGAAAGTGTTTCTCCAAATCCGGCTCCAGATATCCTTTGACGACCGCCTGAGCAACGCGATCCGACACCGTAGGAATTCCTAGCGGCCTCTTCCCGCCGTCGCGCTTGTCGATCTGCACACGCTTGACCGGCGGTGGAAAGTAGCTACCCGAAGACATTCGATTCCAGAGCTTGTACAGATTGCTCTGCAAGTCTGCCTCGAACACCTCGATCGACTGCTCGTCCACACCGGCTGCGCCCCGATTTGCTTTGACCCGTTTGTACGCCTCCCAAACCCAGCGCTTGGGGATGTCATACGGCTTTGCTTGACCCAAAAGAGTCCTCCCGTTTCCGGTTGTTCTTCCAATCAAGCGGGACAGTGCCGTGCCTTCGCTCCGCCACCATTACAGTGCCTTCGTCACTACTACACACGGCTCCGTCCCTGCATCGCGCATTGGTACTCAGACTCTTGTGGGGCTTCCACTTGAACCATTCCCTTGGCATCGCGATACAGGTTCCCACGTTCCGCACAGAAGCCTGAACCGAGGTCACGCCACCTCGCCTGCCGGACGCCGCCTGAGCCGTAAACAGGTATCGCTCAGACTGATCCCAAGATAACGACTACCCCTTGGTTTTGACGTCTTCCCTACGCTTTCGACAGTTCATCGGTGGTTCGCTTGCGCTCGTCTCCTCGATCCTTACCTGACAGAGTCTTGCTCTGCCTTTTCCGGTCTCGCTCACCACCTCGACCATTGGGCCGAAGCAGCAGCCGGTGGTTTGAACCCTGATCCTGCAACCCGAGTTCGAGGGGCCAACCCCCATCTTCTGTGCAGCAAGGCTGCTCAAAGGTGCTCTACATCACACCTCCTTCGCGCCGTCGTGGCGCACGATCGTCCGCAAAACGCGCGTACTCGATGTAGGTGTACTTGGCATTGCGTGTTACCTCCTTCGCCCGCTCAAGCACTCGATCCAACTCGTTAAGGTAGATATTACTGAGCAGTGGGGAGATCACTCCGCCTTGCGGGACGCCACATCGACCGTTGGCCTTCAGCATGATCTTCAGCAGGTGCATCACCTCATCGTCGTCGATTCGCTTCGCCACTTTCGCCAACAGCCGGTCGTGCCGAACGTTGTCAAAGTAGCTCTTCAGATCGAGATCTATGACGCGTGTCTTCCGCTGAAGGATCGCCTTGGCCACTCGGTCAGTCGCTTCATGAGCTGTCTTCCTGGGACGGTATCCAAACGAACCCTGTTGGAAGTCGGCCTCAAAGATCGGCTCCAAGATGAGCTTGAGCGCCCCTTGCACCACCCGATCCCGGATCGCAGGAATCGAGAGGACGCGGATCTTGCCCCCGTCCTTCGGGATTTCCTGCCGCCGAGCCGGTAACGGCTTATAGGTGCGCCCCACGAGTTCGTCCCTGATCTGCTCAAGGAAAACCTCTACGCCGTGCGCCTCGATGGCCTCGAAGGTGACCCCGTCTACGCCGGGAGCGCCATCGTTTTCTTCGGCCAACGCATACGCCTCGCGTAGCGTTTCCATCTTGCAAACATGGACGTACAAACCCCAGAAACGCCAGGACGTCTCAGCCTTCGCCTTGACGTATAGTCTCCGCCTCAGGTCCTGCAAATCGATGGACGCCTTTATCATCTCGTCCTTTGCCTTCCCGATTGAAAGAGACATTTCAGACAGTTGGGCCCCTTTGCTCCGCGGGCGTTACCCCACTTCATCGCTCATACGGACCCATCCGTCACCCTCTCGCCTTCGACCGATTTCCCGGTTTAGCCGGTTATACGATCTACCTTGCTCCGGTGATTTCGCACTGGGGCGAGGAGGGCTTCGCCAGTTGCTCGGTGTGTCCTTGTCGCCGTGCTGTCGCTTCCACCCCGCCGAAGTGAAGGTGCCGCATCGGTCAGATTTCGGCGCCCCATGCTGCCTTCGCCCTACGGAAGCGGGCTCGGCCTTCGGATCCACTTTTTTTCGAGGCCACATTGCGTTCACTGTTGTTACGGCCCGGTGACTCGTGGCCTCCCCAAGGAAGACCTTGTCGATAGGTTCCAGGGCCTTGGTTTCCCGCCGCCCTGCTATCCAAACTACGGGGCGCCTGACTTTTGCCCCGGCAGGCTTATCTCCTGCTGAACACACCAGCCTTCACTGGTCACACTTCCGCACAGAAGCCTGAACCGAGGTCACGCCACCTCGCCTGCCGGACGCCGCCTGAGCCGTAAACAGGTATCGCTCGGACTGATCCCAAGATAACGACTACCCCTTGGTTTTGACGTCTTCCCTACGCTTTCGACAGTTCATCGGTGGTTCGTCGTTCGTGAAGAACTGGCGGCGGCGCCGGACTCAAGCGGTTTTTCGAGCCGGGACGGTTTCGAAGAAGGCTCGGATGATGACACGCAAGAGCTTTGCGAGCCATCGCAGCAGGGGCCGAAGTTATAGCCGGCAGCGGCGAGAACAGCGTTGATGCGGTCGCCGAGGCGTCCCTTGAGATAATTTCTGTCCATGCGGTGCTCGGCCTTGACGTGGCCGATGACGGGCTCGACAGCCGCGCGACGCTTCATCTCGCGACGGATGGAAGCTGTGACGCGGCGGACCTGACCCGAGATCCAGACCCTGAACCGATGCGGGTGGTTGTGACCGCGATATCCTTTGTCGACGTGGATACCGCGAGCCTCCACCCCGGTGAGCTTCTCCATGTCGGCGATTACGGGACCGAGCGTGTGCCCATCGAAGGGATTGCCATGCAGGGCCTTGGCATGGAGCACGAACTGGCCGCCCTTCGGAGACGTCACAGGGGTGGCGATGCTGACCTTGCAGCCGAACTCGTAGGGCGTGCGGGCTTTACCCTTGCCGATGCACTCAACCTCCGGAGCATGTAACGCATAGACCTTCGGACCGCGCTGATACTAATCCTGGCTGCGCACCTGCTGCGCTAAACCGAGCAACGGGCCGAAGCGAGCTTCCAGCACCGTATCGCCATCAATCTTGCGGCAGATGTCGCGGATGATCCGGCCAAGCCGTGTCCGCAGGAACTTGAGCTGCCGCCGGGCGCGTTTGAACTGGTGGGCGTGGGTATAGCGGCCGGTCATGATGGCGGCGCGCTTGGCCAGGCGCAGATAGCTCTGGCGTAGCGGCACACGGTTGCGCTTGGCGAGCCCGACCAGCTTGATGATTGCTCGATGCAGCAGCCGCGCGTCGGTCGGATGTGCAACCGCCTTGGGCTGCACTGTGGTATCGACGACCACCCGTTCCAGGTCCTTGGGACCGATGGCGCCGGTCTTGTGCGCCACTGAAAGACTTTCCTGGATCAGCGCGACGAGCTGTTCCTCGCCGAGCCGCTGCCGCCAGCGTGTCATCGACGATCGATCGAACGGCAGACGGTGGCAGAAGCTCAATTCGCCGCAGAAGTATTGGTAATAGGGATTCTCGATCCAGCGAGCGCACAGCACCTCATCTGCCAGGTTGTGCATGTGCTTCAAAATGAACAGGCCAGCGACTAGCCGCGTCGGCAAGCCCGGCTGTCCCGACCCTGCTTGGCACACCGAACTGAAGCGCTCATTCAGGATGTTCCAGTCGATCAGCGCTGCCAACCGCACCAACGGATGACCCATGTCGATGATCTGATCAAGCGCCGGAAGCAACAGGTCTTTCTGGCGATCATCCCGCGGCTTGCTCATCGCATTCCCCAATGTCGACGACGCCGTCAGGGAATCACGAATCGCCCAAAAGCAAAACCTAAAACGCAAGAAAGCGAGGTCCAACACCCCGCTTTCCTGCAAAATCGAATACTACATCAAGACCAATTCTGCTTATTTCTCAGGTCAATCCGCATTCTTCACGGAGGACTCCATATGCGAGGCGCTCCAAACCCTGAGGGCCCGGGGTGCCAGGCTTGTATCGACTAGCTTGCTCCAGGACTTGCCTACCTCGATCCAGCGGCATTTTTGCGCGGGCAAGGTCTCCAGCATTTTTTGGGCAATGGGTGCAAGGCTCGCAGCTTCGGAGATTGGGTCAAGGCCAGCATCTTCAAGGATCTCCACAGCAGCTTCTTTGGATCGCGTCCACGCTGCTTCGGTGAACCTCCTCTCCGAGAAATACTCAAAACAGGTGCGAAACGTCAGAGCGCGGCCGATGACCTTATGGTTTGGTAGCCTCGTCTCACTCAGCCATCGGCGCAAATGGTCACACCACTCCTGGCTGCTGAAATCGACAAGATTGCCACCTTCGAAGATCAAAAGCGCCGCCATGCCGGCGATTTCGCATCGCACGTCTTCATCTTGTTTTTCGAACCAGTCGCGGATTGCTTGCAAGGGCGTTCTCGGCCGATTTACGGCCGATATCTCTGTCGCGCGGGTCCGATTGAACGGGACGACGTTTTCCAGTGGGGGCATGCGCGGCCAGGGCTTCCCCTTTGCGTCCCATAAGACCCAACGCTTTGCGATCGCTTTTGCTTCTTCCGGCGACCTGGTTCGCCAAAGCTCCGTGAGCGCCTCGTCGACGTAGTATGAAACATCCGCCTTCAGGCCGCATGTACGCGCGATTGCTGCGAGGCGGCCGGCGTCAAGGAGCCGGGCCGCGAAGTTGTTCTCTGCGTTCATTTTCTGAGGTCTTTCGCGCCCTCTCCAGCGCGTCCCGCTCATTCTGCTCTAAACGCACTACAAAACGGTATTCACGCCGTTGGAAGTTGGCGGCGACGTGACAAGACGCCCGTCGGTATCGGCCGAGCAGACGCCCTCTTGCTTTACGTCACGCGCCGCTAACCTCAGTGGCCAGCCACGGCCTCAACTTGCAATGGTAGCCAAGCCTGGAGAAGCCCCTAGGCATGGCTAGGGTTTGCATTCTTCGTGCCAAGCAATAGTGGACAGTTCGCATCATGCCTGTGTTGGCTTTGTCTGCTTTCCAACATACTAAGGTCTCAATCCTTGCAGTCGAGCCTGTCCGCAGCTGACTGTTGTCGATGCTGTCGTCTCCACCGAGAGCTCTGCGTTCAAATTCCAGTTGAAAGACAAAACGGTGTTTTCTTCAGGCGACACTGCGTTCTTTCCGCCGCTCGCTGACTTCGCGAAGGGGGCTAATTATCTAGTGCACGAAGCGTTGTACGAACCCGGTCTGGACGCCGTTGTACGCCGCGTGCCGAACGCCGAAAGGTTGAAGGCCAGTATTCAGAGCCATTACACCCGCGCCGATGCTGTGGGCCGCATCGCAGCGATGGCGAACGTGAAAACACTTGTTCTCAATCATTTCGTGCCTGCGGGTGATAACAACGCGGCACCCGAGGTATGGAGGGACGCGGTTCGGACGACATATGGAGGCAACATCGTTGTCGGAAGAGACCTGCTTCAGCTACGCTGTAAGTGAGAGGCTGGAGGCATCTACACTGGCCTTTTTCAACTTCCGCATGAAGTTCAGGGCTCGGGCTACGCGCACCAGCATAACAAAGGACATGAACACGGCGACAAGGAAAAACCCCGGCATTGGGTGCCGGGGTTCTGTAATTCTCGTATTCTTCGATGCGGCTGGATCAGAAGTCCATGCCTCCCATGCCGCCGCCCGGGGGCATGGCCGGGCCGGCTGCGGCTTTCTTCGGCAACTCGGCGACCATGGCCTCGGTGGTGATCAGCAGCGCCGCCACGGAGGAGGCGTTCTGGATCGCGGTGCGCACGACCTTGGTCGGGTCGATGATGCCCTTGGACACCAGGTTGCCGTACTCGCCAGTCTGCGAGTCGAACCCGTAGGCGTACTGTTCCTTCTCGAGGATCTTGCCGACGATCACCGAACCGTCTTCACCGGCGTTGATCGCGATCTGGCGGGCTGGCCAGGACAGCGCCTTGCGCACGATCTCGACCCCGGTCTTCTGGTCGTCGTTCTTGGTGCGCAGGCCCTTGAGCTGCTCGGAGGCACGGAGCAGAGCGACGCCGCCGCCTGGGACGATGCCTTCTTCCACGGCCGCGCGGGTCGCATGCATCGCGTCATCAACGCGATCCTTGCGCTCCTTCACCTCGACCTCGGTCGCGCCGCCGACGCGGATCACCGCGACGCCGCCTGCGAGCTTGGCGAGACGCTCCTGCAGCTTCTCACGGTCGTAGTCCGAGGTGGTCTCCTCGATCTGCGCCTTGATCTGGCTCACGCGCGCCTCGATGTCGGCCTTCTTGCCGGCGCCGTTGACGATCGTGGTGTTCTCCTTGTCGATCATCACCTTCTTGGCGCGACCGAGCATGTTGAGCGTGACGTTCTCAAGCTTGATGCCGAGATCTTCCGAGATGGCCTGGCCGCCGGTCAGGATCGCGATGTCCTGCAGCATGGCCTTGCGGCGATCGCCGAAGCCCGGAGCCTTGACGGCCGCGACCTTCAGGCCGCCACGCAGGCGGTTGACGACCAGAGTGGCGAGCGCTTCGCCTTCGACGTCTTCAGCGACGATCACCAGCGGCTTGCCACTCTGCACCACGGCCTCGAGCAGCGGCAGCAGCTCGTTCAGCGAGGAGAGCTTCTTCTCGTTGATGAGGATGTAGGCGTCGTCCATCTCAACGCGCATCTTATCGGCGTTGGTGACGAAATACGGCGAGATGTAGCCGCGGTCGAACTGCATGCCCTCGACGACGTCGAGCTCGGTCTCGAGCGACTTGGCTTCCTCGACCGTGATCACGCCCTCGTTGCCGACCTTCTTCATGGCGTCGGCGAGGAACTTGCCGATCTCGGCATCGCCGTTGGCCGAAATGGTGCCGACCTGGGCGATCTCCTCGTTCGAGGTGACCTTCTTCGAGTTCTTCTGAAGGTCGGCCACGACGGCTTCGACCGCGAGGTCGATACCGCGCTTCAGATCCATCGGGTTCATGCCGGCGGCAACCGACTTGGCGCCCTCGCGGACGATCGCAGCCGCGAGCACGGTCGCGGTGGTGGTGCCGTCGCCGGCCGCGTCAGCGGACTTGGAGGCGACTTCGCGCACCATCTGGGCGCCCATGTTCTCGAACTTGTCGTCGAGCTCGATCTCCTTGGCGACGGTGACGCCGTCCTTGGTGATGCGGGGAGCGCCGAACGACTTGTCGAGAACGACGTTACGACCCTTCGGACCGAGGGTGACCTTCACCGCGTTGGCAAGGATGTCGACACCGCGCAGCATGCGGTCGCGCGCGTCTACGCCGAATTTGACTTCTTTGGCTGACATAGTTGATTTCCCTGAGTTTCATTTCTTCTCAACCCTTGGCGGGGCGCCCGACAGGCGCTCCTCAGGGTGAGCGGTGCGAGCGTTGGATTAGGCGGCCTTCTTCTTGGAAGCGGGGACGTCGAGCACGCCCATGATGTCGCTCTCCTTCATGATCAGCAGGTCTTCGCCGTCGATCTTGACCTCGGTGCCCGACCACTTGCCGAACAGGACGCGGTCGCCGACCTTGACGTCGATGGGGGTCAGCTTGCCAGTCTCATCGCGGCCACCGGGGCCAACGGCGACGACTTCGCCCTGCGAGGGCTTTTCCTTGGCACTGTCCGGAATGATGATGCCGCCAGCGGTCTTCTCTTCGGCGTCGATGCGCTTGACCACGACGCGGTCGTGAAGCGGACGGAAATTCATGCAGCCCTCCTAAGCATTTGCACGATTTGAGGATTTTCGGATACTAGCAATCGATGCCCGCGAGTGCTATTTACGGGCCGAGCTGAAATAGGATAGGATTTTTGCGGGAGCAAGGGACTCTGGCAGAAAAAATGCAGCTCACGTCGAATGCGGCCCGGTACATGGCGCGCGTCGGCTTCGAACATCCGAAGGATGTCGGCAGCCGGCTCGCGCGAGACGGAGTTCCAGCCTTCGCGCACCGACCTGCCGCCGCCTACCCCTGCTCCAGTCGTGCTCGCGGTGAAGGATCCGGCGCCTTACCTTCCGGAGCCTCGCGACGTGATCAAAATCCCGCTTGGCCACCGAGTGACGCAACGTCACATTTCCCGCGGCTGCCGCGGGCCACATTTGGCCACCATAACGGCCCCGCATGTGGGACAGGTGCCCGTTGCGCCTGGAATTGCTTCCCGCCGTTTACCCTCGATCAACGCGTACTGCATGTCGCTCCCACGTTAGTCATCGCCATTGCCTCGCGACCGCGACCGTGATCTTTATCCGCAGGATTCGTCATGCGCCCGCCTGACTGGCAAAACGAAGCCGATCGATCTGATTGTAGTTGATCACCGCAGGGTCGGCGCCGATCACCGGAAATCGGCTGACCACATAATGCACGACCTTGTCCATTCCCAGCTCCTGTTTCAGCAGATGGTCGCGGCGACGCTCCTTCGTCAGGGCGCGCGCATAGTAATTCGTCAGGGATCGGTTATATCGGACGAACATCGCGCGCTCAGCCTCAATCTTCGACAGATCAATCCTTGCACTGGATGTTGAAGATGACGCCGCCGTGCGCGGGGAGCCGGGTTTGGACGCCTTCCTTTCGCAAAAATCGTTAGTTGTGGGGACATGCAACCATGAATACAACGAATCGAAAAACGGAACGAGCAATCTCCCGCGTCCAGGCGCTGCTGACAGCCGGTCATCTATCAGCGATCGGCCGACCGCCATTGGCAGCTGCCACCAGGTTTCGTGGCTGGACAGGACACCATAGGCGCCACTGACCTAGAAAAGCGTGACCGGGACCATCAGCGTGCGCGCAAGCTGTAAGGCGTGGTTCCGAGCGAGGGAGAGATCGTGCGATGGTGTGAGGCTCCGTTGGGAGCGGGCCAATTCCCACTCGATGGCGCCTCGAAAGGCCCTGCCGCGTCGCGATAACCGCGCAGGCGATCCGAGGTCTTGATTGCGCAGGAGTACCTGCGTGATCGCCCCTGTTGCGGAAAAAAAGAGATGGGTCACGGAGCTAAGCGCGCTTGCTGCTACTGAAATCGAACCAGAATTGCGTGCGGACATCGCAAGCTTGGCGGTGAGAGTGTTTGCTTCGATCCGAATTGGAGGACCTGAATGAGAAGCGCTGAAGCGCAAAGCCCCCCGCCGACGCCCGACGCTCGACGCCTAAGGCGCGATAGGTTACACAGTCGGTAACGGCTATGATCCGACCGTCTTGCCTGCCACAACATCTGCTTTCGGCGCATCCGCAAGGCCGCGCACGAAGTTTATGGCTCGCTCCTGAAGTTCGGCCTCAAGCTTCGTCGCCTTAATGCGCTCGACAACGAGCTCGCGATCGAACGGTCGCGCCTGGTGGTAGCCTTCGACGAACTCCTTGTCCTTGTCGGACAATCGAGCGAGTTTGGATACGATGATGTCCTCAGGACATGGTGCAACGGCTAGGACCTTTCGATCGTCGACGTCGACCGTCTTGGTGATCGCCCGCTTGTTCCAATCTTCAGGAAGCCGCGCGGTGTTCTCGTCGACACCGTCGATATAGAAGCCGTGCTCGCGATGGAATTTAGAGCCCTCGCCATAGAGGGCATTGATCTCTTCGGAAGCCTCTGGATCGTCTTCGGGATCCAGTTCCTTCTGCTGGATCTCCCAAATCTTCGCGTTCTCCGGATAAGCGTCGATTTCGCCAGAGGTGCGCAGGACGACTGGTGCGTCTGGCCATGAAAGCAAGATGCTTTGGCTGCCGATGATGAAGACCTTGTCGGTTTTAAACAGCCGGGCGATCACCCTGACTGTCTCGACAAGGTCTTCAATAGTGCGAACAAACGAGTTTTGTGTCACGCAGCCATCCGCGGAAGTGCCGCGGTCTTATGGATCGCAGATCTCTCCGCAATCCGCTTCGCCGCCTTCCAGATACGACGGCGCAGAGTGTCGTCCTCGAAATTGATGCCTTCCGCCAAAACGAAAGGTGAGGACAGACGCAGACGCGTCATCTCTTCGTCGCGGCTCGTCAGACGGCGGCGGACAGTAGAAGGAGGAAAGCCAAGCATGTCCGACCACTCGCGAACGAAAGCGTAGCCTTCGAAACGCTGGGAGTTATGGACCAAAGAATCCTTCGCCCTTTCGACCAGCGACGGGTCGCGACCGATCTGCCGCGCAATAAGCCGATGCATGATCAGCTTCGCGGTGTCGTTCACGTATTCCCGGTTGATCCGGACGCTCATGGCTCTTGACCAGTGCCTATCTCAGGGTCGAAAATAGGGCATCGCCCCTTAAAAATCCAGCTCCCCACCAATCCTCTTGGACGGCGGATGTTCCCTGTCCGTTCAAACTAGCAGTTCCGATAAGCTCGGGCAACGGGGCAAAAAAACCCGGAAAATCGCGAAGGTCTAAGGAACCTGACCTCCGAACAGCAAGCGTCTCGTTCAAGTAAACATGGGGATATTGATACGACAAATCAATATCTTAGCTCGATCTATCGCCTCAAAAACGATAATCCTCCTTTCAAACCCAAAAACGGGAATGGAGGTCATGCCGGCGATACGAACTGAGATCTTTCAGAGAACTTTTACCACCTCCCCGCGGGAGATCTCCGAGCCCATCCTGGCCTCTGCCCGGACCCACAGCCTGTCTCGATCTCAGTCTTGCCTGAGCCCAGTGCCGTTGCCGGCGAGTGCTTCAGCAACGTTGCCGCAAAGGTTGCGAGAGACGGAGGGACACTGCTTTACGGGTGGACGATTTGGGAATGGCCACGGGTTTTCGTTGAAGCCGAACATCACGCCATTTGGAAAAGCAACGGCAAGTATGTCGACATCACACCACACGTAAACAACGAAGATCAGATCTTGTTTTTGCCAGATCCGCAGCGCGTATACGACTTCCGCGGCAAGAAGCGGCTCCTCAACAGAAAGAAAAGTCTGGGAGTCTTTGCAAGTGCCGAAAATTGGATCGAAGCCAGCGACCATCTTCACAATTCGATGGAGGAGCACTCGGTGGGCTCTGAGATCCGGATGAAACGCACCACGCTGACCGCGTTATG
Source organism: Bradyrhizobium sp. USDA 3315 (assembly GCF_054056795.1). Lineage (NCBI taxonomy): Bacteria > Pseudomonadati > Pseudomonadota > Alphaproteobacteria > Hyphomicrobiales > Nitrobacteraceae > Bradyrhizobium > Bradyrhizobium sp. USDA 3315. The sequence goes on along the minus strand of NZ_JBSRYP010000001.1, from coordinate 5,000,838 downwards.
GGAAAGTGCACGCAATGCTCAAGCGCAAGTTCTCATCGATCTAGCGTCCACCACGAAAGTTAATTCGCCGTGCTTTTGCAACAGTGGCAAAAAGTTCAAAAAGTGCTGCGCGCCCCTGATCGACCTAACGCGTCACTCTTGAAGCAAAAGCCGCAAACTCATCACTGCCAACTCACGCAAAGTCGCCGTCGAGCTTTTTCTGTTCATCGATCGGCACGGCAATCAACGACCCCGGAGCGAACAACTCGGTCGCCTGGAGAATGCCGACGCATTCGACCGAATGTGTCTACCGTTGCGCGGTCCTTGCACTGGGTCCAGTTCGAATGCGACTTGACGTCTTCGGCAGACATCACCAGCTCACGGTCGGCGTAGTCGGCCGGCCACATCTCGTCCGGCACAACGATTAGAATGCCTTTCGAAAAGAAAGTCGGATCCTCGGGCGCGAGTTGCTCCCCTGATTTCTGGGCGACATTGAAGCTGTATTGCATAGCTACGCATCTATCGAGGAATGCCGCGGTCGGATCGCCGTCGCTTGCCGACTTGACGCGCTCGGCAGCGAAGGGGCGCAGGTTGGCCTTGTCATAGGGAGACCGGCCGACCAGGACTCCATTTGTACCTGTCAACGTGTCGCTTTTGAGCGTCGGCACATGGAGAACGCCATCACTGGACGGTACGGCGACGGCGCCGGGACCACCGATGTGTCCGGCTGTCACCGTACGAAACAGCTGTTCAGACGTCAGGGTTTCTTCTTCTCTGGTCTCAAGCCAGCTCTTGGCCTTGTCGCGCGCTTCTTCCGCCACCTGCTCGCTGCGCGGATAATGTTGCAACGCGGAGGTGGGCAGCGATGATCTCCTTCCCTCAGCGAACGCAGGCACCCGATCCGCACCTTGCCGTTGGGCAATCAGGCGAACAACGCGCATGCGCTCGGCCAGCGATGCCTTGATGATGCCGCAGCCGTCATGCGGTCGCAAAGCGATCGGGCCTTCTGGTCCAGTCAGCCTGAACGAATGCTGCTCGTTGGCAGGCCGGTCCGGCAGCAGCAACAGCCTGAAGATTCCCTCCAGTGCGTAATCGTGAGGGTTGTATAGCGCGACAATCAGGATGAGAGCACTCGGGAGCATCGATATGTGAGGCAATACGGAGTCTCACCCTGATCGCCGCCGCGCAGGGTTGATATCTCTGACTGCAGGTGGCGTCGCAAACCCTCTGCGCTGAGTGTAATAATATGCCTCTTTGAATGGGGCCCAGGCGCGCGATAGCTGCTCGAACGCCGTGCCGGGAGCGGTTTCGGAATAGGTATCGCCAACAGCTTTCCCCCGGAAGTTATGGGGCCCGGCTCGCCTGGAACGACCGCTGCGATTTGCGACAGCGTTGGCTTTGGCGCTCTTAACTTGCTTCCGCCGAACAGGTCCATGCGGTACGGCACCCCCTCGACGGTGAGCGTACGCGCCAACATGACGGCGCTCGGCTTTCCCGGTAGTTGCACCGCGACTACTGGCAAGACCCCCGAAGTCAGGCGATGAAAAATCGAATATCGCGTCTCCCGCTCCGTAGCCACTCGCCGCCCCTGCATGTCAACGACGGGCAACTGAAGCAGCCCTGCTTCACCCTGCGGTGGTCTGGGCTCGTGATCCATGGTTTGCAGCACCTGATGCACGTCGAAGACGGACGCAGGATGTTGAGCCCGGATCCTCACCGCATCATGCGCCATGAACGAGTCCAGCGCATCAACCGTCTCGTCTTCCTCAATCTGCGCGATGAGATTCCAGCTCTTGTCGGAAAGATCGCCTTGAATGAGGTCGCGCACGTCCGCCAGCATCTTCTTGGTTCCGCGCTCCAGCTCTTGCCGCCTCATCGCCAAATCGGGCTTACTGCCCTCGACATGCGGTCGCCGGTAGAAACTCTCCAGAACCTCACGCGCCTTGAACACCTGATAGATCGAGAGTGCGGGACGGCGGGTCGACAACGATCCGCGGGTCCTCTCGGCATCGCTTGCTGTGAGATGTGCCGTGATCTTCTGCTCCAAGACTGGTTGGAGATCATTCAGCAGGTATAGAGCTTGCCTGCGGTGCCAGCGCATCGGCCTCTGCGGACTGCGGGCCAGCGGCAGTAGAGCGGTGCAAAGGTTACCCATCGACTCGAGGTTGTTCTCCGCAACAAAGCCGGAGCCATGAAGCAATTCTTCGAGCCGAGCTAACCCGATCGGTGCGAGTGAACCAAGATCGTCGAACAACCGGGCCTTACCCAGCGCCTTGAAAATGGTGGCGATGATTAGAACATCGGCTTGCTCCAGGCGATCAGCTTTTGATTACCCATAATTGTTGCCTCGATTGCGGCTCCCAGTTCGATGTCGGTCAGCCGCGATAGCCCGCGCCAGATCACGGTATTTCCTGGAGGCGGATCGTTGGCTCGGGCCAAGTATCCTCCGAGCCGCGCGATCTTGACCACATAGTGCGAGAGCGTGCTTCGTCGAGAGCAATCGCCACCCCTGTCTTTCACAAAATGATCAAGAAGCCTGATTTCGGGATCTGTCAGCGCGGTTTGCGGTAGGGCATTCGGTGAGGAGCGATTGAGCATCGTCATCCAGAAGACGCGCCAACTCACAATGCAGAAGACCGCGATCAGATTGACCAGACGCTCAGCGGTTCGCAATTTTGAGTCCTCCGCTTTGCAGCCCGATTTGAGGATCTTATGGAAGACTTCGATCTTCCACGAATCACAACAGATTCTGCCGATGCAAGATTTCGCCCGCGGAGCCTCGCTCAAATCCGACGTCAAATGTGGGTAATTGAAAGGTCTCCTTGCCGCTTACTTGTTCATGGTGGACACCTGATCCCATCTGGACACTCAATTGCACAGGTGCGTCAAAAATAGCGCTTACACAACAACGACCTGCGCACCGAGATCACGGCGCTGGGATTGACCTATGTGGCGGGTCTTCTGTCGAGCATGACGGTATGGGCGCCCGGCACCGGTCCTTGCCGCCGAAGCCATGGTCGGGGCGCGGCCGTCCACCAAAACTAATGCGCCGCAACCGTCAGCATCAGCCAGCCGCCGTCAAAGCGCTCGCGATCGGCGTGCCGGCCCAAGCTTGGCGCACCATAACGTGGCGGCAAGGAACGAACGAAAAGCTGACCTCGCGCTTTGCCCGCGTGCGGGTTCGTGCCGCGCATCGTGATTATTGGCAAACCACCCGGCGAGCGCAGGAATGGTTGCTGATCGAATCATCGAATGGCCGAAAGGCGAGGACCAGCCTACCAAATACTGGCTCTCGACATTGCCGGAGGATGTGGCATTCCGGACGCTCGTTGAGACGGCTAAACTGCGCTGGCGCATCGAACGCGACTATCAGGACCTCAAACAGGAGGTCGGGCTCGGCCACTTCGAGGGACGCGGCTGGCGCGGCTTTCATCATCACGCAACGATGTGCATTGCGGCCTACGGATTCCTGATCTCCGAGCGGGAGACGATTCCCCCTCGGGCGCTCGGCGCGCCTGGCCAATCCCGCTCGATCGCGTTCCCGCAGATTACAGACCCCGCGGATCTGCCGCTGCGGACCCAACGTCACATTCCAAATTCGATCGCGACGATGCGACGGCGGCTCGAACATGGGCTCGTCCGAATGCTGTCGAGATGTCCTTGTTGTGCGATCAAGTTCGACCACTACACAGATCATCGTTTGTGACGCAGTAAGACTAGAGCGGTCAAAGAAACGCTTGGCCGTGCGTTTCAGATCCTCTACCGTCGCTTAGAAGGGCGGCGTCCTCACGGTATCTGGCTTTGCCGCCATAGAATTCATCGGAAGCGTTCTTGCATACTTCTCTGTAGAAGTCGTCCCCGTCTTTCCGTCATGCAAAGACGTAGTGGAGAGAAAAAAATCATTGGCTGTTTTGTCATAGAGATAGGCCGCCCCCGCCACTCCAAAAGCGCACTTCATCACGCGAGAGGCCAAGCCGGGCGAGTTGCCGCTTCCGCGTGCTTGCTGTCCCCCACTGCATTTCGAGCGTTGATTTGACCCGCGAAGACCAGAAGTGACCTCTGGAGTGGCCAGACACTTGGTCGATGGGGTCGGCTTCGACTTGGCCCTGTGCGGCGTAACCATCAAGCTCTGTGATGCGATCCCGGTGCGTTGCGCCGCCTGAATCACCGTTCCCAATTGACTATTTGTGATACGCACTTCCTATCACCTCTAGTAGGTGAACCGCCTGCCACTGAATTGTCACTCGGCCGCCGTAAGGGCCTCGGGTTTTGAAGCGAGATCAGATATCGCAATCAGCTCGCATCCGGCATGAGGTCGTATTTGAAGCACTTTTCTCACCTGCGCAATCAACAAGGCGCTCACGGCTTCGGCGGCTGAGGCGAGGTCGCCAGAGGAGATGAGGCAGGCTGTCATATGGATCGGTGGATCTATCAAGAGCGGCCTCAAGTCTTCGTGCCCTGGAACATCGAGAATATCGCCCTTGGGCAGGATCGCATTCGCGAGACCGGCCCTGACAAAGGAGAGCGCACTGGCGAACGTGTCGACTTCAGCGATGCAGTTCGGCATCACGCCGGCCACTTCAAACGTCCGATCTAATGCGTCGCGAATTGTGTTTGGGCGCGTCGGCAGTACAAGAGGGAGTTCGGCCAATTCCTCAAGCGAAATGGCGGGAGCGACTTCTCCTGTATCGGGAGGACGTACCAGGTGGAGTCGCTGTTGAAAGAGTGGCTGGCGAGTAACACCTGAGGTGGGTTCATCCTCAAGCACAGCGCAGATATCAAGCGCTCGTGATGCGATGAGCGGTTTCATCTGAAGAGAGTCACCCGTAACAAGATGGAGGCGTACTTTTGGGAGCACTGTCCGGCTGGCTTCCATCAAGGCGCAGGCGAACGAAGCGGCGAGCGCTGAGGACATGCCGAGCCTTACAGCACCTTCCGGCTCTCCTGCCGTAGAGCGGATGATGCTGCGCAGTTGGTCAACCTGCTGAAGGATGGACGTGGCCTCACGATAAAAGACCTTGCCCTCGCGAGTCGGGCGAACGCCACGTACGCTACGGTGCAGCAGCACGACGCCAAGCTCGGCTTCCAAGGCAGCCATCTGCTGACTCAGGGCCGGCTGCGCCACGTGGATTGTCGCCGCTGCTTGGCAAAAACTACCAGCATCCACGATGCCCGTGAAATATCGGAGATGACGCAGTTGCATAAAGCTGGAAGACATAGCACCCCAGACTCGTCCGTAGTTCAGGCGATGTTCCGGATAATACCATTGAGCGCTTCGTGAACCGCTTTGATAACGGTCGAACTCAAGCTCAAGAGTGTAGTGTGTGTGTTCATTGAAATCTGAAGCTTGAGCTGATCCATGGTGTCGTCCGGATTCATCGTCGCCATGTGACTTCTCAAGCTGCGCTGCGATGCCTCAACAGATCTGCCAAGCGAGCCACTTATAGTCCTGATATCCACCTCACCTCTCCAAGCCTGAGGATAGTGCGCTGTGGTGGCGCATCCATGTTGCACTGACAACTTCTGTTGCGGCACCTATTGCGTCGATTAATGTGCACAATGCGTCGAAATGACGCCTCGTGACGCCGTGATCCATGTCACGTTTCAACGATTGTCGCCAACTCTCGAACTCTCTCTCCAGGGCAGATAACTCTGCGCCATCGATGTCGTTTACCAGCCGCTTCTGCAGCTCAAGCACGACCAGATGCTCGCTCACAGTTACCCCTCCTCTGCTATCCATTCCGGCTTGCTAGGATAGGGAACGTGCACGTCGGCCTCACCGATATGCACAAGCATTCCGTCGCGTTCGATGACAACGATCTTGCCGAAATGATCGATATTGTCGCCGACTTTTAGGCGCGTTCCGTTCTGAACGACGATAAATGGAGACCGGCCGAGGTGTACACCTCTCGCTAGCGGCAATACCCCGGGCGAACAGTGTGCCTCGAGCCGGATGTGGGGCGCGAACTTCTCCTCAAAGCGGGAAGCAACGGTCTGCCATTCGCTATAGGCGGTTGGGGTAAGCGCCCCCGAAACGAGGACGACGTCTGGCTTCACCACGATACGAATCATGCGACGGAGTTCGGTCGTCGTCGCTGTCTCTAGAAAGGTTCGCGCGCGGTCCGGCGTTGCGACCGTATCATCAATTGTGCGGACCCCGGGAATATCCTGCTGCAGGTGGCGAAGGGCCGCTTTGACGATTGCATCGCTCGGGCCATATCCCGCTACTGATATCCCTCCGGGGCTCCCCACGCGAATGCTCCCCTCGATGCCGAATGCCCGCATGACAGTCGCGGACAGGTCGATGACCTTTGCATCAGACAGAACGGTGGCAGTCGCCGATTTGGGTGTTATCTCTGCTGTTAGCCCGGCGTCACGTAGGGCTGCTTTAATCTTTGTCGCCTCTCCAGGTCCCAAGTCGCCGTCGACGATCAGCTTATCATCGGAGAGCGCGATGCTGAGCCCGCTTCCGACGTTCAAATCGCGAAGGACGTTCCTGGCAATTTTGATCGGATCGGTACCCGGAACGGGGGCCGAGGTGAACGAGGAAACAACACTTGCTATCCCGGCGCAAGTTCCGTAGACGATGATCAGAAGGCCGCAAGCGGCCGCGCCAAGCCGAAATGGCCGAGGTATCGAGTTCACCCCAAGACTAGCTTCTCGACCCCGGGTCGCCTGTTCTCCGGGAGCTGAGGGGGCATGCTCTGCATGCGGCCTTCTGCACTCGACCACGGCGTCGATCTCGGGAAAGCTGCCACCGGTCGGGCCAATACTGAAAATCGTCCGCCCAACCTGAACCGGAGTGAGTGGATCGAGGATCGTCGGGCACTCTGTGAGACAATCACCACCGCCGATGAGCACACCCGGTGCGAGTGCGGTGATCTGGATTTGCCCGGCCTCGATGACAATGCGAAGATGTGAGTCAACCAGTTCCGGATCTGCGAAGGTAAGGTCGTCAGCGTCATGACTACCGACTAGCCACGCTCCATCGCCGAGCGATGTCTCGGCCCCCTTGTTAGGGCCAGATAGCACATGCAAGGACAGCCGGGTCTGATCGACCGTGAGAACATCTTGTTCAATGTTCGCATTTCTCATTGCAGCGATATCCGTCCCAATGGCTGTATGGAGATATCGGGGGGAAGCTCCTGATAGGACAGCACTGGAAGTTCGTAGAGGTCGGTTTCGATGATCTTGCGCACGTATCGACGTATATCCATCGAAATCAGCAGCACCGGCTTGTGCGGCTGCTGGTTGAGGTCGCCGATAGCCTCTCGTATCGCGTCAATGATCTGACCTGTGATTCGAGCGTCGAGGGCGAGATAGCTGCCGGCGGAAGTCTGCCGAATGGCATTGCGCACTGTATCTTCCACGTCTGGCGTGAGAAGGTAGGCTGGCAACAGGTTCATGCCGATACAATACGGGGCGCACAGTTGCCTCTTCAGCGCACAGCGCACATGCTCGGTCAGCAAGACAATGTCTTTTTCGTTCTGTGCCCGTTCGACCAGTGCGGCGAGGATGGTGCGCATGTTACGCAACGAAACCTCTTCCGAGATCAGTCGCTGAAAAACCTCTGAAATCTTCTGCAGAGGTGCCGAGCGCAGTACCTCCTTTACGAGTTCTGGGAGTCGCACCTCAATGTGGTTCAAAAGAGCTTTCGTCTCCTGGATTCCGACAAACTCAGCAGCATGCCTGCGCAGGATTTGAGCCGTGTGGTAGCTAAGAATCTGAATCGATTCCAGGAACGGGATGTCGGCAGCGCGCAACGATTCGCGATGTATGACATTCACCCAGACCGTCTCGATCCGAGGAAGGAAAGATTGATCCAGAACATATGGAATGCCCACGAGATCGAGGTTCTCGGGAGTATCGCGCGCCAAAAGATGTTGCGACCGCAGCCGTCCTTCACCGCACGGTATCTCATTTACCATGATGACATAGGCTCCATCCTTGCAGCTGTCATTGACCCGCACATTGATCGCTGGAAGAGGGACACCGAGTTCAAGGAGGAGGGTTTGCCGTTCTGCATCCAATGCTTTCTTGAGCAGATCGGGAGGGATGACCGCCTGAACGTCGCGACCGACGTCGATCATCAGGGGCACGGTGAACGTGATGCCATTGTCGGCCGCTCCGTCACCGTCGGCCGGCTCATCCGATGCCGTTAAGCGCGCCCCCCCTGTCATCGAGTAGCGACGCATTGGCGGTGCGGCCAGCCGCCGATTACGCTGCAGTTGCCAGCCACCGCCTCCGACCACCAGTGCCAGGATCATGAAGATCCCCATTGGAAAGCCAGGGATGAACGAAAAGAGGAGGAGAATGAATGATCCGACAATAAGCGCACGCGGTTGTGCGCTGATCTCGTCGCCGATCTCATTGCCGAGATCTGCACCGCTATTTTCGTCACTAACCCTCGTGACGATAAACCCCGCAGTAATCGCGTTGAAGAGCGCCGGTATCTGACCGACCAGCCCGTCTCCGATAGTCAGGATCGCATAAACCTCGAGCGCCTCGTACAATTCCATTCCCTTTTGAAGCGAACCAATCGCGATCCCGCCGATGATGTTCACGGCAACGCTGATCAAGCCCGCGATAGCGTCGCCCTTGAGAAACTTCATGGCGCCGTCCAGGGCACCGTAGAGCTGGCTCTCGCGCTCAATCGCAACGCGGCGCCGACTTGCCTCTCGGATATCAATACTGCCGGCACGCAAGTCGCCGTCGACGCTCATCTGCTTGCCTGGCATCGAATCCAGAGAAAATCGTGCGGCAACCTCGGCCACACGCTCAGATCCTTTGGTGATGACGACGAACTGGACAATTGTCATGATCAAAAAGGTGACCGCGCCGACCACGAGATTGCCGGCCACTACGAAGTCCCCGAAGGTCTTGATGATCTGGCCGGCGTCTGCATGAAGCAAGATTGTGCGTGTCGCGGCGATGCCAAGCGACAACCGAAAGAGCGTCGTCACCAGAAGCACCGATGGAAAGGAGACGAATGCAAGGGGGGATCTAATATAGACCGCCACCATCAGAAGGAGTGCCGAGAGTCCCAGGTTGACTGCCTGTAGTACATCCATGAGGACCGGCGGCAGTGGAACGATCATCATGAAGATGATCGTGATCAGCAGCGCCACCAGAACAATATCATTACGACCGGTCGCGACCGTTCGGACTTTGTCGAGAAACGTCACACTAGCCACCCGCGCTGCATCCTGTAGGTGCGTGTCCGGCATGATCGATGCGACGAACCGCAGACAGGTTCTCGCCTCGGCGCTGATCCTTGCAAAAGGCCTTGACTAATACCCGTGATCTTCGAAATTGGCCTTCGCCGTCTCATGACAATGGTGGAAACCTGCCTTGCATGGGCAGCGGCCTTCCCGCAATGTCCAGCGTTCGACGGGGGCGACGCGCCCGGTGGTGTTGAGATCGATTTGTCGGTCGCAGCTGCCAACCTCAGCACGCGTTTAAGCAACGATTCCCGCCGCCGCATTGTTCTTGAGAAATTTTCCGAGCTTACGAAGTATGGTGACGCAACGTATGCAGGTGGGTTGCTTAGGCTTCGTGGCGGTTCCAAGCATCGCTCCGAATCGGCGCTTTCAATCTCCCGACGGTCGTCTTCGAGACTTTGTCGTGGTGAGAAGCGATCAATAGTGTTCGTACCCTCGGAACGATTGGAGGTGCGCGGACGCTGCCGTGGGACAGCCACCGTCGATCCCGTCGCTGCCCCCGAGCAAGTACGGATTCTCCAACTGATATCATCGTTTTGCCGAAACATGCCGCCATCTCCTAGTCTTGATTGATCCCGTCACGGTTCGATAAACCGCAGCGGCGGTTTGGAACCTCGTTCAAGATCAGTTCGACCTCGTCCCTAGGGAGCAACTATCGTGCCGACTCAGTTCTCGAACCAGGAGACCTATCTTCAGCGGGAATGCGAGCGTGGCCGGCGTTTAATGAGCGGAATTTAGGTGCAGTTCGTTGGTCACCGACCTGGGTCACGTTACTATGCCGACGTCGATCAACCATGACCACGCAAAGACAATTTACCACTGTGCGCGTGGTGGATGATTGAGAATGCGCGCAAATGCGACGAAGCGGCCTGCGCAGGGCCCGCGGGTGGCGTGGCCAAGTATGAAGTTGTTGTGACGCGGGCAGTGCCACCCATCCAAACTGCGCAACTTTATCACCTTCATGGGCGCGACCGACCGTTTGCGATCCAGTTCGGCGAGCCTTTTTGCAAGCTCAGCGGACGGCTCTCCCATGGCGTCTGTTCGCTGATCCCTGCTAACTTCTCACAGAGGCGCTGCTACATGGAACTTCTGCCCCTCCCCATAACGGCTGCACCCGCATTGTTAGATGGTCCGCTCATGAGATCCATGATTTAGAGATCCGTCTCCTTCAGCGGGCCGGCGGTCAAGGCACGCACCAAATTGTCGCATTTCTCGAGCTCCCGATATACCTTACGTGCAGCGTTGCAAGCTTCCTGACGCGCCTGACGCGCTTGTTCGGCTTCCGACAGCGCCTCCTCAAGGCGCCGTTCGAGCAGCCGTTCGTGATCGCGCAGTGAGGCCATCTTCGCTTTCGCCTCCTCCAGATCGTTGAGAGCGACGGTTTTGCCAATCAGCAAATCGTATATCTCGCGCTCCAGTCGAGGTCGGTCTTGCCGCCATGTGCGAAGGACTGCCCGTGCCGCTTCAATAGCCGCACCGGATTTGTCGATGGCTGACTGCCGCACTCGTAGAGTCTCGTCGGCCCGGCGACGCCGCAACTCCCTCAACTCAAGCAATTGATGCACGGCCTTGGGAGTTACGCCAGGCACGTGGCAAGCTCCTGAAGCATTGCGTCGAAGCCAATTTGTTCACATCTTGGCTGTCGCAGGAACGTCCGTATGCTCTCAATCTTGGCGATAGCCGTCTCGGCGTGCGGATCGGCTCCTTTCTTGTACTCGCCGACCCGTATCAATAGTTCCACCTCCTGGTATTTAGCTATCAGCGACCGCAACTCACCCGCTAACTTCTCATGCCGCGACGACACGATAGCACTCATAGCACGGCTGACGCTTGCCAGAATATCGATAGCGGGATAGTGGTTCGACATCGCCAAGGTGCGTGAGAGCACAATATGGCCATCCAGGATGGAACGGGTTTCATCGGCCAGAGGTTCGGTGACGTCATCGCCTTCGACAAGCACGGTGTAAAACGCGGTTATCGATCCACGATCGTTGTTGCCGGCACGTTCCACGAGCTGCGGCAAGGCTGCAAAGACCGAGGGCGGGAACCCACGCAGAGTGGCCGGTTCGCCGGCCGCCAGACCAATCTGCCTCTGTGCGCGCGCAAAGCGCGTTACCGAATCCATGAGAAACAACACACGCTGTCCCCGATCTCGATACCATTCTGCGATTGCCGTCGCCACATAGGCCGCCTTCACCCGTTCCATCGCGGAACGATCCGAGGTGGCAACGACAAGAACTGATCTTCGTCGCGCCTCTGAGCCGAGATCACGTTCGATGAACTCCTTCACCTCTCGGCCACGCTCTCCAATCAGCGCTATCACCGTTACGTCAACCGCCGCGCTGCGCACCAACATCGACAGCAGTGTGCTCTTGCCGCCGCCCGCCGCGGCAAAGATTCCCATTCGCTGTCCCTCGCCGCACGTCAAAAGACCGTCGATCGCGCGTATGCCGACTGGAAGAGCGCGATCAATGAAGCGCCTAGTCAAGGGACCGGGTGCCTCGCTTTGGACTGGAACTCGGGCGTCTGGAAGCAGAGGCCCTCGAATGGATGTGTCGAGAGGGCGACCGAGACCGTCAAGCACCCGGCCAAGCAAGTTCCAGCCCGCTGGCACTGTCAGAGGCTCTCCCATCGGGATCACCTCCGTGAGGTTAGAAAGCCCCTGTATTTCGCCAAGCGGCGTTAGAATGGCGATGTCGTGCTGAAATCCGATAACTTCCGCCGACAATTCGCACTTGTTCTCGGGATTGCGGAGCATGCACAGGTCGCCTATGCGGGCGCCCGGCGCCGTTGCACGGATGATTGTCCCGACGATTTGAAGGACTCGGCCGCAGAGACGCATTGTCGACGTCTGCGCCACCACTTGGCGAGCGAGCTGAAACAAGCGATCGATGTCGTCGTGCGAAGAATGAATGGCAGCGACTGCCGTTGGCAACTCGGGTCGCTCGGTAATCACGTTGCAGAGGCCTTTAGGCTGCTGCGCAGGCCGGATTCGATCGCCGCCAATTGGCTTTCGATCGTGGCGTCGACCAGTCCAGCATCGGTCTCAAGGATGCATCCGGCATCTTTGACCCGCGGATCAGAAACTATTTCGACGACGGCGCGCGACGTCGCCGTCGAGAGCAGTTCGTTCAATCGTCTGCGAACCGTTTCAACATGCGCCGGTGCCAGGCGTAAGCGGACGAGGGAGCTATGGCCCGTGAATCTCAGACTGTGCAAAGCGATCTGCACTGCAGCGTCATCCGGCGCGACGGTATCGATTACCCGACGTGCGATCTGCAGACCCATGTCGACAATCCGCTCTTGATTCTCCTCCATGATCCGCAGCGACGCAACGGCGATAGCGGTTAAACGTTGTTCGATGATCGCCTGCGCGGCCGTCAGCGCGGCTTCCTTGGCGGCCGTCTCGATCATTCCTGCAGTTTCGCGCGCCCCATCCACGAGCGCGTCCGCATCGCGTCGCGCTCGAGTGAGCAATTGCTCAGCGTCCACGATCGTCTGTGCGCTGGCGGCCGGCAAAACTCGCCCTGGGCCGAGGATGCTGACCCCGCCCGCCGTCAGTTGAACCAGTGCGACCATGTCGGCATCTCTTTGCGGATCAGGCGTCGCATCGCCCGAAAGGCGTCCTCGCCGACAGTGTCGTCACGGCAGGCGTCCGCCACCACCATCCAGATCGCTGCGGGGCGACGCAATCGTAGTCGGGCGCCCAGTCCATGCGGGATTGCGCCTATCGCAAGGCCGAACATCGCCGCACCGCGGTCGAGAAATGCACGAGGCGCAGTCGGCATCTCGGAAGCGCTGATCGCGGACATCAGCTCGACGGTCGGTCTCGGTAGCAGTGCAGCATGCGATGCGAATGCGAAGGCCTCTTCTCCGAGAACGGCGCGTGCCGCCACAACATCGGCCGTCCGAACGAGACCGATGAGGCTGGACGCGCCGATCCAGGCTCCGGCCAGGCAGATCAGGCGTGTAGCGTCTGGTGCAGGCAGAAATGCGAGCCGAATTCGTGGTGCGTTGCCAGCCAAAATAATCGCGGACGCTTCACTGCTTTGACCGCGAAGCAGCCAGCGTCCAAGCTTGATGCGGATGAATGGGTCGGACTGAGCGAAGTCTATAGGTATCCACTCGGGCCAGCTAGTCGCCAGTGCGTCATCGAGATCAGCCGCAGGATCGGCGATGCAGCGCATCATCGCTCCCGCCCACGGCGTATCAAGCCATTCATCCGGGGTTTTTGCTGAGCTCATTGGCAACATAGCCGGATTGTTCGCTTCGGCGAAGCTCATGACGCTGCAGTACCGTCGCTACGGCCAAAGCGCCACCGCCATAGGAGAACGACGAGCACTGCATTGCCGATCAGCGACGCCGCTATTGCGCCGACGAGACCGATCAAGAGGTGCGACGGGGCACTACGTTCCGACGCACCGGCGGTGAATTCCGTTCGACCAAGCGTCATATTGTCCTGATTTGCCTCTACAAGAACAACTGAGACCCGATCGTAGGATAGGCCCCTTAAGCTATTTGCGACCAGTTCCTTGATCTTAGGCACGATCTGATCGATCGGAGCACCGGGCTTGTAACGGACGAGCACAGCAGCAGTTGACGAGGCGGGTGGATTACGATCGTCACTCGCGGTTTCAGGCAAGACCGCGTGGACCCGGGCATTAAGCACGCCGTCGATACTGGACAAAGTCTGCGAAAGCTCCTGTGTGACCCCATAAATGTAGCGCACACGCTCCTCTGTGTCCGATGAGATCATCCGATCCTTCTTGAAGAGAGTGCCCATATCGGCGAAATGATCGCGAGGCCAGCCGGCGCTGTCTAACACATTCATAGCCTGCGGCACGTCTTCTGTTGGCACCACTAGCGAGGTTGTGCCGCCGGTGTCTGTCGTGCGTTCCGCGCGGATACCTTGTCGCATAAGCAACGCAAGCATTTCGTTCGCCTCGCGCGCTGAGAGGTTGCGATAGAGCTCGATCCTCGATCCGCAGCCCACCAGGGTGGACAGCACCAGAAGTGCCACTGCCCGTTTCAATACAAGCGCCACGCCCACGTCATCGTAGCTTATTGGCTATTCAGGAGAGTGTCGAGCGTGTGGGTCGCCTTCCCAACCACCTTGGTCACAAGGTCGTACTGCAGGCTCATAGCTGATAGCTCGATCTGCGCATCGAGCCACTCAGCTGAGCGGATGTTCCCCACGTTCATGCCCTCGCCAGCCCTGCGAACGCCTTGCATGGATTGTGCAAAGCCTGCGCTCAGCTTTTCCACGCCACTGAGGATATCATCGGACAGGCGAGGAACGAGCGGTCTCCCTGCCTCCTCCGGCAACCCGCCCCCAGCCACGATCAACGGTTCGTCAGCTCGCTGCGCTGGCACCGGCGGCTCCAGCGCGGCTCGAAACGCCTCGACGGATTCAGCCGATACTTTCGATGTGTTTGGCATCTCCATCGCCAAAGAGGCTGGCCGCGGGAGGATACTACCTACGCTGCTCATTAGATGTCCTTTCCTGCAGTATGTGCCGGCACGGTCTGGCCCAAAGCTGTGAGGAACCCATCGAGGCCAGGCTCGCCGCTTGGCAGACGCCTGAGCACAGCATCGCGTTCGCTTAGGCGTCCATTAAGTCCAAGAGCCAGGGCCTGAAATGCCATCCCATATGCATCATTGGCCTTGGCAAGAGGATCGAGGCGTTCCAGCGCTGCTGGAATATCGCCTGCCGTCAGATCTGCGACCGCATAAGCAATGACACACTCCCGGCCGCCCGGCGCAATCACGTCAAGCCCCTTCGCAATCCGCCTCGCCCTCACCACGTCGTTCGTGACACAAGCCAAGAATGCTGCCTCGGTGAGACGTCGCAGCAGTCCGGAGCGGCTCTCGGGTGTCGGACAAATCGACAACAAAGACATACATACCGAATTGTCCCTAACCGAGTCATATGTCGTTTGCCGATCATCCATGTCATATCCCGCCATCGACCTCCGCCGGGAAGACATCGCGCCCGCCCCCCGCCCGAAAGGGCGTACGCTCGCAACACGTCCCGTGACTAGGCACTCATCTCGCCACCACATGGCAAGATCGTCTGCCGAGTGGCGTTGTGCGCTGCAAGCGATCAATTCTCAGAATGATCTAATTCGGCCGCTCGAGCGGCGCCAATACAATACAGGCATGGTGTCATAACGGTAGCCTATGGATAGTGGGCGCCCTCCGTCGACCGCACGGTCCGGAACAAAGTGTGAGCTGCTCGCGGGCGTTTCGTCCAAGGCGACTGCAGAACCCAATCCGCGCCAATACGATCCTTATCGTTACCTGCTTAAGGCAAAAATGCGTGCGGCTTGGCGACGAGCTCTTGCCGAACGACTCGTTTAACGCAACGACACGCATTTCCGGGTTAGCGCCGCCGTCTCAGCGCTCGCGCTGAGACGCACCGATCCATCACGGGCGCCTATGCCTTCATAGCGATCAAGTATTTTGCGCCGTGCGCCGCCTCTAGTAGTGACGTGCGGAGCTGTTGATCCAACCGGGACACGGAGGAACGCCATAAGCCAGCTGCCGGGACGTTCTCGCCGTGAGGAGGAATCGGATTCTGGCACACCTCGTCATCGGCAGACGATGCCTGTCGGTGGCCTTGAGCGGCCGGCCCGAGAGCAGGTCGTTGCGCCTTGAGCGGAGCTGGCGGCGCAAGCGGTTTCGCATCCCGCTGGTGCTACGGTGCGTTGGCAAGGAGGCCGTCTGGGAGGGGCAATGAACCTCGATGACACAGTGGAGGCTGCGCGACAGACCATCGCACAGATGGATAGTCTCTTGACGCGGGCTCGCGAACAACTTGGCCGTTGTGCCGGCCCTTTGGGCGACGGCACTATGAGTGCCGCTTCAATTTCTGCATTTGTCGCCGATCAGGACGAAGTGTTTCAAAGAGCCTATGCGGGCGAGCTGGCGGCCCTCAATCACATCCTGCCAGCGCCTGAAGCGATGTCGCATGTCCCAGACACCAAGCCATCTCCACGAAGAGCGTGATATGATGAGAATGGCGGATGGTGAGCTATTGAATGGTGATGCGACAGACACCGATCGGTTGGCACAGCTCGCCATCGACTTCGTGGCGGGGCGCGCGGACCTGGCTAGCGCCATTGGGATCACGGATGATGAGCTTGAGGCCTTATATATATTTGGCCACCGCTACTATTCTTGCGGCAAGTATGAGGAGGCGCGAGATTTCTTTCGCTTCTTGTGCCTGCACCGGCACATCGATGCACGATTCTGGTTTGGTCTGGCTGCCAGTAGTCAGATGCTTGGGGATCCAGAGAATGCCACGCACGCCTATCGGCTGGCCGGGCTCCTGAATAGCGAGGACCCGCAAATCCCGCTTCGAGCTGCCGAATGCTTCGTCAAACTAAATCATCCCACCGCGGCCATCACCGCACTCGAGAATGCCTTGGCGCTGAGTGTCAGAAGGCCCGAACACAAGGCTTTGGCCGGCCGTGGGCTGATGATGCTTAACCGCCTCAAATCCCAACTAGGCTCCAACCATGGATAGAGTGACCATGTGGGCGTTGACGAGCAAAACACTCCCCGAAGTCGGGACGCTGCCCTTCAGTGCCCCTGCCACCGAGCCTTCGGGCAACGGCCGCAAGACTGACGCCAACCTGTTGCCGCAATCAGTTTCCGGAGAGGCTGTCGCGTCAGGTTCGATTCCAAACTTACCGCCACCACGTGCGTTCGATACGATTGACCTCCTTACCACGTTTCTGGCTCTGAAGAACAAGATGACGGATGGACAGGTTGCAGCCGGAATAGAGGACGCGCGACATTGGGGAGAGCAGCAAAGGCAACTGCACGAGAAAACCTCTAAAAGCATCATTGAAGCGGCAAAAAGATTGGCAGAAGCAAAGAAGAGCTCCGGCATCATGAAGTTCTTCGGATGGCTAGCGGTCGGATTGACGGTCCTGGCTGCCGTTGCCACCGGAGGAACTCTTGCAGTCATGGCGGCGGCAGTGAGCGTCGGAGTAGCGACTCTCGTCGAGACGGGGACCATCGATAAGATGACCGCGTCAATTGTGAAGAGTCTCGAGAAAGACGGAATCGAGGGCGACAAGGCCAACACCTTGGGCGCGGTCATCACGATTGGCATCATACTCGCTGTCTCGGTGCTAACGGTCGGCGCGGGCTTTGCTAGTGGAGCTGCAAGTGGATTGCGTATCACCGCCTTGATACCGTCTAACTCTGTCAAGGCTGTTCAGATAGGCCAGAGAGTTTCGACGGCGGCTCGAGTCGGCGAGGCAGTGGTATCGCTGGGCGGGGCTGGCGCCGGCATCGCCAATGGCATCCAGCAGAAGGAGGCAACGGACGCCCAGGCGGAAACGTTGGACATCAGCAAGTGCATTGCGAGATTGAGAGCACTGCAAATCGATGAAATGGACTTCATCAAGCAGTTGCTTCTCGACAGGACGATGACCACACAGAGGGTTGCCGAGGCGATTGAGAGGCAGAGTGACTCCAACGCCAATCTCGTAAGGCACTTCGCCTGACAGGCTGCGTGGGGCTACTTATCGAACTTAAGGAATGTGGCGATGGCGTTTGCGATCGAACGTGAAACGAGCGTCGGCGGGTACGAACTGTTGAATGCTGCCGTGCATCAACAACTTCCGTGGCTGCCGATCTCTGCTGCGGTCCGCGGCAGAAACCTGCCAGAAGGCGAGATCCCACGCCCTCTTGCGGATCCCGTTGAGGGCGCGCGGGGTCGGGGATCAATTGGCGTACCGCATCTCGCGGACGTTGTGATCGACGAGAAGCTTTCCAACGTCGAGGTCAAGCTGAAGGACTTTGTTACGGGGAACGACATATCAGCAGTCGCCGCGCTCATCGTTCGGCTCAATGCCGAGTTCCGCAAAGCGGCGAGGTCGGACCGGTCGGCCGCGCTCAACGTCGAGATCGCTGCGCAGGAAGCCGCTGCCAAGGCGCTTCGCAATTCAGGACTATGCCAGTTGTTCGGCGCAATAGCCACCTCTGGTGGCGCGATGTTAGGCGCCGGCGTGAACCTCAAGGGCGCGCGCCAGATTCAAGCGCGCTTCGACGAGCTGTACAAGGCCAAGATCCAGACGCCGCTCCCGAAGTCTGGCGTGGAGCCACCAGCCCCGAACAGCCCTTCAGCTCAAACGCCGCGCTTTGACAAACCGGAAGGCGAGCCGGAGCTCTGCGACAAGCCCCAAGGCAACGCGCAATTTACCCAAGCGCCGGAGCGCGAGGCGCGGTGCTCGGAAGACAGCATCGAGATGACGCGTCTGGATGGGAGCACATCATCGAGCAGAGGCAATACACTAGGCGACCCGCCTAGGCCGGACGCGCCCGATAGCACGACGGCCCCCCTTGAGTTTACACGCGTTGTCCAGGCACAGACAGCAGCCCAGCAGGCGGCGATGAGATGGAATGGCTTGGGCACAATCGCGACAGAAGCCTTTAAGCTTCCCGGAGCCGGCCTGAACATGGGCGCGACGCACTACCAGGAGGAGAAGGCGAAGCTGGAGGCGGACAGCACCAAGGCGCGGGCGCAGATGGAGGACGAGAGTGAATTCATGGCAAGCTATCAGGCGACGATTCAGGACTTTCTGGGCAAGCTTGCAGAAATTCGTCGTGCCGATACCGAGGCGAGAAGCAAGATCGTCTATATGGCTTGAGTACATCGTTCGGACGAAAAACGTCTGAGTTTCAGAATGACGTAAGATGATCAATGCAATGTCTGGATACCAGCCCTATGCGTGGGCCAGCAGCGCAGGAAATGTTCTCCCGGGCGGCCTGTCTTTGGGCTCGATAATGACGCTGATTCTGATGGAACGGCATGACATTTACCAGAGTCAAATCCGATCTCAGATCGACGAAATGCAGGCGCGCAACAATTTGCTAAAAGATATGAATAAGGCGTTGGCTGTCCTGCGTACCAATCGGCCTACCGACGAAAAGACGGCTAAAGACTACGGAACCTTCGTCGATTCGCAGGGCAAGACTCAGGATATTTTTGAATGGATGCGGGGAAAAGGCATCCCCATCGAGGCGCAAGAGGGCGACAAGAAAAATGTAACGTGGGGCGTCAACCCTGCTAGCCACAAGTTCGAACTTATGCTCACCGAGACGGAAAATGGCGCCCACAGAAATGTGCAGTCGCAGTTCGATGCTGCCATCAACAATCTTAAGGCAGCGATTGACAGCGCCAACAGCGAAGGGCAGATGGCGTTGATTTATCTGCAAGGGCTGCTTGATAAGCTCAATCAGGTTGCTGAACTGATGTCTAACCTTCTTTCGAAAGATCAAAAGACCAAGGAGGTGATCATTGGCAACTCTCGTTAAGAGACGGCAACAAATGAGTAGTACAGGACGGGGGCAGTCACCCCAGTTCTGCCCACCTGTTCTCACAGTTACAATGAATGCAAGTGCGGCGGCGGATGAAAAGTTGAATGGATGCGCATTCTCCGCGGGAACGCCGCCTCCTCAATGTCTAGCAAGACCTTGCTGACGTTCCTTTGTCTACTGCTTACCGGATGTGCCGGCTCTGACTCGATTGCTGAACGCGGTGTTCTGCTGGCTTCGCCGAGCGTCGGCTCGCATGCGCCGGAGCCCACCTTCTCAGCGGGGACACTGCAAGCACGTAGCTTTGAACTGCTGGCACAGCCGCCGACCCGGCCGACCACCGCCCCCGTGGAGCGGCGGCTGCCGGTCACCTCCGATAGCACTCGCGTGAGCCTCGACTATGCCAATGCCGATATTCGGCAAGTTGTGAATGACATCGTGGGCGACATTCTGAGCATGCCCGTCATCATCGATCCGGGCGTTGGGGGAAAAATGACGCTTCGGACCTCGGGCCAAGTCCCGGCGAGTGACGTGCCGCGATTGCTCGACCAAGCGCTGGCACCGTACGGCTACGGACTGGCCGTGGTTGACCGCGGAGTTCGGGCGGGGCGCTTGGTCGACCTCGCCGGCGGAGCACGAAGCGATGTGCAAGTGATTCCTGTTCGCTATGTCGATCCAGCCGATGTCATCAAGGTGATCCGACCAAACGTCGAGGAGAGCGTGCGTCTGACACCCGCGCCGGGAGAACAAGGTATTGCCGTCAGTGGACCGCCCGGCTCGGTGAGTTCCGTGCGCGAACTCATCGACTTACTTGACACCGATGCCATGGCTCACAAATCGTTTGCGCTGTATACGCTGGCTCAGGCGAGTCCGGCCGCGGTAGAGCGAGAACTCAGTTTCTTGTTCAGCCAGAATGGACAGGACAGAGCGCGCGTTCGGCTTGCGCCACTTGAGCGGCTGAACGGCATTCTTGTGGTCGCGGACGACCCTGAGGTACTTCAGCAAGTTCGTCGGGTTATCGCCAAGCTGGATAAGACGTCGGAGGCAGCGGCAAACATTCACGTGCGTCCACTTCGGTATCGAAGGGCTACGGAAGTGGCGCAGGTGCTAGCACGAGTCTTTGGCGCTCAGCCGCCCAGTGCCGTATCTCGCGCGCAGCCCGCGGGAGAGTTTGGAAAGTTGTCAATCGGAAGCGCATCCGATCGATCGAGTTTGCCCCTAAACGTTCCCGGCCTGTCGGACGAAAAATCAGATGCGGCCGCGTCAGCAACGCAAGCAAAGGACGATGTGGTAGTCTCCGCAGTCAGTCTTGGCCTGTCGGCGCCGGTGCGGATCCAGGCGGATCCCGGCCAAAATGCACTCGTGATCTTCGCAACGCCGCACGACGACAAAATCATCGAAGCCGCAGTTCGTCGGCTTGACGTCAAGCCGCGGCAGGTCCTGATCCAGGTCATTGTCGCGGAGGTGCGGTTGAGCGATCATTTGCGATACGGTGTCGACTATCTTCTCTCCTCGCTGGATTTGGGTGCCGTTCCACAAGGTGGTTTGTCCTATGTGTTCCCAAATAGGGATGTCAACGTTGTGCTACACGCGCTAAGTGGCGTCGGGGACGTCAAGGTCGTATCGGCGCCACGTATTCTCACAGTTGACAATCAAACCGCGACAATTGAAGTGGGCGATCAGGTCCCGATCCTCGCGCGATCCTCACAATCCACGCTAAGCCAAAGTTCAACAATCGTGAACGATGTCGAACTACGCGACACAGGGGTAATTTTGGCTGTAACACCCCGCATCGGCGTCGGAGGTAGCGTGACGCTCGACACCTTTCAGGAGGTCAGTACCGCGAACAAGAACACACTGACCGACGTCCAATCTCCGGTCATTTCGGTACGCCGCCTGCAGAGCACCGTATCGACACGAAACGGTGACACGATCGCGATCGGCGGTTTGATGCAGGATAGCAATAACCGGACGGATTCCGGAGCTCCCGTGCTGAAGGACATTCCGTTGTTGGGACCTCTATTCGGCAGCACGGAGCACGCCAAGGATCGAACCGAGCTCTTGGTGTTACTGAATCCTCGGGTAGTTGAGAGTGGCGCCGATGCGCGGGCTTTGACTGAGGAGCTGCGGGAGAAGTTCGAATCGCTAGCCCCCGATCTCGGCCGCCACCTGACACCCCAACGTAGACGTCGTTCTCAGGCCACGGCTGGCTGAGCTCGATACGATGGATCAATCGTTCGGCGTTATTGTCGTCGAGTTCGATGCGGCCGTCATCTGTGAAAGGCGCCTGCCTCTGCCAACGCGAGAGGGCTCGCTCGAACTTCCGGCTGACGAGGGCCAGCTTGGCGCGCCATACCTCGAAAGCATCGGCCAGCTCTTCTGCTGCCGCCGGCGCTGCTCCACGGCGCGGCCGCGTCTCTCTCGCGCGCAGAATGCTGCAATTTGCTTCAGCGCCTCACTCTCGATTGGCACGGGGACGGCCTCTGCGAGCCTGTAATATGACCCTTGCGATCAGCTGCAGAGGATGAGACTCCGATCCGAGGAGTCTGCATCTCTTCTTACCAGACATAGGCATCACATATTGCTTCATAACGAGCAGCTATTTGTTCTCGTCACAAGGGCTCGGTATCTGTCACATACATGGGTGGGAAAATGGGCCGTCCGCGGTGGTCGCCCCGCTTCGCGTCTTGCTGCTCGAATCCATGTCGACATGAGTGGGCTCCCTCCGAGACAAGCCATACTTGGCGGCTTAAGCCCGAGGCGACCGATATTCCTCTAATCGGGACGGGACAATGCACCTTGAAAAAGTAATGGTCGAACCAACCTCTTCGCATCTCGACTCGGACAGAGCATTGCGATCCAAAAGTGGCTTGCAATGGTTGTGCCCATTTTCTCGGACCTTCGAGGTCATTTTTCCGCCACGGACTGCGACCGGCCCAGCTGAAAATCAGTCAAACTAGAAATCCAGGCCGCGTTTAACGTTATTTTTGCGCCCCCGCTTGCAGCGGTTTGCGGTAGCTGACGCCTCCGCTGCGCGACGACGGTGGTCTATCCAGCTCGGTAGGAGATACATGGTGCGGGGCATTGGCAACTGTTGCATGGCGCCGATCTTGGGATTTATGACCGACGACGCGGATAGCGCGGAAGAGTTTCCTGCCGGGCCGGCTGTTGGCCTTGGAAGAGCCGGCTCGTCATCCTGCGGGATCCTGGAGCAGACGCGCTCAGAACCGCAAGAGGCAACCACCTCTCGCATCAGCCACGGCACCGAGGATCGCCTTCATCGACCCTGGCGCAAGTACCTCGGGAAGCTTGTTAACCGGCTCGGTATGATGATCTCATCCAGTGCGTCGTTCTGTAGAAAATGGATCCTGCGGGATCACGTTCCGCGCCAGAACCTTCATCTGCTGCCGCCGGACTTACTCGGCAAGATCGCCGAGCCGCTCAGCCCGATTGATCTGCTGAAAATGTCGCAGACAAATTGCACACTGCGGAATGCCGCGCAGTTTTATGATCCGGCGCTTCACGCAAAACACCAGAGAGCTATTCGGGTTCAGTCCGTCTGGCACAGGCTGACGGCCCCTCGCCCAGACGTTGCAGATCGCTTTGCCGCGCTGACAGATCCCGACGTGATCCAATCACTAGCGCCCAACTTCGATTGCCTGACCAGAGGACAGCAGGAGCGCCTCGTCAATTTCGCCGGGACGCTCGCTGATTCCGAGCATCGCGTGCGCGTCCTGGGGAGCCTAGGAACGGGCGTGGCAGGGCTTGCGCCCGCGCTGCAGCAGCGCCTGGTCACCTTGGCCAATCGGCTTAACGAGCCCGCGGCTCGCGTTTGGGTCATGGGTAACTTCGGAGAAAGCGTGGCAGGGCTGGCACCCGCGCTTCAGCAGCGCCTGGTCACCTTCGCTGAGCAGCTCAACGAGCCAGAGGATCGCGCGCACGCTGTGCGATACCTGGGAGCAGGCGTGACAGGGCTTCCGCCCGCACTCCAGCGGCGCCTCGTCTGGCTTGCTGAGAATTTCGACCAGCCTGCAGATCGCGTGCGGGCCCTGGAAGGCCTCGCAGCGCATATTGGACGGCTTGCGCCCGCGCTTCAGCAGCGCCTCGTCGCCCTCGCCGAGGGGCTTACCAACTCACCGCTTCTCGCTTTGGCCTTGGGATACCTAGCGACGGGCATGGCAGGGCTTACGCCCGAACTTCAGAAGCGCCTCGTCGACCTCGCCGAGGGGCTCGCCCCGCCGTGGCAAACCGTCTGGGCTCCACAGAACCTCGGACTGGGCGTGGCAACGCTTGAGCCTACGCTCCAGGAGCGCCTCGTCAGTCTCGCTCAGCGGCTTAGCACCCCCAGGGATCGCGCCGCAGCCTTGCGAAGCTTGGGAATGGGCATGGCAGGGCTTTCGCGCGAGCTTCAGGAGCGCCTCGTCACCCTGGCCGAGGAGCTTGACGAGCCCGCCGATCGCGTCCTCGCTCTGGAGGGCCTCGGACTGTGCGTGACGGAGCTTTCGCGCGAGCTCCAACAGCGCCTGGTCACACTGGCCGAGAGGCTTGACAACCCCGCGGATCGCGCCTGGGCCTTGCGAAGCCTGGGAGTGGACGTGGCGGGGCTTTCGCGCGAGCTCCAGCAGCGCCTCGTCGCCCTCGCCGAGAATCTCGGGGATCCCGCGCATCGCGTCGTGGCTCTGGAGGGCCTCGGACTGGGAGTGGTAGGGCTTTCGCACGATCATCAGGAGCGTCTGGTCACCCTCGCCGAGAATCTCGGCGATCCCATGCATCGCGTTTCGGCATTGCGAAGCCTCGGAGTGCACGTGGTAGCGGTTTCACGCGAGCTCCAGGACCGCCTCGTCGCCATCGCCGAGGGACTCGCCGATCCCACAAACCGCGTCTTGGCCTTGCAGAGCGTCGGAGCGGCCGTGGCGGAGCTTCCGCGCGAGCTCCAACGGCGTCTGGCTGCCCTCGCCGAGGGTCTTGCTCAGCCTGCGGATCGGGCTCGAGCCTTGGCAGCGCTGGGATCGTAGGAGGTATGGAACGATTTGTGGGTCTGCCTCAGCGGCCTCTGGAACGGCTAAGCAGGTCCAGCAGACGCATTTGGCCCCACGCACGATTTGGGTGCAGCCACGCCAGTGCTACGTCAAATCGCTCGATGAAATTTTGGCCAATCCGGTCGAGTCCTTACAAGAGCTGGGGGCAGGCATGATCCTGGACGGGAACCACGATCTCCATATTGGAAAGGGCAGCTCCGACACGCAACGATTCACCGCGCCCGGGTTGATTGCGCAATTCACCGAACCGGCGCCTTTTGACTCTGTACGAATCGGACACTTCGCTTCGATTAAGCTCACACACCAAAAAGAAGGACCACGCCTCATCCGGGATCGGAGATACTCCGCACGAGCGGTCGCACTGCAATCCCATCGTGAACTGATCATAGCCATCCGGTATCCGCTTCGCTTGCAATCATCATTGCTTTTCATGCACACGAGACGTCGGGACATTAACCGGCCCATCTGTCAAGCGGTGCGACTGCTTCCAGTCAAGCCCTGCCTCCAAAATCGAGTCCATCCTAGTCGGCCAGCACTCCAAACATAACGTGGCCTGCGTCTCAACTGACAAGCACGCCGCGAAGACCGCTGCCAGTCACGGCGCGTCATGCAGATCAGCCGTATGTGTGAGTGGCCTCCGAAAATCGCACTGGTCTCTGCTCATTCAACCGGCCATCGGACGCTGCGCATGTTGTTTCTGAAGGGCATAACGTCGTCAGCTGACCCCATATCGAAATTGTATTGGCTTCTGGTCGACCGTGAGTAGATGGAGAGGTGGACGTTACTCCGTTGAGCGGCTGCCTGCTCTTCTCCTAGGATGTAGGTTCCGACAAATACGATGTCTTGGAGACGTGGGCCCAGTGAAAACTACTGTTGTGGTTCGGTAAGTCGCCGTGATGGTGAATGGAGTGTCCTGCCGGGCGCTTCAGCGGCTTAGCCAGATAACCCATTCCCATAGCGGTCAAACTCAGTGGAGAGAGTTAGATGCAACTAGCGAGAAGTGCTGCGAGATCCTGCATCACGCCACGTGACCGTTCAATTGCGGTGGCGGCCCCAGTGCCGAAGCGTGTGCGTACCGGGGATATCGCTCGGTTCTCGCAAATGATCGAGGAGGCGAATCTAGACGCCTGCGAGGGATCCGATCGAGCACCCGATTGCAGGCATTTCGACAATGATCCGCATGAACTGGCCGAAAGCGAAAGCACCACGTCTTCTCCCTTGATTGCCGGTTCGATCATCGGTGCCATGCCTGACGCTATACTGCGTCGGCAAGCGCCTGAAGAGCTGTCACGATCGGTTGAACTCGTCGAGCTGAGCAGGAGGATTATCGAGCACACTTTGGTCAGCCGAGATTGTGCCGGCAATACCGAGGTACACGTCATGCTGAACCGCGAATTGTTTGGAAATGCGCGTGTGATCGTCAGTTTCCAGCTTGATACCCTAAGGGTTTGCATCGAGTCCGATCGGCTTTGGCCTATCCTGCAGGTACATGGCCATGCATTTGCGCGCGATTTGTCCGATCGGCTTGACATGCGCATCGTGATGGTCGTCTTCGCATGCAGCTCAATGTTGGACGAACAAGGCAGCAAGGAGCGATTTCGCGGATCTGAGACACTACTCTACTACAAAGTTGAGAAGCGCGTGTGATCGATCTACCCTGCTATGGACGACGTGAGGCTGCCGCCGTTTCGCGTCTTGCTAAACATCTACCAGTCCCCTTCAACATCGCTGGCATCGACGTGGAAGCTGTCATGCCGGGTTCGACACCTCCGCGCTTTCCAGCGGATTACTGCCGGGCCGTGATGCGCCCACGCGGCCACAGGATTCGCGTCACAGTTGACTCGACGCTCCTTCCGGCGGTGGCCGTGCAACATTGGCCAGAGATTACCGCATTGGCGCCAGGTGACGGCCTGCGAGAAATCCTGTTCGACATTGTCTTCCGAGATCTCGCGATCCAGGTGGAACAATGGTGTGGGCATCGGCCGACCTGGTCTTCGGCCGAGAGCACTGACGCGTTTCCGTACGCATTTGAAATTCTTCGCTTGGAGCGTCCAGGCGACATCCTCGGGCTGGTCGAATTCGATGGCGATGGACTGCAATGGATCGCCGAGTGCTGCTCTACGCTTCCCGTCGTGTGCGCCGTGCTAGATGATCTGCCCCTTTATCTCGATCTGCTGGTCGCACGCATCAGCCTTATCTTGACAGATCTGCATCAACTCGCTTCAGGTGATGTCGTCCTGCTGGATACCGCTCCCGTCGATCATCACGGCGTCATGAGTGTTCTTCTATGCCTCTCTGGCGGTGCTTGCTTTCGCGCCTCGATCTCCAATGGCCGCCTTGCCATCCTTTCAGCTGTGGACTGTATGATGGATAGACCGGATCCGCTCCCGCCGGAAACCTTCGACAGCATTGATCTTCCTGTTGATGTGGATGCTGGACGCCTGACCATGCCGCTCAGGCAGCTTCGCGAATTGGCTATCGGCCAAGTGCTGGATCTTGGTTTTGATGCCACGACCAATATCAGCTTGCGCGTCAATGGCCAAGTCGTCGCAACCGGTGAACTGGTGCGCATCGCCGAGCGAACAGGTGTGCGCGTGCTCGACTTGCGATTGGCACGAGCAGAACGATGACGGCGCTGCCCGATCCCGCGACGCTGATCGTCCTAATTGCCTGCATCGCGATCGTCCCCTTCGTTGCGATTACCGTCACCTCTTACGTGAAGCTCGTCGTCGTCTTTGGGCTCATTCGCAATGCTCTCGGCGTTCAGAACATTCCGCCGAACATGGCGCTGAATGCGATCGCCATCCTGCTGTCGGTCTACATCATGCAGCCAGTGGCCAAAGGTGCGTATGAAGCCGTGCGCGACAAACCAATCGCATCCCAAGATATCCGCGAACTAGGGACAACCATAACGCTGGCTGCTGAGCCAGTTCGCAACTTTCTCCTGAGGAACACGTCGCAACTGGAACGGCAATTCTTCGTCAATGCGGCTCGGGGACTGTGGAGCAAGGAGGACGCCGCCGCCATGACTGGCAGCGAACTTATGATTTTGATTCCGGCCTTCATCACATCCGAACTGGAAGACGCGTTCAAGATCGGCTTCTTATTGTTTCTGCCGTTTATCGTCATCGATCTCGTCGTTTCGAACATCCTTCTGGCAATGGGCATGGTGATGGTTTCGCCAATGACCATATCCTTGCCATTCAAGCTGTTCTTGTTCGTTGCCGTGAACGGGTGGCAGCGCCTCATTCATGGCCTCATCTTCTCCTACGCGGGAGCAGCACCATGAATACCGCCACACTCACCAACATTGCCATTGGCGCGCTCAAACTGACACTTGTCCTGTCGATGCCCACAGTCCTCGTCGCTACGGCCGTCGGACTGATCGTCAGTGTTGTGCAAGCCCTGACCCAAGTTCAGGAGCAGACACTCTCTTTCGCCGTGAAGCTGATATGCGTGAGCCTGATACTGGCCGCCACCGCGAATTGGTTTGGTGAACTTAGCCGGTATACGGTGAATATCTTTGACCAGATCGCCGGGATATAATTCTGAGGCCCCAGGGACTTGCCAAATTTGTCTCTTCGCCGAGCGGCACGCAACAACAGCGACCGCCGCCGGCTGGCTGTCCAAGCGCTAGAGTAATCCATTCCATGTCACCACTTGACCCAGCCGACCTGCACACGTTCCTTGTTGTCCTTGCGCTTGCGATGGCACGCGTGTCAGGGATAGTACTGGTCATGCCCTTTCTGGGACGCGGCATGGTGACGGGGCCGGCGCGCAACGGCGTGATCATGGCATTAGCGCTCCCGGTAATGGGATTTGCTTGGGCAACGAGGCCTGCGGATCTCGACATCACACGTCTGGTGCCGATCCTGGGCCTGGGGCTCAAGGAACTCTTGCTCGGGTGCCTCCTAGGCATGCCAGTTGCCGCGACTATGTGGGGTGTGGAAACCGCGGGCTCGTTCATTGACCACCAGAGGGGGGCCACGATGACAAGCCTCTTGGGTCCGGCAAGCGTCAATCTGGACTCGCCGCTTGGGACCTTCCTAGCTCAGCTTTACGCGACATGGCTGTTCGTCAGCGGCGGCTTTTCCAAACTATTAGAAGCGCTCTATCGCTCCCATGACATCTGGCCGCTGTGGAGCTTTCATCCCGCATTCGGTCCGACCTTCGTCACCAGTGTGTTGGATCTTGCAGACCTCGTGATGCTTCTGACGTTGCTTCTCGCTGGTCCAGCCATCGTTGCGATGTTTCTCAGCGAATTGGGCTTGGCACTGATCAGCCAGTTCGCGCCGCAACTGGAGGTCTTCTTTCTCGCTATGTCGGTCAAGAGCGCAGTCGGCCTTCTGCTGCTGCTTCTCTCGCTCACGATCATTTTGGCCAATGCCGACAAGCATATGCCGCCGTCTGTTCTGATCCTCAATCGCATCGCCAGGTGACTGCCGTGACTGGTAGAAAGACCGAAAAGCCGACCCCCACGAGGCTGCGGGACTTGCGGAAGAAAGGACAGGTTCCGCACAGTAAGGAAGTCGTGTCGGCGGCGGTGACCCTTGGGTTCTTCGCGCTGTTCTTCGCCTCTTTGCCTGGCCTGGTAGACCGACTTAAGGCATCGATCCTGTTGCCCGTACCATTTCTTGAAGAGGACTTCCTAATTGTCAGCCGACAGCTACTCGAGTTTTATTTCGGTGAAGTACAAAGTATGGTCGCACCTTTCCTCGGCGTCGTTCTGGTCATCGGCGTTGGCGCTAACCTGCAGAACGGGGCGATTTTCTCTCCCCAGGCTGTCACGCCGTCGCTGAAAAAGCTGAACCCCGGTGAGAACGTCAGAAGGATAGTCTCGCTGCAGAATCTCATCGATCTGGGTAAGGCGATCGTGAAGGTGCTGATACTCGGCCTCGTCATAATGCTTGTGCTGCGCCAAGGTGTGCATGCGCTCGTGTGGACGCCGAGCTGTGGCCTATCGTGCCTAAGTGCCGTGACGGGTAACCTGCTGCTCGGGATCGCTAGTTATGTGGGAGCCAGCTACCTTGTGGTGGCAATTGCGGACTTTGCGTTCCAACGATGGCAGTTCACGAACAATAATTTGATGTCGCGGGACGAAGTGAAACGAGAAGCTAAGGAAAATGAGGGCGACCCTCTGATCAAGAACCGACGCAGGAGCCTCCATTCGCAACTGTTAGCCAAGGACGCGATTGAGCAGTCGCGTAGAGCGACCGTGTTGATCACCAATCCCACACATATTGCAGTGGCGATCTACTACGATCGGCAACGTACCCCCCTGCCCATGATCGATGCCATGGGGACCGATCTCTTGGCGCAGCAAATGATTGATGCCGCGGTCGCTGCGGGGGTGCCGGTGATGCGAAACATTCCGCTGGCGCGCGCGCTCCTGAAGGACGGCCTAGTGGATGAGTATATTCCATCGCACCTGATTGTACCTCTCGCGACGGTTCTGCGGGCGCTCGGAAACCTAGCGGCTGAGAACGATCCATCGCTCCTGACTTCAGGTTGATGGTTGATCGCAGTCTTCAAATGCCCGAAACATGCTGCCGGTGCGACGGATCTGCGGTTCTCGTAGCAGCCATAGGCACGAGATATTGCTTCATAACGAACATCTATTTGTTCTCGAGATGGTGCGCGTCTATCTTCATGTACGCGGGAAAAGAAATGGGTGCCGCCCAACGCGACGGCTCCATCGGCCTCGACGTCTTGCCACCAAGATGCACGTCGACGCGAATGGTCTCTTTTGGAGACCCGTTCATCCCCTGACTGTCAGCTTAAGCCGGAATAATCGATGCTCTTCGCGGTCGCTTGGACATTTATTGGCCATAGCAGTAGCGGTGACGGTGACGGTACCGGGATGCTCGCGGAAGCACTTCGTTGCGGGTTATCGCGCGACGAAACGACTTCCGTTTGCCTACACTTGTATTCGACGAGGTGACGCTGCGCGGAGAGATGTTTGTCGACTGGGTACTTCAGCGGCCAAACAGCGATCGTTGAGAATGGCGGCTTGCGTGCCTTTGTCGGCGGCAGCCCGGATGATGATGGCTGTGGAGCAATAGGAAGAACTCATCCATTTCGCCGCTTTGTAGGAGGTGAATCATGAGGGGTATTGACGAACGCGGCAAGGCGCCAATGGTAGGATATGACAGCGACGAAGCTGATGGTGCGAGCGATTCTCCCGCTGGGCCGGCGATTAACCTCGATGGAAGCGGCCCGTCCCGTTCTGTCGTGGAGCAGACACGCTCGAACCCTCAAGGATCGAATGCTGGTGCACTGCCTATCGAAGGGTACGGCCCTCATCTGACGCTGGATGTACTCGGTATAATTGCTGAACAGCTCAGCCCGATCGATCTGTTGATGACGTCGCAGACAAGTCGCCAACTGCGTGATGCCGCCCAGCTATCTGCGGAGCTTCACGAAACGCGCCAGAGAGCTATCCGGGTTCAGTCCGTCTGGGACAGGGTGACGGCGCCTCGCCCGGGCATCGCGGATCGCTTTGGTGCGCTGATAAATTCCGGTGCGATCCCTACGCTCGCGCCCAACTTCAATTGCCTGACCAGAGGGCAGCAGGAGCACCTCGTTGCGCTCGCCGAAGGGCTTAACGACCCCGAGCAACGCGTCTCCGTCATAGAAGGCCTCGGCGAACGCATGGGAGAGCTTGTGCCGACGCTCCAAGGACGCCTCGTTGCCCTCGCCGAGGGGCTGAACGCCCCCGAGCATCGCGTCTCGGCCGTGTTGGGCCTCGGAGCGCAGGTGGCAAGGCTTTCGCCCGCGTTCCAAACGCGCCTCTTCGTCCTTGCCGAGGGACTTGACAACCCCGAGCATCGCGTCTCCGTCATCGCGGCCCTCGCAGCGCGCGCAGGACAGCTTACGCACGCGCAGCAGGAGCGCCTTGTTACCCTTGCCGAGGGACTTGACGACCCCGAGCATCGCGTCTCCGGCATCGAGGGCCTCGGGGAGCACATCGGAGACTTTGCGCCTACGCTGCACGAGCGCCTCGTTGTCCTCGCCGAGGGGCTTAACGACCCCGAGCATCGCGTGTCGGCCTTATGGGCGATCGGAGGGGGCGCGGCAAGGCTTTCGCCCGCCATCCAAGAGCGCCTCGTTGTCCTCGCCGAGCAGCTTAACGACCCCGATCATCGCGCTCAAGCTATGGAGGGTATCGGAGCGCATGTGGGAGAGTTTGCGCCCGCGCTCCAAGAGCGCCTCGTCGTCCTCACCGAGGGACTTGACGACCCCGAGCATCGCGCCCAAGCTCTGGAGAGCCTCGCGGGCGTCGGAGAGCTGGCGCCCGCGCTCCAGGAACGCCTCATCACTCTCGCCGAAGGACTTCACGACCCCGAGCATCGGGCCTCTGCCGTGGAGGGCCTCGGAGTGCGCGTGGCAGACTTGGCGCCCGCACTCCAAAGGCGCCTCATCGCCCTCGCCGAAGGGCTAAACGAGTCCAGGCATCGCGCTCGAGCCTTGGAGTCTCTTGGCGTGCGCGTAGGAGGAATTGCACCCCCGCTGCAAGGGCGCCTCGTTACCCTCGCCGAGCAGCTCGACGAGCCCGCGCATCGTGTCTTGGCCCTGCGAAGCCTCGGAGTGGGTGTGGAAGGGCTCGCGCCTGCGCTCCAGGGGCGCCTGCTCGCCCTCGCGGAGCGGCTTAACGAGCCCGAGCATCGCGTCTCGGCCATATGGGCTCTTGGAATGCATGTGGGAGGGCTCCCGCCCGCCTTCCAGCTGCGCCTCGTTGCCCTCGCCGAGCGGTTGGCTCAGCCCGTGGATCGCATCTCGGCGCTATGGGCCCTAAGGGCGCGTGTAGGCCGGCTAGCCGTTCCGCTCCAGGAGCGCCTCGTCGGCCTTGCCGAGGTGTTGGACAACCCCGGGCATCGTGTCGCGGCCTTGGAAGGGCTCGGAGAGCGCCTGGCGGAGTTTGCGCCCGAGCTGCAGACGCGCCTCGTCGCCCTCACCGAGGCGCTGGACAACCCTGAGCATCGTGTTTCGGCTTTGCAGAGCCTCGGGGGGAGCCTGGCGGGAGTTGCGCCCGCAGTTCAGGAGCGCCTTGTTGCCCTGGCGGAGGGATTTAACGATCCTGAGCATCGCGTCTTGGCCCTGCGACGTCTCGGCACAGGCATGGGAGGACTCTCACGCGACCTCCAGCGGCGCCTAGCTGCCCTTGCCGAAGGCCTTGCCCAGCCTAGCTACAGGGCTCAAGCGTTGACGGCACTGTGGCCGTAGGAGGCGAGACCATCCGATGCGTAGTCCGCAAACTCCGACTTGACGATGTTGCAGCAGAACGCCAACGTAATGATTTCATCGGGGTGCGGAGCGTTAAAGCGTGAACGAAAGGCAGACTGACCTGTTCTCTTCCATGGCAAGCCTCAAGGCCTTCAGGATGCGCTGTGCTTTTCCGCCTGAGATAAACGCAACCCGTGCGCGCGCCGAGACCAGGAGATCGTCCCCGCGCCTGCACTCCTGCAGCAAGCCAATCGACGCGCCTCTCATCTCCTGCGGGACCATCACAATATCAAGGAGAAGAACGCCGGTGGCCTCGCGATGCCTCCGGGCGGTGGCATAGTTATCTCACTCCTGCGCATCCTGCACACGCCATGGCCGGCGGCAGACGTCCAACTGATGCGTAAGCGCTTATTTTTCCTTTCAATTACCCACATTTGACTCGGACTTGAGCGAGGCGCGGCGGGCGAAATCTTGAATCGGCAGAATCTGTTGTGATTCATTGTTGAGCACCTGATTCGGAAGTGGGGTGCTCGATGGGGTTGGTGAAGGAACGCGCGGAGACGCGTGCTCAGCGATTGACGACCGGTATCGAGACGTGGGTTGATCGAGAAGCTGCGGGATGCGAGTTTAAGGATGAGCGGCTTGGTCGCCGGTTCTGCAAATTGCTCGCACAAGTCGGGAGCGACATGGGTCAAAGCATCCCGTTGGTTTGTCAGGACTGGGCCAACACGAAGGCCGCCTATCGCTTCTTCTCCAACGAGCGGGTCAATGAGGCGGATATTCTTTGCGGTCATTTCGAGGCGACGCGCGGGCGCGTAGCGGCGACGGAGGGACCGATCCTCGTCCTCCATGACACGACGGAGTTTAGCTTCAAGCGCGAGAAGCCGGATCTGATCGGCTTTACGGGCAAGACGGCAGGACGCACACAGTGCGGCATCCTGATGCATTCGAGTCTCGCCGTGACGACCGAGGGGCTTCCGCTCGGACTGTCGGCAATCAAGTTCTGGACCCGCAAGAAGTTCAAGGGGACGACGGCACTGAAGCGAAAGATCAATCCGACACGGGGGCCGATCGAGCAGAAGGAGAGCATCCGCTGGCTCGAGAATTTGCGGCAATCCACCGACCTTCTCGCAGCCCCTGGACGATGCGTTCATATTGGTGATCGCGAGAGCGACATCTATGAACTGTTTTGTCTGGCCGAGGAGGTCGGAACGCATTTCCTGGTGCGAACCTGTGTTGATAGGCTTGCCGGGGACGGCAATCATACAATTGCCGACGAAATGGACGAGGTTACGATCAAGGGTCTACATCGGATCAAGGTCAAGGACGACAGAGGCGATCCCGACGACCCGTTCTTGAGATCAGGTATCGCAAGATACGCGTCCTGCCGCCGATCGGCAAACAGACGAAATATCCCGCACTCACTCTGACCGTGATCCACGCTCAGGAGCGGGGAAGGCGGAAGCGGCGAAAGAAGATCGAGTGGAAGCTCCTCACTGATCTTCCGGTCCAATCGCGCAAGGACGCCATCGAGAAGATCGAATGGTACGCATTGAGGTGGAAGATCGAAGTCTTCCATAAGATCCTCAAATCGGGCTGCAAAGCGGAGGACTCAAAATTGCGAACCGCTGAGCGTCTGGTCAATCTGATCGCGGTCTTCTGCATTGTGAGTTGGCGCGTCTTCTGGATGACGATGCTCAATCGCTCCTCACCGAATGCCCTACCGCAAACCGCGCTGACAGATCCCGAAATCAGGCTTCTTGATCATTTTGTGAAAGACAGGGGTGGCGATTGCTCTCGACGAAGCACGCTCTCGCACTATGTGGTCAAGATCGCGCGGCTCGGAGGATACTTGGCCCGAGCCAACGATCCGCCTCCAGGAAATACCGTGATCTGGCGCGGGCTATCGCGGCTGACCGACATCGAACTGGGAGCCGCAATCGAGGCAACAATTATGGGTAATTGAAAGTTATTTTTCCGCACTGCGCGCGCGGGAGGCCGCGGCGTCGTGTGACGGCGGGCCCCAGCGGGATCATCGGAACGGCTTGATTGATCCTGAGCGTTCGACCGTCAGCCGCTGTTCTCAGCTGGCAGGTGTTTTTGAGCGGTGCAGTTGAACGGCAACAGATCTTCGATATCGGCGTCGGGCGCACGCTGGGGCAATTCAGTGAGCGCGTGACGTTAGCCATGCATAGGGATCGACGCCGCAGGCCCGGCATGTCAGCACCAAACTGTAGATCACGGCGCTTGCCCTGGCGCCGGCAACGGTGTCGCTGAACAGCCAACTTTCTCTTCCGGTGACAAACGGCCTGATGTCGCGCTCGAGAACATTGTTATCGATCGGTGCGAGACCGTCACTGGTGTAGCGGGTCAGATAGTCCCATTGGTTGCGCGCATAGGCGATCGCCTTGCCGGTTAAGCTTTCGGGGAGGACCTTCGGCGCTTGGTCGTCGAGCCACGTTCTGAAGGCGGCCAATACCGGGTGAGCGTCATGCAGGGACCACGCGTTGAGGGCTGATCTGGTCGGCTAGGAAGATATCGCGGAATGGTTTGTCGCGAGGTCACAATGTCGAAGGATAGTCGTAAGGATAGCGATAAGGATAGGCATACGGCTATCCTCGAACACGGCGCCGACACGCTGCAGCGTGTCGAGATCATCACCGGGACGGGCCGGCGTCGGCGCTGGTCGACGGATGCGAAGGCGGCGATTGTCGCGGAGAGTTTTGCGCCGGGTGCAAGCGTGTCCGCGGTGGCGCGGCGACACGACATCAGTCCAAGTCTGTTGTTTCTCTGGCGTCGCCAGGCCACGCGGGCGCAGGTCGCGGAGCGCGGGGACAGAGGCATGCCACCTGGCTTTGTGCCGGTCGCGATCACCGGCTGCGGGGGCCAATTGCCGAGTGAGGAGCAGGCGGCGATCGAGATCGAGGTCGGCGCGGTTCGCATCCATGTCAGGGGAGTCGACCGGCGGGCACTGTGCGAGGTGCTGGCGGCAGTCGGGACGGTTGGTCGATGATCGGGCTTCGAGCTGGGTTGTCGATCTGGATTGCGACGCAGCCGGTCGATTTCCGCCGCGGCATGGACCGCTGGCGATGCTGGTGAGCGAGGCCTTTGGAGCCGATCCGTTCGACGGCGGATTTTATGTCTTCCGCTCCAAGCGCCGAGATCGCGTGAAGATCCTGACCTGGGATGGAAGCGGCCTTGTCCTTTACTACAAAAGAATCGAGGGGCAGTTCACCTGGCCGCCGATCAAGCAAGGTGTCATGTCGCTATCTCATGCTCAGCTCTCGGTGCTGCTCGATGGATCGGACTGGAAGCGTGTGCCGATGCGAGTTGTGGATCAGCCGGTACGAGCTGGTTGATCATTTATCAAGAGTCGTTCGTCACTCATGCGGAGTTGTTGTAGAATTACTCTGCATGAGTGATTTGCCTTCCGATCCAGCATTGCTCCGACAAACCGTGATGGCGCTATCGTCACGGCTTGCGGCGTTGTCGGAGGAACGCAGCACGCTGGCGACCGAGCGTGATGCAGCGATCGCCCAACGCGACGCTGCGATCCAGGAGAACGACAAGCTCCTGATGATCCTGTCCCAGTACAAGCGCACGATCTTCGGTCCGCGCTCCGAGACACTGGATATCGGACAGCTGTCTCTCTTCACCATCAGGGCACAGGCGGCTGGTGCCGCCGCCAACGACGACGTGACCGGAGGCGGGCTGCCTGACGGAGCGGAGGGCCGTGGAAAGCGACCGGCGCGACGCAACCGGGGGAAGCTTCCGGAGCATTTGCCGCGCATCGACGTCGTGATCGATATCGAGAGCCACATCTGCCCCTGCTGGGGCGAGCGGCTGCACAAGATCGGGGAAACCGTCAAGGAGGCCTTCGACGTCATTCCGATGCAGTACCGGGTCAAGCGCATTGTGCGTCCGCGGTACGGCTGCCGGGGATGCCGCCAGGCTGTGCTGCAGGCACCCGCGCCAGCCCAGGCGATCGACGGCGGGATGGTGACGGAAGCCTTGCTGGCCCACATCGCGGTGATGAAATACGGCTACCAGCTGCCGCTGTATCGGCAGGAACAGATGTTCGCTGCGCAAGGCATCACGCTCGACCGGCAGACGCTGGCCTCGTGGATGGGGCGCGCCGCCTGGTGGCTGAAGCCGCTTCACACGCTGTTGCGCGACACAGTGATGTCCTACCCGCGGCTGTTTGCCGACGAGACGCCGCTGCCGGTTCTCGATCCCGGCCGTGGCCGGACCAAAGTCTGCCAGTTCTGGGCGATCGCCACCGATGACCGTCCGTGGGGTGGCCCGGCGCCGCCGGCGGTGGTCTACATGTTTGCCGAGGATCGCAAGGCGATCCGCGCCAAGCAGCTGCTCGGGGACTACCACGGCATCCTGCAGGTCGACGGCTATGCCGTCTACAAGGGCCTGATCAAGAACGGCGGCCGTCTGGTACAACTGGCGTTCTGCTTCGCGCATGCGCGGCGGAAGTTCTGGGACGTTCACGTCGCGACCAAGTCGCCGATTGCCGCGGAAGCGCTACAACGGATCGCGATGTTCTACGCCACCGAGGATCGCATCCGCGGTCTGCCGGCGGCGCGTCGGGCTGCTATGCGGCAAACCGACACCAGGCCGTTGATCGAGGACTTCAAACCCTGGCTTGAGGCGCGGCTGCTGGAAGTCTCGAAGAAGTCCGGTCTGGGCAAAGCCATCCGCTACACCCTCAACCATTGGGACGGCCTGACGCGCTTCATCGACGACGGACGCATTGAAATAGACAACAATACGGTCGAGCGCAGCATCAAGCCGATAGGGCTTGGAAAGAAGAACTATTTGTTCGCTGGCAGCGAAGGCGGCGCCGAGACGTGGGCCATTCTCGCGTCGCTCATCAACTCGGCAAAGCTGCAAGACATCGACCCGCGGCACTATCTGACCGATGTTCTCGAGCGCGTCGTCTCTGGACGTACAAAGATCAATCAGCTGCACATGCTGTTGCCGTGGAATTGGAAAGTCGCGCGCGACAGTTCGCCGGCAAAGCTCGCCGCCTGATCAGTTCGACGGCAGAGCATCTGGCACTTCCTGCGCATCGCTGGTGTCGTCATAGATCTCCTCGCGGATCACGCGCAGCGTCACCTCGTGCAGATAGACTTGCAGCGCCCTCTCAAGCTCGGTGAACTCCGGCAGCAGCACTTTGTCGACGAAGCCCCGTGACGCACGGATCATCACCGTGTTGCGTCGCTGGCGGTGATAACGAAACGGCCGCAGCCCGCAGCGACGGCAAAGCGCCAAGAACAGGTGCCGAGACCACTGGTCGGGAAGTGAGAATTGCTGTTCGATCGGTGGATCGTGGCGAGCGAGTTCCTCGACCCGGGCTCGTACCCGCTGCAGCGCGGCTTCCGCTGCAAGGCGCTCACCAGCAGTTCCGGCACCCACGAACAACGCCTCGATCTTCCGAAGCCTCTCGCGCAGCTGCGACTCGCTGGTCATTCTGATCCCCGTTGCCCGCTCCGAACCGAGATCAACCCATCACCGCGCGCCGGCGGCGTCAATCATCCCGACCGCGCTATCCAGAGCATTCCGCGCAAGTCAAGCCCGGGCACCGGTGATCCTCTCGTGACGCTCACAATACCGGCAGGCTATGCTGCTGGCGCAGCCGCAAGGTATATTCGACGCGCGTTTCGCCTTCGGGCGGAGTCTGGCGCGCCACCCTCTCGACCTCATACAACGCCTCGAAGAACTTGAGCGCCTGCAATGGCGGACCGCCAGGCTTTTTCCTGGCCTTGAGCGCGTCGGTAAATTTCCTGCGCCCATGCGCCATACAGCCGAGATGCGTCGCGCCTGTCAGCGTGCACCAGGCGTCGTAGCCGTCGCTCATCAACAAGCCGCTATAGCCGGCCAGGAAGGCCTGCGGATGTTTTTGGCCGCGACCGGGCTGATAGTCGAACAGCACGACCGGCTGCGCGCAGTCCTGGCCGCTGCGATAGGCCCACATGAAGGATTTGGCCTGTGCGTCCCGGCCGTCCTCCTTCAGAACCTGGACCCAGGTTTCGTCACCGTGGACCAGGGGCTGCGCCCTGAGCTTTTGCTGTAGCGCGTCATAGACCCGCTGCAGCTGCAACTCGCTCGACCGGATCACCCAGTTGCCCAGCGTCCCGCGGCTGATGCTGACGTTGGCGCGCCCCAGTGCGTCCGCCACACGATACAGCGGCGTGCCGTCGACGTATTTGCTGGCGAGCACCAGCGCCAGCGTCGATGGCGTGGCGACGCTGCCCGGCAACGGCTGCGCCGGCATCGGCGCGGTCACAATCGGGGTGTTCAGCGCGGTGCGCTCGCAGTGACGGCAGGCATATTTGAACCGCACATGTTGCAGGACCGACGCCTTCACCTCGATGTGCAACTGCTCGGTGACGGTCTCGCCCATCCGATGCATCATATGGCCGCAGCACGAACAGTCCTTCTGATCCTCACCCAGATCATGTTCGACGCGCTGGCGCGGCAGATCTTCAGGCAGCGGCTTGCGGCCGCGTTTCTTCGGCGCCGGCATTAAAGCCTCCGGCAATCCCGTGTCCGGCACGGCGACCGCCTCTACATCGGCGTCGTCCCGGCTTTCAGCGGCGGCCTGCTCGGCTTCGTTGAAGATGCGCTCCGTGAGCTTTTCGCTCTTCGGTGCATAGCGGTGCAGGCGCTCCAGACGCAACTGCTCCTCAAGATGCAGGACGCGGTGCGCGAGTTTCTCGTTCTCGGCCCTCAGCGCAGCGATCTCGGCCGCGCTCGCCGCGATCAGTGCTTCCAGCTCGTGCGTTGTGGGCTTGCGACTCATCGTAGTCTTGAATCGAAGTCGTGCCGCCGCGTCAATCGGGTTCCATGTAGTTGGCGGCGTCATCCGCCGCCGCATCGAACACTGTCAGCCCACGCTCTGATATTGCCGCACCGGATGGCGACGCACCGCCGCGATGTTGATGCCGTCAAGCAGCCAGTGCAGCTCCTCCGTCGTCAGCGTCAGCACCGCCTCCTGGCTTCCGGGCCAGTGGAATCTGTCCGCCTCCAGCCGCTTCAGCAGCATCCAAAATCCCGACCGATCATAAATCAGCAGCTTGATCCGGTCGCGCCGGCGATTGCAGAACCCGAACACCGCGCGCTGGAACGGATTCAGCCCCATCGACTGCTCGACCGCGATCCCCAGGCTGTTGATGCCCGCCCGGAAGTCAATCGGCTCGCGGTGAAGGTAGACCCGAAGATCAGACGCCAGTCGGAACATCGCAACGCCCCAGCGCTTCAATCACCGCCGACAGCAACTGAGCGTCGCCGCCTTCCAGCGAAAGCGTCACTCCGTTGGGCATCGATGCCGTCAGCCGCCCGGCACAGGATCGCTCCGTCGCGCAAACCGCGATCGCGCCAGCAGATCGAGTTGGCGACGTCGACGGCGCGCTAACCGGAATAAACGCCGGCGCAATCGGCGCCCGCGCCTCCGCCGGGCCATTGCCGCTCTGAAGTTGTCGCTTGGCCACCCACTTGCGCAGCAGGTTCGCGTTCACGCCGTGTTGTAACGCCAGCCCCGCCAGCGACACGCCAGGCCGCAGACAGGCTTCGACCAGCTGTTGTTTGCTGGCCGGGTCATAGCGACGCCGGCCATTCCGCAACACACCGAGCGTCTCAAGCTTAAAAGGTTCCTCTGGAGTGATCATCGATGGTGTCCACCTTGTTCATGGTGGACACCTGATCCCATCTGGACACTCAACTGCACAGGTGCGTCAAAAATAGCGCTTACACTGATGCCGCACCATCGCGAATTGACGCCATTGTTGGGCCCGACAGCTTCGCCGTCCACATCGCCGGAGCACTCCGGCGTTCCCGGCGTGGTGTTCGTACCGCGCGGTTGGTATTGGATCCAGGGCTTTCGGAAAACCACTGTGGTACCCTTCATTCGAGGTCGTCGTGCAGAAACGGTTCGGCTGTTGCTCCGGTGCGATCGACGAAGGCCGGCGCCGCCTCGAGACTCTGCTGCGTACGTGACCGATTGACTGAGCGGCGCGCTCCCACAGCATCGCGGCAAGTCCAAGTCACTGGTTGGTTTAAGCTGCGATTGAGGCTTCCTTCTCCGGACGAGTCTGATCGGCGGAGCACTGCGATAGACAAACGGCTCGACCAGATCGTGCACCAGACTGCCGCAAGATCGTACCTCGTCAATGCACGCCCGCTTACGTCGTCAACTCTGCTTCGAGAGATATCTGCCGCCGTAATACTCTTGCGCGGCCTTTCGACATACTCCCTCGTAGAACTCATCCGCGTCTTCGATGGTGTAACCAGCTCCGGCGAAGCAGCCGCGTGCCACCTCGTGGAGCGTATGTCTTATTGACGTCGTATCGTCGTATACGGCGTTAAGACACGCGACGATAACTATAACCTCTTCTCTTGAGAGGCGTGGCTGCCCACTCATCAAGCGCGCGTGATTGATGCAGGCGACGGCATTGGCGCATGTGAACGAATCGCCCAACCCAGAACAGTCCTCAAACCCATTACCCTGCTCGT
Source organism: Bradyrhizobium sp. USDA 3315 (assembly GCF_054056795.1). Taxonomy (NCBI): domain Bacteria; kingdom Pseudomonadati; phylum Pseudomonadota; class Alphaproteobacteria; order Hyphomicrobiales; family Nitrobacteraceae; genus Bradyrhizobium; species Bradyrhizobium sp. USDA 3315. Next base: position 4,959,521 of record NZ_JBSRYP010000001.1, on the reverse strand, counting down.
TCAATTTGACGTGCGCGATGGGCAGATTTTTCATGCCAGCGATCTCCGGGTGCTTCAACTCCTCGCCCTTCGCGGCATCATGCCCCGATCGCCTCCCCTGAAGCGAGACGTCGAGTTGGTGTAGTTTCGGCCCAACCCAGCTTCTGTTGCGTTTGAGCGGATTCTTATTTGGATCCTCGAACATAAGCGTCGCATCGAGCCTGTCGGTTTCCGACCGTGACAGCCAGCCGTGCTCGGACAAGGTCTGCATCACGACGTTCTCAGCGTGTCCCCAATGCTCGTCCGCGGCGTAGACCTGCCTGAAGTTCAGGATGGCTTGGCCAGCGGCAAACTGGGCCTCCTCTCCGAGACCGCACCCCTTGTCGAGCAGCGCCTCGAGCCTCTCGATGCATTGCCTGAAAGTTAGTCCCTTCTCGCTCCGGAGGGTGGTATCGCGGAAGTGCTGAACGCCCTTGTTCACGAAAGGCTGAGTGATCGACCTCGAGGTATAACCGTAAGCACCAGTTTCCTCGTTGAGCACGCCCGTCAATGCGTATTTGTTCTTTCTGTCGTACAGCGGGCTGTTCGTCAGATCCGGATCCTTCGGCACCTTGGGTGGCCTGTACTTGGCCACGCATTCGGACTTTACGAGATGGCCCTTCATACAGCTCAAGCTCAGCACAAGCGAGCTACGCGCCTCGGTGGAATCTACCTGGCGACCAACGTGTACATACGTCGCCGCCCGGTAGTCGATCATCGTTACAAAGAGGTTGTTACCGCAGATATGGATTGGATTGAGGGGACGCCCATGGAGGCCGCGAGTGTCAGGGTCGGCAGCGTGATACGATGCGTAGTAGTCCCTTGCTTTCGCCTGAGCCAATCTGAGCCGCTCGTTACTGGTGAAGCCCTTCTTCCCGTCGTGCAGTGATGTGGTAGAGAGGAAGAAGTTGTTTGCGACCTCGTTATAGGCGTAGCTCGCGCCCACGAGATACAATCCGTATTTCGCTGCGCGCGCAAAGTTTGGCTCGTCTCCCCTTCCGCCCTTCGCTCCGTCTTCATTGTTCGTTCCCTTCGTGACCTGCCGCAGCGCAGAGTTCCTCCCAGCAGCAGTCTCCACACTCCGAGTGTGGAGCGCAGCAAGTGAATGCCCCTCTCCATCACGCGCAGTCATCGAACTCGGGGCCTCGGGCTTTCCGCCGACGATTTGCCAGATCTGGGAGCGAAGGGCAGCTAGTGAATAGCCTGCTTGGCGAAACCCACTGAGGATGTCTGGGGACTCGGCCTGTCTGCCAACGATCCGCCAAGCCCGGGAACGTAGAGAAGCAAGCGAATGATCAACTTCGTGTAACGCGGTCATCTCATTTAGGCGTCGGCAGTCCATGAACGATCCGCCGGGTTGGTGCCGAACAGCGTGAAGGTTAGTCAATCTCAATTCGCACCTCAAAGTCCGTCAATTAGGTTGGTGATGCAGGACCAACAGTCGATAAGTCGCCGGTTGCGGCAGATCGGCTGTGCTCCAGACTTTATCAGAATATGCAGAGACCGCACGACCAAACGCTCCGCTTTGCGCCCGCATTTCTCCAGCCGCAGAGTTGAGACTTGAAGCGCGGCAACCGGCCGTCACTTGACGCACACATATTAGTGCGCCTGCGGGACGCATCCTTTGTCAAGGGGCCGCCAACATGGCGCTGCCCCGATTGCGCTCGACAGCATCATCCCAAACATGAACTCCGATAAAACCATAGCCATCGCGGAAGCATTGAGAGGGATCGGCAACGGACAGAAGCGATGCCGCCGAGTGTCCCACAGCGCACTTCACGTGACCGGAGACACGCCGACTTGCGCGTGCCGAACTCACGCTCTTAACGCATTGCACACGCAAAGAAGAAATGAGAGAAACTTGATCGTCTACATTAGATTGATCCTCGTGGCTCTGGAATTCTGTGTGGATTCGGTCCGCTGGCGGTCTGATACTCATCGAGATTTCCGCCCAGAAACAGCACCTCGGACTCCCGGGTTGGTGTTCCGCTCAACCACTCTATATCGGCAGCGTCATAGCGAAGATCGTCGCAGTCCCCCTGGACAAGTACGCTGATGATACCTTCGGGCGTCCAGACCATGGCTCTAGGTACCGTATAGGTGCACAATCTCCTCGCGCTTCTTGTGATTTCGCGTGCGGTCGGATCCGGCGACGCGAGCAGCCGAGAGGCATTAGCGCATAGTGACACGAAAGGAGAAACCCTATTGCCTCGCGTGTGCCCCGCAGCCATGCGCGCGAGAAATTGTCGCCGCGTATATTCCGGGCGAAGACGCGAATCACGCACATGCGCGATGCCGGTCTGATCAACGTCCAGCAACGGCCGGCAATGACCCGCATGATCTTGGAAACGCTGGAGTTGTAGGTACGACGATCCGACCACGTCGCTCAGAATGCGGTCGCCATCGACAGTGTCGGGTCGAGGTCCGTTCGGTGTCGTCCACTGTGCTGTTCGCTGCTCGGCCTGCCTGATTTCGCTCATGAGTTCGCCAACGTTCGCGCCGGCCAGCGTTGCGGCGAGCTGGGCGCGCGCTTGAACAAACGATGAAGCGTCGCACCGTTCGTTCGCGCGGACAACTTTCGTCTCTGTCGCGGACGATCCAGCATCTGATGCAGTTGGTGAATGTGCCGGTGACGTGGCTTGTGCGCTCGCATTGCCCGCCTGTTGTCCGGCCCTCTCTGTCGCGGCAGCACTCGACAGTCGCGGGGAAAGATCGCCTGCAAGTGTGGGATCGACATCGCCGGTGTCATTGCGGAGCGTCTCATCTCCAAGCAAATACGGCAGATGAGGTGCCCGCGGCTCCCGTTGTACTGCTGAATAGGAGAACTGGCGCGGGCCAATCACCGGCGCTCCCCTTTCGATTCCATCAGGCCGAGCCGTTGACGTTCCTCGACAGGATCATCCTCGATCATCACTGAGATGATGTAGTTCGCCATGTATAACGTGTCGCCATCGGTTACCGGTGCGGTATTGCCGCGTCCCAGCGGGACGTCTACGGTGTTGATATGGACGCCATTCGTGCTTGTATCGGTGATCGTGAAACCGATGTCATTGAATGCGATCAGTGCGTGGTGTCCCGACAACGTATTGGTTGGGTCCGGTAGCTGCCAGATGCAACCGCTCCCGCGACCGATGGAGCCCCCATCCGGTCCAAACGCCTGTCTTGCGTTGCGGCCCAAGGGTTCGGCGTTCTCTCCTAGGACTCCGAGTTTGAGATGCATTCCACACCTTCAGGCTTGCTCGCCACCACAAGCCGGCATCAGAGCGTCCCATTGGAATTGGCGGTGGCGGCAACGATGCTGCCTGCTCCGCGCCATCGTTGGTGAAGCCGATCGACTGACTCATGCGCTGATTGTGCGAGACGAGGAGGATGATCTCTTCGCGCGCTCAGTTGCAACGGAGAACGCGTGGCCCTTCTCTCTTAGGAACAAGGCGAGCAGCTCAAGCAAGGGAGCGCATCGGTCGTCTCACACATCTAGTGCACTGCGTCAATCAGTGTTGCCGGATTACAGGAGCAACGGCCGTGCCAATGGCATCTCCAATCTAAGCCATTGATTGGACATAAGAAGGTCAAGTCCGGCAACTGATGGCAGGAGCTATCGAGCTGACAGCGGTTCGTGCAGCTGTCCGACACCAGACAAAGGGGCAACTTGGTCGAGCCCTGAGATGAGGCACGTTGGCAGATTGTTCCCGACAGCGCGACAAATTCGAGCCGGGGGTGCTTCTCTTGCCCGGTGATGGGACTGGCCAGGACCGGAGGCCGCGTACGAAGCTTATAGCTCGCTCCTGAAGCTCGGCCTCCAGTTTGGTCGCCCTGATGCGTTCGATAACGAGCTCGCGATCAAATGACCGCGCCTTGTGATAGCTTTCCACGAACTCCTTGTCCTTCTCGGATACTCAGACTGCCGATAATGAAGACCTTGTCTGTTTTGAATAGTCTGGCGATCACCGTGACTGTCTCGACAAGGGCTTCAATAGTTCGAACGAAGGAACCCTGCGTCACGCGGCCGTCCGCGGAAGCTCCGGAGTTCGATGGATCGCAGATTTCATCGGCAATCCGCTTCGCCGCCTTCCAGATACGACGTCGCAGAGTGCCGTCCTCGAAATTGACACCTTCCACCAAAACGAAAGGCGAGGACAGACGCAGACGCGTCATCTCTTCGTCACGAATCGTCAAACGGCGGCGTACCGTGGATGGAGGAAAGCCAAGCACGTCAGACCATTCGCGGATGAAAGTGTAGCCATGCCGGCGCTGGCGCTCTATTCCATGCTGCCGGTGCTGCGCAACACCATCACCGGGCTGAACGGCGTCGATCCCGCGTTGCTTGAGGCGGCGCAAGGGGTCGGTATGACGCCGCGGCAATCGCTGTTCACGGTGGAATTACCGTTGGCTCTGCCGGTGATCATGGCCGGCTTCCGCACCTCGGCCGTGTGGGTGATCGGGACCGCGACATTATCGACACCGATCGGGCAGACCAGCCTCGGCAATTACATCTTCGCCGGATTGCAGACCCAGAATTGGGTGCTCGTGCTGTTCGGCTGCGTCGCCTCAGCGCTGCTGGCGCTCGCGGTCGATCAACTTTTAACGCACATCGAGCGCGGATTGCGCGAGCGCAAGCGCCTCCGTACCATGCTCGGCAGCGGCGGGATCGCCGCACTGGTCGCGGCGACGCTGATCCCTTCGATGGCGCCTGCGCCCTCGACCTACGTCGTCGGCGCCAAAACATTTGCCGAGCAATACGTGCTCTCCGCACTGATCGAGCAGCGGCTGCAGGCGGCGGGATTGCGGGCCTCGACGCGCGAGGGCCTCGGCTCCAGCGTGATTTTCCAGGCGCTCGCAGCCAACAACATCGTAAGCGGCAAGGAGACCTTTCAATTACCCATAATTTTTGCCTCGATCGCAGCTCCCCGTTCGATGTCGGTCAGCCGCGATAGTCCGCGCCAGATCATGGTATTTCCTGGAGGCGGATCGTTGGCTCGGGCCAAATATCCTCCGAGCCGCGCGATCTTGACGACATAGTGCGAGAGCGTGCTTCGTCGAGAGCAGTCGCCACCCCTGTCTTTCACCAAATGATCAAGAAGCCTGATTTCGGGATCTGTCAGCGCGGTTTGCGGTAGGGTATTGGGCGAGGAGCGATTGAGCATCGTCATCCAGAAGACGCGCCAACTCACAATGCAGAAGACCGCGATCAGATTGACCAGACGCTCAGCAGTTCGCAATTTTGAGTCCTCTGCTTTGCAGCCAGATTTGAGGATCTTATGGAAGACTTCGATCTTCCACCTCAAGGCATACCATTCGATCTTATTGATGGCGTCCTTGCGCGATTGGACCGGGAGATCGGTGAGGAGCTTCCACTCGATTTTCTTTCGCCGCTTCGGCCTTCCCCGCTCCTGAGCGTGGATCACGGTCAGAGTGAGTGCGGGATATTTCGTCTGTTTGCCGATCGGCGGCAGGACGCGTATCTTGCGGTACCTGATCTCAAGAACGGCGTCGTCGGGATCGCCTTTGTCGTCCTTGACCTTGATCCGATGTAGACCCTTGATCGTCACCTCGTCCATTTCGTCGGCAATTGTATGATTGCCGTCCCCGGCAAGCCGATCAACACAGGTTCGCACCAGGAAATGCGTTCCGACCTCCTCGGCCAGGCAAAACAGCTCATAGATGTCGCTCTCGCGATCACCAATATGAACGCATCGTCCAGGAGCAGCGAGAAGGTCGGTCGATTGCCGTAAATTCTCGAGCCAGCGGATGCTCTCCTTCTGCTCGATCGGCACCCGTGTCGGATTGATCTTTCGCTTCAGCGCCGTCGTCCCCTTGAACTTCTTGCGGGTCCAGAACTTGATTGCCGACAGTCCGAGCGGAAGCCCCTCGGTCGTCACGGCGAGACTCGAATGCATCAGGATGCCGCACTGTGTGCGTCCTGCCGTCTTGCCCGTAAAGCCGATCAGATCCGGCTTCTCGCGCTTGAAGCTGAATTCCGTCGTGTCATGGAGGACGAGGATCGGTCCCTCCGTCGCCGCTACGCGCCCGCGCGTCGCCTCGAAATGACCGCAAAGAATATCCGCCTCATTGACCCGCTCGTTGGAGAAGAAGCGATAGGCGGCCTTTGTGTTGGCCCAGTCCTGACAAACCAACGGGATGCTTTGACCCATGTCGCTCCCGACTTGTGCGAGCAATTTGCAGAACCGGCGACCAAGCCGCTCATCTTTAAACTCGCATCCCGCAGCTTCTCGATCAACCCACGTCGCGATACCGGTCGTCAATCGCTGAGCACGCGTCTCCGCGCGTTCCTTCACCAACCCCATCGAGCACCCCACTTCCGAATCAGGTGCTCAACAATGAATCACAACAGATTCTGCCGATTCAAGATTTCGCCCGCCGCGCCTCGCTCAAATCCGAGTCAAATGTGGGTAATTGAAAGCTCAGCTTGCCGCTTACACAACATCGACGTCTATGTGGATTACTCCGGCACGCTGTGGGTCAACCAGTTTCCCCGCACCGATATGCCGCCGCGCGAAACATTGCTCGCCGAGTTGAAGGAGATCCTGGCAAAGCAGGACATCACCCTGCTCGGCGCGCTCGGTTTCGAGAACGCCTATGCGCTGGTGATGCCCCGGCAGCGCCGCCGATGCACTCGGTATTCAATCGATCGCCGACCTGGCTGCGCACGCGCCGCCGCTGTCGATCGCGGGCGACTACGAGTTCTTCTCGCGCCCCGAGTGGACCGCCCTACACAAGGCCTACGGACTGTCATTCCGCACGCAACGACAGATGCAGCCCGATTTCATGTATGCGGCAGTGGCGAACGGCAACGTCGACGTCATCGCGGGCTATACCAGCGAGGGAAGGATCAAGGAGTACGATCTGGTGACGCTGGCCGATCCCGAACATGCGATTCCGCCCTATGATGCGGTCCTGCTGCTGGCACCGCGGCGCGCGTATGATGCGGCGTTGCAGGAGGCGCTGAAGCCGCTGCTTGGCCGGATCGACATCCCGACGATGCGCGAAGCCAATTTGCGCGCCAGTGGCAGCAATGCGAGCTTTTTCGCCCGCCGCGGTGGCGCGTTGGCTGTGGCAGAGGATCGGTGGGCACTAGACGCAGGCACAGAGTGTCAAATAACTGGGAGCACGGTGTACACGGAACGGTTAACCTTCGCACCGGTCGATCGGCTTCAGCGCCGGAGCTTGGCGCGCTCGGGGCGGTGGAGGCGTCCGGCTCGGCGGCGCTAGCCATTGCGGCCTCATTTTTCTGCGGCCGCCCAACGTGCAACGCGCGTGTCAACGCGATCAGCGTCGCCAAGCCGTGCCGTACTTTGCCTGGCCGGCCGGGCACTACGACGGCCGAATGATCCAATTGGCAAGAGAAGCCGGTTATATGGCTCTGTTCACCATCGACAATGGCCTCAATCAGCCCGGAGACAACCCACTTACGATTCACCGAACGATGATCCACGGCTGATGTGACGAAACGACCTTCGCACAGATGCTCCGCGATGGCATCTACCGAAACTGCAAACTGAAAGCGATGAGTGAGCATTGAACGACATACGCGGGTGAATTGCTCCAGGTTTGCCGGAGGCTCTAACTCCTGAGAGGATGGAGCAACGACGAGCAAGACGACGAGCAGATTTTCACCCGAGCCACCCGGCCAGCCATCTCTGAATTTCATCCCATCCGGCGTCTCACCGATAGGCCGCGAACTGCATCGCGCGACCTTCGGGGACTACTGCATTGGAAATATGTGTGATCGGCGGCCAGTCGGGCTCCGCGAAATCAAAATCGATCTCGATCGGTTCCCCATTGCTTTGGATCACACGCGCCAACGCATCGGTTACGGCGGCGGTCGCCAAAACGGCGTGCTCGCGGTCAGACGGGGTCAGGGTCGGATCGCTCGGCGCGGCGTCGAATGGCATAGCAGTCTCCCGGCTCAAGCTGGCAGGGATCACCGGAGATTGTGGGCTTTTTATAGCGTTCCTACAGGTTCCCCATAGAGAGTCTAACCTCTTTTAGGGCACTTGCTCGATCGCGTTGCCAGCGTTCCGATATCTCGACCATGCGGTGTGCTGATGGATCGTGTGTCGACCCAAATAGTTGGATTATAGCCAGTGGTTTAAATATCCGGGCGCAGACATGATCGGCGCATGAAAGCTCGTGCTCTTGTGGCCCTAAATGTGCGTCGGATCCGCGTGGATCGCGGTATTTCGCAACAGAAGCTGGCTCATGAGGCTGGGATTGACTGCTCCTATTTGGCTCGCCTCGAGCGGCAATCGGAAAATCCAACAATTGATATCCTTGATCGCATCGCCGAAGCACTGGGTGTTCATCCATTCGAATTGGTTGTTCAGCATTCCAAACGCGCCAAAGCTTCAAAGACGTTGCATGAAGGTCGTAAGCGCGCGCCTCTCACACCGCCGAGGAGAGGATAGTTGATCGACACTTGGTCGCGCTCAGTGCCGGCGAATGGCGCCTTGCGCGGTGCGATGGAGAATGCCGAAGGTCTCTCGTCTGGAAGTTGTCTCGACGGTTCCGCAGGCTTGCTCACGAACGCCGTCGCGGCGTCGTTCGTGAGCGACGACGTGGTCAAACTCTTTCTCGAATGGATCAGAGACTATTCCGAACTGCACTTCGCGGTCAATCGGCGCGGGGTGAAGGCCTTCCGCGCCCGTCGATCGAGGGCGACTGGCCGTATCTGTGGATCGACGCCACTTACGAGAAGGTACGCCAGCAGGGCTGCGCATCGTGTCGGTCGCGGTCGGCGTCAACAGCGATGGCCGACGCGAAATTCTCGACGGCGTTCCTACGCAAGCTCGTCGGCCGGGGCTTGCGCGGCGAGGGTATCAAACGCATGCACTTCATGCGCAACGTACTGGCCCATGTCGGCAAGCGCGGGCGGCGCGTTGTCTCTGCCTTCATCGCCACCGCGTTTCCCAAGGATGATGGCGAGGCTGCACAAGCGCAGTGGCGGAAGATAGCCGACCAGCTCCGGCCCCAAGCTACCAGCTCGCCGACTTCCTCGAAGAGGCTGAGACGGATGTGCTCGCTACATGACGTCCCCCCCCCCCCCCCGCGGCACCGGTCCAAGCGTAAGACCGTCGTATAATCGCGGGATTTGCAAGCGCCTTTTTGGTGCGGAGGTCGTTTGCCGGGAGCATGGTCGTCTACGCGGTCGACATTGGTCGCCGCATCATGGGGCTTCGCGGGACGAGCCTTTTCACGGCATCCTATTGCCGGGAGGCGCGGTCAGCGACATACCGCAACTTAGATGTTAGCCATTCCGTCCAGGAAATGGCATCCGCTTTTTCAAGAGGTTGTTCTTTTGCATATTGAAAAAATGTGTCCATTAGTTCTCCTCTTTCGTTCCGCAACACCTTCTTTACCGCCTTGCTCGTTGTAGATTCGTCCTGCCTTCTTAATCTTATTTGGCGTTCTATGATATGTGCACATTGCACTTTGTCGGAATTCTGCAACATGTCTGCCAGAGTCATCAGCAGCGTTGTACGCCCCATGCCGCCCCGGCAATGAAAATGCAAATGAACATCACCCGTATGAGCGACGCTTCGTAACTCCGATACAAGTTTATCTATTTCGACATCCGCGGGGCGCGCATGATCTGGTGTCGGAATGCGCAGATACGACGCACCCTTTCTTTTAACTAATTCCTCTTCCGTTTCTATTTTCGCTTCACCGAAGTCGAGAACCTTTGGAGGCGCCGAAGAAGCCTTCCCTTTTGCGACACTCCCGGATTCTATGGTCAGACCAAAAGGAAATTTAGTCAGTAGTTTTGCGAGCTTCTTTGTCTCCTTCGCGGGAATAATGTCAGCAGCCTTTTCCACGTTACCCCAATTATAATTATCTGCAGCAAACCAGGATATTGGTTCTCCATTTACGAATCCATGGAACTCTTGCCTAGTATCTATAATGACGAGCCGTTTTGGATGTGTCAGTGTAATTAGTTCTTCCAGCTGCCGCTCAGAAAATTGTTCACTTCCAGACAAGCTTAAACCGTGAAACCCGGTCAAGTCGCATCCCTCCAACCCAGATGCATCGGATGTGGCGCGAAATCTAGAGGGTTCAATCTTGTCATATACAAGTGTTGGCGGATTTTGGTCAGGTATTTTCTTCGGTATTGTTGTCGGTGGAATTCTAAATGGCTTGCGTGACTCAACGCTCGATGAGGCTGGAGCGCGAGAGCTGAGGTCGGCATCTGGCGGCATTTGATATGAAAGACCGACAGGCTTGCTGGGACCACACCGCATTAGTCTCTCCTTTGAACAGCAAAAAGATACACGATAGCAGGAGTAGAACTTCCTATACAAATTACGCGCCAGTTCTCCCTTGATGCATGTCAACGTCGTCAGCGGTCGTCAAGTGCCGACCTCGTCATCGCGCTTCTGCCACCGTCGCGTAACACTCGATTCCCAAAACCGGGGATTAACCCCGCTGAGATCGAGATTTAAGGCTATCTCGCCGCCCTGCTCGAGATCTCCGAGCGGGCGGCGAACCTCTGACCAACGAAATGCGCCCTGTAGGGCGCCTGTTTAGTCACCGATGCCGGCGGTCAGTACAAACGAGATCCATCGCTCTTCCGAACCGTAACGTCGAAGCCCTTCCCAGTCATGCATTCCTTGTAAATGCCGCCTTGGGTGTAAGTCCCTTGCGGGCCGAAAAAATTGCTTCCATCGTTCCAGCTTGCGCCAGACAAGCAGCACGGGCAGCAGCGTAATTTTTCTTGGCGGCCGCAGCGGGTGACTGATTCAGCGTGAGGGCGACGAATGCCGCTACGACGATTGGTGCTCTCATATCTCCCCTCTTTTCCTTTTCTTTTCCGCCGCTACCTTGGCCAGACACGCGCGTGTCTTCACCGCCGGCCCCTCCGGCACGCGACGGACCTGCCAATCTTCCTTCTGGTAGCCCTGCGCGTTCACGCACGCGACGCCTGCTGCTGTCCACTCAGCTAAAGCCGGCCCTATGCTGAGCATAATAAATGCCGCTGAAGCGGCCCTTGAAATCATGAATTTCATAGCACTCCCTCGAAAACCAGGAAGTTAGCCGCGCAACTCAAGCGGGTAAAGGGAGCTTGCATAAAAGTTCAGTTCGACGGCCATTCCGAAGCCAGACGATCTCCACGTCTTCATTCTCTTCGACCTGTCTACCAACTCCGGGCTAACGCCGACCGCTTAATTGCAGTGGTCGCTCGCTGATATATACGCTGGCTGTTGTCCATGAGCCTCAGTCCGCCAAGACATCATCGTCCGGCAAATCGATGGCGTAGCCGCGCCGCGGCGAACTTGCGCTAACGCTTTGGTTGCACTACCATTGGTTCGACAATTGCATCACCAGAAGGGGTAATGGAAGGTGTGGTCGCGCCCTTCCGCATCAGACTGCGCACCCGACGCGGGCCTGAGAGAGCTCATCTGACAGTTTAGGCAGGTAAAAGCCTCCACTGATATCTGCCGCGTTTCTCAGGATATCTGATCATCGGCGCCGGTGTCTGTCCGTCATACGGGCGCGGATTCAGCGGTGTAGTCACCCGTGCGGCCGAACCGGGCCGTTCGACCGAGTCGCACGTTGGCGTGTGTTCGCAGCGATCGAATTGATCGATGGAACCATCTTTTTTATTGATGATGCCCTGCCGCTGGAGCTCCATTCGAAGGCCTTCTCGTGCTCGTGCTCGCCAAGCTCCCCGTTGCTCATGGATCAGGGGTGCATCAATCGGTCCAAACAGTGCGCGATGACGCACGCAGAGCTGCGCAGGAAAGTCCCAATGCGTGAGATCCCATCTAATCCGTCACTGACACGGCGCCGGCGATGATGTCCTGATGTGCCTTATGACCACGAACAGGCGGTCACGTCGGTCGCGGTAGAGACACGGATTTCTTCGTGCCCCCGCCCAGATCCGTACGTGCGGAACTACCGCATACGGCTCCTGCCTTGGGTCATGACGTATACCTTGGGTTGGGATGCGGATGACATGCGCGGACTTTCGGGATGTATCGCCCAATGAATCGTCGGAACCTTTCCCAGGTCATGCGAGAGCGCTGGCTGCGTCGACGAAGCGAGCGCGGCCAGGCCGGCAGACCTCGGCGCGGAACATGCCGAGCCGCTTCAGGTTCCCCGGGATCGCGTGGTAGTTCAGGTATCCTTGCATCACGCGACGAAGCCAAACGCCGGTCTCACCGATAGGCGCATGGCGGCGTTTCATCAGGTCGTGTCGTATCGCACTCAGCGTCGCCCGCAAGCGAGAGGTGATGGTCACGCGCCGCGGGTCACCGCACAGATGTGCGTGAACCCGAGGAAATCGAACGTTTCCGGGCGTCGTTGCCCCCGGCGTGCGCGGCGCTCGGCCGCGTACCGTCCAAATTCCAATACCCGCGTCTTCTCCTCATTCAGAGACGGACCGAACTTCGCCATCCGCTCACGCAGTGCGTCGAGAAAGTGCAGGGCCTCGGACTTTGTTTCGAAGCCCATGACACTGTCGTCCGCATAGCGGACGACGATGACATCCCCTTTTGCCACCTACTTCGCCACTGATGAGTCCAGAGGTCGAAGACGTAGTGCAAGTAAATGTTAGCAAGAAGCGTGCGGAGTACCTGCTCGCGCTACGGACTTCAATCCACCTTCGACAACGCCAGCGGTTAACCACTTGCGTATCAGTCGTAAGAGTCGGCGATCTGCGATCCTGTGCTCGAGGAACTGCATCATCCACTCGTGATCGATCGTATCGAAGGAAGCGGCCACAGACTGCCCATCGCCATGATATTCCGGCTTCGGTGACGATCACGCGCACGCGACACGCTTTCGAGGGTCGCGTGCTGGCCGTGATCGGCACCATTAGGCGACGCGGCATCCGCTATCTCCTCACAGTTCTGCCGGACGGCAGCCGATCGTTGCTCCCGGCGAGCTGGACCGATTGGAAGGCGGAGCCGCTTGGAGGCACGCCGCCCATCGAGGCCGATGACGCTGTCCACGAGCTCGGCAGGCTCGGTGATTTGCTCCACTTGCGCAAGCTGGTCGACGCTCTCTGCATCCGGGGTGCCGAGTCGGCGCCGTGCAGGGAGAGCTGCCATGCAATTGAACCTGGAGTTTTTCGATCAGCCCGATGTTCCACCAACCGCGCCAGTCGCGTGGGAACAAATCGACGAAGCCGCCCGCATGGCGGCAATCGAGGTTCTGGCGCGCCTCATCTCACGCCTGCTTCAGAACCGCCCGTCGACGGAGGCAAGCGATGAATGAGCGCGTCAAGATTACGTCAGGTCATCTCGCTCGACAGGCCGTCGTCTATCTGCGCCAATCCAGCGCCGCACAGGTCGAGCACAACCGCGAATCGACCGAGCGGCAATATGCGCTTGTTGGCAAAGCGCGCGACCTCGGCTGGCCCGATGACCGCATCATCGTGATCGATGAGGATCTTGGCCTCTCCGGCTCGGGCGCGGTGGCGCGTTCGGGCTTTGCCCGCCTGACCGCCGAAGTGGCGCTCGCGCACGTCGGTCTGGTGCTTGGTCTCGAAGTCTCGCGGCTCGCGCGCAACAATGCCGAATGGTACCGCCTGATTGATCTGGCCGGATTTACCGACACGCTGATCGGCGATGCCGACGGCATTTATCATCCGGCCGTGTTTAATGATCGCCTCTTGCTGGGGCTCAAAGGCACGATGAGCGAAGCCGAACTGCACGTGCTGCGGGCTCGCCTGAACGGTGGAATCCGCAACAAGGCTGCGCGCGGCGAACTGCGCCGCGGTCTGCCGGTTGGCTTCGTCTGGGGCGAGGCTGATGGCGAGGTCCGCTTCCATCCCGATGAGGCTGTCGTTACCGCCATTCGCCATGTTTTTGCGCGCTTTGCCGAGGTGGGATCGGCGCGTCGCGTTTGGCTCTGGTTTCGTTCTGAGGGGCTCACGTTCCCGCTGCAGCTGCACGCCCGCGCCGAGATCCGCTGGGTCGAGGCAAGCTACACCGCCATCCACCAGGTCTTGACGAATCCCGTCTATGCCGGCGCCTACGTCTATGGCAAAACGCGCCAAGAGACGATTCTCGACAGCACCGGCGCGCGCAAGAAGCGGATTCGGTTCTTGCCGCGTTCCCAATGGCAGGTTCTCATCCCCGAGCATCATCCAGGCTTCATCGATTGGCAGACCTATGAAGCAAATCAGCAGCGTCTCGCCGCGAACACGCGACCTCAGCCCCACAAGGGTGGCGGCGCCGTGAGAGAGGGTAGCGCCCTCCTGCAAGGTCTTGCCAGTTGCGGCCATTGCGGCCGCCGCCTGCATACCCACTATCGCGGACGCAATGCTTCGCCAGGCTATCACTGTGCTGGCAAAGTGCTGGTCGAGAACCGAGGCGTCTATTGCCTCAATATCGGTGGCGTTCAAATCGATGACGCCATAACCCAGGCGTTCATCGCCGCCTTAGAGCCCGCAAAACTGACCGCAACACTCACCGCCGCGGAACGGCTGGAAGCGGATCGCGAGGCGGCGCTCAAACAATGGCGACTTGCCGTTGAACGCGCCAGCTACGAAGCCCAGCGCGCTGAACGGCGCTATCGCGCCGTCGATCCCGACAACCGTCTCGTCGCGCGCGGTCTCGAGCGCGAGTGGGAAGCCTGCCTGCAGGCGCTGGAGGCCGCAAAGGCCGATCTTGCGCGTCGTGAGGCCGCTCGTCCCCATACGATCAGCCAACAGGAGCGTGACCGCCTGCTCGCGCTCGGACCTGATCTCGTCTCCGTCTGGAATGCAAGCACGACGACGCCGCGCGACCAGAAAGAGTTGCTCCGGACACTCCTCGACGAGGTCATCGTCAAAGTCGATCGCGATGCCTTTGCCGCCCATTTGGCGCTGCGCTGGAAGGGCGGCGCGCTGACCGAGATCGATCTCGCTTTGTCCCGGTCGCGGCCAGCGACGATCCGTACCAATGAGGATACAGTTGCGCTCCTGCGCCGACTGGCAATGCATTATCCCGATGCCGTGGTCGCCGGCATCCTCAACCGGCAAGGCCGCACGACCGCCTATGGCCACCGCTTCGACCGTAATCGCGTCGGTAATTTACGCCGGCACTGGAAGATCCCGAGTTTCCAAGACAAACCGCAAGCCGCCGGCGATCTTTTGACCATCAAGCAGGCTGCCGCCGCGCTTGGTGTCGCGCCCTCGACGATCCATCGTTTGCTCAACGACGGCATTATCGCCGGCGAGCAGCTCACGCCAGGCGCTCCCTGGCGCATTCGGCTGACCGATGAACTCAAGGCGCGCTTCAACGGCGAAACGGCCGACGACTTTCTGCCGATGCGCGAGGCGATGCGGGCGCTCGGGGTGTCGCGCCAAACCGTCTTGCAGCGAGTCAAGCGCGGCGAACTCGAAGCCGTGCACGTTGTACGCGGGAAGCAAAAAGGACTCCGCATCAAGGTCTTAGCCCCGCAATCCAGCCTTTTTGACCAACCTGCATGAACCAGGGGGTATTATGAAGCCACGTCCAATAGTCCTTTGATGTCGAATTCAAGAACCCAATCATACTTCCAGCACCGCTCGCGCGTAACACCCACGGCATCCAGGGCCGATTTCTTCGGTCTGTAACCATAGGAGTCTGGAAGAAAAATTGGATCAAGAATCGGTTCAAGGTACTGCGCAACAACCATCTGCGCGATGCGATCGCTGACGGTCGGAACATCCAGAATCCTTTCGCCATCTCCCCCTTTTTCGGAATGGAGACTGCACGCACTGACGGAGGAAAGTAGCTGCCCGAGCTCATCCGATTCCAGATCTTATAAAGGTTGCCCTTCAGATCTTTATCAAACTCCCCGAGCGTCTGCCCGTCCACGCCAGCCGCACCACGTTTGGATTTAACCGCTTTATAAGCCCGAACCACACTTCTCTTATCGATGCTAAACGGCTTGCTTGTCGTGATCGTCGTATTCATCGTGTCTCCAGTTGGTCCATGATCACAACCGTCCTGATCCGACCCCTTTGCTCCGGCCCCATTACAGAGCCTTCAACGCTCTTACGAGTCGGTCCGCCCCAGACCTTGGCATCGGTACTCTCGCCTCGCGATTTTGGTCGCTTCAGCTTCTCCCTTGGCATCCAGAGTCTGGTTCCTGCAGTTCCACGCGAAAGCCTGCATCCGCTTCACGCCCCCTCTACGCCGGTTGCTGCCTACCCAGTAGTCAGGTTGCCGATAGGCTTATCCCAGAAGATTGAGCCGCCTCTGGTTTTAGCAACGTCCGCCAGCTTTCGACGCGTCATCGAGGGTTCATTTTCATTCGTCTCGCGAACGCTCACCTGCCCGAATTTCTCTTCGGACTTTTGATCCAACGCTCACGACCACACCTTTTGAGCGCAGCCGCTTGGACTGGTTTGGCGCCCGCGCCTGAACGCCGATCCCGGAGGGCCCACCCCCATCTTTTCGCGCAGCTTACGCACATGGCTAGGCGTTCATCTCGAACTCTCCTTTTCTATGCTGCTGCAGCACACGCTCAATGGCTGGCCTGCGGTTTCCCCTGTCAACGCTTCGAAGTCGCCCTCACGGACGCCTCCGCATGACTCGAGGTCAGGGTGGGTCGCTACTCCTTTCCTGTATCGAACTTTCATCGACTATCCTTCGCCAGTTTCACTGGCGTGCGCACTACGCATACGACGGAAGACCGCCTGATTGATGCATGCGCGCGGGCACAGCGAGGTCTATGATCGTTGGGTGAAGGCCAAGCGGCCTGCTGACCGGCGGGCTTGTCGGTTTGGCGCAGGAGCTTCCATTCCCAGGGCAGCAGCTACGGATACACATTTGCGACATCGTCTATCGGTTCGCCGGCATACTAATAGCGCGATCGATACGTCCGAACTGACCCGACGTGACACGCGGAGGCCAGTTAAGGCCGAGCGCGGGCCATCCTGAAGCTGCTCGGTCGCACGCATCGGTTGATTTGCCCAACGGCGGGGACATGAGTCTGATAGCGACCGATTTCCAGCCGAGAGTTTACGGTCAAACAGCCACGACCTAAGCGTAGGAGCGGTGAATGCTGAGCTGGCCTTCGACTATTTGCGACGCTTGAAGCGACTGTCGGCGCGAAGGAACTTTGCGACGCGAAGGAAACGTTGGAGTGGATGCGGAAGACGGTGCGCGGAACATTGTTTTCGGTAACGGCAAGGAGAATGGTGCAGCATACCAGGCCTTCTGGGAGATAAATGATAACCAAATTGCACTGCTGTAGCGAATATTGTGATCACGGCCTAACGATCACTTTTTGTGGCGGCCGGCGTAGTGACTTTGGCAGATCGGGGCCCGCGCCAAACCGCATGACGACGTCTGGGCGGCGCTGCCCGATGCCGAGATATGAGGCAAATTGCGTTCTCAACGCCGCCACCTCGACGGGTTGATTGATGAACGCATACTTGAGACCAAGAGCTGTCACCTGCAGCCCGAAGCGTTGGCATGAACGACCCACCGCGACCCAATGAGCTCTGTCAGCGGCATCGGCGGTCAGGATGACAATGCCGGCCGAGCTTTCGATATGCTCGCGATATTTCTGGTTCTCTCCGCTCTCGGTGAAGAATAACCGAAGAAGCGGCCGCGCGATCCAACCCGGCAATGCGAGGTTGCCGGTGGCGCGGGAGAACAAGCCGTCCATCGCCGTAACCGCATCGGCCTCGCTGAAACGCATCCAACTCACCAGTTCATCCATGAAGGCCTTGTCGCGCATTTGCACCGAATTGCCCTGAAGCACGTAGTCGATGACGTTCACGATCCTCGTTTTGTCGGTTATGAAGATTGCCGACACGCCGGGTTCTGCGCAAGCCTTCTCGAGTAGCGCCAAGCCGCCTTCCGGTCGGCCGTGATACCTGGCGCGCGTGCATTGGCGCACAGGTATGGCTTCAAATTGCGTCGACCTGACAACCGGTCCTGGCTCAAGCCCCACGGTAATGGCGTCACCGTCGAGGCTGGGGCTGGCCCTGAGTCCAATGGCGGACGCCGCCAGCACGAGGTTCTCCGTCGCGCATCCCAGGCTGACGAATAGGTGATGATCGTCCGGATCCACCGCCGGGCACCTGCGCGCATAGTCAGGAGTAATGGTGATCCGTGTATCGCTCGCGTTGAAACGCCAAGGCTGCGTGTTGTGGCTGTTTGCGGCAAGGCTGGCAAACCGCACGAGTTCCTGATCTCTCGGTGCGCTTAGCAACGGGGCTCGAATCTCGCGTGCAACATCCTCATAAGTCATGGATGCTGCCGCCGCAGGCGACGCGTAGTTCGTCGAGCTAGCTTCGAATCCAAGCAGGGCGCGCAGAACGTCTCGACGGTCGAACGGCATGGTTGGCGCCTTTAGAAATCCATGTGAGTGTAACCAACGGATGCAAGGCGGGCCTTGATCGAAATCAATCGAAATGTCCACTGCTGGCCGCAGCTCCGTCGTTGCCGGCGACGTCCCCCGGGTAATTCACCCCGACGCAACGATAGAAATCACCTTCCTGTCTGATATCGAGCATGGCATTTGGCCATCGTTCCACGTCGACTGATCCAATCATGCGGGTCTGTAGCGCGCGCTAGCTTGGACGAAACTAAGCGGTACCTCACACCATTTACCATCTCAGCAATGGACACATAGAAGCGAGCTTCCAGCACCGTGTGGCCATCAATCTTGTGGCGGGTGTCGCAGATGATCCGGCCAAGCCGTGTCCGCGGGAATTTGCGCTGGGAGTCGACGAGGACGTTCAAACTTTGAGTGGTAAAAGTGCCGAGTGGGCACAAAATCCTCCGCGATTTGCAAACCGAAGAAGGCTGGCGCATCGCGCACAATATCAAGGTTCTCCGGGACCGCTTTGAGCCGGAGGTGGTGGCGAAGGAGCACGCGGCCCTTCAGGCTTCTCGATCTCGCCGGGCAAGGGGTGCGAGAGGAACCTGTAGAGCGTCGGGAGCCGATACGTTATCTCCGATGCTTCCGCAGTGGTGATCTCCTCCCCCGAAGCTTCCTTGTATATGCGTCGAAACTCTTCGAGCCGCTCGGGCGCTACCTCGTGACCGGTGATGTGTGATCGGATCCTACGAAACGCGCTTGCGAACCATAGACCCGGGATTGTGCCTCTGATGGTTCGTTTGTGACGCAGTAAGACTAGGGCGCACCGCATAAATCGAGATTGATCGGTGCGGCTTACTCGATGTGCGCTTATGCTCCCGACGCCGACCAAGTATCGCAGCGCGTCGAAATGACGCGATGGGCCAATTCCGGAATCAGCGCCCTTGGTCCTTTTAAGTGTTTGAGCCTGCCTACCTGAATTCTTGTCCATATTTGAGAGCGATCGAGTTGATTTGCCCCCGCGTCAATTCCTTTCGCGGTTCGCCGGGTCGGCTGCAGGTTTCGCGAAGGAAGCCGTCGAGGCCTTGGGGGCACCATGACCCACAGCAGAACTAGTTCCTGATCTGGACTACTGAAGCCATGCCACGTGTTCTTGGGTATGAAAATCGTTCCACCTCTTTCGCAAGAGTAACACACATCGTTGAGCGTAACCGTGCCACTGCCTTCCAGAACGTAGAAGGCTTCGTCTCTGTCGAGGTGTCGGTGAACTGGAATGCCTGACCCCTTGGGTAACTGCTGCGTGCCAAGGCCGAGATTGTTGGATCCTGTTACGGGGTCGACCATGATGAAGACGTTGCCGCCATCACGAAGATGGATCAGGTGTTCACCCTCGCTGGCACCAAGCACATAACCCTGCGGCAACGGCACCTACGCAAGCGAGTAGGTGCGGGACTTGGAATTGCCGTGTCAGGCTGCGGGACGCTGCGTGTCGGCCTGTGCTGGTTTGCGCATCTATTGGAGCTGTGGTAGTGCGCGGCGATCTCCTGTACACAGCTTGGGTCATTTTTGATGGGACTGACCTCGCTCGCGATCGTAGCGGTCGCAATATTCATGAAATGAGGTGAGCGACCTAGCGTTCAGCTGCGTTCGGTCATATGCCCAATGGCCCCGGAATTGCAGAGGCTTGGTTGATGCTTCCCGAGGCGGCAACAACATGGATGGCTGGATAATAACGGTCGCTGTTTTCAATGAACGCGGCGACGACGAAGAGTTCAGGCACATAACCTACGTGGTTGCCGTCGCTGACCCGGGGGAAGCGGTGAGGATGACCATCGCTGAGTCCGGCGCAAAGGCCGCAATGCTCAATTGCCCGATCGAAGAGGAGCAGTTGCAAAGGATCGGCGTGAAGCCCGGCGACCTTAAGGTCGTACACGATACCGGATTGATCCAATCGTCGCACGCCATCGGCGTCATTAGTTCGCGTCTGATTTCATTCAACCGCGTCGGGTCGACGACCATGTCATGTTCGGAAGCCGCGCGAGCGGTTAGCTGGCGCGCCTATGATAGCGCATCGCTTTGCCCTCTCTGAATATCTGGCACGCGAGTTGCTGAGCCAGATATGGCTTGGTCGCTTATCGAATGACCCTCGTGAGCGCTAAGCCGGTTGACGGCGTGCGGGCGGCTAGCCACAGGCGCTCGCACGCTTTTCTGATGGCGCGATTGATGAGCAACACGCGCGCTTCATTGACCCGTCTGGCACGTGAGTTGCTGAGAGGATTACCGGTTTGGCTGTTTATCCTCACGCAAACGCAGACAGTCAAGCTTGCGTAGCAAACTTCGCGCGGGTGGTTCCTCCAGACGCCCGCGCGTCTTTTCCGTAGCCGCGGGCACCGCCGCGCCTCGGTAACGGTGATACGCTGTGGAGATTGGTTCTATGACCCGTGAAGAGGCGTTGAAGAACGCGATAGAGGCGCTCACACAATGGTCTCAGGGGAAGATCGCAACGAGCGTAGTACTTGCCGCTATTGCGAAGCTCGAAGTAACCAGGCCGCCACCTAGACGGCGTCCAAAACGCAAACCCTCTACATAGGTTAGACTTGAGATGCCAGCAGGGTGGATGGTTTCGGTCGGCGTCGTCAAAGACGGCAAGGTTAGATATATGACTTATGCCGTCGCAATGGCTGATCAGGCGGAAGCTGTGAAGGCTTCATTGGCGGCCAGTGCGGGTGAAGCAACGATCGTGAATTCCGAGCTCCGCGAAGCCGATTTGAAGGGTCTCGGCTTAAAGGCCGGCGAGCTTACGGCCGTACCCGATGATCGGAAAGAATCGCTTATGTCGCGCGCGTGGCGTCCTCTCTAACCGCGTGGCGCTGCGGTGACTTAGTCAGGGTGGCTGCGAGCAATGATAGATAGCGCGGATAACATCACCACGGACGTTGGACCGCCTTTGAGCGACCTTACTGGGATTTACATGACAGCGGTTCAATTGGCCGCGCACTTCAAGAATACGCCAGCGACGATCGCCCGTTGGGCGGAACAGCCCAACTTTCCAAGCTCGCGCACTTCCACCGGTGAGGCAATGTGGCTGGCGACAGACGTGCAGGAATGGAACCGCCAGCGCCAGCGCGCATACCGCGCCGCGTTGCGCACTAAGGAGAAGATCCGGGAGGAGGCGGTCAAAAAGGCTCTGCGGCGCCAGCGTCTAGCCGCCGCGTTCTCTCGACGATACCCGGCGCGGGACCAGCGATCGACTATTCCGCCGCTCGAAGTGCCTCTCTCGCGCAAGATGATCGTCCAAGCGGATGGCTCGCTTGCCCCTGCGCCAACTGAAGAGCGTGACCGGCGGACGAAGTCAAAAAATGACCGCTGATCATGGCAGACAGGGGCCCATAGTGCTGATTCCGCTCGATGTCGCCCACGATTCCGGAATGATCTCGCCCACCGTTCCGATTTGATGTCGCCCGCCATTCCGAGATGATCTCGCCCACCATTCCGGGATGATGTCGCCCGGGGTATCGCAAGGGCGAACCCGGGGTGACGAGGCCTCTTCTGGCTCCGATACGGTCCCGCCTTTCGGCTTTGCGAAGGGGGACCTGGATGCCGACGGAGAGGTTTGCGATGCGCCATGTGCGCGATGTGATCAGATTGAAGTCGGCCGGGATGCCGACCCGCGAGATTGCGCGGCGGGTGGGGACAGCCCCTTCGACGGTGCGGTTGACGATCCACCGGTTCGAGGCAGCGGGGCTGACCTGGCCATTGCCCGACGACATCACCGACGCTGCGCTGGAAGCCCGGCTGTTCGCCAGCGCGGGAGCCGGTCCCGGCACCCGGCGGGGCCATCGCCGGCAGGCCGAGCCGGACTGGGCGGCGGTACACCGCGAACTCCGGCGCAAGCATGTGACGCTGTCGATCCTGTGGGACGAGTACATCGCAGGCGAACCCGGCGGATATCGTTATTCGCGTTATGTTGCGGCCAGATTTATGTTGTGCAAGGAGCTATAATTGCGGGGAGCATGAACACTGCGGGCATTGTTCACGCAACATAATTCGACGTCTGGGTAGCGAACCATTTGTCCAATGGAGGCTCGCTATGGATCAGACGATTTATTCCATCCCCTTGACCGTGCCCCACCGTGATGACGCGCCATTCACCGACGAGCGGTACCGGTACCTTCGCCACTGTGCAGAAGCCGGCGCGACCGCAGGTTCTCTCAGAATCAAGCGGAACGAGCTGTTGCGGATTGCCGCATATCTCGGTCCAGATGCTTCGCAGGGCATCGATATCGAGGCGCTCCAACGGATCGCGACCGAGCGTCTGCGCCTGACGGGCGCTGTCACCGCAGCACGAAGAGTGGTCGACATCGGACGACCTTGGCTTCGATTTCTAGGTTGGTGGCGTGAACCAACCGTCGTGTTTCAGTGCCAGAGCCAACTCGACCAGTATGTGACATGGATGCGCAATGAGCGCGGGTTCACGCCATCGACGGTGGAGCAATGGGGCCGGATGGTCGGCAGATTCCTGCGCTGGTGCGACAAAACCAATCGGCAACTCAGGGCTCTTCAGCCTGAAGACGTCGACGCCTATTTCGTCGACCAGGCGACGGGACGATGGTCCCGCGTTTCGGTGGCCAACACGGCCTCGGCCTTGCGGGGATTTCTGCGCTACGCGGCAAAGCGGGGAATGTGTATGGACCGCTTAGCGGCCTCGATTTGCCGGCCTCGGCTCTATCGTCAGGAGTCGTTGCCGTATGCCCCAGATTGGTACGACGTGCAGCGCATGTTGGCCGACGCCGAGACTGCCCCCCCCCCCGGGACATCCGTGATCGTGCGATCCTGCTGTTGCTCGCGGTCTATGGGATGCGCAGCGGCGAAGTGGCGGCATTGCGCCTCGATCAGATCGACTGGCCCGGTGGGACGTACGGCTTTTCCGCCTGAAGCGCCGCCAGCCGCAGATCTACCCGCTGGTCCTCTCTGCGGCTGAGGCGCTCGCCCGCTACATCGACACGGCGCGGCCGCTATCATCGTGCCCAGAAGTGTTCCTCTGCATGCACGCGCCCCGTCGACCGTTGAAGGCAGGGAGCATCTATGATGTCGCTAACCGCAGATTTGTTGCACTTGGAATCGACGCTGCCCACCGCGGTGGCCATGCGTTGCGCCACGCCTGCGCCTCCCGGCTTCTTGCCGAAGGTCTGTCGATAAAGGAGATCGGGGACCATTTGGGACATCGCAGCGCGGCGTCAACCAGCATCTACGCCAAGGTGAACATACACGCACTTCGCGAGGTCGGAGCGTTCGACCTGGGAGGCCTCCAATGATGCTGACCCATGTTGTTGATGCCTATCTGGCCAAGCAACGGTCACTGGGGGCGCGTTTCGAGTCCGCTGAGGTTCTGCTCCGCAGGTTCTGCCGAGCGATGGGCAATCGAGATATCGGCGAAGTCACCCCAGAGGCGGTAGCCGAGTTCCTCCAAGGCAAAGGATCGCTCAGTGCCACCTGGATGATGCGATATAGGATTTTGAGCGGCCTTTATAGATTCGCCATCAGTCGCGGGTACGCGGCATCCTCCCCACTGCCGACAACGTTTCCAAAGCTACCGCCGCAACAAAGGCCCTATGTTTATTCCACGGAAGAACTGCGCCGTCTGTTGGACGCGACCTCGATTCTGAAGGTTGGACATCGCCCTCACGTGCCAGCTATGTACCGTACGCTCCTCTTGTTGCTGTACGGAAGCGGCATGCGCATTGGCGAGGCGCTTCGTTTGGTCTTGCAAGACGTGGATCTGACTGATCAGGTCATCACTGTCCGTGACACGAAGTTCTTCAAAACGCGCCTCGTGCCAATCGGACCAAAGCTCAACCAGGAACTGGTCGAGTACGTCGAGCGCCGTCGCCGGCTCCCTTTGCCGAGCGGACAAGAATCTCCATTATTCACTACGCGCGGCAGTCGACCCTGGCACTATGTGCGGGTCATCTCCTGGTTTCAGCATGTCCGCCGAGCCGCCGGAATCGGTTGCCCTGTCGGCGAGCCTCGACCTCCACGGCTGCACGATATTCGCCACACAGCCGCGGTGCACCGGGTGATCGCATGATATCGCTCCGGCCAGGAGGTGCAGCGACTACTTGCGCAACTCGCAACCTACCTTGGCCACATCGATATCCGTTCAACCCAGCGCTATTTGCAGATGACGCCGGATCTCCTCCAGGCGGCCAGCGAGCGCTTTGCTCTGTACGCGATGGAGGCCGACCATGAAGGATAAGAGCCTGCTTGGTCCGTGGATCCGGCGATTCTTGCTGGAACATCTGGTCGCCGAGCGCAATCTTTCCCGCAACACCCAAGCCAGCTACCGCGACACGCTGACATTGTTGCTGCCGTTTGCCAGCAAGCAGGGAGGCTGCGCCATCGATCGCATGACCGTCGAAGAGCTGACGCCGGAAGTCGTCCGCAAGTTCCTGGACCACCTGGAGCGCGATCGCCAGTGCAGCGAGGTTACCCGCAACCAACGGCTGGCGACCGTCCATTCACTGGCGCGCTTTATCGGGACGCGTTCGCCGGTCCACCTGGCCTGGTGTTCCGAGATGCGGGCAGTGCCGTTCAAGAAGACGGCCAAGACCGCGATCGGATATCTCGAAAAGGCCGAGATGGACGCGTTGCTAAACCAACCTGACAGACGCACGAGTCTTGGGGTGCGCGACCATGTTCTGCTGCTTTTCCTATACAACAGCGGTGCTCGCGCCGATGAGGCAGCGAAATTGACGGTCGGCAATCTCCAACTGGGTGCGTCCCCGTCGGTGCGACTTCACGGCAAGGGAAACAAGGTCAGAATCTGTCCATTGTGGTCAACGACGGCAACCTCGTTGACTCGTCTTGTGGCCGACCGGAGCAAAAGTGAAGCGGTCTTTCTCGGGCGGACGAACCAGCCTTTGACGCGCTTCGGAATACACCGCCTCGTGACGCAATATGCCGCTATGGCGGGCGAAACGGTGCCAACGTTGGCGACGAAGCGCGTGAGCCCACATACGGTTCGGCACACAACGGCCGTGCACCTGCTGCGCGCCGGCGTCGACATCAACACGATCCGTGCTTGGCTGGGCCACGTGTCATTAGACACCACGCACATCTATGCTGAAGTCGACCTGGAGATGAAAGCAGAGGCGTTAGCCAGGGTCGATATCAGCAGCCTGAGGCCGCCGCCTCGGCAATCTTCTCTCCCGTCGTTGATGGCATTCCTGAAGGCCCTGTAGGGCGAAAGGGTCACACTCTTATGTTGCGGAGCGAGCCGAGGAGGTCGGCGAAATCCTTGGCTCACTCCAGCAGCGACAACATAAATCTGGCCGCAACATAACACGTGTAACCATAGCCGTCGGGATGCGCCGTCGGGTATTCCTGCCACAGCAGCGTCAGCGTCACGCCCTTGCGCTTGAGCTCCTGCGCCACCCGTGGCCACTCAGGCTCGCTCAAGTCCTGCGGGGGGCGCCCGACCCGCCGGAACAAGGCTCGCTGCAAGGCCGCCTCGCTCTCGTAAATCGGCGGCAGCGGCCAGCTCAAACCCGCTTCACGCGCTCGCAGCAGGTAGGTGGCAACCGAACTCTTGCTGATCTGCAGCCGTTCCGAGATCTCCCGAACCGACAGGTCCTGCTCGTACGTCAGCCTCAGGATCGATCGTAGGTCCTTCACAGTGGTTCGTTTCGCTTGCTTCCGTCTCGGCATTGCCCCTCTCAAACTCAGCTTGAGAGAGAACATTGCCTGAACGGCGCTCCCGAAAACCAACCTCCCGCAACTGTCCGCGATTTAGCGGAATCCCTGTCCCGGAATTACTGAAATCGCTGTCCGCGAATTACCGAAATTGCTGTCCGGAAATTGCCGAAACACGCATCCTGCCGTCTTGCCGGTAAAGCCGATCAGATCCGGCTTCTCGCGCTTAAAGCTGAATTCCGTCGTGTCATGGAGGACGAGGATCGGTCCCTCCGTCGCCGATACGCGCCCGCGCGTCGCCTCGAAATGACCGCAAAGAATATCCGACTCGTCGACCCGTTCGTGAAGAACTGGCGCCGGCGCCCGGCTCGAGCGGTGTTTCGAGCCGGGACGGTCTCGAAGAAGGCTCGGATGATGACACGCAAGAGCTCTGCGAGCCAGCGCAGCAGGGGCCGAAGTTATAGCCGGCAGCGGCGAGAACAGCGTTGATGCGGTCGCCGAGGCGTCCCTTGAGATAATTGCGGTCCATGCGGTGCTCGGCCTTGACGTGGCCGATGACGGGCTCGACAGCCGCGCGACGCTTCATCTCGCGACGGATGGAAGCTGTGACGCGGTGGACCTGACCCGAGATCCAGACCCTGAACCGATGCGGGTGGTTGTGACCGCGATATCCTTTGTCGACGTGGATACCGCGAGCCTCCACCCCGGTGAGCTTCTCCATGTCGGCGATTACGGGACCGAGCGTGTGCCCATCGAAGGGATTGTCATGCAGGGCCTTGGCATGGAGCACGAACTGGCCGCCCTTCGGAGACGTCACAGGGGTGGCGATGCTGACCTTGCAGCCGAACTCGTAGGGCGTGCGGGCTTTACCCTTGCCGATGCACTCAACCTCCGGAGCATGTAACGCATAGACCTTCGGACCGCGCTGATGCTGATCCTGGCTGCGCACCTGCTGCGCTAAACCGAGCAACGGGCCGAAGCGAGCTTCCAGCACCGTATCGCCATCAATCTTGCGGCAGATGTCGCGGATGATCCGGCCAAGCCGTGTCCGCAGGAACTTGAGCTGCCGCCGGGCGCGTTTGAACTGGTGGGCGTGGGTATAGCGGCCGGTCATGATGGCGGCGCGCTTGGCCAGGCGCAGATAGCTCTGGCGTAGCGGCACACGGTTGCGCTTGGCGAGCCCGACCAGCTTGATGATTGCTCGATGCAGCAGCCGCGCGTCGGTCGGATGCGCAACCGCCTTGGGCTGCACCGTGGTATCGACGACCACCCGTTCCAGGTCCTTCGGGCCGAGGGCGCCTGTCTTGTGCGCCACCGACAGACTTTCCTGGATTAGCGCAACGAGCTGCTCCTCGCCGAGCCGCTGCCGCCAGCGCGTCATCGACGATCGATCGAACGGCAGACGGTGGCAGAAGCTCAATTCGCCGCAGAAGTATTGGTAATAGGGATTCTCGATCCAGCGAGCGCACAGCACCTCATCTGCCAGGTTGTGCATGTGCTTCAAAATGAACAGGCCAGCGACTAGCCGCGTCGGCAAGCCCGGCTGTCCCGACCCTGCTTGGCACACCGAACTGAAGCGCTCATTCAGGATGTTCCAGTCGATCAGCGCTGCCAACCGCACCAACGGATGACCCATGTCGATGATCTGATCAAGCGCCGGAAGCAACAGGTCTTTCTGGCGATCATCCCGCGGCTTGCTCATCGCATTCCCCAATGTCGACGACGCCGTCAGGGAATCGCGAATCGCCCAAAAGCAAAACCTAAACGCAAGAAAGCGAGGTCCAATACCCCGCTTTCCTGCAAAATCGAATACTACATCAAGACCAATTCTGCTTATTTTTCAGGTCAATCCGCATTCTTCACGGACGACTCATTCACATCGAACCTAACCTGATACTGCCACTGACAAGTCATGCAATTCTCGCCATCTGGTCGCACCCGATTTGTCTTTTACGACCGCAAGACGCTGCCGCTCCCTCAGAGCAGGTCCGGTACCCATTGTGTCAACGCTGACCGCAATGTCAGGCCGATCATTGTGTTACAGCTCCTCTTTTTCGCAAGGCGCTCGTTGAACGAACGAAGACTCGATCACCATTCGCGGCCGATCTCCTCTCTGCTGTCCCGGCCGACACCGCGAACTCGTTTTACCTTGACATTGATTACCTTGCTCGTCGCTCACACCTCGTAGCCTATAGGCGTGGCGGCGAAGTGGCGACATACATCTGCTTGCCGCATAAGGCGTTGCCGAATTGATCGTCGGGCTGACGTACGAGACAGCCGACCTAGTTCATGCGCAACCGCAGATCCATGTTGAGATAGCGATGGTCCTCGAGTCAGGTCTCGTAACGCTCGATGGTCAGCGCGCGCACCAGCCTTAAAAACTGCTCTCGGCATTGGGAAAGGTTCGTACCACATAGGTGCGTCGCCGGATCTCCTCATTGAGATGTTCCAGCATGTTGGTCGATTCATGTGCTTACAGTGCGCCAGCGGCAGCCTGAAGGAGGTCAAGGTCTCCTCGCCCCCAGCCGGTGAGCTTGGGAGTATTTGCCCCCCATTTGTCGAGCCAGGCGGCCAGGTCACGCCGGACCCCAGCGAAGTCACGCCAGTCGTACATCCAGCGCAGCTCGAGCAGGCAATCGTCGTCGACCCTTGCAGCACATAGTCGAGCGCGTTGTGCAGGAAGTGCACATAACAGCGCGGCCAGAACACATCGGCCAACACTTCGGCGATCGGGTTCTTCAGTCCGCATGCTCATCGAAGACGACGAACTCGACGCCATGCAGGCCGCGGGCTTACAGGCCTTCCAAAAACTCCTTCCAGCTCAATCGGCTCTCCCGGTTGGCGAGTTCGACCGCGAGCACCTGACACCGGTCCTCCCGGTCAGCCCCGATCGCGATCAGCACCGCTTGACTCGCGATGATGCCATCGTCCCTGACTCTGCCTCGGCGATCAGCGCGATCAACAACCCCCTTTCTCCGCACCCAGAGTCTCCGTCATCTCGGCTTCGAGAATTTACTGCACCGCACCCTGGATCAGCGGCTTCAGGACCCCCTTGTCCCGACCCCAACACGGTGCCGATCGACGTCGGACCCCTGCGCCGTTTCACAATTGACCGCCAGCTCGTACTTGGTCGGCGTCTGCACAGGCAGATCAGCCGGGTTCGCTCTGGCCCTTATCAGCGCAATCATGGGCCATGCAGGAGCGGCCCCGACTTCTGCGGCCTCTTCCAAAGCTCGGACGAAGTAATCGGGCGGTCCTGGCCGTCCCCGCCCTCAGTCAAATCGGCCGCCAAATGCCCGCGCTGCTCAGCTTTACATTTTTGGATCTGAAATGCGGGTCAGCATCTTAACGTGCGGGCCCGCCCGTTCGAAGATCGGCTCCCAAAAGGCGTAGGCTTTCTCGGCGAAACTCGCGCTCACGGTGAACTTCGTGACCGCCCCCCGATATGCGGCCTGTCGCCCGCAGCCCTGCCCCTCGACAAGGTGCCAGATGAATTGAGCGACCTGGCGCGTGTACGTGCTCGGACGACCTCGGTGGTTGGGTACGATCTCAAGCCGCATGGTCCCGGTGTCGCGCGTCTCCGGTTCGGTGATGTTGGCGAGCCAGATGAAGATTGATGGATCAATGCTCGCGGCATAGCCGTCGCGCTTGAGCTGCTGATTG
The DNA here is from genome assembly GCF_054056795.1 of Bradyrhizobium sp. USDA 3315. Lineage (NCBI taxonomy): Bacteria > Pseudomonadati > Pseudomonadota > Alphaproteobacteria > Hyphomicrobiales > Nitrobacteraceae > Bradyrhizobium > Bradyrhizobium sp. USDA 3315. The sequence continues at coordinate 4,929,884 of NZ_JBSRYP010000001.1, read as the reverse complement.
ATCATAGAGAATGCGCTGGCGGCTTCTCTGAAGCATTCGCTCAGGATGAAGTTCGCCTCATTCTCCAGCTTGCCGTTGCGAAGATCGTCCAGCAATCTGACCGCCTCGTCCGTGAGCCGCCGCATGTATCGTGGTGCCGGCTGCCCTGCGCTGTCGGCTGGTGGTTCCTTCTGCACAATCAATTCGACTGTATCCGCGCGGCACTCCGTTGCGGCTTTTTTAAGCACGGTCAAGAAATCGTTTTCAAGAACGGGACCGACTTTTGACGCCGCTTGACCTTCCACCCGGGTCTCGGCGAGGTCCTTTGCACGGTCCAGCGTAAGATCCAGTCCGGCTTTGATGTTTTCAGAAGCTCTGTCTTGATCGTCATCGGAAATCTCCACCATCATCTCGATGGTAGTGTCGGACTCCAGGAGTCCGTCCTTGCGCGGCGCCGCAAAGGGACACGGAGCCGTCGCTTGCCTTGCAAGGATTGTTTGATCAGACGTATTCGCGCCGGTGTGCTCTGATCGCGGATTGGAAGCAGCAGCCCCGCCGGACAACACAAATATGCCATCGTCAACAGCTCGGCTCGCGGCCGCGGTAAGCTCCACGAGCGAGCGTCGCGCGCAGCGCGTCTGCCTAGTACGCCGCTTTTTCGTTTCTTGCGTGCGGCTCATGAGCTGATGCCCCCTCGACAAGCTTCTTTAAGATCCAGCACCACAGCTCACGAACTTCCTCCGAGGCTCTTCCCTCTTGGGAAAACTCGGTCACGCCTAATCCTGTCCCAAGAGCATCCTGATGGTCATTGCGCTGTCCGATACAGGGAAGCGCAAGCACCCCCAGCGAATTGAGCGACGTTGCGGCTTCACTCACGCGGCAGCCCCGCGGTGGCGTCTGATTGAGCACGAAAGCAAATCGGCGGTTGAGCCTACGAATGGCAATCAGCGTAGGTATCGCAGCTTCGATGTCTGCCAGACTCGGACGCACCGGGATTAGGCAAAGATCGGCACTCGCGATGGCACGCATAGCCAGGGCATTGTTCGTGGCCGCGGTATCGATGACCGTTAGCCAGATCCCCTCAGCTTCAAGGCTGACGAGCGCCCCTTCTATTCCGGCGGGATCGGCGACCCGAACGATCCGCGGATACGGATGGTCCCGCCGCTCTCTCCATTTTGAGATCGTCCCTTGTGGATCCGCGTCGACAATCGCGACGCGGTCCCCGTTCGCCATCGCCGCGACTGCAATTCCGACCGCCAGCGTACTCTTGCCGCTTCCTCCTTTTTGGGTAACCAGAGCAAGGACATACATCGCCTGCGCGTCCCGGACAACAACGACATGAAACACACGAGGTGCGCGTAGCATTTCCTATCGTGAATCGCATCAATGGCGAGTGCGGAACTCACAACCAAATCAAGGCGCACCCACTAATTATCGTATCGCGCTATACGTCGCCAAACGTCGGCCGTTCCAAACATTGGGGCACGCGGACACCCTACGCCAAGCCCGAAGGTTTAAGGATGCCAGCCAGTCCGCTGCAAGGCAGGACTCCGGCTTGATCCGACCTTTACTGTTCGCCGCTTTCGCGACGACGCATCGAGTCATAACCTGACCTTTCTCGCTGCATGCCGTTTGTGAGGGAATGTGTTTGGCGGGCATATCGGAATCGTGAGTCCGCTGTTGCCATTTTTGGCGAATTCAGCGGGAGATCGTGAGAGATAATGTCTCCTTCGTAAGAGCCGCACGGATGCCCGGGCGAGAAGCTCTGCGTTTGAGCCAAGTCCCCGTAATTCACGCTCCCAAACGGCTCGCACTCCTGTGCGGAACGACCGAGCTGCGAAACCACGGTCGCCATCGCAATCGATGTATGACAGTGCGACGCACGCCTCGTTCTGCAGCATTCTCTTGGCTGTGCGCGGCACCAGGCATCCACAGCAACGAAGCCAATAGGATGGCTATTGAAGTGCCGGATCGATTAAGACGGGTCCCCGTCGAGATCATATTCCCTGGCAAGGACTTTCGCGAATAAGAAAACGGTCGCCGGTGCCATCTCGCGGCCCTCGCAGACAAATCCCGGATACCAGGTTAAGAAGGTGGGCGCAGCCGCAACGGATCGGGTGATCGCCACGGTCTTAACGTTGGCTCCAGTTCCGATGTTTGGCAATCTCCGCCATGAAGATTGCGCCTAGTTCGTCGGCCGTTTTCTCTTGCTCATGGCTTTCCTCACTGCGTACGGTCGCGTGCATTCGCGCGGCTGATCTCGCTCTCAGCAAGCGCTTCAGAAGAAGCCTCTATCAAAGAGCGATGAGCTTCGCCGACGTTTTGCAGCGCAATGTCTAGCGCATCATATGAGCCTTCGTCGCTATCGAGCACTTGCCTCGCCCGTTCGGCGAGGTCGATCGCTGCGCCGATAAAGTTCTTCAACCGAGTGTCGGCCATGATACTGCTCTCCTACTTGCAGTGGGTGGTCGGTCAGCAATTCCGCCGTTTGGCGTGTGGCGCTTTTGGCGTAACGCAGACCCGGCAGGGCGGGCGCAACCTAAAAATGCACGGACGGCGGAGGTAAGGCCGCCCGTGCCAGTTGCGGTACGAAGAGCTTGGCCGTCGAGAGGACAATCACAAGCGACCAAGCCATATCTGGCTCAGCAACCCACGTGCCAGACGATGAAAGAATGCGAGGGAGTAAAACGGTACACTTTCACACCGCGCCACCTAAGTGCTCGTGTAGCTTCCGGACACGCGCGTCATCAACCAGACACGCCTGAACGAGATGAGACATGCGACTAATGATGCCGAGGACGCAAGGTGATTGGATCAATCTCGCTATCGTGTAAAATGATCAGCCCGCCTGGCCTCAAGCCGAGACTTTGCAACATTTCAGGTCCAAGCGGGAAGTTGAGCATTGCGGCGTTGGCGCCGTTGTCTTCTATAGTCAGCTGCACGGCTCCGATCTGGTCAGCGACTGCAACCGCGTAGGTTACTGGCCGGTACTCTTCATCGTCCTCGCCGTCCATCTCGATGGCGACGGTCACTATCCAACTACGCATCTTGCTGCGCCTCGGGAAGCATCCCCATGAGCTATTGAGCCTCTGCAATTCCGCAGCCGGTGGACACGCGGCTGTGAATCGGGCCGGGTGGCGGAGTGTGGCATTCTGGGAACCCTCCCCCTCCACACCGCACGTTGGGCTAGGCTCACAACCCCAAGAAGAGCAGTCAATCGACGAGCCAGAAGAGGATCAACGTTATACCGCGGCCATCGATGCTGAGGCGCCTGCGATGCATGAGGAGTGGCGGGGGCTCGGCTCCAGCGGCTGCACGGGCGAAGCGCTCGCGCGCATGAGCCATCCGTACGGGCCGCCGCCGATATCTCGAAGTCAGCACCCGCTCTGGTCTCGATGACTACGAAAAGTACAATCAGGTAGGTTGTCGCTCCTGGATGCCGGCGTTTAAAGTTGCTCCGTGTTTCTGACATTCAAACGGAGGACTGTGTGAGCGAAGATCTTTACGGCGGAGCGCTTGAAGAGATTCCACCAGATCCCGCGATGCGAAGAACTACGTAGAATTCTTCGCGCTATTGAAGGAACAGCAAGAGATCGCCGAGCGCGGCACCCGCCAATCAGCCGCTGATTTTTGGGTACGGGACCAAAAAGTTCAATCGTACTCACTGCGCGTGAGCGCTCGTTCCTCCTGGAGCCTCACCTGCTGCCCGCCGGGCCGCAGGATCCAGACATCCCGCGCGCAAACCGATTAAACCACCTGATCAAGATTCTCAGCCATCGACGGGGCCTCAAAACGACGAACGGACTTAACGGCTGAGAACCGTCGGCCTAAAGTTGCAACCTGAGCCAGGCATCTAAGTCAGCTGGTGCGGAGACCCTGTTGCCATGAAGATGACCGATGGAGAGAAGCTGATCGTCCTTATGCTCGCGGATATCTCGAAGCGCCTGCAAGGCGAACCCGAGGTCGATCCCGATTTCGTCGCGCAGACGATCTACGCCGATCAATTGTGGGGCTTCGATTGGCACTTCAGCGGCATTCCCTTTGAGCGATCGGAGGAGCCCAATCCAGTCGTCAAGGAAACGGTTAGTATCCTGGAAATGTTCAGCTCGACCATGTACCAGTTTCAGCAGCTTGAAAACTCGGAGCGGCAGCGGGTGTGTGACGATGTTGGATTCGCCGCTCATGGGCTCGACATCTTCCCCGGCTTTGATGGCAACCATGACCCTCATTATGGAGTTGCGAACTACCTCGTCAAGGATCTGCATCGCTTCAAGGACGTTCCGGGCGCCACGAACAACTCGCATACGCAGACATCCCTCCCGCAATATTGCAAGATGCTGCTGGTCTATTTGCCGATGCGAACAAAGCTCGGCACGGGACGATTTTCGAAAGAGGATATCATTGCCATCTTCAAAGGTGGCTAAAGCGCGCGTCCAGGGCTGTGCTGGAGATCGTCGTGAGCCGGACCGGCCGCTGTCGGCTTGGCGCGATTCCCGAAGAATCGAAGGCCGCTTTCGAACTCAACTTGCCCTAGGACAATGAGTATTGCTCCAGCACCAAGCGGCAAACTTGGAGCGTCATTGGACGCATGTTGCCGTCCAAGAGGATGCGCACCCTTGTCCCGGTCGGACCAGGACCAACGATTACGCCGCGCCGCCTTTTCAACTTTGAATCGGCCGAATGCGCCACGAGCACGCCTCTTCGAACCGATCGGAGATTGTCTGCAAGAGCGTCATCGACCGCTTCACGGCCTACATCTCTGTGGAGTTGGTCCCCATTGATTGAGCTCTACGATTGCTTTTGCTTCTTCGAGCAACCTGGTTCGCCGAAGCTCCTTGAGCGCCGACATGAGCATCCGCAATCAGGCCACATCTACATGCGATCGCTGTCAAGCGTTCGGCACCGACGTTCTCCATCAGATGCCAACGATCAGCAACCTGTACCGCACGTGGCTGCGCTTTCGCCGTGGCTTCGCCATTTCCGCCACCACGATCAAAGGCGACAATCGCGATCGAAGAATAAGCAGACCACGCTTGGGCAGTCTCTGGCTTGCGATCCAGTATGATGCGGCCGAGCCGGTGTCGGCTAATGATGGCCCCACAAATTTCAGAGCCATGGGACATGTATGCCCTCGACCCACCAGTTCCGATAGCTAGAGCTGCGCCCCATAGAGGCTCATGATAGCGGCGACCTAACATAGATGAGTGGCCACTGCTTTTGGATGGCATTTGCCGCACTGTGTGCAACGACACGGTGCCCACACTTTCTCCTGACCGAGGTTTCCGAGTGGCTGCCAGTCCCACCTTCCCGTCCTTCAAACGACACGACAATAGGCGTCCAAGAATGCCTACCGCCCTGGAGCGTGCATCCGGCGGCGGTGAATAATAGCGTTGAGCGTGCGACGATGATGGACAAACTGAACGTGTTTGATGGAGGTTCGCCGTGTCGGCTCCAGACATTCGCCTCCGAAATAGAATCATCATTTAACGTTCGAGATTTCACCGCAGCCGCTCATTGGGCTATCGAACGGCTTGCTGACGTGCTGTCACGTGACGACGTCGAAGGCTTGCGTCTTCAAAGACCAGCAGATCTGATGGCCAGTGCCCGCAACCTCATGACGGCGGCTGATTTGGGGCGCTTCGATGTACGCCGCTTCGCCGACATCGTCGAGCTTTACCTGGAAACCGGCATCAAGGTGAACTCCCGCGGATATATGGGACGGCAGTTCAGTTCGGTGATGCCGGTCACCGCCGTCTTCGAAATGGTTGCCGCCATGGCACCGCAGCCAGCTTCCTATTACGAGGCGGGGCAGCTCGCCAACGTTGCCGACCGGCTTATCGAAGAGGTGTTCGGGCGTTTCATTGGGTGGGCACCGGGTAGTTTCGAAATGGTGACGACGTCCGGGGCCTCGCTTGCGAACATGACCGCTGCGCTCGTCGCCCGCAATCGTTACCTTTCGGGAAGCTGGAACGGCGGACTTGCGGCAGGCCGCTCGACCCGGCCTGCCATTGCCATTGGCCAGGACGCCCATTTCTCCGTCTCTCGCATTGCCGGCATCATTGGTATCGGCCAAAATCAAGTGATACGCCTGCCTCTGAACGACCGTCGGCAGATTTGCCCGGAACGGGCGGCAACGACTTTGGACGAGGCGGCGGCCCAGGGGCTGGATGTTTTCTGCCTGATCGCCTCGGCAGGAACGACCGCGATCGGTGCCAATGATCCGTTGCCTAACCTTGCGGCATTGGCGAAGCGGCGCGGCGCTTGGCTGCATGTCGATGCGGCTCACAACGGCGCTTTTCTGGTTTCCGACCGTCTGCGGCCTCGCCTTGCGGGACTGGAGCTTGCGGATTCTTTTTGCCTGGACGCCCATAAGGCTCTGTTCGTCCCGGCCCTTTGCACATTGCTATTCTACCGCGAGAAGGGTTTGGCGGAGACCGCGTTTCCCCAGAAGGACAGCTACGTGTTTGACCCGTTCGAAGATGAAATGACGGCCGTGCAGAGCGGCGTGAAGAACTTCGAATGTACGAAGCGCCCCGCGATCCTGAACCTTTGGCTGGCTTGGTCGCTGTATGGTCCCCGCGCCTTCGCGGATAAGTTGGAGCGCCTGGTAATGATGACTGGGGCGGCCCATCAATACTTGGCCGATCAGCCGGACTTCATCGTCCCGTATCGGCCAGAATCCAATATTCTCTGCTTCGTCCATCAGCCGCTTGGCTTGTGCGGCAATCGGCTGTCGAGCCTGCAACTGGAGTTGCGCAACCGCGTGCGGGCGGCTGGGCGTTACCTCTTGTCCAAGGTCGATATGGATGGACAGACGATGCTCCGCATGGTCCTCATGAATCATCGGATCGGCCTGTCCGACATCGCAGGCATGGTGGAAGAGATCCGACGCCATGCGCGCGAGATTCTTGCAAACAACGCTACACACGGCGAGCAGAACCGGCCTTTCCGGCTTGAGCCTCAGGAATAACGATGCGCCACTTCGCCCTTTCACCCCGTGACTGCGCTCACCACGTACTGCCGGAAACGATGTTGCATCCGGGCACCGTGGATGACGTGCTGGCTTTACCTTCTTTTCTAGCCTCGCTCCTGCACGCGCAGACTGTCATCGGCAGCCGGATTGACGAATTGTCTCATGACGTCCAGGCCGCCATCGCCGAGCGTCGGCTGTCGCAACTCGTCTCCATCGCCCGCATCAATCCGCTGTGGCGTCGGCGCATCGATAGTGCCGTCGGGACCGGTCCGGTGGACAATTACGAGCAGTTCAAGGCGCTGCCGCTTACCGACAAGGAAGCCTTTCAGCAAATGTTCACGGAAACGCGGCCAGGCATGGTCGTGCCCATCGACCGCTGCGGCTTCGAAATCGTGGCCAGCGGTGGTACCAGCTCCGGCAAGCCCTCGGAAACCGTCTATTCGCTCGACGAGCTGCAGGAGACTTACCGCTGGGCGGGGGATTTCATGGGCCGACACATTATGGCACGCCACCTTACTGGCAGCGGCGCGAAATGGGTGGCCACAACGTTAGCCGATTATCAGATGTGGAGCAGCGGCACCATGGTAGGTGGCGTGCTCCAGAAGATCCCAAGTGTCAACTACATCGGCGCCGGTCCGATGAGCCGGGAAGTCTTCCAGCGGATGATGTCCTATCCGGGGCCGAAGGCGATAATGGGGATTACGCAAAGCATTGCCCTAATGGCGAGCTTTGCCGACGGGCTATCTCGCGAGGCGCGGGACAACTTCCGGATCGCTCTTTATGGCAGTGGAGTGCTGACTCCCAAGGTGCGGGCGGATCTCAGGCAGGCCTATCCAAGCCTGATCGTACTCAGTTACTTCGCCGCCACCCAGGCGGAAACCATCGGCGTGCAGCTAGATCCGGAAAGCCCCGTCCTGACTGCGGTACCTGGTCTCCACTTGGTGGAAGTGGTCAGGCCGGACGGGCAATGGACGGAAATAGGCGAGGAAGGCGAACTGGTAGTCACGCGCCTGTTCGGTAATGCGACTCCCGTGCTGCGCTACAAAATAGGCGATCGAGTCATCCGCCGCCCTGACTTGCAGTCGCCAGGCCTGAATGCCATGCAATTTGAGTATGTCGGCCGCAGCGGCGATTTCATGCATATTGGTGACACGCAGTATTCGGCGCCGCAGGCCTTGGCGGCGATCACCGCCGAATTCCGCCAGCGGCAGGTTCTGGACATCGATAGCGTCGCTACCGACACGCAGTTCCAGATTGATCGCGCGAAGCGGCAGCTGCACTTAGTAATCGGCACTCCGGAAGCCGCATCCCTTCCGACGCAGGTCGCCATGCGACTGGGACCGGAAGGCTCCTCGCCCTTGATCATCGCCGGCTTGCTCCGATCGCTGTCCGTCTTCAACGCGCTGGAGGCGAACGAGGCGAGCCTGCGGAGTTCGGGCTACAGCTTTGCCATCCGGCTTGTAGATCCAAGGAACGCGGATTTGGTCCGCACGGCATTTGGCAAGGTGCCCCTCGTTGTAGACCGCATTTGATACTCGCAAACTAGCATCCGCCGCCGGCAGGAGAGAGATAATGACGCCGCTCAATATCCGGGTTTTCGTCGACGTTATCGCCCTCCTGCTTGGCAATGCGGTCGACGGCAACGTCTTCATGTTTGACGATGGTGTCTCTGGCGGAGAAAGCCTTGGCACCGCCAAGCTGGTCAGCTCGGTCTGGCCAGGACAACTGGTCCGCTGGAGTCTAACGCCGCTTGACGTCCAGACCATGGCTTGGCTGACCGGCGTTTCGTTTGATGGCGCTGCGCTACCGGCGACCGGCTGCCTACTCCCTTGGGCACTGCAATGGCAGGGATACGTACCTCCTTGGAGCGCTCCGGGCTCGCGCCATTCCTACCGAATGACGCTCGTCACGGGTGGCCTGAGTGGGCGCACGATCAGCATCGCCGGCCCCTCTCTTGTACTCTTGCCTCCATCGCTAGGAGGGGCCTTTCGGGCTCACCCCTCGCCGCCGCCTGTCGAGCGACCGCACAATCCGCTCCAATAGGAGGACTATAAAAATGCAGATCTCGATTGTCACCGTTATCGATATCGAGACGGCCCTGGCGGAGGGCACTCTCGACGGAAATGCCTATGTAATCGACAATACGGGCCCATTCGCCCAGCTGCCCCATGCCCGCGTAACGAATGTTCCCGGCGTCTATAATGCCGATGGTTCGCAGGCCATGGAGGCTGTCCTAAACTGGATCACGGTCGGTGTCGACCAGCTGCCACCGACGCTGCCACGCAGCTATCCCCACCGCTTCAACATTGCCAACGCCGCACGACGACTGCTGAGCCCCTCCGTCCGCACTCAGGAGAACATCTCCAAGATTCAGGAGCACATCTCCAAGATGCTGACTGACCCTCCGAAGCCCCTGCAGGTTCGCGACCGCGGTGCAGTTCGCACCTATGACGCACCAGTGCTGAACGCGGCCGGCAAGGTGCTGAAGCCTGATGATGCCACTACGGCGGCCAGCGTGCCTCCAGTTGTGGTGAGGATCCGCGGGGCTGCGGTGGAGGATGGTGTTCTGTATCCGGCCCTCTACGGTTCGCCCGATCCGTTGACGGATGGCTGGTACTGGAGCGCCACCGTCGATACGGCCAAGGTCGGTCGCCACGACTATACGATGGAGGTGGCGCTCTACCGCCCCGTTCAGGAGAACGGCAAGATCCTCTGGGAGCCGCGGCTCTTCACCCTGTCGTGCGGTATTCAGGTTAGTAACGTACCGAGCGTCAACGGCTTCACTAGCGGCTTCGTGCCCGGCCTGCTGCCCATACCGCCCTCCGGACCTACATGCATTGAGGGAGACGCGATATGACAAAAACGATCAACATTCTCCTGGTGGTAGATGTCGTCGCCGCATTGGAGGCAGATACACTCGCAGGCTCTCTCTACATGATCGATGACAACCGTCTCGGCGGCTCGCGCAACCAGGCGACCGCCGGGCTCGCGACCGCCGTCACACCGGGAGACGAGATCATCTGGACGTTGTTGCCGATCGAGTGCGAAAATCATGCCGCGATACGAGCGATCAAACTGCCGGCGGAAATCTGCGAGGTTCGACTCGAAACCTATCCCGAGTCCGATGTCAGCTACTGGGTTGGTACGGTGAAGCAGCCGGTCGGCGACCTAGCGTATGGGCTGACGTTGGAGCTTGGCAGCCGGATGCGGACGCTCGATACTGGTGCCGACGCGCGCCTCATCGAGGCCGCCCTTACCGCTAACCCCGGTGCCACCCGAACCAGGAGTTCATCGCGCCTCGTCGAGGCCGCCATTAACGCTTCCCCGGGCACCCGAACCAGGAGTTCATGATGATTGTCAGTCCGGCATCGCAGCGCCCCCCCAGCAGCCCAAGCTTGGCCTCCACACAGCTGAACATCGTCACACTCATCGACGTTGCAGGAACCCTGCGGGCCGGCGGCCTCAGCGGGAAGACTGGGCTGATGGACAATGGCGGCGAGAGTACCGGTAAAGGCACGAACAGCTTGCGGACGGTGTGCCGCCAGGGCCAAGCCCTGAACTGGCTAGTTTATTGTATTGACATGGAGAAGCGTCCGGACGGGAGCTGGCCTCTGTTCGCGCGTATCGTCAACATCGTTTTTGTGCTGCCCGATGGCACGCCAGAACTCCGCAAAATATGTAATGATCTCAAGATCTATGGCGGCCCGGACAAGATCCGTAGTCCGTGGACGCCCTCCTACTATTACTGGGCGGGCGCCGTCGATCTTGAGCTCGAGCCTGGGCTCTATCCCTATCGCCTTGTACTGGAGGTCGACACAGTCGATCGAAATCGCAAATTGTATTTCAACCTGGATGGACCTGCCTTGCAGGTCATTCCTCTGAGCGCCATCCATGCAGGGAGCCAGCATGGATAAGAAGCAGCGAAGTTGTACCCGGACAGACCTGTCCAATCAATCGCGGACGTTCCAATCGCGTGCTGCTCTGTCGCGCGCTTCTGGGCAGCGATCGGTAGCACCGATCAGAGCAAGATGGAACGGCGCTTGGGCCGGCAATTGCATGATCCCTCGACGCAGCTCCGAAAGGGTCCAAGAGTCCGTTAGCCTGCCGACTCAGTCGGAAAAGTGAAGGGGATTATATGGGTAACGATATCTGGTGGTCTACACGTCGTAGATCCCGCGCCTGCGCGGGTCATTGCTGATCGACTACTTTGTCCAACAATCTAAGGGAAATCTTATGAGCCAGCGCGCCGTCATCGTTGTCGACATCCAAAACGAATACTTCCCAGATGGCAAGCTGCCCCTGGTTGGTATCGTGCATGCGGCCGCCAACGCAGCTAGGGTGATTCAGGCCGCCCGCGCGCGTGGTGATGCGGTTATCCACGTTCAGCACGAAATGCAGGAAAGTCATCCCTCTATCTTCGCGCCGAACACCAGAGGGGTGGAGATCAATCCCATTGTCCAGCCACTAGAACGTGAGGCCTTGGTCGTCAAGCACTATCCCAACGCCTTCCGCGACACCGATCTGAAGCAGCGGCTCGATGCCGGGGGCGTTAAGGAGGTCGTGATCGTCGGAGCAATGAGCCACATGTGCATCGATGCGACCACCCGAGCAGCCGCCGATTACGGCTACAAGACCACGATCTTGCACGACGCTTGCGCCACCTGCGATCTTCCATTCGGTGGCATAATCGTGCCTGCCGTGCAGGTTCATGCGGCCTTTATGGCGGCCCTTGGCTTGGCCTACGGCACGGTCACGACGACCAGTGACTATCTAGCAGCCTGATGCCGTTGCGGCCTCGGCCAACACTAGTCACGTGAATCCTAAGGTTCGCCACATAAAGTCTGGTGGCCTCCAGGCAGAAGCCTTTTACAGAAGCTAAATCTGATCTGCGGACTTAGCTCATTTGGACGGCTTGGGATCTCGGTTGTACGTTCGATGAAGGTACGGATTCGGCCTCAAGCGACCTGACGGAGGCGTGAACGGCTCGCTGGATTTGCTGCCTCCCTCCGGCGACAACTTCGCCGGAGCGATACTAGAAAGCTCGACGGCGCGATAACGGAAGCTGTTACACTGATCGTGGCACGGCGGACGAGCGATATTCCCCGCTGCGGCGATCGCGTTCGCCCACTTGAGGAGATCGTGTTGCGTACCACCCCCAAACGCAAACCCGAGCGCGCACGCCGCTCCTGTGAGACGCATCTCGCCCGCGCCAAGTGGACTGCCCGCCGTCGCGCAGCCTCGCACGACGGATGCTTCAGCTTACTGCGCCTCTTCCGTGCGGCAAGCTGCGTGGAAAATATGTCGTGACCCGTGAAGAGGCTTTGGAGAACGCCACCAAGGCACACGCAGGCAATGGTGTGAGGGGAGATCGCAACCACTCCTAATTGGGCGATCGGTGCCTATGGATAGGCCGCCGCCTCGAAAACAGAAGTTATCTTCGAAGGGCCAGCACTCACAATCGCCTGAGGAGGCGCGCTGCGATGGACAGGCTCAAATTCATACCGGCTTTCCAAGCCGCTCTTCGGTCTGCCGACCCCGACAAGCTCGCCGTACTCCGGGAAACCATCCGCGAACGCGGAGGCCATGACGAGTTCGCGATGGCAACCACAGAACTCATACGCAAACATCCGCTTACGTTCTTTAGACTGATTAAGATCATTTTCGACGCAGGCATGAGGAGCATCGCGCATGAGCATCACTTCCGCCGTCGCTCAAAACCGCAGCGCTCGCATCGCGCGTGTGGCCATATCTGCCGTCAATGTGGCTAGTGGATGGCGGTCGCGCGTGAGGACGGACAGCCCGCAAGGCCCGTCGTTCGGGGCGGAATCGGAGACGAAGCGGTCAACCACGAACGGAACGCCAGCGCAATGGCCGGTGCCGTCAATCTTCGATCGCTTGATGTGCTCGGCCGAAGTACGCGTACAACGTCCACCGCAAGGGGCGGCGGCCCGCTCGGTCGCGTTCACGATGTAGCGCCCAAACCAGACGTCGGTAGAGCGCGAGATCACTACGTATCACCAAGCGGGCTGTGCGAAACGGCTCATGCACTGGGCGCGCCGGTTTTAGTGGCGACCATCGGAGCAGACGCCGTGGGCACCACCGGAGGACATTCACCACTTGAAATTCCTCTCAAGTCGCATCTCGCCGGCGCTCCAATGAGAGCCTGGCGTGTTAAGTAAGTCGCAGCCAAGCCATTCCAAGATTTCGCAACACGAAACCAGTTCTCCTTTCGAGCTGGCAATAGTTGTAGCTTCCTTTGCGCCTTGCGCGCAGCCGCAAACCTTCCGTCGCGTTCAGCCTGTTTCAGCGTCTTGATCAGCAGCTCCTCGGTTTGTTTCCATCCGTCGTTTGCAATTCGCCCCTCGGCAAAATACTCGAAGACGACTCGGAAGGTCAGAGCACGACCTGCGGCGGCCCGCGACTCCAACTTTGGTTCGGTCAGCCATCGTTGAAGAGTTTCGAGCTGGTCCGGCGTACCAAGCGTGAGAACGGCACGTTCCCCGAAGAGCAGGAATGTCGCGAATGCAGCGACCTCCAGTTGCGTATCCAAGTCCTGGCCATCCAGCCAACGGGCGATTGCTTCTAATGGAGACATAGTTTGGCTCTCCTGCCTTCAGTCCCGGTTCGAGCGTTGCGACCGGCACAAGGTGGTTTGTGAGAGCGATTCGGCCCAGAGAACGCCACGCTGGTCAACTACAAGAACTTGCGGGTTCAAATCCCTATAATTGTCGGACACAATCAAACTACAAATAACCGCAAAAGACCTGATGATGGCGCTATGACCACCTTGGTTATCGATCGTCAGTGAAAACGCTGTACCGACTTGGCTACATCGCATGCGTCGGTCGGTTTTGGGACCTAAAGTCTATCGGCCGATGAGCACGAAACGGATATGGCTACGACACACTTGGTATGTTTCCTTTAATCAATCGAGCCGGCCAAATCGATATCCCATTCGAGAAACCAGAACTTTTCCGGGCGAGGCTGACGCAAAACGATTTGCGGGCGAACTGCTGAATAGTCTTCCTGCAAGTTTGACTACGATGTTAGCTGGAACGATAAACCCGTATTATCCAAGACGCGTAATTGGATCGAGCGACATAGTACTTTGGATTCGTGGTCGCAACTGAGCCCCACATAGCTGAGCGGGACACGCCGCTGGGAACGGTCAGCGAAAGTGCTCATAGGACGCGCCAACACAATGTCGTCGTTGTCGGCGCGTAACGGCAGGTGCGATAGTAACGGCAGGTGCGATACTGGCCATTGATGTCTCGGACGTAGCCCGCGATCGTCCCATCAGTCGCGACGATCTTTGCTTCCACGGGCAGCAGATCTGAGGGTTCCGGAGAAGCACGAACGCCAGATCGTATTCCGGAGCCTGGGCCGGCGCGAGGAGTCTGCTCTCGAACTCGCGGTAGGCATGGCTGCAGCGGAACGGCTCGAAGCCAGTGAGTGAATCCGCGACGCCGGGGCGGGGCAAATTGCGCGACCTATCGCTCCATCTCGTCGCCCCGCAGGCGGTCGCCACGCGCGGCCAGGACCTCGGCGCGCAGGCTGTCGTCCCCCTCCACAGCGCGTTGGTTATCATCTCGACGACGCTTTACGCCAGCAATTGCGCCGCCTCGACGAATTCGGGATTCGCGGGCCAACGGAGTTCACCGATCGTTGGCCTTCTGCTTATTTCGATGTGCCGCCCGGTCGCCGCGGTCGGGATTCAGGCGCGCGAATACGGCGCTCGCAGGTAGGCGGTCGGCGTCCCGTAGCGCGGTCCCGTAGCGGATTTTCCGCCGTCGGCGTCCTGCTGCACGGCGAGGAGCGTCGCGACGCACTGGAACCTGAATGGAGGACGGCTTCAGCATCGCTGCCGTCTGCACCAGGCGATTGCGGAGAGAGCCGGACGCAATCGAGCTCCGCTGGATGTTGCCGCCGCACCGACGCCGAAGCGACCGGTCAGCATAATGACCGGTAGCCTTTCGCTTCCCTCCTCCTCGAAGATCACGACCGACGCTGGTCCCCACTTGGTCGTACCGTAATCCCCTCAGGAAGGTTCGTGCGTAGGCGTCGAGGGTATCGGGAATCTCCGGCATCTTCCTCGCCAAAGCCGGAGCCGGCCGAAAGCCCAGCCTGGAAGAGCTCCGGCTCCGCCCGCCGCGAGCTCGGCATACAGCGCGCTGCGCTCCCTGGCGGTATTCTCCGGATTCTCGAGACGAGGCGGATGCGGCGGCGCTTAATGGCCTCGCGCTCGCCGAAGCCGCGACCGACGTGCGAATGGTCGTGCAGCACCGGCGGCCTGCCGTAGTTCATCCACACGATTTCGGTCGCTGCGCCAACGTACGTCGTCGCGGCGATCTCGACCCCTCTCCATCCGGGCAAAGCCGCGTCGTAGAGCTGGGACGGGTAGCCTGAGAGCATGACTGCGCAGAGCAGAGGCCTAAAGGACGGCGAGAGCTCGACATGGTCGTGCTCGCGGTAGTCGAACCGGTAGGCCTTCGCTCGCCGCCTAGTGTTGGGGAGATAGGGCGGATCGCAGCCCACCCCCTCGCCGCCGACGACGTCGTATGTCTTCAGGAATTCGAGCGCGTCGCCATGCACGATCTCCGCTCGGATATCGAAATCGATCCGCCGCTCCGCTACCACGGAGGGGTCGATCTCCACGCCGATGCTGCGCTGCGCGGGCTGTTTGGCGCGGCGGATTGCGCCGCCGCCCAAGCGCGTCTCGATGTAGACCCGGTGCGGAGGCATCATGGAAATCAGACGTTGATAGATGCGGCCCATGCCGCCGGGATAGCGCATTCGCGAAGCATCGCTGTTTTCGAAGATGGCGTCGAGTGGCACCTTGGAAGTCAAGCCTATCCCGATGTGAGTGAGGCACTTGAGTTTTCGCAAGGCGAGACTCATTCGTGAATGCGATCCAATGAATCGAGAAAGCGGTCGTGGTCGCGTTTGTGCGTGATCCACCTGCAGTAGTAGCGCCCTAAGCAACTCGGCAACCAAGGTGCCAATGGTCGTTTGAAACATCGAGAACTTGCCATGTCGACTACCAGATCTCGTCGGTGATTTCTGTTGAAATTTAACGCTTGGTGACCACCGATCGTAAGGTAGCCAAGTTCGTGCGAACGAGGATGACTGTAAGCCTCACGCTATCCGTTCTGTCTGAGTTGGGCGGAACGCTGGGGGAGATACTCCACACGGGCAGCTCACCCGTCCTTAATGAGCCGGATCATGACCCGAGCTGGCTTTATTGAAGCGGCCTAGGAGATCACTATGATGACACGCTTGTTTGCGTTGCTGCTCCTTGCCATCGTATCGCTACCGGCGCACGCGCAGCTGCCAGTCCCTTCTACGTGGGTGAATCAAAGGGGCTCCGTTCTTTCGATACAGACGCTAGACGCATCAACAGGCGACTTCACGGGGACGTATGTGAACAACGCGGCGGGATTTTCGTGCCAGGGATATCCGTACCCTGCAGCCGGAAACGTCACGGCGAACAGAATAGATTTCTACGTCAATTGGACCTCACCCACAGCTCCGACCTGCAGAACAATGACGATCTGGCATGGCCGTGTAGCGGGTGACGAGATTCCAACTCGATGGACGATGTACTACGTGGGGGCGGACTGGAACTTTCACAAAATGACTGGCTGGGATTTCTTTACGAGGAGGTAGACCAAACCTGGTGGAAGTCGCGTTGTTGATCGCTCTTAACATCCTTGCTGGATACGTGATCGTATGAGCGTCTGCTTCAGCAATGATGCAGGTGATCTTGTTGCGAGGAGCGCACGAACGATGGGTTGGGCACGCTGGAGACAGACGCGAACTGCGGTATCACTGCTCGTAGGGCCACTTTAGAGAGTCGGCTGTGAACAAGCCAGTAAGCGATTGAGCGGGAGTCTGTTTTTTAGGATTTGACGGCGTTTGAGATTGCAGGGATTTGAGGCTTGAGCGCCGCAAACCTTGCAAATTCGTTTTGTGGATTCCTCTGCGCTGTGAACCGTGCTTCTGTGGTGCACCGGAGGAGCGATGCGGCCGAAGAAGCATAAGACGACGGGATCGAACGATCTGTTCCGGGCACGGCTGGACCAGATCATCAACATGAAGCACGAGCTCGTCCTGCTTGCCGGCAAGATCGACTGGGACTGGATCGACAGCGAGATCGCCCCGCTCTACAGCGAGAGCGGCAGGCCGGGGATCGAGACCCGCTTCATGATCGGGCTGCTGTTGCTCAAGCACATTTACGGGCTGTCCGATGAGGGGGTGTGCGAGCGCTGGGTGCACGATCCGTACTTCCAGTTCTTCACCGGCGAGGAGTTTTTCCAGCACGTTTTCCCGCACGAGCGCTCGGACCTGAGCCATTGGCGCAAGCGGCTCGGCGACAAGCTGGAGCGATTGTTGGCCGAGAGCCTTCGGGTGGCGCACGAGACCGGTGCGTTACGCAGCCAGGACCTCAAGCGGGTCACGGTCGACACCACAGTGCAACCGAAGGCCATCAGCTTCCCGACCGACGCCAAGCTGCTGCATGCAGCGATCCGGGGGCTGAACCGCCTGGCGAGGAAGCACGGGGTCAGGCTGCGGCAATCCTATTGTCGCGTGGCAAAAAGCGCGGCGATGATGGCGGGCCGTTACGCTTATGCCAAGCAGTTCAACCGGCATCAGCGGCAGCTGCGTATCCTGCGCAGCCGGCTGGGGCGGATTATCCGCGACATCCGCCGCAAGATCTAGGGCGAGGCGACGCTGGAGGAGGCGTTCGCCCTCCCGCTTGGCCGGGCCTCGCAGATCCGCTCGCAGCAGCAGCGCCAGCGCGGTTTCAAGCTTTATTCTTTCCATGCCCCGGAGGTTGAGTGCATCGGCAAGGGCAAGGCCGCCGCACCTTATGAGTTCGGCGTAAAGGCCTCCATCGTTGCCAACAATCGCCGCGCCCCCGGTGCCTGTTCGTGCTGCATGCCAGGTCGCTGCCCGACACTGCCCGACCGGCACGAGCAGCGGTGCA
Organism: Bradyrhizobium sp. USDA 3315; assembly: GCF_054056795.1. Classification (NCBI taxonomy): domain Bacteria; kingdom Pseudomonadati; phylum Pseudomonadota; class Alphaproteobacteria; order Hyphomicrobiales; family Nitrobacteraceae; genus Bradyrhizobium; species Bradyrhizobium sp. USDA 3315. The sequence continues at coordinate 4,911,945 of NZ_JBSRYP010000001.1, read as the reverse complement.
TCCTTCAGGAGATCGCGACCAAAACGGCGCCGCTCGCCAATGGCTGCGCGCGCGTCAGCAGTACGGACAGCGCGACGGTCACACGTTGCGGGACGCTATGGACCGCACCGAGACACTCACCGGCTGTGCGATCGAGCGGACCTATGTCGACAAGGGCTACCGCGGCCACGACGCGCAAAATCCCCGCCGTGTCTTTATCTCCGGCCAGAAGCGCGGTGTCTTCGGCGCCATCAAGCGCGAGCTGCGCCGCCGTTCCGCCATCGAGCCCATCATCGGACACCTCAAGGCCGAAGGACACCTCGGCCGGTGCTACCTCAAAGGCCGCGCCGGCGACGCCGCCAACGTCGTCCTCTCAGCCGTCGGCCACAACTTCCGTCGCATCCTCGCCTGGTTCAGAGAACTTTTGCGCCTGTTGTTGGTCTCGCTCTGGCTCACGCTCAACTGTCCAGCTCAGCTCAATCCGGCTTCTTAACGGTCGACTAGAGAGCGTTGCCGCGAACTAGCGTGGCAAATCACGAGGCTGGAACGTCACAAAGGCGTTCAGTTGCTAGTCCAGGAGGTTATCATGGAACGACGCGCTACTAATCTAAGGATATCAGCTCTGATATGTCTCGCTGTTGCTGTCCCGATCAGCGATGCCTTTGCCCAACAGTTACAGCGCGTATCCTACAAAGCGGGCGCGGAAAATGCCAAATACACACAACAGCAGTTTCTCGACGTCGGCGACGTCGCGGGCCATCAGGTGCGATCATCTGAAATTGATCGCACTTTTCCGACTAACCCTCCCGTCGTCAATGGTTTGAAGATCAAGGAAACGTGGACGCGGGGCGTTTCCGACTACGTCGACAATAATGGTCCCGCCAGCATATACAATGTCTATGTGTTCGAGAACGGCGACAAGTTCTTCACCCGAGGAACTGTGCTCGCTCATAGCGCGGGGCCGGGAACGCTTAGCAGCACGACTGTCTCGTACATCACGGGCGGCACCGGAACGCTCGCTAATATTCGTGGAATTGCGCGAACAACCGGCCACGCCGACCCCAAAGCAGGGGTAAATGAGTCGCAAGTCGAGATCGAATATTCGATCGGCAAGTAGCTGCGGATCTCAACACTTAACGATCTCATCGCTTAGCACTCGTCGATGCACGGGTTGGAGACTTTCCAATTCAGCGGATCGCGGAATGTCGACTCAAGAGCACGAGCACCGGTCGCACCCACGGAGCGCCTTTCCGTGGCAGACGAGAGGATGCGCATGATTGGATAGCTCAGAAACACCTTTAACAGTGTCAGGCCCTCCGAGCGGGAGCGGGTTTCTGCCCTCGGGGCGCTCGGCCGACTCCGTTCACTCGCGGTCCCGCCGATCTGCCAGCGCGAACCCCACTCACATGCCAAATTCGACGCCGATCGAGGAATGGACAGCTCAACACCGTTCGGACAAGCCCCACAGACCAGCGTGGTGTTGAGCGTTGTGCCGTGACCTACTTCTACGGGTGTCCGACGTCACGAACTAGGCTTCTCGCCCGCCATAGTCAAAATGAACTATGCCGGCCAGTCGCGCGCAGCATCTCGGTCTGGGCGGTGGCGTAAAGTGTTTGCCAGGAATCTCTCAGCTCTGGGGTGAAAGAAGCGCCGAATTTTCGCTCAAAGCTCCACATCAACGCCTCGCCCATTGCGACAAAGTGCGATGGCTGAACGCCAAGTCTGGCGTGCTTGTGACCGGAAATCGCGATCAGCGATTGGAACATCGGTCTTTCGTCGAGCGAGGCGACCAGTGCCGTGATCATATCCAGCACCTTCATCCGCTGCTTCTCAGTATCGCCGCCGAACATTTGTCTTGCATCAGGAGCCAGTTCGACGAACCTGTTGTAGCACAGGTCAGCGAGGTCGCGGCGGATCGGCCACATCGCGTCAAATGATGTCCTGACAAGGTCAACCTGCTCCGGCGTCATTGGTCACACCAGCAGGCTCGTAAAGAATGGTCTTGTGATCTCTGCGGCTGAGGGCTCCCTCTCATCTGAAGTGACGACGGAGACAAACTGGTGTTTGCAGTTCCAGCAGCGCCAAAGATCTTGAGCTTCATTCGCGTTGACGAGCTCGTGCCACTCAAGGGTCACTAATCCAGAACCACAGCGAACGCATTCTTTGTGATGCACTGTTGAGCTTGGGAGCATGTGGAACCTCTTTTCTTACACACACGCGACGCGTCGGCAGAAGGACAAGCGTTGGTGGGGCCATCACTTGTGCGGCCTTGAGCAGCTGCGCTGGATCAGATGTCCATTCCAATGCTCGCGCCGGCAGCGAGAACTCGGCGAATGAGGGTCTTTTGCGCAAACGATACAGGGACCGGCAGCATGTTGGAAGCCGGTCAAAGAGGCGCGCCTAGGCGCGTCACAGTGTCTTGAGATATTCAAGTAACGCCTTTTTGTCCTGATCGCTCAGACTTGTCCCGTCCGTTCCTTTGCTTCAGCGCCTGCATCCAAGACAACGTAATCAAACGCGAGCCCTGATCGCGCGAATAGAAGTCAGCTCTCGCTGCCGCGGTCCAATCCACACCCTGGTCAAGATAGATGGGATTGGCGTCGGTGCCTTGAGCATCCGATTTTGTCGTGACGACAAACGTTAAGGCGATCAGAAAGAGAGTGCGGAGCATCGTGTGTCCTACCGCTTCCATTGTCGCAACAGCCCGAGGCAACTTTCGCCGAAATCCGCACCTTTTCCGGCAAACCTGGGCTTGCCTTTCGGCCTGCAGGCCATCGGATCATTGGTTATCAAAGGGCGCTATCCAACAAACTTCAACCTACCAAGTCTTGGGGGAAGCAACTGCATTCGGGAAAAGATCATCGCGTCGCCCTGGATTTGTCGGAGGCATACAGGCGTGCGGCATCGCAATTGCGGAGCCTCACTGGCACATTGGTTCCCAGAGATCTTCCCGATGTCGATCTGGAATGGCGCAGGATCGACCAAAACGCTCTTCAAGGCGCCGCTCACTGATCGACAATCTTCCGGTGAGAACGACGTGCAAACTAGGCCGGTGAAGCGCGCGAGCAATGACTGACGGGCTAAAGAAACATGAGGCGCGACCGCAAAGACCTGCTCAGCGAATTGAACAGGAATCGCGGCCGCAATCTCGCTGCCGAAGAGTTTGAAGCGGTCGCGAACCTCACGCTTGCCGAGGAGTTCGGGAGCGTCAAGCTGGCCCACAGCTTCGCGGTCGGTTCAAGGTATTTGACGGTGCGTGTCGAAAGGGCTCGACGAAAGGCAACTCGGCGGCACGGAGGGCTAAAAGGCGAAACAGTGACCGATATCCACGAAGAACGCGTATTCTGGAATGATACCTTTCACGCCGAGATATTTGACTTCCGCGGCCAGATTCATTTTGCCCGCTTTGATGGCTGCACCTTCGTGAAATGCACCATCGTGCTCGATAGCAGCGCCGAACAACTCGCCTTCACCGGCTGCACGTTCAAGGACTGCAACATCGATCATATCGACACAGACGAGGCTCGCGGAATTGTTGTCCGTGACAACTTTTTCGATCGCCCCATTGCGGAGCGTAAGGCTGATTTCGAACGACGCTTGGCTGAAGCGCTGAATCGGCGCCTAAAGTCCTAAACGCCGAACGCTTAGCCATGGAGCTTCACGCCACCAACGACATGCGGGGCGATCTCCGCGCCGGCTCCATCAATTACCGCACTCGACTCGGTTACCATTGTCCGGGTCGCCCCGGCATGGGCTGAGGCCGGAGTAACTTAGTCGCCCGCGACCCTAGACCTCGCGCCACAGCTCCCCTACTCATTGGGGAGTACCGGAGTCATACGGATGGCGAAGGCGCGCCCCTCATCCATACTTTGTCCAAGTCAGGATTTTGCATACACCCTCCTGGGGGCTAGAGCCAACGCCGTCCGCATGTATTTCAAGCGGGCGGCGTTGGGCTGTGGATCGACTGTAGCGCATGCGATTAACTGCGTGCGCCCTCTCAATGGTCGCCGATCTGATACGATCAGCGGCTATTTTTGGGCATCGTGCGCCGGTCATGCTGCTCACTGGGCGCAGGCGCAAGGGAACCATCCGCTTGGACGATCATCTTGTGCGAAAGAGGCGCGCCCGACAGCGGAACAGCCGATCGCTCGACCTGCGGCGGACATGTGCGAGCAAACGCGGCGATTAAGCGCTGGCGGTGACGAGCTCTCTCCACGGCCATCTCCACCGCCTTCTCTTGGGCTCGCAGCGCGGCGCGGTATGCGCGCTTACGCTGGCGGTTCCATTCTTGCACGTCTGTCGCACGCCATGCTACCTTACCGGTTGAATTGCTCGCGCATGGAAAGTCGGGCTGTTCCGCCCAACGGACGATCGTTGCAGGTGTAATCTTGAAGTACGCCGCCAATTGAACCGCCGTCATGTAAATACCGGGCGGGTCGATCGAAGGCGGTCCAACGTCCGGGGGTCATGTTTTCAGTGTTATCTGACATCGCTCGCAGCCACCCTGACCAAGTAATCAACGAACAAAGCGCGATTGTCGAGCTCGCCTTTCATCGGCTTGCCCTCTCATGAGCGATGCTCCTCATGCGCCGCGTCGCAGATGACTTTGATCAACCTTAAGAGTGTAAGCGGATGTTTGCGTACACGCTCTGTCTTCGTCTTCGCGAACTCGTCCGGGCCTCCTCGCTGGCGGACGATCTCCCGAAGTGCGGCTCAGGGTCGGCAGAGCGAATAGCTGCCTCGAAAGCCGGTATAAATTCAAGCCTTTCCATTGCAGCACATTCCTTATGAAGAGAGCTCCGGTTTTGAAGGCGGCCTTGGTGGCGGCCTGGTCGCCATAAGCTCCGCAATCGCGGCAAGTACGACGCTCGTATCTGCCTTTCCTTCGGACCATCCCTTCAGCGCCTCTATCGCGTTCTTTAAAGCCTCATCACGGGTCACGGAACAATCTCCACAGCCCCCCTGTGGCCGGCCGCGCGGCCTGCGACTCCGAAAGAACGCGCGGGCATTTGGAGACCGCCCGCGCGGAGTTTGCTACGTCAAGCTTGGTCCGTGTTGCGTGAAGATAAACAGCCAAGCCGATAAGCCTCTCAACAACTCGCATGCCACGGCACCATGCAGAAGTAGAGCCAAACGGCGCGGTATCGACAGAGCACAGTGAGGCCGACGCGACGGAAAAGCGTGCGGGCGACTGCTGACGACCGCCCGCACGCCGTCGCACCTCAAACAGACCTGGCCCTCACGAGGGTCAATCAATAAGCGACCAAGCCATAGACTGCTCAGCAACGCGCGTGCCAGACGACCGGAGTGTAAACGGCGCAACCCCGGTGCACTTCTCGTGCGACTTTCAGACATGCACGCAGTCAACCCGACACCGTTTGAACGAGACCAGACGTGGCTAATGACGCCGAGAGGGCGCGGGGATTGGATGATTGCCATCGTGTATCGCGATCAGTTCGCCGGGCTCCAAACCAAGCTTTTGCAACTGCTTCTTTTGAAGCGGACAGTTAAGCATTCCGGCCCTTGCGCCGCAGTCCGCTATGGTCATCCTCACCGCTTCAGCCGGGTCGGCGACGGCAACCGCGTATACTACGTGTCTGAATTCTTCGTCGTCGCCGTCTTCCTTGAAGACAGCAGCTGTCACTAACCAACCATCCATCTTCCTGCGCTCCGGGAACGCGAAGTCGGCGCTATCTTCACCTCATTGCATAAGCATTGCGACTACTATGATGCCGATGGAGACCAGGTCCATGAAAATCACGCAGCCTAGGTACGGTAGGTCGCCGCGCACTACACAGCTCCAGACACGAGGACGGAGCGTGCACTCCGGCGACACGACCAACCTGCACAATTCGGCGCGTTGCGTTCGGCAGCTTGACACGGCAATCCGAGTCCCAACAACTACTGGCTTGCATAGGTGCATGGCCCGCACGACAACGCCGCCCTAGCGAACTTGGGCTTCAGCAACTTTAGCGAATTCCAAAGCGGACCCTGGATATCTGCAGCGTTTGGATGCCGGTCTGCCTCTGACTTTGAGGTAATCCTCGACTTTAGGACCAAACCGCGGCTTCATCTGCAGCACGTAGCGAATGTCGAATAGTAACTGAGCAGAGACCTCACTGGCTAGTTCGCGCAATTGCCGCACGATGACGTCCAGGTCGAAACGGGTTTCCATCGGTTTCTCGATGACAGGAGGCTGCTTGCGGCCGCCAAGCGAATGATACCTCTCCAACGCCTTCCTCCGGAACGCAGAGGCGCGCTGAGCTTGGCGGAAACTCCCGGCCCTTCCAGGATCCATCCGCCGCGAAGGTACGACTTCCAGCGCAAGCCGGCCACGATCGTCGGAACCTTGATTTGCGTTACTCGCTGCTTCGCAGGATTACTGTCCCGGTCGCACGTCTGTAGAGCGTGGCAGGTTTGTCTTGGGCCCTAACCCCTGCAAACGCATTATCGTCTGCTTGGCCAATTCCCCGTGGAGCCTATAGATCCTCTGAGAGTCCGCAATGAGGGTTTCATGAGTCCGCTTCAGGAAATCGGTTTGAATCTCAAGAGTTTCATAAAACGATCGCGTGCCCGCCAACTTCTCGAAAAATGACTTGGTGTGTTCGAAGGATTTTTTGGCATAGTCAGCATAGGTTTTTGCGATTTCTTGATAGCTGACCGGCACTGTTTCCGCTGATACGATCCGGCCGATCGAGGAGGTGTCAGTCGAAGAGGTGTCAGTTGACGCGAACTGCGCGCCGATCTCCTTCGGCGTGTGCTGCAATTGATCTGGCGGCGGGCCCTCTTGTTGACCCGATTTCCGCCTCTGCTGTGCAGTTTCGTCGCTCTGTCGATCCGCGTTCGGGTTGCCCTTGCCGGACTTTCGTGGTGTCTCACTTTGGTCTGGACTCATTGCTAAATCACTCCGTGGTTTGATATCAATCAAGTTGCAAACCTCCGCCATGCTCACGCTGGCATCATGATTCCGATCGGCTCCTTGTGCGGCGATTTGCTACATTTTAGCGGACCTCTTCTACGCTGCCGCTCGGCCGGCTCCGAAAGCGGCGCGTCATAGTACGCCTGTCCTCATTGGACATCTCGCTCCCTCGCCCGCGCATTGCCGAAATCACTCGGTCGTCCCACAGCAATTATCAACCGGGGTTTGCTCCCACTGCGATCTGCGAGAAGTTCCTATCCCTGAGAGCACTGGGAGTAAGGTTGGCATCGGCCAGTTCTCTCCAAGACCTCCCGACTTCGATCCACCTGCTTTTTCGAGAGGGCAAGGTGTCAAGCATCCTCCTCCAGCAATGCCCCAGGTTTGGGGGACCAAGTGCGCTACTTTCGAGAGCTTCGAGATAATTCGTTCGACGGTCTGTCCGTTCTGCGCTCGCCAGATCGATTTGACTTTATGGATGAGGGGATTGTCGTTGGCGCGAACACCGTTGCTTGTGAGGGCCGAGTCAGCCACACAGACCAGCAAGAGGCCGAGACAGAACCACAGCACGCGTTTTCTTGCCATTTTTCATTCTTGTTTCATTCTTGCCATTTTTCACCTGCCGCCCCGATCCATCTGTTCTCTCTGTGAGGCACCAATGCTACGCGGATTACAAACACGCTGTTCCGCAGCATGGAAAGTTAGCAGCGACGTGACAAGACGCCCGTCGGTATCGGCCGAGCAGACGCCGTCCCTGGCTTATGTCACGCGCCACTAACCTCACTGGCCAGCCACGGCCTCAACTTGCGATGGTAGCCATGCCTGAGGGAGGGTGCCCTCGGCACGTCGAGGGTCTGCATTCTTCGTGCCAGGCAATAGTCGACAGTTCGTACCGTGTTTGTGTTGGCTTTGTCTGCTTTGCGACTTACTCAGGTTTCGGTCCTTGCACTCAGGCCTGGCCGCGACGGCGTCATGTTGACCTTGTCCTCTCCGCAATCATCGACCCGTGCAAGCGAATCTTTCGCTGCAGCTCAGACATGGATGAGATCCCTTTGGCGCCGTCATCGACACTGTTTCAGTCGGCGCCATTGCCGCAAGGCCGACGCGGTCGATCTGCCTACGTTGCTTCAACTATCGGCAAATAGTCGGCCGTCTTTAATCGCGGGCACAGTGTCAACCCTGATAGACAAACGCGATTCACTGCCGGGTTCATGGTTCTTTCCGCGATCGTCTCTGCAAGAGAGCAAGAGAGCCGCATAATGGCGTTCAAGAGGCGGGCATCTCGATGTGAAGAGCGCGGTGCGTAACGCCCGCAGGGGCGACTTCGAGATTGCCAACACCTTCGTCCCGGCAGGGACGCTTGTTCCGCCGAAGCCGGATCCGGGTTGGTTTAAGGCTGCTTCATGCGGCGCGCGTCTCTGCCTGGAACTCAGCGCCATCGGTCCAGACGGCATGGAGAATGACAGCCATTTTGTGAGCGACAGCAACTTTTGCCTTTTTGGCGCCGATGCGTTTGGTCAGCTTGCTGCCCAGCGCTTGAGCGCAGAACCTCGCCTGACAACGGTTAGCAGGACGTTTGCGGACTCGAGAGGCGCTTGCTCAAACGACGAGCAGCGTGGCCACAGCGAGCAATGGTGGCAAATGAAGAGGAGGCAACAATGGCATTTCTCTTATCGAGAGTATCGCAATGAGGCACCCTGCCCGGTTTTCAATTCAGAACGCTCTCCGCTTAGGCGCTTGTGTGGGGCGAATTAAGGAAATGTGACGGCTACGCTGGCGGTGGGAGAGCCATGCACTCACCGCGTAAGAGGTGCCGATGACAGCGAAAGCGGTCGACAGCAAAAAGAAGAATGACATCGCTTGAACACCTCAGTTTGTTGAAGGTTTGGTCTGGTTGCAGGCATGAACCGACATGCGCAACGCCGAATTACTAGCCTGAGGGCAGTCCATCTGTACAACGTGACGCAACGTCAGGTTCAAGCGTCCCGATTGAACGGCGTGGCCGTCGCCGCAGAGGAAACTTCGGACCAGATTGCACCTCACTACTGGACTGTATGCTGTACAAGGCAAGCTCGCAGCACCGACCGACGCCTGCACGTTGCCGAGCGAAACAAAATGCACCATCGAGCGAAAACTACGGCGATCTTGTCGGCTTTTCACCGGACCCGGGACAGATTTCACCGCACTACTACGGCTCTCGTGGGAGGGCGAGCGAAAACTGATTCGGGACATACAGTTCGGCGAGTTGAAATCTCGCCGTTGCTTTAAGTCTAGCCCGCATCCATCGGAGAAAATCAGGATACTTCGGCCCACTCCTCTGACTGGGTGACGTCCTGACGCACAAAGATGGCGGATCCGCCAAGTTGAGCGGCAAGAGCTTCGCCTTCCGTATGCAGAATATCAGTGATGACGATCTTGGCCCCCTCAGCAACATTTCGCCTGTTCAATTGCGGGATTCCGCGCTTGGAGAGCGCATTCTATCGATCCTTGATCGCGCTCGATGATTTCGGAACAGGTTATGCTACGCTTAGCCAGCTGCTTTCGTTTCGTCTTGATAAGATCAAGATTGACCGCAGCTTCGTGTCCCATCTCGGTGACCGTTCGGACAGCCGGGTGATCGTTCGTGCTATACTGGGCCTTGCTAAAGGATTTGGTTTGACGACCACGGCCGAGGGGGTCGAAGATGAAGGCCAGTTGGTCTATCTGGTGGCCAATGGTTGCACAGAAGGACAAGGTTACCTGTTCAGTGGTGCCGTTTCAGCCGCCGGCATCCCCGCGTTGCTCGATCGTGAAGCCGGCCGCGGAGCGGTTACTGAAGATGGACAAGAAGCCTACATGCGCCAGCCGACGCACTGAGTTCTTGAGGAGCTTATGCCACATGACGGTTTGCAAGCAAGTCATGCGCAATCTCCTCCAAAGACATCTCCAGCGTGCTCGGAAAGCGCTTGACTTGTGGTTACGGGATCACCCTCGCCCGCATAGCTAGCGGCCAGCCAGCCCGAGGCTCTGGGATCGCTGGATAATGAGGTTCGGCCCGGATACAACGCCGGCTTGCTCGAGAAAACACGATGTTCCGGACGCGCAACGCCGCGCTCGGAAGCTCCAAGACAGCTCAGAATATGACTGATGATGCCGAGTTCGGGATTGATCCTTTCGTCGTAACCCACGTGTTGACCGGCAACTATGCCGGCGCAGCTCGACAATTGCTAACGTCCGGGTCGAACTTGCTCAACGACAACACTTCTACCGTTCGCGTCTCGCCGACATCCTATTGCCGCATGGCGCGGATGTAACGCCGGCTTTGCTTGATCGGATGGTCGGCGAGACGCGGGGGGCAACGGCTGCGGCGTGCCGGCGCAACACTCGCGGCTTAGCCAGGCCGCAGTGAAGCTTGAAACATACTCATCCAACCGCCGCGAATTGGGGCGGATCTACGCTCCAACTGACGAGCAGAAAAGTACTATAAAAATGAGCGGAAGACCGCGATCCTCAGGGACGCTTCTCAGAACCGATGCTCGGCCGCGAAGCCTTGGAATGCAATGCCGGATTTAGGCCGATGCCGGATCCTCGCAAGAAAATGACGGCGACGAACTGATCGTTTGCCGGGCCGCTGCGCTACGGGCGGAGGAGAGTGCCGTCTCCGAGGAAAGGTGCGCTAAATCACAGTGCGCCGGCTAACTGCTCGCTCGACTACCGGAAATGCAATTGTCAACGACGCGGTTGAACGGAGATCAGCCCCACCGTTACTGGTAGCTAGAGCTGAGCCCCTTCGACGCTCATGCTGACGGACCATAAGGCGTCGATCGGGTAGCTTGCTATGGCGGAAAAAAAGGTCGTTTCTATAGATGAGCTTGACCAGTTCACCACCGACGATAACGGCCGGCTTTACTGGAAAGGCGAGAGGGTTCTGACCTCTACCGCCGACCTTGTTCCAAAGCTCGTGGTGGTTATCGCTGCGCTCACCAAGCTGCTCGAAGAGCTCCGAGGCTAACGTCGACCCGTCGGGAGGCTTGGCAAATGGACCCTGTTCGAGCAATCCAATGTCTCCGCACTTTCAATGCGGCGTCGGAGGCGGGTAGCGATCGATAGTGTGAAGGCTGCGCTTGAAGAGATAAAGGACATTGCCGATCTGGGGACACCTTGATCAGGCTCGGGAGAGTGCTACCTGTCATCCGCTTAACCCATCACGATCCGGACGATAAAGAGGCACCCGTAACAGGAATCAAATTTAGCCTTGAGTACGGACCGCGTCACCACAGGTGGTGGGCCTCTATAACAATCTCCTACTTTGATCCAGTTCAGCAAGGCACTGAGCTTTGTAGAATTGCAGAATTCTGCGAAGCTCTTCGACGAGGGTGTACTGGGCTATCACATGAACGGGGCACTCATGAAAAAGCCGCCGAGAGGCGGCTTGATCATCGTTAGGTCCGGGCGATGAGCGCGCGAGAGGCACGCCGCGCGAATTCGCTGAGCAGCTCGATCGGATCGGGCTGGTAGGAAGCGCTGCGGATTGCAAAACCTCGCTCATGGCGAGAGGGCTGCTTGACTGTCAACATAGCCGCTTTCCTTCGGTGTGCTTCTGATGCCGCGCTATTGCGGCTGAGAGCAGCTATTGACTGGCACTCCTTGAGTTCGGACTGCGGAACGCGCAGCTTCGACAGCGCATCCACGGATCTTTCGTCACCGTTGGGCAGCCTTGCTCTAGCTACCGGTATCGGTACCGGCGAATTGATAAGCCATTAATTTGAGTCATCTGAACGATGGCTTGACTCGCGTAAAACTAGCGGTTGCGGTTGTGTATTCCGCAGGTTTTTGAAACCTGATTCTCTCAACCTGAGATTCCTTGCCGCGGTTCGTTACCAGTATGCGCAGTTTTTGCAGAAAGAGAATGGTTCCGAATACGACAACGGTTTGCAAGCCGGTGATAAAGCTGCGCTTTCCAGGATTTACCATTGCGAGAGATGCGGAAAGAGCGCGACGGCAATCAAAGATCGCCCGCTACAACCGCAGAATCATCACCAACATACTGCCAGTCAAGGAACGGTTCGATGGCAATTGGCGGTGAAGTCTCACTGGATTGGAGGGCATTCAACGCCCGCCTATTCTCGCAACTAACCCGCGGATGGAGTCCGCCAGCGGCGATCCCCGCGGCCTTTCAGCGATTGAGGGCCCGTCGCTATGGCTTCTTCGACTGGCTCTTCGCCTGCTCTACGAGCCGGCGGATAGCCTCAGGGCGGCTGGGGAGGTCGGATTGCGCCCGGCGCCATCCATCGAGCTGACCAGCTAACGTTGGCTGACGCGCACCATTGCCGGTTCCGTAGCTGGCGCGCGCGGCTTTCCAAATTTCATGGTCATTAGTTGCTTTTGCCATGAAGTCGTGGTGCCGCGAAATCAAACCGAAGGAAAGTTCGTGCCGTCTCCTCGGCCTACCCAACAGCAACGATCTGGACCATGGCACTGGCTAACAAAACGACTACCCAGCCCCGGCGTAAGTTTCTCGCTGTTTCCGCTGCAGCTGGCGCAACAGCGGTTACGGGGGGCCTGCCGTTGCTGCAGTCCTTCCGGCCCGGGATTGCAAAACGGACTCGTCCGAGGCCTTGCTTTCGGACATCCGGTCCCAATACACATTTTTGAACTATCCCCCAGCAGCGTGCAGATGCACGACGGGCGGAATCGACGGCGATCAGATATCCGAAGTCCCGGATATCACCGCCTCTAAGATCCGTCACCCAACGCCCCTGATACCCTCCGACTGAAGCACAGGAGCTGACTGTTCAAGTCTCCGAACGCCTGCCGTTTGCGCCAGGGAGTGCCATACGCACGACGCAAAGCATACTTCCACGAGCATCCGGTTGTCCCGCCAGGTGGGGCCCTATCGGCCATCTATGATCGGAGACGCCTCCCAGGCAGCTTCACCAAACGATCCACCCAGGGCTTCTCAAACGAAACTTAATCTGATTTGCGGCCTCGCGTTAGAACGTGACCTAGACTGTCCGATTTCTGACATGCTGTCGGTCTGGTACGCTTCCTCGAGAAAATTGTCTTTACTGATCAAGCTCTCGCAGTTGGCACAAGCTTTGAAAAGAAGGATCGATCCGCAGCCGCTCGCGAAGCGACGGCTACAATATTGCTTCTTCGACTATGATCTTTTGCGCAATGACACGGGCTGTCACATGGAGTCAGTCTCAATAGCACGTCACAAACACTGCCCTCGATGTGGCTCTGCATTGGTCTACCTTGAGTGGCATGAACGCACGGGTGCGCGGGAGGTCCAAGATCTTTGGCGCTGCTGGAACTGTAGGAACGAATTTATCACCGTTGTCGCTTCCGACGAGACGGATCTTCCTGCCGCTGAGATCACGAAGCCATTCTTTACCAGCCTGTTAGTCTGATCAATGACGCCTGAGCCGCTAACACTCGCATCCGAGCGGCACCGGGCTTGGCAATCCAGAGCAGGCGCGAAGGGTCGCCTTGGGGAACACGATTCGCCCTCAGGCTGCACAGGATATGTTTGCTCGGAGTGGAAAATACCGCTTCGCGGCCTTCCCATCATAAATGCAGTCGGAATTTCCTTATGAGGCTGGCACGAGCAATCGTCGGTTTGGCCCTGTTGGCAGTGGGATTGTACGTTCTTATCGGTGAGCACTTTGCCGGGACATCGGCGGATGCTACGCTCAATGCTCGACTCTACATCGTTCGCGCTCCAATCGAAGGAAAGGTAACGCTTGCCGTAAGGAGCATCGGCGCGCGCATTAGCCCCGGCGAGCTCATAGCTGAAATCAACGACCAACGCTTCGATACCGCGAGGCTTCTTGAGCTCAATCGCGATCGCGCTAACCAGCAAATCGAGCTCAACCGCCTCGTTGGCCAGCGAGAGGCCTTGTCCGCATCCAGGTCTCGCTTCGATACTCAATCAACTGATTACCAGCGCGGCAGGGTTCGGCAGATTGAGGCCCGAATTGCCGAAACGAAAGCAGCTCAAGACGCTGCGGCCGCGCGCCTTCGTCAAGCGGACGCAGAATTCAGGCGGGCAAACGAACTAAGCACGCGTGGTGTACAGACGGCGGCAAATCTGGATCGCGCTCGCGCAACTTACGACGTCGCGCAGCAAGAACTGGAGAGTGCGCAGCAGCGAGTGAATTACCTAGAGACGGAACTTACATCCGCTCGCGACGGCGTCTTCATCGGGGAGTCCTATAACGACGCCCCCTCCTCGGCTCAACGTATCCGAGAGCTCGAGCAGCGGCTGGCCGAGCTGAATGTCGACAAGGAGCAGGTGAACGCTCGTATTGTCCAGCTCGACAGGCAAATCGATGCCGAGCGCCTTCGTGTCAATAGTTTGAGCTTCGCTACGCTTAATGCCAGCGTCGTTGGCCTGGTCTGGGACGTATTAGTAGACGATGGCCAATACGCGCGGCGCGGCCAGGATCTCGTCAAGATCGTCGATTGCAATACGCTGATTGTCACCGCCGGCGTCAGCGAATCTCTCTATGACAGTCTTTCGGTAGGAACGGCCGTCCAATTTCGGTTGTTTGGGGATGATCGTATTTTCAATGGAACCATAACCCGCCTTGGCGGATCCGGCGCAGCCTCGCTCTACACCAATCTTGCGGTGGGTCCAAGTGCACAACATCTCCAGCGCTTTGATGTTACCGTGACTGTTTCAGACCTCGCAGGAGAGCCGGATCTCAGCTGCGCGATTGGGCGTACTGGACGCGTTATCTTCACGGGCGGCCCAATCGCTCAATTCCGTCGGTTCATTACGCGGTACGGACTCTGATGCTTCTGCTGTCACCAATCGCTGCTGCCCTGGCAGGCGCTGCTTTCATAATTGGGCTCCGCCTTACCGTCTTTCCGTTGCTTAATCCGATGAAGTGGTATTGGCGCGCTCTTCTCCTGGGGACGGCTGCCTTGCTGTCTTGGCGTTATATGGCTTGGCGCTTTACGGAAACGCTGGCGCCGCTCGACCGGACCGCGGGCGCGTTGTTCAGTTGGGGATTCGCCATGCTCGAAGCTCTAACAGTGCTGTCCTCTACCATCGCGTTTTTCATACTGTCGCGGGTGAAAGAGCGGACGTCCGAAGCAGACCAGTACTCCGAATGGTGGTTGCCTGGAGAAGCGCCGCGCGTGGATGTTTTCATCACGACTTACAACGAGCCGTCGGAAGTACTCGAGCGGACGATCATTGGCGCGACGGAAATTCGCTATCCACGGCTTCGGACTTTTATTCTCGACGACGGCGCCAGGAATTGGGTGCGGCAACTTTGCGAGCTGCACGAAATCGGATACCTCGCACGCTCGGATAAGGAGCACGCTAAAGCGGGGAACATCAATCATGCACTTCGCGCGCGCGCTCAAGATCCGGCCCCGCCGGCCTTTGTTGCTGTACTTGACGCCGATTTCGTTCCCCATGCGGACTTCATCGAGCGGACGCTCGCCTTGTTTCACGAGCCAAGCGTCGCGCTGGTGCAAACCCCGCAGCACTTCTTCAATCCTGATCCGATCCAACATAACCTGGGAATAAGCACCGCATATCCGGATGAGCAACGTCATTTCTTTGACAACGTTGAGCCAGCGCGGGACGCTTGGGGCATTGCCATCTGCTGCGGAACCTCATCCGTAATGCGGGTCCAGGCCGTCGAGCAGATTGGCTGGATTCCGACACAAAGCGTAACCGAGGACTTCCTGCTCACGCTTAAGCTCGCGGAAAACGGCTGGCAAACCGTGTACCTTAACGAGCCGTTGACTGAAGGCCTAGCTCCCGAAGGATTGAAAGAATACATCACGCAGCGTGGACGATGGTGTCTTGGCCTGATGCAGATCGTCCGCAACTCCTACAGCCCCTTTGGCATGCACAGCCTTGGTCTGATGCATCGAATCGGCATCATTGATTCATTGCTCTACTGGCTCAGTACCTTTCCCTTCCGGCTTGCCAGTCTGATTCTCCCATTGTTGTACTGGTGGTGTGGCATCACCATCGTGAACGCGTCGTTGGTGGCAATTATCAAATATTACGTGCCCTATTACCTGATGGTTCTGGTGTCCCTGAACTGGCTTTCAAAAGGGTTGTTTATCCCGCTTCTCAACGATACGGCTCAACTGATCGCGGCCTGGCCCATCAGCCGAGCAGCTGCTCTCGGGTTGCTGACCGGGGGATCACATAAATTCTCGGTGACGGCCAAAGGCGGCGACCGCACCAAAGTCGTTGTTCAATGGACGTTGATGCGACCATTCCTGCTCCTGCTCGGACTGACGATCGGCGGCCTGATCGTGCCGCTGAACTCCGATTTCGTCTTCAATACGTCCGCGACGGCGGGTGACGGCACGGCTATCGTGATGTTCTGGACAGTCTACAACATTCTGGTGTTGCTCGTGGCAGTCGTAGTGTGCATCGAACGACCGCGATACGATCGACCTCAGCGCCAGATCCCAGAACCCATCACGTTGGTGATCCAAGGTGAGAAGCACCGCGGATGGCTTCTCAATCTGGGCCGAGGGGGCGCTCGAATCAGCGGTCCATCCGGACTTTCCGCTGGAGCAGCGGGAAAGCTCGACCTGCCCGGGATTAGCGGGGTAAACGCGCATGTTGCTGCGACAACGCGTGATGGCTATCGACTTAAGTTCTCTCCAACTCCCGAGCAAAGCGCGAAAATTATCAAGAAGCTTCACACCGAATCTGCCATGCCCGGGGCCGATCGAGGGAACATCTTGCAAATGATCCGTGAGTTGGCGCGAAGTCTAACGAGTTGAGGAGCGCGAGATGCCGAAAAGACCTAGCCTACTCTCCTTGGTGTTCTGTGGCGGCGCCTTGCTCATATTGATCCCAGCGCTGGTGACCGCAACGATCTACACGGCCTTACTACAGCAACGGGGAGAGCAGCTGCAATTCGACACGTTGAGGATTCGCGGTGAATTGAGCTCCGCGCTTTTGGCACGCCGGCTTTATGGGGTTTGGATGGATGTAGCTCGGTCCGCTGAGCTCATTGACCCAACAAACCTTAAAAATGCGCGAGACCACATAGACTTCTTGAGCCGCCTTGATCGGCGCTACACTTGGCTCGGCGTGGCGGATCTCGAAGGGACCATTCTCGTGGCTAAAGACGGTATGCTCGAAGGAACAAGCGTTGCACAGCAACCTTGGTTTAGGCGGGGCCTTGTCTCGCCGGCGGCTATCGATGTGCATGCCGCTCAACTGCTGGCCACCCAGTTGCCTGCATCTCGTGAGCCCTATCGCTTTATCGACTTGGCTGCGCCATTGCGCCACGCCGGCTCCGTTGCCGGGGTGATCGGCGCTCACCTTGATTGGAAATGGGTCGCAGAAGGCATGGACTCGTTACAGGTACCCGGCATTGACGTGCTGCTGCTTTCGGGTGATCGAACCGTCCTATTTGGTCCGCCGGATCTCATCAACAAGCCGCTTAACATGGGCTCCGCACTTGCGGCTGGTCGTGTCACGACTGCGTCTCTACGCGAACGTTGGCCTGACGGCAGGGACTATTTCACGGTGATCGTTCCGACGGTCGGCTTCGCAAACCTTCCAAGCTTCGGCTGGTCTCTTCTGGTCCGGCAGAGTGCCGACGGGGCGCTTGCGTCCATCCGCAATTTGATTCGATCATTCTGGATTAGTTTCGGTGCTTGCGCTATTGCCACACTAGTGCTGCTCTTAGGTGCGGCGCAGTGGCTGAGGACGCCCCTCCGCCGGCTCTCGAATACAGCGGAGGCCCTCGTGCACGATCCATCTGCACGCCCGCCATACCCGGAGACACGCTTTAAAGAAGCGGCGAGACTCAGTGACGCGCTAGCTCGCATTCAGTCGAAGCTGATGGGGCACTCTGGTCGCAATTGGATCCAAACATCGGGTGGAGACGACTGAACGACGATCAGAATTAGTCTTCACGGCGGACTCCAGGAAGGTCTTGCCTTCCTTTTCGCTCTTGCGGTCTTCCAGCGTCAGGATGTTCTGCTCGGCGGTGAGTATAGCCTCGTCGGGCGCAAAGTCGGCGAACGCGGCCGAGATCTGGAAGTGGTTCTCGTCGAGAGGTTCGATGTTATAGGGAGGATGGCGGTCCGCTGGATCTCGTCGAGAACCTCAAAACGTGATCGAATCCAATCGTCGACGTCCGGAGGGAGTCCAAATCATACCTCATATCCAAATCCTCCTCCTTCGAGCAACATGGTACGAGCTGGCTCCGGACAAGGTCCGGCGCCCGATGCAGGTCGCGGGACCCATTGTTCATCCCGGCCGCTATAGTGGCGGCGCCAAACGAATCTGGAAGACCGAGAACTTTTCAAAGCCCGGACCTGAAATTTGCGCGAGGAACGCGATAGTTGATGGATCCAGTCGGCGACCCCGGGCCGCGCCCGGAGGCGAGCCGCTGCCGATCCCTTCACAAACCTCGCTTTCGACGCGCGAGCGTTTCTTCAGAGCTTCGGCCTCGGCCAGGCTAGATGGCCGCAACCTGTCCCGCGTGCTCGCGCTCGGCCTGGACCAGCGCTGCCCGCGCCGTAGCCGTCGACTTGTCGCGCCGTCCGCGATTCCGTTGCGTGGGCTCCTCCCGAAAGGCGCTCAATCTTTCGGAGCCGCTGTTCCTTTCGGATTCGGCTATAGCCGTTCCTCCTCACGCCCGGTTTTTGGTTAGCGCCTCGCTTTCACCGACTTCACGGGAGGCCTTTCCGCCGCGGCCCGTTCTGGTCTGCCCCAAGTCGGAAGAGAAATCGGAGTGCCCGGCGAAGCAGCCGCTCGATCCCGCCGGACTTGAGGCGCGTGAGACGATGTCGGATGGTTGTCAGCGCTGACAAAAAGGCTGCTTGATCTTCAGCGAGCTCGTTCAGACATCGCGCGTAGACGCCGGCGCCGGCGTTCCGGCTGACCAGCCTCGATCGCCGGCGCCAGTTTCTTATCCACGAGATGTGGATCGAAACCAACATGGTTCCATTGCGCGAGCGCGCCGATCCAAAATCGGCTGACCATGCGTATCAGAACTTCACGTTGAAGGTGGCAATCAGTCCGTTCTGAGTGATGCCTGAACCGAACTGGCCCTGGTAGGCGATGCCAAGGATGCTGTTGCTCGAAAGCCGGAAGTCCAGACCGGATTCGACGAGCGCCACGTCCTTGCCAATGGACGCTGTTCTGGATCCAGAAATCGACGAACTCGCGGGCCTTGCTCACCGGTCTTTTCCCTCGCGCCGCTCACCCAATAGCGCAATATGGGTACGAGCAGGCTCCGGACACTGTCCGGCGCCCGACTCAGGTAGCGGGAATTGGGCATCATGGCCGCTTTAGTGGCGACGCCAAAAGAATTTGGAAGACCGAGAAGAGTTTCAAGGCCCGACCTGAATTTGCGCGAGGAAACGCGATAGCTAAAGTGGTCCGGCCGGCCTACTCCCGGGCGCGCCCCGAGGGCGACTCAAGCCGCTGCCGCTGCTTCCCAAACCTTGTCTTCGGCGCGCGAGCGTTTCTCCAGAGCTTCAAGCTCGGCGTGGCCTAGATGGCCGCCGCAACCCGTCCAGCGTGCTCGCGCTGGGGCTTGTCCAGCGCCGCCTAAGCCTTTCGCCCGCCTTCTCGCTTCGCTCGCGATCCCGTTGCCTGACAGCCTCCTCCCGCAGGTGCTCGGCCTCACGCCGCCGTCGCTCCTTTTCGAATTCGGTTGCGGCCTTTTGAACCGGTGCTCCTCCACAGCTTCAGCTAACGGCCTACAGAGGTGCAATGTTATCGAAAGCTGCTTCTGCCGGCTCAAGGATTTCCGGCGGACTGCAACCTGCTACGACAAACTTGCGAGACTCCTTGTATCCGCCGCGTACCTCGCCGCCATCGTCCCTATTAAATCAATTGATCCTGAACCTAGCTCAGGCATCTCTTTTCAAGGGTGCCTGCCGCTTCGAGTGCAAGGTACTCCAATCCCTGAGAGCGCTCGGTGAGTCGGCATAGTCGAGCTCTTTCCAAGACCTGCCGAGTTCGATCCACCTGCTTTTTTACCCCGGGTGTTGCTTAGCCCGTTCAACGGCTTTGCGACATCCCACTTTCGAAAAACCTGCTCTCCGCGAAATATAGCCTCAGAACCTCAGAGCGCGGCCATGGCCGCATGAGCTAAAATCCCACCTCGCGCATGTACTGCCGTAAGATCCACCACAGGCTTTCGGCCATCTGAATCGACGAGCCCCTACAAGAAGAGCCGCCACCATGCAAGCGATCTCCCATCGTACTTCTGCGCCCTGCCTCTCGAACCAATCCTGACTGACCGCGATAGCGTCAACGTGGCAGCCTACCGTCCGCGTCCTAGACGACCCGGCGGTCAGGGATCTGTATCGCCTCTGCTCGCGAATACTATCGCCGCAAAAATTGCCATACCGAAGTCTGGCAGGCTAAGAAACCCGCCGCTAGCTTGCTCACATTGTATGTCGTTGTGAAGTCAGTCCTCGCGGCCAAACCTACCAAAAGAGGTAAGTATCACACATTGGAGATAGTGTTACCCTCTGAAGGTTGATGGGAGCTGAGCCGCGAAACCAATCACAAGTTACAGTTCTTCAGAGAGGAGACGTACAATGGCAGCGAGTATAGCCGAAGACGAGAAACGCCGTACACAACAAGGGCCGCAAGTGGCCCAGGCGTCGGCCGCTGGGATAGGTGGCGCCGCCGAGAACGCCAAAGAGTCGACCGCAGCCACGCGCGGCTCATTTGTGTTTCCAGAATGGCAGAAGTCGATCGAAGCAACGACAAACTTCTTCGCGGCGGCTTTAAAAGACGGATTGAGATTGGCTGCATCCTCTTTGCACGATCAGGCCAATTTTCTAAAAGTCGTCGCCGAGGTCAAAAGTCCCTCCGAGTTGTTGAAAAGCTATCTGGACTTGGCAGAGCGATCCTGGTCGAGGTCGTTCAGTGAAGGGTCGAAGTTGTTGGATAATCTCAAGATACAACAACATCGGTGAGCAGTCGACTAGATCTATAATTGATGAAGTGACGAGCTTGGGGCGGTTCGCCTAATACTTCCCCAAGATCGTCTGATCGGCCAGCTCTGTTGGCAATGCCGGCTTCGGTAGAAGCGAAGCATTTGTCAAGCTGCCAGCGGTCAGCTCATTGCCGCCGTTTGCTGAAAACGAACACGAGGGTAAGGGCAGCAAGGCCGGCCAGGCATTAATGGCCGCACTTTGCATAGGGCCACGATCGCAGCAGCGTACGCATACGACGAAGACCGCCTGATTGACGCATGCGCGCGGGCACAGTGAGCTCTATGATCGGTTGGGTGATGGTCAGGCGGCCTGCTGACCGGCAGGCTTATCGGCCTGGCGCAGGAGCTTCCATTCCCAGGGCAGCAGTTCGTGTAGGCGCGACGCGGGAAGATCGGCGATCCGGGCGAGGACCTCGGCGAGCCAGGCCTTGGGATCGATGTCGTTGAGGCGACAGGTCGTGATCATCGTCAGCATGATGGCGGCACGGTCGGCGCCACGCTGGCTACCAGCGAAGGTCCAGTTGCGCCTTCCCAAGGCGATGCCTCTCAATGCGCGCTCAGCGCAATTGTTGGTCAAGCAGATCCTGCCATCGTCGAGGAAGCGGCCGAAGTCGTCCCAGCGCCTGAGCATGTAATTCATAGGCTTCAGGACCTCGGAGGAGCGCGACAGGGTTTCGCGCTCGCGCAACAACCAGGCGTGCATGTCCTCGAGAAGCGGCTTGCTCTTTTCCTGGCGCACGGCGCGCCGCTCGTCGGCGTCGCGGCCGTTGATGGCGCGCTCGATCTCGAACAACGCATCGAGGTGTCTGACCGCCTCCAGCGCGATCGGAGAGACTGGTTTGCCCTTCTTGCCTTCCCGGGCATTTTTCTCGATGTCAGCCAGCTCGAAGAAGCCCCGCCGCGCATGGGCAAAGCAAAACGCCGGCGTGATCGGCAGCACCTTCTTCTGCGGGTCGAACAGCGGCTCGAAGCCGTTGTAGCAATCGGCTTGCAGGATACCGGCGAAGGCGGCCAGATGCTTCTGGGGATGCTCGCCTCGTCGGTCGCTCGAGGCGTAATAGACCGCCGCCGGCGGCGCAGGCCCGGCGAAGGGCCGGTCATCCCGCACATAAGTCCAGATCCGCCCGGTCGTGCACTTGCCCTTCGCCAGGATACGGATGGTGGTGTCATCGCCATGAAGTCGCTCGGCCGCGAGCACATGGCGTTCGATCAAGTGGAAGAGCGGCATGACGGCGAAGGTCCCGTGGCCGACCTGGTCGGCCAGCGTCGACAGCGGCAGGTCGATCCCCTCGGCCTTGAAGCGCGCACTCTGGCGGTTGAGTGGGATATGCATGCCGAACTTGTCGAACAGGATCGTCGCCAGCAATTGTGGGCCGATGAAGCCGCGCGGCGTCGCGTGGAACGGCGCGGGCGGCTGGCTGATCTTCTCGCAATCGCGGCAGGTGAACTTCTCGCGTACCGTCTCGATCAGCTTGAAGCGGCGCGGGATCTCCTCCAGCGTCCCGGTCACATCCTCACCGATCTTCGCCAGCCGCGATCCACCGCAGCAGGCACAGGTCGTTGGAGTCTCAATGACGATGCGCTCGCGTTCGATGTCGTCCGGCCATGGCTTGCGCACCGGCCGCTTGCGCATGAAGGGGCGGACATTCTGCGTCTTCGCCGCTGCGGCCTGCGCGGCAAGCTCATCCTCGCTCGCTGTGGTGACGAGTTCTTCGAGCTCCAACTCCAGCTGCTCGAGCAGCCGTGCCGAGCGCTCGGAGCGCTGCCCGTACAGTTCGCGTTTGAGCTTCTCGATCCGCAGCTCGAGATGCGCGATCAGCGCCTCGTTGTCCGACAGCTCCGCCTGCGCACTGGCAGCCACCGCCTCGGCTCGCAGCCGCGCCTCACGCTCGGCCTGCAGCGCCGCCAGGGCACTCGCAAGGTCCGATGGAAGATCGTCCGGCTTCGATATCATGAAGCCATTGAATCAGATCAAGCAGCAGATTCAAACCGTAAAAGCGGCTATCCGACCCGCGTCGGCCGATAGGTTTCTTGAGGTAGGGTCGAGGACTGGCGCGCCGCACATCCAAGAGCCTTGGATGTGTACGTTTCCAGCCCCCGCCTCATCGCACGCAGCATGCGGATTTCCCGCACTACGCGCCCCCATTCGCTTCGCATCAAGGTTTATGGGACCTATCACGCTGGGCAGCTTTCGTCAGCCGTGTTTTACCCGGTAGTCGTTGAACAGCTTCAGGGTATCGTACAGCCATGATTTACTCCACTGCTCCCAGCCGAAGCCCTTTCGTTGCCGTGCCCGCGCCAGATGGCGCCTGACCTTCTTCTCCACCCAATCTCTGATGTAGCTGAAACACCTGCCAGAGTGTCCAGCCGAAAAGTAGTTCACCCAGCCCCGGAGCTTCGGATTGATCAGGTTGATGACCCTGCCAATCGGTTGCGATCGGTGCCGACGAAATACTTCCTTCAGATCCCGCAGTAGCGCCGTTCGCTTCTTCAGCTTGGGCGTGTAGTGCGGCCGCATCGCTCCCCGCAAGCTGCGGATGTAGCGAAAGTCAAAACCCAGAAGGCCGAAGCTCTTGCCTCGCCCTAGATCGACTATGCGGCTCTTCTCATCATTGATTTCAACCTGCAGCTTGTCGAACTCCTCTCGAAGTCGCTTGGTCACAGCACCAATCAGCCAGTCATGACGTTTGTGGGCGTCGATCAAGATCACCAGTCGAGTCGCCCGGAGGAGTTTCACCCCCAGGCGCTCACAGATCCGGACGTGAACGTCTCCGCTCATCCGGCTCTTACCGTCCAGCCGCCGTCTTGTGCAGCATCGGCCAATGGGCCAACAGCGTGGGGGTGCGGCAAGCAATGTCCCGTACCCAGTGCTCTGCCCGTCTTCGATGTCGCCGCAGACGTTTGTATTTCGACATCGCCCATCGCGCGAGACATCGGTCGAGATGGCGTAGTGTCGGGTAAAGCGCCGACTTGTAGTACCGACCATAGTAGTTCATCCAGCCTCGAATGATCGGGTTGAACATCCTCGCCAGGTCGTCGATCCTCTTATCCACCCGGCAGCGTAGTTGCCAGGCACGGATTTCCTGTCGGATTGCCTTCGTCGCGGCATTGCTGACACCGGGGCTGAAGTTGACGAAGTGCTTTCCCCAACGGTTCTTCGACCGACGGGCACGGAACGTGTAGCCCAAAAAGTCGAATTTCTGTTCAGGATAATCACCTCGCCGGTCGTCATCCTTACAATAGACTATCTTCGTCTTGTCCGGATGAAGCTCCAGTCCGCATTCGGCAAAGCGCTTCGCAAGCGCCTCCTTCAGTTCTTGTGCCTGCCGCTCACTGTCGCAATGGCAGAGAATATCAACGGCATAACGCTCGAACGGGATGCTCGGATGATTTCTTCGCATCCACATGTCGAACGCATAGTGGAGAAAGAGATTCGCCATCAGCGGTGATACCACCGAGCCCTGCGGCGTGCCCTTCTCTCGGGGTTCAGGGGTGCCGTCTTCCAGTTGAACGGGAGCTTTAAGCCACCGTTCAATGTACAACAACACCCAAGCGCAGTCCGTGTGCTTCCGAATCGCCTTGAGCAAAAGCTCATGCGATATCGAGTCAAAATAGGCCCGAATGTCGAGATCGAGCACGAAGGGATGCCGCCAGCATCGCTGGCGAGCAACCCCAACGGCATCGAGCGCCGATTTTCCGGGTCGATATCCGAACGAGTCTGGATGAAAGTGTTTCTCCAAATCCGGCTCCAGATATCCTTTGACGACCGCCTGAGCAACGCGATCCGACACCGTAGGAATTCCTAGCGGCCTCTTCCCGCCGTCGCGCTTGTCGATCTGCACACGCTTGACCGGCGGTGGAAAGTAGCTACCCGAAGACATTCGATTCCAGAGCTTGTACAGATTGCTCTGCAAGTCTGCCTCGAACACCTCGATCGACTGCTCGTCCACACCGGCTGCGCCCCGATTTGCTTTGACCCGTTTGTACGCCTCCCAAACCCAGCGCTTGGGGATGTCATACGGCTTTGCTTGACCCAAAAGAGTCCTCCCGTTTCCGGTTGTTCTTCCAATCAAGCGGGACAGTGCCGTGCCTTCGCTCCGCCACCATTACAGTGCCTTCGTCACTACTACACACGGCTCCGTCCCTGCATCGCGCATTGGTACTCAGACTCTTGTGGGGCTTCCACTTGAACCATTCCCTTGGCATCGCGATACAGGTTCCCACGTTCCGCACAGAAGCCTGAACCGAGGTCACGCCACCTCGCCTGCCGGACGCCGCCTGAGCCGTAAACAGGTATCGCTCAGACTGATCCCAAGATAACGACTACCCCTTGGTTTTGACGTCTTCCCTACGCTTTCGACAGTTCATCGGTGGTTCGCTTGCGCTCGTCTCCTCGATCCTTACCTGACAGAGTCTTGCTCTGCCTTTTCCGGTCTCGCTCACCACCTCGACCATTGGGCCGAAGCAGCAGCCGGTGGTTTGAACCCTGATCCTGCAACCCGAGTTCGAGGGGCCGACCCCCATCTTCTGTGCAGCAAGGCTGCTCAAAGGTGCTCTACATCACACCTCCTCCGCGCCGTCGTGGCGCACGATCGTCCGCGAAACGCGCGTATTCGACATTGATGTACTTGCCGCTCCGTGTGACTTCTCGCGCTCGCTCCAGCATCTTGTCAACCTCGTTGAGGTAAAGATTACTGAGCAAGGGCGAAAGCACACCGCCTTGCGGAACTCCCTTCTTGCCAGCGGCTTTCAGCATAACTTTTAGGAGATGCATGACGTCCGCGTCGTTGATCCGCTGCGCCACCTTCGCCAATAGCCGGTCATGCCGGACGTTGTCGAAATAGGCTCGCAAATCAAAATCGAGAACGCGTGTCTTCCTTTGAGCTATTGCATCTGTCACTCGCTTGATCGCATCATGCGCTGTCCGCTTAGGCCGATACCCAAACGATCCCGGTTGGAAATCCGCCTCGAAGACAGGTTCGAGTATGAGCTTGAGCGCACCTTGAACCACCCGATCACGGACCGCCGGAATCGAGAGGATGCGAACTTTATTCCCATCCTTCGGTATTTCCTGTTTCCGTGCCGGAAGTGGCCGATAGGTATGCCCGGTCAGTTCGTCCCGCAACTGCTCAAGCAGAGCGTCTACGCCTAGCGCTTCAATGGCCTCGAAGGTCACCCCGTCTATTCCCGGAGCGCCGTCGTTTTCTTTGGCCATCTCATACGCCGCGCGTAGCGTTTCCACTTTGCAGACGTGAACGTATAGACCCCAGAAACGCCAGGACGGTTCAGCCTTCGCCTTGACGTATAGTCTCCTCCTCAGGTCCTGCAAATCAATGGACGCCTTTGTCATCTCGTCCTTGCCTTCCTTACGTTAGAGACGTCACAAATGGCAGGGCCCCTTCGCTCCACGGGGGTTACTCCGCTTCACAGCTACTGCGGACCCGGCCGCCACCCTCTCGTCTTCGGCCGCTTTCCCGGTGTCGCCGGTTATACAGCCTACCTTGCTCCGACAATTTCTCGCCGGGGACGAGGAGGGCTTCTCCAGTTGCTCAGCATGTCCTTGTCATCGTGCTGTCGCTTCCACCCCGCCGAAGTGAACAGCCGCATCGGTCAGATTTCGGCTGTCTATGCTGCCTTCGCCTTGAAACCGCGGGCTCGGCCTTCGGGTTGCTGACTTTTTCGAGGCCACAACGCGTTCTCTCTCGATACGGCCCGATGACTCGTGATCTCCCTTTCCGGAGACCTTGTCGATAGGCTTCAAAAATTCGGTTTCCCTCCTCTCTGCTATCCAAACTACAGGGCTCTGACTTTTACCCTGGTGGGATTGCCTCCCACTGGACACGCCAGCCTTTGCTGGACACACGGTTACGCCAATCGATCCCGGACAGCAGATAGCTCAACTGCGCCGGCGAGATCGTTACCGATTCACCGGCAACTGATGGCCAGATGAACTTTCCTCTCTCGAGTCTTTTTGTGAACAAGCAGGCTCCCTGGCCATCGTGCCAGATCGCCTTCACAAGATCGCTGCGGCGACCGCGGAAGACGAACAGATGACCGCTGAGCGGGTCTTTGTGCAGCACCTCCTGCACCTGGAGTGCCAGCGACGGAAAGCCTCTGCGCATATCCGTGTAGCCTGTCGCGAGCCACACTCGCACATTCCCCGGTATCGCAATCATCGGCGTCCAAGCACATCGAGGACCCGCGCCAGCGCCTCCGGATCGACGTGCGCATCCACCCGGATGCACCGTCGGTTGCCGAGATCGATCTCTATCAATCCAGTACGCGCGGCTGCCACGGAGCGAACTCGGCCATCAACCGTAGGCAAAAGCTTCGGAGTTTCCTCAGCCGAGGCCGCTACGGCGGCAATCTGCACCGGCGCAAAAGATGGTACAACTTGTTCCGATGTCCGTGCTTGTCGACGCCAGGTAAACACCAGGCTGGCCGCTACTCCGTTGCGACGCGCAACCTCAGTCACCTTCGCGCCCGGCGCCAACGTCTCCTCGACAATCCGTGCCTTGTCGTCCTGCGACCAACGCCGCCGCCGCTCCAGCCCGCCCAAAACCTCGACCCGCATCGCCTGATGACCTTAAAGCTAGACTTAAGGCCACACGCTTCGCGAATTACCACCCGTCACGCAAGACGGCCCCCGTCGGATGCGTACGCAGCAGCGAACCGCATCGCTTAAGTGCCGGGCTGTACCGCGGCTGCAAGCGCACCTTGAAAGAACGCGGGAAGCCGCGAGCTAAAAGGCCGGTGGCGGCGAGATTCTATGGCAGGAGCGGGTCGATTTCTGTACTAGGCCAGCCGTTAGGGACACGCTGAGGCGCTGTGGCGATTATGCGAATGATCGATGTCGTTTATATTCGCCGTCAGCAGCAGTGTTTGCAATGGTCGCCGCTATTCGTCGCGGGTTCGCTCATGGTTCAAGCTTTGCGTTGCTGGACTCGCCGCCTGGCGCGCGCGTCGGCGCGGCGCTTAACCCTCCGGGGCAGAGCGTAGGGAGAGAACGAAGGGTCTTCTTCAGCGACCGTGCGATCAATCCATAGCGACCGCACGATGGGGCGATCAGATGACATTTATTGAGCAGCTTTGCCGGACTCTGTAGCGCCGATATTCTTCAGCATCAGCTTGCGCAAGAACACCGGTTCCGAGATTTGGACTTCCTTGCCATCGCGCAGCCTGCGAATTCCTGCGAGCAGCTTGCGGATATCATAGGTCGAATTGAAGACCTCCGGCACGCAACGTTCGACGTTGAGGAGCGTGTATACGGCCTCCATCGCCGTGCGAACGGAGTATTCCGTCGTGAAGACGCAATCGCGCTCCGTCGACTCCGCGAACTGGCCGATGAAGGCAAAGTTGACGGCACCGTTCGGTACAACATTCGGACGATCACCCGCCGTTCGCGGCATGAAGAGAGAGGTGACGTAGGGCATCATGACCGGCACTGTCTTTGCGGCCGTTACGGAGAGTCCCGGTATGTCCTCGGCCGGCACGCCGAGGTGATAAAGCCATTCCTGCGTGATTTCCTCGCCCGTGCAATGTTGCATTGGCTTGTTCACGTAATCGCCGCGCCTATCAACAAAGAGCGAATAGAGCCAGACGACGATCTGATTGCTCGGCTGATGCTTGAAATGCGGCTGGCGGTTTACGGTCCAACTGAGCAGCCAGCTCGAGTCTTTAGCCGTGACGATCCCTCCCGTGACGACCTTGCCGCTGAACGGGTCGCGTTTAGCGATCTTGCGGATATAGGCGGGAATGCGCGCGTCTAAAGTCGTGATGGTCGCTGATTCCCATTTGGTTGCAGGGATATCGCCGGCGAAGACGTCCGGGCGGCCGAAGGCCGCGTCCTTCGCAGCTATGCGTCGCCACAGATCCCAAGCAGGCGCCGGTCCTTGGTCGAGCCTGGCGGGCGTGTGATGGTCTCCCTTGTCCGAGTTTTCGGTGAGCGAGCCGATCGTCATGAATAAAAGATCGTCGGCGCCGAGGCCGATACCGCCCGCGACGCCATCCTCCAGCCAGTGAATGGCCGTGGCCTGTTTGCATCCGGTCTTGATGTCGAAATCGACATTGGTGACTTCGACGCCGTAACGGAAGCTAACGTCCTGCTCCAACAGCCATTTGCACAGCGGTAGAACCAGCGAATCATACTGATTATACCTAGTAAACTTCAGCGCGCTGAAATCCGGCAGGCCGCCAATATGGTGAACAAATCGATGCAGATAGAGCTTCATCTCGAGAGCAGAATGCCATTCCTGAAAAGCGAACATCGTTCGCCAATAGAGCCAGAAATTGCTATTCAAGAAATCACTTCCGAACACTTCGTCGATGCGCTTGTTTTCCGTCTCCTCACGGGAGGCAAGAAAGACTGAAATCAATTCCTTGAGCGCCCGTTCGCTCAGCCTGAAAAGGCCGTCCGTGCGCGCATCCTGTCCCTGGTCCACAGTCGCCCGCTGTAACGAGTAGTTCGGATCATCCTTGTTCAACCAGTAGAATTCGTCGAGGACGCTGGCACCTTCTATTTCGAGCGAAGGGATCGAACGGTATAAATCCCATAGACATTCGAAATGGTCCTCCATTTCGCGGCCGCCCCGGACCACGAATCCCCTTTCCAGGTCTTGGCCACCGTCGAGCGCCCCACCCGGTATCTTGAGCCGTTCCAAAATGGTGATCCGATCACCGCGCATATGGCCGTCGCGGATCAGGAAGGCTGCGCTGGAAAGCGCTGCCAGACCTGCACCGACGAACCACGCCGTCTTTTTGTCCACACCGTCAGGTTTGCGGGGGCGAGCAAATGCTTCGTAATTTCCGCTACCATGATACATGGAACACTCCGTCCGGGTGCATTTGACGATCAGTTTGGCTCATCAGAAGATGTTCTCGGGCCCTGGGCATATGCGCGGGACGCCGACCGTGAGGCCGCCATCGATGACGATCTCGGAACCAGTGAGGTAGCTGGACTCATCGCTGAGTAGGAACAAGACTGCCTGCGACACCTCCTGCGGCTCGGCCGGCCGGCCGAGCGGAATGGGGAAAAGAGAGGACTCGAACCTCTCGGTCATCGGGGTGGCGACGAAGCCGGGATGGATCGAGTTGACTCGGACCCCAAAGGCCGCGGCTTCCAGCGCAGCGGACTTGGTTATCCCCCGCACGCCGAACTTGGAAGCGACGTAGGCATGCAGACCGGCACTGCCTCGCAGCCCCTCGACCGACGAGATGTTGACAATCGAACCTCCGCCGGCGCGCCTGATGGCCGGCAACGCCGCCCGCATTCCGAGGAATACACCGGTCAGATTGACGGCGAGGGTCTTATTCCATTGATCGAGCGGGAACTGCTCGAGGGGGGCCATGTTGGTAATCCCCGCATTGTTGACCAGCCCGTGCAGCAGGCCGAACCGCCGTTCGGCGCTTGCCACCGCCTCGGCCCACTCCTCTGACTGGGTGACGTCCTGACGGACAAAGATGGCGGATCCGCCAAGTTGAGCGGCAAGAGCTTCGCCTTCCGTATGCAGAATATCAGTGATGACGACCTTGGCCCCCTCAGCCACCAATAGGCGCGCATGAGCTGCGCCCATCCCGCGAGCCCCGCCCGTCACCAAAATGACTTTGTTGTTCACACGTCCCATGACGGATCCTTGCTGCCTGCCGTTGATTAGTGACGGTGCAGCGTCTTCCAGGCATCGAAGAGGACGCTGGGATCATGCTGGCCTTTGTAAAAGGGTGAGACCGGACGCTGGACGTCGAGTAGACCGAAAACAGCGATCTGCGCCGCGCGCACGGAATATTCGACGGTAAAGACTACGTCGTCGGGGACCTCGCAGAATTGGCCGATGAAGGCGAGATTGCGCGATCCGTTCGGAATGACCTCCGGTCGGTCAGACCTCGCGCGCGGCATGAACTGGGCCGTAACGTAAGGCATCAGCGACGTCATGACTCGCGAAGTGTCGAGAATGTGCGCAATGCTCTCTGTGAATCGCAGGTGCGAAAGCAACTCGGTGAGGATTTCACGCCCCGTGCACTCCGACATCGGCTTGTGCACGAAGTCACCCGGCTTGTCCGGGAGAAGTCCATATCCCCACCACACCCAGACATTCTTCGGCTGTTCGTAAAAGTGCGGTTGACGATTAAGGACAACGGTCAGTAGCCAACTGGAGTCTTTGATCGTTACCAGTCCGCCCGCGCCGGCTCGACTGCCGGAGAGGGCTTCAAGCCGGTTGAAGAAGCTCGAGTCGTCTGCAGTGACCGTAAATGATTCAAATTTGGACTGATCGATGTTGGAGACGAAAGCAGCGGGACGACCGAAGTCTGGGCTTTTGGCGGCCAGGCGCTCCCAAAGTTGGCAGGAGCCTCCGGCTCGCCGCGTGTTCAGCACCGGAACCGTGTCCATAGAACCGTAGCTGGTATCCGATGTCATTGACCCGATGGTGACGAACACAACATCCCGTTCGGCCAGTTCGATGGTGCAATCCTCACCGCCCTTCTGATAGTGCAACTGGGTCGCGGTCTTCTGCCCGCCCTCGACCACGACATCAATATCGGTCACTTCCGCCCTCATCTCGAGCCGCACGCCCCGCGCCTTCAACCATGCGACAATCGGGCGGACCATTGCGTCGAACTGGTTGAACTGCGTGCGGTAGATTCCCGCCATCGTATCGATCGTAGAGAACAGATGCAGGAAGCGTAGCGCTTGAACTCGACCGCACTATGCCAAGGTGCGAAAGCAAAGGTCGTGCACCAGATGAGCCAGAAGTTGCTGCGGAAGAAATGAGGTTTGAACCAGTCCTGGATTGTCCTGGCGCCGAGCACCGATTCTGGCGTCGCGCAAAGAGCGATCAGGTCGAGCCGATCTCTCTCGCCGAAACCCAGATCGGAGACGTCGACGATCTGGCCGCCGGAAACCAGGCGCGCCTTGTCGTTCCAGAAAAACTCCTGATGAAACTCCATCAGTTCGTCCTTGGCCGATTTCGTCGGGTCGGTAATAGAAGGAATGAAGGACAACAAATCGTAGGTGCAGCTGAACTTCTCCTCGAACATACGCCCGCCACGCATGACATATCCACCCTTCGGATCGCCATGTGCGTCGAGGCTTCCGCCGAACTGCTCCATTTGTTCGAAAAGGACGATATTTGGGCCCGACAGCCCGCCCTCCTTGAGGAGGTAGGCCGCTGCGGCTAAGGCGGCGATGCCTGTTCCTATCAAATAGGCGTTGCGAGGAACCGCCTGCTTCGTTGAATCCGGGCGGGAGAAGGAAGAGGCAGAGCACATAACTTTCTCCGGCATGTAGCGGTTGGAATATCAGTCAGTGCAATCGGCGCGCCGATAACGGCGCGCGCAAACAACGTTCGCGAAGCACAGCTCTGGGACAAATCACTGCAAAGATCATAAGTAGCAACTGCGCCGCGTTGATCGGGATCAATCAAAGCCATGTCAGCAGAGTTTTGCAGCACGCAACGGACCGATTGGTGGCCTTGCTTGAATACGGACTGGAAGCATGTCATGTCGGTTTTCCGACTTCACCGTCTCAACCGGACACGGGCGGCAAACCGACATCCATATACTGCCGGTGGCGCCTGTGCCGATAACTATACTAACGCTCCAGGGCGACCAGTTTGGCCGGTGCCGAGTAAGCCGGGATGTCGCCTATTCCTGCAACATTGCGCCATTGGGCGCGCTTACACCGAAGCGGCATCGCATACTAACTATCTGACGTTCCTGATATTGACTGCCTACAAGATTTGGCAGGGGCCTAGCTCCACCAGCTTATGTATATAGCCGAACCTCTCTCCCATATTTCGGCGCGGGGACAAGCGGCAGATAACGGAGGCCACAGATGGCGTACAAGAAACTTGTCAATCAAAGTGGGCTGACACTTACGGTGTTGCTGATCACGCGCGTCGGCTCAGAGCCGAACAAGTCCGGACCAATCGTCACAGCGGCGCTACCGGTGGGTGGCAAGCAGACGATTGAGTACGGTAATGCGCAGAATCCTTTCCTCAACGGGCTCGTAATTTCCTCATCGTCCGATGGCGCGTTTTCGAACGGGTCGCAGATCGTGACGATTCGAGGCAGCAGCTGGGATACCGTGCTAAACACGCACGATACCCTTACCTTTAGCGGAGTGGGTGGACTAAACGTGCTGGGCTCGAACACCTAACCCGTCACGCCCCGGCGATCCCGCAGCGGCGGCACTTGGCCGCTCGTGAATGACAAGCTGATGCTGGCGGCGTCACCGTCCTGCTCAAGTGGGTGTAGCAGATGGACGGAGAGGTACTCATGACCTTCGCACCCGTCCGCGGTGATCATCCGTACCGGCTGTTGATGGCCTTCGGCGAGGACGAGCCATGACGCCCTCACTTTGGCCGTACAGCCGGACGCCAGGGTTCTGAAGAAAGGCCGAAGAGTTCACGAAAGGACCGCGCGGCATCATTTTGGAATGACGGTATAGCATATGAGTACTAATCTTACGGTGCACGAGCCGCCCAACGCGCTGCGGCTGGTCACAGAGGCCTATACGAGCCTTCTCATCATCGGCCTCGCCCTGCTGCCCACTCAGTTCATCGCTTATCTTTATTTCCAGCAAGATCCCGCGCTGACGTTTGAAGATCACCTATTCCACGAGTTCGCCATTGCCGTCGCCACCCTTGAGGGGCTGTTCGTCACATATGTGACCTGGCGTTGCTACCGGTCTTCAGGCGAGCCCCTGTTGCGCTGGTTGACGCTTGGTTTTCTGGCGTTCGCGCTGATCTATTCGCTGCACGGTGCCTTCACCGGGATGGCACACCGCAATATTTGGCTATTTCTGCTCTATGGGCCCGCGTCGCGTCTGGCGATGTCGATTTTGCTCTTCGTCGGCCTGCTCAGCTACAATCAGCCGTCAGACGAGCTCGAGAAGCGTTCGGACGCACGCGCATGGCTGATGTGGATTGGCCTGTTCCTAACGATGGACATCGCCGTCGCTCTGCTTGCCTATTCTTCATATGCAGGGCACCCGGCAGTCCGCTTGTCCATGGAGGGCGGCGCATTGCTATTCAGTGTGCTGAACGTCTTGGTCATGCTCATGAGACGGATTCACTCGCCGCTCATGCTTGTTTTCGGCGTTTCCGTCGCGTGGTTTGCGCTATCGTCGCTCGCGTTCATTCTGGCGGCGCCATGGAATCATATGTGGTGGCTGGCCCACGCGATCTTTGCTGGCGGGTTCTTTCTGCTCAGCTATGGCGTTGTCCAGGCCTTCAGAACAACGCAATCATTCGCGACCATTTATAGCCAGGAAGAAATGACGGCTCGCCTCGCTCAATCGATGGCCGACACTCAAAAGGCGCTCCAGCAAGTGCAGCTGAGCAATCAAAGGTTGGAGCGGCTTGCCGCCACCGATCCACTGACTGGTGCCGGCAATCGGCGCCACTTCATAGAGCATATCGGCGCCGAGATCGCGCGGGCCAAGCGGACCGGTGCTCCATTGTCTCTGCTATCGCTCGATCTCGACCATTTCAAGGATATCAATGACTCACGCGGTCACAGCGTCGGCGATGAGGTCCTGCGCGTATTCGTGCGAAAGTGTCTGGAGGCGATTCGGCCTTACGACTCAGTCGCGCGCGTGGGTGGTGAAGAATTCATGGTATTGCTTCCGGGGGCGACGCTCGACGCGGCCAGTGCGGTAGCCGAGCGCCTCCGGTCCGCAATCGAACGCAGTGCATTCGACGTCGGCGCCGAACCGTCTGTTGGCGTCACCATCAGTGCTGGAGTGTCGGAGTTCGGGCGCGATGGAGACACGCTCGACGAGTTCTTGAACGTCGCCGACCAGCGGCTCTATCGCGCAA
Source organism: Bradyrhizobium sp. USDA 3315 (assembly GCF_054056795.1). NCBI lineage: Bacteria > Pseudomonadati > Pseudomonadota > Alphaproteobacteria > Hyphomicrobiales > Nitrobacteraceae > Bradyrhizobium > Bradyrhizobium sp. USDA 3315. Next base: position 4,877,290 of record NZ_JBSRYP010000001.1, on the reverse strand, counting down.
AATTTGAGGGTCGCAACCGTGTGGTTGTCGCTTAGGTTATCGTTGATCGCGCACTTCGCCTCAGAATCGCCTTGGCCCGACGCCGGTTCTCGCTGTCATTCTCCGAGTCAGAACCACAACGCTACCAACAACGGTCATGGTCCATCGATTGCACTGTTTGCAGGTGAGTTCGCACCGCCACAGGCTGCTGCCACTAGCCGCCGGCAGCTGCCATTCGTTGCTCGCAACGGGGCCGCTCGACAGCCTTTGGTCTGTCGAGCGCTTAGCTGGCGGTTGCCTCACCCGCCAAGGCGGCCCGGCCCGGGGGCGCGCCGCGATCACGACATCCGCTCGCCGGGGATTGCAGAAGGTCCGGATCATAGTGCACTACTCGCAGGAACCTAGTTGCACTGATCGTTATCGGCGTTCGTTGCGCGGCTGACCCAACTCGCACGCGAACTGGCGTTCGCTCTGGCCGCTCACGCTCCAGAGCGCTCGAAGTCTTGAAGCGGCATATTGAGGAGGTCACTCGTTGCTCCGGCTGTGTTAACGATACGCGAATTTGCTGGCCGCTCGAAAGAACTTTTTCATGCTACGGGTAAGAAGCTCACTGAACCAATCTGCATTAGCGAAGGTTCGACTGAGATGAGATTTTCAACACCACCATCGCGCATATTGCGCTTCGACTGGCGTAGTTCTGCTACGAGGGATTTCATTGCTCTCTTCGGCGGCCTCGTTCTCGTTTCAATCTTAGCGCATCACTATGAGCTCGGCCCTCGCCTGATTCAGCTGGGACGGGGCTTAGATTCGATATTCGACGATCTTGTATTCGTCATGCTCGTCGCGTTCTTCCTGAACGTTTCGCTTACAATCTTCAGTGTTCGGCGCTATCGAGAACTCGCCCGCGAAACTGAAGCACGAACCATTGCAGAAGGAGAAGCCCGCGATCTGGCGCGACACGATCCATTGACTGGCTTGCCGAACCGCCGCTGGTTTGATGAAGAACTTGATCTGTGCCTTGGCCTCGCCACCGAGACACACCAAATAGCCGTTCTGATGCTTGGCCTCGACGGCTTCAGGTCTATCAAGGACACGCATGGCCACGCAGCGGGTGACAAGGCACTCTGCGAATTTGCCAAGAGGCTTACCGACATCTTGCGCAAGGATGGCCTCCTGGCGAGGATCGGTGGTGACGAATTCGGGATCGTTCTGCCAAACATTAGCTCCCTCGAAGATCCCGCCAATCTGGCGCGCCGTATCGTGGCGTCCGCCGCCGACACTTTCGCGATCGAGAATGGCGCAGCCGAGCTCGGTGTTGGAATTGGCATCGCTATCGCTCCACTTGACGGCGTCAGTCCCCATGAATTGGTCAGGCGCGCAGAGCGCGCACTTTATCGCGCGCAAGGCGAAGGCAAGTCGCGTGTTCGCTTTTTCGAACCAGACATGGACATGCATGTCGAGCGGCGCATTCACATCGAACGTGAGCTTCGCAGCGCTGTCGCGGCGGATATTATCGAACCCCACTACCAGCCGCTGGTTTCACTTGAAAGCAAACGCATCGTCGGGTTCGAGGCCTTGGCGCGTTGGGAAAACAGGACATTTGGGCATATCCCGCCCGACTTGTTTATCCCGATCGCAGAAGAAACGGGCCTCATCAACGCTCTTGGAGATCAGCTTTTTCGCCGCGCCTGTTTTGATGCCAACGCGTGGCCGAAGACGTTTTCGCTTGCCTTCAACATTTCGCCTGTTCAATTGCGGGATTCCGCGCTTGGAGAGCGCATTCTATCGATCCTTGAGCAAACCGGTTTCAGTCCACGCCGCCTGGAGATTGAAATTACCGAGAGCGCATTCGTCGAGAAAACCGGCGTTGCAAAGACCGTGATTAACGAACTTCGTCAAGCCGGCGTCCGCATCGCGCTCGATGATTTCGGAACAGGTTATGCTACGCTTAGCCAGCTGCTTTCGTTTCGTCTTGATAAGATCAAGATTGACCGCAGCTTCGTGTCGCATCTCGGTGACCGTTCGGACAGCCGGGTGATCGTTCGTGCTATACTGGGCCTTGCTAAAGGATTTGGTTTGACGACCACGGCCGAGGGGGTCGAAGACGAAGGCCAGTTGGGCTATCTGGTGGCCAATGGTTGCACAGAAGGACAAGGTTACCTGTTCAGTGGTGCCGTTTCAGCCGCCGGCATCCCCGCGTTGCTCGATCGTGAAGCCGGCCGCGGAGCGGTTACTGAAGATGGACAAGAAGCCTACATGCGCCAGCCGACGCACTGAGTTCTTGAGGAGTTTATGCCACATGACGGTTTGCAAGCAAGTCATGCGCAATCTCCATGCGCAATCTCCTCCAAAGACATCTCCAGCGTGCTCGGAAAGCGCTTGACTTGTGGTTACGGGATCACCCTCCAGCCAGCCCGAGGCTCGGACATTGCACGAACGCTATCCGGTCGAGATGCTGCAGGAATCGCTGGCGGAAGGGATCGTCACCGGCCATCCGACCATATGCCCCAGTTCAGCTTCGAGCCGGACCAGGTGGACGACTTCATTCTGTTCTTGAAATCTCTCGAGCGGGGCCAAGCGGACCGTTGAGCCAGGTCAATGCGCGGAACGCACAAAGCCTCATTGTTCAAGCTTCAACACGGAGGTCCGACATGCGTGCGCATCAGATAATGACCAAGCATATCATCGCCGTCAGTCCGCACACGAAGATCCTGGATGCGGCCAATATCATGCTGCGATGTCACCTCAGTGGTCTGGCGGTGATGGACGAAGACGGCACGCTCAGGGGCATGGTGTCCGAGGGAGATTTCCTGGACCGCGCCGAGATCGGCACAGGACACAAGCGCTCGGCATGGCTGGAACTGTTCACCGGCGTGGGTCGCGCTGCGACCGATTTCGTGCACGAGCGCGGCCGCAAGGTCGAGGATGTCATGACGGCGAACCCGATCACCGTCGAGGAACAGACACCGCTCGACGAAATCGTGCATCTGATGCACAAGCATGGCGTGAAGCGGGTGCCGGTCGTGAACGGCAAGACCATGGTCGGAATCGTCACCCGGGCCGACATCCTGCAGGCCGTCGCATCGCTGGCGCGCGAAGTTCCCGATCCGACCGCCGACGACAGCCACATCGGTGAACGGATCCTTCGTGAAATTAACGCCACCGGCTGGCGGCCGGCCGGCTTCCAGGTCTGGGTACGCAACGGCGCCGTGCATCTGCACGGCCTAATCTTCGATGAACGAGCTCGCCAGGCCGCGATCGTCCTCGCTGAAAACACCGCGGGCGTCAGGGAAGTCCGCGATCATCTCTGCTTCGTCGACGGCTATTCGGGCTACTACGTCGAATCGCCGGAAGACATCAAGGCGGCCGGCTAGATCAGATCGAGGGGTCCAACATGGTACACTGCTTGTCGTCGCAGCCGTCTGTCTCATCTTTGCGCTCGTGCTCGCCGTGACCGATCGCAGCAGACGCGCTGGCTTCGGGAACAGGACGGGAATGGAGCCAGCACACGCGCTGCCTATCCCGACAAGAACGGGAGCTAGTCGGCTGTGAACAAGCCTGTAAGCGATTGAGCGGGAGTCTGTTTTTGGGATTTGACGTCGTTTGAGATTGCAGGGATTTGAGGCTTGGGCGCCGCAAACCTTGCAATTTCGTTTTGTGGATTCCTCTCCGTTGTGAACCGTGCTTCTGTGGCGCATCGGAGGGACGATGCGACCGAAGAAGCACAAGACGACGGGATCGAACGATCTGTTCCGGGCGCGACTGGACCAGATCATCAACATGAAGCACGAGCTGGTTCTGCTTGCCGGCAAGATCGACCGGGAATGGATCGACGCCGAGATCGCCCCGCTCTACAGCGAGAACGGCAGGCCGGGGATCGAGACCCGCTTCATGATCGGGCTGTTGTTGCTCAAGCACATTTACGGACTGTCCGATGAGGGGGTGTGCGAGCGCTGGGTGCACGATCCGTACTTCCAGTTCTTCACCGGCGAAGAGTTTTTCCAGCACGTTTTCCCGCACGAGCGTTCGGACCTGAGCCATTGGCGCAAGCGGCTCGGCGACAAGCTGGAGCGGTTGTTGGCCGAGAGTCTTCGGGTGGCGCACGAGGCCGGTGCGTTACGCAGCCAGGACCTCAAGCGGGTCACGGTCGACACCACAGTGCAACCGAAGGCGATCAGCTTCCCGACCGACGCTAAACTGCTGCATGCCGCGATCCGGGGGCTGAACCGCCTGGCGAGGAAGCACGGCGTCAGGCTGCGGCAATCCTGTTCTCGCGTGGCCAAAGCCGCGGCGATGATGGCGGGCCGTTACGCTCATGCCAAACAGTTCAACCGGCACCAGCGACAGCTGCGCATCCTGCACAGCCGGCTGGGCCGGATCATCCGCGACATCCGCCGCAAGATCGAGGGCCAGCCGGCACTGGAGGAGGCGTTCGCCCTCCCGCTTGGCCGGGCCACGCAGATCCGCTCGCAGCAGCAGCGCCAGCGCGGCTGGAAGCTGTATTCCTTCCATGCCCCGGAGGTGGAGTGCATCGGCAAGGGCAAAGCGGCCGCGCCTTACGAGTTCGGGGTGAAGGCCTCCATCGTCACCAACAATCGCCGCGCTCCCGGCGGCCTGTTCGTGCTGCACGCCAAGTCATTGCCCGACAACCCGTACGACGGTCACACCTTGCGGGACGTTATTGACCGCGCCGAGACACTCACCGGCTGCACGATCGAGCGGGCTTATGTCGACAAGGGCTACCGCGGCCACGACGCGCAAAATCCCCGCCGCGTCTTCATCTCCGGCCAGAAGCGCGGCATCTTCGGCGCCATCAAGCGCGAGCTGCGCCGCCGCTCCGCCATCGAACCTATCATCGGACATCTCAAAGCCGAAGGACACCTCGGCCGGTGCTACCTCAAAGGACGCGCCGGCGATGCCGCCAACGTCGTCCTCTCAGCCGTCGGCCGCAACTTCCGTCGCATCCTCGCCTGGTTCAGAGAACTTTTGTGCCTGTTGCTGGTCTCGCTATGGCGCACACTCAATTGTCCAGCTCGGCTTAATCCGCCTTCTTAACGGCCGACGAGCTAGCCTCGCCTCTCGACCAACGCGCCGAGCGACCCCTGGCGCGGCGGAGGCTCGTTGTCCGGCACCTACGTATAGATACGTAAGTGGCTTCTACTTAGGGGAAATATCCAAATTTCCCGATCCACGAGATGCGATCAATCTGCCTCCATCGATCTTCCCATTCATGGAGCGTCGCCATGCAGACCCAGAACGCCATTTCTTTCGAGAACAGCCGTCACCCGACCAGCATCCTCAGCCGGCGGGCGCGTGTTGAAGGACCCTTCGGCATGGTTGGGACGCCGATGCGGTTCGCCCGCAACAGCGAAATTTACGGCGAGGACGAGGCCGCGGAATACCTCTATCAGGTCGTTTCCGGCGCCGTCCGAACCTACAAGATTCTGGAAGACGGACGTCGCCAGATCGGCGCATTCTATCTGCCCGGGGATATTTTCGGCTTCGAGGCCGGCGAGACCCATATCTCCTCGGCCGAGGCCGTCTCCGAGACGCGGGTCATCGTGGTCAAGCGCGCCGCGCTCATGGTCCGTGCGACCCACGAAAAGGATCTGGCACGCCAACTCTGGGATGCGACGGCCCAGGAACTGCGTCGCTTCCAGGAGCATCTGATGCTGCTGATCTGCAGCGCCGAAGATCGCGTCGTCCGCTTCCTCCACGACATGGCCCACCGCGCCGTCAAGAATGCGGCGATCGAGCTTCCGATGTCGCGGCAGGATATCGCCGACTATCTCGGGCTGACGATCGAAACGGTGTCACGCACCTTTACCCAGCTCGAGCAGAACGGCGTGATCTCCCTTCCGACCTCGCGTCGGGTGGAACTGCGCAACCGCGCGGTGTCGAACCGGATCATGGCGGCGTAAGCGAAGGGCGAGCCAGGCTCCGATAATTGGCCGCAAGTGAGAGGCAAGGAATAGGATGCGGTCGAACCTGGCGATCATCTATGGGCAGGATAAACTGCCGCGCTACACCAGCTACCCCACGGCGCCGCATTTTTCCGCGGCGGTCGACGAGGCTGATTACCGGACATGGCTCAGGTCGATTCCAACTCGGCGGCCGGCCTCGATCTACGTGCATGTTCCGTTTTGCCGGTCGATGTGCCGGTACTCACCGCGTTGAGCCGTCCCAGAATGAACATGGCCATTGCGAAGGTGTTCAGTGAAATTCCAAGATCGCCCTGCTCGAGCCGATGAACCGTGGCTCGGGACGCCACCTTTTTGGCCGAGACCAGGTCGGGTCGCGTTGGCGAGTTGAGCTGGTTAGCTGTCATCTCAGAATCCTGGCGGCAAGTCGTGTGCAATGGGGCTACGGTTATACCGTGGCTTAAGAGGTCCGGGAGGGCACGCAAGTCCGCTATAAGGAACCCCATCGCGACACAACTGCGGATTGTAGGTCGGGTCCTCATTGAGCGTTTCCCTCCAACGCGCACGGAGTAGGTTGACTTCGCGCTGGAGGCGATCTCGCCGGTCGACCCGGTCGTCCTTGCCTCGACTAGCCGCTTCGGCGTGGATTAGCTTCGCGTGCGGCGTAAAGACGATGCGCTTGCCGGCTTGGCGTAACCGCAAACAATAGTCGACATCATTGAAAGCCACCGCAAAGCGCGCTTCGTCCATTCCACCTGAGTCTAGATAGTCGCTTCGTCGGGTCATGAGGCAGGCCGCAGTTACCGCGCCGCACTCGTGCGCTACTCGTAGCTGATCAAGGAAACCAGGATCACCACCCAGCCTGTCGGTAAAGGCGTGGGCTGCCGCAAAATTCATTCCCAACACGACACCGCCGTGTTGAACGACACCACCAGGCCAGGTTAACAATGCGCCGACCGCTCCGACATCTGGCTCGGCTAGCCGCGTGAGCATTTCTTCGAGCCAATCATCCGAGCTCGCCTCGATATCGTTGTTGAGGAGACATAGGACTTCGCTGTCAAGCATAGCGATAGCCTGATTGTTAAGCCTTGCGAAATTAAACGGGCCTTCAATCCGCAAAATCCGGATGCCACGTCGGGGCAGATTTGCCAGATAGTCAATCGTGCCTAGATCGGCGCTGCCATTGTCTACGACGAGGATATTGCCGCGGCTCCGCTGGACCGCGGGAGCAATGCTGTCAAGGCACACGCGCAAGAGCGACAAGCGGTCGCGCGTCGGGACAATTACGGTTACTCGCTCGCGAGGAAATGACCGTTTAATACGAACGGCTGGGAAGAGATTGCCCTGCTGCCGAGTCACTTCAGCCTCGATTCCACGAGCGAGGAGGTGCATGTGGCTTGCGGTAGCTAGGAGAGAGCTGGCAGCCGCTCGATTCAGCTTGGGCAACGTTGCCAACGCTCCCGGTAAGTGGAGGATGCGGGCCTGATGAGGGCCGGTGCGATCCAGCAGGCAATTGAAAAGACGATATAGATTGTCGGGGCGCGCCTCGAGCGCCATGAGCAGGACTTCTCGTCGGACTGCAAACAGGTGCGCGCAGTAACCCTGCTCAAGCATTCTCTCGTAGTCGAATGCTGGAAAGGCAATCGGCCAGAGACCACCATCATCGGTACGAAAATCGAGATCTCCGTACAACGCTGTAGTATCCGGATATCCATTGAAGGCAGCTCCGACGCGCGCTAAGGCGTGTCGCTCGAGCGAGACACCTGCCATAGTGACGACGACATGGTTCGCATCGGGTGCAGCATCTTCAAGAAATCCGACGATGGCGTCCCGATCAACGCAGAGCGGCTGTCCCTCGATCACACCAGCTGTCCAATGTTGATGGCTTTGCGTCGCTAATGTGGAGAGCGTTTGTTCAGCTCCGGCGGTTCCGGCAACAACTACAGCCAGTTGACCCGGACTTACGCGCGGCTCTGGCAGTGGGAAACGATCACGCCAATCCGCATAATCAGCAAGGGGGACGGAGGTAGGAACGAGCTGGTCATACAGTTTGGCACGCAGAAGCGCGGCACTATGGTCACCGGTGGTGCTGATTGTTTGTGCAAGACCATCGGGGAACGCGACAAAAACGGCCGTTGCAGGAACGTTGTCTCCGTCCTCTCTGCGCAGAGAGACTCCATGGACACGTCCGTCAGCAAACCGTTGGGGAACGTGGAAATCAAAGGCGCGGACATTGCGGTGTACTCGATCGCTAGCATCGCTGATCTGCGTCCAGGCCATAGTGCTGACCTGGACTACGACTTCCCCGTCAACGGACGCTTGAAGAACAGCAGTGGTTTCGCTGTCGATCCAGCCTTGGAAATGCAGTCCGCCCAACCAACGCAACTCGCATGTGGGGCGCCACTCGACAATAGTTGTTCGCCCGTTCTCCAGGTCGATTGGCTGCCCGATCGGCGTTTCTAGATTAGCCACGCGCGCCTCTAGAACGTTCGCGGCTCGGAGCAGATCTGGTTCAACGCTCACTGCAAAGCCGCAAGCACCATCCCCGCATTGATCCGAAAGTCCGGGGACGAAAACATCAGCATAGGCCGTTTGTAGAACCAAACCATCGAGCAGAACCTCGATAGTAAAGCGGCGCTCCGGAGTGCAAGGGTCGAACACGAAGCCCGACACCGTACAGTCGTGAGCCAACGCCAGCAGACTGACTAATTTCGAAGTGATCGACGGCTCTCTAGGTGTGTGACTAGGGGGCAACATGTTCACGCCCCTGCGATCCAGTTGACGACAGCGTCTACTAGTCCTAGCTCGTCTACATCAGCTGGAATGACAAGGTCGTCTTTGCGCGGCCTTAGCGATCCCCCTGCCCAGTCGCGATATGCGACAGGTCGCATGGCCCTTTTCACGGTCTCAATAAGCGGGTGGCCAAACACTGGTTGCTCAAAATCGGTAAGTAGCCAACCCGGATTATGTGGCGCCAGAACGTCGCCAAGCTCGTCGACTGCAATTTGCCCCGTTATGAAGACATTTGGGTACGACATCAGCCGATCGTCGCCACACGTTGCGCCGGCAATGATGACCGAAATCAACGGCTCGCGTCGGCGCAGACGATCTGCCAAACTTCGCATCAAGCAGAAGGACGAGGCAGAGGGGGTCAATGGCACGATGACGAGCGATTTGCTCGAATCGGATATCGGCGGCAGGCTGAGAAAACGAGGAGCCCATTCATCGAGGACGATCTTGCTTTTGGGCCAGTGGGCTTGAGCAAAGGCCTTTGCTACCTCATTTGGAACAAGAAGTTGCATGTCGCCCGAAACTGAGGTCGCGACTCCAAGGTTCCCTCTCACCACCCAGAAACTGACCTCAGAGGAGAGCTCTCTCATCAGTTTCATCAACACTGGCGGCAGAGTCCATTCCATGATTTCGATTCGCTTCGCCCCTAATCGCGCAAGAATTTCGGCGGCGTCCGCGATAGCTGCCTCGGTGCTGAGGCTCAAATCGAGTGCCTGCGGGATTGTTCCGTTGGCCGCTTTAAGCTGGAAGACATCGCGCTCCCACAGCAGGAGAACCACGCGCTCACCATGCTGGCTGAGATGACGCGCTCGCTCCTCGGCCATGGCAGAGCAAGTGCGATGATTCCCGACAATCAGAACGGATGGGTCTGACGACCAGGGCAAAGCGCGCTCAAGCCTCGCGCGCGCCGACCGCAAGGGATCGGCGACCTCAAAAGCACGGCATTCCGTTCGGTAGCTCGGAAATCGCTGATCCAGAAGCTCGAGATTGCGGAGCACCAAGCTACGCTTCTCCTGCTGGAACGATCGAGAGCCATGATGTCCGACATACACAGATGGTGCACAAACACTCCAGAAGCCTTTGGCTCGCGCCCGCAGACAGAGATCGACATCCTCAAGATAGCCCCGATCAAATGTTTCTGATAGCTGGCCGACGGCATCGAGACAGTCACGTGTGACATAGAGACAAAATCCGATGCCGCTCGGCACAGCAATTGCGTCGGCAGCATTGGCGATGGCCGCAACCTGATCGATCTCGAGCATTTGCTCATAACTTGGCATCGGATTGGACTCGTTCGGCCTCGGGAACGAAAAGATGTCGCCATTGTTGGAAAGGGGCGTGACCATCCCGATGTTCGGTGCTGAACGGGCTACCGCAGCCAATCTATCCGCGAAGCCTGGTGCTACAATGGTGTCGGAATTAAGCAGCACGACGTCACCGGCTGATACCTTCTTGAGAGCGCGATTGACCGCTCCTACAAAGCCTAGATTTATGGCATTTGACATGAGATCGATGTTGTTAGTGGCGGCAAGTTCGCGCAGATAACTCCGGATTTCCTTCTCTGGACTGGCATCATCGACGGCCAGAATTCGGAAGCTGTCTTTTCCAATCCCGCCCGCAGCCTTGGCCTTGGCTAAGCTTTCAAAGCAGTCGATCGTTGCGTGGAGGTCTCGATACACAGGAACGATAACGGTTGGCGCAATGGTGCTGGAGCGTCGTTTAGCTTTGGGACCGGCAACGTGTCGAAATTGTAATGGCTGCGATCGGTTGGGAGGCAGCCTTCGAGTGTGAAAGATCTCTTCGTCGCATTTCAACGTCAATGTCTGCGGGAGTCTGGATAGCGGACGCTTAAGGAGAAAGTTCTTTGCCCGGACGTCAATGCTGGCCAAGGGATGAAATATGTCGAGCTCCAATACGCTTGTTAGGAAGCTATCCTCAGTCGCAAGGGTGGCTTCGACAGTGGTCGCGTTGGTACAGGCGCCCCATCCAATCACGTGATTGTCAAACGCAGTGCACGCGGCCCATTGTCGATGCCCAGCCTGCCGGAGTTCCGCGATGGCAGCTCGAAGGATGGGCGGACTGCCATCGCGAGCAATTAGATTGAATGCCGCAGTTCGCCGCCGCTCGTCCGCGGCCCACGCAAACATCCGACGATTGGCACCAACATCGAGAGGGTCGACAATAAGCGCTTCGGCGAGATCGGCTAGCGCAGCTTGCTCGCGTCCAAGTCCCCAATTTGCTTCTGCTCGGAGAACGAAGCAGTGGGCGGCTGGCGGGATTCCGATGCGGCAGCGTCTGTCCGCGTATTTGAACGCCGCAATGAAGTCCCGAGCGGTGAGTGCCTGCGCTGCCAAGCGCTCAAGCACAATATCTGAACGAGATCCGACAAACGCAGGGGCAGCATTGCCCACGCTGCGGATCATGATGTCACCTGGCCAATTGTGGTCGCTTGCAGGCGGTCCTGAAGTCGCATTGTGCTGGTGGCTTTAGGAGGTTGAGCTCTCTTGGCGGAGCCGGCCGCGGAAGACCCGGAACCGCCGATATCCGGCGGGTCTTCGCCTCGTCGCGGAAGCTGCGATCTGTTCCGCGGCCGCCACTCGCTCGATGCCGATGCGGATACCTACTAAGGGTTGACGGTCGGTCGGCCTAGTCAGCACCACACGCTTGCCGACAGCTCGCATGATTGGTGAGTTCAAAAACGCAGCTTCTGCCACAAACTCCAGCTCCGCAGTACCATTCACTTCTAGGGCCAAGCCCGTGAGCGGCAGCGCCTGCCCGCGAGTACCGGCATAAGCACCGAGCGGCACCATTCCACCGCTACCCGTCTGGCCATCGGCGAATCGGACAGCATAGCGGATATCGACACCGATCGGCTTCTCCGGCCATTCCAAGGCGAGGCCCTCTACACGAGACGGTGCTGTGGGCCCCGCAATCCACGTATTGGGTCCAACAACGATGTCGCCGCGACTTGCCACGTGGCCAAGTACCTTTAACCGCTCGGTCGCTACAGTTGTATGCAAATCGGTGGACGCCTCTCGAGACCAGATCGGTTCGATTCGAAGCACGGCAGCCCGCGATCCTCCGGGCTTCATTTGCTGGACTTGGACGTGCAGCAAGCCCGGCGTATTGACTTTGACGAGCAAGCGGGAATTCGGCCCCCGAAGAACTGGTTCGCTGGTATCGGGGTGCAGGATGATTTCCATGCGATTTTCGTGGCCTGCGGCAGGAAACGCCGCTACCTGGGGTGGAGAGGCGGCGTCTTCCGCACTATGATAGTGCACGAAAAACAGTCCTCGGCGGAGGCCCACCGCTTTCACTTGCTCAGCATCGCTCATCATTTACCCCCGGGCAGATCCAGAACATTGCAATTCCTCTCAGCTTTCAACCGCCCGCTCTGCAAGAGCCAAGGCGGCGCCGTATCAAACCGGACCATGCTTCGCTCCGCGCGCAGAGTTCGCTGCGGGGCGTTGCCTCACGTCCACGCGGATTCCGCCGACATGCAAGGATCGGCTCTGCATAGCGGAATGGTGAGACTCCGATCTCAGGCATTTGCTTGTCATCTGGCATTACCGACCCTCGCGCCCCGAAGGCACATGCCGCTCGTCCCGTAGGCACATCCGCGAGATGCGCAACAACAACGTTCCGCGCGGCCGCTGACGTCACAAGTGTTTTTCCAGATTCCTTCCCAGCAGATCCTTAAGCGCCGCATTGTCGAGCATCGTATCCGTAAGCAGTCGCTTCAGCCGGCTATTTTCGTGCTCCAGCGTCTTCAGTCGCTGGACTTCAGAGACCTCCATTCCCCCAAACCTGGCTTTCCAATTATAGATGCTGCCATAGCTAACGCCATGCTTGCGGCACAAACTGGCGACCGACACGCCAGCCTCATGCTCCTTCAAAATTCCGATGATCTGCTCTTCCGAATAACGACGGCGCTTCATGGTCTAGTCCTCAGCCTGGATCAGAACGCACTTTCAAACCGGATTAAGCCGGCGAGACAGAGTCAGAGTCGTTCACCCCTGAAGCTGGCCTCTCTTCAGCCAAATACATCGTCGTCTTCCGCCGGATCGAGATAGAGCTGACCAGCCGCCTAGTTGCGGGCACACTGAGGCGCGGCCGGCGGGTCGGATTAGGTGATGAGCAGCACTTCCGGTAATCTTGGCCAAAGCAATGCAACAATCGTGCTACCTCCGGGCCGGACAGAACCCTACGCACCCTCCCCATGTCGCCAGCCTTCCAGCCGCGCGCGCACTACTTTCAATGGCAACGCGATCGGGAGTCAGAGATTAGCAGCGTCCACCCTTCGTCTTGTTTCCGACAGTGATTGACGCGTCCGGACCGCGATGTCTGATTTGCAGCACGCATTTTACGGTGCACTTCGCACAGCTCACTTTCTGCTGCTTTGCTTGGATTGAGCAACTGTTGGCACACCCGTTGCACGGCTCGTACAGCGCTCGCCCATTCGTTGCTCGGCTAGCTCAACCAACTTGTTCTGCTGGGCGAAGATCTAAACCTACACCGACAATATGAGGGCCCATGGCCGTAACATACTTAACCAAAACTGAGCTGGGGCAAGTCCTCCACCAAAACGGCAATCATATCGAGGCGAGCGTCAGAACAGCGCTGATTGACTCCCTTGAACGTAGTGGTGTTTTTCAGGATCATCCTGGGGATGGCACAAGAGCTTGGTTTCAGTCCGGGCCATTTCCTGGAGGCCAAGTCCCACCGACCGTCCAGATCCTCGACGTGTCGTCCTCCACGACGGTCGAGACTAATCCCGCTCTGAAAGCGATCATACTAGATGACGCCGGCGGCAGTACGCTAAATATCACCGGTGGCAATAACAGCGTGTTCGTCGCCTTGGGCCAAGGCTCCGATACTGTGAATTTATCCGATGCCGGCAACGATACCGTATACGGGGGGAACGGCGACGACGTTATCAATGCCGGTGCTGCGAACGGCAGCAACTTGCTGTTCGGCGGCGCTGGGAACGACAGCATCTATGGCGGTTCAGGCAATGACACGTTGGACGGCGGCGCCGGAAACGATTATCTGACGGCAGGAAGCGGTGCGCAGTGGCTTCTTGGCGGCGCCGGCGACGATAGTTTGTACGGAGGCACCGGGAATGACACGCTTGATGGCGGCGCTGGAAACGACAAGTTCTACATACAATCGCATACTGGAAACGACACGATCGTTGGTGGAACGGGCTACGATACCGTCATATTTGGAGATCGCTCATTCCATGATGCGACAATCGAGTTTGATGCGCGCACGTCGACCTACACGCTGGATTTTTATGATGACCAGACAATATCGGTGACGGAGGTCGAAGAACTCAGGTTCACGGATCAGGTTCTACATCTGCCTTAGTTGTTGCTTGGTTTGGTGCTCCCTTTTTGGCCGACATCCGCCACTACGGTATCGGAAGAGGCAGCGGCCTGCGCCGAGCAACTCGGCCGTAAGCTCGTGTTTTTGAGCGAGTATGCCAGAAATGGCACCAAGCTTGGTGCAGCTATCTGCGACAACGTGAACTGACATGGAAGCAGTCCGTCTATCTTCGTCGAAAGACTTCAACCGGCCGGCAATAGGTCCCGTCACCGCGGGCATCGATACATGGACGTGATCTTCAAAAGATACATGGACGTGATCTTCAAAGCGAGACTGAAAAGGTTTGTCGGCAACTCAACGCGGCAGGATGACTTACGGCGCCGAGGTCTCGCCCGATCTCATCAGCCGGGTGACCGACGCCGTCCTCGATGAGGTCCGAGAATGGCAGAGCCGGCCGCTCGACGCCGTGTACCCGACCGTCATTTTTGACGCGCTGCGGGTCAAGATACGCGACGAAGGGCTGGTCGAGAACAAGGCGGCCTACGTTGCGCTCGCCTACAACAGCGACGGCGAGAAAGACGTGCTCGGGCTCTGGATCGAGCAGACCGAGGGCGCCAAGTTCTGGCTGCGGGTCGTCAATGAGCTGAAGGCGCGCGGCGTCAACGACATCCTGATTGCCGTCGTCGACGGACTGAAGAGCTTCCCCGAGGCGATCACATCGGTCTACCCCTTCCATCGGACGCCAGCTGACGCCACACCCGCGGCTGCCGGAAATACCAGCCGAGGAATGCGGATTCGAGTCTGTGCGGACGTCGAAGGTTGGAAACTCATTAGATACAAAGTAGCCATCCACATCGTCCGACACGACGGCGAATGCGCCTTCGAACGACTTCAAGCGGCTATAGATGAATTGCCCAGACTTTATTCTGAAGAGCTGATCTGCCGCGATCTCCTGCCCGGAGACCGCCGCCCGCGCGATCATTCCGCGGCCGAAGCCGTAGATACCGGCGATCGGGTAACGCTGCTCTGGCAGAACGGTGTGCGGCTCTGGCGCGAATGACATCAATTCGCCAAGCGGCACCTTCGAGTGACCTGTCCTCATTTAGGATCGCTCCGCAAGCAACACCCGGAGCTCGTCGAGCATATTCAGTACCGCCTTCTCTTTGAGGAAAGCGCTTTCAATTATCTGATCTGGCGGGCGGTGATCTGCCCACGTCCAAAGCCCGCGGATTCTTCAGGTGTAGGTCGACGGCAGTCACGCGACCTTGCTCATCCCTCTTGATCAGATCTGGCCCGATGACTTTCCAGGCCCACGATCCTTCCTGCCGGTTTGACCACAAGGCACGGCAAGCTTGGAGCTCCTCATACTGGAGCGGGAGCGTCTTGGAGTATTTCCGTCGCCCCTCGGGCAAGGGCTGCTCCCATTACCAAATGTCACGCGTCGGGCCGGACGTATCGAAGAGAATGATGTTGGTTGGAATATCGGTGTACGGGGCGAACGTGCCTTCTGGCAGCCGAACGACCGTATGCAAATTGAACTGTTCTAACAGGTCGGCCTTGATGCGCGCCGCTATCCCATCCCCGAACAGAATGCCGTGCGGGACGACGACGGCGGCACGTCCATGCCCGCCGCGCTTCAGTCGGCGCATGATGAGCTGCAGAAACAGGAGTGCGGTCTCGGCCGTTCGGCGATCATCAGGGAAGTTTGTGAGAATGCCTGCTTCCTCTTCTCCGCCGAACGGAGGATTGGTCAGGATCACCTCGACGCGATCACGCTCGCCGATCTCTGTCAGCTTGAAGCGCAGCGCATTTCCGAACTCGATATCCGGCGCTTCCAACCCGCGCAGGAGCAGATTCATCTGCGGCAACAGCAATGGGAGCGATGAGCCCTCTCCGCCGCGCAATGTCGAGCGCTGCAGGACCTCGCGCTTCTCCACAGTATCGGCGCTGGGCCTCATGTGGTCGAAGGCAGCGGCAAGGAACCCTCCGGTGCCGCAAGCCGGATCGAGAACCGTTTCGCCCAGCTTCGGGTCGATGACCTCGACCATGAAGCGCACGACGGGCCGCGGCGTATAGAACTCTCCGTTCTGGCCCGCCGCGTCCCGCATCTCTCGCAGTAGCGTTTCGTACATCCGCCCGAGCGTCTGGATGTCCTCGGTGCCGTCGAAGTGGATGTCGCTGACGAGGTTGATCACGTCCCGCGGCACGTAGCCGCTCGTCGCGTAATTACGCAGGTCACGAAACACCGCTAAAACAACGTCACGGCGCTGTCGCCCTGCGCCATTCCCGCGAAGGCTCCGCAGATAAGCGAACAAGCCGGGGCCTTTCGTTCCGTCGGCTCGGATGGTCTGCTCCCCATTGATGAACGAAAGCAGATCCGGTCCCGTGATGCCCGCGGGATCGGAGGCCCAGTCCCGCCACCGGTATGGAGGGTCGATCAAGCTGCGATAGGTCTCGCCGGCAAGCACGGCCTCGTCTTCGTGGACCCGCTCCATGTCGTCCACGAACTTCAGCAACATCAGCCACGTCAGGGTCGGAAGGCGCGTTAGGTCGGTCTTCAGCTCGCGGTCCTTGCGCATCTTGTTGCGCGCGGACTTGATCACACTGTCGAGGCGCTGAGCCGTGATCTTCGGCGCCTTTTCCTTCTTTTCATGTGGCAGCATTCAGAGGTGCTTTCGTAAGCGGCATACAAGAGGCCGGACATTTCGTTCACGGCCGCGCGAAGCTTGTCCGGACCTCCGAAGCGTCGCGCGATTTCACTGGGATTGCCGAAGCCCGCAAGCGGCGGCACTTTCAAGATGCCGGGCAGCACGAACTGAGCCGCGCCATGGTCGGCATACTTCTGGAGCAGGGCTTCGAGCACGGCCCGTGCATCGGCACCGTACTGATCGAAGAAGTCCCGGCGGTCACGCTTGAGGCGTTCCGCACGCTCCCTTCGAGTCCTCAATGGCGCATTCCAGGCGAGTTGACAGAGCAGATCGAAGGCATCGTCGTCTGGACGGCCACCAGCAGCAGAAGAGCTTCGGCGATGCCTTCTACGAGAAGCACGCGCCCCCGAAAAGGAACGCCGGTTTGGTCATATCCAGATAGCGATCAATCTTGCGGCGCTCGATAGGATCGAGCGCTAGCGCCGCGAGCGGAATACAGCGCGTTTCGCTCCTCCCTCAACTGACCGGCAAAACCGGGTTCGGCGCAATCTCTGGCATGATCTCGGCAGGCACGCCGGCAAGCGGTTGCGGCCCCTCCTCGGCTGCTGCCGGCGCGGCTTCCGCTGGCACAGGAAGGAAAGAGCGGAAGAAGATGAGCTTCTTGCTTTCCACCCAGGCCGATAGATTTGGCGAATGGGTGGCCACGATCACCTGCAACTCACTCGCTGGTCCCTGGTGCCCAGCGCGCAGTTTGCGTGTTTTCTCCGCCTGCTCGTCAAGGAAGCTCAGCACTGCGGCCTGAAGCTGCGGGTGCAGATGCGCTTCCGGATCTCCTCCTTCGAGGAAGTGATTCAGAAGCGCGTAGATCCGGGTCGGATTGCCGGACGCCAAGGCGCGCTTCGCGTCACGCAACGGCGGCAGATACACATGCCGAACCATCTCATGGCAGCCCGGCTCCGGGCTTCCGTGCTGGTGTCCACCCCATAACATGGGCACAGGGAACCGGCCCGCGCTCTCGTCGTATTTAAGGCCAAGTATGCAGCCCGAAATTACCGCATCAGTCGCAGCCGAAATCATCCGGCCTCGCTGCGCAGGGTTCAGCTCTGTGAACGTAGCGCTCAGCTCAAACCTTCTGTTCGCACTTCCAAAGCGGATGTCCGTCGCTTCGCAATAGAGTTCACGGCGCCCGCCAAGGGGCGCCGTCAAGAGTCGTATCGCGTCGATGGCGTTGCTTTTGCCGCCGTTGTTTTCTCCGACCAGGATCGTCAGATCCTTGCAGAGCGGAATCTCTGACTGCCCGAATGAGCGAAAGTTATTGAGAACCAATTTTTTAAGATACATACCCCCTCCGGCCCCGACAAAACTACACCGAACGCCCCGAATCTTCGTGCTATTTGAACCGAGCCGTAGTCTATCGCCAACGGCAATCCACCTGAGAAATCACCGCGGCTGCCTATGTGGAGCCGACCGCACGTTCGACTGGCTGAAACCCCGTCCGCTGGTCTACCTGCGGTCAAGCTGAAGACTGCCCCGCTGGACCACCCCGCCATGAACAGCAAACCGCGCGTCCACCACTTCGTCGCAGTTCTGGATCAAGAAATTCATCAGCGCCGACGGCAAACTCGGGGGCTATGAGTGGAATGATGACCAGATCAAACAACGATCGTCGAAAGCGATGATGCAGGTCTTCGACCTGTACATGATTCAACCAGGCGGAGCAGATGATACGAGCTTGGAATCGAACGAACTCGGCATCGTTGACGCTGAAGGCGCCGGAGCTTTCGACCGTCTACTGAGTGGTGATCTTAGCGAAGCCACGAAGCTCGATCTCGCAACGTTCCTTGCTGCGCAGATCATGCGGGATCCCGGA
The DNA here is from genome assembly GCF_054056795.1 of Bradyrhizobium sp. USDA 3315. NCBI lineage: Bacteria > Pseudomonadati > Pseudomonadota > Alphaproteobacteria > Hyphomicrobiales > Nitrobacteraceae > Bradyrhizobium > Bradyrhizobium sp. USDA 3315. Next base: position 4,858,754 of record NZ_JBSRYP010000001.1, on the reverse strand, counting down.
ACGCTTGCGACCTATCGGCCGCGCACCCAGGAATACGCCCTATTCCTGCTCGGCGCGGCAGACGCTCAAGACTACACCTCCTCCGCTGCGGACCTCAAAGCCCGCTTTCCCGGTGCAGATATTCGCGAGGATGCGGTTTCGGCCGACCCCTTCTGCGGGGCTAGCTGCCCCACATCGCCCCGCTGAGAGTAAGAGTGCGGTCGGATTTGCCGTGACGGGTTGAGGGCTGGGAGAGAGGCTCCCGGTGCCCGTCGCGGAGATCCGCGATGACCAAGCATCAGCGCAAGGCGGCTCACGATCGGGCGAGCCTCTACGACGACATCACCAAAGATCATCGGCGAGTTGGAGGCCGGCCGGCTGCCCTGGCTCCAGCCCTGGGGCACTGCGGCGGTGAAGGCGCCGTTGGCCATGCCGCGGAACGCCTCACCGGTCGGGCCTATTCCGTCGAGAACGATCGGGCGACGTACGTGACGCCCGTCATACATGTCGTCTTTCGACAGAGCGAATGCTTCCTCGGCCCAGTCGTCGGTTTTCGGGTTTTCCTGCTTACCGTTGCGTTTGCTGTTCCTTCGTTACGTGTCCAATGAGATCGGAGGCGATCGTCCGAGAATCCGGACCCAACCGGTCTGCGAATTCGGTGTCCCGGAAATGATGAAGATTGCCGACGCTCCCCCCCCCCCGCCGAAACCCACTTAGCGTCCAACGATCCGCATGACGAGCACGACTTTGGCAGCTTCGAGCTTGCAGGAGAGACGTTTTTCTGGAAGATCGACTGCTATGACGCGGCATGTGAAACGGGGTCGGAAGGCCCGGCCGATCCCCAAAAGACGACCCGTCTTGTCACGGTCATGCTTGCCTATGAATACTGATAGAACAAGAAGTAACCGCCGCCCGTCTAGGCACTACAGTCACCAACGAGACGATGAACGCGGCGCAGAGCAACGTAACGATGACATGATGGCTACGCTGCCACGATTTCATTCATCGCCACCCCCAACTTAAATCAGCCCGACGGGACGAGACCGATACAACGGTGTTGCCGCCGCATGGTTCATCGCCCCCGGTCTTGGTCGCTGCGGCGACGTCCATGGGCCGGCTAACATTTGCAGCCGGGCGGCATCTTGTCCGGAGCGACGGCATTCGACTTTCCGAAGGGCAGCAATGCTCGTTGAGGCGACGGCCGGAGGGCGTGGGGCAGATCGACGAGCTCCTGGTCGTGGTGTCGGGCACCCCGTTCATTTGAGCAGACCGCCTATCCGATCTCGCTCAAGAGGCCTTCATAATACTGGCGAAGATTCGCCGAACGCCGCATCGCCATCCTGCGCCCTGTCCGCGTACAGAAATTCTCGCCCAGGCCGAGAAGCTTGGTCCGGAAATGGTCCAGGGCATAGGAGATGTCATCGAGCTCCCTGCGGGTGCCCGCTGGGTCGTCGATGTCGTAGAGCGCCGTCTTCCGCAGGCCGGCAACGTAGAAGCACCGCGCCATACCGATACAGCCGATTGCATCCAGCCGGTCCGCGTCCTGAAGGATTTTCGCTTCGAGGCTGATGGGAGGAATAGCGGCGCAAAAGCTGTGCGCCTCTATCGCATGACGAACGCGGTCCTTGCGATCATCCGACCAACCGAGCGCGGCAAGAAGTTCGCTGGCTTTGTCCGCGGCGAGCCGCGACGCCTTGCTTCGTTCGGCCGACGCCTTGTCGACCCATACGCTATCGTGAAGAATGGTGGCGGCGACAAGTATTTCCGTGTCCCCGCCCTCGCCATCTGCGATTTTGACGACGTTACGCCACACACGCAGCAGATGCGCCTCATCATGCGCTCCATCGCGGACGTCGAATGCGTGAGGAAGCAAGGCCACAGCCAGTTCGGGATGAAGGAAGTGCTCGTGCAACATTGCGAATCTCGTCCGATGGTCCGTCGTCTCCTTAGCAGGTACCATCGCGTCGCAGATAGCCGGCATTCGGAGCAAGCCGGACGGTAGGCCGAGGGCAGCTTCAATGAACGCGATCGGCCTCGGTCGGGCTAACCGCTCGGCCCTGCTTGGCGGTGCTTTTTGCGGCCGGTGAATCCATCTCATGTGCGCGATTTACCTATGGCCGTCGGGTTCGAACTTGCTCGGTGACGATTGAAAGCGCTACGGGGACGCCGTCGCTTCACGGAGTAGGCCGCGCAGCTTCGGCGGCGTCAACGGCAAGAAGTCCGCCTTGACTCGGAATGGCTTCAACGCGTCCTCGATCGCGCTGGCGATGGCATATTCGGTAAAGGGTGACGGCGTTACAACGTGGCCAACACGGATATTCGGCGGCACGTCGTGGACACTGGGCAGAATGTAGTCGGCGAAGTTTGCGTTCAGCAGTTGGCCATCGTCGGCGTACTTATACTCTTCATAGATCGCTGAACCGATCCCCTGCGCCGTACCACCGCGAACATGGCCCGCGAGTGTAATCGGATTCACGATCGTTCCGCAGTCATGCACCGCGACATAGTCGAGAAACTTGACCTTGCCGGCCTCAACGTCAACCTCGACGACCGGCATGTGACACATATGGCCCATGATGGGATAGAAGATGCCTAGATCCCTGCGATCCTCCGATGGCATGGTGGTCAGCGGATGGTCGTAGGTGCAGGAAGCATCAAGTCCCGTGTCGAACTCTGGCGTATCAGGAAACGAGAGACGGAAGAAATGCGCCATCATTGCAAGATCGGCAATGGACTTTTCAACGCCTTGCCGCCCTTTGACCCTAATCTTTCCGTCGAACAATTCCATGTCGGAAGGGTCGGCGTCCAGCAGGTGAGCAGCGAGGAGAAACAGCTTCTTCCCGATCACTTGAGAGGCAGAGACGATGGCCCCGGCCACCATCACTGTGAAGCGACTTCCCCCCGGTCCGGTGCCCGCTATGCCACTATCGGTATCAGCGTACGTGACCGAGATATTTGCAGGATCCATGGTCAGATGCTCGGCCAAGAGCATGGTCGCCATGGTTTCCGGACTGTTGCCCCAGAAGGGAGCCTGAAGGGTAATCACGGCATTGCCGGTCGGATTGATCTTGACCTTCACACCCTCGGGCGATGAAGTCAGCGCAAAACCGGCCTCGTGGTTCAGCATCCAGAATTCAGTTGCCGAGAAAACCGACCGCTCCTGGCAGGTAGCAAGTCCGATTCCGATGTAGCGCCCCTCCTTGCTCGCGGTGGCGCCATCACGGTTTTTGGGCAGGTCGGCGAACTCCGGAACCAGACCCTTAGGGCGATAGACGAGGTCCGCTGCGGCAAGCAGAAACAGGGAATGTTCTTTCGGGTTCTGAAACCTTTTCTTTCAACGTACAAGTTAGGGTCCCCCGATCGCCCGTACACACCCACAGGTTGGTTTTGTTCCATGGCCTCTCCTCAAAATCTGCTGCCAGTTTACCAAACCTTCGATCTGCCGCTGAAATCTGTCCTCAACGAGGTACACGAAAATCGATGGGTTCTGCCGGCCATCCAGCGGGAGTTCGTCTGGAACGACGACCAGATTTGCCGCCTCTTTGATTCGATGATGCGCGGATATCCGTTCGGCACTTTTCTTTTCTGGCAGATCGAGCCCGGCAAAGCTTCCAAGTACAAGTTTTACGAGTTTATGCGGCGCTATCACGAGCGCGATACTCGCACGTGCAAAGAATTACCCACGCTTGGCGATCGTCAGGTACTCGCTGTACTTGATGGCCAGCAACGGCTGACAGCGCTCAACATCGGGCTCAGCGGTTCACGAGCGATGAAGCTTCCCAACAAGCGCCGCTCGAACGACCAAGCCTACCCGGAAACCTTCCTTTATTTGGATCTTCTCGGAGAGGTCGACGATCCAGAAGACGGCCTCCTTTACAATTTCCGCTTTCTCACGCGCGACCGCGCCAAGGAAATAACGGACCTCCCTCAGAACCGGCTGTGGTTTCGCGTCGGGGCCGTACTCAATTTGAGTGAAGGTTTCGGCATTCTCGAGCAAGTCAACAAGCACGAGCTGTCGAAGGAACAACAGAACCGTGCTTATCAACGCCTCGATCTCCTTCATCGGCTGGTCCACAAGACGCCACTCATTTCTTCCTACACGGAGCGGGATCAGGACCTTAACAGGGTGCTGGATATCTTCATCCGGATGAACTCTGGTGGCACCGTACTGTCTCATTCCGATTTGCTTTTCTCCATTGCGGTTGCGAATTGGCAGGAAATCGACGCGCGTTATGAGGTGAATGAGCTGGTCAACTCGCTCAACGGGATTGGCGGCGGGTTCACATTTTCGAAAGATTTTGTTCTGAAAGCGGGCCTGATGTTGGCAGAAATAAAATCGGTCGGCTTCAAGGTCGAAAATTTCGATCGCGAGAATATGGCTACTCTGGAAGCGGCGTGGCCCACTGTGAGCCAGGCGCTCCAGATAACGGCGCAGCTCGTGGCGGACTTTGGCTATACCAGCCACACCCTTCGTGCCGACAGCGCGCTGTTGCCAATCGCGTATTATTTGTACCGCCGCAAGGCGCAGAATGACTTCCTCACGCACGGACGCCACGCGGAGGACCGCGCTGCAATCCGGCGATGGCTGGCTCGATCCTATCTCAAGGCTTCTGGCATTTGGGGCTCTGGCCTTGATACGCTTTTAACATCGCTGCGAGAGGTCATTGCCCAGCGTGGCCAAAACGCTTTCCCCCAAGTTGAAATAGAGGAGGAGATGACCCGGCGCGGCAAGACTCTCTCATTTGCTGCTGATGAACTCGACGCACTCGTCGATTTGCAGTACGAAGAGCCACGTACCTTTGCCTTGTTGAACCTGATCTTTGATACGGTCGACACTGACCTGCCACTGAACTTTCATCCAGCGGCAGTTAGAGTCTCGGTGGTTTGTACGCCAAGTGGCGCGGGTGGAGCAACGGACGATCGGCGGAGCTGGTCGGGGTTGCGCAGCCGAGCGTCCGTTGCGGTGAGAGAGGCGGCGTAGGCCGCGGGCGTGAGGTATTGCAGCGAGGAATGGGGGCGTTCGCCATTGTAGTCGGCGACCCATGCCGCGAGTTTGGCCCTGGCATCGTCGAGACCGAAGAACAGCGTCTCATTCAGGAGCTCGTCGCGCATCCGGCCGTTAAAGCTCTCGACGAAGCCGTTCTGCATCGGTTTGCCCGGTGCGATGAAGTGCCAGTCGATGCCGGTTTCCTGGTTTCCTTGCACCAGGCCAGCATGGCGTTGCAGGTGAGTTCGGTGCCGTTGTCGGAGACGATCAGGCCGGGTTTGCCGCGCCGCGCGACAACCGTCGTCAGTTCCCGCGCCACACGCCGGCCCGAGATCGATGTGTCAGGAATGGCGCCCAGACATTCCTTGGTGACATCGTCGACGATGTTGAGGATGCGGAAGCGACGCCCGTTGGCGAATTGGTCGTGGACGAGGTCCAGCGACCAGCGCGCATTCGGCTTCGCTTCCACCAGGATCGGCACCCGGCACCCCGTGGCCTTGCGGCGAGCCCGCCGCTTGCGGACCGTCAGTCCTTCTTCCCGATAGATCCGGTGAATGCGGTTGAGCCCTGATGGCTCGCCCTCCTGTCGCAGCAGGACGAACAGCCGACGGTAGGCGAACCGTCGGCGCTCGTGGGCGAGGTCGCGCAGCCGGGCACGAAGCTCCGTATCCGCAGCGCGGCGAGATCGGTAGCGGATCATCCTCCGATCCGCGTCGACGATCATGCAGGCCCGTCGCTCCGACAGGGCCCATCACGGCCTTCAGGTGCGCCACAGCGGCGCGCTTGGCGGCGGGCCCTACCATTTTTTTGACAGAAGCTCGCGAAGGGCGGCCGCGTCGAGCATCTGCTCGGCCAAAAGCTTCTTCAGCTTCGCGTTCTCATCCTCGAGCGACTTCAGCCACTTGGCTTCGGAAGCTTCCATGCCGCCGAATTTGGCCTTCCAATTGTAGATCGTCGCTTCGGAGACTCCGTGTTTGCGAGCCAGGTCAGCTGTCGTCGCCCCAGCCCCATGCTCCTTCAACACTGCGATAATCTGCTCTTCCGTGAACCTTGCTCGCTTCATCTGTCCGTCCTTGCTCGGGCCGGACTCTAACTCCATCTGGAGGAACTACTCAGGGGCAGGTCAACACGACCAAGACCCTGCATGTCGACCATATCTTTCCCAATTCGTTGTTCAAGCGCCGGAAACTGCTCGCAGCTGGCATCGCTGAAAACGGAGTGGATGAGGTAATCGAACTCGCGAATACGCTTCCGAAGCTTCAACTAATGGAGGGCGCGATCAATCAGGAAAAGCTCACCACTATGCCGCTCGAATGGTTGAACTCGAGAGAGAGAGCAATCCATCCCGCCGGGAAAAGTACATCTTCCTACACATATTGGATGGGCTTCCAGACTCATTGTCGGAGTTTGAAGCTTTTTGCGACGCTCGACGCAAAGAGCTGAAGCACAGAATAGTTGCCTTGCTGGGTGCAAACCCGGCTGCAACCGCCGCAGATTAGGACAGCCGAAATGACAGCAACGGTTGCACAGCAGCCCCCAAATGGACCCGGTCCCGACCGCATCGTGCTGCTCGGGACGCGAGGCGGCCCGAACATCACCGGTTACTCGCCCAGCCCGCCGGCAAATCTGCTCGTTTATAAGGGGGTTCCGTACGTAGTCGACGCCGGTTACGGCGTCACCTTCAAGCTGGTCGATGCAGGACTGCGCTTGCCCCTGCTACGGTACATTTTCATCACGCACAACCTTCCGATCATAATCTCGAACTTGGCCCGCTGCTATACAATGCTTGGGCGGCCGGATTGCGAACGCCAGTCGACGTTTATTCGCCAGCGGGCCTTTACGCCATGCTCCCCGCTTACTGGGAGTCGAATCGTTTCGATATAGAGACGCGGATCGCCGATGAAGGCAGACCCGATCCACGCAAGCTTGTTGCCCCTCACGAACTTAGTGAGGGTTTGGTAATGTCTCGTGACGACGTTCGCGTGCTGGGCAGCGCGCGACAGGCGCTCTGCTGGCTCCACGAGTACAATCTCGATCTGCCGGTGAAGCAGACCAACGGCGACACGGCCTGGCGGCGACCAAACTACTCTGCCATCCACCGGGTCATTGAGAACCCGGTCTACGGCGGCGCCTATGCCTATGGTAAGACGGCTGTGGCGGCGGGATACAGCACCGCGGGCGTGAGCGTGAAGATCCGCCGCAAGGCGCGGAACGAATGGCTGACGCTGAAGCCCAACACTCACGAAGGGTATGTGAGCTGGAGAAGTTCGAGGCGATTCACACCATGGTCAGCAGCAATGTTCTCACCAGTCGGCATCACGGCGCGCCCAAGCATGGTGACGCGCTGCTGGCCGGTCTGATCCGCTGCAAGCGCTGCGGTCGCAAGCTCACACTCCGGTACTCCGGCATGGAAAACCATATCCCGCGCTACAGCTGCAGCCGCGCCTGGATGGACAATGGCGGGGCCCACTGCATCGCCTTCGGCGGACTGCGCGTCGATGATGCCATCGAGGAAGCACTGCTTGGAGTCGTCGGTCCGGGCGCTGTCGCCGCCGCAACCGCTGCCGCCAAGGGAGCCAGGGAACGGCGCGATCAGGTACGCGATGCTGTCAGTCGCGACCTCGAAGCGGCGCGCTATGCCGCCGACAGGGCTTTCCGGCAGTACGATGCCGCTGATCCCGCGAACCGGCTGGTGGCCAGTGAGCTGGAAGCCCGCTGGGCGCTCGCTCACGCGGCCGAGATCGAGGGCAAGATCGCCATGCATGATGTGGCGACGCCCGCACCCATTGCTGATCCAGCTTCGTTCGGCATTCTAGCCTCGAACCTCAAAACGGTCTGGGATGCGCCGACGACGGATGCTCGTCTTAAGAAGCGCATTGTGCGCACCCTCATTCATGAGGTCGTGGCCGACATCGACGACGTGGCCTCGGAGATCGTTCTCATCGTCAATTGGGTGGGTGGCGCCCACAGCGAGTTGCGCTTGCCGAGCCCCGGCGCGGACAGCGCAACAGCACCTCTGCCGACATCATCCAGGCCGTGCGTCAACTGGTGCTGATCGCCAGCGACGATCTGATTGCCGGCCTCCTCAATCGCAACGGCCTCAAGACCGGCAATGGCAATCGCTGGACCCGCGAGCGCATCACATCAATGCGCTCGAACTACCACATCCCGGTGTTCAAGCCCGCGGAGGACGGGATCGAGCCATGGCTCAACCTTGGCAATGCCGCAAAGCGCTTGAAGATCGCACCCAAGACGCTCCGGCTCGCCGTTGACGTCGACGAGATCGAATCCATCCATCCTCTGCCGGTGGTCCTTGGATCTTCGCCCGCACCTCGCTGACAACAACTGCTGCTCAATCTATCGCCGAACGAGCGCGACAGAACCCAAAATACCCCACGGGATCGCATCCCGCTCAACAAAATCTCTTCTCTTCAATCACATAGCCAGATGGGTGTTCTGATGCGCAGTTGTAATCGGCCTGCCAACATCCAAGTGCGACGCGGGCTTGTGCCAGTGACGTGAACAACGTCTCGTTCAACAGCTCATCCGTTCTGCATGGGCTTGCCCGGCGCGACGTAGTGCCATTCGACACGGCTCTGGTCGGCCCATACAGGATTGCGTTGCTGGTGAGTTCGCTGCCGTTGTCGCTGACCACCATTCTGGGCTTTGCCGCGCTCGATCATCAGCCGGTCCAGTTCGCGCGCCACACGGACGCCGGCGAGCGAGGTATCGGCCACCAGCGCCAGGCACTCACGGGTACAATCATCGACGACGGTCAGGATGCGGAAGCGGCGTCCGTCGGTAAGCTAATCCGACACAAAGTCGAGCGACCAACGGTCATTCGTAAGCGTAGCTGAACTGCCCTTCGTTTTGACCGGACACTGGCGTTAGCCGGAGGAGCTAGAAAAGCGGCGCGATGATTGACATAAGTGTCCCGAATACGACCGATCTCGGCGGCGTATTCCGAGAGCGCCACATCTTCTCCGTCGAACCAGCGATCTGCCGCCTCGCCAGCGGCAAGGCCGAGATACAGCGCATTGAACAGACCTTGCGCCGCGATCGGATCGAACGCAAGCGCGGCGTCGCCGGCGGTCAGCCCGTTTCCGCCGGCGGCGGTTTCGAGCCAGGCTCCCTGCGCCGCGCAACAGCCGCGTTCGCCTTGATCCCAGCCGGCATCATGCAATAGGCCTCCGAGCATCGGCAATCGTCGCGCCCTTGCAAGCAGGCGCGGGAGCGTTCGACCGTCACGGGCAGCCGGCGAATCGGCGTCGGTATGGAATGGCGCGCCTGCTCGGGTAGCGGCGCAGCGTACCACCAGCCGTCAGCTTGGGCTTCGACCTGCACGCAGCCGGCCGGCAGCGCGACGTTTCGAGCACGACCCATGCACGGGCAAGCTTGTCGTCGACATGATGAGCACCGGTGACAGCAGTGAACCGGCGCGCCCCTCGCCCGGCAACATCGATCAGGAGACGGCACTTGGCGCGATATGTCTTGTCCTGTCGTTCGAACGTCACCCGCCGGCCTTCTGTCCCGCGCTGGACACGCGTCGCGTTATCCCGCGGCTATGTCGTCCGGGGTCGCAAACCGCTTCGGGATACCGAAGTTTTCGAACTCCGCCAGCGTGCATGCTCATATCGGGCGTCGCCCCAATTTACCCGCTCAACAAGAAGACCGTCATGAGCCGTCACTTGCCTGCTCCGACCAATAGCATTTCGTCCAGACGATCAGCGCCTGACCACAACTCTGCGCCGAACTTGCCCGCGCAGGCTTCGATCGCGGCCAGCACCGGGATGACCCGCTCTTTCGCGCATTCGGGATGCAGCAGGGTCAGCTTCAGAGCTGCGAGACCCCGGTAAACTGTCTTCCCGATGACGGCGATTCGATCATTCCAGAGACGGCCAGGAAGCTGCCGATTGACCTCGTTGATGAGCGCCTCCGGCAGGCTCTGCCCAGCGGGTCGCCATCGGAACAATACGATATTGGTTTCGGGCCGGACCAGCAATTCGAGCTCCGTCGATTTCTCAATCTCCTCCGCGGCAAATTGCGCTTGCGCAAGCATCAGGTCGAGCAGTTCGCCCACACGTTCCCTGCCGAGCGCCCGCAGCGACATGAACACCTTCAAGGCATCGAACCGGCGCGTCGTTTGCAACGACTTCCCGACCAGATTCGGTCCGAGACTATCGGCCTTATCGCTCGGGCTGAGGTAAGCAATCGACCGGTCGAGGATCGATAGCGTCGCACGCCTGCGAACCATGAAGACTCCGCAGCTGATGGACTGGAACAGCAGCTTGTGGAAGTCGATTGAGACGGAATCGGTGAGTTCGACACCGCGCAAAAGCGGCGCGTGATCGCTCAGCAGCAGCGCGCCGGCGGCGGCAGCATCCAGGTGGACCCACACGTTCGCGCCGTGGGCCACACGCGTGCATTCCTCGATTCGATCGATTGAGCCGCATTCGGTGGTGCCGGCCGTCAGCACCAGCGCGATCGGACGATGACCTCGACCGGCCTCGGACCGTATCGCCCGGTCGAGCCGGTCCGCGCTCAACTTGCCATCGCGCTCGGCCTCGATCGGCACGACTGCGGATTCGCCGAGACCCAGGATGTGGGCACTTCTGGCGACTGAGAAGTGCGCGAGCTCCGAGCACAGAATGCGCCACCCCCGTGCCTCGGCCGGCAAGCCGGATATCCTCACAGTATTCTGTTCGCTCGCCTGGGCGTGATCGCGAGCCAGCATCAGCCCCATGAGATTAGCCTGCGTTCCTCCACTCGTGAACACGCCATCACCGGCCGCGCCGAACCCCACGAGATCGCTCAGCCAACGCACTACATGGCATTCCAAAGCCGTTGCAGATGGGCCTTGGTCGAACGAATCCAGCGACTGGTTGCTCGCGCTGATCAGAAACTCCGCAACCAACGACGGCAATATCGGCGCGGAATGCATATGCGCGACATAGTGAGGATGCGAGACTGAGACGAAGTGCGGCATGATCCGCTCGCGCACCTCCAGCATGACGGCATCGAGACCGCGGCCGGCGGCCGGGCACACTTCGAGCGACGCCAGCAGGTGCTTAAGCTGGTCAAACTTGATGCCGCTGGTCGGAGCGGATTGCTCGTCCCAACTTTCCATCACGTGATCTATGACGCGCTGCATGGCGTAGACGAAAGCGGCGCGGGTGCTTTCATTGGTCGGCGGGAGCAGACCCAAGTGATGCGCTTCACCGGTGCCGGGCACTGTCAGCTCCTTACTGAACGCTGGCCCATCGCAACAGGCGAGGAGGCATCCGTCATGTCGGCGGCTGTCGCGCCTTGACGCGGGCCCTGGAAAAGGTCGCACAGCGCAAGAACAAGGGATGAACGAACGGTCGCACGGAAACGGCTATTCTTGGGGTTGATCACCTGCTCCGTTTCGACGGTCTTGTCGTTGTCGCTGCTCATTCAATACTCCCTCTACTTTTCAGACGGCGTTTGCGGTAGTTGAGAAGGTACGGGCGACCGCACCACGCAGCGAAAGCCGCGATGACTGGTTGACGTATCGATCGGCTCGCGTTGCCGAGCCGCGGGGCGATAGCGCCCGCAGTAGTTCGGCGCACAGAGATGCGAGCCCCCCTTCAGGACCTTGCCTCCTGATCGCTGACTGGCAGGGATCGTAGCTCGCCGCCTCGCCGCCCCCGCGCGGGTTCTGCGAGATGCAGCAGGGCTTCGCGGCGTCGGCCTCATGGCGGGCCGACCACCAGTCGGCGGTCCACTCCCAGACATTGCCGATCATGTCGCATACGCCGTATCCGTTCGCTGGGAGTGCGGTCACCGGCGAGGTGCGATCGAAGCCGTCTTCGCAGAGATTCTGGATCGGAAAGCTGCCCTGCCAAGTGTTAGCCATGTGCTTGCCGCCGGGCGTCAGGGCATTGCCCCAGACGTACTCCTCGGCTTCGAGCCCATCGCGTGCAGCGAATTCCCATTCGGCTTCAGTGGGGAGTTCCTTGCCGGCCCATTTGGCATAGGCGAGCGCGTCCGAATACGCGACGTGGACGACGGGATGCTCGCCGAGCACATCGATGTTGCTGCGCGGACCGTAAGGACGGCGCCAGTTCGCGCCCCGCATAAAGGTCCAGCATGGGCCCAAGTCCCGCAGGTTGTGCACCCGGTGCGGCGGCTCAAACACCAGCGAGGCGGCGTAAAGCATATGCGGCAGCGCACCGGGATAGTGTGCCGGATTCGGTGCTGTCTCGGCCACCGTGATGTGGCCGGTCTCCTTCACGAACGAGCGAAACTGCGCGTTGGTGACCGGGGTACGGTCAATCCAGAAGCCGTCGACCCTGACCCGGTGCGACGGGGCTTCCTGCCGATAATGATGACCGGAGCCCATGCGGAACGTGCCGCCTGGAATCGAGACCATGCTGTCGGTCCGAATATCTCGCGAAGACTCAGCGCGCCCAAGGTCGATCTGGAAGATGGCGGTCCACCCGCATATGCTTATCGGGAACAATAATCCCAGAAGTCCTGCGTCTTGGACGGATCGGTGTAGTACCAGCACATGCCCGGCGCCGGCGGCGCACCCGCCCATGTCGCCGCAGCCGCAGTTCCGACAGAGCCAATCGCCGCGCCCGCCGACACTGCTCCCCCAATCGGCCAGCCATACCAGCCGGGTCGCGCCCACGGACCAGGCCGCGCGTTTTTTCTCGCCATTTTTCACCTGCCGCCCGGATCCATCTGTTCTCTCTATGACGCGCAAATTCTACGCGGATCACAAACACGCTGTTCACAGCGTTGAAAGTTAGCGGCGACGTGACAAGACGTCCGTCGGTATCGGCCGAGTAGGCGCCGTCCCTGCCTTATGTCACGCGCCGCTAACCTCACTGGCCAGCCACGGCCTCAACTTGCGATGGTAGCCATGCCTAAGGGAGGGAAGGTGCCCCAGGCACGTCGAGGGTGTGCATTGTTCGTGCCAGCGAATACTCGACAGTTAGCACCACTTTGTGCTCGCTTTGTCCGCATTCCGACATTTTCAGGTCTCGATCGTTGCACTACGGCTTATCCAGTGATTTCGACGCGCATGGTGTGCGATCACCGACCAGACCGACGGCGGAGACGGCACTTCAAATCTCCCGCGAGAATGCAGGCAGCGACGTCGGGCGTCGGATGCTACGGCCCTGAACGGCTGATCGCCAACAACCGTTTCCGAAAACTCGCGCCGGTGGAATCGGTCACGTTGAAGCCAACTTGGCGCGGGCTCACCGCACTCCGCCGGAATCGGCAGTCTCTCAAAACGAACGCGCATCAAGCGCGTGCCCCTTGCGGCAAGCGCCGCAAGACCACGTGCTGCTAGTGTTCTGTCCCGGAAATTCGTCGACAAAGTCGCGCGAGTATCTGGAGGATGGAATCCGCGTAGCGGTCTAAATGAAGGGACGTGACTTTGCATTGTGGGTGCGGATAAAGCGGTCGATTTTTGTGACGAAGTCCGTGGTGGAATCGAACGATCCTCGCCGGATGGCGCGTTGGGTGATGAGCGCGAAGAAGCGTTCGACCTGGTTGAGCCAGGAGGCGTAGGTTGGCGTGAAGTGAATGTGCCAACGCGGCCGGGGCGAGCCAGGCCCTGACCTTGGGATGCTTGTGGGTGGCGTAGTTGTCAACGACGAGATGGATGTCCAGTTGGTCCGGCACGTTAGCTTCGATGTGACGCAGGAAGGCGAGGAACTCCTGGTGGCGGTGGCGGGGTTTGCATTGAGCGATGATTTCACCGTCGAGCACGTTGAGGACGGCGGAACAAGGTGGTCGTGCCATGACGCTGGTAGTCGTCGGTGACACCTTCGATGTAGCCGAATCCCATAGGAAGCACGGGCTGGGTTCGTTCGAGGGCCTGAATTTGGCTCTTCTCGTCGACGCAAAGCACCACGGCTTTGTCAGGCGGATTGAGATAGAGCCCGACGACGTCACGCAACTTCTCGACAAAGAAGGGATCGGTCGAGAGTTTAAAACTGCGGGTACGGTGAGGTTGCAGACCGAACAGTTGGAACAGGCGATGAACCGTGCTTTTGGCAATTCCCGTCTGTTGGGCGATGGCGCGCACGCTCCAATGGGTTGCGGCTTTGGGCTTGCGAGCGAGTGTCTTGGTGATCAGCTCGGCCACAGCCTCATCCTCAACCATGCGGGGCCTGCCGGTACGTATCTCGTCGTAGAGACCCTCGATGCGATTTGCGATGAAGCGATTGCGCCATTTGCCGATCGTATGTGGACCGATACCAAGCCGCGTCGCCACGACGGGCGTTGCTCGGCTGACGTTCGCAGGCAAGCACGATCTTTGCTCGCAGCGTCGGCGCCGCAGGGAGCGACCGCGACCGTGTTATGGCCGTGAGCTGCGTGCGCTCGTCGCTGGAAATCGTCAGCATGGCCTTCGGGCGTCCGGTGCGTATCGGGTATCTCCTTCGATCGGGACACCCGAAACACATGCAATTATTATGCTACGAACTAACGGGACAGAACACTAGCAGCGCGCTTCAACTTAGGGATTTTCCCGATAGCCCAGGCGATCGGAGATTCACGACAAACTTTGTTCAGTCCGGCCTCGCAACCCAAATCACGAGCTGGCGTGCAAGCGCGCCGAACGTATGATCGAACGCGGCTGCCGCCTCGGACGGTGCGAGCGGGCCAATCGCTTCGGTTTTGTCAAAGAGCCTTGCAACGCAGGTCGATCAGGCGGCGCGATGCTTCTCTATACCGCTTTCGGCGCGCAGCGGCGTATGTGCGATGTCGTATTCTCGAAGCTCTGCAGCAGCGGCGCCTTCACCAGCGCCGGATGCACGCAGCTGCCTTCGCTATCCCTCGACGCAGCCGGAAATTGCGCTAATCTCGCAACTCACGGCGCAAGGAATAACGACGCCGAGGAAGCTTAAACAGACCCATGCGGTAAAGCAAGCGGTTCTGCCGCGCCTGCGTCGCGTGTAGGCTTGGCGCCGAACACGACTGCAGCGCCTTCTCGCAAATCCTGATATCGCCGAGAATGATCCGGATCGGCACAAGTCCACCAAGGCCGCGCGGCATTACATGGCCGTCGCTATGCGCGCGGAAGCCATCCTACGCCGCCTGATCGAAGGTTAAGTCCAGCCGCTCCGCAAGAGCTGCCGATAACCGTGTCTACTCATCCACTTGGCGCGGGAGAGATGGCTCTCATAGGCGCGGCGGGCGCGCTCCGGCTCGCGTTTGGAATCGATCTGCAGCACGACCTCCGCGACTTCCCGCCAGTCGGCACCGTCCGCATCCGCATCCAATAGACGCATGCAGGTAACGGCGTGCTCGCGGTCATACGGGGTCAGGGTCGGATCGCTCGGTGCGGCGTCGAATGGCATAGCAGTTTCCCGGCTCAAGCTGGCAAGGATCGCTGGAGATTGTGAGCTTTTTATAGTGTTCCCTACAGGTTCCCCATAGAGATTCCAGCCTCATTTAAAGCACTTGCTCGATCGCGTTGCGAGCGTTCCTTTATCTCGATCGTGCGGTGTGCTGATGGATTGTGTGTCGACCCAAATAGTTGGCTTATAGCCAGTGGTTTAAATATCCGGGCGCAGACATGATCGGCGCATGAAAGCTCGTGCTCTAGTGGCCCTAAATGTGCGTCGGATCCGCGTGGATCGCGGTATTTCGCAGCAGAAGTTGGCTTATGAGGCTGGGATTGACCGCTCCTACTTGGCGAGCCTCGAGCGGCAGTCGAAAAGCCCGACAATTGATATCCTCGATCGCATCGCCGACGCGCTGGGTGTTCATCCATTCGAATTGGTTGTTCAGCATTCCAAACGCGCCAAAGCTCCAAATATGTTGCATGAAGGTCGTAAGCGCGCGCCTCTTAAACCGCCGAGGAGAGGATAGTTGATCGACACTTGGTCGCGCTCAGTTTCCGGCGAATGCCGCCTTGCGCGGTGTGATGGAGAATGCCGAAGGTCTCTGGGCTGGAAGTTGTCTCAAAGGTTCCGCAGGCGTGCCTCGCTGTATCGCCGCTTCTGCGGCTCATCGGCTAGACGAGCGTTCTGACGTTGAATTGGACGCTGGCACCTACGATCTTGCTCAGCAAAGCTTCCGAGGAAGTCCAGCACTCCGAAAGCCTGCAATCCATACTCATTTTGCCAGCAAGATTGAGGTCCCGATCAAGGCCTCATGGGCCTTTCGCGGGCGGCTAGCTCAGGTGATGGACGAGATAAACGACACCGTCTTCCTTAGAGAACGGAGAGATCGATTGCGTCTCCGAGCGCTGCAAAATCGAACGGTATGACGGTGCAAGTCTTTTCTGATCTCGGCAGCCTGCATAAGCGCCGTGTGCGCGCGCTTTTGAGTTAGCCGCGCTTTCCCGTTTGGTTGGCCTATATGCAGATCATCCCTTTTTTACATCTTGCAGCCGTCTCAAGCAGGCTCAGTCTCGTGGGTTCGGTTGGCTGTGGTCGAGTTCAAGAGCGGAATCACCTCTCTGCCGAACGCCGGCAGCTCGTCGGTGAAATTCAGGAAGGCGCAGAGGATCATGTCGACGCCGATCGCTTCATAGGCACGGATACGCTCCGCGATCAGCTCGGGAGGACCGAACAGACGGGTCTTGAAGCCGTCGTTGGGTTGAACCAGGTTGGCGTGGCTCGAATCCGCCCACATCCCGATCCTCTCCACCGTCGATGCGCCAGCCTGCTTCACCTGGTCGGCGAAGGCCTGCACGATCTCGGGGTCGGCGCCGGCGATGATCGCCTCGAGCTGCTCGAGCGCTTCCCGCTCGGTCGGCCGCTGGATGATGAAGCCGTTGAGCCCGAACTTGACGGTGCGGCCTTCCGCCTTGGCGAGCGCGCGGACCTCGTCGATCTGCTGCTTGGCGCCCTCCACCGTGGTGCCATTGAGAAAATACCAATCCGAATATTTCGCGGCCATCCGGCGCGCGGCCTTGGAATTGCCGCCCTGGAAAATCTCCGGATGCGGTTGCGAGATCGGCCTCGGCTTCAACCAGGCGTCGTTGATGCTGTAGAAGTCGCCCTTGAAGGTGAAACGGTCCTGTGTCCAGAGACCCTTGAGCACCTGGATGAACTCTTCCGAGCGGCGGTACCGTTCGTCATGTTCCAGCCAGGGCTCGCCGAAGGCGCGAAACTCGTCCTTGAACCGGCCGGTGAGGATGTTGATCGCAAACCGCCCCTTGGAATAGACGTCGATCGTGGCCCCCACCTTCGCGATCATGGCCGGGTGCCAGAAGCCGGTGTGAATCGCGCTGATGAGCTTCAGCCGCTTGGTCTGGGCGGAGAGCACTGCCGTGCAGGTAAGGGCTTGGCTATGCCGTCCTGCTGCATCATCCCGAGACCGAGCAGAGCTACACCGGTCGACCACTCGCCGTGCGCCGTATCCGCGGATCGACGCGCCGCTATGACGTCGTGCTGGCGCAGTCGTCCCATCTCCGACACTCACGCCGAAACGAAATGCTCAAACGCTTCTGTCTGTCATGCTTCGATTCCAACAAAGGAGGGATCATTCCGGCCCAAGCTCTTCGTCCCTGAGCCGGCCTCTTCTATGAAGACTTCAGCGCAGGCACAGATACGTGAGTACCTCGAGGCTATCATCAGCGACTAACCCGCGTCGCCCGCTTTACTGCGTGTCCCTCGGCGGAAGATAGGGCGCGTCGTCGTCATCATCCTCGACCGTCCGCTGCTGGAGGCGACCAGCGCGCCACGCGCCTATCTGGGCTCCTTGGAATTAGCTCTCTGCGACAGGCGTCGCCATCCTTTTTTGTTCACGGTCGCTTCACCTAATTCGTTGCGGCGTTTGTGAAAGAGAACGATGGTCCGTTTTGGCATTGTCGCGCTATTTCTTAGGCAACTCGGATGACCAGCGGTTTGCACGAAGGAAGCATCTCGCCAGGCGTTGCTCCCAATCTGTGCAATCGTCGGGTCACCTGTTGTTCCGCGAAGCGATCTGCTCACATGCTTCAATGGCTCCAATAAGCGCCGTTGTAACACGGTCGATCGGTAGCCACGCATCGATTGTGCGTAGTAGTCCCTTGGCGGCGTAGTAGTCGATCAGCGGCCGCGTCTGGTTGGAGTAGGCTGTCAAGCGCACACTGAGTGCCTTTTCATTATCGTCCGCACGTACCGTTTGGCCGCTCGCCTTCGCCTGCATGGCGCGCCCGAGGATCCGGTCGAGCACCTTCTGCTCGTCGACCCTCAGTTCCAGCACGCAATCGAGCTCATAGTGGTCGGCGGCGAGCAGCTTGTCGAGGCTTTCAGCCTGCGACACCGTGCGCGGAAAGCCGTCGAGGATGAATCCTCTGCCAGCATCCGGTTGCGCGATCCGCTCGATAATAACGGCGACTACGAGATCGTCGGGAACGAGTTCGCCGCGTTCCATGATCTCCGCCGCCTTGCGTCCGATCGCCGTCCCCGCTGCAACGGCGGCGCGCAGCATGTCGCCGGTCGAGAGCTGCGGGATCGCCAGGATCTGCGATAGCTTGAACGCTTGCGTCCCCTTGCCGGCGCCCGGCGGTCCCAAAAGCACAAGTCTCATTTCAGTCCTCCATTAAACAGATTTGGCATGCGCGGCACGCGCGACTGCCGCCTCGATCAATTGGCCCGCTTCGTCGACATGGCCCCAGCCGGCGAGCTTCGACCATTTGCCCGGCTCGAGATCCTTGTAGTGCAGGAAGAAAATGCTTGATCTGCTTCCAGGTGATCTCGGGCAAATCGGTATAGGTCTGCAGGTGTTGATAGTGCTGGGTCAGGCGCGACGACGGCACGGCGATGATCTTCTCGTCGCCGCCGCCGTCATCCTCCATCTTCAACACGCCGATCGGCCGCACGTTCATGACGGCGCCCGGAATGATCGGGCGTGTTGGCAACCAGCACATCGATCGGATCCCCGTCGTCAGACAGTGTGTGCGGCACGAAGCCGCAATTACCGGGATATCGCATCGGCGTGTACAGGAAACGATCGACGATGAGCACACCGGACGCCTTGTCCATCTCGTATTTGATCGGCTCGCCGCCGAGCGGCACCTCGACGACGACGTTGACATCGTCGGGCGGCTGATGGCCGATCGCAGCCGCATCGATGCTCATGGGCGCCGCCTATCGTTTGTTCTGCCGGTTCTTGACGAGATCATCGACCACGGCGGGCTCGGCGAGCGTCGAGGTATCGCCGAGGCTGCCCGGCTCGTCCTCGGCGATCTTGCGCAGGATGCGGCGCATGATCTTGCCGGAGCGGGTTTTCGGCAGGCCGGGCGCAAACTGGATGAGGTCCGGCGAGGCGATCGGGCCGATGTCCTTGCGGACCCAGGCGACCAGCTCCTTGCGCAGCGCTTCGCTCGGCTCCTGGCCCTGCATCAGGGTGACATAGGCGTAGATGCCCTGGCCCTTGATGTCGTGGGGATAGCCGACGACGGCCGCCTCAGATACCGCCGGATGCGCCACCAGCGAGCTCTCGACCTCGGCGGTGCCCATGCGATGACCGCTGACATTGATGACGTCGTCGACGCGGCCGGTGATCCAGTAATAGCCGTCGGCGTCGCGCCGGCAGCCGTCACCGGTGAAATACTTACCCTTGTAGGTCGAGAAGTAGGTCTGCTCGAACCGGGCATGGTCGCCATAGACCGTGCGCATCTGCCCGGGCCAGGATTTGGCGATGCAGAGATTGCCCTCGGTCGCGCCTTGCAGCGTCTTGCCCTCGGCATCGACGATTTCCGGCACCACGCCGAAGAACGGCCGCGTCGCCGAGCCCGGCTTCAACTTGGTCGCGCCCGGCAATGGCGTGACCAGGATGCCGCCGGTCTCGGTCTGCCACCAGGTGTCGACGATCGGGCAGCGGCCCTCGCCGACGACGCGGTGATACCACTCCCAGGCTTCCGGATTGATCGGCTCGCCGACCGAGCCGAGCAGGCGGAGCGAGGCGCGCGAAGTCTTCTTCACGGGCTCGTCGCCGCCCTGCATCAGCGCGCGGATCGCGGTCGGCGCGGTGTAGAAGATATTGACCTTGTGCTTGTCGATGACGCTCCAGAACCTGGAATTATCAGGATAGTTCGGCACGCCTTCGAACATCAGCGTGGTCGCGCCATTCGCCAGCGGTCCGTAGAGAATGTAGCTGTGGCCGGTGACCCAGCCGACATCGGCGGTGCACCAGTAGATGTCGCCGTCGTGATAGTCGAACACGTATCGATGCGTCATCGCGGCGAACACGAGATAGCCGCCGGTCGAATGCACGACGCCCTTAGGAGCGCCGGTCGAACCCGACGTGTAGAGGATGAACAGCGGGTCCTCCGCCTTCATCTCCGCGGGCAAACATTGCGCCGACACCTTGGCGGTTTCCTCGTGGTACCAGACGTCGCGGCCGGCATTCCACGCCACGTGTCCGCCGGTGCGCTTGACGACGATCAGCGACTTCACGGTATCGCCGGTCTTTTTGATGGCTTCGTCCACATTGGACTTCAGGGCCACCTTGCGACCGCCGCGCAGCCCCTCATCCGCCGTGATGACGACCTTCGACCCGCAGCCCTCGATACGGCCCGCAAGCGAATCCGGCGAGAAGCCGCCGAAGACCACGGAGTGAACCGCGCCGATCCGTGCGCAGGCCAGCATCGCGTAAACCGCCTCGGGAATCATCGGTAGATAGATGGTGACGGTGTCGCCCTTCTTGAGGCCATGCGCCTTCAGCACGTTGGCGAATGTGGCGACTTCCCGCGCCAGCTCGGCGTAGGTGATTTGTTTTGACTCGCTGGGATCGTCGCCCTCCCAGATGATCGCGACCTGATCGGCGCGCTTCGGGAGGTGGCGGTCGATGCAGTTCCAGGCGACGTTGGTCGTGCCGTCCTCGAACCATTTGATCGAAATGTTGCCGGACTCGAATGAACAGTTGCTGACCTTGGAGAAGGGCTTCATCCAGTCGATGCGCTTGCCGTGCTCGGCCCAGAAGCCGTCGGGATCACTGACCGATTGCGCGTACATCTCGCGGTATTTGGCGTCGTCGATCCAGGCCCGCTTCGACCACTCGGCAGGCACGTCGTAGACAGACACCCCGGAATTGCCGTCAGACATCTAACTCTCCCTAAGGTTGTGATTGCAGGCAAACGCTCCACGAGCGCGCACCTGCCTTGGTTTGCATCAGGAGCGGTTCAGGACCGCCGTCGTCAGAGATTGTCGGGCTCAGGCCCGTCGACGGGCCTGACGCGGTCTTCGATGTAACGCCGCAGCGCTGCGGCGGCGTTCAGCATATGCGCCCGCATCCGGCGTGAGGCCGTCTCGCCGTCGCCTTCGGCGATCGCCTGCATGATGGCATCATGCTCGTCGCGGGACTTCCGGATGCGATCGCCCTGCCGCAATTGCGTGCGGCGGAAGGCGCTCAGTCGCGCACGGACATCCTGCGCCTGCTCGGCCATGAACGAGTTGTGCGTCGCGCTGTAGATGCATTCGTGGAACACCCGGTTGAAGGCATCATAGGCATCGACGTCGTTGGCCTCGACCATCGCACGCGAACCTTCGTGCAGCTCGATCAGGCGACTGCGCTCCAGCGGCGTTATGCGATAGGTTGCAAGCCTGACGCACATGGCCTCCACCTCGGCGCTGGTCTCGAACATGTCCATGATCCGTTCGGGTGTCATCCGTGCCACGACGACCCCGCGACGTCCGCGCACCTCGACGAGTCCACTGACAGCAAGCTGCCGGAGAGCTTCCCGCACCGGCGTGCGGGAAGCCCCGAAGCGATCGGCAAGCTGCTGCTCTTCCAAAGCCGAGCCGGCAACGAGCGCACCGGACGCAATCTCGTCCGTGAGCGCATTGCGGATGCGATCGGAGAGGAGGCCGCCATCTTCTTCTGCTTCGGCTGCGACTTTGAACAGACCTGCCATTCAGCTTCCTATGATTGCGCGCACCGTGAAATAGAGGATGGACGGTGCGACCAGGCATCCGAGGCCCGTGTGAAACGTCGCGGTCAGCGCGCCGTAGGGCACGAGGCGTCGATCGGTCGCCGCCAGCCCGCCGGACACGCCGCTGACCGTTCCCATCAAGCCGCCGAACACCATTGCGCTGCGCGGATTGTCGAGGCCGATCATCTTCGCAACGAAGGGCGTGCCGATCATCACGATCACCGCCTTGAATACACCGGTCGCGATCGAGAGCGCAATGACCGGCGATGACGCACCGATCGCTGCCCCCGTGACCGGACCGACGATGTAGGTGACCGCACCGGCGCCGATCGTCGTCAGCGATTCGGCATCAGTGTAGCCAAACGCCGCGGCGACGAACACGCCCAGAATGAACGGAACGACCGTTCCCAGGCCGAGCGCGACCGCACCGATCAGTCCGGCCTTGCGCGCATGGACCACATCGACCTCGAAGGCGGTGGCGACGATGGCGAAATCCCGCAGCATCGCGCCGCCCATCAGGCCGATTCCGGTCAGCGCCGGCAGGTCGGCGACGCCCTTTTCGCCGCCGGTGGCAAGCCCGCCGAAAAAGGCCAGCACGAGACCCAGCATGATCGCGATCGCCGAGCCGTGAATGCGGCCGAAGGTGAGGTATTTCGAGATCGCCCCCGAGATCCACATCAGGATCCCGACGGCGGCAAACGCCGTGATCAACGCATTGGCTGCGAGAATATGAGAGATCATGGTCATGCGACCCTCCCGGATTTGAAGTGGGGCACATTCGCCTCGATCGCCTCTCGGGCCTCGATCTCGTCCATAGTCTCGACGCGGCCACTGAGCCGGCCGATCAAGGCCACCATCGCGAAACACACCGCGACTGCGCCGGCGCCCGCGATAACGACGATCGGACCGCCCTTTGCCGCGGCGACAACGTTCTGCTGCGCGGCCATGGCGACCACGATCGGAATGTAGAAGCTGCCCCAGAACTCGACGCCGGTATTGAGCCCGCGGCTGAGCAGGCCGTGCCGCACCAGCCAGAGCCGGGCGGCAATCAGGAACATCATCGCAATGCCGACGCCGCCGACATTGGCCTTCACACCGAGGGCAACGCCGAGCAGGTCGCCGAGCAGGCCTCCAAGCAGCGTGCAGATCGCGAGCAGAGCTACGCCGGAAATGGTCACGGGCGCCTCCCCTCTGCGAGCGGGGCGCGAGCCCCTGGATACGGGCTTTCTGTATGCATTCGCATCATAAATTCCCTCCTGTGTATGCGAATATCCTTCGCTTATGCCAATACGTATACACTAATTGACATTATAACGCAATACGCATACATTCGACCTCATCGAAGACCAACTTCGCATGCCAAGGAGCCGAAATGAGCGATTGGGGTATGCAAAAGGCCGCCCTGGGCGATCGCCTCGCGGCCGGCCGACAGCACGCCAGGGGGAAGGTCGTTCCGATCCCGAACCTTCCCGCATTTCTGAAGGCGGTCATCCGGTCAGGCGACCGGGTGTGCCTGGAGGGCGACAATCAGAAGCAGGCCGATATCCTCGCCTCGGCGCTCGCGAACCTCGATGCCCGGGATGTCCATGACCTGCACATGGTGCAATCGGGCGTGGTCCTGCCCTCCCACCTCGACATCTTCGAGAAGGGCATCGCGCGGCGGCTCGACTTCTCCTATTCGGGCCCGCAATCGGCGCGCATCGCGCGCATGCTGTTCGGCGGCAAGATCGAGCTCGGCGCGGTCCATACCTATCTCGAGCTGTTCGCGCGCTACTTCATCGACCTCACGCCGAACGTCGCGCTGATCGCAGCGGTCAGCGCCGACAAGGACGGCAACCTCTATACGGGACCGAACACCGAGGACACGCCGACGGTGGTCGAGGCGACCAGCTACAAGAACGGTCTCGTCGTGGCGCAGGTCACCGAGATCGTCGACAAGGTGCCTCGCGTCGACATTCCCGGCGACCTCGTGCATTTCGTGGTCGAGGCCGGCCGCCCCTTCTATGTCGAGCCGCTCTTCACCCGCGATCCCGCCGCCATCACCGAGACCCAGATCCTGACGGCGATGCTCGCCATCAAGGGCATCTACGCGCCCTACGGCGTGCGTCGGCTCAATCATGGCATCGGCTTCAACACCGCCGCGATCGAGTTGCTGCTGCCGACCTATGGCGAGAAGCTCGGCCTCAAGGGCAAGGTCTGCACCCACTTCGCGCTCAATCCGCATCCCACGATGATTCCGGCGATCGAAGCCGGATGGGTGGAGCAGATCCATTGCTTCGGATCGGAAGTCGGCATGGAGGATTACGTCGCGGCGCGCCCGGACGTGTTCTTCACCGGGCCCGACGGCTCGCTGCGCTCCAATCGCGCCTTCTGCCAGACCGCAGGCCTCTATGCCTGCGACATGTTCATCGGATCGACGCTGCAAATCGACCTCGAAGGCCACAGCTCGACGGTGACGACCAGCCGCATCGCCGGGTTCGGCGGCGCGCCCAACATGGGATCCGATCCGCGCGGCCGCCGCCACCCGAGCGAACCTTGGCTCAAGGCCGGCGCGGAGGCGGCGCCCGATTCCGACGCCGCGCTGCGCCGCGGCCGCAAGCTGGTGGTGCAGATCGGCGAGACCTTTGGCGAGCGCAACGCGCCGCTGTTCGTCGAGCGGCTCGATGCGCTTGAGCTGGCAAGCGCGCTCAAGCTCGATCTCGCGCCTGTCATGGTCTACTCCGATGACGTCACCCACATCGTCACCGAGGAAGGCATCGCCAACCTGCTGATGTGCCGCACCAAGGACGAGCGCGAGCAGGCGATCCGCGGTGTTGCCGGCTACACCGACATCGGACGAGGACGCGATGCGAAGCTGGTCGAACAGCTCAGGCAACGCGGCGTGATCCAGCGCCCCGAAGATCTCGGCATTGATCCGCTCGACGCCGACCGCCGTCTGCTGGCCGCCCGCTCGATCAAGGATCTCATGCTGGCTTCCGGTGGCCTCTATCGTCCGCCCAGCCGCTTCCGCAACTGGTGAGGAGTTTTGCATGGAAACGCTCAGCTTCAGACTATCTGCCCCGACACGTGCCGGCGGCACCCGCATGCAGGCGATCGTCGGCGTCGTCGCCTCCGGCAATCTCGAGGTGCTGCTGGAACGCGCTTCACCGGTCGACACCTGCATGATCGACATCACGACTGCGGCCCACGGCTTCGGCGCGGTGTGGGACGCCGTCGTTCGCGACTTCGTCGCTCGCCGCCCTGCCGGCGGCTTGCGCATTTCCATCAATGACGGCGGCGCTCGGCCGGACACAGTCGCCCTGCGCCTCGCCCAGGGGATCCGCAAGATCGAGGAGCCGGAATGATGACGCAGGTGGCAGCCAACAATGTTTCGCTGAGCTGGTACGAGGCGAGTGCACGGCAACGTATCGACGCGCTGGTCGATACTGGCAGCTTTGCCGAATTTATCGGTCCCGAGCAGCGCGAGATGAGCCCGCATCTGGCGATCTTCGACCTGCCGGAGCAGTTCGACGACGGCATCGTCATCGGACGCGGCCGCCTCGACGGCTCGCCGGTGCTCGTCGCCGCACAGGAAGGACGCTTCATGGGCGGCGCCTTCGGCGAGGTCCACGGCGCCAAGCTCACCGGCCTCTTACGCGCGGCCCGCGCGTTGCGCCATGACGTGCTGATCCTGTTCGACACCGGCGGCGTGCGCCTTCAGGAGGCCAATGCCGGCGAGCTCGCCATCGCGGAGATCATGCGCGCGATCATCGAGGCGCGGCGCGCCGACATGAACGTGATCGGACTGATCGGTGGACGCGCCGGATGCTATGGCGGCGGCAGCCTGATCGCCGGCACCTGCTCACGCCTGATCGTCTCCGAACAGGGCCGGATCAGCGTCAGCGGCCCCGAGGTGATCGAGACCAACAAGGGCATCGAGGAATTCGACTCGCGCGACCGCGCGCTGGTCTGGCGCACCATGGGCGGCAAGCACCGCTATCTGATCGGCGGTGCCGACACATTCGTCGACGACGAAGCGCTGGCGTTTCGCGAGGCCGCGATCGCGGCGCTCAAGACTGGCAGAGGATGCAACGTGGCGGCGCTCGAAGCCGAGCAGACACGCCTCGAGCGGCGGCTGCAGCGTTTTGGCGAGGCCGAGGACGCCGTCGAGATCTGGCAGGCGCTCGGCATCGACAATCCGACCGATGTTCCCGCACTTCCGACCGGCGCGTTCCTTCGCGTGGCCAACAACAGGGAGAACGCCGATGACGCTCGATGACATCCTGGCTGGTCTGTTTCCGAACGGCAGCAAGATCGACGTCGCCGGCACAACAATCACCGGAAGGGCGATCCTTGCCGGCGGTAAACCGATACACGTGCTCGGCATCACGCAAGGACAGCCCTTCGGCGTGGACGAAGCCATCGTGCTCGCTGGGCGCGTGATCGAGATCGTCAAGTCAGGAGATCGGGCGCCGATTCTCTTCCTGGTGGATTCCTCAAGCCAGCGCATGAGCAAGCGCGACGAATTGCTCGGCCTCAGCGAATATCTGTCGCATCTCGCCAAGGCCCTGCTGCTGGCCCAAGCCGAAGGACACAGTACCGTCGGCCTGCTCTACGGCGGCAGCGCCGCCGGCGCGTTCATCGCCACCGCGCTTGCGACCGGCACGCTTGTGGCGCTACCCGGCGCGCATCCCGCGGTGATGGATCTGCCGTCGATGGCGCGGGTCACCAAACTGCCGATCGACGTCCTCAAGGCCAAGGCGCAGGCGACACCGGTGTTCGCGCCCGGTCTCGACAACATGGTGCAAACGGGCGGCGTTCACGTTGTCTGGGACGAGGCCGCGCCGCTGGCGCCGCAGCTTTCGGCGGTGCTGCAGCAGGCGCAAGGACAAGATGATCGTGGCCGGCTCGGCGCTGAGCGCGGCGGACGGCGGAAAGCTGCCGAGATCGCCGACCGGGTCGTCACGCTCGCAGCGTCCGCACCGCTGGGAACGCAACATGGCTGACGCGCTGGATCGCCACACCATGGTGAAAGTCTCGGCCGCGGCATGGAGCGCTGCCATGCGCCGCTATCCCGAACTCGCCGATGAGCCAATCATCGCCGGCTGGGCGCGCGCGGATCGTCCGCTCATCGTCCGGCGGCCGGCTTGCAGCGATGCGGCCGGCACGATTCCGCTCGGCCTCCCGCTACCGCCGAGCCACGGCAAACGGCGCATCGCAGTCTCGCTCGCCGCGGTCGATATCGTCACGTCCGCGCCGCCGCCGTTGTTGGCCGATGCCGCCGTCGCGGCGCCCGCGGCCTGGCACGTGACCATCGAAAAGCTCCTTAAGCTTCTGCCGGAGACCCGCACCTATGGCAGCCTGGTCTGGCAGCACCTCACCGGCCTGCCCTATCTTTCGGACAGTTCGGATCTCGATCTGCTCTGGCCGCTGTCGTCGGTGAAGCAGTCGGAATCTCTGTTGTCCGACATCGCGCGGATCGCGAAAAAAGCGCCGATGCGGCTGGACGGTGAAATCACAGGTCCTGCCGGAGGCGTTCAATGGCGCGAGCTGACCGGCGCTGACACGGACGAAGTCCTCGTGAAGGGGCCGGCAGGCGTCACCACGACAACGCGCGCGGCCTTCATTGCAGGTCTGGTGTCATGACCCTTGCGCGCAAATGGCAATCACGGCCGGGATGCGCACTTGATGCGGAGCAGATTGGCCATCTTGCTTCACTTTGCCTGAAGCTCGAAGTCGAGACCTATCCGAAGCCCGGCCTTGTCAGCCATGTCGACAATGGCGCGCATCGCGACATGGACGCCGCCCTGTTGTGCCTGAGCGCCGCGACCCTGATGTCGTTCTTCAGCGAGCTCGCCGCGGCGGGCGCCGAGGGCGCGGGCATGAACCGGCTGCGCGCCATCGGCGTTGCCGCGGAGCGCGGGATGCTGGCTGCGACATGTGGCGTGAACACGCATCGGGGCGCGATCTTCGGGGTGGGTCTGCTCTGCGCCGCGGCCGGCTACCGGAATGCCGTCGGAATTCGCAAATCACTGGGCCGGCTGGTTGCGGAGCGTTGGGGCGAAGACATCCTGTCGGGCCCGGTATCGCTGCGCAGCCATGGCGCAGTGGCCGGGCGGCGGTACGGCGCCGGCGGCGCCAGGGCGGAGGCTGCCTGTGGTTTCCCCTCCGTCTATGACATCGCCCTCCCCGCGCTGCATGCGACGCGCGAGCTCTCGCCGCATGATGAGGAAGCCGTGCGCGTTCAGACCTGCATGAGGCTGATCGCTGAGGTCACCGACACCAACGTGCTGCATCGGGGTGGAGCGGAAGGGCTGCGCTTCGCGCGAGAAAGTGCCGCCAGCTTCCTTGCCGCCGGCGGCGTAGGGTCGTCGGATTGGCACCGGCGCGCGGCCGACATTCACAAGGCGTTCGTCGCCCGCAATCTCAGCCCTGGCGGCTCCGCGGACCTGCTGGCGATGGCGCTGTTCGTCGATCGGCTGGAAGTCTGATGTTGGCACTGCTCTGCGGCGGACAAGGTACGCTCTCGGACAAGATTTTCGATCTTGTCGCGGACCAGCCCGCTGCGGAGCCTGTTTTTGCTGCGGCAACCACCTTTCTTGGTGTGGATCCGCGGCAGTTCGTCAGGACGCGGGCCGCGGACGAACTCTCCTTCAATCATTCCAGCCAGATCCTGACCGTCACATCGGCTCTCGCGATCCACGCCTGCATCGCGGACCTGCTGACTGAGCAGACCGCCGTCACCGGCTACAGCGTCGGTGAGATGGCTGCCTGGAGCATCGCGGGAATTTGGAGCGCCGACGAAGCTTTGCGGCTCACGGATATCCGCGCCCGGCTGATGGAAAGCGCGGCGGGGCCCGATGGCCGCCTGGGTTATGTTCGCGGGCTCGACCGGGCTGCGCTCGAAGCTCTGCTTGCAAAACATCACTGCGAGATCGCGATCCGGAATCCCGACCTTCTCGTCGTCATCGGAGGCGCGGACCGGGATGTCATCGCGCTCTGCGCCGAGGCCGCCAAGGAGGGCGCGCGCGCGGGCCTTCTCGCCGTGAAGATCGCCTCGCACACCTCAAGGCTCGCATCGGCCTGCAAACCGCTTCAGCAGGCGCTCGATGCCAGCAGGCACACGCCCATCGCAAGTCAGCGCGTGCTGCTTGCTGGCGGCGACGGCGAGCGCATCTTCGCGGCCGAAGGCGCCACGGCGAAGCTGGCAAACCAGGTCGCCCATCCCATCGACTGGGCGACGACACTGGAGGCGCTCGCGGAGCTCGGCGTCACCGAGGTGCTGGACCTCGGCCCCGGCCATGCGCTGGCGGAGATGATGCGCGCCTCCCAGCCTTCCATACGCTGCTACGCCGCCGACGGATTTCGCACGGTCGATGGTTTGCGAAGTTGGTTTCGATTAGAATAGCCAAGGGCCGAAAATGGCCAGGTGCGTAGCTGCCAAACTGTTCCAATCGTGAATCGTGCGCATAAGGTCGAGGAAGCTCAGCACGAGCCGCGCGAGGCCGCTCGGTTGCAAGGCACCGCCGCCTATCCACAGGAAGTGCAACATCTAACGGTTTTGCTCGAGCGGCAGGACCATTCCGCGCGAAGAACTCGAACGGTGCGTGTTGGCCGGATTGAAGGACCGAATGATGGCGCCGGAGGTGGTTGCCGAGGCGACGCCTTGAGGTCGATGGTATTCGTGTTAAAGTCAATAAGGCAAGGAATTTTAGTGAAAGCTATGAGCACAAAGAAGAAACCTCCGCGCGATCGACGGCCGACCGGAACTGGAATCCAGCCGTCGGTTCGGCGTCGCCTTCCACCAAAAGCTCGCTCGGAAATGATCCTAAATGCTGCGATATCGTTCTTTGCCGAACGCGGCTTCGACGGTCAGCTCAAAGATCTGGCCGAAATGATCGGCGTCTCGCAGGCCCTGATTTTCTCCTATTTCGGAAGCAAGCAGGTACTTATCGAACGTGTCTATGAGAAGGTCTATGTCGCGCGGTGGAAGACCAGTTGGTACGATACCCTTATTGATCAGACCAAGCCGCTCGAGCAGCGGCTGAATGAATACTACAAGGATTATTTGGCCGCCATCGATGAACCAATTTGGATTCGCATAGTGCTTTATTCGGGGCTGGCCGGAAACGAGTTGACGCATCGTTACGTTTCTGGACGCGTGGAAAAGCTTCTCAGAGTGATCGTTTCGGAGATCTACAAGACGTTCCGTTTTTCCAAGAGAGACTTTCCGGAGAGCGAGCTCTACGAAGCCGTCTGGGACGTTCAGGCGTCGTTTCTTTACGGCCTGGTCCGGAAGCATGTTTGGAAGTTGCCGGTCATGGCGAATTCAGACCACCTCGTGGAGCTAAGAATCCGTCATTTCATCGAGGCACTGAGAGCCCGCGAGTTGGCGGCAATCGGCTCCAACGGCGCGTCCTCCCGTCTTCGTGGCACTCATGGGAAATTTGCCGGAGCCGGTGCCTCGTCCAAATAGAATCAATCGATCTTGGACGCGGCGGATTGGACCATCATGGCCCGGTGTTTATCTTTTCCTTCGGGGCCTAGTCGGCGAATGTGACCAACTGGAGTTCAATCGCCTTGCGCTAGGCCTCTCCAAACCACCAACTTAGTCACGCGACTCGCTCCAACCGCTGGCGACTATGATGGGCACGTACCGTACCTCTCCCCTATGCAATCGAAGAAATCAGCAAAGGATATACCGCTCCAAGACATCAAGCCCTCACTATTGAGCGGTAGCTCCGCCATCAACACGCAAACTGGTGCCTGTCACCATCCGAGCCGCGGTCGAAGCGAGGTAAACAATGGCTTCAGCAACATCTTCGCCCGTGGCAACGTGCTTCAACGGAATCGTGGCCATTGCAAACGCTCGATATGCCGGATCGGCCAAGAATGGGCGCGTCATTGGCGTTGCGACGATGGTAGGTGCGACGGCGTTGACGCGAATTTTCTGGGGTGCGAGCTCGATGGCCATCCCCTTCGCGAGCCCCTCGATTGCATGCTTGGTCATGCAGTACACCGAACGTTTTGGCGCCCTCACATGTCCCATCTGCGACGAAACGTGAATGATCGAGTCCCCTCGGCCCAGAGCAATCATCCGTAACGCCGCAGCACGCGATACTTGGAAGGCAGACCTGACGTTCAAGTTGAGAAGGAGGTCGAGCGTCTTGTCATCGACCTCCGCAAGATCTTGAAGCTGGTTCGTGCCCGCATTATTCACCAGAACGTCGAGCTGGTCCATTTTACCAATGGCCTCGACGAATTCCCGCGACGTCACGTCGAAGACCAGGGGTGTCAACGCACGCGGTGCTGCTGCCGCTTCACGTACCAGCTCGTCCAGGTCGGAGCGCGTCCTGCGAGACCGCCATGACCCTCGCCCCAGCGTCAGCACAGGCGAGCGCCGCGGCCCGACCTATTCCTCTTCCCGCCCCGATTATCAACACGGTCAGGTCGCGGAGCGGGACGGCGCGGTTCCGAGTTGACGGCTCGGAAGCGGCTCTTTGCTGTAAGCTTGTTGACGTTTCTTAAAACTACTATTTGTAGGATCCCTTGAGCGCGAGAATGGTGCGAGCTTCGTTGGGCATTGCGGTGTCGAATCTAGGCGACCGATAGATGCGTCGACATCGATGGCGTACGGATCGCCCCCGTCATGATGACCTTTCGATCGCCGGTCATGGCTGACGTTCCGCTTTGACTAGTCCAAGACCAAATCTGAGTTCGTCGAATCGATGATTGCGACTGCCCTGGTCCAACCCGCGGAGCCACCACGGATCTTCACGGGGAAACAGCAAACCTGGAAGCCTTTCGCGGGAAGACTCTCCAGATTGTGGAGC
The DNA here is from genome assembly GCF_054056795.1 of Bradyrhizobium sp. USDA 3315. Classification (NCBI taxonomy): domain Bacteria; kingdom Pseudomonadati; phylum Pseudomonadota; class Alphaproteobacteria; order Hyphomicrobiales; family Nitrobacteraceae; genus Bradyrhizobium; species Bradyrhizobium sp. USDA 3315. The sequence continues at coordinate 4,827,124 of NZ_JBSRYP010000001.1, read as the reverse complement.
TTCTCGAGGTGGCAGTAGCCAATCTCCATGCCGGCTCGATGGCCCTCCCAGATGATGCTTGGATCTTTGGTTTTAGCGTAGCGCTCTGCCATGTACTTGAATGGCGCATCCCACCCCCAAGCATCAGTGCCCGTTAGCCGGACTCCGTGCTCCAGTAGGTACAACGTCGCCTCACGGCCCATCCCGATGCCGACATCAACATAGTCCGGAAAACCATACCGGGAGCTTGCGCGGGTGTTTACAAGGACGATATCGAGCGGCTCAAGCCTGTGATGAATCCGCTTCAATTCCGCTTTCACGTCCTCGGCCGTCACCACATACCCGTCGGGAAGATGACGGAAGTCCAGCTTTACACCTCGTTGGAAACACCATTCGAGCGGCACTTCGTCAATTGTGATCGCTCGTTTCCCTCGATCCATGGTCGTGTGGTAGTGATAGGGGGCGTCGAGATGCGTTCCGCTATGCGTCCGAAGCTTGACCGTCTCGTTGCTCCAACCTTCGCCGCCGGGAAGTTGATCCACTGTCAACCCCGGGAAGAAGCGAAGAATTTCCGGAACGTTGCTTTTGGGATCCTGATACTCGATCTTCGGCCCGAAGCCCGGCTGGTCAACGGGCGTGTCGTTGTCCAATGCGATCGAGATGTCGATGAATTGACGTGCCATTACCCACTCCTCTTGATGATGACCAAGTCCGCACCATTAGCGCCGGTCAGAAGCGGCTTCCCGGACGGCAGCAAGCGCCATCGACTTTTTCGTGAGCGCCTGGTCCTCGAGCAACCTGCTATCGAGGGATTGAATTGACCGTCCCTTGGTCTCAATGCCAAGGACAAGGAATGTGACGGCGGCTAATGCAAACCAAGCTGCGAGGTACAGGTAAGCCGGGACAATTGCCGCAACGGTGGCCTGAGGACTGACGACGTTCGATGAGCCCACAATCCACGCCAGGCCGAGCGGTCCGATGATCTTGCCAATTCCGCCAAAGCCATATGCCGATCCCATGCCGGTCGCGCGCAGCCAAGACGGCCAGACTTCGGCGGCATATGGCCCGACGACAGCAAATCCTCCGTCGATAAACACATTCGCCACGATGAGCGTTAGCCAGAATACAGACAACGGACCGAGAAACGCGTCGTGGAAGGAGGCCGCTAATGCCAGAGTGATAGCCGCGCCCAAGCCCAGCAACACTCCTGACGGGCGCCGCCCGATGTAATCAGCAAGCCAAGCGAAGAGAAGGCGACCCGCCAATCCGCCCAGGCTAATTGCCGCCATGTACCAAGCAGCCGAAGCCGGAGGAATCTGAAGAACCAGCACGAGGAGCGTCGGGGCCCACATCGTGAACCCATAGTTTCCGGTCTGCACACCGAGGTTTGTGATCCAAGAAAGCAGGAGACTGCGCGGATAACGCACGAGATCCCGCAAGCGCGCCGGAGGCTGCACGACCGATTCCGACGAAGCTACAGTCGGCGGCAACGTTTCAGGCTTAACAGCCAAAGCCCAGGCCACGCTCTCGCGCGCCTTTTCCGTGCGACCACGTGACAAAAGCCAGCGCGGCGACTCGGGTACCCAAGCACGAACCAGGAGAAGGAGGAAGGCCGGGGCCATGCCGAGGATAAATAGACCTCGCCATCCGATCAGTGAAGTTAAAGTTGCAGCGGCAAGTGAAGCCAGAAGCAAGCCGACAGGAATGGATGCCGTTACAAGACCCCCGACACGCCCGCGGAGGCGTCCTGGAACGAATTCCAGAACGAGGGGCACATCGACGCAGTACAGGCCGCCGGCTCCGAATCCGACAAAGAAGCGCATGATTGAGAGATAGAGCCAAGCACCATCCTGAGTGAGAACCATCGCGCCTGTTGCAACCGCGAAGGTCACAATCGTCGCCGAGAAGACAAATCGGCGACCGATCCCGTCGGCAAGCCTCCCCCAAAAGATTGCACCGAGCATCGCTCCGATGCCCGACGACAGCAGTACCGTCGCCGACTGACCGAACGTGAGCCCCCATGGCTTCACGATGAAAGCAAGCACGAAGCCGATAAGGAAGAGGTCGAAAAAGTCGAGCATGTTACCCGCAATGGCGGATCCAATCAGTTTGATCTGATTCCTCGTCAGTGAGCTTTGTCGCTCCAAACGCTCCAGCATGTGCCCTCCTCTACTCCCAAGGTCGCGCTTTTATTATTGAGTCGGTATATAATAACGATCAGGCAGGAGCAAGCATTACTCAAGTCAAACTCAATAAGGCAATAAGGATTGTGCGACAGGACGTTCGGCCCGGAAAAATGGGCGGCGGCGCAAGGTTACCGATTGATCCACATCAGGAGCGTACCTTGCCGCGGCTGGCGTAATCTGGCATCGCGGCCATAGATAGGAAGCATTGGGCACGACCGACTTCACGTCAGACACTGCGATGAACTCAGGGTCATCGGGGCGTACGGATCGAATGGTCGTCACGCTCACCCATGATCGCTGCCCTATGTGTTCTTCAGCGCGACGCGGAATTCGGCCTCGGTCTTGGCCTTGACCTCGTCGAGCGTGACGCCGTCGGCGAGCTCGATCAGCGCCATGCCGTCCTTGCCGTGCTTGTCGATGGTGAACACCGTCAAATCCGTGACGACCATGTCGACCACGCGTTCGCCGGTCAGCGGCAGGTTGCACTGCTTGAGCAGCTTCGGACCGTCCTTGGCGGAATGCTCCATCACGACCACGACGCGCTTGACGCCGGCGACGAGGTCCATGGCGCCGCCCATGCCCTTCACCATCTTGCCGGGGATCATCCAGTTGGCGAGGTCGCCGTTCTGCGCCACCTGCATGGCGCCGAGGATCGACAGATCGATATGGCCGCCGCGCACCATGCCGAAGGAATCGGCCGACGAGAAATAGCTGGTCGAGGGCAGCTCGCTCACGGTCTGCTTGCCGGCGTTGATCAGGTCGGCGTCGACCTCGTCCTCATAGGGGAACGGGCCCATGCCGAGCATGCCGTTCTCGCTCTGCAGGCTGACGTCGATGCCGTCGGGGATGTAGTTCGAGACCAGCGTCGGAATGCCGATGCCGAGATTGACGTAATAGCCGTCGCGCAACTCCTTGGCGGCGCGGGCGGCCATCTGTTCACGGGTCCAGGCCATGTGGCTCTCCTGAAGGATTATGTTTTAGGCGGCGGGCCGCGGACGGGTGTTGCGGAACTCGATCCGCTTCTTGCCGGTCCCGACCTCGACGATGCGTTTGACGAAGATGCCGGGGGTATGGATGTGGTCCGGATCGATCTCGCCGGCCGGCACCAAGTGCTCGACCTCGGCGACGGTGACCTTCGCCGCGGTGGCCATCATCGGGTTAAAGTTGCGCGCGGTCTTGCGGTAGACCAGATTGCCGGCGGTGTCGCCCTTCCAGGCATGGACGATGGCGACGTCGGCGAACAGGCCGCGCTCCATGATGTACTTCTCGCCGTCGAATTCCTTCACTTCCTTGCCCTCGGCAATCAGCGTGCCGACGCCGGTCTTGGTGTAGAAGGCCGGGATTCCGGCGCCGCCAGCGCGGATGCGCTCGGCCAGCGTGCCCTGCGGGTTGAACTCGAGCTCGAGCTCGCCGGCGAGATACTGTTGGGCGAACAGCTTGTTCTCGCCGACATAGGACGAAATCATCTTCTTGATCTGGCGGGTCTCCAGCAGCCGGCTGAGGCCGATGCCGTCGACGCCGGCATTGTTGGAGACGACGGTGAGGCCCTTGACGCCGGACTCGCGGATCGCGTCGGACAGGGTCTCGGCGATGCCGCAGAGGCCGAAGCCGCCCGACATGATCATCATGCCGTCCTTGAGAATGCCATCGAGAGCCGACTTGGCGTCGGGATAGACCTTGTTCATGTAACGCCACCTTGCGAGAGAAAGAAGCCGGGATTGTCGCGCATTCCAGACATGCCCCAGCAATTTGCGCTTTCACTAGCGAGCATTTTGGTCACACCGCGCGTACGCCATTCACGAAATTCTCAGCCTCCAGCTTGAGATAAAATCAACGCACGATCTTTTGACATTGCGAATTGTCTGTTCGCAGTGAGGGCGATTGCTTCATTCGAAACTGAATTTCGCTGATCGATTGGACCGAAGTGTCGTCCTCTCGTTGTAGGATCGGCCTCAACTCGATTAGGAAATCTTTCGAATCGATTTATGGTGAACGGTTAGCAACGATCAGGCCGGCGGCCGGCCAAAACGGAGTTGGCCCGCACTGAGAGAATCAGCTCTGGAGGACTTGAGGCAATGGAGCTACATACGAGGCGTCGATCGAGCCACCGGTCCGAGACATCGCGATCGAGGGGCAACGCAGTCGGTTTAGCAGTGCATTTGATGCCCCCGTAGATCTGTCTCTTGCGGGCGATATACCGATCGCCCGCAAATTCGCTTGAGACACTACCGGTTCACCATCGCCTGACGGATGAGGCCACGCAGCTTCGCCGGCGTCAACGGCAAGAAATCCGCCTTGACTCCGAATGGCTTCAACGCGTCCTCGATTGCGCTGGCAATGGCGGGCGGGGCGCCCATCCTGCCACCCTCGCCGCCGCCTTTGATGCCGTATTCGGTAAAGGGTGACGGCGTTACCACATGGCCGACGCGGATATTCGGCGGCACCTCGTGGACACTGGGCAGAATATAATCGGCGAAGTTTGCATTCAGGAACTGGCCATCGTCGGCGTACTTGTACTCTTCATAGATCGCTGAACCGATCCCCTGCGCCGTGCCGCCCCGAACATGGCCCGCGAGTGTCATCGGGTTCACGATCGTTCCGCAGTCATGCACCGCGACATAGTCGAGAAACTTGACCTTGCCGGTCTCAACATCAACCTCCACGACCGGCATGTGACACATATGGCCCATGATCGGATAGAAGATGCCCAGATCCTTACGGTCCTCCGACGGCATGGTAGTCAGCGGATGGTCGTAGGTGCAGGACGCATCAAGTCCCGTGTCGAAGTCCGGCGTGTCCGGGAACGAGAGACGGAAGAAATGCGCCATCATTGCAAGATCGGCGATGGACTTTTCAACGCCTTGCCGCCCTTTGACCCTGATCTTTCCGTCGAACAATTCCATGTCGGAAGGGTCGGCGTCCAGCAGGTGAGCCGCGAGCAGAAACAGCTTCGTCCTGATCACTTGAGAGGCAGAGACGATGGCCCCGGCCACCATCACTGTGAAGCGACTTCCCCCCGGTCCGGTGCCCGCTATGCCACTATCGGTATCAGCGTACGTGACCGAGATATTTGCAGGATCCATGGTCAGATGCTCGGCCAAGAGCATGGTCGCCATGGTTTCCGGACTGTTGCCCCAGAAAGGAGCCTGAAGGGTAATCACAGCGTTGCCGGTCGGATCGATCTTGACCTTCACCCCCTCGGGCGATGAAGTCAGCGCAAAACCCGCCTCGTGGTTCAGCATCCAGAACTCAGTTGCCGAAAAAACCGAGCGCTCCTGGCAGGTAGCAAGTCCGATTCCAATATAGCGCCCCTCCTTGCGAGCCTCTTCCTGCTTCTTCCGCCAGCCATCGTAATCGAGCATCTGCAGCGCCCTATCGAGCACGGCTGGATAATTGCCGCTGTCATAGAGATTGCCGGTGGGGATGAAATAGGGAAACTGCTCGGGCTTGATGAAATTCCTGCGCCGGAACTCCACTGGATCGAAGCCGAACTCGGCACACGCCGCGTCGACCATCCGTTCCATAACGTAGTTTGACACCTCCGAACCGAAGCCGCGATACGCGCCCTGCTGGCATTTGTTCGTCATGACGGCGGTGATATCGGCCTCGACACTGCCGATCTGATAAGGACCGGTGATCTGCGACAACGCGTTGCCATGGTGCCCGATGCCAAACTGGAAGTAGGCGCCGTAGTCGTCAATCACCTTGCAGCGCATCGATATCATATTGTCGTTTTCATCGAGAGCGAGTTCGCAATCGTAGAAACGGTCCGAGCCGTGATGGTCGCAAGCCAGGATGTTGTCGGCGCGGTCCTCAATGTATTTCACCGGTCGCCCGGTTTCGCGAGCCAGAACCGCCGAGATCACCGGCACCTTGTGAAGGAAAAGCTTTGAGCCGAAGCTGCCGCCAGCGATTGTGGGCACGATGTTGAGCTTGTGGACCGGCACACCCAGCGTGACCGCCAGAAGCCATCCCACATAATTGTACATCGAACTGTTCACGTGAATCGTGAACTTACCCGTCGCGCTGTCGTGCTCGCTGACGGCGCCGCAGGTCTCCAACGGCTGGGCACCCGATCGGGGCCAGCGGAGCGAGCGTTTGACAACCCGCTTTGCGCGGGCGAAGTCGCCCGCAACATCACCGAACGAGAACTTGCGGTGCATTGCGACGTTGGTGTCGCCACGCGCGGGATGCAGCACCCCCTCCCCCGTCGCGTGCATCGCCTTATGCGGATCGTTCATCGGTGGCAGCGGCTCGTACTCGACTTCGATCAGACGCGCCGCGTCCTCCGCGATATAACGACTGTCAGCCGCGATGATCGCCACCGGCTCCCCGACGTGACGGACACGGTCGACTGCAACACAGCGTTGTTCCACCGGCGGGTTTGAAAAACAGGGCAACGGTCCGGTCGATCTCGCCACGTCCTCGCCTGTCATCACCGCAACGACACCCGGCAATGCACGCGCCGCGGAAGCATCAATCGATATGATACGAGCGTGAGCGTGAGGGCTAGACAGAGTGGCCGCATGCAGCATGCCGGGCAGGCTCACATCGTCGGCATAGCGGCCCTGACCGGTCAGGAGGCGCGGGTCTTCGACGCGCTTCATGTCGGAGCCGATCCACTTTGTCTTTTGGCCTGGCTTTTCGCGCTGGCGGCTTACGGGGATACGTGTGGTCTGGTCGTTCATCTCACGCCTCCGCCTTTTGCGATTTCAGAAGTGTGGCCGCGTGCTCGATCGCGTCTACGATTGTCTGGTAGCCGGTGCAGCGGCAAAGATTTCCGCTGATCGCTTCGATGATGTCTTCCCGTTTGGGATTCGGATTACTGGCCAGAAACTCCTCGGCTCGCATCAGCATGCCGGGAGTGCAATAGCCGCACTGCAAGCCGTGTTTTTCCCAGAATGCTTGCTGGATCGGATGAAGCGCGCCTTGTCTGCCGAGGGCCTCCACAGTGCGAATATCATGTCCCTCTGCTTGTACTGCAAAGGTCAAGCAGGATCGTGCGGTCTTGCCGTCGATTTGAACCGTGCAGGCGCCACATACGCCATGTTCGCATCCGACATGGGTGCCGGTAAGCCGAGCGACCTGTCGAATGAAATCCGACAGAAGCATGCGGGGCTCAACCTGACCGGAATAGGTCGCACCATTGATCGTTAGCTCTATTTTCTGCGTCTGCATCGTGCCCCCCCCTACTTAACCGCTATCCTGACCGCGCCGGTCAGAACGCGACGCGACATGGCCCGCACAAGGTCGAGCTTGTACGTGGCATCGGCATGGATGTCGTCGTTTGGATCAGCATTGACGACCGCAAGTTCGGCCACCTCCGCCAAAAGACGATCGTTTGGAATGGCACCTTCCAGCCTCGCTTCCACCGCAGCCACCCTCCGCTTTCGGTCGCCGGCGCCGGTGAGGCCGAAACGCACATTCGACAAGCGTCCCTCCCGCATCGAGAGCCGGCAGCCAGCGGAGACGATGGCGAAATCGCCCTTGCGCTGTGACATCTCTTCAAAAGCATAGCCTTCGCCTGCGGCCTGGATCGGAATGCGGATCTCGGTTAGCATCTCGGCAGATCCGACTTGCGTTTCGAAGGCGTCGATGAAGAAATTGTCAGCCGGCACCACGCGTTCGCCACGCGCACCTCGGATGACCATCGATGCGTCAAGAAGCGTGAGAACCAGCGGCATTTCGGACGCGGGATCTGCGTGGCAAATGTTGCCACCAAGTGTCCCGCGATTGCGGATCGTGTGGTGTGCCACGCTCTGATACGCGACAATGAGCATCGGACAAGCCGATGCCGGGGGGCCCGCCCCCATGATGGCGTTGTGGGTCGCCAGCGCGCCGATCCGAAGAATCCCATCTTCGACCCGGACATACCTCAGATTGGCGAGATTCCCGACGTCAACGAGCAGGTCCGGCGTCGCCAGCCCCAAGTTCATCATCGGAATCAGACTTTGTCCGCCGGCCAGCAGTCGCGCCCCCTCTCCATGCCTGGTAAGTGCCGCGATGGCATCCTCGATCGAACTGGCACGATGATATTCGAATGGCGACGGCTTCATTCGGATCCTCCCGGCGATCTATTTATTGACCATCTGCTCATCAATTTTTCGCAATGTCAATATTTATTGACGCCTCCTTCACCAAGGAAGGATCAAGCACCAACCTCTGGAGGTCAGAGTCGCGGCAACCGCCCAACAAGAAATAGCCGCACCATCTGTTCGACATACGCGTCCTGGGCGGGCGCAGTCGGGGTTCTGAAGATGTGCTTGCGGATCAGGTAGTAGATGAACGTCGAGTGCAGCATCCAGACCTGCTCCATCTCCATAACGCCCACGCCCGCAGCAAGCGCCTCGCGCGACTCGTGGCGCAACTCCAGCGCGATCGCCTCCATCAGGAAAGAGACGTTGTCGCGGATATATTGGGAAGTCAGGTCATTTCCGGACAGACCGGAGAAAAGCGCTATCCGGATCCAGACATACTCATCCACGGTCTGAAGATACGACAGGTAGAACTCGAAAAGCCGCTTTTCCAAAGGCTCGGCCCTGTTCTTCAGCTTCCTTTCCCACTCCGGCCGCCACCGCTGGAGAAAGGTCGTTTCGTAGACCCGCTGAATCAGCCTCTCCTTCGAACCAAAGTACTTGAAGATCAGGCCCTGAGATATTCCGGAGCGCTTGGCCAGGTCGCGGATATTGGCTTCAAAGCCATGCTCGGCAAAAAAGCGCGTTGCATCATCAAGGATCATCCGCTCACGCTCGTGCGGCGGCAGACGGCTTCTGACCGACCGATTGGCCTCGTGATCTCCACTCTGGACAGAAGCGGCATCACGCGCGCGCCTGCCCTGCCGGGCAGAAGCTGCAGGCCGGCCCGCGGACCTAGCTTTCATCAGTCATCATCCTTGGTTTTTCGGCCGAACTTTCCAGCACTTGTCAACGCGCTGTCAATGGCCAACCAAAAACTATTGACCAAGTGCTCACTAACGAGTAGAGACACGGAAAGAGATACGAATTGCAGCAAGGGAGAAACCAGCCATGAGCGCGAACGGGAAGGTCATCATTACTTGTGCGGTGACCGGCTCAATTCATACGCCCAGCATGTCACCCCATCTCCCGATCACGCCGGACGAGATCGTGACGGACGCGCTGAAGGCCGCGGAAGCGGGAGCCTCGATCTTGCATCTGCACGCGCGTAACCCTCAGGACGGTCGGCCCGACCAAACGCCGGAGGGCTTCGCCCGCTTTCTGTCGCGCATCAAGCAAAGCACCGACGCCGTGATCAACATTACGACGGGCGGCAGCCCTTTCATGAAGGTCGACGAGCGCGTCCTGCCGGCGGCAACCTTCAAGCCGGAGGTCGCTTCGCTCAACATGGGTTCGATGAACTTCGGCCTGTTCCCGCTCCTGGAGAAATACAAGGAATTCAGATTCGACTGGGAACGCCAGCACCTGGAGAACACCCGCGACCTGGTGTTCCGCAACTCGTTCAAGGACATCGAGTACATCCTCGAGACCTGCTACGCGAACAACACGCGCTTCGAGTTCGAGTGCTACGACATCGCCCATCTTTATAACGTCAAGCATTTCGTCGAACGCGGACTGATCAAGCCGCCGTTCTTTGTGCAATCGGTCTTCGGCATCCTGGGAGGGATAGGCACCCATCCTGAGGACGTGATGCACATGAAGCGAACCGCCGACCGCCTGTTCGGCAACCAGTATCGCTGGTCGGTGCTGGGCGCCGGCGCGTCGCAACTGCGAATCGGCGCGATGGCGGTCGCCATGGGCGGCAACATTCGCGTGGGACTTGAAGACTCGCTGTGGGCCGGCAAAGGCAGGCTCGCTCAATCCAGTGCTGAACAGGTGAGCTTCGCCCGAAAGATCATCGAGGGCCACGGGCTGGAGGTCGCGACCCCCGACGAAGCGCGTGAGATGCTTTCGTTGAAGGGCGCGGACCGGGTGAACTTCTGAGTGATCGATGGAGAGTCCAATGCAGAAACCGGTGTCGAAGGAAGCAATCCATGAAGCGGCCGAAGTGCTGTCGAACTGGGGCCGATGGGGCGAGGACGATCAGCTAGGAACGATCAACCATGTCACGCCGGCCGACATCGTCGCTGCGGCGGGACTGATCCGTCGAGGCAAGGTCTTCAGCCTTGGCCTCTCCCTCAAGGAGAAAATCCAGTCTGGCCTTTTCGGCGTGCGCTGGAATCCGGTACATCTCATGCTTGCGACGGGCACCGATGCCCTCGCGGGAAACCAGACCAGCCCGAACATCCAATATGCGGATGATTCCATCTCCATGCCCTGCCAGGGCTCGACGCAGTGGGACGCGCTATGCCACGTGTTTCTCGACGGCAAGATGTACAATGGCTATTCGGCAGCGCTCGTGGACAGCCTGGGCGGCCGGAAACTTGGCATCGAGCACATGCGTAACAAGATGGTCGGGCGGGGTGTCTTGTTGGATATCGCGCGCTGGAAAGGAGTCGACTGGCTCGAAGATGGCTACGGCATAACCAGTTCCGACCTGAATGATTGTGCGAAGGCGCAAGGCGTGGAAATTCGCAAAGGCGATTTCGTGATCGTCCGCACGGGCCACCAGGAACGGTGCCTCTCGCAAGGCAGCTGGGTGGGATACGCGGGAGGCGATGCGCCAGGTCTGGCCTTCGAGACTGCCTATTGGATCCGGAAAACGGACATCGCGGCGATCTGCGCGGACACTTGGGGCTGCGAAGTCCGCCCGAACGAAACGACCGAAGCCTATCAGCCCTGGCACTGGGTCGTGATCCCGGCGATCGGCGTATCGATGGGTGAGATTTTCTACGTGAAGGAACTGGCGGAGGATTGTGCGATCGACAAGGTCTATGAATTCTTCTTTGTCGCTCCGCCGCTGCACCTTCCAGGTGGCGCCGGATCGCCCGTCAATCCACAAGCGATCAAATAGGCGCATGGCCTTCAATCTGGCGATAGACAAGGGAGGGCGACATGGAGTTGTGCGATGAAGTGGCGATCGACGCATCGCCCATGCACATCTATGCGGCCCTCAACGACGTTGAAGTACTCAAGCGGTGCATTCCCGGATGTGAAGAACTTCAACGGCTGTCCGGTACTGAACTGGAGGCGCGGGTTGTCCTTAGGATCGGCCCAATCAAGGCCCGCTTCAGCGGCACGGTCAAGTTGGATCAGAGCGGCGCGCCCGAGTCTTTTTCGCTGTCGGGGCATGGCAACGGTGGGCTGGCGGGTCACGTACGGGGCGGTGCACAAGTAACTCTTGCTGCTGATGGACCTGATCGGACCATCCTGCGATACGGAGCCCGCGCCGAGGTCGGCGGTAAACTTGCGCAATTGGGAGGTCGGATTGTTCAGTCTACGGCACGCGCAATTTCCGCACGGTTCTTCGAGACCTTCGCAGTCGTCGTCGGCGGAAAAGATCAGCTCAACCTGCCCGCTTCGGCCGAAATCGTAGGAAATTCCGCGCATCCCCAAGATTGATACATCGGGTTCGAAATCTTCGTTCGCGGCGCACCGGCGCGAGGCTATCCGTGCCCTTCATCGCCAAATCGGTCACCCACAAGCAGTTACTGATATCCAACGTATGGTGATGGATGCCGTGCAGATGGCACGCCGAGAGAGGTCGATCATGATGTTGAAATCGCCTTGGCCTCGTACGCCGATCATGATCGCTGCCGATACGGCGAGTGCCACACCCAATCCGAACTTGACCGACAGGGTCCATAGGCTCCCAGCGTCATCAGCACTCCGTGAGCGGTCGGCCTGAAGCAAATGAGGGCTGAGCGGTGCCAGCAAATGAAGTACCCCAATCCGGAAAACTGGTCACCGACAACTCGCCATAGGGCTTCGACCGTGCTGGTGGAATTGCGAGAGCTGCGCTGGGCGATCGTCGCGTCTCAGCACCGAAGCTTGCGCCAAGCCGCAGAGACGCTCAGAATCAAGCAGCCGACTCTCAGTCGTCGCCTGCGAGAGCTCGATTACAAGTTGGGCGTTCCCCTCTTCAAGCGCACTAACGGTGGCACGCGACCGACCGTCGAGGGGCAGGAATTCCTAGATGCTGCCCAACGCATCTTGGATGATACGGAAGCAATCGCGATTCGTCTCAAAAACCGCGCGCGTGGCGAGAGTGGTCGATTGACTATTGGCATCCACACGTCCCTCTCGGTCGGCAATCTACGGGCCACCCTTCTCGAGCACCGGCGCCGCTTCCCCGAAGTCGAAACGCATCTCGTTGACGGATTGAGCGACCATCTAATCTCCGACCTCGCGAGCACCGCCATTGACGTCGCCTTCGTGGCCGAGCCCAATCCAAGGTGGAGCGACAGGTCATTGTTGCTCTGGAGCGAGCGTATCGTTGCGGCTCTCCCCGCGAACCATCCGCTGACAGGCCGTGACGTGATTCACTGGGGCGAACTGAGGCACGAATCCCTGTTAATGTCACAGCGCGGCCCGGGACCGGAATTTCTGAATCTTCTCATCAGCAAACTGGGAACCTTCGACCCTTGCCCGCTGCTTTGCCATGATGTGGGGCTCGACCGCCTCCTCTCCTTGGTCGGCGTGGGTTGGGGCATTCTACTGATATTGGAAAGTGCGACTGGCGCAACCTATCCGGATGTCACCTTCCGCGGGGTGCATGATGCCGAAGGACCGACGCGCATGAGCTTCCGCGCATACTGGCGGCAGGCCAACGGCAATCCCTCGTTGCGTCCGTTCCTTGATCTGCTTCGCGAGCGCTATCCGGACCTCTCGGGTAAGCCAGGGACGAAATGAGCAGCATTCCGTCGGGCCTTCGCAAACGCTCGGTCGGCTGCCAAGAAATGCTCGATCATCGGCGCGATCAACTTGGCAGGGTCGGTCGGCGTCGTCCGCCTGCGCTTTGCGTCAGAGCGTCGGCGTAGCTTTTTGAGATCCCTAAAGACCGCCGCCAGCAGCTCGATCGTGAGCTTTACCGGCTTGTAGTTTTCAAACGACCCAAGCTTGATCTTCATCATGGTGTTCTTCCCTTCCAGTAGGGGGCCAGTACCGCATCGCGCGTTACAATCACGCGGACTGAGAACTCTGACTTGACGATACCGCTACAGAAGGCCAACGCATTGATGGGTCCTCATCGTAAATCTCGCAAAGATTCGAATCGGAGATGATAGCTCTTCCCTGCTTGGTAGGCTCCTTGCCACCATGATCGGGCTTGCGGCGTACGCGCGTGCTGATCTTCCTCCGGCTCGACGGTGCGATCACTTCGTATACATCGACAAATTTCAGAGTTTTATCACGCTCGCGCCCACAAACATGCTCTCGGAACTGCGCAAGTATCCGGCCGCCCATCAGCACCTGCATCAACTGGATCCAAACATTCGCCATACCGTTCTCGGCAACGTCGGGATTAATCATTCTTTCCGAGTCGGTGCCGAGGATGCGCCCTACCCTGCCCACGAATTTCAGTCCCGCTTTGACGCGGGTGATTTCCTCAACCTCGAAAATCATCACATGTATCTCAAGCTCATGATCAACGGCATGCCAAGCCGGCCATTCAGCGAGGTGACGATAAAGCGTAACAGTGAGGTGTTTCTGATATCATGACTTGAAGCGCAATCGTGTGATGTGCTCCATGCGCCGCCAAAACTATTCCACTATCTGAGGATACTTTGACGGCAACGACCAACTTCGCGACGATCAACTTCGTTGCCTCTAAAACTGCATTGGAGACTTTTCAGTGCGGGAACCGCTACTCGATCCGACCGTCGATGACATTGCGCCATCGGGTTCGAATCTGACCGTCTATGACGAGGAGCATTTGGCTACGTACTGGCGGCTGCTTGACGCCGAAACCGATGGCGTCGATTGGTGCGAGGTAGCGCGCATTGTTCTTCACGTTGATCCAGCCTGCGAATGGGATCGGGCTCGTCGCGCTTTTGATAGCCATCTCGCCCGAGCATCGGTTTCTCAAGCTCAAGCTCCGCTGCCCGTACATCAGGCCCGAGCTTAGCTCGGCAGTTTCGAAGCGAAGGTCTCTCAGGGGCGCGGTGTGAACCCAATCGATTCAAACGACCCATTCAACACGGATGCTTGGATGCAGGGGTAGTCGCCGCCGCTAACTGCGCGAGGGCGACGGAGGCGTTAGCCGCGAACGGGTTCGAGGTTGGCACCAGCAAATTACAAGCCATCGGCCGGCGATGTTGGGCATTTCCTTGTGCAGGGTCGGCTCTGCCATGCCGACCACTGGTTCGGTGTCCGGGCCGACGACCACGCGGGCGAACTGCCTCGCGGGTCGGCATCCACCAGGAGAACCCGCTGCCCGCCCTGGCGTAGCTCGCGGCTAGATTGATGGCGATGGCCCGATCGATTCGAGCAAACGCGTGGCGCATCACTTCGATCAGTCCGAACAGGTGCGCCGGCAAGGCCGTGGGCTGCCGGTCTCGATGGTCGCGCGCAAACGCTTGATATCCCTTTGCTACTGAAGAGCCGCTTCACAGCGCAAGGCCCCGATCCGCGAGCACCTTCTGCGTGAGCGGGACCATGATCTCGCGGGCGATTTCACGACCGATTTGGACTCAGAGCTGCCGCGCGGCATCAGCGTTGCCGGTCAGGTGATGTTCGGCCAGTCGTTGCCCCAGGCGGCTGTCGAACTCCCCGTCCATCGCATCGGCGAGCCGCTGCCGCATCGCTGCATTTTCGTCGGGTGCGATGCGGCGCACCACCGTCTCCCAGGGCTGCCAACGCGTTGCCAGATAATCGGCGAACCCCGCCGCCTCCTGGTTCCGCACCGACGTCTCGGCCGCGGCAACATCGTTGTCGCTGACGTGGGAGACGTCGAGGAAGCGCATGTCCGGGGCGATGTGCGACAGCTCCAGCGGGTCACGCAGCTGGTTCTGGTAGGCAAGATAGACCTCGATCTCGTCGATGTCGGCGTTCGGGTCGGCACGGCGGAGCGAGCTGACGGTCTCGCGCGCGATCCCGTCTAGTGGCTCTGCACAGTGATTTTGACGGGTTGCGTCTGGCGGTCAGAGTAGCTCCGGCAGGTGTTTTGGATCAACGAGGACCTCGATACTGCGAGGGGTCCTTGGCTGCCGTCTGATGAGGCCCTCCCGTTCCAGCGTCAGCACCATCTGGTGAACCGAGGGCGGGCTAACGCGGAAGTATTCCCGCATGTCGGCTTCCGCCGGGGGTCTGCGGTGCAGGCGCGTGTAGAGGTGGATGAAGGCCAGGTACTGCCCCTGTGTGGGCGTGAAGGGTTTTGCCGAAGGACTCACGCCGGCCATCCGATTCAGTTGTTGGTGCGTGCCTCGAACACGGAGGCATGCCATGAATGTACGCTATCGGGTCGACCTCAGCCAAATCGAGCGCACGGAACTCAAGGCGCTGCTCAGCGGCGGCAAGCATGCGTCCCGTAAGCTCAAGCGCGCGCAGATTTTGCTGGCTGCCGACACCGGCGGCAGCGATGAGGAGATCGCGCGGAGCGTCGGCGTGGGCGGCTCGACCGTGTACCGGACCAAGCGCCGCTTCGTGGAAGGCAATCTGGAGCGGGCGCTGAGCGATGAGCCGCGGCCCGGAGCGGAGCGCAAACTCACGGTCAAGGAAGAAGCCTTGTTGGTGGCGACGGCCTGCGCCAGTCCGCCAGAAGGCCGGGCCCGCTGGACGCTTGAGCTGCTGGCAGGTGCGATGGTCAAGCTCACCGAACACAAGAGCCTGTCGCATGAGACGGTTCGGCGGCGCCTGGCCGAAAATGGCCTCAAGCCCTGGCGCAGGGACATGTGGTGCATTCCGCAGATCGACGGCGAATACGTCGCCCGTATGGAGGACGTGCTCGACCTCTACGCCGAGGCGCCAGATCCCAAGCGGCCGGTGGTGTGCTTCGACGAAAGCCCGGTGCAGCTCATCGGCGAGGCGCGTCAACCGATTCCGGCCGAGCCCGGCCAGCTCGAACGTTACGATTACGAGTACCGTCGCAACGGCACGGTCAATCTCTTCGTATTCCTCGACGTGCATCGTCCCTGGCGCAAGGTCAAAGTCACTGAGCGGCGCGCGGCTGAAGACTATGCCTCCTGCATGCGCGACCTCGTCGACATCCATTATCCCGACGCCGAGATCATCCGAGTCGTCCAGGATAATTTATCGACCCACTCCGCCGGCGCCCTGTATCAGGCCTTCCCGCCCGCCGAAGCCAGGCGGATTTTGCGACGGCTCGAGTTCCACTACACGCCTAAGCACGCAAGCTGGCTCAACATGGTCGAGATCGAGATCGGCGTCCTGCGGGGCCAGTGCCTCAATCGCAGAATCGACGCCCCCAAGCGGTTGCGCCGCGAAATCGCCGCTTGGGAACGGAAGCGAAATGCCGCCCGCTCTCGCATCAAATGGATGTTCACAACAGACAAGGCCCGCACCAAAATGGGCCGCGCCTATCCCGCGACTTCCAAAGAGTCATAATCACTGTGCAGAGCCACTAGTGCCTCCAAACGGAACGTGACACGGCCGTGCTGGAGCAGTTCGTCGAGCCGATTGTCATAGACCCCGTCCTCGACATCAGCGTTCAGGCGCGCGGTCTGCATGCCATTCCAGGTCAAAGTGATGCGATCTTCGCATGTCTCGCTCGCATCGAGGGGCCAGCTGAAAGTACAGCTTGCGTAATGGCGGCCTGATCGCAGCCTGCCTCAGATCATCGCGCACCGCCTGCCGGAACGCCTCATTGCCATAGTTCAAGGTGCCGCGCAGCCTGTCGAGGAAGCGCGCGTATTCCTGGGCACCCGGCTCTTCGGCGAAGTCCTGCCAGGCGGTCCCCATCTCCGGCTCACCGACGAGCCAGTCCGCCACCGTCTCCGCCAGTGGCCGCGCCTGACCTTGCGCTGCTTCTCCTTCCATCGAGAAGAAGACGTCCGGGCCTTCATAGTCCTCGGCATTCAGAGCTGCCGCCACACTCGCCAGCACCGGCTCCGGTAGAGGATTAAGCTCCAGGGAAACCTCGCACTCAGAGCTGAGCTGCGTCAGCAGGGTCTCGGGCAGGCTTCTCAGTTGATTGTTCTCGACGTACAGGCGCCGGAGCCCGGCCGGGAGAGTCGCGGGCAGACTGGTCAGCTGGTTGTTGCCGGCGTCGAGCAGCTGCAGCCCGGCCGGAAGCGTCTCGGTCAAGCTTCTCAGCTGATTGCGGTCGACGTTGAGGAGCCGGAGTCCGATCGAAAGCTCGGCGGGTAGACTGGTCAGTTCATTGTCGTCAGCCCTCAACTCCTGGAGCCCGACCGGAACGGTCGCGGGCAAACTGGTCAGCCGGTTGTTGCCGACGTCGAGCTCCACGAGGCCTTGCGGGAGCATCTCGGGCAGGCTGGCCAACCGATTGCTGTCGACATTCAGCCCCTCGAGCTCAGCCGGGAGATCGGCGGGCAGGATCCTCAGCTCATTGCCGCTGGCATTGAGCACATGGAGCCCGGCCGGAAGGATCGCGGGCAAACTGGTCAGCCTGTTGCCACTGGCGTCGAGTCGCTTCAGCTCCGCAGGAAGGGCGTCTGGCAAGGTTGACAGGGACAGGCATGACAGATTGACCTATGCCAGACATATTGATTGTCTGGCCAGAGACAGGGAAGTCGGTGCAGACCGGATTGGATACCGGAACTGTCGTACTTGAGTCACTTCCCAGTATCGCGCTTCCCGCCCGATGCCCGCATTGCTCGCAAACGCATTTTTGGAAGCCTGTGGAGACTTGGGTTCACGAAGCAAGAACTCGCGGGCCGATTGATGCTGACTCGCGAAAAAAGCGATCAGGACAAGCCCGGTGACGCAATTGAGACCTATCAGCGGTGGGGATGGAGCGTTTCGAGTCATGCCCAGCATGTCATTCGACCGTTGGTTGGTTCTGGAACCACAGGACGGAACGGCCCCAGGGAGCGAAGGGGCCATCTCTGCACCCGACGCGTCCGGGGCCGCCGATCGACTATTCTCAGATGAATAGAGCAACAATTGCGATTGCTATGGGGACCAGCCCAAAAATGATGATGCCAGCGCGGATAAGGACTTCGGTCATGGCACAACCCCGACGAGCGCACCTTATCATAGTTTTCGGCGTGCGACCTTCTCAACAGCATCACAACTCGTCTGAGCGGTGATGGCCGTAAGGATCCAACACGATCCCAAGCGAAATTCTAGGACAGCCAGCACCTGCCCGCCATAGGTCTATTCGCGCGTGAGCGAGGCTGTCAGCTAAGCTGCGCGGGACGTATTGCTGGCGCTGCTTGGCATCCGCGCCTGGAAGAGACGAATGCGTAACGAGGGGGCGATGTGGTAAGGCGTCAGCATCGGTTCGTTTGGTACGCTTCGGAGATATCCGGTTCGAGCGGCGGATTTCCCACAAGCATCCTTGGGAGACCGCATTTTGCGATCGATGACGGGACTGGATTTACCTCCCTGCACTGGTAGCATTCGAAGAGTTTCACAACTTATTTCGCATCCGTAATCGGATTGTCGTACTCGCCCTCCAGACTGGGCGAAATTTTCGAGGTCCTCGCATGGCCGAAGCGCCCTCCACGACCGCCATTCCCGTAAAACCCACGGATTTTCAGCATCGGATGTTCACTCTGTCGGAGCGCTTGGCCGGCGCCGGCGCGATCAAGATCGTCGCCATAGGTTCGTCCACGACTGCCGGCGAAGGTGTCTGGCCGGACAGATCGGACTGGATGCCCGTGATGAGCGCAACTGGGATCACCGTGCCAGCCTGCACGACATAAAGGCGAGACCTTGGCCTCGAGCCGGTCCGGACTGGCCGTGCGCTTGGCGGTCGAAGCGTAGAGGAAGGAGGTCGTCCTGCGGTCTTGCATGTTCCAGGCGCCCGCCCGCTCGTCAGCACCTGGGCACCAAGTGCAAAACCGCCCGTTGGCGACAAACGTCTATAGAGTTTCTTGTTGGTGGTATTCCGGAAAATCCCGCAATCGGGTGCAAGTTGAGCTGACTGCACTTCAGCTTCGGATTGCCCTGCCTCAAGCTGGGTAAGGATGATCCCATCCCCCCTTCAGCATGGCTGCTTGATCGTGAATGTTCCAGATCAGGGGCGCTCCCAAATGCCTCTCGCGCTCATGGTTCGATCTCCCACCTCTGCCTCAGACGGCGTCCATGCTTCGCCCTTCTCCTGGCACCTTAGCGGTGAGTGTGATGATGGATTGGCGTATTATCCTCTTCAGCCATCCCCGCCGGCTCGATCGTGAATTCGATTTCTATGGTGCCGGCCTTTTCGAATTCCAACGTCCCTTTGACCATCTCTCCTTCCTTTAGTGCGCCGTGAAGTCCTTCAAACAGGATCCGCGCGCCACCGGGTTGAAGACGAACGAAACCACCAGGTTCTATTTGGAAGCCATGCTCATGGGTGGCGAACTTGGCTGGCCGTACGCCTGCATCGGCTTCCTGCAAGATCCCCTTCTCGCCCGAAAGCGAGGCCCCGAGCAACCGATCTGGCCTTGTGCCGCTGTTCTGAATTTCGATCACATAAGCCGTCGTCGTGGTATTGGTCGTATCCTTTGCAGCCACCCAGGGATGCTGGATCAGGAGTGTTCCGACCTCCAACTCATGGCTGACGGCGGTACTGTTAAAAAAAGCCAGGACGGCAACGCCGGCAATCGGCGAAAGCAATGCCCTTGCACTCGCCATCAACATCGTGGGTTTCCAAGGCATCATGGCCTCCTCTGTAATCTGCGTTCTAGCGCTTACCACTTTATGTTCGCGGGAAAGGTGGTCAGCGAACGTTTCCCGCAATTGCCGCTTTTGGAGGTGGGCTCAACCGGGCTGGATCAAGATCATTCCGCTGAATGACGGCGGCGCTAGCGACGGTCACTCGGGGGCTGATACGGGAAGGCGAGGTGAGATGCTCATCTTCTGACACTGATCCCCCATCCGAGCGCCCCAAAAGAGCTACCACCTGCTTGTCGACGCAGAATCTGCTCGCTACTATGATCATGGCTCGTCTCGGCCCGCGATCTTGCTGGCACCAGACCTGTCGCCGCGACAAATGATCGATTGAAACTCGCGGGGGGCACTGCGCTCGGCCAGAGCATTGATCGCGAGTGCGATCAGCGGGAGCCAGACAGCAATGAGGGCAAGAGCGGCCCGGACGCTAATGGTCATGAACGCCTCTCTTGTTGATCTCCGGTTCGGCTTGGAGCTGCGTAATTGCGTCGACCAGTTGCGAAGGCGATGCCAATCCCTCCGTCTCGTCCGAACGCCAGCGTGCGCGCACGAATCCGAATCTGTCGATAAGAAACTCGATTATCGCTGGAGGCGAATCGTTGTCATCGAAGCCGGGGTTCGCCGTTGTGCGCCGATAGAGATTCCACGCAGCGGCAATGCGATGGTCCATGTCGAACACGATGCAGGGATTTCCTGACTCACTTGGAGATGGGAACTCCTCGGAGTGAGACGGCATCACCGCGACGATCATTCCGCCTGCTTGCTCGATGGCGCGCGCGTGTTGCGTCAACTGATCTAGGCGCTGCGTTTGGATGCCATCTCGGAAGATCGGCACAAGTTTTGAGCGCCCATCGCTCCTATCTTTCAACTTCCCTCTCGGGCCGACGCCGCGGCACGTCGGAAAGTCGATCGCGTGAAGCCACGGCTGCCCCACCGATATTTCGGGACCAAGAACTCTTGCTTCATAGCCAAGCGATAGAGCCATCACGTACTCGACCACTCGCCACCTGTCCAAGTCCGACAGACTTTCGGCAAAGCCCGGCATCGCCGAGGATGGGAAGCCATGGCTCACCCACCAGTATATGTCTCCCATCGTATGGTCTCTCGTGTGCGGAGCAGTGAGATCGGCGGGCGGCGGCTTCAACTCTTTTGCCAACGGGCCGTCTCCTCTACCCCTCAGGCCGTGGCAAGCTACGCAGTTAGCAGCGAATACGTCCTGTCCCCGGGCAATCGCTTCGGCGTCATACGGTACCGGAACCTTTGAGTAGGTCGAAGGATACGCGGGCACTGATAACCCGGGCAGCGCGACAGCCCCTGCGACGCCAAGTCCAGCAACAGCCGCGATCGTCGCCCGCCGCCATCTTCCCATACGACCGAGCTCAAATGCGGCAATACTCCCAATCAACAGAGCAATGCAGCCACCAATGGCCAGAACGTGACTTCCCGGTACCGTCCCCCAAGCGACGGCTGGATCCAGACGGAACGAAAGCGGCCAGACTATCTCGACGTGTCTCGATGGAATGGCCTGGGACAGGCAGCCCGCAAATAGCGTGACCAGAAATGCGAAGGCTAGCTCGATCTTCAAGACCATCGCGAGTGGCTGAGTTGCCCCTTCGGTCCTTAGCAACGGCAATAGCCTTTGTCTGATGAACGCCGCGCAGATCAGGACCGGGCCGATGCAGGCGAACTTTCCTGTCAGGAGCCAGCCATATTCGGTCGCCACCAAACCCGGCCAAGTCCCTACGTTTTCGATTGCTAGAGCTGCTCCGGTTGCGACCAGGAGCAACATGAGCGGCAGCGCGACCGTCGAAAAGCCGCTCAGGAGCCCAGATTTACTTTCGGGCCTCTCCGCTGCCTGGCGAGCCATCGCGACAACGAGGGTTGACAGTCCTCCGAACCAGAGCGCCGCCGCGGCAACATGGATCATATTGATCGCGAGGTCTGCTATAGTGCCGCCAGCCGCCGAGTGGCTCGAGAACAATCCCACCAGCAGCGATAGTCCGCTGAAACTCGCGGCAAGACCTGGCTTGTGAAGAAGTCGCAAGCTCGCAACTCCGACTAGCACAAACCCGAGCGCCGCGACCTGAGCTCTCCCGAACCGCGTGTCCACAATGATGAAGAGCACGTCGCTGAAGCTGACAGCTAAGACCGGCTTGCCAAGGACGGCGCCGATCCGAACCGTCAAATACAAGAGGCCGGGGACGAGTCCTACGGACGCAGCGATGGAAGCCATCGTCGTGAAGCGCGACCGAGTGCCGCTTTCAAGACCCTCGCGCCACAGTTCCAAACCCCAGCAGAATCCGCCGAAAGCTGCCGTGGAGGCGAAAGAAGTCCCTCGCGCAAGTGAGAGGACCGTTTCCATCAAGGTCCTCGGTAGAGAAATGTAAACTTGCCTTCCGTGCGATGCCCATCAATCGAGACGACGCTCCAACTGACGGTATGGAGCCCGGCAGATAGATGAGGCAACGAAACATTCACGATTCGACCATTGCCGCTTAGCACGGGCTGCGAAAGCCCTGATACGGCTTTATCATCGCGAGACAGGGCGACATTGATGAGCCGCTGTTCGAGCGCTTCGGTGAAGTACAGGACCATCGGCCCGACCGGAGCCGAAATTTCGCTGCCGTCTTGCGGCGTCGATCGAATGAGATGCGCATGAGCGAGTACCGCGCTTGGCGTTCCGATCAGCACGGCCATCATGACGAGAACGAACCTTTTCATCGAAACAACTCTCCTTTACCTGTGGTTCGCCGAGGATAGCTCCCGCCCGATCGAGTATCGTCGCCGTGCCCACAGAAACGTTCCCACGGCACCTGACACTATGACCAGGAACCACGCCAGAAGACGTATCAGACTCCAGCCTCGCCCCACGTCGAATGGAAAGTTCGCCACGCTTTGCCCGCGACCCTCGATCGCCACCATGCCGACGTATCTGCCGGCTTTCTCGAAATTGACGTCGATCTTGATCGTTCCGTTCGGATACTTCCTTGGTGGAATGTAGAGGATGCTGGATGGTGTGTTCGTCATTTCCATCCTTTGTATGCCGTCATCTCTAACCAGGTTCACGCTTACCGGGATGTCTCGAAGGGACTCGTCGACGAAATCGAGAACAATGATCGTTCGCCCGACCTCCGGTATGTCCTCACAAAATTCGGCTCTCGAGCTCTGCGGCTGATAGCCAGTAAAATGCATGAAGTAGCTGTCCACTTTCAGCTTGCATTGGTCCGCCTCCATGGACACCGCTCCGTGCGCATGGCCTTCGCGGACGGCGCCAAGAATAAAGAGAGCGCCGAGCGCCATCACAAGGACCGCCGGGAGCGCCCCTCTTCCGCTCGCGTTCGTCCGCCACTGACCTCGCCGCAACATTCGCGCACCCAAGCTTACCTAAGTTCGGTGAATACGGGCACGATTGGTCCGCCTATCTCGGCTATGACGCGTTTCCCGTTCGGAGTGTAAAGGAGCAACAACCCGCCGAACTTGGAGTCGACGTCGGTGAGGAAGCTGACAAGGCGCTCCAATTCCCACACGGCGTCCGTTGCCTCGACGAGCACCTCTCTCGTCTCACCGGGATTTATCGGCGTATCACTACTGAGCTCAAGCCCTGTGCGTGCGATGAGATCCCTTGGGTATGTCGGATCTACATTGGCTATTGCTGCTGGGAGCCCCTGATTGAGGAAGCGGATGTTTGCGGTCGTAAGCTCGCCGATTGAAAGAGGTTCTGACCCTTTGTTCGCTATCCTGGTCGCTAACCTCATCGAACGGCCCGGCACGTCATAGGTGGCCGATATGACCTTGACCTCTGCGTCAGCAGGGCTTGCCGGGCGCGGCGCGACCTTATTCAACCCGCTCTGAAGGGGCACATTATATGGATATTCCTGATTGGCTCGGACGTAGCCGCCGAAGACCATGACGAGAACGATTGCCGCCACAATGATCCCGACCCCGGTGTCCCTCAACGAAACCAACAAATCCTCCCTGCCCTTCTGCAGAACAAGCCATCGAGGCAAAAACAGTGGACGAACCAACCAGATCAATAACCAAGCCGCAGCCACGGCCAGCCAGGCCACATGCCATCCGATCGCGTTAGTCAGCCCGAACGTCTGCAAGTCGTCGATTTGCAGACCAGTCATAGTCTTGATTGGAAACGCGAACGAATGCGCATCACCCGAGATATTTATCCACTGACCCGGTCCCACCAGAGGGCCAGATCCCTTGATCGAGATCGAGGGATGGATGTGGCTGCTGCCCGGTGTGCGCCCTTCAAGAACCATTCGAAAATCGTAGTCGCGGCCAAGTTCCAGCTTTGCGAAAGACTGCCTCGCTGGCTCACCGTTGAGGTATGTTTCCACCCTGGCAATTGTTGGCCCCGGCGACACGCTCGATACGAAGACAATATCCGGCGGAGTAACTGCGTCCGGCCAGTCCTCCATCAGCCTGAATTTTCCTGTTAGCTCGAACCGCTCGTTCACCTTCACGTCAGTTTTGGAAAAGTGGACATCGTAGAATTGTACCGTCCTGGTCCTCAAGTATGGCTCCTGAGCACGTTCGCCATGAGCGGCTGCGCTAGACACTCCGGTAGTGAAGGCGATAACCCAACCGGCAGCGAGTTTTATAAGTTTCGCCAACATACCCGTGTTCCCTGTGCTTATTCGCTTAGGCCGCTGGCCTGCTTTTCATACCCATGAGGGATTTGACGACATCGCCGTTCTTGAGGAACGTCGTCTGGGACGCAAAACGCCCAAGCTGCCACCAAAGTTGATGCATGAATATGCAGATGAAGCCCGCGAACGCGGCCGACACCCAACTAACCGAGCTACCGAAAGTCCGGAGCGTACCGCGCTCGATGATACGCAGATACTCAGGCATGTTCGAACGCGGAAATGTGTAACCGATCATGTCGGCCAACGATGCGACCATTCCTTGGTGCTCGACTGGGAGATAGAACGGAGCCAAAGCGGAATAATTCGATGGCCAGAATATGAATCCGAACGCAAAGCCCGCGAAGATGGATGTGAACAGGCTATTGCGAAGGACGATTAACGCCATATCCATCAACAATGCGCCGGCGATCACCTGTGACGGCACGCCTTCCGTGAACGGGAATCCTGTCCATATCCACCAATTCGCGTAACGTCCGAGCCACGTGGTGATCAGCAACACTGTCGCGCCCAGCGTCGCGCCGATGGGCAAACGGAAGTTGACCCAGAAGATCGCCTGCAGAGCAGCAGGAAACATGATCATGGAGATGGGCGTGACAAGGGGCCAATATTGCCGGTCTTTCCAGTCGACATACATATCCCAATCACCGACCGTGAGCATCACGTGCAGATGGAATGCTCCCGCAAAGAGGGGCACCACCGCCGCCACGACCAAGAAGTCGAATACGCGGGAGTATCTTGCTGCCTTGGGAGTTAGACCGGAGACAGAAATGACCGTCTCAGCCTTGGGGCCAGCTTTCCTTTTCGGAATCGCCACTGCATCGATGTCGGTAATTTGGGGTGACTCCTCTCTCCCTAGGGTTTACTTGCAGTTCCCGGACTGCGATCACTGTCCCGGGAATGGCTGTTGTCTTGTATTATTGTCGCACGGCTTCCCCCACCGCGCTTTTTTCGGCGTGTAGCCAACGTGGGGTCCGTCACGCGCTCGCTGCGTCCTGCTCGAATACAATCGGAACGAGTTCTCTAAATCGTCCGACGATCTGCATCAGGACGCCCGCCAGCGCGAGTGCGCACCATCCAAGAACCACGAAACCCCAATGCAGCGGATGCGAGAAGATTTCCTCAGTGAGCCAGTAAGCATGCCCCCATTCGTTGAAACCGAGATTCGGCAAAATGAGGAAAGGCCCCACTACGGCGAAGACATGCATGAGCGAGATCCCCCTGCAGAAGGCCGGAATGCGGGTCATTGCGTAAACAAAGCTGCCTACGCCAAAGAAGAGATAGATTGGAATGGTTGCATAGAACAGAATTATATGACTGGGAGTAAACGGCGTGTCTCTGAGGGTCGTCTGATGCCAGACTCCATCTCCATCGGCGAAGAAGCTGCCCGTCCAGAAGATACAGAAGCTGTACACGACGAGCCACATGGTCAGATAAAAGTAACTGCGCAATTCGGCCGCGGGCGTGATGGCCTCAATGTTCTTGTCACGCGTCAGGAAGAGATAGATCCAGCAGAGCGCGCCCGCGCCATACAAGACCGGTAATTCGATCTTGAAGAGCGTCATCCAGTATTCGCCAAATTCTGGTGAACTCGCATCGAGCCCCATGGAGAAACCAAAAGCCTGCTGATACAGCCGCGCGCAGATGTAGAGGATCGTCAGCGCAACGATCGCGAACGCGAACAGCCCGTAGTCTATGCTAAAGGTCTTGGTGCCCGTGACATTCGGTGTGCGATCTAACGCAGCGTCAGACATTATTCCCCCTTAGTTTTGTCCTAGTACCTCGATACTGAGGTTTTGTTTGATTGGTTTCGGATTCCAAGACGGGTAGCTGCTCAGGAGGGGACCAGCACTTCGATGCTGCGCGGCGATCCGGGCCCGCGCCTGATGAAGCTCGCGCGTTTCGGCAACACTATCTTGGTGGACGAAGTTGCCAAGCCGTCGCACCAATGCACCGACGTTGAAGCATTTTTCTTGATACGCTGGCCGACAATGAGTGCATATCCCAGTCGGGCATCAGTGCGCTTTCCAGGAATATTCATCCTACCATGCGGACGCGCCGAGGATGCTCGCCTTAACGATTCGGAGTTGCCTTCGAAGTCGAACAGTGGACCGGCGCCCAAAACAAAGGCCCGCCTGTCGTGGAACGTCCCTCGACCGTGAGGCCGGCCGCGTGAGTTGCATCGAAATAGGGACTACTCTTATTGAGCACGTAACCGGTATTCCGAAAATGGCCGGCCGGTCGATCACCATTCGGGAGCGGGCTCCGCTGTTGCATATCTATTCCATCTGCCAAGCTGCGCCCCGACCGCTTTAGAGAGCGTGAAGGACAAGCGGACGACCTCGGACCGAATGGAGGCTCTGTACAGCATCCACCGAGTTCGATCGGCCCCCTCGCTCAAGCCTACTTAACACCGGCTACATGGCTTGGGCAGCTACCAAGTCAGGTAGT
The DNA here is from genome assembly GCF_054056795.1 of Bradyrhizobium sp. USDA 3315. Taxonomy (NCBI): domain Bacteria; kingdom Pseudomonadati; phylum Pseudomonadota; class Alphaproteobacteria; order Hyphomicrobiales; family Nitrobacteraceae; genus Bradyrhizobium; species Bradyrhizobium sp. USDA 3315. Next base: position 4,800,199 of record NZ_JBSRYP010000001.1, on the reverse strand, counting down.
TCCAGAGCACACCAGAGTATGTTTCATCCGCTTGGATGGTAGCGGCTGGATCCATCCTCAGTAGCTCCCTTGGCGGTCGGTAGTGTTCGGCCTTTCCTAGATGCTCGTCTGCGCTCATGACGAGATAATGCGCGGGAAGGAGTAGGTATTCATGAGCTAGGGCCACCCCACAATCAAAGTGGCTCACTGGGATGCGCCGGCCAGTTATCTCGAATAGAAACCATTAGTTCGATGTCCGATTGCCTATCATGGCGGAATTCGCTCGGGAACTCGTTCACCATCGTTGATGTGACAGCGGACGACTCAAAAACTCAAGTTTGGATTGCGCCGGCCAAGCCAAGCCAGGCGCTGACATTGGTCCTCGCCGCAGTCTCGGAAGGATGGACTGCGGAAGTGTTGGACGTCGCGCTGACCGTTGAGCAGCAGCGAACGTTCGAAGAACTTAAGCTCGAACCCTGCGACGTTTACAAAGTGGCCGAGTAGCGAGCGCGGCCTGTTTCCGGAGCGGCCACTCTGGATAGCAAAGGCTTTCCTCGCCAAGTTGTAGGCTGCCTAGGCAGGCTTACGCCGCTCGTTCTCAGCCCTATTCGCAGCCTTGAGCCGGCCTTCGATGTAGTAAGGATGAAGCTGGTGGCTGGCTAGCCTAACCATTTCAAGCCGATGGCCGTTCCTACGATGGCGCCCCGCGGGTATTGATTTCTGCAATACAGAACTGCTTGTGACCCAGCAAGGCCTGGATCTCCCGAAGGTCGTCACCGTTTGCGAGGACGCGTGTAGCGGATGCGCTCCTGAGAATGCGGCGTCAACTATCTCTGCTCAAGGAAGGCCTGCCGCTGCGTCGGCCTCCATAATCTCCCGTTCGACCGATCGGGATGTCAGATGCCTCCCATCGTCTCTGGCTGAATGAAGGAGCTACAAACTGGAACTCGTCCCGTATTCCAGCGCCAGACGTCTCAGCGGACGCACCATTAAAGGCTGGTGAAAGCATCTGCTGTGTGACGGACACCTGCCCAAGAGCTACATCTCGGGGCAGTCGGGTGCCTCGAGGAAGCACGCACATCGAATAAGTGACGGGGTCAGATCGCTTTAGTTGTGGTTCGGTCAATATTCTGCCAAATGCACGAGCCGGAGTGTCGAGAGGCATCTTGGGTCGGTTCGACCTTAGGTAGTCCACAGCATCAGCAGATGGACTTTCAGCACACGAATGCGTTTGGGTACGGTGCCGCCGCCTTCTTGGATTGCCGTGGTTCTTAAGAACGACTGACGATCCAGACGAACTTTAACGCGGTACATCATGGACGGATCTCTGATCCTAGAAGGCAAACGATCCTCGATTTGACGGACAGGTCACCAAAATGAACAGATCAGCAGCAACGAAGATGAAGCAGCGCAGTGCCGGTAAGCCTGACATCGAGTTGGGCAAGCGGATCCGCCTGCGCCGTGTCGAGCAGAAGATCTCGCAGGCCGAACTCGGCGACAAGCTCGGCGTCAGCTTCCAGCAGGTGCAGAAGTACGAGAAGGGCGTCAACCGTGTCGGCGCCGCCCGCCTTCAGCAGATCGCGAGCGCGCTCGATGTGCCGGTCACCTTCTTCTACGACGGCGACAACAAGGCCCGCGAAGTCGAGAGCCTGCTGCTCCTCGACAGCGCATTCAGCCTCCGGTTGCTGCGCGCCTACAGCAAGATCAAGGATCAGACCGTGCAGCGGCAGCTCGTGTCGCTGATGGAATCGATCGCCGCCGAGGAGGACTGAGCGGCAATCGAGGTCGGATCGCGGCACCGCCAACCCAGATGGCGTTGAATCCGGAGTGAGAAGCATCAGGGAAGCCTGGCGGGCGGCCAAACAGGGCGTTCCGGCGGATCAATACGCGCACGGTCATCCGGCTCTGACAACCGCCTTGGCGACATTCTTGTGGGGCCACCGGAATCTGGGGAAGAACGCTCGATGAAGACGTCCGCCGCTCATCGGCGGAAATGCCCCGCCCATAAACAACGTCGGCTCCCAGAACGCCGCCGGCGATCGGTCGCATGGCTGCGCTGCGCGCCTCCCTTCAAAGCGGACACCGTCACGAGACGTCCTCGCCTATCGAATGAATGTCGGCAACATCGAACCCCGACGCGTAGGAGAAAATCAGTCAATTTGGAGGGTACGGGGGGCCGAAGCGAATGAAGGGATGATGTAGTGCAAGCAAATGGAATAGGCCAATCAAGAAAACACTCGGTCACAGCAACTCGCCACAGGGCCTCGACCGTGCCAGTGGAATTTCGAGAGCTGCGTTGGGCAATCACCGCGTCCCAGCACCGGAGCTTACGCCAAGCGGCAGAGACGCTCAGAATCAAGCAGCCAACCCTCAGTCGTCGACTGCGAGACCTCGAATACAAGCTGGGCGTCACTCTCTTCGAGCGCACAAACGGCGGCACGCGACCGACCATCGAGGGACAGGAATTCCTAAATGCCGCGCGGCGCATCGTGGATGATACCGAGAGAATCGCGGCTCGCCTCAAGAGCCACTCGCGCGGCGAGAGCGGTCGACTGACCATCGGCATCCACACCTCCCTCTCAGCCGGCAATCTACGGGCCACCCTCCTTGAGCACCGGCACCGCTTCCCCGAAGTCGAAACGCATCTCGTCGACGGAGCGAGCGACCATCTGATCTCGGACCTCATCAACTCCGTCATTGACGTCGCCTTTGTAGCCGAGCCCCATACAACGTGGAGCGACAGGTCATTACTGCTCTGGAGCGAACGTATCGTCGCCGCTCTCCCCGCGAACCATCCGCTGACAGGCCGTGACGTGATTCACTGGGGCGAATTGAGGCGCGAACCGCTTTTAACGTCACAGCGCGGCCCCGGACCAGAATTCCACAAGCTGCTCATCAGCAAATTGGGTTCTTCCGATCCTTGCCCGCTTCTTCGCCATGATGTAGCGCTCGACCGGCTTCTTACCTTGGTCGGCGTGGGCTGGGGTATCTTGCTGGCATTGGAAAGCGTGACGGGCGCTGCATATCCGGGCGTCATCTTCCGCGAGGTTCACGATGCCGACGGGCCGACGCGGCTGAGCTTCCACGCATATTGGCGGCAGGCCAGTTGCAATCCATCGCTGCGTCCGTTCCTCGATTTGCTTTGCGAGCGCTATCCGGACCTCTCGGCTGATCCGGAGACGAAATGAGGAGCATTCCGTCGTGCTTTCGTCAAGGCACGTGTGCCTTAGGTCGGCCCAAATCAGCTTCTCCATCCTCCAGAAACTGGCGTGCCTTTGCTCACGCATTTCCGGGACAGAGCATCGCTTCGGAATCAGTCGGGCTGCGCAGGACCCAGGCCGACGTAGCAGCAGTTGCTCCATTCAGTGAATTTTTGGAGGGTTCGGCTGTCCTGTTGTCGTATGACGGCCTCATCACGAGTTTCCGGATGAAGCAGACGGCTGCAAACCTTGTCGCGAAAGGTCCAAGACTCTTCAAAACGATGAACCTGCTACGATGCTTCGACCCTGAGGGCGACCATCGTTCCAGCGTTGGACGCTAATCGGGTCCGGAGCTCCCCAAGCCCACACCGAAGAGGTTCTTACCAATCTGATGGAAAGGCGCGGCCTGCGGCTTACAGCAGCGCGCTGCGACGATCTCAGGTGGCACGAAATCGACAGCACCGGATTTGGCTATCGCAGAACGCTTCTTCACAGGAGCGTGCGCCCTCGACCGAGCCGGGCTCCGGAATGAGCTGAGGGTCCAGCGCTAACGCACCCTCCGTATCCAGCAAATGCCGCGAGACCGACGCAGCTGAGCACGCTGTCCTTCACACGCGACGGCTTTCGCCACGTTCTCCTCGGCGTCGGCAAATACTTAAGCGAAATCTCGGAACAATTCTCCATGGTGTCTCTACAGATCGGCCCGCCACGCGGCTGGCCACCCGTCTCTCTTTCCTGGTTGCTGGGTTCGTCACCGCGTGCTGGGCAACCCCTTGTTCCTTTCGCAAAGGCTTGCCTCGGTCAGGACGATGCACACTTGGCACCTTGCTCCTGTGCATTCGGGCCAAGGAGACGAAAAGATTATGCGTAATCAATGATGATCCGGAGTTGCCCTGGTCGGCAACCGTGGCGCATCATTTTGGGAAGCTGTCGAGGGCCTATCGGTTGCTCGGTCTCGTCCGCCTAAAGGGTAAGCCTGCGCGATTTGGGTTGCGGCGAAGTTAGCTGGCGATAGTCACGTGCGCGACGAGCCGTTCAGATATTGACCGCTTAATTGCTTGGACCGACGCCGCTACGGCGCAGCGCCGAGCACACATTCAAGCGCCGCCCGTGATCTTATTCCATATGCGAGGCGCTCCAAACCCTGAGGGCCCGGGGTGCCAGGCTGGTATCGACTAGTTTGCTCCAGGACTTGCCTACTTCGATCCAGCGGCATTTTCGCGCGGGCAAGGTCTGCAGCATTTTTTGGGCAATAGGTGCAAGACTCGCAGCTTCGGAGATTGGGTCAAGGCCAGCATCTTCAAGGATTCTCACAGCGGCCTCTTTGGATCGCATCCACGCCGCTTCGGTGAACCTGCTCTCCGAGAAATACTCAAAACAGGTGCGAAACGTCAGAGCGCGGCCGATGACCTTATGGTTTTGTAGTCCCGTCTCACTCAGCCATCGGCGCAAATGGTCACACCACTCCTCGCTGCTGAAATCGAGAAGATTGGCACCTTCGAAAATCAAAAGCGCCGCCATGCCGGCGATTTCGCATCGCACATCTTCATCTTGTTTTTCGAACCAGTCGCGGATTGCCCGCAAGGGCGGCGCCGGCCGATTTGCGGCCGATCTCTCCGTCGAGCTGGTCCGATTGAACGGGACGACGTTTTCCAGTTGGGGCATGCGCGGCCAAGGCTTCCCCTTTGCGTCCCATAAGACCCAACGCTCTGCGATCGCTTTTGCTTCTTCCGGTGACCTGGTTCGCCAAAGCTCCTTGAGCGCCTCGTCGACGTAGTATGAAACATCCGCCTTCAGGCCACACGTACGCGCGATTGCTGCTAGGCGTCCCGCGTCAAGGAGCCGGGCCGCGAAGTTGTTCTCTGCGTTCATTTTCCGAGGTCTTTCGCGCCCTCTCCAGCGCGTCCCGTTCATTCTGCTCTAGGCGCACTACAAACACCCTATTCACGCCGTTGAAAGTTAGCGGCGACGTGACAAGATGCCCGTCGGTATCGGCCGAGCGGTCGCCGTCTTGCCTTATGTCACGCGCCGCTAACCTCAGTGGCCAGCCACGGCCCTCAACTTGCGATGGTAGCCATGCCTGGGATGCCCCTAGGCATTGCTAGGCTGTGCATTCTTCATGCCAAGCAATAGTCGACAGTTTGGATGACGTTTGTGTTGAGTTTGTCTGCTTCGCGACATACCAAGGTCTCGATCGTTGCAGTCGAGCTTGTCCGCAGCGGACTCATCTTGATGCTGCCGTCTCCGCAACCATCGACCGCGCGAGCGAACCTCGCTGATGGATCAAAAGCCCCTTCTGTTTTCGCTATCGGCGCTTTTGAATCGGCCCCCCAGCAGCAAGGTTGACGTGATTCGATATCCCCAGGCTTGGCGCCAAACACGACTGCAGCGCCGATCCTGATATCGCCGAGAATGATCCGGATCGGCCCAAGTCCACCAGGGCCGCGCGGCATTACATGGCCGTCTCTATGCGCGCGGAAGCCGTCCTACGCGGCCTGATCGAAGATTAAGTCCAGCCGCTCCGCAAGAGCTGCCGATAACCGTGTCTGCTCATCCACTTGGCGCGGGAGAGATGGCTCTCATAGGTGCGGCGGGCGCGCTCCGGCTCGCGTTTGGAATCGATGTGCAGCACGACCTCCGCGACTTCCCGCCAGTCGGCACCGTCCGCATCCGCATCTAACAGACGCATGTAGGTAACGACGTACTCGCGGTCATACGGGGTCAGGGTCGGATCGCTCGGTGCGGCGTCGAATGGCATAGCAGTCTCCCGGCTCAAGCAGGCAAGGATCGCTGGAGATTGTGGGCTTTTTATAGTGTTCCTACAGGTTCCCCTATAAAGCACTTGCTCGATCGCGTTGCGAGCGTTCCTATATCTCCGATCATGCGGTGTGCTGGATGGATCGTGTGTCGACCCAAATAGTTGGTTGGATTATAGCCAGTGGTTCAAATATCCGGGCGCAGACATGATGGGCGCATGAAAGCTCGTGCTCTTGTGGCCCTAAATGTGCGTCGGATCCGCGTGGAGCGCGGTATTTCGCAGCGGAAGCTGGCTTATGAGGCTGGGATTGACTGCTCCTACTTGGCGAGCCTCGAGCGGCAATCGAAAAGCCCGACAATTGATATCCTCGATCGCATCGCCGACGCGCTGGGTGTTCATCCATTCGAATTGGTTGTTCAGCATTCCAAACGCGCCAAAGCTCCAAATACGTTGCATGAAGGTCGTAAGCGCGCGCCTCTTAAACCACCGAGGAGAGTTAAACCGCCGAGGAAAGGATAGTTGATCGACACTTGGTCGCGCTCAGTTTCCGGCGAATGCCGCCTTGCGCGGTGTGATGGAGAATGCCGAAGGTCTCTGGGCTGGAAGTTGTCTCAAAGGTTCCGCGGGCGTGCCTCGCTGACATGCTCGGCCGTATCGCCGCTCCTGCGGCTCATCGGCTAGGAAGCTGTTGATATTGTCAAAGCGATCCATCCGATGCTCCTCTGCCAGATCTGGGCAAATCGAGCCGGACCTGTCAGTCTACATAGAGCGGCTCCCATGCTATGAGCCTTAGCTGTCGATAAGCTGACGAGTCCCAGAGCAATTCACAATGCAGGTCTTGCACAGCACGTCTCGTGTAACGCCGTTCGGGTGTCGCTCCGAGACGGCGCTCGCACCCAAACGATCGATGCCCGAAGGCCGTCTGGCTCCAGCGGCTGAACCTCCGAAGGACACGGGTCTACTTGTCGAAAACCCCTGGCAGGATTCCCGTCCGGTTTTCCGCGGACGTGGTGTGCTGCCATCACCTCGCAGTCGCCGCGCTGGTGTCGATTAACGTGGAAACGCCCGCCGCTTTGACGAATGTCGTGTCATTCGAGGCGAGAGGCGTTGGTGCACGAAATGCGCCAATCTGCAGCCGCGACGACACGTTCGAGCGAATGACCCGTGCCCACGGACCCGCGCCGGTCGAAGAGCCTGACATACTCCCTAATGGATCAACGTGGACACGGGGCGCTTTGCGCCCGGCCGCTTGTGCTCTCTTGTGGTCGAGCGCGACGACGCAGGCTCGTGCATGCGAGCTCGGGGGAATAGTCGTAGCTCCCCCACCCGAGCATGGTCACCTTGCAGGTGCGCGCGAACTGGTTCGCCGTCGCTCACTCTTCGTTGGCGGCGATCGATTCCATCAGCGACACCAGTTGCCGCTGCACGGTCACGTCTTTGATCTGGCTGTAAGCGCGCAGCAACCGCAGGCTGAAGGCGCTGTCGAGGAAAAGGAGGCTGTCAACCTCGCGGGTCTTGTTGTCACCATCGTAGAAGAAGTTGACTGGCACATCGAGCGCGGTCGAGATCTGCTGCAGGCGGGCGGCGCCGACGCGATTGACGCCCTTCTCGTACTTCTGAACCTGCTGGAAGCTGACGCCGAGCTTGTCGCCGAGTTCGGACTGCGAGATCTTCTGCTCTACACGCCGCAAGCGAATCCGCTTACCCAACTCGATGTCGGGCTTGCCGGTGCTGCGCGGCTTCATCTTCTTTGCTGCTAATCTGTTCATTCTGTTAATCGGGATGTCCCTGCGGATAGATTGGGGATTCGTCCGTGATATGCCGCGTTAAACTTCGTGTGGACCGTCAGTTGTGGGAATTCCGGTCTTCAAACGCATTTGCGCGCTCGTAGTAACCTTGGCGATACCGACGCGATCGATAGCCTGAGGCCGAACGCGTCAAGGCGTCTCTCGGCGCGCCGCGCTCCTCCTTTGGCAGAATATCAACCGCACCACAACTGTCACGGGTCAGGTTCTGGCGCGCATGCTTACCGGCGGCGGCCCTGACCCATTGCCGTAGTCTTACGGGTTGGCTGCGATATTCATGTTGGCGCTTCTGGCAAGATAAGATCGGCACTGCTGTGCATTGGGTGGTCGGAGGCGCGCCTTCAGTATTGTCGGAGGAACGAACTGGAGGTGAGCGTCGGTTTGTGTCCGACGCAACATTTCGGCTATCCGGATTTCGGCGTTGGATTCGAAACCAACCGACGTTTTTCCGAACTGAGCTGCTTGGCTTGGCCAATGCCCAATTGGCCGGGCAATGAGCCCGTCTCGTCGACGTCGGCCAAGCCGTCGCACCGCGATGCCGCCGGCTAGGCGGCCTCCGGGATCCGAGGCAGTAAGCCTGGGATGCGGGCGGCGAACGCCAATCTTCGCCGCTTTGGTGGCCCGGTAGACCTCCTCCCAGCCCTCGGCTTCGGCGGGCAGCGCGAGATCCTTCCGCAGGCCATCGCGCCACCCTTCATCGAAGATCGGGAGGAGGTCCTTAAGCTTTGCGCCTCCCGCGATGCCGCGGCGGGGGATTTCTATGGCGGAGGCACACGCATCGGGTGCCTCGAACGCCAGATTACCGATCATGGTGGAGTACGCTCTACGCACCTCGGCCACTGTGATCCCGGCGAGGTTCGCCTTGCGACAAAGCATTGCGATCAGGCGATTACGCGCCCAGTAGTTCAGCGTCCGATTGAGAGCGCGGGCCGGTCCGGTGCTGCGCAGCTTGCCGAGATCGTCTTCGACCGCGATCGTCGCCGCGCCGAACTGCCGCGCCATCGCGATCGCGCGCCCGCAAACGCAGGCCAACATCTCGGTGAGCTTTCTCGCGAGACGCCCGGATTGGCCGCCAACTCAATCAATGCCCAGTCGAGCGGCCTCGTCTGGTCGAGGTGGGCGGGATCCCCAACTTCTCCACTGCGGCGATGCCGACCCAACCAGGATTGAAATCGAGACCGACAGCCCGCGTTTTCATGCGAACCGCCGGCCGCCGCCGTTCCGGATGATCCGGCAAAGCCTCGGGGTCGATGGTGACGTGGAGCTTGGCGTCATCGATCCGGAAGGTGACGTTGATCTTCCGCGCCGCGGCCAACACAGCGGCCTGGCGCAGTACTTCGCCAGCGTGGAAGGACCTGTGCCACTCCTTGGCTCTAGCAACAGAAAGAGGCCCAGAGAACCGCCCACTCAGATCAATCCGTTCTATTGACGGTTACACTACTTGGAGCACTTTGCGGCGATCGATTGCTCCCGATCTCCGCGCAAACTTTGTACGGCATGGACGAACGAGCCCACCCTTCCGGCAAGAAGCTTAACGGTACGTTTCGTACCGGAGCGCTCGCGACGCCATTGTCGTATTCGTAGTCCCAACGCACTATGCGGCGAGCGGCGAGCGGCGAGCGGCGGCGTGTCGCATAGACTTGCTAGTGTCCTTCGAATCCGAAGTTCGCTAACCTACCCACCGCAGAATGAAGCGAAGTTCGGATTCGGAACACGCGCGCACTGGTCCAGTCCAACCATGGCACTCGCACCGCTGATCGCCTACGCCCAAGTCGGGAAGAGCTTTGCCAACGGTCGTGGCGCAGAGCGCGTGGCAGCCGTCGACGATGTCTCGCTCGATATAGCCGCGGGGGAACTCCTGGCGATCGTGGGCGCCTCCGGCTCCGGCAAATCCACCCTACTGCGGCTCACCAACCGCCTGCTCGACCCTGACAGCGGCCGCGTCATGGTGGAGGGCGAGGACGTGCGCGACGTCGATCCGGTGCGCTTGCGCCGGCGCATGGGCTACGTGTTCCAGAGCGGCGGGTTGTTTCCGCACATGTGCGTCGTCGACAACATCGCAATCACGCCGAGACTGCTTGGCTGGCCCGCCGCCGAGATCGCCGCGCGCGTCGATGAGCTCCTCGACCTGGTGCGGCTCGATCGCTCCCTCCATCGCGATCGCCTTCCGCATGAACTATCGGGAGGGCAGCAGCAGCGTGTAGGCGTGGCGCGAGCGCTCGCCGCCCGTCCCCGCATCATGCTCATGGACGAACCCTTCGGAGCGCTCGATCCGCTTACCCGCGATACCCTCGGCGAGGATTACCGCGCCCTGCATCGCAAGCTCGGCTTGACCACAGTAATGGTCACCCACGACATGACGGAGGCCTTGCTGCTTGCCGATCGCATCGCGGTGATGCGGGCCGGACGGGTTGTGGCGCAAGGCCAGGCAGCCGAGCTAGCAAACAACAACGACCCCTATGTGGCGGAGCTGTTGCGCACGCCGAGGCGCCAAGCCGAACGGCTGAACGCCCTGCTCCCGGGAGCAAGCACGGAATGAGTTTCCTGTCCGACCCTCGATTGCGCGACGCAGCGGCGCACTTGCCGGACTATCTTGGCAGCCATGTTCAGGTCAGCCTGGCGGCACTCGCGCTCGGGCTCGTGATCAGCCTGCCGCTCGCGATCCTTGCGCGCAACCATGCCGTGATCCGCGGCATCCTGTTGGGCCTCGCCAGCGTCGTCCAGACCGTGCCGGGGCTGGCGCTGCTCGCGCTGTTCTACCCGCTTCTGCTTGTCATTGCGTCGTTGACGCTTCGTTGGTTCGCCTTCGACTTCTCCGCGTTCGGATTCTTGCCCGCCATGCTGGCGCTGGCGCTTTATTCCATGCTGCCGGTGCTGCGCAACACCATCACAGGACTGAATGGCGTCGATCCCGCGCTGCTTGAGGCGGCGCAAGGGGTGGGCATGACGCCGCGGCAATCGCTGTTCACGGTGGAATTGCCATTGGCGCTGCCGGTGATGATGGCCGGCATCCGCACCGCGGCGGTATGGGTGATCGGGACCGCGACATTATCGACCCCGATCGGGCAGACCAGCCTCGGCAACTACATCTTCGCCGGATTGCAAACCCAGAACTGGGTGCTCGTGCTGTTCGGCTGCGTCGCCTCGGCGCTGCTGGCGCTCGCGGTCGATCAACTTTTAGCGCTGATCGAGCGCGGGTTGCGCGAGCGCAAACGCCTCCGCACCATGCTCGGCAGCGTCGGGATCGCCGCACTGGTCGCGGCCACACTGATCCCTTCGATGGCACGGGCGCCATCGACCTACGTCGTCGGCGCCAAAACATTTGCCGAGCAATATGTGCTCTCCGCGCTGATCCAGCAGCGGCTGCAGGCGGCGGGATTGCAGGCCTCGACGCGCGAGGCTCTCGGCTCCAGCGTGATTTTCCAGGCACTCGCGGCCAACAACATCGACGTCTATGTGGATTATTCCGGAACGCTGTGGGTCAACCAGTTTCACCGCACCGATATGCCGCCGCGCGAAACATTGCTCGCCGATTTGACGGAGATCCTGGCAAAGCAGGACATCACCCTGCTCGGCGCGCTGGGTTTCGAGAACGCTTATGCGCTGGTGATGCCTCGGCAGCGCGCCGATGCACTTGGCATTCATTCGATCGCCGACCTGGCTGCGCACGCGGCGACGCTGTCGATTGCGGGCGACTACGAGTTCTTCTCGCGCCCGGAATGGGCTGCCCTGCACAAGGCTTACGGACTCTCATTCCGCACGCAACGACAGATGCAGCCGGATTTCATGTATGCGGCAGTGGCGACGTCGACGTCATCGCGGGCTATACCAGCGAGGGGCGGATCAAGGAATACGACCTGGTGACGCTGGCCGATCCCGAGCATGCGATCCCGCCCTATGATGCAGTCCTGCTGCTGGCACCGCGGCGCGCGCATGATGCGGCATTGCAGGCTGCCCTGAAGCCGCTGCTTGGCCTGATCGAGATCGCGACGATGCGCGAAGCCAATTTGCGCGCCAGTGGCAGCAATGCGAACTCCTCGCCCGCCGCAGTGGCGCGTTGGCTGTGGCAGAGGATCGGCGGCGGGTAGTAGTAGTAGTAGTAGTAGTAGTAGTAAACGACGACGTGGTGGGCCCGCCTGGATTCGAACCAGGAACCAGACCGTTATGAGCGGCCGGCTCTAACCGTTGAGCTACAGGCCCCGCCGCCTCGCAGGCCTCGCAGGGCGCGGCCGGCAGCGATGCCGGTCCCGTTTACAGGGTGACCGGCATTCCGGCAATGGCGCTTCGCGACCGCCGGAACCTCAAACTCTCCCGGTTGGCGCCGATCAACTTTAGCAATCCTCAGCCTATGGACGACCGTGCGGCGCACGCCACGCCAGCGTTGTCTTGTAGAAAGTATTCAGCGCAAGCAAGTCCCAGAGAACCTCAAAGCTCCGTTCCACCCTCTCCTCTTCCTGACGAGAGCTAGCCTGCCATCCCGAGTGGGCTTAAACGTGGCAGCGCCGCCGCGTTGTCCGGGCGCCGTAGGAGATTGAGCACGTGACGTTTCAGATGAACGAACTCGCTCTCAGTAACAAGCTCAGAGTTCCGCGGCCGGCCAAATGGCACGCAGATGTCGTCGATCGTCCGTCCTGGTCTCGCGCTCATGACGATGATCCGATCAGCCAGAAACAGCGCTTCCTCGATATCGTGCGTGACGAACACGGTAGTCGTTGGAATTTTGGTCCAGATGTCGAGCAACACCTCCTGCGCCACGCTGCGGGTCTGCGCGTCCAGCGCACCGAACGGCTCGTCCATCAACAGGATCCGTGGCTGGTTGATCAGGACCCGCGCGATCTCGACCCGCTGCTGCACGCCGCCGGAAAGTTGAGCAGGATAGAAGTGCTCGAAGCCTTCAAGGCCTACCAGCCTGAGGATCTCGTCCGCGGCACGGCGCCGCGCGGCCTTGCCGATTCCGCGCATTTTCGGTCCGAACAAGACATTGTCGCGGACCCGTTTCCACGGGAACAGGGTGTGCTGCTGAAACACGATTCCCCGGTCCGGACTTGGATCCCGGACCGGGCGATCGTCCACGGTCAACTGGCCCTGCGTGACCTGGAGATGACCGGCAAGTGCGCCGAGCAATGTCGACTTGCCGCAACCGGACGGACCGAGAATGCAGACCAGTTCGCCTGGGTCGATCGTGAAGTGGAGATCTCTGACGGCTTCGAAGGCATCTGCCCCCTCACCGAGTGAGATTGCTACGTGCGCGACGTCAATCCGCCCGACTGCCCGCGTCGAAACGTCGGAAACCCTGATGTTCATCGCGCGACCGTCAGCCGCCGCCACGGCATCAAGGACTGTCCCAGCGTCGTCACCAGAAAGCTGCTGCCTAATCCGAGCAGGCCGATAACCAGCATGCCGACGATGATGTCGGCATAGTTTTGCAGCGTATAGGCTTCCCACGTGTAATAACCGATCCCGAACTGGCCGGAGATCATCTCCGCGGTGACGAGGCAGAACCAGGACGTGCCCATCCCAATGGCGAGACCGGTGACGATGCTTGGCGCCGCGCCCGGCAGCACGATTTCGCGCAGGATTGCCCGCGATGTGCCGCCCAGGCTGCGTGCGGAGGCAATGAGCCTGCGGTCGATATTGGCCACGCCATGCACGGTGTTCAGGATGATTGGGAACAGCGCGCCGATGAAGGTAATGAAAATCATCGACAATTCGGACGACGGGAAGGTAAGGATCGACAGCGGTATCCAGGCGACCGCTGGAATCGGCCGCAGCAACTCGAGCGGCGGCAGCAGTAAATCACTCGCCGTCCGCGAGCAACCGATCGCGAAGCCGCAGGCTACTCCGATCAGCACTGCCGCACCATATCCCGCGAACACTCGCCAGAGGCTGCTCGTGACATGTGCCAGGAGCTTCGGTGACTTCACCAGGACAACGGCCGACTGCGCAACCTCGGTGGGCGGAGGCACATTGCGAAACGTCACGACCCCGAGTTGCAGATGCAGCGAAGAAGCGACCTGCCAGAGTGCGACGCAGGTGAGAATGGAGCAGCCGCGAAGCAGCCACCGCACCCCGACCAACCGATCGCCTGCCTGTGCTGACGCCATCACTCACCGGCTCGCGACAAGCGCTTCGCGCGCGCCGGCGTAGTCGAGCACTTGGCCGCCGTGCTCTCTCGCCCATTTCTCGGCACCGTCCTTTAGCAGGAAGGCATTAAGCTCGCCTTTCGGCGAGTGCACGAACCACGCCTGGCTCGCGAACAGCTTGATGCCGCTCTCGCGATCCTGGGCATAGACCACACGGATCGCCTTGCCCTCCTTCTCCAGCACCGCAAGCGCCTTCAAGGCATTTTCCGGCGATCCGTAATGACGGACATGAGACTCGCCCTTGACCCAGATCTGCGCAACTCGGCTGAACTCCGCGATATCCACTCCGGTCGCTGCATCCTTTGCCTTGAGAGGAAGCTGCGCGTAATTCGTGAACTGGGCGTCGTAGTCGCGGCCGGCCTGGGAAAGCGCCGTACGGATGAATTTGTCGGTCACGAACTGGTTGATGTCGAGATCGGCGTCGGCGCGCTTCAGATATTTCAGCGTCTTGATCGAGGCCGCAACCGCTTGGCGGTACTCGGGCTTCCAGGTCACATCACGGGTTTGCAGGCCGAGCGGACCGTGAAACAGATAGACGACCTCCGTCTCGATGCCGGTCACTTTGCCGATCAATTCGCTGTACGTCTCGGGCTCTTCCGCGATCACGCGATCCGCCTCAAGGGCGGCGCGAAGATAAGCGACGACGATCTCGGGATACTTCTCCGCATACTCGGCGTCGACCAGTGAACCGTGAAAGGTCGGCGTGTTTATGCTAACAAAACAAGAACGAGGCGATTAACTGACTGATATTGCTCGTCTCCGCTCACAAAGAATAGAACGACTTTGACAGTAAGAACGGGGCGATTAGCGTTCTTTTGCTTTAGGAACGGATCGATACCCTTAAGACGTTGAAAAGACTGTGTGGTGCGACCAGCCACTTGAGACTTCCCTGCACCATGGCATGGCTGGCGAGGCCAGCCATGCCATGTATCCTCGTCGCGTCCTATCAGCCCATCAGACCGGCTTCACGAGCGGTTTGCCTTTCTCCACGATGTAATTGATCAAAAGCCTGGTTTTGGTCTCCGAGGGTTTGCCGCCGGCGTGCGGCGTCTCGGGCGGAATCTGGAATGCGTCGCCAGCTTTGATTATGCGCATCGGCTGCCCGTCGACCAGAAGCTCCCTGCCATCACCTTCCATGACGTAGCTCGACTCGATCCCCGGATGGGTGTGGCGTGCGACCGCCACACCCGGCTCTATGGTAACGTCCATTACTATGGTCGTGTAGCCCGGGACGGGGCCGTCAATCTGCGACAAGATCTTGCGCATAACACCACCCGACGACGACGCTGATTGAGTGCCCTGCGCGGAAGCATCGCTCGCCATGAATCCACCAAGTCCGCAAATCGCGCAAGATGCGATTCCGGCGAAACCTCTACGTGTTAGCATGAATGACCTCCTAAAATACGCCGCTCAATGCAATACCTGCCGGTACAGAGCCCCGGCAAAACAGCTGAGTAGATGTGGACTCCGAAATATCTGGAGCCAGAGGTGGGACAATTCTGGCCGCCTAAGTGGACGGCTTCGTCTCTTGCCCCTCGCGGGAGCCGGCCCGATGTGTAACGGGAGATCCGACGTTATCTCAATCTTGCGAGAAAGTCATTGTTTCAAATGGTGCAGAATTTTCTCGAAAAGAGAGTTTCTCAAACAACTGGGCTCGGTAGTATTGACAGATGACGCGCAGCTATCGGCGCGAACGTTTGTACGCAACAGACCAACTGTGCATGCGCCCCTTGGGCGTGCTCCAACTGTATCATACAGGGGCGATGCGTACAGCATGAACTAAAATGCGCGCCGCAGCGATTGGCTCAACTCATCAAATCGATAGCCGCCAAACTGACAGTGACGGTCGCAATGGCTTTGAGGCTGTTTGCCGATCATTCGGCTACCTCGACGACCATCTCAACTTCCACAGCGCTATTGGACGGAAGTCCTGCCATCCCGACAGCCGATCGCGAGTGTTTCCCAAACGCCTCTTCGAAGACCTCTACCATCAAATCTGAAAATCCATTGATTACTTTCGGCTGGTCACCAAAACCTTCAGCCGAATTGACCATTCCAAAGAACTTGACCACGCGCTTCACGCGATCGAGGCGACCAATTGCGACGCGCACCTTCGCCAACATGATCAACCCGACCTGACGCGCCGTGTCATAGCCTTCTTGCACAGTTAGATACTTACCCACCTTGCCTTTGTACTTCCAATTAGCACCCGCTGTGTTTCCCGCGAGGAATAGCAAGTTACTGACCCGAACGGCGTCGACGTAATTGGCCGACCGGCGGTGACACGTCCGGCAGCTAGTAATACTCAGATCTTTCAGCCGCGCCTCAGCCGAAGGCGCGTTCTGCGCCAACGCGGACGCCGAAACCGACAATCCACATAACCAATCCAAGCGCGCATGCGCCGCCCCCGGACATCATCGCGCGGACCATATGAGTCATGTGTCATAGATAGTGATCGACGCGCTCCGACTCTCGCAGATTGCGTGAATGTCAATCGGCAGCCTTTCGGCTGGGCCATTCCGGCTGTCGATCGTTCTGCGGGTAATTGCTTAGCTGATCCGTGCGATGGCAACCGCCGTTGGTGACGCCGGGGTCCGGTTAGACGCGCGACTGCGCGACTCAAAAGAACGTCACTCGATTGTAAAGAGCGGCGACGAGGCTCCGTCCGAAGCGGACGGAACTATTGCTTTCATAGTTCTCCATTCCAGCTATGTTTATGCTTGTGATGCGTTGATTTAGTCTCCGCGACAAATTCAGAACCTCAGAATTCAGGTAGCTGACTCGAATAGCACAAGAGCCGTATTCCATAACCGCACGGTCTGAGGGCGCGGCGGCGGCTAATGCGATTCCAACACCACTTTCATTTACTAAGAGGCCTTCATTTGATTGCTGAAGCGATGCCGCAGCATACGCTAAAGGACTTTGCGTGGATCAGCATCTTGAGTAAGAGAGTAACGTTTTATGCGTGGCTTTCGTTTGTCACACAACGGCACTGTAGCTATCATGCCGCCGTTGCGACGATCTGCGCTACGCTCATCGTCCCGTCGGTGACCAAGCTAGTGCCCAATGCACCGCACAAGACGTCTTGCGCAACCAGTTGAAGCCCAAGCAGGCGCCGCCCCCTACTCCGGTGCATCGAGGCTTAATCAGATCTGCCGCCGACGCCGCGGTTTGGAAGAAAATTACCCTGGGGACTTTTGCTAGTCCTTTGTCCCTTCGAGAGGCGCTTGATGCCGTCGGCTGCAATGTTGGCGGTCTAGCCGGCGAGATCCTCGCTCGACCGACCTTCACTGTAAGCACCACGAAAGGAACCATCGAGCTCTTTGCGGTATCGCCGGAAGAACTCGGCTTTGATACTGATACCGTGCGGTTAGCGGCACTTTATGCTCGCGCGCGCCAGCTAGGCTTCGAACTCGCGACAGCAGAGGTGGCTCCGCAGTTGAGGCTGCAATATTTTGAACAGCCCATGGGCGAATTTCTCATTATTGGAATGGAGCCAATCAAGACCTGGAGCGGCGCGCCGGTCATTCTGAACGTAGCGAATGGCGGAGCCGGACTACTCCTCATTGGTCAAGACGGTCTGCCCGATGCGGAAATCCCAGTCACCTCCCGCTTTGTTTTCCTGCGGGGTCTTGAAGTGGCGCCAGGCCGGGGCATCGAAGATGCCGCAGCACTCTCCCGCCGCTGATAAGACTGCGTCCAAGGCCGCGGCGCCCTACGGCGCTACTATGCCCCAAATGGGAGGTGACCCCGCAATCCAGCCGTCCGATGATTACCGTCGGTTAGGGTCGTGGATGCTGCCGGCAAGGCCACTGCTCAAAAAGGTGCGTTCAAGGGAATGAGTGCGGAGAAATTGATGATGAGGGACTTTGGGAGATTGACCTCCCTTTGTTTGGTGATCTGTGCGTCAACATTTGGACGCACGCAGGCACAGAATCCCTCATGCGCGGAGGTGCGCTTGAGGGAGAAGAACAGCACGTTGCCGGCCGAGGCCGCACTTCGGCCCTTTAATTGCGTTGTCGGCCATCGATCTTCCCGACGATATCGCCCGCTGTTGCGAAGCGAGTTGGCGAAGGGTGAACTGAGGAAGCAGCGGATGTCGCCATGGCGCGACGAGTGCGGCCATCACGAAGGTTCGTATGAAGCTTCCGTCGCTCCTGAGGCGGGGCGCAACTCGTCGGGGAATTGACTGTGCAAAACTTCATGAATCGAATTAGCGCGCGCCAGCCGCCTACGGCGGTCATTGGCGAAGCGCTCGAGCTCTCCGCAAAAACTTTGTACGTTACGTACGAACCTGTGCGCCTTCTGCAACAGCATGCTAATGAAGCAAGATGCCCGTGTCGTCCTGTCATGGCCCGACGCCATTACCGATTACTAGGTCTCAAAAACCAACCCGTCTTGCCGAGCAAATGGAGGCGACACGCATTGTGTCCATCGAATCCAATGTTCGACGGGCTGCGCATTTGCGCGGCTGGAGGGAAAGAGCTGTGTCGCCTAGACAGCTTCTGATAAGTATGACAGTAACTCTGTGGCTCGTATTGGGCATTGGCAAGGAAGTCGGCCTCCCTCCAGGCGAGCATCCTTCTTCGGCGATGGCAACACTATTGGTGCCGAGCAAGAAGGACGGGCAGTAGAAATGGCTCTGCGATCATTCGATGTTTTACGATTTTCTCTTCGACCGTTATTCGCGCGCGACTATCAAGTTACTTGCTGATCGGGAAATCCGCTCGCGCATCGTGGGTACCTATCTCGGACTTGGTCACTACGTCGTAGTGCCGCTCCTGATGCTCCTGATCTACTCGTTCGTCTTCAGCCAAATTTTCACGATGAGCTGGCCCGGGGCGACCGGACGCTATTCTGATTTCGTCCTTCGCGTTTTCATCGGACTCATCGTCTTTCAGTTCGCTGCGGAGTTGCTCAATCGCGCGCCGGGCTTGGTCCTGGAAAACCCAGCTTACGTAAAGAAGGTGGTTTTTCCGCTGGAAGCCCTGGTTCCGATTGCGATCACCGTGGCGTTGTTTGCAGCTATCGTGTCGTTTGGAGTTTTCCTGCTTGGCCACTTTATTATTGTTGGACTGCCACCAGCGGCAATCTTCTGGGTGCCGATTATCTTGCTTCCGCTTGTCTTGTTGACGGCTGGCCTGGGGTGGGCTCTCGCCTCCCTGGGGGTGTTCCTTCGTGACCTGCGCCAGTTGGTCGGGGTGCTCGTCTCATTGCTCACGTTCCTATCACCGATTTTCTACCCGCTTTCGGCCGTGCCGCCAACGTTCCGCGCCGTCATCGCACTCAACCCGCTGACGCAAATTATCGAAATGACCAGGTCGGCCATCTTTGACCATCAATCGCCCTCCTTTCTTCCGCTTCTGTTGCTTTATGCGGCGACCGCGGCCGTAGCGCAGCTCGGTTACTGGGGCTTTATGCGTACGAAGAAGGCGTTTGCCGATGTCGTCTGACGTCAAGCCGAACCCACTCGACGGCACCGACACTGCAATTCGCGTACGGAACGTTACGAAGCGCTATCTTTCGTTCGCGCGCCCCGTAGATCGTCTCAAGCAGATGATCTGCCGAAATCGGCAATTCTATCAAGAAATCACTGTTCTTCAGAATATCAGCTTCGCAATTTCCGAAGGCGAAACCGTCGGCGTCATAGGCCGGAATGGTGCGGGCAAGTCGACGTTGTTGCAGATCTTGGCTGGAACACTAACCCCATCGGACGGCGACGTTCAGGTCAAGGGCCGCGTGGCTCCGCTCATCGAGCTCGGTGCTGGCTTCAACCCCGAGTTCACGGGGCACGACAACATCATGGTATACGGCCAGTTGCTCGGAATGGGCCGCGAGGAAATCGAGCGCAAGTACGATGATATCATCCGCTTCGCGGACATCGGATCCTATATTGAGCGCCCTGTAAAAACCTATTCGAGTGGCATGTATGCCAGGTTGGCCTTCGCGGTGGCCATCCATGTCGATCCGAAAATCCTTATCGTCGACGAAATCCTGGCCGTCGGCGACGCACCATTCCAGCAAAAGTGTCTAAACCGCTTCTATGAGATCAAGGAAGCAGGTTGTACGATCCTGCTTGTCGCGCATGACCAATATCTCGTGAGGTCAATGTGCGACCGAGCTGTCTACCTCAAGAACGGACAACTAATAGCGTTCGGTACCGCCTCGGAGGTCACTGGTCAGTACTTGGAGGATATCCAGCCTTCGGAGAATCCGGTCGTCTCTGAAAGTTCTGAGGATATTTCCGCACAGAGCGCGGCGCCGTCTACCACGTCAGCGCCGGAGGGTGGTGACGGCATCGGTTCTCAAGCATCCGGAGCGGCCGACGAACCAGTTAGACATCCGCCTGGGAAACTGTTCGAAATCACCGACGTCTCGCTGCATACCGAGGACGGAACGCCCGTCGAGGCGATGCACTCGCACGATACGGTCAAGCTGACGATGCGCTTCCGCGCCACGACCGAAGCCCAGGTAGATGGAATCAGCTTCGTATTCAATCTGTACCGGCATGACGGTCTGTATGTTTGTGGATCCACAACTCTGATGGAGGGAATGAGTTCACACCGGAGTGGCAAGGAAGGATGTGTTACCGTCACATTCCCGAACTTGCCGCTGTTGGCAGGAAAGTACATGTGGCGTGTTGCCATCAACGACCATGGTGGCGTTCTCGTTCATACTGATGCAAAAGGTGTCTGTCCCTTCCGAGTTATCGACAACTTCCGATCCGTTGGATTGGTAGATCTGGATCGCACTTGGGACGTGACGATCGATGGCGCGGTCGGTCGAGAGACGCAGCGCAAAGAAGAGCATCGAAGCCGACAAGAGCCGCTAACCATGGAGCGTACCGACTCGTGATGGAAAGGCTAAGCCTCTCAACGGAAACACAATACAGTGCAATTGAGGCGTCAATTCATGTCGCGCGCTATCTGCTGGCCAAACAACACGTTGTCGGCAAGCGCGTTCTCGATGTCGCCTGTGGAGAAGGTTACGGCGCATTCTTCATGAAGTCCTGGGGCGCCTCCTCCGTGCACGGGATTGATATATCCACTGAAGCCGTCACGGCTGCGCAATCCCAATTCGCGGCGCCGGGTATCAGTTTTGATCAATTCGACGCCACTCGCATTGATGAGAAATTCTCCGCCGAAGAGTTCGACGTCATCGTCTCGCTCGAAACCATCGAGCACGTGGACAATCCGGAGGCGTTTCTCATCGCCCTCAAGAAAGTGGCCACGTCGAACGCCATCTTCGTCATCTCCTGTCCCAATGACCACTGGTATTATCCAGACTCGTCCTCCGGAAATCCCTTCCACAAGCGAAAGTATTCGATCGGTGAATTTCAAGCCCTGACCTCCAGGGTGCTCGGACCGAACGTACAATGGCTGGTCGGCAGCGCGATGATCGGGTTCGGAACGGTACGTGTGCCATCCCGTTCGAATTCCTCGCTGGGACAAGCTGTGATGATCGAAAGAACCGAAGCTGGGGACGCTGCAATCGTGCCGGCCAAGTCGGACGAGGAACTTGGACCCGAGACGTGCAGCTATTTCGTCGGTATATGGGGGGCTCAAGCTACTCAACCGCAGTCGGCAGCGACGTTCCCGATCTCCATGAGCAATTACGCGATGCTGATGGGAGCCGAAGAGCGGATTGGCATGCTTCAATCGGAGTTGGACCAACGGGCCGATGAACTTCGCGGACGGCTCGAAAAGGCCAAGGAAGCAGACTCGGATATTGTTGCTCTGCGCTTGCAGCTGGAGACGACTATCCGCCAACAGGAAGGACAGCTTGGCGAGCTTCGGATTGAACGCGATCGCTATCGCATAAAGAGCGTGGCCTTACAACGCGAGATCGAGCTTCTCGGCGAGACATTGCAGGAAAGAACATCGAATCTAACGACTTCACAGACCCAACATCAAGCGGATATCGGTCGATTGGAGAAGCAGATCGAGAGTGCCCGGGCTGATCGTGACATTGTCGATGAGCAGTTGCAGGAACGCACAGAGGCCGCGCGCCAACTGCAGGATCAGATCGCAGAGCTTCAGGTAGAGCGGGATCGCTATCGCATTAAGAACGTCGCGCTGCAGCGGGAATGGGAAATAGTCGGGGAGCGATTGCAAGTCGCAACGACTAGGCTCGCTGAAGCGGAGTTGCGTTACGAGTCGGCCCAGCAATTCGAGGAGAACGTCCGGCAACTGGAAGCGAGCGCCCGGCAATCCGAGGACAATGCCCGACAACTGGAAGCGAACGCCCGGCAATTCGAGGATAATGCCCGACAATTGGAAGCGGACATCTGGCAATTGCGTGAGATTGTGTCTTCCGCCCAATCGGAACGGGACAGCTGCAGAACTCAAATCGCGAGCCTCGAACGTGAACTTGAGGCCATCGCCCGACGCACGCCCAAGGGACTCATTCGTCGCGCAGCTCGCAGCGCGAAACCCATGATCCCAAGGGCCGCGATGCCATACCTTATCGGCGTCGCAAAGCGGCTTAGATTTTAAGAATTCTATCACGGCTAGGCGGATGGCAGTCAGATGACGATTATTTCACCCGGTCTCCGGTCGACCCGTTATTTCTACGACGAGCGGCACTCCGTCCTGAGCGATGCTGCGCCATCAAGCTATGGGCCAAACATCGGAACGGACGGGCATAATCTCACAATTTCCTTTCTATCGCTAAACCGAGCGGGCCTTTCGATCAAACTCCTCAAGTCGATTGCGACGAACCTTGTGAACTTTGCCGGAGAAGTGTTGATCGGCGACAATGGCTCGAACCTGGAAGAGCTTGAGCAGTTGAAGGCCTATCTCGCCGAGTTCCCGTATCGCCATCGTCTGCTCGAGTTCGGAAACAATTTCGGCGTGGCGGGCGGCCGCAATCGCATCATGCAGAACGCGCACACCGATTGGGTGATCAGCGTCGACAACGACATATTCTTCGTCTCCAATCCGATACGGCAGATTCAACGGGAGTTGGCGCTGCTCGGCTGCCATTTCATGAGTTTCCCGCTGCTCAATCCCGATTTGAAGACACTATTCTCGCACGGTGCCTGCCTACAGTCTGTCATCCAGGGGGGGAGTCCACGCCTAACAATCAATCCCATCATTGTCCCGGGAAGCGGCGTTGAGGCCGATGCGGACGGCACAACCGACACGGCCTTCTTGAGTACTTTCCTGTTCGGCGGAGCCTCGATCATCAACCGCATTTCGTTCCAGCGGCTCGGCGGCTTCGATGACAACATGTTGATCGGTTTCGAGGACATCGATTTCTCGCTGCGCATCTTCCGTGAAGGCATGAAGATCGGCACAAGCGCGCTCCGGTTTCTCGTACATGATCACCCGAAAGCCGAGACGTCCGGCGACGCCGACTACGAGCGCACGCGCTTCTCGCGGAAGACGTTGTACGACTCCGCCCGCTATCTTGAAACCAAGACGGGCTTCAAGATATGGGGTGACGAAGTCGAAAGCTGGATGCGCACGAACGAGCAGAAACAAGGGTGGCTCCCTGCAGGCGACCTCGGCTCTGCAGCGGACGGAGAAAAGTCCGCCGCGGTGGCGGCGCCGCGTCGGCCGCGTGTTGCGCTCCTGACCGACACAGATTCCTGGGCGTTCGCCAATATCTCACGGCAACTAGTCCGAAACTTGTCTGATAGATACGAGTTCGAGATCTTTCCGCTTACGACATTAGGAGAAATCGAGCACAGCCGGTGGCTGGCGGACAATTCGACGGGGTTTTACGCAGAGGGTGGCGCGAGTGCCCTCGGTCTTGCGCTCGTTGCTGCCGAAGACTTCGACATCATCCACATCTTTTGGCGAGAGTTCCTTACGATTATCGATACGCCGTTGCTCGAGGACTACGCGCGTCGGATTGGCTTCACTTACCCCGAGTTCCGGCGTCGCTTCATCGAAAGCAAGACCATCTCGATCAGCGTCTACGACCACCTTTTCCTTTCATCGGAGGACATGTCCGCCCGGGCGAAAATCTTCAACGTTCTTGCCTCAGGGTACTATGTCTCTTCCGAACGGTTGCGACTTATATACGAGGATGTCGGCAGCATCCCACGTCCGGACGCAGTTCTTCCGGATGGCGTAGACCTCACCGTCTTCGGTCCAAGGAATCTGGAACGGTTCCGTGACATGGGAGATCGTCCAGTTAAGATAGGCTGGGTGGGACATAGCGGCTGGGCTTCTTCTCTTGAGGACTTCAAGGGCGTCAATACCATTCTCAAACCGGCTATTGAAGGACTGCAGAGTGAAGGGCTTCCCCTCGTCACGCAGTTTGCCGACCGCAAGGAACGGTTCATTCCACACCTGCAGATGCCCGACTATTATGCGGGCATCGACGTGCTGGTGTGTACGTCGAAGATCGAGGGCACGCCGAATCCGGTCCTCGAAGCGATGGCCTGCGGCGTACCGGTGGTGACAACTGATGTTGGAATCGTACCTGAGGCGCTCGGCCCCCTTCAAAGAGAGTTTATTCTGCCGGAACGGTCCATTTCAGCGCTGAAGGAGGCGCTCCGCCGACTCGTAGGCAATCGCGAACTATTCGCCCGGCTGTCCGGCGAAAGCTTGGAGTACGTCAAGACCTGGGACTGGTCGGAGCGCACGAAACCTTTCGCGCAATATTTTGACGGATTATTGCAAAAGGCGCGGGTCGCTGATGGCGAAGCCCGGACCAAGATGTGCATGCTGCCATTCTCCAATCCCAGCATGGAACCAGATGGGAGCATCCGGCTCTGCTCGGCGTCGAGTATTTTCGCCTACTACGACGAGACCAACATGGGGAATTGCCAGACCGATGGCTTGGCGTCCGTCTGGCAGGGCGAGCGATATCAGGCCGTCCGCCGCGGTCTCCTTACCGGACACGCGCTCAAGCCCTATTGCGAGAAATGCGAGTATCGCCACGATGGCCCCTCATGGCTGATGCAGATCCATCTGGCGCTGCAT
The DNA here is from genome assembly GCF_054056795.1 of Bradyrhizobium sp. USDA 3315. NCBI lineage: Bacteria > Pseudomonadati > Pseudomonadota > Alphaproteobacteria > Hyphomicrobiales > Nitrobacteraceae > Bradyrhizobium > Bradyrhizobium sp. USDA 3315. The sequence continues at coordinate 4,775,377 of NZ_JBSRYP010000001.1, read as the reverse complement.
GCGTGCCATAATGGCACCCGCACCCCATCGATCTTGGCCCTTCTTGGACGCCGTGCAGATCGCTACGAAGAGTATCGGGAAACCGCCCCATCGCGGGGACTCAATCCCCTTCCCATGGATGCAGAACTCCGCGCTGCCGCGCAAGCGGCCTTTGCGGAGCAGCAGCGGACCTCGGGACAGCCGATAGAGGCGCGCCTGGCTCCGGAGCCGTTGGTGACTGGGGCGGATCTGCCGATTTACATGGACTTCAACACGCTCAATCGCTGCAATGTGTCCTGCACAATGTGCCCGCCCGCCCTCCGGTTCGACGTGCAAGGCAAAAAACGCGATCCGTACTATCGTCTTACGCTCTCCGAATACAAGAAGATCACCGATGGCGCGCGCGTGAAAACGGCGCACTTCGTTGGAGCCTATGCCGAGCCGCTACTCAACAAGGAGATTTTTGACCTCGTCGCCCATGCCAACTCGAACGGAGCATTCACGGCAATAACGTCGAACGGGATGGCCTTGAACGAGGCGTTCGGCAATCGGCTGCTGGACGCTGGATTGGACATGATAACAATCTCGCTGCATGGCGCGACCAAGGAAGTCGCCGAAGGCATCATGCTGAAGAGCAATTTCGAGCGCGTGGTGGCCAATATCCGCAGCTTCCAGGAGTTGAAGAAACGACGCGGGTTGAACAGGCCAGAGATCTATTTCAATTACGTCGGACAACGTACCAACGTCCAGGACATGCCTGCCTTCATCGAGTTGGCGGTCGATCTTGGCGTTCGGTTCGTGAACTTCATCCACCTCATCGACGGTGACGCGGCGGTCGATAAGACCGAAAATCTGATTCACTATCCCGACATTCTGGCGCCAAACGTACTCAAGGCCAAAGAGAGAGCCAAGCAGCTGGGCATCTATCTGTCCGTAAGCCCGGCGTACGAAGAGGTCGTTGCGAGCTACTATCGACAACCGCAATCAGTTGCAGCGACTTGAGTGGCGAACTGGGGACCATGAACGCTCGGTCAAGCCAATGGAGCAGATTTGCAGGCGGTTTGGCTCGAAACAAATCGCGAATGCCCAACATGCCCGGTCGGGCTGGGGCAACCCTCCAGCGCCGTTGCGGGACCATGAGGAGCGATCATGACCAAAGCCGTGTTGGGGATCATCGGTGGATCGGGGATCTACGACCTCCCCGGCCTGGACAACGTCCGCGAGAAGGCGATCACAAGCCCCTGGGGCGAACCGTCCGCGCCGCTCCGCCGCGGCGAGATGGCGGGACTGCCGATCGTGTTCCTGCCGCGCCACGGGCAGGGACATGCGCTGTCGCCGTCCGACATCAACTACCGCGGCAATATCGACGTGCTGAAGCGGGCCGGGGTCACCGATCTGGTCGCGCTGTCCGCGTGCGGCTCGTTCAAGGAGGAACTGCCGCCCGGCACTTTCGTCTTCGTGGACCAGTTCGTCGATCGCACGCACAAGCGCGAGAGCTCGTTCTTCGGCAAGGGCTGCGTCGCGCATGTGTCGATGGCGCATCCGGTATCACCCTTGCTGGCGAAGCATCTGGCGGCCGCCGCCGAAGCCGAAGACATCGCATTCGCTCGCGGCGGAACCTACCTCTGCATGGAAGGGCCGCAATTCTCCTCGCTCGCGGAAAGCCTGACCTACAAGGCGCAGGGCTATTCGGTGATCGGCATGACCAACATGCCGGAAGCCAAGCTCGCCCGCGAGGCCGAGATCTGCTATGCTAGCGTGGCGATGGTCACCGATTCGACTGCTGGCATCCGGCGCATGATGCGGTGACGGTGCAGGATATCATTCGTGTGCTGAACTCGAATGCCGAGAAAGCCAAGGCGCTGGTCGCGCGTCTGGCTCGGGATTTCCCGCGCGAGCACGAGCCGTGTCCGGTCGGTTCGGATCGTGCGCTGGACACCGCGCTGATCACGGCGCCCGCGGCCCGCGATCCGCAGTTGCTTGCCAAGCTCGATGCTGTCGCCGGACGGGTGTTGCAGCCATGAAAGTCGCCGGACGACATTTTCGCAGTATCTGGCTCGAGCCCGACGGCTGGTCGGTCGGCGCGATCGATCAGCGGCGGCTGCCGCATGAATTCATCGTCGCCAAACTTACGACTGCCGACGAGGCCGGCGAGGCGATCCGCTCGATGCTGGTCCGTGGCGCGCCGCTGATCGGCGCAACCGCCGCCTATGGCATGGCGCTCGCGATGCGCGCCGCCCCATCTGACGCCGAACTCGACCGAGCGGGAAAAATGCTGCTGGCGACCCGGCCGACCGCGATCAATCTGAAATGGGCTGTTGACGAGATGCTGCGCGCCCTGGCGCCGCTTGCGGCTTCGGCCCGCGCCGACGCGGCTTATGCCCGCGCGCGCGAGATCGCCGATGAGGACGTCGAGATCAACCGCGATATCGGCCGCCACGGCCTGACCCTGATCGAGACAATCGCGGCGACCAAGAAGCCGGGCGAGCCGGTGAACGTCCTGACGCATTGCAATGCCGGCTGGCTTGCAACCGTGGATTGTGGAACGGCGACATCACCGATCTATCAGGCGCATGACCGCGGCATTCCGGTCCATGTCTGGGTCGACGAGACGCGGCCGCGCAATCAGGGGGCATCGCTCACCGCCTGGGAACTCGGCCACCACGGCGTGCCGCACACCGTGATCCCCGACAACACCGGCGGCCATCTGATGCAGCATCGCATGGTTGATCTTGCGATCGTCGGCACCGATCGCGTCGCCGCCAATGGCGACGTCTGCAACAAGATCGGGACCTATCTGAAAGCGCTCGCGGCACGCGACAACGGCGTGCCGTTCTATGTTGCGCTGCCGTCGCCGACCATCGACTTTCGTATCGACGATGGCGTCAGGCAGATTCCGATCGAGCAGCGCGCGGCCAGCGAGGTAACGCACCTTACCGGGCGGACGGCGGATGGACGGATCGAGACTGTGCGCGTGGTTCCGGACGGCTCGACGGTCGCCAATTTCGGCTTCGACGTCACGCCGGCACGGCTGGTGACCGGATTGATCACCGAGCGTGGCGTGCTCAGCGCGGATCGTGCTGCACTTGCGAGCGCGTTTCCCGAGCGATCCAAGTTCCAAGGTTAGCTAAAGGCTGCTTGACGATGCTCGATGTGTTTCGAGCTGGAATGAGTGGGAACGAATAACAGCCGTGGCCCATTCCAATGCCGACAGAGCGGGAAGCAAGAAAAGCCTCAATGCCCGTCGAACGCCATCAGCGTGCGCACCGGAACGTCCATCGCACGCAGCTTTGCGGCACCACCAAGGTCGGGCAGGTCGACGACGAAGCAAGCGGCGACCACATTGGCGCCGATCTGGCGCAGCAGCTTCACCGCGCCCTCCGCGGTGCCGCCAGTTGCGATCAGATCGTCGACCAGGATCACGCGTTCGCCAGGCTGCACGGCGTCGGCATGCATCTCCATCTCGTCGATGCCGTATTCCAAGGAGTAGGCGATCCGCACCGTGGTGTGCGGCAGCTTGCCCTTCTTGCGGATCGGCACGAAGCCGGCGGAGAGCTGATGCGCCACCGCACCGCCGAGGATGAAGCCGCGGGCCTCGATGCCCGCGATCTTGTCGACCTTGGCTCCGGCCCAAGGATGCACCAGCTCATCGACCGCCCGGCGGAAGGCCCTCGCATCCGTGAGAAGCGTCGTGATATCGCGAAACAGGATGCCCTTCTTCGGGTAATCCGGGATGGTGCGAACGGTCGTCTTGATGTCGTGGTCGAAGGTCATTTGATCTCGCTCTGACTGTCACTCGGGCCCTAACTTATCGGAGAGGACGGGACAACAAACTCATTTCAAGTATAGCGTTGATATTTTCCAGGTATAAGAGAGCGCTGCGAGGAAAGCGGCGCATCAAATTATTGACCCAATAGCCCCTCTGGATCGATGGATCCGCCGCCAGGCGCTCCTTCTCTTCCCGTTCGTACGTCTCGAATGCAGCCTTCACCTGATCCGCAACTGCAGAACGATCAGTATTTTCGGCGTCATTCAACGACGCTATCCATCGTTCAAACTGGGCCGACGACTCCGCCCAGGAGGGCCACTGCAACGCCGTTTCCCTCGCGCCACTTTTAAGCGTGTGCAACAGGTCCTTGTCGTGCATCAACCTCGTGATGGCCTCCCGAACCTTCGCTTCGTCTCGATCGGCAACGACGATCGCATTCTCGTCGTCGCGTATGTATTCCTCGTGTCCTGTTACGTTCAGAACAACGGCAGTCCCTCCGCAGTGGAACATCTCCAGAGGAGGGCCAAACATCCCTTCTACGGTGCTCAGCTTCACCAATACGTCGCATGATCGATAGACCCGAGCCGCAACGTTGATCGGGACTTTTGAGAAGACGCGCCGAACTCCCGGGATCCACCGGACAGGAGATCCGGTCAGCAACCAAATGTCTTTCGCCCCCGCTCTTCTTGCCAGAGAAACGGCACGAGCAGTGTTCTTGAATGGAACGCGGAAATGGCCTTCGACGAGCACTCGGGGTGAGTCGTCTAAGCGTTCCTCGATCGGCGATATAGCCTCGGAATAGATGTCTTTTCGAATGCCGTTGCGGACGAGCGCAGCCTTTCGTCCGCAGTCCGATGCGAGACTGTCCTTAATCCATCCTGCTTCGGTGACGAAGTTCACGGGCAATCCATATGTCGCATCGACCAAGCGACGCAGTGGCCCCTCACTTTCCGGATAGAAACGGGACTCGATCGATTGTACGAAGTATCCGAACCTCTCGGCATTGAAGCCCGGAAGCGCTAAGGCGGTCTTCCACCAAGTCGCGATCACCAGATCGAACGTTTGCTGGCTTGCCACTTCAAGGCTGACGCACGTCAGCGATCCTGCGGCATCATGCCACGAGATTGTTTCGGGGATGAATGGTTCCTGAGCTGCTATCAGGACATCATGGCCGCTCGCCACCAGATGTGCGGCGTGCTGAAAGATGACGTACGTGCCGCCGCTGATGGCCAGCGAGCCGACCAGGAAGCAGATCCTCATCCAAGAATGCTCCCGGGAAGACGCGCCTGCCACATTCTGTAGCAGCCATACAGAAATGCGGCTCCCGGGACAGCGCGTCGTCGTATCGTCAGATACGGCCAGAAGCCCCCTTCCGTCAGCTTGCGGCGTCGAATCAAATCCAAAGTAAATCGAATGCGTCCAATGAAATTCGTGTCCCCCTTCACCATCAGCCTCGATTGCTCGAACACGCCGAAGTTCTCGAAGTGCCAAATCGAGCCTATCCAATCCAGCTCGGCCGCGGTGGGACGAAATACCAGGCGCTTGTGAAAATGAAGCGTCAACGCCATGACTTCAGCTGTCGTGAGACCCATCTCGGCATGCAATTCGCGGATGAGGTCGACGGTCGACATGATCTCCCGGGCAACCGGAGAGATAATCCTTTCGACCAACTGCCGTTCGACGAATTCATCGTATACGATAGCGCAATTGCCGACCGTATCGAGGGTATATCGGCTCGGTGCGCCGTGGTCAGCGGGAAGCATAATTTCGAAGAGCGATCTATTCTCGTTGAAAACAGGAAACGAGGGCGTCGAACGGTCACGATGGGAGAACAGCAGACCGTGCTTCTCGTTTCGTGGGTGGACATGACCTGGGGCCGCGAGCCCGAGGTAGTGACCGGTGATGTGAACACCGCCCATCGTGCGTTCGAAACATGAGAAGAGATTGTCTTGAATGGTTCCCTTCCATCCCACGTCCACGACGTGCAAGCGCCTTGGAGGTGGTCCACCAAAGGCGTCGAAAAGATATTCGGTGAACGCTGCCACCCCCTTTGATCGCGCAGCATCATAGATTTCAGCGAACCGCTCGGACTTCACGAGTGCAGCGAACTCGGGTGAAGTAGGAAGATCATCCACGGTCTCCTCAAGCTCATCCCTGGACTTCCGCAGGTCCGCAGCAATCACGTCGATGTTGTCGTCTAGTGAAAGACTCCTAAGGAAGGCAGCAAGGGAAATCCTTCGATATTGCCGGAATAGGTTCGCAAATGTCTCTTCCCCGAGGGGGCCACAAGAGAGCAGGAAGGTCGACTTGCGAGAGACACGACAGTAGAACGTCCGGACAACTTGGGAGGTCTGTGCCGCCGATGACAGCCTGTGGGCGTCAAACAACTCCTTGAGCGGCTTTCCCTCTCGAGAAAGGAACAGTACATGGTCGGCGCCCGACCTGGCGATTGCTGCGTCCAGATGCAAGACAAAGGTATAGAGAGACCAGGCCAGGTCCCGAAAAGGGATCTCGCCTCGTTCGCGGCGCCTGTATTCTGTGGCGGCCCTCTGAAGACGGTTCGTCATCATCAACGCCTCACGCGACGGTCACTAACAAGGGTCGTCCCCCGCAACGATTTCTCATGCAGACTCTCGCATCGCATTTCGATTTGGACGACATTCAGCGACCTCGACGCAGCCGGGCGCGTTGATACGCAACGTTTCCGCGTTTGTAGAACTTCGCCAAACGGAGCAACATCGAGGCCATAATCCGATGCAGCCTCGACATTCCAGGATGCTGCGCGATGCTCGGCTCCCACTGCGTTCGTCTCAAATATAGAATGACGTCATTCCGATACGTTCTGTTCAAGACGCCAAACAGCATCTCTTTGAGGGATGGCACGCGACCCCGATCGAAGTGTCCACCAAAGCCAAATACGTCATGCTGAGGCACCTCGAGAAATGATCGAACCAGGCCGGCCGGGGGTGATTGCGAAAGGTGCATCCACAGTCTTACGCCGAGTTCTTGCATCTCCTCCGACGAAACGGCGTATTGCGACAACATCGGGCCCCATTCCCCGGCCGCGAATACGACGCCGTCCTGAAAGTCTTGCGGAAAGTCATCAAGGGCTGCCTTCGGATGAATTGATTTGACGGGGACCACGACGTCGCCGTCCTGCCGATAGTCCTCTGTACTTCCGCTCCTCGAACTGCAAATCACCTCGATTGGCTCAAATGAGTCCAGCAGCGCTATGCCGTCCCCTCGCCGTTCATCGACGCCATATGCGTGTTTCTGGACGTTGGCAGGCTGAGGGTTGAGAAATTGCCGAAGCCCCAGATAATAACCAACGAGTTCTGTATCGGGGTACAGACGGGCGAGGTTGTCCTGAATCGTCCCGCGCCAGCCAACATCGACCAATCCGACCTTTCCTCCTCGACCGAACCCCTCTTGGGCCAGATAGCGAACAAGAAGTGCACGCCGGTTCCTGGACTGACGTGACGCGGCCTCCTGGAACGCAGGCGCCTCAATCAAGCAACGAATCCGAGGGTCATTCTCTGGATGGACGACGAGCTCATCTTCCGAAAGATCGAGAGCCTCCAGCAATTCCAGGAACTCCCCTGCTTCCAGCCCGCAGACCCTAAACAGCGTCGAGACCCGTTGTTGCCAGTGCATGCTCCAGACGAGCTTGAGATGCTCATGCTCGATGGCTCCCGAGAGCGACGGCGAAAAGGTCGAAATTCGGCTGACTGCCAATTGCTTGGAATCGGGGATAGGCATTCCTGCCAACGTCTTTCTGGGAAAAGTCTCAGAAAAGACCCGGTGCAGAAAATCTCCTTCTTGGGAGAGAAAATAGAGGCGATCGACATTGTCACGAACGGCGCGCTCGGCGACGTAGTGGCAAAAGCCCAAGAACAGGGGGGCTGCCCTGACTCCTGCGCGGAAAGCAGCAGAGCGCGCCGCAGGCGCCGTTGCTGTGAGCTTGCGGGCAGCTTGCTCTGTCCCGACGGCCAAATGCTCGAACAGCGCCTCGCGGGAGCCAAAGGCGATCTCGTGGATGTTCCGGAGCTCCGCAGCCCACGCCGGAGAGTAGTGGACCACGGTAATGCCGAGGCGCCGAGGAACGTCCACGTCCGAGTATGCGTTGTCGCCGATATGGACATGCTCCGCGGGGGCAACGTTATGAGATTTGTGGACGTGATCGAATAAGCGGCCGGAGCGCTTGTTCTTACGCACGTCGCAGGACACGACCCCGTTTCGGACTAAGACCCCGAGCCCCTTGGAACCAAGCAAGCGGGCCAGCATCTCCGACGACATATAGAAGTCGGAAAGATATATCGTCTCGTCAGCTGGATATGCGCTCAGAACGCTGACGATGCCCGGATCGACCTGCGAGCATTCCTGCTCACAAGACAGCTCGAACTCCGCAAGGTCGTGCGCCAGCTTCTCGGCATCAACGCCGTCCTTGACCTTCGTAATCCTGCCGAGCCATTCCCGCAGCACATGGACCAACTCGTACTCATCGTCCAAGCCGGCCACCGCAGACCTGCAGGCGATCTCCCGCTCGACGTCCAAACGCGCACGGTAGAGCTCCCAATGGCTTCCCGTTGGCTTGGACAGCCTCTCTCCAAGCCGGAGAGACGTATGTCTGGCCAACTGCAACTTGATCGCTTCGGGGTGACAACTGCGCCGGAGGAGCGTGTCCCAGACGTCGATGCTTCTGAGCTTAAACTTGGACAAACTAACGCTTCCAAACGTCGCTAAATCGGCGCATGAAGTTCGTCGGAGGGGTGTGACGATGGTTGATATCCATTCGGATTGTGCAATTGCCATCGCCAATGGTCGGCGCACATTTGACTAAGAGATTTTGTTGATTTCCATCCGAGGAGATTGGCCGCGAGTGTCGGATCTGCATAGCATTCAGCAACATCACCGAGCCGTCGCTCACCGATCGTATGTGACACAGCAGCGCCGCTTACAGCCTCAAACGCTTGGACGATCTGCAGCACGCTGGTGCCTGTGCCGGTACCGAGATTTGCGGTCAGAATGCCCGGATTGTTTAGGTGATTTAGCGCGCACAGATGCCCTGATGCGACGTCGACGACATGGATGAAATCGCGAATTCCGGTCCCATCGAGTGTTGGATAGTCGTTTCCCAAGACGATCAGCCGCTCTCGCTTTCCAATGGCGACCTGCGCCACAAGCGGCAACAAGTTGTTGGGCACGCCGGATGGATCCTCACCTATGTGACCGCTGTCGTGCGCCCCCACGGGATTGAAATAGCGGAGGATCGCAATCGCCCAATCGTTGTCGGACCGATGAAGGTCTCTGAGCATTTCCTCGATGAAGTACTTCGTCCGCCCATACGGATTGGTCGGGGCAAGGGAGTGGTTCTCGTCGATCGGCAAATAAGCGGGATTTCCGTAGACCGTAGCCGACGAACTGAAAATGAGTTTCTTGACGTTGGCATTCTTCATCGCTGACACGAGCCGGAGTGTTCCGACAAAGTTGTTGTCGTAATAGCCCACGGGATTATCGTTCGACTCTCCGACGGCCTTAAGTCCCGCGAGATGCAAAACGGCCGTCACGCCGAACTCTTTTAGGGTCGCACAGATCGCCTCCTCGTCCCGGATGTCAATCCGTCTGAACGAAAGCGATCTTCCACAAATCGCTTGAACCCGATCCAACGAAGTGCGCTTGCTGTTCGACAGATTGTCTACAACGACAACATCGAACCCCGCGTCGAGCAATGCGATGCAGACGTGAGAGCCAATGTACCCGGCTCCGCCCGTTACCATGATCATTTGAACAGCACCAATCGGTCGATATTCGCCACAAGGATCCAATCGACGCATGGCCCAGCTTTGCATTCCGACGCTTGTCGTGCCACTTGTTGAGCTCACGGTCATTTCTAGAGAATGGATGTCGCTTGTGCCTTAGTTCAGATTGGCGACATCGTCTGAGTCGACGGTCATGGCATCGTTCGATGCACACAAGGCACGACGACCACCAGTCGCGCTTTGGTTGTTCACGTACCTCTTGGTGACTTGTGCCCCTTCAAGTAGAGAGTGGAACAACTCTTCGTACTCCGCTTGAATGATTGCGTTAGTGCTAGTGGCGCAGACCCGAGCACGCGCCGCCTCTCCAAATTTCACAATGTCCTCCGGAGAATTCATTAATCGGATAATCGCATCCTTTAGAGCCTGGCTTGAATCGCAGGGAACAACATAGCCCTCCAGGCCATTTCTGATGAAGTCTCGACATCCGGGGACTGCCGTGACGATGGATGTGCGGCCGCAGGCTGACGCTTCCAGAAGCGCACGTGGAAGGCCTTCACCGCCCCGGCTGGTAAAGATGCCCGCGTGAGCTTCTTGCCAAACGGTTGCGACCTGATCGGAGAAGCCATGATAGTGGATCCCGACAAGCGTACTCCACGTCGCTGGATCAATCGGCTGTGGGTTAGCAGAATCTGGAACGCCGTATATGTGCAGTTCCACTGGATACCCCTCCTGAGCGAGCGATGAAATCGCATCAATGCCAATATCGATGCCCTTCGACCAGATCAGGCGAGAAACGGTTGCGAAACGGAATGGTGGTCTCGTTGGAAGTCCGGTGATCGCAAATTCATCTGGATCAACGCCCGCGCCCATAAATATAGATGTCTTGTGGCCGCGCATGGCAATCCCCGTCAACCAGGCGTCCGAACTGTTCTCGAAAATGAAGTGAGTTCGCTTGCGGGAGGCTAGGCTCAATATCCCGAAGACCAGCCGGCGCGTTAGTCGCGCTTTGATCGTGTGAGAGATTCCGAGAAGGCCTATGCCGGTTACGACAAAAATGAACTTGCAAGATGCAAACAGCCAGTGCACGAGCGTGATGATAAGGCACATCCGCAGGGAATAGACGACGACCACGGATGGCTTCACCTTGCGTAGCGTGGCCGCATACCATAGCGCTTCGCCGAGGATCGATTGAGGCGAATTCTGAGCCCTGATCGTGGGGCTTCGGATAGTCCTCACTCCATCGATCCGTCTGCCATCGCCGGATCGTGACCCAGGTACGATGATAATGACCTCTGCTGTTGTAGTTTTTGCTGCTTCGATTGCAGGAGAAAAATGTCTGAAAAGAAACTCCTCGCTGCTTGCAATTAAACAGATCGCATTCCCCACTCGCTGCCCCCGTCTAAAATTCCTAAAGTAATGATCAACTCGCATGCTACTTTTCAGACCTTGCCTGCGGCAGCCCTCCTAGCCGCTCATCGCGGCGCATGTATCAACTGCAAAGTGGATAGTCTGCGCTAGACCTCCACAATTTGTGGCATAGGTAATTGAAAGACGTGAAAGAAGTCAGCACGGTTAGGTGCTGCGACTACATGATCAGAGCGAGAGTTGTATAACTGGTACACATTTGTTCAATGCGTACCAAATGGTCCGTCTTCAACCCAATCCAAATGACCCTCTCTAAATTGAAAGCGATATTGCGGGCCGCGGGAGCCCGTACAGTGTCCGATCTCTGGCAGGCAATCGCCAACGCGCTCACGCGCTTCTCACCGAGGAATGTCGAGATTATCTCGACACTGCTGGTTACGACGCAACGTAATCGGAAACTGCTCTCGCGGCATGCAGCCGAGCTTCGTAATCAAGGCAAGTCTCGACTATTTGTACGTTACGTACCAACTGTGTTGACGGTGATAGGAAGCCACTAATTCCGTTGCCGGAACGCAAGGTCTCGCTGGACGATTTCGGAGTACGGTCAAAGTGACTTAATCGCTATGGTGAAAAGCAACGGACGCTCGATCGCCTCAACGGCCGACGGAAAGGTCGACGAGTCCTTTGGTCCGTGATAGGCGGGTGCAAGGGAAAGCAAAAGCGGTGACGCAGTGTGCTCGATCTAGAGCTCTCACCACGAGGTCAAGTACTTTGGCCTATCCCCGTCTATCGTTGAGTGCAGCGACCAAAAATGCCCAAACGCCCAGAACGCCCGATTGGTGGTTCTAAAGTTACCGATAGCGCCAACTCGTTTGGCCCCCTCAGGTTCCTTTTCTGTGTTTGGAGCGATACGGACGAGCCCCAACTGCGCGTCACCCAAGTGGGTACAATCGATTTGGCCATCATGCTCATGGCCGCGGCCCTCCCCTGGTCCACGTCCGTTACGATCGTCATCGCACTCACCGTGCTGGTCATGATGCTGATCACGTACGGTCCGAGAAAAATGTTGGGGGACGTCTCGCGACCCGCCTACGCTCTTCCAATCGCGATCGTCGGAATGGCTGCCATCGGGACCTTCTGGACCCATGATGTGTCATGGCCGGATCGATTGCATGCGCTCGAGAAGGTTCTGAAGTTGGTTTGGGTGTTGCCGTTCGCTTTTCATTTCCGGAGAACCGGTTGCGCGCAGTGGGTTTTCGGGACCTATGTCATATCCAATCTGGCGCTGCTCGCATTCTCATTTATGTTGTTCTTCTCGCCCGACCTCTTCCATCTGATTGGAGCGAAAGAGCCAGGCGTCCCAGTTAAAAACTATATCGACCAAAGTCAGGGATTCGTTCTCATAGCGGTTATCTTACTCGGATGTTCCGCTGAGTCCCTACGGACTGGACAACAAACCAAGGCGGCACTTCTCTGTGCAATTTCGGTCGCCTTTCTTGCCAATCTCGCGTTTGTCAACGTTGCGCGCACTGCTTTTATCTATTTACCCATAATGTTGGCACTCCTTGCACTGCGCTACGTTAGAGGATGGCTGCTGCTTGCGCTGTTCGTAGGGACCTGCGTGCTAACGGCGGGATTGTTGGCAACATCACTAAATCTGCAATCGAAGACAACGCGTCTGCTTGAAGAAATAGGCAGCTTTCAAGCGAATGCTGTGACAACCGATCACGGATATCCAGCCGGAGGGGCCGAGCGCCTCGAGTTTTGGCGCAAGTCGATCGGTTTTGTGCGTTCCGCACCGTTTATCGGGCATGGGACCGGCTCGACTAAAGGTCTGTTCGCCGCAGCCGCCGCAGGACATGACGGCCTGACGGGCTTGGTAGTCGACAATCCGCACAATCAAACGCTTGCCGTCGCAATCCAATGGGGATTCCTTGGCTGCGCGATGCTGTTTGGAATGTGGGGAGCCCATCTCTGGCTATTTCGCGAAGGGATGATTAGGCGGACCGGAGGTTTCCTGGCATGGATCGGCTTTATCGCCGTAGTTCAGAACATTACGAGTTCTATCTTCAACTCACACCTGTTTGATTTCTACCAAGGCTGGCTGTACGTGCTGGTGGTTGGGATTGTAGGCGGACAATTAGAGCGGAAAAACGCGGTTTAGTCGTTCGCAACGACGTACCATAATTCGATTGCTGCAAACAAAGCCATTCAGGAACGAACGGATCATGCATGCCATGTGCGGGCAGGCCTTCAATACGGATCACACAAAGACAGTGTTGGTTGACTAGTCAATTGAGCGGGCGCAAGAGCTACATTGGAATTGATTCGCAGCGCAGTTACGAAATTAATCGTTGCAACGGCGGAGCTTTCCGCCTCGCGATGCGCATTACCGGCCGAGCAAAAGGCGAGATGCGATTGCGGATCACACTTATGACTATCCGAACCGGTAACTGGACCAGAGCCGTCAGCCATTTGTCGGGCGCAGCTAAAACCATCCACCGTACCTCAGTCTCATCTCGTCAGCTCGACCTGTCGCCGATTGTCCAATCTTGTCGAGCAAGCCGATATCGTTTCGCAGCCAGGGCCGTGAAGGATACTGCTCGAATCTCCCCGGTCTGAGGAAGGCCGGGCGGTGCAGCCAAGCGACTATCAACCCGGCGAGCCTATTGACCTGTTTGTGCGTGGCTTATGCACGCAACCCCCGTTCCTCGCTGCCGACAAACCGTCCTGAGATGCTGTGCCATCGCCGATGATAATGCGCTCTCGTTGCCTATAGTTCCCTTCAGCCATCATTGAGCCTTATCCGGTACATCTCGCCATGCGATTTGATGAAGAACCATTAATTTAGCGAATGTTCTGATCCCGATTCATGCGATGAGCGGCTCGTCGACGGTTAAATCCTGCGTTCAGGTGCTGTTCTTCGAGGGAGCTGGTTGGCCACCGGCAGAGTCTGGAGGCAACCTATATGCTGACTGGCCGTTTGCAGCGGTGCGCCGCCAGCGGACCACGCTCAGGCGGTGAAGCGGTGGTGTAGCGAATCGCGCGTCATCGCGGGATTAAAGTGCCTCGGGATCAGGTCGGAGTGCCACGCAAAATCTGTGCGGTTTCCATGTTTGCGAGATCCACCAACCAGCCAGCAGGCAGAGTTGCATCACTAACGGGATCGGTGGTTCGAGTTTGCCGCGCTCTCCCGTTTGGTTGGCTTATATGCAGATCATCCCTTTTTTACATCTTGCAATCGTCTCAGGCAGGCACTGGCTCGTGGGTTCGGTTGGCTTTGGCGGGGTTCAAAAGCGGAATCACCTCGCGGCCGAACGCCGGCAACTCGTCGGTGAAATTCAGGAAGGCGCAGAGGATCATGTCGACGCCGATCGCTTCATAGGCCCGAATGCGCTCTGCGATCAGCTCAGGGGGACCGAACAGACGGGTCTTGAAGCCGTCATTGGGCTGGACCAGATTGGCGTGGCTCGAATCCGCCCACATCCCGATCTTCTCGGCTGTCGATGCGCCGGCCTGCTTCACCTGGTCGGCGAAGGCCTGCACGATCTCGGGGGCGGCGCCGGCGATGATCGCTTCGAGCTGCTCGAGCGCTTCCCGCTCGGTCGGCCGCTGGATAACGAAGCCGTTGAGCCCGAACTTGACGGTGCGGCCTTCCGCCTTGGCGAGCGCGCGAACCTCGTCGATCTGCTGCTTGGCGCCCTCCACCGTGGTGCCATTGAGAAAATACCAATCCGAATATTTCGCGGCCATCCGGCGCGCGGCCTTGGAATTGCCGCCCTGGAAAATCTCCGGATGCGGTTGCGAGATCGGCCTCGGCTTCAACCAGGCGTCGTTGATGCTGTAGAAGTCGCCCTTGAAGGTGAAACGGTCCTGTGTCCAGAGACCCTTGAGCACCTGGATGAACTCTTCCGAGCGGCGGTACCGTTCGTCATGTTCCAGCCAGGGCTCGCCGAAGGCGCGAAACTCGTCCTTGAACCAGCCGGTGAGGATGTTGATCGCAAACCGCCCCTTGGAATAGACGTCGATCGTGGCCCCCACCTTCGCGATCATGGCCGGGTGCCAGAAGCCGGTGTGAATCGCGCTGATGAGCTTCAGCCGCCTGGTCTGGGCGGAGAGCACTGCCGTGCAGGTGATGGCCTCCTGCTGCAACTCCCAACCATGGCTCGCGATGAAGCGCGCCGGTGCCAGGCCATATTCGAAGCCGAGCTCCTCAGCCTCGCGGGCGAGCGCAGCATTGTAGTCGAGCGTCCAGTCGGTGCGCTGCGGCACATTGCTGATGACGAAGCCGCCGCTGCCGAGCGGCATCCAATATCCGAAACGAATTGCCATGACTGCTCCTGCTCATGCGACCGGGGTTTGGATTGGCTCCGCGGCGGCCGCGGCTCCCAGATAGAATTCGGCAACATCGTCCCGGCCGGCGAGCTCGGCCGCTGTGCCTGACGCGGCCACCCTGCCGTTCTCAAGCACGTAGCCCTGATCGGCAAACTGAAGCACGAGGTGAGCGTTCTGCTCGGCCAGCAGAAAGCTGACGCCCTCATTCCTGTTGAGATCGCGGATGATGTGGAAAATCTCCTCCACGATGATCGGCGCGAGGCCCATCGATGGCTCGTCGAGCAGCACGAGGGTCGGGCGCGTCATCATCGCACGCCCGATCGCAACCATCTGCTGCTCGCCGCCCGAGGTCAGGCCGCAGCGCACGCCACGGCGCTGCTTGAGCCTTGGAAACCAGTTGAGGATGCGTTCAAGGTCGTTGGTGAGTTCACGGCGGCTCGGCCGGCGCACGAACCCGCCGCTGAGAAGATTCTCCTCGACCGTAAGCTGGGGAAAGACGTGACGGCCCTCGAGAACCTGGACCACGCCTCTGGCAACAAGGTCGGCGGGATCAAGCCTTCCGGTGATCTCGCCGCGCCACGTGATGGACCCACGGTTCAAGTGACCGCGCTCGGACGCGAGCAGGTTCGAGATTGCCTTCAGCGTGGTGGTCTTCCCGGCGCCATTGGCGCCGAGAAGAGCAACGATGGATCCCTCTTCGACCCTGAGCGAGACGCCGCGCAAGGCCAGGATCGCCTGACTGTAGAGGACCTCGATGTTATCGACTTCGAGAAACTTCGACGTGGTCATGGCGATACCTTCGGCGATCCTTCAGGGCAACATCAGTTGGTTGCATCGCGCGGCGTGATGCCCTTTTCCCTGGCGTAGGCGGCGGCGCGCTCATAGATCAGCGGCAACAGCAACTCCCGGTCGGATTTCACCCAGCCGTTGGACACCACGTTCCACTTCTCGCCGTCCCATTGCAGCACCTTGCCGGCGCCACCGCCCTCGTGATCCTTTGCTGAGAGCTTCAGCGGCTGCTGAAGACCGGTGGCGCCGATTTCCGCAAGGCGCTTCTCGGAGAGGTCGAGGTGTTCGAGGCCCCACTGCGCTTCCTCGCCGTTGATCGGCCGCACGCCGAAATGCGCCTGTGCGGTCCGGATCGCCTCCACCGCGACGATCGCCTCGTCCACGCCGGAATTGTAGTAGACCGAGCCGAAGCTCTTCGGGTCCTTGAGATCGCTGAGACCCTTGTCGAGAATGTACTTCTTGAGCTTCTGGTGGATCTCGAAATTCGCGCCGGCGGGGAATGGCGTGATCGCGAGATAGCCCTTGCCTACCGCGCCGGCGGGGCGAACGTCCTCCTCGGAGCCCGACCAGATGCCACCGATGATGTGATCGACCGGAAAGCCCACCTTGGCGGCGGTCTTGATCGCAACCGGCGTCATGACGCCCCAGCCTCGCAAGAACACCCAGTCAGGCTTGAGCTGGCGGATCTTGGCCCATTGCGCCGATTGTTCATTGCCCGGATGCGGCACCGGAATCTGGATGTCCTCGAAGCCATACGTCTTGGCAAGATGGGCAAGCGGGACCTGGGTCTCCTTGCCATAGGGCGAGTCGTGATAGACGGTCGCGATCTTGAGGCCCTTCAGCTTGTCCTTGCCGCCGACCTTCTCCGCGATGAAATTGACCGCCGAGGAGGCTTCGCTCCAGAAGCTGAAAACGACGGGGAAGCTGTAGGGGAACACCCGCCCGTCGATCGCCTCCGTACGACCATAGGCGATCGTCACCAGCGGAATCTTGTCGGCCACCGATTTTTCGGTCAGCGCCTTCGAGATCGGATCGCCATGCGGCAGGAAGATCGGCACCGGCGAACCGTTCTTGCCCGCCTTCACCCGTTCATAGCATTCGACGCCCTTCTCGACCTCCCAATTGGTCTCGCATTCGTCCCAGACCAGCTTGATGCCGTTGATGCCGCCTTCGACCTCGTTGATGTAGCGGAAATAATCGATCTCGCCGGCCCAGACCGGAATGCCGCTCGACGCGTAGGCGCCGACGCGAAATGTCGCGAGCGGGAAGTATTGTGTTTTTGCGTCCTCCGCCGACGCAGTGGCACCGATGGCCGCCGACAGAACGAGGGCTGTCAGCCCGATCGCCCTGCTCATGATCCGCTTCTGCTTCCGTAAAGACATCTGCTTACCCTCCATTTGATGCAGAATTCAGGTTTGACCGTGCGTGTCGCTCACACCCACGGATGATGGTTGCGTTGCCTCTAGATCGCGATGTGATTCCACGGAATCGCGTTACGATCTCATCTCTTTGTTTGAGCATGATCTCCGCGCAAACGCGTTCCGCGTTTGTCGCGAGGGAAAACCGGTTTCCACTTTTCCGGATCATGCTCTAGCGGCCGAGCCGCGAAGACAGCTGCGTCCATGCCCGCGACAGCAACGCTGCGAGTCCTCTCGGCTCCTTGATCAGGAACCAGACGATCAGCGCGCCGAACAACGCCTTCTGAAGATTTTCAAGCTGCCCGGGATCGATCGCGCCACCGAACACGGTGCCTCCGACATGATCGAGCAGGATCGGCAGCAAGATCATGAAGGCGGCGCCCAGATAGTTGCCGCTGATGCTGCCCATGCCGCCGATGATGATCGCAAACATCACCTGGAACGAACGATCCAGGTTGAAGCTGCGCGCATCGACCGTGCCAAGATAGGCAAAGGCCCATAGCGCACCAGCGATTCCGATCACCAGCGAGCTCACAAAGAACGCCTTCAGCTTTCCCGCGGATACCGGAATGCCGATCACCGCAGCCGCGGTATCCATGTCGCGGATCGCCATCCAGGTCCGGCCGGTCTGGCTGCGAACCAGCCGCGTCGCGACGGCCGTCACGACGACGACGGTGACAAGGGTCAGGAAATAGCGACCGGTCGGGCTCGAGAGATCATGACCGAAGATCGCAAGCCGTGGCGCCGAGATCGAGCTCGAGGTCGAATAGTTCGAGAACCAGCCATACTGATTAAACAACCATTCGAGCAGAAACTGCGTCGCCAGCGTCGATGCGACGAGATAGAAGCCTTTGATCCGCAGGCTCGGCAGCCCCGCGACGATCCCAACGAGCCCGGAGATGATGCCGCCGAGCAGCAGGCTGACCGGCAGCGGCAACTCCGGCAGGCGCAGCAGCAGATTGTATGTCGCATACGCGCCGACCGACATGAACCCGCCGGTGCCAAGCGAGGCCTGACCGGCGTAACCCATCAGCAGGTTCAGCCCCAGCGCGGTGAGCGACATGATCAGGAACGGAATCAGGACCGCATTGAGCCAGTAGTCGTTGGCGACCAGGGGAATACCAAGCAGCACCGCAAGCAGCAGCACCGCCGCGCCGACACGCGGCCGGTCCCGCGTCGCCTGCGCGGTGCTATCAGTCGTGCCGAACCCTTCGATGGCGTCGGTGCCGATCGCAGACATGCGTCAAATCCTTTCGATCGGCGCTTCGCCGAACAGGCCAGCCGGACGAACCAGAAGAAAGGCGACCGCCAGCACATAGGCGAACCAGGTCGATACGCTGCCTCCCAGCAGGCTTCCGAGATAGATTTCAGCGAGGCTGTCGCCTGCGCCGACGATCAGCCCGCCGATAATCGCGCCCGCGATCGAGGTAAATCCGCCGATGATGAGCACCGGCAGCGCCTTGAGCACGACGAGGGTGAGTGCGAACTGCACGCCCTGGCGCGCGCCCCACAGCAGACCTGCAACCAGCGAGACGAAGCCCGCGACGCCCCACACGATCTGCCACAGCGTCTGGAGCCGGATCCCGATCGAGAGTGCGGCCTGAGGATCGTCGGCGATCGCACGCAGCGCGATCCCGACGCGCGTCTTGTTGAAGAAGATCGAGAGCGCTATCACGAGAATGCCGGCCGTGCCCGCCGCCGCGAGGTCGAACTGGCTGACCTGGACCCCGCCGATCTCGATCGGGGTATCGACGATGCCGAGATCGAGCTCGTGAACGCTCGCCCCCATCGCGATCTGCGCGACGCCCTCGATCACGAAGGATACGCCCAGCGTCGCCATGAACAGCGTGATCTGCGGCCGGTTGACCAACGGCCGCAACACGACGCGTTCCACCGCGATCCCGAGCACCACCATGACCGAAAGCGTGATCAGCGCGGCCAGCCAGAAATCGAGGCCCTTGTCGCGCAGGGTCACGAAGGTGAGCGCCGCACACAGCACCATCGAGCCTTGTGCGAAATTGAAAACGCCGGACGCCTTGAAGACCAGCACAAAGCCAATCGCAACCAGCGAGTACATGACGCCCGCAAGCAGGCCGCCGACCAGCGTTTCGACGAAGAAGCTCATCTGGACCTCAATGTGCCGTGCCGAGATAGGCGGCGACCACGTCCGGGTTCCGACGCACCTCCTCCGGCGAGCCATCGCCGACCTTGCGGCCATAATCGAGCACGACCACGTGATGCGAGAGTCCCATCACGCTCATGTCGTGCTCGATCAGCACGATGCTGGTGCCAAGGCTCGCGTTGGTCTCCAGGATGAAGCGGCTCATCTCGTGCTTTTCGTCCTGGTTCATCCCGGCCATCGGTTCGTCCAGCAGCAGCAGGCTCGGGCCACCGACCAGTGCCCGCGCGAGATCGACCCGCTTCTGAACGCCATAAGGAAGCGTCGCGACCACCCGGTCACGATGCTTGGTCAGGTCCAGAAAGGCGACGATCTCGTCGACCCGCCGGTTGAACTCGCGCGACTCGCGCCGGTCGCGGCCTATGCCGAAGGCGTGCTCGACAATGCTGGCGCGGCAATGCCGGATCAGTCCGGCCAGTACGTTGTCGAGGACGCTGAGATGCCGGAACAGGGCATTGTGCTGGAAGGTCCGGCCAATGCCCAAATGCGCGGCTTGTGCCGGGCGAATCCGGACGAACTGCTCACCATTGAAGGTGATGCTGCCACCGTCGGCCCGATAGACCCCGTTAATGATGTTGAGCAGCGAGCTCTTGCCGGCCCCGTTCGGACCGATCAGCGCGCAGATCTCGCCTCGCTCCACATTGAAGCTCAGCGCATTCAGCGCCTTGATCCCCTTGAACGACAGCGAGACGTCACGCAGCTGTAGAATCGGTTCGGCCATTGCCCGTCACGCCTCGACGGGCTGACGCGCGGCCGAACCGGTCGCCTCGCGCTCGCGGCGCTTGACCGCCTGGATGTCGCGATAGCTTGCTGCCGGATGGCTCGCCGGCAGGTACGGGCCGTCTCCGAACAGCTTCTCCCGCAGAGTGCCAGGACGATAGCCGGTCGGATAGACGCCACGCTTCTGCAGCTCCGGAACCAGCAGATTGACGACGTCCTCGAAAGTCTCCGGGGTCACTGCGTAAGCGAGATTGAAGCCGTCGACGTCCGTCTCCTCCACCCACTGCTGCAGGATATCGGCCACCGTCGACGCCGAGCCGACGAACACCGGGCCGAGCCCGCCGATGCCGCCCCAGCGCGCCAACTCCTCGATGGTCCAGGACTTGCTGCCACTGGCGAGATGATCGACGACGGAAACGATCGCATTGGTCTCGACTTTCCTGACCAGATCGGTCGGCGCGTACTGTCCGAAATCGATACCGCTCCAGCCGGACATGAACACCAGCGCGCCGTCATAGGAGGCGTATTGCTGATACTCCTTGAACTTTGCCTCCGCCTTTGCGTCGGTTTCGTCGACGATCACCGTGACCAGATTGTAAGTCAGGATCTTGCGCGGATCCCGACCGGCCTCAGATGCCAGTCGCCGCACCTCGGCGACGTAGGATTTCAGGACCGGCTTGATCGGAGCGGCGACAAACACGCATTCGGCGTGCCCGGCAGCAAAGGCCTTGCCGGCACCGGATGCACCGGCCTGATACAGCACCGGCGTCCGCTGCGGCGACGGTTCACAAAGATGATAGCCCGGCACCTCGAAGTATTTTCCCTTGTGCGCGATCTCGTGCACCTTCGAAGGATCGGTGAATACCCGCTTCCCGACATCGCGCAGGACGGCCCCCTCCTCCCAGCTCCCCTCGAGCAACTTGTAGAGCACCTCGGTATATTCCGTCGCCACCTCGTAGCGATTATCGTGACGACGCAGCCCGCCTTGGCCGATATTCTTTGCTCCACTCTCCAGATACGAGGTCACGATGTTCCAGCCGACGCGACCCTTGCTGTGATGATCCGCAGTCGAGAGCCTGCGAGCGAAAGTGTAGGGATGCTCGAATGATGTCGATGCCGTGATGCCGATACCAAGATGTTCGGTTGCGAGGGCGATGGGCGCCACCAACTGCAAGGGGTCGTTCACGGGGATCTGCGCCGCTTGCTCAAGCGCATGGAACAGAGAGCCCCTGTAGACGTCATAGTAGCCGATCACGTCGGCGATGAAGATGCCGTCAAATACCCCCCGCTCCAGCGTTCGCCCCAGATCCTGCCAATAGTCGAGATCCTTGTACTTGTATGAGCGATCGCGCGGGTGCGCCCAGACACCGGGAGACTGATGGCCGACACAATTCATGTCGAATGCATTGAACCTGATCTGTCGCGCCATTCACACATCTCCGTCACGTCGCTCAACGCGACACTGTTGGTTCTTTCGCGCAACATCTCGCCACAAGACGAGATCAATCGTCCATCGCGTTTATCGATCTTTTTCGACACGCATCTTTCGTCGCATCTCGTCGCGAGATGAAAAACTCGCCCCTGGCTGCTTCCGGCGAGGCGCCGCAGGTTTGGCTCATGCGACACACTCGATGCAAGGTGCGATAGCAACTTGCTTCGATTCGATCGCGCTTCGACACGATCCGTCGCGCAAACTGCGCATCACGGAGAAGACTCCTTTCGTGCTCGATGCAATCGCGAGCATCGCAATCTTTTCGCCGACCCTTGCGTCACTTCAGACGACATCGATCGGCAGGCTCACGCGGCAGATTTTTCTTCGCGCGACGTGCAGATCCAAACGATCGTGTTGCATCCGAACAGAAATTCAGTCTGGCTCTCGCGGGCGGGCTGATTATTCTTCAAGACAACAAATTCTGTCCATTCATGGACTCACGGAACGAGCGGACGCAACACGATGACCATTCATCCCGGTAGACCGAGCATCAGCGACGACGACCTGCACAGGCGCTTCGCTCCAATCTTTGAGACGATCGCTGCAAGTGCGGTGGCGCGCGAGCGAAACCGCGCGCTACCGATCGAGGAAATCAGACTGTTGAAGGAGGCCGGCTTCGGAGCCCTGCGTGTGCCGATCGAGTTCGGAGGGCTCGGCGCAACGCTCCGCCAGACGTTCGACCTGCTTATCGAGCTCGCGGCCGCAGATTCTAACCTGCCGCAGGCGTTACGGGCGCACTTCAACCTGGTGGAGGACTTGCGGCTGCACAAGGATGAGGCGGTCAAGGCGCGGTGGCTCGGAGCGATCGCGAACGGCGCGCTCGTCGGTGTCGCCGTTACCGAGCCGGGCCTTGGTGCGGTCGATCGCTACCGGACGGCCGTCACATCGGAAGGAGCCGCGCTACGTCTCAACGGGCTGAAGTATTACACGACCGGCACGCTCTACGCCGATCATTTGCTTGTCGCGGCCGACCGGGACGGCAAGCGAGTTACCATTCTTGTCGACACCAGCCAGCCCGGCGTCAGCGTTGAGGACGACTGGGACGGCTTCGGCCAGCGGCTCACGGCAAGCGGCACCGCGGAGTTCAAGAATGTCACGGTCACCCCGGATCGGATCATCGGCCCCGGCTATGGAACGGAAGGCCGGGTGTTTGGAACGGCCCACGTTCAGCTGATCCTGCTCGCCACGCTCGCAGGGATTGCGAAACGTGCCGCGGCGGATACGACCGACTGGATCAAGGCGCGCACCCGCACATTCACCCATGCCGTCGCCGACCTGCCACGCAACGATCCTCTGGTACAGCAGGTCATCGGTCAGCTCTTCAGCGCCGCCTTTGGTGCGCGGGCAACGGTCCTCGCCGCTGTCGACGAGCTCGCGCGGACGCTCGATGGCGGCCACCAGGACCCTCATCAGCTCGATGCCTCCGAACTTGCGGCGGCGCAGGCGCAAGTAACCGTCATCAAGCTCGTGCTCGACGCCGTGACCACGCTTTTCGAAGTGGGCGGCGCCTCGCTCAGCTCGGACAAGCTGGCCATTGACCGGCACTGGCGTAACGCACGGACCATCGCTTCCCACAACCCCGCCATCTTCAAGCTCCGCGCAATCGGCGCTTACGAGTTGAATGGCGAGACACTTCCATATGCATGGAGTGCTGGCGTTCGTTCCGCACGACAACACGCCAGTTAGCGGGCGCTCGTTTGGTGGCTCGACGCGGTGCCGAGAGGCATGCCCCCGATCGTTCCCAGTCCATTGTTCCATCAGGAGAGCCAAGTGTCCAACAAGCGGAAAGTCGCAATCATCGGAGCGGGTCTAGCCGGAACGACGGCCGGACTTGGTCTCGTCAATGCCGGATTTGACGTCACGATTTATAGCGATCGAAACCGCGCGTCGCTTCGCAACGATGTGCCTCCCACCGGGACGGCTGTCTATTTTGGCAAATCTCTCAAATACGATGCGGAGATCATCGAGGATCTCTATGACATCGGCACCAGCACCGGGATCTGCACGATCGGCTCACAAAAGTTCAGATCTTCGGCACCTTCTATGTAGTGCAAGACAATTTCAGACAGCAGCTGCTGCAACCAACTCCTTGAGGCGCGCGTTCTCTTGCTTGCAACGCTCCAGTTCGCGCTCTTCTGTCATTGCCAATGCGTCGCGAGAACGTGTCATCTACCGTCATGGTTCATGTAGAGCCTGTTCGCGAAAGAATACTCCGGCGAAATTGGTACGTGAGGTACGAACATCTCGCTGCCCACCAAGATGTGTCATCCTGGCTTCAGATTCGTTCGTTTCGTACAAAATGATCCCGTGCTCTCCCTCGTCGCGGTGAGGTGGAGGGTTTGCCAGGAGAGCAATGAGATAGCAGCTGCCAATTGACCTGCTTGATCGAGGACACCATCAACGATTGCTTAATCTATCGCTGGGAGGTCGCTCAACCGGAATAGCAAAGCCGGCTTTCACCCGATCCAATACAACCATCGTCTTGAAGCATTTGATGTCCGGGTTCTTATAGAAGAAGCGTCTAGTGAATTCCTCGTAGTCCTCCATGGTACGCGCGGTAACGTATAAGATGAAGTCAGCATCGCCGGTGACGTAGAAGCCATTGACGACTTCAGCCGACGATTTGATGTCCTTCTTAAACCTGTCAATGATGTCCGAACGCTCCCGCTCCATTGTAACCAACACAAGCATTTGGATTGGCCGTCCCACGGCCTTCGGCGAAACGACCGAGACATCGGCCTCGATGATTCTTTCCGCACGGAGCCTCTTCAATCGTCGTTGGCACGCGGTGGCCGAGAGCCCCGCCATTTCGCCGAGCACCTCGGAAGTCAGTCGGTTGTTCTGTTGCACGATCTCGAGAATGCGGGCGTCTATCTGGTCGTACTGCATTGCATAACAGCTCCGGCCCTGAGGTGAATTTCACCGCCACTCCATGCGTCGGGCAAAGAAAATTGTCCAAGAGCATGAAAATACGGAGAAATTCTCAGCGAGCCCCTTAGCGTGTCAAGCGCGGTAAACTACTTGCCACTGGCGTATGCGCCCTGCACCACCACGCCCATCCTCGGTAATTGCGGCCTGTCCCGGCCGCATTTCTGCTCCTATTGACCATATTGCGCCGCAAAATACACGGAGACTGAATGCTTCAGCCGAGGGCAAAGCCGGGACTTACCGCTGCAGCGATCGCCGGACTACCGCTCGATGGCGAAACCAAAGTAGAACGTATCAGCCCGGTATGCCGTAGGCTCGTGGAAAGCGGACGTCTCCGGCCCATTCACCTATCACCTGCTAACGCATAAGCACCCAGCCCCCGACGTGACGACAAGAGCGCCACCCTTCAAAGTATTGATTGCCGCCGAGCTGGCGCGCATCGAGGCTCAACTCGTGAATACGCCCCACGGGCCAGAGCGCGAGGAGCTTGACCGCAAGCTGCGTCGGCTCAGGACAGCCTTCAACGTCGACAGTTGGGACCGACCAACTTAAAGAGTTCGCTGACGGCCGGGTCTGTTCCTGACGATTTCCGACCCCGTGCGCGCTGACCCATCCAGGCCCTTATGACATTTTGATCAGCGGCCTTCCGTCAGATATTCCGGTGTTGTGTTGCGCCTTGCAGGGTCTCCTGATCCACGAAGCATGGATCGAGAGGAATGGGTTGAACCCAGCCACTTTTGCCGGTCAAAGCCGCTCGACCTTGCCGGTGGCGCAACGCCTGGAGCAGCTTCTGGCGATCGACCCACGACCGCTGACGACTGCTCGACCGGGCAACTCAAGAGCCCCGAGCAACATGCCGGGACTTTTCGTTGATGTTGTGCAGCGTTCTGCGGCATCACGGCGTGCCGGCCCGCATCCGGTGCGGTTTCGGCAGGTACTTTGCTCCGCATCCCTTTCACGATCATTGATCATTGGGTGTGCGAATACTGGGACCGGAGTGCGCGGCGCTGGGTCCTGGTCGACGCTCAACTGGACCAACTACACCGCAGCCTCCTCAAGTTCGATTTCGAACCCGTCAACGTGCCTCGCACAGCGTACATTACCGGTATCGAGGCGTGGAAGCTGTGCCGATCCGTCGTCATTGATCCTGCACAGCTTGGCCACGGAAGCACCACCGGCCTGTTCTTCGCCCGCGTCAACCTGGCGCGCGATCTGCTGGCCCTTGCCAAGATCGAGACCTCGGCATGGGACACGTGGCGCGAGGCGCGTGAACCGCATCGTGCATTGGAAGACGCAGCTCTGCTGCTATGTGATAGCATGGCGCAACGTGGTGAAGAGAGCGCCATCGAAAATGCGCCGTTGTTGGGCACTCCACCCTGGTAAGGGCAGCCGCTTGTGGACGCAGTGTCCAACTCCAAAGCAAGAATTCTTGAATGTGCTTGGCAGGCTGATCGGGTACCGAACCCGGACTGCAGGCCAGGCGTGCGGTTTAATTTCTTGAGCTTGGCGGTGGCGATGAGGGTGTGGCGGGCCGGCCGCCCTCATCCGTCCACCGAAGGTCCAGTTTCTTCTTCCCAAGTGCTCATCGCCAATGACCGTATCAGGAGGCCCCTGTAAGAGCCGAGATTGCTTGTCCGTTTCGTACGAATTTGTTGGAGCAGGCCTTGCAAGCTCTTGCTTCCGAAAAACCCTGTCCTATTTCAGCTGCGCCTGCGTTGGCACTCGCTGACGTCGACTGCCATCAATTCAGCTTTCATCAACGTCTACAGATACTTAGGAGGACCGCATGAAATTCCGTCCGCTTCACGACCGCGTCGTGATCAAGCGCATCGACGCAGAAGAGAAGACCGCCGGCGGCATCATCATTCCGGACAGCGCCAAGGAAAAGCCCTCCCAGGGCGAAGTCATCGCCGTTGGCCCGGGTGGACGCGATGAAGCTGGCAAGCTGATCCCTGTCGACGTCAAGGTCGGCGACCGCGTGCTGTTCGGCAAGTGGTCAGGCACCGAGGTCAAGATCGACGGCCAGGAGCTGTTGATCATGAAGGAGAGCGACATCATGGGCGTTCTCACCGATGTGTCTTCCAGCAAGAAGGCCGCCTAATCTACCGCTCGCAACGCTCACCCTGAGGAGCGCCTGCCGGGCGCCTCGCCAAGGGTGAGACCGATCTAAACACTCAGGGAAACCCGATATGTCAGCTAAAGAAGTTAAATTCGGCGTAGACGCACGCGACCGCATGTTGCGCGGTGTCGACATCCTCGCCAACGCAGTGAAGGTCACTCTCGGTCCGAAGGGCCGCAACGTCGTTCTCGACAAGTCGTTCGGCGCTCCCCGCATCACCAAGGACGGCGTCACCGTCGCCAAGGAGATCGAGCTCGAGGACAAGTTCGAGAACATGGGCGCCCAGATGGTGCGCGAAGTCGCCTCCAAGTCCGCTGACGCGGCCGGCGACGGCACCACCACGGCGACCGTGCTCGCCCAGGCGATCGTGCGGGAAGGCGCCAAGTCGGTCGCCGCCGGCATGAACCCGATGGACCTGAAGCGCGGTATCGACCTCGCGGTCGAAGCCGTCGTTGCGGACCTCCAGAAGAACTCGAAGAAGGTCACCTCGAACGAGGAGATCGCCCAGGTCGGTACCATTTCGGCCAATGGCGATGCCGAAATCGGCAAGTTCCTCGCCGACGCCATGAAGAAGGTCGGCAACGAGGGCGTGATCACGGTCGAGGAAGCC
Organism: Bradyrhizobium sp. USDA 3315; assembly: GCF_054056795.1. Lineage (NCBI taxonomy): Bacteria > Pseudomonadati > Pseudomonadota > Alphaproteobacteria > Hyphomicrobiales > Nitrobacteraceae > Bradyrhizobium > Bradyrhizobium sp. USDA 3315. The sequence continues at coordinate 4,747,915 of NZ_JBSRYP010000001.1, read as the reverse complement.
AAGTCGCTCGAGACCGAACTCGACGTCGTCGAGGGCATGCAGTTCGACCGCGGTTACATCTCGCCCTACTTCGTCACCAACGCCGACATGCGCGTTGAGATGGACGACGCCTACATCCTGATCAACGAGAAGAAGCTCTCCTCGCTGAACGAGCTGCTGCCGCTGCTCGAGGCCGTGGTGCAGACCGGCAAGCCGCTGGTCATCGTCGCCGAGGACGTCGAAGGCGAAGCCCTCGCCACCCTCGTCGTCAACCGCCTGCGTGGCGGCCTGAAGGTCGCGGCCGTCAAGGCTCCGGGCTTCGGCGATCGCCGCAAGGCCATGCTGCAGGACATCGCGATCCTGACCGGCGGCCAGGCCATCTCGGAAGACCTCGGCATCAAGCTCGAGAACGTCACGCTGCAGATGCTCGGTCGCGCCAAGAAGGTGATGATCGACAAGGAGAACACCACGATCGTCAACAGCGCCGGCAAGAAGGCCGACATCGACGCCCGCGTTGCCCAGATCAAGGCGCAGATCGAGGAGACCACCTCGGACTACGACCGTGAGAAGCTGCAGGAGCGTCTCGCCAAGCTCGCAGGCGGCGTCGCGGTGATCCGCGTCGGCGGCGCGACCGAGGTCGAGGTGAAGGAGCGCAAGGATCGCGTTGATGACGCGATGCATGCGACCCGCGCGGCTGTCGAGGAAGGCATCCTGCCTGGAGGCGGCGTGGCGTTGCTCCGTGCCACCGAAGCGCTCAAGGGCCTGCGCACCAAGAACGATGACCAGAAGACCGGGGTCGAGATCGTACGCAAGGCGTTGTCCTGGCCAGCCCGCCAGATCGCGATCAACGCTGGTGAAGATGGTTCGGTCGTGGTTGGCAAGGTCCTGGAGAAGGATCAGTACTCTTACGGTTTCGACGCGCAGACGGGCGAGTACAGCAACCTGGTCTCCAAGGGCATCATCGACCCCACCAAGGTCGTGCGAGCCGCAGTCCAGAACGCGTCCTCCGTGGCGGCGCTGCTGATCACCACCGAGGCCATGGTTGCCGAGCTGCCGAAGAAGAACGCCGGCGGCCCCGCGATGCCTCCGGGCGGTGGCATGGGCGGCATGGGTGGAATGGACTTCTGATCCACCTTAATGCAAAAACCCCGGCAGGAATGCTGGGGTTTTTGTTTGCTCTTCCAGTCTTTCACGCTATTCCGGGCTCGCCTTGCGCGCGCCTTGGAAGCCGGCGTGCAGGACCAATAGCCAACCTCGCTGGCTGATTCCCCTCGCTGTACAGCGACCGCCCGTAGCCGCCGAGAGCTCGCATTCGTCCGTTCCGTACAAAGATTGCAAGCCGATAGCAGATGCAATTCGTCAATATCACATCCGTGAAAAGTCTTCGAGTCGCACCAGGACCAGGCGTGATTTTGCGGCCCCCCTAGGGTAAGTGGGCGATGCCTGCGAGTCACCAGCATTGCTGAAGGCAATCACGGCGCGTCGGAGTAATTCGCGGTTAAGAAGTGGATTTGAAGAGCGCTGAGGACGATGACGTGACCCTTCTCCCACTGGGTCCGCCGATCTGCGACTTGACCGCGGAGGCAGCACTGCATCAGAGTTGCGTAGGCATCGCACTTTGCACAGGAAGGTAGAACGATGCACCTGACGAGTGGAAAGCCCATCGGTTATGACCCGCAGTCCATGGTCTATAGATTCACTATGTTCGACGGCGATAGGTGCGTCGATTGCGATATCAGCAATGCAGCGTTGTCCGCTTTGGGAGTTATGTGGGCAAATCCTGGTCTCACTCACGAGTCTGTATTCAAGAACCGTCGTAGGCTCATCGAGAGAGTCGCGTCAAACTTATACAGGGGCGGTCTGGCACCGGTCACGATTTTCGCGAAGCATCTTCCTTCACTGAGGGCGCGAGATAGCGGTTTAGCCAAGCGACCCTCCAGCCGTCGCCAAGTCGCTGCTAGTTTTAACGAAACGCCGATTTAGATCGACTCTTCGTTGGGTTACCGTCGAGCGCCGCCCCGCGCTTATTCCTCAGCCTGCACGGCAAACTGCATCGTAAAGTCTTCTACCGCGCGACCGGCCCGACAATGGCGAACGACGGCAGGTGCGGATCACGTCGTTCGAAGGCATCCGCCGCTTCCCCCGTTATCCGAGGCTCGTCAGTAGACGGGTCTGGTGCATGTCAAGCTGGCGACGATTAAACCCGCACTAGTTGTGATTCGGTCATCATTCTGCCAAATCTGTTGGGCGACGTGTCGATGCTTCCAACACGGCAAGTGCGTCTGGATTTCTTCTTGGATTGCCGTGGTTCTTACGACCAACTGATAACTGAGGATCCAGACGATCATTAATGCGGTACATCATTGACGAATCCCTGAGCAATCCGGGGCCAGGGTTTCCCGATCGAAGGACGGGTCACGAGAATGAACAGATCAACAGCAAAGAAGATGAAGCAGCGCAGCGCCGGCAAACCGGACATTGAGTTGGGCAAGCGGATCCGCCTGCGGCGTGTGGAGCAGAAGATTTCGCAGGCCGAACTCGGCGACAAGCTCGGCGTCAGCTTCCAGCAGATCCAGAAGTACGAGAAGGGCGTCAATCGCGTGGGCGCTTCCCGCCTTCAGCAGATCGCATCCGCACTCGACGTGCCTGTGACCTTCTTCTACGACGGCGACAATAAGGCCCGCGAAGTCGAGAGCCTCCTATTCCTCGACAGCGCTTTCAGCCTCCGGTTGCTGCGCGCCTACAGCATGATCAACGACCAGACCGTACAGCGCCAGCTCGTTTCGCTGATGGAATCGATCGCAGCCAACGAGGACTGAGCGGCACCCGATGTCAGATCGCGGCGCCGCGGACGCGATCGACCCAGCATGAGTGGATCGGCCGGCAACCAACCGCGCGACACACATGATCCGCCAGTCTCCATCGTCAACAACAGTCGCGGGGGTTCTCGGTGGCCGGTTCGCTGCGCGCCAGGTCGCTGCTCGACAACGGTCACACCTTGCGGTACGCAATTTACCGGGCTGAGACGCTCACCAGCTGGGCGGTCGAGCGGGCTTATGTCGACAAGAGCTACCGCGGCTCCGACGCGCAAAGTCGTCGCCGCGTCGTCTCCGACCAATAACGCGGCGTCTTTGGCGCCATCAAACGCGAGCTGTGCCGTCGCTCCGCCATCGAGCCCATCACCACACCTCGGAAACCGAAGGGCACCGGTGTCCTCCGCCAACGTCGTCCTCTCAGCCGTCGGCCACAACTTCCGCCGTATCCTCGCCTGGTTCCGAGAATTGTTGCCCCTGTTGCTGGCCTCCTTCTCAGTGCACACTCAACTGTCCAGCTCAGCTCATCCGGAGATGACTACTGCTGCTTGGGATCATCGAAGCGCTGACGATCGGCGCGAACGGACGATTGTCGTCGGTCTTAATGCGCTGAGCGGGCTACGGGAACAGTCCGCGCATCTCCTTTGCACCCCGTACCCGCTCCACACCGATGGCGGTAGCGGCGGTGCGGTTGAAAACCTTGTCCCGCTGACTTCGCGATAATACCTGTTTAAACGCTCTGTCCAGGATCTGATACTCCCGCTGCATGACCTCGTCCTCCTCCCAGAACAATCGCTGAAGGTCCTGCACCCACTCGAAATAGCTGACGACGACACCTCCCGAATTGCACAGAATGTCCGGGATGAGGAAGATTTCGTCCTGACGCTTTTCCAGGATTCGATCAGCTTCTGGCGTCGTCGGACCATTGGCTCCTTCGGCAAGTATGCGGCAGCGCAGATTACCGGCCACTTTGCCGTTGATGACCCGCTCCACGGCAGCCGGAACAAGCACATCGCAAGGTAAAGTCAGCATCTCCATTGAATCAAACGCGAGTTCGCTGGAGTAGCCGCACAGGCTACCTCGCGAGGTTGCATATCTGACCAACTCGGGGACATCGAGTCCTGCTGGCCTGTAGAGAGCGCCCGTGTGATCGCTCGCCGCTATCACTTTGACTCCCATGTTGTGCAGCTCGAGTGCGGCGATCGAACCGACATTTCCGAATCCTTGCACCACGGCGGTGGCGCCATCGAGACGGAGATCAAGCTCATCTGCTGCACGACTGACCAAATGAGCGACGCCTCTCCCTGTGGCTTCACGACGTCCGAATGTCCCGCCGGCGCTGACGGGCTTTCCCGTCACGATTTCCGTGACGGTTTGTCCTTGATACATTGAGTACGTATCCATGAACCAGGCCATGATCTGCTCATTGGTCCCCATGTCAGGCGCCATCACATCTGTATGCGGACCAACAAACGGAATCATTTCTTGCATGTATCGGCGCGAAAGCGCTTCAAGTTCGCGCTTGGATAAGCTCGAGGGATCGACGCTAATTCCTCCCTTCGCGCCGCCATAGGGCAGTCCGACCAGGGCGCATTTCCAGCTCATCCAGATAGCGAGCGCCGCGACCTCGCCGAGATCAACGCTTGCAGCGAACCGCGTACCGCCCTTCGTGGGGCCCAGCGTCAGGTGATGCTGCACACGATAGCCCTCGAAGACCGCCGTCGTGCCGTCATCACGGTGAATCGGACAAGAGACCGTGACCGCGCGCTTCGGCATCAGTAGCCGCGCTCTCGCGTCCTGCGGTATGGATAGATAATCTGCGATCACTTCGAATTGCTTCACGGCCATGTCAAAGACCGGCCCGCCGTATACGGTCAACGTTCGCTCCTTAACGTGAAGTTACAGACATGCTGGGGGGATGAGGCGGCATCTGTGTCGTAGTCTCCGAATACCCCTTCGCTGCGATGGGCTCACTATCTACTGCGGCAGCAGTCGTCGGTCACGGTCCATTCCCCTCCCAGTTTGCAAGTTATGTTGATCAATTGCGCTCGCTACAGGTACAGACTTTGTACGGAACGGACTATTCTGCGCACTCTTTCAGATCACTACCGACCGATTTAGGCGCTGGCGAGCCGCGCCAGCATCCGGTGGCAATTTCGCAGTCTACAATCGAACCAAGGTCTCACCGGCTCTTGCAATCGACGAGAGAATTTGCAAACAGAGTTTGTATTGTCGCAAGAGACGATGGTGAATCGCGATTATTGTAATCGCCGTTGTTTCCGGATTAACGACGTAGCTGAGAGATATTCCGGCATGACGTTCGTCGAACGGCTTGAAGGGCGGCTGGGCTCGTGACAGAGCACGCGCGATTGCTGAAGCGAGTCAAGCTCATTTCGTAGACGCGGATAGAGGTAGCCAATCCGCGTTGACGCTTGCCACCTCGGTGCACAGGGGACGCGATATCGAGGGGGAGTTACTGGGATGTTTCACAACAGCGCCACGACCTCACTTGTCGAGTACGAAGGCGATCTGCTTGTCTAGCGGAGAGAGAGAGAGAGAGAGAGAGAGATGATCGCTGCCTTGCAGCTCGACCCGTTATTCTGCCGATCATTATTCGACTTCAGCGCATTATTCCTGCGGTTTCTTGGAAATGATGCATTTTATTGGCATGTCAAATCATAGTACGCTGCGTTGGAGCAATGTATTGAAATGCGTGGATTCCTAATCCTCTTTGCGACCGCAATCATTATGTTAGCAGCACGCGGCCAGCACCAATCTGGTTTTGTGCCGTTTCCGACCGCGTCCCTACCACCGGTGAACGTGCCATAACAAGGTTCCGTTCAAGCAGTAGCTGCGCTTCCGATGTTTTCAGATCTGTAGCGCGGCTGCCGCCGTGTCCCTTGCCACCCCTTGAAGCGACGCCCCTCTGGCAATGCCATTAATCGGGAGGGCGCCGATATCACGTCGGCGATGGTGAGCGCGTCTCAGTTGTTCGTGCGACGGCGGGGCGGTAAGACCATCGCCTAGATCAAAGGCGGTCAAGCCGTCGGCATTGCACGACTGCGCTAATATTTCGACGCGAAATCTCGCCGGGGAACGTCATTGTGATTCGTACCAGACTCGAATCGTGATAGATTGTCAGGATCTCACGATCCGATATGACCGATCCAGCCAAAGTCCCTACACGCAGCGCCGACGGTATCACGGCGCCGCTGCGGCACGCGGCCTTCCGGCGCATCTGGCTTGCGAGCCTCCTCTCCAATCTCGGCATCTTGATTCAAGGCGTTGGTGCGGCTTGGGCGATGACGCAAATGACGTCTTCGGCCGACAAGGTCGCACTGGTGCAGACCGCGCTGTTGCTGCCAGTGATGCTGATCTCGATGCCGGCCGGCGCGATCGCTGATATGTATGACCGCCGCATCGTGGCGCTGGTCTCGCTTGGCATCGCGTTCGCGGGGGCAACCGGCCTGACGGTGGTCGCCTGGGCTGGTTTGGCCACACCGAACCTCTTACTTGCACTTTGCGTCGTCGTCGGCAGCGGCATGGCGCTGATGGGACCGGCTTGGCAATCATCGGTTGCCGAACAAGTGCCGTCGGAGGCACAGCTGCCTGCGGCGGTTGCGCTGAACGGCATCAGCTACAATATCGCAAGGAGCGTAGGTCCGGCGATCGGCGGAGTCGTGGTCGCGACCGCGGGCGCAGTGGCCGCATTCGCGCTCAACACGTTGCTCTATCTGCCGCTGATGGTCGCGTTGTTCCTTTGGAGGCGCATCAGCACGCCCTCACGCCTGCCGCCAGAGGGACTTAGCCGCGCCATGATCTCAGGCGTGCGGTACATCACCAATTCGCCGTCGATCAAGATTGTGCTCATTCGGACCCTGGTGACCGGCGTCGTCGGCGGCGCGATCATCGCGCTGATGCCGCTGGTGGCGCGTGATCTTTTGCATGGCGACGCCCAGACCTACGGCATCATGCTCGGCGCCTTTGGCCTAGGTGCTGTGATCGGCGCACTGAACGTCACCGAGGTCCGCAAGCGGATGAGCGGCGAAGCCGCGATCCGCGCCTGCGCGCTGTCCATGGGCGCGGCGATCGCCGCGGTCGCGCTGAGCCGCGTACCTGTGTTGACCGCGGCAGCGCTGGTCTTGGCCGGGGCCGTCTGGATGATGGCGTGGACCGTATTCAACATTGGGGTGCAGCTGTCGGCGCCGCGCTGGGTCGCCGGACGATCGCTTGCTGCCTATCAGGCGGCGGGCTCGGGCGGGGTCGCCGTCGGCAGCTGGGGCTGGGGCCATCTGACCGACACGGCCGGGGTCGAAACCGCGCTGCTGGTGTCGGCCGCCCTGATGCTCGCCTCACCACTCATCGGCCGCTGGCTGCCCATGCCCCGCGTCGGCGCGCGGGGTGAGGCGACCGAGACGCTCGCCGATCCCGAGGTACGGCTCGCCTTGACTGGACGCAGCGGGCCGCTCGTTGTCGAGATCGAATACCGAATTGTACAGGAGAATGCCCGGGCGTTTCATAATGTCATGCAGGACGTGCAACTGTCCCGCCAGCGCAACGGGGCCTATGGTTGGTCGATCGCGCGCGACATTGCCGATCCGGAATTGTGGACCGAGCGCTATCACTGCCCGACCTGGTTTGACTACCTGCGCTGGCGCAACCGCTTGACCCAGTCGGAACGTGCCTTGGAACGGCAGGCAATTCGATTCCACATCGGCCCTGCGCCGGTACGCGTCCGCCGCATGCTGGAGAGGCCGTTCGGCTCAGTACGCTGGAAGGACGACACGCCTGATCACGCGGCCGCCGACGTGCTGCCGGAGATCGCAACCGGGAAGAACCGTACGCAGCCGACCGCTCCGGCCAGCCAGGTGACCCAACTCGCCGGGAGGCGCCGGAAAGCTGCAAGCGGTTCAAAATGACTGAAGCTCAGTTTCCGCCAGGTTCGCCTCTGACCGGTTAATCGTGGGGCAATTGACCTAACGCCGACCGCGACCGCATTCACGCTTCGGGCCCTGGTTGTCGGCACGACTTCTGGCACCGCTACCCGATGGTTAGTCTTCGACGCAACGCATCGTAAGGATTTGCCAACCATGCAGGCTTACCGATCCGCTCGCTAACAATCGACAATCGTTCTGGCACACCTTCCCGTCGGAGTGAAATGGAGAGTTTCGAGCATAACCGGTCTGGCTGTTGTGGAAAATGTGCGCCGCTACCGCGCAATAGCTTCAGTTGTGCCGTCAGGCCGCGACATTTCGACCGTTCAACGGACCTCATTGCTGACGCAGGCCGGGGAATGGGAATGGCAAGCTGTCGTCGAGCTCGAAGCATATTTTGGCCCCTCAAACGGACATCATGGATCTGAAATGGGAGGTCGAGCCACCGCTGATCGGCCCTCCCTCGTGCAATTTAACATTGCTCCGCACGGCAAGTTCGCCCAAATCCTCGTAGCGCGTGGATTTCGACCAAGCCGGCCACCAATGCCAGCGTGAAGCCGGCGCTCCGCGGTCGCGATCGACCGGGCCGATCTCTCCGCAAGCTTCAAATTCTTCCTCGTGGCAAGAAATTCTCGCGAGATCTCCGATTAGTCTCGTTCATCGCGTATCGCTCCCTTGAGAGGTTCTGGCAGGCTCCTCCGACACCGGCCTCGATACGGCGCCTATTTCAGTCCTCATCCTCCTTCCCAACAGACAAGGACCCCGCCGAGCAGAACACGGCGAGGTCCCTCTTTGCGCGATTGGACCCGGGGAGCTACCCCGGGCGTGCCAATAGTAACACGACGCGCGACCACGTCCAGGTAGGGTGGGAATTCGACGCGACTGCGAAAGTGGCCGCCGCACTTCCGGCCGATAACAATTGCAGGGAACGATACTACAGGCTGGGCGTTCTCGCTTGGCACTGCCACTCGGAAATAGGCCTCGACGCAATCAGCCCCGGCGTCGGGGCCTATCGACGTTTCGAAGGTCACAGCAGCCCGAATGCGGGCGTGCATGTAAGAACCCTTCTGCGACCCGCGCAGATGCGAAACCTGTTCACAAGTACCCTTGCGTTGCCCTCGGATGATCGAGCCCGCGCGAATCGTTGGCCACTGCTGCGAAGATTTCCGCAATCAATTCAGGATCCGGCGGCAGCGGGAGGAATTCGTTGGCGCCGGCATGGATCGCGGCGAGCCCGGCGCGGGTGCCATTGGAAATGCCGCAGGCCACGATCGGCACATGCGCGCGCTCGGCCTCGAGCCGTGTGACTAGGTCGCCAATGTCGAGACCGATGTCGACCAGCAGCAGGTCGGTTTCCATGCCACTGCGAAGGATCCGCATTGCCTGTTCATGGTTCTCGGCATGGCTCACGGTCATGCCGTTGTCCATGGCGATCCTGGCGGCTATGGAGAGCTGACTCTTCGACGCATCTACGACAAGAATCCGCATCCTGATATCTCCTGTTCCTGTCGGAGCAGCCGATTGCAGTTCACGAAGCGTTTGCCCCTCTAATCGTTGCATAGCGCGATTACAAATTGGCGAATCGACACATTAGCTGAATCGGCGGACAATAAAATAAACTGGCCCGTACTAAACGTACAAAACGTGTCTTCGATTCAATCTCTCCAGTCGTAATAAGTGAAACGGAGCGTGGCCAGCGATCGCGCTTGGCAGCTGATCGAGGGTCTGCTGAAGCCAATCGGTATGCACGTAACGTACAGAACCCCATGAGTCCCTGCAATCGTAACGCTGTCTCTTCGACACTCATTGGCGCCGTCCCGATCAGACCACCCTTTCATCAAATAGGACGGGTAGACTTCATATAGATTTACAGGTTGCACACTAATAAGGAGCTCGCTGCCCTGCTGCCCTCGGGGTAGCCTTTGACTGCGACGGCCCTGTCGTATTCCCCGACAGGGCCGTTTTCCTGGGTGCTCGCGACCTTCAGCTTTGGCCGGCAGATCGAAAGCCAATAATTTCTCAAAAGCTACGTCGGCCGCAGCAAGAAGCGCCGAAGCAGATGTTTAAGCGACACTGCAAGACGCAGATGCTCTGGATCGCCGGGGACGCTTCGATCAGCGGTGCCGGGGATGTCAGCGTCCTGCTGTACGTAACGTACGGTTCGAGTTCAAGATTTCGAAATCAATCAGGATTAGTTGGTGGTCGTCTCCGACGACGCCGGTCAGCTTTCGTTGAGCGCAATTGGCAATCGTCCATCGGTCCCCCGTGCTAATCAGCAGCCGTGCCAGGGGGTAAAAATCATTCTAGGGACATCATGACTGGCATTACGATCGAGATCGGCAGGCGACCAAGGGTTCACCGGGGCTTTCGCATTGGATTGCGCGGCCAAATTACACTGCTCGGAATTTCCGGGGTCCTTGTCACGGGTGCAATCTGCGTCGCCGCCCTGAATTATGCGAGCCGGGTCCAGAGCGCTTCGAACGACAGCAACGAGTTCAAAGCCCATGTCACGTCGTTGTCGCAAAGCTTCCTAGAGTCGCGACAAATCGCGAGCGACTTCCTGCGCAAGCCAAGCGAGATCGCGATCAAGAAGCACGCCGAGAGTTACGATCGGCAACTCGCAGACCTAATTCGCGTCGAAGCCTTTGTAGCGGGTTTGCCCGACGACGACCCGCTGAAGCAAGGGATCTTGCGTCCGGCAGTCAATCTCTATGCAACGCGCTTCCAGAACTTGGTCTCGGCGCAGCGCAACCTCGGTTTCAATGAAGATGATGGGTTGCAGGGCAAGCTGCGCATCGCCGTGCACGCCGTTGAGCAGCGGCTGTCAGAGGTGAACCAGCCGCGCCTCACGATCTTGATGCTGATGATGCGCCGGCACGAGAAAGACTTCCTCTTGCGCGGCGAAGACAAATATGGCGACTAACTCGCGGACCGGGAGACAGAATTCGAGACAACACTCGCTCAGTCGAGCCTGCCCGCAGAAATGAAATCCCAGACCCTCGAGCTAATCCGAGCATACAAGGCGAGTTTTGTGTCATTCATGGTGACGCAGCAGGCGTTGCGCGACCAGGTCGACGATCTTGGACAGATATACGATCGCATTCGCCCGGCGCTCGTAAAGATGCTGGCTGCCGCAGACGCCCATTCGCAGGCTGCGGCCATGCGAGCTGAAGAAATTCGGCAGAAGCTGGTCTGGGTGATCGGCTTTGCAACGCTGCTCGTGGGCCTGCTCTCGTTACTGTTCGGCCGGCATATTGCCCACACAGTCGCTTCCATGACGGCGGCGATGCGCCAACTTGGCGACGGTCGATTCGACGTCGTTCTACCGGGTCCTGGCCGAAAAGATGAGCTTGGCGAGATGGCCGAAGCAGTCGAAATGTTTAAGTTGAAAGCTCGCGAGAAGGCGCAGGCCGAGCTCGATGCGAAGGCCGCGCGGGATCGTAACATCGCCGAGCAACGTCAGGCCGATATAGCGCAGCTCGCCGGCGAATTCGAAGACGCCGTGGGTAAGGTCATTGAGACCGTCTCGTGCGCCTCCTCACAACTTGAAGCCTCCGCACGCAGCCTGACCTGCGCGGCTGATCACAGCCGGCTTCTCTCTGTTGAGGTCGCCTCCGCCTCGGAGGAGGCGTCCACCAACGTTCAGCGTTTGGCGACCGCGACGAGCGAAATGGCGGCAACCATCACCAATATCGGCCGACAAGTCCAAGAAGCGGCCAATATAGCGGGCGAAGCGGTTCGCAAGGCCGAGCTCAGCGATCTGCGGATGGCTAGTCTGGCGGCCGCCGCGGAGCGGATCGGCAACGTGGTCCAGCTGATTGCAGCGATCGCGCGGCAGTCCAATTTGCTCGCGCTCAACGCAACAATTGAAGCTGCGCGCGCCGGCGATCGCGGCAGAGGTTCTGCGATTGTCGCCGAGGAGGTGAAGTCTCTCGCGGCGCAAACCGCGCATGCGACCATTGAGATCAGCGAGCAGATTAGCGGCATTCAGGCGGCGACGACTGATTCCGTCGGCGCGATTTCGGAAATCGGCGTGATCATCGGCCGCATCTCGGAGATTGCCCGGATTGTGGTCGACGCCGTCGGAGAGCAAGAAGCAACGAGCAAAAGCATCGCGCTCAATGTGCAGGAAGCGGCGGTCAGAACGACGCAGGTGGCGGCCAGTGCCGGTGACGTTACCAACCGCGCGAAGGAAACCGGAGGGGCCACGATGCAGGTGCTGACGTCTGCTGAATTGCTGTCTGAGCAAAGCTCTCGACTGAAGCACGAACTGAACAACTTCCTGGACAGGATCCAGGCGGCTTAGGTTGACGTGTCAACATTGCACAAATCGTTGCCGAGTGGCCCCAAGCACGCTCTGAAAGCTCACTTTCGACCTCGGCGCCGGTTCCGCAACGGCACTGCCGCAGCCGCGATTGCCAGCTGGCAGGCACACGCATCGGATCGGCGTTGGGACCTCACGAACGAACGTACCTTGGTCGAGGGAGGCAGAAGGGTGACTAGGGTGGGACCGACCACCTTAGGCCGAAAGGTCAATACGTCTTCCGTAGTTCATCCGGCCTGAACGCTTCCACCGATCGCCTTGGTGATCCCAATCCGTCCGAAAGCCGCCGATTTCTCCGCAGGCCGCCGGTTCCCGTGTTAAGGTTCCTCTGGAACCGGTCGGCTGGAAGGCGAGCAGATGTCGATCTACCTACACTTGCAAACCGACGCCATGGCGCCGAAAGAAGCCAGTCTTGTCGTAAAGGCTTACGAGCAAGCCTTGCATACGTTGTGCGTCAAAGACCGCGATGATCCACTCACGGAGATGATCGCGAAGACGATTATCAAGATTGCGGAGACCGGCGTCAAAGACGCCGCCCAGATTTCCGCTCTCGCGATCGATGAACTCCAAATGCGGTAAGGCCTTTCGGTCCTCAGCGATGTGAAAGCCGAAACATTTCCGTTCTCGGGCGGTTTTCAGCTCATGGGGCTTCGCAACTTGCGAGGCGTGCTATGACCCGTCTGCCGGCGAGCGACGTATTTCTCACCGTTACGATCATGAGCGTGACCTTCCTGATCGAGATCGCTTTTTTCGCTTTTATCGGCGTGTTCTGAGCGCATCTCTCGAGGTCTGCGGTTCTCCCTCGGGATCGTCCCGGCGGCTTGTTCGCCCACAAACTGCTGTTCCCCTACGTTCCGCGAACTCTTGAGCGAAGGCTGCATCACATAGAAGCGGTGCTTCAGATGAGCCGATGGTGGCGTCGATCGAATGGCAGCCGTTTCGTTAATCATGCCATATTTCGGAGAGGGCGCTTCAATTTCGACGAAAGTTTTCCAAGGTTCCTGCAACCATCGCTCTCGTTCGGCATCATTGCTCGTAGTGCGGAGCGTTATGGACGACGACGAGGAACCACGGGAGCTTCACGACCGCATCATGCGCTACCGCATGATGGAGCGCGAGGTGACGGATCCGCTCGCCCTCGGCTTATTGCAAGATATCGTTGCAGAACTAGAGGCGGCTCTCCCGCAACGGGTGGCCGCCTGCCCGATCCGGTTCTCGAACCGTGAAAGCTGAGATGGCCCGCGGTTACGCAGCCCTCTTGACGCGAGCTCCGATGCGGGCCCTCGCGCGGCTCGGTGAGGCCGCCAAGGGGGCGACGACACCCTCCCCGCGTTTGATGATCCGGCGCGCGATGTGCCGGCGAGCCTCGGCACCCTCGGCAGATCTGACAGGTCCTTTCCAACGCGATGTCCATATTGGCGAAGGTCCGACAGTCAAACCGGTCTGCAATGAGCATGGTTGGTTTCCCAAGCGACCGCTTCGGTGAAATGGAGCTAGGCGGAGAGTGATGCGCTAACTCGGCTTCGATGCGCCGTCGATAGCTCAGTGACCCCCGCCACTTCCGGCCTGGCCGCACAGAATTCTACGTAACCGAATTACGAACAGTATGACGACCGCTCAAAAGGCGACCACGACCCGGCCGGGGACATAAAATCGCGTCCTGGTTCCGATCGCAAAGGGAGAGAGACGGCATGTCGTCGCCCATGCGTTTTGCATGCCACGTGGAACGGAAGCTCATCGCCGTCGCACCTCCGCTAGGAACGACAACCTCCAATCACATGTTGCCCGGTCTGCCATCCCACCTTGCAACTGCCAGTACGATGCCAACCAATGTCGGACCGATTGAAAGGACATGCCTAAGCGCCGCTGCTCCGTAGTTCCCCGGGATGGAAGTTCTGCCCGCACCACAGGATAATCGCGGCGTTCATCAAATTTATATTTACGTTCGCCCGGCCGACTTAATTGGCGGCCGGGCTTTTGCTTCGGCCGCGCGCCTCGTCAGAGCGCCATCGGTCCGGGGCAATGGCCGAGCCAAAACCGCCGGTGCCGCTTGCACTCGCATAAGGGCCGGTCCCCGACTAGTCCTCGTTTATGTACTCGTGCTCTTGCGTGCAGGGAGCTGTGTTGCGACTAATTCCGTCCATAAGGGAATTAAGACACAGAAGATTTGATCGATCCGGGCCATGCGATTACCTGTCCTGACATGACGAGCCGATCCCGTCCGCCCTCCTTGGCGGAGTAGAGCGCCTTATCCGCAGCCTCTACCAGTGACGTGCAATGTGCCTTGTCGCTGGCTGGCAAGTTCGTTGCGCCGCCAAGGCTCAAGGTGACCAGCTTGGAAGGCGGGTTGAGCGCGTGCAAGATGCCGAGGTCACGAATGGATTGCTGGACTCGCTCGCCGACCTCCATGCAACCTGTCGCATCCGTATTCGGCAACAGCAGAGCGAATTCCTCGCCACCATATCGGGCTGCGACATCCGCGGGTCGGCGCGCCTGCTCGCTCAACACTCTGGCGACGGAACGAAGGCAGGCATCGCCGGCTTGGTGTCCATACTGGTCGTTGAAGTTCTTGAAGTGATCAACGTCCAACAACAGCAGCGACAAGGGCGTCCCCTCGCGCCTGGCTCGCTCCCACTCCGCCTGGAGCTGCTCGTCGAAATGTCTGCGGTTCGCCAACCCCGTCAGGCCATCCGAACGGGCGAGAACCGCAAGCTTGTCTTCCAGGTCCTTGTGCTCCGTCATATCTCGCGAGATCGCCACCAAGCCGTCTATCTCGCCGGTCTTTGGATCGCGGGTGACGCGCAGGGCGCTTTCCATCCAGATCTCATCCTTTTCGCGATGTCGATTGCGATAGATGATTCTGGCCTCTTCGGCTTCGCCGGCCCGTAAGGACGAGACCGTTTGCTCAACCCGCGGCAAGTCGGCCGCATTGACGCCGGCGAGAGCCGGGCTCCCCAGGAGCTGGTTGGGCGCCCAGCCGATAAGCTGGGAACTGGATGGCGAAACGTATAGGAGTCGCCCCTCAAAGCTTATGCGCGTGACCATGTCTCCAGAGTGCTCGGCAAGGAGGCAGAAATCCGCTTCCTTCGCCGCGATGGCTGCCGCCAGTTTCTGCCCCCGCCGCAGCTGACGCACTAGCAAGAGACCTGCGCTACCGAGCGCGGCGGCCAGACCCACGACCACAGCCAGGCGCGACAGCGCGGCCCTGCGCCACGGGACCAGGACGTCGTCCTCGGATTGTGTGGCTACGACGATGACGGGATAGCGATTACTCTGCTGGTAGAAGCTCAGGCGCTGGACGCCATCGAGGGGCGATTTGAAATAATAAGCCCCCGTGGCGGGCCGCTCCCGGAGATTCGCGAAAAGAGGACTGCCAGACAGGTCGCGGCCCGTGAAACTGCCGTCATCCGGGCTGCGCGCGAGGATGATGCCATCGGCGCTGGCCAGAGCGATAGATCCGTTAGGGCCGATGTTAAACCCGCGATAGAATTGCAGGAAATAGGAGACATCGATTGTCGTGAGGCCACACCGGCAAAGCTGCCGTCGGGATGATTGAAGCGTCTGGACGCCGTGATGATCCATTGGCCGCCGGATCTGCTCTTCACGGGATGCCCAATATAGGTGCCCCGGTCGGCGGAAGTCCGATGATGCTGGAAATATTCGCGGTCGCTGTTGTTGAGGTTTGCGAAATTGACCGGCTCGCTGGTCGCGAGCCAGCGGCCGGTCTCGTCGTAAACGAACACACCACGGATGCGGTTCACGGCTTTGCGCCGGGCAAGGAAGGTCTGGACCTTGGCGATTGCCGCCGGGCCATTTCCCTCCAATTCGAACTGATTGACGAGCACGTTGAGGTGTCGGTGAGTTCAAACGTGTCCTCGGCATGTTGCGTCAGCGAGCGGGCCAGATTGGCCATATCCGTTTCGGCGTTCTTCAACTCATGCTGCCGCGATGACCACTCCCGCCAGCAGCTCAGTGCGATGATCGCCATGCAAGCCAGCGCCACAAATGTCGCGGCCCAGAGCGTCACGTGCGCCTTGCCAAGATCGCTGCTTTGGCTGGTCAAATCGAGTATCCTCCTACGCCCAGGTTTGCACGCGCCAGTTAAGGCACCATTGCCGGCTGAACGGGTCCTATGTCACCGAGATCCCCTGTTTCGCGGGACCGAGGCGCTTCATATGCCTACGTTTGAACTGAAGCGGCGCGATCATTTCCGAGCGTTAACGATACCCATCAGTTTCGATTGTATCCGGACCAGCGCGTCGCTCAGCCTCGCAGCTTCCTCAAATCGGGTTTCCTGATATGGCGGGCGCGCGGCGGGATCGAGATGGCCTCGGCTGAGCCCGCGAGCCGGCGCAGCGGCGTACTGATCCATTGGGCAGCACAGAACAGCAGCGCCAGTGCGGCGATGGCGCCGGCGCCGAGGATGATCCAGAACGACCGGATCAACTCGCGGGTGGGCGCCATCGCGTCGTCGGCATTCTGCCGAACAAGAAGGGACCAGCCGAAGCTTGGCAGGTCCGCAAAGCCGATGGTCGGAACGATCACCGTGAAATAGTCCTTACCGTCGGGCCAGCGCTCGCTCGAGAACGCGCTGGTGACCCGGCTGGCCGCGAGAGCCGAGCCAATGTTGAGCGGCTTGTTGATGAGATCAGGCGGACCGAACAGCACCGTTCGATCCCGAGACAGCAGCAGCACATCGATCCCGGGCGCCTGCAAGGCGGCCATGCCCTCAGCCACCCACTTCCAATTCAAATGGGCTCAGATCACGCCGGCGACGGATCCTTCGTGGCGCAGTGGAGCGGCCAAATCAATAAAGCGCAGGGGTTCAGGAGACGCGGGCAATAGGCTCGCCAACAATTGCGCCTCATGGACGTCGACGGCCGCCGGGGCGTCAACGCCGCGCCTAAACCAGGGCCTCTGCGCCACGCTTGCGCCCTCCAGCATTCCGTCTCTGGCCGCCAGCACCCTGCCCTCAAGATCGGCAATGCCGAGCCAGGAATAGCGGCTATCCAAGCGGCTGAGAAACTGGACGTGCTCGCGGGCATTCGCGAGGTCGGTGGGGTCGATCAGATCAGCGAGCCGGGAGACGTCCATCCAGACCCCATAGATGCGGCGCGCCAACAGGTTGGCGCTCAGTTCGCCGCGGGTCGTCAGCTTTCGACCTGCAACTGCTCGCCGCGCTGCTGCAGGGCGGCCGTATACAGCGTAGCGGTCACGATGGCGGGCACCAGCATCAGCGTGGCGTCCCCCAAGAACAAGAGCGTACCCAAGCTCAGTCTCTTGCTCGCCATCGCACCTCCTCAATGAGTTAGGGCCCGCGCCAGTTCGCGGATTATCTGCATGATATCCCCACGGTTAGAGCCGCTGGCCTCGATCCAAGTCGCAATCCGAACCTCGTCACTCACTGAGGATTCCAGCGAGCGCGTGCGGAGCCCATGCGGGCGGCAGCGCGGCGACCTTGGCCTTCACCTCCGGATAGTCGTTCGAGCGTTCGGATTGCACCGCCCACCGTTCGAGTTGGGAGCGCAAGCCTCTTCCTGGCCAGTTTCGAGCATCCTGCCGCTTCGGGCGACACTCTACACCCTGTCCGACAACGCCTGGCTCGTCGACGCCGGGCTTCTCGACAGGCATCGGCGCCGGTATTACTGGCGCGCTGTTTCCTCTGGGCGTCGCCGACCTGACGTGCCCAATCTGGCGCGAGCTGCGTGGTCGAGAGTTAACTTTGCGAGCCGTAAGAGGACGGCGGCTTCGGCCCGATCCTAGCTTGGCTCGAAGCGGACGCCGATCCGCTTGTCTTTCCGCCAAACGATACGGCAGGGCAGCTTGCTTCGATCCGTATCAACGAGGAGCGTAAACCGATCCGGGATTCCAACGGGCGATATCACGTCGAGCGCGGCACCGGCTTCTGACAGGTTGCGGACCGTGCAATCGATCGCGCCCCCACCGAACGAGATCTTGCCCGCTTTCAGCATTCGTCGCCGCTGTGCCGCTCGCTGCTCTTCCATCGTCGACCTCGCAAGGCATAATGACCGCTTAGCCAACGCGTGGGATGGCTGTCTTGAGCGATCTCCTCCGGAAGATTGAAAGGACCTTGGTTAATGGACCATCACCATGGTTCGTCGCCATCGATGTAGTGTGATGACGAAGCGCTTATCCTTTGGCGGGCGCTCATTAGACCGCAAGTGCGCGTTAAGGCCAGTGTGCGGGTGTTGCTCGCGACAGGACAATTTCAGATGCCAAGTAGCCGCCGCGAACTCGGCAAGGATCGTTTGCCCTTTTGGGGCGGCGGTTTCCTGGCATTGGCCTGGGTCGCCATTCTGGCGCTGAGCGGATGGTGCAAATGGGAGTCGCGCCAGGTCGATCTGAGAAAGCCTAAGTGGACATGGCCAAGCTCGCCAGTTCGCTGCCCAACACGTCGAAGGACGCGCTCGACCGGCGGACACGATCCCGACTTTATTGGTCGACCAGCACGGAAGTCAGCGGAACGAACCGCCGCGGCTGCAATACGGGCTCAGTCCGGGCCGCCACCGCTCAGACGACCGGACCCCAATCAGGAACTCGTTCTCCGCGGGACGATTGATTCCTGCGGAGGGGAGTTCGATGGCAAACATCCCGACGTCGCGTGCCCAGCGCACGAATGGCGTGGCATGGACCTTGGCCGCAGCGCTGGGACTTCTTGCGGTGGCGTTTTTGTGGGACCGCTTGGCACCGCCAGAGCACGCAGCCCGGCCCGATGAAGGCGAAGCTTTTCCCCGCAGAGAGCCAGCCGATCGCAACGCCTCGGCGATCGGCCTGGTGATCGAAGGCGAGGATCGAAGCCGGCAGGCCGAATCGCCGTCCGAGATTCCGACCAAGGGATGGAAAGACATCCTGCTTCGAGTCTACGCTAACATCTCCGAGCACCGCGTCCTCGCGCTCGCCGCCGGTATGACCTACTATAGCCTGTTCGCGATCTTTCCAGCCCTGGCGGCTCTCGTTGCGATCTATGGCCTCTTTTCGGATCCTGCCAGCATCGCGAAGCATCTCGACCAGGTCTCCGGAGTCCTTCCCGGCGGCGCCCTTGATGTCGCGAGAGAGCAGCTCACGCGCGTCGCCTCCAAGGGCAATCAGACGCTCGGTCTGACCTTCATGATCGGACTCGCGATCTCGCTCTGGGAGCGCGAACGCGGCGATGAAGTCGCTGTTCGACACGCTCAACATCGTCTACGGCGAGAAGGAGAAGCGCGGCTTCGTGAAGCTAAATGCGGCGTCCCTCTCCTTCACGCTTGCCGGCATCGCCTTCGTCCTGGTTGCGCTCGGCGCGGTAGTGGTCCTCCCGGTAGTCCTGAACTTCGTCGGCCTTTCGATCGCCGCCGATATTCTGGTGCGCATCGCCCTCTGGCCCGCGATGTTCGTCGCCGTCGCGCTGGCGCCCGCGCTTATTTATCGCTTCGGGCCGAGCCGGGAGGCCCCGCGCTGGCGCTGGATCACATGGGGCAGCGCGGTAGCGACCATCCTGTGGCTCGGCGCGTCCGCCCTCTTCTCATGGTACGCAGCCAATTTCGGCAAGTTCAACGAGACGTACGGATCGCTCGGCGCCGCGATCGGCTTCATGACCTGGCTCTGGATCTCCGCCGTCGTGATCCTGCTCGGAGCCGAGCTCGACGCCGAGATGGAGCACCAGACCGCGCGCGACACGACGACGGCGCCGAGAAGCCCATGGGCGCGCGCGGCGCGAGGATGGCGGATACGGTGGGCGCACGCCCGACTTCCCGGTGATCGTTCTTTCCGATCTAGGTGAGGATGCTTCCATTGCCGCCGTCATCCGACGCCGTGGCCTCGGCTCGAGCGCGGCGACCAAACGGCGCACCGAATGTGCGCTCTCGGGCTGCGGATGTGCATGGCGCCATTTCAGCCTCACCTAAGCCGCCTCGACCTCGTCCCGACCGGCGTATCATCGAGCCAGTTTAATGTGGCATTTATCCTTACGAGTAGGAGCGCAATTTCGTCTTGCTCGTGCAAACCGGGCTCCTCTTGCAGCCGCTCCAATAGCCGCTGCTTTTGCGCGAGGAGTTCACCAACAGTCGGCGTCATTGCCCTCTCTCGTTTACGACGTATGGCCATTTCTGCAACTAGCTGGCCCATTGTTAGTTCCGGGCTTCGCGCGACCCAGCTTAAGCGCGTCCCGCATGACGCTGGGCCAGGGATGGAAGCTGTCTCTTTTGGCGGCTGGCCGCGTGGCAGCATTTTTCGTATCTCACCGGCATTTGCGCCTTGGGCCACGAGTCGATTGGCCTCCCCGCTCGTAACGGGGCTGTGTCCGTTTATCTGTCGCAACTGCTGAGAAGAGAACGCTCGATCTGCGAAGAGCGCGAAAAAGAGATAGCCATTTTATTGACCATCGCGACTGCCTATCAGAGACTCAGTTGGCGAAACGACTTGCTAGGGAACCGACAATGAGCGCAGGCGATACGGGGATGCGCCTTTCACTATGCGGTCATGATCAATAGGCATAGGTCCGAGCGCGCCCGGCGTAACAACAGATCAGCATACCTCAGCTGGCTGCCATCGGGTGAAAGGGATGGCCTGACCGCCGCAAGTCGTGCTCCGAAAGAGCTTAAAGAGCTTGCGGCGGGGACTCGGCTAGGGTTCATCAGCGCTGTTTTTCTGCACGATCATTAAGAGACACGATCATTAAGAGATTCGAATGGCTGTTCTTACCACCTGGTCAAGATGGATTTTTGCCGCGCTGATTGGCGTGGCAGCGCTCAACTCGACGGCCGCGTCCGCCGGTCCTACACTTGACAGGATCAAATCGAGGGGCCTCATCAAAATCGGTGTCGGGACCACGCCTGGCTTTTTTGCGCCGGACGACAGTGGCCGCTGGCAAGGGTTCTTCATTGATTACGGACGCGCTTTGGCGATTGCGGTCCTCGGTGATGCCAACAAGGTCGAGTTCACGAGTTCGTCACCGCAGCAGCGCCTACCGGCGCTCCAGTCCGGCGAATTCGACATCTTGCTATCCGGCGTGACCGTTACGATCACGCGCGCGTTCAAGCTCGGCTTTCATTTCGGACCGACCATCTTCTATGACGGACAGGGGATTTTGGTCCGCAAAGACATTGGCGTGACATCGGCATCTGAGCTCGACGGCGCCACGATCGGCATTCAGAGCGGCACGACGGGCGAGTTGAACATTGCCGATTTCTTCCGCAAGAACCGGCACAAATTCACCCCCGTCACGATCGAAGATACCAGCCAATTTGTCGCGGCCCTAGAGTCCGGCCGCGTGGACGCGATCACGCAGGATTCATCGGATCTGGTTGGAAAGCTCACCCAGCTGAAGAAACCGAATGACTACGTCCTGCTGCCGGAACGGCTGTCGAAGGAGCCGCTGGCGCCGGCGGTGGCGGGCGGTGACGATCGTTGGCTCGAGATCGTCAACTGGACGGTGAATGCGACGATCCAGGCCGAGGAATGGGGGATCACCTCGCAGAACATCGACACTTTCTTGAAGTCAGAGGATCCGTCGATCCAGCGTTTCCTCGGCGTCGATCCGTCACTTGCGCAGGCGATTAGGCTCGATCCGAAATGGGCCTATAACGTCATCAAGACGGTCGGCAATTATGGCGAGATCTTCGATCGCCATCTCAAGCCACTCGGCTGGGAGCGTGGCTATAACAAACTCTGGACCAACGGTGGTCTATTGTATTCCCCGCCGTTCCGCTGACATGCGTTTCAGATGACCGTCGCGCCGAACGCAGCGAGCGTGGCGAGGAAACCATCCCGTCGCCGGCAAGTATTTGACCGGCTGGGTCCGAGGCCAGGGCTGCAGCTTCTGATCTTGGCCGGCGTGCTCGCGATCCTGATCGTGCTCGGATCCAACATCGCGACCACTATGGCGCGGACCGGGGTGACGCCGGGCTTCGCCTTCCTGAAAAGCGCGGCCAATTTCGAGATCGGAGAAGGTATGATTGCCTTCCATGCCGGCGACAGCTATGCGCGGGCGATCACCGTCGGCCTATTGAATACGGCGAAGATCGCGTTACTGGGATGCGGCCTGGCCACGATCCTTGGTGTTGCGCTCGGCGTGATGCGGCTTTCGGGCAATCTGGCGCTATCTGGGCTCGTGCGTTGGTATGTGGAGATCGTTCGCAACACACCATTATTGTTGCAGCTATTCTTCTGGATCGCTCTTGCACAGGCCCTGCCCCCGCCGCGTCGCGCCATTGCGTTGCTTGATGCCGTCTTCCTAACCAACCGCGGTGTGTATTTGCCGGGGATTGTCGTACAAGACGTCTCGCCTGCAGCGATGCTGGTTCTGATCGGCATCGCCGGGGCCTGGATCCGGCTGACATGGCGCGGTTGGCGCAACAAGCAGGCAGGACTGCTGGCGCCGCTGCCGGTATCTCTCATGAGCATATTTGTGTTCGGCGCAGTACTCGCCGCCGGCGACACGCGGATCGGCTTCGAAGTGCCGGCAGCCAGCGGTTTCAACATTCGGGGCGGCTTCAGCCTGACGCCGGAGTTTGCAGCGCTCCTGGTTGGATTGACCGTGAAATTTTCTGCGATCATCGCGGAGATCGTCCGGGCCGGCATCCTGTCGGTACGCCAAGAACAGTGGGACGCGGCGCGTGCGTTGGGACTGCACAATGCCAAGATCATGCGGCTGGTGGTCCTGCCGCAAGCCCTACGGGTCATCACGCCATTGGCGACCTCGAGCTATCTGGACCTCATCAAAGACTCTAGTCTTGCCGTTGCGATTGGTTATCCGGATCTCATGAACATCGTCAACACGACCGCCAATACCACCGGGCAGGCCTTCGAAGCGCTGCTGATTGTCGTTCTCCTCTATCTCGCCTTGAACTTCGCCGTTTCGGCGTTGATGAGCGTCTATAATACGAGGGTCGCGCTGCGCGGAGAGAAGTCGGCATGACGACAATCGAGGCTCGGCCGAGGCGCCCGAGCCGCCGCCCCCAGCTCCGGACGAGGCTACGAACAGGCTTATTCGGCAGCTGGCTGAATTCGACCATCACGGTCATCGTGGGCCTGATCGTCGTCAGGGTTGTGCCATCGCTATTTCGCTGGCTCGTACTTGATGCGACTTGGCACGGAACCTCGGCAGACTGTCTGGCGCATGACGGCGCGTGCTGGGCATTCGTCGTAGCCAAGCTGCGCTTCATCACTTTCGCTTTTTATCCGGTCGACCTTGATTGGCGTCCGGTTGTCGTCTGTCTCTTGCTGGCCTCCTTGCTGGCTGTCACGGCCGTGCCGCGCTTCTGGCGGCGCGAAGTCGCAGTCGGCTGGCCGGTTGTAATCCTGTTGTGCTGGCTCTTGATGGCTGGTGTCCCGGGAGAGGCGCGGATTTCCTCGAACCAGTGGGGTGGCCTTCCCGTGACTTTGCTGGTCTGGATGGCCTGCTTTGCCGTTTCGGTGCCGTTGGCGATCCTGCTGGCGCTGGCGCGGCGATCCAGGATGCGCGTTCTGCGGGTGCTCGCGATCGGCTATATCGAGTTCATGCGGGCGATGCCGATGGTCGCGATCCTTTATTTTGCGACGCTGATCTTGCCCATGGCGCTGCCAGCTGGTCTGTCGGCCGACAAATTACCGCGCGCGATGATCATGATTTTCCTATTCTGGACCGCTTATATTGCCGAGGTCATACGCGGCGGTCTGCAAGCCGTCCCGATTGGCCAGCAGGAGGCCGCGGGCTCGCTCGGACTGAGTTATTGGCGATCGATGCGGCTGGTCATCCTGCCGCAGGCGTTGCGGACGGTGATCCCAGGACTGGTCAATCAGGCCATCGGTTTTCTGCTCGCGACCTCCTTGCTTGCCGTCATCGGCATCGTCGACATTCTTAACGCCGCCAAGGCGGCGGCGACCGATCCCAACTGGCTTGGATTCTACAAAGAGGCGTTTTTGGTGGTCGCCGTGATCTATTTCGTGATGGGCTATTGCGGCTCGCGCTACAGCCTCTGGCTCGAACGCCGTCTTGGTCGCGTCGGTAAAAATTGAGCACAACGCAGCCAGGCTACGAGTCCCGTTCCTTCCTCACCCCGGCCGACCCTCTCCAGATTGACGATCGGCCGACGGCTTCGCTGGCACGTTGATCGTAGCCGAATTCGTGTTTAGCGTCAGTTTCGGCCGGGACGGTCTGGACCGGCTTACCTCTTGCAACTCGGACGGACTATTCACCGGAAGGGTATTCGCTGGATACGAGAGCTAGTTAGCCATTCCGAGCGGGCTCAGACGTGGCAGCGTCGCGGCGCCGCCCGGGCGCCGTAGGAGCTCGAGCACGTGTCGCTTGAGACGCACAAACTCGCTCTCGGTGACAAGCTCACTGTGCCGCGGCCGCCCAAATGGCAGGCGAATGTCGTCGATCACCCGTCCCGGTCTTGCGCTCATGACGATAACCCGATCGGCCAGGAACAGGGCTTCCTCGATATCGTGAGTGACGAACACGGTCGTCGTCGGTATCTTGGTCCAAATGTCGAGCAGCACTTCCTGCATCAGGCTGCGCGTCTGGGCGTCCAGCGCACCGAATGGCTCGTCCATCAACAGAACCCGCGGCTGGTTGATGAGAACCCGCGCGATCTCCACTCGCTGCTGCATGCCGCCCGAGAGCTGTGCCGGGTAGAACTGCTCGAATCCCTCAAGACCGACCAGCCTCAACATGTCCTCCGCGGCTCGATGTCGCTCAGCCTTGCCGATGCCGCGCATCTTCGGTCCGAACGCGACGTTGTCGCGGACCTGCTTCCATGGAATCAGCGTGTGCTGCTGGAATACGATTCCCCGATCCGGACTTGGACCCAGGATCGGTTGATCGTCCACCGTCACCTGGCCTCGAGTCACCTCCAAATGCCCTGCCAGCGCGCCGAGTAAGGTCGATTTGCCGCAGCCGGACGGACCGAGAATGCAGACCAGCTCAGCCGGGGCGATCGTGAAGTCGAGATCGCAAACCGCCTCAAAAGCATGCTTGCCTTCTCCAAGAAATATGGAGAGATGGCTGACGTCGATCCGTCCCACCGTATGCGCTGCAACATCCGACGTCCGGAGGTTCATCGGGTGACCCCGGCACGCCGCCAGGGCATCAAATATTGTCCCAGTGTCGTCAACAGCCAGCTGCTACCCATCCCGAGCAGACCGATGACCAGCATGCCGACGATGATATCGGCGTAGTTCTGCAGCGTATAAGCCTCCCATGTGTAATAACCGATCCCGAACTGGCCTGAGATCATCTCCGCCGTAACAAGGCAGAACCAGGAGGTGCCCATCCCGATGGCAAGCCCTGTGACGATGCTGGGCGCTGCGCCCGGCAGAATGATTTCCCACAGGATCGCGACCGGCCGGCCTCCGAGGCTGCGTGCGGACGCAACCAGCCTGCGGTCGATATTGGCGGCGCCGTGCACCGTGTTCAGGATGATCGGAAACAGCGCGCCGATGAAGGTGATGAAGATCATCGACAGTTCGGACGATGGGAAGATCAGAATTGACAGCGGTATCCACGCGACCGCCGGAATCGGCCTTAGCAGTTCAAGCGGTGGCAGCAAGAGATCGCCGGCGGCGCGCGAGCGGCCGATCGCAAAGCCGAAGGCTATTCCGATCACGGTCGCCGCCCCATACCCGGCGAACACCCGCCACAGGCTGCTCGTGACATGCGCTAGAAGTTTCGGCGATCTCGCGAGCAAGACTGCCGACTGCACCACTTCGGTCGGCGGCGGCACGTTGTGAAACGTCACGACGCCAAGGTTCACATGCTGCGTCGAGGCAAGCT
Organism: Bradyrhizobium sp. USDA 3315; assembly: GCF_054056795.1. NCBI lineage: Bacteria > Pseudomonadati > Pseudomonadota > Alphaproteobacteria > Hyphomicrobiales > Nitrobacteraceae > Bradyrhizobium > Bradyrhizobium sp. USDA 3315. The sequence continues at coordinate 4,722,112 of NZ_JBSRYP010000001.1, read as the reverse complement.
GCCAAAGTGCAATGCAAGCAACGATCGAGAAGCTGCGCACAAACCAGCGCAATGCCTGCCGTCCGTCCGCGCTGAGCCGGAATGCCATCGGTTACCGACTCGCGACGAGGGCTTCGCGCGCGCCAGCGTAATCGACCACTTGGCCGCTGTGCTCTTTCGCCCACTTCTCGGCACCGTCTTTGAGCAAGAAGGCGCTGAGCTCCCCCTTGGGTGCACGGACGAACCAGGCCTGGCTTGCGAACAGCTTGATGCCGCTCTTGCGGTCCTGGGCATAGACCACGCGGACCGCCTTGCCCTCCTTCTCCAGCGCTGCCAGCGCGTTCAGGGCATTCTCGGGCGAGCTATAGTGGCGCACCTGAGGCTCGTCCTTGACCCAGATCTGCGCCACCCGGCTGAAATCGGTGATATCAGCTCCGGTCGCCGCATCCTTGGCCTTCAGGGGAAGCTGGGCATAGTTTTTCAACTCGGCGTCGTAATCACGGCCTGCCTGTGCAAGTGCGGTGCGGATGAACTTGTCGGTCACAAACTGGCTGATATCAAGATCGCTGTCGGCGCGCTTCAGGTGCTTTAGCGTCAGAATCGAGGTTGCCACCGCCTGCCGGTATTCCGGCTTCCAGGTCACGTCACGGGTCTGCAGGCCGAGCGGCCCATGAAACAAATAGACCACCTCCGCTTCGATGCCTGTGACCTTAGCGATCAGCTCGCTGTATTTCTCCGGCTCTTGCGTGATCAGACGATCGGCCTCAAGCGCGGCGCGGAGATAGGCGACGACGATCTCAGGGTACTTTTCCGCATATTCGGCATCGACGAGAGCACCATGCATTGTCGGCGCATTCGCCTGCGAGCCGTCAAAAATCTTGCGCGCGAAACCGCGCCACGGGAACAGCTCTGCAAACGGGACGAAATCCGCGTGCGCTTCGATCTTGTTCGCCTGCAGGGCTGGACCGGCGACTTCGGGTGCCTGGGTGATGATGTTGACGTCGGTTTCCGGATTCCACACCTGGGCTTCGATGGCGCGAAGCAGCATGCCGTGGGACGTCGATGCGAAAGGAACGGAGATTGTCTTGCCTTTCAGGTCAGCAATCGACTGTGCCGTTGAACTCGCCGGCACCACGATGCCATTGCCACTGCCTTTGGTGCTGCCTGACAGCACGCTAATGAACAGGCTGCGGCGGCCGGCCTTCTGGAAGGCCACGCCGTTGAGCGATCCAGGAAAATCTGCCATCGCGCCGAAATCAAGTTTGCCCGCGACCATTTCGTTGGTCAACGGCGCGCCACTGGTGAAGTTCTTCCACTGGATGTCGTAGGTGACGTCCTTGTACTTGCCATCGTGCGGCAGGAATCGTTCGAGGAGCTTCAACTCGCGGATCAGGAGACCGCCGGTTGCACAATTGATCGTCGTATCCTGCGTTCCGACCGCGACCCTGATGGTTTCCGCACGCGAAATGCCCATTAAGCCAATGGTCGCAACGGCGACAACAGCGGTCATCCTCTGAATTTTGGACGAGATCATTGGCTCTCTCTTTCGATTGCGCGCGGCCGGCAGACTACCCCCGACACCTCGGGAGCGAACCCTTGAGCCGATGCGGCGGCCGGTGAAGCAATTACTTGCGTTGGGGCTGCTTGTCTCGCGATGTCCCAATTCCGTCGCAATACGGGAGTGAGGACACGTTGAATTTCCTTCTCGTTGCGCCGCAATGGAAAGATGAATCATTTCCTCGGCTACGCTTTTTCCGGATCAGTTTGCTAAGTGCATTTCAGCACAATCAAAGATATGGACTTTGTGTTTTCGTCCGCTTTAGCTACGCGCGAACCGCAGGGCGAACCGACACTAATGACCACATTCAAGGCCGCTTTGGACTCCGAGGCTGGAAACCCGATTGCGCGACGTGGCGCTACGGTTCAGCTTGACTGGCCCACGAAGCTGAGCGCTGCCGCGGCATCTGCCACCCGCCCGACAGATACCGAGACTGCGCTGTTCATGAGCGAAAGCATCGATGGCCTTAACCTGGGCGCGCATTTTCTTGAACGTCTGTCGAGCGACGAAAGAGGACAGGTGCTGGCCGCGGGGCGAGCCGTTTTCGTTCAGCAGGGCTGAGATGGTGTTCAGCCAGGGCGAATACCATGACGGGATTTTCATCATCAGCCGCGGCCAGGTCCGGGTCTACTACACTGCCCCTTCCGGGCGGGAGATAACCCTCGCGTACTGGACGGCCGGACATTTCGTCGGAGGGCCAGAGATCTCGGGATTCGGAGTGCACATGTGGTCCGGCGTCGCCGTTGAGGACTGCGAGATAATCGCCCTGTCCCGCCGCACATTGCAGAAGCTCCTTCTGCAGATCCCATCTTTCGCACTGGCCATGATCGATGGGCTGATCGCCAAGGGCAAGTGCTACTCCTCGATGGCGCAGATGCTGGGCACGCGCTCTGTGATCGAGAGGCTGGCACAATATCTGCTGAATCTAGCTGAACTCTACGGAACTGCAGATGGCAATACGGTTTTGATAGCTCGCAAAGTGACCCACGACCAGATCGCTGCCATGGTCGGCTCCACGCGCCAATGGGTCACGATGATGATGAAGCGCTTTCAGAACAAGTACATCATCAGCCTCGACGGCAACAACATCCGCATCGATCGGCTCGATGAACTCAAGAAGATCTTGTTCAAGGATTAGCTCGCCTCAATCTGTTGGAGAGCCCATGTCACGGTCTTTCTGACGTCGGGATCACTGTCACTCGCGCGAGCAGCCAGAGCGTCGTGGGCGCTGGGATCGCCGATCTCGCCAAGCGCGGCGGCGGCCTCCTTGCGGAGCGACGGCAGCTCGTCATCGAGGAAGGGAATGATGGCACCCACTGCTCCCCGGAACCGGAGCTTGCCCAGGCTTTGCAATACTTTCTGACGAACCTGCCAATAGCGGTCGTTCAACGCTCCGGTAAGGGTCGTTGCCACTGAGGCCTGACCAATCTTCCCGATCGTCTCAGCGGCGACGGCCCTCACCTGCCATTCTCGATCCGAGAGCGCATCGGCCGCCGCCTGGGCGGCGGCCTCATTTCGAGCAAATGACAGCGCATCAACCGCGGTAAGCCTCACATCAGGATGCCCGTCCTTGGTCGCACGGATCAGAGACGGCAGCGCTTCAGTGAGCTTGAGATAGCCGATCACGCCGACCGCCTGCGTGCGCACCGCCGGGTCCTTGTCATCGAGTGCGGCAATGGCCGGGCCGAGCGATTCGCTGACCTGGAGCGCTTTCACGGCGCGCAGGATCGCGGCCCGCACGAAGCTGGACGAATGGGTCACGAGCGGCAGCAGGATCGCGCTGGCCGCCGGGTCGCGAAGCTCAGCCAGACTATCCGCAGCAGCCTGCGCGACGCCGGTCTCGGTATCGGCCAGAATGCCAGTCAGCGCCTTGGCCACGTCGACGCCGTCAAAGTCCCCCAACGCACGAGCGACCTGTAGCCTGACCCCCGCATCGGCGTCACCCGCCGCCTGCGCCAGCACAGGCACGGCTTCATCCGCCGACGTCTCCACGAGCTCAATGACGGCGAGACGGCGGACCGACGGGTCGGAGCTTTGCAGCCGTTCCGAGATTTCGTCGAGATCGCCGAAGGACTCGAATGGTTCAAATGCGGTCATGTCAGCGCAACAGATAGGGAATATTGACGGTCACGGCGCCGGTCGGACAATCTGCCTCGCAGGGCATGCAGTACCAGCATTCGTCATACTTCATGTAGGCTTTGCCGGTGAGATCGCTGATCCTGAGCACGTCGAGCGGGCAGACGTCGACGCAAACCGTGCAGCCCTTATCGGCTATGCATTTGGCCTCATCGATGACCACTGGAACGGTTGTGGGCGTGTGAGCAATCGGCATATGGAGTCCATATTTTAGGCGTGCTGTCGAATGCGCTGGCGGTCGTAAGCCGAACGCTCGGATTCGTCGATCGGGACGATATAGGGCGCGACCGCCCGCTTCTCGGCGGTCATGCGCCCGTCCTGCTTGCGCAGTATAGTATGGTAGAACCATTCGTCGTCGTTCTTCTCGGGATAGTCGACACGATGGTGGTAGAGGCCCCAGCGGCTCTCGGTGCGGAACAGCGAGGCGAACGCCGCCATCTCGGCGCAATCTAGAATCGAGGCGACCTCAAGCGAGCGCATCAGCTCGTGCGCATCGCGTACCACCATCGCATTTTCCATATCGTCTCGGATTTCGGCGAAGCGCGCCTGGGCGAGCTTCATCTTCGCCGTGACCTTTGGCGGCTGAAGATAGTCGTTCACGAAGCGCCGCGTCTTGTATTCGAGCTGGTTCGGCGGAATCCCGTCCTTGCGCTTCGTAGGCGCCAGCACACGGTCGCGCTCCTGTGCGACATCGCCTGGGTCATAGTCGGGAAGATCGATATTGGCCGCGAGTTCAGCAGCGTGCTCACCGGCAACCGCGCCGTTGGTAAAGGCGCCGAGCATGTAGTTATGCGGCACACTCGCCATATCGCCGGCCGCGTAGAGGCCCGGCACCGTAGTTCGTGCAAACTCGTCGACATAGACCCCTGATGCGCTATGGCCTGAGCAGAACCCGATCTCGGAAATATGCATCTCGATCATGCGCTCGCGGTAGTTGGTGCCGCGATTGTCGTGAAAACGCCCGCGCGACGGCCGTTCGACATTGTGCAGCACGGCCTCGATCTTGCCGATGGTCTCGCTATGCAGATGATCGAGCTTCAGGAACACCGGCCCCTTGCCGGATTGCAGCTCGTTGTAGAACTCCTGCATCATCTGTCCGGACCAATAGTCGCATTCGATGAAGCGGTTGCCTTCGCTGTTGGTGGTGTAGGCCCCGAACGGACCGGCCACGTAGGCGCAGGCGGGGCCGTTGTAATCCTTGATCAGCGGATTGATCTGGTAGCATTCGAGGTTCGCCAAGCCCGCGCCGGCGTGATAGGCCATCGCGTAGCCGTCGCCTGAATTGGTGGCATTCTCGTACGTACCCCAGAGATAGCCGGACTGCGGCAGGCCCAGCCGTCCCGCCGCGCCGGCGCAGAGAATCACGGTCTTTGCGCGCAACACGAGGAATTCGGCGCTGCGCGTGTTGACCGCGATCGCTCCTGCAATCACGCCGTCACGCCCCGTCAGCAGTCGCGTTGCCATGTAGCGGTTGGAGATCAGCACCTCCTCGCGCCGCAACTGCCGGTAAAGCGCCTTCTTGACGGTGTCGCCATTCGGCATCGGCAGCACGTAGGAGCCGAGATGATGCACCTTCTTGACGTCGAAATCGCCGTTCTCGTTCTTCTGGAACTTGATGCCGAAACGATCGAGCTCCTGAATGATGTCGAAGCAGCGTGAAGCGTACTTGTAGACGGGCGCCTGGTCGCAGATGCCGTCGTTGGCGATGGTGATTTCTTTGGTGTATTGCTCGGGCGTGGCATAGCCGGGAATGACTGCGTTGTTGAGGCCGTCCATGCCCATCGCAATCGCGCCCGAGCGCTTGACGTTGGCCTTTTCCAGTAAGACGACGCGCGCCGCGGGATTTTTCCGCTTGGCCTTGTACGCCGCCATCGGCCCGGCCGTCCCGCCGCCGATCACCAGGACGTCGCAGGCAATTTCCATCAGTCCCTCTTTGATCTCGTCCATCTCGCGGCCTCAGGCGGGCTGCCGTTCTGCGAGCTCACGCAGATAGGCCCAGGGGTAGATGCCTCGGTCGTGCCCGTCGGAGAACGACAGCCGCACGGCATAATTCCCGATCGACTCGATGCCAGCGACGTGAAGTCCTGGCGCTACCGTGAGCTCGATGCCGTCCACCTGCCGGCGGATTTCGCTGGCCGCACGACTCGCACGGCGTAGTATCTCCGCGCCGAGCAGCCGGGTTCCGCAGTCCGGCCAAGTCAATGCCAGTGTCGTTGAATTGTCGCGTAACGCGACCTCGATTGGTTGCACGTTCACCTCGCATTGTTGCCGTCACGGTCTTCTACGCTGGTCCGGGCGGCCGCCGCCCGCAATAAATTGCTTTCGCGTTGCCTCAGTGCGGGAGCGACCGGCCCGGCTCGAAGCAATTTGCGACCGCGCCAGTGGCCGAGCGTGCGCCTATCTTGTCATAAGCGACGCTGCTTGCCTCGCGCAGGCAGGCCATCGAACAGCCGGCGCTGAACACTTAGGGACTCAGGTGCAGGCCGCGGGCCGAGCGCCGATACTCGCGTCGTCCTCCAAGAGGGCCCGGCGACCTCTGAATGGGAAGCTTTGTTCAGCAGGCCGCTGATCATGGCGGGCCTTAACGACGACCTCGGCGCACTTGATCGCGCGGGCTCAGGGCCCGGTTCGTATTGCGCTCCGGGTGCTCCCAATCATCCACGGAGACGGTCTGGATATCCATGCGGCCCGCAAGAGGACGGCTAACCTGCGCAAACCGTCCGATTAAAGAACGTTGCCGTCTTCGCTACGTCCTGATGCCGACGCTCACACGCGGCTAGACAATTGACCTCCAACGAGACGACGCCGTGCTATGAACAGCGCGCGTGCCGCGCGCTCCGCATCGCGCGCTGAACGAAACTCATGACCATCGAGGCTGTCGAAGATGCGGTCGGAAGAAAAGAAGTGGTAGCTGCGCTTGTCTTTTGTGACGATACCTGCGGTGTGGCTATCGATTTCGATGATGCAGGCGTTGGACATGCTGGCACGTTCGCCGGCTTTGCGGCGCTCCCGTCTTACGATATGATCTGAATTGGACTACAGATAGATCAACGACAGGCGCCGGTCGCCGCAGAGACGCAACGCCGCGCCTTGTGCTTGCGCACATCACTGGGCGCGGGTGTTTGAGCCGTTCTCATGCCGATAACCTTTAGCAGAGCGATCTCTGCGTTAAAAACATCCGACACTTCAGCTTAGCCGTCAATGAAATGGCCGTTCATATTTGTCGTTACGACGCGCTTGTGCTTCTCCTCATGCGATAAAAGATGGAATGCCGCCAACCGCGTCGGAACGTCACAGCACAGCACCTCGACATCGACAGCGACGACGTTCGGTTTAGATGCCGGTTCCTGCTACTCCTGAACTCCCGCCCCGCTCGTTCGAAGAAAAATAATCTTCTCAAATTGCCAGCCCAGTTTGCGCGCCAGGATCGGGAACGAGACGAGCGTCGTTGCATTAATCTCATTGGCAACCCGGGGCGGTCCTTTCATGAGCAATTTTGCGACCAGGCATGCGATCATTATCGGCGGCGGCGCGAGCGGCGTCTTGCTCGCCTATCAGCTTCTGCAAAACCCGGAGTTCGGATTTCGCGTCACGCTGATCGAGCGAGGGATCGAGATCGGCCGTGGTCCAGCCTATCACACCAGCAATCCCGAACATGTCCTGAATGTTCGCGTCGCCAACATGAGTGCGTTGCCGGATGACCCTGAGCATTTCTGGCGTTGGCTTTCGAACCGCGCAGAGGGGCCCCAGTGTCCTGATCCGTATTGTTTCGTCCCGCGGCGAGCCTATGGCGATTATCTGGCAAGCCTAATCACACCCTTCACGTCGTCCGAAAGTGGAGCCCCTCGCCTGACCGTTGTGCATGGCCAATGCGTGGACGTCATCGAAGGCGCTGTTGGCGTCACCGTGATGCTTGACAACGGTCCATCCCATACCGGCGATATCGCCGTCCTCGCCACCGGAAATGAGAGCCCAGTGGCCAGGTTCCCCTGCGATGCCGATCCCTGGGCGCCACCGTCCACATCCGCCGACCGGGATGCAACGGTGCTGATCCTCGGCACGGGGCTCACGATGGTCGACTACGTATTGTCGCTGCTACGAGGCGGTCATCGGGGCCAGATTGTCGCAATGTCGCGACGCGGCCTGTTGGCCAGAGCTCATCGCCGCACCGATCCTGCGCGACTCGATGAAAACGACGTCCCCTTCGGGGCGAGCGCCAGCCAGCTGCTAAGATGGCTCCGTGACCGCATCAATGCGCAGATGGCCGCGGGGGGCGATTGGCGCAGCGTGATCGATGCCGTCAGACCCCATACGCAACGGCTCTGGCACGATCTGCCGCTCGCCTCCAGGCGCCGCTTTCTCGAGCACGCGCGGGCCTGGTGGGACATCCACCGCCATCGTACGGCGCCTGAGGTCGAGATGCGCCTCACTCCTGCGCTCGCTTCGGGGCGTCTCTCCGTGGTGGCTGCGAAGGTTACCGACATCGAGCCGAATGCAGCCGGCGCGCTGGTTCGCTATCGCCGGCGAGGCCAACGGGATACCGTCAGCCTGCAGGTCGGCTTGATCGTCGATTGCACGGGGATTGTGAAGGACCCGCAGGCAACCAACAATCCTGTGATCCAGCGCCTGTTCGAGCAGGGCCTGGCACGCGCGGATGCCCTGCAGATCGGAATCGACATCGCGGATGATTGCGCTGTGATCGGCCGGAGCGGCATTGCTTCACGGCGGCTGTTCGCGGTGGGCCCACTGACCCGCGCCGCCTTCTGGGAAATCGTCGCGATTCCAGACATCCGCAACCAGTGTGCTGAGCTTGCCCCACGACTCGCGGCCATTTGCGATCCAATCGTCGACCTGCCTGAATTGCCGCCGCTGAGTGGTAACGCGTCCTTACCGTCAGGGACGATGCCAGCAACGGCGCTCGAAGGATTAGCTGCTGAACCCGCGCGAATGAACGCTGGCAGCGTCTCCTGGATGAACTGCTTGACCTAGGGTGAACTAACGAACGTCGATGAGGGTCCTCAGCGGCCAATCCTCTCTTCACCAAACCCGCTTCTTTGAGCAGATGCTCAACTTAACATCACAGTTATCTCGACGAACCAGGATCAGCAGAGCTTGCTTCGATCACTAGGCGTCCATCGTAGTTCTCAAGCGCCCTGAACGCGAATCCGAATGGCACGCCGTCGTCCTCGACCGCTCCGGTCGTGACGTCGCCAGGATCGCGGCGCAAACATTGCCGTCTTGAAAGTCGGCTTATCACGCGGCGCGTTCCATCATCGGCGTCACACGATGCATACCGGATCTCGCATGGGCCTGCTGTTCGTGACAGCGGTCGATCTCCGGCGGTTTCTTGCCGCGTTGGCATTTCGTCGTACACTCAATTGGTATCCTGGGCGAATTTTTATCTGGTTGAGCGCTCGACTGCTCCGTCCGTAGCGGACAAACCCTCACCACAACTATTGGTGCCCCGCTAATGAAATGACATTAGATCGGAGCCGATCGCTGCGGGTGCGCGTTAACTGTCCGGCAAACAAAATGTGCCATCAACGGTCATCGTTTTTGGTGATTTCCATTGGCGTCCCCCGCTGAAAAGCGAAAGAGCCATCGCGTTCAGTTCTCGCGCGGCATCAGCGTCCAGATCGTCGCGATCGACGGGACGTGGAATCGTGCGTGCAAAATGGAGGACGTTTCACAGACTGGCGCGAAGCTCTCGATCAAGGGCTCCCTCGAAGGTTTCCACCTGAAAGAGTTCTTTCTAGTCCTATCCACGATGGGGACGGCATTCAGGCGATGCGAGCTTGTTTGGATCAATGGATCGGATATCGGCGTCCGCTTCTTGACGGACGATAAGAAAAACCGATGACCGCGTGGACCTGAATAGCACGCGCTCGGCCTGATCCGCCGCGGCGCAGTAGACAAACGCGACTGCTTCGCGCTGGACGTCGGGCCAGCTCAGAGGCGTTGCCGCGAGGCCATTAGGCAACTTCCTTATCAATGCGCGTGATCGAATGTGGGACGGGTTCGGCAAGGCTTCGGTCGACACGCCACGACTCGCCGTAGGCGGTCTTTTCTCAGTCATGCCGTCCGCTTTGGCGCAGGTCGACTGCGCCAGATATCGTTCTAGTCCACTGATTCATGCGATCGTGCGTGCTCTATAATGAGATTCAGCATGAGCTGTCTCGCCCCAAAGTTGGCCAGTGTTTAAAGATAGTCTTGCCGTGAGCTAAACAAACGAGATGCACTGGTTTCATTCACGAGCGATGCAGCGACGTTGGTTCGTTGGCTTTTCTTCCGTCTCCATGCCCACGCGCATCTGGCCGAACACAGCGTCGGAGCGGATCACTCCGCGACTGGATGAAGCGCATGAGTAAGAATGTGCAGCTTTCAAGGACAGACGACTACACACTTTCTTGATTCCCTGCTGGAACACCTCTCGTTCGTCACCACCGCTTAACATCGACCAGACCGCGAGTGGCGCGCCGCCTGCGACGCGTGCCAGATTGCGAGACCGCCTCGCCTTGTACGTTGCGGACGATGGTCCGGATAAGTTCGGTCGTGCAGCCGAGGAACGAAGAAAAAGAAATGTCAATTCCGCCTGCCCGTGATCGAGGAGCACATTATCGACCATCCGCCTTCAGGCGGCTTCGACAATCGTCTTCGCGACAACTGGGTCTTCCAATGCAATATGCCTATGTAGGAGCGCTTGCATGCGCGCAAAACTAAGTACGATTCATGACGAACAATTGCACAATAGTCTTAGTGGATTGCTCGCGCATGTCTCCTATGTCGCGCGACGACTTTCTTGATCAGCCCACGCGGGGTACTCGCGGCGCTGCTCATGCGGATCGCATGTGCACCAATATCGGTGACATCGTAGTTCGGTGGAAAGAGAGACATGCTGACGAACAAACGCAATTCGACCGAGTCATTAACGACTGCATCTGGGACCCTGTCGAGACGCACTCCCGGATCTGGCTCAGATATGTTGTCTACGATGACACCGGCCCCGCAGATCACCCATCCATCCCGCAGCGCGGCTCGTACGAGGGTTAGGTTCCTGCGCGATATTCTATTCGCCAGTCTCTTGGCCATTACTTCTGCAACGATCGTGGCCCCATCCTTCGCGCGTACAAACATGGATCGTGTTGGCGCAGATGGACAGTCCGCACCGGATCGATATTGCCTCCAAGGACCACCGCGGGGCTGGCCCGGCGAGTGCGAATACTCGACCTATCAGCAATGCAAAGCGACCGCGTCAGGTGTAGGAGGGCTTTGTGTAGAGAATCCGGAATACCTGTTTCCGGAGCATTGGCGCGGCTACTAGGGTCACCAGTGCTGCTCGCCCGTCTCCATTCTAAGATTCGAAACTGGACGTAGCAGCATTGATCGCCGCGCTTGAGCGGACATTGCAGTTCTGGCACCACAAGTCTCAGAGGAAATGATGAGAATCAATTCGAAAAACGCGTTCGCGGGAGCCGCCGATCGCAGGCGACCACGGACGGCATTTAGTACGCAACGGAGAGACCTTTCGCGATCCGCCAATTCAGGCTCGACGCCGAAGAAGCATCCTCGCGCCGGAGGTACGCTGAGGCGCGTCTTGCTGATTGAACACGCCCTGGCCAACACGGGCTTCTGTCATGAGATCAGTTATCGTCTGTACGCCGATGAACTCGGTGTCTCCCTTAGCGCCGTTTCCGTCCGGTACACCTTTCAATTACCCACATTTGACTCGGATTTGAGCGAGGCGCGGCGGGCGAAATCTTGAATCGGCAGAATCTGTTGTGATTCATTGTTGAGCACCTGATTCGGAAGTGGGGTGCTCGATGGGGTTGGTGAAGGAACGCGCGGAGACGCGTGCTCAGCGATTGACGACCGGTATCGCGACGTGGGTTGATCGAGAAGCTGCGGGATGCGAGTTTAAAGATGAGCGGCTTGGTCGCCGGTTCTGCAAATTGCTCGCACAAGTCGGGAGCGACATGGGTCAAAGCATCCCGTTGGTTTGTCAGGACTGGGCCAACACAAAGGCCGCCTATCGCTTCTTCTCCAACGAGCGGGTCAATGAGGCGGATATTCTTTGCGGTCATTTCGAGGCGACGCGCGGGCGCGTAGCGGCGACGGAGGGACCGATCCTCGTCCTCCATGACACGACGGAATTCAGCTTCAAGCGCGAGAAGCCGGATCTGATCGGCTTTACGGGCAAGACGGCAGGACGCACACAGTGCGGCATCCTGATGCATTCGAGTCTCGCCGTGACGACCGAGGGGCTTCCGCTCGGACTGTCGGCAATCAAGTTCTGGACCCGCAAGAAGTTCAAGGGGACGACGGCGCTGAAGCGAAAGATCAATCCGACACGGGTGCCGATCGAGCAGAAGGAGAGCATCCGCTGGCTCGAGAATTTACGGCAATCGACCGACCTTCTCGCTGCTCCTGGACGATGCGTTCATATTGGTGATCGCGAGAGCGACATCTATGAGCTGTTTTGCCTGGCCGAGGAGGTCGGAACGCATTTCCTGGTGCGAACCTGTGTTGATCGGCTTGCCGGGGACGGCAATCATACAATTGCCGACGAAATGGACGAGGTGACGATCAAGGGTCTACATCGGATCAAGGTCAAGGACGACAAAGGCGATCCCGACGACGCCGTTCTTGAGATCAGGTACCGCAAGATACGCGTCCTGCCGCCGATCGGCAAACAGACGAAATATCCCGCACTCACTCTGACCGTGATCCACGCTCAGGAGCGGGGAAGGCCGAAGCGGCGAAAGAAAATCGAGTGGAAGCTCCTCACCGATCTCCCGGTCCAATCGCGCAAGGACGCCATCAATAAGATCGAATGGTATGCCTTGAGGTGGAAGATCGAAGTCTTCCATAAGATCCTCAAATCTGGCTGCAAAGCAGAGGACTCAAAATTGCGAACTGCTGAGCGTCTGGTCAATCTGATCGCGGTCTTCTGCATTGTGAGTTGGCGCGTCTTCTGGATGACGATGCTCAATCGCTCCTCGCCCAATACCCTACCGCAAACCGCGCTGACAGATCCCGAAATCAGGCTTCTTGATCATTTGGTGAAAGACAGGGGTGGCGACTGCTCTCGACGAAGCACGCTCTCGCACTATGTCGTCAAGATCGCGCGGCTCGGAGGATATTTGGCCCGAGCCAACGATCCGCCTCCAGGAAATACCATGATCTGGCGCGGACTATCGCGGCTGACCGACATCGAACGGGGAGCTGCGATCGAGGCAAAAATTATGGGTAATTGAAAGCCGGTACACCGGTCCACGTGACCCGAGCAGTTGCTTCGATTTCCGCAAGGGGGTGTGGTCTGGCAACACTCCGATCGAAATGGAGGTTATCCTGGATAGCCCGGCTTCGGACACTCAGCTCGCGCGGCTCAAGGATACGGTTGAACGCCATTGTCCAGGTTGGGGTATGCTACGTAAGCTCGCGCCGATACGGTCCGCGGTTCGGCTTGCGTCATTGAGCCTCGCAGCCGAATAGACGAGAGGGAACTGCGAGTCTTCGATGCTCGTGCATTGCGAATGCAGATCGTTTCGAAAGGCATTCGCCTCGTACGATTCGTACCAATGCGGAACTCCGATTGGCTTCCGGCAAGGATCCAAACGAGCCCCGAAGATATCCGGACATCAGCCCTCAGCTGAGAGCTTACAACAAGAGGCCGATGGTCCGCGCGAATTGTATGGATATCGCTCAGCGTACGCTCTGGCCTGGATCATGCCGCCGCTGCATTTGTTCGGTATCCCCTATTTCCTAATAGCGGACAATGGTCACGTATCGCCGACGTCGAGCCGAAACCGAGCTTTCGTGCGGTCGATGGCTCACGTTCGCCAATCCGTTGCTCGGCTTCGCGGCCGTCATTCTGTATTTCCAGGACCGCGGCTGGGAAGGCCAATCAGCCGTCGCATTCGCACGTTCGTCAAACACATGACCGGAGCTGCGGCGCAAAACGACTACCACGGTCCCGGCGCGTATGGTGCGACCAACATTCGTCCGATTGGATCGATTGACTATCAGACGGCCTCAACGAAAGATGTTCTCGAGCGCTAGGCATTTGCGCGGAATACCGACCGTCAGACCACCATCAATGACGATCTCCGAACCAGTAAGATAGCTGGAGTCGTCACTGAGTAGAAATAACACTGCCCGCGATACTTCATGCGGTTCGGCTGGTCGGCCGAGCGGAATGGGGAAAACGGACGACTCTATGCTTTTGACCGTCTGTGTCGCGACCAAGCCGGGATGAATTGAGTTGACGCGCACGCCCGAGGCCGCGGCTTCGAGCGCAGCGGACTTGGTTATCCCCCGCACCCCAAAATTGGAGGCAACATACGCGTGGAGCCCGGCGCTGCCCCGTAGCCCCTCGACCGACGACACGTTGACGATCGAACCTCCGCCCGCTCGCCTGATGGCCGGCAGCGCGGCCTGCATCCCGAGGAATACACCAGTTAGATTAATGGCAAGGGTCCTGTTCCACTGATCAAGCGGGAAATGCTCGATGGCGGCGGCGCTAACGATACCAGCATTATTGACCAGCCCATGCAGCGCACCGAAGCATAACTCAGCACTAGCGACGGCTTTGGCCCACTCATCGGCCCGGGTGGTGTCCTGACTGACAAAGACCGCGGATTTGCCGAGTTGAGCGGCAAGAGCTTCTCCTTCCGTATGAAGAATATCACTGATCACGACTCTGGCCCCCTCGGCCACCAGCAGGCGCGCATGAGCCGCTCCCATCCCACGAGCCCCACCCGTCACCAAAATGACTTTATCTGCCAGACGTCCCATAACTGATTGCCTTGGACCGATGATCAGCGCGCACCTACATCTTCAGAGCGTCGAATGACGGAGGCCTCCACTGTCCGACATTTCACCGATAGGCCGCGAACTGCATCGCGCGGCCTTCGGGGATGACCGCGTTCGAAATATGTGTGATCGGTGGCCAGTCGGGCTCCGCGAAATCAAAATCGATTTGGATCGTTTCCCCGTTACTCCGGATCACGCGCGCCAGTGCCTCGGTTACGGCGGCTGTCGGCAAATGAGAGTCCAAATCGCTGTAGGTCTTTTTGCCGTCGATCCAATCCTGGAACAATGTGGACTCCGCGGCGTACGAGAAGGAGTTTCCATAGGGATGGGTGAGGCGTTCTTCAGTGACGAATTCCTGGGTACCGGTGACGAGAGCATTGGACCGCGAGGTCACGATTCCCATGTTCTTCCCCCGCAAATCTGATTGGCCTTTCCGGGACGAGATAGGCAGTTTCACGACATGCCCGTTCATTGAAAAGAGAGTGCCCAAACGAACGTCGATATCCGTGCAATGCAGTCGACCATTGATATTGTAGGACACCTCCGGGAACGTCCCCCAGGACCGCATACCTGGCGTGGTTTGTTCGAGGGCTATCGTACCCAAGCATAGGGCTGCGTCGGTACGGCGAAAACAAAGCGCAAACGAAGCCACAACGTCCGTCTCACCGTAAGGCAGCCCTGGGTCGAAATTCGCCATGTGCTCACGGTAATCGTCCAGCCTGTCCATTACGCCAACGGGCACCCGCTTCTCTTGATCTTTCGGAAACGCGGAAAACCCGCTCATGCGTAGATACATTTCATCATCTGAATATATCCGCCGGGTCATCTGCAAGAGGCGGGTCACGAGATCAACGTAGTGATAGGCGCCGTGCATCAGCATGCCATAGCCATACTTGTACGGATGGTCTTCCCTGAGTGCGTACTCATACGGAAGATTCCAGACGCCAGACGCTGTTCAAGCAATGTCTGGCGCGCGTACCGACGGCTGTCGACATACATTTTTCCGGCTACTCCGAACCCTGGCTCAATCGGGATTGCACCGAAATGGTGGAGCTGGCTCACGCGCGCGGCCATGACATCCGGATCTATACGACACTTGTTGGAATGAACGAGGCTGACCTACGGCGTCTGCAAGCGTTACCCTTTAAAGCATTCGTAGTTCACGTATTCGATGGCGGCGCACAGATGAATAGCCGCTTTGTCGGGAAGCAGTATCTTGACCTGTTCCGTCAGTTGGTCGGCGCAAAGATTCCCTCAATTCAGTACCTCGCCGTCGGCGGGGTTCATCCCACCCTGATTGAGCTCATCCCCGCGGAGGCACTGGTTCGCATGGGCTCCTTGATCAGCAGGGCCGGAAGCGTCAATGCCGATATAGCGAAACCACGAGCCCCGGTAACCGGCCCTCTTGCATGTGCTGAACGACGACAGCATCGTAATGTTCTTTTGCCAAACGGCGATGTCACCCTCTGTTGCACGGATTTTGAGCGTCGCCATGTCCTGGGGAATCTTCTGCGCAACAGCTACGAAGATCTCTTCGAAGGGCACGTCTTCCGGCAGATCGTCAATCGCATGAATGGCAAGAGTGGATTCCTGCTTTGTCGAATGTGTGAACATGCCAGGCCAGCGCCGCAGAACTAATGATTTGATGAGGACGACTCCTCGTCGAAGCCTTCCGAGACCGGCTATCCGATGACACTCGACCTAAGACGCACGCACTATCATACGGGTTCGCGCGAGCACGCCGCATCAGACACATTTTGTCACACCTGCATCACCTCTGGCCAAGCAATTGCGTGAAGGCACTAGCCGTCAACCGCCGCCCTAGACTGGCATCAACCGCTTGCCGGCACGTCCGGCAGATTCCGTTTTCTATCTCCCGAACGGCCTGCTTCGCGGCATGATCAACGGGGAGTATTCCATGACAAACAAAGCTAAACCCAAGAAACCCGGTCACGAAGCCTTCATCGTGACTGGCGAAGGTGAGAGTGCATTTTGGACGAAGGTTGGCGGTGTCTGGCCTCACGATGACGGGAAGGGATTCAACGTCGAACTCATCGCCCCACCCGTGACCGGCCGGCTCGTTATCCGCGAACGCAAGGAGGCCAGTGCGTAACCGTCTGCGCCGATCTGGATAGCTCTGTGCAATTCCTACCCGCTCCCGGGACGAGGCACGCTGGCGCGGCAAGGGGATCCATCCTTACGGACGGCAAGCCCTCGAGAGCTGGTGGCCCGCAACGTGCAGAGCTTTGCCCACACCGGACACGGTGTGGGGCATTTCCCATGATCAAGCCACTATCACGGAATCGGGCTTCGCTAAGTCGTCCACCCCAAATCCTAGCGCCCCAGAACGTGTCGACTGCTTGCACGAATGCATTGCCTTCAGCCCCAACAGAGTTTCGTGCTGATCGAGGCGCCGAGATCGGAACCTGAGAACCAATCCAGCAGAAATCGCTTGAACCTCACGCCGCGTCAGGGCGTAACCTTCCCCGATCCAGCCCAAAAAGCGTGGGCAGGGATGTAAGGCACAAAGGACAGAGCTGGTTCGAGCGGTCGATTCTGGCGAGGCACAATCGTACGTGCTTCCCAAGGTGGTGACCATGCCAACGAGCGAGCTCCATGCTCCATCGTCACGCATCATGAGTACACGTCCTCACAACGGTCAGACGCGCGCGGCACAATACCTGCGCATGTCGTCAGAAAATCAACTCTACTCCACTGAAAACCAAAAGAGCGCGATTTCCGACTACGCCGAGCAGCACGGCTACGCGGTGGTCGCATCCTATATCGATGCTGGAAAGAGCGGTCTTTCGTTGAAAGGCAGAGACGCACTGAAGCAGCTGCTCAGCGATGCACTGGCGACGCCGCGCCCGTTCGACGCTATCCTGGTTCTTGATGTCAGCCGCTGGGGGCGTTTTCAGAATCCTGATCAAGCCGGTCACTACGAATTTCTATGCCGACAGGCCGGCGTGCGCGTCGTCTATTGCGGCGAACCGTTCGGGGAGGACGTCACCCCGATCACGACGATCGTCAAGCACCTCAAGCGGGTTATGGCGAGCGAATACAGTCGCGAGCTGTCGGCAAAGCTGTCGCGGGCGCATCGGCAGCAGGCGCTCCTTGGCTTCCGCCAAGGCGGCGGTCTCCTCTACGGTTTCAGGCGGCTACTTGTTGACGCAAAGCGAAACCCAAGACAGCTCCTGAAAAGAGGCGAGCACAAAGCACTCAGCAACGACAAAGTGGTGGTGGTGCCGGGGCCAACCGAAGAACTCGAGGTGATCCGACGCATATTCAAGCTCTACGTGCGGGACAAGTTGTCGATTTATGAGATTACCCGGCGCCTGGCGAAGGCCGGCGTGAAGGGCCACGGCGGCGACGCGCTCTCGGAGACGACCATTCACCGAATCCTCGGCAGCGAACTCTGTGTGGGTCGGATGACCTACAACGTCACGACCAAACGGTTACAGGGCCACGCGGTAAAGACCCCAGAATCGACATGGACGCGTTTTCAATCATTCGAACCGATCGTACCGCCAAGACTGTTCCGCAAGGCGCAAGCCCGTTTGGTTGTCGGCAATCGGCCTTGGAACAAGGAGACGATCATCGCCTCACTCAAGCGGCTGCTTGAAGAGAAAGGCCATCTCTCCCAGCGATTGCTCAACAGCACCAGGGGAGCCCCTTCCGCGGATACTGTCGACCGTCACTTCGGCTCGCTTTGTGCTGCCTATGTCGCGGCTGGTTACGATCCCGCAACCAGGATGCTTTTTGGGAACAACGGCAGATACTGGACGGAGGCCGCGGTTATCACAGGGCTAAGGCAGCTTCATTCCACCAAAGGCCGGATCTCGAACCGGCTGATCGAACGCTGCCCGGACCTGCCATGTCCGAGGCACATCCGCGTTCGCTTCGGTTCTCTTGCGAATGCCCTCCGCAAGGCGGGCCTGCCAGTTCCAAACCACAGCGAGATACAGCGCGACGGATGGAGACGCAGGAAAGATGGCGGTGGTGACGACTATATCCACGGCGTCCACTGGAGTGACGCGGAGCTTCTACAGGCCTTGCGCCGCCTTCATGAGAAGCATGGATATGTCACGCTCAATCTTCTTGACCGGGACGAGGAGACGCCCGGCGCCTATTATTTCGTGAAGCGATTTGGTTCGCTCACCCAAGCGAAGGCTTTGGCCAGGCTACCACTCGAGACGCATTCGCAACTCATGCAGGCTGCCTGCCAGCGCAAGCGTGAAGGCAAGACAGTCGGCCGGCAACGCCGCCACCCCGGCCAACGCGCCAAGCTTGGTTATCGCACGGATGATCTTTTGCTGGGGCTCAAACGCCTCGTGGACCGGGAGGGCGCCATTTCCGCGCGATTGATTAATGACGATCCCGAGCTGCCCTGGTCAGCGACGGTAGCTCACCATTTTGGGAAGCTATCGAAGGCCTATCGATTGCTCGGTCTCGTCAGACTAAAGGGTAAGCCTGCGCGGTTTGGCTTGCGACGAAGATAATTAGCGTCCAGCAACATAGGCGACCCCCGCGAGGGCGCGAGCACTTCGTCGAAGGCAAGACGATCAAGAAGATCGCCTGTGACCTGAAGTATCGCAGACCTGCGAGACAACGATTACGCGACGATTGGTTTGGTCTCGAGGCTGACGGTACAGACTGATCGCAAGGATGCGCGGGGGATCGCCGGTTCATCCGGTTGGGATGGTTTCGGCCTGCGCTGGGCCGGACGGTCTTAGGGATTCTGAACAGCAGAGCGACAGCGACCAGAAGCTCATCGAGTTCCAGGCCTTCCGCATCCGTCTGGCATCCATATGGCCCGGCCCCAGGGCCGTCGCCCCGAACCCGCAATCGGTCAAGCCTACATGGCCGGATAATCGCCAACGCGCGAGCACTGGGCTGCTTTCGCTCCTGTGGCACGTGATCGACATCGCGACATCGCGATCGGACTCAATCATCTAAAGCCGCGCAGAACGCCCCCCCAATCGGAAATCGGATCTCGCCCGGTTCTGAGTGTGTTGATGGGATCTTCGTCTGCAAAGCCCAAGGCCATCCCGCAGAAAACCAATTCCTCGGTGGATAAGTCGAGCAATTCCGTCAGGGTCTTTGGGTAACGTGACCAGTACTCCTGTGCACAGGTCGCAAGTCCTTCTTCGACCGCCAGGAGCATCACTGTCTGGATAAAGATACCGAGATCCGCCCACTGCGGTGGGCCGAACCTTCGGTCGAGACAGAAAAATAGGCCGACAGGTGCGCCGAATAGCTGCCCGTTTCGAGCCAGCTGCTGCAGCCGACCTGCCCGATCTTCCCTCGGAATGCCGATCACGGCATAGAGGTCTTCGCCGTACTCCCAGCTTCGGCGCCGATAGGGGTCCCACAGCGAGTCTGGATAAATTTGATATTCCGGGGGCTCCCCAAGCGGATTTGCGCTCGCGCGCTCCTTAAGTTCATCGAGCGGGCTGCCGGTGAGCACGTAGACGCGCCATGGCTGGAGATTGCCTCCCGAAGGGGAGCGACGGGCTCTCTCCAGCGGGGAGCGCACCCGTTCTTTGGAAACTGGATCAGACTTGAAAGAGCGGACCGACATGCGCCGCTCGAGGGCTTCGGAGACATTCACGCGACCACCCCATATTTCGGGAGCAAGGAAACTGACCAGGCGCGCCAGTGACAATTCTCATGAAAGTTGTGCCAGGCCTGTCCGGCAGGGCCCTTCATCGAAGCAGGGCAACGAAGGGCGACCGTCACGAGGCGGGACTTGCGACAGTATCGCGCGTATCTTCTGACTTGCGCGAAAGGATCATCTTGAACTTCTCTCCTGCGCCGGTCGCTTTCCTCAGCAACGCCACGAGCATTGATGCCGCCAACAGCGCAGCCAATTGGAAAGCGCCGACCACGGCTGTCTTTGGGCTAATTTCCAGATGAATATCTTGCCACATCAACATTGCGAGTGGCGTCTTGGATGGCGAACTCAAGAACATGCTCAAGACGCGATCGTCGAACCCGGCGAGGAAGGCGAAGAGGAAAGCGCTGGACAATGCGGGAACGAGAAGCGGCAGCGTAACAGTGAAGAATGCTGCCATCGGGGTGGCTCCTAAACCGACTGCTGCTCGCTCGACATCGATGTCGCTGCTTTGCAGGGCAGCGGTCATGATAATGACCACATAGGGAAATCCTAGAACGGTAAAGCCAAGCCAGAAACCAGCAATGGTACCGTTGAGCTTCAACGCAACGGTGAGAAAGAACAACCCGATACCAAGCACAATTTGCGGCAGAATCATCGGGACAACCGCGGCCAGCCACATGATCCTGCGTGCACGCAAGACGCCTCTGGTCAAGGAGATGCTATAAGCTGTCCCCACCAGCAATGCCGTGGAAGCGGAAAGTGCGGCCATGCTGAAGCTGAAAAGCGCTGCGTCGCGCCAGCGCTGATCGGCGAGCAGTGACTTAAACCAGCGTGTAGAAAAGTCCGGCGGTGGAAACATGAGATAGGGTGCATTGCTGAACGCGATCGTGACGACGACGATCATCGGCGCCAGCAGGAACAGCAGTACCAAGATGAAGAGGATGAAGAGACAAGGATTGGCCACAAGAGCCGTTGCGTCGAACAAGGTAAGAAGGGCCCGCGCCGCCTGGCCGATACCCAATCGCCGATACCAGGCACCACCACTGCGCAGGCCTCCTTCTCCGGACCGCCATCGACCGTGGTCGACAGCCCCCAGAGTGACAATGTTCCGGCGAAACAGGAACAGGAACGCGCTCACCCCGAAAAATAGCATGCAAGCCAGGGCGGCTGCGAAATCGAAATCCGCCAATGTCGAGACGCGGACCTCAATTGCCTGGGCCACCAGGTAGTCGCCAAGGGCTCCAAGCATGGCTGGCGTGATGTAAAAGCCAATGGCGCACAGAAAGACCAACGCGCATCCGGCCGTCAGTCCCGGAAGCGAGAGCGGGAAAACGACGGTCCAGAAGACGGTTGCCGGGCCCCCGCCAAGACTCTGCGCAGCCTTGATCAACGCCGGATCGAGTCTCCGCAGGACACCGTAGAGCGGCAGGATCATCATCGGCAGAAGGATGTGAACCATGCCGACATAGCTGCCAAACGTGCTGAAGACCAGCGGCAGCGGCTCGCTCGTCAGCCCGATGGAAATGAGAAGCCGGTTTACAATGCTGGAGCTGCCGAGGATCGCGATCCAGCTATAGGACCGGATCAGGATGCTGGTCAGATAGGGAATCGCCACCAACATCATGACAGGAGCGGCATACCGACGGATCCGGGTCGCGACGAAGGAGGCATAGGGATATCCAAACAACGCACAGAGCCCAGTGACGGAAAACGCCATCCAGAGGGTCTTGAGGAAAATTCCAAAAAAGGCCGGAGCACGAACGATCTGTGCGTATGCTTGAGTGCTCCAATGCCCTTGATGCCGCAGGCTCATCCAGACGACGATAGCCATTGGCAAGGCGTAGCCAGCCGCCAGAAGCGCAACGCCCGGCAGAGGAAGAGCCAGCCGTTTCACTTGTCCACATCGCTTGCCGGAGAAATTGGCGACGTTAGCCTCCCGCGACCCAGCGTTCCCACTCCACGATGGCGCGTCGCAAGCCGGTTTCTCCGGTGGCATCCACCGCATTCCAGAAGGCATAGTCCTGCACAATCTGCCGCTCTTTGAGCCCAGGCGCGGTAGGCATCAACTCTGCCCGCTGTTTCGAGAGGTGTTCGAAAGCGCGAGAGTTAGTGGGTCCATAGGTGATCAGCTCGGAGAATCTAGCCTGAGGCTCCGGACGGCTCATATAGGCGATGTATTTCTGTGCGTTCTCGCTATTCTCGGCTCCCTTTGGGACAGCCCAGGCGGCCCATTGCAGAATGCCCTGGTTCCAGCTCTTGCCGATCCTTGCCCCCTGATCGTTCGCGCCATCGATGCGGCCATTCCAGGCGCTGCCAACCGTCGCCTGTCGATCGACCTGAAGGCACGCTTCCAGTCCAGCGGTCGATCGACGGGTCGATTTCTTGGACGATCGCCAGCAACTGGTCAGCGAGTTGCACCGTCGCTTTTGTCCCCTGCTTTTCCCAGTAGGCTCTGTCGGTCGGAGCCGCTTCTGCATCCTCGTCCTCATCCACAACCCCTCTGGACATCTCGTCCATCACTTTCGTGAAGACTAGAGTCGTGTGCTCACCAACCTTTAACGCCTGCATCTGCAGCGCGATCAGCGGAATCACCCCGTTGAAGAGCGACACGACATTTAAGAACCGACTGGTGATATCCTCCGCAACAACCACCGCGCAGTGCTCATATTGAGGGTAGCGCTTTCGCTCGATGTCCCAATACTCAATAGAACGGACGATGTGTGCTTCGTCCGTTGAACCGAGTTGGACTTCGACCTCGTAGCGGCGCTTCGTCTCTGAGTGCTGAAGAAGTAAATCCAGCCTACCGGCCCGGGGCTGTACCCGTTCCTTATCGCGCAGCACCAGAGTCCCCAGTCCCAGGATTTTTGGGTCGGCGGCAATCAGGCCCTGTACCCAATTCTCGTTAAGCTCAGGATGGAGTTTGAGCGAGATGCGCTCCGCTTTCGTAAAGTTCATATGGTTGTCGTCCAATCTATAGCCGACCAGCAACGTGTGCGTGCGGGCGTTAAACAAGGCTGAACGGAGCCGCATGCGCAGACGCGCCGTCTCTCATGTGCCTAACGAGAAGAGAATCGCAACCACATTTCCGCTGTTTTTCCGATCCGCCAAGGTGCGTGTTTTCCGCAGAAGGCCCCGATTAAGGACACCGACCGCGTCAGCCCTGGTATCCGCTTAGGCGCTATACGGGCCAGCCGTGATCCTGCCCCCGCCATGGTAAACGAAGTCGATCCCGTAGCGGAAAAGCCCTTGACGGTCGCTCACCCGTTTCGCGACGATCAGCATCGATACGCCTAAAGTAGCGTAGGAGATTCTTTGATGAGGGAAACGCTACTCGATCCGACTGTCGATGACATTGCACCATCGAGCGCAAATCTGACCGTCTACGACGAGGAACATTTGATTACATACTGGCGGCTGCTTGATGCCGATGCCGAAGGTGCAGATTGGCGTGAGGTTGCGCGCGTCGTTCTTCACGTTGACCCGGCCATCGAGTGGAACCGAGCGCGCCGTGCTTTCGACAGCCACCTGGCTCGGGCAAGGTGGATGGCAGATCACGGATATCGACAGCAGCTTCGGCGCACGACGCTTGGCTGACCGATGAACTGGCCCCGCCCCATCTGATAGAGCACATTGCGCTGACAGATCGACCATGATCTGCGCGCAGACTTTGTACGATACGGACGAACGAGCCGGAAGCAGAACGGTACGCTTCGTACCAGAGCACTCACGAGGCCGTTGTCGATTTCGTATTCTCAAGGCATTAGGCGTCGTGCCGCGAGCGGCGGCGGGTCGCATAGGCTTGCTAGTGTCCTTCGAATCCGAAGTTCGCTAACCTGCCGACCGTAGAATGACGCCAACTTCGGAACACTCGCGCACTGGTCCAGTCCAACTATGGCACTCGCACCGATGATCGCCTACGCCCATGTCGGGAAGCGCTTTGCCGACGGTCACGACGGCGAACGCATCACAGCCGTCAACGATGTCTCGCTCGATATTGCCGCGGGCGAATTCCTGGCGATCGTCGGCACCTCCGGCTCCGGCAAATCCACCTTGCTGCGGCTCGCCAACCGCCTGCTCGACCCGAGAGCGGCCGCGTCATGGTGGAGGGCCAGGACGTGCGCGGCGTCGATCCGGTTCACTTGCGCCGGCGCATGGGCTACGTGTTCCAGAGCGGCGGGCTGTTTCCGCATCTGCGCGTCGCCGACAACATCGCCGTCACGCCGCGATTGCTCGGCTGGCCCGCCGCCGAGATCGCCGCGCGCGTCGATGAGCTCCTTGACCTGGTGCGGCTCGATCGCTCCCTCCATCGCGATCGCCTTCCGCATGAACTGTCGGGAGGACAGCAGCAGCGTGTAGGCGTGGCGCGGGCGCTCGCCGCCCGTCCCCGCATCATGCTGATGGACGAACCCTTCGGCGCGCTCGATCCGCTGACCCGCGACACCCTGGGCGAGGAGTACCGCGCCCTGCATCGCAGGCTCGGTTTGACCACGGTAATGGTCACCCATGACATGACGGAGGCGTTGCTCCTTGCCGATCGCATCGCGGTGATGCGGGCCGGACGGGTTGTGGCGCAAGGCCAGCCAGCCTACCTGGCAAACAACAAGGATCCCTACGTGGCGGAGCTGTTGAGCACACCCAGGCGGCAGGCCGAGCGGCTGAACGCCCTGCTCCCGGGAGCAAGCGCGGGATGAGTCTCCTGACCGACCCTCGTTGGCGCGATGCGGCGGCGCACCTGCCGGACTATCTTGGCAGCCATGTTCAGGTGAGCCTGGCAGCGCTGGCGCTCGGGCTCGTGATCAGCCTGCCGCTTGCGATCCTTGCCCGCAACCATGCCGTGATCCGTGGCATCCTGCTGGGTCTCGCCAGCGTCGTCCAAACCGTGCCGGGACTGGCGCTGCTCGCGCTGTTCTACCCGCTTCTGCTCGCCATTGCGTCGTTGACGCTTCGTTGGTTCGGCTTCGACTTTTCCGCGTTTGGATTCTTGCCCGCCATGCTGGCGCTGGCGCTCTATTCCATGCTGCCGGTGCTGCGCAACACCATCACAGGGCTGAACGGCATCGATCCCGCGCTGCTCGAGGCGGCGCAAGGGGTCGGTATGACGCCGCGGCAATCGCTGTTCACGGTGGAATTGCCGTTGGCACTGCCGGTGATCATGGCCGGCATCCGCACCTCGGCGGTATGGGTGATCGGGACCGCGACATTATCGACGCCGATCGGGCAGACCAGCCTCGGCAATTACATCTTCGCCGGATTACAGACCCAGAACTGGGTGCTCGTGCTGTTCGGCTGCGTCGCCTCGGCGCTGCTCGCGCTCGCGGTCGATCAACTTTTAACGCTCATCCAGCGCGGATTACGCGAACGCAAGCGCCTCCGCACCATGCTCGGCAGCGTCGGGATCGCCGCACTGGTCGCGGCCACGCTGATCCCTTCGATGGCACGGGCGCCGTCGACTTACGTCATCGGCGCCAAGACGTTTGCCGAACAATATGTGCTCTCCGCGCTGATTGAGCAGCGGCTACAGGCCGCGGGATTGCAGGCCTCGACGCGCGAAGGCCTCGGCTCCAGCGTGATTTTCCAGGCGCTCGCGGCGAACAACATCGACGTCTATGTGGATTATTCCGGCACGCTGTGGGTCAACCAGTTTCACCGCACCGATATACCGCCACGCGAAACCTTGCTCGCCGAGTTGAAGGAGATCCTGGCTAAGCAAGACATTACCCTGCTCGGCGCGCTCGGTTTCGAGAACGCCTATGCGCTGGTGATGCCGCGGCAGCGCGCCGATGCACTTGGTATTCATTCGATCACCGACCTGGCTGCGCATGCGCCGACGCTGTCGATTGCAGGCGACTACGAGTTCTTCTCGCGCCCCGAATGGAGCGCCCTACACAAGGCTTACGGCCTCTCATTTCGCACGCAACGACAGATGCAGCCGGATTTCATGTATGCGGCAATGGCGAGCGGCAACGTCGACGTCATCGCGGGCTATACCAGCGAGGGGCGGATCAAGGAATTTGACCTGGTGACGCTGTCCGATCCCAGGCAGGCAATTCCGCCCTATGATGCGGTCCTGCTGCTGGCACCGCGGCGCGCGCATGATGCGGCGTTGCAGGAGGCGCTGAAGCCGCTGCATGGCCGGATCGACATCGCGACGATGCGCGAAGCTAATTTGCGCGCCAGTGGCAGCAATGCGAACTCCTCGCCCGCCGCGGTGGCGCGCTGGCTGTGGCAGAGGATCGGTGGGCAGTAGATGCAGGCCCAGAGAGTCAAATGGCTGGGAACACGGTGGACACGGAGCGGTAGTCCTTGGGTACCGGCCATTCGCGCACTCGCGCCCACTGGGGCCTTGACTTAGCACCTGGTCTACCCAAGGCTCGAAGCAGCCGAAGGATCGTCATTGAACCGATCTACTTTCTTGGGGAGATTGCCATGCAAAATCCGCCGCTCGATCCGCATGTCAACGATGCGGCGCCAACTGATTCGATCCTGACTCCCTACGACCAGGAACACGCTGTCACCTATATGCGTCTCCTGGACGCAGACGCCGAAGGCGCCGACTGGAGAGAAGTCGCTGAGATCGTGTTGCGCATCGATCCCAAGCGTGAGCCGCAGCGTGCCCACCGGGCCTACGAGACCCATCTCGCTCGTGCCAAGTGGATGGCCAGGCATGGTTATCGGCATCTGTTGCGGAGCGGTTGGCCAAGTTCGAACTGAGCAACGATTGCACGCGAGTCTGGTGCGAAGTGCGCAGCGCTCAGGATAGCGATTGACATCGCCGCGCTATTGATGACTGCCGCGAAGATTGTCGTGTGCGAGAGCTTTGTTGGATCCGGTTGTCGCGGAGCATCAAACAAAGCTTGCGTTTTGGTAACGCGTGCTCCGCTGGTCGTCTGCCTCCAAGGCCGGCGACCAAGATCAAGCCGGCGGTCGCTCTGCAGAGATACCTACCCCCACCCCGTCGCGAAACAGGAACTGGACGCCCTTCGCCTCGAACACTCGTCGGGAGGTATAGACGATGTCGGCCTGCGGCTCGCCCTTGTCGTCGAACAGGCGAATGGAGCCGGCGGTCGCGACGAGAAAGCGTCCTCCCAGGGAGCTCAAGCGTGTGCTTGGTGCTGGAGTCCGGCGGCAGGCGATGCTGCTCGGACGCTGAGGACATCCTGTGCGCTTGGCCGGCGCAACCCTTCTGGTTGGCCGGCGTCGCGACTTGGGCGGGCGGCGGATCTGCGGCCCACGCGCTCCCCATTAGCCCGCAGGCAAACAGGATCATGGCAAGGGAGGCGTGGCGCGGCGCGATCATCAATTGCATCGAGTTCTCCTGTCCCGGCGCGCACGCTGGTGCGCGAGGCCACAAAACGGCTCGAACCACTAGCTGAGGCCGGGGAACAACGAACCTACTAGATCCGATAGTCATCACCATTGCCGGACGCCCTATCAATCGCGGTGCGAAATCGGTCGCAAACAAATCTAACGGAGTGTACCTCCACGGCTTCAGCAAACGCGCTTACGGCAACGCGATACTTGCGCAGTTCCGAGAGCATGTTCGCAAACCTCAAATTTCTTTGTACGTAAAGCGCATCAAGTGATGTGCCCCAGACATCACCAAAACTAATCCACAATCGGAAGGTACTTGGAGTACAGTGATCAACTTCGTTGCCCCTAACACTACATGGGACATTTTCAGTGCGGGAACCGCTACTCGATCTTACCGTCGACGACGTTGCGCCATCGGACACGAACCTGACCGTCTATGACGAGGAGCATTTGGCTACGTACTGGCGGCTGCTTGACGCCGATGCTGAGGATGCAGATTGGCGCGAGGTAGCTCGCGTTGTTCTTCACATTGATCCTGCTCACGAATGGGATCGAGCGCGGCGCGCTTTTGACAGCCATCTCGCCCGGGCTAGGTGGGTGGCAGATGATGGTTATCGGCAGCTGCTTCGCGGTGGTGCTCAAAGTTAGAGACGGGTAGACCAATAGGCCGCACTGACGGATGAAATGTACTGGACTGCGATGTCGGCTTCTATTAGTTCGGACTAGATCAATTGAGCTCCGATCAGAAGAGCGATCCCGTCCTTGGCTGTTCTCAAGTTAATATTTGGGAAAGTGCGAATTCTCAGTGAGCCGCTGGCCAGTATAGCGTCAACAGCCATAGCACAAGCAGACCCGCACGGAGCGAGGAGCTGTCTGCCAATGTGTCCTTTCGTTAGATTGACAACAGGATCGTCGCGCGTCGTTCATCAGGCCTAAACCTACGTTGAGGCTGCTGGCATCATCCTCGGCGACCTTGTGGGACGAACCAGAACTCATATCGGAACGTTTGGGACGCGCGCTGTAGCCGCGCGATCGTTTGTTCGTGGCTCTCTAATGACCCACAGTCTCTCACCGGCGTGTGATAATTACTCCTTCCCACGACGTAGACGCGCTGGCTTGCGACCTCTAGGCAACGTCTTGGGAATCCCGGCACGTTTGGAAGGCCGAACAAAGAACTCGGACAACTGAACGTCCAGCGTTTCGGCGATGCGGCCGAGAATCTCTATTGTCGGGTTTTTCGATTGCCGCTCAAGACAACCCAGGTAGGAGCGGTCAATCCCGGCCTCGTAAGCCAATCTCTCCTGCGAAATACCGCGTTCCACGCGGATCCGACGCACATTTCTGGCCACAAGCGCTCGAGCTTTCATGGGCCCACGCATGCCATTCGGCCAGGCGGTCAAACCACTGGCTATAGTCCAACCATTTAGTAATTCTTCCTGAAAGCAGCTTGATGGCCGCAGCGTAACTCGCCTCGAGCGGCGGCAGAAGAGAGCGGCGCACAAGAGGCCGATGGGACTCTTTTGCTCTCGACGGCAGAGCTCCGGTTCGACGATGTCAAAACGGCTCGGCGCGACAACCATATAGCCCCCACAGAAGAAGCGAGCCATTCATTCCTAGAGACGGACACAATCTCTCCAGTCACCTATCAACCCTATCAATTGATCAAGAAGACAGACACATGGCATGCATCCGCGTTGCGTGAAGACCGTCAAGAACGTTTGTCGAGAAGGAAGAATGAAAAGGCTGCTCCTGGGCACAATAGTCATCATGTTGCTGGCCGCAGCTGTCGCTGGTCTGGGCGCGCGGCTCTGCGAGCAAAACGGCTCTGACATCGGTATCAATGGCAGCAGTGGCCGTCGATGCTGGGAGTTCGTCAACGCTGGCGATGTAGTCCGTGCGCCGCCTTCTGCCCCGAGATGTCCTGGTGCGACAAGATGGACGCTCGGCGGCGAAATCGGTTTCCGATGGCAGATAGCCCACTTGGTGTTCGGCATCGCGGCGAACGGCAACTGCGCCAACCACGAGCAATCCAACGCTAAGCTCGTTCTGCCAGGCCTTCAGGATGAAGGCAAGATTGTTACCCGCGGCCCGGTTGAGGACCCGCTCGGTTACGCCTGGAATGACGTGCTCCTGTATGCAAAAGGCGCCACTGCGGTCGCCCGCAACAAATATCAGCCCTATGAGCTTGCGGCACCGCTGCCCCTCGTCAACGGCAGCGAAGGCCAACGGGGCTATGCAGCCGGTGTGGACGTGGAGTCTTCGTTGCTGCCCACTTGGCCGCCAGCGCTGAGTACGATTGCGTGCTCATGGGCCCTCCGATCATCGGCTTTTGCGCAACCGGAATCGCAGGCTTTTCCAACGAACGGTCTCGCAGGAACTGCCCACGTTGGGCAGGACATCAACGTCGGTTTGGTCCACGTGAACTAACGCCTGGATGTCGCGGACGTCCTTGTTTGGTGTGAATCCCTGTCGAGCGACAAGAGTAACTGATGTCCAGAATTTTGGCTGTTGGGACGGCTTTACCATCGTTCCGGTTTTCTCAGACAGACGTCAAGGCTTTAGCGGGCCGCCACTTCGTTTCCAGAATGGAGAAGCTGAAGAGATACCTTACAGTATTCGATCATGCGCTAGTCGATCAGCGCTTCTTTTGTGTTACGCCCGAATGGCTTCTCAGTGAGCATCGCATAAGTGAGACAAACCAGATATACTTGGATTGGGCGAAGGAGCTCGCGTGCAAAGCAACAGTGCTCTGTCTCGACCGGGCTGGGGTTAAGCCCGAGCAAGTCGATCGGGTTTTGTTCGTCTCGACGACAGGGATAGCGACCCCTAGTCTCGACGTGGACCTGATCTTCAAGATCGGATTGCGACCAGATGTGGGACGGACGCCGATCTTTGGCCTCGGATGCGCTGGGGGAGCGTCGGGAGTTAGCTTAGCAGGAGCTCTTTGCCGAGCAACCAATGAACGCATTCTCCTCGTTGCTGTGGAGCTGACTTCTCTTACATTCCAGCCGAATGATCTCACCCCAAAGAACGTTGTCGCCGCGAGCCTCTTTGGCGATGGCGCTGCCGCGCTGTTGATCGGACCAGCTGAAAGCGGCTCTGGCAAACTGGATATCGTGAGAAGCACGAGTTTGCTTCACCCGGACTCCACTTCTCTAATGGGCTGGCATTTTGGAGACTCCGGATTTGAGGTCGTGGTCTCCGAGCGCATTCCATCAATGATTAGCGAATTGATGCCACGTGCAATGCGATCGTTGCTACCGGCGGATGGCATCCCCCCTAGCCAGGTGAAGAGCTTTATCTTTCATCCCGGCGGGAGAAAAGTATTGGAGGTTTGTGAGCGGGGCCTTGGGAGGTCCTCTGAGAACTTCTTTTCCAGCTATGAGACGCTTCGACTTTATGGAAATATGTCCAGCGCAACTGTGCTATTCGTGCTGGAACACGTGCTGGCGCATGAGGAGCAAGCGCCGGGATCATACGGCATCTTAGGCGCCTTTGGGCCCGGCTTCTCGGCCGAACTGTCGCTACTGAAATGGGTAAACACCGAAACGGCACAGCCACCCCCCGCAAACCATGAGTTGTCGGACAACCGATTGAAGCGGGTCGCCTAGTAGTGACCGGCGTCACCAAACTTGTTGCCGCGGCTGTTGAGCGCCCGCGTGCCCGAGATGCTGCCACTGGTCTGCTCTGTTCAATGGTACCCCAGCAGCGTCCGCGGGACCGGTTGCCGTTATAGCACGCTCGACCGGCTTCTGACCTTAGTCGGTGCGGATAGGGGCCTCCTGCTGGCGTTGGAAGGCGCGACCGGCGCAGCCTATCAGGGAGTGACCTTCCGCGAGGTGCATGATGCCGAGGGTCCGACGCGGCTGAGCTTCCGCGCTTATTGGCGGCAGGACAACTGCAATCCATCGCTGCGTCCGTTCCTCGACCTGCTTCGCGAGCGCTATCCAGATCTTTCCGCTGCCCCAGAGACAGGCTGAGCAGCATTTCGTCGGGCCTTCGCAAACGCTCGGTCGGTCGCCATGAAACGCTCGATCATCGGCGCGATCAGTTTGGCAGGCTCGGCCGGTATCGTCGCGCCTCCGCTGCGCGTCAGAATCTCGGCGTAGCTTTTGAGATCCCTAAAGACCGCCGCCGGCAGCTCGATCGTGAGCTTTACCGGCTTGTCGTCTTCAAGTGGTCCAAGCTTGAGCTTCGTCATGGTCTTCCTCCCTTCGCGTAGGGCGCCAGCACTAGGTCCCGCGTGACGATGACGCGAACCGGGAAACCTGGCCGGATGGTCAGCGTCGGCTGGATATTGAGCTGGCGCTGCACGATCTGCTGGCCGGTCTGGCTGATACTGTTGGACGCACCGCTGCGGATCGCTTGAACGAGGTTGTTCTCGTTCTGGCTCGTGCCCGCCTCGGCTCCAACGCTGAGCATGGTCGAGAGAACGGCGGCCTTGAACAGCATGCCCCAATGGTTGTCGACCTCGTCCTCGAGCCCAGCATAACCACCGGTGTCGGCGCCGGGCTGGCGCTCCAAGACGATCGAGTTACCATCTGGCATGATGATGCGGGTCCAGACCAGGAGGATGCGACTCTGGCCGAATGCCACGGAGCTGTCATACTGGCCGATCAGCTTCGCACCCTGGGGGATCAGAAGATATTTGCCGGACGGGCTGTCGTAGACCGCCTCCGTGATCTGGGCGGTGACTTGGCCGGGCAGATCGGAGCGAATGCCCGTGATGAGCGCAGCGGGGATCACGGTACCCGCCTGCACAACATAAGGCGAGACCTTGGCCTCGAGCCGGTCCGGACTGACCGTGCGCTTATCCGTCGACGCATTGAGGAAGGCCGATTTGCGGTCCTGCATGTTCTGGGCCGATCCAGCGTCGACGGGGGGTGTTGCGGCCGGTGGCGTCGCTGCTCCGGTCGCCGAATTCGGGATGATTTGGCTGACGCTCTGCGGTTGCTGAACGGTCTGGGCAAAGAGCCGGCTGACGCGCGCCGCTTCGATCTCCTGCGCTCTGTGCTGGGTCTCCGGATCAGGCGTCGTTGTAGAGACGACGGTGTTCGATGCAGCGCCAGCATTAAGGATCGGCTTGCCGAGATCGCCGGGCAGCGGTGGTCCGAGCGGCGGCGCCTGCCTCGGCAGACCAGTATAATCCTTCGGCAAGGCGGCGAGACCCTCGGCCGAAGGGCTATTCTGGGTGCTGAGCAACTCTTGGCCGGCTTGCTGCTTGTTGCGGGTTTGCAGGGCGTAGCCGAGCGCTCCCGCCACTGCGAGGGCAGACACCGTGCCGAGGCCGATCAGGATCTTGCGAGAAAGGCGTGTGACAGGTGGCCGCTCGCCTCGGAGCCGAAGATCCGGCGGCGCGACGGGCGGGGTGTCGCTTTGATGTTGGTGTTCGTCGTCTATCGCCATGAGCGCGGCCTTCCGTCGGTGCGGACAATGCGCACGCGCCGCTCGCTGTCCTTGTCGCCAAGACGCAATTCGGCGGCGGCGAACAGGCGGTCGACAATGTAGTAGTTGCGGTTCACGCGGTAGTTCACCAACTCGGAGCCGCCGGCTGGTCCAATGACGAACAGCGGCGGCATTTCGCCCTGGACGATCCCGCTGGGGAATTCGATGTAGACTTTGTTGCCGTCATCGAAGGCGCGCAGCGGACGCCAGGCCGGATCATCGCCCTCGATCGCGTAGCGGAAGTTGATCGAGGCGAGATCAACGCCGGCCGCGATTGGCGCTGCGGTTTCAGCCGCCGCATTCTGCCGCCGAAGTGCAATGAGCTGGTCCTCGGGATACTGCCACGAAACCGAGGCCATGTAGGCCTTCTCCGTCGAGCGTAGCTCGAGAAGATAGGTCCGCCGGTCGGTGTTGATGACGAGATTGGTGACCAACTCCGGCCGCGTCGGTTTGACGAGGATGTGGATCTTCTTGGTCGCGCCCGCGCCGCTTTCGGTATCGCCGATGATCCAGCGCACGGTGTCGCCGGCAGCGACCGGACCGGAGCCTGTGAGCTGCTCACCCTCCTGGAGGGCGACATCGGTGATCTGGCCGGGCGCCGTATAGACCTGGTAGAGGGCTCCACCCGAGAACGGATAGATCTGGACCGCGTTGATGAAACCGGTGCGGACTGGCTGCACCCGTGCCGCAGCGTTGGCCTGTTTGACGCGGACCTTCGGATCAGCAGCTTCCGGGACGCGTTTGCCCGGGGCGAGCGGTTTCAGCTGCCCAGGCAGCGGCAGGGGTTTTGGCAATTCCACGATCTTGACGGGCGGCGGCGGATCGGCAGTCAGCGTTGCCGGCTCTGCGGTGTCGTAGTTGATGTCGGGCGGGATGAAATTGTGCGCGCAGCCGCCAAGGGCCGAGACGGACATCAGCAACGCCGCCAAAGCGGATTTACGGAAGCTCGTATCGCCGCATTTCCGGCTTCGCTGAACGATGAAGAGACGCGAAGCCGGACGGCCCGCGCTTAACGAGATCGGCGGGGTCATTGTCCGAGCTCCTTCGACCAGTTGATGGCGTTGATGTAGATGCCGAGCGGATTCTTGCGCAGCCGGTCGGCATCGGTGGGCGGCTGAATGGCGATGGTGAGGATCGCAGTCCAACGTGAGGTGCCGGCGAGCGCTCCGTCCTGATAGCGGTGCTCGACCCAGGCAACGCGAAAACTGTCCGGCGAGGCACGGATGACGCTGGAGACGTCGATTGCGACCTGCTGCTTGCCGAGACTGGCGAAGGGGTCATTGGCGCGGGCGTAATCATTCAGTGCCATCGCGCCCGCCGTGGTCGTGAAATCGTAGGCCTTCAGCCAGTTCTGCCGCACGATGATCGGATCGGCCGGAAGCGAGCGCACCATCGCGACGAAGTGGGCGAGATACCAGGCAATCTGCGGATCGCTCGGCCTATAGTCGGCCACAGCCGGCGCCACTGCTTGTGCCTCGCCGAGCTTGTCGACCTGCACCACCCAGGGAACGACGGTGCCGTGCGTGGATTGCCAGACGAGCCCGCCGGCAAATCCGCAAGCAAGTAACAGCGAACCGAAGGCCATCAGCCGCCAGTTCTTCGCCTGCACGCGGGCCGAGCCGATGCGATCGTCCCAAACCTGCGCTGCGCGCTGATACGGGGTTTCGGGTTCGGGCGTGCGGCCGTAGCGGACCGACGATCGCCGAAAGATTGACATTCTTTATTCTCCTCCCGAGAGGTCGACGGAGTGGCCGCCGCCATGGCTGTCGCCGGATTTGAGGGCTTGCGCGGCGGTCTGCGCGCCGTGAATAACTGCCTGATTGCGCTTGACGCGCTGGGCCCAGGCGGGCGGACCGCCCTCGCCCGCCGCTTGAGAGGCTCCATCGTTTGCGGCCTCGCCACTCGCAATGGTTCCCATCGTCGAGGAGCCACCCGTGTTGGCGACACCGGCACGGGCGCCAGAGCTGAAGCTCTCCAACATTGCCCCCGTTGCTCGCTCAGCGGCACGTCTGACGGGAGCTGCTACGCTACTGGCCGCCGCACGGCTTGCGCCACCGAGACCGAACGCGACTCCGCCAGCGCCGGACCGGCCGGCCGATGCGAGGCTGTAGGCTGAAGACATGCCGCCTGCCATCGCCGCACCACCACGTGCGGCCGCGGCAGTACCGGAGGCGGCTGCCATCGCTCCCCTCCCGGCGAGCCCAAGCGCCGCGCCGCCCGCCATCGCCGTGCCGGCGACGGCAAGTCCGGAGCCGACGGCAGCGCCCGCGCCAAGCTGCGGTGCTCCTGAGACAAGACCAGTTGCGATACCAGGCCCGAAGATACCGAGGCCGAGCATGGCGAGTGCTGCCAGCACGACCGAGAGTGCCTGCTCGATCGTCGGCTGGCCGCCGCCATAGGCCGACGTGAACTGGGCGAACAGTCCGGTGCCGATACCGACGATGACGGCGAGCACCATCACCTTCACGCCGGAGGCGACGACATTGCCGAGCACCTTCTCCGCCAGGAAGGCGGTCTTGTTGAACAGCGCGAACGGAATCAGGATGAAGCCGGCGAGCGTCGTCAGCTTGAACTCGATCAGGGTGACGAACAGCTGCACCGCCAGACTGAAGAAGGCGATCAGTACCAACAGCCAGGACACCATCAACACCGCGATCTGGACGAAGTTCGCAAAGAAGCTGGTGAAGCCTATCATCTGGCTTGCGGCATCCAGCAGCGGCTGCCCGGCATCTAGGCCGACCTGCGCGAGCCGGCCGGGCCGCAGGAAGTCCGCCGTCGAGATCGACGAGCCGCCGGCCTTCAGGCCGAGGCCTGCGAAGCTGTTGAAGATGATGCCGGAGAGATTGTTGAAGTTTGTGATGATGAAGGCGAAGAACCCGATATAGAGCGTCTTCTTCACCAGCCGCTGGAGAATGTCTTCGTCTGCTCCCCACGCCCAGAATACACCTGCCAAGGTGATATCGATGACGATCAGGGTCGAGGCGAGATAGGTGACCTCGCCTTTGATCAGGCCGAATCCTGAATCGATATAGGTGGTGAAAGTATTGAGGAAGGTGTCGATGACGCCGACGTTGTTCATCGCTGGCCTCCTTACCTCACGTTCGTCGTTGAAGGTGTGGCCGGCGCGGCCTGCGGCAGAAGTGGCCGCGCCGGCCTGCCGAAGAAGCGCGCGCGGTTCTCCTCCCAGACCGCCTGGCATTGCGGATCTTCGGCATCCTGGGGTCCGAGCACGCGGCAGCGGCGCAGCTCAGCCGATAGATCATCGGGCGTGGAAACGACGGGAGCGTCAGATATGGTCCGCGGCGCGGGACGCCGATGGATATAGGACAGCGTGGCCATGAAGATGGCCATCAAAATGGCCATCGCAACGGCGCGTAAGATATCCGAGCGCTCCATAGTCCCATGCCTTTAGTTGCCGCTGAACATCGTGACGGTGCCGGGTTGGTAGCCGCTGCGCGTCGCGAAGATCCTGTATTGCTGCTGCCCCTGCGACTCGGTCGCCGTCACGCGCGCCTGCTCCAGCGCGTCCGCTCGTCCCTTCGCGGCGAGAACTGCGACGAGATCGGACAACTGCTGCGATTGCAGCGCGAGGAGCTGGTTGCCGGCCTGAGCGGCCTGCAGCGCGCCGCTCGCGGACTGGCTGGCGGTGACCAACGATGACATCGCGCTGGAGTTGGTCGAGATATTGCCGACGACGCCAGCCTGGACTTTCAGGGAGTCCTCGAATGCGCCGACCGAGTTCTGCCAACGATTTTGAGCCGCGGCAAACATTGTGGCATTGGAGCCCGTGCCCGCCGCCGTGCCGTAGCTGCTGGAATAAGCCGTCTGGATACCCTGAACGTTGAAAGCGATATTTTGCGCCTGGCTCAGCAGCGATTGGGTCCGAGCAATCGTCGACTGAAGCTGGGCCAGCGTCGACATTGGCAGGCTCGCGAGGTTCTTTCCCTGGTTCACCAGGCTCTGGGCCTGATTGGTCAGCATCTGGATCTGATTGTTGATCTGCTGCAGCTCGCGCGCCGCGGTCAGCACGTTCTGGCTGAAGTTGCTGGGGTCGTAGACGACCACCTGGGCAGACGCCCGCGTCGTTAAATGCGACTGAAACGGCAAGGTCAGCGACAGGGCGCACGCGGCCATTAAGCCACGGCGTGTCTTGCGGACGGTCATGATTGCACCTCCAGGTTTGTCAGGTCAGGGATGAGATCGGCAGCCCAAAGCAGCTCGTGTTCGGCGAGCCAGGCCGGTGTAAAATTCTCGCGGCCGTGCTCGTCCAGCAGCCGTTCGATCGCGGCATGGTCGGCTTTTGAGGATGCCGCGCAGAAGGCGAGCGCGATCGGCCCGAGCCCCAACTCGAAGAGCCGGTTGCCGCGTCGCGATTGGCAGTAGTAATCCCGCTTCGGCGTCGCGCGCGCGATGATCTCGATCTGGCGATCGTTTAGACCGAAGCGCCGATAGATCGCCGTGAGCTGCGGCTCGATCGCGCGCTCGTTCGGCAGGAAGATGCGCGTCGGGCAGCTTTCGACGATCGCGGGTGCGATGTTGCTGCCATCGATGTCTGAGAGCGATTGCGTGGCGAAGACGACGGAGGCGTTCTTCTTCCGTAACGTCTTCAGCCATTCGCGAAGCTGCTGGGCAAAAGCCGGATCGTCGAGGACGAGCCAGCCCTCGTCGATGATGAGGAGCGTCGGCCGGCCGTCGAGCCGTCCCTCGATGCGATGGAAGAGGTAGGTGAGGACGGCGGGTGCCGCGCCGGCCCCGATCAAGCCCTCGGTTTCGAAAGCCTGGACTGACGCGAACCCGATCTGCTCAACCTCGGCATCGAGCAGCCGCCCGGACGGGCCGCCGACGCAATAAGGTTGCAGCGCCTGCTTGAGCGCGGTCGATTGCAACAGCACGGTCAGGCCGGTGATCGTCCGCTCCTCGACGGGCGAGGAAGCCAATGAGGTCAAGGCCGACCAGACATGTTCCTTCGCGGTCGGGTCGATGGTGACGCCTTCCTTGGCAAGGATCGCGGTCACCCATTCGGCAGCCCAGGCGCGCTCAGCGGCATCGCCTATCCGTGCGAGCGGCTGAAGCGAGACGGAGTCATCGGCGCTGTTTGACAGGCTGCCGCCGAGGTCGTGCCAGTCGCCGCCCATGGCGAGGGCCGCGGTGCGGATCGAGCCGCCGAAGTCGAAGGCAAAGATCTGGCTTTTGCGGTAACGGCGGAACTGGATCGCCATCAGTGCGAGCAGCACGGATTTGCCGGCGCCGGTTGGGCCGACGATCAAGGTGTGTCCGACGTCGCCGACATGCAGCGAGAAACGAAACGGCGTCGAGCCCTCGGTCTTGCCAAAGAACAGCGGCGCGCTACGGAAATGCTCGTCGCGCGCTGGCCCCGCCCAGACCGCCGACAGCGGAATCATGTGGGCCAGGTTCAATGTGGAGAGCGGCGGCTGGCGAACGTTGGCGTAGGCGTGCCCCGGTAGCGAGCCAAGCCAGGCTTCGAGCGCATTCACCCCCTCCGGCATACAGGTGAAGTCGCGCCCCTGGATCACCTTCTCGACGAGGCGAAGTTTTTCGGTGGCGCGGCTGGGGTCCTCATCCCAAACGGTGACGGTCGCCGTGACGTAGGCTTGGCCTACGTCGTCGGTACCCAGTTCCTGCAAGGCGAGATCGGCGTCAGTGGCCTTGTTGGCTGCGTCGCTATCGACCAGGGTCGAGGCCTCGTTCGTCATCACCTCCTTGACGATGGCGGCGATCGACTTTCGTTTGGCAAACCACTGTCGGCGGATCCTGGTCAGCAGCTTCACCGCCTCGGTCTTGTCGAGGAGGATCGCGCGTGTCGACCAGCGGTAGGGAAAGGCAAGTCGGTTCAGCTCGTCCAGGATTCCGGGATGTGTCGCGGTCGGAAAGCCGACCACGGTGAGCGTGCGAAGGTGGTGGCTGCCGAGCCGCGGCTCGAGGCCACCGGCGAGCGGCTCGTCCGCGATCAGCGCGTCGAGATGCATCGGCGTCTCCGGGACACGGACACGCTGTTGCCGGGTCGAGATGGTCGAGTGCAGGTAAGTCAGCGTGGCACCGTCATCCAGCCATGCCACCTCGGGCATGAACCCCTCGACCAGTTGCAGGACGCGGCTGGTCCGATCGACAAAGCCGCGCAGCAGCTCGTAAGGATCGACGCCGCTCTGCGCACGGCCCTCATAGAGCCAACCCTCGATGCGCGAGGCGTCCTCGGCCGGCGGAAGCCAGGCGAAGGTCAGGAAATAGCGGCTCTCGAAATGCGCACCGGCCTCCTCGAACGCATCCCGTCGCTCCAGATCAACCAGCGCCGATGCGGCATCCGGAAAAGCGCCGTACGGATAGGTCTGGGCGGCGCTGCGCTGGGCTTCGACGAAGATCGCCCAGCCCGAGCCGAGACGGCGGAGCGCGTTGTTGAGGCGGGCCGTCACACCGACCAGTTCCGCAGGCGTCGCGCTGTCGAGATCCGGACCACGGAAGCGCGCCGTCCGCTGGAACGATCCGTCCTTGTTGAGGACCACACCGCGTTCGACCAATGCGGCCCAGGGCAGGAAGTCGGGAAGGCTGGCAGGCCGATTGCGATATTCAGCGAGGTTCAGCATGGAAGCCTCATGCGGCGAGGTAAGGCGGATAGCGGAGGTGACGGCGAACGACGTCCACGAACTGCGGGTCGCGCTTGGCCGCCCACACTGCTGCGACGTGGCCCACGGCCCAGATCAGTGCGCCGGGAATCCAGAGCCGCAGCCCGAGTGCGATGGCAGCCGCCAACGTGCCGTTAGCGATCGCGACGCTGCGCGGAGCGCCGCCCATCAGGATGGGCTCGGTGAGCGCGCGATGGACCGGCGCGAAAAAGCCCGGCACCTCTGGATCGACAAGCGCAGCCATCAGACCAGCGCTCCGCCCGAGAAGCTGAAGAACGTCAGGAAGAAACTCGAGGCGGCGAAGGCGATCGACAGGCCGAAAACGATCTGGATCAGCCGGCGGAAGCCGCCGGATGTATCGCCGAACGCGAGCGTCAGGCCGGTCACGGTGATGATGATGACCGACATGATCTTGGCGACCGGACCTTGCACCGACTCCAGGATCTGATTGAGCGGCGTCTCCCACGGCATCGAGGAGCCGGAGGCGTATGCCGCAGGCGCGAACGCGATCGAGATGAAGGCGATCGCGGCGAGGTCGGTAAAGCGGTGGCGAACGAGACGGGTCGCGAAAGCAAGCTTGATCATGATGGGTCCTTGGGAAGCGAGGATTCGCCGCCCGCCCCGGCGGACTGGACACGGTAATCGCCGGTGGCGGGATCAAGGCCGGCGACGAGAGCAAGTTCGGCGAGGCGGCGTTCGCTGCCGCGGCCGCGCAGCACCGCGACGACATCGATCGTCTCGGCAATCAGCGCCTTGGGCACGGTGAGGACGGCTTCCTGGATGAGCTGTTCGAGGCGGCGGAGCGCGCCCAGCGCCGTGCCGGCGTGAATCGTGCCGATCCCACCGGGATGGCCGGTCCCCCAGGCTTTGAGAAGCTCCAAGGCTTCACTGCCCCGGACCTCCCCGACGGGAATGCGGTCAGGGCGCAAACGCAGCGAGGACCGAACCAGATCGGACAGGGACGCGACGCCGTCCTTGGTGCGTAGCGCGACCAGATTGGGCGCACGGCACTGCAGCTCGCGGGTGTCCTCGATCAGCACCACGCGATCGGTGGTGCCGGCGATTTCGGCGAGCAGCGCGTTGGTGAGGGTGGTCTTGCCGGTCGAGGTGCCGCCAGCGACCAGGATGTTCTTGCGCGAAGCGACGGCGGCCCGCAGCGCCGCCGCTTGATCGACCGTCATCGTGCCGGCGGCGACATAGTCATCGAGCGTGAACACCGCGACGGCGGGCTTGCGGATTGCAAAGGCCGGCGCAGCGACGACCGGCGGGAGAAGTCCCTCGAACCTCTCTCCCGTCTCGGGAAGCTCGGCCGAGACACGAGGGCTGGCGGCATGCACCTCAGCGCCGACATGGTGCGCGACCAGACGCACGATCCGCTCACCATCGGCGGCGGACATCGCCTGTCCGCTATCCTCCAAACCGCCTGACAGCCGATCGATCCACAGCCGACCATCGGGGTTGAGCATCACCTCGACGATCGAGGGATCTTCGAGGAAAGTCGCAATCGCCGGCCCAAGCGCGGTGCGCAGCATGCGCGCGCCACGCGAAAAGGCTTCTGAATGGATTGAAGTGACCGCCACGCCCGCCCCCGTCGAGCACTAATCGCAACAAGCGATCGGTGACGGGGATGGATAGAAAACGCAGGAAATGGGTCAGTTCAACAAGTATTCGGCCGTCGTAGGGAGCCAGCGCAGTGCAGCGAAAAGATACTTTCTAGATCGAAGACGACCTGACCGGAATGCGGCGCCGAACGAGGCGCGCCCGACGAATGGCCTGAATCTTATGAAGCATGATGGGCGAGGTAGCTGACGAGAAGCTG
Organism: Bradyrhizobium sp. USDA 3315; assembly: GCF_054056795.1. NCBI lineage: Bacteria > Pseudomonadati > Pseudomonadota > Alphaproteobacteria > Hyphomicrobiales > Nitrobacteraceae > Bradyrhizobium > Bradyrhizobium sp. USDA 3315. The sequence goes on along the minus strand of NZ_JBSRYP010000001.1, from coordinate 4,680,797 downwards.
ACGCGCTGGGCGTCAAGCGTCTGCGGCGCGCTTCTACTACGATCAAGCTATCGCGATCGGGCCAATGCAGCTCGCTTGCGTGACAGAAGGATCCCATTCGCGGTATCGCCCCTCCAATCGCGCGCTATCAAGAGGTGAGAATATTGCGGAACGTCTCATTCCCTAGCGTCGACCTCGTTATTCGATTACTATCGAGCGGCGCAGCCTATTGCTTGCCTACCCTGTCGAGTTCGGCGACCTTCTCCATCGGCCCGTGATTTGTTGCGCAGATCACCAAGATGGCGCTCAATGCAGCGCAATGACGATGTCGACGCAGCTTTTGCGGATGAACTTCGTGGCGCGCGCAATCGGGCGATTCGTTCGAAGGAGCATAGATATGGGCGGCTGCATTTCACGACTGACCGTACGGCACGAGCGCTCTCAGGACGATGAACATGCCCAGGCAACCGAGTTTGCGACTCGACTGGATTCCGTGCGATCGAGTTCGCCTCGGTCCAGTATTGAACAGCAGCACTCGCCCGAACCATCTTCGGGCGTCGGCGGCGGAACCGGGTCTAGCCGCACCCATCCAGCGCGCGTTGACGAAAAACTCCAGTTGCTTGGCCAAGCTCTCGAGCGTGCAGAGCAGGCGGGAATTTCGTCCGGTCTCACAGAATACGGTCAGCAAGTTGCTCGCTATCTGTCCGCCAACAGACAACCCGACGAGGAATTATTATCCCTCGATATCGACAATATCGATCGCCTGGCGAACAGCTATGACCGGCGCTACCCGGAGCTGAATCTTAAGTACATGGACTCGCCAGCCAAGTTTCTCGAGGCATTGGCTGACCGATCGTCGGATGGCGCTTGGCGAGCTGTCGTGCGGTTGGCGGACGGCGAGAAGCACCACTTTGCCGCTGATGTTCGAACCCGCGCGGGGGCAGCGCCGACGGTTATCGTTCTGGAACCGGCCAACTTTTACAACTTCATGACCCCGTACTTCAGATTGCGACGTGAATCGCTACACCAGCTGGGAACGGAGCCGAAGTGGGCCTTTATCGGGGTTGGCGCGCAGAAATCTCTCGCTGATTGCGTGATATTCGATATGCAATTTGCGCTAGCAGCATACCAAAAGTCGTCGACCTTCGATGACTGGCATGACAATCTTTATCGGCATGGGACGATTGCCGACGAGGGAGATCGCTCCAGCGACTACATGCCCTCACCCGACGCCATGCTGGAATATGCCGAAATAAAGCTCTTTCACGGGGAGAGATTCCTTCCAGCGCTGTTTTACAAGCACTCCCACTCCAGCGGAGTAATCGATGAGGTCGCAAGCTACCAACCTGGCATCAAAGAAAAAGACCTGAGCACCAGCAGACGCGATCCCAAAACGGAGTCGTTGACCGAACGGCTCCAAGCCTTTGCTGTCCAGCGAGACTCCAGGCAATATAGCGCATCGATCGAGACATCGAGAGCGACCAAAATTCGCACGGCGCTAGATCGGATATTGCCCGACTGATACGATTCTTCGTGTCAATTCGGGGCGAGGCTTGGACGGATTTACCGTAAGTGATCTGGGTGCACTGAACATCTGACGGTGTTGTCCTTGACGACACACGGGAGCCAGGAAGCACACAACGCCAAGTCGGACTTGCTCGTGGTGAGCAAGGACAGCGGTCACCCGCATATACGACTCTAAAAACGTCGACGGGTTTATAAAATTCGATCATGAGGTGAGCTATGCCGTCAGCCTGCGCATCCGCCTAAGGCAAGGGAAGCAGGCCGCTCATGGAGCCCGTTCCACGCGTTGCTTTCACTCCCGATCTCCCACGTGTAGAAAGACCAACAGTCTGTCTGCGGGTAGAGCGGATGATGGGACGAAAGCGGCGAATCGTCCCTACCTATTCTCCACCCTCATAGAACAGCTCGAGCGGCAACCCGACCAGCGACTTTCCAATCCAATCCCGCGCAATCACATTGGATGGACCCATCGCGATGGCGGCACGTGCATCCCGAAACGACCGTTCAATCGGCCCACGTCGATAGCCGTAACCGCCTGTCACCGTCAGCGCCGCAGCGGCCACCTTGTTGGCAACCTCTGCGGCATGAACCTTGAATTCCGTGAGCGGAATCAGGATCTCGCTCTGCGGCTTGCCAGCGCGCCACAGCTCATCCAGCTTGGCGGCGAGCTCGTTGCGCCACGGACGCAAGGTCTCGACGAGCACCTTTGCAGCCCCGAGCTCCTGGCGGATGGCCTGATAGTCCGATAGGTTTTTGTTCTTGTCCCTGTGAACGAAGCTCGAGGTGTGTGCGACCGCCGCATTGAGGACGCCGCGCGCCACTCCTTCCCACACCGCACCGAGGCCAATGAGGTACACTGGGGAGACGCCGTCATAGATGATCTCCTTGCCCTGTCCCTCGGCACCCAGCCGGTCGCGGCTGGGAACCTTGACGCCCTTGTAACGGATCGGGCCGGAGTGATTTCCTCGTACCCCAAGCGCCTCCCACGGGCCGGCTTCGATTCCAGGCGCCTTGCCGTCGACGATGAAGAAAGAGATGTCGGTCTGGTCCTTGGCACCGGGAGAGCGCGTCTGCACCACGTAAAAATCGGCCTGGCCGGAACTCGTCGTGAAGGACTTCTCTGCGTTGACGACATAGTTCCCGCCGTCGCGCGCAGCTTCCGAGAAATTGTACCACCAATGTCCGCCAGAGGCTCGCTCGCTGGTCGAGTAGGTACCAAGCAGCGCGCCGCCCTTTGCCTTTAGCCAGCGCTCTTTCTGATCGTCATTGCCGAACAGGTTGATCGTCTGCACCGCGCCGACATGCATGACATAGACGAGGCCTGTCGAAGCATCATGCTGGCCGATCCGATAGGCCGCCTCTGCGAAGTCGCCATGGCTCAGTCCTAGGCCGTCGAAACGCGGCTCATTGAGAACCCCGGTCCAGCCGGCCGCCGCTAGCGCTTGCAGATTTTCTCTTGGAAAGCGGCCTTCGATGTCGTTTCGCTCGGCATGGAGCTTGACACTGCTCTGGATCGCATCATCGAGGCGGGTGTAGATGTCGTCCTGTGCGGCGCGCGCGAGATTGTCCTTGCTCATGGGTATTCTCCTCTGTCTATTCGATGAAACCATTCAAGCCGCATGATCGGCCGGTGACGGGCGGCGTAACGCGGCAACATGTGATGCGCTCTCCTCGGGACTTCCGAGATAGAGCGCCTTGATTTCGGCGCGCCCGCGCAGGTCCGCGGCGTCGCCCGCCAACACCGTCGATCCACCGTCGAGGACGGCAGCACGATCGGCATAACGTAGCGCCACCGTCGAGTTTTGCTCGGCGACCAGGATCGACAATCCCTCCTCACGGTTAAGCCGCTTCAACGTGCTGAAGATCGCCTCGACAACGAGGGGGGCCAGGCCCATCGAGGGCTCGTCCAGCAGCAACAACCGCGGGTGCGCCATCAAGGCGCGACCGATCGCCGTCATCTGCTGCTCGCCGCCCGAGGTGAGGCCCGAGGCGGACCGCCGGCGCTCTTTCAGGCGCGGAAACAATGTGTAGACGCGCTCAAGCCCCGCAGCGATCTCGCGTCGCGACAAACCGCCTCCGATGCCGCCGGCGACGAGGTTCTCCTCGACGGTGAGCCCACGAAAGCAGTGGCGGCCTTCCAGCACCGGGACCAGGCCCAGTCGAACCAGTTCGGCGGAAGCGAGCCTGGTGGCATCCTGCCCGTCGAACACGATGCGGCCACGGGTGACCTGGCCACGCTCGGCATGCAACAGATTGGAGACCGCTTTCAGCGCCGTCGACTTACCCGCGCCATTGGCGCCAAGGAGTGCTACGATCTCGCCTCGTCGCACCGTGAGCGAGACGTCCGACAGGGCGCGAATGGCATGGTTGTAGGTCGCAGCCAGGCCTTCAAGCACAAGAAGATGATCGCTCATTGCGATGCTCCCGATTTTCTCGGACGGGAGCGGGCGTTGCCCGCTCCCAAGCCGTCTTGAATGCCGCTACTGGCTGACCGGCGCGTCGTCGGAGGTGCGGATCTTGATGTTGTGCTCAGCCGCATACGCCGCCGAGGATTTCTCGATGATTGGGCGCAGGAACGCCCAGTCGGGTGCAATCCAATCCGACACGACCTTCCACTTGGTGCCGTCCCACTGCTGGAACGTCACGCGACCGTCACCCTCGTGATTGTCCCAGGCCACGTTGATGGAATGGAACAGGCCCTTGGCGCCCAGCGCCTCGACACGCGCCGGGTCGAGCTGCAAATGTTCGAAGCCCCAGCGCACCTCGTCGCCGGTGAGCGTCCGCTTGCCGAATTTCTGCTGCGCGATCCGGATCGCCTCGACATTGAGAATGCCGTTAACGATGCCCAGGTTGTGATAGACGCTGCCAATACGCTTCTTATCGTCGAGATTGCCCTTGCCTGCACCGTAGACCGTCTTGATGATCTCCTGCAGCACCGGGTAGTCGGCGCCAGATGCCTGCGTCGTGATCGCGACATAGCCCTTTGCCGCATCACCGGCGGGAATAACGTCCTCTTCCGAATTCGACCAAACATTACCGATGATGTGATCGACCGGGAAGCCAACCTTTTGCGCCGTCTTCAGCGCCACGGGATTCATCACACCCCAGCCGCGCAGTACCACATAGTCCGGCTTGGCGCGCCGGATCGACAGCCATTGCGACTGCTGTTCATTGCCGGGGTGCGGCACCTCGATCTGCTCAAGAGAGAAGCCATACTTGTCGGCGAGCAGCTTATAAATCGGGATCGTCTCCTTGCCGTAAGGCGAGCCGTGATAGAGCACGACGATCTTCTTGCCCTTGAGCTCGTCGGCGCCGCCCTCGCGCGAGGCCATGTAGTTCACGATGCCGGACGTCTCGCTGTAAGGATTGAGCAGCAGGGGAAACACGTAAGGAAAGACCCTCCCGTCGGTCGAATCAGTCCGCCCGTGGTTGATAGTGATGAGCGGCACCTTGTCTTTGGTGATGCGATCGATCATCGCATAGGCGATGCCGACGGAAAGTGGATTCCAGGCCGCGACGCCGGGGTGGCTTTTCAATCGCTCATAGACCTCGACACCGCGCTCGACCTCATACTGAGTCTCGCCCTCCCCCCAGGTCAGCTTGACGCCGTTGACGCCGCCGTCGCGGATATTGATGAGATTCAGATAGTCGATGAAGCCGCCGAAAAACCCAGTGCCGCCGGCCGCGTACGGACCGACCCGGTAGCTCTGTAACGGGAAGAACTGCTCATCGGCGTGGACCGGCAGCGCAGCACTGAGGCCGATGCCGACGGCGAGCGCCGCAGCACGAAGGGATCTTGGTAAGCGCATGACATTTGTCCTTTGGTTCGAGAGACTTTTCAAGGCTGGGTGGAGCGAGGAAGCGGACCAGGAAACCGGCGCAGGATCGGTTCTGCGAGGCGATCGACCAGCGCGATCAAGCCGCGCGGTTCGGCGATCAACAGGCCAATGATGAGCGCACCGGTAACGATGCGCTGGCTCATCTCGAGCACGCCGGAATCGAAGACGTCGCCGAGAAGTGCTGCGCCGAGGCGCGAGAGCAACAGCGGAAACACGACCATGAATGCCGCACCGAGGAACGCGCCACGGATCGAGGCCAGCCCGCCAATGATGATGATGAAGAGGATCTCGAACGAACGGTCCAGGTTGAAACCTGCGGGCTCCACTGTGCGCAAATAGGCGAACGCCCACAGCACCCCTGCGATTCCGATGATGAACGACGAGACGCCGAACGCGAGCAACTTGGTGCGGAGCAGTGGCACGCCGATCACCTTGGCCGCCGTCTCATGGTCGCGCAGCGCAATGAAATTCCGACCGATCTGCGAGCGCAACAGGCGGATGGCGAGCAGCGTCGCGATGACGACGACGGTCAGGGAAAAGAGGTAGCGCCCGACCGCGCCCGAGAAGGTGATGCCCGCCACCGCCAGCGGGGGAGCGTCGATCACGCCGGACGGATTGTCGTTGGAAAACCAGCCGAACTTGGTAAGGGCCCACTGCACGAAGAACTGCGCCGCAAGCGTCGAGACCGCGAGGTAGAAGCCGCGCAGCCGAAGGCTCGGCAGGCCGAAAACGATCCCAACCGCCGCCGCCACAAAACCCGCGGCTACGAGGCTCACCAGGAACGGCACGTCATGCAGACGCAGGTTGAAATTGTAGGCGGCATAGGCACCGACCGCGAGAAACGCGGCCGACCCGAGCGAGACCTGGCCGGCATAGCCGGTGAGCAGATTGAGCCCTAACGCGGCAAGCGCGAGCGCAAGGAACGGCGTCAGCACTGCATCGAGCAGATAATCGGAGCCTACGAACGGAATGACGCCATAGGCTAGGATCAGAAGAACTGCGGGAGCGAGATGATTGGGGCTAAGCCAGCCGGCGGCAAGCGAGCGAGCAGGTCTCGTCATCAGATCAGACCCTTTCTACCAATTTCTGGCCGAACAGCCCGGAAGGACGCACCAGGAGGAAGCCGAGCGCCACCACATAGGCGGCCCAGGCCTCAATGCCGCCGCCGAACAAGGGGCCGACGTAGACCTCAGCCAGTTTCTCGATTGCGCCGATCAGGAGGCCCCCAACGATGGCTCCCGCGACCGAGTCGAATCCGCCGAGCACCAGCACCGGCAGCGCCTTGAGCACGACGAGCGACAGTGAGAACTGGACGCCCAGTCGCGCGCCCCACAACAGGCCGGCGACCAGCGCGACGATGCCCGCCGCGGCCCATACCGCCGCCCAGACGCGCGACAGCCGTAGCCCCACCGCTAGCGCCGCGAACTGGTCATCGGCGACGGCGCGGAACGCGAGGCCGGTTCGGGTGTAACGGAAGAACAGCGCAAAGGCTGTGACCAGTGCGCCCGCGATTGCCGCTGCGAACAGGTCGAACTGGCTGATCAGCACGCCGCCGACCTCGAAGGGAACATCGTCGATGCCAAGATCGAGCCCGTGGACCTGTGTACCCCACAAGAGCTGCGCGGCTCCCTCGATCACATAGGACAGGCCGAGCGTCGCCATGAACAATGTCATCGGCGACTGGTTGACGAGCGGCCGCAGCACCGTGCGCTCGACGGTGACGCCAAGCACGACCATGATCACCAACGTGGCGGAGAGGGCCAACCAGAACGGCACGCCCCGTTCGACCAGGCTCACGAAAGTGAGCGCCGCGAACAAGAGCATCGCGCCTTGCGCGAAGTTCAGGACGCCGGACGTCTTGTAGATCAGCACGAAGCCGATCGCGACCAGCGAGTACATGACGCCGGACAACAGCCCGCCGACGAGAACCTCGATGAAGAACTGGTAGTCGAACATCAGATCACGAGCTCCGTCTCACCCTCATGAGCAACGCCAAGATAGGCGTCGATCACCGTCTGGTCGGAGCGCACCTCTTCCGGGGTGCCGTCGGCGATCTTGCGGCCGTAATCGAGAACCGCGATCCGATCGGACAAGCCCATGACGACACCGATGTCGTGCTCGATCAGCACGATGGTGGTGCCATAGGCACTGCGCGCATTGCGCACATGAGCCGCGAGCTCCTGCTTCTCGCCGAGGGTGACACCGGCAAGCGGCTCATCCAGCAGCAACAGCTGCGGCCGTGCGACCAGCGCTCTGGCGAGTTCCACTCGCTTTTGGATTCCGTAGGGGAGACCGCCGGCAAGCTGGTGCTTGACAGCATCAAGATGCAGAAACGCGATCACCTCCTCAGCGGCAGCACGGGCCTCGGCTTCCTCGCGGCGCGCTTGCGGCGTCGACAGCATCTGCCGAACGAAACCGGCTTGCCTGCGGTGCACGACGCCCATGATGACGTTGTCGAGCACTGGCAGCCCCTTGAACAATGCAAGGTTCTGGAAGGTACGCGCCACGCCGTGGGCTGCAAGGCGCGCCGTCGGCACATGCGTGAACCGTTCACTGCCGAGCCGCACCAAGCCGTGGTCAGGACGGTAGAGCCCGCTGACTACGTTGAGCAGCGAACTCTTTCCGGCACCGTTCGGACCGATGATGGCGCGGATCTCGCCCTTCGCGACGGCCAGATCGATAGCATCCAGCGCGGTAACGCCGCCGAAGCTGAGCGAGATGCCCTCAAGGCGCAGCACGGGCACGGCGGTGCTGGAAACCAGCACCGCCGCCTCGGCCGCTGGATGGGCGCCGCCCGCCTCCAGCGCGGCCTCGGCAGCACGCTCATGCGCGCGCGCCAAGATAAGGGCGTCGCCCCCCGATGTCACAACCAGGCTCATGCGCCGCCCCGCCTCCAGCTATTCCGCCGCCTGGGCGTGCGGCGAGCGGCTTGCTTCGAGCCCACGCACCAGCGGGATCACGTGCTTGCCGAAATACTCGACCTCTTCCTGGAAATGCAGGAAGCCGAGGAGGATCAGGTCGGCGCCGGCATGCTTGAGCTCGATGATGCGTTCGGCAACCTGCGCCGGGGTACCGATCAGATTCGAGCGGAAGCCATCATTGTACTGGACGAGATCCTGGAAGGTAGACTTGGCCCAATTGCCCTCACGCTCGGGGCTGGCATTGCCAGCATTCTGGACCTCATGGTGGAAGCCGTGCACCGCTTCCGGGATCGCCTTATCAAGGATCTCCTGCAGGACGTCCCTAGCTTCCTTTTCCGTTCGCCTGATAATGCCGAACGCATTGATACCGACCTTGGTTCGCCAGCTCTTTCCGCCAAAGGTCTTTTCCTTGGCCCTGATATCGTCGACCTGTGCTTTCAGGCCATCTGGCGTATTGCCATTGGTGAAATACCAGTCCGACACACGGGCAGCCATGTCACGGGCCGCACGCGAGGAGCCGCCTTGAAAGATCTCCGGCAGCGGATCGAGCGGTTTTGGCTTCAACGAATAGTCGTTGAACCGATAGAAGTCGCCCTTGAGCGTGAAGTTTTCCTCGGTCCAGATCCCGCGCAACGCGCTGATGAACTCCTCGGAGCGGCGGTAGCGCTCGTCGTGATCGAGCCAGGGCTCGCCGATGGCGTGAAATTCACCGCGGAACCAGCCCGACACAATATTGACTGCGACGCGCGCATTGGTCAGTTGGCTGATCGTTGCAATCTGCTTTGCGGCCAGCGCCGGACTCCATGGCCCAGGCAGAAGAGCGGCGATCACCTTGAGCTTTTCGGTCGCGGCGAGCAGCGCGTGCGAGAAGGCGACGGATTCGTGCTGCTTGTCAGCTCCATAGCCCGCTGTGAAACGGATCTGACTCAGCGCATAGTCGAAGCCTGCCTTTTCCGCGATCTGCGCGAGCTTGCGATTGTAGTCGATGTCCCAGCTGGTTCGCTGCTCGATCGACGAAATAACAAGGCCGCCGGATACGTTCGGGACCCAGTACGCGAACTTGATGGGGGTGTTGTTCGTGGTCATGCTGTTACCTCACGTGAATTGTCTTGCGATGAACGGTCGGCTGGGTTTGAAGCAGGCAGCACATCGCATCCGTCCCTGCTCCAGACGAGCGAGGGCGCAATTGCTAGGGTCGGATGCCAGGCTACAAGGGAGAGATGTATTCGCGATCTGCGGCGTCAGCGCAGGAACGAGGGATTGAGATCGTCAACAGAGTGACGCGCGCATGACGCGACAGGACATCGCCAGTGTACAAAAACTTCCCGCCTCATCGACGAGAGCATTGCAAATCATCTGCGCTCCCCTCTCTCAATCACCATTGATTGACGATCAATACTCTCAGAGAAGAAACGCGCTTGCGAGTCCAAGACCAACTCTTTTTCATCGCGTCTGGGAAACTCATTTTTCTAGATTCGCAACTGACGGTTCGTTTGTTGCGGCGCGCCCAAAAACTTTCACTCACACAGACGTTCGCGAGACGACGAGTCAAGAAAGCGTCGATAGTTATCTCTTTCACGAGACTACCGCCGCAAGACAATTTTCTACTACCGGGGTAGCTGTTGTCCGTCCCGACGATTGAGACGGTCATCTCATGTCGAGTCGGCCTTCTGAGTATCCTCCAGGATTTCCTGCCGCAGCTTCGGCCCTTGACTGAGCCGTCGCCCGAGCGCCGCGACAAAATTGTCGTAGCGCGCGGCCGCCTGCGCCCGCGCCGCCTTTGCAGCCGGCTCGGGGAGTGGTGGTGTCGTCGTAAGCCAGAACCGAACGAACAGCGCCAGGGTCTCGACCGAGATCCCGATATCGCGTTCGAGCCGCGCGACGCGGCGATCGACTTGATCTAGTCGCTTGGCAATAGCAGCCTCCCGCCGCTCGTCTGCGTCCGGTGACAGGAAGGACGCGATCGCGGCTTCGGCGATGAGCGACAGCGACTGCTCGCGCCGGGCGGCATAGGCCGTCAGCGTCTTCATGACCTCCGGATCGAGATAAACTGATATCTGGGCTTTCTTCTTCGGCGCGGTCATGCCTGCCTCACAATCCGAGATCGTCGCCAGGATCGAGCGATGCCTGGCGCGCGACGCCCTGCATCATGTCGCTCATACGCTTGTTACGTGGGGCGTCTTCATCGAGCTCGTCGGCAAAGTCAGGCGCGAACTCGTTATCGAGCGGCTCCTTTTGTTCCACGGTGTCTCGATCGAGTTCTGGCTGCCGCCGGCGGTCCGCGGTCTTCGGATCCTCTACGTCGGTCTGGTCGTCGGTCGACGTCGGAGGCGCCTTGGGGCGAGGCGGCAGTGGCCGTGCACTCCAATCGTCCGGGCGGCTGCCATTGGGTCTGGAGAGCGCCGGCGGCGCCAGGATGCGCTCCTGGAAGCGTCCGTCCTCGTAATAGCGCGCCTTCTTGGCGCGGATCGGATGGAGCCCCGACATCATGACGATCTCATCTGATGGCGGCAGTTGCATCATCTCGCCGGGGGTGAGCAGCGGGCGGGGGGTCTCCGACCGCGACACCATGAGGTGACCGAGCCAAGGTGCCAGCCGGCTGCCCGCATAGTTCTTCATCGCCTTCATCTCAGTTGCCATGCCCAGCGCATCGGACACCCGCTTCGCCGTCCTTTCATCGTTGGTCGCGAAGCTGACCCGGACGTGACAGTTGTCGAGGATCGAGTTGTTTGGCCCGTAGGCCTTCTCGATCTGATTCAGCGACTGGGCGATCAGGAAGCTTTTGATGCGGTAGCCCGCCATGAAGGCCAGCGCCGACTCAAAGAAGTCGAGCCGGCCGAGCGCAGGAAATTCGTCGAGCATCAGGAGGAGCCGGCATCGGCCTGACTTAGCCTGGAGATCCTCGGTCAGGCGGCGGCCGATCTGGTTGAGGATTAGCCGGATCAGCGGCTTGGTACGATTGATGTCCGATGGCGGAACGACGAGGTAAAGCGTGGTCGTTCGCTCTCCGCCAACGATGTCGGTGATCCGCCAGTCGCAGCGCCGCGTCACCTCCGCCACGACCGGGTCGCGGTAGAGGCCGAGGAACGACATCGCGGTGCTCAGGACCCCGGAGCGTTCATTGCCGGACTTGTTCAGCAGTTCGCGCGCGGCGGAGGCGACGACGGGATGGACGCCGGCCTCGCCGAGATGCGCCGTCCGCATCATCGCGGCAAGCGTCGATTCGATCGGCCGCTTGGGATCGGACAGGAAGGCTGCGACGCCGGCGAGCGTCTTGTCCTCCTCGGCATAGAGCACGTGAAGAATCGCGCCGACCAGCAGCGCGTGGCTAGTCTTCTCCCAGTGGTTCCGCTTCTCGAGACTGCCCTCCGGGTCGACCAGAATGTCGGCGATATTTTGAACATCGCGCACCTCCCACTCGCCGCGCCGGACTTCCAGCAAAGGGTTGTAGGCTGACGACTTCGCATTGGTCGGATCGAACAGGAGAACGCGGCCGTGCCGGGCACGAAAGCCAGCTGTGAGCTGCCAGTTCTCGCCCTTGATGTCGTGGACGATCGCCGAGCCGGGCCACGTCAGCAGCGACGGGATGACGAGGCCGACGCCCTTGCCGCTCCGGGTTGGCGCGAAGCACAGAACATGCTCCGGCCCATCATGACGGAGGTAGGCGCGCTCGAACCGGCCGATAACCACACCGTCAGGCCCGAGCAAACCAGCCTGCTCGATCTCTTTCGCCTCAGCCCAACGTGCGGAGCCATAGGTCTCGGCATCCTTCGCTTCGCGGGCGCGCCAGACTGACATGCCGATCGCGACGGCGGCGGCGATGATGCCGCCGGATGCCGCGATATAGGCGCCCTCGATGAAGATATCTGGCGCATAGGCATCATAGGCATACCACCACCAAAAGAAGGCGGGCGGCAGGTAGAAGGGAAAATGAAACAGTTCGAACCAGGGTCGTCCGAGTTGAGGTTGGAAGCCGAGCCGCCAGGCCGTCCACTCCGTCGCCGTCCAAAACGTCAGCAGGACGATCACTAAGACAGTGATGACTTGCCCCCAGAGTATTTTGGTCGCGGACATGGACGGCCGCCTCCTTCTATTAAATTCGATGATGGGAGAGATGGCTCACAGGCCGATCCCCCGGTTGCGTCCGAAACCCCAATCGATGCCGCCATCGCCGCGTACGACGCCGGAAACATTCCGGCCAAGTTGCTTTTCGAGTGAGGGCGTCCACGGCACGAGCTGGAAGCCGAGACCATCGTCGATCATCGCGAAGCGGCCGGAGGCGAGCGCGAAGCGCTGCCGATAGGTGCCGGCGACATACTCGCCGGCGGCCGGCGGATTGAACGGCCGGCCGGTCTCGGCGACGAGCTTCTGGCCGAGAGCCTCTAACTCCCGGTGCCGCAGCGTGCCGATGAGGTTCTTCGCGAACACCACCCCACGTACCTGGCGCTCGGCGAGACTCTGCTCGATGAGGTGCTCGGCCCGTCGTTCCATCGCCTCGCGGACCTCGGCGCCGAAGCCGGCCTGGCCCAGCGCCACCGGATCGCGCGCGACGGCCTGCCGGTCGAGCCATGTCGCGCCGCTCGCCGTCACCTGCGCTTCGATCGAGAGATCGGAACGGACGGCCAATGCCACGCGGCGCTGGCCTCGCGCGTCGTCGAACTTGCGGAGTTCGACGATCGACCCCGGTGCGCTGTCGCCGGCGGCGTCGAGATCGGGCAACTTGATATGGTGAGTACGGCCATCGACGCCGTCGATCACGGCATAGGCGGTCGCCTTGAGTTCGTCATCGAGGCCGCGATCGACGAGGCGTCCGATGATGGGGACATCGAGGCTTTCGCCTGATAGCACGTAGCTCGCGGTCCCGCGCTCGATGCCGCGTTCGGTCAGGCTGCGATGGATGCGTTTGATGATGTCGCCGCGCTCGCCAAGCTCGCGCAAGGTCGTCTCGGCGGCCTCGTCCATGACCCATTGGCCGGGCCCGAGTTGATGCGCAAGGCCAAGGCTCTCCAAGCGCCGCAGCCGGCCGACCTTCAAGGCATGGAATTGATCGGGCTGCTGCGCCGGATTCGGCGCAAGGTCGATGACGCCATGCCGACCCGCGTCGCGAACGAGCTGTCGATCGAGCTGCGTCCAGCGCTCGGCCTCAACTTGGCTCTCGAGCGAGCGGTGAATGTCGAGATCGGAGCGCAGTCCGAGTTCCTGGGTGACCAGGTCCTGCGCGCGAGCACGCATCCCCTCCTTGATGTAGTCGCGGGAGATCACGAGATCCTGGCCGTCCTCAGCGATGCCGCGTACGAGGATGTGGACGTGTGGATGCTGGGTATTCCAGTGATCGACGGCGACCCAATCGAGCCTGGTCCCAAAATCCCTCTCCATCTGGCCGACCAGTTCACGCGCGAAGCCCTTGAGGTCGGCCATATCGGCCGCGTCCTCCGGCGAGACGATGAACCGGAAATGGTGCCGGTCACTCTGGCAGCGCTCACCGAACGCCTTGGGATCGGCATCGTCGGTGTCGGGGCCGAACAGACGGGCCTTCTCCCCGTCCCGGGTGACGCCCTCGCGCCGGAGATAACCGAGATGCGCGGCGAGCGACGCAGAACGCGCCTTATGACGGACGACGCGGGTCTTAACCGTCACCAGACGCGAGCGGCCCGTGAGCAGACGGTTCGCCCGTTCACTGGCGAGCCGGCCGCGGCCGAAACGCGAATGACGATGGCTGGTGAGATGGCCGGCTCGCGAAACGACGCCGCCAGCGCGCTGAGCGGCGGCAAGCGCCTGGGCGATGAAAGGCCTGGCCCGCTGGCTCCTCGAGGAGCGGATGCGGCCAGGCCGAGGCTGAAATTCCTTCTCCTCAGCCATGGCCAGTCTCGGCAATGTGCGAAATTGAGAATCCTTGCAATGAGTTGATGGTGGGACGCACATTGCGTGCCGAAGCCCCACATTGCCGGATCAACGAAAAAACAAAGCAACAACAACCGACCGACCGAGCCGCACGTTGCGGCCTTTTATCTCGCCCTCGTTCGGTCGTTGCCTGCTCGTCTCCCTCGCCTGCTCTTTCTCCCTCGCAGCAATGCGCTAAGACACGCCTGAGCAAGAATTCGTAACGGATTGCGGTGGCGAGCCGCCATCGCGCGCGGGATGTCCAGATCTCCGCAGCATAGGTGCTCGCAGGCCCGCACCGCGCTGGGTACTGATGTTGATCATGACCCACAGTCATTGCGATCGTCCCGTTGTCGAGAGCGCGACGAACAGGCCTTCCGACTGCGGCGCAATCGCGGAGAGATCGTGCACGGGAACGGCAGCCGGCCTGTCGTACGCCGGTCGATCGGGTATCGCTCGCGCGACAGACGACGGCGCGTCAACGTGGTCGAAAAAGAGCGGCGACCGCGTCCAGGATGAACGAGAAGAGGCCGCGAGGAGAAGAGGTCCTGGTGCCTTCTCCGCATCGACAAAAGGGACGATGGCCGCGACGTAGGCGACGGTCTCGGCCGGCAGCGGACGATGTCTATCGCGAAACTCCTCGTAGCGGCCGGGCCCTGCATTGTAGGCCGCAAGGAAGCCCGGCGAGCCGTAGCGGTCGTGCAGCTCGCGAAGGAAGGCGGCACCAGCGAGGATGTTGTCACGGGGATCGAAGGGATCGCGCCCGAGACTGTAGCGAGCGCGCATGTCCGCCCAGGTCTTGGGCATCAGTTGCATCAGGCCGAGCGCGCCTTTCGGTGAAACGGCGCGCCGCTCGCCGTGGCTCTCGATCCGCATGACGGCGCATATCCATGCGGTCGGAATGCCAAAGCGCCGCGCGGCTTCCGTCACAAAAGTAACATAGCGATCGTTCGTCGGCTGACCGCGCGCCGGCGCTTTCTCTGCTGACACTGCCGGCATTGACCCGCCAATCACCAGCAGGCCGGTAAGGAGGAGAACGGCAAGGCCCGCCGTGGCTCCGCCATCACGGCGAGGTGTCGTGCTGCTCGCCGACGGTGCGCGCGGACCGCTGGTTTGACCACCGCTGTGCGAGGCGGCCGGCCGACGGTTGCACGGAACGGAGGGATGAGACGGCTTTGCCGCGAACAAAAGGATGGAGCTTCGATGCGCCTTGTCGGCGGCACGCGTGACGGGACCCTGCATGCAATCAATCCCGCTCGGCGCGCTGGGGCGGACGATTCCAGTTCAGCGTCCAAGCCGATTTATCGTCGCCCGACTGGAAGAGATTGGCGCGGATCGGGCGCGGGAGCGTGGGATCATCGATGATGAGCGAAACGTACTCGCCGGCCTTCTCGCCGGTCCGTTTCCAGCCCGCGCCGATCTCCGGGCCATCGGCATCGCCGAGGCGGATGCGGTAGTCCGGCGCGTTCTCGGCATCCGAGGATTCGGCTGGAGTGAGGATGAGAATCCGCTCGAAGAAAAGCGTTTGAATGCGCCCGGTGAAGCCGGACTTGTCGCGGGTGAACTGACCGATTTGCGCCATGGGAAACCTCCTTGGTTGGCGGGTTGAGAAAGCGGGTTAGTGGGTGGCGGCACGCCAGACGAAACGACCGTCGGCGGCCTCATCGGTCCAAAGCGGGACCGCGCGCGCGACGATCGAACTGACGGGCAGCGAGCCGAAATAGCGGCCGTCCAGGCTATCCGGGACGGTCGGGTTCATAAGGAAGACCTCACCCGGCTGGAGAGTGGTGCAACCGCTCCAACGTGGCAGCGGTCGGCCGAGATGGTCGCGATCGTGTGCGGCACCGACATCGACCGCATTGACCGTGATGGCATCGCCGGACCGGCACACGGTCTGTCCCGGCAGCGCCATCACATGCTTGAGCAACGGCACACCTTTCGGAAGAAGGCCCCTATCGGCGAGAAACTTCGCGATCGGCTCTGGGAGCCGTACCAGAACCAATTCGAGGTCATGCAGCCGTCCTACCGGATGCAGCGCGTAGAGCCCTCTCGGCGTGCTTGCCGTGGCGTTCCAAACCAGCCTCGGCGCGGGACGAGAGAACGCCAAGCCACCGGCAGCGAGCACGGCAATGTACGTCACCAAGACATAGCCAAATCGGGTCATGGCGTGACGCTCCGGCGCTTGAGCCACGCGACATGCTGCTCGCGCGTGTAGGCGCGCGGCACGTGGTCGGCGGCGAGACGGTTGTGCAGATGCCGCCAGTAATCGGGCGCGGCATCGGCTGGATTGATGGCGAGCGCCTCGATGGCATCGATCGCCTGCAACACGCGCTCGACCTTCGGCCAGCTATCGACGCGCAGCAGGATCTCGCCGCCGGGCCGGACGAATGGCAGCGTCTGATAGCGCTGGCCCGCCTCCACGGCGCGCACGATGTCCATGCGCGAGACCACGGTGCCATAGTCGTTCGATGCCCAGCGAACGAAGCCGAAGATGCTGCCAGGCGCAAAACTTGAAACACTGCGGCGGCGATCGAGAATCTTTTCCTCGGCCCGATGACCGAAGCGAAGCCAATGCTCTATCCTCTTCTCGATCCAGGTCAGCTCGACATGGGTGAGCGCAACGCTCCGCCGATGCGAGGGCGGCACGGCACGCGGCGGCAAGGCCTCAGTGTCGTTCATGACGGCTCTCCGGTCTCAGTGGGAACTCTCGCGCCAGCAATTCGCGCAGCATGTCGGCGACGGTGACGCCGCGTTGGAACGCGGCGACCTTGATGCGGCCGCGCAGCGCCGGCGAGACGTCGATTGTCAGGCGCGCGGTCAATGCTACTGTGTTATCTGTGCGACGCCGCGACGCATCACTGGCCTTGATCCAGCCTTCGGCATCGCCAGGTCGCGACGCGAAGCCGCGCTTGGAGGAGCGCCCGCTCATGGCGCGAGCCTCGCGACTTCGGCGCCGAGCGCGGTTATCTCGCCGGATGCTGTGCTCTGCTCTGCAAACTCGAAGACGAGCCGACCCGACTGCGCGGCATCGGCAAAGACAACACGCTGCCCGATCGTGGTGGCGAGCACTGGCGGATCGTGATCGGCGAGCGTCTCCGCTGTCGCGCGGGCGATGCCTGTGCGCGTATCGCAGCGATTGAGCACGAAGCGAGCGGCGAGCTTCGGATGGTAGATGCGAGCCTCGCGCAGCAAAGCCAGCATCTCCGCCGACGCCCAGCCGTCGAATGGCGACGGCTGCACAGGAATCAGCACCAGGTCAGCGGCCAGCAGCGCCGATCGTATCAATCGGGCGACGCGCGGCGGCCCGTCAATGACGACATGATCGGCAGTGCGCGCGATCTCAGGCGCCTCGCGATGGAGTGTATCCCGCGCGAGGCCAATAACGCCGAATAGCGGCGAGACGTTCTCCCGCGCCCGCTGCTGCGACCAGTCCAATGCCGAGCCTTGGGGGTCGGCATCGAGCAGCGTTACACGCTTTCCGCGGAGCGCCCATTCGCCGGCGAGGTGCAGTGCGAGTGTCGTCTTGCCGACGCCGCCTTTCTGGTTGAGCAGTGCGACAATCATCGCTTGCCTCCCGCCTTGTGATCGAGAAGCGGCAGCGATTGTTGGCTTGGGGGCGCGGTTGACGGCGGCTCAGCGCTCGCGTCGGCGATATCCGCATGACGCACGGGCCCACTACAACAGTTAGACTCCAGGTTAGAATCTAAGTTAGATTCTAATGCGTGCGTGCGAAGTCCCGACGGGGCTGCGTGCGGAGTCCCGACAAGGATTGCGTGCGAAGTCCCGAGCTCGTCCACAGCGCCATCCACAGGGGCGGTGGACAACTTCGCCGGCAGAATGCGCAGCAGCTCACGGCGGCCCTCGCGTTCGACGTACAAGCTGTAGCCGGGGAGTGGTTGGCGTGCGGCGATAAGCCGGATCTGCCGCGCGAAATCGGAGGCTCGCACCAGGCTGCCGGACTTCTTGTGGAGGTGCGCGATCTCAAACAGCCATCCTCGTGGCTGTCGTCCGGCATGCTTGCGCGCGACGCGGTAGAGCCAGCGCTCGATCCCGCCGGTCAGGCGGAAGTAGGCCGGATCGATTGCAAGGACGAGGGAGCGATCGATGACGCCGCGGTAGAACCAGTCGGGGAGGACAAATTCCATGCCTTCCACGCGACCGTCGCGCCTCGCGCATTCCTCCCATTCATTGATCCAGGAGAATTGGTGGCGCCGCCAATGCTCGCCCTGCCGGATGGTGGTACGGATGACGGTCGCCTGCAGACGGGCCAGTGCCCCCTTCAAGAGCTTGTAATCCCGCGCCCCGGTCTGTCGGCCGACCGCGATCAGAAGCTGGTAGGGCGTGAAGCGCAGGAAGCGCGAGGTCTTCAGACCAAGGTTCTCGGCCTCGACGATCTGGCTCGCCGCCCAAATCAGCACGTCGGCGTCCCAAATGGTCGCCATACCGTGCTCAGGGACTGCATAGACTTCGACACGTACATCGCCGGCCTGGTAGAGGATCGGCCGGGTGCGCCTCGCCTTGGCAAGCGAGAAGAATGGCCGTTCCATCAGGTCGCGCTGATCGCGCGGGCTGGCGTCACCAGTGGCGACAACGAACGGATCGAGCTTGCTTCGCTCGCTGGGCATGATGAGGTGTCGCGACGACATGGCGAGCGCTGCCTTAGCGATGCGCGTGGCCAGCGGCGCGGGCCTCGACGTAGCGGGGATCAGAGGTCGAGCTGCAAGCAGCCTGATCTGCCCAGGCCTCGAGATCGCCAACGGCGTAGACAACGCGACCTCCGAGCTTGCGGAACGTCGGGCCGTTGCCATGGCAGCGGTATTTCTCAAGCGTGCGCGGCGAGAGGCCGAGGAGGCGTGCGGCCTCAGGGGTGCGCACGTAGCGCGTGGAGAGCTGCGCGGTCCGGTCGAGCATGGGAGATCTCCGTCTTGCCTCGAAGCGCCGCGGCCAAATCGCGGCATGTCGGGGCCAGAGTGGCGGAGAGTTCAGGCGTTGGGGGTGGACGAAAATTTTTGGAGATGCGTGTCCCCCCACGGTCGCAACCAGGCAAACCGGGGCGCTACCGGCGGGGCGCTGGTGGGCCTCATCATGCGGACGCGCTTGGAGGGATCGAGGGGCCGGTCAGAGGCCGCGCAGGAGTTTCAGGTAATCCCGCTCAACCAGGGCAATCGAATCATGGATGAGACGGTTCGCAGCACGGCGGGCATGCGAATCTTTCCACTCGACCGAACGGCGCTGGGCGTGGTCGGAGGCGAGCACTTCCGCTGCCACGTCTCTGGGGCTGCCGCCGGATTCATGCACGTCGAAGGCGTGAAGGAGCTGAATCAATCGACGCTTCTTAAAGGGCGTTAGCCGCAGAGCCGCCGGCAAAAGACCGATATGCTGGGCGCCAAGGCGGCGGATGAAGTGTAGCGCGACGTCAAGCCGCAACTCGACCATGCTGTCGAGCGGCAGAAGCACAGCGGGACGGCGCGCGGCCTGCTCATCTTGCAAGCGGACATGGAGTTCACCCGATCCGTCGGCGATCACCAGTTCGCGACCGTCAGCATCCGTCCGCTCGACGAGCGGCAGTCCGAAGGCATTGCGATCGATCGAATGGATGGTTTTGAAGCTCGACGGAGCAGGTTCCAGGATCACTATTCCGGGTGATGCCTCGGGCAGCCATATGGTTGCTTCATGCCCAACCGGGGAAACTGGGTCATGGGCGAAATCGCAACCCCCAACGACGTGCAAGACTGGCACGGACAGTCTCGGGATCAACGCCGTCGCGCGCGATCTGGCGCTGTGTGCGGGCGAAGTCGCGGCGGTACTCAGCGTTGCGGCGCAGGAACTCAAGGGCGAAGCCCGGGCGCTCGAGCCGCTTGAGGCGCTCAATCGTCTCCGGCGAGCGCCAATGCTGTGTGGGCATGGTGTGTCCTCCTGCTTTCTTCTTATTCTGTCCTCCCCAAGGAGGGACACACCACGATCGGGAAAGACGGTCCGGCAAACTAGTCCCATAGGTTGCATCACGCACGACCACAATTTGTGTGACGATCGCCCCCTCGGTCACTGCATTCGCGGGTCCAACAAATACCGATATCCAGCTTCCGTCATCCATCGGGCGCGCGCGAGATGGCTCTCATGGACGATTTTGGCACGCTCGGGTTCTCGAGCTGGATCGAGACCGAAGATTACCTGCACGACCTCACGCCAGTCGGCTCCCTCTTCTTCCGCCATTAATAATTGAACATAGATCGCGAGATGTTGCTCGTCATAGGCGTTCACACGATCGGTCTGTGGCGGCCGTTCCTGGAATGGCGCTTCGTTCATTGCGATCGTCCCCTCAGGATCGAAACAACGTTAGACATTCACTTACCGTGGAACTTGCACTTGCCGTGGAACTTGGCAAGCCGCGAAATGCCGCGCCGCGGTGCGCAGACCGCATCACGGTGCTCCCTGTAGACGGGTAACTGGCCTTGGACGGAGCCTATGATTAGTATTTCGCCCCACGAATCGGAACGATCGTTCCTGGCACGATCGTTCCGGTGTGAGTTCCCTTATCGCTATGGATCTCAACGAGATCATGGCGATCAATCTGCGTCGGATCCGTCATGTGAAGAAGATGTCGCAGGAAGAATTGGCCGATGGCGCCGGACTAAGCGTCCGCTACATCGGCTCAATCGAACGCGCCGATGTGTCGGCCAGCGTGACGGTGCTGGGTCGGATCGCGAAGGCGCTAGGCGTCGAAGCAACCGACCTCATTAAGCGGACGACGGTTCATTCTACTCGCGGTCGATAACAGGCGAGTTTGTGTCAAGCCACAGCGCTGGTGCGTTGGAAATCACCTAAACGTGGTAGATGATCGGCTTTGGGCGTAGATTTGCTCTGGCCCGACGGTTGTTGCTCTGTTCGAAGGACCGAAGGGTAATGGTTGGCAGAGCGGAGCCTGCGCTATGACGACGCTATACGAGCACTTGCCAGACGACATCCGCGAAGTGGTGGATGCCTACGTTGCGGAACTCAGGCCCCAACCCTGGCCAATTCGCTTCCGCGCACTTGTTGATCTGCTCCAAGAAAAGTTGGACACCAGCGCCGAGTCGGAGCGCTGGCGTCTGATTCAAGAATGGACCGGCATAGTGACGGCGACGTTGGAGCATTTGCCGCCCCACAGTTCGATCGTCGAATGCCTGGGGTTGATGAGCATAAGTTTCAACGACCAATGGCGCGCTCAGGCGCTCGGCCAGATCGACCGAGACCCCAGGGTGATAGACCGACTCATCGCAGTTTGTCCCGACTGGGATGACATCGTCGATGGCGTGGCAGAGGCCCATCAAAGACGGCCGATCAAACCGGCACATGGGCGCTGACCGGCATCTGTTACGCCCTCTGCTTGCGGCGGCACGGCCAATGAGGTGCCTTCGCGATTTTCGAGCGTGGCAATGCCCCGCCCGGACCAGCCGGGCGAGGCATTGTAGGCCGGGTCAGTCGCCGTTGCGGCGGCTGGGGCGGGACCAGATCAGGCTGAAGCCCTCACCATCCTCGTCGTCGAAGAGGTTGGCGAAGATCGGAGCGGTGAAGCTCGGATCGTCGAGCTTGAGGCTCAGATAGTCGCGGCCCTCGTTGGAGCGCTTGGACCAGCCGGCCCCGATCTCAACTCGGCCGACATAGACCCGGTGGCTGGGCGCGTTCTCGCCGGAGCGGTTGGTTTCGGGGATGATCCGGACGTTCCTGGCCTGGAGCGAGAGGGTGACGATTTCGCCGGTCAGTTCGTTGCCGGTCTTCTTGAAGGTGCCGATGGTCGCCATGGTAGTTCTCCTTGATCTCTGTTTTTCCGAGCCCGCACCTTGCGGCCTCGATGGTGATCGACAGGCCGGAGGCGATCGACGGCGCACCCCGAAGGGGCCTGACAGCAAAGGAGCAACTTTCTTGGCTCGCGCGAGGAATGACGGCGCAGCCGGCAGGGGAAGAAAGTTGTGACGCCGCTGTTGCGCCTTAGGCGGTCGAGGCGTCAGCCGTCCTTCGGGCAGATCAATCCATCGAAGAGGCAGTTAGTGCGCTCGGCCTACGGAACTGACGTCAAGGAGAATGTGGCGAGTTCGACCGCACCGAGAGGCCGGCAACTGAGTTCGATGGTGACACGCGCCCTCTGCCTTCAGCAACGGACGGATTTGGCGTCGTGATTACGGGTCGGCCGCGCGGCCCGTTCACATTTATTGTCGGCCGTATCCTTGAGATGCGACCGCTTGGTCCATACCTCCATGATCACCGTGACGAAGCCGGGTCGCAAGCTCGACGATCGGAGCTTCAACGGCCAGCCCGCTCTCGTTCGAGTTTCGACGATGAGGACCGCGAGAATTGCGGATATCTGGTCCAGTCCCGCCTGTCGACGCGACGCCTTCAGTGGACGCTACCATTGCCCGGCAGGTCCGGGTGCGGCCATTCCAGTGAAGCGGATGAACGCTGTGATGCTGACGGCAATGGCGCCCACGACAGCAAATATCGTCCGCCAGATTGGTGAAGGCACCGCCATCAGGGCGATTCCATATGTGGCGCTATAGCCCGCGACGGTAGCCGGCGCGACGTAGAGAAGGATGATCAGGAGCCGAACCCAAGCCCATGGCGCGAGAGCGAGCGCAAGCCTGGCGACGCCGAAGGTTAGTGCGCCTGCCACGAGGCCAATTGCGACGCCTCCGAGCAAGCCGGCACCGGCATGGAAGCCCAACATGGCGGTTGTCATGCCAACGAAGACTGGGAGCGCAGAAGCAGCAAGCATGAACGCCAGCCAACAGAACAAGCCGATGACGAGGATAATGAGTGGTGGTCCGAGGATGATCATGGCGGTGGGCTCCGTGAGATAGAAGTCTGACGGCTGCGCCTTCCACCACCACCACGGCGCGACTGTGAGTATAACCGCAAATAGGCCCTTGAGTAACAGGATCGATCGCGAGGCTCTGCGCCTACTTGCCGATAAAGGCCGAAAAGCGCGGCAGCAGTTCGCGAGGAAGGCAGATCGAAAGACACCGTGCGCTCGCACGGGCTGCGAATGGGGTCGGATTTTGGCCGAAATCGTTGGCATTCATCATCAAGAACTTGATCCACGTTCCGACCTCGGTCGTGGCGCGATCGCGTGATGAACTGTAGGTGAGCGACAATACCGATCTCGAAACAGGATCGTCGAAGCGATACGACACTATCGCGAGCTTTCGCCCTCGTGGAGAACCTGGAACGAGAGGACGCTCCCACGCATCGAGCGCTGACGAACACACCGCTTGATTTGGCGTGGGCCATAAAGGCCAGGTAGCGCCATCTCTCAAGGATGGGCTGTTTGAGATTGGTCCGGCCGCGGTCTCGCGGTCGGACAAAGCGTGGGCCGCGCTGACTGAGGCGACTGCAAGATTGGGATTACCCGCCTGCCGGTGGCCGCCCTGGAGCGGCAGCTGGGATATATTCCAGAAATCCCGACGGAAGCGGAAAATCCTGCCTAGCTCAGGGAATGCCGAGGTTCAAACCCGCAGTTCACCATCTCGTCTACCTAGCGCCACGCATTTCAACAAGTCGGTCGATACCCTGCTCCGTGCTCTCGTGCCGAGCATTGCGTGAAGCAGGAGCCGCGATTTACCCAAGACCAAGATCTTCTGCCGCTTGCTTGCCGCGGTTCGTCATCAATTCAGGGCTGACCTTCGCCCCTCGGCGTAGCCTTTCCCATCTTCACTTCCAAGGATTTGCGCAGAGGATTCCAGCTGCGGCCAAATTAATCTTGTGTTTAGGGCGCTCAGTACGGAGCTTATCGTTCCGCGCCGTGACGTATTGCTCCATGGAAAGGGAATCGCTACTGATCAGATTGAATATTCACCAATATCTCCCCCGCGACGATTTCGGGGTCTCCAAGATTGAGGTCATGCAGACTCGCTTGAACGAACTCCAAGACCTTCTTGTTCGCTGCATTGGCGCTTTCGCGATCCTCGAATATCATCACAGCGATACCGACGCCTTCACCTCCGTCCAGCACATAATACGATTTGAATCCATGTGATTCCCTTAGGATCTGACCGATGCCGCTTTTCGCGCGGCGGGCGGCATCCGCAACCGAACGAACCTTGGTGTACTTGCGAATGACCATGTACATTGAAGCACCACGCGTCTCATTTCCACGCTACACATCAAAGCACATTAGGTCGGCGCTGGCCTAGGTCCTAGTGGCTCTGCACAGTGATTATGACTCTTTGGAAGTCGCGGGATAGGCGCGGCCCATTTTGGTGCGGGCCTTGTCTGTTGTGAACATCCATTTGATGCGAGAGCGGGCGGCATTTCGCTTCCGTTCCCAAGCGGCGATTTCGCGGCGCAACCGCTTGGGGGCGTCGATTCTGCGATTGAGGCACTGGCCCCGCAGGACGCCGATCTCGATCTCGACCATGTTGAGCCAGCTTGCGTGCTTAGGCGTGTAGTGGAACTCGAGCCGTCGCAAAATCCGCCTGGCTTCGGCGGGCGGGAAGGCCTGATACAGGGCGCCGGCGGAGTGGGTCGATAAATTATCCTGGACGACTCGGATGATCTCGGCGTCGGGATAATGGATGTCGACGAGGTCGCGCATGCAGGAGGCATAGTCTTCAGCCGCGCGCCGCTCAGTGACTTTGACCTTGCGCCAGGGACGATGCACGTCGAGGAATACGAAGAGATTGACCGTGCCGTTGCGACGGTACTCGTAATCGTAACGTTCGAGCTGGCCGGGCTCGGCCGGAATCGGTTGACGCGCCTCGCCGATGAGCTGCACCGGGCTTTCGTCGAAGCACACCACCGGCCGCTTGGGATCTGGCGCCTCGGCGTAGAGGTCGAGCACGTCCTCCATACGGGCGACGTATTCGCCGTCGATCTGCGGAATGCACCACATGTCCCTGCGCCAGGGCTTGAGGCCATTTTCGGCCAGGCGCCGCCGAACCGTCTCATGCGACAGGCTCTTGTGTTCGGTGAGCTTGACCATCGCACCTGCCAGCAGCTCAAGCGTCCAGCGGGCCCGGCCTTCTGGCGGACTGGCGCAGGCCGTCGCCACCAACAAGGCTTCTTCCTTGACCGTGAGTTTGCGCTCCGCTCCGGGCCGCGGCTCATCGCTCAGCGCCCGCTCCAGATTGCCTTCCACGAAGCGGCGCTTGGTCCGGTACACGGTCGAGCCGCCCACGCCGACGCTCCGCGCGATCTCCTCATCGCTGCCGCCGGTGTCGGCAGCCAGCAAAATCTGCGCGCGCTTGAGCTTACGGGACGCATGCTTGCCGCCGCTGAGCAGCGCCTTGAGTTCCGTGCGCTCGATTTGGCTGAGGTCGACCCGATAGCGTACATTCATGGCATGCCTCCGTGTTCGAGGCACGCACCAACAACTGAATCGGATGGCCGGCGTGAGTCCTTCGGCAAAACCCTTCACGCCCACACAGGGGCAGTACCTGGCCTTCATCCACCTCTACACGCGCCTGCACCGCAGACCCCCGGCGGAAGCCGACATGCGGGAATACTTCCGCGTTAGCCCGCCCTCGGTTCACCAGATGGTGCTGACGCTGGAACGGGAGGGCCTCATCAGACGGCAGCCAAGGACCCCTCGCAGTATCGAGGTCCTCGTTGATCCAAAACACCTGCCGGAGCTACTCTGACCGCCAGACGCAACCCGTCAAAATCACTGTGCAGAGCCACTAGTTCCATGACCGAGCATACTGCGGCTTGACTATGTAAAAGCCAAGCATGACGGCGCCCACATCCAAACTGGACTTGCTGGACCTGGGCTTGATCTCCCACACCGGAAGCGTGTCCTCGTTGGATTATCCTGCGCATCTATCCTGCGACCGCGCCGCACCGCTCGCGGCAGGTCTATGACAGTCATCTTGCTCGCGCCAAATGGATAAGCGAGCAGGGCTATAAGGATCCTTCTGCTAGCACTACTTTGGCAGATTGTGTTTTCGCCGCTGTTTTTCACGGATCTGCTTTCGGCAATATGGGCACTGCTGAGACGGCGGCCGAAGGATGAGATCGACGATGGCGTGACGTACGGCTGGCATGGTTGGCTGAGGCGGAGGCCCGTTGATTCTTTTTTTTCCGCCCCGCGTATGCGAGGCGACGATGTTGCAGGAAGGCGTAGGCAATCATTGTCATCAAGGCGTGGCGATGAAGACCTTGCCATGATCGCCCTTCGAAGTGATCAAGTCCAAGTTCCTCCTTCAACTGCTGATGCGCCTGCTCACAAATCCACCGTGCCTTGATGGTGGCGGCCAGCGTGCGCAGATCCGTCGCCGCCGGAAGGTTGGCCAGATAGTATTTCTTCTCCCCGGACGCACGTTGCTCGCCAATGAGCCAGGCTTCGTCGCCTGGGAGATGCTGCTGACCTTTATCCCATATCCGCTGCGGAGGGCCGTCGGCGGTCCGGACACGGAGAGCAGCAAATTGGGCTTTAAGCCGACCTTTCGTCCCGCTACGCCAACTCACGGTTTTCCATTTGGCGCTGGCGAGCATTTGTTCTGCGGCAATCGATAAGATATCGGGCACGTGGTGCTTTCGTGGTTTTCCGCGGACTTTGGTAATCGGCCAAATGAGCTTCACATCGACCGGATACACTTTCTGGTGCCGAGGGATGCCGACAGCCCAGGTCAGCCCGCGCTCTGTTAGCCCTTGTCGAAACGGTGCGCTGAGGCCGTATCCTGCATCCGCCAGCACACATCCAAAGCGCACGTTGGCTGCCATCGCGCGGTCAATCTCGGCTAGAGCAATCTCGGGCTTGGACCGTGCCGTTCGATGTTCGACTGGCACGCGAGCGCGCTTCAAACGAGATATGTCGCTTGTCCAACTGTCAGGCAGAAAGAGACGTAACGCGACCATCACGGGCACTTCGCCGCGAGCAAGCGTCAAAGACACCAGCGTTTGGCAATTTGCCGTTTTACCGAGAGCCGACGCGTATTGAGCCGCAACACCGACCGAGCGCTCACCCTTCTTGGGAAGTGAGGTGTCATCGATAACCAGCATCGCATCCCTGCCGCCGACAAGTCGGTCCGCCTGGTTGAGCAGCTCCGTCTCCAGCGGCGTCGCATCCCAGACACCGTCCGCAATGAAATGGTGCAACTGGTCGTAGTTGCTCGTGGCAAGGCGTTCCGCCATCGGCTGAACGCTCTTGCGATCGCCCGGACCGATCAATCCCGCAACATACAGAGGACACATCCGCTGCCGGGTCTTATGACCCAGCCGGTCCAAGAACGGCATTAGCCAGCGTTCGAGTTCGTCTTCCCATCTCGGCATGGTCAGCCCTCCAAGAGCCGACCACCCATGAATCATTGAAAAATTGATTCGGGAATCCTATAAAACGCGGCAAAATCAACAATCTGCCAAAGTAGTGCTAGGCAATATCCCAAGCCTTATTTAGGACGGCCTGTCACATCTCTCGTTCATCTTCTGCGGAAGTTTTGATTGGCTCGATAGATAGAAGCGCCTGCCTGGCGTACGACGAACAACAGTTCATTGCGAGATGAGACGGCACCGTAGAAATTTAGCCTGCCTACGCAAAGACCGCCTCGTTGCGATCGACGGTTGGCGGCGGATGATCAGCGCGAGGTTCACGTACGGACGCCGCGAAGTCACATTTTATTCAAGAGCCTCATGCAAACTGGAACCTGATCGTCGCGGCCGGATGTACGCTGCGGCATCACGAGCCCTGGCTTTCATGCCGGGGTTTTTCGTGTGATCCGAGCGAACCCGGTGCAAGGCAGCGGCGAACGCGCCCGGGCCGCGGCTGGTCGCACGATCAGCGACACCGAGTGAGCGGAGAGCTCCTGGTCATTAGAATGTGCAGCAGCGCTCACGCGCCGCCGAATTTCCAGACCGGGATGCCTAGCTTCTTGGCTTTGTCGGCGAGGTTGTCCTGGATGCCGGTGCCGGGGAAGTGCAGCACTCCGATGGGAAGCGCCTCCAGCATCGCATCGTTGCGTTTGAACGGCGCGGCCTTGGCATGCTTTGTCCAGTCCGGCTTGAAGGCGATCTGCGGGACCTTGCGGTTGTCGGCCCATTTGGCGGCGATCAGCTCGGCGCCCTTGGGCGATCCGCCGTGCAGCAGCACCATGTCCGGGTGCTTGGCGTGCACCTGATCAAGCTTGGCCCAGATTAGCCGGTGATCGTTGAAGTCGAGCCCGCCGGTCAGCGCGACCTTTGGGCCGGGCGGCAGGAGCACCTGATTGTCGGCGCGCCTCTTCGCGGCCAGGAAATCGCGGCTGTCGATCATCGCGGAGGTCAGATTGCGGTGGTTGACCTTCGACCCGTTGCGCGGCCGCCAGGTGGAATGGGTGTGGCGTTCGAACTCGTCGGCGGCCTGGTCGCGCATCAGCTCGAAGGCGCCTCGTCGCTCGATCAGCGTCTGCCCTTCCGCCGTCAGTCGCTCCAGCTCGACGGATTTGACCTCGCTGCCGTCCTGCTCCCGCTGCGAGCGCTGCTGCGCCAGTTCGTTGTCGTCGAGCTCGCGTTCGATCCTGTCGATGGCACGGTGGAAGATGTTCACGGTCGACCAGAGCAGGTCTTCGAGGTCGGGTTCAAGACGGGTATCGGACAGCGCGGCCACCACGGCATCGAAGATGTCGGCGATGCTGCCGGCGAGGACTCGCGCCTCGGGGAGCCCGCGGGGATCGGGCTCATCGTGGAAGGGCCGGTAGCCGTAGAGCTGGAGTTCCTGGAGGATATGGTCGGTCGGGGATGAGCTGTGCTGCGGCTCGAAATCGTCGTCATGGCCGGTAGTCATTGCGGCTTTCCCTCGTCGGATCGACCGCGCCCATCGCGGCCTTCATGGCGACGAAAGCGGCAGGCGGAACGGACTTGCACCCGCAGCGCGAGCTGTGGGCCGAAGCTTTGGCGGAGGACCGACGGGGGCCGACTATTTTGCCTCGCGATGTAAAGGCGGCTCTGCCGCCGACGGAAAATAGTCGGCCCACGAGGTTGCCGGTCCAGGCCGCTTGCCGCCCGATCGCCCTCTTGAAAAGGCCGTGGGTGCGGTCCTCTCCGGCGCCGAGGGAAGCTTGACCACTGGCCTCGCGGTTACGAATCAGCAGCGTCACCCCTCCCCGTTCCGGCTATGCCGCCAGCTCCATGAAGCGTGCGACGTCCTGCGCCGCGATCTGCACGCGGCTCGCGGCCCGAAGGGCGTCAAATCCGAGCAGGCGAAGATCCTCGTTGAAGTCGCCAAGCCGTGGCGAGATCACGATCGCCTCGATGCCGGCCTCCTGCGCCCGAGTGATCAACGTCGCCATGGCGCCATCACCGGCAGGATCGTCGTCGCGGGCAATGTAGAGCCGGCGAAGCGTGTCCGGGAAGAGGATCGCGGAGAGATGCGCCGCCGAGAGGGCTGCGACCATCGGCATCGTCGGCAGGACGCTGCGGAGCGAGAGCATCGTCTCGATGCCCTCGCCGGCCGCCATGACTTCGCCAGCTACGCCAAATCGAACGGCATGACCAAGCAGGTCGCCCATCGCCCGTTTCGGCGTGTCGATCCGCGCCTTGCCGAGCGTCATCTCGCTGAAGCCGTCAGGGTCAAGCCAGGTGCGATGCGCGCCGGTCAGGTGGCCGGAGAGATCGGTGACGGCGGCGATCATCGCCGGCCAGGTCTCGGTCGGGCTGTGGTCGTCGGGCCGGTAGTAGCAACGTGGATGAAAGCGCAGACTTCCGGTTTTGTGCAGAGCCGTAATGCCGCGATTGCGGAGATACGCTTCCACGAGTGTGCCCGCGATCGACCGCGACATGCAGAAGAGCCGTCGCGCCGCCTCTGGCGATCCGAGGGGCACGGGCGATTTTCTCGACGGCAAGCGATTTAGCTCTGTCTCCAGTTCTGGACGCGGCAAACTTAGAAAGCGTCGTGCTTCAGTGACGACATCGCGGAAGTCCACGAGACCGCAGCTCTCGCGGATCACGTCGAGGAGATCGCCATGTTCGGCCGAGGCGGCATCGGTCCATTTGCCCGCGGGTCCCTTCACCGATTCCGTGAGCCGGACGAACATCGAGCGACCAGGCGTATTACGGACGTCGCCCACCATCCAGTAGCGGCCCTGACGCCGTCCGTTGGGCAGGTAGTGGCGGCACACCGCCTCGGCGTCACGCGCGAGACGGCGGGCCAGTTCGGAGGCGCTGTCGCGGGCCATCAGGCGGCCTCCCGCTCGCCGATGCGCGCGACCGGATAATGGTCGATCAGCTTCGCCAGCACTCCCGCGCCGGTCGCATCCGTCGGCACGAACATGCGCAGCTTCCACGAGATGATCTCGCTGAAGAGGCCATAGGCGCGCAGCCGGTCACGCATCGCGTCGGTGAAGCCGGACAGCTCGATGCGATGGGTGCCCATCACGCGGACACGACGGAGCTGCAGGTCCTCGGCAAGGTCGAGGACGGTGCGCCCCTCCGTCAGCGCCGAGAAAGCCTCCTGTGGGGTCAAGCTCCTAGTTTCGGTCACGCAAGCGTTCGCCGCCCAGGCTGGCGAGACCCTGCGACCTATGATGCGTTCGCCCTCGTCGGTCTGGAGCCGATAGACCCGGGTCGACTCGTTCGGAAGCCGCTTCCAGATCGGCAGCAGCAGGCCGGCGACGATGTGGAGGGTGCTTTCGGCGAACTCGGGCACGTCGACGACTTCGCCGTTCCATGCGGCGGCGAATGTCTCGCGATCCGCAGGCAGCCAGTGGCTCTCGTCCATCATCTTTATCGAAGCGTGATGGTGCTCCATCGGACGGATCAGTCGCACGCGGCGTTCGATCTCGCCGTCATCGAGCATGAGGCTCGGCGCCGGAATCTGTACCGCGGCGCGGCCCGAGCGCTCGTTGAGCAGTAGGCCCCCCGCTTATCGCCGAGATAATCGAGCGCGTGATCCAGCGTCATGGGGCGATTGCGCCGGCGTTCGGTGATCGTGAGCAGCCGGGTTTCCGCGCCGGTCGCAGGGTGCGTGTAGATCGGGCGCCGATCAGTGACGACGAAGCTCTCAGCCTGTAGTGTCTCCAGGCCGATGTCGTAGACGCCGCTGGCGATGGCGCTCTCGACCTTGGCGTTCAGCAACTGCTCGAACGCCGTGAACAGCACACCCTGTAGGTCGATGGTGAGCGCGAGCAGCCGGTTCAGGAACGTCGTGATCGGCGGCAGATCGTCCCTGATGCCGTTCGCGTCCATGAGCTTCAGGCCCGTGGCCTCTTCGAATATCTGGAGCGAGCAGCCTTCGACCTTGCCGCGCACGAGCAGCAGATAGAGCTGGCGTAGCGCATCGCGGGCATAATGGCTCTCAAGATTGTCCTCTGGCCGGAACAGGCCCTGGCCGCCGGTCTGGCGCTGCCCGCGCGTGATGGCACCCAGCGTGTCGAGCCGGCGCGCAATGGTCGAGAGGAAGCGCTTCTCGGCCTTCACGTCGGTCGCAATGGGGCGGAACAGCGGTGGCTGCGCCTGGTTGGTGCGGTTGGTCCGACCGAGCCCCTGGATCGCGGCATCGGCCTTCCAGCCCGGCTCGAGCAAATAATGCACGCGAAGCCGGCGATTCCGCGCCGACAGCTCGGCGTGGTAGCTGCGGCCCGTGCCGCCGGCCTCCGAGAAGACAAGCACGTGCTTTGCGTCATCCATGAAGGCGGCGGTCTCGGCGAGATTGGCGGAGGCGGCACGGCTCTCGACCGCAAAGCGGTCACCCCTGCGCACCACGCGCCGCGAACGTCCGGTCACTTCCGCCACAAGGTCCGTGCCGAAGCGCTGCACGATCTGGTCGAGCGCGCCGGGAACGGGTGGAAGCGACGCGAGGTGCTCGATGAGCTCATTGCGGCGGGCGACGGCCTCGCGACTCTCGACCGGCTGGCCGTCGCGGAAGACGGGCCGGGACGAGAGATTGCCCTCGCTGTCGGTGAAGGGCTCGTATAGCTGCACCGGGAAGGAATGGGCGAGGTAATCCAGCACATACTCGCGCGGTGTGATGTCCACGCGGACATCGTTCCATTCCTCAGATGGAATCTCGGCAAGCCGCCGTTCCATCAGCGCCTCGCCTGTCGACACGATCTGGACGACGGCGGCATGGCCCTCGGCCAAATCCCGCTCGATGGAGCGGACCAGGGTCGGCGTCTTCATGCTGGTGAGCAGATGACCGAAGAAGCGCTGCTTGGCCGACTCGAAGGCCGAGCGCGCGGCTGACTTGGCCTGACGATTGAGCGTGCCGGTCTCGCCAGTGATGTTGGCGGCCTGCATCGCTGCGTCGAGGTGATTGTGGATGACGCTAAAGGCGCCGGCGTAGGCGTCGTAGATGCGCCGCTGCTCGCAGGTGAGCTGATGCTCGATGAGCTCGTATTCGACGCCGTCGTAGGAAAGCGAGCGGGCGGTATAGAGGCCTAGCGAGCGAAGGTCGCGGGAGAGCACCTCCATCGCCGCAACGCCGCCCGCCTCGATCGCCTGGACAAACTCGGCGCGGGTGGCGAACGGGAAATCCTCACCGCCCCACAGCCCGAGGCGCTGGGCGTAGGCGAGATTGTGGACCGTGGTGGCGCCGGTCGCCGAGACGTAGACGACGCGGGCATTGGGCAGCGCATGCTGCAGGCGCAAGCCCGCACGGCCCTG
Source organism: Bradyrhizobium sp. USDA 3315 (assembly GCF_054056795.1). Classification (NCBI taxonomy): domain Bacteria; kingdom Pseudomonadati; phylum Pseudomonadota; class Alphaproteobacteria; order Hyphomicrobiales; family Nitrobacteraceae; genus Bradyrhizobium; species Bradyrhizobium sp. USDA 3315. The sequence goes on along the minus strand of NZ_JBSRYP010000001.1, from coordinate 4,648,111 downwards.
CTGCGAGGGCGCGACATCGCCCCGCTCGCCCTTGCCGCCACCGGCATTCTGCATGGCATGGCTCTCGTCGAAAATGATGACGCCGTCGAACTCGGAGCCCAACCATTGAACAATCTGCCGGACGCGCGAAAGCTTCTCGCCGCGGTCGTCGGACCGCAGCGTAGCGTAGGTTAAAAATAGGATGCCTTCGGCCAACCGGATCTCGCGCCCTTGAGGGAAGCGCGAGAGCGGGGCAACCAGCAGGCGCTCCATGCCGAGCGCCGACCAGTCGCGCTGGGCGTCCTCGAGCAGCTTGTCGGACTTCGAGATCCAGACCGCCTTGCGCCGGCCCTGCAGCCAGTTGTCGAGAATGATGCCGGCGGACTGGCGGCCCTTGCCGGCGCCGGTCCCGTCGCCGAGCATGAAGCCGCGACGGAAACGGACGGCGCTCGGCGCGTCGTCGCGGTCCGCCGTGACGAAGTCAAAGGTCTCGTCAACGGTCCACGCGCCGGCGAGATAGTTGGCATGGGCCTCGCCGGCATAAATCACCGTCTCGAGCTGGGCGTCGGACAGGATGCCGTCGCTGACGAGGTTCGCCGGCAGCCGCGGCCGATAGCTTGGCTTCGGCGGCGCCACCGAGGCCATCGCGGCCGACTGCACCAGCTTGGTCGGGTGCGCCTGTGCGCCGGGGATCCGGAGCGATTGGAGCCGGTATTCCTCATAGATAGCATCGCTGAGGCGCGCGCCCTCGGGCGAGATCCAATCGATCGTATTATAGGCGAGGTCGACGGCTTCGGGATCGGCGACCGACGCATCAACCGACTGCGCGACCGCCCGCGCGAGATAGCCGCGCACGGTGCGAGGCACCGGCGAGGCTGATACAGGAAGCGCGCCAGTCGAGACGACCGGCAAGCGAGCCGGAACGTGTTCGCCGATCCAGCGGAGCAGTGTGGCGACGTCGGGCGCCATTCCCGGTGACTTGGGGAATGCGTTCGGGTCATCGGCCGGCACCTTGTCGATGACGGTCAGGCGTGTCTCGATCGTGGTGCCGTGCTTGGCATAGACCGCGCCGGCGATCGCGGCGGTGAACACCACGCGGCCGCGTTCCTGCAACCGGGCGAAGGCGTCGCGCCAGGCTGAGGCTTCGGGTGAAAAGTTTGCGCCTGATATCGTGACCAGCCTGCCGCCATGGGCGAGACGCGCCAGAGCCGAGGCGATGTGACGGTACGCCGTGTCGCCCATGCGGCCGGAGACGTTCGCCATCGCCGAGAACGGCGGGTTCATCAGCACGACAGTCGGAACGACCGTGCGAACGAGATGATCATCGATTTGAGTCGCATCGAAGCGCGTGACGGAAATGGCTGGGAAGAGGGAAGAGAGCAACATGGCCCGGGTCTCGGCCAGTTCGTTCAGCACGAGGGCGCAGCCCGCGATCTCGGCGAGGATAGCGAGCAGCCCGGTGCCTGCGGACGGCTCGAGCACGCGGTCCGCCGGCGCAATGGCGGCTGCGGTCAGCGCAGCCAGGCCGAGCGGGATCGGCGTCGAGAATTGCTGGAAAGCCTCGCTCTCGGCAGAGCGGCGCGTGTGGGTCAGCAGAAGCCCCGCGATCTTGTCCAAAGCGGAAAGTCGTGAAGCCTGAGAAGCGGCTTTGCCGAACAGCGCCTTTCCGTATTTGCGCAGGAACAGGACGACGGCGACCTCGCAAGCGTCATAGGCCATCTTCCAATCCCAGGCGCCCGTCGCATCGGATGCGCCGAAGGCCGCTTCCATGGCGGCGCGCAAGATTGCGTTATCGATGCGTCGGCCACGCTCGAGATGCGGGAGGAGTTGCTCCGCAGCAGCGATGATGATGCTGGCGCCCGCGCGAGCGCGGACGGGCGAGATCGGCGCAGGCTGATCGGCCGCGATCGGGGAGTGGTCATTCATGAAAGGAGGCCTTAAGGAGAGCGGGAACGGGCGAGCCGGCCGGCGCTCTCTCTCGGACCGCACCGGCTCAAACTCGTTCCGGGCCGACCTCTCCCTCTCTGCATCAAGGCCGTGCCTGACATGAGAAACGGCGCCCCACCGGGCGGCGGCGCGCCGCGCACAGGGATTCGTCAGTATCCGAACGGCCGAGATGGCCAGGCTCGGCCGTCGTCAGCGTCGGCGACCGCTTCCCCGCGGTAGCTCGCATTGCCTTCGACGACGGTGACGATGTATTTCGTCATGACGCGGCTCCCTCGATCGGATCGTTTTCGCCCGCGAGAATGGCCTCGGCCTTTGCGATGGCAGCGTCCGCCCGACGGCGCCAAAGCTCGACATCCGCTGAGCCTCCCTCCGGGGCGTGAGCGAGTATCTTGAGCAGACCGAGCAGCAACTCGAAATGGCTCGCCTTGCGCTCGACCTGCTCGTAAAAACGTGAGGGGATGGGCAGGGCCGCGCCGATATAGGCAGCGTCGCGGCCTTCCCAGACGCCCGTGACAAACGTGGCGCCGGACTTTTCGACGTCCGACCTGTTGTCATCCCAGCCCTCGTCGGCAATCGCGAGATCGCAGGCTTGGTCGAGGGTTTCGGCGTCGTAAGTTCGCTGCCGATAGATCGGCAGGCGATAGGTCGTCTCGATGGTGAAGAGGGGCACGAGAGCCTCCATAATAGGAAAAGCCCGGCAGGAGCCGGGCTTTTGGGGTGGATTGGCAGTGAAAGAGACGCGGGACGGCGGATACCGGCCCGCGTGCTCGAGCTATTCGGCCGCGATCATGTGCGGCTCGTCCGCATCATCGGCCGGTGACTCCTCGGCGTCGCCGGCGAGGAATTCCGGCAGCGCCTCGCTATCGCCCTCGGGCTCCGCGCCGTCGACGGTCGCCGTCTGGTCGGCGCCGGCCATGCGCAGGGGCTCGGGCAGCCAGCCGGTCCCGGCCAGGAGCCGTTCGGCCTCCTTGGCCATGTCGCCCTTCTTCAGATGATCGATGAGCTGGCCGGCTCGCTCGCCGGCACCCTCGCGTACCGCCTCAAGGATGCGGCGCTTCGGCACCCGGCCGAGATAACTCTCGACGGTGGGACGCCAGCCGGCTTCCACCATGTCGAGATCGACGGCGCTTGCGATGCGATCGGCGTCGGCGATGCGCTGCTCGACGGTGTGCAGCGTAGCGCCGCCGCCGTAGCGGTCGCCCTTCTCGTAGAGCGCGTTTACGCCGAACGAGGCGCAGTGCGCAAAGAGCGCCGCCTGCTCGTCGCCCGTCAGACCGGTAAGCCAGTCCCAGAGATCGGTTCTGTCCTTGGGCAGGCGCTCCTCCCATGTCTTGTGGCGCGCGTCGATCGCCTTGGCTGCCGGCGTGTCCTTCAGCCCCTGCGCCTGCACCGGGAAGCTGGCGCTACGCACGGAGATCTCCATCGCCGTTCCATAGGAGGAATACCGGGAGAAGGCGTCGAGGCAGAATTTGTGCAGCACCGCCTGGAAGGCGACCGAAGGCGTGATCGCCAGCTTGTCGCGTAGCGCGAGCGTCCGCTCCGCCGTGAGCTCGGTCAGCAGGCGGTCCGGCAGGGGCTTCACCGCATCGTCATCCTCGTCCTCGGGCTCGGCGACTTGGCCGCCGATAGTAATGACCGCGCGCTGGACAACCGCCGCTGACGGTTGGGCGCCGTCCACGGCCACGGTAGCGGGTTCGCCATCGCTGTTCTGCTCCGGCTCGGCCACGGGCACTTCGTCCTCGGGTCGGATGTAGCCGCGATCGACCAAGAGCGTACCTTCGGCATCGATGCCGACGAACACGCCCGCGCGGGCGATGTCGGCCGGCTGATAGATGACGAGGCAATCGTCGAAAGTGGCGAGAGCCGTCTCGATTTCGCCAAGTCGCTGGTCGACCTCGTCGGGCAGCTCATCCACGCCGTCGCAATCGGCCTCGAGCCTGGCATATTCGGCCTTGAGCGCCTCGATGGTCCCCTGCTCTTCGCCCGAAAGATCAGCAGCCATGCCGTCCAGTTCGCGCAAGCCGCGAGTATGGCCGTAGGGGAAGTCAATGGAGACCTCGATCCACTTCCAACCTTCGGCGGCAATCGTTTTCGCCTCTGTCTTCAGCTTCTCAGCGACCAGACGGTCGAGCAGAGCGACGTCCTCAAGCCAACCGCCATCGTCGGACTGGAACAGGTCGCGCAGCACACCGCCACCGGCCGCCTCGTAGGCGTCGAGGCCAACAAACACGGCGCGCCGGTCGGAGGCGCGCACCGTCTTCTCCGTCAGCATGCGGCGGATCTGATAGGGTTCTTTCTGCCAAGAGTCGGAGATAGCCTGCCAGACCTGCTCCTGGCGACCGTGATCTGCAGTGACGGTGAAGGCCATCAACTGCTCGAGCGACATGCCATCGTCGGCATAGACGTCGAGCAGTGCGGGCGAGACGGAGGCGAGGCGCAGGCGCTGCTTCACGACGTTGACCGAGGTGAAGAAGGCGGCGGCGATGTCCTCCTCGCTCTTACCCTTCTCGCGCAGAGCCTCGAAGGCGCGGAATTGGTCGAGCGGGTGCAGCGACGCGCGCTGGACGTTCTCGGCGAGCGAATCGTCCTCGGCGAGAATGTCAGTCGCCGGATCGCGTACGACGCAAGGCACCGGCGCAGTCTTGGCCAGGCGCTTCTGCTTCACCAGCAGCTGCAACGCCCGATAACGGCGCCCGCCGGCCGGGATCTCGAACATGCCGGTCTCGGCGCCGTCCGCGTCGAGGACCGGCCGGACATTGAGGCTTTGGAGCAAGGTACGCCGGGCGATGTCCTCGGCCAGTTCCTCGATGGAGGGGCCGGCCTTCACACGCCGGACGTTCGACTGGCTGAGCACCAGCTTGTTGAAGGGAATGTCGCGCGAGGACGACAGGGTGATTTTCTGAACCGCAGTAGCCATCGAGATGGTCTCCGCGGCGGGCGACCGAGAGCCTCTCTCTCGACCTCCAACCCGCCGCGAAAGCCGGCGCAGCCCTCTCCCTCTCTTTTCCAGCGCCCTTACAAAGTCACGGCGAAGACGCGCGTCAGTTGTTCTCACGTTTGGCTCGCGCCGCGGCGTAGAGCACGCGCTCCGTCGCCCGAATACTGCCGGTCCGCCGCGCGGCTTCGGCCCAGACCGAGATCGGAACCATGCCCTTGAAGAGAAGATCGCGCTCGATTCCCATGCCGAGAGGCAGACGGACGGCCGTCATCTCCGCCAGACTGAACGACCCCAGTTCGGATTCGCCGAGATCAGCCAGGCCGAACAATGTGTCGCCGTCGGAGTCGAGCTTGGTCGCAAGCCAGACTTCGGCACCGAGCGGATTGAAGAACTTGACGACCGGCACATGGTCGGTGTCAGGTACACGGCCATTGTCGAGTAGGCGTTCGCGGATCTCAGGAGTCAGGAGAATCATGCCGCACTCCTGTCGATCACGGCCTGGGTCTGATCGTCGGCTGGCAGGAAGCCGAGAATCCAATCGGCCGCCTTACTCGCTTGGGAGGCGGCGCGGACAACGGCGCGATTGTCGTCGCGTAGCACCTCGAGCCAGGAGCCGATGTAATCGGCGTGCCGGACGGTCGGCACGATGCCGAGGGAGGCGCAGCAGAAAGCGGCGTTCATTTCTGCAATTAGCTCTTCGAATGCGTACTTCTTCGTGCCGAAGCTGCCGCTAAGATCGCGACCGAACCGCGAAGCATGGCCGGTGGCGTGGCCAAGCTCGTGCAGGGCCGTGCGATGCCAGTTGATCGGCTCGAAGTAGGCGTGCGGCGGCGGCACCATGACGAAGTCCGAGCCCGGTGCGTAGAAGGCGCGATTGCCGCCGATCCGAAAATCGATACCAGTGGCCCGGATCAGCGCCTCGACCTGGGGCTCGATCAGGCCCGGCGGAGGCGGTGGCGCGATGGTCGCCACGTCCTCGGGCAGGCCCTCGCACTGCGCCGCATTGAACACGGTGAAGCGTTTCAGGAACGGGATCGTGGCGGCTTCTTCGCCACTCTCGCGTGCGCGCCTCTTCTCATCGTCTGGCACGAAACGGTCGGCGTATACGACGGTCGTGCCGTGTTCACCCTTGCGAACATTGCCGCCGAGCGAGAGCGCCTGGCGAAATGTAAGCCAGCTCTGGCCGGGATAGCCATGAGCGATGACGGCGCCCCAGAGGATCAGGATGTTGATGCCGGAATATTGTCGGCCGGTGGCGGCGTTCTTCGGCACAGCGAGCGGCGCTTTCGCTGCAGCCGTTCCCCAAGGCTGGACCCAAGGCACGCGGCCGGCCTCCAGCTCGCCGATGATCTTGTCGGTGATCTCATCAAAGAGGCTCGCCCGGTTGGAGCCGGCGCGAGCGGATCTGGTGGTTCTGGACATCGCGGATCTCCGCGACGGGCGCCGGAGGCCTCTCCTCCAGCCTGCAACCCATCACGACAAATCGCGTCCGCACTCTGACTCTAAGGGGGCGTTGCGGGGACCTCCCCGCAGAAGGGGGCGGCCGAGACCAAAGGCTCGGGCGTAGGGGAAGGCTTTCCCCTCAAATCCGCAGAACCGCAAGACTGAGCGGCTCGCCATGGGCGATGACAAGGGTAGGATTCTCGTCGCTTTGAGTTGCGTAGTGGTAGGCAACCGAGCGGGCATTCTTTTGAGCTGAAGGCTCTCAACTTAAGCCGGTTCGGTAGGCGTCACCCGTCAACAGCAGCGCAGAAATGAAAGGACGAAACTGCAACACCAACTCCAGATCAGCCTCTTACCTCTTTGGCTCGGCGTAGGATCGCAACGCTGGACTTTTGTACTCCATGGAACTCAGCTTCATTTTGAAGTAAGCCAAAGCGCTTGCGATGATAGTTAACTCTTCCTCCACGGCGTGAAACAAATTGCAGCTCCCAAAGGGTGATCACGAAAATGTTCTTCGTGCGCTCGACTTTGCACTTTCCCGATCGGCTACGCTTGGCATCTCGGATGCCGCGCACAACAGCGATACAACACGTTGATATCGCTCGACACTCTCTCTTGCATTGCGGCCGCAACTTGTCATCTTTGTCACGATGCAGAGCAATCCGCGGACAGGGCTGGAACCTGCGATCTTCAAATTATGTGACTGAAGGTCGAGACTCAACCGCACCAGTCGCACCAGAAACAGCGCAAATAAGCCATCACGAACGAGATCGAACCCAAACGAAAACGCAGTAGATCAACGAAAGCGATGGATATGCTGCCGCGTATAACGGTCTGGTTGCAGGTTCGCATAGAGGCGGCGTGCGAATGCACAACGTGGTCGCGGACGTATCCGTTTGCACGTACCGAACGGTCCACATAGGATGATGGCGCCCTATTCTTCGACCGAGGTTGCAATTGCGATAGGCGTCTCACTGGACACCTTCTATCGCACGCGTCAAATCCGGCACGAGCGCGACGGCTTGCCAGCGCCGATCAGCGAACGCGGGCCGCTTAAATGGGAACGTACTGGCTTTGACGCCTGGCTGACTCGGCATCATCCTATGCGACCGAAGACGATCGCTGGTGACGCATTCTCTGCACCGCCGGCAGCAAGCGATGAAGAACATCGCGAGCGGCTTAGAATGGCCTATGGGGATCATGGCGCTTGACATTCAAGGTCGCCCTAGATTCCAATGGTGCCCTCTCACTTCGGCACCGAGACTTTCAATGGCCGATCCCAAATTTCCATACGTGAAGTGGCGTGACGGCCGTCCGCGCTCATCACATGGCGCTTACGCTAGGGCGCTCGGCTTTGTCGATACCGACCTGCGCCATCCGCCCCACGACGAAAAGGGCCGCCCGGTCGGCGCGTGGTTCAATCTCCAGGAGGCGTCCGACTTTTCCGACAGACGACGATCGGAAATCGATGCGGCGCGCCGCGCTGGTAAGCTGCCGAAAAAGATTACGGTCCGCAAGCGCACCACGATCGAGGATCTTCTAGACGATTGGAGCAAATCGGCCGAGTTCAAGGCGCTTTCGGCCGCGTCGCAATCCTCATATCGCAAGTGCATCTCCGCCATCCTATACCGGCCGCAGACGCGCGAAGCCGCTGCGAAGATGCGTGCCGAGATCCGCGCCGCCAAGCTGCTAGGCGTGGCCGAACCCGCGCGCGAACTGGAGGCGATTGCGACCGCCACACCATCCTCAATCGGCAAACCGGAGCTTCGAGCGTTCTACAATTATGCGAAATCGGTCCGTGGCCATCATATGGCGCTGTCGATGATCGCGACGCTATCAGCTGCACTCACCTGGGGCCAGGAAAGCGTCCTATGGCGCCTTGGGCCCAACCCGCGAGAAGGAATGGAATTCGATCATCCGGACGGCCGCATCGTGCTGGTCGCAATGCCGGAATTTTCCGCCTGGGTTGCCGCAGCGGATGCAATCGAACGATCGTCGATTGGCGACAGTTTCTATCTCGCGCTGTTCACTGGACAACGCCAGACAGACCGCTTGATCATGCGCAATGAAAGCGACGCCGAGGGACGGCACACGTTTCGGCAGAGCAAGACTGGCGAACTCGTCGACATCAAGGAAGCACCACAACTCACCGCACGGCTGAATGCGGCGCGCGCGCGGGTGAAGGCACTCAAGCTGCGGCTTCAGCTTGAGACGGTACCGGTCGAGTTGGTCGTCAACGAGGACAATGGCGAACCTTATGATGAGAGCACCTATCGGCATTGGGTGTCGACCGCGCGTGCCGTCGCCGTGTTCGGCTTCCTCGCACGTGATACCGCACGACAGGCAATCGTCCGCGCGGAGCGACTGACCTCCGAGTTGACCAGGATCGTCGACAGGCTCTTTGCAACTTTCCCGCTCGACGAAGAGAACAAGGCACGGCGAGCCCGCGCGGTCGATCAGCGCGCGCATGCGCTGGCGCAATGGCTGGATGCGCAGACGGTGCGCGACAGCAATGGCGATGAAGCAGCATGGCGGCTGAAACCGTGCCAATCGCTGATGTTCGTCAATGGTGCCGGCGAACTCGACCAGAAACACGATCAAGATCTGCGCGATACTTGCGTCATGTTGCTCGATCGTGCTGGCTGCGATTTGCTTACCATCTGCGACATCACCGGGCATTCGTACCGAAGTGCGCAAACCATCGTGAAGCATTACCGCGCCCGCAATGTAGATCGCGCCGACGCCGGCATCGACCGGCTCGAATTGCAGGTACGCAAGGAAGGGATGAAGGGCTAATCGCCAAAGGCCCGACGGCTTGCAAGGTTGATGCTGTGGTGATGATGACGAACGCCATCCCGTTAACGGCTTTCCGAGCCCCCGCCAACGCTTGGCCACACGGCCGGCTATTGGCTCCAGCACACCGCCAGCACAGTCGACTCGCGCGGTGTTCCGCTTCGTCTTAGCGGCGAAGTGCGGACAATTCCCCTGTCTATTTTGGCGGCCACGTGCAGACCGGGTTCCATCGAAAACATTCAGAGAACTCGATTCGTCGCACGGCGTGCGACGTACGACCACAAAAAGCGTCGCACGAGACTCGTTTTGTTCTCCACCGTCATCCCGCGAAGGTCTTGGAAAATAAGGATTTTCCTTTGGTGGGCGCACCAGGGCTCGAACCTGGGACCCGCTGATTAAGAGTCAGCTGCTCTACCAACTGAGCTATGCGCCCGGAACTTGTCCGGAAATGACCCTCGCAAGAGAGCGGTCGTTTAGCAAAGCGATTCCCCGATGTCCAGCAAGCTCAAGCAAGTTTTCCCGACTTTCTGACAACCGAAAGGCCGCCGGAATCCGGCGGCCTTTCATAGACTTGGCGAGGGTGCCGGCGGACAGCGCTCAGAGCCGGCCGGAGCGCTCCTGATCAGGGCCATCGTCGCGGTCGAAACGGTCGTGATCGAAGCCGCGGCCGCCGCGCTCCCAGCGGTCCATGCCGCGCTCTAGGCGGTGGCGGCGCCAGCCTTCGGCGCCGAAGCCGCGCCCTTCCATATGGGTCAGCATGCTCAGCCGCCGCTTCTGGTTGTCGTCGAGCGTCTTGTAGAGCGGGTCGGCGGCATCGGCGATCTTCGTCAGCGACGTCGCGGTCGCCGCCATGTTGCCGGCGCGCTCGCGCAGGCGGGCGACCGGATCATCCGGCTTCTGCGACTTGTCCGCATCGGTCTTCTCGGCGGCCATCCGCGCATTGGCACGATCGAGCCGCATCTTCGCGAAGTCGCGCACCGCGGCCTCAACCGGCGGCCACAGCTTCTCCTGATCGGCGTTGAGCTTCAGCCCGGCGTGGACGGCGGCGATCCGCGCGTCGAGGAAGGCGGCCCGATCCTCGGGGCTCATCCGCATATGGCCGTGGAACCAGGGACGATGCTGGGCATAGACCGCGGTCGAACCGGCAATCGTGAGCGCCGCGATGCCGGCGAGCAGAACTTTCTTCATACGAACCTCCTTTGAAGGTTGCTCGAAGATGATGCCGCCCGCCCGCGCCTTCAACTTACGGATTGGACAGAGAGAGCTCTGTTACCAAGATGTAATCCGCTTTCATTGCACCGCAGAAACATCCAAGGCGCGAGGTCGCGCTTTGGATGTCTGTTGTTTGCGCTAGATCATGCCGAGCAAGCGCGGCAGCCACAGCGAGATCTCCGGCACGTAGGTGATCAGGCCGAGGAACACCAGCATCGCGCACAGCCATGGCAACACCGAGATGGTGATCTCGCTGATGCCCATCTTGGCGATACTGCTCGCAATGTAGAGGTTGAGCCCGACCGGCGGGTGGCACAGCCCGACCTCGGTGTTGACGATCATCAGGATGCCGAGATGCACCGGGTGCACGCCGAGCTTGGTCGCCAGCGGAAACAGGATCGGCGCCATGATCAGGAGGATCGACGACGGATCCATCACGTTGCCGGCGAGCAGCAGGATGATGTTGACGACGAGCAGGAACATCCAGACCGAGAAGTTCTTGTCGATGATCCAGGCCGCCATCTCCTGCGGGATCTGCTCGTGCGTCATCAGGAACGAGAACAGCACCGCGTTGGTGATGATGTAGAGCAGCATCGAGCTCATGCTCGCCGCCTGCAGCAGCACCTTCGGCACCTCGGAGAGCTTCAGCTCCTTGTAGACGAATACGGTGATGAAGAAGGCGTAGGTCGCGGCGACCGCTGCGGCTTCGGTCGGCGTGAAGATGCCGCCATAGATGCCGCCGAGCACGATCACGATCAGCAGCAGGCCCCAGATGCTTTCGCGGAACGCCTTGAACTGCTGGCCGATGGTCGCGCGCGGCATCTTCGGATAGCCGTTGCGCTGCGCGACGAAGAAAGTCACCGCCGCCAGCATCAGCGCGAGCACGACGCCCGGCACGATGCCGGCCATGAACAGCGCGCCGATCGAGGTGTTGGTGGAGACGCCGTAGAGCACCAGGATGATCGAGGGCGGCACCAGGATGCCGAGAGCGCCCGAGGTCGAGATCACGCCGACGCCGAACCGCTTCGGATAGCCGTGATCGACCATCGCCGGCATCATGATCGAGCCGATCGCAACCACGGTGGCGACGCTCGAGCCCGAGATCGCCGCGAACATCGCGCAGGCCGCGACGCCGGCCAGCCCAAGGCCGCCGGGCAGATGCCCGACCAGCGAGGTCGTGAACGCGATCATGCGCCGCGCGACGCCGCCGCGGGTCAGGAAGGTGCCGGCCAGGATGAAGAACGGGATCGCCATGATGCCGAAATTGTCGAGGCCCGAAAACAGCTTCAGGCCGACGCTCTCGATCGGCACCTCGGTCATGGTGAACAGGAAGGTGAGCACGGTCAGGCCGAGCGAAATCGAGATCGGCATGCCCGTCAGCATCAGGGCAAACAGCAGTCCGAAAATAAGTGCGGCGCTCATCACGCTTCTCCAAGCGCGACGGGCGCGGTCTTGCTGGTCTCGACGCCATCGACATGGGAGGCGTCATGGTGCGGCAGGTCGTCGGTCCACCAGTAATTCCAGCACACCTGCAGGAAGCGGAAGCACATCAGATAGGAGCCGAGCGGAATGCAGGCGTAGACGATCCAGCTCGGGATCTCGAGATCCGGTGAGACCTGGTCGGTATGCATCAATTCGAACACGAATTTGGCGCCCATGGTGCCGACGATCCCGGTGAATAGCGCGCCGCCGAGCAGGCCGAAGGTGATGGTGCGCTTGCGCCAGAAATCGTTGAGCCGGTTGATCAGGACGTCGACGCCGACATGGACGCCGGCGCGCACGCCATAGGCGGCGCCGAACTTCGCCATCCAGATGAACATGTAGATGCAGAGTTCCTGCGACCAGGCGAGATTGATGCCGAACAGGTACGGATAGAGCGCGGGAACGTCGACCAGAAAACGGTGCACGACCGTGACGAAGGTCAGCAGCGTCGCGGCCCCCATCAGGCTCGCGATGATGATTTCCTCGAGCCGGTCCAGAATTTTAAGCAGCATTGATCTCCCCTGTCATGGCCTGATGCGGCAACCGGCCACGGCACCCTGGCCGCGGCCTCACGCGGCCGCGGCGTTCACTATGTTTGCGGTTCAAGTCCCGCGTGACTGTTGCCGTCGATCGGAGCTGCCTCCGATCTACCTCGCCCCGCGTGCGGGGAGAGGTCGAAATTCAAGCGCAGCTTGAATTTCCGGTGAGGGGGAGCTTCCGCGAGCACATCTGGAGCCGCGTTCGCGGAGAAGGCCCCTCACCCCAACCCTCTCCCCGCAAGAACCGGGAGAGGGAGCTCGTCTGGCATCGCCTCAGCGGCGAAGCATCGCAGCTAGTTCATCGGGCTGCGGCCGGTTTCCTTGAGGAATTCGTCGATCAACGGCTGGCCGACGCGCGATGCCACGTCCTTGTAGACCGGCATCATCGCCTTGCGCATCGCCTCGTCCTGCTCCGGCGTCAACGCGACGATCTCGGTCTTGCCGGCCTTCTTGATCTCGGCGAGCGCGTCGTCGTTTTCCTTGGCCGACTGGCTGTTGCCGAACTCGGTGGCTTCCTTCATTGCCTTGGAGAGCTGCTCGCGGATATCGGCCGGCAGGCCGTCCCAGAACTTCTTGTTCACGACCACGACGTAGCCGATGTAGCCGTGATTGGTGACGGTGGCGTACTTCTGCACCTCATGCATTTTCTGGGTGTAGATGTTCGACCAGGTGTTCTCCTGGCCGTCGACCACGCCGGTCTGCAGCGCCTGGTAGACGTCGGAGAATGCCATCACCTGCGGGATCGCGCCGAGCGCGCGGAACTGGGCTTCCAGCACCTTCGACGACTGGATGCGGAACTTGAGCCCCTTGTAGTCGGCGGGCGCGACCAGCTTCTTGTTCGCGCTCATCTGCTTGAAGCCGTTGTCCCAATAGGCGAGACCGGTCATGCCCTTGGAATCCAGCTTCTTGAGCAGCTGGGCGCCGAGCGGCCCGTCGGTGACCTTCCGCAGCGACTTCAGGTCGGGCAGGATGTAGGGCAGATCGAAGACTTCGAATTCCTTGATGCCGATCGGGCCGAACTTCGAGTTCGACGGCGCCAGCATCTGCACCGCGCCGAGCTGCAGCGCCTCGAGCTCTTCCTTGTCCTTGTAAAGCGTCGAGTTCGGGTAGACCTCGACCTTCACCTTGCCGCCGGTGTACTTCTCGGCGAGTTCCTTGAACTTGTCGGCCGCCTTGCCCTTCGGCGTATCCGAGGCCACCACGTGGCTGAATTTGAGAACGATCGGCGACTGCGCCGCCGCAGGCCCGACAAAGGTCAAAGCCGCGATCGACGCCGCAGCCAATATGAGTTTACGCATGTTTCCTCCCGCGTAATTGCGGAGCGCGAATACCGGCCCCGAGACATCCGGTCGCACCATTACAGACAAGCAAAGACGATTGCCATTGCCCCTTTAGCAGGGGCCAATTGCACCATTGCTGCACTGCAAAATTCGATGCGGCGGTATCCCCTTCGGCTCTTGCGACCGTTCAATGACACCGCCCGCACGCTGTGCCCGGCCACGGCAATGAGGTCAATGCGAGGTTTGGCAATGGCGGGTTCGCCGGGCGCGAATGCTGCGCGTGTTTCTTGCCGGCTGTCGCCCTGCGAAAACAGAGATCCATACGCCGCGGCAAATCTTGCAGATGTGACTCTTCGTTGTCGTCCTGGCGAAAGCCAGGACCCATAACCACCGCATTTGATTGTGAACGAGGTCGTGGCCCCAGCATCGCGCAACAAGTCTCATTTGGGGTAATGGGTCCTGGCTTTCGCCAAGACGACACTGACGCCAAGACGACACTGAATGTGTTGGACCACGTGTGGCTCATGCTTCCGCAGTCTCGCGGCGCATTGCGTCCGAGCTTTGCATCTTGTTCCGCCCTCACCTCAAGCAGAGGGCGCAGGGAAAGCCGGGTGCCGATCGCACCCATGGGCCCCGAGCAATGGGTAGAAAGCTCGGGGGTAGGACCACAGGTGTAACCGGAAACAACCCGGCTTTCCCTGCGTGATGGGCTACGGCTTACTTCGTGCTCTCCCCGGCGAGACTGGGCTTGGTTGTCACCGTCTTCGCAACGCGCACTGCGCAATCGGAAAAGACACCTGCCGCTAGGGCGTCAGGACCACACGACTTCACCGTCCGCCTCATGCACGTTCGTCAACTGCGCAATCGGCGTCCACCGCATCTCGACCCACGTTCGTGACGACCGCGAAGCGCCCCTCGTGTCGGGTGAGACGGGCAGACCATACACCGAGCCACGCTTCGGATAAAGCGAAATATTTTTGCTGCGAAGGCTTGCGCCCGTCGGGCAACTCAGTGGTAGCGGCCCTCCCCGGTCCTTTCGTCATTGCGGGCGACGCACCAGCGTCCGGTGTCGCCTCGCCGAGCGAACGGAATCCGGTCGATCAGGCGTCATTCCCTCCGCAGGATTTTATCCATGGCCTTTCCACGCGCCAGCTCATCGATCAGTTTATCCAGGTAACGAATTTCCCGCATGGTCGGCTCTTTGATTTCCTCAACCCTGACACCGCACACCATGCCCTTGATCAAGGCCCGCGAAGGATTCATTTCAGGCGCCTTTGCGAAGAACGTTTCGAAGTCGGTTTGTTTTTCCAACTGAGCTTCCAGCTCCTTCGAACCGTAGCCGGTCAACCAGGAGATCACCTGATCAACCTCCGCTTTGGTGCGTCCCTTCTTCTCCGCTTTCGCGACATAGAGCGGGTAAACGCTTGCGAAGCTCGTGGTATAGATCCGATGCTTGGCCATGAATTGCTCCGAACGTTCGTATTCCGGGGTCTCGACGAGGAGATATTAGTCCTGGGTTGAACCGGCTCCGCCAATCCGAAGTGTCGCACGTGGCTAGGGGCATGGCGATGGCCTGCTGCCTCCCGTTTCGTCCCCAGCGCTCGCGTGCGGCGGCCCGCATGCGTTGGCAGCAATCGCTCTACAGCGACGGCAACCGCTCTGGGGCGGCGCCCCACCCGATCCGTTAGATCACCACCATGTCCAATCCACGGGCGGAAACAATGCGGCCCGCCGGGATCGAACATCAGGATCGAACGCAGGAGTTTTCAACGATGAACCAGATGATCCGCAATACTCAGGAGACAAGCATGAACCTCGACAATGTCTCGCACGCCGGTCAGCCGGGGCCAAACGAGTTGGTGCCATCGCGCTACGCGCTTAAGATCGGCGAGATCGACGTGCTGGTCGTCAGCGACGGGGTGCTGCCGCTGCCGACCAAGATGCTGGCGCACAATGCCGAGCCGGCCGTCCGCGCGGCCTGGCTGGACGACATGTTCCTGCCGCCGGACGCGTTCGACTGGGCGCTGAACGTGGTCGTGGTGCGAAGCGGCGGGAAAACCATCCTCGTCGACGCCGGGCTGGGGTCGGACCCGGACCTGCACCTGCCGAAGGCCGGGCAGACGGTCAAGCGACTGGAGGCGGCCGGTATCGATCTTGGGTCCGTGACCGACGTGGTGCTGACCCACATGCACATGGACCACGTTGGCGGGCTGCTCGTCGAGGGCGTGAAGGAGCGGCTGCGTCCGGACCTGCGGATCCATGTGGCGGCTGCCGAGGTCAAGTTCTGGGAGGCGCCCGATTTCTCCCGCGTCTCGATGCCGCCGGGTTTCCCCGACGCGCTTCGTGCGACGGCCAAGCGGTTCAGGAAGGAATACCAGAGCCAGCTGCGGCTGTTCGACGAGGAGCACGAGGTGGCGCCCGGAGTGGTCGTCCGTCGCAGCGGCGGCCACACTCCCGGCCACAGCGTCGTTCGTCTGGCGTCCGGCGGCGACCGGCTGACATTCGCCGGTGACCTCGTGTTCGCGGTCGGGTTCGAGCACCCCGAATGGCACAATGGCTTCGAACACGATCCCGAAGAGGCGGCCCGCGCCCGGATCAGTCTGTTGCGGGAACTGGCGGCGAACCGCGAGTTGCTGGTTGCCACGCATATGCCGTTCCCGTCCGTCGGACATGTCGCGGTCGAGGGTGACGCCTTCCGTTGGGTGCCGGTGTTCTGGGACTACTGAGACCTTGTCGAGTTAGAGCCGAACCGGGGCGCGTACTCATATCGATCATGGGGGCGGGCTCCGGCTTCCGCGCGGCCCTTCTGAGCAAAGGTCGGCTACGGGCCCCACAAGCTGTCATTCAAGCCGGTCGAGAGCGAATTAGCTTGCCTTGCTTTGAGTCCTTTTGCACTCTCAGGCAAAGGAGGCCGATGCATGAAGATAATGACCGTCGCGTGCGCTCTCGGAGCGGCCCTCGTGCTGTGCAACCTCGGGACGTCTGGTGCTGAAGCCCGGGCGCGGAAGGCACAAGTCGTTCATGAACCAAGGAGGGTCATTATCCCGACGCCCGTGATAAGGCCAACTCCGTGGGACTATTATATTGTTCCACGATATCAATATCGCCCTGAAGACGACCGGGTCGATCCATACGCCCCGCCCCTGGTGTCGTCGTGGCGCCTCTATGAGGCGTGGCGGTGGCCATACTGGTGGTGAACAGCGATCGCGCCAAACAGATCACATTCCGAGTGGTGATCGTCCCCTGACGGACGGGGACTAGCTGTGAAGTTGCGCGTTGAGGCCGTCCCAATTTGGCGTACGCTTGGTTGCCTCAAGGGCACCGCTCTGGGAATTCCGACGAAAAAGCAGGCCCTTCTGGCCCGAGAGTTCTTTGGCTTTCAGGACTCGGCCATCTTCCAAAAGGATGCGCGCGCCTGCCGTGACATAACAGCCCGCTTCGACGATACAATCGTCACCCAATGAAATGCCGATACCGGCGTTGGCTCCGATCAGGCAGCGCTCACCGACTGTAATCCTCTCTTTCCCTCCTCCGGACAGAGTGCCCATGATCGACGCTCCGCCACCAACGTCGCTGCCGCTTCCGACAACCACACCGGCGCTGATCCGGCCTTCGACCATGCAGGGACCGAGCGTACCCGCGTTAAAATTGCAAAAGCCTTCATGCATGACGGTCGTGCCCGGGGCCAAGTGGGCTCCGAGCCTTACGCGATCCGCATCTGCAATTCTCACGTCTGCGGGCGTCACATAGTCAGTCATGCGCGGAAATTTATCCACGCCTGTCACCTCGAACGCGAGGGCACGCTTTCGTGCCTCCATTCGCGCGTCCGGTACACGAGAGCACTCACAGGGACCGAGGGTCGTCCAGGCAACGTTAGGTAAGAGACCGAAAACTCCCTCGAGGTTCAGGCAATTCGGCTGGACGAGCCGGTGGCTCAGCAGATGGAGTCGAAGATACGCGTCGTGCACGTCAGTCGGTGCAGATGCAAGGGAGCCAATTTCTGTGCGGATTGGAACGATGTCGACATTGCGAATGTCGTCGTGTCGCGCATATCCGTCCGCCGACTCGCCCAACGATCTGGTGATCTCGTCGCTCGCCAGCCGCACCGTTGCCGTCTTGTCGGCCTCCGCGACCAGGCGCAGCTGAAGAAACCAGGAATCCAGCACGCGCCCTTCAGCGGCAATCGTCGCAAATCCCTCGCCTCTCGCGCCCCTCAGCTCCATCGTCATCTGAATTTCTCACACTGCGATCCTGCACGTCATGCATACGCGAGTTCTCGTGGAAATGGCAACTTCCGGGCTCTCAAACAGGTCCGCTTTGGGGCAAAGGGCGACATGGGTCCACGCCGCAGCGACGCCCCGCTCTTACGCTCTGAGCGGACGTCGATCGACGGTGCTTGCGGTGCTGTGTCGGGCGAGCGAGTAGCCGGCGGGCGGCTTTCCGCGCTTCGTCCCCGGACCGCTATTCCGCCGCGGTCCGGATATCGATCTTCTCGGCGCGGACCGCGCAGAACTTGAACTCCGGAATCTTGCCGAACGGGTCGAGCGCCGGGTTGGTCAACAGGTTGGCCGCCGCTTCCGCGTAGCAGAACGGCATGAAGACCATGTTCTCGGGCACGTCGCGGTCGGCACGCACCTTGACCTCGACCGCGCCGCGGCGCGTCTCGAGACGGATGAAGTCGCCGGGCGCGAGTCCCTTCTTGTGCATGTCCTTCGGGGTCATGAACGCGACCGCTTCGGGCTCGATCTGGTCGAGCACCTGGGCACGGCGCGTCATCGAGCCGGTGTGCCAATGTTCGAGCACGCGGCCGGTCGACAGCACCATCGGGTACTCGTCGTCGGGCAGTTCGTCAGGCGGGATCACCTTGGCCGGCACGATCTTGCCGCGGCCGCTTTCGGTCGGGAAGCCGGTGGTGAAGATGATCTCGTTGCCGGGCTTGTCGGGATCGTCGACCGGATAGGTCACCGCGCCCTCGCGCACCAGGCGCTCCCAGCTGATGTTCTTCAGCGACGGCATCAGCTCGGCCATCTCGGTGAAGACCTCACCCGGCCCCGCATAGTTCCAGGGCAGTCCCATCCGCTTGCCGATCTCCTGGATGATCCAGAGATCCTGCCTTGCATCGCCCGGCGGCTTGATCACCTCGCGCGCCAGCTGCACGCGGCGGTCGGTGTTGGTGAAGGAGCCGGACTTTTCGGCGAACGCCGAAGCCGGCAGGATGACGTCGGCGTGGAACGCGGTCTCGGTGACGAACAGGTCCTGCACGACGAGATGATCGAGCTTGGCGAGCGCCTCGCGCGCGTGCTGCAGGTCGGGATCGGACATCGCGGGATTCTCGCCCTCGACATACATGCCGTGGATTTCGCCGGCGTGGATCGCGTTCATGATCTCGACCACGGTCAGGCCGCGCACCGGATCGAGCTCCTGTCCCCACAGCTTTTCGAAGGCGCCGCGCATGTCGTCGCGGCCGACCGGCTGGTAGTCCGGAAGGAACATCGGAATCAGGCCGGCGTCGGAGGCGCCCTGCACATTGTTCTGCCCGCGCAGGGGATGCAGCCCGGTGCCGGGGCGGCCGACCTGGCCGGTGATCAGGGCCAGTGCGATCAGGCAGCGCGCATTGTCGGTGCCGTGGACGTGCTGGCTGATGCCCATGCCCCAGAAGATGATCGACGATTTGGCGCGGGCGTAGGCGCGTGCAACCTCGCGCAGCGTCTCCGCCGGAATGCCGCAGATCTGGGACATGCGCTCCGGCGTGAACTCCTGGATCTTCGCCTTCAGCTCGTCATAGCCCTCGGTATAGCCGGCGATGTACTGCTCGTCGGTCAGGCCTTCGGTGATGATCGTGTGGATCATCGCGTTCAGCATCGCGACGTCGCTGCCCGGTTTGAATTGCAGGTGCTCGGTGGCGTGGCGCGACAGCGTCTGCCGGCGCGGGTCCATCACATAGAGCTTGGCGCCGCGCTTGGCGGCGTTCTTGATGTAGGTGGCGGCGACCGGATGGTTCACGGTCGGATTGGCGCCGATCACCCAGATCACCTCGGCGTCGGCCGCGGCCGCGAACGGCGCCGACACCGCGCCTGAGCTCAATCCCTCGAACAGCGCCGCCACCGACGAGGCGTGACACAGCCGCGTGCAGTGATCGACATTGTTGGAACCGAAGCCGGTGCGCACCAGCTTCTGGAACAGATAGGCTTCCTCGTTCGAGCCCTTGGCCGAGCCGAAGCCGGCGAGCGCCTTGGCGCCCTTCTCGTCGCGGATCTTGCGCAAGCCCGCAGCAGCGAGATCGAGCGCCTCCTCCCATGTCGCTTCGCGGAAATGGGTGTAGGGATTGGCCGGATCGACCTGGTCGTTGGCATCCTTCTTGACGCCGGGCAGCCGCACCAGCGGCTTGGTCAGACGATTGGGGTGATGGATGTAGTCGAAGCCGAAGCGGCCCTTGACACAGAGCCGGTTGTGATTGGCGGGACCATCGCGGCCTTCCGCGTAGATCACCTTCTCATCCTTGACCTGGTAGGTGACCTGGCAGCCGACGCCGCAATACGGACAGAGCGAATCCACCTTCTTGTCTGGATAGGTGACGCGGGTCTGCTTGTCGTCGAGCATGACCGCCGGCATCAGCGCGCCGGTCGGACAGGCCTGCACGCACTCGCCGCAGGCGACGCAGGTCGATTCGCCCATCGGATCGTCGAAGTCGAACACGATCTTGGCGTCGTGGTTGCGGTAGGCCATGCCGATCACGTCGTTGACCTGCACCTCGCGGCACGCACGCACGCAGAGGCCGCACTGGATGCAGGCGTCGAGATTGACGCTCATCGCCGGATGGCTGGTGTCGGCGTGCCAGCGTTCAGTCGCGGGAAAGCGGCTTTCGGTCACGCCGGTCTTCTCGGCCCAGTGCCAGAATTTCGAGTCCGGATCGTGCGAGGTTTCGCGCGCCGGCTGGTCCGCCACCAGCAGCTCCATCACCATCTTCTGCGCCGCGACGGCGCGCTGGCTGGCCGACTTCACTTTCATGCCGACCGTCGGCATCCGCTTGCAGGACGCCGCCAGCACGCGCTCGCCTTCGATTTCGACCATGCAGGCGCGGCAATTGCCGTCCGGCCTGTAGTCCGGAGCGGGCGAATAGCACAGATGCGGGATCTCGGTGCCCTGGCGCTTGGCGACCTGCCAGATCGTCTCGCCGGCCCGCGCCTCGACCTGCTGGCCGTCGAGCTCGAACTGAATCGTCAGGCCTGAGTTCTGATTGTTGCTCATTCAACTCCTCGTCGAAATTCGTCTGCTCGGCCTTGCCTACTCGGCGGCTTGCTGCGGACGAAAGCCGTCCGGAAAATATTTGATCACGGAGGTCAGCGGATTGGAGGCCGCCTGACCGAGGCCACAGATCGACGCATCGCGCATCGCCTGGCTCAATTGGTCTAGCAGTTCCTTGTTCCAGACCGGCTGCTGCATCAACAGTGCCGCCTTCTCGGTTCCGGCGCGGCACGGCGTGCACTGCCCGCAGCTCTCGTCCTCGAAGAACTTCATCAGGTTCAGCGCGGCGTCCCTGACGTCATCGGCCTGCGAAAGCACGACCACGGCGGCGGAGCCGATGAAGCAGCCATATTTCTCCAGCGTGCCGAAATCGAGCGGGATGTCGTCCATCGACGCCGGCAGGATGCCGCCGGATGCACCGCCCGGCAGATAGGCCTGCAAGGTATGGCCATCGGCCATGCCACCGCAGAACTCGTCGATCAACTCGCGCAGCGTGATGCCGGCGGGAGCGAGCTTGACGCCGGGATTCTTGACGCGTCCCGACACCGAGAAGCTGCGCAGGCCGTGGCGTTCGTTGCGGCCGTGGCTCTTCCACCAATCGGCGCCCTTCTCGACGATGTCGCGCACCCACCACAACGTCTCGATGTTGTTGATCAGCGTCGGCAGGCCGAACAGCCCGACCTGGAACGGATATGGTGGCTTGTGCCGCGGCAGGCCGCGCTTGCCCTCGATCGATTCCAACAGCGAGGATTCCTCGCCGCAGATATAGGCGCCGGCGCCGCGCCGCAGATGCAGCGTCGGACCACCCGGTGGGAGCTTCGCGATCTCGCGCGCGAGGATGTCGCGGCAGGCCGGGTACTCGTCGCGGATATAGATGTAGACTTCCGGCGCCTCGACCACGTGGGCGCCGATCAGCATGCCCTCGAGGAAACGATGCGGATCGGTCTCGAGATAATAGCGGTCCTTGAACGTGCCGGGCTCGCCTTCGTCGCCGTTCACCGCCATCAATCGCGGACCGGGCTCGCCGAGCACCGCGCGCCACTTGCGGCCGGTCGGAAAACCGGCGCCGCCGAGGCCGCGCAGCGACGCATCGTCGAGCGCCTTCAGCAGGTCTTCGCGCGGCAGCTCGCCTGAGCGCAGGCGCGCCAGCAGCCGGTATCCGCCGCCCGCCACATAGGCGTCGTAGTCGACATATGGCGGAAGGTGCACATGGGTGTCGCCGCTCTTCGCCGCCGCCAGCACATTGGTGACGGTCGCATGATCGACGAAGTTGTGGCCGACCTCGGCAGCGGGCGCGGTGTCGCAGCGGCCGACGCACGGTGCGCGCACGACGCGGATGCCGGGGCCGGCGCGGTTCTGCAGATCCTTCAACAGCTGTTCGCCGCCGAGCATCGCGCAGGTCAGCGAATCGCAGACACGTACGGTGAGCGGCGCGATGTCAGCCTCGCCTTCCTTCACGATGTCGAAATGCGCGTAGAAGGTGGCGGTCTCGAACACTTCGGCGAACGACAGCTTCATCTCGTCGGTGAGCGCGGCAAGATGCGCCGCCGAGATCTGATGGTATTTGTCCTGGATCAGATGCAGATACTCGATCAGGAGGTCGCGCCGCCTCGGACGATCGCCGAGCAGCGTCTCGATCTCATGGGCGGCCACGGGGTCGACCTGGCGTCCCTTGGGCGTGGCCTTCGCTCGCTTCCTGCCCTGTCCGGGATGCTCGAACGCACGAACCTTGTGAACGTCGTCTCGACTCATGAAGCCTCGCCTTGGGAACCACGCTTTGCGCGAATTGCACTGCTTCGACGAACTCTATTCTCTGGTATGCCAGAGGCAAGCAGTTTTAGAACGTCTCTAGCAGCGTCGGGTTGCCGCGTAGGCCATTGTTTATGTTTGCCTATCGGGCGATCTGATTTTGCTATCGCGCACCCGTCGCGCTGCGCGGTCCCGACCGCGTTTCAGCTCTCACAGCAGGTCGGCGTAGCCGAGAAAGCCGACGGCATCGCCAGGTTCAACCCGCACCACCGACTCGCCGAGTTCGACCAGTCCATCGGTCTCGATCAGCGACGACAGCAGACCGGCTCCCTCGCGAGGAAACTTGTTCGCTTCCAGCGTACCGTCCGTCGCCCGTCGCAGCGAGACGCGGACATATTCGCGCCGCCCACTCTTCTTCTTGTAGCTGAAGGCCGCCCGCACCGGCATCGGCAGCAAGGGGGACGGCACAGCGCCCGATAGCGCCAGCACGGTCGGCCGCACGACATGAACGAAGGTGACGAAGCTCGCCACCGGATTGCCGGGCAGGCCGATCAGCGGCGTGCCGTCGATGATTCCCATCGCCACCGGGCGGCCGGGCTTGATCGCCATCCGCCACAGCACCAGCGAGCCCGCCTGTTCGATACCGGCCCTGACGTGGTCCTCTTCGCCGGTCGAGACCCCGCCGGTGGTCAGGATCAGGTCGTAGCGCCGCGCGACCTGCTTGAGCGCCGCGGCGAGCTCGGCCCGCTCGTCGCGCAGGATGCCGAGATCGCCGACCTCGCAACCGAGCCGCCGCAGCATCGCCATCAGCATGAAACGGTTGCAATCGAACAGTTGCGCTTCGGCGCGCGCGCTGCCGGGCGCGGCTAGTTCGTCGCCGGTCGAGAACACCCCGACGCGAAGCCGACGCACCACATCGAGCGTGGTGAGCCCGAAGGCCGCGGCGACCGCGATATCCTGCGGGCGCAGCCGCCGGCCCGCCGCCAGCGCGACATGGCCGCGCGGAATGTCTTCGCCGCTGGGGCGCACATTGGCGCCGACCTTCAGGCCGGACGGCAGGATCACGCGCCCGGAATCGTCGATCCGCACGTCTTCCTGCATGAACACGGTGTCGGTGCCTTCGGGCATCGGCGCGCCGGTGAAGATCCGCACCGCCTGTCCGGGCTGCGCCGGCTGCGCCGACGCGCCCGCCTGCACCCGTCCGGCAACGGGGAACGCGCGCTCGCCGCTCGCCGGCAGGTCCGCGCCGGATACCGCGTAGCCGTCGACGGCGGAATTCTTGAACGGCGGCAGCGCAAGCGGCGCGACAATGTCGTCGGCCAGGATGCGTCCGTCCGCATCCACCAGGGCAACGGCTTCGGTCTCGCCGACAGGCTTGACCCGCGCGGCGATGATCGCGACGGCCTCATCGACCGACATCATCGGTCCGCCGAATGCGAAGCAGTCGTCCGAAAGCTGCGCCATGATCTCCCTCAGTCCTCGCCATCGACAAGATTTGTTCGACCCGGATCGCGAACTGCGGCGTTATCCTTAAAGCCGGACCGATCGATGGCAGTTCCCGCGACGCGGCGGAGAGTCGCCAGTCAGTCTCCGAACGTGCTTATATCCCTAGCTGCGATGCCATGTGAACCCATCTGGACGTCAAGCAGTGCCCGAGAAGACCACCGCTCCCATCATTGTTCCTGATCCGGACGATCCACGCCTGACGGAGCGCGTGGTCGGCGTCGATCAGACCGGCGCACGGACCGAGATCAAGGTGCCGGTCGAGCGGCCGCTGACGCTGTACCTCAACGCGCAGGAGATCGTCACGATGATGACGATCAACGACTATCCCGAATACCTCGCGCTCGGCTACCTCTTGAACCAGAACATGCTCAAATACGACGACGTCGTCACCGAGGTCGAATATGACGACGATCTCGAGGTCGTCGTGGTGCGCACCGCGCACCACACCAATTTCGAGGCCAAGCTGAAGAAGCGCACGCAGACCTCGGGCTGCGCCCAGGGCACGGCGTTCGGCGACCTGCTCGAAGCCGTCGAGAAGGTGGCGCTGCCGAAAGCCGAATTGCGAACCTCCTGGCTCTACCGGATGACGCACACCATCAACACGATGCCGTCGCTCTATCTGGAGGCCGGCGCCATTCACGGCTGCGTGCTGTGCAAGGAGGCGACGCCGGTGTGCTACACCGAGGACGTCGGCCGGCATAATGCCGTCGACAAGATCGCGGGCTGGATCTACCGGCACAATGTCGATCCGGCCGACAAGATTCTCTACACCACCGGCCGGCTGACCTCGGAGATGGTGATCAAGACGGTGCGGATGGGGATCCCGATCCTGGTCTCCCGCTCCGGATTCACGGCGTGGGGCGTCGATCTGGCGCGGCAGGTCGGGTTGACGCTGGTCGGGCGCGCCCGCGGCAAGCGCTTCATCGCGCTGTCCGGTGAGGAGCGGATCGTCTACGACCAGAACCTCGACTATGTCGAAGAGGAATCGATGCGTCACAAGCGCAAGGGCGAGACCGACAATGACTGACATTCCGGGGACTAGCATCCCGGGCGTGCTGCTCGCCGGCGGCCTCGCGCGCCGGATGGGCGGCGGCGACAAGCCGATGCGCAAGATCGCGGGCCGCACCATTCTGCAGCGGGTGATCGACCGTCTCGCTCCGCAATGCAGTGGGCTGATCATCAACGCCAATGGCGACCCGGCGCGCTTCGCCACGTTCGGCCTTCCGGTCGTCGCCGACGATGTCGCCGATTATCCCGGTCCCCTCGCCGGCATCCTGGCCGCGCTCGACTGGACCGCCGCCAACCGGCCGGATGCGCAATGGGTGCTCAGCGCCGCGGGCGACTGTCCGTTTCTGCCGCGCGATCTCGTCACGCGCCTCGAAGAAGCGCGTCGAGCGCAGAATGCCGAGCTCACGGTCGCTTCATCCGGCGGGCAGACGCATCCCGTCATCGGCCTCTGGAGCGTGCGCCTGCGGAACGAGTTGCGCAAGGCGCTTGTCGTCGAGGACGTGCGCAAGATCGACCGCTGGACCGCGCGCTATCCGCTCGCAACGGTCGAGTGGCCGACCGAGCCGCTGGATCCGTTCTTCAATGCCAATACCGTCGAGGACATCGCGGAAGCCGACCGCCTCGCCGCGCTCGACGGCGGCTGATATCCGCCGTGCCGTTTAGCTCGGCCACGGCGTGCTGCGGATCCGGGTGCAGGCGTTCGGCCTGTGAAATGTGGGATCGCGCTCCGCGACGAAGTCGAAATTGACAGAGCCGAACGTGGTCTGCGGCTTCTTCAGGGCCGAGCAGGTCTGAACCTCGATGAACTCGTTCTTGAAATCGCCGCGGGGCAACGCGGCAAGGACGCCGTCGCGCTGCTCGGCCGTATAGTCATCGTATCCGACGCCGACGGCATCGACCAATACGCCCGCATTGGTGAGCGCGATTTCCGGCCGCATGTATTGCGGAATGCCGGGCGTGGTGTGCAATGCGATCGCCTCCCACACCAGGTCTGCTTTGGGCTCGGCGATGCCGTGGCTCCTGAGAAATTTGCGCGCCGCATCGGCGCCGTCGACCTCAAACCGTTTGGTGTCGGTATGAAAATGATCGACGAGGCCGAGATCATGAAACAGCGCGGCAACATAAAGCAGTTCAGCGTCGAACTTCAGATTTTGACTGGTACCCTTGAGCGCGCCGAACACAAACACGCGGACCGAGTGATTGAACAACATCTCGGTCTCATGTTGCCGCACCAGCTCGGCGGCTTCCCGCGCGATCTTGCTGTCCGGGATTCGAACGCTGGAAATCGTGTCCACCATCATCGCACTCCTGCCCTGTGTAGCGTCCCGGATGGATGCACTGGACGGCCAATGGCGTCACGATTCATGCGCGCCGGCACTCCGCTGCAGTGAATCGCACCCCACTACCTAACCCGCGAAGCGGCAACCGGAAGGCCCCTGCCGCATGAAGATTCTGCAGGGAGATCGTGAGGCTGGTGCAATACGGAAAGCGCGATCGGGTTCAGCCGATCGTGCCTCGCCTGATCCAGCCGAAGCCTGACCGGAAGCAGCCGGCACAGGCTCCGCTGGGTCGCGGCGATCAGTGCCCCGCGGCGATCCGGGTCGGGCCGCAGACGTCGTCCTGCGAGTCCTTGTCGTGGCCGCGGCCATTATCCTTCATCCGGCCGTGATCACCATCGCAATTGACGGGAGCGAACGACACGCCACGATAGACCATACCGAACGCCGGCGGCGCAACCACGTCAAAGGCTTCGTTCGCCGGAAGCGTTGTCGCCGCGACCCTGTCCGTGATGGTGACGACTTGATTCGGATCGGCGCCGGGCTCGACCGAGTTGCCTACGGTCGACGTCACCGCGAAAAGCGTCGCGGTGCCGTCGCGGTTGACGCGGCCGGTGATGTTGCGCAGGCCGCCGGTTGCCGGATCAGTCGGATAGCCGTTGACATGATAGAGCGTGCCGAGGTTCAGGCCCTTTTGCAGCGTGTAGGCAAGGCTCCAGCTGCCGTTGACATAGACCCACTTCTGAAGACCTGCGGTCGGTGACGTGGCGGCGTCGGCGAGATTGCCGTCACCTTCCTGGGCGACATAAAGCGTCGTCGAATTGGCGAACCAGATGCCAAAGGGATAGAAGCCGTTCGCGCCCGAGTTCGCCGAGGGATTGTTCGGGAAACCCGGAAGAATGCTGAACGTCGTCGACGCGGCCGTATCCCTCGTCGGCAACACGCCCGGCTGGCCGACCTGATAAACCGTGTTGATGCCGTTGCTGCCGCTGCCCTTGGTCACGTAAAGCGTGTTGTCGGAGATCGCGAGACCGCGGAAATTATCGTCCTTGCCGGACTTGTCGGCGGCAAAGCCAAGCTGGGCAACCGAGAAGCCGAACTGGAAGCCATTCTTGCTGCCGGGCGTGCCCTGCTGCACGCCAACCACGGCGTCGGAACCATCGACACCGGGCGTCGCAAGTTGAACGCCGGTGTCGTTGACGACGAGCACTGGCTGGGTGCCGCTGCCGTTTCCGGCATTGCCGACCGTGAAATACTGGTCGGCCTGGGTGCCATTGACCTTGTTGGCGCGGATCGCGCCGCGGCCATTGTCGCCGCTATAGACATTGACCTTGGTCCGGTGCAGCGAGCCGTCGAAATCCAGCTCCGCGACCACGCGCGCATGCACACCGGTGTCCGGATTGGTCGGGTCGACGTGGTTCGGCGAATTGGAGTTGGAAACGTCCAGCTGGTTCACCGCCGCGTCGTAGCCCATGAACGTCACGGCCTTGCCGTCGGGCGACAAATGCAGCGACAGTTCAGACTTGGAGCTGAAGCTCGTCACCGCCACGTCCGCCGGGACGGTCAGCGCGCCGATTTCGCGCAGCCGACGGCCTTCCAGATGAAATTTCTTGATCACCACCGGCGCGGTCACGCCGAAATTCGAATCGACAGCCACGTTGTTGAAGACCCCCGGATAGCTGCCGTCGGCCACAGCCGTCGCGCCGGTCGGCAATGTCTGGCCTACGGTGACGGTCGATGGGTTGCCCGCATAGACCGCGGTGCTGACCAGCAATTCGTGCGGATTGCCCGCGGTCTGGGACAACACCGGATGGACCGCAAAAAGCACCGGTGAGAGCGCCGTACCCGCGATCAGGCGCCGGACAATCGCGCGGCGAAATGTTTCCGGAGTTGTTTGCGATTTGGCGATCGATTTGAACATCCGAAGACCCCCCATTCTTTGAAAATTGGAATGGGTTTCCTCATACGGGGCCGATCGCAACACTCGTGTGACAGATTGCCGCACTTCGTGTTCACGTTCCGGAAATCTCGCGGCTCGCGTGCCCGCCGATGCGGGAGACGCCAAAGGGCGATGAGATTGGGTCGGATCGTCACCGCGCCTTGGCTCATGGTTCGAGCATGATCGCCGCGCAAACGCTTCGCGTTGATCGCTTAGCTGGCCCGTCCGCCAACCCGGCCGACCCGATCCGTTTCGATCGCCCGCAGATAGTCCAGCATCAGACGGCTGGTTGCCGACAGATGCGCGGTGTCGCGGACCACGATCTTCAGCTCGCGCCGTCCCCAATCGTCGCGCAGCGGGATCGCGCGAAGGCCCATGCCGGCGCCGACCACCTCGAAGGCGCGGCCGGGGATCAGCCCGAGCCCCATATTGGCCTGCACCATGCGGCAGACCGCATCGAAGCCGGGCACATTGA
Source organism: Bradyrhizobium sp. USDA 3315 (assembly GCF_054056795.1). Taxonomy (NCBI): domain Bacteria; kingdom Pseudomonadati; phylum Pseudomonadota; class Alphaproteobacteria; order Hyphomicrobiales; family Nitrobacteraceae; genus Bradyrhizobium; species Bradyrhizobium sp. USDA 3315. Next base: position 4,619,299 of record NZ_JBSRYP010000001.1, on the reverse strand, counting down.
TGCGCAGCCGCATCGCCTTGCCGGCTTGCGTCGCCGCATATTGCGAGCGCAGATAGATCGAGCTCGCGGTGTGCAAGCCGATATGGTCGAAATCGAGCGTCTCGGTGAATAGCAATGTCTCGCGGCCGGCCAGCCGATGGTCGGCGCGCATCACCACCACCAGATTGTCGTAGCGATAATGGAAGGCCTCGAGCGCGCGGCTGTCGGCCTCGGCCGAGCAGATGCCGATCTCGGCCGCGCCCTCCTCGATGCCGCGCACCACCTGCCCGCTCGGCCGCTCCTGCAGATCGACGCGGAGCAATTCATGCGCGGCGAAGAAGGCGGAGAGATCCTCGGGCAGGTATTGCACGATCGCCGAGAGGTTGGCGAGCATGCGGACATGGCCGCGCACGCCTTGCGAATATTCCGACAGCTCGACCGCGATCTTCTCGACATTGAGCAGCGTCACCCGGGCGTGGTGCAGCAGCGCCTCGCCGGCCGGCGTCAGCGCCATGCCCTTGGCGAGCCGCTTGAACAGCGTGACGCCGAACGCCAGCTCGAAATCGTTCATCCGCTTCGACACCGCCGACGCCGCGATCCCCTCGCGCTGCGCGGCGCGGGTGAGGTTCTGCTCGTCGCAGACCGCGACGAACAGGCGAAGCGTTGTCAGGTCGACCCGGCGCGTCAGCGCGGTCTCCGCCGGCGTGGCGGCGCGCGGAAGGTCTGTCACGATGGAGGAGATCGGCATGGACGGCGTTCCCCAGGAAAGAACGCAGCGTAGCGCTGGAGATGGCGCGGAAGATTCCAAAGCAGTGCGGGATGGAGCGGAATATTGGTAAATGATTCCAACGGTAACCGGAATGATCTAATTTTATTCCAATCTGGCCAACTACCGCCGTCATTGCGAGGCGCGAAGCGACGAAGCAATCCATGTATCAGGAATCGGAGAGATGGATTGCTTCGCTACGCTCGCAATGACGGAGGACTCTCGCTCTAGATCTGCACGCCCGAACGAAAAACGCGGCGCCGGGGCGCCGCGTTTCAACCTGTCGGTCGACCGCGCTCGTCAGCCCGCAGCCTTGGCCGGGACGTCGCGTTGGCGCTTCATCACGATCTTGTTCAGCGCGCCGAGATAGGCCTTTGCGGAGGCGACCAGCGTGTCCGGATCGGCGGCGCGGGCAGTCATCGAGCGACCTTCATGGGCCAGACGCACCGAGACTTCGGCCTGCGCGTCGGTGCCTTCGGTCACCGCGTGCACCTGATAGAGTTCCAGCTTGGCCTCGTGCGGCACCAGGCGCTTGATGCAGTTGAAGACGGCGTCGACCGGGCCGTTGCCCTCGGCCTCTTCGATCTTGATCTGGCCGTCGACGTCGAGCTTCATGGTCGCGCGCTGCGGGCCGTGGGTGCCGGCGATCACGGTCAGCGAGGTCAGCTTGATGCGGTCGTGCGCGGCCGCCATCTCCTGGTCGACCAGCGCCTCGATGTCCTCGTCGTAGATGTCCTTCTTGCGGTCGGCCAGCGCCTTCATCCGCGTAAAGGCATCCTCCAGCTGGTTGGCGCCGAGCTTGTAGCCCATCTCCTCCAGCTTGTGGATGAAGGCGTGGCGGCCGGAATGCTTGCCGAGCACCAGCGAGGACTGCTTCAGGCCGACCATCTCGGGCCGCATGATCTCGTAGGTCGAGGCGTCCTTCAGCACGCCGTCCTGATGGATGCCGCTCTCATGCGCGAACGCGTTACGGCCGACGATTGCCTTGTTGTACTGCACCGGGAACGAGGTGGCCGCGGACACCACCTTCGAGGCGCGGGTGAGCTGCGTGGTGTCGATCTTGTTCCAGAACGGAAACTTGTCGTTCCGCACATTGATCGCCATCACGATCTCTTCCAGCGCGGCATTGCCGGCGCGCTCGCCGATGCCGTTGACGGTGCACTCGACCTGCCGCGCGCCGCCGACGACGCCGGCCAGTGAGTTCGCGACCGCCATGCCGAGGTCGTTGTGGCAATGCACCGAGAAGATCGCCTTGTCGGAATTCGGCACGCGCTCGATCAGCGTGCGCATGAAGTGGGTGTATTCCTCCGGCACCGTGTAGCCGACGGTGTCGGGGATGTTCACCGTGGTGGCGCCGGCCTTGATCACCGCTTCGACGATCCGGCACAGATAGTCCATCTCGCTGCGGGTGCCGTCCTCGGCCGACCATTCGACGTCGTCGATCTGGTTGCGGGCGCGGGCGACCATCGCGACCGAGGTCTCGATGACCTCCTCGGGGGTCTTGTTCAACTTCACCCGCATATGCAGCGGCGAGGTCGCGATCACGGTGTGGACGCGGCCGCGGCGGGCGAACTTCACGGCTTCGGCGCAGCGGTCGATGTCGGCCGGATGGGCACGGGACAGGCCCGCGATGACCGAGTTCTTGGAGCGGCGGGCGATCTCGCTGACCGCCTGGAAATCGCCTTCCGAGGTGATCGGGAAGCCGGCCTCGATGACGTCGACGCCCATGTCGTCCAGGAGTTCGGCGACCTCGAGCTTCTCCTCGAAGGTCATGGTGGCGCCGGGGCACTGCTCGCCGTCGCGCAAGGTGGTGTCGAAAATGATGACGCGGTCCTTCTCGGACTTGTTCGCGGTGGCCATGTCAGAAATTCCTTTAAGCTTTGCGCCCGTCATGTTGCTCCTTGAGCAATTACCTGGGCGATATCAGGGTTCGGTGATCTCGTACAAACCCCTGAGTGCCCAGGCGCAAACGCCCAGCCGGCCCTCAGGGGCAGGTAAGAAGAAGGCCGCCAATAAGCAGGGTGGGCGCTGCGGCAGGAATCGTGGCGGTAGCCTGGGCCACCTCCCCCGAAATCCCATCAATTTGGCCGCGAATCAGCATTGCCAGACCCTGTTGAGCGCCAAAATTCTCGGGCAAAACCATTGACGGTTGGTTGCCGGGACGCGCTGTGCGCCGTCGTTCTAGACGATTATGGCAAGCCGCCGCAATGGGTAAAGATGGTCAGGTGGATTGACCTATCGTTGCCGCATGGCGGGGGCGCGATCGCTCTCACCTGACTTCCGCCCGGGGCTCAGCTCGTTGCACCGCGGGTATCATCGCCCATGCTCCTCGCCGGACCACAGCCACGTGCCGCTGCATCCAGGTGTGAAGCCAACCAGCGAGGATCACGGACACGATCGTGATCACCAGACCGCCGATCAGGTCCGCGACGTAGTGACCGCCGACGATCGGCGTTGCCAGGATCATGCCCAGATTGACGAGCGTCATCGGGATGCGCAGCCAGCGGATGTTCCAGCTTGCCCAGATCAGGATCAGGGCTGCCGCGCAATGGAAGCTAGGAAACGCGATCAGTCCCTTGCCCTGGAAATTGCGCAGGCTTCTGAGGCTTCCTTCGCGAATCCGGATCAGCTCGTCGATCCAGCCGTCGGACGACAGCGGCAAATTCCGGAACGAGGATATCTCGGTATCGCTGAGATGCAGATGGGTCCACGCCGTGGTGGCCGGAACCAGGGCAAAAATCCCAATCGTCAGCAGCAGTGATATGATCGCCGCCAGGATGAATTTCTCAAGCGTCTTGACATCCTTCTTGATGGCCAGCGCCAGGATCACAACATTGGGTAGATAAAAAATCGAGTTATAGAATTCGCTCACGATGCGGACCATCGTGTCCGAGCCCGCGAAGAACCCCGCATAAGCTCTCCAATCATATCCGATCAGCTGATCAGCACGCAGCAATTGGTCGTCGATCAAGGGACGGCCGACTGTCGCGGCGGCATAGGTCAACATCGTCGCGGCGATCGCAACCACCAGATTCTGCGACCAGCAGTTTATGAACAATTGGACGAATTGGATTCGCAGTCCCTTTGTCACGAGGTAGGCGCTGAGCAAGATCGCTGCCATCCCGCCATAGCCGGCCCAATTGACATCGACGTGCCGGAATCCGGACCAATGGAAGGCAGCAAAGCAACCAGCCAGGAACAGCAGGACAGGCGCCCATAGCACGCCCCTCAGTGCGACATCGTTCGCGTTGTGACTGCCTGTCGCTAAATCTGTGGTTGTCATGCCCCCATGTTGCGTCAATTCATTAAGATTGCCTTGCGAGCGGCCGGTACGCGCTGGGAATATCCGCATGCGACAAACATGGGACGCGGCGCCTACTTCTTTGCAGACGTCTTCTCGCCCGCCCCGCCCTTGCCTTCCGCCTCCAGCGCCGCGCGGACGCGCTTGAATTCGCTCAAGTCGGCCTTGTCGACTTCGGGGAATTTCAGGTCGAGCCCGTCGAGGGCGTTGACGATGGTCGAGCCGATCACGACGCGGGCGAACCATTTGTGGTCGGCCGGCACGATGTGCCAGGGCGCCTCTTTGGTTGCGGTGTGATGGATCATGTCCTGATAGGCGGCCTGATATTTGGCCCACAGCTTGCGCTCGGCGACGTCGGCCATCGAGAACTTCCAGTTCTTGGCCGGCTCCTCGAGCCGGTCGAGGAAACGCTGGCGCTGCTCCTCCTTGGAGACGTTGAGGAAGAATTTCAGGATCACGGTGCCGTTGCGCGACAGATAGCGCTCGATCGACGCAATGTCCTCGAAGCGTTCGCGCCAGATGTCCTTGGTCACCAGCTTCTTCGGGATCTTCTGCTTGTCGAGCACTTCCGGATGCACCCGCACCACCAGGCACTCCTCGTAATAGGAGCGGTTGAAGATGCCGATGCGGCCGCGCTCCGGCAGCGCGATCATGGCGCGCCACATGAAGTCGTGGTCGAGCTCCCTGGTCGAAGGCTGCTTGAAGGAGGAAACCTCGCAGCCCTGCGGATTGACGCCCTCGAACACGCTCTTGATCGCGGAATCCTTGCCGGCGGCATCCATGCCCTGGAAGATCAGCAGCAGCGACCAGCGGTCCTGGGCGTAGAGCTTCTCCTGGAAGTCGTTGAGCCGCTTGCGGTTGGCCTCGATGATCTTGCCGCCGGCGTCCTTGTCGATGCCGCCCTTCTCGGCGGTCGGATACGATTTGAGGTGAAATTCGCCCGACCCGTCGAAGCGGAACGGCGCGACGAAGGGCTTCAGTTCATCGGCGAGCGACGGGGACGGTTTGTTGCTCATGGCTTCTCGACGGCTTGCGTGGCGATTTGATCCGGTCGATCACGCTACCAAGAATGCCCTTGGGCAGGAAGATGATGAACAGAACCAGCAGCACGCCATAGACCAGATTGTCCCAGCCGACCGCCTTGGTGCCGAAAGAGATGCGCAGCACCTCGGCCAGCACGATGGTGATGACGGCGCCGACCGTCGGTCCCAGCGCGACATAGACGCCGCCGACGATCGCCGCGAACACCATCTGCAGGGAGACCGCGATGCCGCTCACCGTGTCGGGCGAGATGAACATCTGGTACTGGCAGTAGAGCGCGCCCGACAGCGCGGTCATCAGCGCGCTGATCAGGGTGATCTTGAGCTTCTCGGCGGTGACGTTGACGCCCGCGGCGGCGGCGGCATCCTCGTCTTCCGAGATCGCCTCCATGGCATGGCGGATCATGCTGCGATCGATCGCGCGCCAGATCACGAGGCCGGCGAGCCAGACCGCGAGCGCGATCAGATACCAGGTGGTCTTCTCGTCGAATTGCAGCGCGAGCAGCCCCTTGCCGCTCGGGGCGCGCTGCGGGGTGTAGCCGAGCGAGCCGCCGGTATAGTCCCGGGTCGCGGTGATGACCTGCAGCACGATGCCCGACAGCGCCAGCGTCACCAGCACGAAATAATGCCCGGTGATGCGGAAGCGGAAGCAGGGATAGGCGACGACGAGCGCGAGCACGCCGGCGGTTACCATGCTGAGGGGAATGCCGATCCAGGGCAACACGCCGAGATGGTTCCACAGCAGCGCGGTGACATAGGCACCGATGCCCATGAAGCCGCCATGGCCGAGCGAGACCAGGCCGAAGCGCCCCATGATCGACCACGAGGTGTAGGCGAACGACCAGATCAGGATCAGCACCAGCACGTGCAGATGATAGGGATCGCGATGCACGAAGGGCACCGCGACGAGCGCGATCAGCGCGATGATCCAGCCGGCGGCTTGCCTGTTCACGAGCGCCTCGCCAGGAGGCCCGCGGGCCGGATGAACATCATGACGATGAAGAAGGCAAAGGCCAGCACGTAACCCCATTCGAGATCGGAGAACAGGCCGCCGAGCGAGATGATCTCGGCGAACACGAAGGCGGCGATGAAGCCGCCGATGAAATTGCCGAGCCCGCCGAGCACGCAGATCAGGAAGGTGATCGGCCCGAATGACAGGCCGACGAACGGATGCACGTCATATTGCAGCACCAGGAGGCAGGCGGCGAGGCCGGCGAGCCCGCCGCCGATCGCCGAGGTGACGAGATAGATGCGCTTGGGATCGACGCCCATCAGCGGCATGATCTGGCGGTCCTGCGCGATGGCGCGGATCGCGGTGCCGGTGAAGGTGCGGGTCAGGAACAGATAGACGCCGATCATGCCGAGCAGCGCGGCGGCGAACGACAGCAATCGCGCGTAGCTGAAATTCATCTCGCCGAGTGCGAGCACCGGCAGGCGGATGCCGAGATTGCGGAAGTCGATGCCGAAGGCGACGGTGGCAAAGCTCTGCAGGATGAACAGCACGCCGCCGGTGGCGAGCAGCTGGTTGATCGGCGGAGCGGTCAGGAGCGGGGCGATCACGAAGAAATGCAGCGCGGCGCCGAGCAGCGCCACCAGCAGGATCACCAGCGGCGCCGCCGCCCAGTATGGCAGGCCGTAATACTGCACGAGATAGTACATGCCGTACATGCCGATCATCACGAGCTCGGCGTAGCAGATCCAGGTTACGTCGATGACGCCGAAGATCAGGTTGAGCCCGAGCGCAAGCAGCGCCAGCACGCCACCGAGCAGGATGCCGTTGATGACGGCCTCCAGCAGGTAGATGTCGAAGATGTCGAGGAAGGATTGCATGGTGGCTCCGCCTTAGACCGAGGCGTCGTCATCTGGCCGAACTCGAACTAGCGCAACCGTCATCCTGAGGTGCGAGCGGAGCGAGCCTCGAAGGATGCACGGCCCGTCTGTGGCCGATTCATCCTTCGAGGCGCGCAAGAGCGCGCACCTCCCGAGCGAACGCAAACGCGTTCGTCCGGGGATGACGGGGAAATATGTGAGTGCGCTTGCTCGATTCACGATCATTACCCCCTCACACCCCCAAATACGCCTGCTTGATGGTGTCGCTCGCCGCGAGCTCCGCCGCTGACCCGGCGGCGCGGATGCTGCCGGCTTCCAGCAGATAGGCGCGGTCGACCACGCGCAGCACCTGCTGCACGTTCTGCTCGACGATCAGCACCGTCAGCCCGCTTGAGCGGATGCGCTTGACGAGCTCGAACACCTGCTGCACCACGACCGGCGCGAGGCCAGCCGACGGCTCGTCGAGCAGCAGCAGTTTCGGGTTCGACATCAGCGCACGGCCGATCGCGCACATCTGCTGCTCGCCGCCCGACATCGTCCCGGCCATCTGGTGCTGGCGCTCCTTCATGCGCGGAAACAGCTCGAACACGAAGTCGAGCCGCTCGGCGTAATGCGCGCGGGCACCGGGCATGTAGGCGCCCATCTTCAGGTTGTCGGCGACGGTGAGCCGGGGAAACAACCGGCGATTTTCCGGCACATGCGCGATCCCGAGGCTGACGATGCGATGCGGAGGTGTCGCGATGACGTTCACGCCTTCCATCGCGATCGTGCCCCTGATCGGGCGGATCAACCCTGAGATCACCCGCATCAGGGTGGTCTTGCCGGCGCCGTTCGGGCCGATCACGCCGACCGCTTCGCCCGCCTTGACGTCGAGACTGACGTCGAACAGCGCCTGGAAGCTGCCATAGCCCGCGTCGATCGATTTCAATTCCAGCATGCGCTCACGCCCCGATCCGGCGCCGCGCCTGGGCTGCGGCCGCGGCTGCGAGGCTCGCATCCGCATCGGTGCCGAGATAGACCTCGATCACTCTTGCGTCGCCGGCGACATCGGCCGGCAGGCCCTCGGCGATCTTCTCGCCGTGATCGAGCACCATCACGCGATCGACCACGCGCATCAATACGCCCATGATGTGCTCGACCCAGATGATGGTGATGCCGAGCTCGTCGCGGATCCGGCGCAGCATGTCGGCGGCCTGGTCCATCTCGGCCTCGTCAAGGCCGCCAAGGCTCTCATCCGCGAGCAACAGCTTCGGGCCGGTGGCGAGCGCCTTGGCGAGCTCGAGCTTCTTCAACCCGGCGGCGCCCAGGCCCTCGACGCTGGCGTGACGATCGGTCGGCAGCCCGACCATCGCGAGCGCCCGCTCGGCCGCCTCCTCGGCCTTGCCGCGGCTGTGGCGGCCCTGGCCGTAGAAGCCGGCGAGCACGACGTTCTCGAAGATGCTGAGGCGATGGAACGGCCGCGGGATCTGGAAGGTTCGGCCGATGCCACGGTTGATGATCCGGTGCGGGGCGAGCCCCGCGATCTCGTGGCCGTCGAACAGGATCGAGCCGGAGGTCGGCGGCAAGGTGCCCGACAGCATGTTGAAGATCGTGCTCTTGCCGGAGCCGTTCGGGCCGATCAGGCCGAGGATCTCGCCCTGCTCGACGCGGAACGACACGTTGTTGACGGCACGAAAGCCGCCAAACCGCTTGACCAGGCCTTCGACGGCGAGCACGGCAGTTCCCTTCGCGAGCGAGCTATTTGTAGCTGTAGGTGGTGCCGGCCGGCAGCGGCAGCTCGGTCTCGCGCTGCATCTGGCTCTTCGGCCACACCACATAGGATTTGTCGTCGATATATTGCAGCACCACCGGGAACGAGCGCGCGTTCTGCCCGGCATACTGCTCTCCCTCGCCGTAGAACTTCACGCCGTAGCCGAGCATGGTGCCGCCCTCGGGTATGTCGGTGTCGAGCGCGGCCTTGCGCAGCGCATCCGGATCGACGCCGCCATACTTCTTGATCGCGCGCGGCAAGACGTCGTCGAGGAAGACATAGGCGTTGGCCGCGCCGATGCCGACATGGGCGGATCGGATCGGCACGCCGGGCTTCAGCCGGTCAAACTCCTCGCCGACCATCTTGATGACCGGCGGCAGCTTGGGATCCATGTTCTTCTGGTTGGCAAGCCAGATCGAGATCGGGTCGGTGTTGAAGAGATAGTTGGCGTCGGTGCCGAGCCCTTCCTTCAGCTTTTCGTAGACGCCGTAGCCCGCGCCATGGCCGACAATGGCGCCGAACTTCAATCCCTGCTCGCGGGCCTGGCGGAACAGCAGGGTAATGTCCGGATTGTAGCCGGTGTGGAAGATCACGTCGGGCTTGGCGCGCTTCAGCTTGGTCACCAGCGCCGACAGATCGGGCGCGGTCGCCGAATAACCCTCCTTGAGCACGATGTTGAAGCCGGCCTTCTTGGCGCCGGCCTCATTGCCCTTGGAGACGTCGACGCCATAGGCGCCGTCCTCATGGATGATGGCGACGCGGAGATCCTTCGGCTCCTTGCCGAACTTGGACATGGAGTATTGCGCGATGAAGTCGGTCGTCATCATGCCGTACTGGTTGCCGGCGGCCTGCGGACGGAACACGTATTTGTAGTTCTTGCCGTCGAACACGCCGGAGGAAATGCAGGTCGTGATCCACATGAACTTCTTCATCTGCTCGACCCGCGCCGACACCGGCACGCATTGCGCCGAGGAGAAGAAGCCCATCACCATGTCGACCTTTTCCTGCTCGAGCAGGCGGACGGCCTCGTTGATCGCGATGTCGGGTTTGCTCTGCGCGTCGGCATAGACGGCCTCGACCTTGTAACCCTCGACGCCGGTCTTGGCGTAATGGTCGAGCATGATCTTGACGCCGGTGTATTGCAGCTCGGAGCCGCCGCCGGCCAGCGGGCCGGTCAAATCGAAGATCACGCCGATCTTGATCTTCTTGTCCTGCGCATGCGCTGCATTGGCCACAGCAAGCGCCGCAAGCGCGACAGATAGACCCGCAAGCCAGCGGGCAGCCCTCCTGACCGGCATGAATCCCTCCCCAGAGATTGTGCACTGCATTTTTTGTTGTCGTGCGACCCTATCACAGGGGGAGCGGCCGATGATGTCAAGCGCGATGGCTGCGTCCGCACCGCGCAGGCTTGCGCAAGGTTTCGGCGGAACGGTGCCGACGCGCGGCGCTCGGGCGTGCGCTTGGCCGCGGCAATTTATCCGCGGGGCCGTTCCATGCCGGCCCGTTTGATGGCCGTGAGCAAAATATCGCTGTCCGAGACAAGAAAATCGATCAGGCGCTTGGCTGCTTCCGGCGCTTGCGCGTCGCTGACGATCGCGGCCGTGAAGGTCTGGGACCAGCTGGAGATCTGGCGGCAGCAGGCCGACAACTTCGATGCCGCTCTCCTGAACCAGTTCGCTGGTCGGGCCGATCGAGAGATTTGCCTTGCCTGCTCTCAGCGCTTCGGCCGCCTCGGTTCCGCGTGTCTCGAGGGTGAGCCTGACCGTGTCCGGCAAGTTCAACCTGGGGAAAACCTTGTCGCGGACGTACTGTCCGCTCGTGCTGCTCGGCGCCACCACCTCGCCGACGTCGATCAAAGCCTGCCTGAGCGCGACATCATTGCCGATGTCCGGCCTGGATGAGCCCGCCCGAACCGCCGCGGCCAAAGGTGCGGTCGCCAGTCCGACTTCCGATCCCACACGAATTCGGCCATCTTCGATCAGACTTCGAAGTCCCTCACGCGAAAGGATAACCACGTCCGCTTTGGTGCCGTTCGCGAGCTGGTGCCTGATCGTCTTCGGACCAGTGCCCTCCGACGCGCCAGATCCAGTCTCCACCCTGATGCCCGTGCTCCGCTCGAATTCAGGCAGCACGTCTCGGTAGACCGCGGCGAAGCCACCCGAAATGATGACCTTGATCGTTTTAGGACCGTCGGCGATTGCCGGTGTCAATGCGGCGGCAGCGGTGGCTTGACCGGTCATTGCGCATTCCTTTGCCTAGGCCGGCAGCTGCGTCTCGATGAACGCGGTGACGAAGCGCGGCATTGCCGGAGTGAGATCGGCGCGGCTGCGCACCAGATGGATGCCGGCAAGCTCGGGATTTGCCTGGCGCGCGAGATTGGCCTCGATCCGCGCCCGCAACGCGTCACCAGGCATATCGACGCGCAGGATCTGCATCATTGCAAGCGCAGGCCCGGTGTAGATGCAGTGCCAGTCGGCGTCGCCGCGGCAATCCGACGGCAACAGTCCCGTCTCCTCCTCGAGCTCGCGCATCACGCTGCCGGCGATATCGACCGTGTCGCCCCTAATATCGTCGAGGTCGGGCGTGCCGGAGGGAAAATAGATGCGTCCGGCATTCGCGGTCTGCTCGCCCATCACCCCGCACACGAAGGCGCCGTCGCTGGCGAGCAGCGCCCCCATGCCGAAACCGTTGAACACCTCGTGGTCCGGAAAGCCCCAGTCGCGCCAGGCGAGGAAGCTCGCGAAATCGGTCTCGAAATAGCTCGCGCTAAGCCGCTCGCCGGCGAAGACCGGATCGCGCCCGAGCAGCACGCGGCCGTTCCACAGGTTCGGGTTCAGCCGCTGCTGCTCGGCGAAATGCGCGTCGATCTCGGCGCGCCGCTCGTCCGCGAACGGCCAGGGACGCCGCTGCAAGGCAAGGTCGAGCGCGGTGACACGACAAATGAGCGGAGACTGCATGTCCGTACGCGTTTACTTTCCGCTTCCGGTGGTCTTCTTGGCCTGATCGACGAACTTGTTGGTGTAGGTCTTGGTGACGTCGATGCCGGCCTTCGCGACATCGGGTGACCCTTCGCTGAACACCGCGAGCACAGCTTCCGCGCCTTTGGGGTCCATCTTGCCGGTTTCCGAATACATCGGAATCGTGTTCTTCAGCGCGGCGAGATACTGCGCCCTGTTCTTGCCGACGATCTCATCCGGCATCTTGGCCATGATGTCCTCGGCGCTGTGCGAATGGATCCACGCCAGCGTCGCCATGATCGCGTTGGTCAGCGCCTGCACCTCCTTCTCGTGGCCGTTGACCCAGGCCGCGGTCGAATACAGGGCGCCGCCGGGATATTCGCCGCCGAACACTGCAAGCGTATCGTGCTGGGTGCGGGTGTCGCTGAGAATTTTGAGGTCCTTGTAGCTGCCCTGCAGCACGGTGACGGCAGGATCGAGCATCACGGCGGCGTCGATCTGGCCCTGCTCCATCGCCGCCACCGCAGTGGCGCCGAGGCCGACGCCGATCACGGCGGTGCCCGTAGGATCGAGGCCGTTCTTCTTCAAGAGATATTTCAGGAAGAAATCGGTCGAGGAGCCCGGCGCGCTGACGCCGACCTTCTTGCCGGCGAGATCCTTGATCGAGTTGATCTCGCCGGTGTGCTTCGGAGACACCACCAGCACGAGGCCGGGATAGCGGTCATAGACCACGAAGGCCTGCAGCTCCTGCTTCTTGGCCGCAAGATTGACGCAGTGGTCGAAATAGCCGGAGACGACGTCGGCGCTGCCGCCGAGCACGGCCTTGAGCGCATCCGAGCCGCCCTTGAGGTCGACCAGTTCGACCGCGAGCCCGGCCTTGTCGTATTCGCCGAGTTGCTTGGCCAGCACGGTGGGCAGATAGCACAGGCAAGCGCCGCCCCCGACCGCGATGGTGATCTTGCTTTGCGCCGCGGCAAGGCCCGTGGACAGGGTCAGCGCCAGCAGCATTCCGGCAAGCTTGCCAAGCAGTTTGTTCATGACGTCCTCCGTTCGACTGGCCGGCAAGATAGAGGAGCCGGCAGGCCTTGAGAAGGCGACTTTCCGACAGCTGGTCAAGCCTGCGGGGGCGGCATAGCATCGCGGATACAAGAAAACGCAGAAGAAGCGCCAAAACCATAAGCACCAAGAATACTTCAAGGGAAACATCAAGGGAGGTCTTCATGAATCGTATTGCAACCGCGCTGTCGATCGCTACCGCCTTTGCCGCGGGCTGTGGCATCACCCATTTGCTGCGGCCGGCGCTCGCCGCCGAAAACATCACGGCGCAGGTCATCCACACCGGCGAGATGGAGGGCGACAAGCTCGGCGACGCCAACAAGGTCGGCTTCCGTTCCAAGATGTTCGTCTCCGCCGACGGCGCCACCGTCTCTATCCAGGACGGCAATGTGCCGAAGCACATGCATCCCAACACCAACGAGATGCAGTTCGTCCTCGAAGGCACCGGCACGGTCTGGCTCGGCGACAAGGAAGTGACGGTGAAGCCGGGCGACCTGATCGTGATCCCGAAGGGCACGCCGCATGGCGGCACCAAGCCGAACGGCCGCGCCATCAAGGCCATCGCGATCAAGACGCCGCCGCAGGCGCCGGATGATACCAAGCTGCTGGATTGATTACGGCCATCCTCAACGTCATTGCGAGCGAAGCGAAGGCAATCCATCTCTCCGGATAGGCGGACCCATGGATTGCTTCGTCGCTTCGTTCCTCGCAATGACGAAAGTCGCGCGCGCCAGCGCCGGTTCCATGACATGACACTTGACAGATAATTCACTTGCCTCAAGTTCGTTCGCTCCATAGGATGACAATCGTCATTTCATAGAAAGCTAGACCCATGAGCCTGGACGATCACCCCACGGTCAGGGCTGTGCGCGCTCGCAGCAGCGAACCGGTCCGCGACGTCCCGGTTTCATCGGAACTGATCAAGGATATCGCGCGGCGATGCGGAGCTGATGATGTCGGCATCATCGAGTTCGAACGGGCCGCCATCGCGCCGCAGCGGGACTTCATTCGCAAGGTCTATGGCCGGACGCGCTCCCTGCTCGCGATCGTCTGCCACATGAACCGCGAGCCGGTGCGCTCGCCCTCGCGCTCGGTCGCCAACGAGGAATTCCACAGCACCTACGATCACGTCAACGAAACCGCGCGCGCCATCGTTCGCGCGCTCGACGAGCACGGCATCCCGGCCTGCAACTCGGTTGCCGCGTTCCCGATGGAGATGGATCTGCCGAGGATCATGATGGTTCAGCACAAGCCGATCGCGGTGGAGGCCGGTCTCGGCCGCATGGGAATCCATCGCAGCGTCATCCACCCGAAATTCGGCAGCTTCGTCCTGCTCGGCACCATCCTGCTCGGATGCGAGGTCGACGCCCATGACCATCCGATCGACTACAATCCCTGCCTGGAGTGCAAATTGTGCGTCGCCGCCTGCCCGGTCGGCGCCATCAAGCCCGACGGCGGCTTCGACTTCCTGTCCTGCCACACCCACAACTATCACGACTTTCTCGGCAACTTCTCGCAATGGGTGGAGAAGGTCGCGGATGCAAAGGACGCAAGGGATTATCGTGCCCGCGTTCCCCGCACCGAGACGCTAAACATCTGGCAATCGCTGTCGTTCAAGCCTGGCTACAAGGCGGCCTATTGCATTTCGGCCTGCCCGGCCGGCGAAGACGTGATCGGCCCCTTCCTCCACGATCGCGACGCCCACTTCTCCGATGTGGTGCAGCCGCTGATCGACAAGGACGAGTTCGTCTACGTGATCCCGGATACCGACGCCGAGGACACGGTGACGCGGCGCTTTCCGCACAAAAAGCTTCAGCATGTCACGTCCGGCCGCCATACCGGCAGCCTGCAGGCCTATATCTTTTCGCTCTCGCTCGGATTCCAGCGCGGCAGGGCCCGAGGTCTGGATTTCGTGACGCATCTGCGCTTCACCGGCACGAGCGCGCTGGACATGACCGTTGCGATCAAGGGCAAAGATCTCCAGGTGGTGCCGGGACGGCATGTCGGAGAGGCGGCTCTGACCATCACCGCCGATTCCCAGGCCTGGCTGCGCGTGCAGAACCGCGACCTCGAACTGGCCGACGCGATTGCCGCGAAGCTGGTGAGCTACAGCGACGAAGCATTGTTCGCCGCCTACATGCGGTGCTTCCCGCTCTGAGCCGCAGCGTAGATGCGTCGGGTGGCTTACGCCTTCGGCTATCCCACCCTACGCATCCTACTGCGCTGCTTCCTATTGCGCGGAATAGACCAGCTGTTCGAGATCGGCAATCAACCCCGGCCCGGTCGGCTGCCATCCAAGCTTCCTGCGCGTCTGCTCGCTGGAAGCCGCCATGTCGTATGCCGCGAACGTGCCGAGCCAGCCAAAGAAGGCTTGCGCCTCTTGCGGGGCGATGGATTTGACCGGCAGCTTCAGCCGCCGTCCGATCGTTTCGGCAATATCGCGCATCGAGACCCCCTCTTCCGCGACGGCATGATACCTCGCGTTCGGCTCAGCCTTTTCGATGGCCAGCCGGTAGAGACGCGCCACGTCGAGAACATGCGCCGCCGGCCAACGATTTTGCCCGTCGCCGAGATAGGCGCACACGCCCTTTTCGCGGTACACCGCGATCAAGGGGGTGATGAGACCCTGCCTGACAGGATCGTGAACCTGGGGAAGACGCATGGCCGACGCGCGGACGCCGTTCCGCGCCCCGCCGTGATACGCACCGCAACCTGGGATATCGTCGCCTGGAATCGGGCCGCGACCGTGATGCTGACGGACTACGGATCGCTGCCGCCGCGCGAGCGCAACGTGCTGCGCTTCATGTTCCTCGATCCGCGCGTCCGCGCGGCACAACATGACTGGGCCAGCGTGGCGCGCTTCGTGGTCGGCGCCTTCAGGGTGGACGCGGCACGTGCCGGTGCCGCAGCCGAGGTGCAGCCGTTCGTCGACGAGCTCTGCCGGCTCAGTCCGGAATTCGCGGCGCTGTGGCGCGACAACGACGTGCGAACGCACGGCGAAGGCGTCAAGCAGCTTCGGCATCCGATCCTGGGCCCGGTCAAGTTCGAATATTCGGCGTTCGCGGTCGACGGCCGGCCCGACCTCAGCATGATCGTCTACAATCCGATCGACCCCGAGGTGGCGGAGAAGATTCGCGGGTTGATGAACGCCGCACCGGCGAAATGAACGGACATATCGTCGGCGCCGTTCACGAAGCGAAACGCGAATTGAAGCGCTCCTTTGATGCGACCTATGGTATAGTGCCCCACTACCGAGCCAACGGTGGATGGGAGAAGATTGCCACATGAAAGCCTCGTCACTTTGCGTCGCAGGCCTAGCTGTCGCAATCGTTTCGATTGCATCTGCGAATGCTGAGAACAAGCGCAAGGTCATCACGCAGGCCGCCGCGGAAACGCACCCGTCTGGTTGCTCCGTCACCAGCAGCTGGCCCAATCCGGCGCCGGTGCCGTGCGCGCCACGTCTCGTCCAACGTTTCCACAGCTACAACGAATGCCGGGAATTCCTGCTCAAGTTAGGCCATGATAGCTGGGGCACCTCATGGTGGTGCACCAGTCAAGGATACAAGACCTGATCCTTTCGCGTCTTGAATGCGGAGAGGCCACCAACGCTGGGGGCCTCTTTCGTTCCGGACGCGCCAAGCTTGTGCCCTAGTCCCGCGTCACCGGCGTCGGCCGCCACACCAGCAGCCGATTCTCGACCATCGTCACGCCCATGTCGATCAGGATGACGAAGGCCGACAGCACGAACATGCCTGCGAACACGCCGGCGACGTCGAAGACGCCCTCGGCCTGCTGGATCAGGTAGCCGAGGCCGGCGGCGGAGCCGAGATATTCGCCGACCACCGCGCCGACCACCGCAAAGCCGACCGAGGTGTGCAGCGAGGAGAACATCCAGGACAGCGCCGACGGCCAGTAGACGTGGCGCATCAGCTGCCGCTCGTTCATGCCGAGCATGCGGCCATTGTCGAGCACCGTGGTCGGTACTTCCTTGACGCCCTGGTAGACGTTGAAGAACACGATGAAGAACACCAGGGTCACGCCGAGCGCGACCTTGGACCAGACGCCGAGCCCGAACCACAGCGCAAAGATCGGCGCCAGCACCACGCGCGGCAACGCGTTGACCATTTTCACATAGGGATCGAACACCGCGGCGACGCGCGGCTGGCGCGCGAACCAGAAGCCGACCAGAATGCCGCCGGCCGAGCCGATCACGAAGGCGAGGATGGATTCCCACAGCGTGATCGCGAGATGCTTCCAAATCACCCCGGTCGAGAACCATTTCACGATTTGGCTGAAGACGTCGACCGGATTGGAGAAGAAGAACGGCGGCAGCAGCACCTTGCCGAACACCGGCACGGTGGAGAAGAGCTGCCACAGTACCAGCGTGACGACGGCAACGAGAACCTGCAGGGACAGCAGCGTGACGCGCGACATCAGGCAGCTCCCGCCTGCGTCGACTGGACATAGCCCTTCATCACCTCGTCCTTCAGCACGCCCCATATCTCGCGGTGCAGGGCATGGAAATCATTCTCCATCCGGACCTCGGCGATGTCGCGCGGCCGCGGCAGCGTGACGCGCCAGTCGCCGATGATGCGCGCGGAAGGACCGGCCGACATGATCACGACGCGATCGGCCAGCGCGATCGCCTCCTCGAGATCGTGGGTAACGAACAGCACCGCCTTGCGGTCGGCGCTCCACAATTCCAGCAGCAGATTGCCCATGATCTGCCGGGTCTGGGCGTCCAGCGGTCCGAACGGCTCATCCATCAGCAGGATCTTCGGATCGCGGATCAGGACCTGCGCCAGCGCAACACGCTTGCGCTGGCCGCCCGACAGCATGTGCGGATAGCGATTGGCGAAGGCGCCGAGCCCGACCGAGGTCAGCCATTTCTGTGCGCGCGCGAGCGCCTCGGCGCGCGGCGTGCCTGATATCTCGAGCCCGATCGCGACATTGTCGATCGCGGTCTTCCAGGGGAACAGTGCATCGGCCTGGAACAGGTAGCCGGCATCACGGTTGAGGCCGCTCAGCGGCTTGTCGAAGATCCTTGCCGTTCCGGCCGCGGGCTTGAGCAGCCCGGCCGTGACATTAAGTAGCGTCGATTTCCCGCATCCAGTCGGTCCGACAATGGCGACGAACTCGCCATGATCAACCGAAAGATTGGCCTGTTCGACCGCGGTATAGACGCGTCCATCCGCCAACCGAAACGCCACCGTCGCACTGTCAAGCGCGACCGCCGTCGGCTCCGTCATCGCCTCGCATCCCTCCCGAACTTTCCGAGATGGCTTAGCGGTTCGGGCGGGCAAGTCAACGCAGGAAGATGGCCTAGCAAACAAGGCTGTGGTCACGCGATTTTCAGACAGGCCAGGGTTGCTCAATTGCGCAACCGGGTTGCGCATTGCGCCGACATCGTCGAGGCTGCGGGCCAAAGCGACGGACAAGGAGACAATCATGCGGATCGCAGTGGTGGGCGCCGGAGGCGTCGGGGGCGGCTTTGGTGCGGCGCTCGCGCATGCCGGCGCGGACGTCACCTTTATCGCGCGCGGCGCTCATTTGGCCGCCATGCGCAGCGAGGGGCTGAAGGTTCAGGGCGGCCGCGGCGAAACCCATCTGGTCCCGACCCAGGCGACCGACGATCCGGCAAGCGTCGGCCCGGTCGATATCGTGCTGTTCTGCGTCAAGCTGTGGGACGTCGAGAGCGCCGGCCAACACATCAGGCCGATGGTTGGCCCCGACACCGCGGTGATCCCGCTGCAGAACGGTATCGACGCGCCCGACAGGCTGGTCCCGATCCTGGGACGCAACGCCGTGATGGGCGGCGTGGCGCAGATCTCGGCCTCGATCATCAAGCCTGGCGTCATCAACCAGGTCGGCACCTTCATGCGCATGATCTTCGGTGAGCTCGACGGCCGCATCACACCGCGCGGCAAGGCGCTGCTCGATCTCTGCCTGAAGGCCGGCTTCGACGCGACCTTGAGCGAGCAGATCAACACCGAGCTCTGGATGAAGTTCGTCGGCCTCGCCACCAATGCCGGCATGACCGCGGTCACGCGGCTGCCGATCGGCAAGCTGCGCGACGATCCCGATTTGCGCCCGCTCTTCGTATCGGCTTGCGAGGAGATCATCGCCGTCGCGCACGCCAGCGGCATCAAGCTGCCGCCGGATGCGCTGACGAAAGTGCTCGACTTCATCGGACACGCGCCGCCGGCGATGAAGGCCTCCATGGCGCTCGATCTCGAGCGCGGCAACCGGCTCGAACTGCCGTGGCTGAACGGCAAGGTGGTCGAGCTCGGCCGCAAGCTCGGCGTCCCGACGCCGACGCACGACATGCTCTATGCGGTGTTGAAGCCCTATGCGATGGGCGCGCCGTCCTGATAGCCCAGCAGAACCGAAATCTGCCGGCCGGCCTCGCGCACCAGCTTTGAATATTCCAATAGCTTCCGCTCGTCGATGCGCGCGCTCGGTCCGTAGAGGCCGACCGAACCGACCACCTCGCCGCGGTGATCGAAACACGGCGCGGAGACAGCGACCGCGCCGGCGAAGATCTCGCCATGGCTGGTCGCATAGCCGTTGCGCCGCGCAAAGCTCAGCGCGTCCTCGAGCCGCGCACGATCCGCGCTCTTTGCAATGCTGGCAAGAAGCGCGGCCTGCCGCGTCGGGTCCATGAAGGCCAGCATCGCCTTGCCGGTCGATCCCTGGATCAAACTCAGACTGTGGCCGACGCCTCGGCTGATCGAGAGCACGTGACGGCTCTCGCATTCGAGGATGCAGATGCCGCGATCGTCCTGCTCGCGGAACAACGCTGCGGTCTCGCCGGTCGCCTCGCGCAGGCCCTCGACGACCGGGCGGGCGATCGCGACCACCTCGAGACCCTTCAGCCACACATGGGCCAGTTTCATCACGCCGTGCGACAGCCGGAAACGCTGTGGGTCGCCTTCGGCCTGGATCAGGTCGCGCTGCGCCAGCGTCTGTAGCAGGCGATAGAGCGTCGGCCGGCTCAACCCGACCCGCTTCTGGATCTCGATCACGCTCATCGCCGGCTGATCCGGCGTGAAGCATTGCAGGATCGCGATGGCGCGGTCGACCGCCCGCACGCCTGACGCCCCCTGCTCGGCGTCGTGAACTTCCGCCTTCGGTTTCTTTGCCATCCGTCTACATCCGCAAAATCGGCAGGGGCGCGCTGCATCCAGCGCGGTTGACCAATCGGCCCGCGCGGCTAGTATCGCAAATTATGAGAATAATGTCCACTAGATGGACATGTGAAAATCGACGGGAGGATTGGAATTGCTGCAGACAAACGCCTCGCGCAGATCGGCCGCCGCCGCGATCGCCACGCTGATGCTTTCGGCGCCGCTGGCGCACGCCGCCCCCGACGGCTCAGGCATCTCGGACGGCGTAGTGCGGATTGCGGTGCTGGGTGACTACGGCAGCGGCCGCGATCTCGGCGGGCCGGGCTCGGTGACCGCCGCCAAGCTTGCCGCTGAGGATTTTCACAACAAGGTGCTGGGCAAGCCGATCGAGATCATCTCGGCGGATCACCAGAACAAGCCGGACGTCGCGGTCGGAATCGCGCGGCAATGGTTCGACGTCGAGCATGTCGACGCGGTGACCGATCTCGCCGTGAGCTCGGTCGGACTCGCCGTCGCCGGCCTTGCAACGCAGAGCAACCGCACCACGCTGGTCTCGGGCGCCGCGACGTCCGATTTGACCGGCGACAAATGCTCGCCCGTCGTCACGCATTGGGCCGACGACACCTACGCACTGTCGGCCGGCCTGGTCGGCGAGCTGAGCCGCCGCGTCGGCAAGGAATGGTTCTTCGTCGCGGTCGATTACTCGTTCGGCACCGCGATGGTGAAGGACGCCTCGCGCGCGGTGACCGATACGGGCGGCAAGGTGCTCGGCGCGGTGCGCTATCCCTTCAACACCACCGACTTCTCATCCTTTTTGCTGGCCGCGCAGAGCTCCGGCGCCAAGGTGGTGGCGCTGGCCGGCACCGGCGCCGACACCGTCAACGCGGTGAAGCAGACCCACGAATTCGGCCTGCAACAGGGCGGGCAGACCATCGTCGGCATGCTGACCTTCATCTCCGACGTCCATTCGATCGGCCTGCGCGACGCGCAGGGCATGTACATCGCGTCCCAATACTACTGGGATGATGACGACGGCACCCGCGCCTTCGCCAAGCGCTTCATCGAGATCGAGAAGCGTGAACCGACCAAATTGCAGGCCGCGACCTACGCCGCCGTGCGCCACTATCTGAAGGCGATCGAGGCCGGCGGCAGCGACGAGGCGAAGGCGGTGAACGCCGAGATGCGCAAGCTGCCGGTCGATTTCTTCGGCCGCCCCGCGCACATCCGCAAAGACGGCCGCGTCGTCTACGACCTCTCGCTCTACCGCGTGAAGAAGCCGGACGAGAGCAAATATCCCTGGGACTACTACCAGAAGATCGCGGCCATCCCCGGCGACAAGGCGTTCCGCCCCGAGGGAACCGGCGGCTGCAAGCTCGACAAGTAGGACGCACCATCATTCACCGCGACTGACGGTCGCGCAGGCCAGACAAGGAGGAGCCGATGCCGCTTCGCAACGATTTCGATCAGCTTGTTGACGTCAAGGGTGGCTTCATCAGCCGCGAGATCTTCGTGGACGCCGATATCTATCGGCAGGAGCTCGACAAGGTCTTCACGCGCGCCTGGCTGCTGGTCGGGCACGAAAGCCTGGTGCCCAATCCCGGCGATTTCTACACCTCGCGGATGGGCGAAGAATCCGTGATCCTCTGCCGCGACAAGAAGGGCGAGATCCACGTCTTTCTGAATTCGTGCCGGCACCGCGGCATGAAGGTGTGCCGCTACGAACAAGGCAACACGTCGCTGTTCACCTGCCCCTATCACAGCTGGACCTACACCACCGACGGCAAGCTGCAGGGCGTTCCGCTGCACCGGACGCTGTATGACGGGGTGCTCGACCGCGAGGCCAACTCGCTGGTCTCGGTGGCGAAGCTCTGCAACTACAAGGGCTCGATCTGGGCGACCTGGGACAAGGACGCGCCCGACTTCATCACCTATCTCGGCGATGCCAAGATCCATCTCGACCAGGCGCTCGACTGCCGCGACGGCCGCGAGGGCGGCTCCGAGGTGATCGGCGTCCACAAATGGGTGTTCCCCGCCAACTGGAAATTCGCCGCCGAGAATTTCCTCGGCGACACCTATCACAACCCGAGTCATCGCTCGGTTGACCTGATCGGCATAGGCCCGAGCGCTGCCGCCGGCAAGAAGGGCCGCCGCGACGACGAGCTGGAGAAGGCGCAGCACGTCTGGATCAGCTTTCCGGAAGGCCATGGCGTGCACAGCGCGATCCAGCCGGAGGCCAATGAATACATCGAGTCCTTCCTCGACAACCCGATCCTCGAAAAATACTTCCGGCACTGTTTCGAGGAACGCAAGCGGCGGCTCGGCGAAGGGGCGCGGCTGCTGCCGTTCGTCGGCACGATCTTCCCCAACACCTCCTATCACGGCCGCCAGCCGCGCGGACTTTGCGCGTGGCATCCGCACAGCCCGACCTCGACCGAAGGCTGGCGCTTCTTCCTGGTCGACAAGGACGCGCCGAAGGAAGCCAAGGAATATCTGCGCCGCTACTACATGCGCTACTCCGGCCCCGCCGGCATGACCGAACAGGACGACATGGAGAACTGGCTCTATGCGACCGCGGCGAGCACCGGCACGGTGGCGCGGCGCTATCCCTTCAACTATCAGCAGTCGATGGGCGCCTACGTCACCGACCATCCGCTCGGCGGCGATGTCTCGACCCAAGTCACCGAGCAGATCGCGCGCGGCTTCTATCGCCGCTGGACCACCTACATGCAGAGCGGCGATTGGCACGAGTTGCTCGGATCGCCCGCAGGCAACCGGCAGGCCGCAGAATGACCGCGCCCGCAAAAACCGTCCTCGTCAGCGGGGGCACCTTCGGCATCGGCCGCGCGATCACGCTCGGCCTCGCCAGGCGCGGCCACGCGGTGGTCGCGTTCGGTCTCGAGGCGGCACAGGTCTCGAGTACCGCGCAGAACGCCATTCCGGCCTTGCGCCAGGAGCTTGATCGCGAAGGGCTCTCCGCCGAACTGATGGAAGCCGATGTGTCACAGGCCGGCGATGTCGCCAAGGTGGTCGCGCACACGATGGCGCGGTTCGGGCGCATCGACGGCGTCGTCAACAACGCCGCGATCGGCCCGCTCGGCACGGTGCTCGACACCGACGAGGCGCTGTTCGACCGGATCATCGCCGTCAACCTGAAGGGACCGTATCTGACCAGCCGCGCCGCGATCCCGCACATGATCGCGCAAGGCGGCGGCTCGATCGTCAACGTCGGCTCCGGCGCCGGCTGGGGCAAGCCGAACATGGCGGTCTACAGCGCAAGCAAGGGCGGCGTTGTCGCGCTGAGCGCAGCGATGGCCTACGACTTCTTCCACCAGCGTATTCGCGTCAACACCGTGATTCCCGGCGGCGGCGGCATCGTCAGCGGCATGAGCCTCGGTCGTGTCGGCGGCGATGCGGCGCGTTTCGGCAAGGGCGCGCCGGGCACCGCCGCGGGCCGCGTCGCCGCCGGTGACGACATCGCCAATGTGGTCGCCTTCCTGCTGTCGCCGGAAGCCGAAACGCTGTCCGGCACCGTGATCGATGTCGGCTGCTTCGCCCAGCAGGGCGGACCGATTCCGCCCAAGCCGGCGCTCTGACAACCCCTGCGATGCCTGATGAGGAGATAGCGATGACGACGACCGTTCAGGATCAGGACCAACAACAACACGCCGGCAACGCTGCGATCGAGCGATCGGCGGCCTACTACCGGCTGAAGGCCGATGTCGAGGATTTCTACTATCATGAGGCCGATTTGCTCGACGACCGTCGCTTCCGCGACTGGCTCGAGCTACTCACCGATGACATCAGCTATTTCATGCCGATCCGCCGCAACGTGAAGTTCGGCCAGCAGGCCGCGCGCGAGAACACCAAACGCGGCGAAGGCATCAGCTGGTTCGACGAGGACAAGTGGACATTGACCAAGCGGGTCGAGCAGATCCTGACCGGCGTGCACTATGCCGAGGAGCCGCTGTCGCGCATCACGCACATGGTCAGCAATGCGCAGATCAAGGGCGCGCAGCCGGATATCGACGCGGCGCGCGAGCTGGATGTCACTAGCCGCTTCCTCGTCTACCAGAACCGCGTCGAGTACGAGACCTACATCTTCGTCGGCCGCCGCAACGACACGCTGCGCCTGACCGACAATGGCTGGAAGATCGCGCGGCGCGAGATATTGCTTGAACAGAACATCCTGCTGGCCAAGAATCTCACCACGTTCTTCTGAACGAGGCCAATTCAGAGTGGGCCAAGCGTAGCAGGGGTAGCGATGATTGACGTGATGGCGATCAAGGTGGGGACGCGGCTGAAACTGGAGGCCGGCGTCGTCGCCGAAGTGGTGGAGAACATGGACGATGGCCAGTGGCTGCAGGTGCGCTATCTGGAGTGCCCTGCCCGGCCCGCCGACGTTGGCACGGTGGAGCTGTGCCACGCCCAGGACGTCATCAAGGTGCTCAGCGAGTAGTCCCAGTCAACGGACCGACGATCATGCTGCGATTTGAATACATGCCGAGCGATTTTCATCCGCTGTTCCTGTTCCTCGGCGAAGCTGCCGATCTCGCCGCCCTGGCAATGCTGCTGCGGCGCTTTGCCGAAGACCCGCAGACCATTGCCGTCGCGGAGCGGATTCCCGGTGCCGTCTCGCGCGACGCGCTGGTGCTAGCGCCTGCCGACGACGAATTCGGCATGCGCGATCTCGGCGGCCGGTTTGCCTGGAAACTGACCGATTGGCAGGCGGAGCGGATCGCCGAGCGCATCGAGCTGTTAACCCCTGAGGATAACAAGTCCGGCTCGGAGATCGTCGAGATCGGCAGCGTCGGCGAGATCCCGGTCAAGCTGTCGCGCGGCGAATTCACCGACGACTTCCTGATCACGCGCAGATAGCGGTGTTCGCGTGAGTACAGACCGCAAGCCAAAGGTCCTGATTGCCGGCGCCGGGATCGGCGGTCTCGTCGCCGGATTGTCGCTGCTGCAGCGTGGCATCGAAGTCGAGATCTTCGAGCAGGCGTCCGAGCTGCGCGAGCTCGGCGCCGGTGTCCAGCTCAGCGCCAACGGCACCAGCGTCCTCATCGCGCTCGGCCTCGAGCAGGAGATGCAGGCCATCGCCTGCGAGCCCTCGGGCAAGGAGATCAGGCTGTTCAGCACCGGGCGGACCTGGAAACTGTTCGACCTCGGCGCCTCCTCGCGCGCGATCTATGGCGCGCCCTACTGGATGGTGCATCGCGGCGACTTTCACCGCGTGCTGGTCGACGCATTCACGGTTCGGGCGCCGGGGCGGCTGCATCTCGGCAGCCGCTGCACCGGATTTGACCAGGACGGCGACGGCATCTGGCTGGACTTTGCCAACGGCGAGCGTCGGCGCGGCGACGTCGTGGTCGGCGCCGACGGCGTGCACTCCGCAATTCGCCGGCAGATCGGCGGCGACACCAAGCCGTTCTTTTCGGGCGTGGCCGCCTGGCGCGGACTGGTGCCGATGGAACGGCTACCGTCACCGCTCAGGCGCGACGTCGGCACCAACTGGATCGGCCCGGGCGGCCACGTCATCACCTATCCGGTTCGCCGCAGCGAGTTGTTGAACTTCGTCGGTATCTTCGAGGGTGAGAGCTGGTCGGTCGAATCGTGGACCGAACGCGGCACGCGCGAGGCCTGCAGCGGAGCCTTTGCCGGATGGAATCCGCAGATCCACACCATTATCGCGAGCCTCGATATTCCCTACAAATGGGCGCTGCTCGGCCGCGACCCGCTCGATCGCTTCGTCGTCGGGCGCGCCTGCCTGCTTGGCGACGCCGCGCATCCGACGCTGCCGTTCCTGGCCCAGGGCGCCAACATGGCGATCGAGGACGGCATGGTGCTGGCGCGCTGTCTTGAAGGCTTCCCGCCCGAGGAAGCGCTGCAGCGCTACCAGACCGCACGGCTGACGCGGACGAACGCGATCGTGGTGAAGTCGGCCGAGAATGCCAGGCGCTTCCATAATCCCGCGCTTGCCGACGCCGAAGGCGCCGACGCCTATGTCTCGCGCGAATGGCAGCCGGACCGGGTGCGCGAGCGCTATGATTGGCTGTTCACCTACGATGCCTTGCGTGTGCCGCTTTGACGGGACGAGTTTCGCGGGCCCGCCTCACTGAACGGGATGGCGTCCGCGGCGCACCGGACGTTCCGGGGGTGGTGGCGGAGGAGCGAAGAAGGGATTGACGATGCACATCGCAGAGAGACCCGATGCGGTCGCCTGACACTGCGGGATCGAGGTGTAGCTGCAATCGATGTGGTCTCCGGCCATCGGCCCGTTGTAGAGATGCAAACAGACCGGATAGTTCGGATCATAGGCCTGTCCGGCGGCAGGTCGGGCCAGCGCAACCGCGAACGCAGCGATCGCGAAAAGTTTCAGGCGCATCGGATTCTCCTTATTGCTCGGACCGTTTCCTCACAACTGCCGGAGTTAGTCAACCGCACTGGGGACACGACGGCCATACAGTCTTGAGCAACGGCAGGCGGCAAGCCTGAGCGCGCTAGTTGGCGGATTGGCGTTGTCGCTGCCCCCGTTGCTTTGGCGGCTTTTTCGGACCTTTGTAGAACGGATTGACCGAACACGTCGCGGAGCGCCCCGAGGCCGTCGCCTGACACTGCGGAAGCGACGTGTAGCTGCAATCGATATACTCGGGCGTCAGCCTGCCGCCATAGACTTCCAGGCACACCGGATAGTTCGGATCGTACATTTGCGCGGCGGCGGGCTCGGCGAGACCAGCGCCGAGGGCGGCGACGATGATGAATTTCAAGCGCATCGAATTCTCCTCAAGCCTGGTCCGGATCGCCGGGCGCGTGGCTATCGCTGTTCGTCGGCCGGCTTGCCGTCGCCCTCTCCGAGGCAGCGAATCATGAAGGCCGTCGTGTCCCGCGGCAGCACTTGCGCGGCGCGCGCCTTGAGACGGCATTCGAGCTGCGCGATCTGGCGCGCCCGCTGCCGTTCGGACGGCAGCGTCGATTGCCGCAACCGCCGCAACGTCATCGGCGAGCCGTCCGACTCGAAGCTCAGCTCGTATTTCTTGCCGTTCTGGTCGGTGGCGGCGCAGGTGATGGTGGACACCTGCCGCGTGATGAAGCTTCCGACCTGACGGCATGAGCCCGTCGACATCTCGACCAGCGGCACCGGCAGACCATCCACCCGCGGGCGGTCGCTGGACTTCAGCAACATGCGGTCAACCGCGAGCTCGAACAGATTGTCCTGGGTGCGCTCGGTGCTCTCGCCGGAGAACGAGATGATGTGGCTCTTGTCGGCGGGATCGTCGAGTACCACGGTGAATTCGGAACGGCCGCGCAGGGTGTGGAAGTAAGCGACTGCCTTGCAGGTGTAGCTGCGGCCCGCAACGGTCACGTTGCGGCAGGTGCCGGACATCAACGCGTACAGATCGACGTCGTAGACCGGACCGGCGGCAACGGCCAGCGCCGGCCAGCAGAGAACGGCAGCCGCAATCAATTGAGCGAAACGGGAGATCATGCTGAAAGGGTCGAAAACACGGTCGCTGGAGGGGTCCATGGCGCAAGGTCGCTGATTTCTATGGACTGTGCAACGACGAAGCAGGCCTAAATGTGGACACCACGCGAACGGCTGGGGAACGCAGCACAATCCGTGCTGAAAGGCCGCGGCGTCAGATTTGCGGGCCGGACAGCGTCACCTCGCGCTCGGCGCGGAACACGTTGCTATAGAGGTTCGCGATCCACTGGCGGCCGCTTGCCGTCATGTTCAGGCAGTTGATGGCGCCTTGAATGTGCGGCGCAACCATGTTCCAGTAGAATTGCGGATAGCGGTCGACGATATCGGCCGGCGACTCATAGCCGAGCTGGCGGTTGATGCCGACCTCCTCGAACTCGTGATAGAGCGCGTTGGCCTTCCTGATATAGTTGGGATCGCCGAGCTGACCGATGAAATCGGCCGCCCGGACGATCGACGCCTCATCGTCATATTGCTGGCCTTCGGGCGCCGGAAACCGCGTACCCTCGATGTTGCGCGCGACGCGCTCGCGATCGAGTGGAAGGACGGCCTCGAGCCTGTCGAGCACATACAGCTTCGAGCGGTCGACATGATACGGCATCAGGCCGGCATCCGACGAGCCACGCGGCAGCACCACCTTCTTGCCGGAGGCATCGATGACGTAGCCATCGGGTCCATCGCCTTTCAAAAGACCGCGCACATAGCCGATGTCGTGAGTCAGGCAGGCGATGATGGTGTGGGTGTAATCCTCGGCGGTGACGTGGGTGTGCAGCGCGCGGCCGCGGATGATGTCATGCCCGGCGAGCGTGACCAGCATGGTGTGCTCGACATTGTGGTAGAGCGCGTCGCTGTTGCCGATGCATTCCAGCGCGATGCGCGCGGCGGCCGGCAGGAGCTCGCCGAAGCGCGCCTGCGAAGCGCCGAAGGTGCGGCTGACATGCGTGGCGAGAAACTTCTCCAAAGCACCTGCCGCCAACTCAGGTAACGTCATCATCGATGCAGCCCCCGACCGCGCAACGTTCCTCGCTTGCCCCGATCTCACGCCGTAGTTGGGCAGCGACTATAGCGTATCTACGGGCGTGCGGCTACGCGCTGACGGCCGTGACGATTCGCTCCGGCCGTACTTTCCCGGTCTTGTCGGCTGCGACGCCAGAGCTGCTGATAGTGGCATGAACCCTGCATGATTCGGGTCAGACCGGGTTAACCCCACTGATAAAGGCCGTCATGCTCGTTACGCTCGTCGCCATCCTCTGCAATGCTCAACTCTGCATGGAAAAGGTCGTCACCACGAGTGACCAATCCGGCATCACCATGGGCGCCTGCGCAGTGAATGCGCAGATCGGCATCGCCGATTGGCTCGCCAAGGGGCCGTATCACGAATGGCACCTGCAGAGCTATAAATGCATCATGGGCAAGTACGTACCCAAGAACGAAGTGTGATGTGTGCTCACAGCCCCGGACGGGGCTGATCCGCTTCGACCGGAACAGCCTGCGAAACCACCGCGCAGGCGCCCGCGCCTCGAGTCAAAGTCCAATTTATGGGCTATCACTGTCGTTAACGACGGTGAGACATGAGGTCGCCCTGGAATGCCCGCAACGCCGCTGATTGCCTATGCGCATGTCGGCAAGAGTTTTGACAGTGGTCGCGTGGTGGCGGTCGACGACGTCTCGCTTGACGTGGCCGAGGGTGAATTCCTGGCGATTGTCGGCGGCTCGGGCTCCGGCAAGACGACGCTGCTCAGGCTCGCCAATCGCCTGATCGAAGCCGACCACGGCCGGATCGCGGTCGAGGGTGAGGATGTGAGCCGCATCGACCCGATCCTGCTGCGGCGCCGCATCGGCTATGTCTTCCAGAGCGGTGGGCTGTTTCCGCATCTGTCCGTCGCCGACAACATCGGCATCACGCCACATCTGCTCGGCTGGACGCAGGCGGAAATCTCGGCGCGGGTCGATGAACTGCTCGACCTTGTGCGGCTCGACAACTCACAATATCGCGAGCGTTTGCCGCACGAACTCTCCGGCGGCCAGCGTCAACGCATAGGCGTCGCGCGTGCGCTGGCTGCGAAGCCGCGCATCGTGTTGATGGACGAGCCGTTCGGCGCGCTTGATCCCCTCACCCGCGACGCGCTCGGCGACGATTATCGAACGCTGCACCGCGAGCTCGGCCTGACCACGGTCATGATCACCCACGACATGACCGAGGCGTTGCTGCTGGCCGATCGTGTCGCGGTGATGCGCGGCGGCAGGCTGCTGGCCCAGGGCACGCCGGCGGAACTCTCGGCCAGCACCGATGGCTATGTCGGTGAACTGATGCACACGCCGCGGCGGCAGGCTGAACGCCTGGGCGCTTTGCTGCCGCGGGGCGACACGGCATGACTCTATCAGCCGATCCGCGCTGGAGCGAGGCGCTTTCCCATCTGCCCGACTATCTCGGCAATCATGTGCGGGTCAGCGTCGCCGCGCTGGCGCTCGGGCTCCTGATCAGCCTGCCGCTTGCGATCATCGCGCGTAACCGGCCGGTGCTGCGCACGACGTTGCTCGGGCTTGCCAGCATCGTGCAGACCGTGCCCGGTCTCGCGCTGCTCGCATTGTTCTATCCGCTGCTGCTGGCGCTCGCCGCGTTGACCGCGGCGTGGCTCGGCTTCAGCTTCTCCGCCTTCGGCTTCCTGCCCGCCGTGCTGGCGCTCGCGCTCTATTCGATGCTGCCGGTGTTGCGCAACACCATCACCGGTCTGTCCGGGGTCGATCCGGCGGTGCTGGAAGCCGCCCAGGGCGTCGGCATGACGCCGCGGCAATCGCTCACCATGGTCGAGCTGCCGCTGGCGCTGCCGGTGATGATGGCCGGGATCCGCACCGCGGCGGTATGGGTAATCGGCACCGCCACCTTGTCGACGCCGATCGGCCAGACCAGCCTCGGCAACTACATCTTCGCGGGATTGCAGACCCAGAACTGGGTGTTCGTGCTGTTCGGCTGTTTCGCTGCGGCCGTGCTCGCGCTTGTGGTTGACCAATTGCTGGCGCTGATCGAGAACGGCCTGCGCAATCGCAGCCGCATCCGGACGGCGCTCGGCGGGCTCGGTATCGCCGCCCTGATCGCGACGACGCTGGTGCCCGCGATCGCGCGCCCGCATGCGGGCATCGTGGTCGGCGCCAAGACGTTTACCGAGCAATATGTGCTGTCGGCGTTGATCGCGCAGCGGCTACGGGCGGCCGGCCTTCCGGCCACGACCCGCGCCGGCCTCGGCTCCAACGTGATCTTCGACGCGCTCGCGGCCGGCGATATCGATGTCTATGTCGACTATTCCGGAACGTTGTGGGCCAACCAGTTCCACCACACCGACATCAAGCCCCGCGCCGAGCTGTTGGGCGAATTGCAGACAACGCTGGCGAAGCAAGACATCACGCTGTTCGGCGAGCTCGGTTTCGAGAATGCCTATACGCTGGTGATGCCGAGGAAGCGCGCCGAAGAGCTCGGCATCCATTCGATCGCCGACGTCGCGTCACGCGCCGCGACGATGTCGATCGCCGGCGACTATGAATTCTTCTCGCGGCCGGAATGGGCCGGCATCCAGAAGGCTTATGGGCTGACGTTCCGCGCCCAGCGTCAGATGCAGCCGGATTTCATGTATGCGGCGGTCGCCTCCGGCGAGGTCGACGTGATCGCGGGCTACACCAGCGACGGGCTGATCGCGAAATACGATCTTGTCACGCTCGAGGACAACAGGCACGCCATCCCGCCCTATGACGCCATCGTGCTGCTGTCGCCAAAGCGGCGCGACGACGAGACGCTCAAGGCGGCGCTGCGGCCGCTGCTCGGCAAGATCGATATCGCCGGGATGCGCGAGGCGAATTTGCGCGCGTCGGGCAATGACGCATCATCGTCGCCCGACGCCGTGGCGCGCTGGCTGTGGGACAAGATTGGGCCCCACTGAACGGCCGCGCTCTGCGCCTCAGGCCCTGACCTCCTGGCGCTGGAACAGGACGTAGCCGGCGACGAACAGCACGATGGTGCAGGCGATCAGGCCGACCGTCTGCGGCCAGGCGATCATCACGCTCTGGCCGAACGGCAACGGGGCCCCCATCACCGCGCCGCGGATCTGGTCGAGGAACATTGGGCCGAGCGTGCGCGTGGTCGGCGACAGCACCGCCAGCATCGCCTCGCCAAACAGATCATTGGGCGAGAAGCGCTGCAGCAGCTGGGTCCAGATCGCCGTGCCCGGCGTATCGAGGCCGAGCGCGGCGAAGCGCGGATCGGGCGGCACGATGGCCTGGGCGATCGCGGGCGCCAGCATTGGCCACAACACGGTCAGGAACAACCAGATGCCGAGCACCACCAATGCCGCGGTCGCCGGCGAGCGGAACACGATCGAGAGCAGCATCGCGAGCGACAGCCAGACCCCTGCATAGAAGATCGCGATCACGAGGAAGGCCAGCGAGCGAGCGATCTCCTCGCCGCCCGGCGGAACGCCGAGGAAGATCAGGCCGAGGCCGATCACCAGCAGCCACAGCGCGGTGAGGCTGATCACGATGGTCGCGAGCCCGGCGAGATATTTGCCGAGCAGCAGCGCGTCGCGATAGATCGGCTGCGCCAGAATCCGCGACAGCGTGCGCCGGTTGTGCTCGCTGTTGATCAGGTCGAAGCCGAGCCCGATCGCCATTAGCGGAATCAGGAAGCCGAGGATGGCGACAAAGGACGGCAGCGGCGCCTGGCTCACCGTGAACAGCCGCAACAGCAGGAGTGGATCCTCCGCGGTGTTCTGGCGGAGCGCGACGATCGCCTCATAGAGCGCCGCCATCGCGGTCAGCACGATCAGAAGCTCGAGCATCAGCATGCGGACGCTCGAGATGTTGTCCGACAGCTCCTTGACGAGGACGGCACCGACGCCCTGGAATGCTGAACCTTCACGCCGCATCGCGCACGCCTCCTGACGGGGTGGCCTGGAAATAATGGGCGTAGATCGCCTCGAGGCTCGGCTCGTCGACCGAGAGCCGCCGCAACGCGCCGTTGGCCGCGACCACCGCGCGCGCGGCATCGGCCCGGACGTCGCGGTCGGCGGTCATGCGGAAGCGGTCATCGGCGAGCGTCTCGACATTGCCGACGCCCGGGATCGCCGCGAGCCGCCGCGCAATGCCCGCGCCGTCGGCCTCGACCTCGACGACGAAGCCAGCGCCCAGCACCTGGACCGAGAGCTCGGCCACCGAACCCATCATCGCGATCTTCCCGGCCCGGAACAGCGCGACGCGATCGCAGACGCGCTGCACTTGGTCGAGCATGTGCGACGACAGCAGCACGGTAACGCCCTCAGCCTTCAACTCCCTGATCAGGTCGAGAAATTCAATCGTCGCCTGCGGGTCGAGACCCGTGGTCGGCTCGTCGAGGATGGCGATCTCGGCGCGTTTGACGATGATCTCGGCGAGCCCGAGCCGCTGCCGCATGCCGCGCGAAAACGTCGCGACGCGCCTGTCGGCGACGTCGAGCAGACGCACGCGGGTGAGCGCCGCCGCGATCCGCCGCGAGCGTTCGGCCATCGATAGGCCCATCAACTTGGCGGCGTAAGCGAGGTTCTCCACCGCAGTCAGGTGGTCGTAGAAGCCGACAGCGTCGGGCAGATAGCCGACCCGCCGCTTGACCTGCAACGGCTGCCGCGCGGGATCGAAGCCGAGCACGCTGACCCGGCCGGCCGAGATCTCGGTGAGCCCGAGCATCATCAGGATGGTCGTGGTCTTGCCGGCGCCGTTCGGGCCGAGCAGCCCGAACACCTCGCCCTTGGCGATGTCGAAATTGATGGCGTCGACGACGCTGGTCTTGCCGTAGCGCTTGGTGAGATCGCGTGCCGCGATGACGGTGTCGGGCCGTGTTGCAGCACTGTTGTTCCGCTGCTCGCTCATCGCCGTCCGAACCTCGCAACCGCACCCAGCATCAACAGCAGCGCGACGCCGATCACCCCGGCGCCGGCCATGCCCCAGACGGTGGAAGTGCTCACCGTGACGCGGAACTGGCTCGACGCCGTCTCGCCGCGCGAGGTAGCGCGCATCGCGAGCTGGTAGTCGCCGGCGAGCGACTTGTCGCTCGGCGTCACCAGCGCCTGAACCTCAGTGTCCTTGCCGGGTACCAGACGCTCGATCTTGGCGGGCTGGAACGTGACCTTCCAGCCGCTCGGCGCCGTCGCGGCGAGCTCGATGTTGTCGGCCGGCGCAGTGCCACTATTGGTGACCACGACCGGGATCGTGCTCTGCTCGGCGGCGACCGCACGCGCGCTCAGCAGCCCGTCACGGCCGGAGAGCTGAAGCTGCGGCTGGCCCGCGACGTCGAGTGCCACCTCGGTCTGCGCCGACGCATCCTCGGCGTTGACGGTGACCTTGACCGGGAAATGCCCGGCATCGATCGCGCTCGGCGGCCGCACCTTGAGCTTGATGTCCTTGGATTGCCCGGCATCGATCGGGATCGACGACAATTCCTGTGTGCCATAGGCCTCGGTGAACGAGGTCTCGAAGTTTTGCGGCGCCGCCGCGGCGAAGCTTGCGACCAGGTTGCGGCCGCTGTCGTTCTTGATGGTCAGCGTGTATTCGAAATTCGATTTCGGGCTGCCGCGCAATTCGGGAAGTTTCGACGTCACCGTCAGCTTTGCCGGCAACTCCTTGGCGAGCGCGACCACGATCGGCAACGTCGCCTCGCTGCCCTGCCCTTCGGCCTTCACCGTCAGGGTTTGCTCGGCGAGCGAAGCGTTGGCTGGCACGTCGAGCCGGAGCTGCAGCGGCACGCTGGAGTCGGGCGCCGGCATCGCGGCCGCGACCGGCTGGCCGCCGCCGAGCAGCGTCGCAGTCCAGCCACTCGGCACGCCCCCGACCGATAGCTTGTAGCGCTGCGGGCCGAGATCGTAATTCTGCAGACGCAGCGAGATGTTGGAGGTGGTGCCGGGCCTGATGGTGACGGCCGGATAGTCCGTCATCAAGTAGAGCCCCTTGATATCGTGCGGCGGCTCCGCGGCGGAGGCTGAGGGAACGGCAAGGGGGATAGCAAGTCCGAAGGCGGCGACAAGGCGCGCAACATCGAGCGCTCGCATGGGCAAACACTCCTGCAAGAAGGGCGGGATTGGCTGACTTGACGCTGCGCTGATGAACACCGTGGCAGCGGCGCGACAGATAATCGCAACAATCGTGACGAAATCTCGGCGGCGTAATTACAAATGAGTAATGCGCGCGGTTTCGCGCGACGACCTTCGTCTACCGACGTTAGTCTAGTTCACGATGCGATCGCTGTGATGTGCGGAGCGGTTGTCACGAGGAGCTCGCAGCGCAGTTGCGGTTGGCGACAATGGATTGCTTCCGCCTTAGCCCGAAGGCCGCGAAGCATGCTCAAAGTCCCTTGATGATCCCCGCGTCGATCAACAGGCGATTGAAGCGGCGTGCTTCTGCGCCGTCCTTGCAGGAATAGAATGCGCCGTTGCAGCGAAGCATGATCGCCTTCTGCTCCTCGAACGACGGATCGAGCGGAATGCCCGCGGCTTCCTGAATCACCAGCGGCAGATAGGCGGCGTCGATCGTGTCCATCACCGCCGGGCTCTTCACGGGTTCGAAGTTGACGGCGTCGATCGCATAGTAGGTCGCATAGTAACGCGGATCGTAATCCATCAGCTTCTTGCCGATGCCGGCCTCGTCGAGATCGGGATCGAGCAGCTGCGGCGAGAATTCCGGCTGATGATCGCCGTAACGCACGATCAGGAAAGGCTGCGCCGGAAACTTCTTCTTCAGCGCCGCGACGAAGCCGGCATAGTCGCCAGCGCTCATCGCCTGCCGGCGCAGATATTCGTCGACCGCGGGCGTATTGCCCGGCCGCTTCCACGACGGCAGCAACTCGGGACGGAATTTGGTTTCCCAGGGGAAATGATTGGCGGCGAGATAGACGAAGGCGAACAGCGGCGTGCCTGACGTCTTCTGCTCGGCCATCAGCTTCAGCGCCTTGTCGTAGAAGAAGCTGTCGGGCTCGACATCCTTCGCATGCAGGTCATGCGCGTCGTAGAAGCGCTGGATGCCGGTCGTGGTCTGGAAGTTGCGCGCGCTCATGAAGGCGCCGAATGCGGGATAGAGCGAGAGCGTGTCGTAGCCGCAGCGGCGCAGCGCCAACGGCAGGCCGCGCTCCACGCGCCCCGATGCGATGCGGGTGACGAAATAGGAGAACCGGCCGAACGAGCGCGAGGACAATCCCGCAAGCACGTTGTACTCGGTGAACCAGCTCGGCCCGCCATTGCTCTCGGCAAGGAATTTGCGCGCGACGCCGTCGTAGGACTTGAACTGGCTGCCATAGCCCGGCGGCACCTTGACGCCGGAGGCGGCGCGGATGTCGAAACTCGATTCATCATGGATCATGATGATGTTCGGCCGCCGCCCGGCGGGATGACAGGCATCGACCAGGGGCATCTTGAGCTGATCGCTCGCGGTCGGATCCGACTCCATAAAGCCGTAGGCGACGAAATCGGACACGGCCGTGACGCCGGAGCGCGCGAACTTCGAGAGGTAGCCGTCGTCGTAATAGCCGCGCCAGGCT
This sequence comes from Bradyrhizobium sp. USDA 3315, assembly GCF_054056795.1. Lineage (NCBI taxonomy): Bacteria > Pseudomonadati > Pseudomonadota > Alphaproteobacteria > Hyphomicrobiales > Nitrobacteraceae > Bradyrhizobium > Bradyrhizobium sp. USDA 3315. Next base: position 4,583,471 of record NZ_JBSRYP010000001.1, on the reverse strand, counting down.
TCATCCGGCCAGGCGAAGGCATAACCCGAGAGCGCCGCGGTGCAGGCGAGGCAGGCCGCCGCAGCCGGCAGCCGGCGAATGCGGAACGGATCGAGCCACCACAGCGCGTACATCAGGGGCAGCGTGACGAGGCCGGCGCCGATGATCGACCAGCGCAGGCTCGGGAAGATCGTCAGCAGGAACGCCGCGGTGTCGCGGTCGATCACCATCAGGTCGACGAAGTTCGCGGTCATCTGCACCACGTCGTGCTTGAAGCGCGACAGCAGCACCAAGACCACGACCAGTGTCAGCGACAGCGCGCCCGACAGCGCCGGCCGGCGCAGCAGCGCGATGAACAGGAAGTTCAGGATTCCCCAGGTGAGCAGGAAGCAAAGCCGCGAGCCGAAATCGGTCTCGGTGCGCAGCATCAGAATCAGCGCGCCGAAATGCGGTGCCGCGACCGCCATCAACCGCCAGATGCCAAGCGCGGCAAGACCGCCGGCCAGTGCGGCAACGGAGGAGTTCTGCTGAGGCGCGGGCGCCATGGGCGGGACGCAATACAACCCGGCGCAATGCCACCGCCTTGACTGGCAACGGCCAGGAGGCATGCGGCACAGCCGGTGTCTGGGCCGCGTCACAAAACCGTAATTGAATCGTTATGAACGCGCAATGAATTTGCCTGCCCAAGCCTGGCCGCGGCAGGCAGTGCGCGCGCCTTAAACTTTTGCGGCCGGCGCGGCGTGGCTCGCGATACCCGCGATGAAGAGATCGACGATGTCGGCAGCCATCTGCTCGACCTCCGCATCGCCGACACCCCAGCGCGGCAAATGACCGTCGATGTGCATCCGCGCGAAGCCATAGACCAGCGCGCGGCCGGCGATCTGGACCTGCCTGAGGTCGCGCGTCCCGAGTTGGCCAGCTGAAAATGCCTCCGCCAGCGTGCGCTCGGTCAGGCCGATCAACTCGGCATTGTCGCCGGAGACGGCGGCCGAGCGGTCGTGGTCGAAGAAGCGGCGGCTGGAGATGATCTCGAAATGGGTCGGGTTCTTCATCGCCCAGCGCAGATAGGCGATCCCGAGATGGCGGAAGCGGCCGAGCGGATCGCCTGGCGGCGCCTCGGCCAACGCCGCCTCGATCTCGGCGCGAAAGCGGCGTTGCGCCTCCTCCGCCACCGCATTCATCAGCGCGTCCCGGCTCGGGAAATGCCGGAACGGCGCGCCCGGCGAGACCCCGGCCCGGCGCGCGGCCTCGCGCACGCTGACCGCCTCCGGGCCGCCCTCGCCGACCAGTTGCATGGCGGCATCGATAAGGACCCGGCGGAGGTCGCCGTGGTGGTACGGCCTCGCCGCCTGCGCCCGCGTCGCGGCCGGACGCGGCTTGGCGGGCCGGCGGCCGGTGGGCGGGCTTTTGGCGGGGCGGCGCATGGCGCACCTCTAGCATCACCCGCTTGTGAATGTAAGCGATGATTACACAGATTGACCGCGCGTGGGGCCGAAATGTAACTGGTGATTACATAAAACGGGAGGCGGATATGGCGACGCGTCGCAACTGGTTCGAGGGCTGGCGGCTGTTTGGCCTGCTCACCCTCACCTTGATCGGACTTTCGATCTGGATCGCCGCGATGCGGCAGTTCGAGGTCGAGGGCGTGCGGATGGTGATCCGCTTCACGGCGCGGACCTCGCTCTTGTTCTTCTGCCTCGCCTTCTCGGCGGCGGCGCTGGCGCGGCTGTGGCCGAACGCCTGGACGCACTGGCAGCGCCGCAACCGCCGTTATTTGGGCTTCACCTTCGCGGCCTCGCACGCCATCCATGCGGTCGCGATCGCCGCCTTCGCGATGCTCGATCCGCCCGGCTTTGCGGCCGCGACCTCGATCGTCTCCTACGTCTTCGGCGGTATCGGCTATCTCGCCATCATCGCGCTGACCGCGACTTCGTTCGATCGCACGGCTGCACTGCTCGGCCCGCGCGCCTGGCGCAGGCTGCATCTGATCGGCGGCTATTATCTGCTGCTGCAGTTCATGGTCTCGTTCGGCAAGCGGATTCCCGAGATGCCGCTCTACGCGCTATTCCTCGTGCCGCTCGCTGCGGTGTTCGCGCTCAGGATGATCAGCATGGCCGGCCGGCCCGCGCCACGTCAGGCGCAGGCGAGCTGAGATCAAGTCGCCTCACACGAGGTGAAACTTGCGGCCGAGCTGGCGATGAACCGATAGCACCGCGCGGTCGACGTCGCTGATCAGGCTGTCGCCGAGCACGACGTTCGGAATCTCCCAGTTGCGTCCGATCTGCGCATCGGGCAGCCCGGCGATCGCCGGCACGCGCGCGGTCTCACAGCCGGGCTGGGCGCGCAACGCCTCATCCGCAAGCTGGGTCAATTCGTCCTGGCTCTTTCCATCAGTCATGACCTCGGTCCTGACTCCGGAAGATGGCTCACTGATGGCCAAGATTCTCCAGTTCCTTAGCGCGGGCTTCGGTCATGCTGCGCATGCATTCACCGGCATCGAGCCGGGCGATAGTGCCCTCGCCGAGGTCGTAATACAGGCAGTTGGCGTCACGATACTGGATCCATAGCAGCTGCGCGGTGCGCAGCTGTTCGCGCTGCTTGTCGTCGGCGGCATCCTTCGACGCCTTCTGGTAGGCGACGTTCATCCGCTTGTCCCACTGCGCGGTCTTGGCCTTGAGGCATTCGACCATCTGGTAGGTGCCGCCGTCGCAGGATGGCTCGCCAACGCTCTGATCGCCGGCGCGGGTAACCGGCGCGGTGAAAGCGATGGAGACAGCCGCCAGAACGGCCATGAGCCTGCACGCGCCAGTGGTGACAGCCGATGTCATGCCACTTTCCCTGTTCGATCGATCCTGTCGTCGCAGCATACATGAGTGCCGCCGCGATGCATCCCGTCCACCGCCGGCCGCGCCGCGGCTGGCCTTCCCGGTCCGCGCAGGATATTTCATATGCATGGAGGGGACCATGCGTCGCGCCGTGATGCCTGCGATCATTCTGGGCGTGGTCGGCCTGCTGGTCGGCGGGCTGTTTCGCTACGCCTTCGACGAGTCCGACGAGGCTTCCGTCGCGAACTATCTGCGCAGCGCCCTCGACGGCGCAGCCCTCACGGTGATCGTCTGGGCGACGCATCTCTATCTGGCCGCACGTGGTGGCTGGCTGCGACGGCAATCACTCATCGTCGAGCTGATCGGCCGCTCTGTGATCCTCGCCGTCACCGTTGCGGCCGCCGCGATCGTGCTGGAAATCGTGCTTTACGGGCATGGGCTCGAAGCCAAGTGGATGCGCGAAACCTTCCTGAAGATCATTGGCGTCGGCCTGCTGCTGTCGATCCCGATCACGACGATCTACGAGCTGGTCCGGATGATCGGCGGGCACACGCTGCTCAGCATCGTGCTCGGACGCTATCGGCAGCCGGTGCGCGAGGAGCGCGTGCTGCTGTTCCTCGACCTGGTCGGCTCGACGACGCTAGCGGAGTCGATGGGCGAGCTGCGCGTGCAGGAATTGCTGACGCGCTTCTTCTTCGACATCGACGAGCCGATCGTGTCGCACGGCGGCGAAGTCCACGCCTATGTCGGCGACGAAGTGATCGTGACCTGGTCGGCCAATGCCGACGGGCGATCGCGGCGGTATCTCGATTGCGTGTTCGCGATCGAGGATCGCCTCGCCAAGCGGGCCGATCAATATCGCAAGGAGTTCGGCGTGGTGCCCGCGTTTCGAGCCGGGATGCATGCCGGTCCGGTCGTCACCGCGGAATGCGGGGACTCGCGGCGACAGATCGCCTATTTCGGCGACACCGTGAACGTCACGGCGCGGCTGCAGGCGCATTGCAAGGAGGCCGGCCGTCCGCTGCTGGTATCGGGCGACCTGCTGCGCCTGCTGCCGCCGGATCGGGATTTAGTCGTCGAGCCGCTCGGCTCGACGCAATTGCGCGGACGTGCCGCGTCGATCGACATCTTTTCCGTCGCGCGGCGCCTATCGTCCTAAACGATCTCTTAAAATGCACGGGCATCAGCTTCCGCCAAGCCGAAAGCGCGCATTGAATCGAGTCCGGTCGCAGCCTGTTAAGGATGCGACGCACACCGTATTTGCACCGTGTTCCACCTTAACGCAGGTGTAAGACCGCGCCCCGCATGGTGCGCAAACAGGTGTCATTCAACAAAAACAAGGTTGCCCATCGATGGCGCAACAGGCGTCACAATCGATTATCGCCGAACTCGAGGATGCGGTCCGGGACGGGACATCAGCCAAGCGCGTGCAGACGCTGCGGCAGGTCACCGATCTGTTCCTGAACGACGGCGACCGCCTCAACGATGAACAGGTCAAGGTGTTCGACGACGTGCTCTGCCTCTTGGTCGCGCGCGTCGAGACGCGTGCGCGGGCCGAGCTCAGCAAGCGGCTCGCACCGCTCGACTATGCGCCGTTCGAGGTGATCCAGCACCTCGCCTGGGACGACGACATCAGCGTCGCCGGCGACGTACTGACCCACTCCAGCCGCCTCTCGAACGACGCCCTGCGCGAGATCGCGAGCAGCAAGGGCCAGGACCACCTGTTCGCAATCTCCGCGCGGGAAAACCTGCCGCCTTCCGTCACCGACGTGATCATCAACCGCGGCGAGGACAAGGTGATCCGGCGTCTCGCCAAGAACGCCGGCGCGCAGTTCTCCGACAACGGCTATTCCAGCATCGTCGCCCGCGCCGAAGGCGACGACGAGTTGGTCGAGATCCTCGGGCTGCGCATCGACATTCCGGCCAAGCTGCTGCGCGACCTGCTGCAGCGCGCCAAGGATACTGTGCGCGCCCGCCTGCTCTCGATCGCGTCGCCCAGGGCGCGCGAGGAGATCAGCCAGGTGCTGAACGACATCGCCCAGGAAGAGGCCGCGGCGCCGCGCCGCAACTACGGCATCGCCGAAGAGCTGGTCAAGCTGATGAAGCAGCTGAACGAGCTCGACGATGCGGCCGTCTACAAATTCGCCGAAGAGGGCAAGCTCGACGAGGTCACGGTCGCGCTCGCCGTGCTCAACGACATGCCGATCGCGATGATCGAACGGCTGATGCTCGGCCTTCGCTCCGACCTGATCCTGATCCCGTGCCGCTCGGCGCGGCTCAACTGGCCGACGGTCGAAAGCATCCTGCGCAAGCGGCCGCTGCCGTTGCCGCTCGACAATGCGACGCTCGAGATCGCGCAGCGCGATTACCGCCGGCTCTCGCTGGAAACCGCGCAGCGCACGGTGCGGTTCTGGCAGCTGCACAACAGGATCGAGAAGCAGCCGATGGCGGCCGGCTAGCGGCCGCTGCGCCTCTGCGACAAAGAAAAAGGGTGGGCAACGCGCCCACCCTTTTTCATCACAGCGTCATTCCGGGGCGCCTCGAAGAGGCGAACCCGGAATCTCGAGATTCCGGGCTCGGTCCTGCGGACCGTCCCAGAATGACAGGCCTCGCCTGTTAGTTCTTGCTCTTGTCGACCAGCGCGCCCTTCTTGATCCAGGGCATCATGTCGCGCAGCTTGGCACCGACTTCCTCGATCGGATGCGCGGCGAGCTTGGCGCGGGTGGCCTTGAACGAGGTCTGGTTGACCTTGTTCTCCAGCATCCAGTCGCGGGCAAACTTGCCGCCCTGGATATCGGCGAGCACGCGCTTCATCTCCGCCTTGGTCTCGGCCGTGACGATGCGCGGACCGGTGACGTACTCGCCGTATTCGGCGGTGTTGGAGATCGAGTAGTTCATGTTGGCGATGCCGCCTTCATAGATCAGGTCGACGATCAACTTCACTTCGTGCAGGCACTCGAAATAGGCCATCTCGGGCGCGTAGCCGGCCTCGACGAGCGTCTCGTAGCCGCCCTTGATCAGCTCGACCAAGCCGCCGCAGAGCACCACCTGCTCGCCGAACAGGTCGGTCTCGCACTCTTCCTTGAAGGTGGTCTCGATGATGCCGGCGCGGCCGCCGCCGATCGCCGAGGCATAGCTGAGGCCGAGGTCATGGGCGTTGCCCGACGAATCCTTGGCGATCGCGATCAGGCAGGGCACGCCGCCGCCGCGCTGGTATTCCGAGCGCACGGTGTGGCCGGGGCCCTTCGGCGCGATCATCAGCACGTCGAGGTCGGCGCGCGGATCGAGCAGGTTGAAGTGCACGTTGAGGCCGTGGGCGAACACGAGCGCCGCGCCCTTCTTCATGTTGTCGTGCAGGTGCTCGCGATAGATGTCACCCTGCAGCTCGTCCGGGGTCAGCATCATGACGAGGTCGGCCCACTTGGCGGCTTCGGCGACTTCCATCACCTTGAAGCCGGCGTTCTCGGCCTTCTTGGCCGACGCCGAACCCTTGCGCAGCGCAATCGCCACTTCCTTGACGCCGGAATCCTTCAGGTTCAGAGCGTGGGCGTGGCCCTGGCTGCCGTAGCCGACGATGGCGACCTTCTTGCCCTTGATCAGGTTCAGGTCGGCATCGCGATCGTAGTAAACTCGCATCGTGGTTTCCTCGTTTGAAAGGGGGCCAAAATCGGCCGATGAATCAGGCTTTCGGAAGGTCAGAACCGCCGGGCGCCCGCGAATTTCCGGCGTTGTCTAGAGCATTTTCCCCCTCAGGGGAAACCCTCATCTCGCATGGCGCGGTGCGGCATCATGCGTCCATGAAGACCGGGTAGAGCGAGGCCAGCAGCAGGATGGCCATCACCACATTGAAGGCGCGGATCGCCCGCGGCGAGGTCAGGATCGGCCGCAAGGCGGTCCCGAACAGCGCCCAGACGACGCAGGACACCGTCCCCAGGATCAGGCTCAGGCCGACCTGGATCGCGATGTTCCAGGGAAAGGCGGCAATCGCCGCATAGGCCGTGATGGTGCCGATCACCATCACCCAGCCCTTGGCATTGATCCACTGGAACATGGCGGCGCCCCAGAACGTCATCGGGCCGCGGCCGCCCCTGTCGTCCTCGTCCGCCGAGGGCGGCTCGGCCATGGCGATGACGACGGCGAGATAGATCAGGTAGGCGACGCCGCCATATTTCAGGATCGTCCGCAGCACCGGATAGGCGATGAAGACGGTCCCCAGCCCGACGCCGACCGCGCCGACCATGAAGGCGAAGCCGACGGTGATGCCGGCGATATGGGGCACCGTGCGGCGGAAGCCGTAGGTCAGCCCCGACGACAGCAGCATGATGTTGTTGGGGCCGGGCGTGAAGAACATCACGACGGCGAACACGACAAAGGCAAACAGCAGCGAATTCGACATGGTGCCCTCACACGACTTTCGGCAGAGCTTTTGGCCGCTTCGACAGCAGCATCACGGCGATGCCGGCGATCACGGTGACCATGCCGGCCAGCCGCAGCGGCCCGAATGTCTCGCCGAACACGATGCTCGACGCGGCGGAGCCGACGAACGGCACCAGCAGCGCAAACGGCACCACCTGCGCCGCCGGATAATCCCGCAGCAGCCGGCCCCACAGCCAATAGGCGATGCTGGTCGAGATGCCGCCGAGGCAGAGCATGCAGACGAGCCCGGTCAGCGACATGTGGGTCAGCGCATGCCAGGTCGGCTGCGGCCCGTTGGTGATCAAGGTCAGCACTGCAAGCGGCACCGCGGCGGACAGGCACAGCCAGGCGAACAGATCGAACATCGGCGCGCCGTTCGCCTGCCGCAGGAGAAGATTGCCGATCGCGAAGCTGATCGGGCAGATCATGATGATCGCAAACGCGGCGACGCTGAAGTCGTAGCCGACCGTCCCGCAGATCATCAGCAGGCCGAGCGCGGCGATCGCGATGCCGATTGCCTGGCTCCGTGTCGGGATTTCCCCGAAGGCCAGGGCGGCGAAGGCGATGGTGAAAAGCGCCTGGCTCTGCACGATCACGCTGGAAAGCCCGACGGGAACGCCATGCGCGATCGCAAAGGCCTGTGCGAGGAACTGGCCGAGGAACAGCGTTGAGCTGATCGCGATCAGAAGCGGCCAGGAAACGCCGGGCTTGCGCAGGAACAGGCACGGCAGCGCGGCGATGGCGAAGCGCAGCGTCGTCATCAGCTCCGGCGAGAACTCATCGAGCGCGATCCGGCTTGCGACGAACGCAAGCCCCCAGATCACCGCGACCATGACGGCGATGCCAACATCGGCCGGCTTCATTGTTGTTCTTCTTTTGCTTCCGTTTCGGTCGGGATCTAGATCTGTTCGTCGGGCTTCGGTTTGCGCAGCAGATAGGTGCCGTGCAGGGGCGCGTGGTAGTCGACGGAGACCAGCGTGAAACCGGTCTCGGTCAGCATGCGCTCCATCACCCAGCCGAAGGTCGAGTATTCGTCGCGCATATGGGTGATCACGCTTTCGCGCTCGAAGCCGTGATTCTTGATCGAGAAGTCGGCCCATCCTTCGACATCGCGATCGACACCGTCGGGCATGCCGACGAACACCATGTCGCGCAGGTAGAAGTTCGCGCCGGGCTTCAACGCGTTGAAGATTCGCGACAGCGCCACCGCCTTCCAGAAGTCCGGCAGATGGTGCAGCGTGAACTCGCTGACGATGAGGTCGTAGGAATTCGGTTGGTAGGCGAACGACAGCAGGCCGGCCGGCTGGGTCCGGATCTTCGCCTTGCGGTCGCGCGCATAGATCTCGGCAAGCCCGATCATCGCCGGCGAGATGTCGATGGCGTCGACCTCGGCGCCCATCAATGCCGCCTCGGTGGCCAGCACGCCGTTGCCGCAGCCGATATCGGCGATCCGCCAGCCCGGCTTGACGCCGAGCATGGTCAGCGCCTGGCGGGCACGGACATCGCTGTCCTCGCTGACGTCATAGATCGAGGCCACCGCGGTATCGAGACCGACCTGCCGCCGTTGCGTGTAGTACCAGTCGCGCGCCAACATGCCTCACATCCCTTCCGGCCCGCGCGTGATCGCGGCCACCCCGGTTCGTGACACCTCGACCAGGCCCAGCGGACGCATCAGGTCGATGAACTGACTGATCTTGGACGAATTGCCCGTGATCTCGAACACGAAGCTCTCGGTCGTGGCGTCGATCACCCGGGCGCGGAACGCATCCGCCAGCCGCAGCGCCTCGACGCGGTGATCGCCACCGCCCCGCACCTTGACCATCGCAAGCTCGCGCTCGATCGAGCTGCCGGTCAGCGTCATGTCGACGACGCGGTAGACCGGGATCATGCGGTCGAGCTGATGCTTGATCTGCTGGATCACCATCGGCGTGCCGGTGGTGACGATCGTGATCCGCGAGAGATGTTTCTGGCTCTCGGTCTCCGAGACGGTGAGACTCTCGATGTTGTAGCCGCGGCCGGAGAACAGGCCGATCACGCGCGCGAGCACGCCGGGCTCGTTCTGCACGAGCACGGACAAAGTGTGCGTCTCGTTGGGATCGTGACGCTCTTCGAGGAAGTAGGCGGATGCGGGCTGGTTCATGGTCGTCCCCTTACATTCTGTTCACGCCACCGCCCGCTCGGCGGCCGGCGCAGCATCCGTTCCGATCCAGGTCCGGAACAGATCGAAATCGATATTGCCGCCGCTCAGGATCAGGCCGACCCGCTTGCCGGCGAGCCTGCTCTTTTCCTGCAGCGCGGCCGCGAGCGCCGCAGCGCCCGCGCCCTCGGCGAGATTGTGGGTATCGGTCCAGTAGGCGCGGATCGCCTGCCCGACCTCGTCGTCGCTGACCTGCACGATGCGCGAGGCGCCCTTGCGGATCAGCGCGAACGCATCCGCGTCCGGAATCCGCGTCGCCATGCCGTCGGCAAGGGTGTTGCTAGTCTCGGTGGTGACGATCTTTCCGGCCGCAAACGACAGCGCGTAGGACGGCGCCTCGGTCGACTGCACGCCGACGATCTCGGTCTTCAGCCCGAGCAGGTCGCGCGCCATGATGCAGCCGCAGATGCCGGAGCCCTGCCCGATCGGCACGTAGAGAATGTCGAGATCGGGCGCGGTACGGAACAGTTCGAGCGCGTAGGTCGCGACACCCAGCACGAGGTCCGGGTGGAACGACGGCACCATGTGCAGGCCGGCGAATTGGGCGCGGCGCTCGGCCTCTTCGCGCGCGGCCTGGAAGTCGTCGCCGTGCTCGACGAGCTCGGCCCCGAACGCGTACATGGCGCGGTTCTTTTCGACCGAGTTGCCGCGCGGCACGTAGATCGTCGCCGACACGCCCTGACGCCCTGCCGCGAACGCCAGGCTCTGGCCATGATTGCCGCGCGTCGCCGAGATGATGCCGGGAACGTCGGGCCGCTCGCGCTTCAGCCGTTCGAGATAGACCAGGCCGCCACGCACCTTGAAGGCGCCGGTCGGCGTGTGGTTCTCATGCTTGACCACGACCTCGGTGCCGAGCCGCTCGGCCAGCAGCGGCCAGGCGTGCGCCGGCGTCGCCGGCACCGCGGTGCCGACGATCCGGTGTGCACGCTCGAGCTCGTTGAGGTCAAACATGGGAGCCGCCCTCCATTCGAGCGCGCGATAAGTTCCCTCTCCCCGCTCTTTGCGGGGAGAGGGTTGGGGTGAGGGGCTGCTTCCAGAGCAATGGTGAGAGACGGATTCGCGGAGACTCCCCCTCAGCCGGATTGCGCTTGCGCGCAATCCGACCTCTCCCCGCAAGCGGGGCGAGGTGAAAAGAGAGTGCTCCACGCCGATCCATCATCACACCAGCGCCTTGCCACCGGAGAAGGCCTTCGCGGTGGCCTCATCGGTCGCCTCTTCCGGCAGCAGCATCTCGTTATGCGCCTTGCCCGACGGGATCATCGGGAAGCAATTCTCCAGCGCGGCGACGCGGCAGTCGAACAGCACCGGGCGCTTGATCGAGATCATCTCCTTGATCGCGCCGTCGAGATCGGACGGCTTGGTCGCCTGCAGGCCGACGCAGCCATAGGCGTCGGCGAGCTTGACGAAGTCGGGCAGCGCCTCGGAATACGAGTGCGACAGGCGGTTGCCGTGCAGCAGCTGCTGCCATTGCCGAACCATGCCCATGTACTGGTTGTTCAGGATGAAGATCTTGATCGGCAGCTCGAACTGGACCGCCGTCGACATCTCCTGGATCGTCATCTGCACCGAAGCGTCGCCGGCGATGTCGATCACCAGGCTGTCCGGATGCGCCACCTGCACACCGACCGCGGCCGGCAGGCCGTAGCCCATGGTGCCGAGACCGCCCGAGGTCATCCAGCGGTGCGGCTCCTCGAAGCCGAAGAACTGCGCGGCCCACATCTGGTGCTGACCGACCTCGGTCGTGATGTAGGTGTCCTTGCCGCGGGTCAGCTCGAACAGGCGCTGGATCGCGTATTGCGGCAGGATGATATCGTTGTTCTTGCGGTAGGACAGCGAGTTGCGCGCGCGCCATTGCGCGATCTGCTGCCACCACGACTTGATGTCCGGCTTCTTGGCTTCTGCCTTGAACACCTGCAGCAAATCGCCGAGCACGTTGCCGGCGTCGCCGATGATCGGCACGTCGACGCGGATGTTCTTGTTGATCGAGGACGGGTCGATGTCGATGTGGATCTTCTTCGAGCCCGGCGAGAAGGCGTCGGTACGGCCGGTGATGCGGTCGTCGAAGCGCGCGCCGACGCACAGCATGACGTCGCAATCATGCATCGTCATGTTGGCTTCGTAGGTGCCGTGCATGCCCAGCATGCCGAGCCAGTTCGGGCCCGAAGCGGGATAGGCGCCCAGCCCCATCAGGGTCGAGGTGATCGGGAAGCCGGTCGCCTCCACCAACTGGCGCAGCAGTTTCGAGGCCTCAGGACCCGAATTGATCACGCCGCCGCCGGAATAGATCACGGGACGTTTGGCATTGGCGAGCAGCGCCACCGCCTTGCGGATCTGGGTCGCGTCGCCCTTGACGCGCGGCGTGTAAGAGATGTGCACGTCCGACTTGCGCGGCGGATGATAGGTGCCGGTCGCGAACTGCACGTCCTTCGGCACGTCGACCACGACCGGGCCGGGCCGGCCGGTGGTGGCGACATAGAAGGCCTCGTGCAGCACCCTGGCGAGGTCATTGACATCGCGGACCAGCCAATTGTGCTTGGTGGCGGGCCGCGTGATGCCGACCGTATCGCACTCCTGGAAGGCGTCGTTGCCGATCAGATGGGTCGGCACCTGGCCGGTGATGCAGACCAGCGGGATCGAATCCATCAGCGCGTCGGTCAGCGGCGTCACCATGTTGGTGGCGCCGGGGCCCGACGTCACCAGCACCACGCCGGGCTTGCCGGTCGAGCGGGCATAGCCTTCGGCGGCATGGCCGGCGCCCTGCTCGTGACGGACCAGGATGTGCTCGACCTCGCTCTGCTGGAAGATCTCGTCGTAGATCGGAAGCACCGCACCGCCGGGATAGCCGAAGACATGCTGCACGCCGTGATCGATGAGCGCGCGCACGATCATCGCGGCGCCGGTCATCTGATTGGGATCGTGGCTCTTGTCGGTCATGGTTCGCTCCGGATGCGCTTGTTTTTGCGCGGCTTTTGTCAGTTCTCGTCAGTTCGGCTTCGGGCAATAAAAAGGGGCCCTAGAGGCCCCATGCACACCGCCCGAATTTGGATGGCCGCTAGCCATCCCCGGCGGTGTGCCTGGGTACGACGGCGATAAGCAGTTTGGTAATAATGTTGCGCACGATACGACCCAGTCTTCCCAAAGGTTGCGCGAACATAGCGGCCAAAGCCTGAATGTCAAGGCAAGGCAAGCACTTTCGCGATTTCCGTACTCTACCGGGGTTCCGCTCGTTCGGCGAGTGTTTTTGCGCAGGCGAACGCGCATGGCTGACGGGCGTGCGGGAGCGCCGGTCCGGGCTACGGGACCCGACTCTCCAGCCATTCCCCGCCAGCTTCCGGCACCACCCAGGCGAATTCCGGGAGCTGATGGCGAAACCAGGTGAACTGGCGCTTCGCATAATGGCGGGTGTCGGCCTGGCCGATCTCGGCCGCCTCCTCGCGGCTGATCTCTCCCCTCAGGTGCCGGATCAGCGCCGGCACCCCATGGGCCTTCATCGCCGGCAGCAGCGGATCTAGCCCACGCGCCGCCAGCGCCGCGACCTCGTCGAGCGCGCCGGTATCGAGCATGACACCGAACCGGGCGTCGATCCGTGCATAGAGCCTCTCGCGCTCCGGCGCGAGAAACAGCGCATGAAAATCGCCCGGCGGCAGCAGTGGCGGCAGGCCCTCGCGATGCCAGTCCGGCAGCGGGCGGCCGGTGGCCTCGACCACCTCGAGCGCGCGCGCGATGCGGGTGCGGTCGCGCGGCTTCAGCCGCTCGGCCGACACCGGATCGCGCGCTGCAAGCTCGGCATGCAGCGCCTCGACGCCGAGCTGCTCGAGCCGTGCGCGCACGCCGTCGCGCACATCGGCCGGGATCGGCGGCACCGCCGACAAGCCGCGCGTCAGCGCCTTGAAATAGAGGCCCGAGCCGCCGATGAAGATCGGCAGCCGTCCCTGCGCACGCGCCTCGCCGAGCACCTTCGCCGCATCGGCCACCCAGGCGCCGGCGGAGAAATTCACGCCGGCGTCGACATGGCCATAGAGCCGGTGCGGAACCAGCACCTCTTCGCCTGCGGTCGGCCGCGCGGTGATGATCCGGAGGTCACGATAGACCTGCATGGAGTCGGTGTTGATCACGACCCCGCCGGTCCGCTGCGCGAGTTCGAGCGCCAGCGCCGACTTGCCGCTGGCGGTCGGCCCTGCGATAAGCACTGCCTTGTTCAACAATCCCGAATGCGCCTGCATGTCCCTCGTTGCCACGCTGATCTGCAATCCTGCAACCCCCGCGCTCGACTCCACCATCGTCGACGGTGCGCGGGCCCTGCTGCCCTCACCCGGCCCGGCGCAGTGGCTGTTCAACGAAGTCGCCGCCGACATTCCGTTCGAGAGCGAGGACAGCAGCAGGGACGGTATCAAGACAATCGAGGAACGCGTTCGCCAGGCCCGCGGCGACCTGCCGATCGACATCGTCGTGCAGCCTCGGATCGCCCGGCGCAAGAAGCTTTTTCTGGCCGACATGGATTCCACCATGATCGGCCAGGAGTGCATCGACGAGCTCGCCGACTTCGCCGGGCTCAAGGCCCATGTCGCTGCGATCACCGAGCGTGCCATGCGCGGCGAGATCGAGTTCGAGTCCGCGCTGCGCGAGCGGGTGGCGCTGCTCAAGGGACTGCCGGTCAGCGTGGTCGACGAGGTGCTCGACAAGCGCATCACGCTGACGCCGGGCGGCCGCGAACTGGTCATGACCATGCGCGCGCACGGCGCCTATACCTGCCTGATCTCGGGCGGCTTCACCTTGTTCACCAAGGTGGTCGCGGCGAAGGTCGGCTTTCAGGAAAACCGCGCCAACCAGTTGCAGGTCGTGGACGGCAAGCTGACCGGTGAGGTGGTCGAGCCGATCCTCGGCCGCGCCACCAAGCTCGCCACCTTGATCGAGCTCACCGAGTCCTTCGATCTCGACGAGATCGACACCCTTGTGGTGGGCGACGGCGCCAACGATCTCGGCATGATCCAGGCTGCGGGCCTCGGCGTAGCCTATCACGCCAAGCCGGCGGTCGCGGCCGCGGCCGCGGTCCGGATCGACCACGGCGATCTCACCGCGCTGCTGTACGCGCAAGGCTACCGGCGGGATGAGTTCGTGGCGGGGTAGCAAACCGTCATTCCGGGGCGATGCGAAGCATCGAACCCGGAATCTCGAGATTCCGGGTTCGGTCCTGCGGACCGCCCCGGAATGACGTATGTGAATGTTACTGCACGCCGAGCGCGACGAAGCGCAGTTCGCCGTCGCCGTTCGAGACCAGCAGCAGCACCGACTTCTTGCCGTCCTTCTTGAGTTGATCGACGCGCTTCTTGATGTCAGCGGCGCTCGACACCGCCTCCTGCGCCACCTCGACGATGACATCGCCCGCCGACAGCCGCTTCTCGGCGGCATCGGAATTGCCGTCAACGCCGGTAACGACGACGCCCTTCACGCTGTCCTTGATCTTGTACTTGGTGCGCAGGTCCTTGCTCAGCGCCGCGAGGTCGAGACCGAGCGCCTTCTGGGTCACCGGCTTCTCGGCGGTGTCGTCCTTCGACTTGGCGTTGACCTGCTGAACCTTCTCGTTGTCCTCGAGCCGGCCGAGCGTGACCTTGCGGGTCTCCTCATTGCCCTTGCGGATGACGACGACGTCGACTTCCTTGCCGACCGCCGTGTCGGCAACGATGCGCGACAGATCCTTCGGATCCTTGACGTCCTTGCCGTCGAACTTGACGACGACGTCGCCGGGTTCGATGCCCGCCGGCTTGGCCGGCCCCTTGTCGTCGACGCCGGCAACCAGCGCGCCGCGCGCCGGCTTGATGTTGAGGCTGTCTGCGATCTCGTCGGTGACCTGCTGGATGCGCACGCCGAGCCAGCCGCGGCGCAGCTCGCCGAATTTCTGCAACTGGTCGACGACGCCGGCCACGGTCTTCGACGGCACCGCGAAGCCGAGGCCGATCGAACCGCCGGTCGGCGAGATGATCAGCGTGTTGACGCCGATCACCTCGCCATCGAGGTTGAACAGCGGACCGCCGGAATTGCCGCGGTTGATGGCGGCGTCGGTCTGGATGTAGCTGTCATACGGGCCCTGGCTGATGTCGCGGTTCTTGGCCGAGACGATGCCCGCGGTCACCGTGCCGCCGAGGCTGAACGGGTTGCCGATCGCGACCACCCAGTCGCCGAGCCGTATCTTGTCGCTGTCGCCGAACTTGACCGCGGTGAGCGGCTTCGGCGGCTTGAATTTCAGGACCGCGAGGTCGGTTTTCTTGTCGACGCCGACCAGCTCGGCCTTGATCTTGGTGCCGTCGTTGAGGATGACGTTGATCTCGTCGGCGTCGGCGATGACGTGGTTGTTGGTGACGACGATGCCCGCGGTGTCGACGATGAAGCCCGAGCCGAGCGAGTTGGTCTTGCGCGGCTGGAACTCACCGCTCTTGTCGCCGCCCTTGCCAGGCGGCCCGCGGCGGTTCTTGAAGAAGTCGTCGAAGAATTCCTCAAACGGCGAGCCCGGCGGCAGCTGCGGCATCGTCCGGTCCTTGGCCTCGACGGTCTGCGACGTCGAGATGTTGACGACGGCGTCGATCACCTTCTCGGCGATGTCGGCGATGCCTTCAGGACCGCGTGCGAACGCCGGCACGGAGCTCAGCATGCTCGCAGCACCGATCGAGATCGCGGCTCCCATCATGCGGAAGCGGCGGCTCAGGGCTGGTCTGGCAGCGGTCATGTAGGAGTTTCTCCAGAGGCAAACGGGTTCAAATGCGCTAGTTACAGAGTGCGCCCGAACGGGCATACGGCGCAAGCATCTCACCCGGACATTTCGGCGAAAAACCGGCTGCGAGAGGCTCACGATTATGTTCAGTCTTGCTTGTCATTCCGGGGCAGCCCGACAGGGCTGAACCCCGGGGACGCAATTGCGCGCCTTGGGGAATCTCGAGGTTCCCCGATGCGCAATCGCGCATTAGCGGTCATGCTTCGCATGCTCCGGAACGGCGACTATCTTCGCACCACCCAGATCAGCACAAGCCCGGCGACCGCCGAGCCGATACCGACGATGCGCAGGATATTGTCGGGCGTCGCCAGCGCGCTCTTCATCGCCCGGCGCATCCAGGCGGGGCTTGCCGCGAACAGGATGCCTTCGAGCACGAACAGGATTCCCAACCCGATGAGGAAGTCGCCGAACGCTATGGACTTCATCGGATGGCAGCCTCCCGCTCGATGCTTGTTGTTTTTGGTCGGCGGCGAAGCGTCATCCGCATCGCCGCCAAGTCCTGATGTTCAAGTCGTGACGTTACTGCTTCGGCGCGGCGGCCGCCTCAGGCAACTTGCCGCTTGCACCGCCGAAGTATCTGAAGAATTCCGAGTCCGGCCGCAACAGGAAACGCGTGTCGCTGGAACGCAGGCCGTTCTCATACGCCGTCATCGAGCGATAGAATGCGAAGAAGTCCTTGTCCTTGCCATAGGCTTCGGCGAACAGGCGGTTGCGCTCGGCGTCGCCGGCACCGCGGGTCTGATCCGCGGCCGAGTTCGCCTCGGCGACGATCACGGTCGCTTCGCGGTCGGCCTTCGAGCGGATTTCCTGCGCCTTCTGGTCGCCCTGGGCACGGAACTCGGCCGCCTCGCGCTCACGTTCGGTCTTCATCCGGTTGTAGACGGCCTGGCTGTTCTGCTCCGGCAGGTCGGCACGGCGGATGCGGACGTCGACAACCTCGATGCCGTATCCGTCCGCTTCCCTGTCGAGCTGCTCGCGGATCCGCTGCATCAGCTTCTCGCGATCGTCACGCACCACGGTGATGAAGTTGACCTCGCCGAGCACGCGGCGCAGCGCTGCGTTCAGCAGCGTGGTCAGCTGCAGATTGGCGGCCTGGATCGAGCCGACGCTGGTGTAGTAGCGCAATGCATTCTTGATGCGATAGCGCGCGAAGGCGTCCACCACGAGCCGCTTCTGGTCGGAGGCGATCACCTCCTGCGACGGGTTTTCCAGATCGAGGATGCGCTTGTCGACGTTGATCACCGAATTCCACGGCGCCTTGAAGTGCAGGCCGGGCTCGGTGACGATGTCGACCGGCTCGCCGAACCGCAAGACAATGGTCTGCTCGGTCTGCTGCACGGTGAACACCGAGCTGTAGCCGACGGCGAGCACAATGAAGAGGATGATCAGGAACACAATGCCGGTGACGGGGGACCTCATCGGGTGGCTCCCTGCTGCTGGCCGGTCGTGGCCGGTGCCGCCGGACGCCGCGGCGTCAGTTCGCCGAGCGGAAGGTAGGGCACGATGTTCTGGCCCGGGCCGCCGTCATAAACCAGCTTCTCGGAGCCGCCGAGCACTTTTTCCATGGTCTCCAGATAGATGCGCTCGCGCGTCACGTCGGGTGCCTTCTTGTACTCTTCATAGACTTTCAGGAAGCGTGCGCTCTGGCCCTTGGCGTCGGCGACCGCCTGCTCCTTGTAGCCTTCGGCGGCCTGCAGGATCTGCGCGGAACGACCGCGCGCTTCCGGCACGATCCGGTTGGCGTAGGTCTGTGCCTCGTTCTGCTTGCGCTCGAGGTCGGCGCGCGCCGCCTGCACGTCGCGGAATGCGTCGATCACCTGCGCCGGCGGATCGACCTTCTGCATCTGCACCTGCGTGATCTGGATGCCCGCGTTGTAGGTATCGAGCGTCCTCTGCATCAGCTCCTGGACGCTCTGCTCGGTGACGTTGCGCGCCCCGGTCAGGATCGGCTGGATCTGCGAGCGGCCGATCACCTCACGCATCGCGCTTTCGGCAACCGCCTTCACGGTGCCTTCGGGATTCTGGATATTGAACAGATAGGCGCCGGCCCCACCCGGCTTGATGCGCCACAACACCGTGAAGTCGACGTCGACGATGTTCTCGTCGCCGGTCAGCATCAGGCTCTCTTCCGGCACGTCGCGCATGGTGCGGCCGCGGCGAGCGGGATCGTCGATCAGCGTCATGCCGATCGAGATCGTGTTGACGCGCAGCGCTTTCGGCAGCAGCACTGTCTCAATCGGATATGGCAGGTGATAGCGCAGGCCCGGCTGCGCATCCCGGACATACTTGCCGAAGCGCAGCACGACGCCGAGCTCTTCAGACTGCACGCGGAAGATGCCGGTCGCGAACCAGATCGCCAGCGCGGCGACCAGCACCAGCGCGACGCCCATGCCGCTGAAATGCCCGCCGGGCAGCCACTGCTGCAGGCGGTCCTGGCCGCGCCGCAGCAGATCCTCAAGATCTGGCGGCCTTGGCCCGGCTGACTGCGGACCGGTGCCCCATGGCCCTTTCGGACCCGAGCCCCAGGGCCCCCCGCCTTGATTTTTCCACGGCATCAAACATCTCCTCGGCAAGTCCGGACGGGACGCCCGGCCTCGAATGTCCGGCCCGGTTATAGGGGACCGCTAGGGCCCTTACAACGCAAGCTTCCTGGCCGGACGAGCTATGCGCCGGGGCATAATTGTCAATGCAAACATTGGTTAACCCCGGCCGCGCCGACGATATGTCACATAGGAGAAGTCGGCACTGTCGTCCGGGCCTGCCGGATTTCGCACGCGCGCCACCTCGTCCCATAGCTGCGCATCGATTTTATCGAACCGCGTGTCGCCGTCCGGCCGGGCATGGACCTCGGTGATCTCAAGGCGATCGGCGGTGCCCATCCATTGCGCGTAGATTTCCGCGCCACCGATGACGGCAATCTCAGTGGCGAAACGCCGCAGCGCGTCGCCAAGCGCAATGGCGCGGGCGTTGTCAAACGACGTCGTGACGATGGCGCCGCGCGCGCGGTAGTTGGGATCGCGCGTCACCACGATGTTGGTGCGGCCCGGCAGCGGCCTGCGCAGGGATTCGAAGGTCTTGCGTCCCATCACGACGGGCTTGTTCAACGTAATCGCCTTGAAACGCTGCTGGTCGGATTTCAGCCGCCACGGAATGGCGTTGTCGCTCCCGATCACGCCGTTCTCGGCGACCGCAACGACGAGCACGATCTCCATCAGCGCGCCCCTTCCGCGAGAGCCGACAGCGCCTCGCCGGAGACGCGGCAAATCGTCCATTCGTCCATCATCTCGGCGCCGAGCGACTTGTAGAATGCAATCGACGGCGCGTTCCAGTCGAGCACCGCCCATTGCAGGCGCGACCAGCCATTGGCGAGGCATTGCTTCGCCAGATGCACGAGCAGCGCCTTGCCGATGCCTTTGCCGCGCAGCGCCGGACGCACGAAGAGGTCTTCGAGATAGATGCCGTGACGGCCGGCGAAGGTCGAGAAGTTGACGAACCAGACCGCGAAGCCGGCAGGCTCGCCGTTCCATTCCGCGATGTCGCAATAGAGCTGTGGGTTGGCGCCGAACAGCGCCTCGGCGATATCGGCCTCGCTGGCGTGAACCTCATGCAGAAGCTTTTCGTATTCGGCGAGTTCGCGGACCAGCGAGAACACCAGTCCGGCCTCATCGGGCCGCGCGCGGCGGATCGTCAGCGACATTCAATCCCTCGGACCGCAACTTATACCGCCACCTCGGCCTTGATGTGCGGATGCGGGTCGTAACCTTCGAGTTTGAAGTCCTCGTAGCGGAACTCGAAGATATCCTTCACGTCCGGATTGATCACCATCGTCGGCAACGGCCGCGTCGGCCGCGTCAGTTGCAGGCGCGCCTGCTCGAGATGGTTCGAGTAGAGGTGCGCGTCGCCGAGCGAGTGCACGAAATCGCCGGGCTTGAGCCCGGTCACCTGCGCGACCATCATGGTGAGCAACGCATAGGAGGCGATATTGAAGGGCACGCCGAGGAAGACGTCGCCCGAGCGCTGATAGAGCTGACAGGACAATTTGCCGTTCGCGACATAGAACTGGAACAGGCAATGGCACGGCGGCAGCGCCATCTTGTCGACCTCGGCCGGATTCCAGGCGCTGACGATCAGCCGCCGCGAATCCGGATTGCGCTTGATCATCTCGACCACGCCAGCGATCTGGTCGATGCTACGGCCATCCGGCGCGGGCCACGACCGCCATTGCGAGCCGTACACCGGACCGAGGTCTCCGTTGGCGTCGGCCCATTCGTCCCAGATCGTGACGCCGTTGTCGTTGAGATATTTGATGTTGGTGTCGCCGGCGAGGAACCAGAGCAGCTCGTGCACGATCGCCTTCAGCGGCAGCCGCTTGGTGGTCAGCATCGGGAAGCCGGCCGCGAGGTTGAAACGCATCTGATGACCGAAGATCGACAGCGTCCCGGTGCCGGTGCGGTCGTGCTTCTCGGCGCCGTCGGCGAGGATGCGTTCGAGCAGGTCGTGATACTGGTTCATGGCGTCTGTTTCGGGCTTTCGAGAGAACGGCCAATGTAGCGACCAAGGCCGCCGGTCGGCACGCTGATTCGGCTGAACACACCGATTATACCCTGAAAAGTGAGCACTCCGCGCCAAACGACAAGGGGCGGAACTCGCGTCCCGCCCCTATCCTATCCACTTGATTGTACTGGATTAAGTTGCCGGCTTGAGCACCGGCGTCCACTTCGCGATCTCGTTCTTGACGAGGGTCGCGAGCGCCTCCGGCGTACGGTTGGCGGGTGCCGGGATCACGCTGCCGAGGTCGAGCAGGCGCTTGCGGACATTCTCATCGTCGAGCGCCTTGATGGCCGCGGCATTCAACGTGGCGATGATGGCGGGCGAAGTTCCCTTCGGCGCGAAAATCGCATTCCAGGCCTGGGCCTGGAAGGCCGGCAAGCCGGCTTCCGTCGTGGTCGGCACATTGGGCAGCGACGGGTTGCGCTCGGGGGTCGCGACCGCATAGGCCTTAATGGTGCCGGCGTTGATCTGCGGCACCGCGTTGACGATCTGGTCGCACATGTAGTCGACCTGGCCGGCGACCAGCGCATTCATGGCCGGGCCGGTGCCGTTGAAGGGCACGCCGACCGGCTTGATGCCGAGGATCGAGTTCAGGAGCTCGCAGGAGGCGTGCGAGACCGAACCGATGCCGGCATGCGCGGCGTTGACCTTCTCGGCATTGGCCTTCACGTAGGCGACGAATTCCTTGAGGTCCTTCGGCGGAAAGTCCTTGCGGGCAAGGATCAGGATCGGCGTGCCGGCGAGCAGCGCGACGGGCTCGAAATCCCTTTCCGGGTGGTAGGCAAGCTTCGGATAGAGCGGCACGGAGGCAGCGTGCGTGCCCATATGCCCTGTGATCAACGTATAGCCGTCATTGGCGGCACGTGCGGCGCGCGTCGTCGCGGTGGTGCCGCCGGCGCCGACCACGTTCTCGATGACGATGCTCTGTCCCAGCGTCTGCGCCATGTGCGCGGTGACGATGCGCGAAATGACGTCGGTCGGGCCGCCGGCTGCGAACGGCACGATCATGGTGATGGTGCGGGTCGGATAATTTTGCGCAGACGCCGGTACGGCGAATGCGCCGAGCGCGACAAATGCCGAAAGGCATGCGCCCGCAAGCGAGCGAATGGACATCATCTCAATTCCTCCCGGTGATCGTTTGACCAATAAAAATGCCGGCCAAATCGGCCGGCATTTTCATTTCACGGGACGACATCGAGTGTCGATTCGACTTCCGCCTGCGGCGCGCCGACGCAGGGCCGACGGCTCGCTCAGCCCTCGGATTCCACGAACACTTCGTCGCGCTTGGCACGCAAGGTCGGCAGCACGGCAAGCACCAGGAGACCGGCCGCGATCGCCAGCAGCACCGCCGACAGCGGCCGCGAGACGAACACGCTCCAGTCGCCGCGCGAGATCAACAGCGCGCGACGCAGGTTCTCCTCCATCAGCGGGCCCAGCACCATGCCGAGCAGCAGCGGTGCCGGCTCGAAATCGTGCTTGATCAGCCAATAGCCGACCAGGCCGAACACGCCGGCGAGCACGACGTCGACCGGCGCGTTGTTCACCGAGTAGATGCCGATCGCGCAGAACACCACGATCGAGGGGAACATCAGGCGGTACGGCACGCGCAGCAGACGGACCCAGATGCCCACCAACGGCAGGTTGATGATGATCAGCATCAGATTGCCGATCCACATCGAGGCGATCATGCCCCAGACCAGATCGGGCTGCTTCTGCATCACCTGCGGACCCGGCACGATGCCGTGGATGGTCATCGCGCCGACCATCAGCGCCATCACCGCGTTCGGCGGGATGCCGAGCGTGAGCAGCGGGATGAACGAGGTCTGCGCCGCGGCGTTGTTGGCGCTTTCCGGCGCCGCCACGCCCTCGATCGCGCCGCGGCCGAACCGCTTCGGATCCTTCGCCAGCTTCTTCTCCAGCGTATAGGCCGCGAACGACGCGATCACGGCGCCGCCGCCCGGCAGGATGCCGAGGATCGAGCCGAGCACGGTGCCGCGCAGGATCGCAGGCGTGGAATCCGCGATGTCCTTCCTGGTCGGCATCAGACCGGTGATCTTCTGCTGCACCAGGTTGCGGTTCATCTCGGCGCCGTGGTCGAGGTTGCGGATGATCTCGGCGAAGCCGAACACACCCATCGCCACGGTGGCAAAGCCGAGACCGTCGGCGAGTTCGGGGATGTTGAAGGCCATGCGCGAGGCGCCGGTCTCGATGTCGGAACCGACCATCGACAGCAACAGGCCGAACACGATCATCGCGATCGCCTTCAGCACCGAGCCCTTGGCGAGCACCACCGCGAAGATCAGGCCGAGCACCATCAGCGAGAAATATTCAGCCGGACCGAACGCCAGCGCGAGCTTGGTCAGCGGCGCGCCGAGCACGGCGATCAGCACGGTCGCGACGCAGCCGGCGAAGAACGAGCCGATCGCGGCGATCGCCAGAGCCGGACCGGCGCGGCCCTGCTTGGCCATCTGGTGGCCGTCAAGCGCGGTGACGACGGAGGTCGCCTCGCCCGGAATATTGACCAGGATCGAGGTGGTCGAGCCGCCATATTGCGCGCCGTAATAGATGCCGGCGAGCATGATCAGCGCACCGACCGGCGGCAGGCCGAAGGTGATCGGCAGCAGCATGGCGACGGTGGCGATGGTGCCGATGCCCGGCAGCACGCCGACCAGCGTGCCGACCAGTGCGCCGATCAGGCACATCAGAAGGTTGATCGGCGAGAATGCGACCGCGAAACCGTGGGCGAGATTGGCAAACAGTTCCATCACGCCCTCACTGGATCAGGAAACGCGGGAACATCGGCATCGGAAGTCCCAGCACATAGGGGAAAAGCAGCGCGCAGCCGAGGGTCAGACAGGCGCCGACAATGATGGCCTCGACCAATTTCGTCTCCTGCGAGCCCATCGCCGCGATCATGAAGGCGGCAAAGGCGGAGACCACAAGCCCGAGCGGCCGGATCGCCAATGCGAAGAACACGATTGCGGCGGATACGAACAACGGGCCGCGCCAGGAATAGGCCGCGATATGCGGGCCATTCTGCAGAACTCCCATCAGCGCGACACCACCGCCGAGCAACAGCAGCAGCACGGCGAACATGCGCGGCGCGGTTCCGGCGCCGAACGAAAATCCGTGCATGCCCTGCAAATCGCTCGAGGCCCACAAGGCAAACAGCGCAACCGCCATCATGGCGAGCCCGCCGACAAAATCCTGCGGACCGCGCACCCATTTCGGCAAGATCGATTTGACCGGCGCCTCGCTCGGCGTATCGCTCATGACTTCGCTTCCCCCGTCAGGGCTGTCCCGCCCGTTTTGATTGAATGGCTTGGTTTGTGGTGCGTTGACCGAAAGCCTTGCTAGCGATTTTCGTCAGATAACGCCAGCGAAACCCAAAAGGCCTCCGGCCAGCAACATCCACAAAGGGTTGATCCGCGTCGCAAAAGCAAGCGCGGCCGCGACAATGGTGATCAGGACCGCGATCCAACTTTGGTCTGAGGTCTGCGCCACGATCAGGCCGGAGGCCGCCATCAGACCGATCGACAGCGGAACCAGTGCCGCCTGGATCATCGCCGGCCAGCGCGCCTCGCGCGAGCGATCGAGGAAACGGCTCACATAATAGGCAAGCAGCGCGGTCGGTCCGCACATCGCCACCGTCGCGGCCAACGCCCCGGCGACGCCTGCGACAGAATAGCCTATCAAGGTCACGATCAGCACGTTCGGCCCCGGCGAGAGCTGCGAGATCGCGAATACGTCGGCGAACTGCTTGTCGGTCAGCCAGTGATGCACGTCGACGGCGGCACGGTGCATTTCGGGAATCGCCGAATTGGCGCCGCCGACCGCAAACAGCGACATCAGGCCGAAGGTCCAGACCAGCGCCGCGATCGGGTTGGACTCCGAGCTCATGCCCGCACCATGCGGCGCGCCAGGACCGTCGTCGCAATGCTGAGCGGGATCGCCACCAGCAGCACGATCTGGAGCGGCCAGCGGATCAGTCCGATCGCGACGAAAACAGCAGCCAGAATGACGAGGCCCGTGACATCGCGCCGCTTCAGGAGCGGCATCATCATCTTGAAGACGACGGCGAACAGCAGCCCGACCGCGGCGCAGGCGACGCCGGCGAGCGTCCGGCGCAGCACGTCGATGTCGCCGTAACGGGCATAGAGCGCGGCAAGGATGGTCGCGATCACCATCGGCGGCCCGACCAGCCCGGCGAAGGCCGCGAGCCCGCCGGCTATGCCGCGAAAGCGCGAGCCGAATACGACCGACAGGTTGACGATGTTCGGACCTGGCAGGAAATGGCACAGCGCGAAGGTCTCGTTGAACTCCTCCGCGGTCATCCAGCGGTGCTGCTCGACGATCGCGCGGCGGGCCCAGACCAGAACCCCGCCAAAGCCGGCCAGCGACATCTTGGCAAAGGCCAGGAACAGCTCGAGCAGGCCGGGCTGGTGGGGCGGCGATGGTACGGGGGCATCCGGCGCCGGGGCGGCAACCGGCGGAGATTCCGGGGGCATGGACGAAACCTAGAACGGCGCCGGGACAGCGCCAAGACCTTGGCCAGCCCCAAATCGGCGGGTTTTCACAGCCGAAAGGACCTGAATCGGCTCTGTTTTTCTAAGACTTTGCCGCTATATTGGGGGTGCCGGTTCGCCGGCTATGGAAATAAATGACCGTCGCAATAAACCATTCGGACCCGGGGGCGGTACCCGGCGCCTCCACCAAAACCCATCCGTCGCGGTGGCTTTCGGCGGGGGCGAAATAGGATCGACGAGGGCGTAAAGGGCGTGTTTTTTCTCGGTATGGTTCCGCCGACATCGGGCCAATGCAATAGTTGCCAACGACAACTTTGCTCCGGTTGCTCAGGCTGCGTAACGCAGTTTGAAAGACCATCTTAAAGTCCTAGCGGGTTAAGCTCCGCTAGGCGGGGTTCGGAGGCACCTGGCAACAGAAGCCTCCACTTTATCCCTTGTTTCCCAATCGGGCGTCCGCGCGCATTTCAGCGGCCAGCCCTGCTGATTTCCGGCTCCCGGCGGGGTAGCATGGCAAAAGGGCGAGTCGGACGGTCCGGCGCCGCCCCGGCGGGCATTTTCGAAGCGACAGGATCACCATGGCGACCGATCACATCCGATATGACGTGCTGGCGCGCGATGCGCTGCGCGGGGTGCTGCGCCGGGTGCTGTCCGACGCCGCCGAGCATGGCCTGCCGGGCGAGCATCATTTCTACATCACCTTCCTGTCGCACGGCGACGGCGTGAAGCTGTCGCCCCGGCTGCTCGCGCAGTATCCGGAGGAGATGACCATCATCCTGCAGCACCAGTTCTGGGATCTGGTGGTGACCGAGGATCGCTTCGAGGTCGGCCTGTCGTTCGGCGGGATTCCCGAGCGGCTGACCGTGCCGTTCGCCGCGGTGACGCGCTTCCTCGATCCGTCCGCGCCGTTCGATTTGCGCTTCGATGTCTCGGACGCATTGTCCGAAGAAGCCCCTCCCGCCACCGCACCGGCCTCTCCCCTGCCCGCCCCTGCGGCCCACGCAGCGGCCGAGACCGAGAGCGCCGAGACCGAGCAGGAGCCCGCGAAGCCCAGCGAAGGCGCCGAGGTCGTGCGGCTGGACCGCTTCCGCAAGAAATAATCTAAGCGCAGATCACGCCTCGACCTTGTAGGATGCTTGCCGGGATCGGGATGACAAATCGTCATCGCGGCCTACCTTCTGCATGAACGTGCCCTTCACGCGGACGCTGTCGCGTTGCCGCGCCGGGCCACGTTTTGATGACGCAACGGCAAGCATCCACGGAAAGCATGATGGCTCGATCGACGATCCCCTCCAAGGCAAAGACCCGCAGCGAGACCGACAGCTTCGGTCCGATCGACGTTCCCGCCGACCGCTATTGGGGCGCGCAGACCGAACGCTCGCGGCAGAATTTCAAGATCGGCCACGACCGCATGCCGATCGCGATCGTCCATGCACTCGGCATCGTGAAGCTTGCGGCCGCGGAGACCAATCGCGAGCTCGGCCAGCTCGATGCGCGCCGCGCCGGCGCCATCATCCGCGCAGCCAAGGAAGTAATCGAAGGCAAGCTCGACGACAATTTCCCGCTGGTGGTCTGGCAGACCGGTTCGGGCACGCAGAGCAACATGAACGTGAACGAGGTGATCGCCAACCGCGCCAACCAGATGCTCGGCGGCGAGCTTGGCGCCAAGAAGCCGATTCATCCGAACGATCACGTCAACATGAGTCAGTCGTCGAACGACTCGTTTCCGACCGCGATGCATATCGCCGCAGCGAGCCGCATCGTCGCCGATCTGATTCCGGCACTCACCGAACTGCATCGCGCGTTGCGCAACAAGGAGAAGGCGTTTGCCAAGATCGTCAAGATCGGGCGCACCCACACCCAGGATGCGACGCCGCTGACGCTCGGCCAGGAATTCTCCGGCTACGCCGCGCAGGTCGAGAGCGGCATCGCGCGGCTGCGCGTCGCGGTGAAAGATCTGTTTCCGCTCGCGCAGGGCGGCACCGCCGTCGGCACCGGCCTCAACTCGAAGCCGCGATTTGCGAAAACCTTCGCGCGCCACGTCGCCAAGATCACCAAGCTGCCGTTCACCAGCGCGGCCAACAAGTTCGAGGCGCTGGCTTCCAACGACGCCTATGTGCTGGTGCACGGCGCGATCAACTCGGTGGCGACCGGCCTGTTCAAGATCGCCAACGATATCCGCTTGCTCGGCTCGGGCCCGCGCTCGGGCCTCGGCGAGTTGATCCTGCCCGAGAACGAGCCGGGCTCGTCGATCATGCCGGGCAAGGTCAACCCGACCCAGTGCGAAGCCATGACCATGGTCTGCTGCCAGGTGTTCGGCAATCAGACCACGATCACCGTCGCCGGCAGCCAGGGCCATTTCGAGTTGAACGTGTACAAGCCTGTGTTGGCATACTGTATGATAAATTCCATTCAGTTGCTGTCTGACGTTGTCCGCTCATTTACCGAGCATTGCGTTGTCGGAATACGCGCCGACGAAAAGCGCATCAACGAACTGATGCAGCGCTCGCTGATGCTGGTCACCGCACTCGCACCGAAGATCGGTTACGACAACGCAGCCAAGGTCGCCAAGTCGGCGCATGCGCGCGGAACGACGCTGAAGGAAGAGGCTTTGCGGCTCGGATTTGTTTCCGCGGATGAATTTGATCGCCTCGTGCAGCCGGACAAAATGACACACCCGGGCTAAAGCGAAGCGCGCATTGTCCGGATAATTACGGTCAGCGCGCGTGATATAATTATGGATCATAACGCCTAAAGACTAAGGCGCGTTACCTATGAGCTCTGCGCTGGCGCATGGTACAGACGTCTAGTTTTCGCAGAGCGAAACGGATTCTTTGATGCTATCAGAGCATCAAACGGGGATTCGGGATGGATATCGAGCCGGGCGCGTAGCGCAGTTGCTCTTGCTTTCGTCACGATGCATCACCAATTCCGCTCTGGGGACGATGAGGACGACGAGCATGGGCGACGTGGTCAACTTGAAACGATTCAAGAAGCGCGGTGAGCGCGAACAAGCAGCGAAGCAGGCCGAAGCCAATCGTGCGCTATTCGGTCGCACCAAATCCGAACGAGCGCGTGACGAATTCCTCGGCGAGCGCAACGCGCGTGTGCTCGATCAGCACCGCATCGAAAATGGAGACGCATCATGAAGTCTCCCGTCGTCAAGCGCTCGATTGTCGTCGCCGGACACAAGACCAGCGTCAGCCTCGAAGAAGCCTTCTGGAATGGCATGAAGGAGATTTCCGGTCTGCGGAACATGACGCTGTCGGAGTTGGTCGGCGAGATCGACAACAACCGTCAGCAGGGCAATTTGTCCTCCGCGATCCGGCTGTTCGTGCTCGACTACTTCCGCTCGCGCGCCACGCCGGCGGTGCCCACGGATGTCAGGCCGCAACAGGTTGACACGCGTCAGCAGGCCTGACGGCCGTCTCCGACCGTCGCCACCAGTAGACGGTCGTTCCGCTGCGCGGGCTCAGCATGAAGGTCAATCGGATCGTCGCGAACGTTGCCGCACCGGACACAGCGGCAGCGAAGTCGTTTTATCGCGACGTGCTTGGCCTCGAGCCCCTGATGGATTTCGGTTGGGTTGCGACTTATGGCTCATCCGAAACAATGCAGGCTCAAATCAGCTTCGCTTCCGAAGGTGGCTCCGGCACGCCGGTGCCTGATCTCTCCATTGAGGTTGACGATCTCGACGAGGCCCTGCGCCGAATGAAGGCAGCCTGCATCGCGATCGAATACGGACCGGCGGACGAGCCGTGGGGCGTGCGGCGCTTCTTCGTCCGCGATCCCTTCGGCAAGCTGATCAATATTCTCCAGCACCGATCATGAGCCAGCGCTTCGTTTGACGCGCTGTCTTGACGCGAACCGGTGCCCACTTCGCTTGAAAGCGCGTTTAGTTCTGCATCGCCGGCCGCTGCGGTGGATTGGCGACCTGCGGCGTCAGCGACAGCGGGGGCCGCAGCGGCTTTGGCCTGGCCGCGCCGGGCGCCGGCTTGACCTCGATCGGCGGCGGCAGCGGCGCCAGCTGCGGCTGGCTCGCAAGCGACGCGGGCGGCGCAATGGCGGGCGCGGTGGCGGCCGGCGGGACAGTCGGCGGCCGCGGCGCAACGATCTTCGGCTTCGCCGGCACGCGGCGCGGATCAGGACCAGGCCCCGGCAAGTTGGCGGAAGGCACGCCTGCCGAATTCGGGTTGGATGCATCCGGCGCCGGCTCGGCCGGATGCGGAAGCGCCGTTTCGGTCGGCGGCGGCGCCGGTTCGCCGCGCTCGATGGCGTCGAGCCGCTTGGTCTCCCGGTCGATCGCGCGCACCGCAAGCCACGACGACAGCGCCGCAATGTCGATGCTGCGCGACAATCCGTCGGGCGTGCCAACGGCAAGCAGCTGGATTTCCGGTCGGCTGTTGGCCGTGCCGACCTGCGTCGATGCCAGGGCGGCGCGGATGTCGGCCTGGTCGGCCGGAATGTCGTAGCCGCCGGATACGATCGCATTGGCGCCGTTCGCCGCGAGCGTGGTGGCGCCGACCCGGAGACGGCCGTCGCGGATGTTGAAGGGGATTTGCGCCGAAGCAATCGACAGCGCGCCGCTCGCGAGCACCGGTTCGACGATCTGCCGCAGCCGCGTGTCGTCGGTCGCCTGCCCGGAATCGCTGGCGCGGATCGCAACCTCGAAGGCGCGCGGATCGAGGCCCGGAAGGCTCAGCCCCTCCAGCGTCACGGTGCCGCTGCCGGACAGCGCGCCGGTCAACGCCGAGGCGCTGCGGCCCTGCGTCAACAACGTCATCTGCATCGAAGCGCGCCCCTTGGGCATCGCGAGACTGCGGTAGCGCAAGGCTGAACTGTCGATGCCGGACAGCTGCACATTGGCGCTGAGCGCAAGTCCGTTGGCGCCCTGTCGCGCATCGATGGTGGCGGTCGCCTCGCCACCGCCGAGCTTGCCCTTGATGCCGTCGAAGGTCAGCGATTGCCCGTCCGACCTGATGGTGCCGCTGACCGGCTGCAGTTCGGCGCCACCCGGCAGCAGGCCATGCAGCGCTTCGAACGTGACCTTGCCGCGCCAGGCGCTTGTGAGGCCCTGGCCGAGCGGCTCCGTCGCATCGTGACCGGCCGCGCCGATCGCGGCCGCGAAAATCGGCGCCAGCGTGATCTGATCGAGACCGACTTCGCCGTCGACGCTTTTCTGATCGGCGAGCGTCAGCGCCAGATGACCGCGCAGCCGTGAACCGGCGACGATGCTGTCGAGATCGTCGAAGGTCAGCTTGTCGCCCGCGAGCGTCAGCTTCGACGACAGGCGGATGTTTGCGACCGGATCGGCTGGCTTCAGATTGAGCAGCGGACTGATGTCGGCGCTGCGGACGCGGAGGCTGATGCTCGATTTGCCCGCGTTGGCCCCGTCCTTGGTCCAAGGCTCCGCGGTCCCTTCGGCATCCGCGTCGAGCCCTGCGCCCCAGAGCCTTGCCTTCAGCCGCAACGGCGCGCCCCACGCGCCGATCGCCGTGCCCTCGAATTGCGTCGAACCGGCACCGGCTGCGACCGCATGGTCAAGCCCAAGCAGCGCCAGCAAAGCGTTGCCATCGCCTGCCGAGAATTTCGTCTCCGCTGCAACCTCGTGGCGGCGAAGTGCATCGAAGTCCAGCGCACGGATCGCGGCCACCTGTGGCGTCGCCGAAATCACCGTATTGCCCTTGAGCTGCGGCGTGTCGAGATCGAGCGTCGCGCGCGCGCTGACGCGGTCGGCAGCCTTGCCCTTGCCGAGGTCGAGCGCGAGCCTGGCGCGAACCGGGCCGGCATCCGCGCGGAGCACGCCAAGCCGCGCGGCCAGCGCCGGCGCGAACGGCTGAACCACAGCGGTCAGCCGGCCAAGCGACGCGGCGGTCGCGTCGACCGCGAGCTTGCCGGTCGAATTGGCGCGGTCGAAATTGCCGCTGCCGTCGAGCGTGACGTTGTCGGGCTGGCCGATCTTGACGCGCTCGAGCACGACATTCTTCGGGCTATAGGCGACCTTCGCCAGCAGCGGCCGCAATTCCTGCCCGGAAGAGACCGCGCGCCCGACGTCGAGCGACAGCTGCGCCTCGTCGGGCCATTCGCCTTGCGGACCGGCCAGCGAGCGGATCAATGCCGCGGTCGCGTCGAGATCGAGCCGATCCGCCTTCAACTGCGCCTCGACCTTCGAGCCGCTGGTTGCCTCGCGGTACGTAACCGCGACGCGGCCCTCGAGCGTGCCGCTTTCGATCTCCGCCTTCATCGCATCGATCGAAAAGCCCGATGGTGACACCATGACGTCGCCGCGCAAACGCAGCGGCCTCTGGCTGCGATAGGTGGCGTCGCCGCGCCCCTGCAGCCAGGTCATCAGCGCGTCGGGATCGGACGATTCGATGTTGAGCGCGGTCTTGAAGCTGTTCGCCGCTCCAGCTTGCGCGCTGGCACCGCTCATCGAGACCCGCGTGGATCCCGGCGCGCGAAATTCCAGCCGGCGCACCGTCCATGATTTCGCATCCGATCGCAGCTCCGCCGAGATGTCCTGCAATGGACGGCCGCCGAGCATGATCTGCTCGGATGCCAGCTCCACCTGCGCCGGTATCGGGCTTTGCGGAAGACCCGACAACACCGCGCGCATCGCCGGCAGCACGCGGACCGGCTCGACATTGCCATTGCTGCTATCCTTGGCGGCGAACTTGTCGCCGTCGAGCTGCCGCGCCGTAAGCGAGGCGCGCAGCAGCGGCGACGCACCGAAACGCAGATCGCCATTGCCGGCGAGCTTCAGCGCACGGTCCTCGGCGCCATAGCTCACGTCGATCTGGTCGAGCCGCGCCGCCGAATAATCCGATTTCACCTTGGCCGCGATCCGCCATGGCGGCGCATCGCCGCCGCGCTGACCGGGCGCACCCGCCAGCGTCAGCGTGCCCTCGAACCGCGGCGCGCGGGCCTCGAATGTCAGGATGCCGTCGAGATCGGCCGACACCGGCCGCTGCCCGGGATCGATGCTGAAGTGCAGGCGAGTGCCGCTGCCATCGGCGCTCTGCCCCGAGGAGACCCGAAACGGGTAGCGGTTGCCGTCGAACATGAAATTGCCGTCACCCCGGATCGCGCCGGCAAGCGAGCGGACGTCGCCACTGAAGGCAATGTCGTTGAGCTCGAGCGTGCTGCGGCTCGCTGCATCATGCAGCGCGATGCGGCCGGTCAGGTTGAGCCGGTCGATCGCCAGCGAAGCGAGGTTGAAGCTCCCGCTCGACGGCGACCAGTCGATCCGCCCTTTCGGGTCCAGCCCGAGATCGAGCGACACGCCGTTGATGGTGAGCTCGTTCGCGCGCCACTCGCCGCGCATCAGCGAGCTCAGGCTGAGTTCGACGTCGAGATTGGCAGCCCGAATCTTGCCGAGGTCGTTGGCGCCGCCGACGGTGACCGTCTTCAACCGCAGCGAGGGTGCCGGCAGCAGACGCGCGTCGAGATTGCCGGCGACGCGAATCGGCACGCCGATGATCTTGGACGCCTCCGCCTCGAACTGCGGCCGGAACTGGTTCCAGTCAACGAAATATGGACCGACCAGCGCCGCGACCAGTGCAAGAATGAAGGCAATTGCCAGGCCGAGCAGCGTCGTCTGCACGGTGTCTCCCTTTGAGCCAGCTCCGGGGCAGCCTCCTCATGCTGAACCCTTTGCCAACCTCTGGCCGGAGCAACCCAAATATAGAGACAAGTACGGCGAAGTCACAGCCGGTTTACTGCTGGGACTCTGGACAGATGGTTGATTTCCCGTTCAAGCGTGCGTGTGCCGGCCTCGCCGCGGATCGCTGCCCGCGGGAACGTCACCAGCTCGCCGGCAGCCGCTTCAGCCCGCGCAGCACGAAGGTCGGGCGCCACTCCGGATTTTCCGCGTCATCGAGCCGCAGGTCGGGAATTCGGCGCAGCAGTGTCGAGATCGCGATCTCGGCCTCGATCCGCGCCAGCTGGGCGCCGAGACAGAAATGGATGCCTCCGCCGAACGACAGCGGCTTGACGTTCGGCCGCCGGATGTCGAGCCTTTCGGGGTGGTCGGGGTAGACAGTCTCGTCGTGATTGGCCGAGCCCAGGAGGCACAGCACGCTCTCGCCCTTCGGGATGCGCTTGCCACCGAGATCGTCGATATCCTCCAGCGCGACACGGCCGGTCAGCTGCACCGAGGAATCGTAACGCAGAAACTCCTCGATCGCGTTGGTGATCAGGCCGGGATTGGCCTTCAGCAGCGCGAGTTGGTCCGGGTTGCGGAACAGCGCCAGCAGGCCGTTGCCGATCAGGTTCACGGTCGTCTCGTGGCCGGCGCCGAACAGCAGGATGATGTTGCCGGTCAGTTCCTCGTTGGTGAGCTTCTGGCCGTCCTCTTCGGCCTGCACCAGCTGGGTGGTGAGGTCGTCGCCGGGCTGCTTGCGGCGCAGCTCGAACAGCTGATGGAAATACATCGCCGCCATCGCATTGGCGGCGTTGCCCTGCTTGATTTCCTCGGGCGTCAGCGGCACCGGCTCGAGGATGCGGCCGCCATCGCGCGAACCGTTGTAGAAGGCCTCGCGATGTTCCTCGGGGATGCCGAGCATGTCGCAGATGATGGTGACCGGCAGGCGGAACGCGAAATCCTCGATCAGGTCCATCTTGCCTTGCGGAATGATGCGGTCGAACGTCTCGTCGACGACGTGCTGGATGCGCGGCCGCATGTCCTCGACCCGCCGCGCGGTGAAAGCCTTGACGACAAGGCCACGCAGGCGGGTGTGGTCGGGCGGATCCTGCTGCAGCATCCAGTGGCTCATGCTGCGGAAGACCGGCTCGTCCATGATCTTCGGACCGTAGCGGCGGATCGAGCGCTCGGCAAAATCCTTGCCGAACCGCTTGTCGCGCAGCACGAGGCTCGCCTCGGCGTGCCGGCTGGCGACGAAAGCGCCGTGCACATTGACATGCATCGGATCGAGGCGGCGCAGCCGCTCGTAATACGGATAGGGATTGCGAATGAATTCAGGCGCCAGTGGATTGAAAAGCGGCTCGCCGCTCGCCGGCTGAACTTGCTCGTTCATGGTGACCTCGTTCGCTCGCTACGCCGATGCCTAAAAGGCTGGCGTGCCCTGGTGTCATCCTCAAGACCGCATCATCACGGATGCGGCTGTTCTGGTTCTGTCGAATGCAACTCGATACACTCTTGTATCGAGTTGCATTCTGCCCTAAAATGCGCCGATGTCAAGGGTTCGAACCAGACCGACACGGGACGACACCTGCGAGAAGCTGTTCGAGGCTGCGGCGCGGGTGTTCGAGGAACAGGGCATCGGCGGCGCCAGCATCGAGGCGATCGCGGCCGCGGCGGGCTTCACCCGCGGCGCCTTCTATTCGAACTTCAAGAGCAAGGACGAGCTGATCTTCGCGATGCTCGAGGATCACGTCGAGCAATCGATCCGGCGCAATCTCGACTTGCTCGCCCGGCACAGCAACCTGGCCGACTTCCTCGAGGCGCTGCGCACCATGGATCGCAGCCGGCAGGATCCGCTCGGCCGCTCCCCTCTCCTGCACATGGAGATGATCCTGTTCGTGGCGCGCGCCGAGAAGCGCCGGCCCGAGCTCGCCAAACGTCTGCGCGCGCGGCGCAAGCTGATCGCCGACATTGTCACGACTGCGCAGAAGAACAGCGGCCGGAACGGCAGACTCGATCCGGATTGGACCGGAGCGATCGTGCTGGCGCTGGAAGATGGTTTCCGCCTGCACCGCCTGATCGATCCGGAAACCACCCCCGCCGACAGCTGCCTGCGCGCGATCACCGACCTGCAGCGCGCCATCGGCGTTTCGTCGGCCTGATGCGTCAGGCCGCGCTTGCGGCCTTGTGCATCTGTCCGGCGACGGCGCGGACCTTGCGGGGCGCGGCCTGCCAGATCGCAAATGCCGACAGCAGGCTGACGGCGATCCCGAGCAGGAAGGCGCTGGTATAGCTGCCCGAGAGATCATAGAGCTGGCCGGTGATCCAGGGGCCTGCAGCGCCGCCGGCGAGCGCAGCCAGCATCACGGTGCCGAAGATGCTGCCGTAATGCTTGCCCTGGAAGATCTCCAGCACGACCGGTCCCATCACGGATGTCAGGCCATAACCAAGCGCGCCCTGGGTGAAGACCATGAGATAGATCAGCGTCATGTTGGGCCAGTATTTCAAGGCGGCGAGCGCGGCGAAGCAGATCACGAAGCCGAAGCAGGAGATCGCCCACACCCATTCGCGGCCGATCCGATCGGAGAGATGCCCGAGCCAGATCTGGCCGGGAATGCCGAGCAGGCTGACGACGCCAAGCGCCCAGACGCTGACGCTGGAGCTGAAGCCGATGTCGAGCAGGAATTTGGTCTGATGCACCTGCACCGCGTACCAGATGTACAGGCCGCAGAAATAACCGATCGCGATCCACCAGAACCGCGCGGTGCGCAGCGCACGCGACAGCGTCCAGTCGGTGCCGGCCCACACGGGGTCGACGATATTCGATGCCGGCCTGGCTGACGTCGCCGTCGGCGCGGCATCGCCGTCGGGCTGCAGGCCGATGTCCTCCGGCCGCTTGTGCAGCAAGAGATTGATCGGCGCCAGCACGACCAGCACCACGATCCCCATTGCGGTGCAGGCGGTGCGCCAGCCGGTGTGCTCGATCATGTGCTGCACCCACGGCAGCAGCGTCACCGAGCCGATGCCGACGCCCGCGAAGGCGAGCCCGATCGCAAGTCCGCGGCGGCGGAGGAACCAGTTCGGCACGAACAACGATTGTCCGGAATAGCCGAGGCAGACGCTGCCAGCGCCGACCAGCACGCCGATCGTGAGATAGAGGTGCCAGGGCTGCGTCGTCAGCGGCGCCAGCAGCAGGCCCGAGCCCATCAAGAGCACGCCAAGCTCCATCACCGCGCGCGGACCGCCGCGGTCCATCAACCGGCCGATCAGCGGACTTGCGATCGCCGAGGCGACAAAGCCGAACGAGAAGGCGCCCGCCGTGATGCCGCGCTCCCAGCCGAATTCCGAGATGATCGGCGGATAGAACAGCGAGAACGCCGTACGCGCGTTGACGCCGATCGCCATGGTGACGAAGGTCACCGCGACGATGATCCAGCCGTAGAAAAAGGGAAGTCGCATCGGACGCAGCATTCCATCCGCAACGGAACAGGCTGGACCGGCGCCGTAGCGGACACTTGGGCAGCCGGCAGCAGGCGCTGCCACCAGCCAGATTCAGGACGACCTGGAGACAGAAGGGCCGACGCATCCGTCGACCCTTGCCGCCACAATCAACCGCCGTGACCGCCTCGTCAACGCTTGCGCGGACGCTTGGCCGACTTTTTGGCTGCCTTCTTCTTGCCAACGACCTTCTTCTTGCCGGCGCGCTTCCCGCCGCCTGATTTGGTGCGCCTGAACGTTGGCCTGCGGAGCGAAAGCTCGGGCCAGGCGATCGGCTGTTCACCGCTGTCCGGGTCGTTGTCGCCGGGCGGATCTTCGGCGCTGTCATCCATCGGCCCTTGCACGACCAGATGGACAAGATAGGCGGTACCGGCCCCATTCAGGTAGTTCGCGAGCGGCTCGTTGTTGCTCGGAAACAGATGCGGATGGGTCACCACGCTGTTTTCCTCGACCGAGAACTTCACCGCCTTGATCGCGGTTCGGGTCATCGCGTCGCCCAGGATCTTCTTGATCGCCTCTTGCGTCTCCTGAGGCAGCACATGGTGGAGAAAGAAGAACCATTTCCGCTTGGCATCATCCTTCCCGTAGTCCTTGCTCGGATAGGCACCGATGCGGAACGCCACGCGCCGCAACCTGTGGCTCGGATCAAACAGCTTTTCTTTCTTGTTGTGCTTGCGAAGAGTAGCCAGATCCTTGCCGCTGAAGAGCTCATTCAACCGGTCCACGATTTCAGCATCGGGACCGCTGCCGACGGGAAGTAGCGCACCCATTTGTCGTCTCCCTTTGTGCAATTTGATTCAGTCGTAAGAACTCGGACAGATAGCACCGCGGAATTGCCGGCGCGGCCTCCGGTCGAACCAGTACATGTTTGCGCCTCGGCCAATGATCGGCCCAGCACACGCTTGGACCGCGCTTGCGAGCTCTCAGGCCGCAAGCGGCAAGCGCAGTCAACTGCTCGATGCTCGATACCGCGCGCTCAATCGAGAGCGTGCGCCCGGTCTGCTTGCGTAGCCGGGCTGCGCCCTTGGCGAGAATCCAGCGGTCCGCCGCGCACTCGCAACCGAGCTCGGAATTGGCGGCGAGCCGGCCGCCTTTCGACAGATGGTGTCCGACTTCGTGAAGCACGGCGAAGACCAGGCCATCGGCGTTCATCGCCGCGTGGTAAGCCAGTCCGCCATAGATCCGCACGACGCGGTCGTTGCCACGAATGAAGGCCTGGGCATTGACGGTTGCGCTGCCTTCGTCGAGTTCGAAAAGCAGATCGGGAAACGCACGCCTGAAATCGGCAAGGATGTCGCAAAGGAGCGCGTCCCTGCGCGTGCGGGCGCTTCCTTTGCCGACCGGTTCGCCCGTCATATTCGCGAACAACATGAGATCATCCGAATGGGATCAGAACAAATTCACTCGCAATTCAAATATTATTGGCTTCGTTCGAACTTCGACTCGCTTTGACCGTCTTTCCCGCGCCACCGACAAAGGGCGCGAAGATCATCGCGCCGGTCTCGTGAAGCAGCGCGGTCGCGCGGTCCAGTTCCTTCGTGCCCTCCTCGGCCTCATCGCTGCGCCCGGAGCGCAACAGCAGATCGGCGCGAACCGATCGGGCAAGGCATTCCGGAATGCGCGCGTGCCGCTTGACCGCAACCGCAATCGCCTCGTCGACGGCGGACAACGCCGCCGCCGCATCTCCCTTCTGCCGATACGCGTTCGCCAGATCGGCGAGAATCCGTGCTTCGTTTTCGAGGCCGGCCTTGCGGGTTCGCGCGAAGTCGAGCGCGGCCGTCAGGTCCTCGATCGATGATGTGATCCGACCTGCCACCATATGGGACAGGCCGCGGCTGGCCTGGGCGTAGACGCGCAAATATGGATTGCCGCTTTTGACCGCGAGCAAGAAGGCGCGATCGGCGTGGTGCTGGGCCAGTCCGACGTCGCCTTCGGACCAGGCGAGGTCGACATAGGCGAGGCTCGGAATGACATAGTGAATGGCATCGACCTGGCTGCCATCCAGTTGCAGCACGCGATCGAGCAGTGGCCGGGCCTCGGACCCGCGCCCTAGCATCACGAGCGTCTGCCCGCGCATGGCGGTCAACCAGACCTCGACGTCGAATCCAAGCGTCTCCCGGTCCGACTTCACGATCTCCGAGGCGCGCGCGGCCGCCTCCAAGTTCATCTGCAGCGCCTCCGACATCCGCCCCGAGAGCCGGAGCGCATGACAGAGAATGGCCTTCAGCGTGACCTGGACGCTGGTGTCGGTGCCGGTGTCGGCAAGCGCCTTGGCTTCCAGCACCCGCTCGACATATTCGTCGGCCGAGCCGCCATTCGCCAAAATCCGGCCGTAGGCAGCGTGAATCAGCGTGTTGGCGCGCAGGTCCCCCATCGCGAGCGCGAGGCCGCGGGCTTCCTCGAAATAGACCTGCGCATCGGCGGCGGAAATTCCCTCGCGCCAGCCGAAATTCACGATCTGGCCACAGGCCATCATCTTCAGATAGTCGGTCATTTGCGACGGAGGCTGGTGCGTCAGCAGTTCACGCACCTTCTTCCAGCTCCGCAAGGCCTGACTGGGATCGTTCGCGCCGACCCAGACCGCCGCACGCATGTGCTGCTGCGCCGCCTTCAAATGTTCGCCGGCATGCTCCCAATGGTAGGCGAGAAGCGACGCCCGTTCCTCGGCGCGATCCTTGAACAGCTTCTCGATCGCCTGCGCGACGGCCGCGTGAAGCTCGCGGCGCCGCTCGTGCAACAGCGACAGATAAGCGACTTCCTGGATCAGCGGATGACGAAACGCGATCAGCCGCTGCTCGAAGGGAGGCACGTCGTAGAGCAATTCGGCGCGTCGCAAATGTCCCACGGCTTCCAGCAGCTCGGCCTTCGCCAGTCCGGCAACGGCATCGAGAACCGACAACGAAATCTCGCGCCCGGCAACCGAAGCGACCTCGAGGGCTCTTTTTGCGTGTTCGTCGAGGCGATCGATGCGCGCCGCGACCACTGCTTGCACGGTCGTCGGAAGCGGGATTGTGTCGATGCCGCCCTTCAGCCGGTACGCGCCCTTCTCGCCCTCGAAGTCGCCGCGCTCGACGAGGGCGCTCATGAGCTCTTCCAGGAAGAACGGATTGCCGTGCGCGCGCTCGACGATGTTCCGGCTCAACAGCGCCAGCGACGGGTCGGTACCAAAATGATCGCGCAAGATCGATTGCGCCTCCGCGGGCCCAAGCGGCGCCATGTTGATCTGCCGATAATGCGACCGCTGCATCAGCGGCGCGCTCAATCCGGCCCTGAAATTGACCAGCAGCATCGTCGTGGTTCCGACCACGGCGTCGGCAAGGGCCTCGACAAACTCCTCGCTCGCCGGATCGATCCAGTGCAGATCGTCGATCAGGACGACCGTCACATTGTCACGAGGTGCGGCGCGTACCAGTTCGCCGACGAAATCGAGCAATTGGGCCTTGCGGGCCTTGGGATCCAGTTTCGGCGCGGGCTGGTGCGGGTCCGCCAGACCGAGGAATTCCAGCAGCACGGGTGCCAGATGATCGGAGACCGGCATCGCCGCCAGCCGGTCGAAGATACGGCGGCGCGAAACGTCCGGCGCTTCCTCCTTGATGCGAAGGCCGAAAATATCCCGAAGCAGCGCCAGCACCGGCTGAAACGGCGTTGCGCGGCCGTGCGCGAGCACACGCGCCTCGAAGACGCGGATGCCCTTGCTGCGACAACTCTCGGCAAATTCGAAGCAAAGGCGACTCTTTCCAATGCCGGCTTCGCCGACGACACCGATCACCCGGCCATCTCCCTTGCGGGTGTTCTCGAGTTCAGCTGTCAGCGCCGCAAACTCGTCGGCGCGGCCGGTCAAGGGACTCAACCGTCGTCCGGTCCGGAACACACCGCTCGACGGCGCATGCTGAAGGCCCCTCAGCCTGAGCACCTCGACGGGAGCCGCGAGCCCCCGAATGGCCTGCTCGCCAAGCGACTCCACCTCCACGAACTGCTTCGCGACAGCGTAGGTTTCCCTCGAGACCAGAATGGTGCCGGGCTCGGCAAGGTGCTCCAGTCGACTGGCGAGGTGCACGTTCGCGCCCGCGGCATCATAGGTTTGATAGATGCCGTGCTCGATGGCCTGGAAGACGACCTCACCGGTGTGGACGCCGACGCGGATTTGCATATCGACGTCATGCAGCCGCTTGACGTCATCCTGCATCGCCAACGCCGCGAGACAGCCCCGAACGGCGTGATCCTCATGAGGCTGCGGGGCGCCGAACATCGCCATGACGCCGTCGCCTTGGGCCTTGTTGACGACGCCGCCGTAGCGGTGAACCGCCTCGTTCATCAGGTCGAGCACCGGCTGC
Source organism: Bradyrhizobium sp. USDA 3315 (assembly GCF_054056795.1). Lineage (NCBI taxonomy): Bacteria > Pseudomonadati > Pseudomonadota > Alphaproteobacteria > Hyphomicrobiales > Nitrobacteraceae > Bradyrhizobium > Bradyrhizobium sp. USDA 3315. The sequence continues at coordinate 4,542,740 of NZ_JBSRYP010000001.1, read as the reverse complement.
AAGCGCCGCATGCCCAGTTCGGGATCTCCGAGGCTATCGATGATGCCCGTCGAGTTGCTGATATCAGCGAAAAGGATCGTGAGGCGCTTCCGCTCCCCGCCCTTGGCATGCAGGCTCCTCAGGGCATGCTCGTGCGACGGCTGAACCCGGGTCGCGTCAATCGCCGTCGCCAACGCAGCGCCACACTTTCCGCAAAAGCGGCTGCTTGATCCGTTCAGGTGGCCGCAAGCTTCACACGTAATTCCGAGAGAGGCCCCGCACCCTTCGCAATACTCATTGGTCGCCCTGTTCTGACAACCGCAACGCAAACATTGCATCGTAGGCCTCTTGAAGAGAGCTGCAGACGCAGGCAACCGCAACAAGTCTTAAAAACAACGCGACAATGATCACAATCGGGCATCGCTGTGAAGCTTAGCAAAGCCGCCTGCACCTGTCGTGTCATTTTATGGCGCACGTGCAGATTGCGCCACAACGGCAGTCGACGCCGCATCCGATCACAAGTTGCGTGGCCGTTGGCGTCGAGCACACAGGTTGCATTGGCTAGGTCTGCAACGCGTGGCTCTCATGGCCGAAATAGGCACGCTCGAGCCGATGCGCGAGGTCGCTCTCTCCGGTCGGCGCCTCCAGCGCGATCGCACCCTGCACCAGCGCGTAGACGCGATCGGCACAGGCGAGTGCCTTCTCCAAGAGCTGCTCGACCAGCAGCACGGAGGTGCCCTGCTCGCGCAGCCGGCCGATGACGTTGAGGACGCGATCGACCAGCACCGGCGACAGTCCGGCGGACGGCTCGTCGAGCATCAACAGCCGCGGCCGGCGGACCAGGCCCTGCGCCACCGTCAGCATCTGCTGCTGCCCGCCCGACAGCGCGCCGCCGCGTTCATGCCGCTTCTCGGCGATTTCGGGAAAGAACGCCAATGCCTCCTCGATGCGCACGGCGCGCTCGGCGCGCGGCAGGTCATAGCCGGCAAGCAGCAAATTGTCGGTCACCGAGATCTGCGTGAACACGCGATGTCCCTCGATCACATGCACCAGCCCGGCACGCGCGGCATCGCGCGGCGTGGCGTTGGTCATGTCGCGGTCGCCGAACCGGACCTGTCCGGCAGTGACGGGCAACAGTCCGGACATCGCGCGCAGCAGCGTGGTCTTGCCGGCCCCGTTGGGCCCGAGCAGCGCCACGACCTCGCCGGCGCCAATCGTGATGTCGATGCCGTGCAGCACACGGATCTTGCCATAGCCGGACTGCAGCCCATTGACCGCGAGCAACGGTTCAGCCGCCGAGATAGGCACTGACGACCTCCTTGTGGACGCGGATCTCCGCCGGGGTTCCCGCCGCCAGCGTCCGGCCCAGATTGAGCACGGTGACCTCGTGGCAGATATCGAAGATCAGATCGGCATGGTGCTCGACCAGCAGCACACCGGTACCGCGGCCGCAGACCGCCTTGATCAGGCTGGCAAGCCGCTCGATCTCGTCATTGGAGAGACCCGCGGCGGGCTCGTCGAGCAGCAGGAAGTCCGGATCGAGCATCAGCGCCCGCGCGATCTCGATGAAGCGCAGTTCGCTGTGCTGCAGGCGATCGGCGCGTATGTCGGCGAGCGCCTCGAGGCCGACGACGCCGAGCAGTGCGTACGCCTTGGCCGCGAGCAGACGCTCGTCGGCGCCGTTGCGCGGCAGTGCGAGTATCGCCTCGACGAAATTGGCACGGCCCTCGATCGAGCCGCCGATCATGACGTTCTCTAGCACCGAGGCTTCGCCGATCACCCGCGGCGTCTGGAAGGTGCGCGCGATGCCGCACGCGGCGCGCTTGACCGGCTGGCCCGCGGCCAGGACTTCGCCGCCAAGCGTCATGGTGCCGGCTTTGGCGGCATAATAGCCCGAGATCACGTTGAGCGTCGTGGTCTTGCCGCTGCCGTTCGGTCCGATCAGCCCGTGGATCGCGCCGGGCGCAATATCGAGATCGAGACCATCGATCGCCTTCACATTGCCGAAGCTCAGCGCGATGCCGCGCAGCTGCAGCGTCTTGCCGCCGTCCCTGCGGCGCACGATGTCGGCGAGTGCAGCGGGACGCGGAACGATGGCGCGGTTGCTGGCGAGCGGCCGGCGGTTGCGGAAATCGAGCAGCGCCGCGATGCCACCGGGCATCACCAGCACGATCACGAGCAGCAGCACCGCGTAGAGGAAGGTCGACCACGCCGCGAGTGGCGCCGCGATCTCGGGCAGGATGGTCAGGATGATGGTGCCGAGCATGGGCCCGAGGATCGAGCCGCGGCCGCCGATCAGGATCGCGATGAAGAACAGCACCGAGAGATCGAAAGTGAACGCATCGGGCGTGATGTAGGTCTGCAGGGTCGCGAACAATCCGCCGGCGATCGCCGCCAGCGCGCCGGCGAACAGGAAGATCGCGATCAGCATTTTCGGCTTGGAGATGCCGCTGGCCTCAGCGGCGACCTCGGCGTCGCGCACCGCGATCAGCGCGCGGCCGAACCGGCTGCGCGCGACATTGGCGCTCATCCAGGTGGTCAGCGCGGCGAAGGCGATGCAGAGGGCGTAGAAGCCCCACGGCGTATTGAACGGCGGCGGGAATTCGGGACCTGCAATGCCGATGCCGCCGCCGGTCACGCTCTGCCAGGCCAGCGCAATCTGGGTCACGATGGTCGCAAAGCCAAGCGTCGACATGGCGAAGTAGAAGGTACGCAGGCGCAGCGCCGGCAGACCGACCACCACGCCGAAGATCGCGCCGATCAGGCCGGCGATCGGCAAGGCGACGAATACCGGAAGCGCCGGCATCACGTTGCCGGCAACCAGCACGCTCGTCGTGTAGGCGCCGAGCGTCAGCAGCGCGACATAGCCGATCGCAAGGTGACCGGCGAAGCCGACCACCAGATTGAGGCCCGACACCAGCACCCAGTAGATCGCCATGCGGGTACCGATCAGCACCCAGTAATCGTTGCTGACGAACGGCAGCAGCACCGCCGCCACCAGAATGCCGAGGAACGGCAGGACGTGCGGCAGCGCGGCGCGCCACACGCCGCTGTCGGTTCGGGACGGCGTGGCCACGACCGACGTCATCACACTCTCCGCGCGGTCGAGGCGCCGAACAGCCCTTGCGGCGCGGCGAGCAGCACCACGATGAACAGCGTGAACACCGCGACCGAGGAGAAGATGCCGCCGACCAGGAAGTTCGCCGCCTGCTGGAACAGGCCGAGCGCCAGCCCGCCGATGATCGCGCCTCTGTTATTGCCGAGCCCGCCCAGCGCCACCGGCACGAAGCCGTAGAAGTTGAGCAGCGCGCCGTTGGCGAAGAAGGCCAGCAGCAACTGCCCGCCGGAAAACCCGGCGATGCCGCCGACCACGCCGGCGAGCGCGTAGCTCGCGACGCGCAGATTGCACTCCGGCAGGCCGAGCGCCCGCGCCGCAAAATTATCCTCGGCGATGGCAAGGAACGCGCGGCCGACCAGGGTGCGGCGGTAGAGATATTCAAGGCCGATGATGGTGACGGCGCAGGCGAGGACCGGCAGCCAGAATTTCTCGTCCCAAACGCCCTCGCCGAATCCCGCGATGCGCGGGAACGGCTGCGGCTCGGTGCCCCATTTGATCGCGGTGATTTGCTGGATCATCAGCGCGACCGCGAGGGTCGAGAGCACGTAGAGATGCTGGTCGAGGCTCTTGAGCACCGGCCGCACCGCGACGAATTCCGTGATGATTCCGATCACCGCGCAGCAGAGCAGCGTCAGCACGAAGCCGACGGCAATGGGCAGGCCGAGCTTCAGCGTGAACATCGAGCCAAACACGCCGCCCAGCATCGCCAGCTGGCCGGCGGTGAAGCTCATCACCCGCGAGGTCGAGAACATCGTGTTGTAGGTGACGCCGACGAGCGCGTAGATCGCGCCCGCCGCGAGACCGGATGCAAGGATCGAGGCCAGCATCGGCTGCGCCCTCGCCCTTCTATGTATACCCCGGCGCCAGCGCGAAGGTGCCGTCCTTGGCGGTAGAGGCTTCCGACATCACGATCTCTTCGGTCAGGTAGCCGTTGTGCTCGGTCGGCGAGAAGCGGTAATTGCCGAAATAGCCAGGATAGGTCGACAGCGTGTTCCAGTACTTGATGATGCCGGCGCTGTCGGTCGAGCCGCTTTCGGCGACCGCCTTGGCGATCAGCTCGATGCAATCGATGCCGCCTGCGACCCACCACAACAGCGTGTCGTTCAGCGCGATGTTGGCCTTGGTCAGGCGCGCGACCAGGTCCGCGCTCTTCGGCGGCAGCTTGCCGGCGCCGTCATAGCTGCAGCTCTTGTAGCCGATCGCGTAGACCTTCTTCCAGTTCTCCGGCTTGGCGACCAGGCTCGCAAGCTCGCCCGACGCCATCGAGGGATGACCGACGAAAGGCACGTCCCAGTTCATCGCGGCGCGGGTGTTGAACATGCGCGCCTCCATACCGGTCGAGACGCTCCACACCACGATCGCTTCCGCGCCGGCATTCTTGGTGCGCAGCATGTCCGGCGTCATGTCGGGCTGCGTGGCGTCGATATTGGCCTGATAGGCTACCTCCGCGCCATCCTTCTTGAACGCCGCGACGGAAGCGCCGACCGCGGTGACGCCATAGCCGGTGGTGTCGCCGATCACCGCGACCTTCTTCACCTTGAGGATCTTGAGACAGTAATTGCGCACGGCATCGTCCCATTGGTTGTTCGACGGCGCGATGCGGAACGCGTTGGGGAACTTGACCGGGTCGATCAGGGTCTCGACGACGCAAGGGTGCAGGTCGGGCATCTTGGCGCGCGCCATGATCGGCGTCGTCGCCAGCGCCTCGCCCGAGTTCAGCGGACCCCAGATTGCGTGCACCTTGGCCTGGCTGATCAGCTCCTGCGTGGCGTTCACCGCCTTGGTCGGATCGCCCTGGGTGTCGCGCATCACGAGCTCGATCTTGCGGCCCTTCACCCCGCCGGCGCCGTTGATGGCGTCGACCGCGAAGTTGACGCCGCGATTGAAGCCGACGGTCGGCGCCGAGCTCGGACCGGTGATCGCCGCGAGACAGCCGATCTTGATCGGTTCCGACTGTGCGATGGCAGGCGCCGGGAAGGAAAATGATGCGGCGCCCAATGCACCGGCGCTGCCCAACAAAACGTCACGGCGTGAAATAGCCATGTGATGCCTCCCTGTTTCCCTCTCGGCGCCCGTCGTTTGTTGCGGGACGTCCGTTCATTGATTGTCCGCGCGCTCAGGGGCCGCGGTTATGCGGGCCAAGTCTGGGCCGGATGCGAAGCTCTTGTCCAGCCCCGCGGACGACATTGGGCTTCGCCAAACTTTCATGGCCGAGGCCGCCGCGTCCAGTAGCCGGCATTGACCGCGCCGACGGGTATCTCGCCGGCAACGATCTTCGCAACCTGGCGTACCGTCTCCGACGACTGATGCTCGATCGCCTGCGGCGTCAGGCCGCCGACATGCGGCGTTGCGATCACATTGTGCAGCTTCGCAAGCTCGGGCGTCGGCATCTGGTCCGGCGCGCGGCCGACATCTATCGCGGCACCCGCGATGCGGCCATCGCGCAGCGCGGCCGACAGCGCCGCCTCGTCGACGAGGTTTCCGCGCGAAAGGTTGATGAAGAATGCGTGCTTCGGCATCCGCGCCAGTGCGGCTTGCCCGATCAGGTTCTCGGTCTGCGCGTTGGCGATCGCGAGACAGACAACGTAGTCGGCGCGCGCCAGCAGATCGTCGAGCGGCAGATGCCCGATCGCCGCATCATCGATCGTTACGTAGGGATCGGCGACCAGCACATTCATGCCGAGCACTTTTGCGATCCCGGCAAGATAGCGCCCGATGCTGCCATAGCCGATGATGCCGATCGCGCTTCCCGCCAGCTGGCGGCCCATCACGACCTCGGGCGCCCTGCCCGCGTGATAATCCGCGGTGGCGCGCGAGACGCCGCGCGACAGATCGACCATGAAGCCGAGCGCGAGCTCGGCGACCGACCGGACGAAGCCGGCGCTCGCCTGCGTCACCAGCACGCCGGCGGCGGAGGCCGCGGCCACGTCGATATTGCGGATATCGACCGCGCAGCGCACGAACGCGCGCAACTTCGGCAGCTGCGGAAAGATCTCCCCTCGCCCCTGCGTCATGCGGTCAGCGACGATGATGTCGACATCGGCCGCGGCCTCGACCAGCACCGCCGCATCGAGCGCGTCCTCGCCTTCGTGCAGCTTGACGTCGGCGACCGCGCGCAGGCCGCTCAGGCTGCGCTCGCCATAATAGTCGCGGCGCATCTGCGGGGTATGGGCGAGCAGCACCTTCACGATCCTACTCCCCTAATAGCCGAGCGCATGCGGCAACGCCGTGCTGATCGCCGGCACGAAGGCGATCACCAGCAGGCACAGCAACAGCAGGCCGAGATAGCCCGCGATCGGCTTGATGGTCTGCTCGATCGGCACGTTGCCGATCAGGCAGGCGCCGTAGAGCCCAAGGCCGAGTGGCGGAGCAAAGAGCCCGAGCCCCATCGCGATCACAAGCACGACGCCGAAATGCAGCGGATCGATGCCGAGCTTGACGGCAACCGGCAGCAGCAGCGGGCCGAAAATGATCAGCGCCGCGGCGCCTTCGAGCACCGAGCCCATCACCACCAGCACCAGGATCGACAGCAGCATGAACAGCCAGACGCCGTGGCTGCCCGAGATCGCCAGCATGAGGTCGCCGACGGCATGCGGCACCTGCTGCAGCGTCAGGATGAAGGCCAGTGACTGCGCCGCGGCGACGATGAACAGCACCAGCCCCGAACGAACAGCCGATTGGACGAAGCAGTGCGCGAGGCTCTTCGCGCCGAGCTCGCGGAACAGCAGGCTGCCGACGGCGATGGCGTAGACCGCGGCGAAGGCGGAGATTTCGGTCGCGGTGGCAAAGCCGCTCTTGAAGCCGAAGAAGATCATGAAGATCAGCCCGAACGAGGCGATCGCACCGGTCCAGAGCCCCGATACCGCGGCGCGCGGCTCGGCTTCCACGTTCGCCGCGGGGCGCTTGCCGAAGATGATCGACACCGCGATCAGCGCCAGCGCCATCAGCGCGGCCGGCAACATGCCGGCGACGAACAGTCCGCCGATCGACAGGTTGGCGACGAAGCCGAGGATGATGAGGTTGATGCAGGGCGGAATGGTCTCCGCCATGACAGCGGAGGCGGCGAGCAGCGCCACCGCTCCGCCCGGGTTCTGCCGCGAGCGGCGCGCCGCCGGGATCAGCACCGAGCCGACCGCGGCAACGTCGGCCATCTTGGAGCCCGAGATGCCGGAGAACAGCACCATCGACATCACCATGACGACGTTGAGCCCGCCGCGCATCCGTCCAACCGCGCGCTGCAGCAATTCGATCAGCCGGACCGACATGCCGTTGGCTTCCATCAGGTAGCCGACCAGGATGAAGAACGGGATCGCGAGCAGCACGAAATTGTCGATGCCGCGCGCCATCTGCTGGGCGAAGATCACGCCGGGCAGCGTGCCCTCGACCCAGATGAAGATCAGCGCCGCCAGCGCCAGCGCAAAACCGATCGGCAGTCCGCCGAACAGCGTGAGGAGGAAGCCGATCAGCATCAACGTTTGCGATGACGGTACGGACGATGGTGCGAATGCATCCCAAGCGAGATAGAGACCCACGATGACGGCAGTCGCGACGATGGCCACCGTCATGTCGCGCAGCGGCCGGCCACAGAACGTCTCGAACGCGAAGATCGTCATAAACGCCGCGCCGACGCCCATTGGATAGAATGTCCATTCCAGCGGCAGGCCGGAGCCGGAAGTCTGACCGGTGGTCAGCCAGCCCATCTTGACGGCGTTGAACGCGACATAGCCGGCAATGATGGTGACAAGCAGCGCACCGACCGCGTCGACCACCCGGCGGCAGCATGTTGACGAAGAAGGCGACGCCGAGATTCTCGCTGCGGGCGAGCGCGCTTGCCGCGCCGAAGAAGCTCGACCCGACCATCAGGCCGCGGGCGACGTCGTCGGACCATTCGACCGGCGCATTGAACAGGAAGCGGGCCAGCACCGAGACGCAGACCACCACGAGATCGGCGGCAAGCAGGAGCGCGGCGGTCGCATCACTGACGGCAAGCAGCGGCGCCGTAATCCGATCAGCGCTGCTTCTCGCCTCGACTGCGGCGACTGACATGCGCCGACCTCAGGCCTGGGTGGCGCGGATCAGGTCGACGACGGCCTTGGCCTCGGGCCGCGCCTTGATGAAATTGTCGGTCTGCGGCAGCACGCGCTTGCGGTATGCCTCCTTGTCGCATTCGACGACGGTGACGCCCTTCTCCACCAGCGCCGCCAGCGCCTCCTTTTCCACCGCAAGGCCGTGCGCGCGGGTGTCGATCGCGGCCTTGTTCGCCGCGTCGAGAAAGCCTTCCCGCAGCTTGGGAGCCATGCGGTTGAAGCTGGTGTCGCTGAAATAGACCGCGAGCGGCGAGAAGATGTGCTGGGTCAGCGCGTAGTGCTTCGCGGTCTCGTAGAACTTGCTGGCGAGGATGGTCGGCGGATCGTGTTCGAGGCCGTCGAGCACGCCGGCCTGCAGCGCCGTATAGATCTCGCCGAACGCCAGCGGCGTCGCGGCGGCCCCCATCAGCCGCAGGCATTCGGTGATGATCGGATTGGGCAAGGTGCGGATTTTCAGGCCGGCGAGATCCTCCGGCGTCTTCACCGGTTTCTTCGCCAGCACGCTGCGCGCGCCGAAATTATAGGCCCAGCCGATGATGTGAATGCCGGCGCCCTTGAGCAGCGCAGCCTCGATCGGCTTCGCCGCGCCGGCGTCGAACGCCTTGGTTTGCTGCTGGAAGCTGGTGAAGAGGTAACCGAGGTCGAAGGTGCCGACCAGCGGCACGAGATTCGCCGAGATCGACGAGCCGGACACCATCAGGTCGATCACCCCTAGCTTCACCGAGTTGATGACGTCGATCTCCTGGCCGAGTTGGTTATCGGGGAAGAAGGTGACCTCGATCTGCTCGCCGAGTCCGTTCGCCTTCAGACTCTTGACCAGATTGTCGTAGTAGACGCGGCCATTGGCGTATTTGGGATCGTTCGGAAGCGACGACGAGCATCGCATTTTCATCACCGCAGCCTCGGCGCGGCCGATGATGGCGGGCGCGGCGGCAAGCCACGCGGTCGCTGCGACCGACGACTGCAGCACAATGCGGCGGCTCACGCGGTTCGACGTCATGTTGGTGCTCCTCCCCGGGGACGGATCTTTATTGTGTTGGCCACCCGCCTGACGGCGTGAGCTTGGCAGCCGATTTGTCATAATGTATGACAAAACGGATACGGTTGTGCAAGGGCGCGGCTCGGCGGCGGCGCAGGCTGCAACCGCAGCGAGGCCCTCGATGTTCCAGACATCCAACGCGTTGCGTCGAAGCGTGCACAGCCAGGTCACCGACCGCGTCGGCAGCAGCATCGTGCGCGGCGAGATCGGCGTCGGCGAAACGCTGCCGCCGGAAATCCGGATCTGCGAGATGATGGACGTCAGCCGCACCGTGGTGCGCGAGGCGATCCGCACCTTGACCGGCAAGGGCCTGATCGAGTCGCGGCCCAAGAGCGGCACGCGGGTTCGGCCGCCCGAGCAGTGGAATCAGCTCGATCCCGACGTGCTGCGCTGGCATCTCGAGACCGCGGAGATCGACCGTTACCTCGCCAAGCTGTTCCAGCTGCGCGCCGCGGTCGAGCCCGCCGCGGCAGCGCTCGCGGCGACCCATGCCGATGAGGTCGACGTCGCCCGCATCCGCGCCGGATGCGACGGCATGGATGCGGCAAAGACCAACGAGGAGTTCGTCGCCGCCGACATCGCGTTCCACCAGGCGATCTATTTCGCCACCCGCAACGAATTCTTCTGGCCGATCGCGCAGATGTTCGAGATCACGCTGCGCCAGAGTTTTACGATCGCAGCGCCGGGCTCGCACCGTCCGCGGGCGCTGCGCGAGCACCGCGCGGTGCTCGACGCGATCGCCGCCGGAGATGCGGAGACGGCGCGCACAGCCACGGTCGTGCTGCTGACGAATTCCGCCGACGACCTGGTGCGAATCCGTGGCCGGGAGTTCGACACGCCACGTCCAGCCAAGCGCCGATGATGTTGGTGACTGCGGTCGTGATGCGCTCACTGCTTCCACATGGTCGTCCTGGCGAAAGCCAGGACCCATAACCACCGCAAGTGGTTGTGACCGGGATCATGGCCCCAGCGTCGCGCAACCTGACATTTGGGGTAATGGGTCCTGGCTTTCGCCAGGACGACATCGAATATGGGGCGCGACCTACATCCCAATCGTCGTCCCGGCGAAAGCCAGGACCCATACGCCGCGGCCGATGTTGTCGGTGAGACTCGTCGTTCCAGCGTCGCGCAACCTAGCTCAGCGGTGGTTATGGGTCCCGACCCCCGTGTGCAATTGCGCATTAGGCCGGGACGACAGCGAATGTGTGGTGCCGCTTGCAGGTCAAAAATGGGCATCAGTGATTGGCGCGTGAGCGAGGCACCGCCAGAAGGGTTCCCTCCCCCCTTGCGAGAGTGGGAGCCGCGCGGCGTGCTCACCTCACCGTCATTCCGCGCCCGCCACGTCAGAGTCGACCCGCACACGACCCTGTGACCATAGTTGAAGGCTGCGACGACGAAACTTCTGGATTGTTGGCCGCGTAGACGCCAAGACAGGAGCGCTATTCTGCGAAGGTTTCATTGATGCACGACGTCTCGATCCCGGCGGCCCTGATCGCCGGTCTGGTCAGCTTCCTCTCGCCCTGCGTGCTGCCGCTGGTACCGCCCTATCTGATCTATTTGACCGGCGCGACCATCGAGCAGGTCAACCAGGACGGCGCCACCGCGGCCTCCAAGCGCGCGGTGATGACGGCGGCGCTGATGTTCGTGCTGGGCTTCTCCACCGTGTTCGTCGCGCTCGGCGCCAGCGCGTCCTTCGTCGGCGGGCTGGTGCGCGCCTGGTCGGCCGAGCTCTCGATCCTGGCGGGCATCGTCATCATCATCATGGGCCTGCACTTCCTCGGCGTGACCCGGATCGGCCTGCTGATGCGCGAGGGGCGGCTGACCGCGCCGAAGCCGGTCGGGCTGTGGGGCGCCTACGTCATGGGTCTGGCCTTCGCCTTCGGCTGGACGCCATGCATCGGGCCGATCCTCGCCGCGATCCTCTCGATCGCGGCCGCCGAGGCCACGGTGACAAAAGGCGCCGGCCTGCTCGCGGTCTATTCCGCCGGGCTCGGCATCCCGTTCCTGCTTGCGGCCTTCATGGTCAAGCAGTTCTCCTCGCTGTTCGCGCGGATGAAGCGCCATCTCGACACCGTCGAGCGGGTGATGGGCGTGCTGATGGTGGTCACCGGCATCGGCTTCCTGACCGGCGCAGTCTCGAGCGTCAGCGTCTGGCTGCTGGAAACCTTCCCGGCGCTGCAAAATATCGGCTAGGCCTGCGCGCCAGCGCAGGCTGCCGTCGGCTGGCTTTTGGCCGCGCGATGTCGGACTATCGGGGAATCGCCGCAATCCTCACGGGGCACCGATGGGCCAGGATCGTCAGACACGCGCCAGCTGGCCGATCTTCCGTTCGCTCAGGGCCTTCCGGCCAAGCGACCTGCCGGGTGACCTGATCGCCGGGTTGACGCTCGCCGCGATTGCGATCCCGGAGCAGATGGCGACCGCGCGGCTCGGCGGCTTCTCGCCGCAGATCGGCTTCTTCGCCTTCATGGCCGGCTCGCTCGGCTTTGCGATGTTCGGTGCCAACCGCTTCCTGTCCTGCGGCGCCGACTCCACGATCACGCCGATCTTCGCCGGCGGCCTCGCGCTGATGGCTACCGCCGGCTCGCCGGACTATCAGGCACTGGCGATGGCGCTGGCGCTGATGGTCGGCGCGATCATGATCGCCGGCAGCCTGTTCAAGCTCGGCTGGATCGCCAATTTGCTGTCGACGCCGGTGACGGTCGGCTTCCTTGCCGGCATCTCGGTCCACATCCTGGTCTCGCAATTGCCCGGCGTGCTCGGCCTGACCACGCCGGACGGGCCGACGCTCTACAAGCTCGGGGTGCTCACCGAGAAGATCGGTCAAACCAATTTCTACACGCTGGCGATCGGCCTCGGCGTGCTGGCGCTGGTCGCCGGATCGGAGAAGATCAGCGCACGCATTCCGGGCGCGCTCATCGGCCTTGTCGTGGCCACCGTCGCCGTGATCGCCGGCCATCTCGAAAGCAAGGGCGTCAAGGTGGTCGGCACCGTGCCCGGGACGCTGCCGACGCCATCGTTTCCGGACATCGCGCCGGAGCGCTGGATCAAGCTGTTGTCGCTGGCGATCCTGATCGCCGTTGTCATCATGGTGCAGACCGCGGCGACGACGCGCTCGTTCCTGTCCGATCCGGACAAGCCGGCCGACGTCGATCGCGACTTCCTCGGCGCCGGTGCCGGCAGCCTGCTGTCCGGACTGTTCGGCGCATTTCCGGTCAACGCCAGTCCGCCGCGAACCGGCATCGTGTCGGAGACCGGCGGACGTACGCAGCTCTCGGGGCTGTTTGCCGCGGCCATCGTGCTCGCGCTGCTCGCGTTCGGCGCGACGCTGCTGCAGCACGTGCCCGATGCGGCACTCGGCGGGGTCCTGCTGTTCGTGGCGCTGCGCATCATCCGCGTGAAGCAGATCGTCGCGATCTTCCGTCAGTCGTTCTATGAATTCCTGCTGGTGGTGGCGACCGCAGCCGCGATCATCGTGCTGCCGATCGAGCAAGGCGTCGCCGTCGGCATCGCCTTGTCACTGCTGCACGGCATCTGGACCACGACGCGCGGCCAGCTTGCCGAATTCGTCCATGTGCCCGGCACCACGATCTGGTGGCCGACGGGCCCGCACGTCACAGGCGAGCGCACGCCCGGCATTGCCGTCGTCGGCCTGCAGGCGCCGCTGTCGTTCCTCAACGCGGAAAGCTTCCACAGCGGCGTGCTCAAAACCATCAGCGCGACGACACCCAACCCGCGGCTGCTGGTGATCGAGGCCAGCGGCATGATCGAGATCGATTTCACGGCGGCGCAGGCGCTGCGCGACCTGTTTCGCGAATGCCGCGATGACGGCGTGACGGTGGCGGTGGCGCGGCTCGAATCCGAGCGCGCGCAGGACGCCTTCGGGCGCTTCGGTCTCTACGAGGTGTTGCCGCGGGACCACGTCTTCCGCAGCGTCGACGAAGCGGTCCGCACGCTCGGCGGACAGGCGTAGAGGTTGGTGAGATCAGTCCGTAGCCCGCATGAGCGAAGCGATACCCGGGAAACCGTTCCCGCATATCGCTTCGCTCATGCGGGCTACGCACGATCCTCCGTCATTGCGAGCAAAGCGAAGCAATCCATCGTGTGGCGTATGCGGAAGCATGGATTGCTTCGTCGCTATGCTCCTCGCAATGACGGAGCTACAAATTTAGGGCGACTCAGCTGCATAGCCTGGATGAAGCGAAGCGCAATCCGGGATTTCTCGCGCGTTGATGAACCGTCCCGGATTTCGCTTACGCTCCATCCGGGCTACCGGACGACCTCAGGCCTGCTCGCCCTCGAGCGTCGGATGCTCCCTCAAAACTTCCGCCTTGATCGAGCCCGCGTGGATGGCGCGCAGCAGCGCCCGCCCCGTCTTGATGTTATTGGCCTTCATGCAGAGACCGACGATCTCGCGCACCGCGGAATCCCGCACCAACTCGTCGGAGATCTTCATCGCGGTCTCCATCGCGACCTTGGCGGCACGCTCGTAGCGATCACGCTCGATCTGCTGCTTCTTCGCTGAGCGCTTGTCGGGCGAGCCGACCGCCTCGGCGCAGCCGGCGGCATCGCGGCAGATCGCACGGATCCGCTGCGCAGCTTCGATGTCGCCGAGCGGATGCGCGACGGGATCGTCCCAGATATCCTTGTGCTCGTCCTTGCTGAACCACCACATCGCCGCACCTTGAATGCACGGCAAACATAGCTGGCCTTGGCGCAACCTGTGAACCGCAGAGTCGACTCGGTGCCGAGCAAGAGGTGCACACTATGGCCCGGCGGCCACACCCGCGGCCGATCCGCGCGCGAATTGATGTCGAACTCATGGAATAAAGCCCGTTTCGGTTCTGATTGCGTCAGAGCCGAGGCTGCGGGGTTTTCGCTTGCCGCGTTTTCACGCGAACCGACGAGGCTCTAAGCCGATCGTTTCGGCCCGATCGCCTCGAACTGCGCCTTTTGCTCATCGCTGAGCGTGGCGTAGAAATTCTCAAGCGCGGCGCGGACGTCCTTGACCGACTGCAGCATAACGTCGAGCCGCCTGGCAACGAAGGCAAGGCGTGCGGGCGGGGTCATCGCCTCGTTGGTCTGGCACGCGGCCTTCAGCTTCCGCGCGGCGTCGGCGCTGGCATCCTGCAGCGCCTGAAGCGCACCGCGCTGGGCGTCGCTGAGCTGCAGCCGCGCCTCGATCTCGCCGGTCGGCCATTCCTGCATCGCCGGTTGCGCAGCGCCGCAGCTCTGGGCGACCGTCGCGTTCGGATCGCGCGCCGCGGCTTCCTTGCGCTGGTTCTCGGCGAGCGCGTTGAGCCGCGCTTTCTGCTCGTCATCGAGCAGGCCGTAGAATTTGTCCAGCGGAGGCTTCACGATTCCGACCGCGGTGACCATCGCTTCGATCCGCTGCTGCATGGCGGCGAGGCGGTTCGGCGCCGTCAACACCACCTGCGCAGGACATGCTGCGCGAATGACCTGGGCAGCCGCGAGCGACGCGTTGCCGAGTTCGCCGAGCGCCGCCGATTGCGCTTCGGTCGGCTGCACCGTATCCGCGATCTGATCCACCGGCAGGCCGGCGACCGAACGGCTGTCATTGCCGCACATTTGCTCGATGCGCCCGCCGCCGCGGTAACGGCGGCCCGTCCGGCGCTCCGGCAGATAGCCCCTGAGATCGTCATACCCATAAGGCCCGAAGATGCCGGCATAGATATCCGGATAGCCGTAGCCCCAGAATCCGATGTCGTCGCCCCAGATCGCGTAGTCGTAGATGTCATTGTACGCGAACGGCCAGAACAGCGGACCGACCCAGCCATAGCCGCCGCCGGGATGCTGCCACCATCCGTTGGCCACCGCCCCGCCGTGCCAGCCGGCGAGCGCCGCGGCCGCGGCGATCTGCGCGCGCGCCGCCGGGT
Organism: Bradyrhizobium sp. USDA 3315; assembly: GCF_054056795.1. Taxonomy (NCBI): domain Bacteria; kingdom Pseudomonadati; phylum Pseudomonadota; class Alphaproteobacteria; order Hyphomicrobiales; family Nitrobacteraceae; genus Bradyrhizobium; species Bradyrhizobium sp. USDA 3315. The sequence continues at coordinate 4,527,620 of NZ_JBSRYP010000001.1, read as the reverse complement.
TGCTCAACAGCCGGCCGTTGCGCAATGCGCCGTTGCGCAATGCGCCGTTGCGCGACAGCGAGTTGAACGTATTGCGCATATGGCCTGGTGCGATCGCGGCATTTCGCATCCGGCCGAAATTGCCGCCCCCGCGCGATGCGAAGGCGCCGTGGCCGGCAAAGCCTGATCGCGAGATCGCGTGCGAACGGCCGACCCCGCCATGATGGCCGCCGCCAAAATGCATGTGGCCGAAGCCATGCCCGCCACGTCCATGGCCACCGCCGTGCCCGTGGCCACCACCATGCCCATGGCCGCCACCATGCCCATGGCCGCCACCATGTCCTCCGCCATGGCCGCCGCCGTGTCCGCCGCCGCCTCGGGCGATCGCGTCACCCGACAGCGCCATCGCAAGCACCACGACCGCAATTCCGATTGCCCGTCCGATCACGGCGTCCTCCCTCCGCGCACCACACACGTCGCGGCAACACAGCACAGCACAAGAGAGACGCCGGGCGGGCGGAAAAGTTCCGCGTATAACACGCGCCGCGCGCGGGCTCGCGAACGCTGCGCGGCGTGACGACGCCTCAGGCGGCCGGGACGATCTTTCCGGGATTGAAGATGTTTTGCGGGTCGAGTGCCTGCTTCAGCGCCCGCATCGCGTCGAGCGCCTCCGGGCCGAGCTCGGCCTGCAAGTATTTCTGCTTGCCCTGGCCGATGCCGTGCTCGCCGGTGCAGGTGCCGTCCATGGCCTGGGCGCGCTCGACCAGGCGGTGCATGAACTCCTCGCCGCGCGCCATCTCGCCCTTGTCGTTGACGTCGCAGAGCAGCGAGCAGTGGAAATTGCCGTCGCCGACATGGCCGACGATCGGCGACAGCAGGTTGAGCCGCTGCAGATCCTCCTCGGTCTCGGTGACGCAGTCGGCGAGCCGCGAGATCGGCACGCAAACGTCGGTCGCAACCACGCCGATGCTGTCGCCGGGGCGCAGCGCCTTCACCGACCAGTAGGCGTCGTGCCGGGCCTGCCACAGCTTGGTGCGGTCTTCAGGCTTGGTGGTCCAGGTGAAGTCGCCGCCGCCGCATTCGGCGGCGATGTCGCGGAAATTCTTCGACTGCTCGGCGACCTCGACCTCGCTGCCGTGGAATTCCAGCAGCAGCAGCGGCGTCTCCGGCAGCGACAGCTTCGAATAGCTATTACAGGCTTTCACCTGCGCGGCATTGAGCAGCTCGATCCGGGCGACCGGAATGCCGGTCTGGATCGCAAGGATCGTGGCCTGGCAGGCGCCACGCACCGTGTCGAACGAACAGGCCGCCGCCGCGATGGTGTCGGGAATGCCGCGCAGGCGGATGGTCAGTTCGGAGATGATGCCGAGCGTGCCTTCGGCACCGACGAACAGATGCGTCAGGTCGTAACCGGCCGACGACTTCTTGGCGCGCGTGCCTGTCGTGATGATCTCGCCGTCGCCGCGCACCACCTTCAGCGCCAGCACGTTCTCGCGCATGGTGCCGTAGCGCACCGCGTTGGTGCCAGAGGCACGGGTCGAGGTCATGCCGCCGAGCGAGGCATCGGCGCCGGGATCGATCGGAAAGAACAGGCCCTGGTCGCGCAGATGCTCGTTGAGCGCCTTCCGCGTCACGCCGGGCTGGATCACGCAGTCGAGGTCCTCGGCATGCACCTCGAGCACCTTGTTCATGTCGCGCAGATCGATGCAGATGCCGCCCGCGGGCGCGTTGACCTGCCCCTCGAGCGAGGTTCCGGTGCCGAAGGCGATGACCGGCACGCGATTGGCGGCGCAGATCCGCACCACGTCCTGGATGTCGGCGGTTTCCTGCGCCATCACGACGGCGTCCGGCGGCTGGGTCGGCAGCCATGTGGTGGTATGGGCGTGCTGCTCGCGCACCGTCTGCGACGTGACGAGCCGGTTGCCGAACCGCGCCGCCAGCGCGTCGATCGCGCGCTTCAGGGCCTGCGGATCAGGTCGCGTCACATTGCCCGAAATCGTTGTCGCCACGTCAAATTTCCTCCCACCTTTAGCCGACCGTGGCAAAGCTTGTATAAGGGGTCAAGAGAGCCTGACTTGAAAAAGTGGACGCCGGAGTCACAGAAAAGCTCATGCTCGAACGCCAGCAAACCGGGGATGGATCATGACTTCAGCGACTGCCACGAGCGAGATGCCGCTTCCGCCGGCCCCGTTCAGATCCTCGGTGATGCAGATCGAGCCGCAATGGATCGACTACAACGGCCATCTCAACATGGCCTACTACAACGTGATGTTCGACCGCGCCATCGACGAGATGTGGCTGCAGCTCGGCATCGGGCCGGCCTACATGAAGGCGCGGCAGTGCTCGACCTTCACCGCCGAGTGCCACGTCCGCTATCTCAGGGAAATTCATCTCGGCGATCCCGTGCAAGTCCACGTCCACCTGCTCGGCGCCGACGAGAAGCGGCTGCACACGTTCGAGGAGCTGCGCCATGCCACCGAAGGCTGGCTCTCCGCGACCTCGGAAAACCTCACGCTGCACATCGACATGGAGGCGCGCAAGGTGGCGCCGTTTCCGCCCGATATCCGCGCCCGCGCTCGCGCGGTCGTCGACAGCTATGCGGGTGTACCACGTCCCGAGGGCATCGGCCGCAACGTGGCGATGCCCTCGGCGAAATAACTTGCCGTTTTCAAGCGAAGCGGCCGCCGGTTCGCGGCCTCGCTAGACCCTTGTGCGGCCGCGCACCAATCCGACCACCGCCGACACCAGAAACAGGATGACGGCGATGAAGAAGATCGCCTTGGCGATTTCGACGGAGGCGCCGGCGATGCCGCCAAAGCCCAAAATGCCCGCGATCAGGGCGATGACCAGGAACGTGACGACCCAGCTCAGCATGATCAAAACTCCGCTTCGTTTCCTTGCTGTTTCTCGGGCGCGGACCTTCGTCCGGCGCGCACCCGTTGAAACAATCCGGCCGGGAAACGCGGGTTCCTGAGCGTGAAACCGCGAAATTTTCGTTGATTTCCGGAACCAGCATTGATGGTGGGCTGCCGGCGAAAGCGTTCCTGTCGATCGCGATAAAACCTGTCAAAACGGCCGATCAGGCCCTATATGGCCTTCAATCCCTGTTAAGAAGGCTCCCCTTCACCATCCTGCGGTGTCATCGTGGGGCCGAGACGATTCGCCAATGACCGAGCCGAGCAAATTGCCCCATCACGGCGTTCCCGAGCACCAGCCGGCGGCTGGCGGCATCGCCGCGCGTGCGCGGGCGGCGGCCGGTCCGCAATATCTGAGCGGCCTCAATCCGGAGCAGCGCGAGGCGGTCGAGACGCTCGACGGCCCCGTGCTGGTGCTTGCCGGCGCCGGCACCGGCAAGACGCGCGTGCTGACCACGCGCATCGCGCATATCCTGAGCCAAGGCCGCGCGCGGCCGCACGAGATCCTGTCGGTGACCTTCACCAACAAGGCGGCGCGCGAGATGAAGCTGCGGCTCGGGCAGATGCTCGGCCAGGCGGTCGAGGGCATGCCGTGGCTCGGCACCTTCCACTCGATCGGCGGCCGCATCCTGCGCATCCATGCCGAGCTGGTGCAGCTGAAATCCAACTTCACGGTGCTCGACGTCGACGACCAGGTGCGGCTGTTGAAGCAATTGCTGCAGGCCGAGAACATCGACGACAAGCGCTGGCCAGCGCGGATGCTGGCCGGCCTGATCGATGGCTGGAAGAATCGCGGCCTGTCGCCATCGCAGGTGCCGGCGGGCGAAGCCGCCTCGTTCGGCAACGGCAAGGGCGGCAAGATCTACGCGACCTATCAGGAGCGGTTGAAGATCCTCAACGCGGCCGATTTCGGCGACCTGCTGCTCGAGAACATCAGGCTGTTCCGCGAAAATCCAGACGTGCTGCGGCAGTACCAGAGCCGCTTCAAGTTCATCCTGGTCGACGAATATCAGGACACCAACGTCGCGCAGTATCTGTGGCTGCGCCTGCTGTCGCAGGCGCCGTCGCGGCCGGAGCGACGCCTTGCCGACGTCATTCCGGGAGCAACCAACGCGCCAGTCATTCCGGGGCGCCTCGAAGAGGCGAACCCGGAATCCCGAAGCAATGAGGACTCAACTCAAGATTCCGGGTTCGCACCTGGCGGTGCGCCCCGGAATGACGAGGAAAACGTCACCACGCAACAACCCCTCAAGAACATCTGCTGCGTCGGCGACGACGACCAGTCGATCTATGGCTGGCGCGGCGCCGAGGTCGACAACATCCTGCGCTTCGAGCACGATTTCCCCGGCGCCAGGGTCATCCGCCTCGAGCGCAATTACCGCTCCACCGGCCACATTCTGGCCGCGGCCTCGCATCTGATCGCGCATAATGAAGGCCGGCTCGGCAAGACGCTGCGCACCGAGGATGTCGACGGTGAGAAGGTCACCGTCACCGGCTCCTGGGATTCGGAAGAGGAAGCGCGCGCGATCGGCGAGGAGCTCGAGGAACTGCAGCGCGCGGGCGAGAACCTCAACGACGTCGCCATCCTGGTGCGCGCCTCGTTCCAGATGCGCGAGTTCGAAGACCGCTTCGTCACGCTCGGCCTGCCCTACCGCGTGATCGGCGGCCCCCGATTCTATGAGCGCGCCGAAATCCGCGATGCGCTGGCCTATTTGCGCACCATCAATTCGCCGGCCGACGATCTCGCCTTCGAGCGCATCGTCAACGTGCCCAAGCGGGGGCTCGGCGACGCCACCGTGCAGCTGCTGCACGACCATGCCCGCAAGCGCCGCATTCCGCTGTTCGAGGCGGCGCGCGCCGTGGTCGAGACCGACGAGCTGAAGCCGAAGGCGCGCGGCTCCTTGCGCGATCTCGTCATGCAGTTCGACCGCTGGCGCGCCCAGCGCGAGGTCACCTCGCATACCGAGCTCGCCGAGATCGTGCTCGACGAGAGCGGCTACACCGAGATGTGGCAGAAGGACCGCTCGGCTGATGCCGCGGGCCGGCTGGAGAACCTCAAGGAGCTGGTGCGTTCGATGGAGGAATTCGAGAACCTGCAAGGGTTTCTCGAACATATCTCGCTGGTGATGGACCGCGACGGCGAGGCCGGCGACGAGGCGGTGTCGCTGATGACGCTGCATTCGGCCAAGGGCTTGGAATTCGACAACGTGTTCCTGCCGGGCTGGGAGGAAGGCCTGTTTCCGAGCCAGCGCACGCTGGACGAACAGGGCCGCGCCGGGCTCGAGGAGGAGCGCCGCCTCGCCCATGTCGGGCTGACCCGGGCGCGCCGCCGCGCCAAGATCTATTTCGCCACCAACCGCCGCATCCATGGCACCTGGTCGACCACGATCCCCTCGCGCTTCCTCGACGAGCTGCCGGCGCACAATGTCGAAATCACCGAATCCAAGGGCGGATCGGGCTGGGGCGGCAGCGGCGGCTATGGCGCCTCGCGCTTCGACAACCTCGAATCATTCGGCTCGAGCTATTCGACCCCGGGCTGGCAGCGCGCCCAGGCCAACCGCAACCGCGGCGGCGGGGGCCGTAGCGGCAGCGGCTTCGAGGAGCGGCAATCCTCCTTTTCCTCTGAAAGCTTCAATCGCACCAAGCGCGGCCCTGTCGTGATCGAGGGCGAGCTGGTGGCGAAGTCCACCGGCACAACGTCGGATTTTTCGCTGGACGACCGGGTATTTCACCAGAAATTCGGCTACGGCCATGTGGTGAAGATCGACGGCAACAAGCTGACCATCGCCTTCGAAAAGGCCGGCGAGAAGAAGGTGGTCGACAGCTTTGTGCAACGGGTGTGACATAGCGACCTTTCTTTGGCGACCTTCTTTGGCGGTCTTCTCTGTTGGTAGCCCTTGACCCCAGTTGATTTCATGGGTTGAGATGGATCCATGGTCCGGGGGAGGTTTTTCCTTTTTGTCATCGCGCTCACCGCGCCGTCGCTGGCGGTCGCGGAGACGATGAGCTTTGGCGATTCGGCAGCCCAGCTCGCCAAGGCCTGCGGCGCAGACATCACCGCGAACTGCCGCGGCGTCAATCTCGACTCCAACCGCCTCAAGGAATGCCTGTCGCGCAACCGCGACGTGATCTCGCCGCAGTGCAAGGAGAGCTACTTCTCCACCCTCGATGCGATCCAGAAGCGGATCGCGGCGCGCGTCACCGTTGCGAATGCCTGCACCCGCGAGATCGTCAAGGTCTGCGGCGGCTCGACCAAGGAGACCAGCAAGTCGGTGCCCTGCCTCGTCAGCGCCAAGGGCCTCAGCCGCAATTGCACCCAGGCGATCAATGACGCGGGGTATCAATGATGCGGCTGTCGAGGCGAGGCTTGCGCGATCCTGGCCTTTTGGCCCTGCTGGGCACGCTGGCTTTGCTGGCGATGTCGATTGCGCCAGCGCCGGCGCAGACCGCCATCACACGCGACGACGTCATCGCCAAGCTCAATCATTTTGAGACAGATGCCGAGGTCGATGTCCCTGCGCTGCGCCAGCAGGTGGCCGAACGATCGAAGTCGCGATCGAAGAACGAGCCACCGCCCTCGAAGCGGCCGCCGATCGCTCCCGACCTGACCAAGCTGCCGACGTTTAACGTCGACATCGCGTTCGACGTCGACACGCCGATCGTGCTGCCGGAGTCGTATCAGACGGTCGGGCGGATCGCCGATGCGCTGACGCACTCCTCGCTGCTGCCCTACACCTTCCTGATCGTCGGCCACATCGAATCGACCGGACGACGCGAGAACAATGTGCTGCTGAGCCAGCGGCGCGCCGACGCGATCCGCGACATCCTGGTCAACACCTTCAAGATCACCGCGAAGCGCCTGCAGTCGGTCGGGCTCGGCGAGGAGCAGTTGCTCGACCCGACCAAACCCAACGCGCCGGTCAACAACCAGGTGCAGATCATGCTGGTCGCGAAGGTCGCCGACAGCGCGCCGCCCGCGCACCCTGCCCCGACGGCCGCCGCCAAGAAGCCGGCGAAATCAGCCAAGAAGCACTGATTGGATTGAATATCGGGGCGTCGGAACTGCGTCCCCTCCCGCCCGTATACGATGTCCCCGGGGCGAGCGGCGCCTCCACGATTTCGGGATAATAGAAGATTACCGCTGATTTGCCCGACGGGTCAAGTTGCAATATGCGCCGTGTCAGTAGCTCGTGATCTGTCGCCTGTTTGTAGCTCGTGAAGTGTCGTGTTTTCGGTGCTCCGGAACAAAGGGGGCGCGATGGGCACGGCATCCATTCACGAGGGTGTACGACGGATGCGGTTTTCAGATTTGCTGGATCGGACGGAGGCGAAGGAACTGACGCAGGAGGCAGCATCGGAGGTTCTTGGGATCAGTGTTCGGACGTTTCAACGCTGGGCGGAGCGCTATGAGGCGGAGGGCGACGACGGGCTGGTCGACCGCCGGCTGGGGCGTCGTTCGCCACGGCGGGCGCCGGAGGAGGAACTGGAACGAATGCTTGCGCTGTACCGGGACAAGTACGCGGACTTCACGGTGAAGCACTTCCACGAGCAGATGCAAAAGCGGCATGATTATGTGCTGGGCTATACGGTGACGAAGCTGGCGCTGCACGCGGCAGGGCTGGTGCGGAAGGCTCCGAAGCGTTCGGCGCACCGCAAGAAGCGGCCGCGGCGGCCGCTTCGGGGCATGCTGCTGCACCAGGACGGATCGCGCCACGTTTGGATCGAAGGCCTGCCCGCGAGGGACCTGATCGTCACGATGGACGATGCGACGAGCGAGATCTACTCGATGGTGCTGGTCGAGGAAGAAGGAACGGCCTCGACCTTCCAGGCCTTGCGCGAAGTGATTGGCGAGCATGGCCTGTTCTGCGCGCTCTACACCGACCGCGGCAGCCATTATTTCCTGACCCCAAAAGCTGGCGAGAAGATCTCGAAGACGCAACAAACCCAGGTGGGACGGGCTTTGTCGCATCTTGGGATCGAGCATATCGCAGCCTATTCGCCGCAGGCGCGCGGGCGCTCCGAGCGGGTGTTCGGCACCTTGCAGGACCGGCTGCCGAAGGAGCTGCGGCTTGCCGGGATCACGACGGTTGAGGCTGCCAACGCGTGGCTGAAGGCGCATTACATCCCCGGGCACAACGCCGCGTTTGCGATCAAGCCCGAACAGGAAGGCTCGGCATTCGTGGCCGACCGGCATGAGGCCTGGCGCGAGGCGCTGTGCGTGATCGAGGAGCGAACCGTCGCCAACGACAATACCGTTGCATGGAACGGTCGGCGGCTGCAGCTGCCGGAGAGCCGGCTCAGACCTCACTTCGTCAAGGCTGTGGTGCGCCTACATGAGTATCCCGATGGCACCGTCAGCGTGTTCCTTGGACCGCATCGATTGGCGAGGTTTGCGCCTGACGGACAGCAGATCAGCCCCGACGCGCTTCAGCCTGGCGGCGTGCTCGGAACCGTCAAGGACAAGCCCTGGCGGGCGCGCAAGCGCGCGTCCTTGACCGCTCCTGCGCGCGCCGCCGTCGAGACAGCGCGGGTCGGGACGGAGAAACGGGCTTCAAGTCGAACAAAGAAACTCACCCACAGGGCTAAAACCGCCACAACAGCCGTGGCATGATCAATCAGGGAAAGCCGTCCCCGCCTTCCGGCTCCCCTGCAAATCAGAAACGAAGGCGACAGATCACGAGCTACAAAAACACGACATCTTCACCCGCTACGGACAGTTGCAATATGCGCCGCCGGCCGCCGGCTCCTTTGCATGGGGTTGTTTTCGATATTTTGGTAGTGCGCCCCTGAGGCGGCAGGCTATCAGCCTCGTTCGAGCCCGGCCTCGATACGTGGACACGTGAGTTGCAGAGGCCGCAAGCGCCGTATGCAATGGCCCTGCCCGCAAGCGGGAGCGGTGCACGCTGCAGAATAAATTTCTCCCTCGCCGACCGATTGCAGAACGGACCGTGCGTTCCTATCTGGGCTGAACCCGCATCACGCGCCTGCCCGGGCCCCAATCCGCGCGCGCCCCCTCCCTCACGCTCACCGACTCTCCATGTCGCCGATCATCTCCGTATCCAATCTTTCGAAAACCTATGGCTCCGGCTTCAAGGCGCTGAAGGGCATCAATCTCGACATCGTCAAAGGCGAGATCTTCGCGCTGCTCGGGCCGAACGGCGCCGGCAAGACCACGCTGATCAGCATCATCTGCGGCATCGCCAATCCGAGCGAGGGCCGCATCACGATCGGCGGGCACGACATCATCGCCGACTATCGCGCGGCGCGGTCGATGATCGGGCTGGTTCCGCAGGAACTGCACACCGACGCGTTCGAGTCGGTGTGGGCGACCGTCAGCTTCAGCCGCGGCCTGTTCGGCAAGCCGAAGAACCCCGCCCATATCGAGAAGGTGCTGCGCGACCTGTCGCTGTGGGACAAGAAGGACGACAAGATCATCACGCTGTCCGGGGGCATGAAGCGCCGCGTGATGATCGCCAAGGCGCTGTCGCACGAACCGCAGATCCTGTTCCTCGACGAGCCCACCGCCGGGGTCGACGTCGAATTGCGCAAGGGCATGTGGGAGGTGGTCCGCACGCTGCAGGCTTCCGGCGTCACCATCATCCTCACCACGCACTACATCGAGGAAGCCGAGGAGATGGCCGACCGCATCGGCGTCATCAACAAGGGCGAGATCATCCTGATCGAGGACAAGGCGACCTTGATGCAGAAGCTCGGCAAGAAGGAGCTGACGCTGCAATTGCAGAACAAGCTCGAGGCCATTCCCGATGTTCTGTCTGCCTACAATCTCGAATTGTCCGACGACGGCCGCACCGTGACCTATGACTACGATACCAAGGGCGATCGCACCGGCATCACCAGCCTGCTCAACGATCTGCGCAATGCCGGCATCCGCATCTCGGACCTCGATACCAGGCAGTCGTCGCTCGAGGATATCTTCGTCAGCCTCGTGAGGGCGCCATGAACTACCGCGCAATCCGGGCGATCTACCTGTTCGAAATGGCGCGCACCTGGCGCACGCTGCTGCAGAGCATCGTCTCGCCCGTGGTGTCGACCTCGCTGTATTTCGTGGTGTTCGGCGCCGCGATCGGCTCGCGCATCACCGAGGTCGAGGGCGTCAGCTACGGTACCTTCATCGTGCCGGGGCTCGTGATGCTGTCGGTGCTGACCCAGAGCATCTCCAACGCCTCGTTCGGCATCTACTTCCCGAAATTCGTCGGCACGATCTACGAGATCCTGTCGGCGCCGATCTCCTATTTCGAGATCGTTATCGGCTATGTCGGCGCTGCCGCCACCAAGTCGATCATCCTCGGCTTGATCATCCTGGCGACGGCCGGGCTTTTCGTCCCCTTGCATATCCAGCATCCGGTGTGGATGCTGACGTTCCTGGTGCTGACGGCGGTCACCTTCAGCCTATTCGGCTTCATCATCGGCATCTGGGCCGACGGCTTCGAGAAGCTGCAGATGATCCCGATGCTGGTGGTGACACCGCTGACCTTCCTCGGCGGCAGCTTCTATTCGGTGAACATGCTGCCGTCGGGCTGGCGCACCATCACCCTGCTCAATCCCGTGGTCTATTTGATCTCCGGCTTCCGCTGGAGCTTCTACGAGATCGCCGATGTCAGCGTGCCGCTGAGCCTCGGCATGACCGTGGGATTCCTCGTGGCCTGCATGGCCATCGTGGCGTGGATCTTCAGGACCGGCTACCGGCTGAAGAACTGACTTGCAAGCAAGTCATTCCGGGGCGCGCCTTAGCGCGAACCTCAGATGCGCAATTGCGCATCGGGGAATCTCGCGCCGTCACTTCGAGATTCCGGGTTCATGCTTCGCATGCCCCGGAATGACGCTCGCCCGTAGCCCGGATAGAGCGAAGCGCAATCCGGGACCTTATCGCCAAGCCTGCAGAACCCGGATTTCGCTTCGCTCCATCCGGGCTACAGGTTCTTCAACGATCAATAGCAGTGGAAATGACCGTGGCGGTAATAGCCGCGGCAGCGGTGGCCACGGCGGTAACCGCGATCCGGGATGCCGAACACGCCCTTGACCGCGCCCATGGCGCCACCGACACCGGCGCCGACGGCGCCGCCAACCACGCCGCCCACCGGGCCGGCGACCCGGTTGCCCTCATAGGCGCCCTCATGAGCGCCGCGGACGATGCCCTGGGCATGGCCTGCATGGGGGACTGCGACCAGCGTCAAAGCGAGGGCTGCGGCCGCAAGCAGGAGCCGCGCGGAGAGGCCGGCTGGGACGACGGCCGCGGTCTTCACCTTGGTGTTGTTCATCTGGATTCCTTGATGCGCGGCGCGAACGCGCCGCCGGGCGGGATTGTTAAACGCCCATGCGGCCAAATGGTTGCGTGTCGGAGACCAATCGGGCCGTGGTCGCGGCCTGCTCGCGAAAAAGTCAGCCCGCCGTGACAGGCAGGCCCGGCTTCGGCCTTGTTTGCGCCGCGCACGGGATTAACCATGGCAATTGATCACGGCCTTGGCCCGCCACTGGAACCAAGTTCGGATTCCGTGCATATTGATTGCCGGGGACGGAGAGCCGCGGCTTCGCGAGCAGGCCTGGAGGCCAAAGGTAAAATGCGTTCGTTCCTCATTGCGTTCACGTCCGTGATGCTCTTCACCGCCGGCGCCGCACAGGCCAAGGTCGATATCACCATCGACAAGGACAACCAGCAGATGACCGTCGCGGTCGACGGCGTCGCGCGCTATCACTGGCCGGTCTCGACCGGCATCCCGTCGCGCGAAACGCCGAACGGCAGCTTCCGCGCCTTCCGCATGGAAGAGGATCACTACTCCAAGGAATTCGACGACGCGCCGATGCCGCACTCGATCTTCTTCACCAAGATCGGGCACGCGATTCACGGCACCGACTCGGTCAGCCGCCTCGGCTCGCCGGCCTCGCATGGCTGCGTGCGGCTGTCGCGCGACAACGCAACCACGCTTTACTCGCTGGTCCAGAAGGAAGGCGTGCTCAACACCACCGTGACGCTGACCGGCTCGTCGCAGGTCGCGCTGGCGCGCAATCCGCGTGGGCGCAATGGCACCGCCGTCGCCCGCCGCGCGCCGCAGCAATATGACGAGCAGTACGGCACCGCCGCCGCCGGCGACCCGGTCGTGCTGACGCCGCAGCCGCGCGACTATCCGGCGCAGGCCCGCACCGATGACGGCTACATCTATCCGGCCGACGGCAGCTCGACCGATCGCCGCTATCCGGCACCACCGTCAAGCCGCCGCGTCTACGATGCGCAGGCCTATGGCCAGCAGCAGCAGTATTACGGCAATCAGGGCTACGCGCCGGCGCCGCAAGGCTACTACCAGCCGCGCCCCGCCTATCAGCCGCGCGGCTTCTACGGCAACACCTATCAGGATTAGAGCGTTTTCGAGCGAAGTAGGCGCCGGTTCGCGTGAAGAAAACGCGTCAAAAGAAATCTGCCGCACGCTCTTGATCCGTGACGGCGCCGCAGGCAGGGCGCCGTCAGTTCACGCTCCCCTCACCCGCTTGTGACCGTCGCAAAGGGCGTCCGTCAACGTGCGCCGCGGCCCGTCGTCATCTGATTGTAAAACTAGCCCGATATTCGGCGGCACAAGCGCCCGCTTGGCCCCTGGAGGCCGATTCACGCTGTATGCCCGATGAAATCAGGGCGAGAAGCGCGGGTCACGTAGGCAAGATCAGAGGTCGACATGAAACGGGGCATCATTGTCCTTTGCCTGTGCGTCGTGGCGATGGCCGCTTATTTCACGACGGACAGATGGGCCATCCGTCACACGACGCTGACGTTCCACGACGTTCTGCGCGACGACCGCGACGTCACGGTCGAGGTCGCGGTGCGCCGCGACCGGCAAGTGCAGGCGATGGCCGAGATGATCGAGCTGCCGGTCGCGATCCTGAGCCACGGCAACACCGTCAAGAACACCGAGTACTCGTTCCTCACCAATTTGTTCGCGTCGCGCGGATACCTCGTGATCAGCATTCAGCATGATCTCGACACCGACGCGCCGATGGTTACCAAGGTCGGCGAGGAATATGTAGGCCGCCGCATGCAGTACAATCGCGGCGTCTTCAACATCATGTATGCGATCGACGAGCTCAAGAAGGTCTATCCGAACGCAAACTATCGCCAGCTGACGTTGATCGGCCATTCCAACGGCGGCGACATCTCGATGTTCTTCGCCAAGCAGCATCCCGACCTGGTCAAGAAGGTCGTCACGCTGGACAATCTGCGCGTCCCCTTCATCACCGACGGCAAGATCAAGATCCTCTCGTTTCGCTCCAGGGATCCGGTGTTCAAGGCCGATCCGGGCGTCGTGCCGGACGACGAGACCTGTGCGAGACTCGGCATCAAGGTGGTCAGAACCGAATTCCAGCACAACGATCTCAGCGACCGCGGCCCGGACAGCGCGAAATCGTCGATCCAGGCCGGCGTGGAGCAATTCCTAGACGAGGATGCGGGCGAGAGCACGCCGACGATGCCGCTGCTCGCTGCCTCGACGCCCGCCTCCGCGGGTGCGGCGCCGCCAGAGAACAAATAGTCGCGTCGCGCTGAAGGCGAGCTGGCGCTCCTCCGGTGCTGCCGGACAGCTCTCCGTTCCGGTTGAACTGGAACGGAGCTCCAGCTTCTTGCTTTGACACTAGGCGCGCGCGTGGCGATAGCCGGTGGCAACGAGCCAGATTGCGGAAAGCAGGAAATAGAACGCGCCGAAGCCCGCATAGGGAGCGACGTCGAGAATGGTCGGCGCAACGGTGCCGATGGACTGGCTGATCATGTAGCCGCCGGCGAGTGCCGACTGTGCGCCACTCAGGATCATCGCCCATTGCGCACCATAATGACGCCAGCGCCTGACGCCGGTGTACAATTGCAGCACGCCCGCGAGGATCGCCCAAACCCCGAACACGGCCAGGACGGCATAGCTGCTGTGGCTGAGCGCCACGATCACGGCGAGCGTCGTGATCGCGCTGACCACGACATTCAGGGCCTGGGATGGGTTGGCTTTCAGGCCGCCATTGACCCGGGCATCAGCCAGATTGGCGATGCCGTCCCACGCCGGGTAGATCACGAACAGAACCCCGGCAGGGCCGGCTTGGCCGCTAAACAGAACGGCAGCGGCGACCCAGGCGACCGAGAAGATGGCGCGCCCGAGATAATAGGATCGCAGCCAGGTGGATTGGGTCGAAAGGTGGCTTTGCATTGACAGGCTCCTTGTTTATCGTCCTACTAGTAGGTAGACAACAATTCCGAGTCAATCTGGCGCTCGGACGCCCTGTGTGGAGAGGAAGGCCTTGATTTACCTTTGTAATTTACCTACTGGAAGGTAGGCATAACGTGAACGTGATGATTTCGACTTCTGAAAAAATTCTCGACGTCGCGCAGCCCCTCATCGTCGCGGGGGGCTACAACGGCTTCAGCTATGCCGACATTTCCGACGCCATCGGTATCCGGAAGGCGAGCATCCACCATCACTTCCCGACCAAGGCCGAGCTGGTCTCGGCGCTGGTGGATCGCTACCGGCAGCAGACCGCGCTGGGCCTGAAGTCGCTTCAGGAGCAATTCGCGAGCCCGACCGACCAACTGCAGGCTTACGTGAACTTCTGGCAGGCGTGCATCGGCGATGCCTCGCTGCCGTTCTGCGTCTGCGCGATGCTTGCCGGCGAGATGCCGATGCTGCCGGACGAGGTCGCATCGCGCGTCCGCGCCCATTTCCATCATCTTGCGGGATGGCTCACCTCGGTGCTGCAGGCCGGCGCGGAACAGCATCTGTTCCGGCTGGACCAGCGGCCGCACGAGGAGGCCCAGATGCTGATGGCATCGGTTCATGGGGCAATGCTCTCGGCGAGGGCTTTCGACGATCCCGGAATGTTTGCCGCGATCGTCAAGCCCCAGTTCGCCAGACTGCTGGTAGCCGATCGCTAGAGAATTATCGCGCGGAAGCCGCCGCGATTGGCTCGGCTTGCAGGTCCTACTGCTCGCCGTCGCGCAGTCGGCGGTACACTGCACCCAGCACGTTCGAATAGTCGTCGGTCCAGACCCGTTGCTTCTCGTCGGCTTCGGTCTCGGTCCAGACATCAGACGATGCGAGCTTGCCGACGTCTTCCTCCTCGCGCGCGGAGACCACGACCGAGGTCGAGAAGATGTACTCGTTGTCGCGGCCGGAATCCTCGCTGTAGACCCAGCTCTTCATGTCGTTGGCGTCGGCGATGCCGACCACGACGCTGGCAAGCTCGAGGTGGCGGTTGGAGACGTGCATCACGACGGCGCCCTGCGGCGCCAGCTTCTCCTTGTAGATCGCCATCGCCTCCTCGGTCGCGAGATGGATCGGGATCGCGTCCGACGAATAGGCGTCGACGATGATCAGATCGTAGGCGCCGTCCGGCTCCTTGGCGAAGGTCAGCCGCGCGTCGCCGATGACGGGCTTGAGGTTCGGCTCGCAGTTCTGGATGTAGGTGAAGTATTTCGGATCGCGCGCGGTATCGACCATCGACTGGTCGATCTCGAAGAAGCGCCAGTCCTCGCCGGGGGCCGACGCGCAGGTCAGCGTCCCCGAACCGAGCCCGATCACCGCCACCTTCAGCGGCGCGCCCTTACGCTCGCGGATCGCTGATATCGCCCGCCCGATGCCGCCGTCCTTGTGATAGTAGCTGATCGGTTCGGGCATTCCGGCGACCGGCGTGCCGTCATCGTTCTTGAACTTCTCGGCGCCATGGATCGTGGTGCCGTGCATCAGCACGTGATACTGCCCGTTCGGCGTCACCACGATCTTGTGCACGCCGAAGAAGCTGCGCACGGTTTCGACGCGGCCGTCGTCGGATGGATAGGCGCGCAGCACCACCAGCGCGACCACGACGGTGGCGAAGATCTTCCAGCGATTGGCGTTCAGCGCGAGCGCCAGCAGCGCCGAGAGCACGCCGACCGCGCCGATCACCCAGACCCGGTGCACGTCGAACCAGTTGAAGATGTCGCCGGCCGAATAGCTCGGCGCGATCAGCGCCACCGCCAGCACCGCGAGGAACGGCCAGTACCAGGCGCTCCAGCGCGGCAGCCGCTCCGCGCCGCCGGGCGGACGGCATAGCGCCGCAAGCGCCAGCAGGATCGGATATTCGGCGACCCACGAGAAAGTAAAGGGCGCAATAAGCCCCGCGAACAGGCCGCCGACCATGCCGCCGAACGACAGCGCGACGTAGAATCCGGTGAGATATTTCGCCGCCGGGCGGGTGCGCGCGAGCTCGCCGTGACAGGCCATCGCGATGATGAAGAAGCAGAGCTGATGGCCACCGAGCGTGAGCAGCAGGTTCTGCTCGCCGCCGACCGCAAGCAGGATCACGACGCCGGCAATCGCCAGCGGCTGCGCCAGCAGCATCCATTTGTGCGGCAATAGCGGCCGCGACTGGAACACCAGCACCCAGGTCAAGAGATACAGCGACAGCGGCAGCACCCACAGCAGGGGCGCGGCGGCGACGTCGGTCGAGATATGCGCCGTCACCGCGATCAAGAGGCCGGACGGCACCGCGGCGAGGAAGATCCAGCGCGCCCGCAGCGGCCAGGACGGCGCCGGCGCATTGGCGTCATCGACCTGCATGTCGAGCGCGGCGGCATTGGCCGGCGACCGCAACAGCAGCACGCCGCAACTTGCGATCAGAATAATCAGCAGACCATAACCACCGGTCCAGATCAGGTTCTGGGTGCGCAACGTAAACATCGGCTCGAGCAGCACCGGATAGGACAAGAGCGCGAGGAAGCTGCCGATGTTCGAGGATGCGTAGAGGAAATACGGATCGGGACCATTGGGATGTCCTGTGCGCACGAACCAGGCCTGCAGCAGCGGATTGTTGGCGGCGAGCGCGAAGAACGGCAGGCCGATCGAAACCGCGAACAGGCCGAGCAGCCAGATCGCATAGCCGGACGTCGGCGGCTCGCCCCAGCCGCTCCTGATCGCCAGCGGCAAGGTCAGCAACGCGACGACGAGCAGCACCAGATGCACCACGACCGGCGCAATACGGCCGTTCAGCTTCATCAAGAGATGCGCATAGGCGTAGCCGCCGAGCAGCAGCGACTGGAAGAACACCATCGCCACCGACCACACCGCCGGCGAGCCGCCGAGCCGCGGCAGCACCATCTTGGTGAACAGCGGCTGCACCGAGAACAGCAACAGGGCACTGACGAAGATCGCGGCGGTGTAGACAACCAGCACCAGCCGGTTGCGCGAGGCGGTCGGCTCAGACGTCATGAAAGCTCCGGCATGGACCCGGCGGGCGCCGGAGGCGGACAGTCCGGTGGCACCCCACCGGAGGATTTCAGTTGAGCATACGGCACTATCACGGACAAGAAACGGCGGTCACGCGGACTTGACGACGCGGCGCTGCGGCGCCACAGCAGGCTGTAATCACTGCTTCTTGAAGCGGACATGAACGAAACAGACGTCGTTATCATCGGTGCGGGGCACAACGGCCTCACCTGCGCGGCCTATCTCGCGATGGCCGGGCTGCGCGTGAAGGTCGTGGAACGCCGCAAGGTAGTCGGCGGCGCCGCGGTCACCGAAGAATTTTGTCCGGGCTTCCGCAACTCCGTCGCCGCCTACACGGTGAGCCTGCTCAATCCGCAGATCATCTCTGACCTGAAACTTGCCGATCACGGCCTCCGGATCGTCGAGCGGCGCGCGCAGAACTTCCTCCCCTCGCCCGACGGCAGCTATTTGCTGACGGGCGAAGGCCGGACCCGGGAGTCGGTCGAAAAGCTCAGCCAAAAGGACGCGGCCGCAATCGGCGTGTTCTCAGGGGAACTCGAAGCCATCGCAGACGTGCTGCGGCAATTCGTGCTGCGCGCGCCGCCGAACCTCGTCGAGGGCTTTGGCATCGGCGCGATCAGCGAGGCCTTCAACGCGCTCGGCACCGCCAACATCCTGCGCCGGCTGTCGCTGGAACAGCAGCGCAATCTGCTCGACCTGTTCACGCGATCGGCCGGCGAGATGCTCGACGAGCGCTTCGAGAACGACCTCGTCAAGGCGCTGTTCGGCTTCGATGCCATCGTCGGCAATTATGCCAGCCCCTACGCGGCCGGCTCGGCCTATGTGATGCTGCACCATGCGTTCGGCGAGGTGAACGGCAAGAAGGGCGTCTGGGGCCACGCGATCGGCGGCATGGGTGCGATCACCCAGGCAATGGCGCGTGCCGCGCGCGGCCATGGCGTCGAGATCGAAACCGATGCTGCCGTCCGCGAGGTGATCGTCGAGAAGGAGCGCGCCGTCGGCGTCGTCCTCGACAATGACAAGACCGTGCGCGCCAAATACGTCGTCTCGAACGTCAATCCGAAGCTGCTGTACACACGCCTGGTACCGGAAGGCGCATTGGCGCCCGAGTTTCGCGCGCGCATCTCCCGATGGCGGAACGGGTCCGGCACGTTCAGGATGAATGTGGCGCTAAATGCCCTGCCCTCGTTCACCGCGCTGCCCGGCCTAGGGGATCACCTTACGGCGGGGATCATCATCGCTCCGAGCCTCGGCTACATGGATCGCGCCTGGCACGATGCGCGCGAATTCGGCTGGAGCCGCGCGCCGGTCGTCGAGGTGCTGATCCCCTCGACGCTCGACGACAGCCTGAGCCCGCCGGGCCAGCATGTCGCGAGCCTGTTCTGCCAGCACGTCGCGCCGCAACTGCCCGACGGCAGATCGTGGGACGATCATCGCGAAGAGGTCGCCGATCTGATGATCGCAACCGTCGATCGCTACGCCCCCGGCTTCGCAGGCAGCGTGATCGGCCGCCAGGTCCTGTCGCCTCTCGACCTCGAGCGGCAATTCGGCCTGCTCGGCGGCGACATCTTTCACGGCGCGCTGACACTGAACCAGTTGTTCTCGGCGCGGCCGATGCTCGGCCATGCCGACTATCGCGGACCGCTGAAGGGCCTCTACCATTGCGGTTCCGGCGCCCATCCCGGCGGCGGCGTCACCGGCGCCCCCGGCCACAATGCCGCGCGGGCCATCCTGGCCGACCATCGCGCGCTGTTCTCGTAGACGACACACCGCGCGCCGCGGGACAAGCTGTGGACAGGCGTGTTGAGAAGCTGTGGGCCTGCGGTGGACGGCGGCCTTGCCTCAAGACGGGATAACCGGTGGACGCCACTGTGGACCGGCTGTGCGACAGACGCTCACAATCCCGGGAAAACGCAGTTGATGTCTTGTCGACAAGCTGCGTGTGGCTCTGTGGACAATCGGTCAAAAAGAAAACACCGGGCGACATGTCGCCCGGTGCTTCCCTGAGAACGCCGTTCGAGAAATTACTTCAGCGAGCCGCTGATCGAGTTGAAGGTCCCGCTCAGTGCCGTGCCGACGCCATTCACCGCAGCGATGATCGCGATGGCGATACCGGTCGCGATCAGTCCGTATTCGATGGCGGTCGCGCCGGATTCATTCCGCAAAAACTTAACGATAAAAGCCTTCATTGCAGCCCTGCCCTTGGTTGTGATGCCTTGGAACGAAGGGTGTTCCCAGTTCCGCCACCGTAGTAGTACTGCAACATCTAAGGTTGTCTGAACCGGGAACCTCTCAATTCTCGCGATATTCGATTGAATCCGGCTTGAAAT
Source organism: Bradyrhizobium sp. USDA 3315 (assembly GCF_054056795.1). Lineage (NCBI taxonomy): Bacteria > Pseudomonadati > Pseudomonadota > Alphaproteobacteria > Hyphomicrobiales > Nitrobacteraceae > Bradyrhizobium > Bradyrhizobium sp. USDA 3315. The sequence continues at coordinate 4,508,156 of NZ_JBSRYP010000001.1, read as the reverse complement.
TTTAACAAAAACCGCGCTACCGGCCTCCGATGACCCCGTCCACACACCGCGCCAGCGTCACCCTTCCAGATGAATCGACCGCAAAGCGCGTGGTAGACACGCTTTCCGAGCTGTTTTTCGAGGATCAGGCGGCGTTTGCGGCCTTCGAGCGGCCGGATGGCCGCTGGGACGTCACCGTCCATTTTGCCGAGCCGCCGGACCAAAATTTACTGCGCGAGCTGGTCGGCCAAGTGGTGCGGCAGAATGTCGCATCTACTTTAGTCTTTGATACCGTGGAGGCCAAGGACTGGGTCAAGGCCAGCCTGGAGGATCTTGTCCCGGTCGCGGCCGGCCGCTTTATCGTCCACGGCCAGCATGACCGGCACCGGATACCCCCCAACAAGCTCGGGATCGAGATCGAGGCGGCGCTGGCCTTCGGCACCGGCCATCACGGCACCACCCGCGGCTGCCTGCTGCTGCTCGACCACGTGCTGAAAGCGTATCAGCCCCGCCGCGTGCTGGATCTCGGCACCGGGACCGGCGTGCTGGCGATCGCCGCCGCCAAGGCGCTGCACGGCAAGGTGCTGGCAAGCGACATCGACCCGCCGTCGGTCAGGGTCGCCGAGGAGAATGCCCGGCTGAACGGCGCAGGCGATCTGGTGGACGTGATCCGCGCCACCGGCTTTGCCGCTCCGCGCTTTGCCGAGGACGGTCCGTTCGACCTGGTGCTCGCCAACATCCTCGCCAATCCGCTGCGGCAGCTGGCCGGCCCGATGGCGCGCCACCTCGCCTCGTCGGCGCAGGTCATTCTCTCGGGCCTGCTGACGCACCAGGCGCCGGCGGTCATCGCCGCCTACCGTGCCCGCGGGCTGGTGCCGCTGCGGCATCTGAGGATCGAGGGCTGGAGCAGCCTGCTGCTGCGCTCCGTGAAGTGACCGCGACCGGCAGACAGTGCGGCGACTGCACGCTCTGCTGCAAGGTGATGGCGATCGAGGAACTGGCCAAGCCCGCCAACACGTGGTGCCCGCATTGCAAGCCGGGGCGCGGCTGCCGGACCTATCCGGGGCGGCCTATGGAATGCCGCTCGTTCAGCTGCGTCTGGCTGGCGAACGAGCTGCTGGAGGAGCACTGGAAGCCTTCCAGGTCGAAGCTCGTCCTGACCACGTCGGAAGATGGTCTTGAGGTCAGATGCGATCCGGGCTTCCCCGACGCCTGGCGCAAAGAGCCGTTTTGCAACGAGCTCAGGGAATGGGCGATCTCCGGCGAGACGCTCGACATGACCGTCGTCGTGATCGCCGGCCAGCGCATGACGCTCGTGACGCCCGAGCGCGAATTCGATCTCGGCATCGTCGGCCCCGATGAGCGGATCGTGCGCGAGCTCGAGGACGGCAAGGTCGTCAATGTGACCGTGGCGAAGGCGTCCGACCTGGAACGGTAGCCGCGATCCGCGGGTTGTTTATTCGGGCGCTGGCGAATCGCTACGGTTGGTCTCGACCTTGCCCTGACCGGCCGCACGCTTGGCGCGCGCCTCGACAAGGCGGTCCAGCATCTGGACGATGACGCCGCGCTGCTTCTGTTCGACCGGCGCGATCGGGCCGCGGCGGACCGGCGGCGAGATCTTCTCAAACGTGAATGCAGGCATCGTGCATCTCCTCACCGTTGAGTTGAGACACTCCTGGACACTCCCCGTACGCTTGACCGTTGACGTGCAGTGGACATCGTCCGGCCAATTCCACTATGCCATATTCAAGCATAAGTTATGCCAAAAATATGGTCATGCTTGATCGCGCTCGCGCGAAGGTCATGCCCCATCCGAAGAGAGTGCGACGGCGATGTTCGAAGCCCATTTCCAGACGTTCGAAGAGCCTGAAGGCGGCGTGGCGCTGACTGCCCGCTTGAGCGCGCTGCGCGAGGAGCTGGCGCGGCGCAAGCTGACCGGATTCGTGGTTCCGCGCGCCGACCAGCAGCAAAATGAATATGTCGCGGCCTCCGAGGAGCGGCTCGCTTGGCTGACCGGCTTCACCGGATCGGCCGGGCTCGCGATCGTGCTGAGCAAGGAGGCCGCCCTGTTCGTCGACGGCCGCTACACGCTGCAGGCCGGCAAGCAGGTCGACCGCAAGGCCTGGCAGGTCGAGCCGCTGGTCGATCCGCCGCCGGAGCACTGGCTGACCCGGCATCTGGCGGCCGGCGACCGCCTAGGATTTGACCCCTGGCTGCACACTTCTGCGGCAGCCGAACGACTGGCAGCGGCCTGCGCCAAGGCCGGCGCGGAACTGGTCGCCGTCGACAGCAATCCGCTCGATGCGATCTGGCACGAGCGGCCGGCACCGCCGCTCGGTCCGGTCACGATCCACGGCGCGCAGTTTTCCGGGGAGATCGAAGCCGAGAAGCTCAAGCGCATCCGCCTCGAGATCAACAAGCTCGGCGTCGACGCGCTGGTGCTGTCCGACAGCCACGCGGTCGCCTGGACCTTCAACATCCGCGGCGCCGACGTCTCGCATACGCCGCTGCCGCTGTCCTATGCGCTGGTACCGAAGGAAGGCCGGCCGCTGGTGTTCATCGATCAGCGCAAGCTGTCCAACTCGACACGCGACCATCTCGAGCAATCGGCCGATGTCGAGCAGCCCGCGGCGCTGGCGGCAAAACTCACCGAGCTCGCCAAGCGCGGCGCCTCGATCGCGCTCGACAGCGCGACCGCAGCCGACGCCCTGAGCCGCCTGATCGCGGGTGCCGGCGGCAAGCCGATGCGCGGCAGCGATCCGGTCAGCCTCTTGAAGGCGGTCAAGAACGTCACCGAGATCGAGGGCACGCGCACGGCGCATCAGCGCGACGCGGTGGCGCTGGTGCGTTTCCTCGCCTGGATCGATCGCGAGGCGCCCTCCGGCAGCCTCACCGAGATCGATACCGTCGAGGCGCTGGAGACGTTCCGCCGCCAGACCGGCGCGCTGAAGGACGTCTCCTTCCCGACCATCGCCGGCACCGGACCGAACGGCGCCATCGTGCACTACCGCGTGACGCGCAAAAGCAACCGCCGCATCGAGCCCGGCGATCTCCTGCTGATCGATTCCGGCGCACAATATGAGGACGGCACCACCGACGTCACCCGCACCATCGCGATCGGCAAGCCGACCGACGAGATGCGCGACCGCTTCACCCGCGTGCTGCGCGGCCATATCGCGATCGCCCGCGCGATCTTCCCCGACGGCACCACCGGCGCGCAGCTCGACACGCTGGCGCGGCAATATCTCTGGCAGGCCGGGATTGATTTCGAGCACGGCACCGGCCACGGCGTCGGCAGCTATCTCAGCGTCCATGAAGGGCCGGCGCGGATTTCCAAGCTCGGCACCACGCCGCTGAAGCGCGGCATGATCCTGTCGAACGAGCCCGGCTACTACAAGACCGACGCCTACGGCATAAGGATCGAGAACCTCGAGCTCGTGATCGGCACCGACATTGCCGGCGCCGAGAGGCCGATCAATGCATTCGAGACGCTGACGCTGGCGCCGATCGATCGCCGCCTGATCGAGGTCAGCATGCTGAGCCCGGACGAGTTAAGCTGGCTCAACGACTACCACGCCCGCGTCGCGCATGTGGTGCGGCCGCATCTCGACGACAACGCCACCAAGCTGTGGCTGGACGAGGCAACGGCGGCGCTGAAGTAGCGGCGCGCCCAGGCATCCGCACGCTCGACGTCGTCCCCCCCCCCAACGCTCTGTGTCATCCCCCGCGAAAGCGGGGGATCCAGTACGCCGCGGCCTATCAATTCAAATACGCCTGCCTCTGGAGTACTGGGTCCCCGCTTTCGCCGAGGACGACAGCGGAATTCGCAGCTGACGACAGAGCGTTTATTGCGCGAGACGAAACATCGTCACCGCGTCTCCTGAAATCGCATGGGCGTATGCCGAAACACCCGTATTCCGCGCGGACGGGCACGCTACAGTCTTTCCACAATGCTGGATCGGACCTGAATGCACGGCGTGATGGGCAAGCCGCCCGGCGCGGCCAAAGACAACATCGCGACATCGAAGGTCATGCTGCTGATGCTCGTCGTGATGACGGGCGTGGCGCCGATCTCGCTCTACATGCTGGTGCCGGCGCTGCCGGTGCTGGCGACCACATTCGGCCGCGACATTTCGATCGCGCAGATGACCGTGTCGCTCTACATGGTCGGCATCGCGCTTTCACAGCTGATCATGGGGCCGCTGTCCGACAGGTTCGGGCGCCGGCCGGTGCTGCTCGCGGGCCTCGGCCTGATGGTCGTGGCCGGCGTCGGCTCGGTGTTCGCCGAGACCTTGCCGCAACTGATCGCGGCGCGCTTCTTCCAGGCGCTCGGCGGCGCCAGCGGCATGGTGATCAGCCGTGCCATCATCCGCGATCTCTATCCGCGCGAGCGGGTCGGCGCCATGATCAGCCTCGTCGTCGCCGCACTGATGATCGCGCAGATGGTGAGCCCGCTGACCGGCGGCCTGCTGGAGACCACATTCGGCTGGCGCGCGATCCTCTATCTCATCACCGCGGCGTCGCTGATCACCACGATCTTCATCGCGTTGGCGCTGCCGGAAACCCGCCGCGACCGCGCCGAGAGCAGCAGCTTTCGCGGCGACCTCGGCAAGCTGATGACGAGCCGCGCCTTCGTCGGCTATCTATTGTGCCAGGTATTGGCGTCGCAGATCATCTTCGCCTTCGCCGGCGGCGGCCCTTACATCGTGGTGACCCAGATGGGCCGGACCAGCGCCGAGTATGGCGCGTGGTTCGCGATGACGGGGTTCGGCTACTTCGTCGGCAATCTCTTGTGCGTGCGCTTCGCGCCACGGCACTCGCTGGAGAAACTGATCTGGTTCGGCCTCGCCCTGCAGGTCGGCGGCAGCCTGTTGAACCTGGTCTGGAGTTTTACTGGAGTAAACCAGACCCCGCTCTGGCTGTTCGGCACCCAGATGATCGTGATGATCGCCAACGCCTTCGTGATGGCCAATTCCGCCGCCGGCGCGATCAGCATCCGGCCCGAAGCCGCCGGCACCGCCTCGGGCGCCATGGGGTTCCTGCAGCAGGGCATCGGCTCGCTGATCTCGCAATTCGGCGCCTATCTCGGCGGCCACTCCACCACGACGCTGCCGCTGACCGCGGCGATCTTCGCGATCTCGATCGCCTGCGCCTGCACCATGATCTTCGTCGTGCCGCGACGGAAGGTGGTGGTGAGCGAGGAGCTGATCGCGCAGGCCGAGGAGGATGAGCAGGGGATGATGTGAGCAGTTCGTCATTCCGGGGCGATGCGCAGCATCGAACCCGGAATGACGGACAACCCTACTCCCCGATCAGCTTCAGCCACTCGTCTTCGGTCAGCACCTGGACGCCGTGCTTCTGCGCTTCGGCAAGCTTCGAGCCGGCGCCCGGCCCCGCGACGACATAGTCGGTCTTCTTCGACACCGAGCCGGCCGCCTTGGCGCCCAGCCGCTCGGCCGTCGCCTTGGCCTCGTCACGTGTCATCTTTTCGAGCGATCCGGTGAACACCACGGTCTTGCCGGCCACCGCCGAATTGCTCTTCGGCTTCTCGGCGTCGATGATCTCGTCGAGCTCGCCGGTCAGCCGCTCGACGATGCCGCGATTGTGGCTCTCGCCGAAATAGTCGGCGATGCTCCTGATCACGGTGTCGCCGATCTGGTCGAGCGCATCCATCTCCGCCATCGCATCCTCGTCGCCCTTGGCGACCTTGAGGCAGGCATCGTGGAACGCATCCCAGGAGCCATAGCCGCGCGCCAGTGCCAGCGCGGTGGTCTCGCCGACATGGCGCATGCCGAGCGCGTAGATGAAGCGCTCGAGGCCAATCCTGCGGCGGCTGTCGATCGCGGCGAACAGATTGCGCACCGAGGTCTCGCCGTAGCCTTCGATGTCCTCCAGCTTCAGCTTCGCGTTGCGCTTTTGCAGCGTGAAGATATCAGCCGGCTCCTTGACCCATCCCTCGTCGAAGAAATATTGCAACTGCTTCACGCCGAGACCGTCGATGTCGAAGGCGCGGCGCGAGACGAACAGAATGAGGTGTTCGACCTTCTGGAACGGACAGGCGAACTCGCCGGTACAGCGGGCGCGCGAGCCCTCCTCGCCGGCCGCGGTCTCCTCACGCACCACGTCGGTGTGCAGCGGACACGGGCATTTCTTCGGGAAGTGGAATTCCTTCGCATTCTTCGGCCGCTTGTCGATCACGACGTCGACGACCTGTGGGATCACGTCGCCGGCGCGCTGGATCACCACGGTGTCGCCGATCCTGATGTCGCGCCCCTCGCGCAGCACCTCGCCCTTGTTGCCGATGCCCTTGATGTAGTCCTCATTGTGCAGCGTGACGTTCTGCACGATCACGCCGCCGACACCGACCGGCTCGAGCTTGCCGACCGGCGTGAACGAGCCGGTGCGCCCGACCTGGATCTCGATGTCGCGCAAAACCGTCATGGCGCGCTCGGCCGGGAATTTGTGCGCGATCGCCCAGCGCGGCGTGCGCGACACGAAGCCGAGCCGCTCCTGCCAGTCGATGCGATCGACCTTGTAGACGACACCGTCGATGTCGTAGTCGAGCTCGGCGCGCTGCTCCTCGATCTTGCGATGGAACGCGATCAGCTCCTCGACCGAGTGGCACAGCTTGGTCAATGGATTGGTCTTGAAACCGCACCGCTCGAACCAGTGGATCATGCCGGTCTGGGTATCCTCCGGCAGCGCGCTCATCTCGCCCCAGGCATAGGCGAAGAAGCCGAGCAGCCGCGAGGCAGTGATTGTGGGATCCTTCTGCCGCAGCGAGCCGGCCGCCGAATTGCGCGGATTGGCGAAGATGGTGTCGCCGGCCGCCTTCTGCCGCTCGTTGAGCGCGAGGAACGCCTTCTTGGTCATGTAGACCTCGCCGCGCACCTCGCAGATGTCGGGCACGTTGCGGCCCTTCAGCTTCTGCGGCACGTCCTCGAGCGTGCGGATGTTGGCGGTGACGTCCTCGCCCTCGGCGCCGTCGCCGCGGGTTGCCGCGGTGACGAGTTCGCCGCCCTCGTAGCGCAGCGACATCGAGAGCCCGTCGATCTTCGGCTCGGCCGAGAAATCGATCTTGTCATCCGGCAGCTTGAGGAAGCGCGTGATGCGCCCGACGAAATCGACCACGTCGGCTTCCGCGAACGCGTTGTCGAGCGACAGCATCGGCAGCGAATGGCGAACCTTCCGGAAGCGCCCCGACGGCGCGGCGCCGACCTTCTGCGACGGCGATTCCGCGGTGACGAATTCAGGAAAGCGCTTCTCGATCGCATTGTAGCGCTGCCGCAGCGCGTCGTATTCGGCGTCGGTGACGCTCGGCGCATCGTCCTGATAGTAGCGCTTGTCGTGACCTTCGAGCTCGAGCGCAAGGCGCATCAACTCGACCTTGGCCTGGGCCTTGGTGAGCTTGTCGACGTCGGAGAGTTCTTTCTTTTTTGCTGCTTTAGCCATGCGACGGGCGCGCTATAGTTTTTCGTCATTCCGGGGCGGTCCGTCAGGACCGAACCCGGAATCTCGAGATTCCGGGTTCGATGCTTCGCATCGCCCCGGAATGACTGTGTGGGAAATGGGGCTCATGTCGTACTACGTGTACATTCTAGCAAGTCGACGAGACGGAGCAATCTATGTTGGGATCACCAACGATCTCGTGCGGCGGGTCTACGAACATCGAATGAAGGCCGTCCCAGGCTTCACGTCCAAATACAACATCACGCAGCTGGTTTGGTTCGAAATCTACGACGACCCGATCTCCGCGATATCACGCGAGAAGGAGCTCAAGAAGTGGAAGCGAGCCTGGAAGACGCAATTGATCGAAGCGAGCAATCCGCAGTGGAATGACTTGTACGAGTCGATCTGTACCTGAGGTGGTCATTCCGGGGCATCGCGCAGCGATGAACCCGGAATCTCGAGATTCCGGGTTCGATGCTTCGCATCGCCCCGGAATGACGAGGGGAGAGATTACGCTGTCGCCGCCCGGAGCAGCCGTTCCGCGGCCGCCCTCGCCTCCGCGGTGATCTCGGCGCCGGCCAGCATGCGCGCGATCTCCTCGCGGCGGTGGTCGGCGGCGAGCGCGTTGACGCGGGTGGCGACCCGCTTGCCCTTGTCGAGCGCGTCCTTGGAGATCAGGAGATGCTGGCTGGCGCGGGCGGCGACCTGCGGCGCGTGTGTCACCGCCATCACCTGCACCTTGCCGGCAAGGCGCGCCAGCCGCGAGCCGATCGCATCGGCCACCGCGCCGCCGACGCCGGTGTCGATTTCGTCGAACACCAAGGTCGGCGCCGAGCCGCGATCGGCCAGCACGACCTTCAGTGCCAGCAGGAAGCGCGACAGTTCGCCGCCGGAGGCGACCTTCATCATCGGCCCCGGCTTGGTGCCCGGATTGGTCTGCACCCAGAACTCGACACGGTCGATGCCCTGCGGCCCCGGCGCGGCCGCGTTGCTCTCGACCTGGGTCATGAACTTCGCGCGCTCGAGCTTGAGCGGCGCAAGCTCGGCGTTGACGGCCTTGTTGAGCTTCTCGGCGGCCTTGGTGCGCGCCGCCGACAGTTTGGCGGCAGCCGCCGCATAGCGCTTGTCGGCTTCACCGGCGGCCGCTTCCAGCTTCTTCAGCTGGTCGGCGCCGGCATCGATCAGCGCGACGTCGCCGGCATATTGCGCCGCCAGCGCAGCCAGCAGATCGACCGGCGTCGAATATTTACGCGAGGCGGCGCGCAGCGCGAACAGCCGCTCCTCGATGCGCTCCAGCTCGGCCGGATCGAAATCGGTCGCCGCCAGCGCAGCGTTGAGGTGCTGGTCGGCCTCTTCCAGCGCGTTGATCGCAATGTCGATCGCCTTGACCGCGGGCTCGATCAGCGAAGGCGCATTGGCGGCGCGCCGCTCCAGCCGCCGTACCGCGGCCGACAGCGACGCCACCGGCGAATGCGAGCCGCCGATCGCCTCCTGCGCCTCGCGCAGATCGGTTGCGATCTTCTCGCCCTGCATCATGGTGGTGCGGCGACCCGCGAGCTCGGTCTCCTCACCTTCCTTCGGCGCCAGCGTCTTCAATTCCTGCGAGGCATGGCGCAGATAGTCCGCCTCGCGCGCGGCGCGCTCCATGCCGGCGCGATGCTCGTCGAGATCGGCATTGGCGGTCCGCCTGATATCCCACAACGCTTCCAGCGCCGCGACCTCCTTCTCGTGTCCGGCGAAGGCGTCGAGCAGCTGGCGGTGGGTGGAGGCGTCGACCAGCGCGCGCTCGTCATGCTGGCCGTGGATCTCGACCAGCGCGGCACCGACCGCCTTCAGGGTCTGCACGCTGATCGCCTGATCGTTGATGAAGGCGCGGGTGCGGCCGTCGGCGAGCTGCACGCGGCGCAGGATCATCTCACCGGTGTCGTCGAGGCCGTTCTCGGCCAGGATGCCGGCCGCCGGATGCCCCTTCGGGACGTCGAACATGGCGGTGACCTGCCCCTGTTCGGCGCCGTGGCGCACCAGTCCGGCATCGCCGCGGCCGCCGAGCGCCAGCGCAAAGGCATCGAGCAGGATGGATTTGCCTGCGCCGGTTTCGCCGGTCAGCACCGCGAGGCCACGGGAAAATTCGATATCGAGCCGTTCGATCAGGACGATGTCACGGATCGACAGACGCGCCAGCATGCGAGGACAATTCCTAGCCGAGACCTATCTTCTTGAAGGTCCTGCTGATCCAGGATCCCTGATTCTCGCTCGGCTCGAGACCGCCGGACTTTACTAGATTATATGCGTCCTTGTACCAGCGGCTGTCTGGAAAATTGTGGCCTAGCACCGCGGCCGCGGTCTGCGCCTCGCCGGCGATGCCGATCGCCATGTAGGCCTCGGTGAGGCGGTACAGCGCCTCCTCGACGTGGCGCGTGGTTTGGTACTGCGTGACCACGGTCTTGAAGCGGTTGATCGCGGCGGTGAAGTCGCGCTTGCCCATGTAATAGCGCCCGACCGCCATTTCCTTGCCGGCGAGCTGGTCTCGCGCAGCCTGGATCTTGGACTTGGCCTGGGTGGCGTATTCCGAGGTCGGATATTTGCGGACCACCTCTTCGAGCGCCGCGATCGCCTTCTCGGTGCGGCTCTGGTCGCGCGAGATGTCCGGGATCTGGTCGAAATGCGAGGCCGCGATCAGGTACTGGGCGTAGGACGCGTCCGGGCTGCCGGGATGCAGCGTGACGTAGCGGGTGGCAGAGCCGATGCAGCTGTCGTAGTCGCCTGCCTGGTAGAACGAATAGGCCGACATCAAGAGCGACTTGCGCGCCCAGTCGGAATAGGGATGCTGACGGTCGACTTCCTCGAACTTCTTCGACGCGGCCTTCAGGTCCTTCTTCTCGTTCATCATGTACAAGCCCTCATTGTAGAGCTTGTCCGCGGGCTCATCGACGAAGGTGTCGTCCTTGGCCATGAACTTGTCCCACAGCGCGCCGGTGCCGCAGCCGCTGAGCGGCATGGCCAGCACAATCAGGCCCGCCGCAAAACGCAGCGTGCGCGCGGCCTTGGTCAGGCCGGAGACGTCAGAAGAATTGCGTGATTCGAGCGCCATACGCATTGCCGACATGAATTGTAAAACCTGACGCCTTTGATGCGGTTAACGGCGACCCCACTCCACCCATGAACCGCGGTCATGGATGCAATATTTCCAGTGCCTTGACTGCCGTTACTCGCAACCGCAGGCCTGCTTAGCCGAAAAATGACCGTGGACCAACCGAATACGGAGCCATTCCGCCGGGAATAAGGCGACCCGGCGAAGCTCACAGCCTGCTGTGGTTATTACGGAAATTGGGCCCGACCGGCTAGGCGATCAGGACTTGGGCGATCAGGACACGTCCGGGCCATAGGCCGGGGCGACGAGGCCGCCCACGGTGCCTGCACCGGCTTCGACATGGCCACGGGCCGGCCGCCGAGCCGTCTCCGATTCGACCACCCGCCAGGCGCTGCGGTCGGCGAGCAGCGCCTTCAGCACCGCGTTGTTGAGCTTGTGGCCGCCCCGTACCGAACGGTAGCTGCCGAGCAGCGGCAGGCCGGCCAGCGCCAGATCGCCGATCACGTCGAGCACCTTGTGGCGGGCGCATTCGTCGGCGTAGCGCAGGCCCTCGGCGTTGAGCAGACGGGCCTCGTCGAACACCACGGTGTTGTCGAAGGACGCGCCGAGCGCGAAGCCTGCACCCCACAGCCGCGCCACGTCGCTCATGCAGCCGAACGTGCGGGCACGGGCAACCTCGCGGCGGAAACCTTCCGGCGACAGATCGAAGGTGAAGGTCTGGCGGCCAATCACCTGGTTGGTGAAATCGATCTCGACTTCGGTGCGGAACCCGCCGGCGAACGGACGCAACTCGCCAACCGATTCGCCGATCTTGACCTGCACCGGCTTCAAAACCTGGATGAAGCGGCGGACACCGGGCTGGGTCACAATCCCGGCCTGATCGATCGCCGCGACGAACGCTGCAGCGCTCCCGTCCATGATCGGAACTTCGGCGCCGTCGACTTCGATGGTGGCGTTGTCGACGCCCATGCCGCGCAGCGCCGCGAGCACGTGCTCGGCGGTCGAAACCAGCGGCCCTTCGCGGTCACCCAGCACCGTCGCGAACTCGGTCGCGATCACCGCATCGGCGGTGGCCACGACTTCGCGGTCGGAACCGTCGAGACCGGTGCGGACAAAAATAAAACCCGCATCAACAGGTGCAGGTCCCATGGTGAGACTGACAGGAAGACCGGAATGAACGCCTACGCCAGTCACGGTGGCTTGCGACCGAAGCGTTGTTTGACGGCTGAACTTCATTCGATAATGCCCACTACCCGACTTCACTCAATTCAAGTGGCCAAATTTCCCCAAGGCCGACTCGCTTGAGCTCCCCAAGTCACGGCAGACCATAGTCACGGCCCTAAACCGCGCCAACTCACGCTTCTTTACCGATTGTTACCCCATCTCCGCCGCATTCACGCCCAAGGTAAACCAAACTACGGCAGCGAAAGCGGTCCTCGGCGACGCGCCATCTGACCACCGAAAGAATAATTAATCATTTAAAATCAGTTGCTTGTTCATCCGGCGCGATCGCCTGCCCGCGACAAGGAAAAGGCCCCGGCGGTTCCCCGCCGAGGCCTTCTTCGTGGCCAAGATTGTAACAAACTTCAGTTTGCCTGCCGGCGCAGGAAGGCCGGGATATCAAGATGGTCGTCGCCCTGTGGCGCTGGGGCAACAGGTGCCTGGCGGCCATGAGCGTCCAGACCCTGCGGCGCAGGGCGCTTTGCATATTCGGATACCGGCGATTCGTTCGCCGAAATCTGCTGGGCGACGCTTCGGGCCGGCTTGCGCTCGGGCAGTGGCGGCATCGTCGGCATGGCCGGACCGGAAGAACGGGCCGCGATCGGCGGCTCGGTCTCCTCGTCGCGGCGGCCGAGGCCGACATTGGCCAACCGCTGCAGCAGCGACAGGCGGGTCTTCTGCGGGTGTTCCGGTTCGCCGTCACCGCTGGCCTGGCGGATTTCGGCCTGCGCCGGCATCGGCAGATCCTCGAACTTCGGCATCCGCGGAGCACGGACCGGCGACCGTTCCGCCGCCTGCGGGATGAAGGTCTCGGGCGGCATCGGCTCATGCTGCTCGGCCCGGGCGGCCTCGTGGTCCGGGAACAGCGAGGGCTTCTGGGCAATCGGCCGCACGGTGACGTCACCGTAGGAGGCCGGCTGCATCGGCGCCTGGGCAGCCGGCGCGCTGTCGGGAGCAACCGCGGCGGCGATCGCCGCAAGCGCGGCGCGCTCGACGGCCGGACGCTGCTGCGGAGCGGCGGGAGCTGCAATCGGGGCGACCGTCACGCCGGTCGGCGGTTCCAGCTTCTGGGCACGTTCGGCCATGCGCTGATTGTCGGCACGCAGGCGGGCGGTCAGATCGGCCAGCCGGCTCTCCGGCGAACCGCCCGACTGCTGCGCGGCGGGAGCCTGGGCGCGGGAGGCGATCGCCGCCTGCTCGATACCGGTTGCGACCACCGAGACGCGAATGACGCCGTCGAGCGATTCGTCGAAGGTGGCGCCGACGATGATGTTGGCGTCGGCGTCGACCTCCTCGCGGATGCGGGTGGCGGCTTCGTCGACCTCGAACAGGGTCAGGTCCTTGCCGCCCGTGATCGAGATCAAGAGGCCGCGGGCGCCCTTCATCGAGCTGTCGTCGATCAGCGGGTTGGCGATCGCCGCTTCCGCGGCGGTCAGCGCGCGCTTCTCGCCGGTGGCTTCGCCGGTGCCCATCATCGCCTTGCCCATTTCACGCATCACGGCGCGGACGTCGGCGAAGTCGAGGTTGATCAGACCTTCCTTGACCATCAGGTCGGTGATGCAGGCGACGCCCGAGTACAGCACCTGGTCGGCCATCGCGAAGGCGTCGGCGAAGGTGGTCTTCTCGTTGGCGACCCGGAACAGGTTCTGGTTCGGAATGATCAGCAGCGTGTCGACCACCTTGTGCAGCTCGGCGATGCCGTGCTCGGCGGTGCGCATGCGGCGCTGACCTTCGAAGTGGAACGGCTTCGTCACCACGCCGACGGTGAGGATTCCCATCTCGCGAGCGGCCTTGGCGATCACGGGTGCAGCACCGGTGCCGGTGCCGCCGCCCATGCCGGCGGTGACGAACACCATGTTGGCGCCGGTGAGGTGATCGCGCAGCTCGTCCATGACCTCCTGCGCGGCCGCAGCGCCGACGTCGGGCTGCGAACCGGCGCCGAGGCCCTGGGTGACCTGGGTGCCCATCTGCACGATGCGCTGCGCCTTCGACATGGTCAGCGCCTGCGCGTCGGTGTTGGCGACGACGAAGTCGACGCCCTGCAACCCGGCGGTGATCATGTTGTTGACGGCATTACCACCCGCGCCACCGACGCCGAAGACGGTGATCCGCGGTTTCAGCTCGCTGATGTCAGGGGGTGTCAGATTGAGTGCCATGGTTGCCTCTCTCGATTATGCGCGCGTTGGTTCGTCCCGGCCGCTGGCCGCCGGAGCTGGTGAAAATGCAGTGAGCCGGGGTGCGGTCATCAGAAGCCCTCGCGAAGCCATCGTCCGACCTTTCCGAAGTAACCGTCTGTCCCTGTCCTGAGCTGCCGCGTGCGCCGCGGTTCGACATGTTCAAGATGTGCGTATTGCGGATAGACCAGGAGGCCCGTCGGCACCGAGAACGAAGCGCCCTTCGCCTCGTTCGGCAGCCGGCCGAAGCCGAGCGGACGGCCGATGCGGACCTGACGGTTCAGGATGCGGGTGGCAAGCTCGACGGTGCCGGTGAGCTGCGAGGCGCCGCCGCTCAACACGACGCGCGCCCTCGGCTCTGCCGCAAAGGGGGAATCCGCGAGCCGGTCACGGACCATTTCGAAAATCTCCTCGGCGCGATGCCGGACAATGTTCGCAATCGTGGCGCGGGACACGATTTGCGGTGTCTCCCGATCATCGCCTGCAGTGGGAACGGACATCAGCTCGCGCGAGTCCGAACCGCCGGTCAGCACCGTGCCGTATAAAGTCTTGATTCGCTCGGCATCCGCAATGCACGCGCCGATGCCGCGCGCAAGGTCCATCGTGATGTGTTGTCCGCCCAGCGCAAATCCGGATGCGTGCACGAGACGTCCGCCGGAGTATGTCGCGATCGTGGTCGATCCCGCGCCCATCTCGACGACGGCAGCGCCGAGATCGGCCTCGTCATCGGTCAGCACCGAGAGGCCCGCGACATAGGGGCTCGACGCCATGGCTTCGACGTTGAGATGGCAGCGCTCGACCACCAACATCAGGTTCTTGGCAACCGTCGCGTCCGACGTCACCACGTTCATGTCGACGCCGAACTGGCGCGCCACCATGCCTCGGGGATCGCGGATGCCCTTGACGCCGTCGAGTGCGTAGCCGACCGGCAGCGCGTGCAGCACGGTGCGGCCCGCGCCGGCGGCGTGGCGCATGCCGGCGGACGTGACGCGGCTGATATCGTCCGAGGTCACCGAGCCGCCGCGGATATCGGCCGCGGCCTCGACCAGCTGGCCGTGCTGCCGGCCGCCGGAGACCGACAGCAGGACGGATTCGACACGGACCTTGGCCATGCGCTCGGCCAACGCCACCGCGTGGCGCACCGCCTTCTCGCATTCGGCGAGATCGACCACGGAGCCGGCCTTGACGCCGCGCGACTGGATCTGGCTGTAGCCGATCAATTCGACCGCATGGGTGCGTCCGCGCAGCGCCTCGTTCGGCGGCGATGGCCTCAGCCGCGCGATCATGCAGGCGATCTTGCTGGAGCCGACATCGAGCGAAGCCACCATCGCGGTGCGCTTCTGCATCGGGCGGGTCTTCGGGGTCAGGTTGCGATCGAGGCCGGTCATGCGGAGTCACCGGCCTTCTTCTTGGACTTCTTGTCCTTGAACAGTTCGTCGCGCGCCTTGCCGGCGTCCTCCGACAATTGCACGATAAGCCGATCGGGCAGCCGCATGTCGACGGCGACAATGTCGCGCGAGAACAGCTTCTCGTCCTTGTCGAGCCTGGAGAGCGCAGCGAGCGCGTTGCCGACGTCGTTCTCTGGCAGGCGGACGTCGAGACCGTCCTTGAGGCGCAGGTTCCAGCGCCGCTCGCCGACGAAGATCGCCGCCTTGGTCACCGAACGGACCTGCGGATAACGGTCGAGCAGCGCCAGGAAGTCGTGGGCCCTGACGTCGGCGCCCTTGCCGACCACGAGCGGCAGATTGAGGAAGCGGCGCGAGACGTAGGGCTCGAGCACCGCGCCGTCGGAAGCGATCACCGACAGGCGGCCGTTCTGCTGCCACAGCGCGAAGGCGGTGCGCTCGACGATGTCGATCTGCAGCCGGCCCGGATAGAGCTTCAGGATCGTGGCATCCGCGATCCAGGGATTGGCCTTCAGCTTGGCGCGCACGGTGTCGGCGTCGAGGAACAGCAGCGAGGAGCGGCCGTTGACGCCGCCGATCGCGAGCACCTCGTCCTGGCTTAGCTGCTTGCGGCCGTTGATGCCGACGGTGGTGATGCGGAAGCCGGCGGTATTGGCAAGCGCGTTGCGGGCATCGCTGAGCGCGGTGGTGAATTCCTCGACATGGCCGCCCTTGACGATGCCGAGGCCCAGGCTGCCGAACAGGATCGCGAGCGTCGCGACCAGCCCGATGCGGCGCGGCAGATAACGTTCGACCATCAGGATGTAGCGGTTCGGCGGCTCGCGATCGATGATGACTTGCGGCCGCTTGGCGGGACGCCGCCTGCGGCGCGCGAGATGGGCGCCGACATACTCGCGCAGCAGCACCGCCGCTCCAATAGCGGCTGCTCTCAGGTCAGCTTGAGGCCCCAGCGATCGCAGCGATCGGGTGAGGCGTCCTGCACCATCCATTGCACGAGCTCGTCACATGTTGCGCCCGCAAACCCCGCGGGTCCCGGCACAAATCACGTCTCGGCTAGACCGGTGGGATTAGAGTGGCCCCCTGTTCCCTGGTTGCGATCCTCGAAGCGGTAATCCGCGACAGCTCACGCCCCGGCAGCCAAGCGCTACATGCGCCGCCAGCGTTAACCTTCGGGCTTCCTGGTAAACAAAGGGTAAATGACTTCGGCCTGGAGCGTGTTTTGACCAACGCCGTGAGTACTTTGCCGCGAACTCGTTAGCATTTTAGCAACAGCGCCCGGGTTCCATCCGGCCGACCAGGGCGGGTTCCCCCCGGCCGGGCATTAACTTCGGACGCGGCGGCGGGCCAGCTCGATCTGGTCGGTGAGGAAGTCGGCAAAGGCGATACCCTGTGCTTTCAAGGCCTTAGGGTACAGTGATGCCGCGGTGAGCCCCGGCAGAGTGTTGGTCTCGAGATAGACCGGGCCATTGGCCGAGACGATGAAATCGCTGCGCGAGTAGCCGGTGCAGGACAGCGCGCGGTGCGCCCGCAGCGCATGGTCCATGATCGCGGCGCTGACCTCGGGCGCGAAGCGGCCGGGACAGATCTCCTGGGTCGACTTCAGCAGGTATTTGGCTGTGTAGTCGAAGGTTCCCTCCCCCGGCACGATCTCGATCGGCGGCAGCGCGAACACGGAGCCGTCGGACTGCTCGAGCACGCCGCAGGTCGCCTCCACGCCCGACACGAACGGCTCGATCAGATACTCTTCATGCTTCGCGGCATTGCGGACCGCGACGAGATCCTGCTTCGCGTTGACGAAGATCAGCCCGTAGCTCGATCCGTCCTTGGCGGGTTTTGCAATCAGCTTGCCGTGTTTCGCAAAGGCGTCATCGATCTGTTCGACATTGATGCCCTGCGGCGCGTTGAGGCCTGCGATCGCGGCGAAACGCTTTGCCGACGGCTTGTCGAACGCCAGATGCGACGACGCCGAGCCGGAGCCGGTGAACGCGACGTTGCGCATCTCGCACATCGCCTGCAATTCGCCATTCTCGGCGCGGCCGCCGTGCAGGCCGAACACCAGCACGCGCTGCTCGGCGCCCGCCTTGTCGAGCGCCTGGTCGAGTGCGATGCCGCGACCGTCGGGTTTGAAGTCGACCTCGAACGGACGCGTGTGGCCGAGCAGTTTTTCCGACGTCACCGCGTGCACGGTGTCGTCGACGTCCCAGAACCAGAGGTCCGCGTCGGGCAGCGCGCGGTGCAGCGCCTGCGTGCTCGCCACCGAGACCAGCCGCTCCTTGTTGGTGCCGCCGAACAGAATGGTCACCTGCATCTTCTTTGCCTGTCTTCGCTGCTTCCGTCATTCCGGGATGGTCCGAAGCACCAGACCGGACTCTCGAGATTCCGGGTTCGATGCTGCGCATCGCCCCGGAATGACGACTACGATGAATTTCCGATCCGCTTGATTTCCCAGTGTAGCTCAATTCCACTGCTTTGCTTGACCCGTTCGCGCACCGTCTCGCCGAGCGTCTCGATGTCGTGCCCGGTGGCATTGCCGGTGTTGATCAGGAAATTGCAGTGCATCTCCGACACCTGTGCGCCGCCGACCTTGAGGCCGCGACAGCCGGCGGCATCGATCAGCTTCCAGGCGCTGTTGCCGGGCGGATTCTTGAAGGTTGAGCCGCCGGTCTTCTCGCGGATCGGCTGCGCGGTCTCGCGATGGCCCTGCACCTCGTTCATGCGGGCGCGGATCGCCACAGCATCGGTGATCGTGCCGCGGAAGCGCGCCGAGGTGAAGACGATGGACGGATCGACGCCGCTGTTGCGATAGACGAACTTCATGTCGGCATTGCCGAACGTATGCTTCACGCCGTCGCGGCCGATGCCGGTGGCCTCGATCAGCACGTCCTTGGTCTCGCCGCCATTGGCGCCGGCATTCATGCGCAGCGCGCCGCCGACCGTGCCGGGAATGCCGAAGAAGAATTCCATGCCGCCGATGTCAGCCGCCGCAGCCGCCTCGGCGACGCGCTTGTCGAGCGCCGCAGCGCCGGCGATGACGACATCGCCGGCCGCGCTGGTCTCGCCGAACGCGCGCGGCGCGAGCCGGATGACGACGCCGGGCATGCCGCCATCGCGCACGATCAGATTGGAGCCGACGCCGACGACATAGACCGGCAATTCCTGCGGCAGGCGTTTCAGGAAATAGGCGAGGTCATCTTCATCTGCCGGTGTGAACAGCACCTGCGCCGGGCCGCCGACGCGAAACCAGGTCAGCTCCGCCAGCGACTGGTTCGCCAGCAGCCGCCCGCGCAGCTCCGGCATCGCGGCTTTCAGGTCGGGCGTGATGTCGCGGAAGGTCACGATCACCCCAACGCCTTCAATTCGCCGGGCAGCGCGTAGGCCCATTGCGTGATGTTGCCGGCACCGAGGCAGACGACGAGGTCACCGGGCTTGGCGAGGCCGTGCACGATCTTCGCGAGCTCGCCCGCGTTCGGCAGCGGCACCACATTGCGATGGCCGTGGGCGCGCAGGCCGGCGGTGAAATGGTCGCGGTCGACGCCAGCGATCGGCGCCTCGCCGGCCGGATAGACCTCGGCGACCACGACCGCATCGGCATCGTTGAAGCAGGTGCAGAATTCCTCGAACAGCGATTGCAGGCGGGTGTAGCGATGCGGCTGCACCACGGCGACGATCTTGCCGTTGACGGATTCCCGCGCCGCCTTCAGCACGGCTGCGATCTCGACCGGATGATGACCGTAATCGTCGATCACGGTGATGCCGTTGGTCTCGCCGGTCTTGGTGAAGCGCCGCTTGACGCCGCCGAAGCCGGCCATGGCCTGGCGGATGACGTCGTCGGACACGCCGAGCTCGTGCGCGACCGCGATCGCGGCCGTCGCATTCGATGCGTTGTGGCGCCCCGGCATCGGCAGCATGATATCGGCGATCTCATGGACCGCGCCGGACTTGCGATCGCGGATCGCGACCGAGAATTTTGAGCCGCCACCCATCGGCGTCAGCTCCTTGAGCTGCGCATCAGCCTGCGGGTTCTGGCCGTAGGTGATGATGCGGCGGTCTTCGATCTTGCCGACGAGAGTTTGCACCACGGGGTGATCGGTGCACATCACGGCAAAGCCGTAGAACGGGACGTTCTCGACGAAATTGCGGAACGCGTCCTGGATCGCCTCGAAGGTCTTGAAGTGGTCGAGATGCTCGGGGTCGATATTGGTGACGATGACGACATCGGACGGCAGCTTCAGGAAGGTGCCGTCGCTCTCGTCGGCCTCGACCACCATCCAGTCGCCGGCCCCGAGCCGTGCGTTGGAGCCATAGGCGTTGATGATGCCGCCATTGATCACGGTCGGATCGAGCCCACCGGCATCGAGCAGGGTCGCCACCATCGTGGTCGTGGTGGTCTTGCCATGGGTGCCGGCGATCGCGACGCAGCTCTTCAGCCGCATCAGTTCCGCCAGCATCTCGGCGCGCCGCACCACCGGAATGCGTCGCGCGCGGGCCGCCATCAGTTCGGGATTGTCGCGCTTGATCGCAGTCGAGACCACGACGACATCGGCGCCGTCGACATTCTCGGCGGCGTGGCCGACCGAGACCTTGGCGCCCTTCTTGCGCAAGCGGTCGAGGTTGTAATTGTCCGAAGCATCGGAACCCTGCACGGTGTAGCCGAGATTGATCAGTACCTCGGCGATGCCGCTCATGCCGATGCCGCCGATCCCGACGAAGTGAATGGGTCCGATCTCGCGCGGCAGTCTCATGATGCTAACACCTTCATCGTCTCCGGACTCACCCCGGCAATTCTCCGACTTATGAAAGACTGATATGGCCGGGACAAGCCCGGCCATGGCGTCCCACGGCCGAAATTCCTCGAAAGCGGCCTAAATTCCGGCCACTTTCGCAACCAGATCGGCCAGCCGCTCGGCGGCATCGAGCCGGCCGACGCCGCGCGCCGACGCCGCCATCGTGGTCAGTTTCACGGGCTCGGTGGCGAAGGCCGAAATCTCGGCGGCCAGCCGCTCGGGCGTGAAGTCGCCCTGCGCGATGCGCAGCGCGCCGCTCGCCTGCGACAGCACGCCGGCATTGGCAAACTGGTCCTGATCGATCGCGCCCGGCAGCGGCACCAGGATTGAGGGCCGGCCGATCGCGGCGAGCTCGGCGACCGTGCCGGCGCCCGAGCGCGAGATCACGAGCTGGCTCGAGGCGAGGCGCGCCGGCAGGTCGGCGAAGAACGGCGCGAGCTCGGCGTTAATCTCGAGCCGGTCGTAGACCGCGCGCACCCGATCCATGTCCTCTTCGCGCACCTGCTGGGTGACGATCAGACGGCTCCACAGCGCGGGCGCGAGCTGCTCGATCGCGGGCGGCACGATATCGCTCATCACCCGCGCGCCCTGGCTGCCGCCGACGACGAGCAGGCGCAGCGGACCGTTCGCCTCGGGCGGCGTGTACTTCACTGCCGCAGCCGCAAGGATCGCCGGCCGCATCGGCGTGCCGACCGTGGTGGCCTTGCCGGCCAGCGCGGGATCGCGATCGAGCACGCCGGGCAGCGAGGTCGCGATCGCGCTGACGCGGGCAGAGAGGAAACGATTGGCGCGGCCGAGCACCGCATTGGCGTCATGGATGATGCCGGGAACGCCGAGCAGCCGCGCCGCCATCAGCGGCGGCAAGGTCGGGTAGCCGCCGAAGCCGACCACGGCCGCGGGCTTCAGCCGGCGCACCAGCTTGGCGGCGACCAGCGTGCCGTAGCCGAGCATCAGCGCGGTGCGCGCCACCGAGATCGGGTTGCGGCTGCGCACGGTTGCGCTCGGCACGAGGTCGATGCTCTCCCTGCCGAACAGGCCGGAATAGCGCAGCGCGCGGCCGTCGGTGGCGAGCCGGACGCGCAGGCCACGCCTGATCAATTCCACGGCGAGCGCTTCGGCCGGGAACAGATGGCCGCCGGTGCCACCGGCCGCCAGCAGAATCAGGGGCGCGTTGTCCATAGCCGCCTTTTACATCGTCATTGCGAGCGAAGCGAAGCAATCCATCGCCCCGCAGAACGGCGGGATGGATTGCTTCCGCCTTCGCCGAGGCTTCGGCGGACAAGTCGTCGCTTCGCTCCTCGCAATGACAACAAGGGTTCACCTACGCGTAGGCGCGCTGAGCGCTGGCGCCTTCCATCGATTCGATCTCGGTGCGCGGCCGCTGCCGCGTCAGCGCCAGCATCATGCCGACGCCATAGGCAAGCGACACGAACGAGGAGCCGCCATAGGAGATGAACGGCAGCGTCATGCCCTTGGCCGGGATCAGTTGCAGATTGACCGCCATGTTGATGGTCGCCTGCACGCCGAACAGGATCGCAAGCCCCGACGCCGCGAAGCGCGAGAACATGTCCTCGGTGGCATAGGCACGGGTTAGCGTCCGGATCACGATGAAACCGAACAGCGCGACCAGCATCAGGCAGAGGATGATGCCGAACTCCTCCGCCGCGACCGCGAACACGAAGTCGGTGTGGCTGTCCGGCAGGCTGCGCTTGGCGATGCCCTCGCCCGGCCCCAGGCCGAACCAGCCGCCGTTCCAGAACGCCTCCATCGCGGTGTCGACCTGGAAGGTGTCGCCGGAGGCCGGATTCATGAAGCGCTTGATGCGGCCGGCGACGTGCGGCACCAGCAGATAGGCGCCGAACAGGCCCGCGCCCGCCGCGCCGGCGAGCCCGAACACCCAGATCATCCGCATGCCCGCGATGAAGAACAGCGCGCCCCACACCGTGAGGATCAGCATGGTCTGACCGAAGTCGGGCTCCATCACCAGCAGCGTGACCAGCGTCAGCAACAGCACCAGCGCCATCGAGGTCGCCGGCATCTCCGGCCGCTTGGTCGATTCCGCAAATAGCCAGGCAGCGACGATGACGAAAGAGGGTTTTGCAGCTTCGGAGGCCTGGATGTTGACACCGAGCAGCGTGATCCAGCGCCGCGAGCCCTTGACCTCGGGGCCGAGCAGCAGCGTCAGCACGATCAGCGCTATCGAGACCGCGAACACTATCAGCGCGGTGCGCCGGATCTGCCGCGGCGTCATGAACGACACCCCGATCAGCACCATCAGCGACGGCACCAGGAACATGACGTGGCGGTTGAAGAAGTGGAACGGATCGAGCCCGATCCGGGTCGCCACCGGCGGGCTCGCCGCCAGCGACAGGATGACGCCGGCCAGCATCAACGCGGCGATCGCGACAAGCAGCAGCTTGTCGACGGTCCACCACCAGTCCGAGAACGGGGTGCGTTGGTCACGGGCGAGCATGGGCGTCCCCAGATGGCAGAGATAACGTCCATTCGTGGCGCAGGATGGTTTCCAAGGGGTTAACGGGATGGGTAACTTTTGAGGGAGGTGAATGAGCCCCCATCCCGACGTCGTCCTGGCGAAAGCCAGGACCCATAACCACCGACTTGATAATGGACGCTACCGCGGCCCCAGCGTCGCGCAACGATTGAGATTTGGGGTAATGGGTCCTGGCTTTCGCCAGGACGACGATGAGGATGGTTCTCGCGCGATACGACGCACCGTCACTGCGTACTTCATCTCGGTGTCATCGCCCGGCACCGAACGGCGGATTACGCTGTGCCAATCCGCCCTACGTGATCGTCACACCACCGGCTTGACGCCGGGCAGCGCCTGCACGATGTCGCGGAAGGCGGCACCGCGGATTTCGAAATTGCGGTACTGGTCGAACGAGGCGCAGGCCGGCGACAGCAGCACGACGGCTTCCGCGAGCCCCGATGCCTCGGCATCGCGCGCGGCGCTGGCGATCGCGACGTCGAGCGTGCCGGACATGTCGTGCGGGACGCGCTCGCCCAGCGTGCCGGAGAAGTCGGCCGCCGCCTCGCCGATCAGATAGGCCTTGCGGATGCGCGGGAAATATTCGGTCAGGCTGGTGATGCCGCCGGCCTTCGGCTTGCCGCCGGCGATCCAGTAGATGTCGGCAAACGACGACAGCGCATGCGCGGCCGCATCCGCATTGGTGCCCTTGGAGTCGTTGACGAACAGCACGTTGCCGCGGCGGCCGACCTGCTCCATGCGATGCGCGAGACCCGGGAAGCTGCGCAGGCCGTTCTGCAACACGTCGGTCGCGATCCCCATCGCCACCGCGCAGGCCGAGGCGCAGGCGGCGTTCTGCGCATTGTGCAGGCCGCGCAGCGAGCCGATGCCGCCCAGCCGCGCGATCTCGCTGCGCGCCGCGCCCGAGGCACGCACGATCGTCTCGTGCTCGACATAGAGACCGTCGGGCAGCGGGTTCTTCACCGAGATGCGCACCACGCGCTTGCCGGCGCGATCGAGCCGGTCGGCGATGTTGCGGCACCAGATGTCGTCGACGCCTGTTATCGCGGTGCCGCCGGCCTGTACGCCGGCGACCAGCCGCTCCTTCACCGCGGCGTAATGCTCGAGCGTGCCGTGGCGGTCGATGTGATCCTCGCTGATGTTGATCAGAATACCGACCGACGGATCGAGCGACGGTGCGAGGTCGATCTGGTAGGACGACATCTCGATCACATGGACACGACCCATGCGCGGCGGCTCCAGCGACAGGATCGCGGTGCCGATATTGCCGCCCATCTGGGTGTCGTAGCCGGCGACCTTCATCAGATGCGCGATCAGCGCGGTGGTGGTCGATTTGCCGTTGGTGCCGGTGATGGCGACGAACGGCGCGTTCGGCGCGTGGCGGCGCCGCTCGCGGCAGAACAGTTCGACGTCGCCGATCACCTCGCAGCCCGCCTCGCGCGCCTTCAGCACGCTCCAGTGCGGCGCCGGATGGGTCAGCGGCGCGCCCGGGGTCAGGATCAATGCGGCGAAATTCGCCCACGACACGGTGCGCAGATCGGCGGTGGTGAAGCCGGCCTGCGCCGCCCTGGCGACGTTGTCGGCATTGTCGTCGGCGGCGATCACCTCGGCGCCACCGGCCTTCAGCGCCTGGCAGCTCGCGAGCCCGGAGCCGCCGAGCCCGAACACCGCGACCGTCTTGCCGGAGAAGGAGGTGACCGGGATCATGTCTATCTCCCTGTCATTCCGGAAACCGCGCAGCGGTTATCCGGAATCTCGAGATTCCGGGTTCTCGCTGCGCGAGCCCCGGAATGACAGTCAATGGGATGCGAAACCATCAGCGCAGCTTCAGCGTCGACAGGCCGGCGAGCGCCAGCATCACCGAGATGATCCAGAACCGGATCACGATCTGCGGCTCGGTCCAGCCCTTCTGCTCGAAATGATGGTGCAGCGGCGCCATCCGGAACACGCGCTTGCCGGTGAGCTTGAACGAGGTGACCTGGACGATGACCGAGACCGCCTCCAGCACGAACAGGCCGCCGATCACGGCGAGCACGATCTCGTGCTTCACCGCAACCGCCGTCGCGCCAAGCATGCCGCCGAGCGCCAGCGAACCGGTGTCGCCCATGAAGATCGAGGCCGGCGGCGCGTTGAACCAGAGGAAGCCGAGGCCCGCGCCAAGCACCGCGCCGCACAGCACCGCCAGTTCGCCGGTGCCGGCGACGTAATTGATCTGCAGGTAATCCGAGAACACCGCGTTGCCGGTCAGGTACGAGATCATGCCGAAGCTTGCGGCGGCAATCATCACGGGCACGATCGCAAGACCGTCGAGGCCGTCGGTCAGGTTCACCGCATTGCCGGCGCCGACCATCACGAAGGCGCCGAAGATCACGAAGAACCAACCGAAATTGATCACGAGGTCCTTGAAGAACGGAATCACGAGCGAGGTCGACGACACGTCGCGCCCGAGCCGAACCAGCGCGTAGCAGGCGGCGAGCCCGATCGCGGCTTCGATCAGCAGCCGCAGCTTGCCGGCGAAGCCGCTGTGCGACTGCTTTGTGACCTTCAAATAATCGTCATAGAAGCCGACGAAGCCGAAGCCGAGCGTCACCGCCAGCACGATCCAGACATAGGGATTGAGCGGATTGGCCCAGAGCAGCGTCGACACCACGAGCCCGGACAGGATCATCAGCCCGCCCATGGTGGGCGTGCCCTTCTTGGAGATCAAATGCGACTGCGGGCCATCGGTGCGGATCGGCTGGCCCTTGCCCTGCCGCAGCCGCAGGTGATCGATGATCCAGGGCCCGAACAGAAACACGAACAATGCGCCGGTCACCATCGCGCCGCCGGTGCGGAAGGTGATGTAGCGGAACACGTTCAAAGCGCTGCGGAACGCCCCAAACCCCGGAACGGTGTTGGACAGTTCGATCAACCAGTAGAACATTCGAGGGTCCTATACCGCTTCTTCGTGCGCGGCCCTGTCGGGGAAGCGTTTTTCCAGCGCGCTGACAATCAGCTTCATCTTCGATCCCAGCGAGCCCTTCACCATGATCACGTCACCGGCACGGACCGCGGCGACCGCCTGCGCTTCGAGCGCCGCCGAACTCTCGGCATAGCCTCCCCGCTTGCCGGTGGAAAGGGCATCCCACAGATTCCGCATCAGCGGACCACAACAATATACGAGGTCGATGCGGTTGGCGGTCACGGCCTCGTTGAGGCCGCGGTGCAGTTCGGGCCCGGTCGGCCCGAGCTCGAGCATGTCGCCGAGCACCGCGATGCGGCGGCCATGCGGCCCGGTCTGGGCCTGACCGAGCACGTTGAGCGCGGCGCCCATCGAGGCCGGGTTGGCGTTGTAGCTCTCGTCGATCAGCATCGCCTCGCCATGGCCGACCTCGAGGGTGCGACGGAAGCCGCGGCCGGTCGGCGCCTCGAGCTGCGACAGCGACAGCGCCGCGCGCGCGATATCGGCGCCGAGCAGCGAAGCGCCGGCGAGCACCGCGAGTGAGTTCATCGCCATGTGCCGGCCGGGCATGCCGATCTTGTAGGCGATGTCATGATCCAGAATATCCGCATGCACCGCCGAGCACGTCGCGTGCAGCGACAAGTCGAGCAGCCGCGCCTCGGCGCGCTTGTCGGTGCCGAACGAGACGATGCGCGAGACTCCGGCCTGCTTTGCCTGCTTCTGCAGCCGCGCGAATTGCCCGTTGTCGCGGTTGAGCACGACGGCGCCATCGGGCTCGAGCCCTGCGAAGATCTCCGCCTTGGCGTCGGCGATCGCCTCGATGCCGGCGAAGAATTCCAGATGCACCGGCTCGATCGTGGTGATGATTGCGACGTGCGGGCGCACCATCTTCACCAGCGGCGTGATCTCGCCGGCATGGTTCATGCCGATCTCGAACACCGCAAAGCGCGTGCTGGCCGGGCAGCGCGCCAGCGACAGCGGCACGCCCCAGTGATTGTTGAACGACGCCACCGACGCATGGGTCTCGCCCTGCGCCGACAGCACGCGGCGCAGCGCCTCTTTGGTCGAGGTCTTGCCGACCGAGCCGGTCACCGCGACGATCTGCGCGTTGAGCCGCGCGCGCGAGGCATGCGCGAGCTCGACAAGACCGGCGAGCACGTCGTCGACCACCAGCAGCGGCGCATCAGCGGGAAACTTTGCCCGTTGCGCGGTCTCGACCACCGCGAGCCCGGCACCGGCCTTCAGCGCCGCCTCGACGAAGGCATGGCCGTCATGGACATCGCCCTTGATCGCGAAATACGCCTCGCCCTTTGCAATGGTGCGGCTGTCGATCGAGAGACCGGTGACGCCGTCCGGCAGCGCGCCTTGCGTGGCGGCGCGCATCGCCATCGCCATCGCATCCGAGGTCCACAACATCGTGCTCATGCGCCCTCCGCAGCCAGTGCACTGGCGACCGCTTCATGATCGCTGAATGGCAGCGTCGTGTTGCCGACGATCTGCCCGACCTCGTGGCCCTTGCCGGCGACGACCAGCGCATCGCCCGGCGCGAGGCCGGCAATGCCGGCGCGGATCGCCGCGGCGCGGTCGCCGATCTCGCGCGCGCCCTTCGCCGTCGCCATGATCGCGGCGCGGATCGCCTCCGGCTTCTCGCTGCGCGGATTGTCGTCGGTGACGATGACCTGATCGGCATTCTCTGCCGCGATCGCGCCCATGATCGGACGCTTGCCGGCGTCGCGGTCGCCGCCCGCGCCGAAGATCACGACCAGCTTGCGCCTGGCATAGGGCCGCAGCGCCTGCAGCGCCTTGGCAAGTGCGTCGGGCTTGTGGGCGTAGTCGACGAAGATCGGCGCGCCATTGTGCTCGCCGACGAATTCCAGCCGGCCCTTGGCGCCTTCGAGATGTTCGAGGCAGCCGAACACGTCATCGGCGGCGCTGCCGGTGCCGATCGCAAGCCCGGCCGCGACCAGCGCGTTCTCGATCTGGAATTCGCCAACCAGCGGCAGCCGGATCGCGTGCTTGCGCCCGCGGTGCTCGATCAGGAGCCGCTGGGCAAAGCCTTCGATGGCGGCATCGAGGAGCTTGATGCCATCGCCTGCATCGGCGTTGCGCCCGACCGCGATGATGCGCAGGCCGCGCGAGCGCGCCGCATCGATCACCTCGCCCGAACAGTCATGATCGGCCGAGATCACCGCGGCGCCGTCTGGTGCGACCAGATCGCGGAACAACCGGAGCTTTGCATTGAGGTAATGCGCGACATCGGGATGATAATCCATGTGGTCGCGCGACAGATTGGTGAAGCCGCCGGCGGCGATGCGCACGCCGTCGAGACGATACTGGTCGAGGCCGTGCGAGGACGCCTCGAACGCCAGATGGGTGACGCCGTCGCTCGCGATCTCGTCGAGCTGGCGATGCAGCGCGATCGGATCCGGCGTGGTCAGCGAGCCGTAGACGGTGCGTTTGTCCGAGACGAGGCCGATGGTGCCGATGCTGGCGGAGGAATGACCGAGCCGCTGCCAGATCTGGCGTGTAAATGCTGCGACCGAGGTCTTGCCGCTGGTGCCGGTCACCGCCGCGATCGTCGCCGGCTGGCGCGAAAAGAATTTGGCCGCGGCGAGCGCCAGCGCACGGCGCGGATTCGGCGTGATGACGAAGGGGGCGCGCGCGTGACCTTGCGGCAGATGGTCGCTGGCGACCGCGACCGCGCCGGCGGCAATCGCCGCATCGACGAAGCGCGCGCCGTCGGTCCTGCTGCCGGCCAGCGCGAAGAACAGGTCGCCCGGCTTCACCGCGCGGCTGTCGACCGCGAGCCCTCCGACAATGAGCGAGGAGGCACTCGGATCGATCGTGGCATCATCGCTGAAGAGGTCGCGAAGTCTCATGATCTTCCAGTCTGGCCGGCGCCGTTCTGGCGCCGCGTGAGTATACGCCTTACTGGGTTGTTCTGGATGCCGCAAGAATAAGGCGGTCGGACGGCGGCAGGTCGAATCGCGGTTCAACGCCCAAAAGCGGCGCAATTCGGGCGATCACATTGCCGCCGGTCGGCACCGCATTCCAGCCCGAGGTGATGAAACCGTAGGTCTCCTTCAGGGGCTGCGGCTCGTCGAGCATGATCAGGAGCTGGTATTTCGGATTGTCGGCGGGCAGGATCGCGGTGAAGGCGTTGAGCACGCGCTTCTTGGCGTAGCGGCCGTTGATCACCTTCTCCGCGGTGCCGGTCTTGCCGCCGATATAGTAGCCCTTGACGTCGGCCTTCTTCGCGGTGCCGATCTCGGCATTGAGCCGCATCAGATAGCGCATCTTGTCCGAGGTCTCGGGCTTGATGACGCGCTTGGCGAGCGCCATCGCCTCCTGCTCGGTGCGCTTCAGGAAGGTCGGCGGGATCAGGTAGCCGCCGTTGACCAGCGCGTCGATACCCATCACCGCCTGCAGCGGCGCCACCGCGATGCCGTGACCGAACGAGATGGTGACGGTGTTCAGTTCGCCCCACTTCTTCGGCACGATCGGCGAGGCGCTCTCCGGCAATTCGGTGCGCAGCCGCTCGAGCTGGCCCATCTTGCGCAGGAACGCCTTGTGCGCGTCGACGCCCATCGCCAGCGCAATGCGCCCGGCGCCGATGTTGGAGGAATAGTAGAACACCTCCTTCATGTTGATCATGCGGCCCATGTTGTGATCGTCATGGATCGCGAACTTGCCGTAGTGCAGCGGGCCACGCGCATCCCACATCGAGTTGAGGTCGAACCGGCCGCTATCCAGCGCCATCGCCAGCGTGAACGCCTTGAAGGTCGAGCCCATCTCGTAGACGCCGGTGGTCAGGCGGTTGATGCGATCGGGATCGTGCGCCTCCTTCGGATTGTTCGGATCGAAATCCGGCAGCGACACCATCGCCACGATCTCGCCGGTGCGGACGTTAGAGACGAGGCCGGAGGCGGCCTTGGCCTTGAACTTCTCTTTCGCCTTGAGCAGCTCGTCGCGCAGCGCGTGCTCGACGCGCAGGTCGACCGACAGTTCCACCGGCTTCTGCAGCCGGTCGGTGGCGAAGCCCGCGCGATGCAGATCGGCCAGCCCGTTGCTGTCCAGCCACTTCTCCATGCCGGCGATGCCCTGGTTGTCGATGTTGACCAGGCCGATCAGGTGGGCGACCTCGTTGCCGGTCGGATAGACGCGCTTGTTCTCCCGCAGGAAGCCGACGCCGGGAAGGCCGAGGCGATGGATGTCGCTCTGCTGCTTCGGCGTGATCTCGCGCTTCAGCCAGACGAAGCCCTTGCGCGACGACAGGCGATCGCGCACCTCGCTGGTGTCGAGATCGGGCAAGGCTCCGGTCAAGAGCTCGATCGCCTCGTCCTTGTCGATCAGGCGGCGCGGCTCGGCGAACAGGCTCGGCGCCTTGACGTCGGTGGCGAGGATTTCGCCGTTGCGGTCGGTGATGTCGGGCCGCGCGGTCGCGATGGCGTCTTGCGAGGCGGTGCGGCGCGCGCCGTGGCTGTCGGCGCCGACGGCGAATAGCACGAGACGTCCGGCCAGCACGCAATAGACCGCGGCGAAAGCGAGGATGGCAAGACCAACGCGCGCGCGCGCCTTGGCGGCGCGGTCGACATTGCTGCCATACAGCAGCGTGCGGATCAGCCGCTGGTTCCAGGGCTCGGCGGGTTTCACGGCCGGTGTGTTGGCGGGTGCCGGATCGGTCATGGCTGGTCCCGTCATTGCTGGTCTCCCCCGCCCTGCCCGGAGTCTTCGGGCGCAGGCTGGTCGGCGGCCGGCTGGTCGGTCGCCGCCTTGTCGATCGATCCGGTGGTGCTGTCGGGCGCCGCGGCGGCCTCGATGGTGTCGATCATCGCGCCGATCGGATCGCGCGAACCGGGCCGCGTGAAGCTCGGCGGCCGCTCCGGCAGGTTCTTCAGGGAATCGTACTGGTTGGCGTTGACCGGCTTCAGCGGCAGATGGCGCTCGGCGAGGCCCTGCAGCCGGAGCGGCGCATCGAGCTTGGCCCATTCGGCGCGCAACGCGGCGATCGCATTGCGCTGCTCGCGGATCTCGGCGTTGAGCTGCAGCACGCGTTCGACGCGCGCGGTCGATTCCATCTTGATGCGGTAGACATAGGACGCCGCGAAGATCAGCATGCCGATGACGAGGAGATGGAGAAGGCGCATCGTCACCCTCCCCGCTTCAGGTCGGACAGCCGCGGCCATGACGGCAGGTCGTCGTCGGCGTGCATCGGCGCCGCGGTGCGCTCGGCGGCACGCAGCTTGGCCGATCGCGCGCGCGGATTGGCGGCAAGCTCGGCCTCATCGGGCGTCACCGGCCGCTTGGTCAGGATCTGAAAGCTCGGCGCCGCTTGCGCCATTTCGGGCAAATGCCGCGAGCCGGCGGAGACCTTGCCGCGCAGGCTGAGGAAATTCTTGACGATGCGGTCTTCCAGCGAATGGAACGAAACCACGACGAGCCGGCCGCCCGGCTTCAGCACGCGCTCGGCCGCTGCGAGCGCCCGATAGAGCTCATCGAGCTCCTCATTGACGAAGATGCGCAGCGCCTGAAAGGTCCGCGTCGCCGGATGGATCTCGTTCGGCTTGGCGCGCACGACCTTCGCGACGATATCGGCAAGCGCGTCGGTCGTCGTGATCGGCGCGTCCTTGCGCGCGGCGACGATGGCGCGGGCGACGCCGCGCGAATGCCGCTCCTCGCCGAAGATATAGATGATGTCGGCGAGTTGTTTCTCGGAAGCGGTCGCGACCACGTCGGCCGCGGTCGGGCCGCTCTGGGCCATCCGCATGTCGAGCGGACCGCCGAGCCGGAATGAGAAGCCGCGTTCGGCCTGGTCGAGCTGCATCGAGGAGACGCCGACATCCATCACGACGCCGTCGACCTTATCCACCCCGTGCGACGCGCAGACCTCGGCGAGGTTGGAGAAGCGGTCCTCGACCAGCGTCAGCCGACCGCCCGCGCCGTCGACCAGATCGAAGCCGCCGGTTATCGCGGTGCGGTCGCGGTCGATGCCGATCACGCGGGTATCGGCGACATCGAGGATCGCCCGGCTGTAGCCGCCGGCACCAAAGGTGGCGTCGACATAGACGCCGCCGGCGCGCGGCGCGAGATACGCGACCGCCTCGCGGCCCAGCACCGAAATGTGACGCGGCGCACGCTCGCTCATGCGCCACTCCCGGGCGGAGCCGCGTAACTGGCATGCAAGCTGGGTGCGCGCCGACTCATTGCGCCTCGAATCCTCGCGCCCAGAGCCTTCTTCGTTCCGATTGGATCGGAACGGGGCTCTGGATTCCTGTCTTGACGCGTTTTCTTCACGCGAACCGGTATCCACTTCGCTCGAAAACGCGTGAAAAAGCCGCTGCGTGACGCCAGCGCCAACTCCCGTTCTCGGCCGCAAATCCTGATATCCGACCGGAATTGGGAGGGTTTCCATGGGATTTCGCGCAAACAGCGGGGCTCAGCGTCCTTTGGCCGTCCCCCGAAACCGGTTCGGCACTTCACCTCTCAGTAACGGCACTTAACGTTAAGAAAACGTTGATGATCGGTTAGCGGAATCGCGCGGCTTTGATCCGCATTCGAGTGATACCCTCGCGACCCACTCCGGGCACAATGGCGCAGCGCATCATGCGGATCGTGGAACCGGCAGGGGTCGATTGCGCGGCCCGCACGGTAAAGGAATAGTAAACGCCTATTTGTTTATCCATGTGTCAAAATGCTTTCTCCTGGTTCGGGTTTGAGTGATTCGTATGGCTTCAAGTTCGTCTTCGTCCGGCAACGCTGATTCGAAGCGTCAGCGCGCCCTCCCTGTTCCAAAGGGGGTGGCGGACGCGAAGACGTTCACGCCGGATTCCTCGATCGCCTCCGACGTGATCCCGTCGGCGAACTTCGGCGATCGCGCCAATGGCCGGCAACCCGACATGATCGTGCTGCACTACACCGGCATGCCCGACGTCGAGGGTGCGATCACCCAGCTCTGCACGGCCGGCACCGAGGTCTCGGCGCACTACATCGTGCTCGAGGACGGCCGCATCGTGCAGTGCGTGCCGGAGAGCAAGCGCGCCTGGCACGCCGGCGTGTCCGCGTGGGCCGGCGATGACGACATCAACTCCTGCTCGATCGGCGTCGAGATCGTCAATCGCGGTCACGATTGGGGCTATCCGGATTTTCCGCTGCGCCAGATCGCGGCTGTCATAGCGCTGTGCCGCGGCATCATGCTTCGCCGCAAGGTGGTTCCGCATCGCGTGCTCGGCCATTCCGACGTGGCGCCGGCGCGCAAGAAGGATCCCGGCGAGAAATTCCCGTGGCACTCGCTGGCCAATTCCGGCGTCGGGCACTGGGTGCAGCCGGCGCCGATCGTGCGCGGCGACGCGCTGCAGCTCGGTGCGATCAGCGACAGCGTCTCCAACATGCAGGCCGCGTTCCGGCGCTACGGCTACAACATCCCGAACAACGGCAAGTTCGACGGCCCGACCATGGAGGTCGTCACCGCCTTCCAGCGCCACTTCCGCCCGGAGCGCATCGACGGGATCGCCGACCGTTCCACCATGGCCACACTGCACGCGCTGCTCGAGAGCCTGCCGCCGGATGCGGCGACGGTGGTCGCGTCGAGCTAGGCTCGCCTCCGTCCGTCGTCGCGAGGAGCGGTGCATTTACCGGCCAAGTGTGCGTGCACGTTGGAACTTTTCGGCATGAGCGGTCTTTGTAGGTGGGGCGGTCCGAGTGGAGATTCGTCCATGTTCAAAGCACTGATCGCAGGAGCCGCCGCCGTCGGCCTCATTGTCGCTCCGGCAGCCGCTGGCGCTATGTCGACCCAAAGCAAGACCATGTCGTCGACCCATCACAAGACCCAGAAGGTCCATCACGCGCAGAAGAAGATGGCACCCGGCACCACGACCGGCATGTCGAAGGGGACGACGACCGGGCAATCGAGCACCGGCGCCAAGGCAAAGACAGGGTACTGAGCACGCTCAACGCCTCACGGCGCGCTGACCATCGTGGATAAATGGCGCGCCGTCACTGGCCACGCAAGAGATGGGGTGCGTCACCCCATCTCGGCGATGCGCCGCGCATAGAGCCGGCGCAGCGGTTCGAGTTGCGTGGCTGCCGTTGCGGCGAGATAGGCCTGCCGCGCTTCATCCTTGCGGCCGAGGCGGCGCAGCAGGTCGGCGCGCACCGCGGGCAGCTGGTCATATCCCTTCAAAGTGCCGCGCGCGTCCAGCGCGTCGATCAGGTCGAGCGCGCGCGCCGGACCATCGACCATCGACACCGCGGCGGCGTGATTGAGCTCGATCACCGGCGACGGGCTGATGCGCAGCAGCACCTCGTAAAGACCGGCGATCTGCGGCCAGTCGGTGTCCTTGTAACTCGGCGCCCGCGCGTGCAGCGCGGCGATCGCCGCCTGCACGGCGTAGGACTGCGGCCGGCCCGGCATCCGCAGCGCCTCCTCGACCAGTTCGAGGCCTTCGGCGATCTGCTGGAAATCCCACAGCGAACGGTCCTGCTCCTCGAGCAGCACGATATCGCCGCCGGCGGTCTGGCGGCCGGCGCGGCGCGCATCATGCAGCAGCATCAGCGCCAACAGCCCCTTGATCTCGCCGCGCGCCGGTATCAGCGCATCGATCAGCCGCGCCAGCCGGATCGCCTCGCGGGCAAGATCGGGCCGCATCAGATCCTCGCCGGCGGTCGCCGCATAACCTTCGGTGAAGACGAGGTAGATCACCGCGAGCACGCCGGTGAGGCGCGGCTCCAGCGCCTCACGCTCCGGCACCTCATAGGGAATGCCGGCGAGTTTTATCTTTTGCTTGGCGCGCAAGAGGCGCTGCGCCATGGCGTCCTCGCTCACCAGGAAGGCGCGCGCGACCTCGACCGTCGTCAGCCCGCACACCGTGCGCAAGGTCAGCGCGACCTGGACCTCCGCCGCAAACGACGGATGGCAGCAGGTGAAGATCAGCCGCAGCATGTCGTCGTCGAGCGTTGCATCGGCCGGCTCGGGCGAGGACTCTGCATCGAGCAGGATCTGATGCGTCAGTTCCTGCTGCTTGCCGCGAAACGTCGCCGCGCGGCGAACGCGGTCGATCGCCTTGTTGCGGCCGACATTGACCAGCCAGGCACGCGGATTGGAGGGGAATTCGCCGATCGGCCAGCGCTGCAGCGCCACGGCAAAAGCATCCTGAAGCGCATCTTCGGCCAGGTCGAAATCGCCGACGAGACGGATCAGCGTTGCGAGCGCCCGGCCCGCCTCGTCGCGAAACACTTTTTCGATCTGGCTGGGGGTCATGGTCTCACCGTCATTCCGGGGCGATGCGAAGCATCGAACCCGGAATCTCGAGGTTCCGGGTTCGCGCTTCGCGCGCCCCGGAACGACGAAACCATCACTTGTCGTAGATCATCACCGGCCTGACTTCGATCGAGCCGGTCTTGGCGCCGGGAATCCGCGCCGCGAGGCCGAGCGCCGTGTCGAGATCCTTGGCATCGACCAGATAATAGCCGCCGAGTTGTTCGCGGGTTTCCGCAAACGGCCCGTCGGTTGTCAGCGTCTTGCCGTCGCGCACCCGAACGGTGGTCGCGGTCGACACCGGCTGCAGCCCGTCACCCGCCTTGAAGTGTCCGCTCTGGATGATGGACTGGGTGTAGACGCCATATTCCGCCGACAGGGCCTTGCGGTCGTCGGCATTCATGCGGCCATATTCCGCGTCGCTCCGGTAGATCAGCAACAGATATTGCATCTTGAGAACTCCTCTTGATCGGCTGGATCGCCGACACCCAGTCGAACGGGCGACACGCAGGACGACATCGTCAGGATAAATTATTTTGGCCGCCCGCCGTGAATGTCTCACCGGCCCGGCGGGCCGCAGAGCCAGCTTATATCGGATAATCCGATAGTAATCGCCAATATTATTCGTTTGTTAAATTCATGGCAGCGCGTAGCCTTCGCATGCCCGGAGGACTTCGCCATGACACCACTGCCGCAGACAGCCACACGCCTTTCCCGGCTCCTGCTGTCGATGCTGTACCGAATCCTGCGCAGCCGGATCGTGGCGAAACCGCGCCACCACGCCAGTCAGGTCGCCTCGAACATCGCCGCGGGCGGCAATCCGCTCGGCGTGTGAGCAGGCAATGCAACGGGGCATCACGCGCCTGAAGGCGTTGCGTCAGCTGATCGCCGACGAAGGGCTGACCATCGCGATCCTTGCGGCGGTCGCCGCAGCGACGGTGATCGCATTTGGTTTCGGTGCGGAAGCCGACATCGTGGCCTCGATGCTGGTCATCGGCCTTGTGACCGCGCTGGCGGAGACCCGCCTGCGATCGGGAAAGTAGCTCCAGCGGCCGTGATCGGCTCCGGAGGGGATGACCGAGAACCTGGCATTTGCTTGTAGCCTTATCCGCGTCACTGCGAGCGAAGCGAAGCTATCCATCTGTCGCATGTGCGGAGCGATGGATTGCTTCGTCGCTTCAGCGCAAAATTGCTTCGCAATTTTGTCGCGAGCTCCTCGCAATGACGGCATGGCTTCCCAGCCTTTACGACGATGTCGCGGCCTGCTGCGCGGCGCGGCGCCGCAACTCCTTGAGCTCCTCGAAACGCTTGGTCACGTCGCGCATCACCGCGACGGTGCCGGCGACCTTGTGCGCCGCATCGTGCAGCATCTCGATGGTGAATTCGACGGAGATGCGCGTCCCGTGCCTGGTCAGCGCCGGCACCGACAGCAGATCGCCCTGACCGTAGCGGCTCGTCCCGGTCGCCATCGTGTGCCGGAAGCCGGCCCAGTGACGCGCGCGCAGATTCTCCGGAATGATCAAATCGAGCGATTGTCCGATCGCCTCCTCGGCGCTGAAGCCGAACATCCTGACCGCGCCGGGATTCCACAAGGTGATACGGCCTTCGACATCGGTCGCGACGATCGCGTCGGAGGCTCCCTTGAGCAACGCGTCTCCCACTTCTGCCGCAATATCCATCGTTTGAACTCCTGCTGATCCCGATCCTGCTGTGAACGCGGACGTTCGCGCTGACAAGCGAAGAAAGCCGATGGAATCGATCGGAGATGCCGATAGAAATCGCGGTCAGCGCCGCCGCCGCGCGGCAGGCCTGGCCCGCGGCAGGTCCGCGCTCGCATTAACCTGCGACGCGGCAAGCCGATGCATGGTCTCGACTGCGCGCGCCAGATGATCGTCCTGGCTGTCAGCCGGATAGGCGACATAGGCGGGCATCGCAAAGCCAGGTGCGCCGGCGACGGCGTGCAGCCGCCGCGCCTTCAGGAGCGGCTCCACGATACGACGCGCGAAGAAGCCAGAGCCGCCATTCTCCAAAAGATGCTGCAATCCGAGCCAGCCGATATTCACCGTCAGCGCGGGGCCGGCGAAATTCGGAAACAGCGTGGCGTGACGCGCGTAGAATTCGGGGCCCCAATCGACATAGACATAGCCCGGTCCCGGCTCCGGTGCGCTTTTCGGATCGGTCGACACCAGGATGAGCTGCTCCTCGAACAGCTGCTCGACCTTGAGGCCGGGGCGGCTCTGCGGCGTGTACATCACGCCGATGTCGATGCGTCCCTCGACCAGCCCCTGCATCAGCTCGGGCTCGAGCGCGCTCTCGGCGCGGATCGAGATGTCGGGATGCGCCCGCGTCATCAGCGGCAGCCAGCGCAGCAGATACTCTTCCCAAAGTCCGATGCGGCCGCCGACCACCAGCGTCGCGGAAAATCCCTTGGGGATTCCGACATCATGGCGCGCCTGCTCGACGGTGCGGACCAGCACCGAGGCGTGGCGCTGAAACTGGCGGCCGGCCGGCGTCAACGTGGTGCCGGCCTTGTTGCGCACGAACAGCACGCAGCCGAGCTGCTGCTCGAGCGTGTGGATGCGGGTGCTAACGGTCGACTGGCTGACATGCAGCCGCTCCGCCGCGGTGATGAAGTTGCCGGCGCTCACCACCGTCAGGAACGTCCGGGCCAGTTCGGTATCCATGGCGCCTCGACCTTTGGATCGATCAAATCGATATCAAAGGCCTCTCCTCTGCGAATGTCAAAATCGAGAGCCAGCCGCGCGCCAGGCCAAGGTTAACCATCGCAATCGCTTGACGCGGGCGGCCAAAGCCCGCATGCGTAACCCGTCAGTCGGCCGGACGGCCGCTCCCGCAAGCGCCGAAAGGCCGCGGGGGAGGAAAGTCCGGGCTCCATCGACATGCGGTGCCGGATAACATCCGGCGGGGGCGACCCCAGGGAAAGTGCCACAGAGAACGAACCGCTCCCTCTTCGGAGGAAGTAAGGGTGAAAAGGTGCGGTAAGAGCGCACCGCGTTTCCGGCAACGGAGACGGCATGGCAAACCACACCGGGAGCAAAACCGAATAGGGACGGCAACGCGGTTAGTTCGCGCACGCGCGATAACACCGCAGGGCGATGTCAGGCCCGCTGTCCGGGTAGGTTGCCCGAGGCAAGGTGCGAACCTTGTCCCAGAGGAATGGCCGTCGCGCATCATTCGCAAGAATGGTGCCCTACAGAACCCGGCTTACAGGCCGGCTGATATCTTGGAGTATGAGGGGCTCGGCGCGACACGCCGGGCCCCTCGCCATTTTCAGATCAGCATCGTTCCAGCTACGCGCGCCGGCGGGAAGTAGAGCCAACCCATCGTCTTGCGTCAGAACGACCCGAATGCGGTGCCGATCGCAATCACCGCTGCGAGAGCAATGACAGAACTCACAATGCCGACCATGACAATGTCGAGATAGCTATCGCGATGCTTGAGCCCACAGATCGCAAGCAGGCTAACGACAGCGCCGTTGTGAGGTAGAATGTCCAGCGTTCCCGAACCGATCACCGCGACGCGATGCAACAGGCCGGGGTCAATACCCGCCTCCGCGGCAAGATCCATATAGGTCCGTCCCAGCGCATCGAGCGCGATCGTCAAGCCGCCGGAAGCCGACCCCGTCAGCGCGGCAAGGATGTTCGTCGCGACCGCGAGCGACACCAATGGACCGCCTTCAATTCGCAACACCCAGTCCCGCACCACGCCGAAAGCGGGAAGCGAGGCGATAACGGCGCCGAATCCGACAAGGCTTGCGACGCTCAGCGCCGGCAGGACCGACGCGTTGGCACCGGCATCCATGGTTCGTCGCAATGCGGGCAGCCGCGTCCAGTTGCAGAGGATGACCGTCACGATCGCTCCCGCCAACGCCACGACCACCGACCAGACGCCGGCCACGGCAGCCAGCGATGTATTTCCCCACCGCTGTTCGGCCAGGAACGAGAAATCAAGCCGAGGCAGCACAACCAGCGACATCACCAGATTGACGGCGACGACGACGATCAGGGGAAGCAAGGCGTTGAAAATCGGGACGGCGGCATCGCTGTGATATCCGTGGCGGAGCTCCGCCGGGTCGAATTCCCGCGCCGTCGTAGCCCGCTCGCGCAACAGCTCATCGTCGGCTGCATCCGCCGGCACCGGCGGCTCGTCGCCATATCCCTCTTTTGCGCGATGCGCTGCCTTCTCCGCGCGAAGAAGCCACCACAGCCCGACGCCCAGCATGATGATCGAGGCGACAACGCCGAGGCCCGGTGCGGCAAAGGGGGTCGTGCCGAAGAAAGGCATCGGTATCGCATTCTGTATCGACGGCGTGCCCGGCAGCGCCGACATGGTGAAGGTCGAAGTCCCGAGAATGACCGCCGCCGGTACCAGACGACGTGGAATCCCCGCCGTGCGAAACAGCGACTGCGCCATCGGAACGATGACAAAGAAGGCGACGAACAGGCTGACGCCGCCGTAGGTAACCAGTGCGCCTGCGAGCACGACCGCGAGGATGATCCGGCGTTCGCCCAGGCACCGGGAGATGAAGCCCGCGACCGCAGCGACCGCGCCGCTGTCATCCATGAGCTTTCCGAACACGGCGCCAAGCAGAAAAATAGGGAAGAACTGCGCGAGAAACTCCGACGCACTACCCATGAAGGTCTGCGTCCAGTTGGCAAGCAGCGGCTCGCCACCGAAAGCTGCGGCCACCAGCGCACAGAGCGGTGCGAGCAGCAGCACGCTCCAACCGCGGAAAGCAAGACAGACCAGCAGTCCAAGCCCGACGAGAATGCCGAGAAGACCCATCGTCTCAGCACTCCGCCAGCAGAATATCGAGATCTGCGGTCGAACGCTCACCGAGATCGGCGCCATGCGCCTCGAGGAATTCGCCGGCGGCTCGCCGCCCTTCCTCGTGCAGCTTGGCCACGAACGCCCATTCGGCATTAAGCTTGGATGACGAACCGAACGTCGCGAGCATGTCGCTCTTGATCCGGTGCGTCTTCATCTGCGCCCAGCGGGCGCCTTCCCCAGTACCGGGGTCGGCGACCTGGCGAAGCAACGCGATCATCCGCAGCTCCTTTGCCAGCGGCGAGTTGAACGAGATCTCGTTAAGCCGGTTGAGAATGTCAGCGGCCGTGCGCGGCTGCTCCGGACGCTCGGTCGGGTTGATCTGGACGACGACGGTGTCGCGCGCGTCGGTCTCGCGAACGAGCGGCGTAATCGTGGGATTACCCGCGTAGCCGCCGTCCCAATAGGGCTCGCCATCGATCTCGATCGCGCGAAACATCGTTGGCAGGCAAGCCGACGCAAGCAGGACATCCGCGGTAATCTCCGCGTTGCGAAAAATCCGTCCGCGGCCCGTACGCACGCGCGTGGCGGTGATGAAGAGCTTGATCGGCGCGCGTGCAAGACGCTCGAAATCGATACTGTCGTTCAATATGTCGCGTAGCGGATTGAAGCCAAGCGGATTGAGGTCATAGGGTGAAAGCATCCGCGACATCAAATCGGTGAAGAGATAGGCCGGGGAGCTGTCAAGCGACCAGCGTCCCATCAGGCGGTCGAGCGGCGAGCGTTGCAACGGACTGAATGCGGCGGCGCGCGAGACGCTTCGCCAATATTTTTCAAGCGCTTCGCGCGCGCCGGCAGCGCCGCCCGCGGTCCAACCATCCGCCAGCACGGCTGCATTCATCGCTCCGGCCGATGTCCCGGATATGCCCGCAATCTGAAACCATGGTTCTTCGAGAAGCCGATCCAGGACACCCCACGTGAACGCACCGTGCGATCCCCCGCCTTGAAGCGCCAGGTCTACGAGCACGGGGCTGCGGTTCATGAATCCATGCTCACCAGCACGCGAGATACTGATTATGTCGCAGTTTAGCCGAACATGCGAGACAAAGTTGCGGTCGCTGCGCAATTCCGACGGCGAACTTCGAACGATATTATCTCAACTCGAAGCGAAGCGAACCGATCGCTTCAGTGCCGCCACAGGCCCACGTTTCTTAAAAGGCGACATGCATGGGGTCGCGGGCGTAGAGTGTGCCCCTCGCGGAGGATCGCAGATGGACCTTCAGAAGATCATGGCGAAGGCAAGAGACATCGCCAGGAGTACCGGCACGATCACGACCGAGCAACTGAACGGGATGTGCCCCAACAATATGGAGCCCGAAGATATCGCGGCTCTGTTTGCGGCTCTGCGGACTGAGGGGATTCGTCTCAAGGACGACGAAGCAGAACAGTAGGAGCCCAAAGTAGGAGCCACTGTGCTTTGACGCCACAGCAAGACAATCGATCACTGCGATCGAAGCGCTGGCCGAGTTTGGATAGTGGCAGATTGGCCATCCGGCGGCATTGCAGCTATGATCCGCTACAGCTGGACGTGTCCTTCTGCCCCGAGATTCAAGAAGATCAGAGGAGGAATAGGAATGTCGGTCGCCTGCAAGTTCGAACGCAGCATCCTCAGCCATGAAGAATATGAAGCAATCCGCCTGACGCATCATCCCGCCATCTACGGCGTCGAGGTGAGCGAGCTCGAGGCCATGCGACCCCGCTTGCGCAAGATGCGCGACAAGGAGCGAACGGTCGGCCGACAGAAGCAGCGAGAGAGCCGCGGAAAGGCCGAGGCTCGCGGCACGAGCTTTCCAGGAACCGCCAAGCATGCTTCAGAGCGAAAACAGGTCTTCGCGGCAGCGCTGAAACGGGTCAACACGGAGCTGAGGCGTCAGCACAATTTGGCAGCCCGGACCGCACATGTCGAAGCTGCGCGAAAGGCCCTCGCGCTGTACCGGGCCGCGAACTTCACGACGCGTCCCCCGGCTGGAGCCCCCGCGGGCGAAGGCATGGCGTCGAAGCCAAGCGAACGCCGACGAAAGATCATTGCAGGCGCAAAGATCGGACGCGTATCGCAGGCGACGAAGGTCGCTCAAGCCGTCCGCGACGCGCGCGGTGCATGATCCCGGGCAAACAAGCGGCTGATTGATTCCGGCGCGGCATCGGCATCCCGCGGCATACGTCAGCCGTCGCGGTTGCGCGCGGCCTGCCGTATGCCGAAGTGGACAGCGCGGGCGTGTCAGCGGCATTGGTCAATGCCGCTGACCTGGTCGGGATCGCTCCAATCCTCGCCCGCGCTTTCCGGCTTGATGTACATCAATGTTGCGACCGCCATCACAGGTGACGCTGCCCATATTTTTTTGAATCGGGAGCGTCGCCATGCATTGCCCCAAAGCTGTGTCAGCTCTTACGCTTGGATTGCTCATCTCCACGTCGGCGCTAGCCCAGCAAGGCACCGGTGCACCGGGCTCGCCCAGCGCCACGACAGCAATCGACGGAAGGCAGCTTCCGCCACCCGATCCCAAGTTCGGCGGCATTATCAAGGACGGCGCCCTGCAGTCGAAGCCGTGGTGGCCGTCGCGTATCGTCCCGCCCAAGGACGCACCGAACGTGCTCCTGATCATCACGGACGACGCCGGCTTCGGCGTGCCGAGCACCTTTGGCGGCGTCATCCCGACGCCGGCGATGGACCGCATCGCCAATGACGGCCTGCGCTACAACCGCGTCTTCTCCACCGCGCTTTGCTCACCGACCCGCGCCGCGCTGATCACCGGGCGCAATCACCATTCGGCTGGCTTCGGCGTGGTCTCCGAGCAGTCGACCGGCTTCCCGGGCTACAACAGCATTATCGGCAAGGATAAAGCCACAATCGGTCGGATCCTGCTCGACAACGGCTACGGCACTTCGTGGTTCGGCAAGGAGCACAACACGCCAGCCTTTGCCGCGAGCCAGGTCGGGCCGTTCGACCAATGGCCGGTCGGTATGGGCTTCGAGTATTTCTATGGCTTCGTCGGCGGCGACGCCAACCAGTGGGAGCCCAACCTCTTCCGCAACACGACGCAGATTTATCCGTTCCAGGGCAAGCCGCCCGGCACCTGGAACCTGGTCACCGCGATGGCCGACGACGCCATCGATTGGATGACGCGGATGCACCAGACCGACCCGTCGAAGCCGCTCTTCATCAAATACGCGCCCGGCGCCACCCACGCGCCGCATCACCCCACCAAGGAGTGGGTCGACAAAATCAGCGCGATGCATCTGTTCGACGATGGCTACGAGAAGCTGCGCGAGCGCATCCTCGAGAACCAGAAGCGTCTCGGCGTCGTTCCCGGGAACACCAGGCTCGCACCATGGCCCAAGGAAATGCTGAAGCCGTGGGACCAGTTGAGCCCCGTGGAGAAAAAGCTCTTCATCCGCCAGGTCGAGGTCTTTGCCGCCTACGCCGCCTACAGCGACCACGAGATTGGCCGCGTGATCCAGCAATTCCAGGAGCTCGGCCGGCTCGACAACACGCTTGTCATCTACATCAACGGCGACAACGGCACCAGCGCCGAAGGTGGACCGCTCGGCACGCCAAACGAGGTTGCGTTCTTCAACGGCCTGAACGAGTTGCCGGCAGACGTGCAGATGAAGTTCTACGACGTCTGGGGCACCGAACAGACCTACAACCACATGTCGGCCGGCTGGTCATGGGCATTTGATACCCCGTTCGACTGGTTCAAGCAGAACGCTTCCAG
Organism: Bradyrhizobium sp. USDA 3315; assembly: GCF_054056795.1. Classification (NCBI taxonomy): domain Bacteria; kingdom Pseudomonadati; phylum Pseudomonadota; class Alphaproteobacteria; order Hyphomicrobiales; family Nitrobacteraceae; genus Bradyrhizobium; species Bradyrhizobium sp. USDA 3315. The sequence goes on along the minus strand of NZ_JBSRYP010000001.1, from coordinate 4,464,785 downwards.
GCTCGGCGGCATCAACCAGAACATGGTGGTGTCGTGGCCGGCACGCATCAAGGACAAGGGAGCCTTGCGCGAGCAGTTCGTGCATGTGATCGACGTCGTCCCCACGATCCTCGAAGCGGCGGGCATCCGCGCGCCCGAAGTCGTCGACGGCATCAAGCAGGCGCCGATCGAAGGCACGAGCTTCGCCTACACCTTCGACGCGGCGAACGCGAAGACCGCGTCGCGTCACAAGACCCAGTACTTCGAGATGTTCGGCCAATGGGCTCTCTATGACGACGGCTGGATGCTCTCCACCAAAGTCAACCGCGCGCCGTGGCAGACGTTCGGCCCGGCGAACCCGGACCCGCTCAACAATCAGGTCTTCCAGCTCTACAACCTGAACAACGACTTCAGCCAGACCGACGACATCGCGGCGCAGAACCCTCAGAAGGTCAAGGCGATGCGGCAGAAGTTCGTTTCCGAAGCCAGGAAGTATCAAGTTTTCCCGCTCGATGCTTCAGTCGCGGCCCGCATCGTGGCGCCGCGCCCGAACATCACCGCCGGCCGCAAGGAATTCGTGTACACGCGGCCGATGACGGGATTGCCGCAGGGGGATTCGCCGGCGCTGCTCAATACCTCGTACACGATCACCGCGGACATTGATGTGCCGCAGGGCGGTGCCGAAGGCATGATCTTGACTTCGGGTGGCCGCTTCGCCGGCTATGGCTTCTACCTGCTGCAGGGCAAACCGGTCTTCCTCTGGAACATGGTCGATCTCGAACGCATCAGGTGGGAGGGCCCTGATGCGCTGTCGCCGGGCCAACACACGGTTGAGTTCGATTTCAAATACGACGGCATTGGTGCCGGCACGCTCGCGTACAACGATTTCAGCGGCCTCGCTCAGCCCGGCACCGGCACGCTGAAGGTCGACGGCAAGGCGGTTGCCAGCCAGAAGATGGAGAAGACGCTGCCGATGATCCTCCAGTGGGACGAGAGCTTCGACATCGGCTCCGACACGCTCACGGGCGTGAACGATGCAGACTACAAGCCTCCATTCCCGTTGACGGCCAAGCTCAACAAACTCACCATCAAGGTCGACCGGCCGCAACTCACGCCCGCGGACATCAAGAAACTGCAGGCGGCGATGCAGGAAAAGGCCAGCGCCGACTGATCGCAGGGCATGCGTGCGGGCCGCGCCACATGGCGAAGAGCCCGCACCTTCTGTCCACGGCGCCGCGGCGTTTTCGAGAGCAATGCGCCGCGAAGCTCGGGATGCCGGGTGCGATCTTTGGCATCGCCCCGACTAGGCGGCAATTTCCATGAGCATCGCCATCAGCACCTCCGGCGCGGTGACGTTCGGCGAGTGGCTGGCGTCGATCTCGAAATAGCGCCAGCCGGCTTCGTTCCTGATGCGCCGGGCGAACTGGCCGAACGTGTCGGCCTGCGTGGCGCGGGTGGCGTAGATGTAGCTGCGCGGCAGGCTGGTCTCGCCGTGCTTCAACCGCAATTTCTGCTCGAAGCATTTGATCGGCATGTCGACGCGCCGCGCGCTCAGCCATGCGACGTCAGCGGGCGACGTGTCCGGCGGCACCGGCATCGGCGGAATACGCCAGCCGTCGCCGTCGCTCGCGAACTCACGCATGGTCTCGATCGCCGATTCGTTGAGATCGAACAGCGACTGGCCGTCGCGCGGCACGAAGGCGTCGATATAGATCATCTGCGCGATGCGCTCGCGCACCCGGTCGGCGACGCCGGTCGCGACCATGCCGCCATAGGAGTGCCCGATCAGCACGATGTCGTGCAGGTCCTCGTAACTGATGACGCTGAGCACATCCTGGATATGCGCCTCGAGGTCGAGTCCTTGATGCGCAAGGTGCGCGCGCTCGCCAAGCCCGGTGTAGCTCGGCGTGACCAGCCGATGCCCGGCGGCCTGCATCAGGGGATGCATCTTCTTCCATGCCCAGCCTGCCGACCAGGCGCCGTGACAGACCAGAAAGGTTTTTTGTGAGTTCGCAGGCATGCTCGCAGTCATTGGGGATGCTTCCATTCCGATTATCGTTGATGAGCGGCGATTTTGAAGTGTACCCACGATGCACGTTGTGTAAACGTGCAGTCGCTCCCCTCCCTTTGTCATTCCGGGATGGTCCGCAGGACCAGACCCGGAATCTCGAGATTCCGGGTTCGATGCTGCGCATCGCCCCGGAATGACGATTGAAAGGCCTCGATGACCCCGGCAAGCTATGCGATCCTGTTCTTCGGCGCGCTTGCCGGCGGTTTCGTCTCCGGCCTTGCCGGCTTCGGCACCGCGCTGATGGCGCTCGGCATCTGGCTCTATGTGCTGCCGCCGACGCTCGCGGTGCCGCTGGTGCTGGTCTGCTCGGTCATCGCGCAGCTCTCGACCTTGCCGTCGATCTGGAAGAGCATCGATTTCCGTCTGGTCTGGCCGTTCGTCATCGCAGGCCTCGCCGGCGTGCCGATCGGCATCCTGCTGATCGCGCGGGCCGACCCCGAGGTCTTCAAGCTGACGATCGGCGTCTTCCTGCTGGTGTTTCCGACCGCGTTGTTCCTGCAGCGCAAGCCGATGTCGATCGCCTTCGGCGGCAAATGGGCCGACGGCGCAATCGGCTTTGCCGGCGGAATCCTCGGCGGCCTCGCCGGACTGTCCGGCCCGCTGCCGATCCTGTGGGCCAGCGTGCGCGGCTGGGGCAAGCAGCAGCGCCGCGGCGTGTTCCAGATCTTCAACTTCACGATCCTGGCGGCCGCGCTTTGTGTGCAGATCGCAAGCGGCCTGGTGAAGCCCGAGCTCATCTGGCTGGTGGCGTGCGCGTTTCCGGGGACGCTGCTCGGCGCCTGGCTCGGCGCGCGGCTCTATCACGCGCTCAGCGACCGCAATTTCTCCGACGTCGTGCTGCTGCTGCTGTTCCTGTCCGGCGTCGCGCTGGTGTGGAACGGACTGGCGCCGAAATAGCGGGCGCTGCGTGAGCGTCGGTTCTGATCCAATCAGAACCGACGCTCCAGCCATGCGCCATCTCACTCCGCCGCGGCCTGACCGAACTCGGTCGCCTGACGCTCGAACAGGCCGCGATAGATGCCGCCTTGACGCGCGGCCAGCACCTCATGGGTGCCCTGCTCGACGATCTCGCCGCGGTCGAACACCAGGATGCGATCCATGCTGCGCACGGTCGACAGCCGGTGCGCGATCACGATCGAGGTGCGGCCCTTCATCAGCCGTTCCATCGCCTGCTGGATCAGCGCCTCGGATTCCGAATCAAGGCTCGAGGTCGCCTCGTCCAGGATCAGGATCGGCGCATCGGCCAGGAAGGCGCGTGCCAGCGCCACGCGCTGCCGCTCGCCGCCCGACAGCTTGACGCCGCGCTCGCCCACCAGCGTGCCGTAACCCTTCGGCAGCCGCATGATGAAGTCGTGCGCATTGGCAAGCCGCGCCGCCTGCTCGATCGCCTCCATGCCGGCGCCCGGCCGGCCATAGGCGATGTTCTCCGCCAGCGTGCGGTGGAACAGGATCGGCTCCTGCTGCACGATCGCGATCTGGCTGCGCAGCGATTGCTGCGTCGCCTTGGCGATGTCCTGACCGTCGATCAGGATCCGGCCAGCGGAGACGTCATAGAGCCGCTGCACCAGCTTGACGAAGGTCGTCTTGCCGGAGCCGGAGCGGCCGACCAGGCCGACCCGCTCGCCGGCGTCGATGTCGACCGACAACCCGTCATAGAGCGGCCGGCGATGGCCGCCATAGTGAAACGTGACGTCGTCGAACACGATGCGGCCGCCCTGGATGTCGATCGTCCCAGCATCATCCGCATCGACAATGCCGAGCGGCTCGCCATGGATCTGCACCAGTTCCTCCATGTCGTTCACCGAACGCTGCAGGTTGTTGATGTGCATGCCGACATCGCGCAGATAGGCGTGGATGATGTAGTAGCTGGTCAGCACATAGGTGACGTCGCCCGGCGTGGCGCGGCCTTGCGCCCACAGCAGGATCGCACCGCCGATCACCGAGGCGCGGAAGCACAGCAGCACCACGAGCTGCGCCGTCGAGGTGTGGTTGTAGCGGAACCAGGTCCGCCGCACCCGCCGGCGCCAGCGGCTGATGACGCCGTCGAGCCGCATGTCCTCGCGCGTCTCCGCGCCGAACGACTTCACCACCGCGTTGCAGGTCAAGGCGTCGGCCAGCGTGCCGCCGACCTTGGTGTCCCACGCATTGGAAACGCGCGCGGCAGGCGCCACGTAGCGCACCTGGAACATCATGGTCATCGCGACATAGATCACCGAGCCGACCGCGATCACCGCGCCGAGCTGCGGCCAATGCACGCCGAGCAGGATCATCGAGCCGACCAGCACCACGACCGACGGCAGCAGCGCCATCAGGATGGTGTCGTTCAGCAAATCGAGCGCCCACATGCCGCGCGTGATCTTGCGCACGGTGGAGCCGGCGAACGAATTGGCGTGCCAGTCGGTCGAGAAGCGCTGCACCCGCATGAAGGCCTGCTGCCCGACATCGGACATCGTCTTCAGCGTGAACGGCACGATGGTCTGGATGCCGACCAACCGCAGCACCAGCGACAGCGCGCCGAGGCCGACGATGGCGCCGAACGCCAGCATCGCCGCATGGCGCGCGGCCGCATCGGTCGCGCCCGCGGTCAGCGCGTCGACCAGATGGCCGGAAAACACCGGCATGAACAGGTCGGCCGCGGTTGCGCCGAGGAATCCCGCCGTCACCGCGGAGGCACGCAGCGGCTGTTCCAGCCAATGGCGGAAGACAAAGGGGAGCACGATCCGGATTGCGGCCGGCCGCTTGGTCGTCAGAGAGGTCATGGCACATTCCGGCCACGCTTTTGCAGCGCGCGCCGGCTCCATCTGAGGCGACGTGCGGGCGGAATCCGACCGCGAGCGCCGCTGGAAATTGTCGATAAATTGTTGGGACGTTTTGCTGATCGGGGATCAGGCTCGATCAGCGCAGGGAGCTAACGCGTAAAGGCGTCCAGCACCGTCGAACGCGGGCGCGCGATCTGCGAAATAAACGGCTTCATGCGCATCTCCCCGGTTCGAGTAAGGAAGCGCTGCTTATAAATGCATCACGCGCGATTGGCAAGGTAACATCGGCGTGAGTGCGTCAATGTGTCGGCGACACCAGCTATTCACGCGACCGGGCGCAGCCCGCGCGCCGATGCGATGCACTCAGCCCGGCGACAACGGCACACGTTCGTAGCCCGGATGAGCGAAGCGATATCCGGGCGCCCCGGTTGCGATCATCGAATCTGGTCAGCGCGCTCCCCGCATGTCGCTTCGCTCATGCGGGCTACAAGTAACGATCCACCAACTCTCCTCACTCAGGACGTTCGCCAAAACTTCCGCCTTCTCCCGCGTCACCCACCCAATCGGCTGGCAGTCCGTAGCCCGGATGAGCGAAGCGATATCCGGGGCCGCGTCACGTTCAGTAATGAACTGCTGAGATCGGTCCCGCATATCGCTTCGCTCATGCGGGCTACGAATGACGATCCACCAACTCTCCTCACTCAGGACGTTCGCCAAAACTTCCGCCTTCTCCCGCATCGCCCGCCCAGTCGAATGGCAACGCACCCTCCCTCACATAGCGATGAAACGAGGAATGTGGCCAGTCACACACACGCTGGACCAAGGCATGCTTGACTGGGTTGAAATGGATGTAATCAACGTGCCGCGCGCAGTCATCTTCATCGCGGATTGTGTGCTCCCAAAACCGCCGCTGCCAAAGCGCCAGATCACCATTCGATCGACGCTTCAGGTCTATCGAGGCAGCAAGCAACCGGCTGCTGAAGTGTCCTTTGATCCGACGCCAACGACCTGCAAAATCGGAATCGCCTTGCGGCAGTGTAAGGATCGCGTGGAGGTGATCGGGGAGCACCACCACTGCGTCGACGGAGAACGGACGTTCGCGACGGGCGGTACCGAACGCATCCCGCAACGCCGTGATATGATCCACGAGTAGGCTGGATCGCCGGTCATCGAGTGTGACCGTAAAGAAGAAGGTACCGCCCGGGATGAAGTTGCGTCGGTATCTGACCATGCCCCAGCTCCCGCAGCATTCCCGCATATCGCTTCGCTCGTGCGGGCTACGATGCCAGAATATTGCAGATTAGCAGACGCTTGCGTCAATACAGATCAGCGCCTGGGATCTCGAAGCTTCGTAGCCCGGATGAGCGAAGCGATATTCGGCGCCGCGTCACGCTCAGTGATGAACTGCTGAGATCGGTCCCGCATGTCGCTTCGCTCATGCGGGCTACGATGTTAGAATATTGCAGATCAGCAGATGCTTGCGTCAATACAGATCAGCGGTTGGGATCTCGAAGCTTCGTAGCCCGGATGAGCGAAGCGATATCCGGGGCCGCGTCACGCTCAGTGATGAACTGCTGAGATCGGTCCCGCATGTCGCTTCGCTCATGCGGGCTACGATGTTAGAATACTGCAGACTAGCAGACGCTTGCGTCAATACAGATCAGCGCCTGAGATCTGGAAGCTTCGTAGCCCGGATGAGCGAAGCGATATTCGGCGCCGCGTCACGCTTAGTGATGAACTGCTGAGATCGGTCCCGCATGTCGCTTCGCTCATGCGGGCTACGAAAACCGATGACACCTAATGCGCGTCGCCGCCGCTCGCGGTCATCGACGGTGGCTTGTTGACGAACAGCACCAGAAGGCTGAGCGCGACATAGAACAGCGACAGCATGAAGAAGGCATCGCCATAGCCCATCACCGCTGCCTGGCGGTGCACGATCTGCGAGAGCTGCTTCATCGCCATGATGGCGGAATCGCCCATGCCCTGCATGCGCTGGGTGAACATGTTGAGGGTCTCGACCGCGGTGGTGTTGCCCCAGGTCACGCGGTCATGCAGCCGCGAGATGTGCAGATCGGTGCGGTCGTTGAGCACCTCGTTGATGACGGCGAGACCCACCGCGCCGCCGAGGTTGCGCATCAGGTTGAACAGGCCGGAGGCGTTCTTGACGCGATCCTGCGGCAATGTCGCGAGCGCGATGTTGTTGGTCGGCACCATCGCGCACATCATGCCGATGCCGCGCAGGATCTGCGGCAGCAGCAGCTCGTAGAAATCATAGTCGCGGGTGATCCAGGTCATCTGCCAGGAGCCGAGCGCGAAGGTCACGAGGCCGAAGGCGATGATGTAGCGCAGATCGACCTTCTGCATCAGCCGCCCGACCACCGGCGCCATCAAGAACATGGTGACGCCGGAGACGAACATGGTCTCTCCGATCATCAGCGCGCTGTAGCCGCGGACCTCCGCGAGATAGCGCGGATAGACGTAAGTCAGGCCATAGAGCCCGATGCCGATGCAGAACTGCAGCACGCAGCCGACCGCGAAGTTGCGGTTACTGAAGGCGTAGAGATCGACGATCGGCTCCTCCGCGGTCAAGACGCGCCAGAAGAACGCGACCGCCGAGACGAAGCCGATCGCGGCGCAGACCGCGACCGAGGTGTCCTGCAGCCACTCATATTGCGGACCCTCCTCCAGCACATATTCGAGCGAGCCGAGGAAACCGGCCATGAAGATCAGGCCCCACCAGTCGAAGCGCTCGAGCAGCGCGAAGTTCGGCTGGTCGAAATCGACCAGCGCCAGCACGCCTGCCGTGATGATGACGCCGGGCACGATGTTGATGAAGAACAGCCAGTGCCACGACATCAGGTCGGTGATGTAACCGCCGACGGTCGGTCCAACGGTCGGCGCCAGCGTCGCGACGAGGCCGATGATCGGCGCCACGATGTGGAATTTGGTGCGCGGGAAGATCGTGTAGGCCGAGGCGAACACCGTCGGGATCATGCCGGCGCCGAGAAAACCCTGCAGCGCGCGCCACAGGATCATCTGCTCGATCGAGGAGGCGAAGCCGCACAGCAGGCTCGAGGCGGTGAAGCCGAACGCGGAGATCGCGAACAACAGCCGCGTGCCAAGCGCACGCGACAGGAATCCGGACAACGGAATCGCGATCACTTCGGCGATCAGATAGGCGGTCTGCACCCACGACACTTCGGTCGAGGATGCCGACAGGCCGGCCTGGATCTCGGACAGCGAGGCCGAGACGATCTGGATGTCCAGGATCGACATGAACATGCCGAACACCATGATGATGAAGGCAACCAGCCGCTTCGGCTGGATGCGCTCGGACTCCGAGGCGCCGGTCATCATCGAGGGTGAAGCAGTGGTCGTATCAGCCATGGGCTCATCGGCTCCGAGCCTCGGACTCTGTCCGAAGCTTCAAGACATCACTGCGGATGGATCATCATCGGCGCGTCGAGATCGGTTTCGGCGTCGGCATCGGCCGCGCCCTCGCGGGTGTCGACGGTGGTGTAGACCGACATGCCGGCGCGCAAGAGGCCCTGCCTGGCGACGCTGGCAGGCACGCGGATGCGGACCGGCAGGCGCTGCACGATCTTGGTGAAGTTACCGGTGGCGTTGTCGGGCGGCAGCAAGGTGAACACCGAGCCTGCCGCCGGCGAAATGCTGTCGACGAGGCCGGTGAACTTGCGGAAGCCGTAGGCGTCGACCTTGATCGTCACGCGCTGCCCGGTGCGGATGCGCTTGAGCTGGGTCTCTTTATAGTTGGCGTCGATGTAGACGCCGTCGAGCGGCACCACATTGCCGAGCCGCTGACCGACATTGATGTAGTCGCCGGTGTTGACCAGGCGGTTGGAGAAGGTGCCGTCGACCGGCGCGCGGACGTTGGTGAATTCGAGATCGCGCTCGGCCTTGGCGAGCTGGGTCTGCAATTCGGCGAGCTGGGCGCGGGCCTCGGCCTGCTGCGCCTTGGTCACCTCGACATTGTCCTTGGCGGCATCATAGGCCGCCTGCGCGGATCGCACGCTGGCCGCGCCCTGATCGCGGCCGGCCTCCGAGACTTCAAAGGTGGCACGCGAGGCAAAACCCTTGGTGCTGAGCGCCTGCTGACGATCGAAATCGAGATCGGCGCGCTTCAGGCCGGCCTGCGCGGACACGAGCTGGGCCTGCGCCTGCTCGACCGAACTCGCCGCCGCCGCAACCTGGCGGCCGATGCGCTCGATCGTCGCCTGCTGGGTCGCGATCCTGGTGCGCGCGGCGTCGGCCGCGATACGGTAGTCGCCATCATCGATCCGGAAGATTACGTCGCCTGCGCGCACCAGCGCGTTGTCGCCGGGCAGGATCGCCGCGATATGGCCCGCGACGCGCGCGCCGAGCATGGAGTTGTTGGCGCGGACATAGGCATCGTCGGTCGAGACGTAGAAGCGCCCGACCATCAGGTAATAGGCGGCATAGCTCGCGGCAGCGAGCGCGAGCAGGCCGACCACGCCCATCATCACGAATTTGCGCTTGCCGGATTTCGGCGCCGGCGCCGCAGTGGACGAAGCCGCCGGCTGTTCGGGCGCAGACGCGGGCGGCGCCTCCGCGGGACGCTTAGCTTCGTCAGCACGGCCCTGCTCGCCGAGATCGGCGGATGCATCGCGCGCGATCGCGTCCTCGGCCATCTCAGGCTCGGAACGAACAATGCGTGCAGCCTGATCCCGTGCTGCGGCCATGGCCGAGGCTCCCCACAAAAATCTTGACGCGCGCGATGGCGGAATAAGGGCCGTGCGGCGCATCGTCACTCCCAAGATACCATTGACCGAACGGTTCGGTCAATATACATTCCCGCCCGCTAGATTATAAAGCTTCGATTCTTCCCTTTCCTACTTTGGGTTGAGTTCTTTCCCGAGAAGCTAAATCAATGGTTGCAGCGCCCCGAACCTCCCTCCAGTCCGTCGGCGAGGAGGAATCGTCGAAACGCCGCCAGATCCTGGACGGCGCCCGCAAGGTATTCCTGGAGCTCGGCTTTGACGGCGCGAGCATGGGCGAGATCGCGCGCGCTGCCGGCGTCTCCAAGGGCACGCTCTACGTCTATTTCCCCGACAAGGCCGGGCTGTTCGCGGCGATCGTCGAGGAGGAAAAGCTCGAGCAGGGCAAGGTCGCCTTCAATTTCGATCCGGCGCGCGACGTCGACACCACCCTCCCCGAATTCGGCCGCGCCTATGTCGCGGTGTTGTGCCGGCCCGGCGGCGGCTCGGCGATCCGCACCGTGATGGCGATCGCCGAGCGGATGCCCGAGCTCGGCAGCCGGTTCTACACCCACGTCATCGCCCACACCGTCGACCGCTTCGCCGCCTATCTCGAGGCGCGCGCCGCGCTCGGCGAGCTCGTGATCGACGACTACCAGCTCGCGGCCTGGCAATTCATGCAGATGTGCCAGGCGACGCTGTTCCAGGCGTTCATCTTCCAGGCCAAGCCGTCGCCCTCGCCGGAGCGGATCGCAACCGTCGTAGACAGCGCGACGCGCGTGTTCTTCGCGGCGTACCGGCCGAAGGCCGGGTGAGATCGACGTCTTATCGCGGACCAGCGCGCTCTTCGTCCCGTCATGCTGAGGTGCTCGCGTAGCGAGCCTCGAAGCATGCGCGGCCCGGCTGGTGGCCGTCGTGCTTGAGACGGCCGCGGAGTTTATCATCGGGCCGCGCTTTGTGCGGACTCGTTGGCAGCCTCATCAACATGACGGACGTACGTTCTTTAGATCGTCACGGGGGGTATTGTTCTCCAGCCGTCGATGTGCACGATCAATAACTCCAGCACGACGAGGCGATCGACCATGAACGACCTCACCATCCGACAGATGCAGCCGGACGAGATCGCGCTCGCGGTGGACTGGGCCGCGGCGGAGGGATGGAATCCTGGTCTCGCAGATGCGCCCTGCTTTGCCGCCGAGGACCCGCAGGGCTTCTTCATCGGCCAGCTCGATGGCGAGCCGGCCGCGGTGATCTCCTGCGTCAATTACGGCGCGCAATTTGCCTTCCTCGGCTTCTACATCGTGCGTCCGGATCTGCGCGGCCGCGGCCATGGCCTGAAGATCTGGAATGCGGCCATCGCGCATGCGCGCCCGCGCGTGATCGGGCTCGATGGCGTGGTGGCGCAGCAGGCGAACTACCAGAAGTCCGGCTTCGCGCTCGCTTACGCCAATGTGCGCTGCGGCGGCACTGTCGCCGCACCATCCGCGCCGAGCGACGGCACCGTCGCGCTGACCGATCTGCCGATGGCGCTGATCGAGGCCGATGACGCCACTGTGTTTCCCGCACCGCGGCCGGCATTCCTGCGCGCCTGGATCAACACGTCAGGACATGTCGGGCGCGCGCTGATGCGCGACGGCAGGCTGGCCGGCTGGGGCGTGATCCGCCCGTGCCGGACCGGCCGCAAGATCGGTCCGCTGGTTGCCGATGACCGTGCCGGCGCCGAGGCCGTTGTCGCGGCATTGCTCGCGAGTGCGGGCAGCGGCGAGGTCTTCCTCGATGTCCCCGCGGTCAACCGCGACGCCGTCGCGCTGGCGCAAGGCCTCGGGCTGTCGCCGGTGTTCGAGACCGCGCGGATGTATACCGGCGCGATCCCGCCACTCCGGATCGATCGCGTGTTCGGCGTCACGACGTTCGAGCTCGGTTAGAGCGAGAGATTTCGGAATATTAGAAATATATCCGTGAGTTGCCCGACGTGTCAAGTGGCTAGGTCGAACGCCTGCCACCGCCGGCTCCTTTGCATGGGGTTGTTTTCGATATTTTCGCAACGCGCCTCCCCCGCAAGTGCCCGCAAGCGGGAGAGGGAGCGCGGCTGCAATTCAAACCCGAGCTAGTTCGCCGCCGCGTTGACCTCCGGCGTAGCGACGTTGTCCTGCTCGACCTCCTCGGGCAGGCCGGCGAAGCGCCGCAGCGCCTTCGCCATCTTCACGCGGGCCGGCAACGCCGGTGATGATGACGTCGACCATCACGAACGACGAGTGGAAGTGGCCCTGCGCCTTGAGCTGCTCGACCTTGACGCCGGCCTTGGCGAGCGCGTCGCCATAGGCGATGCCCTCGTCGCGCAACGGATCGAACTCGCTGGTCGCGATGAACGTCGGCGGCAGGCCTTCGAGCTTGCCGCGCAGCGGCGCGACGCGCGGGTCGGTGCGGTCGGCCGGCGAGCAGTACAGGTCCCAGAACCAGTACATCAGCCCGCGGGTCAGGAAATAGCCGGTCGCGTTGTCGACATAGGACGGCCGGTCGAATGTGGAATCGGTGACCGGACAGATCAGGAGCTGGCCCGCGATCTCGGGCCCGCCGCGATCGCGCGCGAGCTGGCAGGTGACGGCCGCAAGGTTGCCGCCGGCGCTCCAGCCCGCGACCAGCAGCGGCCCTGCCCTGCCGCCGAGCTCGGCGCTATGGGCCGCGATCCAGCGCGTCGCCGCAAAACCGTCCTCGGCCGCGGCCGGGAAGCGATGCTCGGGCGCATGGCGATAGCCGACGCTGACGACGATCATGCCGGTGCGCCGGCACAGGTCGCGGCAGAACGGATCATCCGACATCTCGTCGCCGAGCACCCAGCCGCCGCCGTGGAAATACACCACGATCGGATGCGGCCCAGACGTCGTCGGCCGGTAGAGCTTGTACGGCAACGGACCGTCCGCGCCCTGCAGCATGCCGCCGCCTACCTCGCCGACCGGGCGGCCAAAGGGACGCCCCTTGTTGAATTCGGTGAGGAAGTCGCGCGCGCCCTGCGCCCCCATCGTCTCGAGCGGCGGCAGGTTCATCTCGCCAAGTAGATTCAGCACCAGCCGCACGTCCGGCTGCAGGCGCACGATCTCGCCGTCATTGCACTGCTCGGCAACGCCGGGGCCCGTGAGCCTGAAGCCGAGCATGCCGCGGCCGACCACCTCGTTGCAGATGCTGCGATACGGACCGACGCCGCCTGTATAAGGCATCACGCCCTGCGGCTTGCCGGGCACGTTGGCGCCCGTGTACCAGGTGTTGGCGAGCCGGTGCAGCGTCAGCGTCGCGCAATCGGCCATGTGCCGTTCCCAGCCGGCCTGCGCGGTCTCGGTCGCTTCCATCGTGGTGAAGCCGGCGTCGCGCAGCGCGGCGATCCGTTCCACCACCCAATCGACATGCTGCTCGATCGAGACAGCCATGTTCGACAGCACCGACGGGCTGCCGGGGCCGGTGATCATGAACAGATTGGGGAAGCCCGCGACGGTGACGCCGAGATAGGTCTGCGGTCCGTGCGCCCAGACATCCGACAGCGACTTGCCGCCGCGGCCGGAGATCGGATGCACCGCCATGATCGCCCCGGTCATCGCGTCGAAGCCGGTGGCGAACACGATGACGTCGACGTCGAACTTGCGTCCGTTGGTGAAGATGCCGCTGGTGGTGATCCCCTTGATCGGCTCCTGCCGCAGATTCACCAGCGTCACGTTGGGACGGTTGTAGGTCGCGTAGTAATTGGTATCGAGGCAGGGACGCTTGGCGCCGAACGGATGATCGTGCGGGGCCAGCGCCGCCGCCGTCTCCGGATCCTTGACCACGGCGCCGATCTTCTCGCGGATCAGGTCGGCGACCAACCTGTTGCCGTCGACATCGACCGCCTGGTCGGCCCAGAGCTGGGTCAGGATGTGGACGAGGTCGCCCGCCGCCCACGCCTTCTCGAACCGCTCGCGGCGCTCGGCGTCGCTCAATTGCCAGCTCACCACGGTCTGCTGCGGATAGGGCACGCCGGCCATCGACCAGCGCGCCTGGTCGCGATAGGCAGCACGGTCGCTCTCGAAATAGGTTTTGCGATCCTCGGGCGCTGGGCCGTTGCCCGCGGGCAGCGCGAAGTTCGGGGTGCGCTGGAACACGGTGAGCTGCGCGGCCTGCTCGGCGATCAAAGGAATCGACTGAATGCCCGACGATCCGGTGCCGATCACGGCAACGCGCTTGCCCTTGAGATCGACGCCCTGATGCGGCCAGCGGCCGGTGAAATAGATCTCGCCCTTGAAGTCCTTGACGCCGTCGATCTCCGGCGGCTTTGGCGACGACAGGCAGCCGGTCGCCATGATGTAGTAGCGGCACGAAACGTTGGCGCCGTTGTTGGTCGAGATCTGCCAGCGCGAGGTCGCATCATTCCAGGTCGCCTGCGTAACCTTGGTGCCGAACCTGATGTCGCGACGCAGATCGTAACGGTCGGCGACGAAACCGAGATAGCGCAGGATTTCCGGCTGGGTCGCGTATTTCTCCGACCAGGTCCAGGCCTGATCGAGCTCGGGATCGAAAGTGTAACTGTAGTCGATGGTCTGGATGTCGCAGCGCGCGCCGGGATAACGATTCCAGTACCAGGTGCCGCCGACGTCGGCGCCCTCTTCGAGCGCGATCGCCGAGAAGCCCGCCTTGCGCAACCGATGCAGCAGGTAAAGTCCGGCGAAGCCGGCGCCGACCACCGCAACGTCGACCTGCTGCGTGGTTCCGCTCTGCGTGGAGTCTGAAGCGCGTGCTGCAACTGCTGCGTCTGGCATGCCATTCCTCCGGTATGTTTTGATTTGACGGAAGGCTAGCCCTGCGCCTTCAGTTTGTCATCACGACAAACGCAATCAGAGGTCGCCGCAATTGTGACGCCCGCGGCCTGGAGCGCGCCGCGCAGCGCGTAGACGCAACTGGTGACGTAAGTTGTGGCGACGCAACGGGTACGAACGGCGCCGCACACTTTGATGTCGTCCCGGCGAAAGCCGGGACCCATACTCCGCGGCGGATGTTGTGGACGGGACTCGTCATTTCACCGATCCGCAACGATAACCGTCGGTGGTTATGGGTCCCGGCTTTCGCCGGGACGACGGCGAACATTTGGAGCCGCTTGTGAAGCTCGAGCTCACTTGCTCCTCAGAGTCTGACCCTGAGGATGACGGGTTAGCAGTTGCCTCAAATCGACCGCATCAGGCCGCCGTCGACGCGGATGCTCTGGCCGGTGATGTAGCCCGCGCCGTCGGAGACGAGGAAGCTGATGGTTGCGGCGATCTCCTCCGCCTTGCCGTAGCGCTTCATCGGCACGCTGTCGCGGCGCTCGTCGGTTGCCGGGAGGCTGTCGATCCAGCCCGGCAGCACGTTGTTCATGCGCACATTGCTGGCGGCGTAACTGTCGGTGAACAGTTTGGTGAACGCGGCGAGCCCGGCGCGGAACACCGCCGAGGTCGGAAACATCGCGCTCGGCTCGAACGCCCAGGCGGTGGAGATGTTGACGATCGCGCCCGACTTCTGCGCCTGCATGCGAGGCGCGACGAGACGCGTCGGGCGGATCACGTTCATCAGGTAGACGTCGAGACCGGTGTGCCACTGCTCGTCGGTCAGTTCGAGCACACCCGCGCGCGGGCCGTGGCCGGCGCTGTTGACCAGCGCATCGATGCGGCCCCAACGCTCCACCACGCCGTCGACGGCGCGTTTCAGATCATCGTTGGAACGGTTCGAGCCGGTGAAGCCGAGGCCGCCGAGCTCCTTTGCCAGCGCCTCGCCCTTGCCCGACGACGACAGGATCGCAACGCGGAAACCATCGGCCGCGAGGCGCCGCGCCGCCGCCGCTCCCATGCCGCTGCCGCCTGCGGTAACGAGCGCGACCTTCTCCAAAGCCATGACCTGATATCCCTTCTTATTGCTTCGTTCGAGGCGACCCTATCACCGCCGATCGCAGCGCGCGACATCGCTCCTGCTTTGCGTCACCGGACGAAATGCGGCATGGTGACCGACATCGTTCTCCGGTACGCAGTATTCACATGACATCCCTCCTTCGACACCTTGTCATCGCCGCCGCGCTGCTGTTCGCCGGTCCCGCACTCGCGCAGACCCGGTCCATCACCGTCGCCTCGACGACATCGACCGAACAGTCCGGCCTGTTCGGCTATCTGCTGCCGCGGTTCTCGGAGACCTCGGGCATTGCCGTGAAGGTGGTCGCGGTCGGCACCGGACAGGCGCTCGACATCGGACGGCGCGGCGATGCCGATGTGGTGTTCGTGCATGATCGCGTGGCCGAAGAGAAATTCCTGGCCGAGGGCTTTGCGACCAGGCGATATGACGTGATGTACAACGATTTCGTCATCGTCGGCCCGAAGGCCGATCCGGCGCATATCGCCGGCGAAAAGGATGTCGCGGATGCCCTGCGCAAGATCGCTGCGACCAGTTCGGCCTTCATCTCGCGCGGCGACCACTCCGGCACGCACGAGGCCGAGCTGCGGCTCTGGAAAGCGGCCGGCGTCGATCTCGGCTCAGCGAAGGGCCAGTGGTATCGCGAGATCGGCCAGGGCATGGGTCCGGCGCTCAACATGGCATCCGCGTCGAATGCCTATGTGCTGTCCGACCGCGGCACCTGGCTGTCGTTCAAGAACCGCGGCGAGCTCGCCGTGCTGACCGAAGGCGACCGGCGGCTGTTCAACCAGTACGGCGTGATGCTGGTCAATCCGGCCAAGCACCCGACGGTGAAGGCCGCGGACGGCGAGGCCTTCATCGACTGGCTGGTCTCGCAGGCCGGGCAGTCGGCCATTGCCGGCTACAAGGTCGGCGGCGAGCAGCTATTTTTCCCCAACGCCGCGCACTAGCAGAAACGCGATCGTGCTGACGCTGACGCTCAGCGCAAGCAGGATGACGCCGAGCCCGAGGCCGAGCGCCAGCTCGCCCTTGCTGGTCTCGAGCGCAATCGCGGTCGTCATCGTTCGCGTATAGCCGCTGATATTGCCGCCCACGATGATGATGGCGCCGACCTCCGCGATGGCGCGGCCGAAGGCGGCGAGGAACGCGGTGAGCAGCGAGGCGCGGCCGAGCGAGAACACCAGCGCAAGGCTGCGCAGGCGGGACAGGCCGTCGGTGCGGATCAAATCGGCATATTCCGCCCACAGCAGCGCGACCGGACGATGCACCAGCGCAACCACGATCGGCGTCGCCAGGATGACCTGCGCCACCACCATCGCCGTCGGCGTGAACAGCAGCCCGGCGAAGCCCAGCGGTCCGGATCGCGACAGCAGCAGATAAAGCCCGAGGCCGACCACGACCGGCGGCAGGCCGAGACAGGCATTGGCGAGCACGATCACCACCTGCCGTCCGCGAAACCTCGATATCGCAAGCCAGCCGCCGATCGGCGCGCCGATCAGAAGCGCGAGCAGGCTCGCCAGCAGGCTGACGCGCAACGACAATGCGACGATCCCAAGCAGGACCGGATCGCGACCGGCTATCAGCGATGCCGCCGCCGTGATCGACTGTGCGAAATCATTCATGCCGGCACGTTTTGCCCGCACAACGTGCGCATCGTCAAATCGCAGGAACGATCAGTCGCTCAGGCCGGCGCGCCGTTCTTGAGCAGCTTGGCCACGGCCGCGACCAGTTCGTCGGGCGAGAACGGCTTGTTCAGCAGCACGCTGTCCGGCACGCCCCGGGTCGGCCACTCGTCGCCGCCGCCGCCGGTGATGTAGAGCACCGGGAATGACGGGTCGATCTCGCGGGCGCCGCGCGCCACGCGCCAGCCGTCGAGCCGGCCGAGCAGGCGGATGTCGGTGACCAGTGCTGAGTATTTGGTGCGGAACGCCTTCAGCAGCGTCAACGCTTCCTCGCCCGAGCCCGCGATCGCCGGCTCATAGCCGCCGTCCCTCAGGGCGTCCTCTACCATCATCTGAAGATCACGATCGTCTTCGATGACGAGAATGATCGGCGCGTCTTGCAAAGCTATCCCCCAGAAATCAGCCGGGTGCGCCCGGCTCCGAAGCATATGCAGCATAAAAGTGGCTACCGTTTGCACGGTGTCACCCAGTAAAAATACGGGTATCAGACGCGTCCCTATTCGTCGGCGAATTCGTCTTCTTCGTTGACCCCCGCCTTACCCCGCGGGGCCGGCTTTCTGCCGCCGAGCGATCCTGTGACATAAGGTTCGCGCGTTGCATAGGGGTTACGGCCGCCGGCACGCGCCGCGACCTCCTCGCCCGAGACGGCGGCGGGCTGGCAGATCAGACGCCGGCTGGCCCGGCGCATCAGATCCACATGGATGTGGTCGTAGTGATAGACGTTGGACCCCGGCGCCAGCACCGTGGTGAATTGCTGGCAGGCGGCGGCCTGGACATCGCGCAGAAAGCCCTGCTCCTCCGGCAGGCCCCTCCAGCCATCCTTCACGGTGATGCGGCGACCGTCAGCCAGCGTGAAGGCTGCGATGTCGAGCGCATTGCCGAAGGCGTGCTCGGAAATATGCGCGTGCGAATTGCCGTTCATGCCGCGGCAGGAATAGGCCGAAATCTGCTTGATCTCGACGACGCGCGCGCCGAACCAGCGCTGCGCCGCCGGCTGTACGGAATCGGCGAGCCAGCGCTCGAGCACCGAGACGATCGGGCACGCCAGCGTTGCCGCCGGCTTCACTGCGACCGGGCCGACCGTCACCACCGGATTGCCGCTCGAGGGACCGAGCCGCGGCGGCGGTGGCGCGCCGGGCGGCTGCTGGGAATACGGTGCCGGTGAATAGGGCGCGGCCGCGCTGTCGCGCTGCGGATTGGATGGCAGGCCGGGATAATAAGGTCGCTCGCCCCTGGCGTCGGGCGAGCCTTCCGGCGGCAAATCGATCTCGTCCTGCTGCGGCGGAACGCCGGGCGCCGACAGCGAGACCGGCCCATTCTGACGGCTGCCATAGCCCGGCTCGTTGCCATAGCTCGGCTGGCCGACGGTCTGATTGGAATACGGCGCCTGCGCGGGCGGCGGAGGCAGCTGGCGGTTGATCGGCCAGCGCGGCTGGTTGCCGACTGATGCCGGCGGGCGCAGGCTGTCGTCGGCAAATCCGTAAGCCGAACTGGCTTCACCGAGCGCGGCGACCTTGAGCGGGAACTCGGCGCCGCAGACGCCGGGACCGGAGATCGGATCGATGCGGACGAGGTCGGCGCTCTCCTTGACCGCGCCCGACTTCAGGCATGCGGCCTCGGCCTCGGCCCGCCACGGTTCGCGCTCGGCGGTCTGAAACAGACCGCGACCGCAACCAGCAAGCGACACAAGGACAAGGGAGCCGACGAGATACAAACGAACTCCACGCGTCATGGCGCGGAGGTTCTGCGAATTTGATTAAAGACTCTTCAACGCATTTCGATGCGTTGTTTTCAGCTGTCCTTAACCATGCAGCGGAACCCGGCAGGGCAACACGCGCCCTGCCGAGATGATGTCATCACCACGTGTAGCGAACGACACCCTTGCCGCCATAGGACGACGTGACGTCGGAGAACTCGCCTTCGAAGGTAAGCGCCGCCGACCAGCCGCTGGTCCAGTTCATCGCCGCGCTCGCGGTGGTGAGCACCGCATCGCTCGCCGGCGCCGCACCGTTGACCACGAAGGACGCGCCCGGCAGCGTCTGGAATGTCGCGGCAACGCTGCGATCGGTGTTGTAGTCGTGCGCCCAGGCAAGGCGGCCGCGCAGGCTGAGAATGCCATCCTGCAACGCGATCGAGCGATCGCTGCGGAGGCCGAGTTCGCTGCGCGTGGCGGTGACGGTCTTGGCGCCATAGGCCACCGCGAACGCGCTCGATCCCGAGAGCACCTGCTCGGCATAAGCAGGCAGATCGTAGGTCGTGAACTGTCCGGCGGCATAGGGCGTCAGCGCCAGCGACCACGGCGTGATGAAGCGATAGCCGCCTTCGATCCGGCCCGACAGCGCATTGGCGTTGAACTGCGCGCGCAGCCGGTCGATGCCGGCGATCGTCACCGTGCGATCAGTGGTGACGTCCTGCCAGCCATAGGCCAGCGCGCCCAGCAGATAGGCCGGCCCGAATCCATGACGGATGAAGGCGCCGGCCTGGAACAGATCGGAGCGTCCACCGCCGAGTGCATTGGCCACGGTGAAATTGGTGCCGCCGCCGGCGAGCGCAAAGCCGGCAATCGTGTCGGGCGAGATCCGGTAATCGGCGCCGACAGCGACACCGAAAATGCGGCTCGTCGTCGAATTCGATCCGATGGCGGTGCCGCCATCGGTGCTCTGCCCGCCGCCGAAGCCCGCCGCCCAGACGCTCCAGCGCTGCTCGAACGTCTGTTGCAGCGGCGGTGCCTTGCGATAGATCGCGGCATAGGCGTCGCGCGCGCCATTCGCTCGCGACATGCCAGTCGACGCGTAGTTCATGGTGTCATCAGCGAATTGCGACGCGCCGCCCCTTGCGCGCATGCCACCGCGCCCTTCGGTGAAGGGATCCGTCATGACGCCGAGGAACATGTTCATGGCATCGAAAGTGGTCTGCTGCGAGCCGGTGCCGAGTTCGCCCGACGCCTTCGTCAGCCCGGCCGGCGTCAGCGCGCCGAACGCGGCGGAAATGCTGCCCGTGCTGTTGAAGGCGTTGCTGATCGCATGGCCGACCGCGGCCTGATTGCCGCTGAGCCTGGCGGTTGCGGCAAAATTCAGCGCCAGATTGAGATAGACGCTGTTGGCGTCATAGCTCAGGCTGGAGATGAAGTTCGATGGCAAATTGCTGTTGACCGGCCCGGCAAAGCTGCCGCTGACACCGCCGGCCGCGTTGAGGATGGTGTACTGCTTCTGGAACGTGGTGCCGGTGAAGGACGCGTTGACCGTGGCGCCGCCGAGCGTTGCCGCACCTGTCACGTTGGTGCGATCGGACGCCGCGGCCGACACTTCGACCAGATAGGTCGATGCGGCGGTGAAGGTCAGGCTGCCCTGCACCGTGAGCGTGCCGATCGAATTGCCCGGCGACAGCGTGCCGCCATTGACCAGGACATTGCCGACGCTGCCATTGCCGCCGAGCGTGCCGCCGGCATTGACGGTCACGGCATTGCCAAGCGAGCCATTGACCAGCAGCGTCGCACCGGCGCCGATGGTGGCGCCGGCCTGGTAGCTCTGCGCGTCGGTCACGGTCCAGACGCCGCCCTGCACGTTGAGCACCTCGAAATTGATCACGTTCGAGAGCGTGCCCGAGCCTGGCCCGAACAGGTTGAGCGTGTCGGTGCCGACGCCGCCATCGATCCGGCCGCTGATGGTCGAGCCGCCATAGAGATTGAGCGTGTCGTCGCCGCCTTCCATGCTGATCGCGCGGCCGGCATTGCCGATGATGGTGCCGTAGTTCGACAGCACGTCGGCGCCCTCGCCGGTCTGGATCGCTGCGCCGTCGCCGCGGATGAAGCGGGTCGAGCCGGTACCGGTATAGGTCACGCCGTTCAGCGTACCGATCGAGCCGGTATCGGGCGTGCCGTTCTGCAGCAGCGTAACGCCATTGGGATCGGGAATCGTGCCGTTGCCGATGATGGTGCCGTAGTTGACGATCCTGTCGTTGTCGACGGCGGCATTGCCGGTCTTGTTCTCGGAGCGGATCGCATAGCTGTTGTTGCCGACGATGGTGGCGCCGGCATAGTTGATCAGGTCGAGCGCCGCCGATCCGCTGCGCGAATTGTCCGGATTTGAATCGTTGTTGACGACGATGCCCGCCGCGGCGCCGCTGATGGTGCCGTAGTTGCGGATGGTGCCGCCGCCGATCGCAAGGCCTTCGCTGTTGTTGAAGCGGCCGCCGTCATCGGCGCCGGTCGCGCCGGTGCCCTGGACGATGCCGTAATTGGTCAGCGTCAGGACATTGTCGATATCGATGCCGTCGCCATCGCTGCGCGTGGACACGCCGTCGATCGCCCCGGTGATGGTGCCGTAATTGGTGACGATGGCGTTACCGCCGCCGACGCCCGCACCGTTGCGGCCGATGATGGTTGCGCCGGCAAAATTGTTGACCGTGATGGTGCCGGCGTCGCCCGCGGTACCGTTCTTGGCACCCGAGATCAGGCCGCCGGCATAGTTGTTGACGGTGCCGTTGTGGCCGCCCTGAAGATCGATCGCATCGGCGCTGGGCCGGCCGGTTGCGGGATCGATCGTGCCATTGGCGATGATCTGGCCGTAATTGTCGATGGTGAAGTTTTCGCCGGGACGGATCGCATCCGCATTGGCCGCGGTGATCAGGCCGGTCGCGCGGTTGGTGATGTGAACGCTCGCGGCGGTCGAGGTGAGATTGTCGAAGTCGATCGCCTGCCCGGTCGCCGATTTGATGGTGCCGGCATTGTCGACCGAGAACCTGGCCGCGGTCGTGCTGTTGCTGCCCGATGCGCCGTTGATCTGGATGGCGTCGTCCGCCGACTGGATCGTCGCGCCCGCATTGTTGACGACCGACAGCGAGATCACGTTGTTGAGATTGGTGGTGGCGCGGATCGCGCGAGACCCGGCCGTATTGGTCGCGTCGATCATGCCGGAATTGGTGATCGTGGTGGTTCCGCCGCCGATCCGCATTACGTCGCTGCCTGATGACCTGATGGTGCCGCCGCTCTGGTTGGTGATCGAGAACACGGTGGTGTTCGACGTCGCGTTGACGAAGTCGAAGACGCGGCCGTTGCCCGTCGACTGGATGGTGCCGGCATTGTCGACGGTGACCGACCCGCTGCTCAGGCCGCCATTGATCCGGAATGCATCGTTGGACGCGGTGAAGAGCGCGCCGGCATTGTTGATCAGCGTGAGATTGCCGCTGATGGCGCTGCTCGAGGTGTCGATGCCGCGTGAGGTCGCCGAGATGGTGCCGTTGTTGGTGATGACGACGCCGGGCGACGACAGGCCGGTGATCCAGGTGATCGCGGTGCCCGTCACCGACAGGCTGCTGCCGGCGCCGACCGAGCCGGCGTCATTGTTGGAGACGGTCTGCGCCGTCGTGCTGTTCGGAGGAGTGCTGAAGCTTGCGGCCAGTGCCGGACAGGAGAACCCCAACGAAGTCGCAGAAATAGCCAGCGCAAGCCGGCTTGCGCGGCTCAGAAACTCAGATTTCACGTAACGCCCCCAAGTACTTATTACCGGGGTAGAGCCCCGGTCATTGCGGGCGGCAATCTGGGTATGGTTTGTGACAGGCGCACAACAAATGACGATGCTGCCTTGCGGCGCAACGACACAGGGGCGAGAGCAACCGACGGACATCCAAGCGGGTACTGCTATCGGCGCCTGGAACCGGCGCCGCCGCTGAATATATTTGCGGCGCGTCAACGCCTTGATTTGGCGGCCATTTGAGCCGCGCATCGCAATGCGGCATCGCCGCGAATTGCGAGCCTGACAACAAGACTGCCTTTTTCGGCCTGGAACCCCTTGCTAGCTTTGACGTTAATGCGGGCAGCGTTGTGTGAACCGAGGGAGTTTCCCCAATGGATTTCGCGAGTCCTCTGCTGAGCAAGCTGAGCATTGTGGCCGCGTACATCGCGTTAGCCTTCGTCGGCGCCATTATTCTCGGCGTGTTCTAGGACATTCGACAGGCATGAGTTCAGCGCCCGGCGGCCGCCCCCGCCGGCGCTTTGCTGTTTTGCATTCACTCCGCCACAACTACGACTCGACGATCGCAACGAAGGGCCCGAATGCGATGCGGGAGCAGGGCTGCGCCGTGCAACGGCGGGCGAGTTTTGCGAGTCGCCCTTCAGGTAATGGCTTGTATCTGCCCGGCGGTCGCTTCATGTGCGTCGCCGGACCCGCTATAAGAGCCGCATTGTCGAAAATGAATTGAACCTGCAGGCGACCGGCAACCAATGAAGCATTTTCTCACCGCGGCCAGGCTGCTGGCCCTCGATCTCGCCTCGACGCTTGTGTTTCTGGTTCTGTTCCTGCTGACGCACAACACCGCGCTTGCGGTCGGCCTCGGCATCGCATTCGGCGTCGTGCAGATCGGCGTCCAGATGGTGCGCGGCAAACGGATCGACACCATGGAATGGCTCAGCCTGTTCCTGGTTGTCGCCGCCGGCTCCGCCACGCTGCTGACCCACGACCCGCGCTTCGTGCTGTTCAAGCCGAGCGTGATCTACGCCATCGTCGGCGTCGTGATGCTGAAGCCCGGCTGGCTCAACCGCTAACTGCCCGAGATCGCACAGAAGGTCGTGCCCGATGTCGCCGTCAAGGTCGGCTATGCCTGGGCCGCCCTGATGTTCATCTCCGCCGCGGTGAACGCCGTCGTCGCGCTGACCTGCGAGATCACGACATGGGCCGTCGTGATGCCGATCTTCGGCATCGTGAGCAAGATCGTGGTATTCCTCGGCGGCTTTGCCGCGCTCCGCCTCACCGCGAGGCGCCGTATCCGCGCCATGCCGGAGACGCAGCGCGAGGCTGTGCTCGCGCTCGAAGGAGCACCGGCGCCCGCGGCGCCGTAACCCCCGATCGGGGTGTTGTTGACGAAACAAACGGCCCGCGCGACGAAACCATTTTGCCATGACGACGAAGAATTGCTGAAACCAAGCCTGCCTAGTGATCGGTTCGATAACGCGCTGCTTCGGCGCGATCACAAGGGGGACATGATGGCTTTCACCGCTTCCGCGCTTCGTCACGGCAAACTGCTGGCGGCAACCGCGTTCACGCTCGGTCTGCTGACCTCGGCGTCCTATGCCTACACCGACGAGCAGCAGCAGATGTGCACCAGCGACGCCATGCGGCTGTGCAGCTCGGAAATTCCCGACGTCGATCGCGTCACCGCCTGCATGATCCGTCAGCGCGCGCTGCTCAGCGACGGCTGCAAGGCGGTGTTCCATTACGTGCCGCCGGCGGCTGCGCAACCCGCGAGTTATGCGCCCGCGGCCAAGCCGGCGAAACCGCTCAATATCACTCCTCACAAGCGCGGCTAAGCAAAACCCCAACAGCGACCAAGCACCGCGCTTCCGGCAACGGAGCGCGGTGCTTGATCGTTTCGGTCCGCCATGACAACAAGGCACGACCGTTCATCCGGCATTCAGCCTGACGCGGCTCAATTGCCGTCCCCACTGCCTCCCCCGGGAATCGATGGCGATGCGCCGCAGCTTTCTCTTTGCGCTTCTGCTTGGCGCCGGCGTCACGATCGGTTGGCAACCAACGGCCAATGCCGCGCCGGACTTGACGCGGCTCGCACAGGCGCAGCCTGCACAGGCGCCCGCCCCGGCGCCGAGTGCGACGCCGGCTACGCCCGCTCCTGCAACACCCGCGCCTGCAACGCCGGCGCCGGCCGCGAGCGCGCAGCCCGCGGCGCCCGAGCCGATCGGCAACGTGGCAACACTGACAGGAACCGCGACCGTCACGCGCAACAACACCGCGACGCCGCTGCAGATTCGCGACGACATCTTTGCCAATGACGAGGTCGCGACATCAGCGACCTCCTCGCTCGGCATCACCTTCAACGACGGCACCACCTTCAACCTGCGCGCCAATGCCAGGATCACGATCGACAATTATGTCTATGAGGACGGCGGCCAGCAGAACAGTGCGCTGTTCAACGTCACCAAGGGAACGGCGGCCTTCGTTGCCGCCGCGGTCGCCAAGACCGGCGACATGAAGATCTCGACCCCGACCGCGACGCTCGGCATCCGCGGCACCACCGGCCTCGTCGAGGTGCCCGAAGGCGCCACCGCGACCAGCAGGAATGTCGGCATCAAGCTCTATCCCGACGCCGACGGACATGTCGGCCGCATCGAGGTCAACGACCGCAGTGGCGCTTCGCTCGGCGTGCTGACGCGCGGCGCGAGTGGCTTTGCGATTCGTCCGGGCACCGGCGGCGCCCGCTTCGCCGCGGTGCCGCTGACAATCTCGCCGCAACAGATCACGCGCGACCAGGGCTTTGTGCGCCAGGTCCATAGCGCGCAGACGCTGGGCCGCCAGGTCGTGACCGAGCAGCGCGACTTCCGCCGCGCCAATCCCGATTTCCGCAGGGCCAATCCGGCCGCGCCCTATCCGAACCGCGGCCAGCCCGTGCAGCCGAACCCGCAGCGGCAGAACGGCCTGCCGGGCCAGAACCGCAACACGCCGCAGCAGCCGGGTCAGCAAAACCGTCCGGGCCAGATGCAGCAGCCCGGTCAGCCGAACCGTCCCGGCCAGCAACCGGGCACGCCTGGCCGGCAAGGTTCGCAGCAGCGGCCCGGCACGCAGCAGCAAGGCGGCGCACAGCATGCGCTGCCCGGCCAACCCGGCGGCGCGACGCTGCCGCACGCGCCCGGCGTCCAGACGCCAGCCGGACAACAGCCGGCGGGACAACAGCCAACGCGCCAAGCCCCCACGCAAGAGCCCGCGCGCCAAGGCGGCGCGACGCAACCCGGCGGACAACAATCGCCGGCACGTCAAGGCGGTCTGCAGCCCGGCCGCACCCAGGCGCCGGGCGGCGTGCGCCAGCCAGGACCACCAGCGGCCCAGCCGGGTCAACCGGGCGCGCCGCGACAAGGCACCGCGCAGCCCGTGCCGCAGGCGCCCGGCCAGATCCGACCCGGTATCCAGCAAGCCGCACCGGGCGTACGTCCGGGCATGCAACGGCCCGCGGTGCAGGCGCGTTCGGGCTTCCAGCAACGGCGCGCGCCGCCTCCGCCGCGCGGCGCGAAGCCTCCACCCAGGGACAAGCGCCAGTAACTGAGATCACAGCAATGTCGATCAACGAGCGAATGGCGCCGGCGAGTTACGCCGGCGCCATGCACAGATCGACCAATGCCGAGCGGCAGGTCAGCCGCGCCTGGTGATCACGGCCTCCAGATATTCGCTCGGGATCACCAGCGTGCCGTCCCTGGCGATATTGAACTGGTCCATCAGGCTGAACATGTCGGCGGCGAGCAATTGCTGCTTGACCGGATCGATCGCCCCGAACGCCTTCAGCACGGGCCCGTAATAGGTGCGGAAGATCTCGAGGAAATGCTCGCGCGACCTGTAACGGAAATTGAAGTGCCTGCGCCTGGCATCGAGCGTCGCCTGCGGGCCGAACAAGGCGCCGAGATGCGCCTCGGTGCCCCACAGCGCGGGAGACTTCACGCCCGGCGCCGGCGGCACATACTTCCCGATGGTCTTGAACAGCTGGCCGATGAAGCCTTCCGGCGTCCAGCTTGCGAGGCCGATCTTGCCGCCGATGCGGCAGACGCGGCGCAGTTCATTCGCCGCCTGCTGCTGGTCCGCGGTGAACATGACCCCGAAGGTCGACAGCACGACATCGAAGCTGGCATCGGCAAACGGCAACTTCTCCGCGTCCGCCTCCTGGAACGTGACGGGCAGATGCTCCGCCGCCGCCCGCTCGCGGCCGCGCTCGAGCAACGCCGCGACGTAGTCGGTCGAGACCACGTCGGCAAAGCGCCGTGCCGCGGCCAGCGTCGCATTGCCGTTGCCGGCGGCGACGTCGAGCACCATTTGATTGCTGCGCAGGTCGACTGCCTCGCAGAGCATCTCGCCGACGATCTGGAGCGTGGTGCCGACGATCGCGTAGTCGCCCGAACTCCAGGTGGCTTGCTGGCGCGCCTTGACGGCGGCGAGATCGATGGCCGGCATTTCGGTCTGAACGTTCATGTGCATCTCCTTTGAAAATGTGGTGCGGCTCGCGGCGAGGCCGCCGGCTTCGCCGAAAGTCCGCGGGTTGCGCCAAAAAACGGCGTCGAGCAGTGCAATGACTTCAAATGTGCTGCGCGCTATGTGCGGCGGTCGAGCAGGACCGGGATGGTCGATGCGGCAACTATGCTCCAGTCCGAGCGATGCCTGCAGCCGTGGCTGCTACGCTGCGTCGAGGCGGCCTGCTGCGCCGGAGCTGCACGATGCTCCGGAACGACAGGTTCCTCCGCTCGGGTGAACACGGGCGAGGACAAACCCGCGATCACCAGCCCGAGCAGCGCGCTTCGCCCGATCGGCCGTGAGCAGCGGTTCCCGGCACCCTTCGACTGGCCGCCGGCCTCGCGCGGCATCAGGCGACTGGCCTGCCGCTCGCGATGGGCGAGCATGCCTGCGACCGATTGATTGACGATCCGGCGGATCCGCAAAAGCAGGAAGGAAAAATGCCTTCGTACCGGACTTGAAATGGATTCCATGAATGAAATCGACATAATTGTTTCCTTGATCGAAGTGTGATGGCGCTCCGGATCAGGTTTGGTCGGGATACGCCATGCGACGCCGCGCAGGCGTCATTCGGCTGCAATGGGCGGTTGGACCGGATCACCACGCACCACCACGGTTGCCGCGACCTTGTAGAATTCCTCGCCCGGCATGCCGACGCAGCGCGCATGCTCCCGGATCGAGTCACCGTCACGCGCCTCGTATATGCAGAATGTGCCGATGCGACCATCCGCCTCGTGCACCACGTAGCTGCGGATCCAGCGGACACGGTCCGGCATCTGCTCGTCGCCGACCCTTGCGGACGTTGCGCCGGCGAGTTCCAGCTCGCTCATGTTCGCCCAGGCGCTCGGACGGCGAATGACATAGAGTTCCATCGAAATCTCCTCGGTTGCAATTATTGAACGGCAGGCGCTCATGGCGAGCCATGATCAGCTATAGGCGCTGTCGATGCCGACTGTCCTTACCGCGGACTGATCATTGCCTGATCTTTGTCTGATCCTTGCCTGAACCTTTTCCGCCGAGCCCGCACTCATACACATGGCATTCTCATTTGGACTGTTCGAGCTTGATGAAGCTGGACGCGTGTTGCTGTGCGCGCGCCAAGAGGTCCCATTGCAGCCGCGTGTGTTCGATCTGCTGATTTATCTGGTTCGACACCGCGACCGGGTCATCCCCAAGGAAGAACTCCTCGAAGCCGTCTGGCCGGATGTGACGGTCACAGACAACTCGCTGCAGCGGGCGGTGAGTGCGTTGCGCGCCGCGCTGCGCAACGGCGGCATGGACGGCGCGATCCGAAATCTGCCGGGCAAAGGCTATCGCTTCTTCCTCGAGTCCGAGATCCGGCAGCCGGAACGGATCGACCCTAAGCAAGTCGATGGCACCGTCGGTGCAATCGGTCTCGCCCGACGCGCAGCGGCCGGACAATTGTGGTTGCAGGCAGCGACCCTGTTCGCGAGCGCGGATGAAAGCGGCCAGCTCAACGCTGAAGATCTGCACGATTGGGCGCTCGCCCTGCAGTGCCTCGGCAGGGCCACGGCAGCGATTCCGATTCTGGTTCGCGCGGTCGGCGCACGCAGCCAGGCCGGTGACGCCGCAGGCGCCACGGTCGACGCGATAGCACTCTCGGCCTTGCATTTCGAAAGCGGCCAGGCCGCGATCGGAAAGGGCTGGCTCGCGCGGGCGGAAGATTGGGCTTCAACGCTCGACGATCCTCCGACGACGGCCCTGGTGTTATGGATGAAGTCGAAACTGGCTGCTTTCGATGGCGAACCGGAACAGGCACTCGCGTTGGCCGATGCTGCCTACACCGCCGTCCGATACAAGGATGCGATCAATATCGAAGCGCTGAGCCTGGCCTATCGCGGCTTCTATCGGCTGTGCCTCGGCGACACACACGGAGGACTGTCCGATCAGGACCATGCCGCCGCAGTTGCCCTGTCCAGCAACAATCTGGACCCGATCATGGGCGGCAACCTCTATTGCAACATCCTCTGGGCGGCCCGGATGTTCGGAGATTGGGCACGCGCCGACCAGTGGACGCGGAGCTACCAGAACTTCTGCTCGGGCAGCGGCATGGAATTGACGGGCTCGTGCCAGCTGCACCGCTCCGAGGTGCTCGGCATCCGAGGCTCGCTCGACGAAGCGCTGGCGCGCATTCAGGACGCGCTCGCGCGCCTCACCAGCGATGCGCCCTGGTCGCTTGGCGATGCCAACCGGGTGCTGGGCGATATTCAGGCGGCGATCGGCAATGACGACGCAGCGCTCGAAGCCTATGACAGGGCTTACACGCTGGGCTGGTGTCCGGAGCCGGGCCGCGCCATGCTGCTGCTCGCAAGAGGGGAAGCGGAGGCCGCCTATGCAAGCCTCGAGCGGAGCCTGATCGGCAAGACCTGGTGGACGCTGCAGCGACGCGGAATCCTGCTCGCGCATCTGGCGCTGGTTGCCGCGCACACGCATCGGACCGTTCGAGCGAAGGCATTGATCTGCGAACTGTCGGGAAGTCCGGATCGCTGGCCGATGCCCTCGATCCGCGCACTCACCAACGAAGCACAGGCGATCCTCGCGCTTTCCCGGCAGGACCATGAAACAGCCATGCGGCATCTCCATCTCGCCCGCCAGCTGTGGTCCAGCATCGAAGGGCGGGTCCAGATCGTGCGGCTGCGGCTTCAGATCTCCAGCCTCCAGCTGGAGCATGGAGATGTTCGCGGCGCCATGGCCGAAGTTCATGCGGCACAGCTTCTGGCCCGTGACCTGGGCTCGCCCAAGCGTCTTGCCGAGTGTCTTGCCTTGCAGCGTGACATTGACGCCTGGCAGCCAACGGCGCGACGTCAGATGTGCGGGTGATCACGCCGCGCGGCGCAGCCAGTCGCGCACGCGTTCGATCAGATTCTTGCGCGGCGTGGGCTGAGGTGCCGCGCCGGCCGGCACGACCTCGTGCACGAATGGCGGCGCTTGTTCAGGGATGACCGTCTCGGCGCCCCGCTCGGTCTCGGCAGTTGCATCGGGTGCGGCCACCGGAACGTCTTGCGGCGCCATGGCCGGCGGATCGGGCTCGCTTTGCACCAGCGGCGGCTGATCGATGGCCGGCGTCTCCGCCGGCGTAGCCGCATCGGCAACATCAGGCGCGTCGGCGACCTCCTGCTCGTCGATGACCTGTGGCACAGCGACTTCGCGAATCCGACGGCGCTCTGCGGCCACGGCTCTCGCCCGCGCGCGCCGCTCGCGCTCGGCGATCGCCGCGGCCTGCAACGCGATCGGTCCGACATTTTCCAGGAACGCGCGCTCATAGCCGCGTGACAGACGCTCGAGTGCCTCATCGAGCGGCAGCCAGTCCACCTCGCGGATGTCGCTCATCAGCGCCCGCACCGGCTTGCCGCCGGCATCCATGCGCCAGTAATGCACCACCTTGGATCGGCCGCCTGAATCATAGACCAGCGTGCCGAGGAATTCGTGCACGTCGACGTCGTGGCCGGTTTCCTCGAGCACCTCGCGTTCGGCAGCGGCGCGCGGCGTCTCGCCGTCGTCGAGCTTGCCTTTCGGCAACACCCATTCATTGCGCTTGCGCAGCCGCACTACGGCGAAGCGCTGCGGTGCGTCCCGCCGCAGCACAATGCCTCCCGCCGCCAGAACAGGCGTCCGCGCCATCTCGTGTCCATCAGGTTTGCGATTTAGGATCGTCGCACGACGATCCCGACCATTCTATGCATGATCGCGAAAAGTGGAAGCCAGTTTTCATGCTCAAACGATGAGCGCGATGGAAACAAGGCTATAAAGGCTTCCGCAGCAGCGGCTCGCCGCATTTGATCCGCGTTCCCTCCGCGACGTTGTCAGGGAATTCGAAATTGCCGGGCGCCAGCACGATGATCGTCGAGCCGTGTTCGAACCAGCCGAGTTCATCGCCCTTCTTCACATGCGCGTTACAGGAAAAATCCACCGGACCCCGCGACTGCGCGTTCAGCGTAATGTCGAGGAAATGCAGGCGGAGGCTCGCGACAAGGATCGCCGCGACCGGAACCAGCGTCAGTGCCTCGCCGGTTGGAAGCTTGGCGCGCAGCACCGCGCGCTCGTTCTTGCAGAACAGCCGCTCGATCCGCTTCAGCGCGATCGGATTGACGTTCCAGACGTCGCCATGAATGAACGCCACCTTGTCGATGGCAAGATCATAGGGCGCGTGGAAGCGGTGATACATGCTCGAGGTCAGCCGCAGTGTGACGAAGCGGCCGTTCCGGTGCTGCTCCACCAGCGCCGGATCGCCGACCAGATCGAGCAGCGAATAGGGCGCGCCCTTGACCTGGAACAATTGCCCGTCCTCGATCCGCCCATGCGCGCCAATGATCGCGTCCGACGGGCTCGCGATGATGGCGGGATCGGCCGCTGCCGGACGCAGGCCGGGCTTGAGCTCGCGGGTGAAGCAATCGTGCAGGCTCCTGAACTCGGTCTTCTTGGCCTCCGACAGATCGAGGTCGGAGAACAGCTTCCAGCAGGCGATCGAGGCGTCGCGCACCAGGGGGTTCTCGACCTTGGAGAACCAGCCCATGAAACGGGTCAGCGCCGCCCGCGGAATCCGGTTGGTGAGCAGGAAATTTAGGTCTTCCTGCTGGGTGAATGCCGAGATCAGGCCCTTGACTGTCATGAATCTGTTAGGTGCTGAGGCTAGCGCTTCTGTCATGGAAACATCCCTTCCGATTCTCTCGCTGTCCGCCGCCGCGCTTGCCGGCGCCGCCGCAGCTTTCCCCAAAATTCAGGCCCGCATCGCGCTCTCGCGTGCCAAGCACCGCTCGCTGACCGGACATTCCAAGATGTCCAAGATGGTCGCGCGGATGGTCCCGCACTACGAATTCGACATCGACGACTTCTTCCGCTCCGACGGCGCGCCGAAGGACGTCGCGATGCAGCGCCAGGACGGCTTCTTCCGCCTCGCCGGCCTCTACGGGGATCGCTACCCCAAGGGCCGCGCGCTGACCGCCGAGGTCACGGAGCGCATCTCCGACCTGCAGTTCACCGAAACCTACCGCGTGCCGTTCCAGTACAGCCGCCTGGTGCGCGAACATCTCGGCACCTCGGCCTTCGTCGAGGCCTCCAGCGGCGTCACCGTCACCGACGTCGACGGCAATGTGTTCTACGACCTGACCGGCTCCTACGGCGTCAACATCTTCGGCAACGACTTCTACAAGGAGTGCATCGCCGAGGGTGAGAAGCGCGCCCACGCGCTCGGCCCCGTGCTCGGCCCCTACCACCCGATCATTGCCGACAACGTCAAACGGCTGTGCGAGCTGTCCGGCCTCGACGAGGTCTCGTTCCACATGTCCGGCACCGAGGCGGTGATGCAGGCGGTGCGGCTCGCGCGCTACCACACCAAGCGGAAGCGCCTCGTGCGCTTCGCCGGCGCCTATCACGGCTGGTGGGGCGACGTGCAGCCCGGCGTCGGCAACCCGGTGTCGCCGCACGAGACCTTCACGCTCGCCGACATGTCGGAGAAGACGCTGCACGTGCTGCGGACGCGCAACGACATCGCCTGTGTGCTGGTCAACCCGCTGCAGGCGCTGCATCCCAATTCCAACGCGCCCGGCGATTCCGCGCTGGTCGACTCCTCGCGCTCCTCCAAATACGACCGCGCCGCCTACACCGAATGGCTGAAGAAGCTGCGCGAGATGTGCACCGAACGCGGCATCGTCCTGATCTTCGACGAGGTGTTCGTCGGCTTCCGCCTCGCCGCCGGCGGCGCCCAGGAATATTTCGGCGTCAAGGCCGACATGGCGACCTACGGCAAGAGCCTGGCCGGCGGGCTTCCGGTCGGCGTGGTGTGCGGCCGCAAGGATTTGATGCGGCGCTTCCGCGACGACCGCCCGGCCGACATCTGCTTCGCCCGCGGCACCTTCAACTCGCATCCCTATGTGATGACGGCGATGGACGAGTTCCTGAGCCGGCTCGCCAGCCCGAACTTCCGCTCGATCTACAACGGGCTGGACGAGACCTGGAACGGCCGTGCCAAGGCGCTCAACGACCGCCTCGCCGCGCAAGGCCTTCCAGTTCGGGTCGGCAACATCTCGTCGATCTGGACCGTCTATTACACCGAGCCGTCCCGCTACAACTGGATGCTGCAATACTATCTGCGGGCCGAGGGACTGGCGCTGAGCTGGGTCGGCACCGGCCGCCTGATCTTCACCCTGAACTACACCGACGCCGACTTCGCCGAGGTCAGCGACCGCTTCGTTGCGGCAGCCGAGAAGATGAAGCGCGACGGCTGGTGGTGGCACAAGGCCGGCCTTACCAACAAGAACATCAAGCGGCAGATCCTGAAGGAGATGGTCGCCGTGAGGTTCGGCCGCTGAGCACACCGTCATTCCGGGGCGATGCACAGCATCGAACCCGGAATCTCGAGATTCCGGGTTCGCTCGCTGGCGCGATCGCCCCGGAATGACGGCGTTTGGGTCGTCACCGTGAAGTTCAGGCGCTGAGGCAACGCGCGGCCCTCCTACTCCCTCGCCCCGCTCTTGCGGGGAGAGGGCTGGGGTGAGGGGCTGCATCCATAAAATCGGAAATGGACGGACTCGTGGTGAGCCCCCCTCACCCGGATCGCTGGCGCGATCCGACCTCTCCCCGCAAGCGGGGCGAGGTGACGTGTACGCGCGGTCGAAGGCGCTCAAGTGATGATCCGCCGTAATCCTAAGACGTAGATGCCCGGGACAAGCCCGGGCATGACGCAGCTTGAAGACGCTGAGGGCAACCGATCAGGCGTGCTTGACGTGCTTCTCGAGACCCGGATCGATCAGTTCGCCCTTCATCAGGAACAGCGGCGCCTTGTGATAGAGCTTCAGATCGTTGAACGGGTCGGTGACGATCTTGGTCATCCAGACGAGGCCGGTCTCGACGTCGCGGATGAAGAACAAATGGATCGTGCGGAACAAGAGGCCACCGATGCCAACCACGAGCCAGATCTTGGCCACCTGGCGGGTGAAGTCGCCCATCGTGACCCAGGGCTTGAACAGGCCGAACAGCGTCGGATCGAAGTACAGCACCATCGGCGACAGCGCCCAGATCGCCATCAGCACGACCTTGCGCTGCAGATTGTAGCCGACCTTGATGTCTTCCTTGTGCTCATGGGTCGCCTGGTTGACGTGGTCGTAGCCCTTCGGCTCGAAGAAGAAGTGACCGGCCTGGCGCGAGGTCATCGAGACCAGCCAGCCGACCAGCGCCGACACGACCGGATCGAAGAACAGCATCACATAGGCGAACAGGAAGCTCAGCGCGCTGACGAAGTGCAGGCTCTGGTTGATCCGGCTGTGATGGTAGAAGCGATGGTCATCCCAACGCTGGGTACGCAGCTCTTGCAGGAAATTCTTGATCATTGGTTCCCCCAACATCTTTCGGAACAGGATTTACAGGGATTCGATGTATCGCGTGTGACATCATCATAATGACATATGACAATGCGGAGCGACGCCTTGACGCAACCGGAGCAGGGTCTCGCCTCATCCCGAGAAGATCTGCGGAGATCAGGCGAAGGAGATCGTAGCCACCCGGCCTGGGGTGCGCTGTGCGCTACCTCACCCGGGAGGAGCGGCGGGCTGGGCCGCCTGGCCGGGCCGCCTCAGGCGGCTTTGGCGACATCCGCCTTGCGGAAGCGGACCAGCGAGAAGTGGCCGAGCGGCGGAATCAGGCGCCGCTCCGCGAGCTCCATGCCGCGCGCGCCCGCGAGCCATTTGGTGTAGCGCGACCAGGCGAATTCGGCGGTCCGGAACCCGAGCGGGCGCACCACCGGCTGCAGCTTCTGCTCGATGAAGCGGCGCACGCCGGCATCGGCGCTGACGCGGGTCAGGATGATCAGTTCACCGCCCGGACGCACCACGCGGGCGAACTCGTCGAGCGCGGCTTCCGGGTTCGGCACCGCCGACAGCACATACTGCGCCATCACCACGTCGAACGAATTGTCGGGGAATTCCAGCTTCTCGGCGTCCATCACCGCGAGGTCCTCGACATTCTTCAGGCCCCGCTCCGCGACCCGCTTCTTAGCCTTCTCCAGCATCGCTTCCGAGATGTCGGTGCCGAAGATGCGGACGTTCTGGCTGTAGAGCGGCAGCGAGATGCCGGTGCCGACGCCGACCTCGAGCACCCGGCCGCCGATCTTGTTGGTGGCCTGGATCGCGGCCTGCCGGCCCTTGCTGAACACACCGCCAAACACGAGGTCGTAGATCGGCGCCCAGCGGTCATAGGCCTGCTCGACCGTCTCGCGGTCGAAGTCCATGGAACGGTCGGCACCCAGCTTGATGATTTCAGCCATAGATCGTCTCTCGCCTCTCGTTCGATTGAGCTGTTAATTCGGAACCGCGCTGCGGCCGGCAACGCGGCGGGCGGGCCGCAGCGCGCGGCTCGGCTGCAGCGTGGCCAGATTGCCGATGAACTGACGCGCACTGTTTTCCCAGGAACGCTCCAACGCAAAATTGCGGCAGTCCGCGCGCGACATCGTCAGCGCGCGCAGGCAGGCGCTGCGCAAGTCGTTGTCGATCGCGCCGATCGGATGGTTGGCGATGACGTCCTTCGGGCCGGTGACCGGGAATGCCGCGACCGGCGTGCCGCAGGCCAGCGCCTCGAGCTGTACGACGCCGAAGGTGTCGGTCAGGCTCGGGAACACGAAGACGTCGGCGGCGGCGAGGTGCGAGGTCAAATCCTGCCCCTTCTTCTCGCCGAGGAAAATCGCGTCGGGATATTTCTGTTCCAATGCCGCCCTTTGCGGGCCGTCGCCGACCACGACCTTGGAGCCCGGCAGGTCCAGCGACAGGAAGGCGTCGAGGTTCTTCTCCACCGCGACGCGGCCCATGGTCATGAAGATCGGCCGCGGCAGATCGAGCACCGCCGGCTGGTCCGGATTGAAGATCCTGGTGTCGACGCCGCGGGTCCAGAAGCCGAGCCTGCGGAAGCCGCGCTCGGCGAGCTCGCTGCGCAGCGAGTCGGTCGCGACCATCGTCATCGACCCGGCGGCGTGGAAGTGGCGCAGCACCGCGTAGCCGACGCTGTCGGGAATTCCGGTGCGAACCGAAACATATTCCGGGAAGCGCGTTGTATAGGATGTGGTGAAGGCGAGCTTGTTGCGCTGGCAATAGCCGCGCACCGCCCAGCCGATCGGCCCTTCGGTCGCGATGTGGATCGCCTCGGGCGCGGCCTCCTCGATCCGGCGCGCGATCTCGCGGCGGTTCGGCAGCGCCACGCGCAGGCCAGGATAGGTCGGCACGCCAACCGAGCGGAAACCGTCGGGAGTGAGGAATTCGATCTCGGCGCCGAGCCCGGCTGCGCTGCGCGCAAGCGACGTCAGCGTCCGGACCACGCCGTTGACTTGCGGATGCCAGGCATCGGTCGCAACGAGTATGCGCATTGCAGGAGATCCAAATCGTTAATCTTGATTCTGCTCGCACGACGTTCTGACATGGATGTTTCAAACGTATGACGTCATCGAAATGTTAGGTTGTTTTTCACGGCAAACGGCCGGTTTTTCGTGTAACGTGACAGCCAGATGTCAGAGCAGAGTGAAAATCCCGGCACCAAGCGCCGCAGGCTCAGGCGACGAAACTCGTCGCTGCTGATCCTTGCGGCCGGCATGCTTGTGTTCGGCCTCGCCGCCGGCGCGCTGTATTACGCGCTGCGTCCGGTGACGCTCGCGATCGCGGTCGGCCCGACCGGCAGCGAGGACGTCAAGCTGATCCAGGGTTTCGCCCAGGTCTTTACGCACGACGGCAGCTCGGTGCGGCTGAAGCCGGTCACGACGCAGGGCTCCGCCGAGAGCATCGCGCTGTTCACGGCGAACAAGGTCGACCTCGCGGTGGTGCGCGGCGACCTCGATCTGCCCGCGAGCGCCGAGTCGGTTGCGATCCTGCGCAAGAATGTCGTCGTGCTGTGGGCGCCCTCGGGCGCCAAAGGCAAGCGGCGGTCCGCGAAGATCAAGAGCATCGACGATCTCGCCGGCCACAAGGTCGGCGTGGTCGGCAGCACCCAGGCCAATGTCACGCTGCTGCGCGTGATCCTGACCGAATCCGGCGTCAACCCCGACAAGGTCGCGGTCAGCCAGTTCGCCGTCAACAAGATCGCCGACCTCGCGCGCGATCCCTCGCTCGATGCCTACATGACCGTCGGCCCGCTCGACAGCAAGGTGACGGCGGAAGCGATTACAGCGACGGCGGCCGCGCGCGGCGAGCCGGTCTTCCTCCCGGTCGATGTCTCGGAGGCAATCGCGCAGAAGCATCCGCGCTATGAGTCCGAGGAGATCGCCGGCAGCATCTTCTCCTCGTCGCCGGCGCGGCCCGAGGACAAGGTTGAGACCGTCAGCGTCAATCACCTCATCATCGCGCAGCATGCGCTGAGCGAGGCGACCGTCGGCGCGCTCGACCGGCAGCTGTTCACGCTGCGCCTCCAGGTCGCGCGCGATCTGCCGGCGGCGGCAAAGATCGAGAAGCCCGACACCGACAAGGACGCCGCGCTGCCGGCGCATCAGGGCGCGGCCGCCTATATCGACGGCACCGAGCGCACCTTCCTCGAAAAATACTCCGACTACATCTGGGGCGGCATCCTGCTGCTCTCCGGCCTCGGCTCGGCCGGCGCCTGGCTGCGCCACTACGTGAAGCGCGACGAGCGCGAGCACTACATCACCCATCGCGACAATCTGCTGACCCTGATCTCGCAGGTGCGCGGCGCCGAGACGCCGGAACAGCTCGCCGCCATGCAGGGCGAAGCGGATGCCCTGTTGCGCGAGGCGCTCGACTGCTACGACGACGGCGCGATCGAGGAAGGCGATCTCTCGGTGATCGGGCTGACGCTCGAGCAATTCCATCACGCCGTCTCCGACCGCCGCGCCGTGATCAACGGCGACAAGCCGGGCCTGCCGCGGATGCGCGCCGGCTAGGCCGCGTGCACGCCGAATTGCACCGAGAGCAATGTGCACCGAGAGCAATGTTTGGATTGCGCATGCAGGCGCGCGTGGCCATGTTGAGTA
Source organism: Bradyrhizobium sp. USDA 3315 (assembly GCF_054056795.1). Classification (NCBI taxonomy): domain Bacteria; kingdom Pseudomonadati; phylum Pseudomonadota; class Alphaproteobacteria; order Hyphomicrobiales; family Nitrobacteraceae; genus Bradyrhizobium; species Bradyrhizobium sp. USDA 3315. The sequence continues at coordinate 4,426,684 of NZ_JBSRYP010000001.1, read as the reverse complement.
CTGACCACAACGCTTCGCACGACACCATGATCACGTCCATCGTCGCTGACCTGCCCGGGCCTTTCGTGCTCGCGGTTGCCTTCGCCGGCGTCTTCCTGATCGCCTTCATGAAGGGCGCGTTCGGCGGCGGTTTTGCCATCGTCGGCATCCCGCTGCTGTCGCTGGCGATGGACCCGATCGCGGCGGGCGCGCTGCTGGCACCATTGTTCGTCGTCATGGACGTCACCGCGCTGCGGTTCTGGCGCCCGAGCACGTGGTCGCGCATCGACCTCGCGATGCTGCTGCCGGCGCTCGTCATCGGCATCGGCCTCGGCTATTTCGTGCTGCGCGATCTCGACCGGCATGCCGTCGAGATCGTGATGGGCGTGGTGACGCTGGTGTTCGCCGCGCTGTGGTTTCTCGGCGGCGGCGAGATCAAGCCGCGTCCGCGCTCGACGTTCAAGGCGACGTTCGCCGGCCTGTCCTCCGGCGTCACCACGATGGTGGCCCATTCGGGCGGGCCGCCGCTTGCGATCTATCTGCTGCCGCTCGGCATGCCGAAGGCGCTCTACGCCGGCACCACCAGCCTGTTCTTTACGGTCGGCAACCTCTTGAAGGCCGGCCCGTGGCTCGTGCTGGCCACGCCGTCGCGCAGCCTGTGGATGCTGATGGCGCTTTGCGTGCCGGCGGTGCCGGTTGGCGTCTGGGCCGGATGGCGGCTGCACGAACGTCTCGACCAGCGCGCGCTGTACCGCGCCTGCTACGCCATTCTGGTCATCACCGCGGCCAAGCTGCTGTGGGACGGATCGGCCGGATATCTCAGCTCCTGAACGGCGAAGGTGCTGGCTCCTCGTCAGGAGGAGTGTCTGCTGCGGACGACGTTCGCGGCAACGGCAAGAGGCGCAATGTCCTGGCGCGGCGCGGACGCGTCGTCCGGCGCAAGGCGCTCGCGCGCCACGAAGGAGAAGCGGCTGCGCAGTTTCAGGATCGGCTTCTCGATCCAGTGCCAGGAGAACGCGGCGAACAGCGTGATCAGCAGCAGCGCAATCGCGAACTGAACGATCACGGGCGCGTGCGGCAGCCATACCCGCACAACCTGCTGCACCGGAAAGCCGTAGAGATAGATGCCGTAGGAATAGTCGCCGCGCGAAATCAGCGGCAGCCGCGGCAGCTTCGAAACGCCGAGATAGGCGGTGATATAGACCAGCGCCGGGGCGATCAGCAGATTGAGCACCGGCTGGCTCATCCAGTCCGCCGGACCGAGCAGCGCGGCGCCCGCGCAGAGCGCGCAGCACGCGGCGAGAAGCCTTCCGTTGTAGGGAATGCGGTCACGATAGAGATAGATCGCGATGCCGAGCATGAACGCGACCGGCAGCTTCGCGCCGCGTCCGAGGAACGGCGCCGTGCTGAAGATCCTGTCATGCAGCGTACCGGCGACCCCAGCGGGCAGTTGCGAGGGTTGCGCGCCATGCCCGGTGAGTACGAGCGCAAGGCCGATGCCGACCAGCACGAGCGCACCGAGCACGATGAGCGGCGGCTTGCGCAACAGGCCGAACAGGATGAACACCGTCATCAGCGCGTAGCAGCCATATTCGAACGGCACCGTCCACAGCGAGCTGTTGACCTCCGGCGCGGGATTGCCGCTGAACACGCCGGGCAGGACGTAGTTCACGAGGCCGATGATGTTGGTGAAGTATTTGTAGGTGCCGAAATTGGTGAAATAGTCCGACAGCGGCAGCGCGGTGAAGATCGGTCCGAGGATCAGCGCCGACAGCACGATCTCGACCGCAAGCGCCGGAATGATCCGCATGCCGCGATTGGTGAGAAACTCCCTCAGCGAGAGCCGCAGCCCGCTGGCCGCGATCAGAAACCCGCTCAGCGCAAAGAACATCACGAGAATGGCGTAGTGCGGAAACCAGGCGATCCACGCCTGCTCGCCGTCGCCACTGCCGCCCGCGACATAGGGCGCGTGGGCGGCGACGACGGAAATCGCCAGTGCGATACGGAGAAAATCGAACCCGGGGCCGAAGCCCTTCTGCCGATCCAGCATGCTGCCGATCGTGTGCCCCAGCATCATTTCCACTCCATTCCGAAACCAATGCGCTGGGACAGCAAGCGCCGTGCCAGGAAGACTGTCTTGCGGCGGGACAACCCCTTCCCGGCAACCCGGCCTTAACCGTGCGACGAAACACGCACGAAACAATTCCCTAACGGCACGAAACCATTTTGGCGATTTCGTGCAAACGTCCTGAAACGCCTCACCTGTACTGCTTTGACCCAACGACGCGCCGGAACTGGCGCGCAGGGCGCAAACAACAGGGGTCGACAATGTTCAATTCCATCAAGCTGAACTCACGTCTCGCTGCCGCCGCCTTCGGTGCGCTGGCGATTGGCACCGTCGCTTTTTCGAATTCCGCCGCGGCCGCTCCGCTGCCGATGTTCCCCTTCATCCTGACGCCGCCGACCGAGGCCGTGCAGCCGCCGGTGCAGTCGATGCCGCAGGCGCAGGAGGAAGACCGTTCGGTTGAGTTGCCCGCCCGCCTGCGCCGCCAGGTCGTCGCCTATCCGACGCGCGAGGCGCCCGGCACCATCATCATCGACACCCCGCACACCTATCTCTATCTCGTGCTCGGCAACGGCCAGGCCATGCGCTACGGCATCGGCATCGGCCGCGACGGCTTCACCTGGTCGGGCACCCAGACCATCACCAAGAAGGCAGAGTGGCCGGATTGGACGCCCCCGCCGGAAATGATCGCCCGCCAGCCCTATCTGCCGCGCCACATGGCCGGCGGCCCCGGCAATCCGCTCGGCGCCCGCGCCATGTATCTCGGCGGCACCATCTACCGCATCCACGGCACCAACGCGCCGGAGACGATCGGCACCCGCGTGTCCTCCGGTTGCCTGCGCCTGACCAACGCAGATGTCTCCGACCTCTATTCGCGGGTCAGCGTCGGCACCAAGGTGATCGTGCTGCCGATGACCGACCGCCGCGCCGATCTCGGCTCGGCCGTCCGCTAAGCCCCTCCCCTCCAAGGCGTCCTTAATAAAGGCGTCCTCGACCACGGCTCCGGCATTCTCGTGCCGGGGCCGTTGTCGCGTTCATCAACCTTAACGCCTTCCGCCCCTGAAGCAGCTTGATCCTGCCACACTGGCGCCCTCGTCGGGGGGCCTGTACAAGCCGTCAAGTTGATTTTCATCCGGGGGAATGATGCGTCTACCGATGCATCCAAGGACGATAGCGCTCGGGATCGCGGTGGTGCTGGTCTCGTTCGTGATCAGCCTCAAGGCAATGGACTGGCTCGCGCCGAGCGTCACCGTGCAGCAGCCGAAGCTCGCAGAGCTGCCGCCGCTGCCGCAGGCGCCGCGTTCTTCGACGATCGTGGCGCAGGTCTCGGTCGCGCTGTCGGCGATCCGCGACGCCGCCGAACGCGGCGCGCCGAAGACGTTCGGCGGCAAGGCCGACAACCCGGTCCAGCAAATCCTGCAAAATGCCGACATCGGCTGGACCGCATCGCGCGGGCCGATCGCCGCCACCGGCGCGCAGGACGTGCTGACGCTGACCACCCCGATCAACGGCACGCTCAAGGTCACCGGCGCGTTGTCCGCCAAGGCAACCGGCGCGGTCAACGACGCGCTCGGCAGCCTGCTCGGCGGCAATGTCGCCAAGCAGATCGGCGCCGTGAACATCAAGAACATCAACGCCAACGCCGAGATCAAGGGCAACGTCACCCTCACCGCGCGCCCGAAGCTCGGTGCATCCTGGCGGATCGAGCCGAACCTGCAGGCACAGGTCAATCTCGGCGACACCAGCCTGTCGACGGCCGGCGTCCGCATCAGCGTGCCGGCCCAGGTCAAGCCTGTCATCGACAAGGCGGTCGCCGACCAGATTTCCGTGGTCGAGGCCCGATTGCACAACGACCCGGTGTTCCAGAACAACGCCCGCACGCAATGGGCCAAGGCCTGCCGCTCGATCCCGCTGCAAGGTACCGGCGGCACCACCTCGATGCCGCCGATGTGGCTCGAACTGCGACCGACCCGCGCGATCGCCGCGCAGCCGAAGGTCGATGCGTCCTCGCTGATCCTGACGATGGGGATCGAGGCCGAAACGCGGATCACGGAGGCGCAGACCACCCCGAACTGCCCGTTCCCCGAAAAACTCTCGATCGTGCCGCCGATGCCGAGCCAGGTCGCGATCGGCCTGCCGGTCGACCTGTCCTTCACCACGCTGAGCCAGCTGGTCGAGGCACAGCTCAAGGGCAAGACCTTCCCCGAGGACGGCTCCGGTCCGGTCGACGTAACCGTCAAAAGCGCGAGCATCGCCGCCTCCGGCGACCGGCTTCTGATCTCGCTCCTGGTGCACGCCAAGGAAAAGGCCAGCTGGTTCGGGCTGGGCGCCGAGGCAACCGTGCACATCTGGGGCCGGCCGCGGCTCGACCAGCCGTCGCAGACGCTGCGGCTGACCGACGTCGAGCTGGCGGTGGAATCCGAGGCCGCGTTCGGCCTGCTCGGCGCCGCCGCACGCGCGGCGATCCCGCACATGCAGCAGACCCTCAACGATCGGCTGGTGGTCGACCTGAAGCCATTCGCGACCAACGCGCAGCGCAAGGTCGCCGCCGCCATCGCCGACCTGCAGAAGAACGAGGAGGGCATCCGCGTCGACGCCGAGGTCAACAGCATCCGGCTGGCCGGGATCGACTTCGATTCCAAGACGTTGCGGGTGATCGTGGAAACCGACGGCAGCATCAAGGCCGCCGTCACCGCGTTACCGGCGCTGTAGGACACTGCCCGAGCGGATTGCTCTCTTACCTCGCCCCGCTTGCGGGGAGAGGTCGGATTGCGAAGCAATCCGGGTGAGGGGGTACAGGTCTCACGACAATCGCCACCCGTGGATAAGGCCCCTCATCCCAACCCTCTCCCCGCGAAGAGCGGGGAGAGGGGGAACACTTGCCGCGCGCATGCTCAAAAAGTCGTCTTTGCGACAGCTTGTCGCAGCGGCTAGAACGCCCCGGTGGAAGCAACCCTCAACGAAAAAGTCAGGGAGAAAAACACGATGAAAACACTCTTGGCCGCAGCGGCGGCCGGCCTCGCGCTCGCGGCCTCAGGGACCGCGGCGAACGCCCAGATCTCCGACGATGTCGTCAAGATCGGCGTGCTCACCGACATGTCGAGCCTCTATGCGGACGCCACCGGCAAGGGCTCGGTCGCCGCCGTCGAGATGGCGGTCGCCGATTACGGCGGCAAGGTGAAAGGCAAGCCGGTGCAGGTGATCGCAGCCGATCACCAGAACAAGCCCGACGTCGGCGTCAACATCGCACGCAACTGGTACGACAACGACAAGGTCGACGCGATCCTCGACGTGCCGACCTCGTCGGTCGCATTGCCGATCTCGGCGCTGACGCGCGAGAAGAACAAGATCCACATCAATTCCGGCGGCGGCTCCTCCGATATCACCGGCACCGCCTGCTCGCCCAACACGGTGCACTGGACCTACGACACCTATGCGCTATCGAACGTCGCCGGCAAGGCGATGGTCAAGCGCGGCGAGGACACCTGGTTCTTCGTCACCGCCGACTACGCCTTCGGCATGGCGCTGGAACGCGATGCCGCCAATGTCGTCAAGGAGAGTGGCGGCAAGGTGCTGGGCGACGTGCGTCATCCGCTCAACTCGTCGGACTTCTCGTCCTTCCTGCTGCAGGCGCAGGCCTCCAAGGCCAAGGTCGTGGCACTGGCGAACGCCGGCGGCGACACCACCAACGCGCTGAAGCAGGCTTCCGAGTTCGGCCTGACCCAAGGCGGCCAGAAGATGATCGCGCTGCTGCAGGAGATCACCGACACGCATTCGCTCGGCATCAAGGCGACCCAGGGCCTGATCGTCACCGACGCCTTCTACTGGGACATGAACGACGAGACCCGCGCCTTCTCGAAGCGCTTCAACGAGAAGGTCGGCCACATGCCGACCATGATCCAGGCCGGCCTCTATTCGGCGACCATGCATTACCTGAAGGCGATCGAGGCCATCGGCACCGACGAGGCGCCGAAGGTGATGGCCCAGATGCGCGCCACGCCGGTCAACGACTTCTTCGCCAAGAACGGCCATATCCGGATCGACGGCCGCATGGTGCACGACATGTATCTGTTCGAGGTCAAGAAGCCCGAGGAATCCAAGGGCGAGTGGGACCTCTACAAGCTGATCGCCACCGTGCCCGGCGACGAGGCGTTCCGCCCGCTCGACAAGGGCGGCTGTCCGCTGGTGAAGTCGAACTGACGGCTACGCCACACCGGATCGCATCTGGCGATGCGATCCGGTCTCTCCGCGCAAGCCGGGGCGAAAGTCACTGCAATCACTACGCCTGGCAGACCCGCAGCGTTGCGATCTGGAATGGACGCAGCGCCAGGCGGCATCCCCGATCCTCGGTCGGCAGGGTCTCGATGCGGTCTTCCAGGGTGTTGCTCATCCACACCGACGCGATGTCGACGCCGAAATCGAGAGTCACGGCGGTGCGGATGCCTGCGCTCTCGTACAGCCGCACCACCCAGCCGTCTCCATCCTCGGCGGGCTTGATCGTATCGACGATCACGTTGGCCGGGGACGCGGTCAGGAGCGAGTGTCGCAACGGCGCGTGCGGTTTTCCCTTCGTCCACAGCACCGGACGCTCGAACCGCAAGGCGCGCCCGACCGTGTCCGCGCTGCGCCAGTCGCCGTGGTGGGGATAGATCGCATAGCGCATCCGGTGCCGCCCGATATCGGCCTGCGGATCAGGCAATTCGGAGCCGCGCAGCAGCGTCAACGCGAGCTGATTGCCGAACGCCGAATAGCCGTGACGGCGGTCGCTGAACAGCGACACGCCGAAATCCGGCTCGGCGAGATCGGCCCAGCGATGCCCGGGCACCTCGTACTTGGCCGCGTCGGCATCCGTGTTGGCATGCGTCGGCCGCTCGGTTGCGCCGAACATGGTTTCATAGGTTGCGTTCGATGCACGGCAGGCGACGGGGAACATGACCTTCAGCGCCGTCTTGCGCTCCTGCCAATCGACCGTGGTTTCGAATTCGAGATGATCGGCGCCGGCATCGAGGCGGATCACCTGCGTGAGCCGGCTTGCGCGTCCGAGCCCGCGCTCGAAACGGACCTCGCCGCGCAGTCCGCCATCCGACAGCACGGCGCAGCTCACCTCCTCTGTCACCTCGCGCGCGGTCTCCAGCGCGAACGGATCGATATCCCATGCCTCGAAATCGAGCGGCCGGTCATCGAGCAGCAGCAGCCGGGCTGCCGGTGATGCGAAGGTCTCGCGGCCGGTCGCAACATGCAGCAGCGACCAAACGAGCCCGCTGCGATCAATGCGCGCTTCGAGCCGCGCGTTCGACAGCACGAAGCCGTCCAGATCGGCGGCGACCACAACGCGATCGTCGGTCGTCGTCGTTTCACCCGCCGCAAACGGCGCGGCGACGATGTGACGAAGCTCGCCGTCGGGGTCGGACGCGACCTCGGCACGCGCGCAGCCCAGCGTGTTGACGGGTGTCCAATTGCCGTCTTCGGGATCGCACAGCGTCGCCAGCACGGCTTGCGTGCGACGCCCGGCCTCCTCCGCCACGCCAGCGAGTTCGACCTCCGCACGTTCATAGACCTCGCGGATGCTGCTGCCGGGAATGATGTCGTGAAACTGGTTGACCAGCAGCGTGCGCCACAGCGCTTCGATCTCCTGTGCTGACGGTGCCGGTTGCCGGCAGGCAGCCGCGACAGTGGTCACGAATTCGAGTGCCTGAAGGCCGGCCTCGCAAGCGCGGTTGAGGCGCTTGGTCTCGGCCTGCGTGGTGTAGGTGCCGCGATGATATTCGAGATAGAGCTCGCCCTCGATCGTCGCCAGATCCGGCGCTGATATCGCCAGGCGGTCGAAGAACTCGTCGACGGAGCGAATCTGGATTCGCGGCAGCCCCTGCAAGTCCCTTGCGCGCTGCAACGTCTCCAGCATCGTCTCGTCGGCACCGCCGCCGCCGTCGCCATAGCCGAACAGATAGAGTGCGTCGGACGAACGGTCGGCGTCCTTGTAATTGGCGGCGTGATAGCGGAGCTCCGCGACCTGCGCCGATCCGTTGTAGGTGTCCGCCGGGGGGAAATGCGCCAGCACCGTGCTGCCGTCCAGTCCGCGCCAATGGAAGCTGTGATGCGGCGGTGAGGTGAACTTGTTCCACGACAGCTTCTGGGTCAGGAAGCGCGACATCCCCGCCGACTGCATCAGCTGCGGCAGCTGGGCGTCGTAGCCGAACACGTCGGGATTCCAGAACACGCTGGAGCGCGCGCCGAACGTTCGCTCGAAATAGCGCTGACCGTAGAGGAACTGACGGCAGATCGACTCGCCCCACGGCAGATTGCAGTCCGGCTCGATCCAGCTGCCGCCGACCGGAATCCATTGGCCGGCGGCGGCCTTGGCGCGAATTCGGGCGAACAGGTCAGGGTCATTCTGCTCGATGACGGCATACTGATAGGCCTGCGAGCAGGCGAACTTGAAATGGGGATAGCGCTCCATCAGCGCCACCGCCGTGGAAAAGCTGCGTTGCGCCTTGCGCCGGGTTTCCGCCAGCGGCCACAGCCATGCCGTGTCGAGATGGGCGTGGCCGATCGCCGACATCTCGTGGGTGATGCTGCCATTTCGTGCCGCGAGCAGGCCATCGAGGATCGCTCGCGCCGCCGGCCAGGTCGCGCGATCGTCGGGATCGGTGATGTTGCAGATGCGGTTGAGATCGTGCAGCAGGCGCCCCGCCCAGGTCCGATCCAGCGCCGGCTGCGCCGTCTCTCCGACAGCTCCGTATGACCTCGACTTTGTCGTGGGGTCGCGGTCAGCCTCGAGCTGGCGCAGCACCTCGTAGTCGAAATAGAATGCCGTAGCTTCGGGATCGAAGCGGCGCAGCTCGCAGGCGACCAGCGCGTAGGCCTGCGGATCGCTCCAGAACGCACCGAACAGGCCGTTGCAGGCCACCTCCACATGGATGCTGATCGTCTCCCCGCCGCTCGCCGACTGAACGAGCGGCGCTATGTGGCGGCCGGGATTGAGACCCTGCGAGGAACGTCCGTTGAGCCAAAGCAGCGCTTCCGAGCGGCTGTCCCAATACAGATCCACGCGCGAGCCGGCCCAGGCCTGCGGCACCTCGGCCACGACCTGCACCCAATAAGTCGCCCATAGCGGTCCCAGCGTCTCGCCCAATGGGACCGGCCGATAATCGAGCTTGAGCGCGTCCTCGAGGCTGATCCGCTCGGTGGGACCGGCAAGCGCGAGCGAGGTGACCGGCACGCGGCCGGCATGAACCTTCTGTTGCAGCCGCTCCGCAAAGCCTGCCAACCGGCGCCGCGTGTATTGCGGGTAGCGGCCGCGAATCCGGGCTACCGCGGGATCGCCGCCATCGCGCTCCTTGTCATTCATCAGGTTCTTCAGCCATTTGACGAATGATCACGTAAGGGTTGATGATGATTGCAACGCGCTGTCCGAATTGGATCGCCTGACCTACTCCCTACACTCTTCCCAAATTTTATCCATCCGGCCAGAAAAAAAGCGCGCCCGGCAGCAACCGGACGCGCTCTTCTCTTGCAGGTGACGCGATGCGTTAGTCGATCGAATACTTGAATTCCGGCATCGCCTTCAGCTCATCCTTGCTCGCATTGAACACGGCATGATCCGGATACCAGGGATTCGGCTTCGGCGTCGCCGCCGCAGGCGCCGCGCCCGTGGTGGTGGTCGTCGACTTGCTTGTGCTGCCGGTGTTCGAGGCGCCGGTATAGGCGATCGGCTCGTTCACGAACTTCACCTTGTCGATCGGGACCGCGACCAGGTGCTCGCCGACGCCAAGGAAGCCGCCGACGCCGATCACGACCGCCTTCATGGCGCCGCCCTTCTCCATCAGCAGATCATTGATCGAGCCGACGCTTTCATTGGCATCGTTGTACACGCTGAGGCCGACGACCTTCGACGCGCGCCAGTTGCCCTTGAACGAATCCGGCGACGTGGCTGACGTGGCTGACGTCGACGCCGCAGGAGACATCTTGTCGCCCTTATCGGTTGGCGTCTGCGCAACGGCGACGGTTGCAAGCAGCGCGGTGCCGGCGAGGCCGGCGATGATGGATTTGACCAACATTGATGGCTCTCCTCTCGCAAAATCGATGCTGGGAAAACCCGTCATCTTCGCAACCGTTCCTAACGGACCTGCGCTCAAAAGCCGCTTAAATGCCGAGGAACTGGGTGAGGACCTTTCAGCGCACGGAAACGCTGCGCCGCTTGACGAAAGGTATCGTGATCTCTCAACCAAGCTTGCGGTTGAGCCTCACGACTGCGCCGGACGCGCAGTCCATGATGTGACGATGTTTGGCTCACTAAGTCGTCCCGGCGAACCGCGCTGCACAAGCCGCGCGCTCGTCCCGGCGACCGCATCATCGATCGGCGAGCGTCGTCATGCGCACATGTTGCCGCGCGATCAGAAGCCGCCCCAATAGGGCGGCACGCCGTAGAAGCGATGCAGCTCGACTTCCTGCGAGCGATCGCCCCAATCGAAATCCTTGTCGGCACGGAACGACGGCGCGCGCTTCAGCTCCTCGTCCTCGATGTCGAGCTCATAGGCCTCGAACTTCGGGTTGTAGTGCAGCCGGCCCCAGGGCAGCGGGATCAAATTGGTTCCAATGCCCAGGAAGCCACCGAAGCTCAACACCGCGTACGATACCTTGCCGGAGATCTTGTCGATCATCAGCCGCTCGATATGGCCGATCATGTCGCCATTGGCCCGGCGCACCGCCGTCCCCTCGACCCGGTCGCTTGCAATGAGCTGATGCGGCCTGGTCTCGACCTCGACAGCCATCTCACCCTCCTTGACCCGAAAGGGAAATAACGCGTCGCCGGGGTAACGGGTTCCGCCCCCGGATATGACAGCCGCCCTTCCCTTTCTCCGGCCGCCATAACGACGACCAGGGGCCGATGCGCTGTCCCGAGAGGGTTCTGCCCGCATTTCAGGGCATAGGATTGATGACAGAACGATAACTTTTCTCCCTGCGGCCGACCTGTTAACCCGAATAGCCGGGCAAGATTTCAGACACATACTGAAACAAAATTCCTGAGCCGCTTTCCCCGAATCACGGACAAAAGATCGGTATGACCCAGGCTGCGCCCAATATCCTTGTCGTCGAGGACGACCGCGAGACGCGGTCCCTTATCGCAAAATATCTCCGTACCAATTCTTGTCATGTCACGACCGCCTCCGACGGCCGCGAGATGGCCAAGGCGATGACCGACCACCGCGTGGATCTCTTGGTGCTCGACGTCATGCTGCCCGGCGAGGACGGCCTCAGCCTGTGCCGCAAGGTGCGGGCGGAATCGCAGACGCCGATCATCATGCTGACCGCGCGCGGCGAGGACGTCGACCGCATCCTCGGCCTCGAGATGGGCGCCGACGATTACCTGGCAAAGCCGTTCAACCCGCGCGAGCTGCTGGCGCGGATCAACGCAGTGCTGCGCCGGCAGGCCGCCGCGCGCAACGCCAGCGCGATCGAGGGCGCGACCACGCTGACCTTCCTCGGCTGGCGTATCGACATCCGCCTGCGTGAGCTGCGCAACCCCGAAGGCGCACGCGTCGCCATGACCAGCGCCGAGTTCGACCTGCTGCGCACCTTCTGCGAGCGGCCCGGCCGCGTGCTGTCGCGCGACAGCCTGCTCGACCTGACCCAGGGCCGCAGCGCCGGCTCGTTCGAACGTTCGATCGACGTGCTGGTCAGCCGCATCCGCCGCAAGATCGAGCCCGATCCGCAGGAAGCCACCATGATCAAGACGGTGCGTTCCGGCGGCTATGTGTTCACGCCGAGGGTGGAGGCGGTTGCCGCCACGAACAATTGACCATGAAGCTGCTGCGCGTGCTGAGTCTGCGGGGGATCGGCGCCCAGATGGCGGCGCTGGTCGTCGTTTCGATCGTCGCGCTGCATTTGATCATCACCGCCACCTTCCTGATCCATCGCCCTGATCGGGTGGAGCCTTCGGACCGCTGGCACACCCAGCTCGCCGCCGCCGCGCAGCTGCTCGGGCATGCCCCGGCGTCGGAGCGGCCGCGGCTCGTGGCCGACGTCGCCCGTGCCTTCCCGCAACTTGCGATCGGCGACCTGCCGGCCGATGCCGGCGCGCTCACCGAAACCGACACGCCGAGCCTGCACGCGCTGCGCCGGCTCGGCGCCGGCTATCGCATCTTCCTGCTGCCGCGCGAGGCTGGCGGCACGCCGCATGACGGCGAAATTCGCCGCGTCGCGATCCGCCTGCCCGACGGCGCCATGTTCGCCGCCAACCTGACGCCGGATCAGCACATGCGGCCGTTCTGGGGTGGACCGTGGATGATGACGGTGCTGTTCGCCGTCATCAGCGTCACCCTGCTCGGCCTGTGGGCGGCATGGGCGCTGACCGCGCCGCTGTCGTCCTTCGTCAAGGCCGCCGAGACCTTCAGCCTGAACGGCGCCGCCGCGCCGCTGCCCGAGCGCGGTCCGGAGGAGATTCGTTCGCTGGCCCGGGCGCTGAACCGGATGCGCGAGCGCATCACCGCATTGATCGACGATCGCACCAAGATGCTGGCCGCGATCAGCCATGACCTGCGCACGCCGATCACGCGGATGCGGCTGCGCGCCGAATTCATCGAGGACGAGACCCACCGCCACCGCATGCTGCGCGACCTCGACCAGATGCGCTCGATGCTGGAATCGGTGCTGTCGTTCCTGCGCAACGACCGCAAGCTCGAGGAGATGACGCTGGTCGACATCGCGAGCACGCTGCACCTCGTCACCGATCAGTTCGCCGACATGGGACACAAGGTCAGTTACACGGGCCCGCAGCACGCGATGGCGACCGCGCGGCCGGCCGACCTGCATCGCTGCATCACCAATCTGGTGGAGAATGCCGTGCGGTTCGGCGGCGAAGTTGCCGTCCGCCTCGACGTCAAGCCCGACCGCCTCGTCGTCGATATCGAGGATGACGGGCCCGGCATCTCGGATGCGCACAAGGCGAGCGTGCTGGAGCCGTTCGTGCGCGGCGACCAGGCGCGCAACATGGATGAGGCCGAAGGCTTCGGCCTTGGTCTGTCGATCGCCAACGCCATCGTGCTCGCGCATGCCGGCACGCTGTCGCTGCACGATCGCAAGCCGCACGGACTCGTGGTCCGGATCGAATTGCCGGCGCGGCAACAGCAATTGCAGCGGCAGAAATCCGCGGCCTGATCAGGCGAAGCTGATGCGATGAGGAGACGTCAGGCGGCGAGCGGCGTAATGAGCTCCGCTTCCTCGTAGATCGCGATGGCCTCGAAGCGGTAATTGCAGGCGCGGCAATTCCACAGGAACGAGGAGCGGCCTTCGCTGTGCTCCACCCAATCAGGGCGGGCGATCGGCTTGCCGCATTGCGCGCAGGGATTTTCGCGAGGCATATAGCCGGTGTCCTGACGGACCATGGCGCATCTCCCGAATGTTGTTTCTTGCGTGCTTGGACAGAGCTGCTGACTGAACGATCGCGCACTCTGTCGTGGATGAAGTCTAGACCTTCATTGATTCGTTTGCACGACAAACTGCTGTGGAGCGTGCGGCAAAATTAGTCAGAAAAATTAGAAGGAAATTGCAGGCCAAGACAATTTTTGGCTGAGACGATTGAAGCAAACAATTTGAAGCATCCGTCTTGCAATCGCGTCGTCCCTTCACCCCATGACCGGACAATCACGGATGCATTAACGTTCGCTGATGCGAAGGTTTTGCCACATTCCTGCCCGCTCGCCGTACCAATGAGACCGCAGAACCGACGCGCATCTGAAAGCCCGAGCGATTGAGATGAAGACCGTACAAGCCCTTGGCTGCCTTGCCGCAATCGCGGTGCTGGCGTCCTGCGCGAGCGCGCAGGCGCAATCGCGCGCGCAATATGAGGCGATGGTGGCGGCCGAGGCCCAGGCCAACCTCGTACCGGAAGAGCTGGTGCATCGCGTCATCGTGCGCGAGAGCAAGTACCATCCGCAGCTGATCGGACGCGGCGGCGCGATCGGGCTGATGCAAATCAAGCTCGGCACTGCACGCGGCCTCGGCTACACCGGTACCGCCGAGGGTCTGCGCGATCCCCAGACCAACCTCAAATACGGCATCAAGTACCTCGCCGGCGCCTATCGCGCCGCCGATGGCAATCACGATCGAGCCGTGCGTTATTTCGCGGGCGGGTATTACTACGTCGCAAAGCGCCAGCGCGGGGATCACCTGAAGGAAGCGAAGCATGGCGGCGCGGGTGCACCGCCGAAGGAATTCGCCAAGTCGGAGCAAATGACGGCCGATACCGCCGAGCCGAAGCCGGAACAGGCCGAAAAATAGCACCGATCGCGTCCGCGCAGCCCCACGACGCGTGCCGGCCATCCTCGACACCGCCTGTCAAACGTGTCTGGCATACAAGTTGACACACGAGCCCATCCGCCTACATTAGGGGCGTTCCGAGGGGTGCTCCGAAGGAGGAGCTGAGATACCGCAAGCTTGGACTAGCCATTAGGCGAATAGTCCGGGACCGCGGTGACCCTTTGAACCTGATCCGGGTCATGCCGGCGAAGGGACAGGGATGTATCAGACGTCAAGACCGCGGGGGGATTCCCCCGTTTCCATCATCGGCGCAGGCATAGCTGGCGCCTGGCATGCGCTCTTGCTCGCAGAGGCCGGACGTGCCGTCACCCTGCATGAGCGCAGTGACGCCGCGATGACGGAATCCACAAGCCACTGGGCCGGCGGGATGCTGGCGCCCTGGTGCGAGGCGGAGGCCTCCGAGCCGGTGATCTCCCGGCTCGGCATCCGCTCGCTCGAGCTGTGGCGGCAGCATGTTCCGGAAACCCCGTTCAACGGCTCGCTGGTGGTGGCGCATCCGCGCGACCGCGCCGATTTCGAGCGCTTTGCCCGCCTCACCACCGGCCATCGCCGGATCGACGCCGAGGGCGTTCGCGCGCTCGAGCCGTCGCTCGAGGGCCGTTTCCGTGACGCCCTGTTCTATCCCGACGAGGGCCATGTCGAGCCGCGCCGCGTGCTGCCGCGGCTGCATGCCGCGATCGCCAAGGCCGGCGGCGCCATCAAGTTCGGCAGCGACGCCGAGGCAACCGATCTCGACGGCGTCGTGATCGACTGCCGCGGCCTTGCCGCGCGCGACCGCGAGGCGAGCTTGCGCGGCGTCAAGGGCGAGATGATCATCATCGAGACCTCCGAGATCGAGCTGGCGCGCCCGGTGCGGCTGATCCATCCGCGCTGGCCGCTTTACGTGATCCCGCGCGGCGACGGCCGCTTCATGCTGGGCGCGACCTCGATCGAGGCCGAGGACAACGGCGTCAGCGTGCGCTCGGCGCTGGAGGTGTTAGGGGCCGCCTATGTCGTGCATCCGGCATTCGCCGAGGCGCGCATCGTCGAATTCGGCGCCGGCCTGCGCCCTGCATTTCCCGACAATCTCCCGAAAATCAGGATCGAGCAGGAACGCATCACGGTGAACGGACTCTACCGTCATGGCTTTCTGCTGGCGCCGGCGCTGGCCGAGCTGACGCTCGCCTACCTCGCGCGCGGCGAAATCGACAATGAGGTGATGCAATGCGCGTGATCGTCAACGGCGAGCAGCGGGAGATCGCGGCCTCCAGCGTCGATGCGCTGCTGGCCGAGCTCGACTACGAGGGCACGCATTTCGCGATCGCGCTGAACTACGACGTGGTGCCGAAGAGCCGCTGGGCCGACACCGCGCTGAAAGCCGGCGACGAGATCGAGATCATCACGCCGCGGCAGGGAGGGTGATGTGAGCTTATCCGCAAGCTCCCTCCCCACGTCGTCCCGGCGAAAGCCGGGACCCATACTCAGCGGCCCTTCAGTGAAGCACGCGGGGAGACGTCCCATCCGACAATTTCCGGTCGTGGTTATGGGTCCCGGCTTTCGCCGGGACGACGGCATAGTTTGAGGAGACACATGGTCACCTTCTACGGCAAATCCTTCCCGTCACGCCTGCTGATCGGCACGGCGCTGTATCCCTCGCCTGCGATCATGCAGAACGCGATCCGCGCCTCCGGCGCCAGCATCGTTACGGTGTCGCTGCGGCGCGAAGCGGCGGGCGGCAAGACGGGCGATGCGTTCTGGTCGCTGATCCGCGAGCTCGGCGTCACCGTGCTGCCGAACACCGCGGGCTGCCGCAGCGTGAGGGAAGCGGTGACCACCGCCAAGCTCGCGCGCGAATTGTTCGGCACGCCGTGGATCAAGCTCGAGGTGATCGCCGACAACGACACGCTGCAGCCCGACGTGGTCGGCCTGGTCGAGGCGGCCGGCATCCTGATCAAGGACGGTTTTGAAGTCTTCCCATATTGCACCGAGGATTTCTCGGTCGCCTCGCGGCTGGTCGACGCCGGCTGCAAGGTGGTGATGCCGTGGGCAGCACCGATCGGCAGCGCCAAGGGCATCACCAACCGCGACGCGCTGAAGCTGTTGCGCGACCGCCTGCCCGACATCACGCTGGTGATCGACGCCGGGCTCGGCGCGCCGTCGCATGCCGCCGAGGCGCTCGAGCTCGGCTATGACGCCGTTCTGCTCAACACCGCCGTGGCCAAAGCCGCCGATCCCGTTGCGATGGCCAATGCCTTCCGCCTCGGCGTCGAGGCCGGCCGCACCGCTTACGAAGCCGGGCTGATGGAAGCCCGCGACTTCGCCTCCCCGTCCACCCCTGTCGTTGGGACCCCGTTCTGGCATGCCGTATCCTGATCCCTTCTATCCCGTCGTCGACAGCATCAAATGGGTCGAGCGACTGACAAAACTCGGCGTCGGCACCATCCAGCTGCGCGCCAAGGAGCTCGACGATGCCGGGGCGCTGCAGATCGTCAGCGATGCGCTCGCAGTGACCAAGGGCACGCCGACCAAGCTCGTGGTCAACGACTATTGGCGCGCGGCGATCGTCGCCGGCGCCGAGCATTTGCATCTCGGGCAGGAAGACCTCGCCGAGGCCGACCTCGGCGAGATCCGCAAAGCGAACTTGACGCTCGGCATCTCCACCCATGACGACGCCGAGCTCGCCACCGCGCTCGCCGCCAAGCCCGACTATGTCGCGCTCGGCCCGATCTTCTTCACCACGCTCAAATCGATGCGGTTCGAGCCGCAGGGCATTCCGAAGATCACCGAGTGGAAGAAGCGGATCGGCGGGATCCCCCTTGTCGCGATCGGCGGCATCAAGTTCGAGCATGCGGCCGAGATCTTCGCCGCCGGCGCCGATTCGATCGCCGTCGTCAGTGACGTCACCCAGAACCCCGACCCAGACGCGCGGGTCAGACAATGGCTCGGCCTCAGCGCGGAGGCCGCGTGATGCACGTAACTCTCACCAGCGTCATTCCGGGGCACGCGAAGCGTGAACCCGGAATCTCGCGCCACCACCTCGAGATTCCGGATCGGTCCTAACGGACCGTCCGGAATGACGACAAGATTAAGGAGGATCCCTCATGAACATCCGCTCCAATCCCGACACCACCCGTCCCGCCGTCACCACCGGCGCGCTGCCCGCCTCACGCAAGATCTTTGCGACGCCGGAGGCCGCGTCCGATCTGCGCGTGCCGCTGCGCGAGATCATGCTGTCGGAGGGCGCCGGCGAGCCGAATCTGCCGGTCTACGACACCTCGGGCCCTTACACCGACCCGAACGTGACGATCGACGTCAACGCCGGCCTGCCGCGCAATCGCCTCGCCTGGGTCAAGGAGCGCGGCGGCGTCGAGGAATATGAGGGCCGCACCATCAAGCCGGAGGACAACGGCAATGTCGGCGCCTCGCACGCCGCCAAGGCGTTCACCGCGCACCACAGGCCGCTGCGCGGCCTCGACGGCCACAAGATCACGCAGCTCGAGTTCGCCCGCGCCGGCATCATCACCAAGGAGATGATCTACGTCGCCGAGCGCGAGAATCTCGGCCGCAAGCGACAGCTCGAGCGCGCCGAGGCCGCGCTCGCCGACGGCGAGAGCTTCGGCGCTGCGGTACCCGCCTTCATCACGCCGGAATTCGTCCGCGACGAGATCGCACGCGGTCGCGCCATCATTCCCTCCAACATCAACCATGCCGAGCTCGAGCCGATGATCATCGGCCGCAACTTCCTGACCAAGATCAACGCCAATATCGGCAATTCGGCGGTGACCTCATCAGTGGAAGAAGAGGTCGACAAGATGGTGTGGGCGATCCGCTGGGGCGCCGACACCGTGATGGACCTCTCGACGGGGCGCAACATCCACACCACCCGCGAATGGATCCTGCGCAACTCGCCGGTGCCGATCGGCACCGTGCCGATCTACCAGGCGCTGGAGAAGTGCGACGGCGATCCCGTCAAGCTGACCTGGGAGCTCTACAAGGACACACTGATCGAGCAGTGCGAACAGGGCGTCGACTATTTCACGATCCACGCCGGCGTGCGCCTCCCTTACATCCACCTCACCGCCAACCGCGTCACCGGCATCGTGTCGCGCGGCGGCTCGATCATGGCGAAGTGGTGCCTCGCGCATCACAAGGAGAGTTTTCTGTACACGCATTTCGACGAGATCTGCGATCTGATGCGCAAGTATGACGTCTCGTTCTCGCTCGGCGACGGTCTGCGCCCGGGTTCGATCGCCGACGCCAACGACCGCGCGCAGTTCGCGGAGCTCGAGACGCTCGGCGAGTTGACGAAGATCGCGTGGGACAAGGGCTGCCAGGTCATGATCGAGGGCCCCGGCCACGTGCCGATGCACAAGATCAAGATCAACATGGACAAGCAGCTCAAGGAATGCGGCGAGGCGCCGTTCTACACCCTCGGGCCGCTGACGACCGACATCGCGCCGGGCTACGACCACATCACCTCGGGCATTGGCGCGGCGATGATCGGCTGGTTCGGCTGCGCGATGCTATGCTACGTCACGCCGAAGGAGCATCTCGGCCTGCCCGACCGCAACGACGTCAAGACCGGCGTCATCACCTACAAGATCGCGGCCCACGCCTCTGATCTGGCCAAGGGCCACCCCGCCGCGCAGCTGCGCGACGATGCGCTCAGCCGTGCCCGGTTCGATTTCCGCTGGGAGGACCAGTTCAACCTCGGCCTCGATCCCGACACCGCGAAGAACTTCCACGACGAGACCCTGCCGAAGGAAGCCCACAAGGTCGCGCATTTCTGCTCGATGTGCGGCCCGAAATTCTGCTCGATGAAGATCACCCAGGACGTCCGCGACTACGCCGCGACGCTCAACGACAAGGAGCAGGGCATGGCGCAGATGAGCGCCAAGTTCAAGGAGATGGGTGAGAACGTGTATCTCGACGCGGACAAGGTAAAGGAGAGCAACAGGGTCTTTTAACCCTCGCGCTCGTCATGCCCAGGCAAAACCTGGGCATCCATCGAAAACGAAAGGCCGGGTGAAAGCCCGGCCTTTTGCTTCTGGAGCACTCACTCAATCCATCGCGCGTGTCCAGATGGCCCGATCACGACAGCGACCGGCCCAAGAGCCCCGGAGAACCATTGACCTGGATCAACGAAAACCCTTCATCTCATCGTATGCTACGATGCTCAAAAAGCGATGAAAGCCGCGCCGGACATGTTATCATGGCTCTTCTCAAATAGACGATTGAGCGCCATTCCACGTTCGTTTCGCAGAGAGTCCAGTAGCCCAATGACAATTTGATTGGAGAGTTTCATGAGAACCTTCAACGCCGTGCTATTCGTGCTTCTCGTTGCGCAAGCGGCCTCGACACAGGCTGCGGATTTGAGCGGAGCCTGGACGATCGACGCCTCGGCCTGCAACCAGGTCTTCACCAAGGAGAACAACAAGCTCGCGTTCAAGAAAGATGCCGATCTCAACGCGGGAGGCTTGATCGTCCAGGGCAAGCAAATCACCGGCACGTTTCAAAAATGCACCGTCAAATCGCTGCATGATGACGGGCAGAATGTTCGCGTGATTGCGGCGTGCTCGGACGGCGTCGCGGTTTCGGACGTGTCATTCGACATAACACTCTCCGGAGAGAACAAGATCATACTCAGCTCCAAGGCACCGGTGCCCATCGAGACGCCGTATGTTCGCTGCTCGATGTGACATTCGGCGGCGACGGCTTGAGCAAGTAGCCCGGATGAGCGAAGCGATATCCGGGGTTTACCTGTCCCGCATATCGCTACGCTCATGCGGGCTACCGGACTATTCCTGAATCCTACGCCGTCGCCCCGACAGCTGCTTGCACACCGCCCCGCGCCCCCGCACCAAACGCAATCTCCTGATACCCTTTCTCCGCAACCCCGTTGATGATCCCCAAAAACTTCGGCGTGCCGCCGTTGTAGACGAAGTAGCGGACCGTCCCCTCCTCGTGGCCGGCGACGTTGGAGTTGTAGCCGGTGAACCACGACTTGGCTTTGCGCATCAGCATGATCTCGTACATCTTGACGACATGCGCGGTCCAGCGCTGCTGCGCTTCCAGGGTCGCGTCGGCGCGGGTCAGGCCGCGGTCCCACATGTATTGCAGCAGGTTGGTGCACCAGTTGACGCCGTTCTCGATGCCGCGCGGGAAGTTGGTCGACGCGGAGGCGCTTTGCGGGCCGGTCGGCATCAACAGGTTCGGGAAGCCGTGCACGAGCATGCCGAGGAAGGTCGACGGCGCGTGCTTCCACTTGTCGGCAAGGCTCTCGCCGCCGATGCCCCTGATATCGATCAGGTCGTAGGCGCCGGTGATGGCGTCGAAGCCGGTGGCGTAGACGATGATGTCGAAATCGTAGTCGCGCGCCGCGGTGCGGAGGCCTTTTTCGGTGACGCGCACCAGCGGCGTTTCGGAGAGATCGACGAGCTGCACATTGTCGCGATTGTACGCCTCGAAATATCGGGTCTCCAGCGGCAGGCGCTGCACGCCGAAGCCGTGATCCCGCGGGATCAGCTTCTCGGCGACATCAGGATCGTTCACGCGCTGGCGGATGCGGCCCGCGATATATTCCGAGAGCTCCGCATTGGCGGCTTCGTCCATGAAGATCTCGCGGAAGTTCGCGAGCCAGATGCCGAAGCCGGGCTCGTCGTAGAGCTTGTCCCACAGCTTGAGCCGCTCCTCGCGGCTCACCTCGTAGAAGCCGCGCTTGTCGGGGCCATGGACAAAACTGCCCGGCGTCAACGCGCAGGCAGCAAAAATCTCGTCATAGCGGCCGCGGATCTCGGCCATCTCGTCAACGGAGATCGCAGAGTTGTTGAGCGGCGCGCTCCAGTTCGGCCGGCGCTGGAACACCGTGAGCTCGCCGACCTTGTCGGCGATCTCGCCGATCAGCTGGATGCCGGTCGCGCCGGTGCCGATCACCGCGACCTTCTTGCCGGCGAGATCGACGGGCTCGTGCGGCCAGTAATAGGTGTGGAACGAGCGGCCCTTGAAGTCATCGATGCCAGGCACGCGCGGCATGGTCGGCGCCGACAACAGCCCGATCGCGAGCACCACGAAGCGGCAGGTCAGTTCGCGGCCGTCACTGATCCTCAATTGCCAGAGGTCGCGCGTCTCGTCGAACTGCATGATATCGACCTTGCAATTGAACTGCATGTACTTGCGCAGGTCGAACTTGTCGGCGACGTAGTTGAGGTAACGCAGATTCTCGGGCTGGCCGGAGAAGCGCTCCTTCCAGTGCCACTCGTCGAGCAGCTCGCGCGAGAATGAGAAGCCATAGGTGTAGCTCTCGGAATCGAAGCGGCAGCCCGGATAGCGGTTCCAGTACCAGGTGCCGCCGAGATCGGGCGCGGCTTCGAGCACGGTGGCGTCGATGCTGAGATCGGCCAGCCGCTTGATCTGGTAGATGCCCGCGACGCCGGCGCCGACCACGATCACCTCAAAGTGGGTTTTCGCCTCTCCTGTCATGTCCGCTCCCGAATTCTTCTTGATCTGTTTGAGCGGATTACAGACCCTTTTGCACCTGCAAGCAACCGCGCGATCGGGCACGACTTGCGTTGAGGCGCTGCATGCACCACATCGATCACTGCAATTTCACCGAGCGCAATCCGGGCAAGCGACATGACCGACAATCTCACCGGCGTCTGGGACGGCAGCTATGTTCAGCCGAGCGGCATGGTCACGTTCCTGGCGACGCTGATCGACGCCGGCGGCGCGCTCGGCGGCAGCGTGACCGAACCCTGCGTGATGCCGGGCTGTCCGATCAGCACGCACAATGCCTCGCTTGCGGGCCAGCGCTCCGGCAGCGCTGTTACGTTCGTCAAACGCTACGAGCCGCCGGGCTACGGCTACAACACCGTCCACTATGAAGGTGCGGTCAATGCCGATGCGACCGAAATCGACGGCCGCTGGAGCATTCGCGGCACAAGGTTCTCGGGGACGTTCCTGATGGTGCGCGCAACAGGGCCGTCGCAAGCGGTCACGACGGAAGAAGAGATCAAGGAGCCGGTACGCTAGTTGCGTGGGGCTCTCTCCACGATATCGCTCGCGGAGCGAACCCTCACGCCAGCCCTCTCCCGCGAGCGGGAGAGGGAGCGCAGTGCCGACGCCGCTGATACCCGCGCCGCTCACCTGCCCTGAAGCAGCAGGCCAAGCGGCTTGAGCGGGCCGACCGGAATCATCTCGAAGGCGAGAATGCCGCCGGCCGCGAGCGGCAGCGCGTTGATGGTCGACTTGGCCTGATCGACCGAGTCGACGTTCATCAGAAACACCACGCCGGGCTTGTCGTCGCGAAACCAGAATTGCTCGATCTTGCCGTCGAGGTAGAGCCGCAGCGTGTCGGGGACTTCCTTCGGCATGATCTCCTTCCGCTGCTCGTCGGTGATGGGCTTGGTGGCCGATCCGATCGCGAAGACGTTCATGACTGTTCTCCTGTTTGGTCGAGGGTTGGTGCGAACGAACCGACGCCGCAATCCGCGCCGAGCCAGGCGGAAACGACAATTTTGATGCCGTTTACGCCAAGCCAGATGGAAGCCGATCATTGACGGAAATCGCGTTCTGTCAGTAATTTAGGCCGGCTTCTCCGGTCACGTGCGGCGTCGTCCAGAGCGTTCGCGGAAAGAGGCTTAGCTCGGCAGCGGCCGGACGACGATTGTCGCAAGCGACAACTTTGAAGGCATTTACGCCAATGAATATCGCGATCCTCGCGCTCGAGGGACTTTGGGACACCGGGCTTACGGCCATGCTCGACGCCCTGTCCCTCGCCGACAAGTTTTCCAGGCAGCAGATGGGCGGCACGGTTCGCTTTGACGTTTCGGTCTATGGCATGCGCAAGAAGGTGCGGTCTGGCCAAGGCCTCGGGATTCCGGTCAAGGCCGTCACGGCGGACGTCAAACCGGATTGGGTGGTCGTCCCCGCACTCAACACGGGACTGCCGGAGCAATTGGTGCCCGCGCTCGAACGGCGCGACGTGAAGCAAGCCACGAAGCAACTCGTGCAGTGGCACGAACGCGGCGCACGGATCGCCGCCTCCTGCATCGGTTCATTCATCGTGGCGGAGACCGGGCTGCTCGATCATCAGGACGCGACGACGACATGGTGGCTCGCGCCGCTCTTCCGGCAGCGTTACCCGCATGTCCGGCTCGATGAAGCGCGCATGCTCGTTCCTTCCGGCATCGGCGTCACCGCAGGTGCCGCGATGGGCCATCTCGATCTCGCGCTCTGGCTGATCCGGCAGGTGAGCCCCGAATTGGCGTCCGTCGTCTCGCGCTATCTGCTGGCGGACCTGCGCTCGTCGCAATCGCTCTTCATCATCCCGAACCATCTGGCGCAGGCCGATCCGCTGATCCAGCGCTTCGAGCGCTGGGCCCGCGAGCATCTCAGACAGGGCTTCTCGCTGCAGGACGCGGCCGATGCGCTCGCGACCAGCCCGCGCACGTTGCAGCGCCGCTGCGAAGCGGTGCTCGGCAAATCACCACTGTCCTACTTCCAGGATCTTCGCGTCGAGCGCGCGCAATCGCTGCTGCATGGCAGCGGCCTCGACATCGAAGCGATCGCCGCCGAAGTTGGCTATGAAGACGGAGCCACGCTGCGAACGCTGCTGCGCGAGCGCTTGGGGAGAGGCGTCCGCGAACTTCGCGCCAATTTGCGATGAAGGTTTTGCGGGCGGCGTGATGCAATCGTCCAATGCAAGGGCGATGGCCTGTAGCCCGGATGAGCGAAGCGACATCCGGTTTGTTTCCGTCCCGCATATCGCTACGCTCATGCGGGCTACACCTCCCACTAACGCTCCATCCTGTTTTTTTGAATGCCCGCGAACAATTCCCACCGCCTCCCCGACCAGCTCCGCGCCAATCTGCGCCTGGTGTTCGTCGGCACCGCGGCCAGCACGCGGTCAGCCGCCGTCGGGCATTATTACGCGCATCCCGGCAACCGGTTCTGGCGTGCGCTGCATGAGGCCGGCATCACGCCGCGGCGCTATCGGCCGGACGAGTTCGCGGCGCTGCTCGCGCTCGGCATCGGCTTCACCGATCTCTCCAAGACCGGCGCCGGGATGGATCACGAAATCAACAGGCAGTCGTTCGACGTGGCGGGCTTCCGGACGAAGATCGAGACCTATCGGCCGAACACCGTCGCCTTCACTAGCAGGAAGGCGGCGAGCCTGTTCTACAACAGGCCGACCAACGCGCTCGTGCTCGGTCGGCAGCCATCGGTGAATGGCTTTCCCGAAGTGTTCGTGCTGCCGTCGCCATCCGGCGCGGCCTCGGGTCATTGGACCTTACAGCCGTGGCGCGAACTCGCCGAGTGGATCACGGAATCGTAGGATCGTAGGATCGGTAGAGCCAACGGGTCCGCGCAAAGCGCGGCCCGATGATAAACTCCGCGAAACCCATCATCTCTCCCGGCGCACCGAAGTCGATGGGTTTCGCTTGGCTCTACCCATCCTACGAGATCGCTACGAGACCGAACGCTTATTCCTTCAACGTGATCGCAAGCCCGCTGAGATCGACATTGGCCATCAGGCCGACCTGCTTGCCGCTCAATTCGAGCACCGCGCCGTTCTGGTTGGTCAAGAGGATGCCGCGCACGCCGGCGCCGAGCGCAACGCCCATGCCCGCCGCGGCATAGACGCCGTTGATATCCTGCGGACGGCGGATATTGCGCACCCGCCCCTGCAGCGTGGTCTGCGAGCCGCCGAACACGAGCCCATAGTCCAGCCCGCCGGCCGTGAGCCCATAGGTCTGGCCGTGGAAGGTCATGACGCCCTTGCCGGCGGAGCCGCCGAACACCCAGCCGCCCTTGAAGATCACGAGCGTCACCGCGCCCTCGTCAGCCAGGGCGGCGGACGTTCCGGTGAGCATCGCCAGCGCGAGCAGCGCGGCGCGGGCGACGGATGGCAATTTCATGGGGGATTCTCCGGACGAAGTGAGAGCGAATCGCGGCAATCCAGCCGACCGGCGGCATCGCTGAAATGCCGCGAAACATGCGGGATTGCGCTTGTTCCTGATGGTGCGGAGTCTATCATCGCCTCTGCAGCCGCGCGACCACTGGCGCATGCGCGCCCACCGCTTTGCCGGATCGCTGAGGAGTTTGCGCAACAGGATCTGCATCGATGCACGATTTCACCCCACTTTCCGGCCTTGCCGGCGGCGCGCTGATCGGGCTTGCCGCCGCGCTCTTGATGCTGTTGATCGGGCGAATCGCCGGGGTCACCGGCATCGTCGGCGGCGCGCTGCAGGCCGATACCGCCGACCGCAGCGCCGACCGCAGCGCCGATCGTTCCTGGCGCATCGCGTTCATCGCGGGACTGATCGGAGCGCCCCTGATTGCGGCGCTGTTCGGCGCGCCGCTGCCGCGGCCGGCGATGAATGAGAGCCTTGTGGTGGTCGCGATCGCGGGACTGCTGGTCGGATTCGGCACAAGGATGGGCAATGGCTGCACCTCGGGCCACGGCGTCTGCGGCTTCGCGCGGCTGTCCGGCCGTTCGATCGTGGCAACATGCATCTTCATGCTGACGGCGATCGCGACGGTCGCAATCGTCAGGCACGGGATCGGAGGCTAGCGATGGCACCTCTCGCAAGCTTTGTCTGCGGCCTGATCTTCGGCGCAGGGCTTCTGATCTCCGGCATGACCGATCCGCAGAAGGTGCTCGGCTTCCTCGATCTGTTCGGCGCGTGGGACGCGACGCTCGCCTTCGTGATGGCGGGCGCAGTTGCGGTCGCAGCAACCGGCTTTGCGATCGCGCGGCGGCGCGTCGCGCCCGCCTTCTCGGCGCGCTTCCTCTGGCCCGACCGCCGTGACATCGATGCGCCGCTGGTTGCCGGCGCGGTGCTGTTCGGCATCGGCTGGGGCCTCGTCGGCATCTGCCCCGGGCCGGCACTGGTCAATCTCGCCGGCCTCTCGCTGCCGATCGTGGTCTTCGTCGTCGCGATGCTCGCCGGCATGATCGGCCAGAATCTCTTCGGCAGGAATCTTTGGCGCCGGCGTGCCGCGGCGCCGCGCGCCATCGAAACTTCTCCCCTTCCATCTCGCGCAGACGGGTGACCCAATGACTGAAAAGACAACAATCAAGCACTTCCCCCCTCCGCCCGGCGTCCAGGCGCCGCCACTCTCGTTCGGCGCCCGCGTCGGCGATTTGTTGTTCATCTCCGGCATTCCCGGCTTTGACGCCAATCGCGAGCTGCCCGACGGCTTCGAGGCGCAGTTCGCCAATGTCGTGACCAATATCAAGCGCGTGCTGAGCGAGGCGGGCGCGACGATGCGCGATCTCGTCAAGGTCAACGTGCTGCTGACGCGCTCCAGCGACGTCGCGACGATGAACGCGCTGTATGCCGGCGCGTTCGGCCCCGCCCCCTACCCCGCACGCACCACCTGCGTGGTGGTGGCGCTGCCCAATCCGAAGATGCTGATCGAGATCGAGGGCGTGGCACACGTGAAGGGGTGATCTCTGGCTCTGTCATGCCGGAGCGTGCCACTTGGCGCGAGCCCTCAGGTGCACAATTGCGCACCGGTTGAATCGAGGTCCATCTTCATCGTCGTCCTGGCGAAGGCCAGGACCCATTACCCCAAATCTCAATTGTCGCGCGACGCTGGGGCCGCGTTCCCGTTCACAAGCAAATTCGGTGGTTATGGGTCCTGGCTTTCGCCAGGACGACGATGTGGAGAGAGCTGACGCAAATCCGCGCTGCATCACGCCGGTTCAGTGAGCCCTCAGAACAACGACCCCTGCCCGTCATCCTCCCGCACAGGCGCCTTTCTCGGCGCGGCCTTCTTCGGCTGCGGCGCGTCCTCCGCGGCGATTTCTTCCGCCGTCATCGGCAGCAGCAATTGCGCATCGTCATTGGCGACCGCGTTGACGCGCATCGTGACCTGGTACCAGGCGAACTCGCCGACCTCGGGGCCCTTCAGCATCGGCATCACGTCGTCGACATCGTTCGGCAGGCAGTCGAGCCAGCGCGCGAATTGCTCGGGCCTGATCGTGACCGGCACGCGGTGATGCAATTGCGCGAGGTCGGGACTGGCCGGCGCAGTGACGATCGCGACCGTATCCTGCTCCTCGCCGTTCGGCCCCATCCAGGTCTCGGCAAGCGCGGCGAAGGCGAGCGGATGGCCGTCGCGGCGATGGATGAAGAACGGCCGCTTGCGGCCGCCGGCATCCTGCCATTCGTAATAGCCGTCGGCGGGGATCAGCGCCCGGCGCCGCTTGATCGCGTTCTTGAAGGCCGGCTTCTCGCGCACCGTCTCGGAGCGCGCGTTGATCAGGAGCGAGAAGGTCCTGGGGTCCTTGACCCACGACGGGATCAGGCCCCAGCGCATCAATTGAAAATGCCGGCCGCCATTCTGCAGCAGCACCACCGGGATCGGCTGGGTCGGCGCAACATTATACCGTGGCGGAAAATTCGGCTGCTCGATATAGCCGAACATCTCGCGCAAGGCCGCCGGCGGCGAGGTTATGACAAAGCGTCCGCACATTTGCCGTCCAGAGTGGTATCCGTTTATTCTGCCTTAACTTGGACCGTTAAAGACTGCGATCAATGACCTCAACGGCCGCCATAGCGGACTCTTCCCCGCGACCGACGTACCCCGATGAGGCGCGGGCGGCGCTGTTGCGCGCCGCCAACATCAATCCCCGCACCGGGCTTGCCACCGACTACCTCAATCACTTCAACGAAGCCATCATGCTGCTGGAGATGGTCCCAGACCTGCCGGAATGCGCCAGCGATTTCCTCGAATGGCAGCCGCTGTCCTATGCCGAGCATTTCACCGCGTCGAATTTCCGGGCACGCGATCTCGCGATCGAGGCCTATGAGACCGCGGACGCCGCAATCCGGGCCGAATTCGACCAGCTCACCGACAGCATGACGAAGATCCTGACCGAGGTCGGGGCGGCGATGCCGCAATTGCAGCAGGACAAGAGCCGGGTCGCGCTCGCCGAGCAGGCGATCGTCTGGGTCAAGCCGCTGGTGATGCAGACCGCCGGCATCATCAACGGCGCCGCAGAGGCCGATGTCGACAGCATCATGGCGGGCGCCTGAGATATCGGGCATGATGGTCTTCACAACCGGCTGCCAATCACCTTGACCTCTCCCGAACCTCCGATCCGCCCGCAGCTCGCCGTGTCAGGCGTGATTTTCCGCGACGACAAGGTGCTGCTGGTGCGCCGCGCCCGCTCGCCCGGCAAGGGCTTCTATTCGCTGCCCGGCGGCCGGGTCGAGTTCGGCGAATCGCTGCATACCGCCCTGCACCGGGAGATCGACGAGGAGACCGGCCTCAAGGTCGAGATCGTCGGCCTCGCCGGCTGGCGCGAGGTGCTGCCGACCCGCCCCGGCACCGGACACTATCTGATCATGACCTTCGCGGCGCGCTGGGCGTCCCGCGAGCCTCACCTGAACGACGAGCACGACGATTTCAAATGGCTGGCGC
This sequence comes from Bradyrhizobium sp. USDA 3315, assembly GCF_054056795.1. NCBI lineage: Bacteria > Pseudomonadati > Pseudomonadota > Alphaproteobacteria > Hyphomicrobiales > Nitrobacteraceae > Bradyrhizobium > Bradyrhizobium sp. USDA 3315. The sequence goes on along the minus strand of NZ_JBSRYP010000001.1, from coordinate 4,397,910 downwards.
CGGAGGAGATCGGCGACCTCAAGGTCACCGGCGGCCTGCATGAGGTGATTGCGGCCGCCCGGCGGCTGGTTTGAGGCCCGTTTTAGCGGCTTTGGGGGGCTCGGCCGCCTTGCCTCGGGCGCATTGAGGGGGCATACCACGGCCATTCCGGAACCCCGATGATCAAAGCCTTTCTCGCTTTTGTGATCCTGTTGTCGGCATGCCTTGCGACGCCCGCCCGGGCGCAGGACGCGGCTGCGCCGTTCGACGGCGATTTGCAGCGGCTGGCCGAGATCCTCGGCGCCCTGCACTATCTGCGCGGCATCTGCGGCTCCAACGAGGGCGCCAAATGGCGCAACGAAATGCAGGCGCTGATCGATGCCGAGACCCCCTCCGGCGACCGCCGCGCCCGCATGATCGCAGGCTTCAACCGCGGCTATAACGGCTTCCAGCAGACCTACCGGACCTGCACGCCCGCGGCCACCGTGGCGATCCGCCGCTACATCGAGGAGGGCTCGAAAATCTCGCGCGACCTGACGGCCCGCTATGCCAACTGAACGGGCGATCTTCTTCGACCTCGACGGCACCCTGACCGACCCGAAGCCCGGCATCACCGGCTCGATCCAGTACGCGCTGGAAAAGCTCGGCCGGCCGGTTCCCTCGCAGGATGAACTGACCTGGTGCATCGGGCCGCCGCTCAGGGCGAGCTTTGCGATGCTGCTCGGCGGCGAGGAGCTCGCCGACCGCGCGGTCGCGCTCTACCGCGAAAGATTCGGCGATGTCGGGCTGTTCGAGAACGCGGTCTATCCCGACATCGCGGAGGTTCTGGCCGAGCTGCGCCGGGCACCGGGCCGGATGTTCGTCGCGACCTCGAAGCCGCATGTGTTCGCGACGCGGATCATCGCGCATTTCGGCCTCGGCGGCTATTTCGACCACGTGTTCGGCTCGGAGTTCGACGGAACCCGGGTCAACAAGGTCGACCTGCTCACCTATGCGCTGGCGCAGACCGGGGCCGATCCGGCCAAATCCCTGATGATCGGCGATCGCAGCCACGACGTGATCGGGGCGAATCGAAACGGCATCCGGGCGGTCGGCGTCACCTATGGCTACGGCACGCCCGAGGAGCTGACCGAGGCCGGCGCCAGCCATCTGTGCGCCACGCCGCGCGCGGTGCTGGACCATATCCACAGCTCATTCGGCTGATCGCGGCCCGGATATCCGGAATTCCCCTTTAAATGCCGGGGCCGCCGTTAACCTTTTCGAAAGATGTGGGCTAGGCGGTACCTGCATGCGTGATACATCTCGCACGTCGCAGTGGTTCGCTCCTCGGACCGCGCGCAGTCAATTTGCAGAGTTTCATGCGCCATCCAGCGTCCTTCCCCCATCACCAAGACCCGCGACCCGACCACGAGCAGAAGCAGGCCGCGCTGGGCTACCTGAACGAGGCTTGGGCTGAAGCGCGTCACGACGGCGTCGATGGCGACTGCCTCGCGCAGGCGAGCCTGTTTGCGGCGCTCGCCGAGCTCGTCGGCACCTATGGCGAGGACGCGGTGGCGAAATTTGCCGAGGGCCTCGCCGCGCGCGTGCGCAACGGCGAGTTCTCGCTGGCATTGGCCAAGCAGTAAAACGATAGCGTTTTCGAGCGAAGTGGGTCGCCAGTTCGCGTCAAGAAAACGCGTCAAACGCGAACCTACTGCTTCAGCGTCTCGAGGAACCGAACCGGCTCGCCGGTCGATGGCGTCGTGACTTCGCCCTGCCACATCACCCGCCGGCCGCGCACGAAGGTGCCGACCGGCCAGCCCTGCACCCGCACGCCGTCATAAGGCGTCCAGGCGGCGCGCGAGGCGATCCATTTGTTGGTGATGGTCTCGCTGCGCTTCAGGTCGACGATTGTGAAGTCGGCATCGTAACCGGCCGCGATGCGGCCCTTGCGGGCGATGTTGAACAGGCGCGCAGGCCCCGCGCTGGTGAGATCGACGAAGCGAGCCAGCGACAGCCGCCCGGCATTGACGTGATCGAGCATCAGCGGCACCAGCGTCTGCACACCGGTCATGCCCGACGGCGAGGCCGGATAGGTCTTGGCCTTCTCCTCCAGCGTATGCGGCGCGTGATCCGAGCCGAGCACGTCGATGATGCCCTGCTCGATGCCGTACCAGATGCCGGCGCGGTGATCGGCCGAGCGCACCGGCGGGTTCATCTGGGCCAGTGTGCCGAGCCGCTCGTAGCACTCCGGCGCGGCCATGGTGAGGTGGTGCGGCGTCGCCTCGCAGGAGGCGACATCCTTGTGGTCACGCAGGTATAGAATCTCTTCCTTGGTCGAGATGTGCAGCACGTGGATGCGCTTGCCGGTCTCGCGCGCGAGATTGACCAGGCGCTCGGTCGCCATCAGCGCCGCGGTCTCGTCGCGCCACACCGGATGCGAGCGAGCATCGCCCTCGATCCGCAGCGGCTTGCGCTCGTTGAGACGGTATTCGTCCTCGGCGTGGAACGCAGCGCGGCGCCGGATCACCTGGAAGATCCGCCGCAGGCTCTCGTCGTCCTCGACCAGCAGCGCGCCTGTGGAGGAGCCGATGAACACCTTGACGCCGGCGCAGCCCGGGGCGCGCTCGAGCTCCGGCAGATCCTGCACGTTCTCGCGGGTGCCGCCGATGAAGAACGCGAAATCGCAATGCATGCGATGGCGGCCGCGCTTGATCTTGTCGGTGAAGGCCGCTTCGGTGACCGTCAGCGGATTGGTGTTCGGCATCTCGAACACGGCGGTGACCCCGCCCATCACCGCGCTGCGCGAGCCGGTCTCGAGGTCTTCCTTCTGGGTCAACCCGGGCTCGCGGAAATGCACCTGGGTGTCCATCACGCCGGGCAGGATGTGCAGGCCCTTGCAGTCGATCACCTCGCCGGCCGAGGCCTGACTGAGTGAGCCGATCGCGGCGATGCGGCCGCCCGCGATACCGATATCGCGCACGCCCTCGCCGTCCTGATTGACCACGGTGCCGGATTTTAGAATGGTGTCAAAATGCTGATTCATCGGTCCTCGACGCCCGCTTTCGGCTGTCGCGCGGGCCTTGTTCGGCACACTCTAGCGCCTTAGCTTGGCAGGGGATATCGCGGCCTGCGCGTTTCCCAAGGAACTTGGAAAAGAGCCAATTTGCGAATGAAAGCAGCGTTTCTTCCAGATCGGGGCGTGGTCAAGGTCTCTGGCGAGGACGCCCGCAACTTCCTCAACGGCCTCATCACCGCCGACATCGCCGAGTTGCGCGCGGGACAGGCCCGGTTTGGCGCGCTGCTGACGCCGCAAGGCAAGATCATCGTCGATTTCCTGATCACCGAGATACCCTCAGGTCATGGCGGCGGCTTCCTGATCGACGCGCCGCGCGCGCTCGCCAAGGGCCTTGCCGACAAGCTCGGCTTCTACAAGCTGCGCGCCAAGGTCGTGGTCGAGAACCTGTCCGACAGCCTCGGTGTGCTGGCAGCTTGGGATGGCGAGCCGGCGGCGACGCCGGATCTCGCGTTCGCCGATCCGCGCAACCCAGCGCTCGGCTGGCGCATCCTGATCCCGGAAGATTTGAAGCAGAAGCTCGCTGAGCTGATCGGTGCCGATCTCGTCGACTCCAGCGCCTACGAGGCGCATCGGATCACCACCGGCGTGCCGCGCGGCGGGCTCGACTTCATGTATGGCGACGCCTTCCCGCACGAGACCAATATGGATCGCCTCAACGGCGTCGATTTCGACAAGGGCTGTTATGTCGGCCAGGAGGTGGTGTCGCGCATGCAGCACCGCGGCACGGCGCGCACCCGCACGGTGAAGATCGTCCTCGACGGCCCCGCGCCCGAAGCCGGCGCTACCATCCTGGCTGGCGACAAGCAGGTCGGCACCATCGGCTCAACCGCCGGCGAGAAAGGTCTCGCGCTGGTCCGCATCGACCGCGTCGCCGATGCGCTCGACGCCGGCCTGCCGCTGACCGCGGGCGGGCTGTCGATTCACCTCGCCGAACCTGACGCCGTCCGCATCACACCCAAGCAGACCGTCGCATGAGCCGTACCGCGCAACTGCACCCCGACGGCAAGACACGCTGCCCTTGGCCGGGCGAGGATGCGTTCTACGTCGCCTATCACGACAATGAATGGGGCGTGCCGGAATATGACGACCGCGCGCTCTATGAAAAGCTGATCCTCGACGGCTTCCAGGCCGGTCTGTCCTGGATCACGATCCTGCGCAAGCGCGAGAACTTCCGCAAAGCCTTCGACGATTTCCAGCCCGAGAAGATCGCGCGCTACAACGCCAAGAAGGTGCACGCGCTGATGAACGACGCCGGCATCGTCCGTAACCGCGCCAAGATCGAAGGCGCGGTCGCGAGTGCGAAGGGCTATCTGGAGATCATGGAGAAAGGCCCCGGCTTCTCGAATTTCATGTGGGACTTCGTCGACGGCAAGCCGAAGGTCAATCAATTCAAGACCACCGCGAGCGTGCCGGCCTCGACGCCGGTCTCGATCAAGGTCTCCAAGGAGCTCGGCGCGCGCGGCTTCAAGTTCGTCGGTCCCACCATCGTCTACGCCTTCATGCAGGCGACCGGCATGGTCAACGATCACCTCGTGACCTGCTTCTGCCACGAGAGCTGCAGCGGCAAGCTCCGCACACCGCGACTCAAGAAGAAATGACGGCGCGCAAATCGACGGAGACAACCCGCGCCTGGCAGCGGATGTTGTCGGGACGCCGGCTGGACCTGCTCGACCCGTCGCCGCTCGATATCGAAATCGTCGACATCGCGCATGGACTGGCGCGGGTTGCGCGCTGGAACGGCCAGACCAGCGGGGCGCACATCTTCTCGGTGGCCCAGCACACGCTGCTGGTCGAAGCCGTGATGCGCCAGCAGATGCCGCGCGTCGACATCCGCCATCGTCTCGCGGCACTGCTGCACGACGCACCGGAATATGTCATCGGCGACATGATCTCGCCGTTCAAGGCGGTGCTGTCAGGCGAATACAAAGCGGTGGAGAAACGGCTGCTCGGCGCGATCCATATCCGCTTCGGCCTGCCCGCCGTGCTGGCGGACGAGATCACCCAGCAGATCAAGGCCGCCGATCGCGGCGCCGCCTATCTCGAGGCGACGCATCTGGCGGGATTTTCGCAAGCCGAGGCCAAGCGGCTGTTCGGCCGCGATCCGGAACTGCCCGAAGCAACCGAGCGCGACTATCTGACGCCATGGACCGCAGCGCGGGCCGAAAAGCAGTTTCTCGAGCGATTCAAGGCGTTGCACGCCTCGTAGGGCGGCACCGCAAAACGTGCCGTTGGTTGCGCCGCAAAACGACGAATCGGCATGGCACCCCCGCCTTTGCCCGTTCGGGTGCAGCCGTTATAGTCCGGCACCCCCGATAGAAGGATCATCATGCTTCACGTCTGCTCGCTTGCCGCACTCTCCGACACGGTTCGCGCCACCGGCGCCAGCCATGTGCTGACCGTGATGGCCAATGTCGACCAGGTGCAGCGGCCGCCTTCCGTGCTGCCGGCCAACCACCTGAAAGTGTCGATGGACGACATCATCGAACAGATGGACGGCTTCGTTGCGCCCAACGAGTCGCATATCGAGAAGGTGCTGAGCTTCGTGCGCGGCTGGGATCGCCAAGCACCGATGGTGGTGCATTGCTACGCCGGCATCAGCCGCTCGACCGCGAGCGCATTCGCGACGGTCTGCGCCCTCAACCCGCACCGCGACGAAATGTCCATCGCCCGGATGATCCGCGAGGCCTCGCCGATCGCGGCTCCCAACCGGCTGATCGTCAGCCTCGCCGACAAGGCGCTGGGACGCGAGGGCCGGATGCTGCGTGCACTCGACGCGATGGGTCCCGGCAGCATGAGCGTCGAAGGCCGGCCCTTCCGCATCGATCTGGACTAAGCGCGGCCGGTCACGCCCGATCGCTTGAACTTCCGGTCCTCCTCACTGCACTACTAGGTTGCGACGGGCCGCCGGCTGGCCAAGTCCGGCGCGTCCTGCCGGAGGCCCAATGTTCGATTCGCCGTTCGACTTCCTGACGCTCGTCCTCGCCATCGTCGCGATCATTTTCGCGCGCAAGGCGCTGGGCCGGATCGACCTGCTGCAGCGCCGCCTGGATGCGATCGAGGCCGCGGGCGGCGCCGCCGCGCGGACGGCCATGCCGCCGCCGCTGACTCCGCTGCAGGAGTTCGAGCAGACGCCGCCGACGGCGCCTTCCGTCGCGCCGCCACCGCTCCCGGAGGCGGCTCCCGGCGAACCGGCCGCGCAGAGCGAGCCAGCCGCGGACGCTGCAGGCGCCGCACCGCCGCCCCTGCCGGAGCCGCCAGCTCCGCCGCAGCCGGCGCCCGGCTTCGAGGAGACGCTCGGCACGCGCTGGGTGGTGTGGATCGGCGGCCTGACGCTCGCTCTCGGCGGCTTCTTCATGGTGCGCTATTCGATCGAGGCCGGTTTGCTCGGCCCCGGCGTTCGCACGATGCTCGGCGGATTGTTTGCGCTGGCGCTGCTCGGCGCCGGTGAATGGACCAGGCGCCAGGAAAGCATCTCCAACATCGCGGCGCTGCCGATCGCCAACATCCCGGCGATCCTCACCGCCGCCGGCACCGCGGTGGCATTCGCCACCGTCTACGCCGCCTACGCGCTGTATGACTTCCTCGCCCCGGCAACCGCCTTCATCCTGCTCGGCATGGTCGCGCTCGGCACGCTGGCGGCCGCGCTGCTGCACGGACCCGCGCTGGCCGGGCTCGGCATCGTCGGCGCCTTCGTCACGCCGCTCCTGGTGTCGTCAGACAAGCCCGACTTCTGGTCGCTCTATGTCTACCTCGCCATCGTCACGGCGGCGGCGTTCGGCCTCGCCCGGATCCGGCTGTGGCGCTGGCTCGCGGTCACGACGATCGCCTTCGCGCTGCTGTGGACTTTCCCTTGCCTGCAATGCGGGCCCGAGATGATCGCGCCGCACGTCTTCCATGTCATCGCGGGCTTCGTGCTGGCGGCGCTGCTCGTGGTCTGCGGCTTCATGTTCGGTCCCGACGGCGACGGCGAGGAGATCGAGCCGATTTCATCTAGCTCGCTCGCCGCCTATCTGCTCGGCGCGATGCTGATTGTGCTCAACAGCGCGCACGCCGACGTCGCGATGATCGGCTTTGCCTTGCTGACGGCGGGCAGCCTTTTTGTCGCCTGGCGCGCGCCTGCTGCTACCCGTGCGATCGGCGCCGCGTCGATCTTCGTGTTCATTGTGTTCGGCGAATGGGCCGTCCGCCGCAACGTCGACATGCTGGTGCTGCCTGGCGGTGCGATTCCCGGCATCGGCCCGTCCGCGACCGACGGCTCGGTCTCGCTGCATCTCGTCACCGCCGCGCTGTTCGCGGCCGCCTTCGGCATCGCCGGCTTCCTCGCGCAATTCCGTTTTACCACCACGAAGGTCACGGTGACCTGGGCCGCGGCGGCGGTGTTCACGCCGGTCGCGCTGCTGGTCGCGCTCTATGCACGCATCGCGCATCTCGACCGCTCGATCCCGTTCGCGGTCCTCGCCGTGCTGCTGGCGGCGGCCTACGCAGCCGCGACCGAGGTGCTGACCCGGCGCGACGAGCGGCGGGAGCTGTCGCCTTCGATTGCGTTGTCCGCCACCGGCGCCCTCGCCTCGCTGGCGCTGGCGCTGACCTTCGCGCTCGACAAGGGCTGGCTCACCATCGCGCTCGCGCTGGTGTCGATGGGCACGGCGTGGCTGTCGGTGCAGCGGCCGATTCCGTTCCTGCGCTGGCTTGCCGCGATCCTGGCCGGCATCGTCGTGCTGCGCATCGGCTATGAGCCGCGGATCGCGGGCGACGCCGTCGGCACCACGCCGATCTTCAACTGGCTGCTGTGGGGCTATGGCGTGCCGGCGCTGTCATTCTGGGCGGCAAGCCATTTCCTGCGCCGCAGCGGCGACGACGTCCCGCTGCGCATCGTCGAATCCGCCGCGATCCTGTTCACGGTGCTGCTTGCCTTCATGGAGATCCGCCACGCGGTCAACAGCGGCGATGTCTATTATGCCAGCGCCGGGCTGACCGAGGTCGCGCTGCAGGTCGGCGCGACGCTTGCGATGGCGATCGGACTGGAGCGGCTACGCCTGCGCAGCGGCAGCATCGTGCACAATATCGGCGCGATCCTGCTGACCGCGTTCGCCGGGCTTGCCAGCCTGTTCGGGCTGCTGGCGCTGGAGAACCCGATATTGTGGCCGCAAAGCGTCGGCGGCAGCTTCATCAACCTGCTGCTGCTCGGTTACGCGCTGCCGGCGGTGCTGGCGCTGCTGCTGTCCTATGCGGTGGCGGGCCATCGTCCTGCCGGCTATGCCAACACGATCGCCGCCGGCGCGCTGGTCCTCGCGCTCGCTTACGTCACGTTCGAGATCCGCAGGCTTTACCATGGACCGGTGCTGACGCGCGGCGAGACCACGGGCGCGGAGCAATACACCTATTCGATCGCCTGGCTGATGTTCGGCGTCGCGCTGCTCGGCATCGGCATCGTCGTCGACTCGCAGCGGGCGCGGCTCGCGTCGGCTGCGGTGATCGGGCTGACGATCCTGAAGGCGTTCCTGATCGACATGTCGACGCTCACGGGTGTCTACCGGGCGCTGTCGTTCATGTGCCTTGGCATCGTGCTGGTCGCGATCGGCTGGCTGTATCAGCGGATCCTGTTTCGCAGGCGAACCGCTCCGCCGCTCGCGCAAGCTGAGGGTTAGGACTTGCCGTCCTGAAAGGCAGCTTCAGTCGACGGACTCGGCGACCAGTCGAATCCTGAACACGGGTTTTCTGCCCTCGTCGAGCAGCTCCATGTGCCATTCGCTGTTCTGCTTCAGATTGCGCGAAATGCTGCCGAGGAAATTTCCGCAGACCTTGGTCATCTCGGCCCAGGCCATGTCGCGGCTTTCAAACTCCGTCGCGTGGTCGGATGCACCAGCGTAATCGCCATCACTAATTCGAAAAAAATATTGCGCCATATGACTACTCAAAATCAGAGTCCCCAATGTCCCGCCTCACGGCGAACGCCAGGTATTGAGTAGCGAGCAAGGCGTGGCGACCGCCATCCGTATGACTACGGCTTGGCGGCGCTATTCCCGCTAGCGCGCAGATGAAAGGTTAGTCGGTGGAGCGGCGCAATTCCGGCGCGCTCTCGACCTTGGCGGGCTCGGCCTTGACCGGCTCGAGCTTCGCGCTTCCGACCTGCGGCGTCTCAACGCGCGACACTTCGGTCTGCGAGGCATCCGCGGATCGGGTGCGTGGATGCAGCGAGCGCGGACGCGCCGCCGCGCGCGCCATCAGCATCTGCTGGCCGCCCTGATGATGGAAATCGCAATAGGCAAAGCCCATGCCGGAAACCGAGCCGCGGAACGAGCGGTCGTCCTGCTTGTCGAGATTAAAGCACGGTTCGAACGGAATGCCCTTCAGCGACGCGCAAACGCTCTGACCGCGGATCTGCAGCGTGTTGCCGGGCAGGCGCAGGTGACGGATCGGCCCCGAGCCGGAGAACTGGACCGAGCCTGCCGCGCCCAGATCGTCGAGGATGCGGCCGGCACCGCGGGTGCCATCGAAACAGGTGAACGCGAACACCTTGCCGGCGACGAATCTGCGGGCCTCATCGGCGTTCATCATGCCCGCGAATGCCGGCACGACCATTGCTCCGGCCGTGACGGCCCCCAACACCAAACGCGCAAGCATGAGCTACTCCACTGACGAGCGCGGGCACTCGCTCCTTGTTGCGCATGACCCCCGCACCAACGCTTTTCGACGTCTGCGCGAGGAAACCCGGCCCCCCGGGATCATGCCGCAAGTCTCTTTACCCGCTGCTTACCATACCAACAGTGGCAACATTGGAGCAGCTTGGTTGGTAAAGTCTGAACGTCCTCAGACTATTTTTACCACGATGCGGCCCCGGACCTGGCCACCGAGGATTTTCGCGCCAAAGCCCATGACTTCGTCCAGGGCGATTTCGTGAGTGATATCAGCCAGTTTTGCCTTATCCAGATCGCTGGCAAGGCGGCGCCAGGCGGTCCTCCGCAGTTCGATCGGACACATCACCGAATCGATGCCGAGAAGGCACACGCCCCGCAAAATGAAGGGCGCGACCGAAGACGGCAGATCCATACCGGCCGCCAGACCGCAGGCCGCGATGGCTCCGCCATACTTCGTCATCGACAGCAGGTTGGCGAGCGTGGTCGACCCGACGCTGTCGACGCCGCCGGCCCAGCGCTCCTTCGCCAGCGCCTTCGGCGCACCTGACAGTTCGGCGCGGTCGATCACCTCGGTGGCGCCGAGACCCTTGAGATAGTCGGTCTCCGACATCCGCCCGGTCGACGCGATGACGTGGTAACCGAGCTTCGACAGCACGGCGATCGCCACCGAGCCGACGCCGCCGGCGGCACCCGTGACCACCACGGGGCCGCTCTTCGGGGTGAGACCATGCTTCTCCAGCGCCAGCACCGAGAGCATCGCGGTATAGCCGGCGGTACCGACCGCCATCGCATCGCGGGCCGAGATGCCGTCGGGCAGCCGCACCAGCCAGTCGCCCTTGACGCGGGCCTTTTCAGCGTAGGCGCCGAGATGGGTCTCGCCCATGCCCCAGCCGTTGCAGACGACCTTGTCGCCCGCCTTCCAGTCCGGATGGCTGGATTGCTCGACCGTGCCGGCGAAATCGATGCCGGCGATCATCGGGAACCGGCGCACCACCGGTGCCTTGCCAGTCAGTGCGAGGCCGTCCTTGTAGTTCAGTGTCGACCACTCGACGCGGACGGTGACGTCGCCGTCCATCAGCTCGGCTTCGTCGAATTGGGTGAGTGCGGCGGTGGTACCCTTGTCCGCCTTGTCGATCCTGATTGCCTTGAACGTTGCCACGATGTGCACTCCCCGTAATCTTGGTTTCGGGGAAATGGTTTACCCCATCAGGCAGGCTGCGCAACCGGGCGGACGACGGGCTTTTCGACGATCGGCAGGTTGATCAGCGCGGACAGCACGCCAAACAGCACCGACAGCCACCAGATCGGGGTGTAGGAACCGTACTGCTCGAACACGATGCCGCCGAGCCAGACTCCGAGGAAGCCGCCGACCTGATGGCTGACGAAGGCGAAGCCGTACAGCGTCGCAAACCAGCGCGTGCCGAACATCAGCGCCACCAGCGCCGAAGTCGGCGGCACCGTGGAGAGCCAGGTCAGGCCGGAGATCGCGCCGAACGCGATCGCCGAGAAGGTCGTGATCGGGAACGAGATGAAGGCGACGATCGACAGCGCGCGGGTGAAGTAGATCACCGACAGGATGTAGCGCTTCGGGAAGACGTTCTGCAGCCAGCCGACGCTGAGCGAGCCCACGATGTTGAACAGGCCGATCGCCGCGATCACCCAGCCGCCGGTCGATGCCGGAATGCCGCGGTCGGCGAGATAGGCCGGCAGATGCACTGTGATGAAGGCGAGCTGGAAGCCGCAGGTGAAGAAGCCGAGCACCAGCAGCACATAGGAGCGATGGCCGAATGCCTCCGCCAGCGCGGTCTTGAACGACTGCTGATCGGCCGGCGCGGCGTCATTCGTCTCCGCCGGCGGCGTCGAGAGCGCCAGCGACAACGGCAGGATCAGCAGCATCAGTGCGCCGAATACGAGGAGCGCGGTCTGCCAGCCGAAATTGTCGATCATCGCGACGCCGAACGGCGCGAACAGGAATTGGCCGAACGAGCCCGCGGCGGTGCCGGCGCCGAGCGCGATGCCGCGCTGCGCGGGCGGCAGCAGCTTGCTGAACGCCGACAGCACCAGGTTGAACGATGAGCCCGACAGGCCGAAGCCGATCAAGACGCCGGCGCCAAGGTTGAGCGAGAGCGGCGTCGCCGAGTAACGCATCAGGAGCAGGCCCGCGGCGTAAAGCAGTGCGCCGACGACCATCACACGCAGCAGCCCGAAGCGGTCGGCAATCGCGCCGGCGATCGGCTGGCCGAGCCCCCACAACAGGTTCTGCAGCGCCAGCGCGAGGCCGAACACGTCGCGGCCCCAGGTGAATTCATGGCTCATCGGCTGCACGAAGAAGCCGAGGCTGGAGCGCGGCCCGAAGCTCAGCAGCGCAATCGCGCAGCCACAGACGATGATGACAAGCGGCGTGCGCCACGTGCCCGACGTCGGTCGAAGATCCCCGGTGGTAACGGCCATCTTGTCTTCCCCCGCAACTGCTGCGCGGGGAGCCGCCCCGCCGAACGTTACGGGGAGTTAATGCAGGTGCATGAAAACCCCAAGAGGGGCCGGAGAAAAATATTCGCCTGCAGGGCTGCTCTGCAGAATCGGAGAGGATGATGACCGTCATTCCGGGGCACGCCGGCCGCGGAACGGGAGGCAGAAGGCCCTATCGCCGGGCGCTGGCCTGCTCGGCCGAGCTCTGGGCGGCCTCGGCGAGCTCCGCCGAGATCTTGGCGGTCTCGGCCGGGTTGCCCCAGCTCGGCGCGTCGCTGCCGTCGCCCCAGGCGCGCGGGCGATAGAAGGTGTGGACGCCGAACTTGTACATCTTCTTCATCTCGCTGACCCAAGACGGTCGCACCCAATAGGCGTGGTAGTGGGTCGAGCGGTCGACTTCCGGCAGCCACAATTCGCCGTCGAGCATCGCCCTCGCGATCTTCCTGGCGCGGTCCCACATGTCGGGCTCGCGGACGACGTCAGCGACGTTGTCGCAGGCGAAGGTGAACTGACAGGCGTAATGGCGATTCTTGTTCTGGTAGACCACGCCGCACACCGTCTCCGGATATTTGCCGGAGAAGGCGCGATTCAGCACCACCTGGGCGACCGCGATCTGGCCACGCACCGCTTCACCGCGGGCTTCGAAATAGACCGCCTCGGCGAGGCACTTCTCCGACTTGGCGCGCGACTTCTCGTCGAACAGGCCGAGCCGCTCCGCCGGCGTCTTGGTGTGCTGGTCGTCCGCATTGACCTCGCCCTTCGGCGCGATGCTCTCGCCCATCTCGCCGGCCTTGACCGGACCGTCGGCATCGACCGGCAGTGACGCCATCACCTTCATGTCGGGATCGGGCGTTGCTGCCGGCGGTACGACAACCGGCGCCTCGCCGGGCTGCCAGCGCTCGAGGTTCTCCGGCGTGCCGAGCGACGAGCCGAAGAACAGGCTGGCGGTCTGGAATGCGAACGGGTCGCGCTCGCGCGCCGCATCGGCGGGCGCAGCAGCGGGCTTTGCGGGCGCGGGCTTCAGATCGTCGAGCGGGCTGGCCTCGAGCGAGAGCGACACGTCGTTCTGCTGCGGCGACGGCTTGGCATATTGCGGCAAGGGCGGCGCGCGCAGCGCCTCCTGCAATTCAGGATCGAGCGGCGCGCTGTCGGCCGGTGCGGTCGCGGTCTTCATGCCCTTGACCGACGAATTCGATGTCGCCGGATCCTCGTTCGCCGGCGCCGTATTTGCAGGCTCCGCCGGTTCGACCTGATCGGGCCGCCGGACGACGAGGCGATCGCCCTTCATGGTGCGATCGACCTTGGGAAAATCGGATGCCTGGTAGCGCGGCGGCGGGGCTGTGATCGGATTGCGCGTCACCGTTCCGGTGATGTCGAGGTTCGAACTGTCCAGTCTTGCGAGCAGGATTTGCGGCGCTTGCGGCGCGGACGTGCCGATCGGACGGCCGAAGCTGTAGGTCGCGACCTGGATTGAGCCGACGGCGGAGGCGAAGACGCGCTTCTGCCAGCGCTCGGCGACGCCGGGCTGCCGGGCCAGGAGCGAGGCAATATCCTGATATCCGATCTCGGTCGGCATCAGTGCGAAGATGCCAAGACCGAGACCGAAGAGCGCAAGACGTGCGCCCTTCGGCTGGTTACGCGACACAAACATCGTACGCTCACGCAACGCTTACTGAGTGCAATCGAACGCGGTACATCCGCGCAATTCGACCTTTCTCGTTGCTAAACCGTTTAGGTTGCCGCGGAGTTAATCGGCGTTGCTCGCGCGCTACACTCAAGCAATCGCGCATGTTTCGCGCGTTGCATTGCGCGCCTTGGTAAACGCGCGGCGCATGAAAGTCGTAAACAACAGGTCAACGGAGATGGTGAACAAAGTGTTGCAGGCACGGTAGCCACCCGCCGTCATTGCGAGGAGCGACAGCGACGAAGCAATCCATGGCTCGGCAAGTGGAAACATGGATTGCTTCGCGGAGCCTGTCATCGGGCGCGCGTTCGCGCGACCCGTTGGCTCGCAATGACGCTATATTTTCAGGCTGCCTCAACAAACAAAAATGGCCGGGACTTGGTCCCGGCCATCGCACTCTCTGAACTGTAAGATCGCTCACGCCTGGCTGGCGATCTCCTTGCCGAGCGCGGCCTGCGCCGCGGCGAGACGCGCGATCGGCACGCGATAGGGCGAGCACGAGACGTAATCGAGCCCGACCTCGTGGCAGAACGCGACCGACGCGGGATCGCCGCCGTGCTCGCCGCAGATGCCGACCTTGAGGTTCGGACGCGTCTTGCGGCCGCGGGTGACGCCGATCCTGACGAGCTCGCCGACGCCGTCGCGATCGACCGAGATGAACGGATCGATCTCGAGGATGCCCTTGGCGACATAGGTGCCGAGGAAGCTCGCGGCGTCGTCGCGGCTGATGCCGTAGGTGGTCTGCGTCAGGTCGTTGGTGCCGAAGGAGAAGAACTCCGCGGTCTCGGCCACCTCGCCCGCCATCAGGCAGGCGCGCGGCAGCTCGATCATGGTGCCGACCTGGTAGCTCAGCTTGACGCCGGTTTCCTTCATCACCGCGTTGGCTGTCGCATCGATCCGCGCCTTGACCAGATCGAACTCGGCCTTGGTCGCGATCAGCGGCACCATCACCTCGAGACCGACCGGCTTGCCGGTGCGCTTGCCGGCTTCGACGGCAGCCTCGAAGATCGCACGCGCCTGCATCTCGGCGATCTCCGGGTAGGCGATCGCAAGACGGCAGCCGCGGAAACCGAGCATCGGGTTGAACTCGGAGAGTTCGCGGGCGCGGTCGGCGAGCTTGCGCGGATCGGTGTTCATGGCACGCGCCACTTCCTCGATCTCGGCCTGGGTGTGCGGCAGGAACTCGTGCAGCGGCGGATCGAGCAAGCGGATCGTGACGGGCAGGCCCTGCATGATCTCGAACAGCTCGACGAAGTCGGCGCGCTGCATCGGCAGCAGCTTCGACAGCGCGGCGCGGCGCGACTGCTCGTCCTCGGAGAGGATCATCTCGCGCACGGTGCGGATGCGGGTCTCCTCGAAGAACATGTGCTCGGTGCGGCAGAGGCCGATGCCTTCGGCGCCGAACTTCACCGCGGTGCGCGCGTCGTCTGGCGTATCGCCGTTGACGCGAACGCCGAGCTTGCGGACCTCGTCGGCCCAGCCCATCAGCGTGCCGAACTCGCCGGACAGCTCCGGCTCGATCATCGGCATGCGGCCGGCCAGCACCTGGCCGACCGAGCCATCGATGGTGATGACGTCGCCGGTCTTGAAGGTGCGCGAGCCCACGCTCATGGTGCCGCGGCCGTAATCGACGCGGATGGTGCCGCAGCCGGAGACGCAGGGCTTGCCCATGCCGCGCGCGACCACCGCCGCGTGCGAGGTCATGCCGCCGCGGGTGGTGAGGATGCCTTCCGCGGCGTGCATGCCGTGGATGTCTTCCGGGCTGGTCTCGATGCGGACCAGGATGACCTTGCGCCCGTCGGCCTGCAGCTTGGCCGCTTCGTCCGACGAGAACACGATCTCGCCCGAGGCAGCACCAGGCGACGCCGGCAGGCCGGTCGCGATCACGTCGCGCTTGGCGGCCGGATCGATGGTCGGGTGCAGCAGCTGGTCGAGCGAGGCCGGATCGATCCGCGTCACCGCGTCCTTGCGCGAGATCAGGCCTTCATTGGCGAGTTCGACCGCGATGCGCAGCGCCGCCTTCGCGGTGCGCTTGCCGCCGCGGGTCTGCAGCATCCACAGCTTGCCCTGCTCGACCGTGAACTCCATGTCCTGCATGTCGCGGTAGTGCTTCTCGAGCAGCGTGTAGATCCGCGTCAGCTCCTTGAACGCGACCGGCATCGCGGCTTCCATCGACAGCTTGTCGGAGCCGGATTCCTGGCGCGCCTCCTCGGTGATGTCCTGCGGCGTGCGGATACCGGCGACAACGTCCTCGCCCTGCGCGTTGATGAGGAACTCGCCGTAAAGCTTGCTCTCGCCGGTCGAGGGATTGCGGGTGAACGCGACGCCGGTGGCCGAGGTCTCGCCCATGTTGCCGAACACCATCGCCTGCACATTGACGGCGGTGCCCCAGGATTCCGGAATGTCGTGCAGCTTGCGATAAGTCACCGCGCGGGCGTTCATCCAGGATGAGAACACCGCGCCGATCGCGCCCCACAGCTGATCGTGCGGATCCTGCGGGAAGTCGTGACCGGTCTCCTTGGCAACCGCTTCCTTGTACTTGCCGACCAGTTCGACCCAGTCGTCGCCGGTCAGGTCGGTATCGAGCGAATAGCCCTGGCCGTCCTTGAAGGTGTCGAGGATGTCCTCGAAGTGATGATGCTCGAAGCCGAGCACCACGTCCGAATACATCGTGATGAAGCGGCGATAGCTGTCATAGGCGAAGCGGCGGTCGCCGGAGAGTTCGGCCAGCGCCTCGACGGTGCGGTCGTTGAGGCCGAGATTGAGCACGGTGTCCATCATGCCCGGCATCGAGGCGCGCGCCCCCGAGCGGACCGAGACCAGCAGCGGGTTCTTGGCGTCGCCGAAAGTCTTGCCGGTCAGCTTGCCGACATAGTCGAGCGCCTTCTCAACCTGTGCTTTCAATTCCTTCGGATACGTCTTGTCGTGCTCGTAGAAATAGGTGCAGACCGAGGTCGGAATGGTGAAGCCGGGAGGCACCGGCAGGCCGAGATTGGCCATTTCCGCGAGGTTGGCGCCCTTGCCGCCGAGCAGATTGCGCAAGGTCGCCTGGCCCTCGGCCTTGCCGTCGCCGAACGTATAGACCCACTTGCCGGCCTTGATCGCAGCCGGGGCCGCCTTCTTCGCAATGGCCTTCGCCGGCGCCTTGCCAGCGGGCTTTGCGGCGGGCTTTGCAGCCGATTTGGGGGCGGCTTTCGGCGCCGCCTTCGGGGCGCTCTTCTTCAGTGCTTTGCGCGCCGGAGCGGCCTTGCGGGCTGCGGCGGAGGGCTTTGATTTCGCTGCTGTTTTCTCGGCAGTTTTCGCAGCAGTTTTCTTGGACTTCGCGACGGCTTTGGCCATGTCAGACAACAATCCGGAAGGAGGGGTCGAAGATGCGCGCCTTACACCATTTTGAGGGGTTCCGCGCAAGCCGCGAAACCCCTCTTTCCCGCTAGAGGTGCAGCCAGCGCAGCAGACCCATCCCCACGAGCCCGACGAAGATCAGATAGATCGCGACGATGTAATTGAGGAGCCGCGGCATGATCAGGATCAGGACGCCCGCGATCAGAGCCACGATAGCAGGTAGATGCCCAGCGGTGATGGTCATTGAAGTTTTCTCCGGGGGTTGCTTGGAGGAGCGAATCGAGCGGCAGTTTATCCGCTGAGGGAAGTTCCCACATCAAGACGCAGGTCCCGCCGACGAGTTCCCGCAACTCACGAAAATTGCTCCAAATTGCCGCGTATATGGCGGCGGTTTTCCGGAACATCACCGCAGCCGATGCATTGGCTCGCCGTGCGCATCGGCGATGGCTGGCGCGCACCGAAAAAGAATGGAGCGAGCCATGCGAAACAGATTACTTGCCGTTGCAGCGGTTGCTGCCGCGATCACGGTGCCGGCTGTTGCCGCACAGGCCCAGACCGTTGGCGTCGTCCGCGGTGGCCCGCCGGTTGCAGTCGATGATGACGAGGGCATTACTGTCGAGCAGCGTCCGGCCTTCCGCGAGTACATCGTGCGCGAGCGCGTGCCGAACTACACGGTTCCGGATCGCATCGTGGTCGGCACAGTGCTACCGGACGCCGGCGTGACCACTTACGACGTGCCGCAACGGTTCGGCGCGACGCCCTATCGTTACACCGTCGTGAACGGTGAGACCGTTCTGGTCGAGCCGCGTTCGCGACGGATCGTTCAGGTGGTCGACTAGATCAACGTCAGCACGATCGCCTGAACGACAGTCCGGGCGCCGCGCAAGCGGATGTGCGCGAGGATCGACCGGACCAGAAAGCCCCGCCCGGTTTCCCCTCCGGGCGGGGCTCTTCCGTTCTGATGCCGTGCCGGGTTACGACTTGAGGATCGAGAGCAACGTCGAGGTCGACTTGTAGCTCTTGATCGCGGCGTCCTGGAAATCCTGCGTCCAGTTGGCCGCCTGGCGCTCCTCCGCGCTCATCGAGGAATATTGCTTGAGGATGCCGAGGCTGAACTGGCGCGGATCGCCGGCGGTCTGGCTCTGCTTCAGCGCGTCGAGCACGGCGAGACGTGTCCGCGTATTGAGTTCCTGCTTGGCCGCGAAGATCTCCTCGGTGGAGAACTTCTTGTCCTGGTTCAGCGAGATCGCCGAGAGCGAGCGGTTGTCAAGCGAGGACAGGTCGGCGAGCTGTCCGGTCTTGCGGCGGGAATCGTAGACCAGCTCCTTGCCGCTCTTCGCCGCCTCGCTCTTCTGCCGATCGAGGAAGGCGCGCACGTCGCTGGCGATGCTGCTGAAGTCGCGCGTCGTGCTCTTTGTGGGAGGCGCCGTCCCCGCCAGCGCGGCCGCGATCGGATCGCCGGAAATTCCCGATGGCGCCGTGCTCGGATCCTGCTGCGTCGCCTGATAGCCCTTCAGCACCGCGGCGCGCTGGCTGGCCCAGGTTGCGGTGGCCTTCTCCTCATCGCTCGCACCATCGAGATAATCGAGCGCGGCCTTGTAGCTGATGCTGTAGTCGCCGGTCAGGCGCGTGGTCGCCAGCGACGGCTCCATCGCCTTGTCGAAGCGCTGCTTCAGCTCGGTGGCCGCAACCACCTGCTCGTCCGGGGTGAACTTGCCGCCATTGTTGGTTGAGATCGCAAACAGCGAGCGACGGTCCAGCGTCGAGAGATCGATGGTGGTCTTGCCGTCGACGATCGGTGCCTTGACGCCGGCGACCGTGTAGAGCCGGTCGAGCGTGATACGTGCATCGCTGGTGACGCTTGCGAAATCCGGCAGCGGCGCCTTGGCGAGCTGCGCGCGGGCGGCGTCCGACAGCGTGAGGTTGGTTGCGGCGTTGGATGTCGAGGACGCCGACAGATCGCCGGCGGTGCCGTCGCCCGACAAGGTCGCCGCCAGCGAGGGCGTCGCTGCTGCCCGCGCATAGGCCGAACCATATTGGGCGTAGGGATTGGGCGTGGTGCCGATCGAGGTCATCGGGCGGTCCCTGCATTGGCGCGAGGGGCGATGTCTTAAGAAATCGTTGCTTCGTCAGGACCTTCGCAGGGCATGGTTAACAAATTGCAAATTGTGTCGAAATATTTCCAGCGCGACGCAGATCGCTGCGGCGGTGGTCTATTTGTCGACGACCCAGGCGTGGCGGCGCTGCGTGAAGACCGATTGCGACGGTGCGGGAAAATCGGGGTCCGCGAAGGCGCCGACCGCAACGCCGATCAGGTCCGGCGCGCGACCGGGCTCCCAATAGACCGACGATCCGCAATTCGGGCAGAAATGAAACACCACGGCAGATCCACTGCCGCCGATGCGGCTGTATTCGCGCGCCTCGCCCTGCGGCTCGACGTCAGCGCGCGGAAAGAACGCCGCGACGCCATAGGTGCTGCCGGTTCGCTTCTGACACTCCAGGCAATGACACAGCGCTACTGTGGTGGGCTCGCCCTGACAGGTGACGCGGAGCCGTCCGCAGGCGCATGTCGCGACCCGCGCCATCATCGCCTGCCCTTGCTGGCGACCAGCCGGTGAATGACCTTGCCGGACGAGGCACTGACGACCTCAGCGTCGAGCAGCAATTCGGCCGCTGCAAGTTCGGTCCGCACCAGCGCGGTATCGAACGCCGCGTAAAGCCGGCCATGCGCATCGCGCGCATCATCACCCGCGGTGACGCGCCAGCTCAGATAGAAGATGCCGCCGGGCTTCACGATATCGAACATGCGGCGCACCGACGGCGCGATCAGCGCGTGGTCGAGATGCATGATCACGGTCTCGCACAGCACATTGTCGAAGCTGCCGGCCGCGATGCCCGACAGATCGGGCAGTTCGGCGCGGGCAAAGCGCAGCGCCGGATAGCGGGCGCGGGCCTCCGCGAGCAGACCCTCGGAGGCGTCATAGCCTTTGGCCGGAAAGCCGTGGGCATTGAGCCAGGCCACCTCGCGGCCGCTGCCGCAGCCGATATCGGCGGTTGCGCCGCCCTTGATGAAGAAGCGCGCGACGATTTCTCGCAGATCGACCGGCGCCGGCTGGTCGTGCCAGTCCTGCGCAAACGCCGCCGCATCCTTGTCGTAAGCGGCGAGCGTTGCGCGGTCCATCGATCAGCCCTCGATCCGGGAGAAATCCGCTACCGCGCGCGTCGCGGCCCGGATCTCGTTGAGCAGCTTCAGACGGTTTTCGCGCACCTTCGGATCGTCGTCGTTGACCTTGACCTTGTCGAAGAACGCATCGACCGCCGGACGCAGCTTGGCCATCGCGCTCATCGCGGCGGCGAAGTCTTCCTTGGCGACGGCGGCGGACGCTTCGGCCTTCACCTGGTCGATCGCCTTGGCCAGCGTCTTCTCTTCGTCGAGCTTGTAGAGCGCGGCGTCAGGCGCGCCGTCGAAGGTCCGCTTGTCCCTCTTCTCCTCGATCGCGAGAATGTTGCTGGCGCGTTTCGTGCCAGCGAGCAGGTTTTTGCCGTCGTCGCTGTCGAGGAATTTGCCGAGCGCCTCGACGCGCCGGACGACGAGCAGCAGATCGTCCTGGCCACCAAGCGAGAACACGGCATCGACGAGATCGTGGCGCGCGCCCTGATCGCGCAGCTGGACCTTCAGGCGGTCGGCAAAGAAGGCTAGCAGATCGTTCGGCAGCGTTTCGGCATCGGCCTTGAGCGACAATCCGAGCAACGCGGATTTGGCCGTCTTCAGGATCGGCAGGCGCAGCGTATTCTCGACGATCAGCCTGATCGCGCCGAGCGCTGCCCGGCGCAGCGCGAACGGGTCCTTCGAACCCGTCGGCTTCTCATCGATCGCCCAGAATCCGGCGAGCGTGTCCAGCTTGTCCGCCAGCGCGACCGCGACGCTGACCGGATCGGTCGGCACGCGATCGGTCGGCCCCTGCGGCTTCCAGTGGTCCTCGCTCGCGGCGGCGACGGACGCATCCTCGCCCTGCGCCAGCGCGTAGTACTTGCCCATCAGGCCCTGCAACTCCGGGAATTCGCCGACCACTTCGGTCAGCAAATCGGCTTTCGCGAGG
This sequence comes from Bradyrhizobium sp. USDA 3315, assembly GCF_054056795.1. Lineage (NCBI taxonomy): Bacteria > Pseudomonadati > Pseudomonadota > Alphaproteobacteria > Hyphomicrobiales > Nitrobacteraceae > Bradyrhizobium > Bradyrhizobium sp. USDA 3315. The sequence continues at coordinate 4,376,640 of NZ_JBSRYP010000001.1, read as the reverse complement.
CGCGCGGCGCGCCTGGTCTTCGCGACGTCGGCGCCGACCAGCGGCGCGATCTCGGCGGCGAGCCGCTCGATCCGCTTGATGCGCTCCGCCTGGGTGCCGAGCTTCTCGTGGAACACGATCTGCTCGAACTTCGGCAGCCGGTCTTCCAGCTTGGTCTTCAGATCGGTCTCGAAGAAGAATTTTGCGTCGGACAGCCGCGGACGGATCACGCGCTCATTGCCGGCGACGATGGTCTTGCCGCCGTCGGGCGCCTCGATATTGGCGGTCAGCACGAACTTGTTGGTCAGCTTGCCCGTCTTGGGATCCCTGACCACGAAGCACTTCTGGTTGTTGCGGATGGTGGCGCGGATCACTTCATCCGGGATCGACAGGAATTCCTTCTCGAACGATCCCATCATCACCACCGGCCATTCGACGAGGCCCGAGACCTCATCGACCAGCACCTGGTCCTCGACCAGTTCGAGGCCCTGCGCGAACGCCAGTTCCTTGGCGTCCTCGAGGATGATGTCCTTGCGCGCCTGCGGATCGAGGATCACCTTCGCGGCCTTCAGCTTGGCCTCGTAATCCTCGAAGCGGCGCACGGAGATCGCACCCGGCGCCATGAAGCGATGGCCATAGGTGCTCTGCCCGGCCTCGATGCCGTCGACGGAGAACTTGACGATGTCGGGCTCCTCGGTCTCCAGACCGAAGGTCGCGGTGATGGCGTGCAGCGGGCGCACCCAGGTGAGCGAGCCTGATTTCGCCGAGCGCGCGCCCCAGCGCATCGATTTCGGCCAGGGGAAGGTCCGGATGATCACCGGCAGCATCTCCGCGATCACGTCGATCGCAGCGCGGCCGGGCTTTTCGATCAGCGCGATGTAGAAGTCGCCCTTCGCGTCTTTCTGGATCTTTGCCTCTTCCAGCGACGTGAGACCGGTCGCTTTCAGAAAGCCCTGCACCGCCGCATCGGGGGCGCCGATCTTCGGGCCGCGACGTTCGGTCTTCAGGTCGGGCTGGCGCGCGGGGATGCCGTGCACGGTGAGCGCAAGACGGCGCGGGGTTGCGAACGCCTTGGCGCCCTCGTACACCAGGCCTTCAGCGACCAGCTTGTCGGTCACCATGCGGCGCAGATCGTCGGCCGCTTTCGCCTGCATGCGCGCGGGAATTTCTTCGGAGAACAGTTCGAGGAGAAGATCGGGCATCAGACCGCCCTGCCCGTTTCAGTGTGGATCCATGCCTCGCCGCAGGCCTTCGCCAGGTCGCGCACGCGGGCGATGTAGCTCTGCCGCTCCGTCACCGAGATAACGCCGCGGGCGTCGAGCAGGTTGAACACGTGGCTCGCCTTGATGCACTGGTCGTAGGCCGGCAAGGCCATCAGATGTTCCTTTTGATTCCCACCCTCACGCCAGCCGGCGGCGAGATATTTGCGGCAGGCGTCCTCGGCCATCCTGAACTGCTCGAACAGCATCGCGGTGTCGGCGTGCTCGAAATTGTGTCGCGAATATTCCTGCTCGGCCTGCAGGAAAACATCGCCATAGGTGACCTTCTCGGCGCCCTCGCGGCCGTTGAAGTTGAGGTCGTAGACGCGGTCGACGCCCTGCACATACATCGCGAGCCGCTCGAGTCCGTAAGTAAGCTCGCCCGCGACCGGCGCGCATTCGACGCCGGCGACCTGCTGGAAGTAGGTGAACTGCGACACTTCCATGCCGTCGCACCAGCATTCCCAGCCGAGGCCCCAGGCGCCGAGCGTCGGGCTTTCCCAGTCGTCCTCGACGAAGCGGATGTCATGGACGGCGGCGTCGATCCCGATCGCGGCCAGCGACTTCAGGTACAGGTCCTGAAGGTTCGGCGGCGACGGCTTCATGATCACCTGGAACTGGTAGTAGTGCTGGAGGCGGTTGGGGTTTTCGCCGTAGCGACCGTCCTTGGGCCGCCGCGAGGGCTGCACATAGGCCGCGTTCCAGGGCTTGGGCCCCAGCGCGCGCAGCGTGGTCGCGGGATGGAAGGTGCCGGCGCCCATTTCCATGTCGTAGGGCTGCAGGATGACGCACCCCTGCTCCGCCCAGAACCGCTGGAGGGCCAGGATGAAGCCCTGGAACGAACGTTCCGGGCGCATGTGGTCAGGCAGGGCATCCATCGTTGGAATCGATCTCGCGAGGGGGTGTGAGGCGCGCGGGACCGTATCGGCGGCAGCCAATGGAATCAAGGCGATGGAGGATGTTTCTGCACCTCGCCCCGCTTGCGGGGAGAGGTCGAAATTCGCGCGCAGCGCGCATTTCGGGTGAGGGGGACTCTCCGCGAACTTAGGTCTTTCGAATCTGCGGAAACAGCCCCTCTCCCCGCAAGAGCGGGGCGAGGGAGATCCAAGCCCTAGCCCGGGCGATAGGCCCCGGTCACGGGGTCGCGGCGCAGGGTCTTGATTTCGCCCGCGCGGGTGGCCTCGGCCACGCGGGACAATCGCGCCTCTTCGAGTTCCTGGTTGATCCGGACGGCCGTCTTGTACGCCCAGCGGACCACGGCCAGGCTTCCCAAGACGCCTGCGAATGCAATCAGCGGCGGCATCGGTCGATCCTTGTCGTTCACGTCTGTCAGGCCCCCAACGACAGGCATTCTCGCGCAAGGCGGCCTGCGCCGCAATCGCGGTTTTGGGGCTAAATGGCGCGCTCACATCCCTGTGTTCACAGCCCGAATCTGGCCCAAATCGCCCGGGTTTCCAGCGCCGAGATCACCTCGTCCGGCAGCGCGGCCAGCCCGTCCAGCGCCGCCAGCGACCCTGCCCCCGGCGCCCGCCGGCCGAGCAGGCCGGACAGCAAGCCGCTGGCCGGCGCAATCACCGGGGTCAGCACCTTGTCGCCATAGCGGGCCCGTAGCGTGGAGCGGATGTCGCCGATGCCGTCGGCGAGCCCGAGACCGATCGCGGTATCGCCGGCCCAGTATTCACCGGTAAACAGCATGTCGTCGGCGCCCTTGAGGCGGCTGCCGCGGCTCTGCTTCACCAGCGCGATGAAGATCGCATGGATCTCGCGCTGGATCGCCTTCAGCCGGGCAACGTCGTCCGGGTTCTCGGGAAGGAACGGATCGAGCATCGCCTTGTGGCTCCCCGCCGTATACAGCCGGCGCTCGACCCCGATCTTCTTGATCAGCCCCTCCAGGCCAAAGCTGCCGCCGACCACGCCGATCGAGCCCAGGATCGAGGACGGGTCGCAATAGATCTCGTCGCCCGCGCAGGCGATCATGTAGCCGCCGGACGCCGCGACGTCCTCGACGAACACCAGCACCGGCAGCTTCTTCTCGGCGGCGAGTTGCCGGATGCGCAGATAGATCTGCCGCGACTGCACCGGCGAGCCGCCCGGCGAATTGATCACCAGCGCTACCGCCTTGGCATTCCGCGTGCCAAAGGCGCGCTCCAGCATCTTGGCGACGCCGGAGAGTGTCATGCCGGGCCGCAACGGCGTCACCGCGCCGATCACGCCTGCCAGCCGCACCACCGGCACGACGGCCGCGCCGCGCCTGAAGCGCGCCGGCAACACTGCCTGCACGCGTTCGAGCAGTCCCGAACGTCCAGCGTGATCACTTATTTGTTCACTCATGCCGTTACCTCGAATTAACCACTTTTTATCACGCCACTGTCATTGGAATCCGTGGAACGCGTTTTGCATTTTGTCATTGGGGCTGCAATGCGCGGGCGGAGAGGGACTCATGAAAATCTATCTGCTGATTTTGCTGATCGGTACACTCCTGGCGGCGATCCACTTCACGTCCACGCCGGACCGCCAGTCGGAAACGGCTTCGCAGTGATTTAGTGCCTCTGACGACGTGGGCAGCATGCCTGCCCGCTAAAGCGCAATGCCATCGCGCCTTGGCTTCTTGTTCGAGCATGATCTTTTTAGCGCCGCGCCAGCGGCAAATCCCCCTTCCCGGCCAGAATCTCCTGCACCCATTTATTGGGCACGCCTGACTCTTCATTGAGCAGCAGTGCGGCATGCAGCCGCGTCGGCGCCCGGCCGCCCTTGGTCGCCCGCACCAGGATTCGGATCGCCGGCGACGCCCCGTCGCCGTGAACGGGCAGGATCTCGACACTGCCAAAACCACGGTCCAGCGCAGCCAGCACCTCGGCAATGCCGTCGGTCCGCCAGATCAGCGCAAGCTGCCCGTTCGACTTGAGAATCCGCCGCGCCGCGTGAACCCAGCCGGCCAGCGTGGTCGCGCTCGCGACATGGGCGCGCTCGCGCACACCGTCCGGCGAGGCGCGGTGCCGCGACGGATCGTTGAACGGCGGGTTCATCAGCACGACGTCGGCGCTATCCGGCCCGAGGCCGGCATCATCGAAGGCTGCGGCGCCGGCTTCGACATCAAGCACGATCACCTTCGCCATGATCGCGTTGGTGGCGGCATTATTCCGCGCAAGCTCGGCCAGGGCCGGGTCGATTTCGACCAGGACGAGATCGATCCCCCTCACCCGCCGCGCCACCGCCAGCCCGGCCGCGCCGACGCCGGAGCCGAGATCGACGACGCGGTCGCCTGATCGAGCCGGCGTCGCCGCGGCGAGCAGGATCGCGTCATGGCCGGCGCGGTGGCCGCTGCGGGGTTGCCGCAGGCGCAATTGGCCACCGAGAAATCCGTCTTCGGTGATCCCGGCGGCCGGAGACTCGCTTTTTGACGCGTTTTCTTCACGCGAACCGGGGCCCATTTCGCTCGAAAACGCTCTAGTCATCGGCCCGCAATTCGTGGCCGAGGCCGGCATCGGTCAGGAGCTGGCGGGCCTCGTGGTTGTCGTCCTCATGCACCAGGATCCGCCGCGGCAGCACGCCGAGCGAGCCCTCGATGATGCTCATGTTCTGGTCCAGCACCAGATGATGGATGTTAGCGCTGTCGAGCAGCGCGCCGATGGCGGAGACCAGCACCATGTCATTGGTCCGTACCAATTCCCGCAAAATACGCTCTCCTGTCGCCCCGGCAGTGCGGCACTTGCGCCACATGTCAATAACTTGATGGCCTTGCCGCTGCACCGCTCAGTTTCTATTGTTATAGCTGAGCATAGTGCGTATTCGGCAAAATTGGAGACCAGCGTGGCGGTTATTGTACCCTTCGAAAGCCCGTCCAATGCTTCGATCGACGGGCTGGTGGGACTTCTCGCCGCCGACATGGAGCGCGTCAACGCGACGATCCTTTCGCGGACCGGCTCCGAGGTCACCATGATCCCCGAGGTCGCCAATCACCTGATCTCCTCCGGGGGCAAGCGGTTGCGCCCGATGCTGACGCTGGCAATGGCCCAGCTCGCGGACTATTCCGGCGACGGCCATATCAAGCTCGCCGCCGCGGTTGAGTTCATGCACACCGCGACCCTGCTGCATGACGACGTGGTCGACGAGAGCGAGCTGCGCCGCGGCAAATTGTCCGCGCGGATGCTGTGGGGCAACGAGGCCAGCGTGCTGGTCGGCGACTTCCTGCTCGGCCAGGCGTTCCGGATGATGGTCGAGGTCGGCTCGCTCCGCGCACTCGACATCCTCTCCGCCGCCGCCGCCACCATCGCCGAGGGCGAGGTGATGCAGCTTGCCGCCGCCAAGAACACCGCGACCACCGAGGACGAATATCTCGCGGTGATCCGCGGCAAGACCGCGGAGCTGTTCGCCGCCGCCTGCGAGGTCGGCCCCGTGATCGCCAACCGTCCGAAGGCCGAGCAGACCGCGTGCCGCTCGGTCGGCATGAATCTCGGCATCGCCTTCCAGCTCGTCGACGACGTGCTCGACTATGGCGGCAAATCCGCAAAACTCGGCAAGAATGTCGGCGACGATTTCCGCGAGGGCAAGATCACGCTCCCGGTGGTGCTCGCCTTCCGCCGCGGCAATGATACCGAACGCAAGTTCTGGATCCGCGCGCTGGAGCGCGGCGAGATCGGGTCGGCCGACCTCGATCACGCGATCGGGCTGATGACCAAGCACCGCGCCCTGGAAGACACCATCAGCCGCGCCCAGCACTACGGCGCGATGGCGGTCGACGCGCTGGCGCTGTTCCCACCCTCGCCGATGAAGACCGCGCTGGAAGAGGTCGTCGCGTTCTGCCTGGCGCGCTCTCATTGATCTAGGCACTCGCGAACAACAAGACGGTGTCGTCCCTGCGAAGTAGGGATCCATGCTCTGCGGCCGAAGTTGTGACGGGGACTCGTCGTTCCAACATCGCACAATAAGCAGCATCGGCGGTTATGGGTCCCTGCTTTCGCACTAGGGGATGCACACATCTGGTGCGACGGATTGACTCGGATCAGAGATTGGGGATTCCAGAATCGGGGGTCTCGGTGACTTCTATTACGGCACTTCGGCTTGGGCGGAGGTGCCAGCATGTTGTCGCGGATTGACTGGACGTTGGGCCGGTTCGAGGATGGTCGTCTCGATAAAGGGGGGCGGCGCTCATCGGACGCATGGTCGCGGGCAAGGATGTATGCCTTCGGCGGCTTTCCAAGGGAGACCGCGCGCTGGAGGTGCGGTTCAACCGCTTTCTCGGTAACTCCAAGGTGACGAAGGAGCGCATCATCGAAAGCTGGAGCGAAAGCACGGCTGCGGCGGTTACAGGCCGCCATGTTTTGGCGATCCAGGACACCAGCGAGATCCACTTCAACACCACGCCGCAACGCCGGCGCGGGCTCGGGGAGATCGGCAAGGGCAATCACCACGGCGTGCTGCTGCACCCGATGCTGGCGGTGGATGCGGACAATGGCACCTGCCTGGGACTTTTGAGCGGCGAGGTGTGGACGCGTGAAGGCCCTCGGAGCGTCTCGCATGACAGCCGCGACCTGTCGGACAAGGAATCGCAGCGCTGGATTGCCACCGCCCTTGCGGCCAAGCCGCTGCTTACCGGTGCTGCAATGGTGACCCTGCTTGGTGACCGCGAGAGCGACATCTTTGCTCTTTATGCCAGCGCAGCCGAGCAAGACTACCGCGTGATCGCCCGCAGCATGCATGATCGCAAGCTGGCCGACACGACGGGTTTGTATGCGGCGATCGACGCCATGACGGCGGTAGAGCGTCGCATCATCGAGTTGCCTGCGCGTGCGGGGCGGCCTGCACGTCCGATGGACCTCGAACTTCGCTTCGGCGCAATCGAGCTGGCCCGGCCGCAAAGCAAGTTCCTGCGCCATTTGCCGAAAAGCCTGCATCTGGCCATCGTTGACGTCCGCGAGATCAATGCCGATCCCAACGTCGAGCCGTTGCACTGGCGTCTTCTCACCTCTCACGAGGTCACCAGTTCAGACGATGCCTGGCGCATTGTCGCCTGGTACAAGCAGCGCTGGATCATCGAGCAGTTCTTCCGCGTCCTCAAGACGCAGGGCTTCAAGCTCGAGGATAGCCAGATCGGCACCGCCGGCCGGCTTCTCAAATTGGTTGCCATCGCTGCCAAGGCCGCGATCATCACCATCCAGCTCCTGCAAGCGCGCAACGGGAGCCAGCAGTCGCTTCACGTTGCCTTCAATCCCAGCGAGATCGATGCGTTGACCGCCCTCAATCAGCAGCTTGAAGCCAGGAACAGACGACTGAAGAACCCGCATCCGTCCGATCGTCTTGCCTGGGCGGCCTGGATTATCGGCCGCATTGGAGGATGGGACGGCTATCCGTCCTCCAAGCCACCAGGCCCCATCACCTTCAAAAACGGTCTCGATTACTTCCGCGCCGTCGCTCTCGGATGGAGCCTCAGAAATGTGTGCATCCCCTAGGCGGTGTGGACTCTAAGGATTCCCTTTTAGGAGCAAATCAGATTCAAGGCTGCTTTTGGGAGGCAGTCTTGGGTGTGATGGATCGTCTGGTGTTGAGCGATGCGGCTTGGGAGCGGATGGCGCCGCTGATCATAGGCCGGCCTGACCAGAAGGGCTCGACCGGGCGCGACAATCGGATGTTCGTGGAAGGTGTGCTGTGGATCGTTCGCACGGGCTCTCCCTGGCGTGATCTTCCGGAAGCGTTCGGGGATTGGAACAGCGCGTTCCGGCGCTTCAGCCGATGGAGTGCCAAAGGCGTCTGGTGGCGGATCTTCGAGGCAATGTCCGACGATCCGGACTTCGAATATCTGATTGTCGATTCCACCATTGTTCGAGCCCATCAGCATGCTGCCGGGGCCAAAAAAGGGGGTCTGAAGATCAGGCGCTTGGCCGTTCGCGCGGCGGCCTGAGCACCAAGATACATATGGCCGTTCGCGGCTTGGGATGTCCGGTACGGTTCACGATCACCGCAGGCCAGAAGGGCGATGCACCGCAAGCCGCCACATTGATCGAGGGATTGCCTGCCGAGGTTTTCATGGCCGATACGGCTTATGACGCCGATCACCTGCGCCAGGACATTGCAGCCAAGGGCGCGCTCGCCGTCATCCCCAACAACCCGTCACGCGCGCTCAAGTATCCGCTCGACAAGCATCTCTATGCCCAGCGCCATCTCGTCGAATGCTGCTTCTCAAAGCTCAAGCAATTCCGCCGCGTCGCAACCCGCTTCGAAAAGACCGCCCGAAATTACCTTGCCGTCATCACTCTCGCAGCCATCGTCCTATGGCTGCGATAACTGTCCACACCGCCTAGTGCTTTCGCAGGGACGACACCCAGTTTGTTGCACCGCCCGTCGCAAAATATTTGTCGTCCTGGCGCAAGCCAAGACCCATGGCCACCGAATTTGATGGTGAAAGAGATCGCGGCCCCGGCGTCGCGCAACAATTGCCATTTGGGGTAATGGGTCCTGGCATTCGCCAGGACGACATCGAGTTTGTTGGCCCGGGCAACTCAGGTGTATGGCTCACCCAACAACGTCGGCACGATCGACGGTGTCGTCCCTGCGAAAGCACTAGCGTATATACATATCCTCCGCAGTCTTTCCGGAGTCTTCTCAAAGAGTTGGCCGAAAACCGCAGAGAACTTACTCATCTGCACTAGGGTTGCGCCCGCCGATTTCGGCTCTCGCCTAGTAGCTAACCCCTTGATGATGAGTCGGTTTTCTAGCCTCGAAGAGATGTGTAAATGCCCTAGTGCGAAAGCAGGGACCCATACTCCGCGGCGAGAGTTGTAGGTGGGTCTCGTCATTCTAGCGTCACGCAAATAACAAGCATCGGTGGTCATGGGTCCCTGCTTTCGCGGGGGCGACACCAGGGTTTGCTGCACCGGCGCCCGCTACTCCTTCACCGGCACCCAGATCTCCAGCCCGCCATTGCCGGTACTCGCATCGAACTTCTCGTCGTAGCGCTCGAAGTTCGGCGCGTCCGCGACCTTCATGCCGGATTGCGGCAGCCAGCGATTCCAGATCGTGTTGACGGTGCGGCGGATGGTCGAGATGTGGTCGGCGTGGGTGAACACGACGTATTTCTGCTCGGGAATCCGGACGCGCGCGAACTCGCGCGGCAGGTCGGAGAAATCGGCGACCTCGACGCCGGCGATGTAATCGAAATTGCCGGCATCATCGCCGTTGCAGCAGACGCCATAGGCGACATTGCCGATCTGACGGGGAATATGCACACATTGCTGGTGGAAACTCTGCCACTGGTTCGGAATGCCGGCATCGCTGCCATTGCCGTGGTTGTAACGCTCGCCGATGCCGGCGACGAGGAACGCCTTCCCGGTGGCGATGCGCGGCGGATCGATGTGGTCGAGAGCTGTCGAGATCATGGTGATCGGCTCCTGGAGATTGAGTGTCGTCAGACACGTTGTCGCGCGCACCGTCTCGGGCGTGACGCCGAAATGGTCGCGAAACGCGCGGGTGAATGCTTCGTGGGAGCCGTAATCCGCATCCAGCGCGAGGCTGAGAATATCGGGCGCACCGGCCGCGAGTTGGCGCGCGGCTTCGCTGAGCCGCCGGGCCCGCACATAACGCATCACCGAGAACCCGGTCGCCTCCGCGAACGCCCGTACCAGATGGAAGCGCGAGACGCCGGCTACGGCGGCAATCTCGTCGAGCGTCAGCGGCGCGCCGAGATGGCTTTCGATATACCAGAGCGCCTTCTGGGCTGGATTCATGGATGACGGCTTTCCTGCAAAGCTCGGGCATCATGCACGGCTGCCGCGCGCGGCATTTGACAGTCCTTGCTGCCCGACGGCGAAACCGCGGTTCCGCTCCACGGAAATTTACCCGCAAAGCCGTCGCTGGCAACAATGTTGCAATCGTGCATACTCGCCAACGCATCGATCCGACGGCTCATCAAGCTGCCCGATAATCAAGACTGCAAGAGCCGCGGCCAGCATGTCAGGGAGGACAATGATGCACCACCAACGCTTGAGCTATGCCAACTGCGTCAAATCAGCGGCGCTTGCGGGGCTTTTGACCATCGCCGTCGCCAGCGCCGCCAACGCGCAGAAGAAATACGATCCGGGCGCAACCGACACCGAGATCAAGGTCGGCAACATCATGCCCTATTCCGGTCCGGCGTCGGCCTACGCCACGATCGGCAAGACCGAAGCCGCCTATTTCAACAAGCTCAACAGCGAAGGCGGCATCAACGGCCGCAAGGTCAACTTCATCTCCTACGATGACGCCTACTCGCCGCCGAAGATGGTCGAGCAGGCCCGCAAGCTGGTCGAAAGCGACGAGGTGCTCCTGATCTTCAATCCGCTGGGCACGCCGGGCAATACCGCGATCCAGAAATACATGAACGCCAAGAAGGTGCCGCAGCTGTTCGTCTCCACCGGCGCGGCCAAGTGGAATGATCCGAAGAACTTCCCGTGGACCATGGGCTGGCAGCCGAGCTACCAGGTCGAAGCGCGCATCTATGCCAAGTACATTCTGCAGAACTATCCGGGCAAGACCATCGGCGTGCTCTATCAGAACGACGATTTCGGCAAGGACTATCTGATCGGCCTGCATGACGGGCTCGGCGACCAGGCCAAGAAGCTGATCGTCGTCGAATCCTCCTACGAGACTTCGTCACCGACGGTGGATTCGCAGATCGTGCAGATCAAGGGCGCCAACCCCGACATCTTCGTCAACATTGCAACGCCGAAATTCGCGGCGCAGGCGATCAAGAAAGCCGCCGAGCTCGACTGGCATCCGGTACAGTTCCTGACCAACGTCTCCGGCTCGATCGGTGGCGTGATGAAGCCGGCCGGCTATGAAGCGAGCCAGGGCGTGCTGTCCACGGCGTATCTCAAGGACCCCAAGGATGCCGAGTGGAAGAACGATCCGGCGATGACCGAGTGGCGCGCCTTCATGACCAAGTGGTATCCCGAAGGCGACCTCGACGACGCCGCCACCGTATTCGGCTATGGTGTCGCCAAGGGGCTCGAGCAGGTGCTGCGGCAATGCGGCGACAATCTCACCCGCGAGAACCTGATGAAGCAGGCGGCTAGCCTCAACCTCGAGATCGGCATCTATCTGCCCGGCACCAAGATCAAGACCGGGCCGGACGACTATGCGCCGATCGAGCAGTTGCAGATGATGCGCTTCAAGGGCGAGAGCTGGGAGCGGTTCGGCCCCATCATGAGCGGCGAGAAGAGCAGTTGAGGGCTTTCCTCCACAACTTTGCGGTTCGTGATGCCCGGCCGTGCGCCGGGCATCCACGTCTTCGACATGATTCACGAGCAAGACTTGTCGCAAGCAAGACTCGTTACGAGCAAGATTTGCGATGACCGGAACCCAGACCAGCCGAAGCGCCGCCGTTCTTCAAGCTCAAGTGTCCGGCCACCACGAATTCCAGGCACATCCTGCGATCGGAAGGACAACAACAATGAAAATCACCGACGTCCGCGCCTACCATATCCGCATTCCCTACGACGCCGGGCCCGCGAGCTTCCGCCAGGGAGCTTCCGCGATCTCGGCGCTCGACATGGTGCTGGTCGAGGTTTCGACCGATGCCGGCCTCACCGGCTGGGGCGATGCGTTCGCCTATGTCTGCCCGAAGACGAGTTGCACGGCGGTGGCCGAGATGATCGCACCGCAGGCGCGCGGCCTCGAGGTGCCCGACGCCGCCAGCATCCCCGCCGCGATGGAGCAGATCCAGCGCAACCTGCATCTGTTCGGCCGCTACGGCATCACGATGTTTGCGATCTCGGCGCTCGACATCGCGCTATGGGATCTCGCCGGCAAGGTGAAGGGCGTGCCGCTGCATCAACTGATCGGCGGCGCGAAGCGCAGCACGATCCCGGCCTATGCGAGCCTGATGCGGATCGGCAATCCGGCGCATATCGCCGCCGAATGCAAGAAGGCGATCAAGCTGGGCTATTCGGCGATCAAGCTGCACGAGACCACCGTGCCTGCGGTCACCGCCGCGCGCGAGGCGATCGGCCCCGACGTGCCACTGATGGTCGACATGAACTGCCCGCTGGACGGACCCGCGGCGATCCAGTTCGCGCGCGACTGCAAGCAGGCCGCGCCGCTGTTCCTGGAGGAGCCGGTCTGGCCGCCGGAGGATTTTGCGACGCTCGCCGAGGTGCGCAGAGAAGGCCGGCTCGATATCGCGGCCGGCGAGAACGCCTGCACCGTGCATCAATTCCGCCAGATGATGACCGCGGGCGCGGTCAGTCACGCGCAGCCCTCCGTGATCAAGGTCGGCGGCATCACCGAATTTCTGAGGGTGGCCGTCCTCGCCGACGAGTTCGGCGTCCAGGTGATTCCGCACTCGCCCTATTTCGGGCCGGGCTTCCTCGCCACGCTGCATCTGATGGCGATCCGCGACGCCGGGCTGATCGAGGTGTTCTTCATGAAGCGTCCCGCCTGCCTGTGGGGCGACCGCATCGACGTCGACGCCAACGGCCATGTCGCCGTGCCGCAGGGACCCGGCCTCGGCTACGAGCCGGATCGCGACGTGATGGAGCAGTATCGGGTGGCGTAGCTGAGACCCTGTCATTGCGAGGAGCGAAGCGACGAATCAATCCATCGTTCCGCACGCGCGGTGGGATGGATTGCCTCGCTTCGCTCGCAATGACGATTTCCTACTTCGTCCCGTCCTTCGCAGCCGGCGCGGCATCCTTCGCCGGCGGCGCGTCGGCTTTCTTCTTCAGATCCTCGGTCAGCTTGACCTGCGCTGTTTGCAGATCGGTGACGAGCTTCTGCAAGCTCGCGACCGAACTCTGCAAGCTCGCGATCTGTCGGTTGGCGGCGTCGAGCTTCTGCTGATGATCCGACGTGAGCTTGTTGATCGTCTTCTGCAGGAAGTCGACATTGCTCTGCAGACAGCTGGTGCGCCGCTCCATGGTTTTCTCGACGGTGCAGATCTCGATGCCGGGAACGTCCTGCGCATGCGCGGTTCCGGCGACGCCGAGTGCGAGCGGTGCCAGCAAGGCGAGAACAAAACGAGCGGTCATCGGCGTCTCCAGGCAAATGCGTCATTCACAGTTTTGTGCTCGCGACGCTGAAAGCGAGGCAGACATACCACACTGAAACCGCATTCAAGCGGTGTGCTTCACCCATTACGGGACTACTCGTGGGGACGGGGGCCTTCGGAACTTGTTTGGTTCGATCCCTTTTGGCTCGACCTTGGGCAGTGGAGACAGATCGCATGGCAACGCGCGAAAAACGGTTGGCGCAATTCGACGGCAATGGCGAACCTGCGCCGGAACAGCGCGTGGAAGTACTTTGTGAGGATCATAGCGGAACGTATCAGCTGCCGTTCGCCTGCCGCTTCGTCAACGGCCAGTGGCGCAATGACACCACCGGCGGCGCGCTGGAAGCCAATGTCATCGCCTGGCGGAAGCCGCGCGAGAAGCAGGCGGGCATGGCCTGAGGCCGGCATCGGCGCGCGCTGTTTCAAAACGCGACGCGCGCACACCGTGCCTTAAGATTTGGAACGCGGGTGGAACGAACCGCGTCCGAATCACTGATCGAGCAGCGTACTGCGTTGTTCACGGCTAGATGTGGTCATCAGCCCCAGGCTGCGCACCACATACAGAAGCATGACGATCGGCCGCAGCCAGCGGCCGATAACAAAAGTTAACTCCTCCGCAGACGACATTGCGATCCCTCCTCTCTGTCCTGCCTGGCGATCATTTCCACGGCGTGATCGGCGGCACCGCTTCGGTCGCCGGCGGCACGTCCACGGTCTTGAAATCGGCCGGGCTGACGATCTCGAGGTATTCCATGTCCTTCGAGTAATCGAACAGGTAGTGGGTGATGCCGGGACGCTGATGGATGACGTCGCCGGCCTCGACAAGCGTCTCCTTGTCCTCGTACATGAAGCGCGCCCAGCCCTTGGTCATGATGACGATCTGAAAATCGCACAGATGCTTGTGCCAGCCGGTGCCCTGCTCCGGCGGCATGTCGGGATTGGCCTTGACCAGGTGGCAGATCACCTGCCCGCTGGTGGCATCGGCGATGCCGAGATCGCGATACAGGAAGAAGTCGCGCAGACCTCCGCCCTTGAACTCGGTGTCACCGGGTTTGACGTGGGAGAATTTGCTGACGACGGCGTGCTGGTTCATTTCAAGCCTCCACGGTTCTCGTGTTCGCGAGATCGCGGCGCGGCTCGGCGTCCAAATTTTCGGCAGCGTCGCATCGTCGCGGTCACAGCTCGGTCATGCCATGCGAAATCCTTGCCAGCCGGATTGGGCTGCGGCGAACCGTCTCGCCATGCGCTGATATCGCCGCGGAAGCATTTGGAGCGAGGCGCGAATTTGCGCCTCAGTGGCTGTCGCGCGCGTCCGTCGCGCATGGCAGGTACCCGACGCCGGTGGCACGTCCATTGAGCAAGGCTTGCCTCGTGCTTGAGCCGCCGATGCAGGCAGGCCGGCACGGGCGCTGCCTAATATTCGACCTCGAGCTCCTCGACGTCGGCCGGCTCCGCCTTTGCGGCCTCGATCCATTCCTGCATCTCGGGCATCGTCATGATGGTGCTGGCATACACCGCAAGTGCAGGCTCGAGCTTGACGTCATAGGTCATGAAGCGGGTCACGACCGGCGCATACATCGCGTCCGCCATGGTGCGGCGCTCGCCGAACAGGAACGGCCCGCCCGACGCGCCTAGGCAATCGCGCCAGATGGTGCAGACGCGATCGATGTCGGCCTGCGCTCGCGACCAGATCTTGAAGCCGGGGAAATGGCCCTTGAGATTGACCGGCAGCGAAGAGCGCAGCGTGGTGAAGCCGGAATGGATTTCGCCCGAGATCGAGCGGCAATGCGCGCGCTGAATCCGGTCTTCCGGCAACAGCCCGGCATGCGGCATGATCTCGTTGAGATACTCGCCGATCGCCAGCGTATCCCACACCGTCGCACCGTCGTGGCGCAGGCAGGGCACCAGGATCGAGGACGACAGCAGCAGCAGCTCGGCGCGGGCCGACGGGTCGTCGGGCGCGGTGACCACCTCCTCGAAGTCGAGCCCGGCGAATTTCGCCAGCAGCCAGCCGCGCAGCGACCAGGAGGAGTAATTCTTGCTGCTGATGGTGAGTGTCGCTTTCGCCATATCGGTCCCTCACGCCTGAACGCGTCTTCAGCTCCCGGATATCGCGCGCCGGTTCAGCCGCCGCGCACCCGGAGCCATCAGCTTTTGCAGCAAGCCACGTGCCAATTTGCCGGGCGGCCGGCCCGCCTCTGGCGTCGATATTGCATGGCAAGCCAGGCCACGGGTGGATGCGTATGATGTCAATGATGTACCAAGCCTATCAGAACCACATGGACCTCACGGCGCCATGGCGGACCGGGGCTGCAGCGGCGCTGAAATACCTCAATCTGGTGCCGCAGGGCGCCGCTGACCGGATGTATGGCCGGCTCGCGGCCGCGCTCGAGCTGATCTCGCGCTCCAGCCTGACCTACGCGCGGCCCCCTTATGGCATCGGCAGCGTGACGGTCGGCAACAGGGAGTTAGAGGTGACCGAGGAGGTCGCCTATGCCACGCCGTTCGGCTCGCTGCTGCATTTCAGGAAGGTGGACGGACCGGAGCAACCGCGGCTGCTCTTGGTGGCGCCGATGTCCGGGCATTTTGCCACCCTGCTGCGCGGTACCGTGAAGACGCTGCTGCAGGACCACGACGTCTACATCACCGACTGGCACAACCCGCG
Source organism: Bradyrhizobium sp. USDA 3315 (assembly GCF_054056795.1). Lineage (NCBI taxonomy): Bacteria > Pseudomonadati > Pseudomonadota > Alphaproteobacteria > Hyphomicrobiales > Nitrobacteraceae > Bradyrhizobium > Bradyrhizobium sp. USDA 3315. The sequence goes on along the minus strand of NZ_JBSRYP010000001.1, from coordinate 4,360,718 downwards.
CGACATCCCACGCAGCAAGGGCCGCTTCGGGCTCGAGGATTACACCGACCATCTGATCGACTTCCTCGGCCAGCTCGGCCCGCGCGCGCATATGGTGGCGATCTGCCAGCCTTCGGTGTCGGCGCTGGCGGCCGCCACGATCATGTCGGAGGACAATCACCCGGCGCGGCCGGCCTCGCTCACCCTGATGGCCGGGCCGATCGACACAAGGATCCAGCCGACCAAGGTGAACGAATTCGCCAAGAGCAAGCCGATCAAATGGTTCGAGGACAATCTGATCAATTACGTGCCGATGCAGTGCAAGGGCGCGTTGCGTCAGGTCTATCCCGGCTTCGTGCAGCTCACGGCGTTCGTGTCGATGAACCTGGAGCGGCACATCAAGCAGCACATCGATCTCGCCGATCATCTCGCCAAGGGCGAGACCGCCAAGGCCGCTGTGATCAAGACCTTCTACGACGAGTATTTCGCGGTCATGGATCTGCCGGCGGAGTTTTACATCGAGACGGTGCGCGACGTGTTCCAGGAGCATCTGTTGCCGCAGGGCATGCTGATGCATCGCGGCCGCCCGGTGAATCCGGCGGCGATCCGGCGCATGGGGTTGATGACGGTGGAAGGCGAGAAGGACGACATCTGCTCGATCGGCCAGACGCTCGCCGCGCAAGACCTCTGCACCGGAGTCCGCACCTATCGCAAGGTGCATCACATGCAGGCCGGCGTCGGCCATTACGGCGTGTTTTCCGGCAAGCGCTGGAACAACGAGATCTACCCGCTGCTGCGCGACTTCGTGCATGTGAATTCGTGACAGATTCCCCGTAGCCCGGATGAAGCGAAGCGCAATCCGGGAAGGTGTTTCCGCGGAGAAGCCGCCCCCGGATTTCGCTCCGCTTCATCCGGGCTACGAAATCTCGCCTCCCGACAATGCTCCATCTGTATCGTTGCGCTCCTCGCAATGACGGTGTGGCGCTAGCCATGCCTGCCCTCGCGCAGTAGTCTCCCCGGCCACGACGACCCGCTTCCGAAGAATCGTCCAGGGAGAAACTCCATGCGCGCGCCCACTGCCTTCCGTGCCCTCACGCTTGCCGTGATCGGCGCCCTCGCCTTCACCTCAGCCGTAACTGCCGCCGAAGTCCATGTCATGATCTCGGGCGGGCTGACGGCGGCCTACAAGGCGCTGGTGCCGGAGTTCGAACGCAAGACCGGGCACAAGGTGGTGACCGCCTTCGGGCCGTCGATGGGTACCACGACGAACGCCATTCCGGTGCGGCTGGAGCGCGGCGAGCCGGCCGACGTGCTGATCATGGTCGGCTATGCGCTCGGCGATCTCATCAAGCAGGGCAAAGTGCTGGCCGACAGCCGCGTCGACCTCGTGAAGTCGCCGATCGGCATCGCGGTGAAGGCCGGCGCGCCAAAACCGGACATCGGCTCGGCCGACACCGTCAAGCAGGCGCTGCTGGCGGCGAAGTCTGTCGCCTATTCCGACAGCGCCAGCGGCGTCTATGTCTCGACCGAGATGTTCGCAAAGCTCGGCATCGCCGATCAGATGAAGGACAAGGCGCGGATGATCCCGGCGACCCCGGTCGGCGAGATCGTCGCCAAGGGCGAGGCCGAGATCGGCCTGCAGCAGATCTCCGAGCTGAAGCCGGTCGCCGGCATCGAGATCGTCGGCCCACTGCCGGAGCCGTTGCAGAAGATCACGGTGTTTTCTGCCGGGATCGCGACGGTTGCAAAGGAGCGTGAGGCCGGCAAGGCGCTGATCAGCTTCCTCGCCTCGCCGGATGCGCACGACGCGCTGGTGAAGAGCGGCCTCGATCCGATTGCGGCGGGTGGGACGCATTAGCGGCGTCCGACTCTCTCCCCGTTCTACTCCCTCCCCGTCATCCTGAGAGTCTGACTCATAAATCACCCAACCTTAGCTGCAGCCGCGAGTCTGCGGGTCAGGAGCCTGATGTGTGCAATCAGCAGCCAGGCAGCTTCGGTTGCCACCGTCGCCTCGAAGTCCTTGGCGAGGCGGCGGCATCTGCCGAACCAAGCGAATGTGCGTTCAACCACCCACCGCCTCGGCAGAAGCTGGAAGCCTTTGACGCCTTGAGGCCGCTCGACGATCTCGACAGTCCATGGACCGCAGTCTGAGAGCGCGTCGAGGAGTTGATTTCCGCGGTAGATCCGGTCGGCAAAGACGTGGCGCAGCCGGGGGAAGTTCATCCGCACGTTCTTCAGCAGCGGTACGGCGCCATGGCAGTCCTGAACGTTGGCCGGATGAACATGAACCCCGAGGAGGAGGCCATTGGTATCCGTCACGATATGCCGCTTGCGGCCGTAGATGCGCTTGCCTGCATCGTAGCCGCGCGGTCCGCCAGCTTGGGTGGTCGGCGCACTTTGACTGTCGATCACGGCTGCCGTCGGCTTCGGTGTCCGTCCAAGCTTTTTTCGCGCCCGTCGGACAAGCACGCTGACAATCCTCTGCCACCGGCCTGTATCCCGCCATCTATAAAAATAGCCCTGCACCGTCGAATAGGGCGGGAACTCCTGCGGCAACGCCCGCCACTGGCAGCCGGTCGAAACGATATAGAGGATCGCTTCGATCACACGACGCAGCTCCGTCTTACGCGGCCGGCCGCGCCGGTTCGCTCGCGGCAACAGGCGTCTGATCAGCGCCCACTCCGCATCGGTCATATCGCTTGCATAACGCAGATCGTCCCGCCGATATTGCTCCCGAGTGATCTTGGTCCAGGGCATCGTGCTCTCCCTCGAATCTTTGCAAATCCGATGGAATCACACCCCACTGAGATCACTCACCCATTTTTCAGTCAGGCTCTGAGGAGCCTGCACTTGCGGGCGTCTCGAAGGATGCACGGCCCGGCTGGTGGCCGTCGACCCTTCGAGACGCCCGCAAGTGCGGGCTCCTCAGGGTGACGGGACTAGATGGCGACTAGATACACTACCGCCAATGATGCGCGCCGTAGGCGAGCAGCAGCACCACGACCAGCGCCAGCAGGAGGGTGGTCGACTTCCAGAACAGCACCGGGTTGCGCTCGATCAGCGGGGTCGATGACGTCGTCAGATATTTTGCGTTGGGATTGCGCAGGTCGAACAAGAATTCCGAAAAGCTCTCGTAGCGCTTGAGCGGATTGGCATGCACGGCGCGCTCCAGCGCGCCGTCGACCCAGGTCGGGACATCACGGCCGCCATGCGCGGCCGGTCGGTAGACCAGCCGGTTGAAGTCGGATCGCGTCCGTGCCCGCGCGATCTGCGCGCCGTAGGGCAAGCGTCCCGTCAGCATCTGGTAAGTGACGACGCCGAGCGAGAACAGGTCGGAGCGCGCGGTGCCGCCCTCGCCGAGGAAATATTCCGGCGCGGTGTATTGCTGGGTGCCCAGGATGTCCTCGACGCCCGCCGGCACTGCCTCGGCGACACCAGCGATCCGCGTCGAGCCGAAATCGATGATCTTCACCGTGCCGGTCCTGTCGATCATGATGTTGTCGGGCCTGACGTCCTGGTGCAGCATCTCCTTGCGGTGGAAGGCGCGCAGCCCTTTTGCAATTTGCTCGGTGATGCCGCGTACCGTCTCCAGCGCCGGCGCTGGATTGTCCGTGATCCACTGCGTCAGGGTCTGGCCGTCGATATATTCCATCGTGACGTAAAGGAAATTGCGCTTGCGCTGCGGCAGAAACGGCTTCAGCACATGCGGGCTGTCGATCCGCCGGGCGACCCATTCTTCCATCATGAAACGCTTCAGATAGGCCGGATCGTCGCGCAGGTCGATCGAAGGGATTTTGATCGTGACCGTGGTGGCGCTGTCCTCGTCGACCGCGAGATAGATGTGGCTACGGTGCGATGCGTGCAGCTCGCGCACGATGCGATAGCCGTCGAACAGCATCCGTGCGTCGAGCAGCGGCGCCAGCGGCAGTTCGGTCGGCTGGCCGAACACCTCGCCGGCATCGCCGTCGGGCAATTCGTCGATCCGGACGATCTGCACGGTGAGATTGTCCGGGCTGCCGTTCTCATAGGCCTGCTCGACGATCGATTTCGCGGCAACATCGAGATCGGCGGCGCCGTCCTTGATCGTCTTCGCCAGCTGCCGCGCCGGGACATGCTCGTAGATCCCGTCGGTCACCAGCAGGAAGATGTCGCCGCGCTCCAGCGGGAGAGCCTGGTAGTCGATCTCGAGCTGCGGGTTCACGCCGAGCGCGCGGCCGAGATAGCTCTGCTGCGAGGAGATCACGACGCGGTGGTCGTTGGTCAGTTGCTCGAGGCTGTTACCGGCGACGCGGTAGATCCTGGAGTCGCCGACATGGAACAGATGCGCCGTGGTCGACCGGACGACCAGGGCGCTCAGCGTGCAGACGTAACCCTTGTCCTTGTCGTAGGGATTCTGGCTCCGCCTTGTCTGCGCGTGCAGCCACGAATTGGTCGCCTCCAGCACCCGCTGCACCGAGGTCTTCACCGACCAGGATTCCGAGGTGCAGTAGTAGTCGGTCAGGAAGCTCTTGACCGCGGACTCGGCGGCGATGCGGCCGACGCTGCTCGAGGAGATGCCGTCGGCAAGCACCACCGTGATGCCCTTCAGGCCGAGCAGCGGCTCGTCGGGGATCAAGGCGCCGTGGAAGTCCTGATTGGCGTCCTTGCGGCCCTGATCAGAGAATTGCCCGACCGATATTTTCAGCGCGCGCGGCATCGACCGTCCCAAAGCGAATGGGGCCCTCCGCGACAGGAGAGCCCCATAAGTCGTCGAGGATCAAGCCGCGAGGCGCTGGCGCTTCGGCGCCGTCTTCACATGCGTGGTGTAGAGCGTGAGCCCGGTGAAGGCGAGGCCGCCGGCGAGGTTGCCGAGCACGGTCGGGATCTCATTCCAGATCAGGTAGTCCATGATCGAGAACTTCGCATGCAGCATCAGTCCCGACGGGAACAGGAACATGTTCACCACCGAATGCTCGAATACCATGTAGAAGAACACCAGGATCGGCATCCACATCGCGATCACCTTGCCGGGCACCGTCGTGGAAATCATCGCGCCGACGACGCCGGTCGAGACCATCCAGTTGCAGAGCATGCCGCGAATGAACAGCGTGGCCATACCCGCCGCGCCATGCGCCGCGTAGCCCAGCGTCCGGCCCTCGCCGATGTTGCCGATGGTCATGCCGACCTTGTCGGGCTCCTGCGTGAAGCCGAATGTCGTGACAAAGGCCATCATGAACGCCACCGTGAGCGCGCCTCCGAAATTGCCGATGAACACGAGAGCCCAGTTGCGCAGCACGCCGCCGAGCGTAACGCCGGGGCGCTTGTCGAGCAGCGCCAGCGGCGAGAGCACGAACACGCCGGTCAATAGATCGAAGCCCAGCAGATAGAGCATGACGAAGCCGACCGGAAACAGCAATGCTCCGACAAGCGGCTGACCCGTATTGACGTTGATCGTCACGGCGAACCAGGCTGCCAGCGCGAGGATCGCGCCGGCCATATAGGCGCGGATCACGGTGTCGCGGGTCGACATGAAGATCTTGGATTCGCCGGCATCCACCATCTTGGTGACGAATTCGGACGGAGCGAGATAGGCCATTCGTAAAATCCCCTTGCGCAATTCGGCCGCGCCGGTTGCCTGCCGGAAGCGACGCGGGTTGGTTGAAATGCTCGTCCGTCCGGGGAGATTGGGCTGCAACGATTGCTCGAGACGCCCGGGCCGGGCACCTTGATCCCCTCGCCTCGGCCAGCACTGGCCTCGGCAATCCGGAGAACGGCAGTCGTCATTGACTGGTGCAATCAAAAGCAATGGACGTGCCAAGCGGCGACGCTGGCGCTTGGCTTTAAATCCCTGTTAATACAATGAGTTAGGCTGGTGGCGCAGGAACCGCATGGCGCGATGGCGCGGAATTATGCAGCATGCCCAGATGTCGCCCAGAGGATGCGCGCCCCTCCATCACCGTCATCCCCGCGCAAAGGCGTCGCCTTTGTCGCTGGGGTGACGGGGAAAGGGTCGATACGCACCGCTACTTCACTTCACCTCGGTGCGGACCGGCGCGCCCTTCAGCCCGTTGTTGTCGTAGGCCTTGCGGAGCGTGCCGTTGGCGATCGCCTCCGTCATGAACCTGGTGGCGAAGGCCGCGGCGAGCGGATGGTTGAGCGGCACCGCGACCGCGGTGACGGTCTGCTTGAAGGTCTCGTCCAGCACGCGCGTGCCCGGGATCTTCTTCGCCATCGCATTGAGCTGATCGCGCGACAATGCGAAGGCGTCGATCTCGCCGCTCTTCAGCAGATTGAAGATCTCGTCATAGGTCTGATAGCCCGTGACCGTGGCGTGTTTGAGATGGGCGATCGCGCCGCGCATCGTGGTGGTGGCATTGACGGCAGCCACCTTGACGCCGTCCTGGTCGAGCGTGGCGAAATTCGTGATCGTCGAGCCGGGCTTGACGATATAGGTGGCGTCGGCAACCTCGTAGATCGGCCCGAACGTCATCTTGGTCTCGCGCTCGGGATCCCTGGGCAGGAAGGTGATGTCCCAGGTGCTCTTGGCCGCCGCCTCGGTGATCTGGCCGGAATTCTGGTGCACGACATATTCGACGGGGATGCCGAGTTGCGCCGCCATCTCGCGGCCGAGATCGACGGGAACGCCCGCATAGCCGTTCTCGCTCTTGGTCGACCAGAACGCGCCGCCGGCCGGGCTGATCGCGATCGCGACCCGGAGCTTCCCGGTCGGCGCGATCTGATCCTTCAAGGCGTCGGCATCCGCTGATGTGGCCATGACAATCACTCCCAGAACGAGGCCGGCCAGACGCAGCAGTCGAGACGACATCAGACTTCCTCCATGCCGAATCTTGCTGTCCGGCAGGCGCGCAACAAACCGCACGGCGCGGCCTTGTGCAAGCGCCGGTTCCCGCAAGGGAGCTATCCGTATCGGCCTATCTGACCCGGATGGTGATTTTTTCGGAGACGACCGGCGGGCTGAATGGATAGTGCTTGGCGTCGCCCAGCACCAACTGCAAGGTGTGCTTGCCGGGCGCCAGATCGAGCTGCGTCTCGGTCTGGCCGGCACCGAAATGCAGGTGAGACTTGTCCGACGGGATCGGCTCATTCGGATTCAACGGCTCATTCACGTCGATCAGAAGATGGTGATGGCCGCTGTTCGGGTAGTCGTCGCCGGCATGGGTGACGCCCATGTTGCGCAGCCCAAAGCGGCACCAGAACGGGCTTTTCAGCTTAGCGCCGTCGCGTGGCCAGATGAAATACAGCTTGGTGTCCTTGCCGGCCGGCTTGTTCTGCGCGTCGGCCGGGGCCGCGAACAGCGTCAGTGCCGCAGCGAGCATGATCAAGCCCAAACTTTTCATAGCCCCTCCATGAAGCCTGGCGATCAGGGATGATCGCTCAGGGAGACAGCGCAACCCGGAGACCGTGGGTCGGATAACGGACATTGGTGTCGTAATTATCGCGATTGGCCGGACGCACATAGCGTGCGTCATTCTTCCACGAGCCGGAGCGGATGACATGGGAGGCGCAGTCGCCGCCGGACCAGACCGCACCGTCGGTCGGCGCGCCCTGGTAATTCCTGTGCCAGCAATCCTCGACCCATTGATCGACCCCGCCGCCCATGTCGTAGAGGCCGAACGGATTCGGCTTGTAGCTGCCGACCTTGACCGGCTGCTCGGCCGAACTGTCGCCGCCGCAATCCTTGCATCCGGCGTGGCCCGATTGCACCTGGTCGCCCCACCAGTACTTCGATTGCGTTCCGCCGCGCGCCGCGTATTCCCACTCGGCTTCGCTCGGAAGCCGGTAGGGCTTCTTGGTGCGCTCGGCGAGCCAGGTCACATATTGCTTCGCGTCGCTCCAGCTCACATTGGTGACCGGAACGTCGTCCTTGCCGCTGGCCGTGAAGCCACAGGCCTTGGCCGTTGCGCAGACGTTCCATTCGCGGACCGTGACCGGATATTTGCCCATGGCAAAGGGCTTGACCGTCACCCGGCGGATCGGCCGCTCCGAAGGATCGTCATTGCTTCCCATCGAGAAGCTGCCGGCCTGAAGTGAGACCAGTTCGGGCTCCGGCAGCTCCGGGGTAGGGCTCGCCGAGGGCGCGGGTTGAGGCGACGCTTGCTGTGTCGGTGCCGCCGGGGTCGGACTTGCGGTTTGGGTCGGAGCCGGGCTTGGTGCCGGCGGCTGGACGGCAGGCGATGCCGCCGGTGCCGGAGGCGCCTGTGCCACATCGGCCGGCTTGCCGCGCGGTTGCGCCAGCAGATACCACAGCACGCCTCCGGCGATGATCGCGACCGCCAGTCCGAGCAGCGTGAGCAGGACGGACTCGCGGCGCCTGCGCGTCCGTTGGTACGCAGCGGCGTCCGGCAGCACACGATAAACCCGGACCGGATCGGTGATGTTCTTGACCTTGCGGTCGCCGAGCGATTCGTATCCGCAGACCATCTTGTGCTTGATCTGCTCGTAGATGCCGCCGGAAATAAAGACATCACCCGGCGCTGCGATCCCTTCCAGGCGCGAGGCCACGTTGACGCCGTCGCCATAGATATCGTCGGGCTCGATGATGACGTCGCCGAGGTTGACGCCGATCCGGTACTCGATCCAGTGATCTCTCGCGATCGCCGCGTTGCGGCCGATCATGTTCTGCTGGATGACGATGCTGCAGCGGACGGCCTCGACCGGACTGTCGAACATCGCGATAAAGCCGTCGCCGGTGGTCTTGACCAGCTTGCCGTGGTGCTCGGCAATGGTGGGCTCGATCAGATCGCGCAGGGTCCGCTTGACGCGCGTATGCGTGCCTTCCTCATCGAGCTGCATCAACCGGCTGTAGCCGGCGATATCGCCCGCTACGATCGCCGCGAGGCGCCGCGGCATTGAATCGCCGGGAGGCTGGGTATTGTCGGCCTGTGACCGGCCTGACTTGAAGTCGCGAATTTCTCCCATAGCGCTCCGGCTGCTCCGCAAAGACGTGTTCAAGGCGCAACCGGCGCCTTCGTCCCCGAGGCCCGTTTCAACCTACCACACCTGCGGGTCGGGACAAAGTTCGCGAAGCGTGACCATGTCACGGTTGTCCGCCGTCGGCCGAGGCCCGCCGGTCGGGCGGGCACGCCTCGTCGCAACGGCAAACGGGCGGCAAAACGCCTGCGTCAGCCCGCCTGCGCGGCCGGGGTGCGGATCTCGCGCGGCAGGATGATCGCGGCGGCGATCGCCAGCAGGCAGAGCGCCGCGAACGCGCGCAGCATCATCGAGAAGCCACCCTGGTCGTACAGCCAGGCCACCAGGCCGACGGACGCGCCGGCCGCGGTGAAGCCGACGAAATAGCGCACCGCATAGGCGCGCGAGCGCCATTCCTCGGTGGTGTACTTGCCGACCATGGCATCGTTCACCGTGACCTGGCCGAACGCGCCCATCACGATGCCGATCGAGACCACGATCAGCGGCAGGTTGTTTAGGCTCGCCGCCAGATAAAGGAACGGCGCCAGCAGGAACGACAGCGGCAGCGCCACCGTCTTCAGCGAATATCTGTCGAGCAGCTTGCCGATGGTGTACTGCGTCATCGCGCCGAACACATAGACCCCGGCCGCGATCACGCCGAGCAGCGCCGGGCTCTTGGTCAGGTCGGCGAGCCGTTCGGCGAACAGCTTCGGCAGCGCCACGGTCACCGCGTTGAAGGTGGTGGAGATCGCGATCACCACGATCAGCAGCGACAGCACCACCCGCCACATGTCCTCCTTGGCGACCCGCACCTGCGCTGCGGCCTGCCTGGAGCCCTTGCGGTCCTCATGCACCACCGTCATCGCAAAGGCGATGCCGATCAGCACGGTGACCGTGCCGGGCACGATGAAGGCCCAGCGCCAGCCGAGATACTGGCCGATCACGCCGGTCACCAGCGCCGACGAGGCGACGCCGAGATTGCCCCAGACGCCGTTGATCCCCATCTGGGCGCCGAGCTTCTCGGCATAGGACACGATCATCGCGGTGCCGACCGGATGGTAGATCGAGGCGAAGACGCCGATCGCCAGCAGCGCGGCGCCGAGCTGCAGCGGCGTCTGCACGAAGCCGACCGAGATCATCGACAGGCCGATGCCGACAAAGAAGATCACCATCATGTGGCGGCGGCTCCAGCGGTCGCCGAGCCAGCCGGTGATCAGCGAGCCGGCGCCGAAGGCGATGAAGCCCGGGGTCGCATAGGGCAGCAGTTCCGAATAGGCCATGCCGAGCGCCGGGCCCATGATAATGACGGCGGCGGCGAAGATCAGCATCGCGTAGTGATCGATGAAATGGGCGGCGTTGACGAAGGTGATCACCCGGCTTGGACTGTTGCTAGGACTGTTCATCGGCACGTCTCTCACGCGATTCTTCAATTGCTCGAAAATAGGTTATAGGTGCTTGTCCTGACGGGATGTCGCCAATGACTATCGCTGAGCCGCCAATAAGAGCCCTCCACCAGGACCGGCGCGTCACCGGGGACGGCGTGCATCTGGTGGCGCGCACCTACCGCAAGGGCGTCCGGCTCGACCCGCACATGCACCGCGAGGCACAGCTGGTCTATGCCGCCAGCGGCACCATGCAGGTGACGACGCCGAAGGGGCGCTGGCTGGTGCCGCCGGACCGCGCGGTGTGGGTCCCTGCCCTGCTCCCGCACGCGATCGACGTGCTTGCCGACATCGAGATGCGCACGCTGTATTTCGACCAGGCCTGGCTCGCGCGCGAAAAGCGCAGTGACAGCCTCGACCACGAATTCGTGGTGCGGGTGTCGCCGCTGGTGCACCAGGCGATCCTCGCGCTGTTCGACGCCTCATGCGGACGCGAGCGCACCGATCTGTTGATCCGCCTCGTGATGCTGGAGCTGCACCAGGCCGAGGACTCCGCGACCTTCATCCCGTTGCCGCAGGAGCCGCGCTGCCGCCGCGCCGCCGACCTCGTGCTGGCCGATCCGACGCAGGACCACGACATCGATGCGCTGGCGCGCACCGTCGGCACCTCGGCGCGGACGCTGTCGCGGCTGTTCTCGGCGGAAACGCAGCTCTCGTTCAAGAGCTGGTGCCAGCGCGCCCGCATCGCGGCCGCGATCGAGCGCCTGTCGAGCAGCGCGAATGTTTCGGTCAAGCAGGTCGCCTCCGACCTCGGCTATGCCAGCGTACCGGCATTTTCCCACGCGTTCCGCCAGGTTACCGGCAAGACACCGACCGCGTTCGCGGAGAAAACGTGCGAGAAAACGTGAACCGGGTTTGTCACCGGGCGCAGCGACGACGAATTATACCGCTGTCGCGCTGCGACATATTTCCGTACGATCCATGCGCTTGATTGCTGTGCTCCCGACCTTAAATCCCGTGTAAGGTCCGGCTTCATTGGATACGACCTGCTGGATACGACCTGCTCATGGCCAATGCCTTCTTCTCCGATCTGCTCTCGACGATTTCCGAACGCGGCCGCGTCCTGCTCGGCCGCGCCAGCCCGGCCAACGACAAGCAGGATGCGTCCGAACTGCTGGAATTGTGCGAAGCACTGCTGTCCGGCCGCGGCGAAGCCTCCGGCACCGCGATGGCGCGCGAAGTACTCGACCGCTACCACCACCTCGATGCCGCCGGACGGCTGTCGTTCTTCCAGACGCTGGCCCGCGATTTCGGCCCCGATCACGCCAAGCTGGCGCAGGCGATCGAAAGCTGGCGCGCCAAAGCCAATGGCGACGACGCCAGCGACCTGCATTTCGCCTCCGAGCCGCGCCGCCAGGAATTGATCCGCCGGCTCAATCGCGCGCCGGGCGGCACTGGCGAGCTGGTGTCGATCCGCTCGGATCTGCTTTCATTGATGAAGGGCAACAAGGACCTTGCCGCGCTCGATCGCGACGTGGTGCATCTGCTCTCGTCCTGGTTCAACAGGGGATTCCTCGTGCTGCGCAGGATAGACTGGTCGTCTCCGGCCAATATTCTGGAGAAGATCATCCGTTATGAGGCGGTGCACGAGATCCGCGATTGGGACGATCTGCGCCGCCGCATCGATCCGATCGATCGCCGCTGTTACGCCTTCTTCCATCCGGCGCTGGCCGACGAGCCGCTGATCTTCGTCGAGGTCGCGCTCACGGAAGCCATCCCGGGCGCAATCGCGCCGCTGCTGGCCGAAGAGCGCGAGCCGGTGCCGGTCGAGCGCGCCCGCACCGCAGTGTTCTATTCAATCTCCAACACCCAGCGCGGCCTTGGCGGCATCTCCTTCGGCAGCTTCCTGATCAAGCAGGTGGTCGAGGAGCTGCGCCGCGAATTGCCGAAGCTCGACAACTTCGTGACTCTGTCGCCGGTGCCGGGCTTCATGCAGTGGGTCAAGCAGGCCGACGACGTGCCGCTCACAGAGGAGGACCGCCAGCTGCTGGAAAGCCTCGGCAAGCCCGACTGGTTCGAGAACGCCGAGCTCGCCACCCAGCTGCGCGCCGTGCTGGAGCCGCTTGCCGCCTACTATTTCCTGAAGGCGCGCACGCCGAAGGGACGACTGATCGATTCGGTCGCGCGCTTCCATCTCGGCAACGGCGCACGCTTGGAGCGGATCAACTGGCTCGGCGACCTCTCACCCAAGGGCCTGCGCGAATCCGCCGGCATCATGGTCAACTACCTCTACCGCCTCGACGACATCGAGAAGAACCACGAAGCCTACGCCAACAATGGCGAGGTGATCGCCTCGAGCGCGGTGAAGAAGCTGTTGAAGGGCGAAGGCCGGCGGCTGCTGGACATGCGGTTGGGGTAGGACGCCGCTCTATCCACGTCATTGCAACGACGACTGGGAGCGCTCGCATTCCAACACCGTCATCCCCGCGCAATGGCTTCGCCATTGTCGCTGGAGGTGCGAGCGGAGCGAGCCTCGAAGGATGCACGGCCCGGCCGGTGGCCGTCGATCCTTCGAGACGCCGCTTTGCGGCTCCTCAGGATGACGGGGCGACAGCAATGACGTCCCAGCATTCATCATGGCCGCCGCCTAGAACCTCGCCCGCGCCATCAGCCGCACCGTCCGCCCCTGTCCCGGCGAGATATTGTTGTTGCCGTCGGCCGACGCCCAATAGCCCTTGTCAAAAATGTTCTCGACGTTGAGCTGGGCGCTCCAGGTCTCGTCGATCTTGGCATAGATCGCCGCATCGAAGCGCACGAAGCCCGGCAGGCGCACCGTGTCGTCGGACGAGGCGAAGGAATCGCCGAAATAGATCACGCCGAGCGCGGCCGCCCACATCGGCGTGAACTGATACTTGTTCCACCAGGCAAACTGATTGTACGGCACCAGCTGGACGCGGTTGCCGGGTACGACGGTCGCCGAGGTCGCGCCGGTGATCTTCGCGTCGGTGTAGGCATAGGCCAGCGACGACTGCCACTGCTCGGTGACATAGCCGGTCAGGCTCGCCTCGACGCCTCGCGTGAGCGTGCTGCCGGAGGGAAAGAAGAAGCCGGGATTGTTGCCGTCGGCGATCGGCTGGTTGGTGCGGTTCAGATTGTAGACCGCGGTCGAGAACAGCAGCTTCGGATTGATGTTCCACTTCATGCCGAGCTCGACATTCTCGAAGCGCTGCGGCTGCAGGATCAGGGTGCCGTCGTTCAGCGCGCTGAACTGGTCGCCCGAGGCCGGCAGGAACGAGACGCTGTAGGCGGTATAGACCGACATCGAATCGATCGGCTTGATGATCAGGGCGCCCTGCGGCGACACCAGATTGTCGACGCGATTGCGATTGATGTTGGTGTTCATGTCGGTGGCCGACATGTCGTAGCGATCGAACCGCGCGCCGGCGATGATCTGCACGGCGCGCGAAATCTCGATGGTGTCCCTGAGATAGCCGGACTGGATGTTCAGCGCGTAGCGGCTGTTCGAATCGGGCGTGGTGACGCCGTCGCTATTGGTGCCGGTGAGGTGGTGAAGAAACGTCACCGGGCCGAAATAGGTCGGCGCGAACGGGTTCTGCACGATGGTGTTGGTTCCGTTCGGGAACACGCCGGTGTTACGGATATCGACGCCGGTCTGCCGGCCGAACTCGGTGCCGAAGCCGACCGTGTGGAACAGCGGCCCGGTCCAGGTCTTGTAGGTGAAATCGGTCTGGTTGAAGACATTGTCGCGGTTCGTCGTGTGCTGATAGGCGCCGAGGTTGACCGCGGTGTCGGCGGGATTGACCGCGCCGGCGAGCGGGCCGCCGGTCGGATAGACGTTCTGATAGAATTTCTGGTAGTCGGCGGCGATGGTGCCGTTGCGCACCGTCAGCCCGTTCTCGAAATCGTGCTCGATGATGGCCATGCCGGTCTGCACCGTCGCCTGCGCAGTGTTCAGGCTTGGGCTGCCGAAGAAGGTCGAGAAGTCGCCGTTCGGCGCGAACGGCGTGGTCGGGTTGAAGCGGGTCGCGCCGCCCGGCAGACCCTGCGAGGGATTGCCGCGATCGGCGGTGCGCTCGTCGTGAAAGTACTCGTAGCTCAGTTTGATTTTGGTGTTGTCGTCGGGCTTCAGCGTCACCGTCGGATTGATGCCGTAGCGCTCCAGATGATTGAAATCGCGGAAGGCGTCGGCCCCCTCGTAGAACACGTTGAGCCTTGCTGCGACGTTGTCGTTGATCGCCTGTCCGGCATCGAGGCTGACGCGGCGATCGCCCCACGAGCCGGTTTGCGCCGTCGCCTCGTAGACGCGGTTGCCGTCGGCTTCCTTCAGCGTGCGGTTGAGCAGGCCGCCACCAGCGCCGCGGCCGAAGGTCAGCGCGCTCGGCCCCTTCAGCACCTCGATGCTCTGGGCGTTGTACATGTCGCGGAAATACTGCACGTCGTCACGAAAGCCGTTGACGAAGAAGTTGGCGCTGGAATCGACGCCGCGGATCACGAGCTCGTCGCGATTGCCCTCGCCCTGATGCACGGCAACGCCGGGGACATAGCGGGTGACGTCAGTGAGGCCCTGATAGTTCTGGTCGCGGATCTGCTCCCGCGTGATCACGTTGAGCGATTGCGGGATGTTGACGATCGCGGTGTTAGTCCTGGTCGCAACCGACGTACTGTTGGCGAAATAGCCCGACGTGCCGGTGCGGGCGTCCTGCGATTCCGCGAAGGGTTTTGCCGCCGTCGCGGGCGCGATCCGCCGTGCCGTCTGGGTGCGGCGGCCTCGTGCTGCGGTGGTGCTACGCGACGTCGACGGCGCGCTGCGGCGGCGTTGCGTGGCCGGCGGGGTGACCGTCACCGGCGGCAGCGGCGAGGCGTCGGCCGGCGCCGGCGCCGATTGCGCCTGTGCGGCAGATGTAGCGAGCGGAACGCTCAGCGCGAGATAGCTCGCCGAGAGCAGCGCAAGCAAGACAGTGCGACGATGGGCTTGTGTTCTTGATGTCATGACGTCGTCCCCAAGCAACTCTCGCCTTCGCTGAAGGCGATACGCCGTCCTCTAGGGAGGTGAGGCGCTGTGCGTCCAGACGACGGGCGCGGGAAAATTTTTGCGTGACGACGGAATAAATTCGCGACGAATGGACGCGGATACACCTCGCGGCGAGCGCAGGGTCGGAAAAGTCAAGGATGCGAATGGTTTCTGTTGGCTTCCGGATTTGCGCCTGGAAACGAAGAGCGGCGCTTGCGCGCCGCACTTCTTGTAGCGATTCCAGATTGTAGCGGTTCTAAAACGATCAGGACGTCGCGGTCACGCGGTTGCGGACCGCGGCCGCAACCCCGCCGGCAGATGCGCATCGATCCAGCCGGTGATCGCACGCTCGTTGCGATGGTAGAGCAGGCCTGCGGCGATCACGGCAATGCCGATCAGCGACAGCGAGAACGGAAACCACAGCGAGTCCTTGAAGACGACGTCGGCGAGATGGCCGAGATAGAGGCAGATTCCGAACGCGCCGAACACCGCATAGGCGCGCCGCATCAAAATCACGGCGATCACGATCAGGCCGACATTGAGCAGGCAGTACACCGCCTTGCTCAATTCGGTTGAGCCTTCGGACGCGCTAATTCCGCCCCAGAACGCCATCAGGCCGAACAGATGCAGCCAGAACGCAAAGTCGCCGTTGCGGCTGCGATAGTCCACGATCCACGCGACCGCGAGCACGGCAAGCCCGAACCAGATCGACACCCTGCGGCGCATCTCGAAATCGGCGTGAGCCACGCCGCTCAACCACGGCGCCAGGTCCATCGACATGAACCACAGCGCGACCGAGATGATCGCGACGATGAAGGCGAAGCGGTAGTAGCGCAGCGCCACGACGCCGGCGGCGACGGTCGCGATCTCCATGAAGATCCAGCTGCCCTTCACCCAGACGTAGAAGTCCTGCACGGTTCCCGGCTTGCCGAACTTGCCCCACCAGCCAAGCTCGTCCTGGATGCCGTAGACCGCGAGCGGCGCCATCGAGACCGCGATCGCGATCAGCAGGCCGCCGGGAACCCGCAGATTCTTGTCGTGCCAGAGGTGGTGACCCGCCACGCTGAACCCGACCGCATAGGCGATCGCGCATGCCGTGAGCGCGCGGCCGCCCATCTGGGTGAAGGCCAGGGTCGAGAACAGGCCCATGGCACCGATCACGATGAGCGCGCCGGCGTACCAGAGCACATGCGCGGCATCGAATTTGGCGGCGGGACTTGCATCGCCCGCCGGCCCCTGCCCGGCGCTGCTCGCCAGGAAAGCGAGCAACCGTTCCAGATCGGCGGGGCTGATCACTCCGGCATTGGCGGCGTCCCGGAGATCCTTGGCTGAATATGGCATACGGCTATCCTCACGGCCGGTTTTTGCGCCTGCTCCCGATCATCCGGGACAAAGACGCCCTGTTCTCATGAGTATATCCGGAAATGAGCAACGTTCAATAATTTCTTGAGCATTGCTCACATTATTTTGCGAGCAAGCTCATGCCCACCCCGCGCCCAGCGGATCGGCACTCGCGGGCCGGACTTAGTCCGCCAGCGCCTTCATCTCCTTGTAGAGATCGGATTTGCCCTCGAAGCCGATGCCCGGAAGGTCGGGCATCACGATGTGGCCACCCTCGACGCGCACGCCATCCGGGAACCCGCCATAGGGCTGGAACAGGTCGGGGTAGCTCTCATTGCCGCCGAGGCCGAGGCCGGCCGCGATGTTGAGCGACATCTGGTGGCCGCCATGCGGAATGCAGCGGCTCGGCGACCAGCCGTGGGTCTTCAGCACCTCGAGCGTGCGCTGATACTCGCAGAGCCCGTAGGACAGCGCGCAATCGAATTGCAGCCAGTCGCGGTCCGGCCGCATGCCGCCGTAGCGGATCAGGTTCCGCGCATCCTGGTGGCTGAACAGGTTCTCGCCGGTCGCCATCGAGCCGGGATAGAACTCGGCCAGCGCGGCTTGCAGCGCGTAGTCGAGCGGGTCGCCGGCCTCCTCGTACCAGAACAGCGGATACTCACGCAACATCTTGGCGTAGGCGATCGCGGTTTCCAGATCGAAGCGGCCGTTGGCGTCGACCGCAAGCTGCGCCGCGCTGCCAATCTCCTTCAGCACCGCCTCGATGCGCTCGCGGTCCTCGCCAAGCGACGCGCCGCCGATCTTCATCTTCACGACGTTGTAGCCGCGGTCGAGATAGCCACGCATCTCCTTGCGCAGCGCGCCGAGGTCCTTGCCAGGATAGTAGTAGCCGCCGGCTGCGTAGACGAAGACGCGCGGATTGGCTGATAGCCCGTGGCGCTCGGCGAGCAGCCGGAACAGCGGCTTGCCCGCGATCTTCGCCACCGCGTCCCACACCGCCATGTCGATGGTGCCGACCGCGACCGAGCGCTCGCCATGGCCGCCCGGCTTCTCGTTCGACATCAGCGTCGACCAGACCTTGTCCGGATCGAGATTGCCGCCATCGGCATCGAGCAGCGATTTCGGATCGGCTTCCTTGAGGCGCGGCGCAAAGCGCTCGCGGATCAGACCGCCCTGCCCGTAACGGCCGTTGGAATTGAAGCCGTAACCGACCACCCGCTTGCCGTCGCGCACCACGTCGGTGACCACGGCCACCAGGCTCGAGGTCATCTTCGTGAAGTCGATATAGGCGTTGCGGATCGGCGAGGAGATCGGTTTTGTGATTTCGCGGACGTCGACGATGCGGACGGACATGGCGCTGCTTTCGCAATTTGTTAGGCACGTCATTCCGGGGCGATGCGAAGCATCGAACCCGGAATCTCGAGATTCCGGGTCTGGTCCTTCGGACCATCCCGGAATGACGGTTGCTACGTCTTGTCCCGGAAATACGGCTCGACCGGCCCGTGCACCTTGATGGTCAGCGGATTGCCGTAACGGTCCTTGGCGTTACCCGCGGTGACGCGGACCCAGCCTTCGCTGATGCAGTACTCCTCGACATTGGTCTTCTCGACACCCTTGAATCGGATGCCGACATCGCGGGCGAGAATATCCGCATTGTAGTACGGGCTGTTCGGATCGACCGAGAGGCGGTCGGGGAATTGGTCGTTGGTGTCGTTGTCGTCGCTCATAGCAGCGCCTCGATATCCTTCCTCAATCCTTCGGGCCGGGCGGTCGGCGCATGCCGCGCCACGACCTTGCCGGCGCGATCGACCAGGAACTTGGTGAAGTTCCATTTGATCGCGGGCCCGAGCAGGCCCGACTTCTCACGTTTCAGGTGTTCGTACAATGGATGCGCACCTGAGCCATTGACGTCGATCTTGGCGAACATCGGAAACGTCACGGCGTAGTTGGTCTCGCAGAACGCGGCGATCTGCTTCGCATCGCCCGGCTCCTGCGCGCCGAACTGGTTGCAGGGGAAGCCGAGCACGGCAAAGCCGCGCGCCGAGAGGCCGGCGTGCAGCTCCTGCAGGCCCTTGTATTGCGGCGTGAACCCGCAGGCGCTCGCCGTGTTCACGATCAGCAGCACCTGGCCCTCGAACCGCTGCAGCGGCACGTCGTCGCCGGCGAGCGACTTGGCGGTGAAATCGTAAACGGTCGCCATCTCAACTGACCGGATCGATCGGAGACGACGGCGTGCCACCGGCCTCGACCGCTTCACCAGCGGCAAGGCAGAGATCCTCGCGGTAGCGTCCGGCCACCAGTTGCACGCCGACCGGAATCCGTCCGACGAGACCGGTGGAGACGACGAGCCCGGGAAGCCCCATGAACGGGATCGCGATCTGCGGCAGCTGCGCGTGCCACACCCGCGCGAACGACGCCTCGTCCTTGCGGTCGAGATGGTCGGGGAACGGTAGCTCGCCGGACACCGGCATCAGCAGCACCGGATATTTCTCGAAGAAGGCGAACCATTCGCGCGTCAGGGTCGCGCGGCGGGTCAGTGCCTGCGACAGGTCGAACGGATGCACCCGGGCGCGGACGCCGCGCAGGCAGGCCAGTGCGCCGGGATCGCCCTCGCGCTCGGCGAAGGCGAGCTGGGCCTCATAGCCGTCGCCGAGCCAGAGCCGGGTCTGGATTTCGGCCGCCTCGCGCAAGGACGGCGTGTTTGCAACTTCCTCGACGATCCAGCCGGCCTTCTGCAAGCGCTTGCCGGCGTCGGCCACCGCGGCGATCACTTCCGGCACCGGATCGAGACCATCCGGATTGAGGCACATCGCAACGCGCTTCTCGCGCGGCGGACCCTCAAGCGGCACCGGCGCATACCAGGGATCGCGATAGTCCGGCGCCGACATCGCCGCGAGCGAAATGCGCAGATCGTTGACGGTGCGCGCCAGCGGGCCCGACACCGCGCTGATCTGCGGGCCGATCGGCCGCTCCGGCAAAGCCGAATTGAAGGCCGGGATGCGGCCCATGCTTGGCCGCAGGCCGTGCACGCCGCAGGCATAGGCCGGATAGCGCACCGAGCCGGCGATATCGGTGCCGTGCGCGATGTGGCCGATGCCGGCCGCGACCGCGGAGCCCGCGCCGCCGGACGAGCCGCCCGGGGTGATGCCGGGATCGCGCGGGTTCTTGGTGTCGCCGTGAATGAGGTTTGTGGTGAACCAGCGGTAGGAGACCGCCGGACAATTGGTGCGGCCGAGCAGCACCGCGCCGGCCTTGCGCAGATTGGCGACCACCGGGTTGTCGACCTTGGCGATGACATCGCGCTGCGCCTTCAGCCCGTTGGTGGTGGCGTAGCCCTCCTGGTCGACATTGACCTTGATGGTAACGGGTACGCCGGCGAGCGGCCCGACCGCCTCGCCGCGCGCGATGGCCGCATCGATCTTGGCCGCCTGCGCCAGCACGTCGTCCGGCCGGTGATCGACCACCGCGTTGAGCTTCGGGTTGACCGCGTCGAGCCGGGCGAGCCCGGCCTCCGCTGCCTCCTTCGCCGACACCTTCTTCGATCTGATGAGGCTGGCGAGCTCGGCCGCCGACAGACGCCAAATATCCTGCATGTGCAACTCCGTGTGACGCTGCGTTTTAGCGCCGCGCGGAGAACATGGCCAGCGGTCCGCCGCCTGATGTTTCAGCGGACATGCGCGATGTAATAGGCAAGGTCGCCGATCTGCTCCTTGGTGACCGTTTGCATCACGTCGGCCATGGTGGCGTCATAGCCATGGCGGCTGTTGTCCTTGTATTCGGCCAGCGTCTTGGCGAGGTAGTCCTCGCGCTGGTTGGCGATGCGCGGGACATTCTCCTTGCCGGAGAAATCGGTGTTGTGGCAGCTGTTGCAGCGGTTCTGCTGCGCCAGCGCCTGGCCCCGCGCCATCCGCGCCGGATCGCCGGCGTCAGCGGGCGGCGTGGGCTTCGGCAGGGTCGCGATGAAATCCGAGAAGCTGCGCAAATCGTCGTCGGTCAGCGGCTTCGCCATCTCGTTCATCGGGTCGAACACCCGCAGCTTCTCGCGGAACATGAAGAGCTGGATCAGCGCATAGGGCGCCGTCTGGCCGCCAAGCGACGGCGTGTTCTCGGTCTCCGACGTGCCATGCTCGCCATGGCAGGCAAAGCACGCCGCGGCGCGCTCCTGGATGGTCTCGGCATTTGCGGAAAGAGCGGATGCAAACAGGAGCACAGGGATCATGAACTTACGCATCGGCTGCTCCTGACTTTCAGTGTCATTCCGGGGCGCCCGAAGGGCGAACCCGGAATCTCGAGATTCCGGGTCTGGTGCTGTCGCACCAGCCCGGAATGACGTTGGTGGTTGTTACTGATTGGCGACCTTCGGCTTGCCGTAGCTGACGCGATAGACCGCGCCGTTCCAGTCGTCGGAGACCAGCAGCGAGCCGTCCTTCAGCAGCATCACGTCGACCGGGCGGCCGACATACTTGTTGTCTTCGAGGAAGCCGGTCAGGAACGGCTCCATCGACTTCACGGTGCCGTCCTTGTTCAGCCTGACGGCGACCACGTCACCACCCTGCTTCTGCGACTTGTTCCAGGAGCCGTGACGCGCGACGAAGATCACGTTCTTGTAGGTCTTCGGGAACATGCTGCCGGTGTAGAAGCGCATGCCGAGCGACGCGGTATGCGGGCCCATCAGGCCGACCGGCGCGGTGTAGTCCTTGCAGGTCTTGCCCCAGCCGAGCTCCTGGTCGATGATGTTGCCCTGGTAGCAGTACGGCGCGCCGAAATCCTCGCCCGCCTTGGTGATGCGGTTGAGCTCGTCTTCCGGCACCGTCTCCGACAGCCAATCGCGGCCGTTGTCGGTGAAGTACATCTGCTTGTTCTCGGGATTCCAGTCGAAGCCGACCGTGTTGCGCACGCCGAGCGCGTAGACCTCGGCGCCGGAGCCATCGAGATTCATGCGGCGGATCTGGCCGTGGTCGGCATCATGCAGCACGTTGTTGCCGGGCTGTCCGACCGGAACATAAAGCTTGTTGTCGGGACCGACGGCGATGAACTTCCAGCCATGCGCCTCGTCCTTCGGCAGCTTGTCGTAGATGACGGTGGGCTTCGGCGGGTTATCCAGATTGTCCTCGATCTTGTCGATCTTGGAGACCTTCGAGAGTTCGGCGATGTAGAGCGTGCCGTCCTTGAAGGCGACGCCGTTCGGACGATAGAGGCCGGAGGCGATCACCTTGACCGAGCGCTTGCCGTCCTTGTTGACGATCGCATAGACCTTGTCGACGAGGCGGCTGCCGACGAACACCGTGCCCTTGTCGCCGAGCGCCAGCGAGCGCGCATTGGCCATGCCGGCCGCATAGACCTCGACATTGAAGCCGGCCGGCGCCTTGAGCTTGGCGAGCGGCAGCTTGTCGGGCGCGGACGGCAGCGGCGGCGGCGCCACCGGCGCGAGCTTGGCGGCGGCTTCATTGTCCGGACGCCCGATCAAGGGCGAGCCAGGCGGCAGCGGCTGGGCGGCGGGGGCGGCACCTGCCGCCGGCGCGGCCGGCTGTTGCGCCGCAGCAGAGAGCGTGAACGCCCCGAGCATGGCCCCCGCGAGCAGCAAGCTGCGCGGTGCGAACGAGTGTTTTTTCATGAAGATCTCCCCTGGGTGGAAGCCGTTGTTGATTGCGCCATTGACGTCACGCGGCGCGGTTCGGCTTTCCGTTCATAGTCTTGCGAATTTGTCCGGACAATTGCAATCGGAAACATGCTGGCATCGGCCAACGCATGGTTGTGGCCGCGCGGCGGGCCAGCGCGCGTCAGTGCCTTGTCATCGAATGGTCCGGGCGATCGAGAATCGCCTCGGTGAATGGAAACTCCAGCACGACCTCGCCCTCGTCGTCGGTCACCTCGATCACGGCGCTGAGCAGCGCGCCATCGGCGCCCTCGGTCTTGAGCAGTTCGCGAATCATCGCCCGCGCCATTTCCCACGCACGATCGGGGTCCCGCAGGATTTCGCCGTCGGGATCGGAGATCAGCTCGTCACCGATACGGGTGTTGAAGAAATAGCGTGGCATCGGCTGAACTCGGCTCGGTTAGTCGCCTCCCGTCACAGGGAAGCATGGATCGCCACCGGGACCTTCGGAGGACCGCGGGCTGCTGTTTACTTATTCCAACATCACCATTCACCGTGTGGCGAACAACAGGAAAAAGGTCTGATGCCACGGGCTTTTGACGGGAAACGCGCGCACAAATTTGTGAGTGGGTAAGATTTGCTTGCCGCAGTGCAGCATGCCCTTCGAGGCGGCACCTTACAGAAAATTTAACTGGCGAACTTTTCCAACCACAGTAGTTTACTCTGCAGGGCGGAAAGTTCGTCCGGTTGCAACAAGGAGAGCCAAATGGCCTGGAAAGCACCGAAGATCGTCGAAGTGTCGGTCGGCATGGAAATCAACATGTATATGTGCGCAACCCGCAAGTAAGCGGCAGCGCCCTCTACACGTTTAGCGTTTTAGCGCAGGTGGACATCCGGGCGTAACGCGCTCCCGAGCAAGGGAGTGTGTTTCAAATCCGGGGTCCACCTCGTAACGTTTCTGGGTCCAACAAACTTCTCCAGGGCCAAGCTTCTCCAGGGGACGGATCATGCTTCGTGTCGTCGTCCTGGGTGCCGCGGCGGGTGGCGGCGTTCCGCAGTGGAACTGCGGCTGTGCCGTCTGCAGGACGGCGCGAAGCGACCATCCCGAGCTGCAGAGCACGCAAGCCTCGATCGCCGTCAGCGGCGATGGCGTGCACTGGTTCCTGGTCAATGCATCCCCGGATCTGCGCCAGCAGTTGATTGCCACGCCACAGCTGCATCCGAAGCACGGCGCACTGCGCCATAGCCCGATCGCGGGCGTCATCCTCACCAATGGCGAGATCGACGCGGTCGCCGGGCTATTGTCGATGCGCGAGGGTTCGCCGTTCACGATCTACGCGCATGAGCGGGTGCTTGCGATCCTGCGTTCGAACAGCATCTTCAACGTGCTCAGCGACAAGAACGTCGAGCGCCGGCCGATCGCGGTCGACCAGGCCTTCGAACCGGCCCTGCCCGACGGATCGCCGTCCGGGCTCGAGGTGCTGCCGTTTGAGGTTCCCGGCAAGGGCGCGTGGTATCTTGAGGGCAAGGCGCATCCGGCGGGCGCCGACGGCGTCGGCGATACGCTCGGCCTGCGTATTGCGGACCGGCGCAGCGGCAAATATTTCTATTTCCTGGCCGCCTGCGCACGGGTGACTGACGACCTGAAATCGCGGCTCAAGGGCGCCCCGCTGGTGTTTTTCGACGGCACGGTGTGGCGCGACGACGAACTGATCGCGGCGGGCCTTGGCAACAAGACCGGCCAGGGCATGGGCCATATCGCGATGTCGGGCGATCAGGGTGCGATCGAAAGCCTCGCCGGGCTCGACATCGGACGAAAAGTGTTTTTGCATATCAACAACTCCAACCCGGCGCTGCTTGGGACCTCGGCCGAACGCAAGGCGGCCGAACAGGCGGGCTGGCAGATTCCCTCCGACGGAACGGAGATCGTGCTGTGAATGTCGTGCTGACCTCAGGAATGACCGCGCTCTCGATCGGCAAGGGCATCACGCTCGACACTGCCGAGGAGATGGAGGCGACGCTGCGCACGATCGGTGCCACGCGCTATCACAGCCTGCACCCGTTCCACCGCCTGCTGCACGGCGGCAAGCTCAACAAGGGCCAGGTCCAGGCCTGGGCGCTGAACCGCTATTACTACCAGAGCACGATCCCGCTGAAGGACGCGATGGTGATCTCGCGCTTCCGCGACCGCAATACAAGGATCGAATGGCGCCACCGCATCGAGGATCATGACGGAGATCTCGGCAATGAGGGCGGCATCGAGCGCTGGCTGAAGCTGACCGAGGGCCTCGGCCTCGACACGGCCTATGTGGAGTCCACCGAAGGCATTCTGCCGGCGACGCGCTTTGCCGTCGAAGCCTATGTGCATTTCTGCCGCGATCGCACGCCGCTGGAAGCGATCGCCTCCTCGCTCACCGAATTGTTCGCGCCGAACCTGCACGAGGAGCGCATCTCGGGGATGCTGAAGCACTACGACTTCGTCAACCCCGACATCATGAGCTATTTCAGCCGCCGCCTGACCCAGGCGCCGCGCGACGCCGGTTTCGCGCTCGACTATGTCAAGCAGCACGCCAAGACGCCGGCGGAGCGCGAAGCGGTCTGCAACGCGCTGATCTTCAAGACCAACGTGCTGTGGGTGCAGCTCGACGCGCTGTATCATGCGTATGTCGACGGCCAGATTCCGCCCGGCGCCTTCGTGCCGAAGACAGGTTAGAGACAACATCATGGCCAGCCGCAACATCAGCGTCAGCGAGACCAGCCGGCCGAAACTGCCGCGCCATACCAAGCTGAAATTCGACGAGACGCGGCAGGTCTGGGTGATCCTGGCGCCGGAGCGCGTGCTGGCGCCGGACGACATCGCGGTCGAGGTGCTGCAGCTGTGTGACGGCATGCACAGCGTCGCCGAGATGGTGGACCAGCTCGCGGAAAAATACGCCGCTCCACGCGAGGCGATCGCGACCGACGTGGTCGCGATGCTGCAGGATCTGGCCGACAAGGGTTTTCTCACCGAAGCGCGCGAGAGCACAGCATGAGTGACACGCTCGCCGACAACAAGACGACAGCGCCGGGCCCGAGCGCAGCCCCAAGCGATGGGCTCGCCGTGCTGGAGAGCCGCCGCTCGGCGGCCGAGACCTACGGCATCCCGCTCGCGGTGCTGCTCGAGATCACCCACCGCTGCCCGCTGCAATGCCCCTACTGCTCGAACCCGGTCGAGCTCGACCGCGGCTCGACCGAGCTCACCACGGACGAATGGAAGAAGGTGCTGAGCGAGCTTGCCGAGCTCGGCGTGCTGCAGATCCATTTCTCCGGCGGCGAGCCGACCGCGCGCAAGGACATCGTCGAGCTGGTGCAGCACGCGACCGATGTCGGGCTCTATTCCAACCTGATCACCTCGGCCGTGCTGCTGACCAGGGACAAGCTTTCGGCGCTGGCCGACGCCGGCCTCAGCCATGTGCAGATCAGTTTTCAGGGCAACGAGCCCAACGTCGCCGACCGCGTGGCAGGGCTGAAGGACGCGCACAAGAAGAAGCTCGAGGTCGCGAAATGGACGCGCGAGCTCGAATTGCCGCTCACGGTGAATGCGGTGATGCACCGGCAGAACCTGCATCAGCTGACCGACATCATCCAGATGGCGGTCGACCTCGACGCCGACCGGCTCGAGGTCGCCAACGTGCAGTATTACGGCTGGGCGCTGAAGAACCGTGCCGCGCTGATGCCGACGATCGAGCAGATCGAGGAGACCAGCCGCATCGTCGAGGAAGCCCAAATGCGCCTGAAGGGCACGCTTGCGATCGACTATGTGGTGCCGGATTACTACGCGCTGCGGCCGAAGAAATGCATGGGCGGCTGGGGCCGCCAGTTCTTCAACATCTCGCCGGCCGGCAAGGTGCTGCCGTGCCACGCCGCCGAAAGCATCACCGGGCTCGAATTCGAATCGGTGCGCTCGAATCATTCGATCGCTTGGATCTGGCAGAACTCGGAGGCCTTCAACCGCTATCGCGGCACCGGCTGGATGCCGGAGCCGTGCAAGAGTTGCGAATTCCGCGAGATCGATTACGGCGGCTGCCGCTGCCAGGCCTTTGCGCTGACCGGCGATGCCGGCAACACCGACCCGGCCTGCGCGCTGTCGCCGCGACACGAGGAGATCTTCAAGCAGGCCGAGCGGGAATCCGCCGGCACGCAGAACCGTTTCCTGTATCGCAACTTCGCCGGCGGCACGTTGGAGACGGACCACCCCCGGAACGAATCCCAGGACAAGCGCAATGGCGCCTGACGCCGACGTCGGCAAGGCCGCGAGGCGTGCCGATCCCTTTGCGCCGCTGACGTCGGAATGGCTCGACGTCGGCGATGGCCACGATCTCCATGTCGAGAGCGTCGGGCGCGAGGGCGGCATTCCCGCGGTCTATCTGCATGGCGGCCCCGGCAGCGGCTGTCAGCCCGATCATCGCCGGCTGTTCGATCCCGAGCGCTTTCACGCCGTGCTGTTCGACCAGCGCGGCTGCGGCCGCAGCCGGCCGAAGGGCAGCCGCGACAACAACACGACGCAGCACCTGATCGCGGATATGGAGAAGATCCGCGAGCGCTTCGGCTTCGCGCGTTGGATGGTGGTCGGCGGCTCCTGGGGCGCGACGCTGGCGCTGGCTTATGCGCAGGCCCACCCTGAGCGGGTCAGCGGGCTGGTGCTCCGCGCGACGTTTCTCGGCACAGCCGAGGAGCTGGACGACGTTTTCCTGCGCGCCTTGCCGCGCTTCTATCCCGCCCTCCATGAGGACTTCCTCAACTTCCTGCCCGAGAGCGAGCGCGCAGCACCGCTTGCGGCCTATTATCGCCGCATCCTCGATCCCGACGCCGCCTTGCATGCGCCGGCCGCGCGCGCCTGGCACGACACCGAACGCGCGTTGTCGGAGCACACACCGAAGCAGACGCGGCTCGACCTCAAGGCCTCGGGCGCCCTGCCCTCGACGCCGTTCATGGAGGCGCACTACTTCGCCAACAATTGCTTCATGCGGCCGCATCAATTGATGAGTGAGGCCGGCAGGCTCGCCGGCATTCCCGGCATCCTGGTGCAGGGCCGTTACGATCTGTTGTGCCCGCCCGCAACATCGCACGCGCTCGCCGCGCGCTGGCCGGGCAGCGAGGTCCGCATCATCGATGGCGCCGGCCACATCCTCTACGATCCCGGCATCCGCAACGCCGTGATGAAGGCGATCGCCGACCTTGCGGCCAAGCGCTAGACCGCCGCCGGAACACCCTCGACATCAGGAGCCGGTGAAGAACTCGACCGACTCCCTGCTTCCCTCAATGTTTGCACTTGCCGGGAGGACATGCCGGCGCTGCCCGTGGCGCGGCCGCGGGCCTTGGTGGCGCCGCCATCCGCGGTGACGGCGCTGCGTGTTGCACCTGCATCGCCGGCCGTGGTGGCGGCGCGGCGCGCGGAGCCGGTGCCGGAGCCGGACGCGGCGGCAAAGCCGCAGCACGAGGTGGCGGGGCAACCGGCCGCGCCGGCGGAGCCGCAGCCCGCACGGGCGGAGCTGCGGCATGGACCGGCGGAGCTGCCGCATGCGCCGGCGCGGGCCGGGAGACCGGCGCCGGCGACACCGCCGCGCGCGCGGGTGCCGGGCGCGCGGCCGGGGTCGGCCGTGTCGACATCGCGCGGTTCGCCGGTGACGGTGCCGCCGAGGGCTTCACGTTTGCGGTCGGCGCGGTCGCCGCATGCGGGAGCGGTTGCGCACCTGGCTTGCCGGCGGCCGCGGGTGAGGCGGGCGCGCTGGTCGCCGGCGCGACACCGGGCTTGGCCGGAGGAGCAGGCTGCGCATTGGCAGGCGCCATGGCAGTCGCCGGCTTGCCCGGCACCACCGCATTCGGCTTTGCGCCAGGTTGCGCGGCGCCGGGTTGTGCGGCTCCCGGCGGCACAGCGCCATGCTGCATGGCATTGGCCGGTGCGGTCGCCGACTGCGGCAGCGGCGGTCCATTTTTCGCGCCCGGCAGTGTATGCGCACCCGGCGTGCCCGGCGCGCCCATCGCATTCGGAGCGGCGGCAGCATTCGGAGTGGCAGCAGCGTTCGGCGCCGCGGCAGCGTTCGGTGCGGCGCGCGGAGCTCCCATCGCCGCGCCCTGCGCGGGCGTCGCGCCTTGCGGAGCGCCCGGCAGATTGGCGCGCTGCATCGCCGCGGCCGGCAGTCGCGGTGCCGCCGTCACCGGCGCGCCGCCCATCGCCGCCGTCACCCCGGCCGCATGGAGCTGCGCCGGCGTCGGGTTGGGATTGTTGATGACCGTGTTGATGACCGTGGTGTTGTGGATGTTGTTGAACACGATGTTGTTCTGCGGCGGCACGACATAGGCCGGTGCGGCGACATAGGCCGGCATCGCCACGAACATCGGCGTCGGCAGCACGTACAGGCCGATCGGCGGCGGCGGTGGCGGCAGCACGACGAAGTCCGGCGGCGGCGGCGGCAGGAAGAACACCGGCGGCGGCGGTGGCGGCGCGAAGGCGAACACCGGATCGCTGTAATACAGCACCGGGCGGTCGACATAGTCGATCTCGTCGGGCGGCGGCGGCGGCACGTCGTAGTCGAGCACCGTGAACTGCGCCGGCGGCTCCAGCGCGGCCGACAGATAGGCGAGCCGGCGCCGGCAGTCGTAGGCATGCGGCCCGCGCGGATAGCGCCGCAGATACGACCAATACGCATCAGTCGAGTCGGCGTTGTAGGTGCGCCGCCAGGTGATCGCCTCGCGCCGCGCCGCCACGATCGCGCGCACGCGCTTGGCCAGCGGATCGTTCGGATAGGCCTGCAGGTAATCCTCGTAGCCCTGCAGCGTGTCGCGCTCCAGCGCCGCGGCGTAGGCATCCTGCGCCGAGAAATCGCGGATCGGCTTGGTACGCAGCCCGGCATCGACCTGCTGCGGCGGCGCGTCCGGCTTGCGCTCGAAGAACATGAAGGGCGCGTCGACCTTGTGCGCATCCCACGGGATCTCGGCGCCCTTGGTCATCTCGTTGACGCGCAGGCGAACGCGGTCGAACACCTCGGGCAAGGTCAGGCCGCCGGTGCGGATCATTTCCGCCAACGCTTGCGCATAAGGCCCGTACGGCGGCGCACCGTCAGGGGCGACGGTGCCGGGCGCCGAGTTGAAGCCGATCAGCATCTTCGGATCGGGATCGACCAGCGCAAGACCACCGGCCAGCGGCTGGCCCTCCTTGGCGAAGGGATTGCTGCGCGCCGCATCGAGCACGATCACGCCGGCCTTGATCGGCAGCGCCGAGAGCTGATGGCTGTAGTCGGAGATGCGGATCGCCTCGACCGGCACGTCGGTGTCGCGGGCAATCTTGGCGTCGACCGGCACGAAATAGTTCTCGCCGGTGAGCTGCACGCCGTAGCCGGCGAGATACACGAAGGCCACGGCATTGGGCCCCGCCTCCTGCACCTTCTGCATGAAATCGCGGAACGATTTGCGCAGCGTCTCGCCATCGAGATCGCGTGCGCCGATCACGTCGAAGCCGGCGGCCTGCAAGGTCTGCGCGATCAGGCCGGCGTCGTTCGCGGCGGTTTGCAACGCGCCGGCCTCATAGGCGCCGTTGCCGACGACAAGTGCGAGACGCTTTTCCTGATCCTGCGCATGCACGGGAAGCGAGGCGAGCGACACCAGACCGACGATCAATGCCCACAGAATGCGTGCCATGGTGGTCGTCCCTTTTCTTCTCGAGAGTTGGCGTAACGAATGAAATGCTACCTCTGTGAACCGGTGCTGAACAGCATTGCAGCAATTGTGGCAATCCTTGGTCTGTGGTGACGGGAACCGGCTTCCCTGGTTTGCGCGATCAGGCGATATTGCGTGGATAAAACAGGCAAAAAAGGAGCACTCGATGCCAATCGCCGGACAAGGCATGCTGCTGACTTCGATGGATATCGACAGCTTGCACGAAGCTGAATTCAATCGCTGGTACGACCGCGAACATCTCGAGGAACGGGTCGCCATCGACGGCTTCCTGGAAGCCCGCCGCTACGTCGCCCATGATGGCAAGCCGAAATATCTCAGCCTCTACTCGACCGCGACCTTCGATGTGCTCGAGAGCCCGGCCTATCGCAAGGCGCTCGCCAACCAGACCGACTGGTCGAAGGCCAATATCGCGCGCTTTCAGAACATGATCCGGGGCGTTGCCCGCATCACGATCAGCCGCGGCGTCGGCAGGGGCGCAGCCCTCGGCATCATCCGCCTGCGCCCGCCTGCCGAAGGCGCGGACAAACTTCGCGTTGCATTGCGGGAGCAACTCGATCCAGCTTCGCGCGACGGCATCATCTCGATGCACCTCCTGGAGAACGACCCTGACCTGTCGAAACCGCTCACGCCGGATGCGGCGAAACCCGATCCCGGCGCCGGCGACTGGTTCGTGCTGATCGACGCCACCGACGTCGGCGCGGTCCCCGCAGCGGCCGCAGGCATCACCGGCAATGCAGCCTTGAAGCCGCTCGTGGTCACCAGCGGAGTCTACAAGCTGTTGTGGGATATCGCGAAGAGCGACCTTCCGCGCGAGTAAGCCTGATCCGGAAGCGTGCGAAGCGCTGTCCCGAAAAACATTTTCTCAAGCAAGCGTGGCGATGCAGATCATGCTGCACCGCCACATAACGCAATCGAGATTAACGCTACACGCGCATCAGCCGCGCGAAAGCTGATGATCGGACAATTTAGCCTTTGCCTTCTCTGGAACGGCTCTAATAAGATAAGCCTATGATCCAATTCAAAAACCAGAACAACGCCACGTGAGCGTTCGTCGTCAACGATAAGGCCGCGCGGGTCTGGCATTTTCGCGCGGGTCAAAGGTAGGAATGAAACCGACTGATATCTCGGCGCCTGATTACTTCCACAAAGTAGTCGATTGCCAATGGGCCTGTCCCGCACACACCCCTGTTCCCGAGTACATCCGGTTGATTGCTGAGGGGCGTTACAGCGACGCCTACATGATCAATTGGAAGTCCAACGTGTTCCCCGGCATTCTCGGGCGCACCTGCGACCGTCCATGCGAGCCGGCATGCCGCCGCGGCCGGGTCGAGGACAACCCGGTCGCGATCTGCCGCCTGAAGCGCGTCGCCGCGGACTTCAAGGACGACATCAAGCACCGGCTGCCGAAGCCCGGGCCGAAGAACGGCAAGCGCATCGCGCTGGTCGGCGGCGGCCCTGCCTCGCTCACCGTGGCGCGCGATCTCGCGCCGCTCGGCTATCACTGCACCGTGTTCGACGGCGATCCCAAGGCCGGCGGCATGATGCGCAGCCAGATTCCGAAATTCCGCCTGCCCGACAGCGTGATCGACGAGGAGACCGACTACATCCTGAACCTCGGTGTCGAGTTCAAGGGTGGTCAGCGCGTCGACAGCCTGAAGCAGCTGCTCGCCGAGAACTATGACGCGATCTTTGTCGGCTCTGGCGCACCGCGCGGCCGCGAGCTCGACATCCCCGGCCGCAAGGAGGGCGCCGCCAACATCCATATCGGCATCGAGTGGCTGGCCAACGTGTCGTTCGGCCACGTCGACAAGATCGGCCGCCGCGTCATCGTGCTCGGCGGCGGCAACACGGCGATGGATTGCTGCCGCACCGCGCGCCGCCTCGGCGGCGAAAGCGTCAAGGTGATTGTCCGCTCCGGCTTCGAGGAAATGAAGGCTTCGCCGTGGGAGAAGGAAGACGCGCTTCACGAGGACATCCCGATCCTGAACTACATGGTGCCGGTGGCGTTCAAGCATGTGGCCGGCAAGCTGATCGGCGTTACCTTCCAGAAGGTGAAGGCGGAGTACAACGCCACGGGCCGCCGCAGTCTGGTGCCCTCGGGCGAGCCTGACGAGACCGTGCCCTGCGACGATGTGCTCGTTGCGGTCGGCCAGGAGAACGCGTTCCCCTGGATCGAAGCCGATTGCGGCATCGAATTCGACAAGTGGCACATGCCGAAGGTCGATCCCAAGACGTTCGTCTCGACCAATCCGAAGGTGTTCTTCGGCGGCGATGCGGCGTTCGGGCCGAAGAACATCATCTGGGCGGTGGCGCATGGCCACGACGCCGCGCTCTCCATCCACCGCATGCTGTCCGGCGAGGACATCAACGAGCGCCCGCTGCCCGAGGTGCACGTCTCCTCGCAGAAGATGGGCATCCACGAGTGGAGCTACGACAACGACATCTCCGCCGACAAGCGCTTCAAGGTGCCGCATCGCGACAAGGTGGTCGCGCTGAAGGACATCCGCGCCGAGGTCGAGCTCGGTTACGACCTCAAGCTCGCGCTCGGCGAGGCGCAGCGCTGCCTGAATTGCGACGTGCAGACGGTGTTTTCCGCGCCGCTCTGCATCGAGTGCGACGCCTGCGTCGACATCTGTCCGATGGACTGCATCACCTTCACCCCGAACGGCGAAGAGGATGAGGTGCGGCAGCGGCTGAAAGCGCCCTCGCCGCATCACGACCAGGCGCTGTACGTTTCCGGCGACCTCAAGACCGGCCGCGTCATGGTGAAGGACGAAGACGTCTGCCTGCATTGCGGGCTGTGTGCCGAGCGCTGCCCGACCGGCGCCTGGGACATGCAGAAGTACCTCATCGATATGGTTCAAGCGGGATCAACATGTCAGTCCAAAGCCCGATCAGCAGCGTAAACGACTTCGTCGTCCGCTTCGCCAACGTCAACGGTTCGGGCTCGGCTTCCGCCAACGAGCTGTTCGCGCGCTCGATCCTGCGCCACGGCGTACCGGTCTCGCCACGCAACATCTTCCCGTCCAACATCCAGGGCCTGCCGACCTGGTATGAGGTGCGCGTCACCGAGGACGGCCATCTCGGCGCCCGCGGCGGCGTCGACCTGATGGTGGCGATGAACCCGCAGACCTGGGACAAGGACGTCGCCTCGATCGAGCCCGGCGGCTATCTGTTCTACGATTCGACCAAGCCGATGCCGTCGTCGAAATTCCGCGAGGACATCACCGTCATCGGCGTGCCGCTGACCGCGATCACCAACTCGACCTACACCGATCCCAGGCAGCGCCAGCTGTTCAAGAACATCATCTATCTCGGCGCGCTCTGTGCCCTGCTCGACCTCGATCCCAAGCTGGTCGAGCAGCTCATCGGCGAGCAGTACAAGGGCAAGGAGAAGCTGCTGTCCTCCAACGTCCATGCGCTGCATCTCGGCCGCGACTGGGCGCTGCAAAACCTGAAATGCCCGGTCGGGCTGCGGGTGAAGAAGTCCGACAAGGTCGGCGACCGCATCTTCGTCGAAGGCAACAGCGCGGCCGCGCTCGGCGCCGTCTATGGCGGCGCCACCGTGTGCGCGTGGTATCCGATCACGCCGTCATCGTCGGTGGCGGAAGCCTTCACCAGCCACTGCAAGAAGTACCGCCACGATCCCGAGACCGGCAAGGCGAAATACGCGATCGTGCAGGGCGAGGACGAGCTCGCCTCGATCGGCATCGTGATCGGCGCCTCCTGGAACGGCGCACGGGCCTTCACCGCGACGTCGGGTCCGGGCATCTCGCTGATGACTGAGTTCATCGGCCTGTCCTATTTCGCCGAGATCCCGGCCGTGATCATGAACATCCAGCGCGCCGGCCCCTCGACGGGCATGCCGACCCGCACCCAGCAATGCGACGTGATCGCCTGCGCCTATGCCTCGCACGGCGATACCAAGCATGTGCTGCTGTTCCCGGAAGATCCGGCGGAGGCGTTCGAGTTCGCCGCGGCCGCCTTCGACCTCGCCGAGCGGCTGCAGACCACGATCTTCCTGATGCTCGATCTCGACATCGGCATGAACCACCGGCTGTGCCGCCCGCTGAAGTGGGACGACGCCAAGCAATACGACCGCGGCAAGGTGATGACGGCGGAGATGCTCGAGGAAGGCCGCGACTTCGGCCGCTATCTCGACGTCGACGGCGACGGCATCCCCTATCGCACCTATCCCGGCACGCATCCGACCAAGGGTTCCTACTTCACCCGCGGCACCTCGCGCGACCGCTACGCGCGCTATTCCGAGGAAGGCGCGGTCTACGCCGACAACATGCAACGCCTGGTGCGCAAGTTCGAGACCGCGCAGGACATGGTGCCGCGGCCGCTGCAGGCCAATGCGGCAAAGCCCACCAAATACGGCGTGATCTATTTCGGCTCGACCTCGCCCGCGATGGACGAGGCGATCGGGATCCTGGAGGCGCGCGGCCACCAGCTCGACCGCATGCGCATCCGCGCCTTCCCGTTCCACTCCAGCGTCGCGAGCTTCATCGCCGACCACGACTTCGTCTACGTGGTCGAGCAGAACCGCGACGCGCAGCTTCGCCAGCTGATCGTCAACGAGAACGGCATCGACCCCGTCAGGCTGGTGCCGATCCTGCACTATGACGGCACGCCGATCACCGCGCGCTTCATCGCGGGCGCGATCGGCGACCACCAGGATCATCTCAAGGTGACCCCTCTCCGCAAGGCCGTGACATGACCTACATTGCAAAGCCGAAGTTTCATCATCCCGGCCTGAAGAAGAACGAGCTGGGCTATACCCACCGCGACTACGAGGGGAAGATCTCGACGCTGTGCGCCGGCTGCGGCCACGATTCGATCACCGCCTCGATCATCGAGGCCTGCTACGAGCTCTCGATCGAGCCGCACCGGGTGGCGAAGATTTCCGGCATCGGCTGCTCGTCGAAGACGCCGGACTATTTCCTCGGCAATTCGCACGGCTTCAACTCGGTGCACGGCCGCATGCCGTCGGTGCTGACCGGCGCCAACCTGGCCAACCGCGACCTGATCTATCTCGGCGTCTCCGGCGACGGCGATTCCGCCTCGATCGGCTTCGGCCAGTTCGCGCATTCGATCCGGCGCGCCGTCAACATGACCTACATCGTCGAGAACAACGGCGTGTACGGTCTGACCAAGGGCCAGTTCTCGGCCACCGCCGACCGCGGCTCGAAATCGAAAAAGGGCGTCACCAATACCGACAATGCGATCGACCTGGTCGCGATCGCGCTGCAACTCGGCGCCACCTTCGTGGCGCGCAGCTTCTCCGGCGACAAGACCCAATTGGTTCCCTTGATTGCCGCTGCGATCCGCCACAAGGGGGCGTCCTTCATCGACGTGATCAGCCCCTGCATCGCCTTCAACAACCACGCCGGCTCGACCAAGAGCTTTGACTATGTCCGCGAGCACAATGACGCGGTGAACCGCCTCGACGTGCTGGTCGGCCGCGATCCGATCAGCGTCGACTATGCGCCGGGCACCGTGCAGGTGGTCGAGCAGCATGACGGCTCGCGGCTCGCGCTGCGCAAGCTCGACGCCGATTACGATCCGCATGATCGTCTGGGCGCGATGACCTTCCTGCAGAAGCACGCGGCCAAGGGCCAAATCGTCACTGGCCTGCTCTATGTCGATCCGGATGCCGAGGATCTGCACACCCATCTCGACACCGTCGAGACGCCGCTCAACACGCTCGACGAACAAGCGCTGTGCCCGGGTTCAGCCGTGCTGGACAAGATCAACGCCAGCCTGCGCTGAGCAGCGGCAGCACACTCCGTGTCGTCCTCCCGTGTGCAATTGCGCACTAGGCAGGGACGACAGCGGAGTTGGTGACGGCTACTTGTCGCTCAAGACGTCGCCGAACAGCGCCCAGGACTTGCCGTCGAACCGCGCCATCTGGATTTGCCGGATCGGCGTCACATTGTCGGGCTCGGTCTGCACCTTGATGCCGGGCAACAGCATCGGCAGCTCGAGCGCCTTCAGATTGGTCGCCTGCTTGATGATGTTGGCACGGCTGTAGTCGCCGTTGCAGTTCTTCAGCACCGCCGTCATGACCTGCGCCACCGTGTAGCCCTGCACGTTGAAGAGGTCGCCCGGGCTCGCATTCGGCTGGTACTTCTTCATCCAGTCCGCAAACTCCTTCTGCGCGGGATCGTCGGCCCAGCGCGGATCGGTCGGATCCTTCAGATAGAGCCCGGTCACGACGCCGATGACGTTCTCGAGACCGGCCGGTTCAAGCACCGCGGAGACCGAGTTCGAGACGGTCGGCAGGATGGTCAGCGGCTTCCAGCCCATGCTCGCCGCCTTGCGCAGCGCCTGGGCCGCGAATTTCGGCGTCGCCTCCGCGAAGAAGACGTCCGCGCCGGACTCGCGCATCGTCACCATCTGGGAATCGATGGTGGGATCGGTCGTGAGATACGTGGTCTCGGCGACGATCTGGCCGACATGCTCGCCGAGCCCGTCCTTGAAACCCCTCAGATAGTCCTTGCCGGCGTCCTCGTTCGGCGTGATGACGGCGATCTTCGCATCCGGCTTGGTCTTCAGGATGTATTTTGCGTAGAGCCGGCCTTCGAGCTCGTAGGTCGGATTGAAACCGACCGTCCACGGGAACTGCTTTGGATCGTTCCAGCGCGTCGCGCCGGAGGACACGAACAGCTGCGGCACGCGCTTGATGTTGAGGTACTTCTGCACCGAGATGTTCGGCGCGGTGCCGACCGCGCTGAAGATCGCGAGCACCTCGTCCTGCTCGACGAGCTTGCGGGTCTGCTCGACGGTCTTCGACGGCGAATAGGCGTCGTCGAGGCTCTCGAAGTCGATCTTGCGGCCGTTGATGCCGCCTTGATCGTTGAGCATCTGGAAATACGCGGCTTCGGCACGCGCGATCGTGCCGTAGGCCGACGCCGGGCCGCTATAGGGCGCGGTGTTTCCTATTTTGATCGCGGTATCGGCCGCCACGGACGGCGAGGTCAACGAGGCCGTGAGCGCGGTGAAGGCGAGAAAGCCCGCCAGGCGGGAGCGAGTTGACAAGAGCATATCCTTTTCTTGGTTTTCTTGACGCGGCGCACATTATCCATCGCGTCCGCGCAGGCAATCACCAAGAACGTCTCGCGAGATTTCCGCATGCCGGCAATCGCGTTCGCGCATAGAACGCCATGCGCTTTCAAGTCGGAATGTTGCCGGCATGTTCATGATGTGAGCCTTCGATAGACATGAAGGTTCACCGAGCAAGACTCGCATTCCGCGCGGCGGTGTGCGCCGCGCTCATGTCAGCGAGAGCGTGATCCTCAGGCCGCGACCGCAGCCGCGCGCGGGCTGACGACGTATTCCTTCAGCACCTTGTCGGTGCCGTCGATTTCGGTCAGCGCGACGTCGTAGGACCACAGATCGGCGAGGTGTTGCAGCACGCGCCGCGCGTCGGTCTCGTTGAGTTGCGCGCCCTTCACGGTGGTGTGGCGCAGCATCAGGCGGCGATCGCCGTCGAGATCGACATCCACGACCTCGATATTGGCGTCGACGAAGCCGACGTCGTATTGCCGTGCCAGTTCGCGGCGGACCCGGCGGTAGCCGCGCTCGTCGTGGATCGCGTCGACCTTGATCCCCTGGCTTTCCGCGGGGTCGTCGTGCAAATGGAACATGCGGAAGCGCCGGATCAGCGCCGGGCTGAGGAACTGGTTGATGAAGCTCTCGTCGCGGTAGTTGCTCCAGATCTCGCGCAGCACGCCCTCGACGTCGCCCTTGCCGGCGATATCGGGGAACCACTCGCGGTCCTCGTCCTCCGGATTTTTCACGATCCGCTCGATGTCCTGCATCATGGCGAAGCCGAGCGCGTAGGGATTGAAGCCGGAATAGCGGCGGTCGTCGAATTCGGGCTGGAACACCACATTGGTGTGCGACTGCAGGAATTCGAGGAAATTGCCGTCGGTGAGCCGGCCCTGCTGATGCAGCCGGCTCATGATGCGGTAATGGACGTAGGTCGCGGTGCCCTCGTTCATCACCTTGGTCTGGCCCTGCGGGTAGAAATACTGCGCGATGTGGCGGACGATGCGGATCAGCTCGCGCTGCCAGGGTGCAAGGCGCGGCGCGGTCTTCTCGAGGAAATAGAGGATGTTCTCCTGCGGCAAGCCGAGCAGCGCGCGGCGGCGCTCGGCCGTGAGCGTAGCCTTGCTCTTGGCCTTGGTGTTCGGCACCGTCCGCCACAAATCGTTGAACACGCTTTCCTCGTGCTGCCGGCGCTCGCCGGCACGCTTCTCCTCGGCACGCAAATCGAGCGTCTTCTTTCCGGGATAGCGGTCGACGCCATGCGACATCAGCGCATGCGCGGCATCGAGCGTCCGCTCCACCGTCTCGCGGCCGTGGCGGTCCTCGCAGACCGCGATGTAGCCCTTGGCGAATTCCAGATAGTCGAGAATGCCGTCGGCATCGGTCCACTGCTTGAACAGATAGTTGTTCTTGAAGAAGTGATTGTGCCCGAACGCCGCGTGCGCGATCACCAGCGTCTGCATCGTCGCCGTGTTCTCCTCCATCAGATAGGAGATGCACGGCGAGGAATTGATCACGATCTCATAGGCGAGGCCCATCAGACCCTTGCGATAGGACGCTTCCTGGAACGCGAATTGCTTGCCGAATGACCAGTGCTTGTAGAACAGCGGCATGCCGACCGAGGAATAGGCGTCGAGCATCTGCTCGGCGGTGATCACCTCGATCTGGTTGGGATAGACGTCGAGCCCGAGCTCGGTGCGCGCGATTTTCTCGCAGGCGTCGTGGACCCGCTGCAAGGTCTGGAAATCCCAATCGGCGCCCTCGAACAGCCGTTCCCCGGAAGAACCCATCACGCTACACCCTTTCCTGCTTGCTGCGGCGCTTGAACAGGTCCTGGAACACCGGGAAGATCTCGCCGCGCTCGCTCACCTTGCGCATCGACAGCGGCGCGCCCTCGTTGCGCAGACGCTCATAGAGCGTCCAGAGCGAGGAGTCCGGCATGTCGAAAGTGTAGTTGGCGGCTTCGCCGACCTCGAGATAGGCGAAGAACTGGCAGACCGGCAGGATCTTGTCGGTCAGGAGGTGACCGGTCAGCGCGCTGTCCGAGGTCATGTTGTCGCCGTCCGAGGCCTGGGCGGCGTAGATGTTCCAGTCGGCCGGACGGAAGCGGGTGCGGACGATGTCGTTCATCGCGACCAAGGCGCTCGACACTAGCGTGCCGCCGGAAGCCGGTCCGTGGAAGAAGGTGTCCTCGTCGACCTCCTCGGCGCGGTCGGTATGGCGGATGAACACGATCTCGACGTGCTTGTAGCGCCGCTTCAGGAACACGTAGAGCAGCATATAGAACCGCTTCGCCAGATCCTTCATGTGCTCGGACATCGAGCCCGATACGTCCATCAGGCAGAACATCACGGCCTGCGCCACCGGCTTCGGCACCGTCTCGAAGCGGCGATAGCGGATGTCGATCGGATCGATGAACGGGATCCGCTTGGCCTTGGCCTTCAGCGCTTCGAGCAGCGCCAGCAGCTCGCGGCGCCGCGCATCGTCATCGCATTCGGCAAGCTCCGCCTCGAGCGCCTCGATGTCGTCCTTGCGCGGCCGGCGCAGTGCCACGCGTCGCGCCAGCGCCCGGCTCACCGTGCGGCTGATCGAGATGTTGGCGGGCGAGCCGGAGGTCGCATAGCCGGCGCGCTGAATGCCTTCGCTTTCGGTTTCCGCGAGCTTGCGCTTGGCAAGATCGGGCAGTTCGAGGTCGTCGAGGAAGAGATCGACGAATTCGTCGCGGCTGAGCACGAAGCGGAAGGCGTCCTCGCTGTCGCCCTCGCCTGCGCCGGAGCCCTTGGCGCCGCTTTGGTTCGGGCGCTGCAGCCAGTCGCCCTCGACGAACTTCTTGTTGCCGGGCAGCACCATGTCACGCGTGCCGCCCTCGCGCCGGAACCGCGGCTCGTCCATGCCGTCCAGCGGGATTGTCACTTCGCCGCCTTCCAGGACATCCTTGATGTCCCGGTCCTGTGACGACTTCTTGACGGCCCCCTGCACCAGCGCCTTGGCGCGCCGCAGGAAGCGCTGGCGGTTCTCCAGGCTCTTGCTACCCGGATTCAACCGCCGATCGACGATATGCATGACCACGTTGCATCTGCCTCACCGGATGCGATCATGACAGTCGCATCGCATTTTATTGGACGGGACGAGACGAAACGGAAAGCCGGTGCCGGCTTTCCGGATCGCGCATTAGCCGGCCTGCTTCACCCGCATGTACCACTCGACGAGCCGGCGGACCTGGCGCTCGGTATAGCCGCGCTCCACCATCCGCTCGACGAACTCGCCGTGCTTCTTCTCGGTCTCGCCGTCCTTCTTGGAGCCGAACGAGATGACCGGAAGCAGATCCTCGACCTGCGAGAATATCCGCTTCTCGATCACGTCGCGAACCTTTTCGTAGGAGGTCCAGCTCGGGTTCTTGCCGCCGTTATGGGCCCGCGAGCGCAGCGAGAACTTGACGACCTCGTTGCGGAAGTCCTTCGGGTTGGCGATGCCGGCCGGCTTCTCGATCTTGGTCAGCTCCTGGTTCAGGAGCTCGCGGTTCATCAGCTGACCGGTGTCGGGATCCTTGAAGTCCTGATCCTCGATCCAGGCGTCGGCGTAGTCGACATAGCGGTCGAACAGGTTCTGGCCGTAGTCGGCGTAGGATTCCAGATAGGCCTTCTGGATCTCGTTGCCGATGAACTCGGCATAGCGCGGCGCGAGGTCGGCCTTGATGAATTCGAGATAGCGCTTCTCGGTCTCGTCAGGCAGCTGCTCGCGGCGGATCGCCTGCTCCAGCACATACATCAGGTGCACCGCATCGGCGCCGACTTCGGTGGTGTCATGGTTGAAGGTCGAGGCGAGCACCTTGAAAGCAAAGCGGGTGGAGACGCCGTCCATGCCCTCGTCGACGCCGGCCGCGTCCTTGTACTCCTGAACGCTGCGCGCCTTCGGATCGGATTCCTTGAGGCTCTCGCCGTCATAGACCCGCATCTTGCCAAACAGCGTCGAGTTCTCGTGCTTGCGCAGCCGCGACATCACCGAGAAGCGCGCCATCGTCTCCAGCGTCGCCGGAGCGCAAGGTGCTGCGGCAAGCTCGGAGCCCTGGATCAGCTTCTCGTAGATCTTCTGCTCCTCGGTGACCCGCAGGACGTACGGGACCTTGATGACGCAGATGCGGTCGATGAAGGCCTCGTTGTTCTTGTTGGTCTTGAAGCTCTGCCACTCGGCTTCGTTCGAGTGCGCGAGGATGATGCCGGTGAACGGAATCGCGCCGATATTCTCGGTGCCGATGTAGTTACCCTCCTGCGTCGCGGTCAGCAGCGGGTGCAGCATCTTGATCGGTGCCTTGAACATTTCGACGAACTCGAGCACGCCCTGGTTGGCGCGGTTGAGGCCGCCGGAATAGCTGTAGGCGTCGGGATCGTTCTGGGCGTAGGTCTCGAGCTTGCGGATGTCGACCTTGCCGACCAGCGAGGAGATGTCCTGGTTGTTCTCGTCACCGGGCTCGGTCTTGGCAACCGCGATCTGGCGCAGCCTTGAAGGCTGGATGCGCGCGACGCGGAATTGCGAGATGTCGCCACCGAAGGCTTCGAGCCGCTTGTAGGCCCAGGGCGACATCAGCCCGCTCAGCCGGCGGCGCGGAATGCCGTACTTCTCCTCGATCATCGGGCCAAGCGTCTCGGGATCAAACAGCCCAAGCGGGCTCTCGAACACCGGCGACAGCTCGTCGCCCGCCTTCAGCACGTAGATCGGATGAATCTCCATCAGCGCCTTGATGCGCTCGGCGAGCGATGACTTGCCGCCGCCGACCGGCCCGAGCAGATAGAGGATCTGCTTGCGCTCTTCGAGGCCCTGCGCGGCGTGACGGAAGAAGCCGACGAGGCGTTCGATCGTGTCCTCCATGCCGTAGAACCCGGCGAAGGCCGGATACGACCTGATCGTACGGTTCAAAAAGATACGGCCAAGGCGT
Organism: Bradyrhizobium sp. USDA 3315; assembly: GCF_054056795.1. Lineage (NCBI taxonomy): Bacteria > Pseudomonadati > Pseudomonadota > Alphaproteobacteria > Hyphomicrobiales > Nitrobacteraceae > Bradyrhizobium > Bradyrhizobium sp. USDA 3315. The sequence goes on along the minus strand of NZ_JBSRYP010000001.1, from coordinate 4,318,773 downwards.
GGGTCCTTGGCCGTGTCGATCATCTGGGGCTCACCGATTGCCGCCAATAACCGCTCGGCCGCATTTGCATATCGCATCGGATCACTTCGACACGACTCCAAATACTCGGCCATCGACATGTCGGTCTGGCTTCGCGCTTCAAACGACCTTGCGAAGGCGTTGAACAAAGAATCGTTGTACATGATCCCTCTCTCCACGATATGTATCGCCGCACGACTGACACGAGTCGTAACAAGAGCGTCCTAGGATCGAATCAGCGTCGGCACGCTGAGTCCATTGGACACTCGACCGACTCAGTTCGGCAATGCACGGCGCGTGCAGCCTCTGCCTTATCAACAGGCAGGAAGCTTAATGGTTCATCAATATCCCCTTGTTTTTGGTGGCTGTAACCCCCTCGCCACATCCGTGGTTTACCGGGGCCCAGGCCTCCGAAGCGGACATCCGAGCGGGCAACTTCCCGTCCGGCGATGGACGTTGGGCTTCCCTGAAAAAGTGTGACCGTTCAGCCGTGGCGTCAAGATGCACGCGCCATAGACTCTCATGAACAAACGTTCAGCCGCGGTTGAACGTGCCTCCTTGTCGCCGCGACTAAGGCAACGAGCCCGCGCAGTTCCGCGCGGCACCATTGCCGCGCTTTAAAGATGACACCTTGGAGGCGCTGGCTATTCCCGAGCCGGTCATGAAGCAGGCGCTCCTTGTTGTCGCACTCGCAGCCGCCGCCTGGACCGGCGCGCCGTTAGCCGTTCAGGCGCAGGAAGGCGTCGACAAGGCCGCGGCGGCCGCCTTCGACAACAGGATGTTCGCGGGCCCGCCCGGCGCGAAAGCCTATGCCTGCTTCGTGCGGCGCTACGATGCAAATCATCTGGCGCAGCATCCGAAGCAGAAGGTCAGCGCGATGAAGCTGCTGGTGTCAGCGGAAGACGCTCCGGAGGACAAGGCCACCAACTATTCATTCCGGCTCGGCGTCGCGTACCGCCACCGCCCTGGCAATTTCGACTCCAGCGGCTACTGCAATCATGCCATCGCGGCCGAATCCGGCCACGAAATACGCTTCGAATGCGGCGTGGATTGCGAGGGCGGCGGTATCACCGTGGCGTTGTCCAAGGACAATAAATCCGTGATTGCGCGCCTTGGCCGCATCATGGTGTGGAATCGCAACAAGCCCGACGACGATGCGGGCGAAGCGCTGTTCGCCGGCGCCGACGACAAGATCTTTCGCGTCGATCGCGCGGACTTGGGCGAATGCGCCGAACTTGTGACCGACCGCAAGGAACTCGCTGCGCTCCGCCACAAATGATAGGTTTGCCCAAAGGGACAACACTGGATCAACAATAATTGCGCGAGAGACGCCATGCGCCGACGCAGCATCCTCTGGGGCACGCTTTCAGCGATCGGCGCCGTCTTGGCAGCGTCCCAGGCCGGCGCCGCCACCGAAGCACCGCCGCAAAAGCTGAAGGTGGTCTATCACCTCGATGACCTCGACAAGGTCAATTTCGTGATCGGCAACATCCAGAACCATCTCGACGGCGTCGGCGGCCCCGGCAATGTGACGATTGCGCTGGTGGTGCACGGCCGGGCGCTGAAGGCGTTTCATTCAGCAGCCGCCAATCCCGAGCTGTCAAAACATGTCGCGCGGTTCACCAAGGATGGGATCGAGTTCGCCGCCTGCGGCAACACCATGAAATCGCAGAACATCGGCCTCGCCGACTTGCTCCCCGGCTTCGTTGCCGCCGAGCGCGGCGGGGTGGTCCGCCTCGCCGAGCTGCAATCCCAAGGTTACCTCTACCTGCGCCCCTGACGCGCGGTCCTGCGCCGCAACGCGTCATAAAAATGTGCTGAGATGGGGGTCTGCTCGCACCTGCGTCCGAGCGGATCGAACTGTTGTGAATGGCGTTATCCCTTGGAAATGCTGATATTCCGCCCGGGGCTCCCGCCATGTTGACAATCCCCCTCCGCCCCCGAAAGCTGCCCGGGAACCCAAAAATCGACCCTCGATCGAACGAGAACAGGCACCCATGAACCCCGTCAAAGCACTCGAAAATCACCGTCAGGCCGTCTGGCTGGACTTCCTCGCGCGCGGCTTCGTCGCCGATGGCGACCTGAAGCGGCTGATCGAGACCGACGGCGTCAAAGGCGTGACGTCCAACCCCTCGATCTTCGAGAAGGCGATCGGCAGCTCGGATGAATATGACGGGGCGATCAGCAAGGCCCTCAAGAACGGCGACCGCTCGGTCGCCGACCTGTTCGAGCACCTCGCGGTCGAGGACATCCAGCACGCCGCCGACGTGCTGCGCCCGGTCTACGACCAGAGCCACGGCGGCGACGGCTTCGTCAGCCTCGAGGTGTCGCCCTATCTCGCGATGGACACCAAGGGCACGATCGCGGAAGCCGAACGGCTCTGGAAGGACGTCCACCGCAAGAACCTGATGGTCAAGGTGCCGGCGACGCCCGAGGGCCTGCCGGCGATCGAGTACCTGATCGGCGAAGGCATCAGCATCAACATCACGCTGCTGTTCTCGCAGAAGGTCTATCGCCAGGTCGCCGAGGCCTATCTCAAGGGCCTGGAGAAATACGTCGGCAAGGGCGGCGATCCCTCCCATGTCGCGAGCGTCGCGAGCTTCTTCGTCAGCCGCATCGACACCGCCGTCGACAAGCAGCTCGACGAGAAGATCGCCAAGGCCAACGATCCGCACGAAAAGGAGCGGCTCGCGGCCTTGAAGGGCAAGGTCGCCATCGCCAATGCCAAGCTCGCCTATCAGGACTACAAGCACCTGTTCGCTGGCAACCGCTGGGACAAGCTGACGGCCAAGGGCGCCAAGCCGCAGCGGCTGTTGTGGGCTTCGACCGGCACCAAGAACAAGGACTATAGCGACGTGCTCTATGTCGAGGAGCTGATCGGCCCCGACACCGTCAACACCGTGCCGCCGGCAACGCTCGATGCCTTCCGCGACCACGGCAAGGTCCGCGACAGCCTCGAGGAGAATGTCGAGGACGCCCGCCACGTGCTGGAAGAGCTGGAGAAGTCCGGCATCTCGCTCGATGCGATTACCGAGGAGCTGGTCAGGGACGGCGTCAAGCTGTTCGCCGACGCGGCCGACAAGCTCTACGGCGCGGTCGCCCACAAGCGCGCCACCTCGCTCGGCGGCGGCATCGACCGCCAGAAGCTCGCGCTCGGCGCCACCATCGAGAAGGCGGTCGAGAAGAGCACCGAGGAATGGCGCGCCTCCGCCCGGATCCGAAGGCTCTGGCACAAGGACAAATCGGTCTGGACCGGCGACGACGAGGACAAATGGCTGGGCTGGCTCACCAGCGCGGCCACCGCTGATGTCGCCGACTACGAGGACTTCGCCCGGCGCGTGAAGGGGCAGAACTTCACCGATGCCGTCGTGCTCGGCATGGGCGGGTCGAGCCTTGGGCCGGAGGTCCTGGCCCAGACCTTCCCGCACCGATCCGGTTTCCCGCGGCTGCACGTGCTCGATTCCACCGATCCGGCGCAGGTGCGCGCGATGGAGGAGTATGTCGACATCGCAAGGACGCTGTTCATCGTCTCCTCCAAATCCGGCGGCACCACCGAGCCGAACGTGATGAAGGACTATTTCTTCGATCGGGTGGCGAAGGCGATCGGCAAGGACAAGGCCGGCCACCGCTTCATCGCGGTGACCGATCCGGGCTCATCGCTGCAGAAGGTCGCGATCAAGCAGGGCTTTGCCCGCATCTTCTACGGCGACCCCGCGATCGGCGGCCGCTATTCCGTGCTGTCGCCGTTCGGTCTGGTGCCGGCGGCCGCTGCCGGCATCGACGTCCGCAGCCTGCTCGGCCATACGCTCGCGATGGTGCGCTCCTGCGGTGCCGACGTGCCGCCGCAGGAGAACCCGGGCGTGCAGCTCGGGCTCGCGATGGGCATCGCCGGGCTCGAAGGCCGCGACAAGGTGACGATCTTCGCCTCGCCGGACATTGCCGATTTCGGCGCCTGGGCCGAGCAGCTGATCGCGGAATCGACCGGCAAGGACGGCAAGGGCCTGATCCCGATCGAGGGCGAGACGATTGGCGACGCCGCGGTCTACGGCAACGACCGGTTCTTCATCGATCTGCGCACCGATGGCGAGAACGATGCAGCGCATGAGGCCAAGCTCGCGGCGCTCGAGGCCGCCGGCCATCCCGTGGTTCGGATCGTGATGAAGTCGATCGACCATATCGGTCAGGAGTTCTTCCGCTTCGAGATCGCGACCGCGGTCGCTGGGTCGATCCTCGGCATCAACCCGTTCAACCAGCCCGACGTCGAAGCCGCCAAGATCAAGACCCGCGAACTGACGGCAGCGTTCGAGAAGACCGGGTCGCTGCCGGCCGAACAGCCGGTGGTGTCGGCGGACGGGGTCGATCTCTACACCGACGCGCAGAACGCCGAGGAGCTGCGCAAGGCCGGTGCGAACGGCGATCTCGACTCCTGGATCAAGGCGCACCTCTCGCGCTCCGGCCGCGGCGACTATGTCGCCCTGCTCGCCTATATCGAGCGCGATGGCGACACCATCGACGCCATGCAGGCGATGCGGCTGAAGGTACGCGACGCAAGACACCTTGCGACCTGCGCCGAGTTCGGTCCGCGCTTCCTGCATTCGACCGGGCAGGCCTACAAAGGCGGCCCCGACAGCGGCGTGTTCCTGCAGGTCACGACCGACGATACGGCGGACCTGCCGGTGCCCGGCCAGAAGGCGAGCTTCGGCGTGATCAAGGCGGCACAGGCGCGCGGCGATTTCGACGTGCTCACCGAGCGCGGCCGGCGCGCGCTGCGCGTGCATCTCAAGGGCGATCTCAGCTCCGGGCTCGCGGCGCTCGATGCCGCGATCTCGGCTGCACTGAACTGACGGAGGCGAGGGATGCAACTCGGCATGATCGGCCTCGGGCGGATGGGCGGCAATATCGTCCGGCGCCTGATGACCCAGGGCCACACCACCGTGGTCTACGACAAGGATCCGAAGGCCGTCGCGGCGCTCGTCGCCGACAATGCGACCGGGTCCTCGTCGCTGGAGGATTTCGTCCTCAAGCTGGAGGCGCCGCGCACCGCCTGGGTGATGCTGCCGGCCGGCAAGATCACCGAAGCCACCATCGAGGCGCTGTCGAAGCTGATGCAGCCAGGCGACGTCATCATCGATGGCGGCAACACCTTCTGGCAGGATGACGTCCGCCGCGGCAAGGCGCTCAGGGAGCGCGGGCTGCATTACGTCGATGTCGGCACCAGCGGCGGCATCTGGGGCATCGAGCGCGGCTACTGCATGATGATCGGCGGCGACAAGAAAGTGGTCGACCGGCTCGACCCGATCTTCAAGACGCTGGCGCCCGGGATCGGCGACATTCCCCGCACCTCCGGCCGCGAGGGCCGCGATCCGCGCATCGAACAGGGCTACATTCACGCCGGCCCGATCGGCGCCGGGCATTTCGTCAAGATGATCCACAACGGTATCGAATACGGCCTGATGCAGGCCTATGCTGAAGGCTTCGACATCCTGAAGAACGCCAATATCGAGGCGCTGCCGGCCGAGCATCGCTTCGACCTCGACATCGCCGACATCGCCGAAGTCTGGCGGCGCGGCAGCGTGATCCCGTCCTGGCTGCTCGACCTCACGGCATCGGCGCTGGCGCAGAACCACACGCTCGACGATTATTCCGGCTTTGTCGAGGATTCCGGCGAAGGCCGCTGGACCGTCAACGCCGCGGTCGACGAGGCCGTGCCGGCCGAGGTGCTGACGGCCGCGCTCTACACGCGCTTCCGCTCGCGCAAGGATCACACCTTCGCGGAGAAGATCCTCTCGGCGATGCGCGCAGGTTTCGGCGGCCACAAGGAGCCGCCGAAAAAGGCATAAAAAGCTTGAAGAGAACCGCGGAAGGTCACGTGCAGAAGAAACCCGATCCTTGCTCCTTCATCATCTTCGGCGCCACCGGTGATCTGACGCACCGGCTGGTCATCCCGGCGCTCTACAATCTCGCCGCCGGCAATCTGCTGCCGGACAAATTCTGCGTCGTCGGCATTGTCCGCAAGGGCATGTCGAGCGAGCAGCTGACCGACAGCCTGATGCAGGGGCTGCGCAAGTTCGCCACCCGCCCGGTGGACGAGGCGATCGCAAAGCGGCTGTTCGAATGCGTCACCTCGATCGAGGCCGATCCGCGCGATCCGGCTTCCTTCGATGCCATGAACGAACGGCTCGACAAGCTCGAGACGGCGCGCGGCACCGGTGGCAACCGGCTGTTCTATCTCGCGACCCCGCCGAGCGCCTTCCTGCCGATCAGTGAGCAGCTCGGGCGCACCGGCATGCTGGAAGAGAACGGCGCCTGGCGGCGGCTGATCATCGAAAAGCCGTTCGGCACCGATCTGGCGTCGGCCAGGGCGTTGAATGCCGCGCTGCTGAAGCTGATGGACGAGCACCAGATCTACCGGATCGATCACTATCTCGGCAAGGAAACCGTCCAGAACATCCTGGTGCTGCGCTTCGCCAACGGCATGTTCGAGCCGATCTGGAATCGCAACCACATCGACCATATCCAGATCACCGTCGACGAGAAGCTCGGCGTCGGTCATCGCGGCAGCTTCTACGACGCCACCGGCGCGCTGCGCGACATGGTGCCGAACCATCTGTTCCAGCTGCTGTCGCTGGTGACGATGGAGCCGCCGGCGCGGTTCGACGCCCACGCGGTGCGCTCCGAAAAGGCCGAGGTGCTGAGCGCGATCCAGACCCAGAGCGAACAGGAGGCGCTGCACAATTCGGTGCGCGGCCAGTATCGCGCCGGCCGGATCGGCGACACCGAGATCGAGGACTTTCTCAAGACGCCCGACGTCAGGCCCGACAGCTCGACCGAGACCTATGCCGCGCTGAAGCTGACCATCGACAATTGGCGCTGGGCCGGCGTGCCGTTCTACCTGCGCACCGGCAAGGCGCTGACCACCAAGCGCACCGAGATCGCGATCAAGTTCAAGCAGGCGCCGTTCGCTATGTTCCGCGACACGTCGGTCGATCGCCTGTCGCAGAACTACCTCGTCATCTCCACTGAGCCGACCGAGGGCATCGAGCTGCAGTTCAACACCAAGGTACCCGGCCCGACCATCAACATCGACGGCGTCGAGATGAAGTTCCGCTACAAGGACTACTTCAAGGCCGAGCCGTCGACCGGCTACGAGACACTCATCTATGACTGCATGATCGGCGACAATCTGCTGTTCCAGCGCGCCGACAGCGTCGAGGCCGGATGGCAGGCGGTGCAGCCCTTCATCGACGCCTGGAAGAGCGCCGGCGGCCGTGGCCTGCAACCCTACAAGGCCGGCAGCGAAGGCCCGGAGGCCGCCAATGCGCTGCTGACGCGCGACGGCCGCAGCTGGCGGAAGCTGGGCTGACATGACCGCGACCGGCAAGCGCCAGATCATCACGGTCGCCGATCCGGCGGCACTGGCGCAGGCGGCCGCCGAGCGGGTGATCGCCAGGATCGACCAGAACAGCGGCCGGATCGCCGTCTGCCTCACCGGCGGCTCCAGCCCCAAGGCGCTCTACCAGCTGCTGGCGACGCCAGACTATCGCGCGAGGATTCCGTGGGACCGCGTCGACTGGTTCATCGGCGACGAGCGCCTGGTGCCGCGCAAGGACAAGCTGCACAACATGAGCATGGCGCGCCAGGCCTTCCTCGACCGCTGTGCACCGGCCGCGAATGTCCATCCGATCGCGACCGACACCGCCGATCTCAGGGATCCCGACGCCAGCGCGGCGCTATACGAGAACGAGCTGATGGCATTCTACGGCGCCGAACAGCTCGATCCGAAGCGACCGCTGTTCGACCTGGTGCTGATGGGCATCGGCCCCGACGGCCATACCGCGTCGCTGTTTCCGGGTTATCCCGCGGTCGAGGAAACGCCGCGCTGGGTGGTCGGCGTGCCGAAGGCCAATGTCGAGCCGTTCGTACCGCGCGTGTCGCTGACCCTGCCCGCCCTCGCCTCCTGCCGCGAGATGCTGTTCGAGGTGGCGGGCGAGAACAAGCGCGCGATCTTGACGCGCCTCTTCGCAGGCGAGAACCTGCCGGCAAACCGCGCGCGATCGCTGGGCGAGACCGTCTGGCTGATCGATCAGGCCGCGCTGCCGGAGGACTTTCGTGGGTGACGGACAAAACCCCTGCGCATTGGTCGTGATGGGCGTGTCGGGTTCGGGCAAGAGCACCATCGCCGACCGCCTGGCGATCAGGATCGGCTGGCGCTTCGAGGACGGCGACAGTTTTCATCCGCCAAGCAATGTCGCCAAAATGCATTCCGGCCAGCCGCTCACCGACGAGGATCGCTGGCCCTGGCTGCGCGCGATCGCCGACGAGATCGACCGCACCTGCGGCGTCCGCGAACGCGCCGTCATCGCCTGCTCCGCGCTGAAGCGCGCCTATCGCGACATCCTGGTGCATGGCCGCGACGATATCCGCATCGTCTTCCTCGACGGCTCGCAGGAGCTGATCGCCACGCGGCTCGGCGCGCGCAAGGGCCATTTCATGCCGCCGGGGCTGCTCGCCAGCCAGTTCAAGACGCTGGAGCCGCCGACCCCGGAGGAACGCCCGATCACGGTTGCGATCGACCGTCCGGTCGAAACCATCGTCGAAGACATCGTCACTCAACTGAAGCTGGACCGCACATGACCCGCATCGCCCTTGTCGTATCCGATGTCGACGGCACGCTGCTCACCAAGGACAAGACCTTGACCGACGGCGCCAGGGCGGCAGTGCGCAGGCTGCACGAGGCCGGCATCGGCTTCACCATCGTCTCCAGCCGGCCGACGATCGGGATGGGCTTTCTGGTTGCGCCGCTTGCGATCACACAGCCGATCGGCGCATTCAACGGCTCTTCGATCGTCGATCCGCAGCTCAAGCCCCTCGAGCAGCATTTGATCCCGGCCGCGGTCGCAAAACGCTGCATCGACATGCTGCGCGAACGCGACGTCGACATCTGGCTGTTCACCAACGACCGCTGGCTGACGCGGAATCCTGACGGCGAGTACACCGCCCACGAGCAGCACACGATCAAGCATGATCCGACCATCGTCGGCGATTTCACGCCCTATCTCGATCAGGCCTGCAAGATCGTCGGCGCGAGTTCGGATGCGGCCCTGCTGCAACGCTGCGAGGCGGAGATGCAGCAGATGGTCGGCCGTGATGCCACCGCGGTCCGCTCGCAGACCTACTATCTCGACGTCACCCCGCCGGGCCACGACAAGGGCACCTTCGTCGAGGGCATCGCGAAGCGCCTTGGCGTGCCGCTGGAGAACGTCGCCACGATCGGCGACATGCAGAACGATCTGCCGATGTTCGCGCGAAGCGGCGTCTCCTTCGCGATGGGCAATGCCAGCGATGACGTGAAGGCGCGCGCCACCCATGTCACCGAATCCAACGAGCAGGACGGTTTCGCACGCGCGATGGACACGGTGTTGCAGCTTCGCTGAGGCGTGCGAACGATCGCCCCACGCGTGATCGAGCGCGGGCCGCAGCGTGATCACCGTTACAGTCCGCTACATCGCAATCGAGTCAAATCGATCATGTGATCGCGTCACGCTGATCACGCGGCCCTTTGTCACGGCGAGATCTGTCACCCGACCAATCCGCGGTTCCTTGAGGCGGCCGATCACACTCGCACGATTTCGGAATATTGGAAATATATTCTTGATTTGCCCGACGTGTCAAGTTGCCTGGCCGAATGTGTCAGTAGCTCGTGATCTGTCGCCTGTTTGTAGCTCGTGAAGTGTCGTGTTTTCGGTGCTCCGGAACAAAGGGGGCGCGATGGGCACGGCATCCATTCACGAGGGTGTACGACGGATGCGGTTTTCAGATTTGCTGGATCGGACGGAGGCGAAGGAACTGACGCAGGAGGCAGCATCGGAGGTTCTTGGGATCAGTGTTCGGACGTTTCAACGCTGGGCGGAGCGCTATGAGGCGGAGGGCGACGACGGGCTGGTCGACCGCCGGCTGGGGCGTCGTTCGCCACGGCGGGCGCCGGAGGAGGAACTGGAACGAATGCTTGCGCTGTACCGGGACAAGTACGCGGACTTCACGGTGAAGCACTTCCACGAGCAGATGCAAAAGCGGCATGATTATGTGCTGGGCTATACGGTGACGAAGCTGGCGCTGCACGCGGCAGGGCTGGTGCGGAAGGCTCCGAAGCGTTCGGCGCACCGCAAGAAGCGGCCGCGGCGGCCGCTTCGGGGCATGCTGCTGCACCAGGACGGATCGCGCCACGTTTGGATCGAAGGCCTGCCCGCGAGGGACCTGATCGTCACGATGGACGATGCGACGAGCGAGATCTACTCGATGGTGCTGGTCGAGGAAGAAGGAACGGCCTCGACCTTCCAGGCCTTGCGCGAAGTGATTGGCGAGCATGGCCTGTTCTGCGCGCTCTACACCGACCGCGGCAGCCATTATTTCCTGACCCCAAAAGCTGGCGAGAAGATCTCGAAGACGCAACAAACCCAGGTGGGACGGGCTTTGTCGCATCTTGGGATCGAGCATATCGCAGCCTATTCGCCGCAGGCGCGCGGGCGCTCCGAGCGGGTGTTCGGCACCTTGCAGGACCGGCTGCCGAAGGAGCTGCGGCTTGCCGGGATCACGACGGTTGAGGCTGCCAACGCGTGGCTGAAGGCGCATTACATCCCCGGGCACAACGCCGCGTTTGCGATCAAGCCCGAACAGGAAGGCTCGGCATTCGTGGCCGACCGGCATGAGGCCTGGCGCGAGGCGCTGTGCGTGATCGAGGAGCGAACCGTCGCCAACGACAATACCGTTGCATGGAACGGTCGGCGGCTGCAGCTGCCGGAGAGCCGGCTCAGACCTCACTTCGTCAAGGCTGTGGTGCGCCTACATGAGTATCCCGATGGCACCGTCAGCGTGTTCCTTGGACCGCATCGATTGGCGAGGTTTGCGCCTGACGGACAGCAGATCAGCCCCGACGCGCTTCAGCCTGGCGGCGTGCTCGGAACCGTCAAGGACAAGCCCTGGCGGGCGCGCAAGCGCGCGTCCTTGACCGCTCCTGCGCGCGCCGCCGTCGAGACAGCGCGGGTCGGGACGGAGAAACGGGCTTCAAGTCGAACAAAGAAACTCACCCACAGGGCTAAAACCGCCACAACAGCCGTGGCATGATCAATCAGGGAAAGCCGTCCCCGCCTTCCGGCTCCCCTGCAAATCAGAAACGAAGGCGACAGATCACGAGCTACAAAAACACGACATCTTCACCCGCTACGGACAGTTGCCTGGCCGAATGCCGGCAGCTGCCGGCTCCTTTGCATGGGGTTGTTTTCGATATTTTGGCAGCGCGGACCTGCGGCGGTCCCGCAAGCGGAAGACGGAGGGCGGCATCGCCGCGGTGGTTTAAGTCGACCGCTGCACCGCGGGCTTCTCGGCGTCGGCTCTGGCGGCGCTGAGATTGTGCGCGGTGTTGATCAACGCGATATGGGTCAGCGCCTGCGGGAAATTGCCGGTCTGCCGGCCGGCGCCGGAATCGAACTCCTCGGCCAACAGTCCGAGATCGTTGGCGACCGCCACCACGCGGTCGAACATGGTCTGCGCCTTGTCGACATCTCCCGCCAGCACATGGGCGTCGGCAAGCCACAGGCTGCAGGCGAGGAACGCGCCCTCGATCGGCTGGACCTCATCGGACACCTCGCGCGGATCGTGCCGCAGCACGAAGCCGTCGCGCATCATGTGCCGTTCGACCGCGTCGATCGTGCCGCAGATGCGCGGATCGCCCGACGGCAGGAAGCCGACCGACGGCAGCAGCAGCAGGCTGGCGTCGAGCAACTTTGAGCCATAGCTCTCGACGAAACTGTTGAGGCCGGGATCGAAGCCGCGTTGGCAGACGTCGCGATGAATGGCCTCGCGCAGCACCCGCCATTTGACCAGCGGCCCCTTGAAGCCGAACCGCTCCGCGCTCTTGATGGCGCGGTCGAAGGCGACCCAGCACATCACCTTGGAGAACACGTAGTGTCTGGGGGTGCCACGGCGTTCCCATATGCCGTGATCCGGCTGATCCCAGACATCGGCGAGATGGGTGACGACGGTGCATTCGAGCGACCAGTTCTCTTCGTCGAGCTTCAGCTTGGCCATGCGGGACTGATGGAAGGCGTCGATCAGCTCGCCATAGACGTCGAGCTGAAGTTGCGCATGCGCGGCGTTGCCGGCGCGTACCGGCTGCGCCCCTTCATAGCCGGACAGCCACCCTGCCTCCCATTCCAGGAGGCGTCGCTGGCCCAGGATGCCGTACATGATCTGCATGTTGGCCGGCGCGCCGGCTGCGGCCCGCAGCAGCCAGTTGTGCCAGGCTGCCGCTTCCTCGGTGTAGCCCGAGTTCATCAGGGCCAGCAGCGTAAAGGTGGCGTCGCGCAGCCAGCAGAACCGGTAGTCCCAATTGCGCGCGCCACCGAGCTTTTCCGGCAACGACGTGGTGGGTGCCGCGACGATGCCGCCGGTCGGCCTGAAGGTCAGCGCCTTCAGCGTGATCAGCGAGCGCATCACGAGGGCGCGTTGATAGCTGCCGTCATAGGTCGAGCGGCTGCACCATTCCCGCCAATATTCCTCGGTGTCCTTCAGCGCAGCCTCAGGGTCGATCGCGTCCGGCACCGGGTGATAGGACGGTCCATAGGTCAGGACGAACGGCACGGTATCGCCTTCGCCGACCTCGAAATCGGCGATCGTGGTCAGATCCTTGCCGCGGGTTTCGACCGGCGTGCGCAGCACGGTCATGTCCTGCCCGCTGATCGCCAGAAGCCCGTCACCATCCGGATTCTTCCGAACCCAGGGGACATCGACGCCGAAGCCGAAGCGGATCACCAGCTCCATGCGCATCTTGACGCGGCCGCTGACGCCGCGAACGAGGCGGACCACATCGGAGGCGTTGCCGCGCGGCGGCATGAAGTCGATCAGCGCGACCGCGCCGCCTTCCACCTCGAACCGGGTCTCCAGGATCAGCGTATCGTCCCAGTAGCGCCGCGAGGTCTGCTTGATCTCGCCTGTGGGCGCCAGCAGCCAGCGACCGTTCCTCGACGTGCCAAGCAGCGCCGCGAAGCAGGGGTCGGAATCGAACGCCGGCCAACACAGCCAGTCGATCGAGCCGTCGCGGCCAACCAGCGCGGCGGTCTCGCAATCTCCGATCAGTCCATAGTCTTCGATACGAGAGGCCACGCGCTACGCTCCGCGCTACCCGGTGTGCGAGCGCTCGCGGGTCGCGCGCTTGAGGGCGTCGACGTCGATCGCCGACGCGAGATGCTCGATCGAGACCGGGAGCCGCCGCTTCCAGTTCGGATGCTCGTAGACGGTGCCGGGGATGTTCGGTTGCTCGACAATGCCGAGCAGGTCCTCCATCGACACCGCCATCATCCGCGACCGCGTCCGTGCCAGGAAGCTCGCCACCGAATAGAAATCGTTCGCGTGGATGTCGTGCCGGCGCAGCACGTCGTCGAGCTGGCCGAGCGCGTGCCAGCGCCCCTCGTCGGTCTCGCCGGGATCGATCCCGAGCGCACGCTTGGTCTTGAGGTCGCTGAACGAGCGCCAGCCCGCATAGGTCGAGAGGTCGTGGGTGTTGAAGGTCACCAGCGCATCCGGCAAATAGTAGTCGGCGTTGCGGAAGACGCCCCGGTCGTCGGTCTCGAACATCATCACAAGATAGGACCAGATGCCCCAGCCGTTCATCTGCTCGCGGAACCCGGGAGGGGGTTGATGGGCGGAGGTTTGTCGATGGCAGCGAGGGATCGACGCGTGAGCAGGAGCTGGCCGACGAGTTCGGCGAACCTGAGCGGGAGCATTTTGATGCAGTTGGTGTGAGCGGCGATGCGCAGCAGCAGGTAGGCAATCATCGCAGCGAGCACCTGAAGGCGGATCGCGTTGTCGTTGGCGCCGAGGAACTTGCGAATATCGAGATGCTGCTTGATCCAGCGGAACAGCAGCTCGATTTGCCATCGGCTCTTGTAGAGGGCGGCGATCTCGACGGCGCTACGGGCAAGGTCGTTGGTCAGGAGTGTGATCTTGCCGCCTTTCTCGCGTCTGATCTTGATACGGTGCCGAGGTCCTCGCCGATCACGACGCAGCGGCTCGCCACGCTCTCCTGCGCGGTCGCCGCCAGCAGCGCCTCGAACGGCATCAGCACATAGGCGCCATTGGCCGGGCCGAAGCCGCGCGGCACCAGATAGAGCCGCTTCAGCCCGAACGCGTGGTCGAGCCTGATCGCGCCGGCGTGGTGCATCGAGGCGCGCAGCATCTGCCTGAACGGCTCGAACGAGCGCTGTTCAAGACCCGCAGCATTGAAGCCGGCAAGCCCCCAGTCCTGGCCCGCCGTGTTGAGCGGGTCAGGCGGCGCGCCGACGCCGAGATGGCGCGAGATCGCGATCTGCTCATTCCAGGCGTCGAACCCGTCCGACTGCACGCCGACGGCGACGTCGAGATAAAGCCCGACCCGCATGCCGCGCTTGTGCGCCAGCGCCTGGCAGGCGCCGAGTTGACGGTCCGCGGTCCATTGCACGAATTCGACGAACTCGACCTCGGCGGCAGAGTCGCGCGAGCGGCGCAATTTTGCACAAGCTGCGTCGCTCGGCTGCCGCCATTCGTCCGGCCATTCCCACCACGGCGTGTTGAATTTGTGCCGCATCACCTCGAAGCAGGCGAAGCGCGACAGCAGCGTGCCCTGCTCGTTGCGATAGGCCTCGAAATCCTGCCAGCGGCCGAGGCCCGGGTTGGCCTTGAAGGCCGCGAACGCCGCGCGCAGCGCGGGCCATTTCTGCGCCGCGACGCCGACATAGTCGACCATGTCGTGGCTGCGGAGCGGTGCCAGCGCGGCCTTGGTCTCGGCATCGACGCGGAATTCGGGAATCTGCTCGACGTCGATGTAAAGCCCATTGAGGAACAGCCGGCTGTTCGGCGAGTACGGGCTGCAATCGCCGGGCCGATCGTCGAACAGCGCATGCAGCGGATTGAGCCCGACGCCGTCGGCGCCGAGCCGGTGGGCGAATTCGAGCAGGTGCTGCAGGTCGGTGAAGTCACCGATGCCCCAGTTGCGCGCTGACCGCACGCCGTAGAGTTGCACCGCGATCACCCAGCAGCGGTCGAACTCGCCGCCGAAGGCGCCGTGCGGCGCCACCAGCAGTGGCAGCTCCTCGCTGGCGCCCGATGCGTCCGACAGTTGCAGCCGATGCACGCCTTCGGGCAGACCGGACGGCCACGTCACACTGCGCTCACGCGCCTCGCCCTGCGCGAGCACTCGCCGCCGAAGGCGCCGTGCGGCGCCACCAGCAGTGGCAGCTCCTCGCTGGCGCCCGATGCGTCCGACAGTTGCAGCCGATGCACGCCTTCGGGCAGACCGGACGGCCACGTCACACTGCGCTCACGCGCCTCGCCCTGCGCGAGCACCCCGGTGCCATTCGCAAGCTTCCATTGCACCGGAAGCCGGGCAGCCTCCGAGAACTGTGTTTGCGCAGCCTGGCCGCCTCTGACCACCACGGGATCGGCGATGATCCGACGGGGCGCCTGCGGCGGCAGCGCGTCGAGGATCGCCGTGAGCGCCTCGGGGGTTGTCACACGGCGGTGACCGCTGCCATCGATATACTCGGTCTGGATTCCCAGGGTCTGGGCTTTGGCGTAAAGGTCCATTCGGCACGCTGCCTGCTCGCAACGGTTGGTGGATCGTTGCTAAATTGTACAGATACGGGAAAGGGATAGTTGATGTTCAACGCTCTACCCTATCCGGCGTTCCCACCGGGAACCATTGCCCGGCGAGCGGCTTTCTATATGGGTCTGGCGCGCCTCCTTCCCGGCGCCGGGACGTCATTTGCATTTTTAATGGCGGCATCACCGTGAACAAAACCCTCCGGCCTGTCGAGAGTGCCCATGGCACTTTTCATATCACCGATGTCTATCCGTCGGTTGATGGCGGCCGCTTTCCGGTCAAGCGCATTGTGGGCGAACCTGTCGAAGTGTGGGCCGACATCTACCGTGCCGGACATGACGTGATATCGGCGGCATTGGTGTGGCGGCGCGAGGGCGACAGCGAATGGCAGGTCGCGCCGATGACGGCGCACAGCGATGACCGCTGGGGCGGCGCTTTCGTGCCCGACCGGCCCGGCCGCTACGCCTTCGCGATCGAGGCCTGGACCGATGAATTCGCCAGCTGGCGGCATCGCTTCGAGCAGACGCCGCGCGACGGCAGCGATCACACGCTGGACGCGCTCGAAGGCGCGGGCATGCTGACCCAGGCGCAGGCCGGCAGCCCGGCGGCGGCGGCCGTCATCATCAGGCAGTGCGAAATCTTTCTGCAGACCGGCGAACCAGGTGCGCTGCTCGCGCCCGAATTGCGGGAGGCGATGGCCGGCAGCCAGTTTCGCCGCGACCTGATGCGATCGCAGCTCTACCCGCTGACCGCGGATCGCCCGCGGGCGCGCAGCGGCGCATGGTACCAGATGTTTCCGCGCAGCCAGGGCAAGACACCGGGCATGCATGCAACCTTCAACGACTGCATCGCGCGGCTTCCCGACATCGCCGCGATGGGCTTTGACGTCGTCCTGCTCGCGCCGATCCATCCGATCGGCCGGCAGCACCGCAAGGGCCGCAACAATGCCGCGATCGCGCAGGCGGGCGATCCCGGCAGCCCTTATGCGATCGGCGCAGCCGAGGGCGGCCACGACGCCGTGCATCCGGAACTCGGCACGCTCGACGACTTCAGCGCCTTCGTGGCGGCATGCCAGGCGCATGGCCTCGAGGTCGCGCTCGATTTCGCCGTGCAGTGCTCCCCCGATCATCCCTGGCTGACCGAGCATCCAGAGTGGTTCAAGCGGCGCCCGGACGGATCGATGCGCACGGCCGAGCATCCACCGCAGCGCTGGGAGGATGTCGTCAATCCGGATTTCGGGTCCGAAGACGCCGGCGCCCTGTGGCGCGCGCTGCGCGACGTCGTGCTGTTCTGGGTCGAACAGGGCGTCAGGATCTTCCGGGTCGACAATCCGCACACCAAGCCGCTGGCGTTCTGGGAGTGGCTGATCCGCGAGGTGCGGGACCGCGACGCGGACGTGCTGTTCCTCGCGGAAGCCTTCGCGCGCCCGAAACTGATGAAGGGCCTCGCCAAGCTCGGCTTCACGCAGTCCTACAGCTATTTCACCTGGCGGACGCAGCGCTTTGAGCTCGAACAATATCTCGGCGAGTTGACCTCCTATCCCGAGCGTGACTTCTTTCGGCCGAATTTCTTCGTCAACACACCGGACGTCCTGCCCTTCCACCTGCAAAGCGGCGAATCCTGGATGTTCAAGTCGCGTCTCGCGCTGGCCGCGACGCTTTCAAGCAGCTATGGCATCTACAGCGGCTTCGAATTGCTCGAGCACACGCCGGTCCCCGGCCGCGAGGAATATCTCAACTCCGAGAAGTACGAGATCAGGGTTCGCAACTGGGAGCAGCCGGGGAACATCAAGCCCTATATCGCAGCTCTCAACCGGATCAGACGCGGCAATCCGGCCCTGCAACAATTCGCCAATTTGCGCTTTATCAGTGTCGATGACGGCGGTGTGATCGGTTTCATCAAGGAGGCGGTCGATCAGAGCAATGTGATCGCGGCCGCGATTGCATTGTCAGCCGAGCTGCGTGAGGTCTGGCTGCCGCTCGGCGACGTCATGGTCGGCCGTGGCGATGCCCGCCGGCCCGTCTCGGCAGTGGAAGACCTTGTCACCGGCGAGCGCCACGCGCTCGAATGGGGAGGCATCCGTCTACGTATAGATCCTGCGCGCGATCCCGCGTTGCTGCTGCGCTGTGTCGCCTGAAGGAGCCGTCATGAACGTATTCTCCTCCGTCAATACCCAGGAGAAGGTCGCAACCGAGACTGCGGACCAGCTGTGGTACAAGGACGCGATCATTTACCAGCTGCATGTCAAGGCATTTGCCGACAGCAACAATGACGGCATCGGCGACTTCGCGGGGCTGACGGAGAAACTCGGCTATCTGCAGGAGCTCGGCGTCACCGCGCTGTGGCTGTTGCCGTTCTATCCCTCGCCCGGCCGCGACGACGGTTACGACATCGGCGACTATGGCGACATCAATCCCGATTTCGGGACGATGAAGGACTTCAAGCGCTTCATCCAGGAGGCCAAGAAGCGCGGCCTGCGCGTCATCACCGAGCTGGTCGTCAACCACACCTCGGACCAGCATGCGTGGTTCAAGCGCGCGCGCCGCAGCCCGCCGAATTCGAGCGCGCGCAGCTGGTACGTCTGGAGCGACACCGACCAGAAATACCTCGATACAAGGATCATCTTTACCGATACGGAGAAGTCGAACTGGACCTGGGATCCGGAGGCCGGTCAGTTCTACTGGCACCGCTTCTTCTCGCACCAGCCGGACCTGAATTTCGACAATCCGCGCGTGGTGCGCGCCATCGTGCAGGTGATGAAGCGCTGGCTCGACACCGGCGTCGACGGCTTCCGGCTCGACGCCATTCCCTATCTGTGCGAGCGCGACGGCACCAACAACGAGAACCTGCCGGAGACGCATGCCATCATCAAGCGGCTGCGCCAGGAGCTCGACGCCTATGCCAAGGGCAAGATCCTGCTGGCCGAAGCCAATCAATGGCCGGAGGACGTGCAGGAATATTTCGGCCATGGCGACGAATGCCACATGGCCTATCACTTCCCGCTGATGCCGCGCATCTACATGGCGATCGCCCAGGAAGACCGCTTTCCGATCACCGACATCCTGCGGCAGACGCCCGACATTCCGGCCGCTGCCCAGTGGGCGCTGTTCCTGCGCAATCACGACGAGCTGACGCTGGAAATGGTCACCGACGTCGAGCGCGACTATCTGTGGTCGACTTACGCCAACGATCCGCGCGCCCGCATCAATGTCGGCATCCGCCGCCGCCTTGCGCCGCTGATGGACAACGACCGGCGCAAGATCGAGCTGATGAACTCGCTGCTGCTGTCGTTCCCGGGCACGCCGATCATCTATTACGGCGACGAGATCGGCATGGGCGACAATATCTATCTCGGCGACCGCAACGGCGTGCGGACGCCAATGCAGTGGTCGCCGGACCGCAACGGCGGCTTCTCGCGCGCCGACCCGGCGCGGCTCTACGCGCCGATGATCATGGACCCGGTCTACGGCTATGAATCCGTCAATGTCGAGGCGCAGTCACGCAGCCTGTCGTCGCTGCTGTCGGCGACCAAGCGGCTGATCGCGGTACGCAAGTCGACGCTTGCCTTCGGGCGCGGCACCATGACCTTCATCCGCCCGGAGAACCGCTCGGTGCTGGCCTATGTGCGCCAGTACCAGGGTGAGGCGATCCTGTGCGTCGCCAATCTGTCGCGGTCGGCGCAGGCCACCGAGCTCGACCTCTCCGCCTTCAAGGACCGCATTCCGCTCGAGATGCTCGGGCGCACGCGCTTCCCGGCGATCGGCGAGCTGCCCTACATGATCACGCTCGCGCCATACGGCTTCTACTGGTTCCAGCTGCAGGAGCGCGACAAGTCCGAGCCGGTGACGCCGCGCGCGGTGCCGGAATTCGAGACGCTGGTGGTGCCGCTGAATTCGACCTGGATGTCACTGGCGCGCACCCGCGGCGTGTTCGAGCACGACGTGCTGCCCGGCCATCTCGCCCGCACGCGCTGGTATCCGGAACGATCCGCGAGCGCGATCCAGCCGATGCTGGTCTCCGCGATCCCGTTCTGCGACATCGGCGACAACCGGCCGTGGCTCGCCTTCTTCGAGACCACGCAGCGCGGCACCACCAGCCGCTACGTGCTGCCGATGCAGATCGAGTGGGTGCGCTTCGACCGCGAGCGCTACAATCCGCGCGCATTCGCCGCGATACGCCAGGGCGCGCGCGAGGGCACCTTGCTCGATGTCGCCACCGACCAGATCTTCACCGGCCTGTTCCTGCGCAACCTGCGGGAAAACCTCACGGTCGACGAAGGCGAGCAAGGCCTCAAGCTCGAATTCCGGCCGACCAGCCGCTTCTCCGACCGGCCGGTGCGGCAGCCGGAGCGCATCCGGGTCTTCGAGAACGATCAGCCGCATTCGACCGCGCTGGTCGACAACGAATATGTCACCAAGATCTACCGCAAGCTCGAGGTCGGCATCAATCCGGAGATCGAGATGGGCCGCTTCCTCACCGAGGTGGTCAACTTTCCGAACACCCCTGCCTTGCTCGGCACCGCCGAGCTGATCGAAGGCGACAAGCGCAGCGCCATCGCCGTCCTGCATGCGATGGTCGTCAACCAGGGCGACCTCTGGACCATCGCAGGCGCACACCTCGACCGCCTGGTCGAACGGCAGCGCCTGCTGACAGTGAGCGAGCACCCCGTGGAGAACGGCGACCAGGCCACCTATCTGCGCCACATGTCGCATAGCGGAAAGCGACTCGCCGAGCTGCATCTGGCGCTCGCCAGCAACCGCGACCTGCCGGACTTCGCGCCCGAGCCGACCAAGCCCGACGACCTGCAGCGCTGGGCCGACGAGATCATGGCGCGGGCCGAGCGCGTGTTCGATACGCTGAAGCAGCGGCGCGGCTCCCTGAAGGAGGCCGACCGGCTGCTGGCCGATCAGTTGCAGGCCCAGCACGACACGCTGCCGGAGCGGCTCAAGGCACTGCTGCCGCGAGAAACCGACGGGTTCAACATCCGCCATCACGGCGACCTGCATCTCGGTCAGTTGCTGGTGGTCAAGGACGACGTCTTCATCATCGATTTCGACGGCGGACCGGGCCGCACCATCGCCGAGCGGCGGCGCAAGGCACCGCCGGCGCGCGACGTCGCCGGCCTGATCCGTTCGATCGACTATGCGGCGACCGCCGCGCTGGAACGCACGCTCAAGGTCTCCCCCGACGAGAGCGGCCGGCTGAGCCTCGCCTTGGCCGAATGGCGCGACCAGGCCGCGGATACCCTGCTGGCGGCCTATCGCGAGACGGTGGCCGGCCAGCGGCTGTGGCCCGCCGACGCCAAGACGGCCGACCGCCTGCTCAATTTTTTCCTGCTTGAGAAAGCCTTCTATGAGATCGAGTATGAGCTGGCCAACCGGCCGGATTGGCTGCGGGTGCCGCTCACCGGCCTGCTGAGGATCCTGGCGCAACAGCCGCATGAGGTTGCATGAGCAAACTGCCCGCCGAGGCCTATGCCATCATCGAGGGCCGCCACTCCGACCCCTTCCACTATCTCGGGCTTCACCCCGAGGGGGACCGCAACGTCGTGCGCGCCTTCCTGCCCGATGCCAGCAATGTCGAGGCGATCGGCGAGCATGGCGAGACCGCACAGCTGGCGCGGATCCATGACGCCGGCCTGTTCGCAGGCCCCCTGCCGAACGGCTCGACGCGCTACCAGCTCCGCGCCCGTTTCGGCGACAACGTCGTCGAGCTGGAGGATGCCTACCGCTTTCCGCCGATCCTGAGCGATTTCGATCTCTATCTGCTCGGCGAAGGCACGCATCAGCGCGTCTACGACACGCTCGGCGCGCATCCGATGACGCTCGACGGCGTCGACGGCATCGGCTTCGTGGTGCTGGCGCCGAATGCGCGCCGGGTCAGCGTGGTCGGCGACTTCAATTTCTGGGACGGACGGCGGCATCCGATGCGCGTGCGCGGCCCGGGCTACTGGGAACTGTTCATCCCGCGTGCAAGGGTCGGCGACCACTACAAGTTCGAGATCATCGGGCGCAACGGCCAGCATCTGCCGCTGAAGTCCGATCCCCTGGCGTTCGCCGCCGAGGTGCGCCCGAAGACCGCCTCGATCGTGATCGACGAGCGCAAGATCCCGCATCCGCGCCCGGCGCCGGATCGCGTCAACGCGCTGAGCTCGCCGATGTCGATCTACGAGGTCCATCTCGGATCGTGGCGGCGCAAGGGGCGCAACGAGTGGCTGACCTATCGCGAGATGGCGGAGCAGCTGCCGGCCTATGCCAGCGACATGGGCTTTACCCATGTCGAATTCCTGCCGATATCAGAGCATCCGTTCGACGGCTCCTGGGGCTACCAGCCGACGGGCATGTTCGCACCGACCAGCCGCTTCGGCTCGCCGGACGATTTCGCCGCGCTGATCGACGCCTGCCACGGCGCAGGGCTCGCCGTGCTGCTCGACTGGGTGCCCGGGCATTTCCCCGATGATCCGCACGGGCTCGGCAATTTCGACGGCACCGCGCTCTACGAGCACGCCAATCCGCTGCAGGGCCGTCACCTCGATTGGGGCACGCTGATCTACAATTACGGGCGCACCGAGATCACCAACTTCCTGGTGTCGAACGCACTGTTCTGGCTCGATCGCTACGGCATCGACGGGCTGCGCGTCGATGCCGTCGCCTCCATGCTCTATCTCGACTACAGCCGTCCCGCCGGTGGCTGGATTCCGAACAAATATGGCGGCCGGGAGAACATCGAGGCGATCGACTTCCTGCGCCGCTTCAACACCGAATTGTTCGCGCATTTTCCGCAGGCGACGACGGCGGCGGAAGAATCCACCGCATGGCCGCAGGTGTCGCGTCCCGTCGAGTATGGCGGGCTCGGCTTCGGCTACAAGTGGAACATGGGCTGGATGCACGACACGCTGAAATATATCGGCAAGGATCCCATCCACCGCAAATACCATCACGGCGACATCCTGTTCGGCCTGCACTACGCCTTCTCGGAGAATTTCATCCTGCCGCTGTCCCACGACGAGGTGGTGCACGGCAAGCGCTCGATCCTCGGCCGCATGCCCGGCGACGACTGGCAGCGCTTTGCCAATCTGCGCGCCTATTACAGCTTCATGTTCGGCCACCCCGGCAAGAAGCTGATGTTCATGGGCTGCGAGTTCGGCCAGGAACGCGAGTGGAATCACGACTACTCGATCGATTGGCATCTGCTGCAACAGCCGAGGCACAGCGGCATCCAGAACCTGGTCCGCGACCTCAACCGGCTCTATCGCGCGCTGCCGGCGCTGCACGAGCTCGACTGCGACCAGGCCGGCTTCGAATGGGTCATCACCGACGATGCCAACAACAACGTGTTTGCCTGGATCCGCAAGGGCAATGCTGAGCGCGCACGCTGCCTCGTGATCGCGAACTTCTCACCCAACGTCTACCGCAACTATCGCGTCCCGGTGCCGTTCGCGGGCAAGTGGCACGAGGTGTTCAACTCGGATTCCGCGCATTACGGCGGCACCAATGTCGGCAATGTCGGCGAGGTGCGCGCATCGGAGGACGCCACGCCCGAGCTGAGCCTGACCATTCCGCCGCTGGCTGCGATCTTCCTCGTACCGGAAAGCTGATTGATGCGACTGACCGGGGGTACGTCCGCACGGCTCGGTGCAAGCTGGGACGGCAGAGGCACCAATTTTGCGCTGTTCTCGGCGAACGCGGAGAAGGTGGAGCTGTGCCTGTTCGACGGCCAGGGTCGCCGCGAGCTCGAGCGGATCGAGATGCCGGAGCGCACCGAAGACGTCTGGCACTGCTATCTCAACGACGTCTCGCCGGGCCAGCTCTACGGCTATCGCGTCTACGGGCCCTACGCGCCGGAGCGCGGCCATCGCTTCAACGCCAACAAGCTGCTGCTCGACCCCTACGCCAAGCGGCTCGCCGGCCGGCTGGTATGGAGCGATGCGCATTTCGCCTACCGCACCGGCAGCGCGCGCGAGGACCTTTCGTTCGACCGGCGCGACAATGCCCGCGGCATGCCGAAGGCGGTCGTGGTCGACGAGACCTTCAACTGGGGCCGCCGCGAGATCCGGCCGCATATCCCCTGGGAAGACACCATCATCTACGAGGCCCACGTCAAGGGCCTGACGCAGAAGCGCGAGGACGTGCCGCCGAACCTGCGCGGCACCTATGGCGGCCTGTCGTCACCGGCGATGATCGCCCACCTCAAGCGGCTCGGCGTCACCACCATCGAGCTGTTGCCGATCCACGGCCTGATCGACGACCGTATCCTGGTCGAGAAGAAGCTGGCGAACTACTGGGGCTACAACACCATCGCCTTCTTCGCGCCGGAGGCGCGCTACGCCCAGGACAATGCGCTCGATTCCTTCCGCACCACGGTGGCGCGGCTGCACGATGCCGGCATCGAGGTGTTGCTCGACGTCGTCTATAACCACACCGCCGAGGGCAACCATATGGGCCCGACGCTGTGCTTCCGCGGCATCGACAATGCCTCCTATTACTGGCTGAACCGCGAGAACCCGCGCTTCTACGACGACTTCACCGGCTGCGGCAGCTCGGTCAACCTCACCCATCCGCGCGTGCTGCAGATGGTGATGGATTCGCTGCGCTACTGGGTCGAGGTCTGCCATGTCGACGGCTTCCGCTTCGATCTCGCCACCACCCTGGCGCGCGGGCCGAACGGGTTCGATCGCAACCACCCCTTCCTCACCGCGATCCGCCAGGACCCGGTGCTGGCGACCGCCAAGATGGTCGCTGAGCCCTGGGACCTCGGTCTCGGCGGCTACCAGGTCGGCGCGTTTCCATCGCAATGGTCGGAATGGAATGATCGCTATCGCAGCGCGATGCGGCGCTACTGGAGCGGCGAAGGCAGCCTGATCGGCGACATCTCGGGCCGCATGACCGCATCCTCGGATTTGTTTCACCACGACAACCGCGCGACCCGCGCCAGCGTCAATCACATCACGGTGCATGACGGTTTCACGCTCGCCGATCTCTTCAGCTACAACGAGAAGCACAACGAGGCCAATGGCGAGGACAATCGCGACGGCTCCAACGACAATCACAGCAACAATTGCGGCCATGAGGGCCCGACCGACGATCCCGCCATCATCGCACTGCGCCGGCAGCTGCGGAAGAATGCGCTGGCCTGCCTGCTGCTGGCACAGGGCACGCCTTTGATTCTCGCCGGCGACGAGGTCGCGAACACGCAAGGTGGCAACAACAACGCCTATTGCCAGGACAACGAGACCGGCTGGATCGGCTGGGAGAACCTCGGTACGGACGACGACGCCATCGATTTCATCGGCCACCTCACTGCGCTGCGCCAGCGCTTCGGCCAGATCCGCTGCCAGCGCTGGCTCGACGGCCGCCGCACCGACGGCAGCTACGGCGTGCTCTGGCTGACGCCGGCAGCGGAGGAGATGAAGGAATCCGACTGGAAATTCCCGGAGAGCCGATTCCTCGCCTATGTGCTGGGGCCGATGGAACCAGGACAGGCGCCGATCTTTATCGTGCTCAATGCCGCACCGCAGGAGATCGTGTTCAGGATGCCGAGGATGGCGGAATACAAGAGCTGGCGGCAGGTCTTGAACACGACCAAGGCCGAGCAAACGGCTGAGCAATTCGCGTCCGGCGCCGATACCAAGGCACCCCCGCGCTCGGTGCTGGCATTTGCAGGCTCCACATGAACAGACAACATTTCGGCGCCGAGCTGACATCTGACGGCACGCGCTTCCGGCTCTGGGCGCCAGCGGCCAAGCGCGTCGACCTCCTGATCGACAAACCGCATCCGCTCACGCGCGATGCAGCCGGCTGGTACGTCGCCGAGATCCCGGGCGCGCGCGCCGGCACGCGTTACAAATTCCGCATCGATGACGAAGTCGATGTGCCGGATCCCGCCTCCGCATTCCAGCCGGACGACGTGTTCGGCCCGAGCGAGGTGATCGACCACGCCGCCTTCAAGTGGCGCGCGACGGACTGGCGCGGCCGTCCCTGGCATGAGGCCGTCGCCCTCGAGGCCCATGTCGGCACCTTCACCCGCGAGGGCACCTATCGCGCCATGATCGACAAGCTCGATCATCTGGTGGCGACCGGCATCACCGCGCTCGAGCTGATGCCGCTGGCGGATTTCGCCGGGAAGCGCAACTGGGGCTATGACGGCGTGCTGTGGTACGCGCCCGACAGCGCCTACGGCCGGCCCGAGGACCTCAAGACCCTGATCGACGAAGCGCATCTGCGCGGGCTGATGGTGATGCTCGACGTGGTCTATAACCATTTCGGCCCCGAGGGGAATTATCTCGGCCGCTATGCGCCGTCCTTCTTCAGTGACGCGCACACCCCGTGGGGCAGCGCGATCGATTATCGTGTGCCCGAGGTGCGCGCGTTTGCGATCGGCAGCGTCGTGAGCTGGCTGCGCGACTATCGCTTCGACGGGCTGCGGTTCGATGCGGTCAACACCATCGTCGAAGCCGGCGAAGTCTCGGTGCTCCATGACTTCAGCAATGCCGCCGGCAAGCTCGCCACCGAGACCGGCCGTTATATCAACCTCGTGCTCGAAAACGGCGACAACATTGCAAGCCTGCTCGATGCCGCCGAGGATCCGCCGCACGGCAAATTCCGCGGCCAATGGAACGACGACTATCATCACGCCTGGCACGTGCTGCTGACCGGCGAGACGCAGGGCTATTATGGCGACTACCGGGCGCCGAAGCAGGACCTCGCACGCGCGCTGTCGTCCGGCTACATCTACCAGGGCGAAGTCTCGGAGTTCTGGGGCGGCAAGGCCCGCGGCGAGCCGAGCGGCATGCTGTCGCCGACCTGCTTCATCAACTTCCTGCAGAACCACGACCAGATCGGCAACCGGCCGCTCGGCGATCGTCTCGTCAGCATTGCCCGGCCGGCGGCGGTCGCGGCGGCGCTGGCGGTGACGCTGATCGCGCCGACCACGCCGATGCTGTTCATGGGCGAGGAATGGGGCGCGACGACGCCCTTCCCGTTCTTCTGCGATTTCAAGGGCGACCTCGCCAATGCCGTCCGCGCCGGACGGCGCAAGGAGTTCGCCTGGGCCTATGCCAAATATGGCAACGACATTCCCGACCCGCTTGCCGACGAAACGGTGCGGTCGGCCGTGCTCGACTGGGCGGCGCTCGGCCATGATCCGGCGCGCGCGCGGCTTGCGCTGGTGCGCGACCTGCTCGCCGTTCGCCGGCAGGAGATCATGCCCCGGCTCAAAGGGTGCCGTTTCGGCGATGCCATCGTGGCTGGCGACCTGTTGACGGCGCATTGGCAGATGGGCGACGGCAGCACGCTGCGGCTGACAGCCAATTTGTCCGCTCGCGACATCCCCGATGGACCGGAGCCGAAGGGAACTGCGATCTGGGGCGGCGCGTTGTCGAGCGACCTCCCCGGCTGGGCGGTGCGCTGGCACATCGGATAGCACAATGCCTCCGGCGATCCCGATCGCAACCTACCGTCTGCAACTCACTGCCGATTTCGACTTCGATGCCGCCACCGGCGTGGCGCCGTATCTGAAGGCGCTCGGCATCAGCCATGTCTATGCGTCGCCCTTCATGAAGGCGCGCAAGGGCTCGACCCACGGCTATGACGTCGTCGACCACACCAAATTCAACCCGGAGCTCGGGGGCGAAGAGGGCTTTGCGCGGCTGAGCGACGCATTGAAGCGCCATGATCTCGGCCTGATCCTGGATTTCGTGCCGAACCATGTCGGCGTTCACTTCGCCGACAATCCGTGGTGGCTCGATGTGCTGGAATGGGGACCGGTGTCGCCGCACGCGGTCTCCTTCGACATCGACTGGGACCAGTTGCCCTATCGCGCGCGCGGCGGCGTGCTGCTGCCGATCCTCGGTTCGTCCTATGGCCAGGCGCTGGAGCGCGGCGACATCGAGCTGCGCTATGACGCGAACGAGGGCAGCTTCTCGGCCTGGTATTTCGAGCACCGCCTGCCGATCGCGCCGGAGCGCTATGGCGAGGTGCTGCGCACCATCGTCCGCGAGGCCGCGGCCGAAGACAGCCCGACCGGACGCGCGATGCTCGAGCTCGCCGCGCAATACCGGGCGCTGCGTCGCCCCAACCGCGTCGAAGCGCCGGCGCTGAAGGCGGCGATCAAGGCGATCGAGGGCGGCGCCGACATCATCGCACGCGGCCTCGATGCCTATCGCGCCGGCGAGGACCGCCCGACCCAGACGCTGGCCCTGCATCATTTGCTGGAACGCCAGCACTACAAGCTCGGCCACTGGCGGCTGGCGTCCAGCGACATCAACTATCGCCGCTTCTTCGACGTCAACACGCTGGCCGGCCTCAGGGTCGAGGACGCCGCGACCTTCGAGGCGAGCCACAGCCTCGTGAAGCGGCTGATCGCCGAAGACCGGCTGCAGGGCCTGCGGCTCGACCATATCGACGGCCTGCGCGATCCCGCGCAATACTTCCAGCGGCTGCGCCGCCTGATCCGCTCCGCGCAGGGCGCGAAGGCCGGGCCGTTCTACATGGTGATCGAGAAGATCCTCGGCGAGCACGAGAAGCTGCCGAGATTCAGCGGCGTTCACGGCACCACCGGCTATGAATGGATGAACACGATCAGCCAGGCACTGGTCGACGGTCGCGGCCTCGATCCACTGAACGAGATCTGGCGCCAGATCAGCAACCAGTCGCCGAACCTGACGCCAGTGTTGCGCGAGGCCAAGCAACGCGTGCTGGAGACGCTACTCACCAGCGAATTCACCGTGCTGGCGCGGCTGCTTGCGCGCATTGCCAGCGGACACTACTCGACCCGCGACTTCTCCGGCGACAGTCTGCGGCAGGCGCTCGAGCTCTATGTGCTGCACTTTCCGGTCTATCGGACCTATCTGACCGCCTCCGGCCCCGCCGCGCATGACCGCACGCTGATCAGCGAGACCATCGAGCGCGCTCGCGCCGACTGGTTCGCCGCCGACGAGGGTATCTTCGATTTCCTGCGCGATGCCTTGACCATGGACCTTTTGCAGCCCGGCCGGCCGCCGCATGGCGCGCCGCGGGTGCGACGCTTCGCGCTGAAGGTGCAGCAATTCACCGGGCCGATGATGGCGAAGTCGCTGGAGGATACCGCCTTCTATCGCTATCACCGGCTGCTGGCGCTCAACGAGGTTGGCGGCGATCCGGCGGCGGGTGCGATCGCAGCGGAGGCCTTTCACGCCATGATGCAGGCCCGCGCCCGCGAATGGCCGCACGGCATGACGGCGACCGCGACCCACGACACCAAGCGCGGCGAGGACGCCCGCACCCGCATCATGGCGCTTGCGGAAATCCCTGGCGAGTGGACCAGCGCGGTGGCGCGCTGGAAAGTGCTGAATGCGCCGCATCTCGTGCTCGACGGCGAGATGCGCGCGCCATCGGCGACGTTCGAATACATGCTGTATCAGGCCCTGCTCGGCGCCTGGGATCCCGATGATACGTCGCTCGCCGCCCGCATCCAGGCCTACGCGCTAAAGGCAGCGCGCGAGGGCAAGCAGGAAACCAGCTGGCTCAATCCGCACCAGCCTTACGAGGCCGGCGTGAAAGCCTTCATCGAGCGGATCCTCGATCGCAAGACCTCGCCGGAATTCCTCGATGCGCTGGGGACGCTGGCGCAACGGACCGCGTTGATCGGCGCGCTGAATTCGCTCGGCCAGATCACGCTGAAGGCAACCATGCCGGGCGTGCCGGATTTCTACCAGGGTACCGAAAGCTGGGATCTTTCGCTGGTCGATCCGGACAACCGCCGCCCGGTCGACTTTACCGAACGGGCAGGAATGCTCGCCGCGCTGGAGATGCCGGATTGGGATGCGCTGGCGCAAAACTGGCGCGACGGCCGTCTCAAATTCGCATGGACGCGGCATCTGCTACGGCTCCGCAACGAGCTGGCCGATGTGTTCACCAGCGGCGACTACATGCCGCTCGCGGTCAGCGGCCCGCACCGCGATCACGTCATTGCCTTCGCGCGGCGCCATGGCCGCGAGGCGGCCATCGTTGCGGTGGCAAGGTCATTCGCCCCGTTCACGCAGGGCGGCCGCAGCTGGCCGCGCCCCGAGGCTTTTGAAGGTGAAATCGACGTGACGGGATATGCGCTCAGGGATGGCGCAACCCGGATTCAGCTCCCGGAACTGTTCGGCAATCTGCCGGTTGCCGTGCTCAAGACAAAGGTCGCGGGGACGAAACGCACCGCAAGGCCGGCCCGCTCGCACGCCTGACGTCCTGCGTCAGCGCTTGGTCAGCAGCAATTGCCCGCGCTTGCGGATCGCCGCCTGCGCGACCTCGGCGAACCGTTGCAGCAGCCACGGCAGCGTCACCTCGACCCGCATATGGGACTCCTCGACATCGACATGCCCGGCTGCGACCTGCCCCAGCGCCCGGACGCGAAAGCTCATCCGGTTGTCGTCCCAGCGCTCCTCGTCGACGCTCATGACCGGCAGGTTCGCCGTCGCGCGCGACAGGCCCGTTTTCAAGCGGCGCATCGCCTCGTCGCGGCCGAGGCTATGGGGTATCGAAACGATCAGCGGCGCCGACATTGCGATGCACTCCTCCATGGATTTGGTTGATGTAGTTCTGTTCCAAGGCAAACGGAAGAACCACACAGGTTTATCGCAGCGCCAACTCCGGAACCTTCACAGTTACGGGTTGTTTTCCTTCCCGAAGGGCAGAAACGAGACGGGCCCGCGGGGCTGAGGAGACGCTAGATGTCAATTGGAACGATCATTCTCATCATCCTGGTCATTGCGCTGCTTGGCGGCTTCAGCGGCATCGGCGGCGGACCGTTTTACGGTACCGGCTATTACGGCGGCGGCGGGCTCGGCCTGGTCGTCGTGATTCTGCTGATCCTGCTCCTGATGGGACGACTGTAGCCCTTGGTAGCGTTGCGTCCTGCCGATATCGACGACCAGCATCACCCGCGAAAGCGGGTGGTGCTTCGTTGGACGGCGCTTACTTGGCCGCGAGCTTCTTCATCGCCGACTTGATCGACGAGGCCGCGTCCTCGTAGCCATCCCAAGCCTTCGTCTTCGCGAGCAAAGCCGGCACGGTGCGCAGCGTGAATTTCTTCGGATCGAGATCACCGCGCAGTTGCGGCCAGGTCAGCGGCATCGACACCGTCGCCCCCGGCCGCGCCCGCGGCGACAACACCGCGACCGCCGTCGACATCCTGTCGTTGCGCAAATAGTCGAGGAAGATCTTTCCCGTGCGCTTGGCCTTGGACATGTTGATCAGATAGCGCTCGGGATCGTCCTGCGCCATCCACTGGCAGACCGCCTGCGCGAACGCCTTGGCCTCCTTCCACGTCACCTTGTCCCTGCTGCCTGCGAGCAGCGGTGTGACGACGTGCAGACCTTTGCCGCCGGTGGTCTTGCAGAAGCTTTCGAGGCCGACCGCGGTCAGCCGTTGCCGCATGTCCTTGGCGGCGTCGATCACGTCGGTGAATGCAACATCGGGCGCGGGATCGAGATCGAACACCAGCCGGCCCGGCGTGTCATAGGCATCGGGCGCGCAATTCCAGGGATGCAGCTCGAGACCGCCGAGCTGCGCGACTGCTGCCAGGCCCTCGATCCGGTCGATCTGCAAATAGGGTTTACGGTCGCCCGAGACCTTCGCAAGCTTGAGCAGTTTTGATGTGCCGGCCATCGCATGACGCTGGAAGAAGGTCTCGCCCTTGATGCCGTCGGGCGCACGCACGATCGAGCACGGCCGGCCCTTGAGATAGGAGATCATCCATTCGCCGACCGCCTCGAAATAGTTCGCGAGGTCGAGCTTGGTCACCGGCTCGCCATCGCCCGCATCGGGCCACAGCGCCTTGTCCGGGTGCGAGATGACGACACCCATCACCTCGCTGGACGCCTTCCCGGTGCCCTTCTTCGCCACGCCCTTGGCCATCGGCTTCACCACTTTGGTTACAACCGGCCGCTCGGCCTCGACCTCGTGCGCCGGCTTGTCCTGGCGCAGGCCCTTGAAGGCGGCCTGGCGGATATTGCCGGCGTCGGTCCAGCCGGCAAACTCGATCTCGGCGACCAGCTCCGGCTTGAGCCAGTGCACGTCGCGGGTCTTCTTCGGCGCGTCCTTGCCGCCGAACGGGTTCTTGTCCGCCTCCGCCGCCTTCAGTGCCGGCATGATGCGGCGGACCGTGTCCTGGCCGAAGCCGGTGCCGACGATGCCGACAAACGCCAGATGATCGCCGCGATAGACGCCCGCCATCAGCGAGCGAAATTTGCCATTGGTGGTCTTCCAGCCGCCGAGCACCACCTCATGGCCGGCGCGGATTTTTGCCTTGGTCCAGTCGTCGGAGCGACTGGAAAGGTAGGCGCCGTCGAGCCGTTTGGAGACGATGCCTTCGAGGCCGAGCTTGCGCGCGGATTCCAGCACCGCCTCGCCGCGCTGCTCGAAATGTTCGACATAGCGGATCAGGTGGTTCTTGCCCTTGCGCGCCGCGAGCAATTGCTTCAGCCGCGTCTTGCGCTCGGCGAGCGGCAGCGGGCGCAGGTCCTCAGTGCCGGCGAACAGCAGGTCGAACGCGTAGAAGATCAGCCGATCCGTCTTGCCGTCGGAGAGCGCGGCCTGCAGCGTCGAAAAATGCGGCGTGCCGTTCTTGTCGAGCGCGACGATCTCGCCATCGATCAGCGCGTCGGGCAGCTTCTCCGCCTCCTTTACGATCGCGCCGAACTTGGCGGTCCAGTCGAGCCCCTTGCGCGTCTTCAGCACGGCCTCGCCGTCTTCGACACGCAACTGTACGCGGTAGCCGTCGAACTTGATCTCGTGGCACCAGCCCGTTCCGTTGGGTGGAGACTCCACCGCGGCGCAGAGCTGCGGCGCGACGAAATCGGGCATCTCCGATACCTGCTTCGGTTTCGCCTGCCGCGCCACTTTCAGCCGCTCCTTGGGCGCCGGCGCCTTGGTCCTGGCGCGCGCGTCCGCAGCCATGCCATGGTTGGACTGCCAGACCGCGTCCGCTTTGGCCTTGCCGTTGCCCTTGGCCAGCATGAACGGCTTCGGCGCCCGGCCCTTGCCGGCCGCGATCTGCGCCATCGAGCGTCCGGAGGCGACCGAACGGTCCTCGTCGAGGATCTCCTCGCCGTTGCCGTCAACGGCATATTCGTCGCGGTGCTTGATCAGGAGCCAGTTGGTGCGCTTGCCGCCAAAGCGGTCGCCCTTCATCCGCACCAGCACCCAGCTGCCGTGCAGCTTGTCGCCCTCAAGCGTGAACTTCAGGTCGCCCTTCTTGAAGCCGCGCTCGGGATCGTCCGATTCCCAGGTGCCGCGATCCCACAGCTGCACGGTGCCGCCGCCGTACTGGCCTTCGGGAATGGTGCCTTCGAAATCGCCATAGTCGAGCGGATGATCCTCGACCTCCACCGCCAGCCGCTTGTCATGCGGATCGAGAGAGGGCCCGCGCGTCACCGCCCAGGACTTGAAGACGCCGTCGAATTCGAGCCGCAGATCGTAATGCAACCGCGTCGCGTCGTGCTTCTGGATGACGAAGCGCCGCTGCTTGCTGGGTGCGACCTTGACGTCGCCCGACGGCTCGTTGGTCTTCTCGAAGTCGCGCTTCTTGCGATAGGTGGACAGGTTTCTCAGCGACACAACAAACCTCGGCAAACCCTCGGCGCAAACGACGGCCGCCGCCTCCGTGCGGCCATCAGGAACCAAAACCCACGGTATCCGTTCAAGTTCCAAACTCAAGCTGTTTGGAGGCGATCATGGCCGCTCCCCGCGCCCACTGGAAAGGCACGCTCAAGCTCTCGCTGGTGTCATGCCCGGTGGCGCTCTACCCGGCTTCGACCGCGGTCGAGAAGACCCGCTTCCACATGATCAACCGGGAGACCGGCAACCGGCTGAAGCAGCAGATGGTCGATACCGAGACCGGCGACGTTGTCGAGGGCGATCAGAAGGGCCGCGGCTACGAGGTCAGCAAGGGCAAATATGTCGAGATCGAGAAGGACGAGCTCGAAGCGGTGCAGATCGAGAGCAACCATACCATCGACATCGACAGCTTCGTGCCCGAGGGCGAGATCGACAAGCGCTATCTCGACCACCCCTACTACATCAGGCCCGACGGCAAGGCCGGCGTCGACGCGTTCGCGGTGATCCGCGACGCCATGAAGGATCAGGACCGCGTCGCGCTGGCGCGGATCGTGCTGACCAACCGCGAGCATGTGATAGCGATCGAGCCGCTCGACAAGGGCATGCTCGGCACCACCTTGCGCTACCCCTACGAGCTGCGCGATGCCGACGATTATTTCGACGACATCAAGAGCCCGAAGGTCACGAAGGACATGATCGAGCTCGCCGGCCATATCCTCGACAGCAAGGCCGCGCATTTCGATCCGTCGAAATTCAAGGACGAGTATGAGACCGCGCTGAAGGCCCTGGTCCGCCGCAAGGCAGCCGGCAAGCCGATCAAGGCCGCCGAGCGCGCGGAGAAGCCAAGCAACGTCGTGAGCCTGATGGACGCGCTGCAGCAGAGCCTCAAGGGCGGCAAGAGCGGCGCAAGGCGCTCGCGCTCCACCGCGCGCCGCCCGACCGCGCATCGCCGCGCCGCCAAGAAGGCGCACCGCTCAAGCGCGCGGCGACGCCAGGCGGGGTGAGGCAAATTCCACTCGTCATGCCCGGGCTTGACCCGGGCATCCATCGACTTGGTCAGAACGACGTGGATGGCCGGGTCAAGCCCGGCCATGACGAAAGCAGGCAGCTTGCCCTACTTCTTCTTCGAGCTCTTCCGCTTCTTGGTCGTCTTCCGCTTCTTCGCCGTCTTCTTCGACGACTTCTTCGGCACTTTCCTGCCCTTGGCGCGCGCCTCGGACAAGCCGATCGCGATCGCCTGCTTGCGGCTCTTCACCTTCTTCTTGGAACGGCCGCTGCGCAGCGTGCCGGCCTTGCGTTTCTTCATCGCACGCTCGACATCGCCCGATGCCTTCCGCGAATATTTCCTTGCCATGGCTTGTCTCCCGCTAACGGAAAACAAGCCTCGATGGCAGCGAAAGTTCCGTTTGGTGTCGTCGGGCGACGGCACCAACGTAGCCCGCATGAGCGCAGCGACATGCGGGAGGTGCCCCGGATATCGCTTCGCTCATCCGGGCTACATGTTAGTCCGCCGCGCGCAGCCGATAGCCGATGCCGGTCTCGGTCAGCACGAATTGCGGACGCTCCGGGTCGGCCTCGATCTTCTGGCGTAGCTGGCGCACATAGACGCGCAGATATTGCGCGTCGGTCAGCTCGTCCCACAATTCCTTCAAGAGGAAGCGGTGGGTCAGCACCTTGCCGGCATGCTGCACCAGCACGCGCAACAGGTCGTATTCCTTCGGCGACAGCTTGATCTCCCTGTCGCCGACCTTGACGATCCGGCGCACCAGATCGACTGAAAGATCGCCGGAGCGAAACACCGGCCGCTCACCCTGCACCTGCAACTGGTGCCGCAGCGCCGCGCGCAGCCGCGCCAGCAATTCGTCCATGCCGAACGGCTTGGTCAGATAGTCGTCGGCGCCGAGGTCGAGCGCCTGCACCTTGCCGGCCTCGTCGCCGCGGCTCGACAGCACCACGATCGGCACGCTCTCGTTGCGGCCACGGATCATGCGCAAGAGATCGTGGCCCTGGATGTCGGGCAATCCGAGGTCGAGGATGATCAGCGCCGGCCCCTCGGCCAGCATCTCCAGCGCCAGCTTGCCGTTGGATGCCTCGAGAATGTCGTAGCCCTGCGTGCTCAGCCCCATCCGCAGCAGCTTGCGGATCGGCGGCTCGTCGTCGATGACCAGGACCTTGATCGGCGTGGCGTTCATGCAGCAGTGTCCAGCGCGTTGGTGTCGGCGGGGATCGGCAGGCGGATCGTAATAACGGCGCCGCTGCGGTCGGCGCGGTTGGCCGCCGCGATCGTGCCGCGCATCGCCTCGACGAAGCCGCGCGAGATCGCAAGCCCGAGGCCGGTGCCGGGGCGGACATGGTCGCCCTTCTCGGCGCGATAGAATTTGTCGAACACGCTTTCGAGCTCGGCCGCGGGAATCCCGTTGCCTTCGTCGAGGATCTGCAGTGCGATCGTGTCGCGGTCGCGGGCGCCGCGGATCGAGATCGTGGTGTCCGACGGGGCGTATTTGGCAGCGTTGTCGAGCAGGTTGAACAGCACCTGCTCGAACAGCACGGCGTCGAGCTCCAGCATCGGCAGATCAGCCGCGAGCTCCAGCGACACCCGGTGATGCACCAGGATCTTGCTCGCCCGCCGCAGCGCGCTGCCGACGATCTCGCCGACATCATGGCGCGCCGTGTTCGGCACGATCGCGCCGGATTCCAGCTTGGTCATGTCGAGCAGATTGGCAATGAACCGATTCAGCCGCTCGGACTCGTCGATCACGGTGGCGAGCAGATCGTGCTTCTGCGCATCGCTCAGGTTGGCGCCGAGGTCGCGCAGCGCCGAGGCCGAGCCGAGCACCGAGGCCAGCGGCGTCTTGAGATCGTGCGAGATCGAGGTCAGGAGCGCGCCGCGCAGCCGGTCGGATTCCACCGTGCGCTTGACGCGATCCATGTCCTCGACCAGCAGCACGCGCTCGATCGCCAGCGCGCCCTGATCGACCAGCGCATCGAGCAGCCGGCGCTGGTCCGGCGTCAGCAAGGGCCCGGTGCGGTCGTCGTCGATGCCGATCACCCCGATCGGGCCGCGGCCGGTGCGCATCGGCAGGAACAGCCGCTTTCCGCCCGGCAGCGTGTCGGAGCCGCGGCCGGCCGGGCGGTCATTGCCCCAGGCCCAGTTGGCGGCGGCGAGATCGGCCTGATCGAGCTGATCCTCCGGCGGATAGCCGCTCTTGACGGTCAGCATGCCGTCCTCCGGCAGCAGCAGCACCACGCGCACCTTGAGCATCAGCGCGATCTGGTAGGCGGTCGCCCACAGCACGTCGTCCAGTGTCGCGGTGCCGGCAAGCTTGCGGCTGAAGGCGTAGAGCGATTCGGTGGTGCGGACGCGGCTGATCGCGGTGTCAGCCTGGGTGCGCACCCGCGCCGCGACGTTGGAGACCAGCAGCGCGATCAGCATGAAGAAGAAGAACGCCGCGACATTGGTCGGGTCAGTGATGGTGAAGGTATAGACCGGCGGCAGGAAGAAGAAATTGTAGCACAGCGAGGCCGCGACGCTCGCCAGCAACGACGGCCCGAGGCCGTAGCGCGCCGCGGCGCCGACCACGGCGGTGAGGAAGACCAGGTCGACATTCTCGATGCCGAAGAACGGCTGGATCAGCTTGGCCGCGCCGAGCCCGAGCGCCGCCAGCAGCAGCGCCATCAGATAGGGCCGCGGATTGAACGGCTCCTGCCGCTGCGCGGTCTGCACCGCCGCCTTGCCGACCGGCAGCTCGTCGCCGGCGATCACGTTGACGCTGATATTGCCGGCGCGGCGCACCAGATCGTGCACCACGGATCCATGCGTCAGCTCGAACCAGCGCGAGCGCGTCGACTTGCCGATGATGATCTGGGTGACGTTGTTGGCCTGGGCGAAATTGATGATGTCGTCGGCGATGCGGCGGCCGACGCCTGGCAGCGTCAGCGCCTCGCCGCCGAGCGATTCCGCGAGCCGCATGGTGTCGGCCAGCCGATCGCGCTGCTCGTCGGAAAGTTGCAGGCTGCGCCGCGTCTCGATGCTGACCGCGGTCCATTGCGCATGCAGCCGGTCGGCGAGACGCTTGGTGTAGCGCACGAGGCCGGCTGCGCGCGGATCCTCGCTCAGGCACACGAGGATGCGCTCGCCGGCGGCCCAGGGGCCGGCAATCGCATTGGCCTGCATGTGATTGAGCAGCTGCTCGTCGACCCGCTCGGCGGTGCGGCGCAGCGCCAGCTCGCGCAGCGCGGTCAGATTGCCGGGCGAGAAGTAGTGTTCCAGCGCCCGCTCGGCCTGCTTGGGCACGTAGACCTTGCCCTCCTTCAGCCGCTGGATCAGATCGTCGGGCGTCAGGTCGATCAGCTCGATCGCATCGGCACGATCGACCACCGAGTCCGGCACCGTCTCGCGCACCCGCACATGGGTGATCTGCGCGACGACGTCGTTGAGGCTCTCGATGTGCTGGATGTTGATCGCGGTATAGACGTCGATGCCGTGCGACAGCAGCTCCTCGACGTCGAGATAGCGCTTGGGATGCCGGCTGCCCGGCGCGTTGGTATGGGCGAGTTCGTCGACCAGCGCGAGCTGCGGCCGCCGCGCGATCAATGCATCGAGGTCCATCTCTTCGAGCGTCTGGTCGCGATAGGTCAGCCGCTTCCGCGGCAGCACCTCGAGACCCCTGAGCAGCGTCTCGGTCTCGACCCGGCCGTGGGTTTCGACGACGCCGACCACGACGTCGACGCCCGCCTTGAGGCGGGCGTGAGCGCTCGAGAGCATCTCGTAGGTCTTGCCGACGCCGGGGGCGGCGCCGATGAATATCTTCAGCCGCCCCGATCGATCGGTCTCCCGACGCGCCGCCTCCAGCAGCGCATCCGGCGAGGGTCGTTTATCAGGGTCGCGCTGATTGGCCATACCGCAATATAGTCATCCTGCGAGGGGCAGCCTACTCCCCTATTTCGGCTTTGCCGCGTCGAGCGCCAGGTTGAGC
The DNA here is from genome assembly GCF_054056795.1 of Bradyrhizobium sp. USDA 3315. Taxonomy (NCBI): domain Bacteria; kingdom Pseudomonadati; phylum Pseudomonadota; class Alphaproteobacteria; order Hyphomicrobiales; family Nitrobacteraceae; genus Bradyrhizobium; species Bradyrhizobium sp. USDA 3315. The sequence continues at coordinate 4,280,569 of NZ_JBSRYP010000001.1, read as the reverse complement.
GCAAGAACGTTAACACGGGGCTCGCCGATCACGCCGGCGAAGCGGCCCTGCGTGTTCTGCGTCACCAGCTCGCGCACCGCGTCCTCGGACATGCTGCGCGCCTTGGCGACCCGCGGCACCTGGAACAGCGCGGCGTCCGGCGAGATGTCCGGATCGAGCCCGCTGCCCGACGTGGTCACAAGATCGACCGGCACGCTGGCGGACGGGTTCTCCGCCTTCAGCTTCTCGACATCCTCCTTGACCCGGTCGTTCAGCGCTTTGCTGGTCGGGCCGAGGTTGGAGCCGCCGGAATTGGCCGCGTTGTAGGGCGACGGCACGGTCTTCGTGGAATCGTTCGGATCGGGCGCGACCGTCGCCGACGGCCGGCCATGGAAATATTTGTCCTCCTTGAACTCCTGCCCGATCAGGGCGGAGCCGATCACCTTGCCATCCTGCTCGATCAGGCTGCCTTGCGCCTGCCGCGGGAAGATGACGCCGGCGATGCCGGTGATGGCGAGAGGATAGGCAAGGCCCGTGATCGCGGTCAGCAGGACCAGCACGAGGATGGCGGGGCGGATTTCTTTCAACATGACAGGTCTCCTAAATCTCCTTCGTCATTGCGAGCGAAGCGAAGCAATCCATGGATCGGCATAACGGATGGATGGGTTGCTTCGTCGCTTCGCTCCTCGCAATGACGTTGTGGTTAAGCCAGGCCCAAGGCGGCGACGACGAGGTCGATCGCCTTGATGCCGATGAACGGGATGATGATGCCCCCCAAGCCATAGATCATCAGGTTGCGGCCGAGCAGCGCGCCGGCACCGACCGCGCGATACTTGACGCCCTTCAGCGCTAAGGGAATCAGCGCGATGATGATCAGCGCGTTGAAGATGATCGCCGACAGGATCGCGCTCTGCGGGCTCGCCAGGTGCATCACGTTCAGCACCTGAAGCTGCGGATAGAACGCGAGGAACATCGCCGGGATGATCGCAAAATACTTCGCGACGTCGTTGGCGATCGAGAACGTGGTCAGCGCGCCGCGGGTCATCAGCAGCTGCTTGCCGATCTCGACCACCTCGATCAGCTTGGTCGGGTTGGAATCGAGGTCGACCATGTTGCCGGCCTCGCGGGCGGCCTGCGTGCCGGTGTTCATGGCGACGCCGACATCGGCCTGAGCGAGCGCCGGCGCATCGTTGGTGCCGTCGCCGCACATCGCGACCAGTTTGCCCTTGGACTGCTCGTCGCGGATCAGCTTGAGCTTGTCCTCGGGGGTTGCCTGCGCCAGGAAGTCGTCGACACCGGCCTCGGCCGCGATCGCCGCGGCGGTCATCGGATTGTCGCCGGTGATCATCACGGTGCGGATGCCCATGCGGCGCAATTCGGCAAAGCGCTCGCGGATGCCGCCCTTGACGATGTCCTTGAGATGCACGACGCCGAGCAGCTTGCCGTCCTTGGCGACGGCCAGCGGCGTGCCGCCGGCCTTGGCGATCTCGTCGGCGATCGATTGGATCTCGCGCGCTTCGGCGCTCATCGTCGCCGCGACCGCGCGGACGGTGTTGCCCGAGGCGACGGTGCGGGGCGAGCCGCCGTCGACATAGGCCAGGATCGCGTCCACCGCGCCCTTGCGGACCGACGACGTGCCTGCATCGATGCCGCTCATGCGGGTCTGCGCGGTGAACGGCACGAAGGTCGCGGCAAGCTCATGCATGTCACGGCCGCGGATGCCGTATTTCTCCTTGGCGAGCACCACGATCGAGCGGCCTTCCGGCGTTTCGTCGGCCAGCGAGGCAAGCTGCGCCGCGTCGGCGAGGTCCTGCTCGGCGACGCCGCGGATCGGACGGAATGCGGTCGCCTGGCGGTTGCCGAGCGTGATGGTGCCGGTCTTGTCCAGCAGCAGCGTATCGACGTCGCCGGCAGCCTCCACCGCGCGGCCGGACATCGCCAGCACGTTGAAGCGCACCAGGCGGTCCATGCCGGCGATGCCGATCGCCGACAGAAGCGCGCCGATCGTGGTCGGGATCAGCGTCACGAACAGCGCCACCAGCACCACGACCGAGATCGAGCCGCCGGCATAGGCCGCATAGCTCGGGATCGTCACCGTCGCGAACACGAAGATGATGGTGAGGCCGGCCAGCAGGATGTTGAGCGCGATCTCGTTCGGCGTCTTCTGCCGCTCGGCGCCCTCCACCAGCTTGATCATGCGGTCGATGAAGGTCGAGCCCTGGGCTGCGGTGATGCGGACACGGATCCAGTCCGACAGCACCTGGGTGCCGCCGGTGACCGCGGAACGGTCGCCGCCGGACTCGCGGATCACGGGCGCGGATTCACCCGTGATCGCGGCTTCATTGACCGAGGCCACGCCTTCGATCACCTCGCCGTCGGACGGGATGTTGTCGCCGGCCTCGACCAGCACGACGTCGCCGACCTTCAGCGAGGTGCCGGGAACCACGCGATAGGTCCGGTCGGTGCCGGTGAGCAGCTTGGCCTGGCTCTCGGTGCGGGTCTTCTTCAGCGATTCCGCCTGCGCCTTGCCGCGGCCTTCGGCGACGGCCTCGGCGAAGTTGGCGAACAGCACCGTGAACCAGAGCCAGAGGATGATCTGGAAGGTGAAGCCTAGATTGGCGCTGCCGGTGACGAGGTCGCGGACGAAGATCACCGTGGTCAACGCGGCCACGACCTCGACCACGAACATCACGGGGTTCTTCGCCATCAGCCGGGGGTCGAGCTTGACGAAGGCCGAGCGGATCGCCGGCACCAGGATCTTCGGGTCGAACATGGTCGACGCCGTCACCTGCTTTTGCAGTCTTGTGGTTTCCATGGTTGTCACTCCGGACAATTCGATCAGAACAGGGTGTTGGCGTTCATGGCGAGGTGCTCGACGATCGGCCCGAGCGCCAGCGCCGGGAAGAAGGTGAGACCGCCGATGATCAGGATCACGCCGATGACGAGGCCGACGAACAACCCGCCGGTGGTCGGGAAGGTGCCCGCCGAGGCCGGGATCGACTTCTTCTCGACCAGCGAACCTGCAATGGCCATCGCCGGCACGATCATGAAGAAGCGGCCGACGAACATCGCGGAGGCGAGCGTCAGATTGTAGAACAGGGTGTTGCCGGTGAGGCCCGCGAAGGCCGAGCCGTTGTTGCCGGTCGCCGAGGTGAACGCGTACAGCACCTCGGTGAAGCCGTGCGGGCCGGAGTTCGCCATCGAGGCCACCGCCGACGGCAGTACCACGCCGACCGCGGTCCAGCCGAGATACATCAGCGGCAGCACCAGGATCGCGAGCATCGCCATCTTGACCTCGCGCGCCTCGATCTTCTTGCCGACATATTCCGGAGTGCGGCCGACCATCAGGCCGGCGACGAAGATCGCCAGCACGACGAACAGCAACATGCCGTAGAAGCCGGCGCCGACGCCGCCGATGATGACCTCGCCGAGCTGCATGTTGATCAGCGGGATCATGCCGCCGAGCGCCGTGAAGCTGTCATGCATGGCATTGACCGCGCCGCAGGAGGCGGCAGTCGTGACGACGGCGAACAGCGAGGACGCGACGATGCCGAAGCGGACCTCCTTGCCCTCCATGTTGCCGCCGGTGAGACCGAGCGCGTGCAGCGCCGAGGTGCCGTTGGCTTCCGCCCAGTAGGTGACGGTGACGCCGGCGACGAACAGGATACCCATCACGGCGAAGATCGCCCAGCCCTGGCGCTCGTTGCCGACCATGCGGCCGAACACGTTGGTCATGGCGGCGCCGAGTGCGAAGATCGAGACCATCTGCACGAGGTTCGACAGCGCAGTCGGATTCTCGAACGGATGCGCGGCGTTGGCGTTGAAGAAGCCGCCGCCGTTGGTGCCGAGCATCTTGATCGCAACCTGCGAGGCCACCGGTCCGAGCGCGATGGTCTGCTTGCCGCCCTCCAGCGTGGTGGCGTCGACATAGGGATGAAGCGTCTGCGGCATGCCCTGCCAGACCAGGAACAGCGCGTAGACGACGCAGATCGGCAGCAGCACGTAAAGCGTGCAGCGCGTGACATCGACCCAGAAATTGCCGACGGTGCGCATCGACGAGCGGGTGAAACCGCGGATCAGCGCCATCGCCAGCGCGATGCCGGTCGCCGCCGACAGGAAATTCTGATGGGTCAGGCCGACCATCTGGACCAGATAGGACAGCGTGCTCTCGCCGCCGTAGTTCTGCCAGTTGGTGTTGGTGATGAAGGAGATCGCGGTATTGAAGGAGAGGTCCTCAGCGACCGCCGACTGTCCGGCCGGGTTGAACGGCAGCACCGCCTGTAGCCGCATCAGGCCGTAGATGATGGCGAAGCCGCCGACATGGAACAGCAGCATGGCGACCGTATAGGTCAGCCAGTGCTGCTCGCGCCGCTCGTCGACGCCGCCGACCCAGTAGATGCCGCGCTCGACCGGGCGCAGCACGGGCGACAGGAAGGTGCGCTCGCCGTTGAACACGCGGGTCATGTACCAGCCGAGCGGTTTGACCAGCGCGGCAACGATCGCGCAGAACAGAATAATTTGAATCCAGCCGATGACGGTCATTGCGTCAAACCTTTCGAATAGGAGCGAAGCGCAGCATCGACGCGAACAAGCCGAGCAACAGCCCGGTCAACATCGCGTCGGCTAACAGAATTGTGCAAAGCGCTGACATCGCGGGCCGCCTAGAAGCGTTCGGGCCGCAGCAATGCGTAAGTGAGGTAGAACAGCAGGCCGAGCGAGACGAGGCCGGCGAGCGAGTAATCGAAGATCATCGTCGCCTCCGTTACAGCCGTTCGCAGGCGTAGGCGTAGCCGATGCCGGCCGCGAAGAAGCCAATCGCAAGCGCCGCCATGAGAATGTCCATCATGTGAGACTCCTATGCATCCGAGAGGCGCGGGACGACCGTATAAGGGCTCCGCGCCGGATGGCCGTGAGGTGCCATCCGGGGCATAGGTTTTCGAGAGGTGGCGAATAAGGACGTTATAGGAATCCTATAAGTGCCACGAGCTGCGCAGCCGTCGTCCCGGCGCAGGCCGGGCTCCCGTTCGAGGCGTCCGCCCGTCCAGCGCCGCGCTCGCATCTGGTGCTGGGCATAGCTCGGCTTGTAGCCGACCTGGCTCCCCCGATTGCGCCTCAGTTCCCGAGAGATCGTTGATGGCGAGCGATCCAGAGCTGCCGCGATTTGCCGGACCGAGCTGCCATTGGCCGATAGGCAGGCAATCTCGCATCGGTCGTCCAGAGAGAGCTGCTTGTAAGTCCGCCCCATGGCAACACCTCCTCAAGGAAGTGTTGCACTTCGTTTGTGAACTCAGGTCCTGGCTTTCGCCAGGACGACAGCTTGGTCTTTATGGAATCCCTATATCTCCGTCCCCCGCCTCATCTCGTTTTCAAATGGCGGTCCGGCCATTTTTGGCTTGCGGCCAATACCCTGGGCCGCGCAAGACGAGATGACGCCATGTCAGTGCTTTCCCAGAACACCTCCATCGATCTCGGCGAACGGCTGCGCGACGCCTATGCGGTGACAGCCGAATTCATGGCCGACATCATCAGCCAGACCTGCCGGCGCTTTCCCTCGGTCGGAGAGAGCGGCAAGACCCGCCGGGTCGAGCGGCTGATCCAGTCGGGCGCCTGGACCGACGCCGCGATCGCGCTGCTCGATCTGGAACTGCCGCAATGGCAGATCCGCCGCCTGGTCTATGACGAGGGCGAGTGGCACTGTGCGTTGTCGCGCGAACGCGAGCTGCCGGACTGGCTCGACCAGTCGATCGAGACCCACCACACCGATCTTGCACTCGCGATCCTCAGCGCCTTCGTGGAGGCGCAGCGCATCTCGACGCCCGATAGCCGAACCAGCGTGCCGACCGTCCGTCGCGACACGCGCGCGCTGTACGAGCCGCTGTTCGTCGACAATATCGGCTGACGGCGGCGCGGCCGTGGACACCAAACAACTGCCGCGGCAGCTGCAGTCGGTCCAGGTCATGGTCCGCTTCGGCTTCCGGCTTGCCATCATGATCGGCTTTGCCGTGTTCGCCGGCGCCGGCTTCGGCAAGGGCCTCGTCACGCTGTTGTGGATGTCGGCCGTGATCTGCGCCTTCGCCGGGATCGCCAAGCGCGAAATGCCGTTTGCCGCAAACCTCAATCACTGGGACGAGATGACCGCCTATGTCGCGCTGTGCGCGCTCGGCACCGGCATCGTCCAGCGCCTCTAGACCATCCTCACAAATCCTATGCCGCTCCTATGAAGTCGCTGCTCGCACGCGCTCGATTTCATATCCCGCAAATCAGACATTGATCGCGTGACCGTGACTGAAGCGTTTTCGAGCGAGACGGATACGCGGTTCGCGTGAGGAAAACGCGTCAGAAACAAAAAGAAGGACCACCACCGTGAAACTCGTCGAACCTCCCTCGTGTAGCGCCGCGTCCACCGTCGTCTTCATCGGCCGCAACCATCACGGCCAGTGGGTCGCCCAGCAACAGAACGGCCTCTATGGCGGCCTGTTCGTCAACCGCGCCCAGGCCGTCAAATACGCGCTGTTCGAGAACGGCCAGCATCCTGAAATGATCGTCGAGCTGTCGCGTGAGATCGAGCTCGATATGCGCGGCGAGACCGCGAGCTTCCCCGCAATCCGCGTGGCGTGAGCCACCCATGACCTGGCAAACGGCTGCGAAAGCCGACACGGCCGGATGGCTGTCGGGCTTCATCCCCGATCTTCCGACCCCCTTCAACCATCGGAGCGAGATCGACGCGGAGGCGTTCGGCCGGCTGTGCGAGCGCCAGATCGCGGCCGGCGCCACCGCGCTGGTGGTCGGCGAGACCGCAGGTGAAAGCGCGACGCTGGAGCCCGCGGAACGTGCGCAGCTGGTCCGGATCGCGGCCGGCGTCGCGCGCAAGCGGGTTCGCATCATCGCCGGCGCCGGATCGAACGCGACCGATCGCGCCGTCACATTCACCCGGGCCGCGGAAGCGGGCGGCGCCGATGCCGTCATGTCGGTCGTACCCTATTACAACAAGCCGATGCCACGGGGCACTGCGGCGCATTTCCACGCGGTCGCCGCGGCCACCACGCTGCCTGTCATCCTGCACGACATTCCGTCGCGCACGGTGAAGGGCCTTGCCGACGAGACCCTGCTCGAGCTCGCCGCATCGCCACGCTTCGTGGGTTTGCGCGACGGCAGCGGTGACGTTGCCCGGCTGGCGCGCCTGCGCTCACGCCTGCCGGCGGCATTCCGGATGCTGACCGGCGACGACGCCTCCTCGCTGGCCTGGCTCGCCGCCGGTGGCGATGGCTGCATCTCGGTCGTGACGAACGTCGCGCCCGATCTGTACGTGGCCGTTCACAGGCATTTCCGCGAGGGACGGTTGTATCAGGCGCGGGAGTTGCACCAGCGGCTGGTGCCGCTTGCGACCTTGCTGGAGCGCGAGCATCCCGCCGCATTGAAGTTCGCGCTGGCGCTTCTGGGATTCATGCCGCCGACGACGCGGCTGCCGATCGTGCAATTGAACGGGTCGGCAAAGGCCGAGGTCTCGCAGGCGATGGCTGAGCTTGCCGACGAGTACCTCGCAGCCGCGCATTGAGATTTGCCGACCCGACATGACCCATCGCAATGCACAATGCGATCAGCACACGGTGCCCGTGACACGGCGCCAACTTGAGGTTCCGAAACGGCGCCCCATATCCACGGCAAGGGAGTGCTTGCCGTGCACACCACCTTCAAGGCGGCCCTCGTTGTTGCGACCGTCCTGGTCGCTCTGGTTATCTCCATCCGTCCCGGTCCGGCCGCGGACAACAGCCATCTTGCCCTGACCATTTCAATCGACGGGGCAATCGGGCCGGCAGCGGCCAGCTACGTCAAGGACGGCCTGGCCAAGGCCGCCGAGCGCCACGCCGAGGTTGTTATCCTGCGTTTGAATACGCCGGGCGGCCTCAGCACCAGCATGCGTGAGATCATCGCCGACGTGCTGGCCTCGCCCGTTCCCGTGGTCGGCTACGTTGCGCCATCCGGCGCCCATGCCGCGAGCGCCGGGACCTATATCCTCTATGCGACCCATCTCGCGGCCATGGCGCCCGGCACCAATATCGGCGCCGCGACGCCGGTGCAGATCGGCGGCCCGATACCGGGGCTGCCGGGCAGCACTCCGGACAAGGGCGGCAAGGACCAGAAGGACGGCGGCCATCCGTCCGAAACCAAGGATGCCATGACGGCGAAGGTGACGAATGATGCCGTTGCCTTCATCCGCAGCCTCGCCGAATTGCGTGGCCGCAATGCCGACTGGGCCGAGAAGGCGGTCCGCGATGCCGCCACCCTCTCCGCCAACGCCGCGCTGCAGGCCAACGTCATTGATCTCACCGCGCGCGACCCGGCCGACCTGCTCAGGCAGGTCGATGGCCGGACCATTGAGCTTCCCGGCGGCAAGACGCAACGCCTGGCGACAAGGGACACCGCGATCGAGGCCATCGATCCCACCTGGATCGCGCGCGCGCTTGCGGTCATCACCGACCCCAACATCGCATTCATTCTCCTGATGGTCGGCATCTACGGCCTGATCTTCGAGTTCATGTCGCCCGGTGCCGTGGCGCCCGGGGTTGTCGGGACGATCTGCCTGCTGCTCGGTCTGTACGCACTCAACATGCTGCCGATCAACTACGCGGGCTTCGCCCTGATGCTGGTCGGGATCGCGCTGCTCGCAATCGAAGCCTTCAACCCGACCGTCGTGATCGGCCTCGGAGGAATCGTCGCCTTCGTGCTTGGAGCAGCCATGCTGTTTCGGATCGAGGCGCCCGGATACCGGCTGTCATGGCCGGTCATCGGCATCGTCGCCGCGATGTTCACCGGGCTCATTCTCGTCGTGCTCGGCGCGCTCCGCCGCGCGCGCAAGGGCCCGGTGCGGATCGGTGCGCAAGCCATGCGCGGGCTATCGGCCGAGGTGCTCGACTGGTCCGAGACCACGGGTCACGTCTTCACCAACGGCGAACGCTGGCAAGCGCGCAGCACCGAGACATTCACGGCGGGAGACACGGTCGAGGTCGCCAACATCATCGATTTGACGCTGGTGGTACGGCGCACGCCGGCCTCTCCCGGCGAAGGAGGTAAGGCATGATGCTTGATTATTTCACCTATGCGGCGATCGCGCTGCTGATCATCGTATTCCTGACCCAGGCCGTGCGCGTGCTGCGCGAATACGAGCGCGGCGTCATCTTCACGCTCGGCCGTTTCACCGGGGTGAAGGGCCCGGGGCTCATCATCCTGATTCCGGTGGTGCAGCAGCTGGTGAAGGTCGATCTCAGGGTGGTGGTGCAGGTGGTGCCGCCGCAGGACGTGATTTCGCGCGACAACGTCTCGGTCAAGGTCAACGCCGTGCTCTACTTCCGCATCGTCGATCCCGAGCGCGCCATCATCAAGGTCAGCGACTACATGGCTGCGACCAGCCAGCTTGCGCAGACCACGCTGCGCTCGGTGCTCGGCAAGCACGAGCTCGACGAGATGCTGGCGGAGCGCGACAAGCTGAACGCCGATATCCAGGAGACCCTCGACAGGCAGACCGACGTCTGGGGCATCAAGGTCACCGGGGTCGAGATCAAGGATATCGATCTCAATGAGACGATGGTGCGGGCGATCGCCAAGCAGGCCGAGGCGGAGCGGCTGCGGCGCGCCAAGGTGATCAACGCGATGGGCGAGCAGCAGGCCGCCGAGAAGCTGGTCGAGGCCGGCCGGATCCTCGCCCAGGAGCCGCAAGCGATGCAGCTGCGCTACTTCGCGGCGCTGCACGACATTGCCGGCGAGCGCTCCTCGACCGTGGTGTTCCCGCTGCCGATGAACCTGCTCGATCATCTGGCGCCGCGACGTGAAGCGACGTGAACTGGTTTGGGAGCAGAAACGACGGTCGCTCAAGGTCGGCGCGCTCGGGATCGTGGGTCTCGTAGGCGCCGCGGCCTCTGCACGTCACTGCGAGCCAACGGGTCGCGCGAACGCGCGCCCGATGACAGGCTCCGCGAAGCAATCCATCGCGCCACATGCGGAGATATGGATTGCTTCGTCGCCATGCTCCTCGCAATGACGCGGATGGGTTCGGGGCTTAACGCCCGCGATGCTTGGCCCGCCACGCAGGTCCTGGACCGCGCATGTAATGCGCCTCGGGCCGGTAGCCGCTGATCGGCTCCTCGCCGATCCAGGCGAGGAATGCGAGCAGCCCTTCTGCGGCGCGGCGCGGCAGGGCAGCGATGAACGAAACTGTGCGCATCTCAGTAGTCCCATTTCTCGCCGAGCACGACCGGCGCCCGTGGATATCTCTCGGCGTCGCCGCCGAGCATGCCGACGTTGAGGTTGGTCCGCGCCCAATCCTCGTGGCCGCGATGCAGCAGCAGCTCATTGCGGAGCCGATGAATCTTGGCGGCGGCGATCGCGCGGTGAACAGTCCTGAAGACGAGGCCGATCCGCCTGACGGTTCGCCGCAGCATCAAGGGCATGGCGCCGGCCGAACCGTGCGGCCGGGCATCGTGGTAATGGAGCAAGGTCATGTGCCACCTTCCCGTTTGGCGGCGCGCGCGAGCGCGCCGCATCACGGCAAAAGATGCGGGGAAGGCCGTAGGAATTCGAGAGCAGCCGCGGCCCTGTCACATAGCCGCAGCATAAGCGTCCGGCTGCGGTCCGTGCATCGCGGTCATGCCGCAAATCGCGAGATTTCGGACAATTTTACCCTCGATCAGCCGCGCGAGGGGCCGGTTTACGGTCGGCGGCAAGACCGGTAACCTCGCCTCCCAATGCGACGTGGAGAGTGCCCATGCGGCCCAAGGATCAGATCAACTGGATGCTGTCGGATGCGATCGAGGCGCTCGCCCGCGCCGAACGGTTGCACCAGAGCTTCCTCAATTTGCACCCGCGCGCGGGAAGCACCGAGCCGAGCTGGGAACCGCCGACCGACGTGATCGAGACCGAGGATGAAATCCTGATCCTGGTCGCGTTGCCGGGGGTCGATCCCGACGAGGTCGAGGCCGCGCTCGACGGCGGCACGCTGGTGATCTCCGGCCGCCGCACCCTGCCCCCTGAACTCCGCAACGCCCGCATCCTGCGCCTCGAACTGCCGCAGGGCCGGTTCGAGCGCCGCATCGCGCTGCCGACCGGCCGCTACACCATCAGCCGCTTTGCCGCGCATGGTTGCGTCGGCCTGCGGCTCGGAAAGTCGAGCTAAAGGATTTCGACATGGCTGCCTCAGACGTTTCAAGCCCAGCATCGACTTCGACGCCGATCCCGAGCGACGCGCTGATCATCGTCCCGGTGCGCAACACCGTGCTGTTTCCGGATGTCATCATTCCGATCACGATCGCCCGCGCGACGTCGATTGCCGCGGCCCAGCAGGCGGTACGCGAGCAGCGGCCGATCGGCATCCTGCTGCAGCGCGATCCCGAGACCAACGATCCCGGCCCCGACGGGCTTTACCGCGTCGGCACCACAGCCAACATCGTGCGCTACATCACCGGCGCCGACGACACCCACCATCTGGTCTGCCAGGGCGTGCAGCGCATGCGCGTGCTCGACTATCTGCCGGGCACGCCGTTCCTCGCGGCCCGCGTGCTGCAAATCCCGGAGCCGACCACCACCTCGCCCGAGATCGAGGCGCGCTTCCTCAATCTGCAGCGCCAGGCGCTGGAGGCCGCGCAATTGCTGCCGCAGGTGCCGCAGGAGCTGATCGCCGCGCTGCAGGGCACCACCTCGCCGGCAACCCTTGCCGACCTTGCGACGTCCTACATGGACATCAAGCCGTCGGAGAAGCAGGACATCCTGGAAACCATCGATCTCGTGGCGCGGATGGACAAGGTGTCGCGTCACCTCGCCGAGCGCATCGAGGTGCTGCGGCTGAGCCAGGAGATCGGGCAGAAGACCAAGGCCGTGTTCGACGAGCGGCAGCGCGAGGCGATCCTGCGCGAGCAGATGGCGACGATCCAGCGCCAGCTCGGCGAAGGCGACGGCAAGGCTGCGGAAGTCACCGAGCTGACCAAGGCGATCGTGGAGGCCAAGATGCCGCCGGAGGCCGAAAGCCAGGCGCAGAAGGAATTGCGCCGCTACGAGCGGATGCCGGAGGCCGCGGCCGAATCCGGCATGGTGCGCAGCTATCTCGACTGGCTGATCGACCTGCCCTGGAGCATTCCGGAGGAGAAGCCGATCGACATCGCGGAGGCGCGCAAGATCCTCGACCAGGACCATTATGGCCTCGAGAAGATCAAGAGCCGCATCATCGAATATCTCGCGGTGCGCAAGCTCGCGCCCGGCGGCAAGGCCCCGATCCTGTGCTTCCTCGGGCCGCCCGGTGTCGGCAAGACCTCGCTCGGCCAATCGATCGCGCGCGCGATGGCGCGGCCATTCGTCCGCGTCTCGCTCGGCGGCGTGCATGACGAGGCCGAGATCCGCGGCCATCGCCGCACCTATATCGGGGCGCTGCCCGGCAACATCATTCAGGCGATCAAGAAGGCCGGCGCGCGCAATTGCGTGATGATGCTGGATGAGATCGACAAGATGGGCCGCGGCATCCAGGGCGATCCGTCGGCCGCGATGCTGGAAGTGCTCGACCCCGAGCAGAACAGCACCTTCCGCGACAATTATCTCGGCGTGCCGTTCGACCTCTCGCGCGTCGTCTTCATCGCCACCGCCAACATGCTCGACGGCGTCCCCGGCCCGCTGCTCGACCGCATGGAGCTGATCAGTCTCGCCGGCTACACCGAGGACGAGAAGCTCGAGATCGCCAAGCGCTATCTGGTCCGCCGCCAGCTCGAGGCCAACGGCATCAAGGCCGAGCAGGTCGAGATCGATCCGGATGCGCTGCGGCTGATCATCCGCAGCTACACCCGCGAGGCCGGCGTGCGCAACCTGGAGCGCGAGATCGGCAAGGTGCTGCGCAACGTCGCGGTGCAGATCGCCGAGGGCAGCACCAGCCACGTCACCATCGCGCCGAAGGACATCGTCTCGCTGCTCGGCCAGCCGAGGTTCGAGAACGAGATCGCGATGCGCACCAGCATCCCGGGCGTTGCCACCGGGCTGGCCTGGACCCCGGTCGGCGGCGACATCCTGTTCATCGAGGCGTCGCGCACGCCGGGCCGCGGCGCGTTGATCCTCACCGGCCAGCTCGGCGAGGTGATGCGCGAGAGCGTGCAGGCCGCGCTGACCCTGGTGAAGAGCCGGGCCTCCCAGCTCGGCATCGATCCCGGCGTGTTCGAGAAGAGCGACATCCACGTCCACGTTCCCGCCGGCGCGACGCCGAAGGACGGCCCGAGCGCGGGCGTTGCGATGTTCACCGCCCTCACCTCGCTGTTGACCGACCGCACGGTGCGCAGCGACACCGCGATGACCGGCGAGATCTCGCTGCGCGGCCTGGTGCTGCCGGTCGGCGGCATCAAGGAGAAGGTGGTCGCGGCCGCGGCCGCCGGCCTGACCCGGGTGATGCTGCCGGCGCGCAACAAGCGCGACTTCGACGACATCCCCGCCGGCGCCCGCGCCAAGCTGGAGTTCATCTGGCTCGAACGGGTCGACGAGGCGATCGCAGCAGCGCTGGAGGCCGCCAAGACGACGCCCGCCGCCGCGGAGTGATCGCGTCTCAAACGCAACAAGAGGGCGTGACAGCGATCGCCGTCACGCCCTCTTGCGTTGCAGATAGCGGAGCGGTGCCGCTCAGCTCTTGCCCATGCATTCTTCGATGTAGAACCAGCGGTCGTCGCCGGTCAGGCCCTTCGACTTCACCTCGGCGCGGCAGACCTTCAGCTTTGGCTTGTTGGCCTTCCACTTCGCCTTCATGTCCTTCAGCTTCTGCATGGTGAGCTTGACCTTCGACGGCTTGGCCTCGGTGGTCTGGGCTGACGCGGTGTGCAGCGAGCCGGCGAGAAGCAGGGCGGCCACAAGACAGCTTGCGGTACGAAACATGACTGAAATGTCCCTTGATTATCTGTTGAATTGAACGGCGTAGAGCTTCTTGTTTGACGCGTCTTCTTCACGCGAGCCGGCATCCACTTCGCTCGAAAACGCTTCAGGCCGCCCGCGGGATACCAGATGTCCCGCGCGCGGCCTGAATTGCGATCAGAGGATTTTGACCGCGCTGAGCAGCGTCATGTAGACGCCCCACGCCAGCGGAATGCCGACGAACAGCCAGAACAGCGCCGCCTTGGCGTCGAGCCCGCCAAACCCGATCCCGTAGGAACCGTGCGGTCCGGCCGCCGCGGCGCTGGCGCTCGCATCCTGCAGCTTGGCGACCTCGGCGTCGCTCATATGCCATTTCGAATCGACCGGCTTGATCAGGTAGTTGCAGATCAGGCCCGCGATCAGCATGGCGCACAGGATGTACATCGTGGTGTTGTAGAGCTGGTCCCGCGGCACGCCGGCGGCAAGCTGGAACTCGCGGATGTAGTTCACCACGACAGGACCGATGATGCCGGCGGTCGACCATGCCGTCAGCAGACGGCCGTGGATGGCGCCGACGAACTGGGTGCCGAACATGTCGGCGAGATAGGCCGGCACGGTGGCGAAGCCGCCGCCATACATCGACAGGATGATGCCGAAGCCGAGCACGAACAACAGCTTCGATCCCATCGCGGCGAAGGTCGGCGCCAGCGCGTAGAGCGCGATGCCGAGGATGAAGAACGTGTAGTAGGTGTTCTTGCGGCCGATCTTGTCCGACAGCGACGCCCAGAAGAAGCGGCCGCCGATGTTGAACAGCGACAGCAATCCGGCAAAGCCGGCCGCGATCGCCGCGATCTGCGCCTTCTGTCCGGCATCGAGCTGGTTGAAGCCGACATTGGGCAGGCCGATCAGCTTGCCCGCGAAGATCTCCTGCAGCATCGGCGAGGCCATGCCGATCACGCCGATGCCCGCCGACACGTTCAGGCAGAGCACCCACCAGATCAGCCAGAATTGCGGCGTCTTGTGCGCGTTGTCGAGATGGACGTGCTTGCTCGAGATCATCGCGTTGGCCTTCGTCGGCGGCGTCCAGCCTTCGGGCTGCCAGCCGGCCGGCGGGATGCGATAGCGGAACGCGCCGATCATCATGAACACGAAGTAGATCGCGCCCATGGCGAGGAAGGTCTCCCAGACGCCGACCGAGGTCGGGGTCTTGAAGTAGTTCATCAGCCTGTCGGCGAGCGGGGCGCCGATCATCGCGCCGCCGCCGAAGCCCATGATCGCCATGCCGGTCGCCATGCCGCGCCGGTCGGGGAACCATTTCACCAGCGTCGACACCGGCGAGATGTAGCCGAGGCCGAGGCCGACGCCGCCGATCACGCCGGAGCCGAGCCACATCAACCAGAGCTGGTGCGTGTAGACGCCGAGCGCGCCGATCACGAGACCGCCGGCCCAGCACAGCGCCGCGACGAAGCCGGCCTTGCGCGGACCGACCTTCTCGAGCCAGCCGCCCCAGATCGCGGCGGAGACGCCGAGTAGCACGAAGAACAGCGTGTACATCCACCCGAGGCTCGCGACCTTCCAGTCGCAGGTGGTGGTGAACAGCTCCTGCACCAGCGAGATGTCGGGGCACGCCTTCGGCGCGGTCAGGCCGATCGCGCGCGACAGCGGCAGCCAGAACACCGAGAAGCCGTAAGCCATGCCGATGCACAGATGGATGCAGAGCGCGGCCGGCGGCACCAGCCAGCGGTTGAAGCCGGCGGTCGCGATTGTATGTTCCTTGTCGAGGAAACCTGCGCCTGTCGCGGATACGCGTCCGGCGCTGCTCACTGTGGTCATTGACACCTCCCCTGCAGCCGCCATTACGACAGGCGCATCTGCATCTTCGATCCCGTCTCAGCCCATTGCGGCCAGCGTCAGCCGGCAGCTCCGCACATTTCCTCAATGCGTCGGGACCAACCACGCACATTCCGGAAATGCTAACCCCCAATACGACCGGATATGCCCGGCCGTGCAGCCCGTGATCTGGGCACGGGCCCAGTCGTTGTCCGTCGATGCGCCCACACTCGAGCACAACGCCATCACCACAACCCGGCGGACATTATCAATTCGCGCAGAATGGAAAATAGGTGTCGATAGGCAAAAGGTAGATATCAAGCTGCATCTAGCGCGTACGCGGCAACGCAGCATTCGAATTGCCTATCGCTCCATTGATCTTCTCGATCAAAAAAACGATCCGGGCGTCGCTTCGTTCGGTGATCTCGACCTTGTCGCCGGTCTCCTGGATCAGGGCCGGGATATCGATCACCGAAAGCGGATCGGTGCAGTGCACCTCGAGGAAATCTCCCGCCGTCACGCTCCGGAGGGCCTTGCGCGTCTTCAGCGCCGGCAGCGGGCATTTCAGGCCGGTGAGATCGAGCTTCGTCGTTGTCATGGTTCGACCATGGCGAAGCCGCGCGGCATCGTCAACGCCGCCTCCTCGTCCACGTCAGCCTTCGGCCGGAGCCGACGCGAGCACGTCGTCGACGGGGATCGCGGCGCGCAGCATCAATTCGGCAACGTCCTCGATGTCGTCGAGATGCGCGACCGGCAGCGTGGTTGCAACGGCGACGTCGCTGGCGATCCCGACCACGCGCGGGTCGTCGGGAAACAGCAGCGGCTTGCCGTTGGCGGCGCGGTACACCTCGATCTTGTTGATCGGCTCGCGCTTGAAGCCTTCGACCACGACCAGATCGACCTGCGCCATCTTGGCGAGCAGCTCCGGCAGCCGCGGCTCAACGGCGCTGCGCAGCTCGTGCATCAGCGCCCAACGCCGCGTCGAGGACACCAGCACCTCGGTCGCACCGGACTGCCGGTGCACCCAGGAGTCCTTGCCGGGCACGTCGACATCGAATTCATGGTGGGCGTGCTTGATCACGGAGACGCGCAGGCCGCGGCCCAGCAGGCAGGGGATCACCCGCGACAGCAAGGTGGTCTTGCCGGCACCGCTCCAGCCCGCGAGGCCAATCACTTTCATACGCGTCTCCGAAGACATGCCAATCGTTTGGGTATCCACGCCCGCGGTTCCGCCCGACATGGATGGCCGGGACCAGCCGTGACGGCGGAAAACCGCGACTTGCGCCCAACGCTGCTTATATCAGCCTTGGAGCAATGTCATGCCAGGCTCGCCGGCAGATGAGGATGGGCTGGCGCGCTAGAGGACCGCCCTCGGAAACTCCTGCAGCAGCGGCGCCCACAGCACCGCGAACGCGATCAGGCCACAGACCCCAAGCGCCGCGGTGAATCTCGGCAATCGGCCGATGGCGACGAGCAGCCAGGCCGGCAGGAAGAACAGGCCGAACACTAGGCCGAGCGGAAAGACCGCCAGCCACTGGAAGCCGGTACCGTCGCCAGGCGGCACATGGGCGATGGCGTAGAAGGTGTAGAGCCAGAACAAGGTGCCGGCCGCCGCGACGAGCGCGGCAATCTTGCGAAAATTGACAGTGTCGAATGCCATGATCGATTGGTCGCCGCAATCGGCGAACCCGTTCACGGGCCGCCGCGCAAGTCGGGCTCGGCTCGCTATCCCGCAGGGTCAGTCGGTTCGTTGACTGACCGGCCGCCCCGGCTTGGCAAGCCTTGCCGATCGGCTCTCTCTCGGGGGCTGGTCACGCATCCGCAGCCTCTTCCGCGGCCGCTGCGTATCGACTGCCAGCACTTCTTCCAGCGTTGTGTTCCTAAAACGAAGCCTTCTTAACATCGCTCCGCTCCTCGAGCGGGTGGGAGCCCCATCGGTCGCTCAACCACCGACATCCACAACAGGGCCCATGTCGGTGACAAGAGATAACCAGCGACGGGACGGTTTGCTCCAATGCATGTTGCAGCCCCCGCTCACGTCACGCGCGATCCCGCTATCCAGCGGATTTACCTCGAAATTTCCGATACGCAGGGCGATCGGAACACGATAATGTGCAGCATGGAGGACTATGTATGCCTCGCTCGCCTTCGATTGTGCCGCATTCAATCGATCACGACACCTATCTGGTGCTGAACGATTTTGGCCGACTGGGCCGTGCCTGGAGCGAAACCGACGAAGAAGGCACTGACCGAAAAACGCTGATCCGGCGTCTGCTGGATGACCAGTACAGCCGCCCGGTCCGCATCGTGGCCTTCAATACCAACGAAGGATGGTCGCGCGACGTCACGACCGACATTGCCGACGAGCTTCGGCGCCGTTTCGTCGAATACGAAGAGGTCCCGCGCTCCGTGCTGGAGTTCGTGGAGACGGCGATGCGGCATTGAGCTGGATCCGCAACGCAAAAGGCCCTCTCACAGCGCGATCGTTCGGCCCCCTGCAAGCATCCGCCAAACGGCAATTTTACGAGCAATTTCAACGGGATTCGGCTGCCGCGCAGCGCTGCTCCGCCATAAGGCAATATTAAGAGCATTCGCCTTACCTGTTCTCCGTTCAACGGGAGAGCGGTCCAGTGCGCAATCGTGGTGACGTTCGAGACGCCGTGAGCCTGAAAAACCGGGTTCTGGTCACGGCGATCTTTCTGGCATCGGGCGCGGCATCGCTGATCCTGCAGGTTCTCTGGTTCAAGCAACTGCAATTCGTGCTGGGAAGCGCGACCGTCTCCGTCAGCGTCACGGTGGCAAGCTTCTTTTTCGGTCTCTCGCTGGGCAGCGCCCTGGGAGGCCGGATCGCCGACACCGTCAGCCGCCCCCTGAAAATCTACGGGTTGCTCGAACTTGCCCTCGCCCTCGTTTCTCTCGCGGTCACCGCATTCCTGTCGCATTGGCCGACATGGGTGGGCTGGCTGTCACCGATGCTCGACCTGGAGTCTCCCTTCCGGCTGCCTCTCATGGTCGCCGTGTCGCTCGCCATTCTGTCGCTGCCGACGATGTTGATGGGCGCGACCCTGCCCTTCCTGGTGAAATTCCTGACCCGCACACAAACCGACCTCGCCAATCGGATCGGTCTGCTCTACGGGTTCAACACCCTGGGCGCCGCCATCGGCACCCTGGCGGTCGGCTTTGTGCTGATGGGCCTTTGGGGCATCGCGGGATCGAGCCTGGTTGCGGCAGCGCTGTATGTCTGCGTCGGCGTTGTGGCCCTGTTCGTTGCGCGCGGCGCAAGCCCGCTCTTGCCGGTCGCGGCACAGGCGCCGGTGCAAACCGCCGCGACCGCGAGTGGCAGGACGTCGGTCCTGATCTGGATTTTCGCGTGCTCCGGTTTTGTATCGATCGCCTATGAGGTGGTCTGGTTTCGATTCCTGACCAATGTCAGCACCTCGAGCGTCTACGCGTTCTCGGGCATGCTCGGCGTTTACCTGCTGGGGCTCGTGATCGGCGCCCTGATCTGCGCCAGGCTGCTCGCCCCCCGCAAGGATCAATTGCTGCGATACTTCGCCGTGACGCAGCTGCTGATCGCGGTTGCAGCCACGCTGACCGTCGGAATGCTCGGCAAGGCGCGGACCATGGGAGTAGCGCTGTCTCCCATCGTATCGGGCCTGCTTCCAGTCCCGGTGCAGGAGCTGTTGGGAGGCGACGTTTCATTCTTCCTGGTCTGCGCTGTCGCCCTGTTGCTGCCGACGACGCTGATCGGCATCAGCTTTCCCCTGGCCAGCGAGCTGACCGTGATGCAGATGAGCGCGCTCGGCCGCAGGATCGGCACGCTCTACGCCCTGAACACGATTGGCGGCGTCGTGGGCTCGCTGGCGGCGGGGTTTCTGCTGATCCCCTGTCTGGGCAGCCAGGGCGCGCTCACCGCGCTGATTGTCGTGAACGTCCTGCTGTTCGTCGCGACCACCGTGTCGCAGCCGGATCTTGTGAGAGAAAGGAGCCTGTGGCGGCAGGGGACGATCGCCGCGAGCGTCATCGCCGTAGCACTGCTGCTCTTCACTCCGCACTATCTGGAGCGGGTCCTGACCGCGATCGAAGGCGCCAATGTGCTCGAGTTGCGGGAAACTCGGCAAGCGACGTTTGCGGTGGTCGAGTATCGCGAGAAGGCGGCGGGCACCTATCAGCAGTTGGTGGTGAATTCGAAGAGCTATGCCAACAACCGTCCCGAGGGCAGACGCTACATGGCCGCGATGGGGCACTATCCCATTCTGCTGCACCGGGGCCCGGTTGAAACGGCTGTCGTCATTTGCATCGGGACCGGAACCACGGTGGGAGCGGTGAGCACCCATGAGGAATTGCAATCCATCGACGCGGTCGATCTGGCATCGACGGTGTTCGAATTCGCGCCCCATTTCGTGCCGATCAACAAGCAATTCTATCAAAATCCCAAGGTCCATCAGATCGTCGCGGACGGGCGCCACTTCCTGCTGGGGACCAACGAGACATTTGACGTCATCACGCTCGAGCCGCCACCGCCCCATGATGCCGGCGTCATCAACCTCTACACGGAGGAATTCTATGCGCTGGCAAAGCAGAAGATGCGTCCCGGCGGCGTTCTCGCGCAATGGGTGCCGCTGGATTTCAACCGCGGCATTCTTCCGAAGATGATACTCAAGGCCATGATGGGCCAGTTCAAGCATGTCTCGCTTTGGCTGCCGTCCAGAATGGAAGGCGTGGCGATCGCCTCCGATGAACCGTTGAACATCGATCCGCGCGAGCTCGCCATGCGCATGTCGAAGCCCGCGGTGGCTGAAGACCTGACGGCGAACGGCCTCGGCTCGCCCGAGGATTTCCTGGCGACATTCATCGCCGCCGATCAAAAACTCGCGGCCTTTGTCGGGGATGTGCCGAGCCTCGCGGATGATCGGCCGCGTCTCGAATATTACAACTGGTATCCGCTGGGTTCGGTCAGCGTGGACGAACTGAAGCGCCTCCGCGAGCCGGTGGAAGCCTATCTTGCCGACCGTTCCATCGACGAGGCCCGTCTCGACACCGCGCGCACGGTGGCCAATGCGATCCTGGACGAGCACAAGGCCACGGCCGACGGCGACAGGTCCGCCGCCCGGGCAGCGCTTCGCCTGGCCGTCAAACTGGACCCGGACAATTCCTACGTCGACTTCCTGGACCGCAAGCTGAGCGAGTGATCAGGGTACCTTCGGCACACCGCATCAGGAAGTCCCCGAATGTCGCGAGAATGCGGATGTTTTGACTCACAGCTAGCGCAACAAAACTCACTGTCGTCCCTGCGAAAGCAGGGACCCATAACCACAAATGCAAATTGTTACGCGATGCTGGAACGACCAGTCCCGTTTCTCAAAACCCGCCGCGGCGTATGGGTTCCTGCTTTCGCAGGGACGACAGCTGTGATGGTGCGGCAGAGCGGCACACCGGCTACGCCGGCCTGAACCCCGCCTTCGTCAATGCAGCCCGCCCTTCATCCGACGCCAGTGCGTCGAGAAAGGCCTGCACCGCGGGCCGCTGCTTGCGCGCCGTCACCAATGCGAAGTCATAATGCTCTTCGGCGAGCGGTATGAAGCCGAGTCCCGACGCATCGGCGACCGGCGCGATGGTCATGCCCCAGTCGGCGCGGCGCTGCGCCACCGCGGCCGCAACCGCATTGTGCGAGCGGGGCTGATTCCAGTAACCGTCGGGCCGGCGGCCCACCAGCAAGCGATCGATCAGGATGCGGGTGCCGGCGCCCTGGTTGCGGTTGACCATGAGGCAGGCGGGATCGGCGAGCGCGGCGCGCACCGCCTGCTCTGCGCTCAAGCCGGCAAAGCGCGTGTCGTCCTTGCGAAACACGATGCCCTGCATGCGCCGCCAGCCCGGCACCAGTTCGAGCCCGTCGGCCAGGTACGGCGTGTTGTAGGTCTCGGTCTTGTCGTCGAACAGATGGATCGGGGCGAGATCGCATTCGCCGCGCTTGGCGGCAGCGAGCCCGCCGAGGCTGCCGACCGCGATCGAACGCACTACAAGCCCGGCATGCACCAGCGGCGCCGTGACGAGATCGAGCCCGGTGCAATGGCTGCCGACGATGACGAGATCGGGCACCCGCACATGCGGCGTGAACAGCGTCACCTCGGCCTCGCTGCCGGCCGGCAACTGGTCGGCCAGCGCCTCGATCTTCAGGAAGCCGTCGGCCTGCGCGAACGAGGTGATCGCGCCCGAGCCCTTGCCGCCGGGATAGGCGATCAGGCCGTCGGCGCCCTCGACCAGCGACACCATCACGAACTCGGTACGCCCGAGCTCGGAGGCGATGCGCACCGGCACCTTCGCCGCCACCTTGGCATCCGATCGCGGCGGCAGCCCGGCCATCCGGCGCAGCACCGGCACGATCATGTCGTGGAAGGTGAACATCGCCGAGGTCGGAAAGCCCGGCAGGATGACCACCGGCTTGCCGTCGCACACCGCAAGGCACAGCGGCTTGCCTGGCTTCAGCGCCACGCCATGCGCGATGATGCCGGGCTTGCCGAGGCGAGCGATGATCCGGTGCGAGACGTCACCCGCGCCCTTGGAGGTGCCGCCTGACAGCACCAGCATGTCGCTGTCCGCCAGCGCCTTGCGCATCGCGGCCTCGAGCATCGCCTCGTTGTCGGCGATCGCGCCAAGGAACGCCGCGTCACCGCCGTTCTCGGCAATCGCCGCGGTGACGATCGCACCATTGGTATCGTAGATCGCGGCCGGCCGCAGCTTCTCACCCGGCTGCACCAGTTCGTCGCCGGTCGAGAGGATCGCGACGCGCGGACGGCGCGTCAGCGCAACCTCGGCGATGCCGCAGGCCGCGAGCATGCCGATCTCGCGCGACCCGATCATCGTTCCCGCGCGCAGCAGGGCCTCGCCGCGCGCGATGTCGGAGCCGGCATAGGACACGAACTGGCCGGGCGACGCCGCACGCCGGACCTCGATGGTGCCGTGGCCGGCAGGCTGGGTGTGCTCGACCATCACGATGGCATCAGCGCCGCGCGGTACCGGACCGCCGGTCGCAATCGCGGTTGCAGTACCCGGGAGCACCGGCATGGTGGGCGCGGTCCCGCACGAAATCGTCTCGTCGTTCAGCGCGAGCTGCACCGGCGCGGCCTCGCCGGCGCGCGCCAGATCGGCCGAGCGCACCGCAAAGCCGTCGACATTGGAGCGATCGAATGGCGGCACATCGATCGGCGCCACCACGTCCTCCGCCAGCGCACGGCCGAGCGCATCGGCGAGCAGCCGTTTCTCGGACGGCAATTGGCGCGGGAACAGCGCCGCCTCGAAGCGCGCGAGCGCCTCCTCGCGCGACAGGATGGTCAGGAACTGGTCCTGCTCGACGGACGGGTTGGGTTTCGGCGTGAACGTGTTGTTCATCTCGGGAACTCACTCCCGCAACATATAGGCATCGACAACCGCGCCCGCAGCGAAGCCCTCGGCAGCGCCGGGCACGATCAGCAGGGCTTCGGCGCGCACGATGGCATCGAGTGACAGGTCGCCGGTCGCAAGCGCCGCCCAGGAACCTTGCTCGCGTATCAGCAGCACGACCTCGGCAACGCCGACGCCGGAGGCGATCTTGCGTTCCAGCGGCAGCGCCAGTGTTTTGCGCGCGCGCCGGCCCGACAGGCGGTCGAGCAGGGGAAGCGCAATCGCCCACCAGGCCGCGAAAGCCTGATCCGGCGCGCCCGGCAAGGCGACGACCGGCGTTGTGTGGATACGGCCGACCGCTGCGGTGCGCCCCGGTTGCAGGGCAATGCCGTGCGCGATCAGTGCGCCACGCGTTGCCAGCGCATTCACCGCGGCATCGGTGTGACCAACGCCGGTGCCGCCGATCGTGACCATCAGATCGCAGCCGTCTGGTTCGAGTGCGTTTGCAATCGCCGCCACATCGGGTGCCGCCTCGATGCCGACGACCTCAGCGCCCGCGAGGCGCGCGGTGTCAGCGATCAGTTGTGCGGTCAGCTCACCATTGGCGACGTTGACGATGCGAAGCCGCGGCCGTCGCACGCGCAACATCTGCAGTCCGGCCGCGCGCGCGAGCAGCAGGCCGCGCGGCAGCAGCGGCTCCCCTGCTGCGATCACGGTGCGCCCAACGGCGATGTCGCTGCCGGCACGCCTGACGCCCTGCCCCGGGATTGCTTCGGCGAGCACCTGCGCAAGCGGACCGGAGGTATCGACGGCATCGGCATCGACCACGCAGTCGGTGCCATCAGGCATCGCAGCGCCTGCCGCCACCCAGACCGGAGGTTCGGCCAGCGGCAACGGCGCATAGGACGACGCGCCGACCAGGTCATTGGCGCGCATCGCCCACCCGTCGCTGACCGCGACATCGCGCGGCGGATAGGCGCGCAAGGCCGGCATCTCGGCCGCAATGCAGCGCAAGGCGTCGGCCGGTGGCAACGCGATCGGCTGGACCGGTCCGACGTCGCGCAGCACGGCAGCCAGTGCCGCAACGAGCGGGGTGAGCGAAGGCGGAAGGCGCTGGGCGGTGACCATGGCCCGCTATGGACTGAATCGGCCCCGAAAGAAACTGTCTCTCGCCGCACCGGGGCTGCGTCATTAGACCGATGGCGCGTTGACGCGGTCCCCAATATAGTTGCAAAAGAAACCAATATGACCGGGTCCCCGAAGGCCCGGCACAACCAATAATGGCCAATGCGCCAATTCAGGAGGGAGACAGAATGAAGGCCACCAGACTAGCCATGTTCGGGACGCTCGCAGCCGCGCTGCTGGCCTCCCCGAGCGTATCGGCGCAGGTATCCGACGACATCGTCAAGATCGGCGTGCTGACCGACATGAACGGCCCCGCCTCGACGCCGACCGGCCAAGGCTCGGTCACCGCCGCGCAGATGGCCGTCGACGATTTCGGCGGCAAGGTGCTCGGCAAGCCAATCTCGGTGATCGTCGGCGATCACCAGCTCAAGCCGGATATCGGCGCGACCATCGCGCGACGCTGGTATGACGTCGATCAGGTCGACCTCATCGTCGACGTGCCGGTCTCGGCGGTCGGGCTCGCGGTGCAGAACATGGCCAACGAGAAAAAGAAGCTTTTCATCACGCATTCGACCGGCGCGACCGATTTCCACGGCAAGTTCTGCTCGCCCTACGCGATACAGTGGGTATTCGACACCAGGGCGCTCGCGGTCGGCACCGCGCAGGAGGTGGTGAAGCGCGGCGGCGACAGCTGGTTCTTCATCACCGACGATTATGCGTTCGGTCACTCGCTGGAGAAGGACGCCTCCGCGATCGTGACCAAGAACGGCGGCAAGGTGCTCGGCGCGGTGCGGCCGCCGTTTGCGACGCCTGATCTGTCGTCCTTCATCCTGCAGGCGCAGGCCTCGAAGGCCAAGATCATCGGCATTGCCGGCGGACCGCCCAACAACACCAACGAGATCAAGACCGCCGCCGAGTTCGGCGTCTTCGCCGGCGGGCAGCAGATGGCCGCGCTGCTGGCGCTGATCACCGACATCCACTCGATCGGGCTGTCGGCCGCGCAGGGCCTGCTGCTGACCACCTCGTTCTACTGGGACATGGACGACAAGACCCGCGAGTGGTCGAAGCGCTATTTCGCCAAGATGAACCGGATGCCGACGATGTGGCAGGCCGGCGTCTACTCCTCCGTGACCGCCTATCTGAACGCGATCAAGGATGCCGGCACCGACGATCCGCTCAAGGTCGCGGCCAAGATGCGCGAGAAGCCGGTCGAGGACTTCTTCGCCCGCAACGGCAAGCTGCGCGAGGACAATCTGATGGTGCACGACCTCTGGCTCGTGCAGGTCAAGACCCCGGCCGAGTCGAAATATCCGTGGGACTATTACAAGATCCTGGCCAAGATCTCCGGCGAGGACGCGTTCGGCCCGCCGGATCCGGCCTGCGCGATGGCGAAGAAATGACGACCGAAGGTCGTCATTCCGGGGCGATGCGTCAGCATCGAACCCGGAATCTCGAGATTCCGGGTTCGCGCTTCGCGCGCCCCGGAATGACCTCTGCATAGACGCGATAGCGCGTCCATGCAGAAGTCATTTCGCCGCCCCGATCTCGCGGAAATATCTGAGCACGCCGGGGTGGATCAGGTTGATATCAGGCGCGGCGGCGACGGTGTTCGCCGCCGTGGTCTCGCACGCCTGGGCGAGCTTGTTGCAGAAGGTCGCCTCGATGCCGTGCAGCGTCTTGGCCAGCCGATAGGCGACATCGTCGGGCAAGGTCTCGCGCACCAGGATGTAGCTCCAGGAGCCGACCGAAGAGATTGCCGCGGTCTGCTTCGGATAGCTGCCGGCTGGGATGGTCAGCGGCTTGAGGAAAGTGTGCTTGGCGCGGATGCGGGCGATCTCGTCCGTGGTCGGCGCGATGAAGCGGGCGCCGGTGGCGCTCTCGGCCATCTTGGTGAAGCCGGGCCAGCCGATGCCGGCGCCCCACAATGCGGCGGCGCGGCCGTCCTCGACCATCGCAGGCCCGTCGCCGGCGCGATCGAGATAGATCGACTTGAAGTCCTCGTCCTGCTTCAGCCCGATGCCGTCGAGGATGTAGCGCGACAGGATCGGCAGGCCGGAGCCCTTGGCGCCGAACGCGACGGGCTGGCCGACCAGGTCCTGGATCGTCTTGTAGGGACTGTCGGCCCGCACCACGAACATGCCCGGGCTCGAATACATCGCGGTGAGGATCTTCAGCTTCGTGGCCTTCGGCCGGCCGATGCCCATGAAGGCTTCATAGGACGGCTCGCCCGCCACGGTCGCGATATCGACGTTGCCGGCCTCGAGCAGCGGGATGTTCTCATTGGAGCCCTTGGTGTTGCGCGGCTCGATCGACAGCGTCGGGTCGGCCGCATTCATCACCTCGGCGAAGGCATTGCCATAGAGCGGAAAGCCGCCACCCGGCGTCGCCGTGGCGAAACTGATCGTGGTCTTGGAAATGGTCTTGCACCCCTCTTGCGCCGCCGCCCCGTCCGCGAGCAGCAGCGCGCCGGCGCACATCATAACAGCGAATTTCATCCCGAGCCTCAAGCATTCCACACGAACCCGACTATCGTCGCACGGGCGACGTCGTAGGCAAAGCCAGCGTTTTGTGAAACCATGCCGGCAACAGTCACAAGAAAATGACGGGAGAGACGATGATCCAGTTCGCGCGTGTCGCCTTGCTTGGTTTGATTTGCTGCCTCGCCTCGATTGCCCCCTCATCCGCATCCGACTATCCGAACCGCCCGGTGCGCTGGGTGATCGGGTTTGCCGCCGGCGGTCCGGTCGACATCGTCGCCCGCATCATGAGCCAGTGGCTGTCGGATCATTTCGGCCAGCAATTCATCGTCGAGAATCGCACCGGATCGGGCGGCAACATCGCCGCCGCGGCCGCTATCAACTCGCCGGCTGACGGCTATACGCTGTTGTTCGTCGCGCCCAACAATGCGATCTCGACCTCGCTCTACAAGAAGCTGCCGTTCGACTTCCTGCGCGATACCACCCCGGTCGCGAGCATCATGCAGCTCACCAACATGCTGGTGGTCTCGAACGCGATGCCGGTGAAGACCGTCCAGGAGTTCATCGACTACTGCAAGGCCAATCCGGGCAAGATCTCCTATGCCTCTTCGGGCAACGGCACCTCGGTGCACATGTCGGCCGAGTTGTTCAAGGCGATGACCAAGTGCGACATGCTGCATGTGCCGTATCGGGGATCCGCGATCGCCTTCCCCGACATCATCTCCAACAAGGTGCAGCTGATCTTCGACAATCTGCCGTCGGCGCTGGAGCAGGCCCGCGGCGGCAACGTCCGCGCGCTCGGCGTCACCTCGCCGAAACGCTGGGCGAGCGTGCCCGACGTGCCGGCGATCGCCGAGACCGTGCCGGGATTCGAGGCGGTCGGCTTCTACGGCATCTCGGCGCCGAAGGGCACCCCGCCCGAGATCGTCGATGCGCTCAACAAGGCGGTCGGCGAAGCGCTGAAGGACCCCAAGCTCGTGGCGCGCCTCGCCGAGGTCGGCGGCATCCCGAAGCCGATGGCCCCGGCCGAATTCGGCAAGCTGGTGGCCGACGAGACCGAGAAATGGCGCAAAGTCGTCGAGTTTGCCGGCGTCTCGGTGGATTGAGGCGCCGGTCGCCAGGGAAACGGAGGGCCAGGCAGGATGGCTGCCGGCCGCTGTTCCAGCGATGCCGGCCGCAAGACGTGGCTGGCCCGGCGGCGTCGGCACAGGGGTGCGGGCGGCATTGCCGAAACCGCAGTCAGCCTGTAAACGGAGCCCGCACCGTTGCCGGCCGCGCCCCGCGGCCCGCAAGGCGGCGGGGCCTGTAGCTCAATGGTTAGAGCCGGCCGCTCATAACGGTCTGGTTGCAGGTTCGAGTCCTGCCGGGCCCACCAGCAAATCAACTGTAAGTTCGTTATCGCAGCTTGCCGAGCCACAGCGCGGTGAGCGCCGAGCGATTACGCACGCCGAACTTGGCGTAGATCGACTTGACGTGGAAATGCGTGGTGTTCGGACTTTGGTCAAGCCTCTGCGCGATCTGCTTTTCCGTGTGCCCGTCGAGCAGTGCGAGCAACACCCTGCGTTCAGCAGGTGTCAGGGGTGCATTGGCGATGAGCAGGCCGTGGCTGAGCAGTTGCTGACGGTGAAACCATCTCAACCCGCGCATCACGAAGCCCAGACGCTGGCCGTCCTGTGCCGAGAAGCGAGGGGCCTCCGCATCGCGAAATACGAACAGGCGAATCCTCACGTCGTCGTTGAGCGCAATGCGCACGGAGATGCTGTCGGCGAATCCGACGTCCAGATAGTGCCGCCGATAGTGCTCGCCCTCGAACCATTCCGGCGGCAGCGCTTCGAACAGCAGGCGGACCCGGAACGGCTCATCTCCCGACATGGAAAGGATCTGAGACAGGTCGACGTCGCGGGACCAGAGCGTATCGAACTGCTTCTGCACGGATGCTGCCACCGCCGGTATCGGGTCCAGCACCCGGACGAGGCGCGGACGCCAACCGAGCAAGGGATCGGCCCGCTTCGGCGAAGGCAATCGCACGACCACACCCCATAGCACATTGCGTGCCGACAACATGGTACGCAGTGCGGCTAGCAGATGTATCAGTGCGGGCGTCGCCGTCGCCGACGGAGAACTCGGCCAGCCGATCCCAGAGTGCATAGACATCTTGATTCTGCGGATTGGTGGAATCCGTCGATAGATACATGTCCCCCCCCGAACCGAGTGCGCAGGTCACCGACCTTCGAGCAAGCATAGGAGACACCGGACCACCTTTCTAGGTAGTTCCCAGACGCATCAACTGGCGAGATATTCAGTGCGGGTGTTGGGAAGATTGGCCTTCTCACCGTCACGATATTCGGAGATTAACGATGCGCACAGCAACGGGCGCGCGCCGGCTTGACACGCCCGACGACGACCGGACGGAGCGGCGGTGGCGTCTCGGCTTTTTCATCGCCCTATTATGCGCCGTTTTGATTGCGCTCGCGGCCTTCACGCAGGAGCAACCTGCTAAAGCGTTGATCCGACCCACTGGCCCGCTGCCGGCGATCAACATTCCCTGATCGAGGCGCTGTTGGCGCACCATTTGCCAACTCCTGGAGATCATCATGCGGGCCGCTGCAATTGCTGCGATTGCAAACGCTTTTGTCCGGGTATTCCCCACATCGTCATTGCAGGCAAACGTCCTCAAGCAGACCGCGTTGCTCTGTGGAGCCGCCCTCTTGGTGTGGCTGCTGTCGGTGACTTATGGGCTGGATCTCAGTGCCGGATTCTTCTAGCCGATCAGCATCTGATTTTTGCGCTTGCTTCGGTATCCAAACCCGTTGAGCCACATGTACAGGGCTCGTCGCGCTCTTCAGGGGCAAGTTCATAGAAGGACGCGGAAATGCGCTGCTCAGATGTTTTGCTCTGCGGCTCGAAGTCCTGGGTTGAAGCCGCCGGCTATCTCGCATCTCTTCTCGTCTTCGCCACGTTTTGCATGAAGACGATGCTCCAGCTCCGGATCACGGCCATCTTGAGCAATGTCGCGTTCATCGCATACGCGTTCTTCGACGGCTTGTATCCAATCCTCATCCTTCACTCGGTTCTGCTGCCTCTTAACGCCGTCCGAACAGTCCAAATGCTCCGCATCAGGCGAGTTGTGGAGCAAGCATCCAAGGGCGAATTCACAACCGAACCGCTATGCCCGTTCATGATTGCAGGTTCGAGTCCTGCCGGGCCCAGCAATAAATCAATGGCTTGGCACTCACGATCGCCGGAGATCCTGTCTACTCCACGCAAAAAAGATGCCGCGCCCGAAGGACACGGCAAGTTTCAGGGAAGGTGAACCGGCAGACTTCCGGTGCATGCCTGAGACCCCGGCCCATCGTCAGTCAGGGCGCAATCTGAAAATCAGCGGCCGCCCACCACGGCGGTCACCATTTCAATGCGGCCGTGCGCACGGGATGATCCCAGAGCGCGGTGGTCTCGCTGTCGAGCAGGCTTACGGTGAGCGAGCAGCCCGCCATGTCCAGCGATGTGACGTAGCTGCCGACCAGCGAACGGGCGATGCGCAGGCCCCGCTCCTCGAGCATCCGGCGCGCCGTGTTGTACATCAGATAGAGCTCGATCGTCGGCGTGCCGCCGAAGCCGTTGACGAGCAGCAGCGCCTCGGAGCCCGCGGGCGCCGCGAGATCGCCGGCGATCGCTGCCGTCATTTCCGATGCGATCGCATCGGCCTCCGCAAGCTTGACGCGGCGGCGGCCCGGCTCGCCGTGAATGCCGACCCCCATCTCCATCTCGTCTTCGGCAAGTGCAAAGGTCGGCGTGCCCGCAGCCGGGACGGTGCAGCTGGTCAGCGCAACGCCCATCGAGCGCGTCTGTGCGTTGATGCGCTCGCCGAGCGCCACGCAGGTCTTGAGATCGGCGCCCTTCTCGGCCGCGGCGCCGACGATCTTCTCGACGATCAGGGTGCCGGCGACGCCGCGCCGCCCGGCGCTGTAGGTCGACTTCTCGACCGCCACATCGTCATCGGTCACGATGGTGGCGATACGACCCTCGGCGATCTCGGCTGCCATCTCGAAGTTCATGCGGTCGCCGGCATAGTTCTTGACGATGAAGAGAACGCCGGCATCGCCCGCGACCGCCTGTGCGGCCTCGACGATCTGGTCCGGCGTCGGCGAAGTGAACACCTGGCCGGGACAGGCGGCATCCAGCATGCCGTAGCCAACGAAGCCGGCATGCAGCGGCTCGTGCCCGCTGCCGCCGCCCGAGACCAGCGCGACTTTCTTCGAGTTCAGCTCGCGGCGGCGGACGAATTTCCGCTCAGGGCCGAGCATGACGAGGTCGGCATGCGCGGCGGCAAAGCCGTCGAGGCTCTCTGCGAGCACGTTGTCGACCGCATTGATGAACTTCTTCATTGTGTTCTCCCCGCTTCGTCCGTTTGGCGTTTCTCGCCTATTTTTCCCGCATGATGGCAATCAGTCGCCGCGTGAACTCCTGGAGCAGCGTGTCGAGCTCGGCGTTGCGCTTGGCGCTGCCGAAGTCTGGCAGATGCAGCGTCAGCGTCCGCTCGTGCGAGCCTTCGCTCAACCGGCCGACGCGGCGCGGATGTGCGCGCGCATAGGCGCGAAGGAAGGCTGTCTTCGCCTGTGGCGGGAAGTGGCAGACATCGAAGATCGTGTTGAGATGCTGCACCGGGATCGGCACCGGATAGGCCGGGTTGCTGATCTGGCTGACGAAGCTGCGGTTCTTTCCCATGGCATGGGCCAGCCGCAGCCGCATGCCGGACGGGCGGCTCTCAAGGACTTCCTTGAAGATGCGCTTGTAGACTGCGACCGCGCCGGCTTCGGGCGCGTCATCGGCCGCCGTGTCAGCCAAGGCCGCCTCCGCTGCTCAGCCGATCGATGGTGTGCTTGATCTGCGCCAGCGCCGATGCATTGACGGAGAGTTCGCGCAGGCCACAATTCAGCAGGGCCGGCAGGCAGCGCGGATCACCGGCCATGTCGCCGCACAGGCTGACGCTGATGCCGGCGCGGCGGCCGTGCTCCGCGGTCCGCGCGATCAGTTCGAGCACTGCGGGATGCAGAGGGTCCACCAATGGGGCGAGAGCTCCGTTGGAACGATCGCAAGCCAGGACATATTGCGCGAGATCGTTCGAGCCGATCGAGAAGAAGGCGGCCTTGAAGCTAGATACCGCAAGGGCCGCCGCCGGGACTTCGACCATGATTCCCAGCTCGGGAAGCATCGCGGCAATGCCGTCCGCCTGCAAGCGCTGCACGACATCGGCGAACAGCTTCCGTCCCGCCTCGAGCTCGTCCGCCGATGTGACCATCGGGAACATGACCTTGAGATTGCCGCGCACCGCGGCCCGCGCCAGCGCGCGGAGCTGAACCGCAAAGATCTCGGGCCGGGCGAGGCACAGGCGCAGGCCGCGCACCCCGAGGAACGGATTGGCTTCGCCGTCCACCGTGAAGCCCGGCACCGGCTTGTCGCCGCCCGCGTCGAACGTGCGAATGGTGACCGGTCGCCGGTCTGCCCAACGCAACACCGCATCATAAGCCTGAAACTGTGTCTCTTCATCGGGCAGACTACCGCGCTCCGTCAGCAGGAACTCGGTGCGCATCAGGCCGATGCCGTCGGCATATTGCGCGTCGGCATGCTCGAGATCCTCGACGCGCTGGATATTGATGAAGAGCTTGATCCGCTCGCCGCGCCAGGAGGCTGTCGGCCGCCGCAGGATTGCGCGCGCGGATGCCCTGCTCTTGAGATGGCTGTCGCGCCGCTTCTCGAAAGTACGGACCTGTTCGGCATTGGGATCGAGTTCCAGCGTCGCGCCTTCGCCGTCGAGCAACGCCATGGTGCCGATGTCTGGAATTGAACCGAGCTGCACCACCATCGGGATGCCGCGCGCCCGCGCCAGCATCGCGACATGGCTGGTCGGGCTGCCGCGCAACAGCGCCAGGCCGCCGCCGGACCAGTCGATCTCGAGGAATCGCGATGGCGGCAGATCGTCGGCGCAGACCACGCCCCCGCTCGGGACCTTCAGCGGCTGCCCCTGATCGCCACGCAGAATGTGGACCACGCGGTCGCGCAAATCCGCAAGATCGGAGGAACGCGCTTTCAGATAGTCGTCCGGTGCGGAATTGTAGTCGGCGATGTGCGCGTCGAGCGTCGAACGCCATGCGATATCGGCCGGACGTCCCTCGCCGATCGACGCGAAGATCGCCTCGATCAAATCCTCGTCCTCCAGCAGCGCAACCTGGAATTCGAGAATCTGGGCAGCTTCGCCGCCGGCGCTGGCGGCAAGATCCGCGATCTGGCCACTCGCGACGTCGATCGCATTGCGCAACGCCAGCGCCTCCTCGACCAGTGTGCCGGCCACACGCTCGCCGACCGCGCCCGCATCGACACGGACGAACGGGCCATGGGCAAAGCCGATCGAGGCGGTCCTGCCGCGGTAGGCCAGCCCTGCAGCGCCGCCCTGCATGCTATGGTGCTCCATCCGGAAAATCGCTTGCTATCAGACCGACCAACGCCGCGACCGCGGCCTCCGCATCGCTGCCGGAGGCCTTGATCTCGATCGTGCTGCCGTGTGCCGCGCGCATTGCCATGATCTTGGCCACGCTCTTGGCATTGATCCATTCAGGCGCGCCCGCGACCCGCACCGAGATCTGAGCCTGGAATTTCTTGGCGAGCTTGGTCAGCTTGACCGCGGGGCGCGCGTGCATGCCAACTGCGTGCACCAACCGCACATTGCCGGTGAAGATCTGTTCGTCCGCTTTATCAAGCATGCTCATCATCCATCATCGCTTCCCCGCCGGCTCAGTCGGCAGAGAGTTCCTCGGCCACGGCTCTGACCTGGGCCAGCGAGCTGCCGCCCGCAGCTTCCGTCGCCGCCATGACGGCGCCCTCGACGATCGGCGCGTTGCAGACGACAACGAGATCACGCCTCGCCGGCTCCAGCATTTCGACCGCCATTTCGCTGTTCGTCTCGGCGCCGCCGAGGTCGACAAGCACAGCAACGCCTTTCGACGACCAGGCATCGTTGATGGCGTCGATGATCAGCGGCACGCTGGTGCCGAGACCACCATCGGGATTGCCGCCGCAGAAGGCGACCTTGACCTCGCTGCCGACCATCTGCCGCACCATGTCCGCGGTTCCCTTGGCGATATCCCGGGAATGCGAGACGATCACGATCCCTACGGTATCGGTCATTGCCGCGCCTCCAGGCCAGCGCACACAGCGTGCAGCAGAACGCAGCTCGATCGTGCCCCCGGATCGACATGACCGACGCTGCGCGCACCGAGGAACGACGCCCGGCCCTTGGTGGCTTGCATCGGCACTGTGCGCTCAACCGCTTCAGCCGCGGTGATGCGCACCCGCTCGATCAGATCGGGCTGGCCGGCGCCCGCTTTCAGTGTCTCCAGCACCGGAACGAGCACATCGAGCATCGTCTTCTCGCCGGCCTGCGAGCGGCCCCGCGCGCTCACCGCGTCCACGCCGCTACCGAACACGTCGGCGAGATCGTCAGGCAAGTGTTTGTCTTGCGACAGCGCCTCGCCCGCGGCGAGAAAGAAACTGCCATAAAGCGGGCCGGAGGCGCCGCCGACCGTCATGACCAGGGTCTTGCCGATCGCCTTGAATGCCTCGTTGAGCGGCTGCGCCGAGATGGCATCGAGCTTGCCGAGCACGGCTTCGAAGCCGCGCTTCATGTTGGTCCCGTGGTCGCCGTCGCCGATCGCCTGGTCCAGGCTCGTGAGCTCCGGCGCGCTGGCGATGACCTGCTCGGCGGCCGCCTTGAGCAGCGACCTGAATGTCTCCGGTTGCACAGACATCTATCTGAACCTCTCGCTCCTCTATTGGACCATCGCGCCGATGCGTTGCCCCGCGCGGTCGAAACACAGCGGACGCACCAGTTGCAATTCAACCTCCTGGCCGGCCCGCAGCGGCTGATGCGGATCCGCCAGCGTCACCAGCGTTTCGCCCTTATAGTCGAGGTGAACGTGATTCTGCTCGCCGAGATGCTCGACGCGATGCACCCGACCGACCATCTGCCCGCCGTTGCGCGCGGCGATCTGGAGGTGCTCGGTGCGGATGCCGACCGTCTCCGTTTCCGGCGGTATCGCCACATCGGACAACAGCCGTGCGGGAAGGAAATTGATCTGGGGCGTCCCGAGCCGCGACGCGACGTAGCTGCTGGATGGATTTTCGTAGACCTCCCTCGGCGTGCCGAGCTGAAGCAGCCGGCCGTCCTTGATCACACCGATCCTTGACGCCATCGTCATGGCTTCGACCTGGTCGTGGGTCACATAAAGGATGGTCGCGCCGAGCTCGAGCTGGATCCGTTTCAGCTCGAGGCGAAGCTCGGCGCGAAGCTTTGCATCCAGCGACGACAGCGGCTCGTCCATCAGATAGATCGAGGGATCGCGCACCAGCGCACGGCCGATCGCGACCCGCTGCATCTCACCTCCCGACAGGCGGGTGGCACGATTATTCAGCTTGCTGGCGATGTGCAGGAGCTCCGCGGTCTGCTCGACACGCTTGCGGATCAGCGGCTCCGGCACGCGCCGTGCCGGCGAGCGCAGCGGGAATGCGAGGTTGTCATAGACCGACAGATGCGGATACAGCGAATATTGCTGGAACACGAATGCGATGTCCCGTGAACCCGGCGGATCATGCGTCACGTCGCGCCCGCCGATCATGACCGAGCCGGCGTCGGGGCTCTCGAGCCCGGTGATCAGCCGCAGCGTCGTGGTCTTGCCGGCACCGCTCGGCCCGAGCAGAACGAGGAACTCACCGTCGTTCACCGTCAACGAGAGGTCGCGCACCGCCTCCACCGCGCCGAAGCGCTTGCTGATGTTGCGCAAGCTGACGTCAACCATGGCGCCCCTCCTCCTCGCCGGCGGTCCTGATTGCAAGGCCGCTACCGGCATCGAACAGTGAGAGCCGACCGGAGTTGAATTCGAGGCCGACGGTCTCTCCGATCCGCACCGAGGCGCTCGACGGCAGCCGCGCCGCGACCCGTCCATAGGCGGTGTCGATTGTGACGATCTGCGTCGTGCCGAGATATTCCGCGCCGAACACCTCGCCGCGAACGGATCCGGCGTCGGTGAAGCGAATATGTTCCGGGCGAATCCCGAGGGCCAGCGCAGCGCTGGCGCGGTCCTCGCGAATCTCGGGCACCACGAGCCTGGTGTCGTGAAAATTGATCGCCCGGTCACCAGATCGCAGCCCGCCCTCGAAGCGCAGGAAGTTCATCGGCGGCGAGCCGATGAAGTCCGCGACGAACATGCTGGCGGGCCGGTCGTAGACCTCCTGCGGCGTGCCGATCTGTTCCACGCGCCCCTTGTTCATGATCGCAATCTGGTCGGCCATCGACATCGCTTCGAGCTGGTCGTGGGTGACATAGACCGTGGTCGCCTTGATGCGATCGTGCAAATCGCGCAGCTCGCCGCACATCAGATGACGAAACTCTGCGTCGAGTGCGCCCAGCGGCTCGTCCATCAGGAAGGCCTTCGGGCGCCGCACCATGGCTCGCCCGAGCGCGACACGCTGGCGGTCGCCGCCCGAGAGCTTCGATGTCTTGCTCGACAGCAGATGCTCGATCCGCAGCATCCGCGCGGTCTCCTGCACCCGCTCGCGAATCTCGTGCCGCGCCATGCCCTGGCACTTCAGCGGGAAGCCTATGTTCTGCCCGACATTCATGTGCGGATAGAGCGCGAACAGCTGGAACACGAACGCGATATCGCGGGCGGCGGCGCGGTGGAACGTGACGTCCTCCCCGTCGAGCAGGATCTTGCCCTCGGTCGGCAGCTCGAGGCCGGCAATCATGCGTAAGGTGGTGGTCTTGCCGCAGCCGGAAGGGCCGAGCAACGCGAAGAAAGTGCCGTCGTCGATGGTGAAGGTCGACCCTTCCACCGCGGTGAACTGATCGAACGACTTGCGAAGATTTTCGATGCGGATCTGAGCCATGGCCCTATTCCGGAAAGTGGCTGACGACGACGAAGCCTACCGTGCCGGCCAGAATCGTCACGAATGAATAGCTGTAGAGATCGATCGAGAAGGGCTGCACCAGCATGAAGATGCCGCCCCCGATCAGGGTCATCGCAACGGCCTCCCAGCGCCCGCGGCTGAAGAAGCGGTGCAATGTCCCCTTGGTTCCCTTGGCCTCCTTAACAACAGCTGAACCGCTCATTTGCGCACCGCTCCGAAGGTGATGCCGCGCAACAGATGCTTGCGGAGCAGCACGGTGAACATGACGATCGGGACGACGAACAGCGTGGTCGCGGCGGCAACCGCCGGCCAGTCCTGCCCGCCCTCACCGATGATGAAAGGGATGAAGGGCGGCATGGTCTGCGCCTCACCGCTGGTCAGCAGAACCGCGAAGGCGTATTCGTTCCAGGAGAAGATCAGGCAGAAGATCGCGGTCGCCGCGATTCCGGTGACGGCCTGCGGCAGCACCACCTTGCGCAGCGCCTGCAGTCGCGTGTAGCCGTCGACGAGGGCCGCCTCCTCGTACTCGCGTGGGATCTCGTCGATGAACCCCTTGAGCAGCCAGACCGCGAGCGAGACGTTCACGGCGGTATAGAGCAGGATCATTCCGAGCCTGGTGTCGGTCAGGTTGAGCTGCCGGTACATCAGATAGATCGGGATCGCGACCGCAACCGGCGGCATCATCCGCGTCGACAGAATGAAGAACAAGAGATCGTCGGCCAACGGAATGCGGAAGCGCGAGAAAGCGTAGGCCGCGAGCGTACCGAGGAAGACGGCGAGGAAGGTCGAACCGAACCCGATGATGAGCGAGTTGACGAAGCGCGGGACGACTTTGGACGGTCCGGCAATGACCATGTCATGCTTGCGGACCAGCTTGTCATACCAGGTCTCCGGGGGCGGCAACTTGGCGATGAAATCAGGTGTCTGGCGGGTGCGTACCGTGAACAGGTTGACATATCCTTCGAGTGTCGGCTCGAAGATCACCTTGGGCGGATAGGCGATCGCATCGCTTTGCGACTTGAAGGCGGTAGCAACGATCCAGACCAGCGGCAGGATCGTGATCAACGCATAGAGGATGACGAGAGCACCAGCGAATGCCTTGGTGCGCGGCGAGGCCTCGACGATCGAGTGTGCGCTGGATCTGGCCAGGACCGATTTGGCTACGGCAGCGGTCATCGTTGCTTCACCTTGTTGAGCGCTTTGACGTAGATGTTGGCGGCCCCGAACACGGTCACGAACAGGATGATGGCGAGCGCGGACGAATAGCCGGTGCGCCACTTCTCGAATGCCGCACGCTTCAGCGTGATCGATACGAGCTCGGTGGTCGACCCTGGTCCTCCGGACGTCAGCAGGTTGACCATGTCGAACATCTTGAAGTTCTCGATCGCGCGAAACAGCACCGCCAGCATCAGGAACGGCACCGTCATCGGCAGCGTGATCGACCAGAACTGCCGCCAGGCCGAGGCACGATCGACCTCAGCCGCCTCGTAGATGTAATCCGGGATCGAGCGCAGCCCGGCGAGGCAGATCAGCATCACGTAGGGCGCCCACATCCAGGTGTCGACGAGCACGATGGTCCATGGCGCGAGCGCGACCTGCCCTGTCATGCTGAAAGAGCTCGGCGGCACACCGGTGAACAAGCTGATCAGATAGTTGAACGGGCCGATCTGCGGCTGCAGCAGCAGCGTCCAGAAATTGCCGACGACCGCCGGCGACAGCATCATCGGCAGCAGGATGATCGTGGTCCAGAAACTATGGCCGCGGAACTGACGGTTGATCAGAAGCGCGAGCCCAAAGCCGACCACGACCTGCAAGGCGACCGAGCAGATCACGAATTGCGCGGTGGTCTGGAGCCGGAACCAGACGTCCTCGTCGTTGAGTATGTCGCTGAAATTGTCGAGCCCGACAAACCGCAGCGGCAGATAGGACATGCTGAGGTTGAGGCTGGTGAAGGACAGCCGGATCATCCAGACCAGCGGAAAGATGTTGATCGCGAGCAGCAGCGCAATCGTCGGCGCGACGAACAGCCACGCGATGGTCCGGTCGGACAGACCATGGCCGCGGCGCGCGGCGCGGGATTTGGCTGGCTCGCTCACGCCCGGGATCGTAGCATGGTCGGGTTGCAGGATCGTCGTCATCTTGTCCATCGGCTGGCTGGTTCGGCTTCCCCGAGGCTGACCTCGGGGAAGCCAGTTCAGTTGGGACGCGGCGTTCGGGCTATTGCGAGGCGACTTGCTTGCCCTGTTCCTTGAACACCTTGGTCCAGTCCTTGACCAGGAGATCGAGCGCCTGCTGCGCCGTGCCCTTGTCGGCGACGACGTAGTCGTGCACCCGCTTCTGCATATCAAGCAGCAGCTGGGCGTAGGACGGCTCGGCCCAGAAGTCCTTGACGATGCCCATCGACTCCAGGAATTGCGGCGCGAACGCCGCGCTCTTCGGGAAGTCCGGCGCGTCGACCACCGCCTTGAGCGCCGAGTAGCCGCCGATCTGCCACCATTTCTGCTGCACGGCAGGCTGCGCGAACCACTTGATATAGGCGAGCGCGTCGTCCTTGCGGTCGGAGGTCGCAACCACCGAGATGCCCTGTCCGCCGAGCTGGGTGAAGTGCCCGTTCGGGCCGGCCGGATTGACGAAGAAGCCGATCTTGTCGCCACCGACATTCGGATCCTTGTAGAGGCCGGGGAAGAAGGCGAACCAGTTCATCTGCATCGCCACCTGGCCCGACTTGAAGGCATCGAGCCCTTCCTGCATGTAGGCGTTGGTCATGCCCGGCGCGGTGCAGCACTTGTAGAGCTCCTTGTAGAATTCGAGCCCCTTGGCCGCCTCGGCGGAATTGACGATGCCCTGCATCTGGTACGGCTTCTTCGGATTGTCGTAGCTGAAGCCGTAATTGTAGAGGACGTTGGTCACGCCCATCGTGATGCCTTCGGAGCCGCGCTCGGTGAAGATGTAGGCGCCGTAGACCTTCTTGCCGTCGATCTCGCGGCCCTGGAAGAACTCCGCGATCTGCTTCAACTCGTCATAGGTTTTCGGCGGCGCCAGATCACGACCGTACTTGGCCTTGAAAGCCGACTGAATGTCGGGCCGCGAGAACCAGTCCTTGCGGTAGGTCCAACCCACGGCGTCGGCCATCGCCGGCAGCGCCCAGTAGTTCGCCGAGTTCTTTGGCCACTGCGAATAGCCGACAACGGTCGCCGGGACGAAGTCGTCCATCGAGATGTGCTCTTTGTCGAAGAAATCGTTGAGCTTGACGTACCACTTGTTCTCGGCGGCGCCGCCGATCCACTGGCTGTCGCCGATGATCAGGTCGCAGAGCTTGCCGTGGGAGTTGAGCTCGTTGAGGAAGCGATCCGCGTAGCTCGTCCAGGGGACAAACTCGTACTTCATCTCGATGCCGGATTGCTTGGTGAAATCCTTGCCGAGTTCGACCAGCGCGTTGGCCGGATCCCATGCCGCCCAGCACAGCGTGAGCTGCTTACCCTGGGCCGCAGCTTCGCCCCCGCCAAATATCCCCAGCAGCGCCGCCCCGAGAACCGTGGTGGCCGCTGAGCTTCTCAGCCAATTGAATGTCCGCATATCCGTTTCCTCTCTCGTTGAAGCGTCCAACCCGCTCAGCGCGCCCTGCCGGAGCGACGCCAAGACCCTGAAACCGAGTTTGAGGAGCGATGAGTGAAGGACGAGACGGACCGCTGCCGGAGACGGCTCCGGCATGGCTTGGGCTCCTCCTGCACATCGGCGCTCGATGCGCGATGTTTAGTTTTTTGTATTACTAAACGTAGTACTAAATTTTTTGGCCCGTCAAGTCGGTTCTCGCGACCTTGGCGAAAATATTCCCGACGCTCGCACGCGCACGCGTCGATGTTCGCAATGCAACAAATTGTCCGAGAATTGCAGCGAATGCGGCGAACAACGACTGCCGGCCTGGTCCAGCGGACGCAATTCGGCCCGTCCCGATAACAGGAAAGCCAGAAGGTCAGCCCCAGCCAGAATGTTTAGTATGTGACTTTACTGAACGTTCAACAAAGCGATTGAGCGCGCGAGCAGCCTCCGTGTCGGCCGAAATCTGCCATTGCCGCGAACTGCCGGGCCCACCATTCGTGTTATCGACCGGACACCGGGATCCTGAGGCTTGCGGTCAAAATGCACCCCATTGCCAACACCACGCCCACGCCTGCGACACAGGCGACCCATCCGAAGTGATCGAACAATTGACCAAGCACCGCGCTGCCGACCAGGCCGCCGAAGAAATAGCAGGCAAGGTAGGTGCCGCTGGCAACCCCGCGGTTTGTTCGCGCCGCTTGCCCGACGAAGCCTGTGGCGCAGGCTTGCGCAAAGAACGTGCCGATCCCCATCAGCACCATCCCCGCGAGCACGTCCGCAAGGTGCGATGAGAGCATCAGTGGCAGGCCTAGAGCGGCGATTGCGAGACCGCCCCAAAGTGATAGGCGCATGCCGAACAGTGCCACCGCTTTGCCAGCCAGCAGCGTCGTGACGACGGAGGGGAGAAATACGAAATAGACAAAACCCACCCCCATCATACCGAGCGACAGTGGGGCACGGACCAGGATGAAGTTGACGTAGGTAAAGGTGCCGATGAACGCGAACAGGATGCAGAAGCCAAGGCCGAAGGCCGCGCGTAGGGCCGGATCGTGCCAATGCTCTATCATTGCCGAAAGTGGCGATTGTGCTGGGCCGATGGAGTGCATGGGCTGGACGCGCTTGATTGTGGAGTAGACCAGCAGCGCGCCTGCGAGATTGAGCACGGCAAAGAAATAGAAATTCGTCGCCAGGCCCAGATTGTCGGACACGGACGCCGAGAGGAGACGCCCGATCAGATTGCTTGCGACGTTCCCGGTGATATAGGCGGCGAGGGCGCCGCCAGCATCCATTGCGCTGCACTGTTCGCCCAGATAGGCAAGGGTTAACGTAAAGGCTGACGCCATGCAGAGGCCCTGCATGATGCGAAGAATGGTGAAGACGGCAAGGTTCGGTGCGACGGCAAGCAAGCTCGTCGGAATCGCGAGCAGAAGCAGGCTTGCCAGAATGCCGGTCCTGCGATCGATGTGCGGGCTGAAGGATCCGACCACCAGTCCTGCGACTGCCATGCCGATCGTGCTGGCATTGACAGCGAAGCCCATCGCACCGGGCGTGACGCCGTAGTGCCGCGTCAGAGTTGGTAGAATTGCTTGAGTTGCGAACAGGTCGACGACGGTCAGGAATGCGGTGAGGCCGATCACCAGAGATCGCAGCGCCACGTCCGGCGAATGACCGTGCTCTTGCATTGGTTTCGCTGAGACTTCCATCGGCATATCAGTCATCGCCGCAGCTCCTGTGATCGAAGGGAGATGTAACGCCCGGGCGTGCGGGGCCAACACGTGGCTCCCGGGTCGTCACATCCGGTAACGAGGCGTGGGGCTGGAGCACTCGTTACATGTTGTGGTCAGTCGGATCCTTGCGGACATCACCCACGTAGAGAATGACGGTCTCTTTGCCGAGGTTCTTCCACCAGTGCGAGGTGCCGTAGACCTCCGGTCGCAGGTCGCCAGCCTTGTGCACAATTGGGTCGACGCAGTTGCTGGCGTATTCGACGACCTCGCCCTGCTGGACAAAGATCAGCGCCGGCCGATCGTCATGGCTGTGCCAGGGCACGATGCCACCGGGCTCGATGGTCAGCTTGCGGAAGCGCAGTTCGCGTCCCTCGATATGCGCGGGTTGCTTGCCGAGATCGATGGATCCAAGCGTCACGTCGGTAACACCAACCGGCTTGTAGTCCACCATCGAGCGGGCATTGGCCTTCATCTTGTCGGCGGGACATTCGCCGGCGAAAGCCGCGGATGCTGTCGCGAGCGAAATGGCAATGGCGCTCGCGACGCCGAGAGCTCGCCGGATCTTGCGCGAGGTTGCGATGTCATTGAACATGTTGTTGTCTCCTTGATGTCGCGGCCCCGAAAGGCTGGCCGGCGTGTCAGGAGCATCGCGCAAGGCCCTTGCTTCGGGAAATGCCGGTTGGCTGTTGAGTCGATAGCGGCGGGCTATGCGACTCAAGCGCGGCCGAGCATGTGCTTGATGTCGGACGCGAAGGTCGGACAGGCGGAGATGTGGTCACGAAGCTCGCTCCCGCGGGTGCCGAGTTTCATTGCAAGGCCGAACATATCTCCAAGTTCATGACCGGCATGGCCCACGATGGACATCAGGAAAGGAACGGTAGCGAATTTGCCAATTCACAGTACGTTATAGCGGGACATAGAAAACCCCTCGGGGGACGGCCATCCCCGCTCAGGCGTCCAACACGAAATGCGGGCCCGCTCTGATATCGATAGCCCAATGCTAT
The DNA here is from genome assembly GCF_054056795.1 of Bradyrhizobium sp. USDA 3315. Classification (NCBI taxonomy): domain Bacteria; kingdom Pseudomonadati; phylum Pseudomonadota; class Alphaproteobacteria; order Hyphomicrobiales; family Nitrobacteraceae; genus Bradyrhizobium; species Bradyrhizobium sp. USDA 3315. The sequence continues at coordinate 4,237,624 of NZ_JBSRYP010000001.1, read as the reverse complement.
CGTGCTTTGTGCAATGCTCCTGGCGGAGACAAAGGCGCCTCTGGTGGGCGGTCCGCGCAGGAATTGCCATCTGAAGGTCAAACATACGGGAGCAAGGGATGACATCGCTTTCCCCAGCCGACGCCGAGCGGCTCAAGGTCGCCTTTCAGCGCTGCCGGGAGATGGAAGGCACTCTCAACGAGCAGCTCCAAGCCTATGCGGCAGCAGGCCGGGAAATCTTTCCGGCCTATGGCGACGCAGTCGATCGCCTCGTTATCAGGGTCAACGAAAATGGCGGCGGCGAAAACGCGCCGCGTCCTGGCGAGCCGATGCCACCTTTCGTGCTACCCGACGAAAGCGGTCGCCTAATCGCCTTGCCCTCTCTGCTCGAGCGAGGCCCGGTGGCGGTGATGTTTTTCCGCGGCCATTGGTGCCCGTATTGCCGACTCAATGTCAGGGCCGTGATCAAGGCCTATGACCGCATCAAGGCTCTGGGGGCGGACGTCGTCGCCGTCATGCCCGAGACACAGGAATATGCGGCAGAATTCAAGTCCGAAGCCGGAGCACCGTTTCCAGTGCTGACCGATCTCGACAATGGCTATGCGCTGTCCCTCAACCTGGCGATCTGGCTTGGTGCAGAGATTGAGCGGCTTCTCTCTTATCTCGACATGCCGAGCTTTCACGGCAACGACGGTTGGGTGTTGCCGATTCCTGCGGCCTTTGTGATCGGATGCGATGGCATCGTCAAAACGCGTTTTGTTGATCCCGACTTCCGGCGCCGCATGGCGATCGAGGATCTACTCGGAGCTCTGAAGGACGCGAGGTAGGCGCTTCCGGGCGACCCGCGTGCATTGGTACTCTCACGCGGCTCGGCTCTTCTCCAAAAACTGCCGCCAATCCGTGCCACGCAGCATGCGCATGACGGCAGATGCGACCGCAGTTCGCTCGCGACCGGCGACGCCGTAGAGATTGACCGTGCGTCGGGCATCGAGTCCCTCGACCGAGGTACGTTTGAGCGTCTGCGGTATCCGCGAGGTGTCAGGAACCACGGCGATGCCGATACCGGCCTCAAGCAGCTCAATGAGATCGCGCTCGCTCGAGATTTCGTGGCAATGATCGACGTCTATGCCGTGCTCTCGCAAGACGGTGTTCAAGCGCGGGCCATACTCGCAGTATCCACGCGACAAAAGCTGTTCGGAACGCAGATCATCGAGGTCGATGCTGTCCTGATCGGCAAGCCGGTGGTCAGCGTTGACGACGAGCTGAAAGTCCTCCGTAAATAGCGGCCAAGTGTCGAGCCGCTCCCAATTCGGGTCGAGCTCAGCTGCAATTCCTAGCTCCGCCTCGCCTTTCTTCAGCATGTCTCCGACTTCGCGGCCATTGCCACGGAGAAAACGGAATTCCAGCCGATTGAACTGGCGCTTGATCTGATCGAGGAAGGGAATCAGCAGACACAGATCGATCGAGTGGGTGAGCGCGATTCTCAGCGCGCCGATCTCGCCGCTCTTGAATGACGAGGCGAGCGAGCGAGCGCCGGCGGCGGCCTCGTAGCATTGCTTCAGCAAGGGGTGCATGCGCTGACCAAGCTCGGTCAATCCGGCCGGACGCTCGCGGCGAAACAGGTCGCCGCCAAGCTCTGCCTCGAGCTGCTTGATTGCTCGCGTCAGCGATGGCTGGGTGACATTGCACTCATCAGCAGCACGCGTGAAGTTGAGCGTCCGCGCGACCGCGAGGAAGTACCGAACCTGATGCATTTCCATGGCCGAACTCCCCTGATCCGGCTCACAGTCTAGCCGATTGAGGGCCAAGGCGGCCATAGCGCGCACCTATGGTTTTGGAAGTCAAAGGGTATTTCCGTGAATCCATTTTGCGATGCAGATTTTGGGCGATCGTCGGATACCACCGACGCAAGCGGGATTGAGAAGATGAATGTCCAGATCAAATCGCATGCCGACGTTGACGCAAAATTGCTCGATGGCAGGGCCGCCCTGGTGACCGGCTCAACCAGCGGGATCGGGCTTGGCATCGCCCGCGCGCTTGCCGCGGCTGGCGCAAACGTGATGCTGAATGGCTTCGGAGCCGCGGCCGAGATCGCCAGGACGAAGGATGCGATAGAAGCCGATCATGGCGTCAAGGTCGGCTATTCAGCGGCCGATATGACGTCGCCAGATGCGATCGCCGAGATGGTCGCGGTGACGCTGGCCGACTTTGATCGGCTCGACATTCTCATCAACAATGCCGGTATTCAGCACGTCGCACCGCTCGACCAGTTTCCGGTCGAAAAATGGGATCAGATCCTTGCGATCAATCTATCGTCCGCGTTCCACACCACGCGGCTGGCACTGCCGGCGATGCGCAAACAAGGATTCGGCCGCATCATCAATGTGGCATCTGCGCATGGGCTGGTCGCCTCGCCGTTCAAGGGGGCCTATGTCGCCGCCAAACACGGCATTGTCGGCTTGACAAAGGTAGCGGCGCTCGAAATCGCCGAGGAAGGTATTACGTGCAACGCCATATGCCCTGGCTATGTCTATACCCCGCTGGTCGAAGCTCAGATCGATGGACAAGCCAAGGCGCATGGAATCTCTCGGGATCAGGTGATCCGCGACGTGCTGTTGGCCCAGCAACCGAACAAACGCTTTGCGACAGTCGAGGAGATCGGTGCGCTGGCGGTTTTCCTGGCGAGCGAAGCAGCCGCGTCGATTACCGGAATTGCTTTGCCGGTCGATGGCGGTTGGACAGCACATTGAGACGACGCTCGTAACAGAGCCGGGCGCGCTTGCGAATATTAGACCAGGCCGGAATGGGAGCACAACATGCAGGACAGAACTTCGTCGCGAAATATCAAATCGCTGGCCAAGGATCTCCCCGGCCAGGTCGTTCTGGTGTTGCAAGGCGGCGGCGCCTTGGGCTCGTACCAAGCAGGTGTCTATCAAGCCTTGCACGAAGCAGGCATCGAGCCGGACTGGATCATCGGCACATCGATCGGCGCCATCAATGCCAGCCTCATCGCCGGCAATCCGGTCGAGAACCGGCTGTCACGCCTGAAAGAGTTCTGGAAGCGGATGGAGCAAAATCCGGTCTGGAACATCCGGACGGCCTTTCCCGACTTCAATGACCGGCTATCCTACTGGGCGACCATCACCCACGGAATTCCCGGCTTTTTTCGTCCGAATGCCCTTGCTCATGCGGGTGACAGCTACCCGCTGGGTGCCGAACGGGCCGGCTATTACTCGACCGCGCCACTGGAGCAGACCCTGTGCGAACTCGTCGACGTCAAGCTACTCAATAGCTGTTCGCCGCGCCTGACGGTCGGGGCCGCCCACGTGCGGACCAGCCAGATGCACTATTTCGATAGCCGCGACGGGGAACTCACCATCAGGCATATTATGGCCTCCGGCGCATTGCCGCCGGCCTTTCCCGCCGTCCGCATCGACGGCGAGCTCTATTGGGACGGCGGTATTCTGTCCAACACGCCGACTGAAGTCGTGTTCGATGACAATCCCCGCAAGAACTCGCTGATCTTCGCTGTCCATCTGTGGAATCCTGCGGGCCTGGAGCCGACCACGATGGCGGAGGTGCTGAATCGACACAAGGATGTCCAATATTCCAGCCGCATCATGAGCCACATCGCACGCCAGCAGCAGGCGCATCGGTTGCGTCACATCATCAACCAATTGGCCGAACGGCTGCCCGACAGCGAACGCAACACCCCGGAGGTGCGCGAACTGGTCGGTTACGGCTGTCAGACACGCATGCACGTCGTGCGTCTGCTTGCGCCGCAGCTTGATCGCGAAACCCACACCAAGGACATCGATTTCAGCCCGCGCGGCATCATGCAGCGGTGGGACGCTGGTTACTCGCACACGAGAGCAGCCCTTGAACACGCGCCGTGGGTTGGCGAGTTTGATCCGCTGTCGGGCGTGATCCTGCATGAGCAGATGGAATTGATGCCGGTGGCGGCGGAATAAGGTGCGCGCCAGGAACAGGATTGCGCGATGGGGGAATTACTCGTCCGATCCAGCTTCCGCAGCGAAGAGGTCCTTGTCAGCAAGAGGGACCTCACCTAGCCACGCCGATCTCATCGCCTCGTGGACAAGCGAACCGACAGCCCACGAATAGGGCCTCCCCTTGACCGTGGTCAGGCTTATTTCCCGCCAGAACTCAGGATTGACCAGCGGGCTGGCAACGACGTCCTTATTGGATATCGAAGCTGCCGCTTTCGAGCATAGCCAGCATCCAGTCGTCTGTCTGGTGCCGGCGGGTCGGCTATTTTGACTGAAGTGTCACGACAGGTGACCACGTGTCGTCAACACCCGACTGCTCGAGGAGCTTGCAGCGGTCGAGCATCAGTTCAGTCGGCCTGTCGTGAGGACGCTGGCGCAAGACAGCCTCGAAGCAGCATATGGCGCTGGCGAAGTCGCGCTTGCGATATTCAAGTAGTCCCTGTTCGTAATCGATGATCCAGGCCGGGTAAGCGTCGCCTGCAGCCGAACCGATCAGTTCATGCACGGCGAGGCCTTCTGTCTTGCCGTAGACGGCTATGCGATCGATCTCGCGTGTGATCATCGCCCCCTGAACGAGGCGCTTGGTCTCGGCGCCGATCAGAATTTGCGTCTCATAGTGCTTGTTGGCGCCTTCGAGGCGGCTCGCCACGTTCACGGCATCGCCAATCACCGTGTAGTTCAGCCGCAATTCGGAGCCGACATTGCCAACCAGCATGCGGCCGGAATTGATGCCGATCCGGATTTGCAGGGGATGGCCCTGGTCGTCCCTGACGCCCGCGGCCTCAATGCCCTGGCGGCAGACGAGTGCTGCACGGCAACAGAGAAGGGCATGTTCGGCCTGCGCTGTCGGCGCGCCCCAGAATGCCATCACAGCGTCGCCAATGAATTTGTCGATGGTGCCGCCGTGGGCGACGATGACTTCGGAGGCGACGTCGAGATATCGCGACAACAGCGGCACAACCCGATCCCCCATGCGCTCGGAAAGCCCGGTGAAGCCGGCCACATCGATAAACATTACCGTCAGCTCCTGGATCGAGCCGCCAGGTTTCGCCTCGATGCCCTGGCGAAGGAGCGACCGGACCAGATCGGCAGGAATGAATTTGCGAAAAGCAGACAAGCCCTGCGCCATCTCGGCTATCGCGCCCGAAAGGCTCGAAATCTCGGCGAGCCGCGACGGGTGGCGGCGCACCTGTTCCAGCGCAAAACTTTCCACATGTCGGATTTCGCCGACCACACGGGCGAGCGGTGCGGCGATCACCGACCGCGCCAGCATCGCAGAGAACAGGGCGGCGAGCAGCGCACCGATGGCAAGACCGATGATGAGCCGTCGCAGCGTGGTTTCGACCGGGCCAAGAAACTCAGCCTCAGGGATCACGGTCGCCAGGCACCAGCCGGTAAATGGTAAGGGCGTCAGCCCAACCTCATAGGCTGCGCCATCGAGGGTAAGCCGCCGCCGCCAGGCTTCCTTGCGACCGTCCTCGCCGGCCAGTGTCAGAGCCATCCGCGCCAACGACAACAGATCGATCCGGCTGTGCGCGGGATGCAGTTCGTCGGCGTTCTTGTCGGGAGCCGCGATCAATTCGTCGCCGGCACCGAGGATGAAAGCCGTTCCGGTGCGGCCGACCTCGAGCTGGGCGAGGAAACGGGAGAGCCTGGTGTACTCGATGATGATCGCAAGGACGCCCTGACGTTCCTGATAGACATCGATCGGCCCCGCGAAGGCGATCGATGGGCGCGGGCCGATCGGATGGTCGACGACCCCGAACCACTGCGGGCCCTTGGCCTCCATGCCGATCTTGAACCAGTCCTGCATAGTGACGCTAAAGTCTGTGGGTTCGAAACGGCGGGATTCAAATTCGATGTCGCCGGGGATAACTTCATATTCGTCGATGCGGCGCTGGCCGACATGGTCGATCTTCGAGATCTCCATCATCTCGAGATGGCCGTCACCGAGCTTATGCGCGGCGAAGAAGGAACCGTCGGGCCACCCGAAGGCGACCCAGGAGATCGTCGCTTGCGACTGCAATTGTGATAGGAACACGAACTCGCGCTTGTCGGCCTCGCGGGTATCGAGCACGTTCTGCAGGAACAGCGTGCGCACGGCGGTGTGGGCGGCGCGCGCTTCATTGACGATCGCGGACACCTCTTTGCGAACGGCAGCAACGATCTGTTCGTTGATCGTCGAGGCGAGCTGCCGGCTGATCGATTCGGCCGTGCGCCACCAGAGCAGGCTCGAGGCGGCGGCGGTGAGCAGGATCGCCGTAAGGACCAGCGCCGAGACGGCAAGACGAATGCTGATCGTCAGCATCCTCGCCGAAGACGGTGACCGCGGTCGTTCGAGGGCGCTGGGGCGTTCAAAGGCGTTCATGTTGGCCTTCGCCGGCGGTCGGAGGGCTTGATGGCGATACGCTTGCGTCCGGCAGATTGTTACGTCCCGGAATTATGACAGGCGGAGCGTCGCCATCGCCAATGCTCGACCCGCCCGGTTTCCATAGCGACAAGGCATTGGAGGCTCCGGTCGATGCCAGCGTATTTGATCGGCACGCAGACGGCACAAGAGCCATTTGCGTGACACCTGCAGCGAAGTCACGGATTCGTGAGCTGCCAACACCGTAACGGCGGCAGCGAACGGAACGAACCTTTCGATGCGCCCCCGACGCCTCAGGAGGCGACGCAAAATAACGATGTGGAGAGATCTATGAAGAATGTCATCAGCTCGCTTGTCCTTGCCGGCGCCGTTTCGACCGCGCTTGCAACCCTTGCCACCGCCGCTCCCCTCACCAAGGCCGAGGCGGATGCAGCGACCGCGGCCCACAAGGAGAAGTGCTTCGGCGTCGCGCTGAAGGGCCAGAACGATTGCGCGGCCGGCCCCGGCACGACTTGCCAAGGCACCTCGACGGTCGACTTTCAGGGCAATGCGTGGAAGTTCGTGCAGGGTGGCACCTGCACCAGCATCCAGCTTCCGAACGGGAAGACCGGATCGCTCAAGCCGGTCTAGTCGCACCGCACGGCAGACGTTCACGATCATAGAGAAAGCGGAGAGACGACATGAACGCTGCGATCTCGTCCCGGTTGCTCGCAGCCGAGCCTCCCCGCTTTCCCGCGCTTGCCATACATGGCCTGGCTGGCACCAGCTTCAAGCCCGGGCACCTTGCTGCGATCCTTGGCGCGGGACGGCAGCGTGGCTTCTTCGAGGTGCATGCAGAGAATTACATGGGCGCGGGCGGGCCGCCGCATCGCGCGCTGGAAGCCGTGCGCCGCGATCATCCGGTATCATTGCATGGTGTGTGCATGTCGATCGGCGGCGAACGGCCGCTCGACAAGGCGCATCTGAAGCGCTTCCGCGATCTCGTCGAGCGCTACGAGCCCGCGCTGGTATCGGAACATCTCGCCTGGTCGACCCACGACACCACCTACTTCAACGACCTGTTGCCACTACCCTATACCGAAGCGACGCTCGCACGGGTCTGCGATCATATCGATCAAGTGCAAGACGCCATCTGGCGGCCGCTGCTGCTGGAAAATCCGTCGACCTATCTCGCATTCACCGAATCGACGATGAGCGAGACCGAGTTCATCCGCCGCGTCGCGGAACGCACCGGATGCGGACTGCTGCTCGACATCAACAATGTGTTTGTCTCGGCAAACAATCACGGCTTCTCCGCGCTCGACTATCTCTCCGACTTTCCGTTGTCACGCGTCGGCGAAATCCATCTCGCCGGTCATGCCGAGCAGCTCGACGATGAAGGCGACCTGCTCCTGATCGATAGCCATGACAGACCGGTCAAGGACTCGGTGTGGAAGCTGTTCGAGATCGTCATCTCGCGCTGTGGTCCCGTCCCGACGCTGGTCGAATGGGATAGCAAAATTCCGGACTGGCCCGTGCTGAAGGCCGAAGCGGCCGCGGCGCAAGCAATCCTCGACCACCACCAGCGGGAGATGCGCTATGCTGCCGCTTGAGGAGGAGCTCTCGTCCTACGCGGCGCGCTTCGCGGCTGCGCTGATCGACCCTGGGCGCGAGACGCCCTCGCTCGTCACCGGGCCGAACGGAAAGGCGGCGGTCCGGCGCTACAACGTCTATCGCAACAACGTCACGGTCAGCCTGATCGATGCGCTTGCCGCGGTCTACCCTGCGATCCAGCGCATCACGGGCGTCGAGTTCTTCCGTGCCATGGCGCGTTTCCATGTCCGGGCCTCGCCGCCAACATCGCCACTCTTGCTCGACTATGGCCGCGACTTTCCCGCGTTCATCGAAACCTACGAATATGCCTGTGCCATGCCCTGGCTAGCGGATGTCGCGCGGATCGAGCGGGCCTGGCTCGATGCCTATCATGCCGCCGATGCCGCGCCACTGTCACGGGATGCGCTCACTCTGGTTCCGCCGGAGCGGCTGGCGGATGTGGTGTTCACCGCACATCCTGCAGCAGGACTCGTCCGCTCGCCTTTCGCGGCGGTGACGATCTTCGCCACCAATCGCGGCGGAGAGATGCCGGGTCCGATCGACGCGGGAACGCCGGAAGATGCTCTGATCACCCGGCCCGAGATGGACGTCGCCGTGCGCCATCTGCCCGAGGGCGGCGCGGTGTTTCTGACAAACCTGATGTCGGGACGGCCGCTTGGCGACGCCGCAGCGTCGGCACTTCAGTCCTCGCCCGGCTTCGACATCGCGGCGAACATCGCGGGCATGATCGAGGCTGGCGCTTTCACATCAATCAATTTCGGAGAAGCATGATGGTCATCGATCAGCATTTTGGCGCCAGTGAACGCTACCGGCTGAGTCACCTCGCTGACAAGGCCGAGCGCCTGATCCAGACAGTGGCCTTGCCGTCGCTGGTTCAATTCGTGATGCGCGTGGCGCTGGCGGTGCCGTTCTGGAAATCCGGCATCCTGAAATGGACCGGCTTCCTCAAGCTTAGCGACACCGCGGTGACGCTGTTCACCGACGAGTTCATGCTGCACCTGCCAGGCGGGCCCTATCACTATCCGCTACCTGCGGTGATGGCATTCCTGTCCGGATGCGGCGAGATTACCTTTCCGGTGCTGCTGGTGCTCGGCCTTGGCACCCGCTTTGCCGCACTCGGGCTGTTGTTCATGACCATGATTGTCGAACTCACCGTGCCCGACGGCTGGCCGATCCACCTCACTTGGGCGGCGATGGCGCTCGGGATCATGGCTTGGGGACCGGGACGCATCTCGGCGGATCATCTGATACACGGATTCCTTCGGCAAGCGAACTGAGTACTCAAGCTAGCGTCCGCATCCCTTTTCCGGCCGCTCATGACGGTCTGGTTGCAGGTTCGAGTCCTGCCGGACCCACCAAGACACGTTGCGCCGTTACCATTTCAATAGGCGCGGGCGAAGTCGCCCTCCTGCTTGATGTCAGTGAATACAGGAAAGCGCGCCTTCCACGGCGTGCCCTTGGCCGTCGTCAGCTTGTTGAGCCGCTCAAGCACGCCGAGGCCGTCCTTGCGCAGGCTCGCCGAAACCGCCGCAAGGTCCGGGAAATTCTTCAGGACGGCATCGAGCCAGATGGTGCGGCCGGCCAGGAAACCGCCCGCGCCCGCGGCATAGGCGAAGTCGAGGACGCGCTCGAATTTTTCCGGCGCGGCGCCGCCCGACAGCAAGACCCAGGGAATGCTCCGCTCGCGGCAGATATCGCCGATCGCATCGAATTCCTTCTGCGCGGCCTTGGCTTCCGCGCTGCCGTCACGGGCCGGCAGACTGTTGGCCGCGAGAGGGCTCTCAAGCTTCAGGAGATCGACGCCGTATTCGGGCCTGGCAAACTCGCGCACGCTATCGATGACGAGGCCCGGCAGCTTGCCGGGCGATTCCACGTAATCGGCGGTGTGATTGGCGCTGCCAAGGAACGGATAGACCAGCAGTTCAAGAACATAGGGAACGTCGTGGCGGGCGCACTCCTCGCCAATCTCGCGCACGAAGCGCTTCTGATGCTCGTTGACCGCGGCGTCCGCATCCGGCCGATACCAGGCCAGCACCTTGACGGCGTCGCCGCCCATGGCGCGAATTTTCTCCACACTCCAGTTGGCGATCGCGCGCGACTTGCGACCGCCCGCGGTCTCCTCGACGCGATGCTCCTCCAGCGTCATGATCAGGCCGCAGCGCGGCGGCAACAGATCGATCGCTGCGGGCACGGCAAAATTCGGGTCGAACAACATCGAGCTGCAATGCGGTGCGAGGTTCTCCACGAGGAGCCGCTTGGCCGCCGTGACGTCGGAATATTCGACCTGATCCCGCGTGATTCCCTTCGCCTTCGCAATGGCATCGAACAGCGGCGGCCGCTGATCCAACGCCACCATGCGAAAGTGGCCTTCCGCGTCAGCAAGCCGTCCCAGCCCGCGGTTCTTTCCAATCGTTCTCATGGCTTCGTCCTCATGAATGCAAGACAGTCGTTGATGGTGGGGATTCCGTTGCGGCCACCGGCGTGGCGACATTTCATCGCGGCCGTGGCTGCGGAAAACGCCATGGCGTGGCCCACATCGAGGCCGACGCCGATCGCAAGGGCATAAGCGCCGTGGAAGACATCGCCAGCACCGGTGGTATCGACGACATCGACGGCATAGGCGGCGCGCCGGTGCAGCTGGCCATTCTCGTACCAACTGACGCCACCCTCGCCGCGCGTAGTGGCGATGACGCGGCAGCCGAAGCGCGCCAGTGCTGCGAGCGATTCGTCTTTGGCAGATCCGGCGAAAGAAGCGAGCGCGGGCTCGGAAAAGATCGCGTGGTCGGTCAGGGGCAGCAGTCGCTCGAATACCTCGGCATCAGCCATGTCGCCGTCGAGCACCGTCGGAATGCCGCGCGCACGCGCCTCGCGAAACAGCGTCGCGGCGCCCTCCACCCAGCGCGGATCGGCCAGCACCGAGGATGCGCGAGCGACGGCTTCAAGCGGAAGCCAATCGGCCGCTTCCGGAAACAGACCACGGAAGTTCACGATCTGCCGCTCGCCCGAACTGTCGACAATGATCCCCGAGACCGATGAGCGGCCATCGGGAAACAGCCGGAAATTCTCGACGTCGACACCTTCGGCCGCAAAAGCCGACCGCATCTCGTGCCCGGCGGCATCGTCCCCTGCCCGCCCCCAGAACGCGACGGAGGCACCGAGCCGCGCGACCGCGACCGCGGCATTGGCGGCCATTCCGCCGCCAAGGGTACCGTAGTCGATGGCCTTTATCTTCTCGCTGTTGCCCGCAAAGAGCCGATCGACGCGCCAGACCTGATCGAGCGCGGATAGCCCAAGGCAGATCACCTGGACGCCCCTGGCTCCCGACGCCACATCCGCGAGCGCCGAAAGAGCTGCTATGTTCGCCGATGCGCTCACCGCAAAACCTGCCCGTTCGCTGCATCGAACAAATGCGTCTTGCCCGGCTGCGGCCGCAAGCTGAGGCGGTCGCCGAGCTTTGGTCGCAACGACGGATCGACCCTTGCGATCGCGGAGACGCCCGCGAGATCGAAATGGATCAGCGTATCCGAGCCGAGCGGCTCGACCAGCTTGACTTTGATGGCGATGCCGTCGGCCGCATCGGTCGCGACGGCAAAATGTTCAGGACGAATGCCGAGCACGGCGTTTCCGGCCTGCCGCAGGCGGCTTGCGGCCTCGCCGTCCAGCGGCACCGCCGTTGCGCCTTGCGAGAGGATCGCGCGCTCCTCACGCCATTCGACCGGGAAGAAGTTCATGGCCGGCGAGCCGATGAAGCCGGCGACGAACTGGTTGGCCGGCCGCTCGTAGACCGTCTCCGGCGTGTCGTATTGCTGGATCGTCCCGTTCTGGAGCACCACGATCCGGTCAGCCATCGTCATGGCCTCGATCTGGTCATGGGTCACGAAAACCATGGTGGTCTTGAGCTCCTGCGATAGCGCCTTGATCTCGGCCCGCACCTGTCCGCGCAGTTTTGCGTCGAGGTTGGACAACGGCTCGTCGAACAGGAACGCCTTGGGATTGCGCACAATCGCACGGCCCATGGCGACGCGCTGGCGCTGTCCGCCGGAGAGCTGCTTCGGCTTGCGATCGAGATAGGGCTCGATGTGCAGGAGTGCGGCGGCACGCTTCACGCGCGCATCGATCTCCGCCTTTGGCGTTCCCCGCAGCTCCAATGCGAACGACATATTGTCGTAGACGCGCATGTGCGGATAGAGCGCGTAGTCCTGGAACACCATCGCAATATCGCGCTGTGCAGCTTGCACGCCGTTGACGCGCTTGTCGCCGATGTAGAGGTCACCCGACGTGATCGGCTCGAGACCCGCAATGATTCGCAGCAGGGTCGACTTGCCACAGCCGGACGGCCCGACGAAGACGACGAATTCATGGTCCGCGATCTCCAGATTGAGATCGGGGATCACGGTGAAACTGCCGTAGCGCTTGACGAGGTTGCGGATCGAGATCGAGGCCATGATCGCCTAACCCAGCGCCAGTACCGGCTTGATCAGTTCGCCCCTGGCAAAGCGGGCGAAATTCTCAGGCAGCGCCGACAGGCCGAACTCGCCGTCGACGAGGACGCGGTATTCGTCCTTGAACTTGCGCAGCAGCTCGATGTTCGGCTCGAAATCCGAGACCGGAAAGTAGAAGGTCCGGATCATGTAGAAGTCCTTGCGGCGGAACACCTTGCCCTCCTCGATGGTCCAGGGCGCGGCGTTCTCGCCGACCAGCACCAGCGCGCCGCGCGGCAGGACAAGCTCGATGCCGAGGTTGCGCGCCGCATGCGCGCCGGAGCATTCCATGATGAGAGCAAAGCGCTTCGAGGTGTCGCCCACGGGATGCGCCTTCGCGCCGAAGGATTGCGCGATCTTCAACCGCGTCGCATTGGGGTCGGCAACGTAGATGTCGTTGTAGCCGAGCGCACGGAGCGCCAGCACGACGCCGAGGCCGACCGGCCCGGCGCCCATGACAAGAACAGGTCCGGCCTCACCGGGCGGCACCACGCGGCTGACGAAACGCACGGCGTGGCCCGACGTGCCGATGGTGTCGAGCAAGAGCGGCGCAAGGCTGTCCTCGATGTCATCGGGCACCGGCAGCAGGCAATTTTCCGGCACCGGCACGTATTCGGCGTAGCCGCCCGGCCGGTTCCAGCCGATCAGGCTGGAGACCTCCAGGCACATCTGGGTATCGCCGCGCTTGCAGGCCGCGCAATGGTCGCAGTGGAGTGGAATATAGACGGCACAGCGGCGACCATGTAGCCGGTGACCGGGCTGCTCAACCACGCCGAAAATCTCATGGCCGGCGGTGAACTCTGCGCCCTTGTGCCAGAGCTTGAAGTCAGAACCGCACAGCGCGGTGCGCGAAACGCGCACGAGCACTTCACCTGTGCCGACGTCAGGCATTGCCACGCGCTCGATGGTGATGCGGTCGCCGCCGTGGAAGACCGCGGCCTGCATGATCGAATTCGGACGGGGTGACACGTTCATCAGATACCTAGCCTTTCACCGCACCGAGCGTCAGTCCGGACACCAGCCAGCGCTGAACCAGGGCAGCCAGCACCAGCGGCGGCAGTGCGATCAGCGTCGCCGCGGCCATGAGAGCGCCCCATTGCGTCGAGCCTTCGCCGATGAAGTTGAAGGCCGCCGCGATCAGCGTCTTGGTGTCGCCGTTGGAGAGCACCAGCGCAAACAGGAAGTAGTTCCATGAGAAGACGAAGGCGAGGATCGCCGAGACGGCGACGCCGGACGCCACCAGCGGCAGCGCGATGCGCCAGAGGATGCGCGTGACGCTGCATCCGTCGACCTGCGCCGCCTCGAAGACGCTGCGCGGGATGCCGTCGAAGGATGGCAGCAACACCCAGATCACGATCGGCAGCGTGATGACCGCGTGGCTCAGGATCAGCGCGGTGTAGGAGCCGATCATCCCGACCTGCCGGAACATGACGTACCACGGCAGCAGGAACAGCGTGCCCGGCGCCATGCGCGCTGCGAGCGTCAGGATCGCCGGCCATGAGATCCGTGTCCAGGAGACGGCGAAAGCGGCGGGGATGCCGAACAGTAAGCCGAGCGCCGTCGAGCCGACGGTGACGATGAGGCTGTTGAGCGCATAGCTGAGGAACGGCGTGGTCTTGGTCAGCTCGACATAATTGTCAAGCGTCGGCGTGAAGATCAGCGTCGGCGGATAGGCGGTGACCTCGAACGACGGCTTGAACGAGGACAACACCATCCAGACCGTCGGCGCCATGATGAGCACGCCGGCCAGCACGAGCTGCACGGTGTTGAGCCAGCGGATCCAGCGGTCGGTGTTGGCGGCATCCGTCATGACATCACCACGCCACAGCGCCGCGCAGGCGGTTGAAGGCGAGCACGGCGCCGAACACGATCGCCGTCAGCGTCAGCATCAGGGCGCTGGCGTAACCGATGTTGAAGAATTCGAAGCCGACCCGGAAGCCGTAGATGTTGAGCGTGTTCGAGGCGTTGCCGGGGCCGCCCTGGGTCGTGATGTAGATGATGTCGAAGAAACGCAGGAGATCGACGCTGCGCAGGATGGCCGCGGTGACGATGGTCGGCAAGAGCAGCGGCAAAGTGATGCGCTGGAAGGTCTTGAACGGCGATGCCCCGTCGATCTGCGCGGCCTCGTAGACGCTCGGCGGCAGGGATTGCAGGCCGCCCAACACGATCAAGGCGACGTAAGGCGTCCACTGCCAGCTGTCGATCAGAGCGACGGTAGGGATAACCCAGGTCGGCGACGCCAGCCAGTCCGACGGCGGCAGGCCGAACGACTGGAGGATGTAATTGGCCGCGCCCAGCGAAGGATCGAGGATCACCAGCCACATCATGCCCGCCACCACTGGCGGCATCATGAACGGGGAGATGAACAGCGAGCGCACGATTCCCGGCAAGCGCCTGGCGTGAAACAACACCAGAGCCAGCCACACGCCAAAGACGAGTTGGAGCACCAACGACAGCACATAGAGCGCTATGGTGATCCAGAGCCCGTGCCAAAACTCGTAGTCGAAGATCAGCTTTGAGTAATTGGCGAGGCCCGCAAAGGATTGCTTGCCGGTCGAGGAGAATGTCTGGAAGCCGAGCCAGATCGTATAGACGACCGGAAACGCGATCATCGCGACCGTGAAGATCACGGCCGGCGCCGAGAGCGTCGCCATTTCCAGCTTCTGCCGGTCCTGCGTGAGTGTCGCAGCCGCGTCCGACATGCGTCCGTTTCCTTGAGAGTGAGGCGCCGGCAGGCATAAGCCTGCCAGCATCAGGCGGTTACTTCTGGGCGATCAGCGCATCGAGCGCCTTGTCGGCATCAGCACAGGCCTGGTCGATGGGCTTCTGCTTCAAGATCAGGTCCTGCACGGCCTGGCCGATGAATTCGCGTGATTCCGGGTTGGCGATGATGGGATAGCCGACCTCGGAGGAGCCCTTCGTGGCCAGCACGTCGAGCGCAGCCTGCCATTCCTTGCGGACGGGTTCTTCGTCGATCCATTTACGGTACTCAGGATCCTTGGCAACCGACGGCCGCGGCGGGGCAATGCCCTGGAGCGCCATTTTCTTCTGCACCTCGGGGCTGGTTGCCCACTGCACGAAGTACCAGGCCGCGTCCGGCTGCTTGCTGTGCGAAGACACCGCCATGCCCCAGCCGATCGTGGTCGGCACCTGGCCGGCCTCGCCTGCCGGGAACGGCAACAGGCCGGTGTCCTTCAGGCGCGCGCCGCCCTCCATCACCGTGCGCAACTCGTTCGAGGATTCGAATGCCATCGCGGCGCGGCCGCTGCGGTAGAGCGCCGAAATCTGCTGGAAGCTGTAGTTGACCACACCCGGCGGACCGAAGTCGCGCAGCAGCCGGCTATAGGTGTCGAGTGCTTCCTTGCCCTTGGCCGAGCAGAGGTTCGACTTGCCGCCTGCGATGTAGCTGCCTCCGATGTTGTGCAGCATGTTGCTGAAGGTGTAGGCGACCGCGGGCTTGAGGCCACGCGAGACAAAGGGCGTGACAGCGCTGTCGCAGGTTTTGATCTTCTCGGCCGCCGCCTCGACATCCTTGATGGTCTTTGGCGCCTCGATGCCGCACTTCTTGAAGATGTCGGTGCGGTAATAGAAGATCGGACCTTCGATGTTCATCGGCATGCTGGTCAGCTTGCCCCCGAAGGTCGCAGCCTTGAGCAGGGCCTGGCTCAAGCCGGCCGGGTCGTATTCCTTGGCCACCTCGTTCTTGGCCATCGCAGTGAGATCGCCGTACCAGCCGGCCGCGGCGAACTGCTCGCCCTCGCGCGAAGGCAGCGTCATGAACACGTCGACCTCGTCGCTGTTCGCATTCATGACGGTGACCAGGCGCTGGCGCATCTGTTGTTCCTGATAGCCGTCGACCTTCAGGGTCATGCCGGTCAGCTTCTCGAAATCGGCCTTGTAGGTCAGCAGCGCCTGCGCGACGGGATTGTTATTGGCGAGAAAGGTGACGGTCCTGCCCTTGAATTTCATCCAGTCGAAATCGGCCGCATGAGCCTGCGCGCTGACGGCGACAATCGCGAGAACGGGCAACGCGACGTGCGTCGCGAGCATCCTGACCTTCATCGAACTCTCCTCCCGGCTGGCCGCCTTAAGCTGGCGGGCAATTTTGAACGCGGCTTGAAAACGGTTACAATTTAGACCTCACATCGGTTGTGTCAAGCAATGGACAAACCGGATATTCTGCGGCAAATTTACGAGATTACCGCTGCCACGCGGTTTACCCCATCGAATGTAACGTTACATTGATGCGATTGACCAACGCCAAATCCGTGAAACAGGGCATCCGCGCCGTCGCAGCCCGTGCCGGCGTCTCAACGGCCTCGGTGTCGCGCGCGCTCAACAATCCCGATGCGGTAAGCCCTTCCCTGCGGGTGCGCATCGAACAGGCCATCGACGCGCTCGGCTACATCCCGCATGCGCCGGCGCGCATCCTGTCGTCACGGCGCTCGCGCACTCTTGGCGCGATCGTTCCGACAATCGACAACACGATGTTCGCGCGCGGCATCGCCTCGCTACAGCAGTATCTCTCCTCGGTCGGATACATGCTGTTTCTCACCACGAGCGGCTACGATCTCGACGTCGAATTGCAGCAAGCGCGCAATTTGATCAGCCGCGGCGTCGATGGACTTGTGCTGCGCGGTGATTGCCATCACGAGGGACTGCGCAAGTTGCTTGCGGACAACGCGGTTCCCTTCATCAATGTCGGCATCTACCAGCCTGATCGACCCCACCCGTGCGTCGGAACCAACAACGAAGCGGCCGCCCATCGCGCCGCTGCGCATGTCATCGAGCTTGGCCACCGCCGCATCGGGATCGTCTCGGCGCTCCAGCGCAACAACGACCGCGCCAGCGCTCGCGTCGCCGGCTTTCGCCGCGCGCTCACCGAGAACGGCCTGGAGCTTCCGCCGCAATGGCATGTCGAGGTGCCCTACACGCTGGATGACGCGCGAGAAGCGGCTCGCTATCTCCTCAACCTGAAGGATCGTCCGACCGCCGTCGTCTGCGGCAACGATGTCATCGCCTACGGCGTCTTGCTCGAGGCGGAGCGCGATGGATTTTCGGTGCCGCGCGACCTGTCGGTGGTCGGCTTCGACGATCTCGACTGGAGCCGCCATTTGCGGCCGAGCCTGACCACGATCCACGTACCGACCGGAGAAACCTGGCAGCGCGCCGGGGAATATCTGGTGCGCAGCCTCGCCGGCGAGCAGACCATCATGCATCGCGAGATCGACTTCTCCCTGGTGGTCCGTGAATCGACGGCTCCCCCTCTCAAATCCTGAAGCGAGACCCCTGCAATGCGCTCAAATTTCTCTCTTGCGTCCGGCTTCCATGCCGTGGTGATCGGCGGCGCCGGCGACATTGGCGCCGCGATCAGCAATCAGTTTTGCGATCTCGGCGCGACGGTGACCGCAACGGCGGCCAACGAGACCGATCTGGCGCGCACCCTGCTGAAATCGCGCCCCGGACTCGCACTGGCGACGCTCGACGTCACGAACGACGCCGCTGTTGCGTCCTTTGCCCAACAACAAAAGCGCGTCGATGCGCTGGTCAACTGCGCGGGAATCCTCGCCCGCGACAAGGAATACGAGATCGAGACCTTCATGAAGGTGCTCGACGTCAATCTCACGGGCACTTTTCGAACCTGCATGGCGTTCCGCCCGCTTCTCGCCGAGAGCAAGGGCGCGATCGTCAATCTTGCCTCGATGAATGCGACATTGGCGCTGCCGCGAATCCCGGCTTATTGCGCCAGCAAGGGCGGTGTCGTGATGCTGACCAAGGCGCTCGCCTTGGCATGGGCCGAGCAAGGCATCCGGGTCAATGCGGTTGCGCCCGGCTATATCGAAACGGCGATCAATGCGGCCGGCCGCACCGATCGCGCGCACTATCAGCGCATCGCCGACCGCACCGCGTTCAAGCGCTGGGGTCAGCCGGAGGACATTGCGGGAGCCGTCGCATTCCTCTGCATGCCGGCATCACAATATGCGACCGGCACCGTCGTCGCGGTGGATGGCGGGTTTCTTGCCGGATGAGCCAGGAAACCAACGGATACGGCCTGCATAATGTCGCCGGAAATGTTTGGGAATGGTACGAGGACCGCCTCGCACCGTCGGGAGTCCCCTTGAATCGCGAGCCTGCACCGAACCGCTCGACGCGCGGTGAATCCTGCCTCGAGTCCCACGGCAGCCGCCACCGCTTCGCAGCGCGAAACCCGAACGCGCCGGTCGGCTCGTCGGGCACGACCGGCTTCCGTGTCGTGCGCACCGGGCAGCTGCGGGATCCGGCATAGGATGACGCTGGCGACAAATGCCGCGAAGCCGGCCCCTGCTCCCGGCACCCGTCTGTTGCCGCTGTTCTTGCGCAATTTCGTGCGCAATCGCGAGACCGGCCTCGTGCTGGTCGGCATTGTCGTCGGGTTGCTGAGCGGCGTCCTCGTTGCCGCGATCTCGGGCCTCAGCCAGGCTTCGCACGCGCTGCTGTTCGACATTCCCCTCGACGCACATCTGAGCGCCACCGGCGTGATTTCCTGGCAGCGCACGCTGCTGATCCCGGCAGTTGGCGGCCTGGTCCTGGCGCTGATCGGGCTGTACTTCGCGCGGCGCGTCAAGGGACAGCAGCTCGCCGACGCCATCGAAGCCAACGCACTCTATGGCGGCCGGGTGTCCTTCCGCGGCAGCCTGCTGATCTCGATCCAGACTCTGCTGTCCAACGGATTCGGTGGATCGGTCGGACTCGAAGCGGGATACACGCAGATCTGCTCGATGTTTGGCTCCCATGTCGGCCAGCGCCTCGCCGCCCGCCGCAACGACATGCGGCTGTTGGTGGCCTGCGGCGCGGCGGGGGCGATCAGCGCAGCGTTTTCGGCTCCGCTGGCCGGCGCCTTCTATGCCTTCGAGGTCGTGCTGGGAGCCTACACCTCGGCCGCTCTGGTGCCCGTCATCGCCAGCGCCGTCACGGCCTGGCTGGTGGCGCGGGGGTTGACGCACCAGTCCTTTCTGATGGTGCCCGGCTTCCCATCGCCCGTGTCCGTCGAGATGATCGGACAGACCGTGCTGATCGGCATCATTTGCGCATTCGTCAGCATCCTCGTCATGCTCGCGGTCGCATTCTCCGAACGTTGCTTTCAGCGCGTCACGCTCTTCAGCGGCTTCGTGCGCCCGATCCTCGGCGGCCTGCTGCTCGGCGGCCTCGCCCTGCTGACGCCGACCGTGCTCGGCGCAGGACATGGCGCAATGCAGATCCTGCTGGTCAGCAATCCGAGCTGGCTCCTGCTCACGACGACCATCGTGCTCAAGATCCTGGCATCGGCCGTCTCGCTCGGCTCCGGCTTTCGCGGCGGCCTGTTCTTCGCCTCGCTGCTGCTCGGCGCGCTGATCGGGCAGCTCTACAGCGTCGTGCTGACCGGCCCCTTCCCCACGCTCGCGCTTCAGCCCGGGACCGCCGCCATCGCGGCTCTCGCCGCACTCGGAACCGGTGTGCTCGGCGCACCGTTCAGCATGGTTTGTCTCGCGCTCGAGATCACCGGCGATTTCTCCGTGACCGTCGGGGCCGTGGTCGCATCATCGGTCTGCGCGCTGATCGTCCGCGAGTTGTTCGGCTACAGCTTTGCGACATGGCGCTTCCACCTGCGCGGCGAGGTGATCCGCGGTCCGCAGGACATCGGCTGGGTCCGTCAGATGAGCGCAGCGTCCCTGATGCGCGCCGACTTCGAGAATGCGCTGACGACCATGCCGATCGGCGAGGCGCAGAAGCTGTTCTCGCCGGCGCAGGTCCGACAGGTCGTGCTGCGCGATCCGAACGGCAGCTATGCCGGCATCGTCGCGGCGGCGACGCTGCATTCCGTCACCAATCGGGACGACGATCCGCTCGGGTCGCTGGCCCAGCAGCAGGATGAATACCTGCTTCCGACCACGTCGGTTCGCGAGATCCTGAAGGCCTTTGAACGGAGCGAAGCCGACGTCCTCGCGGTCATCGACCGTGCCGACCATCGCGTCACGATTGGCACCTTAAGCGAATCCCATGTGCTGCGCACCTATGGGGAAGAGCTCGAACGCCGGAACCAGGAGCTGTTTTCGCGGTGATGCTTGCGCGCTATGGCCTTAGATCCATATCGATCCGCACAAAGTCGCCGCGATAGGTGACTTCACCGAGATAGATCACGGTGCGATCGCTCGCCGTGAAGACACGGCGGACTTCGGCGACCGGCGAATTCAAAGGCACGCGCAGCAGCCGCGCCGCCTCGATGTCCGCGGTTCCGATGGTCAATGTCTGGCGGGCGCTGGCGATCGCCGGATCCCTGAGATCGTTGAGGATCGGGATCACCGTCTCGTTGCGAAAGCGCTTGGGAGACCTGCGAAAGATCTTCTCATCGAGATAGATGGAAATGACGCAATAAGGCTGCTTCTGGCGCGAGTGCAGACGGCGCATGAAGACATATTTCTCGGCCGGCTTGCCGTCTTCGGGAAGCAACGGCGCATCGCTCCGGCTTTCCGAGATGTTGATGATCTCCGGCGAGGTGTCGCGGTACATGTCCGCGAGATCGGACAGTGTGGTCTCGACCTTGAGCCAGCGGTCCTGTCGCACAGTCCCGGTGACGAAGGTGCCGCGGCCCTGCTGCGCCTCGATGACACCGTCGCGGGCGAGCAGTTCGACGGCCTGCCTGATGGTGACGCGCGAGACGCCGAACTCGGCCGCCAGATCCTCGTTGGCCGGCAGGCGAAAACCTTGACTCCAGACGCCGCGCGCAATCCGCTGGCGAAAGATATCGGCAATCTGCGCGTATTTGGGGACGTGACTGTCGGAACTCAATTCCATCTCGCCCTCCGGAAATCAAGCGGCCCAATCACGGCATGACAAGGGCTGCACCGCGTTCCCCGATCATCAGGCTCGCCGCATTGGTATTGGCCGAGGTGATCTGCGGCATCACCGAGGCGTCGATGACGCGCAGCCGCTCGACGCCGCGCACCCGCAGCTGCGGATCGAGTACTGCCCGCTCGTCGCTGCCCATGCGGCAGGTGCCCACGCAGTGAAACACCGTGCCGCCGGTGTTGCGCGCAAACTCCCACAGCCCGGCATCGTTACTTGCGGCCTGGCCCGGCACCATTTCGACGTCCCAGAGCGGGCGGAACGCCTTTTGCTGATAGATCTCGCGCAAGATCTTCAGGCCGGCAACAATGGTCTTGCGGTCGATCTCCTCGGCGAAATAATTGGGCGCGATCAGCGGCTGCTCGAACGGATCGGCCGAGCGGATCGCGAGCTGTCCGCGCGACCGGCCGTGGCATTGCCAGACCGAGGCCGTGAAGCCGGAATAGCTGTGGAGGGGTTCGCCGGGCTTGTCGACGGAGAGCGGCATCACGTTGAACTGCACGTCGGGACGGCCACCGACCGCATATTCGGTACAGGCCGCTCCGCCCACCTGTCCCGCCCCCACCGTCAACGGTCCCCGTCCGGCCAGCATCCATTGCAACCCCATCTTCGCGAGTTCGACAGGATGGCGGACCTGGTCATTGAGCGAGATCCGCTCCTTCAGGCGCACGATCAGCCGTGCCTGATAGTGGTCCTGCAGATTGGAGCCGACTTCGGGCGAATCGGTGACGACGGCAATACCGTGCTTGCGAAGCAGGTCGGCCGGACCAATCCCGGAAAGCTGGAGGATTTGCGGCGATTGCAGCGCGCCGCCCGACAGGATGACCTCGCGATTGGCTGTCGCGCGATGAACCTGCCCTTTGCTGATCCACTCGACGCCGGTCGCGACGCGGTCGTTGAAAGTGACTTTGCTCACCTGCGCATGCGTGATGATGGTCAGGTTGCGCCGGTCGGCAATCGGTCGAAGAAAGGCGGATGCCGAGCTGGTCCGCCAATGCCGCCCGATGCCAAG
This sequence comes from Bradyrhizobium sp. USDA 3315, assembly GCF_054056795.1. NCBI lineage: Bacteria > Pseudomonadati > Pseudomonadota > Alphaproteobacteria > Hyphomicrobiales > Nitrobacteraceae > Bradyrhizobium > Bradyrhizobium sp. USDA 3315. The sequence continues at coordinate 4,215,322 of NZ_JBSRYP010000001.1, read as the reverse complement.
CTGATAGGCACCGACGCCAAGCGTCGTCGCGCCGTTGAAGTCGGGATTGCGCGGCAGGCCGAACTGCACGCCCGCCTCTACCCAGGCCCTCGACGCCGGGTTGTCGTTCCGGAGGTCGGAGACCTCGAACTCACCGAGGCCGCCGTGAAACTGGCTCTCGCCGCCGCGGTAGCGTTCGTAGCGCCGGAAATAGGGCAGAACGTCGCGATAGCTCCAGCCGTCGGCGCCGAGACGTTCCCAGTCGTCAAAATCCTCGTGCTGGCCGCGGATGAAGATCAGGCCGTTGATCGACGACGATCCGCCAAGCACGCGGCCGCGTGGCCAGACGATGGCGCGGCCGCCGCTTCCTTCCGACGGCTCGGTCTTGAACAGGCGCGAGAAGCGCTCGTCGTAGATGGTCCGGTAATACCCGACCGGCAGCTTGAGCCAGAAATTCCGGTCCGATCCGCCGGCTTCCAGCAGCAGCACGCGGCAGGCAGGATCGGCCGACAATCTGTTTGCGACCACACAGCCGGCCGACCCCGCACCGACGATGATGTAGTCGTAGCCAAGCCCCGACATCAGGCGGTCCGGTATTGTTCGATCGAGGCAAGATCGGGCGCAATGCCGAGACCCGCCTCGTCGCCGAGCTCGATCATTCCATCGCTGACGTGAAGCACGGGGCCGCAGAATTGATCCCGCAGCGGGTTCTCATTGCTGTCCACCTCCAGCAGTCCCTCGCCGCCGACGCCCGCCAGAAGATGCGCCGACGCCAACAGGCCGATGCCGGCGCCGAGATAGTGCGGACAGAACATCTTGCCTGACGTCAGGATGTCGCGGGCGATGCCGGCGCAAGCCGAAAGCCCGCCCCACTTGGCGATGTCGGGCTGGACGACACCGAGAACCGGCTCGCTCAGCACCTCGGCAAAGCCAGCGTGGCTCGCGATGTTCTCACCGGCCGCGAGCCGAAAACGGATCGTCTCGTGCAGCTGCTTCCATTCCTGCCGCGGACGGTCCGCGCGGATCGGCTCCTCGAGCCAGGCAAGGCCGAACGGCTCGAGCTGCGGCGCACGCTCGATCGCCTGCGCGATGGTCCAGCCCTGGTTGACATCGGCCGCAAGCATGCCATCGCCGACGAGGCGGCGCAGCGCGGCGAGATTGGCCCGGTCGCCTGCCGGATCGAAGCCGATCTTCAGCTTCAACGCGCGATAGCCGCGGCCGAGCGCTGCTTCCGCCGCCCGCTCCGATCCGACCGGATTGATGCCGCTGGCATAGACCTTGATCCGGCTCCGCGATCCGCCGAGCAGTTTCCACAACGCTACGTTCCGGCGGCGCGCATGGAGATCCCAGACGGCGAGATCGATGCCGGCGATCGACTGCGCGAATGGGCCCGCTTCGCCGGATTGCAACGCGAGCACCGAAGTTCCCTGCGTCAGCCGCTCGAATGCGGCACCAGGTTCGCTTGCCCTGAATCCGACAAGCGCCGGTGCCAGGACCTCATTGACCAGCCGAACACGATGCTCGGCGCCCGGCGCGGGAAAGTTGCACCAGACCTCGCCCCAGCCCACGTAACCGTCCGTGTCCTCGACCCGAACGAACACGGCAGGCCGGTCCCCCATCCGCCCGAACGAGGTGATGACCGGTGTCGTCAGAGGATAGCGAAAGCCAAAGGCCTGGACGCTCCGGATGTTGAAAGGCGGCGATGTCATGCGCGGAAAAGCCTGCGGCGCCTGCGACCAAAGCGGCGCTTGTATGGTCATCCTATTTATAATATGACTTGGGCAAACATCAACTGCAATCTGGGTGGACGCGTCGAATGGACGGAGCTGGCGTGAGACGCTTTGGTCTCGGGTTGATACCGTGGGTCGGTGCGATCCTGCTCTGGTATGCCGTGCGCTGGAGCGGCTTCGTCAACGCATCGCTGATCCCCGCCCCGCACCAGGTCGCCGCGAAATTCGTCGAGCTTCTCACCAAGGAAGGCCTCCTGATCGACATCTTCGCCTCGACCAGGCGCGTCTTTTTCGGCGTCTCGCTTGGAATTCTGGTCGCGGTGCCGGTCGGCTTTCTGCTCGGATGGTATCGCCCGGCCCGCACTTTCGCCGACCCCATGATCAATTTCTTCCGCGCGCTGCCGCCGATCGCGCTGATCCCGCTTGTCATCGTCTATTTCGGCGTCGACGAACTCGCAAAGCTCGTCATCCTGTTCTACGCCTCGTTCTTCTCCGGCGTGATCGTCATGTATGAGGGAGTCTCGCAGATCACGCCGCTCTATATCCGCGTGGCGCAGACGCTTGGCGCCAATCAGGCGGAAATCTTCCGCAAGGTGATCATTCCCCTCACCGTTCCGCACATCCTCACCGCGCTGCGGGTCGCGCTTGGGGTAGCCTGGGCGACGCTGGTGGCATCCGAACTGATCGCGGCCCAGCGTGGGCTTGGCGCCATGATCCAGAATGCATCGACCTACTTCCTGCTCGACGTCATCTATGTCGGCATCATCTGCATCGGCCTGATCGCGCTGATCATGGACATGATCCTGCGCAAGATCACGGCCCGGTTGCTGGTCTGGCAGGATCGGGCCATCGCATGACCACGCGTGCACAGTTCGACAAGGTTTCGCTTGCCTTCGAGACCCCGAAGGGACGCCTCAACGTCGTCGAGGATGTCAGCTACGATATCAACGATGGCGATTTCATCGCGGTGATCGGCCCTTCAGGCTGCGGCAAAACCACGATGATGAGCATGCTCGCGGGCTTCCAGAAGCCGACAACCGGAAGCGTGCTGTTCGACGGGCGGCCCGTCACGGGTCCTGGTCCCGAGCGCGGCGTCATCTTCCAGGAATATGGCGTCTTCCCGTGGCTGACGGTGAAACAGAACATCGCTTTCGGCCTGACGCTCCGAGCCAATCACGTCGCGGCCGGCGAGCGTGATTCGATCTGCGATCACTATCTCGGCCTGATGGGGCTGTCCGACTTCGCCAACTCCTATCCGAAGCATTTGTCCGGCGGCATGCGGCAGCGGCTCGCGATCGCGCGGGCTTACGCGGTCAAGCCGCAGTTCCTGCTGATGGACGAGCCGTTCGGTGCGCTCGACGCCCAGACCCGTTCCAACATGCAGAACCTGCTGCTCAAGGTGCTCCAGACCGAAGGCAAGACGGTCATGCTGATCACCCACTCCGTGGAGGAGGCGATCTATCTCGCGTCCCGTATCGTGGTGGTGACCGCGCGGCCGGCGCGGATCAGGCAGATCATCGACGTGCCGTTCGCCTATCCGCGCGATGAATCGATCCAGGAACGGCCCGAATTCGGCGAGCTGCGAAGCCATATCAAGCATCTGGTGATGGACGAGTATCGCGCCCAGCAGGCGCAGATGCGTCCGGTCTCATTCTCGGAATAACAACACAGCGGAGGACGACCTATGGATCGGCGACAATTTCTGACCACGACGGCCGGGCTTGCCCTGGGGTCCTTCACCGCCGCAGCCCCTGCGATTGCTCAGGCAAAAACAAAAGTTCGTGTCGGCTATCTGCACACCGTTGCCGTCGACGGCCAGATCTGGACCGGCATGGACCGCGGTTCCTTCGAAAAGCAGGGACTGGATCTCGAGCTGCGGCAGTTCAATACCGGCCTCGAAATCTTCCAGGCGCTGATCGGCGGCAGCCTCGACGTGCTGGCGACGGGCGCCGTGCTCTCGAACTTCCCCGCCCGCGGCCAGGGCAAGGTCTTCCTCATCAACGACATCGAGGTCGCGACCGCACAGCTCTGGGTGCGCGGCGATCAGGGCATCAAGTCATTCGAGGACCTGAAGGGCAAGCGGATCGCAACTGCGACCGGCACCACCGCGCATGTGTTCCTGGACACCGCGCTGCGCGCGAACAAGGTCGATCCCAAACAGGTCGAACTCGTCAACCAGACCATGCCGGCCGCCGTAACCGCCTTCATTTCAGGCGCGGTGCCTGCCGTCGCGCTCTGGGTGCCTTTCAACGTGACGGTTCGCGACAAGGTGCCGGGCGCGGTCAAGCTCGCCGACGCCTCAGCCTATTATCCAAAGGCCGCGATCATCGGCGGCTGGGCCGCGGCCAACGACTATTACGAGCCCAACAAGGAAACGCTGGCGAAGCTGATCCGTGGCTGGGCCGATGCCAATGACTACATCATCGCGAACAGCACCGAAGCGATGGAAAAGCTGCAGAAGGGCCATTACAGCCAGACGCCGATGGCCGACATCGACGAATCGTTCAAGGCGCAGAAGATGTTCTCGTCGCGGGACTGGAAGCGGATGTATTCCGACGGCACGGTCACCAACTGGCTGCAGCAATCGACCGACTTCTTCATGGCCAATGCCGGCATCAAGGACTTTACCCCGGCAAGCAAATATTTCGATCCGAGCCTGTATTTGAAAACGATTGCGTGACGCACCTGGACGCAAATCGCGTCCTAGAGGTAGCTCTCGAACGCGACCCGCTGCGCGGGCGTCAAGTGCAAGCCGTGCTTGGTGCGCCGGTCCAGGAAGTCGGCAGGCTGCCTTGCCCACTCATTCTCGCGGAGATACACCGCTTCGCATTCATAGAACTCGCCGCCGAAATGACGGCCCAGGTCTGCGGCGCTGCGGACCGGACCCAGCAGCTGGCGCGCGCGCGTCCCATAAAGACGGGCATAGTGATGAATGAGCGTTCGCGGCAAATCGGGATAGTCGCGTGCCAGCCGATTCGCGAATTCATCGAAACTGCCGCCGATGTCGCCGCCCGGCAGCGGCCGATCCGCGGTCCAGGCCGACGACAGCTTCGGAAACCACGGCGCGAGGCGCTGCAGCGCCTGCTCCGCCAGCCGGCGGTAGGTCGTGATCTTGCCGCCGAAGATCGACAGCAGCGGCGGCACGCCCTGCGCGCCATGAACCTCGAACACATAGTCGCGCGTCACGGCCGACGGATTGTCGGCGTTGTCGTCGTAGAGCGGCCGGACCCCGGAGAACGCATGCACGATCTCGCCGGCCTGCGGCGGCGTTCGGAAATAGCGGCGCAAGACCTGCAACAGGTAATCGGTCTCGTCCTCGCCGATCGCGACGTCCTCGGCGCGGCCGTGATAGGGAATGTCTGTGGTGCCGATCAATGCGAGATCGCCCTCATAGGGGTTGACGAAGATCACCCGGCGATCGCTGTTCTGCAGCAGATAGGCCTGCGGCCCGCTCCAGAATTTCGGCACCACGATATGGCTGCCCTTGACCAGCCGGACGCTCTGGGCCGAGTTCAGGCCCGCCACGCCCTGGATGACATCCTGAACCCACGGCCCGGCGGCGTTGACCAGCGCGCGCGACCGCACGACCTGCGTTGTGCCGTCGTCGCCGCGCATGTCGAGCAGCCAGGTCTCGCCGTCGCGGCGCGCGCGCACCGCCCGCGTGCGCGGCAGGATGCAGGCGCCGTTCTGCGCGGCATCGATCAGATTGAGGATCACCAGCCTGCTGTCATCGACCCAGCAGTCCGAATATTCGAAGCCTCGCCGGAACTCCTGACGCAGCGGCGCGCCCTCCGGAGCGCGGGACAGATCCAGGCTGCGGCTCGCCGGCAGCTGCTTGCGACCACCGAGATGGTCGTAGAGCAACAGCCCGGTGCGGACCAGCCACGCCGGCCGCTGCTCCGGCGAATGCGGCAGCACGAAGCGCATCGGCCAGATGATGTGTGGCGCCGACGCGAGCAGCACCTCGCGCTCGATCAGCGCCTCGCGCACCAGGCGGAACTCGTAATATTCGAGATAGCGCAGCCCGCCATGGATCAGCTTGCCCGAGCGCGACGAAGTGCCCTCGGCGAAATCATCCTTCTCGCACAGCAGCACCTTCAGGCCGCGGCCGGCGGCGTCGCGGGCGATGCCGGCACCGTTGATGCCGCCACCGATGATCGCGATATCGACCAGCCCGTGATCCGTACCTGCGACCGGCGCAGTGCCCGTCATCGCTTGCTGCTGCGCCGTTTCTCGGCGCGGCGCGGCGCTGCCTTTGCCGTTGCGCGCGCCTTGTTCGGCTTCGGCGCCTGCAGACCGTAAGTGGAGAATCCCTTCGCGGTGTCGGCAATCTCCTCGTCGGTCAGGATGACGCGCGAATCGAGCGCCAGCGAGAGGTAGTACTGACGCGCGATGGTCTCGAGCTCGACCGCGAGCCACATCGCCTTGTCGAGATTGGCGCCGAGCGCGATCATGCCGTGATTGGCGAGCAGGCAGCCATTGCGTCCTTCGAGCGCCGCGATCGCATGATCGGACAATTCCTTGGTGCCGTAGCGCGCGTAGCCGGCGCAGCGGATCTCGGTGCCGCCGAACGCCGCCATCATGTAGTGGCAGGCCGGGATCGGCTTGCGCGCGATGGCGAGCACGGTCGCGTAGGTCGAGTGAGTATGGACGATGGCGCCGACATCGGGCCGGGCGCGCGTGATGTCGAGATGGAAGCGCCATTCGGTGGACGGCTGCAGCGGCCCCTCCCACGCACCATAGTCACCCTCAAGCGGCATCGAGGCGATCATCTCCGGCTTCATCGAATCGTAGGGCGTCGCCGATGGCGTGATCAGCATCCGGTCCTTGTAGCGGGCGGAGATGTTGCCCGATGTCCCCTGGTTGAGACCCGACGCATTCATCCACCGGCACTTGGCGATGATCGCCTCGCGCAACTGTCGTTCCTCACGGGTCATACGAACTGCCTTTCTCTTCAGCACGGATTGCGTGGCGGCTCGCCGGCCAGGAAGCGGCGAACCTCTTCGGCCGCCTGCACGGCGGCCACGGTGACGGTACGCACGGAGGCGCCCGCGATGTGCGGCGTCAGCGTGACGTTGGGAAGTCGCAAGAGCGGCCAGTCCGCCGGAACCGGCTCGACCGCGAAGGTGTCGAGCATGGCGCCGCCGAGATGCCCCGATGCCAGCGCATCATGCAGCGCGTCGTAGTCGACCAGCGGACCGCGCGCGGTGTTGATCAGGAACGCGCCCGGCTTGATCCGCGCCAGCGCCTCGCGCCCGATGAAACGGGTGGTCTCCGGCGTCACCCGGGCGTGCAGTGTGACGACGTCAGCGCGGCCGAGCAATTCGCCGAGCGCGACATGCTCGACGCCGTCATTGCGGTCCTGGGCGCTGAGCTGGACATAGGGGTCGGCGACCAGGATCTTGCAGCCGAAGGCCTTCAGCAGCTTGACCACGCGGCTGCCGATCGCGCCGTAGCCGACGATGCCGACCGTCATCTCGCCGAGCTCGCGCCCGGTACGGTCGGCGCGATAGAGATCGCCGCGCCATTCCCCGCCACGCAGCGCCTCGTGACCGCTGCGGATCAGGCGCGTCTCGGCGAGGATCGCGCCGATGGTGAACTCCGCGACCGCACCCGCATTGCGGCCGGGCGTATTGACCACCAGCACGTTGTGGTCGCGCGCCGCCTGCATGTCGATGTTGACCGGGCCGCCGCGCGACACCGCGATGAACTTCAGCTTCGGCAGCCGCTCCAGCATCGACCGCGAGATCGGCGCCAGATGGGTGACGAGCAGTTCGGCATCGCCGATGAAGCCGATGATCTCGTCGGGCTGCCCCATGAATTCCTTCAGGCCGTCGAGCTTCGAGCCGGCGTAACCGTGCTCCATCGGCTCGTCCGGCCAGGGCTGCTCCAGGGTGCGGATATCGACGCCATCGCCGCAGGCTGATCGGATGTGCTCGGCGAACACCGAGGGCAGCATGAAGCGGTCGCCCACGATGGCGATGGACTTAGACATGATCGCCTCCAGCGCGCAGCGCGGCGAGTTGCTTCCAGACCGGCCGCGACGCCAGCCTTGCCTCGAGATAGGTCGGGAAGATGCTGGCATAGCGCTTCGCCAGCGCGGCGTCCGGCGATTGCGGCGCACTTAGATGCGGCGCGACCCACTGCTCGGCACAGGCGCGCATGTCGGGATAGGCATCGATCGCGACCGCCGCGATCATCGCAGCGCCTGCGGCGCCGGCCTCGGCGCGGCTGCAGATGCGGACGTCGCAATCCAGTGCGGCCCCGAGGATGGCGCCGAGCGCACGGCTCTTCGCCGCGCCGCCTGTGATCCTGACATCGCGCGGCAGCGACCCCATCGCCGCGTAACAATCCCGTGCGGCGAAGGCCAGGCCCTCCATCACGCCGCGCATCAAGTCGCCATAGCGGTGGCGCGAGCGCAGGCCGAAGAATTGCGCGCTGGCCTCATGCGCGACGAACGGACCGCGCTCGCCGGCATCGGAAATGAACGGGTGGAACAGCACCTCGCCGGGCCTGGCCCGGAGCACCTGATCGTCGAGCCGGCGGATCAGCTCGGCGCGTGTGCGCGTCACGCCTTCCGCCGCCAGCATGTCGCAGGCGAGATCGAGCATCCAGTCAATGTTCAGCGTCGCCGCCATGTTGGACTGCATTTGGGCATAATGACCGGGCACGGGGAACGGCATGGTGTAGCCGGTTGCCTCCCGATTCAGTGTCACCGCGTCGGCGCTCGGTACCAGCCGCATATGCATGCCGGTCGAGCCGATGATGGTGCAGCCGACATCGGGCGACGGATCGTAGAGCCCGGCGCCGAGCGCATTGCAGATCACGTCCACATAGCCGAGGCAGACCGGCACACCTTCCGGCAGGCCGATCTCGATGGCGGCGGCCGCGGTCAGCGGATGCGTCATGACCGCGCCGTCAACGACCGGCGGGAACAGGCGCGTCAGGTCGGCGATACCGATCAACCGCGCGGTCTCTGCGTCGAATGCTCGCTTGCGGAAATCGCCGCAGGAGAACGTGGCTTCCGACGGATCGGTTGCGCGTTCACCGGTGAGCAGGAAATAAAGCCAGTCCTTGCAGTGGAAGGCCGTGGTCGCGCTGGCGATCGTGTCGGGCATGTGGGCCTGCAGCCAGGCCAGTTGCGGCCCTTGCTGGCAGGCATTGAGCCCGGAGCCGGTTCGACGGTAAAGGATCGCGTTGTGCTCGCTGCCGCGAATCGCCTCGACCAGCCGCCCGGCGCGCGAGTCGAGCCACAGCAGCGCCGGCGCGACCGGCCGGCCGTCGTCATCGATCAGCCAGGTGCCGTCGCCCTGCCCGGTCACCGCGACGGCCGCGATCCGCGCCGACAGGTCAGGCACGGACTTCGCCAGCGCACGAATGACCGCGACCGTATCGCTCCAGGTCCGCGCCATGTCCTGCTCGACATGGCCGCTGGCCGGGCTAACGTAGGCGTTCGGCCGCGAGACATCGGCTAGTTGCTCGCCATTCAACGTGAACGCCACCGCCTTGATCAGGGAGGTGCCGGCGTCAATGCCGATGATCACGTCGCGGCTGGCGGAAGCGGTCATCGTCACGCTCCCTCCGCATGACGAATGCAGGTCCCGTCCCCGCCGAAGATGTGCAGGTGACGCGACTCCAGCGTGAACGAGATGATCTCTCCCGGCCGCGCGGCGACGCGGCCCGGCGTCACCGCGATCAGCATGCGGCCGCCGCAATCGCCGGCGACATGCGATTGATCGCCGAGCCACTGATTGGAGACGACCTTGACCCTGACGTCACCGATCCCGACCACGATCTTCTGCGGACGAATGCCGATCCGCACCTGCGGCGTGGCCGCGAGCGTCTTCGCCGCCTCAACGTCGAGTCCGGCGCCGGCGATATCGAAACGCATGTCGGTTCCGACCGACAGGCGGAAGCCGCCATCCGACCGCGTCACCTCCGCCTCGAGCAGGTTCATCGGCGGCTCGCCGATGAAGCTTGCAACGAACAGATTGGCGGGCCGGCCCTTCAGCTCCTTCTCGCTGGCGAACTGCTGCAGCACGCCGCCTTCCATGACAGCGATGCGGTCGGCCAGCGCGCTCGCTTCGGTCTGGTCGTGGGTGACGAAGATCGCGGTCATGCCGCGCTCGGCAAGCATGCTCTTGATCCGGCCGCGCAGCACCGCGCGCAGCTGCGGTTCGAGCTGCCCCATCGGCTCATCGAGCAGATAGAGATCGGCGTCGCGCACCAGCGCCCGCGCCAGCGACACGCGCTGCTGCTGGCCGCCTGAGATCGCGCGCGGATAGCTGTCGAGAATGTCCTCGATCTCGACCAGGCGGGCGATCTCGTCGACGCGACGCGCCACCTCGGTTCGCGGCAACTGGGCGGATTTCAGCGCGAACGCGATGTTCTCGCGGACCGTGAGCGGCGGATAGAGCGAGTAGCCCTCGAACGCCATCGCGACCTTGCGCCGCGCCGGCGGCAGCTCGTGGATCCGCCGCCCGCCGAGCGCGATCGACCCGGCAGAGACGTCCTCGAACCCTGCGATCATACGCAACGTCGAGGTCTTGCCGCAGCCGGACGATCCCAGCAGCGCGACGATTTCGCCCTTCTCGACCGCCATGTCGAGCGCGCGCACCGCATGCACTGGCTCCTTGCCGCGGCTGCGATAGACCTTGTCGATGCCTCGAAGCTCGAGCATGTCCATGACCATCCGCTCCTATGCCGCCTTGAGCCGGTGCGACGCCCCGATCCGCAGCCCGGTCGCGCGATCGAACAGCATCGCGGCGTCAAGCGCGAAGCGAACGAAAACGGCATCGTCAGCCGCGCCTTGCGGTGCATCCGGCGGCAGCGCCGCCAGCCATTCCGTTCCGTCGGCAAGCCGGAGCAGCAGCACCGCCTTCTCGTGCATCGGCGTGATCGCGAGAATGCGCGCCGGGACGGCGTCGTCGGTGGATGCGGACGAGACCGCGAGATCCTCGGGCCGGACGCCTAGCCAACATGCACCGGCGGGTGCTGCGCCATCGGCCGCGCCGAGCCGCATCCTGGCGCCGGCGACGTCAGCCGACAACATGCCGTGCTCCGCTACTGGCAAGACATCCGCGAGGTTGATGGTTGGATCGCCGAACAGGCGCGCGACCGCGACCGATGCGGGTTGGGCATAGATATCGGTCGGCGTTGCGACCTGCGCGAGCCGGCCGTCGATCAAGACCGCGATGCGGTCGGCGATCGCCATCGCCTCGCGATAGTCCTGGGTGACGTAGAGCACGGCGGCAGTGCCGCGGCGCAGCAGGTTCGGCAGCTCGAGCCGCATCTCGTAGCGCAGCTTGGCGTCGACATTGCGCAGCGGATCATCCAGCAGCAGAACATCCGGATTGCCGATCAGCGCCCGCGCCAGCGCCGTGCGCTGCTTCTGTCCGTTCGACAATTCGCGCGGCGCGTGACCGAGCACGTGCTCGATCTTGAGCAGCCTGCTGATCGCGGCAACGCGGCCGGCGACATCGCCGCCGCCGGCCCTGGCGCGCAGGCCGCTTGCGATATTGTCGCGGGCGGTCATGTGCGGGAACAAGGCAAAGTTCTGGAATGCCATGCCGATCCCGCGCCGCTCGGGCGGAGCACCGACCACCGAGCGGCCGCCGACCAGGATGTCGCCGTCGTCGGGCTCGAACATGCCCGCGATCATGCGCAGCAGCACGGTCTTGCCGCTGCCGGACGGTCCGAACACCGCCACGATCTCGCCGGGCTCGACAGCCAGCGACAATCCGTCGGCGGGCCGTGCCGCACCGAACGCCTTGCTCACCGAATTGATTTCGAGACGCGCCATCGGATCAGCCTTTCACCGCGCCGAGCGAGAGACCCTCGACCAGATAGCGCTGCGCATAGAGCGCAAGCAACAGCGTCGGCGTCACCGACAGCACGATCGCCGCCGCGATCTGGCCGTACTGAATACCGGACGCGGTGACGAAGGCGAGCGCGCCGACCGTCACCGGCTGCTTGTCGGCGGAGGCCAGGATCAGCGCGAAGACGAAATTGTTCCAGCAGAAGATGAACGACAGCAGTCCCGCCGCGGCGATCCCCGGTCCTGCCAGTGGCACCGCGATCCTGGTGAAGGCCTCGCGCCAGGAATGCCCGGCGAGCCGGTAGGCATGCTCGATATCAGGGCTGATATCTTCGAAATAACCGCGCACGATCCACAGGATCAGCGGCAGCGCGATCAGCTGGTAGACCCAGACGATCCCGAAGTAGGTGTCGTTGAGGCCGAGCTCCTGATAGTACAGCGACAGCGGCAGCAGCACGAGCAGCGGCGGCGCGAAGCGGAACGACAGCAGCGTGAAGGCGATGCTCTCGCCGAGGCGGAATTTGAAGCGCGCAAAGGCGTAGGCCGCCGGCACGCCGAGCAGCAGCGCCAGCAGCACCGCCGCGCTCGACAGCACGACGCTGTTGAACAGATTGCGCATGAAGGAGATCTGCAGATTGCCGGCCGCGGTGCGCAGCTGGCCGGAGATCAGCGCCTCGTAGTTGGCAAGCGTCGGCTCGAACAGGATACGCGGCGGGATCCGCAGGATCTGCTCGTTGGTCTGGAACGACATCAGGAAGATCCAGACGATCGGAAACATGAAGAAGATCAGGATCAGCGTGAGCGCCACACCGCGGAAGATGCGACCGGCAAGGCTGGAATGTTCCATCGCGCCCCTCCCCGTCACGCGTGGCCGTGCGCACGCGCGCGCAGCCGCAGCCAGTTCTTGATGAAGATGTTCGACAGGATGTTGGTGATGAGCCAGAGGATCATCAACAGCGCCGCCGATCTGCCGACATTGGTGTACTGGAAGAACTCCAGATAGGCCTGCACCTGGAACACCATCAGCCGGTCGCCCGGCCCGCCCTGCGTCATCGCATAGATGATGTCGAACTGCTGGATCGAATCGAGCAGCCGGAACAGCGACGCCGTGATGATGTAGGGCGCCAGCATCGGCAGCGTGATGCGGAAGAACACGAAGCTCGCCGGCACGCCGTCGAGTGCCGCGGCTTCGAACGGCTGCCGCGGCAGCGAGCGCAGCCCCGCCAGCAGCAGGATCATGATGAACGGCGTGTAGACCCAGACATCGACCAGCACGACCGTGAACAGCGCACTCGATGGATCAGAGGCCCATTTGAAATCGGTGACGCCGAACAGGCCGACCAGATAGGACAGGATGCCGAAGCTCGGATTGGTCATCAGCTTCCACATCAGCGCGGCGATCGCCGGCGCCGTCATCAGCGGCAGCAGCAGCATGATCGACACCGCGTTGTGGAAGCGGGTCGGCCGGCGCAGCAGCAGCGCGATGCCAAGACCGAGCAGCAGCTCGAGCACGACCGTGACCACGGTATAGGTGATCGAGACGCGGAACGTATTCCAGAACGCCGGGTCGGACAGGAAGTCGATGTAGTTTCCGGCGCCGATGAAGCCGCGCAGATGAGGCAGGTTCAGCCGGTAACGCTGCAGCGAGTAGACCGCCGCGGTCACGAACGGAACCAGGATCGCCACGCAGACGAGCAGCGCCGGCAAGCTGAGCAGATAGGGCAAGAGGCGCACGCGCGGCCTTGGTTTGGCCGGCGCTGCCTGCGCGTTCGTCTGGAGGAGTTGGACCATGCTCATGATGATAAGAGATCGCGTTCGGCTGGCAAACGCCGCCGGCTCGGATGGGACAAGGGTCCGAGCCGGCGGATGGGTGCGGTGCGGGGGATCAGGCACCGCACAGTTGATCCGTCAGCCGAGACCGGCCTGCTTGAGCTGGCGGTTGATGCTGTCGGCGAGCTTGTCGAGCCCTTCGTCGACGCTGACCTCCTTGGCCACCATCTTCTGCAGCGAAGCGGCCCATTCCGTCGTCAGGTCGAAGAACAGCGGCTGCGCCGTGAAGTAGATCTTGGCGCCGGGCGACGACATGTCGTGCTGCTCGAGATAGCCGGGATAGGATTTCGCGATGCGGTCGCGGAATTCGCTGTCCTTCCACACCGATGCACGCACCGGATTGACGAAGTCCATCTTGCGCGCGCCGAACAGATCGTGCTCGACGGATGCCGCCCACTGCATGAACAGCCAGGCCGCCTCCTTCTGCTTGGAGAAGCTCGACATCGCGAGCGACCAGATCCAGACGTTCGGGGTCGGCGCCTTGGCGGCCGGATTGGCCGCGAACGGCGCATAGCCAAGATGCCCCTTCTCCTTGTTGTCGCCGCCGTTCATGAAGTAGCCGAGGATGTCGGCGTCGAAAATCATGCCCGAGGCGCCGGCGCCGAGATCGGTGCCGACCTGGTACCAGGTGTAGGTCGACCAGTTCTTCGGGCCCGAGGTCTGGATCATCTTGACCCACTTGTCGTGGAAATCCTTCGAGGCCTTGGTGTTCATCGCGGCCTTCAGCTTGCCACCCTCCATCACGAAATCCTTCTGGCCGAAGTTCGAATAGGCCGACAGGAAGCCGGGATGGATGGTCGCCCAGGAGCGCGAGCCGCGCACGCCGACGCCGTAGGGACCGCCGGCGTCCTTGGTGATCTTGGCCGCGACCTCCAGCATCTCGTCGAGGTTCTTCGGCGGCTTGACGCCCACCTTGTCGAAGACGTTGCGGTTGTAGGTGATGTTGTTCAGCTCATAGCCCCAGGGGATGCACCACTGCTTGGCCTTGCCCGAGCCAAGCTCGGAGCCGGCGACGCCGTCCCACGCGGTCGAGGCGCGCAGGCCCGGCAGCACGTCGTCCCAGGCGAAGGCCGGATTGGTCTTGGCGGGGTCCTTGATGTAGGTGTTGAGGTCTTCGATCCAGCCCGCCGGACCATAGGTCCAGGTCATGTAGGCGCCGGTCATGAAGGCATCGTACTGGTCCGACTTCGACGACAGCGCCGCCGTCACCTTGTCGAAATAGACGTCCTCCGGGAAGATGTCGTAGGTGACGTTCATGCCGGTGAGCGTCTTGAACGCCTCGATGTCGCCGATCATCGCGTCGACATAGGGGTGCTTGTTGAGCAGCAGCTTGACGCTCTTGCCGCTCTGGGCCTTCCAGTTGAAGTCGGCGGCCATCGCCTTCGACATCGAGGAGGCGAAAGCGGCGTTGGCGGCGATCCCCGCGATGCCGAGCTTGGCGGCGCCGTCCAGGAGATCGCGGCGGCTGATGCGTTTGGCAGCGTAGGAGTCGAACAGATTCTTCTCGCGATCGAACATGTATTTCCTCTCCTTGTTGACGCTTTGTTTTATGTGTCCTTCCGGGTCTTGCTTCTTGTCTTGCCGGATGTGATCTCCGGCTTGTCGGTGGCGAGCGCCTTTGCGGTCGCTTCGTCGATGATGAGGCCGTGCAGAACGCCGCCGCGCAGCACGCCGCGCAGCGCGGTCACCTTGGCCGGCCCGCCGGCGATGGCGACGATCCGGTGCTTCCTGAGGTCGGGCATGCTCATGGAGGTAGCGCGGGCCGACAGATCGGTGTCCAGCACCGTTCCGTCGGCGCTGAAGAAATGCCCGAGCAGGTCGGCGCAGGCGCCGACACGCTTCAGCTCGACGACCTCGTCGGGCTTGATCATGCCGCTCGACACCAGGAAGCCGTCACGGCTGACCTGGCCGATGCCGACGAACAGCAGCGAGGCCTTGCGCGCCAGCGCGAACACGTCGGCGATGCCGAATTGCTGCATCAGCACGGCGCGGTCGGCGACCGAATTGGCGAACACCGGCACCGGCAGCAGATAGGCTTCCGCGCCGGTGCGCTCGGCGAGCTTGTGAATCACGTCGAACGGATTGGCGGCAAATTTCCGCGTCAGTCCGCCGAGCAGTGACACGAACTGCGCGTCGCGCGCCGGCGTCTGCGGCATCTGCTCCACGACCGCCGCGAGCGTGCGGCCATGGCCGAAGCCGATCACCTTGTCCTGGCCGCGCTCCAGGATCTGGCGCAGGAAGCTCGCGCCTTCCAGCGCCAGCGCCTTCAGCGGCAGCTCGCCCTCGCCGAGATCAGGCGCGACGCGGCAGAACGAGAGGCCGAAGCGCTGCGCGAGATCGTTCTCGAGCGCGACGCATTCGGCGACCGGCCCCTCGACGAACACGCGGATCATGCCCTCGCGGCTGGCGCGCGCGATCAGGCGATGCGCCTTGGTGCTCTGGATGTTGAGGCGGTCGGCGACCTCGGACTGGGTGAGCCCCGCCGCGAAATACAGCCACGCCGCGCGCGTCGCGAGCGACGCCTCGCCGTCGATCACCGGCAGCCTGTCGGGCGGGGGTGCCATATCAGGAAAAGTCCGCTTG
This sequence comes from Bradyrhizobium sp. USDA 3315, assembly GCF_054056795.1. NCBI lineage: Bacteria > Pseudomonadati > Pseudomonadota > Alphaproteobacteria > Hyphomicrobiales > Nitrobacteraceae > Bradyrhizobium > Bradyrhizobium sp. USDA 3315. The sequence continues at coordinate 4,199,383 of NZ_JBSRYP010000001.1, read as the reverse complement.
CAAATTTCTTCACGTCCTGCAAAAAATTGCAGAGGCCGAACGGGGCGTCAATCCCCCAAACGTGCTGCAGCGCAACCAATGTCGACGCGCGCGCACCTGAGAGCGATGAGGTCGCATGGGAGGTTTGTATCTCGGTATCGATGTCGGAACCGGAGGCGTGCGCGCTTGTGCCATCGATGCGCAGGCCGCCATCCGCGGCTTCGCGTCCGTCGCGCTGCCCGCACCGCGCGTCGACGGCAACGCCATCGACCAGACACCGGAGCTGTGGTGGCAGGCCGCGACGGCGGCCATCCGCAAGCTCGGCGAGACCGTCGCTCTCGGCGACGTCACGCGCATCGTCGTCGACGGTACATCGGGCACGCTGCTGCTGGTCGACGCCGCCGGCCGCCCCTGCTCGCCCGGGCTGATGTACAATGATGCACGCGCCACGCGTGAGGCGACGCGCGTCGCGGCGGTCGCCCCGCGCGAGAGCGGCGCGCACGGCGCGAGCAGCGGGCTCGCCAAGCTGCTCTATCTGCAGAATGACGGCTATGTCGGCGATGCGCGCCACGCCGTTCACCAGGCGGACTGGATCGCCGGCCGGCTCGCGAACCATCATGGCATTAGCGACGAGAACAACGCGCTGAAGCTCGGCTACGACCCGATCGCGCGCGCCTGGCCATCCTGGCTGGAACAGCTCGGCGTGCGCGACGATCTGCTCCCCGAAGTGCTGGTGCCGGGCACGCCATTTTCCGAGATGGATCCGCAGGTCGCGCGGTCGCTGGGACTGCCGCCCACGGCGCAGGTCGCCGCCGGCACCACCGATGGCGTTGCGGCCTTCATCGCGACGCGCGCCGACCAGCCTGGCGACGCTGTCACATCGCTCGGCACCACGCTGGTGGTGAAGCAGCTTGCGACCCAGCCGATCTTCGCGGCCGACCAAGGCGTCTATTCGCACCGGCTCGGCGAGCGCTGGCTTGCCGGCGGCGCCTCGAACTCCGGCGGCGCCGCTTTGCTGGTGCATTTCACCGCCGCCGAGATGGAGCGGCTGACACCGCAGCTGACGCCGGACCAGCCGACCGGGCTCGACTACTATCCGCTGCCAAAACCCGGCGAACGCTTTCCGATCGCCGATCCGGCGTTGGCCGCGCGGGTCACGCCGCGTCCGGCGGAAGATTGCCGCTTCTTCCAGGGTCTGCTCGAGGGCATCGCCTCGGTGGAAGCCCTCGCCTACCGTCAGCTGGCGCGGCTCGGTGCGCCGCGCCTGCGTCGCGTCATCGGCATCGGCGGCGGCGCGAAGAACGACGCCTGGACCAGGATCCGGCACCGCGTTCTCGGCGTTCCCGTCTCGGTCGCCGAGCAGACCGAAGCATGCTACGGCGCCGCGCTGCTCGCGCTGAACGGAGGCCCGTCATGAAGGCCGACGCGACCGCGATCGCCGGCCTTCACGCCATCGCCGACCGCTTCGATCATGTGCTGCTCGACCAGTGGGGCACGCTGCATGAGGGGCTGGCGGTGTTCCCCGCGGCGCTGGAGTGCGTGGCGCGGCTGCGCGAAGCCGGCAAACGGATCCTGATCCTGTCCAATTCCGGCAAGCGCGCCGGCAGCAACCAGCGGCGGCTCGCGACGCTCGGCCTGCCGCCCGATGCCTATGACGGCGTGTTGTCCTCGGGCGAGGTCACCTGGCGCGGCCTGCATGCGCGCGAGCAGGCGCCCTTTGCCGAGCTCGGACGCGCCTGCTTCCTGATCTCGCGCGACGGTGACCGCTCGATCGTCGACGGCACCGACCTTGTGGTGGTCTCGAATATGCGCGAGGCCGATTTCATCCTGCTCGGCGGTCTCGACGATGACGCGGCCGAGCCCGAGCGATGGTGTGAGCCGCTGGCAACCGCTGCCGCACGCCAACTGCCGATGCTGTGCGCCAATCCCGATCTCGTGATGTTCGGCGTCGCGGGCCTGATCCCCGCGCCGGGCGCGCTCGCCGCATTCTACCATTCGCTCGGCGGCACCGTGCTGTTCGTCGGCAAGCCGCATCCGCCGATGTTTGCCGCCGCGCTCGATCAATTGGGGCATCCGCCGCCGGAACGGATCCTCGTCATCGGCGACTCCCTCGATCACGATATCGCCGGTGGACGCACCGCCGGCATGCTGACCCTGCTGATCGGCTCCGGCGCCCACCGCGCGACGCTTGCGCAGGCGAGCGATCTGCCGCGGGCGATCAAGACCGTGGCCGGCACCGCGGCGCGGATGCCGCACTGGACGATGGACCATCTGACCTGGTGAGAACAGCCCCGATGCGACCGCCTCAAATGCTGGATGAACTGCGCCGCATGTCGGCACGCGTCGGCAGGAATATCCTGCTGGTGCAAGGCGCCGGCGGCAACTCGTCGGTCAAGGATGGCGACGTGCTGTGGGTGAAGGCGTCAGGCACCTGGCTCGCCGATGCCGAGGACAAGGAGATTTTCGTGCCGGTCGCGTTGTCGGCCGCGCGCGCGGCGCTGATGCATGGCGACGAACGCGTGCCGCTGGCGCCGAACGCCGGGACGACGCTGCGCGCCTCGATCGAGACCTCGCTGCATGCGCTGATGCCGCAGCGGATCGTGCTGCACGTCCATTCCGTCAACACCATCGCATGGGCGGTGCGCACCGACGCCCGCGACGAATTTGCCCGGCGCCTGGACGGACTGGCGTGGCGTTACCTCGACTATCATCACCCGGGGCTGCCGCTCGCGCGCGCGGTTAGCGCGGCGATCGCCGATGATACGGTGGACGTTCTGATCCTCGGCAATCACGGCCTGGTGGTCGGTGCGGCTAGCTGCGACGCCGCCGAGGCTTTGGTCGCCGAGGTCGAGCAACGTCTCGCCCTCGAGCAGCGTAGCGCGCCGGCGGCAGATCATGACGCGCTCCGCACGATCTGCGTGGGCACCAACTATCGCCTGCCGCGGGATCCTCGCGGCCACGACATTGCCACCGACCGCTACAGCCGCGCGATCGCGACCAGCGGCTCGTTGTATCCTGATCACGTCGTCTTCCTTGGCCCGGGCCTGCCGGTCCTGGAGCATCGCGAGAAGCTGAGCGCCATGATCGCACAGACCACTGCGAACGGACTGCCGCCGCCGGTTGCCCTCCTCGTCCCCGACCTCGGCAGCCTTATCCGCGACGATGCGAGCGACGGCGCGGAGGCCATGCTGAGCTGCCTCGCACTGGTCACCTGCCGCCTGCCCCTGACCGCACGGGTCAATTATCTGACGGCAGAGAACGAGCATGCGCTGCTGAATTGGGACGCCGAGCGCTATCGCCAGCAATTGACGGCCGATCGCTGACCGCTGGTCGACAGAGCCGCTCGGCGCTTCATCCCTTCTCGGCGGAGAGAAACAGGCGATAGGCCGGATTTTCGCTCTCGTTCCAGTAGGGATAGCCGAGCGCATCCAGCGCTTGAACGAACCGAGCGCGCTCGTGAGGCTTGACCTCGATCCCCGCCAGGATGCGCCCATAGTCGGCGCCGTGATTGCGATAGTGGAACAGCGAAATATTCCAGTCGGGCGCCAGGCTCTCGAGGAATTTCAGCAGCGCGCCCGGACGCTCCGGAAACTCGAAGCGGTAGATGACCTCGTCCTTGAGCAACGGAGCGCGACCGCCCACCATGTAGCGCACATGGTCCTTGGCCATCTCGTTCTCGCTCAGATCGAGGATCGGATAGCCTTCGCGCCGAAGCAGCTCCATGACTTCCCGCTTCTCGACCTCGCCGCGGCTCAGCGCGATGCCGACGAACAGTTGCGCCGGCGCGGTGGTCTCGGCAAAGCGGTAGTTGAATTCCGTGATCGCGCGCGAGCCGAGGATGCGGATGAAGTGCCGATAGCTGCCCGGCTTCTCCGGCACGGTCACGGCAAGCAGCGCCTCGCGATGTTCGCCGACCTCGGCGCGGTCGGCAATGGTACGCAGCCGGTCGAAATTCAGATTGGCTCCGCTGTTGACGGCAATCAGGCTTCCGTCGCTGAGCGCGCCGCGCTCGGCGTAGGCCTTGAGGCCGGCCAGCGCCAATGCGCCGGAGGGCTCGGCGACCGATCGCACGTCGTCGAAGATGTCCTTGATGGCGGCGCACATGGCGTCGGTGTCCACCGTGACGACTTCGTCGAGCAGATCGCGGCAGAGCCGGAAGGTCTCGGTTCCCACCTTGCGGACCGCGACGCCGTCGGCGAACAGTCCGACCTGATCCAGCGCGACGACGTTGCCCTTGGCGAGCGCGGCCGCCATCGACGCGGCGTCCGCCGGCTCGACGCCGACGACCTTGATCGACGGGCTGAGGAATTTCACGAAAGCGGCCACGCCGGCCGCCAGCCCGCCGCCGCCGATCGGCACGAAGATCGCCTCGATCGGATCGGGATGCTGGCGCAGGATCTCCATCCCGACCGTTCCCTGGCCGGCGATCACATCGGGATCGTCGAACGGATGCACAAAGGTCAAGCCACGCGCAGCCTCGATCTCCCTGGCCTTGGTTTGCGCGTCGTCGAACGTATCGCCATGCAGGACAACATCACCGCCCAAACGCCGGACGGCCTCGACCTTGATAGCGGGCGTCGTCCTCGGCATCACGATCGTCGCCGGAATGCCGAGCTTGCGCGCCGACAGCGCGACGCCCTGGGCATGATTGCCCGCCGACGCGCAGATCACGCCCAGCCTGCGCTGCGCGTCCCGCAGCCTGACGATCTTGTTGTAGGCACCGCGAAGCTTGAACGAGAAGATCGGCTGGAAGTCTTCCCGCTTCAGCAACACCGTGCGCGACAATCGTTCGGAGAGCCGCGGCATCGGATCGAGCGGCGTCTCGACCGCCACGTCGTAGACCCGTGCGGTCAGGATGCTTTGGGCGTAGTCGCGGAGCGCGTTAGCGGTCATCGGGTCGCTTCTGTCGATGGGAGGCAATCCTTATCGGTTGCACCTGCCCATCGTCGGCGCCGACCTGGCGAGCAGACGGCACGGAGCCGCCGCTACATCCGGCTCGAAGCATCGCATGGCCGGAGGCTGGAGTGAAGCAAAGACAGCCGCTACCAAAATATCGAAAACAACCCCATGCAAAGGGGCCGGCGGCGGCCGGCATCGACCGGGCCAGGCATCGACCGGGCCACTGCATCGACCGGGCCACTTGACACGTCGGGCAACTCAGAGATATATTTCTAATATTCCGAAGTTCGGGCGCTGACCGCTTCACGCCATGAGACGCGATGAATTCCATCCCCTGCCATGGTCACCGGGCGCCTCCCAGCCCACCTCGGAGACTATCAGCGTGTCCTCGAGCTTGACGTAACCGCGCGCCGGATGCAGCAGCGCGGTCTCGATCGAGATCACCATCCCGCGTTCGAGCGGCCGATCAGCGTCATACGGCGAATAAGGCACCGGACCTGTCGCAGTCAGGCGCGGCGCTTCGTGGCTGACGAGCCCGATGCCGTGTGCGGTGAAGTCGAGCACGGCGCGATGCGGCGAGGCTTTGACGGCCGCCTCGCCCGCCGCGATGATGTCGCCACCCATGGCGCCCGGCCGGATCGCGCGCCGGGCCAACTGCTGGACGTCCTCGATTTCCTGTAGCAACTCGCGCAGCTCGCTGTCGGGTTCACCCAGGATGCCCATGCGGCTGAGGTCACCGATGTAGCCCCGGTAGTTTCCGCCGGAATCGATCGAGATCACGTCGCCTTGCACGAGACGCTGGCTGGAAGGCGCGCGGTTATGGCTCTTGCCCGCGGCAATCAGGCAATATTCGAAGACGAGATCGCGCTCCTGCTCCTCGCGGCGCAGACGGGCGACGACGTCGTGCTTGGTCATGCCCGGTGCGCAGCCACTGAACGTGGCCATCATCGCGTCGACGACCCGTTCGGAAGCCTCTCTGATGAGGTCCAGTTCGGCGAGAGACTTTACGGCACGCAGACGTTCCAGCGAGAAATGGGCCTCGCGGAACTCGACGTCGCCAAGGCCGGCATACAGATGATCCCTGGCGTCGGCCGGCAGGAAGCCAGCCTCGATGCCGACGCGCCTGGCCGAGCCCGCGAGCTTCTTCACATGATCAATCGCGAGGCCGATCGCATCGATCATTCCCCACGCCTCCGCCTTGACAACCGGCGTCCATATCCGTCCGAGCGCGTGCTCGAATTTTTCCATGCGGTTGCCGATGTAGGCGGAATTTTCCGGGTGTCCTTTCTGATAGACGAACACCGGCAGATAGCGGCTGGTGCCAATTGCCTCCATGACGTCGAAGAAGAAGAAACGATATCCACCGAGCAGATACTGCACATTGTGACGCGAGGTGACGATCAGGACGTCCAGCCCCGCTTGATCCATCAACCGATCGAGCTTTGCAGTATCGAACGGCGCCGCCGTTGCAATCGTGTCGAAAGCGTTGTCCATGGTATGACCTTTCGTCTTTCACTGTCCCGCTGCCGGTTTTGCGGCCAGCGATTTCGGTGCGGCGCTCGCGCCCGCGTTTTCGCCAAACAGAACCACCGGGCGCCCGTGCGGCTCGACGCCGAGGAACGTAAAGGCAAGGCCGATCAGGAGGCCCGCGCCAGCAAGAAAGCAGAACGCCGGCATCACCGCCGCAGCGGTCGCACTCGGATGCACGAGATTGTCAGCACCGGCGATCAATGCGAGACACAGGGGACCGACGATCTTGCCGATCCCGTTCGAGAGTTGGGCAAGGCCGACCGCGCGTCCCGACAGCTGAACCGGGAAGATTTCCGCCGGATAGGGCCCGATGTTCGAAAATCCACCGTCGAAGAACACGGCGCCGACGATCAGGAAGACCAGGAACAGCGGCACCGAGCCGGCAAAGTCGTTGTGAAAATAGGCGGCGAGAGCCAGCGACGCCGCGGTGCCATAGCCCATCAACTGGCCGCAGGGCTTGCGCCCGATCCGATGGGCGAGGAAGGCGAAGCCGGTCCGGCCGAACACGCCGGCGAGGCTGACATAGATGAACATCTTGGCTGCATCCTGGGGAGAGACGCCAAGCAGCAGCGCCACGATCGTCGGCCCCCACAGGAACACACCGTAATTCGCCGTGCTGGCGCCGAACCAGATCAGGACGGTCAGCCAGAAGCGCCGCTGCTCGGCAAAGAGATCGGCAAATGTCGCCGGGCTCGCCGGCGGCGGCGTGGGCAGAACAAACTCATCGCCGCCGACCCGATAGAGTTTTCGGATGCTCGCCTGCGCCTCGCGGACGCGGCCCTTGCTGATGAGCCAGCGCGGCGATTCCGGCATGATGATCATGGTCAGAATCCCGAGGATGATCGGCAGGAATCCGACCGCTGCCAATCCGCGCCAGCCGACCAGTGGCAGCAGGAAGCTCGCCGTCACCGACGCCGACAGCACGCCAAAAGCGACCGGGACGACCACGAGACTCGTGACCAGCGTGCGATGGCGGGTCGGCGCGAATTCGACGATAGCAGGAACCGCCGCCGCCGCGCCGGCGGCAAGGCCGAAGCCGACGAAGAAGCGCAGGATCGCAAACGCAACCCAGCCGTCTTCCGGAATGAACGCAATCGCACCCGAGGTCAGGCCGCAGAGCAGAACGCCTGATATCGCCAGCGGCTTGCGCCCGAAACGATCCGCGAGGACGCCCGCGACGAACGCCCCCAGCATCGCCCCGATGCCGGCGCTCATCAGCATGATCGAGGTCTGCCCAAACGTCAGGTGCCATTTCGGCGCCAGCACCGAGACCAGGAAGCCGACCACAAAGAAATCGAAGAAATCGACCACGCCGGTGACGGCGAAGATGATGATCGATAGCCAATAGCGCGTCGTTACCGGCGCTTCGTCGAACGGCACTGCGCTCGTTTGCTCCGCCATGGTCTCCCCCTGTTGTTGTCAAGCCGCCTTCTCGTTTGAATTCAGAAATGCCGTCACCGCCTCCGCCACCCGCTCGGGGGCCTGGATCGACGCGACATGGCCGACGCCTGCGATGGTCCTCGTCTCGACGCGCGCAAGATCGCGGGCGAGCGCAAATGTTTCGACATTCGGGATCAGGCGGTCATCACCGCCCGCCAGCAAGAGCGTCGGGCGATCGAAGCCGGTCAGATCGGCGGCGACAGGCTGCGCAAGCAAGGCGGCGCGGCGCGCCTTCTGTCCCTCGTCGCGGCTCGAGCCACGGAAGATCTCGATCAGCTCAGGCCTCGTGCGCAGGTATGCCGGCGGAAAGAAGAATTCGGAAATCTTCGACGCATTGGCGATGGTATCCGCGCGCCAGGAAGCGAGCTTGCGGAACACATCCGCATTGACGTCGAGTGGACTTCTGTTGACCTTCCAGGTGCTGCTCAGGATCAGGCGGTCGATGCGATCGGGATGACGGGCCGCCAGCACCTGCGCGATCTGCCCACCCAGCGAGGTTCCGAAGACATGGGCACGATCGTAACCGAGCCCTCCGACCAAGGCCGCGGCGTCGTCGGCCAAATCGGCCAGCGAATAGGACGACGGAGGGTTTCGGGTGGCACCGGAGTCGCGCTGGTCATAGGCGATCACCGTGAAGTTCGCCGCAAGGACAGGCGCAAGGCCGTCGAACATCGCATGATCGGCCTCGCCGCCATGCAGCAGCACGATCGGCTCGCCGCGCCCGGTTTTCTCAAACGCCGTGACGACGCCGTTGGACTCGAACGATTGCATCGGGGTCCCCGCTAATGCAGCAGCGTTGAAAGCGCGCCGGCCAATTCCTTCGCCGGATCCGACGGCAGCCACGGCATTCGCCAGGCCACGTGTCCATCGGGGCGCACCAGCACGGCGCCGCGCATGCCCAGTTGGAATCCGTCCGCCGGATCGGCCGACGGCAACTGTTTCAGCGACAGCGGCAAGGCGGTCTTCTCCGACACCTGCTTCCCCGCCTCCAGCCACTCGCCGCCGAGCGGCCCCGTGACGACGGTGAACTGCTTGTCGAACCAGTCGAGCGTCGATTTCTTGCGCGAAGGTTCGAGCCACATATGCGGAAATCGCGCGCCGGGACGATCCGTCGGCGTGTAGTAGCGGGAGTTCAAGGCCTTCGCGACGGTGCCATCGGGGATCACCGCGCCCTCCTCGTAATTGTGGCCGAGGTTCTGCCCGATGCTGTGCAGGTGATTGTCCATGTCGTTGATCCAGAACCTGATCCGGTCCGGATCGCGCGATCGCACGGCGTCATCGGTCAGCCCGAATCTCAGCCGATTGCCGTAGCTGAAATTGGCATTGGATTGCGCGATCGGACGTCGCTCGCTGGAATAGCTGTCGAGCAGCTTTTCGTTCGCAAAGCCCTTCAGCACGAAGGCCAGTTTCCACGCGAGGTTATGCGCGTCCTGAACGCCGGAGTTCAGGCCGAAACCGCCGGTCGGCGGAAAGCGGTGTGCGCAGTCGCCGACCAGAAACACCCGGCCCTTTCGAAAGGTCTCGGCCACCTGCATGCTGACCCGCCAGATCGAGCGGTTCAAAAGCGTGACATCGAGATCGGGAATGCCGACATGGCCGCGCGCGATCTCGATGAACTCCTGGTCGGTCCAAGGCCGCTCGCGATCGTCCTTGGTCAGGCCGATTTGCGTCACGGTCAGCCAGCGATCCCGGCCATTGGTGTTCAGGATGCCGGCGCGCGGCAGGTCGGGCTTGTCCGGGACGATGATGAAGCCGGCGGCCTCGCGCGCGATCGGCAGCCGCGACAGATCGGCACGCCAATACTCGTTCGACATCACCGCAAGCGTCGAGGGCCCGACCATCTCGATCCCGGCGCTGCGCCGCGTCTGGCTGCCCGCGCCATCGGCGGCGATCAGGTAAGTCGCCATCCATCGCGTCACCTCGCCGGTCTTTTCGCAACGTGTCGTGACGTTGACGCCGCTGTTGGTCTCCTCGAACGATTCACAGGCCGTGTTGAACAGGACCGTGGCGTGTTTGGACTTTTCGACCACCCGCAGGATTTCCTCCTCGACGGCGTCCTGGGCGACCAGGCTCTTCCAGGCGGGGGTATGACCGACATTCGGTTCGGGACGGGTGCGGCCGAACTCGTGGCCCGCGATGCTGTCGAGGAACACGAACATGTCGGAATTGTCCTGCAGACCGCGGTCGCGGATCGCCTGCTCGATCCCCCACTGCCGGAAGATCTCCATGGTGCGGACCCAGCAGCCGCGCGACTTGGGATGATCCGTCGTCGTCGGGCTCTTCTCGACCACCACGCAGTCGATGCCGAAGCGATCGAGCAGCAGCGACATCGCAAGGCCGACCGGCCCGCCGCCGGCAATGAATACGGACGTCTGGCGTGCCTCATCGGTGGCGATGCCCATCCTCGTCTCTCCTCCGTTTGATCGTTGCGAGGAGACTGCGCCTTTTTTGGTATCTCACAAGAATATGTTTGATATGGTATCCATCTCGATTTGAGATGGAGCGCCCGTCATGGACCTGCGGCAGATCCGCTATTTCGTCGCCGTCGCCGAGCGTGGCGGCTTTGCCGCCGCAGCGAGCACGCTGAACGTCGCCCAGTCGGCACTCAGCCGCCACGTCAAGGAACTCGAGGAGGAATTGGGCGGCGCCTTGCTCGAACGCGGCGCGCGCGGTGTCTCGGTCACGGAATCCGGCAAGGTGCTGCTCGCGCGCGGGCGCTGGCTGCTCGGTACCATCGACGACATCAAGGCCGAAGTGCGTACGGAAAACCGCGAGCCGAGCGGTACGGTGCGGATCGGTGCGCCGCCGAGCCTCGGCGATATCCTCTACCCGCCGCTGGCCCAGACCTTCGTAAGGCAGTTTCCACGCGTGAGGCTCGAACTGAGCGAGGGCCTGACTGAGAACGCGTCCGAACGCCTGCTGCGTGGTGAACTCGATCTGGCGATCGTGACGACGCCATCCCCCAACGACCATCTCGACTATGAGACGCTGGTCGTCGAACAGGTGTTCCTGATCGGACCGTCGCGCGACCCGCTGCTGAAGCGCGGCCGGCTGACCCGCAAGGAATTCGACGCCCTGCCATCCGCGGTGGCCCCGCTCAGCCGCAACCCATTCCCGTCAACCATGCTCTGCGCGGTGCGGGTCGACAACAGCACACCGATGAAACGCATGGTGGCATCTGGCCTCGGCTACGCGCTGCTACCATTCTCCGGCATTCACCAGGAGGTGGCTGCCGGCGTGCTGTCGGCGGCGCTGTTGCCGTGGATGCGCGCCGAGCGCGTGCTGGCGCTGCCGCGCGGACGGCCCGTGAGCCGGGCCACGCGTGAAGCGATTGCCGCCTTGAAGAAGATCTGTCGCGCCCTGATCGATGAGGGAATTATCCTGACTGCACCGGCGCGCAAGACCTGAGTACGCCACTCCAAACGATCGGCTGATTCCGCGCTGTACGCGCGGGCCTCATTCGCTGCATCCGGCCGCCCGTTCCAGACGGTCGGCCCGTCCACCGCGTCCGGCTCCGACTTCCCGGCCCGCCAATCCGTCTTGACCATAGTTGTCATGACAACTATAGAGTCATTCCAAGATTGGCGATCAAGCCGGCTGTTCCCGCCGTGAAAAGACGCGAGCCGTGAGCGGCTCTGCGGGCGACTTTTCGCGGCCGGCGGTTAGTCGAAGGGAGGACGTTATGAACGCTGCTTCGCAGACCCATGCGGCAAGGCTGAGCGAGATTTCCCGGCTCATCGACGACCGCCCCGGCGAACGCATCTTTGAAGTCGATCGCCGGATATTCACCGATCCGGACGTGTTCGACGCCGAACTGCGATATATCTTCGAGGCCACGTGGAATTTCATCGGCTTGGAATCCCAGGTCGCCCGTCCCAACGACTTCGTCACCACCCATATCGGCCGTCATCCAATCCTGGTGATGCGGAGCACTGAGGGCAAAGTCGGCGCCTTCCTCAACACCTGCCGGCATCGCGGAACGATCGTCTGCCCGTTCAAGCAGGGCCGGCAGAAATTCCATGTCTGCCGCTATCACGGCTGGGCCTACGACTCGGGCGGGCGCAACATCTCCGTGACGGAGGAAGCGAGCGGCCAATATCCGCCGTCCTTCTCGAACAGCAATCACGACCTTCTTCCGGTCGCGCGGCTGGGCTCGTATCGCGGATTCCTGTTCGCGAGCCTCTCCGCCGACGTTCCGGCGCTGGAGGAATTTCTCGGCGACACCCGCGCGTTCCTCGACCTCATCATCGATCAGAGCGACAGCGGTGAGGTCGAGTTCGTGCCGGGCGCCAGCACCTACACGTTTGATGGAAACTGGAAGCTGCAGTTCGAGAACGGTCTCGACTACTATCACTTCGCGACCACGCACAGCTCCTACGTCGATATCCTGAAGAAGCGCAATGCAAGCGCCGGTCCGGATGCCGGATTCACCGTCGAGCCGGAAGGCGAGCAGGAAGGGCAAGGCAGCTTCAGCTTCGATTACGGCCACGCCGTCAACTGGTCGATCAAGCGCACGCAGCTCTATGGCCGGCCGCTCGGCATGGATCCGGCGCGTCTCGACGCGGTGCGGCAGCGCGTCGGCAGCACCCGCGCCAAATGGATGCTGCGCCAGCGCAACCTCACGATTTTTCCGAACCTGCAGGTCATCGACATCCTGTCGGCGCAGGTGCGAACCTGGCGGCCGCTGGCACCCGACAAGACCGAGATGGTGTCGCATTGCCTTGCTCCGGTCGGCGAAAGCGCCGCGGCGCGCACGCTTCGCATTCGCAACTACGAAGATTTCTTCAATGCCTCCGGGCTGGCAAGCTCGGACGACAACGTCATGTATGAGTTCTGCCAGACCGGCTACGACGCGACGACCGCCGCGCCCACGCAAGGTTATCTGCGCGGCGTCGCGGAGGTCGGCCACGGCGAGAGCGCGCACACGCGCGAGCTCGGCATCACCCCAACCGAATGGTCGTTCGGTCCCACCAGCTTCGGCGGCGAGACGAATTTCCATCCCGGATATCGCGAGTGGCGCAGGCTGCTGCAGCACGCCGCCGGGGAGACGGCGTGATGGCGGCCAACGCAATCAGGGAAACCGATGCCCGCGCGGTCGCAGCCGCGGTCATCTTCCGCGAGGCCCGCCTGCTCGACACCGGCGAATGGGCCGACTGGGTCGCGATGTACAGCGAGGACGCCGTCTATTGGGTGCCGGCCTGGCTCGACGAATACACCACCACCAATGATCCCGACACGCAGGTCTCGTTGCTCTACCACGATGCGCGGCGCGGACTGGAAGAGCGGATCGCGCGCATCGAGTCGCGCAAATCGATCACCGCGCTGCCGCTGCCGCGCACCGTGCACCAGATCTCGAACCTGGAAGCGTCGGAAACCGGCGCTGATCAGATCACCTGCCATTCGGTGTTCTCGGTCCACGTCTACGACCCGCGCATGGCCAAGGAGCATCTGCGGCACGGGCGCTATGAGCACACGCTGCGGCGTGACGGCGAGACCTGGAAGATCGCGCGCAAGGTCATCACGCTGGTCAACGACCGCGTCCCGACCGCGCTCGATTTCTACAGCATTTGAGAGGCACATGACGGACGATCAGGGAACCTGGCACGAAGCGGCCGCACTCAGCGCGCTGAACGAAGGCGAGCCGTACGGCATCGAAATCGGCCGCCACCACATCGCGCTCTATCGCGTCGGCAATGAGTACTACGCCACGAGCAACATCTGCACGCATGCGGAGGCGCTGCTGTCCGACGGCATTCTGGAGGGCTGCGAGATCGAATGCCCGCTGCATATGGGCCGCTTCGACATCAGGACCGGCGAGGCGCTGACCAGCCCGGTCGAGATCGACATCCGGACCTATCCGGTACGCGTGGCGGGTGACAGGCTCGAAGTCTGCCTGCCCGCATAAGAGAACCATCAAAAATCGAGAATCGGGGGAAACAGGGATGACCGAAGTCGTGATGGACAAGGCGGCGATGACGACCGCCGATCCGCAGATCGAACGCACCACAATCCGCAAGGTCGCGCTGCGCCTGATGTGGTTCGTCATGGCGATGTACTTCCTCGCCATTCTCGACCGCGGAAACATCTCCTTTGCCGCGCTGCAGATGAACAAGGAGCTCGGGCTCAATGCCGAGAAGTTCGGCATCGCGGTCGGCATCATGTACTTCACCTATTCGATCTTCGAGATCCCGAGCAATCTCATCCTCAGCAAATACGGCGCGCGCATCACGCTGACGCGGATCGCGATCCTGTGGGGCATCGCCACGATGCTGATGGCATTCACGCAGGGCCCGCTCAGCCTCTATGCATTCCGCGGCTTCCTCGGCTTTGCCGAGTCCGGCCTGTTTCCCGGCGTGATGCTGCTGCTGAGCCTCTGGTTTCCGTTCAGCTACCGCGCCCGCTACAACGCGATGTTCAACTATGCGGTGCCGATCTCCTATATCTTCGCCTCGCTGATCTCCGGCGCGATCCTCGAGCTGAACGGGGTGTTCGGCATCTCGGGCTGGAAATGGCTGTTCATTCTCGAAGGCCTGCCGCCCGTCATTCTCGGGATCGTCGGCATCTTCTATCTGACCGACCGCCCGCATCAGGCGAGCTGGCTGTCGACGGCGCAGCGCAACTGGCTGACCAGCGCGCTGGAGCGCGACGCCAAGGCGACCGGGGTGGTGCATGCCGAAGGCGTGCTCCGGACCATCACCAAGCCGATGGTGCTGCTGTTCGGCCTGTGCAATTTCGGCCTGTTCTGTGGCCTGGCTTCGCTGTTTCCCTGGCTGCCGCAAATCATCAAGTCGTTCGGGCTGCCGAATTCACAGGTCGGTTTCGTGACCGCGATCCCGCCCGTCGCCGGCCTGATCGGCATGATCGCGTTGTCGCGGCACTCCGACCATATCGGTGAGCGCTTCTATTATGCGGCCATGACCTTCGTGATCGCAGCGGCCGGCTTCGCGATGGCGGCCTTTTCAACATCGCCGGTTTGGATCATCATCGGATTCATGGTTGCCAATGTCGGTGTCTATGGTACGCAGGCCGTGTTCTGGACTATTCCCCAGTCCTACATGTCGCGGCAGAGCGCGCCGGGCGCGATCGGCCTGGTCAGCACCATCGGCAGCATCGGAGGCGCCACCATCCCGATCGTGATCGGACGCGCCAAGGATGCCTCGGGCAACTTCACCACCGGCTTCCTCGTGGTAACAGGCGTTCTCCTGCTCGCGGCGGCGTTGGTCTTGATCGCACGCACCCAACTCGTGAAAGAATGAGCAGTCGGACCGCCACAAACCGTACCAAGACCCCTGCCCCGCGCCGCGCCGCCCAAGAGGATGCGCGCTCGGAACTGGTGATCGATTTCGAGCGCTACGTACCCACGGTGCTGTCCAGCCTGGTCGCGAAGTTGCGCGCCAATGCCAATGCCTTCTTCCCGCAGGCTTACGGCGTATCGCTCGCGGAATGGCGGGTGCTGTCCTTTCTCAGGGAGCATGAGCCGGCAAGCGCCTACGACATCTGGACCAATGCGCAACTGGACAAGGCCGTCGTCAGCCGCGAGACGACCTCGCTGAAGAAAAAGGGCCTGATCGAGCTGACGCCGGTGCGAGGCAGCGCCCGGAACCGGACCGAGATCCGGCTGACATCGCAGGGCGTGGCGCTGCTCGACCGCAGTCTGGATGAAATCCTGCGCCGGCACAGCAACCTCACGGCCGGTCTCGACGCCAAGGCGCTGGAGAGTTTCTTCCGGGTCGTGGCGCATATCGAGCACCGCATTCCCCACATGGCCGACCAGACCTCGAATGCCGTGCCGGCCCATGCGCCGGTCAAACGCATTGCGAAGCGGAGGCCGCCGACCGGCGCCTAGCGACACTTGTCCGGTGAGGAACCCCGCGTAATTTATGTTTCAGTAAGCAAGTTGTAGCTAGGATCGATCAGTGAGTTGCGTATGGGAGACTTCCAGTGATCGACTTTGACGAACTTCGTAGTATCGCCGCGGATGTTCGTATCTTTATCGACGCGTCGGAAGACAAGGGTGGCGCCTTGAAGGCCATCATCGAGGCCTACGACGTCGTTCTGGGGATTTTCCCGGCCGGCCAGGGAATGGATCTTCACGTGGTCAAGGGCAACGAGGTCCTCAATCATATCGCGCAGACCCAGGCCTCGTCGGGCTTTACCCACACCGCCATCGCATTCCAGACCCGTGAGCAAGCTGTTGCGCTTCAGCAACTGATGGCGGCCTAGCCACCGGCGTTACGCGCCCCTGTTGCGCGGGCGGCCGAAACGATCGCATCGGCGATCGCGCGACCCGATCGATGACCGAAGCGGCCCTGGAAGATCGAGGTCGGATCAAAATTCCTCACCCTGCATCTCAGGGCACGGGTAGATCAAGCAACGGTTGCAGAACCGCATTGCGCAGCCGTTCAGCGTGGTATTGCGCGACGCAATCCCAGGGGTACTCGACCAGGAAATCAGCAATGCGCAGCGCCGCCGCGGCGGGCTCCGCGTACCGGATCGAACTGTAGACGGCTTCCCAGCGCGCGCAGAACGTCAGCTCCGAATCGCCGCGTTCGCCGCACAGCTCGTAGACCGTGATCGCGTCGGCAAAGCCCTTCGGCCGGATCTGGTCGACGCTGCGGAACGCGAATCTGTGTTCGGCACGCGCCTTCACGGCTGCACTCACCAGGACCTGCGTGCCGTAGTTCTTGTTGAGGCCTTCGAGACGCGAGGCCAGATTGATGGTGGCGCCGAGCGCGGTGTAGCTCATGCGGGCGGCGGAGCCGACATTGCCGACCACGGCATCGCCGAGATGCAGGCCGAACCGCGTGCCATAGGCCGGCCAGCCTTCGCTGCGGAAAGCCCGGTTGAGCTCGGCATTGCGCTGAATGCAGTCCAGCACGGCCTCGCAGGCATGAACGACGTGGTCGGGATCCTCGTCCGGCGCGTTCCACAGCGCCATCACGGCATCGCCGATGAACTTGTCGATGGTGCCATGGTGCTTCATGATCGCCTCCGACATCGCGGCGAAATAACGCGAGGTGAAGATCATGACCTGCGACGGGTCCGCCTTCTCGGTCTTCGCGGTGAAGTCGGCGACGTCGGTGAAGAGAACCGTGACCTCGCGCCTGATGCCGCCGAGCTGCAACGAGGCTCCGGACTGCATCAGCTGACGGACGATCGGCTGCGGAATGAAGCTTGAGAAGTTGCGTACGACGGTGCGCATCGTAAACACCGAGCGGCCCAGTTCATCGATCTCGTCGATGGCCGATTGCATCCGCGGCCGGTCGGCGAGCTGAAAGCGCTGGATCTCGTCGGTCTGCCGCGCCAGCTCGCGCAGCGATCGGGCGAGCAGCGAGCCGAGCCAGAACGCGAACGGCAGCATCGCGATCACAAAGCCGAGCGCGACGGCGAACAGGGCGCGCCGCTCCGAGATGATCTTGGCAAAAAACTCGTCGAGCGGGGCGACCACCGCGAGGTGGATGTTGGCCGCACCGGCCGTCTCGATGCGGTGAAAGGCCGCGACGAGGGTCCGTCCGTCGGCATCGGTGAAGAACTGCTGGGCGAGCCCGTCGGTGCGCCAGACCTGGATCGCCGCGGACAGGCCGGGAAGCTTGAGGACGTCGATCCGGGGCAATGCGTCGCTGCGTTCCGTCATCAGCTCGCGCATCTCGGGATGCCCGACGATACGGTCGGCGTCGTTGAACAGGAAGGCCAGCCCGGATTTTCCGAGCTTTTGCCGGGCTCAGCATCTCCTCGAGGCGATTGAGCAGCAGGTCGGCGGCCACCACCCCGCGGCGGCCCTCCCTGAGCGGCGTGCGCAGCGTGTAGCCGGGCTCCCCGGTCGCGTAGAACACATAAGGCCCGGTGAGCAGCGTCTTGCGATCCTTGAGGGCATCGACATACCAGGGACGCTGCCGCGGGTCGTAGCTGTGCGGCCCCGCCACCTTCGCGACCTGGGTCAGGTTTTCCGACAGGAACAGCGTCACCGGCGCCGCGGCGGCCGCCCCGGAGCCGGCAATGACGACGACGCGGTAGACAGCATCCGCGGCGACATTCAGCGCCGTGCGGAATTGCGGCTTGGCGCGATCGATGACGTCCATCTCAAGGAAGGAGCCGTCTTCATAGCCGACATAGAGGTTGAAGATCTGCGGATTGTTGCGCAGCATCGAGGCCAGCAGGGCGTAGAGCCTGACATTGTCGGCGACGTCGGCCTCCTGGATGGCCGGAATTCCCGCCAGGATCTCGAGGTTGTCGCGCACATTCTTGAACTGCGCGTCGATGCGATAGGCGCCGATTTGCCCCACCTTGTCGATGAAGGTACTCGCAGCCATCTGCGTGATCGACGAGACCCACCTGAAGCTGAGATAGACCAGCGTCAGTCCGACCACCAGCACCGCGGCGATGACCACCGTGATGATCGATGTACGGAAGCCGATACGAACCGGCCCCCGGCCGGTCTCGCGCGCATCACTCATCGAGCTCGTCGTTCGCCTCCGCTAATATTTGCGCACGATCGGCTTGGTCGGTGTAGCAGCCGGCGCGGCCGGCGAGAGCTGGAACGTCACCCAGGCCGTCCACCCTTCCGGCCGATTCTCGGCGGCAAAATCCTTGTAGCCACGAAGGTTCAGATAGCCCTGGTAGCCGTCGGCCACCGGAAAGATGAAGCCGACCTGCGGGCCGATGCCGGCGACGCGTCCCTTGAAATCACCGAGCTTCGCGCCGGCACCGCTGTCTCCGGTGAGCTGCTGGAAATAGTAGCCGGCGACACCGACATGCACATTCTTGGCGACGAACTTCGAAAGTCCCCAGTCGACGTGGAAGTCGATGCCGTTCTGGTACTGCAGATCCTTGTTCATTCCGTTGTAGGTGACGCCCGCCAGCACCGAGAACTCCTGACCGGTTTCCGGATTGAGATAGGTATAGGCGCCGCCGACATCGATCGCCGTGAATCCGAAGCTGAGATTGGCGAGGCGGCTGCTGTCATAGGTCCCGCTCGGGATGTTGCCGAAGATGTAGACCATCTCGTTGTTGACACCCTGATTCCATTTCAGCGTGCCCTGGTAGAAGACGTCGGAGACCGTGTTGCGGTTGTCGGTTGCGACGCCCGAGACGGTATTGCCTCGGGGCCCCGTCAGCGTCGCGTCCACGCCGACACCGACATTTCCCGGCGCAGTAAGGAAGGTGACCGCCGCCTGTCCGCCAAGGACCGACTGGGCCCAGGTGTAGGTAAATCCTTCCACGAGAACGTCTGCATGCGCGTTGAGACCGGCGACGACCGATCCGGGCACCCGGTTGCCGATCACGAAATTCTTGCCCGCGTTGGCGCTTTGGTCGAGGTGAATGTAGATCGTCTCATACGCCCAGCCGGGCATGGCCGGTGCCGCGGTCAGGCTTGCGAATGCGCCGGGGAGCCAGAAGCTCAATCCGCCGGCGTCGGCCAGCGCCGCGCGCGGCGCTGCCGATAGTACGAGTGCGCCAGCTATGCCCAGTGCGGCGCACCTGTGATTCTTGACCATCCTCATCCTGATCTCCCCACTTCGTTCAAGGCATCGTAGCGGATTCGTACGCGCTTCAGTTAACCGCCTGCGCCTCCGGAAACTTCCATTTGCCGTTCAGGATTTCCGCCCGCGGCCGGTAGAGCCGGACCGTGTAGTTCCAGCCCTTGGTGATCGGCAGGCAGTTCGGGATCTTGCCGTCGCAGCCGCCGAACTGGACCGCGACGGAGCCGTCCGGGCCCTTCGCGCCGGTGATATTGTTCAGCGTGTAGGCGTCGTAGGGATTCTTCTCGAAATATCCCTTGGCGTTGTAGACGCTGATCGACCAGAACGCGTCGACAGGGACGTCGCGGACGGTCAGCTTGTAGACCGTCGTGCCATCATTCTTCGTAGGCGTGATGCTCAGATAGGTGGCGTCCTTGTCGGGATTGCCGCCCCAGCCGGCGGCCGTGCCGATCAGATGCCTGACAGGATCGACGTGCCCCTTGGGTCCGAAAGCATGCGCAAAGCCTCCGGTGTAATCATTGAGCGCAAGCAGCGCTTCGCGAATGGCTTTCTGGCTGGCGGGGTCCCAGTTCGGAAGTTCGAGCTTGCCGGTACCTTTCTGGCTGACCTTGATGGCATCCTGCAGCGCGTGGACCTGTTCGAGATCCTTCGGATCGTTTGGATTGACGAGCGTCCGAATTCCGACCACCGCGTAGCGCGTGCCGACGTTGTCGCGCGTCAGCGTGCGCTTGCCGGCACCGTAATAGACCGCGGGCACATAATGATCCTCGCTGATCACCTGCAGTGCCATATAGCGCTTGCCAGGGTCCGGCATCGTGATCGTCACCGGCCCGGCGTCGAGGTCGAACACCCCTGATGTATAGAGCGTATCGCGGTTGAGCCGGATGACGGTCTGGTTGTCGATGCTGGCCGGCTCGCGGCGATGGTTGAGCTTTCCGAGGCCGACCCCCTTGGCGAGATTGCCCAGATAGAGATCGGACTCGGCACGGGCAAAATTGTCGACCGTGACGGGCACCGGCGATTGCGCGAGCGATGCGCTCTGGCCCGCGAGGCAAAGGACACCGGTCAACAGATATCTGAGCTTCACTGCTTCGCTCCATTTCCGACCGTGGCATTGATTTTTTCCACGTCGGGCAACTTCCACACCTTGTCGAAAAATTCCTTCTTCGGCGCGTAGAAGCGCGCCATCAGCTCGAACTTGCGCGCGGGGTCGGTCGGCAGCCAGTTCGTCTCCTGCCCGGCCGGAGCCGCCGGCCCGATATAGATGTCGACTGAGCCATCCGGGTTCTTCTTCAGGTCGGGGATTTGCGAGGACCGGCTGGCCCGAGCGACGTTCTTGATTAAGGCATGGGTCGCGCGATCGTAGGCGGTCACCGACCAGTATTGTTCGACCGGAACATTGGCCGGGACGTTGAGGCGGTATGTCTTGCTGCCGTCGAAGGCATCGCCCGCCTTGTCGCGGATCGAGATCGCATAGAACTGACCGGCGCCCAGGCGCTTGATGCCGATATAGGCGTAGCTGTAAGCGAGAGCGCGGCTGTCGGTCGGGTATGCGTTCAGATCGGCGAACCCGTCGGAGTAGGCCTTGACGACGTCCGGCGGCGCCGGGAACGTCCAGCGGCTGGTCTCAGAGAAGAACGGCGGCAGGCCGGCGTCGTATTTCGCCGCCAGCCAGGCACCCGCCTCCTTCGCCGCCGAAGCAAGCACCGTCTTCATCGCCTCGGACGGAGCGAACGGCCTTCCCTTCTCGATGCCGATCGACTTGAGGCTATCGATCATCACCCGATCCCGGTCGATCCACGGCTCGTCCTGTACGATCCGGTTCAGATGCTCGAAGAAAGCCGCGTCGTAGCGAATGGTGGAATCGAAATCGGTGTCCTTCACGTCGCTGAACACCATCGGCGGCGGGCTGGCCGCCTGCGCCAGGGGATAGACCTTCATGCGCTTGCCGTAGGCGATCGCGGCCTGGACGTCGGCATCGCCGTGGCTCTTGAGGTTGGAGCGCAGAAGCATGTAGCCGCCGAACGTGTCGGACTGCAGCGCGATGTAGCCGTCGGGCTTCGGGCCGTTGTAGCCCGGCGGCAGAATCAGGAACTTGCCGCCGGCACCCTTGTCGACGCCGAGCAGGCCGGCATCCTCGAGCGGCATCTGCCATACCGTGACGATATTGCCGTTGAATGAACCGTTCGCATCGCCAGGCGGGAGATCGAGCACGATCGGACCATTCCGCGTGTCGAAGAACGTCATGAAGTACAGCGCGTCCGGATTCGGCGTCAGCGTCTGGTTGTGCCAATCAAGCGGACGCCCCCAATAGATCACCTGCCCCACCTTGCCCGGCGTCCTGGTCAGCATCTCCTGCCGCATCAGATCGGTGTTGACCGCGGGAATGCCCCAGATCACGGCCTCGACAGCGCGGCGTTCGATCAGGCGGCGATTCAGATCATCGCTGGACGGCGTTTGGGCATACGCCGATGCAGTCGACATCATCAGCGCAAGTCCTCCGGCGATCAATGGCTTCATGACAATCTCCATCACTCAAAACGGATTCACATAATTGACGATCGCGAGCTGCCGCAGGATCACGCGGCGCACGACGTGGGTCGGCTTCAGATGGTCGGTGTAGATCGCCGCCGTTCCGGTCGAGCCGGCCGGCAGGCGGTTGGCGAACGCGGCATCGTCGAGCTTGACGCGCACGACAAACGGCACCGCCTCGATCGCCTTCGGGAGGACGGCGGTGCCCGAGGTCGTGGCCTGGCCGGTCGCGACCGCCTGCAGCACGCTTTCGACCTTCCCCGAGTAGATCTGCCCGGGCGCGAACTTGAAGGTCACCTCGACCTCCTGCCCGGGCGCAACGTAGCGCGCATCGATCTGGTTGATCTCGACGCCGATGATGGTGTTCGAAGTGTCGATGAACGCCATCACCGGCGACAGCGGCAGGTTCGCGACCCGCGCGCCCTTGCGCAGCGCGAGGTTGGTGACGTAGCCGTCGGCCGGCGCGCGTACCACCGTCTTGTCGCTGTTCCACTGCGCGGCTTCGAGCTGGCCGCTGAGCTGATCGACTTCGGACTGCCGCTGCTCGACGTCGAAGCCGCGCCCCGCATCGCGCTCATAGAGCGTCGTCATCTGCGCCAGCCGCGTCTTCGACAGCTTGAGCTGCGCCGTGATCGCCTTGACCTGTGCGTCATAAGGCGTCGGATCGATCTTGAACAGAACGTCGCCGGCCTTCAGCGGCACGTTGGCGACGACGGGCACCTCGGTCACCTCGCCGGCGACGTCGGGCACGATCGACACCGCGTTGCGCACCACCAGCGCCGAGCCTTGCGGCGCGCCCCAGCCCATCGGCACCAGCAGGCCGAACAGCAGCAGCACCAGCACGATGAAGGGAGACGCCTTCCAGAACAGGTTGAAGCGCACGATCTTGAAATGCACCAAGAGGAACAGCAACGCCAGATAGACGTTGAAGATCGCGACACCCATCACGCATCTCCCGTCCGGCGGGGCGCCGGCACATCGACATAGGCCCAGATGAACGCGAGCGGCCACAGCGCAAAGCCGCAGATCAGGGTGATCCAGCCGGCGACCATCACGGCCTGCGCATGGGGGTGGTTGCGCGATTTCGCGATGTGCCCGGGCAGCCAGCCGGCGATGCAGAACACGCCGATCGCGCTCGCGACCAGGATGACGAGCACGATCCAGGCGAAGATGTCGTAGCCGCTCATGGCTTCGCCTCCGTCGCGGCGCCGGTTAGAGGCGGAAAGATCTCCTTCCAGTCCTGCTTCATGTCGACCACGGTCCAGCCGCCCGCGGCAGCTGCGTCGAGCGCCTTGTCGAGCTTGCCGACCTTCGATTGCCGGTCGTAGGCGTATTCGCGAACCTCGTCGGTATGATGCACGATGCCGGCGAAGCGCGTGCCCGATCCCGCCATGGTCCATTGCAGCATCTGCAGATCGCCATCGGAGTTGCCGAACGCGAAGATCGGACGGCGGCCGATGAACCGGTTGATGCCGACCGGCTTGCCCGGGCCGTCATCGATGAACTCGACCTTGGCTTCTTTCATCAGGACGGGCTTGCCGTCGGCGCCGATCTGGAATTTCACCACGCCGGACGAGCCGACCACCTGCTCCGGCGGGATGCCGTACACCTTCTCCATCCATGGCCGCATGAATTCGACCCCGCCGCCGGAGACGACAAAGGTCTTGAAGCCGTTGACCCTGAGATAGGCGAGTAGCTCCAGCATCGGCTGGTAGACCAGGCTGTCATACGGCCGGTTGAAGCGCGGATGCCTGGCGGTCGCGAGCCAGTCGCGCACCAGATTTGCGAACGCATCGGTGGTCATGCCGGCATGCGTCGCCATCACGATCTGCAAGAGGCCCTTCTCGCCGCTCGCGGCCAGCGCCTTGGTGTCCTTCTCGATAAGCGCCTTGAAGGGTTGCCGCGTCTTCCAGTCCGGATGCTCCGGCGCCATCGCCTTGACGCGGTCGAACGCGAAGGCGAGCTGGAAGTAGAACGGCTGCTCGGTCCACAGCGTGCCGTCATTGTCGAACGTCGCGATCCGCTCGGCCGGCGGCACGAAGTCTCGCCCGCCCTGTGTCGTGACGCGCGCGACGAAATCGACGATCGCCGATTTCGCCGCGCCGTCTTTCCAGGACGGTAAGGGATCGACCTGGCTCAGCGCGCGCGCCGGCGCCAGCGCGCTGAGCGGCAGGGCGATCAACGCGATCAGCAGCAATCTCTTCGAGACGGCAAAGGCACCAACATCGCGGCTCATCTCGCAGGCCTCCTCTGCCGGTTGAGCGACAGCACACGATCGTCAACCGGATTGAGTTGTCCCGGCGCCCTGTGCCTTGCGGCGCGCGCCGTCTCGTGTCGTATGCTGCGCCGGGCACCGCCGATGTGGCGTAGCAGACGGCGCGGTGACCAGCGCGCCGCGCCGGCAGACGGCGCGAACAGCTCGCGCTCGACCGCGCCGATCTCGTCATCGAGCGCGGCATCATCGGCAACGGCCCTGAACGCCTCGACCGTGTGCTGCGGCGCGACCGGCTCGAACCGCTGCAGCCAGTCGAGCAGCGCGAAGTAGACCGCCTTGGCGTCGCCATGGCGCGCGGCGCGCCGCAGCTCCCTGAAGGCGAACGCTTCCGAGCGTAGATAGGCTTCGCGATGCCGGCGAAGATACGCCGCGATCGCGCGGACCGTCCGCGGCATCAGCCAGCCGAGCCCGGCAAGCGCCAGCAGCACGGCTACGGTCGACTTCCAGTGATCGGCGATGACATCGCGCAGCGCACCCCATGACCGGCGTGCGCCGGAGCTGCCGATTGACGACGCACCGCCGGCTGCGGGGTTCGCCTCCACGTGCAGCGTCACCGGGTCGAGATGCGCCACATCGATGCGCTGCGCGTCGATGTTCCACCAGCGCAGGTCGATCGGCGGCAGCACGTAATCGCCGGCCTTCTCGAGCATGTAGACGCCGCTGTCGGTGCGGGCCGAGGACAGCACATCGGTGCGCCCGTCGGTCTTGTCCTGGAGCGACGGCTGGGCGGGGTACAGCTTGAGCCCGTCGAACGCGGCGAACTTCACCGGCGGCAGCAGCATCGCCGGAATGCCTTCGGCCTTGATGGTGACGGTCCGGGTCACGGCATCCCCGGTCTTGAGCTGATCCGACGAGCGGTTGACGGTCTGCTCGATCGACAGATTGCGCGCGGCCAGGAACGGCTGCAGGGCGGAGGCCGCGTCCGGGATGAAGGCCTCAAATGCGATCGGCGGCAGCGCGAGCGTGGCCTCGCGTGTCGCCGGCGGCTCGGCGGCGTATTTGATGGTGATCGCCTGGCCGGCGATCGCGTAGCTGCCCGGCTCCTGTGGATGGATAGCGAATTCGAACCGGACGCCGGCATAGGTGACGCCGTCCCGCTGCTCGTTCTCGTTGATGCTCCGCAACTGACGGGTCACGGCGTTGCGGACCTGGAAGTCGGGCAGCTCGGGCGGCGCCGTCATGTAATTCGGCGCCAGCACGTCGATCCGCAGCGTGGCCGCCTGCCCCACCACGACGCGCGGCGGATCGATCGTCACCCGCAGGATCGGCTCCGGCACGCTTTGCTGCGCGAGTGCCGCGCAGGGCATCAGCAGTCCGAGCATCAGGGCTGCGGCGGCGAGCGGCTGCCTCATGGCTTCGCCCCCGCCGGCCGCGCCGCGTCCTGAATCGCGAATTTCAGCTTGAGGAAGTCAGCCGGCGTGGTCTGGACCTGGCGCATCCAGGCTTCGGCGGCGCCGGCCGTGGTGAGATCCGTCGGCTTCACCTCGATCCGCTTGTCGCCCTTCTGGGTCGGGTCGACCCGCATCTCGTCGGCCTTCTCGTCCGGCGGCGCGCTGTCGTCCTGCTCCTGCTTCTTCCGCTTCTCCTCTTTCGCCTTCAGCGCCGCCACCACGATGCCACGGTTGGTCTTCGCCGCGACGTGGCCGGGCGCGATCTTCAGAACCTCGTCATAGGCGGCGATCGCCTTCTCATAGGCGTGGTTCTGCGCCTGGGCGTTGCCCAGCGCGAAGCGTCCCTCGAGCGTATCGACATGCGCAAATTCCTGCGCGGCCGTCAGGAAGTCGAACGCACGATAGGCGGCGATGCCGCGCCACATCGGATCGGAGAAGCGCTTGGCCGCGGTCGCATAGTCACCGCGATCGAACGCGATGCGTCCTTGCTGATCCGGCGTCAGCCACAGGTCGGCAAAACGGCGCGGCCCCTCCGCCCTCGCGGACGACACGTGCGACAGACAGACGAAGGCGACAACCCAGGCCACCGTCGTGCCGCGCCGGAACCAGAGCAGGCTGAGCAGTGCAATCGGCAGCAGCAGCCAAAAGCCCTCATCGCGCCATTGCGTACCGAACGCGTCACCCTGCGCGGCCTGATAACGGGTTTCGATCCGGCGCTCGAGCGCCGCGATGTCAGCGTCGTCGATGCTGACCTGTACGACGTCCGAACCGAGCGCGAACCTTTCGCCCTTGTTCGGCGTGACGCTCAGCTTGACCAGGCCGTTCCGTCCGGCGGCCTGGCGAACCGCTCCCTCTTCGTCGCCACCGTCGTCGGCGACAAGCAGGATCGTGCCGGGAACGGTTTCGGTCGCGAGCGCTTCTGCGGCGAGCGCCACCGCCGCGACGGCGTTCTTCCCGGGCGACGGCATCAGGCCCGGGGCAAGCGCGGCGAGGAAGGGTTCGATGACGGCGCGATCGTCGGTCAGCGGCATCACCAGATGCGCGCTGCCCGCATAGGCGATCAGCCCCGTGCGCGCGCCGGCGCGCGCCGCAAGCAGATCCCTGATCTTCTGCTTGGCGCGTTCGAGCCGCGTCGGCGCGACGTCGCTCTGCCCCATCGTTGCGTCGAGCGACAGCGCGATCATCAGCGGCGCCTTGTCCTCGACGAAGGGCGGCAGCTCACGCCGCCAGGTCGGGCCCGACAACGCGACGATGCCAAGCGACAGCGCGGCGGCGACCAGATAAAGCGGGCTGACGCCGCGTCCCGCCCCCGGCTGCACGATGAGATGGTTGAGCAGATGCGGCGCGATCACCCCGCCCCATTGCGCCTGCGGGCTCTGCCGCCACCGCACCCATGCGAAGACGGCAGCGACGGGAATCAGCGCGAGCAGCCACAGCGGCCGCAGCAGATGGAAGGGAATCGCGGCCGCGTCATGCATGGCCGATCGCTCCCCTTCGTCCCAGCCCGCTTTCCAGCGACAGGCCGAGCCACAGCAGCAGCGACAGCACCACGGCGGCGCCGAGCGGCCACTGGAACAGCGGCTGCTTCGGCCGCCATGACAGCGTATCGAGCTTGGCCGGCGCGAGACGGTCGATGTCCGCGTAGATCGCCTGCAACTGCGCACCGTCCTCGGCACGGTAGAAATGGCCGCCGGTCGTGGCGGCGACCGACCGCAGGACGCCGAGATCGACGCGGTTCTCGCCGGTCGCGGCCGGATCGCCGACGCCGATCGTGTCGATCACGAGGCCGTTCTGGCGCGCGATGTCGGCGGCATGCTCCGGAGGGACGCGGCTCGCCGTATCGTTGCCATCGGTGAGCAGGACGAGAAGCTTTTGTCGCGCCTTGCTTGCCTCGAAGGTCTTGATCGCAAGCCCAATGGTGTCGCCGATCGCGGTCTGCTGTCCGGCCAAGCCGACCTCGGTCTGCGCCAGCAGCGCGGTCGCGGTCTGCAGATCCTGCGTGAACGGCACCTGCACATAGGCCCTGGTGCCGAACAGCACCAGCGCGACGCGGTCGCCGTGCCGCCGCGCGATGAAATCCGCGACCACACGCTTGACGCCGTCGAGCCGCGTCAGCACCGCGCCGTCGCTGCCGCGGAAATCGCGCTGGTCCATCGAGCCGGAGATGTCGATCGCGAGCATGAGATCGCGCGCCGAAACCTCGCGCGTGACGGGATCGCCGACCCATTGCGGCCGCGCCAGCGCCGCGACAATGAGCGCCCAGATCAATGCGGCCGTCACCATCTGGATGCGCCGCCGCTGCAGCACGACGGCGCCGCGCTGCGGGGTCTGTCCGGTTGCCGCCGCAAGGCGGTCGAAGAACGGCACCATCACGGACGCCTGCCGCGCGCGATACGGCGGCAACAGCCACCACACGAGGATCGGCAGCGGCAGGAGCGCGAGCATCCAGGGCCATGCGAACTCAAACATGGTGCCCCCTGATCCAGCGCCGCACCAGATCCTGCAGCGCCGTTAGATCGCCGGCATCCGCCGTCGTCCGCCCGTACGGCGCGGTCGCGACCAGCCGTCCCGCGCCGTGCGAGAATTCGTCCCCGCCATAGCTGCGGTCGAGGAACGCAAGCCAGCCCGCGCCGGCAAGTGGCGCAATGGTTTCACGCGGAAAGGCATCGAGCGCGGTCTGCCGCACCAGCAGCGCGAGGCTCGCGGCCATTCCCTCAGGGACGCCGCCTTGTGTCTGCAGCAGCCGGTCAAGCTCCGCGAGCGCCGCGCGCCGATAGCGGTTGGCGCGGAAATGTCGCAGCAGGCGCCACGCCGCGACGGCGACCCCTGCGGCAACCAGCACGATCACGATCCGCGACGCCCATGTCGCCGGAAGCAGGCCCACCGACGGTGGCAGCGGGATGTCGATCAGGCCCGCGACGGGATCCACAATGACGGGTTGGGGATCAGCCAAGAGCCGCCTCCGCTCGGGCGTGACCGCCACCGCGTCCGTGCCGGGCCGGCAGCCCGCCCAGGAGACGCCGGATTTGCGGCGCCGTTTCCTCGGCTGTGCTCAGCGGCAGCACCGGAATGCCAAGCTCGCGCGTCCACGCGAATACGCCGCGCAGCCGCTCCTGCGACGCCTGCGCGATACTCTTGCGGACGCTCTCGCGGCCGACTTCGAGCTGAATCTGCAGCTCGCCATCGGTGACGGTCATCCGGCTCGAGGCCGGCAAATCGCTTTGCAAGGGATCGTGGACCAGCACCGCGACCACGTTGTTATGCCGGGCGATCGCCCCGATCATCCGGCGCGTCGCGCTATCGGCGCCATCGAAATCGCTGATCAGGATCACGGTTGCGTCATGCATCGTCCGCCGCTCGGCATGTTCGAGCGCCCGGTTGAGCATGCCTGACGCCGGAACGATGCCTCGGCCGACGCCGAGCGCCTGGTTCTGCGCGACGATGGTGGACAATATCTGCAACACCGTCGCGCGACTGCGCCGCGCCGCCAGCTCGACGACATCGCTGTCATTGAAGACGATCGCGCCGATCCGGTCGCCGACGCCGAGCACACGCCAGGCGCCGATCGCGGCGGTCTCGGCCGCGGTGACCGACTTCATGGCGCGCCGGCTGCCGAAGAACATCGACAGCCGCTGATCGACCACGAGCAGAGCCTGACGGTCGCGCTCCTCGTTGAAGACGCGCACATGCGGCTTCTGCAGCCGCGCCGTGACCTTCCAGTCGATCTCGCGGACATCGTCGCCCGGGCGATAGTCCCTGATCTCCTCGAAGTTCAGCCCGCGGCCGCGCATGCGCGAGGCGAACCGGCCCGACAGCAGACTATGCACCGGCTGGCGCGGCAGGAACGAAACCCTGCGATCCCTGAATTCGAGCGCGATCAGATCGTCGAGGCTGACGTAGACACCGGGCGTTCTGGCTGATGTCTCCGTCATCACGGCCCTCACGCTGCAGCGACAAGCTCGGTGATCTTGTCGATCACCTGGTCGGGGCTGATGCCCTGCGATACGGCCTCGTAGCTCAGGATCAGCCGATGCCGCAGACAGTCATGGATGACGGCGCGGATGTGGTCGGGCGTGACGAAGTCCTGCCCGTCGA
Source organism: Bradyrhizobium sp. USDA 3315 (assembly GCF_054056795.1). Classification (NCBI taxonomy): domain Bacteria; kingdom Pseudomonadati; phylum Pseudomonadota; class Alphaproteobacteria; order Hyphomicrobiales; family Nitrobacteraceae; genus Bradyrhizobium; species Bradyrhizobium sp. USDA 3315. The sequence goes on along the minus strand of NZ_JBSRYP010000001.1, from coordinate 4,169,762 downwards.
GCCATGCGCGCGCCCGCGCGCAGCGGTCGATGGCAAGGCTGCCGCGCGGGCTGGCGCCGATCTGGATCCATTTGCTCAGGGGTTCGCCGTAGCGGCCGGGAAACCGCGTCGCATAGATCAGGTCGACGATATATTTCTGTGCGAGGTCGGAGACGAAGATGCCGTCGAGCTCGCCGCGCGCATCGAGGATCGCCTGCTGCGGCACCGGCGGCGGCTCGGCAGCTCCGGCTTCCGGCTTCCGCGCATTCTCGGCGCGATTGAGCTTGATGATCTCGCCTTCCGTCGCCTCGTCGGGATAGGTGATCACGACATGCATCAGGAAGCGGTCGAGCTGCGCCTCGGGAAGCGGATAGGTGCCTTCCTGCTCGATCGGATTCTCGGTGGCGAGCACCATGAACAGGTCAGGCATCTTGTAGGTCTTGCCGGCAACGGTGACCTGACGTTCCTCCATCGCTTCCAGCAGCGCCGACTGCACCTTGGCCGGCGCGCGGTTGATTTCGTCCGCGAGCACGAGGTTGGCGAAGATCGGCCCCTTCTGGAACTGGAACTGGCCGCCCTTCTCGGTCTGCAGGTAGATCTCCGCGCCGGTCACGTCCGACGGCAGCAGGTCCGGCGTGAACTGCACGCGCGACAGGTCCGCGGCGAGATTCTTCGCCAGCGTCTTCACCGCGCGTGTCTTGGCTAGTCCCGGCAGGCTTTCGATCAGAAGGTTGCCGTTGGCCAGCAACCCGATCAGCATGCTCTCGACCAGATGATCCTGCCCGAGCACCGATCTGCCGATGCGCGCCTTGAGATCGAGCACGGCCTCGCGCGCCGCGGAGTCCTTGGCAGTTCGCCGCGCCGGGGCGGCCGCTGACTGAGTTGCGGCGTGGTCTGACATTGCACTACGGCTCCTTGGACCCCGTAAACCACCTGTAATAGGGGTTTCGCCTCGCCGCTTGGCTCAGGCTCGCCATCTCGCGCGCGTAAGCCTGCCTGTTGCCCGCATAGGCGCTGAGGCCGGCACGATAGAACGCATCAAGATCTCGCCTTTCGCTCAGCAGCGAGGCGGTGAACTGCTCGTCCGCTCCCTTGAGCGGCGGTTCGCTACGGTACTGCCAGATGTGCGAAATCGTCCGGCTGAACTCGTCCGGACGAACCCATGTCGCGTATTCGATCCGCGGCCTGTCGTCCGTCACCGCCGGCGCGTCCGCCGCGTAGCGCACGAGCCCGTCGCGGTCGGTGATCCAGGTTGCGATCAGCGCCGCGACCGAGTTGACGCCGACCGCGGAAAGCGCCGCAGACGTCTCGGGCTGATTGAATCTCGCGCTGATGCGCTCCGCATCCAACAAAATCGGACGGCGCGACCCGACGAGCAACATTTCATGCAGCTCCGATGTCCACAGCGACGCGTACGGAAACACATCGATGAAGCTGCGAACCAGTGCGCGCGTGTCCTCATCGTTCTGTGTTGGCAGCGGCAACCACTGCGCGACAATCCCGTCGTCGTTCAGCCGCGACGATGCCAGGCGATAAAAATCGCGAGAATAGAGATTGACGACGCCCACCGCCGATGGCGGCGGCGGCTCCAGCGTGATCAGGTCGTAGGTCTGGCTCTCGCGCTGCAGGAGACGACGGCCGTCGCCCAGGCGCTTTTCCAATCCCGGGTCGGACGCGGCGTTGAAGGTGCCGTCGAATATCGGAGCCGCACGAAGGACCGCCGGGAGCAGCTCACCCACCACCCTCCTGTCGAGAGCAGGGAATTGCGAGACAGCGCCGGCCGTGATGCCCGTGCCGTAGCCGATCACCAGGGCTGATTTCGGCTCGCCATTGTGAATGATGAGAGGCAGGAGTGCTTGCAGCCGCATATAGCGCAGCGACGGCATCGCGTCGCCGGAATTGGATACGCCCTGGATATAGAGCCGGCGGAAGCGGCCGGTATTGACCACCGCGACCGTCCCACCCGGGCTCTCCTCATAGAACATGATTTTTCCCGACCGCGCTGCCGGCAACAATTGGGCAAATCGGTCGGACGGCGTGGCGACCGCAGCGACGATGCAGGCTGCGCCGACCGCGAATGCCAGTCCAAGACCGGTGCGGCTCGAGCGACCACCCCAGCAGGCCAAGACACCCAGCAGGCCGGCGCCGATTGCGAGCAATGCAAGGGTGTGGACCAGCCCGAGCCAGGGCAGAAGCACGAAGCCGGTGAGAAGCGCGCCCCCCACACCGCCCAGCGTATTGACCGCCACGACGGCACCAACGTCCTGCCCGATATGCGCATCCCGCACCACCAGACGCAGCGCCACCGGAAAGGCCGCCCCGAGCAGCAAGGTCGGCAGGAATACGATGCAGAACGCTGCCACCGCGAAGCGGGCGCACATGCCGGCGAACTGGTTTTCGGTAAGGCGGAGCACGAACGCCTCGGTCGCTGTCTGCGCGACCACGAGCCAATGGCCAAGTGCCGCGATCTCGATCAAGGCCAGGAAGCCGGCGGCGGCGATCAGAAGGCCAAAGACGCTCCAGGGATCGCGGATCCGGTCGATGACCCGCGCAACGATCGCGGCGCCCGCCGCAAGTCCCGCGAGGTACGTGGCAAGCACCACGGAAAACGCGAAACTGCGCGTACTCATGAACTGAACGATGGACTGGGACCAGACGACCTCATAGCCGAGGGCAATTGCGCCGGCGGCGGCATAGAGGGCAACGGCCAATCCGACCCGGCGCGGTTGATGCGCCGCCGCGCGGCCGGCAGGCTTGATCCTCGCCGACGCCAGGGGAATCCGGCCGAGCACCGTTGCCCCCGCCGCCGCGAGGACATTGAGTGTCGCCGCCGCGATCGAGGTCCCCTGCACCCCGAACAGCGGAATGAGGACAAACATCGGCAGCACAGCGCCAAGAATCGCGCCGGCCGTGTTGGCGGCGTACAGCCGGCCACCGACGCGGCCGGCATCGCCGGAATTCCGCAGCACCGCACGCACAAGGACCGGTAGCGTCCCACCCATCAGAAGCGGGGCGATGCCGACCAGAACGAACACCATGGCCCATGCGAGCAAGCCGCTCGTGCTCTCGATCGCCACGAAGGCCGGCGCAATATTCGCCAGGATCAATGTGGTGGCGACGCCGGTTACGCCGATGCCGATCTCGATCGCGATGTAGAGTTTCGCCGGCTGGCCGGCGCGGTCGGCCCTTCCACCAAAGATCAGGCCGCCCAACGCCAGGCCGGTAAAGAAGGCGCTCACGGCGGTCGTGATGGCATAGACATCAGCGCCGACGACGAGCGAAAGCTGCTTGATCCAGATCACCTGATAGACCAAGCCGGCGGCACCCGAGACGAACGCCAGCGCCGCTGCGACAAGCCTCCGGCTCGCACCGGCATCCAGATTCTTTCGGTGTGCTCGGGTCGCGGTCGATGCAGACCCTATGCTCGATCGAGCATCCATCCGCTAGTCCCCTCGGATACAGCGCGAGACAGGCCGATACCACTGGCCTGTCTCGCAGGGCCTCGCGACTATTCGAGACCGCGCTTCTTGAACGACTCGTCGACCTTCTTGTCGACCTGCCTGCGAACCTGATCGATGCTAAAGCTCGCCGGCCGCTGGCTCGGGGGATATTCGGCAAACGTCTGGAGGAAGGCCGCCGACCTCATAACCCCTTGAGCAACGAGATAGGCATTTTCCACACGCCACTGGTCGTAACCGCTGCCCGAGATCTCAGCATGCTCGTATGGGTCCATGCGCAGGTTGAACATCTTCGGAACGCGCAGCGGCTTGAAGGGATTGGCCCAGACATCCATTTGTCCAGGCTGCTCCTGCTTCTCGTAGACGAATTTCCAGTTGTCAAAACGCGTGGCAACGAGATCGCCGTCGTCATTGAAGTAGAAGAACTCGCTGCGTGCACTCTTGTCCGTCTTGCCCGTGATGTAGTCGAGCTGATTGAACCCATCGAGGTGATCTCGGAAGGTGGTCGGGTTGCCCTGGGGCTGCCAGCCATTTAAGAGGCGTTCCTTGACGGATGTATCGCCGGCCGCGGCAAGCAGGGTCGGGAACCAGTCGAGACCCGAAACGATGCCGTTGGCTGTCTCGCCGGCCTTCACGCGGCCCGGCCAACGAATCATCGCCGGAACGCGGAACGCGCCTTCCCAGTTGGTGTCCTTCTCCGAACGGAACGGCGTGGTCGCCGCATCCGGCCAGGTGAAGGCGTTCGGACCGTTATCGGTCGTGAAGATGACGATCGTGTTGTCGGCGATCTTAAGATCGTCGAGCATCTTCAGCAGCTTGCCTACATTCTGGTCCATCTCCCACATGCCGTCGGCATACTCGTTGCCGGGCATGCCGCTCTTGCCGCGATATTCCGGCCGAACATGCGTGAAGATGTGCATGCGAGTGAAGTTCATCCAGGTGAAGAAGGGTTTGTTGGCCCGCGCCTGCCGCTGCATGAAATCGATCGCGGCGCCCGTCGTCTCGTCATCGACAGTTTCCATGCGCTTGCGCGTGAGCGGCCCGGTGTCTTCGATCTTGCCGTCGGCGGACGACTTGATTACGCCGCGCGGCGAATAGGCTTTGACGAAGGCCGGATCGTCCTTCGGGAAATAGGGGCGCTCCGGCTCTTCCTCGGCATTGAGGTGATAGAGATTTCCGAAGAATTCGTCGAAGCCGTGCGCCGTCGGAAGATACTCGTCCCGGTCGCCGAGATGGTTCTTGCCGAACTGTCCGGTAGAATAACCAAGCGGCTTGAGCGCTTGGGCTATCGTCATGTCGCCCTTCTGGAGTCCAACCGGTGCGCCGGGTATGCCGACCTTGCAGAGTCCGGTACGCAAACAGGCCTGCCCGGTGATGAAGGTCGAGCGTCCCGCCGTGCAGCTGTTCTCGGCATAGTAGTCGGTGAAGATCATGCCTTCATTGGCGATCCGGTCGATGTTCGGCGTCCTGTAGCCGACCACACCGCGCGTGTAGGCGCTGATGTTGGATTGGCCGACATCGTCGCCGAAGATCACGAGGATGTTCGGCTTGGCCGCGTTCGGCTGCTGCGCTGACGCGGGAGACCCGGCAAATGGCGCCAGGCTTGTCGCGACCAACGCCGCCGCGAACAAGCCACGAAGCAACCCTCCGCGACTACCGGACTGCCTGGTCACGATATTGCTCTCATCGCTCATTCTGACGCTCCTTGCTTGTCGAACGGTTTTTGTGACGATTGAGAATCGGGTCGGCGCACCACGCAACGAAAGCCGACATGGCTGGTCGAGGTGTCGACCGGCTCGGCATGACGGGCGGCAGGGCGATACCGGCGGCAGTAATTCGGTGCGCACAGATGCGAGCCGCCCTTGAGGACCTTGCGCGGGATCTTGATGGCGGGCTGGGCGGGATCGTAGCTCGCCTCCTCGCGGCCGCCGCGCGGATTCTGCGGGATGCAGCAGGGCTTCGCGGCGTCGGCCTCATGACGGGCGGACCACCAGTCGGCGGTCCACTCCCAGACATTGCCGATCATGTCGTGGACGCCGTAGCCATTGGGCGGAAACGCGGTCACCGGCGAGGTCCGGTCGAAGCCGTCCTCGCAGAGGTTCTGAATCGGGAAATTGCCCTGCCATGTGTTGGCCATGTGCTTGCCGCCGGGCGTCAAGGCGTTGCCCCAGGCGAACTCCTCGGCCTCGAGCCCGCCGCGCGCCGCGAACTCCCACTCCGCTTCGGTCGGAAGTTCCTTGCCGGCCCATTTGGCGTAGGCGAGCGCATCCGCATAGGCGACGTGGACCACCGGATGGCTGCCGAGCACGTTGATGTTGCTGCGCGGGCCGTAGGGGCGGCGCCAGTTCGCGCCCTTCATCAAGGTCCACCATTGGCTCCAGTCGCGCAGGGTGGTGACGCGGCGCGGCGGCTGAAACACCAGCGAGCCGGCGTAGAGCATATGCGGCAGCGCCCCCGGATATTGCGCAGGATCGGGCGGTCGCTCGGCGACCGTGATGTGCCCGGTCTCCCGCACGAATTCGCGGAATTGAGCGTTGGTCACCGGCGTGCGGTCGATCCAGAAGCCATCGACCGACGCCCGATGCGCCGGCGCCTCCTCGGGATAGTGATGGTCGGAGCCCATGCGGAACGTGCCGCCGGGAATCCAGACCATGTCGTCGGTCTGGACGCGGTCGTCACGCTCTCGCTCAGCGGAGGCGATCTCTACCCGGGACATGGCGATGCACCTCTTTGGGCATTACCGCGAGCAGTAGTCCCAGAAGCCCTGTGTTCGAGACGGGTCGGTGTAGTACCAGCACATGCCCGCTGCCGGCGCCGGTCCCGCCCAGGCGGCTGCGCTCGCCGCGCTGACGAACCCGATCGCTGCGCCGGCCGCGACCGCGCCCCCGACCGGCCAGCCGTACCAGCCGGGCCGCGCCCAACCTCCCGGCCGCGGTCCGACCCAGCGCGTTCCGCCGCCGTGCCAGCCGGGGCGAACGCCCGGCCCCACCACCGTCCGGCTCCGGTAAGCTACCGCACCGCCGCGCGGTCCGACGGCAACGCCGCCCCGGCGCGCGACAGCGCGCACCTGCACAACGTTACCGCTGCCTTCCTGCTGTGTGATGATCGGCAGTGAAGCGGAAGAGCCGATGCTGACCGCCGACGCCGGGCCTGCTTGCGCGACGATCGCGGCTGCTCCAACGAGCGCCAGACGGAAAATCCTGTTGAAGATCGGAGCCTTATGATCTCGGTGACCGAACGTCGTGCATGATTGCGTCGTGCCTGAGTGCATTGTCGCGCCCTTCCATTCTTCTGTGCTGCACTTTTCGGCAGCGTTGATCCGTCAGGCCTTCTTCCCTTTTCTCCTCCGTTGCCAATCCATGTGCACATTTGCGTGCACAGGATTCTCCACCGTGACTCGTTCCACTGGACGTTGTCACGAGCGAATTCTGCTGTCAGTTCAAACGATAGCGGAACGCACTATACGAGGGATGTGCACTTTGTGCCAATCTCAACCCCGAGGCGTGCAGGCTTAACGAAAGATGCTCCAATTCGATCAATCCGATCCGGTCGGCCTTATTGCTTTCTCGGAAAAACAAGCGAAAATCCGCGCGTTTGCAAATCCGCATCACGATCTCGCCATGCGAATCGAACCAATCTAAGCACATTGTCGCGGGGCACATTTTTTGTACCGACTTCAAGCATTTGGTTTTAGTAGATTAATCGCGCTGCAGTTGTGAACGTGGATATGGGCCAACACCTGACGGTCAGCACCGGCGAGCTTGACGGCTTCGAGGGACTCCACGATGCCGTCAAAGGCTCGCATGTCGATGTCATGCAGCTGGAGCGCGGCAAGCTGCGCGGCACATTGTCTCACGTCGGGATCGGTGATTTTTCGCTCAGCATCGGCGCGTTCAATGTCGGCGTCCGCACCCAGCGCGTCTCGACCGATCCCAAGCTGATCATCGGAATGCTGCTCAACGCGACCGACCGCGTCACGCATTGGGCGTTCGACATGCAGCCGGCCGATGTGCTGGTGATTCCGCCGTCGGTCGAGCATGACGGGGTCTTTCACAGCGCTTCGTCCTACGCGGCCATCCGCTTCGACCTCGCCGATCTGCCCGACATATTCGGCGGCGAGCCGCGGCTCGCCGACGCCGAGACCTGGCAGGCGAAGAACCACTTTCGCGCCGATCCCACGATCGGCATGGGCGCGGCGGACAAACTGCCGCGGATCGTCGCGCACCTCGCGCGCTATCCGGACGCCTTGACGGACGCGTCGGCCGGCTTCTGGAAGCGCGCGATCGTCGACTGCGTGACCGCGACGGTTGTGACATCGTTGCCTCCCGACGGGACGAGCTATCTACCGTCGGCGATGCGCCTGGTGCGCCACGTCGAGGACTATCTGCACGCCGCGGGCACTCGCCCGGTCCATGTCTCGGAAATCTGCAGCGAGCTTCGGCTGTCGCGACGCAGCCTGCACCGCGCCTTCCACGAGGTGTTCGGGGTCGGCCCGGTAACGTTCCTGCGCTACAAGCGGCTCTGCGCGATCCGTTCGATCCTGCGCGAAAGCACGCCCGACCAGACAACCGTCTCCAAGGTTGCGATCGAACAGGGCTTCATCGAGCTCGGGCGCTTCTCGCAATATTACCGCACGATGTTCGGGGAATATCCGTCGCAAACGCTCGGCTACGCCGGGTAGAGCGTTTTCGAGCGAAGTGGATACCGGTTCGCGTGAAGAAAACGCGTCAAAATGAGAATCTAGAGCCCCGTTCCGATTCAATCGGAACGGAAAAGGCTCTAGCGCGATCCAGCCGCTGCGCGCGCAAGCTTATTTTGGTCGCCCCGGATCGCCATTGCCCGACAGCACCTGCGCGGCGCCGCCGATGCCGCGGCGGAAGGCTTCATCGAAGGTGACGCCGCGGAACTGCCATTTGTAATCCTTGCCGTGCCAGGCCATCCGCCATTGCGTGGCCCAGCCGAGATCCTTGTCGTCCCAGACCAGCCGACCGAGCAGGGTGGCCTCGCCGCCTTGCGGCGCGACGATCGAACTCAGCTTCGCCGGCGGCGTCTTCAGCAGTTCGGCGGCGGTGATGTTGGCGCTCGTCAACGCGGTTGTATCAGGCAGCACGAAGCGCATGCCGCGCTTGCCGGCCGCAGCCGCAAGCGCATCGCGTTGCAGGTCGGACTGCATCCCGTCGGATGTGACAATGTAATCCTTTGGACCGTGCTGCATCTCGGCGAAGACGCCGAGCACCGGCCGCTGTGACCGCCACGGCTTGAGACCGATCCTGGCGAGAATGCCGTCGATCTTCTTCTCGTCGAAATCCACCGTCAGGTCGTACGGCCGGTCGCGGGTGCCCTGCTCGTCATGATGCGGCTTGCCGGCGTATTGATCGTGATAGTCGAAACTGCTGACGAACTCCCCCGCCTTCGATTTGTAGGCGGCAAGCCGGCGGTCGCCTGCCAGCATTGGCTGACCGGAAACCTTGATCAGCACATCCTCCAGACATGCCCCAAAGCCGATGATGCGGTTCGGCTCGCCCTGGCCGGTGACGACGGTCCGCGCGCGGTAGAGGCTGTCGTCTGCTGCGGCCATCGCACCACCGCAAGCGACCCATGCAGCGGCAAGCAGCACGCGAACCGCGCCGCGTGCGAGCGTTGCGATCAGATCGCGCTTCGTCTCAAGCAAGGCAGCCATGGTCACCTCCGCTCGGTCACTTCATTGACGACTCAGATTGGCGGTATTTCCCGGTCGCGCGCCAGCGCGTTCGGGCATGGGCGCCATTCCATCAACCCCACTGCGCGCTATGGCCACGCGCGGCAGGCCTGACATATGCTCGGCGCATGCGCGGCGGCGCCGCGAGCGCTGCCCAACACAAGTGCACCGAGCAGGAGACGTTCCGTGAAATGCTATGAGTTGCAAGGCCCCGGCGGCGTCGACGCGCTGGCGCTGGTCGACAAGCCTGTTCCGCAAGCCGGCCCGGGCGAGGTCCTGGTGCGGCTGAAGGCGGCGACGCTGAACTATCGCGACCTGCTCACGGTCAAGGGCGGTTACGGCTCGCGCCAGAAATTTCCGCTGGTGCCGGTCTCCGACGGCGCCGGCGTGGTCGAGGCGGTCGGCGCCGGCGTCAGGACCTTCGCACCCGGCGATCGCGTGATCGGCAGCTTCTTCGAAAGCTGGCTCGCCGGCGAGCCGAGCGAGGCGCGGATGCGCGCGGCGCTCGGCGGCAGCGTCGACGGTGTGCTGACCGAGTACCGGGTCTTCCCCGCGCATGCGCTGGTGCGCACGCCGGATCATCTGAACGACATCGAGGCCGCGGCACTGCCATGCGCCGGCCTCACGGCGTGGAGCGCGGTGGTCAAGCTCGGCGACCTCAAGCCGGGGCAGACGGTGCTGACCCAGGGCACCGGCGGCGTCTCGCTGTTCGCGTTGCAATTCGCCAAGATGTGCGGCGCCCGCGTCATCGCGACATCCTCCAGCGACGCCAAGATAGCGCGGCTGAAGCAGCTCGGCGCCGATGTCACGCTCAACTACAGGTCCACGCCCGATTGGGGCAAGAAGGCGCGCGAGCTGACCGGGCGCGGTGTCGATCTCGTCGTCGAGGTCGGCGGCGTCGGCACGCTGAACGAGTCGATCCGCGCCACCAGGATCGGCGGCACCATCGCCTTCATCGGCGTGCTCGCAGGTCCCGCCGCGTCCGACACGCGGCTGCCGCTGATGGTGATGCAGCAGCAGCGGCTGCAAGGCGTCACCGTCGGCTCGATCGAGGACCTGCAGGCGCTGTGCGACGGCATCAGCCTGCACGGCGTCAAGCCCGTGATCGACAAGGTGTTCGCGTTCGACCAGGTCAAGGCAGCGTTCGCCCACATGGCGAGTGGCGCGCATTTCGGCAAGATCGCGATTGCGATCGGCTAGCACGCGCACGATCAAGGCCTGGAGCATCCTGAGATTGCGCCGAACAGCGACGGCGCTGCGCTCCCTCGCCCCGTTCTTACGGGGAGAGGGTTGGGGTGAGGGGCTGCCTCCGCATATGTCTGGTGATAGCTGTATTCGCGGAGACTCCCCCTCACCCGGAACGCATCGAACGATGCGTTCCGACCTCTCCCCGCACGCGGGGCGAGGTGAAGCGGAGCCCGCCGCTCGATTTAGGTAAGCTCATCCCGCTCTAGCGTCCCGTGAACTGGGCCTTGCGTTTCTCGACGAAGGCCTGGCGGCCTTCCTTCGCGTCGGCGCTCTCGCGGATCACCTGCTGCAGCTCGATCTCGCGGCGGAACTGATCGGCGTAGCTGGCGTGCTCGCTCTCCTCGAGCAGTTGCCGGGTCGCGACCAGCGCGCGCGTCGGTCCGTCGGCGAGACGGCCGGCGAGCGCCTTTGCCTCGTCGAGCAGTTTTGCATCGTCGACCACGTCGCGCACCAACCCCCACTCCTTGGCCCGCTCGGCCGGCAGCGGCTCGTTCAGCAGCATCAGGTCGAGCGCGCGCTGGCGGCCGATCAGGCGCGGCAACAGCCAGGTCGAGCCGAGATCGGGCACCAGGCCGATCCGGCTGAACACCTGGATGAAGCTCGCCGAGCGCGCCGCCAGGATGATGTCGCCGGACATCGCGAGGCTGAAGCCGCCGCCGGCCGCGACGCCGTTGACCGCGACCACCACCGGCACGCGGCATTCGCGCAAGGCCTGCATCGCCGGCCAATAATGCCTCATCACGCCGGTGTAGATATTGTCGCCGAGCGACTGGAACGCCTTGAGGTTCTGCCCGGAGCAGAAGCCGCGTCCCTCCCCGGTCAGGACCAGCGCGCGGATGTCCGGGTCGAGGCTCATCTCGCCGACGGCGCGCGCGAGATCGCCGAGCAGTTCCGGCGTCATGGCGTTCAGGCTCGCGGGATCGTTGAGCGTCAGGATGCCGACCTTGCCGTCCCGTTCACGCTTCACACCAGTCATTTTCCGCTCCCTGAAATTGGTTCTTGTTGTTGCACTGACAGTGCCATGCTTGGCATGCTACGCCAACGTGTCCCACCCGCAACAAGAACAGCGAAAGCAACGCCATGTCCGACCAGTTCTCCAACTCGCAAGTGATCCGCAAGCCGGCCGTCAGCGCCAAGGGCGGCATCGTCGCCGCACAGTCGCGCAAGGCGGCCGAGGTCGGCGCGGAGGTATTGGCTGATGGTGGCGATTGTGTCGACGCCGTGATCGCAACCACCTTCGCGCTTGGCGTCGTGGAGCCGTGGATGAGCGGCGCCGGCGGCGGCGGCGCGATGGTGCTCTATCGCGCCAAGGAGAACCGCGTCGAGGTGATCGACTACGGCATGCGCGCGCCCGACGGCCTGCGCATCGAGGATTATCCGCTGACCGGCGGTGCGGCCTCCGACCTGTTCCCCTGGGCGCGGGTCAAGGACGACCGCAACCTGCACGGCCCCGGCTCGATCGCGGTGCCCGGCGTCGTTGCCGGCATGGAGGAAGCGCATCGCCGCCACGCCAAAATGGCGTGGAAGGATCTGCTGGCGCCGAGCGTCAAGCTCGCCGGCGAGGGCCTTTTGGTCGATTGGTGGACCACCGCGATGATCGCAAGCTCCGCGGCCGATCTGCGGCGCTATCCCGCCAGCGCGGCGGCGTATCTGCAAGATGGCCTGCCGCCGAATGCGCAATGGGGCATCAGGTCGGTGGTCCGCATGCCGCAGGACAGGCTGAAGGCCACGATGGCGCAGCTCGCCGCGGCCGGCCCGCGCGATTTCTACGAGGGCGATCTGGCGCGCAGCATCGCCGACGACATCCAGGCCGCCGGCGGCGCGCTGTCGGTGCGCGACCTCGCCGCCTTCCGTGCCCATCTGCGCGAGCCGTTGAAAATTCCCTATCGCGGCGGCACGGTCTATGCGACGCCGGAGCTGACCGCGGGTCCGACCATGGCGCGCACGCTCGGCCTTTTGCAAAAGGCGCTGGCGCCCGCGCAGGGCGGTCCGGATGCGGCGGCCTACGCAGCCTATGCCGAGGCGCTGCAAGCCGCCTATCGCGAGCGGCTGAAGGACATGGGCGACGTCGATGGCCGGCGCGCGCTCGGCGCCGAAGCAATCGCGCCAAGCTGCACCACGCATTTCTCCGCGGTCGACCGTGACGGCAACATGGCCGCGGTGACGCAGACGCTGCTGTCGACCTTCGGCTCCAAATTCGTGACGCCGAACACCGGGCTGACAATGAACAACGGCATCATGTGGTTCGATCCGACGCAAGGCAATCCGAACTCGCTCGCGCCCGGCAAGCGCTGCCTGACCAACTACACGCCGGTCGTGGCGCAGGCCGCCGACGGCCGCACGCTTGCCGCCGGCGCATCGGGCGGCCGCCGCATCCTGCCGGCAGTGTCGCAACTGCTCTCCTTCGTGATGGATTTCGGCATGGATCTCGACGCCGCGATCCACCAGCCCCGGATCGACGCCAGCGAAGGCGCCGTGGTGATCGGCGACAAGCGCCTGCCCGCGAGCGTGCGCGAGGCGCTGCGCGGCCGCTTCGACTTCGAGGAAGCCCGCATCCAGACCCTGCCGATGAAGTTCGCCTGCCCGAGCGTCGTGCTGCGCGACGGCGCCACCAACAGCGGCGTCACCGAGCCGTTCCAGCCCTGGGGCGACGCGGTCGCGGAGGGGTGAGTTATACGCACGACTCCTTCTCCACCGTCGTCCCGGCGCAGGCCGGGACCCATACGCCGCAGCGAGAATTGTGGATCGCGCTCGTCGTTCCAGCATCGCGAAACAACGACCATCGGTGGTTATGGGTCCCGGCCTTCGCCGGGACGACAGTGAATGTGTTGCACGACCTGTGAGTCACACGCTCGCATTCTCGCGACACGATCTGCCCGCGCTTTGCTCTTCGTTCCGCCCCTCTTGATCGGAGAGCGCAGGGAAAGCCAGGTGCCGATCGCACCCATGGGCCTCGTGCAAAAGGTCGGGCCACTCAGTGATTTGCCGCCTTTCGCCACCCGCGCCCGCGGACATTGCATGAGCCGAACGGGCTGATACATTTGGACCGACAACAATTGCGGTGACCGGCTTGAGTGAAGCAAGCACAAACGTGCCGCCCGGCGCGCGACTTCTTGGACGCGAGTGGCTGGGCTTCGACGGTGAAATCGCCACAGTCCGCTTCGAGGCGCAACCCTCGTTCACCAACCGCCACGGAACGATCCAGGGCGGTTTCCTTGCCGCGATGCTGGATTCAGCCACCGGTCTCGGCGCCCTCGCAGCGCTGCCCGCAACGCGGACCGTCGTGACGAGGACCCTCACCACGCGGTTTCTCAAACCGGCGCGCATCGGCCCGATCACGGCCAAGGCGAAGGTCATCTCGCAGACCGACCGCGACATGATCGTCGAAGCCGATCTGATCGACGCCAGCGATGTGACGGTCGCCAGCGCCACGGCCGAGTTGCGGATTCTGGACAAGCGATAGTCCGCAGCCCGATCAGCGATCCCTACATCGCGCCAGCAGGGTGACTTCGTTCAGTCCGTAGCCGTCGATGGTCTCGACGGTGCAGCCAAGCTCGCGTTCGCAATAATCGATCCACGGCTCGGGGCTGGTGCAATAGAGCTGCACCGGCGACGCATCCGCATCCGCGGTGGCTGCGGCCTCCCCGGTGACGAAGTTGACGCTGAAGCCACGCAGGCTGGCGCGGCGCAGGTCGGCCAGCATCCCGGCGACAAATGCCTCCCAGGATCGGCGGCAGCCGCCGACATCGACATTCATGATGCCGCTCGCGACCGAATAGGTCGCGCGACGCAGGCTGCCCTTGCCGACCTTGAAGCGGCGCCCCGGCGCCGAGAAACGGCGGCGCGCGCGGCTGATCATGGCGAGCGACAGGTCGATCCCGAGATAGTCGATCTCGGCTTGCGGATGGCGCCTTGCGAGATAGGCGCACAGCGCGCCGTATCCGCAACCGATGTCGTTCAGGCTGAACGGTGCGGAGAAGTCGCAGAGCTTCAGCAACTGGACGAAGCGCAGGTCCTGGGTGGCCTGGCAGGACCAGTCCACCCCGCGCGGGGTGGCGCCGTATTTGGCGACCCGCGCGCTGTAGTAGGATTCGACATCGGCATAGAGGTCGGAGAACCGCGCCCGGTCGCCTTCGGCGCCGACACCTGCGGTCTCCGCTGCGATGCTCACGTCTGGCTCATTTCTTGGCTTTGGCCCGCCGCTGCTTCGCCATCGCGGCAAGCTCCTTGCGGGCGACCTGGCTTGGCTTGGTCGGGATCGACAGAACCCGATACGACTGGGTCGAGTAGATCAGCGGCGTATGGCCATCGGCTGCAAACGTCACCTTCGGATTTTCCTTCATGGCGTGAACGCTAACCAGCACCGGCAGATACGGACCCTGCGTGAGCGCCTGTCGGAACGCCTGGACCACCCGCTTGTATCCGCTCACATTGGGCTGATCGGAAGGATAGTCCTTCAGCGTGCCGAGGAAAGTATACCAGCGCTTCCGCTCGACCCGGTCGGCCGGCTCGATCCCGATCAGCCGGAACGACTGTTCGAGGGGATGATTGGGAGAGAAGATGTCGAACTCCTTTTGCAGCTCCACCATCTCCATGATCCCGCCGGGACCAAACCGCTTGTTCAGCAGATCAAGGACATCGCGCGTCGTATCGTCTTGAATCATCCGTCCCATTAAAACCCCCTCAGTACCTTGTTTCCAGAAATGAAAAATCGTCGCGTCTAGCGTCGCTCAAGATGCAATCGAAGCTGATCGAGTTGTGGTGTGAAATAGACTGCCCCCGAGACATCGAGCAGATTCTGAGCGCCGCCGACAATCTCGTCAAGCTCCTCATGTGACGTGCTGCCCAAGGCGCAAACGATCAGGCCGCGCAGCACGGTCGCGTGCAATTCGGCGATGCGATCGGTCCTTCGCCGCGCGACCGTCAGCGCCTCGTCCACCGCTTGCAGGGCCGCATGGTGGTCGGCGGCGCGATAGAGCGCTTCGGCCAGATCCGCCAGCATGCGCGCCTCGAATTCGAGGCCGGCTCGCGCAGAGCGCGCAAAGTCGATCGCTTCCTGAAGCTGGGCGGCGGCAACCTTGAAATCGCCCGCGGCGCCGCTGGCGAGGCCGGCGCTGGCGAGCGCCGCGACCCGCAGATAGGGCGTGCCGGACTGCTCGGCCAGTTCGGCGATCCTCGCCGCATGCGGCTTGGCCAGTTCCGGCCGGCCGCGGCTCCAGCCCATCTCCACCATCGCAAAATGCGGAATGAACTGCACGACGGCGGCGAAGCGCTCCGGCTCGGCCCGCAGCACCTCGGCGATCCGCCGTTCGGCTTCGTCGAACCGGCCGAGCCGCACCAGAATCCTGGTGCCGAGACACCTGATCCAGTGCTCGACGTCGAAGCCGAGAATCTGGTTCGGGTTGAGGCCGAGTGTGACGTTGTTGTGAAAACCGCCCTGCTCGGCAATCGCGGCAACCGCCACCTGCCCGGCGTCGAGCGCCTCGGCAAGACGGCCCGACAGGAAGAACGCCTGGCTCAGCATGGCATTGACCGTCGCAAACCGTCCGACGTCCCCGGTGCCGGAAGTGAGCTTCAAGGCGTCCTGCACGAGATTGACATAGTCGTCGGCGGCCGCGGTCGCGGCCAGGATCCTGCCGTAGGCGCCGAGCAGGATCGGCTCGTGCACCGGGTCCGCCGCGCGTGCGTATTTGATCGCCTCTTCGGCGTAGGGCTTGACCTCTTCGGCGGACATCCCCTCACGCCAGCCGAAGTTGAGGATCTGGCCGCTCGACATCGCCCGCAGCCGGTCGACATATTCGGACTGGGGCTGGTCCTGCAGCAGGGCGCGAACCTTTTTCCAGCTTTTCATTGCCTCGGCGGAGTTGGTCTTGCCGATCCAGCGCGCCGCACGCTGCAAATGGGTGACCGCCTCCAGCGGCTGGCCCGCGGCCTCGTAGTGATAGGCGAGCAGCCCGGCAAACTCGTCGAGCTTGCCCCAGTCGAAGCCCTCGATGGCCTTGGCGACAGTCGCATGCAGCGTGGTCAGCCGCGACCGCAACTGGGTTGCGTAGGCGACCTCCTGGATCAACGGATGGCGAAACGCCAGCAGTCCCTTGTCGTAGGGCGGCAGGTCGTACAGCAGCTCGGCCTGGCGCAGCTGCGCGATGGCGTTCTGCAAATCGTCGTTCGGCAGCGCCGCGACCGGGCGCAGCACCGACATCGCGACCAGCCGGCCGATCACCGCCGCCGTCTCGAGCACCTGCTTGGCGATATCCTCGAGGTGATCGATGCGGGCGGCCACGACAGCCTGCACCGTTGCGGGCAGCGGCACCGCATCGACGCCATGCTTGAGCCGGTAGTTGCCGCGTTCGCCCTCGACATTGCCGCGCTCCACGACGGTGTTGGCAAGCTCCTCGATGAAGAACGGATTGCCCTGCGCGCGTTCGATGACATTGCTGCTCAGCGAGGCCAGCGAGGGATGCCTGCCGAAATGCTCGCGGAGCAGCTCGTTCGAATCGGACCACGGCAGCGGCGGTATTGCGATCTGACGGTAGTGCGAACGCTGCATGAAAGGTGCCGTGAAGCCCGGCCTGAAATTGACCACCAGCAACGTCGCGGTGCCGACGATGGCATCGACCAGCGTCTCGACGAACTCTTCGCTCGCGGCATCGATCCAGTGCAGGTCCTCGATCATGACAACCGCCGGCGTGTCGCCGGGGCGCGCATGCACCAAGGTTCGAACGAGATCGAGCAGTTGCAGCCGCAGCGCGCGCGGATCGAGCTTCGGGGCCGGATACGCCGGATCAGCCAATCCGAGGAATTCGAGCAGCACCAGCAGTTCCTGCTCCGATGCGGCCATCTCGGCGAAGCGGTCGATGACGCGACGTCGGGACGTCTCGATCGGCTCCTTGGCGCGGATGCCGAAGATGTCGCGCAACAGCTCGAGCACGGGCTGGAACGGTGTTGCGCGGCCATGCGCCAGCACGCGGGCCTCATAGACGCGAATGCCCTTGCGGCGGCAGTTTTCGGCGAACTCGAAGCAGAGCCGGCTCTTGCCGATGCCGGCGTCGCCGACCATGCCGACGACCCGGCCGTCGCCGCCAACTGCACGCGACAGCTCATGCTCCAACGCCGCCATCTGCTCGGTCCGGTTGACCATCGAGGTCAGGCGGCGGCCGCTGCGGAAAACGTCGCTGGCGGGCGCGCTGAGCAGCCCGGTCAGCCGAAAGACCTCCACTGGCATGGAGATGCCGCGAATGGTCTGCATGCCGAGCGGCATGACCTCGACGAATTGCCTGGCGCCGAGATAGGTGTCCCGCGTGATGAGGATCGCCCCCTCATCGGCCATCTGCTCCATCCGGTTGGCGATATGGACGTTGGCGCCGGCGGCGTCGTAGGTCTGATAGATTGTGTTTTCCACCGTTTGAACGACGACTTCGCCGGTGTGCAGCCCGACCCGGATCTGCATGCCGGGATCAGCGAGCCTGGCCACCGAATCCTGCATGGCGAGCGCGGCGAGACAGCCGCGGACCGCATGATCTTCATGCGGGCGCGGCGGCGCGCCGAACAGCGCCATGACGCCGTCACCCTGGATCTTGTTGACGATGCCGTCGTAGCGGTGGACGGCTTCCTTCATCAGGTCGAGCACCGGCTCCAGCCGCCGCATCCCGAGTTCGGGATCGCCGAGGCTGTCGATCAGATTGGTCGAGTTGCGGATATCGGCAAACAGCAAGGTGAGGTTCTTGCGTTCGCCGCCCTTGGTGCTGAGCGAACGCAGCAGCCGCTGCGAGGGCGCGTCGGGACGGACGCTGCCCGCGGCGAGCGCGGTGCCGCAGCGGCCGCAGAAGCGGCTGGAGGGCCCGTTCACATGCTGACAGGAGTCACATTTGAGGCCTAATGGCGCACCGCAATCTTCACAATAATCGTTGCCAGCCCGGTTTGCGCGGCCGCATCGCTCGCACTGCATGAACAGCCTTCCAGTAAAGACTGCGAATATATCCGACGCGCGAGATTAGCCCAGCACATTCTGTAATTGTGTTAAATGCCTCACACACCGAGGTAGTCCCGCACCCGGCCGGTCAGCACGGCCGTGGTGACGCCGACCCGCCAGAAGGCGTGCATCGGGATCGGTTTGATACCGGTCACGGGCATGTCGATCTCGGCCTTGGGGCCGCCGATCAGCCGGCGCGCCAGCTGTGCGCCCATCGCGGTCGAGAGCGCGACGCCGCGGCCGTTGCAGCCGAGCGAGATCAGCAAATTCTCCGCGGGCTCATGGACATGCGGGTAGTGATCGGCGGTGATGGCAAGACGGCTGTTCCAGCCGTGGGTCCAGCTGACGCCCTTGAGCTGCGGCCATAGCCGCTCGGCGTAGCGGATCAGATAGGCGACGTCGGTCGGCTTGCTGATCCAGCGCATCGGGCCGCGGCCGCCCATCAAGAGCCGATTGTGCTGGTCGACGCGGTAATAGACCGTGATGTGGCCGCTTTCGTAGAGCACCGGCCGGGTCGGCATGATCGCGCGCGCGATCGCCTCGGACAGCGGTGCCGTCGCCGCGATCGACGAGAACACCGGCACGATGCTGCGGCGAAGCGCCGGCCAGAGATCATCGGTAAAGCCGTTGGTCGCGAGCAGCACCTTGTCGGCGAGCACGACCGCGCGCGGCGTCTCGATCCGCCAGCGGCCGCCGTCGCGGCGCAGCCGCAGCGCCGGGGTCTCGCCATGGACGGCGGCGCCGGCCCCGATCGCGGCGCGCGCAAGACCCCGCGCATAGCTCAGCGGATGCAGGTCGCCGCCGCGCGCATCCAGCATGGCGCAGAGGTAACGGTCGCTGCCGGTCATCTGGCGCATCTCGGCGGCGTCGAGCAGCTTCACCGGCATGCCGCGCCGGATACATTGCTTTGCCGTGGTCTCGATCGCCGCTGCGCTGGCTTCGTTGTAGGCCGCGCGCAGCGTGCCGTTCTGCCTGGCCTCGCAGGGGATCTGGTAGCGGCGGATCAAATCATGCGTGAAGTTGGTGGTGCCATAGGAGAATTCGATCATGCGGCGGCCGAGATCAGCGCCGAAATCCGCTTCGATCTGGTCCGGGTCGTGCTTCAGTCCGGGATTGGTCTGCCCGCCATTGTTGCCGGAGGCACCCCAGCCCGGCTCCTGCGCTTCCAGCACGGTCGCAAGCACGCCCTGCTCGGCGAGGTGCAGCGCGGTCGACAGGCCGGTGAAGCCGCCGCCGATGATCGCCACCGGCACGCTCTTGTCCGATGTGAGCTGAGGCGTCGGCGTCGCCTGCACCGCGGTGTCGGCATAGAGGCTCGGCGGCAGCGGCAGGCGGATTGGCGCGTTCATTTCAAGTGACCTGCTCACAGCGGATGCAGCACGCGGCGCAGGAAATCCTGGGTGCGCGGGTGCTGGGGTTGGTTGAGGACGGATTTGGCGGCGCCCTGCTCGACGATGACGCCGCCGTCGATGAACAGCACGCGGTCGGCGACGTCGCGGGCAAAGCCCATTTCATGGGTGACGACGACCATGGTCATGCCGTCGTCGGCGAGCTTGCGCATCACCGACAGCACCTCGCCGACCAGCTCCGGATCGAGCGCGGAGGTCGGCTCGTCGAACAAGATCGCCTTCGGCTGCATCGCCAGCGCCCGCGCGATCGCGACGCGCTGCTGCTGGCCGCCGGAGAGTTTTGGCGGGTGCACCTCGGCCTTGTCGGCGAGCCCGACCTGCGCGAGCAGCGCGCGGCCGCGGGCGATCGCCTGCTCGCGCGGCTCCTTCTTCACATAAAGCGACCCCTCGATGACGTTCTCGAGCGCGGTGCGATGCGGGAACAGGTTGAAGCGCTGGAACACCATCGAGACCTGGGTGCGGATCGCCACGATCGAGCGGTCATTGCTGTCGACGCGTGCGCCCTCGACGCTGATCTCGCCGCGATCGTAGCTCTCGAGCCCGTTGATGCAGCGCAGGATGGTCGACTTGCCGGAGCCGGACGGGCCGATGATGCAGACTACCTCGCTCCTGGCGACGGAGGCGGTGATGCCCTTCAGCACCTCGACCTTGCCAAAGCTCTTGTGGACGTCGTTGAGCTCGATCATTTGCGGTTCGCCTTGTTCTCGAAGTGCCGAACCAGCAGGATGAGCGGGATGCTCATGGTGAGATACATCAGCGCCACCAGGGTGAACACGCTGGTGTTCTTGAAGGTCGAGGATGCGATCAGCTTGCCCTGCAGCGCCAGTTCGGCGACCGTGATGGTGGACGCCTGCGAGGAATCCTTCAGCATCATGATCATGATGTTGCCGTAGGGTGGCAGGATGATCCGAACCGCCTGCGGCAGCACCACGCGGCGCATGGTGAGCCACCAGCCCATTCCGATGGTCTGCGCTGCCTCGATCTGCCCCTTGTCGATCGCCTCGATGCCGGCGCGGAAATTTTCCGCCTGATAGGCCGAATAGGCGATGCCGAGCCCGATGATCGCGGCCTGCAGCGCCGACAGCGCGATGCCGAAATCTGGCATCACGAAGTAGATGTAGAACAGCAGCACGATGATCGGGATGCCGCGGATCACGTTGATCAACGAGGCGCTGAGCCCGACCAGGACGCCGATGCCGGACACCCGCATCAAGGCCCACACCAGCCCGAGCACGGTCGACAGCAACAGCGAGCCGATGGTGACGACGATGGTCAGCCAGACACCCTGCAGCAGGATCGGCACGAACTCGACGGCGTCATGGAAGAATTTTTGCATCGGCTCAAACGTATCCAGTCCCGACACTATTCGAACGTTACCTCCGTCATCCTGAGGAGCGGCGTCTTCGCTGCGTCTCGAAGGATGTACGGCCCGGCTGGTGGCCGTCGACCCTTCGAGGCTCGCTTCGCTCGCACCTCAGGGTGACGGATCACTTCGGGACATGAATACTCACGATGCGTTGGCCTTCTGGCCCCACTTTTCTAAGATCTTGGCGATCGTGCCGTTCGCCTTCAGCTTGGCGAGCGAGGCATTGATCTTCGCGAGCAGCTCCGTGTCGCTCTTGCGGACACCGATCGCGACGGTGCCGACGGTGACCGGCTTGTAGCCGTCGACCAAACGGACGTCGGCGAAATTGCCCTGCTGCAGATTGTAGGCGAGGATCGGATAGTCGGCGAAGCCGGCCTTGAGGCGGCCGGCATTCACGTCGCGCAGGATGTCGGGAATGGTATCGTAGACCTTGACCTCGCTGAACAGCCCGGTCTTCTTCAGCGCATCGACGAACGCCGTGCCGACCTGGGCGCCGACCACGGTGCCCTTCAGATCCTCCTGCGAGGCATAGGCCTTGGTGTCGGCCTTCGGCACCACCAAACCTTCACCATAGGTGTAGACCGGCTCGGAGAAGTCGATCACCTCCTTGCGCGCGGCGGTGGCGAACATCGCGGCGGCAATGATGTCGATCTTGTTCGCGGTCAGCGAAGGGATCAGCGCCGAGAACTGCATCGGCTCGATCTGCACGGTAAAGCCGGCATCCTTGCCGATCTCGGTGGCGAGATCGACCATGATACCCTGGATCGAATTGGTCTTGGTGTCGAGGAAGGTGAAGGGAATGCCGGTCGGGGTCGAGCCGACCTTCAGCACCTGCTGCGCCCCTGACGGCGCGCTCAAGGCAAGGGCAAGCGCCGCCACCGCGGCCTGGACGAGACGCTGAAACGACATCGCAACACCTCCCGAAGCTGGCCTTGGCGCCGCATCGCCCGCGCGTTTCGGGCTTTTGGTTGCGGTCGACGCCGTTCCGGCCTATTTTCACCAATATGAAATTGTGGTCACGAAACCGCGGCCAATGCAAGCGGTTTTCATGCACATGAAGGAAGCGGACTGACGTGAGCGGCGGCAAGAGAATGCGTAAAGGCGCGGCAGCGAAGCCCGCAACGGCACGCCGCGCGGCCAAGAAACCGGCCAGGAAACCGGCCGGCAAGCCGGCGGAGCCGGCGATGGATCTCGCGGTCGGACGCCGCATCCGCGACCTGCGCCGCAGCAAGGAAATGTCGCTGGAGGTGGTCGCCGCGCGCACCGATTTGTCGATCGGCTTCATCAGCCAGATCGAGCGCGGCCTGTCGTCGCCCTCGCTGCGCGTGCTGGCGACATTGGCCGACGTACTCGGCGTCGGCATCGCCGCGCTGTTCGGCTCGACGCCCAGGGATGACGGCGCCGGCGGCATCGTGACCCGCGAGGTGCAGCGCGCCGAGCTGAAGCTGTGGCGCACGGGAATTTCAAAGCAGCTGCTGAGCCCGGCCGGCAGCGAGAGCCGGCTCAACCTGTTCCTGGTGCATCTCGAGCCCGGCGGCAACACCGGCGACGAGTTCTATACCCATGACGGCGAAGAGGCCGGCCTCGTGCTCCAGGGCGAGATGACGCTGACGGTGGACACGGAGACCTGGACTCTGAAGCAAGGCGACAGCTTCAGATTCGCGAGCCGGAGGCCGCACCGGTTCTCCAATCCCGCGCGCGATGCGAAGGCCGTGGTGCTGTGGGTGAATTGCGTGACGGCGGCGGGGTGACGGCCCATCTCCCTCCGCCGTCGTCCCGGCGAAAACCATCCAGCGTCGTCCCGGCGAAGGCCGGGACCCATTACCACCAATCTTGATTGTCGAAGGGGAAGCGGCCCCAGCGTCCTGCCATAACTCACATTCGTGGTTATGGGTCCCGGCTTTCGCCGGGACGACACCTGTTATTACGGAGCCCTCACGTCGAGCCGCATCACCTCAACCCCATCACCACTTCCTCGATCTTGATCGGGAAATTCCGCACGCGGATGCCGGTGGCGTGGAAGACGGCGTTGGCAACGGCGCCGGCGCTGCCGGTGATGCCGATCTCGCCGACGCCCTTGATGCCGAGCGGGTTCACATGGGGATCGTGCTCGTCGACCGTGATCACCTCCATCGGCGGCACGTCGGCATTCACGGGCACATGATACTCGGCAAGGTTGGCATTCAGGATGCGGCCGGACCGCTTGTCCATCACCGCCTCCTCGTGCAGCGCGAAGGAAAGGCCCCAGATCATGCCGCCGCGCAGCTGGCTCTGCACCATCAACGGATTGATGATGCGCCCTGCGGCGAACGCGCCGACCAGCCGCGTGGCGCGGATCTGGCCGAGCTCCGGATCAACCTTCACCTCGGCAAAGACAGCGCCATGCGCGTGCATCGCATATTGCGATTGCGCCGCCGGATCGGCCGCACCCGTGCCGGAGGCCTCGACCTCGGCAACGCCGGCGCGCGCCAGGATCTCGGCGTAGCTTTCGCTGCGCGCATCATCGTCGCGGCGATGGAGCCGCCCGGCCCGCGCCACCACGCCGGCATTGCCGGCGCCGAACAGCGGCGAGCGCTTATCGGAGGTCGCAAGCTCGGCGAGTTTTGCGATCACCGCCGCACCGGCATTGTGGATCGCGGCACCGACCGTTGCGGTGTGCGCGGAGCCGCCGGCGATGCCGGCATCCGGCAGGTCCGACGTGCCCGACAGGAACGAGATCTGCTCGAGATCAAGCGCCAGCGCATCGGCCGAGATTTGCGTGAGCGCGGTCCAGGCGCCCTGCCCCATGTCATGCGCGCCGCTCTCCATCACGCCGCGTCCGTCGGCGCGGATCACGGCCCGGGCATTGCCCTGGAACATCAGCGCCGGGAATGTCGCGGTGCCTATGCCCCATCCGATCAGAAAGCCGTTCTCGTCACGCATCTGCCTTGGCTGCAGCGGACGCCCCGCCCAGCCGAAACGTTCGGCCGCCTTGGCGTAGCACTGCCGCAGCGCTTTGGAGGAAAACGGCTTGCCGGTGGTCGGCTCGACCTCGGCATAGTTCTTCAGCCGGAATTCCAGGGGATCGATGCCGCAGGCGAACGCCGCCTCGTCGACCGCGCTTTCCAGCGCGATCGATCCGGTGGCCTCGCCCGGCGCGCGCATGAACAGCGGCGTGCCGGTGTCGACGCGCACCGCCTCATGCGCGGTGCGGATCGCCGGGCTGGCATAGAGCGTGTGCGAGGCGTCCGCCGCAGGCTCGTAGAAATCGTCGAAGCTCGACGTCGTGACGCGCGCCTCGTGATCAAGTGCGGTCAGCACGCCGTTGTCACCAGTGCCGATCCGGATGCGCTGGCGGGTCTGCGGACGATGGCCGACCGGGCCGTACATCTGGCTCCGCCGCAGCACCAGCTTGACCGGACGTCCGACCAGTTTCGCCGCCATGACGCCGAGCACCTGCGGCCCGGAGACCAGGCCCTTGGAGCCGAAGCCGCCGCCGAGGAACGGGCTGTTGATGTGGATGTTGCCGGGCGGAATGCCGAACAGGCCGCCGATCCGCATCTGCGCCATCGCCATGCCCTGGCTCGGCGTGTCGAGGAACAAGCGATCGCCGTCCCACACCGCGACGATCGCGTGCGGCTCCATCGCGTTGTGATACTGCGCCGGCGTCTCGTAAGTTGCGTCGATCCGCTTCGATGCCGCGGCAAGGCCAGCATCGATATCGCCGTGCCGGACTTCGGCGGGATTACCGATGCCGACCACCGGCGGCGCGTAGGCTTCGCCGGCGTCGAGACCGACACGCGCGATCTCGACCTGATAGCGCGGCGACAGCAGCGCGGCGCCTTCGGTGGCGGCCTCCAGCGTCTCGGCGATCACGACCGCGATCGCCTGGTTGGCGTAGCGCACCTCGTCGCTCTGCAAGAGCTCCATGCGGAAGGCGAACGGATTGCCCTTGGCGTCGGGGTCTTCGGCGAGCTCCGGCTTGTGCGCCGGCGTCATCACGTCGATGACGCCGGGGTGGCGCTTGGCGGCGGCGACGTCGAGCGCGGTGACGCGGCCGCGCGCGATGCAGCTGGTCGCGATCACGGCATAGACCATGCCGGGCGGATGATTGTCGGCGGCATAGCGGGCCTTGCCGGTCACCTTCAGCGTGCCGTCGGTGCGGGTCAGCGGCTGGCCGATATTCGAGCCGTGCCTGAGATGGGCGGGGTCGCGGGTCAGATTGAGTTCAGCCGTCATGCGTTACGCTCCTGCAACGGATGAGAAGGGAGAGCCCGGCAGCGCGGGAATCCGGTCCGGCGTGCCTGCGGCAGCAAGGGTGAGCGCGCGCACGACGATGCGCTGCGCGAGCTCGATCTTGAAGGCGTTGTCGCCAGACGGCCTTGCATCGGCGAGCGCGGCGCGCGCCGCCTCGCGGTAGGTCGCCGCGTCCGGTGCGGCGCCCACGAGCACCTGCTCGGCCTCGCGCGCCCGCCACGGCTTTGCCGCGACGCCGCCGAGCGCCAGCCGCGCCTCGCGGACTTTTCCATCCTCGATGCGCAAGCCGGCCGCGGCCGAGACCACGGCGAACGCATAGGACGTGCGCTCGCGCACCTTGATGTAGCGCGCATGCCCGGAGAAGCCTTGCGCTTCGGCCGGCAGCCGCAGCGCGACGATCAGGTCGCCGCGCTCCAGCGCGGTCTCGCGCTCCGGCGTCTCGCCCGGCAGACGGTGCAGCGCCTCCAGCGGCAGCTCGCGCCGGCCGGTCTTGCCCTCGATCTCGACGACGGCATCGAACGCGACCAGCGGCACGCAGAAATCCGACGGATGGATTGCGATGCAGCCCTCGCTCCAGCCGAGCACCGCGTGCAGGCGGTTCTCGCCCTTCAGCGCGTCGCAGCCGGCGCCCGGCCAGCGCCGGTTGCAGGCGCTGCCGGCGTCGTAGAAATAGGCGCAGCGCGTTCGCTGCATCAGGTTGCCGCCGACGGTCGCGGCATTGCGCAGCTGGGCGGACGCGCCCGACAGCAACGCCTCGGCGACCGCCGGATAGTTGCGCGCGAACTCAGCGTCATGCGCGAGATCGGCATTGCGCACCAGCGCGCCGATCCGCAAGCCGCCGTCGGCCAGATGCTCGATGCGGTCGAGCCCCGGCAGACGCGTGACATCGACGAGACGGCTCGGCCGGCTGACGCCGCCCTTCATCAGGTCGAGCAGATTGGTGCCGGAGGCGAGATAGCTCGCGCCCTTCTCGGATGCCGCCGCGACCGCGTCCGCGACGCTGGCCGGCCTGACATAATCGAAGTTCATCATGCGGAGCGCCTCTGCTTGGTCGCGTTAATGTCGGCCTGCGCCTCGAGCACGGCCTCGGTGATTCCTTGATAGGCCCCGCAGCGGCACAGATTGCCGCTCATGCATTCCCGCACGCGCTCCGGATCATCGCCGGCCTGGCCTTCCTGGATCAGGCCGATGCCGCTCATGATCTGGCCCGGCGTGCAGAAGCCGCACTGGAAGCCGTCATGGGCGATGAAGGCGGCCTGCACCGGATGCAGCTGGTCGCCGCGCGCGACGCCTTCGATGGTTGTGATCTCGGCGCCGTCATGGCTGACGGCAAGCGCGAGGCAGGAATTGATGCGGCGACCGTCGACCAGGACGGTGCACGCGCCGCACTGGCCGCGGTCGCATCCCTTCTTGGTACCGGTGAGGTCGAGGCGCTCGCGCAACAGGTCGAGCAGGGTAACGCGGGGGTCGTCGAGGGCAATTTCCCGGCGGACACCGTTGATGGTGAGGCTGAGTGGGAGATTCATGCAGGGCTCCGATCCGTGTATGGTCGGGTTGAATCGAGGCAACGGAAGCCCGTGGCCGCCGATGCAGGATCGGCGCGCCTTGTCAGGTCCGGTGCTGGTCGCCATATACGGAGGCGTCCTCCGTTTACAAGGGAGGGTGAAAAGAAAAAGCGATGGCCGGTCGATCACCAGAAATTGCACGCAAGCCCCGCGCCGACGCCGTGCGCAATCGCGAGCGCGTGCTGGAAGCGGCCAAGGCCGTGTTCTCGGCCGGCGGCAGCGAGGCGAGTCTCGAGGCGGTGGCGCGCCATGCCGGCGTCGGCATCGGCACGCTCTATCGCCACTTCCCAACGCGCGAAGCGCTCTATGAGGCGGTCTACCGCCGCGAGGTCGAGCAGCTCGGCGATCTGGCCGAGCAACTGCAATGCGCGCCCGAGCCGGTCGAGGCGCTGCGGCGCTGGCTGCGCGCTAACGTGGAATTCGTCGCCACCAAGAAGGGCATGGTCGCAGCACTGGCGCTGGTCGCTCACGGCTCGACCGAGCTGCACGCCTATTCGTTCGACCGCCTGACCAAAGCGATCGGCACCCTGCTCGCGCGCGCGGTCGCGGCCGGTGCGATCCGTGGCGACATCAGCGCCGAGGACGTGCTGCGGGCGCTGATCGGCATGTGCTACATGCACGACCAGCCCGGCTGGCAGACCACTGCGCTCCGGCTGCTGGACGTATTCGTGGACGGCTTGCGGGTGCAGCCGGTCGGCACAACGGCAAAGCCTGCGAAGAAAGCCAACCCAAAGCCGTCGCGCTGACCTTACCCATCGTAGCCCGCATGAGAGCAGCGACATGCGGGACCGACTGCCCCGGATGTCGCGGAGCCTGTCATCGGCGGGCCATCGCGCGACCCGTTGGCTCAACGGGCTATGCTTGTTCAGGCTTCCATGTTGAAGAGGATGCCGAGCGGCAGCCGGGGTCCTGCCGGATTGACATGAAGCACCGCATCGATGGTGCGCGCGGCGGGGGATGACGGCTTCATCCAGTCAAGATGACCGGCGAGCCAGGATCGCGGTTCCGCAGCCAGCACGATCGCCGCCCCCCAGTCATCCAGCGGATTGTCGCGGGCCAGCGCCTGCTCGCGGCCGGGAATGGTTGTGCCGGCGGCGCCCATCAGATGATGCAGCACCGCCTTGGCAAGCAGGTCGCCGAAACGTCCGTCATCGACCCGTTCGCTCCCGACCGCATCGATCGCGAACAGCGCGTCGGCTTCGGCGCGACTGACCGAATGTCCGGCGCGACCGGCGGCACAGAGGATGCGCGCACATAGCGCGGCGTCGGCGGCGTCGATCGTTCGCGAGAAATGCGCCCGGCCGGCCACCGTGGGTCCCTCGCCCGCGATGATGTCGCAATACACCAGCGCGAGCGCCGCGGCGCTGCGGGCCGCAGCGTCGGACGTTAACCTCGCGATTTCGGCAACAAGATCCTCCGCGCCGCGAGGCGCATGCGGGGGCAGCTCAAACTCATGGGCACGCATCGATCGCTCTGCTGTTGATTGCCGCCCGCCCCACGATGGCGGCGGCCACCGCTCAAGGACGTCCGGTGCGTGGCCGCAGCCACCGCATGATGATTTCATGCGGTGTTCGACGGCTGCTGCGCGGCAGGTCGTGCCGCTGCAGCGCCGCCGTTGCAAAGGCGGCCGCCTGCTCGCTGGATTGCCGTTTCTCGCGCGCCAGCAACATCCATTCGCGGATCACGGCGCGTCGCACCTTTGACATGGTGATTTCCCCTCGCGATAAGCCGCGTTCAGCGCGTCAGGCCGCAAGCTGCAGCGGATGGGCTTGCGACCTCCGTGCCGACAGCGCGCAGCCGTACTGATGCACGATGCCCTGCTCGACGACGAAGCCGCGCCGCTCCAGCGACGCCCGCAGGCTTTGGTTGGCCGAGGGCTTCTGGGCATCGACCCACACCACCAGCACCGCACGGGCGCTAAGGACATTCGTCAACCAGTCCAGCGCCGGCTCGAGCGAGAGAAGCGTGCGCCGCCGCCAATCGACCAGCGCAACGTCGTACTGACCGGCGGGGCGGCCGCAATTGCCCGACGCCGCCGCGCGCGCGTAGCCGCGCCGCTGCAGCTCGAACATCAATTCCATGCTCCTCGTGCCGGCCACGACGATGCGCTGTTGCGTCGTGCAGCCGGCAAGCGCGATCATCGGCTCGATGATCCGGTCGCCGATAGCAATCTGAAGCGAAGACATGACATCACCTTTCGGTTCGCTGCCGCGCTCGCGGCCGAACCTCAACGGTCTGGCCTGCACGCGAGAGCGTCTGCGTCGGGCTCAATATCTTCAGGGCGGGATATGAATTCGAGAGCGCCGCGGGCTCTACGGCATATGAGCCGCATAGGCCCGCGCCGGATGCGATGGCTGCGGTCGCTGAGCACGGTGGCCGCGCAAGTGTGCTAAAGTGCACAGACGATCAGGTTGGCATTCGGTTAGATCGTCGCATTGCCAAGCCTGGTACATACATATCTGTTCATATTCGCGATCCAGCCCGGCCATCGCGCCGGGCTCTTTCGTCGCCGAAACGCGACCGTAATGAAAAACCCCGCGCTGAGGCGAGGCTTTCGCGATCATCGCGGATTGGTCCGCGTTCCGCTGTTGTTGCCGGGAAGGTTTGAGGTCCCGGTCCCGGTCCCGGAATTGTTGTTTGGGTCGGTCCAGTAGTTCGGCGTCGAGGTGCCTGGGTTGTTCATGTTCCCGGTCGTGCTGCCGGGCGGATTGCTCATTCCCGAGCCGGTTCCCATCCCGGTGGTGCCGCCGGTGCCGGTTCCTGTGCCGGAGCTTCCGGTCCCCGCGCCTGCACTCGCACCGCCGGCCGATCCGCCACCGGCGCCGCCCCCACCGCCGCCGCCACCCTGCGCGAAGGCGAGCGATGTCGACAGCATCACGGCCGCAGCCAATCCGATCGTTGCCAGTTTCTTCATGTGAGGTCCTTTCCTGGTTCGACCGGAAGCAACGTGGACCGCAAGGCGCACGTTCCTGCACGGCGGGACACACATCCGGCGCGGGCTCGCGAGGAACATGATGCTGGCTGTCCTGTTGAGCGGAATAGCGTTCCCGGAGGTGCGCGATGAAGACGCTTCAAATGCAGCACGAGATTACGGCCGAGCTGGAAAGACGATCCGGTGTCACTGGCCTGAAGCTGATCCGGCTCAAGGGCTATACGCCGAGCTGGGATCTCGGCGGCACCCGCGAGACCGCCCTGGACGAGGCGAAGGAAAAAGAACTTCGCGACATCGTGACCAGGATGCAGGACGAGTTCGACATCGCCTAGGACCACTGCACGAGCAAGTTGCACCGGACAAGCGGCGCCTGAACAATCATGACGCCCCCTCGTGGCGTCGAGCCAACCGCGCGCGCAATAATATGTCGTCCCACGATATATTCTGCGCCAGCGACATTTTTGACGCTTCCCAAACGGCGATAACGGCACGCGAATTCCGGCCATTGAACGAACGTCGAATGTGCGATCCGACGTTTCCATTCGCGCGGCATGCCCCGGAATGATTATGCTGGCAAAAAACAGGTAGACGCGGAGGCAGCTCCGCGATCTGCCGATTGGCCATGGCGAGGAAAACGCGCGTTCGCGCTCGAGCTTTCGAGGACGACTCCCGACCTTCGGGAAAAGATGCGCCTGCCGTTCATTTGGATCGCAGAAATGAACGAGAGCATCTCATCTCGGTTTATCCGCTACCCGATCGGCACCTCGCTGCTGATGGCCGGCATTCTGTTCGTCGGAATGGTCGCCTATCCCCTGTTGCCGGTCGCGCCGCTGCCGCAAGTCGACTTTCCGACCATCCAGATCTCCGCAAGTCTGCCCGGCGCCAGCCCGGAAACCATGGCCTCCTCGGTTGCGCAGCCGCTGGAGCGGCAATTCGCGCAGATTCCGGGCATTGCCCAGATGACCTCGACGAGTTCGCTCGGGTCGACCGCAGTCACCATTCAGTTCGATCTGAACCGCAGCATCGACGGCGCCGCCAATGACATCCAGGCGGCGATCAATGCCGCAGGTGGCCAGTTGCCCAAGAACCTGCCGACGCCGCCGACCTATCGCAAGGTCAACCCGGCGGACTCGCCGATCCTGCTGCTGTCGGCGACCTCGGACACCCTGCCCCTCATCACCGTGAGCGACGCGGTCGACGCCCAGCTCGGGCAGCAGATCAGTCAGATCTCGGGCGTCGCCCAGGTGTTCATCGGCGGGCAGCAGAAGCCTTCGATCCGCGTGCAGATCGATCCCGCCAAGCTGGTCGCCAAGGGGCTCTCGCTGGAAGATATCCGCGGCCAGATCGCGATCACGACGGTCGACAGTCCGAAGGGCAACATCGACGGCACGAGCCGTGCCTACACGATCTACGCCAACGATCAGTTGCTGGATGCCAAGGACTGGAATGACGTGATCATCGCCTACCGCAACGGCGGCCCGTTGCGGATTCGCGACATCGGCCAGGCCGTCGCCGGGTCGGAGGACATGAAGCGGGTCGCCTGGGCGGACGGCAAACGCGGCGTGTTCCTCGTCATCTTCAAGCAACCCGGCGCCAACGTCATCGGAACGGTCGACAGGATCAAGGAGCAGCTTCCAAGGCTCGTCGCCGCGATTCCGCCCGCCATCAAGATCAAGATCATCAGCGACCGGACATTGACGATCCGCGCCGCGGTCGAGGACGTGCAGATCACGCTGCTCATCACCATCGTTCTGGTCGTCATGGTGATCTTCCTGTTCCTGCGCAGCTTCTGGGCGACGGTGATTCCCGCCGTGACCGTGCCGCTCGCGCTGCTCGGCGCCTGCGCGCTGATGTGGGTGTTCGGCTACACGCTCGACAACCTTTCGCTGATGGCACTGACGATCGCCGTCGGCTTCGTGGTCGACGATGCCATCGTGATGCTGGAAAACATCACGCGATACGTCGAGCAGGGCGCGCGGCCGCTCGCCGCGGCATTGCAGGGCGCCGGCGAGATCGGGTTTACCATCCTGTCCATCAGTATCTCGTTGATCGCGGTGCTGATCCCGCTGCTGCTGATGGGTGGCGTGATCGGCCGACTGTTCCGCGAATTCGCGGTGACCCTGGCGATGGCGATCTTCGTCTCCCTGGTGGTGTCGCTGACGCTGACGCCGATGATGGCATCGCGCTTCCTGCGCGCGCATGGCGAAACCAGGCACGGCCGGCTCTACCAATGGAGCGAGGCGGCATTCGACAGGATGCTGCATGCCTATGAGCGAGGGCTTGATCGGGCGCTGAGCTGGAGCCGGACCACGCTCTGCATCTTCTTCGCGACGGTCGTACTGTCGGTCTATCTGTTCCTGATCATTCCGAAGGGATTCTTCCCGCAACAGGACAATGGCTTCCTGAACGCGGTGTCGGAGATGGCCCAGGATATCTCTTTCGCCGACATGGAGCGGCACCAGGAAGAACTCAGCAGGATCGTTCGGGCCGATCCCGCGGTGGAGAGCATGGCCGAGTTCATCGGCGGCGGCGGCACCGCGCTGAATTCGGGTCGCATGTACATCACGCTGAAGCCGCGCGAGGAGCGCGACGCGAATGCGCAGCAGATCATCGCGCGGCTGCGGCCGAAGCTCGAGGCGGTCGAGGGAGCACGTCTCTACATGCAGGCGTCCCAGGACGTCCGGCTGGGCGGCCGCGCCACGCGGACGCAGTTCGAATACACGCTGCAGGATGCAAAGCTCGACGAGCTGAACGAATGGGCGCCGAAGATTCTGGCCAGGATGAAGACGCTGCCGGAACTGCGCGACGTCGCCACCGACCAGCAGACCGAGGGAACGACGCTGACGCTGACCATCGATCGCGACACCGCGTCGCGCTTCGGTATCCAGCCGCAATTGATCGACGACACGCTGTACGACGCGTTCGGCCAGCGCCAGGTGACCCAATACTTCACCCAGCTCAACAGCTATCACGTCATCCTGGAGATCCTCCCCGAATTGCAGGGCAAGCTCGACACGCTCAACAAGCTCTACATCAAGTCGCCGACCACGGGGGACGAGGTGCCGCTCTCCGTGTTCTGCAAGTGGACCACTATTCCGGTGCGCCCGCTCGCGATCGCGCACCAGGGACAGTTTCCTGCGACCACGATCAGCTTCAACCTCGCGCAAGGGGTGGCGCTCGGCCAGGCCACCGATGCCATCCAGAACGCCGTCGCCGATCTCGGTGCTCCAGCCACGCTCAGCTCGAGTTTCCAGGGCACCGCGCAGGCTTTCCAGCAGTCACTGAGCTCGGTGCCGCTGCTGATCCTGGCCGCGCTGGTCGTGGTCTACCTGATCCTCGGCGTGCTCTATGAGAGCTACATCCATCCGCTCACGATCCTGTCCACGCTGCCATCGGCCGGGGTCGGCGCGCTGGCGATCCTGATGGCGTTCGGATTCGATTTCAGCCTGATCGCGCTGATCGGCATCATCCTCCTGATCGGAATCGTGAAGAAGAACGGCATCATGATGGTCGACTTCGCGATCGCCGCCGAACGGGAGGAGCATCTGTCGCCGCATGAATCGATCCGGAAAGCGGCCCTGCTGCGCTTCCGCCCGATCATGATGACGACGATGGCGGCGCTGCTCGGCGGCGTCCCGCTGATGCTGGGCACCGGAACGGGATCGGAAATCCGCCAGCCGCTCGGCTATGCGATGGTCGGTGGCCTGATCGTGAGCCAGGCGCTCACGCTTTTCACGACGCCGGTCGTGTATCTCTATCTCGACCGATTCTCGAATGCGCTGTCGAGCTGGACGGCAACGAAGCGGGACGACGATGTCGAACCGCCCGTGAAGAACGCCGCCGAATAGTGGCTCGCGTGCGGCAATGGGGCTTACCCGAACCTGACATCGTAGCGCTTGATCGACAGCTCCTTGGTGTCGATCTCGGGCTTCTTCCCCGAGAGCATGTCCGCCAGCACCCGGCCCGAGCCGCAGGCCATGGTCCAGCCGAGCGTGCCGTGGCCCGTGTTGAGGTGGAGATTGGCAAAGCGCGTTGCGCCGATCACCGGCGGGCCGTCCGGCGTCATCGGGCGCAGCCCGCACCAGAAGGTGGCCCTGGGAAGGTCGCCGCCGCGCGGAAACAGGTCGGTCAGCGAATGGTCCAGCGTCGCGCGCCGCGCGGCGTAGAGCTTGGTCGAATAACCTGAGATCTCCGCGGTGCCGCCGACGCGGATGCGATCGCCGAGCCGGGTGATCGCGACCTTGTAGCTCTCGTCCATCACGGTCGATTCCGGCGCGCCGGACGCGTCCCTGATCGGAACGGTGATCG
The DNA here is from genome assembly GCF_054056795.1 of Bradyrhizobium sp. USDA 3315. Taxonomy (NCBI): domain Bacteria; kingdom Pseudomonadati; phylum Pseudomonadota; class Alphaproteobacteria; order Hyphomicrobiales; family Nitrobacteraceae; genus Bradyrhizobium; species Bradyrhizobium sp. USDA 3315. The sequence goes on along the minus strand of NZ_JBSRYP010000001.1, from coordinate 4,135,591 downwards.
AATAGCCCTTGACCGGATAGACCGGCAGCGAGATGCCGAGCGGCCGCAGCAGGATCGGCGAATAGCTGCCGAGCGCCAGCACATAGGCATCCGCCGTCATCATTCCGGCGCTGGTCGCGACGCCGGTGATCCGGGTCGTGTCCGCATTCAGCCCGTCGATGCCGACATTGAAGTTGAAGCGCACGCCGAGCTTCTCGGCTTCCAGCGCCAGGGCCTGCGTGAACATGTGGCAGTCGCCGGTCTCGTCATGCGGCAGCCGCAGCCCGCCGGCGAACTTTTCCTTCACGCCGGCCAGCGCGGGCTCGGCGGCGATGCAGCCCTCGCGGCCCAGCACCTCGAACGGCACGCCGTATTGCTTCAGCACCGCGATGTCGTCGCCGGTGTGATCGAGCTGGGCCTGCTCGCGAAACAGCTGCAGCGTGCCGCGCGCACGCTCGTCATAGCGGATGCCGATCTCGCTGCGCAGCGCCTGCAGGCAGTCGCGGCTGTATTCCGCGATCGGGATCATCCGGCTCTTGTTCACCGCGTAGCGCGACGTGGTGCAGTTGCGCAGCATCTTCAAGAGCCAGAGCCACATCACGGGATCGAGCTTGGGGCGGATCACCAGCGGGCCGTGCTTCATCAACAGCCACTTCACCGCCTTGACCGGCACGCCGGGGCCGGCCCAGGGCGACGAGTAGCCCGGCGACACCTCGCCGGCATTGGCAAAGGAGGTTTCCAGCGCGGGCTTCGGCTGACGGTCGATCACCGTGACCTCGTGGCCTGCGCGCGCAAGGTAATAGGCAGAGGTGACGCCGATCACGCCACTGCCGAGAACAAGGACCTTCACTTTTCCTCACATCCTGCAGCGAAAACGCAATCGCCGCTGCGAAACCACTCTGCTTCGCAACGGCGACAGCAATTTGTAGAGCTAGCTAATATCTAGCTAGCAATTATCAGGCCACGCGCTTGATGGAGTCGCCGAGGATCGAGACGATGTCGTCGATGTGCGACTTCTCAACGATCAAAGGCGGCGACAACGCCAGCGAGTCGCCGCTCATGCGGAAGTAGAGGCCGCGGTTGAAGCAATCGACCATGATGTCGTAGCCGCGCGCGCCGACGACACCATCGCGCGGCGCGACTTCGACCGCACCCATCAGGCCCTGGTTGCGGATGTCGACCACGTTCGGCAGGCCCTTCAGCGAATGCAGGGCATCGCGCCAGTAGTCGGCGAGCGAGGCGCCGCGGGTCAGCAGAGCTTCGTCCTTGTAGATGTCGAGCGTGGCAAGACCCGCCGCGCAGGCCACCGGATGCGCCGAATAGGTGTAGCCGTGGAACAGCTCCATGGCGTTGTCCGGACCAACCATCAGCCCGTCGTGGATCTGGCGGCTGGTGAACACCGCGCCGCACGGCACGGTGCCGTTGGTGATGCCCTTCGCGGTCGTCATCATGTCGGGCGTCACGCCGTAGAAGTTGGCGGCGAACGGGGTGCCGAGGCGGCCGAAGCCGGTGATGACCTCGTCGAAGATCAGGAGGATGCCGTGCTTGGTGCACAGCTCGCGCAAGCGCTGCAGATAACCCTTCGGCGCCGGCAGCACTGCGGTCGAGCCCGGCACCGGCTCGACGATTACCGCCGCGATGGTGTCGGCGCCATGCAGCGCCACCATCCGCTCGACATCGTCGGCGAGCTCGGCGCCGTGCTCCGGCTGGTCCTTGGCGAAGGCGTTGCGGGCGAGATCGTGGGTATGACGGATGTGGTCGACGCCGGGCAGATGGGTCGCGAACTGGCGGCGGTTGGCGACCATGCCGCCGACCGACATGCCGCCGAAGCCGACGCCGTGATAGCCGCGCTCGCGGCCGATCAAGCGGGTGCGGCTCGGCTGGCCGGCGGCACGATGATAGGCCAGCGCGATCTTCAGCGCGGTATCGACCGATTCAGAGCCCGAATTGGTGAAGAAGACGCGATCCAGCCCCTTCGGGGCGATCTCGGCAAGCCGCTCGGCAAAATCGAACGCCAGCGGGTGGCCCATGTTGAACGAGGGCGCGAAGTCCAGCGTCGAGAGCTGCCGCTCGACCGCGGCCGCGATCTGCGGGCGGCCGTGGCCGGCGTTGACGCACCACAGACCGGCGGAGCCGTCGATCACCTGCCGGCCGTCGACCGAGGTGTAGTACATGCCCTTGGCGGAGGAGAACAGCCGCGGCGCCTTCTTGAACTGCCGGTTGGCCGTGAACGGCATCCAAAACGAGTCGGTCTTGATGGTGTTCGGAATCTGATGAACGGTCACGGCGGCGCTCCATTGCTGACTGATGCTAGTCGGACCACTCTTCCAGGCACTCAACAAGTCCTTTTCTGCCGCACCGCAAGCCATTGATCTTGTTGAGGCGGTCTGCCAAGATTTGTTCGATCCGCAACACCTGCAACAGGGATTTGCCAAGGGGACTGCCATGAGCGTCGACATCGGCGGTCGGCTTCGATTCATCCGCGCGCGCCACAAGCTGTCGCAGCGCGAGCTCGCCAAACGCTCCGGCGTGACCAATTCGACGATTTCGCTGATCGAATCCAACCAGATGAACCCGTCGGTCGGCGCCCTCAAGCGCATCCTCGACGGGATCCCGATGGGGCTTGCCGAATTCTTCGCGATCGAGCCGGAGCGGCCGCGCAAGGCGTTCTATCGCGCCGACGAACTGACCGAGATCGGCAAGAAGCCGATCTCCTACCTGCAAATCGGCGACAGCCTGTTCGGCCGGGCGTTGCAGATCCTGAAGGAGCGCTACGAGCCCGGCAGCGACACCGGCCGGGTGCCGCTGGTGCATGAGGGCGAGGAAGGCGGCATCGTGGTCTCGGGCCGGCTCGAGGTCACGGTCGACGACGAGCGGCGGGTGCTCAACGCCGGCGACGCCTATTACTTCGAAAGCCGCCGCCCGCACCGCTTCCGCTGCATCGGCGCCAAGCCGTGCGAGGTGATCTCGGCCTGTACGCCGCCGACGTTTTGAACCCGGCGCGCGCGGCGGGCGACCCAAGCCGCAGGGGCCGCATGGCGCGGCCGTGCGGGTGACGTCGATGCCTTGCTCTCCACGGCTTGCGGTCGCCGCCGCGGTCCTTGCGTCCGGCCCGTCCGTTGCGATGGACGACGATCTGCGGGCATCGAGCAGCGCGCCGACCGCGATCAGGCTGTGCGGCGATGGCGGCTCCAGCACGATCAAGACCGCGGACTGCAGGAAGGCCGGCACCGACAGGCTGGTGACGCAGATCGACCGGGCGTTCGACCCGGCGCTCGGCAAGATGCCGGCGAACGTCAAGCCGAAAGCCGACGCTGCGGCCGCTCCCGCCAGGCCGCCGTCACTCAAACTCCGCCGCCAGGGCGAGACCTTGCGGATCGTCGGCAGCATCGACGAAGAGGAGTGGGACGGCTTCGCCGACTGCTCGTCGATGTGGCAGGTCACCGGCAGCTATTTTGCCGCCGGCAAGGATACGGCATCCGACCGGGCGGACACCGCCTTCGTCGTCCCGACCTTCGACTGCACCAGGCCGGAGACGGCGACCGACGAGGAAATCTGCGCCGACCCTGATCTGGCCGACAACGACCGGCGGCTGAACCGCGCCTGGAAGGCATTGCAGCCGCACCTCGACGAGGCGACGCGGCGCGCGCTGATCGACGACCAGCGCAGCTGGGTGAAGAGCCAGACGCAGCAATATCCCGAATTCCTGCACCCGGCCTGGAACAAGCAGAGCTCCCAGGTTCACTTCACCGTAGATGCCCGCGACCACGTCGACGAATTGCAGCGCGAACGCCTGGCGCTGCTCAAAGGCTTTGACGACAAGCGCAGCGGGCTTGCCGGCATCTGGCTCGCTCATAACGCCATCATCAAGATCACCACCGAGAGCAACGGCGCCGTGAAGGCGACGGGATGGAAGTGGGACCAGGGCGACTGGAAGGCCGGCTGCGACTACGAGATGACGGGCAAGATCGTCGGCGGCACATTCCGCTCCGACGAGCAGCGCAAGAACCCGGACACGCTCGAGCGCGACCACGCCATGCTGATCGTCAACCGGCAGGACGATCTGTTCGCGAAGAAGCACTACTCGAACAAGGACGGCACCACCGAGAACAAGGACGCCGACGAAGCGAAATGCAAGCGCCGGCTCGACAATTCCTCGACCGCGCGGCTGTTTCCCGCCCGCCCCTCGCCGGACATCGACAATTTCAAGGGCTCGATCAGATAGAGCGTCTTCAGGCGAAGTGGATACCGGTTCGCGTGACGAAAACGCGTCAAGACAACAATCCAGAGACCCGTTCCGATTCAATCGGACCGGAATGGCTCTGATCACGCGACAGTATCACAGATCGCGCGTCTGCCGGTCGCCCCAAGCAATAACGGCGGCAATGGTGGCGAACATCGCTGTGACCGCGATCATGACGAGGATGGTGTCGAGAGGCATGGGTCGTCTCCTGCATATGATGGAGAGACCTAGCGCGCCTGCGCGCGCATCGCCTTGTGCTGGATCAAAACCCGACGCCGCGGCGTCAGCTCGCGCCGCTCAGCTTGAGCCGTTCGAGGTCGAGCAGCCGCACGCCATCGGGCACGATCAACACCACCTTCTCGCGCGCAAGGCGGGTCAGCGTGCGGCTCACCGTCTCGATGGTGAGACCGAGATAGTCGGCGATGTCCTGCCGGCTCATCGGCAGCGGCACGGTGACAGACACGCTTCCGATCCGGGCGTATCGCGTCTGCATGTGGAGCAAGAATGCAGCGATCTTTTCCTCGGCACTGCGCCGTCCGAGCAGCAACATCTGGTCCTGCGCCAGGCTCAACTCGTGCCCCGCGAACTCATGCAGGCGGCGCAGCAGATGCGGCTTGCCGTCGACATAGGCGAGGAACGCCGATCGCACGAAACGGCAAACCGCGACGTCGTTGACCGCCTCCGCGGTGACGCCGTAGCGGTCCTGCAGCGCAAGTCCGAGGAAGTCGCCCGGCAGCGCGAAACCCACGATCTGGCGGCGGCCGTCGGGCAATGATTTGTAGAGCCGCACGACCCCGTCGGTGACATTGAACACGCTGCCCGCCAGCGCACTCTGCTCGAACAGCGTCGTTCGCGCCGGAACCTGCTTTGCCTGGCTGATCCGGTCGAGCTCCTCGAGCTCGGACGGCTCCAGCGCAGCGCAGACGCTGAACAGCCTGACCTTGCAGTCCTCGCAGCCATTCGTGGCGTGGCCGTGCCTGCAGTCGGAACGCGTCGCGCCGGCACACGAATCCTGCAGTGGCTCGGCAATGCTCATGGCTTCGAGGGTCCGCATGGCTAGGTGCTTCACACTATCAACCCCGATTTGATCTGGATCAACCGCCGGCGGCATTGATGCAGATCAATGCTGCGCCGCGCTTTCCCCAGCAGTTTCGCCATCATCGGGGATTCCGGGCGATGAACGAGCAATTCCAGGCACTTCCGATCGACCATCAGCATGCGATCGTGGCCTATCCGCTGGTGTTCATGCATGATGCCAGTATTACCACGGATCAGTGGCTGCGGTTCGTGCGCCGGCGCTGCCGCGGCAGCTCGCCCGAGACCGGGCTGATCGCGATCCGCGATCGCCGCGGCGTGATCCATGCCCTGTTCAGTTACCGCATCGATAACGACCTGCGCGTCCGCAAGCGGCTCAGCATCGGCGACCTGATCGTCGCGCATCTGCCCGGCTCGCGGATCGACGACGCGGTGTCGAACGTCATCGCCGAGGTTTCGGCGCAATACGGTTGCCAGATCGTCACCATCGAGCAGCCATTCGCAACGCGTCATGCGCGGCACGCCGGATGCCCGACTGCCGAGGCGCTGCGGCACCATCGGCGCGTCAACTGACATCGCGCTGCGTGGTCGTTCGGAGCCAGCCGCCGAACGCGCCTGCTCCGCGCCTGCTCCGTTGCCGCCGTGGTCGCGCGGGAGTAGCCTTGCGGCGACTGGAAGGTCCGACTGTCGACGGTGCCACCGCATGCGCATCATCGTGATGTTCGTCGCTATTCTGCTCGGCTCGCTCGCTCCCGCAGCGGCCGACGACGTCGGCGCCGCGCAGGCCGTGATCCGCGCGCAGGAGCAGGCGTTCGGCCGCGACGACGCCGCGGCGGCCTATTCGCATGCCGCGCCGGCGATCCGGCAGATCTTTCCGCAAGCCGACATCTTCATGTCGATGGTGCAGAGCCAATACGCGCCGGTCTATCGGCACAGGAGCTTCGAGTTCGGCGAGGCGCGCAGCGACGGCGACCGGATCGCGCAGCGCGTCCATATCGTCGACGCCAATGGCGAGGCGTGGGAGGCGCTCTACACGCTGGAGCGGCAGGCCGACGGCAGCCTGAAGATCACCGGCTGCTCATTGCTCAAGGCCGGCCAGGCGGTGTGATCGAGAATTACGCCAGCGCCACCCGCTGCCGCGAGCGCATCATGAGCAGCAGGATGATGCTGACATTGAGCAGGTTCCAGGCGAGGCCGTTGGCGAAGGCGGCGGCGTAGGAGCCGGTGGCGTCGAAGATCACACCCGAGATCCAGCCGCCAAAGGACATGCCGAACACCGAGGCGAAGATCACGATGCCGATCCGCGTCGCGGCCTCCGACGCCGGCATCGCCTCGCGCACGATGATCGCGTAGCTCGGCACGATGCCGCCCTGGAACAGGCCGAACATCGCCGAGATGATGTAGAGCGAGGTCAGGCTGTCGAAGAACAGATAGAACAACAGCGCTGCGCCTTGCGCGATCGAGCCGATCAGCAGCGTGCGGATGCCGCCGATCCGGTCGGCGAGGAAGCCGGAGCCGATCCGGCTGATGATGCCGAAGCCGAGCATCAGCGACAGCATCTCGGCGCCGCGCGCCACGCCGTAGCCGAGATCGCCGCAATAGGCGACGATATGGACCTGCGGCATCGACATCGCCACGCAGCAGGAAATCGACGCGAGCGACAGGATCGCGGTCAGCGCGTTGGTGGAAAGCTTGAGGTCGACCCGGGGTGGTGCCGCGTTGCCATGGCTGCGCCTGGTCGCCGCGCCCATCAACACGCGCAGCACCATGAGTGCCAGCAACATCGCGATCGCGGTGAAGATGCCGATTGCAATATGGGTGGTGCGCCAGCCGACACTCTGCATGCCGAAATTGACCAGCGGCGGCCACACCGTACCGCCGACGTAATTGCCGCTCGCGGCGATCGCGACCGCGAGGCCGCGGTAGCGCTCGAACCAGTGCGACGCCTCCGCCATCAACGGGCCGAAGGTCGCCGCCGACGACAGGCCGATGGCAAAATGCAGCAGGATGAAGGCCCAGATCGACGGCGCGTAGCCGGCGCCGACATAGCCGAGGCCGAGGATGCCGATCCCGGCGCCGATCGCCGCGACGATGCCGTAGCGGTCGCTGATCTTGCCGGTCACGACCTGGCCGAGGCCGAAGCCGAGCATCACCATGGTGAAGGCGAGCGAGGCCGTTCCGCGGGTCGCGCCGAAGTCCGTCTGCACCACGGGCAGCGCCACCACGACCGACCACATGCCGACGCTGCCGAGCGAGCCAATCACCACGGCCACGACAAGGCGCAGCCATGCCCGGCGCGAGTCGGGAATGAACGTAGCGACTTCAGGGGAAAATTCAGAAGAAATTACCACGGCAGGCGGAACTTCGTCGGCATTTGCCTCCGGGTCAAGCCACATTGCCGAGAGATTAGGCATGCGCCAGCAAGGGGACGCCGCCCCTTGAAACGGCACGCTCCGCGGCGGATTCGCGCGCGGCTAGCGTCGCATCAATTCCCGAAGTTCGGGTCCTGCGACTGGAACGGGCCGCATTTGGCGCGTTTCGCAAACCGCTGATCGAAATCGACCGTGCCCCCGCCCACCGGAATCTGTGTCGGCGGCAGTCCCCTTGTGTACTGGTCGACGGTCACCGTCTTCTTGTCCGCGCTCATCGTGACGCGAACCGGCTCAAGCGGCTTGCCCTTGTTGGCCTCGGTCAGGTCGAGCGCGTAGTAGCCGATCACCGTCTGGCCGGCGCGCAGGCCTTGGCCTGCCAATGCAACCGATAGCGGTAGATAGACCTCCATCCTGACGCCTTCGCCGTCGCACGCCAGCATGCGCATCATGGCGGCGTCCTGGCCCGGAGGCTTTGCGGCAGCACCCGTCGCGACGGAAAGGGTGACAGCCGCGACAGCCCTGAAACCACCAATCCAGGGTTTGCCGGTCGTTACCGCCGCACGGTCTCCTTGGCTTGTCATGGAATCCCCCGACACGAAGCGACTTGCTCGGTATTTCGTCTGACGTCGAGGCTGGGACGTTCAATCCCGGTCCGTCCTCCCTCCCCGATCGGCGCCTCCGTGCGCCGCCGCGGCGATGTTTGGGCGATCGGGCGTCAGCGCTTCCTGTACCGCCGGACCGGTTGCTGCTATGATCCCGGCCTACTTGAACTGATCCGGTTTTTTTTGAAGCGGAAGGCATTCTGAAGCGCCTGCATTGATCACCGACAGTCATATGGAGGTTTGCCATGGCTTCTGACTGGCGTCTCGAAGGCGAATGGATCAAGAACTGCAATTGTGCATTTGGCTGCCCCTGCGATTTCAATGCGCTGCCGACGCATGGTTCCTGCAAAGGCATGGTCGGCATGCGGATCACCAAGGGGCATTTCGGCAGCACCAAGCTCGACGGCCTGGTGTTCGCGGCAACCGTCGACTTTCCCGGCGCGCTTCACGAGGGCAACGGGCAGATGCAGCCGATCATCGACGAGCGCGCCACGGCGGAACAGCGCGAAGCGCTGTTCAACATCCTGTCCGGCAAGAATTCGGCCGAAGGCACGCTGTTCCAGATCTTCAGCCTGATCGTGACCAAGATCCATGATCCGGTGTTCGTGCCGATCGAGTTCTCCTTCGACAAGAACGGGCGCGTCGCCAAGCTCGTCGCCAAGGGCGTGCTGGAGACCGAGGTCGAGCCGATCAAGAATCCTGTCACCGGCACGCCGCATCGCATCCAGGTCGTGATGCCGGAGGGGTTCGAGCATAGGGGGGCCGAGGTGGCCTCCTCCAACATCCGCTCGACCGGGGCGATCAAGTACGAGACCAAGGGCTCGCACAGCTCGCTCGCCAACGTCGTGCAGACGCCGGACGGCGTCGCGGCCTGACACGGCCGGACGCCGTTCGGCCGTTCGGCTGCTGGGATCCCACCATGAGCGAGACATCGGCGCTCGAACACGTCCTGCGGCATGACCGCCTGATCTTTGCAGGCGGCATCGCCGCGGTGATGGCGCTGGCCTGGGCCTATCTCCTGGCCGGCGCCGGCATCGACATGAGCATGGCTGATATGCCGATGGATCCGACGCCATGGACGCCTTCCTATGCCGTGCTGGTGTTCGTCATGTGGTTGACGATGATGGTCGCCATGATGATCTCGAGCGCCGCGCCGATGGTGTTGCTGTTCGCCGCCCTGAAGCGCAAGCAATCGGCAACGCCCTCTCCCCTCGCTGAGGCCTGGATATTCCTGTGCGGCTATCTCGTGATCTGGGCCGGCTTCAGCCTCGCCGCGACGCTGGCGCAATGGCAACTCGACCTCGCCGGCCTCTTGTCGATGGCGATGGCTGCTACCAGCGCGACGCTCGCCAGCGGCGTCCTGCTGCTGGCCGGGCTCTACCAGTTCACGCCGCTCAAGCGCGCCTGCCTGCGCTACTGCCAGAGCCCGGTGCTGTTCCTGAGCCGGCACTGGCAACCGGGCACGGCCGGTGCGCTGCGCATGGGGCTGCGGCACGGCCTTTACTGCCTCGGCTGCTGCTGGTTCCTGATGGCATTGCTGTTCGTCGGCGGCGTGATGAACCTGCTCTGGATCGTCGGCATCACCGTCTACGTCGCCTGCGAGAAGCTGCTCCCGGTCGGCCACCGCCTCAGCTATGCCGCCGGCGCCGCGTTGATTGTGGCGGGACTGATCGTGCTCGTGCATACGACTTGAGAAAGTGTCCGGACGTGTAGGAATATCGATCGCGCGACGGCGATCATCCTGTCGAAGAAGATTGAAAGCAGTGCGAGCTGGTTCACACTTGCCATTCGTCATCCGTGCCAAGATCGTTCGGACGGTGGATTGTGCGTCGCAGGCCGGCAGCGCTGCCTGTGACGGAACTGACGAGCGACAGACGCTCGCGTGCTGGCGTCAAGCCAGATGCCCCACGCCCCCGGCCGTCGCGCCGAGAGAACCGCATGCATTTCATCGGAGGGTACATCATGCATACCTTGCCCGCAGAATGGCTACCCGTTTCAACTGCGCCAGCAGACCGGGATCTTGAAGTCTGTGTCCTGGACTATGATGGAATGGTCCATGCGCTCGTGGTCCCCTGCCACAAGGACGGCGCCGACTGGGTCGTTGGTTCAAATGACCACGTCCATGTTCAACCGACGCATTGGCGCAGTTGGACTGAGCCCGCCTAAAGCGGGCCCCTGCACCGCCGGGCAGACCCGGCGCAGGGCCGCCGGGGACGCTCCATGGCGCGCCCGGACGAGTTACCGCCATCGCGCCGCACGGGCAAGAGCCCCGGTGCAGCGTCAATCTCGCGCCAGCCCATGAAATCGGCTAGACTTATCGCGTGAGGTTCAAGGGTGGGCCAGGAGGCTCGTCATGGAATCACACGTGATCCCTTTCGAAAATCGCTGGACCAACGGCAAGCATGCCTGGGAATGGCACTGCGAGCTCGAGCGGCTGGGCGTGCCGACAGTCCGGACGATGTACTGCGAGCATGAAACGCACCGTCGCAACAAGTCGGCGGTGGTGTTCGACATCCCCGCGGGCTTTGTCCACGACTGGCTGGCCTTTCATGACCGGCGCGCCGCCCGGCAGCAGTTCTTATGGCGCGCCAGCGTCATCACGCTCGGCATCATCGCCGCATCGGGCGTCGTGCTCGGTGCGCTCAAATAGAGGCCGCGAGGCCATCCCCGAACAGCCGGACGATCCAGCCTACCCGCCCGAACCCCCGACGCCTCGGGCCGCGACGTCCGCGCACCCCCTCCGCGCGGCCTTTGGACGGCCCTTATTAACCCTTTGCTAACCATACACCCGGCAAGAATTGCCGAGTGAAGTCGAGTGTCGTCGAACGCGTCTAACGGGCGGAGATCCCCGTGAACGCCAGCGCGGTGCCTCACTTTCGGAACGGCGGCCCTGCGGCCGTCGCGCAGACGCTTGGCGGCCGCAGCCGCCAGTCGCGGGGGAGCGCGGCTACCATGGTCGACATCACGGCGGGTCAGGGCACGGCAGGCAAGAGCGGATTGCCGAGCCTCGGCGAGATCGGCGACATCCTGAAGCGCGGCGATATCGCGCTGGCGATCGGCGTCCTCACCATCCTGGTGGTGCTGATTCTGCCGCTGCCCTCGATCGTGCTCGACCTTTTCCTGGCGGTCTCGATCACGGTCTCGATCCTGATCCTGATGACCTCGCTGTTCATCCAGGCGCCGCTGGAATTCTCGTCGTTTCCGACCATCCTGCTGATCTCGACCATGCTGCGGCTGTCGCTGAACATGGCCTCGACCCGGCTGATCCTGAGCCACGGCCACGAGGGCACGGCGGCCGCCGGCCACGTCATCGAGGCGTTCGGCAACTTCGTGATGGGCGGCAACTTCGTGATCGGCATCATCGTGTTCGCGATCCTGGTGATCGTGAACTTCGTGGTCATCACCAAGGGTTCGAGCCGCATCGCCGAAGTTGCCGCACGCTTCCAGCTGGATTCGATGCCCGGCAAGCAGATGGCGATCGACGCCGATCTCTCCGCCGGCCTGATCGACGAGAAGGCCGCCAAGGAGCGCCGCAAGGCGCTGGAAGACGAGAGCGGCTTCTTCGGCGCCATGGACGGTGCCTCGAAATTCGTCCGCGGCGATGCCATCGCCGGTCTTTTGATCGTCGGCATCAACATCGTCGGCGGCATTATCATCGGCGTCGCCCAGCAGGGCCTCTCCTTCAGCGAAGCCGCCCGCACCTACACCGTGCTGACGGTCGGCGATGGCCTCGTCACCCAGGTGCCCGCGCTGATCGTCTCGACCGCCGCCGGCCTCCTGGTCTCCAAGGCCGGCATCACCGGCGCCGCCGACAAGGCGCTGATGCGCCAGCTCTCCGGCTATCCGCAGGCGCTCGGCATGTCGGCCGGCGTGATGCTGGTGCTGGCGCTGCTGCCGGGCATTCCGACGCTGCCGTTCCTGGCGCTCGGCTCCGGCGCCGCGGTGCTGGCCTGGAACGCACGCAAGCAGAAGCGGGCTGCGAAGGCGGCCGAAACGGCAGCAGCCGCCGCCCCTGCTGCAGCCGCGGCCGCCGCCGCTGCGGCCGCGGAGGAGCCGATCGCCGCCGCGCTGAAGATCGACGACCTCAAGATCGAGCTCGGCTACGCGCTGCTGCCGCTGGTTAACGGCCCCGACGGCACCGACCGCCTGACCGAGCAGATCAAGGCGCTGCGCCGCTCGCTGGCCATAGAGATGGGTTTCGTGATGCCGGCGGTGCGCATCCTCGACAACGTCCAGCTCGAAGCCAACAGCTACGTCATCAAGATCAAGGAAGTCGACGCCGGCACCGGCAAGATCTGGCCGAGCCAGTTCATGGTCATGGACCCCGCCGGCAACCAGGTGCAACTGCCCGGCATCCACACCATCGAGCCGACCTTCGGCCTGCCGGCGACCTGGGTCGACGCCGGCCTGAAGGAAGAGGCCGCGCTGAAGGGCTACACCGTGGTCGACGCCGCGACCGTGCTGTCGACGCATCTGACCGAGCTGCTCAAGACCAACATGGCGGACCTGTTGTCCTACGGCGAGGTGCAGAAGCTCTTGAAGGACCTGCCGAAGGAGCAAGGCGAGCTGATCAAGGACATCGTGCCGGGCCAGGTCACGGTGTCGGGCATCCAGCGCGTGCTGCAATTGCTGCTCGCCGAGCGCATCTCGATCCGCGATCTCTCGACCATCCTCGAAGGCATCGCCGACGCGCTGGCGTTCTCGCGCAATCCGGCCACCATGGTCGAGCACGTTCGTGCCCGGCTGGCCCGCCAGATCTGCGCACAAAACACCTCGCCGAATGGCTATTTGCCGCTGATTGCGCTGTCGGCGCGCTGGGAGCAGGCGTTTGCGGAGTCGATCGTAGGCACCGGTGACGACCGCAGCCTGGCGATGCAGCCCTCGAAACTGTCGGAGTTCATGACCGCCGTGCGCAACGCCTTCGAGCAGGCGGCGCGCGAGGGCGAGGCGCCGGTCCTGGTGACGTCGGCCGCGATCCGGCCGTTCGTTCGCTCACTGGTGGAACGGTTCCGCTCGCAGACCACCGTCCTGTCGCAAGCCGAGATCCATCCCAGGGCCCGGCTGAAGACGGTCGGCAGCGTTTAGAGTCACTTGTTCGGAAGCGTTTTCTGCACGCGAGCCGGGCGTCCACTTCGCGCGAAAACGAGCTAGGGGCCGCAAATCACTTGCGTTTTCGTCTGTGCTTTCTCGCCACAGGCAACTGATTTATGCAGAACAGGCCGGAACGGCCCTATCTGGGATGCAGCATCCCAGCATAATCCCAAGACACTGATATTAAATAGCTTTAATGCGTCTCGGATTACCAAAGGGTCATTTCTGATCGCGCCCGATCACGTCTCATCACGGCCTTGTGATGGCCTCTAGGGAACGGAATCGGCAAATCCTACGTTAGCGGGGCACGAGACGTTGAACCGGACAACAGACCGAACCGACAGATTTACTGAGAGCAGGAAGGCGGCAGGAGACTTCCATGAACCACTCGATCTACAGCGCCGATCGTATGACGCACCTGAAGATTGTGGTTGTGGCGTTGTTCGCCGGTATCCTGGTCGCGGGCTTCGGCATCGCGGCACATAATTCGTCGGATGAGGGATACACGCAGACGGCGCGGGTCATGAAGGCCGGCAAGCCGGTCGCGATCACCAGCACCAGCAACTCGCTGGTCCGCTAACAGGAGAGTTTCACGAATTCACGTAGTGTTCTTTACAGCCCCCCAAAGTCGCTGCGTGGATATTTAAGACCCCCAACTACCCCCAAGTTGACTATCGAAAACGCCCGCTCCCCACGGGCGTTTTCTTTTTTTGCGGGTGGCCGACGCGACATCTTATTCACGTCATTGCGAGCGCAGCGAAGCAATCCACTGTCACCGCTCGTGCGGAAGGATGGATTGCTTCGCTGCGCTCGCAATGACGGACGGCCACCATCGGCAACCTCTGACGATGGGCGGCTGGCCTATCGCGGCGGCGAAGCCGACGCGCCCGGCACGGTCTCGATCAGCTTGCCGGTGAAGATCGGCGCCGAGGTCGGCTGGCCGTTCGGCGAGCCGCCGGCCTGCTCGACGGTCACCGCATAGGTGGCGCCGTTGATCACGTCAGAATCGTAGCCCGACAGCACCGGCCGCGCGGTGAAATCATCGGCGCCGATCACGCCGAGCGAGCGCGGCTGCGGCAGCTTGTCGGAGATCAGCCAGAGCTCGAAACTCTTGCCGGGCTCCGACGGGGCGCCGACCTTGCGGACGGTAAAATTCTTGGTGGCGCCGTCGATGGTCATGATGAAGGCCGGCCCGCCACTCGGCCCCTGCAGCAGCGCGACATATTGCGCCGACGGCGTCAACGCTGGCGCCGGCGTCTTCACTTCGACGGTCTGGATGCGCGGCTTCGGCCGGATCGCATTCGGCAGAGCGTCGGGCTTGTAGATCTGCAGGCCGAGCGTCACCAGCAGCGCGGCCGCGATCGCGGTCGCGGCCGACGCGATACCGCGCCAGCGTTTCACGCGGCCCGTCAGCGCGGTCACGTTGCGTTCGTCGAAGATGACCCGCGGCGGTCTGGCCTCGGGCAGCCTCCGGGGCTCGGGCAACTGTGCAGGCTCCGGATCGAACGCCGAGCCGAATTCGGGATCGTCCGTGATTGGCGAAGGCGGCGGCGTCACCGTCGTGGCCGGCGTCTCCGGCAGCACCAGCGGCGCCTGCGGCGCGCTCGCGGGGCCGATCGCCGCCTTGATGTTGTCCCAGACCACCGGACGCGGCTCGACCAGGCCGACCATCTGGTTCAGCGGCCCGAGCCTGAACTGCCAGGCCTGCACCAGCGCTGCGAACTCGCTGTCGACGGCCATCATGGTCTCGACCTGCGCGCGCTCCTCGGCATCGAGCGTACCGAGCGCATATTCCGCGGCGAGCGCGATATGGTCTTCGCTATAGGCCATCAATCAGAGTCCAAGACACTCCCGGATATCCATCAGGCTGCGTCGCAGCCAAGTCTTCACCGTGTTCACCGGCGTCTCGAACTTTGCGGCGAGCTGCTCGCGGCTCCAGCCGTTGTAATAGGCGAGCAGCACGAGCTTCTGACGATCCGGCTCCAGACGACCGACGCACTCCAGCAATCGCTTCAACTCTTCCGTCATCTCCCGTCGCGCCAGCGGATCGGGCTGGTCGGCTGCGACCTCCATCGCGGCCGGCTCGTCCTCCAGCGAGGCCTCGCCGCGCTTGCGCACTACGTCGATGGCGCGGTTGCGCGCGATCGACGTCATCCACGTGATCGGGGACGACAGGGCTGGGTTGAACTGCCCGGCGCTGTTCCAGATCTTGACGTAAGCCTCCTGAATGACCTCCTCGGCGAGGTCCTGTCGCCGCAAGATACGGAGCACGACACCGAAGAGTTTCGCGCGGGTCGCGGCGTACAGCCGCTCAAAGGCGGCCTCATCTCCCTTGGCGACGGCGGCGATCAGCCAGACCAGCTCAGCCGGCGTCAGCATCTTGCGCCCTCCAAGCCCCGATCCCCCATCGCCTCATTGCCACCGTGCTGCCGATCATCCCGTCCGGACCGGTGGTAGCATATTTTGGGACACCACGATCCGCCAAGGGGCTAACAAGGGGCTAACAAGTGGCCGGCAAGTCGGCGGCTTGTGGACAGCGCCCAGCAAAAAGCCCGGGCGATCGGCCCGGGCTCTCAATCTGGTCAGCGGAGGGAGCGAGGGTTCAGGCGATGACGCCGAGACGGGCCCGCATCAGGCCGATCGAATCCATGTCGGCTTGTTCGCGAGCGCTCTCCTCCGCGCGTTCGCGCGCCTGGTCGCGCTCGTCGAGCAACTCGACCTTCTTCAATTCCTCGAATGCCTCCGACAGCAGCGCCTTGGCGTCGTCGAGCTGGGCGCGCAGTTCGTCGGCCGAACGGGTCAGGTTCTCGCGGCGCTGGATCGCGGCCTTGGCATAGGTCGGATAGGCGAAGTGCGTGGGGTCGTCGATCCCGGCGCGCTCCTGCTCGGTCTGGATCTCGCGCTCGAGCTCGACCGACATGCGCTGGAAGTCGGCGATCATGCCTTCGATCTGGGTAACCCGACGGCGCTTCTCGTCGACCTGAAATTTCTTCAGGCGAATCAGCGTTTCACGTGACTTCATCGACTCATACTCCCCAGAAGTCCCAAATCTGAACGCGGGACAGAGCCGGCTCCCCGCTGGGCCCCGCCGGCATAGCTATGGTGTGCCGGTGATGATGGCCCGACAAAGTTAGCGTTCCGTTTCCAAACCCGACAGGATTTGAGCCAGTTGCCGGTAGCCGTCGGGAAGGCTGGTGGACTCGTCCTTGGCCTGGCGCAGGTAGGCCTCGAGCGGCTCATGCAGCCGGATCGCCTCGTCGACCTCCGCGCTGGAACCCGGCCGGTAGGCCCCGAGCCGGATCAATTCCTCCATGTCGGCATAGGTCGCCATCACCTGCCGCGCCTTGTTGATGTAGGGCAGGAAGTCGGGGTCGGCCGACCGCGGCATGGTGCGCGACACCGACTTGAGGATGTTGACCGCGGGATAGCGGCCGCGCTCGGCGATCGCCCGCTGCATCACGATATGGCCGTCGAGGATGCCGCGCACCGCGTCCGCGATCGGCTCATTGTGATCGTCGCCGTCGACCAGCACGGTGAAAATCGCGGTGATGGTGCCGTCGCCGGTGCCCGGCCCTGCCCGCTCGAGCAGCTTGGGCAGTTCGGTGAACACCGTCGGCGTGTAGCCCTTGGCGGTCGGCGGCTCGCCCGCCGAGAGGCCGATCTCGCGCTGCGCCATCGCAAAGCGCGTCACCGAGTCCATCAGGCACAACACATCCTGGTCCTCGTCGCGGAAATATTCCGCGATGGCGAGCGTCAGATACGCTGCCTGGCGCCGCATCAGCGCCGGCTCGTCCGAGGTCGCGACCACCACGACCGAGCGCGCCAGCCCCTCCTCGCCGAGATCCTCCTGGAGGAATTCCTGCACCTCGCGGCCGCGTTCGCCGATCAGCCCGATCACCGAGATCGCGGCATCGACATTGCGCGCCAGCATCGACAGCAGCACCGACTTGCCGACGCCGGAGCCGGCGAAGATGCCGAGCCGCTGGCCGCGGCAGCAGGTCAGGAAAGTATTGAGACCGCGCACGCCGAGATCGAGCGGCGGACCGACCCGCTTGCGCGAATGCGCCGGCGGCGGCGAGTTGCGGTAGGACATCGGCGAGGCGCCCTGCACCAGCGGGCCCTTGCCGTCGATCGGCTCGCCCATCGCGTTGACGACGCGGCCAAGCCAGGCCGGCGACGGCCGCACCTGGCTCGCCGCATTGGCGATCACCGCGCGGCAACCGCGCCTCACGCCATCTAATCCGCCGAACGGCATCACCACCGCGTTCTCGCCGGAGAAGCCGATCACCTCGGCGGGAATGAAGCGGCCCGCGCCGACGTCGATCACGATGCGGGCGCCGACCGACATCGCGTGAATGGGGCCCGCGATCTCGACCATCAACCCGCGGACGCCGACCACGCGGCCATAAATATTGACGCCGTCGATGTCGCCGATCTGCTCCGCGAGCGCCTTCATTGCGAAAACCTTAAGTTTCCGCTTTTTTGCTCCGGCCGCTTAACTTCGTGTTTACCCGCATCATTAATCATTGCGTCACTGTCTTTGGTGACTGAGGTCGCTTGCCCATCAGAAGAAGGGCGAGTCGCGAGAGTCGGTTAGGCCCGGCTCTTAATGTGGAAACTGAACGAGCGCGGTTAGGAAAAGCTTCTTCTACGCAATATCTTAGGGCGATTCGACAAAAATTGCACGGTTAGAGCTTGCGTCGAGGAATCAGTTTTTGTTAACCATATCTCGTCAGGATCCGAATCAGTTGTTCAAAGGCGTTTTGTGAGTGCCGCAAGTGCGGCCGACCTGACGCCCGGAGCGGCGACTATAGGGGACTGGCATGCGCGTTTTGCTGATTGAAGATGATAGCGCCGTCGCGCAGTCGATCGAATTGATGCTCAAATCCGAGAGTTTCAACGTCTACACGACGGACCTCGGCGAAGAAGGTGTCGATCTCGGCAAGCTTTACGACTACGACATCATCCTGCTCGACCTCAACCTGCCCGACATGTCCGGCTACGACGTGCTCAAGCAGCTCCGGGTTTCGAAGATCAAGACTCCCATTCTGATCCTCTCCGGCCTCGCCGGCATCGAGGACAAGGTCAAGGGTCTCGGCGTCGGCGCCGACGACTACATGACCAAGCCCTTCCACAAGGACGAGCTGGTTGCCCGCATCCACGCGATCGTGCGCCGCTCCAAGGGGCACGCCCAATCGGTCATCCAGACCGGCGATCTCGTGGTCAATCTCGACACCAAGACGGTCGAGGTCGGCGGCCAGCGCGTGCATCTGACCGGCAAGGAATACCAGATGCTGGAGCTGCTCTCGCTCCGCAAGGGCACCACCCTCACCAAGGAAATGTTCCTCAACCATCTCTACGGCGGCATGGACGAGCCGGAGCTGAAGATCATCGACGTCTTCATCTGCAAGCTCCGCAAGAAGCTCGCCAACGCCTCCGAAGGCCGCAACTTCATCGAGACCGTGTGGGGCCGCGGCTACGTGCTGCGCGAGCCGCACGAGGCCGACGAGCGTATTCCCGCCTGACCTTCTGGGCCCGCAGAGAACCGCAAGGTTCGCTCCTTTCGACCTGAACCCCGCCGCAAATGGCGGGGTTTTTGTTTGGATTGAACCGGCTCTCGGCATGCGCCGACCAAGGGAACGTGCAATCCTGCCTCGCGCGAATCCCGACGAACTCCCGGACCGCCCCGACATGATCCTGCAATCCCTCGCCGGCCTGCCGGCGTTCCTGGTCTATTTCTGCACGGCGCTGATCGCCGTGGTCGCCTACCTCTTCGTCTACACGCGCGTCACCCCGCATGACGAATTCCAGCTGATCCGCGACAACGATCCGGCGGCGGCGATTGCGCTGGGCTTAAGCCTGCTCGGCTTCGTGCTGCCGGTGGTCAGCGCGATCGCCCACTCCGCCAATGTGGTGGACTGCCTGATCTGGAGCATCATCGCGCTGATCGTGCAGATCATCGTCTATTACATCGTGAAGATCCCGGTGCCGAACCTGTCGGGGCGGATCGCCTCCGGCGAAATGGCGCCGGCGATCTGGCTCGGGCTGTCCTCGCTGGCCGCAGGCGCGCTGAACGCGGCCTGCATGATCTACTGAGCCGTTGAGCCAAACCATGGCGCGCAAACCGAACCCGGACTTCGGCAAACGGCGACCGGTCGTGCCGGCGGTGCCGACGCCGCCGCGGCCGGATGCGCCATCCAAGCGCTCCAACCACGTCGCGCTGCTCTTGATGGGAACGCTCGCGGTCGGCGGCAGCGCCTACGCGCTGATGCCGCGGCCGAATTGCCAGCCGGTGCCGCCGACGCCGCCGGGCGTCACCGCACCGGGCGTCGTCACACCGGTCCCGCCACAACCCGGCGTCGACTGCACGGCGCGCAGCTCATCGTCCGGATCGGGCGGCAGCAGCGGCTCGTCGCGCAGCAGCTTCTATAACAGCAACTCCTCGTCGAGCGGCACCTCCTCTTCCTCGAGCTCATCGTCAAGCTCGTCGGTGAGCCGCGGCGGCTTCGGTTCATTCGCGCATGCGTTCGGCTTTAGCGGCGGCTGATGCATGTTGCCGTGTCATCGCCGTGTCATCGCGCTTTCGCTTGCCCGGCGAACGCAGCTGATGGAAACTCCGCGCTCCGCAGACGGCAAGGCAGGGATTGCGTCCATGAAACGCTCGCGCCGGGTATGGCTGAAATTGATGGGAAGTATCGCGATCGGCGCGGCGTCGATCGGCCTGACGACAAGCCATGCCCGCAGCCACCATCACCACGCAGGACACGACGCGAAGCGAAAGTCCGCGGAACGGTCACCCTCCGGGGGCTTCGGCGGCGCGCCGCGCACCATCGCCCGCTACGGCGACGACGATCCGTCGCACGGCGGAAGCTGACACCAGGCTGACGAGCGAACGCGGTTTCCCCTCATGCAACGCATCGCATGTCCCGAACGCGACGATTGGCGGACGACTGCCGAGAACGCCGGCTTCACCTTCCACACCATCGACGGCGAACGGTACTGGGACGAGCGCGCCTATTACGCCTTCACGCTGGACGAGATCGAGCGCTCGATCGAGGCGCCGACCGGCGAAATCGACGCGATGTGTCTCGAGCTCGCCGGACGCGCGGTCAGGGATGAGCGCTATCTGCGCCGGCTGAAGATACCGGAGGCGTTCTGGGATCTGATCGCGGCAAGCTGGCGCCGCAGGAATCCGAGCCTGTACGGCCGGCTCGATCTCACCTTCGACGGCCGCGGCCCGGCCAAGCTGCTCGAATACAATGCCGACACGCCGACCTCGATCTTCGAGGCCGCGGTATTTCAATGGACCTGGCTCGAACAGGCGATTGCGCGCAACATCATCCCGAAGCGCGCCGACCAGTTCAACTCGATCCACGACCGGCTGATCGAGGCCTGGAAAAGGATCGGCGCGACCCACCCGCTGCATCTCACCGGACTGACCGGAAATCCCGAGGACGCCGGCACGCTCGCCTATCTCGAGGACACCGCGGCGCAGGCCGGGCTGAAGACCACGCTGCTCGACATCGAGGAGATCGGACTGCGCGACGACTGTCAGTTCGTCGACCTCGACGAACGCCCGATCGCGCTCGCGTTCAAGCTCTATCCGTGGGAATGGATGTTCCACGACGCGTTCGGCAAGAACCTCGCGACCGCGCCGACGCAATGGATCGAGCCGCCATGGAAGGCGATCCTCTCCAACAAGGGCATCCTGCCGCTGCTCTGGGAGATGTTCCCGAACCACCCCAATCTGCTGCCGGCCTATTTCGAGGACGACCCGCAGGCCGCCCAGCTCGGGACCTCGTTCGTGCGCAAGCCGATCTATTCGCGCGAGGGCGCCAATGTCGAGCTGGTCAGCGCCGGCGTTACGCTGGTCGCCGAGCAAGGCCCCTACGGCGCCGAGGGCTTCATCCGCCAGGCGCTGGCGCCGCTGCCGAATTTTTCCGGGCAGTATCCGGTGCTCGGCAGCTGGCTGGTGGACGGCACGCCCTGCGGACTCTCGATTCGGGAAGACGAGAATCCAATCACCGGCAACACTTCGCGCTTCCTGCCGCACGCGATTCTGTAGTTCATGAACGTTGAGATGAACGCGGCTCTGTCGCCGTCATCCTGAGGTGCGAGCCCTTGCGAGCCTCGAAGGATGCACGGCCCGGCTGATGGCCGTCGACCCTTCGAGACGCCGCTTCGCGGCTCCTCAGGGTGACGGAGTTAGAGCGGGGTATCTCGTCTCACCGCGCAGCGGACGCAACCGCCTTCAGCACATGCAGCGCGGCGCCGGCGCGCGCGACTGGCGCAGTGGTCGGCTGATAGAGCCCGCGCCGGTCGGGATATGGTTTGAACAGGTTGGTGATGCCGACCACGGATTCCGCCGCGCCAAGCGCCAGCACGCCGTCGGGCTCGAGCATCCGGGACACCTTGCCGAAGATACCGGCCTTGGTCTGCTGATCGAAATAGATCAGCACGTTGCGGCAGAAGATCACGTCGAAGGTGCCGAGATGCGACAGGTCCTGCAACAGATTGAGCTGGCGGTGCTGCACCATGCCGCGGATATCGGCGTTGAGCTGCCAGAGCTCGCCCTGCTGCACGAAATACTTGACCAGCAGCTGGATCGGCAGGCCGCGCTGCACCTCGAACTGGCTGAACAAGCCGGCCTTCGCCTTTTCGAGCACCGCCTGCGACAGGTCGGTGGCGATGATCTCGATCCGCCAGCCGGCAAACAGCGCAGTCATCTCCTTCAGCAGCATCGCGATCGAATACGGCTCCTGCCCGGTCGACGACGCCGCGCACCAGATGCGCAAGCTGCGGCGCGCCGCGCGCGCCTGCGCGAGCGCGGGCAGCACCGCTTCCTTCAGATGGTCGAACGGGATCTTGTCGCGAAAGAAGAAGGTCTCGTTGGTGGTCATCGCTTCGACCACCTCCGATGTCAGCAGCTCCGCGCCGCCCTTCATCCGCTGCACCAGCTCGGGAATCCCGGCGAGGTTCGACCGGCGCGCCAAGGGCAGCAGGCGGCTCTCGACGAGATATTGCTTGTCGGCGGAGAGATCGAGGCCGGAACGCTCTTTCAGCAGCTTACGCAGATACTCGTAGTCCAGCGGCGTCACGAACGGTCTCCCGCAAATACCCGAACAAGCTTCGGTGCGATCTGATTGAGCGGCAGCACCGCGGCGCAGATGCCGGCATTGACCGCGGCACCGGGCATGCCCCACACCACGCTGGTTGCTTCGTCCTGCGCGATCACGCTGCCGCCGGCGGCGACGATGTCCTTGCCGCCGCGCATGCCGTCGGAGCCCATGCCGGTCAGGATCACCGACATGATGCTGCCCTGCCAGACGTCGATCGCGGAGGTGAACATCGGATCGACCGCGGGCTTGCAGAAATTGACCGGCGGTCCGTCGTCGAGCGCGATCGTGGCATCGATGCCGTGACGGGCAATCCGCATGTGGCGTCCGCCCGGCGCCAGATAGATCTGGCCCGGCTTGATGCTCTCGCCGTCGATCCCCTCATGCGCCGGCCGCTTGCTGGTACGCGCCAGATGTTCGGCGAGAATGGTGGTGAAGGTCGGCGGCATGTGCTGGGTGATCAGCACCGGGAAGCGATCGATCACCGGGCCGATCTCGGCGACCAGCGTCATCAGCGCCTGCGGTCCGCCGGTCGACGAGCCGATCAGCAGCACCTTGGGCGGCAGCAGGCCGAACGAACGGCGCGTGGCCTGGGCCGGCGCCGTGTGCGCGGCAGCGGGAGTCAGCGGACGCGATCTGTCATGACCGGGCGCAAGCGGCGGGCTTGCCGTCGTGTGCACCGGGCCGCGCCGCGCCCTGGCGCCGAGATGACGGATCTTCTGGATCAGGTCGTGGCGGAAGGTTTCCGCGGCGGTGGCCTCGCGCGTGCTTTCCGGCTTCGGAATGTAGTCGGACGCACCGAGCGAGAGAGCCTTCAGGCTGATCTCCGCGTTGCGGCGGGTCAGCGTGGAGGCCATGATGACGACGAGATCGCGCTTTTTCGCCAGCAGCTGCGGCAGCGCCGAGATGCCGTCGAGGTCTGGCATCTCGATATCGAGCACCGCGACATCGGGGTTGATGCGCTCGAGCTGGTTGACGGCGTCGAGACCGGTGCGCAGCGAGGCGACGACCTCCATGTCGGGCTCGGCGCCGATCCAGCGCGAGATCATCCCGCGGATCACCACGGAATCGTCGACCACCATCACCCGCACCTTGTCGGAACGGGTCGATGTCGGGACCGCAGTACTTGTCAACGCAACACTCATGACTTCACCAGCGACGCAACACGACGCACAACGACCGTTGAGCCGAGGGCTTCTGCCGCCGGATCGAACGAAGAATCTAAGTCAGCATGGTCTTCTCGGAAAACCGGTTCCCACTTTTCCGGATCATGCTCTAAATGAGTCCGACTTCCTGGAACTTCGCGGTGACGATGTCCCGGTCGAACGGCTTCATGATGTACTCGTTGGCACCGGCATGCAGCGCGCGTGCGATATGCGCGACGTCATTCTCGGTGGTGCAGAACACGACCTTGGGCTGATCGCCGCCGGGCATGCGGCGGAGATTGCCGAGAAACTCGTAGCCGTCCATGACCGGCATGTTCCAGTCGAGCAGCACCGCTTCCGGCATCGCGCGCTTGCAGGCCTCGAGCGCCTTGGCGCCGTCCTCGGCCTCGACGATCTGGAAATCGAGCCCTTCCAGGATGCGGCGGGCGACCTTGCGAATGACGCTTGAGTCATCGACAACAAGACAGGTTCTCATCTGCGACCTCTACTTCCTCATCCCCGGTGGGATGTTTCAGTTCTTCAGTTCGGGCGGCCCTGTTCACGCCGCTTTGGCGTCGGGCACCAGTTCGAGCACGCGATCGACATCGAGGACGACCATGAGCTGGCCGTCGAGGCGGTGGACGCCGCCGGCGAGCTTGGCCATGCGGGGATCGAGGTTGACCGGGTTGTCCTCGCGGCTGTTTTCGGAGAGCCGCAGCACCTCGCCGATCTGGTCGATCAACAGGCCATAGGATTCGCCGCGCTGGTCGACGCCGACCGCCATCGGCAGCTGGCCGTCATCGGCCTTCGGCAGCCCGAGCCGGGCGCGCATGTCGACCACGGTGACGATACGTCCGCGCAGATTGAGCACGCCGGCGATCTCGCTGGAGGCCAGCGGCACCCGCGTCAGCCGCTCCGGCATGAACACGTCCTGCACCCGCGAGATCGGCAGGCCGAACAGCTGCCCGCCGATCACGGCGGTGACGTATTCGGCCATCGCGCCTTCGCTTGTCTCGGTCTTGTTGGTCATCAATTCGTTTCCTTGCATCCGGTCACGCCGCCCGGCGCAGTTCGGCGGTCTGCTCCTTCAGCGCCGCGATCAGCCCGGGACGATCAAACTTGGCGACATAGTCGTGGAAGCCGGCCTGCCGGCCGCGCTCGATCGCCGCCGGCGACACCATCGCCGACAGCGCGATGATCGGCAGCCCGATCAGATTGTGGTCGCTT
Source organism: Bradyrhizobium sp. USDA 3315 (assembly GCF_054056795.1). Lineage (NCBI taxonomy): Bacteria > Pseudomonadati > Pseudomonadota > Alphaproteobacteria > Hyphomicrobiales > Nitrobacteraceae > Bradyrhizobium > Bradyrhizobium sp. USDA 3315. The sequence continues at coordinate 4,110,781 of NZ_JBSRYP010000001.1, read as the reverse complement.
CGGATGTTCTCGGCGAACTCAAAGCCGTTCATCTCGGGCATCTCGATGTCGGTCAGCACGACGTCGAAGCTCTGTCCCGAACGCAGCGCCGCGAGCCCTTCCTGCGCGCCGCCCGCGGTCCTGACCTTGTAGCCGGCGGCTTTGAGCACCGGCGCCAGCATGTTGCGGAAGAACGCTGAGTCATCGACCAGCAGCACCGACTGCGCCGAGGCCGACGGGCGCATCTCCTTGCGCGAGAACCAGTCGGCGAACGCCATCGGCAGGAAGTGGCCGACGTCGATCACCTCGGTGGCCTGGCCCTTGATCACGGCCGAACCCAAAATGCCGTCCTGCGAACCCGCGACCTCGATGTTGAGCCGCTCCTCGACGATGTCGATGATCTCGTCGACCACGAGCCCCATCGAGCGGCCGTCGTCGGCGAACACCAGGATCGGCTGCGAGCCCTGGCTCTGCACCTCGACGCCGGCCATCTGCACCAGCGGCATCAGCTGCTCGCGGTACTGCACCATGTAGCGGCCGTTCGAGAGCTCGATCTTGTCGGTTGCGATCTCCTCCAGCCGGGTGACGAGGCCGAGCGGCACCGCCTTGGGCTGCAGGGAGCCGGCGCGGAACACCAACAGCGAGGTCAGCTGCTCGCCGCTTGCGGCATGGGCGTTCGCATTGTCGTCGGCGAGGTCATGGGCCGAGGAGCCGGACGCACCGAGGGCTTTTGCGATCCCGTTGGGGTCGATGATCATGATCACGGCGCCATCGCCCAAGATGGTGTTGCCGGAGAACATGTCGATGTGCCGCAGCTTGGTCGACATCGGCTTGACCACGATCTCCTCGGTGTGGAACACGCCGTCGACCACGATGCCGAAGGTCTGGCTGCCCACCTGAGTGACCACGATGAAGCCATTCTCGGCATCCGTAGTCGTCGCGCCGTCGTCGATCTTCAAGAGCTTCTTGAGGTGGATCAGCGGCAGCAGCTTGTTGCGCAGGCGCAGCACTGCGGTGTCCTTGATCCGCTCGATGCGGTGCTCGGAGTTGGCGCGGGCCCGCACCAGCTCGACGACAGACAATTGAGGAATCGCAAAGCGGTCGCCGCCGGCTTCCACGATCAAAGCGGAGACGATCGCCAAGGTCAGCGGGATCTTGATGGTGACCGAGGCGCCCTCGCCGGCCACGCTCTTGATGTCGATGGTGCCGCCGATCTGGTCGATATTGGTGCGCACCACGTCCATGCCGACGCCGCGGCCGGACACCGAGGTGACCTGTGCGGCGGTCGAGAAGCCCGGCGCGAAGATGAACTTGTGGATCTGGGCCTCGGTCATCTTCTCCAGTTCAGCCTCGGTGACGAGACCGTTCTGGAGCGCCTTGGCCTTGATCCGCTCGGTGTTGAGCCCGCGGCCATTGTCGGCGATGCAGATGATGATGTGGCCGCCTTCGTGATAGGCGGAGAGGCGAATGGTGCCCTGTTCTCCCTTGCCGGCGGCGACCCGCTCGGCGGTGGTCTCCAGCCCGTGATCGGCGGAGTTGCGCACCATGTGCGTCAGCGGATCCTTGATCAGGTCGAGCACCTGGCGGTCGAGCTCGGTGTCGGCGCCATGCATCTCGAGCTCGATCTGCTTGCCGAGTTCGCCGGAGAGGTCGCGGACGATGCGCGGCAGCTTCTGCCAGGCATTGCCGATCGGCTGCATGCGCGTCTTCATGACGCCTTCCTGCAGCTCGGCGGTGACGTTGGAGAGCCGCTGCAGCGGCACCTTGAACTCGGTGTCCTCGTTGCGGCGGGAGATCTCCAGCAGCTGGTTGCGGGTCAGCACCAGCTCGGAGACCATGGTCATGAGGTGTTCGAGGGTGTCGACATTGACCCGGATCGACTGGTTGGCGATCTTGTCGCCTTCCTGGACCTCCTCACCGGCGGCCTTGCGGGCCGGCTTCTTCGCAGCCTCAGCCGGCTCGGCGGCGGCGGCAGGTGCAGGCTTCACGACCGGCGCCGGTGCGGTGGCTTCGGTCTCGGTCTCGCGGAAGGCGCGCTCGAGCTCGTCGAGCGAGACCTCGCCCGGACGCAGCGGACGCTCCAGCGTCTGCACCACCAGCGTGCCTTCGGTCATCGCCGCCTGCACCGACGGAGCTTCGACGACCGGCACGTCTTCTTCAGCAGCAACCGGCATCGACTGCGTCGAGCCTGACGATATCGACTGCGTCGAATCGGACATCGCCGCCATGCCGTGCTCGACCATCGCTTCCAGCTGATCGATCAGATCGCGGTCGTTGCCCTCGGGCTCGGCTTCGGTCGCCTCGAGCCCGCCGAGGATCTCCTTGATGCGGTCGATCGAGGACAGGATCAGCGTCACGGCTTCCGCCGTCACCGGCATGCCGTCGCGGAATTTGCCCATCAAGGTCTCGCCGGCATGCGCCAGCGCCTCGAGCCGCGGCAGCCCGAGGAAGCCGCAGGTGCCCTTGATGGTGTGCACAAGCCGGAAGATGTTATCCAGGATCTTCGCGTTGTTCGGATCCTGCTCGAACTGCACCAGCTGGTTGTCGACCGTATCCAGGCTCTCGCTGCTCTCCGTCAGGAACTCGCGCAACAGATCGTCCATGAAACCAACCTTCGAAAACGCCGAAAACGCAGCGGCGCGCAACATCGACGCGCCTGACGGAACTCAGGTCAGCTTCTCCGCAAAGCGTTTAAGTTTGGTTGAGCAAATGGAAAGGAACGGGATCAACAAAGAGATAAGGCCGCGCGATCGAATCGCGCGGCCGGTCGTAACCTTTGATTAATGATATCGGCGCGGCCGCGGTCAGGACGCGGCAATGATAACCTTGTCTCCGTCGAGCGCGAGCGTCACCTTTAGCCCGCAGGCTTCCGCCAGCAGGCGGGTGTAGTGCGGTTGCACCGCATGCGCATCGACCGTGTTCGGCGAGGTCGCATTCAGAAGATCGACGATGTTCTGCGGCACGCGCGCATTGAGGCCCGCGGCCGTGATGCGGAAGCTCATGGTCTCACCCTCGCCGACCGGGTCGATGGTGAGCGTGCCGCCGCGCGGAATGGTCTGCTGCGCGATGACCAGCATGTTCAAGAGCAGCTTGACCCGGTTCTTGGGCAGGAGCAGCCGCGGCAAATTCCAGGTCAGCGTCACCTTGCCGTCCTCGATATGCCCCTTCGCCATGTTCTGGGCATCGCCGAGATCGATCTGCGCGCCGGAGGAACCGGCCGCGCCGAACGCCAGCCGGCAGAACTGCAACCGCGCCGAAGCGGTCTTGGCGCTCTTGCGAATCAGATCGAGCGCGAAGTCGCGGTCTTCGGGCTTGGGATTGTCGTCAAGGACCTCAAGCCCATTGACGATCGCGCCGACCGGACTGATGAGATCGTGACAGACCCGCGAGCACAAGAGCGCCGCGAGTTCGAGCGCGTCGGGAGCGGGACCGGGAGACGAAGTGCCAGACATCAATTGTTTCCTGGAAAGCCGCACGCCGACCGAGGAGTGCGAATCACGCATGCCTGTCGGCTTGATACACCGCGCAGACGGATGCTGCCAGCTTGCGGCGGGACTGATAAAGCATGATCCGGAAAAGTGGAAACCGGTTTTCCGAAAAGATCATGCTCAAACAAGGAGATGAGATCATGATGCGATGCTCCGTCATCGCATCATGATCTCAGGGAACACAAACAGGATATGCGACCCGCTGACATGAGACCCGCACATGAATAAGGCAAAGCCGTCCCTGATCGGCTGCGAGGCCGCCGCGACGCTGCTCGAATCACTGACCGAACTGGTGATCCGCGCCGGCGACGCGATTCTTGCGGTCAATCGTTCGACGATGAATGTTGCCGGCAAGGACGATGGGTCGCCGGTCACCGAGGCCGATCTCGCCGCCGACCACATCATCGTCGAAGGGCTGACGCGGCTCGCGCCGCAGGTGTCGTTGCTGTCCGAGGAGCGCGTCCATCTGGCGACGCCGCCCTATAAAGACAGTTTCTTCCTGATCGATCCGCTCGACGGCACCAAGGAGTTCGTTGCCGGCCGCAATGAATTCACCGTCAATGTGGCGCTGGTCACGCAAGGCGTGCCGCTGCTCGGCATCGTCGGCGCACCGGCGCTCGGGCTGATCTGGCGCGGCATCGTCGGCAAGGGCGCGGAGCGACTGACGCTGCAGGGCGGCGCGGTTTCGCAGGCGGTGCCGATCAAGACCCGTCCCTGCCCGCCGCGCGGCGCGCCATGGACGGTGGCAGTGAGCCGCTCGCATGGCGATGCGCGCACCGAAGCCTTCATCGACGCGCGCGGCAACGCGGTCCGCGCCGTGCTGGGCTCGGCGGTCAAATTCGGCCGCGTCGCCGAGGGCGAAGTCGATATCTATCCCCGCCTGTCGCCGACATCGGAGTGGGATGTTGCGGCAGGTCACGCGGTCGTCGTAGCGGCCGGCGGCAAGGTCACCGATTCGAACGGCAGCCCGTTGCATTTCGGGCTCGGCCGCGAAGACTTCCTGGTGCCGGAATTCATTGCCTGGGGCGATCCGGCCGCGGCGCCGTGATCACTGCGCGAGATTGTCTTCCAGCTCCGGCCAACGCGCCGCGGCTTCCTTCAAAAAGCGCGCGGGATCGGCGGCGAACACGTCACGGCTGCGTTCCCGGTTGAACAGGTAAAGCCTGTTCCCGACGACGGCCCAGAATCGCGGATTGCCCGCGCAGGTGACGCCCCGCACCAGATCGGTCGGATCGTAACCGCCGAATTGCGGGCCATAGATTTCGGGATGCGCCACGAACGAAGCGCGGTTGCCCTCGTTGCGGAAACGCCAGACCACGCCGTTCTCCGCGGCCTCGAATTCCGGCCGCCCCTGGGTGGCGGCGGCGTCGGTGAAATAGGCGACGGGATCGAATCCCTCGATCGCCAATCCGGAGTAGCGGTTCGTCACCACGCGCTCGGTTGTGGTGGCCTGAACAGGCAAGGACGGCCAGATGGCCGCCAAAATGCCCGCCAACAGGCCGAAAAACGCCATCCCCCGGCACGATCCATATCTTTCCTGCCGTTGTGCCGTCATAGTTGATACCGATAACATCCGAGTCGAGGGGACACCGGGCGCAACCTAGAGCCGTGCCTGTTGGCATCAGGTTAAAGGGCAGCGCCCGGATTTCGATAGCAGGGGTTCTTAATGACTTTCGCATCACGCCTTGCCGCGGTCGCGTTTGCCGCGCTGATGTGCTGGAGCGCAGGGGCGTCCGCGCAGCAGGGCCCGCCACCGCAATATCCGCCGCCACAGCGTGAGCCGACCCCGTATACTTACGGGCCCGACGAATTGGTCAATGCCGGACACAAGTTCTTCGGCAATGTCTCGCGCGGACTCGCCTCGGTCATCGAGCGCGCCGTCAGCCAGTGGGGCCTGCCCAATGGTTATGTGCTCGGCGAGGAAGGCTCCGGCGCCTTCGTGGCCGGGCTGCGCTATGGCGAAGGCACGCTCTACACCAAGAACGCCGGCGACCTCAGGGTCTACTGGCAGGGTCCCTCGGTCGGCTTCGACTGGGGCGGCGACGGCGCGAGGACCATGACGCTGGTCTACAACCTGCCTTCGACCCAGGCGATCTATCAGCGCTTCGTCGGCATCGACGGCTCGGCCTATATCGTCGGCGGCTTCGGCATGACGGCGCTGACCGCCAACAACATCGTGCTGGTCCCGATTCGCTCGGGCATCGGCTTGCGGCTCGGCGCCAGCGTCGGCTATCTCAAATTCACCCCGCGCGCGACCTGGAACCCGTTCTAGGGCGTTTCCAGCCGAGCGGACGCCGGTTCGCATCAAGAAAACGCGTCAGGACAGAATCCAGAGCCTCGTTCCGATTCAATCGGAACGAAGCACGAGGTCGCAGCCCTGATCGGGCGATGAGGCCGGCGCTCCGGCACGGTTAGCAATTCAGGTTAACGCGGCAATCGGGCTGGCCTTTGGCCGGCCCGCCGTGGCATTGTGATTAACAAATTCCTTCTTTTCTTGGAGTGACCCTTCATGATCGAGCCGATCATGTACGCGGCGATCGGTTTCCTGATCTCGATGCTGTGCGGCCTGATGATCGTTCCGCTGGTGCACAACCGGGCGGTGCGGCTGACCACGCGCCGCATGGAGGCGGCCACCCCGCTGTCGATGGCCGAGATCCAGGCCGACAAGGACCAGCTCCGCGCCGAATTCGCCATGTCGGCCCGCCGGCTCGAGATGAGCGTCGACCAGCTCAAGAGCAAGACCACGAGCCAGCTCGCCGAGCTCGGCAAGAAGACCGATGCGATCAACCGCATGAAGATCGAGCTCGGCGAGAAGAACGCCGCGATCTTCGCGCTGGAAGCGCGTGAAAAGGCGATGAAGGATCAGCTTCGCGCCACCGAGGAAGAATTCTCAGCCAAGACCGAGCTGTTGCGCAACGCCGAGCAGGCGCTGACCGACAAGCAGGGCGAGCTTGGCAAGATCAACGCCGAGCTCAACGACCGCGCGATGACCGCCGACAGCCGCCAGGTCGAACTGGTCGCGGTGCGGACCCAGGTCGAGGAGCTGAAGAACCGGGTCGGCGATGCCGCCAGGGAATTCGCGGCAACCGAAGCCCGCCTCGCCCAGGAGCGCAACCAGTCGGAAACCGCGACGCGCGATCTCACCGACGCACGCGGCCGGGTCGAGAATCTGAGCCAACGCGTCACCGATCTCGACCGCCAGCTCGTCGCCCAGGTCAAGGAAGCCGAGATGCTCGGCAACCGGGTCAACGACCTCGAAACGCGGCTTGCGACCCAGGGCAAGCTGCTTGCCGAGCGCGAATTCGAGAACGGCCAGTTGAAGCAGGCCAACGCCGCCGCCGAGCGGACGGTGCAGGAGCTGCGCGAAGAGATCGCAGCAGTGGGCGGCGGCAAATCCTCCGCGCTCGACAAGCTGCGCCAGGAGAAGGCTCAAGTCGAGGAGCAGCTGCGCACCGTCAGCGACGAGCGCGGCAAGCTGCAGCGCGACATCAACGCGATCCAGCAGCAGGCCGAGAGCTCCTGGGCGACCGAGCGGATGGAGAATGCGCTGCTGCGCGAGCGCATCAACGACATCGCCGCCGAGGTGGCCAAGCTCGCGATCCAGCTCGAGGGCCCCAACTCGGCGATCGAGGCCATGCTGGCGGCGGAGCCGACGGTGCCGGCCAAGGCGGCGGCCAAGCCCGCCAACGGCGTCTCGCCGGGCAGCGGGATGCCCGAGGGCGGCGGCACGCTCGCCGAGCGCATCCGGGCGCTGCAGTCACACGCCTCCCGCGCCCGCCAGCAAGGGGCGTGATTCCCGCAGGGTTTGGCTTGACACCCCTACCCGGCACTTCGTAAATCGCACGCTCTGACGAAGCGCCCATTTTCGACCGGCCGGCAGCGGCCTTTGGCACGTCACATCCCGGACGCATAGCTCAGCGGGAGAGCGTTCCCTTCACACGGGAGAGGTCCAAGGTTCGATCCCTTGTGCGTCCACCATCCTGCCTCCTGAACTCTGCCAGGTGCGAACGATTGTCGACATTCTGCTGTCCTCCGGGACCGCCTCACAAAAATGTCGAAAACAACCCCATGCAAAGTAGCCGACGCGTTAGCGGCGGCGACCCGGCCTTTCCAGCTCACTGCCGGCGACGGTGCGGGGCGAGTGACGGGTTGGCGTTGCGCCGGCTGAGTTCGCCGAGCAGGTCGCGAACGGCGCCGTCGAGTTCGTCGGGTGGCGGGATGGCGTGACCGGCGCCCTGCGTGCCGGTCCGCCGATACCAGCCGGAGGCGGAGCTGTCGTCATTCGCGGCGCGAACCTGCGGCGCACGAACGTGAGCGCGCGGGGCGGATCGCCGCCGCCGGCGCGAGATCAGCTCGCGTGCGCCGTACCCCGAGATGAAACCGATCCCGGCGACGATAGCGACAATCAGAAGCTCGAGCATCGTGTTGCCCCCAATCACCGTGCCGCAATGCAATATGCGCGACAATGCGGCGGCGGCTTGACCGGGCCGGTTCCTTTTCACTGTATCGAGCACAACCCTGCCCCTCGGAATCGTACGGGGTTTTGTTTGCAGGCCTCCTCGGCTACCTTCCCGGAACTCGCGGGGGCCGGGAGTCTGGATGCGCAAGGGCAACGACTACATTTTGAAGCTGCGGCCTTGGTCGTTGTCGACATTCGTCGTCGCCCTGCTTGCGGTGGTGCTGGCCACCGCGACGCAGGAGATGTTCGCGAGCTTCGGCATGCAGTTCTATTTCGCGGGCTTCGTGCCGGCGATCCTGATCGCCGGCCTGATGGGCGGCGCACCCGCCGGCGCCTTTGCCACGATCATCACGGTTCCGATCGTCTGGTGGGCGTTCATGCCGCCCTATTTCGAGTTTTCCTGGCCGACGCCCGGCGACTACGACAGCCTGGCGATGTTCCTGCTGTCGAGCGCGCTCTTGGTCTGCTTCTCGCAGCTCTATCGGGAAGCGCTGGCAATTCTGCGGAAGTAGCGGACGGCGCAGGCCGCAACCGGCAGCCGGCGGTGCCGAGCCGGTTGCCCGCGCGGATCGTTCGCCCTCAGATCCCGAACATCCAGATCGCGACGATGGTGGCCAATGTCGCCACGCCGCTGATGGTCCAGCCCACCGCGTAGAAGCTGTCCTCGGGGGCGGTGTCGAGCACCGTATTGGTGGTTTCCGTCATTGACCGCCAGCGCATGGCGTCTCTCCTCGGAACTCCTGCCCGGCCAGATAACGCGGCGCCCGGTTCCCGGTTCCGCAGGCTTCGCGGCGGCCATGCCGTTCACGCACAGCTCACGGACTGCTGATCGGCGCCGCGGAACCCTGCGACATTCTGTCCCGTTGAGGATCGCCGGAAACCAACTTGGGAGAATATTCGATGCGAACACTGATCCTCGCCGCCACCGCCCTTGCCTTCGTCTCGTCCACCGCGCTCGCGCAGGACAAGGCAGGCGGCAGCCCGGCCCCCGCCGCGCAAAGCGGCGACACCGCGACCAAGGGCGAGGCGGCCAAGGCGCCGAAGAAAGCGAAGAAGACCGCCAAGAAATCGAGCGCCAAGACTGGTGCCAAGACCGATGCCAAGACCGGTGCCGCCACGACCGGCAGCGATGCCACCAAGCAATAAGCAGAAACAATCGCTCGGTGATCCACCTGGCGATCGCGGACTTGGCGATCACGGAAAAGGCCGCCCGAAGGCGGCCTTTTTACTGTGTCGGTGCCGATGCTGCCTCGGCCCGTCGCGTCGCAATCGAGTGCGCCGACCACCTCGGGCAGCGGAAAGTTGGGGCAGTGGAAGTTAGAATAGTGCAGGCTGGACCAGCGAGCGTTGGACCAGCGAATTCAGGTGCGGGAGGGGGAGCGAAAGAGTTGCGGAGCTGATAATCCGCACCGCCATCGGATCGTTCTGAAAATTGACCACCAGCTCCAGGAATTGCTCCACCTCCCGCACCTTCTGTTGTGCCGCGCGTGCAGGGGCGACGCATGATCCAAACGGGCTATCACTGCAAACGCGAGGAAAGATTCACCGATAGACTTAATGCGGAGCGCCATCGTCGCGCCTGTTCGCGAGCCCGCTCTCGCGTAGCCGCTCGGCAAACCAGAGCGAAGTCGCGCTATCGATGGCTCCGCCGGCATAGACCTCGGTAAAGCTCACCCCGCTTTGTCCGACGATCACCAGCACGCCCATCGCATAGGCAAACCAGACATTCGGATCGGTCAGCGCCTGCAGCTTGCGCTGATCGTGCTCGATCGGCTGGTGATTGCTGTCCTTGCGCAGTTCGATGGCCAGGAGATTGTTCGGGATGTCGCGCTGATGCACGACGATATCGGGATAGATCGACTTGCCGAGATGGTCGTCGGTCGAGCTCCCCGAGCCGCGCGGCAGCCGCAGCGTGCGCTCGCCGAGCCGGTCGTAGTTGCAATCGACCTGCCAGCCGGAAAATTGCCGCTCGACATAGACCGCCAGCCGGTGAGTGAGCGTTCGCTCGCCAAGATCGCGCTCCAGCAGGAACATCTCCTGCGCATAGAATTCCTCCACGGCGGCGATCACCTTGTTCAGCTCGGTCTGCATCGACGCCTCCGACTGGACTGGGCCGCCGCCGCGGCCTTTCAGCTACGCCCCTACATCTGCACTTCGATCAGCCGCGGTCCCGGTTCGGCGACGGCTTCCGCGAGCGCCTTGTTGAACTCGTCGGCCGTCGTCACCGCCCTGCCCGGTACCCCCATGCCCCTGGCGAGCGCGACGAAGTCGAGCGTCGGCCGGTCGATCTTCAGCATGTCCTGAGCCCGCTTGCCCGGCTCGCCGGCGCCGACGCCGTCGAACTCGCCGCGCAGGATCTGATAGATGCGGTTGGCGAACACAATGGTCACGACGTTGAGCCCTTCGCGCGCCTGGGTCCACAGCGACTGGATCGTGTACATCGCGCTGCCGTCGCCGACCATGCAGATCACCTTGCGGTCCGGACAGGCGACCGCCGCGCCGGTTGCCACCGGCGTCGAGAAGCCGATCGAGCCGCCCATGTTCTGCAGCCAGTCATGCGGCGCGGCCGCCGCCGTCGGCGGGAAGAAGCCGCGGCCCGTGGTGACGGATTCATCGACCATGATGGCGTGCTCGGGGATCGCGCACGCAATCGCCTGCGCGATCGTGGCGTGGTCGAGCGCACCGGTCGGCTTGACCAGTTCCTGCAATTGCTGCGGCTTGACGTCCTGCGCGGTCGCATGCAGCGCGCCCGCGAGCGCCTCGAGCGCCGCGACCGAATTCTCGCCCCAGGCGGTCATGCGATGCACCTCGCAGCCTTCCGCCTTCAGCATGCTCGGCTTGTTCGGATAGGCGAAGAAAGCCACGGGATCGTTGGCCTCGACCAGCACGATGTGACGGAATTTCTTCAGGATCGGCAACGCCTGCTCGATCACATAGGGAATGCGGTTGATCGAGAAGCGGCCGCGGCCGCGCGCCATGCGCGGGTGATAGGTCTGGCCCATCACCGTGCAGCCGGTCTTGCCGGCGATGCGCTCGGCGAGCGCCAGCCCGTGCTCGGTCAGCGCGCTGCCGGTGACGAGCAGCAGCGTATGCGCGGCATCGCCGTGCAGGATCTTCGCCGCGGTGTCGACCGCCTGCGGCGAATAGCTCGGGCGCTGCGTGTCCACGGGCACCTCGGCGATGCCGTCGGCTTCGTTCCAGGCGGTGTCGGCCGGCAGGATCAGGGTTGCGATCTGCGGCGGCGCGCTCCTGGCGGCGGTGATCGCGGCCGCGCCGTCGGCCGCAACCGACTTGGCATCCGGCGAGGTGCGCACCCAGGACGACATCGGCCGCGCCAAGCCCTCAATGTCTGACGTCAGCGGCGCATTGTAGCCGATGTGGTAGGTGGCATGCTGACCGACGATGTTGACGATCCCGGAATGCGCCTTCTTGGCGTTGTGCAGATTGGCAAGGCCGTTGGCGAGGCCGGGCCCGAGATGCAGCAGCGTCGAGGCCGGCGTTCCCTTCATGCGGAAATAACCGTCGGCCGCACCGGTCACCACGCCTTCGAACAGACCGAGCACGCAGCGCATGCCCGGGACCTTGTCCAGCGCCGCGACGAAATGCATCTCCGAGGTGCCGGGATTGGTAAAGCAGACATCCACGCCGCCTGCGACCAATGTCCGCACCAGACTTTCCGCACCATTCATGCTCTCGCTCCCGTTTCGAGATGTTCTTGAGGTCGCTCAGAGCATGATCCGATCCGATTGAATCGGATCATGCTCGTATCCTTTTGTTTGGTCGCATTTTCTTCACGCGAACCGGTGCCCACTTCGCTTGAAAACGCTCCAGCTTTTGTTTGGTCGCGTTTTCTTGACGCGAACCGGTACCCACTTCGCTCGAAAACGCTCCAGATCAACCATTCTTCAGCCGCTTCGTCAAAGGCTTGGCCGGACAATGCAGGTATCGCTTCCGATCTGTTGCCTTTTTAAACCGTGTTGTTCGAAAATGCCTGAGGTCACGGCTTCGTCGCTTGCGAAACGCCGGCAATTGTGGCCTCTCTGACTACATATTTGATTGTTCGCGAGGACGACGACCATGCGCCCGATTGCCTTGATGTTTGCCGCGCTCACGATCCTGGCAGGTGCCGGCCAGGCCAACGCCCAGTTCTTCGACTCCCGCGGCTATCAGTCCGAAGCCCCGAGCTTCTTCGGCGGCGGCGGCGCAAGCCCGATCCCGCGCACCACCGTCAACTACCCGACCAACTACGCCCCCGGCACCGTCGTGGTGAACACCGCCGAGCGCCGGCTCTATCTGGTGCTGGCGAACGGCCAGGCGCTGCGCTACGGCATCGGCGTCGGCCGCGACGGCTTCCGCTGGAGCGGTGTCCACCGCATCTCCGCAAAGAAGGAATGGCCGTCGTGGACGCCGCCGTCGCAGATGCTGCGCCGCCGCCCCGACCTGCCGCGCCACATGAACGGCGGCATCGAGAACCCGCTCGGCGCGCGCGCGATGTATCTCGGCTCGACGCTCTACCGCATCCACGGCTCGAACGAGCCGGAGACGATCGGCCAGGCCGTCTCGTCGGGCTGCTTCCGCATGACCAACGACGACGTCACCGATCTCTATGGTCGGGTCTCGGTCGGCACCACCGTGGTGGTGAAGAACAACTGATCGCGTCGATTTCAACGGAACCAGGCGCCGCCATTCGGCAAGATCGCTGATCCCGCCGCCTTGATCCCTCCTTGCGCTGCCGCAAGCCTTGCGGCAGCGTTGTCACAATGCCCCAGCACCGTCCTTCGATCCTCGTCCTTCTCGCCGCAACGCTCGCCGCTTGCCTCGCTGATGCCGCGCTGCCCGCGGCCGCCACCGAGGTACCGGCGATCGCCGCGCGCCAGCGCAACGAGAAGAAGGTCTTCACCGACGCCGAGATCGTCGAGGGCTTTCTGAAAACCGCGTTCGGCGCCGAATATCATCTCGCCGGGCGGGTCGACCGCATCCGCAAGTACGACAGTCCGGTGCGCGTGTTCGCCGACGGCAGCCGCGCCGACCGCAAGGCCCAGCTCGCCAGGGTCGTCGCCGACATCCGCAGCAAGGTGCAGCATCTCGACATCGCGATGGCCGAGAACAACGAAGCGGCCAATGTCGTGGTCAAGCTGGTGCGCGACCGCGAGCTGTACCGCACGATCGCGACCTTCTACGGCCAGGAGCGCGCCAGGGAGATCCGCTCCTCGCTCGACCCGCAATGCCTGTCCGGCTTCCGCAAGAACGAGAACTACGAGATCGAGCATTCCGACGTGATCCTCACCGTCGACAACGGCGATTTCGTCTTCCTTGACTGCGCCTATGAGGAGCTGTTGCAGTCGCTCGGCCCGATCAACGACACTGCCACCGTGCCCTGGACCATGTTCAACGACAACGTCTCGATGGGCTATTTCGACGTCTACGACCAATATCTGCTCAACCTGCTCTACGACCCCCGCATCAAGCCCGGCATGACCGTGCAGGAGGTCAAGGCCGTGCTGCCCGCCGTCCTCGCCGACGTCCGCGCCTGGGTGGCGAAGGTGAACCATCTGGAGTGAGGGTGGGCGATGAGCGCAGGCGCTCGCGACACATACCGCCGTCGTCCCGGCGCAGGCCGGGACCCATACTCCGCGGCAGATGTTGTTGACGGGACTCGTCGTTCCAGCGGTGCATAACAATCAACATTTGTGGTTATGGGTCCCTGCTCCCGTGCGCAACTGCGCACTAGCACTACTTTGGCAGATTGTTGATTTTGCCGCGTTTTATAGGATTCCCGAATCAATTTTTCAATGATTCATGGGTGGTCGGCTCTGGGAGGGCTGACCATGCCCGGATGGGAAGACGAACTCGAACGCTGGCTGATGCCGTTCTTGGACCGGCTGGGTCATAAGACCCGGCAGCGGATGTGTCCTCTGTATGTTGCGGGATTGATCGGTCCGGGCGATCGCAAGAGCGTTCAGCCGATGGCGGAACGCCTTGCCACGAGCAACTACGACCAGTTGCACCATTTCATTGCGGACGGTGTCTGGGACGCGACGCCGCTGGAGACAGAGCTGCTCAACCAGGCGGACCGACTTGTCGGCGGCAGGGATGCGGTGCTGGTTATTGATGACACCTCACTTCCCAAGAAGGGTGAGCGCTCGGTCGGTGTTGCGGCTCAATACGCGTCGGCTCTCGGTAAAACGGCAAATTGCCAAACGCTGGTGTCTTTGACGCTTGCTCGCGGCGAAGTGCCCGTGATGGTCGCGTTACGTCTCTTTCTGCCTGACAGTTGGACAAGCGACATATCTCGTTTGAAGCGCGCTCGCGTGCCAGTCGAACATCGAACGGCACGGTCCAAGCCCGAGATTGCTCTAGCCGAGATTGACCGCGCGATGGCAGCCAACGTGCGCTTTGGATGTGTGCTGGCGGATGCAGGATACGGCCTCAGCGCACCGTTTCGACAAGGGCTAACAGAGCGCGGGCTGACCTGGGCTGTCGGCATCCCTCGGCACCAGAAAGTGTATCCGGTCGATGTGAAGCTCATTTGGCCGATTACCAAAGTCCGCGGAAAACCACGAAAGCACCACGTGCCCGATATCTTATCGATTGCCGCAGAACAAATGCTCGCCAGCGCCAAATGGAAAACCGTGAGTTGGCGTAGCGGGACGAAAGGTCGGCTGAAAGCCCAATTTGCTGCTCTCCGTGTCCGGACCGCCGACGGCCCTCCGCAGCGGATATGGGATAAAGGTCAGCAGCATCTGCCAGGCGACGAAGCCTGGCTCATTGGCGAGCAACGTGCGTCCGGGGAGAAGAAATACTATCTGGCCAACCTTCCGGCGGCGACGGATCTGCGCACGCTGGCCGCCACCATCAAGGCACGGTGGATTTGTGAGCAGGCGCATCAGCAGTTGAAGGAGGAACTTGGACTTGATCACTTCGAAGGGCGATCATGGCAAGGTCTTCATCGCCACGCCTTGATGACAATGATTGCCTACGCCTTCCTGCAACATCGTCGCCTCGCATACGCGGGGCGGAAAAAAAAGAATCAACGGGCCTCCGCCTCAGCCAACCATGCCAGCCGTACGTCACGCCATCGTCGATCTCATCCTTCGGCCGCCGTCTCAGCAGTGCCCATATTGCCGAAAGCAGATCCGTGAAAAACAGCGGCGAAAACACAATCTGCCAAAGTAGTGCTAGGCAGGGACGACACTGAATTTGTTGCGCGACTTGTGAATCATGCATTCGCGTTCTTGCGACATGAGCGTGCGATCTCCCCAATCGTCGTCCTGGCGAAAGCCAGGACCCATAACCACCGCATTTGATTGTGAACGGGATCGCGGCTCCAGCGTTGGGCAACGATTGAGATTTGGGGTAATGGGTCCTGGTCCCCGTGCGCAAATGCGCACTAAGCCAGGACGACGATGAGGATGGTCCTCGATTCCACCGTCAAACAGCTGGTTCGGCGTCATCACCCGCGCGCATGCGGGTGATCCTGACCGGCGTGCTCAGCTCACTGCTCACACCCAGGACACGGAATCACCGTCCTCCCCGCTTGACCTTGCCCCTGCGGCCGCCTCCATAGAGGCGCGGTCAGACGACGCGAGGTGATTCGATGAATGCTGCTGCCGCCCGTTTCCTCAGCCCGTCCGAAGCTGCAAGACAGCTCGGCATCTCCGCGAAAGCGTTGCGCCTGTACGAGGAGCGCGGCCTGATCGCGCCCGGCCGCACGCCGGCGGGATGGCGCGCCTATGGTCCGGCCGAGATGGCGCGCGGCGCCGAGATCGTCGAGCTGCGCGCGCTCGGCCTCAGCATCGGTGAAGTCGCGCGCATCCTGAACGGCGACGCCGTCATCCTTGGCCGCGTGCTGGCCGCGCACGAGGCCATGCTCGAAGCGCGCATCCGCCAATGCGGCGACAGCATCGCCAAACTGCGCCGCCTGCGCGCCGACCTTGGCGGCGGCAGGATGCCCGCGACCGGTGACATCATCGGTGCGGTCCGGACGCGGCCGGCGATCGGCGTCGCGTTCGATCTGCCGTGGCCGTGGGGCGGCGAGCGCTTCGAGCTGCGCGACATCAAACGGCTGAACTACATCGTCGGCCCGCTCGGCAGCGGCAAGACGCGCCTTGCGCAACGGCTCGCCGAAGCCGTGCCCGGCGCCAGCTTCGTCGGGCTGGACCGCGCGGCCGACGGCGGCGCGGCCGTGCGGGCGCGCCTCGATGCCGATCCGGCGCACGACGCCAGGGTCGCGGCGAGCCTTGCCACCCTGCTGGCCGACGGCGCCGTGGACTCGCCGGCGCTGACCGCCCTGCTCGCGGCGCTCGAGGCCGGCGACGACGCGATCCTCGTGATCGACATGCTCGAGCAAGGGCTCGATGCGGCGAGCCAGGAAGCCGTCATCGCGCATCTGCGCCGCCGCGGACCCGAGGCCCGGCCGCTGTTCTTCCTCACTCGCTCCAACGCGATCCTGGATCTCGACGCGGTCGGCGACGATGAAGCGATCATCCTGTGCCCCGCCAATCACAGCCGGCCGATCTGCGTTACGCCCGTCCCGGGCGCGGCGGGCTATGAAGCGGTCGCGACCTGCCTTGCTTCGCCCGAGGTCCGCGCGCGCACCGAAGGCACGATCGCGTGGCGGCCGTCCTGACTTCTCGCATTGGTTGTATTATAATCGTATGACAATGCACGACGCAGGTCGGATGCGCGCAAAAAAAGTGTGCTATAAGCACGTGCGATGATCGAGCTTCCCCGTACCCAGGCCTTGCGTTGCTTCATCACGGTTGCCCGTGAGGGCACGGTATCGCGCGCAGCGGCGATGCTGAAACTGACCCAGCCCGCGGTCAGCCTGCAGCTGAAGGCACTCGAGGAAAGCACCGGGCTGCAGCTGTTCAACCGCACACCTGCCGGATTCACCCTGACCGAGGCCGGCGCCGCGCTGCTGCCGCTGGCGCACCGGGCGGTCGCGGCCGCCTCCGATTTCAAGGCGATGGCGGACTCGCTGAACGAAGCACAGCGCGGCACGCTGCGCGTCGGCACCATCCTCGACCCCGAATTCACCCGGCTCGGACCGTTCGTGCGCAGCCTTGCGATGTCCTCTCAGCGCACCGAAGTCTTCCTGCGCCATGGCGTGAGCGACGACGTGCTGGCGCAGATCGGCCGCGGCGAACTCGACGTCGGCTACTATGTCGACGCCACGCCTCAGGACCAGCTCGTCCATCACAGCTTCACCGAACGGACCATCGTCGACGGCCGCTACCAGCTGGCCCCGCTGCTTTGCTACGACTACCGGGTGATCGCACCGATCGCCTGGCGCGACCGAGTGATGGGCAAGGGCTGGGCCGAGCTTGCCGAACTGCCCTGGCTCGCGACACCGGCGCACTCCGGCCACCGGCGGCTGCTCGACGACATCTTCCGCCCGCTCGGCGCATTGCCGAAGCGGATCGGCTACACCGACCAGGAAGAGGCGATGATCGACTTCGTCGAATCCGGCCTCTGCCTCAGCCTCGCACGCGACAACGTGCTGGCGCCGCGGATGGCGCGGCCGCATCAGTTCGTGGTCGCCGACAAGGTGAAGCTGACCTGCGATCTCTCCTTCGCCAGCCTCGCCGCCCGCCGCCAGGAGCCGGTGATCGCGCACGCCTTCGCAAGCGTGCGCGCGGTGTGGAATATCAAGCCGCCGATCGCCGGCGCCGGTCCGACGCGGACACGGAAAGTCGCGAAGAACGTGTAAGCGGGCTTCTGTTCCCTACTTCAACGCAAGGGTGCTGCAGTACGCGGCGACTTCACCGCTTCCCCAACCGTTATTCAGTCCGATTTCCGTGCACTGATTGTAGCTCTTGAAGGGCACGCCGGCGGATCGGCAGATCGTCGTGAGGCGATGACCTAGGCCGCGACGACCAGCGGTCTCGTGATGTCCGCCATCGTGGGCACCAGTGACGGCGCTTCACAGTCCTGCAGAGCGAGCTCGTTGACCAGCTCGCGCAGCCTTGGCGGCAGATCGGCGTAATCGCCACGCAGGGCGTGGCGCAGCCGTTCGCCAATCTCTTCGCAGATGGCGCGCGCGTGCTCGGACGCAATCGGATGAGGCTCAATCATGGACGTGGACCGCTGGCGATGACTGCGCGCCGTCCCACTGCACTTCCGCAACCACGGATCCCGCATGTGCACATGCGATCAAGACGAGGATCCGAACAATGCTGAACATGGTTCGTACTCCCTTTTCCTGTCCTTCAATAACAGCAGGACGTTGCCGCCCGATTAGGGAAACTGGTTCTCACGGCCTTTAAGTGATTGGTAAACGCGAGGTTGAGGACGGGCGGAGCCCGTTCAAGAGCTCCGGACGATGTCGGCCTCGCCATCCGCGTTCCCCGTTCCGGCACCCCGGCCGATCAGGGCAGGACTCAAGGGCGCACGGCCCTGCCCAGCGCCGCGCAGTGTCCCCAATCAGGGGGACAGACGGATCGGGCGGAATCAATATGATGCGCGAGCGGACGGCGGTCGGCTATCATCGGCCGCAGATAAAAAGAACCTGCTGGGAGGATTTGCAATGAAGCTGGCCATGGCCGGACTGTTGACATTTGCGAGCGCGATCCTGATTGCGCCGGGCGCGCGTGCCGACATCAAGGTCGGCGTCGTGGTGTCCGGATCCGGACCGGGCTCGGCGCTCGGCCAGCCGCAGATGCGCACCATCGCCGCGCTGCCGAAGGAGATCGGCGGCGAGAAGGTGACCTATATCGCGCTCGACGACGAGTCCGATCCGACCAAGGGCACGCAGAATGCGCGGCGCCTCGTGATCCAGGACGGCGTCGATATCCTGATCGGCTCCTCGCTCACCCCGGTGACCATGCCGATGCTCGACGTCGCCGTGGAGAGCAAGACGCCGATCATCTCGCTCGCGGCGGCGACCGCGATCGTGCAGCCGATGGACGACCGCCGCCGCTGGGCGTTCAAGGTGGTGCCCAATGACGACCTGATGGCGGCGGCGATCCTGAAATACATCGCCAAGTCCGGCATCAAGACGCTCGGCTATATCGGCGTCTCCGACGGCTATGGCGAAGGCTACTACAAGGAGGTGTCGCGGCTCGCCCCTCAGCTCGGCCTTACCGTGACGACGCATGAGGTCTATGCGCGCGCCGACACCAGCGCGATGGGCCAGGCGCTGAAGGTGATCGCGACCAATCCGGAAGCGGTGTTCATCGCCTCCGCCGGCACGCCGGCCGTGCTGCCGCAGGAGGCGCTGCGCAGCCGTGGCTATGCCGGCAAGATCTTCCAGACCCACGGCGTGGCCTCGGAAGAGTTCATCAAGCTCGGCGGCGCCAATGTCGAGGGCGCGATCTTCACCGGCGAAGCCTTCACCATCGCCGACGATCTGCCGGCGAACGATCCGTTCCGCCAAGTGCGCGACGAGTTCGTGTCGTCCTACGAGAAGGCCAACGGCTCGAGGCCGAACATCTTCGGCGCGCATCTGTGGGACGCCGTCACGCTGTTCAAGCGGGCGGCCGCGAATGCGCTCAAGACCGCAAAGCCCGGCACGGCGGAATTCCGCGCCGCGCTGCGCGACGAGCTCGAGCGCGGCAAGGACGTCTACCTGAACAACGGCCTCTCGACCATGAGCCCGACCGATCACAACGGCTATGACGAGCGTTCGGCGTTCCTGATCAAGGTCGAAGGCGGCAAGTTCAGGCTGGTGAAGTAGCGAGAGAGCGTCGGCGGCTGCGCCGTCACACCTTGCCGGCGCCGCTGCAGATGCCCTTCAGCGCCTGCCATTCGGCTGGTGACAGCAGCGGCGGACCGTCGGGCCGGCTGGCGGCATCGGCCTTGTCCATGCGCGCGAGGCGGTCCTCGGTCAAGGGATGGCTGGAGACGAGCGAGAGCCCCTTGCCGCCCTCCTTGCCGGTGACGCGGAACATCAGTTCGCCCATCGGCTTGGCCGGACGGCCGAGCTTGTGCATGGTCTCGATCGCGAAGCTGTCGGCGTTGTTCTCGGCGTCGCGCGAATAGGACGACGTCACCAGCGAGCGCGAGGCGAAGATCAGCGCGCCGGAGCCGGTGACGTCACCGAACAACAGCCCGATCAGGAACGAGGTGCCGCCGTTGTGGATCAATTCGCGCATGCTGTCGCGGTGCCGGAGGTGGCCGAGCTCATGCGCCAGCACGCCGGCGATCTCGTCGGGGTTCTCGGCTTTCTCCAGCAGCCCGTCGAACAGATAGACCTTGCCGCCCGGCAGCGCGAAGGCGTTCGGCACCGACGTCGCCAGCACGCCCGACTGCACCGACGTATCGAAGCCTGCGGACTGCCGCAACTTGCCGACCAGCTTTGCGAAGGCCGCCTGGCCGGCCGGATTGCTGCAGGGCTTGCCGTCGAACAGCACCTTGACCTGCGCCTCCGCGACATCGCCGATGCGGCGCTCGAACGAGTCGGGCACCAGCGGCGTGAGCCGCTCGGCGGCGAGCGGCACGCCGAACAGCACCACCAGCACGATCGACACCGCGGCCGCGAGCGACCAGCCGACGATCGCGGCGACGCCCCTGCGGTTCGGCAAATCCGCCTCGAGCGTGTCGCAGCGCGCGACCAGCGCGGCGATCAGCCCGGCGTCGCGGATGTCGAGCCGCGCCAGAGGCGGTGCGGTCAGGCAGCTCAGCCGCAACAGGCCGGACGGGCTGTCGGCGCGGCGGATGTCGTGAAACACCCAGCGCGCGAGCAGTGCGCCGTCTTCGCGGATCTCCAGTGCGTCGGACAGTCTGAGCGCGACGATGCGCCGCCGGTTCGACAAGCCGTCGAAGAAGACGCCGCCCGGTGCAGGCGGCGCCGCGGAATTGGTCTGACCGGAATCGGATTCCATGTAGCTAGAAGCCCCCGACGTCGAGGCCGTCGGCAAAGCCTTCGCCGAGCGCGTTGGCGAGTTCGCCGCGCGCGGTGACGTTGGCGGCCGCCTGGATGTTGTGCACGATGGTCGAGGACAGCACCCGGACCCAGAGATCGCGCATCAGATAGACGCGCAACACCACGTTCAGCGCCAGCGCAAACGCGAGATAGCCGATGCCGAGCAGCACGATCAGCGGAATGCTCTTGGCGAACGCCTCGGTCCTGAAGAAGTCCGCGATCGAGGAGCCGTCCATGCTGGCGACCAGCAAGGTGCAGAGCGCGAGATAGGCCACGAACACCATGCCGAGCAGCACGACCCAGCCGATCACCTTCCAGTACAGGCCGATCAGCGCGCCGCGGCGGAGCGTGGATTCCAGCCTCACATCGCCGAAGCGGATTCCCGACAGCCACCAGCGCCACTCGACCGCCTTGAACGCGGCATAGGCGAACGGGGCGAAGATCGTGCTGTAGAGCGCGAACGGCATCAGGACCCAGAGCCACCAGCCCCGCGCGAAGAACTCTCAGCCGCGGCCGTCGAACGAGCCTTGAAGGTCGCCGTAATAGGAGTGCCGCATCTTGTAGCGTTCGAGCGCCGCCTCGCGCCACGGCAGCGCGAGGCCGAGCGTGATCACGACCAGCACGCCCCAGAGCGAGGCCTTGAGCGCATAGACCCAGCCCGAGCCGCTCATCCAGAAGCGGACGCCGCGCCACACGGTGCGGGTCAGGCGGTAACGCCGCGCGCGATAGATCGCGAACTGGCCAAACAAATAGAAGAAGGCGACCAGCGGCAGCGAGGCGAACGCCTTGAAATGCTCCGCCTCGATGCCGATCAGGAAGTAGCCGAGATAGATCGGCACCAGGATCGCGAGCGCGACCAGGAAGCCGATCAGGAGCTCCTTGCCGCGGCCAGTATATTCCGGCGCGTCGCCATCGATCTGGCTGTTCGACCACAGATGACGGCGGATGTCGGTGGTGAGCCAGAACCGGTAGAAGCCGACCGTGACCAGTTCGAGCCCGGCGCCGCGCGCGACCAGGCGAAAGAACTCCTTCCGGTTCCCTGAAAACGCCACCGGCATCGGCGGCGGGGCCGGTTGCGGAGGCGGCTGCGGCGGACCCAGCGGAGTCCAGCTCATGTCGTTCACGGGATGGCTCCTGGCGGGACAATCTCTGGGTATCAAAAGCACAGATTTGTCGTCGCGAGTGTGATCCAGGTTTCACACTAGGTCGAGATCGCCGGCCGATTTTTGGCGGGATGCGGTTGGCCATGCCTTAACGGCAATGCCGGAAAGCGCGCAGTCCTCGATCGACCACCGGCGTCGAACCCCCGGGCGGCAATGACATACTTAACGATCAGGCGATGGAGGCGAAGACGCCGCCGCAAAGCGAGGAAACCGCAGCGATGAACAGATGGATCCTGTCAGCATGCCTCCTGACGCTCACGGCAGCTCCGGCCGCTGCCGTCGACGTGCGGCTGGATTCCTATCGCAATCCAAAGAGTGAGAATTTCCGCATCTTCAATCACATGTACCTCGACGGCGTCAGGGGCGGCCTGATGGCGTCCAATGCCTGGCTGAAACGGCATGGCGGCCAATTGTTGTTCTGCATGCCCGACGACCTCGCACTGAGCAGCGAGCAGACCGAAGAGATCATGCTCAAGTCCGCCGACAAGCGGTCGGCGAAAGGTGAGATGGTGATCGCTCTCCTGCTGCTGTGGGGGATGCAGGACACCTACCCCTGCGAAAAGCCCGCCGGCGAGAAGACCGGCAGTCAATAAACGGCGCCCGCACCGTTCGCAGGCCGCCGCCCGACCAGATCAAAACGCCGTTTCAAACGGGCGTGGTCGCGGCCGCGGCCCCTTCCCCACCGGAAAGGCCCGGATTCGGCCGCTTTGGCCTGACATCAATGCGGCCAAATGCGCGTCGAGAGCCCTTGCGCAAACCGCGGAATGAGAATGTAATTCGGTAAAACATGCCGCGCCGGCCATGCCCCGGCAGCTCAAACGGTTGAGGAGCCGCTCATGCACGGGACCATCGATCTCGTCGACAACACGAATCTGGACGCCGCACGCGAACGCGCCAATTCGCTTGCGCTTTCGGACTACGATCCCGGCAATCCCGAGCTGTTCAAGACCGATACCTTCTGGCCGTATTTCGACCGGCTGCGCCGCGAGGATCCGGTGCACTACTGCAAGGACTCGATGTTCGGTCCGTACTGGTCGATCACCCGCTACAACGACATCATGGACATCGAGACCAATCACTCGGTGTTCTCCTCGGCTGCCTCGCTCGGCGGCATCACCATCCGCGACGTGCCGCCGGATCTGCGCCGCGAAAGCTTCATCGCGATGGACCAGCCGCGCCATTCGGCGCAGCGCAAGACCGTGGCGCCGATGTTCACGCCGACCCACCTTGACGAGCTCGCCACCAACATCCGCAAGCGCTCGACCGAGTGCCTCGACAATCTGCCGCGCGGCGAGGTGTTCGACTGGGTCGACAAGGTCTCGATCGAGCTGACGACCCAGATGCTCGCGGTGCTGTTCGACTTCCCCTGGGAAGACCGCCGCAAGCTGACGCGCTGGTCCGACGTCGCGACCACCCTGCCCGGCGCCGGCGGCCTCGTCACCACCGAAGACGAGCGGCAGGCCGAACTGATGGAATGCGCGAGCTATTTCGCAAGGCTGTGGAAGGAGCGCGCGAGCCAGCCGCCGAAGAGCGATCTGCTCTCGATGATGGCGCACAGCGACGCCACGCGGAACATGGACCCGAAGAACTTCCTCGGCAATCTGATCCTGCTGATCGTCGGCGGCAACGACACCACGCGCAACACGCTGTCCGGCAGCATCTATGCGCTGAGCAAGCATCCGGAGCAGTACCGCAAGCTGCGGGAGAACCCGGCGCTGATCGACAGCTTCGTGCCCGAGGTGATCCGCTGGCAGACGCCGCTCGCCCATATGCGGCGCACCGCGCTCGCCGACTACGAGTTCCGCGGACGCCAGATCAAGGAGGGCGACAAGGTGGTGATGTGGTACGTCTCGGGCAACCGCGACGAGGAAGCGATCGAGAAGCCCTACGAGTTCCTGATCGACCGCGCCCGGCCGCGCACCCATATCTCGTTCGGCTTCGGCATCCACCGCTGCGTCGGCCTGCGGCTTGCCGAGTTGCAGCTCAAGATCATCTGGGAGGAGATCCTCAAGCGCTTCGACACCATCGAGGTGGTGGAGGAGCCGCAGCGGGTGTATTCCAGCTTCATCAAGGGCTACGAGACGCTGCCAGTGCGCATCGCCGCCTGACGCGTCGCGAGCCAACCGGGATCAAGGAACATGAACGTCCAGACCGCCATCCGTGCCGACCGGGCCGAGCTGCTGCGCCAGGCCCGCGAGGAAGCGTATTCGACACCGCTCAAGGACTTTCATCCCGGCGCGCCAAAGCTGTTCCAGAACGACACGCTGTGGCCGTGGTTCGAGCGGCTGCGCCAGGAAGAGCCGGTGCACTACTGCACCAATGCGCCGATCGAGCCGTACTGGTCGGTGGTGAAGTACAACGACATCATGCATGTCGACACCAGCCACGGCATCTTCTCCTCGGACTCCACGCTCGGCGGCATCTCGATCCGCGACGTGCCGCCCGGCTACGACTATCCGAGCTTCATTGCGATGGACCAGCCGAGGCACGCCCATCAGCGCAAGACCGTGTCGCCGATGTTCACGCCCACGCATCTCGACGAGCTGGCAAAGCTGATCCGGCAGCGCTCGGCCAGCGTGCTCGACAATCTGCCGCGCAACGAGACCTTCAACTTCGTCGAGCGCGTCTCGATCGAATTGACCACCCAGATGCTGGCGACGCTGTTCGACTTCCCCTGGGAGGAGCGGCGCAAGCTGACGCGCTGGTCCGACGTCTCCACCGCGCTGCCGAAGAGCGGCGTCGTCAACTCGCCGGAGGAGCGGCGGCAGGAGATGGACGAGTGCTACGCCTATTTCTCGAAGCTCTGGAACGAGCGCGTCAACGCCCCGCCGCGCAACGACCTTTTGTCGATGATGGCGCATAGCGACGCCACGCGGCACATGGACCCCGACAATCTGATGGGCAACATCATCCTGCTCATCGTCGGCGGCAACGACACCACGCGCAACACCATGAGCGGCTCGGTGCTGGCGCTGCACGAGCATCCCGACCAGTTCAGGAAGCTGAAGGAGAATCCCGCACTGATCGACACCATGGTGCCGGAGGTGATCCGCTGGCAGACGCCGCTGGCGCATATGCGGCGCACCGCGCTTCAGGACACCGAGATCGGCGGCAAGACGATCAGGAAGGGCGACCGCGTCGTGATGTGGTATGTCTCCGGCAACCGCGACGACGAGGTGATCGATCGTCCGAACGAGTTCATCATCGACCGCCCGCGGCCGCGCATCCACCTGTCGTTCGGCTTCGGCATCCACCGCTGCGTCGGCATGCGGCTCGCCGAGCTGCAGCTTCGGATCGTCTGGGAAGAGATGCTGAAGCGCTTCGACCGCATCGAGGTGGTCGGTGAGCCGAAGCGGGTCTATTCCAGCTTCGTCCGCGGCATCGAGAACCTGCCGGTGCGGATCCCGGGCTGAAGCCAGATTGTCCTTGGCCACAAAGACGATCGGCCCTATGTCTTCCCGGGCGTGGTAGTTGATGCACCGCGTCTTGCAGTTCGGGCCAGTTGACGGAACATGAACCGAAAAGAGCGGCGTGCGGCCGGGAAGCAACGGGACGCGTCCAGCAAGAACGCACCTGCCTTCGGCTCTACGGGTCTCAACATTGGCGGCCTCGCCGCTGAGGCCAGCCGCTTCTACGCGAAGCGCCGCTTCAAGGAAGCGCAGGAGATCTGCCGGCAGATTCTCGCACGCGAGCCTGGCCATGTGCAGAGCCTCAATCTTCTCGGCCTGATGGCGCAGGCTGCCGGCGATCACCGGGCTGCCGCGAAGATGTTCACCAAGGCGATTGCCTCGGACGACGTCAACGCCGCCTGCCATTACAACGCCGGCAACTCCTACCAGGCGCTGGGCAATCGCAGCAAGGCGGCCGCGCATTTCAGCAAGGCGCTGGCGCTCGGCATGGACGCGAAGGCGGTCGGCTTCATCCTGCAGAGCCCGACCGTCACCAGCTATGTCGGGCGGATTGCAAGCAAGTGGCCGCTACCGGTCACAAGCGCCGAATTGTTCGGCAGCGAGGGCGTCGCCCCGCTCGCGAACGACCTGTTCCTGCGCTGCGCGATGGAAACGACGACGCTGGCGAGCATGCAGCTTGAGGTGCTGTTCGGATATGCGCGGGCCGAGCTGTTGCGGCTCGCGAGCAAGCCGGATCAGGATGACGTCGACGACGATATCGTAGCCTTTGCCTGCGCGCTCGCGCGGCAATGCTTCATCAACGAACATGTCTATGCGCAGACCGCAGCGGAAAGCGAAGGCGCGGGCGCGCTGCACGACCGGTTGCTGCAGGACCTGGCATCAGGCGCTGCGATCACGCCGCTCACGCTGGCCGTTGTCGCCGCTTACTTCCCGCTTCATAGCCTGCCCGCGGCGGACGCGCTGCTGCGCCGGGATTGGCCCGCGACCGTCGCCGGCTTGTTGCGGGTGCAGCTTCGCGAACCCCGCGAGGAGATCGAAGAGCGCACCGCCGTGGCGACGCTCACACCGATCAAGAACAGCGTGTCGGTCGACGTGATGCGCCAATACGAGGAGAATCCCTATCCGCGCTGGACCGTCAACCCGTTGACGGCCTTCGCGGCCGATCGGGCGCGGGGACGAACCGTCGCAACCGCGGACCAGCAAGCCGAACGGGATATCCTGATCGCGGGTTGCGGCACCGGCTCGCACGCGATCCAGATCGCTCAGGTCTATCCCAACGCCCGCTTGCTCGCGGTCGACATCAGCAGGACCAGCCTCGCCTATGCGCGCCGCAAGACGCGGGAATTCGGCTTGCGCAACATCGACTATGCGCAGGCGGACATCCTGGAATTGGGCTCGATCGGCCGCAGCTTCGACAGCATCGAGTCGGTCGGCGTGCTGCATCATCTTGCCGACCCCTTGGCCGGCTGGCGCGTGCTGGTCTCGCTGCTGCGGCCGGGCGGCACGATGCGCATCGGGCTCTACAGCGATCTGGCGCGCCGCGTCATCGTCCAGGCCCGCGATCGCATCGCGGCGCGCAATTATCGCGCCACCGCCGACGACATCAGACGTTGCCGGCAGGACATCTTCCGCGAAGCCGACAAATGGAAACCCCTGATCGGCGCCAAGGATTTCTACAGCATGAGCGGCTGCCGCGATCTGCTGTTCAACGTCATGGAACACCGCCTGACGATTCCGGCGATCGCGGCATTCCTGAACGAGCATGGCCTGTCGTTCGAGGGGTTCGAGCCGTTTGACGATCCGGCGGTCCTCGACCGATTCCGCAAGCAGTTTCAGGGCACGGCCGACGAGACCAATCTCGATCAGTGGCACCGCTTCGAGGTCGATCATCCCGAGACGTTCTGGGACATGTACGTGTTCATGGCGGGCAAGAGCGCGCGCTGACGGCAAGCTGCTGGAGCGTGAGGAGATGAGGTCAAATAGCGGCCGCGATGGCACCGCGCTCCCTCTCCCCGTTCTTACGGGGAGAGGGTTGGGGTGAGGGGCACTCTCCGCATAAGCGGTGATAGCTGTGTTTGCGGAAACTCCCCCTCACCCGGAACGCATCTAGCGATGCGTTCCGACCTCTCCCCGCACGCGGGGCGAGGTGAGCGGAGTTGGCCGCTCGATTCAGAGTAACCTCTCTAGCGCGCGTGCTGGCCCTTGTTGGTCGGCAACGGGCAATTGGTGCAGACGCGGTCGTCGCACATCCGGCAGATCGTGAAGCGATCCATCTCTGATGTATCCTGCCTTGCCAGCAGCTCGCGGATCAGCGTTGCGAGCTGCTTCCGCTCAGCGACCGACAGCACGTCGAGCAGCGACGTCACGGCCGAAATCCGCGACGCCAGCAGTTCGTTGCGGGACGCGGCGCCCGATGCCGTCAGGTGCAAGGCGACCTCGCGGCCGTCCTTGCCGGCCCGGCGTTCGACAAGCCGATCCGAAACCAGCCGATCGACCAGGCGGACCGTTCCGGAGTGCGACAGGCCAAGGATCCGCCTCAGCTTGTCGTTGGTCATGCCCTGACCATAGCCGATGACGATGAGCGCCGCGGGCGTTTCGCCGCCACGGCCGACGACCTCGCGCGCGCCTTGCTCGATCCGATCCATCACGGCGAGCGACAGCGCGCCCAGCAGATTAGCGATTCCGTTTTCCATGCCGGGAATAATATGTGCGCTGCGCACAAAAAACAACTTGACCAGATATGTGCGCTACGCACATATTTGCCCGGGAGCGCAACGACGACACAAATGGAGAGCAGCGATGACGACCCGAAGCACCGCCCTGGCAACTTCTGACGCCGCCGGCAGCGAACCCGCCCTGAAATACGTGCAGGCCAACGGCGTGCGGTTTGCCTATCTCGAACAGGGCAGCGGACCGCTCGTCATGTTCATGCATGGCTTTCCCGACAACGCCTGGTCGTACCGAAAGCAGCTGCAGGTGTTCGCGGATGCCGGCTATCGCGCGGTCGCGCCGTTCCTGCGCGGCTATGCGCCGACGGAGATTCCGGCCGACGGCATTTTCGATCCGATCGCGCTGGGCAAGGATCTCGAAGCGTTGATCGCGGCGCTGAGCGACGACGGACAGGCCTACGTCGTCGGCATGGATTGGGGCGGTGCGTCAACCTTCCAGGCGCTGGCCACGGCGCCGTCGGCGATCAAGGCCGCGGTGGTCATGAACACCGCGCACCCGATCACAATCCCAAGCCTCCGGAGCGACCCCGATGCCGTTCGATCGGTTTTCCATGTCTATTTCTTCACGGTGCCTGGCGCTCACTCGGCGGTCAACATCGAGGGACTTCCCTTCGTCGACTACCTTTGGAAGCTGTGGTCGCCAACCCTGCAGAACGACGAGCATCTCCGCTCGGTCAAGGAGACGCTCAGCTCTCCCGGCACCATGAAGGCGGCGCTGAAATACTACAATGGCCTGGTCGATGCGGGAGTTGCGGGCCGGCTACCGATCAACGACATGCATACACCAACGCTGACAATCTATGGCGGCAACGATCCGACGGCGCGGTATTCGATCAAGGAAGAGCCGCTCTTCAAGGGACCACATCGGCGCATCGTCCTGCCCGACGTCGGACACTTCCCGCATCTCGAGCGCGAGGCCGAGGTCACAGGTCTGATCATGGACTGGTTCACCACCCACGCCCCCAACTGAACGCCGGCGCGCGAGCAGCGGCCGCGTCAGTCGATATCTGTCAATTTCCCTGAGAAGGAGTGCGCGCAATGGACGCCACGACACAGCAGCACTACGCCGAAGCGTTTCACCGACTTCACAAGCAGGGCGATCCGCTCGTCCTGTTCAACGCCTGGGACGTCGCCACCGCCAAGGCGATCGCGAAGACTTCGCCGGCCATCGCAACTAGCAGCGGCGCGGTCGCGGCCGCACTCGGCTACGCCGACGGCGAAAATGCCCCGCTCGACATCGTGGAAGGCTTGGTCTCGCGGATGACCGCGTCGGTGCCGGTTCCGCTGTCGATCGATCTGGAGGCGGGATATGGCGACACGCCGGATGCCGCCGCGCATTCGGCGGCGAGGATCCTGAAGGCCGGCGCGATCGGCATCAACATCGAGGACGGGCTTGTCGGCGGAAAGCGGCAGCTCGTCGCTCCGGAGCAGCATGCCGCGAAGATCAGGGCGGTACGGGACGCCGCGCAGGAACTCGGCGTTCACCTCTTCATCAATGCGCGAACCGATCCGTTTCTGCTGAAGTTCGGCTCGCCCGAGCAATGCCTGAATGAGGCGGCAAGGCGCGCGGAAGCTTATGCCGATGCGGGCGCCGACGGAATTTTTGTGCCGGGGCTCACCGACCTTGCACTGATCGCGAGGCTCGTTCAGCTCACGCCGCTGCCGGTCAACATCATGGTAACGCAAGGTGTGCCCGAAATCGGGGAGCTCGCCCGCGCCGGTGTTCGCAGGGTGAGCCTTGGGCCGTGGCCGATGATGGCGGCAATGCGTGTCATCGGACAGGCGGCCGCCGCGGTCGCCACGAGCAAGCAATACGGCGCGTTTCTACAGCCCGGCAGTTGAGCACGTGAGCGCACGCGATGTCACGGTCCGGCCGGACCGTTCAGCCCGTGCCGGCCGGACTACCAGGTTCATGAACGAGTCACTCGATCACTTCGTCTGCGCCGCTGACGACTGAAGCAGAGAACTCGTGGCCAAGCAGTTTGGCGGTCTTCAGGTTGATGACGAACTCGACCTTGGTGACCAGCTGAACCGGAAGATCGGCAGGCTTCTCACCCTTCAGAACGCGGCCGGCGTAGACGCCCGCGCGTCGATGCGACTGCACGAAATCTCCGCCATAGCTCATCAAGCCTCCGGCTGTCGGGAAATCCCGGGTCTGCGTGATTGCGGGAACACGATACTTCAGTGCGAGATCGGCCAATCGCCGGCTGCGAAATGCAAAATAGGGATCGGAGGTGAAAACAAGCGCGTTTGTCGAATCTCTCTCTACGGAAGCGAATACGGCTTCGAACTCCTCCTCCTTGCTTGCCCTCGATATCTGCAGATGGACCCCTAAAGTTTCGGCAGCGGCCTGAAGCCTCTGCAGTTGCGAGCTGGCGGTTGGACTTGTCGGGTTGGTCACGACCCCCAACGTTTTCGCCGCCGGCAGAAGTTCGTGCATCAACTCGAGCCGCTTCGGCGACACGTCGACGCTCAGGCTCGAGATTCCCGTGATGTTGCCTCCCGGCCGCGACAGGCTGTCCACCACACCCAGCTGAACGGGGTCGCCGCCCATCTCGAAGACGATTGTCTTGGTGACGCCGGCAGCCTTGGCGGCGAGCGCGACGGGCGCGCCGCCGGGCGCAACCACCACATCGACGTCGCGCGCGATCAATTCGCCGGCCAGTGCAGGTAACCGGGCATATTGCCCATTGGCCCATCGATATTCGATCGCAACGTCGCGGCCCTCGACAAAGCCGGCTTCACGAAGTCCCTGGTGGAAAGCGTTCAGCCGGCTGCCAAACAACTGCGGCGATTCCGGACAAAGATAGCCGATCACAGGCATCGACGGCTTCTGCGCCCGCGAGGATGTGGTCCAGGCCGCGGCGGTGGCCATCAACAACAGGACCTCACGCCGGCTGCCGCGTCCGTGGGATGTGGCTGCACGAGAGTGAGCGCAACTCATGCTCTATCGACCCGCTGGCGTTCGCCGTCGGCGGAAGTATATCCCACGATCCGAAGCCAGTCGCCAATGGACTGCACCGAACCGCTCCTCGCGGCATCTGCCAACGCACATCAAAAAGATATTCCGAACACCGGAATGGCGTCATCGAAGCCCTTGATTTGCCGGCTCCCGATATCCTCGAGGGAGCGCTTGCCTCTGACGCTTGCGGCGGTCCCTGCGTCCATCAGGATTTCCCGATCTGCGGCAGATGCGCACAGGCGGGCGGCGAGATTCACGACACTGCCGATGGCCGTGTAATCGAGTCGGTCTTCGTAGCCGATCCGGCCAACCGTCGCCGATCCACTGGCAAGCCCTATTCCAAAGCCAACCTGGTAGCCCCGCGACCGCCAGCCGCCGATCAAGCCTTGCACGCGCTTCTGCATTTCGGTCGCAAGGTCGACAGCTCTCAGCGCCGGCTCCTCGACCGGCACGGGTGCGTTCACCAGCACCATCAGCCCGTCTCCCGAGAAGCTGATGAGTGTTGCTTCGAACCGCGCAATGACCCTGCCCAGAACCTCATAATATTCGGACAGCACGCTCATGACCTCCTCGGGAGCGACGCCTGCGGAAAACGCGGTGAACCCGCGCAAGTCACAGAACACAACGACGACGTCGGTGCGGCGGCCATCCAGCACGCTGTCATCGCCGGCACGATCGACGAGATCGGCGACTTGAGGCGCGAGAAATCGCTTGAGCTTCGCGATCCGCTCCTGGTGCTGCTGCGCCAGCGCGAGCTCGCCGGCCATCCTGTTGAAGCTGCTTGCCAGGCGCTGAAATTCATCCCCGGTCTGGATCGAAATGCGGTGCTCGAACGATCCGGCGCCGATCCGCTCCGTCCCCTCCTCGAGCAGCCTGATCGGCTCGGTCATCCGGTGCGCGAATGCATAAGCGAGCAGCCCTGCAAATACGGTGCTGCCTGCGAGAAGCACTGTGGTCCGTCGCAACGCGGCATAGATCGGGGCGTAAGCCTCGGAGAGCGGCTGCGCCACCACGACGGTCCAATCGGGACCTGTTACAGGAGCCGCGCTGGCAGCAACCGGACGTCCCTGTCCGTCGCGGCCCGTTGCAAAGCCCGCTCCCGGGCCGATCGCGTCGCGTATGGTGCGAAACGGCTGAGAGGTTGTTTCTTCCAGCCCGCGGAGGACGAGGCTGATGTCGGGATGGGCAATGAGGCGGCCCGGCCGGTCCAGCACGAAGGCGAGGCCGGTCTCTCCCACCTTGATCGCCGATACGACATCCCAGATCAGCTTGAGATTGACTTCGGCGATGACTGCGCCGACCGCGGATCGGTTACCCACGAGCGCAATGGTCAAATACGGCTCCGAGCCTCTGTTGTAGCTGACATCGCTGAACCAAACCTGGCGCGCGTGGGCGCCGACCAGCGCAGGTTCAGCCGATCGGTCGATACGACTTTCAATTCGATTGAGGCCGACCCGTGAGACGTAGAGACGCTCCAACCCATTGTTGTCGATCAGTGTCAGGCTGACGACGGCCGGCGCTTGACGAAACAGACGCAACGCATCGGTTCGGCGCCCCTCGTCGGCCTCGTCGGTCCAAGGAAGCTGGACCAGCCAGCCAAGCTGGCTTGCAATGTCGGAGATGAAGTTATGAATTTCAGCGGCCGCGGAAGTCGCCTGAACACCGAGCAACTGGTCCAGCCTTGCGCGCTGATCGCGGTAACCGAACCAGGCTTCGATCGACCCGTTGATCACGAGCGGAAGCGCGACGGCCAGGAACAGTGCGAGAAAATACTTTGGGAAGAGGCCGCGAAACCGATCTCGGACAATCATGCCCTGATCCCTGAAAATGCGACGGATATATCGATATGCGAAATGAAGCCTTGAAAATGAAGCCGGCGCTGCCGCCAACCGGCATCTTCTAGCATAGAGCGTCGTTTGAGGCCGTAATGGGGCTGTCATTCGACCCGACCAAAGGACGCAGCCGGCTCCAGCCGCCATTTCGCTTGCGTCGGCCCTGCAAAACCCTGGCCCTATAAAATTCCGGCATAGCTGGGCGAGCCAGATGCGAAGAGAATAGACCCCTGACCTGGCTTAAAGCCAGCGGTGTGAGGACGCGCCAATGCGCGTCCCTTGTATTGACGCGTTTTTCTTCGCGAACCGGTACCCGGTTCGTTCGAAAACGCTACCGCCGAGGCCATGATGGACCAGATTGCCGTTCACCAGGACAGCGCGACCAGCCGGGACTGGCCGGTTGCGATCTACCGCACGCTGAAGAGCTTTGGCGTGGCACAGGTGTCCTACGTTCCCGATGCGGGACATTCCAAGCTGATCAAGCTGTCGCACGCCGATGCCGACATCAAGACCACGGTGCTGACGACAGAGGAAGAGGGCGCGGCGCTTTCGGCCGGCGCCTGGCTCGGCGGCGATCGCGCGGTGCTGTTGATGCAATCGAGCGGCGTCGGCAATTGCGTCAACATGCTGTCGCTGATGGCGAGCTGCCGTTTCCCGCTGCTGACCTTGGTGACGATGCGCGGCGAATGGGCCGAATTCAATCCCTGGCAGATCCCGATGGGCCGGGCGACGCCGCAGGCGTTCGAGATCATGGGCACTACGGTGCTGCGGCTGGAGAACCCCGACGATGCCGAGGAGGTGATCTCGGCCGCCGCCTCGCTCGCCTATGACGGCGACCAGCAGGTCGCGGTGCTGATCTCGCAGCGGATGATCGGCCGCAAGAAGTGGACCAGGGAGACGCACTGATGTCGGCATCAACAGGCACTCTCGATCGCCGCGCCGCCGTGAAGGCGCTGCTCGCCGACCGCGGCGATCTGCTCGTGATCTCCGGGCTCGGCTCCTCCTCCTACGACGTGTTCGACGCCGGCGAGCATCCCGGCAATTTCTATCTGTGGGGCGCGATGGGCGGCGCCGCGATGGTCGGGCTCGGCCTCGCGCTGGCGCAGCCGAAGCGCCCGGTACTGGTCGTCACCGGCGACGGCGAGCAGCTAATGGGGATCGGCAGCCTGCTGACGATCGCGACCAAGCAGCCCGGCAATCTCTCGATCGCGGTGCTCGACAACGGCCATTTCGGCGAGACCGGCATGCAGCCGAGTCACTCCGGCCTCGGCGCCAGGCTCGAAGTGATCGCTGATGGCGCGGGCATCGGCAACGTCTCCGAGATCGCCGACATGGCCGGCATCGAGAAATTCCGCACCAGCCTGCGCGATCTCGGCGGCGGCCCGCGGCTGGCGCGGATCCGGATCGCGGCCGGCGAAGTCGAGCGCGCGCTGCCGCCGCGCGACGGCACCTACCTGAAGAACCGCTTCCGCGGCCATCTCGGCTTCAAGGTGAGCTGAGAGCAGAATGCGTGCGACCCCGTCATTGCGAGCGAAGCGAAGCAATCCATCGCGCAGCATTCGCGGACGGATGGATTGCTTCGTCGCTATCGCTCCTCGCAATGACGGAACTCAGGCGAGCTGGATATCCCAGAGCCCCTCGGCGCGCAGCGCGGCGACCTCGTCGCGCAACAGCTTCGCGACCAGCGTCATCGCGTTGGAGCCGGGATGCTCGACCGGCGAGGCCAGCGTCAGCTCGCGCCGCGGCGCCGGCCGCGCGATGGCGGCGGTCTCAAGCCGGCCCTCCGCTACCTCGGCGCGCACCGAGGACGGCGGCAGCAAGGTGTATCCGAGCCCCTCCTCGACCAGGCTGGTCAGCACGCGAAACGAATCCGCCTCGAGCTTGACGTCGAGATCGATCTTCTTCTTCGCCGCGGCATGTTCGAGCAGCGCACGGAGGCCGTGCGAGTGACTTGGCAGCACCAGGCGCTGGCGCATCAGCCAGCCGAAGTCGACCTGCTTCTTCGGCTTCAGCCCGCTGCCGCGTGGGCCGACCGCGACGATGCTGTCGCGGCCGAGGCTCTGCACCGCCAGATGCAGATCGACCGACGGGCCGTAGATCACGGCAAGGTCCATCTCGCCGCGATGCAGCCACTCGATCAGATGGCCGCTGTAGCTCTCGACGATGCAGAGCGAGATGCCGGGATAGCGCTCCACCGTGCGCCGCGCCAGCCGCGCCGACAGCACGCAGCTCACCGTCGGCACCAGCCCGAGCACGACGCGCCCGGACGGTGCACCGCCCGCGGACTGGATGTCGTCGCGGATCTGGTCGATCTGCCGCACGATACCGCTGGTGCGCGCCAGCAGCAGCCGGCCGGCATCGGTCAGCACCATGCCGCGGCCGTTGCGCGTGAACAATTCGGTGCGCAGCTCGTGTTCCAGCAGCTTGATCTGCCGGCTCAGCGCCGGCTGCGCGACCCGCAGGGTATCGGATGCCTTGCTCAGGCTCCCGAGTTCCGCGACGCACGCAAAGGTCCTAAGCTGGCGGAAATCCATACTTGCCAATCCTGGAAGGCAGGTTCATACGCTATAACAAAACAGCATAGGGAGTTTACCGGGGCCCCACAACAGCGGGCGTTTTCTTCACGCGAACCGATTTCCGCTTCGCTCGAACACGCTCTGGCGCAACCTCTCGGCAAGACGAAACAATGACCGCACACGATCAACACACCGACGACCATTCCGACATCCGCGACGCGGTGGCAAAGCTCTGCGCGCAGTTTCCCGGCGAATACTGGCGCAAGCTCGATCGCCAGATGGCCTATCCGAAGGAATTCGTCGATGCGCTGACGGAGGCCGGCTATCTCTCGGTGCTGATCCCCGAGGAATATGGCGGCGCCGGCCTGAAGCTGTCGGCGGCGGCGGCGATCCTGGAAGAGATCCAGCGCGCCGGCTGCAATGGCGGCGGATGCCACGCCCAGATGTACACGATGGGCACCGTGCTGCGGCACGGCAACGACGCGCAGAAGGCGAAGTATCTGCCGAAGGTCGCGACCGGCGAGTTGCGGCTGCAGGCGTTCGGCGTCACCGAGCCGACCAGCGGCACCGATACCTCGTCGCTAAAAACCTTCGCGCGCCGCGAGGGCGACCATTACGTCGTCAACGGCCAGAAGATCTGGACCAGCCGCGCCGAATATTCCGACCTGATGGTCCTGCTCGCGCGCACCACGCCGAAGGAGCAGTCGAAGAAGCGCACCGACGGTCTCTCGGTATTCATCGTCGACATGCGCGAGGTGAAGGGCAAGGGGCTGGAGATCCGCCCGATCCGCACCATGATGAACCACGCCACGACCGAAGTGTTCTTCACCGACATGAAGGTGCCGGCGGAGAATCTGATCGGCGAGGAAGGCAAGGGTTTCCGCTACATCCTGTCCGGCATGAACGCCGAGCGCATCCTGATCGCGGCCGAATGCGTCGGCGACGCGAAGTGGTTCATCGCCAAGGCGACCAACTACGCCAAGGAGCGCAGCGTGTTCGGGCGGCCGATCGGGCAGAATCAAGGCATCCAGTTCCCGGTCGCCAAGGCCTACGCTTCGATGCGCGCGGCCGAATTGATGGTGAAGGAAGCCGCCCGCAAATATGAAGCCGGTCTCGATTGCGGCGCCGAGGCCAACATGGCCAAGATGCTGGCGGCCGATGCCTCCTGGGAAGCGGCCAATGCCTGCGTGCAGACCCATGGCGGCTTCGGCTTTGCCGAGGAATACGACGTCGAGCGCAAGTTCCGCGAGACCCGGCTCTACCAAGTGGCGCCGATCTCGACCAATCTGATCCTGTCCTACGTCGCCGAGCACGTGCTCGGCATGCCCCGCTCCTACTGAGTTGCTTGATCATGCTGCCGCTTGAGGGATTGACCGTCATCGCCGTCGAACAGGCGGTTGCCGCGCCGTTCTGCTCGTCACGCCTCGCCGACGCCGGCGCCCATGTCATCAAGATCGAGCGGCCCGAGGGCGATTTCGCCCGCGGCTACGACGCCGCGGCGAAGGGCCAGAGCAGCTATTTCGTCTGGCTGAACCGCGGCAAGGATTCCGCCGTGGTCGACCTCGCCACCAAGGAAGGCCGCGCGCAGTTGGAAGAGCTGATCGCCGGTGCCGACGTGCTGCTGCAGAACCTCAAACCGGGCTCGATGGACAAGCTCGGCTTCTCGCGCGAGCGGCTGCGCAAGGATTATCCGAAGCTGATCATGTGCACGATCACGGGCTATGGCGACACCGGCCCCTATGCCGACCGCAAGGCCTATGACCTCCTGATCCAGGCCGAAAGCGGCCTCGCCTCGATCACCGGCGGCCCGGAAGGCGCCTCGCGCGTCGGCATGTCGATCGTCGACGTCGCAACCGGCGCCACCGCGCATGCCGCGATCCTCGAGGCGCTGATCGGCCGCGGTCGCACCGGAGACGGTGCCGACATCCGGATCTCGATGTTCGACGTGATGGCCGACTGGCTCACCGTGCCGCTGCTCAATGCCGAGGACGGCAAGTCGCCGAAGCGGATCGGCCTCGCCCATCCCTCGATCGCGCCCTATGGCGTGTTCCGCTCGAAGGACGGCAAGGAGATCCTGATCTCGATCCAGAGCGAGCGCGAGTGGAAGACGCTCTGCGCCAAGGTGCTGGGCCAGCCCGGCCTGCCTGACGATCCGCGCTTTGCCAATATGGTCGAGCGCGTGCGCAACCGCGCCGTTACCGACCAGATCGTCAGCGACAGCTTCGGCAAGCTGACGCGCGAGGAGTTGCTGGCGAAGCTTGCCGAGGCCGACATCGCCTTTGCCGAGGTCAACAG
The DNA here is from genome assembly GCF_054056795.1 of Bradyrhizobium sp. USDA 3315. Lineage (NCBI taxonomy): Bacteria > Pseudomonadati > Pseudomonadota > Alphaproteobacteria > Hyphomicrobiales > Nitrobacteraceae > Bradyrhizobium > Bradyrhizobium sp. USDA 3315. Next base: position 4,073,083 of record NZ_JBSRYP010000001.1, on the reverse strand, counting down.
CATGGACGACCTCGCGAAACATCCGCATCTGCGCCGCGTCGAGGTCGACACGCCGAACGGCAAGGTCAGCTATCCGGCGCCGGCCGCGATCGTGGTCGGCGAGGACAGGCACTACGGCAAGGTGCCCGCGATCGGCGAGCGCACCAGACGTTCCTGAAATCCCTCCTGCCCGGGCAACACAATCATGAGCGACAAACTCGACCTCGATCATCTCCGCCAGTGGATTGGCAAGACCACGGAGGCCTCCGACGTCGTCACCAAATATCTCGTGATGGGGCTGCGCGCGACGCTGTTCCAGGAGATCGGCGAGCCGAAGGCCGGTGACGCCGCGCCGTGGACCACGCATTGGTGCCTGGCGCAGCCGGTGTTTCCGATGTCGCAGCTTGGCCCCGACGGCCACCCGACCCGCGGCGGCTTCCTGCCGCCGGTGCCGCTGCCGCGGCGGATGTGGGCCGGCGGCGAGCTCGAATTCTTCGACAGCTTGCGCATCGGCGATGAGGCCAAACGCACCTCGAAGATCGTCGACGTCACGGTCAAATCGGGCTCGACCGGCACGCTGTGCTTCGTCTCGGTCAATCACGAGGTGACGACGTCGCGCGGCCTTGCGGTGCGCGAACGGCAGGACATCGTTTATCGCGAGATTACGAGCACGCAGGGCGCTGCGCCCGCCAAGGCGCCGCCGCCTCCGCCGGTCGCGCAGCATCGCGAGAGCCACGTCTCCGACCCGGTGCTCTTGTTCCGCTACTCGGCGCTGACTTTCAACGGCCATCGCATTCATTACGACCGCGACTACGTCACCAAGGTCGAGGGCTATCCGGGCCTGATCTTCCACGGCCCGCTGCAGGCTTCCTTCATCGTCGAGTTCGGCGCCAAGCTGCGCGGCGGCAAGCCGCCGAAGAAGCTCGCCTATCGCGGCGTGCAGCCGCTGTTCGAGGGCAGCGAGTTCTCGATCAATGCCAGCGACAAGGACGGCGGCATGGAGCTGTGGACCGCGAATGCAGAGGGCCAGCCGACCATGAAGGGCACGGCGACCTGGTAACGCGCGAGCACGACGCGTGTCATAATGCGAGGGAATAAAGAGGCGCTTTCATCAGCGCCTCGTATTCCTTATTGTGATCGCGTTCATCCCTGGATCGCAGATCATGAGTCGCTTCTGGAGTTCGGTCGTCCACAATCTGTCGCCATACGTGCCCGGCGAGCAGCCGAAGATCGACGGCCTCATCAAGCTCAATACCAACGAAAATCCCTACCCGCCGTCGCCACGCGCGGTGGCGGCGATCACAGCGACCACGGATCGCCTGCGGCTCTACCCTGATCCGCGCGCAACCGCGCTGCGCGAGGCGATCGCGAGGCGTTACGGCGTCACGGCGGGCGAGGTGTTCGTCGGCAATGGCTCGGACGAGGTGCTGGCCCACGCTTTCCCGGCGCTGCTGAAGCACGACGCGCCGCTGCTGTTTCCCGACATCACCTACAGCTTCTACCCGGTCTATTGCCGCCTCTATGGCGTCAGCTGCGAGCAAGTGCCGCTCGACGCCGCGATGCGCGTGCAGCTTGCCGACTACCGGCGGCCCGGCAGCGCAATCCTGCTGTGCAACCCCAACGCACCGACCGGCACCGCGCTGCCGCGCGCCGCGATCGAGTCGCTGCTCGCCGAGCATCCCGACCGGCTCGTGGTGGTCGACGAGGCCTATGTCGACTTCGGCGCCGAGAGCGCCGTGCCGCTGGTCGCGCGCCGCGACAATCTGCTCGTCATCCAGACGCTCTCCAAATCGCGCGCGCTGGCCGGCTTGCGCGTCGGCTTCGCCATCGGCCAACGCCCGCTGATCGAGGCACTGGAGCGCGTCAAGGACAGCTTCAACTCCTATCCGCTGGACTGCTTCGCGATCGCCGGCGCGGTCGCCGCCATCGAGGACGAGGCGTGGTTCGAGGAGATGCGGCAACACATCATCAGGAGCAGAGAGGCGCTGGTCCGCAGCCTCATTGAGCTGGGGTTCGAGGTGCTGCCGTCGCAGGCGAATTTCGTGTTCGCCCGCCATCCCAGCCATCGCGGCGCCGATCTCGCCGCGAGGTTGCGCGAGCGCGGCGTGCTGGTGCGGCATTTCCAGAAGCCGCGGATCGAGGACTTTTTGCGCATCACGGTCGGCACCGACGATGAGTGCGGCCGCCTGCTCGGCCTGCTGCGCGGCATGGTCTGATAGCCGTTCACCAACTTGCGATCGACGGCGCCACCCTGCATAGTGACCGCGCGTTGGGATGCACGGTTCTCCGGGAAGGAGCGGTCATGCGATTTGCGATCGGCGACGCGACCGTCGACGTCATCGTCGACGACGACGATTTCGGCCTTCCGCTCGCCGAATTCCTGCCCGGATACGATCGCGGCTTGATCGAAGCGCATCGTGCCACGCTGGAGCCGGTGTTCATCGACCTCGCCCGGGGCGTCGCGAAACACGCGATCCAGAGTTTTGTGGTGCGAACCGGCGGCCGAACGCTGCTGATCGACGCTTGCATCGGCGAGCACAAGGACATCCCCGACATTCCGGCCTGGCATCGGCGCCGCGGCAGCGGCTTCCTCGACCGGTTGCGCGCGTGCGGCGTCGACCCGGCCGCCATCGACGTCGTATTCTGCACCCATCTGCATGTCGATCACGTCGGCTGGAATACCCACCAGGACAACGGCCGCTGGCAGCCGACCTTTCCCAACGCGCGGTATCTGTTCGGCCGCCGCGAGCTTGCCGACTGGATGACGCAGCATGATGCCGGGCGTGCTCCGCCGATCCACGCCCGCGCCCTGGAGCAGAGCGTCATCCCGATCGTCGAGGCAGGCCGTGTCGATCTGGTCGACGATGGCCATCAGTTGGGACCGGGCCTGCGGCTGGTCCCGCTGCCGGGCCACACCAGCGGCCAGATGGGGCTGATGGTAGACTACGCACAACATCGCGCGATCTTTTGCGGCGATGCCGTGCACAATCCGGTGCAGATCTTCCAGCCCGATCTGTCGACATCATCCTGTGCCGACCCGCAGCTCGCGCGCGAGACGAGGACGAAGATCCTGGCAGAGGCCGCGGACAGCGGCCGCCTCGTCATACCCGCCCACTTCCGCGGCCCGCGCTGTGCTCATGTTCGTCGGGACGGCGGTGGCTACGCGCCGGTACTCGATGCGCGGCATGGGTAAGATGCAACACCCGGAGCCACAGCTCACCGGGTGAAAGCCGGGTGTATCATCCGGCCCCTTGGAACCGAAACCCGGCTTGCGCGTTCCCCGCCCTGACGGAGGACGCCATGCTTAGAGACGAACAGGTCGCGGTTCTCTGCGACATCGCCCAATCCATTGCCTTCGCCGACGACGTGCAAGGCGAAGTCGACCGGCTGATCAGGGAGGGATACGTCGCCAAGGACGGCGACCTCTACGAGCTGACGCCGAAGGCCGAGAAGGTTTTGTCCGAGCGCGGTGCCTGCCTCAAGGCGTGACGCCGCCTACCCGGCCGGCATACACCACGTCCGGCAACCTTGGCGCCGAGCGCGGCGGTCCGTTCGCGAAACTGCGCGATCGATTGCGCCGCCATGACGGATACTCCTGTTTGATCCTTCACTCCGGCAGCGGGCTCCCGGCCTGTTCGCGCACGATGTAGTCGGCGTACCAGTCCGGCCAGTTCGCATCGTGCCCGCCGGTCCGCTTCTCGTGCTCGCCATGCGCGGCCGCCGCGCGGCGCAGGGCGGCGGCGAGATCGGCCGATGAGGTGAAAGTCGTGCTAATTCCGTCGACGCGTCCGGGCAGACGCTGCGTCACCTGCTGCAGCAGCCAGACATTGCCGTCGGGATCGTTGAAGGTCGCCAGCGAACCGTAGCTCGGCCGCTCCGGATCGGGTCCCTTGACGCGGCCCGCCGCCCCGCGATGAAACACCTCGCTGACATCGACGCCACGCGCGATCAGGTCGGCACGCGCCGCCTCGATGTCGTTCACGATCAGGAAGCGCGGCAGCGCTGATCCCTTGTCGAGATGGATCGAGGTCGGCGAGCCCGGCGGCGTCAGCTGCAGCGCCCGGGACCCGTCCGCCCTGACGAAATCGGCGTCGAGCCGCCAGCCGAGATTTTCATAGAAGCGCTTGGCGCGGTCGACATCGGACACGAGGATCACCACGACCTCGAGCTTCATGTCGATACCCGGTTTCTTGCTTTCGGTACTCATGGCGCGCTCCTTGAAATGTGAGGGACCGGGCGGAAAAGCCCGTTGCACCCACCTTGACGATAGCCCATATTGCTATGAAAATCATAGCAACAGTGCCGGATGAAGAAAACGTGATGGCAAGGCCAAAGGGCAACCCTGCTGACCAAACGCTGTGTCCGGTGGCGCGCGCGGAGACTGCGGTGGGCGACCGCTGGACGGTGCTGGTGCTGCGCGAGCTGTTCGCGCGCAACCATCGCTTCGAGGAGATTCAGGCCCATACCGGCGCGACCCCGCAGATGCTCACCGCGCGGCTTAAGAAGCTGGAGGCGGACGGACTGGTGACGCGGCGCGTCTACAACAAGCGGCCGCTGCGCCACGAATATCATCTGACGGAGAAGGGCGCGGCGTTCTTCCCCGTCATGTTTGCCCTGCGCGCCTGGGGCGAGACCTGGTGCAAGTCACCCAGGGACGGTCTTTCGATGAACTATACGCACCTCGTCTGCGGCAAGCCGGCCGGGCTCGGTCCGGTCTGCCAGTCCTGCGGCAAGCCGCTGTATTGGGCGGACATGGTTGCGGAGCGAACGCCCAAATATCAGAGAGAGCGCGATGCGCGCTGGGAGGCCTTCAAGGCGGCCCGCTGAACGCACCGACGCCGCCGGCGCAAGCGGACGATGCCCGTTTGCACCGTCGCACGTCCCGATCACGCGGGGCCGAGCCCCGCATCACACAGGAGACCACCATGCCATTCGTTCGTATCGACCTGAAGCGCGGCAAGCCCGCGGAATATCGCAAGACCCTTGGCGAGATCGTCTACAAGGCGATGCGCGAGGTGATCAACGTGCCCGAGAATGACAAGTTTCAGGTCATCACCGAGCACGACCGTAGCGACCTGAACTACGCCGACAACTATCTCGGCAACACCTACAGCGACGACCTCATCTTCATCCAGATCACCATGAATGCCGGGCGCACCGTCGAGATGAAGAAGGCGTTCTACAAGCGGATCGTGGACGACTATCAGAGCCAGCTGCAGGGACGGCCGGACGATGTTGTCATCAACCTCGTCGAGGTCGCCAAGGAGAACTGGTCGTTCGGCCACGGCATCGCGCAATACGCGAGCTGAACGCAGAACAGGAATGCGCCGGACGGACGGCCGCCTGCCCTGCGGCTTGCCGTCCGCAGCTTGCGGCCGGCGTCGCCAGCACGCATAGTGCCGCCCGTGCACGAACAACAACAAAGAGGGAGGCAACCATGAGGACGATCGCAGCCGCGCTGTGCGCGCTCACGCTGATCGCAACCGGTGCGCAGGCACAGACGCTCAAGGACTTCATGGCTGTTGTCATGAAGAAATGGACCGCGCCGTTCGAGCCGTTCCAGCTCATCGACAATATCTACTATGTGGGCACTGACGGGATCGCGGTCTACATCATCAAGACGTCGCAAGGGCTGATCCTGATGGACACGGCGATGCAGCAGTCGACCGGCATGATCAAGGACAACATCGCCAAGCTCGGCTTCAAGGAGGGCGACATCAAGATCATCCTCAACACTCACGCCCATCTCGACCACACCGGCGGCTTTGCCGAGATCAAGAAGGAGACCGGTGCGCAACTGATCGCCGGCGAGCGCGACAAGCCCCTGCTCGAGGCCGGCTATTATCCGGGCGACGAGAACAACGCCGATCTTGCTTTTACGCCGGTGAAGGTCGACCGCACCGTCAAGGAAGGCGACAAGGTGACGCTCGGCGATGTCACGCTGACCGCGCACACCACCCCCGGCCATTCGCCCGGCTGCACCAGCTGGGAGATCACGGTCAAGGACGGCAGCCAGGCGCGCAACGTGCTGTTCTTCTGCAGCGGAACGGTGGCGCTGAACCGGCTGGTCGGCCGTCCGACCTATCCCGGCATCGTCGACGACTACCGCTCGACCTTCACCAAGGCCAAGGCGATGAAGGTCGACGTGCTGCTCGGGCCGCATCCGGAGGTCTACGCCATGCAGGCCAAGCGGGCGCAGATGAAGGACGGCGCGCCGAACCCGTTCGTCAAGCCGGGCGAAAATGCCACCTATGTGGCCGGGCTGGAGCAGGATTTCGACAAGCAGCTCGCCAAGCAGACCGCCGCGCTGCAGAAGGCCAATTAGGTAGTCACCCCGTCATCCTGAGGAGCGCGTAGCGCGTCTCGAAGGATGAACGGCCCCGCCGTGGCCGTCGATCCTTCGAGACGCGCGCAAGCGCGCTCCTCAGGATGACGGGATAGCCGCCTACGCAAATTTGCAGCCGTTGCCGCGGCAACTATGGGCGCAGCGGCTTGACATCGTCAGGCAATCCATCGACAGGTGGATTGCCTTTCCGCTTTTGCCGCCCGCAATGACGGAACGTAACAAGACAGAAATGGGAGCCGCCCGATGTCCTCGCGCAAACCCGCCGCCAGCAAAGGCAAGACCGTCACCGTCAAGGACGCCACCTTCGGCCTGCTTCGCGCATGGGGCATCAAGAAGGTGTTCGGCAATCCCGGCTCGACCGAGCTGCCGTTCCTGAGCGACTGGCCCGACGACATCGACTACGTGCTCGGCCTGCAGGAGGCTTCCGTCGTCGGCATGGCCGACGGCTATGCGCTGGCGACGCGCAATGCCGGTTTCGTCAATCTGCATTCGGCGGCCGGCGTCGGCAACGCGCTCGGCAACATCTACAACGCCTATCGCAACCAGACCCCGCTGGTGATCACCGCGGGCCAGCAAGCACGCTCGATCATGCCGCTGCAGGCCTTCCTCTATGCCGAGCGGGCCTCGGAATTCCCGCGGCCTTACGTGAAATTCGCGGTCGAGCCGGCGCGCGCCGAAGACGTGCCCGCCGCGATCGCGCGCGCCTATTATGTCGCGATGCAGCCGCCCTGCGGGCCGACCTTCGTCTCGGTGCCGATCGACGACTGGGCGCATGCGACGCAGCCGCTCGACGCGCGCCAGGTCAGTCGCGAAATCGGTCCTGATCCATCCGCTATGCAGGCGCTGGCGGCCGCGCTCGGCGAGGCCAAGCGCCCTGCCCTCGTCGTCGGCCCGGCCGTCGATCGGGCCGAGGCAGTCGATCTCATGGTGAAGGTCGCCGAGAAATCAAAAGCCGCGGTCTGGGCCAGCCCGTTCTCGGCGCGCTGCTCGTTCCCCGAACGGCATCCACAGTTTGCCGGCTTCCTGCATGCCGCGCCGGGCCAGCTCTCCGATGCGCTGCGCGATCACGATCTCGTCGTCGTGGTCGGCGCGCCGGTCTTCACCTTCCATGTCGAGGGCCATGCCGCGATCTTCGACGGTTCGACCACGATCTTCCAGATCACCGACGATCCGGACGCCGCCGCGATGACGCCGACCGGCCACAGCATCGTCGCGACCATGAAGCCCGCGCTGACGGCGCTGCTCGAGATGCTGCTTGAGACGAAACGCACCGCGCCGGCTGGCCGTGTCCTGCCGCCGGCTCCGGCCGCCGGCGACCCGATCCCTGCCGAATACGCGCTGCATGCGCTCTCGGCCGCGATGGGGCCGTATGATGCGCTGGTCGAGGAAATACCGTCGCATCGCCCGCTGATGCAGAAGGCGATGCCGATGCACGGCCAGGACAGCTTCTACACCATGGCGAGCGGCGGCCTCGGCTACAGCCTGCCGGCAGCGGTCGGCATGGCGCTCGGTCGACGTCAGGGACGCACGGTTTGCCTGATCGGCGACGGCTCGGCGATGTATTCGATCCAGGCGCTGTGGACATCGGCGCAGCGCAAGCTGCCGCTGACGGTCGTCGTGCTGAACAATTCCGGCTACGGCGCGATGCGCTCGTTCAGCCAGGTGATGCAGGTGCGCAACGTGCCGGGCCTCGATCTGCCCGGCATCGATTTCGCCAAGCTCGCCGAAGGCCTGGGCTGCGACGCTGTGCGGGTGACGAAATCAGCCGAGCTCGCCGGCGCCTACCAGCGCGCGCTGTCGCATCAGGGCACCAGCCTGATCGAGGTGATGGTCGATTCCGCGGTGCCGCTGCTTTACACACAGAAGAGCTGAGCAGCAATCTCGCCACGTCATTGCGAGCGAAGCGAAGCAATCCATCTTTCGGCAAGTGGAGATATGGATTGCTTCGTCGCTGCCGCTCCTCGCAATGACGGCTGGACATATATTCGCAACCTTATTACGAGGGCATTGGATCGCCGAGCATGGGCGCCGCTGACGGCGTCGGCACCTCGCAGCCGGTTGCGCAGCAGCGTCCGGGCTGCTTCGACACCCGTTGTCCCTGGTCGACGAGGTCGCGGCCGAGCAAATTCTCGACCAGCTCGGCCTTCTCCATCACCGGATAGTTGCGCCAGATCTCGCGCTTCATCGCCTCCGGCGAGCCGCCGCCGTGCAACGAGATCACTGAATACCAGCCGGCTTCGTGCGAGACGGTGAGGTCCTCGATCAGCCGCGCCACCTCGGCACGCTGATCGGCCGGGATATCGGGACGTCCGCCCATGACAGCGGCAAGCGAGGCGCGCGTTTCCGGATTGTGATCCTCGTCGGGCCCCGGCAGCGCGACGATCAGCCCGCCGGAGACGTAATGCGCGACGCGGTGCATGTCGTAGATCTTGGTCGCCAGCAGCAGCTTGCCGATGTTGGAGAACACCGCATCCGGCATCACCGAGCCCGCCGGATCCTTCGTGCAGTAGACCGAGGAGGCGACGCCGCAGGCGTAGAAGCTTTCGGTGATGGTGATCAGCTCCACCATCGCCTCGCGGATATGCGCATGCTTCTCGGCATCGAGCCCGTTCGCCTCGATCATCAGCGCGCCGGCGCCGATCAAGAGATCGCCGAAGCCGGCACGGGCGCCGATGCAGGAATGCCGGTGATGCGTGGCGTAGGACGTGGTGAGGAAGCCGCCCTCCTCGGTCTCGCCGGCGAGGAACACCCGATCATGCGGCACGAACACGTCATCGAACATCACGACGCCGACCGACTGGCCGTACTTGGCCGAGAATTTCGCCGCGGCATCACCCGGCCGGCCGGCCGGACGCGCGACGATGGTGACGCCGGGCGCATCGACCGGCACGGCGCAACAGACCGCAAAATCCTTGTCGGCAGGCACATGGGTGCGGCACGGCATGACAAGGAATTCGTGCATATAAGGCGCGCCGGTCACGATCGCCTTGGTGCCGCGGATCACGATGCCGTCGGGCCGGCGCTCCTTGATATGGACGTAGACGTCCGCATTGGCCTGCAGGCCGGGACGCTTCGAGCGGTCGCCCTTCGCATCGGTCATGGCGATGCCGAGCGTCAGATCCTGGTCCTGCACCTCGTGCAGATAGTTGAGGAAGCGCTGGCTGTAATCGGTGCCGTGGCGATCGTCGGTCAGCCTGGTCGCCTGGTAGAGACCGTTCAGCGCATCATGGCTCAGGTAGCGCTGCGCGCAGCCCGACGTCCTGCACACCAGCCGCACCGCCTCGAGCTTGTCGAGCAGGTCCTGCGAGCTCCGATTGATGTGGAGCATGCGGTTGACGGTCTTACCAGAGGTGCCCTGCCGCGCCGTCATGATCGGCACATGCTCGGGCTGCAGCGCGAAATCATAGGTCACGCCGACGCCCGCCACGCCCGGCGCCAGCAACGGCTCGTCCGCGACGCTCGCAACCGCCGCGCCGTTGACGAACACACGCGGCTTGTAGCGGCGCAGGGATTCCCGGTAGTCCGCAGCCGTCATCAGCATGGCGCTTCTCCCTTGCTCATTTATTCTAACATTGTTAAATTATCTAACGCTGTTAGAATTGAGTCAAGACGGATTCGCCGGGCCATGCAGATGCGCGAGAGCAGGAAGGAAGCGGTCAGCCGCCACAAGCGGGAGCTGATCCTCGACGCGGCGCGCAGCGTGTTTGCGGAGGAAGGCCTCGAGGGCGCGAGCCTGCGGGCGATCGCGACGCGGGCCGGCTACACGGCGGCGGCGCTGTACTTCCATTTCGATTCCAAGGAGGCGATCTACGCCGAGGTGCTGCGGCAATCGCTGGCCTCGCTCGGCGAAGCCGTCAGTGCGGCAGTCGCGACGACGCGCGGCGCCAAGCAGAAGCTGCACGCCGCAGGCATGGGCTTCTTCCGCTATTACGCGGAGCACCCCGCGCGACCTCGATCTCGGCTTCTATTTGTTCCGCGGCGGCATGAAGCCGGCCGGGCTCGGCCATGACCGCGATCACGCGCTGAACGCCGCGCTGGAGGCGGCGCTGCATCCGATCGCCGAAGCCGCAGAGGCGCTCGGCGCCTCCAGACCGAAGGCGAACACGGTGATGGTGGACTGCTTCGCGCATGCGACCGGCCTCCTGCTGCTATTGCACACCGGCCGCATCAGGATGTTCGGCGCCTCGGCGCCCGATTTGATGGATGCCTATCTGCGCGACAGGATCGCGCAGATCGCAAAGGAGTGAGGCCGCCTCAGTTGCGCGGCCGATATCGTAGCTCGGATGAAGCGCAGCGAAATCCGGGATTCACGCGCGCACGTTCGCCCGGATTGCGTTTCGCACCATCCGGGCTACAGGTCTCATTTCCCGTGCGCTTCCCGCATCTTGGCCTGGATCTTGGCCATGCCGCCGATCCAGCGATCGTAATTCTCGGTCTTCTTGCGCATGTAGCCGAGCACCTGCGGGTGCGGCAGGATCAGGAAGGTCTCCTGCTCGATACCCTTGAGTGCATCCTGCGCGACCTGCTCCGCGGAAAGATCGCCGTCGCCGGACTGCGGGCCCTTCGGGATCGAGCGCAGCATGTTGGTGTCGACGCCCTGCGGGCAGAGGATCGAGACCTTGATGTTGTCGGCGCGGTGCGAGATCGCGAGGTTTTCCGCAAAGCCGACCGCGGCGTGCTTGGTGGTCGAATAGGCCGGGCTGCCGACCTGCGACAAGAGGCCCGCGGCCGAAATCGTGTTGAGGAAATAGCCGCCGCCGCGCGCCTTCATGCGCGGCACCAGATGCCGCGCGGCATAGACATGCGCCATCACATGGATCGCCCAGCTCCGCGACCACGGCTCGTCCGAGGTGCCGCCGGCGTTCACCGACAGCGGATCGAAGCCGCCGCCGATGCCGGCATTGGAGCAGAACAGCGCGATCGGGCCGAACATGCGCTCGGTCTCGTCGATCACATGCAGGATGTTCTTCTCCTGCCCGACGTCGCATTTGAAGGCGGCACCACCGACCGTGGCCGCGACCTTCTCGGCCGCGCCATGATCGAGGTCGACGACCACGACCTTCGATGCGCCCGCGGCATGGAACGCCTCGCACAGCGCCTTGCCGATGCCATTGCCACCGCCGGTGACCACCACAACCTTACCTGCCACCTGCATGGCCATCCTCCCGATATCTTGATTTCAGCGCATGATCCGGAGAGCCGGTCTCATGTTCAAACAGAGGGATCATGATATCCCATCTTTTGCCGATGCATGATCTTTTCGCGAAGCCGGCCCGGCCCTGTGCGTAACGCTGGCGGACCGCTCAGCTCGCCAACACGACGTCGAACACCGCCGTGTAGTGGCAGGCGGCCCCGAGCAGCACGAAGCAGTGCCAGATCGCGTTCTGGAAACGCAGCCGCCGCCAGGAGTGGAAGATCACGCCCAGGCTGTAGAGGATGCCGCCGGCCAGCACGAAGCCGAGCGCCATCGCCGGCAGCGCCTTCACGACGCGGTCGTAGAGCATGATGCCGCTCCAGCCCATCGCGAGATAAAGCCCGATCGAGAGCCGGTCGAAGCGGCCGGGATAGCGCAACTTCAGCCAGATCCCGACGATCGCCACGCACCACACCCCGACCAGCAGCGCGATCGCGAAGGTGCTGTCCTTCAGTTCCACGATGAACGGCGTGTAAGTCGCGGCGATCAGCAGGTAGATCGCGGAATGGTCGAAGCGCCGCAGCACCCATTTGGCGCGCGACACCGGCCAGAGATTATAGGTCGCCGACAGCACCAGCATTGCAAGCAGGCCGGCGACATAGACCGACACCACGGCGATGTCGAACGGGCCGGCATAGACTGCGGTCAGCACGATCAGCGCGGTGGCGGCAACCAGCCCGAAAGCGACGCCGACGAGATGGACGACGCCGTCGGCGATCAGCTCGGCACGGTCGTAGTTCCACAGCGCGGCGCCGGCCGCGTGGATCGAGGTCGAGGCAAGTTGCTTCAGGCGGAAGACCGTCATGCAGGCTTTCCCGTGGGCCGATGGACGATGGGTAGCGCGGGTGGTCTGACGCGTTCAATTCCCCTGCCCCCCGACAACCCCTCGCCTGCAAAGGCGCCGGAAATGTGAAGCTTGATTTTGGCCCGATAATCGCCACCTTGCGGGTGATCGCCCGCCCCTTTTGGTCCCTCCTGCCGGGTTTTCGTTAACCCTCCATGCCCCCCAGCTTCACTGATATCGTCGAGGAAGCCCGTCTCTCGGCGCGGGCGCTGCTCGACTACGGCGAGGGGTTCTTCAACCCGACGGTGCGGCTCGGCGTCACCGGCCTGTCGCGCGCCGGCAAGACCGTGTTCATCACCGCGCTGGTGCACGGTTTGACCCGCGGCGGCCGCTTCCCGGTGTTCGAGGCCTATGCCTCGGGGCGGATCGCGCGCGCCTATCTCGCCCCGCAGCCCGACGATGCGGTGCCGCGCTTCGCCTATGAGAACCATGTCCGGACATTGGTCGAAGAGCGGCGCTGGCCGAACTCGACCACCGACATCTCCGAGCTTCGTCTCGTGATCGAGTATCAGCGGCAAAATGGCGCGGACCGCACGCTGACCCTCGATATCGTCGACTATCCCGGCGAGTGGCTGCTCGACCTGCCGCTGCTTAGCAAGAGCTACGAGCAATGGTCGGCGGAGAGCCTTGCGCTGTCGCGCGAGCCGCTGCGCGCAAAACTCGCGGCGCCCTGGCACGCCCATCTCGCGACGCTGAAGCCCGAGGCCAAAGAGGACGAGCAGGCCGCGCTCACCGAAGCACGCCTGTTCACCGACTATCTGCGCGCCTGCCGCGACGAGCGCTTCGCTATGAGCCTGTTGCCGCCCGGCCGCTTCCTGATGCCCGGCAATCTCGCCGACACGCCGGCACTCACCTTCGCGCCGCTCGACGTGCCCGCAGGCGGCAGCGCGGGTGACGGCTCGCTGTGGGCGATGATGCGGCGGCGCTTCGAGGCCTACAAGGACGTCGTGGTGCGGCCGTTCTTCCGCGACCATTTCGCGCGGCTCGACCGCCAGATCGTGCTGGCCGATGCGCTCGCCGCATTCAATGCCGGCCCCGAGGCACTGCACGATCTCGAGGCCGCGCTCGCCGGCATCCTCGACTGCTTCCGGATCGGCCGCAGCACGATCCTGAGCGCGCTGTTCCGGCCGCGCATCGACCGCATCCTGTTCGCGGCAACCAAGGCTGACCATCTGCACCACCAGAGCCACGACCGGCTGGAGGCCGTGCTGCGGCGGATCGTGGCCAAGGCCGCCGAGCGCGCCGAATATGCCGGCGCCGATATCGACGTCGTCGCGCTCGCCGCGGTGCGCGCCACGCGCGAGGCGCAGGTCCAGCGCGGGCGCGACCGGCTGCCGTCGATCCTCGGCATGCCGGCGCCGGGCGAGGTCGCCAATGGCGAGCGGCTCGACGGCGAGACCGAGGTTGCGACCTTTCCCGGCGACCTGCCCGACAATCCGGAGGACCTGTTCAACGGCGGTTTCCGCGGTCTCTCAAGCTCGGACACGGAGGCCGCGGACTACCGCTTCCTGCGCTTCCGTCCGCCAAAGCTGGAACGAAACGGCGATGCAGAGCCGGCGCTGCCTCACATCCGCCTTGACCGCGCTCTCCAGTTCCTGATCGGAGACAAACTGCAATGAACGAGAAGACGCCCCCGCGGCGGCCGGCGACGTTCAAGCTCGACGATCCCGGCGTGGTCGTGATGGATCCGGACGACGGCGGCCGCCTCGCCCGCGGCACGATCCAGATCGTACCCGAGGCCGAGCCCGCGCAGCTTCCAGTCCCGGTCGATACGCCGCTGGTGCCGGCGCGCCGCGGCTTCCGCTGGGGCACGCTGTTCTGGAGCGCGGTCGCGGGCCTCGTGGTGCTCGGCACCGGGCTTGGCGTCCTCAACCTCGTCGAGGACCTGTTCGCACGCAATGAAGGCCTCGGCTTCCTCGGGCTCGCGCTCGCCGTCATCGCCGCAGTGGCGCTCGCGGTCGTGACCACGCGCGAGCTCGTCGGCCTGGCAAGGCTTGCGACGATCGAGAAGCTGCATCTGCGCGCCGCCGAGGTGCTGATCAGCGACGACCGCGCCGCAAGCCGGGTGATCGTCGCCGATTTGCTCAAGCTCGCGCACCAGACCCCGCAGCTCGCTCGCGCCCGCAGCGCGCTGCAGAGCCACACCGACGACATTATCGACGGCGCCGACATGATCCGCCTCGCCGAGCGCGAGCTGATGACACCGCTCGATGAGGAAGCGCGACGGCTCGTATCGACCGCCGCGCAGCGCGTCTCGGTCGTCACCGCGGTCAGCCCGCGCGCGCTGTTCGACGTGCTGTTCGTGTTCGTGGCGAGCTTGCGGATGATCCGGCAGCTGGCGCGGCTCTATGGCGGCCGGCCCGGCGCGCTCGGCATGATCCGCCTGCTGCGCCACGTCATCGCGCATCTCGCGATCACCGGCGGCATGGCGGCCAGCGACAGCCTGATCCAGCAGATGCTCGGTCACGGCATCGCGGCAAAACTGTCACAACGCCTCGGCGAAGGCATGCTCAACGGCCTGTTGACCGCCCGGCTCGGCCTCGCCGCGATCGACGTCACCCGCCCGCTTCCCTTCAACGCCCTGCCGCGCCCGGCGCTGACGGATCTCGCGAAAGACCTGATCCGCAAGCGCGAGGAAGAGGAATGAGGTGCTTGCCTCGCCCCGCTTGCGGGGAGAGGCCGGAATTTTCGCGAAGCGCAAATTTCGGGTGAGGGGGAGTTTCCGCGAGACCAACTCTCGCCGTCCCCGTGGAGACTCCCCCTCATCCCGACCTTCGCAGAGCGAGCTCTGATCGTCTCGTCCCCGCAAGCGGGGAGAAGGAGGAGGCCAGCACCCGCCAGCGGAAGAAGGTGGTGTCCGGCGGCGGCGACAGATCGGGGGTCCAGCCGCTGATCTTCTCCAGCGCATAGGTGTCCATCACCATGCCGCGCCAGCTGCGCGTCACGCGCTCCAGCGGCTGGCGCACCGCTGATGTCTCGCTCCACAGCGGCAGATTGTTCTCGGGCTCGCGCCCGACATAAATGCCGGCGTGATCGCGGATCTTGCTCATGCCGGGATCGGCAAAGCCCTGGAAGCGGCCGCGCTCGTTGATTTCGATGACCGTCACCTTCCCGCGCAGCAACCAGCGCAGCATCGCATAGGTGCGGTAATCCGTGGTCGCGACCCAGGTCGCGCCGGTCGCCTCAACCTGCGCCAGCGTGCGCGCAGCCACCACATCGTAGCCCGCCTCGGTGCCGATCGGATCGGTGCGGCCGATCAGATTCCACGGCGCGAACATGTAGTAGAGGAAGACGCAGACGACGAACACGATGCCTGATGTGATCGCGGTCCGCGCCCAATACACCGTCGATTTGACGAGCCCGACCGACCAGCCCTCGAACGGCATCCGCGTGACGTTGATGGCGACCGCCGCGAAGCCGGCCGGCCACAGGAACATCGGCCAGGTGTCGCCGACCCGCAGCGTCAGGGACTTCCAGAGGAAGTAGATGAACGGCACCAGCACCGCGGTCGCCAGCAGGATCGCGACCGGCTCGCGCTTTCGATAGCCGCGCCATGCTGTCAGCGCGGTGCCGAACAGCGTCACCGGCAGCAGCACGAAGCCGACCAGGCCGAACTGCATGCCGATGAACTCGCCGACGGTGCGCAGCGTGAAGGCGCGCTCGGCGGTGGCGCGCACCGCCTGGAAGCGGAACGAGGCCCAGTCGTGCTCGGCATTCCAGATCAGCACCGGCGCGAACACGACGATCGCGATCAGCGCGGCAAGATACGGATACGGGCTGCGCAGCCAGCGCCAGCGCCAGTCCGGCACCAGCGCAAAGGCGAGCACCGCCGGCGCGAACATGATCGCGGTGAATTTCGACAGCAGCGCCAGCCCGGCAAACAGCCCCGCCGCGAGCCACCAGCGTCCGTCACCACTTTGCGCAAGCCGCACCAGCGACCACAGCATCGCCACCGAAAACGGGATCAGCGCCGTATCGGGCGCGACCTTGGCCATCAAGAGGCCGTAATACAGCGCCGCCTCCGGTAGCAGCAGCGCCAGCATCACGGCGCGGACGTTGTTGGCCGTCACGCGGCGGACGATGTCGGCGAGCAGGAGCTGGGTGGCCAGCATCGCGACGATGCCGCCGAGGCGGACGCCGAGATTGGTGTCGCCGAGGATCGCGGTGCCGAAGCGGATGAACCAGGCGACCATCGGGGGATGGTCGAGGAACGACAGCACGTTTTCCTTCGACCAGGTCCAGTAATAGGCCTCGTCGGTGCGCAGATCGAGCGCATGGGCGTAGACCAACCGCATCGCGGTCATGGCAACGATCACGGCGATGACGCCCCGCCAGTCCGGCGCGCGCGAACGGGCCGGCTTAACGCTGTTGTTATCGGCTCCAGGTTCGGCTTGGGCTATCGTCACGGCGCGCTTTTTGTTCGACTCTTAACGGAGTGTCAACGTGCCGCGCGGCCCGCTCTCACGGCTGGTCCGGACCCGCGGTGGTGTTCAGCGCGGGAATTAACCACTAGACTTGCCGATCATGAATCACATGGCCTCCCCCTCGCGCGAGCACTTGCAGGACATGGCCCGCGGTATCGGCCTGCGGCAGGTCCGCATCGTCACGGGGGCGATCATGTTCGCCTACCTGACCAGCCATTTCCTCAACCACGCGCTCGGCAATATCTCGACGCAGGCGCTGGCGATCGGGGTCTACTACCACACCGAGTTCTGGCAGTTCCTGCCGGTCGCGATCGTGTTCTACAGCGCCTGCCTGGTGCATACCGGGCTCGGCATCTGGGCACTCTATCAGCGCCGCGAGTTCCACTGGAAGGCGATCGAGCCGCTGCAACTCACGCTCGGCCTCAGCATCCCGATGCTGATCGTCGCCCACGTCGTCGGCGTACGGCTCGGCCAGACCCTGTACGGGCACGAGAAGCTCTACCCCCAGGAGCTGTACACCTTCTTCATCGCCTCGCCGAACCGGCTGTGGCAGATGCTGGCGGTGCTGGTGATCGCCTGGGTGCATGGCTGCATCGGCCTGTATTTCTGGCTGCGGCTGCGTCCGTTCTTCGAGCGCGCCGCGCCGTTCCTGCTCGCCGGAGCCGTGCTGATCCCGACCCTGGCGATGCTCGGCGTCTACCAGGGCGGCCGCGCCACGGTCGCGGATTATCAAGATCCCGACTGGCGGCGCGAGGAGCTGTCGGTGCAGAAGCTCGGCACAGCGGCGCAGGGGAGCACGCTCGAGAAGATCACCGACGGCCTGACCATCGGCTATCTCGGCCTGCTCGGCCTCGTGCTGCTGGCGCGCGGCGCGCGGACCCTGCTGGAGCGCCGCGGCGGCATGATCGCGCTGTCCTACGGCAACGGCCGCACGCTGCGGGTACCGAAGGGATTGAGCGTGCTGGAAGCAAGCCTGCGCTACAACGTGCCGCATGCGAGCGTCTGCGGCGGCCGCGCACGCTGCTCGACCTGCCGCATCCGTATCATCGGCGACCACGCCGGATTGCCCGAGCCCTCGCCGCGCGAAGCCTTCGTGCTGCACCGGGTCGGCAATGACGATCCGTCGATCCGGCTGGCCTGCCAGTTGCGGCCGACCGCCGACCTGAATTTCTTCCAGCTGTTCCTGCCGAGCACGACATCGGCCAACGCGCACGCCGCCAATCCGGCACGGGTCGGCCAGGAGCGCTATCTGGTCAGCATGTTCGTCGACATGCGCGGCTCGACGCAGCTTGCCGAGAAGCGGCTGCCGTTCGACACCGTGTTCATCGTCAACCGCTTCCTCGGCGCGGTGTCGCAGGCGGTGCTGGAAGCCGGCGGGCGGCCCAACCAGTTCATCGGCGACGGCATGCTGGCGCTGTTCGGGCTTGCCACCGACCGGCAGGTGGCCTGCCGCCAGGCGTTGCGCGCGGCGGCGCTGATCGCAACCCATATCGACGAGCTGAACCAGTTCCTGAGCCACGATCTGCGCGAGCCGATCCGCTTCGGCATCGGCATCCATGGCGGCGAGGTGATCGTCGGCGATATCGGCTATCGCGACCACATGGTGTTCACGGCGCTCGGCGATGCCGTCAACGTCGCGGCACGGCTGCAGGACATGACCAAGGCGCTGGCCTGCGAGGCGATCATCTCGGACGAGGTGCGCGTCACCGCCGGGCTGGCCGACGATGCCCTGCCGGCGCAGGAGGTCGCGATCCGCGGCCGCAACGAGCCGATGACCGTGCGCACGGTCGAAAAGACGCAGCTCCTATCGACGCTGGTCGACGACCGGCGTGCCGTCGCGGCCTGACCGGTTCATCTCCGCTTCAGCCCAATGTGACCTGCCGCACACCCGCCGGTGCGTTCAGCAGAGATGCTCGAACGTGCCCGGTGCCGGATGCGACTGACTGGCGATGGGTAACACTGCAACCGCGCCGCGACAGAGCTCAACGCGCACCCGAAGGAGAAGACCATGTTTCGCAAAGTCACGCTCGCTCTCGCCACTGCCGCAACCCTCGGTGTCGCCGCGCTGGCGCCGACCGCAGCTTCCGCCAAGCCGTTCTTCTGGCATCCGCATCACCATCACTTCTGGGGTGGCCCGGGCATTGCCGTCGGCTTCGTCGACTCCGGCTGCTACGCCACCCGCCTGGTGCTGACGCCCTACGGCTATCGCTATCGCACCGTGAACGTCTGCTACTGATCGAACCTTCTACTTGGATGGAAACGCCCCGGTCGTCCACGCGACCGGGGCTTTTCGTTGTTGCGACGCAACGCTGCGAAAGCTCAATTGACTCGCGGTTGTCAGGTGCCACATTTGGACCGCGCGCATTCCATGATGCGAAGGCGCGCAAGGCAATCTGGGCCTGGTGATGACCGGCTCACGGCAGAACAGCTTCGGAGGAAGCGGAATGCTCGATCGACGAGACTTGATGAAGCGCGCCGGATTGGCCGCTTTGGTGACGGGGCTGGGATCAAGGGGTGCATTCGCCCTCGACACCGTGACGCTGCCCTTTGGCAATGGCGAGCGCCCGCTGGTGCGCTACCCGCAAAAGCGCCCGATGATCGGCCTGACCGCCCGCCCGCCGCAGCTGGAAACGCCGTTTGCGATCTTCAACGACGGCCCGATCACGCCGAACAATGCGTTCTTTGTCCGCTATCACCTCGCCGACCTCCCCTACAATCTCGATCCGGACAAGTTCACGCTGGAGATCAAGGGCAAGGTCGACAAGCCGCTGAAGCTGTCGCTGAAGGACATCAGGAAGCTGAAGGCGACCGATATCGTTGCCGTCAACCAGTGCTCCGGCAACAGCCGCGGCTTCTTCAGTCCGCGCGTCGCCGGCGGCCAGCTCGGCAACGGCGCGATGGGCTGCGCGCGCTGGCACGGCGTGCCGCTGAAGACCGTGCTCGACATGGCCGGCGTGCAGGCCGGAGCCAAGCAGGTCACCTTCAACGGCATGGATGGTCCGGTCAGCGACAAGACGCCGGATTTCGTCAAGGCACTCGACATCGACCACGCGCGCGACGGCGAGGTGATGCTGGCCTGGGGCATGAACGGCGAGGACCTGCCCTTCCTCAACGGCTTCCCGCTCCGCCTCGTGGTGCCCGGCTACTACGGCACCTATTGGGTGAAGCACCTCAACGAAATCACCGTGATCGACAACGTGTTCGAGGGCTTCTGGATGAAGTCCGCCTACCGGATACCGGATACGCCGAACAATGCGGTCGAGCCCGGCACCGCACCGAAGGCGACGATCCCGATCAATCGCTTCACGGTGCGCTCGTTCATCACCAGCGTTGCCGACGGCGCCAAGCTGAAGGCCGGCCGCACCATGCTGCGCGGCATTGCCTTCGACGGCGGTAAAGGCATCAAGGAGGTGATGGTCTCGACCGACGGCGGCAAGAGCTGGACGCCGGCCAAGCTCGGCAAGGACCTCGGCAAATACGCCTTCCGCGAATGGAAGTTGCCGGTGAAGCTCGCGGCCGGTCCCGCAGAGCTGAAGGTGCGCGCCACCAACAATGCCGGCGACACCCAGCCGATGGATCCGTTGTGGAATCCGGCCGGCTATCTGCGCAACGTCGTCGAAACCGTGCGCGTCACCGCAGCGTGAGGAGAAGCATCATGACCAGCAAGCTGCTTCCATCCCTCGCCGCGATCGCCGCGCTGTCGATCGGCGCTGCCATCGCCGCGCCCGTGAACTACACGGTCCCCGAGGAAACCGCGGCCTTCAAGCCGGGTCCCAACCTCGAGGTCGTGCAAAACAACTGCACCGCCTGCCACTCGGCCGACTACATCAAGACCCAACCGCAGGGCGAGAAGTTCAAGAAGGATTTTTGGCAGGCCGAGGTGACCAAGATGATCAAGGTCTACGGTGCGCCGATCGACGAAGCCGACGTCGGCAAGATCGTCGAATACCTCTCCGCGACCTATTGAGACGCCGCCGGTCGATCCCCGCGCGCCGGCCGAAAAGGCAGCGCGCGGGACGATCGATCCAGTTCGGTACACCGGAACCGATCCGTTTTTGCAGCGCATCAATTGACCACGAAACGGGCAATCCGGCGTAAAACCCCCGCAAAGCGGGTTGTTTCCGGTCAAAAACACACCGTCGTTTGATCTACCCAGCTTTTTTCAAACTGCTATCCTGTCGTTGCGGACAAGCCGGTTTTTGCGGGGACCGACTGGTCTGTTTTCGATTGATTCCGCGGAGACGACTGGAATGCCCAAAGGTACAGTGAAGTGGTTCAACCCGACCAAGGGTTATGGATTCATCCAGCCCGCATCGGGCGGCAAGGACATTTTCGTTCATATTTCAGCAGTTCAGAAGGCTGGCCTTCAGACCCTCAACGAAGGTCAGTCGGTTGAATACGAAGAGATTGCAAATCGCGGCAAGACGTCAGCCGAAAATCTCAAGGTCTAGCGTCACAGCGCCAGATCCGGCGGCGCACTCTCGGACGCCATCCGGGAGTGGGGGCCGATCCACACACCAGACGACGTGACGTTCGGCGGGGCGGGCACGATGCCCGCGCGCCATGGCGTTGAACTATATGGCGTTGAACTATTTCGGCGGCCACCGCTCGCGCGCCGACAACTGCCTTTTGCGCCGGGAAGCGCGCGGCTGCGCATTGCAGCATCACAGGCACGTGCCGCTCTGGCCGTTGCCGCACGGCACCCGCTTCGACAGCTGCTGAACCTTGCGCTTCGACTCGGCCTGCGCCAGCACGTCGAACACGCTTGACGGGGTGAGCTGCGTGGCCTTGCGGAAGTCCTCGGTCGCCTTGTCGACATGGTTGAGCGCCTCATGCGCCTTGGCGCGGGCGAACAGGCCCTCAACCGTCTCCTTCTGCGCGATCGCCCGGTCGAGATCCTCGACCGCCTTGTCGTAGTTGCGCAACGCCGACCAAGTGATGCCGCGCAATGTCAGCGCCGGCTGATAATCGGGCCGCGCAAAGAGGATGAAGTTGAGATCCTTCATCGCGTTATCCGGCTTCTTCAGCCCGAGATAGGCCCGGGCGCGCAGCACATGCGGGAAAGCATCGTTGGGCGCCCGCGTGATGATCTGGTCGAAGGCGGCGATGGCGCGGTCGTACTGGGAGGAAGTCAGCATCGCGAGCCCGCGGCCGAGCTGTGCCGTCGGATTGTTCGGGCTTCGCTCCAGCACAGCGTCGATATCGACCAGTCCCTCATCTGCGCGGCCCTTGAGCATCAACGCGAGGCCGCGCCACGATTTGGCGATCAGATTGGTCGGCACCAGCGCCAGGGCCTGATCGAAATCCAGGAGCGCCTTGTCGAGCTGATTGAGGCCGATATGGGCGAGCCCACGCTCGGTGAAAGCGAGCGTCTCCTTGGGATTGAGCGAGATCGAATGATCGTAGTCGGCGAGCGCGTCCTGCACCTTGCCGGTGCCGGCCTTGACGAGGCCGCGCGCCAGATACGCCAACGAATTGTTCTGATCGAGCGTGATGGCACGGCCGGCGTCGGCCATCGCTTGATCGAACTGCCGCGTGCCGGCGGCATTGAGCGCGCGGGCCGCCAGCAGCTGCGGATCGTCCGGCTTGACCTTGAGCAGGGCATTGAGATCGTTGCGCGCGTCCGCCGACCGGCCGAGCTTTGAATAGGCCAGTGCACGCAGGCGCAGCGCAGCCTCGTTGCGGGGATCGCCGCCCAGCACCTGGGTGAGATTGGCAACGGCGCCTGCGTAGTTGCCCTGTGCGACGAGCTGCTTGGCCTGCTCGACCTGCTGGTTACCCGCCGCCGGCGCAGCTGGCCGCGCCGGCGACGCGCCTGGAGCCGGTGCGGCCAGCTGCGGCGGCGCGGCGCCGCCTGCTGCCTTGGCGAGTTCGGCCTGCATCGTGGCCGCCTGCTGGCGCTGCTGCTGGATCTCCTTGTTGTCGGGAAGAACCGTCAACAGTCGGTCGAAGTCGACAATCGCGCGGGCATAGTCACCCTTGGCGCTGTAGAGCTGGGCACGGGCGAAATAGGCGTTGCGCTCTGCCCGCGGCGCCTGCGCGATCGCGCGCGAGAAATCCTCGATCGCTTTATCCATGTCGCCCTTGCGGCGATAGGCCTGACCCCGCCAGTAGAATGCATTCGGCGTGCCGGCGTTGACGGCAATCGCGGTGTTGGCGTCGGCCAGCGCCGCATCGGGCTGTCCGGTTTCGACATAGGCCCGCGCACGCCCGACACGGGCAGCGGGAAGATCCTGCCGCAACGTGATCGCCTGGTCGTAATCCGAGATCGCATCGCTCCAGGCGTGCTGGTCGGCGCGCAGATTGCCGCGCGCCAGGAAGCCGAACGGGTTCTTCGGCTCGAGTTCGATCGCGCGATCGAAGTCGGCGCGGGCCTGATCCGCGCTACCCTTGCGTTGCTGGACATAGCCGCGCGCGATCAGCGCCGGCACGAATTGTCCATTCAGCTGCACCGCCGCATCGGCATCGCTGAGCGCCTGATCGATCTTGCCGCGCGCGATGTGAAATCGCGAGCGGCCGGTGAAGGCCTTGGTGCGGTCCTCCGTGGAGCGTGCGGTATCGTTGATGATGCCCGAGCACGCCGCCTCGGCCTTGTCCGTCGGCGGCCCGCTGCAATCCTCGACATCGCCCGCGCGGGCCGGACCGGCGAGCACGGGCCAAAATAGCAGCGCAAGCGCCAGCAGCTGTGGGAAACGAACGCCGCGGGTGGCGGCATCAATGCAGATCGAACGTGAACGCATATGGTAGCCTCGGGTTGACCGAATGCTGCCGGTGTTAACGCGTCACTTGGTTCTTATGGTGATCGGCACTGAACGTATTTTTTGGAACCATATCGTGCGAAGCTATTGTTCGAATCCTGGCATTCGGTTCCCAGCGTCACGCGGAACGCTATCCCTGCGATCAATGAGGATGGAACAGCGCGGAACGCGCAGCTGCGACGCTCAGCCGTTCAATCTTCCGTCACCCATTTGGCGACGGTCATGACATCAGGCGGTTGCAGATAGCCGCGGGGCCAGAGATCGACCGCCCATTCCACCTTGGTCGCGCGCTCGACGAGAACGGCGGTGTTGTGCGGCGTTTGCGCCAACGAAAATCCGCGGTAGTGGGGATCCCCAACGTCATGAAACCTGAACAGGTTCCACGCCTGCATCACCAGCATCAGGCTGGTCGTATTCCGCGTCGTGTCCCAGCAATCATAATTGTGTTTGTCGTCGTTGGCGCGGAAATCCGCTTTCGCCACGCGCTTGTCGGTGCCGAGGATCGGCCCCATGCGCCGGTCGAACCAGATCACGGCCTTTTGCACGGCCGCGCGTTCGGCGGCGGCATTGGCGCGGCCCGTGGCCATGATCTTGGCCAGGGCCGCCCGGTCGGCTGCGCTGAAGTCGAGCATCTCGCGACGCCGGCAGACGAAGCCGTAACAGACGGTCATCCCCGTCGCCGACGGCGGATAGATCGAGACCGAGGTGTAGAGCTGCAGGATGCCGGAGCTGAGCTCGGCCGCGC
The DNA here is from genome assembly GCF_054056795.1 of Bradyrhizobium sp. USDA 3315. Classification (NCBI taxonomy): domain Bacteria; kingdom Pseudomonadati; phylum Pseudomonadota; class Alphaproteobacteria; order Hyphomicrobiales; family Nitrobacteraceae; genus Bradyrhizobium; species Bradyrhizobium sp. USDA 3315. The sequence continues at coordinate 4,048,793 of NZ_JBSRYP010000001.1, read as the reverse complement.
GGGCCGGCATGGCCGACGGCAACGACAGCATGAGCACAGCAAGCGCGCCGGCAAATCCGGCCCGCTTCATTCGTATCGGCTGATCAGCGTCTTTCATGAACCACCGCCCCAACTCGACCAAAGGATTATCGCGGGCGTGTCGCGATGCCAAGACATCCGGCGCATGGCTGTGGATCAGACCGGCAGCGGCGCGTCGCGCTTGACTTCCTCCATCACCGCGTAGGTTCGCGTTTCGCGCACGCCCGGCAGCGCCAGCAGGGTCTCGCCGAGAAACCTGCGATAGGCGGTCATGTTGGCGACCCGCGCCTTGACCAGATAGTCGAAGCCGCCGGCCACCATGTGACACTCGAGCACTTCCGGCGCGGTCTGGACCGCCCTGGCGAACTTCTCGAATACATCGGGCGTGGTCTTGTCGAGCAGCACCTCGACAAACACCAGCAGACCAAGCCCGAGCCGGTGCGGATTGAGCCGGGCGCCATAGCCCTCGACGAAGCCGTCGCGCTGCAGCCGCTTCAACCGTTCGCCGACCGAGGTCGGCGACAGGCCGATCCTTTCCGCCAACTCCACATTGGCAATCCGGCCATCCCCTTGCAGGATCGAGAGGATTTTGCGGTCAGTCTTGTCGATTTCTGTCATATCTACGGTAATTCTCGAACTGATCCTGATTTTCTAAGGCAAATCTGCTAATTTGTCCATCGAACTACGGTTCACTAGCGCGTACGTGTTCCCACACAATCTCAAGGAACCGCCATGCCAGACCCGTCGCCGCTCCCGCTCCCGTTCAGTGCGCCCTACGCGCCCGACGACGCCGCCATCGCCGCCCGCCTGCGCCAGGACGCGAGGATTGGCGCTGAGGCGGAGACACGGATCGACCGCGCGGCAACCCGCCTGATCGAGGCAATTCGGGCCAATGACGATCCGCTCGGCGGGGTCGAGGACATGTTGCGGGAGTTCGCGCTGTCGACCAAGGAAGGGCTGGCGCTGATGGTGCTGGCGGAGGCGCTGCTGCGGGTACCGGACGCGCGCACCGCCGACCAGTTCATCGAGGACAAGCTCGGCCAAGGTGACTTCGTCAACCACGAGACCAGATCGAGCGCGTTCCTGGTCAACGCCTCGGCCTGGGCGCTCGGCATGTCGGCCCGCGTGATCCAGCCCGGCGAGACGCCGCAGGGCACGATCGGGCGGCTGACGAAGCGACTCGGTGCGCCGGCGGTGCGCGCCGCGACACGGCAGGCGATGCGGCTGATGGGTAGCCATTTCGTGCTCGGCGAGACCATCGAGGCGGCGCTGTCGCGCGCGCAATCGCACACGGCGCGCGGCTCGCGCTATTCGTTCGACATGCTCGGCGAGGGTGCGCGCACCGCCGACGATGCCCATCGCTATTTCGAATCCTACGCCCGCGCGATCGAGGCGATCGGCAAGGCGGCCGGCGATCAGCCCCTGCCCGACCGGCCCGGCATCTCGGTGAAACTCTCCGCGCTGCATCCACGCTTCGAGGCGGTGAGCCACGCGCGGGTGATGACCGAGCTGGTGCCGCAACTGGTCGATCTCGCGCGCCGCGCCAAGGCGTTCGACCTCAACTTCACCGTCGATGCCGAGGAGGCCGACCGGCTGGAGCTGTCGCTCGACGTCATCGCCGCCGCATTCGCCGACCCTTCGCTCGCCGGCTGGAGCGGCTTTGGCCTCGCGATCCAGGCCTATCAGAAGCGCGCCGCCGACGTCATCGACTATGTCGATGCGCTGACGCGCGCGCTGGATCGCAGGATGATGGTGCGCCTGGTCAAGGGCGCCTATTGGGACACCGAGATCAAGCGCGCGCAGGAGCGCGGGCTCGATGGCTATCCGGTGTTCACCCGCAAGGCGATGACCGACCTGAACTACGTCGCCTGTGCGCGCAAGCTGCTGGCGCTGCGGCCTCGGCTGTTTCCGCAATTCGCCACCCACAACGCGCTGACGGTCGCAACCATCCTCGAACTCGCCGATGATCCCTCAAGCTTCGAATTCCAGCGGCTGCACGGCATGGGCGAAGCGCTCTACGCCCAGCTCGGCGAGGACCGGCCCGAGATCGCCCACCGGACCTATGCGCCGGTCGGCAGCCACCGCGACCTGCTCGCCTATCTGGTGCGGCGGCTGCTCGAGAACGGCGCCAACTCGTCCTTCGTGGCGCTGGCCGCGGACAATCGCGTGTCCATCGTGGACCTGCTGCGCCGCCCGGCCGAGATCGTCGGCACCGACGACAAGGCGCCGCACTCCGCGATTCCGTTGCCGGCCGAGCTTTATTGGCCGCAGCGCGAGAACTCGCACGGCATCGAATTCGGCGAACGCAAGGCGCTCGGCGCGCTGACGTCGGCGATCGCGGCCGAACGGAAGGCTTCGCCTTCCGTCACGCCATCAACCACCGAGCAGGCGAATGCCGCCGTTGCCGCGGCGCGCCGCGGCTTCAAGGCCTGGAACGCCACGCCGGCGACAAAACGCGCGGCGATCCTGGACAAGGCCGCGGAGCTGCTCGAGCAGCGCCGCGCCCATTTCCTCGCTCTGCTGCAAAGCGAGGGCGGCAAGACCCTCGATGATGCGCTATCGGAAGTGCGCGAGGCGATCGACTTCTGCCGCTACTATGCCGCGCTGGGGCAAAAGCTGTTCGGCGAAGGCGAGGCGATGCCCGGCCCGACCGGCGAAAGCAATGTGCTGGAGCTGCACGGCCGCGGTGCGTTCGTCGCGATCTCGCCGTGGAATTTCCCGCTCGCGATCTTCCTCGGCCAGGTGACGGCGGCATTGATGGCGGGCAATGCGGTGATCGCAAAGCCGGCCGAGCAGACGCCGCGCATCGCAGCCGAAGCGGTTGCCCTGCTGCATCAGGCCGGAGTGCCGCCATCGGCACTGCATCTGGTCCAGGGCGACGGCGCGGTCGGCGCCGCGCTGGTGGCGCATCCCGCCATCGCCGGGGTCGTCTTCACCGGCTCGACGGAGGTCGCGCGGTCGATCAACCGCACGCTCGCCGCCAAGGACGGCCCGATCGTGCCGCTGATCGCCGAAACCGGCGGCATCAATGCCATGATCGTCGACGCCACCGCGCTGCCCGAGCAGGTCGCCGATGACGTCGTGACCTCGGCGTTCCGCTCCGCCGGCCAGCGCTGCTCGGCGCTGCGGCTGCTGTTCGTGCAGGACGACGTCGCCGACCGCATGATCGAGATGATCGCCGGCGCCGCGCGCGAATTGAAGATCGGTGATCCCTCCGAACCGTCGACGCATATCGGACCGGTGATCGATGCCGACGCCAAGCAGCGGCTCGATGCGCATATCGCGCAAATGAAGCAGGAGGCCCGCGTGCATCTCGCCGGCGAGGCGCCATCAGGCAATTTCGTCGCGCCGCACATCTTCGAACTGTCGGCGGCCGGGCAATTGAAGGAAGAGGTGTTCGGCCCGATCCTGCACGTCGTGCGCTACCGCGCCGACAAGCTCGGCGAGGTGCTGAGCGCGATCGAGGCGACCGGGTTCGGGCTGACGCTCGGCATCCATTCCCGCATCGACGACACGATCGAGCACGTGATCGACCGCCTCCAGGTCGGCAACATCTATGTCAACCGCAACATGATCGGCGCGGTGGTCGGCGTGCAGCCGTTCGGCGGCAGCGGCCTGTCCGGCACCGGCCCCAAGGCCGGCGGCCCGCATTACCTCGCGCGCTTCGCCACCGAGCAGACGATCACCATCAACACCGCCGCCGCGGGCGGCAATGCGGCGCTGATGGCGGGGGTGGAGTAATACTCATCACCGACATGTCATTCCGGCATGGTGCATGGGCGCCAGGTCCGGAATGACTTGGTTGCATCGTGCCCCCCAGATGGGTCAAATGGCGGTCCGATCGGGATCATTGCTTGCGATAATTCCAGCTACCGGAAAAACACCAACAAGCGCCACGGGAGCGACGGCACGATGGAAAAAGGCATTTTTGACGGGCTCAAGGTCCTGGACTGCGCGAGCTTCATCGCGGCACCCGCGGCCGCCACCGTGCTGTCCGACTTCGGCGCCGACGTCATCAAGATCGAGCCGCCCGGCGCCGGCGATCCCTATCGCAATCTGCCCAATCTGCCCGGCTATCCATCGAGCGAGCACAATTTCGCGTGGATGCTGGAGGCCCGCAACAAGAAGAGCCTCGCGCTCGACCTCACCAAGCCTGACGCGCAGCAGGTGCTGTACAAGCTCGTCGCCGAGGCCGACGTGTTCATCACCAACATGCCGCCGCAGGTGCGCGCAAAGCTCGGCATCACCTACGACCATCTTGCCCATCTCAACGACCGGCTGATCTACGCGTCCTTCACCGGCTATGGCGAGAAGGGCGAAGAGGCCAACAAGCCCGGCTTCGACTCCAACGCCTATTGGGCCCGCTCCGGCCTGATGGATCTGGTGCGCGCCGACGAGGAGACCACGCCGGCCCGTTCCGTCGCCGGCATGGGCGATCACCCCTGCGCGATGGCGTTCTACGGCGCGATCGTCACCGCGCTGTTCCAGCGCGAGAAGACCGGCAAGGGCTCGCACGTCTCGACCAATCTGATGGCCAACGGCGTCTGGGCCAATGGCGTGCTGGCGCAGGCCAAGCTCGCCGGCGCCAAGTTCAAGAAGCGCAAGCCGCGCGAAGAGGCGCTGAACGCGGTCACCAACCACTATAAGTGCAAGGACGGCCGCTGGCTGATCCTGTCGCTGCTCAACGAAGACCGGCAATGGCCGACGCTGGCGCGCTGCATGGGCCGCGAGGACCTCGTCGCCGATGCCCGCTTCGCCACCAAGGCGGACCGCCACGCGCGCTCGGTCGAGTTGATCAAGATCTTCGACGAGGTGTTCGCCGGCAAGGACCTCGCCGAATGGCGCAAGATCCTCGACGGCAACGGTCTCGTGTTCGGCGTCGTCGGCATCCTCGACGACATCCCGAACGACAAGCAGATGATCGAGAACGAGGTGCTGGTGCGCTTCGAGAACGACACCATGCTGACCGTCAACAGCCCGATCTTCATCGACGGCGCGAGGAAGGTGCAGCCGCGCAAACCGCCCGAGGTCGGCGAGCATTCCGACGAGATCCTGCGCCAGGCCGGCTACGACGAGGCCACGATCCAGAAGCTGCGCGCATCGGGCGCTGTGGCGTAGCGAACTAACCACCTTCGTGAGTAGCCCGGATGGAGCGAAGCGAAATCCGGGACAAGTCTCGCAATCGGATCACGCAATACCGGATTTCGCTTCGCTCCATCCGGGCTACGAGGTCATCGAGCATTCCATCGCAGGCATCCGACGCCTAGGAAGCTATCTTTTCATCCAGGCCCAGACGATGGCCACAACGATGATGCCGATGATAACCGCGAGCCCGATCGCCCAGCAGCTGACGCGGACGGCGCTGACCGCCTGACGCTCGGCCTCGTTGGCCGCGATCTCGCGGTCGCGCTGCTTGTCGTCCTCGGGAGCACTCATCGGCCGGTCTCCGCTCAAGGCTGGGCTGTTCGGGGCATGGTCGCGACGTGGAATGTAGCATCGAATAATGACGCGCAGCGGCTTCGGTTCCGGCGGAAATCACCGGCCCTTCACGAAGCACATGCCGATGCGCGAGGCCTTCCCGGCAACCTGGCAGGCAAGGCCGTCGGCGCAGGTCCAGCCGCGGAAGCTGCGGTCGGTCTCGGCGGGCCTCGCGCCCGGCAGATAGCAATGCGCGCCCCAGCCGTCGCTGTATTCGGTGCCGGCAAGTTCCGCGCTGCCGCGCTGCTGCGGCCGGTTGGAGAAGCCGCGCGAAAAGTCCGGCGCCTTGCCGTCGCGGAAGCTTGCGAGGATATCGCGGCGGCGAGGCTGGTCGCCGAAGAAATGCGGCGAGGCCGGCACCACGGTGGAGTTCGACGGCTTTGCCGCAATCCAGTCGACGCCGGGGAAATGGAAGCCGCCGATGCCGCGGGTCTGGTGACAGCCCGCGCAGGTGACATCGTTGAGGCGCCGCTCGAAGCCGGCCAGCGACTGGATGTTTTGCAGCTTCGTTCCGTCGGCCGCAGCCTTCTGCAGGGCGCCGACGACGTCACCATCCGAGAACACCGTATTGCCGGCCGTGCCCTCGCCTTGCACCATGCCGAACTCGGGCTCCAGCTCGCTGACATCGAAACCGGTCGGCGTTGGCGCGACCGCTGAGGTCGCGAGGAAGCGATCGGGGAGCAGCAAGGTGCCGCGATCGAGCTCGGCAAAATGTTTGGGATCGAGCAGCCACGCCTTGAAGTCGCGCCTCAGTGCCCCGTCCGCCAGAATGCGGTCGCGATCGATCTGGTTCTCCAGCGGCGCTTCGGCAAACCGCTTTGCCGCGCCGTCATAATCGAACACTTTGAGCAGATAGTCAGTGCGGAAATCGCGCGCCGCGGATTTCGGCGCGTGCGCGATCTGCAGATTGGTCTCGATACGATCGATATTGCGCGCATCGATCAGGTCGAGCGGACCATCCTTGCCGAGCAACTTCTCTATCGCCGGCGGCGCGCTGCCGGTCGCGAGCCAGCGTCGCGCGATTTCGCGGCAGCCGAGCGATGCGTCGTTGCCGTCGCCCTTCGCCTTCAGCACGAGGTTCAGCGTCATCGGCAGCCGTTGCGACACCGCGTTCTCGCCGATCGGCGGCACATCGGTACGGGTCAGCCGGTAGATCAGCCGGATCTCGCCGCAATCTTTCGGCGCCACATAGGCGCGGTCCATGCGGTTGACGATGCCTGACAGCACGAAGCGGACGTCGGGGGATTCAAGCAGCGCGCGATCGAACAGCTGAAACGCAAAGCCGTCGCCGACGCCAATGCTCTCATTCGGCAGGCTTGCCTTATGATTTGCGACGTAGCGATCGAACTCGCGATCAAGCGCCTCGCGCACCGGAACCATCGCGGCGAGCCCGAACAGACCGCGGTTGGACAGCGGCGTGTCGGCGGAACGCTCTGGGGCGAGCATCCGGCCGAGGCTGAAGCGGCCGTGGTCGAGCTCGCGCAGGGTGGCGGGATCAATCACCGCCGCGCCGCGCTCGAGCGCGCGATCCTCGGCGGCACGTGCGGGCGCGGCGCCGCAGAGCAGAACGGACATCAGCAGAAGGCATTTCAGCGCGCGGCTCATGCCCCCACTAACACCGCACGGCAAACCCTATTCAAGAAAAAAGGCGCTTCACATCGTGGTGAAGCGCCTTGGTGTTGTCGTGTTGCGGAGATCATAGCGTTTTCGAGCGAAGTGGAGCCCGGTTCGCGTGAAGAAAACGCGTCCAAACGACGAGCTGGAGCTTCGGTTCTGATTCAATCAGAACCGAAAATGCTCTAGCGCGAAACGATCAGGCCCTTGCTGGTGACGACCACCCAACGGCCATCCTGCTTACGGATGGCATCGACGCGGCCGAGACCGGGGACGGGGTCGCCGGCGTAAACCTCGTAGATGCCGCCGCGGCCCTCGATCAGCGCGCCGCCATTGCCGACGTCGCGCAGCGACCAGCCGTCGACCACCCGGGAGGCGGCCGACCTCGGGCCTGGGGGCGGCCGGCGCCGCCGCAGCAGTCGCCGGGGTGATCGAGCCCGTGACCTCGCGGGCGGGCGTCGCCGCGGCGACGGTCGTCTGCGGCGTGGCGCGGAGCTTGTCGACCGCCTCGCTGAGCTTGTTGAGCTTGGCCATCGGCTCGGCCTGGGCCTTCTCGACCTTCTCGATCCGGTCGCTGGCCTTGCTGAACTGGGCCTGGCCGGCCTTGGCGGTCTGCTCGACGCTGGCCTTCAGCGCGGCGATTTCGGACTCGATCCGGGCGAGCGCGGCATCGGCCGCCTCCTTGTTGGCGGCGGCGTCCTTGGCAGCCACATCCCTGACGGAAGCATCGGCGGGGGCGGCGAGATGGCCGAGCCCCGCGGTCGCGAGCGCACCGCCGATGGCGCCGGCCACGGTCGCCAGCGCGATCACCGCGGCCATCGCGCCGATCCGGCGCGTGCCGGCCGGCTTGCCCGCCGCCTTGGCCGCCTGTTCGGCGCCTGGCCTGGATGCCGTCGCCTCATGGTCCCAGGTGCGGTCACCCGGCGCCATGATCATCAGCTTGCCCGGAAAATGCGGCTCTTCCCGCTTGCCGGTCTCGACCTTGGGCACGTCCCTATTGGTCGGCTCGACCTTGGCCTCGACCTTCGGCTCGATCATGGACTCGATCTTGGGGTCGATCTTGGGCGGCTCAACCTTCGAGGGTTCAACCTTGGGCGCGTCCATCCGGGGCGCGTCCGCCTTTGGCGACGTCTCTTCCTGCTCGGGCGCAAGTCGGGGAGCTTCGACACCGGTCGCGGCCATCACGGGCTCGCTTTTCGCCGCCATTTCGGCGCCGGTTTGACCGCTGGCCGGCTCGCTCTGCTGCTCACTCACGTTCAAAGTCTCCAGACTAGGTTGACAATTCGGTAACTTTTATTGCTTGCGAAATGGTTACCCCGCTCCGCCATTACCTAAATTTTAGGGAGTTTTCCGGGCCGGATTTGGGCGATGCTGCCCTGCGGCAATCTGCGCCGCTTCCGTTTGCGCGCGGCGCTTTCCCGATTAACATACCGTCATCTTCCAGCCAGAAGGCAGGAGAGCACCATGACGATCGAGAAATGCATCAAGGAATTTGGTGTCGATGACGTCATCTTTGAGGAAGGCTCGACCGGCCGCGAGCTGTTTGTCGTGCTCGACGGCAAGGTCGACATCGCCAAGATTGATCGCGGAAACAAGACTGTTATCGTCAGCCTCGGCAAGGGCGAGTTCTTCGGCGAGATGGCCGTGATCGACGGCTCGGCGCGCTCGGCGACCGCGATCGCTTCCGCGCCCGCAACGCGGGTGATGCGGATCAACCACGCCCGCTTCGTCTACCTGATCAGCCAGCAGCCGGCGTTCGCGCTGATGGTGATGGATGCGCTCTCGAAGCGCCTGCGCGCATCCAACGCGGTCACTTACCGGACGGCGGCAACCCCATGAGCGACCGCAAGCCAAGCCCGTTCAAGACGCTGTTCGACGCCGAGGTCGCAACGCTGATCCAGGCCGCCGACGACGTCTATCAGATCCGCTTCAAGAACCGTGCGGCGAACGCCTATCTGGTGCGCGGCAGCAAGCGGACCATCATGATCGACGTCGGACTGTCGAGCAATTATCCGTCGCTCGTCGCCTGTCTCAACCATCTCGGGGTGACGCCCGAGATGATCGACATGGTGGTGCTGAGCCATGAGCATCTCGACCACATCGGCGCGGCGTACCATTTCCACGGCAGCGCCTACATCGCCGCGCACCGGCTCGCCGCCAACAAGATCATGCTGCGCGACGATTTCTCGATGCTGCGCAAGATGTTCAACGAGCCGAACGTGCCGATCGATATCGACATCTGGCTCGAGGAAGGCAACCTGATCGACCTCGGCAATTTCCGCCTCAACGTGATGTACACGCCCGGCCACACCTCGGCCTGCATCACGCTGTTCGACCAGGACAAGGGCCTGCTGTTCGCCGCCGACACGCTGATGCCGGGCGGCGTGATGGGCGGCGTGTTCGGCTCCGGCTCGATCGCCGACTATATCCAGTCGCTGGAGCGGCTGAAGGGCCTCAACTCGAAGATTCTGCTGTCGGGACATGGCCGGCTGTCGGACACGCCGCAGGACGATGTGCGGATCGCGCTGCAGCGCTCGCACGGCCTGCTCGAGGACACCGCGCAACTGTTCGATGCACTCGATGCGCGCTCGAATTTCGAGCCGATCATGCAGTCGGTGCGCGACCTCAACAAGCTCGACGATTGAGCTCAGTTCCTCCCCGTCGTTGCGAGCCAACGGGTCGCAATGACGTTCGGGCGACCGAGCGCCTTCACATTTGACAAATCCGCGCCCGGCCTGTTCAACAGCGGCAACAACAACGTTGAAGAAACAGGGAGCGAGGATCATGAAGCTTTACGACTCGATCGGACCCAATCCGCGCATCGTGCGCATGTTCATGGCGGAGAAGGGCATCGAGATACCCAAACAGGCCGTCGACCTGCGCAAGGGCGAGAACCGCGAGACGGAACACCTGAAGCGCAATCCGCACGGCCAGATGCCGGCGCTCGAGCTCGACTGCGGCAACTACCTCTCTGAGATCACGGCGATCTGCGAATATCTCGAGGAGAAGCACCCCTCGCCCGCGATGATCGGCACCACGCCGGAAGAGCGCGCGGAATGCCGGATGTGGACGCGCCGCGTCGATCTCAACATCGCCGAGCCGCTCGCCAACGGCTACCGCTTCGGCGAAGCGCTGAAATTCTTCGAGAAGCGCATTCCCGTTGCGCCCGAAGCCTCGCCCGGCCTGAAGATGATCGCCGCCAACCGCATCAAATGGCTGAATGACCAGATGGCCGACGGCCGCGACTACATCTGCGGCAAGCGCTTCACGCTCGCCGACATGCTGCTCTATTGCTGGCTCGATTTCGGCAACCAGGTCGGCCAGCCGCTGGACCAGTCGAACGCCAACATCGTCGCCTGGTTCAACCGCGTCGGCGCGCGGCCATCGGTGAAGGCGTAAAAGGCGGTCGTCTGATCCTCCCCTCGAGGGGGAGGATCGGTTCGCATGAAGCGTAGCGCAATGCGAACCGAGGTGGGGTGATCTCTCCCCTCGGGTAGCGTTCACGCGGAGAGACCTTCACCCCACCTCGCCGCTCATTGCATTCGCGTCGATCCTCCCCCTCCAGGGGAGGATGAAGAGCACCCGACCACTCAGTCCCTAAATCACCACCGGCTTATCCGGCAGCTCGTTCGGGCCGGCGGGAGGCGGGAAATGCTTTGCCAGCTCGCGCGACACCGCCTCGATCCCCTTGATCACGCCCTGCTCGAACCGGCCTGCCCGAAAGTCCGTTTCCATCGTGCGGCAGATCGCCTCCCAGCCGGCATGGCCGACCTTCGCGTCGATGCCGCGGTCGGCGACGATCTCGACGTCGCGGTCGGCGAGCAACAGATAGATCAGAACGCCATTGTTGTGATCGGTGTCCCAGATCCGCAAGTGCGAGAACACGTCGAGCGCGCGCTCCCGCGCGGGCTGATTGCGGAACAGCGGCACACCGTCGAGCGCGCCCTCGACGACGAAACGGATCTGGCCGGAATGAGTGGCCTCGCCGGCCTTGATCGCCCGCTCGATGGCGTCGAGCACGCGCGGCGGAAAATCACGCCGCACCCGCCAGCGGTGCTCGATCAGATGCTTGCCGATGCGCTTGATGCCCATGCCTACCAGCTCCCCGAGGCGCCGCCGCCGCCGAAGCTGCCGCCTCCGCCGCTGAAGCCGCCGCTGTCGCTCGAGCTCGAGCCGCTGCTCCAGCCCCCGCCGCCGGTCCAGCCGCCGGAATAACCGCCGCCGCGACGATACGGTCCCGAGCCTGCCGCCGGACCGCCGAAGTTCAACCCGCCGAAGATCAGCGCCGCGACGCCGGCGAACAGGCCGACCACCAGCGCCGTGGCGAGCGAGCCGGCCACCATCCAGGTGAAGACGCCGACAACACCGCCGGTCGCGACCGAGCCCAACAACCGTCCCAGTATCCCGCGCAACACGCCGGCCACGATGATGACGATAAAGATTGTCACCGGATTGGCGAAGTCGACCAGGTTCGGCCCTTGCCAATGCTCGGGCTCCGGCGCCGGCAATTGCTCGCCATTGATCAGGCGGATCATCCGGTCGACGCCGGCCGAGATGCCGCCGGCGAAATCGCCGGCCTTGAATTTCGGCGTGATGTCTTCGTCGATGATGCGGTGGGTGACGGCATCGCTCAGCACGCCTTCGAGGCCATAGCCGACCTCGATGCGCAAGTGCCGGTCGTTCTTGGCGACGACAAGGAGCGCACCGTCGTCCACCTTCTTGCGCCCGATCTTCCACGCCTCGGCCACGCGGATCGAGAACTGCTCGATGGTTTCCTCGCCCGTGGTCGGCACGATCAGGACCGCGATCTGGCTGCCCTTGCGGGCCTCCAGATCCTTCAGCCGCTCGGTCAGTGTCGCGACATCGCTCGCGGAAAGCGTCCCGGTCTGGTCGACGACGCGGCCGGTGAGCGGAGGCACCGCGACCTCGGCCCACGCCGGGCACACGAAGCCCAGCAGGAAGGCGAGCAGAATGACGCGTGCGGCGGTCATCGCGATGCGCGCGCCGGCGCTATTTCGACGGCGCGGGGGCCGGTGACGGATTATTGAAATCGACCTTCGGCGCGGTCGATATTTCCTTTTCATTGTCGACCGTGAAGTTGGGCTTCTCCTTGTAGCCGAACGCCATCGCGGTCAGATTGTTCGGGAAGGTGCGGATGCCGACGTTGTAGTCCTGCACTGCCTTGATGTAGCGATTGCGCGCCACCGTGATGCGGTTCTCGGTGCCCTCGAGCTGCGCCATCAGGTCGCGGAACAGCGCGTCCGATTTCAGCTGCGGATAGTTTTCGGTGACGACCAGCAGCCGCGACAGCGCGCTGGTCAGTTCGCCCTGCGCCTGCGTGAACTTCTGGAACGCAGCCGGATCGTTGAGCACCTCGGGGGTTGCCTGGATGCTGCCGACCTTGGCGCGCGCGTTGGTGACGCCGAGCAGCACGTCCTTCTCCTGCTGCGCAAAGCCCTTCACGGAGTTGACCAGGTTGGGCACGAGATCGGCCCGCCGCTGGTACTGGTTCACCACCTCCGACCAGCTCGACTTGACCTGCTCGTCACTGGTCTGGATCGCGTTGTAGCCGCAGTTGGTCAGGCTCAATGTCGCCAGCGCTGCGAGCACGGTCCAAAGCTTGCGCATGAAGATGATCCTCCCCGGGTGGATTCTGCGTCAGCGTAACAGATTTTCGCCGGATAATCCCGTGCGGCGGATTTCGCGGCTTCTTTTGCGGATGATGACGCTTGCCTATCCCTGCCCGCGCCGTTCATCATGGCAAAAAAATCGATCGCGGGAGGATCCATTGGCGTCTGAACAATTCGAGACGATTGTTGTCGAACGGCCCGAGCCCGCGATCGCGCGGATCGTGATGAACCGCCCCGAGGCCCGCAACGCCCAGAACCTGCAAATGACCTACGATCTCAACGCCGCCTTCGACCGGGCGGTGCAGGACGACGCGGTCAAGGTCATCATCCTCGCCGGCAACGGCCCGCATTTCTCGGCCGGTCACGATCTCAGGCCAGGGGCCAAGAACCAGGCCGGTGTCGATTTCCCGCCAGTCGGAAATTGGGGCGGCTTCGCCGAGCCCAACGCCCATGGCCGCTTCGCGCGCGAGCAGGAGATCTACCTGCAGATCACAAGGCGCTGGCGCAATCTCGCAAAACCGACGATCGCCGAAGTGCACGGCAAGTGCATTGCCGGCGGACTGATGCTGGCCTGGGCCTGCGACCTGATCGTTGCCAGCAACGATGCCGAGTTCTGCGACCCCGTGGTGACGATGGGCGTCTGCGGCGTCGAGTGGTTTGTGCATCCCTGGGAGCTCGGCGCGCGCAAGGCCAAGGAGATGCTGTTCACCGCCGATGTCTGGAGTGCCGACGAGGCGCATCGCCTCGGCATGGTCAATCACGTGGTGCCGCGCGGCGATCTCTCGTCGTTCACGCTGGCGCTGGCACGGCGGATCGCCGCAAAGCCCGCCTTTGCGCTGAAGCTTTCCAAGGAGGCGGTGAACCGCTCGATCGACATCATGGGGCAGCCTGCCGCGATCGATCAGGCCTTCGCGCTGCATCAGCTCTGCCACGCCCACAACCTTCAGGAATTCGGCATGGTGGTGGACCCCGCGGGTCTGCATCCCTCCGTCAAGAAAACCGCCAACGTGTAGCAAGCCAGATGGACCTCACCCTCAGCGACGAGCAGCGCCTGCTGCGCGAAAGTGCCGACCGCTTCGTGGCGGAAACCTTTAACCCCGAGCATCGCAAGAAAGCGGCGAACGATCCGCTGGGCTATTCGCCCGCGATCTGGAAGCAGTTCGCCGAGCTCGGCTGGCTGGCGCTACCGATCAGCGAAGCCCATGGCGGGCTCGGCGGCGGCGCGATCGAGATCGGACTGTTGATGGAAGCGTTCGGCCGCGGGCTGGTGTCCGAGCCGTTCCTCTCCACGGTCGTGATCGGCGCCGCGCTGGTCGCCGAATGCGGCACCGAGGCGCAGAGGCAGGCGATCCTGCCCAAAATAGCCGAGGGCGCGCTCACGCTTGCCTTCGCGCATTCGGAACGCGCCGCGCGCTTCGACCTCGCTCATGTCGACACGACGGCCAGCAAGACGGCCGACGGTTGGCGCCTGAACGGCAGCAAGATCGCCGTGCTCGACGGCGCTTCAGCCAACCAGATCATCGTCTCGGCCCGTATCGCCAACGCCAATGGTGCGTCCGGCAAGCTTGGCCTGTTCCTGGTGCCGGCGGGGACGCCCGGGCTCACTCTGCGCGACTACGCGCGGCTCGGCGGCGGGCGCGGCTGTAATCTTGATCTGAAGGACGTGCAGTTGCCCGCCGATGCGCTGCTCGGCGACGGCAGTGATGCGCTGCCCGCGACCGAAACCGTGGTCGATCGTGCGATGGCCGCGCTCGGCGCGGAGGCGGTCGGCATCATGCAGACGCTGCTCGACACCACGCTCGAATACACAAAAATCCGCAAACAGTTCGGCCGGCCGCTATCGGCCAACCAGGTGATCCGCCATCGCCTCGCCGACGTTGCGATGCAGGTCGACGAGGCGCGCTCGATGGCGTTGCGCGCCGCGCTGATGGCCAATGCCGAGCCTGTGGCCCGCAGCCGTGCGGCGTCCGGCGCCAAGGCGAAGATCGGCAAATGCGCGCGCTTCGTCGCCGAACAGGCGGTGCAGCTGCACGGCGCGATGGGTGTCACCGAGGAGCTCGACATCGGCGCCTATTTCAAGCGGCTGCTCGCCTTCGACACGCTGTTCGGCAACAGCGCCCATCATTATCGCCGCCACGCCGCGCTCAGCGGCCGCGCCCACGCCTAACGGAGAGCGCACCATGGATCTCACCTTCAGCGCCGAGGAACGCGCTTTCGAGCAGGAAGTCCGCGATTTCATTGCCGGGAGCCTGACGCCGGAGATGAAGCGCGCCACCGCGCTGACGCCATCGGTGTTCTCCGACCCCGACATCGGCATGGCGTGGCAGCGCGCGCTGCACAAGAAGGGCTGGGGTGCGCCGGGCTGGCCGGTGGAACATGGCGGACCGGACTGGACGCCGGCACAGCGCTGGATCTTCGAGGCCGAATGCGCGCGCGCCGGCGTGCCCAATGTCAACGTGATGGGCGTGAAGATGGTCGGCCCCGTCATCATCGGGTTCGGCTCGCCCGAGCAGCAGAACTTTTACCTCCCGCGAATTCTCTCCGGCGAGGATTACTGGTGCCAGGGCTATTCCGAGCCGGGCTCGGGCTCCGACCTCGCCTCGCTGAAGACCCGCGCGGTGCGCGACGGCGACGACTACATCATCAACGGCACCAAGATCTGGACCACGCATGCGCATCACGCCAACCGCATGTTCGCGCTGGTGCGCACCAATGACGGCGAGCGGCAGCAGGACGGCATCAGCTTCATCCTGATCGACATGAAGACGCCGGGCATCACCACGCGCCCGATCCTGACCATCGGCGGCGACCACGAGGTCAACCAGGTGTTCTTCGACGACGTCCGCGTGCCCGTCGCCAACCGCGTCGGCGAGGAAGGCAAGGGCTGGACCTACGGCAAGTATCTGCTCGAATTCGAGCGCGGCTCCGGCATCGCGTCGGCCAAGCTGCGCGAGGCGCTGAAGACGATCACCGATCTCGCTGGCTCCGAGGTCACCGGCCGCGCCATCGAGGATCCCGACATCGCGATCCGGATGTCGGAGGTCGAGGTCGATATCGACGCGCTCGAGATGACCGAGCTCAGGGTGCTGTCGGCGCTGCAGACCGGACAAAATCCCGGCGCGGTGTCGTCGCTGATCAAGCTCAGGGTCAGCGAGATCCGCCAAGCGGTGACGCGGCTCGGCGTCGACGTGATCGGCCAGGACGGGCTTGCCGTCGAGCCGGCGCGTCCGTTCTACCGGCTCAACCACGAGCCGGCGATCCCCGAAGAACTGCTGCCTGTGGTGCCGGAATATCTCAACGGCCGCGCCTATACGATCTTCGGCGGATCATCCGAGATCCAGCGCGACATCATCGCGAAGATGGTGTTGGGACTGTAGGGCACCGTCGTTCCGGGGCATCGCAAAGCGATGAACCTCAGGTGCGCAATTGCGCACCGGGAAACCTCGATGTTGTGGCGCGAGATTCCGGGTTCGCGCTAACGCGCGCCCCGGAATGACGGTGGAGGAGAAAGCGCGGCCTATGCCGCCCCCACCTTGGCGTCGCGGATCGCCTGCCAGATCTTCGACGGCGTCAGCGGCGTGTTCAGCTGGGTGATCCCGACCTCGCTCAGCGCATCCATCACGCCGTTGGTGATGCAGGGCGGCCCGCCGATCGCGCCGGACTCGCCGCAGCCCTTGGCGCCCAGCAGATTGGTCTTGCACGGCGCGGAGCCATCGAGCGTCACCGTGATCGGCGGAATGTCGTCCGCGCGCGGGATGCAATAGTCCTGATAGCTCGCGGTCAGCAGCTGGCCTTCCTCGCTATAGGCCACGCCTTCGTACAACGCCTGGCCGATGCCCTGGACAACGCCGCCATGCACCTGCCCCGTCACCAGCATCGGATTGACCGCGACGCCGACGTCGTCGACCGTGGTGTAGCGCACCACCCGCGTGACGCCGGTCTCCGGATCGATCTCGACCTCGCAGATATGTGTGCCGTTCGGCCAGCTCGGTCCGTCGACATTGCCCTCGCTCTCGACCGAGAGCTTTGCGCCGTTCTCCTTGGCCGCGATCTCGAACAGGCTGATGCGCCTGTCGGTACCGACCACGGTGAGGAAGCCGTCGCGATACTCGATGTCCTCGACCGAGGCTTCCAGCAAATTGGAGGCCTTGTCGCGCGCCTTGTTGATCATGTCGTTCGAGGAGACCGCAACCGCGGTGCCGCCGACGAACAGCGAACGCGAGCCGACGCTGCCGAAGCCGGTGGCGAGGTCCGTGTCGCCCTGGATCACGTCGATCTTGTCCATGGCAATGCCGAGCGTATCGGCGATCATCTGGGTGTAGGTGGTGGCGAGGCCCTGCCCCATCGCCATCGTGCCGGAATGCAGGATGACGCGGCCTTCGGCGGTCGCATGCAGGGAGACGTTCTCGGTGTGGGCGCGGCCGCCGGTCCACTCGATGTAGCTGGTCAGGCCGCGGCCGTAGAGCAGGCCCTTCTTCTTCGCCGCCTTCTTGCGCGCGGCAAAGCCGTTCCAGTCCGCCAAATCAGACGCGCGCTCCAGCATGTGCGCGAAGGCACCGGAATCGTACACCTGCCCGACCGCGTTGGTGTAGGGCAGCTGCGCCGGCTTGATGTAGTTGACCTTGCGGATGGTGCGCGGGTCCATGCCGATCTGGCGCGCGGCGGCGTCGAACAGCCGCTCGACGATGAACACCGCCTCGGGCCTGCCGGCGCCGCGATAGGCGCCGACCGGCGCGGTGTGGGTCATCACCGACTTCACCTCGAAATGCACCAGCGGCAGGTCGTAGACGCCGGTCTGCACGAACGGTCCGAGCACCAGCGGGATGATGTTGGCGGTGCCCGACGAATAGGCGCCGGTGCCGCCGATCGAGCGCACCCGGTAGGCCAGCACGCGGCCCTTGGCGTCGAGCGCGAACTCGCCGGTCGAGGTCAGATCGCGGCCATGGGTGCCGCCGACGAACTCGTCGGTGCGGTCGCCGCGCCAGCGGATCTTCTCGTTCAGCTTCGTCGCGGCATAGGCGACGATGCCGTCTTCCGGATAGAGGCTGGTCTTCTGGCCGAAGCCGCCGCCGATGTCGCCGACCAGCACGCGCACGCTGTCCTTCGGCCGCTTCAGGATCGATTCCGCCAGCAGGTCGCGGGTCGAACCCGGAGTCTGCGACTGCACGTGCAGAATCAGCCGGCCGGTCTTCTTCTCGATCTCGGCAATGGTCGAGCGCGGCTCCATCGCCGACGGCACCAGGCGCTGGCTGACCAGGTCGAGCGACACCTTGTGCGCGGCATTGGCGAAGGCTTCCTCGACCTTGGCGGCATCGCCATAGCTCATCGCGGCCACGATGTTGTCGGGCGCCTCCGGCCAGACCGCCGGCGCGCCCGGCTTGATCGCCTCGACCGGATCGACCACCGAGGGCAGCACCTCGTAATCGATCTCGATCGCCTCGGCCGCGGTCTGCGCCAGCACCCGCGAGGTCGCGACCACGGCCGCGACGCCCTCGCCCGCGTAACGCACCACATCATGCGCCAGCAGGCGCCGTGGCGGCACGGTCATCGGCGAGCCGTCGGGCCGCTTGAAGATCGCAAGCGTCGGCAGCGTGCCGATATCGTCCTTGACGAGGTCGGCGCCGGTATAGACGGCCTTGACGCCCGGCATCTCCAGCGCCGCCTTGGCGTCGATCGACTTGATGTTGGCATGGGCGTGCGGCGAGCGCAGCACGTGCAGCCAGAGCGCGCCGTCCTGCGGCTTGTCGTCGATGAAATACCCCTTCCCGGTGACCAGCCGCTGGTCTTCCAGACGCTTGACTGGCTGGCCCGCACCAAAACGCATATTGCCGGGAAGAATGTTCATCAGAGGGTCCTTCGAGCTTCCAAGAATTTCCAGAGAATTTGGCGGGGGTTTTAGCGGATTTTGGCGGCCTGACAACCACGCGCCGGCCGAAGGACAGGCATCTCGTCGCGCGGCGCGCGGAAGCACAATCCGGCGGCACGCGTCAGGCCAGTGACGACATCATTGCGCCCGGCCGATATCGACGATGGCGACCTCGACATCGCGCGCCGAGCCGTCGCGGTTCACGCTGAGCCGCACCTTCTTGCCAACCCCGATCTGCTCGAGCTGGTCGGCCAGATCGGAGAGCCGGTGGACCGGCTTGCCGTCGACCGCGGTGATCACGTCGCCGAGCTCACCGGTCGACATATCGACCCCGCGTATCCCGGCGCGCTCGGCCGGCGACCCCGGTGTCGTGCGCACCACGATCAATCCTTCGGCACCGATACGCGTGGCGACCGCCTCATTCGCGGTCACGATGCCGATCCCCGGCGTCGGCACGCGACCGTTGCGGATCAGCTCGGGCACCACGCGATTGACGATGTCGACCGGGATCGCGAAGCCGATGCCGGCATTCGAGCCCGACGGCGACAGGATCGCCGTGGTCACGCCGATCAGCCGCCCGGCAGAATCGAGCAACGGGCCGCCCGAATTGCCCGGATTGATCGCGGTGTCGGTCTGGATCACGTTGGAGATCTCGCGGCCGCTCGAGGTCGGCAGCCGGCGCTTGAGCGCGCTGATGATGCCGCTGGACATCGATTGATCGAGCCCGAACGGATTGCCGATCGCATAGGCAAACTGGCCGACCTTGAGATCGGCGGAGCTGCCGAGCGCCAAGGGCGGCGGCAGATTGCGCGCGCTGCGGATGCGCAGCACGGCCAGATCGTAGTTCGGCGCCGTGCCGACGATTTCGGCGCGTACCGCTTCGCCGGAGGCAAAGCGGATGGCGACCTGGCTTGCGTTCTGCACCACGTGGTTGTTGGTGACGACGTGGCCGTCATTGTCCCAGACAATGCCGGTGCCCGACGCCGCGCCGCCCTCCTGCTCCTCGCTCAGCGGATTGGCGGCGGTTTGCGTCACCACCTGCACGACCGACGGCGAGACCTTCTCGAAGATCTCGACATTGGCCTTTTCGGCATCCGACAGCGCGCCGCGCTCGGTGACCGCGCGGGCAGCCGGGCCGCTCCACGGCGCCTGACGGATGCTGCCGGCCGCGAAGATCAGCAGAATGGCCGCGATCACGGCCAGGACAAGGACGGTACGCCGATTCATTGCTGTGCTCCACGCAACAAACGCGCTGACCAAGCGGAGGTTTCCGGCATGGCCAAGGCGGATTGCCCGGCATTTTGCCGCGCAGCCCCCCGACGGCCTCAGCCCAGATCGCGCAACGCCGCCTCGACCACCTTGCGCTGCTCGGCCGTGAGCGGCGCCTGCGGCGGCACGGGATCGCCGACGTCGTAGCCCTGGCTCGCGAGCCCGGCCTTGATGCAGGCGGCGAGGTTGAAGCGGGCAAACGCCTCGTTGATGCGCCACAGCTTGCGCTGCAGGGCCATCGCCTCATCCCAGCGGGTGCGGCGGCACAGATTGTAGAGCTCGACACTCTGCCGCGGGATGATGCAGGCCGGGCCCGCCATCCAGCCGTGGCCGCCGATCAGCATCACCGCGGCCGGAATATGGGCGGAGGCCGAGAACACTTTCAGGCTGTCGCCGCAACGGTTCATGATCGACAGCAGCCGCCCGGTGTTGGTCGACGCGTCCTTGATGTAACCGATGCGCGGATGCCCGGCGAGCCGCGCGATGACGTCAAGCGTGAGGTCGGAGCGCTGGAAATTCGGATTGGTATAGATCACGACCGGAATGTCGACGGCGTCGGCGATGGCGCGGAAATAGGCTTCCACCTGCGCATCACCGACCGGAAAATACGCCTCCATGATCGCGAGAATGCCGGTCGCGCCGCGCTTCTGGTAGGCCTTGGCCTGCGCCACCGCATCCGCCGTCGAGGTCGAGGCGACGCCG
Source organism: Bradyrhizobium sp. USDA 3315 (assembly GCF_054056795.1). NCBI lineage: Bacteria > Pseudomonadati > Pseudomonadota > Alphaproteobacteria > Hyphomicrobiales > Nitrobacteraceae > Bradyrhizobium > Bradyrhizobium sp. USDA 3315. Next base: position 4,028,216 of record NZ_JBSRYP010000001.1, on the reverse strand, counting down.
GCGACCACCGGCACGCGGCCCTGCGCGGCCTCGATCGTGGTCGCCACCACCTGCATGCGCTGCGCATTGTTGAGATAGGCGAACTCGCCGGTCGAACCGAGCGGCGTCAGGCCGTGGACGCCGGCCTTGACCAGATCGTCGCAGAGCCGGCCCAGCACCTCGGTGCGGACATGGCCGGCAGGGTCGACCGGGGACACCAGGTACGGAAAGACGCCGTGGAAATCAGCCATTTGCGAGCCTCGTTGACGGCGAGACATAATCGGGATCGTGCGCAAAGGGAAGCGGCGCGCCGCTGCGCAAGGCGCCGAGCACCGCTGCGAAATCCGTACCGGCGCGGAAGCCGAGCAACCGTTCGGTCTTGCTTGCGTCGTAGATCCGGCCGATCGATTTCGGCAGGCGCCAGCCACGCCGCGCGAACAGCGCCGGCGCATCGGGGAAGGTGCGCGCGATCACCCCGGCCGCGTCGGTCTTCAGGTCGGCGACATCGCTGCGCGCAAACGGCGTCGGCGCGCTGATCACGAAGACCTCGAAGCCGCGGATCTTGTCCAGCGCCACGACATGGGCATCGGCGGCGTCCTCGACGGTGAGGCGGCGGTACAGCAGCTCGGTCGCCTTCAGGTTCTCGCCATGGATGTCACGGATGGTGTCGTCATCCTCGGGGAAGAAGCGGCTGGTGCGCAGCACCGCGCAGTTCAGCCCGTGCTCGCGGCTGTACAGACGGCACAGCCCTTCAGCGGCAAGTTTTGTCACTCCGTAAATGTTGCGCGGCTCAAGCGGTCCTGTCGTCTCGTCGAGCCATACCGCAGCATGGCCTTCCTCGTCGCGGATCGCCTGCGAGATCATCAACGAGGTCGTCGAGGTGAAGACGAAACGGTCGTGGCCGGCAGCCACTGCTGCCTGCAGCAAATTGAGCGTGCCTGTGACGTTGACGTCGACAAAGGCCTGCGGCGCGAACCGCGCGATGTCGGGCTTGTGCAGCGCGCCGCCATGGATCACGGCCTCGATGCCGTAATCCGCGAACACACGCTCGACCACCGATCGTTCGGCTACCGAGCCTGTGACATCGGTCGCCTCGCCCGGGACGACGTCGAGACCGACCACATCATGGCCGGCCTGTCGAAGCCGCGGCGCGAGGAAACGGCCGAGCCAGCCGGAGGAGCCGGTCAACAATATTCGCATGACGTCCGCCCGGCCCGCGCCTTTCAGAACACCTTGGCGATCGCGGCCTGCGCGTCGCCCTGGATCTGCTTCAGATGATCCGGCCCGCGGAAGCTTTCGGCGTAGATCTTGTAGACATCCTCGGTGCCGGAGGGACGCGCGGCGAACCAGCCCGCCTCGCTCTCGACCTTGATGCCGCCGAACGGCTGGTCGTTGCCCGGCGCCTTGGTCCTGACCGCACGGACGGCATCGCCGGCGAGCTGCGTCATGTTGAGCTGCTCGGGTCCGAGCGCCTTCAGCGCGTTCTTCTGCTTCGGCGTCGCCGCCACATCGATGCGCTCGTAATAGGGAACGCCGAGCTCGGCGGTCAGCTCGCCGAACAATTCGCTCGGATCGCGGCCGGTCTTGGCGATGATCTCGGCCGCCAGGAGGCCGAGAATGATGCCGTCCTTGTCGGTGGTCCACACCGAGCCGTCGCGCTTCAGGAACGATGCGCCAGCGCTCTCCTCACCGGCAAAGCCGAACCCGCCGCTGCCGAGCCCGTCGACGAACCATTTGAAGCCGACCGGCGTCTCGACCGGCTTGCGGCCAAGCTTCTTCGCCACGCGATCGATGATCGAGCTCGACACGATGGTCTTGCCGATCGCGGCGTCCTTGCTCCATTGCGGCCGGTGCGCGAACAGATAGGCGATCGCGGTGGCAAGGAAGTGGTTCGGGTTCATCAGCCCGTTCGAGCGGGTCACGATGCCGTGGCGGTCGGCGTCGGTGTCGTTGGCGAAAGCGACGTCGAAACGGTCGCGCATCCCGATCAGGCTCGCCATCGCATAAGGCGACGAGCAGTCCATCCGGATCTTGCCGTCCCAGTCCGCGGTCATGAAGCGGAAGGTCGGATCGACCGCCTCGTTGACGACTGACGCGTTGATGCCGTAGCGCGCGATGATCGGCTGCCAGTAGTGCACCGCCGCGCCGCCGAGCGGGTCGATGCCGATCTTGACGCCGGCAGACTTGATCAGCGCGAGATCGACGGTGTTGCCGAGATCGGCGACATAGGGCGTGATATAATCGTGCAGATGCGTGGTCGCCGCCTTGCGCGCGCGATCATAGGACAGCCGCGCGACGCCCTTGAGGCCGGCCTCGATGTAGCGGTTGGCGTTCTTCTCGACCACGGCGGTGACGTCGGTGTCGGCCGGACCACCATGCGGTGGATTGTACTTGTAGCCGCCGTCCTCCGGCGGGTTGTGTGACGGCGTGATGACGACGCCGTCGGCGAGGCCCGCGCTACGGCCCTTGTTGTAGCTCAGAATCGCATGCGAGATCACCGGCGTCGGGGTGTAGCCGCCCTGCGCGTCGATCATGATCTCGACGCCGTTGGCCGCGAACACCTCGACCGCGCTGGCCAGCGCCGGCTCAGCCAGCGCATGGGTGTCGATGCCGATGAACAGCGGCCCGGTGAGACCCTTCTCGCGCCGGTAATCGCAGATCGCCTGCGTGGTGGCGAGGATATGGTCCTCGTTGAAGGAATTCTTCAGCGACGAGCCGCGATGGCCCGAGGTGCCGAACGCAACCCGCTGAGCGGGATCGCCAGCGTCGGGCTTGCCGGCAAAATAGGCCGTGACCAGCCGCGGCACATTGGCGAGCTGGGCGGGATCGATGGGTTTGCCGGCGGCAGGATTTGGTGCAGTCACGTGACCTCTCAGATCTGGTATCGCCGACCATCTGCGCAATGGTGATGCAGTGGCGTGCTACCATGGCGGCTTACGTTCAATCAAGCCGAGGGCTTTTCGTTCCTTGGCCACCGCAGCAATGCTTCAGCTTCTTGTTTGAGCATGATCTCCGCGCAAACGCTTTGCGTTTGTCGCGAGGGAAAACCGCTTCGCACTTTGCGCTAACGCGGCCCTTCGGGTCCGGATCATGCTCTACGACACATCGATCTGCTGCACCTTCTCGCGCAATTCGTCGACCAGCACCCGCTTGTTCTCGGTATAGTCGATCGGCACCACGACAAGATGCACGCCGCCGCCGGAAAACGCCCGTTCCAGGGTCGGAACGATCGCATCCGTGCTCGCGATCCGCGAACCCTTGGCGCCGTAGCTTTCGGCGAATTTGACGAAATCCGGATTGCCGAAGGTCAGGCCGAAATCCGGGAAATTGTCGACCGCCTGCTTCCAGCGGATCATGCCGTAGGCAGAATCCTCCAGGATCAGGATTACCAGATTGAGCTTGAGGCGGACCGCGGTCTCGAGCTCCTGCGAGTTCATCATGAAGCCGCCATCGCCACAGACCGCGAGCACGCGGTTGTTCGGATACAGCATCGCCGCCATCATCGCCGACGGCAGGCCGGCGCCCATGGTCGCGAGCGCGTTGTCGAGCAGCAGCGAGTTCGCGAGCAGCGTGCGGTAATTGCGTGCGAACCAGATCTTGTACATGCCGTTGTCGAGCGCGACGATGCCGTCCTCCGGAATGACCTGCCGCACATCGTGCACGATGCGCTGCGGTGTCGGCGGCCAGCGGCCCTCGGTGGCGCGATCGGTGATCTTGGCCAGAATGCTCTGGCGCAGGCTGAGCAGCGCGCTGGCATGCGGCAGCTTCCCCTCGACCCGATCGGCCAGCAATTCGAGGCTCGGCCCGACATCGCCGATCACCTCGCATTGCGGGAAATAGACCTGCTCGACCGTTGCCGGCATGTAGCTGACATGGATCACCTGCGGCCCCTTCGGGCCCATGATGAAAGGCGGCTTCTCGACCGTGTCGTGACCGATCGCGATGATGAGGTCGGCGCGGTCGATCGCCTCGTGCACATAGTCGCGCTCGCTCAGCGCGGCGGTCCCCATATACTGATTGGTGCCGCCCGATACCGTGCCCTTGCCCATCTGCGTGGTAATGAACGGGATTTTCGTGCGCCGCACGAAGTCACCGATCCCGGCAGTCGAACGCGGACGCGATGCCGCAGCACCAAGCATGATCAGCGGGCGCTGCGCCTTCAGGATCATGTCGGCGGCGCGGTCGAGCGCAGCCGCGTGCGCGATCGGAATTTCGATCGGATGCGGCGGTATCATTTCGACCGGCGCAATCTCCTCGCCTGCGATATCCTCCGGCAGTTCGAGCAGCACCGGCCCCGGCCGTTCCTGCGTCGCAATTCGGAAGGCGTCGCGGACCAGGGTCGGAATGGTCGCGCCGCTGACGATCTGCAGCGACAGCTTGGTCAGCGGACGGAACGTGTTGACGATGTCGACGATCTGGAACTTGGCCTGCCGGCTGCTCAAAATGCCCTTCTGGCCGGTCAGCATCACCATCGGCATCGCGCCGAGCAGCGCGTAGGCCGCACCCGTGGTGAGGTTGAGCGCGCCGGGGCCAAGCGTCGTCATGCAGACGCCGGGCCTTCCGGTCAGCCGGCCATAGGTCGCCGCCATGAACGCCGCCGCCTGCTCGTGGCGCGTGACGATCAGCTTGATCGAGGATTTGCGCAGGCTCTCGACGACGTCGAGATTCTCCTCGCCGGGGACGCCGAACACCCGCTCCACGCCCTCATTCTCGAGGGCAGCGACCAGCAAATCGGAACCTTTGACCATCTCAGCCTCGCATCGTTGATTGCATGCCGCGCCCGAAGCATAGCCGCATCGCGCGCCGCCGGAAACTGCTTCGCGAGCTCACGGCTTGTGCGCCCTGATCCAGGCGTCGGCGGCGGGCAACACGCGCGCGGCAAGATCGGCCGAGATTGCGATCGCCTGCACCGATCGCGCCACCATCACCCGTCCGCCGGTGGTTGATTGCGACGGAGCAAACGCGGCCAGTTCCGCCGCGTGCGCCTCATCGGTAAAATTGGCCATGAAGTTCGGCACGAACTGGTCGCGGAAGTTCGGCCCCTGCCTTGCCAGCAACGTATCGAAATTGGTCCGGACGAAGTCCCAGGCGAGCTGCGGCTGCTCGCCTGAGGACGCAACCGCGTTGATCATCCCCGTCACGATCGTGTCGGGCAATTCGTTGGTCAGCGTCAACGCCAGCGTTGCCCGCGCCAATTCGGCATCGCGGGCGCTTGCCGCCGCGAGATAATAGCGCAGCCGTTCATTGGTCGCCGTGCTGTTGCGCGCGAGCGCCAGCAGCTGGTCGTAGGTCGCCCGATCGGCGGTCACACCGACAACATGCGCGACGGCATCGCGCAATGAGGTCGGAAGCGAATTGGGATCATCGACGAATGCCGCAAAGCGCCGCTTCGATTCCGCCACAATAGCTGCATCCCCGAGATCGCCAAGCGTCGAGATCAGGCTTGCACGCAACAACGCAGTGTCATCGTCGCCTGAACCGGCGCTGTCCCATCCGACCCGATCGAACACCGGGCGCAGCTTGGCGCGGGCATAGGCCCGAATCACCGGCCGCTCGGTGCGGCCGCGCGACAGCCGGTTCAGCGCCGCGAATGTCGAGATCACCTGGTCCCACACCGCGCGATGGTCACCGGCATCGAGCGCATCGAGCAGCGCGAGATAGGACGGCGCCTCCGCGCGGCCCGCCTGCACCAGCGCCCAGCTGTCGGTAACGACATTGAGACGGTCGGCGACCTGCATTTGCGGGAATGCGTTCAGCAACGCCGCACGGTTCTTCGGGCCGTACTCGACCCTGAAGTAGCCGACGTCGCCGAGGTTGACCTTGATCGCATCGCCGCAGGCGCCGGCCGGGATATCGGTGCTCCCCTTCAACAATATCTCGTCAAACGGCTTGCCATGCGCCGGTCCGACCGCAACGGGGATCTGCCAGTTGCGGGCCGGCAGCAGCGGATTGTTGGCCGGCGCGATCACGAAGCGATCCTGCCGCAAGGTCAGGCGCTGCGCGGCGCCATCACAGTCCGTCTCGGCCACGACCAGCGGCACGCCGTCCTGCGCGGTGAAGGAGGCGGCGATACCGGTGATGGTCTTGCCGCCGCTACTCTCGAGCGCCTGCCAGAGATCAGCGGTTGTCGCGTTGCTGTAGGCATGCGCAGCCATGTATTTGCGGATGCCGTCACGGAACGCCGGTTCGCCGAGATAGTTCTCGAGCATACGGATCAGCGCCTGCCCCTTGTTGTAGGTGATGGCGTCGAACGCCGTCACCGCTTCGCTGTGATCGGCAATCGGCTGCTGCACGGGATGCGAGGTGCGCCGCGCATCGAGCGCCATGGCGAACTGCTTCGCGCCGTAGCCGTTCAGCCAGCCCTGCCATTGCGGATAGAACTGCTCCGAGGCCTTGGTTGCCATCCAGCTGGCAAAGCCCTCGTTGAGCCAGAGATTGTCCCACCACGCCATGGTGACGAGATCGCCGAACCACATATGCGCCATCTCGTGCGCGATGATGGCGAAGATGCCGCGCCGCGCGGTCTCGGCGGACGTCGCGGGATCGAACAGCAGCCGGCTCTCGAAGAAGGTGATGCCGCCCCAATTCTCCATCGCGCCGCCGAACCCGCCGGGTACGGCGATCAGGTCGAGCTTCGGCAACGGATATTTGACGCCGAAATAGTCGTTGTAATAGGCGAGCAGCTTCACCGCGCTGTCGAGCGCGAACCGGCCCTGGCCGCCCTTGCCCTCCGTCGTCACCACGCCGACCGTGACGCCGCCGGCATCCGCTGTGACGTGCTCGAGCTCGCCGACCGTGAGCACGAACAGATAGCTCGACATCTTCGGCGTCGGCGCGAACGCAACCTTCTTGAGATCGCCGGCGACCGGCTCTTCGCTGGTCACGGGCATGTTGCCGACCGCGAGCAGATTGCGCGGAATGACGACGGTCAGCGCAAAGCTCGCCTTGAACGACGGCTCGTCCCAGCACGGGAAGATCCGCCTTGCATCGGCCGGCTCCAGCTTGCTGGAGATCATCCGCTTGACCCCGGTCCTGGTCGGGTAGTCGACCGAGAACAGGCCGGTGCCGAATTTGTTGATCTGCGCCGTGAAGGCGATGCGCAGCTTGTGGCGGCCGGCCGCAAGCGGCCTGGCGAAAGTCAGCGTTGCGGTCTGCGCGGCGGCATCGGTCGCGACCTCCGCGCGCTGGGCGCCGTCATCGATCGTAACCTCTGCGAATGTCGTGTTGACCGCGTTCAGCGTCAGCTGCGCGGTCGCCTCGCGCACCTCGATGTCGACGGTTTCGACGCCTGGCAGAGCGAGGCCCGTGATATCAGGTGTCAGCTCGATCGCGTAATGCAACGGGACGACCGTCTTCGGTAGCTTTCCGGGCGTGCGGTCGAACGAAAATGTTTGCTCGGCCTGCGCGCTTGCGGCCATCGCCAAAGCCAAGCCGATCGCAGTGGCAAGACGACGCAGCAGCGCCCTTCGGACATGGGTTGCAGGCTTGTTCATCGCGCGAAGCTCACGGGAATCTCGGGGATATTCGGATGTCATTGCGGAAGGACGTAGCAGGCAATCTAGTAGAGAAAATGTCGCCACAAAACTGACAACTCCGCGACATTGACATCACAATGGTTCGCACTGATTGGTGCGCCGCTCGCCACGGCGCTTGGGCCCGCCGACCCTTGTTGCTCAACGGCGGGATGGAAGGTTAACCTACGGCCCGCATTCCAGCGGCAACGTCCGCGACGGGAGACAACAATGTTCGGAAAGTTCTCGCGCCGGCAGTTTGCGGGCCTTGCAGGCCTCTCGGCGCTCGGTTTGACCGGCCCTGCCGAGGCTGCAAACCGTGCGTCGCGGCCGGACGGCACGAACTTTCCCACGGGCTTCGTCTGGGGCACCGCAACCTCGTCCTACCAGGTCGAGGGCGCGGTCAATGAGGACGGCCGCGGCCCATCGATCTGGGACACTTTCACCCACACATCGGGCAAGATCGAGGACGGCTCGACCGGCGACCGCGCCAACGACCACTATCACCGCTACAAGGAGGACGTTCGCCTCATCAAGGATCTCGGCGCCAAGGCGTATCGGTTTTCGATCGCCTGGCCTCGGGTATTTCCCGACGGCACCGGCACGCCGAACCCGAAGGGCCTCGACTTCTACAACCGTCTGGTCGACGAGCTGCTTGCGAACGGCATCGAGCCCTACGCCACGCTCTATCACTGGGACCTGCCGCAGGCGTTGCAGGACCGCGTCGGCGGCTGGCGCTCGCGCGACACCTCGAAGGCGTTCGGCGACTATGCCGGCTATGTGGCGCAGCGACTGACCGACCGCGTGAAGAACGTCTTCACCCTCAACGAGGTCGGACGTTTCCTCCCCTTCGGTTATGCGCTCGGCGTCGACGCCCCGGGGCTGAAGCTGCCGGCGGGCGAGGTGAACCAGGCGCGCCATCATGTGGCGCTGGCGCATGGCCTTGCGGTGCTGGCGATTCGCGCCAAAGGCCGTGCCGGCACGCGGGTCGGGCCGGCCGAGAACATCACCGCCTGCGTGCCCGCCTTCAACACGCCGGAGAACATCCGCGCCACCGAAACCGCGACTCGCGAGCTCAACGCAGGTTTTCTCGGAGTCGTCCTCGAAGGCAGGTACACCGAAGGCTTCCTGCAATATGCCGGCGCGGACGCGCCCAAATTCACCGCGGATGAGCTGAAGATCATCTCGCAGCCCAATGATTTCGTCGGGCTGAACATCTACGCGCCGCAATGCTACATCCTTGCCACCGACCATGCCCCCGGCTGGAAGCCGCTGCCGATGCCGGCTTCCTTCCCGCACATGAGCTCGGAATGGCTGCGGATCGCGCCGGAGACGATCTATTGGGCGCCGCGGATCGCCGCCAAGCTGTGGAACATCAAGAGCATCTATATCAGCGAGAACGGCACGTCCGGTGAGGACAAGGTGCATCCGGACGGGCAGATCTACGATCTCGACCGCATCATGTTCCTGCGCAACTATCTCGCCCAATTGCAGCGCGCGACCGCCGACGGCGTCCCGGTCCACGGCTATTTCCTGTGGAGCCTGATGGACAATTTCGAATGGATCTTCGGCTACGAGAAGCGCTTCGGCCTCTACCGGGTGGATTTCGAGACCCAGGCCCGGGTGCCGAAATTGAGCGCGGCGTTCTACCGTGACGTGATCGCGCGCAACGCGATCGGGGTCTGATCATCCGGCTTGCGGCCGCGCGCCGGACCACGCGCGCTTCAGCAGGTCGCGGATGCCGCTCTCCTCGATCGGTCGCGGATTCCAGTAAGGATTTTTGGTGGCGAGCGCGGCCGCCTTTGCGATGCCGTCCTCGGGCATGCCGATCTCGGCGAGCGAGCGCGGCGCGCCGAGCCTTGCCGACAGATCGAACAGGCCATCGGCGGCGCTGGCCGCCCCAAGCGCGTTCGCCGCACGGCCGATCGCCTCGCGTGCGGCCGGCGTGTTGTAGGCGATGGTATGCGGCAGCAGCACCGCATGGGTCTCGGCATGCGGCAGGTCGAACAGCGCGCCGACGGTGTGGCAGAGCTTGTGATGCAGCGCCATGCCCACGGTGCCGAGACAGACGGCGCACAGCCACGCACCATAGAGCGCGTCCCCGCGCGCATCGAGATCGCGCGGCTGCGCAATCACATCCGGCAGAGACGAGGCAAGCTTCGCAATCGCCTCTTCCGCCATCAGCGAGGTGATCGGGTTGCCGTCCCGCGCGTACAGCGCCTCGGCCGCATGCGCGATCGCGTTGAGGCCGGAGATCGCCGAGAATTTGGCCGGCATCGAGACGGTCAGGTTGACGTCGTAGATCACGGCCTCGGGCAGGATCTTCGGCGATGATTGCGTGGTCTTGACGCCGTCGACGGTCTCGCCGAGTACCGGCGTCATCTCGGAGCCGGCATAGCTGGTCGGCACGATCAGTTGCGGCAGGTCGGTGCGCAGCGCAATCGCCTTACTGAGGCCGGTCGCGGCGCCGGCGCCGATCGCAACCACACCGTCGGGCCTGAGCTCGCGGACGATCTCCATCGCACGTTCGGTCACCGCGACCGGCGTGTGCACCACCGCGCCGTCGAACGATCCGGCCACACGGCCGCCGGTCAGGTCGGCGAGATCGCCGAGTTCGGCCTGCTGCCGTCGGCTCGCCAGCACCAGCGCGCGGTTGATGCCGAGCCGGTCGAGCTCGGCCGCCAGCTGTGCGACCGTGCCGACCCCGAACACGACCCGCATCGGGCTGACCTGGTAGGTGAACGGCTGCGCCATGGTGATTTCCGAAGCGTTGGTCAGCCGCGTCGCCAGTCGCGCGGCGTGCAGCCGAAGCGGTGCCTGAAGCGCCGCGTGAAATGCGACAGGTCGGAGAAGCCCCAGTCGAACGCGATGTCGCCGATCGCGCGCCCGGCGATCGCGGGGTCTCTCAGATCGCGCGCGGCGCCGTCGAGGCGGCGGTCCATCACATGGCTGGCGAATGTCGTGCCGGCGCGCTCGAACAGTTTGTGGACATAGCGCTCGCTGATGCCGATCGCAGCCGCAATGGCGGCAACGCCGAGCCCGGGCTCGCGCAGCCTGCCGTCCACGGCGCGGCGCAGCGCAAGCCACGTCGCATCGGCAAGGCCGGCACTCTCGGCGACGCCGGCGCGGCCGCTGCGCGACAGGCTGAGCGCGACCAGATCGAGCAGCACGCTGAACAGCCGCGCGTTGTCCGCATCCGAAGCACGGAGGGCGGATGTGTTCAGAACCTGCGCCGTCTCGGTGATGAGATGGCCGACGAAGGGATCATCCGAGACCCGCGCCGGCGCGACCTCGGGCGCCGTCGGCAGCCGTTCATCCAGCGCCTCGGCCGGCACCCACAACGAGGCGACCTGCAGCGCCGGGCCGCGGTCGTGCAGCAGCGCGAAGCGCTGGCCGCTGTCGAAGATTCCGACCTGCCCCGGCGACAGGCTGATCTCGCGTCCCGCCTGCTGGATGCGGCAGCGGCCGGCAAGCTTCAGATTGAGGTAGTAGCAGCGCCGGCTGGACGCGGCGATGTCGGCAGCGGAGCGCCGCACGACATGCTCCGGGAAGCTGACCCGGTTGACCGCGCCATCGCCGAGCCCAACTGTCTCGACGCGGGCGAGGAAGCCGGGCGTCGCCGGCGGCTCCGGTGTCAGGTTCATGAAGGCCTGGCAGATCGCCTCGCGGTAATACGCGAACTGCTCGCCGGGCCTGGTGTCCGCAGTATTCCAGCTCAGCCTGCGCGAGCGATCCGCGGCGGCGATTTGCGGCATCAGTTCACTCCGAGCCCAGTCCGGTTCGCTCACAGCCAAGCGCGTTCCGCGGGTCAAGGTCAATATCCATCAGGAAGCGGATGAAACCTGCGCGTATCCCGGGGTCGTCCGGACGCGGCAATCCAGACAGGGAGGTACAACATGTCGACCTATGTTCTCGTCCATGGCGCCTGGCATACCGGCGCCGAGTTTGAGCCGGTTGCGGCCGCCATCCGCAAGGCCGGCCATGTCGTCCACACCCCGACCATCAGGGGTAACCGCCCCGGCGACCGGAAGGATTCCGGCCTCGCCGAGGCGATCCAGTCGATCGTGGATTATCTCACCGAGCATGACCTCAAGGACATCGTCCTGGTCGGCCACAGCTATGGCGGCATGGTCATCACCGGCGTCGCCGACGCCGCCGCGAACCGCATCCGCCGCCTCGTCTACTGGAACGCCTTTGTCCCGAACAATGGCGAATGCCTCAACGACATGGTGCCGCCGCACTATCGCGGCCTGTTCGACGCCATTCATGCCGAGCGGGGCGACGGCTCGGTGGTGCTGCCGTTCCCGATCTGGCGCGAGGCCTTCATCAACGACGCCGATCTCGAGACGGCGCAGCGCGCCTATGACAAGCTCAACCCGCACCCGTTGAAGACCTTCCAGGACAAGATCGCGCTGCGCACCAATCCCGCCGAGATGCCAATCGCGAAATCCTACGTGAACTGCACCGAGGACACCGCGATGCCGCACAGCCTGCCCTGGCATCCACGGTTGTCGGAGAAGCTCGGACTGTTCCGCCTGGTCCAGGTGCCGGGCAGCCACGAGCTGTGCTTCTCCAACCCCGAGCGGCTGGCGCAGGCCTTCCTCGACGCCGGCCGCGATTAGCGGCCTCCGTTTCACCTCGCCCCGCGTGCGGCAGGGGTGTCCGGGGAATGATTCACTGTGTCGCGGTGCATGCTCGGCAGGACCGAGGCAAATCGGTCTTTTCTGGTTGTCGAGACACAGAGGGCCGAGCATGCGATATCGCGGTAGCATTTTTGGAAGGCTGCTTGAACCGATCAATCGACGGCAGTTTCAGACGGTTGTGGATCGTCTGGACGGGGATGCCTACGACAAGTCGTTCAGGAGCTGGGATCATCTGGTGGCGCTGATCTATGCCCAGCTTAGCGGCAACAGCAGTCTGCGCGGGGTGGTGACTGGCTTCAACGCCAATTCGCAGCATCACTATCACTTGGGAACCGGCAAGCTGTCGCGCTCGACGTTGTCCGATGCCAATGCCCGCCGTCCGATCGGCATTTTCGCGCAAACCTTTGCGGCGCTGTCGGCGATGGCGCGTCGCCAGCTGCGGAGTGAAGGCATGGAGATGGTGCGTCTGATCGACGCCAGTCCGATCCCGCTCGGCAAGGTCTGCAGTTGGGCGACGTGGAACGGCCGCATCCGCGGCATGAAGCTGCATGTCGTCTACGACCCAAGGAGCGATGTCCCGACCTGCGTCGAGATGACGGCCGCGAACGTCAATGACATCGAGATCGGCCGACAGACCCCAATCCAGCCCGCCACCACCTATGTGTTTGACAAGGGCTATTGCCGTTTCGACTGGTGGCAGAAGATCAATGATAGCAAGGCTTTCTTCGTTACCCGGGCGAAGACGAGCATCCGTCTTCGCTCGCTCAGGCATCGCGCCATCCGCAAGCGTAACGGGGATGGCTTCGAAATCCTTGCCGATGACGAGGTGAAGCTCACCAGCAAGGGCGATTCGCGCCTTCCAATCCCGCTCCGCCGCATCAAGATCAGACGCGAGAAAGGCGGCAAGATCACACTCCTGACCAACGACCTTGCCCGTAGCGCCGTCGAGATCGCCGCCCTCTACAAGAGCCGATGGCAAATCGAGCTGCTGTTCCGCTGGATCAAGCAGCATCTCGATATTCGCAAGTTCCTCGGCGCCAACGACAACGCGATCCGCCTTCAGGTGCTCGCTGCGATGATTGCCTACCTGCTGCTGCGCATCGCCGCTCACACCAACTGCATCAAAATGCTCCCGCTCAGGTTCGCCGAACTCGTCGGCCAGCTCCTGCTCACGCGTCGATCCCTCGCTGCCATCGACAAACCTCCGCCCATCAACCCCAGCCGTCGGAAATCAACCATCTCACCTGACCAGATGGAGCTCCGCTATGCCTGAATTTCCCCGGACACCCCTGCGCGTGCGGGGAGGGGTCGGAACGCATCATTAGATGCGTTCCGGGTGAGGGGGAGTCTCCACAAACGCAGCTATCACCGCAGATGCGGGGACGGCCCCTCACCCCAACCCTCTCCCCGTAAGAACCGGGAGAGGGAGCGCAGCGCCCTTGCTGCTCGCCCCAATCCCGTGATGCTCTACGCCACCGCTCTGTATGCTGGCGCAGTCGCGAGGAAGCGGGCATAGGCGTCGGCGTCCGGCGGCGTGAACTTTTCGACGAGCGGGTTGCGGCGCGACGCCTTGGTGCCGATGTCCGCCAACAGTTCGTCGAAATGCTTGAAGTGGTACGGGGCGACGCACAGCCCGCCATAGACGCCCGCTGCCGGACGCTCGACGCGCTTGAAGTTCAGCATCATCGCGATGTTGTCGTGCATCTCGGCCGCGCTCGGCTGCCGCGCCAGCTGGCCGTCGGCGTAGCGCACCAGCCAGTTCGCGGCGAGATCGGCGCACAGCACGGTGCAGAAGCTCGAATTGAAGCCGACAAAGCCCATGTCGGGCAGATCGGGATTGGCGATCAGCCGGTACAGCCGGTACTGCCCGTCGGGCTCGACCAGCTTGTTCTGATACTCCTCGGGCAGGAACGGCACGCCCAGCTTGTAGCCGATCGCCAGCACCGCGACATCGGCCGCGACGCGCTGGCCGCCGCTCATCACGATGGTCTTGCCGTCGTAATGGTCGAAGGTGCCACGCACCGCCCTGATCCGGCCGTCGGCGACCATCGGATAGAAGCCGGGGGTTGCGATCGGCACCGAGCAGTTGACGCCATCCTCGATCCGCTCCTTCGGCACCATGCCGCATTGCTTCAGCTTGAGCTGCATTTTCAGCATGCTTTCGAGCCCGCGCCAGTTCGCCCACACGAACGGCTTTGCCACGACATGCGCAAGGCGCGCCATCGGCCCGATGCCCCAGCTGGCAAACATCTGCTCCTGCGCGCGGATGTAGAGGATGCGCTTGAAGTTGACGAGGCCGCCGACGAAATAGGGAATCCGCCAGACCGGCTCGCGAAACACGATGGTGACTTCGCTGGCGCCGGAATTGACCGCATTCACCGCGATGTCGGTCGCCGATTTGGAGCCGCCGAGCACCACCACCTTGCGGCCCTTGGCAAGCGTTGGATCGCCGTATTGCGATGAATGCAGAATCTGCCCGCCCTGCGCCTTGAAGCCGTCCTCGCCCGCCAGCGGCAAGGCCTGCGGCTCGTTGAATTGCCCGGTGCAGACCGCGACGAAGTCGAAATCCTCGTGGCCGGTGGCGCCGTCGGTCGAGCGCAGCGCCAGCGTCCAGCCCGGCCTGCCGTCAGTGCGGCGCGTCATGCCTTCGACCTTGGTGTCGAACCGCATCGCGCCGTCGAGCCCGTGGCTGCGGGCATAGTCGCGCAAGTAGGCATGGACCTGCGGACCCTTCGGCCATTCCGGATAGGACTCCGGCATCGCCTTGTCGGTGTAGCGATAGAGCTCCTTCGGGCTCTGGGTCTGCACGTCGGGATAGGAGCGCGCCGGCTCCCAAACGCCGCCGAGATCGCCGCTGCGCTCGATGATGGTCACCTTGTGGCCGCGACCGGCAAAGGCCTTGCCGGCAGCAAGGCCGGAAATGCCGGCGCCGATGACGCACACATGCTTCTGCTTGACCATGAAACCGCTCCGAATTGAATGAACAGGTCCAATTTCGTTAAGCGCACGCGTCCCCGTCATCGCCGGAGTCCAGCTCCGGCGATTGCCGCCTCGTGTGCGTATTGTCTGTTTGACCGCCGGGCTAGTCGTTGGCTTCCGGCGGCAGGAAGTCCACCTCGTGCTCGGCGGAGATACGCACCACCTCGGCGGGGTCCTGCAGATTGTGCAGCTTCTCGAACAGCGCCTCGAGCTTCTGCATCGGCGACACCCAGAACAGCGCCCGCGCCGGCTTGTCCGACTTGTTGAAATAGCCGTGCGGGATGCCGCGCGGCATGCGCACGAGGTCGCCGGCCTTGGCCTGCACCCAGACGCCGTCGAGCTTGAGGTCGAGCACGCCTTCCTGCACCAGGATGAACTCGTCCTGGGTCGGGTGGATGTGCACCGGCACGAACTGGCCGGGATCGCTGTTGGTTTCGAACGCGAAGGTCGAGTCGGTGACCGCCTTCGGATAGTAGATTTGGCCCAGGATATTCCAGGTCTTGCCGCCGTAGCCGGTGCCGGTCCGGGTAATGCCTTTTTCGAGCGTGCCCATGTCAGCCTCTCCAGTTTTGATGCGCAGTGCCGGTACGGAGCCTGTCGCCGGCCGGTGAGGCTGTCTAGCCGATAAACGAATCCACACCCGGCACCTTCATGCTGCAATGCGGGAGCATTGCGCCGGCCGGCTGCTGCCCAATGCCGTCGCATCGTCCTGACCGCCGATCGGGCAGATTGCACGACGAAACGGCGTTCCCCTTTGCCGCGGGATGCTCTAGGCTGCCTGATGTTTTAGACCTCAAACAACTCCGGACGGCCGGCGTGACTGCTGTTGGCAACGAGGTTTCGGCAAGCGCAAATCCGGCAAGCGCAAGGCTCAAGGATTTCGCACGCGTCGCGACGGCGCGCGTCGATGACGCGGCGGAAGCGATCGGCCGCATCTTCTGTCCGCACGATCTGACGCCGGTCGATCATTCCGCGAGCGATTTCTCCGCGCATCACAATTGCGCCGACTTCGACGGCTTCTCCGTCAACTATGTCGCCTATGGCGGATCGGTCGCGATCAATCCCGGCTGCCTCGACCGCTTCTTCCTGCTGCAGATGCCGCTGTCCGGCTCGGCCGCGGTGCGGACCGCCGCGCGCGAGCTCACCACCGGACCACGGCACACGGCCTCGCTGCTGTCGCCGACCATTCCGACCGAGATGACCTGGCGCGGCGACTGCGCTCAGCTGATCTTGCTGCTCGACCGCAAGCTGGTCGAGCATCGCGCCGCGGCGCTTGGCGGCGTGGCGGTGAGGCCGGTCGAGTTCGATCCGGCCGTCGCGCTGAGCGGGCCGCTCGGGCAGACGCTCTCGGCCAGGATCGAGCATCTTGTCACGGCCGCCGAGCAGCTCGGGCCGCGCAAGGCTTTGTCGGCGGTCGCGGCGGCCGATTGGCGCGAGTCGTTTCTCAACGTCCTGCTCAACGGGCAGCGGCACAGCCTGAGTTCGGCGATCGATGTCTTCAACGGCCGCACCGAGGCCCAGCCGGCCGCCTTGAAACGCGTGCGCGCCTATCTGGAGAGCCGGGCAACCGAGCCGCTGGACCTCGCCGAGCTCGCGGAGATCGCGGGCACCGGCATCCGCGCGCTGCAACTCGGCTTCCGCCGTCACTTCGGCACCACCGTGTCCGAGATGCTGCTCGACATCCGCCTCGCCCATCTCAACGCCCGCCTCAAGACGGCGCGGCCGGGCGAGCGCATCGTCGATATTGCATTCGACCTCGGCTTTACCCATCTGAGCCGGATGGCGAGCGCCTACCGCGCCAAGTTCGGCGAGAGCCCGAAGGCGACCCTGCAGCGGCTGAGCTGAGCGGCAGTTCCGGGCGGCCCGGCCACGCCCTGCCCATCCGGCCAGTATCGCCGTCAGCCGCGACATCCCAGATTGAGGGAAGCCAACGGAGTTTCCCATGACCGAACCGAATATCCTGTCATCGCTGTCATCCGCCCTTGCGGAGACCATTGCACGCGCTGCGCCCGCCATCGTCTCCGTGCATTCGCATCGCGCGCGCGCCTCCGGCTTTGTCTGGAAGGTAGGCCTCGTCGTCACCGCCGACGAAGCGCTGGCCGACGAGGGCGAGATCGAAATCCAGTTCGCCGACGGCAGCCGCAGGCCGGCGACCGTCGTCGGACGCGACCACACCACCGACGTCGCGCTGCTGCGCGTCGAAGGCGACGTTGCCCCCGTCAAGCTCTCGACCGAGAACCCCGCGCTGGGATCGCTCGCGGTGATCGTCGCCGCCGACCGCGGCGCTCCGACCGCGCGGCTCGGCATGGTCGCACTGTCCGGCCCGGCCTGGCGCAGCCTGCGCGGCGGCGAAATCGATGCACGGATTGAGCTCGACGTCCGGCTGCGGCACAGCCAGCAGGGTGGCCTCGCGCTGAACGCCGCGGGCGAGCCGTTCGGCATGGCCGTGCTCGGCCCGCGCCGCGTGCTGACGATCCCGGCTACGACCATCGAGCGGGTCGCAGGCCAGCTCGAGAAGAGCGGCCGCATCGCGCGCGGATATCTTGGCGTCGGATTGCAGCCGGTCCGTCTCGACGACGGCCTCGGCGCGATGGTGATGAACGTCGACAAGGCCGGCCCCTCGGCCGCCGCCGGCATCCGGCAAGGCGACGTGATCATTGCCGTGAATGGCGAGAAGCTGTCCGGCGTGCGCGCGCTGTCGCGCGGCCTCGGACCGCAGAGCGTCGGCACGGTGGTCGAGCTCACCGTGCATCGCGGCGGCGAACCGCTGAAGTTCAAGGTGACAGTCGGCGAGAGGCCCGAGACGTGAGCGGTGAGCCGGCCAACGACATCGTCATCGCGCTCGAGGTCGACGACGCCGTCCTCGCCGACCGGCTGGCGACCCTGCTCGGCAGCGTCGCCGGCCTGCGGCTCGCCGCGCCGGGCGAACAGGCCACGGCGGCGGTCGTCGCACGCAACCGCGAGGCCGCGGGCGCCGGCGACTTCGAGCTGACGCCGCGCGAGCTCGACGTGCTGGCGCTGCTGGCGGAAGGCGCGTCCAACAAGATGATCGCACAGCGGCTCGGGATTTCCGTCCACACCGCCAAGTTTCATGTCGGTTCGCTGCTCGACAAGCTCGATGCCACCGGCCGCACCGACGCCGTCGCCCATGCCGCGCGGCGCGGGGTGATCAATTTGTGATGGGTGGGATGACTGTTGTAGTGACGCTGAGCTGAGATCTCCCGTCGTCCCTGCGAAAGCAGGGACCCATACGCCGCGGTGGATATTGCAGGCGGGACTCGTCGTTGTCGTCCTGGCGAAAGCCGGGACTTTAACCACCGCATTTGACGGTGAACGAGATCGTGGCCCTAGCGTCGCGCAACAGTGCGCACTTGGGGTAATGGGTCCTGGCCTTCGCCAGGACGACTGCGAATCTTTCGTGCGCACTCGTCTGCTTCACGCAGCCACTGCACAGCAACCCCAAAACAGCGATTTGGAAAATTCCGCCCTGCGGACACCCGACTCAGTATTCGACCGGATACAGACGCTTTCACGATCTGGCTATGCAATCTTCAGCCAACAAGAAGAAACGGCATGAAGAAGCTGATCGGTCGTCATCGGGACATTCAATACACACTCACCAACATCGAACCCGACCTCTGGGCCTGGTCGTTCGACATCAACGGCAAGACCAAGCAAGGCACCACGCGCGCGCGGCTCGACCTGCTGGCGCGGCGGCGCGTCTGCACGCTGGTTGATCGCGAGTTGAAACGCGCGGAACGTACCAGGCCCAACGAGCCCGACTGATCGCTCTCCCCGGTGAAGGTCCATTGGACGGGCCGCGCCTATCAGAAATGAAAACTCCCGCAGCGCCGGCTGCGGGAGTTGTTGGCATCGGTGACCGCGGGGAGGTCCAACCACCGATACCGACATTCGCTGACAGTGGTCAGGCTGTTTTGGCGAACATCGTCAGCACGCCATCGGCGATGTTGATAGCGACGACCTGCGACGAAGTCAGGCCCTTGGCCTTGAGCGCGGAGACCGCCTGCGGTGTCGCGTCAATCGACTTCCGAAGCGACTGGATGTCGTCCTCCTTGGTCTTTGCCATCGCATCCTCGATCTTCGATCGCATCTCGGGCTTGAGGTCCTTGATGTCGACGACCTGTATGCTCCGGATGACAGTGGACTGATCAGATGATTGCGGCGGCGCATTGGGTTGCGTGCCTTGCGCTTGCACCAAGGCGGGCGTTCCGAGGACGAGCGCGGCAACAGTGACGAATGCTGTGAGATTGCGCATGGTCGATTCCTTTTCGAGGTCAGCAAGCGATAAAACCTACGCGCGAAGTTTGGCTGGCATCTGATTTTTCCATGGCCATTCATTGGAGCCAATGCGACCGCAATGCGGGCATCGGAGCCCACTCAGCCGCAGCGCCGACGTCCAGCGCGTCGGCCCGGGCGCGACTGACTACAATGCGATGACGGAAATAGCGATCTCGAGCCGTGGTCCGGCATAGCGCTTGTCATCCGGCCCACCCTCGCCGCACCCGACGTTCCAGACCGCCGGCCATGCGAACCGCTCCAGCCCCGTTGCCGATATCGCCGCGCACGACGTCCAGCGCGTGTCACCGCTGCGTCGCCACAGCACGCCGCCCGGTCCCATGTCCGGATAGAAGGCGATGTCGAGGTCGAAATCGCTGTCGGCACCGAGATCGGGACCGATCCAGTAATAGGGACTGCGTCCACGCTCGCGTCCAAGGATCAAGGTGAGCGTCTGATTCGGCCCGCGCAAGCCAAGCCAGAGCGGTGCGATCACGCCGGGCGCGGGCGTGCAGAGCAGCGTTTGTGGCGCGGCGGTTCCCGCGGCGGTGCGGCCCGCCAGTTTCAGCGCGATGACCGTCGCGGGCGCCAATGTCCCCGACAGCGGTGCAGGGCTGGTCCCGCGCGGCAGCGGCGACCACGCGGCCTGGTCCAGCGATGGCAGCGGCCATGCGAGCTGCTCGCGCACCACACCTTCGGTATCGAGCACCTGATAGCGGAACCCATCCTGATCGAGCGCGGCCTGCACGCAATGCAGATACTCGACGCCCTCGGGCATCCGGTGCGCGGTGCCGGCGCCCGCCGTGCAGACCTGCAGCACACCACGATGAACCTGGACGTCGAATGCAAGGATATGGCTGCACAGATAGCCGGCGACATCGGCGCGGACGAGGATATCCCAGAACCGCTCGCGGTATTCGTGGCCGATCTCGCGCTGATAGCTGCCGCTGTAGCCGTTGATGGCGTACACGGGATGATGGCCCAGCACCAGCTTGTGCCTGGCGTGCTTGTGCTGTGCGAGGACCGCTTGCAGCCAGTCGGTCTCGACATGCCCCTCGCCGCCGAGGCCGCTCCAGAGCGTGTGCACGAACACCATCAGGAGATCGCCGCGGCGAACCCAGTAGGACAGCCCCTCCTGACCGGGCGGGCCGTTGCGCGGCAGCTGCAGCACCTCGCGGAACACCGCCTCGCTCAACTCGTCATAGGTGGTGTGGTTGCCGGTCGTGTGCCACAGCGGCACCGCGCGCCGGTCGAGCCAGGACATCTCGACCTCGAACCAATGCCGCCATTGCGCGCGCAGCGCGTCGGCATCGGCGGTGAGGCCGATGATCTCGTCCCCGGGGAACAGAATGAATTCAGGCGCAGGATGCAGCCGGCGCACCACGTCGTTCACCGACGCGAAGGTGCGCTCATGCAGCGCACCCGGAACGCCCGAGCAGGCATCGGCATAGATCACGAACTGGTGGCCCGAATTTCTCGGTAACAGAGACGGAATTGCATCATCCATGGTCGGACCACGTCCTCGCGAGCCACATCATAGAGGAAGGCAGACTAATCGCTCAAGGCAGACATTCGCAGGCGCAAGGTTGCAGGCAGCCGGGGCTTTTGAGATCGTGTCTCACGCATTGCATTCGTCCCATGACAAGGAGTTCCGGCGTGGCCATCCTCAAGGACCTCAGCATCGGATTCTACAAGATCCCGCTTCCGGTGGTGCTGAGCGACAGCACGCATGGCGAGATCAAGGCGTTCGAGCTCGTCACGATCCGCGCCCGCGATGCCGACGGCGCCGAAGGCACCGGCTACACCTACACGGTCGGCCGCAATGGCGGCGCCATCGCCGATATCCTGGGCCGCGAAATCACCGAGATCGCGCGCGGGATGGAGGCCGACGACACCGAGCAGCTTTGGCACAAGGTGTGGTGGGCGCTGCATTATGGCGGCCGCGGCGGCCCGGCGGTGCTGGCGCTGTCCGCGCTCGACATCGCGTTGTGGGACCTCAAGGCGCGGCGGGCATCGCTGCCGCTGTGGCGGCTGCTCGGCGGCTTCGACCGCCGGGTGCCCTGCTATGCGGGCGGCATCGATCTCGATCTGCCGCTCGATGGCCTGCTCAAGCAGACCGACGACAATCTTGCCAAGGGCTTTCGCGCCATCAAGATGAAGGTCGGCCGGTCGAGCCTTGCATCCGATGTGGCGCGCGTGAAGGCGATGCGCGGCCATCTCGGCGACGAGTTTCCGCTGATGGCCGACGCCAACATGAAATGGACCGTCGAGGAAGCGATCCGCGCCGCGCGCGCCCTGCAACCCTTCGACCTCACCTGGCTCGAGGAGCCGACGATTCCGGACGACGTCGCGGGACACGCTCGCATCGTGCAGGCCGGCGGCGTGCCGATCGCGGCCGGCGAGAACCTGCGCAGCCTGTGGGAGTTCAAGCCGTATATCGCCGGCGGCGCGCTGTCCTATGCCGAGCCCGACGTCACCAATTGCGGCGGTGTGACCAGCTTCATGAAGGTCGCCCGGCTCGCCGAGGCCTTCAATATTCCCGTCACCAGCCATGGCGCGCATGACATCACCGTGCATCTGCTGGCTGCGTGCCCGAACCGGTCGTATCTCGAGGCGCACGGCTTCGGCCTCGACCGCTATATCGAGCACCCGCTGGTTCTGGAGCAGGGCATGGCGATCGCGCCCGATCATCGCCCGGGGCACGGCATCGCCTTCGACTGGAAAGGCCTTGAGCGGCTCAGCGTCGCCTGACGCAGAAACATTTCTGCACACCAAGACGTGACATTCGGAAATGCAGGTCTGCCGGCGCGCGCTAGGCGGCGTCGCGACAAGCTGCTAGCGTTTCGCGCTTCAGATTGCCCAAAGCGCGATGAGATCATCGCGCTTCGGCTCATTGTCTGAGCATGATCTTTTCGGAAAACCGCTTCACACTTTTCCGGATCATGCTCTAGCGTTAAGGGATCGGAGCAAATGGACAACCGTAGTGATGTTTGGCGCGGCGTCGACGCGATCAAGCCGCGTTTCATCGAATTGAGCGACCGGGTCTGGGCGATGCCCGAGGTCTGCTACACCGAGGCGCGCTCATCCGCCGAACATCTGGCCGAACTGCGCCATCAGGGTTTTCGCATCACCGAGAACGTCGCCGACATCCCGACCGCGGTGATGGGCGAATGGGGCGAAGGCGGCCCGGTGATTGCCTTCCTCGGCGAGTATGACGCCCTGCCCGGTCTCAGCCAGGAGGCCGGAATCGCCGAGCATCGCCCGGTCGAGAGCGGCGGCCACGGCCATGGCTGCGGACATAATCTGCTCGGCTCCTCCGCGCTGCTCGCCGCGACCGCGGTGAAGGACTGGCTTGCGGCCAACAAGGTGCCGGGCCGCGTGCGCTATTACGGATGTCCTGCCGAGGAAGGCGGCGCGGCAAAGGCCTTCATGGTGCGCTGTGGCGCGTTCGAGGACGCCGACATCGCCATCACCTGGCATCCGCACAGCTTCTGGGAGGTGGCGGTGACGCCGTCGCTCGCCAACACCCGCGCCGATTTCATCTTCACCGGGCGCACCTCGCATGCGGCAGCCTCGCCTCATCTTGGCCGCAGCGCGCTCGATGCGGTGGAATTGATGAATGTCGGCGTCAACTACATGCGCGAGCACATGCCGAGCGACGCGCGGGTGCACTACGCGCTGCTCGACACCGGCGGCATCGCGCCCAACGTGGTGCAGGCCCATGCCCGGGTGCGCTATTCGATCCGCGCCCGCGACCTGCCCGGCATGAACGAGTTGGTCGAGCGCGTGCACAAGATCGCGCAGGGCGCGGCGCTGATGACCGAGACCAAGGTGGATATGAAGATCATCTCCGCGGTCTCCAACATCCTGCCCAACACGCCGCTTGAACAGACGCTACACGGGATCATGGAAGAGCTCGGCCCGCCGCATTTCGACGATGCAGACAAGGATTTCGCCGGCAAGATCCGCGCGACCCTGACCGACAAGGACATCGCTTCGGTCTATTACGCGATCGGCATGGAGCCGACCGACCGGCCGCTCGCCGATTTCCTAGTGCCGATCGACGCCAAGCGCAATCCGCTGATCGGCTCGACCGACGTCGGCGACGTCAGCTGGGTGGTGCCGACCGTGCAGGTCCATGCACCGACGGTTGCAGTCGGCACGCCGTTCCACACCTGGCAGGTTGTGGCGCAGGGCAAGACGCCGGCCGCGCACAAGGCGATGGTGCAGGCCGCCAAGGCGATGGCCGGCCTCGGCGTCAAGGCGCTGATGGAGCCGGAGCTGATCGCGGCCGCCAAGGCCGACCTCAAGAAGCGGACCACAAGAACGCCCTATGTCAGTCCGCTGCCGGCGAATGTTGCACCGCCGTTGGACATGTCGATCGCCTGAGAGCAGCGTGTGCGGGCCGGACCTGCTCTCAGGGATCAAGCAATCGCATACCCGCATCGTCATGGCCGGGCTTGTCCCAGCCATCCACGTCTTTCTCACGCGGAAGCGGAGACGTGGATGCCCGGCACAAGGCCGGGCATGACGAGTTTGTGGACGGATCGCTTCAAACGCGAACTCCGGCCTGCGTGGCAAAAAAGCATCTCGGAACAAAGGATAACGAACAAATTTTCCGCACTGCGAGGCGCGCAAGGGCGCGCTTTTAGCGCGGATCTGCTGAACCGGTGTGCGGCAAGGGGAGGTTCTGCACAAGCGATAGCCAAAAGACCTAGGCGCTGAAGGGCGGGAGGCGTTGACCTTCGCGGTCATTCGGTGTGCCATCCTGCCGCCAACACGGCGGCCGGTTCCACGGCCCGCCGCAATAACCAATTGAGCCGGACCGAGGGGACAATGTTCGACAGGAATCTGCGTGGCATGATCGACGACGTGAAGGACGGGCGGATGGATCGCCGCGCCTTCGTCAAGCGAATGATTGCCGTCGGCCTCACCGCGCCGATGGCCAACCAGATCCTTGCGACCGGCGGCGTCGCGATGGCGCAGAGCCCGAATCCCTACAAGCCGACCAAGCGCGGCGGCGGCGGTCCGCTGAAGCTGTTGTGGTGGCAGGGCCCCACCCTGCTCAATCCGCACTTCGCCACCGGCACCAAGGACCAGGACGGCTCGCGACTGTTCTACGAACCGCTCGCAAGCTGGGACGTCGACGGCCATCTCAACCCGATCCTCGCCGCCGAAATCCCCTCGATCCAGAACGGCGGGCTTTCCAAAGACGCCAAGTCGGTGGTCTGGAAACTCAAGCCCGGCGTCAAATGGCATGACGGCAAACCCTTCACCGCCGACGACGTCGTGTTCAACTGGGAATATGCCACCGACCCCGCGACCGCAGCCGTCTCGAGCGGGACCTATTCCGGCATGACCGTGGAGAAGGTCGACGACCTCACGGTCCGCATCAAGTTCAAGGATCCGACGCCGTTCTGGGCCAATGCGTTCGTCGGCGCCTATGGCTGCATCATCCCAAAACATCTCTTCGCGGAGTACAAGGGCAGCAAGTCGCGCGAGGCGCCGAACAATCTGAAGCCGGTCGGCACCAGCCCCTACAAGTTCGTCGAGTTCAAGCCGGGCGATCTGGTGCGCGGCGAGATTAATCCCGATTACCACATGCCGAACCGGCCCTATTTCGACACGATCGAGATGAAGGGCGGCGGCGATGCGGTGTCGGCGGCGCGCGCGGTGATCCAGACCGGCGAATATGACTTCGCCTGGAACATCCAGGTCGAGGACGAGGTGCTGCTGCGGCTGGAAAAGGGCGGCAAGGGCAAGACGCTCTATGCCGTCGGCGGCGACATCGAATTCATCGCCATCAACTTCACCGACCCGAACACCGAGGTCGACGGCGAACGCTCGTCGATCAAGACCAAGCATCCGATCCTGTCGGATCCGGCGGTGCGCAAGGCGCTGGCTCTGCTGGTCGACCGCGACTCCGTCAAGAAGGTGATCTACGGCCGCGCCGGCCGCGCCACCGCCAATTATCTCAACGGCCCCGAGGAGTTCGTTTCCAAGAACACCAAATGGGAGTTCTCGGTCGAGAAGGCGAGCGCGCTGCTCGAACAGGCCGGCTGGAAGGTCGGCCCCGACGGCATCCGCGAGAAGGACGGCAAGAAGCTGAAGCTGCTGTACCAGACCTCGATCAACGGCCCGCGGCAGAAGACCCAGGCGATCGTCAAGCAGGCCTGCCAGAAGGCCGGCATCGACGTCGAGTTGAAGTCGGTGGTGGCCTCGGTGTTCTTCTCCTCCGACGTCGCCAACCCCGACACCTATTCCAAGTTCTACGCCGACATCGAGATGTTCCAGATCCCGATGACGCAACCCGACCCGGGCTTGCACATGCGCCGCTATCTGTCGCGCAATGTCGCGACCAAGGAGAACAAGTGGCAAGGGCAGAACTTCCCGCGCTGGGTCAACAAGGATTTCGACGCCGCGATCGAGGCGGCCGATACCGAGACCGATCCGATCAAGCGGGCCGAGCTCTACATCAAGTGCAACGATCTGATGTGGCAGGACACGGTGGTGATCCCGGTGATGCACCGCCTCGCGGTGGAAGCCTGCTCCAACACGGTGCGGCCCGCGCTCTCCGGCTGGGCCAACCAGACCGACAATCTGCAAGACTGGTATCGTGAAACCTGAGACACGGGGACAGGTTCGGAGTTTGAGTAGGTGCATCTTCTCCCTCTCCCCGTTCTTACGGGGTCGAGACGAGCGGAGCTCGCTCTTGGAGGGTTGGGGTGAGGGGCTTTCGCAGCAAACACCGTGAAAGATGAGTTCGTGGAGACTCCCCCTCACCCGGAATTCAAGCCGTGCTTGAATTCCGACCTCTCCCCGCACGCGGGGCGAGGTGAAGCTCGCCTTTCGACTGGAAGCAAGATCAACGTGCTCAAGGTGCGAGCGTTAGTTAGATGATCTCTCGATGAGTCAATATATCCTGCGTCGCCTGATGATCGCGATCCCGAGCCTGCTCGGGATCTCGCTCGTGCTGTTCGTCGTGCTGGCGCTCGCGCCGGGCGATCCGTTCAGCGAGCTCGCGACCAATCCGAACGTGCCGCCCGAGGTGCAGGCCGCGCTGCGCGCCAAGTTCGGCCTCGACGACCCGATCTATCTTCGCTACCTGCACTGGCTCGCGGCGATGGCGCAAGGCGACTGGGGCTTTTCCTTTGTCAGCCGGATCAATGTCGACACGCTGATCCTGCAGCGGCTGCCGACCACGCTCTACGTGATCGGCTCGGCGCAGCTGCTGGCGCTGTTGATCGCGATCCCGGTCGGCGTCTATGCCGCCACCCGGCCCTACTCGATCTTCGACCAACTCGCCAACACCTTCGCCTTCATCGGCTTCTCGCTGCCGACCTTCTTCACCGGCATCCTGTTCATCCTGGTGTTCTCGGTGAAGCTGGACTGGCTGCCCTTCGTCTACACCGACGTGCCGGGCAGCGGCATTCCCTGGCTGCTGGAGATGATCCGGCAGGCGATCATGCCGGTGATGGTGCTCGGCCTGTTCCAGGCGGCGTCGATGACCCGCTTCGTGCGCTCGGCAATGCTCGACGTGATCCGGCTCGACTATGTCACCACCGCCCGCGCCAAGGGGCTCGGGCAAGCCAAGGTGATCGTCAAGCACGTGATGCGCAACGCGATGATCCCGGTCGTCACGCTCATTGCGCTGCAAATGCCTGCCGTGTTCGGCGGCGCCATCGTCACCGAGCAGATCTTCCGGATTCCCGGCATCGGCTCGCTGCTGATTTCCTCCATCCTCGCCAATGACACGCCGGTCGTGATGGCCGTGACCTTCGTCTTCGCGTGTCTCGTGGTGCTGTTCAACCTGATCGCAGATGTCCTCTATGGCTGGCTTGACCCTCGCATCTCCTTCCGCTGAGCGGCGCGGCTATTCGCCCTGGCGCGAAACCTGGCGGCGCTACCGCCGGCACCGTCCGGCCGTGGTCAGCGCCGTGCTGCTGCTGCTGCTGATCGCAGCCGTCGTGATCGGCCCGTTCGTCTGGCGCGTCTCGATCAGCGACATGGACGTCGTGGCCGGCCTGCAGGGCCCCTCGCTGGCACATCCGTTCGGCACCGACGATCTCGGCCAGGACCTGCTCGCCCGCATGATCTATGGCGGGCGCATCTCGCTCGCGGTCGGCCTCGCCGCGATGCTGGTCTCGGTGTTCGTCGGCACGCTGATCGGCGCGCTCGCCGGCATGTCGCGCGGCGCGCTCGGCTACGCGCTGATGTGGCTGACCGATCTGTTCCTGTCGCTGCCGCAGCTGCCGCTGCTGTTGATGCTGATCTATCTGTTCCGCGACGGGCTGAAGGCGATGTTCGGTCCCGAGGGCGGCATCTTCATCCTGATCGTGCTGGTGATCGGCGGCTTGCGCTGGATGCCGGTCGCGCGCCTGGTGCGCGCCCAGTTCCTGTCGCTGCGCGAGAAGGAATTCGTCGAGGCGGCGCGCGCGCTCGGCGCGAGTCCGGTGCGCCAGGTGGTGCGCCACATCCTGCCCAACGCGCTGGGACCCGTGATCATCGCCGGCACGATCGACGTCGCCGCCGCCATCATCGCCGAATCGACGCTGTCGTTCCTCGGCCTCGGCTTCCCGCCGGATACGCCGACCTGGGGCCGCATCCTCTATGACGCCAAGGACTTTCTCGACATCGGCCCGCATTGGGCGCTGTTTCCGGGCGGCGCGATCTTCATCGCGGTGGTCGCCATCAACTTCATCGGCGACGGGCTGCGCGACGCGCTCGACGCGCGCAAGGTGATCTGATGGCGCTGCTCGACATCAAGGGCCTGAAAACCCATTTCACCACCGACGACGGCATCCTGCAGGCGGTCGACGGCGTCGACATCAGCATCAACCGCGGCGAGACGCTGTGCGTGGTCGGCGAATCCGGCTGCGGCAAGACCGTCACCGCGATGTCGATCCTGAAGCTGATCGCCATGCCGCCGGGCAAGATCGTCGAAGGCGAGATCATCTTCGAGGGCCGCGACCTGGTGCCGCTGACCAGCCACCAGCTCGACGACATCAGGGCCAAGGAGATCGGCTTCATCTTCCAGGAGCCGATGACCTCGCT
This sequence comes from Bradyrhizobium sp. USDA 3315, assembly GCF_054056795.1. Classification (NCBI taxonomy): domain Bacteria; kingdom Pseudomonadati; phylum Pseudomonadota; class Alphaproteobacteria; order Hyphomicrobiales; family Nitrobacteraceae; genus Bradyrhizobium; species Bradyrhizobium sp. USDA 3315. The sequence continues at coordinate 3,999,754 of NZ_JBSRYP010000001.1, read as the reverse complement.
CAATCCGGTGCTGACCATCGGCGAGCAGATCGCCGAGAGCCTGCGCCGCCACGAGGCGGTGACCAAGAAGCAGGCGCTCGAGCGCACCATCGAGATGCTGAAGCTGGTGCAGATCCCCAACGCCGCGGGCCGCGTGCATCATTATCCGCACCAGTTCTCCGGCGGCATGCGCCAGCGCGTGATGATCGCGATGGCGCTGGCCTGCCGGCCCAAGCTTGTGATCGCGGACGAGCCGACCACCGCGCTCGACGTCACCATCCAGGCGCAGATCCTCGACTTGTTGCAGGACATGAAGGAACGCTTCGGCATGGCGGTGATGCTGATCACGCACGCGATGGGCGTGGTCGCCGAGACCGCGCAGCGCGTCGTCGTGATGTACGCCGGCAAGGTGGTGGAGGAGGCGCCGGTCGACGAACTGTTCGGCAATCCCGGCCATCCCTACACTCAGGGCCTGATCCGCTCGATCCCGCGCATCGATCTCGACGCCGCGCACAAGACGCGGCTGGAGGCGATCGGCGGCTCAGTGCCGATCCTGATCAACCCGCCGCCCGGCTGCCGCTTTGCCGCCCGCTGCAAATACGCCATGAGCATCTGCACCGAAAAGGAGCCGCGGCTGCGCGAGATCGCGCCCGGCCACCGCATGGCCTGCCACCTCGGAGACGCGTCATGAGCGAACCGCTGCTGCGCGTTTCCAATCTGAAGAAGCACTTTCCGGTGCTGGGCGGCCTGCTCTCGCGCGAGGTCGGCCAGGTCTATGCGGTCGACGGCGTGTCGTTCTCGGTCAATCGCGGCGAGACGCTCGGCCTCGTCGGCGAATCCGGCTGCGGCAAGTCGACCACCGGCCGCTGCGTGCTGCGCCTGATCGAGCCGACCTCGGGCGAGGTCGTGTTCGACGGCCGGAGCGTCACCGGCCTCGGCGGCGGCGACCTGCGCGCCATGCGGCGCAACATGCAGCTCGTGTTCCAGGATCCGTTCGCCTCGCTCAATCCCCGCATGACGGTCGGCGCGATCCTCGGCGAGCCCTTCATCATCCATAACCTCGTGAGCTCGGCCAGCGAGCGGGAGGACCGCGTCGCGAGCCTCCTGGTCAAGGTTGGGCTGAAGGCCGAGCACATGCGGCGCTACCCGCACGAATTCTCCGGCGGCCAGCGCCAGCGCATCGCGATCGCCCGCGCGCTGACGCTGGAGCCGAAGCTGATCGTGTGCGACGAGCCGGTCTCCGCGCTCGACGTCTCGATCCAGGCCCAGGTCATCAACCTGCTCGAGGATCTGCAGGCCGAGCTGAACCTCACCTATCTGTTCGTCGCCCACGATCTCTCGGTCGTGGAGCACATCTCCGACCGAGTCGCGGTGATGTATCTCGGCCGCATCGTCGAGCTCGCCAAGGCCAGCGATCTCTACCGCAACCCGCAGCACCCCTACACCAAGGCACTGCTCTCGGCGGTGCCGGTGCCGGATCCCAAGGCGAAGCGCGACCGCATCCGCCTGAAGGGCGACGTGCCGAGCCCGATGAATCCGCCCAAGGGCTGCCACTTCCACACGAGATGTCCAATCGCCGAGGAGCGCTGCCGGCAGAGCGCGCCGGAGTTGCTGGAAGGCAGGAATGGGCATTCCGTGGCGTGCCATCTGGCGTAGGTCGCGCGCCAGATGCGATAGCCAGCCGGCGCGGGAGCGCACCGCCTAAAATATCGAAAACAACCCCATGCAAAGTAGCCGGCGGCTGCGGGCGTCCGACACGGCAGCGTCCGACACGGCACTTGACATGTCGGGCAAATCAGCGGCATCATTCGATAATTCAGAAATAATGGCGACGATAGTTGAAGTCACGTCGTCAGACGTTAACGCCGCTTGGTGTTGGTCCGCGGCTTCGGTCTGGCCTTTGTCTTGATCTTCCGCCGCGGTGCGGGCGCGACGGCGTCCTCCACCTCATTCACCTCCGTCCGCAGCGTCTCGAGCAGCCAGTCGCGAAACGCGCGCATGCCCGGCGTCACCTCGCGCGACTTCAGCCAGGTCAGCCAATAGGATCCCGCCGGGACCTCGGCCGCGAACGGACGCAGCAGCCGGCCGGAGACCAGCTCATTTTCGAACATCGCGATCGGCACCAGCCCGACGCCGACGCCGCGCGCGGCGGCCTCGGCCATCGCGACCGAACTGTCGAAGATCGGCCCCTGGATTTTCGGACACGGCGCGCCGGCGACCGCAAACCATAGCGGCCATTCCTCGGCGCGGTAGGACCGCAGCAGGAATTGCTGCGCGAGATCGGACGGCTTGCGCAGCCGGTCCGCCGCGTCGGGGCAGCACACCGGCGAGAGCGGTGCGGACAACAGATGGATCGCCTCGGTGCCGTGCCACGAGCCGTCGCCGAAGCGCAGCGCGAGATCGAGCCCGTCGCCTGCGATGTCGACGCGGTTGTTGTTGGTGAGCAGACGCAAATCGATATAGGGATGCGCGCGCTTGAAGCGGTCGACCCTTTGCAAGAGCCATCCGGTCGCGAACGTCGTGACGCAGCCGACGGTCACGACCTCGCGCGTGCCCTTGGCCTCGATGCGGTCGATCGCGGCGCCGATCCGGTCGAGCGCGTCTGACAGCACCGGCAGCAGCGCCAGCCCCTCGTCGGTGAGCACCAGCCCGCGCGGCAGGCGGCGGAACAGGCTCGTGCCCAGGAGATCCTCGAGCTGCTTGACCTGATGGCTGATCGCGGTCTGCGTCACGCGCAGCTCCAGCCCGGCGCGGGTGAAGCTGAGCAGCCGCGCGGAGGCCTCGAAGGCGCGCAGCGCGTTCAGCGGGAGATGCCGGCGCACGGCGTCATGACCAAGTTTTCCTCATGTCTCGCTGTATAAATGATTGTTTGTGCGCCGTCACGCCGCCCGGCAGGTTCGCGCCGCCAACGGGAGATTCGACATGCTGACGAGACGGACATTTGGATTGCGCGCGCTGGGCCTTGCGGTGTCCTGCACTTTGCCGCGGCAAGGCGCAGCGGCAGGACCAGGCGAGCCGGCGCAGCGGCTGCAGCAGGAGTTTGCGCGCATCGAGCTGGCAACCAGCGGCCGGCTCGGCGTCGCCGCGCTCGACATGGAGACGGGATTGCGCGCGAGCCGGCGCGGCGACGAGCGGTTCCCGATGTGCAGCACCTTCAAGGCGTTGGCCTCGGCCGCGGTGCTGCACCGGGTCGACCGCGGCGAATCCAGCCTCGATCAGCGCGTGCAAATCGAGGCCAAGGATATCTTGGCCTACGCGCCGGTCACCAAGGCGCACGTCGGATCGGCCATGACTCTGTCCGAACTCTGCGCGGCCGCCATCACGCTCAGCGACAACACCGCCGCCAACCTGCTGCTGCGGGAGATCGGCGGGCCCGCCGGCTTTACCAGCTTCTTCCGCACCATCGGCGACAATGTCAGCCGGCTCGACCGCTGGGAGGTGGAGCTGAACGAAGCCGTGCCCGGCGACCCACGCGACACCACGAGTCCTGTCGCGATGCTGAAGGATTTGCAGCGCGTGCTGCTCGGCGATGTCCTGTCCGCGGCCTCGCGCCAGAAACTGATCGACTGGATGGTTGCCAACAAAACCGGCGACGCAAGGCTGCGTGCCGGCGTGCCCCGCGACTGGCGGATTGCCGACAAGACCGGCACCGGCGAGCGCGGCACCTACAACGACATCGGCGTGTTCTGGCCGCCCGGCCGCAAGCCAATCGTGGTGACGGCTTACCTGACCGGGGCAAGTGCTCCCATCGAGAAGTGCAACGAGGTGATCGCCAATGTCGCGCGCGCCGTCGCCAATGCGAGCACCGGGCAGACCGGCTAAACCGGCGACGCCGCGACCGGCGGCGCCGACAACATCAGGCCGGCCAGCGACCAAGCAAGTCGCTCGCCGCCTCGAACAACGCTGCAACGCGCAACAGTTCGGCATCGGCCCGGAAGCGGCCGACCAGGTGCAGTCCGATCGGCAGGCCGTCGCGGCCGAAACCTGCGGGGATGCTGACGGCGGGATGCCCGGTCATGTTGAACAGCATGGTCCAGGGAAACCAGTGCGGCCGCACGCTGTCGAAACTCCGGCCGTCGATCTCGATCGTGCCGAACAGGTCCTGGTCGATCGGCAGCGCCGACCGGGTCAAGGTCGGCATCGCCAGGAGATCGCCGCGCGCGAACAGCGACTGCACCCGGCGGAACAGCGCGGTGCGCTCGAACATCGCCCGCTGGTAGTCGACACCGCTGACCTGGGCCGCCAGCGCGAGCTGCTTCAGGAAGGTTGCGCTGAGATCATCCGGATGATCGGCCGCGAGCTTCTCGAAGCGGGTGCGCCAGACGGTGTGATTGATCGCACGCCAGATCGGCTCGATGTCAAAGCCGTCGCCGGAAAACTCTTCGAGCGCGGCGCCGAGGCTCGCCAGACGGTCGAGGCTTGCCTTGAACGACGCGGCCACATCGGATGCGACCGGACGCCCCGGCGGCGACAGGCAGAACAGCACCCGCCGGCCCTTGAGGTCGCCGCGCGGCGCGGCAAGCCCGAGATAGTCGGGCACCGGCACCCCGATCGACCAGGGGTCCGACAGATCCTCTCCCGCCATCGCCTGCATCATCAGCGCCGTATCGGCAACGGTGCGCGTGGTCGGTGTGACACAGGTCTGGTTGCCGAAAGCGTCCTGCACCTGGCTATGCGGGATCACCCCGTTGCTCTGCTTGATTCCGACCACACCGTTGCAGGCGGCGGGAATCCGGGTGGAGCCGCCGCCATCGGTCGCAACCGCCAGCGGCGCGATGCCGCTCGCGACGGCCACCGCCGCGCCGCCGCTGGAGCCGCCACTGGACCGCTCGGCACTCCATGCATTGCGGGTCCGCCCGAACAGCGGCGAGTCGGTCAGGCACTTGCTGCCGAACTCCGGCGTCGTGGTCTTGCCGATCAATATGCCGCCCTGGGCACGGAGGCGGGCCACCGCGACGGCGTCATTGTCGGGCACGTTGTCCCGGTACGGCACCGCGCCGAAGGTCGTCCGGACGTCTTTGGTGTTGACGATGTCCTTCACGGTGAAGGGGATGCCGTGGAGCAGACCGGCCGGCTCGCCAGCCGTGATTTGCCGCTCGGCAGCTTTCGCCTGCGCCATCGCCGCGTCACCGCACAGCGTGATGAAGCAGTTCAATTCGGGTTGCAGCCGCTCGGCACGGGCGAGCACCGCGCGCGTAACCTCGACAGGCGAAACCTCCTTGCGGGCGATGCGCCCACGAAGCTCAACGGCAGACAGCAGACACAGATCGTCGCTCATTTGGGCAAGGACTCGCGTCAGATAGGGTCGACGCCCGCATCGTGCCGCGCTGCAAGCGGCAAGTCCATCGGCTCGGACGCATGGCGAAAGGCCACGGAGCCGCGACGGCGCATGGCCTGCCGGGCCGGCGCGGCGGGCCCTTCCCGGCCGCGCGGCTTGGCAGCGACGGAGGATCATGCGACGCTCGACCGAATGGCGCTGCTGTCAGCATGACGGAGGACCACGCCTTGTATCGCCGCATCGCCCTCGCCGCGCTGATCGTTGCCGGCAGCGTGCACGGCAGCCTCGCGGCGCCCGATCCGGCGCGATGCCGCGAGCTGATCCGCAAATACGAAACCGACAAGGCCCAGCTCAGCGCGATCGAGATCTCGCTGTCGCTATTTGCGGCCGCCAATGCCGATTGCATCAACCTTGCCACCGAGCTGCTCGATCACGGCGCCTCGGTCGACGCGCGGGACCGGCTGGGCGCAAGGCCGCTGAGCCACGCCGCCCGCTCCAGCCATCTTGCCATGGTCGACCTGCTGCTGGCACGCGGCGCGCCGCTCGATGCGCGCAACCTCGCGGGATCGACCGCGCTGTATTTTGCCGCCGAGCGCGGCCATGTCGCGATCGTGCAGCGCCTGATCGACCGCGGCGCCGACGTCAATCTCACCGGACGCAGCGGCGCCTCCCCGGTCGCGGCCGCCGCCTATGCCGGCAGGGACATGGTGGTGCGCATGCTGCTGGCGCACGGCGCCGACGGCCGCAAGGCAGACGACACCGGCAAGCCGCCGGTCGTCTACGCCGCGGCGGGCGGCCAGCTCGGCATCGTCAAGCAGTTGCTCGCGCGCGAGATCGACATCAACGCGCGCTACGCCAACGATCTGACGCTCCTGATGTGGGCCGCCGGGCCGGACGAGACCGTGCCGGAGGCGCAAGCACTGGAGGTCGTCTCGTATCTGCTGGACGCCGGCGCCAAGGTCGACGACCGCGATGCGCGCGGCCGCACCGCGCTGATGATCGCCGCCGAAGGCAATCATCCGGCGATTGCCAGGACACTGCTGGCGCACGGCGCCGACCCTGCGCTGGCCGACAAGGCCGGCAAGCACGCCGCCGATCTCACCATCCTGTCGGCGCTGCGCGAGGAGCTGACGCCGCGTTGAAGCAACTTGCTCGGTGTCATGGCCGGGCTTGTCCCGGCCATCCACGTCTTCTTTTGCCTGGATATCAAGACGTGGATGCCCGGGACAAGCCCGGGCATGACGAGTGTCCGCAGCTATAGCCCCGCCAGATAGTCCACCAGTGCGGCAAGGTCGTCGGGCGACGTTGCCAGCATCAGGTCGGACATGCCGGGATTGTTGCCGCGCGCGCGGGTGCGGAAATCGGCGATGGTCTTGGCGAGGTAATCCCGTCCCATGCCGGCAAGCCGCGGCACCGTGCCGTCGCCCTGGAAGCGATCGAGATGGCAGGCCGGGCAGCCGACCGAGCGGCTGGCGCTGACCGCCTTCTCCGCCACGTCCTTGGGCGCGCGCGGCTGGCCGAGGTCAGGCCACGGCTTCTGCGAAAAATATTCCGCAATCGCCAGCATGTCGTCGCGCTCGAACTGCGCCGCGATCGGCTGCATGATCTCGCTCTTGCGATCGCCGCGCTTGAAATCGCGCAGCTGGATGTAGAGATAGCCGGCCTGCTGGCCCCAAATCGTCGGAATGGTCTTGTCGACGGGCTTGCCGCTCTCGCCGTGGCAGCCGGCGCAGACTTGCGCCTTCTCTTCGATCGTCTCCGCGCGCGCCTGTGACGCAACCAGCAACAGCGCGGCGCCGCAAATCATCAATCTACCGAACATTGGCTCATCCTGAGGCGCAGTATCGGTCCACCTCCGTCATTGCGAGGAGCTCGCGACAAAATTGCAAAGCAATTTTGCGCTGGAGCGACGAAGCAATCCATGCTTCCACAAACGCGGCACAATGGATTGCTTCGCTTCGCTCGCAATGACGTGGCTGGACCTTTTATCCGTAGAAAACAGAAGCGGGACCGAACCGGTCCCGCCTCGCCGTCAATGTTTGCACGCGTGATGATGCATCAGGCCCGGCTCAGTCGAGCGTGAAGGCGATGATGTTGTTGCCACGCTTGTAGTCGAGCTGGGTGTTACCGCCCGCGCCGACCACGATATATTGCTTGCCGCCGACCATGTAGCTCGACGGCGGCGCGTTGACGCCGGCGCCGGCGCGGAAGCTCCACAGCTCCTTGCCGTTCGACGAATTGTAGGCCGCGAACTTGCCGTTGCCTTCGCCGGTGAAGACCAGGCCGCCGGCGGTGGCGAGGATGCCGCCGATCATCGGCTCGGGCGTGTTGACCTGCCATTTGATCTTGCCGTTGTTGTAGTTCACCGCGGTGATGTTGCCTGCCTGCTTCTCGCCCGGGATCACCTTGAAGGCGCCGCCCAGCCAAAGCTTACCGTTCGGATAGGCCGAGCTTTCGACGTGGTAGGTCATCGGCTGGTGCAGATTGATCGCGTAGGCCAGCTCCTGTCCCGGATCGGTTGCGATCGGCGACCATTCGACGCCGCCATTGGCGCCGGGCAGCATGCGCGCGCCTTCCTTGGTCGGCAGCACCCACATGTTCTCCTGCGGCACCATCGCCTCGGAGAAGCGGATCAGGCTGCAATCCTTGCGATCGTGCACATAGATGTGCCCGGTCTTGCCGGCATGGATGACGCCGGGAATCGTCTTGCCGCTCTTGTCCTTGACGTTGACCAGCACCGTCGGGCTGACCGCGTCGAGGTCCCAGACGTCATGGGCGATGTACTGGAAGTGGCAGACATACTTGCCGGTGTCGAGATCGAGCGAGACCAGCGAATTGGTGTAGAGGTTGTCGCCGGGCCGGTTCGACCCGTCGAGGTCGGGCGACGGGTTGCCGACGACGAAGTAGATCCGGTTGGTCGCGAGATCGACCGACGGGTTCTGCCACACGCCGCCACCGAGCTTGGCATAGGGATCGCCGATCTTGGCGAGCATGTCCTTCTCGGCCTGGATATTGCGATGCATGTCACGGCCGGTGGCATCCTTGGTCGCCCAGACACCGACGGAGTTCTCCGGAATGGTGTGGAAATTCCAGAGCTGCTTGCCGGTCTTGGCGTCATAGGCGCGCACGAAGCCGCGGATGCCGTATTCGCCGCCATTGGTTCCGATCAGCACCTTGTCCTTAACCACGGTCGGCGCCATCGTCTCGCTGTAGCCGAGCTCGGGATCGGCGATGTTGGTGGTCCAGACCACCTCGCCGGTCTTGGCATTCAGCGCCATCAGCTTGGAATCAAGCGTCGCCAGATAGACCCGGTCGCCGAGCACCTGGACGCCGCGATTGTTGGGACCGCAGCAATAAACCGTGATCGGGCCCATCTTGTGGGCGTAGTGCCAGAGCTGCTGACCGGTCTTGGCGTCGAGCGCATAGACATGGCTGAACGACGTCGTGACAAACATCACGCCATCGACGACGATCGGAGATGTCTCAAGCGATTCCTTGACGTCGGTCTGGAAGATCCATGCGACGTGCAGGTCCTTCACATTGTCCCGGCTGATCTGCTTGCCCGGATAGAATCGCGTCTGGGCATAGTTGCCGTTGGTGAGCAGGAAATCCCTGCTGTTCTTGTCGGCGGCGTTGAGCTGCTCCTGGGTCACCGGAGAAACATTGGCGTTGCCGAGGACCGACTGCTTCTCCTGCTTGACTTCCTGCGCGATGGCGGCGCCCGACAACAGGCCAACGCCGAGCGCGGCGGCGAATGCCGCAATCCCTCTCACATACATATCTTCCCCCGTTATTTCTTGGTTGCAATATTAGGGATGCGTGTCTGCTACTTCCCTTCGAGGCCCGGTCGCCCTGGCGAGCCCGCAACCCGTTGCATGGCCTGGTTGCGCTGCAATAGACGATCAAAAAAGACGACGACAGGTATCGATGGATGGGTTCCATGTTAGCGCGGTCTTTCACAAAGACAACCGATGCGCTCAATGCGAAGCCGAAGCAGCATGACTTCGCACGATCGAAATGCAGCGATCGCGGGTTGGCATCAAATCCGAGCGATATCGGGTGCTTCGGACGCCTTCACGCATCGCCGGGCAGATTTGCCTTCGCAGGCGCAGCACGCAAAATGAGACTAAGCGTCAAGCGACGGCATCGCGCGGGACGCCGCGCCGGCTGAGGCCCTGCATGGCTTACCAATGGTCGGCCGGCAACTCCCGGCTGCGCGGCGGATCGGCGCCGGGCCGCGTGCAGGTGAAAGCGGCGCATTTGCAGGCAAAGGACAACGCACGGGTCAGCTCGGCTGCGGAGACGTCGCGCAACTGCGGCTGCGCGATCCGGTCCAACCGATGCAACGCGGCGAGCAGCGCCGCCTGAAAGCTGTCGCCGGCGCCGATCGTATCGACGACGTTGACCACCGGCGCTTCGGCCGCGATCGGTCCTGCCTTGCGATGCCAGGCGCAAGCGCCATCATTGCCGCGCGTAATGACGACGAGCGATGCGCCGCCCGACAGCAGCGTCTCGGCCCGCGCAGCATGGGCCTCGTCACCGAACAGATAGGCGAAGTCGACGTCGGACATCTTTACGATGTCGGCCTTGCCGCAGAACGCCAGCATGCGCGCGCGATAGGCGTCCTTGTCCTTGACGAGGTTCGGTCGGCAGTTCGGATCGAGCGAGATCGTCACGTTCGGCCGCGCATCCTCGATCAAGGCCAGCGTCTCCGCCGCACCCTTGTCATGGACCAGCGTGGTCGAGCCGGTATGCACGCAGGTGACGCCGTCAAGCGCGACCGCATCGCGCCGATAGGTCCAGTTCCGCGACGCGGTGTCGGCGTCATAGAAGGCGTATTGCGTCTCGGTGCCGGTGACGCGCGCAAAGGCCAGCGTGGCCTGGCGATTGCTCCGCGTGGCGCGACGAAGATCGACGCCGGACGCCGCGGCATGATCGGCGATCATCCTGCCGAAGGTGTCGGTCGAGATGCCGCCGACAAAGCCGGTGGGAACATCGAGCCGGGCGCTGCCGATCGCGATGTTGAGGCAGGAGCCGCCGACGGCGGGCGTCAAGGCCTCACGTCCATCCGCCGTCTTCGACGGAAGGAAATCGATCAGCGCATCTCCGCAACTCAGCAGCATGGGGCAAACCTTACGTCGGCGCTTCGCCGGGCGCCCGCCTCATCGCCTCGCGGCTGTCGCGGTCAAGCTCTCGCAGCATCTTGTGCACGCCGCGCTTCTTGCGGTGGAACTCGGCGAGCTCCGGCCTGGTCGGCTCGCTCAACCGCCCGAGCGCCGACATGCCGGCCATCGCCGCATTGATCGAGTTGTGCGCACCGCTGGCGACCGCGCCCAGCATCGCGGCGCCGAGCAAGACGGGTTCTTGGGTCTGCGGCAGCGCCACCGTGTAGCCGGTCGTGTCGGCCATGATCTGGCGCACCAGGGGGCTGCGGCTCGCGCCGCCGCCGATCACGATGGTCTTGCCGTTGACGCCATGCGCCTGCAAGGCGTCGATGACGTCGGCAAGGCCATAGGCCAGCCCGCACAGGCCGGCAATGAACAGCCGCTCCAGCGCCGACGCGTCGGTGTCGAGATCGAGCCCTGCGATCACCGCGCGCGAGCCGGGATCGGCATAGGGCGAACGGTTGCCGAGGAACTCCGGCAGAACGTGAACGTTGCGCGCGAGCAACGCCGCAGCACCGGCATTGCCGCTGCGCGCCAGGATGCGCCTCTCGAGATATTCGATGACGTCGACGCCGTCGGTCTTCGCCTCGAGCGCAACCTCGGCATGCGCCGGATGCGACTTGAGCAGGTGATCGATCGCAGCGCCGGCCGCGGATTGGCCGCCCTCGTTCAGCCAGAAGCCCGGCACCATGCCTTCGAAATACGGACCCCAGACGCCGGGCACGAAGCAGGGATCGACCGTCGTCGCCATGATGCAGGCCGACGTTCCCATGATGTAGGCGAGCCGTTGGCAGACATCGACCTCGGCGCCGGAGCCATCGCGGCCGCCGATCGCGCCGACGCCGCCGGCATGGGCATCGATCAGGGAGGCACCGACCGCGGTTCCCGGCAGCAGGCCGAGATCGCGCGCGGCATCCTCGGACAGCCCGCGACCGAGCGGCGAGCCGGGCGGCACGATCTCGCTGCCGATCCGCCCAAAACGGTCGGCCGCGAGCGCCTCGAGCCCGACCCGCTTGAAAAAGGATTCGCTCCAGCCGCCCTCGCCGGCGACATAGGTCCATTTGCAGGTGACCGTGCAGGTCGAGCGCGCCAGCGAGCCGGACGCGCGGAATGAGAGATAGTCGGCAAGATCGAAGAAATGCCCGGCGGCCTCGAAGGTCGCGGGCAGATGCCGCTTCAGCCAGAGGATCTTCGGGATCTCCATCTCCGGCGAGATGGCGCCGCCGACATAGCGCAGCACCTTGTCGCCGGTCGCGTTGACGAATTCGGTTTCATCCATCGCGCGGTGATCCATCCAGACCACGACATTGCGCGCGGGATCGCCGGACGGGCTGACGGTGAGCGGCCGGCCCGCTCTGTCGAGCACGACCAGCGAACAGGTCGCGTCGAAGCCGATGCCCTTGACGTGCTCGGCGGCAACCGCAGCCTCCCGCATCGCACCGCGCACGGAGGCGACGCAGGCCGCCCAGATGTCATCGGACGATTGCTCGACGATATCGCCGGGCTCGTGCCAGACCCGGATCGGATGCCGGGCCGACCCGAGCAGCTTCCCCGACTCGTCGAACACGCCCGCCCGGGCGCTGGTGCTGCCGACGTCCACCCCGATATAGGCTTGCCGCATGACCGCTCTATCTTCCGTTGAGCACGATCCCCGGGCGCAAGCCTACCAGCAAGTGTAGCCGCCATCGACCAGAACGATGCTTCCGGTCATAAGGCTGGCCGCCTCGGACGCCAGGAACAGCACCACGGAGGCGATCTCGTCAACCTGCCCCATCCGCGCCATCGGGGTTCCACCGATCCAGGCGTCGTACATTCTGGGGCTGTTCTTCACGAAGGCGTTCAGCGGCGTCTCGATATAGGTCGGCGCCACGGCGTTGACGCGAACCCCGCGCGCGCCCCATTCGGCGGCGAGCGATTTCGTCAGGTGATGCACCGCGGCCTTGGAGGCGTTGTAGAAGCACTGTTCCTGCGGCTTGTTGACGATGAAGCCGGACATCGAGCCGACATTGACGATGGTGCCGGATTTCGCCTTCAGCATGTGATTGCCGAAGGCGCGACAGCACCAGAAAGTGCCGTTCAGGTTGACGTCGATGACGTTGAGCCAGTGCTCGTCGGTCACGGTTTCCGCCGGCGTCTCGCTGCGGGCGATGCCGGCATTGTTGACGAGAATGTCGACCTTACCGTACTTGCCGACCAGTTCGTCGGCGACCGCGGCGACGCGACCGGAATCCGTCACGTCCATCAGCGCGATGTCGGCGTCAAAGCCCTTGGCCTTCAGCGCCGCCTGCGCGTCATTGGCAACCTTGGCGTCGCGATCGCCGATGATGACCTTGGCGCCGGCTTCGGCGAGCGCCTCGGCGCAAGCGAGCCCGATGCCCTGACCCGCGCCGGTGATGATGGCGGTCTTGCCGCCGAGCCTGAATTTTTCGAGGTACATTTTCTTCTTCCTTAGCTTCTTTTTGAGCATGATCCGTTCGGAAAACCGCTTCACGCTTTGCGCTAACGCGGCCCTCCGGGTCCGGATCATGCTCTACGCGTGAATCGATTTTCCGCTGTCGTCGAAACGGTGGATGCGCGCCGGATCCGGGATCAGCGACACCCGGTCGCCGGGATGCAGATCAAGCTCGCCGACATAGCGCGCGGTCAGCATTCCCAGCGGTCCGGCGTCGACATAGAGGAAGGTGTCGCTGCCGAGATGCTCGGCGACCGAGACGGTGCCGTGCCAGCCGCCCTGCCCGTCGCGCTCGACCCTCAAATGCTCGGGCCGTACCCCGATGGTCGCGGCGCCCTGCTGCTTCGCGATCTCACCGGTGACGAAATTCATCTTCGGCGAGCCGATGAAGCCGGCGACGAACAGGTTGGCAGGCTTCTCATAGAGCTCGAGCGGCGAACCGTATTGCTCGATCTTGCCGCCGTTCAGCACCACGATCTTGTCGGCCATGGTCATGGCCTCGACCTGGTCGTGGGTGACGTAGATCGCCGTGGTGCCGAGCTGCTTCTGCAACCGCGTCACTTCGAGCCGCATCTGCACCCGCAGCGCGGCGTCGAGATTGGACAGCGGCTCGTCGAACAGGAACGCCTTCGGCTCGCGCACGATGGCGCGCCCGATCGCGACGCGCTGGCGCTGGCCGCCGGAGAGCTCGCGCGGCTTGCGGTCGAGATAGGGTGTCAGGTTGAGCGTCGCCGCGGCCGCCTCGACCTTGCGGTTGATCTCGCCCTTGGCGATGCCGGCCATCTTCAGGCCGAACGCGATGTTGCCGCGCACGCTCATATGCGGATAGAGCGCGTAGGACTGGAACACCATCGACAGCCCGCGCTTGGCCGGCGGCACGTCGACGACATTGCGTCCGTCGATCAGGATAGCGCCGCCGGTGACATCCTCGAGCCCCGCGATCAGCCGCAGCAGCGTGGTCTTGCCGCAGCCGGATGGGCCGACGAACACAACGAAGGAGCCGTCGGCGATGTCGAGATCGGCGCCCTTGATGATGTGGACCGGCCCGAACGATTTTTGCACACCCTGCAGCGTAATCTGACCCATGGCAAAAGCCTTTCTGCTACTTGACCGCGCCGAAGGTCAGTCCGCGGACGAGCTGCCGCTGACTGAACCAGCCGAGCACGAGAATGGGCGCGATCGCGAGCGTCGACGCCGCCGACAATTTCGCCCAGAACAATCCTTCCGGGCTGGAATAGGACGCGATGAAGACGGTGAGCGGCGCCGCCTCGAGCGTCGACAGATTGAGGGTCCAGAACGCCTCGTTCCACGCCAGGATCAGATTGAGCAGCAACGTCGAGGCCAGCCCCGGCACCGCCATCGGCGTCAGCACATAGATCAGCTCGCGCCCGATCGTGGCGCCGTCCATCCGCGCCGCCTCGAGGATGTCCTTGGGGATCTCCTTGAAATAGGTGAACAGCATCCAGATCACGATCGGCAGATTGCCGAGGCACAGGATGAAGATCAGGCCGGAGCGAGTGTCGAGCAGGCCGAAGGTGCGGTAGATCAGATAGATCGGCACCAGCACGCCGACCGGCGGCATCATCTTGGTGGAGAGCATCCAGAGCAGCACGTCCTTGGTCCGCTTGGTCGGCGAGAACGCCATCGACCACGCCGCCGGGATCGCGATCAGCATCGCGATCAAGGTCGAGCCGCCGGCGATAATGATCGAGTTGAGCGCGTGATGGAAATAGTCGCTGCGCTCCTGCACCGTGGCGTAGTTCTCGGTGGTCCAATGGAAGAACAGGAACGAAGGCGGGATCGCGAACGCTTCGAGCTCGGTCTTGAAGCTCGCCAGCACCATCCAGAGGATCGGGAAGAAGATCAGGAAGCCGACCAGCCAGGCCGCCACCGTCGAGATCACCTTGCGCCGTGTCGTGACCATCCGCGCCATGACGTTACGCCTCCAGATTCCGGCCGACGATACGAACGAGGAAGAAGGCGACGATGTTGGCGAGCACCACCGCGACCAGGCCGCCCGCCGAGGCGCTGCCGACGTCGTACTGGATCAGCGCCTGCGAATAGATCAGGAAGGCGATGTTGGTGGTCTGCAGGCCGGGGCCGCCGCCGGTGGTGACGAAGATCTCCGCGAACACCGTGAGCAGGAAGATGGTTTCGATCAGGATCACCACGGTGATCGGGCGCGCCAAATGCGGCAGCGTGATGTAGATGAAGGTCGAGATCGCGCTCGCGCCGTCCATCTCGGCCGCCTCCTTCTGCTCCTCGTCGAGCGATTGCAGCGCGGTGAGCAGGATCAGGGTTGCGAACGGCAGCCATTGCCAGGAGATGATCAGGATCACCGAGAACAGCGGCGCGTCGTTGAACCAGTCGATCGCCGGCAGCCCGAACAGATGCGCGATCCAGGCGAACAGGCCCGACACCGGATGCATCAACAGGTTCTTCCAGACCAGCGCGCTCACCGTCGGCATCACGAAGAACGGCGCGATCACCATCAGCCGGACGATCGATAGCCCGACCACCTGCTGGTCGAGCAGCAGCGCCAGCGGCACGCCGAGGATGATCGTGATCGCGAGCACCGAGCCGACCAGCACCAACGTGTTCTGCAACGAGGCGAGGAAGGCCGGATCGGTCAGGAAGTAGCGGAAATTCTCCAGCCCAACGAATGATTCAGAGCCGGGATCGAGCAGATTGTAATGCAGGGTCGCGAAATAGATCGTGAGCGCCAGCGGCACGATCATCCAGATGAACAGCAGCGCCACCGCGGGCGTGAGCAGCGTGCGTGCAAGCAGTTGGGTCTGCTGGGTCGCCATCCCCGCCTCCTTCTCAAGGAAAGGAGCGACCATCCCGCTGCGGGACAGGATGGTCGCAAGTGGCCCAGCTCGGGAGGTCTAAGCTGGTCGGGCGGCCAAGGCGTTCGACGCGCCCTGGCTTTGGTTCCGGCGTGCTCTACTTGATATAACCCGCGCGCTTCATTTCGCGCTCGGTCACGGACTGCGCAGCGGTGAGCGCCGCATCGACGGTGGTCGCGCCGGACAGCGCCGCGGAGAACTGCTGGCCCACCTGGGTGCCGATGCCCTGGAATTCAGGGATCGCCGCGTACTGCACGCCGACGTAAGGCACCGGCTTCACCGTCGGCTTGTTCGGATCGGCGGCGTCGATCGAGGCCAAGGTCAGCTTGGCGAAGGGGGCGACCTTCAGATAGTCGGGGTTGTTGTACAGCGAGGTGCGCGTGCCCGGCGGCACGTTGGCCCAGCCTTCCTTCGCGGCGACGAGCTTGGTGTAGTCCTTGCTGGTCGCCCAGGCGATGAACTTCTCGGCCGCCTCGACCTTCTTCGAGCCGGCGGGGACCGCGAGACTCCACGCCCACAGCCAATTGGCGTTCTTGCCGAGCCCGGTGTTCGGCGCCAGCGCAAAGCCGACCTTGTCGGCGACCGTGGATTCCTTCGGATTGCTGACGAACGACGCCGCCACGGTGGCATCGATCCACATCGCGCATTTGCCGGCGTTGAACAGCGCGAGGTTCTCGTTGAAACCGTTGGAAGAGGCGCCGGGAGGGCCGGCCTGCTTCATCAGGTCGACATAGGTCGTCAGCGTCTTCCTCCATTCCGGCGAATTGAACTGCGGCTCCCACTTCTCGTCGAACCAGCGCGCACCAAAGGAATTCGCCATCGCGGTCAGGAACGCCATGTTCTCGCCCCAGCCGGCCTTGCCGCGCAGGCAGATGCCGTAGACGCCGGCGGACTTGTCGGTCAGCTTCTTGGCGGCGTCGACCACGAAGTCCCAGGTCGGGCTCTCCGGCATCTTCAGGCCGGCCTTGTCGAACAGGTCGGTGCGATACATCACCATCGAGCTCTCGCCGTAGAACGGCGCGGCATAGAGCTTGCCGTCGACCGAGACCGCATCCTTGATCTTGGGCAGGAGGTCGCCGACGTCGTAATCGGCGCCGAGCTTGTCGAGCGGCACCAGCCAGTTCTTCTTGGCCCAGATCGGCACCTCATAGGTGCCGATGGTGAGCACGTCGAACTGGCCGCCCTTGGTGGCGATGTCGGTGGTCACGCGCTGGCGCAGCACGTTCTCCTCGAGCGTCACCCATTTGACGGTGATGTCGGGATTCTTCGCGGTGAATTCGCTGGTGAGCCCCTGCATGCGGATCATGTCGCCATTGTTGACGGTCGCCACCGTCAGCGTGGTCTGGGCGATCGAGGGGGCAGAGATCAAAACAGCAGCCGCGCCCGCAACGGCGCAAAGGACGTTTTTCAAGGTGACCTCCCTTATGTCACGTTGAGCATATGCCCACGTGTTGAGCGTATGTTCACTCCATCGCCAAACTTTGTCAAGCACGCGGGAGCGCCGTCCCGCGCGTTTGCGGGGTTCCACTGCACGCTGGAATGGAGGTGTCTGCGGAGATGAAGAAGGGCGCTGAGACCCAGAAGGCAACTTGATTTGCGGCCACAGCGGGACTGCGCTCCCTCGCCCCGTTCTTACGGGGAGAGGGTTGGGGTGAGGGGCTCTTTCCGCGCATACGAAGCGGACGAATGCGCGGAGACTCCCCCTCACCCGGATCGCATCTCCGATGCGATCCGACCTCTCCCCGCAAGCGGGGCGAGGTGAAGTACGACTCGTGGCGCCTAACGATCCAGCACCGCGCGCGCGGTGGCCTCATCGGTGATGAGGCCGTTGATCACCCGGCCCGCCAATGCGGCCTTGATCGAGGGCACCTTGGCGCCGCCGACCGCCGCGGCGATCGTGGTCGCTTCCGCTGGGATCTGCGGCGGAATGCTGGTCAGCCGCTTGTTGGTGCCGCCCTTGATCAGACGGCCCTTGGCGTCATAGGCCCAGCCGGTCACCTCGCCGACCGCGCCGAGCCGCATCATCTCCAGCAGTTCCTCGCGGGTGACGAAGCCGTCGACATGGACCTGGGCCTTCTGGTCCATCTGGCCGATGCCGATCAGCCGCAGATCGGCCTTGGCGGCGACCGCCCTCACCCGCGCGATCGGGTCGATGCGCACCATGCGGTTGCGCTCGTCCTCGCTCGACATCAGGAACGGCAGCGGCATCGGGTAATGGCGCGCGCCGGTGCGGTCGGCGAGCCGTCCCACCGTGTCGTAGAAGCTCGCCGAGCCGTCGGCGGAGATGTTGCCGACCAGCGAGACGATCTGGTGATCGGGCCGCTCGATCGGCGAGACCCGCTCGACCGCGGCGCGCACCGCGCGGCCGGTGCCGAGCGCGACGATGACAGGCGTCTCCGCGCGCAGCGTCGTCTCCAGCAGATTGGCGCTGCGCTCGGCGATCCCTGCATTGGACAGCGGCGCCGCCGGATCGGTCGGCACGACGTCGCAATGCACCAGATCAAACCGCGCCTTCAGCCGGGAGGCCAGCTCCATGCAGGCCGCGATGGGATGTTCGAGGCGAAACGTGATCAGCCGCTCCGCCAGGCACAGCGACACCAGGCGCTGCGCCGAGGCGCGCGACACCTGCAGCATTTTCGCAATCTCATCCTGGGTGTGGCCCGCGATGAAATACAGCCAGCCGGCGCGCGCCGCATCGTCGAGGCGAGACTTTTCGTTGTCGGGCGCAGCCATCGTCTTGCGTCAGCCTTCCATCCAGAAATCCGTCATCGCGGCGAAGATTCGATCCGCCCCCGCTTGCCGCAGCAGAGCACTGCCATCCGCCAACCGATAGTGGGCGCCGCCGACAAATCCCCACACTTTCATGCCCGCCGCCTTCGCGGCCATCACGCCGCTGACGCTGTCTTCGATCACGAGCGTGCGGCGCGGCGCGGCGCCCATGGCGCTTGCCGCATGCAGGAACAGATCAGGGGCCGGCTTGCCGTGCCTGACCATCTGCGCGGTGTAGAGCCGCGGCCCGAAGCTGGCAGCGAGGCCGGTCAGCTCCAGCGAAAACTTCACCCGCTCGAGATCGCTCGATGAGGCGACACAATATGGCAGCCGCAATTCCTCGAGCACCGCCGCGATGCCGGCGATCGGCTTCAGCCGGGAGCGGAAGGTCTCACGAACCTGCAGCGCGAGGTCAGGCAGAAACGTCTCGGGCAACGGCTTTCCGACGCCCCGGCAGTAGTCGACCACGGCCGCGGTGCTGCGGCCGAGAAAGAGTTCGAGCGCCCGCTCGGTGCTCATCCCGATGCCGGCCTGGACCATTGCCTCGGCGAGACAGCGGCAGCTCAATTCCTCGCTGTCGACGAGCACGCCGTCGCAGTCGAAGATGACGAGATCGGTCTCGGGAAGCCGCGGATCCATCCCGACATGAGATCATATGCTCACGCCATGAGCAATAGATCACGGTTTCCGCGCGGAATGCCGCGCCTCAAATGGTCGCGGTGCACCGCCAGGGATGCTGTGCGACAAGGCGAAATGCCGCATGACACACCTCTGATCGCGACCGTCGTCGCGGGCCTCGGCCTCGCTTTTGTCTTCGGAACCATCGCCCAGCGCTTTCGGGTTCCGCCACTGGTCGGTTATCTGCTCGCGGGCGTGGCCGTCGGTCCCTTCACACCCGGCTTTGTTGCCGATCAGGCGCTGGCAACCGAGCTCGCGGAGCTCGGTATCATTCTCCTGATGTTTGGCGTCGGCCTGCATTTCTCGCTGAACGATCTGTTGTCGGTGCGCGCGATCGCGGTGCCCGGCGCGATAGCGCAGATTGCAGTCGCCACATTGATGGGCCTCGGCCTCGCGCTCTTGATGGGCTGGACCGTCGGCGCGGGTCTCGTGTTCGGCCTCGCGCTGTCGGTCGCAAGTACCGTCGTGCTGTTGCGCGCACTGCAGGAGCGCCGCCTGATGGACACCGAACGCGGCAAGATCGCGGTCGGCTGGCTGATCGTCGAAGACCTCGCCATGGTGCTGGCGCTGGTGCTGTTCCCGGCGGTGGCGAGCTTGCAGGGCGGCGATGGCACAGCGCTTACCTCCGACCCGCTCGCGGCCCGCTTCGGTCTCGGGCTCACCAGCGTACTGGTGCTGACGCTGATCAAGATCGCCGTGTTCATCGCGCTCATGCTGGTGGTCGGGCGTCGGCTGATCCCGTGGGTCCTGCACTACATCGCGCATACCGGCTCGCGCGAGCTGTTCCGGCTGACCGTACTCGCGATCGCGCTCTGCATCGCGTTCGGCGCGACCAAGCTGTTCGGCGTCTCGCTGGCGCTCGGCGCCTTCTTCGCCGGAATGATGCTGCGGGAATCGCCGCTCAGCCAGCGCGCGGCCCAGGAGACCCTGCCGCTGCGCGATGCGTTCGCGGTGCTGTTCTTCGTCTCCGTCGGCATGCTGTTCGATCCACTCAGCGTGGTTCGCGAGCCCTGGCCGTTCGCAGCGACGCTGTTCGTCATCGTGGTCGGCAAGTCGATCGCCGCCCTTCTGATCGTCGTGCTGTTCCGTCATCCGATGGCAACCGCCCTGATGATCTCGGCGAGTCTCGCCCAGATCGGCGAATTCTCCTTCATCCTGGCCGAACTCGGCGTTGCGCTCGATCTGCTGCCGAAGGCCGGTCGCGACCTGATCCTGGCGGGCGCGATCTTCTCGATCATGCTCAACCCGCTGGTGTTCGCGGTGGTCGACTGGCTGACGTCGCGGCTCGAGAAGCCGCAGGCTTCCTCGCCAACTGCCGCAGCTTCTGAACCAATCCCGGTCACCGAATTGCAGGATCACACCATCCTGGTCGGCTACGGCCGGGTCGGCAGCATCGTCGGCGATGCGCTGCATCAACGCAGCGCGCCGTTCCTCGCGGTCGAGGCGTCCGACGACATGGTCGCCAAGCTCAAGGAGCGCGGCATCGAAGCCCTGATGGGCAACGCCGCGCGCGCCAGCGTGCTGCGCGCGACCAATCCGGCCGGCGCGCGATCGCTGGTCATCGCCATTCCCGAAGCCTTCGAGGCCGGCCAGATCGTCGAGCAGGCGCGCGCCGCGAATGCCGATATCCAGATCATCGCCCGTGCGCATTCCGACGCCGAGGTCGATCATCTCAAGGCACTAGGCGCCGACATCGTGATCATGGGCGAGCGCGAGATCGCCCGCGGCATGATCGAGGAGCTCGACAGGGCGCATCCGGCTGCTATGCGAACGGCCGAGCAAAATTCGGCAGCTTGAGATAGACTGCACCCATCGTACCGATGCGCGCCGCGCGTCACGCGATGAGGGAGATCGAGCGATGGCCTTCAAGAGCCCGCACGTATCGCTGGTGTCGTTCTCGGTCGAGATCGGCGCCGCGGACACGACAAACGTCATGCAGATCGAGACCGACTTGCATCTGAACACCCGTCATCCGAGCTATGACGCGGCCGCAGTGGAGCGGCTGGTGCGTGACGCACAAGCCTATCTCGCCGGCAATGCCGGCCAAGTCACCCGGATCCGGCTGGTCTCCACCCGCGGCGGCCAGACCTGAAGCCTCATTATTTGAGCTCTTTGTTTGAGCGTGATCTCCGCGCAAACGCTTTGCGTCTGTCGCGAGGGAAAACCGGCTTCCACTTTTCCGGATCATGCGCTAGCCGCCAAGGAATGCCGGCGCCAGATCCTCCTGCACGATGATGTTGGCGGCTTCCGTCGTCAGTTCGCTGCCGACCAGGTCAAGATTCTTGGCGGCCTCGAACAGCATCGACCGGACGTCGTCCGGCGTCAGCACGCCTTTCGCGATCAGCTTGCGCACCAGCGCCTGCAGGATAAGAACGTCGATCTCGCCATGCGCCAGCGGCGTCGGCTTGTCCGTCATGATCGTCTCCCAGGCTGATCCCAAGGCTGAGTCCCAAGGCTGAGGTTCATCGCAAGTGAGGCGCCTAGCGCGGTGGTGACGCGATGTCCTTGTGCAATTGTTCGAACGCGCGGCGCAGGCCGTGCAGCTGATCGACCAGATGAAGGATGACGTCGATGCCCTCGTCGTTGACGCCGAAGTCGCCCTTCAGGTCGCGGATCAGATGCGCGCGCGCCACGTCGGTGTCGGAGAAGCTGATCTCGCTGGCGGTCTCGTCCGGCACGAGCCATTGCTGCTCGATCCAGAACTCCAGGGTCTGCACCTCCAGACCCGCATCGATGAGGAACTGCTGCTTGTTCATGATGCACCATCCTCGCGCGGATCGAATGCCTTTCGATCCCAGTTCGAAACAAACGCCTCGAGCTCGGGATCGGGTCCCTTGGGCAGGACCACCTTGAGCTTGACGAGCTCGTCGCCATGGCCTCCGCCGACGCGGGGCGCACCCTTGCCGCGCAACCGCATGGTCGTGCCGGTGTTCGATCCCTTCGGAACCGTCATGGTCACGGCACCGGTCGGCGTCGGAACGCGGACTTTTCCGCCGAGCACCGCCTCGGACAGCGAGATCGGCAGTTCCAGCGTAATGTCGTCACCCTCGCGGGTGAAGCGCGGGTCGGGGCGAACTTCCACCTCGATCAGCGCATCGCCGGGACCGCCCTTGCCGCTGCCGGGCATGCCCTTGCCGCGCAGACGAATGATCTGGCCATCGACGAGCCCCGGTGGGATCGTCACGTCGAGCGTACCACCGTCGGGAAGCGTCAGCCGCTTGCTCGCACCGGTGATCGATTCCGCGAAGTCGATCGCGAGAGCGTAATGCAAATCGCGGCCACGCCGGTTGGCGCGCGCCTGCTCGCTGCGCCGGAGCAATTCGGCGAAGGCGTCGTCCTGGTCCATGTAGTCGGCATAGCCGGAGCTGTCGGCATAGGAATGCCCCGCATCCGCGGTGGCGAAATCCCGGTAGTAGCGATGCTGCGGCCGCTCGGCGCCATCAGCATCGATCTCGCCGGCGTCGAAGCGCTTGCGCTTCTCGGCATCCGAGAGCAGATCGTTCGCAGCAGCGACTTCCTTGAATTTGTCTTCGGCCGCCTTGTCACCCGGATTGAGGTCCGGGTGCAGCTTCTTCGCCAGCTTTCGATAGGCCTTCTGGATATCGGCCGCAGACGCCGTCGGGGCAACGCCAAGAACCTCGTACGGATTTCTCACAACCTGCTCCGCAACACCGTGAGTGCACCTGCAATCATGAGGGCGCAAAAGCAGGCGATTTGCAAGTGCGCAGGCGCGCCGCCCGGAAGCGGCCGACGCAGCATGCGCTCACCTCACATGACAAGTTAAGATGTATGTCCGGGGTCCAGATAGTTCGGCATGTTCTTTTGCTGCTGCGGCGTCATCTTGGCGGTATCCGCCTTGCCTGGCACGCCCCGCGGACCGAGCAGGGCGCGCTGCATATCGTCCTCGCTCAAACGCGGCTTGCCATCGTCGAGCTGTCCATCGCCACCGTGACTCTGTGCCATGACCAACCTCCCGTGATGATCGCTTGCACAGGCGGAACAATACCGCGCTCCGCCGGAACGAGCCAGCGGAGCGCGGACGTGCCTTAGTGTTGCTCCTGCCGCTTCTCCTCTGCGGGATGACCTGCCGCAGGCGCAGCATGCGGAGCGGCGTGCGGCTCCGGCCGTGCCGCCGGCTGGGGATGGGCGGCCTGCGGCTGCGGATGCGGCTCAGGGCGCGCCATCGTCTCCGGGTGCGCTTGCGGCTTTGCTGCTGGCTCCGGTCGCGCTTCGGGCCTCGCTGGCTCAGGCCGCGCGACGGGCTTCGCTGCAGGCTCGGGACGCGGCTCTTCCTTGCGCACCTCTTCGGGCCGCTTCTCCTGCACGGCAGGCCGCGCCGCTTCTGCAGGATGCGGCTCAAGCTTAGGCTCGGCGGCAGGCGCTGCGCGCTTCTCTTCGACCGCGGGCCTGTTCACTTCGGCGGGCGGATGCGCCGCAACGCCCTTCTCGGGAACCGGAAGCGCGTGGGATCCGGCAGGCGCCGGCGCGGCAGGATGCGGCTCGGCCTTGGTCTCGGGAGCAGGTGCCACGCGCTTCTCCTCGGCCGCGGGCTTGTTCGCCTCGACGGGCGGATGCGCCGCCGGAAGCTCCTTTCCCGGGACCGGGAGCGCATGGGAGGCAGCCGGTGCTGTTGCGGGTGCGGGTGCGGCTCCCGGGTGCCCCGGCTCCCCGGCCGCCGGCCGTGCGGCGTTGGCCGGCACTGCCTCGCCGGCCGGCCGCGCGCGAACCACGCCCGGTCCCTTCAATTCGCCGGGACGCGCCGTTGCGGCAACAGCGGGCACGCCATTGTTGGTCCGCTTGAACAGGCTCGGATCCTGGCTTGCGGTCTCGACCTGCTTGCGTTGCAACGGCGTCGCCGCGAAGTGCTGCTCCTTGGCGACCGCGCGCTCGGCCGGCGTCGGCCGCACCTCGATGCCGCCGCGGCCGCCATTGTAGCTGACGTTGTTGACGGTGGTCTGATTGATCGTGACGTTCTTCTCGTAGACGTTGGTGATCCGCGCACCCTGCAGATTGTTCACGGTGCGATTGTAGAAGAAGTTGCCGTGATCCCAGCGGCCGCCTTCATAGCCCGACCCGCCGTAGCCGAAGCCGTAATTGATGCCACCGTAGAAGCCGACGCGATCACCCCAGTAGCCCTGATGGAAAATGAAGCCGCCGCCGAACGCGCCCCAATAACCAGGTGTCCACAGCAGCCCGACCCGCGGCGGCTGCACCCAGGTGCCCGGCACCCAGTAGTAATCGCCGCGATCCTCGTCCCACGACCAATTGCCCGGCGACCACATATAGCCGGGACCAGGCACCGGCGGCTGATCGTAGGTCGGCAACGGCGGCGGCGCGGTCTCGACGGCAGAGACCGGCGCGCATGCCGCATCCTGCGCGATTGCGGGCACCGCAGTCGCATAGAACAGCGCCGTGGTAATCGCTGCACACGACACGGTCGAAAGGAGACGAGTTGTCATTGGGAGCCTCTTCGATGAGCACGTTCAACGTGAGACGGAACAAAAGTTCCGTGCGTCGGCAATGCACCGACACACTTCATCGCTAGCGCCTTGACCTTACACCAGCCTGAAACGCATCGACGCAAACGGAAACGCGCTCATCCGGCTATTCACGGTCGGTTCAGAGCGCGCCGTGATGCAACGTTGCGCGATTCAGTGGAACATCGCGCGTTGCTTCTCTGTATCAGCGAGCGAGCGACACGAAACGCGACGCGATCGATTCCGAAAACGTGTCCCGATCATGACCTGGGCCTTTGTACGATCACAGCGGTCGATGCTCATCCAACACTCGCTTCGCGAGCCCGGCGATCCATCGAACCGTAATCAGCGCGATGCGTGCACCCGGCTTGCCGGCGCGGCCGTAGCAGTGCCTCCCGATGAGTGCCAGCGACGAACATCAGCCCTCGCAACGGCTTAACCGCAGCATCCCAGCGAGCGCGCTCCGCGATTGACACTCTCCTGAAAGGACCACACGATGCGAGATGCGGCAGCCTTTGGCCCGCGGTTTTCCGCCGGCGCAATTGCACGGGGCTGTTGCATGATGGATGTCATCGTTCCGCCATCTGTCGCCGACGGAACTGCGTGGCATAATGGATCTCGACGAGCCTGCGTTGCTTGAGGTGCCACGATGAACATAGAAAAATATACTGATCGCGTTCGCGGCTTCATTCAGTCGGCGCAATCGCTCGCGATGCGCGAGGGGCATCAGCAGTTCTCGACGCTGCACATCCTGAAGGTGCTGCTCGACGACAATGAGGGCCTCGCGGCCGGGCCTGATCGACCGCGCCGGCGGCAATTCGCGCGCGATCCTCAAGGCGACCGAAGACGCGCTGGCGAAGGTACCGAAGGTCAGCGGCGCCGGCTCGGGACAGATTTATCTCGCGCCCGAGACCGCGCGCGCCTTCGCCGCGGCGGAACAGGCCGCTGACAAGGCCGGCGACAGTTTCGTCTCGGTCGAGCGCCTGCTGCAGGCGCTCGCAGCCGACAAGGACAGCGAGGCCGGCAAGCTGCTCGCCAAGGGCGGTGTCAATCCGCAGAACCTGAATGCGGCCATCAACGCGCTGCGCAAGGGCCGCACCGCCGACAGCGCATCGGCCGAGAACGCCTATGACGCGCTGAAGAAATATGCCCGCGACCTCACCCAGGCCGCGCGCGACGGCAAGCTCGACCCGGTGATCGGCCGCGACGAGGAGATCCGCCGCACCATCCAGGTGCTGTCGCGGCGGACCAAGAACAATCCCGTGCTGATCGGTGAGCCCGGTGTCGGCAAGACCGCGATCGTCGAGGGCCTCGCGCTGCGCATCGTCAACGGCGACGTGCCGGAAAGCCTGCAGGACAAGGCGCTGCTCGGGCTCGATCTCGGCGCGCTGATCGCCGGCGCAAAGTATCGCGGCGAGTTCGAGGAACGGCTCAAGGCGGTGCTGCAGGAAGTGACCTCGGCCGAAGGCGGCATCATCCTGTTCATCGACGAGATGCACACGCTGATCGGCGCCGGCAAGGGCGACGGTGCGATGGACGCATCCAACCTGTTGAAGCCTGCGCTCGCCCGTGGCGAACTGCATTGCATCGGCGCCACCACGCTCGACGAATACCGCAAGCATGTCGAGAAGGATGCAGCGCTGGCGCGGCGCTTCCAGCCGGTGTTCGTCTCCGAGCCGACGGTCGAGGACACCATCTCGATCCTGCGCGGCTTGAAGGACAAATACGAGCAACATCACGGCGTGCGCATCGCGGATTCGGCGCTGGTCGCCGCTGCCACGCTGTCGAACCGCTACATCACCGACCGCTTCCTGCCCGACAAGGCCATCGACCTGATGGACGAGGCCGCGGCGCGACTGAAGATGCAGGTCGATTCCAAGCCGGAAGAACTCGATTCGCTCGACCGCGAGATCATCCGGCTCAAGATCGAGCAGGAAGCGCTGAAGAAGGAGACCGATCTCGGCTCCAAGAGTCGCCTGCAGACGCTCGAGAAGGATCTCACCGACCTGGAAAAGAAATCGGCGGATATGACTTCGAAATGGCGGTCGGAAAAGAGCAAGCTCTCCGATGCGCAGAAGATGAAGGGCGAACTCGAACAGTTGCGTACCGAGCTCGCCAATGCGCAGCGCAAGGGAGAATTCCAGAAGGCGGGCGAGCTGGCCTATGGCCGCATTCCCGAGCTCGAGAAGAAGCTCGCGGCGGTCGAGGCCAGCGAGACCTCGTCCACCAGCGAGACCGTGACCGCCGACAATATCGCGCAGGTGGTGTCGCGCTGGACCGGCGTGCCGGTCGACAAGATGCTGGAGGGTGAGAAGGACAAGCTGCTGCGCATGGAGGAGATGCTCGGCAAGCGCGTCGTCGGCCAGGCCGAGGCCGTCCGCGCGGTGTCGACCGCGGTGCGCCGCGCCCGCGCCGGCCTGCAGGACCCCAACCGGCCGATCGGCTCGTTCATGTTCTTAGGTCCCACCGGCGTCGGCAAGACCGAGCTCGCGAAAGCGCTTGCCGAATATCTGTTCGATGACGAGACCGCGATGATCCGCCTCGACATGTCCGAATACATGGAGAAGCACTCGGTCTCGCGGCTGATCGGCGCGCCGCCCGGCTATGTCGGCTATGATGAGGGTGGTGCCCTGACCGAAGCGGTGCGGCGGCGGCCATATCAGGTGGTGCTGTTCGACGAGATCGAGAAGGCGCATCCCGACGTCTTCAACGTACTGCTGCAGGTGCTCGACGACGGCCGCCTGACCGACGGCCAGGGCCGCACCGTCGATTTCCGCAACACGCTGATCATCATGACCTCGAACATCGGCGCCGAATATCTGGTCAACCAGCCAGAAGGTCAGAGCACGAGCGCGGTGCGCGAGCAGGTGATGAACATGGTACGGGCGCACTTCCGGCCCGAATTCCTCAACCGGATCGACGAGATCATCCTGTTCCACCGGCTGCAGAAGAGCGACATGGGCCGCATCGTCGAGATCCAGTTCTCGCGGCTGCGCAAGCTGCTCGAGGATCGCAAGATCGAGCTGGAGCTCGACCCGAAGGCGCGCGACTGGCTCGCCGAGAAGGGTTGGGATCCGGCTTACGGCGCCCGCCCGCTGAAGCGGGTGATCCAGCGCAGCGTACAGGATCCGCTGGCGGAGATGATCCTTTCCGGCGACGTGCGCGACGGCTCAGAGGTGAAGCTCTCGGCCACCAGGGCCGGCCTCACCTTCAACGGTAAGAAGCCGGAAAACGCAGCGGCGGACGAATTCGAACCGGTGTGAGACAGGCCGGATTGCCCACGACGCGCTGTCATCGCCGCGTCGTCTGCCGGCATCATATGCAAGCCGAATATACAAGCTGACCTGCAACCAGGAGAGCGCCATGACGCAGCACAAGATCAAGGACAACATGGAGGTCATCGGCGCCGATGGCGTGCATGTCGGCACCGTCGATCACGTCGAGGGCAACCGCATCAAGCTCAAGAAAAGCGAGAGCGACGGCTTCCACAGGGGCCATCACCACTTCATCGAGCTCGGCTTCGTGGCGGGTGTCGAAGGCTCCAAGGTTCGGCTCTCGGCCAACGCCGCGATCGCGGTGACCCTCGAGGAAGAGAAGTCCGGCAAGCCCGTCGATTGAGGCAGGCACCTCTGCAAGAGCGTGAGCCATTCGAGCCCTTGTAAAGGTTCCAGTGGCATGCTCCTCTGCCCCTGTCTGGACGCCGATCCGGCGTCCAGCGCCTGCCTTTTGTCCTCGTGGAAGTGCCGTTTAGTCAAGGAGACATGCGTGCCATCAGCCGTTCCGCAACCGGTCGCTGCGAAGCTGACGCGCGCGGCCATCTTCCTTGCGGTCACGATCAAGCCCAATCCGGAATATGACGCGGTGGTGCGGTCGCTGTGCGCTGACCTGGGCGCGCTGCTGCGTGCGGTGGGCTTCCGCGATCTCGAGGGCCGGCTGTCATGCGTCATGGGCATCGGCTCCGACGCATGGGACCGGCTGTTCGGTGCGCCGAAGCCGAAAGGCCTGCATCCGTTCCGCGAGATCAACGGCGTCCACCACGCCGTCGCAACGCCGGGCGACCTGCTGTTTCACATCCGCGCCGTGCCGATGGATCTGTGCTTCGAGCTGGCGACCCAGATCGTGACGCGGCTCGGCGATGCGGTTGCGACCTCCGACGAGGTGCACGGCTTCAAATATTTCGACGAACGCGACCTGCTCGGCTTCGTCGACGGCACGGAGAATCCGGAGGACCAGGCGGCCACCGACGCCACCATCATCGGCGACGAGGACACGGCGTTCGCCGGCGGCAGCTATGTGATCGTGCAAAAATACCTGCACGACCTGAAGAAGTGGAACGAGCTGCCGGTCGAGATGCAGGAAAAGATCATCGGCCGAACCAAGCTGTCCGACATCGAGCTCGACGATGCGGTGAAGCCGAGCTACGCGCACAACGCCCTGACCACGATCGTCGAGAATGGCGAGGAGCTCGATATCGTCCGCGACAACATGCCGTTCGGCAATATCAGCAAGGGCGAGTTCGGAACCTATTTCATCGGCTATGCCAAGTCGCCGCAGCGGATCGAGCAAATGCTCGAGAACATGTTCGTCGGCAAGCCACCGGGCAACTACGACCGCCTGCTCGACTTCAGCCGCGCCGTCACCGGCATGCTGTTCTTCGTCCCGTCGGCGACCTTTCTGGAGGATGTCGCGAGCGAGGCGCCGGCACCTTCGCCCGCCGAGCCGTCTCCGGATGACGCCGGGGCTCGCGACACACCTGCACCAGGAATACCGCCGTCCGACGGCTCGCTCGGGATCGGCTCACTGAAAGGAGAGGCTGGACATGAATAATCTTCATCGGGGACTCGCCCCTATCTCGGACGCGGCATGGGCCCAGATCGAAGAGGAGGCCTCACGCACGTTGAAGCGCCATCTGGCGGCGCGCCGTGTCGTCGACGTCGACGGTCCGAAGGGAACGGATTTCTCCGCGGTCGGCACCGGTCATCTCAAGAAGATTGCAGCGTCGGGCGACGGGGTCGAGGCGACGCAACGCGACGTTCGCGCGCTGGTCGAACTGCGCGTGCCGTTCGAGCTCTCGCGCCAGGCGATCGACGATGTCGAGCGCGGCGCGAATGATTCCGACTGGGATCCGCTCAAGGAAGCTGCGCGCAAGATTGCCTTCGCCGAGGATCGCGCGGTGTTCGACGGCTACGCGGCCGCCGGCATTGAGGGTATCCGTCAGGGCACCAGCAACCCGGTGCTGACGCTGCCGTCGAGCGTCAAGAACTATCCCGCCGTGGTCGCGCAGGCGGTCAGCCAGTTGCGGCTTGCCGGCGTCAACGGTCCCTATACGCTGCTGCTCGGCACCGAGCCCTATACCGCGATCGGTGGGGCGACCGACGACGGCTATCCGGTGCTGCAGCACATCCAGCGCCTGATCGACGGCAAGATCATCTGGGCGCCCGCGATCGAGGGTGGCGTCCTGCTGACCACCCGCGGCGGCGATTTCCAGCTCTCGATCGGCCAGGATCTTTCGATCGGCTATCTCAGCCACTCGGCGAAATCGGTTCAGCTGTATTTCCAGGAGACCATCACCTTCCTGATGCTGACGAGCGAAGCGTCGGTGGTGCTTGCGCCGGAGGCGAAGAAACCCGCCTAGTCTTGCCGGCGTTGACCTATCCGGGAAGTCTCCGGCCGTTGCCGGAGCTTCCGCCAAACGTGAAACGGAGAGGAGGCGCGCAATGGACTACGATCTCTACATCAATCCGAAGAAGGCATCGGTCGGTCTCTACGTCCGCAAGGGCGCCGGCCTTCCCGACCTTGCCGACGCCAAGGACTGGGTGTTCGACGGCACCTCGGCGCAGGCCAATCTGCCGCCGCAGCTCGTGAAGGAAATCGAGGCCAACGGCCACGCCTTTCGCGACATGGATTGAGCGCGTCTGCCGGCGTTATTTCTCGCCGACCTTCACCGGGGCGGTCTCGGGCATCAGGCTCATGGCCACGATGCCGACCGCCGCCGCGAGCAGAAGATACCAGGACGGCGCCAGCGGATCGCCTGACACGTGCAGCAGCCACGTGACCACGAGTTGCGCGGTGCCGCCGAACGTCGCGATGGCGACCGCGTAGATCGTGGCGAACACGCCGCCGCGAATGCTCTGCGGCAGCGCTTCGGTGAAGGCGGCATAGAACGCGGTGAACGGCAGCGATCCGATGAACGACAGGATGCCGAAGCCGAACAGCAGCGACCACGCGCCGGGGTCCTGGACGATCCACAGGAAGGCCGGATAGGTCAGCACCAGCACGACCAGCTGCGGCCAGATCATGATCGGCTTGCGGCCGAGCCGGTCGGCAAGCCAGCCGCCCAGCACCGCGCCGATGATCTGCAGTCCGTTGCTGACCAGCGATACCGTGAACGCCAGCGACGGCGACACATGCAGCGTATTCTTGGCGTAGGTCGTCATGTATTGCGTCACATAGGTCGAGATCGTGCCGCTGGCCAGGATCATCACCGCCAGCACGATGACGCGAAGATGCCGCCGCGCCAGCGCGACATGGCTCGAGCGTTCGACCTGCCCACCGACGTGCTCGCCATGCGAGACGGTTTCCGGCAGCGTGCGGCGCATCCAGATGCCGAACGGCAGACAAACCGCCCCGAGCAGGAACGCGACGCGCCATCCATAGGTCTGCAGCATGTCGGGCGCCATCGTGCTGCTCAGGATGACACCGACAAGCGCGCCCACCGTCGCCGCGATCTCCTGGCTGGCAGGCTGCCAGGCGACCACGAGGCCGCGGTTCCTCGGTGCAGCGATCTCGATCAGATAGGCCGTGGTCGGCCCGACCTCGCCGCCCAGCGCAAATCCTTGCACCATCCGCGCAAGGATCACGATGATCGGCGCCACAATGCCGATCGCGGCATAGGACGGCGTCAGCGCGATGGTCAGGATCGCGCCGCCCATCAGCGCGAAACTCAGCAGCATCGCCGGCCGCCGTCCGACCCGGTCGGAGAAGATGCCGAGCACGATGCCGCCGATCGGCCGCGTCAGGAAACCGGCGCCGAACGTCGCAAGCGACAGCATGAGGCTGCCGTATTCGCTGTGCGCGGGGAAGAAGGTGCGGCCGATCTCGGTCGCAAAGAAGCTGTAGGTGATGAAGTCGTAGAACTCCAGCATGTTGCCGATGGTCGCGGCAAAGGCTGCGCGCTTGACATCGAACTGTTCCCCGCTTGCAATCTCCGGCAACGCTCTCGGTTCCTTGTCTGCTTGTGCGAGGTTCCTTGTCTGCTTGTGCGAGCGGAGTATTATTCCTCTGACCATGTTAGGCAAGGCATGGAGAGCCGCGCGATCTGCATGCGACGCAAGCGACAAGAGGAACAGATCCGATGCCAGCCGACAAACTCTTCATCAACGCCCGGTTCGGTGACGGCGCCAGCCGCGATATGCTGGTCCGTGGCGGCCGCATCGTTGCGATTGAGGCGAAAGGCGAACGCCCGAGCGGAGTCGAGATCGTCGATCTCGGCAACGCGCTGGTCGTGCCCGGCTTCGTCGAAGGCCACATCCATCTCGACACCAGTTTTTACGGCGATACCTGGCGGCCGCACCGTCCCTGCACCGACGGATTCGACGTCCATGAGCGGGTGGCGTTTCAGGCCGAGAACCTTGCCGCGGCCGCTCCGATGGACGTGCGCGCGCGGAACCAGCTCGACCTCTGCATCGGGCATGGCACGACGCAGATGCGCAGTCACGTCATGGTCGACGGTTCGGTGGGGCTGAAGTCGCTGGAGACCATCCTCGGGGTTCGCGAGGAATACAGGGACTTGATCGATATCCAGCTCGTGGCGTTTCCACAGAACGGCATCCTCACCAGCCCCGGCACGCCGCAACTGCTCGACGAGGCGATCAAGCTCGGCGCCAATGCCGTCGGCGGGCTCGATCCCGCAAGCTTCGACCGGGATGTCGAGGGCCATCTCGACGTCGTGTTTGGCGTTGCGCAAAAGCACGGCGTCGATGTCGATATCCATCTTCATGACGGCGGCATGCTCGGTGCCTTCGAGGTCGAGCAGATCGCGGCGCGAACGCGCGCGCTCGGCATGGCGGGCCGCGTCACCGTCAGCCACGCTTACGGGCTCGGCGACATTCCCGCCGATGTACTGAAGAAGACCGCCGACAGTCTGGCGCGTTCGGGCGTGGCAATTATGACGAATGCGCCGGGCAGCCGGCCGTTCCCTCCGGTCGCCCTGTTGAGGAAGGCCGGCGTCACGGTGTTCAGCGGCAACGACAACATCCGCGACTCCTGGTGGCCCTATGGCGACGGCGACATGCTGGGCCGTGCCATGATGATCGGATACCGCTCGGGCTTCTACACCGATGAGGAGCTCGCGATCGCGTTCGACATGATCACCGCGGCCGGCGCCAAGGCGCTCAGGCTCGAGGACTACGGCCTGCATGTGGGGGCCAAGGCCGATTTCGTGACCTTGAACGCCGTGCATATCCAGGAGGCCGTGGTGGCGCGGCCGTCCGGGCGTTCAGTCTACAAGGGTGGCGTGCTCGTTGCGCGGGACAATCGCGTCGTCAAGGCCGCCGGCCAATCCTGAATCGGACGCTGCGTCCAATCGAACGGCTTAGCGGACCGGGGGAATGATCGCGCGGAGGATGTCCGCCTTCCAGCGTTGCCGGGCGCCGTCGAAGGCCGCAAAATCGTGGTCGAACTGCCAGTAAGCCCACGCCCAGCCATTGCGTTCCGCGGTTCTCGCCATGAACGACAGATACTTCGCGCGGCTCTCCGCGGGCGCGCGCTCATAGACGCCGACCTCGCCAAGATAGATCGGGCGCTGCTCCCTCTCGGACCAGGATCGGATCTTGTCGAAATCGGCCGCGGCCGTGGCCAAGTCTTCCGCAGAGCCCCAGCTCAACGGACCGATCTTCGAGAAGGTCGGCGACCACGGCGCGCCCTGATGGGTGAATTGCAGCGGCAGGTAATAGTGGAATGTGACGATCAGGTTTCGGTCGCCGGCAGGCAGCACCAGCTGATCGATCGGCAGCTCCTCGGTGTTCAGGATCGCGACCACGACAGTGCGCTTCGGGTTGGTATCCCGGATGATGGCAAGACAATCGCCGAGCAGCGCATTCCATTCGGCCGAGGTCATGTTGCCGCCGGGCTCGTTCAGGATCTCGAACACCAGTGCCGGGTATTTCCCCGCATAGCGCGATGCGACCTGGCGCCAGAATGCCTTGAGCTTCACGCCGCATTCGGCCACGTCGCGCTGGCAGAGATCGGTGTCATGCTCATCGAGGATCGGAACGAGCCTATTCGCCAGCACCTGCTCGATCACGGCATCGAGCCGCCGCAGGACGGCGTCATCGAGGATGTTGCCGGAGTCCATATGCCTGAAGCCGAAGAAGTTGATCCGGACATGGGAAAAGCCGGCCCTGCGAATCGCGGCGAGGTTTTCCAGGCGGAACGGCGCGTTCCGGTAGCCTTCCCAGATGCCATCATAGCCGAGAATATTGATGCCGCGCCCCAATGCCGCGGCGACCGGCGATGCCCCCTGCCCCGCAGCGTTCGCCGGCGCGATCAGCGGGAGAGCAAGTGCCGCCGCCGCCAGCATGACGAAGGCTCTTTGCAGAAGCAATCGGAACGCGGTCATGGCTGCTCCAACTCGCGCGGCTGCGCCCGCGATGACGGCACCGGCCGGCAGATGGCGAGGAAGAATGCGATCAGCAGCACCGACGTGAACATCGTCGAGCGAAGGAAGACCGTCTCGGTGAAATTGGTCTGGCAGTTGAGGAAGACGAATCCGATGATCAACGCGCAGTGCAGACGGTCGATCGCCCGCCCTGCGATCAGGCAGAGCACCTTGTAGGAAAACAGGAAGACGCTCGCCGTGAACAGGAAATAGCCCAGGAATCCGGTCTCGACGAGAATGGCGATATAGCCGTTGTGATAATTGTCGAGCACCCAGCCGTGGTTCTGGTTGAAATAGTCGTAGATCGCCGGATTGGTCCAGAATCCGTTGATGCCAAATCCGAACAGCGGCGCGTCATCGAAATGGCTGATGGCGTACTGCCAGATGAAGGTTCGCTCGGTGAAGTCGATCGTCGTGTCGAAGGCATGAATCGAATCGTATCCGGTCGTGTAGAAATACAGGATCAATAGCGCTGCCGCGACGCACATGACACATGGCAGGATCGCGTAGACCTGCATGCACCGGACCGACCACAGGGAGGTGAGCAGCAGCGCGCAGGCAACCAGCGACAGGGCGCCGGCGCCGCGCGACTCCGAAAGCATGACGCAGGTGGAGGCCAGCACGAACGTCACGAGGAACGGCAGCCATCCTTGTCCCGCTATCTTTCGATAGCAGGCGAAGAACATGAGATAAGCGCCAGCGAAGCCGAGGGTTTGCTTCGACTCGAAGACACCCTGCCACTGCCCCTTGTGCATCCAGGTCTGATCGACCCCAATGTCCGGGAGGACGACCGCACAAAGCGCAGAGGCCGCGATCAACGCGAACAGGCCGCGGGTGGCCGATGTCACGATGTCGTCGATATCGACGCGGGTGATCATGCAGAACGCGCCAAGCGTCGTGATTGCGAGCGCCGCGGCCTTCATCAGGGCCGCCACGCCGAGATTGGTCCACAGCACGGAAACAGTGGCGAACGCATAGAACGCGACGATCACGAGCGTGTCGAGATTGAGGGCCAGCCGCAGGCAGGGACGGATGAACAGGCTTGCGTAGATCAGGACGCCCCACATCAGCAGGGCGACGGCTTGCTGTACCAGGGTCAATTCAGTCGGAAGCAGCGCGGCGTGGAAGGTCCCCATCGACATGATCACATTGATGGTGATCGACCAACTGACGACGGTCCTGGCGAAATTTTCCGCCCCGACGCCGGGTGCCTGCCAGATCGAACTGTCGATCGCACGTCCGTCCATTCGGTTGTACTCCGCTCATGGAATGAGCTTGCTGCTCCGGTGGATCGGAGCAGCACATTGCACTCGTGAGAGGCGTCAGTCTTTCGTTGACGAGGATCGGGTCCGGTTGAACAGCAGATAGAGCGCGTGCGGGTTGGTCGTCAGGTAGCGCCAGAACAGCCGCCGCGGCTCGAGCCACAGGCGCCAGGCCCATTCGAGGCCGACGATCTGCATCCATCTCGGCGCACGCGGCCGCGAGCCGGACAGGAAGTTGAACAGCCCGCCCGAAGTCTTGATGACGCCGACATTGCCGAGCCGAGGCATGAATTCGTCGACGAAAGCCTGCTCATAGGGCACGCCGAGCGCGACCCAGAGAAAATCCGGCGCCAGGGCGTTGATCTCGTCCACCTTGGCCCGCAGCGCGTCACCGCGCAGATAACCGTGCGAATGGCCGACGATCTTGAGTGCCGGATAGGCCCGGCGGACATTGGCGATGGCAGCCTTGTTCTCGGCTTCGTTGGCGCCGAACAGATAGAAGGTCAGCCCGAGTTCTTCCGCCTTGCGCGCGACGTCGTGAAACAGATCCGTGGTCGCGACGCGCTCGGGAAGCGGATTCGGCGACCGAAGCTTGGACACCATGACCAGCGGTTGCCCGTCGGCGTTGATCAAGTCAGCGGTACGGAACAGCCGGTCCGTCATCGGCTCGGTCGAGCAGCGCGACAGCACCTCGCCATTGGCGGAGGTCAGATACAGCGGACGATTGGCGCGCCGGCTCGGATGCACCGCCTCGACCATGAACTCGGCGGTCTGCTCGCGATCGAGCACGGCGAGCCGCAGCCCGCCGATGGTCGCCCGGGGGACACCGGCCGTCGCAGCCCTGCCGACAGGATTGATACGCCGCTCCGGCGCGCCGTGTGGCAATGATCCGATCTCCGCCGGCGCCGGGGACATCCGCTCGGCCCGCGACGTGTCGCAAATCCGGACAGGCGGAGCAGCCATGTCCGAATTGAGACGCCGAGGCGGCTTGCGGTCGGCTTGCGGGGACGAAATTGCGTAGAAAGCGCGGGTTTTTTGGCTGTGACTCAGCATTTCGGCGGAACTCCAGGACTTGCGAGCCCTTAACTGCAATATCCGGTCCAGACCGGGCGCGATATCTCACCACGGCGCGATTGAACGCATCCTTAAGGGATTGTTAACGATGCTGATCCCTCGGACGCGGCCACGTTGAGATGACAGCCGATCGCAGTCGATGCGATGAAGGCAATGGCTCGACCTAGCAACAATGTGCAAAGGTCGAGGCATTGCATTAATACAAATCGTATTCTGCCGCTGCCCGAGCCGATCGACCTTTGCTATAACGGCCGCGTGCCGGATACAATCGGCGCTTTGAAACTGTCGTTTTGTTTGGTCTCACATGAACAAGAATGATGACGCGTTCGATGTCAGCATCGACGACGCATTCGACTTCCTGTCTGAAGAGTACGTCAAGTTATTTGAAGGCTCGGACGCGACCGCCTTCCAGCATCCGCTGTGGCTGGACAGCCTTTATCGCAAGCTCGCTCCCGCCGCGTCGGCCAAGCCGCTGGTCGTCGCCATCCGCCATCGTGCGAACAAGTCGCTTGCGGCCGTGCTGCCGATGCTGCGCGTGCGGCGCGGCCCGATGCGCACCATCGAATTCGCCGATCTCCGCGTGTCCGACTATTTGTCGCCGGTGTGCAGCATCGCGACATTCACCGACCTGCTGCAAGACCAGCGTGCCTGCGAACGGCTTCGACAGCTGCTGCGGCCGTTCGACCTGCTGCGCATACCCAAGCTGCTCGATGCGAGGATGCCGATCGAGAATCTGCTCGGAGCGCCCCACCGCAGCCTGATGGATACCAATGCTTACGCGACGGTCCTGGTCGCGCCGTTCGAGCAGTGGCAGATCAATGCAATGGGAAAGTCGTACCAGAAGGAGCTGGCAAAGAAATGGCGCCAGATCCACAAGAAAGGCACGCTCACTTTCTCATGCTGCGACGATAGCGCCTCCGTCGGCGAAGCCATGGAGACGATGAGAAAGTTTCGCGGACCGCGGTTTCACGAACAGGGTGATGGCGACCTGTTGCAGCGACCGGAGTATTTCGATTTCTACTCGAGCGTGGCGCTTCGCGGCATGGGCTCGTTTGCCCGGCTCTACGCCATGAAGATGGACGGCAACGTCATCGCCACCGCGCTTGGGCTGGTCCACCGCGGCAGCGTCCTCGTCGTCATGACGGCGTTCGATGTCGACGGGTACAAGAGCCAATCGATCGGCGCGCTGACATTCGAGGGCGTCGCCAGGGATTGCATCGAGCGCGGCGACCGGGTGCTCGATTTCACCATCGGTGACGAACCATACAAGATGCAGTTCGGCGGTCAGCCGACGCCGATGTCGGCCGTGACGCAGGCCGGGAGCGCAGCCGGCTCGCTCGCGCTGTTTGCCTTGAAGCAGGCGCCCTGGATCAAGCAGGCCGCCAAGCGTGTGACCGATTTCAGGCCGGTCCGCACTTCGACCGGCACGCGCTAGCGCCGCCCGGCGCTGGCAGCCCGATCAGCGGAGCGCGCCGCGGACGCGCATCACCCATCCCGGATGAATCCGGTCCACCCGGTGCGTGATCATGCGGCGCAGGAAGTGCAGCTTCCGCCGCAAGTTCCAGCGCACACCGGTGTTCGACGTCAGGGCCTGGCGGAAGTTCGCCAATTGCAGCGAGTGCTGATCGGCGGCGAGCTTGTCCCGATCGGAATAGAACTGCGCAATCTTGTCCACGCCCATACCGGCGGTCTCCAGCCAGCGCGGCACATAGTCCGTGCAAAGACGTTCGACATCCACCAAGAGGCGGCCCACGCCGGTTCCGGCCGCGGGACAATTGGTCTGAAACGCATCGCCGATCAACACGACGCCGGGCTGCAGATGGCCCGCGGTCACGGTCAGATCCATGACCCAGTTCTGCACCTGGCCGACCACCTCGAAATCGCCGAGATAGGGCTGCAATCCCGGCATCAGGCGAAGCAGCGTCCGTCTGGTGTCGCGGCGCAGCTCGCGCATGATCGGATCGGTCGGATCGCGGAACATGAACAGGTTCGCCCGCATGCCGCCCGACATCGGAAACAGGCTGAGATAGTCGACACCGTCAGCCGCCTCCTCGCCGTAGCAGGTCAGCGCATCGAAATCGAACGGCGCGTTGTCCGGCCGTGCGATCGTGAAGCCGAACGAGACAGAGTGGCGCGCAGCAAGCATCTGCCGGCGCATTCCGAGACTGTGGCCGAGCACGTTCGCCATGCCGGTCGCCAGAACGACCAGACGCGAGACGACGCGTTTTCCCGAGGCCAGCGTCAACTGCTGACGTTCCTCGCTGCAGCTGACATTGGTCACCTGGTCGAGCAGCAAGCTCGACGCATCAGGCGTCAGGCCGCGTGCCATGTTGACGAGGTTGGCATAGGAAATCCCGTAGGACCGGCCGACGCCGATATCGACCAGCTTGCCGCTCCTGATGTTGAGCACCCGGTCATAGGGCGCGGCAATGGCCTCGACGTCGTCGATGAAGCCGAGGCGGCGCAGGATATCGATCTGCCGTCCGGCGATTTTTTCGACCCGGAATTCGTCCGGCGGGATCGAACGCTTGTCGATCAGGACGACGCGGTATCCGGCTCGGGCGAGCACAGCCCTTGCAAGCGAGCCTGCCAGACCGGCTCCGACAATTGCGACGTCCGCTTCGATGACCTCGGTCTCGCAGGCCACGATCGGCTTGGTCGCACTTTTCTCGGCAATCATGATGGTCCGCTCCGACGGCTAGAGCGTTTTCGAGCGAAGTGGATACCGGTTCGCGTGAAGAAAACGCGTCAAAACAAGAATCTAGAGCCCCGTTCCGATTCCATCGGAACGGGAAAAGCTCTAGTGGCCGCAGAACTGCAATTTCCTTGCCTGCGGTGTCACCTTGCCGATCGAGCACGGCGAGTTCCAGAATCGAGGTTAATGACAACGTCCGGACCACGATCAGCGGTCTCTCGGCACATGGCTTGCACGACGGTCGGCCATGAAACCGATCCTTTGCAGGCTCCGCAGCGGGATGGCGAGGCGATTGCCAGGCCATCGAGCAGCGACAAATGGCGTTGACGCGCAAGCGCGGTCTCTTCCGGCTAGATCCGCGCCACTGGGCCCGGCGCTGGAGACAAATCCAACCTGCGCCGTTTGGAGACAGGGCAGACGGCGCCGTTCCAGAATGGAGCAACGCGACCTGGTCCTGTTCACAACTGCGTTGGGCCCGGCAGCCCTTCGAAAGGAACGGAATCTTAGCAAGAGAACATTAACACTCCAGGCTTCACCGATTGCTGCGGTCAACAGCCCGACTGGATATTGAGACGTCTCTGGTGATTGCCTCCGTGCTCCAATTGTTACAGCGCGACGTTACGCGCGGCGTTGCCGGGACCATCCTGCTCAAGGTTGGTAGCGGCGGGCTCGCATTCGCGTTGTTCTCGCTCGCCGCGCGGGCGATGACGCCCGACGCGTTTGGAGACTTCGCAACCCTGCTCTCCGTCGCCCAGATCGCCTCGGTGGTGGGCTTGGTCGGCCAGGAACTGCTCCTGGTTCGGTTTCTCAACGAGTATGAGGTGCGCGGCGAGGCCGAGTTCACCAAGGGTGTGCTGCTGTCGAGCCTGAAGAACTCCGCCATCGGGATGCTGATTTCGATCGCCGCGATCGCCGCGGTGGCAGGCATTCGCGGCGAGTGGTGGCTGTTGATCCTGTCGGTCTCGGCGTTCACCGCGATCAATGCAGGGCTGATGCTCGGCAGCCAGATCGCGCGATCGCTGGTCAGTATCCTGATGGGTGAAGGCAATCGAGAGTTCTTCTGGCGCGTCGCCGTCGTCCTGTTCCTGATCGCGGTGCTGTTCGGCCACCGGCAGCTCACCCCCGCCGAGCTGTTTAGCGCGATGTCGGCCGCCATGGCCCTCGGGCTCGTCGTGCAGATCGTATCGATCGTGCGGGTGCTGCCGAACCTGCGGTCGGTCACGGCGCGCTTCGAGGCCTCACGCTGGAACAAAAGCGCATTCCGGTTCTGGCTCGCCTCCATTCTCGAGGCGGCAAACCAGTATTTCGACGTCATCCTGGTCTACTGGATGCTGGATCCGGCCACCGCCGGCGTCTATTTCGCCGCCTCGCGGCTGGCGAACATCTTCGCGATGCTGTCGGCTGCGCTCTACACGTTCGGGGCGCGCCGGCTGCCCTCGCTGTATTTCAGCAAGAACCACGGCGAGCTCGAACATACCCTGAAACTGATGGCCGAGGTGACCGCGCTCTGCGTGCTCAGCGGGCTCGTCATTGTCTGGTTGGGCGCCCCTTATCTGCTCGGCCTGTTCGGACCGCATTTTGCCGCGCAGCAGTGGGTGTTGATCGTGCTCGCGATCGGAACGGCCTTCCAGGCGGCAGGCGGGCCCTCTGCTGCTGTTCTGCAGCTGACAGGCCATGAGCGTGATTATGTTCCCGTCGTCGCAGCCAACGTGGCGCTACGGCTGCTGGGATTTGTCGTGCTGATCCCTTGGCTCGGCGTGCTCGGCGCCGCGATCTCGGCGACGGCTTCGCTGGTCCTCGCCACCATCGCGCTCAACATGCTGTGCCGGCGGCGGACCGGCGTCGACCCATCCATTCTAGTGCTGTCGCGTCTGTGGCCGTCGAAAGGTGACGCCTACGCGGTCCGCGTTGCGGACAGCAACGACTAGATCGCTTTCGAGCGAAGTCGATACCGGTTCGCCTGAAGAAAACGCGTCAAGACAAGAATCCAGAGCCGCGTTCCGATACTATCCGAACGGAAAAGGCTCTGGCTTCAGCTGAACCGCCTTCAACTCGCCAAGCCGAGCGCCTCGCCCTGGCGACCGCGAACGGCGGCATTGATCGCCACGCGATTGACGACCAGCGCGGTCGGGACTGAACCATAGCCGGATAGATCCGTCTGCGCCTTGCCGATCGCGGCCGAGTTGGCGGCCCCTTCGCGAACCACGAGGATCACCAGGTCAGCATGGGCAGCCAGCGCCACCGCGGCCGGCTGCAGGGCAAACGACGATGCGTCGACGACGATCAGACCGAAATCGGCGCGAATATCGTCCGGCGGATAGGGCGGCGCCTTGCTGCTGGCACCCAGCAGTTCGACGACGGACGGCAGATCGGCCTTGATGATCCCCGATCCTTGCGGCGGCGCGGCCTCGGCGCGCCTGGATTCCATCTCGATCAGGACGCTGAGCATTCCGTTCTTGACGGCGGATCGGTTCAGCGACCGTGCAACGGTGCTGCCGCCGGCACCGGCCTCGACCGACAGCAGCAGCGCCACCTTGCCGTGCTCTCCCGGAAGCTGCTCGATGTTCTCGATCAGCAGCTGAAGATGCGGACTGAGATCGGGTTCGGCCGTCGACGAGATCGGGGTCTGCCAGACGCTTCTGACGACGTCCGGCGACGCGATGTTGGGAATGCGGGCCAGCACCGGCAATCCCGGCGGCGGCGCGGGTTGCGGCGCGGCGGGCGCCGGCGGTGCGGGCGCCTCGGCCCGACGCAGCGGCGGAATGGCCTTGATCGGGAGCTGCTTCAGATTCAGGCCGGGAACGGCGACGATCGCCGTCGACGTCAACAGCGAGACGATCGCGAGCGCGACCAGCAACAGCGGAAGCGGCGGCAGCGTCGAGCGCACCGGCGGCGTCGCAGGCGATGCGACCTTGGTCTGCGAGCTCTGCAGCAGCCGCTGCTCGTCGGTGGTCTTGTAGCGCGAGAGGAATTGCTCGTAGATATTCTTGTTGGCATCGGCGTCGCGCTGCAATCCCTGCAGCTTGACGAGCGCCTGACCGTCGACCAGGATTTGCTGTTCGACCGCCTTCTGCTGATCCTCGAGCGCTTTCTGCTGATCGCGCTGCGCCTCATATTCCGACTTCGCGGTGTCGATGTTCTTCTTCCGCTCGATCTCGATCTGTCGGTTGAGATCGCTGAGCTGGCTGAGGGCCATCACGAGGTCTGGATGACGGTCGCCCAGCACCCCGCGCTTCTGTGCGATCTGGTCGTTGAGCGCGGAGCGCTGGGCGCGCAGCGCACTCAGCAGGTCCTGCTTGACGGGGCCGTCGACATTGGCCTTCAGGTCGCGCTGCAGTTGCTCATAGCGGACCTTGGCCTCCTCGGTGCGAGCGCGCGCGGCGGCGACCTGCTGGGTCAGATCGGTGACGCGCAATTGTTGCGTCGTCGATTCCTTGCCGGCGTTGACGATCCGGTGCTCGAGCTTGAACTTCGCAACGGCAT
The DNA here is from genome assembly GCF_054056795.1 of Bradyrhizobium sp. USDA 3315. Lineage (NCBI taxonomy): Bacteria > Pseudomonadati > Pseudomonadota > Alphaproteobacteria > Hyphomicrobiales > Nitrobacteraceae > Bradyrhizobium > Bradyrhizobium sp. USDA 3315. Next base: position 3,956,935 of record NZ_JBSRYP010000001.1, on the reverse strand, counting down.
CTTCCGAAGACCGCAAGCGGTCGTCCAATGTCTTGAGCCGGCTCTTCAGCCAGTCGGCGGCTTCGTCGGTCGCCACGCTGCGCGTGCCACGCTGGCTGGCGACGAACGCCTCAGCCACCGCATTGGCGTAGTAGGCCGCACGCTGCGGGTTGTTGGACGTGAACTTGATGGCGATGACATAGGTCAATCCGCGCCGGGAGATGTCGAGCCGGTTGCGAAACCGGTCGAGCAGGCGCGTCGGGTCGGTTCTGCCGCCGGAGATGTCGCTGTCCTCGGCGACCTTGAGTAGCTCGATCAGCGGCCCGAGAAATCCGTCGGATTTGGCGATCTCGACATAGCTCTGCAGTGCTGCGGCATCCTGACCGATCCCCGGCAGGACGTCCTGATCGGTGGTCACGCGCTGCTCGCGCGGGTCGACCACGACGAGCGCGGTCGCGGCATAGCGCGCCGGAATCAACATCAGCAGAATGACGCCGACCGCGAAGATCACCGCGGCGAGCATCAGAATGCGTTGACCGTTCTCGCGGAAAAAAGCCACCACGCCGGGAATGCTAAGCACGCCCTTGGTGGTTTCCGCAGAGGATCGGCTGGTCGGCACGCCGGCAGCTTCCCACGACGCGGCGGGTTCCGTGGGTTCGGAACGTCTCGGGCCTACGCGGCTACCGAACTTCATGGGGCTGTTACTCGAATTCAACTGACAGTACAGCTCCAATGTAAATATCTATGGTTAATCCACGGTTACCCCCTCCTCATGCGGACGTAACCAATTAGTTAACGAGCCGGCTGTACCCTATGTGTGAAACAATGGCTCTCGATTGCTGGCAATGTCTGATCGCACTAAATGAGCAGTAACCTCAACACGCGCTACTCGATCTACGAGCGCGCTTCGCGTGATAAGTACGCGCGCAATAGCGAGGGAGACGATTTCTCTCCTTCGACGGGTGAGGAAGCCGTGCTTCATTACAGGCCAAGCACAGAATTGCGCGAGGCATCGACCGCATCACGCAATCAATCGAACGAGAGCAAGCCAAAGCTGCGTGTCGTCCTGGTACAGACCCAGGCCGAGAACGCCGGCGCGCAGGAGATATCGCGGCTGCTCGGCGCGGGCCTCTCCGCGCGCGGCTATGACGTCGCCAACCTGTTCTTCTTCCGCAAATCGGATTCCTTCGACGAGCCGCCCAATACTTTCTATTGCGCGCCGAGCCGTCCAGGAAACCCGCTGGCGCTGCTGCGGATGCTGTGGACGCTCGCCGGTCATCTCAGGACCATCAGGCCCGATGTCGTGCTGACCTTCCAGCACTTCGGCAATGTGATCGGCGGAGGCGTGTCGCGGCTCGTCAGCCGAGCCCCGGTGATCGCCAATCAGGTGTCCTCGGCGATGTCGATGAGCATGCCGGTGCGCGCCGCCGACATCTTCATGGGCACGACCGGCTTCTTCCAGTGCATCACGCTGAATTCGCGCGACATGGAGCGTGAATACGCCCACTACCCCGCGCCCTATCGCGCGCGCATGACGCACGTCCCGCATGGCTTCGACGACAAGTCGCGCAGCCTGCCGAAGGACGTCGCGCGGCAGCAGTTCAGGCTGCCGCCGGATCGCACGCTGCTCGGCTGCGCGGCGAGGCTGCATCCGCACAAGCGGCTCGATGCGGCAATTCGCCTGCTGGCTTCCGACCAATCCTGGCATCTTGCCCTCGCCGGACAAGGCGCGGACGAGGAACGGCTGCGAGCCCTGGCAAACGAGCTGAAGGTCGCGGACCGGCTGCACTTCATCGGCGAGATTCCACCGCGCCAGATGGCCGAATTCCTGGCGTGCCTCGACGTCTTTGTATTTCCGACGCAGGCCGAAACCTTCGGCCTCGCCGCGGTGGAAGCCGCGAGCGCCGGCATTCCCTGCGTCGTCAACGATCTGCCCGTGCTGCGCGAGGTACTGTCCTACCAGGGACAGCCCGCGGCGGTGTTCGTTGACGCGGCTAACGAGGCGGAGTTTTCGGCCGCCGTGTCGAAAGTCCTGACCGATCGTTTGTTGAGCGACCAGCTGCGGCAAAGTGCCGTGGGCCTGAAGTCGCGTTATTCGTTGGATGCCATGATAGAGGAATACGTCCGCATTCTCGGCAATGCCGTGGGAGTGGACGCGCACTAGGAAATTGGGCTGGACATGATTATCGAGTTTCGCTGCGATCGCGCGCAGGCGCGGCTCTGGATGCGCCGCGAGACGCTGCGCGTCAGCGATCAGGATATTCCCGTTCAAATCGCCTGGACGACGACGCCGGGGCCGAGGCCAGCCGGCCTCGACATGCTGTTCGAGCTCGAACGCATCGTGCTGCGCAAGGGCAAGGCCGGCGACGTCGACAGGCTGAAGGCGATTGCGGAACGGCCGCGCATGGGCAACCCCGATGTGGTGGTCGACTTCACCACCGCCGCGCGGGACCCGAACTGCTCCGCCAGGCTCTATCTCCGTCCACACTTCAACGGACAGGCGGGCGAAGCCTCCGCACTGGCCGCCATTCTCGCCGGCGACCTGCCGGTGATTGAAATCGTCAACGAGCTCGACGGCACGGTGATGGACCGCGGCCATCCCTCGGCGGAAATCGCCGCCGGCCTGAGCGGCGGGCTCGAAACGGTGATGGCGCGCACCTTGTCCATGCTGCCGCCGATATTGTCGGGGGCTCCACGACTGGTGCCGCAACTGGCTGTGCCGGCGGCCAGCGCGCCGCGAAATCCCGCACCCTTTGTCCTGCGCGGCGTCGCGACCTCGATCGCGAAGGAAATCTACCGTCTCTGCTGCTATGCGCCGCATTGGCATGTCGGTTGGCGCTACGCCGACAACGCGGATGTCTGGCGGACCGGTGGCCTGTCGGGGCCTGCCTGGAACGTGCTCGGCGATCCCGGCAATCACTTCTATGCCGATCCCGTCCCGGTGAAGTGGCAGGGCAGGACCTTCGTGTTCTTCGAGGACCTCGACCACCGCACCGGCAAGGGCATCATCTCCGCGATCGAATTCGACGGCAAGGGTCCGGTCGGCACCGTGCTGCCGGTGCTCGAAGAGCCGTGGCACCTGTCCTACCCGTTCCTGATCGAGAACAACGGCGAACTGTGGATGATCCCGGAAAGCACCGCGCACCGGGATGTCCCGATCTACAAATGCGTTCGCTTTCCCGACAAGTGGGAACGGCAGGGCACGCTGCTGTCCGGGCTCGAACTCGCCGACGCGACCATCACGCAGCATGACGGCCTCTACTACATGTTCGGAGCCTGGCGCGACGGCACCGGCGGATATTCCGACACGCTGGCGATCTATTACGCCGAGCAGCTGTTCGGGCCGTGGCGGCCGCATGCAAGCAATCCGATCCTGATGGATCGCGCGACGACGCGGCCGGCCGGCAATTTCGTGACCATCAACGGCAAGCTGTGGCGGCCGGTGCAGGACTGCAGCAACGGATACGGCGCGGCGCTCGGACTTGCGGAAGTGCTCGAACTGTCGCCGACGACCTACCGGCAGGCCGTGCGCCATCTGCTCAAACCCGGGCCGCTGTGGACCGGACGCAAGCTGCACACGCTCAACCGCTGCGGCCGGCTCGAGGTGATCGACGGCTCGCGGGTCCAGCCGAAGACCACCGCCTTGCTGAACAGCCTGCGGTCAAGCGACCGACCAGCGCAGCGGGAGTGGCAAGGCACGCTGGCGAAGCCGATCGCGCGACGGCTCCACTAGCCTCGGTCGACCCGGTTCAGTTCAGGTCGGCACTCAGCACGCCGCCGAACTGCTCCCATGAGCTTCCGGTCCAGCGTTGCAGCTGAAGCTGCGTATAGGCCATGCTGTTGTCGGGGCCTGTGTTGATGGCGATGCCCGGCATCAGCGTCGGCAGCACGAGCCCTCTGATGTTGCGCGCCTGCTTCACGATGTTCTCGCGCGACAGGTCGTCACCGCACTGCTTCAGCACCTGCTCCAGGATCTGGCCCTGCTGGGTGCCGAACAGATAGTTGTTGTCGCCGATATCGGCGCCTGGGAGATATTTCTCGAAATGGGCGCGATACCATTTCATGCCGGGATCGTCGGCCCACTTCCTGTCGTTCGGATCCTTGGTGACGGTCGCCACGACAACGCCCACCGCCTTGTCCGCGCCCGCCGGCACGATGGTCGCGGACACCGAGCTCGACACATAGTTGACGATGGTCAGCGGCGACCAGCCGATCTCGTTCGCCTTCTTGATCGCCTGGGCCACAAATTTCGGTGTGCCGGCGATCAGGAACGCCTGCGCACCCGACGCCTTCAACGTCACCACGCGGGATTCGATGGTCGGCTCGGTGACCTCATAGGGAGACGTCACCACCTTCTTGTCGAAATCGGCCTTCAACACCTCCTTGAACGCGGCGACGAAATCGCGGCCGAGATCGTCGTTCTGGTAGAGGATCGCGATCTTCGCATCGGGCGCCGTCTGCGTAATGTATCTTGCGTAGATCTTGCCTTCGGTGTTGTAGCTCGGCAGTCCCGTGGTGGTCAGCGGAAATTCCGCGAAATTCGTAAACTTGGTCGCGCCGCTGACGACGAACAGATGCGGCATCTTCTTCGCGGTGACGTATTTGATGGTCGCGCCGATGCCGGGCGTGCCGAGCGGGCTGAACAGGAACGCCACCTCGTCGCTCTCGATCAGCTTGCGGGTCTGCTCCACGGCCTTGGGCGGCGTGTAGGCATCGTCATAGGTGATGAGGTTGATCTTGCGGCCGTTGATGCCGCCGCGGTCATTGACGGAATGGACGTAGGCGATCAGGCCCTTGCCGGTGTTGCTGAGCGGCGACGCCGGCCCGCTGAACGGGAACGTCGCCCCGACCTTGATCTCCGATTCCGATACCCCCGGCGTTTCGGCGCGGACTGGAGCCGCGGCAAGCGCCGCGAGCATCGCAACGGACACGGCAAACGTCTTCAACAACATGAAATTCCTCCTGAGCTTTTATGAATTGACCAACTCTTGCGACCGGCGCGCGGCGCTACCAAGCTTCGCCGAACGGCCTGATCTCGAAATTGAACGACCACGCGCTGCGATCCTGATGGGCGACGTGCCAGACCTCGTCGGCGATCGCTTTCGGCTTGATGAAGAAGTCGTCCGGCCGATCCGGCCAGCGCTTCCGCGTCCACTCCAGATCGATCACGGCATCGATCACGAGATAGGCGACGTGAACACCTTGCGGCCCCAGATCGCGGGCCATCGCCTCGGCGAGAATCCGCTGTGCCGCCTTGGTCGGCGCGAACCCCGCGAAGCCGGCCTTGCCGCGCAACGCCGACGTATTGCCGGTCGCGACGATGGCGCCCTTGCCGGCAGCGATCATCGCCGGGGCAAATCGCCGTGCCAGGTACAGCAATCCCATCGTGTTGACCTGGAAGTTGCGATTGAGAATCTCCGGATCGATCTCGCGGAAGGTGCCGAACGCCCCGCCGACGGCGTTATGAATGACCACGGCGGGATTGCCGAGATCGCGCTCCACGGCGGAGGCCACCGCCTCGACCTGCGCGGGATCGGACACGTCGCACCGATAGGCCTTTGCGCCCGGCAGCTGCTTTTCGAGCGCGGCGAGGCGCGCCTCGTTCCTGGCGAGAAGCGCGACGCGATAGCCGCCCTCAGTGAATCTCCTGGCGAGCGCCGAACCGGTGCCGGGCCCAACGCCGGATATCAGACAGACAGGTGCGGTCACGCGATCAACCCTCCGCGTTGCGGCCCATGGCCTTCATGGTCTGGCGGCCGCCTTCGACAGCAGCTTCTCGACATAAGGCTTGAGATCCAGCCCGACGTGCTCATGCGCGATCAGGCGATCAAAGTGAGCGAACATCAGCGGATACTCATCCTGCACGCCCGAATGCAGGATTTTCGCCAATCCTTGCTTTTTCAGCTGCTCGGTCCGCGCATGTTCATTCATGAACAGCGCGAGTTCGGCGGCAAAGCAGATGTCGGCAATCGAGATACCGTTCCCGACCAGCGCCTCCCGCCGCGGCGACAGCGCCTGCTCGATGCCGGACGCATAGATCGCGAACGCATCCTTGGCGCGCGCATGAATGGCCGCATCGACGGTGCCGCCCGAGAGCGCCAGCAGATAGATTTGCGAGTCCCGCGCGAACACCAGGCTTACATCGAGAAAACTGTCGATCCGCGACGCCTCAAAGGCGTCGCGCCCGTAGAGCGGGAACTTCGCCTCGCCGAGCCGCGCCACCGTGCGCATGATGCTGTTCGATTCGAAGATTCCGACCTTGCCGTCGGCGCCGAACGCGGCCGGCACATTACCGAACGGCTGCGCCGCCATGAACGCATCGGTCTTGAACAGTTGCGCCCCGGTCAGTCCGACCCGCCCGGTCCGTGCCAGCGACGACAGCGAGGCGCGCTCATGCTCCGCCAGCGGGCGGGCATCATAGTCCCACAACCAGTCCCGCAACTCCTTGCCGGACGCGCCCCTGACCTCGACGTCGACGCCGCAGAACCGCGCCGCGATGGTCGCCTTCCAGACCCGTGGGTTCGGCAGATAGGAGAAGATGCGCAAGGCGGCCATGGCGGCTGCTCCGGTGCTGATGCCTCAGGCGGCCAGCTTCAGGATCTTGACGACGTCGCCGGGCTCGCGGATCGGCTGCGGGTTGGCCCGGGTGAAGATCGACAGCATGGCGTTCCGGCCGATCAGCTCAAACCGATCTTCGCCGACGCCGACATCGGCAAGCCGCCGCGGCAAGCCGAGCTCCGCGATGAACGCCGCAAACGCCTCGCCGGCATCGCGCCCCGGCGCGCCGAGCGCAGCGGCGATCGATCGCTGGGCGGCTTCCGTCGCCGGGCGGTTATAGCGGAGCACGCTCGGCATCATCACCGCCGTGCAGAAATAATGCGGCACGTCGCAGGTGCCGCCGAGCACATGGCCGATGGCGTGGCTGGCGCCCATCGGCACTCGCGACTGCAATCCGAACGCCGACAGCCAGGAGCCGAGCTGGCAGCTTAACCGCGCCGGCTCGTCGTCGGGGTGGGCCTTGGTGCGCAGCAGACCGTCGTGCAGATAGCGCAGCCCCTGCTGGCACACCGCATCGACCAGCACGTTGGGACGGCTGGAGCAGATCGCCTCGATGCCGTGATCCATCGCCCGCGTCCCGGAGCCGAGCCAGAGCTTCTCCGGCGTATTTTTCGTGATCGCGGGATCGAGGATGATGCTGCGCGGCATCATCATCGGGTGGTTGAATATCTGCTTCAGCTTACGGCTGGTATCGGTGACCAGCGCGCCGGAATTGTATTCGCCGCCGGACAGCGTGCTGGGGATCGCGATCATCCGGACCTTCGGCGAGCGGAACGGCCCGAAGCGGCGGTCCGGCGTGGTCTCGAAGCCGTCGAGGCCATCAGGCTCGTAGATTTCGTGCTCCATGCACATCAGCACGATCTTCGCCGCATCGACCACGGAGCCGCCGCCGATCGCGACGACGAGGTCCGCCTTGGCCTCGCCGGCCTGCCGCGCGATCTGCGTCACCACGTCCCGCGTCGTGTGCTGCGGTACGCCGTCGAAGGTCGCGGCATGGCGGTCGCCGAGGGCGTCACGGATTTTCTCGATCTCGTCGCTCGTGGTGTTCAACGTCCGGCTGACGATCAGGTAGACGCGTTTGGCGCCCAGCCGCTCGGCCTCCTCGCGCAGCGCTTCGGCCGCCGGCCTGCCGTAGATCACGGATTCCATGGTCGGGTATTGATGGCTGCCGGTGACGCGCATGCTTTCACTCCCTCGATGCGTCCGTGAGCTACGCCGCCGGTCAGGCCGACAGCTTGGTAAAATCGGGCTGACGGCGTTCGGCGAAGGCGGCAAAGGCTTCGCGCGCCTCGGGCGTCGTCAGCCGCTCCTTAAACAGCACGCCTTCCTCGGCGATCTGCGCCGCGATCCGTTGCTGCTCGCGCATCAGCTTCTTGGTCATGCTGAGCGACCCTGCCGGCCGCCTGGTCAGCGCAATCGCCGCGTCATGCGCCCTCTTGCGCAGATCGGCCTGCGGCACCACGGCATTGGCGAGGCCCGATGCCAGCGCGCCCTGCGCGTCCATCGGCTCGCCGAGCGCGAACATCGCATAGGCGCGCGCGTGCCCGATCCTGAGCGGCAGCAGCCAGCTCGACGCCGCCTCCGGAACCAGCGCGAGATTGACGAACGGCGTGATCAGCCGCGCATTCTCGGCAAGATAGACCAGGTCGCAATGCAGCAGCATGGTGGTGCCGACGCCGACCGCATTGCCCTGCACGGCGGCGACCAGCGGCTTGCCGACCTTGCTGATGGTCTCGATGAAGCGATGCGCGGGACTATCGACTGCGCTTTCGCCGCGTGCCTGGCTCGCGAAGTCGGCGAGGTCGTTGCCCGCGGTGAAGCTGTCGCCGTCGCCCTGGAACAGGATGACGCGGACGGCCGGATCGGTCTCGGCCTCTTTCAGAGCATGCGACATGGCGTCATACATGGCGCCGGTCAGCGCATTCTTCTTCTCGGGCCGCTGCAAGGTCAGCGTCATGACGCCGGCGGCGATCTCAACCTTGACATGCTCGGTCATGGCACTTTCCCGTCAGGCGACCGCGCGGGCCGGCATGGTTTCGAACTTACCGTCGAGGAAGCCGGTCAACCGCTGCCGGATGATCGCTTCGGCTTCGGCCATGATGCGGTCGATCAGCTCCTTGACGGTCGGGATGTCGTTGATCAGGCCGACCACCATGCCGCAGCTCCAGGCGCCGGCGTCCATCTCGCCGTCGATCATCACCTTCGGGTAGACCCCGGCGACCTGCTCATGAATGTCCTCGATCTTCAGCCTGGCGCCCTTCTCGCGCTCGATCTCGAGCAGCTCGTCGACGCCCTTGTTCTTCAGCACGCGCTCGGTGTTGCGCAGCGCGCGCATCACGAGGCGGGTGTCGAGCTCGTCGGCGTCGAGCAGCGCCTGCTTCACATTGGGATGAACCGGTGCCTCCTTGGTCGCGATAAAGCGCGTGCCCATGTTCATGCCGGCAGCGCCCATCGACAGCGCCGCGACAAGGCTGCGCGCGTCCGCCATGCCGCCCGAGGCGACGAACGGGATCTTCAATTCGTCCGCTGCGCGCGGCAGCAGGATCATGTTCGGGATGTCGTCCTCGCCGGGATGGCCACCGCACTCGAAACCGTCGACGCTGACCGCGTCGCAGCCGATCTTCTCGGCCTTCAGCGAATGCCGCACCGAGGTGCATTTGTGGATCACCTTGATGCCGGCCGCCTTCAGCGCCGGCATGTACTGCTCCGGGCTGCGGCCCGCGGTTTCCACCGCCTTGACGCCGCCCTCGCGGATCGCCGCGATGTATTCGGGATAGGGCGGCGCGGTGAAGCTCGGCAGGAAGGTCAGGTTCACGCCGATCGGCTTGTCGGTCATGTCGCGGCAGCGCGCGATCTCCTTCGCCAGCAGCTCCGGCGTCTTCTGGGTCAGGCCGGTGATGATGCCGAGGCCGCCGGCGTTGGACACCGCGGCCGCCATCTCGGCGAAGCCGACAAAATGCATGCCGCCCTGGATGATCGGATGCTGGATGCCGAACAGTTCAGTGATTGCTGTCTTCACAAGTCTCTCCCGCGTTTCCGCTCAGTGGACGATTTCGAACAGGCCCGCCGCGCCCATGCCGCCGCCGATGCACATGGTCACCACGCCGTATTTCGCCTTGCGCCGCCGGCCCTCGATCAAGAGGTGACCGGTGAGCCGCGCCCCGGTCATGCCGTAGGGATGGCCGATCGCGATCGAGCCGCCATTGACGTTCAGCTTGTCCGGATCGATGCCGAGCTTGTCGCGGCAATAGATCACCTGCACCGCATAGGCCTCGTTGAGTTCCCAGAGATCGATGTCGTCGATCTTGAGGTTGTGCCGCTTGAGGAGCCGCGGGATCGCGGCAACCGGGCCGACGCCCATCTCGTCCGGCTCGACGCCGGCGGCGACGAAGCCGCGGAAGATGCCGAGCGGCTTCAGGCCCTTCTGCGCGGCAACCTTGTCGCTCATGATCACGCAGGCCGAGGCGCCGTCCGAGAGTTGGCTGGCATTGCCGGCGCTGATGGTCTTGCCCTCGAACACCGGCTTGATCTTGGCGAGCCCGTCCGCCGTGGTATCCGGCCGCGGGCCCTCATCCTTCGCCAGCGTCACCTGCTGAAAGCTGACTTCCTTGGTGTCCTTGTTGACCACGGCCATTTTGGTCGTGATCGGCATGATCTCGTCGTTGAAGCAGCCGCCCTGCAACGCGGCGCCGACGCGGCGCTGGCATTCGAGGCTGTATTCGTCCTGCTTGTCGCGGCCGATCCCGTAGCGCTCGGCGACGACTTCCGCCGTCTCCAGCATCGACATGTACATCTCGGGCTTCATCGCCATCAGCTCGTCGTCGACGGCGTGGAACCTGTTCATGTGCTCGTTCTGCACCAGGCTGATCGACTCGATGCCGCCGCCGATCGCGATCTCGACGCCGTCGAGCATGACAGAGCGGGCGGCGACCGCGATCGCCTGCAGGCCGGAGGCGCATTGCCGATCGATGGTGGTGCCGGCGACCGTCACCGGCAGCCCGGCGCGGATGGCACCCTTGCGCGCGACGTTCATCACCATGGTACCCTGCTGCATCGCGCAGCCCATCACCACGTCCTCGACCTCGCCGGGCGCGATGCCGGCACGCTTCACCGCTTCGGCCATCACATGGCCGGCCAAAGTCGGGCCGTCGGTGTTGTTCAGCGCGCCGCGATAGGCCTTGCCGACGCCGGTGCGCGCGGTGGAAACGATGACTGCATCCTGTGACATGCTTGCCTCTCTGAATCAGGCGACCGCGTCGAGCTGCGCATAGCGCAGCACGTGATAGGCGGGATCGCCGAACTGGATGTTGATGGAGGAAATCCGCTTGAAGTAGTGGCCGACATTGAGCTCGTCAGTCATGCCCATGCCGCCGTGCAGCTGCACCGCCTGATCGGCGACGAACTTGCCGGCATAGCCGATCTTCGACTTGGCACCCGAGGCGAGCCGAGACACGCCGGCCTCATCGTCATTGAGACTGAGGCTGAGATGCTGCATCAGCGACAACGCCTCCTGATGCGCGATGAACATGTCGACCATCCGGTGCTGCAGCACCTGGAAGCTGCCGATCGTGACGCCGAACTGCTTTCGCGTCTTGGAATAGTCCAGGGTCGCAGCGTTCAGTTCGCCGATCGCGCCGACCGCCTCGGCGCAGAGCGCGCCGATGGCGCGGTTGCGGCAGGCCTCCAACGCGGCGACGCCCTCGCCTTCACTGCCCAGCAATTGCGCGCGCACGCCGCGCAGGCTGACCTCGGCCGCTCTGCGGCCATCGATCGTCTTGAAGCTTTGCAGGTCGAGATTGGCCGCCCGGCGATCGACCACGAACAGGCTGACGCCGCCACGATCGTGGCGATGGCCCGAGGTGCGCGCGGAGACGATCAGATAATCCGCCCACGGCGCGGCGGTCACCGTCGTCTTCTCGCCGGTGAGCACATAATCGTTGCCCTCGCGGCGCGCCGTGGTGGTGACGGTGGCGAGATCGAAGCGCGAGCCCTTCTCGGTCCAGGCCAGCGCCCAGAGTTTCGTGCCAGCGATGATGTCGGCGATGAACGCCTGCCTCTGCGCGTCGGAACCTGCCTGCTCGATCAAGCCACCCGCGACGACGACCGTCTCGACGAAGGGCTCCACGACAAGATGGCGGCCGAACTCCTGCATGATGATCATGGTCGACAACGGCCCGCCGCCGAGCCCTCCGACCGCTTCCGAGAACGGCGCGGCGAGCAGGCCGAGCTCGGCGAATTCAGCCCATTGCTTGCGGCCAAAACCCTCCTCGCTCGCGACGATCTTGCGGCGGGCGTCAAAGTCATACTGGTCGCGCAGCAGCCGCTGGACGCTGGACCGCAACAATTCCTGCTCTTCCGTGAACTGGATATCCATCCGATCCTCGTTGCTTGTGGCTAGAGTCCAAGCACCGCCTTGGCGATGATGTTGCGCTGGATCTCGTTAGACCCGCCGTAGATCGAGAGCTTGCGCGAGTTCAGATATTTCTCAGACGCCGTGTGGCCGTAGTCGGGGCCCGGCATGAAGTGGTTGGCGCTGACCGGATGCTCGCGGATCGCAAGCCCGTAATTGCCGATCGCCCGATGCGTCAGCTCGGTGATATCCTGGAAGATTTCGGTGCCGCGAATCTTGAACAACGAGGCGGCCGGTCCCGGGTCGATGCCGCGCGCCATCTGGGCGACGACGCGAAGCTCGGTCGCCTCCAGCGCCAGCACGTCGAGCTCGACGCGGGCGATGTCCCGGATGAATTCCAGATGCGCCGGATCGTCTTTGGGGATTTCCGCCTTCACGATCTTCTTCAGCCGCGCGATGTAGCGCGTCGAGCGGCCGATGCCGGCCATGCTGGTGCGCTCATTGCCGAGCAGGAATTTGGCGTAGGTCCAGCCCTTGTTTTCCTCGCCGATCAGGTTCTCGGCGGGGACACGCACGTTCTCCAGGAAGACGTCGTTGACCTCGTGCGAGCCGTCGATGGTGATGATCGGGCGCACGGTGACGCCGGGCGACTTCATGTCGATCAAGAGAAACGAGATGCCGGACTGCGGCTTGGCCGTGGGATCGGTACGCACCAGGCAGAAGATCCAGTCGGCATGCTGCGCCAGCGTGGTCCAGGTCTTGTGGCCGTTGACGATGTAATGATCGCCCTCGCGCACCGCCTTGGTGCGGACGGTCGCGAGGTCGGAGCCGGAGCCCGGCTCTGAATAGCCCTGGCACCACCAATCCTCGCCGGACAAGATGCGCGGCAGGAATTTCTTCTTCTGCGCATCGTTGCCGAAGGTGTAGATCACCGGGCCGACCATGGTGACGCTGAACGCCAGCGGCGGCATCGTGCCGGCGCGCGTCGTCTCCTGCTCGAAGATGAAGCGGCGGGTGATCGACCAGCCGGGCCCGCCATATTCCTTAGGCCAGAGCGGCGCGATCCAGCCCTTCTTGTGCAGGATGCGATGCCACAGCAGCATCTGCTCCTTGGAGAGATCGGTCTCCGGATTGGCGACGCGCATCTCCGCCGGGTAATTGTCCTTGATGAAGGCGCGAACCTCATCGCGGAACGCCGCATCTTCAGGGGATAGCGCGAGCTCCATCTGACCGGCTCCCTACCACTTCTCGCCGAAGGGCCGGATTTCCAGCTCGAAGGTCCAGGCGCTCTTCGGCTGCTGATAGAGCTGCCAATAGGCGCCCGCGACCGATGCCGGCGGCATCAAGAGATCGGGATTGTCGAGCGCGTTCGGGCCGAGCGCCTCGATGCGGCGCTGCCGGACCCATTCGGTATCGACGCCGGAATCGATGATCAGATGCGCGACATGGATGTTCTTCGGCCCCAACTCGCGCGCCATTGCCTGCGCCACGGCGCGCAGACCGAACTTTGCGCTGGCAAACGCCGCATAGCCGCTGCCGCCGCGGAGTGACGCGGTCGCGCCGGTGAAGAAGATGTTGCCCTCGCCGCGCGGCATCATCAGCCGCGCCGCCTCGCGCCCAGCCAGGAAGCCGGAGTAGCAGGCCATCTCCCAGACCTTGCGGAACACGCGCTCGGTGGTTTCCAGGATCGGGAAATTGACGTTGGCGCCGATATTGAAGATGCAAACCTCGAGCGGCGCATGCTTGTCGGCATCGTTGAGGAAGGCCGTGATCTCCTCTTCCTTGCGCGCATCGAGCGAGCGGGCATGGATCTCGCCGCCGGCGGCCTCGATCTCCTTGACCAGCGGCGCCAGCTTGTCGCCGTTGCGGCGGCCGGCGAAGATCGTGAAGCCTTCGGAGGCGAACTTCTTGGCGATCTCGCCGCCGATAAAATCACCGGCACCAATGACGGCCACCGTCCTGTTTCTCTTCTGCATGGTGTTCTCCGGTCTTGTTTGAGTGAACTGGCTTGCGGCGACGGCTCGGCCTCAGCCGCGCAGCGACTCCGCGAGCTTGTGCTTCAGCAACTTGCCCGTCGATGTCGCGGGCAGCGCGTCCATCAGGATAATCTCCGACGGCCGCTTGTACGAGGTGAGTTGCGGGGCAATATGCGCCATCAGGTCCTGTACCGTGGCGGTCGAACCCTTGATCAGCTGCACAAAGGCAACCACCTCTTCGTTGCCCTCGACCGGCCGGCCGACCACGGCGCACTGCACCACGGCGTCGTGCGTGCTCAGCACCGCCTCGATCTCGGCCGGATAGACGTTGAACCCGGAGCGGATGATCATCTCCTTGGTCCGCCCGACGATGTAGAGCGCATCGTTCTCGAAGCGGGCCAGATCCCCGGTGTTGAACCAGCCGTCGGGATCGATCGCCTTGGCGGTCAAATCGGGCGCGCGGTAATAGCCGCGCATCACGTTGGGGCCGCGAACATGCAGCTCGCCGACTTCCCCTGCCGCAACCGGCTTGAGGTCGCGGCCGACCAGTTTTGCCTCGAGGCCCGGCATGACGCTGCCGACCGCATGATCGGCCCGCGGATTGTCGGGCCGGACGCCGGAGATGCCCGGCGAGCATTCGGTGATGCCGTAACCGTTGAGCAGCGGCAGCCCGAGCTCCTGCTCGACCCGTGATTTGAGATCGAGGTCGAGCGGCGCGCCGGCCACCGAGATCACCCGCAACCGGCCGCGATCGAGCTTCGGCAGGCCGGCATTGCGCCGGTATTCGAGCAGACGCTGATAGGTCGCGGGCACGCCGTTCAGGATCGTGATGCCCTCTTCAGTCATCGCCTTGACCAGCGCGGCCGGATCGTATTTCGCCACCAGACGCACGGTGGCGCCGATCATCAGGGTCATGGTCAGCAACGAGATGCCGACGATATGCGAGATCGGCAGCACGCAATACTGCACGTCATCGGCCGCCATCTTTCGGAAGCTTGCCGTCGCCCGGGCGCTGAACAAGAGATTGCGATGGGTCAGCATCACGCCCTTCGGCGTGCCCGTAGTGCCGGAGGTGTAGATGAGAACTGCAACCTGGTTGGCGCCGTCGGCCTCGACCGGCTCCGCCACGGTTGCCAGGTTCAAACCGGTGACGGCGATGCCGCGGAGCGGACCGACATCCTGCACGGCGGCCTCGTAACGCGCGGCATGCGTAGCCGCCTCCTGCGAGACCTCGGCGGTCAGCAGCACGCGGCGGGCGCCGCTGTGATCCCTGATCTGGTCGAGCTCACGCGGCGACAGCCGGGGATTGACCACGATGGACCAAGCATCGAGCCGGCTCGCCGCCAGCAGCAGGCAGGCGAGCGGGATCGAATTCTCGCTCACGATCATCATGCGGTCGCCGGCGCGGATGCCGAGCGCCCGCAGCGCCTCGGCGACGCGACTGACCGCCCGATCGAGCTCGCGGTAGGTCAGCCGCATCTTGTCGTCAATCAGCGCCGGATGATCCGGCGTCGCCCCGACGTGGTGATCGATCACCTCGTGGATGCGGTTCGGCAAGCCTTCCACACTTCCTTCAAACTGGGTCGACGCCTGCACTGAAACCTCCCTGTGACAGCCCTTTGGGCCTGATTTGTTGTCTTGAGGAATTTTCCCGCTCAGGCGGTCTTGCGCCGCCCCGCGGCCAGCTGCGCGACGATCTCGTCCTCGACCTCGCGCAGCTTGTCCTTGCCGAAGAAGATCTCGTCGCCGACGAAGAAGGTCGGTGAGCCGAACGAGCCGCGCGCCACCGCGTTGCTGGTGTTGTCGATCAGCTTCTTCTTCACCTCGTCCTGCTGGGCGCGGGCGATGATGCGGTCGATATCGAGGCCGGAGGACAGGAACGCTTCGCGGAACACCTGCGGATTGTCCATCTTCTTGGGCTCGGACCACATGTGGTGATAGGCGGCGCGAAAGTACGGTTCGAACAGCCCTTCGAAATCGGCAGCGACGACGCCGCGCATCAGCATCAGCGTGTTGACCGGAAAGAACGGGTTGGTCTTGAACGTCGTGATGTTGTAGCGGCGCAGGAAGCGCTCGGTCTCGAGCGCGTTGTATTCGGGCTTGTTCTTGATGCCGCGCAGCGACTCGCCGGGCGACATGTTGCCGGTCGCCTTGTAGACGCCGCCGAGCAGCACCGGGATGTAGTCGAACTTCACGCCGGTGCGCTTCTCGATTTCGGGCAGCGCCTGCTCCGCCAGATAGGCGTTCGGACTTCCAAAATCGAAATGGAATTCGACCTTGAGCGGAGCAACCATGGAACGCCCTTCCCTTTGAGTACCAGCAGCCCTCAGCCGCCGCGTTGATCGAGCCGGGACCTTAAGTTCTATTTTAGAACTGTCAATATGATATTTGTCATCCAATGAATAAGTCACGGCTGCAGGCGAAGCATCCTATTGAAATTGCGTTAGTTCTGTTTTAGAATTTAAAAGGCGATGTCGGCGCAGACCGCAGGAGATGCTGATGAAATGGGATGCCCTCGAGGAGGAGCCGTGCTCGGTGGCCCGCACGGTGGCTGTCATCGGCGACCGCTGGAGCCTGCTGGTCCTGCGCGAATGTTTCCTGCGCATCCGCAGGTTCGATGACTTCCAGGCCTCGCTCGGGATCACGCGGCATCTGCTCGCCGACCGGCTGAAGAAGCTGGTGCGGTTCGGCGTGCTGCGCAAGATCCCCTATCAGGAAGCGCCGAAGCGTTACGAATACATCCTGACGCAGAAGGGCCTCGACCTTTATCCGATCATCATGTCGATCGTGCACTGGGGCAACGTCCACATGGTCGATTCGCGCGGCCGGCCGATGCTGCACGAACACAAGACCTGCAAGAAGATGTTCGATCCCGTCATGGTCTGTTCGGAATGCGGCGAGCCGCTGAGCGCGAAGGCGGTCCACGTGCATCCGGGCCCCGGTGCGCGAAAATCGTCACCGGTGCACGCCAAGGCGCAGGAGCGAGCCAGGCGCGCCGCTGACTAGACCTGGATGCTGTTCGCGAAGCCGGCGCCCCGCGCTCGCGGTTGCTCAGTGTGACGGCGCAGCCATCAGCGCAACATTGCCGCCAAGCAGGCAGCCGACGGCACGGCCGCCGGCGAAGCCGATGCGGACGCGGATCTCGGACAGCCGCCCCATCGCCCTGCCCTGCAGGATTCGAATCTCGCCGTCATCAGGAGCGACCAAGCCGTAGTCGAGCAACCCGAACGCCAGCGCGGCGGCCGCAATGCCGGTTGCGGCATCCTCGCGATAGCCGGAGGAGCGCGGGAATTGCCGCGCCTCGAACAGGCGAGCTTTTCGGTCGATCACGGCGAATGGATAGAGCCCGGTCGATCCGATCCGGCCGCAGACCGCCTCGACTTGCTCGGCCGCGGGATCGAGCGCATTCAGCGCTTCGGGGGAGCGCATCGGAACGAGTGTCTTGATCCGCGATGTGACGGCATTGCACGGTATCGCCGCGTCGATCGCATCGGGCCCGACCGCGAGCGCCCGCAGCACGTCATCGCGTTGCCCCGTGGTCAGCGGAACGGTCTTCCCGGCCGGCTGGGTGATCTCGACACGCGGCTCGCCATGACGATTTCGGCTGATGAAGCCGGTGACCGGACCGCTGCGCGTCGAGATCCGGATGGTGTCGGCCGGCAACTTTCCCTGGCGTGCAAGCAACCAGAGCGCGCCGATGGTCGCGTGGCCGCACATTTCCATTTCGTGATTCGGAACGAAGAAGCGGAACGTGGCGTCGAAATCGTCACTCTGCGCCGGCAACACGAAGCCGGATTCGTGACCATGGCGGCGGGCGACGTCCTGCATCTCGGACGCGCTCATGCCGCTTGCATCCACCACGATCGGACAGGGATTGCCGCCCTGCCCATCCACTGTGAACACGCTGACCAGTTCCGCTGTCGCCATGATGTCGCTCGCCTGTCTCGCCGTCCCTACTTGACCAGCGTCGCGCCGGTCTCCGGATGCTGCAGCCAGCCGAGCAGCGCCTCGTGGAAGCGCGCCGGCGCCTGGATTTGCGGCGAATGGCCGAGGTCGGGGAATTCGATCAGCTGCGCATGCGGAATCCGCTTGGCCGCCTCCTTGCCCAGCACCGGATAATTGCCAAGCGTCTTGCGGATCTCCGGCGGCGCAGTGTCCTTGCCGATCGCGGTGGTGTCCTTGTCGCCGACAAGGAGCAGCGTCGGCGGCTTGATCTGCTCGAATTCGTAGAACACCGGCTGGGTCGCGATCATGTCGTAGAGCCGCGCCGAGCTCGACGCCACGGCAGCGCGGCCCTCTCCGCGATACATGCCGGCCAGCATCTGCACCCACGTCTCGTAGGACGCATCCCAGGTATCGGCGTAATAGGTGGCGCGCTCATAGGCGCGGATGCTGTCCGCGGTGACGCGCGTCTCGCGCTGCATCCAGCCGTCGAGGCTGAGCCACGGCACGCCCTTGGCCTTCCAATCCTCCAGCCCGATCGGATCGACCAGAACCAGATGGTCGGTCGCCTCCGGATACATCAGCGCATAGCGCATCGCCAGCATGCCGCCGGTCGAATGGCCGACCATGATCGAATGCGCGATCCCGAGCGAGGCGAGCAGCGCGCGGCTGTTGCCGGCAAGCTGCTGAAAGGTGAACTGATAGCGCTCCGGCTTGCTGGACTTGCAGAATCCGATCTGGTCCATCGCGATCACGCGATAGCCGGCGCCGCTGAGCGCCTTGATGGTGCCGTCCCAGGTCGCGGCACAGAAATTCTTGCCGTGCAGCAGCACCGCGGTCTGGCCGTTCGGCGTCGCCGGCTTGACGTCGAGATAGGCCATGTCGAGCTCCTGCCCCTGAGAGCTGAAGCGATAATGCTCCACCGGATAGGGATAGTCGAAGCCCTGCAATTCCGGTCCGTAGGCCGGCTCGGCGGCCGATTGCGCCAAGGCGTTGGACGATCCGAGCGCAACGGTCGCAGCGACGGCGATGTGAAACAGGGTTTTCAGAGGCATCTCGGCAAATCCAGAACTCAGGGGCGATCTCGTGATGCCGTAGCCGAACGCGTGAGCGCCATCCAGCGCCCAGCGATGATTTGTTCGTGATCCCGCGCGAAATTACGCCGGATCGAACGCCCGGATCGGCGGCAGATTGCCGTTGAAGCGCTCGACCTCGACGCTGGTGAGCTGGCCGGTGCAGCCCTGCGCGAAGGATGACGTGCCGATGTCACGGGTCAGCACGTTCGGATTGCCGTGCACGCAGAGCGGCGCTTCCTCCTCGGGATCCATCGGATCGTACCAGGCGCCGGTCGGCAGCTGAACCACGCCGGGTGCGATGCCGTCGGTGACATGCACCGCGGCGAGGCAGGCGCCGCGTGCGTTGAAGATGCGGATGATGTCGCCGTCGGCAATACCGCGCGGCTTGGCGTCGCGCGGGTTCATGCGCGCGACCTCGCGGCCGCGATGCTTGGCGTCAAGCGAATGGCCGCCGAAGTCGAGCTGGCTGTGCAGGCGCGTCACCGGCTGGTTGGCGACCAGGAAGCACGGCGCGCCCGGCGTCGGCGTGTCGGTCTTCTCGAGCCAGACCGGATGGCCCGGACAATCCGCATCGCCGTGGCTAGCGATCTTCTGCGAAAAGATCTCGATGCGGCCGCTCGGCGTCGGCAGCGGGCGCGCGAGGGGGTCCTCGCGAAAACGGCGCAGCGAGCCGCCATCGTCGAGATGCTGCGGCACGACCAGGCTGCCGCGCGCCCAGAACTCCTCGAAGCTCGGCGCCTCGAGCCCGCGCGCGGCGAGCGCCTTGCGGGTCGGCTCAAAGAGATGTTCCAGCCATTGCCGCGAGGTGCGCCCTTCGGTGAAGGGCTCGCGGGCCCCTAACCGCTCGGCGAGATCGGCGAAGATCTCGTAGTCGTCGCGCGCAAGACCGAACGGCTCGGCGATCCGGTGCATCGCGACCATCAAGGGATCGTTGCTGGAATAGCCGATGTCCTCGCGCTCCAGCGTCATGGTCGAGGGCAGCACGATGTCGGCGTGGCGGGCGGTGGCGGTCCAGGCCAGCTCATGCACCACCAGCGTGTCGAGCCGCGCAAACGCCTTGCGCAGGCGGTTGAGGTCCTGGTGATGGTGGAACGGATTGCCGCCGGCCCAATAGACCAGGCGGATATCCGGATAGGTCCGCGTCTCGCCATTGTAGCGATAGCTGGTGCCGGGATTGAGCAGCATGTCGGCGATGCGCGCCACCGGAATGAAGTCGGCGACGCCGTTGCGGCCCTGCCCGAGCGTCGGTCCCGGCACCGCATTGACGCGGCGGCCGTAATAGCCGATCGCGCCGAGCGAATAGGCGTAGCCGCCGCCAGGCAGGCCGATCTGGCCGAGCGCCGCCGCCAGCACCATGCCCATCCACACCGGCTGCTCGCCATGCTCGGCGCGCTGCAACGAATGCGACACGGTGATCAGCGCTCTGCGGCCGGCAAGCCGGTGCGCGAGCGTCTTGATGGTGCCGGCGTCGATGCCGCAGATCGCCGCGGCCCATTCGGCGCTCTTGGGCTGACCGTCGCTCTCGCCGGTCAGATAGCGCAAAAACACCGGCCAGCCCTCGGTGTAGCGATCGAGGAAGGCCTGATCGTGCAGGCCTTCGCTGACCAAAGTGTGGACGATGCCGAGCATCAGCGCGGTGTCGGTGCCGGGTGTGGCCGTCAGCCATTCGGCGCCGACCTCGACCGGGAGATCGTCGCGCAGCGGACTGACCAGGATGAATTCGCAGCCGCGCCGGTGCGCGGCTTCCATGGCGCCGCGCTCGACATGCTTGCTGATCGAGCCGCCGGCCACCATCGAGTTCTTCAGCGCCATGCCGCCGAATGCCAGCACGATGTCGGTCTCGGTCGCGATCTGCTCCCAGGTGACGTTGCGCTTGGTGATGTCCTCGTAGCCGGTCAGGATCTGCGGCAGCAGCACCGAGGACGCGCCCGAGGAATAGGTGTTCACCGAGCGGACATAGCCGCCCATGGCGATGTTGAGGAAGCGGTGCACCTGGCTCTGCGCGTGATGGAAGCGGCCCGCGCTGGACCAGCCGTAGGAGCCGCCGAACACCGCACCGGGGCCGATCGTGTCGCGGATCCGCGTCAGCTCGCCGCCGAGCAGGTCGAGCGCCTGCTCCCAGCTCACCGAGACGAACTCGTCGCGGCCGCGGCGATCGTCCGGGCCGGGCCCGCGCTCGAGCCAGCCGCGGCGGATCGCAGGCTGCGCGATGCGGGCCTGATGGCGCAGCGCGCCGGGGAAATTGTTGATGATGCGGTTCGGATCGGGATCGGCGGCATAGGGCCTGACTTCGAGACCCGCCTTGCCGAGCCGCGCCGAGAACACGCCCCAATGCGAGGTGTGCGGCTTGAACCCGTCGGACAAATCGAGGCCGGGATCGGGGTGGCCAATGGTCTCGCTCATCGATGCTCCTTCATCCCAGGCCGGTTCATCCCAGGCCGGCGCCGCGCCAAGTCTGTCGCAACGTTCCGGCCAGTATAATGATCCAATCGGCGCGCGGTACCCGCTAACACGGATCGCACCGCGCCTTGCCGGCATGACTGCGGGCGACGGCGGCGGAACTCCCGCCGGGGCCACGCCGCCAAAATATCGAAAACAACCCCATGCAAAGGCGCCGGGCGGCCGCCGGCGCCCGACAAGGCCACTCGCCCGACAAGGCCCGCCCGACAAGGCCACTTGACGCGTCGGGCAAATCAGGGATACATTTCCAATATTCCGAAATCGTGCAAGTGCCCCCTCGCCCGCAACAGCGGGCGCGACGGATGCACGTGAGACCGAAACCCCTCCCCACAATCGACATCGCGCCGGCTGCCGCAGCGAGCGATCGTCTGCGCGCTTGCCGCGCGCAATCCCAGGGAATACCCGACATGGATACTGCACCCGACATCGCCGTGCCGACGATGGCCGCCGCAACCGCCCAGACCCAGGCTGCCGCAGCCCCGCGGATCAAATTCTCCTCGCACGGCTTCTGCATCGACCATCCTGATCCCGAGCTCGGCGCACGGTTGATGGCGAACGCGCTGGGGGTCGCCGACCGCGACGCGATGGACGGCATCCTGCGGCAACTGGTCAAGGCCAGCGTGAGCGGCGGCAAGCCCTGCGAGGTCAACCTCGCCTTCATGATCTCGATGGTGAGAAGCATCGGTCCGCGGGATTCCGTCGAGGCCATGCTGGTGGCGCAGATGGTGTCGGTTCATGTGATGGCGATGCGATGTGCCCATCACCTCGCGCATGCCAAGGACCTCGCCCAGCACGACAGCGCCGCGCGCATTGGGCCGGCTCGCCCGCACCTTTCCCGCCCAGATCGAGGCGCTGAACCGCCACCGCAGCCACGGCGAGCCCGCCATCACCGTGCAGAACGTCAAGGTCGAGGATGGCGGCAACGCCATCGTCGGCAACGTCACGCAGCATGCGCGCGTGATCGTGTCCGACAACAGCCCGGCATCCGCGGCGCGGAATGCGCCGAACGCCGTGGGCTCGCGGCGACGGCGGAATTCCGCCGATGCCGGGCGGGACGCCCAGGCATGAGCGATCACATCCAAACGACCGGCCCGATGCTGGCGAGCCGGCGTTGCGGCGCCAGGACCCGCTGCGGCGGTTCGTGCCGCGCGCCAGCGGTGCGCGGCAAGACGCGCTGCCGCATGCACGGCGGCGCAACGGGATCCGGCGCGCCTCGGGCGAACCGGAATGCGCGCAAGCACGGCCGGTTCACTCGGGAAGCGATCGCCGAGCGGCGGCAGATCCGGGCGTTGTTGGGAGACGTGCGGAGGATGCTGGTGGGGATGAAGTGATTGCGTTTCGCAAATGGCCGCGCGCCTCAACGACCAATGGGCCGCCGGGCGCGAAATCCCGCTGGCCCATTCCCGCTAAAGCATGATCCGGAAAAGTGCGAAGCGGTTTTCCCTGCGACAAACGCGAAGCGTTTGCGCGGAGATCATGCTCAAACAAAGAGCTAAAGCGCGATGACGATTCAACCTGATCTCATCGCGCTTTAATGGATCATGAGGGCTGCGGCGATGCCGAACGCCGTGAGCGTTGCAACGGCCAAACTCATCAGGGTTATCGCTACAGGCCTCGGCATGACGATTAAACCCGCTGACGCAGTAAAAGATTAACGGTTGCCGGACATTGCCGCGTTCCGCGAAGACGACAACGCACCCCGTAGCGGCCCCGCGAGCAAAGATCCGGATTCCCGGCGGTCAGCGCACGAAGGCCAGGATCAGCGCAATGGTGACCAGCGCGTAAGTGCTGGTGACGGCGATGCCCAAATACAGACGCTCCACTGCGGCCTCCTGACCTCAAGGCGCCGCCCCCGCGCGATCAACTTAGCGCCCGCTCCGGCGCCAGGCAGCTGGAATTCCGGGTCATGGTAAATCTACGGGACCGTCCATCCGGGCTAGCCCCTGTAAGCTGCCGGCGCCAACCCTGTGGGCTCCTTGCGTCCGACTGAGGAAGTACCCCTCTCTTTCCAATTGCCGGCCTGTCGGGCTTATCACCGTGCAGAACGTGAAGGTCGAGGGCGGCGGCAACGCCATCGTCGGCAACGTCACGCAGCATGCGAATGTGGTCGTGTCGGACCAGAAGCCGGCATCCGCGGCGCGGAAGGCGCCGAAGGCCGCGCGCGCCAGGCAGGACGCACAGGCGTGAGCGGTCGCATCCAAAATACCGGCCCGACGCCGGCGAGCCCGCGCTGTGGCGCCAAGACCCGCTGCGGCGGCGCGTGCCGCGCGCCGGCGGTGCACGGCAAGACGCACTGCCGCGTGCACGGCGGCGCGGCGGGATCCGGCGCACCAAGGGCAAACCGGAACGCGCGCAAGCACGGGCTGTTCAGCAGGGATGCGATCGCCGAGCGACGGCAGGTACGGGCGTTGTTGGGAGACGTGCGGAGGATGCTGGAGGGGATCGAGTAATTGGTTCGCAAACGGCGCGCGTCGGCCGCCTAAGATCTCTTCCTCTCATCGGCAAAAACACGTTCTAGAGCGCTTCCCCAACCCCTCTCAAGGGGCAAAACTCGTAGGGCAGCGTTTCTGGGGACGTTAGACGTTCGTACAACCAGTGATCCATCTCGGGTGGACTCCTCCCGTATGTATCGGCCATGATCGCGGCCGGGGGGGATTCTGGATGCTGGGAAGAGTGGTTGCCTTGGAGTACGTGCGTCAAATGGGCGCCGGTCGCACTTGCCCGCTTCTGGTCAATTGCGAGAAGTCGGACGGTTCGATCGTCTCCGTAGTCGCCAAGTTCTCAGACTTCTGTGACCAACGCGAAACTCATCTGGCGCGGGAAATTGTCGGAGCGTGCTTGGCCGGTGACCTCGGCTTGCCAGTGCCGGAACCCGCACTTATCGACATCCCAGCCGGCTGGAGCGACATCATCCCGGACGCGCCGCTACGGGCACGGGTGGCGGCAAGCAGTTCCATAGCCTTCGGCTCTACGTTGATAACGGGCGGCTTTTCGACTTGGACCCCAAATACAAGGGTCAAGGAGGCGATGTACGACACGGCAACCGCCATTTTCGCCTTTGACGCGATTATCCAAAACCCGGATCGCCGTGCCACTAACCCTAATTGCCTTGTTCGGGGTGAGGATATCCGGATTATTGACCATGAACTGGCCTTCGCCCATCGAGTTGTACTAGGGTGGAGACCTCCTTGGGTACCAGGAGGGCTTAACTGGTTGGAGACGAAGGGAAGTCATATTTTCCTAGCCGATTTGAAGCGTTCTGCTTTGGATTTCGTCCCAGTTCGGCAACGTTGGAGTGCCCTGCCGATGATCGGCTGATCGAGTACCGAGCAGCGATTCCACCCGAGTGGGCTCACGTAGCGGCCGACGTAGATTCCGCGCTGACGCTCATTCGAGATGCTCGAGACAACATCGACGCGTGTATAACGGAAATTCGACGGGTATTGTCATGAAGGACAAGCAGCAATACGGCTTCGTAATCCTTCGCTACGTTCATGACGTGCTGACGGCTGAGTTCGTCAACGTCGGTGTTGTCATGTACGTACCCTCCGAAGGTCGGGTCCTCGCGAAGACCAGAAATACGATGGGCCGCCTTCGTGGCGTCTTCCCCGATTTGGACCGTGCAGCATTCAATTCGGCCATGGCCAGCGTCAGACGTGGTTTTCAGAAGATCGCCAAGCGCAAGTCCACAGCGGGTCTATTCAAGTCGCACGATTCCGTGATGGCAATTGCCCAAGAGGCGGTGCCTCACGATGACAGTTCGCTGCAATGGTCCCCCGTCGGAGGCGGCCTTACGGGGAATACTCAGGAGACCTTCGATCGCCTCTACAATCAATTTGTGGCTCGTTATGACCACAAGTCGTCGCACCGCCGGACTGATGACGAAATCTGGCGCCCAGTGCTGGCCAGGCTCGAAGAAAGAAACTTGGCGACAAAACTGCACGAAAAGGTAATCGCGGGCACGCTAGATGACGTGACGTTCAAGCACGCTTGGAAGAACGGGCAATGGCACGTCTATGAGCCAATCTCGTTCGACCTGGCCGAAGCGGATAGCATCAAGGGAAAAGCTCGGGAGTGGCTCGGCCATCTCGCCGCCGTCGTCGCCGATGGGAAGACAGAAGCTTTCAAGCCGCATTTCTTCGTGGGAGCGCCTTCCGATCCTCGTCTGAACGCTGCCTACGAGGTGGCGAAGAAGATACTGAGCCAAGCACCCAACAACCCCGAGGTATTCGAAGAGGCGCAGCTAGACGAATTTGTTGCCCAGATAGAGGATGAAGTTAGGGCTCACGATGCTCAGTCCACGGGACCGAGGCCATAACTTCGGCCCGTCGGCGCCTTTGACGTCGGCAATACAGTGGAAGATGTACGCGGCTGTCGCGAATGGCCGCGTAACAGCTGGTGCGTCTCGAAAAGCCATGCAGTTAATCGAAGTTCTCGTACTGGCAGTCGCACGAGGAAGTTGCGCGCATAGACAACCAATTCAAAGTAGCCCGCATGAGCGCAGCGATATGCGGGGACGGACCATTCCCCGGATGTCGCTGCACTCATCCGGGCTACGCCTGCTGAAGCACGATCGGGCGAGAGCTCTAGCGGCATCCTTAGGAAAGACAGCGTCTTCTGGAGATCAGGAATTTCCCAGATCGTGATCTGCATCGGTGACAGCGCACTACTTTGTCAGAGGGCTTCGTCGACGTTGACGCTCACGAAACCCAAAAGGTCTCTGCGATCCACGAGTAGAGCAGCCGCGGAGAAATTGCATGCTCAAATTACGAGATAGCGATGTCATTGCGTTTTTACGTTTGGCCCGACCAAGGTGATCCTCAACGGCTGCCGCATGCCGCATTCAACAATCGAGGCTGGAAGCGATTCCCGCAATTTGCCAACACTCGGCAAAGGGTGCTGCAAGTCATCTTTGATAATGCTGCCCCAAAGCTCCGCCTAAGCGTGAACGCTCATTACCTTGACTTTGACGGCGACGGCCTTGCCGCGCCAAACGTGCGCGGGGCGATGGAAGCTATGTCAGCACACTACGAACTCGAACAGGCCAAGCTCGACGTAGTACCGCAGCTCACGGCGGTGCGAGGCGCGCAGCAATAGCTGAATAAGCTCAAGGCGGCCCGCCAGTGGGTATTGTCGGCGGCCGATATTGATAGGATCAAACGCGACCTGACGGGCGAGCAGAAGATCCCCGGTGCAAAAGGCATCGAATGCGGCGCATGAAAATTGACCGAGATACCACGGTTGGAGGCCAACCTGCGAAGCTAGTGCGCAATCTCCTGGCCGATGGCACTAACTCCGATGGCTTCTATTCCGATCTGGTGGAGGAGCATCTGCTGAAGGCATGGTGGCGCTCAACAATCGACGCGTTGGTCGAAGAAGGCAAGATCGACCATCACAACCGCGGCCAAGCTCTCCGCAGTTGGAGTTGGGCACGAGATCGCGACAGGATTTTCGGAGTGCGTTTGCCCAAAGCGCCAGATTTCCCGACTCAGACGCGCAAATTGATCGAGGCACTTCTGGCCCACGATCTCATCCGCGAAGACGGTCGGGAGAGCGGCGACAGCCGCATCGTCTATCGAGTTACGGACAAGGGCTACGCGAGCGGGATGAAGACGCTTGTTCCGCGAATGACTCGTGCCGTTGCCGAAGCATTACTCCAGCAGACGCTTGAGCGGATCGCCAAGATCAACGTTGATTCTGAGTTACTCCACTACGTCACTGAGGTTCGGGTATTCGGCTCCTATCTCACCGACACCAAGGACCTCGGTGACCTTGACCTAGCGATCAAACTTGAGCGGAGACGGGTCAAGGGTGAGTGGGTGAAGGCCTGCTACGATCTCGCCGACAAGAGCGGCAAGAGGTTGAGCTTCCTTCAGAGGTTAACCTATCCAGAGACCGAACTACGCCGCCGGATCAAGAGCCGCTCGTCTCGAATCTCTTTGCACGAAACCAGCGAGCTTGACGAGAACCCGGAGATGGGCGGCAAGACTGTGTACATTTTTGCCGTGCCTGAATAGTCTAGCGCAATCAAGAAGACTCTGCAGCGCCGCAACATCGACGGCGAGTGCCACCGGCAATTGAATCCGCCGACGCATCCTGTGCGCCTCAATCGAAGCCCCGCGTCATTTTCAGAAACAAATTTCCGGGCGAAACGGGCGCCCGAGTGTGTCATCACAGCGGAATTGTTTGCTCGATAGACCGGACGACCCAGGATAAATTTCATGATTGCGCGGGGGCTTGTTTTCGTCATCCTCACGCTTTTCCCGGCAGGCGCAATTGCCAGAAGCTGGTTTCTCAATGGCCTCGGGAGCAGCGGCATTTATCACATCTGGGAGTTCGGCGACGACGGCCTGGTGTCGAGCCTGACGCCGGCGCTGTCGCCGCCCGATGGCGTTCTTCATTTGGCGTGGCCATCCGCGATCGCGCCGGATGCGCATACGCGGCGTCTTTATGCGTCGGCCTATACGACGGGCTGGTTTCAGCTGCGGCTCTGGACGTCGACGAACGAAGGAGCCTGGATTCCGCAGGGAATCGCCTTTCAGTCGGACGCGTCCGAGCCCGGCGGGATCGGACCGGCGCAGGTGGTGTATGAGCCCGGAGCAGCCGAGCCGTACATGATCTATTACCTCGACCGCGCGGCGAAGCAGATCAAGCTTGCGACCAGCGTCGACGGCATGACGTTCACGCGCCATGGCGCCGTGATCACGCCCTCACTGCCCGAGGAAGCGTCCGGGCTGTCGATCAGCTATGCCTGTCGGCGCGCGAACGGCGAGTATGTCATCTTCTATCACGGCTACTACAACAACACGCAGAATGCCGTCGCGCTGGTTGCCACGGCAGATAGCCCACACGGCCCGTTCACGAAGAAGACCATCATTGCGCGGCCCGATGGTTTTGCGTCGACGCTTTCCGCCCACCGTCTCAATGCAACCGCCACCGCTGATGTCGCGGTGCCGCTGGGGATTCCGCTGCTGGTCGGCGGCGGCACGGCAAGACAGGAGGCCAACGTCGCAATCAAGCAGGATGAGACGACGATCTGGTTCGAGCGGCCATTCGTGTTCGATCACGTTTCGGATCGTCTGGTTTCGGTCTCGCGAAACAAGGTGGAGCTGTCCTACGCCCAGGAGCAGCCGGACGGCAGCTGGCGCGGAATCTTCTCGCTCTACAATCCAGACCCTGGCGTCGCTTCGGAATATACGACGGAAGGCAGCGCCCGATCCCTGACCGCGCCATGGTCGTATGCGAGAACCGGGTTTCGTTTCAAGCCATGGTATCGCGGCGGGGAGAATTCGACGGAGAACCCGACGCCGCTTCTCAGCAACGACGCGTGCTCGAGCTAGAATGGCAGGCGCATCGTGACTGCGACTTTGATGCTGCAGACGACGCCCCGCTTCCGTCGTGACCGTCCACGGTTCGGCTGCGACCGACGAGGCAGCCGCCGGGCTGACCGGGGACCATCCGCTTCAGCCCGACTATTCGCGGAGCTGTTCCTGGAGGCCGTTGCGCAATCGAGGACGATCTGCCAGTTTTCAACCTTTAATAGGCGAGCGATCCATATCGCGGGCACAGGATGCGACATGTCTGCGAGCGTGAGGCCAGGACCGGACACGGAGCGCGTGAAGACGTCTGATGCCCGAAACAGGTGAATTTCAAGAATCCAGTTCGGCCGCCTTGCAGCGCGCCTTCGCGCAGGCTGTCGCGCTGCATCAGCGGGGCCAGCTGGCGGCCGCAGAAAAGATCTATGAAGACATGCTCCGACAGCAGCCCAACAACTTCGATGCGCTGCATCTGCTGGGCCTGATCTCCGCGCAGACCGGCCGCAGCGAGCGCGGCGTCGACCTGATCCGGCGCGCGATCAGGCTCAACGGCAACGTCGCGGACGCGCACAGCAACCTCGGCAACGCGCTGCGCGCGTTGCGCCGCTTCGACGAAGCGCTCGCGAGCTTCGAGAGAGCGGTCGCGCTCAGGCAAAACCTCGCGCCGGCGCTCTATAATCGCGGAATCACGCTTGCGGACCTCGGGCGCCACGAGGAGGCGCTCGCAAGCTACGATCGCGTGCTCGCGCTCGTGCCCGACCATGCAGACGCCCGTCGAAACAGCGGCGCCGCGCTGAGAAAGCTGCAGCGGCCCGAGGAGGCGCTGGCGAGCCTGGACAGGGCGATTGCGCTCAAGCCCAAAGATGCCGGCGCACACAACGATCGCGGCAACGTGCTCAACGACCTCAAGAGGTTCGATGATGCGCTCGCGAGCTACGACCAGGCCCCGGGTATCGCCGGCGCGTGCTACAATCGCGGCAACGTGCTGATCGAGCTGGATCGTCTCGAAGAGGCAGTTGCAAGTTACGACAAGGCGATCGCGCTGCAGCCCGACTATGCCGAGGCCTACAACAACCGCGGCTCGGCGCTGTTCCGGCTCAGGCATCACGACGCGGCGCTCGCCAGCATCGACAAGGCGATCCAGCACAAGGGCGACGATGCGGCTGCCTACGCCAACCGCGGCAAGGTTCTGTCCACGCTGGCGCGCCACCACGAGGCACTCGCCGCCTATGACAAGGCCGTCGCGCTCAAACCGGACCAGGCGGAGATCGAAGGCTATCGCCTGCACGCCAAATCCCACATGTGCGACTGGACCGACTTTGACGCCGAGCGCGACCGACTTATCGAGTCGATCAGGACTCGGAACGCGACGACGCCGCCATTCCTGTTTTGTAGCGTTCCTTCATCGACCGCCGACCAACTGCTATGCGCCACGCGATGGACCGCGAAGAATCATCCGCCGTCCGCAAGCCAGCGCTGGCGGGGCGAGCGCTACGATCACGATCGAATTCGCATCGGCTATTTCTCGTCGGATTTCTGCAACCACGCGACATCGCTCTTGATGGCAGGGATGTTCGAGTGCCACGACCGGTCGAAATTCGAGACGGTGGCAATCTCATGGTCGCCCAGCGACCCCTCGGAGATGCGTCGACGGCTGGAGGCGTCGTTCGATCGATTTGTCGAGGTCCGGGACATCAACGACGATGAGGTCGCCGACCTGATCAGACGATTGGAGATCGACATCCTGGTTGATCTGAAAGGCTTTACCGGGGGATCCCGCACCAGAGTCCTTGGCCGCCGGCCTGCCCCCATCCAGGTCAATTATCTGGGCTATCCGGGAACACTCGGCGCCCCGTTCATCGACTACATCATCGCCGATCGTACCGTGATCCCGGACCACCATCGCGAATTTTACAGCGAAAAGGTGGTCGCCCTGCCCGACAGCTATCAGGCCAACGACGACAAACGCGTCATTGCCGATCGCGTGTTCACGCGCGGCGACGTCGGGCTGGCGCCGACGGGCTTCGTGTTCTGCTGCTTCAACAACAACTACAAGATCACGCCTGACATGTTCGATCGGTGGATGAGGATTCTCGGCCGCGTCGAGGGCAGCATGTTGTGGCTGCTCGAAGCCAACGCCGACTCTGCCGCAAATTTGCGAAAGGAGGCGGTCGCGCGTGGCGTGGCTGCGGAGCGCCTCGTGTTCGCACCGCGTATGTCGTTGCCCGACCATCTCGCACGCCACCGCCTCGCCGGCCTGTTCCTCGACAGCACGCCCTACAATGCCCACACCAGCGATGCGCTATGGGCCGGCCTGCCGGTGCTGACCATTCTCGGCGACACGTTTGCCAGCCGGGTCGCGGCGAGCTTGCTCCATGCGGTCGGCCTGCCCGAGCTTATCGCGGAATCGCCGGAGGCTTATGAGCGCATGGCGGTCGATCTTGCGACCGATCCTTCGAGGCTCGCGGCGCTCAGAACCAGGCTGGCGGCCAACCGGCTGACGGCGCCGTTGTTCGATACCAAACGTTTCACCCGGCATATCGAGGCCGCCTACACCACGATGTATGCGCGTCACCGGGCGGGCATTGCGCCGGACCATATCGTCGTCCCGGCGTGATCGTTGCTGCCTGACTGCAGTCGCTCATCAGCGTAGTCGAGGTCGACGACCGCGATCCGGATCGAGGGGAGCTGGGATGGGCTCGAAAAGGCGGTATTGGCGATGCGAAACGGCCAGTCCGCGTTCGCAGCTGAGTGCCGGGTGGCGTTCGACCCCCTTGTTCCAGCCTTGAGACGGCCACGTCCCCACCGCCAGGCGAAGGGGAGCGCTGAGAGCGAAGTCAATCCCTTGACGGCCGGCCGGTCGAGACAATAGATGACGTTCATCATATAACGACCCGACGCCCGGGCAGGTTCGAATCCCGGCCATGCCGGTTCGCACCAAGGGCGCGACAGGAGAGCCATGCGTCGAATTGTTGTGACCGGCCAGGGGACGGTGTCGCCGCTGGGCTGTGGCACCGAACTGGTGTGGTCGAGGCTGCTTGCGGGGCATTCAGGGCTAACGGCATTGCCGGAGTGGGCGGCCGCGCTGCCGGCGCGTGTCGCAGGACAGGTTCCTGACAAGGCCGGGGATCCCGAGGGCGGCTTCGATCCTGACCTGGCGGCCCCGCGCAAGGACCAGAAGAAGATGGACCGGTTCATTCTGTTCGCGCTGCTGGCCGCGACTGAGGCCGTGGCGCAGGCCGGCTGGATGCCGGCCGAGGCGCTTGCGCGGGAGCGCACCGCCACCGTGATCGCATCCGGGATCGGCGGATTTCCGGCGATCGCAGACGCCGTGCGCACCGCGGAGAAGAGCGGCCTGCGCCGGCTGTCGCCGTTCACCATTCCCTCCTTCCTGGCCAATCTCGCGGCCGGGCACATCACCATCCGCTACGGCTACAAGGGTCCGATCGGCGCGCCGGTGACCGCCTGCGCCGCCAGCGTTCAGGCGATCGGTGACGGCGCGCGCCTGATCAGATCAGGCGAAGCCGACATTGCGATCTGCGGCGGCGCGGAGGCCTGCATCGATCCGGTGAGCCTCGGCGGCTTTGCGGCGGCGCGGGCGCTCTCGACGTCGTTCAACGACACGCCGGCGCGGGCGTCGCGGCCGTTCGACCGCGACCGCGACGGCTTCGTGATGGGCGAAGGCGCGGGCGTCCTCGTCATCGAGGAGCTCGAACACGCGCTTCGGCGCGGCGCGAAACCGATCGCCGAGCTCATCGGCTACGGCACGACGGCGGACGCCTATCACATCACCGCTGGTCCCGAAGACGGCGACGGCGCCCGGCGCGCGATGGAGGCGGCGCTGCAGCAGGCCGGGCTGCGGCCCGGCGAGGTCCAGCATCTCAACGCGCACTCGACCTCGACGCCGGTCGGCGATCTCTCCGAGTTGGAAGCGATCAAGCGCGTGTTCGGGCGCGCGGGAGGAATTGCCGTCAGCGCCACCAAGTCGGCGACCGGACATCTGCTCGGCGCCGCCGGCGGCATCGAGGCGATCTTCACCATCCTGGCGCTGCGCGATCAGGTCGCGCCGCCCACGCTCAATCTGGAGAACGCCGATTCCGCAGCGCAGGGCATCGACCTCGTCGCCAACGTCGCGCGGCCGATGGCGATCGAACACGCGATCTCGAACGGTTTTGGATTTGGCGGCGTCAACGCCAGCCTGGTTTTTCGACGGTGGTCTTAAGGCGGTCGCGCTTTGCGCGCAATGGAACGATACCGCGCGTGCCGAATTGCCTAACCGCCCGCCGCTGCGTTGCGCACGTCAATCCGTTCCCCGTCCTGCTTGCGGACGTAGAGATGACGTTCCAGCACGGATTGCATGTTCTCGAACATCGAATAGAGATCGTCGCAATAAACCGACGGATTGTCGAAACCGTTCTTCGTGGAGAAGCGGTGCGGAAGGTAGCCTCCGCCGCAGGCGTTCATGAACTTGCATTGCCGGCACTTCTCGCAAAGATTGACTGAAGCATCGCGTGCGGCTTTCCAGCGCGGCTCGGTCCTGACGTCATCGATCGCGTGATCGAAGATGTTGAACCGCGTGTTGGTGAAACCGTCACCCGCAATGCGCAACACGTCGTGGGCCTCCACCGTGCCGTCGGTCATGACCGTGCAAAGCTCGACCGGCTTGTGGCCCACACCTTCGGTCGGCGCGTTGTTGCCGATCAGGGCCGCGACCATGTCGGAAATGATGCGGACATTCGATGTCGGCGTCGTGCGATTGGCTTCCAGCCACAAATCGAAAAGGCCGTTATAGAACGGGGCAATGGGCGACGGCTTCTCGTCCACCGTCGCGTCGGGAATCATGATGTCGTAGTTGGCGATGCCGCACGCCGCGAAAAAATCCGCGTACTCCTGCGGCGCGTAGGCCGGGTTGCAAACCGCGAGGGCGATCACGCCGATGTCGCGCGATACCAGCATGCGGGCGGCGCGTTCCACGGCGGCATGGGTGCCGGTCCCCTGAAACGTCTTGCGGTGAGCGTCGTGAATATGTGCCGGCCCATCGATGCTGATCGCCACCGAAATATTGCGGGCCTCGAAGCAGTCGAGCCATTCATCGTCAATCAGGATGCCGTTGGTCGTCACCGCGATCGGGATCTCGCAGCCGGTCCGGGATGAAATGCCCTCGCAGCCCTCCGCAAAACGGTGAAAATTATCGACACCCCAAAGCAGCGGCTCACCGCCGTGCAGGATCACGGGAAAGTCGACGAGGGAGTATCTGGCGACGTGCTGTTCGAGGCGCAGCAACAGCTGTTGCAGCACCTCCGCACTCATCAGCTTGGGCTTGTCATAGACGGCCGCATCGCGAAACCAGTAGCAATAGGAGCAATCGATGTTGCACCTCGCCGCAACCTTGACCAGCAACTGCGTGATCGGCTGCTCCTGGAACGCGACGGAATTTGAAGCGTCAACCGACATGCGGATACCAGCAAGCTGCGATCGGCCTAGATCATGATGTGTTTCCACGGAACCGCATCATGATCTCATCTGTTTGTTTGAGCATGATCTTTTCGGAAAACCGGTTTCCACTTTTCCGGATCATGCTCTAGTAGCCCCTGACGAAGCCACCTCGTCGGAACGCGCCTGCTCCTGGATAATATCCGCCGGCCCTGCGAAATGCGCCGGCGCCCGGATAGTAGCCGCCGCCCCTGCGAAAGCCGCCCGCATAGGGCCCCCTGGCAAAGGCCCCGCGCCTGAAATAGACCTGAGTTGCCTGAGGCTGTTCGGAAACCACCCCCAGCTGGAAGCCCTGTACGTCTTGAGGGCTCTGTTCTTGCAAGCTCTGTTCTTGAGGGCTCTGTTCCTGAGCGCCCTGTTCCTGAAGGCTCTGCTCGCGCACACCACTCAGCAATGCGTCGATACCCTGATGATCGCTTTCGATTGTCGCACCCGGCCCGTGCAGTTGCAGCAGGCTCGCCAAGACCGTCAGCGTGATCGCCATCGTTGAGCTCCTTTTCGCGATATCACAATCAAACGAAATGTCGGCGCGTGCCTTACGCCGGTCGAGCAACTGAAAGTATAGCAGCGGATTTGCAGTGGAGTCTAGCTATCGCGTCTGCGCCGCTCGGATCACATGGGGTGAACGACCAGGCGCGCTCTCGCGCGAGCCCGTTCCGAAAGACCTGCGCAATCGTTCATGCGGGTGATCGCAGCCCACGGCACCGCAATCTGAATCGGGAGCCGCAGGCATGCGCTCGAAATGGCCGCTTTTGCGTGCCGAAGCGGGTCAGTTCCGGGTTTGCGGATGAGGGCTCAATGGCGCGCCAATCGGAACGAAACTGCGAACTCTTATGTGATTGAAATTGCAATGCGACCTTTAACAATACCCGATTGAGGCGTGCGTCCGCACTCACAATTCCCCGAGACCATTGGAGCGCGATGACTTTTCTTCGAATCGTCATCCCGCTCTGGCCCTTTGATTTGACACGATCTTTTCGGACAACCGCTACACGCTTTTCCGGATCATGCTCTAGTGACCGGCGGAGCGTCGGTTCATTTCCTCAAGGGGCTCGCGCAGGGCATCGAACTGCGTACCGAAACCTTTCCAGTCTCCCGCCTTCAATCGCTCCATCGCCTGATTGTAGTGATCGAGCGCCTGCTGCGCCGGGCTCGCCGTCCCGCCCGCAGGGGACACCGTTTCGGTTGCGTTTGAAACCGCCGGCACCGCACCGGGCTCCGCGAACAACGCGGCCAGGGCGTCAGCGAGCGTCTCCTTCATCACGACGTGCTCACCGTAGGCCGCGATCACGCGTTTCAGCTCCGGCAGGTGTCCAAGCTCGGCGCGCAAATAGAGCGGCGAGACATAAAGGATCGAGTTCTCGATCGGGATCACCAGCAGGTTCGCACCGCGTATCACCCGCGAGCCCATCTGATTCCACAGCGTGAGTTGTTGCGAGATCTCGGTATTCTGATTGATCCGTGCCTCGATCTGAAACGGCCCGTAGACAAGTTTGTCCTTGGGGAACTCGTAGACAATCAGCTTGCCGTAGTCGGGGGCGTCGCAACGCGCCGCGAGCCAAGCGATCATATTGTCGCGACGGCTCGGTACCATGGGAAGCATCAGGAAGAACTCGGCCTGCGGCTCGCCGGGCAGCCGCATGATGATGTAATAGGGGGTCATCACCGAAGTGCCGTCGCCGCCCGGCTGTCGCGGAAACTGCCAGAAGTCCTCGCGGTTGTAGAATATTTCGGCCTGCTCCATGTGGTAGGTCTGATACAGCCGCGCCTGGATCAGGAACAGATTCTCCGGATAGCGGATATGCTTCTGCAAATCCGCCGGCATGGCCATGAACGGCTTGAACAGGTCCGGGAAGATGCGCTGGTAGGTCGCTGCAATGGTGTCGCTTGGGTCGATCAGGTAAAAATCGACCGTCCCGTTATAGGCATCGACGACAATTTTCACCGAATTCCTGATGTAGTTGAGATCGAGCTCCGGCACGGGCTGCGCTGAGGGGAAATAGGAGCTCGTGGTGTAGGCATCCTGCATCCAGAACAGCCGACCGTTGCTGACGACCAGATAGGGATCATGATCGAGCCTGAGGAATGGGGCGATCGTGCGCACCCGTTCCGTAATGTTGCGCCGGATCATGATCCGGCTGTCGGCCGTGATATAGCTTGAGAGGACCAGATTCGCGTCGTTGAAGTAGTAGGCGAACAGCGTTCTCCATCCCAATGCTCCGATCGGCACACCGCCGCTGCCGTCATAGGCCGCATAGACGTTGTCCTTCCCCTTCGGATAATCGAACTCCGGGATGCTGGCCTTGACGATGACGTAGTCGTCGCTCTCTTCGCCGAAATAGATGCGCGGTTCGTCGATCCTGGGGCCACCGTCGGCAACGGGCGGAATATCGCGCAAATAGAAGAACGGCAGTCCTTCCGTGCTCTTGCGGGTGACCGGGCTCATCACTGCGCCGTTGCCGTGCGTAAACAGCACGTGGCGGTTGACCCAGGTCTGGGCGTTCGCCGGCAGCAGGGAGGCCCGGAGTTCGCGGGCCGAGAGCATCACGCTCTGGTAGGAGCCGTCGAGCCAATAGCGATCGACGTCAAGATCGTGGAATTTGTAATAGGTACGGATCTCCTGCAGCTGCGCGTAGGTATTCGACAGCGGCAGCCAGTCCCACAGCCGGATGTTGTCGATGGTCGCCTTGTTCGCTTCCAGCGTCTTGAAGGTCAGCCTCTGTTCAGCGGCAAACGGCTTGGTTGCGATCCGGTCGAGATTGTAGGCCTGCCTGGTGAGCGCAATGTTGCGTTCGATGTAGGGCTTCTCCAGCTCCAACTCCGTCGGCTTGACGACGAAGTGCCGGAAAAGCGAAGGGACGAGGCTCGACAGCATGACAGAGCCGACGCCGACGAGGATGAACGCGGCGGCAAGAAGCCGGTAGGTGCACGCCCGCAAATTGGCCCATGCGATGAGCGCCGCGATGATCGAAAGCCCGATCATCAACCACAGAGCCGGCAGCCCCAGATGGACATCGGTGTAGCTCGCCCCGACCACGACACCATTGTCGCCGTAGAGCAGCAGATAGCGGTCGAGCCCATAGGACCAGGCTTTCACCGCGAACAGAAGGCCAATCAGCGCCGAGCCATGCGCGATCACGGTCGGCGAAATTGAACGGTTGTGAACATCGTATTCGATGTCGCCGCGCACCCAGTAGATCGCTCCGGCAAACAGCGCGCCCAGGATAATTGTCAGCAGCATCCAGTTCTTGATCGCGATATAGGCGGGTAGCGAAAAGAGATAGAACCCGATGTCCTTGTTGTAGAGCGGATCCTGCGCACCGTAGGGCACGTGGTAGAGAAACTGCAGGAAGATGTTCCAATTGCCGACTTCGCCTGCGGCAACCAGCACGGCGAGCACACCCGCACCGAGCGCGACAAACCGCGGCCGGGCTAATTGGTCGCGCAGTTCTACGAACGGATCGGGCGGCGCCGTAAAACCGGCGACCTTCCCCGGGGCGACTCGGTTCTGTAGCGGCTGCTGCATGGCAAACAGCACCGCCAGGACTCCGTTCAGCGAGAGGACGACGGTGGTCACCGCGAAGACGGAGAGAAAGACGATTGCCTTGGCGCCGATCGCCGTCAGGAAAACCTGTAGGTAGCCGATCGATGAAAACCACAGCCAATCGACCAGGAAGTCGCTCGCGAACGAGAGCAGGATCAGGCAAATCGTGATGACGATGGCCGCAACGATCAGCCTGACCACGCCACTTTGCCGTGGTCCTTTCCGGCCGGGTCCGGTAATCCCGATCGTCATGGCTTCATCATAGCGGAAACGAGGGACGCCCGCCGCTTGTTTCGTGGTGGGGATTGCCCGCCAAGGCGCGATGAGGGCTCGAAGATGCGTCACCGGGACCCAAATGAGCACAAGGCGGCAACTGCTCAGGCGGCCGGCGTGATCAATCAGTCGTCGAGCAGGAAAGCTCCCAGCGAATGGAGCCGTATCGTAAAATGTCGTGGAATAGCGAACATTTGGCGCTCCCTAGGGAACTGAAACAAGATAGCGAATTCAAAGCCTTACGGAATTATTTGGGTAGGACACGCCTCATTGTTTTTCAAGGCGTTTCAAAATGACCGCCCAAACTGGAGCATGAGAATCGTAAGATCCCAGCTTACTTTTCCATGACTGTCGAATGGGAAAACTTAAAATATGGGAGCGACACTCGACCAGGTGGCCTTCCGATAGAGCCGCGGATTGGACAATCAGCCTGAGTACAGGAAGATCAATACCCCCTTCCGACAAGCTGTCTCTTATGTTCCGATGGTGTTTGCTCCAAAATCTGCCCTGGTCGGAACGAACGATCGGTAGGGCCCAATCTTTCGGGGTAGGTCGGGGACCCTTCCCCCGAAGATGCGTTTTCACAATCTTTCGAGCCGGACTGGCCGCATGATCAGTTGCATGGTCGGCGTAGTTCATCGCGTCGCGACAGTAACCCAGCAAGGGCTTGGCCAAGTCCTCGCGCGCCATCTGCAGCAGCTCCGCCTCCGGGCGGGAGGTTACGCATCATGGCGTTGATCTGATGCGGGCGCACCATCGCGCCTAGCCTCTATACTGGCTGATCGGAGGCAGCGGATGATTGAAATACGTCATCCAACCACCGCGACGTGCGCCGCGGCGTCCCGCACTTCTCGATGCATCTGATCCGCTCGACGATGGGCGACTGGATTCTCGAGGAGACGCCTCTCCCGCCCGGCACAGCGTCCCTGATGATCGGTCACGAGATCGCCGGCGATCGCAGGAACGAGCTCGACAGGGTCGGACAGACGGGCAAGCACTGGTACTTCCAGGCGCAACGCATCCCGGAAAAGACGGCGGCGATGGCGTTGTGGTCGGAGGCGTTGCTCGAGGCCTTTCGTGCTGCGGGCGGGATCTACCCGGACTAGCTAGCTAGCACTACTTTGGCAGATTGTTGATTTTGCCGCGTTTTATAGGATTCCCGAATCAATTTTTCAATGATTCATGGGTGGTCGGCTCTTGGAGGGCTGACCATGCCGAGATGGGAAGACGAACTCGAACGCTGGCTAATGCCGTTCTTGGACCGGCTGGGTCATAAGACCCGGCAGCGGATGTGTCCTCTGTATGTTGCGGGATTGATCGGTCCGGGCGATCGCAAGAGCGTTCAGCCGATGGCGGAACGCCTTGCCACGAGCAACTACGACCAGTTGCACCATTTCATTGCGGACGGTGTCTGGGATGCGACGCCGCTGGAGACGGAGCTGCTCAACCAGGCGGACCGACTTGTCGGCGGCAGGGATGCGATGCTGGTTATCGATGACACCTCACTTCCCAAGAAGGGTGAGCGATCGGTCGGTGTTGCGGCTCAATACGCGTCGGCTCTCGGTAAAACCGCAAATTGCCAAACGCTGGTGTCTTTAACGCTTGCACGCGGCGAAGTGCCCGTGATGGTCGCGTTACGTCTCTTTCTGCCTGACAGCTGGACAAGCGACATGTCTCGTTTGAAGCGCGCTCGCGTGCCAGTCGAACACCGAACGCCACGGTCCAAGCCGGAGATCGCTTTGGCCGAGATTGACCGCGCGATGGCAGCCAACATGCGCTTTGGATGTGTGCTGGCGGATGCAGGATACGGCCTCAGCGCACCGTTTCGACAAGGGCTAACAGAGCGCGGGCTGACCTGGGCTGTCGGTATCCCTCGGCACCAGAAAGTGTATCCGGTCGATGTGAAGCTCATTTGGCCGATTACCAAAGTCCGCGGAAAACCACGAAAGCACCACGTGCCCGATATCTTATCGATTGCCGCAGAACAAATGCTCGCCAGCGCCAAATGGAAAACCGTGAGTTGGCGTAGCGGGACGAAAGGTCGGCTGAAAGCCCAATTTGCTGCTCTCCGTGTCCGGACCGCCGACGGCCCTCCGCAGCGGATATGGGATAAAGGTCAGCAGCATCTCCCAGGCGACGAAGCCTGGCTCATTGGCGAGCAACGTGCGTCCGGGGAGAAGAAATACTATCTGGCCAACCTTCCGGCGGCGACGGATCTGCGCACGCTGGCCGCCACCATCAAGGCACGGTGGATTTGTGAGCAGGCGCATCAGCAGTTGAAGGAGGAACTTGGACTTGATCACTTCGAAGGGCGATCATGGCAAGGTCTTCATCGCCACGCCTTGATGACAATGATTGCCTACGCCTTCCTGCAACATCGTCGCCTCGCATACGCGGGGCGGAAAAAAAAGAATCAACGGGCCTCCGCCTCAGCCAACCATGCCAGCCGTACGTCACGCCATCGTCGATCTCATCCTTCGGCCGCCGTCTCAGCAGTGCCCATATTGCCGAAAGCAGATCCGTGAAAAACAGCGGCGAAAACACAATCTGCCAAAGTAGTGCTAGAGGGTATGCCCATTAAAGCCGCGCCCGCCTTCCCCTCGAATATGCGACCAGGAGAATCCCCACGGGGATGAAAGATCCTGCCCTTCCGGGTCTCGGCTCGGTGGCACGGATACGCTGCGGCCGCGCGGTGGCTCTTCCACACCGACCGCGAACGCCATTTAGGATTCCTTTACCCATTTTGGCGTACCAAGAATGTGCGTTTTGTGTGTTTCGCAGGCTTTGTGCCCTAACGGAGGTTCCGATGAGTCCCAACGAACCATCTTGGAAGATGCTGACAGCTCTCTTGGCGGTAATCACCTTATCCACCGCCCTGTTCTACGCGGGTCTGCCACCTGCAATCGCCGCCATGCCCTGCTTTCTCCTCGACATGCTGATGCGGGGACGACTGCAGTGGTGAGCCTGGCTGAGCTGAACCTCCGGCACACCGCAAAAAGGGCTCGTCGACGCTTCCGGCCGGCGGAGATCATGCGCGCCCCCCGGATCCTCATCGTCGACGACAAGGAAGAGGACGCGGAGCGCGTCGCGACCGCTTTGAAGGATCCGGATTCGAGCATCGGGGAGCTCGGGTGCGAAATCATCGAGGTCAGGGACGTGGCGAGCGCCCGCGAACATCTTGAGCGGGACGACGTCGACCTCTACGTCTTAGATCTCGGCGTCGCCGAACGATACGGGGAGCTCGCGCGCAAGGAAATCGGGAAAGCGTTCGTCGAGTCGGTGGTCGACAACACGAACGCGGGCATCATCGTCTGCTCGGGACTCGCGATCGACGAGGAGGCTCCTCCGCTGATCGAATACGGCGCCGACGACTACGTCGAGAAGTCCCACGGCTTCTCGACGATCGCACCGCGCGCGATGTCGGTCTGGCGAAGAGTGCACACCGAACGACGGTCGAAGCAATCTCACTCGGGCAGGAAGTTCCTGATCGGAGATTGGATGTTCACGATCGGCGATCGCACGATCACGAATTTTTCCGGCGCGAAGAAAAGACTTTCGATCACGGAGCACATCCTCTTGCGCCATCTGTGCGTCGTGGAGGACCACGCGATCGACGGCGAAGCCTTCAACATCGAAGTTCTTCGTCGGGAAAGAGGCGACAAGCAGGTCCGAATGGACGTCTTCATTCCACGGCTGAGGGAGAAACTGGACAATAGCGTAGATCTGTCTCCGCAGGGACGAACCGGAGTCTATAGGCTTTTGGGTGTCCAGGAAGTAAGCGCTTTCTAGGCGCAGGGGCGTGATCGGCTCGGCTACGGGATATCGACATCCCTATTCCACGGTCTGCGATTTCCCGATTTGATCCGCGGATGCAAGACGACGTCGAAGACCTCCGTTCGCCCGCGCTACAGGGACTCGTTCGCGCCGAGGGCGGGAGCGAGATCGACGAGCTCCCGAAGGAGACCGTCATTGTCGTTCACGGCACCTGGGCCGCGCTCCGGCCGCGAACGACGAATTGGTGGTTTCGGACGGTCGAAGCCGGTGGAAACGCCCCTTCCTTCACCGCCAAACTCGACGAAGCACTAGAGAAGCGGGGATCCCGCGCGCGTTGCTGAGCCCACAGCGACCGGAACGATCAAGTTTTCCATTGGTTCCCGGGCGCGAACAGCTGGATCGAACGCACGCGCGCCGCGGCCGCTCTGGCGGACTACATGGCCGAGCTTCAGAACCACGACTGGATCTGCCATATCATCGGTCACAGTCCATGGAGGCAACGTCGCGATCGAGGCGGCCGTGGTGAATGCGCCGCTCGGCAATCTGGTGACGTTGGGAACTCCATTCCTCGACACCATGTCTCCGATAAGAAAGCGCTCCGAGAATCTGACGAAAGTCCTGAGCCGTCTGGTCGAGGCAGGCATGATTTCGATCGGCCTGCTATCCTTCTACCTGTCTCTCTTCGAAGGGCTGAATTGGCTCGCAACGTCAAGAGATTGCGCAAGAGCAGAGGTTGGACCCAAGTCCAGTTAGCGGACAAACTTGAGGTCGAGCAAACGGCCGTAAGCCGCATTGAGAACTGTCGGGCAAATCCAACTCTCGAAACCCTCGAGGCCATAGCGGTTTGCTTTGGCGTGAGGTTCATTGAGCTATTCTCGGGCAACGAAGTAGCTAATCGACGATCTCGGCTTACGCGGAGCGGCTCCCTAATTAGAACCGGCCCCGGCCGCGGATTGCTTTGCCGCAGGAGCCCCCGCCGGCGATGACATCTTCGGCTGGGGTCGACGCCGCGGCGACGCAACCGGTGAAGTAGGGGGTATTGGTGCAACCGCTTCATGAGGGACCGATTTCCGCAGCCGAATCTCGATGCGGCGCCGTTGCGCAACGTCACCTCTAGAGGTCCCCGACAGTGCAAGCGTTTCATCCGTATTGATCAGCTGAGCGCCCGAAAGCGGGATCATCTTGTAATCTGCTAGCTTCGGTGACTGACGTAAGACACTCACTACCGATACAGCCCGGGCCAGACCCAACCCTGCGTTATCGACGGGCGTCAGCCTCGCAATATCGCCGCCACTCCTGAGGATCGCCGCAAGATCGCGATCGAGATTTGACTGTCGAACGGGCGGCGGAGGCGCGGCTGGATCAAGCGTTACCGGAGCCTGCCGCACTCCGAATGCTTGTTCATCGGTGTGACCGACGACTTCGATTACATCTACGTCGTACTGCTGAATATACCGAAGGATCTCATCAGGTGTTGTTGTCACCAATGCTTCGCGGAACGGAGCGGACAATTCCGCGCTACCGGTCTTGAAATAATATCCCCCTGCTTCACTGAGCGTGATAATGGGCGGCCATTGATGCCTGGCTGCCCCAGAAGCTGGTCCGGCGAGCCCCCGAACAATGAGTTCGGCGACCGATTGTGGCGATGGAGGCGCTTTCTCCGCACCTGGCATAACACGCTCGATCGCAGCGACCATATCAGCATCGCGAAGCACCTTTTCTAAATCGATGCCCTTGCTCTGCAAAGCAGCCATAGCCGCCGCCCGCTCTCGCAACTCCTTCAAGGAACCGTTGCTTTTCACGAGTTCAGCAAGCGCAGCCTTGCTCTGGACCAGGTCACGCCAGAATTCGTCTGCCGCGGCTGCGCCTTGCCCCGCGGCGCTTGAGAGCTTCTCGAGAAGTGCCGGATTCTGGCGCAGAGCTGCCGCGAGCGCCCGGTCACCTTCGTTCTGTGCTTGCCTATCCTGGAGCTCCTTCTTGGCCTCCGCGAGCTTCGATTGCTCGGTTCTCAAGTAAGTAGCCATTGCGATGAGCAGACAGAAAACG
Organism: Bradyrhizobium sp. USDA 3315; assembly: GCF_054056795.1. Lineage (NCBI taxonomy): Bacteria > Pseudomonadati > Pseudomonadota > Alphaproteobacteria > Hyphomicrobiales > Nitrobacteraceae > Bradyrhizobium > Bradyrhizobium sp. USDA 3315. Next base: position 3,913,148 of record NZ_JBSRYP010000001.1, on the reverse strand, counting down.
AGCAGCACCATGATCTCAGCCATGGTCAATCCGAGTACGAGCCCCTGCCGATAGGAAGCCCCCTGCTGATTGATCTGCCCGTCCATTAGTCGCCAGTCCTCCCGCGGCGGTCATTTTGGCCGCGATAGCCATTTATTCCGCTACTTGGCCATCCCGCCCGGCGGGCTACCACTCCATGGTCCAGCCGTAACAGTCTCCTGCCGGCGCAAAGCTTCGGCCGCCCGGATTTCCTCTATCAATTTTGAAGCTGCCGCAGTGACGTCCTGCGTACGTTTCAGATTCGTCTCGACGGCCTTCGCATGCGTCTCCGCGCTCTTACTAAACGTATTGACGGCTCTGGAGAGGCCCTGGATCATAGGTGACAGCTTGATCTCGATGATCTGTTCAGGCGTCTGCATCGATTCGAGCTTTGAAGCTACGCCCTCGATCGCACGCACGATAGATCGCGTACTCTCCGAGAGCTTGACGGTCTCATCGGCCAAACGCTTGGACACTGCATCAAGCGTCTGAGTGATACGCACGTTGAGGCCATCTATCGTGTCGCCTGATTTCTTTGACGCTTCCTCAAGAGGCTTACTTGCATCGCTCGCAAACTGTCGAAGTTCGCTAGTTACGCTCTCACGGGTCTCGCCAAGCAAGTCCTTCACCTCGTCTAACGCATCCGTAATCGATTGTTGCGTGGCGCGCCTGAAGTAACCAAACTCTAGAACCGTATTCTCGAGCTCTCGCTTCACGCGCCGCGAAGCTTCCGCGAGTTCCACGCGCGCCGTCGCCTCTACCTCGATCGGATCACGCCGCATCTGGTTGAAAAAGATACGAAGAGCAATGCCCGCGATTGTAGATGCGATTGCAATGCCAAAGTTTTGAACGATTTCCTCTGCCGAGCCTTCTACAGAGAATTGGAAAAGCGAAACGCCAAGGCTCGTGAGCGTGAACAGGAATCCCATGTAGTAAAGATTGTCGCCCGACTGATCGTCGCGTAAGCGGAGGAACCGCGCCACGCCCAACGCAATGGCGTACCCGATCATAATCACGACCGGGACGGCCGTTACGAATAGCGGATCAAAGGCCCGGAACTTCGAGAAGACGATGTAGGCGCAGCCCACCGAGACGATCAAGAAGAAGAACAAGCCGCTCAATAGGCCGGGCGGCATACGTTGCGAGGATACGGGGGCTGTCACGACCTAAGTTCCTTGCAAGCGATGAATGGCGACGAGAGCGCCGGAATTATCTTTGACCCAGGAGCCCCAGAATTCCGCATGTCGGACCGTGTCCGGCATCACGGATGGACGCGTAACGTAATCAATGGTCACGGACGCACCGTGGAGATCCGTGCGATACTTCAGGTACGCGCCAGACTGCTTGAACCGCTGATAGGAGAGATCGCCTCCGCGCGTGTACTGGCTGTAATCTCGCGTGTGCTCGATCATATCGGAGATGATCACCAGGTTCTTCTTGATTGCTTTGCTGTGTTCGCTTGAGAACTGATCTATCGCAATGTCTTGAATCGCGGCCATGATTGGAGAACTGTTGGCCTTGGCCGATGCTAAGCTACTCTTCACCGCCTCGCTTGCCGGCTTCCGGAAGCTCTCTATCCAACGCATCCGTGCGATACGGGGATTGTTGGTCCACTCGCTCAACCCTACCCCATCACCAGGATTACATTTGGCGAATAACGATCGGCTTCGTCCCGTTGGGATATCGAGAACCCGGACGTCAAGGCGATAGTATGGGGGCAGCCCCGTAATGAGGTCGTCGAGCAAACTCAAGACCTCCCGCCCCGTCGCGGGCGGCAAATCATCGGAAGTGTCGACAAGAGCCACGGTGATGCCTTGAGGCCCGGTTGTCGGACATAAGGTCTGCGCATCGAGCGTGGGCTTACCCGGCGTAGAAAAATACAAATACCCAAGCGCCGCGGTGGCTGCCGTGGCGCCCAGCAACAGTAGAACACCTCCGATGGCAGATGCACTAAAACGACTAGAGCTCTGTTTTCTAGGACGCCGCTTTGCCACGTTCAGTCTCTGGGAAGAATTCGTCGATTGCCCTGTACGATCGCGCCGCTTCGTCGAAGGCCGCGTTGATAGCCTTTATTTGTTCCTTCAAGAGCTCCTGAGTTTCGATGATCGTTTGGCGAAGATGATCCCGGGCTGTCGTATCGGGCTCCGAGGATTGATGGATTATCCTTTCCATAACATACGTTCGATCGAAGTGAGATGGCGCTGGCGTCGTTCGCACCTTGCGATTTGCCTCGCGGTAGATCTCGAGTAGCGCACCACAGGCGCGCTCGATTTGTGCTTGATGCTCAATGAAGCGCTGCGCAAGCCGGCTCCGCGCCTGCAACAATGCGTCAAATTCCGATCGTCGAACTGAAAGATCGTGAGCGGCAGCATTCATCGTTTCTGCCGCATCGTCCCGGATCTCTCGCAACTGATCGATGAGTCCCGCCTTGGTATCCTTGAACTTCCTGCTTGCGTCAGCCCAACGACGCTCCAATCCAGCGTAGCCAATATGAGGATCGAAGAACAGAAGGCCATCCACCATCGCGATTACCGAAAAGACAAACCCCACTCCAAATAACAGCCAGGACATGAAGTCTGTCAGCGCGAATGGCGCGGTAGTGATGCGCCTCAGGACCTCCTGGCCAACGTCCATATTGATGTCGGGTGGAATTTCACGGAGCTGCGCAAGCGAGAGATTTAATGCGGTCGTGAATACCAGGTAGGCAACCAACGAGAGGAAGCCGACGGTCTTGAAAAAAGAACTCCGCTGATTGACCAGGCGTATGGGCACAAGCCCACATAGGAAGCTGACAAGGATATTGAAAGCAGCGAACACCATCGCAAGAATGGCGCCGCCGAGATACCCATATTCATTGGCCTTCGCTAGGAACGTGCCGTTGATTATGAGTTCGATCACAAACAAGACGGCAAGCACACCTACTTTGAGGAGTACCTTTCCGGCAGTTAGAAGGCGCGCGGGACGCACGAGCCCATACTGCTTACGGAACTGTTCACGTTCCAATTCGGACTCGTTAAGTCGACGTCGAAGCTCGAATAGCTCGTCACGGCCAAGAGAAGCCTCAGCGCTAAAGTCACCAACAGCCTGCGGTGCAGCCTGTTGAATGATCGCGAACCGCTCCTCAAAATTCAGACCGGCCAAACGCTCGTCGTAGGTGTGCAGGTGCTCAAGGTATAGTGCGTGGGCATCCTGCTTGTGGGACTCGACACGCTCGATGATCTGGTGCTCGACATCGTCAAGCGTCTGCGTGCTCTCGGCTGGTCGATTTTCTGCCCCACGCTCGCTTCCGCGCTGCTCCAGGTTTAGCTCCCGAGCAACCAGCTGAACATTCAGATCCAGGAAGATTTGGGTTGCAGGCCTATATGGATGCTGCGGTTGCCGGAGCAGTTCCCAAAGACGTGTGATGGGTGACAAGCGCTTCGTTGTCGTCGTCATTTTATCGACAACCGCTACAGCTTCGAACGGCGGCAACCAGCCGCCTGCGCATCAGCCTCAGAACAGAACCACCTCCGCGACGCGGTATCGTTCATGCCAAGGCGGTCATAGAAGCGGCCACCCGGCATGTGATAGATACACGTCGGGATGCTCCGGAAATTGGCCTTAATGGCACAGGTCGGCAACGGCGCTTCAGTCAGCCGCGGCCCAGTAAGGACCCGCTGCGCGTCGATGGGCACCGCTTTCGCGCCGAGAATGGTCGTGTTGGAGCTGCGATGCCTCCAGTCCCAAGGCGCAACAAAAGCTCCACTCCAAAGTCCAAGTTGCTTTCGCTTCGCAAACTCCACGTACGCAACTGGGTACCGACGGAAGGCCAGAGCCCACCCGTTGCGCACCAACCAACTGGAAATGTCCTCCCCATCGACGCTGCACGTCCCGAGCTCGCGGTGATAACGATCCGTGCCGGAAAGTCGGCAAACCCAAGTTTTGCTACCGGCATACCTTTTGAGCGTTTCCCGAGCTTCAACCCCGCAATCCCGAGTTTTGCCGCCCGCGTCCGTGCAAATCTGGTCTATTTCGGGGGCGTCAATGCCTTGCAGCTGGACCTTGATCGTGCCGAGGCGGACTGTATCGGCGTCAACTATTTGGGGAATCGCTCTCAGCTCGAAAGCATAGGACGGCAGGCTAACCGCCAGCCACAACAAGGCAAAAGCCCAACGCATTCCTACGTCTTCCCCCGAGACAACCTAAAGGCGCCTTTATCTTACACCGCCAGCTGAACCGCAAGCGACCCTGGATTGACAGTTTCCGTCGATCGGACGCTCATACCTAGGTAGGGTGCCTTGGGTATTCGTCGCCTTCATCGCTATTACTCCACTCCAAAAGCTGTCCGCTTACTGTGGAGCGCGGAACGCAATCCTCGTACAGGTCCGCCTCAAATTAGATCGCGCGTTCGTCAAAGGCCGAATCCCCATCTCGGCCCCGCTGCGATCCGCTCGATGCCAACCGAAAGAGCGCCTACACACCTCCGACAGAATAGCCGCCAGCAGGCTCTCGAAGTCACCTAGGTCGCTGATGCGGAGGAACACGCGGCCTGGCTTTTGACCACTGGATGGTAAGCCACTTAAACTGACCGTCATTTCACCGGCGAAGAACACCGCCCGCCTCAATTGCGAGACACGAGATCGCCGAGGTCGCGCAGCAACGCAAGCAACTTGTTTAATCCCTCCGGCGAACCATCCCAAACGCGCTCAACTGCTTCCGAGAGCTGATCTTTCGCCCGATCGCCTAGTCTTTTCGCGTCTGCACCAATCCTTTTTTCTGCATAATTGCATAACGCAATTAGAGTTGGCGTTAACCGTGGCGGCTTTCTGTTCAGGGCTCTGTGTACGCTCGACTGATCAACGCCGACCAGTACAGCCAAAGCAGTATCGGTCAGATCTCGCTGGCGTTGAAGCTCACGGACGCAAGCGACTGCCTCAACAGCCCCCTCGATCGGACTTGTCGGCCGCCCCTTCACCCTGCGAGCTTGATCTTTTCTGCGAGCCATGATTATGTAATAATGCATAAATTGAAGAGGCTTCACAAGAGGGCAGCGATGAAGGAAATCCGCTTCTATCGTGCAAGCGAAAAGCCATACGGCGTGTTCAGCAATCTCTATAGGCGACCGATCACATTCGAAGGGTGCGTCTATCCGACCTCGGAACATGCCTACCAGGCAGGGAAGCCTCGCAAGGACGAAGTCCGGAAGTGGCTGATGGCGGCGCCGTCACCCGCGTTGCTCGCTATGGCGGCACATGGCCTCTATCAGTGGGACATTGCACCGGACTGGTCGAGGATAAAGTTCGACCGCATGAGAGGCGTACTTCTCGCGAAGTTTACCCAACACGCAGATCTGGCCGCCATCCTGTTGAACACCAAAGACGCCGTGCTGATCGAGACTGCTACGGTAGACAACGCTGTGAATAGGCTATGGGGGGAGGTGCCCGGCAAGGGCGGCAAGAATATGCTCGGGATTATGCTGATGGAGGTGCGAGAGCATCTCTCACAGAATGGAAAGCGTCGCCGTAAGGTAGCTATGCAGGCGGCCGAATGACCTCACTGCGCGTGGTGACTTCCAAGCATCGCCACGTAAGAGGTCGACGCTTCGTCCACGCCGCGATCAAGCATCTCACGCACGTGAAGAGCGCCGGCCGCCAAGAATAGCCCGCGGGCACCTGTGAAACCGCAATTGAGCGCCGCAAGACGCTGGCCAACTTCGACGCCGTCGAAGATGTCCTCCACCTTCCAGCTTCCATCTCGAAACCACCGCTTCAGGACGAGATCGAGCAGACCCGTCGTCACCATATCACCTGATCCGCAGGTATCGACGACGCGCGGAGCGGAGCTAGACGGAAAGTGACGACGGACACTTCCTACTGAAACAGTCAACCCTTGAACGCCATGCGTTCTTATGACGATCGTTTCTGGCCCCAGATTATGTTCGTGGACGCTTTTGCCGGCCGTCTCGTCAGATAGCTTGACCACCGTCGCGCAACGGACCGCCCTACCGAAAAGATCATGGTCTGCAGAGGCCGGTTCAAAGAAGACCAGCGCGCCGGAGCGCTTGGCCTCCTCCATCGCAAGGACAATCGATTCCGAAACGCGGTCGGCGTAGAAGACTGAAACAGACTTCAGCGTTTCCGCGGCCAGGCATACGTGCTTGTAATCGATCGAGCGCCACTTCGGAAAACGTTCGGACGTCTGCGGACAAGTCGATGTGAAGTGGTGGGTTGCATTCACCGTATCGACTATTTGAACGATGACGGGAGAGCTTCCTGTCTCCGCTCTCGATACATAACGCGTTTCACATCCGGCCTTTGCGAATTCGTCGAACAGAAACCGGCCATGGTCGTCGTCGCCGAGATTAAGCACCGGAAAGACCGGATGGCCAAGCATCGCTAGCGAGAGAAGGACATTCCCACACGATCCACCGAGCGCTTCCGTCGGAATGCCGTATCCGTCGGAATAAATGCGATCGACCGCCGTCAACCCCGTCCCTGCGACGGCCGGGCGCGGCACACGTAGCTCCGGATTTCGCGAGAAAGAATGGATCATAACATGAACATTCTATCAGAGTCGGCGGAGCACGGATACATCCAATCTCGCGCGGCCTGCGCCCGTTATGCGCATGCCCCTGAATATCCTTAACAGACCATCAGGACCTGAAACGCCACCCGGAAGGAGATTCCAACAGGAAATCTCGCGCTCGCACACACGGTCGACGCTCAATCCGAAGTCCTGACCAAGCAGATCGTAGTCGTTGCCATGACGGTCTCCGCTGTCGCCAACCGCAAGCATCTGGAGATCGCGGTCGACCATCTTGGCACGTACTGCTTCGAAGACCCGCGGCTTGCCTGCCCAGGCGGGACAGATGTCGATGGAATGGCCGGAACGGACCATTCTCAAATCGGACTGGGACTCCACGATCTCACGCAGCCAGCGTATCCCGTCTGCCGGCGACGCTAACTTGTCGACCGCGATCGTGATCTGGAAGGGGCTTTCCTTGGGAAGCCAACCGTTCAGAAACATCTTTCCTTCCGAGTGAATGAGACCCAAGGCGGCCGAGATGGCAGCGTCCGAAGCGAGAGGACTTTGTTTGATGTCCTCAGACAATCGAACGATGTGCGCACCGTTGTAGTAGCCGACCAAGACCTGCTCGCAATGCGTCTGCGAAAGGCAATCGCGCAGCTCCTCCCCAACGGATCCCCCGCGGCCAGTCGCGAGCGCGATCGCAACCTGACCATCCAGAAGCCTACGGACTTCATCCAGGACGGCCTCCGATGGCGGCTTTCCTCTTTTGTCCGTGGCCACCATCGTCCCATCGTAGTCAAGAATGACGGCCCCAAACTCAGCGTCGGCGAGCCGGCTGATAAACTCGTCGCGGCGCGAACTCCAGGGAGCGGCCACTCTGCTAGGCTCATCCGACCATTGTTCGGACCGGCGCTTTCGGCGCGTTGCCGCATCCTCGTCCTTTACGGCGATGAGCAGATCTTGACTGTCGAAGATCGCCCGACCGAAATCGGCGACGTTAGCCTTCCCCGGATCGACGCCTGTTACGCCCCCCAATCCTTCGACGATGCCAAACGAACTCAATATGGCATCGAACAGAGCGTGCCTTCCAGCCGCGCCGAAGTCGAAATGCATCCGCGCTATCGCCGACGGAATGCTGGCTTCGATCGAGTTCCAGAATGCTCGACTACGATCGCACGTAAGGGAAAGCACCGTGGTCCGCGCCGCATGAAGTTTAAGCCAGACATGCCGGCCATGTGCAAAATTGCGAAAATCAGTTCGTTGGACACTGCAGAGCCCGGCCTCCCAGCAGCTCGTTTCGATCATGACGGCCGCGGCCGTCAGAGCCGGATCGTGAAGAATCAAGAGTGTATCGCGCCCCTTATCCCACGAATTCTTGATTGTCTCGATCGTGCGACTTCGGACCGAGGCCGATAAAAGACCTTCAGATCGTGATTCCACGAGGTCGCTTCTCTCAGCGACCGAGTGACCGGCAACTTGATCGCTCGCAAGAAGAAGCGATGTCGCCGTCGAAGCCAGCGAATGCGTCGCGAGAAACCCGTCCTTCTCAAGCGCCGGGACAAGGTGAAGTCTCGCTATGTCAGGGCCAACATCCTCGACAAGGCTCTTCCCGCGTGCAGTGACGACATCGATGCGCCTAGCATGCTCATTGATGGCGGTTTGGAACGCAGCCCGAATGTCCGCATTCTCGCCGCCGGCGGTGAAGAGCCAGACTCCCCACTTCGGCAAAACCGGGTCGAGCGCGAACGCCATTGGCGTTGTAACAGCTGTTGCCGAATGAAATAGCCACGTCCGACAGGACGAGAAGAATTCGGCAGCGACCACAGATCCTCCGCTGCCGACTGCCACCACGGGGTATCCGGCGGAGCGCTCAAGAGCCTCCGCCAAAGCGCCCACGTCGCTCCTGCATGCCGCCGCTATAGTCGCTTGCAACGCGTCCAGTTTCGATGTGAAGATCGCCGTCATGGGTTTGCCGCAGCTTCCTGGTCGGAAACCGTAGGCGCAGCTTCCTCAGTTTCATGGAACTGGTAGGGATCGCCCTGAAGCCAGACATGAACGAACCGACTCGGCTGGGTTTGCTCCGACTTCAGCTTATCCCAATCGACTTCATATCCTACGGATTCGACGTAGCGAACGGCAATATCATGTTCCAGAGCGGCCATCAGCGCACCAATGGCAAGCACCTTATTGCCCGACGGAGAAAGCACCAAATGAGTTCGCACGACGTCTTTGAAGACACTCTGAGTCCGCTGGTAAATAGCGGAAATGGTTCGGTATAGATCCAACGGGTCGTCATCCAGGGCGTATATCAGATCACGAGGATCTATCTTCCACTCTCGCATCAACTCCGGCTCATACTCCGCGAGCAGCCGGTCACCAGCCTTCGGCTCGGTCTGCGATAGTGGCACGACCGGACAGACCTTCACCGGCCCCTTCAAGCTATCGAGGATTCGCTGGAGAGACGGCGTGCGGTTTCGAGCCAGATGCGGCAGCCATATCTTGGGTTCCTCCACCGCATTCTCATAGTCAATCTGACCGCTGAACCCTCTCACTGGATCCACGACATCGCTCGGAATGCTCTTGATCGCATCGTCCAACCCGGAGCTCGACGCCGCGAACACGTGAAGATTTGTGTTGGACTGCGCGCACACCGCGGACAAGTAGCGTGCGAGCGGGAACGAGATACCGAGTGAAAGCGCGCTGACGTCGAGCATTACGTCGGTAATCCCATCAAGTAGATCCCGGTGCGATGCGATCGCGGAAATCACACGCTGTCCTCCGACCACCGCCCGGTCGCTCTCCGCCAGAACCACGATTTCGATGACGGTGCTACCCGGTATCATCGATTGGAGATCCATCGTGTGTTTATCGCCCAGCTGCATCAGCCGTTGTCCCGGCGTCGGTCTTTGCTCGCGAATGAAAAAGGCCTCGAGGCTGCTCGACGTCGCTGCGATCGCATCAGACAAGAGGCGCGCGACTGCCGACGTCCGCGGATCGAATCCGGCGCCCGCAACAAGCAGACACGCTCTGTCACCGCTGCGCACGTATTCGTGGACGAAGCGCTCCAAGTCAGAACCCGCGTGGGTAACGCAATGCTGCCAGCGAGGCGCGTTCACGACTGCACTCCAGCATACCTTACCAGATCAGCGACCCTCCGCTGAAGGAATCCGCCCCGATTGAGCGTTAGTGAATTCGCGAGGATGACGGGTCCGCCCAGCTCGAGTAAGCACCACAGGCGACCACCCTGCTGATAGTTCTGGCGGAGCAGGAAGACATTGTACGCTACGGCGTAGTGGAGTATTTGCGTCAACTCCGAGTCCTTCGACGCGATCGTTTCCGTAAACTCCTCCTGTGGCACGCCGATTGCGTTGGCGCCGCCACCGGGTAGCCAGGCATTCGGAGCTACACTTTCCTTTACGCACTCCGCAGCCATCGCAGACACCATCTTCCTGATCGTTGCGGCGAAGGGAAATTTCCAGTCATCGACGATCTGTTTGGCTTTTTTGGTAAGTATGTCATCCTGCGAATCCGGCGAGAGAACGGGCTGGTCGCCGTTGATGATCCTGGCCTCCATCCGATCGACCAAAGATCCTGCGAGATGCAGAAATAGTTCCGCATTTTCGGAGCTCGCGTCGCTAATGGCCGTCAGGCCGTAATGCAGAGCCCTGGAATGATTGTGACGGAGCCAAACGCGCGCGCCATTGGCCACGTCAGAGTCCACCGTCATCGAACGCTTCGGCTCGGGATTAGCCCCCTCCTCGGCTTCGAAAAGCGATTGCTGGGGCACTTGATTGACGTAACGGTGCATCATGATGCGGAGCATGACCGCGCGAACCTCCGGACCGAGGTCCTGATTTTTGGCTCCGACGGCATAACGGTCGATCTCCGCCACCAATGCATCTCGCCGCTTGGCTGCGATGCGCAGTGTGGCCCTAGATTTCTCTACCTCCTCCTGGATACGACGCACCGTCTGAGTCGGCAGCCGCGGCGCTTCCGTCGACAGTAGACTTGCGAAGGTGTTGTTCCTGCGCTCGAAGACAGGATGGCGTCGGAGATATCGGTCAGCCATGCTGCGCGCCATTCGCCTGAAAGCCGACCGCGCACCCTGAAGATTATCCGTCTTATTTAGGAAGATATCGATGTAATCCCGCCGAGGCGAGACTTCCGGCTCGAATGACACTTCTGTGTCACCGAGCGCAATCTCAGGCTTTAACCGATCAATGCGCATCATAATCCATCGCGCAATTCTGATCTCGCGCCGCGCCAAGTCGCGGAAGACTAGCTCAAATTGCTCGGGTGCCAGATTGTGCGCATCATCCAGGATAACAAGAATGCGTCGCGTTTCTGACGATCCGTCCAGCGCCTCTACACGGACCGCCTCGATGACATCGAATGGCCGGAACGGCCTCACAGCGTCTGGATGCAGCGCTTCTTCCCTTGGAGGCACGAGGCTGGCTCCGACTTCATAGACCGCACGTTCCACGGCGCGCGCGCGCTCGACGATCGCGTCCGTGTCCGGGCCGCCTATGCTCTCGAGCGAGGCGCCGGCATCGCTTCTGATCACAAAGCTCGCCTTGCCACCGAAACGGGAACGTTCAAGATTTCTGACCAGGCCAAGCACCGCTCGCGCTTGGATCAAGGCCAGCACCAGTTTGGTCTTGAGCGCGGAATCGTACGGAAGCTCCCAAAAATCCCGGTACTCGCCCTCCATTGGAAGGCGAACGCCGGCAACTGCCTGCCGGCTCTTCTCAACCACGCCACACTCAGCTAACGCCTCGATGATCTCCCGATAATCTTCCTTGTCCGGATCGGCGAGAACGGCAGCGACCATCCGCGCCTCGAAAAGGGTCGCCATAGTCGTTTTGCCGGAACCAGGCGAGCCGATCACCCGCACGAGTTTCTCGAAGAGACCTCGGTGAGCGTAGCGCTTTAGATAGGTATGCAACGGCTCTGGGCTGACGACGGACAGAAAACCCGCCTCATCATCCCGCAGATATTCGGTGGCGCGCTTGTCGAATGGGTTGGCCATAAATTTACCGGTTACGAATGTCGGTGGCGGCGCATGAAGAGTGGACGCATCGGATGCCCCTGCTCCGAGCCTTCGGTGTCGGCCCAAAGGAGCGTAATCGCGTTGTTAGGGCAGTTATGCTCAAGAACCACAGGGAGCGCCGAATTACCGTATCCAAGACGAATGTGTTCTTGCGAGGATTGATCCAAATGCGCTTTCAACTGCTCGTACAGTCCGTGGTCGTAGTAATCCTCGCAGATCTTCCACATTTCGGGATCATTCTCTTCCGTCATGCGGATCGCATCCGGCAGCAGAAATCCCTCCTCAACCTTGACGCTTGAGAACCAGTCTCTGCGCATTTCCTTCTCTACTGAGTTGATCCGTTCGAGGATGGCATCGCGTGCCTGTGCCGAGGATATATAGTGATGGATGTGGAGCGAAAAATCCTCGGTCAGCGGAAAAGCTTCGAGCAGCGTACCCCGGGCTTTTTCGAGTGCTTCCCGAAATTTGTAGAGCTTTCCCGTCCAGCCGCCCTTCTTGCTTGGGCGAAGGAAGCTGGTGCCAGATCCGGTGAAATCATCGATCAGCCAGACCCGGTCGAACTTGGGATTTGTTTCGCTGGCAAACAGCTTATCATCCTTGAGCTTTGAGCCAAGATCGATCCATTTGTCTTCATCGATGTGCGTAGCCAGTACGATTTGGTCGTTGACTAGGACAGCTGCGTTTGACCGCCGCAGCATGTCTATCCTCGCCCCGTCGCTCAAGCCGATGAAAAGCGTGCGGCGCCGCTCTCGCAGGTATTCTGTCCTGAACGACTTGTTGGTCATAATCAGATAGGGCGGGATTCCGAACTTGGCAGCAGCAGCTTCCCTCAGTTTCGGTTCGACGAACCGCGGATAGAACTGATCGACCAGGCGCAGGATCTCTTGCGGTGAGAAGTAAAGCAGCTTGGTTTTGACAAAATTGTACGCGGCGGCCCGGTCTTCGGCCGCAAATTGCATCAGCCATCCGGCGAGCGTCTCCGGAAAGCGGGCGCCGGCCAAATAGTCTCGGTAGCCGTCGTACTTGAACGATGCCATTAGGCGCACCCACCTATATTCCTCGACGGCGGTCTCCTCGTTCCAGCCCATGATCTGTCGCAAAAGCTTAAGTGCTAGAGCCTCGTTCATCCAGTTGTCCTGCTGAGAGCGACCCGCGCTCGAATCGCATCAAACTAACCACTGATTGCGGTAACTATCTACATCACTTTTAAGTCGATCACCAGGCGAGGCGGCTCGTCGGCAAGCACTTCGCTATCTGACACCTCGCGACCATAGAGACGCTGGCAAAGTTGAGAACAATTTCGTCGCCACTTCGGTGGCAGCACTTGACTTAAGAGAGAGAGCGCACGACGGTTATTTCCTCCTCATCGCAAGGCTGTGGACTTGCGATATGCTTCGATCATCGCCGGAGTGACGTCGGCGGCGTAGCAAAGCGGAGCGGCTCCTCCAGGCCGCGAATGTGCACTTCGACCGCCGCAAGCACGGCCATTGCGCATGCGGTCGTCGGGACAGGCGCAGGGTCTTCCAGATGCGTGATACTGATCGCGGCTTGCCTGAATGAGAATTGCAGCAATAGCCGCGGCTGTCAGTGCAACCTCGACCCTACGGCTTACGTCGGACTTCGGCTTTTGTTCAATTGGAGACGACTTCTTGCCTTCAAGCGACAGCTGAACCGGCGGCGAAGGCTGCTTGATATCCTGCGGATCTGAGGATTGATTAGCAGTCGGCGCAGCAACGACAGGCCACGGGTTCACTGTAGTCGTGACGACACGCGATGCGGTCGGCATCGGCGGCGGCACGATCGCCCCACGATCAGAAGGAGCATCGTGGTGTCCTAGAAAATAGGAGACCATTGCCGCCACACCGACCAGAGCAACAACCCCCCCGCTGCGCATGAAACCACCCTCGCCCGTCGGCCGCCCGCCCTATTGCTCCCTAAGCTCCCGCCGCTCCTTGAGAGATATCGATCACGTGCCGATCAGGACCAACAGTGATAACGATCGTGTACGTCTTTGGTCCGCCACCATCGGGCGTAGCCGGTGGTGCAAGATGCAGTTGTCCGCCGTACCACTCCCCCGGTAGCAGCGTGTTATCTTTGATCACCGATTGCTCCAGGACAGCCATGTTGCGTTGCCCGGCTTCGATCGTGGTGGCGATCATTGCTTCATTCTGTGCGGTTGCATTACCTCGGGCAATTGCAGCCGCGGTCGGGCTATAGAATGTTCCTGTTCGTCCGCCCGGCGTCGTGTAGTGACCGTACCCCGCCTGAGAGGCGCTGTAAGCATTTCCAGCGGCGGCTAAACCCGTAAAGATCGCGGCGGCAACCTGGCGGGTCTTCTCCTCTTGAACCAGCATTTCGTAAGTGACGACTTGCATACCGTAGTCTGAACCGCCCACGTGTTGAGTTGCCGTTACTTGTGCAACGCGAAAATCAACGGGAAGCTTGCTCAGATTATTAATGGCAACGACGAAGACCGGCCGTCCGTTGGCCCGCACCTGGCGGGAGGCAGGTCGAACGAGAACGAGCGAGCTCTTCTGCTGCGAGATAAGAGCTGCTTGTCCATCGCGCATCAGCGCCTGTTGCTGCGGATTGGATGGTCGAAACTGAACCGTCTCGGCGTTCGTTACACATCCACTCAATGCGGCGCACAGCGCCGCGGTACCCAAATTACGCACGACTCAGCCCCCAAAAGAGACGGAGATAAAGCGCAACCAGCGCGCGCAATCAATCCCTTGGGTACGCAATTGCACTAGACCTTAGTTGCGTGACGACGCGTCCTACTTATGTCCACTGTGCCACCGCGAATTCGGCCGCTTCGGCGGCCGCCAGGATCGACGAGGCGCGCTCGAAATAGTCGCGCCCGACTTCCGTTACGCTGAGGCGTCGCGTCGATCGGTTCAAAAGCTGCGCGCCCAGCTTCTCTTCCATTCGCCGCACAATGCGGCTCACCCGCGCCTTGTCGGTTTCGAGGCGTTCGGCCGCTGCGGTGAAAGACCCTTCAGTCACCACGGCGACAAAAGCCTGCATCTCCAGGAAATCTACTGTTGTCGTCATGACAACAGTCTGTGATTTTTTGGCCGGATTATCAGCCCCTGAACAACTGTCATGCTGCGCTATCGGCGCTGAGCAACCAGCGAGGCTGATGACGAGGGGACTCATCGAAGAGGGCACCCGATGGATATTCAAACCAGGCGTCACGCGCGCGCCGCTCCCTATGGCCAGTCCGCTACTGGAGGATACTTACGGCAGACACTGCGCGCGTCTCGTGAGCGAAGCGCGCGTCAGCGACGAAGTCGTCGGTCAGCTCTACGCGCTGCTGATCCGCTCGGTGCGACGTTTCCCCGCCGCGCCGGAGGCTTGCCGAATGCTTGGCCTCTCGGAGCGAACGTTTTATCAAAGGTTGGCAGCGCAGGGGCAGACATTCGGCCAATGGTGGACCAGGTCCGCGAACAGCCCGCAACCTACCT
Organism: Bradyrhizobium sp. USDA 3315; assembly: GCF_054056795.1. NCBI lineage: Bacteria > Pseudomonadati > Pseudomonadota > Alphaproteobacteria > Hyphomicrobiales > Nitrobacteraceae > Bradyrhizobium > Bradyrhizobium sp. USDA 3315. The sequence continues at coordinate 3,898,106 of NZ_JBSRYP010000001.1, read as the reverse complement.
GCTCGACAAGACACGCATGTCGGTCGAGGCCGTGGCGGAGGCGCTAGGCTTCGCCGAAACAGCCAGCTTCTCGCGCGCGTTCAAGCGTTGGAAGGAGTGTCGCCTCCCCACTTCCGGGGACGAGGCTCATTCCACGCACGTAGGGTTCATCGCTTGGATGCTCGTGGCGTCAAGAAGACGATAGCGAGACTTCAATCGCAGAGGTCGAAAATGTGCAGGCGTCCCATCCCAGGCGAAATAAAGGTGTCGGATAACCGACGACGCGTTCATGACCGTGTTTCTCAAGCTGGCCGCGCAAGGACGCACATTATCGCCAAACAAGTGTTCAACCTACGCACCGGCCGTGATCGCCAAGCAGACCGACGCCAAAGGGCTACACAAGCCAAAAGCTGGCCGATGCAATGCAGCGTCTTCTCGATGCTGGCGCGCTCCGGATCGAGACGGAAGGCCCCCCTCACGGCGACGCACGTCCATTCAACCAGGACCGACCAACTGACCTTCCAATCGGCTACCGACCGGCTTCCAACCGCCTAGCCACACACTGAAATCCCTTTAGCCATGCCGGTTGGCACCGGCAGCGCTTTGGTCGGAAGCGATGCCATGCCAACCAAATTTCGCGCTAAGACTGATACGAAAAAGCGCGCTCTCAGCCACGAACTTGTCCGGCGAGCAATCCCACACCGGCGAACGCATCAGGCCATCGGCAACCATTGCCAAAGTATATTGGCACCGTTTAGCTGCGCGGGTGACATCGCTCCTAACGGCAGTTCGAATTCGCCCGCCGTGCGAAACGCTGGAATCTGGCGGACACGCGTCGCAGGCCTGTCGCCAGCAAATGCATCGCGGCCGATCAGGATCAGGACATGACGGCATAAACCGGCTGCAATCGCGGTAGCCGCGCACTGCAGCGAAGCTACCGGACTGGCGCCCCCCATAGGAACGAAGGTCGGAGATGCCGAAATTGGCAATGAGGTCTTCGGCGATGGCGCCGCGGCCAATCATCGGAATGACGCCGTCGATGTCGCGGGGAGATATTGGTAGGCGATCTTCACGGCATTATGGGCCAGGCAATGCCCGAGATCGGGACCATCGACGAGCCCCCGATGTTAGAGGGTAAAGCCGCCTAGGGCGGCCTCCGCCTGCGCGCATCTGCTGATGGTTTATAGAGCTACGTGCGGTGGCATTCTGACGAGACTTCGGCTGGAGCCGCTAGAGATCGGCATCGTCAACGGTGAATGCCTTTGATGCATTCTCGGACAAAGCCAGCGCGCAGTGGCCGACAGTACTGATAAGGTTTCAGCGATTTTCTCATCAGTCAGCGAGACTTCATTTGCTTATCAGTCGGTTGACCGGATCTGGCGAAGCCATATCTGGAAGATTAGCGCGCCACCCAAGCGAGCGGGCGTACCTCACCGAGGCACGATTTGTCGCCTGACAACAGCCGGAGCCCTTAATCAGGACTTATAGAGCATGCACTCAGTCGTAAAGATCTACCTTCTGATAGGCCTCGCATTCGCTAGTCTGACGGCACCCGCGCGGGCGGACTATTGTCACGATTGGTTGGCGACGCTCTCCCGCGCGGTCGACATGAGCTCGGACATGAACGTCGGGACCGCATCAGGCTTGCATGTGGCGATGCACACACAGGCCAAGGCCTACGAGGAAATTGCGATGAGGGCATTCTCGATTTGGACCGTTTCAAAACTCGTCTCTGTGTTCCGATTTGCACTCGGAAGCCGCCGATTGTCCCACGAGCGAGCACGATCCGCTTTCACAGTAGAAGCCTGCGCTTATACTAATAGCAGCCCGGAATGGACGAGATTATGACACTCGACGCGAGGCATTGATCACGTAAAGGAAGAGCCCGAACCTCGCTCAATGGAGCGATGACGAAGCGATTCTTGCAAAGGTCCGTATACTTCTCCAAGCTTAGTTAACTTTGCCATGCCGCGCAAAGCTTCGACTGCTCGAATTTTGAGGTCGTAACGTCACCAGAAAAATTGGCTGCCCTCAGACCATTGGAAGGCTCGCGTGGACTTGGACCATCGACAAATGCATGCCACTCGGATCTAGATGACTTGGTCTTAGCATGGCCAGAGCGCATCTCTCCCCAAGTCTGGTTTCGCGTGATATGCCTATCCGCCTGTCTGCTGCCGCATCGTTGGCTTTTCCAGACGGATCGATGACTGCTTCTGGCCTGCGACGAGAAGCACGCCGCGGCCGACTCGAAATAGAAAGAATTGCTGGCAGAGATTATACTACGCTCGAAAACATCGAGAAGATGAGGGAGCTGTGCCGCGTCAAAGTAAAGGAGCCCGTCTCTATAAGCGAAAGGCACGATATCGCGGCGGAAAGCTCGTCGCCCGAGCCGTCTGGATCATCAAAGACGGCGAGCGCCATATCGCCACAGGCTGCCTTGCGAGCCCGTCTGAAACAAAGCCGCCTCGAGAAGCAGAGCAAGCGCTAGCGGATTATATTGCGCAGAAGTATCAGCCCGATCGCAGGCGGCGGGACATCGATGATATCGATAGCGCCGATGTGCTGTCGATCTATTTGACGGATATCGGCGAGCCCGGTGATCAGTTTGAAATTGAAGCGAGGATCGCCCGCCTCAACGATTTTTGGGGTGGCAAGAAGCTGTCGGCAGTCAACGCGCGGACCTGTGCGGCTTACGCCAAGCACCGCGGCAACCGAGGCGGCGCGCGTCGCGACCTCGAGACTCTCCGCGCAGCGATCAACCATCATGCAAAGGAGGGCCTTCACCGGGGCATTGTCCGCGTGTCCCTCCCGCCGAAAGGTGAGGCGCGCGACCGATGGCTGACACGCGACGAGGCCGCAGCTCTGGTCTGGCAATGTTGGCGCTATCGCGAAAAGCAGACCGTCCACGCCGGCAGCTCAAAGGGCGACCCGGTACGGACAGACCGTCGACCATTGCGACACGTGGCCAGATTTATCCTGATCGGCCTCTACACCGGCACCAGGGCCGGGGCGATCGCGGCGGCATCGCCCTACCCCGAGCTTGGGCACTCGTACGTCGATCTCGAGCGTGGTATCTTCTACCGAAGGCCGATCGGGAAGCGAGCCACCAAGAAGCGTCAGACGCCAGCTCCGCTCCCACCCCGGCTATTGGCTCATTTGCGTCGTTGGCAAGACCGGAAGCTGATCAACACCTGCTTCGTCGAGTTCAATGGCAAGCCGGTCGCTTCCGTCAAGAAAGGCTTCAAATCTGCCGTGGATCTGGCCAGGCTACCCGGGAAAGTCACTCCGCACACGTTGCGCCACACGGCAGCGACCTGGTTGATGCAGCGCGGCGTGCCGATTTGGGAGGCAGCCGGGTTCCTCGGCATGTCGGCGGAGGTCCTGCAGGAAACCTATGGCCATCACCATCCCGATCATTTGCACGGGGCGGCGGCAGCCATTGGCCAGAAAGCGCGGTATGTTTCGGTGGTCAAATCGGTGGTTGACTCGGGAACAGCCACCGATGAGAAGAAAAAACCTAAGGAAATCTGGTCGGAGTGGCAGGATTCGAACCTGCGACCCCTGCGTCCCGAACGCAGTGCTCTACCGGGCTGAGCCACACTCCGACTGAGGGCCGGCTTATAGCGTCGGGTTTCGGGGACCGCAAGGGACCACGCGCCACCCAATTGAGGAATCTAGTCACAGTGGATACAGGTCTGAAAACGCACGTTTTGTCCGCAGGCGCCGCCGCCACGGCGACCGCCGCCGGGGTCTTGGCCGAGGGCGGCCTGGTGGCGTTTCCGACCGAGACGGTTTATGGCCTCGGCGCCGATGCCGGTAACGCCGCCGCGATCGCCCGGCTTTACGAGGCCAAGGGCCGGCCGGCCTTCAATCCCCTGATTGCCCATGTCGCCGATCTGGGCGCCGCCCGCCGGATTGCCCTGTTCAATGGGCAGGCCCTGCGATTGGCGGACGCGTTCTGGCCGGGTCCCCTGACCCTGGTGCTGCCGAAGGCGCTGTCCTGCCCAGTTGCGGAACTCGCGACCGCCGGGCTCGACACGGTCGCCATACGCATCCCGGCCCACAAGGTGGCGCGCGACATCATCAAGGCTTTCGGCGGTGCCGTGGTAGCGCCGTCGGCCAATCTCTCCGGCCACGTCTCGCCGACCACCGCCGAGCATGTGAACGGCGATCTGGCGGGCCGCATCGACCTGATCGTCGACGGCGGGCCGGTCGAGGTCGGCGTCGAATCCACCATCGTCGGCTGCTTCTCCGATCCGGTGCTGCTGCGACCGGGCGGGCTGACGCGCGCAGAGATCGAGCGCGTGCTCGGCCAGCCCTTGCAGTCGCCGCCGCAAGACGCGGAAAGCGACGCCCAGCCGGTTGCCCCCGGCATGCTCGCCTCGCACTACGCACCGCGGACACCGGTCCGGCTCAATGCCAGCGACGTCCATGTCGGCGAAGCCTTGCTGTCGTTCGGGCCGGCGAAGGTCGCGCGGCGCGAATGCGCCTCCGTGGAGATGAACCTGTCCGAGCGCGGCGATCTTGCCGAGGCCGCCACCAATCTGTTCGGCTACCTTCGTACCCTCGACAAGAGAAACGCGGATGCGATCGCGGTGACGCCGATTCCCGAGGAGGGATTGGGCGAAGCCATCAATGACCGGCTGCGCCGCGCAGCCGTTGGGCGGTAACAAGCATGACCCGGACCGGAACGGCCGCGTTGGCGCCAAGCGGGAACCGGTTTTCCCTCGCGACAAACGCGAAGCGTTTGCGTGAAGGGCATGCCTAGGCAAAGATCCCCGACTGAGTGAAAGACCAAGAAAAAATGAACATCGTCCAATCAGCGGTGCCGCCGCTTCCGCCCGAATTGCTCGAGAAATTCCGCGCCATCGTCGGCGCGAAATATGCGGTGACCGACGCCGCCGACATCAAGCCCTACGTCACCGAGGAGCGTGACCTGTTCCACGGCCGCTCGCCGCTGGTGCTGCGCCCGGGCTCGACCGCCGAGGTCGCTGCGATCTGCAAGCTTGCGACCGAGCACAGGATCGCGCTGGTGCCGCAGGGCGGCAATACCGGCCTGGTCGGCGGCCAGACGCCGCACAATGGCGAGGTCGTGGTCTCGCTCCGGCGTCTCGACAAGATCCGCGATATCGATGTCGAATCCAACACCATGACCTGCGAGGCCGGCGTGGTGCTGCAGATCGCGCAGCAAAAGGCAGCCGAGGTCGACCGGCTGTTTCCGCTGTCGCTCGGCGCAGAAGGCAGCTGCACGATCGGCGGCAACCTCTCGACCAATGCCGGCGGCACCGGAGCCCTTGCCTATGGCGTGGCGCGCGAAATGGCGCTCGGGGTTGAAGTCGTGCTGGCTGACGGCCGGGTGCTGAACGCGCTGTCGAAGCTGAAAAAGGACAACACCGGCTACGATTTGCGCAATCTCTTCATCGGCGCCGAAGGCACGCTCGGCATCATCACCGCGGCGACGCTCAAGCTGTTTCCGCGGCCGCGTGCGGTCGAGACCGCCTATGTCGGCTTGGCTTCGCCGGCGGCCGCACTCAAGCTGCTGTCGATCTCGCGCGATCAAGCGGCCGGAGCGCTGACGAGCTTCGAGCTGCTCGCCGACGTCGCGGTCGACTTCTCGATCCGCCACGGCATCGATATCCGCGATCCGCTTGAGAGCAAGCACCCCTGGTACGTGCTGATGGAATTGTCGTCGTCGCGCGACGATGCACGCGACACGCTGGAGGCGATCCTGGCCCAGGGCATGGAGGACGGCATCGTCGATGACGCTGTCATCGCCGCCAATCTGAGCCAGCGCCAGGCGTTCTGGAAGCTGCGCGACGAGATGTCGGCGGCGCAGAAGCCGGAAGGCGGCTCGATCAAGCACGACATCTCGGTGCCCGTGGCAGCCGTGCCCGCCTTCATCGAGGAAGCCAATGCTGCCGTGGTGAAGCTGATCCCCGGTTCGCGGCCGGTGCCGTTCGGCCATCTCGGCGACGGCAACATCCACTACAATGTCAGCCAGCCGGTCGGCGCCAATGCGGCCGACTTCCTGGCGCGCTGGCACGACGTGAATGCCGTCGTGTTCGAGATCGTGCTGCGGATGGGCGGCTCGATCTCGGCCGAGCACGGCATCGGCGTGCTCAAGCGCGACGAATTGCCTGACGTCAAGGATAAGGTCGCGATCGAGCTGATGCGGCAGGTCAAGGCGATGCTCGATCCGCTCGGCATCATGAACCCGGGCAAGGTGCTGTGACCGCGCAGGCGACGATGCCCTCCTCCTCTGCCTCCCTCGCCATTGCAGAGATCACCGATAACGACATCGCCGATGTCGTCGCGCTGTGGCAGGCCTGCGGCCTGACGCGGCCATGGAACGATCCTGCTGCCGACATCGCGCTGGCGCGGCGCGGACCGAATTCAGCCGTGCTGGTCGGCCACGACGCCAATGCGATCGTCGCGACCGCGATGGTCGGCCACGACGGTCATCGCGGCTGGGTCTATTACGTCGCGGTCGATCCCAACCGCCAGGGCAAGGGGCTTGGCCGCACCATCATGGCGGCGGCCGAGGACTGGCTGCGCGCCGCCGGCGTGCCGAAGCTGCAACTGCTGGTGCGGCGGGAGAACGCCAAGGCCGGCGCGTTCTACCAATCGCTCGGCTATGACGAGTCGACCTCGGTGATGCTGGCCAAATGGCTCGACGGGCGCGAAGCGACGCCGTGAGAGGGCTGAGGACCGACGCATGAGCATCGCCGACCGCGTTCGCGTCAAGCACGTCGAGCTGCTTTCGAAGCGCCGCTACGAGCTGAAGAGCGCGACGTTCGACTACCGGCGCGCCAACGGCGAATGGCAGACCCAGGTGCGCGAGGTCTACGATCGCGGCAACGGCGCGGCGCTGTTGCCCTACAATCTGACGACCCGCTGCGTCGTGCTGGTGCGCCAGTTACGCTTCCCCGCTTTCGCCAACGGTTATGACGATCTGCTGATCGAGGTTGCCGCCGGCATGCTCGACGATGCCGAGCCGGAAGCACGCATCCGCGCCGAAGCGGAGGAAGAGATCGGCTACCGGCTCGTGCATGTGCGCAAGGTGTTCGAGGCTTTCACGTCTCCGGGCGCCGTGACCGAGAAGCTGCATTGCTTCGTCGCCGAATACGATGCCGCGATGCGCATCGGTGACGGCGGCGGGCTCGCCGACGAGGGCGAGGACATCGAGGTGCTCGAGCTTGCGATCGACGACGCGCTCGCCATGATCAGCGACGGCCGCATCGTCGACGCCAAGACCATCATGCTGCTGCAATACGCCGCGCTGCATCTGTTCAGGTGAACGCGGCTTCGCCCCGGCCGGTGCCGGCACGGCCTTGCGGCTTCGCGCACTCAACGCTTTAGACTAGCTGTCCCCGTCATCCCTGCGCAATGGCTATGCCATTGTCGCTGGAGGTGCGAGCCACTTCGGCGAGCCTCGAAGGATGAATCGGCCACCAGCCGGGCCGTGCATCCTTCGAGACGCGCGAAGACGCGCTCCTCAGGATGACGGGGATAAACCGAACGAAATGCTCTACCGCATCGTGATCGCAAGCCCGCTCAGATCGGCGTTGGCCATCAGGCCGACCTGGTGGCCGGTCAACTCCAACACCGCGCCCTTCTGATTGGTCAGCACGATCGCACGCGCGCCGCGTCCGACGGCAAGCCCCGCGCCGGCCGCACCGTAGACGCCGGCAACGTCGGACGGACGGTTGATGTTGCTGACCCGGCCGCGTAGCACGGTCTTGGAGCCGCCGAACACCAGTCCGTAGTCGAGGCCGCCGGTGGAGAGCCGGTAGGAGCGGCCGCGGAAGGTCAACACGCCGCTGCCGCCGGAGCCACCGATGATCCATCCGGCCTTGTAGATCGTGAGCGTCACGAAGCCGCTGTCGGCGCGGGCCGCGGAAGAGAACGCAAGGCCAATGAACGCCAGCAGCGCGACAAGCGCAGCACGCAGGGTGGATGAAGGTTTCATGTGCGGTCTCCCCAGGATTTACTCACGTCGATTTGCTCTCGTCGATTTGCTCGCGTCGTGACACGGCTGCGAATCGCGATGCTCCGACTGTAGCAAGCGCGTAAACAGGCGCAATTTGGCACAGCGATGGCCGATTTGTTGACGGGTGCTTTCGCACGACCGGTGTTGAACCTGTTCCCGGGGTTGCAATACTCACTGCATGTCCGGGGCGATCGGCCCCTGAGCTCCAGGATTGCCCCGCGGAGCATTCATTTTTCAAACCGGAGATTTCCCATGCGTCGTCTTGCGATTGCCTGTGCCGCCATTGCCGCCACCGTGTCCTTGCTTGCCGCGGCAAGCCCGGCCAGCGCCACGCCCTATCATCTGATCCGCTGGCAGGACACCGGCTTCTGCCAGATCTGGGACCAGAGCATCCCGACCACGCCGTGGCCGGCGAACTTCTCCATCGTCAGCGAGGAGCTGCCGACCTTCGACGCCGCGTTCAGCTACAAGACCGGCCTCCTGAACAACGGCACCTGCGCGTTCTGAGCGAACGCCATTCGATCACGCACAGGGCGGACACGCGGCAACAGCGCGGCGTCCGTCCTTGTGCTGTCAGATATGACGCCATCCAGCGTCAGTGATGCTTGATCAGGGCGTCGCGCGCGGCGGCGAGTTCGAGGAATGCCGCGCCGTTGCCGCCGCCGTCGGGATGCACCGTCTTGGCGGCGCGCTTGAAGCCTGCTGGACTTCGGTCGCTGCGAGCCGGCGGCCGAACGGCAGGCCGAGCAATTGCCGGTACTGCTCCTCCTGCGTCAGCGCCTTCGGCGCCAGGCCGCGCCGGCCGAACCGCGGCGCCGACAGCATGTGCAGTGCGTCGTTGACGATGCCGAGACGGCGCAGCGCCATCGCTTTGGTGCGGCGGTCGGCCGATTTCATCGCCGCCTGGCGCAGGATCGGCAGCACCTGTGCGGCCGCATGCCGCAGCGTCTCGTCGATGTCGGTCGCGGCGATCTCCGCGACCATTTTGGCCATCTCGCGGTAGTCGGGATCCGGCGCCGCGCAAAAGCGCTCGATCGCAACTTTCCAGTGTCTGATATGCGGGTCCATGTCCGCGGTCCGTAACTGTCATCCGAATCCGGATAACAGCAACGCGCAAACGCGGCTTGGCGTTTCGGTTGGCGCAGTTTTGAATAGTGTTGTCGACAACGCTCACAAATCAGAACAAGGAAACGCCATGGCCCTTCTCGACAATCACATCGCCGTCATCACCGGTGCGGGCTCGGGCATCGGGCGCGCCATCGCACTGGGCTACGGCCGCGAGGGCGCGCGCGTGGTGCTGCTCGACATGAACGGCGATGCGGCGGCGGAAGCGGCCAGGGAGATCCGCAATGCCGGCGGCAAGGCGGAGAGCTTTGCGCTCGACGTGACCAATCGCGACGCCTGCGTCGCGATGGCAAAGCAAGTGGCCGACAAGGTCGGGCCGGTCTCGATCCTGGTCAACAATGCCGGCATCGCGCGCCGCAACGGCATGCTCGGCACCGACGAGGAAGTGATCAAGGATTGGGAAGACATCATCTCGATCAATCTCACCGGCGTGTTCAACGTGACGCATTCGTTCCTCGCGCCACTGCGCAAGAACAAGGGACGCATCGTCAACATCGGCTCGATCCAGTCCTTCGTGCATCTGCGCACGCCGAGTTCGCCGGCCTATACCGCCTCCAAGCACGGCGTGCTCGGCTTCACCAAGGCGCTGGCCGCCGAACTCGGCAAGGATGGTGTGCGCGTCAATGCAATCGGGCCGGGCTTCATCGAGACGCCGTTGAACGAGAAGGTGCGCGCCACCAATCCCGACCTCGTCAAGGTCTTCATGGACCACACCCCGCTCGGCCGCGCCGGCAAGCCGGAGGACATCGTCGGCCCCGCCATCTTCCTCGCCTCCGACCTGTCGGCCTATGTCTCGGGATCGATCGTGATGGTCGATGGCGGCTACCGCACATTGTGACGGATGGAACCGCAATCGTGGCGATTTCTGGGTATTTTGCTTACAGAGCAGGGAGTTAGGGGCGCGTTAAGGGCTTGTTAACCAAACCGGCACACCGTGGATCTACGGGGTAGTTGGTTCTCGATGTCTTCGCTTCACCGACGAAGCGGGCGTTGATCGGGAGGAGTTCATGTCTTACGCGTCCACCGTACCGTCGCCGGAAGCTCTGCTGCCGTCGCTGGCTCCAAATGAAATCGTCCCACTGCTGATCGGCGCGACCGTCGATGAAGTCGAGCGCGAACTCGTGCTGCAAACGCTTGCGCGCTGCGACGGCAACCGCACCCGCGCCGCGCGCGTGCTCGGGCTGTCGGTTCGGACATTGCGGAACAAGATCCGCGAATATTCGGCCGACGGCATCGACGTGCCGCTGAGCGAGCACGCCGCAGCCTAGAGCAAGATCCGGAAACGCGCGAAGCGGCTTTCCGGGAAGATCGTGCTTGGACAACGAGCTAAGCGTGATGACGATTCAACCGGATCGCATCACGCATGAGCGGCACGTCGACGCTAGATCGGCAGGTCGATCGAAAGCCGCCGCCAGCGCGACAACAGCTCGCTGCCGCCGGCATCAAGGCAGCGAGCGAGACGCACCTCGGTCGTCGCGGCCTGTTGCAGCGTCTGCGCGACCAGCGCCGTCGCATAGTCCCAATAGTCGCGCCGCCCCTTCGGATCGTCGTCGACCAGCGATTTTGCGAGGATCTCGACATAGATCGCAGCGACGGCTCTTTGCCAGAGCTCACCCGCGCGCTCGCCCTCCGCCGAGGACGCGCCGGTCCGCGACTGCCAGGCCAACCAATAATTTTCCTCCGCGCCGCCCCAAGCGGATGGCAATAGCGATGGATCGAGGCATGGCGAGCGACACTCAAGCGGCTGCATGCCGCGCGCGTCGCAGAAGAAGCAATAGCCAAGCTTGTCGTACCAGCCGACGCGCAGCAATCTGCGAATCTCGGTCTGTTGATCCGCTGCGAGCCGCCTCACGCCGGTCCGTTCGAGATCGCCGATGATCGCCGCCAAGCGATCGCGATCATACGGCTCGACCTCGAGCACCACGCCGATATTGCGCGGAAACAAGGCGTCGAGCATCTCGATCATCTCGCGATAGAACCGGCCCGCCAGGCCGCCGCCGCGCCACGCCTTCGCGACGCCGACATAGTTGCAGTAGATCAGCTCGCTTGCGTGATCGTAGGTGAAGAAGCCGAGGCCGATCGCGCGCCCTTCCGCGCGCAGGATGAAGCAGCGCGAGTCGAGGCAATATGACAGCTGCTGATCACCGACGCTGAACTCTCGTCGCTCGCCGACATCATCTGACAACACCCAGCGCACAATGTCGTCGGGGGCGTCGCGCTCGTTCGGAGGAAACAGCTCGGCATACAGATCGAGGACGCCGGTGTTGCGAAACGCCGCTTCATCGCGCAGATCGTGCCGCGTCACCACGATGTCGAACGTCAGCGGCCCTGTTGCGTCACCGGCAACTGCCCCGCGTCTGTCGTTCAGAATCCGCAACGCGTCCTCCCGTCACAATCTTCGCATCGAATTATGACTGTTGATCGCTTGCATCAGCCGCGCCCGGCAGAATTGAAGCCGTCATCCAACCTCTGTTACAAGCGGCTTGAAATCGCGACGGAGCATATCAGTGGCTGACGAGACAATCTCCCGCCAGGGGTCACGAGGGGCGCAGGGGCCGCAGGGCCGTCAGGGCGAGCCGGGTCGGCCCGGTCCGCAAGGACATCCGGGGCGGCCGGGGCCGGAAGGTGCGCGCGGCAAGCCGGGCCCGCAAGGCAAGCCCGGACTGGTTGGGAAGGCGGGTCCCCAGGGCAAGCCGGGAGCGCAAGGCAAGGCGGGCGTGCAGGGTCCGCGCGGCGAAGCTGGTCCACAGGGACCGCAGGGACCGGCCGGCCCGCGCGGTGAAGCCGGCCCGCCCGGACAATTGCCGTCGATCGAACAGGTGATGCCGTGGCTGCACATGATCTTCGACGCCTGGGAAGACTACAAGCGCACCAAGGAGCGTGAAGCCGCCGAGTTCGCCGAGCGCGATGCCGCCGAGCGCGCGGCAGCGGAGGCGATCGCGCTTGACGTCGACGCCATCGACTTCGCGGAAGATGACGACGAGGACGACGATCACAAGAAAAAGAAGAAGCACCGCAAGAAGGACAAGAAGTAATCCTTCCTGTCCTCGCGCGGCGACACGGCCAGCTCTGTCCGTGCCGCGCCCGATGCCTACGGCTCCGCGCCGGGATTGGCCGGAGGATCGGAGGGTCGAGCAAGGTGCATGAGCTGGAAGACCCAGCGCATCGCGTAGTACCAGGCAACGCCCGCGAGCGCCCCGCAGGCCGACAGGATGATGACGTTGGCAAGGTCGATCGTCCCGCTCGACCACAGCATGCCGCAGGTCCAGAGCACGGCGAACGCAATCGAACAGGACGTGAGCAGGGCAGGCTTCATGGCGTCGCTCCGGGATCGGGTGAACGACACCGATGCCCGGACGCGCGGCGCCGCACCGTGACCTGCGTCACGGTACGCCCCGCCCTCAGCCAAACCGCAGGCGCGAACGCTCCCTCGCCTTCTCCGCCTCCACCTCGCGATCGCGCGCCGGTGCCGTGGTCTGCAACGAGATCAGGAGCCTGCGCGCGGCATTCGAGACCTCGGTCACGGCGAGGTTGAAGGCGGCCTCATTGGACTGCGACGGCTTGTTGAAGCCGGACAGTTTGCGCACGAACTGCAGCGCCGAGGCGTGAATCTCGTCCTCGGTGGCGGGCGGCTCGAAGTTGAACAGCGTCTTGATATTACGGCACATGTCGGTCTCCCTCGCCCGCGGCAACGGGGCGGCTCTCTCAAGGACGATCGGCTGCTGCAAAATACGACATCGTGGTCTATTCTGGCAGTGTCATCGTCCACGGTGGAGCGAGGTTCCGGATGAGCCACGTGATCTACAAGGTCGTCCAGCACGACGGCGGCTGGGCCTATACCGTCAACGGGGTGTTCTCGGAACCATTTCCTACCCACGCCGCGGCACTCGCCGCTGCCCGACGCGCCGCCAACGAGCAGCGCGTCCCCGGCCGTACCGAGGCGATCCAGTACGAGACGTCGGACGGCAAATGGTTGACCGAAACCGCCTCCGGCAATGACCGCCCGGAGACCGAGGTCGAGGACGGCCGCTAGTTCACCTCGTCGCTTTCAGAACGGAACCTGGACGCCAAGCCGGTCGAAGAACGCCCGCCCCCGATCGGTGATCCGCAATGCGCGCGGAATCCGATGCGGCGCAACGCCGCGCATCTCGACCAGCCGCGCCAGCACGGCATTGGCAAACGGACCGGCGAGATGCGGCACGCGCTCGGTCCAGTCGTTGCAGAGCCGCAGATGCGGCTGCCGCGCCGAATCGAAATCGATTGCCTCGGCCCGGCACCAGGCCAACCCCTGCTCGGTCACGCGACCATCGCGGCCGTCGATCACGACGAGGCGGCGGCGGATCAGCGCATTCGACAACAGCACGCCGAGCTGACCCGCAAGGTGGTGGTAGCAGGTCCGCGATCGCCTGAGCTGCTCGGCCGGCATCGCACGCCGCCGCCCGACGGTGGCCTTGGCCGCAAGATCGACGAGGTTCTCGATCAGCGCCGCGACGTCGTCGTCCCTGATCCGGTAATATCTGAACCTGCCCTGTGCCCACACCGACAGCACGCGGGCGTCGACCAGCTTCTGCAAATGCGCGCTGGCGCCTTGCGGCGAAATGCCGGCGACCGCAGCAAGCTCGCCCGCCGGCAGCGCCTTGCCGTCGGCCAGCGCACTGACCATGGCCTCGCGGACCGGATCGCCCAAGGCCTCGGCGATCCGCGAAAATCCTGTCTGCAAAGCCTGGGATGATCCCACCGCATCGTCCTCCAGATCGCGCCGAAACGTCCTACCCGCATGCGCCGTGCCGCGCAGTTCATTTCAGATTTTCCTGAAACGTCGCGGCGGCCTGTTCCGTTCAAATGGGCGGCAGTCGATCAAACACAAGGGAACGATCATGACAGCCGGCAGCAACGACGCGGAACGCATCTACAGGCTCTGGGATGAGGCGCTCGGTAACAAGGACCTCGAGGCGGCGCTCGCGCTCTACGCAGCCGACGCCTCGATCGAGAGCCCGCTTGTGCAGCATTTGATGCAGACCAAAGACGGGATCGTCCACGGCCGCGACGCGCTGCGCGAGTTCATCACGCGCGTGTTCCGCACCAACCCGCCGCAACGGCGGCGCTTCAAGCAGGGTTTCTTCAGCGACGGCCGCGTCCTCACGTGGGAGTATCCGCGGCAGTCTCCGGACGGCGATCAGATGGATCTGGTCGAGGTCATGGAGATCGATGACGGCCTGATCCAGCGTCACCGCGTCTATTGGGGATGGTATGCGCTGAACGTACTCAAGGAGAGCTAGCCGAACACATCTTTGCCAGCCGCGCCGAGCAGCTCTCGGACAACGCTTTCGGTCATGCTAGGCTTGCACCGAAGCGGCTGGACAAACGCGCCGCGCGTGGGAAGAAGCATGATGATCCGTTGGTGCGCGGCGCTCGTGGCCGCTCTCGTCTCGATGTCGGTACCGGCCATGGCTGCAGATTACCCCACGCCGCAGGACGGTGAGTGGACCGCGAAGGACTTCAAGTTTCACAGCGGCGAGGTGATGCCGGAACTGCGGCTGCACTACACCACGGTCGGCGCGCCGACCGGACAGCCGGTGCTGGTGCTGCACGGCTCCGGCGGCTCGGCCGCCAGCATGCTGACGCCGAGCTTTGCCGGCCAGTTGTTCGGCCCCGGCCAGCCGCTCGACGCGGCGAAATACTACATCATCATCCCTGACGGCATCGGGCACGGCAAATCGTCGAAGCCGTCGGACGCGATGCGGACGAGCTTTCCGAAATACGACTACAACGACATGGTCGACGCGCAGTATAGGCTGGTCACCGAAGGGCTCGGCATTAGGCATCTGCGGCTCGTGATCGGTAACTCGATGGGCGGCATGCACACCTGGATCTGGGGCGTGCGCTATCCGCGGATGATGGACGTGCTGGTGCCGATGGCCTCGCAGCCGACCGCTATGGCGGCACGCAACTGGATGCTGCGTCGGACGATGCTGGAAACGATCCGCAACGATCCCGACTACAATGGCGGCAACTACACCAGCCAGCCGCGGATGATGAAATACGCCGTCGCCGCCTATCGCTTCGCCAGTGCCGGCGGCACGCTCGGCTACCAGACGCTGGCGCCGACCGCGGCGCAGGCCGACAAGCTGGTCGACGACCAGCTGGCGCTGCCGGTCACATCAGATGCAAACGACTACATCTATCAATGGGAGGCCTCGCACGACTACGATCCCTCCGCCGGAATGGAGAAGATCGAGGCCACCCTGTGTGCCATCAATGCCGCCGACGATGAACGCAACCCGCCGGAGACCGGCGTCACTGAAGCTGCAGTGAAGCGGATCAAGAACGGCAGGATTGACTTGATCCCGGCAAGCAGCGAGACACGCGGCCATCTCACCACCGGCGATGCGAAGTTCTATGCCAGGCAATTGCAGGAACTGTTGCAGACGGCGCCGACGATGTAGCGATCGAGGCCCGGGCAATGTCCGCTGATCGCTTCCGCCGCATTGCGCTGAGCCTGCCCGAGGTCATTGAAGGCGCGCATCACGGCACAACCGATTTCCGCGTCGGCAAGCGCA
This sequence comes from Bradyrhizobium sp. USDA 3315, assembly GCF_054056795.1. Classification (NCBI taxonomy): domain Bacteria; kingdom Pseudomonadati; phylum Pseudomonadota; class Alphaproteobacteria; order Hyphomicrobiales; family Nitrobacteraceae; genus Bradyrhizobium; species Bradyrhizobium sp. USDA 3315. The sequence goes on along the minus strand of NZ_JBSRYP010000001.1, from coordinate 3,882,452 downwards.
TCTTCGCAACCCTCGGCTATCCCGACCAGGATTGGGGCATGGTGAAGCTGACACCTGAGCAGCAGGCGATGCTGGTCGAGGCCGAGCCGGAGATCTTCCGGCCGGTGCCGGGCGGCTGGGGCAAGAGCGGCAGCACCAATGTCCGCCTCGCGAAAGCGGATCAGATCACGCTGCGCAGCGTGCTCGAAATGGCGCGGGACAATATCGCGGTGAAAGCCGCGAAGAAGGCGCGCACGAAGCAACCAACCTGAGCGCAACCATCCCGCACTGCATCAAGCAAGACACGCGGATTCGCTCATTCTTTGAGCATGCATCTCGCGCGCGTTTCGTGCCTAATCGCGCAAACACCGGATTCGCGTGACGCTACGCGCGGGTCACGTAGAAGTTTTCGCCGGAGGAAGGCAATGCGAAAGCTCACGCATGTCGCGGTGCTTGCGTGGCTCGCCATGATGGCGGGCGCTGCACTGGCGTTCGACAACGGCCAATATGACAACGTGCCGCCCGATATCCGCGCCTGGTTCAAGAGCGTGATCGCGCCGAATGGCGTGCCGTGCTGCGACATCTCCGACGGCCATCGCACCAGCTACGACGTTCGGGGCGGCGCCTATTGGGTGCCGATCGAGGGCGAGTGGATGATGGTGCCGGAGCGCGCCGTGATCCGCGATCGCGGAAACCCGGTCGGCGAGGCCGTGGTGTGGTACGTGCACCACCGCGGCAGCATCATCATCAGCTGCTTCGTTCCGGCGGATGCGGTCTGAACGGCGCCCGCCGCCTGCGCGGGAAGCCTGCGCGCGAGGTCGCGTCAATTTGAAACAGTTACTCCCTGTTAACCTTACTTTTTAACCAATAATTAAGGATGAGTTTGCGGGCGCCGTGAGGCGCGGCCTAGCGTCTGCAGAAATGCTCCGTAACCGCGAGTTGGTGCGTGCCATGGCTCTTCGAAGAATGGCGTATCGAACAACTGGGGCGCTGATGGCGTCCCTTGGCGTTGCAGCGCTGCTGCTTGCTTCCCCGACCGAGACATATGCGAGATCCGGATCCGCAGCGCGCGGCACGTTCTCCTCGCACCATCCAGCCTTCCGCCATCATGTGCGGGTCCCCGGCATCGTGTTGCCGGACGCGGGCGGTTATTATGATGGCGCGGCGAGCGTTCCCTTCGCTGCCGACGTCCCGGCGCCAGTCTCGAGCGACGTCCGTTACACCTACACCCAGGACGTGCCGTGGGATTGGGCGCATCGCTATCCGCCGGCCGTGGTGCCGTCGGATCGGCCCTATGTGTCGAGCTGCCCCACCGAGAGCGTCACGGTGCCCGGCCGGGGCGGCGACCGCACGGTCAACATCACGCGGTGCTACTGACGAATAGCTCGATCCCGTTCGCAAAAACAAAAGAGGCCGCCCGCAAGGACGGCCTCTCGTATTTTGGCAGACGCTCGGCGCGCCGGCAGACAGCCGGTCAGGAATCCTCGCCCTTCAGATGGCCGACGTGCTTCTGGGTGTAGAGCTCAAGGCCGATGCGCTTGATCAGGTCGAGCTGGGTCTCGAGGAAGTCGATGTGGTCTTCCTCGTCCTTCATCAGCTGCTCGAACAGGTCGCGGCTGACATAGTCCTTGACGCCATGGCAGTAGGTCGCCGCCTCCTGGTAGAGCGTGCGCGCGCCGATCTCGGCGGCGAGGTCACACTCGATGATCTCCTTGACGTCCTGGCCGATCTTCAGGGGATCGAGCACCTGCAGGTTCGGGAAGCCGTCCAGGAACAGGATGCGATCGACGAATTTGTCGGCGTGCTCCATCTCCTCGATGGACTCCTTGCGCCAGACCTTGGCCATCTCCAGGAGGCCCCAATTGTTGAGCATCCGGTAGTGCAGCCAGTACTGATTGATGGCGGTCAGTTCGCTGCGCAGCCCCTTGTTCAGATAATCGATGACCTTCGGGTCGCCTTGCATGATCCACTCCACCTGTCGCGGCCAACCTTGGCCGACGCTAAACTTAGAACGTTTCTAAATCAGATTGCCGGCAAGAGCAACCTGTCGCAGAAGCAGCGCGTGGATAACCGGATTCGAAGGATTTGGCGCTGCGACTTCCAGCGAAGCGGAAGCCGGTTCGCGTCAGGAAACGCGTCGAAGCAGAAAGTCTAGCAGGCCGCGAGCGCGAATTCGGCCGGCTCGGCGTCCTCGTTGGCGGCGTGCGGATGGCCGCTGTGGGGGCAGCCGGAGCAGCAGGCCTTGGCGCAGGGACCGAGCGCCTCGTCGATGATCGCCTTGATGGTGCGCGCGCAGCGGCCGCATTCGGCACTGCAGCCGAGGCAGCCGTACACCTGCTTGGCATTTCGTGTCACGGACCCACCGCCATTGACGGCATTGCGGACATCGTGGTCGCTGAGGACGTTACAGGAACAGACAATCATCGGAGAAAGGCGGGGTCCAACGGTGATGCTTTCCAATATGGATATTGTCGGTTCCCGCGGGATGCAAAAGGAAAAAGCGGTTTTTGTAGCAATTCCAAACTGATGAGGGATTCATATTGGAATGAGTCTAAATCGGTCGGAGGTCAGGAATCCGACACCCGCCGGGTGGCTGACGGGCCAATAACCGCTTCCTTCGCCGCCGGCCCCCATGAGCACACGCCTCGCCGCGGCGCTATCGGGCTTGTGCGTTGCAAGATATTGCAAAAGCTGCAAGCATTTGGTCGCGAATGCGGCAGCGTCGTTCATTGATCATTCAAGCTGAATATGGAACCCTCCGGCGAGACAGATCGCCAATGCACGCTGTCCCTGCTGCCGCGAGAAAGGTGAGGCCATGAAGAAGACATTGCTGGCGCTTTGCGCCGTTGCCGCTGTGGCGGCTTCGACTGTGGCGGTGCCCGCCCCCGCCCAGGCACAACGCGGTGTCGCCGCCGGCGTCGCTGCGGGATTGATCGGTGGCGCCATTGTCGGTGGCGCGATCGCATCGCAGAACCGCTATTACGGTCCCGGATACGGCTACTATGCGCCCGGTCCGGCCTATGTCGCCGAACCCGGCTACGGCCCCGACTGCTTCTGGCAGCGCCAGCGGTTCTGGGACGGCTACACCTGGCGTGTTCGCAGCGTCCGCGTTTGCGATTGATCGCCGTTCATCTCGATTAAATCGAACCAGATGTCCCGGAAAACCGACTGTTTCTCCGGGACATCTGCTGCAGATGGCCAGAAAAAACCGCTTTTCTGCGCGATCAGCCTGCGGACGTTTACTTTCGGTTGACTGTTCTGCGCTGTTTAGCAAGACAGCAGTTCGAGATCAGCGTGTGAGTCACCTCAACCCGGCGCCGAACCACGACGCCACCACCTTCCAGGAGAGCCAAAGACATGAAGAAGACTTTAGCTGCCCTTGTCGCCGTCACCACGATTGCCGGTTCGCTGGCCGTTGCTCCGGCTGCCAAGGCTGGTGACGGCGGCGCCGTCGCGGCCGGCGTTGCCGGCGGCCTGATCGGCGGCGCCCTGCTGGGCGGCGCTATCGCAGGCGCTCGCCCCGCCCCGGTCTATGTCGCACCGGCGCCGGTTTACGTCGAAGAGGCCCCGTGCCGTATGGTTCGTGAGCGCTTCTGGGACGGCTACGGCTGGCGCTTCCGTCGCATCCAGGTTTGCGACTGATCGACCGACACGTTTTCAGCATCACATTCGAAAACCCGGCCTCGCGGCCGGGTTTTTGCTTTTCGCCACAGGCGGCCATGCGAGCCGGCCCGATCAGCGCCGCCCGTTCATCGCGCGCAGCACCGCCTCGCTCGGCCAGCAATCGACCTTCAGCCCGGCCTGCTTCTGATAGGCGCCGAGCGCCGCGCGGGTCTGCATCCCGGCCTTGCCGTCGAGCTTGTCCTTGTAGAGACCGATCTTCGTCAGCTGCTGCTGCATCGCCTCGACATCGGCGGAGCGCAGCTGCTTCGACGCCGACCATGGCGTCGCGAATGGCTGCGGGCTCGTCATGCGGTCGGCGAGGTGGCCGACGAACAGCACGTAGAGATCGGAGAAATTGTATTCCTTGATCACGAAGTAGTTCGGCGTGGTCAGGAAGGCGGGACCGTAGCTGCCTTCCGGCTGCAGCAGCGACGCCGATTGCGCCTGCTCGGCGGCGCTGAGCTTCTGCCCGCGCACCGGCACGAAGCCTGCGCGCAGCCACTGGCTGATCGGCTTCGTCACTTCAGGCACGCCCATCGTGCAGTCGGCATTGGCCGGCGCCTGCACCTCATAGGCCCAGCGCACGCCGGGCTGCCAGCCCTTGTTGACCAGCTGCTGCGCGGCGGAGGCGAGCGCGTCCGGCACCGAATGCCAGATGTCGACGCGGCCGTCGCCGTCGAGATCGACGCCGTGCTTGTAATATTCCGACGGCAGAAACTGGGTGTAGCCGGTCGCACCGGCCCAGGAGGAGCGCATCTCCTTGCGCGTCACCGCACCCTCGCCGAGGATCTTCAGCGCCAGGATGAACTCGGTACGGTACTGATCCTTGCGACGGCCGACATAGGCCTGCGTCGCCACCACGCGCAGCGTGTCGTAGGGCAGCGAATAGCGCCCGTAGTCGGTCTCGCGGCCCCAGATCGCCAGCACGACGGTGGCCGGGACGCCGAACCGCTTCTCGATCGCATCGAGCGAGGAGCGATACTTCTGCAACAGCCGCTGCCCCTCGGCGGCGAGCCGCGCGATCGAGGCTTCCCTGATGTAATCGGCCGGCACCTGCACGAACTCGGCCTGCGCCGGTGCGCCGGTCTTCGGACGTCCGGGCAGGATCAGGTCGGGCAGCTTGTAGTCGGGCTCGAGCGAGCGCGTCTCGCGATCGAAGGTCTCGCGCGACACGCCGGCGGCCTTGGCCTCCGGCCACAGCGAGGCGATGAACTGCGTGAACGCAGCATCGGCGGCGCATGCGGGCCGCTGCAGCGGCGCACAAAGCAGCAGCGCGAATGCGACAATGGTGGCTGGCCATTTCATGATCGATCTCACCCTGCGGAAACGGGCATTGCAACGCGGATTCGGCAATTGTCAGAATTCAATTCTGGGCGGTAAGTTTTGCCATGCGTATATTTCTGTCATTTCCCTCCGAACTGGAATCGCAGGCTGACAGCATCGCCCAGTCCCTGCGCAATTGCGACCATGACGTTTTCTTTTCGCACGACGATCTTCCGCCGGGCGACAGCTTCGATGCGCGCGTCGAAAAGCCATCGAAAGCAGCGATTTTATGGTGTTCCTGATCAGTCCGGAATCGGTGACCAGGGGACGCTACACGCTGAGCGAGCTCGCCTTTGCCCGGAACAAATGGCCGAACCCCAGCAACCGCGTGCTGCCGGTGATGATGGCGCCGACCCCGCTCGACCAGGTTCCGACCTATCTCAAGGCGGTCACGATCCTCGAACCTCAGGGCAGCGCGGCCGCCGAGACACGGGCCGCCGTCGATCGCATGCTGGAAGCCAAAAGCGAGCAGTCGCGCGACCGACCGATCTTGCCCTTCGCCGTGCTGTCGCTTGCGTCGGCCGTCCTGTGCAGCATGGTCGCGACCTATGCGCTCAACGTCCTGCAATATTCGTTCGTCGTCTCCGACGCCGGCGGCATCACGATCCTGCCCGGCGTGATATTCGGCGCGGCGATCGCGACCTGCAATGTGATGTTTGGCGCCAGGGACCGGTTTCAGCTGGCGCTGGTGGTCGCGATCACGACGGCGGCGTGGATCGCGGCCATCGCAGCCGGAACGGTTTACGGCGCGATCGTCAGGCTGCCGACCTTGCTGGGCTGGCTGGTGCTGTTCGGCGTCTGGCAGACCGCGTTTGTCCTCGCGATGGCCCGCGGATTTCCGCGGGGCGCGGCGCAAATCCCCGAATGGCTCGGCAGATCCGCGCCGGCACTGTTCGGCTCGCGCGCGGCGCGGTGACGCCGCGCCGCCGTTCATCCCTAATGCCCAACCTGCTGCTTGGCGCCTTCAATCGAGTCGTTCGACAGCTTGTCGACGATGGCGATGCCGATCGCCGACAGGATGAAGACGCAGTGGATGATGGTCTGCCACATCACGCCGGTCTCGGTGTAGTTGCCCTTGCCTGACGACAGCGCGCCGGCCTCGATGAAGGTGCGCAGCAGATGGATCGAGGAGATGCCGATGATGGCCATCGCCAGCTTGATCTTTAGCACGCTGGCATTGACGTGGCTGAGCCATTCCGGCTCGTCCGGGTGTCCCTGCAGATTGAGGCGCGACACGAAGGTCTCGTAGCCGCCAACGATCACCATCACCAACAGGTTCGAGATCATGACGACGTCGATCAGGCCGAGAACGGCCAGCATGATCTGCTGCTCGCTGAAATCGAAGGCATGGGCGAACAGGTGCCATAGTTCCTTGAGGAACAGCACGACATAGACGCCCTGGGCGATGATCAGGCCGACATAGAGTGGCAATTGCAGCCAGCGCGATCCGAAGATCAGCATGGGAACGGGACGCAGCGACCGGCCCTTCGCGGGGGCGCGCGCCTCAGAAAGTGCGGACATGGTGGAGTGCTCGCAGGATTGAAAATTGCGGAGCGCTCTATCTACGCAATCCCGCGCGCTTGAAAAGCGACAACTGGCCGCAGATTGCGCCGCGATGCCGTCACGATCCTGCCAACGAAGAACGGTCGAGCGCGGCGAGATGCCGCGTTCGACCGTTCATACTGGTCAGCGCGTCAGCTTCTTGTACTTCACGCGATGAGGAATGATGCTGTCCTGGCCGAGCCGGCGCATCTTGTCCTTTTCGTAATCCTGGAAGTTGCCCTCGAACCATTCGACATGGCTGTCGCCCTCGAAGGCCAGGATGTGGGTCGCGATGCGGTCGAGGAACCAGCGGTCATGGCTGATGATGACGGCGCAACCGGCGAAATCCTCGAGCGCCTCTTCCAGCGCGCGCAGCGTGTCGACGTCGAGGTCGTTGGTCGGTTCGTCGAGCAGCAGCACGTTGGCGCCCGACTTCAGCATCTTGGCGAGATGCACGCGATTGCGCTCACCGCCTGACAACGCGCCGACCTTCTTCTGTTGGTCAGCGCCCTTGAAGTTGAACGCCGAGCAGTAGCCGCGCGAATTGACTTCCTTCTTTCCGAGCAGGATCAGCTCGTTGCCCCCGGAGATCTCCTCCCACACCGTCTTGTTGCCCTCGAGCGCGTCGCGCGACTGATCGACATAGCCGAGATGCACGGTCTCGCCGACCGTGATGGTGCCCTTGTCCGGCGTCTCCTGCTCGGTGATCATCTTGAACAGCGTGGTCTTGCCGGCGCCGTTGGCACCGATCACGCCGACGATGCCGCCGGGCGGCAGCTTGAAGGTGAGATCGTCGATCAGCAGGCGATCGCCAAATCCCTTGCTGAGACCTTCGAAGTCGACGACGTTGGCGCCGAGCCGCTCGGCGACCGGAATGATGATCTGCGCGGTCTGGGTCTGCTTCTCGCTCGCCTTCTTGAGCAGATCCTCATAGCGCTGGTAGCGGGCCTTCGACTTGGCCTGGCGCGCCTTCGGCGAGGACGCCACCCATTCCTGCTCGCGGGCCAGCGTCTTCTGATGCGCGGCATCCTCGCGGCCTTCCTGCTCGAGTCGCTTCTGCTTCTGCACCAGCCAGGACGAGTAATTGCCCTCGTACGGGATGCCGCGGCCGCGGTCGAGCTCGAGGATCCAGCCCGTGACGTTGTCGAGGAAGTAGCGGTCGTGGGTCACGATCAGGATCGCGCCGGGATAGTTGCGCAGATGGCCTTCCAGCCACGACACCGATTCGGCGTCGAGATGGTTGGTCGGCTCGTCCAGCAGCAGCAATTCCGGCTGGTCGAGCAGCAGGCGGCACAGCGCCACGCGGCGGCGTTCACCGCCGGACAGTTTTGTGACATCGGCATCGTCGGGCGGGCAGCGCAGCGCGTCCATCGCCTGGTCGACCTTGCTGTCGAGATCCCACAGGCCCTGGGCCTCGATCTCGTCCTGAAGCTTGGTCATCTCGTCGGCGGTCTCGTCCGAATAGTTGACCGCAAGCTCGTTGTAGCGGTCGAGGATCGCCTTCTGCTTGGCGACGCCCTGCATGACGTTCTCACGAACGTTGAGTGCCGGATCGAGGTGCGGCTCCTGCTCGAGATAGCCGACGCGGGCGCCCTCGGCGACCCAGGCCTCGCCGTTATACTCCTTGTCGAGGCCGGCCATGATCTTGAGCAGCGTCGACTTGCCCGAGCCGTTGACGCCGAGCACGCCGATCTTGGCGTCCGGGTAGAAGCTCAGATGGATGTTATCGAGCACCTTGCGGGTCGGGTACGCCTTGGTCAGACCCTGCATGAAATAGATGAACTGGCGAGCCATCCGCTGTCCCTGGAATTGATCCGATTTGTGGAAATTTTGCTGCCGCCGATGTAACGGCCGGCCCCCGAAAGCGCAACCGCGGGACCTCTGTTTTCCGTCCGTTCACCACGTTTCGCGGCTTCACCACGGGTGATTACGGGTTCGATGTCATGTGTGCGCCGAATCACGACAATTGAAACCATCTTTTAATAAATCAGGCCAAAACTCGTTCTCAACGTCGAAAAACGGCGATTTTCGCGGCAGAACCGCGGCCAAAACAGTTGAGGCCACGTCATGGCTACCATCATTTCAGCACCCCTTCCGCGCCCGACGACCAAAGGCGACGCGACGCTGTTCGCCGAATTCCGCGCCTTTTGGCGCGCCTTCGTCGCCAAGGCTTTCAATCCCTACCGGCCGGAACTGCACTATATGCGCGGCCCGGGTCCGGCCTGCCGTGCCAAGCAGATGGCGCTGTCGCCGGCGGTCCGCTCGATGCTCGCCGATATCCGCGCCACGAAGAAGCCGTCGCCGCGCGTGTGACAATCGCCGCTTTTTGAAACCGCGGCCGCTTGCGCGCCTGCCGATTGCGCGCGACCATGACGGGTATCCCGACGGTTGATCTCCCGCCGTCGTCCTCACCCTGAATGGACCTCCCCGATGACGCGGCTCCGCTGTGCAATCCTCGACGACTATTTTGACATCGCGCTTTCGGTGGCCGACTGGCCGAAGGTCAAGGACTGGGTCGACGTCACCGTGTTCGACAAGCCGTTCGCGAGCGAGGCGGAAGCGGCGACGAAGCTGAAGGATTTCGAGATCATCTGCGCGATGCGCGAGCGCACCCCGTTCCCGAAGAGCCTGCTCGACGCACTTCCCAGGCTGCAGCTCCTGATCACGTCAGGCATGCGCAACGCGGCGATCGACATCGAGGCCGCCAAGGACCGCAAGGTGGTGTTGTGCGGCACCCAATATAGCCGCGATCCCACCGCGCCGCTGACCATGGGCCTGATCCTGGAACTGACCCGCGGCATCGGCCGCGAGAATGCGCGCATGCACGCCGGCGAGGCCTGGCAGACCTTTGCCGGTACCGAGATCGAGGGCAAGACGCTCGGCATCATCGGCCTCGGCAAGCTCGGCAGCAAGGTCGCCGGCATGGCCAAGGTGTTCGGCATGAACGTCATCGCCTGGAGTCCCAATCTGACGCCGGAGAAGTGCAAGGAGGCCGGCGTCGGCTATGCCAGCAAGGACGAGCTGTTCGCGACATCAGACATCATCACCATCCATGTCGTGCTGAGCCCGCGCTCGCGCGGACTGGTCGGCGCCGCCGATCTCGCCCGCATGAAGCCGTCGGCCTATCTCGTCAACACCGCGCGCGGGCCGATCGTCGATGAGGACGCCCTGTTCGCGGCGCTGCGCGACAAGACGATCGCCGGCGCCGGCATCGACGTGTTCTCGGTCGAGCCGCTGCCGTCGGATCATCCGCTGCGCAAGCTCGACAATGTCGTGATCACGCCGCATCTCGGCTACGCGACGCGCGAGAGCCTGCAGGCGCATTATCAGCAGATGGTCCAATGCATCGACGCCTTCACCAAGGGCAGCGAGCCGCCGCGGCGCCTGGCCTGACAGTAGCATTCACCGCGACTAGCCGAGCCAGCGGAACGCGCGTTCGAGCTCGGCGCGGCCGTTCCGGTCGTACCAGCGCCCGTGGGCGAGGATGATCCGCTCCGGATCCCATTCGATCATGCGGGCGACGGCGGCCTTCATCGCGTCCCTGTCCTGCAGGAAGGTCGAGCGCAGATCGGTTGGCGTGCTGCCGTCGGGATCGCGCACGCCGCCGAGCCAGATCAGGAACCGCATCAACGGCGAGCGGACTCGTCCGGCCTCAAAATTCTCGATCAGGTCCGTCAGCAGCAATGTCCGCGACGGCAGATGGAAGAACACGACCTCCGTCATATAGCTGCCTGCCACCGGCAGCGTCGCGATCCACTCATCCCAGGGATAGCCGGATGATCGTTCCAGTGGCTCGCCTTCGAAGGTCAGCCGATTGTCCGCCTGTTGCTTGATCCCGGGCGCAAGGAAGATGCGCGCATCCGGATAGGCAGCATGCCATTCCGGAATCCACCAATAGTGCAGACGATTCGGACCGATGATCCAGCGCGGTACGCCCAGCTCAACGATTGCGGCCTTGAGCTCGGCCAGCAATGGTGTCGGCGAGTGAATGAACAGCCGCCCACCCGGCAGACGAACGATCGTCGCGCGCGTTGGAAACAGCATCTTGAACCAGCGCGGACCGAACCGGATGATCGGACCATCGATCATCCATACGTCATCGGCGACAGGCTTTGGCGCATTCAGCGGCGGATAGGTCTCGCAGACGTCCTGCATCGCATTGCTTCCCAAGCTGCAACGTCGAAATGCGCGGCTTGTTGCAACAAAAAAAGGCGCGCTGTTCGCGCGCCTTTTTCAATGATGAACTTGCCGATTGGCCTAGCGCACCGTCACCGGTGCGGGCAGCGGCTGCACCGTGGTCGGCTGTGTGCCGGGCAGCGGCGCGGCCGCCTGAGCCTGGGCCGCAGAGGGAGCCATCGGGTTCGCGGGCGCGGCAGAAGCCGTCGCCGTTCCCGGCGGCGGACCACCGGGCAGCACAACCACGCGGGTGCCGACCTTGGCACGCTCGAACAGGTCGGAGACGTCCTCGTTCAGCATGCCGATGCAGCCCGACGAGACGAACTTGCCGATGGTCGACGGCTGGTTGGTGCCGTGAATACGGTACACGGTCGAGCCGAGATACATCGCGCGGGCGCCGAGCGGGTTGCCGGGTCCGCCGGCCATGAAGCGCGGCAGATAGGGCTGACGCTCGATCATCTCGGTCGGCGGATGCCAATCCGGCCACTCGGCCTTACGGGTGATCTTCTGCACGCCGGTCCAGGTGAAGCCGTCGCGGCCGACACGGACGCCGTAACGGATCGCCCGGCCGTTGCCCAGGATGTAATAGAGGTAGGTGTTCGACGTATCGACAACGATCGTGCCTGCCGGCTCCTTGGTCGCGAACGACACTTCCTGGCGACGCAGATTCGGCGGCAGTTGCGCCGGGGCGTCTTCTGGCTGCTCGTCCGGCGGCAGCGCCGCGATCTGCACCGGCTTGCCGTTGGCATCGACCGGCGCCTGCTGCTGCGGCACGGCTCCGGTAACGCCCTCGGGCGGACGCATGCCGCCGCGGTCGTCGCCGTAGGAAACACCGGCGGCCGGAACGCCATTGTCGCGATTGGCTTGTTGCGCACCCGCACGATCGCCGTAGATCACCGGCGGCGGCCCCATCGGACGGCCATAGCGGGGATCATCGGGCGACATCACCGGCCCAGTCGGCGCGCCACGGTCGGAATAGACCGGAGGAGCATTCATCGGGCGGCCATAGCGCGGATCGTCCGGCGACATCACCGGACCGGTCGGCGCGCCACGATCGGAATAGGCGGGCGCATTCGCCGGACGGCCATAGCGCGGGTCGTTCGGCGACAGCACCGGGCCGGGCGGCGGCAATGCAGCCGAATCCTGCCCGTCATCGTCATTGAGTGCGTCGAAATCCGGCATGCTGCCCTGGGGGTAGGGCTGGGGCGCCGTCGAATAGGCGGTGCCTTGGGGCGCCGGATAACCCTGCTGCGCATGCGCAAGCGAGGTTCCTGCCACGCCGAGAGCCGCGGCAGCGCAAATCGTCAGAATGCGGTTGATCATCATTGCTCTGTTATAGTCCCCAAGCCACACCGGACTGTTAACGGCCCAATGCAGGAAGATAGCGGCGCATTCAAGACAAATCCGCGAAACCCGGGCTATTCCGGGCCTTTTGTGATTTCGCGTCAACGCTGCGGCAAAGATGTCTCACGGGTCGGGAATGTTTGTCCACGTGGCCAAAGTCATCAATCACCCGCATTTTGTAACAAACAGTCCCGGGACGTTGCGATATCTTCGAATCGGCCTGATTCGCGCTCGCGACGCCGGCTTTCTTGTGTGGTCACCGCGTTCCCTCGACATCGAAGACCCTCCCGCAGAAGGGGGAACCCGCGCCCATGCTCCCCGGCCTTCGTTTTCTGTTCGCCGCGATCGTGCTGGCGACTTCGCTTCTGGTGTTCGGGTTAGGGGCAGCCGCGCTGTTTCGCGCGGCGCATGAAGAGTTCGCCAGCATTCCGGCCCGCCGGGCGCCGCCGCCCGAGCCGCAATTCGCGCAGCAGCCCGAGACGCCGCCAGTGCTTGCCATGGTGCGGGTCGACCCGCCCGCCGCCGACAAGGTGACGACCGATACGCCAGCAGCCCCGTCCGAGCCGGCCGCGTCCGAACAACCGGCCGCTCCCGCTGAGATCGCCGCCCCTGCAGCCGAGCCGGAGAAGGTCGCCGCCGTGACGGCGGATGATCCGGTCCCACCCGCTCCGCCGAAGCCGGAGGCCCAAGCCACGGAGACCCCGGCGCCGGCCCAATCCGCCGACACTGCGGCTCAGACTCCGACCGCAGATCCCTCGGCGGCATCGGAGCCGACGCCCGCTGCCGCCGAAGCCGCACCGGCGGCTACGGAGGCCAAGGTCGCCGCCGTCGCCGATCCGCCCGGCCCCAGCGAGCCCGCGCTTCCGCCGCCGGCACCCGCAATGGCAGCGCCGGAGCCCGCCCCGCCGCCATCACCCGAGGCGATCGCGGCCGCGACCAAGATCGCGACGCTGGGTGGGCCTGAAGTTGTTGTCGAAGCGCCGGTGGCGCCGAAGGCCGCTGAGGCGAAGAAGCCGGAGCGCAGCGCGGTCAGCAAGCCGGCACATCGCAAGGAGCGGCGGCGGATTGTCCGCGCGCCGCCGGTTCGGCAGATCGTTCAGCAGCAGCAGCTCGATCCGTTCGGCCAGCCGACCCTGGTGCCGCTCACCCGCCGCTAGCAAGCAGGAATGACCTGTCAGGCCGGTCCCGTCGCGATCGGCGGGCCGCTCGCCTGCCCCCATTCCGACCACGAGCCGTCATAGAGCGCGCTCTCGGTGACGCCGAGCCGGTAAAGCGCCAGCGTCAGCACGCCGGCCGAGACGCCGGAGCCGCAGCTCGTGACGATGGGCGCATCGAGCTTTACGCCGGCGCCCGCGAACGACTTGCGCAGGTCATCGAGCGGCTTCATCTCGCCGGTCGCGGCATCGAACAATTGGTTGTAGGGCACGTTGCGGGCGCCTGGGATGTGGCCGGCGCGGATGCCCGGACGCGGCTCCGGCGCGCGGCCTTCGAAGCGGTCGGCGGCGCGCGCATCGATCACCTGCTCGGCACGGCTTTCGACATTGACGATCATCTGCTCGATGCTGCGCACGCGCTGCGGATCGTAGCTCGCCTTGAAGGTCGCAGGCTTCGGCTTCACCTCGCCGCTCTCGACCGCCCTGCCCTCGGCGCGCCACTTCTTCAAACCGCCGTTGAGAATGCGCACGTTGCGATGGCCATAGGACAGGAACATCCACCAGGCGCGCGGTGCCGCGACCCAGCCGCCGGAATCGTAGATCACCACGGTGTCGGCATTGCCGATGCCAAGCGCACCGATGTCGCGGCCGAACTGCTCGGCGCTCGGAAACATGTGCGGCAGCGGATTGGCATGGTCGGACACCGCGTCGACATCGAAGAACACAGCACCCGGCAGATGCGCGGCGAGATAATCGTCCTTCGGCAGCGGCAGCACGCCGGGCAGCTTGAAGGTCGCGTCGAGCACCTTGACGTTGGCATCGCCGAGATGCGCAGCCAGCCATTCGGTCGAAACGAGCGGATCGTCGGTCGTCGTCATCTTGCGTGTCTCTCCATCGTCATTGCCGGACTTGATCCGGCAATCCATATTGCTTTGAAGCGATGGACACGCGGGTCAAGCCCGCGTGTGACATCCTGCCTAGCCCTTCTTCTTCGGCTCCCATGCCTCGATCGGCCCGCCGGCCTCGCGCCAGGCGGCAAAGCCGCCGCCCATATGCGCGACCGGCTTCAGGCCCATGTCCTTCGCGGTCTTGGCGGCGAGTGCCGAGCGCAGGCCGCCGGCGCAGTGGAAGATGAACTTCTTGTCTTCCTGGAAGATCGGCTTGGCATAGGGGCTGTTCGGATCGATCCAGAACTCGAGCATGCCGCGAGTGCAGGAGAACGCGCCGGGGATCTTGCCGTCGCGCTCGATCTCGCGGGGATCGCGGATGTCGACGATGACGACGTCGTTCTTGCCGATCAGCGTGATCGCGTCGGCCGCGCTGATGGTCTCGATCTCGGCATTGGCCTCGTCGATCATCACCTTGATGCCGCGGTGGATGTTCTGGGGCATGGGGCTCTCCCTGGCTTTTCTTGATCGTCATTCCGGGGCGATGCGGCAGCATCGAACCCGGAATCTCGATCGAATTTCATCAGCTCGAGATTCCGGATCGGTCCTGCGGACCGTCCGGAATGACGGGATTGGTTACCGCACCAGCTCCCGCATCGCGTTCTCCAGACCTTCGATCGTGATCGGATACATGCGCTCGGAGAACAGGCGGCGGATGATGGTGGTCGATTCCGAATAGTCCCAGTGCTTCTGCGCCACCGGATTGAGCCACACCGCGTGCGGATAGGTGCGGATGATGCGATCGAGCCAGACCGAGCCGGCCTCTTCATTGACATGCTCGACCGAGCCGCCGGGAACCATGATCTCGTAAGGCGACATCGAGGCGTCGCCCACGAACACCACCTTGTAGTCGTGCGGGTATTTGTGCAGCACGTCCCAGGTCGGCGTGCGATCGGTGAAGCGCCGCTTGTTCTGCTTCCACACGCCCTCATAGAGGCAGTTGTGGAAGTAGAAATATTCCATGTGCTTGAATTCGCTCTTGGCGGCCGAGAACAGTTCCTCGACCTGCTCGATATGCGAATCCATCGAGCCGCCGATATCGAAGAACACCAGCACCTTGACCGCGTTGCGCCGCTCGGGGCGCATGTGCACGTCGAGATAGCCGTGGTTGGCGGTCTCCTTGATCGTGGTGTCGAGGTCGAGCTCGTCTGGCGCGCCGGTGCGCGCGAACTTGCGCAGCCGCCGCAGCGCGACCTTGATGTTGCGGATGCCGAGCTCGACATTGCCGTCGAGATCCTTGAACTCGCGCTTGTCCCACACCTTCACGGCGCGGTTGTTGCGGTTCTTCTCCTGCCCGATCCGCACGCCCTCGGGATTATAGCCATGGGCGCCGAACGGCGAGGTGCCGGCGGTGCCGATCCACTTGCTGCCGCCCTGGTGGCGGCCCTTCTGTTCCTCGAGCCGCTTCTTCAGGGTCTCCATGAGCTTGTCCCAGCCCATGGCCTCGATCTGCTTCTTCTCTTCCTCGGTGAGATATTTCTCCGCGAGCTTCTTCAGCCACTCCTCGGGGATCTCCGCCTTGCCCATAGCGTCGAGCAGGCTCTCGAGCCCCTTGAACACGGTGCCGAACACGCGGTCGAACTTGTCGAGATTGCGCTCGTCCTTCACCAGCGCGGCGCGCGACAAATAGTAGAAGTTCTCGACCGTCTGCTCGGCGAGATCGGCGTCAAGCGCTTCCATCAAGGTCAGATATTCCCGTAGCGTCACGGGGACCTGGGCGTCGCGCAGCGATGTGAAAAACTGCAGGAACATACCCACCTAGATCGCCCGCTGGGCCGGTGGCGTCAAGGGCCCCCGGCCGTGCTTCATCCCGAGATCAGCCATCCACTTTCACCGGGTTACCTCCGCCGCCGTCGGTCCGTGGCGGCGCCCGCGCCATCGCGGCAAGGTCGCGCCACGCCGGCGATCATTCCGCAGAGCGGAAAGATGATGCATGACATTCCATGCGGAAGCCCACATCGGTACCGCTGCGCTGCGGAATCCGCGCTAGACCGCCCGGCTTTTTCAATTAGAATTGTACCGGACAAGATATCGGAGAGGACATGCGACCGCTGCGAGAGCGGTCGTTTCGTGTGGGGGCCCGGGCCGCCGACGAACGAAGCAAGGCAAACAGATAGATGAAATTCACGGGTACCAAGGACTACGTCGCCACCGATGACCTCAAGGTCGCCGTCAATGCCGCCATCGTGCTCGAGCGCCCGCTGCTGGTGAAGGGCGAGCCCGGCACCGGCAAGACCGTACTGGCCGAGGAAGTCGCCAAGGCGATCGACGCGCCGCTTTTGACCTGGCACATCAAGTCGACCACCAAGGCGCAGCAGGGCCTCTACGAATACGATGCCGTCTCGCGACTGCGCGACAGCCAGCTCGGCGACGCCCGCGTGTCCGACATCAAGAACTACATCAAGCGCGGCAAGCTGTGGGAGGCCTTCACCAACGAGAAGCGCCCGGTGCTGCTGATCGACGAGATCGACAAGGCCGACATCGAATTCCCAAACGATCTGCTGCTCGAACTCGACCGCATGGAATTCCACGTCTACGAGACCGGCGAGACCATCAAGGCGAAGCTGCGCCCGATCGTGATGATCACGTCGAACAACGAGAAGGAACTGCCGGACGCCTTCCTGCGCCGCTGCTTCTTCCACTACATCAAGTTCCCCGACAACGAGACGATGGGCAAGATCGTCGACGTGCATTTCCCCGGTATCAAGAAGCGCCTGGTGGAAGAGGCGCTGCGGATCTTCTTCGAAGTCCGCGAGGTGCCGGGCCTGAAGAAGAAGCCCTCGACCTCGGAACTGCTCGACTGGCTCAAGCTGCTGTTGAACGAGGACATCACCCCCGAGATGCTGCGCGAGCGCGATCCGCGCAAGCTGATCCCGCCGCTGCATGGCGCGCTGCTCAAGAACGAGCAGGATGTGCATCTGTTCGAGCGGCTGGCTTTCCTCAGCCGCCGCGAAGTCTAGTTCCGATATCGGCAAACGCCGGGGCGATGGCTCCGGCGTTTTGCTTCTGCAGCTCAACAAACAAGCCAACAAGCAAGAAGACCAGGGAAGATGAACGTCCAAACCCAGATCCGGGCCGCCGAGCCCGTCACGACAGAGCACTTCGACGTCCTGATCGCAGGCGCCGGCATCTCCGGCGTCGGCGCCGCCTACCACCTCACCACGCAATGCCCCGGCACCAGCTTCGTGGTGCTGGAGACGCAGAAGACTTTTGGCGGTACCTGGTCCACCCACCGCTATCCCGGCATCCGCTCCGACAGCGACCTGCACACCTTCGGCTATCGCTTCAAGCCGTGGACCAGCGCGCCGATCGCGACCGCGGCCGAGATCCTGAAGTACATGGGCGAGGTGATCGAGGAGAACGACATCGCCCGTCACATCCGCTATCGCCACACCATCACCGCGGCGAAGTGGTCGAACGAAACCAATCTCTGGACCATCGATGCGACGCGCATCGACACCGGCGAGCGGCTGCGCTTCACCACCAACTTCTTCTGGATGTGCCAGGGCTATTATCGCCACGACGCGGGCTATACGCCCGAATGGACCGACATGGCGAAGTTCAAGGGCACCGTCGTGCATCCGCAGACCTGGCCCGACGACCTCGACTACAAGGGCAAGCGCGTGGTCGTGATCGGCTCCGGCGCCACCGCCGCGACCCTGATCCCGGCGATGGCCAAGGACGCCGGCCATGTCACCATGCTGCAGCGCTCACCGACCTATTTCCGCACCGGCCGCAACGCCATCGAGATCGCCGAGGAGCTGCGCAGGCTGCAGGTCGACGAGCACTGGATCCACGAGATCACCCGCCGCAAGATCCTGTTCGAGCAGGACGCCTTCACCAGGCGGACCTTCGCCGAGCCCGAGGGCGCCAAGAAGGACCTGCTGGCAGCGGTCGAAGCCGTCCTCGGCAAGGACTACGACATCGCCACGCATTTCACGCCGAGCTACCGGCCGTGGCGGCAGCGCATCGCCTTCGTGCCGGATGCCGACCTGTTCCACGCCATCAAGGGCGGCAAGGCGTCGGTCGTCACCGACGAGATCGACCGCTTCACCGAGACGGGCATCCTGCTCAAGTCCGGCAAGCAGCTCGAGGCCGACATCATTATCACCGCGACCGGCTTCCACCTCTCCGCCAACGGCGGCATCGACTTCGAGATCGACGGCAAGCCGCTCGACTTCGCCGATACCGTGACCTATCGCGGCATGATGTTCACCGGCGTGCCGAACCTCGTCTGGGTGTTCGGCTATTTCCGCGCCAGCTGGACCTTGCGCGTCGATCTGGTCGGCGACTTCGTCTGCCGCCTGCTGCAGCACATGAAGGCGACCGGCGCGAACAAGGTGACGCCGGAACTGCGCCCCGAAGACCACAACATGCCGCTGCTGCCGTGGATCGATCCGGAGAACTTCAACCCCGGCTACATGATGCGCGGCATGCACCTCTTGCCGAAGCGCGGCGACAAGCCGGAGTGGCAGCACAACCAGGATTACTGGGCCGAGAAGGACGAATTCCCGGCGATCGACCTCAAGGACAAGGCGTTCGTCTACGGCTGAGCTCCTGATATTAGTCCCGTCATCCTGAGAGCCTGACTGAAAAATGGGTGAGTGATCTCAGTGGGGTGTGATTCCATCGGATTTGCAAAGATTCGAGGGAGAGCACGATGCCCTGGACCAAGATCACTCGGGAGCAATATCGGCGGGACGATCTGCGTTATGCAAGCGATATGACCGATGCGGAGTGGGCGCTGATCAGACGCCTGTTGCCGCGAGCGAACCGGCGCGGCCGGCCGCGTAAGACGGAGCTGCGTCGTGTGATCGAAGCGATCCTCTATATCGTTTCGACCGGCTGCCAGTGGCGGGCGTTGCCGCAGGAGTTCCCGCCCTATTCGACGGTGCAGGGCTATTTTTATAGATGGCGGGATACAGGCCGGTGGCAGAGGATTGTCAGCGTGCTTGTCCGACGGGCGCGAAAAAAGCTTGGACGGACACCGAAGCCGACGGCAGCCGTGATCGACAGTCAAAGTGCGCCGACCACGCAAGCTGGCGGACCGCGCGGCTACGATGCAGGCAAGCGCATCTACGGCCGCAAGCGGCATATCGTGACGGATACCAATGGCCTCCTCCTCGGGGTTCATGTTCATCCGGCCAACGTTCAGGACTGCCATGGCGCCGTACCGCTGCTGAAGAACGTGCGGATGAACTTCCCCCGGCTGCGCCACGTCTTTGCCGACCGGGTCTACCGCGGAAATCAACTCCTCGACGCGCTCTCAGACTGCGGTCCATGGACTGTCGAGATCGTCGAGCGGCCTCAAGGCGTCAAAGGCTTCCAGCTTCTGCCGAAGCGGTGGGTGGTTGAACGCACATTCGCTTGGTTCGGCAGATGCCGCCGCCTCGCCAAGGACTTCGAGGCGACGGTGGCAACCGAAGCTGCCTGGCTGCTGATTGCACACATCAGGCTCCTGACCCGCAGACTCGCGGCTGCAGCTAAGGTTGGGTGATTTATGAGTCAGACTCTGAGGAGCGCGTAGCGCGTCTCGAAGGATGCACGGCCCCACTCGGGCCGTCGTGCTTCGAGACGGCCGCTTCGCGGCCTCCTCAGCATGACGGTGTTAGACACAGCGCGCTGATCAAGAAGCAACATCGCGTACGCCTCTATTCCGTCACGCATACTCCGGCAGCTTCGCAGCCGCCTCGGGTGCCTTGCCGCGGATCATGTCGGAGGCCTTGTCGGCGATCATCAAGGTCGAGGCGTTGAGATTGGCTGAGATCATCCGCGGCATGATCGAGGCGTCGATCACGCGCAGGCCCTCCATGCCATGGACCCGAAGCTGATCGTCGACCACCGCCCACGGCGCGTCCGCCGGTCCCATCCGGCAGGTGCAGCCGGGATGGAAGGTGGTGGTGCCGCGCTGGGTCGCGGCCGCGAGCAGCTCGTCGTCGCTCGTGACCTTCGGGCCCGGAAAGTCCTCATAGGCGTAATACGGACTGAGCGGCTCGGAGGCGAGCAGCCGGCGCGCCAGCTTCATGCCGGCAACGACGACGCGGCGGTCGATCTCCTCGGCGAGGTAGTTGGTCTGGATGATCGGCGGCGCGAACGGATCGGCGGAGCGGATCCGGACATAGCCGCGGCTCTCCGGCCGCTGCTGCCATGACGCCACCGTCATGCCGGGCTCGTCCTCGAGCTGGCCCTGCACGCCTTCCTTGTAGCTCGCCGGCGTGAAGGTGAGCTGCAGATCGGAGCTCTCGGTGGTCTCGCCGGAATGCCAGAAGCAGTAGACCATGGTCGGCGACAGCGACAGCAGGCCGCGCCGCGTCGTCGCCCATTTGATCGCCTCGCCCCACAGGCTGAAGCCGCGGCGAAGCTCGTTGATGGTCCTGATGTTCTTGACCCGCGCCACCGAGCGCGGCGCGTAGTGATCTTGCAGGCCTTCACCGACGCCGGGGAGCGCGTGGCGCACCTCGATGCCGTGCGCCTGCAGCAGCTCGGGCGCGCCGACGCCGGAGAGCTGCAACAGCTGCGGCGAGTTGTAGGCGCCGCCGGAGAGGATGATCTCCTTGGTGGCGCGGATCTCCAGGGGATCGCCGTGCTTGCCGCCGCGGTTGTAGCGCACGCCGACCGCGCGCTTGCCCTCGAAGATGATGCCGGTGACATGCGCATGCGTGCGCACATCGACATTGGGCCGCCGCCGCGCCGGATGCAGGAACGCGGTCGCGGCGCTGACCCGGCGGCCGTTTAGGATGGTGCGCTGGCAGTACGACACGCCCTCCTGGATCTGGCCGTTGTAATCGGGATTGCGCGGAATGCCGAGGCTGACCGCGCCCGCCATGAAGGCCTCGCAGAGTGGATCCTGCCAGTCCATGGTGGTGACGGTGAGGTTGCCGTCGCGGCCGCGATAGGTGTCGTCGCCCTCGCCGATCCGCCTCTCCATGCGCCGGAAATAGGGCAGCACGTCAGGATAGCCCCAGCCGCGATTGCCGAGCTGCGCCCAGGTGTCGAAATCCTGGCGCTGGCCGCGATTATAAATGTGGCCGTTGATCGAGGACGAGCCGCCGAGCGTCTTGCCGCGCGGCGCATAGATGCTGCGCCCGCCGGTGTAGGGACCCACCTCCTGCTGATAGGCCCAGTTCACGCTCTTCATATGGAAGGTCTTGATGAAGCCGGCCGGCAGATGGATGTAGGGATGCCAGTCGCTCGGCCCCGCCTCGAGCACGCACACCTTGGTACCTGCGTCTTCACTCAAGCGGTTGGTCAGCACGCTCCCGGCGGAGCCTGCGCCGATGATCACATAATCGAACGTTTCCATCGTCTCGTTTCTGGCGCCGACTATCGTGTCAGC
Source organism: Bradyrhizobium sp. USDA 3315 (assembly GCF_054056795.1). Classification (NCBI taxonomy): domain Bacteria; kingdom Pseudomonadati; phylum Pseudomonadota; class Alphaproteobacteria; order Hyphomicrobiales; family Nitrobacteraceae; genus Bradyrhizobium; species Bradyrhizobium sp. USDA 3315. The sequence goes on along the minus strand of NZ_JBSRYP010000001.1, from coordinate 3,860,988 downwards.
GCGGCTTTTCGTTGAGTTGATAGGTCAGATGCGCCTTCACCGTCGGCCATTCGCTGGCGATGATGCTGTAAACCACGGTGTCGCGCAACGTGCCGTTGGGCGCGATCTGATGGCTGCGCAGAATGCCGTCCTGCTTCGCACCCAGACGCTCGATGCCACGCCGGCTCTGGTGATTGAAGAAATGCGTGCGGAACTCGACCGCGATGCAATCAAGCTTCTCGAAGGCATGGGTCAGCAGTAGCAGTTTGCACTGCGTATTGACCGCGCTGCGCTGCACACGCTTGGCGTACCAGGTCGAGCCGATCTCAACGCGACGGTTCGACGTGTCGACGTTCATGTAGGTCGTCATGCCGGAAATCTTGCCGTCGGCGTCGAACACCGTGAACGGCAGCATCGATCCGGCCTTTTGCAGGCCGAGCCGGCGGTCGATCTCCTTGACCATGTTCTCCGGCTGCGGGATGGCGGTGTACCAGAGCTTTGACAGCTCGCCGTCCTTCACCGCCTCGACCAGCCCGTCGCGATGATCGTATGACAACGGCTCCAGCCGCGCATGCGCACCGCGAAGGGTGACCGGTTCAAGCCAGGGCATTCGAGATCTCTCCATCTTTGTCATTCCGGGGCGATGCGCAGCATCGAACCGGAATCTCGAGATTCCGGGTCTGGTGCTTCGCACCATCCCGGAATGACGATTGCGCTTCGCGAACCGCAATCGTCATCTATTCAGAAAATTCAGCGGCAATCCCGGCCGCGGCCAGTCCATCGCGATCAGCTCGCCCTTGCCCGACAGCGTGATGTAAGCGGTCTTCAGCTCGGGGCCGCCGAAGGCGATGTTGGTGGTGACGCGGTCGCCGGTCGGCACCTGCTCGACCACGGTGCCGTCGGGCGCGATCACCGAGATGCAGCCCGAGACCAGCGTCGCGACGCAGACATTGCCGTTCGCTTCCACGGCGAGCGAGTCGAACATCTGGTAGCCGCCGAGGCCGGCGATCGGCTTGCCGCGCTCGCCGCGATAGATCACGTCGCGCGGCTTGACGGTGCCGGGCTCTGAAACTTCATACGCCCACAGCCGCGCGGTCGGCGTCTCCGCGATGTAGACGGTCTTCTCGTCCGGCGACAGGCCGATGCCGTTGGCCGGCAGGATGCCGTGCACCGCCTCGACGATCTCGTTCATGCCGGGCTTCAGATAGTAGAACGCGCCGACATCCATGTCGCGGGCACGGCGCTTGCCGAGGTCCGAGAACCACAGGCCGCCTTGCCTGTCGAACACCAGATCGTTCGGCCCGCGCAGTTCGTGCTCGCCGCATTTCGTCACCACGGTCTCGACCTTGCCGGATTGCAGATCGACGCGCTGGATCGAGCCGCCGAGATAATCCTCCGGCTGCGGCCCCGGCATGATCATGTTGCGGGTCGGAATCCAGGAGAAGCCACCATTGTTGCAGATGTACATCTTGCCGTCCGGGCCGAGCGCCGCGCCGTTCGGGCCGCCCGGCACCTTGGCGACGATCTCCTTGCGCCCGTCGGGATAGACCCGCGTCAGCCGCTGGCCGCGGATTTCGACCAGCACGACCGAACCGTCGGGCATGACGACCGGACCTTCGGGAAACTCCAGATCGGTGGCGAGAACTCGGATATTGGCCATGGCATCCTCCCGGCTCTTTGGCTGCAGGCGGATTCCGAACGGCCCCGCACGCGCAACGTTGTTGTTTCATCCTGTTATGGCAAACGGGGTTTGGCTTGCCAAGCAATGGCCCCGCAAGGCTGCCCGGCGTTGGGGTGGGATGGGCGCGCCGCGAATGCCCCTGTCGTCCCTGCCTAGTGCGCAATTGCGCACTAGGCAGGGACGACACCGAGTAGGTGGCACGGTCAGTGAGTCAAACTTCCGCGTTCTCGCTACACTGTCCGAGCTTCGCGCTTCGGATAAAGCGAATTATTTCGCGCGCGAGGATTGACAGGTTTTGCTGAGTTGCCCGTCGGGTTGTTTTGTCGCACCCCTCTCCGTCGTCATTCCCCGGTGCGCAATTGCGCACCTGAGGGCGCGCCTCTCGGCGCGAGCCTCGGAATCACGGAGAATGGGCGCGCGCTAGCTCAGCGTGCCCGCATGCACCCACCAGCCGGGATGCCTGGCGCGGAGCCGTTCGCCGGCGGCATAGGCATCGGCGTCGGTTCCGAACACGGCAAAGCAGGTCGCGCCCGAGCCCGACATGCGCACCAGACGAACGTCCCGGGTCTCACGCAGCGCGGACAGCACGTCGCTGATGACGGGCTCAATACGCGCCGCGGGGGCTTCGAGATCGTTGGTGCCGCGCTCCAGCGCCGCGATCCAATCGTCGATCACGCGGCCGGCTTCCGGCCATGACGGCGCCTGCATCACGACGTCGGTGGCGCCGATCAGGAGCTCGCCGTTGCGCAGACCGAGCGCATTGAAGACGTCCCTGGTCGCAACCGGCACGCGCGGATTGACCAGCACGCACGGCATTTTCGGCAGGTCGAGCGGCAGCAGGCCTTCGCCGACGCCGGTCATGTCGCAGGCGCGCGAGGCGACGCACACCGGCACGTCGGCACCGGTCTGCAGCGCGACCTCCATGATCCTGCTATCGTCGAGCGAGAGCTCGTTGAGCCGCGCCAACAGCCGCAGCGCCGCCGCGGCGTCCGCCGAGCCGCCGCCGATGCCGGCCGCAACCGGCAGCACCTTCTCTAGCGTGAAGTGGCCGACCTCGAGGTCCGCGACGCGCTCGCCGAGCAGCCGCGCGGCCTTCAGCACCAGATTGTCAGAGGTGTCGCCGCAGGCATCGGCCAGCGGCCCCGCCATCGAAAGCGACAGCTCGGGTCCCGGCTCGAGCATCAGGCGATCGGCGCAATCGGCAAACGCGACGACGCTCTCCAAGTCGTGAAACCCGTCGACGCGCCGCCCGACAACCTTCAGCGTCAGGTTGACCTTGGCACGCCCTTCTTCAATCAGCGCCGGCACGGCGATAAACCCCTAAAAAACAAACATCGTGATGCGATTAGCGTAAATCGCCGTACGATCCTATCCCTTTGTTTGGATGGAAATTCCGCCATGACTCGTCATGCCCGGGCATAGCCGTCTGAAGGACGGCGTCGCTTCCGCTCGCCTATGACCCGGGCATCTATCAACCAAGAACGAATTTCTCGAAGGGATGGATGGCCGGGTCAAGCCCGGCCATGACGGGCAAACGTCAATGCCCGGGACATCTTGCGCGAAGACGCGCTTCGCGCTTTTGCCCGGGCATCACGGTACTTTATGAAGATGCAGCGCGACGACCGCCGCTCAACCACCCTTGCCGTCGTCGTCCTTCTTCTTCTCCGCGGCGGCGGCGTTGGAGGTGTCGTCCGGCAGGCCGTTGTCGATCTTGGCCTGGATCTTCGGCAGCTCTTCCGGCTCGGGCTTGAGGTCGCGGGCATGGGCCCACTGGAACTTGGCTTCCAGGGTGCGGCCGACGCGCCAGTAGGCGTCGCCGAGATGGTCGTTGATGGTCGGATCTTCCGGCTTCAGATCGATCGCCCGCTCGAGGTTCTTCACCGCCTCCTCGTAATTGCCGATCCGGTAATAGGCCCAGCCGAGCGAGTCGACGATGTAGCCGTCGTCAGGGCGCTGATCGACGGCACGCTTGATCATCTTCATGCCTTCGTCGAGGTTGATGCCCTGGTCGATCCAGGAATAACCGAGATAGTTCAGCACATGCGGCTGCTCGGGCTGCAGCTCGAGCGCCTTGCGCATGTCGGCCTCGGCCTTGTTCCACTGCTTGGAGCGCTCCTCGCAGATGCCGCGATAGTAATAGGTGACCCAGGCGTTCTTGTCGCCGCCGGCGGGCAGTGCGTCGATCGCCTGCGAATAGGTGGTGGCGCAGTCGGCGAACTTCTTGCGGCCGCGCTCGATATTGCCGAGCGCCAGGATCGCCTCGATGTCCTTCGGCTGATCCGATGTGACTTCCTTGAGGATCTTGATCGCCTCGTCGCTGCGGTCGGCGGCGTCGAGATTGGTCGCGAGCTGGATCTGCGCGTTGCGCTTCAGCGGCGAGGACGCCGGCATCCGCTCATAGACCTTGATCGCCATCTGCGGCTTCTTCACCGATTCATAGAGATCGGCGAGCGACAGCAGCGCCAGCGGATGGTTGGGCTGCAGATAGAGCGCGAGTTGCAGATAGACCAGCGCGAGGTCCTCGCCGCCGCGGCGGGTCAGCGTCGCGCCGATGCCGTACAGCGCCTCGGCCGCGCCGGCCTGCGGTGACTCGACCAGCGGCGGCAGCTTCTTGCCGGCCTTGGTCTCCTTGATGCCTTCCAGCACCAGCGGGTGACGCGGCAGCTTCTTGTCGAAGGCTTCGTACATCGCGGTCGCGGCGGCCGCATCCTTGTTGCGCGAGGTCCAGCGCGCATATTCGTCGACCGTGCGCAGCATCGAATCGTCGAGCTTGTAGACGCGCTCGAAGCGGGCGCCGGCGTCCTTCTCCTTGCCGGACAGCTCGTAGATCATGCCGGCATGGAGGTCCTTGAAGATCGGGTACCACTCGGGGCCGGTCAGCTTGTCGATCGAGGCGACCGCGGCCTTGCTGTCGCCGGCGCCATAGGCGGCCCAGGCCGACAGCAGCGTCGCGACGAGATCGGTGATCGGGCCGCGCACCGACTGGTTGATGTTGGACTGCGCGGCGGCATATTTCTTCAGCTTGAGATCGCGCACGCCGACGACCAGGCGCGCAACGCGGTTGGCCTTGTCCTGGGTGAGGATGCGGTCGGCGAGCTTGACCGCCTCCTCGATATCGCCGTCGGCGAGCGAGGAGATGAAGGCGCGGTCGAGCAGCTCGGAATTCTTCGGGTCGGTGCGCAGCGCCGAGCGGTAGAACGTCGCGGCCGAGGTCGCATCGCGCTCGACGCTGGCGTGGCGGGCGGCGAGATAGCTGCCGGCGGTGGTCAGCGACTTCAGGTCGTTCTTGGACGGGAATTGCGCGGTATTGTCGGTCGGATGGTCCGGCGTTTGCGCTGCAAGCTGCGCAGGCACGGCAAGCGCCGCGGCAGCGAGAACGGCAATCGTCAGGCGGTGGAATCGGGTGGACAGCATCACGGTCGCCTTGCTCCAGGGATTTACGCCAAGATGGATTTTATGGCCAAGATCTTGCGATCAGTCTCAAAATGCAAACCCAAGCGGCGGCATCACGGCGGGGGACAATGCCGCTTTTGGCGCTCATCCGCAAGGATCGCCCAAAGGCAACCCATGACGAATCAATTGGCAGATTAGGCCTTTAGGCCCGCCGATCCAGCCAGCCCCCGCAAGACGCTTCCACTATGGCGGTATCGTGACCGGGCCGGGCATATTCGCGCGCGGACGCAAAAAGGCGCGAGATAAGGGCGCCACGGCACCCCTTTTCGCGCCTTCTGTTGTAACCGGGGGTGCAATCCGGCCGCTCCACGCGCGGAGAGGCCAAGCGGAGGTTGCGGCAACTCGCGCAGCCGCCTCACGCAAATGTGGTCGGCCGCCTTGAGCTCACCCTGGCCTTACATCGCCTCGTAGTTCGGACCGCCGCCGCCCTCCGGCGGAACCCAGGTGATGTTGCCGTTGGGGTCCTTCACGTCGCAGGTTTTGCAGTGGACGCAGTTCTGGGCGTTGATCTGAAAGCGCGGACCCGTCGATTCCTCGACCCATTCATAAACGCCGGCCGGGCAATAGCGGTTGGAAGGACCGGCGAACACGTCGTGTTCCGAGGTCTTCTGCAGATTGAGATCGGCGACCTTGAGATGGACCGGCTGGTCCTCCTCATGGTTGGTGTTGGACAGGAACACCGACGACAGCTTGTCGAACGAGATCTTGCCGTCCGGCTTCGGATAGGCGATCGGCTGGTGCTGCTTGGACGGATCGAGCGTCTTGCGGTCCGGCTTGGCGTGCGACTGGGTGCCGAACAGCGAGAAGCCGAGCGTGTTGCACCACATGTCGAAGCCGGAGAGCGCCATGCCGAGCAGGTTGCCGAACTTCGACAGCAACGGCTTGGCATTGCGGACTTTGAACAGGTCCTTGCCGATCGCCGACGAGCGCCAGGCGTTCTCGTATTCGACGAGCTCGTCATTGGCGCGGCCGGCGCCGAGCGCGGCCGCGACATGCTCGGCGGCGAGCATGCCGGAGCCCATCGCATTGTGGACGCCCTTGATGCGCGGCACGTTGACGAAGCCCGCCGCGCAGCCGATCAGCGCGCCGCCCGGGAACGAGAGCCGCGGCACCGACTGGTAGCCGCCCTCGGTGATGGCGCGCGCGCCATAGGCGAGCCGCTTGCCGCCCTCGAACAGCTCGCGGACATCGGGATGGGTCTTGAAGCGCTGGAATTCGTCGAACGGCGACAAATACGGATCGTTGTAGTTCAGATGCACCACGAAGCCGACCGCGACGCGGTTGTCGTCGTAGTGATAGAGGAACGAGCCGCCGCCGGTCTTGTCGTTCAGCGGCCAGCCGAGCGTGTGCTGAACCCGACCCTTCTTGTGCTTCGCCGGGTCGATCTGCCAGACCTCCTTGAGGCCGATGCCGAACTTCGGCGGCTCGGAGTTGGCATCGAGATTGAACTTCGCGATCAGCTGCTTGGACAGCGAGCCGCGTGCGCCTTCGGCGAACAGCGTGTACTTGCCGAGCAGCTCCATGCCGCGGGTGTAGGAATCCTTGTGGCTACCGTCCCTGGCGATGCCCATGTCGCCGGTGGCGATGCCGCGCACCGCGCCCTTGTCGTCATAAAGCACTTCGGCCGCGGCAAAGCCCGGATAGATCTCGACGCCGAGCGCTTCCGCCTTCGGTGCCAGCCAGCGGCAGACATTGCCGAGCGAGCCGATGTAGCAGTGATGATTGTTCATCAGCGGCGGCATGATGAAGTTCGGCAGGCGGAACCAGCCTTGCGACGTCGTCCAGTAGAAGCGGTCGTCCTTGACCTGCGTCTTCAGAGGACAGTCGGCATCCTCGCGCCAGTCGGGCACGAGCTTGTCGAGCCCGGCCGGATCGATCACCGCACCCGAGAGGATGTGCGCGCCGACCTCGGAGCCCTTCTCCACCACGACGATCGAGAGCTCCGGATTGAGCTGCTTCAGCCGGATCGCTGCCGACAGGCCCGACGGGCCGGCGCCGACGATGACGACGTCGAATTCCATAGACTCGCGCGGAGGAAGGTCTTCAGCACTCATGATCTTTGATCTCAGCCCATTGAGAACGCTTCTAAGCTTTTCACGGGTCGTTGTTTCCGATTTTTGGCGGAAGGACAACCATGGAATTGCGCTTCCATGGGTTTGCACGGCCCGGGTACCGCAAGAGAATGATCTTTTCCGAAAACCGCCCTCCACTTTTCTGGTCGATGCTCTAGATTGCGCCGATGATGGTCCTGCCGCCCGAGCCCACCCCTACACTGCAGCAATTGCTGGCCTTTTACCTCGAGGCCGGGGTCGATTGCGCGCTCGGCGATGCGCCGATCAACCGGCTCGAGGAGCCGGAGCCGGAGCCAGTTCCCGCCCCAGCCGCACCGCGTCCATCAGTTGCGCTCAATCCGCTGCGTCCGCCGCCGATGCTGTCAGTTCCGCGCAGCGAAATCACCGTGGCGCCGGATGCCGCGATCGCCTCCGCGCGCGAGGCTGCGCGGACTGCGCCGACGCTTGAAGCCCTGCGCACGCTGATGGAGAATTTCGACGGCTGCGCGCTCAAGCACACCGCGACCAGGCTGGTGTTCGCCGACGGTAACCCGCAGGCGCGCGTGATGTTCGTCGGCGAGGCACCGGGCCGCGACGAGGACATCGAGGGCCTGCCGTTCGTCGGCCGCTCCGGCAAGCTGCTCGACCGCATGATCGCGGCGATCGGGCTCGACCGCAGCAAAGCCTATATCGCCAACGTGATCCCGTGGCGGCCGCCCGGCAACCGCACGCCGACGCCGCAGGAGACGCAGGTGTGCCTGCCCTTCATTCAGCGCCATATCGAACTCGTGAATCCCGACGTGCTGGTGACGCTCGGCAATCCCTCGACGCAGGCGCTGCTCAGCACCCGCGAGGGCATCATGCGCACGCGCGGCAAATGGATCGACTACGACACCGGCACCCGCACGATCCGCGCCGTCGCCACCTTCCATCCGGCCTATCTGCTGCGCTCGCCGTCGTACAAGCGGCTGTCGTGGCAGGATCTGCGCGCGATCGCGAAGGTGCTGCAGGTGGCGAGCGCGTAGCTTCGTAGCCCGGATGGAGCCAACGGGTCGCGCGGACGCGCGCCCGATGACAGGCTCCGCGCAATCCGGGTGGATCAGGTAGCGTGAAAGAGCGGCCCCGGATTTCGCTCCACTTCATCCGGGCTACGGCTCCACGTCAAATCACGTCCCCTTCGGCCGCACGATCGCCCAGCCGATCCGCAGCACCGGCTGCCGTCCGTTGACCAGCCGGTCGAACGAACGCGGCACTTCCGGCACGAGGCCGGGGAAGCGCTGCGCGATGTCGGGCGGCGGCGTGCCGGCGGTGTCCTGTGCGCGCCACACCACGACGCCGCCGGTCTCGTTGAATTTTGCGACCGACAGCCACGGCGTCCGCTGCGGCGTGGCGTCGAGCAAAAGATGCGGGCGGCGGCGGTTCATCGCGATCAGGCTGGCAAGTTCGGGATCGCCGGCCACCGCGCGCAGGCGCTGGTTGGTGCGGCGCTCATAGCTGTCATCGAAGAAGCGGCCCATCGCGGCTGCCGGCAACGAGGTAGACGCCTCCGTGGTGCTGGTCCAGGGCAGGAACAGGGCCGCCGCCAGCGCCAGCGCGGCCGGCGCCGCGACCGCCAGGGCCCAGACCGAACGCAGCAGCCGCTGCCGCCTGAGCGGGATCAGGCCGCCGGTCGCGACCACGACGGCGAGCCCGGACATCAGCAGCACCACGCCGGCGCCGCCGAAGGCGCGATCGAGATTGAACAGCCCGGAGACGAAGCTGCTGGCGATCGCCGGCGCGAACGCGAAGAAATACACGAATTGCCGCGCCAGCTGACTGACGGGCGGACGATAGATAATCGGAGCATCCTCCGTATCGCGGGCGAACCAGCGCGAATTGAGGATCGCCAGCAGCGCGATCGCGGCGGTCGCCACGATCAGCCCGCCGAGCACCACGCCCCAGCGCAGCGCGTGCGCCCTGAGATCGGCGAATGCCGGCAGGACCGGCAGCGCCAGCACGTTGGCGCGGAGCAGCCAGATCAGGTAGGGCAGCGCCAGCACGATGATGACCAGCAGCGCGTAGATCGGATCGACCGACTTGAGCATGCGCCGCCCGCGCTCGGTTGCGAGCGCAAAGCCTGTCACGAGCAGGATCATGCCGATCGCCGCCGGCGTCGTCAGCAGCAGGAGCCCGCAATCGATCGACCAGGCGAACCAGGCGTTGCGCCGGTTCTGCCCGATCAGTTGCCAGGAATGCAGCAGCAGCAGCGCCCAGAGCGGGCGCGCCAGGATCAGCGGGCCGAACTCGACGCTTGGCGAGGAGAACACCACCACCGTCATCGACAGCAGCACCGCCAGCACGCCCTGCGGGCCGCCGACGATGGCGCGCGCCAGGACGTAGAAGGCGATGAAGGTGACGATTTCGCAGACCTGCGCCAGGAGATAGACGCCGAACACGTGATTGCCGACGGCGCGGAAGGCGATGTCGGCGAGCCAGAACGCGAGCGGCGGCCCCATGTCGGTGCCGACCTGATATTCGCGGCCGAAGGCGAGGATGGTGGCGAGGTTGCCGGGCGGACTGCCGTAGAAGATGGCCGGCAGGAACAGCCAGATCGCGGCCTGCGCCAGCACCACGATCCAGACCACGAGGCGCGGCCGGGCGCGGATCAGTTCGACAACCAGGGAGGTAAACCGCATGAAACGCCTGAAATGCCCCAGCCACCCGTATCAAGCGGCGCCATCTGATCCCGAGCGTTTTTGATAAACGGCGGCGGCGGTGGAGGCAACCGGGCTGGATGTGTCCACGGTGCAAAGTCAAACATCGCTGTCATGCCCCGCGAAGGCGGGCATCCAGTACGCCGCGGCGGCCAAGCTTGAGCACAACGGTCTCTGGAATACTGGATCGCCCGGTCCCGTCTTCGCCAAGGCTTCGACGAGGCCACGGCCCCCTGGCGCGCCGAAGCTTTCGCGGAGGCGGCGAGCCGGGCGATGACACCGAGAGTGCGGCGCCGCCGCGCTTTACGCCGCTTCGGATGCCGCGGCTTCGCTTTCGGCGTCCACCGTGAACAGGTCGGGCTCCGCCGGGACCGGGAAATGCTTCAGCCGCGCCGCGACGACGGGAGCGAAGAAGCTGCGGTGATGGCTGCTGGGGCCGAGCCGATCGAGCGCCTCGAGGTGCTCGGGGACGGCATAGCCCTTGTGCTGCTCGAAGCCGTAGCCGGGGCAATCCAGCGCCAGCGCGCACATCAGGCGGTCGCGCGTCACCTTGGCGATGATCGAGGCCGCCGCGATCGAGGCCACGATGCCGTCGCCGCCGATCACGGCGTCGCAGTCGCAGGGCGTGGCGAGCTTGTCGCGGCCGTCGACGAAGACATGCTTCGGCATTTCCGGCAGCGCATGCACGGCGCGCGCCAGCGCCCACAGCGAGGCGCGCAGGATGTTGTCGCGGTCGATCCGCGACCGTGACGCCACCGCGACCGAGAACGCTGCTGTCGCGCAGATTTCCTCGAACAGTTCCTCGCGGCGCTCGACGGTCAGCCGCTTCGAATCATCGAGGCCCTTGGGTATCCGATTTGGGTCCAGCACCACGGCGGCGGCGACCACCGGACCCGCCAGCGGCCCGCGCCCGGCCTCGTCGCAGCCGGCGACCGGCCAGACGCCGCGCTTGATCAGCGCGCGCTCGCGCCGAAAGCTCGGCCGCGTCACCACGATGACGCGCTTGTCCGGCTTGGCCGGCTCGCCCGGCTTCTTCTTCGACGCGGTCTTTGACGTGCTATTGGACTTGTCCCGAATCATGCGGGGATCGTGATCAAGCCCGGCCCGCGGCGCAACCGGGAACCTGGCGCCCTTCCCCGTTATTCAATCCGCCACCTCATCGGGATCGGCGCTCTAATCGGGAATTGACACCCGGCGGTCGTCGCGAACCTCAAAGCCCGGCGCGCGCACCACTTCCCAGGCGTGGCCGTCGGGATCGCCGAAATAGCCGCAATAGCCGCCATAGCTGGTGGGCTGCGCGGGCTTCAGCAGCCTGGCGCCTTTCGACAGCGCGAACGCCATCACACGATCGACCTCGGCGTCGTCGTTGCAGTTCCAGGCGATCGCGACGCCGCGGAACGCTGACGGCCGTGGCTGATCCGGCAGCCCGGCATCGGCGGCGAGCAGATGCCATGGGAACAGGCCGAGCACGGTGCCGCCGGTCTCGAAGAATGCGACCTCCTCGCCGGTCGCGCGCATCTTCCTGGTGAACCCAAGCGATTCATAAAAGCCGATGCTGGCGCGCATGTCGCTCACGCCCAACGTGAGGACGGTGAAGCGTGCGGTCGGGGCGTTACTCATGTTTGCACTCACTGTTTGACGTCTTCGTAGCCCGGATGGAGCGAAGCGCAATCCGGGAAAGCTTCAGCCGCTAACACGGGACCCCGGATTTCGCTGGGCTCCATCCGGGCTACGCCCTCGCCTAGAATAGACTGAGTTGCTGCCCGTTGCGCTTCGGCTTGGCGAAGTGATCGGTGGTCAGCTTGGTCCGCCTCTTGTTGAGGCCGAGCTTTTCGCAGGCGATCTCGAAGCGGCGGCCGATCATCCAGGCCATCGGGCCGGTGCCCTTCATCCTGGTGCCCCATTGCGAGTCGTAGTCGCGGCCGCCGCGCATGTCGCGGATCAGCGTGAAGACGTGACGGTAGCGGTCGGGATAGTTCGCCATCAACCATTCGCGGAACAGATCGCGCACCTCGAGCGGCAGGCGCAGCAGCACGTAGCTCGCCTCCCTGGCGCCGGCATGTGCGGCGGCATCGAGGATGCGCTCGATCTCGGAGTCGTTCAGCGCCGGGATCACGGGCGCGACCATCACCGTGGTCGGGATGCCGGCGTCGGCGAGCCGCTTGATCGCCTCGAGCCGCTTCGGCGGGGTCGAGGCGCGCGGCTCCATGGTGCGGGCAAGCTTCGGGTCGAGCGTCGTCACCGAGAGCGCGACCTTGGCGAGATTGCGCTTGGCCATCCGCGCCAGGATGTCGATGTCGCGGGTGACCAGTGCCGACTTGGTGACGATACCGACCGGATGGCCGGCGCGCTCCAGCACCTCGAGGATGGCGCGCATGATCTTCCGGTCGCGCTCGATCGGCTGATAAGGATCGGTGTTGGTGCCGATCGCGATCATCCGCGCCTCGTAGTCCGGCGCCGCCAGCTCCTTCTCGAGCAGCGCGGGTGCGTCCGGCTTGGCGAACAGCTTCGATTCGAAGTCCAGCCCCGGCGACAGGCCGAGATAGGCGTGGGTCGGCCGCGCGAAGCAATAGACGCAGCCATGCTCACAGCCGCGATACGGATTGATCGAACGGTCGAAGCCGATGTCGGGCGAGTCGTTGCGGGTGATCACCTTGCGCGAGGTATCGAGCGCCACGCTGGTCGCAAATGGCGGCAGGTCCTCAAGGCTCTGCCAGCCGTCGTCGAAGGCAACCCGCGCCTCGGCCTCGTAGCGGCCGCTGGCGTTGGACTGCGCGCCGCGACCGCGCCGCCGCTCGCGCTCGATTGCGACCGCAAGCTCGGGAAAAGGGGAAGGTGCACCCGCCGGGTTATCGGAGGGCGCCGTTACCGGCGGGTGCTTGAGGGCATGAGAGGATGCTCGGCTCATGCTTTGAAGCTAACACAGCACGAGAACAAATCAAGAACATGAACGGAGAAATTCCACAAAACCTTGCTACAAAATTCTGCAGGCGAACAGGCTGCTTTGAATATGACAAGGTGATAACACGGCCGGAGTTTCTCCACCGTTTGAGCCATCGAAGCCTCAAAATCATGCTGAGCGTGATCATTCCAACCGACGGCGTCGAGCGCACCGCGGTCGCAACATTGGCGGCGCTGGTGCCGGGCGCGGCCGCCGGCGTCATCCGCGAAGTGCTGCTGGTCGACCGCGGCAACAGCGATGTGATGGAGCGCGTCGCCGACGTCGCCGGCTGCCGCTTCCTGCGCTTCGAGGGCACGCGCGCCGCCGCGCTTGCGGCAGGCGCGCGGCAGGCGCGGTCGCCCTGGCTGATGTTCCTGCATCCGGGCGCGGTGCTCGATGCCGGCTGGATCGAGGAAACCACCCAGTTCATCCAGATGGTGGCGGCGAGCGGCAAGGACCGCGCCGGCATCTTCCGCTACGCCCGCGCACCCTACACCGATCCGGGCCTGCGCGACGGCCTCAAATTCGTTGCCCGGATGATCACCGGGCCCTCGGCCGAACAAGGCCTTTTGATCGCGCGCGAGCATTACGAGCGGATCGGCGGCTACCGGCCCGACGCCCGCCGCTCCGAGGCGCGCCTGCTGCGCCGGCTCGGCCGTTCCTCCCGCACCATGCTGCGGAGCCGGATCATGGTGGCCTGAACAAAGCGCTTGCGGATTATTTGATTCCGTCAAATAATATATTTGATGAAATCAAATTCCTATGACACCACGCTCGAGAACCAGGTCGCCGCGGTCCGCGGCTTCAGCCGGTTCTATACCCGCAAGCTCGGCATCATCGAGCCGAAGCTGCTGCACTCGACATTCACGCTGCAGGAAGCGCGGATCATCTACGAGCTCGCGCACCGCGAAAATTGCACCGCAACCGACCTGGTGCGCGATCTCGACCTCGATGCCGGCTTCGTCAGCCGCACGCTGGCGGCGCTGCAGCGCCGCCAGATCGTGACGCGGAAGCCATCGAAGGCCGACAAACGCGTCAACGAGGTGGCCCTCACCGCCAAGGGCCGTACCGCAGCCGCCGATCTCGACCGCCGCTCGCGTAGCGAGGTCGGGGCACTATTGAAGCAGATGGACAGCGACCGTCGCGCCGCGGTGGTGCGCGCCATGGGCACGATCGAGCAATCGCTGGAGCCGCCGGCCGAGAAACCGGTCGGCTTCCTGCTGCGCAGCCATCGCGTCGGCGACATGGGCTGGATCGTCTCGCGGCAAGGACAAGCCTATGCGGAGGAATATGGCTGGGACATCAGCTACGAGGCGTTGGTGGCCGATATCTGCGCGCAGTTTTTGCGATCGTTCGATCCGGCCCGCGAGCATTGCTGGATCGCGGAGGTCGACGGCGAGCCGGTCGGCTCGGTCTTCCTGGTCGACGGCGGCGACGGGGTCGCCAAGCTGCGCCTGCTGCTTGTGGAAGAAAAGGCGCGCGGGCTCGGCGTCGGCCGCGCCCTGGTGGAGCAATGCATCCGCGCCGCGCGCGAGAAGGGCTACACGAAGATGACGCTGTGGACCCAGAGCATCCTGTTCGCCGCGCGCGGCATCTACGCCCGCGCCGGCTTCCAGCGGGTCAAGGAAGAGAAGCATCACAGTTTTGGCGTCGACCTGGTCGGCGAGACCTGGGAGCTGGAGTTGTGAAGCCGCAGCGCCGAGACGTCTGGACTGCGTAGCCCGGATAGAGCGAAGCGCAATCCGGGAGCGGTGCTGCCGCGGAAGAGACTGCCCCGGATTTCGCTTCGCTCCATCCGGGCCACGGAAGCTCACCCTTGAGATTCGGGTTCGTGGTTCACACGCCCTCAGATGCGCAATTGCGCGTCGGGATGACAAAAAAGCAGCGGCTAAGCGCTCGCGCCTTTCGCCTTTGGCCGGCGCAGATGTTCATCCAGCCGCGGCATGATCTCGACGAAATTGCAGGGGCGCGTGCGGTAGTCGAGCTGCGCGGCCAAAATGCCGTCCCAGCCATCGCGGCAGGCGCCGGGCGAGCCCGGCAGGCAGAAGATGAAGGTCGCGCCCGCAACGCCGGCGGTGGCGCGGCTCTGGATCGTCGACGCCCCGATCTTGGCGTGGCTCAGCATGTGGAAGGCGATCGAAAAGCCGTCCATCCGCTTCTCGAACAACGGCTCGACCGCCTCCGGCGTCACGTCGCGGCCGGTAAAGCCGGTGCCGCCGGTGGTGATGACGGCATCGACGGCAGGATCGGCGATCCAGCGCCGGATCACGGCTCTGATCGCCTCGACATCGTCGGTGACGATCTCGCGCGCCGCGAGCTTGTGGCCGGCCGCGGTGAGACGATCGGCGAGCGTGGTGCCCGACTTGTCATCCGCCAGCGAGCGGGTGTCGGAAATCGTCAGCACCGCAATGTTGAGCGGGATGAATGATTTGGATTCGTCGAGTGAGGACATTTACACCTCTTTCCATCCCGCTGACGTGCTCGCCTTACGGTGCACTTGCACCGGTGAGCGAGCCTCGAAGGATGGGCCACGGGCTCCGCAATCCTTCGAGGCCCGCCAAGAGGCGAACATATCCCGAGTGAGCGCATTCGCGCTCATCCGGGGATGACGCTACCGGCACACGGCTACAAGCTACCGCCGAACGTGTTGCAGGCCTGCACTGTGCCCTGCTGGTAGCCCCTCATGAACCACTCCTTGCGCTGCGCCGCGGAGCCGTGGGTGAATGAATCAGGCACCACCCTGCCCGTCGCCTGCCGCTGCAGCGTGTCGTCGCCGATCGCGTTCGCGGTGGTCAGCGCGGCATCGATGTCGCCGGCCTCGAGGAAGCCCGGCCGCTTCTTCTCCTCGCGGTTGACCCAGACGCCGGAAAGGCAATCGGCCTGCAGCTCGACCTTGACCTGCAGCGCGTTGGCCTCGGCCTTGCTGCCGGCCTGCTGCTGCAGCCGGTTCACGCGCGGAATGATGCCGAGCAGGTTCTGGATGTGATGGCCAGCCTCATGCGCGATGATATAGGCCGCGGTGAACTTGCAGGCGTTGCCAGAGCAGCCGCGGAAGCGCGTCTCGACCTCGCGGAAGAAGCCGGTGTCGAGGAAGATGGTCTTGTCCGGCGGACAGTAGAACGGTCCCATCGCCGACTGCGCCATGCCGCAGCGGCCGCCATTGGTGGCATTGCGGAACAGCACGATCTTCGGACCGGTGTAGGTCTGCCCGCTGGCCTTGAAGATCTCGCTCCAGCGATCGTCGATCTCGCCCAGGATGCCGGCGATCATGCTGCCCATCTCGTCGGTCGGCGCGCCGCGCTTGGCCTGCCCGCCCGACGACTGCCGGTCGGTCTGGTAGGTCGGCGCCTGGCCGCCGCCGGTGAGAATCTCGGCGCCGCCGATCAGGATGCGCGGGTCGATGCCGAAGGCGTAGCCGAGGAGGCCGAGGACGATGATGGTGCCGATGCCGAGGCCGCCACCACCCATCGGAATGCCGAAGCCGCCACCGCCCCCTCCGCCCATCCCGCCTTCATCGCGACGGTCTTCGATGTCGTCGCTGCGGCGGAAATCATCATAGCGCATGGTGGT
Organism: Bradyrhizobium sp. USDA 3315; assembly: GCF_054056795.1. Taxonomy (NCBI): domain Bacteria; kingdom Pseudomonadati; phylum Pseudomonadota; class Alphaproteobacteria; order Hyphomicrobiales; family Nitrobacteraceae; genus Bradyrhizobium; species Bradyrhizobium sp. USDA 3315. The sequence continues at coordinate 3,844,620 of NZ_JBSRYP010000001.1, read as the reverse complement.
TTCCCTTCATTCCAGTCGGCGACCCAACGCGGGACACTCCAACTTAAAATTTCCATTCTGTTAATCAATATCCTGCCCGGCAATAATTGCCTAGTCCGGAAGAGGCGCATCCCTTGCGGTGCAAACGGCTGAGAATGAGGGCGAATCTACCGCGCGAATCGTGCCGGTTTGATGATCCGCAAATTTTTCTGCCGAACGCGCTGATGTTGCAGCACAACGCCGACGGCACTGCGCCATGCCGCGCAAAAGATGCTGCAATCTTTTGCATGAAGATTTCCAATTAAGTCGATTTTTACTTTGCCGGGTCAATGTGACGCCAGTCGGTTGTTTAGTCCCGCGTCGCCGACAGCGTCGCCTGAGTCAGAGTTCTTGAGTCATGGTAGTGTCGCGTCGCGGGGCGTCTGCAAGGGCGCCCCGCACTAAATTTGAGAGTGCCCCATCGAGCCACATCGTCATTGGCGATTGCGTGGCCGAATTGTCGAAGCTTCAGGCCGGCTCGGTCGACCTGGTCTTCGCGGATCCTCCCTACAATCTGCAGCTCAAGGGCGACCTCAAGCGCCCCGATGAGTCGCATGTCGATGCCGTCAACGACGACTGGGACAAGTTCTCGTCGTTCGCTGCCTATGACGATTTCACTCGCGCCTGGCTGCTGGCCTGCCGCCGCGTGATGAAGCCGTCGGCAACGCTGTGGGTGATCGGCTCCTATCACAACATCTTCCGCGTCGGCGCGATCATGCAGGACCTCGGCTTCTGGCTCCTGAACGACATCGTGTGGCGCAAGTCCAATCCGATGCCGAACTTCCGCGGCCGCCGCTTCACCAATGCGCACGAGACCATGATCTGGGCCGCGCGCGACGAGAAGGCCAAGGGCTACACCTTCAATTACGAAGCGCTGAAGGCGTCCAATGAGGACGTGCAGGCACGCTCCGACTGGCTGATCCCGCTGTGCACCGGCGAGGAGCGCCTCAAGGACGGCGACGGCAAGAAGGTGCATCCGACGCAGAAGCCCGAGCAGCTGCTCGCCCGCGTGTTGCTGTCGTCCTCGAAGCCCGGCGATCTCGTGATCGATCCGTTCAACGGCACCGGCACCACCGGCGCCGTCGCCAAGCGCCTCGGCCGCAGCTATATCGGCTTCGAGCGCGACAAGGCCTATGCCGCCGCCGCCGAGGCGCGCATCGCCGCGATCGAGCCGCTGCCGGAAGCAACGCTGGCGCCGTTCATGACCGCGCGCGAGGCACCGCGGGTGGCGTTCTCCGAACTGATCGAACGCGGCATGATCGTGCCGGGCGCCAGGCTGGTCGACGCCAAGAAGCGCCACGGCGCCCTGGTGCGCGCCGACGGCGCCATCATGCTCGGCGACAAGGTCGGCTCGATCCACCGCATCGGCGCGGTCGCGCAGGGCTCCGGCGCCTGCAACGGCTGGACCTTCTGGCACGTCGAGACCAAGAGCGGCCTGCGGCTGATCGACGAGCTGCGCGCCGAGATCCGCTCCGAGATGGCGGCGGGCTGAGGCAAGCCGACTAATCTTCCTCGTCATTCCGGGCTCGCCGCTTCCCGGCGCCCTCAGATGCGCAATTGCGCACCGGGGAATGACACGTTGGGAAAGATGACGCCGTCTTGAATGCGGCCCGCCTTGTTGCGCCGCGACGGCGGGACTAGATTCGGTCTCACCACTTGCCGCTTCGACTGGTCGCCCGATGCGCAGACAATCCGAGACCTTGCTGCTGGTGCCGCTGCTGCCGGTCTTCCTGCTCGGCATGTTTCCAATGCTGCTGATCGGCCTGCTGGGATTCTTCGGCCTGATCATCTTCGGCATCCTGCTCGTCTGCGTCGGGCTGACGCTCGCCCTCGAGGCGCATGGCGAGTTCAATGAAGAGATCATCGTCCATGGCTACGCGCGGGGATCGGAACGCGCGACGCAGGTCTCCCATTTGCGTGCTGCGACCCGCTCCGCCGCCGCGCTGGACGTCGCGGGCATCGCGCTGGTCGTCGCGGGTATCCTGGGCTTCTTCTGGGCCGGCTGACCAGCGCGCCACGCGACCCTGATTCACAAACTCGTCGCTTGCGCAGCGCAGCGAAATTTGCGCATGAGGGGATCGTCTGCGGCCTTCCCCGCCGCGTCGCGATCTCGCCGGCTACAAGAACCAAGGGAGTCCCTTCATGATCAAATTCTATTTCAATGGTGCGCCGAACCCGAACAAGGTCGCGCTGTTCCTGGAAGAGTCCGGCCTGCCGTTCGAGGCGATCCCGGTCGATACCCGCAAGGGCGAGCAGTTCGCGCCGGAATTCCTCAAGGTCAACCCGAACGGCAAGGTGCCGGCGATCGACGATGACGGCGTGCTGGTGTTCGATTCGAACGCGATCCTGCTCTACCTCGCCGAGGAGCACGGCAAGTTCCTGCCCGCCAATACGCCGGCCAATCGCGCCGCGACGCTGTCCTGGCTGATGTTCATCGCGACCGGCCTCGGCCCCTATTCCGGCCAGGCCGTGCACTTCAAGCACTTCGCGCCGAAGGATCTCGACTACGCCAACAACCGCTACCAGTACGAGGCGCACCGCCATTACAAGATCCTCGACGATCACCTGGCGAAACAACGCTACATGGTCGGCGACAGCTACACGATCGTCGACATGGCGTTCTGGGGCTGGGCGCGGATGGCGGCGTTCATCCTCGGCGAGGAAGGCTACGCCAAATATCCGAACGTCAAGCGGCTGGTCGACGAGATCTCGGCGCGGCCGGCGGCGGCGCGCGCGATCGCGCTGAAGGACAAGCACACCTTCAAGGCCGAGATGGACGACGCGGCGCGCGACATCATGTTCGGCCACCTCAAGTCCAAGGTGGCGTAAGCCAATCCACACGACGGCAAGACGACGGCGCCCGGATGGGCGCCGTCTTCGTTTGTGCCGTCCGTTAGCGGCGGACCGCTACGCCGGAAACGCGCCGAGCGCCTTCTCGGTCAGGACCGAGTCGCAATATTCCCGCACCTCCTTGATCCGACCACCGTCGAAACGGAACACCAGGCAATAGTCGTTGTCGTAGCGCTGACCTTGCTTGGTGAGGTTGTCGCCCTTGGCCTCGATCACGACGATGTCGCCGTCGGCGATGATGCGATGGGCGACGGTGCGGCCGCGCTCGACCAGTTTCGAGCGGACATGGCCGTGCAGATCGTTGATGATCGACTGCTTGCCGGTGAAGGTACGCGACCAGGAATATTGCCCGGTCACGGTCCAGATCGCGTCGTCGGCAAGCGTTGCCATGAACAGCGAGTTCTCGCGCACCGCAGGATCGGGACTGCCTGCGATCACGAACATCTCCTGCACCAGTTTCTTGTTGTCGGCTGCGCTCATGGCGCGTCTCCTTGCGATTGATAGACCCTGATTTCAGGCGTTTCCTCACGCGATGCGGTCTTCGGCTCTCGTGAAAAACGCCTTGCCCGCAATCCTGCGGCGCCTGCGCGCATTCTTCCAATCGATAGGTAGTATGATATATATTCACTCGATGAATTTGAATTCGCTTGACCTCAATCTGCTGGTCGCGCTCGACGCCCTGCTGCGCGAAGCCAATGTCAGCCGCGCGGCGATGCGGCTCAATCTGTCGCAACCGGCGACCAGCCACGCGCTGCAGCGGCTGCGCGACCTGATCGGCGATCCGCTTTTGGTGCGCACCGGCGCGCGGATGGAGCTGACGCCGCGGGCGCAGGCGTTGCGCTCGCCGCTGGCCCATGCGCTCGACCAGGTGCGCGCGCTGTTCGTCTCCGACGATTTCGACGCCGCGCGCAGCGACCGGCACTTTCGCCTGATGATGCCCGACCTCGCGGTCGAGCTCCTGATGCCGCCGCTGATGGAGAAGGTGACGCAGATCGCGCCGAACGTCACCATCGACGTGGTGCCGTGGCGGGGACCTGCGATCTTCACGCCCGAATTCGCCCGCACCATCGATCTCGTGATCTCGATCGGCGACTCCTTCAAGGGCTTTCACCGCCAGCGGCTCTACACCGACAGCGATGCACTCGCGGTGCGGCGCGGCCACCTCGCCGGCGCGAAGCTCAAGAAGCGCGAGGCGTTCCTCGCCGCCCGCCATGTCGCCGTGATCATCCGCGGCCAGAACGAGGACCTGATCGACACCTGGCTGCGCGCCAAGGGCATCGAGCGGCGGATCGCGCTGGTGGTGCCGGGTTATATCGAGGCGCTGCACGTCACCGCGCGCACCGACCTCGTCGCGTTCGTGCCGCGCCGGCTGATCTCGGCGCTGTCGAGGCAATTGTCGCTGATGACGGTGACGCCGCCGCTCGATCCAGGGATCGACGAGCAGCACATGTTCTATCCGACACGGGCGCAGATGGATCCGGGCTCGCTCTGGCTGCGCAAGCTGATGCTGGAGACCGGACGCGAGTTGGAGACGGGGAAGGTGTAGCCCAGCTCTCTCCACACGTCGTCCCGGCGAAGGCCGGGACCCATAACCACAGGGTTGCGTTGTGAGAGTGAGCTGCGGCCCCGGCGTCGCGTAACAACGATCGTTGGTGGTTATGGGTCCCGGGTCGCGCTGCGCTTGCCCGGGACGACACCGAATTTTTGGGCCTTACGCCCTCTGCTCCGCCAGCACCTTCTGCACCGCCGGGCGGCCCTCCATCGCCGCGCGATGCGCCTTCACCTTGGGCAGCGTTGCGATGTCGACGCCGTCGCCGTCGAGCCACAGGGTCAGCGTGTAGAGATAGGCATCGCCGACGGTGTAGTTCTCGCCCATCACCCACGGGCCCTTCAGCATGTCGCGCTCGATCAGGTTGAAGCAGGCGCCCATGGTCTTCGGCACCATCGCCTTCATGTCGGCGAACGACGTCTCCTGCGTCGCCCAGCGCGGACCGCGCATCTTGTGGGCGTGGCAGATATGCACCGTCGAGCACAGATAGGAGTTGAAGGCCTGCAGCCTGGCGAATTCGAAGACGTCGTCGGGCGCGAGCTTCGCCTGCGGAAAGCTCTGCGCGATATAGGCCAGCATCGCCGGCGTCTCGGTCAGCACGCCGCGATCGGTCACCAAAGTGGGCACGCGGCCTTTCGGATTGATCTTCAGGTATTCCGGGCTGTTCTGCTGGTTGGTCTTGAAGTCGATCTTCTCGGTCGTGTAGGGCGCGCCGGCCTCGGCCAGCGCGATGTGGGACGCGAGCGCGCAGGTGCCGGGGGCAAAATAGAGCTTGAGCATGTTGCTGTCCTCTCCGAGCCTTGTCGGTTCGTTGCGAACGCGGCTCTGGTTCTTGTTCTGACGGCGCGGAGGTTAGCGGCAGCCCCCTTGGCCGTCCACCCCGCGCGCCGCAGACCTTGCCCGCGGCGGTGCCGTCGTGCGATGACCATGGCCAATTGAGGGGATTTTTTATGACTGTGCTCATTGCAGGTGGCGGAATTGGCGGGCTGACGCTGGCGCTCAGCCTGCACCAGATCGGCGTGCCGGCCCGCGTCTTCGAGAGCGTGCCCGAGCTGCGGCCGCTCGGCGTCGGCATCAACGTGCTGCCGCATGCGGTGCGCGAACTGATCGAGCTCGGCCTGCACGATGTGCTCGACGCTTCTGCGGTGCGCACCCGCGAGCTCGCCTATTTCTCAAAGCACGGCAAGCCGATCTGGAGCGAGCCGCGCGGGCTCGAGGCCGGCTATAAATGGCCACAATTCTCGATCCATCGCGGCCGGCTGCAACAGCTGCTGCTCGATGCCGCGACCGAACGGCTGGGGGCTGCGAACATTCTCACCAGCCATCACCTCACCGGCTGGATCGAGACCGCCGACGGCGTCCGCGCCGATTTCATCGATCGCGCCACCGGCAAGCCCGCCGGCAGCTATGACGGCGTGGTGCTGATCGCCGCCGACGGCATCCATTCGGCGGTGCGCGAGAAGCTCTATCCGCAGGAGGGGCCGCCAATCTGGAACGGCCGCATCCTGTGGCGCGGCATCACCCGCGGCGATGCCTTCCTGACCGGCCGCACCATGATCATGGCCGGCCACGAGATCCTGAAATTCGTCTGCTACCCGATCTCGAAGGAGGCCGGCCCCGACGGCAAGTTCGACATCAACTGGGTCGCCGAGCGACACATGCCGCCGACCTATCAATGGCGCCGCGAGGACTACAACCGGACCGCCAAGCTCGACGAGTTCCTGCCTTGGTTCGAGAGCTGGAATTTCGACTGGCTCGATGTCCCCGGCCTGATCCGGAACTGCCCGCATGCCTACGAATATCCACTGGTCGATCGCGATCCGATCCCGCAATGGACCTTCGGCCGCGTCACGCTGATGGGCGACGCCGCGCATCCGATGTATCCGATCGGCTCCAACGGCGCCTCGCAGGCGATCCTGGATGCGCGCGTGCTGACGCGCGAGATTTTGGCGCATGGCCCGACGCAGGCGGCGCTCGCGGCCTATGAGGCCGAGCGGCGGCCCGCGACCACGGACCTCGTGATGCTGAACCGCCGCAACGGCCCGGAGCAGGTGATGCAGCTGGTCGAGGAGCGCGCGCCTGACGGCTTCAAGGTCGTCACCGACGTGCTGTCGCAGCAGGAGCTGGAAGACATCGCCGCCAACTACAAGCGCGTCGCCGGTTTCCAGGTCGAGGGACTGAACGCCAAGCCGCCGATCGTGCAGCGGACGGGTTGAGTTGTAGCGCGGCGCACAATCTATCACCGTCACCCTGAGGAGCCGCGAAGCGGCGTCTCGAAGGGTGCACGACCCCGGCCGGCCGTGCATGCTTCGAGGCTCGCTCCGCTCGCACCTCAGCATGACGGATTTGCCAATGCGGGCGCGGCTTCACCGCAGCGCGCGCGCCGCCTCCACCAGGCGGATACTGCTGCTCGCGGTCGCGAGCAGTGTGCCGTCGGCGGCGCTCAGCTTTCCCTCGACGAAGGCGATGGTCTTACCGAGTTGCGTCACCGTCGCCTCGCCGGTGATCGGTCCGGGCTTTGCCGGCGCCAGGAAATTCACGGTCATCGTGATGGTCGTGGTGAAGAGCCGCCCCTCGGTCATCACGAACACCGCCGGCCCCATCGTGTCGTCGAGCATCGCCGAGAGCATGCCGCCCTGGATGAAGCCGGCCGGATTGCAAAACTCCTGCTTGCCGTCGAACACGATCCTGATCCAGCCCTCCTGCGGACGGGCGTCGACCACGCGCCACCCCAGTAGCTTTGCGACGGGCGGCATCGTAATGCGGTCGAGTGCGGTTGCGATCATGGCGGCCTCCGGTTTCCGGAGGTGATAGCGAAGCCCTGCTGCCAGCATGGTGTCAGCAGGTCAGAGCATGATCCGGAAAACTGAGAACCGGTTTTCCGAAACGATCATGCTCAAAAAAATGTGCCGATGATGTGATTCATCGCATCGTCAGAGATCGAGCCCATGCGCGACAACCTTGCGCATCACGTTCGGAAGCGCCTCGCCGTCCAGTGTCGCCACCGGCACCCAGCGCATGCCATCCGGCGCGCGGCTCCGCGGCGGAACGCTGGCGGTGTAGACGACGAGCTCGAGCGGAAAATGCGTGAACACGTGGCTGACGACGCCCGCCTTGCGGTGCCAGCGCGTGACGCCCTTGAGGTCCGGCGCCTGCGCCAGTGCCGCCGCGTCCTCCTGCCCGGCCAGCCATTGCGACCCCGGCACCTCGGTCATGCCGCCGAGCAGGCCTTTTTCCGGGCGCGAGCGCACCAGGAGCTCGCCGCCGCGTGTCACCACGAAGGCCGCGCCGCGGCGCAAGATGCCGCTCTTCTTCGGTGCCTTGCGCGGGAACGTTTCCTGGTCGCCGCGCGTGCGCGCCGCGCAGTCGTCATTCAGCGGACACAATGCGCAGGCCGGCTTCTTCGGCGTGCAGATCGTCGCGCCCAAATCCATCAGCGCCTGAGCACTGTCGCCGGCGCGGGACGGGCCGAGCAATGTCGCCGCCATCTCCTTGATCAGCGGCTTGGCCTGCGGCAGCGCCTCCTCGATGGCGTAGAGCCGACTGACCACGCGCTCGATGTTGCCGTCCACCGGCATGGTGCGGCGGTCGAAGGCGATGGCGGCGATCGCGGCCGCGGTGTACGGCCCGATGCCGGGCAGCGCGCGCAGGCCCTCCTCGGTGTCCGGAAACACCCCGCCGTGGTCGCCCATCACCGCGACCGCGCAGGCGTGCAAATTGCGCGCCCGCGAATAATAGCCGAGCCCGGCCCACATCCTCAGGACGTCGTCGAGCGAGGCACGCCCAAGCGCGGTCACGTCGGGCCAGCGCGACACGAATTTCTCGAAATAGGGCCCGACCGCCCGTACCGTGGTCTGCTGCAGCATGATCTCCGACAGCCAGACGCGATACGGATCGGCCCGCTCCCCCGCCACCGCGCGCCACGGCAGCGTCCGGCGATGCCGGTCATACCAGGCGAGCAGACGCGCCGGGCGGTCGGCCTGCTGATCGGTCGATTTGATTTTGGCGGCAGCGCGAGAACTCATGAACGCATCTTAAGCCACATCTCGCCATGTCATGCCCGGGCTTGACCCGGGCATCCACGTCTTTCTTCGCCCGGCACGGAAAACGCCGCCACAATGATGAACACGGTTTCAGCCACATCACCACCACTGCTATAACCCTCCCATGTCCAGACCCGGCCCGATCAGCGCCAAGCCCCTGTCGATCCTGCTCAGCGACGTCTTCACCGACGCCTATGCCAAGCAGGGCTTTGCCGCGCGCGAATTGGTGACGCGCTGGACCGAGATCGCGGGCGAGCGAATTGCCGCCTATTGCGAGCCGCTGAAGATGCAGTGGCCGCGGCCGGTGGAGGGACAGCCGCAGGAGCCGGCGACGCTGGTGCTGCGGGTCGAAGGGCCGATGGCGCTGGAGATCCAGCACTCCTCCGACGTCATCCTGGAACGGGTGAACCGCTTCTTCGGCTGGCATGCGGTCGGCCGCCTGACCATCCGACAGGCGCCGCTCTCGCGCCGCAGCCGCCCGGTACGGCCGCGCCCGCCGGACGCCAAAACCGTGGCCCGGGAGGCGGCCAACCTTGCGGCCGTCGAGGACGACGATCTGCGCGCGGCGCTGGCCCGTTTGGGTGCCTCGATCAAGCGAAATTGACGCTTTTCGGCAGGCCCGCCGCAAGACCGCGGCATTGCCACAATGGCCGTTTCAAGCTAGCGAAGGCTTCTTTTTCGGGACCCCTTCATTGTGGCGTGAATGCGCCAATCCGGGAGCTGACCTTGATCATCACGCGCCGCGCCTTCACCACCGCTCTCTCGCTGACCGGGCTTGCCGCCCTCGCCGGCCTGTCGCCGCTGCGCCTGATCACCGACGCGTTCGCGCAGACCGCCGCCGAGGTCGCCAAGCCGCAGTCGCTGCCGGACATGGGGCTCGGCCCGCAGGACGCCAAGGTGACGATCGTCGAATACGCCTCGATGACCTGCCCGCACTGCGCCAATTTCAACGAGACCGTGTTCCCGAAGATCAAGTCGACCTACATCGACCCCGGCAAGGTCCGCTACGTGTTCCGCGAATTCCCGCTCGACATCAAGGCCGCCGCCGGCTCGATGCTGGCGCGCTGTATCGCCAAGGACGACGCGCCGAAGTATTTTGCCGTGATCGACCTGTTGTTCCGCCAGCAGAACGACTGGGTGGTGAAGAACACCACCGAGACACTGACCCGGATCGGCAAGCAGGCCGGCCTCACCCAGCAGCAGGTCGAGGACTGCCTGAAGGATCAGAAGCTGCTCGACAAGATCGCGGCCGACCAGAAATACGCCAACGAGGTGCTGAAGGTGAACTCGACGCCGACCTTCTTCGTCAACGGCGAGATGCTGAAGGGCGAGACCTCGTTCGAGGAATTCAGCAAGCACATCGATCCGCTGCTGAAGAGCTGATCGGGAGCCCGCGAACCTGACGTCTTCGTGCCTCGCTTTCGAGTCGAGGCACGATAATTGTGGATGATTTGCGATCACGGCACGCGCCCGTCGCATCATTTGGTTGTTGAAAACCTGATTCGCGCGATGCGAATCATCGAGGACATGCAAGGGCCATAAAACCCTGCAAATCCCTTGGGAAAAGCTTGCTCAAGCGGTTGCCCTGACGCGCTCGCATCGCCATTGTCGCCGCTCATGAGAGCTGCACGCAGCAACTCACCCACACACCGACATTGCCTTCCATGGTATTGTCACGGCAGGGAGATTCGCGCCCGGCCAAACGAGATTTGTGTACATGAAGCTCACGCGCCTCCGCCTGCACGGTTTCAAGTCGTTCGTTGAACCCACCGATTTCATGATCGAGCCGGGCCTGACCGGCGTCGTCGGACCGAATGGCTGCGGCAAATCCAATCTCGTCGAAGCGCTGCGCTGGGCGATGGGCGAGACCTCGCACAAGTCGCTGCGCGCCGCCGACATGGACGCGGTGATCTTCGCCGGTTCCGGCAACCGTCCGGCACGCAATCACGCCGAAGTCGTGATGACGATCGACAATTCCGATCGCTCGGCGCCGGCCGCGGTGAACGACAGCCAGCTCTTGGAAATCTCCCGCCGCATCGAGCGCGAAGCCGGCTCAGTCTACCGCATCAACGGCCGCGATGTCCGTGCAAGAGATGTGCAGATCCTGTTCGCCGACGCCGCCACCGGCGCGCGGTCGCCGGCGCTGGTCCACCAGGGCAAGATCGGCGAGATCATCCAGGCCAAGCCCGAGCAGCGCCGCCGCGTGCTGGAAGACGCCGCCGGCGTGGCCGGCCTGCATGCCCGCCGCCACGAGGCGGAACTGCGGCTGAAGGCGGCCGAAACCAACCTCACCCGCGTCGAGGACGTGATCGGCCAGCTCACAGGCCAGATGGAAGGCCTGAAGAAGCAGGCGCGCCAGGCGATCCGCTACCGTGAGGTCGCGGCCAAGGTGCGCAAGTCCGAAGCCATGCTGTTCCATCTGCGCTGGATCGAGGCCAATGCCGACGTCAACGACGCCGCGCAGACCCATGATATCTCCGTGCGCGAGATGGCCGAGCGCACCCGCGAGCAGGCCGAATCCGCCCGCATCCAGGCGATCCGCGCCGCCGAATTGCCGGCGCTGCGCGATGCCGAAGCGCGCGCCGCCGCCGGCCTGCAGCGCCTGACCAACACGCGCGAGATGCTCGACCGCGAGGAGCAGCGCGCCAAGGAGCGCGTCGGCGAGCTCGATCGCCGTCTCACCCAATTCGCCCAGGACATCGCGCGCGAGCAGCAGCAGACCTCCGATGCCGACATCGCGCTGCAGCGGCTCGACACCGAAGACGCAGAGCTGAAGGAAGAGATCAAGTCGCGCGTCGAGAAGCGCTCCGGCGTCGACGAGCGCGTCGCTGAGGCCGAGGAGATCCTGGCCGCGACCGAGCGCCAGTTCTCCGAGCTGACCACGCAGCTCGCCGATCTCACCGCCAAGCGCAATCAGCTCGAAGCCGGCGTGCGTACGCATCGCGAGCGGCTGGCCCGGCTCGATCAGGAGATCGCCAACGTCCAGGCCGAGGAAACCAAGCTCGCGCAGGAGACCGGCAATCTCGGCGACATCGACGCGCTCGCCGCCGCCATGGAGATGGCGCAGCAGACGCTTGCCGAGTCCGAGGCCGCCGTGCAGACCAGCGAGGCGCATCACGCCGCCGCGCGGCAGACGCTGGAAGCCTCGCGCAATCCGCTCACCGAAGCCGAGAAGCGCGTGCAGCGGCTCGAGACCGAAGCCCGCACCATCTCCAAGCTCGTCACCAGCGAGACCAAGAATCTGTGGCCGCCGATCATCGACGGCATCACCGTCGCCAAGGGCTATGAGAAGGCAATCGGCGCGGTGCTCGGCGACGACCTCGATGCGCCGGTGGATTCGTCGGCGCCGATGCGCTGGACCAATATCGGCGTGGCCGGCGAAGATCCGGCGCTGCCTGATGGCGTCGAGCGGCTGGCCGACCATGTCCAGGCGCCGCCGGAACTGGCGCGCCGCCTGGCCCAGATCGGCGTCGTGGCCAAGGAACGCGGCGCGGCGCTGGTGTCGCAGCTGAAGACCGGCCAGCGGCTGGTGTCGCTCGAAGGCGACGTCTGGCGCTGGGACGGCTTCGTCGCCGACGCGCATGCCCCGACCGGCGCCGCCCGCCGTCTTGCCGAGCGCGCCCGTCTTGTCGACATCGAGCACGAGCTGGAACAGGCCCGCATCGATGCCGCCACCAAGCGCCAGGCGCTGGAGACGGCTGAAGAGGAACTGCGCTCGGCGTCCGCCGCCGAGGGTGCCTCGCGCGAAGCCGTCCGCGCCGCCCGCCGCGAGGCCGACGCCGCGCGCGAACGTCATGCCGCCACCGAGCGCGAGATCAACCGCCACGCCGCGCGCAAATCGGCGCTGACCGAGGCGCATAGCCGCGTCGCCGCCGACCGCGCCGAGGCCGAAGCCGCGCATGAGAGCGCGGCTGCCGCGCTCGCCGAACTGCCGCCGGGTGTCGAGACCGAGGCCCAGCTCGCCGCGGTTCGCGCCGAGATCGACAACCAGCGCCGGGCCGCGGCGCAAGTCCGCGCCGAGGCGCAGGCGCTAGCCCGCGAGGCCGAGCTCGCCGACCGCCGCGTGCAGGCGATCGTTGCCGAGCGCAATGAGTGGCAGAACCGCAAGACCAGCGCCGCCTCGCAGGTCGAGACCGTCGAGGCGCGCATCGCCGAGGTGTCGGCCGAGCGCGAGGAACTCGCCAATGCGCCCGAAGTTTTCGCCGAGAAGCGCAGCGCGCTGATCACGGAGATCGAGCACGCCGAAGGCGATCGCCGCATCGCCGCCGACGCGCTGGCGACCGCGGAAGCCGCGATGGCGGAAACCGATCGCCTCGCCAAGGCCTCGCTCGAAGCGCTGTCCTCATCCCGCGAAGCTACCGCGCGCGCCGAGGAGCGTATGGAAGGCACCCGCCGCCGCCTCGCCGACATCGAGCGCGAGATCCACGACATGCTCGAGGTCGAGCCCAGCGCGGTCGTCGGCATGGCCGAGATCGAACCCGGCCAGGAGCTGCCGCCGGTCACGCAGGTCGAGGAAGAGCTCGAAAAGCTGCGCCGCGACCGCGAGCGGCTCGGCGCCGTCAATTTGCGTGCCGAGGAAGAGCTCAAGGAAGTCGAGACCCAGCACACCGCGCTGACCACCGAACGCGACGATCTGGTCGAAGCGATCAAGCGGCTGCGCCAGGGCATCCAGAGCCTCAACCGCGAGGCGCGCGAGCGCCTGCTGACCTCGTTCGAGACCGTTAACAACCACTTCAAGCGGCTGTTCACCGAGCTGTTCGGCGGCGGCGAAGCCGCGCTGCATCTGATCGAGAGCGACGATCCGCTCGAGGCCGGCCTCGAGATCATCGCCAAGCCGCCCGGCAAGAAGCCGCAGACGCTCTCGCTGCTCTCGGGCGGTGAGCAGGCGCTGACGGCGCTCGCGCTGATCTTCGCGGTGTTTCTGACCAACCCGTCGCCGATCTGCGTGCTGGACGAGGTCGACGCGCCGCTCGACGACCACAACGTCGAACGGTTCTGCACCCTGCTGAACGAGATGACCGGCTCGACCGAGACACGCTTCATCATCATCACGCACAATCCGATCACGATGGCGCGGATGAACCGGCTGTTCGGTGTCACCATGGCCGAGCGCGGCGTGTCGCAGCTGGTGTCGGTCGACCTGCAGGGCGCGGTGGACATCCTCGACCAGAACGTGGCTTAGGCGTAGCACCTGCGCGTCGACGTCATTTTCGTGATACCCGCGCCTCCGCATCGTCATTGCGAGGAGCGATAGCGACGAAGCAATCCATACCTCAGCACGCGGCGCTATGGATTGCTTCGCTCCGCTCGCAATGACGTGGGATAGTCCGTCACATGACCTCACCCGATCTCCCCGCCGAACTGCGCGCCGCCCTTAACGCCCGCCTCGAAGGCCTGTCGCGCAGCGACGCCGCCGGCCGCGCGGCGGTGATCTCGCAGACCTATCGCGAGGGCGGCGGCTCCTCGACGATCAGGACCGAGACCGATGCGCTGGCCTATGCGCTGGCGCGGATGCCGGCGACCTATGCCGCCGTCGCAGCGAGCCTCAACGCCCTGACGGAGATCAGGCCGGACTTCGCGCCGGCGCGCCTGCTCGATGTCGGTGCCGGTCCGGGGACCGCGACCTGGGCCGCCGCGGAAGCGTTCACGTCGCTGCGGGACTTCACCCTACTTGATGCCAACGGCGCGTTGCGGACGCTCGCCGAGGAGCTGTTTCACGGCAGCATTCGCCTGCACGACGCCAGCTATCAACTCGGCGAGGCGCGCGCCCTGCTCGACAAGGCCGAGCCCGCCGACCTCGTCGTCGCCAGCTACATGATCGGCGAACTCGGCGATGCCGAGCGCGGGGCGCTGGCCGATGCGCTGTGGTCGAAAACCAGCGACACGCTGCTGGTCGTCGAGCCCGGTACGCCCGCCGGCTATGCGCGGATCATCGCATTGCGCGCACGCCTGATCGCCGCCGGCGCTCACGTCGTGGCACCCTGCCCGCATGACGGTGGCTGTCCGCTGGTCGCGCCCGACTGGTGCCACTTCTCGCAGCGCCTGCAACGCTCGCGCGCGCACAAGCAGGTCAAGGGCGCGGAGCTACCCTTCGAGGACGAGCGCTTCGCCTATGTCGCGCTGAGCCGCGCGCGCGTTGAGAACAGGCCATCGCGCGTGCTGGCGCAGCCGGACGTCGGCAAGGTCGAGATCGCGGCGAAACTGTGCACGCCCGAGGGCGTATCGGTTGCGCGGATCCCGCGCCGTGCCAAAACCGATTACGCCCGCGCCCGGCGCTGGCGCTGGGGCGATGCGGTCTAGTTACGTCGTCCCGGCGAAAGCCGGGAGGTGGATTCACATTCGAAGTGCAACACTTGAGCAAAGGACTCGGCAGGCGTGCGGTAGTCAAGGCATTTGCGCGGGGTGTTGTTGTAGGCGGCGATGAACTGGCGGAATCTGGCGGTCGAGAGGGTTAGAGGATCCGTCTTGCGGGGAATAAAGCGGCGCATCCTGCCGATGGCGTTCTCGATGCCACCCTTCTGCCAGGGGGCATGGGGATCGCAGAAGAAGGTCGCGATCGAGAGGCGGTGCAGCGCCAGGTGACCGGCGAACTCGGTGCCGTTGTCGAAGGTAACGCTCTGGCGCAGCTCTTGTGGAAGGGGCGCGAAGAAGCCCACGAGATGGCGGGCGACACCGCGCGCGACCTTGCTGGCAAGGCGGATGCCGAGCAGCAGCCGCGAGGTGCGCTCGTGCACGGTCAGCACGGCCTGACCGTATTTCGAGAACATCATCAGGTCGGCCTCCCAGTGTCCGGGCACGCTGCGGTCGGCCACTTCGAGCGGCCGATTTGCCAAGGATACACGGCCTTCGATGAAGCTTGCGGGGCTGCCGCCCCGCTTGCCGCGGCAGCCGCGCTTGCTCTTGGCGCGCGGCAGATAGCGCCGCCAGTTGAAGTCCGTGGTGCGCCTGAGTTGGCCATAGATGAAGCGCTAGATGGTCTCGTGGGAGATCACCTTGCGCCCGTGCTCGCGGGCCAGCCGGCCAGCGACCTGCTCGGGCGACCAGCCGCGGCGAAGGCGTTGCAACACCGCGCGGCGCAGGCCGGGCTCCCGTTCGAGGCGTCCGCCCGTCCAGCGCCGCGCTCGCATCTGGTGCTGGGCATAGCTCGGCTTGTAGCCGACCTGGCTCCCCCGATTGCGCCTCAGTTCCCGAGAGATCGTTGATGGCGAGCGATCCAGAGCTGCCGCGATTTGCCGGACCGAGCTGCCATTGGCCGATAGGCAGGCAATCTCGCATCGGTCGTCCAGAGAGAGCTGCTTGTAAGTCCGCCCCATGGCAACACCTCCTCAAGGAAGTGTTGCACTTCGTTTGTGAACTCAGGGGACCCATAACCACCGAGGTTTGTTGCGAGTGAAGCCGTCGCCGCTTACGCCCCTTCCGCGGGCCGCGGCGTATGGGTCCCGGCCTTCGCCGGGACGATATTGAACTAATTTGCGGCCATCACCGACTAACGCTTGCCCACCTTTCCGCGGCGGGCTGCCCTGCGCCCCGATCTTGGGCTACGGTGCCGCCGTCTCGTCCATCAGGAGCTGCCCCGTCATGTCGACCAGCTGGATCGTTATCGGCGTCATCGTGCTTCTCGTGCTGTTTGCATTCGGCGCCTACAACCGCCTCGTGGCGCTCAGCCAGCGGGTCGGACAGGCCTTTGCCGACATCGACGTGCAGCTCAAGCAGCGTCACGACCTGATCCCAAACCTGGTCGAGACCGTGAAGGGCTATGCTGCGCATGAGCGCGGCACGCTCGACGACGTCATCAAGGCGCGCAATTCGGCGATGTCGGCGCAGGGTCCGGCCCAGGTCTCGGCGGCGGAAAACCAGCTCTCCGGCGCGCTCGGCCGGCTGATCGCGCTGTCGGAGGCCTATCCGGACCTCAAGGCCAACGCCAATTTCCAGCAGCTCGCCTCCGAGCTCTCCGATCTCGAGAACAAGATCGCCGCCAGCCGCCGCTTCTTCAACAATGCGGTCCAGGAATACAACACCGGCATCCAGCAGATGCCGGCCGCGCTGTTCGCCGGCATGTTCGGCTTCACCCGCAAGGATTTCTTCGACCTCGGCGCCAGCCGCACGGAAGTCGAGGCGGCGCCCAGCGTGAAGTTCTGATTACTTCCTTCGAGATGACGCCCCTTCGGTCATTCCGGGGCGATGCAACGCATCGAACCCGGAATCTCATCTCACTCACTAATCTCGAGATTCCACAAAGCGCAATTGCGCATTGGGGTTCGCGCGTGCCGCGCGCCCCGGAATGACGGTGAGAGCGGACGCGCACCATGGCCGCCTATGGTCTCTACACGCATGTCGCATCGAACAAGTTTCGTTCGATGCTGCTGCTTGCCGGCCTGTTCCTGCTGATCTACGTGCTGGTCTATGCCGGCGCGCTGGTCGCGGAGGTGATGATCGATAGCGGCCGCACCGTCGACTATTACCTGACGCGGGCCTTGCGCGACCTGGTCTCGGCCTTGCCGTGGGCGACGATCGCGGCAGCGGCCTGGATCGTGATCGCCTATTTCTTCCACCAGAAGATGATCGATGCCGTCACCGGCGGCGAGAGCGTGACGCGGCAGCAAGAGCCGCGGCTCTACAATCTCTTGGAAAATCTCTGCATCTCGCGCGGCATCCCGATGCCGAGGCTGAAGGTGATAGACAGCCCGGCGCTGAATGCGTTCGCGACCGGACTGAACCGGAGCCAATACGCCATCACCGTCACCACCGGCCTGTTGAAGGCGCTGAACGATAAGGAGATCGAGGCCGTGCTCGGCCACGAGCTCACCCATATCAAGAACGGCGACGTGCAGCTGATGGTGATCGCCGTGATCATCGCCGGCGTGGTCGGCTTCTTCGGCGAGCTGTTCTTCCGCCTGTTCACGAACCTGTCGTGGAACTCGAGCGGCGGCGGTGGCGGCTGGTCGTCATCCTCACGATCGTCGTCATCCTCCTCGGACCGCGACAGCAAGGGCTCCGGTGGCGGCGCGATCATCGTGATCATCATCGCGGTCGCGCTGATCGTGCTGGCCTGGCTGCTGTCGCAAGTGGTCAAGCTCGCGCTGTCGCGCTCGCGCGAATTCCTCGCCGATGCCGGATCGGTGGAGCTGACCAAGAACCCCGACGCGATGATCTCTGCACTGCGCAAGATCGAGAACCGCGGCGAGCTGCCGGACGCCACCTCGGCGGTGATGGAACTCTGCGTCGACAATCCGCGCGAGGGGTTTGCCGACCTGTTTGCCACCCATCCCTCGGTCAAGTCCCGGGTCGATGCCCTGGTGAAATACGCCGGCGGCCACGATCCCGGACCGCTGGCGCTGCCGGACGAGACGGAGCCGCAGGATGAGCCGTCCGCGGCGGGCGACCAGCCTCCGCCGGCGACCCATGGCCCATGGGGCGATACGCCGACGGCACAGCCGGACAATCCGCCGCCGCTGCCGGACACAACTCCGAGGCAGGGACCGTTTGGTCCGCTTCAAGGTCCGCTCCAGGGCCCTTGGGGCCCGCGCCGCTGACCGCTGTAGCGGTTTGATTTGACCATGATTGTCTCGGAAAACCGCTGCGCATTTTTCCGGATCATGGCCCTAGCTTACTCAGTCCATTAAGGAAATTCCCACCAAACCGATCGTGGACGCCTTAAGGAATTGAATTCTCCCTCGTTTCTGCCATGTTCGCGCCCAAAGCAGTGTGGGGACTTGCCGATCGCCATCGCGATCGGGAGCGCGCTTTAAGGGACTTCCATGGCAAAGCCGGTTGTGATCGTGGTGGGCGCCGACAAGGGCGGGGTCGGCAAGACCACCGTCTCGCGGACGCTCCTGGACTATTTCAGTGCCAATAACGTGCAGACCCGGGCGTTCGACACCGAATCGCCGCGCGGCACGCTGAAGCGCTTCCATCCTGACATCACCGAGATCGTCGACATGACGACGACCGCGGACCAGATGAAGATCTTCGACACGCTGAACTCGGGGCCCTCGGTTACCGTGATCGACGTCCGCGCCGGCCTGTTGTCGCCCGCGCTGGCCTCGCTGCGCGATATCGGCTTCCTCGACGCGGCGCGTTCCGGCCAGATCACCTTCGCCGTGTTCCATATCCTCGGCCCGTCGATCGCTTCGCTGGACGAGATCGCCGAAACCGCCAACTTCATGAGCGGCGCGAAATATTTCCTGGTGAAGAACTTCATCAACGACACCCAGTTCTTCCAGTGGGACCAGGCGACCTACAATTCCTACTTCCACCGCATCAAGGATGCCGTGGACCTGACCATCCCGAAGCTCAACGAAATGGCCTATGAGCAGGTCGAGGTCTCCTCGGTTCCGTTCCTGAAATTCGTCGCCAACAAGGGCATCAACGACGACGCCGCCAACTACTCCTTCGTGCTGCGCGGCTATGTCCGGCACTGGCTCGCCAATGTCTGGAGCGAGTACGACCGGATCAAGCTGACCGACCTGGTCGGCGCCAAGTCGGCCAAAGGCGAAAAATAGTCGGACCTTCGATCTTGATGGGGCTGGATTAGGCGAAAATTTGGCCTGATATAGCGGGCGATGTCATCGACGCCCGTTTACATCATCTGCTCGCCCCGCCCGCAGGTCGGCAAGACGCTGATCGCGCGGCTGCTCGGCGAATTCCTGCTGCTCAAGAACGGCGACGTGGTCTGCTACGACATCAATCTGAAGGAGCCGTCGCTGCTCGACTACCTGCCGCGGATCACCGAAACGGCAGATGTGATCGACACCTACGGCAAGATGCAGCTGATGGACCGCGTCATCGTCAATGACGGCATCGGCAAGGTGATCGACCTCGGCTACCACGCCTTCGACGAATTCTTCAAAATGTGCGACGAGATCGGGCTGATGAAGGAGGCGCTGCGCCGCCGCGTCTCACCCGTGATCCTGTACGTCGCCGATACCGACCGCGCCTCGGTGCGCGGCTACCAGACGCTGCTCGGCACGATCCCGCCGAATGCGCTGATCGTCATCGACAACGAGTTCGTGGTGCGCGGCGAGCTGCCGCCGGTCATGACCGCCAGCCGGGTGCTGCGCTTCCGCGCGCTGCCGGTGTTCCTGAAGACCTATATCGACCGGCTGAACTTCTCCTTCACCGGCTATCTGCGCCAGGAAAGGGATTCATCGACCGAGCTGCATCAATGGATCCGGCGGAATTACACGACGTTCCGCGATCTCGAATTGAGCATGCTGCTGCAGCGGGGATGACTCTGCTCCCTCGCCCCGCTCTTGCGGGGAGAGGGTCGGGGTGAGGGGCTGGTTCCGCAAATTCGACCGAGATTGGAGTGCGCGGAGAGTCCCCTCACCCGGATCGCATCTTCGATGCGATCCGGCCTCTCCCCGCACGCGGGGCGAGGCTAAGAGATCAATGCCCCTCGAACGCCATCAGCGTGCGCACCGGAACGTCCATCGCGCGCAGCTTGGCCGCGCCGCCGAGGTCAGGCAGGTCGACGATGAAGCAGGCGGCGACCACATTGGCGCCGATCTGGCGCAGCAGCTTCACCGCGCCCTCCGCGGTGCCGCCGGTCGCGATCAGATCGTCGACCAGGATCACGCGCTCGCCGGGCTGCACGGCGTCGGCATGCATCTCCATCTCGTCGATGCCGTATTCAAGCGAATAGGCAATCCGCACCGTGGTGTGCGGCAGCTTGCCCTTCTTGCGGATCGGCACGAAGCCGGCGGAGAGCTGATGCGCCACCGCGCCGCCGAGGATGAAGCCGCGGGCCTCGATGCCGGCGACCTTGTCGACCTTCGCCCCCGCCCAGGGATGCACCAGCTCATCGACCGCGCGGCGGAAGGCGCGAGCATCCGCCAGCAGCGTCGTGATGTCGCGAAACAGGATGCCCTTCTTCGGGTAGTCCGGGATGGTGCGAACGGTCGCCTTGATGTCGTGGTCGAAGGTCATTGGTCTCGCTCTGAGGGTCATTCCGGGGCGATGCGAAGCATCGAACCTGGAATCTCGAGATTCCGGGTCTGGTGCTAACGCACCATCCCGGAATGACGATGGTTAAACTTAGCCTTCACTTGCTACTCACATTAAGCCGGAATGCATTCTCGACAATGCGCAGGCCGACCTCGTTGCTGAGCGACATCAGCGATTCCGGATGGAATTGCACGCCGCCGACCGGCAGGGTCTTGTGCTCGATCACCATCGCGACACCGTCTTCGGTGGTCGCGGTCACCGCCAGCACCTCGGGCACGCTGTCGCGCTCGACATAGAGCGAGTGGTAGCGGCCGATCACGATCTCATTGGGCAGGTTCTGCATCAGCCGGCCACCACGCACCTGGACGCGCGAGGGACGGCCATGCGCGGGCTGGCCGAGCTGGCCAAGCTGGCCGCCGAAATACTCGCCGATCGCCTGCACGCCGAGGCAGACGCCGAAGATCGGCAGATGCTTCTCCAGCGCGGTGTCGATGGTCTTCGCGATGCCGAAATCCTCCGGGCGCCCCGGCCCGGGCGACAGCACCAGGAGGTCCCAGCCCTTCTTCTTGAGCATGTCCTGGGCATGGATATGCCTGACCACGGTGACGTTGGCACCGACCTGGCGGAAGTAATCGGCCAGCATGTGCACGAAGCTGTCGTCGTGATCGATCAAGAGCACGTTCTTGCCGGAGCCGGTGGCGTCGGGCGCGAAATCCGACAGTGGCTTCGGCGGATCGCCGCGCAGCGCCTGGAACAGCGCCGCCGCCTTGACCTGGCACTCACGATCCTCGGCGGCGGGATCTGAATCGAACAGGCAGGTCGCGCCGACGCGCACCTCGGCGAGACCGTCCTTCATGCGGATGGTGCGGATGGTGAGCCCGGTGTTGATGCTGCCGTCGAAATTGACGCAGCCGATCGCGCCGGCATACCAGCGCCGCGGCGACCGCTCGTGATCCTCGACGAACTGCATCGCCCACAGTTTCGGCGCGCCGGTCACGGTCACGGCCCAGGCGTGGGTCAGGAAGGCGTCGAGCGAATCGAAGCCCGGCCGCAGCATGCCTTCGACGTGGTCGACGGTGTGGAACAGCTTTGAGTAGGTCTCGATCTGACGCCGCGCCAGCACCTTGATGGTGCCGGGCACGCAGACGCGCGCCTTGTCGTTGCGGTCGACGTCGGTGCACATGTTGAGCTCGAACTCGTCCTTCTCCGAGTTCAACAGCTTTCGGATCTGCTCGGCATCGCCGATCGAATCCGAACCTCGCGCGATGGTGCCCGAGATCGGGCAGGTCTCGACCCGGCGGCCATCGGAACGGACGAACATCTCCGGCGACGCCGAGACCAGGAATTCGCCGGCGCCGAGATTCATCAGCGCGCCGTAGGGCGACGGGTTGATGCGGCAGAGCCGCTGGAACACTTCCGCCGGCGAGCGCTCGCAGGGCTCGGCAAACAGCTGCCCGGGCACCGCCTCGAACAGATCGCCGCGGGCAAACGCCGCGCGCGCGACCTCGACGGTCGCCTGGTACTCGCCCGGGGCGTGATCGGCAAAGCCCTGCCGGCCGTTCCTGGCGTAGAGGCTCGGCGCGGTCTCCTGCGACAGGCCGGCGGTGGATTTGCCCTTCCACGCGAACTCGTAAGTGAGCGCCACGCCGCGGCCGGTGGCGCGGTCATAGGCCAAGAGGCGGTCCGGCACGTAGAGCACGATGTCGCGCTGGTCGGCCTCGCGGGCGCGCTTCTGCACGAGGTCCTCGATCTGGAACACGAGGTCGTAGGCGAAGGCGCCGAACAGGCCGAGCAGCGGATCGGCATTGGAGGTGAACGCCGCCACCATGTCGCGCACCAGCGACATCACGCTGGCGCGGCGGGTGCGCTGGTCTTCCTCGACCGGCGCGGCGCCGCGGATGATGTGGCCGGCGAGCCGCGTTGCGCTCCGCTCTGAGATCACGACGCAGGGCTCGCGCAGCACGTCGCCGAGGAAGGCGATCAGGACCTCACCGCGCGGGTTCAGCGCCTGCAACGAGAAGTTCGTACCTGACGTCTCCAGCACCAGCGGCGGATCGGCAAAGCCGAGGTCAAAGCTCTCGTAGCGGCCCGGTACCGTCGTGCCCGAGGACAGCACCACGCCGCGGCGGCGGTCCAGTAGCGCGATCAAATCGTCGAGGCGGTTGGCGCCGCCGGTGAACTGCTCGACCACGCGCGCGACCGCAAGGCCGCCATTGGTCAGATATTCGCTTCGAGCCGGCAGGGAGAAGACTGTCCTGTTCATGTGATCCTCTTACGAGACTTGCCGAGAGAGCGCCACACAGGACAAACGAAGGGCAAATAAACTAACCATCGGTCGCACTGCGATGGCGACCTTCGACGTTTGTGAAAAAAGAAAACGCACCGGCCACCTATGAGAAGGTGGGCCACCAACGACGGGATGGGCTGGCAACGGTGCTCATGCCCGTTACTCACCACCCGGCGCGGGCCGTGTCAAGGGATGGCCCGGCAGCCCTGCCCCAAGGCGGGACGCCCCCTGGACGGCATTTTCGGGGTTTGAAGGGGCAAGAAACCGCGTAGCATTTGCCGAAATGGCGGCCGGCCGGCCGCCCAAAAAACAGACAGATAGCGGAGGCGCAGATGGCGATTTTGGGTCTCGGATATGCCGGCTTCGGCTCCGACGCGCTTGACGACTGGCGGCAGTTCGGCACTGGCCTCGTCGGGCTGCAGGCGGTCGAGCGCGGCAACTCGTTGCTCGCGTTCCGGATGGACGACCGCAAGCAGCGCATCGTGATCGACCGCGCCCAGGGCGAAGGCACCCGGTTCTTCGGCTGGGAGGTGGCTGACCGTGCGGCCCTCGACGCGCTGGCGGCACGGCTGGAGCGCGCCGGCGTCGCGGTGACATCAGAGCCGCAGGCGCTCGTAGATAGCAGGCGGGTGCGCGGTTTGATCTCGTTTCGGGATCCCGCCGGCAACCGCCTCGAGGCGTTTCATGGCGCCGAGATTGACGACACGCCGTTCAGGCCGGGCCGCTCGATCTCCGGCTTCCGCACCGGGCCGCTCGGCCTCGGCCACGCCGTGCTGACCGTCGAGAACATCGCCCCGGTGATGAGCTTCTATGTCGACGTGCTCGGCTTCGGCCTCAGCGACTACATCGAAAAACCGTTCCGCGCCTATTTCTTCCACGTCAATGCCCGCCACCACTCGCTGGCGCTGATCGAGACCGGCACGAACGGCATGCATCATCTGATGGTCGAGCTGTTCTCGCTCGACGATGTCGGCCAAGCCTATGACGTCGCGCAGCAGGAAGACCGCGTCAACGTCACGCTCGGCCGCCACACCAACGACCTGATGACGTCGTTCTACGCGAGGTCGCCGTCCGCCTTCATGGTCGAGTGCGGCTGGGGCGGCCGCGAGATCGATCCGGCGAACTGGACGCCGTTCGAGATGCATGACGGCCCGAGCCTGTGGGGCCACGAGCGGGTCTGGCTGTCGCCGGGGGACCGCGCCGTCGCGCGCGAGATGCGGATGCGCGCCGCCGCCGAGGGCAAGCGCGCACCGGTGCAGGTGATGGAAGGCAATTTCAGGCTGATGTCGGGGACCTGCCCGTGGTGGGACGGGGTGAAGGAAAGTTAAGTCTCGCCGTCGTCCCTGCCTAGTGCGCAATTGCGCACGGGAGCAGGGACCCATAACCACAGGGCGTAGTTATTTGGCGAGATGACTGCCAGCGTGCCCATTGCAAAAGCCACGGCGTATGGGTCCCGGCCTTCGCCGGGACGACGCCGGTGGTTTTGGCAATCGCCTTACCCCAGGTGCTTCTTGAAGAAGTCCGTGGCGCGGCCCCAGGCGAGTTCGGCGGCCTCGCGGTCGTGCACCGACTGGCGCTGCTCGTTGACGAAGGCGTGCTCGGCGTCATAGCGGAACAGCTCGAGCGATTTGCCGGCGGCCTTCATCGCCTTCTCGAAATTGCTGACGAGCTCCGGCGTGCACCAATCGTCCTTGTTGGCGAAATGCGCCTGCAGCGGAATCCTGACATCGGCGGGCTTGGCGGCCTGCTCCGGCGGGATGCCGTAGAACACGACGCCCGCGGTCAATTCCGGCACGTGCACCGAGCCGATGATGGTCACCGCGCCGCCAAGGCAGAAGCCGGTCAGGCCGACCTTGGCGCCGTTCTTGGCGAGATACTGCGCAGCACCACGCACCGTCTGCGTGGTGGCGTCCATGAAGTCGAGCGAGTTCATCTCTTTGCCCGCGGCATCGGTGTCGTGATACGGCACCACCTTGCCCTTGTAGAGATCGGGCGCCAGCGCATCGAAGCCAGCCACCGCGAAGCGGTCGCACAGGCCCTTGATCTGGTCCGACAGGCCCCACCATTCCTGGATCACGACGACGCCGGGTGCGTTGCCGCGCGCCGCATTGGCGAGATAGCCCGACGCATCCTTGCCGTCCGGACGCTTGAAGCTGATGCTGGTACCCATGAGTTCCTCCGCAATGTTTGCCGGCTGATTGGCCGGCATCTTGTCCGCACTCGGCGGCCGACGCAATTGACGACACTGTCATTCCGGGTTCGATGCTACCGCGTCACCCCGGAATGACGGAGAGATTGCAAACAAAAAAGCCCCCGAAGGGGGCTTTCTCAAACTCGCTATACCGTACCCGAGATCAGTGGGCGTTGGCCCAGACCTTGCGCTTGGTGAAGTACATCAGGAAGGCGAAGACGACCAGGAAGAAGAACACCTGCATGCCGATCCGCTTGCGCTCCTCCATGTGCGGCTCGGCCGCCCACATCAGGAACGTGGTGACGTCATGCGCGTACTGCTTGACCGTCGCCGGCGAACCGTCGTCGAAGGTCACCTGACCATCGGACAGCGGCTTCGGCATCTTGATGGCGTGGCCGGGGAAGTACTTGTTGTAGTACGAGCCCTCCGGGATCGTGACGCCCGCCGGAGCCTTGTCCTCGAAGCCCTGCAGGATGGCGTCGACGTAGTCGGGTCCCTGCTCCTGGTACTGGGTGAAGAAGTCGATCGCGAACTGCGGGAAGCCGCGCTTGTAGGACCGCGCCTTGGTGATCAGCGAGAGGTCGGGCGGCGCCGCGCCGCCATTGGCCGCGCGCGCGGCCTGCTCGTTCGGGAACGGCGACGGGAAGTAATCCGCCGGGCGGCCCGGACGCTCGAACATCTCGCCCTGGTCGTTCGGACCGTCCTTGATCTTGTACTCGGACGCGAAGGCCGCCGCCTGCGCCGGCGAATAGCCGGGACCGCCGGGATCGGCGAGGTTGCGGAACGCGACATAGGACAGGCCGTGACAGGCGGCACAGACTTCCTTGTAGACCTTCAAGCCGCGCTGCAGCGAGCCACGGTCATAGGTGCCGAAAGGACCGGAGAACGACCACTTCTGGGCCGGCGGCGCGTTGCCACCCTCCTCGGCCTTGGCGTTCTGGGTGCCGCCGACGAGCAGGCTGCCGGCCACGACCATCGCGAGCATCACAGAGGCCGCGGTCGCGGCCCTGCCCTTGCTCTTCGCCAGCACGTCGTCGGCGATCGAGTTCGGCACCGGACGCGGCGTCTCGATGCGGGCGAGCAGCGGCAGCACAATCAGGAAGTAGGCGAAGTAGCAGACCGTCAGGATGCGGCCGGCGATCACATAGATGCCTTCCGGCGGCTGCGAGCCGAGGTAACCGAGCAGGATGCAGACCACCACGAAGATCCAGAAGAACTGCTTGGCCAGCGGGCGATACTTCGACGAACGGGTCCGTGCGCTGTCGAGCCAGGGCAGGAAGCACAGGATGATGATCGCCGAGAACATCGCCACGACGCCGGCGAGCTTGTTCGGGATCGAACGCAGGATCGCATAGAACGGCAGGTAGTACCATTCAGGCACGATGTGCGCCGGCGTCACGCCCGGGTTCGCCGGGATGTAGTTGTCGGCGTCGCCGAGATAGTTCGGCATGTAGAAGATGAACCAGGCGAAGAAGATTAGGAAGCAGGACACGCCGAACATGTCCTTGATCGTCGCATACGGCGTGAACGCAACGGTGTCCTTCTCGGTCTTGGCCTCGACGCCGGCCGGGTTGTTCTGACCCGCGACGTGCAGCGCCCAGACGTGCAGCACGACCACGCCGGCGATCACGAACGGGAGCAGATAGTGCAGCGAGAAGAAGCGGTTCAGTGTCGGGTTGCCGACCGAATAGCCGCCCCACAGCAGGGTCACGATGCTCTCGCCGAAATAGGGCACGGCCGAGAACAGATTGGTGATGACGGTGGCGCCCCAGAAGCTCATCTGGCCCCACGGCAGCACGTATCCCATGAAGCCCGTCGCCATCATCAGGAGGTAGATGATGACGCCGAGGATCCACAGCACCTCGCGCGGCTCCTTGTACGACCCGTAATAGAGGCCGCGGAACATATGGATGTAGACGGCGAAGAAGAACATCGACGCGCCGCAGGCATGCATGTTGCGCAGCAGCCAGCCGTAATTGACGTCGCGGACGATCAGCTCGACCGACTTGAAGGCGAGGTCGGCGTGCGGCGTGTAGTGCATCGCCAGGATCACGCCGGTCAGGATCTGCAGGGCCAGCATCATCGAAAGGATGGCGCCGAAGGTCCACCAGTAGTTCAGGTTGCGCGGCGTCGGATAGGCCACGAACGAGGAGTGGATCAGGCCGAAGATCGGAAGGCGCCGTTCGATCCACTTCAAGGCGGGGTTGCTCGGTTGGAAATCAGATGGTCCGCTCATTGATGCGATCCTGAAGAAGAAAAACGACGCGATGGGTCCAAGTGGAAGCTGAAATCCCGGAGGGGCCGGGACTTAGCCGATCTGGATTTTGGTGTCGGAAAGGAAGGCGTAAGGCGGCACCGCCAGGTTGGCGGGCGCCGGCCCCTGGCGGATACGACCGGAGGAGTCGTACTGCGAGCCGTGGCAGGGGCAGAAGAAGCCGTCGTAATTGCCTTCATGTGCGATCGGGATGCAGCCGAGATGGGTGCAGATGCCGATCACAACCAGCCACTGGTCGTGGCCGGCCTTGACGCGGGCCGAGTCGGGCTGCGGGTCGGGCAGGCTCGAGAGCGCCACGCTCTGGGCCTCCTGGATCTGCTTCTTGGTGCGATGGCTGATGTAGATCGGCTTGCCGCGCCAGAAGACCTTGATGTCCTGGCCCTCGGCGATCGGCGTCAGATCGACCTCGATCGGCGCGCCGGCCGCGATCGTCGCGGCATCCGGGTTCATCTGCGCAACAAGCGGCCAGACGGTGGCGGCTGCGCCGACCGCGGCGGCAGCTCCGGTTGCAACAAAGAGAAAATCACGGCGTGTCGGATGGTCCGCCGAAGACGCTGTCGTCACGATTCCTAGCCCTTTCTTTTCTGCAGCCGGTGGAACCGCCCTGGAGACGCAGGACGCGCCCCAAGAAAGGCTGCCGGCGCCCGCGGCCCCCGCGGCGGCAGAAAACCGCTATTCCCCACCCCAAATGGCGGAACAGCAGTCCAGAATCGTTCTATTGGCACCCTTGCCGGACGAGCGCAAGCCCGCTATCGGCTCGCACACGTGCAATGCACGAAATCCGCGCCGAGCGATGTTTTATTGAGACAATTTCATCCGGATTTCACAGGCCGCCCGCACCATGCAGATCGCGCTGTTCCAGCCCGACATTCCCCAGAATACAGGGACGATTCTGCGCCTCTGCGCCTGCCTGGACGTGGCAGCCCATATCATCGAACCGGCGGGCTTCGACACCTCGGACCGGAATTTCCGCCGGGCGGGTATGGACTATCTCGACCATGTGCGGTTGAAGCGTCACGACTCATGGTCGAAATTCGAGGAATGGCGGGCCGAGGCCGGATGCCGGCTGGTGCTGTTCACGACAAGGGCGGCGAAATCCTATCTTGATTTCGCCTATACGGCCTCCGATGTCCTGCTGTTCGGGCGCGAGACGGCAGGGGTGACCGATGCGGTGGTGGCCGCCGCAGATGCGCGGCTGGTGATTCCGATCCGGCCGACCATGCGTTCGCTCAATGTGGCCGTCACGGCGGCCATGGCCGTCGGCGAGGCGCTGCGGCAGACCGGTTCAGGAAGCGCCGGTTCGGGAATTGCCGGTTCGGCAACTTAAGGGATTTTTGGTGAGCTACGCGGTCAAGGAGATCTTTCTCACCCTGCAGGGCGAAGGCGCCCATGCGGGCCGCGCTTCCGTGTTCTGCCGCTTCGCCGGCTGCAACCTCTGGAGCGGCCGCGAGCAGGACCGCGCCGGCGCTGTCTGCAAGTTCTGCGACACCGATTTCGTCGGCACCGACGGCACGCTGGGCGGCCGTTATGCGACCGCGGAAGAGCTTGGCGGCACCATTGCCGCGCAATGGACAGGAGGCGAGGCCGACCGCTACGTCGTCCTGACTGGGGGCGAACCGCTGCTGCAGGTCGACGCGGCCTTGATCGATGCCCTGCACGGCCACGGCTTTGCGATCGCGATCGAGACCAACGGCACCATCGTCCCGCCCGACGGGCTCGACTGGATCTGCGTCAGTCCCAAGGCTGCAGCCGAGCTCGTGGTGCGCAAGGGGCACGAGCTCAAACTGGTCTATCCGCAGGTGGAGAACACACCGGAGGATTTCGCAGGCCTCGCCTTCGAGCGCTTCTCGCTGCAGCCGATGGACGGCCCCGACGTGATCGAGAATACCGAGCGGGCGATCGCCTATTGCCTGAAGCACCCGCAATGGCGCCTTAGCGTGCAGACGCACAAGACGCTCGGGATTAGATGAACTAACAGAATCGGATTGTTGAACGAGATGTGGGAATTGACGAAAGCGTTTCGGTTCGAGGCTGCGCACGCGCTGTCCGGAACGACCTTTGGCACCGCCAGCGAGGAGATTCACGGCCACTCCTTTCGCGCCGAAGTCACCGTGCGCGGCACGCCCGATCCGAAAACCGGGATGGTAGTCGATCTCGGCCTGCTCGAACGCGCCATGGCCGAGGTGCAGAAGACGCTCGACCACAAGTTCCTGAACAAGATCGAGGCGATCGGCGTGCCGACGCTGGAGAATCTGTCGCGCTTCATCTGGGAGCGGTTGCAACACGCAGGCAAGCTGACCCGCGTCAGCGTCCATCGCGACAGCTGCAACGAGAGCTGCACATACTTCGGCCCGCAAGGTTAGTCATGCTGCCAACAGACCCCGCCATCATCGAGGACCGCAAGGCGCGTGCGCGCGGCTGGTTCGAGGCGCTGCGCAACGACATCTGCGCGGCCTTCGAGAAGCTCGAGGACGACGCCCCGTCCACGCTTTATCCCGGCGCCGCCGGCCGGTTCGCGCGGACCCCCTGGGACCGCACCGACCACACCGGCAAGCCGGGCGGCGGCGGCGTGATGTCGATCATGAAGGGCCGGCTGTTCGAGAAGGTCGGCGTGCACTGCTCGACCGTGCACGGCGAGTTCGCCCCCGAATTCCGCGCGCAGATTCCAGGTGCCGCCGACGATCCACGATTTTGGGCGTCGGGCATTTCGCTGATCGCGCATCTGCGCAATCCGAATGTGCCCGCCGTGCACATGAACACCCGCTTCGTCGTCACCACCAAGGCGTGGTTCGGCGGCGGCGCCGACCTGACGCCGGTGCTGAACCGCCGACGCACCCAGGAGGACCCCGATACGGTCGCCTTCCATGCCGCGATGAAAGAAGCGTGCAGCGGGCCGAACGGCGTTGCCGACTACGACAAGTACAAGAAATGGTGCGACGAGTATTTCTATCTGCCGCACCGCAAGGAAGCCCGCGGCATCGGCGGCATCTTCTATGACTGGCACGACAGCGGCGACTGGGAAGCCGATCTCGCCTTCACCCAGGACGTCGGGCGCAGCTTCCTGAAGATCTATCCCGACCTGGTGCGGCGCAATTTCGCGGCCGCCTGGAGCGCGGAGGATCGTGACGAGCAGTTGGTCCGCCGCGGACGCTATGTCGAGTTCAACCTGCTCTATGACCGCGGCACGATCTTCGGCCTGAAGACCGGCGGCAATGTGGATTCGATCCTGTCGTCGCTGCCGCCGGAGGTGAAATGGCCGTGATGAACCTGCCGCGCGCGATGCTGATCGACATGGATGACACCATCCTGTCGGCCTATGGACGCCCCGAGATCGCCTGGAACACGATCACCACGGAGTTCGCCGCGGAGCTGGCGCCCCTGCCCCCGGATCAGGTCGCGACGGCGCTGTTGGCGTACGCGAGGCAATTCTGGTCGACCGCCGAGCCGATCTGGCGGATCAAGCTCGGCGAGGCGCGGCGGCTCACCGTGAAGGGCGGCTTCGCGGCGCTTGCGGCGGCCGGTCACCGCGCGCTGCCCGACGTTCTCGCCGACCGCATCGCCGATCGCTTCACTGCCTACCGCGAGGAGGAGATGTTCGTCTTCCCCGGCGCGCATGAAGCGATCGATGCGTTGAAGGCGCTTGGCATCAAGCTCGCGCTGGTCACCAACGGCGCCGCCGACATGCAGCGCGCCAAGGTCGAGCGCTTCGCGCTCGGCCATCGTTTCGATCACATCCAGATCGAGGGCGAGCACGGCTTCGGCAAGCCGGAGGAGCGCGCCTACCTGCACGCGATGGAAGCGCTCGGCGTCACCGCACTGGACACCTGGATGATCGGCGACAATCTCGAGTGGGAAGTCGTGGCGCCGCAGCGGCTTGGCATCTATGCGATCTGGATGGACGTGCACGGTGTCGGGCTGCCGCCGGGATCGACCATCAAGCCCGACCGCATCATCCGCTCGCTGAGCGAACTGGTTCCTGCCGCGCGCAAATAGCGCATCGCGGCCGTTTTCCACGTCAATTCCATTGAAGCTGGCGCCGGCCGTGATTTGGCTGTCATCACCGGTCGCTAGCCTGCCGCCCGCGTCATCCAGCGCGGAGGGAAAATCATGGAACTGAAACCAGGCGATGTTGTCATGCTGAAGTCCGGCGGCCATCCGATCACGGTCGTCGAAATCGACGAGGACAAGGTCGCGTGCCTGTGGATGGGTACGGACGGCGATCTGTTTCGCAAAACCTTGCCGCTTGTCGCACTCGAATCGACCGAGCTCGATCCGGAGGACGATGAAGAGGAAGACGACGAAGACGAGGACGACGCGGAAGAAGAGGACGACGAGGACGAAGACGACGACGGCGACCGCAAGAAGAAGCGCAAGGCGGCGTGAGATCCGTTGGCGCGATGCTGACTGGCAGATGCCGGCAGCATCGCCTCCATGCGACGTTCGACCGATCGTCGTTCAGCCGATCGTCACCGTGCCGCCGCTGATCACGGCGGCATCGAGACGTCGGCGAGAAAACTCAGAGAAAACTCAAAGAGAATTCAAAGCCGATGGTCGCGGGTGAAACGGGCCGCGGTCTGGTCGGCGATATCGGACAGTATCTTCGGCTCCAGCGGAAAGTCCGCGGCCAACCAGGCATCCTCCGCGAGGGTCAGGACATGTCCGAGCGCCGGTCCCTCGGCAATGCCGCGCGCGATGAAATCCGATGCCCGCAACGGAAAGTGCGGCGCGCGCCAGCGCTCTGGCAGCGTGGCGAGCTCGCGCCACTGATCGACATCGCGGCCCGCGCCGGTTCGCGCCCAGGCCAATAGCACCCGGTCGCGATACGGCTCCTCGTCGAGCCGGTACAGCCTGCGCCTGGCATGCGCCTCGTCCATGCCGGGCAGGCGCCACCAGCGATGGCCCATCGAATCGAGCGCCTTGGCCTCGGCGTTGGAGAGCCGCAGCCGGCTGGCGATACGCCGCGCGTCCTCGGTCACGGCGACCGTCAGCGCGGCGAGCCTTCGCATCGCGCTCGGCGCGAGCTTCATCAGCCGCTCGATCTCGATCATCGCCGCAAGCGGGCCGGTATAGGCGACGCCGCCGAACAGCGGCTGCAGCAAGCCACCGTCACCCATCGCGACCACTGCACTTGCGGCGCCGTTCGCGACCACGAGCTTGAGCATCTCCATGCGGATCCGCTCGGCCGACAGGCCGGCCAATCCGGCGCGCCCGCCGATGCAGGCGAGATAGCCGGCGCGATCGACCTCGCCCGCGCCATAGGCGGCATGGAAACGGAAGAAGCGCAGGATGCGCAGATAGTCCTCGGCAATCCGCTGCGCGGGATCGCCGATGAAGCGCACGCGCCTCGCCTCGATGTCGGCGAGGCCGCCGACGTGATCGTGCACGACGCCCGAAGCGTCGACCGACAGGCCGTTGATGGTGAAGTCGCGCCGCTCGGCGTCACGCACCCAGTCGCGCCCGAACGCCACCCTGGCCTTGCGGCCATAGGTCTCGGTATCCTCGCGCAGCGTCGTCACCTCGAAGGGCTGGCTGTCGACGACCAGGGTCACCGTGCCGTGCTCGATACCGGTCGGCACGCTCTTGATGCCCGCCCGCTTGGCGCGGCGGATCACCTCCTCAGGCAGCGCCGTGGTGGCAATGTCGATGTCGGCGAGCGGAATCCGCATCAAGGCGTTGCGCACGGCCCCACCGATCACTCGGGCTTCCTCGCCGTCGGCGTTGAGCAGGCCGAGCACGCGCGCCGCAGGCCCGGAAGCGAGCCATGGCGCGTCGGACAACAGGCGCACCTCGCTCATTTCTCAACTCCCGGCACCAGCTTGCCGTTTTCGATATGGGCTGGAACGTAGGTCGAATTCGGCGGCGCGCCAGTCAACTCGGCCAACAGCACGAAGCTCACGATGACCATCACCAGCGCCACCAGCGTCAGCTTTGCGATCATGTCGAGCGGCCATGACGCCGGCAGCGTCACGCCGGACCGCGTCGCGATGAGGAAGATGGCATAGACCGCGAACGGGACCAGAAAGATTCCGATCTCGGTCAATACCGTGCGGATCATGACAGATAGATCCGCTCATACAGCACGCGCAGAATGCCCGCGGTCGCGCCCCAGATGTAGCGCTCGGCGAACGGCATCGCGTAATAGGACCGGTCCATGCCGCGGAATTCCTTGGTGTGGATCTGATGATTCTCGGGATTCATCAGGAAGGCGAGCGGCACCTCGAACGCATCGACCACCTCCGCCTCGTTGATCGCAAGCGTGAATCCCGGCTTCACCTTCGCGACCGTCGGCAGAATGCGGAAGCCGAACGCGGTGCCATAAAGGTCGAGATAGCCGACCGGGTCGATGAATTCCCGCTTCAGCCCGACTTCCTCGCAGGCCTCGCGCAGCGCGGCATCGAGCGGCGAAGCGTCGGTGGCGTCGATCTTGCCGCCGGGAAACGAGATCTGGCCGGCATGGCTCGACAGATTGGGCGAGCGCTGCGTCAACAGCACGGTCGGCTCGGAATGATCGACCACCGGGATCAGCACCGCGGCCGGCCGCACCGGCTGCTCCTGCGCCACGATCTCGAGCATGCGGTCGTTGCCGGAATCTCCGGTGCGCGGAATGATATGCGGATCGACCAGGCCCGGCGGCACATCGAAAGTGAGCCGCGTGCGGGCCCGCGCGAAGAATTCCGTCGAGCTGATCGTCGCCGGCTCCACCTTCAGCAACGGCTCGTTCAAAGTGCGTCCCTCACCTGACTGGCATCGGCCATCGCGAAGAACTCGCCGCCGGACTCGATGCCGAACATCTCCTGACCATCGACCATCCGCTGCTCGCCCATGTCAACCAGATCGTAATAGAGCGCGCGGGTGACCTTGGCCCACAAATCGGCGCGGACGTGCAGATAGGGCGTCAATCCGCCGTCCTCGGCCGCCTCGAATCTGAGGCCGTGGCCTTTCTCGCAATCGACCCAATCGTCGACATTGGTGCGGAACCTGAGCAGGCGGCCGCGCGCGTCTTCCCCGGCCTGCATTTCCACGGCAAGGAACGGCGCGTCATCGACGCGGATGCCGACCTTCTCCACCGGTGTCACGAGAAAGTGCTTGCCGTCCTCGCGCTTCAGGATCGTGGAGAACAGCCGCACCAGCGCGGGGCGGCCGATCGGCGTTCCCATGTAGAACCAGGTGCCGTCAGGCGCGATTCGCATGTCGAGATCGCCGCAGAATGGCGGATTCCACAGGTGAACCGGCGGCAGGCCCTTGCGTCCGGCCGGACCCGATGTCGCAGCTTGATTGGCGGCCGTGGTGAGCCCTTCGAGACCCTTGCTCCCGAGGCCCGTAGTTTCCCTGCCGGAATCGCTCTGCCCTTGCTTCGCCATTGTTTGCCTTAAGGTTTCCTACCTTCAATCTGGCACGTTTGGTGCACATATCCTGAGATGTGATCGGGATGTCATTCTCGCCACATCGTGATGCCGTTCATACCCTGAAACACCGATAAGGTGGGGATAGTTTAATTCAACGAATACATGGCCTTCGCTCAGGTTTAGCATGAGGGCCGAGATGACGACAGATGATGACGACGCGCCGATGTGCGCGCATCGTCAAAAAGGAGCGGATCGAATGGCTGGTGCAGACAGCGTCGAGAAACTGGAGGATGTGATCGTCCGTTCGGCCGAGCAGGTCGCGGGCCAGATCAAGGCCGCCAAGGAAGCGGTCTCCACCGTCATCTTCGGCCAGGAGCAGGTGATCGAAAACACCCTGGTGACGATTCTGTCGGGCGGCCACGCGCTGTTGATCGGCGTGCCCGGCCTCGCCAAGACCAAGCTGGTCGAGACCCTCGGCGTCACGCTCGGCCTCGATGCCAAGCGCATTCAGTTCACCCCCGACCTGATGCCGTCGGACATTCTCGGCGCCGAAGTGCTCGACGAGAGCTCGGCGGGCAAGCGTTCGTTCCGCTTCATCGCAGGTCCCGTGTTCGCGCAGTTGCTGATGGCCGACGAGATCAACCGCGCCAGCCCGCGCACCCAGTCGGCGCTGCTGCAAGCCATGCAGGAGCAGCACATCACCATTGCCGGCGCGCGGCATGATTTGCCAAAGCCGTTCCACGTGCTCGCGACGCAGAACCCGCTCGAGCAGGAAGGCACCTATCCGCTGCCCGAGGCGCAGCTCGACCGCTTCCTGATGGAAATCGACGTCGACTATCCCGATCGCGACGCCGAGCGGCGCATCCTGTTCGAAACCACCGGCGCCGAAGAGGCCGCGGCCAAGCCGTCGATGGACGCGGAGACGCTGCTCACCGCGCAACGCCTGGTGCGCCGCCTGCCGGTCGGTGATTCCGTGGTCGAGGCGATCCTGACGCTGGTCCGCGCCGCGCGTCCCGGCACCGAGGGCGGCGAGGCCGGCAAGCTGATCGCATGGGGCCCGGGTCCGCGCGCCAGCCAGGCCTTGATGCTCGCGGTGCGTGCCCGTGCATTGCTCGACGGGAGACTCGCGCCGTCGATCGACGATGTGCTCGATCTCGCAGAGCCCGTGCTCAAGCACCGCATGGCGCTGACGTTCTCGGCGCGCGCCGAGGGCCGCACCATTCCCGACGTGATCAAGCAACTGAAGACCCGGATCGGTTGATGGCCGCAGACAACAGGCACCAGAACGAGGAGATCCTTGCGGTTCGACGTGCCGATGGCGAAAGCCGAACGCTCGCCGCATCGCTGCCGCGTCTGGTGCTTGAGGCCCGCCGTGTCGCTGCCAACGTCATCCATGGCCTGCACGGCCGCCGCCGCGCCGGCTCGGGCGAGAATTTCTGGCAATACCGCCGCTTCGTCTCCGGCGAGCCGTCGCAGCGCGTCGATTGGCGCCGCTCGGCGCGCGACGACCATCTCTATGTCCGCGAGCAGGAGTGGGAAGCCGCGCACACGGTGTGGATCTGGCCCGACCGCTCGCCGTCGATGGCCTTTGCCTCGCGCGAGGCGCGCGACAGCAAGCTGGAGCGCGGACTGATCGTAGCCTTCGCGCTCGCCGAGCTGCTCGTTGCGGGCGGAGAACGCGTCGGCATTCCCGGCCTGCTGAACCCGACCGCAAGCCTCAACGTGATCGACAAGATGGCGGAAGCGATGTTGCACGACGAGACGACGCGCGCGAGCCTGCCGCCGTCCTTCGTGCCATCGTCGCTGGCCGAAGTCGTCGTGTTGTCGGATTTCTGGTCGCCGATCACGGAGATCACGGCGATGCTGGCCGGGCTTTCCTCCTCCGGCGCGCACGGCACCCTGATCCAGGTCGTCGATCCCGCCGAAGAGACCTTCCCCTATTCCGGCCGGGTCGAATTCGTCGAGCCGGAGATCGGCAGCGTCATCACCGCGGGCCGCGCCGAGAGCTGGGCGAGCGATTATGTCGCCCGGGTCGCGCTGCATCGCGACCAGATCCGCGGCGAGACCAATCGGCTCGACTGGCTGTTCTCGACCCACACCACCAGCCGCTCCGAGGCCGAGCTGCTGCTGTTCCTGCATGCCGGCATGATGGTGAGCAAGGGCGGTGGCCGCTCAATAGTCAAGGCGGGACGCAGCGCATGATCGCAGGCCTCCCCCTCTCCTTCGCCGAACCGCTGCTGCTGCTGGGGCTGGTCAGCCTGCCGGCGCTGTGGTGGCTGTTGCGCGTGATGCCGCCGCGGCCGCGCCGGATCGAATTCCCGCCGACGCGGCTGTTGTTCGACATCGCGCCCAAGGAGGAGACGCCGTCGCGCACGCCGTGGTGGCTGACGCTGCTGCGGCTCGCCGCCGCCGCGCTCGTCATCTTCGCCGCTGCCGGCCCGATCTGGAATCCGCAGACCGGCGTTGCCGCCGGTAAATTGCCGCTGGTGATCCTGCTCGACGACGGCTGGAGCGCGGCCTCGAGCTGGGACGCGCGGATCAGGGCCGCCGACGAACTGATCGCCAACGCCGACAGCGACCGCCGTGGCGTCGCGCTGGTGCCGCTGTCCGAGCCCGCGCGCGACATCACGCTGATGCCGGCCGGCGCCGCGCGCGTCGCGCTGCGCCAGCTCGCGCCGAAGCCCTACTCGGTCGATCGGGTTGAAACTCTCGGCGCGCTTGGACGTTTCCTCAAGTCGACCGGCGACTGCGACATCGCCTGGCTGTCCGACGGCGTCGACACCGGACGCGGCAGCGAATTCACCGAGGGGCTCGGCAAGGTGATCGAAAGCCGCAATCTGACGATCTATGCGGGCGGAGCGCAGTCGGCGCAGGCGCTGGTCGCGGCCGAGAACGCCGCCGCCAAGATGACGGTGAAGGTGCTGCGCACCGAGAGCGGCATCGCGGCGGGAACGGTGCGCGCGGTCGACGCCAAGGGCTCGCCGATCGGCGAGGCGCGCTACACATTCGGACCGCAGGATCGCGAGACCGAAGCCGCCTTCGATCTTCCGGTCGAGTTGCGCAACGACATCGCACGGCTCGAAATTTCCGGCGAGCATTCGGCCGGCGCCGTGCAGCTGCTCGACCGGCGCTGGCGCCGCCGCGCCATCGGCGTGGTCTCGGGTGCGAGTAACGACACCGCGCAGCCGCTGTTGGCGTCGACCTTCTATCTCTCCCGCGCGCTATCGCCATTTGCCGATGTCAGGCTCGGCGATCGCGGCGCGCCACAGCAGGTGATCGGGCAATTCCTCGACCAGCGGTTGCCGATGATCGTGATGGCCGACGTCGGCACGCTGTCGCCGGAGATCCGCGACCGGCTCAATGCCTGGATCGAGCAAGGCGGCGTGCTGGTGCGCTTCGCAGGTCCGCGCCTCGCCCAGGCCGATGACGACCTCGTTCCCGTCAAGCTCCGCCGCGGCGGACGCACGCTCGGCGGCAGCCTGACCTGGGAGAAGCCGCAGCACATGGCCTCGTTCGCCGCCGATGGCCCGTTCTCGGGCCTCACCGTGCCGAAGGACATCACCGTCAACCGCCAGGTGCTGGCCGAGCCCGACGCCGTGCTCTCGACCAAGAGCTGGGCCTCGCTGGAGGACGGCACGCCGCTGGTCACCGGCGAGCGTCGCGGCAAGGGCGTGGTCAGCCTGTTCCATGTCGGCGCCGACATGCGCTGGTCGGATCTGCCGATGTCCGGCACCTTCGTCGAGATGCTGCGCCGGCTGATCGACATGTCCGGCTATACCTCGAAGCCCGGCCCGGGCGTCGCCAGCGATCCCAATGCCGAGACGGTTGCGCCGCTGCGCACGCTCGACGGCTTCGGCGTCTTCGGCCCGCCGCCCTCGAGCGCCAAGCCGATGTCGGCGGACTATCGCGATCGCGGCACGGCCGACCATCCGCCCGGCTTCTACGGCACTGCCGAGAGCCCGATCGCGGTCAACACGCTCGCCTCCGCCGATCGCATCGCGCCGCTCGACACCTCGGCCCTGCGCGCGACGCGTGCGAGCTACACCAACGCCGAGCCGCGCGATTTGAGAGGCATCATGCTGTCGACGGCGCTGGCGCTGTTCCTGCTCGATGCGATCGTGGTGGCCATGCTCGGCGGCGGCCTTGCCGCGCTGATCCGGCGGCGCGCGGCACCGGCCGCGCTCGCGTTGGCCTTCATCCTTGCGACCACGATGGTGCCCTCGCCGAGCCGCGCGCAGAACGCCAGCAGCGACGACTTCGCCATCAAGGCGGTGTCGCAGACGCGGCTGGCCTACGTCGTGACCGGCAATGCCGATGTCGATTCCATCGTCAAGGCGGGGATGTCCGGACTGACGCTGTTCCTCGGACAGCGCACCGCGCTGGAAGCCGGCGATCCCGTCGGCATCGATCCCGCGCGCGACGAGCTGGCTTTCTTCCCCCTGATCTACTGGCCGATCGTGCCGGGCGCGCCGAAGCCGCCGCAGGACGCCATCAACAAGATCGACGCCTACATGAAGCAGGGCGGCACCGTCATCTTCGATACCCGTGACGCCGTCGAAGCGCCGCCGGGGGACAACGGCTCATCGCAAACGCCCGGCATGCAGACGCTGCGCGAATTGCTGTCGACCCTCGACGTACCCGAGCTCGAACCGGTGCCGCGCGAGCACGTGCTGACCAAGACGTTCTATCTGCTGCGCGACTTCCCCGGCCGCTTCAACTCCGGCCAGACCTGGGTCGAGGCGCTGCCGCGCGAGGACGACGACGAGGCTGCGCAGCGCCCGGCGCGCGGCGGCGACGGCGTCTCGCCGATCATCATCACGTCGAACGACCTCGCCGGCGCCTGGGCGATCCGCCCCGACGGCCAGCCGATGCTGCCGCTAACGCCGGGCGAGCCGCGCCAGCGCGAATTCGCCTTCCGCGCCGGCGTCAACATCGTGATGTACACGCTGACCGGCAACTACAAGGCCGACCAGGTGCACGCGCCTGCCTTGATCGAGCGGCTGGGACAATAGAGATGCAAGTGCTTCAGCTGCCAACACCGTCATTCCGGGATGGTCCGAAGGACCAGACCCGGAATCTCGAGATTCCGGGTTCGATGCTTTCGCATCGCCCCGGAATGACGGAGTGACGTCATGAACTACGGTATCGCGTTCACACCGCTGGTTCCTTCGCTCGTGCTGTGGCTTGCGCTCGGCGCGATCGTCGTCATTGCCGTATTGCTGCTGGTGTCGCGCGCGCGGGGCGCCGCGGTACGGGTCGCGGCGCTGGCGCTGATCCTGCTGGCACTGGCCAATCCCTCCTTCACCCGCGAGGACCGCGAGCCGCTGTCCTCGGTCGCTGCCGTCGTGGTCGACAAGAGCCCGAGCCAGAATTTCGGCACGCGCAACCAGGAGACCGACAAGGCGCGGCAGGCGCTGGTCGACAGCCTGAAGCAGATCAAGGGCCTCGAGGTCCGCGTCGTCGAGGCCGGTCAGGCCGATGGCGAGACCGATGGCACAAAACTGTTCGGCGCGCTGACGTCGGCGCTGTCGGACGTTCCGGTCGAGCGCGTCGCCGGCGCCTTCATGATCACCGATGGCCGCGTGCACGACATTCCCGCCAACGCCCAGGCGCTCGGCTTCCAGGCGCCGGTGCATGCGCTGATCACCGGCCGCAAGGACGAGCGCGACCGCCGCATCGCGATCACCGCCGCGCCGCGCTTCGGCATCGTCGGCCAGACCCAGACCATCACCTTTCGGCTCGACGACCAGGGCGTCACCGGCGAGCGCGCCAAGGTCACGATCCGCCGCGACGGCGAAGTGATCAACGAGCGCACGCTGACCAGCGGCCAGACCTCGAGCGTCGACATCGACATCAAGCACGCCGGGCCCAACATCGTCGAGATCGAGGCCTCGCCGCTCGAGAACGAGCTGACGCCGGTCAACAACCGCGCCGTGGTCGCGATCGACGGCGTGCGCGACAAGCTGCGCGTGCTGCTGGTGTCCGGCGAGCCGCATTCCGGCGAACGCACCTGGCGCAACCTCCTGAAGTCCGACCCCAGCGTCGATCTCGTTCACTTCACCATTCTGCGTCCGCCGGAGAAGCAGGACGGCACGCCGATCAACGAGCTGTCGCTGATCGCATTTCCGACCCGCGAGCTGTTCCAGCAGAAGATCAACGAATTCCAGCTGATCATCTTCGACCGCTACGCCCGCCAGGGCGTGCTGCCGATCGCCTATTTCGACAACATCGCGCGCTATGTCCGCGCCGGCGGCGCGGTGCTGGTCTCCGCCGGCCCCGACTACGCCTCGACCA
The DNA here is from genome assembly GCF_054056795.1 of Bradyrhizobium sp. USDA 3315. Taxonomy (NCBI): domain Bacteria; kingdom Pseudomonadati; phylum Pseudomonadota; class Alphaproteobacteria; order Hyphomicrobiales; family Nitrobacteraceae; genus Bradyrhizobium; species Bradyrhizobium sp. USDA 3315. The sequence continues at coordinate 3,803,821 of NZ_JBSRYP010000001.1, read as the reverse complement.
CCAGCATCTGGCGCACGCCGCTGGACTCCGTGCTGCCGGCCGAACCGGTCGGCGTGACCGAGAAGCCGTTCTACGCGCATCTGAGCGATGCCGGTAAGCGCCATCCGGTGACGCGCGGGCTGGAAGGCTCGAATGCCGAGCCGCCGCATTGGAGCCGGTTCTTCCGCACCGTCGATACCCGCAACGCGATCAATCCGCCGGTCATGACCGGAGCCGACGGCAAGCCGCTGCTGCTGCTGTCGCGCTTCGGCGAAGGCCGCGTCGCGCTGCTGCTCTCGGACCACATCTGGCTGTGGGCGCGCGGCTACGAGGGCGGCGGCCCGCATCTCGATTTGTTGCGGCGGGTGTCGCACTGGCTGATGAAGCAGCCCGACCTCGACGAAGAGGCGCTGCGCATGCAGGTGCAGGGCAAGGATCTCATGGTGGTGCGCCAGACCATGGCCGACACCGTCTCGCCGGTCACCGTGACGTCGCCGAGCGGCACCACGCATGAACTGACGCTCACCGCCGGCGATCCCGGCGAGTGGCGCGCGACGCTGCCCGCCAACGAGCTCGGCCTGTGGCAGGCCACCGACGGCACGCTGAAGGCGCTGATCAATGTCGGCCCGACCAACCCGAAGGAATTCTCGGAGGTCACCTCGACCACCGACATGCTGAAGCCGCTGGCGCAGGCGACCGGCGGCGATGCACGGCGCATCGTCGACGGTTCGAGCCTCGATATGCCGCGCGTCGTGCCGGTGCGCTCCTCCTCGATCTTCCGCGGCGACGGCTGGCTCGGCGTCAAGATGCGCGACGCCAGCGTCGTCAAGGGTGTCGGCGTGCTGCCGATGTTCGGCGGCCTGGTCGGCCTGCTGCTGTTGCTCGGCGCATTCGCGGCAACATGGCTGCGCGAGGGACGCTGAGCCCGGCCGGGCTCACGTCTGCGTTGCATCAAGCACACACAGGCAATGCATCGACACGGTTTGTCTGAACGCCGGTTGACATCGCGGACGCCATCCGATGTTATAATGTAACATCGGGGCGCTGGGGTGTTGACGCGCTCCCGATTGGGCGGGCGTCATCAGACATGCAGTGGTTCCGGCGACACATCAAGACTGGCTCGCGGCTGGCGCTGTTCGCGCTCGCCGTCCAGTTCATGCTGTCGTTCGGGCATTTCCATCCGATCGCGGCTGCGCAAGCGGCGCCCGCAGTCCAGACCGGGCTGTCGCTGGTCGATCTCGCCTATATCGGGACCTCGGCGACGCCGGACCTCGCGGTCCAGGTGACCGGGACGACCCAGCCCGCCAATCACGACAACGAGCGGCATCCGGCCGACAATTGCGCGATCTGCGCCGTCATCTCGCTCGCGAGCAGCATGCTGTTCACGGCGCCGCCGGTGCTTTTGCTGCCGGAAGCCATCGAGCTTCTGTTCCGCACTACCAATGCCGAATTCGCCCATCTGAAATCGGCGCCGGCGGCCTTCCACTCCCGCGCACCTCCCCTGTCCTGACATCGACTGATTGCTGCACGCCCTGAGCGGACGGCCGCGCCACATTCGCGACCTGCGCCGATGGGGCAAATCGGAATCGATCCGTCATTTCGACGGGCCTGGATCGGGACAATGACACTTCAGAAGAAACGAGCACTCCACATCGGGAGCGTGAGCTGGCTATTGCTGGGCGCGATGAGCCACAATGCCCTGGCCGACGACACGCCGACGCAACTCCCTGACATCACCGTGACGGCACCGAGCCCGATCCAACGGCACCGGACGGCGCCAACGCGCACGCCGAGCCATATTGTCCGGGCCGCGCCGGGCCGCAATCGCGAACGCGCCGCGGCCGCGCAACCGGCGCCTGCGGCGCCCGCACCGGCACCGCAGCAAGGCGTGCTGCCCGTGGTGACCGATCAGTTCGCCACCGTCACCGTGATACCCAACGAGGAACTGCGGCGCTCCGGCAGCGCCACGCTTGGCGACCTCCTGTTTTCCAAACCCGGCATCACCGGTTCGAGCTTCGCGCCCGGCGCGTCGAGCCGGCCGATCATCCGCGGCCTCGACGTCAATCGCGTCGGTATCGTCGAAAACGGTCTCGGCGGCGGCGGCGTGTCGGATCTCGGCGAGGATCATTTCGTCCCGATCGATCCACTCTCGACCAACCAGATCGAAGTGGTGCGCGGCCCGGCCGCGCTGCGCTACGGCTCGACCTCGATCGGCGGCGTCGTCAGCGCCACCAACAACCGGATTCCCGATGCGATGCCGACCTGCGCGGCGGCGCCGTTCCAGAGCTACGGATTGCCGGTAAAGGCGCCGCTGGCCGACGCTGGCGCGCCGGGTTGCCTCAATGTCGAGACCCGCACCTCGGTGAGCTCGGTCAACCGCGGCGTCGAGGGCGGCATGCTGCTGGACGCCGGCGGCAACAATGTCGCCGTGCATGCCGACGTCTATGGCCGCACCACCAGCGACTACAGCATCCCGAGCTATCCCTATTTATTTGTGCCCGGCCAGCCATTCAACGGCCGCCAGCCGAACTCCGCGACGCAGTCGGACGGCGCGTCGGTCGGCGCCTCCTATTTCTTCCAGGGCGGCTATATCGGCGCGGCGATCACCCAGAACGACTCGCTCTACCACATCCCCGGCACCGACGGCGCCGATCACCAGACCCGGATCGACGCGCACCAGACCAAGATCGCCGTCAAGGGCGAGTATCGGCCCGATACTGCTGCGATCGACGCGGTGCGGTTCTGGGTCGGCGCGACCGACTATCGCCACAACGAGCTCGGCCTCGCCGATCCGACCGACCCGTTCAGCGACGGCGTGCGGCAGACCTTCACCAACAAGGAGCAGGAAGCCCGCGTCGAGGTCCAGATGATGCCGTTCAACGCGCGCTTCGCCACGGTGACGACGGCGTTCGGCGTGCAGGCCGGGCATCAGGAGCTGACCGCGCCGAGCCCGGACGATCCGGGCTCGCTGTTCAACGGGCTGTGGAGTCCGAACAACAACAACCGCGTCGCGGGTTACGTGTTCAACGAATTCAAATTCACGGATTCGACCAAGGCGCAAATCGCCGGCCGCATCGAGCATGTCGACCTGCACGGATCGATGCCGAATTTCCCGGCGGACTATCTGCCTGACGGCGTACCGCAGAGCTCGATCGCACGCAATCCGTCCTACACGCCGGTCAGCGGCAGCATCGGGCTGCTGCAGAACCTGCCCGGCGATCTCGTCGGCAGCATCACCGCGCAATATGTCGAACGCGCGCCGAAGCCTGCGGAGCTGTTCTCGCGCGGCGCGCATGATGCGACCGCGACATTCGACATCGGCAATCCGAACCTGACCATCGAGACCGCGAAATCGGTCGAGATCGGCCTGCGCAAGGCGACCGGACCGTTCCGCTTCGAGGCCACCGCCTATTACACCCGCTTCAGCAACTTCATCTATCGCCGCCTGACCGGGGTGATGTGCGGCGACGATTTCGACTCCTGCGGCAATGGCGATCCCAACAATGAGGCGCGGCAGGCGGTTTATTCGCAGCGCGACGCGATCTTCCGCGGCGCCGAATTCCAGAGCCAGTTCGACATCGGCCCGCTCAACGGCGGCATCTGGGGCATCGAGAACCAGTTCGACGTGGTGCGCGCCACCTTCACCGACGGCAGCAACGTGCCGCGGATTCCACCGGTGCGGCTTGGCGGCGGCTTCTATTGGCGCGACAGCAACTGGCTGACCCGCATCAATCTGGTGCACGCCTTCGCGCAGAACGACATCGCTGTCATCGGAGAGACCCCGACCGCGGGCTACAATCTCCTCAACGCGGAGATCACCTACAACACCAAGCTGAATTCGTCATGGATCGGCGCGCGCGAGATGACGCTTGGTCTGGCCGGCAACAACCTGCTCAACCAGAACATCCGCAACTCCGTTTCCTATACCAAGGACGAGGTGCTTATGCCGGGCCTCGGCGTGCGGGCGTTCGCCAATCTGAAGTTCTGAGCCAAGCGTATCCCTCTGCCGCCAGCGGCAGAGGGATCAAACTCTAACGCTTGTGTCGTCAGTGGCCGACGACGACTTCGCTGATCTGGATCACCGGCTGCTGGTCGGTGTAATTCGGGATGTCGCCCATGATCTCCTGGGCGTGCTTGCCCATGCCGGCCGCGAAGGCCTCAACCGAGTCGCAGAAGATGTGGCACATTCCGACATAGGTTGCAGGTTGCCCCGGCGCGCCCCCGGCGAGACCCTTGTCGACGGTGTAGTATTTGCACGCGTCGCCGAGGCGCGCCTTCACCAGCGGCATGTGCTTGTCGCGATAATAGTCGTGATCAAAGCGTGCGCCTGGATTGTTCGGATACATCACACTGACTTTGATCATGGCGCGCACTCTCCCTGTTGATATGACATGCGCCGGTCTTGTCCCGGCGCTTGCCTCAACTGTGCTTCAGTTTCCGATGGTGCGCAACCGTTCCGGCACCGCTCGCGCGGAGTCAGATCGCCTTGCTCCAGTCCGGCTGGATCGGCCCGGACACGCCCTCGGCCGCGCCGTCGACCAGTTCCATGACAAGCAGGCGACTGTAATCGACCGGGCCGGGCATGGTCATTCGTCCCTTCGGGACCGGCTTGAAGCCGACCCGTGCGTAGTATGGCTCGTCGCCGACCAGCACGATCAGCCGATGGCCCTTGGCGCGGGCGTCGTTGATCGCACGCTCGAGCAGCGCACGGCCGACGCCGCGGCTGCGGAACGGCGGCTCGACCGTCAACGGCCCAAGCATCAGGGCCGGCGTATCGCCGATCGTGACCGGCAGCTGGCGCACCGAGCCGACCAGCAGCGTGCCGATCCGCGCCGTGAAGGAGACATCGAGCAAATGATCGACATGCTCGCGCAGCCGGTAGGCGCTGAGCACGAAGCGGCCGGGCCCGAAGGTGCGCTCGTGCAGACGCTCGATCGCCTGGGCGTCTTTCGGGGTCTCGGGCAGGATGGTCAGGGACAATTCGGTCATTGTGGGGCGCGGGATAGCATCTGGCGCGGGCGCGGTCCATCACCGCCATGTCGCCGTCGGCGGCTGGCCCTCGAGCACCTCCGCGATCCGCAGCCGCGTGCCCGGGGTGGTCTCGTCGGGCAGATCAGCCGGATCGAAGAAGCCGCAGGCCACGATCTCGCGATTCGGCTCCGGCAGGCGGTCCTGCCGGTAGTTCCTGACGACGTAGACCGCGACATGATCGCGCGGCGAGACGTGGCTGTTGTGGAAGATGCCGTGCAGCACCGGCTCGCCCTTGAGCTCGATCCGCCCCTCCTCCTCCAATTCGCGCCGCAGCGACTCGATAAAACTTTCGCCGACCTCGACCCCGCCGCCGGGCAGATACCAGCCATGGACGTAGCTGTGCTTGACCAGGAACACCCTGTTGTCGGCATCGAGCACGACGGCACGGACCCCGAGCGTCATGCTGCGGACCAGCCGCCAGTAGAAATGAAACACCCATCTGATCTGCGGCTCGTAGCGCTTGCGTAAATCGAGCAGGACCGTCACTGAACCCTCGACATCATGGTGTTTGATCCGTGCTTTGATCCTTGCGCGCCTGCGCGGCTCTTGCCAATACAGGGCAGGACGTTCGGGATAGCACGACATGACCGGCTGCCGGCCACTTTTCGCGGACAATCCGAAGGGAATCGCATGATGGCGGCGTTCCGCCTCGCGCATCTGTCGGACCCGCATCTGCCGCCGCTGCCGGCGGCGCGGCTGCGCGATCTCGCCGGCAAGCGCGCCTTCGGCTATCTGAACTGGACGCGCAACCGTCACAAATATCACCGCCGCGACGTGCTCGACGCGCTGGTGTCGGACATGCAGGCGCAGCAGCCGGACCACATTGCCGTGACCGGCGACCTGGTCAATCTGGCACTGGATGCCGAGTTCAATCCGGCCCGGCAATGGCTGGAGGGGGTAGGTTCGCCTGCCGACGTCACCGTGGTCCCCGGCAACCACGACGCCTATGTGCGCGCGACCCGGCATCGCTTCGTCAGTCACTTCGGCGACTATCTGCGCGGCGACGCCGACGGCGCGGCAACGCATTTTCCGTTCGTGCGCCGCCGCGGGCCGCTGGCGCTGATCGGCGTCTCCTCGGCGGTGCCGACCCCGCCGCTGATGGCGACCGGCTGGCTCGGCCATCCCCAGCTCGATGCGCTCGATGCGATTCTCGCGCAGCTGTCGCGGGAGGACGCCTTCCGCGTCCTCCTGGTGCATCACCCGCTGCACTCCGACGGCCGCGCCAAGCGGCTGACCGATTCGCATCAGCTGCTGGCGCTGCTCAGGCGCCACGGCGTCGAGCTGGTGCTGCATGGCCACGACCACATCCATTCGACGATGTGGTTCGACGGCCCGGAGCGGAAGATCCCGGCGATCGGCGTGCCGTCGGCATCGGCGCTGGCGCGCAAGCACTATCCGGCGGCGGCCTACAATTTGTTCACGATCGAGCGTGACGGCAATGCGTGGCGCTGCGAGCAGACCGTGCGCGGGCTCGGCGAGCACGCCGGCATTCGCGAATTGAAGCAAGCACGACTTTCCTAATCGCCGCCCCCGCCGCCGCCACACCCACCGCCGCAGCCGCCTCCGCTGTCGCCGCCGCCACCACCGCCGTCACCGCCATCGCCGCCGCCACTCCCGTCGCTGCCGGCATCGCCGAAGCCGGCTGACGATCCGTCGATCGAGGAGTCGGAGAAATCGCCGCCGCAATAGGGACTGCTGCCGCCGATGCCGCTGCGGCGCAGCGCCTCGCAGTCGGTGTGATAGATGAAACCGTTCGCGATGCTCAGCTTGGCGTCGAGCGCGAACAGCAGCGGCAGCCGAGTCGGCCTGACCGGATCGATGTTCTCGTATTTGCAGCAGTACCACCAGACCCGCCGCAGCCCCTCATTGCTCCTGCGCCGTTCCTTCACCAGGACGACCGCGGGGGTGTGATGCAGGAAGCTGCCGAAGGCGCGGCGGCAGAACGCGTCGTATTCGCGGGTGTAGAGAATGAATTCGTGCCAGAGGTCGTCGGCCGCCTGCGACGGCATCGAGACGTAGCGCTTGCCGCTCATCAGATAGGCGAGGAAGAACTGCCGCAGGCCGCGCGAGACCAGCGCACTGTCCTTGCGGGTGAAGCCGGGGTGACGCTTCTCGAGCCGCGCCAACAGGCCCGCCGGCCAGTGAAAGGTGCGGATGTATTCGGCGCGCCGCAATGTCTGCCACTTGCCGAACAGCACCGCGCTGCCGACCACCGCGGCTGCCGCCAGGACGCCGAAAAATGCCGAGGCGGGTGTTATGACCACGATGCCCCGCCCCTTGAGCGGCTAGAAGTTTTGCAAGCTCGCATACAGCGCGAGACCGAACAGCGCGAGCGCGCCCATGACGAAGCCGAACACGAACATGCCGATCCCGCCGCGGCGCCTCGGCGCCACCGGCACGGGGGGCGGCGCCGGCGTCTCGGCAACCGGAAGCGGCGTTGCCACCATCGCATGCTCGCGCTCGATCAGGCGGCGCGCGACATAATCGGTGACGGCATCGACGATCGCGGCCACGTCGTGCGATTCGGCGAGCACGATGCGGCCGAACCTCGTGTCCTGCACGAAGCGGTAGATCCGCTTGTCGCGCCCCATCAGCACATGCGCGACGACGTCGATCCACAGCCGCGGCGTCTCGCCCTGGCTGATGCCGCGGTCGAACAGATCGACCTTGTCCGGCACCTGCGCGAACAGCGGATCGAGCGCATCGTTGAGGATTTCGAGCCGCGCGACCTCGGCATCGCGCAACTCGACGACGACGCCGGTGCGATCGGCCGCCTCGATCCGCGCCCGCCGCAGCGCCTCTCGCAACGTCGGCCGCATCTCGCGCGCCTCGCTGCCGGTGTTCTGCGGATCGGACATGCCTTACGGTCTCGTGGTGACGGGTTTCCTGTGCATTAACCTATCAGCAACCAAGATGTCCGCAAAGGGCGTTGGTTCCCAAGCACTTAGGCCGCCACTTATCCCCAGATCAACGGCCTGACGCTGTCCCAAAAGCGGTCGACCCCACCCGGATGAACCGGATGGGGCCGCCGTCCTTGGACGTTTTCTTAGCTGCGTTGGGATGCAACTGCGTATCGCGATGTCATCTCTTGTTGAGCATGATCTCCGCGCAAACGCTTGCGTTTGTTGCGAGGGAAAACCGGTTCCCACTTTTCCGGATCATGCTCGCTCAGGCCGAAACCCGCGACGGCTCCTCGACGATGGAGAAGCGCACGCCGGCCTTGTGGCGGCTCTCTTCCGAGACTTCCTTCCAGCACTCTTCGGCTTCCTTGCGGGTCTTGAACGGACCGCGGACCTGGGCCGAGCCTTCGACGAGCTTGTGGAAGTTCATCGACCCGAACTCGCCGCCGATCACCCAGAAATTGCTGCCCTTGCTCATCGTCAGTCTCCTTCAAAAAATCGGGCTGCCTTTGCCCAGCCGCCTGCACCTTGATCCCCGCAACCTGCTCGCATCGACATTCTTGACAGAGCATTGCGAACTGCGTGTCAGGAGATAAACGCGAAAACACGAAGTTCGTACAGATGCCTTGTTTTTTATTGGTGATGTCATGTAACATCTGAACTTGTAATAAATGTCGATTTGTAAATTTTGTCACGAAATAGGTCAGGAAGCCTGCCATGCCCGGTTTTTCTTCTCCCTCTCCCCGTCCTTACGGGGAGAGGGTTGGGGTGAGGGGCTGTTTCCGCAGCGAGACTCGCGGAGAGTCCCCCTCACCCGGATCGCATCTGGCGATGCGATCCGGCCTTTCCGCGCGCGCGGGGCGAGGCGGTCAGAATTTGCTGCGGCAATCGAGACCAACCCGTGCCCGGTGAATCCGGAAAGAAGCTGTTCGTCGGTCCGCGCTTCCGGCGGATCCGCCAGCAATTGGGGCTGTCGCAGACCCAGATCGCCGAGGGGCTCGGCATCTCGCCCTCCTACATCAACCTGATCGAGCGCAACCAGCGCCCGGTGACGGCGCAGATCCTGCTGCGGCTGGCCGAGACCTACGACCTCGACTTGCGCGACCTCGCCACCGCCGACGAGGATCGCTTCTTCGCGGAACTCAACGAGATCTTCTCCGATCCCCTGTTCCGGCAGATCGACCTGCCGAAGCAGGAACTGCGCGACCTCGCCGAACTCTGCCCCGGCGTGACGCATGCGCTGCAGCGGCTCTACGCCGCCTACACCGAAGCGCGCCGCGGCGAGACGCTGGTGGCGGCGCAGATGGCCGACCGCGAAGGCTCGCAATTCGACGCCAATCCGATCGAGCGGGTGCGTGACCTGATCGAGGCCAACCGCAACTATTTTCCGGAGCTCGAGACCGCCGCGGAGAATTTGCGCGACGAGCTCAACGTGCCGACCGAAGGCCTGTTCACGGCGCTGACCACGCGCCTCCGCGAAAAACATTCGATTCTGACCCGCGTGATGCCGGTCGACGTGATGCGCGAGACGCTGCGCCGTTTCGATCGGCATCGCCGGCAGCTCTTGATCTCCGAACTCGTCGACAGCTCCGGCCGCAGCTTCCAGCTTGCGCTGCAGATCGGCTTTGTCGAGTGCGGCGCCGCGATCGACGCCATCGTCAGCCGCGCCGGTCCGCTCGACGATACCGCGCGCCGGCTCTACCGCATCACGCTCGCCAATTACTTCGCAGCCGCCGCGATGATGCCCTATCAGGCGTTTCATTCCGCCGCCGAAGCCTTGAGCTACGACGTCCACGTGCTGGCGCAGCGCTTCAACGCCGGCTTCGAGCAGGTCTGCCACCGCCTCACCACGCTGCAGCGGCCGAACGCGCGCGGCGTGCCGTTCTTCCTGCTCCGCGTCGACAATGCCGGCAACGTGTCGAAGCGGTTTTCCTCGGGCACCTTCCCGTTCTCCAAGTTCGGCGGCACCTGCCCGCTCTGGAACGTGCACTCGACCTTCGACATGCCGGATCGCCTGCTCAGCCAGGTGATCGAATTGCCGGACGGCACGCGCTACTTCTCGATCGCGCAGATGGTGCGCCGGCCGGTGGCGCCCTACCCGCAGCCGCAGCCGCGCTTTGCGATCGGGCTCGGCTGCGAGATCCGTCATGCGGCAAAACTCGTCTATGCCACCGGCATGGATCTGGAAAAGGTCGAGGGCACCCCGATTGGCGTCAACTGCCGGCTTTGCGAGCGCGAGAATTGCAGCCAGCGCGCCGAGCCGCCGATCACGCGCACCCTGATCCTGGACGAGACGACGCGGCGCGTGTCCTCGTTCGCGTTCTCGAATGCGCGGGAGTTGTGAGAAGGATCAATCCACCGATCAATCCACCGCGGCAAAGGCCTTGCACCAGCCGTCCTTGCTGATCGCACCTTCGACCACCTTGCAGCCATCGGGTGCGACGAACAGCGTGCACATCTCCTGCACGAGGCGCTGGTCCGGCGCGGCGCCTGGCCGCCGAAAACGGAGGAGCATTCGACCGAGGACGACGTGCGCTAAAGCATGATCCGGAAAAGTGCGAAGCGGCTTTCCCTCGCGACAACGCGTTTGCGCGAATCACACACCAAACTAAAGCGCGATGACGATTCGACCCAGCGCGTGTACTCGACGCGACTAATCCGTTGACGTCGTGACCTGACCGCAGGTTCACCCAATGAAAACGGCGGGAGGAACTTTCGGTTCCGCTGCGAGTCATATTTGTGACGCGATGTGGCCTGGACCGCCAAGGGAGAGACCGAGGGAGAGATCATGTCAAAGTCCCGCCTTGGAATGGCTGCGGCCGGCGTTGCAATTGGCGTTCTGGGAGCGCTGCCGAGCGCGGCCGAGGCGGGTTTCCGCCTGCGCGTTGGCGGCCCCGTGAGTGTCGCGCGCTTCGCGATGGCCGGCGTGCTGTCGGTCGCGGGTCTCCGCCACGCACGCATGGCGGCGCGCCACAGCCGCGTCCGCATGGCTGCTCTAAGACCGCAAGATCTTCGCCCCGCCGCCGAGTCGATCGGCCCGAGTGAGCGCGCGCAGCTCACTGCCGTCGCCGCGCTGGCCGGCTGGCAGGGCGGCCGAGCTGCGCAAGGCTGGTGGCAGCACTCCGACGGTTCATACGGCTGGGTCGGTCCGCTCTTCTGGCCGTTTGCCTATAGCGATCTCTATGACTACGCGCTTCTCAATGATGGCAGCGGCTTCTGGGCCTATGGCTACGGCGATCTCTACGCCGCGATCTTCTCGCCTTACGCTGCGAGCGATCTCTCAGCGTTTGCGGCCGAGCGCCCCGCCGGGAGGCGGCATCGCAAAGCGCCCTCGGTGCAGGAATTCTGTAGCGGCGACACCGCCGAGACGACCGGCCTTCCCCTCGAGCGGATCGGCCTGGCGGTCGCGGCGAACGAGGCGCAGCGCGCAGCCTTCGACGAGCTCGCGAGCGCCTGGATTTCCGCCGGCAACACCATCCGCGCTTCCTGTCCAGCACAGACCGCAACCACCGCGCTGGAGCGATTCGCGGCCATGCAGAGCCGCGTCAACGCGATGCTGAGCGCAGTTGCGACCGTTATGCCGCCATTTCAAAAATCTTCTACGATCTCCTAAGCGATGAACAGAAGGCCCAGCTCAACTCGCCCGAACGCGACCGCCGCGCTAACGCTGCGGCCGCGAAGCTGAAGGAGATGCAGGACGCCGCCTGCCAGGCGAGCCGTGAACCGCAAGACGAGCAACAGGCCGAAAAGCAATACCGCCAGCTCGTCGCCCAGCAATGGCCCCTCGACGACATCGTCGCCAGCCTGAAACTGAACGATACGCAACGCGCAGCGCTCGAAGTGGTGCAGGATACCACGATGGGCACCATGGAAGCCTTAAACCCATGCCCGCCAAAGGACGCGCTCACCCCGCCGGCCCGCCTTAAGGCCGCAAAGGCGCGGTTGGAAGCGATGAGAGAGGCGATCATCAGCGTGAACGACGCGGTCGACGATTTCCGTTGGAACCTGAGTGACGAGCAGAAGACGCAGTTCGAGGGGCTCGGTCTGAAGAAGCGGGGGGTGTGATTTTTCCATCCCCAAGCGGCGCTGGTCGGCCAAGGCGATACTTCGCATCCCCTGTCGCATTTGCTAGTCGTCCGCTAAGAAGGGCTGGACATGCGAGCATGCGTTATAGGGGCGGGCTCTAAGTAGTTCGGTCGCGCGACCGAGACGCCGTTCAACATGAACTTTGAGGCCCGCACGTAGTCAACTGAACTTCTTTGGATGTTGTTTATTGGCCGATTTTGTTGCAAAAGTCGGCTGCTCGCGATGGATTGTTCGGCCATCTCGCCAAGGACGACCGGCTTTGGTTTGCCGGCCCTGACGCTCTCTACGCAACTCTACGCGGTGTACACCGTGTGTGCCGGTGGCGGCCGCGCGACCAGGCTCGCGAGCCGCCGTAGGTTCTGAGCGATGGCGGCCAGAACAAACTCATCCTGGGCGCCTCGTGGGCCACGCAGTCGCAGTCGGCCGAGCCTCAGGATGCGCTTCAGGTGTGCGAACCGCATCTCAATCTTCTTTCGCTCACGTCGCGACTGTTCAAAGGCCTCGGTGCCAGCGAAGGAGCGTGCAACGTCTCGGGCGCGCTCATGGACGTCGCGCGGGATCTTGCGTGAGGGCTCCTTTGGGCAGCACTGCGGTTTGAGCGGGCAAACATCGCAGTCGAGCTTGCTTGCGCGGTACAAGAGCGTCTTGCCCTCGTGTGCTGTGCCGCTTGTCCCGAGCCGCTTTCCGCCTGGGCAGTGGTAGACGTCGCCGGCCGGATCATATCGAAAGTCGTTGCGCGAGAAGGTGCCATCCTCGCGCTTTGACTTGTCGATGACCGGAATGTGTGGCGCGATGTCCTTCTCTACCAGCCAGTTCAGCATCGGCGCCGATCCATAAGCGGTATCGGCCGCGAGCCGCTCCGGCTTGAGGCCAAAACGTTCCTCTGTTCGTTCGATCATTGTCTTTGCGGTACCGACTTCGGCTTGCCGAATGGCACGAGACGCCTCGACGTCCAAGATGACGCCGAACTTCATGTCGATGAGATAGTTGTCAGAGTAGGCGAAGAATGCCGCCCCTTTGTGTGCGCCGGTCCACTGCGCCGCGGGATCGGATGGCGAGACGAACTTCGGCACAACCTCCGTAGCGGCACCCCATGCCGTGTCTTCGAGAGTCGCCAGATACTCCTTCACGGCGCGGCTGGACCTCGCCGGATCGCGATCCCTGCGCCAATCCTGACCCGCGATCGAGCGCCGCTTGTTGGCGTCGGCCGCAATCAGGCTCGCATCAACTGCAAAGCCTTCACCACCAACCAGACCGGCCGCAATACACGCCTCGACGACCCGCTCAAACACATGGCGAAAAACATCTCCCTCGCGGAAACGCTCGTTGCGGGCACGCGAGAACGCTGAATGGTCGGGAATAGCATCTTCGATGCCAAGCCTGCAGAACCAGCGATAGGCGAGGTTCACCTGTACTTCGCGGCAGATCAATCGCTCCGAGCGGATCGCAAAGACATACCCCACCACCAGCATCCGGATCATCAGTTCAGGGTCGATCGACGGACGACCCATGGACGCATAATGGGACGCAAGCTCGCCGCGAAGCCACGACAGATCGAGAGCAGCATCGATCGTCCGCACCAAATGATCTTCGGGGACCGCATCGCCAAGACGAAACTCGTAGAACAGTTGACCTTGGTCACTCTTCAGACGGCCCATCATGGATCGACCTCGCCGAGAATCGCGTCAACACAACGGAATCATCGTTCGAGGCCTCACTCAACCGACTTTTGCAACAAAATCGGCCCAAGGCCGACATACGGCGATGTCGGCCTCAACGTCAGCTTCCGAGATCAAAGCGGACGCGAAGAATTCATGAGTACACGCCCTGATCTCATCGCGCCTTAGCGCGTACTGCGCTCGTCTTGCTGAAGCGGAGGCCGAGCGAGGCGGCGGACGTCATGCGACGGCACAACCGGCCGGGGCTGTGGCCGGCATGCACGTAGCCAGGACATCCGCCTGAGCTGGTGCCCATCCGTTGACGCCCCGGATCAGCGGCGCGCAACGGCCCTCGCCTCCGCGCGGGACGCCAGCAAGCGCCGCCGCGCGAGAGTGACACCGGCCATCAGATCAATCTGCGCCGTTTTGGATCGCTCGGTCTGCTAGCCACCGGGCGGCGTGTAAGCGGTCTTGAGCTTGGTCGCGTGCTGACGCACCACCTTGATCTCGTCCTGGGTAAAGAGCCGGACCAGCCGCACGTTCTGCATGGCGCCGGCCGCAACTACCACGCCGCTGATCGCGGGCGCGAAGCTCGGATCCGGCACGTCGAAGATCACCATCACGCCGGGGCCATCGGTCGCCGTGCTGTACATCGAAATCAGTTTCCCGCCGGCGGCCTCGATCAACTTCTTCGCGGCCTCGTATCGATTGGTCGTCGGGTTTTCCATGATGTTGTTCAGGGAACGCGGGGTGTATTCACCAGAGAAGCAGAAATGCATGGCAATCGCTCCGTTTGGTTGAAATGAAAAAAACATTCACCCAGGCGCGCGGCCCGGGCAGAGCATTTCGTACTGAAAAATGAGAAGAAATGGCCTGCCGATGGCCAGTCGCGCTGCCGCTCATTCTCCGGATTTCGGCGCAACCGGTGGCAGCTCGCCGCGCAATCTACATCAGACCCGCGGCAAATAAAATCGCGTTTCTGCTCTGCGACAGAATCTCTTCACTTAGTCGATGCAGCGTCGAGGGGCAGCGTGCCTGACCTGACCGACGAGCGGTCCCGATCCATCCGCGTCCGCCAACGCCTGCCAGGCGGTTGCGGCACAACGCCTTGCAAACAAGGGCGATCTGCCTCAGTGTCCGGCGCCCGCTATCAAGAACAAGCGAAAGAAAACTCATGAAGCATCGCGCGCTCGGCCGCTGCGGCCCCACTGTCCCTCCCCTGTGCTTCGGCTGCAATGTATTCGGCTGGACCGTGGACGAGACGTCGTCGTTTCGCCTGCTCGACACCGTGATCGATCAGGGGCTGACATTCCTGGATACGGCGGATGTCTATTCGCGCTGGGTGCCGGGCCACAGCGGCGGCGAATCCGAGACGATCATCGGCAAATGGATGAAGGCGCGCGGCAACCGCAACCGCGTCATTCTCGCCACCAAGGTCGGCATGGACATGGGAGGCGGCAATGTCGGGCTGAAGCCGGACTACATCGCGCGCGCCGTCGAGGATTCGCTGCGGCGGCTACAGACCGATTTCATCGATCTCTACCAGTCCCACAAGGACGATGAGACGACACCGCAGGAAGAGACGCTCGCGGCCTACGACAAGCTGATCAAGGCCGGCAAGGTCAGGGCCATCGGCGCCTCGAACTTCTCGGCGGAGCGGCTCCAGAGTGCGCTCGACATTGCCAAGGCGAACGGGTTGCCGCGCTATGAGAGCATGCAGCCCGAATACAGCCTCGCCGAGCGCTCGAGCTACGAAGGCGCGCTGCAACGCGTCTGCGAGGCGAACGACGTCGGCGTGATCACGTTCTTCTCGCTCGCCGCAGGATTTTTGACCGGCAAATATCGCTCGGAGAGCGACTTCGCCAAGAGCCCCCGCGGTGCACGCAGCATTCCAAAATACATGAACCCGCGCGGCATGCGCATCCTGGCCGGTCTTGACGAGGTCGCCGCGGAAACCCGCGCCGAGCCGGCCGCGGTCGCGCTCGCCTGGCTGATGGCAAAACCCTCCGTCACCGCGCCGATTGCCAGCGCTACCAGGCCCGAGCAGGTCGCAACGCTGGTCGCGGCGACCGAACTTGAGCTGAGCAAGGATCAGGTCGAACGGCTGGACGCCGCGAGCGCGTAGCAGCTGCCTTCACTTCACCTCGCCCCGCGTGCGGGGAGAGGTCGGAACGCATCGCTAGATGCGTTCCGGGTGAGGGGGAGCTTCCGCGAATGCAGCTATCGCCGTATTGCGGAGACAGCCCCTCACCCCAACCCTCTCCCCGTAAGAACGGGGCGAGGGAGCACACCGCCTTCGCGGCTATGGCTTGGTCTCACCCTATCCCCACGGGCCACGCTGGCCGGATCCGCCCCACGGGCTGCGCGGCGGATAGCTTCCACCGGCCGGACGCGGCGCGGTCTGGGTGCCGAGCTCGGCGGCGAGCTGCTGCAGCGCGGCGATGCGGTTCGCGGTCGAAGGGTGGGTCGCGAACAGGTTGTCGACGCCGTGGCCCGACAGCGGGTTGATGATGAACATGTGCGCGGTGGCCGGATTGCGCTCGGCCTCCATGTTCGGCACTTGATGCGCGGCGTTCTCGATCTTCGCGAGCGCGGAGGCAAGCCACATCGGCTGACCGACGATGCGCGCGCCATAATTATCGGCGGCGTATTCGCGGGTGCGGCTGATCGCCATCTGCACCAGCATGGCGCCGAGCGGCGCCAGGACCATCATCGCGATCGAGCCGACAATGCCGGGGCCGTTGTTGTTGCGGTTGCCGCCGAAGAACATACCGAACTGCGCCAGCATCGAGATCGCGCCGGCGATCGTCGCCGTGATCGTCATGGTGAGCGTGTCGTGATGCTTGATATGCGCAAGCTCATGCGCGATCACGCCGGCAAGCTCCTCGCGGCTGAGTTGCTGCATCAGGCCCGTGGTGACGGCGACCGCCGCGTTCTCCGGGTTGCGGCCGGTCGCGAACGCATTGGGCTGCGCCTCGTCCATCAGGAATACGCGCGGCATCGGGAGAGCGGCGCGCTGTGCGAGCTCGGCGACGAGATTGTAGAGTTCGGGCGCCGAGCCCGCATCGACCTGATGGGCGCCGTACATCGACAGCACCATGCGATCGGAATTCCAGTAGGTGAACAGATTTGTCGCAGCCGCGACCATCAGCGCGATCACGGCGCCGGTGCCGCCGCCGATCAGATAGCCGACTCCCATGAACAGGGCGGTGAGGCCGGCAAGCAGGAGCGCGGTGCGGAAATAATTCATCGTTGTTCCCTCACGGCGAGCGGAATGCTGCCACAACTGACGTCGCTGAGGTAGGGATTTTGCCGCTGAAGCCGCAAGGGGAACCAGTGCGTCGCAGCGACGCGGGTTAACAATCGGTTATCTGCCGCGGCGATCGGTAGCCCGCATGAGCGAAGCGATATGCGGGGTAAGACCGGTCCCGCATGTCGCTTCGCTCATGCGGGCTACGATCTCTCGCTACGCCGCCGGCTCTTGCGCGATCACCGCCCCCTCCTCGCGCAGCGCGACGCGCAACATGCGGGCGAGCTCGGCGCGGCTGTAGGGCTTTGCCAGGAACAGGATGCCCTGCTCGAGTTTGCCGTCCTGGTCGATGGCGTCATCGGTATAGCCCGACGTAAAGAGGACGCGCAGGCCCGGGCGGCGCTTCCGCGCCTCGGTGGCGAGGTCGCGTCCGTTCATCGCGCCCGGCATGATGACGTCGGTGAACAACAGATCGATCGGCGCGCCGCTTTCGAGCACGGCAAGGGCTTCGCGGCCATTGTTGGCCGACAGCGTGGTGTAGCCGGGGCTCTCGATCTGGGTCAGCACATAGGAGCGCACCAGCCTGTCGTCCTCGACGACGAGCACGATTTCCTGGGCGCCGCGCGCGTCCGGCTGCCGCCGCTCGGGCACCGCTGCCGCTGACACCGCCGCCGCGCGCGGCAGACAGAGCATCACCCTGATGCCGCTATCGACCTCGCTGTCGAGCACGACGTGGCCGTTGGATTGCTTGACGAAGCCGTAGACCATGCTGAGGCCGAGCCCGGTGCCCTTGCCGACGTCCTTGGTGGTGAAGAACGGCCCGAACACCTTGGCCAGATCGGCTTCCGCAATGCCCCGGCCGTTGTCGGTCAGCGCGATCGCGACATAGTCGCCGGCGGCAAGCCCGTCATGGCCATTCACGTCCGCTGGCTTGAGCTCGGCTGTGCGGGTCTCGATCGTCAGCCGGCCGCCCTTCGGCATCGCGTCGCGCGCGTTGAGCGCGAGGTTGATGATCGCCGTGACGAGCTGGTTGCCATCGACCAGTGCGCGCGGCAGATCGGGTGCGGAGCGAAAATCGATGTCGACATGGTCGCCGATGGTCGGCCGCAGCAGCTCGATGGTGTCGACCATCAACGCGTTGACGTCGACGTCGCTCGGCTGCAGCGGCTGCTTGCGCGCGAAGGCGAGCAGATGCCGCGTCAGCGATGCGCCGCGCTCGGCGGCGTCGCGGATCAGCGCGGTGATCTCCGTGAGCTGGCGGTTGTGAGTGACCGCCTCGGCCAGGATGTCGATCGTGCCGGTGATGACGGTGAGGATGTTGTTGAAGTCGTGCGCGATGCCGCCGGTGAGCTGGCCGACCGCTTCCATCTTCTGCGCCTGACGGATCTTGCTCTCATTGGCCTCGGCCTGGCGAAAGCGCTCGAGCAGGAATTCCGATCGCTGGCGCTGCCGTCCCTCCTCGGCGAGCGCGACATGGGCCTCGCGCAACTGCTCTTCGGTCGGGATCGCGAGGATCCGCGGGATCAGCGGCCAGAGCAGCACTGCGGTGAAGATCGAGGCGACAGCGGTCAGCGCCTTGAGCAGGCCCTCGAGACCGTAGATCGGCACCCACAGCGTGTAGATCGAGAACACATGGGTGAGGCCGCAGGCGAGGATGAACGTGGCGAACGGCCAGGCCATCCAGCCGAACTGGAAATCGCGCCGCTTGGAGACGAGGATCGCCAGCGCGAACGGGATCGAGAAATACGAAGCGGCAATGATCGCGTCTGAAATCACGTGGAGCCAGATCAGCTCCGGTTCCCACAACAGGCAGATGCCGTGCGGCGAAAACGTCGACGAATCCAAGAGACGCTCGAGAAAACTCCACATGGGTCCCTCCGGGCGTGATCGATCCGCCGACACCCCTGCCCGCGAATCACCGGCCGATCATAGCGGTGGCGGCTCAACCTACCTCAGCCCAATTGGTCTAACGGCGCTACCCCCGTTGTTGCCCGGTGTCGCCCTGGTGTATGCAGATTGGGCTTCAATTCCCCTTTTTCCAGCCGGTGACATCGATGCCAGCCTCTCCCCTCCGCGCCCCGATCATGATCGCAGCGATCGCGGGGGCGCTGGCGCTCTCCACCCTCGCCTCGGCGCAGCAGCCGTTGCCCAGCCCCTTAAATCCCGCGCCGGTCAGGCCGCGCCCGGCCGCCGTCGCCTCGCCGCGGGCTGCGTCCTGCCACAACGGGCAAAACTTCGATCGCTTCCTCGCCGAGCTGAAGCAGAAGGCGGTCGCCGCCGGCGTCTCGCAGCGCACGATCGCGGAGGCCGCGCCCTACCTGATCTACGACCAGGGTATCGTCAACCGCGACCGCGGCCAGCGCGTGTTCGGGCAGATCTTCACCCAGTTCGCCGGCCGCATGGCCGCGAACTATCGCATGCAGCAGGGCCAACAATACATCCGGACCTATGCCGCCGCGTTCGCGCGCGCCGAGAAGGAGTATGGCGTGCCGCCGGCGGTGATCGCCGCGTTCTGGGGACTGGAGAGCGATTTCGGCGTCCAGATGGGCAATTTGCCGACGCTGAAATCGCTGGTGTCGCTGGCCTATGATTGCCGCCGCTCCGAGATGTTCCAGGGCGAGACCATCGCCGCGCTGAAGATCATCGAGCGCGGCGACCTGACGCCCGACGAGATGATCGGCTCATGGGCCGGCGAGCTCGGTCAGACGCAATTCTTGCCGACGCATTATTTCAACTACGCGGTCGACTATGACGGCGACGGCCATCGCAATCTCCTGCAAAGCGGCCCCGACGTGATCGGCTCGACCGCGAACTACATCGCCACCGGATTGAAATGGCGGCGCGGCGAGCCGTGGCTGCAGGAGGTGCGCGTGCCGCAGGCGGCAAATTTCCCGTGGGACCAGGCCGACCTCACCATCAAGCTGCCGCGATCGAAATGGGTATCGCTTGGCGTCAGCTTGACCGACGGCAAGGCATTGCCGAATGACGAGATGCCGGCCTCGCTGCTGCTGCCGATGGGCCGGATGGGTCCGGCGTTCCTCGCCTATGCGAACTTCGCCGCCTACACCGAGTGGAACAACTCGCTGATCTATTCGACCACCGCCGGCTATCTCGCCGGCCGCATCGCGGGCGCACCGCCGATGCAGCGGCCGCACGGTCCGGTCGCGCAATTGCCGTTCAATGAGATCAAGGAGCTGCAGGGACTGCTCGCGCGCGCCGGCTACGACGTCGGCAAGATCGACGGCGTGCTCGGACAGGCAAGCCGCAGCGCGGTGAAGGCGATGCAGATGAAATACGGCCTGCCGGCGGATTCCTGGCCGACCGCGGAGCTCCTGGCGCGGATGCGCGGCGGGCCCCGCACCCAGCCGGCCGCCGATGCCGCGGCACCGGGGACGCGGTAGAGCAAACGCCCATTTTCCGTAGCCCGGATGCAGCGCAGCGAAATCCGGGACAAGCCCCGATGCGCCTCCCCGGATTGCGCTGCGCTCCATCCGGGCTACGCAGACTCTGGCGATCCGTCATCCTGAGCGAGCGGAGAGAGCCTCGAAGGATGAATCGGCCACACTGGGGCCGTGCATCCTTCGAGACGCGCTTCGCGCTCCTCAGGATGACGGGATCAAGAATGCCGCCCGCGGGAAATATTTGACCAAGTGTTACAGCTCCCCGCAGTTGTATTCTTCCCCTTGCCGCCCCACTTGCAGCATCGCCGTTCGGTAACATCCGGATTTCATCAGAACAGGGAGCATCACATGTCCTTTCATGACGCCGTCGTCCCCGCCTACCTGCAGATCCTCAACAGCCTCACCGGCGAGCTGACCAAGGCCGAGGCGCATTGCGAGGCCAAGAAGATCGCGCCCGAGGTGCTGCTGGGATCGCGGCTCTATCCCGACATGCTGCCGCTGACCAAGCAGGTGCAGCTGGTCTGCGATCACGCCGCACGCGGCTGTGCGCGGTTGACCCATAGCGAGGTGCCGTCGACGCCCGACACCGAGAAGAGCATCGGTGAACTGAAGCAGCGGCTCGCCAAGACCATCGACTATGTGAAGTCGTTCAAGCCGGAGCAGTTCAACGGCGCCGACGCCAGGGACGTCACCTTCCCGATCGGCCCCGATCGCACGATGACCCTGAAGGGTCAGCAATTCCTCAGCGCGTTCTCGTTCCCGAACTTCTATTTCCACGCCGTGACCGCGCACGACATCCTGCGCCACAACGGCGTCGAGATCGGCAAGCGCGATTTCCTCGGCGTCAGCTGACGCGCTTCGGCGATCCATATTCCCCGCGACGGGATTTTCGCTTCACGCCCTCGCCCGTGCTACTGCTCCCTGACAACAACAAGACGTCAGGGAGCACGCCATGTCGACCACAACCCACGCACCGAAAGCCATCGATCCGTCCGCTTCGCTGCATGCCGAAGCGCTCGGACTGGCGAAGAACCACGGCCGCCTCGCCGGGCGGCGCGTCATCGTGGTCGGCGCGGGACAGCGCACAACCGTGGATGAAGCCCCGCCGATCGGCAACGGCCGCGCCATGAGCGTGCTGTTCGCGCGCGAGGGCGCGTCGGTCGCCTGCCTCGACGTCAACAAGGACGCCGCCGACGACACCGTCGCGCAGATCACAGGCGAAGGCGGCAAGGCCTTCACCGACGTGGTCGATGTCGCCGACGTCGCGGCGATCGCGCCCGCGGTCGAACGCTGCGCGCAGCGGCTCGGCGGGCTCGACGGGCTGGCGCTCAATGTCGGCATCTCCTCCGGCCTGTCGCTGCTCAAGATGACGGCCGAAGCCTGGGACCGCGACTATGCCGTCAATGTGCGCAGCCACATGCTGTTCGCGCAGAAGGCGCTGGAGGTGATGGCGCCGGGCGGCGCGATCATCCTGATCTCCTCAATGGCGAGCCAGCGCGCCGGCGGCCGCAACCCGGCCTATGAATCCTCCAAGGCGGCGCAGATCGCGCTGGGGCGGGCGATCGCGCGGGCCGGCGAGGACAAGGGCATTCGCTGCAATGTGATCGCGCCCGGCTTCATGGACACGCCGATGGGGCGCGACGCCAGCCGCAGGCGATCGGACCGCGCCGTGACAGTGCCTTTCGGCCGCCAGGGCACCGGCTGGGAGGTCGCCTATACTGCGCTGTTCCTGATTTCGAATGAATCCTCCTACGTCAACGCGCACACCTTGTTCCTCGATGCCGGCCACATGGGCGGAATTGTGCGCGGCTAGTCTGCGGAGCGCGAATGCCTCGGGCATTGCGCTCGTCGCGGCGATGCACAATTGTCCTTCATCAGTCATTCTCTGGAACATTTACATGAGCCAATCGACCAAACTTCTCGAGCCCTACAAGCTCGGCGCGCTGACGCTGCCGAACCGCCTGGTGATGGCGCCACTGACGCGCAACCGCGCGGTGCCGCCCGGCATGGTGCCGAGCCCGCTCGCGGTGGACTATTACGGCCAGCGCGCCTCCGCCGGCCTTCTGATCACCGAGGCGAGCCAGGTCTCGCAGCAGGGCCAGGGCTATCAGGACACGCCCGGCATCTATTCGAAGGAACAGGTCGAGGGCTGGCGCAAGGTCACCGATCGCGTGCATGAGCGCGGCGGCCGCATCTTCATCCAGCTCTGGCATGTCGGCCGCATCTCGCATGTCGCACTGCAGCCGAACGGCGGCGCACCGGTGGCGCCGAGCGCGATCAAAGCCAAGACCAAGACCTTCGTGAACGGCACGTTTGCCGACGTGTCCGAGCCACGCGCGCTCGAATTGTCGGAAATTCCCGGGATCATCGAGGACTTCAAGCGAGGCACGGCGAATGCGCTGGCGGCCGGCTTCGACGGCGTCGAGATCCATGGCGCCAACGGCTATCTGCTCGACCAGTTCGCCCGCGACGGCACCAACAAGCGCACCGACGCTTATGGCGGCGGAATCGAGAACCGCGCCCAACTGATGCTGGACGTGTCCAAGGCGGTCGTCATCGAGGCCGGCGCCGATCGCACCGGCATCCGGATCTCGCCGGTGACGCCGGCCAACGACATCACCGACTCCAATCCGCAAGCGCTGTTCGACTACATCGTCGACCAGCTCAGTGCGCTGAAGCTGACCTATCTCCACGTCGTCGAGGGCGCGACCGGCGGCCCGCGCGATATCGCGCCGTTCGACTACGCCTCGCTGCGCAAGCGCTTCAAGCAGGCCTATGTCGCCAACAACGGCTACGACTTCGCGCTGGCGGAGAAGGTGCTGGAAGCCGGCGCGGCTGACCTGATCGCGTTCGGCAAGCCGTTCATCTCCAACCCCGATCTGGTCGAGCGGCTCAAGACCGGCGCGCCGCTCAACGAGTGGGACAAGGCGACCTTCTACGGCGGCGGCGCCAAGGGCTACACCGATTATCCGACGCTGAAGGCGACCGAGGCGGCGGAGTAGGGAGCGCTCCTCTCTCCACATCGTCATTCCGGGGCGATGCGAAGCATCGAACCCGGAATCTCGAGATTCCCCGGTGCGCAGTTGCGCACCTGAGGTCTGGTGCTTGCGCACCATCCCGGAATGACCTGGCAATCAGCAAAAAGGCCGGGATCGCTCCCGGCCTTTCGTCGTCTTCGGATGGCGTGGGCTGGTACGCCTTTGCTTGCGCCTTACTTCGCTTCGGCGCGCTTCGGCGGGTTGGCCGGCCACGACTTGATCAGCGTGTCGTAGTCGATCGTCTCGCCCTTCGGCTTCTCGTTCGCGAGCTTGCGCTGCGGAGCGATGGTGCCGTCCTTCTCGGCCTTCTTGTACCAGAACTCGGCGGATTCCTTCTTGTTCAGCTTCGGTCCGCAGGCACCCTGCACACCGGACTTCTCAAGACGCTCCATCACCGAGTCCTGGGCCGCGGCCAGCGCGTCCATCGCCTGCTGCGGCGTCTTGGTACCGGACGACGCATCGCCGATGTTCTGCCACCACAGCTGCGCGAGCTTCGGATAATCGGGCACGTTGTTGCCGGTCGGAGTCCACTGCACGCGCGCGGGCGAGCGGTAGAACTCGATCAGGCCGCCGAGCTTCGGCGCACGCTCGGTGAACGACTTGTCCCAGATATCGGACTCACGGATGAAGGTGAGACCGACATGGCTCTTCTTCAGCGACACCGACTTCGAGATGATGAACTGCAGATAGAGCCAGGCTGCCTTGCGGCGATCCGGCGGGGTCGACTTCAGGAGCGTCACGGAGCCGGCGTCCTGGTAGCCGAGCTTCATGCCTTCCTTCCAGTAAGCGCCGTGCGGTGACGGAGCCATACGCCACTTCGGCGTACCGTCCGCGTTCATCACGGCGATGCCCGGCTTCACCATATCGGCGGTGAAGGCGGTGTACCAGAACATCTGCTGGGCGATGTTGCCCTGCGCCGGCACCGGCCCTGCTTCCGAGAAGGTCATGCCCTGGGCCTGCGGCGGGGCATACTTCTTCAGCCAGTCGAGATATTTGGTGATCGAGTAGACCGCGGCCGGGCCGTTGGTGTCGCCACCACGCTCGACCGACGAGCCGACCGGGCGGCAGCCTTCCATGCGGATACCCCACTCGTCGACCGGCAGGCCGTTCGGGATACCCTTGTCGCCGTTGCCGGCCATCGACAGCCAGGCGTCGGTGAACCGCCAGCCGAGCGAGGGATCCTTCTTGCCATAGTCCATATGGCCGTAGATCTTGACGCCGTTGATCTCCTTGATGTCGTTGGTGAAGAACTCGGCGATGTCTTCATAGGCCGACCAGTTCACGGGCACGCCGAGCTCGTAGCCATACTTGGCCTTGAACTTGGCCTTGTACTCGGGGTTGGTGAACCAGTCGTAGCGGAACCAGTAGAGGTTCGCGAACTGCTGGTCGGGCAGCTGATACAGCTTGCCGTCCGGCGCCGTGGTGAACGACTTGCCGATGAAGTCGTCGACGTCGAGCATCGGGTCGGTGACATCCTTGCCCTCACCCTTCATGTAGTCCGACAGGATGATGGTCTGACCGTAACGGAAGTGGGTGCCGATCAGGTCGGAGTCGTTGATCCAGCCGTCATAGACGTTCTTGCCCGACTGCATCTGGGTCTGCAGCTTCTCGACGACGTCACCTTCCTGGATGATGTCGTGCTTGAGCTTGATGCCGGTCAGTTCGGAGAACGCCTTGGCCAGCGTCTGTGATTCATACTCGTGCGTCGTGATCGTTTCCGAGACGACGTTGATCTCCATGCCCTTGAAGGGTTCGGCGGCCTTGGCGAACCACTCAAGCTCCTTCTTCTGGTCTTCCTTCGACAGCGTCGAGGGCTGGAATTCCGCGATCCACTTCTGGATCACGGCATCGTCGGCGGCGCGGGCCGGCGTGGCGACCGCGAGCGAGGCCGCGATCAGCGCGGCGGCGCTGGTCATAGTCAAAAGACTATCCTTTGTCGTTCTCAAATGTCGCATTATGATTCCTCCGGTTGCAGCGACAAACAAAACCCCAGGCCCGGGTAGACCCCGGATCTGCTCTTCTTCGCTTTCGTCAGACGGTGCGAAAGATCGCCACGGCTGAAAGAAGCGAAATCAGCGTTGCGAGCCACAGGCTCGAAATTTCCACGCCCTCGCCGATCGGCAGGGTGAGGATCGGATCGGTGCCGACGAGGCCGATCCACACCAGGTGGATCACCGCCGCCAGTACCAGCGAAATGAACAAACGATCGCCGCGCGTGGTCGGGATACGCAGCACGCCGACCCGCTCGGCCTCGGGATAAACCGCCGCGAGCAAGGTCATCACGCCGAGCGTCGAGGCCAGCAGCACGAAGAAGATCGCGGTCGGCAGCGTCCAGGCCATCCATGCGATGGATTCCATGATCGCCTCCTAGACCCGGCCGAGCGCGAAGCCGCGCGCGATGTAGTTGCGGACGAACCAGATCACCAGCGCGCCCGGAATGATGGTGAGCACGCCGGCGGCGGCGAGCAGGCCCCAGTCCATGCCGGCCGCCGAGACCGTGCGCGTCATGATCGCCGCGATCGGCTTGGCCTGCACCGAGGTCAGCGTGCGCGCCAGCAGCAGCTCGACCCAGGAGAACATGAAGCAGAAGAAGGCGGCGACGCCGATGCCGCTCGCGATCAGCGGCACCAGGATCTTGATGAAGAAGCGCGGGAACGAATAGCCGTCGAGGAAGGCGGTCTCGTCGATCTCGCGCGGCACGCCGGAGACGAAGCCTTCGAGGATCCACACCGCCAGCGGCACGTTGAAGATGCAGTGCGCGAGCGCGACCGCCCACGGCGTATCGAACAGGCCGATCGCCGAATAGAGGTTGAAGAACGGCAGCGCGTAGACCGCCGCCGGCGCCATGCGGTTCGACAGCAGCCAGAAGAACAGATGCTTGTCGCCGAGGAAGCGGTAGCGCGAGAACGCGTAGGCCGCCGGCAACGCCACCGCGATCGAGATGATGGTGTTGAGCACGACGTATTCGAGCGAATTGATGTAGCCCGAATACCAGCTCTCGTCGGTGAAGATGCGCTTGTAGTGCTGCAGCGTCGGCGTGTGCGGCCACAGCGTCATCGTCGAGACGATCTCGGCGTTGGTCTTGAAGCTCATGTTGACGAGCCAGTAGATCGGCAACAGCAGGAAGATCAAAAACAGCGCCATGATCAGGCGGCGGCCGGGGATCGAATGCATCACGCCGCTCCTTCCTTGGCCGGACGCTCGGAGCCGGCATTGACCATCACGGTGTAGAATACCCAGCACACGATCAGGATGATCAGATTGTAGACCAGCGACAGCGCCGCGGCCTTGCCGAGGTCGAACTGGCCGAGCGCAATCTTGACGAGCTCGATCGAGACGAAGGTCGTCGAATTGCCGGGGCCGCCGCCGGTGACCACGAACGGCTCGGTGTAGATCATGAAACTGTCCATGAAGCGCAGCAGCACCGCGATCAGCAGCACGCGATTCATCTTCGGCAGCTGGATCGCCTTGAACACCGCCCAGCGCGAGGCACCGTCGATCTGCGCCGCCTGGTAATAGGCGTCGGGGATCGACTTCAGCCCGGCGTAGCAGAGCAGCGCGACGAGGCTGGTCCAGTGCCAGACGTCCATCACGATGACCGTGACCCAGGCGTCGACCTCATTGGACACGTAATTGTAGTTGAGGCCGAGGTGGTTCAGCACATAGCCGAGCAGGCCGATATCGGGCCGGCCGAAGATCTGCCAGATGGTGCCGACCACGTTCCACGGAATCAGCAGCGGCAAGGCGAGGATGACGAGGCAGGCCGCGACGCTCCAGCCTTCGCGCGGCATCGACAGCGCGACGATGATGCCGAGCGGCACCTCGATCGCGAGGATCACCGCAGAGAAGAACAGGTTGCGGCCGAGCGAGGCCAGGAAGCGCCCGCCGAGATCGGTCGATGGATCGAGCAGCTCCTTGAACCAGCCGACCCCGTTCCAGAAGAACTGGTTGTTGCCGAAGGTGTCCTGCATCGAATAGTTCACGACGGTCATCAGCGGCAGCACCGCCGAGAACGCCACCACCAGGAACACCGGCAGCACCAGGAACCAGGCTTTTTGGTTGATCGTCTTGTCCATCAGGCGACCCCCTCCACCAAATGGCTGTCGGTATAGACGTGGACGTGCGCGGGATTGAAGATCAGCCCGGCGGTGTCGCCGGAGACCGAGAAGCCCGGCGGCACGCGCGCGGCGAATTTGGTATCGCCGACCCGCACGCGGGCGAACTGGATGCGGCCGAGATCGTCGATCCGCTCGATGGTGGCCGACAGCAGCCCTGACGCCGGCGCCGCGACATCGACGAATTCCGGCCGCACGCCGATCTCGATCTTCTTGCCCGCAGGTAGCACACCATAGTTTCGATGCAGGCCGATGACATGGCCGTCGACCCGCGCCTCGTGACCACTGACTTCGGCGGGCACGATGTTCATGCCGGGCGAGCCGATGAAGTAGCCGACGAACGTATGCGCCGGCTTGTCGAACAATTCGGCCGGCGTGCCGCTCTGCACCACGCGGCCGTCATGCATCACGACGACGGTGTCGGCGAAGGTCAGCGCCTCGGTCTGGTCGTGGGTGACGTAGATCATCGTGAGGTCGAGCTCGCGATGCAGCGCCTTCAGCTTGG
Source organism: Bradyrhizobium sp. USDA 3315 (assembly GCF_054056795.1). NCBI lineage: Bacteria > Pseudomonadati > Pseudomonadota > Alphaproteobacteria > Hyphomicrobiales > Nitrobacteraceae > Bradyrhizobium > Bradyrhizobium sp. USDA 3315. The sequence goes on along the minus strand of NZ_JBSRYP010000001.1, from coordinate 3,775,858 downwards.
AGCGCAGCTGCCACTTCAGCTCGGGATCGATCACCGTTAGCGGTTCGTCGAACAGGACGGCCGCGACGTCGGAGCGCACCAGACCGCGGCCGAGCGAGATCTTCTGCTTGGCGTCGGCCGTGAGCCGTGTCGCCTTGCGTTTGAGATAGGGCGTGAGGTCGAGCAGATCGGCGATCTGCCTGACGCGCGCGTCGACCTCGGCCTTCGCGACGCCGCGATTCTTCAGCGGGAAGGCCAGGTTCTGGCCGACCGTCATGGTGTCGTAGATCACCGGGAACTGGAACACCTGCGCGATGTTGCGCTTCTGCGTCGACAGCGGCGTGATGTCACGGCCGTCGAACAGGATCTTTCCGCGCGACGGCGTCACGATGCCGGAGATCAGGTTGAGCAGCGTGGTCTTGCCGCAGCCGGACGGCCCGAGCAGCGCATAGGCGCCGCCCTGCCGCCAGGTCATGGTGACCGGCTTCAGCGCAAAGGACTCCTGCGGCGCGTCGTTGCCGCCGTAGGAGTGCGCGAGATCGACGAGGTCAATGCGGGCCATGAAGCATCTCCCTCACTTGCCGTTGCCGGCTGACGCGTTTGCAGCACGCGCACTGCGATGCACGTTGCCCGAAAACGCGGTCGCAGGCGACGCGACGAGGCGGTCGGCCGCGTCGAACACGAAGATGTTGTCTGGATCGAGCGCGGCGTCGAGCACCTGCCCGGGTTCATATTCGTGCACGCCGTGCAGCACCGCGACCCAGTTCGAGCCGTGGACATGGACGTGCACAAAGCTCTCCGACCCGGTGATCTCGGTCACCGTCACCGCGGCGGAAAATTTGTGGCGGCCGGCCGCGACTTTCCCGACCTCGAGCTGATGCGCGCGGAAGCCGGTCCGGTAGCGGCCGTCGGGCAGATTGGCATAGAGGCCGGCCGCGGGCGCCTGCTCGCCGCCGGCATAGATCACTTGCGCGCCCTTCTTCTCGATGCCGATGATGTTGAGCGGCGGATCGGAAAACACCTGCGCAACGCGCAGCGTGTCGGGATGGCGGTAGACCTTCGGCGTCGCGCCGGTTTGCAGCGCCTGGCCTTGCCACATGCACACCGTGTCGCCCCCGAGCAGCAGCGCTTCCGACGGTTCGGTGGTGGCATAGACGAAGATCGCGCCGGAGGCCTCGAAGATGCGCGGCAGCTCGGCGCGCAGCTCCTCGCGCAGCTTGTAGTCGAGATTGGCGAGCGGCTCGTCGAGCAGCACGAGGTCGGCGCCCTTGACCAGCGCCCGCGCGATCGCGGTGCGCTGCTGCTGGCCGCCGGAGAGTTGCAGCGGCGTGCGCTTCAGGAACGGCTCGAGCCGCAGCAGGCTGGCCGCTTCCGCCACCCGCCGCTCGATCTCGGCGCGCGGCTTGCCCTGCACGCGCAGCGGCGAGGCGATGTTCTCGTAGACGGTCAGCGAGGGATAGTTGATGAACTGCTGATAGACCATCGCGACCGAACGCTGCCGCACGTCGGCGCCGGTGACGTCCTTGCCGTCGACCAACACGCGGCCGGTGGTCGGCTTGTCGAGGCCGGCGAGCAGCCGCATGATCGAGGTCTTGCCCGACAACGTCGGCCCGAGCAGCACGCTGAGCGTGCCACGCTCCAGCGTCAGCGACACGTCGCGGATGGTCGGCATGCCATCCACGGTTCGCGTGACATTCTGCAGTGTGACGCTCATGCCCGTCCTCCCGCTTCGCGGAGGGGACGTTCACCGGACACGCGGTTGGCGAGCATCCACTCGTCGAGCGCGGCGATTTCACCCGCCGTCATCCGCAAGCCCAGCTTGGATCGTCGCCAGACGACATCGTCCGCAGTCCGAGCCCATTCGTTCGCCATCAGGTACCTGACTTCGCTTTCCGTCAAGGTGGCGCCGAAGGAGCGGCCAAGATCGGCCGTCGATGTTCCATTGCCCAAGACTTTGCTGGCGCGCGTGCCATAGGCATGCGCGAGACGATTGGCGTGCGATTGCGCGAGAAACGGATAGGTGCGGATCAATTCGGCGCTCAGCGCCGCGACCGCGGATACATCCATGTCGCCGCCGGGCAGCGGCGCCTTGCCGGTCCAGCCCTCCTGCGCCTTTGTGCCGCGGAGATAAGGCGACAGCCGCTCCAGCGCCTCTTCGGAGAGCCGGCGATAGGTCGTGATCTTGCCGCCATAGATCGACAGTAGCGGCGCACCGCCGGGCGTATCTAGCTCGAACACGTAGTCGCGGGTCGCGGCCTTGGCTTCGCTGGCGCCGTCGTCATAGAGCGGACGCACGCCGGAGTAATTCCAGACCACGTCCTCGGGCTTCACCGGCTTGGCGAGATACGCGCTGGCGGACGCGCAGAGATATTCGATCTCCTCCTGCGTCGCCTTCACCTTGGCCGGATCGCCGTCATAGTCGCGATCGGTGGTACCGATCAGCGAGAAGTCGTTCTGATAGGGAATGACGAAGATGATGCGGCCGTCGGCGTTCTGGAAGATGTAGGCACGGTCGTGGTCGTAGAGCTTGGGCACCACGATGTGCGAGCCCTGCACCAGGCGCACCTTGGCGCGCGCGTTGACGCCGGCGCCCGAGGCCAAGACCTGTTCGACCCAGGGACCGCCGGCATTGACCAGCACGCGTGACTGGATCGTGTCGCGGGCACCCGTGACGCTGTCCTCGACCGTGACGTGCCAGACGCCGTCGACTTGCCTGATCTCGACCGCGCGGGTGCGGGTGCGGATCTCGGCGCCGCGATCGGCGGCATCGCGCGCGGTCAGCGCAACCAGCCGGGCATCGTCGACGAAGCAGTCGGAATATTCAAAGCCCTTGGTGTAGCGGCCCGGGATCAGCGGCTTGCCGACCGCGTCGCGCGTCAGATCGACCGAGCGCGTCGCCGGCAGCAAATGCCGGCCGCCGATATGGTCGTAGAGGAAGAGGCCGAGCCGCAGCAGCCAGGCCGGACGCAGGCCGGCGTGGTGCGGCAAAACGAAACGTAGCGGCCGAATGATGTGGGGCGCGATCTGCCAGAGGATTTCGCGTTCGATCAGCGCCTCGCGCACCAAACGAAACTCGTAATATTCGAGATAGCGCAGACCGCCATGCACGAGCTTGGTCGACCAGGACGACGTCCCGCTAGCCAAGTCATTCATTTCACAGAGGAAAACAGAGTTACCCCGGCCCGCCGCATCGCGTGCGATGCCGCAGCCATTAACGCCGCCTCCAATGATGGCGAGGTCGTAAATCTGGTCCAAAGAACGCTTCCCCCGGCAACCGCCTTCGCTTTGACGGTTTTACTTTCGTATTGGAGTAAATCACAACCAAAAACGAAAGCAAAGTGAAAATGGGGAACTCGGGCTGGGGATTCTTTGGGCGGAGTGCCCGTGGTCAGGGCTTTTGGAGGGACGGGACGAGCGACGCTTGGCGTGACGCCAGGCAAGGCGGTGGCGGACGGTCAGGGACGCTGTGGCGATCGTCCGACGCGCAATTCCGGCAGAGCCTTTTCGGGATCGTAGGTACGGTGAACTTCACCGCCTACCCGCTTGGCGCAAGCTCGGCTGTCGCGCACAAAGTAGACGGCGAGCAAGAGCACACCGGTCGACGCGACGAATGTGTGACCGCTGGCGAACAGGACGTAGAAGACCAACGATGCGACGAAAAGGATCGCATACCATTTGAGCGCGAAGCGGAGATAGATTCGCCCGATCGAGCGAGCCCTGTTCATCGGATCGCCCGATTGCCTGGCAGCGACGCCGACAGCACGAGAAAGAAAAGCGGAAAGAACACGAAGATCGCGACATAGGCCCAGAGGTGTCCGCCGCCGAGCGCGACTTGCAGGGCGCTATATCCCGATGATTTTCGGTGCGCCAGGAGTGCCCAGAATGCAAAGCAGAACAGCGGCATCGTGAGATACTTCCACTGCTCTCGCCAGTCGCGCAGGATGGTCGCGAGATCGCCAAGCAATGCGATCAGGAACAGGGAAAACGTGACGGCGTAGAGCGCGACCAGCGGCAGGAAGAGGTGCTCGAACCTCACCCCCGCGATTGCTTCAGCCGACATCGGGATGCCATCCGCAAACAGGCTCCCGAACGGCGGGATTGCGAACAGCCGCATGTCAAAGCCCATCGCCTGGCCAAGCGAGAACAGGACGATCGCCACCAGGCCGATTACCGACTGCGCGAGGAAGCCCCCGCTCGCGATGCGCTGACACGGCGATCCCGAAAGGAAGATCCGCGACAGTCCGTAAAGCAGTTTCCTGCCACGGCCGTTCTGCTGTTCCAGTTCCGAAAGCCAGGCCTGGCGGCTCTCGCTGCCGAGGCGAAAGATGTCGGCACGGACGCTCTTCGATGGCGGCTGGGTCTCACCATCGAACGCACGCATGACCACAAGCGCAGAAACAGCGCCGGCCAGCGCCGTCGCGCACGCGGATGCGACGTTAAAGCCAAGGACAAACGAGACGACGCCGAACATCGCCGCCATGCCCAATGCCGTGACGATCTTGAATTGCGTGCTGACCAATGAACCGCTCCACCTCAGGCAGGCTACAACAGCGGCCGAAAGGCATCCGAAACAGGTTCGCTAAAACTTGAGAGATCAAGCGCCTTGCGCGCTGCGCAGCGCCGCGGGTGCCGCGTCGGCGGCGTTGTCGTCGAGATCGACTTGCGGCTTGTCCATCGCGACGACCACCTCGATACCGCGGCTGTGGCAGATATTGGCGAGGCCCGCAGGAAGCGGTGAATCGGTCACGAAGGTCTGGATCTGGCTCATATGGGCGATCCGCACCGGCGCGCTGCGGCGCAGCTTGGTCGAGTCCGAGACCAGCATCACGTTGCGCGCATTGGCGATGATCGCCTGCGCGACCTGCACCTCGCGATAGTCGAAGTCGAGCAGCGCGCCCTCCTCGTCGATGGCGGATGCGCCGATGATGGCGTAGTCGACCTTGAACTGGCCGATCAGCTGGGTCGCGGTGGAGCCGACCACGGCGCCGTCGGCGCGGCGCACCGTGCCGCCGGCCACCACCACCTCGATGCGCGGATGGCGGTAGAGCAGCATCGCGACGTTGAGGTTGTTGGTGATGACCAGCAGGTCCTCATGCGAGGTCAGCGCGCTCGCGACCTCTTCCGTGGTGGTGCCGATATTGATGAACAGCGAGCAGCCGTTCGGAATCCGTGCCGCCGCGGCCGCGCCGATCGCCTTCTTCTCCTCGGCGGCGACGAAGCGACGCGCCTCGTAAGCAAGGTTCTCGACGCCCGAGGCGATGATCGCGCCGCCATGGATGCGGGTCAGCGAGCGCTGGTCGCAGAGGTCGTTGAGGTCCTTGCGGATGGTCTGCGCCGACACCTCGAATCGCTTGGCGAGGTCTTCGACCATGACCCGGCCGAACGCGCGCGCGATGTTGAGGATTTCAGTCTGGCGATGGGAGAGTCCGGCCACGGCGGCCCCCTTGAAACGGCGAGTCGCCCATGGTGCGACCGTTCGGCACGGAGGTCAACGTGCAGTGCCGGGTCAGGGAAGGCCTGGGCGAAGGTGGACGCTTCGCCCGGGCCATGCGCAATGACGCGAAGGCGTTCTACGATGCCATCTGCATGGATTGACCGGCGAGCAGCCGGCGCGCCGCGCGCTCGGCCTCGCGCGCATTGCGGAAGATCTGGCCTTCAAGGCGGTCAAAAACGTGCGATGCAGCAAAGAACTGATAACCACGCGTATCGCGCACCACGATACCCGCCGTCTGCGAACTCACTTCGATCACGTAACTGTCGGACATTGTCAGCCTCGGTTTGACTTCGGCCCGACAACGGAGTCGCTGGCTGTTTGTTCCTCGATTATTTTGCGCGGCGAAGCGCCAAAAACTCCGGGTTTTTGCCATCAAACCACGCTCCGGACTCAGTTTCGACGCGTTTCCTTTCCCACCGAATCAGCGGCACTGGCGCGCGGAGGATGTCAGGTTTCGATCGTCGCGCCGTCGCGCTGAATCGGTTGCGGATGGCCCTGCTCGTCGATCGAGACATAGGTGAAATTGCCGTCGGTCACGAGGATCGACTGCTGCTCGCGGCGGCGCAGCACCCCAGGCCTCGAGATGCACCGTGATCGAGGTGCGGCCGATGCGCACCAGATTGGCGTGGACGGAGACGAGATCGCCGACATTGACCGCCTTGCGGAAGTTCATCGCGTCGATCGCGACGGTCACGGTGCGCGACTTCGCCACCTTGGAGGCGAACACGCCGCCACCGAGATCCATCTGGCTGAGCAGCCAGCCGCCGAAGATGTCGCCATTGGCATTGGTGTCGGCCGGCATCGCCAGCGTGCGGATGCAGAGATCGCCCTTCGGCTCGGCGTCGTTGCTCAGCGGCGCGTGAGCGTGGGCGTCGGTCACTTGCGAGCCGGTCACTTGCGAATCGCTCACTTGAATGCCTCCCAGCCGGGATCCGGCGCAAATCGTCCGCCGAACTTGCGCATCAAGGCCTGCATGGCCGACACCACATTGTCGACGCCGCGGCTGCGCGCATAGTTGAGCGGGCCGCCGCGGAACGGGGCATAGCCGGTGCCGAAGATCATCGCGCCGTCGACCATATCGGGATTGTCGACGATGCCTTCGCGCAAGGCGGCGACGCAGACATTCGAGATCGGCAGCACCAGGCGGTCGATCATCTCATCGGTGACCCGGGGACCGGTCTCCGGCAGCGGCGCCTTTTCCGCCTTGCCGTCCTTCCAGGTGTAGAAGCCCTTGCCGGTCTTGCGGCCGAGCTCGCCTTTGGCGACTTTTTCGCGCAACCACGCAGGCGTCGACGGCAGCGTGTCGCCGAACTTCGAGCGCAGCATGTCGCCGACATCGAGGCAGATATCGAGGCCGACCTGGTCGGCGAGTTCGATCGGCCCCATCGGCATGCCGAACTCGACGGCGGCCGCGTCGATCAGGCGCTGGTCGGTCTTCTCGTCCAGCATCATCATCGCTTCCAGCATGTAGGGCGTCAGCGCGCGATTGACGAGGAAGCCCGGCGAGCTCTTCACCGGCAGCGGCAGGCGGTCGATGGCGCCGACGAACGCGAGCGCCTCCTTGAGCATCGCCGCATCGGTGCCGTCATGGCTGACGACCTCGACGAGTTGCAGCCGCGACACCGGATTGAAGAAGTGCAGGCCGAGCAGCCGCTCCGGCCGTGCCAGCGTGGTGCGCAGATCCTGCAGCGGGATGCTCGACGTATTGGTGGCGAGGATCGCGCCGGGCTTCATCTTCGGCTCGAGAGAGGCATAGACCTTCTGCTTCAGCTCGAGCTTTTCCGGCACCGCCTCGATGATCAGATCGGCATTGCGGACGCCCTCGCCGTCCATGTCGGGGATCAGCCGGTCGAGCGCGTCGCGCTGGTCGATCCGCTTGCGCATGATCTTGCCGAACAACTCTGACGCTCGTTTCATGGCGCCCGCGATCGGCTCGGCCTTCATGTCGGCCAAGGTCACGAGCATGTCCTGGTTGGCGCACCACGCCGCGATATCGCCGCCCATCGCGCCGGCGCCGATGACATGGACGTGCGCAACCTTGTTGCCGCTGCCGGCGAGCTTCTTCATCTGCTCTCGCAGGAAGAACACACGGATCAGGTTCTGCGCGGTCGGCGTCACCATCAGATTGGCGAACGAGGCCTTCTCCGCATTCAGCATCGCCGTGCGGTTGCCGGCGTGCTTCTCCCACAGATCGATCAGCGCATAGGGCGCCGGGTAATGCTTGCGCGGCGCCGCCTTCTCGGCCTCGCTGCGCATCCGCGAGGCGAGGAAACCGCGCGCGGCGCCGAGATTAAGAAGCGAGTTGAGCACGCCGGGCTTGGCGCGCTTCAGCCGGCCGAACACCGCGTCCCTCACCGCGTTGCGGACATGGCGCTCCTGGGTGACGGCGTCGACCAGGCCGAGCGCCTTGGCGCGGCGCGCGTCGATCGTCTTGCCTGTCAGCATCAAGGTCATCGCCTGCATCGGGTTGACCAGCTCGGTGAAGCGCACGGTGCCGCCGAGACCGGGATGCAGGCCGAGCATCACCTCTGGGAAGCCGAACCGCGCGTCGTCGATCGCGATCCGCATCTGGCAGGCCAGCGCGACCTCGAGGCCGCCGCCAAGGCAGAAGCCATGGATGACGGCGACCGACGGCACGCGCAGCGCCTCGAGCCGGTCGATCACCGCATGGGCGCGGCCGATCGCGGTCTCCACCGCGCTGGAATCGCTGGCGCCGCGAAACTCATTGACATCGGCGCCGGCGATGAAGCCGCTTGGCTTGGCCGAGCGCACCACGAGACCCGTCGGCCGCTGGTTCTCCAGCGCCGCGACGATGGCATCGAGCTCCTCGAGTAGATCGGCGGACAGCGTGTTGGCGCTGGCGCCGGCGCGGTCGAACAGCAGCCAGGCGATACCGTCGTCATCGCGCGTCAGCTTGAAATTCTTGTAGGGACTGTCGGCGGCAGGCTTCGGCCCGAGTTCGAGCACGCGGCCGGAGAGAACGTCCATGATCCGTGAATCCATGATCACACCGTCTCTATCAACATCGCGCCGCCCTGCCCGCCACCGATGCATTCGGTGGCGACGCCGCGCCTGGTGCCGAGCCGCTTCATCGCATTGACCAGATGCAGCACGATGCGGTTGCCGCTGGTGCCGACCGGATGGCCGAGGCTGATCGCGCCGCCGTCGACGTTCAACTTCGCGCGGTCGATCTCGCCGGCCGCGCCATCGAGCCCAAGGATCTCGCGGCAGAATTTTTCGTCGTTCCATGCCGCGAGGCAGCCCAGCACCTGGGTGGCGAAGGCCTCGTTCAGCTCCCAGGTCTCGACATCCTGCAAGGTCAGGCTATTGCGCTTGAGCAGCGCGCTCGCCGAGAGCACCGGGCCGAGGCCCATGATCGAGGGATCAAGCGCCGACCATTGGCTGTCGAGGATGACGGCCTTCGGCGTCAGCCCGTGCTTGGCCACCGCCTTCTCCGACGCCAGGATCACCCAGGAGGCGCCGTCGGTGATCTGCGAGGAATTGCCGGCGGTGACCTGGCCCCACGGACGCTCGAACACCGGCTTCAGCTTTGCGAGCGTCTCGGGCGTCGAGTCCGGTCGGACGCCGTCGTCATGGTCGAAGAACTTGCCGTCGCGGGAGAACGCGGTCTCGACCTCGCCCTTGAGAAAGCCCTGCTGCTGCGCGTTGGCCAGCCGCTGATGGCTCTCGGCGGCATACGCATCAGACTGCGCGCGCGTAATGCCGAAGAGATGACCGACCTTCTCGGCGGTCTGCCCCATGTTGAGCTCGGTGATCGGGTCGGTCAGCCCGCGCTCGAGGCCGATGATCGGCTTGAAGTAACTCGGCTTCACCTTCAGCGCCGCGGCGATCTTGGCACCTAGCCCCTTGGCGCCGGCGAAGCCGGCAAACCAGCGCACGCCGGAATTGGGCCAGACCAGCGGCGCGTGGCTCAAGGCTTCGGCACCGCCGGCGAGGATCAGGTCGGAGATGCCCTCGCGGATGTAGCGGTAGCCGGTGTCGATCGACTGCATGCCGGAGCCGCAATTGATCTGCACCGTGAAGGCGACCATCTGCTCGCCCATGCCGAGCCTAAGCGCCGCAACGCGTGCCGGGTTCATCTCATCGGCGATCACGTTGACGCAGCCGAGGATCACCTGGTCGAAGGCGGTGGGCGCGAAAGGCTGCCGCGCCAGCAGCGGCCGGCCGCATTGCACGGCAAGATCGACCGGGGTGAACGGGCCGGGACCGGAGCGCGCCTTCAGGAACGGCGTCCGGCTGCCGTCGACAATAAAGACTGGTCGCGCCATCAGCTCGCCGCCCTCTGCTCACCAAGCTCCTGGAAGAACTGATGCACGTCGGCGGATTTCTTGTAAATCGGGGACAGCGCCTCCGGCGCAAAATCATCGACTTCGATGACTTTGGCGACGGCCTCGTGGGCAGCGGCAAGCTTCTCGCCGTCGGCCTCGGTGATGACGCCTTTCTTGACCGCCTCCTTCCAGTCATGCAGGCGCGCCGCGCGCAACTGCTTGGCGGCGTCCTCGGCCTCGGTGACGAGGCGGAAGGCCTTCTCCAGCCGCGCGATGCCGCCGTCATCCTCGACAAAGGCGAGGTCCGGCGTCAGCCGATCGCGCGCCGCCGACGGCGACAGCACGAGCTGCGCGCATTGCTGCACGACGCGATCGGACGGGCCGGTGACGCGCGCGCCGAACGGCTGGATCAGGAATTTCAGCAGCCACGCCACCGGGCGGTTCGGCAGATTGGCGAAGATTTCCGCAAAGCGGTTCTCGATGGTCTTGAAGCCGGATGCCATGCACCATTCGAGCGCGGGAAGATCCTCCTTCTGCCGGCCCTCGTCCTGCCAGCGCTTGAGCGCGGCGGAGAGCAAATACAGTTCGGACAGGATGTCGCCGAAGCGCGCGGAGAGCATCTCCTTGCGCTTCAGCGCGCCACCGAGGGTGAGCAGCGCCATGTCGGCGCACAGCGCGAACGCCGACGAATAGCGCGACAGCTGGCGATAGAACTCGGTCGCATCGCCGGCATCCGGCGCCGGTGCGAACATCCCAAAACTCCAGCTGCGGCCCCAGGCGCGGAACACGGTCGCGAAGCTGTGGCCGATATGTTTCCAGAACGCGGTGTCGAACGCGGTGAGGCCCTTGTCGCGATCGGGCTCGCCAAGCGCGTTCATCTCCTGCAACAGATAGGGATGCGCGCGGATCGCGCCCTGCCCGAACACGATCAGATTACGGGTCAGGATGTTGGCGCCCTCGACCGTGATGCCGACCGGCACCGAGCGGTAGAGCCCGCCGAGATAATTCTGCGGCCCGTCGATCACGGCTTTGCCGCCATGGATGTCCATGGCGTCGTCGATCGCGATCCGCATCCGCTCGGTGGCGTGCAACTTCATGATCCCGGAGATGACGGCGGGATGATGCCCCTCGTTCAGTGCGGCGCAGGTCAGCCGCCGTGCGGCGTCGAGCAGATAGGCCGTGCCGGCGATACGCGCGAGCGGCTCCTCGATGCCTTCGAATTTCGAGATCGAGATGCCGAACTGCTCGCGGACGCGGGCATAGGCGCCGGTGGTACGCGCGGCATAGGCAGCGCCGGCCGCCGACAGCGACGGCAGCGAGATGCCGCGGCCGGCGGCAAGCGCCGTCATCAGCATCTTCCAGCCCTGACCGAGCCGTGCCTCGCCGCCGATGATGTAGTCGAGCGGGATGAAGACGTCCTTGCCCCAGTTCGGGCCGTTCTGGAACACCTGCATCGCCGGCAGATGGCGGTGGCCGATCGACACGCCCGGCAGATGGGTCGGGATCAGCGCGACGGTGATGCCGAGCTCTTCCTCGCTGCCGACGAGGTGATCGGGATCATAGGCCTTGAAGGCAAGGCCGAGCAGCGTCGCGACCGGGCCGAGCGTGATGTAGCGCTTGTGCCAGTTGAGCCTCAAGCCGAGCACCTCACGGCCTTCGAAATTGCCCTTGCAGATGATGCCGGTGTCGATCATCGAGGCGGCGTCGGAGCCTGCCTCCGGGCTGGTCAGGCCGAAGCAGGGAATGTCCTGTCCGGAGGCGAGGCGCGGCAGCCATTTGTCCTGCTGCTCCTTGGTGCCGAAGCGCATCAAGAGCTCTCCGGGCCCGAGCGAGTTCGGCACCATCACGGTGACGGCCGCGGTCAGCGAGCGCGACGAGATCTTGCGCACCACCTCGGAATGCGCGTAGGGCGAGAAGCCGAGGCCGCCAAATTCCTTCGGGATGATCATGCCGAAGAATTTTTTGGCCTTGATGAAAGCCCAGACCTCGGGCGGCAGATCGCGCCATTCCCAGTTGATCTTCCACTCGTCGAGCATCCTGCAGAGCTCGTCGACCGGACCGTGCAGGAAGGCTTGCTCTTCCTCGGTCAATCTGGCCGGCGCGAACGCCAGCAATTTCGACCAGTCGGGGTTGCCGGTGAATAGATCGGCGTCCCACCAGACGTCGCCGGCTTCCAGCGCCTCGCGCTCGGTGTCCGACATCGTCGGCAGCACGCCACGCGCCCAGGAGAAGATCGGTTTTGTCATATAGTCGCGGCGGAAGCTCATGGCGGATCCCTCATGAAACGGCGGCGCGGATGGGTGATCTTATCGGAACGTGCCGTTCACCGGTGAACACTTCGCTTCGCAGATAAAGCGAAATTGACGCGGCCCAGGCGCCATTTTGTTAACGGCACGCCGCGGGTTCGGTTCCGAAAGCTGAGGTGCGACAATCAGGTAGCGGGGGATGGCGCAGACGCCATCCCCATGCAAGACGAGCTAGGCGGCCCCCGCTCCCTGGGTTGCGGTATAGACCGCGTAGAGCGACTGGCTTGCGGCCATGAACAGACGGTTGCGCTTGGGACCACCGAAGGTGATGTTGCCGCAGACCTCGGGCAGCCGGATGCGGCCGAGCAGCTTGCCTTCCGGCGACCACACCGTCACGCCGCTGTAACCGACCGCGCGACCGGCATTGCTCGAGCACCAGACATTGCCGTTGACGTCGCAGCGGATGCCGTCCGGTCCGCACTTCACGCCGTCGATCGTGAAATCGCTGAACCGCTTGCCGTTGGAAAGCTTGTTGTCGGCGCCGACATCGAACACGAAAACGTCGCCCTTGCCACCGGGGCCGCCATCGCCCGGTCCCTTGCCGGTCGAGACCACGTAGAGCTTCTTGTAGTCCGGCGAGAAGCAGAGGCCGTTCGGGTCCGGCACCTGGTCCTCGCTCACTACGAGATCGACGCGGCCGGACGGGTCGATGCGGTAGCAATTGGTCGGCAGTTCGCGCTTGGCCGGCACGAAGCCCGCCGGCTGGCCGATCCGGGGATTGAGCTTGCCGGCCGGATTGCCCGGGCCGCCCGCGGCATCAGGCTCGCCTTCATAGAGCTGGCTGCCATAGGGCGGATCGGTGAACCAGTAGCTGCCGTCCGGATGCGCGACGACGTCGTTCGGCGAGTTCAGCCGCTTGCCTTGATAGGAATCCGCGAGCACGGTCGCGGTGCCGTCATTCTCGTAGCGCGTCACGCGGCGGGTGAGATGTTCGCAGGACAGCTGGCGGCCCTGGAAGTCGAACGAATTGCCGTTCGAGTAGTTCGACGGCATGCGGAAGACGCTGACATGGCCGTCATCTTCCGACCAGCGCATCTGCCGGTTGTTGGGGATGTCGCTCCACAACAGATAGCGGCCCTGCGAGCTCCAGGCCGGGCCTTCCGCCCACAACAGGCCGGTATGCAGGCGCTTGATCGAGGTGTTGGGCTGGGCAAGGTCGTTGAAGGACGGATCGACCGCGATGATGTCGGGGTCCCAGAAATAGGTGGTCGGCGCACCGCGCGGACTGAAGTCGCGCGGCGGGCTGGTGATCGTCGTCGGCGGCCCGACCGGCGCGGGCGCGTTCTGGGCCAGCGCGCTGCCGATGCTAGCTACGGCAGCGGCGGAAACCGCCAGTCCCTGAACCAGCGTGCGCCGTGAAACATTCGGATCGCGTTGTTCTTCGTTCGGATCGCTCCGCTCGTGGCGTGTCATCGCATCCTCCCACTCTGTTGGCCGGCCGTTGATCCGGCCTGGCGAGTGGAGGTTAGACTGCTCTCGGAGAGGTTGCGAGTGACGGTTTTTCATCCCCGCGCGCGAAAATTTCACATTGTTGTGGTGCGGGCCATCGTTGCGGAGCGCACGAATCCGCAGCGGAGCAACGTCCCTTACCTCGCCCCGCTTGCGGGGAGAGGTCGAAATTCAAGCGCAGCTTGAATTTCGGGTGAGGGGGTACAGGTCTCACGACCATCACAACTGGTGGAAGCAGCCCCTCACCCTACCCTCTAAGAGCGAGCTTCGCTCGTCTCGACCCCGTGAAGAACGGGGAGAGGGAGGATAGAGCAGCACTCAATCCGGCCGGATCATCTCGAACATGTTTTCCGGCTTGATCTCGAAGTAGTCGCCGCGGCGGCCGGCGCGGACGATCGGGTGCGCGAGGCCGGTCTGGTAGACGCCGTCCTTGATGAAGGCCTTGTCGATGTGGACGGCGACGACCTCGCCGAGCGTCAGCCACGCCTCGGCCTTCTTGCCGTCGGCACCCTGGAGCTGGACGATCTGGCTCACCTTGCATTCGAACGACACCGGGCTTTCGGCGACCCGCGGCACGTTGACGAGCTTGCCGGCGACCTGCGTGAGGCCCGCGAGCCTGAACTCGTCGACATCGCGCGCGACATGCGCCGCCGTCGCATTCATGTGTCTGGCGAGATCCATCGTCGCCAGATTCCAGACGAACTCGCCGGTGTCCTGGATGTTGGCGACGCTATCCTTCCAGTTGGTGGAGGCGAAGCCGATGATCGGCGGCACGTAGCAGAACGCGTTGAAGAAGCTGTAGGGCGCGAGGTTGACGTTGCCGCCCTTGTCGCGCGAGGAGATCCAGCCGATCGGCCGCGGCGCCACGATGGCGTTGAACGGATCGTGCTTCAGGCCGTGGCCGTTCTTCGGCTCGTAGAAATGCAGGTCTTTGGCGGTCACGATTGCGTCCTCGTCATTCCGGGATGGTCCGTAAGGACCAGACCCGGAATCTCGAGATTCCACAATGCGCGATTGCGCATTGGGGTTCGATGCTTACGCATCGCCCCGGAATGACAAAGGAGTCAACTGACGAAAATGTCAGCCCTGGCGCTCAATTGGCGCGGCCGCGCGGCGACAGGCCGGCGATCACGAAATCGATCATCTGGTCGATGGTCGGGCCCGGCTTGGTGGCACATTGGGCGATCATCTGGGGATGGAAGAACCGCATCATCGCGGTGCAGGCGCACAGCGAGGCGAGCTGCAGGTCCGTGATCTCGAACTCCCCCGACGCGGCTCCTTGCGCGATCACCTCGCCGATAATGGAGGCGATACACTCCATATGGGCGACGCAGACGTCCCAGTCCTCCTGCATCGCGATCTCGACCATCTCGTGCATCTTGGAATCGCCGACATAGCGCTCGGTGTTCATGCGATTGATGGTCGTCATCATCTGGCGCAAGCGTGGCGCCGCCGGCCCTTCCGAGCGCGCGATGCGCCGGGCCTCGATCTCGACCTCGCCCATCAGGCCGCGGGCCACGCCCTCGTGGATCGACTTCTTCGAATCGAAGAAGCGGTACACGTTGGCGGGGCTCATCCGCAGCTCTTTGGCGATGTCGGCGACCGTCGTCTTCTGATACCCGATCTGCCGGAACAAGCGCTCCGCCACCACGAGAATCCGCTCGCGGGTGTCGGTTTCGCTATGTTCCGAGATCAGTGTCATGTTGGCCTGCTCAATCTTCAATTATTCGGCCGCCTCAGCAAGTGGAAATGCGCGTTGCGCATCGCCGGCATGCTGCGGCGCAGTATCGGTTTGCTCGGAGCCGCTTTCCTCGAGGGTCTTGCGGAACCAGAGGGCGTAAAGGCCCGGCAGATACAGCAAGGTCAGGAAAGTCGCAACAAACAAACCGCCCATGATGGTGATCGCCATCGGGCCCCAGAACGCCGAGCGCGACAGCGGGATCATGGCGAGGATGGCGGCCAGGGCCGTCAGCACCACCGGCCGGGCGCGCCGGACGGTGGCTTCGACGATCGCCTCGCGCCGGGTCAGGCCGGACGCCACGTCGCTCTCGATCTGGTCGACCAGGATCACGGCGTTGCGCATGATCATGCCGGCGAGCGCGATCAGGCCGAGCAGCGCCACGAAGCCGAACGGCTGGTTGGCGACGTTGAGCCCCAGCGAGGCGCCGACGATGCCGAGCGGCGCGGTCAGGAACACCAGGAACAGGCGCGAGAAGCTCTGCAGCTGGATCATCAGCAGCGTCAGCATCACCATCACCATCACGGGGAAGAGGATGAAGATCGACGCATTGCCCTTGGCGGATTCCTCGAACGCCCCGCCCGGCTCGATCCGGTAGGCCGGCTCGAGATGGGCCTGGATGTCCTTCAGCTTCGGCGAGATCTGGTTGGTGACGTCGGGCGCCTGCACGCCGTCGACGACGTCGGAGCGCACGGTGATCGCCATGTCGCGGTTGCGCCGCCACAGGATCGGCTCCTCATGCGCATATTCGATCTTGGCAATCTGCTGCAGCGGGACGGCGACGCCGTTGCGCGTGGTGATGGTGAGATCGCCGACGCGGCCGAGATCGAGCCGCTCGGACGGCACCGCGCGGGCGACCACGCCGACCTTCTCGATGCCGTCGCGGATCGTGGTGACCGGCGCTCCCGAGATCAGCATCGCCAGCGCCTGCGAGACGTCCTGCGGGGTCAGGCCGAGCGCACGCGCCCGATCCTGGTCGACGGCGAGCTTCAGATAGGGCGACTGCTCGTTCCAGTCGAGCTGGACGTCCTTGACGTTCTTGTTCTGGCGCATGACGTCGCGCACCTGGTAGGCGATGTCGCGCACCTTGGTGGCATCGGGGCCGATCACGCGGAACTGGACCGGGAAGCCGACCGGCGGACCGAAATTGAAGCGGTCGACCCGGACCCGTGCCTCGTTCAAAGCGCCGTCGGCGGCGGCCTGCTCGATCTTGGCCTTGACGCGCTCGCGCGCCTCGACGTTCTTGGCGAGGATCACGATCTCGGCAAAGGCCTCGTTCGGCAGCTGCGGGTTGAGGCCGAGCCAGAAGCGCGGCGAGCCCTGGCCGACATAGGCGGTGTAGGTCTGGATATCGTCATCGCCCTTCAGCAGCCCTTCGGCCTGCTTCACCGCCTTCTCGGTGACGTTGAAGGCGGTGCCCTCGGGCAGACGCAGCTGCAGGAACAGCTCGGGCCGCTCCGACAGCGGGAAGAACTGCTGCTGGACGTGGCCGAACGCAACGATGGAGGCAACGAAGACGCCGACGGTCGCCGCCACCACCTTGATGCGGTGATCGACGCACCACTGCACGACGCTGCGCAGGCCGCGATACATCCGCGTCTCGTAGATCGCGTGCGGATCGTGGTTCTGGTGCACCTTGATGTTGGGCAACAGCTTGACGCCGATATAGGGCGTGAAGATCACCGCGACGAACCAGGACGCGACCAGCGAGATCGCCACGATCCAGAAGATGCCGCCGGCATATTCGCCGACCGCCGAATTGGCAAAGCCGATGGGGAGGAAGCCAGCGGCCGTGACCAGCGTCCCCGTGAGCATCGGAAACGCGGTGGATTCCCAGGCAAAGGACGCCGCCTTCATGCGGTCCCAGCCCTGCTCCATCTTCACCACCATCATCTCGACCGCGATAATGGCGTCGTCGACCAGAAGGCCGAGCGCAATGATCAGCGCGCCGAGCGTGATACGGTGCAGGTCGAGCGACATTGCGTTCATCACGATGAAGACGATGCCGAGCACCAGCGGCACCGACAGCGCGACCACGATGCCGGTGCGCCAGCCGAGCGCGACAAAGGAGACGAGCAGCACGATCGCGAGCGCCTCGACGAAGGAGTGCACGAACTCGCCGACGGCGTGCTCGACCACCTTGGGCTGGTCGGCGATCTGCTGGACATCGACGCCCTGCGGCACCGCCTTCAGGAACTCGGCGGTCGCCTTCTGGACCTCCTTGCCGAGCTCGAGGATGTTGGCGCCCTTGGCGGTGACGACGCCGATGCCGAGCGCCGGCTTGCCTTCCTGACGCACCTTGAAGCTCGGCGGATCGACATAGCCGTGGCTGACGGTCGCGATATCGCCGAGCCGGAACACGCGGCCGTTGCTCTCGACCGGCGTCTCGGCAACCGCCTTGACGCCGTCAAGCGCGCCGGTGACGCGCAGCGGCACGCGCTGCGATGAGCTCTCGACGGTACCGGCCGGGGTGACGTTATTCTGCTTGGCGAGCGAGTCGAACAGCGCCTGCGGCGTGATGCCGAGCGTCGCCAGCTTGGCATGCGAGAACTCGACGAAAATACGCTCGTCCTGGGTGCCGTAGAGATCGATCTTGGTGACGCCCGGCACCTTCAGCAGGCGCTGGCGAAAACCCTCCGCGACCTTCTTGAGCTGCGCATAATTGGCGCCGTCGCCGGTCATCATATAGAGGATCGAATCGACGTCGGAGAATTCGTCGTTGACGACGGGACCGAGGATGCCGGAGGGCAGCTCGCCCTGCACATCGACCAGCTTCTTGCGCAACAGATAGAAGAGATAGGGCACGTCCTTCGGCGAGGTCGAATCCTTGAAGGAGACCTGCATCGCCGTGAAGCCCGGCTTGGAATAGGTCTGCACCTTGTCGAAGAACGGCAGCTCCTGCAGTTTCTTCTCGATCGGATCGGCGACCTGCATCTGCATTTCCTGCGAAGTCGCGCCCGGCCACATCACCGAGACGTTCACCACCTTGACGGTGAAGAACGGATCCTCGGCGCGGCCGAGCTTCTCGTAGGAGAAGAAGCCGGCGGCGGCGAGGATGATCATCAGGAACAGCACCAGCGTCGGATGGCTGACCGCCCAGGCTGAAAGGTTGAAGCGCTTCATCGAACTCTCCAAGTTCTAGACCAGTCCCAGAACCGTTTCCGCTGCTATGCGAGGGTTAGAACGACAGCGACGACACGACCCGCACCTTCTGGCTCGGATCGAGTTTCTGCACACCGAGGGCGACCACCTTGGCGCCATCGTCGACGCCGCCGGAGATGACGACGTTGTTGCTCTCATAGGCCTTCACGTTGACCGGCTTCAGCGCGATGTCGCCCTTGTCGTCGACGATGTAGAGCGAGGGATCGCCGCCCTGGCTGTACAGCGCCGACAGCGGCAACTTTGCCACCCGCTCGCTCGCCTTGTCGGCCAGCGTCAGCGTCGCGGTCATACCGAGCGAAACCGCCTCGTCGGCGTCCGGCAGCGAGAATTTTGCGAGATAGGTGCGGGTGGCGGGATCGGCCTGCGGTGCGACCTCGCGCAGCCTGGCGGCATAACTCTTCTTGGCATCCGACCACAGTGTCACCGTGGCTACGCCCGACCTGGCACGAGCAAGAAGCGTCTCTGGGATCGCGACGACAGCTTCCTTCTCGCCAAGTCGGGCGACACGGATCGAAGCCTGGCCCGCGGCAACCACCTGGCCGGGCTCGATCATGGTCGCTGTGACGACACCCCGGGTGTCGGCCACCAGCGTTGCATAAGAGAGGGAATTCTTGGTCAGCTCGACCGAGCGCTCGGCACGGTTCAGCCGGGCGCGGGCCTCGTCGCCGGCGGCCTTGGCGGAATCGAGCGCCGCATCGGTGGTCCAGCCCTTGGCCTTCAGATCCTTGGCGCGCTGCTCGGCGGCCGCGGCCTGCGCCAGCACGCCGGTGGCGGCGCGGAATTCCGCCTCGGCCTGCTCGGCCTGCAGCTTCAGGTCGACCTCGTCGAGGGTGGCCAAGGGCTGGTCGACGTCGACTGTCTGTCCGACCTCGACCAGCCGCTTGGCCACCTTGCCGGCGACCCGAAAGCCCATATCGGCTTCGATACGGGGCTTGATGGTGCCGACAAAGCTGCGCTCAGGGGTTTCAGCTTCATAATGGACGGTCGCCACCAGAACGGGGCGCCCCGGATCGGGGTTTTCAGCGGCCTTTTCATTGCAGCCGGTCAGCGCGAACACCGCAAAAGCCAATGATGCTCCCGTCAAGAGCCTGTAATAGCTCGAGAAAACGGAACGAACGAACATCTGAAATCTCCATCGGGCTGACGACTGATGAAGAGTATCGATTTATCACTGATAAATGTCAATATTCGTCAGTGATAACCAATTCGTGAGCGGGGTCGGATTTGGCGGGTGCAGAGATCGGAAAATGCGTAGCCCGGATGAAGCGGAGCGAAATCCGGGACCTCACCGGTGGCGGCTCCCCGGATTGCGCTGCGCTCCATCCGGGCTACGGGAGCACGTGATTTGAGGGCGAGCTACTTCGCGCCGGCGAACTCGGTCTTGGTCTCATGGCTACCGAGGAAAACCAGCAGGCCCGCGGCGAGCGGCAACAGCGACAGCACCAGCAGCCCGGTCGACGTGCTGCCGGTGGCTTCCTTGACCCAGCCGATCAGATAGGGCCCGCCGAAACCGGCGAGGTTGCCGATCGAGTTGATCAGCGCGATCGCGCCGGCGGCAGCGGTGCCGGAGAGCCAGGCGGTCGGCAGCGTCCAGAACACCGCGAAGGTGCAGAACACGCCGATCGCGGCGACCGTCAGCACCACCATCGTCATGACCGGATCGGTGATGTAGCTGGAGACCGCGAGCGCCAGCGCGGTCAGCAGCAGCGGCGCGCCGACATGGAACACGCGCTCGCGGGTGGCATCGGAACGGCGCGCCCACAGGATCATCGCGACGGTGCCGAATGCGTACGGGATCGCGGTGACGAAGCCGGTCTGCGCGTTGGTGAGGCCGAACGCCTTGACGATCTGCGGCAGCCAGAACTGCATGCCGTAGAGCGAGGCGACGAAACCGAAATAGATCGCGCTGAGCGCCAGCACCTTGGGCGAGGACAGCGCCTC
This sequence comes from Bradyrhizobium sp. USDA 3315, assembly GCF_054056795.1. Lineage (NCBI taxonomy): Bacteria > Pseudomonadati > Pseudomonadota > Alphaproteobacteria > Hyphomicrobiales > Nitrobacteraceae > Bradyrhizobium > Bradyrhizobium sp. USDA 3315. Next base: position 3,755,500 of record NZ_JBSRYP010000001.1, on the reverse strand, counting down.
GCCCAGCGTGAAATGCTTCGCCGCCTGCTTGGCCGCGACCTCGGCGTCGAGCTTCGCCTTGAGCCACGCCTTCTGCTCGGCCGAGAGCCACTCGGCCTTCTCCGGCCGGTCGGTCAGATAGAACCAGGTGACGATGCCGAGCAGCACCGAGGGAATGCCCTCGATGACGAACAGCCACTGCCAGCCCTTCAAGCCCATCACGCCGTCGAGGCCGAGCAACAGGCCGGAGATCGGCGCGCCGATCACGGTCGAAATCGGCACCGCGAGCGCGAAGGCGGCGAGGAAGCGCGCACGATACTCGGCCGGATACCAGTAGGTCAGATAGAGGATGATGCCGGGGAAGAAGCCGGCCTCGGCGACGCCGAGGAAGAAGCGCAGCGCGTAGAAGCTGTGCTCGTCATAGACCGCCGCCATCAACGCCGAGAGGATGCCCCAACTCACCATGATGCGGGCGATCCACTTGCTGGCGCCGAACCGCTCCAGCGCCAGATTGCTCGGCACCTCGAAGATGAAATAGCCGATGAAGAAGATGCCGGCGCCGAACGAGAACACCACCGGCGAGAACTTCAACTCGCTGTTCATGGTGAGCGCAGCGAAACCGAGATTGACGCGGTCGAGATAGGAGAAGAAGTAGGCCAGGATCAGGAACGGGATCAGCCGCCAGGAGATCGCGCGGATCGTCGACGTCTCGATCTCGCTGCGGGCGCCGCGATCCGGCGCGATGGTTGCTGTCTGGCTCATAAGCGTCCCCCGGGTGTTGCTTGCCGTGAGGATTATTGGCTGGCCCCACATTGAGCAATGGCAAAAACTCATAGCTCACAGCGCAAACGGGAAACCCAAGCGACAAACGGACGGCCAGCGGCGACAGTGCTGAAGCGCGATGCGGTTAGGTGGAATCGGGTCCCGCGGCGAACTTGCTGCACCTCTCCCCGCTTGCGGGGGAGGTCGGTTCGCATCGACAGATGCGAACCGGGTGGGGGCTCTCTCCGCGATACGACTCGTGGAGAGAGCCCCCACCCTAGCCCTCCCCCGCAAGCGGGAGAGGGAACGCAGATGCGATGCTGATGCTTACTCAACCCAATCTGATCATCGATGGAAGCTAGTCCGCGAGCTGGAAGCGCTCGAAGCGGTCGAGCTCTTCCTCGATGCGGCGCTTCAGCTCCTTGCGTGCCGCCTGCTTCTTGCCGTTGCCGACCCAGCTCCATTTCTGCATCAGGAGCTTCTTGTTCTGCCGGTCGGTCTTGAGGTCGAGGGCGGCGACGATGTCGTCGCCGACCAGCACCGGCAGCGCGAAATAGCCGAACAGGCGCTTCTCCTTCGGCACATAGGCCTCGAAACGGTGGCCATAGCCGAAGAACAGCTCGGTGCGCTTGCGCTGGATGATCAGCGGATCGAACGGCGAGAGGATGTGGACCAGGGTGGGATCACCCTCGCCGATCGCGTCCAGCACCTCGGGCCGTGCCCAATGCTCCTGCTTGCCGGCGCCTTCCAGCGCGACCCGGACCAGTTCCTTGCGGCGCAGGCGCGCCTCGATCAGGCTGCGTACCGCCTTCTTGCTCGGCGCATCGAGATGGCAGATCGAATCCAGGCTGACGATGCCCTGCGAGCGCAGCGCGCGGTCGAGCAGATAGGCGGTCCGGGCCGAGGCCGGGGCCGGCTTCGGCGGCTGGTCCCAGCCGAAGTGCCGGGTCATCAGGTCATAGGTCTTCAGCATGCCGGCGCGCTCGCTGATCGTGACCACGCCGCCGTAGAAGGCGAGCTGCAGCGCGCGCTTGGAGGGCTTGCGGCTCTGCCAGAGATGCTCCTTCTCGGTCAGCACGTCGTCATCGATGTCGCGGATCGTCAGCGGACCGGCACGAAGCAGCCGCAGCACCTTGCGCGTATCCGCCGGGGTCACCGACGAGAACCATTTGTGGCCCTCGCGCTTGTGCGCCTTCATCGCCGGCAGGAAAAAGCCGATGTCCTTGGACGGAATGTAGGACAGCGCGTGCGTCCAGTACTCGAACACGCTCTTGTCCCGGCTCTGCGCCTGCTTGAGGTCGGCGCGGCGGTAGTCCGGAATGCGGCTGAACAGGATATGGTGATGGCAGCGCTCGATCACGTTGATGGTGTCGATCTGCACATAGCCGAGATGATCGACGGCGGCCGCCACCGCTGACGCCCCCTCGCCGAACGGCACCTGGGTATCGAGCCGCTGCGCGCGCAGCCAGATATGGCGGGCGGCAGCATTGTTCAACGAAAGGGGTTCGGCGGCGCGGGACATTGCCCCAGCAATGTAGTGAGATTCGCGCAGCTGTGGAGAGCCGCGCGGCGGAAATCAGCTCCGCATCATTCGGAACGGCTACGTCGATCCGACGACCCGCCGCAACCACGGAACGTCCCCGATCGCCGCCGCGAGCGCGGCGCTTTCTCCATGGAAGATGCGGGACGAATGACCGCCGACCGGAAACCAGCCACGGCCATCTTCGACGTCCCGCCGATATTCCTCGAAGCCGATGCTGCCGTCCGGGCGAAGGAAGATATCGACGCAGCGCGAGGCAGCTTCGTCATTGATCGAGCGGAGGACACGTTTGACGTTGGCCATGATGTCCTCGCTTCCCGTCTGCCTGCCTGGCGCAAGGCGGGGCGGCACACCCAACCGTGACCCAGATCACATTCCGGGCTTTGAACCGGTCCTACTCTTCCAGCATCAAAACGACAGCAAGCCGGATTGGCTAGCCCGACATTTGAGGACGAAAACCATGACCCGCTCTTTTTCCTTGTCTTTTCTGACAATCGGCGCCGCGCTGTCGATGACGGCGGGCGTCGCACTGGCCGGCAGCGAGGCCGTTCCGGCCGCCCAGATTCTCAATGCGCTGAAGCCGAAGTCGGCCACCCGCGGCCTTTCCGCCGGCACGCAGGTCGACCTCGCGGCTTCCGCCAAGGAGGCAAGCTTCCTCAACACCGTCCGCAACCGGCAGACCCGTTCGTTGTCGCGCGTTGAACGCCAGGAGATCGCCGACATCGCGGCGAACAAGCCGAAGATCGATCTGGAGATCCACTTCGACTACAACTCGGCCGACATCAGCAAGGGCTCGACCCAGGCGGTGCAGGAGCTCGGCAAGGCACTGTCCGATGCCAGCATGAAGGGCTCGACCTTCGTCGTCGCCGGCCACACCGACGCGATCGGCGGCGAGGCCTATAACCAGGACCTGTCGGAGCGCCGCGCCGACACCATCAAGAAATTTCTGGTCGAACATTACGGCCTGAACGGCTCGGATCTCGTGACGGTCGGCTACGGAAAGACCCGGCCGAAGGACCCGAGCACGCCGATGGACCCGACCAATCGACGCGTGCAGGTCGTCAACATGGATACCAAGACCGCCTCGCAGTAATCTCCCGCAGCCTCGATCCGCCTGCCATGCCCGGCAGGCGGATCACTCTACTTCAAAGACCGTCATATCCAGCCCTGAAACAGCATCAGGCGGTTGAACGTCGCCATCGACGTCTCGATGACAGCGGCCGTGACCGGCAGCATCGCAACAAACCCTGCACATCCAACCGCAACGAACGCCCACAGCAGCCAGCGCGGCGCACCCTTGCGCGTCAAGGCGTAGACCAGCACGAAACTCGCGGTGGTCGCCGCGGGGAGATAGTAATAGATGAAACCGAGCGTGCGCGGCAGCAGCGCCCAGGCGAGATACGGGCCGGAGGTAGAACGCCAGCACGAGAAATGCATCACGGCCGCGCCCGACGATCCAGTCGCGCAGCGCAATGATCAGCGCGATCAATGCCGGCCACAGCACCAGCGGGTTGCCGAGGAGCACGATCGCGGCGAACCTGTCATCGCCGACCTTCTCGAACAGGTACCAGACCGGGCGCAGCAGGAACGGCCAGGACGGCCATGAGCTCATATAGGTGTGGCCCGCGATGGCGGCCGTGGTGTTGTCGGCAAAGATGCGACGCTGCGCCTCCATGATATCCGTGAACGAGAGGCCGTAGAGCGGCACGAAGGTCGCGAGATAGACGGCCGCCGGGATCAGCACGAAACAGACGATGAAGTGCGGAACACGAAAATCCGGCCACAGCTCCGGCTGATACCAATCCTCCGCATTTGCGTCGGCAAAGCGCGTGCGCCAGCCCTGCATCAGGCAGACCGCAGCGACGATCGCGATGCAGGTCGCGAGCACGAACAGCCCGCTCCATTTGCAGGCGCTGGCAAGCCCTGCGAACAGCCCCGCCAGCGCAAAGGCGGATTGCGGCTGCTGTTGCCTGAAGCCGTGGACGAAAGCCGCGATCGCGAACAGGCTGAAGGCGAGCGCGAAAATATCCAGCATCGCGATCCGCGACTGCACGAACAGCATCTGGTTGAAGAAGGCGAGCAGCACGGCAGCGATCGCGCGTTGCTGCGACGCGAACAGCGCAAGCCCGCCGAGATAGACGCCGACCAGTGCCAGCGCACCGAACAGCGCCGCGGGATAGCGCCATCCGAGCGGCCCATCGCCGAATGCGTTGATCGAGAGGGCGATGATCTCCTTGGCGAGCGGCGGATGCATCGGGTTGAGGATCGGGGCCTCGCGCACCGGCAGCAGCATCTGCCGCGCCGCCGGCACATAGTGCACCTCGTCGAAATAGAGCTTGTCCGGCGCGGTGATCCCGAGCAGCAGCACGATATGGGCGACGATGAAGACGATTGCCGCGACGATCGCCGCGCGCGCGGCGGGACTTCGCGGAACAGAAGGAGATTTGGATACGATGTTCAAAGGGCAAGCATGGTGCGAGGGGAACACAGCTTGCGACAAATATACGATATCAGCTGCATCCGCGATCCGTCGCCACGGTCATGTGACGGAACCATCGTGCCCATACTGTCATGCCCGCTTCATGCGGGGCATCGAGTACGCCGCGGCCTGTCGGCCGAGCACCGAAATCTCTGGAATGCTGGATCGCCCGGTCCGTCTACGCCAAGGCTTCGACGAGGCCACGAATCCCTGGCTCGCCGAAGCGTTAGCGAAGGCGGCGAGCCGGGCGATGCCAGCGAAGCCTTACCTCACGCCGCCGCCTCACCCTGATAGGCCCGGCGCAGGCCTTCGATATCGAGCTTGATCATCCCGAGCACGGCCTGCATCACGCGCGCGGCGCCGGCGGCGTCGGGCCCGCCGAGATATTGGCGGACCGCCGCCGGCACGATCTGCCAAGCGACGCCGTAGCGATCGCGCAGCCAGCCACACTGCTCGGCGGTGCCGCCGGCCGCGAGCAACGCGTCCCACAAGCGATCGACCTCGGCCTGGTCGACACAGTCGATCGCGAACGAGACCGCGTGGGTATGCTCCATCCTCATCCCGCCGTTCAGCGCCATGAAGCGCTGACCGGCGAGCGTGAATTCGACCAGCAGCACCGTGCCGGCCTTTCCGCCGGGGCTGTCGATGACATTCTTCTGGACGGTCTCGATCCGCGAACCGGGCAGCAGCGAGACGTACAAGTTCGCGGCCTCCTCGGCCTCGCCGTTGAACCACAGGCAGGGAGATACCTTCGACATGCTGAGCTCCTCGTGATGGCGGGATGCGATCAGGCGGTCGCCGCGGCGGACTGCGCCTTCATCGCCGCCTCGACGTCCATCCACATCACTTCCCAGATGTGACCATCGGGATCCTCGAAGCTGCGGCCGTACATGAAGCCGTAATCCTGCTGCGGCGACGGATCGGCGCTGCCGCCCGCGCCCTTCGCCTTGGCGACGTAGCCGTCGACCGCGTCGCGGCTGTCGGCGGACAGGCAGATCAGCACTTCGCTCGTGGTTTTGGTATCGGCAATTTTCTTCGGGGTGAATTCGCGGAACTTGTCGTGCGTCAGCAGCATGACGTGAATCGTGTCGGAGATCACCATGCAGGAGGCGGTGTGGTCGGAAAATTGCGCGTTCTTGGTCGCGCCGATCGCCTCATAGAAGGCGGTCGCGTGGGCGAGATTGCTGACCGGCAGGTTGACGAAGATCATTGTCGGCTTGGCCATGAAAGGCGCTCCTTTTCGCGGGGTTGCGCCCCGAGGACGAACTGCCTCGCCGCGTCCCGACATCGCCGTGCCGATTTTTCTTGCGGCGTCCTGCCGCAGGTGACGTCAGGTCACAATCGGCGTCGGCATGGTCAGGAATGCCCGCGTCACATGCCAGAACAGCTCCCGATTGGTGGCAAGCGCCACCGAATGGGCGGTGCCGGGCAGGATGATGAACTGCCGGTCGCCGTTCGGCAGCTTGTTGAAGAACTCCTCGAGGTCCGGAACCGCGGCGATGCCGTCATATTCGCCGCGGACCAGCAGCACCGGCGCCAGCACCTTCTCCGGATGCACGACCGGCAAATTGGCGGTCATGTCCAGATAGGTGCCGGTCGGGATCTGGTCGCCGAACTGCATCTCGACATCGGCCAGCAGCTCGACCACGGCGGGGTCCGACGTGCCGGGCCTGTCGCGGGTTGCGATTGAGCGGATCATGTCGCGGTCGCGCTTGCGCATGTTGTGGCTGCGATAATATGCGAGCTGCTCGGCGCGCTTTGCCAGCGTCGGCGAGCCCTCGCCCTTGTAGGTGAAGGCCGCGAACACCAGGCGGTCGATGCGCTCGGGTGCGGCCATTGCGAAAGCGCCGGCCCGCAACGCGCCGGAGGATTCGCCGACGAAGTGGTATCGCCCCTGCCCGGTCTCGCGCGCGATCACCTCGACCGCGGCGTTCAGATCCTCGACGCCGCTCGCGATATCCGCATTGCCCGAGGTGCGGCCGGACTTGCCGTAGTTCTCGTGGTCCATGGTCCAGCAATCGAAGCCGTAGCGGGCAAATGTGTTCAGCAGCGAATACTCGCCCTTGCCCGGCACCGTGAGGTCGAACACCCGTGATGTCACCGACGAGCCGTGGACGAAGAACACCACCGGCCGCGCCGGCTCGCCCGGCTTCGGCGCACCGATCCGCTTGCGGAACATCCACAACGGGATGTCACCCTTCTTCGCCCAGTATTCGTTGCTCCATATTTCTCCTTCGACAGGAACCGCGGTCGCGGCCTGTGCCGACGCTGCGCCGAGCACGCCGGCTGCCGTTGCAATGCCGATGCCTTTGATCATGCTGCGCCGCGAATGGTCAGATGACATCATGGTTCGCTCCCTTCCGGATTTCTTCGTCCGATCCGGTGCGATCGAGCATAGCAGCGCCCATGTCCGGTTGCGCGACGGGCGCATCTCGCGTCTGCCAATCCGATGCACGATTTTGTGAATGCGGTTTCCGGCCAACGGCGCGGACGACGGGCGGACTTGGTCCTAGTCTCCGCGGCGATCCGACCGGAAAAATCCGGCGAGAAGCGGGAGCGAAGAATGAGCAGCAATCTCACCGACGATGAACTTGCCGCCTTGATGCCCTCCGAACTGTGCCAGCACCAGACGCCGATCCCGACCCAGATCGTCTCCAGCGACGAATTCTATCCTGACCCGCAGAACGAACGTCAGCGCGAGGTCGAGGCGCGGCTGCTCGCGATGGCCGACGATCTCGGCGGCAAGCAGGGCCTCGATCGCCGGAGATTCTTCCAGACCGCGGCCGGCATGGCCGCCTCCTTCGTCGCGATGAACCAGGTCTACGGGGAGCTGTTCGCCGTGACGCCGGCGGAGGCCGCGACGCCCGCGATAGCGCAAGAGCGCGCCAACTCCCTGAAAGACCAGTTCATCATGGACATGCACACGCATTTCCTGCGCGACGACACCCGCATCATGGGCTTTGTGGAAATGCGCAAGGCGGTCGGCAAGGCCGGCTGGAACAAGGAGCTCAACGATCACGAGCAGACCATCGAGGATCTCAAGTTCGACAACTACAAGAAGGAGATGTTTCTCGATTCCGACACCAAGATCGCGCTGATCTCCTCGGCGCCGTCGGATATCGAGCAGGACTGGTTCCTGACCAACGAGCAGATGGCCGACGCGCGCAAGAAAATGAACGACGAGGCCGGCTCGCGGCGCGTGTTCTGCCACGCCATCTTCACGCCCGGGCAGCCCGGCTGGCTCGACAAGCTCGACGCCGCATTGGCGCTGAAGCCGGAGTCCTGCAAGGGCTACACGATCGGCGACAACACCCACAAGGAGATCAGCCGCTACCCCTGGCGGCTCGACGACGAGAAGGTCGCCTACAAGGGTTATGAGAAGATGGTGAAGGCGGGCATCAGGAATGTCTGCGTCCATAAGGGATTGTTTCCGCCCGGGATCGAGAAACAGTATCCGAATCTGCGCGGCTTCGCCGACGTGGCCGATGTAGGAAAGGCCGCCAAGGACTGGCCGCAGCTCAACTTCATCATCTACCACTCGGCCTATCGCCATGTCGGCGGCGATCCGAAGGTCGCGCTCGCCGAATTCGAGCGCACCGGCCGCATCGCCTGGACCTCGGATCTCGCCGACATCCCGGCGCAGTATGGCGTCAACAATGTCTATGGCGACGTCGGGCAATTGTTCGCGACCACGCTGGTCGCCGAGCCCAATGTCTGCGCCGCGCTGATGGGGACCTTGATCAAGGGGCTCGGCGCCGACCACGTCTGCTGGGGTACCGATGCGCTGTGGACCGGCGCGCCGCAATGGCAGATCGAGGGCCTGCGGCGGCTGGAGATCCCGGAGATGATGCAGAAGAGGTTCGGCTATGCACCGCTCGGCCCCGCCGACGGGCCGGTGAAGACGGCGATCTTCGGCGACAACAACGCCCGACTCTACAACATCCAGCCGAAGCGCGCGATGCTCGACCTCAAGAGCGACCGCTTTGCGATGATGAAGGCGCAGTACGAGAAGGCCGGCGTAGAGCCGTCGAACACGCGTTACGGCTATGTGGTGCCGAACGGTGTGATCGATCACCGGGTGTTTGCGTAAGTCTCACCCTCCGTCGTTCCGGGACGACGCGCAGCGTCGAGCCCGGAATCCATTTCGCAGCGATCGTTGCGGCTGGATGGATTCCGGGTTCTCGCTTCGCGAGCCCCGGAATGACGAAACTATAGCCGCCCCTCGCCCTATCTCCCCGTAAACCGCGGCTTGCGCTTTTCGCTGAACGCCCTGGCGCCTTCCTTGAGGTCGTCGCTGTCCTTGATGGCGTCGAGTTGCCGGCGCACCTCGGCGACCGTCTCCAGCGGCCCCTTCGGCATCGCGTCACGGGCGAGCTTCTTGAGCGCCTGCACCACCAGCGGCGCGTTGCCCGCGATCTTGGCCGCCAGCTCCTGCGCCGCCGCAAGGTGCTGCCCCGGTGGCGTGATGCGGTTGACAAAGCCGATCTGGTAGGCCCGCTCGGCCGACAGCTCCTCGCCGACGAGCAGGAACTCCATCGCGATCTTGTGCGGCATGCGGGCCAGCACCGAGGAGACACCGCCGCCGGTGGTGCCGATCTTGGCTTCCGGATAGACGAACCGCGTCGTCTCCGAGGCGACGCAGATGTCGGCCATCTGCACCAGAACGAAGCCGCCGCCCACCACCCAGCCCGACGTCGCCGCGATCACTGGCTTGTCGAGCTCGACACCGAGCCCGGGCACCGCCTGCCACATATTGGCGGGGAAATCCCGGACGTCGGCGCCGACGCAGAAGTACTTCTCCTCGGCCGAGGCCAGCACCGCGACGCGGTCATCGCTGTCGCGAAAGCGCCGCCAGGCTTGCTGCAACTCGTCGCACAGCGCGTTGTTGAGCGCGTTGTGCGAGGAGACGCGGTCCATCGTGATGGTCGCGACGTGGTCGGCGCTCTCGTAACGCACGAGCGTCATGCTGGCCTCCCTGAACAGAATGCCTTTACGATGGCACGGGGCTGAGCGAACACCGCCGTCATTGCGAGCGAAGCGAAGCAATCCATTTTGCCGCGCGTGGAGGCATGGATTGCTTCGTCGCTATCGCTCCTCGCAATGACGTGATGAGAGTCACTTCTTCTCGTCGGGATGGCGGTGCACCGGATCGACCCACAGCACGGTCTCCGGCTTCTCGATCGGCTCGATGTCGAGGTTGATCGCAACCGCCTCGCCGTCGGAGCGCACCAGCACGCATTCCAGCACCTCGTCGCGGCTGGCATTGATCTCCTGATGCGGCACGTAGGGCGGCACGAAGATGAAATCGCCGGGGCCGGCCTCGGCGGTGAACTGCAGCTTCTCGCCCCAGCGCATCCGCGCCTTGCCCTTCACGACATAGATGATGCTTTCGAGATGGCCGTGATGATGCGCGCCGGTCTTGGCGTCCGGCTTGATGCTGACGGTGCCCGCCCACAATTTCTGCGCGCCGACCCGGGCAAAATTGATCGCGGCCTTGCGGTCCATGCCGGCGGTCGACGGCACGTTCGGATCGAGCTGGTTGCCGGGAATCACGCGGACGCCGTCGTGCTTCCAGCGCTCGTCGTCGTGATGGTGATGGTCGTGGGAATGGGTGTGATCGTGGGAACCGCTCATCATTCTTGCTTTCGTTGGCCTGATTTCGTGCGTGGAACGCTAGCGAAAAGCAGCCGCGCAGGCGAGCGGAAAATCGGAACCTCGCCGAATCGGAACATCGCCATGTTCCGGCGCGTTACCTCAGCGTATTCCGAAGGAGTAATTTCATGGGTAGCACGACCGATAGGATCAAGGGCACGGCCAACGAGGCGATCGGCAGGTTCAAGCGGCGTCTTGGCAAGGTCACCAGCTCTCCGGCGATGCAGGGCAGAGGCGCGATCCTGGAAGCCAAGGGCAAGGGACAGAAGGCACTCGGCGGCATCAAGAGGATTGTCGGCAGGGTGACCTCAGCGGCTCACTGGCCTCGCTGAACGAGAGATGACACGGCCGCCCCATCGAGCCGGCCGTTCGAGCATGAACGACGCTGCTCAGCCGCGCGGGCGCGGATGTGCCAGAACATCCGGGTTCACGACATTGGTCGGCGTGCCGGCCGCGTAGGCCAATATCTGGTCGAAGATGTCGGTGAACTGGATTTCGTACTCGTCGCGCGAGACGTAGCCGAGATGCGGCGTGCAGACCACATTGTCCATGTTGAGCAGCGGGTCCGTCGTGTCGCGCAGCGGCTCCTTCTCGTAGACGTCGATCGCGGCCATGCCTGGCCGGCCGGCACGCAACGCATTGACCAGCGCGCCGGGCTCGATCAGCGGCGCGCGGCTGGTGTTGACGATCAGCGCGGTCTGTTTCATTTGCGCGAGGTCTTCCGCCGTGACGATGCCGCGTGTCGCTTCCACCAGCCGCATATGCAGCGACAGCACGTCGCAGCGGGCAAAGAAATCCGCCTTGCTGGCTGATGTCTCATAGCCGTCGGCACGCGCCTTCGCCATCGCCGGCTCGCGCGCCCAGACCAGCACGTTCATGCCGAACGCCTTGCCATAGCCCGCGACCACGGCGCCGATGCGGCCGTAGCCATAGATGCCGAGCGTCTTGCCGCGCAGCGTATGACCGACGCCGATCTGCCACTTGCCCGCTTTCAGCGCTGCCATCTGTTGCGGAATCGCGCGCATCGCCGCGAGGATCATGCCCCAGGTGAACTCGGCGGTGGCGTAGGACGGCGTATCGGCATGCTGGCTCGACGACACGATGATGCCGAGCCGCGTGCAGGTGTCGATGTCGATATGCGGATAGACGCTGCGCTGGCTGATCAGCTTCAGCTTCGGCAGACGTTCGAGCAGCGGGGTGCGGATCTGGGTGCGCTCGCGGATCAGGACCAGCGCGTCGGTATCGCGCAGTCGTTCGGCGAGTGCGTCGACGTCCTGGACGTGATCGTTCCAGATCTTGACGTCATGCCCGTCGAGCTTGCGGTAGCAATCGAGGGTGCGCAGCGTGTCGAAATAATCGTCGAGGATCGAGATCTTCATCGCTGCGCCCCTGTTGTTGTGGGCCGGTTACTTGACGCCCATCAGCTTATTTGACGCCAAGCAGTTCGACGTCGAACATCAGCGTGGCGTTCGGCGGGATCACGCCGCCGGCGCCGCGCGCGCCGTAGCCGAGGTTCGGCGGGATGATCAGGGTGCGCTTGCCGCCGACCTTCATGGTGGCGACGCCCTCGTCCCAGCCCTTGATCACGTGGCCCTGGCCGATCGGAAACTCGAACGGCTCGTTGCGATCGACCGAGGAGTCGAATTTCTTGCCCTTCTGGCCGTTCTCGTAGAGCCAGCCGGTATAGTGCATGACGCAGGTCTGGCCGGTCTTCGGCGAGGCGCCGGTGCCGACCGTGCTGTCGATGATCTGGAGGCCTGAAGCTGTGGTCATGGGCTTTCCTGCAGTTTGGGCCGTTGCCGTCCCGCTGACAACGGACGTGGAGACTGCCGCCGCAAGGCCGGCAAATGCAGTCTTGATGATCGTGCGTCGGGAAGATCGCATCTTGCACCTCTCGTGAAGGACGGCCGTCTCTAGCCCAGTGCGGGTCGAATCCCTAGCCATTTTTCAGTGACCGGCCATGCCGCCGTCGCGGTCCAGCGCAAAATCGCCGAGCAATGGCGACGACGCGCCCGCGATGAGATCACCGATCAGTTGCGCCGCCAGATATGAGTAGGTGATGCCGGTGACGGGCTTCCGCGGGGCAGGACTAGCACCATCCCCGCGACAACACCTTGTTTCCGCCGACCCCTGATCGCCCGCGACAATCAGTAGCCGAGCGCGCAGCCGTCCTTGCGCGGGTCGGAGCCGCCCGTCAGCGTCCCCTTGTCCCAATCGATCCAGATGCCCTGCCCGCCGCCGAGCGGCGCGACCACGCTGGTGGTCTTGTGACCGATCTTCTTCAGGCCTTCGACGATCTCCGCCGGCACAGAGTCCTCGAGCTGGTAGACGCCTTCGTAGTGCAGGCCGCGCGGCATATCGATGGCTTCCTGAATGTCGCAGCCATAGTCGAGCATGTTGGTCAGCACACGGGTCTGGCCGACCGGCTGGTACTGCCCGCCCATCACGCCGTACGGCATCAGCGCGCGGCCGTTCCTGGTGACCAGCGCCGGGATGATGGTGTGCAGCGGACGCTTGCCCGGTGCGATGCAATTCGGATGTCCGGGCTGGATGCGGAAGCCGCCGGCGCGGTTCTGCAGCAGGACGCCGGTCTTGTTGGAGACGATCGCCGAGCCGAACGAATGCGCGATCGAATTGATGAACGAGCAGACGTTGCGATCCTTGTCGACCACCGTGATGTAGACCGTCGACGGATTCATCGGCGGCGCGACGTTCGGCAGTTCGAGCAGCCGGTCCATCCGGATGTTCTTGATGTGCTCTTCGGCGAATTCCCTGGCGAGGATGCCGGCAACGTCGACATGCACGTGCTGGGGATCGCCGATATGCTGCTCGCGCATCATGTAGGCGATGCGTGCCGCCTCGGCCTCGAGATGGAAGCGCTCGATGCTGAGCGGCTTGAACTTGGTCAGGTCGAAGCGCGACAGGATGTTGAGCATGACCAGCATGGTGATGCCGGGGCCGTTCGGCGGGCACTGCCAGACGTCGTAGCCCTTGTACATCGTGCCGATCGGCGAGGTCGCCTCGGTCGAGTGCGCGGCGAAGTCCTCGAGCGTGTGCAGGCCGCCGATGCCGCGCAGCGTGTCGACCATGTCGGCGGCGATCTCGCCGCTATAGAAGGCGTCGCGGCCCTTTTGCGCGATCGCGCGCAGCGTCTTGCCGAGCTCGGGCTGGCGGATCACGTCGCCGGCAACCGCGGGCCTGCCGTGCGGCAACAGATAGCGCTCGGTGTTGGTGCCGTTCTTCAGCTTCTCGAAGCCGTTCTTCCAGTCGAAGGCGATGCGCGGCGCGACCACGTAGCCCTCTTCGGCGGCCTTGATCGCGGGCTGCAGCAGCCGGTCGAAGCCGAACTTGCCGTGGTCCTTCAGGATCACGTCCCAGGCATCGACCGCGCCGGGAATGCTGACCGCATGTGCCGAGGTCAGCGGCACCGAATGGATCTTGCGCTCGAGATACCAGTCGGCGGTCGCCGCCATCGGCGCCCGGCCGCTGCCGTTGTAGGCGGTGATCTTGCCTTCCCCCCTCGGCTGGATCAGCGCGAAGCAGTCGCCGCCGATGCCGGTCGATTGCGGCTCGATGACGCCGAGCAGCGCACAGGCTGCAACCGCCGCGTCGGCGGCCGTGCCGCCCTCGCGCATCACCTCGATGGCCGCGAGCGCCGCTTCCGGATGCGACGTCGCCACCATCGCGTTCTGGGCGTGGACCGTGGAACGGCCGGCGAAATGGAAATTCCTCATAACGGAGTGCTCGCTTGATCGTGATGGTCTGATGCGGCTGCGGCGGATGATGCCAAGGGAGTACAAAGTACATGGCACACTCATCCCCGGCTGAGCAATGCCTGGCATGCCAGGGGAATTATCCCGACAATGCATGGCTTTGCGGGTTTCGCCGGCCTGGCCGGCCTGATAAACCCCGGCGATGCCCTTCAAGGTCGCCGCCTTCTACCAGTTCGCCGCGCTGCCGGACTTCCGCGCGCTGCGCGAGCCGCTGCGCGCGTTCTGCGCCGGGCTCGATCTCAAGGGCAGCGTGCTGCTCGCGCATGAGGGCATCAACGGCACCATTGCCGGCACCGACCAAGGCATCGATGACTTCGTTGCGGAGCTCAGGCACGGAGCACTGTTCGGCGGCCGCCTCGACAATCTCGAGCTGAAGTTCTCCGAAGCGGCGCAGATGCCATTCCAGCGGCTCAAGGTGCGGCTGAAAAGGGAGATCGTCACGCTCGGCGACACCACGGTCGATCCGACGCGGCAGGTCGGCACCTATGTCGATGCCGCCGACTGGAACGAGCTGATCGCCGCGCCTGACATCATGGTGCTCGATACCCGCAACGCGTTCGAGGTCGCGATGGGCACGTTCGAAGGCGCGGTGGATCCGAGGATCGCGAGCTTTGGACAATTCAAGGAATTTGCGGCGCGGCACCTCGATCCGGCTAAGCACCGCAGGATTGCGATGTTCTGCACCGGCGGCATCCGCTGCGAGAAGGCCAGCGCCTATCTGCTCGCGCAAGGTTTTGCCGAGGTCTATCACCTCAAGGGCGGCATCCTGAAATATCTCGAGGAAACGCCGCAGCAGGACAGCCGCTGGCGCGGCGACTGTTTTGTGTTCGACGAGCGTGTCGCGCTCGGCCACGGCCTGCGCGAGCGCGCGGGAGCGCGTTCGAGCGACGCGGAGCGCGCGGCTGCCCCCTGCGAGGCTGCCGTCCATGAATGACACGGCCAAGCTGAGCGAGCGGATCGAGGCGCTGGAGGTTCGCCTGACCTATCAGGACGAAACCATCGAGACGCTGAACCAGACCATCACGGCACAATGGAAGCAGATCGACGCGCTGACGCGCCAGATCGCCGAGTTGCGCGACCGGCTTCAGGAGGCCGAACGCCAGGCGCCCGGCCCCGCCAACGAACGCCCACCGCACTATTGATCGGTGCCGCCGGACCGCGGCAGCACCGGCTACATGTTGCTCACCTGACGCATCGGCTTCGCGCCGCTGAAGAACAGGCTGGACAACCGCTGCACCATCGCCGTGGCGCGGCTGCCTTCGAGACCAGGGCGAACGCACAGCAGGCGCTTCTGCAACGGAAGCTCCGGAAGATAATAGTCCTTCGCCGAGATCAGCGAGGACGGGATCATCCGCTCGGGGCACGCCGTCAGGCCGTACCCGGCCCGGGCGGCTTCCAGTCGCAGCTGGTGGTTCGGGCTCCTGAACACGATCTTGTACGTGATGTTGTGCTTGGTGAGCGTCCGGATCATCCAGTCGTCACCTGGCCAGGCCAGGATCGGGATCGGGGCGCCCGGCCGCAGCACAAAATCGCGCGATCGCACCCACACCGACCGCTCCTCGGCTTCGGCGGCGATCGTCACCTCGTCTTCGTTCTCCTGCGAAGGGTTGCTGTAGACGAACGCGATGTCGATGTAGCCGTCGATCACCCCCCTGATGACGGCCGGTGACATGTCGGCGTGCAGCAGAACGTCGGCGAGTGCATCGGAGGGATGCAGCTTCAGGAATTCCTCCGCGAGCATCGTGCTGATTCCCAGCCGCAACGGCTGGGGTCCTTCATGATTGCCGCCGAGCCGAAGCAGTTGATCGTTGGCTTCGAGGATGCGCCTCGCCTGCTGCACGGCGACCTTGCCGAGCTCGGTGGTCGTGGTGCCGTTTGCGGTTCTGACGAAGAGTGCGCCACCAATCAGGCTTTGCAGGCGCTTGACCTGCGAACTGATCGCCGGCTGGCTGAGGCCGAGACGCTCCCCGGCTTTCGACAGGCTGCCTGTCTCCGCGATCGCAACGACGGTGCGAACGATTTCAGTAGGAATATTCAAATGCTGACGCGGTCTATGCATCGCGAGCCCTCCAGTCTCAGCACGGGACGCAATTCCAATCTCCACAGTATGTCATCAGGCTATACTAACATTTGGTTGCACTTTCGTTTAGCCACAATTACCCGCCAAGGCACTGATATTGCAGGCCATATGTATTGTTACGTGCATTGCTCCGCATATCACGGTATCCAACAACTACATCTCCACACGCTGCAGCACCTCAACCGCACCACACCCCGGGTTTTTGCGGGTATCGCATCAAATATTCTGATCGCCCCATAACGCTTCACTGACCCGATAAGTCTGAATTGCGGCCGCTGATTCGTGAAAGCGTTTTCATAGTTTTCCTTAATCAAAGCCTCGCAACGTGACGTCGTCGTTGGCGTTTCGAGGTGTGTTGCAATGACCAGTTTTTTTCGCTGCCGAAGCGGTGCGTCCGCCGTCGAATTCGCGCTGATGCTGCCGCTGTTTCTTGCCTTCATTTTCGGCATCATCGTCTTCGGCTCGTATCTCGCCATGGTGCATGGCGTTCAGCAACTCGCCGCCGAAGCGGCGCGGTCATCCATCGCGGGAATGACCGACACCGAACGCAACAGCCTCGCGACGAGCTACGTCACCGCCAACGCGTCGACCTATCCATTGCTCGTCCCCGGCAATCTCACGGTCAATGCCGCGCCGTCTCCATCGAATGCCAACGTCTACGTCGTGACGGTCAACTACAACGCGGCCGGCAACTTCATCTACAAGCTGCCCTTCGTCCCCGCCCCGGCGAGCACCATCGTCCGCTCCGCGGCGATTCAGTACGGGGGATTCTAGGATGAGAGGCGTCCTCATGCTGATGCGGCGCTTTGGCGCCGACGAACGAGGAAACTTCGCGATGATCAGCGCCGGCCTGATGACGCTCCTGATCGGGTGCGCCGGGCTCGCCATCGATCTCGGCACGATCTTCGCCGACCGGCGCAAGACGCAGAGCACCGCCGATCTCGCCGCGATCGTCGCCGCCGCCAACCTGAACAATCCGGTCAACGCCGCCACCGCGACGGTGACGCAGAACAAGTACCCGGCCAGTGCGCTGGTCAAGGTCGAGACAGGAACCTACACCGCAAACAGCGCCATCGCGCCGCAGGCCCGTTTCGTGACCCCGGCGGTCGGCACTCCCAACGCCGCGCGGGTCACGCTGAACACCCAGACCCCGCTCTACTTCGCGCGCTACCTCACCGGCGCGAGCAGCTTCACCATCAAGACGACCGCCACCGCGACATCGACCGAGATGGCCTCGTTCGCGATCGGGTCGAGGCTGCTGTCGGTCAACGGCGGCGCGCTCAATGCGCTGCTCGGCTCGATGCTCGGCACCACGCTGTCGCTTTCGGTGATGGACTACAATGCGCTGATCAGCGCGAAGATCGACGCACTGGACTTCCTGTCGGCACTGGCGACCCGGGTCAATCTGACCGGCGTCACCTATAGCGACCTGCTGAGCAGCAACATCAAGGTCGGCGACATCGTCGCGTCCGCGCTGACCACCCAGCAGATCACCAACGGCGCCAACGCGGCGACCACAGCGCTGTCGACGATCTCCCAGGCCGTCACCGGCTCCACCACCAAGATTTCGCCGGGCACGCTGGTCGACCTCGGTCCCTTCGCCAATCTCACGGTGGGGCAGAAACCCAAGGTGGGCGCCAGTGTTTCGGTGTTCGACCTGATTTCCACGGTGGCGCAGATCGCCAACGGCAACCATCAGATCGCGACCTCGATCAATCTCGGGCTGCCGGGCATTGCCAACGTCTCCGTGATCGCAACGATCGGCGAGCGACCGGTCGGCTCGAGCTGGATCGCGATCGGCACCCAGGGTGTGAGCGTTCACACCGCGCAGACCAGGATCCTGGCGACCATCAATGTTCTCGGCTCCGGCACCGTGTCTGCGATCAATCTCCCGGTCTATGTCGAGGTCGCCTCGGGCACCGCGACACTCAACGCGGTGTCCTGCGGCCACCCCAACATCAACACCTCGCAGGTCACGATCGGCGTGACGCCTGGGATCGTGGATGCATGGATCGGCAACGTCACGATCGCCGACATGACCAACTTCACGACCAAGCCCAATCCGCCGCCGGCGATACTGGTCAACCTTGGTCTCGCCACCGTCACCGGCCTCGCCCATGCCGGCATGGGCAACACCACGCCGACCAATGTCAATTTCAGTTACAGCGACATCCAGTCGGGCACCAAGAAGACGGTGACGACGACCAACTTCCTTTCATCGCTGACAGGAAGTCTGCTCGGCGACCTCTCGCTGACCATCAATCTCGGCCCGCTCGGGCTGCCGATCCCCGGATTGGGGGCGCTCGTCATGAGCATCCTGAACGGCGTGACGAGTTCAGTCGATCAGGTGCTGGCGTCGCTGCTCGCGACGCTCGGCATCGGGCTCGGTCAGGTCGATGTTTGGGTGCTGGGCATCCGCTGCGATGGCGCCGTGCTGGTGAACTAGAGCATGGTCCGGAAACGTGCGAAGCGGTTTTCCCTCGCGACAAACGCAAAGCGTTTGCGCGGAGATCATGCTCGAACAAGAAGCGAAAGCGCGACCATCGCGCTTGAGGGGACCGATCGCGACGGGCATCACATCGGGCGTAGGAGACTACGGTGAGCACAACGATAAGATACAAGACCGACAGCCAACGAACGATCCTGCTGAAGCGCGGGACGATCTTCTTCCGCAACACCAGTGTCGGATGTCTTGTGCTCAACCTCTCGACCGGCGGCGCGGGGCTCGCCGTGGAAAGCGACGTCGCAATCCCGCTCGCGTTCGACCTCGAGATCGAGAGCGAACCGATCCGGCGGCACTGCATTGTGGCCTGGCGTCTGGAGCGGCGGCTCGGCGTGACCTTCGAATCTGACCGGATGCAGCGCCCCGCAAGCGGCCCCGTCTAGATTATCCCGGCGATCACGGTGCGCGGACGGGCCCGGTCGCTCCGAGCCACCGCTCCGCGGCGAATAGTTCGCCGCATGTGGAGCTCATATGGCATCGTGGTTAGCAGCCGCTGGGATATACCAGCTAATTGTCCCGATTGCCGTCGTGCTTCGACGGCGCGGGCTGCGTGGCGCTGACCGGATCGGAGGCCGGGAAGGTATCCTCGAGCCCCTCCTTCAGCCGGGTGCGGGCCTTGCGGTCGGCAGCCTGCGCCTCGTGCGGCTTCTCGGCATGCTTGTCGTGCGGGGCAGGATCGAATTTGTCGGCCATGTCGTCCCTCCATTCGGGGGACAACGCGGCCGCGCAAAGGGGGGTTCCAGAACCGCCTTGGCCCATTGCGCTGCAGCGTGTATCAGGGGCGCAAATTTGACCGTGATCAGGAACTATCCGCGTGCCCCAGGATCCCACCAAGAAGCCGCTCATCGACGTGCTGTCGGGCCACCGCCAGGCCGTGCCGCCGCTCTGGATGATGCGGCAGGCCGGCCGCTATCTGCCGGAATATCGCGAGCTGCGCGCCAAGGCCGGCGGCTTCCTCGATCTCTGCTTCACGCCCGAATTCGCCGCCGAGGTCACGCTGCAGCCGATCCGCCGGTTCAACTTCGACGCCGCGATCATCTTCTCCGACATCCTGGTAATCCCCTACGCGCTCGGCCGCTCGGTGCGCTTCGAGGCCGGCGAAGGACCGCGGCTCGATCCGCTGGCAACGCCCGGCGAAATCGCGACGCTCTCGACCCATGCCAACTTCGACCAGCTCGAGCCGGTGTTTGAAGCGTTGCGCCGCGTTCGTCGCGAACTCGCCCCCGAGATTGCGCTGATCGGCTTCTGCGGCGCGCCGTGGACGGTCGCGACCTACATGGTGGCCGGACAGGGCACGCCGGACCAGGCACCCGCGCGGATGCTTGCCTACCGCCATCCGGATGCGTTCGCCAAGATCATCGACGTGCTGGTCGAGAACTCGATCCACTATCTCGTCGGCCAGTTGAAGGCCGGTGCCGACTGCCTGCAGATCTTCGACACTTGGGCCGGCGTGCTGCCGCCGCGCGAGTTCACCCGCTGGGCGATCGAGCCGACCCGGCGCATCGTGGCCGGGGTGCGCAAGCAGGTCCCCGATGCCAGGATCATCGGCTTCCCGCGCGGCGCGGCAGGCATGCTGCCGGCCTATGTCGAGCAAACCGGCGTCGATGCGGTCTCGATCGATTGGGCCACCGAGCCGTCGATGATCCGCGAGCGCGTGCAGAGCCGGGTCGCGGTGCAGGGCAATCTCGATCCGCTGGCCCTGATTGCCGGCGGCGCCGCGCTCGACCGCGCGGTGGACGATGTGCTGGAGAACTTCGGCAAGGGACGGATGATCTTCAATCTCGGCCACGGCATCCTCCCCGAGACGCCGATCGCCCATGTCGAGCAGATGGTCGCACGGGTGCGCGCGTATAAGGGCTGACGTCCAGTCGCCCACTCTATCACCGTCACCCTGAGGAGCGCGCTCTTGCGCGCGTCTCGAAGGGGCGACGGCCCGGAGCTTTCCGAGCCGTCAGACCGGGGCCGTGCATCCTTCGAGACGCGCTACGCGCTCCTCAGGATGACGGATGGCGTCCTACCTCGCATCCTCCAGGATCATGTCCGACGCTTTCTCCGCGATCATGATCGTCGGCGCATTGGTGTTGCCCGACATCAGGTCCGGCATGACGGACGCATCGACCACGCGCAGACCTTCGATGCCGCGCACCTTGAGCCGCTGGTCGACCACCGCGAGCGGATCGTTGCCCATCCGGCAGGTCGAGGTCGGATGATAGACCGTGCTGCCGGTGCGCCGGCAGAAATCGAGCAGGTCGTCGTCGCTGACCACCTTGGCGCCGGGATCGACCTCGCCCACTGAATAGGATTTCAGCGCCGGTGCCGCCAGGATCTTGCGCAGGATACGGATGCCGTCGATGAAGGCGCGGCGATCGGTCTCGGTCGCCAGATAGTTGATGCGGATTTCCGGCGGCACGCCCGGGTCCGCGCTCCTGATCTTCAGCGAACCGCGGCTCTCCGGACGCAGCTGGCAGACCGAGGCCGTGAAGCCCGAGAACGGATGCAGCTGCTCGCCCATCTTGTCGGTCGAGAACGGCAGGAAGTGGATCTGGATGTCGGGCGAGGCAAGCCGCGGGCTGGTCTTGAAGAACGCGCCCGAGGTGCCGGCGGCGATCGTCAGCGGCCCCTTGCGCAGCGCGGCGTAGCGGAGGCCCGCCATGACGCGGCGCACGGGATGATTGATGACGTCGTTCAGCGTGACGGTCTGCGCGCAGCGCGTGACGATGCGGACCTGCATGTGGTCCTGCAGGTCGTTGCCGACGCCGGGCGCATCGAGCACGATGTCGATGCCGTGCTGCTTCAACAGATCGGCAGGGCCGACGCCGGAGAGCTGCAACAATTGCGGCGAGTTGTACGCACCGCTCGATACCAGCACCTCCCTGCGCGCCTTGGCCTTGCGCAATTGCCCGTTCTGCTTGTAGGCGACGCCGCTCGCGCGCTTGCCGTCGAACAGGATGCGCTGCGCCAGCGCCGAGGTCTCGACATGAAGATTGCCGCGCGTCAACGCCGGCCGCAGATAGGACCGCGCCGTCGAGGCGCGCCGGCCGCGCCGCGTCGTGGTCTGGAAGAAGCCCGCGCCCTCCTGGGTCGCGCCGTTGAAATCCGGATTGGTGGGAATCCCGACCTCGGCTGCGGCATACACGAAGGCCTCCGACAGCGGATCATGATGCCGCCAATCCGACACCGGCAGCGGGCCGCCGGCGCCGTGATAGGTGTTGGAGCCACGCTGCTGATCTTCCGCCTTCCGGAAATAGGGCAGGACGTCGTCATAGCCCCAGCCGGCATTGCCGCGCTGGCGCCAGCGGTCATAGTCCTCATGCTGGCCGCGCACATAGAGCAGGCCGTTGATCGAGCTGGAGCCGCCGAGCACCTTGCCGCGCGGCTGGAACACCTGCCGCCCGTTCAGGCCCGGCTCGGGCTCGGTCTGGTACATCCAGTTGACGGATTTTTCCTTGAACAGCTTGCCGTAGCCGAGCGGCACATGGATCCAGATGTTGCTGTCCTTCGGGCCGGCCTCGAGCAGCAGCACCGAGTGCTTGCCGTCAGCGCTCAGGCGGTTGGCGAGCACGCAACCGGCCGAGCCGGCACCGACGATGACGTAATCATACTCCGCCGCATCGCTATTGTTGTTCACTGGTTTCCCCCGGAATTTCTTTCTTCCGGTGGTACAGACAAAGCGCAGCCTTGAAAAGACTAGTGCCCTGCGCTGAGGTTCTGGAGCAGTTGCCCGACAAGCATACTGAGCTCGCCGGCATTGCGCGCGGCGCCGAAGACGTAGCGGTCCGGCCGCACGATGACGGCTGCGGAGTCATGCTGCCGCATCCAGTCCGCGAACAAACTGTCGCGTTCGATCACGGTCAGCATTCCGTTGGTATCGCGACTTTCGCCTGATGTGGCGATGACGACGCGCTCGCCTGACAGACGCTGCCAGGCGGCAGCGGACGCATCCGACAGCCACACCATCCGCTCCGCCGCCGTCGTCACGATCGCGAATTCCAGCTGCAGCAGATCGTCGAGCCGGCACGTCCGCCCATCCGGCGCGCGGACATGCGGCTGCACGAACAGCCGCCCGGCAAGCGCAGCATCGCGCGCGATCAGGCCGGAGACGAGATCGGGGATGAATTTCTGCCTGATGGTTTCGGCCTTGCCGGCCTTCAGGTCGGCGCGCAGCCGCATGTCGCGTTCGACGGCGGCCACCGGATCGAGCTCGCCGATGATCTTGCCGAATTCCTTGGCGCTGGCGACCACGGCGCGGACATGCGGCTTGCGCTCGATCTCGTAACTGTCGAGCAGCGCATCGCCGGCGTCGCCGCGAAGAACCAGCCGCAACTTCCAGGCCAGGTTCACCGCATCGCGGATACCGGCGCACAGCCCTTGCCCGAGGAACGGCGGCGTCTGGTGTACGGCATCGCCCATCAGCAGCACGCGGCGGTCGCGCCAGCGCCGGCCGAGCAGCGCGTGAAAGCGATAGACCGCCGAGCGCCAGATCGTCAGGTCCGAGATATCGGTGAAACCCTTGAGCAGCTTCACGACGTTGTCGGGCGCGCCGGCCGCCTCGGGATCCTCGCCGGGCAGCAACTTGATCTCCCAGCGCCGCAAATTGCGCGGGCCCGGCACGAAGGTGCCGGGACGCGACGGCCAGCAATACTGAAAACTCCTGGCCGGCCGCCTGGCGGGATCGTTGGTCAGCGTGTCGACCACCATCCACCATTCATCGAAGGCGAGGTCGTCGAGGCCGATGCCGAGCTGCTTGCGGACGAAGCTGTTGGCGCCGTCGCAGCCGACCAGATAGCGCGCGCGGATCAGGAACTCCTCGCCGGACTCGCGGCGCGCCGTCAGCATCACCGCGCCATCGTCCTGCTGCAGCGCCACGCCCGTGGCCGCAAGGAAAATGTCGGCATGCGGATAGTCGGCGAGCTTGTCGCGCAGCGCCTGCTCGACGTCCGGCTGCACGAAGGTCACGTTCGGAATCCAGCCGAGCGGAAACGGCGGCGGCATCGGATCGAAGATCTTGATGATCTCGCCGTCGACGCCGAGGTAGTGCGAGCCGTTATGCGGGGCGATCGCCTGCTCCATGAAATCGCCGAGCCCGATCGCCTGCAGCACGCGCAGCGCCTCGTGGTCGAGCGTGATCGCGCGCGGCTTGTCGTAGATGTCGGCAATGCGCTCGACGATGGCGACCCTCAAGCCGGATTTCGCGAGTAGATTGGCGAAGATGGCACCGACCGGCCCGAGGCCGACGATGGCCGCGTCATGGATGGGATTATCGGCTGACAATGACATGCTACTTCGCGAGGTAGCTCTCGAGCGTCAGCGGCTTCGGCTTCATTTGCGGCTCGCGGATCGCGACACCATCGAACGGCGTCGCCTCCTCGAACCAGGCCTGCCGCGCCGGCAGTCCCGACGGGAACGCGATCGTGTGGTCGGACGGATCCCAGCCGACCGGCTCGTTCTCGATGTCCATGATCTGGTAGTGGGTGTTGAACAGCTCGACGCGATGCCCGTCGGGATCGCGCATGTAGACATACATCGCGTGTCCCGGCCCGTGACGCCCGGGGCCGCGTTCGACGGCCGCGCCATAGCCGAGCTCGCCGGCGACATCGCAGGCGTTGAGCAGATGATGAACCTCGGGTGCGAGGAACGCGAAATGATGCAGCCGCGGTCCGGCGCCGTTGAAGAACACGATGTCGTGCGGATTGCCCTTGCGCTGCAGGAATACGCCGCGCAGATCGAATGTGCCCACCGGCGCGATGTATTCGCTGAGCCGAAACCCTGCCGCGGTGTAGAACTCGCACGCCTTGCGCAGCTCCGGCGTCAGCACCTGGTAGTGATCGAGCCGCAGCGCCGAGCCACCGGCATGGCGGGTGAATTTGGTGATCATGCGCGGCTCGACCGGCATGGTCGCGCAGAACTCCAGCGGCGTGCCGGCCGGATCGGTCGCATGCAGGGTGCGGCCCTGATGCGGCACTTCGGCCCAGGCGGCCCGGCATCCCTGCGCTTCGAAGATGGCCTTGAGCCGGTCGAGGTCACCGTCCTGAAAGACCCGCAGGCCGAGCCGCGCGCAGGCGGCGCTCTCGCCTTTGCGCAACACAAGGCTGTGATGACAGGCCTCCTCGACGCCGCGGAAATAGAGTGCGCCGCCCTCCTCCGCGGTCAGGATCAGCCCGATCACCTTTTCGTAGAACTGCCGGCTCGCCGCGAGATCACGCACGGTCAGGACGACATGGCTGGCCCGCGTGATCCGGAACCCGGGATCGTGGTTCGTGGTCGGGAGGCTCATGCGCACCTTCTGGTTTTTGCCGTTCGCGGGAACCCGACTCATTGCGAAAAACCCGCGGGGGATCAAGCAGCGCGGCGCCAGGCCGGCTTTGCCGCTCCGTGACCTCGCGTCACGCATTTGTATCGA
Organism: Bradyrhizobium sp. USDA 3315; assembly: GCF_054056795.1. Lineage (NCBI taxonomy): Bacteria > Pseudomonadati > Pseudomonadota > Alphaproteobacteria > Hyphomicrobiales > Nitrobacteraceae > Bradyrhizobium > Bradyrhizobium sp. USDA 3315. Next base: position 3,730,332 of record NZ_JBSRYP010000001.1, on the reverse strand, counting down.
TTTGTTAGCAATGCCCGCCGGTGGAACCGAAGGAGCGGCCCGCCGCGGCACGGTCCGTTCCAATAGTTCATAGTTTGTCAAAGGTTTGCAGAGAATTCTTCGCCACGGCGCCATGGCCAAACCGGGCAGGCAACGTAGTGATGTGTACCCATCTGAGATCATATTTCGCGACCCTGTTCGCGGGCGACCTCGCGGCCTTCGGTGCACCACCGGCGGATGAAGCGCTTGCCGGCCACATCCGCGCCGAACAGGTCTCGCTGGTGCTCGGCTATTCCTTCGGCATCTTGCTGGCCAACGCCTGCAACGCGCTGGTGCTCGCGATTGCGCTGTGGCAATCGCCGGACTGGGCCTTTGCGCTGGTGTGGGCGGCCGCCGTGGGCAGCGCGGCGCTGTTCTTCGGCCTGCAGGCGCGGGCATCGCGCCGCATCGCCAAGCCGCAATTCGTGTCGCGCCGAACCATGTACCGGCTAGTGCGCAATGCGCTGGCGCTCGGGACGGCCTGGGGCGTCGTCCCCGTCGCCTTCTTCGCGAACGCATCGAGCGGCGCCCAGCTCGTCATCACCTGCCTGTGCGCCGGAATGCTGGCCGGCGGCGCCTTCGCATTCTCCACCATCCCGATCGCCGCGATTGCGTTCACCGCGCCGATCTTCGTCGGCACCGCGATCTGCCTCGGCCGGGACGGCGATTTCGTCTACCTCCTGATGGCCGTGCTGGTGCTGGTCTACGGTTCGGTGCTGCTGCGCGGCGTGTTCGTCAACGCGTTCGAGTTCAGGCGCCGGATCATCGCCCAGCACGAGGCCGAACGGACGGTGAGGCAGGATCCGCTGACGCATCTGCCGAACCGCGTCGCCTTCAATGAAGCGCTCAACGGCGCACTGAACCGGCTGGCGCGGTCGGGCGAGGAATTCGCGGTGCTGCTGCTCGATCTCGATCGCTTCAAGGAGGTCAACGACAGGTTCGGCCATCCGGCAGGCGACGAGTTCCTGGTGCAGGTGGCCGCCCGGCTGCAGCGCTGCACGCGCGCGGCCGAACATGTCGCACGGATCGGCGGCGACGAGTTCGCGCTGATCATGTCGAATCTGACGCGGCCCGAGGACGCGCTGGCGATCGCCGAACGGTTCGTCGCGGCCTTTGCCGAGCCGTTCCCGATCGATGGGCTGGAGGTCAACCGGACGATCAGCATCGGCATCGTGCTGGCGCCGCGGGACGGCAGCACGTCCCACGACCTGCTCAAGCATGTCGACATCGCGCTTTACCGGGCGAAGAAATCCGCGCCCGGCACCATCTGCTTCTTCGAGGCCAGCGACGACCGGTCGGCGCGCGACCGCCGTGCCCTGCAGCGGGATCTCGAGCACGCGATCGAGGCGGACGAGCTGTTTCTGGTCTACCAGCCGTTTCTCGACATCCGCAAAGGCCGCGTCACCGGCTTCGAGGCCCTGCTGCGCTGGCAGCATCCGACGCGCGGCCTGATCCCGCCGACCGTCTTCATCCCGATCGCCGAGGAAAGCGGACTGATCCACCAGCTCGGCGAGTGGGTGATCCGCCGCGCCTGCACGATGCTGTCGCGCTGGCCGGACGACATCCGGATCGCAGTCAATTTCTCCGCGGTCCAGTTCCAGAACGTCGGCATCCTGCAGACGATCGTCGACGCGCTGGCCGAGGCGAACGTCGCGCCGAACCGTCTCGAGATCGAGATCACCGAGTCGATGCTGATCTCGAAATACGGATCGGCGCCCGCGATCCTGCACGCGCTGCTCGAGCTCGGCCTGACGGTCGCGCTCGACGATTTCGGCACCGGCTTCTCGTCGCTGACCTATTTGCGCAAGCTGCCGTTCAGCCGCATCAAGATCGATCAATCCTTCATCCGGGACATGCTGACCCAGCCGGATTGCGCCGCGATCGTCAAATCGGTGATCGGCCTCGCGCAGGAGCTTCGGATCGGCGTGGTGGCCGAAGGCGTCGAGACCGCGGATCAGCTCGAATATCTGCGCCAGACCAGTTGCGATGAGGTCCAGGGCTATCTGATCGGGCGGCCGATGTCAGGCAGCGAGATCTCCGCACTGCTCGATCGCAACCCACAGCACTCGGTGCACGCGGCGTAGCACCGCTCGGTTGGGTCAGGGCGCGTCCGACCGATGCAGGGTGTCGACCGTGATGGTGCCGCGGGCACGCGAGACGCAGGCGCAGATCTTGCGGCTCTCCCGCTTCTGATGGTCACTGAAGAAGACGTCGCGATGGTCGATCTCGCCGTCGACATCGACCACGTCGAGCGCGCAGACCCCGCATTCACCGCGCCGGCAGTCGCTCATCACCTCATGACCGGCTTCGTTGAGCACGTCCAGCATCGACCGGTCGCGCGGGATGACGAACTCGGTCCCCAGCTCAGTCCCCTCGCCCCTGAGCCGCACGCGGAACGGCTCGGTCGGCAGCAGCCCGCTCGATCCAAAGGTCTCGTAGCGCAAGTCGGAGAACGGGCGGCCGGATGCCTCCCAGGCGCGCCGCGCCGCGTCCAGCATCCGCATCGGGCCGCAGAACAGTGTCATCGTGTCCTGCGGCAGCGCCGCAAAGACGCCGTCGAGGTCGAGCCGCCTGCCTTCGTCGCCGGCATGGACGGTGAGGCGGTCGCCGAGCGCACGCTCAAGCATATCGAGATAGACCGCATCGCCGCGCGTGCGCACGGCATAGTGCAGCGTCACGCCGGCGTCGCGGCGGGCGAGCGCCTGTGCCGCACCGACGATCGGCGTGATGCCGATGCCGCCCGCGATCAGGCAGAACTGCCGCCGCGTCCAGTCGAGCTGCACCAGCGAGGTCGGCAGCGTGATGTTGAGCCGCACGCCCGGCGCGAGCGACCACAGGTAGCGCGAGCCGCCGCGGGAATCCGCTGCGCGCCGAACTGCGATCCGGTAGCCCTGCGGATCGACTTCGCCGACCAGCGAATAGGAGCGGGTCTGCGGCTGGCCTTCGATGGTGACGCCGACATCGATATGGCTGCCGACCGGATAGGGCGCACCCGTAAAGTTATCCGGCCGCAGCAGGAATTCACGGATGCCGGGCGTGAGGTCGCGCACGGCGAGCAGCGTGGCGGATGTCCAGGTCTCGATGAATCGCATGGCGTTCTCCGCTCAGCCGGCTGCCGAATTGATCAGCGCCAGCGCCGGCAGCAGATCGAGATGGCTGCGGTTGCGCAGCGCCAGCCGCAGATTGCGTGCCGCAAGCCTTGCGTGCTCGCGCATGATCGCCTCGGCGCGCGCGCCCTCGCGGTTCTCGATGGCGTCGACCACAATGCGATGGTGATCCTGCGCGATCAGCAGGATGTGGCGCGCCTCAGGCAACGCCGATTGCGCCATCACGAAGCCGCTCGGCGAGGCGAATGGCAGCGCCGAGGCGCGGTCGATCTGCCGGATCAGCGGCGGGCTGCGCGACAGCTCGGTGAGCAACGCGTGGAAGCGCGCGTTGAGCGCGACATAGGACGAAAAGGCTTCGACCGAAATCGGATCCTGCCGCACCAGGCCGTCGATCTCGTTGAGGCATTCCTTCAGCGGCTCGAGATCGCGCGACGAGACGCCGCGCTCGGCGGCGAAGCGCGCGGCCAGTCCCTCCAGCGTGCCGCGCAGCTCGATCGAATCGAGAATGTCGCGCTCGGAAAATGCCTTGACCATGAAGCCGCCGGAAGGGATCGCCTCCAGCAGGCCTTCCTCTTCCAGCCGCACCAGCGCCATCCGCACCGGCGTGCGCGACACCCCGGTGAACTCGACCGCCTGCAGCTCCGAGATCCGCTCGCCAGGCCGCAGGCCGCCGGAGAGAACGAGGTCGCGCAGCGCAAGCTGCGCCCGCACGGTCTGCGACACTGAACGATCGGTCTCGCGTTCCGCCATGGGCTCGCACCTCGCCTACTCGGCAGCCTGCAGCTGCTGCGCCGGATTTTCCTTCGCCACCATGCGGTCGATGACGCGCCGCGCCCACATTGCGCCGGCGTCGATGTTGAGATTGTAGAACACCCGGTCCGGATTCTCGTCCATCGCGCGCTGCTGCGCTTCCAGGATGATCTCATCCTCATGGAAGATGCCGGCGACACCGTCGCGGATTTCGCTAGTCAGCCGCTGCTCGGTGATGCGGTGATTGCGGACGAAGGCCCAGAAATAATGGCAGGTCTTCTCGGTCTCGGGCGTGATCGTGTTCAGCACATAGCCGTTGACGCCCTGCGAACGATCGCCCTCCGGCGCGCCCGAACCGGCCGGCGCGACGCCGACGTCGATGTTGACGGTGCACGGCGCTTCGAAGCGGATGATCTGCCAGCGATCGACCAGGCCCGGCTTCTGCAGCTGCCTGGCCCAGAACGGCGGCGCCTCGATGCCCTTCATCCAGCGCGTCACGGTGACCGTCTTCTCGCCATGGGTGACGTCGAACGGCGCCTCGGCGACCGCATCATTGCCGATGCTCGAGCCGTGCACGAAGGTCTCGTGCGTCAGGTCCATCAGATTGTCGACGACGAGGCGATAGTCGCATTTGACGTGAATGGTCTTGCCGTCGCCGGCCCAGGCCGGATCGTTGTTCCAGTGCATGTCGGGCACCAGCGCGGGATCGGCAAGCGCGGAATCCCCCATCCAGAGCCAGATGAAGCGGTGGCGCTCGACGACGGGATAGGCGCGCACGCAGGCCGACGGATTGATCGTCTCCTGCGAGGGCATGAAGGTGCAGCGGCCCTGCGCATTGTATTTCAGGCCATGATAGCCGCAGACCACGGCATCGCCATCGAGCCGGCCCTTGGAGAGCGGCACGAGGCGGTGCCAGCAGGCATCCTCCAGCGCCACCACCTCGCCGTCGCCCTTCCGGTACATCACGACATGCTTTCCGCAGATCGTCCGCGGCAACAGCGCGTGCTTGATCTCGGCATCCCAGCCGGCCGCGTACCACGCGTTCATTGGAAAGGGTTTTGGCACTGGTCCGCCTCTCAGCGTTTATGAATACGCTATGTATACATCGTATCCGCAAAATAGGCAAATATGAGGTATCAGGGTATTTATGTCCGATTTTCAGTATACATAATTGCACCGTGTCGGGAAGACAATCAAGCCGGCGCCGCCTCCAGGGAGAGCTGGCGACAACGTGGTGCAATTTTCCGAGACGATGGAAGAAGCAGCCAGGCCGCGCTGGAGGCGGTCAGCGGATCGAAGGTTGGACTCTGCAAGAGCCTGCGCAATTTGCCGGAGGCGCCGGCGCGCGGCCTACGAGTTCGACGCCGCGCGGGTCGAGGCCGACTGAACATCCTTGATGTTGATGACGACGGCGATGCGCTTGATCGTGCCGCTGCGGTAGGCCTGCAGGAACTTGTCGTAGTGCTTGACCGAGATGCAGCCGTTGGAGTCGCCATTCGGTCCGAGCATGTAGCTGTGGACCAAGAGGCCAACGCGCCCGAACGTGTCGCTGCCATCGACCGGGGTCATGCGCAGCGCGGGCACGCCGTGGAACAGCTTCTCGCGCGGCTTCATCTCATAGATGCCGGGCGGCGTCGCGCCTGCGTTGCGGGCATTCACGTGCGCCGGGTCGTCGAGCAGATTGCCGAGGCCTGAATGCGCCTCGAACTTGGTGCCGTCGGGCATGTACACGATGCGGCCGGTGATGTCGTAGACCGCCGTCGTGCTGTCATAACCGAGCTTGCCGAGGTCGGGGCTCGGACCGGACAACAATCCATCATTCGGATCGAGCGAGGCCAGCTGCATCTTGCCCGGCATCATGTCGGCAATCTTCTGCAGGAACGTCCGGTTGTCGCCCTGCTGCACCGGCGCCTGTGGCGGTGGCGGCTGATCGTTACGCGCAAGCAGATTGGCCTCGGCCGGCCGCGACCGCGGCATCGGCACGGTGGACGTCGTCGCTGTGGTCGTGGCGGCGACGGACGCCGTCGCCGACTGGCTGGTCGGCAGTTCGGTCTGCGTGTCGCGCAGCTGGCCGGACAGCGCGTCCTCGATCTGGCCGAACTCGGAATTGAAATCGCCGCGGCTCGAACGGAACCCGCGGCGCAGTGGATAATAGAGTGAGGCCGAATTGATCGTGGAGCGCGAGCCGAAGCGATCGTCGAAGTTCAGCGAGGCTGAGGTGTTGGCGAGCGCCGGACCGTGAAGCCAAGCGGTGGGGTCGATGCCGACCATCCAGGCGGCAAGGCCAGACGACAGGGCAAGCGCGCTCACGGCAAACGCCGTGCTGCCCACCAGAGACATGCCGCGGCTCGACTTACGCCGGGCAGGTTTCGTCGTTCGTTGACCCATCAATCCCCAAGTTCGGTGCTCTGGGGCCTGTTACCCGGCCCACCGGGATTCACCGATCACTCATCATATCAGGGAATTAGAGTAAGGCATAATCGAGACAAAGCGCACAACGAGAGGTTTTTTAAACGTTTTTCGGATGGAAAGTGCCAGAGAATCAGCCTTGGGCGGGCTGAATTGACCGAAAAGGTCCCGATTCGGGACGATTTCGGCAGCTCAGGCGATCTTTTCTTCCCAGAGGGTGAGCACCGGGACCGGCTTCCCGATGGCGTAACCCTGGGCGTAATCGACCCCGATCTGGCGCAGCTCGTCCAGGATCGCGAGGTTCTCGACGAACTCCGCGACCACCTGCTTCTGCATGATCTTCGCGGTCTTGGTGATCATCTCGACCATCGCCCGATCGACCTTGCTGTTCAGGATCTCCTTCACGAACGAACCGTCGATCTTGATGATGTCGACCGGCAGGTGCTTCAGATAGGCGATCGAGGACATGCCGGTGCCGAAATCGTCGAGCGAGAAGCTGCAGCCGATCTCGCGCAGCCGCGCGATGAACTTCTGCGCCTCGTCGAGGTTCGAGATTGCGCTGGTCTCGGTGATCTCGAAACACACCGATGCCGGCGAAACGTCAAGCTGCGCGAACAGCCCGGCGACGAAGTCGACGAAGTCGCTGTCGCCGATGGTGGCGCCGGACAGGTTGATCGCATAGCTCGCAATCTTGCGCGGCTGGTGCTTGCGCTCGGCGATGATCTCGAAGGCGCGGCGAACCACCCAGCGGTCGATCAGCGACATCAGCCCGTAGCGTTCGGCAGCGGGCAGGAAACTGCCGGGCGGCACCAGCGCGCCGCTCTCGTCGCGCAGGCGCAGCAAGAGCTCGCGCCGGTCGTTGCCCTTCAGCACGCCGTTCACCGGGCGGATCTCCTGCTCGTAGAGGCAGAAGCGCCCCTCATCCAGTCCCTTGCGAATGCGATTGACCCAGCTCATCTCGGCAACGCGCACGGCCATGCCGGTGTCGGACGGGCGGTGCTCCTGGACGCGATTGCGTCCCTTGTCCTTGGCAAGGAAACAGGCAACGTCGGCAAGCCGCAACGCGTCCTGCACGCCGGCGCTGTCGGCCAGCCCGACCAGGCCGATGCTCGCGCTGATCCGGAAGCTCGACCCCTCATAAATGAAGTTCGACTGCTCGATCACCGCCCTGACCCGCTCCGCAACGTCGGCAGCGACGTCGTGCGTCGCGGAGCCGTCGTCACGCAGCAGAATGCCGAACTCGTCGCCGCCAAGACGCGCGACGAGGCCGCTGCTGCCGACTTCGGTCGCCAGCAGCCTCGCCACCTGCTTCAGCAACCGGTCGCCCGCCATGTGGCCGCAGGTGTCGTTGACGATCTTGAACTGATCGAGATCGATCAGCATCAGGTCGGCGCCGATGGCCGGCGAGCCCGACATCGCCTTGGGCAGTTCGAACTCGAACTGCCGCCGGTTGGCAAGGCCGGTGAGCGCGTCATGTGAGGCAGCCCACGCCAATTCCTCGACCAGGCGCCGCTCGGCGGTCATGTCGTGAATGATCATGACGCGGCCGGCCGGTTCTCCGGCATGCACGATCGGGGTCTCGACCACCGAGACCGGCACGCTGGAATGGTCCGGCCGCACCAGGAGCTGCGGCCGGCTTTCGTCGTCGGCGTCGAACGATCCGCGCACCGGCTGTTCGGCAATGTTGAACAGCGACGCCAGCGGCCGTCCCGTCACCTCCTGCCCTGCCGCGATGAGCCGCTGCGCGGCGGCGTTCATGTAGTCGACCCGATCGTCCTGCGTCGTCACGATGACGGCATCGCCGATCGACGCCAGCGTGAGCTGGGCGCGCTCCTTCTCGACCGCGAGCGCGGTCTCGGCAAGCCAGCGCCGCCACAGCATCCGCCGCGTGTGGACCAGCACGATGCCGGCAAGGCAGGCCGCGATCACGAGGTTGACCAGCAGCAGCAGCGCGGAGACCTGACGCGACGCCTTGCCCAGATGATCGGAGAAATCGACGGCGAGCGTGCTCAGCGCCGCATCGACCGTACCGATCCGTTCGGCCCAATGCCTGATGGTCGCAGCCGACGGATCGTGCAGCGCGACGTCGCTCGCCGCCTCGTTCCGGATTTCAATCAGCTGATCGAGCAGCGCATCCGAATTGCGCCATGCCGTCACCGCGCCGGCCACGTGGTGCATCGTGCGGAAATATTTGAACAGCCAGATCAGGCCGCCGATGTCGTCATCATGATTACCTGCCCTGGCGAAGCCGGCCCTCGCCACGGCGTCATTGTTGCCCGGCGCTTCCAGCGCGCGCCGCGCCGTGCGATCGGCCAGCGGCACTGCGATCGCGGCATCGAACTTCTGCAGATAAAGCGGCGCACCGGTGCTGACATAGGTCTGCAGGTAGTGGATGGCGTCCTTCTGCCCCTTCGACCACATGCTTTCGCCGGCCACATAGGCCCTGACCGCGGACATCACCTGCAGGCTGCCCGCCGACAGGCCGCCCAGCAGCAACACGATGGCCAGCAGCGGTCCCACCACCCGCCACAACGACCAGCTTCGAAACGAAAAGAACATGCCCAATGCGCCCCGACCCTGAAATTTATCGGGTAGCCTAGGAATGGTGATTTAACCTCACGTTGCAAAACGCGATGAGTTTGAAACGACTTGGCAGCAGCACAATTGCGTCAAACTTTACGCACCCCGGCGACCGGCGATGACGCTCACGGGTGCAATGTCGGCGACGTGTTCGGCGCCGGCGCCTGCTCCATCTCGGCCTCTTCGGGCAGCTTGTCGGCATGGACGGCGAGCGGCGTGCCGATCCAGAGCGGATCGTCGCGGTGGTCGCGGCGCGGATTGGTGGTGTTGGGATGGACCAGGATGCTCAGGCTGCCGTGGTTCAGCATCAGCCACGGCACCAGGGTCGGAAACAGCTCGGCCGCAAACGCCACCTGATACATCGCCCGATCGTGCGGGCCGACCTTGACGTCGTGCCAGCGTCCGAGCGTGACCAGGAAGCGCTCGCCGATCCAGTTGCGCAGCCGTTCCGCCTCGCCCCGGCTGGCCGCGGGGTCGTAATAGACATGGGCGTGGTAGCTCGCGATCTCGCCGATCATCCGTGGCGCGTCCGTCATCTCACCTCTCCCTCCGCGGCCGGTCACTTGCGCCGCAACACACTGAACTGGAACGACTGCGTCGCGCCCCAGGGCGTGACGTGACGGTGCGCCTCATGCGCGATCAACTCGAATGCCGGACCAATGGTCCTGCTGAGCGTCGCGGGGTCATAGCGCTGCACCGGCAGGCCGCTGCACTTCTCCGGGCCGTCCAGCGCGAAGGTGCCGATCACGGCGTGCCCGCCTGCTTTGACGCCGCGATGCAGCCGGTCGAGATAAGCTGCGCGGTCTGGTTCCTCGACCAGGAAGTGAAACGCCGCGCGATCGTGCCAGATGTCGAAGGTCTGCTGCGGCTGCCAGACCGTTGCGTCACCTACGATCCAGTGCACCGCGTCACCTGCTGCGCCGATCCGCTCCCGCGCGTTCGCCAGTGCCGCTTCAGAGAGATCGAGCAGGGTCACATCATGAAAGCCGCTCGCCAGCAGCGCATCGACAAGTCGCGAAGCTCCGCTGCCGACGTCGACGATCGAGGCGTCGCGGCCGGGCGCAACCGATTCGATCAGGCGCAGCGATGGCTGCGGATCGGCCTGCGACCAGCTCACCTGCTGCTCTCCCTTGGTCAGATAGACAGTCTGCCAATGCGATTGCCGATCAGAAGCGGTCATGGCGATAGGTCCCGAAAGCGGCAACAACCTGCGTTGCGCCATTAACCATCAGCTAGGCGCGGCGGTCTCTCGCGTCAACCGGCAGCGGCGGGCACGCACGGCGGCGTAGCAGCAAATGCCGCATTTGCTTCGCCGCATTTTCCAACTAACCTGATGGCCGGGTTGAGATCAGGGCGTCCGGGGATGGCCAATTTCGGCTGGACACGCGGCAACAAGCCTGCACAAGCGGAGGACGCCGCCAGCGACTTGCGCGGCCTTACCGATCCATTGGCGTTTCTCGCCGCGCTCGACAAGGTGGTCCCGCGCTATCTCGATCTCGCCGACAATGGCGTGCTGGTCTATCCGGCCTGCAAACGCAAATCCGGCGATCTGCTCGGCGACATCAGCGCGATCTGGGAGCACACGCGGCTCGAGGCGATGCGCTATGTCCCGATGGTGCCGCGGCAGGACATCTCGCTGCTGGTCGATCCGGCCCGCCAGGCGGAGATGATCGATGCTTTCCTGCGCCAGCGCGCGCACGACAAGACCGTCGTCGATTTCACCGGCACTGCGATCGAAGACTACGGGATCGCGATCTACGCTGGCTTGAACTGGCTGAACCATTGCGGCGCCCTCGTGGGCGCCGATCCGCAAAAGTTCTCCGGCACATTGCGCAGCTTCCGCAGGGTCATGGTGGTCGCCCAACAGTGGTGGGCGATCGACGGCGCGGCCGAGCGCTGCCGGCAACTGCTGGAAGCGTGCGAACGACCGCCGCTGGTGTTCTTCCTGCTGTGGGCCGAATGCACCAATTTGGCGCGGGAGATCGCGATCGCTGCGGCCGGTCCGAATGCAACCGAGGACACTATCTCGCGGATGCGCGCGGCCGAAGATCCGGAACAGCTGACCTAGGGAGCCGGCGGATCCCGGCCGTCAGGCGACAGGGTCCGCGTCGGACACCAACTGCAATTCCTTGGATTTGCGCGAGATCAGGCGGGCCAGCTCACTCTGCTTGTAGGTCTCGACGAACTTGATGGCGAAGCCGTTCGGCAGATGCCGGACCACCCGCCCGACGCAGGCGCCGATCGCCAGCGGCATGCCGACCGGCGGCTGCGCCTCGGAGGAGACCGCCGCGCCGGACAGCGACATATCGATGATGAAGCAGCTCTGCATGGTGCCGTCCGCCAGCGTCAACATGGCATGCGGCGCGACGGGAACGAAACGCGGGTTGTTGCGCGCCTCGCGGATGCTCGGATCCTTTTGCTTCTTCTCGATCCAGCTCAGCTTGTCGGCGAACTTCTCACGCATGGCATGCGTCATCTCGAGCTCGAGCAGGAAGCTGCCGCTCATCGTGTCGGTCATGCAGCCCTCGAACTTGCCGAACTCCTCGAAATACGAAGTCAGCCGGTCGCCGACCTTGCCGACGACCGGCACGTCCACGATCATCCGGAACGGCGAGACGCGCGTGGTGCGGCAGGCGAAGGTGCGCAATTTACCCTGGGCATCGTACCAGTTCGGCAACGTGTAGCTGCCGTTGACGGTGATCTTGACCGCGCGTTGCTTGAGAAACTTTTCGACGGACACGACTGAACCTCGCCCGAGGCGATGTGAATGCACGGTGGTCGGGATTGACCGGCTTCACTGCCGGTCCGGTGGTGGGGAAGTCCGCTACCGACGCGATGGTAGCGGGGAGCTGCGGCACGCATCCCAGCGCGTGGCGGAATGGTCCTGGCGCGCAGGTCCGTACAGCCATACCGTCGAAAAACTAGGAAAAAGTTAAACCGGGACGGAGCGCCGGCGGCGCACTCTATGGCGCAACCGTTGCGCGGCGGTTTATTTTGCGAACCGTACAACTACCGGGAGAGTTGCTGCCCGGCAATGCAATCGCGCCGTGCTCCAAACCGCCTGCCTCGGCCGTCGGCCGGGTGCTAGCCTTGGCCGAAATCAGACCGGACCCCCTCATATGCCAAACCTGTCAAACAAATCGCTTGCCGACGGCAAGATCCTGCAAGACGTCGTCGACGGCGTCGGCGTCATCACCTTCAACAATCCCGGCAAGCGCAATGCGATGTCGCTGGAGATGTGGGAGGGGCTCGGCGAGGCGCTGACGTCCTTGCGCGACGATCCGGCCGTCCGCGTCGTGATCCTGGTCGGCGCCGGCGACAAGGCGTTCGTATCGGGCGCCGATATCAGCCAGTTCGAGAAGACCAGGCACAACGCCGAGGCCTCCGAGGAATATTCACGGCGCAGCGCCGCCCAGCGCGCCCTGCTCGCCGACTATCCGAAGCCGACCATCGCCTGCATCCGCGGCTTCTGCCTCGGCGGCGGCATGCAGGTCGCGATGCTGACCGATATCCGCATCTCCGGCGCCAGCGGCCAGTTCGGCATTCCCGCCGCCAAGCTCGGCATCGCCTATGGCTTTGACGGGCTGCGCCATCTGGTGTCGCTGGTCGGGCCGTCCTGGGCGCGGCTGATCATGTATACGGGCATGCGGATCGATTCCGCCGAGGCGCTGCGAATTGGCCTCGTCGATCGCGTGCTGCCGGACGCCGAGCTCTGGGACGCGACCATGGAGATCGCGCGCACCATTTCCGGCAATGCGCCGCTGGCGATCAAGGCCGCCAAGATCACCATCGCGCAGGTGCTGAAGGATCCCGCCGATCGCGACATGGCGGCGATCAAGCAGGTCGGCATCGAATGCATGGACAGTGCGGACTTCCGCGAAGGCCGCAGCGCTTTCATGGAGAAGCGCAAGCCGCAGTTCAAGGGCCGGTAGCGGCGTCCTCATCCTCACCGGTCATCGCCCGGTTCAACTGGGCGATCCAGTCCGCGGCGGCCCATCGGCTCAAGCACGACCGCCTCTGGAATACTGAATCACCCGCATGCGCATGCGCGGGTGATGACGCCGGATGGCGATCGCACGATTTCTGAATAATGGAATAATAGCCCCGATTTGCCCGACGCGTCAAGTCGCCTGGTCGAAGGCCGGCCGCCGGCCGGCTCCTTTGCATGGGGTTGTTTTCGATATTTTGGCAGTGTGCTCGCGATTGAACCTGCCCGCTACTTCTTCTCGCTGACCGGGACCGTGTAGTTCAGGATCAACCGCCCGCCGTCGGGATAGATGGTCTGGCCGGTGATGTAGGAGGCATCGTCGCTGGCAAGGAATGCCACGACGGAGGCGACCTCGCTCGGCTCGCCGCAGCGGCCGGCCGGCGTCCGCGACAGCACGCTGCGCCGCGCATCCTCCGACGAGAAGATCGCCGTTGCCACCATCTCGGTCAGGATCGTGCCGGGTCCGACCGCCACGACGCGAATGCCGTGCGGCGCCAGCGCCACGGCGGCGACCGAGGTGAGCTGCTTCATCGCGCCCTTGGACATCGCATAGGTCGCGAGCGAGGGGATCGCGAGCAGCGCGTTGACCGAGGACATGTTGACGACGACGCCGCCACCGCCCTGCGCGATCATCTGGCGCGCCGCAGCCTGGACGCCGAAGAACGCGCCCTTGAGGTTGATGCCCATCACGTCGTCGAATTCGGCCTCGCTGATGTCGAGGAAGTCGCGGTTGCGCGCGACGCCGGCATTGTTGACCATGACGTCGAGCCGGCCGAACTCCTTCACGGCGGTCGCGACAATGCGATCGACATCGGCGCGCTTGCTGACGTCGGCCTCGACGGCCCGCAACTGATCGATATGTCCGAGCTCCTGGGCGGTGTGGACAAGCCCTGCAGCGTCGACATCCGAGATGACGACCCTGGCGCCGTCGGACAGGAAGCGCGCCGCGCAGGCCTTGCCGATGCCGCGTGCCGCTCCGGTGATGGCGACGACCTTGCCGGAATTCTTCATGGGAGTGCCTCCAGAACAAACTGTTCATGGAGCAATAGCGCATTGCGCGTCGGCAGGGAACGCGGCGGATTCTCCGGACGAGACCTTACGACTTGATGCGCGCGAGAATCCGGTCGGCCTCGGTACGCCAGTCGGCGCTGCGGGCAAAGTCCGGCGTTCCCCTGGGTCCGAACACGCCCTCATCGGCAAGATCGGCGATCCAGCCCTGCCGCTCGGCGGTGCCGGAGGCAGACCACGGCGTCAGCCCGGCCTCGCGCACGGTCTCCGCCACCTCGCGCACCTCCTCGGCGCGCCGCCGGCCGTGCTCGATCACCCGCTGAAAGAAATAGGCGCCCTGCTTCTCCCAGTCGATCGACGGAAAGGTCTCCTTGAGCGAGGCGAGCACCGCATCCTCGACGCCATAGGCGCGCGCGGTGGTGAAGCTCTCGATCACCATGGCCTCCAGTCCCTTGATCATGATGCTGCGGCACATCTTGACCGCCGAGGAGACGCCAAGCTCGTCGCTTGCGACCTTCGCCGCGAAACCGAGCGCGACCAGCAGTGGCGCCAGCTCCCGCGCGCCTTGGCCGCCGAGCAGCAGCGGCACCTTGATCCGGTACGGCGGCAGCGAGGTCATCACCGCGCCCTCGACATAGCGGCCACCGGCGCTGTCGATGTACGCCGCCGCGCGCTGCTTGGCGCCGGGCGAGGCCGAGTTGAAATCGAGAAACCAGACCCCGCTCCGGATTGCAGGTGCGCAGGCCGCGGCCACCGGCACCGCCTGGCTCGCCGTCACCGCCGAGATGATGAAATCGGCCCGCGCCGCAAGAACGGCATGGGATTGCGCGAGCTCGACGCCGATCTCCGCCGCGTGTGCGCGCAGCGCCGCGCCCTGCCCGCGGTCGAGCTTGATGTCGTAGGCCGAAACCCTCACGCCCTGCTGGCGCAGATCCTCGGCAAGGATGCGACCGACCTCGCCATAGCCGAGCATGCCGACCTGCCATTGCCGCGGATCGCCGGAGATTGTCATCAGTTCAGGTCCCGTGTTGTGTCGTCGAACAGCTCGTCGACCGTGACGCGCCGGCGGATCAACGCCTGCTGCACGCAATAGTCGATCATCAATTCGAGCGGCTTGCGGTTCGCGGCAACGCCGAACGGCAGCAGGTCCGGCATGCTGGGCGGGCCGGCCGCTGCCTTGCCGCGCTTGAGCAGCTCGTACAGGCTCCGCACCACGTCCGGCCGCGACGCCGCAAGCCGCGATGTCACCACCACCAGATGATTGACCGGCACCACGCCGTGCCGCGCATACCACCGCGCCGCCTCTGCGGCCGGATCGGCGAATAGCGGCTTGAGCTCCGGATCGTCGGAGGTCTCGCCGAGCACGGCGTCGAGCTCGCCGTCCCTCAGCATCTGGATGATGGTCTTGTCCTTCGGCGCACGCTCGGTGCTGTCGACATATTCCGCAACATGTGGATCCTCGAACGTGACCCAGTTGATCCTGTCGAGGTTCACGCCATGGTCATTGGCAAGGATGCCGCGCATCCATGCCCCGGTCGTGGTCGTGAACGAGCGGATCCCGACCCGCTTGCCTTCGAGATCGGCGGGCACGAGCGTACCGCGGTCGGCGCGACAGAGCGCATGGCCGTGCTGGAAGCGGCCGACCATCGCCGCCGGCAGCAGCACCAGCGGCTTGCCGTGCGCCCTTGCCATCAGATAGGTCACGATCGCCATCTCGCAGACGTCGAAGGTCTGCTCGCGCACCATCGGCTTGAACGCGGCGTTGGTCGGCGTGAATTCGGTGAAGTCGAGATCGAACAGGTCGGAGCGAAGCTCACCGTTCTTCACTGCCTGGACGTGCGGATGATTGCCGAGCACGGCGCGTAGCCGAAGTTTCTCCATCGCGACAAGCTCCGGACGTTCAGGTCACCACTCGCCCCGGATTTGCACCCGGGATCTTGCGCGGCGCCCCTTCGTCGAGCGGCGCGGCCTGCAACGCGGCGACGGTGGCGCGCACCAGCTCCTCGATGGCGTGGCCGGCATCGGTGCCATCGGCGCTGCCGCGCGACAGGCGCGAGACGCGCTCCGGCGTCACCAGCGTGTAGTAGAGCGCGCCGAGCAGGAAGTGGCTGCGCCAGACCAGATCGGTACGCGGAATATGCGGCAGGCTTTCATGGATCGCATCGATGAAGGCATGACTGGTGTCGTCGAAGGTCTGCGCGATGATCTTGCGCACGACCTCATTGCCCTCGGCCGACATGATCGCGCGCAATCGCGTGAACCGCGTTCCGCCGCCGGCAAGATCGCTGCCGGAGGTAAAGGCCGGCAACACATAGGCGCGCACGATCGCCTCCAGCCGGTCCTGCAGATCGCGCACCCGCCGCGCCGCCGCCAACAGCTCGGAACGCCTGCGGTTCATCGGGCCGCAATGACGCCGATAGATTTCCAGCAGCAGGCCGTCCTTGGTCCTGAAATGATAGGTCACGCTGCCCGGATTGGCGCCGGCGGCGTGCGCGATGTCGCGCACCGAGACGGCGTTGAAGCCGTAGGTCGAGAACAATTCCTCGGCCGCGGCGAGGATCGCCTCGCGCATGTTCGGCTTGCGGGCGCTGGCGGCCTTCACGTCAGACCTGGCAGGTTTGCGGACCATATTTGTACTATCGTCCAAATAATCCGGTCGCGTCAACAACGCCGCGCGGCACCCATCCGTCAGGATAGTTTGACGTCAGGCTCGGCCCGACCGCGCGCGGCGGCCTCGAGCAGGAACGTCCTGCCATGCTCGGGATCGGCCGCACGCTGCGCCTCATCCATGTCCTGCCAGGCCGAGGTGACCAGCACGCGCGAGAAGTCGCGGCCGACGAATGCCGGGCAGCTCGATTGCCTCGCGGGTACGCGCAGCGAACGCAGATGCCGGCCGGCGGGATCGTAAACGTCGACGCGACCGCCACCCCAGCGCGCGTTCCAGATCAGGCCGTCGGCATCGACGATCGCGCCGTCGAGGCCGCCGCTGCCTTGATGCCTGATCAATTCGATGGGTTCACCGGTCGGCAGTCCTGTTGATGGATCGAGCGGCACGCGATGCAGCACGTTGGTTGCGGTATCGGCGAAATAGCCGATGTCGCCCGCGGGCGAAAAGCAGATCGCATTCGGGATGGTGATCCCGGGATAGAGTCGCACGATGCGGCCCCGGTGCAGCGCATAGATCGCGCCGGCACCCTGCTCGGCATGGCGCCCCATGGTGCCGAGCCAGAACGTGCCCGACGGATGCACACGCGCGTCGTTGGAGCGCGTCAGCGGATTGTCGGCCTCCAGCGCAGCGAACAGCTCCAGGCGGCCGTCTGCAACGTGCCGTACATAAAGTCCATCTTCGGCAAGGATCAGCTGCCGCTCGCCGTCGATCCGCGCCAATGCACTCGCCATTTTCGGCAATTCGTGGATGACGGTGCGGCCACCTGCAAATCGATGCTCGAACAGGCGGCGCTCGCGGATATCGAACCACCAGGCGGTGTCGGTCGCCGCATCATAGGTCGGGCCTTCGCCGAGATGGCAACGCTCCGCCGACAGCACCGATGTCGGTACCTCTTCCATCAGCGGCTCGGCGGCACGGTCGGTCATGGCGTCACTCACGCGGTTGAGAAGCGGTAGACGATGCTGCGCCGATAGAGCTGTCCTGGATCGAGCCGCGCCGACGGGAAGTCGGGCCGGTTCGGCGTATCCGGCCAGGCATGCGGCTCGAGACAGAGCGCGTCGGATTGCCGGTACACACGATCGCCCTTGCCGGCGGTCGAGCCGTCGAGGAAATTGCCGGAATAGAACTGCAGTCCCGGGTGATCGGTGAACAGCTCCATCACGCGGCCGCTGTGCGGCGCCTCGAGGCGCGCAGCAAGGCAAAGGCCCGCCCCCTTGGCCAGACAGAAATTGTGGTCATAGCCGCGCCCGAGCCGCAGCTGCTCGTCATTCATCCTGATCCGCGCGCCGATGGCCGTGGGCTTGCGGAAATCGAACGGCGTGCCGTCGACCGGCCGCGGCGGTTCGTGGAGCGGGATCGCCGTGGCATCCACCGCGAGGAAATGGTCGGAGACGATCGTCAGCCGGTGATCGAGGATCTGCATGCCCGAGCGCGCGCCCTCGAGATTGAAGAAACTATGATTGGTGAGATTGAGGCAGGTCGGCCGGTCGGTCGTCGCCTCGTAGGTGACCGAGAGCTCCATCGGACTGCGCACGCGATAGGTCACGCGCGCCGCGAGATTGCCCGGATAGCCCTCCTCGCCATGCGGGCTCTCGCGCTCCAGCACCAGCGTCGGCGCCGGATCATCCGATAGTTCGACGATCCGCCACAGCTTGCGATCAAAGCCCTGCACCCCGCCGTGCAGCGCGTTGGGACCGTTGTTGGCGTCGAGCTGCACGGTCTCGCCATCGAGCACGAAACGCGCGCCGGCGATCCGGTTGGCATAGCGCCCGATCGTCGCGCCGAAGAATTTGCGCTGTGCGAGATAGCCGTCGAGTTCGTCGTGGCCAAGCACGATGTCGTCGCAATGCCCGTTACGATCCGGCGCAAGCAGCGCCTGCAGCGT
The DNA here is from genome assembly GCF_054056795.1 of Bradyrhizobium sp. USDA 3315. NCBI lineage: Bacteria > Pseudomonadati > Pseudomonadota > Alphaproteobacteria > Hyphomicrobiales > Nitrobacteraceae > Bradyrhizobium > Bradyrhizobium sp. USDA 3315. Next base: position 3,711,919 of record NZ_JBSRYP010000001.1, on the reverse strand, counting down.
GGCGCCGAACGGAAGGATGGCGGCCTCAAAACCGTGTTCGCCGCGCAAGATCACGCGCTCGACCACGGTGCCGTCGTGCAATTTGCCGAAGGAAGCGCGACCAATGCTGGCTGATGTCATTGTCAGTCCTCGAACGCCTCGACGAGGCGCCGTCGCCCCAGCATGAAGCTATCGGCGACAAGCCGCAAGGGCGCGAGGTCGACATCGGATTTTCCTTCCGAGGTCAGCGCGACGAAGCGGCGGTACAGCGCGGGATATTCCTCGTCCGGCGCGTCGACCACCAGCCTGCCGCCATCGCGCAGCTGCCTTCCACCTTTCGACAGCGTCACAGGCCCGGCATCGGTCTCGCACAGGATGTCCCAGCTCGGCGATCCGGTCTGGCGGAAATCGAATTCGGCGTGGATCGGCAAGCCGCTCGCATCCGAGAGTTCGATCTCTGCCGCAATCGGCGCCTCCCGATTGGAGGGAAAGTCCAACGCCGCGCTCCTGACAAAGACCGCACGCGGCAGGATCTCGGTCAGGATCGACAGCGCGTTGATGCCGGAATCGAACACGCCGAAGCCACCCGCCTCGAAGATCCAGGTCTGGCCCGGGTGCCAGACGCGCGCGTCTTCCTTCCAGATGATGGTGACCTTGTTGATGGTGCGTCTCGCGAGCAATTGCCGCGCCGGGCCGACCGCGGCCGCATAGCGTGAATGCCATGCGGCAAACAATGTCCGGCCCGCCTCCTGCGCGGCCGCGATCAGCGGCGTGAGTTCGCTTAACGTCGCGCCCGGCGGCTTCTCCAGCAGCACATGCTTGCCCGACGCGAGCGCGGTGGCGGCCTGCGCGTGGCGCATCTGCGGTGGCGTACACAGCGCGACCGCGTCGATCTCCGGCCCGTCGCGCAACAACTCCTGCAAATCGCGGAAATGCGGCAGACCGGGCGGGGTCTTGACGGGATCAACCACCGCAACGAGAGCCACGCCTGACGTCTTCGCGATCGCAGGCACGTGCTGCCGGCACGCGATCTCGCCAAAGCCGACGATGGCGATGCGAAGCAGGTCACTCATGGCCGTCCTCGCGTTGCTGTCCACCCGGCCGGCTGAAGCCGCCAGGCAGAATCATAAGCCAGCGCCGAATACCAACGGCATGATGTGATTTTGGTTGCGGACACGCAAGTCCACGACGCTGTGTTGCGCGCCTCGCGGCCGGGGCATCGGCTTTGATCAATCAAGGCCGATGCTCCAAAATCCTGTTTTGACGGGCTTTCTTCGCGCGGACCGGTCACCGCCTCGCCCGAGACCGCGCTAGCGTGCGGCCTCAAACCCGCCGAACACCGCCGTCAGATTGGCGCCGAGGATGTCGGAGAGATAGCCGCCCTCCTGCACCAGCACCGTCGGCAGGCCGAAGCGGGCCAGGCCCTCGCCGATGCGGCGGAAGCCGTCGGTGGTGACGGCGAGGCCGGCAAGCGGGTCCTTCTCGGAGGCGTCGAGACCGAGCGCGACCACAAGCGCGGTCGGGGCGAAGGAGCGGATCGCCTTCTCCGCCACCGCGAGCGCCTTCATGTAGTCGTCGTCACCGGTGCCCTTGGCCAGGGGAATGTTGAGATTGGTGCCGAGGCCGCCTGCGGCGCCGCGCTCATGCGCATAGCCCCAGACGAAGGGGTAGAAGAACGACGGATCGGCGTGGATCGAGACGGTGAAGACATCCGGTCGCTCATAGAAGATGCCCTGCGTGCCGTTGCCGTGATGCACGTCAACGTCGAGGATCGCGACGCGCTCATGCTTCTGGCGCAGATGCTCGGCCGCAATCGCGCTGTTGTTGAGGAAGCAGAAGCCGCCGGCAAGGTCGCGATAGGCGTGGTGACCGGGCGGGCGGCACAGCGCGTAGACGGCATCCTCGCCGTCGAGCACCATCTGCGCGGCGGTGACCGCGACGTCGCTCGCGGCGCAAGCGCCAGCCCAGGTGCCGGGACCGATCGGAGCCGCGGTGTCCATCGTGTGCCAGCCGAGCTTGCCGACGATATGAGCAGGGTACGTGCCGGCATTGCGCACCGGGTGGATGTTCGCGATCATCTCCGGTCCGGCATTGCCGAGCGCCGACCATTCGTCCCAGGCGTCCGCGAGAAAGCTCAGATATTCCGGACTGTGCACGCGCGCCCGCGGCCCCTGCCCGAACCTGGTCGGCTCGATCAGCGTGTGCTTGCCGGCCTTCAGGCCCGCCAGCAGGCGGTCGGCGCGTTCGGGCTGTTCGGTGGTACGCTGGACCACACCGCGGACCAGGAAGAATTGCGGATCATGGCTGCGGTGCAGATCACTGTAGACGGCCTTCACGGGGACACTCCTGTTCGATCGGCTGAGCTGGACAGAGCGAGGGCAATGTGCCGCACGCAAGCTTTGGCTTGCGCGTTGTACACTATCAGCGTCGGCGACGATCTGAAACCGAGCGCGATTTCATGCTATGCCCGCATGCAGCGCAATGATTGAAAGACGCGGGACGCGAAGTCCGGCCATGGCCAGCGGCAAGACGGAAACAGAGGAAGCGGCAACGGGGCGGCGCGGGCGGCCGCGCTCCGCCGCGACAACGGCCGCGATCCTGGAAGGCGCCTATCAGCTGATGGCGACGACCGGCCTCGCCGCGACCACCATCGACGCGATCGCCAAACATTCCAACGTCTCGAAGATGACGATCTACAAATGGTGGCCGTCGCGCGAAGCGTTGCTGATCGATGCCTTCCTCGACCAGGCCTCGCGGGCCGTGCCGCTGCCCGAAACCGGCAGTCCGGTGGCCCGCATCCGCCGCCACGTCGCAACCTATGTCGAGGCGTTGCAGGGCGAGTTCGGCCGGGTGCAGCTCGCCGTGATCTCGGAATGTATCTCGAAGACCGGCACGGCGGAGCTGTTTTACGAGCGTTACCTTGGCCTGCGTCGCAGCAAGATGCTGGAGATCATCTCCGCCGGCCAGAAGGACGGCAGCATCGACGCACCGGGCGTCCCCGCCGATATCTATGATGCGATCTATGGCAGCCTGTTCTATCGCTACGTCTTCGGCATCAAGCCGTTGACGCCGGCCTACGCCCGCAATCTCGTCAATCTGGTGCTGCGGCCCCGCGCGGACGCTTGACTATCAAGCAGAGCGTTGGCGCTGACGGCGGAACCAGACCCAGGTCTCGCGCGTGACGGCCCGGTAACTGCTGCCGCGATACACGATGTGGCCATCGACGATGGCGTTCAGCTTCGGCAGCGCATGGAACGGCACCGTGGGATAGGCGTGGTGCTCGACATGGTAAGGCATGTTCCAGGCGAACCATTTCATGATCCTGCTGGTCATCGTTGTGCGCGTGTTCTCGAACGCGCTCCGCGTCCGCTCGCAACCGGTGTGCTCGGCATAGAGATAGGGGCGCAGGATGAGCTGACCGGCCAGGAGCGGCACGATCCACACCCACAGCAGGATCGCACTGTGCAGCGCGAACGAGGCCGCGAGCAACAGCAGATAGCCCGCGAGATAGAGCCTCGCCTCCAGCACGATCGAGGCGCGCTTGTGCTCCGGAATCCACGGCACGACCACCTTTCCGGTGAGTGCATGCCAAAACATCAGGCGGATGCGAACCAACACCTGCAGCAGTCCCGAATAGGCGATCGCCAGCTGGGTGTCCGACGCGGGCTTGGGGCCGACGATCAGCTCCGGGTCTTTCTCCGGATCCTGCGTGTAGCGATGATGATCCCAGTGAAACAGGCAGTAATACTGGTAGGGCAGTCCGATCATGAAGGCGGACAGATTGCCGACGACAAGATTGAGCACTGGACTGCGGAACGCCGTCTTGTGCGCGGTCTCATGCACCACCATGAACAGGAATGCGACGAAGTAGCCCTGCACGGCAATCAGCGGCAGCGCCCATGGCAGACCGTAGCGCGATGAGACCAGAGAGATCAGCGCGCCGACGATGACGATCATCCCGTAATGGCTTGCCGCGCGCACCGCGCCGGCAAGGTTCGACTTGGTCGACAAATCGCGCAAGGTCAGCGGGCTGACCGGCTTCAGGCGGGGTCCGGCGTCACTGGTCTCTGCGGTGCTCATGGTCGTCTCACCTGTCAGCGTTGCAGCAGCGCCGAGATTTCGGCGTTGATGAAGGCGCGGTCTTCGGCGTTGTTGGCGGGATTGCCGGCCCGGTGCCCGTGGATCGACGGAATCGCATGCAGCGCGGCCGAGCGCGCGTTGACCAGGCGGCCGAGTTCAGCCTCGTTGTCGCGCGGGTCGAAATAGCGATCGGTACGCCCCGGCATCAGCAGGACATGCGCCTTGATCGCGGCCAGCGCCCGGTCGAAGTCGCCGCCGAATTGATCGCAACGGCTGATATCGCCGGCCTGCCAGATCGCGATCTGCGCCATCAGATCATTCGCATCGCGCCGCGCGAAGGCACCGTCCCAGGATCCCGCGAGGTAGTCTTCCAGCGAGTTAAAGCCGGCCGCGCGCCAGACTTGCTCGCGATAGAACTCATGCGACATCGCCCAGCCGGCGTAGACGCGCCCCATCGCACGAAGGCCCGCCGCGGGCTTGCTGACGAAGCGGCCGTCCCGGTAGGCCGGGTCGGCGGTCAGCGCGGCCTTCACACCTTCGAGGAACACATGATTATACGGCGAGCACCGCGCGCTGCCGCAGACCACGGCCGCGCGCTCGACCATGTCGGGATACCGCGCGGCCCAGTGATAGGCCTGCATGCCGCCCATCGACCAGCCATAGACCAGCGCGAGCCTGGTCACGCCGAACCGCTCGACCAGCAGCCGCCGCTGGATCGCGACCGCGTCATGATAGGTGAAGGCAGGAAACGGCGCGCCGCCGAGCACCTCGACCGAATTCGACGGCGAGGAAGACAGGCCATTGCCGAACAGATTCGCGATGACGATGAAGTAGCGCTCGGGATCGAGCGCGCCGCCCGGCTGTACCAGCCATTCGATGTCGGTGTGCTGTGCGGCGAACGACGTCGGATAGAGGATGACGTTGTCCCGCGCCGCATTCAGCGTGCCATAGGTCTTGTAGGCGAGCCTCAGTTGCGGAAACACGGCACCGCCCTGCAGCGTCACATCACCTGCCTCGAACACCTCATAGTCGCGCGGCGTGGTCATCAGCATTCGACCTCGAGCAGCCGGGCGCAACGCTGCGCCCTTAATAACTGTACTATTGGTACACTAAATACGAAACCCTGGCAATAGCGGCAAAGGTGGAATGACACCGGGCCGATCCATTCAAAATCGGTATGGATCAATACCCGTTTCGGCTTGGACCCATTGTCGTCATCTCTCTAGGACAGACCCCGAGGAAATTTTCGAGGAGGCGCTAATGAGCGCAATTGTGTCCGCCGCAGACACGCGGCGATCCCGCGTCCGGCTCTTGATCGTGACGATGCTGTTTCTCGTCACCACCGTGAACTATGCCGATCGCGCCACGCTCTCGATCGCCGGCCCCGCCCTTTCCAAGGAACTGCATCTCGATCCGGTCGCGATGGGCTACGTGTTCTCGGCCTTCGGCTGGTCCTATGTGGTCGCGCAGGTGCCGTGCGGCTGGCTGCTCGACCGCTTCGGCTCCAAATGGGTCTATGCGATCAGCATCATCGTCTGGTCGATCTTCACCGCGATGCAGGGCCTGGTCGGATTCCTCTCCGCCGGCGCGGCCGTGGTCCTGCTGTTCGCCCTGCGCTTCCTGGTCGGCATCGCCGAGGCGCCGTCATTCCCCGCCAATGCCCGCATCGTCGCCTCCTGGTTCCCCGGCAATGAACGCGGCACCGCCTCGGCCTTTTTCAATTCGGGGCAGTATTTCGCCACCGTGATCTTCGCGCCGCTGATGGGCTGGATCGCCCATGAGTACGGCTGGCGCCATGTGTTCTACGTGATGGGTGCGCTCGGCATCGTCATGGGCATTGCCTGGATCAAGACCATCTACGAGCCGAAGGAGCACCCCGCGATCAACGAGGCCGAGTTCGACTACATCAAGCAGGGCGGCGCGCTGGTCGACATGGACGCGGCGAAGGCCGGCAAGACGCACGACAGCGGCCCCAGCTGGGACCACATCCGTCAGCTGCTCGCCAACCGCATGATGCTCGGCGTCTATATCGGCCAATACTGCATCAACACCCTGACCTATTTCTTCCTGACCTGGTTCCCGGTCTATCTGGTGAAGGAGCGCGGACTCTCGATCCTGCAGGCCGGCTTCGTCGCGACCTTGCCGGCGCTGTGCGGCTTCATCGGCGGCGTGCTCGGCGGCGTGATCTCGGACTATATCCTGCGCCGCACCGGCTCGCTGACCATGGCGCGCAAGATCCCGATCGTCGGCGGCATGCTGCTGTCGATGTCGATCATCGCCTGCAACTATGTCGACGGCCAGGCGCTGGTGGTCGGCTTCATGGCGCTCGCCTTCTTCGGCAAGGGCATCGGCGCGCTCGGCTGGGCGGTCGTCTCCGACACCTCGCCGAAGGAAGCCGGCGGCGTCTCCGGCGGCTTGTTCAACACCTTCGGTAACCTGTCCTCGATCACGACGCCGATCGTCATCGGCTACATCCTGGCCGCCACCGGCTCGTTCAACGGCGCGCTGGTGTTCGTCGGCGCCAACGCGCTGGTCGCGGCGATCGCCTATTTGTTCATCGTCGGCGAGATCAAGCGGGTGCAGCTGAAGGCGGCGTGAGGGCGCTTCACCTCTCCCCGCCCTTCCGCGGGGAGAGTTCGAAATTCGCACAGCGAATTTCGGGTGAGGGGCGAAGCAACACGTCTCGGCAGAGACAGTCCTTCCGACTCGTTCGGATCGCGCGTGCACATCGAGGCGGCCGTTGCGCAGAGAGAGCCCCTCACCCCAACCCTCTCCCCGTAAGAACGGGGAGAGGGAGCAGAAAGCCAAACGGCGGCTTCGGCCGCCGTCTTTGTCTGCTTTTTTGTCTGCTTTTTTGTCTTCTTGGCCAGTGGGAGGCATCGATGCTAGAACGCACAAATCCCCGACCGATCAATTCCGGGCTTGCATCGATGTTCGACCTGAGCCAGCTCCACTGCTTTGTCACGGTGGCCGAAGAATTGCACTTCGGCCGCGCCGCGGCGCGGCTCAACATGACGCAACCGCCGCTGAGCCGGCAGATCCAGGTGCTCGAGCACATCATCGACGCGCCGCTGCTGGAACGCACCAGCCGCTCGGTGCGGCTGACGCCGGCCGGACGCAGTTTCCTGCCCGAGGCGCGGCGCATCCTCAAGCTTGCGGAATCGGCCTCGCAGGTTGCCCGCCGCATCGCGCTCGGCAAGACCGGCTCGCTCAAGATCGGCTTCACCGCCGCGGCCGCCTACGGCTTCCTGCCCGACCTGATCGCGGCCTGCCGCTCGCGCCTGCCCGAGGTCGATTTTTCGCTGAAGGAGATGGTCTCCGGCGATCAGTTCGAGGCGCTCACCACCGGGCAGATCGATGCCGGCCTGCTGCGTCCGCCGATCGCGCGGCCGGAATTCGCCAGCCGCCGCGTCGTGGCCGAGCCGCTGCTCGCTGCGATCCCGAAGAAGCATCCGCTGGCCACGGCCGAGACCGTCAGCATCAAGGATTTCGACGACCAGCCCTTCGTGATGTATTCGCCCTATGAGGCGCGCTACTTCCACGATCTCCTGGTGTCGATGTTCACGCGCGCCGACGTGCTGCCGCGCTATGTGCAGCATCTCAGCCAGATCCATTCGATCCTCGCCATGGTGCGCGCCGGGCTCGGCGTCGCGATCGTGCCGGAAGCGGCCGCCAGCCTGAAGATCGCGGACGTCAAGCTGAAGCCGCTGAAACTGCGATCACCCGTGCCGGTCGAGCTGTTCATGGTGTGGCGGCGCGATCACGAGAACCAGTTGCTGCCTTCACTGATCGAGATCGCAACCGAAATTGCGGCGCCGCATCTGCGCGGCGATTGATGCAGAGTTAGCATCGCTCGATACCGCGTTTGGCTTGGACGCGCATCGAACCATTCCCTAGAAATTCTGCCATGGACGCGCGCTGCTCGCGCATCCCGTTCCCAGAAACATTCAAGGAGTGGCGCCATGAGCAAGATGACCCCTCAGGAGATGGCCGCGAGAATCGGTGGCGGCCTCCTGTCCTTTCCCGTGACCCCGTTCAACGCGGACTATTCGTTCGACGAGGCGACCTATCGCGCCAACATGGACTGGCTGTGCGGCTATGACGTTGCCGGCCTGTTCGCCGCCGGCGGCACCGGCGAGTTCTTCTCGCTGACGCCGAGTGAAGTTCCCCACGTCGTAAAGGTCGCGGTCGACGAGACCAAGGGCCGTGTTCCCGTGCTGGCCGGCACCGGCTACGGCACCGCGATCGCGCGCGAGATCGCGGTCGGCGCCGAGAAGGCCGGCGCCGACGGGCTGCTGCTGCTGCCGCCCTATCTCACGCATGCCGAGCAGGACGGCCTCGCCGCGCATGTCGAGGCGGTATGCGCGTCGGTCAAGATCGGCGTCATCGTCTACAACCGCGACAATGCGATCCTGCAACCCGATACGCTGGCGCGCCTCTGCGAGCGCTGCCCGAACCTCGTCGGCTACAAGGACGGCATCGGCGATATCGAGCTGATGACCCGGGTCTACACCCGGCTCGGCGATCGCCTGACCTATATCGGTGGCCTGCCGACCGCGGAGACCTTTGCCCTGCCCTATCTCGACATGGGCGTGACCACCTATTCGTCGGCGGTGTTCAACTTCGTGCCCGAATTCGCCACCAGTTTCTACGCCGCGGTGCGTCGGCGCGATCATCAGACCATCCATGCAGGCCTGAAGGATTTCATCCTGCCGCTGATCGCGATACGCAACCGCAAGAAGGGTTATGCGGTGTCGATCATCAAGGCCGGCATGAAGGTGATCGGCCGCTACTCCGGCCCGGTGCGGCCGCCGCTGACTGATCTCAACGAGCAGGAGATCGGCGAGCTCGCGGCGCTGGCGGCGAAGCTGCCGCAGGCCGCCGCGCAGCAGGCGGCGGAATAAGCCGAACGGCCAAGAAAACTGCAAAGGACGAAGGGAGGAGCAGATGATCCAGGACACGATCCGCACCGGCTTTGCCGGCGCACCTGTTGTCACGGCGATGGAGGTGATCCCGGTCGCCGGCCGCGACGGCATGCTCCTCAATCTGAGCGGCGCGCATGCGCCGTTCTTCACCCGCAACCTCGTTATCCTCACCGACAACTCCGGCCACACCGGCGTCGGCGAGGTGCCGGGCGGCGAGAAGATCAAGAAGACGCTCGAGGACGCAAGCGGCCTCGTCGTCGGCCAGACCATCGGCGCCTGCAACAACATCCTGGCCTCGATGCGCCAGGCCTTCGCCGATCGCGACGCCGGCGGCCGTGGCAAGCAGACCTTCGACCTCCGCGTCACCATCCATGCGGTCACCGCAGTGGAATCCGCGCTGCTCGACCTGCTCGGCCAGCATCTCAATCTCCCGGTCGCGGCGCTGCTTGGCGAAGGCCAGCAGCGCGCCAGCGTCGAGACGCTCGGCTATCTCTTCTTCGTCGGCGATCGCAGGAAGACCAGCCTGCCTTACGTCGAGGGCGAGACCGGCAAGCCCGACTGGTTCGATCTGCGCCATCAGGTTGCAATGACGCCGGATGCCATCGTGCGCCTCGCCGAAGCGACGCAGGCGCATTACGGCTTTGCCGATTTCAAGCTCAAGGGTGGCGTGCTCAGGGGCGAAGAGGAGATCGAGGCCGTCACCGCAATTGCAAAACGCTTCCCGAAGGCGCGCGTCACGCTCGACCCGAACGGCGCCTGGTCGCTCGACGAGGCGATCCGGCTGTGCAGCAACATGCATGGCGTGCTCGCCTATGCCGAGGATCCCTGCGGCGCCGAGGCCGGCTTCTCCGGCCGCGAGATCATGGCCGAGTTCCGCCGTGCCACCGGGCTGCCGACCGCGACCAACATGATCGCGACCGACTGGCGCCAGCTCTCGCACGCATTGCGGCTTGGTGCGGTCGACATTCCGCTCGCCGATCCGCATTTCTGGACCATGCAGGGCTCGGTGCGGGTGGCGCAGACCTGCCGCGACAACGGCCTGACCTGGGGCTCGCACTCCAACAACCATTTCGATATTTCGCTGGCGATGTTCACCCATGTCGGCGCCGCCGCGCCCGGCAAGGTGACGGCGATCGACACCCACTGGATCTGGCAGGACGGCCAGGCGTTGACGCGCCAGCCGCTGCAGATCAAGGGCGGCAAGATCGCGATCCCGGATCGGCCGGGCCTCGGCATCGAGCTCGATCGCGGTGCCATCGAGGCCGCGAACGCGCTATACAAACAGCATGGTCTCGGCGCCCGCGACGACGCGCTGGCCATGCAGTTCCTGATCCAGGGGTGGACCTTCGACGACAAGCGTCCCTGCCTCGTGCGCTAACAAGAAAGGTTGGAAACATGACCGCTCACCAGAAGAACTTCATCGCCGGCGAATGGGTCGACGGAACAGGCATCACGCGGGACATCAACCCCTCCAACACGACCGATGTCGTCGGCGAATACGCCAAGGCCGACAAGGCGCAGACCGAAAAGGCGATCGCCGCCGCGAAGGCCGCATTCCCGACCTGGGCGCGCTCGACGCCGCAGGAACGCTTCGACGCGCTGACCAGGATCTCGGTCGAAATCCTCGCCCGCAAGGAAGAGCTCGGCCGCCTGCTCGCCCGCGAGGAGGGCAAGACGCTGCCGGAAGGCATCGGCGAGGTGGCGCGCGCCGGACAAATCTTCGCATTCTTCGCCGGCGAAGCGCTGCGGCTGCTGGGCGAGAAAGGCGCATCGGTGCGCCCCGGCCTCGACGTTGAGATCACCCGCGAGCCCGTCGGCGTCGTCGGCATGATCACGCCGTGGAATTTCCCGATCGCAATCCCGGCGTGGAAGATCGCGCCGGCGCTTTGCTACGGCAACACGGTGGTGTTCAAGCCGGCCGAGCTGGTGCCGGGCTCCGCCCATGCACTGTCCGAGATCATCGCGCGTTCCGGCATTCCGGCGGGGGTCTTCAACCTCGTGGTCGGCTCGGGCTCGGTGGTCGGCCAGACTCTGCTCGATCATCCCGATGTCGCCGCGATCTCCTTCACCGGCTCGGTGCAGACCGGCCGCAAGATCGCTCAGGCCTGCGTGCTCTCCAACCCCATGAAGAAGTTCCAGCTCGAGATGGGCGGCAAGAACCCGCTGGTCGTGCTCGACGACGCCGACGTGAAGGTCGCGGTCGAGGTCGCGGTCAACGGCGCCTATTTCTCGACCGGCCAGCGCTGCACGGCGTCCTCGCGCCTGATTGTCACCGCGGGGATTCACGACCGCTTCGTCGCCGCGATGACCGAGCGCATGAAGGGGCTCTCGGTGGATGACGCGCTGAAGAGCGGCGTGCATGTCGGCCCGGTGGTCGACCAGAGCCAGCTCGACCAGGACCTCCGCTACATCAAGATCGGCCAGGATGAAGGCGCCCGCCTGCACTGGGGCGGCGAATTGTTGAACCGCGAGACGCCCGGCTTCTATCTGCAGCCGGCGCTGTTCACCGAGGCGACCAACCAGATGCGCATCGCCCGCGAGGAGATCTTTGGCCCGGTGGCCTGCGTGATCCGCGCCAAGGATTATGAAGAGGCGCTGGCGATCTCGAACGACACCGAGTTCGGCCTCGCCTCGGGCATCTGCACGTCAAGCCTGAAATACGCCTCGCACTACAAGCGCAACAGCGAAGCCGGCATGGTGATGGTCAACCTGCCGACCGCCGGCGTCGACTACCACGTCCCGTTCGGCGGCCGCAAAGGCTCGAGCTACGGCGCACGCGAACAGGGTGCCTATGCCCGCGAGTTCTACACCACGGTAAAGACGGCTTACACGTTCCCGGGTTGAGACAGTTTGAGACGCGATGCAGCCGCGTAAGTGCTGCGCCCCCCGCTTGCGGGGAAGGGTTGGGGTGGGGGCTCTCCCCGCGTGTCATGCCGTGGAGAGAGCCCCCACCCGGATCGCATCTTCGATGCGATCCGACCTCCCCCCGCAAGCGCAGGGGTGTCCGGGGAATGATTCACTGTGTCGCGGTGCATGCTCGGCAGGACCGAGGCAAATCGGTCTTTTCTGGTTGTCGAGACACAGAGGGCCGAGCATGCGATATCGCGGTAGCATTTTTGGAAGGCTGCTTGAACCGATCAATCGACGGCAGTTTCAGACGGTTGTGGATCGTCTGGACGGGGATGCCTACGACAAGTCGTTCAGGAGCTGGGATCATCTGGTGGCGCTGATCTATGCCCAGCTTAGCGGCAACAGCAGTCTGCGCGGGGTGGTGACTGGCTTCAACGCCAATTCGCAGCATCACTATCACTTGGGAACCGGCAAGCTGTCGCGCTCGACGTTGTCCGATGCCAATGCCCGCCGTCCGATCGGCATTTTCGCGCAAACCTTTGCGGCGCTGTCGGCGATGGCGCGTCGCCAGCTGCGGAGTGAAGGCATGGAGATGGTGCGTCTGATCGACGCCAGTCCGATCCCGCTCGGCAAGGTCTGCAGTTGGGCGACGTGGAACGGCCGCATCCGCGGCATGAAGCTGCATGTCGTCTACGACCCAAGGAGCGATGTCCCGACCTGCGTCGAGATGACGGCCGCGAACGTCAATGACATCGAGATCGGCCGACAGACCCCAATCCAGCCCGCCACCACCTATGTGTTTGACAAGGGCTATTGCCGTTTCGACTGGTGGCAGAAGATCAATGATAGCAAGGCTTTCTTCGTTACCCGGGCGAAGACGAGCATCCGTCTTCGCTCGCTCAGGCATCGCGCCATCCGCAAGCGTAACGGGGATGGCTTCGAAATCCTTGCCGATGACGAGGTGAAGCTCACCAGCAAGGGCGATTCGCGCCTTCCAATCCCGCTCCGCCGCATCAAGATCAGACGCGAGAAAGGCGGCAAGATCACACTCCTGACCAACGACCTTGCCCGTAGCGCCGTCGAGATCGCCGCCCTCTACAAGAGCCGATGGCAAATCGAGCTGCTGTTCCGCTGGATCAAGCAGCATCTCGATATTCGCAAGTTCCTCGGCGCCAACGACAACGCGATCCGCCTTCAGGTGCTCGCTGCGATGATTGCCTACCTGCTGCTGCGCATCGCCGCTCACACCAACTGCATCAAAATGCTCCCGCTCAGGTTCGCCGAACTCGTCGGCCAGCTCCTGCTCACGCGTCGATCCCTCGCTGCCATCGACAAACCTCCGCCCATCAACCCCAGCCGTCGGAAATCAACCATCTCACCTGACCAGATGGAGCTCCGCTATGCCTGAATTTCCCCGGACACCCCTGCCGCAAGCGGGAGAGGTGAAGTGAAGCCAGGAGGAATACGGCATGGACCAGTCGATCGGCGCGCAGGAGCAGCCCCGCTACATCAAGCTCAACGAGCACGACAACGTCGCGATCGTCGTGAATGATTTCGGCCTGCCCGCCGGCTCGCGCTTCGCCTCGGGTCTGACGCTGCGTGCTTTCGTGCCGCAGGGCCACAAGACCGCGCTCGAAGACATCGCCGAGGGCGCGCCGATCGTCCGCTATGGCGAGGTGATCGGCACGGCGCTGTCGCCGATCCTGGCCGGTGAGTGGGTCGACGAGGCACGCATCCGCATGCCCGAGGCGCCACCGCTCGATCAGCTCGAGATCGCGACCGCGGTGCCGCCGGTGCTGCCGCCGCTCGAGGGCTTCACCTTCGAGGGCTACCGCAATCCCGACGGCTCGGTCGGCACCAAGAACATCCTCGGCATCTCCTCCTCCGTGCAATGCGTCAAGGGCACGATGGAATATGCAGTGAAGCGCATCCGCGCCGAGCTCTTGCCGAAATATCCCAATGTCGACGACGTCGTGCCGTTGACGCACGCCTATGGCTGCGGCGTCGCGATCACGGCGCCCGACGCCGTGGTGCCGATCCGCACCCTGCAGAATCTCGCGCTCAATCCGAATTTCGGCGGCGAGATCCTCGTCGTCGGACTCGGCTGCGAGAAGCTCGCGCCGGAACGGCTGGTGCCGGAAGGCGTCGGCGATGCCATCGTGCGGATGCAGGACGAAGCCTTTGACGGCTTCGGCGCCATCGTCGACGCCATCATGACCCAGGCCGAGGCCAGGCTGACGGTGCTCAACGCCCGCAAGCGCGAGACCTGCCCGGCCGCCGATCTTGTGATCGGCCTGCAATGCGGCGGCAGCGACGCGTTCTCCGGCGTCACCGCGAACCCCGCGGTGGGCTTTGCCGCCGATCTTTTGGTTCGCGCCGGCGCGACCGTGATGTTCTCGGAAGTCACCGAGGTGCGCGACGCGATCCAGCTGCTGACCCGCCGCGCCGTCAACGAGGATGTCGGCCGCGCGCTGATCCGCGAGATGGCCTGGTATGACGCCTATCTTGCCCGCGGAGGCGCCGACCGCAGCGCCAACACCACGCCGGGCAACAAGAAGGGCGGCCTTGCCAACATCGTCGAGAAGTCGCTCGGCTCGATCGTCAAGTCGGGCTCCGGCCCGATCGCGGGCGTACTGTCGCCGGGCGAGAAAGCGCGGCAGAAGGGCATGCTGTTTGCGGCTACTCCTGCGAGCGACTTCATCTGCGGCACGCTGCAGCTCGCCTCCGGCATGACCTTGCAGGTGTTCACCACCGGCCGCGGCACGCCGTATGGCCTCGCCGCTGCGCCCGTCATCAAGGTCGCGACCCGCAGCGAGCTGGCACGGCGCTGGAAGGACCTGATCGATTTCGACGCCGGCTGCATCGCGACCGGCGAGAAGACCATCGAGGAAACCGGCTGGGACCTGTTCCGCCTGATCCTCGACGTCGCGAGCGGGCGCACCAAGCCATGGTCGGACCGCTGGGGCATCCACAACGATCTGACGCTGTTCAACCCGGCGCCGGTGACCTGAGCAACCGTGCCTCCTTAACCACCCGTTAGCCACGTCCTGATCGGCCGGGGAACGTCGCAATTCGATTCAAATTGTCTGGGCATGGAGGCACACATGACCCGGACCATCAATGATCTCAGAGATCAGGCCGACCGCGCCGAGCGGCTGGCACGCACCGGCATGGACTCGTTGACGGCCGAGCGCCTGCGTGCCTACGCGGAGGAATGTCGCAACCAGATCGCTGCGGCCGAGCGGGAGAGACAATCGGCGGCACCGCCAGCGACATAGACGTCCGGTCGTCAAAACGTTTTTAGGCCTCGCACTTCCTTGGCAGCGACCTTGATCAGCGGCTTGACCGCCTGTTCCTCTCGGCCAAGCACGACGCCTGACGCAAAGGCGCTGGCGCGCTCCTTCCGATGCGGGGCTTTCAGCGCCGCATCGACCGCCAGCTCGCGGTGCGCGACAAAATCGTTGAGCGAGCCGAGCGCATCCTGGACCCGCTTCAGATGCCTGGACAGCCGCGCGAGTTGCTTGCGCTCGGCCTTGCGCGGAAACAGGCTTTCGAAGAAGTCGATCGCGTATCTGAGCTTCTTGGCTCTGATACGCACCTTGTGCCGCTGCTGGGCCGACAGCTCGTCGAGACGCCGGCCATCCTTGCGCAGCTTCCTGATGCGGCGATGCAGCAGCGCGGCGGCGAATTCCTCGATCGGACCGCCTTCGTCCTCCGCGGCAATGGTCCGCTTTGCCTCGATCCATTGCAACGTGTCGATCAGCATGGAGCGATAGCGCCGCGAATTGACCGCGTGCCTCGCGCCGGCAAATGCACGATCGCGGCGGCCGGAAAACTCCTGCCGGATCGCTTTGCCGCCGCGCCGCAGCAGCGCGTCATGCGATGCTGGCTCGATATCTTCCTTGACGAACACATCAAGCTCGCGCGCCGGCGCGAGCGCGTTGGTGAGCCATTTCAGCTGCGTCTTGATGTCTTCCGTCGGGGCTACGGTGAGGATCTTCGAGAACAGCGAGATCGCGGCGCGCAGCCGCCGCAACCCGACCCGCATTTGGTGAATGCCTTCCGCCTCGCTCTCGCGGACGGCATCGGCATTCGACGAGAAATGACGAAGCGCGGCGCGCGCGATTACCCGAAACGCCGCGCCGGCGGTAAGTCCGGCGTCGAGCACGATGCTCCCGGCGGAGACGACGACATGCTCCTCGCCATCGGCAAGTTCATAGCCGTGTTCGGCTTTCGAACGCAGATCGAGCTCCGCCGCCGCCTTCCGCTCCAGCGCCCTGGCGACCCGGAACAGGTCGAGCGGGCGGCCGCTCTTGAGCTCGAGTTCGACCTCGTCGATTCGGCGCGAACGGTGCCCGGCCGTGGTGCAGCCGCGATCGATCGCGAGTTCGATCTCGCTGCGTTTGGTCCGCAGCGGCACGGTGATACGCCGCACCGACGTCTCGAACACCGGCTTCAGCTTGCGACCCAGCCTGCCAGACGCGAGGTCTTCGAGCGGCGTGCCTTCAGCCTTGTCGAGGTTGAGGTTTCCGTCCGCTAGGTCAGTCTCCCATTCGCCCCGTTCAAACTGCGGACCCGCTCCCGACTTGATAGTCTGAACATAGTTGCCGCCATCCCGCCACACGCGCAACGTCAGTCCGTGCCGCTTGAGCTTGTGCTTCGCGGTGTCGAAATAAGTCGAGACGAGATCGCTCTCGGATGGTGCACCGCTCTTGCTGCCGGCGACCAGCGGTTTCTTCAGTCCCTTGAGCTTGCGCGCGGGAACGTGGAATTTGAGCTCCGTCTCGGCCGCCATCGTCGCTCCATGCCTGGGGCACCAAGCAAACGTCCGCCGTGACGAGGTCAGCGACGGACGTTCATGCTCACACAAGATCGCCTGAGTTGGCGTCAATCGTCGTCGTTATGGATGACGGTCTTGCTGCGATTGCCGAATTCGTCCCGCTTCTTGATGACCGTGGTCCGGTCATGGCGCGGCTCACGCTCCCTGATCACCGTGGTGCGATCACGATCGCGATCGCGATATTCGGGTGCCCGACCAACCGTTACGCCTGCGCCGACGGGACCTGCGCGGACACCGATATCATCGGCGAACACAGGCGATGCGATCGCGGTCACCATGGCCGCGGTTAGCAGATACGTCCTCATGCCGTTTCTCCTCCTCCAGTTGCGACGTGAAGGAGGAACGTCGAGTGCGACGCACCGTTCCTGTATCGACCGTGCTGCAATTGCTCACGCTCAGTTGCGAAATATCGCGCCGGGAACTCGCTGAACAGGCATTCATCTGTGTGGCGAAATACCCATGTTCCACGCGTTGAATAGCCTGAATTGATGTCCCACGTCCTTAACTAATAGGAGGACGTTCCATGAAACAGTCACAGCACTTCCGCGACAATGCGGAGAACTGCGCGCAACTTGCCGAGCGTGCCGACGACGGGCCGACCTACAATCGCTTCAAGCGAATGGAAGCGGCTTGGCGCGCGCTGGCAAAGGAACAGGACTGGCTCGACGGCGAGACCTCGCCATCGGAAAATGCAGCCTAGATCCAGCCCGGCCGTGGCGGCAAATGCGACGTCGCCACGGCCCGCGGCCTACTCGGCGCTGCGCTGCCGCTGCCAGCGCAACAGATAGGCCTGCAGCCGCCAGATGATCGCCGACAGCACCACGCCGACCAGCATCAGCACCACGACCGCAACCATCATGCCCGAGGCCTCGCCGCGCGCCTCCGATTCGATGATGAGGCGACCGATGCCGCGCTCGGCGCCGATGAACTCGCCGACGATCACGCCGATCAGCGCGAAGGAGATCGCGGGCGTCAGCGAGGCGAACACCCAGGCCATGGTCGAGGGGATCACCACCGTCCTGGTGATCTGCCACTCGCTGGCGCCGAGCAGCCGCGCCGCGTTGGTGAAACCCTCGTCGATCGAGCGGGCGCCCTCGAATGTGTTGAAGAACACCAGGAACACGACGACGATCCACGACGTCACGATCTTCGACATGTCGCCGATCCCGAATGCCAGCACGATGATCGGCGCCAGCGCGATCCGCGGGATCGAATTCACCGCGGTGATGAAGGGCTGAAAGATCGCGCTCAGCCGATCGGATCGTCCCAGGATCAGTCCGGCGACGAAGCCGCTGACCACGCCGGTGACGAAGCCGAAGAAGGTATTCTTCAGGGTGATGGCGGTCGCGGCCCAGAGGTTGTTCTCGTTGCGCGCCAGGCACTTTCCGAAGTCGCCGTTGAACCAGCTGTTGAAGGCGCCGAGCTTCGAGGTCAGGCAGCTCTGGATCAGGAAGTTATCGAAGATCATCGACGGCTTCGAGATGAAGTAGGGATCGAGCAGGTCGGGCACCAGCCAGGGCAGTTTGGTGCGGAGGTCGTAGCCCCATTGCCAGACTGACAGCACGACAACGCAGATCAGGACCTGCCAGCCGACCGTGCCGAGCGTGCCGTACCGTTTCATGTGCTGCGGCCCTTGACGAATTCCTCGCCCAGCGAATGCCAGATGTGCTGGAACATCTCGGCATAATGCGGGGTCTCGCGCACCTTCACCGCATCGCGCGGGCGGTCGAAATCGACCTCGAACATGTCCTTGATCCGGCCCGGCCGCGCCGAGAACAGGATGATGCGGTCGGCCAATGTCAACGCCTCGCCGAGATCGTGGGTCACGAACAGCACGGTCTGCTGCTCGCGCTCCCAGATCCGAAGCAGCACCTCGTGCATGTCGATCTTGGTGTGGGTGTCGAGCGCGCCGAACGGCTCGTCCATCAGGAGAATCTGCGGCTCGACGATCAAAGTGCGCATCAACGCCGCGCGCTGGCGCATGCCGCCCGACAGCGCCGACGGATAAGCGTTCTCGAATCCCTTCAGGCCCGCCTGCGCGACGCATTCGGCGATGCGCTCCTTCCGTTCGTGAGCCGGCACGCCTGATAGCTCCAGCCCGTAGCCGATATTGTCGCCGACGGTCCGCCACGGAAACAGCGTGTCGCGCTGGAAGACGTAGCCGACATTGGGCGTCGCCTTGCCGGCGGCGACGCGCTTGCCGTCGATCAGGATCTCGCCGCCGGTCGGGCGGATCAGCGAGGCGATCATGTTGAGCACGGTGCTCTTGCCGGAGCCCGACGGCCCGAGCAGCGCGACGAACTCGCCGCGGCCGACGTCGAAGGTGACGTCGCGGACCGCCTCGATCGTGGTTTTGGCGAGCTGGAACGATTTGCTCAGGCCCTTGACCTCGACGCGGCGATCGGCCGAGGCGCGCGGCGACACGGTTGCGCTTGTCTCGAGCGCGCTCAACCCGGATAGGCCTTTCGCGCCGCTTCGATCAGGTTGGAGTTGACCACGTCGGCGATCTTGAGCGGCTTGATGCCGGTCATCTCGCGGAACCAGACCTTCTCGCCGCGCGCGAAGCTCGCGGCATCGATCGTGCCCTCGTAGTCCGCGACCTTCTGGATCGCCGTGATCTCGAGCAGATTGGCGTCGCGCGAGGTGCTGCCGACATAGGGCTCGATGGCGTCATAGACCTCGGTCGGCTTGTGGGTCTTGATCCACTGCGAGGCCCGCCACAGCGCGGTGACATAGGCCTGCATCTTGGCCGGGTCCTTGTCGATGGTGGCCTGCAGCGTGAAATGTGCCGTCACCGGCACCTTGCCGCCGATATGCTTGTTCCAGATCGCCTCATCGGTGCCGTCGAACAGCAATTCGCCCCAACCCTGCTGCTGCGCCTCGTTCAACAGCGACAGCGAGCTGACGAGGATATCGACCTGCTTCGACTTCAGCGATCCCAGCATGGTGTCGACATTGCCGGTGCCGATCCAGGTCACCTTGTCGTCGAGCCCCATGGTTTCCATGTAGTAGGACGACCAGACATGGTTGGTGCCGCCGAGCGAGGAGACCGAGACGATCGGCTTGCGGCCGTCGGGCCGCTTCCATTGCGTGAACGCCTCCAGCGAGTTGATGCCCTGGTCCTTCAGGTCCTTACGGATAATGAACATCACCGAGTTCGATCGCGTGTCGACCGGCAACAGCACGCGCGCGGCGCGGCCGTGATTGGTCAGCTGCATCGGATGGGTGACGTCGCCGATGCCGATATCGCCCTGCGACGAGGCGATGATCTCGCGGGTCTTCACGCCGCTGCCGCCCTGCACCAGCTTGCAATCGAGCCCGGCCTCCTTGAAGTAGCCTATACGGTCGGCGACGAACTGCGTCTGATAGACCGGCACCGCGACCGGATAGATCGCGCGACCCGTGGCCGCCTGCCCCCACGCACGCCCGGTCGCCAGCGCCGCGCCGCCGGCGGCGATGACCGTCAGCGCCGATCGCCTCGAAACATTGGGCATGGTGAGGCGCGCCATCACGCGTGCTCCTTCGCCGAGATCTTGTCGAGCGCGCCGAGCACCGCATCGCCCATCTGCACGGTCGACAGCTTTTTCGCCCCGGCCTCGGCGATATCGGCCGTGCGTGCGCCGGAGGCCAGCGCGGTCTGCACCGCCTTCTCGAGCAGGTCGGCGTCCTCCGGCCGGTTCAGCGTCAGGCGCAGCAGCATCGCGACACTCAGGATCGAACCGAGCGGATTGGCGATGTCCTTGCCCGCGATGTCGGGCGCGCTGCCATGCACCGGCTCATAGAGCGACTTGCGTCGGCCGAAGCGATCGACCGGGCCGAGCGAGGCCGACGGCAGCATGCCGAGCGAGCCCGAAGCCATCGCCGCGCAGTCCGAAAGGATGTCGCCGAAGATGTTGCCGGTCACCATCACGTCGAACTGCCGCGGCTCGCGCACGATCTGCATCGCGGCGTTATCGATATAGAGATGGTTCAGCTCGACATCGGAGAACTCCTCCTTGTGCAGCTTGATCACCTCCTCGCGCCAGACCACGCTGGTCTCCAGCACATTGGCCTTGTCGACCGAGCAGACCTTGTTGCGCCGGGTCCGCGCCAGTTCGAAGGCCGAGCGCGCCACGCGGCGGATCTGGTTCGTGGTGTATTGCTCGGTGTTGAAGCCGCGGCGCTGGCCGTCGGGCAGCGTCTCGATGCCGCGCGGCTCGCCGAAATAGATGCCGCTGGTCAGTTCGCGAATGATGACGAAGTCGACGCCGTCGAGCACCTCGGCCTTAAGCGGCGCGGAGGCCGACAGTGCCGGGCTCGCCACGATCGGTCGCAGATTGGCATAAAGATCGTATTTACTGCGCAGGCCCAGCAGACTGCCGGCCTTGCGTGCTGCGGCCGGCACTTCGGTGGTCTCCGGCCCGCCGGTCGCACCCCACAGGATCGCATCGGCCTCGTCCATCGCCTCGGCGGTGTCCTCGGGCAGCACCTTGCCGGTCGCCAGATACGGGATCAGGCCGTATTGCGCCTCGCGCAGCGTCATCGGCACATTACGCTTCGCCGCGAACCAGTCGAGCACGCGACGCGACTGCGCGGTGACCTCGGGGCCGATGCCCTCGCCGCCGACGACGGCGACCTTGACCATGTTGGATTGCGTGCTCATGCCGGTGTCCTTGAAGCGGGTGTCGTTGTCGAATGAATCCATGGCCGCGCCGCGCGGTCGGAGGCCTGGAAGGCGTGGATTTCGTCGTCGCGCTGCAGCGTCAGCGCCACCTCGTCGAGCCCCTTCAATAGCCCCTCGCGCCGCCGCGGATCGATCTCGAACGAATGCCGCGCGCCCGACGGCGAGACGACGGTCTGGGCCTCGAGGTCGATCGAGACCTTGCCCGCGCCCTGCGTCGCCTCGATGTCGGCGGCAAGCTGATCGACCACCGCCTTGTCGACGATGACGGGCAGGATTCCGTTCTGGAAGCAGTTGGCGAAGAAGATGTCGCCGAAGCCGGAGCCGATGATGGCGCGGATGCCGCGCTCCTGCAGCGACCACACCGCGCCCTCGCGCGAGGAGCCGCAGCCGAAATTCGGCCCGGTCACCAGAATCTCCGCCTCGCGGTACGGCTCGCGGTTCAGGATGAACTCCGGATTCTCCGAGCCGTCGGGCAGATAGCGCAGCGAGCCGAACGCCCATTTACCGAGCGTGCCGCGGATCGAATTGCCCACCAGCCGCTCGATGCGGATGATGACGTCGGTATCGATATTGCCGCGCATGATCGGCGCGGCGGTTGCGGTGAGCTTGTCGAACGGTTTTGGCATACTCTAGCGTCCCATCATCCTGACATCGGCGATCGCACCGGCAATGGCGGATGCTGCGGCACTCGCGGGGCTCGCCAGATGCGTCCGCGCGCGCGGCCCCTGCCGGCCGACGAAATTGCGGTTCGAGGTCGAGACCGAGCGCTGCCCGGGCGCCACCACCTCGCCATTGGCGGCAAGGCACATCGAGCAGCCCGGCTCGCGCCACTCGAAGCCGGCGTCGATGAAGATCTTGTCGAGCCCTTCGGCGACCGCCTCGCGCTTGACGTTCTCCGAGCCTGGTACCACCCAGGCGCGGACCCCGGCCGCGACCTTGCGGCCGCGCGCAACCTCGGCCGCGGCGCGCAGATCGCTGAGCCGGCTGTTGGTGCAGGAGCCGATGAACACCCAATCGACCGGCGTGCCCGCGATCGGCGCCCCGCCTTGCAGGCCCATATACTCGAGCGCAGTCTCGATCGCGGCGCGCCGCAAGGGATCGTCGACCGCCTTCGGGTCGGGAATCACGCCGTCGACGCCGACGACGTGCTCGGGGCTGATGCCCCAGGTCACCTGCGGGATGATCTTCTCGACATCGATCACGACCTCGCGGTCGAACACCGCGTCGGGATCGCTCGGCAGTTCGCGCCACGCTTTCACCGCGAGATCCCACATCTCGCCTTGCGGCGCATAGGGACGGCCGCGCAGGAATTCGAACGTCTTCTCGTCCGGTGCCACCATTCCCATCTTGGCGCCGAGCTCGATCGAGAGGTTGCAGATCGTGAGCCGGCCCTCGATCGGCAGCGCGCGGATCGCACTGCCGGCATATTCGACCGCATAGCCGGTACCGCCGGCGGCGCCGATATGGCCGATCAGCGCCAGGATCATGTCCTTGGCGGTGACGCCGAGCGGCAGCTTGCCCTCGAAGCGCGCCCGCAGCGTCTTCGGACGGCGCTGGATCAGCGCCTGCGTCGCCAGCACATGGGTGAGCTCGCTGGATCCGATGCCGAAGGCGAGCGCCCCCAAGCCGCCATGGGTGCAGGTGTGGCTGTCGCCGCAGACGATGGTCGCGCCCGGCAGGCTCAAGCCGAGTTCCGGACCGATGACGTGGACAATGCCCTGGCCGGGCTGATCGACATCGAACAGCGTGATGCCGCTCGCCGAGGTCTCGGCCCGCAGCGCGGCCAGCAATTCCATGCCGATCTTGCTGGTTCCGGCGCGGCCGGGCGCTGTCGACAGCGCATGATCCGGCGTTGCGAAGGTCAGTTCGGGATTGTGGACCTTGAGGCCCCGGCTCTTGAGATCGAGCAGGCCCCGCGAGCCGCCGAGATCGTGCAGCAGATGGCGGTCGATATGAAGGAGGTCTGTGTCTTCGCTGAGGCGAGCAATGACATGCTGGTCCCAGATCTTCTCGAGCAAACTTCGGCCGGGCATCCGCCTTCCCCTGCTCTGTGCGTTTCCATGCGGCTTGATCTTATTGGCGCCAATCTGGGCCAAAGTTGTCGTCAAGTGAAGCAGTTTTGCCCTAACATCACATATGTGATGGAGGTGCGGTACTTGACCCACCGAGGAGCCAGCCATGCCGAATCCGAATAAGACGGCCATCGTCAAATCGGCCATGCGGACGTTTGCAGTTCTGGAGTTCTTTCGGAAAACGAAGCGGGCTGCTTCCGTGACTGAAATATCGTCCGCGCTGGAGATGCCCCAATCGAGCACGTCCGTATTGCTTCGCTGTCTCGTTGAATTGAACTACCTGGAATACGAGCGAAAGACCCGGCTCTTCATCCCGAGCTACCGGGTCAATTTGCTGGGTGACTGGATCCGTCGTTCTCCGTTCCGTGATACCAAGCTCACCGATCTGATGGAGGAACTCTGGACCGCAACGGGCGGCGAAACCGTCATGCTTGGACAACAGGCCGGCGCGGCCGGGATGCAATATCTACACGTGGTCCCCGGCGGCTCTCAGCTTCAGTACACGGCACAAGCCGGTCAAATACGACCGATGGTGCGGACCGCGCTCGGACATGTGCTGCTGAGCCAAATGCCGAACACCAAAATTCGCGGCATTATCCGGCGCAACAATGCCGAGGAGCCGAGTCAGTCGGCGCGCGTTCGCGAATCCGCCTTTCTCGAAGAGGTCGAGCGCATTCGCCGCCGCGGCTTTTCCGAGACAGGCGGCCGCACGACGCCGGGCGCAAACACAATAGGCATGCTCGTTCCCCTGCCGAAGCGACGCGCTCCGCTCGCCATCGGCATTGGCGGCCCGATCGAACGTATCGCGGCAAAGCGCGCGCAGATCATTGATGTCATGCAGAGCCGGCTGAAAGAATTGACAGATGAAGCCGGGCCAAGATTCGTTGAGAAATGACCTCTTGGGACGCATAACGCGTCGTGCGGATGACGGAGCCGTAGCCCGGATGAAGCGAAGCATTCGGACTAAATATCTGTCTTCTCCTTCCCCCTGAAAGGCAGGGGTGTCCGGGGAATGATTCACTGTGTCGCGGTGCATGCTCGGCAGGACCGAGGCAAATCGGTCTTTTCTGGTTGTCGAGACACAGAGGGCCGAGCATGCGATATCGCGGTAGCATTTTTGGAAGGCTGCTTGAACCGATCAATCGACGGCAGTTTCAGACGGTTGTGGATCGTCTGGACGGGGATGCCTACGACAAGTCGTTCAGGAGCTGGGATCAGCTGGTGGCGCTGATCTATGCCCAGCTTAGCGGCAACAGCAGTCTGCGCGGGGTGGTGACTGGCTTCAACGCCAATTCGCAGCATCACTATCACTTGGGAACCGGCAAGCTGTCGCGCTCGACGTTGTCCGATGCCAATGCCCGCCGTCCGATCGGCATTTTCGCGCAAACCTTTGCGGCGCTGTCGGCGATGGCGCGTCGCCAGCTGCGGAGTGAAGGCATGGAGATGGTGCGTCTGATCGACGCCAGTCCGATCCCGCTCGGCAAGGTCTGCAGTTGGGCGACGTGGAACGGCCGCATCCGCGGCATGAAGCTGCATGTCGTCTACGACCCAAGGAGCGATGTCCCGACCTGCGTCGAGATGACGGCCGCGAACGTCAATGACATCGAGATCGGCCGACAGACCCCAATCCAGCCCGCCACCACCTATGTGTTTGACAAGGGCTATTGCCGTTTCGACTGGTGGCAGAAGATCAATGATAGCAAGGCTTTCTTCGTTACCCGGGCGAAGACGAGCATCCGTCTTCGCTCGCTCAGGCATCGCGCCATCCGCAAGCGTAACGGGGATGGCTTCGAAATCCTTGCCGATGACGAGGTGAAGCTCACCAGCAAGGGCGATTCGCGCCTTCCAATCCCGCTCCGCCGCATCAAGATCAGACGCGAGAAAGGCGGCAAGATCACACTCCTGACCAACGACCTTGCCCGTAGCGCCGTCGAGATCGCCGCCCTCTACAAGAGCCGATGGCAAATCGAGCTGCTGTTCCGCTGGATCAAGCAGCATCTCGATATTCGCAAGTTCCTCGGCGCCAACGACAACGCGATCCGCCTTCAGGTGCTCGCTGCGATGATTGCCTACCTGCTGCTGCGCATCGCCGCTCACACCAACTGCATCAAAATGCTCCCGCTCAGGTTCGCCGAACTCGTCGGCCAGCTCCTGCTCACGCGTCGATCCCTCGCTGCCATCGACAAACCTCCGCCCATCAACCCCAGCCGTCGGAAATCAACCATCTCACCTGACCAGATGGAGCTCCGCTATGCCTGAATTTCCCCGGACACCCCTGCCTGAAAGGGGGAAGGTCGGGATGGGGGTCAGCCGCAGGCGACGCTCTATGTGGAGAGAGTTGATCCCCACCCGCTTTGCTCTGGCGAGCAAAGCGACCTCCCCTTTTCAAGGGGAGGTTGGGACCCGCGCTGCAGTTAGATCTTTCGAATTTCCTACGACGCCAGCGCTTCTTCCGGCATCACGGCCGACAGATGCTGGCTTTCGGCCACGGCGCGGTTGGTGATGCGGCCGCGATGGACGTTGAGGCCGGCGCGCAGATGCGGATCCTCGACCAGCGCGCGCAGTCCCTTCGCGGCCAGCGCCAAGCCGAACGGTAGCGTGGCGTGGTTGAGCGCGTGGCTCGAGGTGACCGGCACCGCGCCCGGCATGTTGGCGACGCAATAATGCACGATGTCGTCAACGAGGTAAGTCGGCGCCTGATGCGTGGTCGGCTTCGAGGTCTCGAAGCAGCCGCCCTGGTCGATCGCGACGTCGACCAGCACCGCGCGGCGCTTCATGCCTGCAAGCTGCGCGCGCGACACCAGCTTGGGCGCGCTGGCGCCCGGCACCAGCACCGCGCCGATCACAACATCAGCCGCGAAGACCTCCTGCTCGATCGCTTCCAGCGTGGCGTAACGGGTGCGGACGCGGCCGAGGAAGAGATCGTCGAGCGCGCGGAGCCGCGGCAACGAGCGGTCGAGGATGGTGACGT
Source organism: Bradyrhizobium sp. USDA 3315 (assembly GCF_054056795.1). Lineage (NCBI taxonomy): Bacteria > Pseudomonadati > Pseudomonadota > Alphaproteobacteria > Hyphomicrobiales > Nitrobacteraceae > Bradyrhizobium > Bradyrhizobium sp. USDA 3315. The sequence continues at coordinate 3,685,539 of NZ_JBSRYP010000001.1, read as the reverse complement.
CGCTGCCGAGCCCTGCCGCCATCCGCGCCGCATGGGTGCCGACCACGCCGCCGCCGATGATCGCAACCCGCGCCGGCGGAACGCCGGGCACGCCGCCGAGCAGCTTGCCCATGCCGTCGGCGGATTTGCGCAGCGCGGCGCCCGCGGCCTCGATCGCGAGCCGCCCGGCGACTTCGCTCATCGGCGCGAGCAGCGGCAGTCCGCCATGTGCGTCGGTCACCGTCTCATAGGCCACCGCCGTGCAGCCGGAGGCGATCAGACCCGCGGTCTGCGGCACGTCGGGCGCGAGATGCAGATAGGTGAAGAGGATCTGTCCCTCGCGCAGCCTGGTCCATTCGGACGGCTGCGGCTCCTTCACTTTCACGATCATCTCGGCGACGGAAAACACCTCTTCGGCGGTATCGGCGATCCGCGCGCCGGCCAGGGTGTAGACCTCGTCGCCGGCACCGATGCCGTCACCGGCGCCGCGCTGGACCACGACCTCGTGGCCGTGCGCCACATATTCCCGCACCGAGGCAGGCGTCAGCCCGACCCGATATTCCTCGACCTTGATTTCCTTGGGCACGCCGATGCGCATGGTCCGCTCCTTGAAGGATTCGTTTCCGCCGTCGTCAAGGCTATGCCCCGTCACATGGCGTTTCTCAGCGATTTCCGGCTTGCTCACAGCCAAATACGCCCATATCCTTCGCATTCAGCTCAGCTCTTGAAGGAAATCTGCGTGGACGGTCTCGATCGTATCGACCTCAGAATCCTCGCCGAGCTGGTCAGCGATGCCCGCGCCAGCCAGATCGAGCTTGCCGAGAAGGTCGGGTTGTCGCCGACCGCCTGCGCGCGACGCATCCGCCATCTCGAGGAGATCGGCGTGATCCGCGGCTATCGCGTCGACCTCGAACCATCAACGCTCGGCCTCGTGACCACCGTCGTCGTCACCATCACGCTGGAGAAGCAGAGCGAGGATTATCTCGCAGCCTTCGAGGCCGCGATCGCACGCTGTCCCGACGTCGTGTCCTGCCATCTGATGTCGGGCAGCGACGATTATCATCTGCAGGTGATCGCCCGCGACATCGCCGACTTCGAGCGCATCCACAAACAGCATCTGTCGCGGATGCCGGGCGTCGCCCGCATCCATTCCAGCTTCGCGATGCGCGAAGTGGTCCGCCGCACCATTCCCGAGACGGCGCTGCGCGGCTGACGGTCACGCACCACCACGCACTGTCACAATCGCGCACTGTCACAATCGGACACTGTCACAATCGGGCACTGTCACAATCGGATCTGCCCGGCTCGCTCCCACACGCAATTTTTAGTTCGTGATTCGCCGCCTTCTATGACAGAATTGCTACAGTTCAATATCAATTCGGTTACACGCGGAGCGGTGAATGAGCATGGAGTGGCGGGCACGGCCGGTTTCGCTGGCTTGGTCAAATCCAGTGGTCCGGTGGTGGGGTTTCCTGAGCCTCGTCAGCGCCGCCAACATCGCGATCTGGTTCGCGCTCTACCGCCAGTTCAATGAACAGGCCAATGGCAGCTTCAGCAACACCTCGGGCATCGGCCTGATGATGCTGCTATGCGCGGCCTATGTGTTCGGCTGTGCTTTCCGCTCGGTCCTGCCGCGCGCCGACGTGCAGCGCATCTGCCTGTTCGACACCTGGCTGTCGAGCGTCGTGGTCGGCCGCACCGTCGCCACCGTCGCCGAGGTTTGCTTCGCCGCGCAATGGGCGATCATTTTGCATCAGCTCGGCACCATGACCGGCGCCGAGACCACCGTGACCATCGCCTGGATCATCGTGCCGCTGATCGTGATCGCGGAATGCTTCTCCTGGTATGCGGTGCTGACCACCCATTATCTCTGCAACGCGATCGAGAACTCGATCTGGGCGCTGGTGTTCTTCCTGGTCGGCATTGCGCTGTGCCGGCTGCTGCCGGAGTTTCATGGCCCGGTGCGCTGGGCCTTCGTCGTCGCGATCGTCGGCATCGCCGGCTTCCTCGCCTTCCTGATGACCGTCGACGTCCCGATGTATCTGAATCGCTGGCGCGCCAACCTCGCCGCCGGCGGCACGCTGCTGCATCCGCTGGAAGGCCTGCGCGACGTCAGCCGGCGCTGGGTCGTGACCCATGACATCGCGGAATGGCGCGAGGAGATCGCCTGGATGTCGCTGTATTTCAGCATGGCGGTCTGGTCGAGCCTCGCGCTCTGCGTCGGCTACTCGCTCGAGGATCAGCTGCCGCGCTACCGCACCGAGCCCGTGATCGTCGCAACGACGCCGGCGCCGACAGCGCAGCACACCGCCACGATCGACGCGGCGGTACCGTCGCGGAATTGATCGGCAACCGCCCACGCGCAGCTTGTCGCCATTGGCGCTTTCGGAGTAAAGGCTGAGGCGTCCCCGCTCATCCGTCAGCGCGTTCCATGCCCCGCATCACCATCATCGAAACCGGGCTCGTCAACCCGCAAGCCCGCGAGCGCCACGGCAGCTATCCGCAGATGTTTCAGCGGATGGTGGCGACCGCCGATCCATCTGTTGGCTGCGACGTCGTCAGCCTCGCCAATGGCGAGACGCTGCCGGATCCGGTCGCATTGGATGCGATCCTGATCACGGGATCGGCCGCCGGCGTCTACGACGACGTCGCGTGGATCGCGCCGCTCGAAGCCTTCGTGCGCACGGCCCATGACAAGCGCATTCCGACTGTCGGCGTCTGCTTCGGCCATCAGCTGATCGCGCAGGCGCTCGGCGGCACGGTGCGCAAATCCGAGAAAGGCTGGGGCATCGGGCGCCATGTCTATCGGATCGCGCCGGACAACGGGCTGATCGACGGCGAGACGATCGCCGTCGCCTGCTCGCATCAGGACCAGGTGGTCGACCCGCCCGCCTCAGCGCGCACCATCCTGTCGTCCGGGTTCACGCCGCACGCCGCCCTGCTCTACGCCAACGGCACGACGCTGTCGGTGCAGCCGCATCCGGAATTCACCGCCGACTATGCCGACGCGCTGTGCGATCTGCATCGCGGCCGCGCGCCGGATGCCCTGATCGAAGCCGCCAAGACCTCGCTCACCGAACCGCTCGACCACGCCACGCTTGGCGGCGTGGTCACGCGCTTCCTCGTGCGCCGTAGCAACTAGACATCGTGTTCGCTTGGCGGCCGCAACGGAACTGCGCTCCCTCGCCCCGTTCTTACGGGGAGAGGGTTGGGGTGAGGGGCTGTCACCACGTCAACGGAGCCAGAAAAATTCGCGGAGGCTCCTCCTCACCCGCATCGCATCTTCGATGCGATGCGACCTCTCCCCGCACGCGCAGGGGTGTCCGGGGAATGATTCACTGTGTCGCGGTGCATGCTCGGCAGGACCGAGGCAAATCGGTCTTTTCTGGTTGTCGAGACACAGAGGGCCGAGCATGCGATATCGCGGTAGCATTTTTGGAAGGCTGCTTGAACCGATCAATCGACGGCAGTTTCAGACGGTTGTGGATCGTCTGGACGGGGATGCCTACGACAAGTCGTTCAGGAGCTGGGATCAGCTGGTGGCGCTGATCTATGCCCAGCTTAGCGGCAACAGCAGTCTGCGCGGGGTGGTGACTGGCTTCAACGCCAATTCGCAGCATCACTATCACTTGGGAACCGGCAAGCTGTCGCGCTCGACGTTGTCCGATGCCAATGCCCGCCGTCCGATCGGCATTTTCGCGCAAACCTTTGCGGCGCTGTCGGCGATGGCGCGTCGCCAGCTGCGGAGTGAAGGCATGGAGATGGTGCGTCTGATCGACGCCAGTCCGATCCCGCTCGGCAAGGTCTGCAGTTGGGCGACGTGGAACGGCCGCATCCGCGGCATGAAGCTGCATGTCGTCTACGACCCAAGGAGCGATGTCCCGACCTGCGTCGAGATGACGGCCGCGAACGTCAATGACATCGAGATCGGCCGACAGACCCCAATCCAGCCCGCCACCACCTATGTGTTTGACAAGGGCTATTGCCGTTTCGACTGGTGGCAGAAGATCAATGATAGCAAGGCTTTCTTCGTTACCCGGGCGAAGACGAGCATCCGTCTTCGCTCGCTCAGGCATCGCGCCATCCGCAAGCGTAACGGGGATGGCTTCGAAATCCTTGCCGATGACGAGGTGAAGCTCACCAGCAAGGGCGATTCGCGCCTTCCAATCCCGCTCCGCCGCATCAAGATCAGACGCGAGAAAGGCGGCAAGATCACACTCCTGACCAACGACCTTGCCCGTAGCGCCGTCGAGATCGCCGCCCTCTACAAGAGCCGATGGCAAATCGAGCTGCTGTTCCGCTGGATCAAGCAGCATCTCGATATTCGCAAGTTCCTCGGCGCCAACGACAACGCGATCCGCCTTCAGGTGCTCGCTGCGATGATTGCCTACCTGCTGCTGCGCATCGCCGCTCACACCAACTGCATCAAAATGCTCCCGCTCAGGTTCGCCGAACTCGTCGGCCAGCTCCTGCTCACGCGTCGATCCCTCGCTGCCATCGACAAACCTCCGCCCATCAACCCCAGCCGTCGGAAATCAACCATCTCACCTGACCAGATGGAGCTCCGCTATGCCTGAATTTCCCCGGACACCCCTGCCGCACGCGGGGAGAGGTGAAGGAAGCGCTTGCTTCGCTGTAAAGCCTTCATTCGCAGCTAGCCCTTGCGCCACTGCGCGGCGGCGTCGCGGGCGAAATCGCGATAGGCCCGCGGCGCGCGGCCGAGCAGCTTCGTCAGGCGTGCCAGCTCTTCGGCCGTCGCGACCGCGCCGTCGCTCTGGTACCGGCCAAACATGAGGTGCATGTCGAGCGCGAGCCATGCCGGCATCGCTGCCTTGAAACGCTGCTCCATCGCCGCGAGATCGTCGCCGCCATAGCTTATCGCGCGGCCAAGCTCATCGCGCCAGATCGCAGCCGCGCCCTCGCCGGTCACGACGTCGGGGCCGACCAGCGCGTAAGTCTCGCGGCCCAGCGGTGCGGACGCGCGCTCGCGGCGCAGCAGCTCGATCGCGGCCGCCTCGCCGATATCGCGGATGTCGACCATCGAAATGCCCTTCGCACCGATCGGCATGCCGTAGGCGCCGAAGTTCAGCAGCGGCTCCTTCAGCCGAAGATCGTTCTGGATGAAATAGGACGGACGCAGGATGGTCGCGGGAAGATCGAGCGCCTCGATCATCCGCTCGACCGTGTGCTTGCCGGCGAAATGCGGCACGTCCGCATAGGCCTCGCCCTTGAACACCGAGAGATAGACGATGCCCTTGACGCCGGCCTCGCGCGCGGCAGTCAACGTCAGCATCGCCTGCGTCAGTTCGTCGGCGGCGTTCGGAACCAGCAGGAAAAGCGTGCTGACGCCAACGAGCGCCGCACGGACCGAATCCACGTCGGCAAGATCGCCGCGAACCGCCGTCACGTGCTGCGGAAATTGCGCCTTGCCGGGCGAACGCGTCAGGGCCCGAACCTCGACGCCCTGACCGGCGAGATGATTGAGAACCTGGGTGCCGATGGTGCCCGTGCTGCCTGTCACCAGAATGGTCATGTCGAATAACTCCTTTGTTGCGGCAGATCGTCTGCCGCTGCGGAGAAGCTAGACGTTCCAATTTTCCTTTGGAGATGGCATTATCTGAACAGGCCGTTTCGAATATGGAACAGTTCGATGGACCTTCAGGCACTCGCCGATTTCAATCTGGTGGCCGCGCATGGCGGGCTCGGCCGCGCCAGCCGGGCTTCCGGACGGGCCAAGGCCACGCTGTCCCGCCGCGTCGCCGAACTGGAACAGAGTCTCGGCGTCCGCTTGATCGAGCGGGGTTCGCAGAGCCTGCGATTGACCGACGAGGGCCGCGCGCTGCACGAGCGCACCAGCGGTCCGCTGTCCGACATCGCCGAGGCCGGCGAAGCCGTGGTGCTCGGCGCGTCGACGCCGCGCGGCCGCTTGCGGGTCAGCGCGCCGGTCTTGCTCGCCCATGTCGCGTTCGGCCGGATCGGTGCGCGCTTTGCGCACGCCTATCCCGACGTCCAGCTCGAGATCGTCGCCGAGGATCGCCTGGTCGATCCGGTGGAAGACGGCTATGACCTTGTCATCCGCATCAACCCGTCACCGGATGAACGTCTCGTCGGCCGCCGCTTCCTGCATGACGAGCTGCTGGTCGTGGCGCATCCCGGTCGGCAACGACCGACGGCCTCCGCGCGCGATCCGGATGGCATCTCCGTCGATGCCGTTGTGATGTCGCAGACGCCGCCGGACACGGTCTGGCGCATCCGACATGAACACGATGAGCTGATGCTCAAGCCGCGGCCGATGCTGCGTCTCTCGTCGATGTTGATGATGCGCGATGCGGTGCTCGCAGGCGCCGGCGCGGCCCTGTTGCCGAAGCTGCTGGTCGATGACGACATTGCCGCGGGCCGGCTTGCCTATTGGGGAACGGATGCCAGACCTCCGGTCGAGATCTGGGCGCTGCAGAGCTCGCGACGGCTGGTCGGCGCAAAGGTTCGCGCGTTTCTCGACGTCGTCGAGCAGGCATTCCCGAACCGGGTGTTCGTCCCGCCGGCCTGAGTTGCAGCCCGGACGATGCGCCTCAGGTCATGCTGCCCGGCATGAAGCAGCGCACGCGCGGGTGGCCGTCGATATAGTGCTTCCACACCATGGTGCGCCCGATCTTGTTCGGCTCGGTGATCACGGCCTCGTTCGGCACGACAACCCATTCATTGTCGATGAGCACGCGATAATGGCCATGGTCCGACTCCCAGTCGGGATCGGCGACCACATAGCCGTCGGCATCCGAGCAGCATTGTCCATAGCCGCTGTGCAGGCTTTCAAACCAGGGTTTCAGCGGTGAATTGGCGTAGCGGCCATCGTCCCGCGCCAGGGTCGGCGGTGTCAGCCACATCGTCCCGAGCAGCAGTGCCGCACGCGTGATGGCGTGCATGTCGTCGTCTCCGTAAGCGTCGATCCAGCTGCGGGCGCGCGTCACAGACTGCTCGTCTGCGACGCTGCCGCCGCAGGCGAGAACACGACACATCCGCGCCCCAGCACCTGACATTGAACGATGCAAGAGCAAGGCCAGACGGGATGCCGGAAGACTACGGCCGACGAAAGTATAGGGCGTGCGGCACGATCAACGACCCGCTGCCGCAACCCCCTGAACGAGCGGCGGTGCGCTGCGCGACGCCGCCTGCAGCGCGCATTCGACGAACCGGCGCGGCAGCAGCGAAGCGTTGGAGCGCATCGCCACCAGCATGCGGCTCTCCGCATCCGGCGTGTCCAGCGGCTTCGCCACCACATTCATCACGCCGGCCTGCTGGTAGCAGGACGGCAGGATCGAAAGCCCAATCCCGGCCGCAACCAGGCTGAGCACGGTGCGCAGCTCATGCGCCTCCTGCACCACGCGCGGGGCAAAGCCCGCCCGCCGGCACAGCATCGCGGCCTGATCGCCGACACCGCAGCCGCTCTCGGCCATGCCGACGAATTCATGCTCGGCAAGGTCGGCCATCTCGAGCGCGCCCTTCGCGCCGGCCAGCGGATGATCCAGCGGCAAAAACACCATCAGCCGGTCGCGCCACACCACATGGACCTGCAGATCGGCCGCCGGCCTGAAATCGAGCGGCGGGCGCATGATCGCGACATCGAGCTCGGCGTCGGCAAGCGCGCGCAGCTGCGTTGCCGTCGACATGTGCCTGAGCTCGATCTTCACCCGCGGATAGCTGGCGCGAAAGCTGCGGAACAGCTCGGCGAACATGTCGAGCATCGGGACCGAGCCGGTGAAGCCGACCCGGATCAACCCGGCCTCGCCGCGCGCCGCACGACGCACCGTCTCCGACGCCAGATCGAGCTCGCTGACCGCACGCCGCGCATGTTCCAGCAGCAACTGCCCGGCCTGCGTCAGTTCCACCGCGCGCCGCGTGCGCGCCAACAGGCGCGTGCCGAGTTCTTCCTCCATCGCCTTGATCTGCGTGCTCAGCGGCGGCTGGCTGACATGCAAGCGTTTGGCGGCGCGGCTGAAGCTGAGCTCTTCGGCTACCGCGATGAAGTAACGAAGCTGCCTGTAATCCATCGCTTATTCCGATTCCCTATAAGTCGGGGGTCAACAAGGTATTTGACCTCACGGGGCCGTTTCCCGATCTTCGCGCGAAATCACCAGTCCTCCAAGGGAGAAGCGCGCGAAATGCGTCAGGTTCAGGCACGACGGCGCGGCGCTCGCAGCGGGTCAGCCATGCAATATCGCAGCGGACGATAGAAGATGACCGTTCCGTTTCGCGTTCTCGTCACCGGCGACAGCCTCGCGCCGGCTGCCGTCAATGTCCTCAGCGAGATCGGTGCAGATGTCGTGCTGATGCGCGATGCCGTCACTCCTGAACGTCTCACGCACGAGATGGCGCGGGCGCCGACGCAGGCGATCCTGATGCGCGGCAATCCGGTGTTCTCCGCCGCCACCATCGCCGGCAATCCGCACCTGCGCGTGATCGCAAAGCACGGCGCCGGCGTCGATAGCGTCGATATCGATGCCGCAACAGCCAAGCGCGTGCTGGTGATGGTCGCGGGCGACGCGAATGCGCCCGCGGTTGCCGAGCACACCATCGCGCTGATCCTCGCGCTCGGGCGCGACGTCGTCGGCCTGAACGCGCGAACCCATTCCGGTGCCTGGGACCGCGCCACCTATCGCGGCCGCGAAGTCCGCGGCCGCACGATCGGCCTGGTCGGCTTCGGCCGCATCGCCCGGCACGTCGCGCGCGCGGCGGCCGCGCTCGGCATGAGCGTCGTCGCGCTCGGCCGAACCAGAGGCCGTGTCGATCCGGCACTGGCGCGCGAAGCCGCCGATCTCGCCGAATTGCTCGCGGTTTCCGACATCGTCAGCCTGCACGCGCCGCTGACCGATGCGACGCGCGGCATGATCGATGCCGGGCGGCTCAACGCCATGAAGCCTGGCTCCCTCCTGATCAATACCGCGCGCGGCGCGCTGGTCGACGAGGACGCGCTGTGCGCGGCGCTGAGCAGCGGCCATCTCGCCGGTGCCGGCCTCGACACGCTGGCGGAGGAGCCGCCGGCGAAAGACAGGCCGATCCTGCAGGCGCCGAACCTGATCGTGACGCCGCATATCGCAGCCCAAACCGGTGCATCGATCACGCGGACCGGCGTCGAGGCCGCGCGCAACATCGTCGTGGTCCTCACGCAACGCGACATCGATCGCACCAATGTGGTGAACCCGGCGGCACTCGACACGCCTTAAATCTCGCAAAAACGGCCCAGCAAGAGGCCGCGATATCAAGAGGAAACGAACATGAATCTGGGGTGGCTGTCCAAGCTGTCCGCCGTCGAACGCAAGACCTTCTTCGCCGCCTTCGGCGGCCTTGCACTCGATTCGATGGACACCACGATCTACGCGCTGGTCACGCCGGCGCTGATCGCAACGCTGAGCCTGTCGCGGCCTGACGCCGGCATTCTGGCTTCCAGCTCGTTGATCGGCACCGCCCTGGGCGGCTGGGTCGCCGGAATTGCCGCGGACCGGTTCGGCCGGGTGCGCGTGCTGCAATTCACCATCCTCCTGGTCGCGGTCTCGACTTTTGCCGCCGCCTTTGCCGACGGCTTCTGGTATCTCTTGGTCGCGCGCGCCGTCCAGGGCATGGGCTATGGCGGCGAGGCCGCGGTCGGCGCCGTGCTGGTCGCCGAAGTGGTTTCGGCCGGCATGCGCGGCCGCGTCGCCGCCGCGATCCAGAGCGGATACGCCGTCGGCAATGCGCTGTCGGTGGCGCTGTTTCCCGTCATCTTCGGCTGGCTGTCGCAGGACATGGCCTGGCGCGTGTTCTTCGCGATTGGAATCCTCCCCGCGCTGCTGGTGTTCTTCGTCCGTCGCTTCGTGCCGGAATCCGCGATCTTCGTCGAGGAGCAGGCGCAGCGCGCCGCCTCGCCGACGCACAGCTTCTGGACCATCTTCACCGGCGAGCATCTGTTCAAGACGCTGGTCGCGACCTTCTTCACCACCGGCACGCTCGGCGCGGCTTATGTGATGATCACCTGGCTGCCGACCTATCTGCAAACCGGGCTGCATCTGCCGGTCACGCACACCGCCGGCTATCTCGCAGTCAACATCTTCGGATCGTTCGTCGGACCGATCGCCTTCGGCCTCATCGCCGACCGCATCGGCCGCCGCAAGGGTTTCATGCTGTTCCTGATCTGCCAGGCGCTGAACGTCGCGGCCTACACCCAGGCGCCGATCGGCCAGGGCATCACCGTCATCCTCGGATTCTTCCTCGGCGCGCTGCAGGCCGGCCTCGCCTCCGGCCTGATGCCGACCTTTGCCGAGCTGTTTCCGACCAGCATCCGCGCCAACGGCGCCGGCTTTGCGCTGAGCGCCGGGCGCGGCCTCGGCTCGATCGTGCCGGCGACCGTCGGCATTCTCTCGACGCGGATGCATCTCGGCGACGCAATGGCGATCTGCGCCATCTGCGGCTACACCGCCGCCTTCTGCGCGGCATTGCTGCTGCCCGAGCAGCAGGGCATCGACCTCAGAACGATGACAGCAGGCGCAGCTTCGGACGGCGCCGAACGGCTGCCTGCCGAACGCGAGGTGGAGCACCCCCACAACATCCGAAATGGCGTCGCGACCCAATGAACGCCATCACAATGAACGGGAGGATTGCAATGGCCGGAGCGTCCGTCACTGAGCTCGAACAACAGACCATCCGCCGCGTCTATTGGCGGCTGATCCCGATCCTGTTCGTGATGATGTTCTTCAACTATCTCGACCGTATCAATCTCGGCTATGCCGGGCTGACGATGAACAAGGACCTCGGCCTCAGCCCCGCGATCTTCGGCTTCGCGGCCAGCATCTTCTTCCTCGGCTACATGGTGCTCGAGGTGCCGAGCAATCTGATGCTGCACTGGCTCGGCGCCCGGATCTGGCTGGCGCGCATCCTGATCACCTGGGGCCTCGTCGCCGCGCTGACCGCCTTCGTCTGGAATCCGCTCAGCCTCTATGTGATGCGGTTCGGGCTCGGCGTCGCGGAAGCCGGCTTCATGCCCGGCGTGGTGCTTTACCTCACCTACTGGTTCCCGGCGCGCTATCGCGCCCGCGCGGTGGCGGGATACATCATCGCCGGCTCGTTCTCGGCGGTTTTGGGCGGGCCGATCTCAACCAGCATCATGACCTGGCTCGATGGCGCTGCCGGTCTTCACGGCTGGCAATGGATGTTCCTCGCCGAGGGCGTGCCGACCATTCTGCTCGGCCTGTTCACGCTCTATTATCTCACCGACCGCCCGGCCAAGGCGAGCTGGCTCACCAAGGAGCAGGCAGCCTGGCTGGAGGGCGAACTCGCCGCCGAGCGGGCCGAGATCGAGCAACAGGGGCAGCACAGGTTGATCGAATGCGTGCTCGATATCCGGGTCTGGCTGCTGGCGGCGCTGTTCGGCTGCGCACTGGTCGGGATCTACGGCCTCTTGCTGTGGCTGCCGCAGATCATCAAGGGCATGGGCGATCTCAGCAACATCCAGGTCGGCTTCCTCTCGGCGATCCCGCCGCTGCTCGGCGTCATTGGCACCATCGTGGTCAGCCGCAGCTCGGACAAGACCGGCGATCGCAAGTTTCATCTCGCAGCAGTTTACTTGCTCGCCGCGGTTGCGATGCTCGGCAGCGCCTATGTCGCGAGCCCGGTGCTGGCCTTCGTGTTCCTCTGCATCGTCGGCTTCAGCCTCAACGCCGGCAACCCGCTGTTCTGGAGCATCAATGCTTCGCTGCTGACCGGCGCGGCCGGCGCAGCCTCGATCGCGCTGGTCAACACGCTGGCGCAGTTCGGCGGCCTGATCGGGCCGTGGTGCATCGGCCTGATCAAGGACTCCACCGGAAGCTTCTCCTGGGCATTGGTCGGCATCGCCGGCTTCCTGCTCGTCGCCTCCGCCATCGCCGCCACCATGCGCGTCAAGCCGCGCGAGACGGAATTGACGGGCGCGATTCCGTCATCCGTCGCCCACTGACACCCCTACCAAGGAAGCAACCATGATCATCGATTGTCACGGCCATTACACCACCGAGCCGGCCAAGCTGCAGATCTTCCGCGACAAGCAGCTCGCCGGCCTCGCCGACAAGTCGCGCCGGCCGCTCACCACCAATCTCGGCATCACCGATGACGAAATCCGCTCTAGCGTCGAGGGCGCGCAGCTTCGCCTGCAGAAGGAGCGCGGCACCGACGTCACCATCTTCTCGCCGCGCGCCGCCGGCATGGCGCATCACGTCGGCAAGGAAGCGACCAGCCGCGAATGGACCACGATCTGCAACGACCTCGTGCACCGGGTCTGCACGCTGTTCCCGCAGAACTTCGTCCCCGTCTGCCAGCTGCCGCAGAGCCCGGGCGTCAAGCCCGCGAACTGCATCGAGGAGCTGGAGCGCTGCGTGACGCAGCTCGGCTTCGTCGGCTGCAATCTCAACCCCGATCCCGCCGGCGGCTATTGGTGCGATCCGCCGCTGACCGACGAATGGTGGTATCCGCTGTATGAGAAGATGGTCGAGCTCGACGTGCCGGCGATGGTCCATGTCTCCTCGTCCTGCAATCCCTGCTTCCACGGCACCGGCGCGCATTACCTCAACGGCGACACCACCGCCTTCATGCAGTTCCTGACCTCGGACCTGTTCAAGCGCTTCCCGACCCTGCGGTTCATCATCCCGCATGGCGGCGGCGCGGTGCCCTATCACTGGGGCCGCTACCGCGGCCTGGCGCAGGACATGAAGCTGCCGCCGCTGTCGGAGCATCTCTTGAAGAACGTGTTCTTCGACACCTGCGTCTATCACTTGCCCGGCATCGAGCTGTTGACCAGGGTGATTCCCGTCGAGAACATCCTGTTCGCGTCGGAAATGGTCGGCGCCGTGCGCGGCATCGATCCTGAAACCGGTCATCACTTCGACGACACCCGGCGCTATATCGACGCGCTGCCGCTGAGCGCGGCGGACAAGGCCAAGATCTTTGAAGGCAATGCCCGCCGCGTCTATCCTCGCCTCAACGCCCATCTCGACCGCCGCGCGCATTGAGCGAAGCGATCGATGTTTACGGCCCCGTCATTGCGAGGAGCGTCGGCGACGAAGCAATCCATCGCTCCGCATCTGCGGAAGCATGGATTGCTTCGCTTCGCTCGCAATGACGGTGATGGTCCTACAAGCAAGATATTTCCGTCGTCCCGATTGCAAACGTACAATCACGCCCAACACACCGGAGAAAACCGATGGCCATAGGATTTGCTATTCACAAGGCGAAGCGGAAAGTGTCGCCCGATCTCGTCGCGCGCTACCGCACCCTGCCGGTCGCCAATATCAGCGATTCGATGTCACGGATCGCGGGCACCAACCGGCTGCGGCCGATGCACGCGGGCGGCGGGCTCGGCGGCCCGGCGCTGACGGTCAAGACCCGGCCCGGCGACAATCTGATGGTCCACAAGGCGATCGACCTGGCCCAGCCCGGCGACGTCATCGTGGTCGATGCCGGCGGCGTGCTGGTCAACGCCATCATCGGCGAGATCATGTCGACGCTGGCCGAGAAGAAGGGCGTCGCGGGCTTCGTGATCGACGGTTCGATCCGCGATGCTGGCGCGATCCGCGCCGGATCATTCCCGGTGTTCGCCGCCGGCGTCGCCCATCGCGGCCCCTACAAGGATGGCCCAGGCGAGATCAATTGCGCCATCTCGATCGACGGCATGATCGTCGAGCCCGGCGACCTCATCGTGGCCGACGACGACGGCGTGCTCTGCGTGCCCTATGACGACGCCGAGGCCATCTGCAAGCTGACCGAGGCCAAGAAGGCCACCGAGGAAAAGGCCATCCAGCAGATCCTCGCCGGCACCAGCGACCGCCGCTGGGTCGACGAGGCCCTGCAGCGCCTCGGCTGCGAGTTCAAGGACTGAGACGATAGGCGGTCCCAAAAGGCGGCGATGCCCGCCTTTTGGGCACGAATTTGCGCCAAGTCGGCCGGAATCATCCCGCCCGTATCGTGTGCGTGTGCCCGTCCATCAAAATCGGGAATTTTTCCCGATTACAGTTGGAAAAGAATCCCGGTCCCCCGGGATTGATCTTGTTTGCCAAAGCAAGGGCGTTCCCGCAGTCTCCGAGCCAAGGTTCGTCGGGGATCAAGCCGAACCGCGGCTTGGGGGTGGGCGTCATGGCTGCTGCGTTGTTGCGTGCGGCAACACGGTTTTTGTCTTCTTCGGTCTATACGCGCTGCGCTGCGGCCGTGCTGGCTGTTATTGGCTCTGCACTGCCATCGACTGTCCTGCATGCTCAGACGGCCGATCCGGCCCCCACTGAACTGCCGCCCGTCAACGTGATTGCGCCCACACCTCTGGCCGGCACCCGCAGCGCAAGGCCGGCGGCACGGCCGGTGGTTCGGACCACGCGAACCGCGCGAACCCGAACCGGACCTGTTGCTCCGGCAGCGGGACCCGATGTCGGCACCGCTGCACCCGGCCCCTCCGATCGCGACTCCACCCTGATTGATCGCGACAAGGTCCCGTCCAACACCGCGGTGATGACGACGCAGGATTTCAGCCACAACTACTCGACCAACTTCCTCGATGCTGTGAACCGCAAGCTGCCCGGCGTCACGCTCGGCGACCAGACCGGCAATCCGTTCCAGCGCAATCTCGACTACCGCGGCTTCACCGCCTCGCCGGTCCAGGGCACGCCGCAGGGCATCGCGGTCTATCAGAACGGCGTGCGCATCAACGAATCCTGGGGCGACGTGGTCAACTGGGATTTCATCCCGGAAAAGGCCATCGACAGCGTCGCATTGTTTCCGAACAATCCGGTGTTCGGCCTCAACGCGATCGGCGGCGCGCTGAGCATCCAGATGAAGAACGGCTTCACCTATCAGGGCTCCGAGGCTGAACTGTTCGGCGGCTCTTACGGGCGCGTGCAGGGCAGCGTGCAGGCCGGCGGCCACAGGGACAACATCTCCGCCTACGCTGCGTTCGAATCCGCGTATGATCGCGGCTGGCGCGACTACGCCAATTCGTCGCACATCAACCGCATGTATGTGGACGTTGGCGCACGCAACGACGACACCGAATTTCACGTCAATTTCACCGGCGCCAGCAACCTGCTCGGCAACGTTGCGGCAACGCCGGTGCAGATGCTCAATCAGCGCTGGTCGAGCGTCTACACCTGGCCGCAGACGACGCTGCTTCAGCTCGCCTTCGTCAACGCCACGCTGAACCATAATTTCTCGGATACCTGGTCCTTCCAGGGCAATGCCTATTTCCGCGGCTTCCGGCAGACCCATGTCGACGGCAACGGCACCGACGTGCATGCCTGCGACGGGGAAGACAGTTTGTGCATCGGCGACGACCTGCCGATTTTCGGTCCGGCGGGAGGTCCCTCGGTTCCGAACACGCTGGGCAACGCCTTCCTTGGCGAAGTCGACCGCAACCGGGCCGCGACCAACAGCTTCGGCGGCACAGCCCAGCTGACCAACTCGGACAAGCTGTTCGGACACGACAACCACGTCGTGATGGGCGTCAGCGTCGACCACGGCAACACGAAATTCACGGCGACCAGCGAGCTCGGAACGATCGATCCGAACAACCTGTTCGTGACCGGCACCGGCATCTTCATCAACCAGCCCGATGCCGGTCTCGCCCCGGTCGACTTGCGCGCCACCAACACCTACACCGGCGTCTATCTCACCGATACCTTCGACGTGACGAACAGGTTCTCGGTCACTGCTGGAGGACGATTCAACTATGCCCAGATCGATCTGCAGGACCAGACCGGGACAAATGACCAGCTCAACAGCAGCAACCGATTCCAGCGCCTCAACCCGGTGATCGGCGGCACCTACAAGATCACCCCGAACCTCACCTTCTATGCCGGCTATTCAGAGGCCAACCGCGCGCCGACGCCGCTCGAGCTCGGCTGCTCCGATCCGGCCCGCCCCTGCGTCATCGATTCCTTCCTGGTGTCCGATCCGCCGCTCAAGCAGGTGGTGTCGCACACCATCGAGGCCGGCTTCCGCGGCACCTGGGGCAACGACGCCAGGACCGGCATGCTGAGCTGGGGCGTCGGCGCGTTCCACACTCTGTCCGACGACGACATCATCCGGGTGCAGAGCCCCATCGGCACAGGCAATTTCGGCTATTTCCAGAATGCGGGACAGACCCTGCGGCAGGGCATCGAAGCCAAGCTCGACTACCGCGTCAATCGCTGGAACGCCTATGCCAACTACACCTTCATCGACGCGACCTATCGAAGCGCAAACACGTTGCCGGCTCCCGACAACCCGAACGCCCTGACCGACCCGAACAACGATGACGTCCGGTTCATCAACGTCAAGCCGGGCGACCATATCCCGGGCATTCCGGCGCACCGCTTCAAGGCAGGTGTCGAGTACCTCGCCACCGACGCATGGAAGGTCGGCGCCGACATCAACGTGGTCGGCAGCCAGTGGTTGATCGGCGACGACACCAACCAGAGCCAGAAGGTCCCGGCCTACGCGGTCGTGAACCTGCACACCTCCTACAGGATCACGCCGGATATCGAGGTGTTCGGCCTGATCAACAACGTCTTCAACCAGCATTATTATCTCGGCGGCGCGTTCTACGAGACTGGCGGCTTTGCCAGCGCCGGAGCCGCGCCCAATTTGATGGCGCAGCTGACCGATCCGCGCACCTTCGTGCCCGGCATACCGCTCGCCGCCTATGCCGGCATCAGGGCGAAGTTCTAAAGCGCGATGAGATTAGGCTGAATCGTCATCGCGCTTTAGCTCTTTGTTTGAGCATGATCTTTTCGGAAAACCGCTTCGCACTTTTCCGGATCATGCTTTAGGGCAATTCCTGGAAGACGCTACGCCACCGTCCCGCCGTCGACCGGCATCGCGATACCGGTGACGAACGACGCCTTGTCCGACAGCAGGAACACCGCGACCTCCGCGATCTCCTCGGGACGCGCGGCGCGGCCCATCGGATTGCGGGTGACCGCGGCCTTGATCAGCTCCTCTGGATCGGCCTCGTTGTGGCCCGGCTGGTCCGGCCGGTTGACGAACACCCGCAGCATCGGCGTGTCGATCGCACCGGGGCAGATCGCGTTGACGCGGACGCCGTCCTTGGCGTGGCGCTTGGCGAGCGCGCGCGCCAGCCCGATCACGCCGGCCTTGGCCGCCGAATAGGTCGGACTCCACGGCGAGCCGACCAGGCCCGAGGTCGATGCGGTGAACAGGATGCTGCCCTGACGCCGCGCGGTCATCTGGCCGAGCGCCGCGTTGGTGGTGATCAGCTGCGAGCGCAGGTTGAGATCGACGCTGAGATCCCAGCCTTCCAGATCGTCGATCACGGACGGACCGGGAATGCCGAGGTGATTCCACACGCAGTCGAGCGCTCCAAATTCCTTCACGGTCGCCGTGACGATGTCGCGCGCAAAGCCGTCGTCGCGCAGATCGCCGGTCAGCGCCAGCGCGCGCCCGCCGCCCTTTTTGATCTCGTCGACCACCGCCTTCGCGCCAGCCTCGTTCTGGTCGACCACCGCGACCGCCGCGCCCTCGCGCGCGAGGATGCGTGCCCCGGCGCGGCCCGCGCCGGATGCCGCGGCGGTGACGAGTGCGATCTTGCCCTGCATGTCCATGTTTCGATCCTGACTGTGCCCGTGACTTCGAGCCTTCTTGGGTTCTGAAGTTTTGGTTGAATCAGGACCGCGGCGCTGCCGTCTTGCGCTGACGCGCTAAAGCATGATTCGGAAAAGTGCGAAGCGGTTTTCCGAAAAGATCATGCTCAAACAAAGAGCTAAAGCGCGATAACGATTCAGCCTAATCTCATCGCGCTTCAGCGCCCGCCGAACAGGACCGGAGACTGGCCGGGCAGCAGCTGCGAATGAATGTCGCTGTCCATCCGCTCCGCCCCTTGCTGGGTGAAGCTCGCGCCGAAGGACAGGCTGAGATTCGAAGTCGGCCGGAACTCGAGTCCCGCGCGCGCCGAATAGCCGGCGTTGACACCGGGATTGCCGCTGAACGGCGCCAGCGGCCCGCCGGCACCGGGCGGATTGTATTTCAGCGTGTCGAAGCCGGCGAAGAAGGTCACGGGCGTATTGCCGACGCCCCTGAAATTGTAGCCGAACTGCGCGCCCTGATATTCCAGCGAGCCGAACGCCGCCGATTGGCCGAGCGCGTTCCAGCCGACGCGACCGCCTTCGCTGCCGGCGAACCAGCCGTCGGGCCGGCCGTTCAGATACGAAAAATCGCCGCCTTGCGCGCCGGCGGCGTCAAAGCTCGGAAAGTTTCCGTAGGTATCCGCCTTCTGGCCGTCGGCGAGGCTGCCGCCGAAGCCGAACAGCGAGCCCGGCGTCCAGTAGCGCACCGGGCCGGCCTGGGCACTGGCCTGCTGCTGGCCGCCCAGGCACAGCGCCAACACTGCGATTGCGGGGCCGAGTTTGCTTACCAAAGTGGTCATCAGATTACCGTCACGAGCACCGAGATTATACGTCCCGACGACCGGGAACGCCAGCCTGCGCCCCTACTCCACCGCGAGCAGCTTCTGCTTCAGCAAATCCGTCAGCCAGTCGGCAAACACCTGCAGCCGCCGCGACAGATGCTGACGGTGCGGATAGAGCAAGGTCATCGGCATCGGCGCGGCGCGGTGCCGCGGCATCAGCTCGACGAGTTCTCCGGCATCGAGGTGCCGCTTCACGTCGTAGGCGGGAATCTGGATCAGGCCAAGGCCGGCGAGGCAGCAGGCGATATAGGCCTCGGCGCTGTTGACGGTGACGCGGCCGCGCATGGCGACCGTGCGCGTTGCGTCCTGCTCACACCACTCCCATTCCTCGATGCGGCCGGTGGAGGGCGAGGCGTAGTTGACCGCCCAATGCGCGCCGAGATCGTCGGGCGTTCGCGGCGTGCCGTGGCGCGCGAGATATCCGGGGCTTGCGACATTGATCAGCGTCAGATTGCCGAGCGGCCGCGCGATCAGACCGGAATCGCTGAGCGGGCCGACGCGCACGACGCAATCGGCGGAATCCTCGATCAGGTTGATAGCGCGATCGGTGACGCCGAGATCGATGTTGATCTGCGGATAACGATCAAGGAAAGCCGGCAACGCCGGCGCGATGATCAGGCGGCCGATCCGCCCGGGCACGTCGACCCTGAGCCTGCCGGACGGTTCGGCGGCGGCGTGGCGAAACAGGGTCTCGGCCTCCTCGACATCGGCAACGACGCGCAAGGCTCTTTCGTAGAAGGCCGCGCCGTCATGCGTGGGCGACACCTTTCGCGTCGTGCGATGCAGCAGCCGCGCGCCGACGCGCTGCTCCAGTTCCGCGACCGCTGACGAGACCGACGAGCGCGGCAGGCCCAGCGTATCGGCCGCCCGCGTAAAACTCGCGCACTCGACGACGCGGGCGAAGATGCGGAACAGGTCGATGCGGTCCAAGATCGTCCCCGATTGTTCGCCATTACCGACAAGTGAGATCAGAATGCACGGCTTTATCGGCAAATTCTAGACGATATCGTCCTCTCCAGAAAGCGGCCGCAGGGCGCGGCCGCGAGACCTGGAGAGGCAAACGCCATGACCGACCACAGCATCAAGGGCAAGACCGTCATCATCGCCGGCGGCGCCAAGAATCTCGGCAGCCTGATCGCGCGCGATCTCGCCGCCCACGGCGCGAAGGCAATCGCGATCCACTACAACAGCGCGGCCACCAAGGCCGATGCCGACGCGACGGTGGCGGCGCTGCAGGCCGCAGGCAGCAAGGCGGTCGCCTTCCAGGCCAACCTCACGACATCGGGCGCGATGGAAAAACTGTTCGCCGAGGCGGTCGCCGCGATCGGCCGCCCCGACATCGCGATCAACACCGTCGGCAAGGTGCTGAAGAAACCGATGGTCGAGATCTCGGAGGCCGAATATGACGCGATGAGCGCGGTCAACGCCAAGTCCGCGTTCTTCTTTCTCAAGGAGGCCGGCCGCCACGTCAACGACAACGGCAAGATCTGCACGCTGGTGACGTCGCTGCTCGGCGCCTACACGCCGTTCTACGCGGCCTATGCCGGGACCAAGGCGCCGGTCGAGCATTTCACCCGCGCAGCATCGAAGGAGTTCGGCGCGCGCGGCATCTCGGTCACCGCAATCGGACCCGGACCGATGGACACGCCGTTCTTCTATCCGGCCGAAGGCGCGGACGCGGTCGCCTATCACAAATCGGCGGCGGCGCTGTCGGGCTTCTCCAGGACCGGGCTCACCGACATCAAGGACATCGTGCCGTGGATCCGCCTGCTGGTGTCGGACGGCTGGTGGATGACTGGTCAGACCATCCTGGTGAACGGCGGCTACACCACGAAGTGAGGCGCGATCTCGGTCGCCTTTACCATTCGAATCGCGTGCCGACTCCGACGGATGTCGAGCCCTTCGCATCGACATCCGACTCGACGCGGATATGGCGCGTCACGTCGACATTGGCCGACACTCCTGACTGGCTGGCGCTCGCGCCCGTCCGCACGCCCACGCTTAGCCTGTCGCCGATCGCGCGCGAGGCACCGACCATCGGACCGCCCGCTCCGGCGCCCACATCCAGATTGTCGACCCCGAGCGAGCGGCGCATGCGGTCCACCGTTCCCTCGCCACCGCTTGCGAACTGAGCGGCGGCCCCGGCGAGCTGCACGGCCTGCGAGGTCGTCAGGCTGCCCGAAGCCTTCTGAAAGAGAATGCGCGACAGGATCTCGTCCTGCGGCAACTCGGGCTGCGAATGGAAGGCGAAGACCGGCGCGGCCGCCGGGCCCGAGATTCCGACCTGCGCGGTGATGTCAGAGGCCTGTATCTCTGCCGCGAAATCGAGCTCGGGCGCGAGATCGCCGTTGAACGAGAGATTGCCCTTGGTGAAGGTCAGCGTCTTTCCGAGCACCACCAGCTTGCCCTGATAGAGCGAGAAAGCCCCCTTCGGAACCGGCGCGTTGCTCGTGCCGCCGACATGAACGGAGCCGCCGAGTTCCGCGGTTACCCCGCGGCCATGGATGAAGACGTGGTTCGGCGCCGAAACTGTCACGTCGAGCGCGGCGTTGAAGAGCGCCGGACGCTTCTTGTTGCCTTTCGGCGTTTCGGCCTTGCGCGCAGCCGCGAGCCGTGCAGCGGCCTGCCCCGAGGCGTTCACATGGTTGATGCCGTCGATCGGCTTCAGCGTCGACGGCAGGCGATCCGGAATATCGACGTTGACGCGAGTCAAGTCGATGCGACCGACGATCCGCGGATCGCGCGCCAGGGCGCCCGTGACGTCGATAGCGAGATTGGCCTGCGCGGTCGCCAGCGCGCTGGAAGCAAGCGTCGCCTGCTGACCGCGAATCGAGATCGTGCCTGGAAAACCTGCATCCGGGGCGACCCGTACCTGACCAGAGCCGGACAACGTACCGCCGTTGGGCGTCACCGCGGTCAGGCGCTCCACGACGATGCGCTCTCCTTCGGCGGTGATTTTCGCCTCGACGGCATCGAGGCGCGTGCCGAGCATGCTGTCGCGGAAGGTACCCCCGCTCATGGTCGCGACACCGCCGATCTGGGGCCTGGTGCGCGTGCCGCTGACATGCGCATCGAGCGCGACGCTGCCGGATACGGTACGACCGGAAGCGGAAAGCGTGGCATTGGCGATGGCGGCATCGAGGCGGCCCTTCGCGGACAGCGCGATCGGACCTGTGGCGTCGAGCGGCACCGTGCCCGACGCCGTGATCGCGCCGGCTCTTCCCGCGGCAATTGTGGTGTTCAGGCTCGCGCGGCTGCCATCGAGTCGTCCGTCCGCGGCAACGTCGATCGGCGGCAGGCCGGCGCTTCTGGTCTGCGGCGCGGTGAGCTGCTTGACCGCGACCTTGTACTGGCCGATCGGCGCGCTCATGGAGCCCGCAATCGCGGCTGACGCGTCGAGGGTCCCGCTCAGGCCCAAACCAGGTATCGCGACATCGGCCTCGCCGAGCGGGATCGCGCTGGCCACGGCCTTGAGGTCGAGCACCTGGCCGGCTTTGCCGTCCACCGTGAAGCGGCCACGTCCAATCGCGAGCGCCAGATGCTCGATCAGCACCGTGCCATCGTCGAGCGTGAAGCCCGCGGGGCCCTGCAGCGCGATTCCCTTGGCACCACGGCGCGCGGTGAAGCGGTTGAGATCGAACCGCACCCGCTCCCTGGTGGTCAGTGCACCCGCGGCATCGAGATCGAATCCGGCAGCCTTGGCGGACAGGCCGATCGTGCTCGCATCGGCATTGCCCGAGGCCGCTAGCGTGACGTTGGAGACCGTCTGACCGCCGAACTCGGCACCATTGACCTGCGCATCAGCATTGAGCACCGGATGGCTGTAGAGATCGGCGCCATCGGCGCGCAGATCGAAACTGCGGATCGCCGCACCCGCGGCGAGGATTCCCGCGCCCTTGCCGGCAAGCCGGATCGACTGTTGGCCGCCATCGGCCGAAGCGGCAAGGTCGAGTGAGGCCGAACCGGCGAGCTCTGTAAGGGCAAGCGGCGAGAGATCGGCGAGCGCCCCGGCTGCGAAGCGAATCTGCCCGCTGGCGAATCTCTGGGCGTCGATCGTTGCTGCCCCCTTCAGGGATACCGATCCGATCGCGATGTCGATGGTCTTTGCGTGCCAACCGGCAGCGGCGGGAGCTGCGCGATCGTCGGGCTCCGACGATCGACGACTCACCTGAACAATCCCGCGCGCTGGCTTGCCGTCGACGGAGCCGTCGAGCTTGGCCTCGACGGCACAGACTCCGTTGATGTCGTTGACCGTCGCGGCGAGCGCCAGATGCGGAATCGGACGTCGCATGGCGGTGGCGCGATCCACCGAAGCCGCGAACGAAACCCCGGGATGCGCGAGCCCGCCGGTCAGGCCGACGTCGAGAGCTCCCGCACCGGTGAGGCGCGCATCGGCCGCCGAGAGATCCGGCAGGTCCACACGCGCCGACAGGTCGCTCGAGTCGCGCGTCACTGTTCCTTTGGCGCGAACCGCAACATGGGCTCCGTCGATCGACGCGCCGCGGACCGTGTAAGTGTCGCGGCCATCGCCAGAGATGTCGGCGGCGAGTGCGAGCCGCGCCCCCGCGAGCCCATCGAGCGCCGCAAGTCCCGTCGCAAGCTTCTCGCCGGCACCTGACATTCTGATATCGAAGCTGCCACGCTGTAAATCCGTGTCGAGATCGAGGCCGAACGCCACCGAACCCTTGAGCTTCAACCCGGCAAGGTCAGCAAAGGCGCCGAGGTCGGGCACGGTTCCGGTTGCCCGGCCATTCAGGCGATCGGCGCTGACATCGCCTGTATAGGTGGCCTGAACCGTTGATGTGCCGATCTCGAGACGCTCGATCCTGGCGCGGCCGCCCAGGTCGGTATCGCCATGGAGCACGAGCGACGCGGTGTTACCGATCGCGGCCGCCAAACTCGCGTCGCGTGGCGCAATGCCGGAAGCGCGCAGGTTCGCGTCAAGGATGATGCGCGTTGCTGGATCGCTGGCGTCGGCACGAGGAACGGCCGTGATCGAAGCATCAAGCGTCTCGACGTCTCCGTCCGGCAGATGAGCACCCGACAGCGCGAGCTTGACCGATGCTGTAGGAGCCTTGATTGGGCCGTTGACGCGGCTGTCGAAGACGAGGCTGCGGATCGAGCCTTGGTCAGTCTCGGTCACGTCGCCGTTGCTTGGCAAGGCGCGGATCGAAGCCGCGAAATCCACGACCTTGTCGGCTCCGAGCAGACCTTTCGCGTCGAGCCGCGCGAGACGGCTCGTCAGCGTCAGCCCGTTCAGGGCGACGCTGCCGTCGTCACCAAAATGCGTCGTACTGTCGAGATTGGTTTCGCCGGCGAAGACCGGCGCGGCGATCGCCGGCAACAACGGTTCGAGGTGGCTGATAAGGCGCGTTGCGAGCACTCGGGCCGCGCCGTTTCGGTCAAGCGTAATCGTGCCGGTCGCATCGATCGTCGGGCCGGCCTGCAACTTCAGGGCACCGCGAAAGCTGTCGAGCGTGCCCTTGCCGCCCAGTGCGAATGTGACGGGCGGCTCGCCCGGCAGATGGCCGAGCTTCGACATGAGTCCGTGGGCTGGCTCGTCGAGCGTGACGTTGAGGGTAAGCGCATTTCCCTGCGGAACGTAGGCGAGAGCGGCCTTGAAGTGGCCCGGAAAATCCTTGCGGGTGGCATCGAGATTGAAGACGAGCCCTTCCGAGGGCGAGCCGAGCTCGGTATTGCCGGTCGCCGCGACACTCAAAGCTTCACCCAGAATCGACTGTCCCAGCGTCAGGGCCCGCAGGTCGAAAGCCTTCACCTGCACCTTCACCGGAAGGTCAGGCAGGATCGGCTGATCGGACTCGGCGGCAGGCTGATCGGACGGAAGCGGCTTTCGCTTGATCTCAAGCGTGCCGATCTCGAGACGGTCGATTTCCAGCCGCCCCAGCAACAGTGCGCTGCGTCGCCAGACGAGGCGCGCCTTGTCGAGCGTCAGCCAGACCCCGTCCTTGTCGGTGATGCTAACGTCGCGGACCGTTGCATCCGAGGACAGCACACCATCGACGGCGCCGACATGGACCTGGGTCGCCGGCGTCGAGAGCGTCCGCGAGACAAGACTGGCCAGCACATCCTGCTGGTTCTCGCTGCTCCCGCCCACCATTCCGTAGAGAACGACACCAAGCACCGCGGCAGCGATGAGACCCAAGGCCGCGACGGCGGAACCGATAATGAACAGCCGTCGGATGCGCATCAGAAGGCTTGCCCAATGCTGACATAGATCGCGTAACGGCTGTCGCCGGGGCGAGGGTTCAGCGGTGTCGCAACGTCAAGGCGGATCGGGCCGACTGGCGTGAGATAGCGCAAGCCAAGTCCCGCGCCGTAGCCCACATAGTCGTCGAAGCCTGGCAGGGATGATCGGGAGGCGGTGCCAAAGTCGAAGAATGGCACGAGGCCGATGGTGGGCGTGATCCTGACCCGCACCTCGGCGGAGCCCTCGATCAGGCTGCGACCACCGGTGATTTGACCGAACATCATCGGCGAAATGGTGTTGAAGCCGTAACCGCGCACGGATCCGCCGCCGCCAGCGAAGAAGCGATGTGCGTCCGGAATCTGGTCGAGCGGCGCGCCCGCAAGCGAACCTGCGGCCAACCGCCCCGCCAGAACGTAGTCGGCCTGCTCGTCGAGCGCATAATAGGCCGAGCCCGCAACCCGCGCTTCGAACAGATCGATCGTGGAACCCATCAGCTTCGGATAGGCATTGACGGTCGCCGAGAGGCGCACACCGCGCGTGGGGTCGAGCGGATTGTCTGTCGTGTCGTAGCGGCCGGTCGCCGTGAAGCCGATCAATGTCGCATCGACCCGCCCCAGCACGTCCTGCGATTTCGATTGCTCGACCTGGAGACCGGCCTGCAGCGAAGCCGCCTCCGAAAAGCGATGGATCACGCCGAACGTGCCGCGCACCGTGTCGTCAGTGTAACCGCCGAGGTCGTTGTTGCCGACACGCTCGCGGAACGCAGTGGCCTCGATCAGTAGATCGTTGGCCGTACCGAACAAGCCCGGCTTGATGAAGGTGCCGGTAAACCGTGCGCCGAAATCCGAGCCGCTCAGATTATTGAAGCCGGAGAAGGACGTGCCGTCGATCCGTTGCAAAAGCGAGGCGGACGCTTCGAGCCTCAGGCGCTCGCCGCCGCCGAATATGTTCCGATCCTCGTAGTAGCCAGCAATGCCGGGACCATCGACGGTGGAATATTTCGCCGAGAGGCCCACCGCGTGCCTGGGCCTTTCCGTCAAATCGATGAAGACCGGCAGATTGCCATTGGCATCGAGCTTGTCCTCCTCGCGGACGCGAATTCCCCCGATGGCCGGGATCTTTGCGATCGAGGTTTTCGCCAAGGCAAGCCGCTCTGGCGAATAGGGCTCGCCTTCCCTCAGGTAGACGTGCGTGGCCACTACTCTCGGATCGACGTCTCCGCCCGAGATCGTCACGGCGCCGATGCCGGCCTTGGGGCCCGCTTCGACCCGCAGCCGAAGGTCCATCGCGGCGGCGCCATGATCGACGGTGGCCTTGACGTCGGCGACCTTCGCGAGCGGATGTCCGTTGCTGCGGAACCAGTCGACGAGCTTCACCTGCGCGGCGCGCAGGTCGGCAGAGATCGCGGGATCGCCGGACTTCAGTGCAAACGCGCGGCGCGGCAATCCCTGCGGCGCTTGGTCGCGCGGATAGTCTACATCAACGGCACGCAGCTTGAACAACGGACCAAGTCGCGCGATGACCTTGACGGGCACAACGGTCCGATTGCGAAAGCTGTCGGCCCGACGCGCCGCCGCGGCGAGCCCGATCTCGTCGAGGGAGATTGGAACTCCATCTATCGTCACATCGATCTGGGCGTTGTAGCGGCCAAGCCCCCAAAGGGCATCGAGCAGCGGATTGATATCTGCCTGCAGCCGGCGCGCGAGACCTTCCCCGTCCGGGGGCGGTTCCTGTCGAAGGCGATAGGTGCCGGCGGTATCGCGCAATGCCTGTTCGGCGTCGCTATCGTTCTTGCCCTCCGGCGTCTTGGCTTCGATCTCCAGCCGATAGGACAGCGTCGTGGCGCTGACCGGCGGCGGATCGTCGGAACCGAACAGGCCAAAGAAGTCGAGCGCGTGAGCCTGCTCGCACAGCGAGCAACCGACGACAGCGACGCACGCCGAACGCAGAACGCGCCGCGCTGCAGCGATGAAATACCTTCGCCTTGCCCGCCCCGGCAAAGGCGGCAGGCATCGTCGCACCACGATTTGCTTGATTGTTCCGCTCCGCCTGCCTGTTGACGCGACCCGAGTCTGTGCACCTCGGGTTCCGGCGATCCCCTGTCTCCGCATTCAACAGGCACCACACGCGAAGTTGATAGACTCATGATGGACAATGTTGGGCAAACGCAAGGGAACTTCGACGTTCGTCCCAATTATCGGAATCTCCGATGCGCGCCACCATCGGTTCCGGCGGCCACATCTTGCGAGCAATCCGCCACGCGCGTCGCGAGGGGCGCTTCGCAATCGTCACGGACGCGGTGTGAGATGCGGTGGACGCCGAGCGTGAAACTGACGAGAGCGCGCAAGGCGAATGGCGAAGTCGTGCAGGCTTGACGCTTAGTGGCAGGTGTCCCCCCGTGAGATGCGAAGCATCTTCGCGGCAGCGGCGACAACCAAGCCCGGGGGAGCGCGCGCGGAGAAAGCCGGATGTTTCCGATTACATCTGTGGTCTTACATCCCGCGCTTTCCATTTGCACGGGACCCATGGGGTGCGATCGGTATCCGGGTTTCCCTGCGCCTCTTCAAGAGCCAGGGCGGAACGAAGAGCAAAGCTCGGACAGATCATGTCGCGAGAACACAAAAGCATGACTTACCAGCCGCGCAACACATTCGGTGTCGTCCCGGCGAAGGCAGGGACCCATAACCACCGAGCGTGATTGTTGAACGACGTGGAACGACGAGTCCCGTTCACGACACCCGCCGCGGCGTATGGGTCCCGGCTTTCGCCGGGACGACGTGCGAAGAGAGCCATGGACGGCATTCTCTCCGGTGTCATGCCCGCACATGCGGGCATCCAGTGCGCCGTGACTCGCGGCTCAAGCAGGACCGTTCTGGAATACTGGTCACCAGCTTGCCCGCTGACGACACCGAACAAGCTCCGCGGCATTGCGCCGCGAGCCGCGCTGCGGCGCAACAATCAAAATGAGACTGCCCGTTAAGCCACCACGCGCCGACGACATCCGCGCCGCGCCCGCCTTCGGCTAGCTTTGCCGGCAACAACCGGACGCCATCAGCCTTCGCACGCCAGGTGGACGCCGGCGACAACACAGAGGGAGGAGCGCGATGTTGAAAGGCAGTTTGGGACTGATTGCGTTGAGCAGCCTGTTGCTTTCGGGCACAGCGTTCGCTCAGGAGAAGATCAAGGTCGGCGTCACCGCGACGCTCGAGGGCACCTACACGGTGCTCGGCGAAGACGGCATGCGCGGCTTCCAGACGGCGCTCAACGTGCTCGGCAAGAAGATCGGCGACAAGGAGCTTGAATTCGTCGTCGCCTCGACCGACGCGACGCCCGACTCCGCGGTGCGCGCGGTGCGCAAGCTGATCGAGCAGGACAAGGTGCAGATCCTGCTGTCGCCGCTGTCTGGCGACGAAGGCATCGCGGTCAAGAACTTCGCCAAGACCCATCCGGAGCTGACCTTCGTCAACGCCGCCTCCGGCGCGCAGGAGACGACCTATGTCGATCCGGCGCCGAACTTCTTCCGCTACAACATGGACGGCGCGCAGTGGCAGGTCGGCCTCGGCAAATACGCCTATGAGACCAAGGGCTATCGCAAGATCGCGACCGTCGGCGAGGACTACTCCTTCATCTACACCCAGGTATTTGGCCTGGTGCTCGAGTTCTGCGGCGCCGGCGGCCAGGTCACCAACCGGCAATGGGTGCCGCTCGGCACCAAGGACTTTGCCTCCGTGATCGCCGCGCTGCCTGATGACGTCGACGCGATCTATCTCGGCCTCGGCGGCGCCGACGCCGTCAACTTCCTCAACCAGTATCAGCAGGCCGGCGGCAAGGCGCATCTGATGGGCGGCTCGATCATGATCGACCAGACCATCCTGTCGTCGAAGGGCAACGCCAAGAACGCGCTGATCGGCACCATCGCCGCCAGCGGCCAGGCCGATACCTGGGAGGATCCGGGCTGGCAGAAATTCGTGAAGGCCTATCAGGATGCCTTCCCGCCGGCCAAACGCTTCCCGAGCCCGTCGCTGCTCGCGACCAACTATTACGGCTCGACGATGGCGCTGATCCTGGCGCTGCGCCAGGTCAATGGCGATCTCTCCAACAACCAGGCCAAGCTCAAGGACGCGCTGGCGAAGATCGAGATCGACGCGCCGAACGGCAAGATCAAGCTCGACGCCAACCGCCAGGCGATCGGCACCAATTTCGTCACCGAGGTGGTCGATGACGGCAAGGGCGCGCTGTTCAGCAAGGTCGTCAAGGTGATCCCGAACGTCAACCAGACGCTGGGCTACGATCCGGCGGTGTTCGCCAAGATCGGCCTGCCGAGCCGCACGGTCCCGGAGTGCAAGAAGTACTGACGTATTTGTTGCAGTGCAGGCACGGCGGCCATGACGAGGCGCGCGGTTGCATGATGTGCCCTGCTCGCCCTTGCTTTCCGCGGGCGGATGATGAACGCTTGTCGAAAAGACAAGAACATCCCGCGGGAGGGGAGGCATGAGCAGGGCGCTTGCCGTCTTCCACGGCCGGTTCGGTCGCGCGACGGTCTATCAGTTGAACCGTCCCTTCAACGTGCATGCGCACCGCGAGGGGCATCTGATCTTTCATGTCGGCGGAACGCCGGCGCAGATCGACGTCTCGGAGCAGCGGCTGCTGCTCAAGGACGACACCGTCGTCGCGGTCAACCCGTGGGAACCGCACAACTTTCTGCCGACCGACATGGATCACGGCGCGATCTTCTTCGTGCTCTATGTCAACGCCGAATGGTTCGCGCCGCAGCCCGCGACGGCACAGGGCCTGCGGTTCGGCCGCACCTTCTTTCCGCGCACCGAAGCGCTCGACCGGCTGATCCGCCGCACCGCAGCACTAGTGTGCGGCGCGCCGTCGCTGCGCAGCCTCGATTGCGAACTCCGGCAGCTGATCGACTCCTGCTACGAGGAGAGCTGGCAGGCCGCGCAGGACGCGCGCGCGGCGGCCGCGGTGACCGATTTCAGGGTGCGCAAATCGATCAAGCTGATGTCGGAAAGCCCCGGCGCCGAGATCGAGCTCGATGCGATCGCGCGCGAGGCCGGGCTGTCGCGGCCGCATTTCTACCGGCTGTTCCGCACCCAGACCGGCGTCACCCCTCACCTCTACATGAACACGCTGATCATGGAGCAGGCGCTCGATGCGCTGGTGGCGACCGAGACGCCGATCGCCGATATCGGCTTCGACCTCGGCTTCTCCTCGCAGAGCGGCTTCACCCGCTTCTTCGCCGCCAATGTCGGCATGGCCCCGACCGACTATCGCCGCGCCGCCAAGGTGTTGCGGCCGTGAAGGAGTTCCGGAGCGCACGATAAAAGATACTGTCGATCAAATCCTGAGCTTACGCCCTCGGTAGGATACTGGACACGCGGCCCGGCAGACGGTCGCGACCAGTGAGGGAACGCGACGGAGATGGCCAGGTTCATCGAACGCCATCCGGCCTGGGCGCTGATCGTGATCATCGCGGTCGCGGTGCTCGCGTGGCTGGTGTTCGCGATCTGGCCGCCGGGGCTGGAGGCCGCGATCGGCCGCAAGCGCGTGTTCCTCAACGCGGTGCTGAACGGCATCACGCTCGGCGGGCTCTACTTCCTGGTGGCCAGCGGCTTCACGCTGATCTTCGGCCTGATGCGCAACGTCAACCTTGCGCACGGCTCGCTCTATCTGTTCGGCGGCTATGTCGGCTACGCGATCAGCAGCTGGACCGGGTCGTGGCTCCTCAGCTTCATCATCGCCTTCATCGCGGTGGCGCTGGTCGGCGTGATCCTGCAGCTCGTCGTGTTCCGACGCATGGAGGGTCAGGACCTCAGGCAGACGATGGTGACGATCGGGCTGTCGATCGTGTTCGCCGATCTGATGCTCTGGGTGTTCGGCGGCGATTTCTACCAGATCCAGACCCCGAGCTGGCTGATCGGCCCGATCCAGCTGCCGCTGCTGACCGCGATCAAATCATCGGGCGAACCGGTCTATCTGCAATACCCGTTGGTGCGGCTGGTGATCTTCGCTGCGTCCGTCGTGATCGGAATCGCGATGTGGCTGGCGCTCAACCGTACGCGGATCGGCATGATCGTGCGTGCCGGCGTCGACGACCGCGACATCCTGGCCGCCACCGGCGTGCGGATCCAGCTGGTGTTCGTGCTGGTGTTCGCGCTTGGCGCGGGCCTTGCCGGCATCGCCGGCGTGGTCGGCGGCACCTTCCAGTCGCTGTCGCCGGGCGAAGATACGCGGTTCCTGCTCGCCTCGCTCGTCGTCGTGATCGTCGGCGGCATGGGCTCGATCCCGGGAGCGGCGCTCGGCGCCGTCATCATCGGCCTCGCCGAGCAGCTCGGCTCGGTCTACATCCCGACCTACGCCATCGTCGTCACCTTCCTGATCATGGTGCTGGTGCTGGCGCTGCGGCCGCAGGGCCTGCTCGCGAGGCGATGACAGATGTCGCTGCTCCAGAGCACCCAGTTCCGCCCCGATCCATCCGCCAACGCGGCCCGCCGAGCCTTCATCCGTGCCTGGCCGGAATTCCAGAACCCGGCGGCCTGGCTGGTCGCGCTGATCCTCGTGATCATGCCGCTGATCGCCAACGGTTTCTTCCTGATCGAGATCTTCGCCACCACGCTGATCCTCGGCATCATCGCGCTCAGCCTGATGTTCCTCGCCGGCTATGGCGACATGGTCAGCCTGATGCAGCTCACCATCGCGGGCTTCGCCGGCTACATGGTCGCGGTGTTCGGCATCAGCGGCAACGCCAATATCAGCCTCGGCTGGCCGTGGTGGCTGGCAACCCCGATGGCGCTGGCGCTGGCGACGCTGTTCGGCACGCTCGGCGGCGCGCTCGCGGTGCGCACCGAGGGCATCTACACCATCATGATTACGCTCGCGATCGGCGCCGCGTTCTACTACTTTACCAACCAGAATTGGGCGATCTTCAACGGCCACACCGGCATCAACACCGTCGCGACGCCGCAGTTCTGGGGCGTCGACTGGCGCGCCGATATCGCCTTCTATTATGTCACGCTCGGCGTCGCCGCGATCTGCTACTTCGCCGTCCAGTATGTCTCGCGGGCGCCGTTCGGCCTCGCGCTGCAGGGTGTCCGCGACAATTCCCGCCGCATGGCGGCGCTCGGCTTCAACCCCAATGCGCACCGCATCGCGGCCTACGCCTTCGCCGCCTTCATCGCCGCGCTCGGCGGCGTGCTGCAGGTCTGGAACTACCGGCAGATCTCGCCCGGCTCGGTCAGCGTCGGCGCCTGCATCGACGTCCTGATCATCGCCGTGGTGGGCGGCATCACGCGGCCGATCGGACCCTTCATCGGCGCGCTGATCTTCGTGCTACTGCGGACCTTCGCGCTCGACGTGCTGATCAAGTTCGGGCTCGACGGCAACCGCTTCCGGCTGCTGATCGGGCTCGGCTTCCTCGCCATCGTGTTCTGGTCGTCGGATGGCGTGATCGGCCTGTGGGAACGCTGGCGGCAGCGCAATGCATCCTCGACGCAACGTTCAGGCGGAGGCCGCCATGGATAGCGTCGCGCAGCGGCTGTCCGTGGTCGGCGCCGGCGCGGCGCTCGAGCTGCGCGGCGTGACCAGGCTGTTCGGCGCGCTGGCGGCGCTGACCGACGTCACCATCACGGTGCGACCCGGCGAAAGGCGCGCGGTGCTTGGCTCGAACGGCGCCGGCAAGACGACGCTGTTCAACTGCATCACCGGCGACTTTCCGCCTTCCTCCGGCACGATCCGCTTCTTCGGCGAGGATATCACCCAGTTCCCGCCCTATGAGCGGATCCGCCGGGGCTTACGCCGCACCTACCAGATCTCGGCGCTGTTCCCCGGCCTCACGGTGCAGGACAACGTCTACCTCGCCTGCCGCGGCGTCTCGCGCGGCCGGTTCTCGTTCCTGCGCCCGGGGCAGAACGATGCGCTGATGCACGCGACCGAAACGCTGGTACAGGCGGTTCACCTCAGCGGCGTGAAGGACCAGCGCGTCGCCGAACTCGCACATGGCCAGCAGCGGCAGCTCGAGATCGCGCTGGCGCTCGCCGGCGCGCCGCGCTTCATCCTGTTCGACGAGCCGGCAGCGGGGCTGTCGCCTACCGAGCGGCGCGAGCTGATCGAGATCCTGACCTCGCTGCCGGCGCATATCGGCTACATCATCATCGAGCACGACATGGACGTCGCGCTGCGCGTCGTCGAGAGCGTGACGATGATGCACAACGGCCGCATCTTCAAGGAAGGCCTGCCGCGCGAGATCGAATCCGATCCCGAGGTGCAGGAGCTCTATCTCGGAGGCGGCCATGAATGACCGCCGAGCAGTGCCCGCGCTCGAGGTGAAGGGCCTCGACGTCTATTACGGCCATTCGCATGCGCTGCAGGGCGTCGATCTCACGCTCGAGTCCGGCGTGTTCTCGGTGGTCGGCCGCAACGGCATGGGCAAGACCACGCTGTGCAAGGCCATCATGGGCCTCGTGCGCGCCAGCGGCGGCTCGATCCGGATCCGCGGCGAGGAGGTCACGCGGCTCAATCCGGCGCGGATCGCCCGGCTCGGCGTCGGCTATGTGCCGCAGGGCCGCCGCCTGTGGCGGTCGCTGGCCGTCGACGAGCACCTTGCGCTTGCCGGCGGCCTGCGGCGCGGCGCCTGGACCATCGAGCGAATCTACGACACCTTCCCGCGCCTCGCCGAGCGCAAGACCAACGGCGGCAACCAGCTGTCCGGCGGCGAGCAGCAGATGCTCGCGATCGCGCGTGCGCTGCTGACCAATCCGCATCTCTTGATCATGGACGAGCCGACCGAAGGCCTTGCGCCCGTGATCGTCGCCCAGGTCGAGGACATGCTGCTGCGGCTCGGCGATGAGGGGGACATCTCCGTGCTGGTCATCGAGCAGAACATCGGTGTGGCGACGGCGGTGTCGCGCAACGTCGCCATCATGGTCAATGGCCGGATCAACCGGATCATCGATTCCGCCCGCCTTGCAACCGACCGCGAGCTGCAGCAGCGGTTGCTCGGCGTCGGCACCCATGGCGCCGACGAGACCGACGCCGAGCCAGCACCGGCGAAGGCCGAAGCGGTCGGTGCCCCGCAGCCGGAACGCAAGGGGCCGACCCGCATCTACGTCTCCAATCCCGTGCTGCCGACCCGCTGGTCGCAGCCGGTGCCGATCGCCCGCATCGAGGCCGCCGCACGGACGCGGTCCACCGGGGTCACTCGGCTCGAGGAGGCAACCCGGCAGCGACGCGAACCGACGACCTCCCGAACGTCCGGGCCACCGGTCGTCCTCATCGTCGGCACGCTCGACACCAAGGGTGCCGAGCTGCGCTTCATCCGCGATATCATCGCCGGCAGCGGCCTGCGCACGCGACTGGTCGACGTCTCGACCAGCGGCAAAGCGGCGAGCTGCGATGTCACCGCGCAGGAGATCGCACTGAACCACGGCCGCGGCGGCTCCGGCGTGTTCGGCGCCGATCGCGGCGCCTCGGTGACGGCGATGGCGGAGGCGTTCGAGCGATGGCTGCGTCGCCAGGGCAATATCGCCGGGATCATCTCCGCCGGCGGCTCCGGCGGCGCGTCGCTGGTCGCGCCC
Source organism: Bradyrhizobium sp. USDA 3315 (assembly GCF_054056795.1). NCBI lineage: Bacteria > Pseudomonadati > Pseudomonadota > Alphaproteobacteria > Hyphomicrobiales > Nitrobacteraceae > Bradyrhizobium > Bradyrhizobium sp. USDA 3315. The sequence continues at coordinate 3,651,329 of NZ_JBSRYP010000001.1, read as the reverse complement.
GGCATGCGCGCGCTGCCGGTCGGGGTGCCGAAGCTGATCATCTCCTCGGTCGCGTCCGGCGACGTCGGTCCCTATGTCGGTCCCGCCGACATCACCATGATGTATTCGGTGGCCGACGTGCAGGGTCTCAACTCGATTTCGCGCACGGTGCTCGGCAACGGCGCTCATGCGCTGGTCGGCATGGTCAAGGCGCGGCTCGATGAGCAGGCCGGCAAGCAGCGCGATGCAGGCGCGAACCTTCCGGCGATCGGCATCACCATGTTCGGCGTCACCACGCCGGCCGTGCAGAAGATCGCGGCCGAGTTGCGTGAGGATTTCGAGTGCCTCGTCTTCCACGCCACCGGCGTCGGCGGCCGCTCGATGGAGAAGCTGGTCGAGTCCGGCCAACTCGCCGGCGTGATCGACCTCACCACGACCGAGGTCTGCGACCTCCTGATGGGCGGCGTGTTCCCGGCGACCGAGGATCGCTTCGGCGCCATCATCCGCAGCCGCGTGCCCTATGTCGGCTCGGTCGGCGCGCTTGACATGGTCAACTTCGGCGCACCCGACACGATCCCGGAGCGCTATCGGCAGCGCAAATTCCACATCCACAATCCGCAGGTCACCTTGATGCGGACCACGCCGGAAGAGAACGAGCGCATAGGCCGCTGGATCGGCGAACGGCTCAACCAGATGGACGGGCCGGTGCGCTTCTTCCTGGCCGAGGGCGGCGTCTCCGCGCTCGATGCACCCGGCCAGCCGTTCTGGGACCCGGAGGCCGATGCAGCGTTGTTCCGCGCGCTGGAGCGCACCGTGCGCCAGACCGGCAACCGGCAGATCATCCACATCAAGCGCAACATCAACGATCCCGAGTTCAGCGCCGCCATCGTCAGCGCGTTCCGCCCCTTGCTCGGACGCGCCGGTGGTCGGCGGAGAGTGGCGAGGTGACCCATGGCCAGGTTTGAACGCGCAGCGCTGTTGAAGAAGTTTCACGCCATGATCGCACGCGGCGAGCCGATCGTCGGCGGCGGCGCCGGCACCGGACTGTCGGCGAAATGCGAGGAGGCCGGCGGCGTCGACCTGATCGTGATCTACAATTCCGGCCGCTACCGCATGGCCGGCCGCGGCTCGCTCGCCGGCCTGATGCCCTATGGCGATGCCAACGCCATCGTCGTCGAGATGGCCGGCGAGGTGCTGCCGGTCGTGACCAGGACGCCGGTGCTCGCCGGCGTCAACGGCACCGATCCGTTCCGCGACATGGATGTGTTCCTCGACCAGCTCAAGGCGATCGGCTTTGCCGGCGTGCAGAACTTCCCGACCGTCGGCCTGATTGACGGCACCTTCCGCGCCAATCTCGAAGAGACCGGAATGTCCTATGCGCTCGAGATCGACATGATCGCGAAGGCGCATGAGAAGAACATGCTGACCACGCCCTATGTGTTCAGCGAGCAGGAGGCTGCCGCGATGGCGATCGCCGGCGCCGACATCATCGTCTGCCATATGGGCCTCACCACCGGCGGCACAATCGGCGCGCAGACCGCGCCAAAGCTCGCCGACTGCCCTGCCCGCATCGAGGCCTGGGCCGAGGCCGCGCTCAGCGTCAATTCGAACATCATCGTGCTCGCGCATGGCGGTCCGATCGCGGACCCCGCCGATGCCGATTTCATCATGAAGCAGACCCGCAACTGCCACGGCTTCTACGGCGCCTCCTCGATGGAACGCCTGCCGGTCGAGCGGGCGCTCACGGATCAGGTTCGCAAATTCAAGGCGATCGGCGCGCGCTAGCCGCCGTGACCAAGGGAGGAAGAGATGTCGGGGATGCTGGTCGGTGAATTGATCCTCTGGCTCATCGTCGCAATCGTCGCGATCGTCATCATCGTCTATGTCGTGAACTGGCTGTATCACCGCTCGTCGAAGGAGGTCTCCTTCGTCCGCACCGGTTTCCTCGGCGAGCGCGTGGTGATCAATGGCGGCGCCTTCGTGCTGCCCTTCATCCACGACTACACGCCGGTCAACATGAACGTGCTGCCGATGGGGATCGTGCGCTCCAGGCAGGACGCGGTGATCACCCGCGACCGCATGCGCGTCGACATCGAGGCCGATTTCTACGTCCGGGTTCAGCCGACCCGCGAAGCGGTCTCGATCGCTGCCGCCACGCTCGGCCGCCGCACCATGGAGCCCGAGCAGCTCCACACCCTGCTCTCCGGCAAATTCATCTCCGCGATCCGCTCAGTCGCCTCCGAGATGACGATGGAGCAGATGCACGAGCAGCGCGGCGACTATGTGGCGCGCGTCAAGGCCAATGCCGCCGAAGCACTGGCGCAGAATGGCCTCGAACTGGAGTCGGTCGCGATCACCGATCTCGATCAGACCGACCTCGAATATTTCAACCCCTCGAACCGCTTCGACGCCGAAGGCTTGACCCGCCTGATGGAGGACATCGAGGCCAAGCGCAAGCTGCGCAACGACATCGAGCAGGACTCGATGATCAAGATCCGCTCCCGCAATCTCGAGGCCGAGCGGCAGGCGCTGGAGATCGAGCGCGAAAGCGAGACCGCCCGCCTCGAGCAGGAACGCGACATCGAGATGCGCCGCGCCTTGCAGCGCACCGAAGTCGCCCGCGAGCGCGCGCTGCGTGAGACCGAGTCGGAGCAGGCCCAGATTGCGGCGCGCGAAGCCATCGAGAAAGCGCGCATCGCCAACGAGCAGGCGATCACCGAAGCACGCATCGCCTCGGAGCGCGAGACCCGGCACAAGGAGATCGAGCGGACGCGGGCGGTCGAAGAGAAGGAGCTGCTGGCGCGCGAGGAGATCGAGAAGGTCCGGATCGCCAACCAGCGCTCGGTCGACACCACCCGCATCGCCTCCGAGCGCGAGGTGCGCCAGCGCGAGATCGAGCGGATGCGCACGGTCGAGGAAGCCGAGATCGCCGCTCGCGAGGCGATCGAGAAGGCCCGGATCCAGCAGGACCGCGTCGTCACCGATGCCCGCATCGCCAATGAGGAGGAGACCCGGCGCCGCGAGATCGAGCGCACCCGCGCGGTCGACGAGGCCGAGATCGCCGCGCGCGAGGCCACCGAGAAGGCGCGCATCGCCCAGACCATGACGGTCAATGTCGAGCGCATCTCCTCGGACGAGCGCACCCGCGCGCTGGAAATCCAGCAGGTCCGCACCATCCAGGAAGCCGAGATTGAGGCGCAGAAGGCGGTCGAGGCCGCCCGCATCGCGCGCGAGAAGATGCTGGCCGCCGAGCGCATCGCCGCCGACCACACCACGCGCAAGCTCGAGATCGAGCGCAACCAGGCGGTCGAGATCGCCGGGATCAGTGCCCGCGAAGCCACCGAAGCGTCGCGGATCGCCCAGGAAGAGCACGTCCGGGCGCTTGAGATCGCCCGCACCCGCGCGATCGAGGAAGCCGATATCGCCTCCCGCGAGGCGATCGAGGCGGCGCGGATCTCGCAGGAGAAGTCGGTCGCCGCGCAGCGCATCCGCGCCGAGCGCGAAACCCGCGGGCTCGAGATCGCGCGCACCGAGGCGATCGAGGCCGCCGAGCTGAAGCGCCGTGACGCCATCGAACGGCAGCGCATCGATGTCGAGCTGACGCTGGAGAGTGAGCGGATCGCCTCCTCCAGGACCCGCGAAGTGCTCAACATCGACCAGAAGAAGGCGATCGAGCTCGCCGACGAGGAGCGCGTGATCGCGCTCGCCGCCAAGCGCTCCGAGCGGATCGATGCCGACCGGCAGGTCCGGCAGGCCGAAATTGTGGCGCGCAAGGACATCGACACCACCGACGTCTCCCGCGAGCAGGCGCTGGAGGCGGCCCGGATCGAGCGGCGCCGTGCGATCGAACAGCTCGAGGTCGCTCGCAACCAGTCGCTGCAGGAGGCCGAGATCGTCGCCCGCGAGGAGGTCGAACGCGCCCGCATCGCCTCCGACCGTGGCCTCGACGAGGCCCGCATCGGCCGCGAGCGCGAGCTGCGCAAGCTCGAGGTCAACCGCGAGAAGGATGTCGAGACCGCGCTGATGGAAAAGGCCATCGCGCTGCATCAGAAATCACTGGAAGAGTCCGCGGCACGAGCCGCGGCCGAGGATGCCCGGATCCACGCCACCGAAGCGGCCGAACGCGTCGTCACCGCGCGCGAAAGCGAGATCGCAAAGCGGCGCAAGACCGTCGAGGTGCTGCTCGCCGAAAAGCAGGCCGAGGAAACCAGGATCGCAGCCGGGGCCGAACGGGTCCGTGCCACGGTCGAGGCCGAGGCGCAGCGTCTGCTTAACGAGGCCGAGAACGTGCTGACCGATCAGGCGCGCTACTCGCTGTTCCGCCGCAAGCTGCTCGACCGCATCGAGGGCATCGTCCGCGAGAGCGTCAAGCCGATGGAGAAGATCGAGGGCATCCGCATCCTCCAGGTCGACGGCCTCAACGGCAATGGCCATGGCAACGGCACCGGCCGCAGCGCCACCGACGAGGTGATCGACTCGGCGCTGCGCTACCGCGTGCAGGCGCCGCTGATCGACTCGATCCTCTCGGATATCGGCGTCGAGGGCGGCAGCCTCGCCAAGATGCCCGGCCTGATCCGCGAAGCCCGCGACATGCAAGGCATCAAGGACTCCGCGCGCAAGAGCGGCGGCGAGGCCAAGCCGGCGGCGCCCGAGGGCGGCGGCGAGCCGGCGCGCCCTGAGCGCACGCCGCGCAAGAAGGACTGAGCTGACGCCATGGCACGGGTTTACGTCTCCACCGTCGTCAACGCCCGCAACGACCGGGTCTGGGCCCGCGTCCGCGATTTCAACGGGCTGCCGAACTGGCATCCCGCGATCGCCGAAAGCCGGATCGAGGGCGGCGAGCCCTCCGACAAGATCGGCTGCGTCAGGGATTTCCGGCTGCGCAACGGCGATCGCATCCGCGAGAAGCTGCTCGGCCTGTCCGACTACGACATGTTCTGCACCTATTCGATCCTGGAATCGCCGATGGGCGTCGAGAACTACGTCGCGACGCTGCGGCTCACGCCGGTCACCGACGGCGACCAGACCTTTCTGGAATGGACCGCCGAATTCGACTGCGCGCCGGAACGCGAGGCGGAGCTCGTCAACAATATCGGCGGCGGCGTGTTCCAGGGTGGCTTCGACGCGCTGAAACGGGCGTTCGGGGGATAGGCCGTGCCGCATATCGTCAAGAGCACGATCCTGGATGCGCCGACCGATGCGGTGTGGGCCGTGCTGCGCGATTTCAACGGTCATGACCGCTGGCATCCGGCGGTCGCAACCAGCGGCATCGAGCGCGCGCAGCCGTCCGACAAGATCGGCTGCGTCAGGCGCTTCAAGCTGAAGGACGGCGCCGAGCTGCGCGAGCAACTGCTGGCGCTGTCCGATCTTGAGCAATCGTTCAGCTACTGCCTGCTCGATACGCCGATCCCGATGTTCAACTACGTTGCGCATGTCCGCCTGCTGCCGGTCACCGACGGCGACCGCACCTTCTGGCACTGGGAGTCGCGCTTCACGACGCGGACCGAAGACAGCGAGCGCATCACGCAGATGGTTTCGGAAGACATCTACCAGGCCGGCTTCGACGCCATCCGCCGGCATTTGAAGGAGGCCGCGTAAGCGGAGAGCACCATCATGCCAGTCACGGTGAAGACCTTCACCAGCACCCATGACGCCGCGGCGGCGCTGTCCTCGGATCGCAGCGCCCGCTATCTCGGCGGCGGCACGCTGGTGATGCGGGCGCTGAACGAGGGCGACATCTCGATCTCGACCATCGTGCGCGCCAGCGACCATGCTATGACACGGATCGATGCCACCGGCTCGCGCATCACGCTGGGCGCCGGCGTCACCTTCGCCCGCATCCTGGCCGAACGCGACCTCGCCTTCCTGCACGCCCCGGCGCGCTCGATCGGCGGGCCGGCGGTGCGCAACATGGGTACCGTCGGCGGCAATCTGTTCGCGCCAGTGCCGTATGGCGACTTCACGGTCGCGATGCTCGCGCTTGATGCCACCGTGTCCGTCCAGGGCGGCCTCGGAGGGCGCGAGATCCCGATCGAGGAGTTCCTGCAATCGCGCGACCGGCAGGCCGGATCGCTGGTGCTGGCGATCTCCTTTGCCAGACCCGGCAGCACTGAGGCCCTCCGCTACCGCAAGATCGCGCGGATCAAGCCCAACGGCGGCGCGGTGATCACGCTCGCGGCGCACCTGCCCGTTAACGGCAGCCGCATCGTCGGCGCCCGCGTCGCGCTCGGCTCGATGGCGCCGACGCCGATCCGCGCCCGCGCCGCCGAGCGCGCGCTGGAAGGCCGCACGCTCGACGCCTCCACCATCAGCGCGGCTGCCACGGCAGCCGTTGAGGGAACGTCACCCGGCGACAATGCGCTCGCCAGCGCCTGGTATCGCCGCGAGATCGTCGGCGTGCATCTACGTCGTCTGTTGTCCGGTCAGGAATAAATCGTGATGGCCAAGACTGCCCTTCAATTCCAGCATAACGGCCGTGACGTCGCGATCTTCGTCGACGGCGGCACCAACCTTCTGGTCGCGCTCCGGGAACTGATCGGCGACATGACGCCGAAGTTCGGCTGCGGCCAGGGCGGCTGCGGCACCTGCAGCGTGCTGATCGACGGCGAGCTGCATCTCTCCTGCCTGACGCTCGCCGAAACGGTCGCCGGCCGCTCGGTCGAGACGCTCGACGGCATCAAGGACGGCCCCAATCTGCACCCGCTGCAGCGCGCGTTCGCCGACAATTTCGCCGCGCAGTGCGGCTACTGCACGCCGGGCATGCTGATGGCCGCGAAGGCGCTGCTCGACCGCAATCCGCAGCCGAGCCGCGCCGAAGTGGTCGAGGCGATCTCCGGCAATATCTGCCGCTGCACCGGCTACGAGCCGATCATCAACGCCGTGCTATCAGCCGCTTCCGGCGGCCGGGCGCGTGCGTAAGGGAACAGTGCCATGCTGGAACTGCGCAAGGATATCTTCGCCGACGAGCGCGACGACCATCTGAAGGAGATCGGCAAAGGCACGCAGCGCCAGGATATGCTCGGCCATGTCACCGGCACCTCGCCCTATTTCGATGACCACAAGCTGCAGGGCATGCTGCATCTGAAGGTGGTGCGCAGCGCGCATCCCCATGCAAGACTCCGCCGCATCGACACCTCGGAGGCCGAGCGGTCGCAGGGGGTCCGGCGCGTGATCCGCGCCTCCGACGTGCCGCGCAACCTGAACACGCTGCTCAGCCTGATCAATTTCGGCAAGGACGACGAGCCCTCGCTCGCGATCGACAAGGTGCGCTACAAGGGCGAACCCATCGTCGCGATCGTCGCCGACAGCCCGCGCGAGGCCTATGAGGCCATCGCAAAGGTCAAGATCGACTATGAGCCGCTGCCGGCGGTGTTCGATGTCGAGGACGCGCTGAAGGCGGGCGCGCCCGTGGTCAATGAGGTCTATCCCAAAAACACCTTCACCTATCACGAGACCTATGATCACCAGCAGCTGCGCTTCGGCGATGCCGACCGCGCGCTCGCGACGGCCGACCATGTGCTGGAACAGCGCTACCAGATGTCGCCGATCGAGCACGCGCCGACCGAAACCAACGGCTCGATCGCAGCTCCCGACACCAACGGCCGCTACATCGTCTACACCTCGACCCAGGCGCTGTTCTTCTCGGTCGACACCTGCGCGAAGATCCTCGACGTGCCGTCCAACACCTTCCACTTCATCGGCGGCACGGTCGGCGGCGGCTTCGGCGGCAAGGTCGATACGCTGACCGAACCGCTCTGCATCCTCGGCGCAATGCTGACCGGTCGCCCGGTGCGCTACGTGTTCGGGCGCGAGGAGGAGATGCAATACGGGCCGCCGCGTGGCGCCGAGCGGATCTACATCAAGGATGGCGTGATGCGCGACGGCCGCGTTGTCGCCCGCAAGGTGCGCGCCTATTTCGACAGCGGCGCCTATACGCGGCTGTCGAGCTATGCGGCGGTGAAATGCGCCGCCCATCTGCCCGGCCCCTACACGATCCCGAACGTTCATGGCGACGTCTACTGCGTCTTCACCAACCGGACGCCCGCGACCGCGATGCGCGGCTTTGGCGTCACCGCGATGGATTTCGCCATCGAATGCCAGATGGACAAGCTCGCCCATCTCGTCGGCATGGACCCGATGGAGTTCCGGATCCTCAATGCGTATCGCGACGGCGACATGAAGGCGCACCGCCGTGAGGCCAAGAACACCGCGCTGATCGAATGCGTGCAGGTCGCAGCGGAGAAGGCCAAGTGGCCGCTCCGCGAAGACTTCAAGCGGATGTCGTCGCGCAAGGATGGTGGCGGCGCGCGAGCCGCCGTGACGCCGACCCCGCGCGAGCCGCATGCACCGCCGGCCTCACCGTCCCAGCAGCGCACGACGTATGATCGCGCGCCGGCCGCGACCCGCGAGCCGCCGCCACCGCCGCCCTCTTCGCCGCCACCGTCACCTCCGCCGCCACGGCCGAGCGCGCCGTCGCATGGCGCCACCCGCTTCTCTTCCGTCTTCGGCACCAGGAGGCGCTGACCATGACCCGGCATCGTGGGCGCGGCATCGCGTCGGTCAATTATCCCATCGGCATGAACCTCGGCGGCGATCCCAGCCAGGCGCTGGTGCACTCCAACCCCAGCGGCAAGTTCACCGTGGCGCTGTCCTCGATCGATCTCGGCCAGGGCATGAAGTCGGTGACGCGGCAGATCTGCGCCGAGACGCTCGGCGTGCCGGTCGAGGACGTCTATGTCGACACCGCGGATTCCGACACCGGCCCGCACTGCATGGGCTCGTTCGCCTCGCGCGGCACGCATCGCGTCGGCAACGCCGTGATGGCGGCGGCGCGCGAGGCGCGCGGTGTGATGATGGAGGCGGCGGCCGAAGAGCTCGAAGTGAATGCCGCCGATCTCGAGACCGACGGCCGCGGCAACATCCACGTCAAGGGCGCGCCGCATCGCTCGATCTCCACCAAGGACGTCGCGATCGCCGCGCAGTTCAAGCAGGGCAAGACGATCTCCGGCCGAGGCATCTTCCTGGTGCCGCTGTCCGACGTCGACCCCGAGACCGGCGAGATGTCGCCTGCGACATGCTACGCGCATGCCTGCCTGGTTGCCGAGGTCGAGGTCGACGACGAGACCGGCGAGGTCGACATGGTCCGGATGGACTCCGCCTATGAACTCGGCCGCGCGCTCAATCCACGGCTGGTCGAGCAGCAGCTGGTCGGCGGCGCCTGGATGGGCGTCAGCCACGCGCTTTACGAGACGCCGGAGCCCTATTATCCGGAGCCGGTGCACGGTCCGCGCGATTTCGTCGAATATCTGATGCCGGGTCCGGGCGACATCTGCCCGCACGACATCGCAGTGCTGGAGCGCCCGGCGCCCGACGGCCCGTTCGGCGCCAAGGGACCGGGCGAGATGTGCGCCAATCCGGTGCTTCCTGCGGTCGCGAATGCGATCTTCAACGCGGTTGGGGTGCGGATCGACGATCTGCCGATCACGCCGGAGAAGGTGCTCCGCGCGATCAAGGCGCAAGGCGGCGCGCGGCCGCAGCCGCGGCGCTGAGGTTTCTCCATGCCGGTCCGCAGCAACATCGTCGGCATCGACAGCCCCGAGGCGCTGGAGAAGGCGCTACGCGCGGCCTATTACCTCGCCGACGACGGCATCGCGACCGCCTCCTATCTCTCGCTTGCGCTGGGCAAGCCACTGTTACTCGAGGGCGCGCCGGGTGTCGGCAAGACCGAAGCTGCAAAAGCGATCGCCGCCGTGCTCGGCCGCAGGCTGATCCGCCTGCAATGCTACGAAGGCATCGACGCCGCCGCTGCCCTCTACGAGTGGAACTATCCGCGCCAGATGCTGGCGATCCGGCAGGCCGGCGAGGAGAGCATCGACATCTATGGCGACGCCTTCCTGATCGAGCGTCCGATGCTGGCCGCGCTGCGCGCGCCCGATGCGACGGTGCTGCTGATCGACGAAATCGACCGCGCCGATCAGGAGTTCGAGGCCTTCCTGCTCGAATTCCTCTCCGACTTCCAGATCTCGATCCCCGAGCGCGGCACGGTGCGCGCTGCCGAGCATCCCGTCGTGGTGCTGACCTCGAACCGGACGCGCGATCTGCACGAGGCACTGCGGCGGCGCTGCGTCTATCACTGGATCGATTATCCAAATGCCGAGCGCGAGGCGCGCATCGTGATGATGCGCGCCTCCAGCGTCGCCGAGGCCACCGCCCGCGCGGTGGTCGCCGCCGTCGGCCGGCTGCGCCGCGAGCCGCTGAGCAAGGCGCCCGGGATCGCCGAGGCGGTCGACTGGGCGGAGGCCGCGACCCTGCTCAACAAGGGCGGCGCGCGCTGGCCGGACGCGTTCAAGCGCTCGATCGGCGTCGCGTTAAAGGACGAGGAGGATCTGCATTTCATTTCACCGCGGCTCGATGCGATCATCGCGGAGGCGGCCGCGTGAACGACGACCTGCAACTGCCGCGCGCCGCGCGGATATTTGTCTCGTTCGTCGCGCTGCTGCGCGCCAACGGCTTTTCGGTTGCGCCGGAGCAGACGACGAGCTTCCTCGCGGCAATCGAGCTGCTCGGTCCGCGCAGCCTGGAGCACATCCGCCAGGCCGGGCTCGCGACGCTGGCGCCGCCGCCGGAGCGCCGCGCGACCTATGATCGGCTGTTCGACATCCATTTTCGCGGCGCCGAGGCGATCGAGCAGGCCGAGGGCGAGGATGAGGAGACCGTTCGCCTGCAGGAGGAAGGCCGCGGCGAGGACGAGCCACCGCTCGCCGACGAGGCCAATGAGTCCGGCCTCGCCGCGGCGCGCGCCGAGGCATTGGTCGAGCGCCGCTTTGCCCAGACCACAACCAGCGATCCGCTGCGCAAACTGTCGCGCGAGGCGGCACGGCGGCTGCCGCGACGGCGCGGCCACCGGCGTCGCCGTGCACGCATTGGCCCGTTCGCCGATCTGCGCCGCACGCTGCGCGACAGCGTGCGCAATGACGGCGAGGTGCTGCGGCTCGGGCGGATGCGCCGCCGCCAGCGCCCGCGCAGGATCCTGTTCCTGATCGACGTCTCCGGCTCGATGAAGGCGCGCACCGAGGAGAACATGAAGCTCGCGCATGTGCTGGTGCAGGCGGCGGGCAATGTCGAGGTCTTCACCTTCGGCACAAGACTGACCCGCGTCACGCCGGCGCTGCGGTTGAAGCGGCGCGAGCAGGCGCTGAACGCGGCGTCCTTCCTGGTCAGCGACTGGGACGGCGGCACGAGGATCGGCGATGCGCTGCAGGCGTTCCTCGCCGTGCCCCGGTTCGGCGGATATGCCCGCGGCGCCGCGGTCGTGATCGTCTCCGACGGCCTGGAACGCGGCGATCCGGCTGCGCTGCGCGATGCCGTGGCAAAACTGTCGCGGCGGGCCTGGCGCCTCAGCTGGCTGACGCCGCTCGCAACCTCGCCCGACTTCACGCCGCAAACCGAGGCGCTGATCGCGATCCAGCGCTTTGTCGACGATCTCGTGGACGGCGGATCCAGCGCGGCTGTCGTCGCGCATCTGCTGTCGCTTGGAACAAGGAGAGCCGCGTGACTGGCGTTGTCGACGGACATCATCACATCTGGCGGCAGGCCGATCTCGCCTGGCTGTCCGGCCCGATGCAGCCGCGTATCTTCGGCCCCTATGAGCCGATCCGCCGCGACTATCCGATCGAGGAATATCTCGACGACCTCAAGGGCACCGGCGTCACCCGCTCGGTCTATGTCCAGACCAACTGGCCGAACGGCCAATTCGAGGACGAGGCCGCCTGGGTGCAGCAGACCGCGGACCAGCACGGCTGGCCGCACGCCCTCGTCGCCTATGCCGATTTCTCCGTCGCCGACGTCCGGCCGCAACTCGATCGGTTGAAGCGCTATCCGCTGGTGCGCGGCGTGCGCATGCAGCTGCACTGGCACGAGAATCCGCTCTATCGCTTCGCCGCCCGTGCCGATCTCTGCACCGACCCCGTGATCCGGCGCAATGTCGGCCACCTCGCCGACTATGGCTGGAGTTTTGACCTGCAGGTGTTCGCGCCGCAGATGGCCGATACGGCCGGCCTTGCGGAGGCCTGCCCTGACGTGACCTTCATCCTGCAGCATGCCGGCATGCTGGAGGATCTGTCGCCGCAGGGCCGCGCCGCCTGGCGCACCGGGATGACGCGGCTCGCGCGATGCCCGAACGTGGTGTCGAAATTGTCCGGGCTCGGCACCTTCATCCATCGCAACGATGCCGCGCATATCGCCGGCGTGGTGACCGATACCGTCGCGATCTTCGGCGCCGACCGCTGCCTGTTCGGCTCGAACTTTCCGATCGAGAAGCTGTGGACCAGCTATCACGATCTCGTCGCCGCTTTCAAGGCGGCAGCCGAACGGCTGAGCCCCGAACAGCGCGATGCGATCTTCAGCACGACGGCGGCGCGGGTCTATCGGCTACAGCCATAGCCGCACCGCGGGGTCGAACATAACAACGAACACGAATTGGGAGGGAGACAGATGCCGCTAGAGATCAAGATTCTGGACTATGGCGATATCGAGCTGGAATCGAGCTTCCTCGTGCTCGGGCACAATTGCGGCCGCACCCGCCGCGTGCTGACGCTCGGCTTCCTGATCCTCGGCGGCCCCTATCCCGTGCTGGTCGACACCGGCTATCGCTCCAACCAGATCATGGAGACGCTCGGCATGCGCGGGCTCCAGTTTCACGAGAACATGATCGAGAACCAGCTCGCCCGCCACGGCGTGCGGATGGGCGACGTCCGTTTCGTCTGTCACACCCATCTGCACATCGACCATGCCGGCAAGGACGATCTGTTCCCGATGAACACGACCGTCGTGCTGAACCGCAAGGAGCTGGAATACTCCGTCTCCGGCCTGATGCACCCTCAGTATCCGGCGCCGGACATCAAGCACCTGATCGACCGCCTGCACACCAAGAGCGCGCTGCGCTTTCTCGACCTCGAAATCACCGGCCCGGTCGAGCTGATGCCGGGCGTCTATTGCGACGCCGCCAACGCCCACACCGAAGGCTCGATGAACATCCATGTCCACACCGCCGACGGCATCGCGACGATCTGCGGCGATGTGATCTACGATTTCAACGACCAGATCGTGAATCCCTTTAACGAGATCCACGACGCCGAGCCGCGCACCACCGGCAACCACGGCACCAGCAAGCGCGCCGAGAAGGCCGCGATCAAGAAGCTGCTCTCGAGCTCGCGCTATCTGCTGCCGGTGCACGATCGCCCGGCCAAGATCGAGGGCGGCATGGTGGTCGGCCGCCTGCATGACCAGGTACCCGGGCCTGTCGTGCAGAGCCTGCCGCAGCGCAACTGGTTCCCGGCGTAGAGGATCGAGGCGATGACGCATGTCACGCTGCGCGGCGAGTTCGAAGACCTGATCGATCCGTACGCGCCGGTCGGCCAGGTCGGGACCGGCTTCGATTTCACGGAGGGACCGATCTGGCATCCGGCCGATCATTTCCTGCTGTTCTCCGACATGCCGAGCGATGTGCGCCGGCGCTGGGATGCGCGGCGCGGCGTCGTCGAGGTCAAGCGGCCGTCGAACAAATGCAACGGCATGACCTATGACGCGGACCTCAATCTGATCGTCTGCGAGCACGCGACGTCTTCGCTGATCCGCGAGCGGCCCGACGGGCGGCGCGAGGTGTTGGCTTCGCATTACGAGAACCAGGAGCTCAACAGTCCGAACGACGTCTGTGTGCATTCCTCCGGTGCGATCTATTTCTCCGATCCCTGGTACGGCCGGATGCCGGTCTATGGCGTCGAACGGCCGCGCCAGCTCGGCTTCCAGGGCGTCTACCGCGTGCCGCCCGGCGGCGGCGCGCCGAAACTGCTGGTCGACCGCTATTTGTTCGAGCAGCCGAACGGGCTGTGCTTCTCGCCCGACGAGCGCATCCTCTATGTCAACGACACCGTGCAGGCGCTGATCCGCGCCTTCGACGTCACGGCGGACGGCTCGCTCGGCGATCCGCGCGTGTTCGCCTCCGGCATCCGCTCCGAGCTCGAGGCCGGTCTGCCCGACGGCATGAAATGCGACCAGCGCGGCAATGTCTGGGTCACCGCGCCCGGCGGCGTCTGGGTCTATTCGCCCGCCGGCGACCTGCTCGGCAAGGTCCGCCTGCCCGAGCTCGTCGCCAACCTCGCCTGGGGCGGCGCCGACTTCCGCACGCTCTATCTGACCGCGACCCATTCGGTCTATGCGATCCCAACCAAGGTCGGCCCGCGCCACGAGCCCTATATGAGCGGCAAGCGCGGCGGCGCCGGCGCCGCCTCGTCAACGCCTGCGCCGAATCTCGCCGCCGGCGAGATGCAGCTCGATCCGCAACGCTGCGCGATGATCATCCAGGACATGCAGAATGACGTCATCATGGACGGCGGCGCGTTCGCCGAGTCCGGTGCGCCCGCCCACGCCCGCCAGCAGCATGTCGTCGAGAATGTGCGCCGCGTGGCCGAGGCTGCGCGAGCGCGCGGCGTCGCCATCATCCATGTCTGGTTCGTCGTCGAGCCGGGCGCGCCCGGCGTCACCTTGAACGCGCCGCTGTTCGAGGGGTTGGTCGACAGCAAGGCGATGGTGCGCGGCAGCTGGGGCGCGGCACCAGTCTCGGGACTCGAGCCGCGCCCGGGCGACTTCGTGGTCGAGAAGATGCGGATGAGCGCCTGGGAAGGCACCCGGCTCGAGACCATCCTGAAGGCAACCGGCCGCGACATGATTATCAATACCGGAGCCTGGACCAACATGTCGGTCGAGCACACCGCGCGCACCGGCGCCGACAAAGGCTATTTCATGATCGTGCCGGAGGATTGCTGCTCGACCATGAATGCCGACTGGCACAACGCCGCGATCAATTTCGCGCTCCAGAACGTCTCCGTCGTGACCAACGCCGACACCGTGATCAAGGCACTCGGCTAGGGAGGCGCGGTGCCGAAGCTCCTGCACCTTAACTGCTCACCGCGCCCCGATTCGGAATCGGCGGCCGGCGCGCGTGCCTTTCTCGATCGCTTCCGTCAGGCGCGGCCGGACTGGGAGATCGACTCGATGAACCTCTGGCGCGAACCGCTGCCGGAATTCGAGGGTTATCTGCTCGAGGCCAAATACGCCCGGATCGGCGGCAAGAGCTTCACCAGTTCGCAGCACGACGCCTTCGCAATCGCCGAGCGCCTCGCGCTGCGGCTGTCGCTGGCCGATCGCGTGCTGATCTCGACGCCGATGTGGAATTTCGGCATTCCCTACAAGTTTAAGCAATGGCTCGACGTCATCATCCAGCCCGGGCTGGCCTTCCGCTTCGATCCGGCGCAGGGCTATCTGCCGCTGTTCAACGACCGCCCGACGGTCGTGATCCTGGCAAGCGGCAGCGACTTCGTCACCGGCATGAACCGCGGCCGCATCGACATGGCAACGCCCTATCTGCGCGAGGCGCTGCGCTTCATCGGCATCAGCGACGTGCGTTTCGTGCCGATCGGCCCGACCACCGGGCCCACCGAACCGATCCGCGCCGCCCGCGAGGCGGCGCACCGGCGGCTAGTGGAGATGGCGGGGAGGTTTTGAAAGAGACTCCACTCCGTCGTGGTCCCTGCGAAAGCAGGGACCACATCGAATGTATGGCTTGGCCGGCGGGTCATACGCTTTCATTCTCGCGAAACGATTTTGTGGGTCACTCCGCGCTAGCCCTACGTTTCCGCGGCGGGAAAGACCAGCCTGCACAACAATCCCGGCGCATTGTCGCGCAATTCGATCCGTGCGCCGTGCAGGCTCGCGACCGCCGCGACCAGGCTGAGGCCGAGGCCGTTGCCCGGCGTGTAGCGGCTCTGCTCGAGCCGGTAGAACCGCTTGAAGACGCGGTCGTGCTGCTCGGCGGGTATGCCGGGGCCGTCATCGGCGATCGAAATCACCGCGCCTCGCTCATCGTTGTCGCAGATCACCGTCACCCGCCCACCCGGGCGGCCATGCTTGATGGCGTTGTCGACGAGATTGGCAATCGCATCGAACAGCAGGTCACGGTCCCCGGTAACCAGCACCGCCTGATCGCCGACAAGGTCGAGCCGGGTGGTAACCTCCTCAGCCGCGGCATCGTAGAGCTCGACCACCTCGGCGGCGATCTCGACGAGATTGACGGTGCGAAACGCACCCTTGCGGGCTCGCGTCTCGATCTCAGAAATCCGCGTGATCGACGCGAACATCCCGAGCACCGCGTCGAGATCGGCGATAGTGTCGCCGATCAGCGCAGCATCCCCCTCGCCGCTCCGCGGGGCGTGATAGGCCTTCTCGAGCCGGCCGCGCATCCGGGTCAGCGGCGTGCGCAGGTCGTGGGCGATATTTTCGCTGACCTGCTTGACGTCTCCCATCAGGGTCTGGATCCGGTCCAGCATCAGATTGAGATTCTCGGCGACGCGATCCCATTCGTCATGGCTGCCGCGAAGCGGGATGCGCTGGTCGAGGCCGGAGAGCATGATAGCGCGACTGGTCGCATTGATCGACTCGATCCGGCCGACGGTTCGCCGCGTGACGCCGATGCTGGCAGCAGCCGCAAGCCCGATGATCAGCACGACGACGGCAATGCCGGCGGCCCTGATCTGCGCCATGAAGCCGTCGAGATCGCTGATGTCATGGCCGACCAGCAGCCGATCGCCGTTTGACAGGGTTTCCGTCACGCCTCGCAGCAGGGAGGGGCCCGAGGAAAGCTGTGGCAGGGAGGCACGAAATTCAGCCCATCCCTTCTCGGCAGCGCCCGCCGGCCACTGTCTGAGATTTCCCGCCAGCACGGTCGATCCGGGACCGACCAACAAATACACATGATCGGCAAAGCCCTTGTCCGCGACGCGTTGCGCGATCAACGCGGTCAGTCCATCGCGGCCGGACCGCGCATAGGCATCATCGAGGCTCGCCTGCTCGGTCATGATCGCGCGGTCGGATCTGTCGCGCACATAGGACAACGTCGACCAGTAGACATAGGCGAAGATCGCGGAGACGATCAGGCCGAAGACACCGATGGCGATCAACGCCAGGCGGAACGTCGACGACTTGAGGGTCTTAGCCAGGAGCACGGAGGCAGTACCCGATGCCGCGGATCGTGTGGATCAGCGGATAGGCTTGCTGGTCGTCGACCTTGCGGCGCAAACGTCCGACATAGACGTCGATGATGTTGGTCGAGGGATCGAAGTGCAGGTCCCACACATGCCGCAGCAGCATGGCGCGCGACACCACGCGGCCCTCGTTGCGCGCCAGGTATTCGAGCAGCTGGAATTCCTTCGGCAGCAGCGGAATCCTGCGGCCGCGGCGGCTCGCCGTCCGCGAAATCAGATCGATCGCGAGATCGCCGACCCGCAGGATGGTCTCCTTTGCAACGGTCTCGCTGCGGCGGCCAAGCGCCTCCAGCCGCGCCAGCAGTTCGACAAAGGAGAACGGTTTGACAAGATAGTCGTCGCCCCCGGCGCGCAAGCCACGCACCCGGTCGTCGATTTCGCCGAGCGCGCTGATGATCAGGAACGGCACTGCGATGCCGCCGTCGCGCATCTGACGCATCACCGTGATGCCGTCGATGTCGGGCAGCATGCGATCGATGGTGATCACGGCATAGTCGCGCGCCGCACCCTGGCTCAGCGCCTCGCGGCCGTTCGCCGCCAGATCCACATCATAGCCGCTGGTGGTGAGCTCCTCGACGAGCTGATCCGCGGTTTCCGGATCGTCCTCGACGACGAGAATGCGGCGGTGAGCACCGGTCATATTCCTGAACTCTCCGAGGTGTGTCGAACTCTCCGAGTTCTCAAACTCTCCGAGCGGCCGCCCCGCGACGATCGCCGCCAGACTATCCCATTCCGGGGCAGGATGGAACGTCTGGCGACGACCGCGACAACGGTGCGGTTGGTTGGGCTATCACCAATAGTCCCCGCACACATTGACCCATTGCAGACCGTAAGCCGTCCATACCCTGCGGTAGCAGCCGTAGTCATAGCCGGCGTAGAGATAGGGCGCGCCGAAGAATGCGAAGCGATGGAAGCGGTGGTGGCGGAAGAAGCCGCCATGATGGAAGAAGCGCGAACCGCGGAATCCGGCGCCGGCAAACCGCGGGCCGATTGCCGGTGCACCGACGAAGCGGGGACCACCAACGTGCCCGCCCGCGAAATGCCCGCCGCCGCCCATGGCGGCGAACGCCGCGCCACCGCCACGCATTCCGCCGCCGAAACCACCGCCATGCATGCCGCCGCCAAAGCCGCCACCGTGCATGCCACCACCCATGGCACCCATGGCACCACCGTGGCCGCCACCGAAGCCACCTCCGCCATGTCCGCCACCACCACCGCCGCCTCTGGCGAGGGCAGCGGGTGCAAGCGCAACGCTGACAGCGAGCGTCGCTGCCGTGAGACACGTGAGAAGCCTGTTCTTCATGAAACCCTCCCTGATTGGTACCGCGGCGAACTCGTATCGCCGCACGCGAGCATGATCAGAAGACGCAAGCCGATGCCCGACTTCAACTGACAAATGCGCCAGATTCTGACACCGGATTTAGAATTCGCGTGCCGGCATACCGAGCGGCAGTTGCCCGGACCGGCGGCCACGATTGCGTTGGCCGGGATCGACGGACATTTGGCTGGAATCGGCGGATAGCGCTCGTTGAATCGATCGGCCGCGGTTCTTAATCCTGCAGCTGTCGGAGAACAACGACGGCGTCGAGGGATCGCAGACCCGCTTCACAATTTGTCGATCACCGGGCTCTCCCTTCCTCGCCGGCCGTCATCCATCCGCGATGCAATCGCCTTTCGCCTGGCCTCCCTGCGGGCGCCGGGACGGCGAAGTGCTGACCTTCAGCAAGGAGCTTTCGATGAGCGACGAGACCAAAAGACCGTATCTGACCCACGCCTCCGGCGCCCCCGTCGCCGATAATGTGAACATCCTGACGGCGGGGCCGCGCGGACCCGCATTGCTGCAGGATGTCTGGCTGATCGAGAAGCTGGCGCATTTTCACCGCGAGGTGATCCCGGAGCGGCGGATGCATGCCAAGGGCGCCGGCGCGCACGGCACCTTCACCGTCACCCACGACATCACGCGCTACACCAAGGCCAGCATCTTCTCGGAGATCGGCAAGCAGACGCCGATGTTCGCGCGGTTCTCGACGGTCGCCGGCGAGCGCGGCGCGGCGGACGCCGAGCGCGACATTCGCGGCTTCGCGCTGAAATTCTACACCGATGAAGGCAATTGGGACGTGGTCGGCAACAACACGCCGGTGTTCTTCTTCCGCGACCCCTTGCGCTTCATCGACCTCAACCACGCCATCAAGCGGCATCCGCGCACGGGGGTGCGCGACCCCGACATGAACTGGGATTTCTGGACGCTGCTGCCGGAAGCGCTGCACCAGGTCACCATCGTCATGAGCGAGCGCGGCATCCCGAAAAGCTTCCGTCACCAGCACGGCTTCGGCAGCCACACCTACAGCATGATCAATGCCGACAATGAGCGCGTCTGGGTGAAATTCCATTTCCGCACCCGGCAGGGCGTCCAGAACCTGACCGACGCCGAGGCCGAGGCGCTGGTCGGCAAGGACCGCGAGAGCCACCAGCGCGACCTGTTCCAGAGCATCGAGCGTGGCGACTTCCCGCGCTGGACGCTGTTCATCCAGGTGATGACGGATGCACAGGCCAAGGCATTCCCGTTCAATCCGTTCGATCTGACCAAGGTGTGGCCCAAGGCGGATTATCCGCTGATCGAGGTCGGGCATTTCGAGCTCAACCGCAATCCGGAGAACTTCTTCGCCGAGGTCGAGCAGGCGGCGTTCACGCCGGCGAATGTCGTGCCAGGCATCGGCTATTCGCCGGACAAGATGCTGCAGGCCCGCCTGTTCTCCTATGGCGACGCGCAGCGCTACCGGCTCGGCGTCAACCACCACCAGATCCCGGTCAACGCGCCGAAATGCCCGTTCCACAGCTATCATCGCGATGGCGCGACGCGCACCGACGGCAATCTGGGCGCCACGCTGACCTACTGGCCGAACAGCCATGGTGAGTGGACCGACCAGCCGCAGCTGAACGAGCCGCCATTCGAATTGTCAGGCGCGGCTGCGCATTGGGATCATCGCGTGGATGACGACCACTGGCAGCAGCCGGGCGACCTGTTCCGCAAGATGAATGCCGCGCAAAAGCAGGCCCTGTTCGACAACACCGCCCGTCAGGTCGGCAATGCATCGAAGCACATCCAGGAACGGCACGTCGCGAATTGCAGCAAGGCCGACCCGGCCTACGGCAAGGGCGTCGCGGATGCGCTGGCGAGGTTTGCTGCCGGAGAGCTGTAGCCGGGATGGCCTTCCGCCCCGTCATCCCCGCGCAATGGCGTAGCCATTGTCGCTGGAGGTGCGAGCTCTTGCGAGCCTCGAAGGATGTACGGCCCCAGTATGGCCGATTCATCCTTCGAGGCTCGCTCCGCTCGCACCTCAGGATGACGGGGACAGCTTAGACAAGTCGGCCAGACGTGTCATGCAGTCGATTGAAAACAGGGCGGCGAACTCGGCTCGCCGCCCTCCTCCGCGGCTCAGGTCGGCTTGCCGCGTCCGTTCTTCTCGGCCGCGCGGCGCAGTGCGTCGGCGAGCGCGCCGCCGCCGGACTGCTCCTGCGGCCGGCGCGGAGCCGACGACGTCATCTTGCCGGAGCCGCGGGAGAAATCGCGCGACGGCGCCGCATTGTCCTTCTTCGGCCCGATCTCGTCGTCAAGCCGCAGCGTCAGCGCGATGCGCTTGCGCGCGACCTCGACGTCCAGCACCTTGACCTTGACGATGTCGCCGGGCTTCACGACCTCGCGCGGGTCCTTGATGAAATTCCGTGACATCGCCGAGATGTGCACCAGCCCATCCTGGTGCACGCCGATATCGACGAACGCGCCGAACGCGGCGACGTTGGTCACGGTGCCCTCGAGGATCATGCCCTTCTTTAGGTCCTTGACCTCCTCGACGCCTTCCTTGAACACCGCCGCCTTGAACGCCGGACGCGGATCGCGGCCGGGCTTTTCCAGTTCGCGCAGAATGTCGGTGACGGTCGGCAATCCGAACGTATCGTCGACGAAGGATTGCGGCTTGAGACCCCGCACCACGTCGGCATTGCCGATCAGCGCCTTGATGTCACTCTTGGTCGCCTCGAGGATGCGGCGCACTACCGGATAGGCTTCCGGATGCACGCCGGATGAATCGAGCGGATCCTCGCCATTGCTGATACGCAGGAAGCCGGCGCACTGCTCGAACGCCTTCGGGCCGAGCCGCGGCACCTCCTTCAGCGCCTTGCGCGACTTGAACGGGCCGTTGGCATCGCGGTGCTGCACGATACTTTGCGCCAGTCCCTGGCCGATGCCCGACACCCGCGCGAGCAGCGGCACCGAGGCGGTATTGGCATCGACGCCGACCGCGTTCACGCAGTCTTCCACCACGGCATCGAGCGAGCGGGCGAGCTTGGCCTCGCCGAGGTCGTGCTGGTACTGGCCGACGCCGATCGCCTTCGGATCGATCTTGACCAGCTCGGCCAAGGGATCCTGCAGGCGCCGCGCGATCGAGACCGCGCCGCGAATGGTGACGTCGAGGTCGGGCAATTCGTTCGAGGCGAAGGCCGAGGCCGAGTAGACCGACGCGCCGGCTTCGGAGACCACGATCTTGGTCATCTTGCGCTCGGGCAGCCGCTTCACGAGCTCGGCGGCGAGCTTGTCGGTCTCGCGCGAGGCGGTGCCGTTGCCGATCGCAATCAGCTCGACGCCATGCTCGATCGCGAGCTTGCCGAGAATGGCGAGCGCCTCATCCCAGCGCCGCTGCGGCTCGTGCGGGAAGATCGCCGTATGCGCCACCACCTTGCCGGTCGCATCGATCACCGCGACCTTGACGCCGGTGCGATAGCCGGGATCGAGCCCCATGGTGGCGCGCGCGCCGGCCGGCGCCGCGAGCAAGAGGTCGCGCAGATTCGAGGCGAACACGCGCACCGCCTCGGTCTCGGCCGCGGTCCACAGCCGCAGCCGCAAATCGATGTTGAGGTGGATCTGGATTTTGGTGCGCCAGGCCCAGCGCACCGTCTCGGTCAGCCATTTGTCGCCCTTGCGGCCCTGGTTCGAGATCGCAAAGCGGTTCATGATCTTGAGCTCGTAGAGGCCGGGCTGGCCTACGACCGGCTCCTGCGCCTCCGGCTTGATGGCGAGGTCGAGGATCTCTTCCTTCTCGCCGCGGAACAGTGCCAGGATGCGGTGCGACGGCAGCTTCGGCAGCGGCTCGGAGAAATCGAAATAGTCCTTGAACTTCTCGCCTTCGGTCTTCTTGCCGGTGCGGACGGTCGAGGCCATGATGCCGTTCGACCACATCTCCTCGCGCAGCGCGCCGATCAGGTCGGCATCCTCGGCGAAGCGCTCGACCAGGATCGCGCGCGCGCCGTCGAGCGCCGCGGCGACGTCGGCCACCTGCTTCTCGGCATTGACGAAGGGCGTCGCGGCCTCGTTCGGATCGCTCTCGGGCTGCGTCAGAAGCTGATCGGCGAGCGGCTCGAGGCCGGCCTCCTTGGCGATCTCGGCCTTGGTGCGACGCTTCGGCTTGTAGGGCAGATAGATGTCCTCGAGCCGGCCCTTGCTATCGGCGGCCATGATCTGGGCCTCGAGCGCGGCGTCGAGCTTGCCCTGCTCGCGGATCGAATTGAGCACCGCGGTGCGGCGCTCCTCGAGCTCGCGCAAATACGTCAGCCGTTCTTCCAGCGTGCGCAGCTGGGCGTCATCAAGCGCGCCGGTGAGCTCCTTGCGGTATCGCGCGATGAACGGCACCGTGGCGCCGCCGTCGAGCAGCGTCACCGCCGCCTCGACCTGTTCGTCGCGAACCCCCAGCTCCTGCGCAATCTGATGATGAATCTTTGCCACGCCCGTCTCTCTGAAATTCCGTTGCGCCGCCGGATCACCGATGGCGCGGAGGCCGCTTATGAACCATCCCGGATTGATTCATCAAGGCGCGCTGTGGATCAAATTGGGCGCGGGCCGCAATCTATTTCCGGGATGTTGGCCGTCCGCGGCTTGACAAATAGATGCGCGCCGCATTGCCGCCGAAAATCGCGGCCCTCGCGTCACTTGACAAATCAGCCAGCAAGGTCTCCGCCGCCGCGAACCAGTGCGCATAGCCGCCGGCGAGATTGACGACGGGCCAGTCGCTGCCCCACAGCATCCGCTGCTGCCCGAAACATGCCAGTGCATGATCCACGGCCTCGCTGAGGTCGGCAACCTGCCAGTTCGGTGCCGCCTCGGTCGCAAGGCCCGAGAGTTTGCAGACGACGTTGGATCGTGTGGCGAGGCTTGCGATGTCGTCCTTCCAGGCTGCGATGTCGCCGGTCGCAAGGTGCGGCTTGCCGAAATGGTCGAGCACGAATTGCAGGTCCGGATGGCGATCGACCACCTGAATGAGCCGCGGCAAATGGCGCGGCAG
This sequence comes from Bradyrhizobium sp. USDA 3315, assembly GCF_054056795.1. Lineage (NCBI taxonomy): Bacteria > Pseudomonadati > Pseudomonadota > Alphaproteobacteria > Hyphomicrobiales > Nitrobacteraceae > Bradyrhizobium > Bradyrhizobium sp. USDA 3315. The sequence continues at coordinate 3,627,922 of NZ_JBSRYP010000001.1, read as the reverse complement.
CACCAGCGCGTCGAAGACGAGGTCATGCCGCGCCATGGCCTCGAGCGGCGCCGCCAGTTCGGGGCGCAGCAGCCAGTCGTCATCGGCGATGTCCTGCACCATCGGCCGCAGACCGACCAGGAGCTCGCGCCCGGCAAACGCGTCGATCCGCGCCGCGGCGTCGGCGGCGTCGAAGTCGATCCAGCCGACCACGCCGCGCACCTGCTCGGCGCCTTTTGCGATATCAAGCAAAAATGCGGTCTCCGCTTCAGTCGGCGCGGCCTGCACCAGGATGGTGCCTTCGATCCCGGCCGCGGCGAGATGCGGCGCGAGATCGGCCAGGCCGAAGTCGCGGTAGATCGGCCCGCGCTCGGGCGTCAGCCAGCCGTAATCCGCGCGCGCCAGGGTCCAGACATGGTGATGGGCGTCGATCCGCATCATGCCGGCACCGGCGCATGCTGGTCGAGCAGCCCCTCATTCTTCAGGTCGCGCCACAGCGCGGCAGGCGCGGGCGACGACAACGCGGCGACGTTGCGCTCGACCTCCTGCGGCTTCTGCGCGCCGAGCACGAGGCTTGCCACCGCCGGATGGCCGAGCGCGAAATGCAGCGCCGCGGTCGGCAGCGCCACGTTGTGGGCGCGGCAGACCCGATCGATCGCCGCCACCTTCTGCATCACGTCCGGCGGCGCGTCCTTGTAATTGTACTTGGCGCCGGCAACCGCGCCGGTAGCCAGGATGCCGGAGTTGAAGACGCCACCGAGCATCATGCCGATGTCCTTTGCTTGCGCCAGCGGCAGGAATTCGGCGAGTGCGGGTTGCTCGAGCAGCGAGTAGCGGCCGGCAAGCAGCATGGTGTCGAACGTTCCGGCCTTGGCGAAGCGCACGCACATCTCGGCCTCGTTGACGCCGATCCCGATGCCCTTGACCACGCGCTCGGAACGCAACTTGTCGAGCGCGACATAGGCGCCCTCCATCGCCTCGCGAAACCGCGCCTCGATCGCGTCAGCTCCGTGGGTCCAGACGTCGACGTCGTGGATCAGCAGCAGGTCGATGCGATCGGTGCCGAGCCGCAGCAGCGACTGCTCCACCGAGCGCATGGTGCCGTCATAGGAATAGTCGAACACCGCGCGATGCGGCGCGCCGCCGGCGAAATTGGAGCCGTCGCCGCGGCCGTGGAACGGGTCCATCCAGCGCCCGACCTTGGTGCAGACGACGACGTCGTCGCGCGCCACGCGGCGCAGCGCGGTGCCGCTGCGGTGTTCGGCGAGGCCATGGCCGTAGAGCGGCGAGGAATCCAGCAGGTTGACGCCCAGCGCAAACGCCCGCTCCGCTGCTGCGATCGCAGCAGTGTCGTCGAGCCGTGCGAACAGGTCGCCGAGCGGTGCTGTGCCGAAGCCGAGAATGGAGACATCGAGCCCGGTGCGGCCGAGCCTGCGGCGTGGCAGTGCCGGGGAGCCTGGATCGGAGGATTGTTGTTGGGTCATTATGGCCTCCCGCCTGCGTTTCTTGTTAGCCCCTCATCAGACTAGCGTCGTTGACCGAGATCGTGAAGAGACCTTGGCGGCCGACGCCGCGGTGTGGTCTCTCATCGCGCACGCACCACATCGCTAAAATGCAATGCACAGCTTCACGTTGCCTATCGGCGGGAAATAGGCTATGGGAGCGCTCCGCAACTTCAACGCAGGAGGCGACGATGTTCAGGTCTGTGCGCTTCCCGGGTTCGCCGCGCGATATTTGACGCGCGTCCCGGGATCGGATCCCGGGTAAAATCGCAACACCCACACGCAATCGAATCTGCCGCGGGCCTTGGGCTCCGCGCTTGCGGAACTTTTGTCATGACCTCGATGCTTCAGGTGACCTCTCGTCGCGAGGCCACACGCTCCGTGCTGCTCGAACATCAGCTGCGGAGGTATCATCCACACGTTCAGGGAAAGGTCCGCGCGCTGGCCATGCGGCACACGCGTCTTGCGGACCTTGCCGCGAGCTTTCCTGCGCTGCTGTTCGCGCTGGCGGTCCCGCGAGCCGGGATCGCTTCGGCGCGCGCACGCGCATGCGTCATCGACGGCCGCTCGCTCGCGGACGCCGCGGCCGCGGCGGGCATTCCGCTGTGGCTGCGCAGATTGCCGCCGGAAGCATTCACCGCTCCGATCACGGGACTGCCCGATGACGAGCTGTTTCGCCGGCAGATCGCGAACCACCTGCCGCCGTCACCGAAGCTCGCGCCGATCTGGCTGAAATCCGTCGCGGCGGTTGCCGAGCTCGCACATGGGCCGGCGGCGGTCTGGATCGCGCGCGAGCTGGTCCGGGCGCCGCCACGCACCGATCCTGCGCGATTGCCGCTCGTCGGCCTGTGGGCTTGGTTCTCCACGCAGCCGGCGACGCTGGGACATACACTGATCGACCGGAGGTGGACGCCGAGCATGCAGATCGGCTCGGCGCTCGCGGCCGCCGATGCGTGGCGCACGATGATCGCGCTGCATGTCAGCCTCGGCTCGGAGAAGATCGCGGATATGTGGCTGCGGCCGGGCCGCGTTGACGGTTACGACTTCATCCCGCTGAACTCGACCACGGATATTTCGGAGGAGGCGGAAGCGATGCAGAATTGCCTGCGCACCTACGGTCCCAACCTCGCCCACAATCGCTCGCGGCTGTGGAGCGTCAGGCGGAGCGGGCAACGTGTCGCCACCCTGAGAGTTGCGGCGCGTTTTGAGGGTCCGTTGCCAGGTATCGCCGAGCTCACCGGTATCCGGAACGCCGAGATGCCGCGCGAGGTCTGGTGGGCAGCGCGCCAATGGCTGCATAGCCACGGCCTGTTGCGGATGGAGGTCGAGCAACGCAGATGGGGCACCGCGCCTCTCGACCGCCCGACCTGGCGCGCGATCTGGCGTCCGTACTGGCTCGCCAGGCGGCAGATTCCGGAATGGCTGCCGCTCGCTCCGTCGCGCAAGGCGCTCAATGCGCTGTGATGCGCATCCGCCACCGCCGCTTCGTTGCTAATCGTCGGCAACAATCTGCTGGGCAAGGTTGTCGACCACCACAGGACTCTCGAAATAGGTGACGATCGGATCGGCGCCATATTTCTCCCGTGCGCGGGCGCGCCACGCATCGGTGTACAGCGCTTCCGCCTCCACTCTCGAGTTCCAGAAATAGATACCGCCGGCCGTCATCCCGTCCGCGGACAGCAAATAGGTCTTTCGGAACAGCCCCTGAATGCCGCGATAGATCGGCGCGGTACTCAGGAAGATGCTGCGGGCTTCCTCGCGCGTGATCGGCTTCGGCAGCTTGAACGTCGTGATTGCGGTAATCATCCGGATCTCCTCGGCTTCATTCTTGACATCATTGTCAATATTGACGATTGTGTCAAGAATGACCCGATGGAGTGGATCGAATGGTGGGCGTGCGTCAGTTCGACGAGGACGAGATGATCGCAACCGCGCTCGATGTGTTCTGGCGCAAGGGCCTGCACGATGCGACCATGCAGGACCTCGCGGCCGCGACCGGCGTCCAGCGCGGCAGCCTCTACAACGCCTATGGCGACAAGGAAGCGATCTTCCTGCGCGCCTTCGACCAGTATGCCGCGCAATTCCTGGACGCGGCCGGCGGCGCGCTGGCGCAGGGCGATACCGCAGCGAGACTGAGGGACTTCTTTGACATGATCATCGTCAACATGACCGACGGCACGCCGCAGCGGGGCTGCCTGACGACGCGCACCGCGCTGGACGCGTCCGTTTCGAGCGCGGATGTGCGTCAGCGCGTGCAGGACGTGCTCACCCGGCTCGAGCAGCTGGTCGGCAAGGCCATCAGCGCGGCGCCGAACAGGCGCAGCACGGCCGACGCGAACCGGCTGGCGCGCGTCATCGTGACGTTCACGCGCGGGCTCGCCGTGATGGAGCGCGCCGGATACAGCCGCAAGCAGTTGAGGGAATCCGCCACCACATTCATCGATGCCGTGATTGGCGACGCCTGAGGCGGCGTCCCTGTCCCGGCGACGGCGTCATCGTAACGGAGAAACCAGCATGCAGGAACGAAACGGCGGCTGCCTGTGCGGCGCGGTGCGTTACACGCTCAAGAGCGAACCGCGGAGCATCGCGATATGTCATTGCACACATTGCCAGCGGCAAAGCGGCAGCCTGTTCTCGTTCAACCTCGTGATCCGCGAAGCCGACTACCAGCAGTCGGGCGAGACGGTGGTGTTCGTCGATAAGGGCGACAGCGGCCATCCGGTCCATCGTCATTTCTGCGGGCGCTGCGGGTCCCCTCTGCTGGCGAAGACCGCTTTGATGCCCGGCAAGGTCGTGGTGAAAGCCGGCACGCTCGACAGCATGGAGGGATTGCAGCCGCAAGCCGAGATCTATACCGATCGCGCCGTCGAATGGCTCACGCCGATCCCCGGCGCTGCGCGCTTTGCCCGGAACGTGTGACCGGATGCGCCGGTCACGGCCGCGGCGGGAAACGATTCAGCCTGGCCAGGGTTGCCTCCGTTCCGATTGCATCGGAACGGAGGCTCTCGATTTTGCTTTGACGCGTTTTCTTCACGCGAACCGGTACCCGGTTCGCGCTAAAACGCTCTGGTGATCATTGACCGACCGGCAGTTCGGCGTAGTTGCCGTCCTTGTCGCGGCGGTACACGACGTAGTCGATCAGGGTGATGTCACCCTTCGGCGTGTAGCTGATCGTGCCGAGCACGGTATCCCAGCTTCCGGCCTTGATGGCCGCCGCGACCTTCTTGGCGTCCGTGGTCTGGGCACGGGCCGCGGCCTGGCTCCAGATTTGGAACGCGGCATAGCTGTAGAGCGTGTAGCCGTCGGGATCGACGCCCTTGTCCTTGAACTTCTTCAAGGTCGCGGCCGCGGTCACCTTCTTGCGCGGGTCGGGCGAGAAGGTGAACAGCGAGCCTTCGGCAAGCGGACCTGCGATCGCGGCGAACTGCTTGTCGACCAGGGCGTCGCCGCCCATCAGCACCGCATTGACGCCCTGCTCGCGCATCTGGCGCAGGATCAACGCAGCCTCGGCATAATAGCCACCGACATAGACGAAATCGATCGACTCCTTCTTGAAGCGAGACACCAGGGCGGCAAAATCCTTGTCGCCCTTGGTATAGGCCTCATAAAGCTTTTCCTTCACGCCCGCGGCGTTGATGGCGTTCTTCGTTTCGTCGGCAAGGCCTTTGCCGTAGGTCGTCTTGTCGTGGATGATCGCGACGTTCTTGGTCTTGTAGTTCTTGATAATATAGGCGGCCGCAACCGTGCCCTGCTGGTCATCCCTGCCGCAGACACGGAACGTGTTCCACAACCCGCGCTCGGTGAATTGCGGATTGGTCGAGCCCGGCGTGATCTGCAGCACATTGCCCTCTGCATAGGCGTCCGACGCAGGGATCGAGGTCGATGAGCAGAAATGCCCAACGACGAACGGAATCCTCGCGCCTGCCATCTTCTCGGCAACCGACACCGCCTGCTTCGGATCGCAGGCATCGTCGCCGACCTCCAGCTTCAGCTTCTTGCCAAGCACGCCACCCGCCGCATTGATGTCGGCAATCGCGAGATCAGCACCGTTCTTGAACTGCTGGCCAAAGCTCGCCTCGGAGCCGGTCATCGGCCCGACCACGGCAACACTGATATCCTGTGCCATGGCGGCGCCGGACAAGGCCAGGCTCGCGCCGAGCGCAAGAAAATATCCTCGAAGTGCAAACTTCATCACATTCTCCTCGATGGTCTCAAGCCGCCTCAATGCATCGCAGTCGACGAATCCGCCGATTGCAACGATCACCGGGGGGCTGCCTTTTAAGCGCGAGACGATTGGCAGGCTCGGACTGAGGCGACAGGGGATTGGACATATGCGACATCGGGCAACAATGTGAAACACGTTGTCGTGCATTGACGTCTGAAATCGCCCGCAGCGGACGTGATTGGGCGGCGATGTTGTGTGCGCGACAGCACACAGGCCGGCGGAGAGCGCTGTTTGCGACGTCGCCCGAGATCGACCAGATGCCGGACGACGGCGCCGCGCAGCTCGGGCGTCGCGAGCTGGTAGCTGTCGTCAAGCTCCCTGATGTAGAGCGCCGGCAGACGCATCGCCTCGGTGTTCGCGGGCAACGGCCGGTTCAGCATGTCCTCGGGATCGCGGACCAGCAGTGCCAGCGCCTTGCGCGGCAGCCTGAGACCGACGAAACGGCTCGGCGAGACCGGGACCACTATGTTGCCGACCTCCGCGCTCGACTCCAGCACGGCCTGCCCCGGGCCCAGCTCGATGTCGCGGCCGCGCTGCGACGCGCGGGCGTTGCCGCTCGTGATGATCGTCAGCACAAGGTCGTCATTGCCGTCGAGCAGCTCGCGCGACCGTGCGATCTTGAGGTTGCTGCACGCCCAGGATCCGATCCCGAGCCCAGGCAGCTCGCGCACATTGGCTTCGGCATGGAACGCGCCGACGCTCAGTGGCTCCGGATCGAGCTTCACGATCATCCGCCCGATCTGCTCGCGAAAGATCGGCAAGCGGTCGCGCTCGCCGAAATCCGCGGTCGAGAACCGAAACCCGGCGATATCCGGCGACTGCATCGTCATCGGCCAATCCTCATGGCGGCGGGAGGTCGCCGGTGATATGGGGCCGATTTGTGGCAGCATGACACCGCTCGAGTGCACGGGACCGTGCTTACGCGTCGGCACTTTTGCTGCAGACAGACGATGCTCGCCGGATCATCCTGACGCTATTGCCGGATCTGAAATCGCAACCGAGACCGAAATCGTGCTCGCTCGATATTGCCCGGTGTCGTCATCCCAAGCCGTTACGCGGATTATAATTGACTGACCGGACGGTCAATAGTAATCCAAGCGCACGTCACGCAACCTTCGGCCACCAGAAGCCGCAACGGGAGGTCATCATGGTCAGCGATTTGGTGTTGACCGATATCCGCGCCGAATATCGCGTCGTGACGCTCAACGCCTTTCTCGAAAAGCGCGCGACGCGCTTTGTCGGACGAGCCAAAGCTTGAACGTTCGGATTGAACATTCCGCCGTCAAGGCGAGACGCATCATTGATCACAAGTCAGAAGGTCCAATTGCGATGACACAGCCTCAATCCAGTGGTGCACGGACGGCGGGCAACGTCATGAAGCTCGACAGCTTCGTGCGCGGAAAATGGTCCGGCCCGGGCGAACCGGCAGCCGAGATTCACAGTGCCGTCACCGGCGATGTGGTGGCGGTCACCACCAGGAGCGATCTCGACATGCGCGAGATCCTCGCCTATGGCCGCGCGATCGGCGGCAAACATCTCAGAAAGCTGACGTTCCATCAGCGCGCGGGCCTACTGAAGGCGCTGGCCGACTATCTGACCCAGCACAAGGACCGGCTCTACAAACTATCGTTCCATGCGGGCGCAACCCGCACCGACGCTGTCATCGACGTCGACGGCGGCATCGGCACGTTGTTCGCCTATGCCGGCAAGGGACGCCGCGAACTTCCGAACAGCAAAGTCCTGCTCGACGGCAATGTCGAAGGGCTCTCCAAGGGTGGCGCATTCGCCGGTCAGCATATCGTGACGCCGCTGCACGGCGTCGCCGTGCACATCAACGCATTCAACTTTCCGTGCTGGGGCATGCTGGAGAAGCTGGCGCCCGCGCTGCTGGCCGGCGTGCCCGTCGTGACCAAGCCCGCGACGGTCACCTCCTATGTCGCCCACGAACTGGTCCGGATCATCACCGAATCCGGCGTGCTGCCCGAAGGCGTGCTGCAATTCATCGTCGGATCGACCGGCGACTTGTTCGACCATCTGACCTGCCAGGACGTGGTGTCCTTCACAGGCTCGGCCGACACGTCGCAAAAACTGCAGCGACATCCGGTCATCGCGCGCGAAGCGGTCAGGTTCATCGCCGAACGGGATTCGCTGAACGCCGCAATCCTCGCTCCGGACGCAGTGCCGGGAAGTCCGGAGTTCGACCTCTTCGTCAAGGAAGTGGCGAAGGAGATGACGGTCAAGGCCGGCCAGAAATGCACCGCGATCCGTCGCGCGCTGGTGCCGTCGGCGCAGCTCGATGCCGTGATCACGGCGCTGCGCGACCGTCTGGCCAAGGTCACGATCGGCAATCCCGAAAACGACAAGGTCAGGATGGGGCCGCTGGTCGGGCTCGGCCAGCGCAGCGATGTGCTTGCCCATGTCGCGAAGCTTCGCGCCGAAGCCGAACTGGTGGCCGGCGATCCCGGCAACTTCGGGCTGCTCGATGCCGACGCGAAGCGCGGCGCCTTCGTTCCGCCGCTGCTGCTGCATTGCGCCAAGCCGCTCGCCGCATCCGCAGTCCACGAGATCGAGGCGTTCGGGCCTGTCAGCACCGTGATGGGTTACGACGATCTGGAGCAGGCGATCGCGCTGACCAATCGCGGCGGCGGCAGCCTCGTCGCATCCATCTACACGCACGACATCCCGGCTGCGACCGAACTGGCATTTGGCATCGGCAGTTTTCACGGCCGCGTCGCGATCATCGACCGCGACTGCGCGAGCGAGCACACCGGACACGGTTCGCCGATGCCGCAGATGGTTCACGGCGGCCCCGGCCGGGCCGGCGGCGGCGAGGAACTGGGCGGCGTCCGCAGCCTCCAGCACTACATGCAGCGCACCGCATTGCAGGGATCGCCGGCGATGCTGAGCGGCGTCACCGGCCGCTGGTTCAAGGGCAGCCCGATGCTCGAAGGCGACCTGCATCCGTTCCGCTATCACTATGAGGATCTCGAGATCGGCCGCACGCTGGTCTCGAAGTCGCGGCAGGTCACGCTCGACGACATCGAGCACTTCGCGCATTTCACGGGCGACACCTTCTACGCCCATATGGACGAGGAAGCGACCAAGGGGCATCCTTTCTTCCCGGGCCGCGTCGCGCATGGCTATCTGCTGCTGTCGTTTGCGGCCGGCCTGTTCGTCGATCCCGACTACGGGCCGGTGCTGGCGAATTACGGCCTCGACTCGCTGCGCTTCGTCAAACCCGTCCAGCCCGGCGAACAGATCCAGGTGCGGCTGACGGCGAAGGAGAGGATGCCGCGCAACAAGCAATATGGCGAGGTACGCTGGGACGTCGAGATCACGACCGGCACCGGCGAAACCGCGGCGACCTACGAGCTGCTGACCATGAACGCGATGCGGGGTTAAGAGGCGCGTCAGAGCAACTCGGCCTGTCGGCCGCGGCCGGCCGATTTCGCCCTGCCGCGCGGCCGGATGGCGCCGGCCGCGGCATCGTCGGCGCCGGCCAGCACGAGCTGCGCGACGAAACCGGCATATTCGGCGCGGGTCATCGGCCCGCCCTCGCGAAACCACATGTAATGCCAGTTCAGCATGCCGAAGACGCTCATCGTCAGCGGCTTGAGCAGGCGCTTGTGCTTCGCCGCCGGCACGGCGGCGGCGAGTGCGTCCGACATGATCCCGACCAGGATCCGCTCGCTTGCGAGCAGCGGCTGCTGCTTGTCCTTCGGCAACAGCTTGAGACTTGAGATCTGGACCTGATGTTCGGCGTCGGCATGCCGGTAGAGCTCGAGCAGGGTCGCAACGATCGTCCTGAAGCGTGCGACTGGATCGCCGGCCTGTGCGCTCGCCTTGCGGACCGCCGCCACCAGCTTCGCGAGGTGCGACGACAGGATATCGAACAGGATCGCTTCCTTGTCGGGATAATAGTGATAGAGCAGAGCCTTCGAAACACCGCAGGCATCGGCGATGGTGTTCATCGACGTGCCGACATATCCCGATGCGGCAAACAGCTCGGCCGAACGATGCAGCATCGAGAGGCGCTTGTCGTCATAGTCCTTGGCGCGCGATCGGGCCATGTCTTGTCCGTTTCACCAGGCGGCCGTTCGGCCATCGTCCAAAGATGTTAGTCAATAGTCGCAAGGTTCCGGGACCACAGCCCCGCCTCCGAACCGCTATTTATTGACCATCCGGTCGGACAATTCCATAAGCCCGGCGATCGGGCAACATTGCCCGGAATGAATTTTCCTGGCGCCGCATCGCGAGAGCATCTCTCTGCTGCAAAACGCCTCGCCATGCGCGTCTGATTGCAAAGTTCGCGGCGCCGCCGAGTTTCGCGCGCGTCCCGAACAGGGGCGTGTTATCGTTCATCGAACGGCTCGGAATGCGAAGGAGGCTCTGGGTGCGGACATCCTCTTGGCTCCACGTCCTTCATCGCGCGGCACGCCGCTGAAGAGATGGCAGCGGCGGCTGGCGCGTGCCGCCAACCCCGACGGCAAGGACATGCACGAACTCTTTCTGTTTGGTCCTCACGGCTGACCGCTCGTTGCCGCGACGCATGCCCAATCGAGACCGCGGCAGATGTGATCCATCGCCTCGCTGACGTCAGTCTGCCCACGCCGCACATGTCGTGCGACAGGATCACGCACAGAGTGATAGCATGACAGCGCCCGCTCTGCCGGTGCGCGCCGACGAGGAACGGCGGCTCGCATCCTTCGCGCGCGTCTAGAGCCCCGTTCCGATGGAATCGGAACGGGGCTCTAGATTCTAGTTTTTGACGCGCTTTCCCGCCGCGAACCGGCGTCCACTTCGCTCGAGAAAGCTCTAGCTGCCGAAGCCGGCCGGAATGAACGCCGGCAGCTTCTCCTCGATGAAGTGCTTGACCTCGGGTGAATTGAAGACCTGGATGAAGGCCTTCAGGCGCGGATCGTCCTTCTTGTCCGACCGCGCGGTAAAGCGCAGCACGAGACCGTCATCGACCGTGCGGTCGATCACCAGCGCCGATTTTGGATCACCGCCGGCCGGTATCAGATAGGTGATGTTGACGAGCGCAAGCGTGACGTCATCGAGCGACCGGTAGGTCTGCACCGGATCGAGCTCGACGATCTTCAGGTTCTTGGGATTTTCGATGATATCAAACCGATTGACCGAAAAACCCTTGCCCGGCGCCAGCTTGATCAGTCCGGCGCGTTCGAGCAGGATCAAGCCACGCGCGCCGTTGAGCGGCTCGTTCGGGATCGCAACGCTGTCGCCGGACTTGATCTCCTCGAGCGACTTGATCTTCTTCGAGAACAGCCCGACGGGCGCGATCACGCCGACCTTGTCGACCTGGACCAGGTCGAAGCCGCGCTGCTTGTTCTGGATCGCGAGATAGGTGGCGTGCTGGAACAGGTTGGCGTCGACGTCGCCGCTGTTCACCACCTCGTTCAACGCGACCCAGTCCGACAGCTCGACGATCTTGACGTCCTGCCCCTTGTCCTTGGCGAGCTTGGCGGCAAAGCCAGCCAGCTGACCGACCGGGCCGGCGCTGGTCGCGATCTTGAGAGGTTCGTCCGCAACGGCGGCAACAGTCATGGCAAGCAGCACGCCAGCCGCCTGCGCCAGGCGCAACAATGTCTTCATGGTCTCGGTTTCGACTCCGTCTTCAGGGATCGATCAGGCCGCCTTGCGGCCGCTGCTTCCCGCCTCAGCATCAGTCAATGCCTGGGTGAGGTCGGCGAGGATGTCGTCGGGATGCTCGATGCCGACCGAAAGCCTGATGTAGCCGGGCGTCACGCCTGCCGCGAGCTGCTCTGCGCCGCTCAGTTGCTGATGGGTGGTCGATGCCGGATGGATCGCCAGCGAGCGCGCATCGCCGATATTGGCGACGTGATAGAACAGTTTCAGCGCATCGATGAAACGACGGCCGGTCTCGACGCCCCCCTTCAGCTCGAAGCCGACCAGCCCGCCATAGCCGCCCTTCAGATAGAGATCGGCGCGGCGCCGGTCCTCCCCGCTCTGCAGTCCGGGGAAGATCACGTGCGAAACGGCGGGATGTCGTGCCAGGAAATTCGCGACCTTGATCGCGTTCTCGTTGTGCTGACGCAGCCGCAGGGGCAAGGTCTCGAGTCCCTGGATGAACTGAAATGCGTTCTGGGGAGCGACCGCGGCACCGAGATCGCGCAGCAGCTTCACGCGTGCGCGCAGGATGTAGGCGATCGGACCGAGCGGCTTGGCTGCCTCGGTCCAGATCGCGCCGTGATAGGCATCGTCCGGCTGCGTCAGCAGCGGGAAGCGCTCGGCGTGCGCCGCCCAGTCGAAATTGCCGCCATCGATGATCGCTCCGCCAATCGACGTGCCGTGGCCGCCGATATACTTTGTCGCGGAATAGACGACGATCGCTGCGCCGTGCTCGAACGGGCGCGCAATGAGCGGGACGGCGGTGTTGTCGAGAATCAGCGGCACGCCGAGCAAACGGCCGATATCCGCGACTTCCCTGATCGGGAAGACCTTGAGCTTGGGGTTCGGCAGCGTCTCGGCGAAATAGGCCCGGGTCTTCGCATCGGTCGCCCGGCGGAAGTTTTCCGGATCGGCCGGATCGACGAAGCGAACCTCGATGCCGAACTGCTTCAGCGTCTGCGACAGCAGCGTCCAGGTGCCGCCGTACAGATCGGTCGATGAGACGATATTGTCGCCGGCTTGCGCGATGTTGAAGATCGCGTAAGCCGTCGCCGACTGGCCCGACGCCACGGCCAGCGCGCCAACGCCGCCTTCCAGCGCGGCTAGGCGCTCCTCGAACGCGTCAGCCGTCGGATTCTTGATCCTGGTGTAGATCTGTCCGATCGCCTCCAGGGCGAACAGCTGCGATGCGTGATCGGTATTCTCGAATTGAAAGGACGTCGTTTGGTAGATCGGAACGGCGACGGCGCCGGTCGCCGGGTCGGACCGGTACGATCCGCCATGCAAGGCGAGCGTCTCGACATTCTTGGTTTCGATCGGCATCTCGAAATTCTCCTGAAATCCGTGGACCCAGCATCAAAAGGCAAAGAATGATGCGCAGCAGCGTCCGCGACTGTCGAGACATCGGAGAAAATAGCGATGAGCGTGCTGGCCGCGCGTCTGATGGCGTCGCTAATTTTTCAGCCGCGGCGCCTGTCGCGTAACATTTGTTTCACTGCTCCGCCGGTTTGAACGGCTCAGTGGAGCTGATGAGTCATCTGCCGATCGCGCCTGCAAATCAGTACGCAATGTCGTGCATACCGTCATTTCGAACAGCACGACGACGTCGAACAAACGAATCTCTGCTGCGCCGGATCGAAGACAAAGCACGATTTTGATCCTGTCTTTCCATATAGAAAATAAAGCCGCGCAGCTGACGTGATAAATCACCTCTCAGTCCTCAATTAGCGGAATTGCGCAATGACCAGACCAAAGGAACTTCGCTTCAACGCGTTCAACATGATGGCGCCGAGCCACAACTAGGCCGGTCTCTGGTCGCATCCGCGCGACACTTCACTTAACTACAACTCGCTCGACTATTGGGTCGACTACGCCAGAACCGCCGAACGCGGCCTGCTCGACGGCATCTTCCTCGCCGACGTCTTTGGTATCTATGACGTCTACGGCAGCAGTCCTGACACTGCGCTGCGTCACGCCGTTCAATTGCCGAACGCCGAGCCGACCCTGCTCGTCTCCGCCATGGCTTACGCAACGAAGCATCTCGGCTTCGGCATCACATCCAACCTCACCTACGAGCATCCCTACCAGTTCGCCCGCCGCTTCTCGACGCTCGATCATCTCACTCGCGGGCGGATCGGCTGGAACACCGTCACCGGCTATCTCGACAGCGGCGCCCGCGGAATGGGCCTTGAGGCCAACCGCGCGCATGATGAACGCTACGAAGCGGCCGAGGAGTTTCTCATTGCGAGCTATAAGCTATGGGAAGGCAGCTGGGAGGACGGCGCGGTTCGCCGTGACCGGACAGCGCGCGTGTTCACGGATCCGGCAAGGATCCACAATGTGCGGCACCAGGGACTTCATTACCAGGTCGAAGGCATCCACCTCGCCGAACCCTCGCCACAACGCACACCGTTGCTGTATCAGGCGGGAACCTCGAAGCGCGGCCGCGCCTTCGCGGCGAGGCACGCGGAGGCGATCTTCCTCAACGGCCAGACCAGGCCCATTCTGGCCCGTGCCGTACGCGAGATCAGGGAAGCGGCCAAGGCGTTCGGACGAGATCTCTATGATATCCGCCTGTTCGCCGGCGCGACCGTGATCGTTGCCCCGACGCGCGCGGAGGCCAACGATCTGCTCGAGGAGTACGCAGGGTATGTCGATCAAGCCGGCCAGCTGGCTCTGCTCTCGGGCTGGACCGGCATCGACTTCTCGAACTATCGTCCCGATCAGGCGGTACAATATGTCGAGAGCAACGCGATCCAGTCGATGGTCGAGAATTTCACGTTGCGGAGCGAGCGGCCGGTCAAGGTCGGTGATCTCGCGACGCTGAGCCGGATCGGCGCACGCTCGCCATTCGTGGTCGGCTCACCCCAGGACGTGGCCGATGAGCTGATCGCCTGGGCCGACGAAACCGACGTCGACGGCTTCAACCTGTTCCGCCTCGTCGCGCCGGAATCACTGACGTCATTCGTCGACCTCGTCGTGCCGGAATTGCAGTCACGCGGAGTCTACAAGACAGCCTATCGCGAAGGCACGCTCCGCGAGAAGCTGTTCCCCGGACGCGGACCCTATCTTGACGCCACGCATCCCGGCGCCGGCTTCCGCCGCGCCTCGACGGCAGCGCGCACCGAAGCCGTCGAATAGATCGGCCTGGAAACCTCCTGGCGATGGGCGGTCAACGCCCGTCACCAGGTTGCGATGTAGGTGCCCTTGAAGCGTTTCTCGAGGAATGCCTTGACCTCCTCGGAATGGTAGGCATCGATCAGCTGCTTGACCCAGGGCTTGTCCTTGTCCGCCTCGCGCACGGCAACGATGTTGACCCACGGGCCATCGGCCGCCTCGCGGGCAATTGCATCGGTGGCGGGATTGAGCCCGGCCTGAACCGCATAATTGTTGTTGATCGAGACCAGATCGACATCTTGCAGGGAACGCGGCAACTGCGCGGCATCAAGCTCGACGAAGCGCAGATGCCTCGGATTGTCAGTGATGTCGGCAATGGTCGACGCGACGTTGTTGGGGTCCTTGAGCTTGATCACGCCGTGCAGCGCAAGGATCATCAGGCCGCGCGCGCCATTGGAAGGATCGTTGGCGATCGCCACCCGCCCGCCATCCGGAAGATCGGCCAGCTTCTTGTATTTCAACGAGTAGACACCCTGCGGCGACGCAATCGTGTTGGCGACCTTGACGATCTTCCAGCCGGTCTTCGATATCTGGTTCTTCAAATAAGGTTCGTGCTGGAACGAATTGGCCTCGAGATCCCCAAGCGCGAGCGCCTGGTTCGGGATCACATAGTCGGTGAATTCGACCACCTTGATATCGATCCCGCGGCCGGCCGCCACCTTCTTGACGACTTCAAGGATCTCCGCGTGGGGTCCGGCGGTGACGCCGACCCGGATGGTCCCGGCCCTGGCGGTGCCGATCAAAAATGCTACGGCGGCAACCGCCGTCATCAAGATGCGCATGGCTCTTCCTCAACAGTCAGGTCGGCGACTACCAGCTCGGCAACACCGCGCCCTTGAACTTGGTGAGCACAAATTCCTTGATCTCAGACGTGTGGTAACTATCGACCAGGATCTTGACCCACGGCTTGTCCTTGTCGGCGGAGCGAACCACAATCAGATTGACGTATGGCCCTTTCGGATCCTCGCGCAGGATCGGATCCTTGACCGGATCGAGACCGGCCTGTGTCGCATAGTTGGTGTTGATGACCGCCGCATCGACATCGTCGAGCGCCCGGGGCGCCTGGGCTGCGTCGACCTCGACGAATTTCAGGTTTTTGGGATTGTCGGCGATGTCGATAACGGTCGGCTTGAAACCGACGTCGCTCTTCAGCTTGATTGCGCCCTTGTCGCGCAGCAGAAGCAGCGCCCGGCCGCCATTGGTCGGATCATTGGGAATTGAGACCTTGGCTCCGTCAGGAACGTCGGCCCAGTTCTTGTGCTTGCGCGAATAGACGCCGATCGGAAAATTGACCGTCAGTCCCACCTGCTCGATCTTGTAGCCGCGATCGGCTTTCTGGTTGTCCAGATAAGGCTGGTTCTGAAACGAGTTGGCCTGGATGTCGCCGGCGTCGAGCGCCGCGTTCGGAACGACATAGTCGGAGAACTCGATAAGCTGAAGCTCGAGCCCGCTCTTCGCCGCGATCGGTTTCACGGCCTCGAGGATTTGCGCATGCGGCCCGGGCGTCACGCCGATCTTGATCGTTTCTGCCGCGGCGGCGGTCGACCAGATCGCAACAGCGCCTGCAAGAGCGAAAATGGATCGAAGCAACATCTTTGTCTCCATGGAACTGAACTCGCTATCAAGTTCATCGCTCGCGCCGGGGACGAAATCAATGAAATGAGAATCCAAATTTTTCCCGATGACGAGTCGCCGCTGCTGTGGCCGCGATGAAAAGAGAATGGAGCCGGCCGGGCATCTTGGCGCAGCGAGCGACTTATCTGCTGATGCCAGCTGCAACGCGCAGAAAAAAATGCTTTTCTCGCGGACTTCGCTTGCAGAGAAAATTGCACTCGTTCGGACGACTTCTCCGCGATTGCCTCCGGCGCACCGATTGCACACAAATGGCAACAGATCGAACCGGCTAAGGACGACGTGCCATGCCCATCTTTGCCCGCCTCATCCCGCAAGCGCAGGCCGCATCATCGGCGACTGCGATGTCGCGCCGTCTTGCTGTCGCCGCCATCGGGCTGCTTGCGATGACCTCGCTGGTTCGGCCTGCGGCCGCCGAGGAAATCCGGATCGGCTACCAGAAATCGTCGACGCTGACCGCTATCCTGAAGACCAACGGCGCGCTGGAGAAGGCGTTGGCGCCGCTCGGCATCACCGTGTCGTGGCACGAGTTCACAAGCGGCCTGCCGCTGCTCGAGGCCATCAATGTCGGCAGCATCGATTTCGGAGCCGACGTCGCCGACACCGTGCCGATCTTCGCCCAGGCCGCCGGCGCCAAGCTCGCTTACGTCGCCGAGGAAGCCGCTTCTCCATCGGCGCAGGCGATTCTGGTGCCGAAGGATTCCGCGATCAAAGCGCCGGCCGATCTCAAGGGCAAGAAGGTCGCGGTCACCAAGGGCGCGGGCAGCCACTTCCTGCTGCTGGCGGTACTTGCCAAGGCCGGACTGTGCTTCAAGGACATCACGCCGGCCTATCTGACGCCGGCCGATGGCCGCGCGGCATTCGTCAGCGGCAATGTCGATGCCTGGGTCGCCTGGGATCCGTTCCTCAGCAGCGCGCAACGCCAGTCCGGCGCGCGCATCCTGACCGACGGCATCGGCGGGCTCGCCAACTACAAGCGTTACTATCTTGCCTCGGCCGCATTCGCCGAAAAGCGGGCCGATGCACTGAATGTCATCTTTGCCAGGCTGGTCGAAACCGGCACCTGGGTCAAAGCCAATCCGAACGACGCCGCGGCGCTGCTCGCCGGCCTGTGGGGCATCGACGCCGCCACGGTGGAGGAGGCCAACAGCCACCGCTCCTACAAGGTCGGCGTAGTCACCGCGGCCGGCCTTTCCGAGCAGCAGCGGATCGCCGATACCTTCACGGCCGAAGGTCTGCTGCCACGCAAGGTCGATACCGGCGACGTCAGGATCTGGGCGCCGAAGGGATCGTGACGGCGCTGCCTAGCGATGGCGCAGGCGGCGGTTGACGCGGCGCGCCAGGTAGTCGCCGGCGGTCTGCACGGTCTGAACCAGCGCGATCAAAACGACGACGACCGCCAGCATCATTTCGGGCATGAAGCGCTGATAGCCATAGCGAATGCCGAGGTCGCCGAGGCCGCCGCCTCCGACGGCCCCGACCATTGCAGAGTAGCCGAGCAGGCTGACCACCGCGAGCGTCAGGGCCAGCACCAGGCCCGGCAAAGCCTCCGGGATCAGGACCTTGAACACGATCTGCAGCGGGCTTGCACCGAACGAGGACGCCGTCTCGATCAGACCGGCATCGACCTCGCGGATCGCCGCCTCGACCAGACGGGCGATGAACGGCGCTGCTGCGATGGTGAGAGGCACAATCGCCGCGCCCGATCCGATCGAGGTGCCGGCAATCAGCCGCGTGAACGGAATGATCGCAACCACCAGGATGATGAACGGCGTCGAGCGGGCGGCATTGACGATGACGCCGAGCACGCCATTGGCTGACGGCGCGGCGAACAGCTCCCCTTTCCGGCTGGTCGCCAGGAAGACGCCAAGCGGAAGGCCCAGCGCGGTCGCAACCAGCGCGGCCACCGAGACCATGAAAAGGCTCTCGCCCGTGGCCTGAACGATCAAGTTGATGAGTTCACGCGACATAGCCGAGACGCTCCACCAGAATGTCATGCTGAGAAAGATAGGCCAGGGCCTGCCTGGCCGCGGCTTCACCGCCGGGAATGCCAAGGATTAGCGAACCCACGTGCTGGCCGCCGATCTCATCGATGCGGGCCGATAGCAGCGCCACGTCATGGGACAGTTCGCGCGAAAGCCGCGCCACCACGGTGTCGCCGGCTTCAGTACCGCGCACCTGCACGCGAAGGACCGTCTGCCCGCCGGCAACCGGCTGTGGCGAAAGGCGGCTCGCCAGCGAGACCGGAACACAGTCCCCGATCACCTCGGAAAGGAACGCCTGCGTGACCGGATGGCGGGGATGCGTGAAGATCTCCGCGACATGACCTCGCTCGACGACCTGGCCGCCGTCGATCACCGCAACCTCCTTGGCGAGCTGGCGGACAACCGACATCTCGTGGGTGATTAGCACGATCGTGACCCCGAGCTCGCGATTGATGTTGGCCAGCAGGTCCAGAATCGCACGCGTGGTCTGCGGATCGAGCGCCGACGTCGCCTCGTCGGACAGCAGCACATTCGGCCGAGTCGCCAGCGCGCGGGCGATGCCGATGCGCTGCTTCTGGCCGCCGGACAATTCCGAGGGATAACGATCGTACTTGTCGGCAATGCCGACGAGCTCGAGCAGCTCGGCCACACGGACGGCGATGTCGGCCGTGGACCAGCCGGCGATCTCGAGCGGCAAGGCGATATTGTCCGCCGCCGTCCGCGACGACAGCAGGTTGAAGTGCTGGAAGATCATGCCGATCGAGCGCTGCGCCAGGCGCAGCTCGCGACCGGCAAGCGCCGAGATCTCGCTGTTATCGACGACGACGCGGCCGCTCGACGGCTTCTCAAGCCCGTTGATGAGGCGGACGAGGCTCGATTTGCCGGCGCCGGAGCGGCCGATCACGCCGGTGATCGAGCCGCGCGGGATCGCGAAGTCGATCGCCTGCAAGGCATGCACGCTCGGCTTGCCGCGATAGGCCGGATAGACCTTCGAGACGGCCTCGAAGCGGATCATGGCTTCGCTCGCGTTGGAAGCGAGCGGAATCGACGGCAGCGGCGCAACATGCTGCGCCGTCGTCAGGGATTGATGTACATTCATTCAGTCGGTCCAATTGGGAAATGGCTTCGGTCGCCGGGCACAGCCCGGGCTCAATGACCAAAGAGCAGATAGCTGCGGTCGATGCCGCGGAGATCGCGCGTCTCGTCGGTCCAGCCGACCGCGCGGCGGTAGCTGCCCAACGCGGCAGTCTGCCGCAACGCGACCACGTCGGTCGGGCGAGGCTCCTCCGCATAAGGCGACACGTAAAGCGCGTCCTCGGGACAATACAGTTCGCAGAGGAAACAGGTCTGGCAATCGCCCTGACGGGCGATCACCGGAATCCCCTCCGTCTTGTCGAAGACATTGGTGGGGCAGACATTCACGCAGATGTCGCAGGACGTGCAGCGCTCGGCGTCGATCACCTCGATCATTCCGCGGCCTCTGCGTAGCTGGCATCGGCATGCGGCCGCACCGTGGTCCAGACCTCGTCCAAACCGCCGCTCGTCACGTAATGGCGTTGGCGGTCGTCTTGATCGGGATAGTCGTCGCGGCGATGCATGCCGCGGCTTTCGTTCCGCGCCAGCGCGCTGCGGTACATCCAGCGCGACGTCGCCAGCATGGCCGCGCTCTCGCGGGCGCGCAGCAGATCGTCCTTGCTCGCCGCATCGGCCGATGATGCATTGACCCACGCCGCATCCAGCCGCTCGAGGGCGCCTTCGAGACGCGAGGCATGCCGGAAGTAGTTCAGCTCAAACGGATAGACCTCGTCCTGGACCGCCTTTGTCAGCGTGGCGGGCTCAAACGCGCGACCCGCCTTGCTTCGGAACGCGACGGTACCGGCGGACGCCAGTCGTCGTTGACGTGCCGGGCCCAGCTGCCTTGCATAGCCGGCAGCGCCCCATCCGGCCCAGGTCCCCGATGACATCGCCCAGGCGGCATTGTGGCTGCCGCCGCCGGTGAAGCCGCCGCAGATCAATTCGCGCGTCGCTGCATCACCGGCGGCATAGAGTCCCGGCACGCTGGTGGCGCAGCTATCGTCGACAATGCGAAGGCCGCCGGTGCCGCGCACGGTGGCTTCGAGCCGCAAGGTGACGGGGAAACGCTCCCTGAAGGGATCGATGCCGGTGCGATCGAACGGCAGGAAGAAATTCGGCTGCGATGCGCGCATGTGACGCTGCACGTCGTCGTCGGCCTTGTCGAGGCGGGCATAGACCGGTCCCTGAAGCAGCGCGCGCGCAATCGCCGATCGCCCGCCCTTGGATGCAGCACCGGGAACGACGCTGCCGTCCTCGTAGCTGAAGGTCGCCCAGCCATAAAACAGCGTCTTGGTCACGGAGCCGAACGCCGGCGAGATCGCATAGGGATTCGAGAATTCCATGCTGCTGAATTCGGCCCCGACCTCCGCGGCCATCAGATAACCGTCTCCGGTCAGCACATTCGATCCCAGCGTCTTGCTCAGGAACGCGCAGCCCCCGGTCGCGATGACGACGGCCTTGGCGCGCACGATCCAGCGATCGTGCTTCTGGCGGCGCACCCCGCTGGCTCCCGCAACCGAGCCGTCGTCATCCACCAGCAGTTCGAGCGCCGGACTGTGATCGAGAATGGTGACGCCGGCCTGCTTGGTGCGCTTGCGCATCAGGCGCATGTATTCCGGCCCCTGCAGCGAGTTGCGCTGCGACGTGCCGCTGTCGTCGACCGGGTAAGGGTAACCCCAGGCGGCCAGACGATTGCTGTCCTCGTAGGTCTGGTCGAGCACGCGCGCCATCCAGCGGCGATCCTGTAGATGCCCGCCCATCTTTTCGCGATTGGCCATCGCGGCCTCGCGCAGCCCCGGCTTGGGATCAACATGCCAAACGCCGGTGCCGGCAGCCGCGGTGGCACCCGACGTGCCGCAAAATCCCTTGTCGGCGAGCACGATGCGTGCGCCGCACTCGGCTGCGCTCACCGCAGCCCACGTGCCTGCCGGTCCGCCGCCGATCACCAGCACGTCGGCGTCGAATTCGACCGAACCGCCTGGCGCGGTTCGCTGTTCGGCGCGTCGCTCGTGGACTGTCATCGTTCAGTTCTCCGGGCGGCACCGATTGCTTGCAACGCGCCGCAACAGCATCGTTACGCGCGCAGGCTGCCCTGGCAATTTCAGATATTTGCGCAGACTTGGACGAAGCTTCCCCTGCCGCGGCACGTGGCAGAATATTCATGCGGCGGCGGAGAGGACGTTCCGTTCATCGCAGAAGATCGACACCGGATTTGTTCGCAGATCGCGCAGCGGAGACGGATATTTCTTTTTGCATGCACGCGCCGGCCGTTCGTTTTCATGTGGCCTGACAGGCGATACTTCGTGAGTCGTCTCACCTCAATGCGGGGCAGCCATGTCCGATCGTCAGCTTCATCTCAATGTCAATCCGCTGCACTCCGGCGTCTATGCGTCGGCGTGGCGGCTGCCCGAAAGCGATCCTCGCGCCTGCTTCGACGTCGGCCATTATGTGCGCGTGGCTGAGATCGCCGAGCGCGGCAAGCTCGATGCGATCTTCCTTGCCGACACACCGGCGATCACCGACCGCATCGACTACCGCTCCTTCATGTCGATGGAACCGACGATCGTGCTGGCATCGGTGGCCGCGGCGACCAGCCATATCGGGCTGATCGCGACCGCCTCGACCACCTACAACGAGCCGTACAACATCGCGCGCCGCTTCGCGACCCTGGATCTCGCGAGCGGCGGCCGCGCCGGCTGGAATGCGGTAACCACTGCCGACGCGTCGGCCAGCCGCAATTTCGGCCTCAGCAACGTGCTGGAGCACAAGGCCCGCTACGAGCGCGCCAAGGAGTTCGCCGAGGTCGTCCATGCGCTGTGGGACAGTTGGGAGGACGACGCCTTTGTCGGCGACAAGTCCTCGGCGCGATTTGTCGATACGTCGAAGGTTCATCCGATCGCGCATCGCGGCGCCCATTACGCCGTGGCCGGTCCGCTTAACGTGCCGCGTTCGCCGCAAGGCCGCCCGGTGACCGTGCAGGCCGGTGGCTCGCACGACGGACGTGATCTCGCTGCCGCGCAGGCCGAAGCTGTGTTCACGCTGGCGCAGACGATCGAGGAAGGCGTCGCCTATGCGCGCGATCTGCGCGCCCGCGCCGCGACCTACGGCCGCGCCGGCGACTCCATCGTCATCCTGCCGGGCCTTGCCACAGTGATCGGCAGCACCGAAGCCGAGGCGAGACGGTGGCAGGATGAGCTGTGGGAGCTGGTTCCGATCGAGTACAGCCTGGCGCGTCTCGCGGGCACATTGCAGGTCGATCCTGCGATCCTTGAGCTCGACAAGCCGCTACCCGATCCGCTGCCGCTGCTGGCCAACGCCAACCACACCATGTTCCAGGGCACGGTGAACCTTGCGCGCCGCGGTAACCTCACCGTCCGGCAGTTGTTGCGCGCGCTCGGCGGCGGGGTCGGACACCGCATCATCGTCGGCACGCCCGAGCAGATCGCCAACGACATCGAGGCCTGGTTCAAGGCCGGCGCGGCCGACGGATTCAATCTGATGCCGGACGTGCTGCCGACCGGGCTCGAGGTCTTCGTCGACAACGTGGTGCCGATCCTGCAGCGCCGCGGTCTGTTCCGAACCGATTACGCCGGCACCACCTTGCGTGAGCATTTTGGCCTGCCTCGGCCGATCAGCCGCTTTGCGCGTCAGACGGAAGCCGCCGCAACCGCGTGACGCAGTTACCGCGAGCTCGCCAGCAGTGGTGGGGTGTCACTCGCAGCAGATGACGCTGCGCGGACGCGCGGGATGATCTCCTTCGCAAAGCGCTCCATCTCGGCCTCGAAAGGCTGGAACTGCAGCATGAACAACTCGATGCCTGCGGCATGGAACGCCCCGATTCGGGCGGCCACGTCATCATAGCTGCCGACCAGCCCGGCAGCGGTGCCGCCGTTGCTGCCGATCCGCTCCGACTTCTGCATGGTCTGCATCATCACGACCTTCGGGTCGGTGTTCTGTCGCTGGATCACCTTCATCGAGGCGTCCTTCCGCGACAGCTCAAGCAGCCGCTCATAGGCGGCCTGGGCCTCGGCCTGCGTCTGGCGCGCGATGACGAAGGCGGACAGCCCGAAGCGAAGCGGCGCCGACGTCCGCGGCCGCGCCGCCACGTCGGCAATGAGGCCCGCGACATCCTCGAGCGGCTGACCATTGATGAACCAGACGTCGCCGTGGTCGGCGACCAAAGCGCGCGCCGGCTCGGATTCGCCGCCGACATAGATCAATGGTCGCGGTCGGTAGAGGCTCGTCGGCCGCAACAGATAATCGCGGACGTCGAAATGCTCGCCCTTGTAGGTCAACCGCTCGCCCTGCATCAGGCGCGAGACAATCGTGATCCACTCGCGGCCATAGGCGTAACGGGCATCGTGCTCGGCAAAGCCGATGCCGGCCTTGTCGAGTTCGGGCCGGTTCCAGGCATTGACCAGGTTGATCGCGAAGCGTCCGCGGCTGATGTTCTCGATCCCGAGCGCGAGCTTGGCGAGAACCACCGGATGATAGAGATAGGGCTTGATGGCCGCGATGATCTCGATCCGGCTGGTCAATGCCGCAACGGCCGCCGCCGCGCTCCAGGCCTCGAGCTGATCGAAATCCTCCCGATGCGGATTGATGGTGTGCTGCGCGATCAGCGTGGAATCGTAGCCCAGTGCCTCGGCGGCAAGCACGAGGTCGCGATTGCGCTCCCACGATGCGTCATACGGCTCCTCCGGATCCTGATAGGCCGCGCGCGAACCATGGACCAGCGCCCAGATGCCAAAGCGAAGCGGTCGTGTCGACATGCCGTCTCTCCGATTTCCCTGACGTTACGTCGGCGTGTTTTCAAAGAAGCACGGCGACAGATCAAGCAGCGGCGCATCAAAAGATTTTCCTTGCCGCGCCGCGCGCGCCGATAAACCAGAAAACTCCGGACGCAGCGACAATTGGAATACGGCTCTATTTCTGTTCGAGAAAATTCGTGGGACAGTTTGCGCGACCTAAACAACGCCTTCTTTCGTGCGGCGACGCGCCGTTCATCGAGAGAACGGCGAACCATGCCGCGCGCGATCAATGATGCTCGCGCGCAATGTTAGACGAGGACAGAACAGACTTGAGCAACCTCGAACAGGCTGCGTCATCGATCGCGTTTGATTCAACGCCGCGCAGCGTTCAAACGGCATCGCCGTCCCGGAAGCCACGAGTAGAGATCGGCCGGCGCGGCATGCTGCTGCTGTCGTGGCTCGCCCCGGTCGTGCTTCTGATCGTCTGGGAATTGCTGGCGCAGGCCGGCTGGCTCTCGCCGCAGGTGCTGCCGGCACCGAGCAAGGTCGTCCGCACGGCATTCAAGCTGGCGACGTCCGGAAGCCTGCTGAACGATCTCGGCGTCAGCCTGCTGCGCGCAACGGCCGGTTTTGCGATCGGCGGCAGCGTCGGATTCGCGCTCGGTATCCTCGTGGGCTTCTCGCGGATCGCGGAGGCCGCGATCGACCGCAGCATCCAGATGATCCGCGCGATCCCGTTTCTCGCCGCGCTGCCGCTGGTGATCGTCTGGCTCGGCGTCGGCGAAGCCCAGAAGGTCTTCCTGGTCGCGCTCGGCGTCGCCTTCCCGATCTACATCAACACCACGCTGGGTATCCGGCAGGTCGACCCGAAGCTGCTCGAGCTCGGCCGCGTCCAGGGCCTCGGGACACTCGAGCTGATCCGGCGCGTCATCCTGCCCGGCGCCCTGCCCTCGATCCTGACCGGTGTGCGCTATGCGCTGGCGACCGCGTGGCTGGCACTGGTGGTCGCGGAGACCATCGGCGCCCAGTCCGGCATCGGCTTTCTCGCCATGGATGCGCGCGAGTTCCTGCGCACCGACGTGATCGTGCTGACGATCGTGATCTATGCGCTGATCGGCGTCGCCGCCGACGGCATCGCGCGCGCCCTGGAGCGACGGCTATTAGCCTGGCATCCGAACTATGGGGGCGCGCGATGACGCTGCACGCCGTGCCCTCACCGGCCGCGATTGCGCCGGCCGTCGTGGTGACGGGACTGCATCGCGCCTATGGCAGCCGCGTGGTGATCGAGAACCTCAACCTGCGCATCGAGCGCGGCGAGTTCGTCGTCCTGCTCGGCGAAAGCGGCTGCGGCAAGACCACGCTGCTGCGGGCGCTGGCCGGCCTCGATGCGATCGACGGCGGGCGCATCACGGCACCACGGCGGCCGGCCGTCGTTTTCCAGGAGCACCGGCTGCTGCCGTGGGACAGTCTGTGGCGCAACGTCTCGCTCGGCCTCAATGCGAGCGACGCCCGTCAGCGCGCCGCCACCGCGCTCACCGAGGTCGGACTCGGCGGCCGTCTCGATGACTGGCCGCGCAACCTCTCGGGCGGACAGGCGCAGCGCGTGGCGCTGGCGCGCGCGCTGGTGCAGGAACCCGAGTTGCTCTTGCTCGACGAGCCGTTCGCAGCGCTCGATGCGCTGACTCGCATTCGCATGCACGATCTGGTGCGCGAGCTGGTCGCCGTCCATCGACCCGGCGTGCTCCTGGTCACCCACGACGTCGACGAGGCGATCGCGCTCGCCGACCGCATCCTGGTGATGCGCGAGGGCCGGATCGCGTTCGAGCATCGCATGAAACGTAACGGCGCAGCGCCGATCGCCCGCACCGACCTGCTGGCGGAGCTCGGCGTCGACACCTCTCACCCCATTCCTGCCTGAGGACCACTCAATGTCTATCCCCCGGTTCACCAACCCCACCCGTCGCAGCTTCCTTGGCGGCGCCGCCTTCGGCATCGGCGCGCTTGCCGGCTTTGACCTGTCCGAGCCGGCGCATGCGGCGACCGGCCGCGTCACCGACACGGTGCGTCTGACCTGGGGTTTGAGCGGCCTCAATCTGATCGCCAAGGAGCGCGGCGAGTTCGAGAAGCTGCTGGCCAGGGACGGCATCAAGGTCGAGTGGCTCGGGCCGTTCCCCAATCATGTGCCGACGCTGCAGGCTGTGACCGGCGGTAGCGCCGATTTCAGCTTCGGCGGCAGCACGACGCCGGCACTCGCCGCGATCATCGCCGGCTCGCCGCTGGTGTTCACCCAATTCGTGGTCTACGAGCCGCGCACCACGGCGATCATCGCGCGGGATGACTCTGGCATAAACAAGGTCGAGGATCTCGTCGGCAAGTCGGTGGCGGTGAACCGTTCGGGTCTCGGCGAATTCCTGCTGGTTGCCGCGCTCGAGAAGCACAAGGTCGACCGCTCCAAGGTGACGTTCGTCTATCTCAACCCGCCGGACGCAGCGCCGGCGCTGGCCTCCGGGAAGGTCGACGCCTGGTCGATGTGGAGCCCGGGCGTCGATATCGCGCGGCTCGAATACAAGGCGCACGACATCTTCCTGGAAGGTCGCGATCTCGAGTTCCAGATCGACTACACGTCCTACCTGACCACCCGAAAATTTGCGACCGACAATCCTGCGCTGGTCCGGGCCGTCAACGATGCCTTCCGCGCCGAAGGCAAGTGGATCTCCGCGAACAGCAAGGATGCCGAATACATCGCGCAGAAGGCCGGCAAGTACAGCGACCAGGTCCGCGACCAGTTCATCGCGCTGAACCGGCAGTATCGCTACTTCGCCGCCAACGACGAAAACTTCCTCGCCGAGCTGCAAAGGGCCGCCGACTGGCTGGTCGCGCGCAAGGTGCTCCCGGAGCCGATCAAAGTCACCGACCACCTGGCCCAGCTCTGATCAGTAGCCGTCATATCAATCAACGCCATTTGGGTGATACCAATGAACAAGCCTCTGTCCGCCACCTCGCTGGAGCCTTCCGACCGCCTTCACAGCCGCGCACCCGATATCGACGCGCTGCTCGGCCGCATCGCGGAAGGCGCCGCCGACCGCGAACGCGAGCGCGTCCTGCCGTTCGCGCAAGTCGATCTCATTCGCAAGGCCCGCCTCGGCGCGTTGCGGCTTCCGATCGAAGCCGGCGGTGCCGGCCTGTCGATTCGCGCATTGTTCGAGATCGTCATCGGTCTCGGCGAGGCCGACGCCAATGTCGCGCATATCCTGCGCAACCATTTCAGCGTCGTCGAACGCCTGGTGCGCCGGCCGAAGGACGATCAGCACAGGCAGTGGCAGAAGACAGTTGCCGACGGCGCGATCATCGGGCTCGCGGCGACCGAGCTCGACACGCCGAAGGTCGGCAATGTCACGCCGAACACGACACTCACTGCCGACGGCGACGACTACCTGCTCAACGGCACGAAATACTATAGCACCGGCACACTGTATTCGGACTACGTCCTCGTTCGCACCGCCGACACATCCGCCACCAATGCTGCCGTGCTGATTCCGGTGAACCGCGAGGGCATTGAGCTGATCGACGACTGGGACGGTCTCGGGCAGCGGCTGACGGCGACCGGCACCACCCACTTCCGCAACGTGCGCGTCAAGCGCCAGGAGGTCGTGTTCGATGCACCGGATACCGGCTACGGCATTCCCTACTCCAACACATTTGCCCAGCTGTTCCTGACCGCGATCAATGCCGGCATCGCGCGCGCCGTGCTGCGCGACGCCAGCGCCCTGGTGCGGACCCGCAAGCGGACGTTCTATTACGCGCCGAGTGAGGTCCCGGCGGACGACCCGCTGCTGCAACAGACCATCGGTCAGATCGCCAGCAGCGCATTCGCCGCCGAGACCGTGGTGCTTGCGGCCGGGGAGGCGCTCGATGCCGCCACCGACGCCTTCGATGCAGGTGACGAAAGCGCCGTCGATGCCGCGCACAAGGCCGCGCTGCTGTCGGCCAAGGCCAAGATCGTTGCGGACGAATTCGCGATCCGGAGCGGCAGCCTGCTGTTCGATGTCGGCGGCGCATCGGCCACCAAGAAGGCGACCAATTTCGACCGCCACTGGCGCAACGCGCGCACCTTGGCGTCGCACAATCCAAACACCTTCAAGGCGCGCTCGATCGGACAATACGAGATCAGCGGCACGCCGCTACCCGCCAAGGGCTTCTTCTAGAGCCCCACTCCGATCGAATCGGAACGGAGCTCTGGATTGTTGTTTTGATGCGTTTTCTTCACGCGAACCGGTATCCACTTCGCTCGAAAACGCTCTGGCGAGGTCCAATCCGGCGAGGCAATGCAAGGGAGAATCCCGATGAGCAAGCCGGATATTCATCTTGTGGATGCCGACCACGAGATCGAGCGTCAATTTCGCCTTGTCATGCGCCGCCTCCCGGGCGGCGTTTGCATCATCACCGCAGGACAGGGTGAGGACATCACCGGCATGACGGTGACCTCGCTGACGTCGCTCAGCGCCAGCCCACCCCGGCTGCTGGTCAGCATCAACCGGCAGGCATCGTCCTTCGCACCGATCGCCCGCCATCGGCTGTTCGGCGTCAACATCCTCGGCTCCGACCAGCAGGCCCTGGCCGAGCGCTTCAGCAATGGCCGGCTGAAAGGCAGGGAACGCTTCGAGGGCACCGATTGGACCCATGGAGCCTCGGGCGTGCCGTTGCTGCAGCGGTCGCTCGCGATGATCGAATGCCAGGTCGAGGAGATCATCGAGCGGAATTCCCATGGCATCATCGTGGGCCGCCTCGCCAGCATGGAATTGTCGCATCGGCTGTCCGGCCTCACCTACTGGAATGGACAGTATGTCCAGATCGATCACGCCGATCTCGACCTATTGGCCGAAGTCAGCATTCCTCTGGCGCATGTCCGTTAGGACAGAGAAAGGGTGCAGCATGAAACGCGAATTGCCGCCAGCATCGCCTCCGTCAACGGCCGGCGCGGTCAGCAGACCACCAGGCCGCTGGCAGCTCGACCGGATCGTGGCCGAGTTGCGCACGTCGCGGGAGGAGACCCACAGCATCCGGCAAGACGGCGAGGCTCGCCGTGCCCCCTCGCGCGACGCGCTGGAGGCGATCCTGGATGGCCTCACCGAGGCGCTGTTTCCGCGCCACTACGGCCAATCGGACCTCGACGGCGAGAACATCGACTATTTCGTCGGCAATACGCTGAGCACAGCATTGGATTCGCTCAGCGCGCAGATCCATCGCGGCGCGCTGTTCGTTGGCGACGAGCTGGAGCCGGGCTTTGGGCACGAAGAGGCGATCGAGCTGACACGCGCATTCGCGACCCAACTGCCGTCGGTCCGCGGACTTCTGATCAACGATCTGCGGGCGGCATTCGTTGGAGACCCGGCGGCGCGGAATTTTCCCGAGATCCTGATCGGCTATCCGGGGATGACCGCCATCATCCACCATCGCCTTGCGCATCTGCTCTACCAGATCGGCGCGCGGCTGGTGGCTCGCCTGATGTCGGAGATCGCCCACACAAGGACCGGCATCGATATCCATCCCGGCGCCCGGATCGGCTCCGGATTCTTCATCGATCACGGAACCGGCGTCGTGATCGGCGAAACCGCCATCATCGGCAACAACGTCCGGATCTATCAGGCGGTCACGCTCGGCGCGCGGCATTTCCCGACCGACGACGAGGGCCATGTGATCAAGGGCGACGCCCGCCATCCGATCGTCGAGGATGACGTCGTGATCTACGCCGGCGCAACCATACTCGGCCAGATCACGATCGGCCGCGGGTCGACCATCGGCGGCAACGTCTGGCTGACCAAGGACGTGCCGCCGAACAGGATTGTGACGCAGGCCACCGCACGAAACAGTCCGAGCGGCGCCTGAACCACGATCTCACGCCGAGATCTGTGCCTTCCATAGCATCAAGCGCCGTTCCAACGCCTCCAGGACGGCATTGAATGCCAACCCAATCACGGTGATCCCGATTATGCCGAAATACATCTGCGGGATCAGGAAGCTGTACTGGCTGTTGATGATGAGATAGCCGAGACCGGCCTTGGCGCCGACCATCTCGGATGCGACCAGCACCAGCATGGCTGACGCACTGGCGAGGCGAATGCCGACAAAGATCGTCGGAAGCGCCGCCGGAAGGATCACCTTGCGGAACAGCTGCTGCGGGGTCGCGCCCATGGTCCGCGCCGACTTGATCAAGAGCGGATCGACCTGCTTCACCGCGGCGATGGTGTTGAGCAGGAGCGGCCATGCGCAGCTATAGACCACCATCGTGACCTTCGAGAGCTCGCCGATGCCAAGCAGCAGGATGAACGCCGGCAACAGCGCGAGCGGCGCGGTATTGCGGCAAATCTCGATGAACTGGTTCAGCAGATCGCCGAGCCTTGTGTACCAGCCGACGGCCAGCCCGAGCGGGACGAACAACACGACCGACACCAGAAACCCGCTCAGGGCGCGGAGCAGGCTCGCGGAGGCGTCGTCATAGAGCTCGCCGGTTTGCGCGAGCTGCCAGCCTGCGGCGATGACATCAGAGAATGGCGGCAGAAACACCGCGTCGATCAAGCCGAGCCTCGGCGCGGCCTCCCAGATCGCCAGAAGGGCGATCAGCAGCAGGGAGCGGCGCCCGAAAGCTGCCAGACCGCGGGCCGCGGCGCGGGCCGCGCTCACCAGCGGTGACCGCGCGGCCGCCGGGTGCTCGTCTCGCCGCCCATGCGCGAGCTCCAGCAATGTCAGCATCTCTAGGCTAGACATGAGCGACTCCCTTTACTTCACGGTCGGCACGGCCTGCGCTGACCCTGCCCGCCGATTGCCCCTGCTGCGCCTTCTGCACCTCCTCGCGGAGCAGGCTCCAGATCTCATGGCGCACGCGGCCGAATTCCGGCAGCGAGCGCACGTCCTCGGCTTCGCTGCGCAAGGCCGCGGGGATATCGACAATCTCTTTGATCCGCCCCGGACGCGACGTCATGACCGCCACGCGCTGGCCGAGCACGATCGCCTCGTCGATGCCATGGGTAATGAAGATGATGGTCTTGCCAGTGGCACGCCAGATCCGCAGCAGCTCGCCCTGCAGCGTTTCGCGCGTCTGGGCATCGAGCGCGGCGAACGGCTCGTCCATCAGCAGCACTTCCGGATCGTAGGCCAGGCTCCGCGCAATCGCGACACGCTGCTTCATGCCGCCGGAAAGCTCGTGCGGGTAACGGTCGGCAAAGCCGGACAGCCCGACCAAGTCGAGGAAGTGCCGCGCGATCTCTCCGCGCTGCTTCGGCTTGAGGCCGGCAATGTCGAGCCCGAACTCGACGTTCTGCACGGCGGTGCGCCATGGAAACAGCGCATATTGCTGGAACACGACACCGCGGTCGCGTCCGGGACCGATGATCGGCCGGCCATCGAGCAGGATGCGGCCGCTGGTCGGCGTTGCGAGCCCGCCGAGCAGATCGAGCAATGTCGACTTGCCGCAACCGCTTGGACCGACCAGGGCAAGGAATTCGCCGGCGCGGACGTCGAACGTGATGTCCTCGAGCGCGGTGAAATGGCCCGCCGGCCGGCCTCCCTCGCCTCGGGTGACGAACTCCTTGCGGACCTTGTCAAAGCTGATCTTGACCGACGTCATCGCGCCTCCGCCGTCTTTCCGGGACGGAAATAGTTGAACTCGTTGGTGTAGGTGTCCGAGGCCTTGATCTGGCCCGGCTTGAGCAGGCCATCCTTGACCAGCCAGTCGACCCAGACCTGCAGCTCAGCATCCGAGATCACGCCGCCCTTGGACGCGACGCCGGTGGTCTTCCAGTACTTGATCGAGGAGGCGTCCTCGTTGCGCTTGCGCTCCGCGATGATCCGGTTGAAGCGAGCCCGCACTTCATCGGGCGGCGCCGTCTGCGCCCACTGGATCGCGCGCGAGATCCCCTCAACCAGCTTGCGGGCGGTGTTCGGATTGTCCTTGATGAACTTCTCCCGCAGCACATAGGCACCGCCGGTGAACTGTCCGAACAGATCGGTATCGTTGAAGAGCGAACAGATCCCGCCACGCTCCAGCGCCTTGTCGCGCAACACGCCGCTGAGCGCGCTCACCTCGACCTGCCCTTGCCGCAGCGCCTGCTCGCCGGTAACGGGTGGGACCGCCACCAATGTCACCTGCTTGGCCTCGCCGGCGCTAAGACCGTTCCGCGCCAGATACTCACGCAGCACGAACTCCAGATGGGCGCCAAGCGTATTGACCGCGACCTTCTTGCCGATCAGGTCGCGGGCCGTCTTGATCGGACTGTCATCCTTCACATAGTAGCCGTAATAGGTGTTCGCGTCGGAGCCGTAGTAGCCGACCACCGCCTTGATCGGTGCCTTGGCCGCGATCAGCTTGATAATCGCGCCATAGAAAGCGCCGCCGACGTCGATGTCGCCGGTGACGACGGTCTGGATGTCCTGCGGTCCGCTGATGGTGTTGCCGACCCATTTGAGCTTGAGCGGCGCGAGGTAGCCGAGGTCCTCGGCGAGCTCGGTGAACGTCACCTGCCCGGCCCAGCCTTGATAACGGATCTCGGTCTTCTCGAGCGGTGGCTCGGCGAAGGCCGAAGCGATCAGGCCCAACGCAAAGACGCCGGCCAGCAGCAATCGCGCCGCCCGGCGCGCAGCGGCTCGCCGCGCGCGCAGAATTCGAATGATGGCATTCATTGTGTTGCTCCAATAGGCGACATGCTCAGGCTGCCTTCGCCGCTTGCGGCTTCGGCGATTTGATCCGCGTCACGCTGTGGCGGCCGTCGACGCTGACCGGAACCTCGCCGTCGATGGTGGCGCGGCGCACCACACGATGCTGATCGCCGTAGTCATTGACGGCGTAGTGCTGGGTCGCGCGATTGTCCCAGATCGCGACGTCTCCGGCCCGCCAGCTCCAGCGCACGGTATTCTCCGGAGCCGTGATGTGGGACTGGAACAGATCGAACAGCTTCTGGCCGTCATATTTCGGCAGGCCGACAAAGCGCTGGACGAAATTGCCGAGCACCAGCGTGTGCTCGCCCGTTTCGGGATGGACGCGCACGACCGGATGCTCGGTCTCATAGATCGTCCCGGTGAATACCTCGTCGAAATGCTTTCTGTCGGCGTCGGTGGCGCGAGACTTCACCGCGTAGTCATAGGCATTGCTGTGAACCGCCCAGAGCTCGTCGGCGAGCTTGCGCAACGGCGGAGGCAGATCGAGATAGGCGGCCGCCGTGTTGGACCAGACGGTGTCACCGCCATAGGGCGGGATCACCACACCGCGCAGCACCGAGATCTTCGGATAGGCATCGACGAACGTGACGTCGGTATGCCATTGGTCCGCGCGGCCGCCACCACGCCCCGAGTCCAGCTCGAGGATCGACGACGTACCCTTGCTCGGGCCGACGGTCGGATGCGGCACCAGTTTGCCGAGCCTAACCGCGAAGCGCTCCTGCTCGGCGTCGTCGAGGTGCTCCTGGTCGCGGAAGAAGATCACCTTGTGCTCGAGCAGCACCTGGTTGACAGCACGGATGACCGCGTCGGGAAGGTCACCCGACAGCTTCACATTCTTGATCTCGGCACCAAGCCGGGCGGCACGCTTGACGATGTCGGCGCGCGGAATGACGTTGTCGATGGTGGTCGTCTTGCTCATGATGTTGGTCTCGTCGCCGCGATCCCCTGGACAAGGCTCCGCCATGCGCCGGTCGCGGAAACGACGGCGGAGATCAATGATGTGGTCGTGATCCTCGCTATTCCGCCGCGACGGGCTGCGGCGGTCGCCAGACAGCCGGTGCATAGAGCTCGGCGGTGAAATCCTCCGCGATCTCTCCGTTGATGCGCGCCTCGTGAGATGCAAGGTCGGCCAGGAACAGATCGCGGCTGACCCTGGCCGTGATCCCCGGAATGTCGCGCTTGAAGCTTGGAACGTCGCCGATCGGCAGGCCGAAGCTGACAAATGCTGCCGGGTTGAAGACGTGAATGTCCTTCAGATACGGCGCGCGGCCCGGAACTTTCTCCAGATACTCGTGCCCGGACCCGAGATAAGGATAGGCCGCCAGGCGATCGTCCTTTTCGTCGTCAGGCGGCACGAAGCGATCTCGCCACAGCAGGATTTCGTCGGCGAAATCGCCGAGCTCTGACTGCGCGCCCAGATCGACGGAATAGCCAGTTCCCGCAATCGCGAAATCGAACGCGAACTCGCCCTGCGGAGTGATGGCGACCGGCCGCACCCCCTTCAATTGCGCCGAGGTCCAGGGTGCGCCCAGGTGCAGATGAAAATTGGGGAAGGCTACCGCGCGCGAGATCGCATCCGGCGGCGGGGTCGACCCAGCCTGCCTGAACCGAATCGCTTGATGCCAGCGCACCGCGTCGGGCAAGCTGCCATAGTTGTCATAGGCTCCCGGGTAGCCGCGGATCCGAATGACCGGCAACGCGGCCAAGGTTTCCCGGCGCGCAAACAGATGAACATCGCGCGCTCCGGCCTCAAGGGCTGCAGCCGCCGCATCGAAGGCCGACGCAGCACTCCCGACCACCGCAACGGAGAGACCACGCAGCATCCTGAAATCGATCTTCTCCGATGTATGCGCACGGAATCGTTTCGGCAGGACCCGCAGCGCATCAGGGACATAAGCGCCCCCGCCACCCGCAAAGCCGGTTGCGAGCACCAGCTTGCGCGTGGTCTCGATGGTCGTGACCCCGCTCCGCTCCAGATGTAACCGCAAATGATCGGCTGCGGGCTCGATGCGGAGCAGCCGGGTGCCGTAACGAATGCCGGCGCCGGTCACGCGGCGATACCAGTCGAGATAGGCCGCCCAGTCGAGCCGCGGAATCCGATCGAGCGCGTCGAAGGCCGCCGCGCCATGGCGCGTTTCATACCATGCTTGGAAACCGAGACCGGGCAGACCGAGCTCCGGACCTGGAAGCGTCTTCGGAGTGCGAAGCTTGTGCATTCGCGCGCTCGTCAGCCACACGCCGGCCTTGCTGGCGTCGGCGGCGGCGTCGATCACCGAGACCTTGCCGATCCCGGCGCGCCGAAACGCAAACGCGAAGGCCGCGCCGGACTGGCCACCGCCGACCACGACGACGTTGTGATCGATTCCGTCGCGATCAGGCACCCAGTTCTGTGGGTCGGCCCCGATCAGCCGGAGGGCCTCGCGGGCGACGCTGTCGGGATCGGATTGCGGCATGAATGACCACCTCGCTTTGACGTTACAAATCGTAAAAGCGATCGACATTCAGTCAATGAAACGAAACCAGCTTTGTTTTTGATAGCAGGCAATGTTCGCGTCGTGGACAACGCGGGCATTGAAATATTTGCGATGATCGCCGCCTGACCGATCATCTCATGTGCATTGCGACGTGCGGGATCGGCGCGATCGATCGGGAGAACTTCCCAAATCATACGTCGCCGGGATCGGCGCGATCGCAGTCATCTCCGGTGAACGACGAACTCGTCACGTTCATGCTCGCTTGCCGTGCAACAACGCAAATTCATTTCACCGCCGCCGACATAGAGTCTGACGCAGCGCACGCGCCTGACGTTGACGCGCGGCGAGCAACGATGGATCTCTCGAAATGCCGCGAACTGCCGGCAACATCAGCCTTGAACACGATACCCCGGAGCTCGCCCGCTCCTATGATGAAGCGGGACTCGTTCAATTTCGCCACGGCAAGTTCCTGATCGGGCCGCTCGCCATCAAGACCGGCGAGCACGTGCTCGACATCGGGACGGGAACCGGCCGGCTTGCGGAATTCGTCGCCGGACTGGTCGGTCCGGACGGCCGCGTGATCGGTATCGATCCACTTGCCGGC
This sequence comes from Bradyrhizobium sp. USDA 3315, assembly GCF_054056795.1. Taxonomy (NCBI): domain Bacteria; kingdom Pseudomonadati; phylum Pseudomonadota; class Alphaproteobacteria; order Hyphomicrobiales; family Nitrobacteraceae; genus Bradyrhizobium; species Bradyrhizobium sp. USDA 3315. The sequence goes on along the minus strand of NZ_JBSRYP010000001.1, from coordinate 3,592,158 downwards.
CGCATCGAAATTGCGCGCCTTCGGCAGGGGGATAACCTCCAGTTCGCCACCGGGCGCGCCGAAGAACTGTCGCGCTTCGACGACGCGCAGTTCGACGCGGTCTATCTCAATAGCGTCTTCCATTGGATCTCCGACAAGGATCGCGCGCTGCGGGAGGTCCGGCGCGTGCTCAAGCCCGGCGGCCGCCTCGGATTGAATGTGCAGGATCCGTCCAGGCCGCACCAGTCGCGCCTGCTGCTTCGTCGCGCCATCATCGAGGCGGGTCTTGCCGGCGATCGCCAGGACTCGAACCCGGTGCTCGGATCGACCGACGAGGAGCTCAAATCGCTGTTCGCGGCACACGGCTTCGCCGGCTACCGCAGCGAGCTGCGCGCGCTGATCGATATCCACGACGATGCGGCATCGCTGCTGCAGTGGTCGGAAGCGAGCGCATTCGGAAATTTCCTCGAAGCATTCACCCCTCACGAGCGCGAACTGGTGCGCCGCACCTTCGCGCGCCTTGTCGAAGAACAGCGCACGCACGAAGGTTTGAAGCTGGAGCGCTACCTGCGCTTCGCGTTTGCGCACAAGGCGCCGTCCCACCAATAATAATCAGCAAAACTCACGAGATCCGAGATGAGCAAACGACAGCTTTCCCTTAACCTCTTTATTTATCCCGGCGGCCATCACGAGGCGGCGTGGCGCTACAAGGGGTCTGCGGCGGATCGCATCCTTGACGTCAGCTATTACCAGGAGCTGGCGCAGCGTGCCGAGGCGCAGAAATTCGACGCGATCTTCTTCGCCGACGGCCCCGCGCTCGCCGACAATGTTCGCTACGCACAACGCTTCCGGTTCGAGCCGATCACCTGGCTGGCCGCGATCGCCGTCGCCACGAAACGGATCGGCCTGATCGCGACCGCGTCGACGACCTATACCGAGCCCTACAATCTGGCGCGCCTGTTCGCCTCACTCGATCACCTCAGCGGCGGCCGGGCCGGCTGGAACATCGTCACGACCAGCACGGCACAGGCGGCGCAGAACTTTGGCTTGCCCGAGCATCCACCTCACCACGAGCGCTACGAGCGGGCGCGGGAATATATCGATGTCATCACGCGGCTGTGGGACAGCTGGGAAGACGACGCCGTGGTGAACGACCCCGCATCCGGCATTTTCGCCGATACGGGAAAGATCCATCCGATCGATCACGTCGGAAAGCACTTCCGGGTGCGCGGTCCGCTCAACATCTCGCGGACACCGCAGGGACGGCCGGTCTATGTCCAGGCGGGTTCGTCTGATGACGGACGCGCCTTTGCCGCGCGCTATGCCGAAGCGATCTTCACCGCGCATCAGACGCTGGCGAGCGCCCAGGAGTTTTATGCGGACATCAAGCGGCAGGCACGCGCGTTCGACCGCAGCCCCGATCAGGTCAGGATCCTGCCGGGCATCAGTCCGTTCATCGCCAGCACGCAGGCCGAAGCCGACCTGTTGCAGGACGAGTTCAACGAGCTGATCCAGCCGGAATACTCGTTGACCCAACTTCGCCAGATGATCGGGCTCGACCTCTCCGGCTTCGACTTCGACGGTCCCTTTCCGCGCCACCTGATCGACACCGGCAGCGCCCGCGGGGTCGCCAGCCGTTTCAAGCTCGTGGTCGACATCGTCGATCGCGAGCAGCCGACCATCCGCCAGCTCGTGCAGCGTCTCGCCGGGGCGCGCGGCCACTGGGTGATCGCGGGCCCGCCGGAGAAGATCGCCGACAACATCCAGACTTGGTTCGAGAATAGCGCGGCCGACGGCTTCAACGTGATGCCGCCCTGGCTACCCGGCGGGTTCGATATCTTCGCCGAGCAGGTCGTGCCGATCCTGCGCAAGCGCGGCCTGTTCCGCGGCGAGTACAGCGGCACGACGCTGCGCGACCATTTCGGACTGAGCCGGCCGCAAAGCGTGTTTTCCGGATCGATCAAGGCGATCGCCTGACGTGATCGAAACCGCCGACCCCGCGTCGGCCGGATCGCTATTTGCCCACAGCCTGAGGATTTGAGAATTCAATGACCACTGCGCGCGTCCTGTTCCTTTCGACCCTGCTCATTCTCGGTGCTCTGACCGGCGCCGCCCTGCACGCGGAGACATCAGCCAAATCCGATCTGAAAGTCGGCTTCGTGCCGGGCCCCTACATCGACGAATTCAAGGTTGGCGTCGCGCCGGAACTCGAGAAGAAGGGCTACCGTGTCCGCTATGTCGAGTTTTCGACCGGGCTGGAAGCCAATAATGCAGTGTTCAAAGGCGAGATCGACGCCAACGTCATGCAACACACGATCTTCCTGAACTCGTACAACGAGCGGCAGCAAACCGACCTCGTCGGCATCGTCCACGTCCCGACACCCCCGATGGGGCTTTACTCGAAGAAGCACCCGGTCGGCTCCCCGATCAAGCCCGGCTCGACCGTGGCCGTGCCCAACGATCCCGTCAATCTGCAGCGTGCGCTCTGGATCCTGCGCGATCTCGGCCTCGTCGAGATTCGCGACTCCAAGCCGGTCGATGTCAGCGAACTCGACGTGATCAAGAACCCCGGCGGCATCAAGATCGTGCCGCTGGAAGCGGCACAGGCGCCGCGCGCGCTCGACGACGTTGATTTCGCCGCCATCCAGGGCAACTTCGCGATCTACAGCGGCTTGAAGCTGACCAATGCATTCGCCCTGGAGAAGATGACGACGCCCTATATCAATGTGGTCGCGGTGAAGCAGGCCAATGCGAGCTCGCCGTGGGCGCAGGACATCGTCGCCGGCTACAAATCACAGACGTTCAAGACCGCGATCCTGTCCGACCGTTTCTATGACGGGTTTACCTTGCCGGATTACCTGAAGCGCTAGACCCAGCCACCATCCACGATATGGCTCTGGTTGGTGCAGGCACCGCTGTCATCGGCGGCAAAGAACAGCACGACGCGGGCGATATCATCAGGCACGAGTTTGCGCTTGAGGCATTGGCGCTGCATCAGCTCGGCCACGCCTTCAGACGTCAACCACAGATCCTGCTGCCGCCGGGTCATGATCCATCCGGGCAGGATGGAATTGACCCGTATGTTGTGCGGCCCGAGATCGCGGGCCAGCGCCCGGGTGAGGCCCTGAACGGCTGATTTGGCCGTTGTGTAGCAGGGCATGTTGCCCTGGCCGATCACCCAGCTCACCGAGCCGATGTTGACGATCGAACCGCCCCCTGCCTGCTTCATGTCCGGCGCGACCGCCTGAGCGCTGAAGAACTGGTGCTTCAGGTTGACGGCGATCCGCTCGTCCCAGAATTCCGGTGTGACGTCCTCGATCGCGTGACGATCATCGCGGGCCGCATTGTTGACCAGGATGGTGACCGGCCCGAGCGCCTCGCGGATGCCGGCGACCGCGCGCCGCAGCGCGCCGATGTCGCGCAGATCGGCATGTTCGAAGTGCACGCGGGCTTGTGCCCCGAGATCGGACAGCAGCTGCTCCGACGACGTCAGATCGATATCGATGAATCCGACCCGCGCGCCCTGGCCGATGAACCGGCGGACGATCGCCTCGCCGATGCCGGAACCGCCGCCGGTGACCAGTACGGTCCGGTCCTTGAGACTTGGATAGATGGCGCCCTGCATTGGCATCCTCTCGATATTGGCGCCTGAAGGGCGTCGGTTGCGTTGCTGCGGCTCAGGCAAAAGGGCCACAGATTCCGAGGTTCACTCGGTTGTCTCCATGAGGCTGCGGTCCACGACCCGCAGCGTCCGCCGCACCATGCCGTCGACGATGGTCGCCGACTCGCTTGGACGCACATATATTGCCGTGGACTTGAGCAGCCACGGCAGCACCGCCTGGTCGAGCCTCTCCTCATAGGCACTGCGCATCATGTCGAATGCCTGCAGGCCGGGACCTGCGAGGATGACATGATGCGGGCGCAGCACCGATATCGTCGTGGCGACCGCTTCGGCAAGCGCGTGACCCGCCTGCTGGAACAAGTGCTCGAGACGGGAATCGCCGCTCCGCGCCCGATCGCGCAACAGAGCCATCTGCGCCTCGGACGGTTGCTGCGACGCCGCCGGCGGCAGGTCGAGAAAGGTGCGGGCATCGCGGTAAAGCGCATAGTCGGCAAGATGGGCCTCGATGCAGCCGCGCTGACCGCAGCGGCATTGCGGGCCGTTCAGCGCCAATTTGACATGACCGATCTCACTGCCCGCGCCGGCACCCCAGCGCGCTTCACCGTCGACAATGATGCCCATGCCGACGCCGTGGCCCACCATGATCGTGGCCGTGAGGCCCTGCGCCAGTACCGGTTCGGCGGCAGCGAGGGACAGCGCGACCGCGACCGCGTCGTTCGCCATCACGACTTCGACAGCGAACGCCTGGTGGATCGGCTTGGCAAGATCGACGTCGGTGATCGACAGCGCCGGGCTCCACAGATGCCGGCCGGTATCGCCGTCGACGATGCCCTGTAGCGCTATTCCGATTCCGAGCAAGCGATGTCGCGGCGTGGCGGTCGCCTCAAGCATGGCGTCGATCTGTGCGATCACGACCTCGCATAGTGCGCTTGCATCGAGCGCGCGCGTCGCGAGTTCAAGTCGCGATTGCGCCAGGGCGGAGCCGCTGAAATCGGCGATCAGTGTCTCGACCAGATTCATGCGCAGCGAGACCGCGATGATGCGGCCAAATTCGGGATTCAGGGTCAGCAGGACTGCCGGCCGGCCGCGGCGACGGCCACCATCCGCGTCCTCTTCGTCGGCGTCGTCGGGCCACAGCGTCGCCGCATCTGTCTCGGCTTCGCACAGCAGGTCCTCCGCCATCAGCTTCGACGTGATGGCCGAAATGGCGGGGAAGCTCAGGCCCGTGCTGCGTGCGAGCTCGACCCGCGGCAACGGCCCCTGGCGTCGCAGTACCTCGACGAGACGGCCGGGGTTCGATCCGCGGGCCAGGCTCGAAGCACGTCTCAACGGCTCGGGCTGTTCGTTCATATTGCGCTTTTTAATTCGCTTTATGAAATTATTCAACGCAGGCTACTCGTTTGTGGGTCAAAAAGCGCGGATAGCGACTGAAAAATATCACTCCCATACTACTATCGGCCGAAGGCGTGATCATGAACATCCTTGACTGGACATTTTGTCGCGCTAATTTATTCGTTACGTGAATAAAATAAGGCGTGAAAAGCGCCGGGCGTGAAATCCCCTCACCGGGGGTGTCGACAGGGAGGTGCATATGAATGTCTCAACCAGAAAATTGATCGTGCCGCTCATGGCGGGCGCTGCCGCGCTCGCCATGGCGACGGGGGTAGCACAGGCACAGCAGAAAAAGACCATCGCGCTGGTGACCAATGTCGCGGCCGACTTCTGGACCATCGCGGGCCGTGGGCTTGAGAAGGCGCAGAAGGAGCACCCGGACTACAATATCGAATTGATCGTCACCAATGAAGGGACGGCGGCCGGCCAGCGGCGCGAACTGGACGATCTGCTGGTGCGCGGCGTCGCCGGTATCTCGATCTCGGTCGACGATGCACCGCATGCAACCGAAGAACTCAACAAGGTTGCCGCCAAGACCGTGCTGCTCACCACGGACAGCGACGCGCCGCAGAGCAATCGCCTCGCCTATATCGGCACCGACAACGTCGCGGCGGGGCGACAGGCCGGCGAGGAGATCAAGAAGGCGCTGCCGAACGGCGGCAAGATCGCACTATTCGTCGGAACGATGGACGCCGACAACGCCCGCGAGCGGGTGCAGGGCATCAAGGAAGCGATCGCCGGCACCAAGGTCGAACTGGTCGACGTGTTCACCGACCAGGTGGACTTCGCCAAGGCCAAGGCGAACATGGAGAACGTGCTCGTCAAATATCCCGACATCGCGCTGCTGTCCGGCCTATGGAGCTACGAGACGCCGCTGATCTATGACGCGGTGAAGGCCGCGGGCAAGGCCGGCAAGGTGAAGATCGTCGGCTTCGACGAGGATCAGCGGACGCTGCGCGGCATTTCCGACGGCACGATCGAATCCACGGTCGTCCAGCAGCCCTACGAGTTCGGCTATCTCTCCGCCACCAACATCATCAAGACGCTGAACGGCGACAAGTCCTGGATTCCGAAGGACAGCAAGCTGATCGTGCCGACCAAGGTGATCAGCAAGACCAACGTCGCGGAGTTCGCCGCACATCTGAAGGAACTGCTCAAGAAGTAACTTCAGTCGGCTTCAACGCCCGGCCGCCACAGGCCGCCGGGCGTTGTGCAGGAGGACATGCCGAATGGCGGAAACGCTGCTGGAACTCAGCGGAATCAGCAAGACCTATCCCGGCGTCAGGGCGCTCGACGACGTCAATTTGCGCGTCAATCGCGGCGAGGTGCTGGGCCTGATCGGCGAGAACGGCGCCGGCAAATCGACGCTGATGCGCGTGCTCGCCGGCGTGATCGCGCCGAGCGCCGGCGCGATCCGCATCGGCGGCACCGGGCACGCCCGGATGACGGTGACCGAGGCGACGCGATCTGGCATCGCCTTCGTGCACCAGGAACTGAACCTGTTCGAGAATCTCGACGTCGCGGCCAATGTCTTCATCGGACGCGAGAAGCTGGCCGGCGGCCCGCTGAAGCTGGTGGACAATGCGCAGATGCACGCCCGCGTGATGCCCCTGCTGGAACGGCTGGGCGCCGATTTCACGCCGGGCACGCTGGTCGAGAATTTGTCGATCGCGGAGCGCCAGATGGTGGAGATAGCCAAGGCGCTCTCGATCGACGCCCGCGTCATCATTATGGACGAACCGACCTCCAGCCTGACGATTTCGGAGACGGAACGGCTGCTTGAGGTGATTGCCGACCTGAAGACGCACGGCATCTCGGTGATCTACATTTCTCACCGGCTCGGCGAGATCATGAGCTGCGCCGATCGCGTCGTGGTGCTGCGCGACGGGCGCACGGTGGGGGAGTTGGCGCGCGACGAGCTCAGCCACGCCGCCATGATCCGGCTGATGATCGGCCGCGACCTGAAGGCGCTATATACACCGCCGTCCTGCACGCCGCAGCCCGGCGGCTGCGATATCGCCGGCGTCGTGACCACTGCCTTTCCTGACCGGCAGATCAATCTGTCCGTGCGGCGCGGCGAGATCCTCGGCCTCGCCGGGCTCGTCGGCGCCGGCCGCACCTCGCTTGCCCGCGCGGTGTTCGGCGTTGACCCGCTGCTGGGCGGCGAGATCCGGATCGACAACGCCCCGGTCGGCGTCGCCTCGCCGCGTGACGCGATCAGGCAAGGGATCTACCTGGTGCCGGAGGATCGCAAGAAATCCGGGCTGGTGCTGGAGCTGCCGATCCGGGAGAACGTGACACTCGCGAGCCTGCTGGATCATGCGCGGATGTGGCTGGTCAACGGCGCGGCCGAGCGCAGAATCGCCAAAGACCAGGCCAGGCGGCTGTCCATCAAGGCGCCGAGCATCGACATCGAAGCCGTGACGCTCTCCGGCGGCAACCAGCAGAAAGTAGTGCTGGGCAAGTGGCTCTCCATGCAGCCGCGCGTGATGTTCTTCGACGAGCCGACCCGCGGCATCGACGTCGGCGCCAAGAGCGAGATCTACGCGCTGATGCGCAGCCTCGCCGACCAGGGCGTCGCGATCGTGATGATCTCCTCGGACATGGAGGAAGTCATCGGCGTCTCCGACCGGGTGGCGGTGATGCATGAAGGCAGTGTCAGCGGCGTGATCGAGCGCGACCAGTTCAGCGAGTACAACGTGTTGAGGCTGGCGGTCGGCCAAGCACTCGAAACCATGGAGGCCGCTGCGCCATGATGAAGAAGGAACTCGGCCTGTTCTTGCTGCTGGCGGTGATCTCCGCCATCACCGGCGCGATCAATCCGGCCTTCCTGTCGGTCGTGAATCTGCTGAACATGGCCAATCTGATCGGCCTGTTCGGCGTGTTCGCGCTCGGTGAAGGCCTCGTCATCATCACCGGAGGAATCGATCTTTCGCTCGGCTCGATGTTCGCGCTACTCGGCGTCATCTTCATCGACCTGCTGACGACCTATCAGGTGCCCTGGCCGTTCGCGCTGCTGCTGGTCCTGATGGGCGGGCTTGCGCTGGGCGGCATCCAGGGCTTCCTGATCACGCGGCTGAAAATGCAGCCCTTCATCGTAACGCTGTGCGGCCTGCTGATCTATCGCGGCGCCGCGCGCTATTACACCAGCGATTCGACACGCGGCTTCGGCTACGGTGACGAGGCGAGCACGCTGAGCAACATCGCCTCCGGTAATATTGCGGGCATCCCGAACACCTTCATCTTCCTGATCATCCTTGCGCTGATCCTCGGCGTGCTGCTGCACCGCTCGGTCTACGGGCGCTGGCTTTATGCCGTGGGCAAGAACGAGGAAGCGGCGCGCTTCTCCGGCATCAACACCAATCTCGTGATTGCGACCGCCTATGTCATCAGCGGCGGGCTCGCCGGCGTCTCGACCGTGATGTTCGTGTTCTACACCAACTCGGTTTCTCCGAGTTCCTTCGGCAACTTCTACGAACTCTATGCGATCGCGGCGGCCGTCCTCGGCGGCTGTAGCCTGCGCGGCGGCGAGGGCTCCATTCTGGGCATCGTGCTCGGGACGGCGTTGCTGCAGGTGCTGCAGAACCTCGTGAACATCCTCGGCATTCCCAATTCGCTGAACTTCGCGGTGATGGGGACCGTGATCCTGATCGGTGTGCTGGCGGATCAGCAATTGCAGGCCCGTCGACGGCGCAAGGCCGCGCTGGCAGGCCTCGCCCGCACTGCGCCAAGATCGAAGGAAAGCACAATTCTGCAGGGCGCAGCTCCGCATAGCGCGGCTGCGTTGCCGACGACGACGGGCGATCAGGCATGACAACTCGAAAAGGAAGAACCCGGACCGGGAATATGGTCGCGGCGGCTTGAGTAGAGGAACGAGCGGAAGGAGTTCGAGGCGCAAGATCGATCAAGCTCGCGGCGCTCGTATCCAATTTGGCGCAGCAAGCCTGGCCCAGTGAGCCGCAGGCAGACCCTCGCGACCGTCTCGGAGGGCTTTGCGTGCGCGCATTCTATCTCTGATTGATAGAGCGATGAATTGAAACTATCGCGTTCCCCGCTGAAGGGCTTTGGGCGGGAACGTGGCACAAAAATAGACAAAGCCGGGGACGCTGGGAGTGCAGAAAATGTCACTTAGGTCTGTAAACACCGCGCGGGCGTGCGGCGTGGGGATGGCGTTGGCGTTGTTATCTCTGCTCAGCGGCGGCGGCGCGCATGCGGCCGATCTCATGACGAAGGCTCCGCCGGTGCCTTACACCGAGACCGATGACTTCTGGACAAGACCATATCTGTTCGGCGATCTCGGCAGGACGCAACTAAAGGAGCGAGGGATCTCGCTGGCCCTGACGCTGGGCGACGAAGCCGTCGGCAATTTGTCGGGCGGCAACAGGAACACCGCGACCCAAGCCGGACAGCTTTTCTTTCAGGCCAAGTTCGACATGGCAAAACTTGCCGGCATCCAGGGCGGCACGGTTGGCCTCACGCTGGTCGACCGCTTCGGCCGCAACCTGAATGACGAGGCGGGAATTCCGGCGCTGCAGCTGACCAACGAAGTGTTCGGCCGCGGCAGCATTCTTCGCCTGACCGAACTCTACTACTCGCAGAAGCTGTTCGATGATCGCCTTGAGCTCAAGGGCGGCCGTCTTCCGGTCGGCTCCGACTTCTTCTTTGGTCTCTGCGAGTTCATCAACCTGACCTTCTGCGGCGGCCAGCCCGGCAACATCCAGGGTGGCTACATCTACAACTGGCCGGTGAGCCAATGGGCCGGTGTGGTGCACTACAACTTCGCCAAGGAATGGCAGCTCTCGGTCGGCGTCTACGACGCCAACCCGAACTACCTGACGACGTCGGACTCCGCGACTTACTTCCTGCCGGGTGTCCCCGGCTCTAGCCCCGCCTCGGGCGTTCTGGTGCCGGTCGAGGTGGTCTGGGCGCCGAGCGGTCCGTTGAACGGGACCTGGAGATTTGGCGGCTGGTATGACAGCGCATCGACAATTGATGGCGGCCTGCCGGGGATCATTGCGATCTCTCCGGGCACCGGCGGCGTCTCGGACCAGAATCTCGGAGATTCGCGCGGTCGTTATGGCGTCTATGAATCGATCCTGCAGCGGCTGACGGTTGAAGGTCCCAAGGCACAGGGCTGGTACACCTTCCTCAATACGACCGTCGCCGACCACCGCACGTCGTACCAGGATTACCAGATTGCATTCGGCTTCAGGCACACCGGAACGTTCGCCTCGCGCCCGGAGGACGAAGTCGGCTTTGCGGTCGGTACGACCCATGTGAATACCGCTGCGCTCACGCCCAACGCCGGAGGAAACGAAGTTCCGATCGAAGCCTGGTACGGGTGGCAGGCGACGGGCTGGATGAACCTGAAGTTCGACGCCCAGTATGTGATGCATCCTGGCGGGCGCGGGTACAATGCCGCCGGCGTGAAGACCGACAACGCCTGGATTCTCGGTCTGCGCACGCTGGTGCACTTCTGAGCGGAGGTGGCCAGCATGCTTGAGCAAAGCCAGCCATGGTAACCCCTCACGACGCCGGGCTAGCGGTCCTGGAGTTGAAGGGCATCGGCAAGGAGTTCGGCGCCATTCGCGCGTTGCATGGCGTCGACCTCCGCGTGTCGCCCGGCGAGGTGGTCGGCCTGATGGGCGACAACGGCGCCGGCAAGTCGACGCTCGTCAAGATCATTGCCGGCAACTTTCCGCCAAGTCACGGCGAGATCCGCTTCGACGGCAAGGCGGTTCATTTCGCCCGTCCGATCGATGCCCGTGCGGTCGGCATAGAAGTGGTCTACCAGGACCTCGCACTCGCCGACAATCTCACGGCGGCGGCCAATGTCTTCCTCGGCCGCGAGCTCAAGCGCAAGCTTGGTCCATTCGCCTTGCTCGACCACAAGGCGATGGCAGCGCGCGCGCTGGAGCTGTTCGGCGAGCTGCGCTCGGAGACCCGCCCGCACGATCTCGTCAAGCAGATGTCGGGCGGCCAGCGCCAGGCGGTCGCGATCGCGCGGACGCGGCTCTCCAACGCCAGGCTGGTGATGATGGACGAGCCGACCGCCGCGATCTCGGTTCGCCAAGTCGAGCAGGTCCTCGGCCTGATCCATCGCCTGAAGGAACAGGGCGTTGCGGTCATGCTGATCTCGCACCGCATGCCCGACGTGTTCGCTGTCTGCGACCGCGTCGTCGTCATGCGGCGCGGCGAGAAGCGCGCCGACAAGGCGATCGGCGACACCAGCCCCGAGGAAGTCACCTCCCTCATCACGGGAGCGAAGGAGGCTGCGTGATGGCCACGCCCCTGGAATCTCCCCTCACCTTCACCAATGTCGGCAAGGCCAGATGGTGGCGCAGCGGCCTGTTCGCCTCGCAGACCGGCTACGTCCTGCTGGCGCTGGCGGCGCTGTTCGTGCTGATGAACTTCGCCAGCCAATATTTCCTGACCGCAGGCAACATACAGAATGTGGCGAAGAACTTTTCCTTCATCGCCATCGCCACGCTCGGCATGACCTTCGTCATCATCACGGGCGGCATCGATCTCTCGGTCGGCTCCGTGATGTGCTTTTCAGCGATGACCACCTCAATGGTGATGACGCACGTCTCGACACCGGGCATGCCCGGCGCGGAGTGGTTCGTGCATTTAGCCCCTGACGGCAAGACCGTGATTGCCAATATGCCCGGCTTGATTCTGCTCGTCTCGGTTCTGGCGGGGCTCGGCGTCGCGCTGATTGTCGGCCTCGTCAATGGCTTCTGCATCGCGGTGCTTGGACTGTCGCCGTTCGTCACAACGCTCGGCATGCTCTCGATCGTGCGCGGCCTCGGCTACGTCGTCTCCAACGGCCGCGGCAGTTTTCCCGGCGGCCCCGACGCCGAATATTTCTACACGCTGACATCCGGCGTTGTGTTCGGCATGCCGGCGCCGTTCATCTATCTTGTGGTTCTCGCGCTGGCGATGGCGGTCGTGCTGCATCACACTGGTTTCGGCCGCCACGTCTTTGCCGTCGGCGGCAACGAGAAGGCGGCCGCGCTGACCGGCATCTCGGTCGTCCGGGTGAAGATCGAGATCTACGTGATCTGTGCGCTCGCGGCGGGTCTGCAGGGCATCATCGTCTCGGGCTGGCTGGGATCGGCGCCGGCGAACATGGCCACATCCTATGAGCTCAACGTGATTGCGGCCGCTGTCATCGGTGGCGCCAATCTCGCGGGCGGCGCCGGCGGCCCGCTCGGGGCCATTGTCGGCTGCGTGCTGCTCGAGGTGATCCGCAACGGCCTCGTGCTCGCGCAGGTCAACTCGTACTGGCAGCAGACCCTGGTGGGCGTGATCATCATCGCCGCGGTGCTGGTCGATCGTCTCCGCTCGCGCATGGCCTGAAGAGTTCGTCCTGGAGGATCGTGGATGTTCGCCTATCCGCCTCCCGCAGCCGTAGATATGAACGGATAGGCACGATAAGAAATGTGGAGGGAAACAATGAGAAAGGCACTTCTTGCCGCTGCGGTCCTCGCCATGATGGCAACGCCCGGCCTGGCCCAGAGCTACAGATTCGTGATCGTGCCCAAGGCCATGAACAACCCGTTCTTCGATTTCGCGCGCGACGGCTGCCAGAAACGCGCCAAGGAGCTCGGCAACATCGAATGCATCTACAAGGGTCCTGTCGAGCACGAGCCGGCGACGCAAGCGCAGATCATCCAGGATTTCGTCACCCAGAAGGTGGACGGCCTCGCCATCTCGGTTGCCGACGTTGCCGCGATGACCAAGTCGATCGAGGCGGCAAGTGCAGCCGGCATTCCCGTCATCACCTTCGACTCGGACGCGCCGGGCTCGAAGCGGATTGCCTATATCGGCACCGACAACAAGGAGTTCGGCCTCGCGCTCGGCAAGCAATTGCTGAAGCTGCGGCCTGATGGCGGCAGATACGCGATGATCTCTGGCGGGCCGGGTGCGGAGAACCTGGCCGAGCGGGTCGACGGCGTGCGTGAGGCACTCAAGGGCTCGAAGTGGACCGAGGTCGGGGGCTCGCCGACCTTCTGCAACGACGATCCCGCGCTCGGCGTTCAGCAGATGACCGATCTGCGCACCGCTGCTCCCGACCTTGCAGCCATCATCCCGGTCGGTGGCTGGCCGATGTTCGCGCCCGAAGGCTTCAAGGCGTTCGCCAGCAAGAGCAAGAAGGACATGGACGCCGGCAAGTTCACGCTCGTCGTGGCCGACACCCTCAAGATGCAGCTTGAGCTTTTGAATGAGGGTTACGCCAATGCGCTGATCGGCCAGCGCCCGTTCGAAATGGGCGAGAAAGCGATGGACACGCTGCTTGCCATCAAGAAAGGCCAGAAGGCGCCGCCGATCATCCACACCGGTCTCGACGTTGTGACAAGGGACAACGCCGCGGCGATGCTGAAATAGGCGCGCAGGCAGCCCGAGCGGAACGGCATGGATCCGGACCTGTGCTCGCGGCCGACCGACATCGGTATCCCGCCGGGCAGATCCCGGCGGCCATCATCAATGGCGCCGCCATCGCATCTGACGAGCGCTAGGGAACAATGTGGGTCCCGGTCTCGCCGGTCAGCGCGCCCATTGCGCAATTGAGATGGCTGATGATCGCGCGCTTGCCACCACCTTCGAGAAAGCGGATGGCGGCATCGACCTTGGGTCCCATACTTCCCGGCGGAAAATGGCCCTCGCGATGATAGGCCTTGATCTGCGCCAGGCTGACCTGATCCAGCTCCCTCTTGTTGGGCTTGCCGAAATTGATCGCGACGCGGGGCACCGCGGTCAGGATCAGCAGTTCCTCGATGCCAAGCACGTTGGCGATATGGGCCGAGGTCAGGTCCTTGTCGATCACTGCCGGCACGCCGGTGCGCACGCCCCGTTCGTCGCGGATCACGGGCATACCGCCGCCGCCGCCTGCGATGACGATGGTGCCGCGCTTGACCAGCGCGTCGACCAGCGAAATGTCGCAGACATGTTTGGGTTTCGGAGACGGCACGACATGGCGCCAGCCACGCCCGGAGTCCTCGCGCATTTTCCAGTTCAACTCGGCGCTGATGCGCTGGGCTTCCTGCTCGGTGAAAAACGGTCCGACGAACTTGGTCGGATTGGCGAAGGCGGGATCGTTGGCGTCGACCTCGACCTGGGTCAGCAGGCTGGCGACGTGCCGGCCGTTGCCATGCGCGCGCAAGACGTTCTCGATCGCCTGCATCAGAAGATAGCCGATGCCACCCTGGCTGTGCGCGACGCAGATGTCCATCGACATCGGCGGGATCCGGCTCATCGTCAGCATCTGGCGCATCATGATCTTGCCCACCACAGGTCCGTTGCCGTGGGTGATCACCAGCTCGTTGTCGAGTTCGGCGAGCGGCAGCAGCGCCTCGGCCGTGTGCTGGGCGACGGCCTTCTGCTCGTCCGAGGTGCCGCTGATGTCTTCAGGGTGGACGGCATTACCGCCGATCGCGATCACGAGACGGCGCGGGACCTCATTGAGTGTTCGCATAGCGCGACATCCTGACGTCGTTGACGGAAAGAGCGAGAGCGAGGTCGCAGGCCTGGGCATTTGACGGCGCCACCACGATGCCGGCGTCCTCGAGCAGCCTGCTCTGCGCCGAACGCACCTGGCGATCGAGCTCGGTCCCTGTCACCGACGCAACCAGGACCGGCGCGTCATCCGCGCGGCCCGCCACGACGGCCGCCAGATGCGCTGCCGGATTGTCATGTGCGCCGTATCCGATCACGAGATCGAGCAGGATGACGGCGACCGCGGGATCGGCCAGCGCCGCCCGCAACGCATCGTCGCGCACCGAGGGATCGATCATCGGATGCGGCCGGCCCTGGGTATATTCGTCGGCCCCGAGGTCGACGATGCGGTCCCTCCCCTGCGCCTCCGGCTCACCGAAATGCGGGACGCCGGGAATAGCGGCGTTGGATGCCACCTTGCGGCCGCCCGCGGCAAGGATCACCTGCGCCTCTGCACAGAGCGTGCCGCCGGCGAACAGCCCTTCGATGCGCTGCGCCGCCTTGCTTCGCTGCGGCAAACGCGCAGCCACGGCGGCAGCGTCGAACCTGCTGCCGACACTCCGGCCGTTGCCGAGGGCTTTTTCGGCCGCTTCCCTCAACGTACCGGCCAAGCGTGCATTTGGCGGCAGGTCCGCCGAGGCGGCGCCGATGAAGCACACCGTGTAGGGCTTCGAGCTCCGGCCGATCCGGCCAAGCACGGCCCTGGCGACGTCCGGATGCGGCGGCTTGGAGATGAGCACGACGCGATCGGTCTCGGGATCGGCATCAAGGGCGTCGATCGCCATCAATGTCGTGATGCCGCCAATCTCCTTCTTCAAATCCCGTCCGCCGACGCCGATGGCGTGGGAAATTCCTTCGCCCGCCTCGGACAGCAGGCACGACACCTCCTGCGTACCGGTCCCCGATGCGCCGATGATCCCGATCCTCCCGCGCTTCAGCCGGTTGGCGAAGGCGAGCGGCGCGCCGCCGATGACCGCCGTGCCGCAGTCCGGTCCCATCATCAAGAGGCCCGCTTCGCGCGCCTGCTGCTTCAGCGACAATTCATCCGCAATCGAGACATTGTCGCTGAACATCAGGACATGAAGTCCGCGGTTCAGCGCCTTGCGCGCTTCCGCCGCGGCGAACTCGCCGGGAACGGAGATCAGGGCGAGGTTGGCGGCGGGTGCGGCCTTGACGGCCGCGGCAATGCTGCGCGGCCGCCACGCTGCTTCGCCGGTGCTGCTCCTCTTGGGGCGATCGAGCGCCTTTTGCGCTTCGGCAAGCGCGGCGCTCGCCGCCGCTTCGCTCTCGGCCTTGATCGCGAGAATCAGATCATTGCCCTGGGCGATCACCGCGCCGTCGAGCAATCCGGCGTTGCGCAGGATCGCCTGGTTGGACGGCGTGCCCATCATCAGCGCGGCTTCGACGACGCCCGCCGCCGACGCGATCTCGCGCGACAACCGCATCAACGCGACCGAGTCGAGATAGAATCCCTTGCGAATTTCGTTCAGGACAAACGCGCTCATGACACCCCCAGATCTTCCGCAATGGCAAGGACGGCCTGCCGGAAGCAGGCCATCGGCGCCCGCACCACGCCGGCGCCGACCTGGCCGATGCCGGGCTCGCGATGCGCGATGCCGGTGTTGATGACCGGTGCGAGGCCGGTCTCCACCACCAGGCGAACGTCGATGCCGGTCGGCACGCCGGCAAAGTCGAGCGCGGGGATCGTCCATTCCGGATTCTGCCCGACGGTGATTTCACTCATTGCCCGCGTGAAATTGCCCGCCGACGACGGCGCCCCGGCGCCGATGAATCCGGCAACTGCCGGAGCTGCTGCCATCGCGAAGCCACCAAGCCCGACCGTCTCGACGATCGCGGAGTCGCCCATGTCGGGATTGGCATCCTTGCGCGAATAGCCCGGGAAATAGAGCCCTTCCGGCATTTCCACCGGCGCCGTGAACCAGCGATCGCCCAATCCGCTGACACGGACCCCGAAGTCGGTTCCGTTGCGGCACATCGCGGTCACCACCGTCGAACCGCGAATCCCGCTGGCGGGATCGGTCAGCGCTTTGCCCATCGCCATCGCGATGTTGAGAAAGAACTGATCGTTCTGCGCGATGAAGCCAATGCAGCTTGCGAGAACCTCGTTGTCCGTCGAGGTGCGCGCCAGCGCCGACCCGATCTCGCGCAGGAACACGCTGGAGCAGGCCAGGTTGCGCTGATGCATTTCATCGCCCATCGAGAGTCCGCGCGCGATGATCGCCTTCAGGTCGATCCCGCCATGCGCGCGGATCGCCCTGGCCAGCACCGGCCCGAATACATCACGCAGCCAGCCGAGGCGGGCCAGCACGCTATCGTCATTGCCGCCGAAGCGCATAACCTTGCCAAGGCCCTCGTTGATGGCGCAGTAGGCGCGGTTGCCATATTTGACGTTCTCGACGACGAACACCGGCATGGAGACCGTGGTCATGCCGGTCATCGGACCGACCGCGCCGAAATGATGGTTGGGGTGGAAGGCGACGCCGCCGCCGGCCGCGAGTTCGAAGGCGGCTTCAAGATCCGGAGCCCAGCCTTCGAACACGATGGCGCCTGCCACCGCGCCACGCATCGGACCGCACATTCGGTCCCAGGTGATCGGCGGCCCGGCATGAAGGATCATGCGTTCCTTCAACCCTTCCAGCACGTCGCGTGCCGGAACGATATCGATCAGCCTGGGCTCACCCTCGAGGATGCGGGCCAGCGCCTGCTTGTTGGCGTCTTCGATCAACTTCATGGCCGCGCTCTCACGTACCGAGCTTGGCGAGCAGTGCCGCCATTTTGGGATCGCCGTCGGCGGGCGGCGTCCAGTCGACCTGCACGACCTCGATATCGCAGTCCCGCAAGTCCTTCACAAAGCCTGCCAGCCCGACGTTCACCACGCTCGGCTTGCTCATCAACAAACGCCCGCTCGGCGTCCCTTCCTGCTTGGTCACCACTTGCGGCCTCCCGAGATCCGATGCATCGATCTTAGTAAGAAAGTTTTTACTTTGTCAAACACGCAACCTGTCGTCCGAATTCCCGTTGTGTCGCATGATCGTTTAGGCCCCTGCGATTGATCGCGTCGGCGGGCCGTTGCCGGTGAGGCCGGCATGATGCAGCGCGCTGTCGTTGAGCAGCCGGCACTCGATCGCGCGCAACACCATCAGCGCACCTGCAAACGCATCCAGTCCAGAGCTTTGCCCGATCCGCGACAGCGCCGCGACCGCGGACTTGATACGATCGACCCGTCCGCCAATCGTCGCGTCGATGGCTTCATGGAGCGCCGCCGCCGCGAAGCCGAGCACGGCACTGTGCAGGTGGGCGGCACTGATCTGATTGGTCCGGCCGAGATGCGCGCGACAGGTCTTCCACAGCGCGTCGCGCGTCGCGAGACGGCCGAGGCTGGCGAGCGCGACCAGCGCGCCGCCGATCAAGTCGTCGCCGGATGGCGTGAGCCCGGGACCAAGTCCGATCAATTCGACGATCTCCGGGTAGTCACGCGGTACGCATCGCTCTCCGCGAAGCCCGGCCTCGATCAATTGCTTGAGCGCGGCGAGCGCCGGCGCCGCGGCAGCGAGCACCCGCGACGGCCTTGTGGGCGGCTCCGCGCCACCCGAGGCGGCCAGCCCCTGCTCGACCGGCAAGCGACGCCAGACCTGATCGACCATCGCAAGCCCTACCCGCAAACTGTCGAGCGTCCATTCCGGCGATGGCGGCGGCGCCCATACGGAGGCCGTCTCGAAACCGGCAAACCGCATACCGTCGACGAGCAGCATCGTGTCGACGATCGCAACCTCTTGTCCGGGAACGAGCAGCCGCGGCTCGATCCCGGTGCACCGAAGATGCAGCGGGCCGGAGCCGAGGTCTTTGACACCGATGCAGATCCAGCAATCGTCGAGCACCGCATAAAGGCTGCGCTCGAACACCGCCGCAATACGGCCGCGCCGTCCGCTGCGCAGCGCGCGGCGCGCAAGCACGCCGACCTCGATTACGGCACCGCCGTCGAATCGTTCAGACACGGGCGCGCCGGGCAGGTCGCGAAACGTATTGCCTGGCCGCATCACACCGATCTCCTGCTGCGCAACCATGGCGTCAGGACGTGAGCACGGCGGTTCGCAGCACGCTACTCCCGTGGGCCTCTCCGCCGAGATAGGCGGCTTCAAGCGAGGGATCCTCCGCGATGATTTCGGCCGCACCGCTCTTCAGGATGGTGCCGGTCTCAAGCAGATAGGCCCTGTCGGCAAGCGCAAGGGCTTGCCCGGCCATCTGGTCGACCACGATCAGGGTCATCCCCTCGACGCGAAGCTGCTCGAACGAGGCGAACAACTCGTCGACGACAAGCGGCGCCAGTCCAAGCGACGGCTCGTCAAGCATGAAGACCTTGGGCGCGGTCAGGAGCCCACGCGCGACTGCGAGCATCTGCTGCTCGCCGCCCGACAAAAGGCCCGCGCGATGGTTGATACGCTCCTTCAGGCGCGGAAAGCGGGCAAACATCGCGTCGATCTCCGCGTCGAGTTCGAGACCCTTGCGTGCGAAAGCGCCGAGCTGCAAGTTCTGCCGCACCGTCAGCTCGGGAAACACCTGCCGTCCTTCGGGTACCAGCACGATGCCGGCCCTGGCGCGGATATGCGCCGGCATCTTGTCGACGCGGGCGCCGGACAGCCGGATCTCGCCGACCGACCGCGGTGGTTCGAGACCGGCAATCGAGCGCATCAGGGTGGTTTTGCCCGCTCCATTGGCGCCGAGTACGGCGATGGCCTCGCCGGGCGCGACGGCAAGGTCGATCCCACCGAGCGCCCGCGACAGGCCATAGAAGGCATCGAGCGTGCGGACTTCGAGCGCCGTGCCTTGTTTCGCCGGGCGCGGCGCGCGGCGCCGCTCACCCGACGGCGCATCGCCGAGATAGGCCTTGCGGACCAGCGGATCGTTGCGGATCGCCGCCGCATCGCCGATCGCGATGCGCTTGCCGCCATCGAGAACGACGATGAGGTCGCTTAGCGACATGATCATCGGCATGTCGTGCTCGACGATGATGACCGCGATCCCGGTCTCCGCGATGCGACGGAGCAGAACCGTCAGCCGCTGCTTGTCGCCCTTCGAAAGACCCGCGGCCGGCTCGTCGAGCAACAGGACCTTCGGACGCAAGGCGAGCGCCCTCGCGATCTCGACCAATCGCTTCTCGCCATGGGGCAGCGCGTCCGCGCGTCTGCTCAAATCGCCGTCGACACCCGCAAAGCGCAACAGCGACCGCGCAAGGCGCTCCTGCGCGTCATTGTGCAGCGCGGACACGATGTTACCGAGCTTGCCGGCCGTCGCCGCCAGCAGGACGTTCTCGATGATCGAGAGCGAACCGAAGAGCTGCGTCGTCTGGAACGTTCGCGCCACTCCGACACGCGCAAGCTGGTGCGACGGCAAGCCGGTGACGTCGCGGTCGCCAAGCTTCACGGTGCCGGATTTCGGGCGGTAGAAGCCGCAAAGCAGATTCAGCGCGCTGGTTTTCCCCGCACCATTGGGGCCGATGACGCTGGTCACTGTGCCGGGTTCGGCGGTAAACGAGACGTCCTGCACGGCGCGGACACCGCCGAACGAGATCGAGAGGTTTGCGACGTCAAGACGCGACACGCTGCTGGTCCCGATGCCGAGGTCGGCGACCGGTTCGACGCCCACCGCGCCCGTATCGGCCTTCGATCCCGTCGGCAGGAACCTTGCCGCGAATTGCTCGATCAGCCCCATGATGCCCGAGGGCGCGACCCGCAGCACGGCGAAGAGCAGCACGCCAAAGGCAAGCAGACGATACTCCGCGAGATCGGACAGCATTTCCGGTAGCAGCACGACGAGCGCCGCCCCGATCACCGGCCCCAGCGCCGAGCCGGCGCCGCCGACCATGACGCCGAACAGCAGCAGGATCGATTGCAGAAAGGGAAACGAACTCGGACTGATATAGCCCTGGAGGGGCGCAAATAACGCCCCCGCCAGTGCCATCGCTGCGGCCGAGATGATGAACGCCACGGTGCGGACCCGCACGAGATCAATGCCGATCGAGCGCGTCGCAACCTCGGTGTCGCGGGCGGCACGCATGGCGTAGCCCCAGCCGCTGCGCTTCAAGCACTCGAACAGGATGAGGCCGGCGAACACCAGCACGATGCCCGCGATCGCCAAATGCCGCTCCGACAGCGGAAAGCCGAACACCTGCGGCGGCGCGGTCAGGATCAGGCCGTTGCCGCCGCCCGTGAGGTCGCGCCACTCGATCGTGCCGTGCTCGACGATGAAGCCGAAGGCGATTGTCACCATCGCGAGATATGGACCTCGCACACGCAAGGCCGGCATGGCGAGCAGGCCACCGACGACGCTGACAAGAGCAATCGCTGCAGCCGTCGCCGCAAGATAGGGCCACCCTGCCTTCTCCATCAGGAGCACGGTCGTATAGGCCCCGATCGCCATGAAACCGATGTGGCCGAGCGAGATCTGCCCTGCGAGACCGAGCAGCACGTTAAGGCCGATGCAGGCGATCGCCGTCAGCGAGATGGTCGCGACCAGGAACACGCCGTAGCTATCGGCAACGGCGGCATAGAGGATGGCGGCCGCGAGTGCCGCGACGGCGGCGAGAATGGAGACGCGAGAGGTCATACCTTTTTCACTCCGGCTCGGCCGAGCAGCCCGTGGGGGAGGACGACAAGAATCGCGATCACCGAGGCGAACGTGATGATCTGGGTGTAGACCGATCCCAGATAGTTGGTCGCGAACACCTCGATCAGGCCGAGACAGAGCCCGGCCAGCATCACGCCCCAGGCGCTGCCGAGGCCGCCGATGATCGCCGCAGCGAAGGCCTTGATGCCGAACAGCGTGCCCATTTCGGAGGACACGTTGAACAGGGGCGCGATCAGCAGCGCCGCAACCCCGGCCAGCATCGCCGAGACCGCGTAGCTTGCCGCGATGGCGCCGCTGACGTTGATGCCCATCAGCCGCGCTGCGTTCGGGTTCTGGACCACCGCGAGCATGGCGACGCCGTGACGCGTTCGGCGACTGAGTAGATGAAGTGCCAGCGCCAGCAGCAATCCGACCACGGGAATCAGGAGCTGCAACGGATAGACCCCCGCGCCCTCGACGATCTGGATCGGCTTGGCCGCCAGGACGGACGGAAAGCTGCGCGGCTCCTTGCCGAAGACGAACATCATCACGTTGTCGACGATGATGCCGACCGCAACGGTCGCCATCAGCCAGTTGTCGGAGCCACGCTGCACGAACGGCCGAACGGCAAAGCGCTCAATCAGCAGGCCGTAGACCGCGCAGACGAGCAGAACGGCGGGAATGCCGGCCGCGGCCGGCCAGCCCCACAGCACGAGGAAGAAGTAGCCGGCAACGGCTCCCAGGGTCATCGAGCTGCCCTGGGAGAAATTGACCGTGCCGGAGACGGCATAGGTGACGTGGAAGCCAAGCGCAAGCAGCCCGTACATGCTCCCGAGCGCCAGTCCTGTTATCACCGCGGGAAGAAATGACATCGATGACTACCCTGCTTGTTTGTCGGACGATCTCGCGCGGTCAGTTCCGCGCGAACGGCATGATGTGGTTGTCCTCGAACCGCGCCCAGATGTAGTCGCCCGCCGTCAGCGCATCGTGCTTGTCCTGCGCGAACGGCTTCTCGTAAGTCTTGATCAAGCCATCCACGCGATCGATGGCGTAGAAGCCGTCACGGACGGCGGTCGGTTCGGTGCCACCGGCCTTTTCGATCGCTCGCGCAATGACCAGGATGGAGTCGTAGGCGTTGGCGACGCCAACCGCCGGCGTCACGTCCGCA
This sequence comes from Bradyrhizobium sp. USDA 3315, assembly GCF_054056795.1. Lineage (NCBI taxonomy): Bacteria > Pseudomonadati > Pseudomonadota > Alphaproteobacteria > Hyphomicrobiales > Nitrobacteraceae > Bradyrhizobium > Bradyrhizobium sp. USDA 3315. The sequence continues at coordinate 3,569,875 of NZ_JBSRYP010000001.1, read as the reverse complement.
GGCCCCTTGATGTCCGAATACTTCGCCTGCAGGGCCGACATCACCCGCTTGCCGACCGGCGACAGGTTGCCGAAGAAGCTGTAGGTCTGGACGAAGATCACGTTCTCCGCGCTCGGCCCGGCGAGCTCGGTGAAGCGGCCGCCGGCCGGCCCCCAATGCGAGACGATCGGCGGCGCCCAGCCCATGCGGTCGAGCGATTTCACCACCTGGGAGGACGGTCCGACATTGCCGACCAGGTAGAGCGTATCGGCGCCTGCCTGCTTCAGGCGCGACAGTTGGGAAACGACATCGACGTCGTTGCCTTCGAACTTCTCGACGCCGGCAGGCTCGATTCCTGCGGCCTTCAATGCCGCCTTCAGGCCATGCTCGTTCGACTCGCCCCAGGGATTGTTGACCAGGATGAGCCCGGGCTTCTTCGCATTGTAGGTCTTGCGCGAGAACTGGACGATCGCCTTGTCGACCTCATCGTCCATGGCCGAGACGCGGAACACGTAGTTGGACGGCGCGCCGTTCCGCGTGATGTTGGTCCCGGCGGCCCACGGCACCACGAACGGCACCTTGACGTTGTTGACGAACGGCACGATGGCAAGCTCGACCGGCGTGTCGAGGCCGCCGACCAGGACCGCGACCTTCTCGCGCTGAATCAGCTCGCGTGCGGCGATCAGCCCTTTGGCCGGATTGCTCTCGTCGTCGCGGCGGACGAGCTCGAGCGGACGTCCAAGCACGCCGCCCTTTGCATTGATTTCCTCGATGGCGATCGTCGCTCCGCGGGTGAGCGCCTCGCCGGCGCGCGCCGACTGTCCCGACAGGGCGGTCACCAGGCCGATCTTGATCGGTTCGGCCGCGCGCGCGCCGGACGCGAACGGCAACGCGGCCAGCAGGATCGTCGCTGCGGCGCGCCAAGCCGGCCAACGACGCGCAGGTCCGGACGAAACTATGCTCCTGAAGTTCATGTTCGGTGTTCCTCCGCTGATGGCGGCCTCGGCATCGAAGCCGCCAGTTCCTCCGCTGCCGCTTATGCGCGGACTTGACGGAAGTAAAAACTTTCTTCAAAAATATTCCGATGTCAAGCGAGCGATCAACCGCGCGGGGAAAATTCCGATGGACCCAAGGAATGTCGAGGCCGGCGACGTGTTGATCTCGATCGCGGAAGATGGCGACCGCCTGTCGCGCAGGGAAGCCGTGCTGCGCTCGGATTCTGTCGGACCGGTCCTCGCCGCTCACGGACGCTATCGCTACAGCGCGATCGGGCAACGCCCGGATTTCAATTGGCCGCAAGGGCGGCGGCTTGCCGTCTACGTCGGTCTCAACCTCGAGCATTTCGCATTCGGCGACGGGCTCGGTGCCGAGCTCTGCCCCGGCGGTCCGCATCCGGACGTCCTCAACTATGCCTGGCGCGACTATGGCAACCGTGTCGGCGTGTGGCGCCTGATCGAGCTGTTCGACGAGCTGAAGCTGTCGGTGCTCGCAAACAGCAGCATCTATCACTACTGCCCTGAAGTCATGGAGGCATTTCGCGCCCGCGGCGACGAAATTGTCGGTCACGGCCGCACCAATTCCGAGCGCCAGGGTGTGCTTGCGCCCGACGAGGAGCGGCAATTGATCGCGGAAGCGACCGATGTCATCGCGCGAGCCGAAGGGCGGCCGCCGCGCGGCTGGCTGGGGCCCTGGATTTCGCAATCACAGGTCACGCCCGATCTGCTGGCCGAAGCAGGCTACGAGTACCTGCTCGACTGGTGCATGGACGATCAGCCGGTGTGGTTCTCGACGCGGAACGGCGGCCGCATCCTTTCAGTGCCTTATCCGCAGGAGTTGAACGATATCCCTTCGATCGTCGGTCGCAAGGACTCCGGCGAGCAGTTCGCCGCCATGATCACCGAGACGTTCGAGGAGATGCTGGCACAGTCGAAAAGGCAATCGCTCGTCATGGGAATTGCGTTGCACCCCTATCTGGTCGGCCAGCCGCACCGCCTGCGTCCGCTGCGGCGCGCCCTGCAGACAATCCTGGCGCGGCGTGACGAGATCTGGATCACCACCGCCGGAGGTATAGCCGCATTCTCGCGCGCGCTGCCCGATGGCATCGTCCCAACATGATGAAAACAAATCGGGCCCCGATCGCTTCGCCGTTGCGACGAACCGGAGACGACCAGTGAGCACTGCCGACACGCTGTTTCGAAACGCCCGATTGGTCGATGGGCGCACCGTCGATATCGCCGTGCGCGATGGCCGCATCACCTCGATCGCGTCGCAATCGCCGGTCGCGGCCGGCGAAACCCTTGATCTGGCCGGACGCCTGGTGTTGCCGGGGCTGGTCGATGGTCATATCCACCTCGACAAGGGCTTCGTCGGCGACGATTGGAAGTCCCACCGCCCCTGCACCGCCGGTTTCAGCGTGCGCGAGCGCGTCAAGTTCGAGAAGGAGGCGCTTGCCGGCGCGAGGCCGATTGCGGTGCGGGCGGCCGCGCTGATCGACCTCTGCGTCGCGCACGGCACGACCCGGATGCGCAGCCACGTCGATATCGACCTTCAGGTCGGGTTGCGCAATCTCGAGCAGGTCATGGCGGCGCGTGACGCGCACCGCGACAAGGTGTCGGTCCAGATCGTCGCCTTTCCGCAAAGCGGCATCGTGACGTCGCCGGGCGTGGCCGGATTGCTCGACGAGGCGGTTCGCGCCGGCGCGGACCTGGTCGGCGGCCTCGATCCGGCGGGTTACGATGCAGACATCGACGGGCATCTCGACGTCATCTTCGGCATTGCCGACCGGCGCGGGGTCGGCATCGACATTCACCTGCATGACGGCGGCTTGCTCGGTATCTTCGAGATCGAGAACATTGCACGCCGGACGAAGGCCCTCGGGCTCGGCGGCAAGGTCACGATCAGCCATGCCTATGCGCTCGGCGAGGTGCCGCGTGACGTCGTTCAGCGCACCGCGCAGCTGCTCGCCGAGGCCGGGGTCGCGATTTTGACCAACGCGCCCGGAGCGCATGCGTTTCCGCCGGTGTTGCTGCTGCGCGATGCCGGCGTCAATGTGTTCGCTGGCAATGACAACATCCGCGATTCCTGGTGGCCCTACGGCGACGGCGACCTCCTGGAGCGCGCCATGATCGTCGGCTACCGCTCCGGCTTCAGCACCGATGCCGACCTGGCGGCGGCCTTCAACATGGTGACCACCAACGCCGCGGAGGCACTCGGCCTCCCGGACTATGGGGTGGCCGAGGGCGCGGCGGCGGACTTCGTCGTGATCGACGCCCAGCACGTGCAAGAGGCCGTGGTGGCCCGGCCCAGGCCGCGCGACGTCTACAAGAATGGGCGCCTCGTCGCGCATGGCGGCACGGTCGTGACGTCGGCGCGTTGATGTGGATGTGGAGACCGGAACATCGGGAAGGTTACCCCTTGACGAGCCACCGCAATAGCGATCTCAATCCCGCGAGCCTGCACGGCAGGGCCCCGCATCCCGTTGAACATGATGGGCGGGGGCATATTGTCCGCGCTGGGCTCGTACAACCTGAGAAAAGCTTGTCCCGTGACTGAAACGACAGCATCGACCAACCCGGCCCGCAGCGCCACACGCGGCAGACGGGCACGCGATTCCGCGTTGACCAAGGAAGCGATCCTGCAGGCGGCGACGTTCGAATTCTGCCGCAACGGCATTGGCGGAGCTCGGGTTGAAGCCATCGCGAAGCGCGCCAAAGCCAACATGCGGTTGCTGTACGCCTATTTCGGCGACAAGAACGGCCTTTATCTCGCCGTGCTCGAACACGTCTACACCGAGATCCGCGCGGCCGAACAGCAACTCAAGCTCGACGACCTCGATCCGGTCGCGGCCATGCGCGAGCTGATCAACTTCACGTTCACCTTTTTCGGAGCGCACCAGAACTATATTGCCCTGATCAACAATGAGAACCTGCAGCGTGGGCGTAACCTGCGCAAATCGCGCAAGATCGCCGACCTCACGCTGCCCTTGGTCGCGAGCATCGAAAATATCCTTCGCCGGGGCCTTGCGGTCGGGCTGTTCCGCAGCGACGTCGATCCGGTTCAGCTCTACGTCACGATCACGGCCATGAGCTATTTTCATGTCTCCAACCGCTACACGCTGTCGGCGATGTTCGACAAGGATCTGGGAGAGCCCGACTGGCTGGAGAAGCGTCGCCATCACGCGCTTGACGTGATCATGACCTGGTTGACGGCGACGGCGGCCGCAAGCGAGGGAAAACGGAAACCGTCCGCAGCCAGAACACCGGCGGGCGCCGCACGCTAGCTCACGCGCGGCAAATTCCGAACAGCCTGCGGGTGAGCGCTAGGTGCTCGCTTCACCGGGCGGCGACAACGCCGTCGCTGCGGGGATCGCTGGCACCCTCGAGCAGTCCATCCGGGTGCCAGACGATTGCGCCGGCGTGGCCCATGAATTCCTCGAACGCCCCGACCATCTGGATGTCGTGGCCGAGCGCCCGCAGCGCGTCGATGACGGCAGGATCGAAACGCGATTCGATCTTGAGATTGTTGTTCTCCTCGCCCCATGTGCGACCGAGCAGCCAGCGCGGCGCGGTCACTGTCGACTGAAGGTCCTGACCGTGCAATGCGTAGCGTGTGAAGATCGCCGCCTGGGTTTGCGGCTGCCCTTCGCCGCCCATCGTGCCGTAGGACAACAGCCGGCCATCGCTGAGTTCAGCCATTGCGGGCTGAATGGTGTGGAACGGCAGCCGCCCAGGTTCCAGGCGGTTGATGTCGGTCTCGGCGAGACCGAAGCTCGTCCCACGGTTCTGCCAGGTGACCCCGCTTTGGGGCAGGATGATGCCCGAGCCGAACTCCCAATAGATGCTCTGAATGAAGCTGACGCTAAGGCCGTTCCGGTCGGTCGCAGCGAGCCAGACCGTATCGCCCTGGGCCGGCGGGTCAGGCCAGCGCGCTGCATGATCGACGGCGACGGTCTTTTCGAGCGCCGCAATGGACTCGTCGGTGAGAAACTCGGCCGCCGACCGCGCCATGTAGTCGGGATCGGTCACGTAGCGATTGCGGATGCGGAACGACGCCTTCGTGCTCTCGACCAGCCGGTGCAGATGATCGACCCCGTCCGCCTCCTTCGCCATGCGCCGGGCATAGAGCGCAAGAATCAACAGCGAGGCCAGGCCCTGCGTCGGCGGCGGCATATTGAACACCTTGTGCCCGGCCACATCGACCGACAGCGGTGTCACCAGCGCGGCTTGATGCTGCTCCAGATCGGATAGGTGGAGCGGGCTGCCGAGCCGTTCGAGATCAGCGGCCATCGAACGCGCCAGGTCGCCGCGATAGAAATCGGAAAGGCCGGCTTGCGCCAGCTGCCGCAACGTGGCCGCGACGCGCGGCTGCCGCAACCGTGCGCCGACTGCAAGCGGATTGCCCTGCGGCAGATAGACCTCGGCAAAGCCAGGCACATCCTGCAGTTCAGCGCGCTTCTTCGTGGTGTTGTCGTGCAGGGTCTGGGTCACGGCGACGCCATCGGCGGCATAGCCGATCGCAGGTTCGAGCAGCCGCGCCAGCGGCATGCGCCCCCCATGGCGATCGCGGCTGAGCTCATAGGCCTTCTGCCAGCCATCGACGGTCCCGGCGGCGGTGAGTGCCGCGAGCGGTCCGCGGCTTGGGATGGTGCTGCAGCCATGCTCGCGATACCAGGCGCGGCTGGCGGCCTTCGCCGACCGTCCGCACGCCTGGATTCCGACAGGTGCAGAGCCCGCCCGGCCGACCAGCCAGAAGCTGTCGCCGCCGAGGCCGTTCATATGGGGATAGACCACCGCGATCGTGGCGGCGGACGCAATCATCGCCTCGACCGCATTGCCGCCTTCGGAGAGGACGGCGAGCCCGGCCTGCGCCGCAAGGTGATGCGGCGCGGTCACCATTCCGCTATAGCTTCGCTTGGTCTGCAGCATCAACGCGTTCTCCGAAAGCAGCAGCTTGTAATAATATTCTTACTTACATTGTCAAGCGACCGTCGCCTCGCCGCGGCGGCGCGAACGGCTGGCGGAGGTGCCGCGCGAGGTGGATCAAGGCGAAAGCGGAAATCGGTCGCGCAAAGCTGCGCGTCAGCGGCAGCGGGGCGGGTCGCCGAATTCCCGGAGGCCCTGAATCTGTTCCGAAAAAGATGCAAAAAATGTAGTCTCCCGAACCATGGCGACGATCCACGAATTCGGCCCCTACCGCCTCGACGCGGAAGCCGTGATGTTGTTTCGAGAGTCCGAACCGGTCGCGCTCGGGCGGCGCGCGGTGACGCTGCTTCGCCTGCTTGTCGAGCAGGCCGGAACGCCGGTTTCCAAGGACACATTGATGCAGGCGGCGTGGCCGGGGCTTGCGATCGAGGAGAGCAACCTGACGGTGCAGATCGCTGCTCTGCGGCGGGTATTTGCCGACGTCGAGGGCGGTGCGACCTGGATCGAGACCCTGCCGCGCCGCGGCTACCGTTACGTCGGGCCACTGGTCGCTGCCGAATCCGGCGCCGGCCTGCCCACCTCGCCGGCACCGACGGTGCCGGATGGGCCGTCGCTTGCGGTGCTGCCGTTCTCGAATCTTAGCGGCGATGCCGCGCAGGAATATTTTTCCGACGGAATCACGGCAGACATCATCGCCGAACTGTCGCGCTTCCGCTCGCTGTTCGTTGTCGCCCGCCACTCCAGCTTCGCCTACAAGGGCAAGACGCCCGAGATCAAGCAGGTCGGCCGCGAACTCGGCGTCAGGTACGTGGCCGAAGGAAGCGTGCGCAAGATCGGCAGCCGGATGCGGGTGACCGTCCAGCTTCTCGATGGCGCGAGCGGTTACAATCTCTGGACCGAGCGCTACGACCGCGAACTCGAGGACATCTTCGCCCTGCAGGACGAGATCGTCCGCGCAATCGTCGCAGCCCTTCCGGGTCGGCTCGAGGACGCCGGCCGCGAGATCGCCAGACGCAAGCCGACCCCGAGCATCACCGCCTATGACCTGGTTCTGCTGGGCAACGAGCGGTGGCGTCAATTGACGGTGAAGGGCATGGCGGAAGCCAGGCAGTTTTTCCGGGACGCCGTCGCGCTCGATCCGCAATATGCCCGCGCTCACGTCAACATTGCCTGGACTATCGTCTGCGACGTGTTTCTCGAATCGCCCGGCATGGCGAAGCTCGACGACGCGCTGAGCGAGATCGAGACCGCGCTCGACATCGACGGCGGCGACGCCTGGGCCCATGGCGTCTTCGCGCAATTGCTGTTCCTGCGTCGCGAGGACGCCAAGGCCGAAATCCATTTCAGCCGGGCTCTCGCGCTCAATCCAAACGACGCCGACGTCGCCGCCGTTTTCGCGAACATTCTGGTCTACTGGGGACGGTGGCGAGAGGCCCTCACATGGATCGGTGCGGCCAAACGACTGAATCCCTTCCCGCCCAATCTGTACCACTGGTACCACGCGCTCGCGCTCTATTCGGGGCGCCAGTACGATGAAGCAGTCAAGACGCTGATGGAGGCGCGATCCCCCGACCGCTGGTCGCACAGTCTGCTTGCCGCCTGTTATGCGCAGATGGGTCGGCTCAGCGAAGCGCGATCCGAAGCCGAAGCGTTCGTCACGGAACGTTGTCGAGAAATGAGCGCGAACGGCGCGACGCCGCCAGCGAACACCCTCGATCTCGTTCGAGCACGGGCCGAAAGGTACAGAATTTCGGCCGAACGCGAGCACTTCCTCGACGGCTTGCGCAAAGCCGGCCTATCCGGCTGAGCCGTAACGAGGGTCACAACAGGCTGTTCGAAATTGACCGACAGCGGTGCTCCGCCTCGACTTGCTTCAACCTCAAATTCCTGAGCCGCCGCTGCGGTCCGGATTGTGCAATGGTGGAGGATCGAAGCTTGGCGTGGCGAAATTCGTAGCCCGTGGTGGCGGGGGAGCGCTGCCGCCATTCCCAACACTCAGAAAAATGCTTCCAATGCGCGCTGTGCGGAAGCAGCGCTTTATAGAGGTCGAGGACGAAGGGGAGCGTCCCCGCGGAAAACCGCAGCCTCCGATCTTTGAATCTTTTGGATCTGGCCTGGGATCAGCTCAATCTGAGGAGATCGAGCATTGGAGAACTCCATGAAGGCGTCCGTGGTTTCGAATATTTGATTCACGAGCCCGCGATGCTCTGGTTCAATGATGGAGTAAATGTCGGGTTTGTCGCACCTCCACCATCCTGACCATAGTTCCGTTTTCTTCTCATTGGGATCAAAAATAAGGATGAGCGCCCCTCCGTCCTCATAGATGAGCTCAGCGGGCACGCAGCCGTGTTTGATCAGCGTTTGCAGAACGTGGCAGAACTCATACCCAAATACGTACACATCAGGCTTTAGCTTAACGACGATGGGTTGGTCTGCGTTATCGTACCCGAAGGAATCGGTGCTGCTTGGCGGTTTAATCACTTTGATGCTTCCCGCGCTTGCGCCATGAAGCTAATCGCTTAGCTGCCTGCGTGGATCAATGATCCTGGTTGGTCAGCCGATACATCAGGCGCTCACCTCGATACCCTTGAGGGCATTAGCCGTCCGTGCCCGACGCTCTGAGATACGCCGCTCTATGCCGCGCCGGCGATCGGGTATCGGAAGCTGCGAATCCCGCACGTTGCTCCTTCGCCGGACAAGAATTCGCCGATCAGCTACCCTGCGTTCCGTACCCACTTTTCGGTCGTCTCTCCGCACCACGCTTGCCGATCCGGCGATCGCTCTCTTCGGACGGGCGGCGTAAGCCCTGCGCGCCACCACTTCGCAGAGCGCCAGCCAGATGAACTCGCTGTTGGTGGAAAGATATCGCCGCCATAATTTGCGCGGCTCCATCATCAGGCGCCAGAACCACTCGAGACCGAGCGATTGGAATAGCCGAGGAGCGCGCCTGATAAAGCCGGCCAAGACGTCGAAGCTGCCGCCTACCCCCAGGATGACAGGAACTTGCAGCTGATCCCGATAGCGCTCGCTCCACACCTCCTTGAACGGGGACGGCAAGCCGATAAAGAGAATGTGAGCGCCGCTGGCTCGTATCTCATCGACGATAATTTCGTGCTCGTCCGGACCGAAGTAACCGTTCCGAAAACCAGCGATCTTCAGCTGCGGAAAACGCGCCTCGCAGACGCGCACGAGCTTCTCGACGACTTGCTGGTGCGCCCCTAGAAAATAGACACAAAGTCCGTTGGACGCGGCCCCCCTTAAAAGTCCTTCCATCAGATCGATGCCGGCCACGCGTTCCGGCATGCGTTGACCTGACGCTCGTATTGCCCAAACCACCGGCATACCGTCCGCCACCGTCATATCGGCCGCGGAGCATGCGTGCGCCAACTCCACGTCTCGCCGCATCATGCAGAGATGCGACGCATTGATCGTCATCACGATGTGAGAATTGTTCGAGCGGAGACAGATATCGACACAGCGCTGCGCCGCCTGATCGAGCGTAACCGCATCAAATTCGACGCCCAATAGGCTCGCGTGTTGCTTCATCTGCTCAACTCCCCTGCGGCGATCGCCGGCCGGCTTGCCACCGAGCCACTTGCTCGGCGTCCAGGCGAGCCGTGGCAGCTCGTTTACCCAGTCTCAGGCACGCGTGCTGATAGGTACGAAGAAAACGTCTGAACTCGGGGTCATTATAGCGCGGCAACCCCTTTGCCCAGCTGCTGAAGTAACCCCAAAGCATCGCGATGCTTCCGATGAACATTGGGTGCGCGCGAAGACGGGAAGCCGCCACCGCCAGATAGTAAAACGGCGAAGTGCCCATGAAATACTGACCGAAGCCAGCACGAATTCTGCCTGCCCAGATGCTCTTCTGGCTGGCCCCTTGCGGACGAAGGTGGACGAATCGAATTGGCTCTGAATCGACGCTCTCCGCGATCCAGCCCAGCATTCTGGCGCGGTGGCAATCGATGCCATCCCACATGACTTGTCGCACGAATCCCCCGATCTGCCCGAAGCACTCAACCCGATAGAATTTCGTCATTCCAACCGACATTTCGTCGCCGCAGACCTCGGGCACGAGATCGCCAGTTTGGGGATGGACGAACCAGGGTTTGCCTGAGGTCGTCCCGATACGTGGATTATCCTCCATTCGCTGCATCAGCAGTTCGAAGTAGCGAGGCGGCAGGTCGAGATCCATATCAAGCTTGCACAAATAGCCGAAGTCGCCGAGCGACACTTGATCGAGACCATCATAAAACGCCTCAATCACGCCGGGCCCTACCCGCCGATGGCCTCGGTCCTGGCGGCGCACGACGCGCAGATAAGGCAATCGCGCCGCATACTCTTCCAGGATCCGTGGCGTCTCGTCGGTGGATCCGTCGTCAACGACGATCCACAGCGCAGGCGGCACCGACTGTGCAGCCACGCTGTCCAGCGTGTGGCGGAGATAGGGCCCCTCATCGCGGCAGGGCGAAATCAACACATACCTGCGCGGCGTGGCGCTGTGCGGAACACTTGAAGCGCGACTGTCAAGCTCGTCCACAGGTCTACTCCCGGTAATATCCTTCGGACCTGACGCCATTTCTTGCCTCGATGGTTCTAAGCTCGACGGGATCGATCTGGTTGAGCACAATGGTCGACACGCGCTCACGGATGAGCTGCGTTACCGACAAGGCTTCGAGCACGCTCGTACGCTTGGTCTGACCGCATTCCACAACGAAGACGAACTCGTCGATGAAGCGCTCGATCAGCCTTGCATCGACGACCGACATGATCGGCGCCACCTCCACCACAATGTAGTCATAGGACTTCCGTGCGACGGCGAGCAGGTTTTCCATTTCCCGCGAGCCCAGGAGTTCAGCAGCGTTGGGAATCCGAAGCGCGCAGGCATTCGGCAGGACATCCAGCCCCGAATGCGGCCGCTTGCAAACAAACTCGCCAAGACGGGACGGATCTTCCAGCGCTTCGAAAAGCCCGACCTTCGCATCCGGGGACAGTGCAGTCGTGAGATTCCGGAGATGAAGGTCGGCATCGATCAACAGCGTGCGCGATCCAGAGGACGACAATATGAGCGCGGCAAGATTGGCGGCAACGACAGTCTTTCCCTCTTTCGAAACCGCCGACACGACGCCGATGACTTTGCCCCCGGTCGAGGCGGACGAACGGTCGAGCATCGCCTTCACATTGCGAAGACCTTCCGCGAAGCGCGAGAAGGGGGCAGCAAGGACATGCTCCTCGATTGGCAATTGACCAGCATAGACGAAGGGCAGTCCGATGCACCGCGTCTCGGTCACCTGTTCGACGGCCTTGGGCGTACGGAACACATCCGCCATCCATTCGCGTCCGAAGGCAGAGCCTATGCCGAGAAACAGACCGAGAAAAATGCTGCCTGCCGCCACGACGAGGGTTTTCTTGGAACTCTTTGTCAGCGGCGGAACCGCTCTCGTGATGATCTGCGCACTTTGGGCCGGAAGCGTCTCCGCCTGCGCCGCCTCGATCTCCTTATGCTTTTGCAGGAATCCGCTATAGAGATTGCGCAGCGCCTCGGCAGCGCTCTCGAGTTCGCGCAGCTGGCTTCCGGTTTCCGCGGAAAGCTTCGCGGCGGTGTCTTCGAGTTCAGTCTGTCGTGCCCTGGCGACTTCGTATTCGCTGGCGTAGGAATCGGTAATGCGCCCCTCGTCGGACCGAATGGCGGCGTCAACGCTGTTGAGCTGCGCACGAAGCTTGACGACAGCCGCGTGCTTGCGACCGACGCGAGCTTCCATCTCCGCAAGCCGAGACGCAAGGTCGCGCTTTTGCGTGCGGAGACGTGCAAGTTCGCTGTTGTTGAGCGCGAAGTTGATGACTGCCGCTCGCTTGTCGTTGAATAGCGCGTCCGTCGACACGGCCGACGGAATCCCGTTTGCCTCTGTCCGCTTGATCCGGTCGAGGCGCTCCTTTGCTTCGACTGCCGCGAACTTGGCATTCATCAGCTGGGTATTCAGACTTGCCAGGAGCTCGGTATCCTGAGCGCCAGTGCTGCTGAGATTGTTAGCCGTCTTGAAATCCTGCAGCGCCTTGTCCGCGTCGGCCACCTGCTTCTTCAGCTCGATCAGCCGCTCCTGCAGCCACTTGCTCACCTTCTGCGTCGATTTCCACTTTGCGTCCTGTAGGGACGCGAGATAGCTATCCACGATTCCGTTGGCGATCTTCGCGGCCTTCTCCGCGCTCTGCGACTCGACCGTCACGTTGATAACGTTCGCGACATCCTCACGTGCAACAGTCACCCGCTTCAGCAGAGATTCCAGAGCCGCTCGTTCAGCGGCTGCAGTGGCTTCCGCCGTGCTGGAGTTCCCGTCTGTGGCGCTGCCAAGTGCAGATCGCCCGGCAAACTCGCCATCACTGGCCAGACCCAGCGAGCGAATAACCGGAAGCAGAACCCTGTCTGATGACAGTACGTAGAGTTGACTGCCGACTTCCACTTCATCCATCGTCGGCTGATCTACGATCTTGTTCGTCTGCAGATAACGATTGAGACTTCGATCGATGAGGATGCGTGCACTGCTCTTGTAGGGCGCCTTCATGACAACAACGGAAGCCACGGCAACCGCCAGCCCAATCAACAGTCCGATAACGGGCAACCGCCATTCGCGGCGCAGAACGTCGATGATGTCCCACAAGCCGAAAGCGGGACGGCCCGCCGCAGGCGGACCGTAGTCTTCCGCAAGCGGCTGGCCATATTCCTGAATAGCCAATTGATTGGTTCTGGTGTCCATGGCTTCGTTTGATCAGTGCGCCGGTTGGGAGAGCGGTGGCGTCGGCCGCGAATGCATCTCGGCATTCGGAAAACCATTGACGCTCGTGATGTGATCAGTTGGACGTTGCGGCCGACGGACGTTCAGAAGATCCCGCACGATGAGTTTGCTGGCTCGCCCGTCACCGAATGGATTTGCACCGAGAGCCATGGCTTCGTGCTCCGCTGGCACATCGAGCAGGCGCTCGACGCCTGCAACAATGCGAGTGGGGTCGGTGGTGACCAGGCGAGCTACGCCGGCGTCAACGGCCTCCATCCGCTCGCTGGTATCTCGCATGACGAGCACGGGCTTCCGAAGCGCCGGTGCCTCCTCCTGAATTCCACCGGAATCGGTGAGGATGAGATACGAGCGCGTCATGAGGTAGACGAACTCGGGATAGTTCAGGGGTTCGATCAGGAAGATGTTCGACGCGTCGCGCAGATGGTCGAATACCGGCCCGCGCACGTTCGGATTCAGATGAACGGGATAGACGATCTGAATGTCGTCCCGCCGACCGATTGTCTTCAATGCCTCGCAGATTTGCCGGAACCCGGATCCAAAGCTCTCGCGCCGATGTCCGGTCACGAGGACGAGCCGCTTCGAGGTATCGAGCCATGAGTATTTCGCTTCAAGCGACCGACGAAGCTCGCCCGGTTGAGAGATATTTGAAGCCATACGAAGCAGTCCGTCGATCACGGTATTGCCGGTGACAATGACGGCGTCTGGCGGATACCCCTCCTTCAGCAGGGCGGAACGCGCCCGCGACGTCGGTGCATAATGCCTCGTCGTAACGACGGCAGTGACCCGCCGATTGGCCTCCTCCGGCCATGGACTCATGAGATTGCCGGTTCGCAATCCCGCCTCGACATGCCCGACACTGACCGACCGGAAGAACGCGGCAAGTGCAGCCGCCGTACTGGTTGCAGTGTCGCCCTGTACAAGAACGTAGTCCGGATTGTAGTCGGCGATGATCGGATCGATTCCAGTCATGACCGCGCTGAACACTTCACTCAACGACTGGTTCGGTCGCATGATGTTCAGGTCGTAGTCAGCCTTCAACGAGAAGGCCGACATCACATCATCGAGCATCTGACGATGCTGGCCCGTCACGCAGACGCGCGTATCAATTCCTTCTGCTTCGCCCAGCGCAAGCACAAGCGGTGCCATTTTGATCGCCTCTGGACGAGTACCAAATACGCTAAGAATACGCATGAACCCCGACGCCGCCTGTGTTCAATGATTTGCCGTGTTGAATATTTTTGTCGTTTCGAAATGATGCGGCACGCTACCGGATTTTCCCGACGCGTTCATCGCCAACGTTGGCTCGGCACATGTTAAATGAAATTTATAGCTAATTCTCGGAGTTGCCGCGGAGCGCGTTGCGCATCATCGAAGCCGGCCGTTGTCAGGCGGTTCCAGATTTAACCTTTTCGGGTTAACGCGCACTCAGTCATTGTCCGCTGACGTTCTTCGCTACTGCCAGCGAGTTCCAGATTTAACTTCTCCAGGTTAACGCGGATTCGCTGTACCGTTCGCAAATCTTCGCCGATGCATCCTCGTGCTTGCATTCGCAACGGCACGGCGGGAATGCCAATGCGCGTGCAGTGAACTCCACAGGCTCGCATTATCCAATTTCGAGAAAACTTGTACAAAACAAGATTAAATAGCGTATCTGGACTAGCGTTGATTGGCGCCATTGCGCGCATCGTGACGACGATCAACGCGCAACTCGCTCCTGGTCGAGAGATTCCGGAAGTCGTGTGGCCGGCACTTTCCGGCATTTGATAGGTCGGAGGTAGCGCCTCGTGGAAGGCAAGGTTTTACTCCTCTCGCAGCGTCGGATTTCCGATCTTGTTGCATTTTGCCTCAGCTATGAGTTCGAGGACAATTTGGCGGCGATGACGCGCGCCGATCGGTTCGATGTTCAAAATCGCGCTGCGCTGGAGTTCTCGCGACGGGTCTATAAGTGGACGCGCCTTGCATCAGGATCGACCAAACTGGCAGGTGTGCTGGCACCCTCCCCGCCGCAACTGCGGCTGCAACGTGATTACGAACTGTTCTTCCCGATCTTCAGCAATGCGTATCAACTTCACTCGCTCGCCGCGATTCCCGACTGGCGCAAACGGTGTCGCAAGGCCGCATGCTTCATCACTGAAGTCTGGGCAGACGACATCCCGGAGTATCTGGTCGAGCTCCTATCCGGATTTGATCATATATTCGTCGGCCTGCATCACTGCGCACCGCAGATTGCGCGAATAGCAGGTCGACCGTGCAGCTATCTGCCGCTGGCGGTCGACGTGGAGCGGTTCGCGCCGAGGCCCGAGCAGCAGCGATCGATCGCCGTGTGCAACATCGGGCGTCGTTCGGCGACGACCCACGCCGCGTTGCTGGCCGGCGCCGAGAGAGAGCGCTTCTTCTACTACTACGACACTGTGGCGGCGAGCGGTTCGAACCGAAAAGAAAGGACGTTCCGGGTCGACAATCCGGAAGAACACCGCATCATGATTGCGAATATCCTGCAGCGCAGCCGCTATTTCATTGCCAATCGCAGTCACGTCAACAACCCGGAATTCACGGCCGGCCGTGATGAGATTTCCGCTCGCTACTATGAAGGCGCTGCAGCCGGGGCGGTGATGGTTGGAGAAGCGCCGCGCACCGAAGAGTTTGCACGGCAGTTCGACTGGCCCGACGCCGTCATTCATGTACCCTTCGATTCGCCCGACATTTGCCAGATCCTCGAAGCGTTGGACGCAGACCCGGCGCGACTGCGAGCGGTTCAGAACGCAAACGTCCGGGAAGCCGCGCTGAGGCACGATTGGCTCTACCGCATACAGACGGTATTCGACATCCTCGGTATTGCTCATACCGATCAGATGCGCGCACGAGCCAACCGTCTGCGCCAGATCGCCGGATCCTTTGAGCTGCCAGCGGCCGCCTGAAATCGTCACCTCGCGCAGTGCGGAACAATGCGGCGTTTCCGCCGGTTTATGGTTAACGGCCTGTTAAGCGGCGGCTGCTACATCCCGGCAGGTAGGCGATCCTTTTCATATGATCGCCAGGGTGTCGCGAACGTCCGCAATGGCGGACAAACGTCAAGCTGCGTATCCAGGCATGAAACGGTCCAGTCAGCTCCCCTCGGCTCAGGCGGCCATCCTCAATGCGCCGCCCTTGCCACGTCAGGCAGACAGGCTTGCTGCACCTCTGCGACGGCGTGGCGCCTGGACGCAATTCGTCGAAGCCCGCCTGCGCGAGCCCGTAAATCCGGAACGAAATCCCGCCGAGCCGCCGCCGGACAGTCCGACCGACAAGCAACCGACGGTCCTAGGCGAGGATCCGAGCTCGCCGAACGGCGGACCGACGAATGAAGCTCATCCGCTCCTTGATCTGGAGCAACCCCTGCAGCCGATTGTGCTCCCGCAGGATGAGGTCAGTCGGCGCCTGAATGAGGCCGCGGAGAACATCGGCCGCTGGACAAATGTGGCTCCGCTTGATGCCAGACCAGACGACGGGTCCGTCTCCTCTGCGGCCGATCCAAACGATGCTTCAGCGGAGGAATCCGACAACGACACGCAGCCAGCGCCACCGGACTCGCATGCCGGCTCAGCCGTTGCCTCGTACACGCCTGAAGCAGATGAAGGAGAGGGATTCAGTCCGGCCGCGGACCCAGGTCCGAACTCGGTGCCGCCGGCGTCAATCCGTCCAGCAGTGCAACCGCCCGTGCACACCAGCACTGCCGAGGCGAGCGTCGCGGTGCAGGAACAGCAGATCATACTAATCGACAAGCTGATCGCGGAAGAACTTCAGAGCTCGCCGCGAGACCGACGTTCCATCACCAGCGAATGGAAAGTGCGCAACTTTGTGTGGTTCCTTGCTCCGACAGCGGTTCTGCTGGCGATTGGCACCGGAATGCTCATGCGGGGCAATGTTGCTTCCGTGTTCAATACAACACCCCAGGTTGTCAGCCATTCGAACGCGACGCCCGTTCAGTCGCCACCGCAAAGCAGACGCAAGCTGAAACCGGCAATTGCCACGTTCGTCCATCGTGCTCCGATCGAAGCAGCCGCGCCCGCACCACCCGCACGTTCACTGCCGACGACATATGGGATCTTTGCGTCAAGCAACGGGCGGATGATCCGGCTCGAGCCGATGAACATCCGCCTTCCTGACAGCCGGATCGCCGTGTCGGTATTGACCACGAAGCCCGGCACCGTTGTGGTGCCGCACGGCCCGCTTTCGTTTGTCGCGTATCAGCGCGAGCTTATGACAAGCGCGCCCGACAACGCACAATTGCGCATTCTCGCCCAGGTCGCACGAACACCGTCGTCACCGGCAGTCGCTACGGCCAACGATGCCTGGGCGATCCGGTCCGTTTCCGTCGACCTGACCGTAGCGCCGGTCCCTGAAAGCCGCGAGATGGTCGAGCTGCAGCCAGTGAACCCCGATCTCGTCCTCTCACCCGGCCGTTACGTGCTGGTCTTCAAAAACCAGGCCTACGACTTTGTCGTAGCCGGCAAGGCTACCGATAAGGCTCATTGCCTCGAGAGGGCGGAAACGCCGGACGGCGACAGGTTTACCGAGTGCCGCAGGCTCCCGTAATGTAGGGCGGCCCGGTCCTAGGGCGGCGTCGACGCGACCGCGGCCGGCGGTAACTTCGTCGCTTTCGCAGTGGCGGCACCGACGCTGAGCTGACCGGTCCTACGCCAAAGCAGCAGCCCTGCTCCGCCGCCGATCGTACAGATCGCAAGCAGCACGATTTCCCCGCGCCCCAATCCACCAGAGATCAGTGCGTAGGGCAGCATGCCCAGCCCCATCCAGAACAGCTTTTGCCACTGGTAGGAATCGTACCTCTTGCCAAGATTGCGACGCTTGAACCACAGATCTTTCGCTTCGCGCGAAAACGGAAGAACACGCCGGCACACGGCCGGCACAAGGCGAAGCGCGAGCAGCAGGGCGAGAAACATCGTCAACGCGACGACGATACGATCGTCGCCGCCGGACAGCAGTCGGAACACCGGCAGAATGCAAAGGCCGAGGCCGATCCTCAGGAATGCCCCGGCGGGCCACGTGTCCAAGTTAATCAGGAAGCGCTCAACGGAGGTCATGGGCGTAATCCAGGATCAGGAGTTGACTTGCAGTCGTACAATGCCGAAGTCGCGTAGCAAGGACCACGCGAGTTGCAACGGCCGTGTGATCCTGAAGACCCCGACCACGACGGTCAGGTAGGCCGTCACACAGATCACGCTCGCGACCGGGATTCGTAGCAACCGCGGCAATTCCTGCAGGAATGCCTCCTGTATCGAGAAGGCGACCGCTACGGCGACCAGCGCAGCAATGGTCTGCGGCGCTGTCGCGCGCAGGACGTCCCCGATGCTGATCCCGACCGGCTTGCCGGCGTAGACGAGCGCAGGAACGAACAGCACGAACATGGTGACCGTGTAGGCGATCGTCACTCCGATCACGCCGAACGGCAGTCCAGCTGCAAGCGCAACCAATTGGCAGATTGCACTGAAGATGCCCCATCGCATCCACCGATCGGGACGCCCGACCGCGACATGGACCCAACCGAGAGTTCGCTCGATGCAATCTGCAATGCCGCGAATGGCGAGGATACAGAGCAGGGGGCCCGCGGGAGACCATTTTTCTCCGAGAAGCACGATCACGATGTCATGAGCGCTCACGGCCAGGGCCGCGAAGGCAGGCCCCGAAAAGTAGCAAAGCAATGACAACGCGCCTTCCCAGGAGCGCTTCAATTCGGCCGCACTGTGCTGGAGCTTGCTCAGTCCCGACACCGCGATGTTATGCAGCGGCTCACTGAGAATCGACAGCAGGTTGTTGTAGATCGTGAAGGCGTTCTGAAAATAGCCAAGCGGCCCCGCCCCGAGGAAATACCCCATCGCGATTCTGTCCGCCGAACGAGCGAAGTAATCCGTCATGGTGAAGCCGGTCACTCCCAGCCCGAACCTCAGCAGTTCCTTGACCATTGGCGTAAGTCTGGGCCTGCCCGGTATCCATCGACAGGCGGTCCAGGCTCCCACGACGGTCAAAGCCGACGTTATGATCGGCTTGGCGATCAGCGCCCAGTAGCCCCAGCCCGAAAGCGCCAGTCCAACGCTTGCAGCGCTTCCGATGATGTTCGCCGATATGTCGATCATCGCGATGCGGCGAAACTGCATTGCCCGACGCATCAGCGCATAGTGTTGCGTCGACAAGGCCATCATCAGGAAGGTCACCGATAATGCCAACGCCATGCCCGCGAGCGATGGCTCGCCGAAGGCACGCGCTATCCACCGACCGGACGCAGCCAGCACGACAGCCAGCACGACGCCGATCAGAACATTCAGCCAGAACAACGTGCTGACCTCGGCGCGTGAGATGCTGCTCCGCTGGGCGGAGGCCTCGCTCATCCCGAGATCGACGAAAAGGGGCGCGAAGCCGATCAGGGCCAGCATCATGGCCACCAACCCGAAATCATGCGGTCCGAGCAGTCGCGCCAGTACGATCGTCGAGGCCAACTGAACGAAGATATTCAGTCCGCGCGCAGCAATGAACGCCACGCCGCTGTGCAGCGACCTGCGGCCAAGGCCAGAATATGGCTTGTTGTCCGCAAAATACTGATCGGTACGTTCGTTCCGATGCACGCGTCGTTCCCGCTCAATTCGCCGGATTCTGGCTTTGAGGTACCCGCTCAAGCCAGATTTCCCGCCAATAGGGATAGATGGCGCGCGGGCAGAAGCGGCGGCAGATCGCATAGCGCGCCTCACACACGACATCCTTCAGGATGATCGCGTCCGTCTTGAAACGGACCATCTTGCACGAAGCTTCGTCGATGATCTGCTTTTGACGCCTCTCGACCTCGTACTCGCGTTCCGTGAACGGTACCATCTCCGGATCGAAATACAGGCCGCGGTTGCGGTAATTGCAGTCCAGCGTCTCGAGGATGTCCTTGTACGGCTTGACGCGCACGACGTCGCCCACCTGCAGATCAAGCCGGGACTGCGGGGCCTTGCTACCCTCTGGCACACCGAAGGGCCTGATCGGATAAGGCACGCCACCTCTCATGCGCTGGAACGTGTCGTAGATCCAGCGCATCGCGGTGCCGATGCCGAGCCCTGCTTCGGTGACCGTACGCCAGACCGAGAACGTCAATCCGGCGACGAGATCCTGCAACCGAACGTTACCCGAAGTGTAGTCCTCGACATACTGACGCGGATCCCACCACTTCAGGGGTTGCGTGGCGAATTTTACCTGTGTGTTCTGGCAAACGTAGGTCGGCTCGGTTTCGCCGACTTTCGGCGGATGCTTGATCGTGCTCCACAGCGTTTCCTCGCTGCAGCCGCCAGACCCGAAAGGCTTGCCCGCGCCATTTGGCGACGGCCCTTTCTCGCCCGCCGGCTTCAACCAGGCGTCCTTCCAGAATATCAGACAGGCCGCCTCGCAGCCGTCATGAGCCGCGCCATTGCAGCGAATGTTCTCGAGATGCACCGTGTTCAGCATCTTGCGGCCGCCGATACCTAGCGCGGGATCGCAGGTCTTGTGAGCTCGCTTGCCGACGCGAAGCGTCTTGCCGCAATGCTTCAGCATCTCTGGCATGAAGGGCATTTCCTCCAGGCGGCCGTTGGCATCCAACGTCGCGAGGATCTCCTCCTTGCTTCTGACCTCCACCAGGTCACCAGCGCGAAAGATACTTGAGAATAACGTGCTCATATCGTGCGCCTTGAGATAAATCCTGCAATCAGAACTTCACCGGCTGCGTGACGTCCGCGCAACCATCGTCAGATGAGTGTCAACTTTCGCCCGAAAAATGCCTCGGCGAAGCGTTCCGTAGCCCTGCACTCCATGCCCCGAATCCGTGCGAGGCCGCGAAAGGTGTCTGCATCGAACCACTGCTTGGATCGCTGCGTTCCGAAATGCTTGAGCAAGAGTTCAATCTTACGATCGAGCGCCGCCGCCGACACCGGCATGTAAACGTTGGGTTGACCGAAGTCGCCATCCCACTTCGGGATCTCATATTCCAGAATCTGATGATCACGAAACGTGTTCCAGGTCAGGCGGCAGACCTGGCGATGGTCCTGATGAGCATCATCCCTGCGATGCGTCAGAATGACGTCGGGCTCGACCCGCCGCTTCAGCGATTCAAACCATTCCTTGATGGCTTCTCCCCTTTCCGGGAAAAATCCGTCGGGAAACGACAGCACCTCGACCTTCGCGGATGCAGCCTCGCACAAGAAGTCAGCCGCCGACGCACTCGCCTCAGCCTCCCGTATGGCGCCACCGCTTAGAACGCACCAATGCACGTCCAGCTTGATACCGTGCTCGATCAGACCAAGCAGCGTCGCTCCCGCGCCGATTTCAATATCATCCGAATGGGCGCCGAGGCATAGGATCGACAGACGGTCTCCGGGCCTGGCAAGCTGCAATGCTCTCATTCCGGTTATGCCGCGCTGGCTACCGACGAGTGATTCAGCCGCCACGGCGTGTCGCCGCGCTCCACCATGTCCTCCAACACTTGTCTATCGCGCAGGGTATCCATGGCGCGCCAAAAACCCTCATAGCGATAGGCCATGAGATGACCGCCCTCGATCAAACGGTTGAACGGTTCCTGGACGAGCTCTTCTCCCTCCTTGATGTAGTCGAAGATTTCGTTGCGGAAGATGAAGTAGCCGCCGTTGATCCAGATCTCGGACTCCTGGCTCGAGCGAATCCGCTGCACCGACCCCTCGGCGTCAAACTCGGCAAGGTGGAAGCTGATTGGTGGATGGATCGCCACGAAGCAGCCGATCTTTCCGCTTTCCTTGAACTTCTGGATCATGTCCGGCAGCGGCGCATCGGTCAGCCCGTCGCTGTAGTTCGCAAGGAACATCTCCTCGTCCTGGACGAGATGGCGGACGGCCAGCAAGCGCTGCCCGATGTTGCGCCATGTCCCCGTATCCACCAGCGAAACCCGCCAGTCCGGCTGATGTTCGCCGATCAACTCGACCTTTTTGCCGTACTCCGAAATCACGCAGTCGCTGTTCGCAGTCGCGCGATAATTGAGGAAGTAATCCTTGATGACGTTCGCCTTGTAGCCAAGGCACAATATGAAATCATTGTGATTGTACTGGCTGTAGTACTGCATCACATGCCAGAGGATCGGCTGATGGCCGATCGGGACCATCGGCTTCGGTATGCTCTCCGAATACTCGCGGATCCGCGTACCGAGACCGCCGCAAAAAAGGACAACCTTCATGGCGCAACCTCACGCGGATCAATGATTTCGACGTTAGGAATCGGAACGATGAACTTGCAGCCCCAGTCCGCGACATGCCGCATTTGCGCGACGATTTCCCTCTTCAAATTCCAGGGAAGGATGAACAGGTAGTCGGGACGGGCCTCGTCGATGGCTTCGACCGGGAGGATCGGAATGTGCATTCCCGGCGTATAGCGGCCGTGCTTGTAGGGGTTGCGGTCCACGGTGAAGTCGAGGAAGTCCGTACCGATGCCGCAGTAGTTCAGCAGCGTATTGCCCTTGCCGGGAGCGCCATAGCCGCAGATCCGCGCCCCCTTGTTCTTGCTCGCGATCAAGAACGACAGCAGTTCGCGCTTGGTGCGATGAACCCGCGATGTAAACTGCTCGTACTGACCTATGTCTTCCAGGCCGATCCGACACTCATGGGCCAGCAGTGCGGTCACCGCGGCGGAGACGGCGTGAGTCGCATCGGCGCGGCAGAGATAGACGCGAAGCGAGCCGCCATGCGTTGGGATCTGCTCGACGTCGAAAACCTTCAGATCATGCCGCCGCGCCAGACGATCGATCGTGACCAGCGAGAAATAGGAGAAATGCTCGTGATAAATGGTATCGAACTGATTTTCGTCGATGAGCCGCTCAAGATGCGGGAATTCGAGCGTAATCACGCCTTGCGGCGTGAGCAGGCACGCCATTCCGGCGGTGAAATCGTTTAGATCCGGAACCTGGGCCAGCACGTTGTTGCCGATAATCAGATCGGCGCGCTTGCCATCTGACACCAGCTTCTGCGCCAGCTCCAGGCCGAAGAACTCGACCATTGTCGGGACGTTCTTCTGCCTAGCAACTTCGGCCACGTTGGCCGCCGGCTCGATTCCCGTGACCGGCACCCCGAGCGGCAGGAAGTGCTGCAACAGGTAGCCGTCGTTGCTCGCGATCTCGTAGACGCGACTCTCGGCACCAAGGCTCAGCCTGGCCTTGATCATCTCACAGTAGCGCCGCGCATGTTCCACCCACGACGTCGAGTAAGACGAGAAGTAGGCATACTCGGTGAAGATATGCTCCGGTTTGACGTATTCCTGGAGTTGCACCAGGAAGCAGGACCCGCAAACCACGGTGTGCAGCGGGTAGTACGGCTCCATGGCGTCGGTCTGGTCGGCTGTGAGAAAACTTTCGCAGAGGGGCGACATCCCCAGGTCGACAAACGTCGATTTCAACGTCGCGCCGCACAGACGGCAGTTACCGTGAGAGGATTTCGACCGAATCGATTCGAATCTCGAGTGAGCGTTCATTGGGCCGTACCATGAATATAGGATTGCCGAATATGAGATTGCCGGCGCTTAAATCGGGCTCGTTAGATTGAATTTTATCGTATGAAAGCGAACAATATGAAGCGATTTCGAACAACAAGGTAAACCACGCAGTTGCTGAAAATTTTAGTAAAATTGTATAGAACTGGTCGTCGACAATTGGCCTCTCGGTCGGGAGTGGATACGTCCCATGCGCTTTGAAGCAACAGGACTTGACGGAGCGTGGCTCGTCAAAGTCGAGCCTGCACACGATGAGCGCGGCTTTTTCGCGCGCACGTTTTGCGAAGACGAGTTTCGTGCACATGGGCTCGTGACCAAATTTCCCCAGCACAGCATCTCGAGCTCCTCGCGCAAGGCAACATTGCGCGGAATACACTTTCAGAATGAGCCGCACGGCGAAGTTAAGCTCGTGCGCTGCTTGAACGGATCGATTTGGGACGTCATCATCGATCTGCGTGCGAGCTCGCCGACCTTTCGTCAATGGCGCGGCTTCGAGCTTTCAGCGGAGAACGGTTCGCAGCTCTACATCCCCAAGGGGTTCGCACACGGCTTTCAAACCTTGAGCGACAACGTTCAGGTCAATTACCTAATTTCGGAGTTCTACGAGCCTTCGGCTGCTAACGGCGTCCGATACGACGACCCGATGTTCGGCATCAGCTGGCCTCTGGCCGTCAGCACGATCTCCGATAAAGACTTGAACTGGCCGCTTCACGGTACCTGAGCGCTTACCGCACAGGCGCGAGAAGTCCGTGGCGCTCGAGCACTTTTGCTGTCTTCAGAATGACCGGGAATGGCAGGTCGGCACGCCTGGCGATATCAAGCAGAGAATGATGCCCGTCGGACAGATTTAGAATCCACAGCATCGCCATGTTGGCTGCAGCGGCGTCCTTGTCGCCGCCGATCGCACCATAGAGTCCGCGTCTGCCCAGCTGCGGTTCGCCTTTCGGCGACGTGTTGTAGTAGCTGCGGTTGCCTTCGAGCAGGTCGATGACTTCGGAAATGATGCGGAAGGATTCCCCGAGGTGCTCCGGCCGAATGAAGCTCAGGTCGTCGGCCGAGGTATGATACTGAGGGATGGCACCGAAACGGCTGCGCTGAAACAATCCCACCGGCAGGTTGAACCCGGGCGAGCAGTATTGCCGCTCATCATAGCCGTAGGGCGAAAACTCCAAAATCGTCGGCGTCAGTTTGGAATGCCGCAGCGTGTGTATCATTGCACGGTCGATTTCGGCATCGCCCTGCCTGCTCTTCTTGTATGTCGGACCGGCGCCGTCTCCGACCATTGATACCACGAGGCCGTGCTTGATATGAGACACACGATGCTCATTGCGGGCGAGCCAGGTGATCGCGCCAATCGTTCCTGGCGCAAAGAGAAACCGATAGCTGTATCGCGTTCGCATCTGGGAGATGCGGCTTGCGAGCTCCGCAAGCAGGGCCAGGCCGGAGCAATTGTCATTGGCAAGCGAGGGATGGCAAACATGCGCCGACAGAAGCACCTCGTCGTCTGACTCTCCCCGGTGAAAATACTCACCATAGGTCAAATGCCCGTCGGCGAGGGTCGAGTCGATCACGACCTCGTAGCTATCGTCCCGCAGTTGCTCCAACTGTCGGTGGGCCATGCAGAAAGCCCAGTTTTCCTGGTAGTAAGACGTTCGGTAAGGGACCAGGTCCGGCTGATCGGGCAATGTGAAGATGTGGGACTTAAGCTCGTCCAGCGACATGGTGCGGCGCACCGGCACGCTGTAGCTCATGACGTGGAGGTTCGATTCGTTGAAATCTACGACCTTCCGGCCCCGCGGGTCCTTGATGTACGCGTCCCGGATGTTCCACTCACGTGGCACGACCCAGTCGAGAACGGGTGTACCGGTCGGCACCTCGTGGACATCAAGGGAGATGTGCGCACCGATCTCCCGAAGGGTCTGCCGCACACCGTTACCGGTAATGCTGCGGCAGATCGGGTAGATCTTTTGGGCAAGCGCAAAGATCTTTGCGCCTGAACTTGTGACATCGTCTGCCGCCGACACGCCGTCCTCCTGGTGTGTCAAATCGATCGGCGCGTGTATTAGTTCGCGACGAGAGCGGATTGCCCGGCACTCTGCCTCGACTTTACATGGCGGAGATCCGCATCGAGCACGCCGTCCGCCAGCAACTTGTTGACGTGGCTGATGCGCTGATACCGGGGACCCTCGAACTCTTCGAGCGTGATGCCCGAGACCCGGTAGGCCTTATAGAGCTGCTCCGCGCCCATCTTCGCATCCCATTGCGGCTTGAACTCCGGCAGCCTGGTTCGAATCTTTTCGAAGCTCACGCGATAGGACCGCGTGTCGGGACCGGCGCCATCGGCAAATTCGATCTGACAACCGGGGACAACATCGGCGACGATCTTCGCGAGATCGCGGATCTGGTAGTTGTGCGCCGTCTGGCCGACGTTGAAAGCTTCATTGAACACCGCCGCCTCGGGAGCCTCCATCGCCGCGATAAAGGCGCGGGAGATGTCCTCGATGTGAACGATGGGCCGCCAGGGCGTGCCGTCCGACTTCAAGAGGATCTTCCGCGTTGTCACCGCCCAGGCAACGAGATTGTTCAGCACGACATCGAATCGGAGCCGGGGAGATACGCCGTAAGCCGTTGCGGGTCGCAGGTAGACCGGGCAAAATCCGTCACCGGCGAGGCTGGCAATATCGCGCTCCGACTGCACCTTGGATTCGCCATAGGCAGTCACCGGGTTGAGCGCTCCGGTTTCGTCGATCATGCCCTCGCCCGCCTTGCCGTAGTTGCTGCAGGAGGACGCGAACACGAACCGTCGCACACCGGCTTGCTTGGCCAGTTGCGCGAGGCGCACGCTGGCTACATGATTGATCTGGTCGGTAAGGCCGGGTCTCAGATTGCCGAGCGGATCGTTCGACAGCGCGGCAAGATGCAGGACCGCATCAAAAGCCTTCAGGTCCGCAAGTTCGATGTCTCGCGTGTCCTTGCAAAGGGCCGGCACATCCACGATCGACCCGCCTTCTGCAAATGTGCAGCGAGAGTACAGATCGCTGTCGAGGCCCACGACTTCGTGCCCGGCACGCCGTAGCATCGGGGTGAGCACTGTTCCGATGTAGCCGAGATGTCCGCTCACGAGAACGCGCATCTAAACGCCTCCAAATTTATTCTGTTTCTATCTCGCCTACTTATTTCAAAATCGCCCGCTGATGCACGTGTTTGTAAAACCTTAGTTAATGGCGCGCCTGAAATTGCGGGAACGATCCGCTCAGGACGACGGAAAATGGTTGAGCCGTACCCCATGATCGTTGACGTCGCCGGTAGCGGCGCCAGGCGAGAGACGCCGCAGCAGCGCTTGGGGAACTCTGCGTAGTTGCCGGTGAAGCCGGTAACGTGTGGTGGAGCGGCTGACGTCGAAGCGATTGGCCAGTTCTCCGCCGAACGCCACAACGAATTTGTATCGCGCCTCGTTTTCGATTCCGCCATCGAAATCGAAATGAAGGCCCCGCTCGTGCGCCAGCTCGATGCCACTCCAGAGGAGCAGACTTACTGCGCCTGGATGCGCAATGCTCCTGTCCCGCGATGACAGGAAATAGTGCACGAACTTGTGGTCCCAGACGAAGAAGACCTGGGCGTGGACGTTGTTGTTCGAGTCCACCGCCGCGAGGATCTTGCATTGCTGTCGCTCGCTCGCGGCGGCATAGACAGCTTCCAATCGCGAGAGGTCGAAATACGATTTCGCGCCCTCCAGGTTGGCCTGGTAATACTTCACGAAGTATTTTGGGGACGTGACTTCGCGAATGGCGAGCCGTTCCCGCGCGCGTCGTATCACGTTCTTTGTCTTGTCGCGCAATCCCGACCAGAGCTCGTCTCGGGGGATCGTGCATTTCAGCATGAAAGTCGGATGCGCGCGCACCTCGTAGCCGCACGCGAGGAACGCGGCCACATCGCTGAACCCGGTATCGAGCGTCATCTCGACGTGATCGAAATCCGCGACCTGTTTGAGCAGGTCAGTGATGACCGCATGCGCCAACCGCATGCGCGCTTCCGTCTTGCCGGACTGCAGCGTGACCGTCGGTCCGAGAAAGCGCGTGATCTGAGGCATCTCACATATGTTCATCCCGCCTTCAGTACGCGTGACGAACCGGAGAGAACCCACGACGCGCCCGCCACGCGAACAAGTGACTTCGCGCCAGCCAGCGGGAGCCAGCGCATCCAGCCACCAATCCTCGTGAAAGACCGATTTGCGCATCAAATTCCTCTTCCGGAGACTAACCGGATAGCGAATCGGCAATCTGATTAAACCAAAACGTGCAGAAATGCCCAAGGTCCGCGCGGATCAGAAGGCCTTAGCTTCTATTGTAGTTAACGACGTCTGCAGCATTTAAATCGGGGCGCTCGCCTAGTTAGCCTCTGAGCTCGGCGTCGGTCAGGTGACGCATTGACGCAATACCGCGCCTGTTCAGAATATATTTAATCATTGCCCACGAGGCGTGTGCTCACTGCGAACTTTTGCGTGCCGATCCATCCAAATTCGGCTGCACGAACGGCGTGCCGGCGTCATAGCGCGCTTTGGCCGGAAGCACATGAAGCTTCGTCTCTCCGACCGGGTCCACCCAAGGCCACTCGTATCCGCGCCCGGCGTCGAAGAACGGGGGGCGGCTTGTGAGGTACATGGAAGCAGGCAAGGCGCGATCCTCGCTTCCGGAATCCCAGTGCGTTTTGTTGGTGAGGTAATCAAAATTGCCATATCGAATCGTGGACGTCGCAACCTTTGCGTCCGTCGGATATGGCTTCACGGCGTCCCAGCCGAGCATCCAGACGCCGGGCTTTGCGTCGGTAAAACGGGTTTCATACGACCAGCCGTCCATCTGACCGGGAACCCCGAGCACGTTTCCTATGAAAGACATCCAGTAGGAATACGCCATCAGACCGGCGGCGCGACGCGGCCCATTGCGGGGCTGCGACACATCATCGATCGTCCCGCCAGCCTGATTGTCGAACGCTGCCCGGACGCCGCGCAGATAGTTGCGGAAAAACGTGTGATAGATGCTGTTGCCGTGAGTGTCGTCGCTGTCGGCGTTCTGAGCGTAGTTGCCCTCGAACAAGACGTGATGGGCGCCCACCATGTGGCTGGCGTTGAGCCCGGTCTCGATCCAGGCTCCATTCGTATTGATGTAGCCCATGTCCATGTAGTTATAGCCGACCACGGAGCCCGCCCCGGCGGAACGCGCCACCACCAGCTTGTTGGCCCTCACGGCAATTCCATTCTCGATCAGAGCTTCCGACGATCCGGCGGAAAGGCTAATGGCATATCCGCCTCCGCCGGGTTGAGCCCAGGCCGCGTCGTGCACGTAGAACTCGCGCAGTTCGACCCGGAAGGAGCTGTGAATTGCAAAGCCTTCGCCGTGCCAAACCGAATTGTCGACGTTTTTCGCCCACGAAGAAGCAGCCCAATTGAAGCGAAGATTGCCCGCGTCGCCCCCCTTGAGCGCCAGATCTTCGACGCCCGCGTGCTTCACATGCGGCTGCGCGAACTGTGACAGTTGAGCTGCGTTTGCTTTCCGATAGCTAATGTGAACTGGGGTCGTGAAGGTGATCCTGGAACCGGAAACGGCGCTGATCTCCTTGATCTCGGCAACAGGCCGATCAGGTCTCCCGAACCACGATCCAGCGCTTTGCGGCGTCGATGGGAACGCATCGGGTGCAAAGTCATCGACAAACTGAATTGCAGGTTTGTGCTTTTGCCAGACAACCCTGAAATCTTCCGACGCCCAGATCTGCCCTCGCCCCTGCGGGTCGACACGCCAATCAGCGGCCGACGCCTCGTCGAGCAGCACGATCTGTCCAGGCACGAAGCCTGCAGCATCGTCGACCTCGACGGTTTTTTCGCCCTTTATTGCATCATTCCGTAGGTTCGCCGATCGCACGGCATTGACCGTATCGCTCGTGCTGGAGAAAAGCGACGGTCCCACCACGACCAACGGAGACGGCTTGGCACCGACTGCGTCGTTGAACGGTTTCGCGCCATCTTGCTTTTCGAGCATCGTCTGGCCCGGACCGGAGCCGCGCAGGGTAATTGCCTTGTTGAGCAGCAGGAAATTGCCGCCATTGATCAGAAACCGTCCCGCGGACAGTTGCACGACCTGCCCTACCGGACATGCGTTGATTGCGCCCTGGATTACCGCAGCGTCATCGAGTGTGCCGCCACGAGGCGACAGCGTCGCGCAGATGGTTTTTCGAGAGGGTATCCCACCCTCGGCCATCAGGCCGGGTTGCCAGGTGGTCGCGCGATCTGAAGGCAGTATTTCCATCGAATCGAGAGCAAATGCGGACGAATGGCTTGAGCATGCAACGAAGATCATCGTTGCAACCAAACACCGCCAAGGCCGCCGCAGGGCCGCTCGCAGCGTCTCGTGACCAGGGTTGCGCCGCATCGCGATGACCATCCGGTTGAACATGCATCCTCTGACTTGCAGCGCAGAACCCGCTGGCTTCGCGCCTGCTAGCGTGACCTCACGACGTTGATGGGAGTCGACGGCGGCCTGAGCCGCGGTCCGTGGATGCGCCGCATTGCTGGACGCCTGGTTATTGCCGAGTTGGCCGCGGGACGCGCCTGCCCCCAATATCTGGCAGCTTCAACCGCGGCTATAACGAACACGACCCACAGCATTTCGAAGCCGCGCATCCATGTGCTCTCGAGACCGTTCGTAATGGCAACGTAGAGAACGATCGACAGCAGGATCCATGCCCGCGAAAGATCAAACCGCGCCAGGCGACCGATGCCGTGTATCGTCGCAAGGATGAACGCGACAAGCAGGAAAAATCCCGCATAGCCAAGTTCGAGCAACGTGTCTTCATACCCATTGTGGGCGTTGGGCATCTCCTTGACCCAGCCCGGCGCTTCCACGATGCTCGGCGCGTCGGGCCCAACCAGCCAGAACGACTGATAACCCCAGCCCAGCAGCGGCTTCTTTGCGATTTGCATGTTTGCAAAATCCCAAATGATGGTACGGCCCGTGAAAGTCGAATCGCCGTACAGCATGTACGACACGCGATTCATGCTGAAGCCGGTGACGAACGAAAAGACCATCCAGCAAATCGGTATCGATACGACAATCACCCACACCGGAACGCGGGTAGCCCTGGAAAGCTTGAGCAAGGTCCAGGCGAACGCCGGGACAAGCACCGCAAGAGCTAGCGCCGTCTTTGAATTGCTCAGCAGCAGCAGCGCAACAGACATGAGCGCGGTAACGATGCCGAGAACCCGTCGCCGTCCGGGATGAAGCAGCTCATGGAGCGCAAGCAGGAATGCAACGGCAGCGCATTCACCTAGATAGTTCTTGCCCGAGAAATAGCCGGGGTAGCCCCATGTGGCGAACTTCACGTCGATCGGCGGCCTGCCCATGACGAACAGCATGTTCAGCACGGCAGCGATAAAGAAGCACCAGAACAGGCCGCGCAGCAGGTCGGTCGATCGAGTTGCAACGATCGCCGGGAGCGCGATCGAGGCGATGATCATGGCCTGCTGCGCAAACCTGATCCCCGAAGCCTCCGGCTTGAATGCCCAGGCAACGCTCGCCCCCGCCAGCGCAAGATAGGCAAACAGTATGATCAGGATCGGCGGAAAGCGGAGTCGCGACCGATTGCGCAGCGCAACGACGAGCGCGACTGCGGACAGGATCGGCCAAAAGATTTTGCTCTCTGGTCGAGCTTCCAAAAGACAAGCCGAGTCCGTCGGACTACAGGTCACGAGGATCAGGGGAAAAGCAATCGTGGCGTAGACACAAGCCAGCAGCGGGATGATCGCGTATCTATCGATTACCCGACCGGAGGAAGCCGCCAAGCCTGGTCGCTGAGAACGCAATACGGCTTCGTGCATGCTCGGTGCCCGTCAACTCCAGTCGCCAAGGCAGCACGCTGATCGTTAATCGCCTGCCTTGCCCGATCGTGGGGCCGCGCAGCGATACGATCAGCCTCTCAATGGCACTGGCGCCAACACGTACTCAGACACGGCTGCGAACACCAACGATAAGTCAATCTTTCCTGAATTTTTATAGTGAACGCTTCGTTAACGCTTGTCCCCTAGCGTGGCGCACAGGGCGGGCTGTTTCGCTTGGTCGATTGATATTCCGGGAAATTGTGGATGCCGCGTAAGTACATGTTTACTCGCGCAAATTTGTTCCGAGCCTCTGTCCGGCAGTACGGCAGTCGATGCCGGACGGCGACGACCGCAAGCGGCGCGCAAACAAGCGCGAAGAGGAGACCGGCGTTTACCAAGACTGCGTTCGTTAATCTTCGTTAACCAGGGTCCAATGTCGTGCCGAGAAGTGCAGGCAAGAGTAGTCAACGAACGCCGTGCCTGACCACTCGCGAAGTGGCGCCGGCGCATTCGGCTGGCAATTCCTCGCGTCTCAGTGGTAGCCGCCTATTGGGCGCCCTGGCCATCACAGCCACAATCGCGCTCGCTGGCTGCTCGACCATGCCGACCTCGGGACCGGCGAGCTCCTATGTCCGCGCGGGACAAACCGACCCTGAAAGCGTGCACTATGCTTTGGTGCGCCTGACGGCTGACACCGAGAGGGTCCTCGTGCGCAACTCGAGGCGGATCGACCGTGTTTTCACGGATCGCCGCGGCCCTCCCGAGATTCGTTTTGGCATCGGCGACACGGTCAGCGTGACGCTGTTCGAATCGATGGCCGGTGGCCTGTTTACTCCGACCGAAGCCGGCACGCGTCAGGGAAACTATGTCACGTTGCCCAATCAGGCCGTGAATTACAAAGGCAACATCACAGTTCCGTATGGTGGCTCGATCCGCGCTGCGGGCCGGACGCCGGAGGAAGTCCAGAATGCGATCGTGAAGTCTCTGCAGGACCGTGCGATCGAACCACAGGCAGTGGTTGCGCTGGTGGATCAGAAGGCAACGTCGATCAGCGTATTGGGCGAAGTCGGAACGCCTGCACGCTTGCCTGCAAGCGCCAGCGGCGAGCGGCTGCTCGACATCATCACACGCGCGGGCGGCCCCAAGAATCCCGGCTTCGATACCTGGGTGACCCTCGAACGCGACGGCCGGCAGGGTACCGCACCGTTCGGATCGCTGCTCAGCCAACCGGCAAACAACATCTTCGTTCGCCCCCAAGATACGGTCTACGTATTCACGCAGCCGCAAACCTTCCTCGCGATGGGCGCTTCCGGGCAACAGGGGCAGTTCTCGTTTGGAGCCTGGCGCCTGACACTGGCCGAGGCCATGGCGAAGGCGGGCGGCCTCAAGGATGATCACGCCGACCCTGGATCCGTGTTTATCTACCGAGGAGAGCCACGCGAAGTTGCCAAGCAGCTCGGCGTCGACTGCACTCGCTATAGCGGACCCCTTGTCCCCGTTATCTATATTCTCGATTTGAGAGATCCCGGCGGCTACTTCATCGCGACAGAATTCGAGATGCGGAATAAAGATGTCATCTTCGCGTCCAACGCAAATTCTGTCGAAGCGACAAAGTTCATGACTTACCTTCGGATGATCATCGGCACAGTGAGCGATCCAATCGTCGCCGGGATCGATGCCTACACGCTGAAGGGACTCGCCAACGGCAGCATCTCTGGCGCGACAACCATCGTTACGTCGTCCCGATGACGACAATTGGCCTGGCGGAATCGGCTCGCGCGGCAGGTATGCTGCCGGCAACCGAATCCGCCGAGGCAACAGTCCGCGACCGGTGGCCCCGCCTTCACGGACACATTCCTGCGCTCGACGGCGTGCGGGGACTTGCCATCGCAATGGTGATGCTACTGCACTTCGTCGGCAATACGTTGCCGACCAACGCTGTCGAGAAGATCGTCGTCGGAATCACCAACTACGGCTCCTATGGCGTCGAGTTGTTCTTCGTCCTGTCCGGCTTTCTCATCACCGGAATCCTCTATGATTCACGGGAGGAGCCGAACTTCTTCCGCAATTTCTATATACGGCGAGTGCTGCGCATTTTTCCGCTCTACTATGGCGTGCTCGCACTTGTCTTCTTCGTCGCTCCGCTTGTAAGCCCGCTGCGTGGTCCGACCCTCGACTATCTGATAGATCGTCAGGCTTGGGCCTGGCTGTACGGAGTCAACGTCTACATCGCATGGAACGGTGACTGGTCATTCTCATATCTGGAGCATCTCTGGTCGCTTTGCATCGAAGAACATTTCTATTTCTTCTGGCCGCTCGTCGTATATCTGGTCGCGAAGCAACCGAGAAAGTTGATTGCGGTCAGCCTCGGCCTATCGGTCGCTGCGATGCTCGCTCGCCTGGGCGGCTCCTTGGCCGGGCTTAGCTGGTGGACAACCTACGTGTTGACACCGTTTCGCCTGGACGGTCTGGCCCTTGGCGCCTTCCTCGCCGTGGTCGTCCGACAACCGGGCGGACTTCAGCGACTTGTAGGCGCCCTTCCATACGTTGCGACCACTGCATTTGGCTTGCTGTCCCTGACTTTCATCTGGACGCGCCTGGTGACCGACCAAGGCAACGCTTTCGTCCTTCCGGTTCGGTCTTCCATCATCACCGTGCTGTTGGCTTGTCTCCTCATCTGGGTGCTCGTTGCGCCAAGGCGTTCCTTGGTATCGCGCCTTTTCTGCAGCCGACCCTTCATGCTTCTCGGGACCTATAGCTACGGCCTGTACGTCTACCATCACTTTATATCGTACTATCTCGTGACTCACCGAACCGAACTGGCACTCGGCGAATGGCTTGGCTCTCACAGCGCAGCCGTGGCAATACAGGCGACAGCGGGCGCGCTCGTCTCGCTGCTAATCGCTTATCTGAGCTATGAGTTCGTCGAAAAGCGTTTCCTGGAACTGAAGCGGTTCTTCAGCGCTCGACGCCCCGTTGCTGCTGGCGACGCATTGGCGCCTTCTCATCCGTACCGCAACTGATGGCGAGTCTCGTTCGGTAGAAGCTCTCGAGAGCGCGAGCTGCTGAACTCCAGGCATACTTGCTTTCGGCCAATTGCCTTGCGGAACGTCCGAGATCCGCAGCACGATCGGCATCGCCCAGCAAGCCGCTGACACGGGCGGCAAAGCTCTCGACATCGTCCGCGATCATGATGTCACGATCCGGCACGGCCTCGATCCCCTCGGCGCCCAGGGTTGTCGAGACGATTGCCTTGCCCATCGCCATAGCCTCGACAATCTTGAGCCGTGTCCCGCCTCCCAATCGCAGAGGGACGACGACGACCGCCGCCTCGGCAAGATGCGGTCTCAGATCCGGCACGAAGCCGGTGAACTCGATTCGGGGACCTGCCAGCGCCAACAGGGCGGAGGGCGGCGAACCGCCAATGATCTTGCAACGCGCATCTGGATGGCTGGCCGCGATGCGCGGCCATATATCATTGATGAAGTGGATGACACCGTCGACATTCGGTGCATATGACAAAAGACCAAAGAACACGACAGTGCGCCCGTCGGGCTTCGGATCGTCGGCACGCGGGCGATAGAACTCGATGTCCGCGGCATTGGGAATGACAGTAGTCCTGGCTTCCGGCACTTCTTCAAGCAGCCGTCGTTCGTCAGTCGCGCTGCATAGATAGACGCCGTCTGCGTCACGATAGGTCCCGAGCTCCTCCTTCTGAAGCTTGCGCCAATTGACTTCGGAATAAAGGCGACGAAACAGGCTGTCGCCGCTTTGGGCGTACTGGCGGGCAAGGTCGTAGTCGATGTTGTGGGAATCCACGACCAATACCGGAAGCTTCTCTCCTGCCGGCGCCTTGCGCAGCTCGTAGTGACCAAGGAACGTGAACTCGAGATTAACCACGTCGAAGCGCGTCGACCCAAGCAAGCCGTCCAGCGTCTGACGCACGACGTCTGCCGTGATTCGCAAACGCTCGAAGCTGAGGGGCGACACCAGGGAGCGCAGTTGAAGCAAGCGCTTCGGCATCCCATCGCGACCGAACGGGTTACGCACGAGCACCACCTTGCGGCAATAGGCCTGCATGGCAGTTCGGCATTCGTCGATGTCGTGCTCGTCATCCACGAGCATGACTGCCGTCAGGTCATGGCGCTGAGCCAATTCCGTCATCAAACCGTGCATGCGTGCCTGCGCGCCGATCCGCGGCGGGCTCGCAGGCATCTGTGACACGAAGAGAATATTTAGGCGGTCTGAGTGCATCGATCCAAACCTGCCTGCCGACGTCGACAGGTACTGAGATGCTCGCTGGGGCCCACATTCACATAGCTCGGCTTACTCAATGCTTAAGCCGAAGCCTTGCGTTAATAGTTGCCTCGTTCCTCTTAACGAAACAATGATAGAAAGGCGGCGTGTCCATTTATCCGCTTGGATTTTCGACGTAAAAGCATTGCCGAAGCAGTCTTGGTAGGTTCTCCGCAACGTTACCTCATGCGGGCCAGCTCAAGCTCAAGCCGCGAAGGCGACGATTGAATGTGCGGTATCTCGGGTATCATCGGCCGGCTTGACGAAAACAACCGGGCCGCGCTCGCTCGGATGAGCAAGGCCATGATCCATCGCGGGCCGGACGGCCATGGCTCGTGGGCTTCAACGCCGGATGCCCGCGGCTGGGGTGTCATGCTTGATCACCGCCGCCTCTCGATCCTTGATCTGTCGTCCGCCGGCGCTCAACCGATGGTGGACGATACAACCGGGCACGTGATTTCGTTCAACGGCGAAATCTACAACTATGTCGCCCTGCGCAAACGCCTCGAGAGCGAAGGGCAGTCTTTTCGGTCCAGCGGCGACACCGCCGTCATGCTGCGGGCACTCGGCCTGCATGGCCTGGAGGCAGTTGGATGGCTGCGCGGCATGTTCGCATTTGCAAGCTGGGATCCGCAACAGCGACGACTTCTCCTTGCGCGCGACCAGCTCGGCATCAAGCCGCTCTATATCGCGCAGTCCAGCAATCCGAACACGACGTGGTCGCTGATATTTGCATCCGAATTGCGTGCATTGCTGGCCTCAGGCTTGCTCGGAACGCCGCGTCTTGATCCGCAGGCGGTTGCGAGCAACGTATGGAACGGGTTTGTTGTCGGCCCCTGCACCGCCGTTCAGGGCGTTGAACTTCTTGCGCCGGGTCACTACGCAGAGTTTGACGGGACAGGCCGTAGAATAAGCAAGCGCGATTTCTGGCGCATTCCCGGAGAGTCGCCAAAACCGACAATGGACGAAGCGACGCTTGCCTCGATCCTCGACGCAGGGATGAGGCTTCACCTCGCCAGCGATGTGCCGCTCGCCGTTTTCCTGTCGGGCGGCATCGATTCCTCCGCGATGGCAAATCTCGCGCAACGGACCGCTGACGCCCCGGTTCATACTTTCACGCTCGCGTTCGAGGACCAGCAGTTCAACGAAGCGCCGTTCGCAAGGCAGACCGCTGCGGCAATCGGCACTCAGCATCATGAGGTGGTGTTGTCCGAGCAGCGGTTCGTCGACAGTCTGGACGACGCCCTCGATAGTCTCGACCAGCCAACCTTCGATGGACTGAACGCCTATTTCATCTCCCGGGCTATTCGCGAAGCAGGCTTTACCGTCGCACTGTCGGGAACCGGGGGCGACGAGCTGTTCGGCGGGTATCCGACGTACCGCGATCTTCCGATCTTGCAGCAGTGGTGTCATCGGGGCCGCGCATTTCCCAGAAAATGGCAAGCCAGGGCTGCAGCTTTGTTGACTTGGCCCCTGCGACGATCCTCGCATCCCGTGCCGCCTCAAACGCGCTGGGCGAAGCTTCCGGATATGGTCGATCGTAGCGAGGATCTGCTGGCGTTATACCAGATGGCCTACGCGCTCTTCCTGCCTGGATTTCAGGGTGAATTGCTTGCACCGGATTTCGCGGGCGCGCTCATGGAAGGCCTTCCCGACGCGATGCGCCGGCGGCTGACGGCCGAAACGGCCGGCCGTACCCCTGTTTCCGCTATTAGCGTGATGGAACAACGTCTCTTTTTGGGTGAACGCCTCCTGCGCGACAATGATGCAGCAAGCATGGCCAGCTCGCTCGAGCAGCGCGTTCCGCTGGTCGACCACGTATTGTTTGAAAGCGTCGACGCCCTGTCGGACGAAGCGCGATATCAGCCCTTGGGGCGCAAAGAAATGCTTCGGCGGATCGGATTGCGCGGTCTCGATCCTGCGCTCTTCGAGCGCCCAAAGACCGGCTTCGTCATGCCCTTTGACCGGTGGATTCGCCGCGGATTGAAGGACGCCATGGATCGAACCATGCGCGATCCGCAGGCGATCGCACCCACCGGCCTGAATCCCGACGCGGTTGAGCGACTATGGCGAGCCTTTCTCGACGGAGCGCCCGGCATGTACTGGTCGCGGGTCTGGTCCATCTACACGTTTGTCCGTTGGTGCCATCGCAACGGCGTTTACGCATGAACAGCGGGTGCCTTCACCGGCTTTCTCGCCGCTCACTCTGACCATTCGTCCAATCGATAACGTCGAACTCGAGCCCTCGCTTCAACATCTCCGCCTCAAGATCGCGGGCATGCCGCTTCCATTCGGCCGTTGACCGGACTCGGAATTTGGGATCTTTGCCGCTTGCCTCGAATTCATCGTCGGCCTCGAGCGCGCCGCGGATAGCTTCGTATATCATCCTCAGACTGGGATCGGTGATGGCACTGCAGGCCATTGGTTTCAGTGTCTCGATCTCGTCGAAGTTTTTGCTCATGACAATGATCGATCCTCATCTACGCGCGCTAGCGCGCCTTCGATGACCTCGATCTCCTCGCGGAGGATAGCGCTCACGATCGACGGCTTGAACCCTGGGATGGTGTGCATCTGAACATCATCCAGCAATTGCTGACGATGGTGCCTCAGCTTTTCCAGGGCTTGGCGATCCTTCAACGAAACGTAGCCGGCAACAATCTGCTCGATGGCTTTCATCGGAAATGCGCTCTACAATAAGAATAACGTACTGCAATCTCTCGATTAAAATGGCCAAATCGCTTCCTGACAAGACCCCCACCTTTGTGCTCGTGCGGCAGCGTTAACGCTCAGTCCGTAAAAACCCGGATCTTCCACGAAATGATTCCGCCGCTTGTCGGAATCCGGCTGAAAGCGAAGAAGCCGGTTCGATTGTCCTTGTCGAGTTACTTCCACGCAACACGATGGGGAGGGTGCAGAAGAACCTGTCGTGCGACCGCTTCGCCGATATCTACTCGGCGCAGGTTCAGCAGCGAACCTGAAACGCGCTGCTGGACCCGCGCTGCGATACCCGTCGCGCGGCACCGCGGATCCTCAAAGATAGCAGCGATGCCGTGGACGGCGTTCCGTTCACCGGCTGCGAGCGATGTGTGTGTGTGACGCCGGTCAGGAGTGACGCGTAACGACGCCCGTTGGCGTGGCAAAGCCCTGGAGAGTCTTGATCCGCTTCTCGAGCCACCAGCCGAACTCGGGCGACCAATCTTCGAAACGGCTGTTGATGCCGAGATCGTGCGCCCAGTGGTGGGCGATGTTGGGATTGAACTGTGACTGCCGCCCGACGGCAATGAGGTCGGCCTGGCCCTTTTGAAGGATGGCCTCGGCCTGCTGCGCCTCGAGAATGATGCCGACGGCCATGGTGGTGACATCCGCATCCTTGCGCACGCGCTCGGCGAAAGGAACCTGGAAGCCGAGGCTGCGCGGCACTTGCGCTGCCGTAGCCGCGCCGGAGATTCCGCCGGAGGAACAGTCGACGACGTCGACGCCGCGCGCCTTCAGCTCGTGCGCGAAGGCGACCGTATCATCCATGTTCCAGCCCTCGACGGTGCCGTCGACGGACGAGACGCGCACGAACAGCGGCATGTCCGCCGGCATTTCGCGGCGCACCGCCTCGACGATCTCGAGCGGCAGACGCATGCGCCCGGCGCGGTCGCCGCCATACTCGTCATTACGTGTGTTGGAGACCGGCGACAGGAACGAGGCCAGCAGATAGCCGTGCGCGGTGTGGATCTCGATGGTGTCGAACCCGGCGGCAACCGCCCGCCTTGCAGCGGCTGCCCAGGTGCCGACCATGGCCTTGCACTCGGCGATGGTCAATTGCCGTGGCGTTAGCCAGCCCTTGGCGACCGGTTCGGCGGTCGGGCCGACCGGCTGCCAGATCCTGGCGCCGGCTTTCAGATTCTCTTCGGTCAGCGGCCCCATGCCTTGCATGGCGGACTGTGCCGACGACTTGCGGCCGCCATGGCCGATCTGAATGCCGATCGCCGTCCCCTGACGCTTCATGAAGGCGACCAGCGGCTTGAAGCTCTCGGCCTGCTCGTCATTCCAGATGCCGAGGTCGTTTTCGTTGGTGAGTCCGACTTCCTCCACCGCCGTCACTTCGACGAAGACGAGCCCGAAGCCGCCCAGCGCATAGCGACCAAGATGCACGAGATGAAACGCTCCGCAGGTATTTCCCGGTTCGCAGCTGTAATGGACCATCGGTGGCACGACGAGGCGGTTCTTCAGCGTAAGGCCTCGAATCGTGAGTGGCTGGAACAGCATCGGCCGCTCGTCATCCTTGCCGTTGATCATCTCACCACTCATGGAACTGTCTCCTTGCATGCTATGGCCGTCCGGTCGTGCCATGGACGGCAAGTCTTCAGGTACGTCTTGGGGGCCCCAGCGACGCGCGCGGAATGAACTCGTTGGGCACGAGCACGCGCCTCGGCTCGTGCGGACCGTCGTTTCGGATGCGATCGAGCAGCATGCCGGCCGCAATCCGGCCGACCTCCGCCTGATCCCAGCCGATGATGGCGACTGCCGGCGAGACGAGCTCGGCGAGCTCGGAATGGCCTGACGCGATCAGCGACACGTCCTCCGGTATCCGCAGGCCTCGCCCGCGCACCGCGCGCAGCACGCCCGACAACATGTCGATGCCGCCGGAAATGATCGCGGTCGGAGGGTTGCGCTGGCCGAGCAATGCCGAGGTGATACGAAATCCCGCGCCGGGCAGGAAGCTCCCGGCGTGAACGAGCGAAGGATCAGGCTCGAGATTTCGCGCGGCAAAAGCCTCCTGATAGCCGCGAACGCGTTCGCGCGCCGGATAGAGCCCGGCGTCGCCGGTGATCAGCGCCACGCGCCGGTGACCGAGATCCAGCAGATGACTGACCGCGACACGCATCCCTTCGGCGTGATCGGCCATAACGGCATCAGTCCAATCCGGCTGATCACGATCGATCAGCACGATCGGAATATCGAGATCGCGCAGGAAGGCCTCGAACTCTCCGGCGACCGGCGTGTATGGCCCCATCATTACGCCGTCGGCCTGCCGCCGCGACAGCCGGCTGAGCAGCTCTCGCTCACGCTCCTTGCGGCCTTCCGAGTTGGAGATGAGCAGCGAGAAGCCGACCTCGTCCAGCACGTCGTGCGCGGCTTTGACGAAGCCCGCGAGTTGCGGAATGTTGATCTCACGCAAGATGCAGCCGATCGTGTGGGTCGACCGGATGCGCATGCTCTGCGCCACCGCGTTCGGCGTATAGCCCAGATCATCGATTGCGCGCTGGACCTTCCGGCGGATGTCGGGATGGACGGTGGCATTGGCATTGAGCACCCGCGACACCGTGCCGGTCGATACGCCCGCTGCGGTCGCCACGTCGCGGATCGTCAATTTGCTTCCGCGACCTGCCGTTTGCTGTTCTGCCATCACCATCACCGGGGCTGAGACCTCAATCCCCTGTACAATACGCGGAAGCCAATTCGGCCGCAGGTGCTATCCGCCGGCCGAAGGCAAATGATTTGTGCATTTCTCCAACGTGATCCAAACGGCCTGGCCTCCCGTCCTTGTTCCGGAAACGATCAGATGGCGTCGGCTTCGACGATACTGCGGCTCATACTTCGAACGCCCACTGCTCCGCCACCAGGCTGTATCGCCCTGCCTCGCGCCGCATATGTCCGAACCCGGGGAAATGCAGATGCATGCCGCCGACCAGCATGTCGTCTGTGACCACCATATCGAACATCATCTGACGAGCGGCTGCGGCGGCCTCGGGGTCGGTGTCGAATTCCATCGTCACTTCCGGACGTGCAACCTGGATCTCCGGCACATGGACCGTGTCCCCCCAAACCACCATTGATTCGCCGCCGCGCGATACGACATAGGCGGCGTGGCCGGGGGTATGACCGTGGATCGGGATCGCCGTGACGCCCGGGAGCACCTCGCCCTTCCGGAAAGTCTTGACGCGATCGGCAGCCATATAGGGCTTCAGCTGGGTGCGGCCGGCCTCGAAATAGCGGCGCCGGGGCCGCTCGGCCGCCTTGGCCATCGCCTCGTCGTTGAACCAGTGATTGATCTCGTTCTCATGGACGATGACTTCCGCGTTGGGAAACAGCCGCGTTCCGGTTGCGGCATCTGTCAGCCCGTTGGAATGGTCGGGATGGACGTGAGTCAGCAGCACCGCGTCGACCGAGGCCGGATCGATGCCGGCGGCAGCGAGATTTGCCGGCAGACGGCCGCAGGTCGGCCCCATCAGATCCGCCGATCCGCAGTCGATCAGGTAGGTCCGGTTGTCCATGCGCACGGCAAAGGCGTTGACCGAGATGCGCGGCGGCGAGGTGCGATGATCGCGCGCCAGGATGGCCTTGGTTTCCTCCTCGGGGATATTGCGAAAGATCGTGTATCCCATGTCGACGTAACCGTCGCTGAGGCCGGTGACCAGCGCGTCGCCAAGCCTGCGGTGATAGACTCCTGCGACTTGCGTTGAGGGTGAAGTGCTCATTGTGCGTCCCCTTGCCAAAATCTTGCAACGATCGCTGGATCGTCGCGCCTGTGGTGCCAGCTCCGGCCCACGCCAAGTTGTGCCTTCGACCAGAGCCTGATCTGCATCAGCGCGTAGGCCCAGGTGACGGCAAACACGTCCATCACGGGAGCACCGGCGATGCGGTGGACGCCGTGACGAACCAGGAGTTCCGCCAGCACACCTTCCGCCGGAATGATGACGTCAGCGCCGCGCGCCACCAGGCGCTCGGCCGCGGCGGTGAAATTTGCGATGACCGGAGCCGGATCGACGTAAGCGCGCGCCAGTTGCGGCTCGTCGAGCGGCGGATCCATCGCCGCAACCTCCAGCACACGGGCGGCGAGCTTGTGCTTATCGACCGCAACCTTCGTCATCCACTGCACCGCCGGCGCATTGGAGATCAACGCCACATAGCTGCCGAGCGAGCAGCCGACCAGAAGACCACTCTCGGTCAGCGAGGCGACGGGAATATCCACCGCGGAGCGGATCTCGCGCAGAAACGGCTCGCTGAACGAACCGATCACGAAGGCATCATAACCCTGCCGCTCGGCGGTGATCGCATTGTCGATCACCCGGCTGAGAATGCGGTGATAGGCAAATGCATTGCCGAGCACCGCAGTGGCCGAAGCGCCGGCGTATGATCCGGACGGAAGCCCGTGGACGACGACCTCGGCGTCGTCGCCAAGGATTTCCGCCGCATGGGCCTCGAGCGCGCGCTTGTAGACTTCGAGATGATCGAGCTCGTTGACCGACTGGTGCCAGATGCGCGGCGTCGATCCCTTCCCAGGCATTGCCGCGCTCATGCGTCGCCCCGGTCGTTGGTCAGGCGAAGCGAGCGGATCGACCCGAGGTCCTCGATATTCCAGAGCTGCTCGAACAGCGCTGCGGCCTGGCCTTGCTTGAACACCCGGGTCGCGCATTCCATGAACTTATCCTGTAGTTCATCGCGCGAGAGCGGGCGCTGCCAGCTGCCCTTGGCA
The DNA here is from genome assembly GCF_054056795.1 of Bradyrhizobium sp. USDA 3315. NCBI lineage: Bacteria > Pseudomonadati > Pseudomonadota > Alphaproteobacteria > Hyphomicrobiales > Nitrobacteraceae > Bradyrhizobium > Bradyrhizobium sp. USDA 3315. Next base: position 3,527,044 of record NZ_JBSRYP010000001.1, on the reverse strand, counting down.
TGAACCACCGGCGCGTGCTCAAGCACTTCGCCCGACGTCAACACGACGCTGACGCGGTCGGCCGGCGCGAACGGCTGGTCGCCCGGCATGATCTCGTCCGTCGTCGTGCAGCGGACCTTGGCGAAGGTAGCGCCGACATCCGGCCGCGAGACGAACTCATCGGTGAGCTCGGACAGCCCGACGCGGCCGGCGATCAGCGCGGCGGTCATCGCGAATTCCATGCTGAACTTGGCCTCGAGACCGGTCTGCGGATTGGTGTTGCGCAACATCAGCCTTTGGGTGACGCCGGTGTGGACCCGAATTTCCTTCACGTCGTCGGGCTTGAGCTTGTGCGCATTCACCAGGCCAATCATCGCGTCGATCGAACGATGGGTCGCATAGCAGGTCGGATAGCGCTTCACATTGATGCCGAGATCGGCAAGCCGCCAGTTGCGGCCGATATCGATCGTGCCGTTTTCGATATCCGGCGTGCCCGATGGCGAATGGGCGCGCAGGAAGCCGGTTTGGTGTTCGAGCACATCCAGCGATGCGGTAAATCCCTGATCGGCGAGGCGCGCGGCAAGCACGCCGGATTGGGCGGTGCGGCCGGCATGCAGCGATTTGGTCATGGTGCCGAAATTGGCGACCAGTCCGGAGGCGAGCGAGGCGGCGATCGCGATGGCATGCGCGGTCTTCGTGGAGTCGAGATTGCGCAGCCGCGCACAGGCGGCCGCGGTGGCGAGCGCGCCCATCACGGCCGTCGGATGAAAGCCGCGCTCATGGAGGTGACCGGGCTCCAGCGCAATGACCTGCGCCCAGACTTCGTAGCCCGCGGCATAGGCGGCGAGCGCGTCGGCACCGCTGGAGTCGAGCGACCAGCCTTCGGCCAGGATGGCCGGCACCAGCACGGTGCTCGGATGTCCGGCGAGCGCCACGTCGTCATAGTCGAGCACGTGCGCTGCGACACCGTTGACGAGCGCAGCATCCGGCGCCGCGAGATTGCGGCCCGACGGAACCTCGGGTGCGCCGTCGTTCTGGGTGGACGCGGCCACCATCGCCGACACGATCCGCACCGGCTGCTCGGCGGCACCAGCGATCATGACGCCGACGCAGTCGATGATGCCGGTCCGCGCCGCCTCGCGGCAGCGGCCGGACAGATCGGACAGCTTGAGGCCGGCTACAAAATTGGCCGTCTGACGCGTGATATCCAGCATGGGTCGTCTCCTCAGTAGGAACGCGGAAGACCGAGCACGTGCTGCGCCACATAGGCCAGCACCATGTTGGTCGAGATCGGGGCTGTCTGGTAAAGACGGACCTCACGCCATTTGCGCTCGACGTCGTATTCCTGCGCAAAGGCGAAGCCGCCATGGGTCTGGAATGTCGTATCGGCCGCTTTCCAGGTGGCCTCCGACGCCAGCAGCTTGGCGATGTTGGCGTCTGCTCCGCAGGGCTGCCCGGCCTGGAACAGCGCGGCGGCACGGCGGCACATCATGTCGGCGGCTTCGAGTTCGGCGTAGGCGCGCGCCAGTGGAAACTGGATGCCCTGATTCTGGCCGATCGATCGTCCGAAGACGCGCCGCTCATTGGCATAGGCGACGCCCTTGCCGAGAAGCCAGCGTCCGTCGCCCACACATTCGGAGGCGACCAGGATTCGTTCGGCGTTCATGCCGTCGAGGATGTAGCGAAAGCCCTTGCCTTCCTCCCCGATGAGATTGGCGACCGGCACTTTCAGGTTCTCGATGAACACCTCTGTCGTATTGTGATTGACCATCGCCTTGATCGGGCGGATTTCGACGCCGTTGCCCTTGGCCTCACGCAAGTCGACGAGGAACACCGAAAGTCCGTCGGTGCGCCGCTTCACCTGATCGACCGGACTGGTGCGCGCCAGCAGCAGCATCAGGTCGGAGTGCAGCGCCCGCGACGTCCAGACCTTCTGGCCGTTGACGACATAGACGTCCCCCTGACGCTCGGCGCGGGTCTTGAGCTGGGTGGTATCGGAGCCGGTATTGGGCTCGGTTACGCCAAAGGCCTGCAGCCGCAGCCGTCCCGCCGCGATTTCCGGCAGGTAGGTCCGCTTCTGGGTCTCGTTGCCGTGACGGAGCAACGTACCCATGATGTACATCTGGGCATGCGCGGGACTGGCGCTGCAGCCGTTCGCATTGATCTCTTCGAGGATCACTGCCGCCGCACGCAGCGGCAGGCCCGAACCGCCATATTCCTCCGGGATCAGCGCGCCGAGGAATCCCGCCTCCGTCAACGCCGCGACGAATTCGGTCGGATAGGCGCTTTGATCGTCGAGCTTGCGCCAGTATTCGCCCGGAAAGCCCTTGCAGATCTGCCGCACCGTGTTGCGCAGGTCGGAGAAATCCTCGCCCAACGTGACGGTGACCTCCATGTCGGCGGTTTGGGCGGCGTCGTGATAGTTCATGTCATATCCTTTCAGGCGGCGGCGCTGGCCGACACGCGGAACGTTTTGGGCAGGCCGGCGCGGGCGATCGCGCCGGAGAACCGTTCGCCGGGCAGCCAGCTCTCGACCTCGCGTCGCAAGGCAACCAGCCGCTCGACATCGGCGCCGGTATCGAAACCAAGTTGCTCGAGCAGGAAGACGGTATCCTCGGTGTCGATGTTGCCGGTGGCGCCGGGTGCGAACGGACAGCCGCCGAGTCCGGCGAGGGATGCGTCGAAGGCGCGTACACCCGCATCCAGTGCCGCCGTCACATTGGCGAGACCGAGACCGCGCGTGTCGTGGAAGTGGCAGGCGACCGGCAGTGGACGCACCGCTGCGATCACCGCGCCCATCAGGCGGCGAACCTGACCCGGATCGCCATAGCCGACCGTATCGGCGACGATGATCTCGTCGGCGCCCATCCCGGCGAGCCGCACCGCGATCTCGACCACTCGTGCCTCCGATACCGCCCCCGAGATGGTGCAGCCGAACGCGGTCGCGATGCCCGCACCAAGTCCGATTCGTGCTCCGGGGCGCTGATCGCGCTCCGCGGCGATGCGCGCGAAGTCCTGCAGCGACTCCTCGGTGCTGCGGCGAACATTGGCCTGGTTGTGCTCCTCGCTCGCCGACAGCACGTAGTTGACGATTGGCACACCGAGCGCGAAGGCGCGCTCGGCCCCCTTCAGATTCGGAACCAGAACCGAGGGCCGCAAGCCCGGCATTGTCAGCGCGCCGCGGGCCACCTCCTCCGCGTCGGCAAATTGCGGGATCACCTTGGACGGCACGAATGAGGTCACCTCGATCTCGCGGATTCCGGCCTCCACCGCGCCACGGCACCAGGCCAGCTTGCGCGCGCTCGGCAAGATGGTTTTGACCATCTGAATGCCGTCGCGGGGTCCGACCTCGCGAACATGAGCTTTCTCACGCATTTCGCGCCTCCTTCTACTTGCCTTGAAAGTTGGGTTTGCGGCGCTCGTTGAACGCCAGCACGCCTTCGCGCCGGTCCGCGGTCGGGACCAGACGGTTGTAGGCCTCGATCTCGAAGGCGAGGCCATCGGCGAGCGACATCTGCAAACCGCGATGGATCGCCTGCTTGGCCTGGCGCACCGAGATCGGGCCATTGGCAGCGATGCGATGGGCGATGGCGAAGGTCGCCTCCAGCAGCTCCCCTGGCGGCAGCACCCGATTGACCAGCCCCCACTGCTCGGCCTCGGCAGCCGAGAACGGCTGCCCGGACAGGATCAATTCCTTGGCGCGGCGCTCGCCGACGGCGCGCGGCAGATTCTGCGTGCCGCCGCCACCCGGCATGATGCCGAGCGTCACTTCGGTCAGCGCGAAGCGTGCATTGGTCGAGGCGTAGACGAAGTCGAGCGCCGCGGCGATCTCGCAGCCGCCGCCATAGGCCGCACCATTGATCGCGCCGATCACGGGAATCGGACAGCCCAGCAGAGCGCGCAGCATGCGCTCGAAGACCAGATGCTGCGCCTGCCAAGCCTCGTCCGTCATGCCGTTGCGCTGCTTCAGATCGCCCCCGGCGCAGAACGCCTTGTCGCCGTGTCCGGTCAGGATCACCGCGCGCAACCCCTCGATGTCGGTCGAGAAGCCCTCGAACAGTTCCACCAGATCGAGGCCCATCTGGGTGTTCATCGCATTGGATGCTTCCGGCCGGTGCAACGTCACCAGCAGGATATCGCCATCACGCCGTTCGACCTTGATGGTCTGGAAATCAGTTCGCATTGATGGCTCCCTTGCTCGCAGGCTTTCGAAGAATGGCATTGTGCTGGCCGAGCGCCGGCGCAGCGGTGCGTGCGCGCGGTCGCGTACCGTCGAAGGCAAGCGGAACGCCGACAAGATCGATATCGTCGCCAGCACATCGCACCATCATGTCGAGGGCGCGGGTTTGCGGATGCTCCGCAACCTGATCGGTGGTCAGCAGCGGTGCATTGGGAACCCCGGCGCCGTCGAGAATGCCGCCAAGCGCATCGGCCGTATACTTACGCACCGCGGCCGCGATTTGCGGGATCAGTCGTTCGCGGTTGACGACCCTTGCCGCGTTGGTCGCGAAGTCAGGATCGCGCGCAAGCGCCTCGAGACTCAATGCCACGCACAGCTTGCGGAACAGATTGTCGTTGCCGGCGGCAATCATCAGCCATCCGTCGGACGCCTCAAATGCCTGATAGGGCGCGATTTCCGCGGTGCCCGATCCATAGGGCTTGCGCACCTCACCTGACGCCGCATAGCCGGCCAGCGGAACGGTCATCCACGCGAGCCCGGTCTCGTAAAGCGAGGTCGCAACGCTGCGGCCCTGACCGCCCTTGTTGCGCGCCACCAACGCGGCGAGCATGCCGATCACTGCCCACATGCCGGAGCCCATGTCGACCAGCGAGACGCCGACACGCACCGGCGGCCGGCCGCCCTCGCCGGTGACGCTCATGATGCCGGTGCTGGCCTGGGCGAGCGGATCGTAGCCGGGCTTGCTAGCGAGCGGCCCCTTGGCGCCGAACGCGCCGATGTCGCACCAGATCAGCGATGGCTTCGCGGCGCTGAGCGCATCCGCGGTGAGACCAAACTTGTCCAGAATGCCAGGCCGCAGATTCTGGATGACGGCATCGGCCTCGTTCAGGATCAGCGACTTCAGCCTCTCGCAATCCTCCGCTGCGCCGAAATCGACGGTGATGCCTTCCTTGCCGCGATTGAGACTATGGAACACACTTGCCGTTCCGTTCCAGAACGGCGGCCCCCAGCCACGCGCATAATCGCCGCTCTTGGGATTTTCGACCTTGATCACACGGGCGCCGAGATCGGCCAGAATCAATCCGGCATAGGGGGCGGCCACGCTGTGTCCGAGTTCAATCACGGTGATACCAGCGAGCGGCTTGTCAACGTCCATCAAATCCTCCCGGCTGCCGCAAGGGCCGCCGCCGTTCCTGTTGTCATCAATCGATTCATCATGTCGAGCGGCGTCGCTTTCACGACTTGTCCTGCGCATTGTCGGCAACCAGCACCGCGCCGTTGACGAAGCTCGCGCGGTCGGACAGCGCGAAGACGATCAAATTGGCGAGTTCCTCCGGCGTGCCCCAGCGCGTGTTGCGCATCGAGTTATTTTCCGACCAGCGCTTGCGTTCGGCTTCCGCCTCCTCTTCGCCCAGATTGCGCTTGGCGAGCTCACGCTCCCATTTTGCAAAACGTTCCGGAGTATTGACGAAACCGGGAACGACGCAGTTGACGCGAATGTTGTGCGGCCCGAATTCGTTGGCGAGAATCTTGGAGAAGCGGATTTCGGCCGACTTGGCCGGACCGGTGCATGACGACAGGAACGGCGGCATCGTCACCATGATCCCGGTTTCGCCCGACACGTTGACGATGCTGCCGCCGTTCTGCTCGATCATGATCGGGATGATGCGCTGACAGATACGGAACTGAGCGAAGAAATTGATCGCCATGCCGTACTGCAATTCCTCGTCGGTGACTTCGAGGAACGGCTTGTAGGTGCCGGTGCCGGCATTGTTGACCAGGATGTCGATGCGGCCGAGCCGGTCGCGGGCGACCGCCGGCAGCCGCTCGATCTGCTTCAGATCGGTCACATCAAGCGACAGCGTTTCGACCTTGACGCCGGTGCTCCGCTCGACGTCAGAACGACATTCGGCCAGCGCGTCCTCGCGGCGCGCGCAGACCAGAACCTTGACACCCTCCTCCGCCAGCAGGCGTACGGTCTCGAGACCAATGCCCTTGCTGCCGCCGGTGATGATCGCAGTCTTGCCTTCAAGTCCAAGTTTCATTTGATCGCATCCCTTTGAGATCGGGTCAGGCGGTCGAGCAGCCTGCGCACAGGCATCGATCCGCCGCTACGTGCCGAGGCGAAAACCTCGGCCGCAAGGCTGGCGCCTTCGCCGGCCGGAATTCCGGTGCCGGCCAGGCGGCTGTCAAAAACCTCTATGGCGCGGGCTTCGTCCTGGAACACCAGAACCTTGGGCGCCTCGCGCGCGGTCCGGCGAAGACGCCCACCATTTTCCATCTCCAACTCGACGGTCGCGTCGAGATGGGTACCGATCGCGTCCGGCTCGACGATCGTCTTTTCGACGAGTGTCATGATCTCCCGGTCCTGGCGATGCTCGACGCCCATCTCGTAGTCGAGGCGGCCGTAGCGCAGTATGGCGGCGACCGCAAAGGCGGTGCTGGCCTGGGTCTGCACCGTCCGCGTGAACGGCCCCTTGAAGGACGTTCCCGGATATTGCGTATAGGGCTCCCAGATCGTCACGGTGATCCGCTTCACCTGCGACAGATCGATGCCGTCGCGATGAAGCATATGCGCCGCCAGCACCGCCGACATGTTGTCGCCCAGGGTTGCGAACGGTTTTGCCATGATGCCGATCATCGTCGCGACATCGGGGCCTCGCTGCCATTGTTCTGGCGTGCGATCGAGGCCGGCAAGCGACCGCAACAATCCCTTCGGTCCTTCCAGCGCATCGGGCGCCCCCTGGACGCCGCGCGCCGCAAGCTCCGCGGCCACCAGCCCACCCTGGGCGGCGCGCCCGTTCTGTACGCGCCATTCGTCGGAGCCGCAGCGCACCGGCTCCAGCGTTCCGCCGGTCGTGCAGGCCGCGATTGCAACCGCGCTGGTGGACCTCGGTGGATCGAGTGCAAGTGCGGCGGCGGCCGCCGCAGCGGAGCCGATCGTGCCGAAGGTCGGGCTGGTCCGCACGCCCCGGCCGATCAGGCCGCGGGCAACGACTTCACCCGCACCAAGCCATTTGAGCGCGGAATAGCCGACCGTGAGAGCGGTCAATACGGTGCGCAGCGGCGCATCCAGCGTTTCGCCAAGCGACACCGCGACCGGCGCAATCAGGGATCCCGGGTGCGTCCATGAATCGTGGTCGGTGTCGTCCTGAAAATGGGCGTGAACGGCAATGCCGTTGGCGAGAACCGCCTCGGACAGCGCGGCGTGTTTGCCGCTCGCCCAGATGCGCGCGGTGCGCGGTCCAGGCAGCACCTCCGCGGACATCGCGCGCGCGGCCGCGGCCGTCGGCTCGTGTCGCGCCGCGAGCGCGAGCCCCAGCGCGTCCAGCAGGCAAATGGCTGCCTTCGTGGCGACATCCGGGGACAGTTCGCTCGCCGACGTCGTTGCGGCGAAGGTCCCGAGCAGCGCAGTGGCGTTCAAAGTAGCGGACATCACAAATACTCCTCGGCAAGCGCAACGTCGCGAATTTCGGCGACGGTGCCGCTCCGCCTGACCTCGCCACCGCGCATCACGTAGCCGCGTGTGGCAAGCTTGAGCGCCGGACGCGCCATCTGCTCGGTCATGAGAATGGTCGTGCCGCGCTGTTGCATATGGCGGATCGCCTCGCTGATCTGCGCGATCCACACCGGCGCGAGCCCGAGGAAGGGTTCATCCAGCAGCAGCAGCTTGGGAAACGAACTCATGGCGCGCGCCAAGGCGACGATCTGCTGTTGTCCCCCCGACAATTGTCCGGCCGGCTGGCTGGCGCGCTCCTTCAGGATCGGAAAGATGCCACAAAGCCAGGCCCAGGCTTGGCGCTGGCTCGCTCCGCCGTGCCAGCAGGCGCCGCTCAGGACGTTGTCAGCGACCGACATGGTCGGGAACACGCGGCGCCCTTCGGGCGAATACCCAATTCCGGCCCGCGCGCGCCCATCGCAGGATACGGCACTGAGATCATGGCCCGCGAAGCGCACGCTGCCATGCGAGGCCTGGACCAGACCGATGATGGCGTTGATCAGGCTCGACTTGCCGGCACCATTGGCGCCGATCAGCAGGACCGTCTCGCCCTCGGCGACGTCGATCGAGACGCCGCTGATTGCCGTGATGCCGCCGTAGCGGACTTCGAGGTCTTTCACCGCCAGCATCAGGCCGCCTCCTCGTCCACTGTCCCGAGATAGGCGTCAATGACATCCTTGCGTGCCAGGACGTCGGCCGGAGCGCCCTCGGCCAGGACACGACCGGAATCGAGCACCAGTATTCTTGGACAGAGGCGGCGCACGAGATCCATGTCATGCTCGACGATCAGGACCCCGCAACCGAGCTCCGTCCTCACGTGGCGCACGAAAGTATCGACCCGCAGGCGCTCCCGCCGCTCGAGACCGGCCGCCGGCTCGTCGAGCAGGAGGACTTTCGGCCGGGCGGCGCAAGCCAGAATAAGGCCGAGCATCTTCTGGAGCCCGTACGGCAGCTTGTCGCTCTGCTCGTCGAGCTGCGGTTCGAGCTCGAACTCGTCGATCAGCGGCGCGACGCTGTCCCATCCGGGCCCACTGCCGCTGAAGCGAAGGGCCCTCGAAATGTTCTCGCGGACCGATGCCGTACGGAAGGTGTTGGTCTGTTGGAAGCTGCGGATAATTCCCATGCGACTGACGGCATGCAGCGGCTTGCCGGTCATATCCTTGCCGTCGAGCCGCACCCGGCCGATGGTCGGCGGCAGCATGCCGCAAATGACGTTGATGAGCGTGGTCTTGCCGGCGCCGTTCGGCCCTATGACGCCAAGGACGTCGCCCGGCGGGATGGCGAAGCTGACATTGTCGAAGACATGCAGCCCGCCGAAACGCTTGGAGATGGCTGCGACCTCGAGCAGCGCGCCGCCGTCGGTCCGTCCGGTGCGTTCAGCCGTCATTGCAGGGGCTCCATCGCATTGGGCACACTCAGCGTCGGCGACGAGGCGACGGTGGAAGACCGCGACGGCGACGGCGGCGAAAACACGCGGACGCCGAGGCGATGGATCGTCCCGACGACGCCCTCGCGCGCGACCAGCACCACCACCACGATCAGGAAGCCGAACAGGAACTGGGAATACTCCCCGCGCAATGCGAAGACGTCTCCCGCCCAGATCAGCAGGGCGCCACCGACAACCGGGCCAAGCATGCTGCTCTTCCCACCGATGATCGCATAGGCAATGTAGTTGACCGATGACAGCGCGCTGAACGAGGTCGGATGGGCCGTGAGCAGCATGTTGACGAGGGCGAAGCCGGCGAGCCCGGATACGCCCGCGGCGATGGCGAAGCCGAACGCCTTGTAGTGCCAGACGACGAGACCAAGACTCTGGGCGAGCAGTTCGTTCTCCTCGATCGCCGCGAAATGCTGGCGCAGCGTGCGGGTCACCGCAGCGGTGACGATAGCGCCGGCGAGCGCCAGCCCGATCGTGACCTGCAGCACCGCGCGGTTGTCGGCGAGCTCCAGCCCGAACAGCGTCACGGCCGGCATCCCGACCAGTCCATTGGACCCGCCGGTCCACCCCGGCGTTTCAAACAGCAACAGTTGCGTGATCTCTGTGAGGACGAACGTAACCAGCACGAAATAGACACCGGTCAGACGGAGCACCAGCGCGCCGAGCGGCAGCGCAAACAGCGCCGGCACCACGAAGCTCGCAAGCCCCAGCAGCAGCACATCGGTCACGCCGTGACGAAGCCCCAGGATCGCGACGGTGTAACCGCCGATCGCCATGAAGGTCGGCACCGCGAAGGTCATCAGATTCATGCGCAGCATGATGTAGACGCTGAACGCGGCCGTAATCGCGATCAGCATCTGGTTGGCCAGCGAATAGACCATCGGGTTCTGGCTGAGCCAGGGAACTACGAAAGCGGCCGCGATGACCACGACGCTTGCTGCCTCGGCCAGGTCGCCGCGCTTGGAAAGGGTGCGGGCTGTCATGTGCTCAAGCTCCCCGAACCCGGTGACCGAACAGACCCGATGGCTTGACGACCAGCATGACCAGGACGAGCACGAACAGCGCGAGTGCGCCCTTCGAGCCACCGAGATAGACCGCAGAGAACGCCTCCGCCATGCCGACGATGAAAGCCGCGACTGTCGCACCACCGACGCTACCGAGACCGCCGAGAATGACGATCAGGAAGGACGTCGCCAGCACAGGATCGCCGATATGCGGCGCGAGCGACAGGATCGGTGTGACCAGCGCGCCGGTGAGGCCGGCGAGCCCCGTCGCCAGGGCGAAGGCGGCCGGGAACAGAATCGCGGGACGCAGTCCCTGCGCCGTCGCCACCGCGCGGTCATCGGCCAGCGCACGCAACGCGCGGCCGAAATCGGTGTAATAGATCAGGCCGTAGATCGACAGGATTCCGACGATGCAGACGCCCAGCACCACGAGATTCTCGATCGGCACAAAGAAGCCATGGCCGTGAATGACACCGGTCAATGGAAAGGCGAAGGCCGGAGATTGCGGTCCGAACACCACCAATATGCCGCTCGACATCATCAAATAGAGGCCGAGCGTCAGCATCAGCGTCGCCAGATGATCGTCGATCACGCGATCCAGTACGAAGCGTTCGAACAAGAATCCGAGCAGCGTGGTGCCCAGCGCCGCGCAGATCACCGCCAGCGCGTAGGGCATGCCAAGATAGGTCACCGCAGAATAGGCGAGATATCCTCCGAGAACGTAGAAGCCGCCATGCGCGAAGTTGACGACTCCCAGAATGCCGAAGATCAGGGTGAAGCCGAGGGCGAGCAGCGCGTACTGCGCACCCAGGCTGATGCCGATGAGGCAGGTGGCGACAAAACCTTGCACGGAGTACCCGCTACTTGCCGCCGGCCGCTTCGACCCTGATGGTCGGTTGCAGCTTGCCTTTTTCCACGAGTCCGACACCGAACGGGAACGACAGTTCCTGGTTGATGCCGAAGAAATCCTGCCCGATCCAGTGACCGGGACCGATATTGGGATCCTCAACCGGCAACGATCGCAGGGCCTCGGCAACCTTGGCCGTGTCCGAGATGGTACCGGCCTTGGCGATGGCTTTGGTTACCATGCGGGCGGCGGAGACCCACTGAAAGAACAGATTGTTTTCCGGCCGCTCGGCGCCGAGCAACTTCTTGTACTCGTCGGCGATCAATTGCACTTTCTCGTCGATGAGAACCGGCTCGTACCAATAGAAGTCCTTCAGCACCTCGTCGCCACCGGCGACGCGGGAGATTTCGGTGTATCCCGGACCGCCGAGACGTCCGATCGGTCCCTCAAAGCCAGCCTGACGCAATTGCTTCACGATGATGCCGGCGTCGCCAGGGGGCGATGAAGCGAGATCGACGGCGTCGGGCTTCGCGTTCATGATCCGGGTCACGATCGGCGCGAAATTGGTGGTGCCACGCTGATAGTATTCCTCGGAAGCGGTGATGCCGGTTCTCTTGTATGCGTCGGCGTCGACGCTCGCGATATCCGTGCCACCCTGGTCGTTCGGCGCGACCAGCACCACGCTCTTCATGCCGAACTTCTGCTTGGCGATCTTGATGATCGGCTCGGCCCAGCCCGAAGGACCCGGCCCCATGTGAAAGACCAGCGGCAACTGCGGCGATAGCGCATCCTTGGCGTAGCCGTTGCCCATCACCAGCATCGAATTGCGCTTGGCGATCGGCTTCACGCCGGTGAGCTCGGGCGAGCCGATCGGACCGATGATGAATTTAACGCCCTGCCCTGCCAGCGTGTTGGCTGCAGCGGCGGCGCCTTCGGCCGTGTACTTGCTGTCGATGGCAACGACGTTGACCTTGCATGGCGTCCCGTCGACCTTGATCAGGCCGTCCCGGTTGGCCTCGGCAGCGACGAGCTCGACCGCGCCGCGCAGCGCGAGGCCCCATTGCGCAGCGGGACCCGACAGAACGCCGACGACGCCGAGCGTCAATTCCTGTCCCGCCGCCATCACCGAAACATTCGAACTGGCCAGCGCAGCGCCGATGGCGATGCCGGACAACAGCAGATTTCTCCGCGTAGTGCTCATCACTCCCCCCGTAATTTGTTGCGGCTCATGCGCCGTCCACTTGTTGCGTGGAAACCCGAAGCGTTCCGCTCCGGGGCCGCGCGTATCGCTCGGCGCCGGGACGCTAGGCGCGCGGAGGTCGCCTTGTCAATGAAACGTTTCATGAAAAATAGGGCAGATCAGCTATGCTTGAGATGAGCCACCGCTCTCGACATGCAATAAATATGAATAATAATAGTAATTTACCCTGTCGATCGAACGATCCATCAGAACTCCAAACGACGCACCGCTACTGACACACCTATGCAATGAAACGTTCCACTTGAATCAACCTAGCCTGCCCGTTAGCTTCCGTGACCCGTCGCGGACAGAAGACGACGGCCAACGGGAGAAACTCGATGATGCGGGGCGCCGTGACGGCCGTGCTTGCCGTGCTTGCGATTCAGTGCAGCCAGGGAGCGCTAGCAGCCGAACCTCAGTTCAAGCTGCGGGCTTCGGTGGACACGTCGGCGACACACGGACGGACATTGTCTGCCGCCGACTACCTGAAGAAGCTGCAGGAAAAATCCGGCGGCCGGATCACGACCGAGCTGTTCCACAGCGGCCAGTTGTTTCGCGACCGCGACGTGGTGAAGGCGCTGCGTCAGGGCGCCGTCGAGATGGCGATCCCCGGCACCTGGGTGCTGACCGGCTTCGTCCCCGATGCAGACGTCTTCCAGCTGCCGGCATTTTTCGGGCAGCCCTACCCGGTGGTCTATGCTGCTGCCGACGGCAAGATCGGCGAGATCATCAACAAGCAATTCGAGAGCAAGCTCGATGTCAAATTGCTAGGCCCCTGGCTGCAGCTCGGATATCAAAACACCTACAGCACCAACAAGGCGATCCGCGACTTCGCCGATCAGGCCGGCATGAAGATCCGCAACTCCGGCGGTGCCGGACAATCGGCGCGAGCCAAGTTCTTCAATGCAACACCGAACGTCACAGCCTGGCCGGACGTTCCGCTGGCGCTCTCGCAAGGCACGTTCGACGGGCTGAGCTCGACCGATGAAAGCCTTGCCAGCGCAAAGCTCTGGGAATCCGGCGTGAAGTATGGCTTTGCGGATCGCGAATTCGTCGGGTTCTACGTGCCGATGATCAGCGAGAGCTTCTACAAGAAGCTGCCGCCGGATCTCCAGAAGCTGGTCGTCGATCTCTGGCAGGAGAACATCCAGGCCTACCGCAAGAGCATGGAAGAGGCTCAGACCGAGGCGCGCCACACGCTGGAGAAGAACGGCATCGTGTTCGTTTCGCCGTCCGAGAGCGCGCTCGCTGCGGTCCGCGCCAAGATGCTGCCTTTGCAGGACGGCATCGCGAAGGAGTTGCGGATTTCGCCCGCCTTGCTGCAGCAGGTGCAGGCGGATGTAACGACCGTCGGCCAATGATTGCCACCCCATGATGAAGATCTGGAACAGGCTTGAACTCCTGTTAATTGGAGTTCTTGGTGCCGCCGCACTTACGGTCGGGACCGCTCAGGTCATCGGCCGCTACGTGAACAAGAATTTCGCTTTCATCAATGGCGAGGAGGTCGTGGTCTATCTGACGGTCTGGGCGGTGTTTCTGGCGTCGAGCCAGTTGGTCCGGACCGATGGGCATGTCAGGCCCGACGTCGTCCTGCGACTGTTGCCGCCGCAAGGGCAAAGATGGGTCGAGGCATTCAACTGCTGTGTCGCGATCTTGTTTTGTGGCGGCCTGGCCTATTGCGGCTTCCAGGTTGCCGACGTCGCCCGCAGCCTCGACGAGCGCAGCATCACGGGCCTCGAATTCCCGATGTGGATCTACTACTCGGCCATCCTGACCGGCGCCGTGCTGATGCTGTTGCGCTACGTCATCAAGCTTTACTTGCTCGCCTTCCGCTTCGATCCCGCCACCATGGTCATCGCCGTTCACGATCACTGAGCGATCGGCGGCGACGTCAGCCGTCTTGATGACCGATCTGCCATCGGCAAACTGACCGTCGTGGTCCCGCATCGGGACGCTTCAGGTCCAGCAACAACGAGACCGACACGATGTGGACGATGCTTTTCCTGCTGATGTTCTTCGGGCTGCTCTGCGCGGGAATGCCGATCTTTCTGGTGTTGGGTCTCTGCGCGGCGGTCCTGTTCGGCTTCAGCGACCAGCCTCTGGTGGCGATCGCGCAGAAGATCGCCGATGAAATGAACTCCAGCACACTGATGGCCTTGCCGCTGTTCGTGATGGCCGCCGCATTCATGCGGCGCGGCGGCGTCGCCAAGGCGCTGGTCGATGTCGCGATCGCCTGGTTCGGACGATTGCGGGGCGCACTCGGTCTCGTGACGGTGGTGTCATGTACCTTGTTTGCCGCGATCTGCGGCTCCTCAGTTGCGACTGCGCTCGCCATGGGCACCATTCTGGTGCCGGCGATGATCGAGCGCGGCTATCCGCGTCATTTTGCGCTTGGCGTGGTCGGCGCTTCCGGCACGATCGGCATCGTGATTCCACCCAGCCTGTCGCTGATTCTTTACGGGCTGATCGCAGAGCAGTCCGTGCCGCGCCTGTTCCTGGCCGGCATCCTTCCCGGGCTGCTGCAGGCAGCGATGTTCTTCGGCTGGGTGTTCTACTACTCGCACAAATACGAGCTGCCGCGCGAACCGTCCGTGCCTCGCGCCGAACTGGTGCGGATGAGCCTCAATGCCCTGCCCGCGCTGTGCGTGCCTTTCATCGTGATGGTCGGAATCTACGGCGGCCTGATGACGGTCACCGAAGCAGCCGCGGTCTCGGCCACGGTGGCTCTTCTCGTCAGCCTGTTCTTCTATCGCGGCTTTAAGGTCAGCCAGACGCTCGAGGTGATCGCCGAGGCAATCAAGAGCGCCGCGACGATCATGATCATCGTCGCGACCGCTTTGGCGTTCGGCCACTGGATGACGGACTCGGGCATCCCGGCCTCGCTGGTGAAGTTCACGCTCGACAACCAGCTTCATCCCTGGCAATTCCTGCTCGCGATCAACGTGCTGCTGCTCGTGCTCGGATGCTTTCTCGAGGTCGCCGCCACGCTGCTGGTGGTGATGCCGATCCTTGCGCCTGCGCTGAAGCCGCTCGGAATCGATCCCGTCCATTTCGCGATCGTCTTCACCCACAACATGGAGATCGCGCTGGTTCATCCCCCGGTCGGACTGAACCTCTACGTGCTGGCCACGATTTCGACGGCGCCGGTCACCGAAGTGGTGCGCGGCGTTCTGCCGTTCCTCGGCCTGCTGCTGCTGTGCCTTGCAATCATCACCTATGTCCCACAGCTTTCGCTCTGGCTGCCCAATCTGGTCTATGGCGCGGGCTAGCAACGCGGATCGTCTCGACGGAGAGCTCGAGCATGTCATCGAAATCGATCCATTGGGCCGGCGAATTCTCCACGCTCGCGCTCCGCTACGGCAACAGGCCGGCTGTCGTCGACGCCGCCGGCACGACGTCCTATGCGGAGTTGTTCGCCAAAGCCGCCGGCGTTGCGGATGCCCTGATGCAGGCCGGGATCGAGCCGACAGATGCCGTGGCTACATTGTTCCGCAACAGCGCCGACGCCGTTGCGGCCACTTTCGGCGTCATGCTGGCGGGCGCCGTCGAAGTCCCGATCAACCCTGCGCTGAGCAGCGACGAACGCGCTTACTGCCTCGCGGTCGCCAACGCTCGCCTGTTGATCACCGGCGCGGCCCTCGCGACCGAAAAGGCCGCCGGCAGTCCGAACATCATCGAGGTCGAAAGGATCGAACGGACCGCGTTGGATCCGGCCGCCTTCCTGCAGGTCGACGGCGACGCGCCGGCGCGTATCGTCTTCACCTCTGGTACCACCGGACGCCCGAAAGGCGCGGTTCACAGCCAGATCGGCCGCTGGACGGCCAACATATTGCTGCGGGCGAACCTGCCGTTCCGCCCGGATGCCGGCAGCAACGTCCTGCTGATGACGCCATTCTCGCACGGCTCCTCGTTGATGACGCATGCCTATCTGTCGTCGGGTGCGGCCGTGACACTGCTCGACGGCGTCGACCCGCCGCGCGTACTTGATATCCTTGCACGCGGCGCATGCGATGCGATGTTTGCGCCGCCGACCGTGCTGGCAAAGATCGTGGCTGCCGCGGGCACGCGCCAGTTCTCGTCGCTGCGCACGATCTTCTGCGGCACGGCCGTGCTGAAGCCCACGCTCTACGCGCGCGTCAAGGAGATGTTCGGCCCCGTGGTGCGGGTGACCTATGGCAAGAGCGAGGTATTCAATCCGATCACAGTGCTTGAAGCCGAGGAGACCGAGTCCTGGTATGCATCCGGAGGCGAGGACGCCTGCGTCGGCTGGCCCGCTCCCGGTGTTGAGATCGTTATCCGCGGCGAGGACGGCCGGCCGGCCGCCATGGGCGATGGCGGCGAAGTCCTGATCCGCGCGCAACATCTGATGGCCGGATATCGCACCGCCGAGGGTTTCGTCCGATTGGCACCGAATGAATTCCACGAAACCGGCGATCTCGGCTATCTCGATGCACGCGGCCGGCTGCACCTCACCGGCCGTAGCGCCGACGTCATCAAGTCGGGCGGCTACAAAGTAGCGCCGGAAGAGGTCGAACGGTTGCTTGCGCCGGCGCTGCAGCCATCGGAAGTCGCGGTGGTCGGCATTCCCTCGGACTATTGGGGCGAGGTCATTCTTGCAGCGGTGGAAAATCCCGCACCAGGCTGGGAGGAGCGCATCAATCGCGTGGTGCCGAACATGACCGACTACAAGCGTCCGCGCCTGCTGATTGCCCTCGACGAATTGCCGCGCAACGGAATCGGCAAGATCCTCCGCGGCGCCATTCGCACCGACGTGCTGTCCCGGTTCCGCATCACCGAAGGGCCGCGGCCGCGGCTCGAAAAGCGCTCCTAGTTCAGCGCGAGCGACGAAGCCGAGTTCGCGTTGCAAGCGCAGAGAATGTGGCCGCATTACGGGCACTTTACTCCGGCCGAACGCACAGCACGCCGTTTTCACGAGAACGGCACCGTCCAGCGAACGAGAAGGCTTACGTAGCGCCCCAATCGACGACCTGTCGCCATTACGTGGCGTTTGCCCCAATAGTTGGAGTCGTGATCGCCGCCCTTGGCCTTATTTCGTGGCTCATCGGACGAGTCTGCTGCGACATCCTCTCCGGTGATTGACACAGCCTGGTTCAGGACTCCTATCATCGGGACGCTGCCCTGCATTATCGCTGGATCAATCTGTCAGAGATATCGGGCGGGGTGTTGCGCGCACGCAAACGGACCGCGGCGCGGGGCTGGTATGCGTCGGGGCCTCCCACTTCGTTCCGCTACGGGACAGAAGCCCGATAGTGACTCTTCCTTTTGGCTCGACAAGCGCTGCAGGCCCGCGCTTCGCTCTCGGTCGTCTTCGAGCTCGCCCCAGTTCCATGCGAAGATAGTCATCTATCCACCGACGCGTTGCGCCGGGACGTGATCTGCAATGCATAATGCGCGTCACGAAAGTTCCAAACTCGCCTAACGCCAAGCGTCTCTCGCCCTTGCCGTGAGCAGCCCGCGTTTGGCGCCGCCTGTTGCAGCCAAGTTACAGCAATTCCGCACGTGTCTGATAGGCGATGAACTTGGGGCTGGGCTAGTACAAGAAAGTTGGAATGAAAAAGATGAAGAAAATTCTGCTTGTCACCGCCAGCATGATCGCGCTCGGCGCGGTCGCGCCCGCTTCCGCGGCTGATCTCGCGCCTCAGCCCTACACCAAGGCTCCGCCCTATGTTGCTCCGACCCCGATCTACAACTGGACCGGGTTCTACATCGGTGGTCACGTCGGTGGTGCGTTCGGTGGCAACGACAACGTCCTCGCCCCCGGCTTCGGCGGTGGCAACGACGGTGTGTTCATGGGCGGCGTGCAGGCTGGCTATGATTACCAGTTCGCGCCGAGCTGGGTGCTGGGTCTTGAAGCCAACTATAGTTTTCTGGATACCAGTTCGAGCTTCGCCAATCGTGGCCTCGGTTCGGTAACCGGCCGCCTCGGCTACACTTGGGGTCCGGCGCTGCTTTACGTCAAGGGCGGCTATGCCTGGGCTGACACGCGCTTCTCGAACGGCTTCGGCGGCGACGGCGGCCGTGACGGCTACACCGTCGGTGCCGGTCTCGAATACATGTTTACCCAGAACTGGTCGGGCAAGCTCGAATACCAGTACTATGACTTCGGCACCGTCAACGTGTCCGATTCTCTCGGCTTTATCGGCAGCTTCCGCAACGACCAGCACACCATCAAGGCGGGCTTGAACTACAGGTTCAACCTGGGCGGCCCGGCCGTCGCCAGGTACTGATCGCTCGCTTAACTCCAAGCGACATGAGAGCTCCGGGCCAAACAAAGGCCCGGAGCTTTTTCGTTGAAACGGTGGTTTCTCCCGGATTGGAAGCCTCTAGCGCGGTCGATTGACGCACGTTGACGAACTGATCCGTGACGACATGACGCACGACGATCAATGCGTCATGGAACTGACCTCCAAGGGACGATGGCAGCTAACGCTCATCGGGCTGATGGAGCGCGAACAGGAGGCCGGTTGCGAGCGGTTCGGCCGGGGCTGGTTATTTGGACAGGCCGGTCGGATTTGCCGCGTGGGCGCCGCGCGCTGCGAAGCTTCAGCGCCGATGCCTGATCTGCACGGCCTTCAGATAGTCGGCAACCTGCTCAGCCCAATCGGCGGGTGGCGCCACGCCTGTAACTTGCGGGCTGCGACCGCAGCCAACGCAGATCGGCTGAGTGTCCTGATCGCTCTCGAAGCTATAGGCATCCGCGCCGTCGGTAATCACGCACGGCGTCATGTCGGAGCGCTTGCGGTCACAGCGTTTCATCATGGCCTCCGTTCCCCGGCGAGTGCTAGCCGACACACTTTGCGAGTCCAGTGCTGGATCATGAGTCGCCCACCACCGCCGAGGAGAATGCAAAGTGAAACGCATTCGATGGAACAGCAACACACGTGGGTGTTTTGGTTGTTGATTGATTATGATGCAATCGTGACCATGGAACCGGTGCTGTTGGCACGGACTGCACATCCCATCACGAAGCGATTCTGATCTCATTGCGCACATCGGATCGACCGAGCACGCGCATCGGCTCGGCCAATCCGAAAATACTGGCAAAGACGGCTCCGGCGCGGCCCTCAGACAGCACGTCGGGGCCGTCGCTTGTGTCAGCGGAGCTTGCGAGATGGGCGACAGCCGTGAAGTGCCATTGTCGGATATGCACGCGCGCGTGTTGACGCGGCGTTGCGGCGCTCAATAGCTTTGCCGGTTGGGGTGGCTTGATGCGCGGTGATGGCGATGTCGAGAATAGAAGTGAGCGCGGAAGAGAAGGAATTGATTCTAATGCTGCGCGAATGGAAACGCGACGTGCGCGGATTTGGGTCGTCCGAGGTTTTGATTTCACGCCAGCATGGACGCGGATGGGAAATCAGGCTTGCGCTTAACGCGGATCAAGTGTCGTCCATCGGACTGAGCTTCGGCCTGGCTTGGAATGCACTGGCGGCAACACAGTTGGGTGCCGCACGATAGGACGACCTGCGTTGTGCATGAACCATGATACAAGCAGGACAGCGGAACCAGTTGCGTTGGCACAAAGTGCACTTCCATCCAAGGCCGAGTGTGATCTGATCATCACTCGGATCAGCCGAGCCCCACAGCGCATCAAACTCGGATAGGCCGAAGCACTGGCGAAGACAGCTTCGACGTTGAAGCCCCTCAGACTCACGTCGGAGCCGTCGAAAAAGGTGGCGCCAATGAAAAATCGAACAGGCACCGAATGGGCCATCATCGCCGCTGAATGCTGGCTCGCAGTGGTCGCGGTGGCGATCTTGCTGATCGCGCTACACCCGGAAGTTGGCTGATGGCGACACGCGCGGCTGTCGGGATCTAAGGGACGATTTTGGTTAGGGCTGGTGCCCAAGCGCATGACGCAAGTCGAGATTCGTCGTCGCCTTCAGGACGATCGCCGCAGACGAGCGAGCGGAGCATCGCCGCCCCTCGGGCCAGCGCCTTGACCGCGTCTACCGCCCAGGAAGCAGAGAGACGGACCACGCGGCCGGCATGCTTCAACGAGCAACCGTAGACGGAGATTCACGAGTTGCGCTGTTGGGCGCGTCATTCGACTGTTCGGCGGCAACGACGGAACGAATCTCGTCGATCCGTCGACACGCGCGGATCGCACACTCTCTCAACTCATCGATCGATTGCGTTTCTGCCCGTGTCTTTTCGATCGCTTCGATTTGCGAATTGAGGGCTGCAAGTTCTGCCTGGAGCAGCTCAAGCAACGATTGGTTGGAACCAACCGCCCTTTCCACTTTTTTTGCCCGCATTGTCATCCCCAAATACGGTTGTACGTTCGTGACAACGATTCGTGGCGTCATTATGAATCCGAATTCCCCCAGCTTGGACTGGGGCCTCGCGTCACCGCAAAAACGCTGCCGAGCTGATCGTTCATTGCGTGACGCGCAATTTCGTCCGGGACCTTGAGCACGACTCATCGGCGATGGTCGAACCTCGAACGAGAACGCCCCTGATCGTGTTCTCGTATTTATCGCGACTGCAAATGCACGGCCTTTGCCAAGGCTCGCGCCGCCTCTTCCGGAGAAGCCTTGTCCGTATCGCCGTCGACCATAAGGTTAGCGGCGCGCATAGCCTCAACAGGCACCGAGCCGACAAGCGGAACAAGTGCTCGCTTCAGCCGCGCATCGGCGGCGCGCTTTGGCGCGATGAGGATCAGCGCATCATAGGAAGGTATCGCATGCTTCGGGTCAGCCAGCACGAGCAGATCAAGCGCCGCGATACGCCCGTCGCTGGAGAACGCGGAGATGACATCGGCCTCGCCGGCCTCGAGAGCATGATACATGATCGTTGGATTGTACGAGCGTCGCGTTCTGAACGACAGACCATAGGCATCCTTAAGCGAGCGCCATTCCGGTCGGCCCAAAAACTCAAGGTCATCGCCGATGGTGAGTTGAGGTGCAACACGAGCAAGATCGGCAATCGAGGTGACGTTTAATTCCTGCGCTCTCTCCCGTTTCATCGCGAGAACGTAGGCATTTTCGAAACCAAGCGCACCGAGTACCGTGACACCCTGCTCCGCTTTCATCCAGCGGACGATCTCCGCCTGCATCTCCTCGCGCCGTGGCATATCGGTGCGACCGATAACGTTGCGCCAGAGCGTGCCGGAGTAATCGACGTAAGCATCAATGTCATTGTGAGCCAGCGCGCGAAAGGCGATAGCCGAACCGAGCCCGTCCTTACGCGTTACGCCGACCCCTTCGGCCTTCAGCCGGTCACCCATCAGGTCCGCCAGAATGAACTGTTCGGAGAAGCTCTTCGCGCCGATGACATAGGTTGCGGCCTCGTTCGAGAGCAGCGGCGCGAAACCGGCGAGCGTGCCGAGAGCAAGCCCGGCGATACCGAACACCACACGCTTCCTGCTGCGTTCAGACGCCCCTGTCTCCACGAGACCGAGACAGAAGTCGGTGATCAGAGCAAGCCCGGCCGCGGCGATGCAGCCGAACAGCACGGAAACCCAGTTCTCGGTTTGCAACCCCGTAAAAATGTAATTGCCAAGGCTGGTTTGGCCGACGGGCGTGGAAAGCGTGGCTGCTCCAATCGTCCATACAGCTGCAGTCCGCACCCCGGCCATGATGACAGGCGTGGCGAGCGGCGCCTTGACGCGTGTCAGAATCTGCTGAGGCGTCATGCCAGCGCCTTCGGCCGCTTCGACGACGGCTGGACTGACGCCGTTCAAGCCAACCACACTGTTGCGCAAAATCGGAAGCATGGCATAGAGCGTCAATGCGATCAGCGTCGGCAAGAATCCCAGCGCGGGGATGCCGAAGCCGAAGAGCCGTGCCGTCAATGTCGAGAGCGCAAGGAGCAACGGATAGAACAGTGCGAGCAACGCAAGTCCCGGTATGGTCTGGATCAAGCTGGCGATGGCAAGCACCAGCCGGCGTAGCCATGGTCGTTCCGCTGCGAGGGCAGCCAGCGGCAGGCTGACGAGCAGTCCAAGCGCCAGCGCCGTGGCGCAGAGTACAATATGTGGTGTAAGATAGGTAGGGAGCAGGCGCCAGGCGTCGAACAAAGCGTCTAATCGGGCACTGGAAAGCAGCTCTGCGCCGGCATCAGGCACGGGCAGATCCGTTCTTGGTCGCAAGCGCGGCGATGCGCTCCGCTTGACGTCGCGGCACTTCCATCAAGGCGGTCACGTCCGGATCGTCAGAACCAGAGCCCATCATCAGAGTATGCGGCGTATCGTCGGCGAGTACGCGGCCGTTCTTCATGACGACGATTCGATCAGCCATCAGCGCAGCTTCCTGGATGTCATGGGTCACCATCAGGGTCGTCATGCCGAACCGGTCGTGCAGCTCGCGGTAGGAAGAACCCAGGCTGTCGCGGGTGACAGGATCGAGCGCACCCAGCGGCTCGTCCATCAGAACAATGCGCGGTCGGGCGGCGATTGCACGCGCGACGCCAACCCGTTGGCGCTGACCTCCGGACAGCATGTGCGGAAAGCGGCTGGCGTAATCCTGCGGCAAGTCCACCATATCCAGCATCTCGGCCACCCGCGATTCGATCTCGTTCGCCTGCCAGCCACGCAATTTGAGTGTCACGGCAATGTTGTCGGCAACTCGCATGTGTGGAAACAAACCGATCCCCTGAAAGACATAGCCGATGCTCCGCCGCAGCATCGGCGGTTCGGCTTTGCTTACAGGCACTCCGTCGATCCTGACTTCTCCAACGTCAGGATCGACCAGTCGATTGATGGTCTTCAGCAGCGTGGTCTTGCCGGATCCCGAGCCGCCCACGAGCGCGACCAGTGACCCCTGCTGTACGTCGAGCGATACGTTGGAAACAGCAACACTCCGCCCCCCATCGTAGGATTTCGATACAGCATCGATCTCGATATACGGCACGGAATTAGACGGATTCGAAATCGGCGAAGCTGTCATGAACAGGGCCTCCCTGTGGACTGCAGAACTGCCAGAAAATGAGCAAGCAGGCGTCAGGGCATGATCCACTTGGATGCACAGGTCCCTGGGTCACACCCACGCCCATCTTCGGAAGGCGAACCCGTCACGGCTCCAACGCGACCTGCAGGCCGTCGTCGCCCTCAACATGGACATAACGGGGTCCGATCGGACGCCCCCTGCCGCTGGCAACAGTGACAATGTCTTCCAGGGGAGCGGCGCGCGCATCCGCCTCAGGCCGGGACAACATCAGATCGGCGTGAAACAGCCCTTCCGACTCAAGACCGGTAGCATCGATGCCAAGAGCCGCCAGGCTGGCCAAGCAACTTTCAAACTCCTCAGCATCGCGAAAACGACGCTGGATGAAAGTCGCGCCGGCAAGACGCTCCGTCACAAGGCCACGCTTCGCGAATGTCGCGGCTAGAGAATCGAACGGGAACATTCGTAGCACGAACGAAATGATCCATGGACGCTTCTCCGTCGCATCGAGAATCTTGCTGAACGTCTTCTCGGTGACGTAGCCGATGCACCCAGTCGACATGATGACATCCGCGGATCGGACAAGATGCGCGCTGCCCGCCGAGAGCGCCTCCGTTTCAAGATCTGCGACAATGCCCTGCTCAAGCAGACCTACACCCGTCGCATACCTTATCGCCGGCGCCGATACATCGAGACCGATAAATCGCGCGAGACCGACATCCGGCCAAGCCGAATAAAAATTGCGATCGAGGCGCACCAATGTCTCAGAACCGATCGCCCTCATCTCGCGTCGGGCGTAGCGATGGCGCAAGCCCCCGAAAGTCAGTGGAAACCGATGCACCGCTGCGTTGATTCCGTATGAACAGCCAACATCAAGTACGGTCGGCTTGACGCCGGTTTCTGAAACCTTCGCTGCCAGAATTTGGCGCACAACCGGCTCGGCCACGTCCGGGATCATGTAATCCAAATCTCCGAGGACAGAGAAATACGCCCTGGGATCATCCAGGGCATAAATATCATCGAAGACGGCCTTGGACTGATTGATGCGCGAAAAATGTGTTTGCAACCCGGTCTCCTATTTCAACTTGCAAGCCACTCGACGGCTGCTGCGTTCAAGTGCTTGATGCCTTATTGCAGAGATTGACCGACGCACAAACCTATTGCGCTTTTTTCAACCTCGCTTCGTGGAACTGCGCTGAGCACTGATGCGCACGCGCGTATAACGCCGCCTCCTTTTCGAGACCATCGCCGGTTGGGGCGGCTTGATCTGCGGTCAGGATGATGTCGAAAATGCCAGTCGCTCCGGCAGAGAAAGGGATCAACTCTGGTGCTGCACGAATCAAAGCGTGCGGGCAGCCGGCCCCGATGGTCGACAATGCTGGTCAGGCACGGACGCGACGGTTGGGAAATCACGCTCACGTTGCGTGCCCGGTGGCGCCAGTCGCGGCACCGAAGAACATCTCGCAGAAGCATGGAACGCACTCGCGCCAGCACAGTTGCCGACAACAGGTTGAGACCGCGCCAATAGGAAGGCCGCTCAGATGGGAATGATTGGCCCGCGTAGTTGGCCGATGGATCGAACTCGGCCTACGGACAAAGGCGCGCTGGAGCAGTTCCTCGGCAACGGCAACTCACGCACGTGGTTTGGGGGCCATGTTAGAAAATGCGCCAAGCCGCCACGCCGAGGATGAACCAAGCTTGAAGCTGATTTGGTGGAACAGCAACTCGCGCATACGCACAGGGCTATTGACGGTTTGCATCGCTCGCGAGGCCGATGTTCGGAACTTTGTCGGTTCCGCTGCAACGATGAGACTCTGACAGCGCTGAACGGACCGGGCTCCTCGCACGGTATCGTCAGCGAGATTGAGCGTTTCCAAGCGTCTCGAACACCGTCTGCTGCCACCAATCACCTTCGATTTGATCAAGTACGGCGAGATCGAGCATCGGCCGCAAGGCGCTGTCCTTGGGCAGTACGATCGCATAGCTCTCGCTGCTGAAGCTGGTATCGACGACGCGAGCCGAGGCCGAGAAGTCGCTGCGAACCATCCAGGTCAGCAACGGCTTGTCATGAACAAAGGCATCGATTGTCCCACGCCCCAGCGCGGAGAGGCCGCCTTGGATGTCCGGAAACGTTCGAAACGAAAGCCGCTGACGAGCGAGGTAGTCGGTCGTCGCGGAGTTCGCGACCGCGCCGACGCGCACGGAACGCAGGTCGTTGAAGCCGTGAACGGCGCCCTCGAGCCCTCTGCGCGTCAGGGTGGAGGTGATACCGGCGGTGAACACCGCAATCGCGATCACGGAAGCGATCATCCATCCCATTGCGACGATCCTGCCGGGGAGCGTTGTCGGCGCATTCTGAGCGGCTCCGGCTTGCGTCATGGCGATGGTCGACCACCAGAAGCTGGAGCCGAGTCCCTTGGCGCCGCCACCGAAGTGCTCCGTTTTGCGCCGTTCCAGCATCCAGATCAGAAATCCGACCGCCATTGCGAAACCAAGCAGCACCGCGACGGCCTGGAAGAATCCGAAAGAGAGAAGCGCCCGTCCGATCGCGACCCAGGGGTTTTCGTTGACCGGTACCGCAACGCCGAGCCCGGTGTTGTAGAACGGCTGCGTAAAATCGACTTTGCGCGCACGCTCGGCGGTCACTGTGACCGCCGCGACGCCAACATCGAATCTGCCGTTTGCGACGCCGTCCAGCAAATCCGGCACGCTCTGGGTTTCGACCAGGCGAAAACGTAGGTGTGCCTGGTCGGCGATCCTTTTCCAGAGCGCGATGCTCATACCGCTCCAACTCCCATCCGGCTGCTTGATGGCAAATGGAGGGGCCTGCTTGGTCGCCACGACTAATTCCTTGTCGGGCGCCGCGGCCGCTTGGGCGTGAAGGGCGCCGCAGCCGAACGCGGCCACCGCCAGCGCCAAGATGCATAACCAGACCGGTCGAATCGACGTCCGCTTGCGTTGCGAGATTGGATCTCCCCGCCTGGCGCTGTGGGCAGCCATCTCACACGACACCCCTCCCAAGTCACGGTCGTGCAGAGCTGACGGGAAAGCCTCGAATGAACTCATTGCTCACCTCGATGCATACCGGGATTGCCGGCCGGAGCTTCGCTACTCTCTTGGCAGCATTCGTCACACGCCTGTCCGTCAAAACAATGGCGAAGGAGTCTTCGGCCATGTCCGGAGGGCCAACTAACCTCAGGTTGAATTCCACAACGCAGACGCTCGATTGTCGACGTTGCGAGTGACGGCATCGCTTCTCTCGATTCAACAAAATCGCAAGCATCGGCATGAGCTGCGAGGCAGCGACAAATGACACCATAACGCTCAGGATGCGAGAGTTTCGGCACCATCGAGGCGTTCGCGAAGACACCTGATGGCGTGCGCATGGTCTTTACGAAGAATGGAGCCCGGTTGGATGCTGAAGCCTCGCTTGCGGTTTTGGCAGTGGGTTGGGTCGCAGACACGAAGCGGCTGAACGTCGCGGTTGAGCCTACCCCACCTACAGAGGGATCTTGGCCCGGGCTGCGGTGATGGCGGCAGGACAGCTCGGCTTGAGCATAGGCTGGCAAGCGCACCGGTTCGAGAATGTATCGCCTGCGACCCGCCAGTCGGGAGAGGTCGGGGAGCGTCGGTGACCTTCACGGTCGCCCGTCGCAAGGGAGATTTCCGCAAATCTCGGCAAGTATCGAGACGTTCGAACGGCCCACGGACACGGGCTAGCCGTCCCGACCAGTAAGCCGATCCTGGTCAACCCACAGCACTGAGAACCATCCAATCCCTGCAGTCGGGCAGCACCCCGCGACGGGCAGAACGGCTAATCCGTTTTGTTCGCGGTGATATCCCTTTCAGCGACGAACACGGTAGCCACCGCAACGAAAACGCTAGGCAATGGCGGCATTGGCGGGGTTATGAAGTCCATGCCATTGAATTTGCTTGGGATATCCCTCCTGCCGGGATCGCCACGTCATTTCCCGCTCCAGTGTTTTCAATAGGTTGAGCCTCAATTTGGAAGTCGAGCTTGTTCAGAAGGCGCAGCCTCATGAAGACTGGAACGAAAGCAAAGCGTCGAAAGCCAAGAGAGCCAGTGACGGTCCTTTGGCGCCCGTTCGCGCCGCGTCATGCGCACGACTCGGCCAGCCCGTCATGTGCACGTCGACATGCGTGTGAGTGACAAGGTCATCGCCTGTGGTCGCGCTTTTTTCCGGATCACGAACGGACCCGAAGTTTGACGATCATTGTGAACCACCCCACAGCCCGCATGCGGCCGAAGTGATAAAAGGCATTTTAGACATTGGACAAGACCGCTGACGGTCTCCGGCGGTCCGAGAACCGCAGGTTTGTTGATTTTCTCTCCAAGACAGGGTTCCATTCCGGCTCCATTGAGCCGAGGTCGTGCAATGCCTGCCGGAGCTGTCGCGAGGGAGCAAGCCGCCCACACGCCAAAATGGGTGAATGCACGCCTCCGGTCTCAGGAGTGGTCAAACAACCCCCGCGCGGACGCCCGGACCGCGGCGGTGCTGCTTATCGACATTGCCGGCTTCACAGCGAAGACCGACCGCGCTGCCGGCGACGGCGCTGAAAGCCTTACCTACTTCATCAACGATTGCTTTGCGATACTGGCCGACGTGATTGATTCAGAGGGAGGCGACATCGTCGCTTTCGCCGGCGACGCCATTCTCGCGATTTGGGTCGATCCGGACGCTGCCGTCGCTACCGCGCAGGCCGTGCGCTGCGGCCTTGCGCTGCGACAGGCCATGACCGCCGGGCCGGGCCGAGAAGCGATCAGTGCGCGTACGGCGGTGGAAACCGGCGAAGTGTTCTTCTGCAGGCTCGGCGGCTGGCAGGACAAATGGCACTATGTTGCAGCCGGAGAACCCTTTTACAGCATCGGCCTCGCCTATCAGAAAGCCGCGATCGGCGACATCGCGTTGTGTGCAAACGCCGCGCGGCTGTTGACGGGCTCGTGCGAACTCGAGCCCATGCCCTATGGAGCACGGCTCCTTGGAATGAACTCGCCTGATGCCGTCGCACCGATAGACCGCACCATCTTCGGAAGCCACACGGGCAAGGCCGATGCCAGCGACTGGGTCGGCGAGTTTCGCACGCTCACAGTGGCGCGGGTCGGCCTCCCCGATTTCAATTTCGATGATGATTTCTTGACGAGACTGCAGGCCTTCGTCGTTGACGTCCAGCAAATCGCCGAACGGCTCGAGGGAACCGTTCATCAGGTCCTGATGGACGACAAGGGCCTGACTCTTACGCTCGTCTTCGGATTGGCTCCGCTTGCCCACGAAGACGATCCCTTCAGGGCAGTCGAGGCGTGTCTGCGCCTCCGTCGCCAGCTGGAAGCGAAGGCCATTCCGATTTCTGTCGGCCTGGCGACCGGCCGCCTGTTCTGCAGCAATTATGGCGGCCTCCATCAAAGGACGTTCGGGATTTTTGGGCAGGCGATCAATGTCGCCGCGCATTTCGCCGAGGCCGCACAGGGCGACATCGTCTGCGACGCCACGACGGCCCAGGCCGTCGGGCGCAGGATCGTGTTCAATCTGCTGCCACATCTCCAGGTCAAGGGGACGGGCGCATCGATGTTGGCGTTCAGTCCGGCGGCAGTGACCGACGATTTCCATGCTCCACCCCGGCGCACCATCATCGACCGCATCAGCGAAACCGCGATGCTCAGGAGCTGTCTCGACGGTCTGAAGACGGGAACCGGTAAGCTCGTCCTCATTGCAGGCGAAGCCGGCATCGGAAAATCGCGCCTACTCGAAGACTTCATCGGATCGGCGCAGGCCGACAATCACGCCGTCCTGGTTGCAAATGCCACGGCGATCGAAAGATCGACGCCCTATTTCGTGTGGCGCGCCGTATTGCGGCAGATCTTGCAGTTTGAAGGACCGGGCGACGGACCGCGGGTTCGACGCGAATTGTCGGAAGCGCTGCTCGAAAACGAGTCGCTGCTGAATTGGCTTCCGCTGCTCGAAGAAGTCATTCCACTGGGATTTTCCGAATTCGCCTTCACCGAACAGATCGTCGGCTCGGCTCGCGCGAGCGCGATCGAAGAACTCGTGATCTTCATCCTTCGCCGATCGAGCGTTCGCATCCTCCTGATGGAGGACGTCCACTGGTTCGACGGCCCCTCGATCGAACTGCTTGGCGCCGTCGCGCGCCGGCTTTCGGACTTCCTGATCGTGGTTACTCAGCGGACCCAGACGACAGCGATCGCAGAGCAGCGTCTTGTCGTCGAACTCGCCTCATCGCTGCAGTTGCGGCTCGACCGGCTGTCGCGCGACGACGTGCGGCTGCTGGTGAAGCGGCGCCTGAGATCGTCCGAGGTTCCGCCGGAACTGGTGCGATATGTCTACGGTCATGCCAGCGGAAATCCGTTCTTCAGCGAGGAGCTCGCGCTCGCGCTCAGGGACACCGGAAAGATTCAGGTTACGCGGGGGATATGTTCGTTCGATGAACAGAGCCTTGCCGATTCCAGTATCTCGCTCTCGACCAGCGTTGAACGCGCAATCGTCAGCCGGATCGACCTGCTATCGCTCGACGACCAGCTGGTGCTCAAGGCCGCCAGCGCAGTCGGCGACGCCTTCTCCTCCGAGCTGCTGGATCAAATCGTCCCGGAGTTGTCCGCTGCCACCAAGGCGGAATGCATCCGCCGATTGATCGAATTCGACTTCCTGCAACTCGATCGCGATACGCGGCCACTTTCCTTTGTGTTTAGGCACTCCATAACGATGGAGGTTGCCTATCATGTCTTGTCTTTTGCGCAGCGAAAAACCCTCCATCGGCGGATTGCCGGCTTCATCGAGCAGCATCACGCCGAGGAGCTGCAACCGAATTATGCGCGCCTGGCAAGGCATCTCGAGCTTGGCGGCGAGCCGTTGCGGGCGATCACTTACCTCGAGCTTGCGGCGCAACAGTCGCGCAACAACTCGGCAAATCGCGAAGCGATCCGTTACGTGGAGAAGCTATTCGATCTCACGCAGCGCGAAGCAATCCAGATCGGACGCAGCCGCAAGGCGGCTTGGGAGGTCATCCTCGGTGACGCTTGTCACGAATTGTCGGACTACGAGAGCTCCGCCAACCACTACCACCGCGCGATGGAGTTGCTTGGTCATCGTCTTCCGGCGAGCAAGACCGAACGAATCGGCGCGCTTGTTCGCAACGCCGCAACCCAGTTGAGGTTACGGTACACTTCGTCGAAACAAGTGGCCCTGGCTGAGCAGGACAGGTCCGACATGCAGCGCGTCGCTCATATGCACGAATTTCTGTCGGAGCAGTATTTCTACCAGAATGACTCGCTGGCCGTGCTCAACGGAACGCTAGCCTCGTTGAACCTGGCCGAAAAATGCGGCGCGATCCCGGAGACGATTCGAGGATACAGCGCGCTGGCGCTCGGAATGGGGATGTCCGGCATGGTGGGGATCGGCCGCAGCTACGCAGCGCGCGCGATCCAACTTGCGGAAGATTACGGCTCGCTGCCCGAGATCGCGCGGGTCCGACTCGTGCTCGGCGTTCTCTCTTATGGCCTCGCCGAATGGGACAATGCCGAGGCGCATGGCGAACATGCAAGACGTTGTTACGAGCGCCTGGGAGACCGAAAGCGTGCGCAGAACAGCGAGACGATGTTGATCTTCATCGCGCTGTTGCGGGGATATATTTCGCTCGCCGACGAGCGGCTTGCCAGGCTGTTCGCGGAACTCTCCGACGATTCCCCGCCGCAGATCCGCGCTTGGAGTCTTTCCTTACGGGCGTTGATCGACATCACCCGGGGCGGGGCCGATACCGGATGCCTCGACAAACTGAAAGCGCTGGCGGGCCAGCGGTTGATCCGCACCGAACAATTGCTTTGCACGGGCGTGGCCGCGGCCGGCTATCTCGAGCGCGGCGAGGCCGCGGTCGCCCTTGAGCTTGCGGAACGGGGACTTCCAATCCTGCGCGAATGCGGCGTTGTGTGGGGCGGATATGCCTTCGGGCCGGCAGGAATCGCCGATGTCTTACTGAGCCATTGGGAGCAAGCTTCCGGCGCGGTCTCTTCGAACATTCAAAGCCAGGCGAAGCTGGCGTGCCGGGAGCTTTCCCGGCTCGCTCGAACATCGCCGATCTGCCGTCTCTACAGTCTGTTAATGAACGGCCGATTGTGCTTCCTGACCGGTCAACCGGCGCGGGCGCTCGAGAATTGGAAGCGCGCCGCCGAAGTGGCCGAGCTGCTGCAAACCCCCCGCGAGCAGGCGCAGGCGATCTATCGAATCGGCCTTGCGACCAGCGCGAGCGATCCTGAGCGTGAGTCTCGCCTGCGGCAGGCGGCCGACATCTTTGAACGCCTCGGCGCCGCCAAGGAGCTCGCCGAACTGAAACGTGTCCATCCATCGCCGTCGTCGCAATGGAGACAGGCTTGAGCCCGCGCCGCATCATCATCGTGGGCGGCGGAATGGCAGGACTTTCCGCCGCCTATCAGCTCAGCCTTACATCGGAATTGCGCAAGCAATATCACGTCACGGTCTATCAGCTGGGATGGCGGCTCGGAGGCAAGTGCGCCAGCGGGCGCGATGCGCAGGGCCGCAACATCGAGCATGGCCTGCATATCTGGTTCGGCCACTACCTGAACGCTTTCCAGATGTTGGCCGAGGTTTACCGAGACTTGCCGCGGAAGGGAGCGAAAGTCGATTTGAACACCTTGATTCTCCCACAGGGTTACACGCCGATCGGCGATCCCGATGGGGCCAAGCCGACCGTGTATGACGTCAACTTCCCGACATCGAAGAAAGTCGGTATACCCGGCAGAGAACCGGCTGACCTCAGCATCGCCAATTGTCTGTCGCACGCGATAGGGCTGTTGATCAACTTCCACGACTATGCGCTCGGGTCAGACTCGCCGATCGTCAAGCTCGACAAAGTTTCGATCGAAACGATCAAAATGCGTGACGACCCGCGGTTTCCCCCCTCAAGACTACTCGGTGTGGTGACGGCAAGAACCTGTCTGGAGATTGCCTCGGCATGGCTGTTGCATCTCGACGAAGACATGATCTCGTTTGGCCTCGCGGACATGGAATTAGTCCGCCGGGTGCTTCAGGGCGCTGCCGGCGCCAGTTGTCATATGACCTTTGCGAATACCGCAGCCGGTCACTTGTTCGACCAGGCCTTGCGACTAGCGTGGCCGCTGGTGGACGGCATTTTCGACGACATCGTGATTGAGCAACGATCCATCCAGCAGATGGACGGCGAGGACTTTCGCCGCTGGTTGGTTCGTCATGGCGCCGAGCCCTCACTGGTCAAGCAGTCGCCAATGGTGAGAGCGCTCTACGACACGATGTTTCAGTATCCGGACGGAGACATCGCCAACGCGAGCTACGGAGCAGGAACCGCGGTCCAGGTCCTGCTTCGAGCACTCGGAACCTATCAAGGAGCCGTGGCGTGGGAGCTGCAGGCCGGTGCAGGCGAAGTGATCGTCGCTCCCCTGTTCGAGATACTCAAGCAGCGAGACGTCGAGTTTCGGTTCTTTCACAAACTGACCGACATCAGGGTCTCGTCGGATGGGCGATCTGTCGATTCACTGCACTTTGACGTGCAGGCGATACCGAAGTCCGGCTATGAATGGACCGTGCCGATTGGCGATGGACTGTTCGGCTGGAGCAGCCAACCCGACTGGCTTCACCTCGACGTGCCCCCGAACGGCTGCGTTGATTTTGAATCGTTCTGGTGCAACGAGCGGGTCGGCACCGACGTAAAGACACGCGTCGACGATTTCGACGATGTCGTCCTGGCGATACCGCTCGGCGCTTTCAAGAAGTTCACGGGCAACAAGAGTGTCGAGCGACCGCCCGGACCAGGCCTATCTGGCATTGAAGCAAAGCACGAGCCGTTCGACGACCTTTACAACTACAGCACCGGCTTCTGGAATATGGCGGCAAAGCTTCGCCTGGTGCCCAGCATCGCAGTTCAGCTCTGGAGCACGCGCTCGCTTGCCGACCTCGGCTGGTCCGGACAAAAGCCCGCGCTGGTGTCAGGCCCCAATCCTCTCGACATCTGGGCGGACATGTCCCAGTTCCTGCGGTATGAGCGCCGCGACCCTCCCTACTCGCTTCACTACCTCTGTGACGTCTTCCCTTCGAAATTGTACGCAGCGCCGCGGACAAGCCGGCATGCCCAGGAGATGGCAAATCTGCTCGCCTATCTCAAGACGCTGGATTGGCTCGAGCACAAGGCCAAGTTCATCTGGCCGAAGGTGATGACGAACGGTGCGTTTGACTGGACCGTGCTTTACGACGATCAGGATCGCCACGGCTATCGCCGGATCAGGGCGCAGCACGTCAAAGCCAATATCAGTCCCTGGGACTGCTGTGTCGCGACCGCGGCCGGCACCAGCGCCTGGCGCCTGAAGACCGACGAGTCCGGCTTCAAGCACCTGTACCTCGCCGGAACCTGGATCGACACCGGCTTCAACACCGAATGCGTTGAAACAGCCGTGATCTCGGGAATGCAGGCGGCGCGCGCGATCACCGGCGCAGAGCTCGAAATTCCCGGCGAGCGTTTCCTTCACGCTACCCGACAATTTGTGTCTCTCTGTGATGTTATGCGCCGCTGCGCGCCCGCTCCCGCTGAATGAGGATCGGCCGCATGGCGCTCAGAAAGATTGCAATCCTGGGAGGCGGTGTCGCGGCGCTCAGCGCGGCGTTCGAGCTGACGGAGCAAGATCCGCAGCATCAGCTGTTCGACATCACCGTCTACACGATCGGCTGGCGGCTTGGCGGCAAGGGAGCGGTCGGCCGCGACAAGGAGAAAGGATATCGCGCCGAAGAACACGGACTTCATGTCTGGACCGGTTTCTACGATAACGCATTCGAACTGGTCGACCGGCTTTATGCCGCGATGAACGATCTCGATCTCAGCCCGCCGTTCGGATCACGCGAGAACGCCTTCGAGGGCCTCGATCAATCCGTGCTCATGGAGCCGTTCAATTCCGGTTGGACTTCATGGACTATCGACATTCCACCCCATGAAGGAATTCCGGGCACGCCGCGTCCCGCAGTCTCGCTCGTCGATTTTCTGCGCTCCCTGCTCGAATGCTCGGTGCAGCAGAGCCAGTCGATCGCTGGTTTCACCGACCAATGGCCGGCGGGGACCCAGCACTCCGCCGTGGCGGCCGGAACAACCGACGGTCCGTTCAGAACGGCGCGGGCGAAGATCGATATCCTGCCGCAGGATCCCAGGGCGGTCAGCCCGAGTGACGCCGCCGAACTACAGACGATACTAAGGCATGCGCGGACTCAGCTCTGCGACAAGCCGGCGTCAGCTGCGATGTCTCGCGACCCGCGCGAGATCGTGGCGGAGGTCGCGCTGACGATCGCGATCGGCATGTTGAGCGACGGCGTGCTGTGGCAGGGCTTCGACTGCATCGACCATCAGGAGTGGACCGATTGGATGAGGTCGAACGGTTGCTCGGATTCGACGCTGGATTCCGCCATTATCCGTGGCTGCTATGATTATGTGTTCGGGTTCTTCGGTAGCCGCCACACGGATGAATACGGGAATGTCATTCCCTGCAGGAATGTGGCGGCTGGCACCGGCACCCGCATCCTGTTGAAGCTGCTCTTCACATATCGCGGGTCGTTCTTCTACCTTCTCAAGGCGACCATGGGCGAGCTGCTGTTCGCTCCGCTCTACCAGGTCCTCACGAAACGCCATGTCAAATTCGAATTCTTTACCAAGGTCGAGCACATCGGACTGTCTCAAGACAAAGCTTCGATCGAGTTCATCGACACCACCGTGCAGGCGACCACCCACTCCGGCAATTCTTACGATCCGCTGATCTGGATCGGCGCAGATGGCACAATCCCGAGCTGGCCTTCCCATCCAGACTACTCTCAGCTGGTCCAAGGACAGGCTCTGCGGGACCAAAGAATAGACCTGGAATCGGCGTGGACGAAGTGGCCCGGCGTCGCCCCTCCCCGAAAGCTGCTGCGAGGGAGGGATTTCGACGATGTCGTGCTCGGCATCGGCATCGGCGCATTTTGCACGATATGCAGCGACCTGATCTGCCACACGCCCGGCTGGCGAGAGATGGTCGATGCCATCAAGACGACGGCGACGGTAGCCTTTCAGGCATGGACAAACGTCGGCATGCGAGAGCTCGGTTGCAAGCAGGATCGAACGGCTCTTTCGGGATTCGTATTGCCGCTCGATACCTGGGCCGACCTCAGCCTGATGTT
Organism: Bradyrhizobium sp. USDA 3315; assembly: GCF_054056795.1. Classification (NCBI taxonomy): domain Bacteria; kingdom Pseudomonadati; phylum Pseudomonadota; class Alphaproteobacteria; order Hyphomicrobiales; family Nitrobacteraceae; genus Bradyrhizobium; species Bradyrhizobium sp. USDA 3315. Next base: position 3,491,741 of record NZ_JBSRYP010000001.1, on the reverse strand, counting down.
GCCACTGGAAAAATGGCCTCACCCGCCTCCCAAGGGGTTGGCATATTTCGTTGGCTCCCTGGTCGACGATCCCCTGAATCCGCCGCCCCCGTTCTGCAAACACAGTTATCCGGCCAGGATGCTCGCGCGGCAAAGGCGAAGGATGCTGCACTGGGTCGAGAGCAACCTTCACTTCCTATGGCCCGGAATTGAAGGCCCCGGCCATGCCATTCGGTGGGAGCGATTCTTCGACTATCGTGCTTATTCTCCCCCGACTCGAAGGCGGTTCTTCGCGCAATATCCGAGGGTGAACATCAATCCCTCGGACCGATATGTGCTATCGGTTCCCGGCAGCGTGTTCAAACGCATGGAGGCCGGCAAGTCGGGGGTCGACAATCTCTTTCTCGCCGGCGACTGGGTTCGTACCGGTATTAATGCGGGTTGTATTGAAGCATCGGTCATGGCGGGCCGCGCCGCGGCAGCCGCAATTGCAGGAGTAGATATTGCCATGCCAAACGCCAACGACTTCGACGACGTTTCGCTGCCAACCGCCTTGTTGCCGGCATTGGACCTGTTGCGCAAGCTTGCCACTAACGCCGTCGCCGGTACCGGCGAAATCGAGGCGTTTTGCGTCGTCCAACAACGGCCGCGCTGCGAACTCGAGAAGATGCTACCCGATGGGCTGACACTCCTCGAACCTCCAGCGCCCCACAGCACGATCAAGACAGCGCATCACGGCGCGTCGTCCGATGCAGAGGGCAAGACGGAAAAGACACCGGAGATTATTCCCGAGCCACCGCATCATGTCGTCCTGATCTTTGCCCGGCAACGCAACGTGCGTCCAGGACCACTACCCTTCGGCGGCGCGCACTACCTCGAAATCGCCCAGCTGATTCCCGACGTTATCCATAAGAACGCACCTTCATTGCAGAACGTCCTGTTCAGCTACATGCCGCAATTGTTCGTGAGCTCGCTGGCAGCCACGTTGATCGGCCAGAATTTTTACGGCTTCAACAAACAGGTCGCACGAATCCAGGATGATAATGACTCCTTCTCCATGCGAAGCTCATCCGGCACCATAAGAACCTGGTTCGAGCGCGACGGCGTGCCCGGTGGCATCGACAGCTATCTCGTCATCAAGCAACTCCGCGACAAACTGGATCAGCCTCTGGTCGGCGTCCAGCCGGATGGCAATTTCATCTACTCGATGCTGAAATACGGTCTTGGCGGTGCGGTCGTTCAACCCATCAAGGGCAAGGTCGCGCTATCCTCGCCTTTCGCCCATAAGGCAGAGGAGATCGAACTCGCACCGATCTCAAAGCCGCCGCAAAAGGACGACTCCTGGGGATTCCGGTTCATCGCGCCTTGGACGCTCAGCCTGCCCTTCAACTTTCCGGCGGGGCAGCCGAGTTCGAGCGCAAGAAATCTGGCGAGGGCCACCGGCGAGTACAGCACGGCATTGCTGGGCCGTATCTTGGTACGACGCTGACGGCCGGGAAGCTTGGCGCCACTAATTCGCTCAATGGTCGCCAAGGCACCGCACTCGTACGAAGGTCTTAGAATGACGACCGCCATCAAAACGGCGAGAGTCGAGCGTGAGGATGCAGCGCCCCCGACCCGACAGCTGAACGCCAGGCAGTCTTTCACTCGTTACTCGTGCCTTGGCCGCAGAGCGCGCCGGCCCCCGAGCTGGCGGACCGCGTGGAAAGCACCATCCCTTTGGAGGCTGGAGGATAAGGCGGTGGACCGCGACGGTATGAATGCCGCATGGTAGCGGGGGAGGGACTCGAACCCCCGACCCCAGGATTATGATTCCCGTGCTCTAACCAGCTGAGCTACCCCGCCATGGGCTCGCCATCGGCGGCTGGTGAGCCGCGGGTGCGAACGCGCGGCATATAAAGAGTGGCATGCGCGCCTGTCAAGCAAACCCGGACGGGGCAGCAACTTATTGCAGGCAGGGGCTATTTCGGCCTGACCGATGGGTCGCCACCGGGGCTGCCGGGCGGCGGAATCACCGGCGTGTTGCCGCCTTGCGGGGTCGGCGCACGCATTTCGGGATCGACACCGGCCGGCGGGCACAGCACCCCATCGGATTTGGCGAGCTTGTCGCCCAGCGGCTGGGCGGCCTGCCCGGTCGTGGTTCCCTCCGGCACTGCAGCACCCGGATGCGACGGCTGCTGCTGCGGCGCGCAATTCGTGGCGGCGCGCTGCGGCGCCGGCGGCGCGGTCTGTGCCGGTGGCGTGGCTGATGTCGGCGGCGCCTGCGCCGCGGCAACAGCGGGTGCCAGCATCAGCACACAGGATAAAGCGAGTGTTCGATTGATCCTCATGACGAGAAAACCGTGACGACGCGCCGATGTTCCCTCGCAAAATCGCCGCAACCTCACGATTTGCGGAAGCGGATCAGCGAGAAATGCCCCATCGGCGGCATCGGGCGGCGCTCCGCAAGGCTGACCCCGCCATGCTTTGCCGCCCAATTGGTCAGCCGTTCCCACGGAAACTCCGGACGCCAGCCGAGCCGCCGCGCCAGCGGCGCGAAGGCGAGCTCGAAGACGCGGCGCGGGCCGCTCTCGGCGCCGATGTGATTGACCAGGATCAGCTCGCCGCCGGGCTTCAGCACGCGGATGAAATCGTCGAGCGTCGCCTCGGGATCCGGCACCGCGGTGATGACATATTGCGCGACCACCGCGTCGAAGAACGCATCCGGAAACGCGAGATTCTTGGCGTCCATCACCGCCAGCGCCTCGACATTGCTGAGGCCCTGCGTGCGCACGCGCTTGAGCGCCCGCCGCAGCATCGGCTCGGAAATATCGACGCCGCATAGTTTTGTGGTGCGCTTGTATTCCGACAGCGAGAGCCCGGTGCCGACGCCGACGTCGAGCACGCGGCCGCCGATCCGGTCGGCTTCCGCGATCGTCGACTGACGGCCCTGATCGAACACCTTGCCGAACACCAGATCGTAGATCGGTGCCCAGCGGCCATACGCCTTTTCGACCCCTTCGCGGTCGATGTCCCCAGCCATTCCCCTGCCCCGACGTTTCTTCTGTCTATCCGCGAACCGCTTCCGCAAGCGGCGCCAACACGTCCTGCGTCGCGGTCCGCATTGCGCGGCTGGCGCTTGCACTCCTGATGAAGCCGCCGCCGAGCACACGCGCCTGCCCGGAGGCCGCGTCGTAGAACACGCAGGCCTGGCCGGGCGACACGCCCTCCTCGCCGGCGACGAGCTCGACCTCATAGCCGCCATCGACGGCGCGCAACCACGCCGGCTGCGGCGCGCGCGTCGAACGCACGCGGACATAGATCTCGATGCCCTCGCCGATCACGCGATCCAGCGCGCCGTCGCCGATCCAGTTGACGTCGCGCAGCGCGATGCGATCCATCCGCAGTGCCTCGCGCGGTCCGACCACGACACGGCGCGTCGCCGCATCGAGCTTGACCACATAGAGCGGGCTGCCGGAGGCAATGCCGAGCCCCTTGCGCTGGCCGACGGTGAAATGAACGATGCCCTGGTGCTGGCCGATCACATGACCGTCGAGATCGACGATGTCGCCCGGCACGATCGCATTCGGCTTCAGCCGTCCGATGATGTCGGTGTAGCGGCCGGTCGGCACAAAGCAGATGTCCTGGCTGTCCTGCTTGTCGGCGACCTCGAGATCGAAGCGCCGCGCCAACTCGCGGGTCTGCGGCTTGGTCATGTCACCGAGCGGGAAGCGCAGGAAGTCGAGCTGCTCGCGCGTGGTCGCGAACAGGAAATAGCTCTGGTCGCGATCGGCATCCGCGGCACAGACCAGCGAGCGCGATCCGTCGGCAAGCCGCCGCGAGGCGACATAGTGGCCGGTAGCGAGCGCCTGCGCGCCGAGCTCGCGCGCGGTCGCGAGCAGGTCGCGAAACTTGACCGAACGGTTGCAGTCGATGCACGGCACCGGCGTCTCGCCGAGCGCGTAGCTGTCGGCGAAATTGTCGATCACCGATTGCTTGAAGCGGCTTTCGTAGTCGAGCACGTAATGCGGGATGCCGATCCGCTCGGCGACATTGCGCGCGTCGTGGATGTCGCGGCCGGCGCAGCAGGCGCCCTTGCGATGGGTCGCAGCGCCATGGTCGTAGAGCTGCAGCGTGATCCCGACCACGTCGTAACCCTGCGACTTCAACAGCGCAGCCGTCACCGACGAGTCGACGCCGCCGGACATGGCAACGACGATCCGTGTGTCTTCAGGGCGGCCTTCGAGATCCAGACTGTTGAGCATCTTTAAGCGGTCATTGGTCACTGTCGCGGCGAGCTTAGACGCTCCGCGACGATATTGGAAAAAGCCTTTTGTCCAGAGAGCCTTAGAACACATCCAAGGCCGCTTCGGTCGGTTCGGACGCGTTGGAGGCCACCTTTAATATAGGCCGTATTCCGGTGAGGCAATCCGCGGAAGCCGTGCCGTGCCGCGCCTGGACGGCAAATCTTGCCGCCGGGCAAAAAGGAGACCTGCCGGGAACCCGCTCCAGCCGGCCAAGGCAGCCCGTAACCTTCTGAAATAACTCATTATTTATTGCCATCCCTGGTTGGCCCACTCCTTGCTGACAAAACGCCGGAAGTCTCATTTGCGAGGGTTGGCAGTGGTCAGCGTCACGTCGGAAGCATTGGCAGGCCGGTCTTTTCAGGGCGCGACGCAGCGGTCGGCGCGGCCCGATCCCGCTTCGCAGGCGGGGAACGACGGCTTTGCCGCGCTGGTCGACAGCAACACTGCGTCCACCAACGACAGCAGCCGCTACGACTCCCAGCCGGCGCCCTCGCGGCGGTCCGACGATCCGCCCTCGACGACCGACGCACGCCCCCGCGACACCAGCACGGGCCCCGACCGGATGTCGCGGGATTCCGCCAGTTCGCGCGACGACAACAAGGTCGACAGCGACGCGCCGTCCAAGACCAAGTCGAAATCGAAATCGAAATCGGACGACTCGAAATCGAGCTCCGATGCGAAATCGACCAGTGACCAGCCGGACGCGACACAGCCCGCTGCGCAGCAGGATCCCGGTGCGGCAACCGTGAATGCCGTGATTGCTCCCGTTGCCGCGACACCGGCGACTGCCCCGACACCGGCGGCCACCGCGCCGTCGGACCAGCCGGCCGCACCGCTCGCGATCGCGGCGGCGGCCATCGCGGCAAGCTCGGCCATCGCCGGCACCGGCGCGGCGGCCGGCACCGGCGCGCCTGCCGGCGCCGACACCGCAGCGGCGGCGGCCACCACAGCGAACGCCGACAAGGTCGCCAAGGCGGCCGGCGTCAAGACCGACGCGCAGATCATCACCACCAGCGATGCGGCAACGGCATCGGGCGCAGCGACAGCGAGCGGCGATGCGACATTCGCCGCCGCGGTTGCCGCCGGAACGCCCGCCACCAAGACGACGGCGCAGGCCAAGACACAGCTCACCGCGAAGGACGCGACGGCGACGATGCCGGCCGATCAGGACGGCGCCACGGCGGGCAGCGCCAACACCGCGCAGGCCGCTCCGACCAACATCGTTCCCGCCGCCGCGCAGCCGGCCGCCGTTGCCGGCAAGGCGAAGGCCGCCACCGACGGTGCCGCCGATGCCATCAAGGCCGACGCGGGCGGCGACGGCAATGCCGCGCCGACACCGGCGGTCGGCGGCCACGCCGCCGCGCAGACCCAGCTCACGACCCCCGATCCCAGCGCGCAGGCAGCGAACGCACTGCAGCCGCAACCCGCGACCACTCAGACGACGCCGTCTGCGACCGCACAATTGACCGTGACCAACGCCGCGCAAAGCGCCGCCGTGCCGCTCAGCGGGCTTGCGATGCAGATCGCCGCCTCCGCCAAGAGCGGCAAGAGTCGCTTCGAGATCCGGCTCGACCCCGCCGAGCTCGGCCGCATCGATGTCCGCATCGATGTCGATCGCAACGGCCAGGTCACCTCGCATCTCACCGTCGAACGCCCGGAAACGCTGTCGATGCTGCGCCAGGACGCCAACCAGCTGCAGCGCGCGCTCGACAATGCCGGCCTCTCGACCGGCAATGGCGGATTGCAGTTCAGCCTGCGCGACCAGTCGCAGTCGGGCCAGAACAACAATGGCCAGTCCAATCCGAACGCCCATCGTTTGATCGTCACCGAGGAGGAGAGCGTTCCCGCCGCAGCGGCGGGCCGCTCCTACGGCCGTGCAACCGGCGCCCTCGGCGGCGTCGATATCAGAGTGTAAGGAGTTCACCATGGCAGTCGATGCAACCATGCCGACGCCCGTCGTCTCAGCACCGGGCACCAGCAACGGAACGAACTCTGGAAGCAGCAGCGGCAGCGGCCTGACGACCTCCTCGCAGGGCATCGCCGACAATTTCCAGACCTTCCTGACGCTGCTGACCACGCAATTGCAGAACCAGAACCCGCTCGACCCGCTCGACACCAACCAGTTCACCCAGCAGCTGGTGCAGTTCGCGGGCGTCGAGCAGCAACTGAAATCCAACGATCAGCTGAAGTCGCTGATCGAGATCGAGAAGAGCGCGCAGTCGACCCAGGCGCTGGTCTATGTCGGCAACACGGTCGCGGTCGACGGCAGCAAGACCCAGTTCGACAAATCCGCGACCTGGAATCTGGTGTCCCCGCAAGCCACCAGCGCCACCATCACGATCACCAGCGCGACCGGCCAGACCGCCTATTCCGGCAATTTCAGCCTGAAGCAGGGCAACGCCAGCTTCGTCTGGGACGGCAAGGGCAATGACGGCACGCAATGGCCGGCCGGCACCTACACGCTGACCGCCACCGGCAAGGATTCCAAGGGCAACCCGATCGCCATCTCGACCGAGGTGCAGGGCGTTGTCGACTCCGTCGATCTGACCGCCTCCCCGCCGCTGCTCTCGATCGGCGGGCAGACCTACACCACCGACAAGATCAAGCGCGTGGTGCGCGGGGCGACTGGCTCGAGCTGAGCACATTGCCACGATCCGTAGCTGCGCGTTGAGCGGGCGACCGCACTCACCACACTGTATCGTCGTCCTGGCGAAAGCCAGGACCCATAACCACCGCATTTGGTGATGAACGGGATCGTGGCCCCAGCGTCGCGCAACAATTGAGAGTTGGGGTAATGGGTCCTGGCTTTCGCCAGGACGACACTGAGTGTGTGGCACGATTTTTGTGGGTCACACGATCGCATTCTCGCGACATGATTTGCCCGAGCTTTTGCTTCTCGTCTCGCCTCTGTTGTAGAGGGCGCAGGGAAAGCCGGGTGCCGATCGCGACGGTTCCATGCTATAGCCACGTCACTTGGCTGCTTGCTGTGGGGCTCGACAATGCCGATCAATCGCTTGCTGAAGACGGGCGAATACACGCCGGAGCAAATCGAGCTCTTCAACAGGGCGTTCAGCCTGGCGCTGCATTCGATGGGTCTGGTCGATCGCAACGATCCGCTTTGCGAGATCGTGGCCCGCAAGGTCATCGAGATCGGCAAGACCGGCGCCCTCGACGCGAAGGGCGTCGCGGAAGCGGCTGTGGCCAGCATCGGTCTCTGACGACCGACGCGGTCGATGGCCGCTGACGGAACGGCGCTTGAGCGCGGGCCGCCGCCGTTGCAGGCGGCCCGCCATCAGAGCGGCCTCACTCGACTTCCTGCACGACCGTACGGGTGTCGGGATCGACCAGCATCACGCGCTGGCCGGTATAGACATAGCGATATCTGGTGAGCGACGGGCCCCAATCGGCAGGCACCGCTTCAAGCTCGACCTCGCGCGGCACAGGCGAGCCGACGACGATCCTCTCCCGCGTCTCGACGGGACGGATCTTGTGTTCGGTCACATAGCTGTGGATTCGCGTGCGATATTGCGGCTCGATCTGCACGGTGGCGGCATGTCCGGCACCGGTCGTGCCGACAATCGTGCTCTGGGCAAAAGCGCCCGTCGACGCCAATACGGCGGCAACAGAAATCAGAACCAGCTTCTTCATAACGTCCTCCTCACCGCTCCATGCGGCGTTTCGAGAACCGCGACAGAATGGCAATGTTCCTAACGGAGGATCCCGATCAATCGCGTTGCCGGCGCGCTCCTCGCGCCAAGGCGTTCATCCGGGAATGGACGCCTTGTTCGGCTGGTCCAGTGTTGGCGCGTCCGGACTTTCGCTCTCCGCATTCAGCTCGACCTCGGCCGCGTGCCGGAATTCCTCGTCCCTGCCGTCGGGCTTTCCGGCCTTCTCCCAGAGCTGCCGCGCGTAGTCCCGGATCTGCTGTTCGGTGGCCATGTCATTCCTCGGGAATTCCGAGCTCCTTGCGAACCGTCACGGCCGAGTCACCGACCTTCTCGACGGCTTTACGCAGCTGTTCGCGCGACACGCCGAGGGCATGTGTCCAGCATCTCACCTGAAGCAGATCATGCATGTTGATCTTCGATCGATCGAACTGCTCTTTCCTGGTCAGGCGCTTCGTCACTGAACTTCTCGCGTCAACCGCTCGGCCTGAGCCTCGGCCGTTGCTGGCGATCCAATCTTCCGGACAGTCATTTGTTCCTTTCTTGGATGGCTGGGTCCTCACCCCTCGGAGGAACATTCTCCACAAGCGATACTTCAGTCGTGAGAGGCCGCGGGCGGCAGCACGAACAAAGGTAAGCCATGACAGGCATTGCAGACAGGATCGGCGGACGGGTCAAGCAGCTCATCGCCGAGATCATCAACGATGGCAGGCTTGCCAAGGAAGGCGCGCAGCAGATCAAGAAGGCCGAGAACGCGCCGCCCGCGAAGCCGTTCGGCAATTTGGACAAGCTGACCTAGATGCCCAGATACTTCTTCCATCTCGCGGGCGACATCCCCGCACACGACGTCGTCGGTCACGACTGTGCCGACGACAAGGACGCCCAGGATCACGGCAGCTTCATCGCTCACCGGATCGGGACCGAAAAGCCGGAGATGGTTCGCGACGGCAATTTCATTTCGGTTCGCGATGCGGGCGATAGCGAGCTCTTCCGCATCCCGCTGGCTTCGACGAGCGTCTGACGGGGAACGATCGTTCTCATCTCGGCTCGGCTCGCTTCCCGCAGACCGACGCTGCCGGCCGATGTCCGGCATTCCCTGGCCGGCCCGCCGCATGGTGCTCTCAAGGGCGCGACCAGGACAGGCCACGCCCCGCCGTTCAATAGGAACAAACGATGACGAGCGCGGTTCGGACCTACATCAGGGTTGAAACACCAATTGCACACATGAAACGTCGCAATCGCTTCAAGCAAACCACGACGCTCGCATACCGCCTCATTCAGCTGGAGGAAGCGGCCCGCGCGAGGGCTTCGCATCTGCCTCCCGGCACCGAGCGGGAACGACTTCTCAAGAAGGCCCGTGAGGCCGAGCGCGCCGTCCAGATCGACCAATGGCTCGCCACTCCCGGAGCAGAGCCGCCGCCATAGCGCTTCGATTCACATAAGTTGCTCCGATTCACATAAGTTGCTTCGATTCACATAAGCTAATGCGCGCGCAGCCGCGAGAGGCGTTCGAGGCTCGGGCCTGCCCCACCGTCGGGTTTTGCCCCAACCAGACTTGCAGCCGGCTTCAACCCACCTCGCCCTTCGCTCCGGAGCGTCCCAGGCAGCATCTCGCGCACATCCCGATCAGGGGCGGCGGCTCAGTGAGAGCCCTTTCGTGCGAGCCGCACACCGCGTGGCGAATCGCCGAAGCGGGCTCGGAACAGACGGTTGAAATGCGAAACATCCGAGAAACCGACCTCGAGCGCGATATCGGAAATTCGCCGACGGCCGGCATCTGGCTCGGTGAGCAATTTGAGCGCCCGCTGGAGCCGCAATTCATTCAAGCGCTCGGTGAATGACGGTCCTGATGACGCCATCAGGCGCTGCAGATAGCGCGACGAGATGCCCTGGCCACGCGCAACCGTTTGAACGTTGAGCCCGGGCTCCTCAAAGTGTGCGGCGATGTAGTCGAGCACGGCACGGTGCCGCGCAGCGACAACGGCGCTCGCGCTGCTCTCGCCCAGCGCGGCACACTCGCCGATCACGAGCGCGATGAGATCGTGGATATGGGTCACGACCGTATCGCGAAGCTTCGGCGCGCTCAGCGCTTTCGTCTTGAGCACCGATTTCAGATATGAGATAAAGAGTCGGAATGCCTCTGTCCGGTGCCAAATCGGCCGCATGACCAGGCCTTCGACGTCGCTCACGCGCTGCGCAAGCGCCTCGCGCGGCACGGCCAGGCCGAATTGCAACCCGTCGATATAGGTGACGCTGGCGGGCTCGGAATGCAGAATTGCGATTGCATCGCCGGCGCGAAAATCGGCGTCCCGGCCGCGCTGCGATAGCTGACCTCTGCCCGGAGAGCAGAAGATGACCCCGATGGAGTCATCGCCATCGGCAAGGTTCGCCTGCAAACGCTTGAACCGCATCGACGTGCCCTTCAGCGCCAGCAAGCGTAGACCCTGAACCGCTCGCAGCGACGCATCGGCCTGGAATGAAACGTTCGAGAGAGGCTCGATATCGGCGTGCACGATGCATCGGCCAAAGTGCTCGCGCCAGAGCGGGATACGAATGCGTTCCGGAAGCTCGCACGTCGAAAATCGATACGATGCGAAATTGGCTGCGTCCATCGGCATGGGGACCTCCAGCCTTCACAAAACACCAGAATGAAATGCTGCGGCACTCCACAGTCAGTATCTGCATTTTGCGATTCACGCACCGGCCTTCGCTCGATCCGTGCGCATGAGTCCAAGAAGTCACGCTACCGGTCTGCTAGTCTTGCTCGCCTGTGATTGATGCTGATGTGAACTGGTTCACTTGGTGATTAGAATATTACGTATATAATGACATCATGAAAATCGCGGCAAATTTCCCTTTTAAGAAGAAGCAGTCGCGATCGCTCTATTTATAATTGCTGCCATCGGATCCGTTTCAAACATTCCGGGCAGCGTGCAAGCGCAAATCAGTGTCGTGCCCCCGTACGCGGTTTCCTGGCTAAGACGCCACGCGCAGGTCATTCAGTAGAACGACTGATATCGATTTTGGTTGCGTCGGACTGCCTGCGGCACTGTCGGTTATCGCCGCCGGTTGAAATGGTCGAAATCTGTCACGTGGGAAAGTCAACCTAGTGATCAAGAAGGCGTTCGATCATGTCCATCATATTCGACATGCTTTATCGTGAATACTGTCGCGCCCGCCTCGCCGAAATGCGAAAGCAGCATTTGTTGCCGGCCATCGGCGACGTCGCGCAGGCGGCGCCGTCAGAGGATAGCGATCCACCCGGTCCCCGTGATTGCGGCTGGCCGGCGGAAGCGCCGCCAACCCTCGGGTAGCAGCTGGAGCGCACAATCATACAGGTTGGCCGGAGGCTAGTCCGGCACGCGCACGCCTCGGAGCACCCGGGCGTCTCATGGACCTGGGTCCGATGAGGCTGCGCGCCCGCCAGACAGATCGATAGATGCACGATCGAACCCGCAGCTCGAAGCGATTGCTCGGCGAGACTCCGCCGGAGTTCAGATCGACCGGCCGCGACCCGCGCATCGATGTCTGTCGCGGGATCGCGTTGTGGTGGATCTTTCTCGATCACATTCCAGACAACGTCGGAAGCTGGCTGACCCTGCGCAACTACGGCTTCTGCGATGCCGCCGAAATCTTCATGTTCATCTCGGGCGTCACCTGCGCACTGGCCTACGGCAGGGCGCGTCAGCGCGACGGTTGGCGCGGCATGATCGGCCGTTCGCTGCGGCGAGGATGGGATATCTATGCCGCCTTTCTGCTGCTGACGCTCGCCTGCGCGATCGTCGTCTACCTCGCGGGCAGCGACCGTCTCGCCGACGACAGCAATACGCGGGTTCTGTTCGAACGTCCGGGCGCAGCGCTTGCGCACGCCGCGGTGCTGCAATTCCACCCTGTCAATACCGACGTGCTGCCGGTCTTTGTGATCTGTCACGTGTTGTTCGCACCGCTGCTGTGGCTGCTGCTGCGAGCGCCGAACCTGGCGCTTGGTCTTTCGCTGTCGCTTTATGCGCTGGTGCATGTCTTCGGCTGGAGCATTCCCGCCTGGCCCGACGGCGTCTGGTTCTTCAACCCACTGGCCTGGCAGCTTCCGGTCGTGCTGGGCGCATGGTACGTCATCGAGGGAAGGACCATCCAGGGATGGGTGACGTCGCGCCCTGCGCTGGTTCTGTCCGCGCTCTATCTCGCGTTCGGCCTCGTCGTTGCGCTGGGCCACGGCATCAAGCCGCCGCTGCTGCCGCAGGCGCTGACGGATCTGCTGTTTCCGATGGACAAGTCGAATTTGAGCCCGTTGCGGCTGCTGCATTTTCTGGCACTTGCCATCGTGGTGTCATGGCTCGTTCCAGCGGGCTGGCAGGGACTGTCGACGCCGATGCTGCGCAGCGCGAGGCGTTGTGGCGAGAACTCGCTGCCGATCTATTGTCTCGGCGTCCTGCTGGCGCTCGCCAGCCAATGCGACCTGTTCGACATCTCGAACCGGCTCTCGATGCAGATCGGACTCAGTCTTGCCGGTGTCCTTGTGATGACCGCGGTCGCGACGCTGCTGAACACGCTCGGCACCAAGCGCGCCCGGCCGCCGGATGTCGATGCCGCCGGACATGACCTTGTGCCGCGCGCTGGCGATCGCGGCATCTTCGACGGTCATGGCGCGCATATCCTCTAGAGCGCGTCATCGTGCGCGGGAGAAGCGGATGCTCTCCCACGCACGGTCAACGCCGACGCTCAGCTCGACTGCCGCGCGGCGTCGAGGATCAGCCGCGCGATCGCGTCCGGCTGCGAGATCAGCGCGAGATGGCTGGCCTTCACCTCGATCGTGGTGGCGCCCATCCGCTTGGCCATGAAGCGCTCGAGATCCGGATTGATGGTGCGATCTTCGGTCGAGACGGCGTAGTAGCTCGGCCTGCTGCGCCAGGCCGCATGGCTGGTCTTGCCGGCCAGCAGTTGCTTGTGGAACGGCTGCTGCACGGCATAGAGCACCTTCGCCTTCGCCTCCGGCAGGTCGCCGGCGAAATCGCGCAGGAACGCTTGTTCGCTGAGCCGGCCCTCGTCGCCGTCGAACACGATGCCGGCGCTCGCCGGCGGCGTCGGATAGGTCTTGGCCAGCGCGGTGTAATCCTCGTCCGCATCGGGTGCGCGCGCCGCGACATAGACCAGCGCCGAGACATTCGGATGCACGCCGGCCTCGGTGACGATCATGCCGGAGAAGGAATGACCGACCAGCACGGTCGGACCATCCTGGCGATCGAGCACCCGCTGCGCGGAGGCAACCGCTTCAGGCAGCGTGGTCAACGGATTTTGCACCGACGTCACATTGAGCCCGGCGGCCTGCAGCCGCGGAATGACCTCGGACCAGCAGGAGCCGTCGGCGAACAGGCCGTGCACCAGCACGACGTTGCGCGCCTTGACCGGCGGCGTGGTGGCGGCCATGCCGCGCGTGGACACCAGTGAAGCCGCAGCTCCAGCGAGCAAGGCGGTCGAGAAGGCGCGTCTGTTCATCATCATGTTACTGCTCCGTTATGTATGCTGAGTTGAAAATCAGAGAAGCGCGTCCACCTGCGGTGAACGGACAATCTCTCCTACGCGCGCAAAGGCCTCATGGTTACGCTCGATGCTGTCGTGATCGTAAAGATAGTTGACCATGATGCCGAAGGATTCCGCCATCGCGCGGTCGGCCGTGTTGCCGAGCCAATTGATCCGCTCCAGCCGGGCACCGTTGCCGAGATGGAAGCGCGCCACCGGATCGATGCGATTTCCTGACGCCGGCGAGCGCGTGAGATATTGCGCGCACAGCTTCATCAGGACCGGACGCCAGGTCTCGCAGGTCGCCGCGTCGTGCCACCAGCCCTCGCGCTCCAGCTCGCGCAGCATCGCGACCTCGTTGCCGCCGGATTGCGGCTGCTGGCTGAGCCAGCGCCGGAAACCCGGGATCGGCGACAGCGTGGAGAAGCGCTTCAGCTGCGGGAATTCCGTTTGCAGCTCCTCGACCACCTGCTTGATCAGGAAATTGCCGAACGACACGCCGCGCAGTCCGTCCTGGCAGTTGGAGATCGAATAGAAGATCGCGGTGTCGGCATGCGCGGCCCTGAGGCCTGCGCTGTCTTGATCCGCATCCTGCACCAGCAGCGGTGGCACGGCGGTGGCCAATCCCTGCACCAGCGCGACCTCGACGAATATCAGCGGCTCGCCGGGCAGCGCGGGGTGGAAGAAGGCAAAGCAGCGGCGGTCGGGCGCAAGGCGGCGGCGCAGATCGTCCCAGCCCTTGATCTCGTGCACCGCCTCATAGGCGATCAGCTTCTCGAGCACGGCGGCCGGCGACTGCCAGTCGATGCGGCGAAGCTCGAGGAAGCCGCGATTGAACCATGAGACGAACAGATGCTTGAGATCGGCATCGAGCAGCTTCAGCTCCGGTTCGGGACCGAGACGGCCGGCGATCTCGCTGCGCATCGCGATCAGGCTCGCCGTGCCGCCGGGCGCCATATTCATCCGCCGCAGCACCTCCTGGCGCGGCGGATCGGCGGCGTCGGCCAAGGCGGCCGCGGCCGCCGCGGTGCCGTCGGCAAGATAGCGCTTCGCCGCATCCTGCAGCGCCGTCGCGTCGGGCTGGAACGCGCTCGCCAGATAGCGTTGAAAGCCGTGCCGGCCGGTGGCATCGAGCGCGCGCATGGTCTGCTGCAATTGGCGCGCGATCAGGGCGCCTGACGCTTCGCCGCGCTCGGACAACAATGCCGCGGCGAGCTGCCTCGCTTTGTCGAGTGAGGCCGGTGGACTGCCTGGGATGTGCTCGGCGTGGGTCATGGGAGCCTCCTTCTAGCGGCGGAATTTGGCGGGCGGCGTGTAGAGGTTGCCCGATGCGGCGACGAGATCGTCGATGGATTTCGCGGCGAGCCAGTCGCGCGTCGCCGTCTCGACGTCGAGGCCGAGATCGGACGGCAGCATCACGATGCCGCGGCGGCGCAGACCGTCGGTCGTCCCGGCGTCCTGCCGCCGGCCGAACTCGGTGTCGCCGGCGACCGCACGCAAGGCGGCCTCGCGCTCCTGCGGCGAGCGGCAACGCAACAGGTTGCAGACGCCGCGCTCAGTGATCACGTGGGTGACATCGTCGCCATGGATCATGACCGGCGGCAGCGCAAAGCCGGCCGAGGCCGCGAGGTCGAACGCGTCAAGGCGCTCGACGAAGCTCGGCGCGCCGTTCGGCTGCCGGGTCTGGACCATCTGCACCACCAGCTTGCGGCCGCGCAGGCGTTCGCCTGCTTCCTCGCCGGCACGCAGCCAGGCAACGCTGTCGTGGCGTCGGCCGCGCGGATCGGCACCCATGTTCGGCGCGCCGCCGAAGCCCGTGATGCGGTCCTTGGTGGCGGTCGAGCTGTTGCCCTCGGGATCGATCTGCAAGGTGCCGCCGACGAACAGGTCGCAGGCATATTGTCCGGCGACCTGCGCCAGCGCGCGGTTGGAGCGCAGATTGCCGTCGGCGCCGACCGGAAACACGTCGGGACGGCTGGCGACAAATCGCTCCATGCCGAGCTCCGAGCCGAAGCAATAGACGTTGTCGACGAAGCCGGCTTCGATGGCGGGGATCAGCGTCGGATGCGGGTTGAGCACGAAATTCCGCGCGACCTTGCCCTTCAGCCCGCGCCTGGCGGCAAAGGTCGGCAGGATCAGCTCGATCGCCGCGGTGGCATAGCCGATGCCGTGATTGAGCCGTGTCACCTGATAAGGTTCGTACACCGCCGATATCGCCATCATCGCCATCAGGACATTCTCGTCCCTGACCTTGGCGGGATCGCGCGTGAACAGCGGATCGATCGCATACGGCTTCGGACCGGGCACCACGACATCGACCCAGTCGCCGGGGATGTCGACGCGCGGCAGACGATCGACGATCTCGTTGACCTGCGCCACGACGACGCCACCGCGGAACGCCGCGGCCTCGGCGATGGTCGGCGTGTCCTCGGTGTTCGGACCGGTGTACAGATTGCCGTCGCGATCGGCCTTGTCGGCAACGATGAGCGCAACCTGCGGCGTCAGGTCCACCAGCATCCGCGCGTAAAGCTCGAGATAGGTATGGATCGCGCCGATCCGCAGCGTCTTGGCGGCGACGAGCTCGGCAAGGCGGCGGCTCTGCGGGCCGGCAAAGGCGAAGTCCAGGCGGTTGGCGATGCCGCGCTCGAACACCGCGAGATGATCGGGAAGCGCCAGCACCGACTGCACCATGTGCAGATCATGCACCCGCGCCGGGTCCACCCCGGCGAGGCACGCGGCTAGGAAGTCGGCCTGTTTCTGGTTATCGCCCTCGAGTGCCACCCGGTCGCCGGATGCGATAACCGCCTCCAGCAGCTCGATCGCGCGGTCGGGCGGGCAGACCTTTCCGTTTGTGCCGCAGACAGTTCGCGCGCGCACGAGGCGCGCCGTGCGATCGGTTCGTGGTGTCGTCTCCGACATGATGGCCTCTCCTTGCTTGATCATCTGAAGCGAAGGTAGGCGGGCGGAATTGATAATAGAAACGATATTCTATAATATGATTGATTACAGATATGGATTAATCGATGCTCGACCTCGAACTTTTGCGGGCCTTCGTCGCGGTCGCCGATTGCGGCGGCTTCCACCGCGCCGCCGAGCAATTGCATCTGACCCAGTCGACCATCAGCCAGCAGATCAAGCGGCTCGAGCTCGAGACCCGGCGGCCGCTGTTCCGGCGCACGACGCGCAGCGTCGCGCTGACCGACGAAGGCGAGATGCTGCTCGGCGATGCGCGGCGTTTGCTGCAGCTCGAGGAAGCGGCGCGGCAGCGGCTGGTGGCGCCGCGGCTGTCCGGCTCGATCCGTCTCGGCGTGGTCGAGGAAGTCGCCGGCGGCTCATTGCCGTCGGCGCTGGGCCGCTTCGCCGCGCTGCATCGCGGGGTCAAGCTCGAGGTGCAGATCGGTGTCAGCGCCGAACTGATCGAGCAGCTCGATGCGGGCCGGCTCGATCTGGTGTTCGCCAAGCGGCCGCTCGGAACGTCGAAAGGCCGTCTGGTGTGGCGCGAACCGCTGGTGTGGACCGCGGCGGAAACGTTCGATCTCGTTCCCGGCGCGCCGCTGCCGCTGGCGCTGTACCGCGAACGATCGGTGTCGCGCGACGCCGCACTCTCCGCGCTGCGCGACGGCGAGCTCGGCTGGGAGATCGTCTATACCAGCCCGAGCCTGACCGGCGTCCGTGCCGCCGCCGTCGCGGGACTTGCCGTCACCCCGCTGCCGCTCAGCGCGGTCACCACGGGCCTGCGCGTTCTCGGAATTGGCGACGGCCTGCCGCCGCTTCCCGATCTGGAATTCGCCATCTACGAGAAAAGACGGCCGGACAAGGCCTCGGAGGCGCTCGCCGATGCCTTGCTGACGCTGGCGCGCGGTCCCCTGCGCCCCACGATTTGAGCGCGCCGAACCGCGAATTGCGCCGCGCGCCGGTCTGCCCGACGGCGGGCAGACCCGAATGTTCCCGGCCGTTCCAACGAGATTCGTATTGAACGCTTGGGCTTAGGCAAATTTTAAACCGGGAGGCGTAGCTTACCCCTTGCGAGTTCAGTGGTTGAGAGTTTGTGAGTACGCCATGACAGAACCCCATCGCCCGAGGGTGAAATACGTCATCGGGCCTGACGGCAGCCCGTTAACGATTGCGGATTTGCCGGCTCCCGGTACCAAACGGTGGGTCATCCGCCGCAAGGCCGAAGTCGTCGCTGCGGTCCGCGGCGGCCTGCTCTCCCTCGAGGAGGCCTGCAGCCGCTACACATTGACCGTCGATGAATTCCTTTCCTGGCAGTTCTCGATCGACCAGCACGGTCTGGCCGGGCTGCGCACCACCCGCATCCAGCAATATCGGCAGTAATTCGGCGCCGATCCTGTGGCATTTGACGAAAACCGGCCTCGCCTTGCGAAGCCGGTTTTTTTCATGTCCGCGATTTTGCCGCGGTCCTTAACCTTCGTTAACCATATGGAAACCATACCCTAGGCAATATTTGCCCAGTCGGACCCGCGCGGGCCGAATCCTGGGGGCCGTTGGTGCAAAGTCTGGTTGCTTTCCTAAGAGGTCTTGGTGCGGCCCGCCTCGCGGCCATGGTTGCGGTCACCGCGGCCCTGATCGGCTTCTTCGCCTTCGTCATCATGCGCGTCACGACGCCACAGATGACCACCCTCTTCACCGACCTGTCGACCGAGGATTCCTCTGGAATCATCAAGGAGCTGGAACGCCAGGCGATCCCGTTCGAGCTGCGCAATGACGGCGCCGCGATCATGGTGCCGAAGGACAAGGTGACGCGGCTCAGGATGAAGCTCGCCGAGGGCGGCATGCCCAAGGGCGGCGGCGTCGGCTACGAGATCTTCGACAAGTCGGATGCCCTGGGCACCACGAGCTTCGTCCAGAACATCAATCATCTGCGGGCGCTGGAGGGCGAGCTCGCCCGCACCATCCGCGCCATCGACCGCGTCCAGGCCGCGCGCGTCCATCTGGTACTGCCGGAGAAGCCGCTGTTCTCGCGCGAGACGCCTGAACCATCAGCTTCGATCGTGCTCAGGGTGCGCGGCGCGCTGGAGCCGCAGCAGATCCGGGCGATCCGCCACGTCGTCGCCTCCGCGGTCAACGGGCTGAAGCCGCAGCGGGTCTCGATCGTCGACGAGGCCGGGCAACTGCTCGCCGACGGCGCCCAGTCCGATGCCGACGCCGCGGTCGGCGACGAGCGCCGCGCCGCCTTCGAGAAGCGGATGCGCAAGCAGGTCGAGGACATCATCTCCTCGGTGGTCGGCGCCGGCCGCGCCCGCGTCCAGCTCTCCGCCGACTTCGACTACAACAAAATCACCCAGACCTCGGACAAGTTCGACCCCGAAGGACGGGTGCTGCGCTCGACCCAGACCCGCGAGGAAAGTAGCCTCACCGCCGACAATTCCGGCCAGGTCACCGTCGCCAACGAGCTGCCGGGCGGCCAGAACCAGGACAACGCCGCCCGCGCCCGCGACCAGAGCAAGAAGAGCGAAGAGACCAACAATTACGAGATTTCCCGCACCACCAAGACCGAGGTGACCGAGGCCGGCCGCGTCAACCGCATCTCGGTCGCGGTGCTGGTCGACGGCAGCTACTCCAAGAACGAGAAAGGCGAGCTGGTCTATCAGGACCGCACCAAGGAGCAGCTCGACCGCATCGCCGCTTTGGTCCGCTCCGCGATCGGCTTCGACCAGAAGCGCGGCGACCAGGTCGAGGTCGTCAACCTGCGCTTCGCCGAGCCGCCCGCTGCGCAGCCGATCGCCGAGCCGACCGGCCTGCTCGGCATGCTGCAATTCACCAAGGATGACGTGATGTACGTCATCGAGCTCGGCGTCATGATGATGCTCGGCCTCGTCGTGCTGTTCATGGTGGTCCGCCCGCTGGTCAAGCGCATCGTGGCGGCCGACGTCATTCCGACGCTGACCGGCGCGGGCATGCCCGCGCTGGCGGAAGCCCATGCCGAGAGCGCCGCAACGCCGGGTCAGGCGCTGATCCCGAGCGGCAGCGGCGCGGCGCAATTGATCGACGTCGCCCAGATCCAGGGCCAGGTCCACGCCCAGGCCGTGCACCGGGTCGGCGAGCTCGCCGAACGCAATCCGAACGAAACCGTCTCCATCGTCCGTCAATGGCTGAGCGAGCCGGTAGAGAACTGACATGGCCGCCGTACCCCAGACCACCAACGCCAACGACATCGCCACTGTCCTCTCGACGCTGGCGAACCGGCAAAGCGCCCGGCCCAAGGGCAAGCCGCTGCCCGGCCCCAAGCGCGCGGCAATCCTGATGCTCGCGCTCGGCGAGCAGTATGGCGGCAAGATCTGGTCGATGCTCGACGACGAGGAGGTCCGCGAGCTGTCGGTCCACATGTCGACGCTCGGCACCGTCGAGGCCGACGTGGTCGAGGACCTGATGCTGGAATTCGTCTCGCGGATGTCCGCCTCGGGCGCGCTGATGGGCAATTTCGACGCCACCGAACGGCTGCTGCAGCAATACCTGCCGGCCGAGCGCGTCTCCGGCATCATGGACGAGATCCGCGGCCCGGCCGGCCGCAACATGTGGGAGAAGCTCTCCAACGTGCAGGAAGAGGTGCTCGCCAACTACCTCAAGAACGAATACCCGCAGACCATCGCCGTGGTGCTCTCGAAGCTGAAGCCGGAGCACGCCGCGCGCGTGCTCGCGATCCTGCCCGAGGACATCGCGCTCGACGTGGTCGGCCGCATGCTGCGGATGGAAGCGGTGCAGAAGGAAGTCATCGAGCGCGTCGAGCAGACGCTGCGCACCGAATTCATGTCGAACCTGTCGCAGACCCGCCGCCGCGACGCCCATGAGGTGATGGCCGAGATCTTCAACAATTTCGACCGCCAGACCGAGACCCGCTTCATCACCTCGCTGGAAGAGGAAAACCGCGAATCCGCCGAGCGCATCAAGGCGCTGATGTTCACCTTCGACGATTTGATCAAGCTCGATACCGCCTCGGCCCAGACGCTGATGCGCAACATCGACAAGGACAAGCTCGGCGTCGCGCTGAAGAGCGCCAACGAGGAGGTACGCAGCTTCTTCCTCGGCAACATGTCCTCGCGCGCCGGCAAGATGCTGATGGACGACATGGCCGCGATGGGTCCGGTGCGGCTGCGCGACGTCGACGAGGCGCAGGCGCTTCTGGTCAACCTCGCCAAGGACCTCGCCGCCCGCGGCGAGATCACGCTGACCAAGAACCGCGCCGACGACGAGCTGGTGTATTGATGGCCGCGCCCGCAAAATTCCTGTTCGACACGGACTTCTCGGCGCCAGACCGCGCGCGCGAACGCGCGCCGACGCCGGCCGAGGTCGCACAGAAGGTCGCCGACGCCGAGGCACGGGCCTATCGCGCCGGCTACGAGGCCGCGCTGCGCGAGGCCAAGGTCGAGAGCGACCGCCGGGCCGCGCAGGCGCTGGAGGAGATCGGCACCGCGATCAAGGGCATCGCGGCGCGCTTCGCCGGCATCGAGACGCGGATGGAGACCGAGGCGGTGGACGTCGCGGTGGCGGTCGCCCGCAAGCTCTGCTCCGAGCTGATCGCGCGCGAGCCGCTCGGCGAGATCACCGCGCTGGTCTCCGACTGCTTCTCGCATCTGGTGGCGACACCGCATCTCGTGGTCCGCATCAATGACGCGCTCTACGAGGCGGCGCACGACAATATCGAGCGGATGGCGGCGCATTCCGGCTTTCAGGGCCGGCTGGTGATCCTGGCCGAGCCGACGATTGCGACCGGCGACTGCCGGATCGAATGGGCCGATGGCGGCGTCGTGCTGGAACGCGCCGCGATCGAAGCAAAGATCAACGAACTCGTCGGGCGCTATCTGGCGTCCCGCGGCCAGGCCGGCTGAAGGCGATTGAGGGCTGAACCATGACCGACACCGACACCCAAGTCCCGCTTCCCGATCTCAATTCCGCCGACGCGCCCACCATCGACGACATCGGCTACAACGAGGACGAACATGCCGCGCGCATCGCGGCCGATCTGGAGGCCGTGTTCGACGTGCCGGTGCAGGTCTCGGCGGTGCTCGGCCGCTCCAAGATGGACGTCGGCGACCTCTTGAAACTCGGACCGGGCACCGTGCTCGAACTCGACCGCCGCGTCGGCGAGGCGATCGACATCTACGTCAACAACCGCCTGGTGGCGCGTGGCGAAGTGGTGCTGGTGGAAGACAAGCTCGGCGTGACCATGACCGAAATCATCAAGGCAGAACGCTCTTAATAACTCAGGCGGTCACGCGCGGGACCTGCGCGACCAGACGAACAGGAGATCATCATGCGGCTTCTCATCGTTGGCACCCTGAAGGGCCAGCTCACGACCGCGACCAAGATCGCGATGGACAACGGCGCCTCCGTGACCCACGCCGAGGCCGCCGAACAGGCGATGAACGTGCTGCGCGGCGGCAAGGGCGCCGACCTCCTGCTGGTCGATGTCGGTCTCGACATCCGCGACCTCGTGATGCGGCTCGACGCCGAGCACATCCACGTGCCGATCGTCGCCTGCGGCATCTCCAACGACGCCCGCGCCGCGGTCGCCGCGATCCATGCCGGCGCCAAGGAATACATCCCGCTGCCGCCGGACCCCGAGTTGATCGCAGCGGTGCTGGCCGCGGTCGCCAATGACGCGCGCGATTTGATCTACCGCGACGAGGCGATGGGCCGGGTGATCAAGCTGGCGCAGCAGGTCGCGGGCTCGGACGCCTCGGTCATGATCACCGGCGAGTCCGGCACCGGCAAGGAAGTGCTGGCGCGCTACGTCCATTCCCGCTCGGCCCGCGCCAAGCGGCCGTTCATCTCGATCAACTGCGCCGCGATCCCCGAGCACCTCTTGGAATCCGAGCTGTTCGGCCATGAGAAGGGTGCCTTCACCGGCGCGGTCGCGCGCCGCATCGGCAAGTTCGAGGAAGCGACCGGCGGCACGCTGTTGCTCGACGAAATCTCCGAGATGGACGTGCGGCTGCAGTCCAAGCTGCTGCGCGCGATCCAGGAGCGCGTGATCGACCGCGTCGGCGGCACCAAGCCGGTCCCGGTCGACATCCGCATCATCGCGACCTCGAACCGCAACCTCTCGGAGGCGGTGCGCGAAGGCACCTTCCGCGAGGACCTGCTGTTCCGCCTCAACGTCGTCAACCTGAAGATTCCGCCGCTGCGCGACCGCCCGGCCGACATCCTCGAGCTGGCGCAGCATTTCGCCAGGAAATATGCCGAGGGCAACGGCATGCCGGTCCGTCCGATCTCGACTGATGCCCGCCGCATCCTGACCGCGAACCGCTGGCAGGGCAACGTCCGCGAGCTCGAGAACACCATCCATCGCGCGGTCCTGATGGCGCAGGGCGACGAGATCGGCGCTGAGGCGATCCTGACCCCCGACGGCGACCGCCTCGACCTCGCCAAGACCGCGCCCGCGGTCGCGCACGCCACGCTGGCCGCCGAGCAGGTCACCCGCGCGCTGGTGGGCCGCACGGTCGCCGATGTCGAGCGCGACCTGATCCTGGAGACGCTGAAGCACTGCCTCGGCAATCGCACCCATGCCGCCAACATCCTCGGCATCTCGATCCGCACGCTGCGCAACAAGCTGAACGAATATGCCGACGGCGGCATTCCGATCACCCCGGCCGGCAATGGCGCGCCCGACTATCAGCGCATGGCGAACGCCGGCTGAACACGGGAAGCGGCGGAATAAGTCCCGCCGTTTGCCTCGCCTCACGAATAGCTGGGTGCGTCGGGCTTGCGGAAGATCCGGATCGGATCGCCGGGCGTGATGTCGCGGCCCGTGAACGTCACATAGGCATAGAGCGCAAGATAGGCGACGGCGATCGCACCGACGATGTAGAACAGCCAGGTTCCCACGCGCTTCATCGAACCGTCACCTCTCCGAAACATCCGCGCCATCTAATGCGCCGATTGGGAAAGCGCCACGGCCAACATGCCGCGCCGGCCTCGGCGCCGTTCATCCCTTGAATCTTGCGGCAGGTTGCCTTATTCAATCTCCTATTGCGTTTACATTCTTAGACAACTGGAGAGTGATATGGCCCTTTATGCGCAGACCAGTGGCACCCTGTCCACGACCTCCGCGACTTTAACGCCGATGCAAGGCCTCAGCCTGACGATTCCGGAGGGCGTCGGGACCACCGCGATCATCACCCTTAACGTTCCGAATCCCTACGCCACGGGCAACGATATTCCGGGCGGCGTGTTCGGCGTCACCGTCAATGGCACGGTCTCGCCGGTCGTCGCAAGCTTCACCTATAACGAGACCCCGTCGAGCTTTGGCCGCATCCCGACCACGCTCGTCGTTGGCATTCCGCTGGCCAATGCAGCTCAGACCGTCCAGGCTGTATGGGCTGGCGTCCGCGGCAGCAATGTGATCATCGACAGCCCGGCATCGCTGAGCGCAGTTTTCTAAAGTCCGATCCGGATAAGCACGGCGCGCTAACGCGGCCCTCGCACATGAACATGACGCGACGGCAGGCTGACCTCAGCCAGCCGTGCGGCGTCCTCCTCATGGTCGATCGCGACATACTCGCCGTGCCAATATGCCAGCGCGGCGGTGCGCTCTGACGCGATCACGTCGAGCACGCGGCCGATGACGATCACGTGCGAATGCCGTTCGATGGTCTCCTCGACCTCGCAATCAACCGCGGCCAACGCGCCGACCAGCAGCGGGACGCCTGACGCGCGCGTCGTCCACTCGGCTCCGGTGAAGCGGTCTGCGCCCTTCAGGCCGCCCTTGCCGGTGAAGCGCTCGGCGATGTCGCGCTGGTCCGCGGCCAGGATGTTGACGCCGAACACGCCGTGGCGCGCGATCAGCGGCCATGACGAGGCCGCGCGGTTGATGCTGACGATCAAGGACGGCGGCTCGACTGAGAGCGACGACACCGAGGTCACCGTCATTCCCGAGATATCCTTGCCCCGACCGGCCGTGATCACGCTGACGCCGCCGGTGAGGTGACGCATCGCGCCGCGGAATTCGGCGGCCGCAACCGCTGATACGATCGAAACATTGCGGACGACGGAATTCATGGCGACCTCACAGACTGTCTTCGCTGCCTTCGAGCAGATGCTTCAGGATCTCGCCTTCCAGCGCGGCGAGTTCGGCCGACCCGCGCCGGCGCGGCCGCGGCAGGTCGACCGCAACATCCTCGGCGATGCGGCCGTCCTCGATGACCAGCACGCGGTCGGCGAGCGCGACCGCCTCGGCGACGTCGTGCGTCACCAGGATCGCGGTAAAGCCCTGATCGCGCCAAACCCGTTCCAGCAATTGCTGCATCGAGATCCGGGTCAGCGCGTCGAGTGCGCCGAGCGGTTCGTCGAATGCCAGCACGCGGGGCTGGCTGACCAGGGCCCGCGCCAGGGCGACGCGCTGCTTCTGCCCGCCCGACAGCACCGACGGCCACTGGGTGCGCTTGTCGCCGAGTCCGACCTCGACCAGCGCGCGCTCGGCGCGCGCCTGTGCATCAGCAGACGAGCGCTCGCGCCCCAGCCCGACCTCGACATTGGACAGCACCCGCGCCCAGGGCAGCAGCCGCGGCTCCTGGAACATGACGCGCACGTCCTGCGCCCGCGGCGGTTCGCCGAAGGCGATGGTTCCCGCCGTCGGCGCGTCGAGGCCGGCGATCAGACGCAGCAGCGTGCTCTTGCCGCAGCCGCTGCGGCCGACGATCGCGACGAACTGGCCGGCCGGGATGTGCAGGTCGATGCCGCGCAGCACCTCATTGTCGCCGAACGCCTTGCGCAGGCCGCGAATGGTCGGCGACAGGCCGCGGGCCGCGCCTTCCGGCACGCGCCGCAACTGCCTCGCCTTCACGACGATCTCGGTGCGGTCGACCGGCTCGGCTTCAGCGGTTTCGAAACGAAGCGCTTCTTGCATTCTCATTCTCACTTCTTCTGGAAGGCGGGATGCCACGACAGGGTCAGCCGCTCCAGCGCCCGCGAGGCGCTGTCGGCGAGCTTGCCGAGCAAGGCGTAGATCAGGATCGAGAGCACGACGACGTCGATCAGCATGAACTCGCGCGCCTGCATCGCCATGTAGCCGAGGCCCGACGAGGCCGCGATGGTCTCGGCGACGATCAAGGTCAGCCACATGATGCCGAGCGCGAAGCGCAGGCCGACGAAGATCGAGGGCAGCGCGCCGGGGAAGATCACCCGGCGGAACAGCTCACCGTCGGTCATGCCGTAGATGCGGCCCATCTCGATCAGCTGCGGATCGACGGTGCGGATGCCGTGCAGCGTGTTGAGATAGATCGGGAAGAACACGCCGAGCGCGACCAAAAACAGCTTTGCCGACTCGTCGATGCCGAACCACAGGATGACGAGCGGGATCAGCGCCAGATGCGGAATGTTGCGCACCATCTGCAAGGTAGTGTCGGTGAGCTTTGCCGACAGCTGCGACAGGCCGTTGGCGAGGCCGAAGGCGAAGCCGATGCCGCCGCCGATCAGGAAGCCGATCGAGGCGCGCCAGAAGCTGACCCAGATGTTGCGGACCAGTTCGCCGGACAATAGCAGCTTCCATCCCGCCACCGCGACGTCAGTCGGCGCCGGCAACACCCGCGAGGGCACGTAGCCGGTGACGCAGGCAAGCTGCCACACCAGCACGATCGCCAGCGGCACGATCCAGGGGATCAAGCCGTCGACCTTCGGGAGTTTCGGCGCGCTGGAGCTGTTTCCGTTCCGATCGGATCGGAACGGAGCTCCAGATTTTTGTTTTGACGCGTTTTCTTCACGCGAACCGGCATCCACTTCGCTGGAAAACGCTTTGCGGCGCGGGAGACTGTCGATGAGACTCATGATTGCGATGCCTGCTTCTGCGGACGATAGTCGTTGCCGATAGTCTCACCGAACGGCCCGGTGTTGACGCGGATCGGCGTCACGTTGCCGCCCTGCGCCAGCGACAACAGCGGGAACACCAATTCGGCGAAGCGATAGGCTTCCTCGAGATGCGGGTAACCCGACATGATGAAGGTATCGACGCCGATGTCTTGGTACTCCTTGATCCGCGCGGCGACGGTCTCGGGATCGCCGACCAGCGCGGTGCCGGCCCCGCCGCGCACCAGGCCGACGCCGGCCCACAGGTTCGGGCTGATCTCGAGCTTGTCGCGGCGGCCGCCATGCAGCTGCGCCATGCGCTGCTGGCCGACCGAATCCATCCGCGCAAAGATCTTTTGCGCGGCGGCCACCGTGTCGTCGGTGACGTACTGGATCAGCTCGTCGGCGGCGCGCCACGCCTCCGCGTTGGTCTCGCGCACGATCACATGCAGGCGGATGCCGAACGAGAGCTTGCGGCCGCGCTGCGCCGCCACCGCCTTCACCTTGGCGATCTTCTCGGCGACCTGCGCCGGCGGCTCGCCCCAGGTCAGATATTTGTCGACGGTGTCGACCGCGACGTCGATGCCGGCATCCGAGGAGCCGCCGAAATACAGCGGCGGCCGCGGCGACTGCACCGGATTGAACAGCAGGCGGCCGTCCTCGATCCTTATGTGCTTGCCTTCGACATTGACGGTCTTGCCCGCCAGGAGATCGCTGTAGACGTTGAGGAACTCGCGGGTCACCGCGTAGCGTTCGTCATGATCGAGGAAAATGCCGTCGCCCTTGTTCTCGATCGGATCGCCGCCGGTGACAACGTTGATCAGAAGGCGGCCGTTCGACAGCCGGTCCAGCGTCGCGGTCATCCGTGCGGCGACGCTCGGCGACTGCAGGCCGGGCCTCACCGCCACGAGATAGCGCAGGCGTTCGGTCCAGGGCGCAACGGCAGAGGCCACCACCCAGGAATCCTCGCAGCTCCGCCCGGTCGGCAGCAGCACGCCGTAATAGCCGAGCTGGTCCGCGGCCTGCGCGATCTGGCGCAGATAATTGAAGTCCACCTCGCGGCCGCCGATTGACGTGCCGAGATAGCGGCTGTCGCCGTGGGTCGGCAGGAACCAGAGGATGTTGGCGTTGGTTGGGGTGCTCACGTGCCCGGCCTCCATGCGACGTCGGAAATCTTGATTTGTTTCGGGATCAGGCCGAGCGCGAAGAACGTGTCGGCGACCTGCTGCTGGTCCGCGACCACCGCATCGGTGACCGGCTTGATGCCGTAGGCCTGCCGCTTCAGCGCGACCTCGACCACCGGCACCGACAGGCCGATGCTCGGCGCCAGCTGCTCGGCAACGGCGTGGATATCGCCCTTGGCCCAGTCGTCGACCTCGCTCAGCTGCGCCAGCACGAGCTCGACGATCTTCGGATCCTCCTGCAGGAATCTCTTCGAGGCGAAGTAGAACTGATAGTTCGCGACGATGCCGGTGCCGTCGGCGACGGTGCGGGCACCGGTCGCAGCCTCCGCCGCGGCCTGGAACGGATCCCAGATCACCCAGGCATCGACCGCGCCGCGCTCGAACGCCGCGCGTGCATCGGCCGGCGCCAGGAACACCGGCTCGATCTCGGAATATTTGACGCCGGCCTTCTCCAGCGCCTTCACCAGCAGATAGTGGACGTTGGAGCCCTTGTTCAGCGCGACCTTCTTGCCCTTCAGGTCAGTGACCGACTTGATCGCGCTGTCCTTCGGCACCAGGATCGCCTCGCCCTTCGGCGCCGGCGGCTCGTAGGCGACATACTGGATCGGCGCACCGGCGGCCTGCGCGAAGATCGGCGGCGCCTCGCCGGTATTGCCGAAATCGATCGCGCCGACATTGAGCGCCTCGAGCAGCGGCGGCCCGGACGGAAACTCGGTCCACACCACCTTGGTGCCGGCCGCCTTCAGCTTTTCCTCGAGCGAGCCCTTGCTCTTGAGCAGCACCAGCTTGCCGTATTTCTGGTAACCGATGCGGACGACCTTCTCCTCGCCGTAGGAGGCGCTGACGGTTGCGGCGACGATGCTGAGCGACAGCACCGCGCGGGCGATCCAGCGTCGAAATAAACGCGTCATGGGACTATCCTCTGCATTGGAAATGACCAAACGCGCGCCGATCAGGTCTGGGGATTGCGCCAGACGATGTCGCGGATCGCGATCTGCTTCGGGATCAGGCCGAGCTTGAAGAAGCGGTCGGCGACGCCCTGCTGGGTCGCGATGATGTCGTCGGTCACGGGTCCGACCGAGAAGCCCGCCCGCTTCGCCGCGATGGTCTGGATATCGAGCGGCACGCCGGTGACGGCGGCCAGCGATTTGGCGACCTCGTCGGGATGCGCCTGCGCCCATGCCGCGCTCGACGTCGTGACATCGACGATCTGCTGCAGGATCGCGCCGCGATTGCGGGCGAAGTCGCGGTTGGCGATGTAGAACGAATTGGTCTTGGTGATGTCGCGCGTCTTGACCAGAATGCGGCCGTTCTGCCTGGTCTCGCCGATCGCGAAATACGGATCCCAGATCGCCCAGGCATCGATGCCGCCATTGGCGAAGGCGGGACCGGCGTCCGGCGGCGTCAGATAGACCGGCGTGATGTCGTCATAGGTGAGCCCGGCCTTCTCCAGCGTCTGGATCACGACATTATGCGCGCTCGATCCCTTGGTGAAGCCGACGCGCTTGCCCTTGAGATCGGCAATTGACGCGATCGCCGAATTCTGCGGCACCAGGATGCCGGAGCCATTGATGATGGGCTGAGCCGCGGCATAGACGATGGCCGCGCCCGCGGCCTGCGCGAAGATCGGCGGGGAATCGCCGACCGCGCCGTAATCGACGCTGCCGACATTCATCGCTTCCATCATCGGCGGACCCGAGGAGAACTCGACCCATTTCACGCTGATGCCCTGCGGCTTGAAATGATTTTCCAAGGCCTCGCGCTGGCGCGTGATAACGAGCACGCCGTTCTTCTGGTAGCCGATACGAATTTCCTTCGCGTCCGCCTGCGCCTTCGCACCGCGTGACAGCGCAGCGGCGGCGGCTGTGACGAGCGACAGCTGGAGGAACTCACGACGCTTCATTCCAAACTCTCCTGACGATCAAGCGCGCTATCGCGCTGCACGATCATGCGATGTCAGGATGATGGGGCGCGCGAATGAAGCTGTCGAGCACCGCACAAAAATAGCGATGCCAGCACTTCGGTGCTGGCATCGCGCGTGCCGTTTCTTTTAAGGCGCGGATCGCGTGTAGCGAATTATTTTCCTCACGGAAACGCGAGGTCGCTGTACAGAAGCGTTTTCGAGCGAAGTGGGACCGGTTCGCGTGAAGAAAACGCGTCCAACAAGAAGCTGGAACATCGGCTCTGATTATCAGAGCCGGTGCTCCAGCAATCGATCAGCCCGCAGCGGCGGCTTTCGATCCGACATTGACCGCGAGTTTACCATAGCGGTCCGTGAACGCCTGGGTGTCGATCTCCTCGAGCTTAATCGAGCCGCCGAGCACGCCCTTCTTCCAGGCCTCGTGCTCGGGATCGTGCTGGAACTCCGGCATCACTTCCTTCGCGAACAGTTCGAGCGACTCGCAGATGTGCTCATGCGTGTTCTTGCCGGCCTGGTTGAGCAGGATCACCTGATCGATATGCGAGGAACGGAAGCGCCGCAGCTTCTTGCGCAAGGTCTCGGGCGAGCCGATCAGGCCGCCGCGCAGCGCGGCCTCCTGCGCCTCCGGATTGTCGCGCTTCCACTTGTTGTACTCGTCCCACATGTTGACGGTGCCGGGCGTCGGGCGTTGCCGGTTCTGTGCCTGGCCGTAATAGCGCAGCGCGAACTGGAAGAAGGTTGCGCCGTCGGCGCGCCGGCGGGCTTCCTCGTCGGTCTTCGCGCACATGAAGAACGAGACCAGCGCCATGTTCGGATTGATCTCGTAGTCGGCGAGCTTCTTCAGCCGCTTGGTGATCGCGTTGTAATAGGCGTGCACCCAGGCATGCGCCGCCTCGGCGCTGACGAACTGAAAGCCGAGCGCGCCAAAGCCGTTCTGCCCGGCGCGTTCGATGGTCGGCAATTGCGAGCACGCCATCCAGAGCGGCGGATGCGGCTTCTGCACCGGCTTCGGCACGACATTGCGCAGCGGGATATCGAAATACTTGCCGTGATGCTCGGTGCCGACCCTGCTGAACATCGGGAAGATCGCTTGCACGGCTTCCTCGAACACCTCGCGCTTGGTCTCCATGTCGCGGCCGAACGGCGTCAGCTCGGTGATCGAGGCGCTCTCGCCCATGCCGAACTCGCAGCGGCCGTTGCTCAGGAGATCGAGCACCGCGACCCGCTCGGCGACGCGGGCGGGATGATTGGTGGTGAGCTGGAAGATGCCGTGGCCGAGCCGGATGTGTTTGGTGCGCTGGCTCGCGGCGGCAAGGAAGGATTCCGGCGCCGGCGAGTGCGAATATTCCTCGAGGAAGTGGTGCTCCACGACCCAGGCGTAGTCGTAAGCGAGCCGGTCGGCGGTTTCCAATTGCGTCAGCGCGTTCTGGTAGAGCCTGAGCTCGTCGCCGTCGTTCCAGGGGCGCGGCAGTTGCAGCTCGTAAAAGATGCCGAATTTCATGGAGTCACTCCCAAGGTCGCTTCTTCGACCACTTATCGTGGTCTCGACCGCTTGTTGTTTTGGGGCAGTCTAGTGGCGCTCCGGATCAAGTCTAGCCTCGGGGGCGAAACCCCAATTCCGCGCAGCGGGAGACGGCTTGATCGGAACGCATGAATGTTTAGCTTGTGCTGGCCTGAGTCGCGGCGCTATCGGTCGCGCGCTCACTCTTCCGAAAGCCCATGACCACCTTCACGCCGCATCAGGACACTGCGCTGAAAGCCGTCGCCGACTGGCTGAAGGCCAAGCCCGGCCAGAATGGCACGCCGCCGGTGTTCCGCCTGTTCGGCTATGCCGGAACCGGCAAGACCACGCTCGCCCGCCACATCGCCGAAGGTGTCGACGGCGAGGTGAAGTTCGCGGCCTTCACCGGCAAGGCGGCGCTCGTCATGCGCAACAAGGGCTGCGACAGCGCCTCGACGATCCATTCGCTGATCTATCGGGCCCGCGAGTCCGGCGTCGAGCAGCCGAGCTTCGAGCTCTGGGACGACGCGCCGGCATCAAAGGCGAAGCTGATCGTGATCGACGAGTGCTCGATGGTCGATGCCGAGCTCGGCCGCGATTTGATGTCGTTCGACTGCCCGCTGCTGGTGCTCGGCGATCCCGCGCAATTGCCGCCGATCCAGGGCGGCGGCTTCTTCACCGATGCCGAGCCCGACGCGATGCTGACCGAGGTGCACCGCCAGGCGCAGGACGATCCGATCGTGCGGATGTCGATGGATATCCGCGAGGGTCGCGAGCTCGAGATCGGCCGCCATGGCGAGAGCGAGGTGGTGTCGCGCAAGGAGCTCGATCCGGACCGCGTGATGAGCGCCGACCAGGTGCTGGTCGGCCGCAACAACACCCGCCGCGCCTACAACATGCGGGTGCGGCAGCGGCAGAACATCGAGGATCCGCTGCCGGTTGCCGGCGACAAGCTGGTCTGCCTGCGCAACAACCGCAAGAAGGGCCTGTTCAACGGCGGCCTGTGGCGGGTCAAGGCGCGCGCGCAGTCGAAATCCAAGATCATCACCATGCGCGTGATGCCGGACGAGGATTTCGGCTACAAGGTCACCAAGGTCTCGGTGCGCGGCGAGTGCTTCGACGGCGGCGTCGAGGGCGTGCCATGGGAGCAGCGCAAGCCCTATGACGAGTTCGACTACGGCTATGTACTGACCGTGCACAAGTCGCAGGGCTCGCAATGGGACGACGTCGTGCTGTTCGACGAGAGCTTTGCCTTCCAGGACTCGCGCGCGCGGTGGCTGTACACGGGGATCACGCGGGCGGCGAAGCGGCTCAGCGTGGTGGTGTGACGCCGTCATTCCGGGATGGTGCGTAAGCACCAGACCCGGAATCTCGAGATTCTCGGTGCGCAATTGCGCACCTGAGGGTTCGATGCTTTCGCATCGCCCCGGAATGACGCTCGCAAACGCGCATTTCCCTCACGAAACCGTGTGGCCGGCGCCGTAACAAAACGCCTCCTCGCCCGTATTTTGAAGCGTCGGAGCCGCTCGGCCTGATTGGCCAATGCCGGCTCCCGCTTTACACTGGCCCCAATTGCGATCCCACGAGGAACCCATGCCCAAAAGCTCCCTCAGCCGCCTCTCGCTGTGCGCCGCCGCGATCGGCGCGCTGGCCGTCACAGCTTTTGCCGTTGCGCCCTCGCTTGCCGCCGAGGACGCCGTGATCATCCCGGCGCCCGCCGCAAGCGCGGCGGAATCCGGCATCAAGACCGCGGTGCTGGCCGGCGGCTGCTTCTGGGGTGTGCAGGGCGTATTCCAGCACACCGCCGGCATCGTCAGCGCGGTGTCCGGCTACTCCGGCGGCAGCAAGGCAAGCGCCGATTACGAGAAGGTCTCGACCGGCACCACCGGCCATGCGGAATCGGTCGAGATCAAGTACGACCCGCAGAAGATCTCCTACGGCAAAATCCTGCAGATCTTCTTTTCCGTCGTGCACGACCCGACCCAGCTGAACCGGCAGGGCCCCGATTCCGGCACGCAATATCGCTCGGCGATCTTCACCACCAGCGACGAGCAGAAGAAGGTCGCGGACGCCTATATCGTCCAGCTCAACGCGGCCAAGGTCTACAAGAAGCCGATCGTCACCAAGGTCGGCGCGCTGGAGGCGTTCTATCCGGCGGAGGGCTACCACCAGGACTATCTGACGCTGCACCCGAACCAGCCCTATATTGCGTATAACGACATCCCGAAGGTCGAGAACCTGAAGAAGATCTTCGCGGAGAACTACATCGAGAAGCCGACGCTGGTGGGCAGCACCAAGGTCACCAACTGAGGCGACGCTTCCCGTCATTGCGAGCGAAGCGAAGCAATCCATGCCGCGGCAAGCGGAAAGATGGATTGCTTCGTCGCTTCCCTCCTCGCAATGACAACCAACAAGGGAGTTTCCATGTCCGATACCAAGACCGACGGCAAGGTCCGCAAGAGCGAGGCCGAGTGGCGCAAGGAATTGACGCCGATGCAGTACGCCGTGCTGCGCGAGAAAGCGACCGAGCGGCCCTTCACCGGCGAATACGAGCATGATCCCCGCAAGGGCACCTATGTCTGTGCCGGCTGCGGGCAGACGCTGTTCGAATCCGACCAGAAGTTCGATTCCGGCTGCGGCTGGCCGAGCTTCTCCAAGCCCGCGGTCGAGAGCCATGTCGACGAGGAGCGCGACATGAGCCACGGCATGATCCGCACCGAGGTGCTGTGCTCGAAATGCGACGGCCATCTCGGCCACGTCTTCAACGACGGCCCCGGCCCGACCGGCCTGCGCTACTGCATCAACTCGGCGGCGCTGAAGCTCGACGAGAAGAAGTAACGGCTGCGATTTTTGTCATGCGCGGGCTTGACCCGCGCATCCATCAAGGAGAGAGCCTTTCTCTGCGATGGATTGCCGGGTCAAGCCCGGCAATGACGACAGTGGGTTGGGCAAATATCCTGGCCTCACGTCGAACAATTTCTCCGCCCCGCGCGACCAAGAACCGGTCGCGCGGGGTTTTGTTTTGGCCGTGGTGACCTGCGCGTCAAACGAAGGAAATTTTGATGTCACGGATTCCAGGAAAGCTTTTGTTCGGTCTCGGTCTTGCCGGCCTCATCGTCGGGAGCGCGGTGAGCGGGCCTGCGTTGGCTGCCGACAAGATCTCGCTGTTCAAGGTCATCACCAGCAAGGACGAGATCGTCATCGGCCTGACCGATGCCGACCTCGCAGAGGTCGAAGGCCAGAATGCCGGCGGCATCGCCAAGATGCTGGTTGCGAAGGGCACGATGAGCGTCTGGCAATACGCCGTGCACAAGTCCCCCTCCGGCGATCTCGAACAGGCGCCGGTGCACAAGGTCGGACTGATCGCCAACGACTCGCTGCGGGTCGAGCCCTATCCGACCCCGCTGAAGGTGCTGCCGATCGACGAAGGCAGGAAATAGCCACCAGGGCCACCGGCAACATCCTCGTGATCGGCTGACGGCCTTAACGACTCGCAGGCCGGAATGTGCTTTGCTCGGTGTTCGCGGGGCCGTAGGCGTCTCGCCGTGCGGCTGCCGCCTGTTCTGAGGAGGGCGCCATGTCGCTTGGACTGATCCTCATCATCCTTTTGCTGATTATCCTGCTGGGCGGCTATAGCGGCCGAATTCGCGGCTATGGCTATGGCCTCGGCCACTCCGGAATGGGCCTTTTCGGGGTGATTTTGATCGTGGTCGCGATCCTGGCCTGGCTCGACAAGATTTGAGAGCCATAAGTCATTGAAACAAAATGACTTATCTGGCCGGTGCCGGTGCTATGCGCGGATTCAGCATGTGCCCTGTCAGGGGCTCTTCTGGGGTCGCATTTTTGTCAAAGAGGCCTATATTAGGGGTCGAAATGACATGTACGGCGCGCCGCCGATAATAGGCCGCCGTCCCCCAAAATCCCTTTCGCAACGCCAACTGAAAAGAACACAAGAGGTCGTCGACCATGCGTCCCCTGCGTCCGTTCAACTATAACACATCCGCCGAACTGTTCCCCGCCGCGATCCGCAAGAAGAAGCGGGCGGGTTTCGCCTACCGCCGTTTCGGCACCGCTGCCGAGGCCGTGCAGTTCGCGATGGAGCAGCTGCCGGCGGACTCGCTGAACGGCGCCTATCTCCAGGTCGAGGAAGCCCGTTTCGACCAGAACGGCATCCGCTCGCTCTATGAGAGCGAGGCCTTCCCGCTGCCGCGTCGTCCGCGCCCGGCCGCCAGCCAGACCGACGCTGACGCCGCATAAGCTTTCTGCTCTTCGCTCAACGAAAAGCCCTCGGATCGATCCGGGGGCTTTTGTTTTTGAGGGTCACAATCTCGGCTGCTTGTCGAGCCAGCGCCGCAGCATCCGCACATTGCGGATATTGGCGCGGAACATGACGTCGAAGGCATCGCCCGCCACCGGCACCATGCCGATCACGCCGTCGACGGCGACGTTGGCGAGCATCCGCGCGGTGATGTGCCAGGGCGCGCCCAGCAGACGCGCCTCGCGCACCAGCCATAGCGAGATCGCGGTGGTGATGATATCGCCGACCACCGGGATCAGGCCGATCAGCCCGTCGATGCCGTAGCGCACATTGGTGCCCGGAACGATGAAGGCGACGTCGAGTAGTTTTGCGATCATCTCCAGCCGCTGCAGCCGCTGCTCGCGGGTCAGATTGCCGAACGGATTGGCGGTGGAGTTGCGGAAGTCGAACTGAAAGCCTTCCTGAAAGCCTTGGAACTGCGGATGCAGCGGGCCATCGGCGAGCTCGCGCCCGTCCTGGTCGATGACCTTGCCGCGCGCCTGCGCGCCGCCAAAGGGCGGCCGCGATCGCGCGGCGTGGGGCATGAAGATATCGTCTCGGGGCATGGCCATCACATGGTAACGCAGGCAGGCGGTTCAAGTTGCGTCACATTACCACTGTGTCACCTTCAAGGCCTGTTACCCGAAGCTCTGCCGTGCTCGCCTCAGTAGACGCCTTTGTTCATGGTTCTGAGCCGCTGCGCCAGCGTCCGCATGACCTTCAGGGCAAAATGCGGCGTCTGGCTCACGAGGAAGAGAAACTGCTTTTCCGAAACCGGGACGAGCTCGACATCCGTGAGCGCCGTGGCGGTCGCGCTCCTTGGCTCATTGTCGATCAACGCCATCTCGCCAAAGATCGTGTCGGGCGCCAGATCCGCCATCGTCTTGTTGCCGACCTGAATGCGCACGTAGCCGCTCTTGATCACGAAGAGCTCGTTGGCCTGCTCGCCCTCGCGAAAAATAATGCCGCCGGCTCGGACCAGGCGCGTTTCGATACTGTTGCCCGTCAGAAGGCTGAAGCTTGCATCTGCCACTCGAAATTCCTTTCCCCGAATCCGGACGCAGATCGGTACGTCCCGGTCGTCTGCAGCTACGGCTGAAATAAATGCGCGAACACAGAATAGAGCACGCCCGGGATCGGCATCGCCCCTGCCCCGGACGGCCGCGGGTCGCGAGGACGAACGCGGACATGACATTGGGACTACGTTTGCATGACGATGATGTGACAGTTGTGTGAAGGTAGCCGGACCTCCGGCGTCTCGCGCGCTGATACGATTACTGCAAGGGGCGATCTATTCCGCGCCGGGCGTTGAGCGCGGCCCCTGTCCGATCGCGACGTGCTCATTTCGCGGTTGGGTCAGAAGTCGCCGAACGCGACTTCTGCTTTTCCCTTGGTACTGAGCACCTGCCCTAATGCTGGGAAGCCGGCTGCGCCGGCGCGTGCAGCTCTTCGGCATATTTGTGCGCCAGCCAGGACGTGATCACGCCCGGGATGAAGCCGACCATTCCGTACAGGATGAACTGCACCGCGCCGCTTTCGGAGCCGTGCGAGGCGTAGGTCAACGCCGCGCCGACGAACGCCACCGCACCAACGAGCAGCATCCGCACCACCGGCGCGATCCGCCTCACATGCATCAGGATGTCGTCGATCGCACCGAACATCAGCGACGGCACGATGCCGAACAGATAATTGTATTGCAGCGACTTCACGAACACGACGAGCAGCTTGGTCACCTCGCCGCCGCTGGTCTCGGTCCAGTAGCCGGACTGATAGGTGGTCATGAGCAGCAGCAGGAAGCCGCCGATGAATGGCCCGATGGCTGCGAAGATCAGATAGCGTTTCATGGCGTGCCCTTGCCCGACGTCGGCCAAGTGTAACGCGGTCGCGCGACGGTTCTAGGGAAAAATCGAAAGCCGCGGCGGTGTTCCGGAGCTCTCTGCGCGTCGGTGCGCTGCAACAGCCGCTGATCTTGCTGCGATACGGAATCGCCCGGACGAAGCCGGGCGACGACATTGCTGGCGACCGGGGCGAGAGCTAAGGCCGCTACTCACCCCACGCCGCGAACGCCTCGTTGAAGGCTCGCTCGCCGGGGGCGCCCTTTTCGATCGCGATGATGGCGCGGCGCTGGTTGGTGTAGACCAGCGGCACGTCGAACCACGAGCGCTCCTTCAAGAGTTGCAGATTGCGCGAGCGGTCGGCGTCGACATTGGAGAGGCCGACCAGGAAGAAGCCGTCGGTGACCTTGACCGCGAGCCCGGCCAGCGGCGTGCCGCGCGCCTGCTCGTTGGACTTCATCAGGATGCCCGGCACGTTGCCGACGCCGCCATTGGCGAAGTCCTGCGGCAGGATGAAGGTCAATTCCGCGGTATGGCTCGCCGGCAGCGATGAATCGGTGTTGCGGCGGAACGACATCGTCATCTTGAACTTGCGATCGGGGATGTCGATGTCGGCGCGCACGGCGATGTCGGGCTTCTGGTTGCCCGATCCCTTGACCTGCTCGGTGCGCCAGACCACCGAACCGACATACTGCTTGCCCTTCGGATCCGACGGATCCTCGTCATACAGCACCACGCGCTGCGCCACCGGGGCGACCGTCTCGCCCGACGACGAGGGCTGGCCGACGCGGTCGGTGATCTTCTTGCTCGCAGGCGTCGACGCGGCATCCTTCGGCGCCTCGACCGGGGCCGAGGATTTGAGCAGGCTGTTGACGAGGGTCATGGCCTGCTGCCGGAACAGGATGCCGGTGCCGACCAGGATCAGCAGGATGCCGATCACGATCGCGGTCTTGAACGGGAACATCGAGCCGACGCGCGGCGGCTTCTTCGGCTCGCGCTCGCCGTTGCCGGCCCGCGACCGCTGCGGCGGCGGACCTTGCGGCGGCTGCGGGGTGTAGCGCTCGGCCTCCTCGATCGACTCGTCGTAGGAATACGGCGCCTCGGGATCGCCGCCGCGATTCTCCAGGCTCGGCTCGAGCCGGTCGAATTCCGGCGAGGGCGACGGCACGTTGGCGTAGGTCTTGCGCGCGTTGCGGCTGGCTTGCGCCGCGGCACGGCCGAGATCGTCAGCATCGGCGGTGATGTCGCGGAAGCCGCGCACGCCCGGCGCGGCCGGCGGCACCGGCGGCGGCGCGCCTTCCGGACCGCGGCGGGGCGGGCCCGGCCGGGCCGGCGGCGCCTGGGTCTCGGGCGGGACCGGCGGGTTTTGCGGCCGCGGCGGGGCCGGCGGCGGCGCGTCGGGGCGCAGATTGCGCGGCGGACGGGGTTCGGCCGGGGGCCGCGGGCGCGCGGCAGTGTCGGCGGGACCGGGCTCGGGCGGCCGGGCATTGGCGCGGCTGCCGCGGACAGCGGCAGCGCCACCGGGACGCGAGGCCTCGCGGGCGCGCTGCGCGGCCTCGGACTCGACCTTGCGAACCGCCTCTTCCAGCGACAGCCGTTCGCGGGTGATCTCGGACTCGGAGAGCGGCGGCTGCACGCCGCGGAGCTGCTGGATCAACGCCGTTCGCGCCCGCGCATACAGCGCACGGCGGGCTTCGCCGGGGGCGTTGGGGTCCAATCCGGCGATGGCACGGGCGATCAGCGGGTAGTAGTCAGCCATTTCCACACAATTGGAGGGATATAGGTAATATCCCGTTAAGCCTCGAACGGATTCTGTACCAGAATAGTATCTTCACGCTCCGGGCTGGTGGACAGCAGGGCGATCGGACACCCCACCAGTTCCTCGACCCGGCGAACGTACTTGATGGCCTGGGCCGGCAGGTCCGCCCAGGACCGCGCATTGGCGGTCGGCTGTTTCCAGCCCTCGATGATCTCATAGATCGGCTCGACCCGGGCCTGCGCGCCCTCGCCCGCCGGCAGATGGTCGATCTCCTTGCCGTCGAGCTTGTAGCCGATGCAGACCTTGATGCTGTCGAACCCGTCCAGAATATCGAGCTTGGTCAGCGCCAGCCCGGCAATTCCGCAGGTGCGGACAGTCTGTCGCACCAGCATGGCATCGAACCAGCCGACCCGGCGCTTGCGCCCGGTATTGACGCCGAATTCCTTGCCGCGACGGCCGATTTCCTCGCCGATCTCGTCGTTCAGCTCGGTCGGGAACGGACCCTGGCCGACCCGGGTGGTGTAGGCCTTGCAGATGCCCAGCACATAGCCGACCGCGCCCGGGCCGAGGCCGGTGCCGGTCGCGGCCTGCGCCGCCACCGTGTTGGACGACGTCACATAGGGATAGGTGCCGTGGTCGACGTCGAGCAGCGCGCCCTGCGCGCCCTCGAACAGGATGCGCTTGCCCTCGCGGCGCTTGAGGTCCAGCAGCCGCCACACCGTCTCGGCATAGGGCAATAGCTTCGGCGCCATCGCCGACAGCTCGCTCAGGATGCTCTTGCCGTCGATCTCCGCGAGGTTGAGGCCGCGGCGCAGCGCATTGTGATGCGCCAGCAGGCGTTCGATCTTGTGCGGCAGGGTGTCGAGGTCGGCGAGGTCCATCAGGCGGATGGCGCGGCGGCCGACCTTGTCCTCATAGGCCGGGCCGATGCCGCGGCGGGTGGTGCCGATCGAGGTGATGGCGTTGGACGATTCGCGCAAGGCGTCGAGCTCGCGATGCAGCGGCAGGATCAGCGTGACGTTCTCGGCGATCCGCAGATTGTCCGGTCCGACCGCGACGCCCTGCCCCTTCAGCTTGGCGACTTCGTCGAGGAAGGCCTGCGGATCGAACACCACGCCATTGCCGATCACCGCGAGCTTGTTCGGGCGCAGCACGCCGGAGGGCAGCAACGCCAGCTTGTAGGTCTCGCCATTGATCACGAGCGTATGGCCGGCATTGTGGCCGCCCTGGAAGCGCACGACGATGTCGGCCTGTTCCGACAGCCAGTCGACGATCTTGCCCTTCCCTTCGTCACCCCATTGGGCGCCGACGACGACAACATTGGCCATTGCGAAGATGTTCCCTTCAGGTGTTTCAGACCATGATCGCGGCGAAAACGCGTCCGCCCACAGCGACCTGCATTGATATGCCCAGCCTAAATCGCGGCGCCCGGCCGCGCGCACGCAAGGCGCCTACCGGATAAAGGAAGCGGCTCGGCTGCGCAAGCAAGAAGGGGCTCGTTTACGCCTTTTAGACGGGCCACAACCCTTTGATATCCCCATTAAATTCCATGCTGCGCCCGGCCGTGCCGGGCTGGCGGGAATTTAATGTTACGGCAACGTGACGCCGGACCTGCTGTGGATTGATCGCAGCTCCTATTACGGCGATCATTCACCTAGATTAACCGGCAGGGTCCATGCCCAATT
The DNA here is from genome assembly GCF_054056795.1 of Bradyrhizobium sp. USDA 3315. Classification (NCBI taxonomy): domain Bacteria; kingdom Pseudomonadati; phylum Pseudomonadota; class Alphaproteobacteria; order Hyphomicrobiales; family Nitrobacteraceae; genus Bradyrhizobium; species Bradyrhizobium sp. USDA 3315. The sequence continues at coordinate 3,451,311 of NZ_JBSRYP010000001.1, read as the reverse complement.
CCACACAAGCGACAATGGCGCTGCGCAAGCTCGGCATTGCCTTCAAGCTTCACACCTATGTCTACGATTCCAGCGCCGAGAGCATCGGGCTGCAGGCGGCCGAGGCGCTCGGCGTCGACCCGAATCGCATGCTCAAGACGCTGATGGCGGAGGTTGACGGCAAGCCGGTCTGCGCCGTGGTGCCGTCCGACTGCGAGGTCAGCATGAAGAAGCTTGCCGCCGCCCTCGGCGGCAAGTCGGCCAGGATGATGCGCCCGGCCGATGCCGAGCGGCTGACCGGCTATCATGTCGGCGGCATCAGCCCGTTCGGCCAGAAGAAGAAGGTGCCGACCGCGATCGACGAGACCGCCCTCACCCACGTCACGGTCTTCGTCAATGGCGGCCAGCGCGGCCTGCAGATCGAGATCGATCCGAACGACGCCGCGCTTGCCGCCGGCGCCACGATGAAGCCGCTGGTGGCGACGCAGGACTGAACCTACGCGAGACTGATCCTGCGCGAGACCGATCCTGCGCAAGACTGATCCGAAGACCGGTCGCCGCGATCAATGCGAGGATTTGTCCCTCATGAACTCCGCGCCGACGAAGTCGGACAGACCGGATAATTCCTCCGCCGTAATATCGTTGACGTTGAGCCGCAGCTGCATGATCGCGAGGTCGAGCAGATGCGCGGCGAAGCTCGCGCCGGCCGCCCTCACGATGCTGCGCTGCTCGATCAAGACAGCGATGACGTCGCGCAAACTGCGCACTTGCACTTGATCCATGGCCCTTTGCCCGGCGCTGGCCGTTGTTAGCTGAGTTGTCATTGGGATACCGATTGTAGTGTGCTGATGGACGCCGCACCCACGGTTGGGATGTACGGCAGATGCTCGGCTTCGTCGCCGAGATGCGGGATGCGCGGGCGCGTCTCGCGGATTTCGATGTCGATGGTCATCGGCGGGGGAATCAGCGTCACCGAGGCTTTCGGCCATGGCGCCGGATTCGGGCTGACGCCGGTGAAGCGATAGGCCGCGGCGATCTCGAGCGCGAGCAGTTGCAGCTCGAGCATCGCAACCCCCATCCCGGCGCAGGCGCGCGGACCGGCGCCGAACGGGATGTAGGCGTCGGTGTTGTAGCGCCGCGTCAGCAGGAAGCGGTCCGGATCCTCGAAATGCCGGGGATCGCGCTGCAGCTGCCAGGGGCAGATCAACAGCGAGGTGCCGACCTTGAGATCGCGCCCGCCGATCGTCACCGGCTGCATCACCTCGCGCGAGAACCACCAGGCGCTGGGGTAGAGCCGGCAGACCTCCTTGACCAACGTCGCGCTCAGATTGGCGCGCTTCACCGCCTCGAGCCGCAGCTCGCCGTCGTCGCCGAGGCACTCCGCCGCCTCGTCGGCAATCTCGTCCATCAGGGCGGGATCGGCGGCCATCTGGTAGAACATCCACGCCGCAGTCGAACCCGTGGTGTGATGGCCGGCCAGCAGCAATGTCAGGATCTCGTCCTCGAGATCGCGATCGGTCAGGCCGAGCGCCTCGAGATCGCGCAGCGCACTGCTCGAGCCGGCCTTGCGGCGCAGACGTTGCACCACCGTCGACATCGCAAGCTTGGCACAGACCCGGTTCTTGCGCCGCCGATACCAGGCCACCGGACCGAACGGCAACGCGCGGAACATCTCTTCCGCCAGATCGTCCTCGATCGCGCCCACCGCCTGAACCAGGGCTTCCTCGTCGCCGGACGACATCACCTGGGAGCCGAAGATCGCGACGCAGATCGTCCGCAGCGCCAGCATCGCGGTGACATGGTGCGGATCGAACGATCCGAGCCGCGCCAGGCTGGCGCCGACCGCGCGGATCTCGGCGCACATATGCGGCAGGAATTTCTCGACGCTGCCCTTGGCCATGTGCTTCTGCAGCACCGCTCGGCGCCGCTTGTGCTCCTCGCCGCTCAGCATCAGCGAGCTGCGGCCGAGCACCGGCGTCAGCTTCTTGATCAGCTTGCCCTTTCCGATGTCGGTCTCCGGCGCCTTGAGGATCGGGCGCAGCAGATCCGGATCGTTCACGAGGAACACCGGCGCGGGACCGAGCTGCAACGGCACCAGCCCCAGCGCGGACTCGTTGCCGCGCGTCAGCAGCAGACGCAGCGGATCACGCTGGAATGCTCGAACGTCCGAGAACATGTGAAGCATCGTGGATCTCCAATTGCCGTCCAAGGTCGAGGAATTTGGTCAGGCCGGGATTGGCGGCGAGACCGAGCGGAATTTCTCCGGCGAGCGCCGTCAGCGGGCGGCCCATGCGATCATTGCCGATCACCTGCGGCGGGCCGTAGCGGCGGGTGCGGATGTCCATCCGGGTGAGAAAACGCTCATAGGAGAGGTCGGCCAGCGCGACGAGCGCCTTCGCTCCGCGCAGCTCGGCGAAGCGGAACATCAGCGCGTAGTTCACGCGTGCGGCCTGCGACCTCGCGACGTTCGGCAGCACGCCGAAACGGCTGATCTCCCACGCGTCGCGCCTGGTCGGAAAGCGACGCAGCGCAAGCTGCGGGAAGACCGACTTGGTGAGATAGGGATAATCGGTGCGGATAGCCCGGAAGCCGCCGACGAGCTCGACGCCGGAGAACAACAGGCAGTGCTCGGTATACCAGCAGTCGAACTGATCGCGTTCGACATCCCCGACCGTGGTCAGGAGCCAGCCGCAATGGTCGACGAACAGGCGCTTGCGCAGCCGCAACATCGCCCCGACATGCGCCGGATCAAGCTCTTCCCTGGTAATGAGGGCGTGGTAGCCGTCCAATGAATGAAGCATTTGTCCCTTCCTCCAAATGCGGGAACATCTGGAACAAAAGGGGTTAACTGTGGTACCCCCTAAAACCGGGGGTTTTCGTCAATGGGCCTGGTAGACGCGATTTCGACCATCGAGGCGTCGGATACCATCGACGAGCTCAGCTCGTCATTGCATCGCGTTGTCCAGAATTACGGCTTCTCGGGCTTTGCCTTTGTCGATGCCGGCCGGCCCGACCTTGATCTGCCCTATCATATCGGCACATTTCCCGACGCCTGGAAGCGGGCGTATGTGCAGAACGAGTTCGTTCATGCCGATCCGGCGCTGGCGCGGTCACGACGCACCAACACGCCGTTCAGCTGGAGCAGCCTGAAGCTGCCGGAGCGAAGCGGACGCAAGCGACCGCCCGAGGTCAAGACGATGGATGCCGCCCGGGAGTTCGGATTCAAGGACGGCTTCGTCGTTCCCTTCCACTATCGCGACCGGCTCGGCGCGGTGCATTCGAGCTCGACGGTGTTCTTCTGGGAAGACGAGCCGCGCGACTTCGACAAGCTGTTCGTCTGCCATCGCCATGAACTGCATCTGTTGATGATCTATTGGGTGCAGCGGGCGATGGACATCGTCAACCGCGACCAGCGCAACGCGCCGACCATCCTCAAGCCCGCGGACGCCGCCGAAACCATCAAGCTCACCGGCCGGGAAAAGGAAGTGATCGCCTGGGCGGCGCGCGGCAAGACCGTGGCCGACACCGCGCAGATCCTCGGCATTTCGCCGGAGACGGTGGAAGGCTTCATCAAGCAGGCGCTGCGGAAGCTCGAGGCATCCAACAAGACCCATGGGGTGGCCAAGAGCATCGCGCTCGGAATCATCGATTTGTGAGCGGCGCCGCGCAGCCATGGCGGCGCTCCCGGAGCTGCCGCCATGCCGACCGCATCGCCCTGCCAGGACCAAGCACCGCGATCTGTGGCGCGGTCACTCATCCGGGTTGGGTTCATCTCCCCTGTCGCGCCCTGATTGCATTCGCGCACGGTCTTGATAATAAGGGCCGTGGCCGGATGACGCTGATGCGAGCATCCCGGACCAGGGTGCCCACTCCGGTGCTCGTCCGGCGCGACTGCCCGGCCGGCGTCGAGGCGCGGATCATCCTGCACGTTGCCCGGTACGGCAGGACCCGTTGTCCAGCCGCATGATCCGTAGAAGTCCCATCGCGACGAACCGCCGGTTCATTTGCTACCAACTTTTGTAGCGGAAATGCTGTCCACGGACCTAGCTGGAGATGGTCTGAACGCATCATGAGCACATCACAGGACGACCAAATCGACCAATTGGTGCAGGCGCGCTGGCGCGCCATCGGGCTGTCGCAGGCGGATCTCGCCGAGATCCTGTGCGCCGGCGCCTCTCTGCAAAAGAACGGCGTCGACGGCACGGTGAAGATTGATACCGGTCGCCTGGCGACCGTAGCCGAGATGCTCGGAATCGCCGCCGACATCCTCAACCGCCGGCTGGTCACGGCAGCGCCGGCGCAGGCCGGCCAGACGGCGGAATCGCTGCAGTCCCTGCTCGAACTGCGCATGCTGCGGGTGTTTCGCGACGTGCAGGACCCCGACACCAAGCGGATCCTGATCGAGCTCGCCGAGCAGATCGTCAAGCGCCAGACCACGCCGCCGGAGACCGGCTAGGACCAAACGTTCGATCCCCTGCGCGACCGGCGCGGGGCTGGCCCGGCCAGGCGCTGTTGCTGCCTTGGTGAAGGGGTCTTCGCGCATGGTCGCGATGCGTCTATCCCCATTGATGGAATGACGAAATCCGTGTCTGTGATCCGAGCCGGGGAGATCCATACCGGCCCGGCGGTGCCAGCCGGGCAGGCCGCGGCGTCGTGAACCCGGGCCCTCTTTATGTCTGCCTCCGATTCCACCACATCAACGCCTGCGGCCGGCTCCTGGATCGCCAACCAGCCCTATCTGCTGCTCTGCATCACCGCGACGTGCTGGGCCGGCAATGCGATCGTCGGCCGCCTCGCCGCCGGCCACATTCCGCCGGTGACGCTGTCGTTCCTGCGCTGGTCGGCGGCATTCCTGATCATCCTGCCGTTTGCCTGGAAGCACCTCGTCCGCGACTGGCCGGTGATCCGCAACAATCTCGGCATCATGGTGCTGATGTCGATCACCGGCATCAGCGCCTTCAACACGCTGCAATACTGGGCGCTCGAGCACACCCAGGCGCTCAACACGCTGCTGCTGCAATCCGCGGCACCGCTGGTGGTCGCGCTGTGGTCGCTGATCCTGCTCGGCGCACGGCTGACGCTGGCGCAATTGTTCGGCGTGCTGCTGTCGCTCGCCGGCGTGCTGGTGATCCTGCTGCACGGTGATCTCACGACGCTGTCGAAGATCGAGTTCAACAAGGGCGATCTGATCTTCATCGTCGCATTGGTGATCTTCGCGCTGTATTCGGTGCTGACCCTGAAGCGGCCCAAAATCCACGGCCTGTCGGTCGCCGCCTTCACCTTCGGCTGCGGCGCGCTGGTCCTGATCCCGCTCTACATCTGGGAACTCGGCACGCGTCCGGTGATGCAGCTCACGATCAACAACCTGCTGTCGCTATTCTATGTCGCGGTGTTCCCCTCGACACTGGCCTATCTGTGCTTCAACCGCGGTGTGCAGCTGATCGGCGCCAACCGCGCCGCGCCGTTCTTCCACATGGTTCCGGTGTTCGGCACCATCATGTCGATCGTGTTCATCGGCGAGCATCCGCAGGCCTTCCACTTCATCGGCTTTGCGCTGGTGCTGGCCGGTGTCTTCGCGGCGTCGCGGAAGCAGTCGGCGGCGTGACTGTCGGAAGAGCATATCTCCATCCTTCCCTCTCGCCGTTCTTACGGGGAGTGGGTCAGGGTGAGGGGCTCGCTCCGCAAAGACGGAGCGAGATGAATTCGCGGAGACTCCCCCTCACCCGGATCGCATCTTCGAAGCGATCCGACCTCACCCCGCGAGCGGGGCGAGGTGAGGAAAGCCCGCGGTGACTATCGGCGGCAAATCCGCTATCTCTTGAGACCTGCTTCGCGGACGGGTTTTACGCATGGCGCGCGCCAGCAATCTCTTGATCGGCACCCTGACGCTGGCCCTGGTCGCCGGCTCGCTCGGCGGCTGGCTGGGCTATCAGCGCTATGCCGGCATCAAGCGGATGGTGCCGTTCCGCGTCATCTTCGAGGGCTCGGCCTCCGGCCTGCGCCGCGGCGGCAGCGTCAACTTCGCCGGCGTGCGGATCGGCGAGGTGGTCTCGATCAGGCTCGACCGGCACCGCGTGGTGGCGATGACGCGGATCGAAGGCAACGCCCCGATCAAGAAGGACACCCAGGCCGGCCTCGAATTCCAGGGCCTGACCGGGATCGCCTCGATCTCCTTCACCGGCGGCACCGACGATGCGCCGCCGCCGACGCTCGGCGCCGACGGCATTCCCGAGCTGACGGCCGACGCCGAAGGCACGATGGGGATCCAGGAGAAGCTGCGGGTCGCGCTGCGCAATGTCGACCGCGTCATCAGCGAGAACGAGGCCGACATCAAGGACTCGCTGCTCGGGCTCGAGAACTTCACCAATTCGCTGTCCGGCAATGGCGAGCTGATCGCCGGCTTCATCGACGCCGCCGACGACGGCATCAGCGCGGTCGACGCCAAGATGAACTCGGCCGACAAGTTCCTGAAAAGCTTCGGCAGCGACAAATATGGCGGCGAGCTGCTGCCGACCGTGATCTCGCTGCGCGAGCTGATCCAGAGCTTCGACAAGAAATCCAGCGCCATGATCGCCGAGACCCGCAAGACGCTCAGCGACGTCAGCCAGTCCGTCAACAAGTTCAACGAGAAATTTGTCGGGCCCGCCGGCAGGCGCTAGATCATGATGCGTTTCCATGGAATCGCATCATGATCTCATCTCTTTGTTTGAGCATGATCTTTTCGGAAAACCGGTATCCACTTTTCCGGATCATGCTCTAGTCTGGCCTTCCGACCAAGAACCAAGAACAACGGAAACGCTCAACGTGCACGACCGGACCGCAGCCCCCTCTCCGCCTCCCGTAACCGTCAACCGCGCAGCACCCGCCGTACCGCGGCATCTGCGGCGCTATCTCACGCTCGACGATTTCGAGCCGCAGGCGCGCCGGCTGCTGCCGAAATTCCTCTACGGCTACATCTCCGGCGGCGCCGAGACCGATATGGCCCGCACCGACAATCGCCGGGCGTTCGAGGAATACGGCTTCGTGCCGCGGGTGCTGCAGGACGTCTCCGGCCGCGACCAGACCGCGACGCTGTTCGGCAAGACCTACGCCTCGCCGTTCGGCATTCCGCCGATGGGCTCGTCCGCGCTGTGCGCCTATCGCGGCGACATCGTGCTGACGCGCGCCGCTTCTGCCGCCAACATCCCGATGATCCTGTCGGCCTCCTCGCTGATCACGCTGGAGGACGTTCGCGCCGCCAATCCTTCGGCCTGGTACCAGGCCTATCTCGCCGGCCTTCCCGAGCGGATCGAGCCGCTGGTCGACCGCGTCGCAGCGGCCGGCTACGACACCTTCGTCGTCACCGCCGACGTGCCGGTGCCGCCCAACCGCGAAAACAATATCCGCAACGGCTTCCAGGTGCCGCTCGAGATCACGCCGCGGGTGTTCTGGGACACCATCACCCATCCCGACTGGCTGCTCAACACCTGGGCGCGCACCGTGTTCAATCACGGCATGCCGCATTTCGAGAACATGGACGCCAAGCAGGGCCCGCCGGTGCTGTCCAAGAGCCTGATGCGCAACATCGGCAGCCGCGACCAGCTGGCCTGGAAGCATGTCGAGCTGATCCGCAAGCGCTGGCGCGGCAAGCTCGTGGTCAAAGGACTGATCTCGCCGGAAGACGCCCGGCTGGCGCGCGAGCATGGCTGCGACGGCGTCATGGTCTCCAACCATGGCGGCCGCCAGCTCGACTACACCGTCTCCGGCTTGCGCACGCTGCCAGAGATCGCGGCGCAGAAGGGCAACATGACCGTGATGGTCGACGGCGGCATCCGCCGCGGCACCGACGTGATCAAGGCGCTGGCGCTCGGTGCGGACTTCGTCTGGATCGGCCGGCCGTTCCTCTATGCCGCCGTGGTCGCCGGCGAGGCCGGTGTGGCGCGCGCGATCTCGCTCCTGCATGCCGAGATCGACCGCGATCTCGCGCTGCTCGGCATCCGCAGCCTGAAGGAGATCACTCCGGACCTGGTGCGGAAGTTCTAGAGCGTTTTCGAGCGAAGTGGATACCGGTTCGCGTGAAGAAAACGCGTCACAACAAGAGTCTGGAGCCCCGTTGCGATTCTATCGGAACGGGAAAGGCTCCAGGCTCACGCATAGCGCGCCGCGCCCATGCAGAGCGCGGTGATCGCGAGCAGCCCGGCGGCGATGCGCTGGGCGACCGCCAGGCGCGAGCGCGCGGCTGAGGTATCGCCCGCGCCGCTGCGCAGCTGCCGGACCGCGCCGCCGCCGACGATGATCTGCACGGCGATCGCGGCCAGCGCTGCGATCGCGCCGCCCGCCAGAATCTGCTCCGACAGCCCGAACGAGCCTTCATGGACCAGGCGCCAGAGCGTGGCGCCGGTCACGATCGCGACCGTCGCGGCGCCGATTTGCGGAAACAGCAGCTTTTCGCCGCCGAGGCCGCCGGTGCGCGCCAGGGTGAAGCTCGAGCCGGCCCAAAACACCGATGACAGGACGTGAAGGGACAGCGCTATGATGAGGGCGGTCTGCATGATGTCGCTCCGGATGGGCATTGAAATTAGATATACATAATGTATATTCAATCTGACGAAAGCAAGGCAAACCGATGCCGCCGCGCAGCTATGTGAGCCCGGCGCGCAGCGCCGCCGCCGCCGAAACCCGCGAGCGCGTGATCGAGGCCGCCTCGCGCACATTGCGCGACGAGAGCATCGCGCGCTTCTCGCTGGATACGGTGGCGAAGGCGGCGGGCGTGACCCGGCTGACGGTCTACAACCAGTTCGGCTCGCGGCGCGGGCTGCTCGAGGCGGTGTTCGACGAGATCGCGCGCCATGGCGGGCTGCACCAGCTCGCCGACGCCATGACGATGGCCGATCCGCGCGCCGCGCTCGACCGGATGGTGGAGATCTTCTGCGGATTCTGGAGCCGGGATTCCGCGGTCGGCCGGCTGCACGACGCGATGGCGACCGATCCCGAATTCGCCGAGGCCGTGCGCGAGCGCAACGAGCGCCGCCGCCGCGGCGTCACCGCATTGGTCGACCGCATCGCGGGCAAGAGCGCATCACAGCAGGCCCGCAGCGACGCCGTCGACCTGATCTTCGCACTGACGAGCTATCCGACCTTCGCGTCGCTGAGCGCGGGGCGGTCGAGCGATGATGTCTGCCGGCTGGTGCAGGCCGCCTGCCACGCGGCACTTGCGCCGCTCGCGCCGCTTTCAGACCCGTCATCCTGAGAGAATGTGCATGTATTCAGCGTCGTCCTGGCGAATGCCAGGACCCATTACCCCAACCGCTTGTTGTTGTGCGAGGCTGGGGCCACCATCGCACGCTCAATCGAATTCGGTGGTTTTGGGTCCTGGCTTTCGCCAGGACGACGGCGGGGGGGGGGCCGCTCGCTACAATTCTCACCCTGTCATCCTGAGGCGCTCGCCTTGCGGCGCAATTGCGCCGCTGGGCGAGCCTCGAAGGATGTACGGCCACAGTCGGGCCGTCGACCCTTCGAAGGCCGCTGAAGAAGCGGCCACCTCCAGCGACAACGGCAAAGCCGTTGCGCGAGGGTGACGGACCACCTCTTGGGCAAGCGGCTCGGCTACCCGATCTTGAACTTGCTGTAGGCCTCGCGCGTCGCGATGATGACGTGCTCCTCGCAGCCGTTGCGGCGATGCGGGTCGCAGCGGTCTTCGTAGTCGGCCGAGGTCATCATGTCGATGAAGGCGGCGACGCTCGGGTAGTAGACCAGCGCGAGATAATCCCAGCGCTGGCCGGCCGGGTCGCCCAGCGCGACCGTCTCGGCGCTGCCGGTCCACAGCAGCGTGCCGCCACGCGCCTTGATCATCGGGACGGTGAGCGCGCTGTAGCGCAAATAGGCATCCCAGCCCGAGCCGTCGCCGTCGAGCGACCGCGCGCGAAACCGCATCAGATTGACCATCACGACCGGCGCCTCGCGGTCCAGCTCGTTCAGGCCTTTGACGTTCAAGAGATCGACACCCATCACCCGCTCCCGCCCAAAGCCCGTCACTCCCGCCACATCAGTCCGGCCGCAACGATTATGTCACATCGCGGGACTAGCCTGAAATACCGCCGGGCCGTAAGCTCAGGCCAGCTCTCGGAGGTCAAGGCCGTGATGACCCTTCCAGAACTAGCGGCCGATGCGCTCGGCAAATTCCTCGGCGAGTACATGCAGCGCCGGTTCGGCTCTTCGCAGACCCAGCTGGTGGAAATGGTACCCTCGATCGCCCGGATCGCGCTCGAATGCATCGGCAACAGCGACGCGCTCTATCACAATGTCGAGCACACCATGCTGGTGACGCTGGCCGGCCACGACATCCTGCGCGGCCGCGCGCTGCACTCGCACATGAGCGCCGAGGATTATGCCCATGTCATCATCGCCTGCCTCACCCATGACATCGGCTATGTGCGCGGGCTGTTCGAGGCCGACGGTCAGGACGGCTATCTGGTCGATGCCGACGGTCGCAAGATCATCCTGCCACGCGGCTCGTCGGATGCCGCACTGATGTCCTACCACGTCGACCGCTCCAAGATCTTCGTGATGGAGCGGCTCAAGGGCGTCACCCTGCTCGACAAGGAGCGCATTGTGCGTGCCATCGAAGGCACCCGCTTTCCGCTGAGCGCCCCTGATGACGATGAGGATTTCGGCGAAGAGGCCACCCTGCTGCGCGCCGCCGACCTGATCGGCCAGCTCGGCGATCCCCACTACATCCGCAAGGCCAACGCGCTGTACATCGAATTCGAGGAGGCCGGACTGAACCACCAGCTCGGCTACGATTCGCCGGCCGATCTCGTCGACCGCTATCCGCGGTTCTACTGGGATAGCGTCGCGCCGCATGTGCAGAAGGCGATCCGCTACCTCAACATCACCTCGAGCGGACGGCAATGGATCGCCAATCTCTACAGCAACGTGTTTCGCGCCGAGCGCGACATCTCGCTGTCGGGTCCGCAGAAATAGGCGGCGGGCCGACGAAGACCCATCCCCGTCATCCTGAGGTGCGAGCGGAGCGAGCCTCGAAGGATGAATCGGCCACAGCCGGGCCGCGCATCCTTCGAGACGCGCTCCGCGCTCCTCAGGATGACGGAATTGAGCTGCCGTCGCGCTGTGCGTGACGACGAGTTCGACCACGCATGGCTCCAATCCGCTCTTTCGTCTTGTCGCGGCGGCGGATTCGGGCACAACATCCACCCAATAATGACCGCCTTGCCCGCACCTGCCACAACGCCACGCCGCTCGCCGCTCAACTGGCTCAATAACCAGCCCTATCTGCTGCTCAGCCTGACGTCGCTGTTCTGGGCCGCCAACATCGTGCTGGCGCGCCATGTCGGCAGCCATGTGCCGCCGGTCACGCTGACCACGATCCGCTGGTTCGGCGTCTTCCTGATCCTGTTGCCGTTCGCCTGGCCGCATCTGAAGCAGGACTGGCCGAAGCTGCGCGGCGCCCTGCCGCTGATGCTGCTGCTGTCCGCGGTCGGCTTCGCCTTCAACAACGCGATCTCCTACTGGGCGATGCAGTATACCGAGGCGCTCAACGCGCTCTTGATCCAGTCGGCGGGGCCGCTGTTCGTGGCGCTGTGGTCACTGATCCTGTTCGGCGTGCGGCTGACGCCGGCGCAGCTGGCCGGCATCGCGATCTCGCTGGCCGGTGTGCTGACCATCATCCTGCGCGGCGACTTCTCCGCGCTCGCCGGCATCAGCTTCAACCGGGGCGACATCATGTTCGGCGCCTCGCTGGTGTCGTTCGGGCTCTATTCGGCGCTGATCCCGCGGCGACCGAAGATCCATCAGCTCTCGCTGATCTCGTTCACCACCTGCTGCGGTGCGCTGATGCTGCTGCCGGTGGCGGCCTGGGAGTTCGCCAACGGCGTGACGCTGAAGTTCGACTTGCTGACCGGCGCAACGCTCGCCTATGTGCTGATCTTCCCGTCCACGCTCGCCTATCTGTTCTTCAACCGCGGCGTCGCGCTGATCGGCCCGAACCGCGCCGCGCCGTTCTTCCATCTGGTGCCGGTGTTCGGCTCGGCGATGGCGATCCTGCTGCTCGGCGAGACGCTCGCGCCGTTCCATCTGATCGGCTACGCGCTGGTGCTCGCCGGCGTCATCATCGCCTCGCGGCAAGGATCCGCCAAGACATCGGCGAAGCGCGAGGCCGTGAACCCATAAATCTGCCGGGCGGACAGCTTGCCAAAGTCCGCTATGCACCGATAGCGACCAAATTCTGCAGCGCAGCTAAATGACGCGATGGGCCAATAGGCAACTTCGGCACATTTTGACGTAACGAGCAAAGGAACGACATCTCCGTGGACGCGTTTCAAGATGGGCGTCGTGGAGCTAAAACATGGATCGACAAGCCGAAGTCGAACACCTTGCGCAGTCCGACAGGCATATCGCGACCGCCGAGCAACACATCACGAAGCAACGACTTTTACTTGATAATTTGCGGGCGGAAGGTCACGACACCAAAGTTGCGGAGGAGATGCTCACGGGCTTTGAGCACAATCTAAAGACGCTGCGTGAGCATCGAGCGATAATTGTCAAAACGATTGAGCAGATCGACGAGGGGCTGGCTTGATCACCGGACGTTACGGTTCGACCGAATCGGCTCCCTGTTTTCCCCATGCGGAGCCGGCATCGACGGCCAACTAACAAGGTTGCCTTGAAGCCCTTCCTCGGTCTCCTCGATGGCCCTAACGATGAGCTCGCGGTGTTCTTGCATTACCTGTAGATTGGCCTCGAATACCCGCAACGTTTCCTCCGCGAGCTGCGTGTCTTGGCCGCCGCATCGTAGGTTCTCGATCAAGGCCACTTGCTCCCTGATCACGCATTCAGCCTTTGCTACGTGTTTATTGGCAATAGATAGCTGTTGCCGCTCAAAAGAGCGCCGCTCCTGCGCCTTCCTTTTTCTATCGACAGCTGCTTGCATCCGAAAGCCGTCAGGCTGCTGAGGTAATGGTTTTTTGATCTCGCGCTGCTTGGTTTTTGGAATGTTTGGTCGAGGATTTTCCGAAAGGACTTTGCGGCCCAGCGCAATAGCTGCGCGTCCCGACGCCAGGTGACGAGCGTCGTGCTCTTTGTCGAGAGACGAGAGACGGAAAAAGCGGAAACCTGGCAACACCATCCCGGCGCTCCCTGTCGCAGGCGGAAGCGCGACCGGCCCCAGTCGGGGGGACGCGGAACCGCCGGCGACAAGGGCACTTTACTGGAATTGGGGCACTGAATACAGCGAAGCGGGCGGCAGTTCACTTGAGGCGCCTTCGCCGGAACGGCGCCCCCCCCCCCCGCGTTATCTGGCATGGCACAGGACCTTGAGACACTGTTCGCGCGTGCCGACGCCGCTATGCAGCGTTCCAGACAGCTGGCGGAGGCCATTTCTGCAGCGCATAAACGCCTGCTGGACCAAATATCCGCGCGACGACTATTGGGCTTCAGTCCCGCTGATCGGAAGGTGAGGTACCCGCAGGATTTTCCTGAAACGCGCCCTGCCTCTCAGCCGTTTCCAGCCCAAGCTGACGATAGCGGGACCTGGCGCTTTCGGCACGAACGATAGTGGCTCTCACCTCCCGGGCTACCCTTTGGGCCCGTATCAGGTGCTCTATCGCTTCTTCCTTGACGCGATAGCTATCCTCAATAGCACGGTCGGCGCGCTTGAGCAGATCGTCCATCGCACGTAAAAGCCATGCGGAATAGATTGTTCCTATCGGCCCGGGGCTTTCCTAAAGTCCGTTGCGGGTCATCCGCGACCGGGTCGCAAGTCCGGCCCAGTCCGCTATGCCGCCGAAAGCGGAAGTCAATTCAGAGCATTAGCGACACGGCACGGGGCGTTGCCAGTTGATGGCGCTGCCCGAGACGTGATTCAAGCTCCGAAAACCGGAGCCTCGGAGCATGCGCTGCGAACTCAGCGATTACGAGTGTACCGCCATCAAACCGATGCCGAACAAGCCGCGCGGTGTTCGGCGTGCAAATGACCGTCGCGGGCATACGGCAAGTAAGACCGCCTCAGCTGGCGGCCTATTCTCATTGAGCGCACGATTAATTTCCTAGCAGTGGCACAAACTGCACTTTGGTCGCCAGTCATCCCGAGCTAGATTTCAACCCCACGCAGGGGTTGTATCATGACTAGTGACCTACTTTATAGGGCGAGCATTGTAGCGTTGGGGCTGAGCCCCATCGCTCTGGTTGCCATCGTTCTATTTGTTTGAGATCGAGACCGCCCCAGTTTGATGGCCTCTTTCACTTTGCGCGTAACGCGCAACTTCACCGTAATCGACGGTGGGCGCTCTTGGGAGCGCTCCAAAGAAGCAGCCCCAGCGAGGGGACTGGCTGGGGCCGATTTCCCGTGGATTCGTCCATGTGCTGTGGGCAGGTAGTCAGCACTGGACGTTGCAAGTCAGCGAGCGTGTCCTAACGGCAAGAGAAACGGCCCCAGCACCCTTGGAGGTGATGCTGAGGCCGCCCCTCATTCCATTGCTTGCCGAGCCGCCGCTTCGGTAATCGGGCTAGCCCCTCTGGGCCTGAAAAAATTGTCCTTAATGAAACCGCCTTGCCCAGTGCGGGAATGATCGAATCAAAGCGTGTGCCAGTCAATTAACTTGAGTGAATCAAAGGTAAACAAATCGTCCGGATGCTTAACGGTCGGGCGTCCTGGTCCGCGCTGCGTCCTAACTGGGACAGCACCATCTATCGAGAGAGCAAGAGCCCTCACCCGGATTGCACTGGACGATGCTTCGCATCGCCAGGCGCAATCCGACCTCTCCCCAACGGGATAGGTGTACCGAGAGCGCGCCAAGCCATCCAACCAAACCCATCCCGCTCTAGCTGTCGCCGAGGAGATGGCTAGCCAACCTTGCGCAAGCCGGCGGATTTGCGTGGCGAATATGGCTTTGCCGCCAGCGTTTCCGTGATGAAGTCGATAAACCGCCTCACCTTGGCCGGCACGTGGTTACGCGAGGCGTAATAGACGTAGAGCGGAAAACGCTCGTCGGGCCAGTCCGGAAACAGCTCGATCAACGCGCCGCTCCTCAGGTGATCGTCGAGGCCGAGATCGATCACCTGCGCGATGCCGAAGCCGGCCAGGCAAGCGCCGAGCTTGGTTCCTGAATCGGTTACGGTGAGCCGCCCGTTGACCGCCACCGGCACGACCTCGCCGCCGCGCCGAAACTCCCAATCGAAGGGACGCCCGGTCGACGCGTCGATTGCATGGATGCACTGATGGTCGCGGCTTGCCAGCTCCCGCGGATCAAGCGGCCGGCCGTGTCGTTCGAGATAGATCGGCGAGGCCACGGTGAGCACGCGTGTATCGAGTACGCGGCGCGCAATCAGCGCCGACGGCGTCGGCTCGCCGAAACGCACCGCCAGATCAAAACCGTCGCTGACCAGATCCGCGATCCGGTCGCGGGTCTCGATACGCAGCTCCATGCCTGGATTCTGCAGCAGGAACTCGCTCAGCTTCGGCGACAGCACCATGCGGGAGAACAGCGGGTCGACATTGACCCGCAGCCTGCCGCGAACCGCATCGCGCGATTTCGAGGTCTCCGCCGCCGCTTCGCCGATCCCGGCCAGATGCGCGGCAACCCGCTCGTACAGCGCGCGTCCTTCCTCGGTGAGGTCGACGGCGCGGCTCGTGCGGTGAACCAGCCTGGCATCGAGGCGCGCCTCGAGCTTCGCGATCGCCTTGCTGACCCCGGATTGCGTCATGCCGAGCCGTTCGGCGGCCCGGCCAAAACTGCGCGCATCCGCCAGCGCCGCGAGGACCACCAGGCCGCCAACCAGCCGACCGTCAACTTCGTCCATGCCGATGCCTTTCAGTCATCCAAGAGATGACCGCCCAGTCGTAGCACTCCGCCATCATATCGGCCACTGTCGGCGCAGATCACCGGTTCGATCCGGTGCGGCCACCGCCACATCATCCATCAAGGAGATTTTGCTATGATCGACATCGAGGCCATCGCGTCCGCGATCGATGGATATTTCAACCTGATGTACGACGTCGACGATAGCCGGTTCCGCGAGGTCTTCTCCGATGCCTGCATCGTGCACGGCATCCGGGACGGCAAGCACACGGTGCGGTCGGCCGCGGAATTCCGCGACTTCATCCGCAGCCGTCCCTCGCCGGCGTCGATGAAATCGCCGCGCGAGGAGGCCATCATCAGCATCGACCAGACCGCGTCCGATCTGGCCATCGCCAAGGTACGCGTCAGGGCCGGCCAAACCGGCTTCATCGATCATCTGGTGTTTCATCGGATCGACGGCCGGTGGCTCATCACCACCAAGGCGTTTCACGTCGCGCAGGTCTTTCCGGCGGGATCGTAACGCACGGCCGACTTTCGGAATATTAGAAATATGACGCTGATTTGCCCGACGTGTCAAGCTGCCTGGTCGAGCGCCGGCCGCCACCGGCCCCTTTGCATGGGGTTGTTTTCGATATTTTTGGCAGCGCGCCCCTGCGAGGCCCGGGAGCAGCCATGCGGCGAAAGGCTGCTCCCGGCACGGCTTCCGCAGCCATGGCGGCCGGGCTAGCTTCGGCCGCAATGGGCCTGTTCAGGGTCCGCGCGGGGGACGACGACATGGTGATGGGATTGAGACGATACTGCTGCCTGGCGGCCGCAGCCGCCGCCGCGCTTGCGGCGATATCCGGAACGGCACTTGCACAGACCTATCCCACCCGCAACATCACACTGGTGCTGCCGTTTGCCGCCGGCAGCGGCACCGACACCACGACGCGGCTGATCTCCAAGGAGCTCGGAGTTGCGCTCGGCGTCGGCATGGTGATCGACAATCGGGCCGGCGCCAACGGCTCGATCGCGGCGAACTATGTCGCCCGCTCCGCCCCCGACGGCTACACGCTGTTCGTCACCACGAACACGACGCACTCGGCCAATCCGTATCTGCTCAAGACCATGAACTACGATCCGATCAAGGATTTCACGCCGATCGCGCGCACCGGCGACCTGCCCTTCATGCTGGTGATCCATCCGGACATCCCGGCGAACTCGGTCGCCGAGCTGATCGCGCTCGCCAAGAAGGAGCCGGGCAAGTACAGCTACGCCAGCGGCTCGTCGTCGGCGAGCGTCTCCGGCGCGACCTTCGCGCGGCTCGCCGGCATCGACCTGCTGCATGTGCCCTACAAGAGCTCACCGCCGGCACTGACCGACGTCATCGCCGGCCGCATCTCGATGATGTTCATCGACGTGCCGACCGGGCTGCCGCACGTCAACGCCAAGGTGCTGAAGCCGCTCGCCGTCACCACCAAGCGCAAGTCGGCGCTGCTGCCGGACCTGCCGACGATGGACGACACCGTGAAGGGCTTCGATATCACCTCCTGGCAGGGCTATCTCGGTCCCGCCAACATGCCGAAGGACGTCGTCGTCAGGCTGAATGCGGAGATCCGCAAGATCATCGAGCGGCCGGATATCAAGAGCCAGCTCGCCGAGCGCGGCATGGAGGCATTCTCCGGCACGCCCGAGGAGTTCGAGGCGTTCCTCAAGGAGCAGCTCGTGCTGTGGGAGAAGCTGATCGCCGACGCCGGAATCGAGAAGCAGTAGGCGAGAACGACACTGGGTGGACGTCTGCCAATTCCGTCATCCTGAGAGCCTGACTGAAAAATGGGTGAGTGATCTCAGTGGGGTGTGATTCCATCGGATTTGCAAAGATTCGAGGGAGAGCACGATGCCCTGGACCAAGATCACTCGGGAGCAATATCGGCGGGACGATCTGCGTTATGCAAGCGATATGACCGATGCGGAGTGGGCGCTGATCAGACGCCTGTTGCCGCGAGCGAACCGGCGCGGCCGGCCGCGTAAGACGGAGCTGCGTCGTGTGATCGAAGCGATCCTCTATATCGTTTCGACCGGCTGCCAGTGGCGGGCGTTGCCGCAGGAGTTCCCGCCCTATTCGACGGTGCAGGGCTATTTTTATAGATGGCGGGATACAGGCCGGTGGCAGAGGATTGTCAGCGTGCTTGTCCGACGGGCGCGAAAAAAGCTTGGACGGACACCGAAGCCGACGGCAGCCGTGATCGACAGTCAAAGTGCGCCGACCACCCAAGCTGGCGGACCGCGCGGCTACGATGCAGGCAAGCGCATCTACGGCCGCAAGCGGCATATCGTGACGGATACCAATGGCCTCCTCCTCGGGGTTCATGTTCATCCGGCCAACGTTCAGGACTGCCATGGCGCCGTACCGCTGCTGAAGAACGTGCGGATGAACTTCCCCCGGCTGCGCCACGTCTTTGCCGACCGGGTCTACCGCGGAAATCAACTCCTCGACGCGCTCTCAGACTGCGGTCCATGGACTGTCGAGATCGTCGAGCGGCCTCAAGGCGTCAAAGGCTTCCAGCTTCTGCCGAGGCGGTGGGTGGTTGAACGCACATTCGCTTGGTTCGGCAGATGCCGCCGCCTCGCCAAGGACTTCGAGGCGACGGTGGCAACCGAAGCTGCCTGGCTGCTGATTGCACACATCAGGCTCCTGACCCGCAGACTCGCGGCTGCAGCTAAGGTTGGGTGATTTATGAGTCAGACTCTGAGGAGGCCGCAACGCGGCCGTCTCGAAGGATCGACGGCCCCGCTGGTAGCCGTGCATCCTTCGAGACGCGCGCGAGAGCGCGCTCCTCAGGATGACGGGGATACGGATTCGTTGGGTGGAATAGCGTAGCATACCCACCCTACGCGATCGCCTTACGCCGCGCGCACCTTCTGAAGGAACTCGTCGACCGCGTTGCGCAGCATGCCCGATTGCGTATCGAGCTCGCGGGCATTCGACAGCACGTCGCCGGCCGCGGTGCCGGTGGCGGCGGCCGCTGACGTGACGCCGCCGATATGGGCGGAGATCTCGCTCGAGCCGGCCGCGACCTGCTGGATGTTGCGCGCGATCTCGCGCGTCGCATCGCCCTGCTGGTCGATCGCGGTCGAGATCGAGGCGGTGATCTCGCTCATCTGCGCGATGGTCGCGGTGATGCCGCCGATCGAGGTCACCGCCTCGCCGGTGGAAGCCTGCATCGCCGCGACCTGCGCCGAGATCTCCTCGGTCGCCTTCGCGGTCTGGTTGGCCAGCGCCTTCACTTCAGAGGCGACCACTGCGAAACCGCGGCCGGATTCGCCGGCGCGCGCCGCCTCGATGGTGGCGTTGAGCGCGAGCAGGTTGGTTTGAGCCGCGATCGAGTGAATCAGCTTGACCACCTCACCGATCTTCTCGGCGCCGGTGGAGAGCGCCTGCACGGTCGCGTTGGTGCGCTCGGCATCGGCCACCGCCCTGCTCGCGACCTCGCTGGAGCGCGCCACCTGGCGCGAGATCTC
Organism: Bradyrhizobium sp. USDA 3315; assembly: GCF_054056795.1. NCBI lineage: Bacteria > Pseudomonadati > Pseudomonadota > Alphaproteobacteria > Hyphomicrobiales > Nitrobacteraceae > Bradyrhizobium > Bradyrhizobium sp. USDA 3315. Next base: position 3,432,037 of record NZ_JBSRYP010000001.1, on the reverse strand, counting down.
GGCAACCGAGCTGGAGAGCTCCTCGGCGGCAGCGGCGACGGTGCCGACATTGTTGGAGGCGCTGTCGGACGCAGCGCCGACGGTCGCGGCCCGCGCGCTGGCGTCGCTTGCGGTCGCGGTCATCGATTGCGCCGTGGTCTGCATGCCGGCGGCAGCGGAGGCCACCGTGCGGACGATGCCGTTCACGCTGCGCTCGAAATCGTTGGCGATATTCTCCATCGCGCCACGGCGCTCGGCCTCCGCGCGTGCTTTGGTCTCGGCCTCGGCCTGTTCCAGGCCGCGGATGCGAACCGCGTTGTCCTTGAAGACCTGAACCGTGGCCGCCATTCCGCCGACCTCGTCACCACGGCCGACGCCGGGGATGTCACCGTCGAGCTTGCCGTCGGCGATGTCGCGCATGCGGGCGCCGAGCAGGTTGAGCGGACGGGAGATGCTGCGGCCGATCAGCCAGGCGACCGAGCCGGAAACGACGCCGATGCCGAGGATCGCGAGGCCGAGCAGCCAGGCAATCGGCCGCATCTTGGCGTCGATATCGTCGAGATAGGCGCCGGTGCCGAGATACATATCGAAGCCGGGGACCGCGACGGCGTAGCCGAGCTTGCGGATCGGCGTCTCCTGGCCGGGCTTCACATAATCATAGAACAGCAGGATCTCGCCCTTGGCCTTCACGCCGTCCATCAGTTCCTGCGACAGCTTGCGACCATTGGTCACGACGTCCATGCGATTGGTTCCGACCTGCTTCGGATCGGGCGCCAGCACCGTGATGCCGCTGTAGTTGGTGCCGAACAGATAGCCGGCGCCGTTGTCGTAGGTCAGGGTGTTGGCACGCTTGCCGAACTCGGCCAGTGCCGCTTCCTTGGTCAGCTTGCCGGCATCGACATCCTTCTTCAGGCCCGCCGCCATGTTCTTCGCCATCTCGACGATCGCCTTGGCCAGGTCGATGCGCGCATTCATCATCTCCCGCTGCATCAGGTGACCGGCGAGGATGCCGGCCGTGCACAGGCCAAGGAGGGTCACCCCCACCAGAATGCCGAGCTTGGGGGTGATCTTCAGATTTGACAGCTTCACGGGGGTCTCCAGAAGAGGCGGGGAACGCGACGCGATTGGCGGATTGATTCCGCGCACCGTAATGTGAGACCCTTTACCTGATGGTTACGGAGGTTCCCCGTAGAAGCCCGGAGAATCAGGCCGCGGACCAACCGGCAATTGTGGAGAGAACAGCGCGGCTCGCGTACAAGCATGGGAAGGCGGCGACCCAGCCGCGCTCCAAGAAGCAAGAAGAATCAAGATCAAGAAGCAAACCAGCAAGAAGCAAGAACAGCAGACTCACATCGGGAGCAGACAATGTCGAAATTCAGGGTGGTCACGCCGAAGGGCGCGAGCTTCACGGTCGCCGGCGGCGGCTACGACTATGAGCGCGAGGCGCTCGATCCGATCGGCGCCGAGATCGTCGAGGCGCCGGCCAATGAGGCCGAATTCATCGCCGCGGCACGCACCGCGGACGCGATCTACGCCAAGGGCATGCCGATCACCAAGGCGGTCATCGACGCGCTCGAGAACTGCAAGGTGATCACGCTCGGCAGCGTCGGCGTCGACTCGGTCGACGTCAAGGCCGCGACCGCCCGCGGCATCCCCGTCACCAACATCCCCGACACCTTCATCGAGGAGGTCGCCGACCACGCCATGATGCTGCTGCTCGCCGGCTTCCGCCGCCTGATCGAGCAGGACAAGATGGTGCGCACCGGCCGCTGGGCCGAGGGCCGCCCGGCGCTTCTGAAGATTCCGCGGCTGATGGGCCAGACGCTCGGCTTCATCTCGTTCGGCCGGGTCGCCCGTGCGGTGGCCAAGCGCGCCGCGCCGTTCGGCCTCAGGATGGTGGCCTACGATCCCTTCATCCAGGAAACCCTGATGTACGACCACGGCGTGGTCCCCTCGACGCTGTCGGAGGTGCTGTCGCAGTCGGATTTCGTCTCGATGCACGCCCCGGCGCGGCCCGAAGTGCACCACATGCTGACCGAGAAGCATTTTCGCCAGATGAAAAAGTCGGCGATCTTCATCAACACCGGCCGCGGCGCCACGGTCGACGAGGAATCGCTGATCAAGGCGCTGCAGGAGGGCTGGATCGCCCACGCCGCGCTCGACGTGCTGGAAAAGGAGCCTCCGTCGCACAACAATCCGATGCTCGGGATGGACAATGTTACCTTGACCGCCCATGTCGCCTCGGCGTCGGCACGTTTTGACGAGGCGCGCAAGCGCCGGGTGGGCTACGAATTGTCACTAGTGCTGCAAGGCATGTGGCCGGTAAGCTGCGTCAACCCGTCGGTGCTGCAAAACACCGCGTTGCGCCGCTGGCAGCCCGTCAGCATGGATCGCGGTCCGAACAGCTAGGGCGGGAATGCGTTTTTCGTGCGGGGCCCGTCTCTTGCGGGCCCTTTGTGCGGCTGGCGCCGAGACCAAGAGACCTTCACCGGCGGCCAAACGCCGGGAAGGAAAAACAACAACGAAACAATAAGAACGGGAGTGCGAACGACATGAAGTACGAGATCACGCGTCGCGACGCGCTGGTGCTGGGGGCTTCCGCGGCGGCGCTGGCGGTCACCGGCGCTTCGGCGCAGGAGGCGTCGAAAGTGAAGGCAGCCGACGTGGCGGCGCCGTCGCTGCCGATCGAAAAGGACGCCACCTTGCGCATGCTGCGGCCGGTGCGCTTCGTCCAGGCCGACGAGGACGTGTTCCGCGCCAATGCCAAGAAATTCACCGACAAGACCGGTGTCGAGATCAAGGTCGACTTCGTCGGCTGGGAGGACATCAACCAGCAGACCGCCGTGACCTCGAACTCCGGCGCCGGCCCCGACATCATCATCGGCTTCGGCGACGCGCCGCACATCTATATCGACAAGCTGATCGAGCTGACCGATGTCGCCGACTATCTCGACAAGCGCTATGGCGGATGGCTCACGCTGGCGCGCCGATACGGCATGCGCTCGAAGTCGAAGAGCTGGGTCGGCCTGCCGTTCGGCGCCTCGGGCGGCCCGCTGGTCTACCGCAAGTCGCTGGTCAACGCCGCCGGCTTCGACAAGGTGCCGGAGGACCACGCCGGCTTCCTCGAACTCTGCAAGAAGCTGAAGGCGGCCGGCAAGCCCGCGGGCTTCGCACTCGGCAACGCGGTCGGCGACGGCAACGGCTTCGCCAACTGGCTGTTGTGGTCGCACAACGCCGCGCTGCTCGATGAGGAAGGCAACATCATCATCAACAGCAAGGAGACGATCGCGGCGCTGAAATATCTGAAGGAACTCTATCCGACCTTCATCGCCGGCACGCCGTCCTGGAACGACGTTTCCAACAACCGCGCTTACTCGTCGCAGGAGATCGGCCTGACCGCAAACGGCGTCTCGCTATATTTCTCGCTGAAGAACGATCCCGCGACCAAGGCGATCGCCGACGACACCGCGCATCAGTTCCTGATCAAGGGGCTGGCCCCCACCTCTCCGATGTCCGGCCTGACCTTGAACGCAATGGTGTTCAAGCACAGCAAGTATCCCAACGCAGCGAAGGCGTTCCTGCAGTTCATGCTCGAGCACGAACAGTACGAGCCGTGGCTCAACGCCAATTCCGGTTACTGGTCGCAGCCGCTGGCGGCCTATGCCGACGCCGCGGTGTGGTCGAGCGACCCCAAGGTCGCGATCTTCAAGGACACGATGAGGAGCCCGTACTACAACGGCTACAAGGGGCCGATCTCGACCGCGACCGGCGCCGTCAACGCCGACTATGTGCTGGTGCAGATGTGCGCCTCGGTCGCGACCGACGCCGCAACGCCCGAGGCAGCGGCCGCGGAGGCCGAGCAGCGCGCCAAGCGGTACTTCCGGCGGCAGGGCCGGTAAGATCGACCTCAAGCCGCTGTCATTCCGGGGCGATGCGTAGCATCGAACCCGGAATCTCGAGATTCCGGGTCTGGTGCTAACGCACCAGCCCGGAATGACCCTGGAAGTCGGACCGAGACAAGAACCTGATGTCTGTCACCACCCTCCCCTCACGCGGCGCGGCGCTGCACCAGCCGGGCTGGCTCGCGCGCCTGTTCGACTACAAGCCGTTCCTGATCGTGATGTGCCTTGCGCCCGCGATCGGCCTGCTGCTGGTGTTCCTCACCTATCCGCTGGGCCTCGGCATCTGGCTCGCCTTCACCGACACCACGATCGGCCAGCGCGGCATCTACATCGGACTTGAGAACTTCCAGTATCTGCTCAAGGATCCCTTGTGGTGGAACGCGGTGTTCTATTCGATCTTCTACACCGCGGTTGCAACCTTCGGAAAGTTCGCGCTCGGCTTCTGGCTGGCGCTGCTGCTCAACAACCATTTTCCGTTCAAGAGCCTGATCCGCGCCATCGTGCTGCTGCCGTGGATCGTGCCGACGGTGCTCTCCGCGCTGGCGTTCTGGTGGATCTACGATCCGCAGTTCTCGATCATCTCCTATCTCCTGGTCGACGTGCTGCACTGGCGCGACAGCAATGTCGACTTTCTCGGCTCGCCCTGGCCGGCGCGGTTCTCGCTGATCGCCGCCAATATCTGGCGCGGCATCCCGTTCGTCGCGATCTCGCTGCTGGCGGGGCTGCAGACCATCTCGCCCTCGCTCTACGAGGCGGCGATGCTCGACGGCGCCACCTCCTGGCAGCGCTTCCGCTACATCACCTTCCCGATGATGATGCCGATCCTGGCGATCGTGATGACGTTCTCGATCATCTTCACCTTCACCGACTTCCAGCTGGTCTACGCCATCACCCGCGGCGGCCCGGTCAACTCGACCCATCTGCTCGCGACACTGGCGTTCCAGCGCGGCATCGCCGGCGGCGAGCTCGGAGAGGGTGCCGCGATCGCCGTCTCGATGATCCCGTTCCTGGTGTTCGCAACATTGTTCAGCTACTTCGGCCTCGCGCGCCGCAAATGGCAGCAGGGAGAAGCCAATGACTGACGTTGCAGCCCAATCCTCCAACGTCGCCAGCGCCACGCCCGATACGATGGCGTGGGACTCCCGCGCCCGGCGCGTGGTGATGATCTATCTGCCGCTCGCCTGCTTCATCCTGATCCTGCTGTTTCCGTTCTACTGGATGGCGGTCACCTCGTTCAAACCGAACGCCGAGCTCCTGAACTACAAGGAGCACAATCCGTTCTGGATCACCTCGCCGACGCTCGCGCATATCAAGCATCTGTTGTTCGACACGGCCTATCCGCGCTGGCTGAAGACCACCATGCTGGTCGCGATCGGCTCGACCTTCCTGTCGCTGTTCGCCTCGACGCTCGCCGCCTACGCGATCGAGCGGCTGCGCTTCCGCGGCAGTCCCTATGTCGGCCTCGGCATCTACCTCGCCTATCTGGTGCCGCCGTCGATCCTGTTCATTCCGCTCGCCACCGTGATCGTGCAGTTCGGCCTGTTCGACTCGCCGCTGGCGCTGATCCTGGTCTATCCGACCTTCCTGGTGCCGTTCTGCACCTGGCTGTTGATCGGCTATTTCAAGTCGATCCCTTACGAGCTCGAGGAATGCGCGCTGGTCGACGGTGCGACGCGGTTGCAGATCCTGTGGCGGATCACGCTGCCGCTCGCGGTGCCCGGCCTGATCTCGGCCGGCATCTTCTCCTTCACGCTGTCCTGGAACGAGTTCATCTACGCGCTCGCCTTCATCCAGAGCGGCGCCAACAAGACGGTGCCGGTCGCGATCCTGACCGAGCTCGTCACCGGCGACGTCTACCAGTGGGGCGCGCTGATGGCCGGCTCGCTGCTCGGCTCGCTGCCGGTCGCGCTGTTCTACTCGCTGTTCGTCGACTACTACGTGTCGTCGCTGACGGGGGCGGTGAAGGAGTAACGGAGCTTCCGGCGTATTGAAGCGAACTCAATCTATCCCCGTCATCCTGAGGAGCGCGAAGCGCGTCTCGAAGGATCGACGGCCAGCAGCCGGGCCGTGCATCCTTCGAGGCTCGCCCAGCGGCGCAAGTGCGCCGCAAGGCTCGCACCTCAGGATGACGGGAATAGATGTGCGGCCTCTCTCAATGAGGTCGCGCACTACCGCGGCACAAACGCGACCGGCACGGAAAAACCCATCGAGCCTTGCGTGATCTCGGACGGAAACGCCGGAAACGGCTGGGCCTGGCGCACCATCGCCAGCGCGCGCGCGTCGAAGGTCGGATTGCCGGAGGAGCCGCCGAGATGGCTCGACAGCACCTGCCCGCCGCGGCCGAGCGTGAACACCAGGCGGACCACCCCGCGCTGGCCGTTGCCGCCTGCGGGATAGGAATGGAAGCGCAACAGATGCGCGCGGACGCGGGCGTTATAGGCCGCGATCGCTGACACGGCCGCGCCGGCGCTGATCGCGGACGCAGCCGGCGCCTGCCGTTCGGCACGGCTCGGCGCGCTGGTGCGCGGTGCCGGCGTTGCCTCGGACGGCTGCTTTGCTTCCCGACGAACCACTTTCGGCTTGACCGGTTCGACCTTCCTCTCCGGAACGACTTTCGCGGGCTCGGGTTGCGGCGGCGTGATCTGCTGCTTCTGTTCCGGCGGCGCGACGACGTCGGGCTTCTCCTGCATCGGCGTCGGCGCGATCTCCTGCGGCACTGGCTGCGCGGCGGCAGGCTCCGGCGGCGACGCGTCGGCCTCCTGCATCGCCGGCCCCGGCGGCAGCTCGGTCTCCGAAATCTCCAGCGCCGAGGTGATCGGCGTCAGATCGACCAGCACCGCCGGCACCGCAACACCGGGCGGCGGCGCCGGGACCCAGCTCATGCCAACCGCGAGCACTGCCGCGTGCGCCGCCAGGATCGCAGCCACCGACAGGCCCCAGCGCCGCAGCCAGATCTCGTCGCCCGCATCATGAAGCGCGTACGCATTCATGGATCAGCTACGCCCGTCGAGGCCAACCAGCGCAATCTTGAGATAGCCGGCGTTGCGCAGCAGGTTCATCACCTCCATCAGATCGCCATAGCTGACCGCCTTGTCGGCGCGCAGGAAGATGCGCTCGTCCTTCCTGCCTTGCGTGGCGCCATCGAGCGTCGACGTCAGCGTCTCGCGCGCGATCACGTCCTCGCCGACCGCGACGGAGAGATCGGACTTCACGGTGACGAACACCGGCTTGTCCGGCCGCGGCTGCGGCTCGGCGGTCGAGGCCGGCAGATCGACGCCGAGATCGACGGTCGCGAGCGGCGCCGCCACCATGAAGATGATGAGCAGCACCAACATCACGTCGATGAACGGGGTGACGTTGATCTCATGCGCCTCGACCAGATCGTCGTCGCCACGACGCCGGCCGCCGAATGCGCCGCCAGTGCCAAGCTTCGCGCCCATCGCCTACTCCGCAGCGCGTGCCAGCCGGAACAGGCCGCGATCGCCCTCGCGGCTGACCAGCAGCGTCACCATGGCGGAGGCGTCGCCGAGCAACGCGCGGTAGGACGCGATCGAACGGGTCAGGTGATTGTAGATCACGACCGCCGGGATCGCGGCGACCAGGCCGAGCGCGGTCGCAAGCAGCGCCTCGGCGATGCCGGGCGCGACCACCGCGAGATTGGTGGTGTGGGCCTCGGAGATGCCGATGAAGGCGTTCATGATGCCCCATACCGTGCCGAACAGGCCGACGAACGGCGCGGTGGCGCCGATCGTCGCCAATACGCCGGTGCCGCGCGCGATCTGCCGCGACATCGCCGCCTCGACCCGCTCCAGCCGCAGCGCGATGCGCTCCTTGAAGCCGTCGTCGAACATCCCGCCGGACAGCGCAGCCTCGCGCGAGGCCGATTGCACGATCTGCGCTACCGCATCGCTGCCGTCGCGGCTCGCCTGCTCGACCTCGGCAAGCTGGGTGTCGCGCTCAAGGAGGCCGATCCGCTGCCGGGCGAGCGCGGTCTTGCGGCGGATCTCGACGGTCTTGGCGAGCCAGATCGTCCAGGTGACGAGCGAGGCGAAGGCGAGCCCAACCATCACCGCCTTCACGACGATGTCGGCGCTTTCGAACATGCCCCAGGGCGAGAGGTTGCGCGGCAGCAGTGCGGCGTCGGATGCGGCAAGGCTACTGCTTGGGAGAGATGCAGTCACGACCGCAATCAACTGGACGACGATTGATAGCTGGCTACTTCTGCCAAACGTGCGAATTAGCATACTCACCTCCAACCGCATCTCACCTCGCCCCGCCTGCGGGGAGAGGTCGGATCGCATCGCAAGATGCGAGCCGGGTGAGGGGGACTCTCCACGAGCACGGTGCCCGGAGGGTCCCCTCGCCCCGACCCTCTCCCCGCAAGCGGGAAGAGGGAGAAGAAATCTTCAGCCCGCGTTCGGTGCGAGGCGGTCCGCCAGCGCATGAAAGCGCACCAGCTGATCGCTACGCAGCGCGCGCGTCTCGTCGCGGCCGACGAACACCTTGAACATGATGCCGCCGTCGCGATTGATGAAGGCGATGAACGCCGACACCTTGCCCATGAAGGGCCGCTCGACGAACGCGATCGCCGCGCAGCGATCGTGCCTCAGATGGCCGTGCAGGCCCTTCGGCTGCATCAGGTTGAAATAGCCGCGACCGACCTCGCCGTTCGGAATGGCGCCGGTGAACTCGAAGATCGCGTCATCGGTATGCACGATCAGCGTCACCTCGCCCCACTCCGCGATGTCCTGCATCGCGGCGGCAAACTCGCCGGGACCGATCCGCACCATGCTCTCGGGGAGCGCCTCGAGCACCGCGCGCGGCGTCACCTTGCGCTCGCGCGCGACGTCCTCGATGACCGTGCCGGGATTGTCGGCCATATAGGCCTTCAATCCCGCAAGCTCCGCGTTCTGCACGGCCGTCTCCGTCATGCCGGGCTCTTCGCGCGCTCGGTGATCAGCACCTCAAAACCCTCGAATTTGGGATGGCCGAGATAGAGGCTGCCGCCGGTCTCGTTGCCGGCGCGCGAATGGGCGCGGCGGAACGCATCGGATTTCGTCCAGTCCTCGAACGCCGCCTTGCTGGCCCAGACGGTATGGGTCGCATAGAGCGTGTGGTCCTCGGCCTCGGGGCCCTTCACCAGATGAAATTCGATGAAGCCCGGCAGATCGCCGAGATAGGATTCGCGCGTCTTCCAGACCGTCTCGAACGCCTGCTCCTTGCCCTTGATCACCTGGAACCGGTTCATTGCGATGAACATGAAAACTCTCTCCTGTTTGACGGCGGATGCCCGGATCCTGCCGGTTGATCTCGTTAATAACATGAACGCGCCAAGGAATACGCCAAGGCCGCGCTGGGGGCACCAGCGCGGCCGGAGCAACCTGGATGGAATGATCGGCGTCTCGCGTTACGCTCCACCTAGGTGAATCCTGAGTCCGGCCTTGTAAACGGTGCCCGGACCGGGGCTCGAGAACAGCACGTCGTTCTGCGTCGTGCCGTCGGTCGAGGAGCCGGGGATCGCATAAGGCCGGTAGTACTGGTTCAAGAGGTTGTCGACCGATGCCGTGAAGGTGATGTCCTTGGTGGCGTTCCAGGTCAGATAGAGGTTGACGAGCTCGTAGCCGGTCGAGGGCAGATAGCCCGCCGGCAGGTCGTTGTTGGCGCCGAACGAGGACCATTGCGCGGCAACGATCAGCGAGCGGTCGAGCAGGCGGACGCCGCCCGTGGTCGTCACCTTGCGCGGCGTGATGGTGGCGAGCCCGACATTGGTCTGGGTGTTCCGGCCGCGCATCAGATGGCCGGCGACGCCGACGAACCAGTCGCCCGCGTCATACATCGTCTCGAGCTCGAAGCCCTCGATGCGGGCGTGGGCGATGTTCTGGTACTGGTAGAACTGGCTGAACCGTCCGAACGGCGTCAGGGTCGGCGCCGAGGCAACGAGGTCGATATAGCCGTCGACGTCGTTGCGGAACACGTTGACCTTGCCGCGGAACGAGTCGTTCGCGGTGAAGATGCCGTCATATTTCAGGTTGATGCCGGCTTCCTTGTTCTTGCCGACCTCCGGCCGCAGCGCTGCATTGGGCAGGAAGCAAAACAGGCCGCTGGTGCCATCAGGGCAGTTGAACAGCGCCGGCCCGCCGCCGGTGGCGTGACCACCCGCGATCAGCGTCTCCGTGATGGACGGCGCGCGATAGCCTTCGGCATAGCTGACATAGGGCGTGAAGCCGGCAACCGGCGTGACGCCGAGCGTGATCTTCGGCGACAGCCGGTCGCCGCTGGTCGTGGTGTTGATCGAATTGAGCTCGTAGTGGTCGTAGCGGACAGCGCTGATTAGCTCGAGCCAGGTCGAATAGTTCTGCTTCAGCTGCACGAAGCCGCCGGACACGGTGCGCTGGCCGCCCGGCGTCGTGATGTTGGAATTGCCGCGCGAATCGAACGTCTCGACATCGTCGCGGAAGGCGTCGAAACCGTAGGTCACGGCGTTGCGCCAGTCGCCGAAATTGAAGCGCGAGGTGTTGTTGACGTCGACACCAACCGTATCCAGCAAATAGCCTCGCTTGTCGCCGACGCAGCCGGAGATGTTGTTGCCGGGATTGGCGAGCGTGCAGACGCCGCCGCCGGTGGTGATGCGGTTGTTGTAGGTCTTGACCTGGTCGTTGTCGGTGCGGTTGCCGTAGACCGAGATGTTCCAGTCGAACAGCATGTCGTCGGGTCTGGAATATCGCCAGCTCAAGGTGCCCGTGTAGTTCTTCGCGTCGGAAGCGTAGACCGAGGAGCCCGCGATTGCCGCCAGCGGCGCCGCCGTCGTGGTCGGGCCGCGGTTCGGCTGACCGATATTGTACTGGTAGTCCTGGAAGATGCCGCCGATCTTGAACTCGTGGCCTTCGGCCGGGCGGAACGTCACCTTCATCAGGCCGGCCGCGATATCGTTGCCGGTGTTACCGATCTCGGTGCCCGCGCCGTCCTTGTAATTGCCCTGGGTGCGATAAACCGCGCCGCCGAACACATCGACATTCGGATCGACGCGTACGCCGCCGAACACCGAGCCCATGCCGCGGTCCTTGTTGGTGCCGTAGGAGCCCGACATGTCGACACCCCAGCGCTCGCCGGGACGCACCACGTCGTCGATGTCCTTGGTGCGGAACGAGACCACGCCGCCAATCGCGCCGGAGCCATAGATGTTCGCGGTCGGGCCGCGCACCACGTCGACGCCGCCGATCAGTTCGGGATCGAGGAAGAACGAGCCGTTGGCGTTGTGGCCGGTGCGCTGATAGTTCTGCCGCGCGCCGTCGACGATAACAGCGACACGGCCGAAATCCTGCAAGCCGCGGATGTTGATGACGGTCGCCGGATCGTCGCCGCGCTCCTGAACCGAGACGCCGGGCACGTTATAGAAAATATCGGAGAGCCGGTTCGGCTGCAGGCCCTGGATCTTCTCCAGCGTGACGGAGCTGACCGGCGCCAGCGCATCGATCGCGCGCTCCTCGGTCTTGGAGGCCACCGCCGTGATGGTGTCGAGCGATTGCACCGGCACCGCGCCGATCTGCGCCCGCGCGTTCATCGCCGCCGGCGCCGCCTGAGCTTCGGCCGCCGGCTTCGGCTTCCGCTTGGCCTGCTTCGGCCGCTCGGTCGAAGGACGCGCAGCCGACGGATCGGCGGTCTGCGCGAAGCCGCGTTCCGGCAGTGCTGCCACAAATGAAAATACCGACGCGCCCAAAATCAGGGCGCGCGAAACCCTAGCCCCGTCAGCCATTCTAGCCCCAGCCTGATCATCGCTTTTCTGGTTTGGCTGGCGTGCGCTCTCTGACGAGCGGCTTGCTGGCTACATCGCGATCAAGCCACCGCTTGCATCGCGTGAGGATTGGTTACGAGCCGGCAACAAAACGGTCAAGAATGCGGCGGCGCTGTTTATATCGATTGTAAAGTGCGGCCGTTGGAATGCGCCTTCGCCCGCTTATACAAGCAAACACCATTTGAAAATTTTTCGCAGGCGCAGCACCACAATATGTCCGCAGCTTCCGGAGACAATATCGACGCAGCCGGAAAGCAGACCGAGCCTGCATCCGGCGCGGCCAAAACGCTGATCATGCGCGGTAATCGTCTCGACAGCCGCGACCTGTTCGCTGCGGAGCGCGAGATCATCATCACGCACGGCGAAGAACATTACCGGTTGCGGCTGACCTCGCAGAACAAGCTGATCCTGACCAAGTGACGGCCCCGATGACAATTTGTCGCACGCTCGCTTTGCTCGCCTTCTCCTGCCTGCTGCCGATCGAAGCCGTGACGGCCGAGGGCATCACCGTGCATGACGCGCGCGACCGCGACGTCGTGATCGACAATCCGTCGCGCATCGTCTCGATCGGCGGCGCGATCACCGAGATCCTCTACGCCCTCGGCTTCGAGGACCGCATCGCCGGCGTCGATGCGACCAGCCTCTACCCGCCGGCTGCGCTGCGCGAGAAGCCCGACGTCGGCTACATGCGTCAGCTGTCGCCGGAGGGCGTGCTTGGCCTGCACCCGTCGCTGGTGCTCGCGGTGCAGGGCTCAGGGCCGAAGGAGACCATGGACGTGCTCGAGGCGGCCAAGGTGCCGCTGGTGCTGGTGCCGGAGACGTTCTCGGAGGCCGGGCTGGTCGAGAAGATCAGACTGGTGGGCCACGCCATGGGCGCCGATCCGCGCGCCGCCTGCCTGACCACGGCGGTGGAGAGCGATCTCGCGCAACTGCGCGCGCTGCGTGCCAGGGTAACGAAGCCGGTGCGCGTGATGTTCGTGATGTCGCTGTTGAACGGCCGGGCGATGGCGGCGGGCCACAAGACCGCGGCGGACGAGATCATCCGGCTTGCCGGCGGCGTCAACGCCATCGATGGTTACGACGGCTACAAGCCGGTCAATGACGAGGCCATCGTGGCGGCGAAACCGGATGTCGTGCTGTCGATCGATCGCGGCAAGGATTCGCTGACGTCGGATGCCGTGTTCGCGCATCCGGCCTTCGCGCTGACGCCGGTCGCGGCCAACAAGGCCTTCATCTCGATGGAAGGCCTTTATCTGCTCGGCTTCGGACCGCGCACCGCGGCCGCGGCACGCGACCTCTCGGTCAAGCTTTATCCGGCGCTGGCGCCGGAGGCCGACTACTTCAAGCCGGCAGCGCTGACCGCGAATTGCCGGCAATGAGCGTGCTGGCCGAACGCCGCCGGCGTGCGAAACGACGGCGCGCCGGCATGTCGCTGCGGCCGGCCGCGACACTCACCCTGCTCTGCCTGCTTGCGGCGCTCGCAGGCACCGCCCTCGTCGCCCTGACGGTCGGGGCTGCCGGCATTCCAATGGCTCGGCTTCCGGCGGCGCTTGGGCTTTGGGCTGATCGTGTCGCCAACCCGCTGCTCGCACGCGACCAGCTCGTGGTGTGGTCGATCCGCATCCCGCGGATCGCGGCGGCGGCGATGGTCGGCGGCCTCCTTGCCGTATCAGGCTCGATCATGCAGGGCCTGTTCCGCAATCCCCTCGCCGACCCCGCGCTGGTCGGCGTCTCCTCCGGCGGCGCGTTTGCCGCGGCGGCCGCGATCGTGTTCACCGACAGCCATCTCGGCGAAAGCCTGCGCTTCCTGCAACACCAGCTGCTGCCGATCGCGGCCTTTGCCGGCTCGCTGATCACGACCGTCGTGCTTTACGGCATCGCCAGCCGCGGCGGCCGGACATCGATTGCGATCTTCCTGCTGGCCGGGCTCGCGATCGCCGCGATCGCCAATGCCGGCATCGGCCTTCTGGTGTTCGTCGCCGACGACCGCCAGCTTCGCGACATCACCTTCTGGCTGCTCGGCTCGCTCAGCGGCGCGACCTGGAGCAAGCTCACGGCGCTGGCGCCGGTGCTGGCGGTCGCGCTGGCCGCCTGCCTCTCGATCGCGCGCGGGCTCGACGTGCTGGTGCTCGGCGAGGCGGAGGCGTTCCACAGCGGCGTCGACGTCGAACGGCTGAAGCGGATCTCGATCGTGCTGGTGTCGGCGATGACCGGGGTCGCGGTCTCGGTCTGCGGCGTGGTCGGCTTCATCGGCATCGTGGTGCCGCATCTGTTGCGGCTGGTGATCGGGCCGGCGCATCGGCTGCTGCTGCCGGCCTCCGCGCTGCTCGGTGCCATCCTCCTGGTCGGCGCCGACACCGTGGCGCGCACCATCGTGGCACCCGCGGAAATGCCGATCGGCATCCTGACGGCAGCGATCGGCGCGCCGTTCTTCCTCGCCATGCTGCTGCGGCAGCGCGGACTGGTGTCGCTGTGACGGCCCTGCTCGAAGCGCAGTCGGTAACCATGACGGTCGGCGGCACTGATCTGGTCGATGCGGTGTCGCTGCAGGTCGATGCCGGCGAGATGGTCGCGATCGTCGGTCCCAACGGCGCCGGCAAATCGACCCTGCTGCGGATGCTGTCGGGCGACCTGCGTCCGTCCCGCGGGGCGATCAGGCTGAGGCAGCGCGACTTGCAAACTTACCGACCGCGCGCGCTGGCGCAGCACCGCGCGATGCTGTCGCAGCATGTCAACGTCACCTTCCCGTTCACCGTCGAGGAAATCGTCAGCATGGGCGCCGGCGAAAGCCCGCGTGCCGTGGCGCGGGCGCTGGTCGAGGCGGCGCTCGACGAGGTCGGGCTCGCGCGTTTCCGTTTCAGGCAATTGCCGACACTGTCCGGCGGCGAGCAGCAGCGGGCGCATTTCGCCCGCGTGCTGGTGCAGCTCGCCTGCGGCGAAGCGCTGCATGGACCGGGACTGTTGCTGCTGGACGAGCCGACCTCGAGCCTCGATCTGCGGCACCAGATCGACCTGGTCGAAACGGCCCGGCGGCGCGCCGCCCGCGGCACCGCGGTGATCGCGATCCTGCACGACCTCAACCTCGCGATGCGGTTCGCCGACCGCATCCTGCTGCTGCACCGCGGCCGGCTTGCCGTCGACGGCGACCGTACGGCGGCGATGAAGGCCGAGACGCTGCGCGAGATCTTCGAGATCGACGCTGCGATCGCCTATACCGGAAACGGCGTGCCGTTCCTGCTGCCGCAGACGATGCAGCCGGCGGGCAAGGCGACGTAACGCCGCAAGCCTTATCCCGCCGCAACATCCGCGGTTCACAAAACTGTCAGCCGGCTGTAACAGGCGGCTCGGAGAACACCGCATCGTTTATCCTTTGGGAGATCAACCATGCGCCTGTCCCTGCTCTGCTCCGTCGCCTCGATCCTGCTCGCCACATCGGCATTCGCGCAGGGTGAGGGCGAATTCCCGGCGACGCTGGCGGGACACGCCGTGATGCCGGCGGAGAGCTTCATCGACGCGCCCGCCGACGCCCCTGATGATCTGAAGACCTCGGGCAAATACACCACCGGCAAGCGCGTCGACGCCATCGGCACCGTGATGGGCAAATCGTACGAGCGGCCGACCGGCGTGTCGCTGCCGTTCAAGGGCCAGCCGCTGCAGGGCCATTCCGGCATCAAGGTGATGCCCGACGGCTCGTTCTGGGTGATCACCGACAACGGCATGGGCTCGCGCTACAACTCGGCGGACTCGATGCTGTACCTGAACCGGCACAAGATCGACTGGGCGAGCGGCAAGATCGAGCGTCAGGAGACCGTGTTCCTGCACGATCCCGACAGGAAGGTGCCGTTCCGCATCGTCCACGAGGACACCGCCAAGCGCTATTTGACCGGTGCCGATTTCGACACCGAGGGCTTCCAGATCATCAACGACATTTTCTGGATCGGCGATGAATTCGGGCCCTACATCCTCAAGGCCGACAAGACCGGCAAGATCCTCGCCGTGTTCGAGACCGTCGCCGACGGCAAGCCGGTGCGCTCGCCGGATCACTGGGCGGTGCAGTCGCCCGGCGCGCCCGGCGCCAGCTACACCAATGTCAACCTGCGCCGCTCCAAGGGCTATGAAGGTTTTGCTTCCTCCATGGACGGCAAGTTCCTTTACGGCCTGCTCGAGGGGCCGCTGTGGGATGCCGACAAGAAGGATTGGGAGAAGGTCGACGGCAAGGAGGCCTCACGCATCCTGGAATTCGACGTCGCAGCGGAGAAGTTCACCGGACGCTACTGGCAGTATGTGTTCGAGCAGAACGGCAATGCGATCGGCGACTTCAACATGATCGATCCGGCCCAGGGCCTCGTGATCGAGCGCGACAACGGCGAAGGCACCGCCGACAAGGCCTGCCCGCAAGGCCAGCGCGGCGAGAACTGTTTTCCTGATCTCGCCAAGTTCAAGCGCGTCTACAAGATCGAGCTGTCGGATGCCAATGTCGGCAAGCCGGTGCGCAAGATCGCCTATATCGACCTGATGAAGATCCGCGATCCCAACAAGAAGGCGCGCAAGCCGCTCAACGACGGCGTCTACACTTTCCCGTTCTTCACCATCGAGAATGTCGACCGGGTCGACGACACCCACATCATCGTCGGCAACGACAACAACCTGCCGTTCTCCTCGAGCCGCGACCCGAACAAGGCCGATGACGACGAGTTCGTGCTGCTCGAGGTCGGCGACTTCCTGAAGGCGAAGTGAGGCGGCGCTCGCCACCCACAGCAGTGTCGTCGCCCGGCTCGACCGGGCGACCCAGTATTCCAGAGGCGCCCGAGCTCAACGGACAAGCCGCAGCGTACTGGATGCCCCGCTCAAGGCGGGGCATGACAGCGAATATGCGGATAGCGTGATGCTCATCCCGGCACGACGGCCATTCCGTCATCCCCGCGCAAAGGCTACGCCTTTGTCGCTGGAGGCGCGAGCCTTGCGGCGCAATTGCGCCGCTGGGCGAGCCTCGAAGGATGCACGGCCCCCGATGCAGCCGCATGGAGACAGCCGGGCCGCCGCCCTTCGAGACAGCCGCTTTGCGGCCTCCTCAGGGTGACGGCGATACAGCTCAGCGCGCGGCTTCCGTGATCGTCACTCCTTCTTCGTCCGGTAATCTCCGAACGTCGTGTCGCGCTGGTCGAGCTGCGCCTTCACGCTGCCGCCGTCGCGGCGGAAGCCCGCCATGTAGGCCTTGCTGGCCTCGGTCGTGAAGGCCAGTGCCTGGATCTCGGTGCCGGCGCGCATCGCGGCGCGGGCGCCCATGATTTCCATCGCGCGGTGGACGCTACGCTTGTTGAGCTGCTGCAGCTCGATCGGCACCTTGGCCGCGCGCTCGGCGAAATCCAGCGTCTTCGTCTCCAGCTCGGCGAGCGGAAACGACCGGGTCGCATAGCCCCATTCGGCGGCCTCGCGGCCGGACATCGCGTCGCCCGTCAGCATCAATTCCATGGCACGGCGCATGCCGACCAGCCACGGGTGATACTGCATGTCGGGCGGGCTCATCAGCCGCACCGGCGGATAGCCGATCTGGGCGTCGTCGGCGACATAGACCACGTCGCAAGCGGTCGCGAGCTCGGTGCCGCCGGCGAGGCAATAGCCGTGCACCTGCGCGATCACGGGCTTTGCGAGATCCCAGATCGAGAACCAGCCCTCGACGACATGGCGCGACCATTGGCCGGGCCCGGATGCCGAGTGATAGGGCTGGTCGACGCGATTGTCGGCGGAGAGATCGTAGCCCGCCGAGAAGCAGGGTCCGGCGCCGCGCAGGATCGAGATCGAAATTTCGGGATCGCGGTCGGCCTGCTCCAGCACCTCGAAGATCTCGCCGCGCAGGCGAATGTTCAGCGCGTTGCGCTTCTCGGGGCGGTTCAGCGTGATGCGGCGGACGCGCGGACGCGGATCATCGACGACGATGTGCTGGTAGCTCATGGATCCTCCCGATCTCAGGCTTTGTCGCCTTTGGCAAAGTGATGCCCGAGATCGGGAAGGTTGTCATCGGCAGATGACGCAGGTCCTCATAGCGTTTCAAGCGAAGTGGGTTCCGGTTCGCGTGAAGAAAACGCGTCAAGCAACAACGCTAGAGCCCCGGCACGGGCTCTAGCCCGCCGGCACCATCACGACGCCCTTGTCCTTGGGCCAGCGCATCCGCCAGGCGAAATTGATGTCACGGACTTCGCCGGCCTTGGCCTCGAACGCCCATTCCAGCACGCCGCGCCTGTCGCGCAGATTGGTCGTCGTCGCCGGCGTCGACGACGGCAGCATCTCGACCACGATATCGTCGTTCTCGCTGACCGGGAGCTGATCCTGGACCGCGACCTTGATCGGGAAGTCGTGGCCGTTGCGCACCGTGGTCTTGAAGGCGCGCTCGTCGGTCTTCGACGTGGTCACGATCAGGCCAGCGGAGCCCTCGTTGCGCTTCACCACCGTGCGTTCGATCTTGACCTTGTCGTCGGCGCCGAAGCCGAGCCGCACGGTCTCGTCCTTGGCGGCCGTGGCCATCCGGCTGCGGCCGACAAAGATACCGTCGCGGTAGATCGAGATTTGCCCCGGCAGCAACGGCGCGTCGTCGGCCTGCACGAAGCTCGCTTCCAGGAACGCGGTCGGGTCGATCACCGGAACGGCGCGAACCGCGAGATCAGGGGTTATCGTCGCCGTCGAGATGCGCAGGCTCTTGGCGCCCTCATTGGCGGCAACGCTGACGCGGCCGGGAATCTTGAAGGTGGCCTGGAAGGCGCCGACCTCGGCGGTGGCTTCCAGTTCGTCCAGGCGTCCCCCACCAAAGCGGAATTGCTGAACCGCGTCGGCGGCCGGCGCGGGTGCCAGCGCCTCGCGCGCCCGCATGCTGGCCTCTCCCGAAAGCTTCGCCAGCGGTCGCGGCGGCTGCGGATAATGCACGATCAGCGAGCGGAGGTCGGGCGCATTGCCGCCGCGCGCGACCCGCACGGTGGAGACGACGAGCGCCACGTTCGACCAGTCCTCGCCGGTCGACTGGGTGATCTCGGCGCGGCGCACCAGTTCGATCGCGGACTTGCGGTCTTTGGCGCCGGTGTCGAGCCGGGCGTCATAGAGCGGCGTCCAGCGCGCGTTGGGAACCGCATAGGTGACCCGCAAGGTCGCCTTGGTCGCCGCTTGCGAGGCGACATCGATCCGCACCTCGACCTTGCTCGGCGGCTTGCTGGTGCGATCGGCTGCGAGCTGCGCAAGATCGCGGTCGATCACGCGGATCTTGCGCTCGGCGTCACGGATCGCGCTGTCGGCGGTTGCGACCTCGTCGGCCACCGCCGAGAACGCCGCGCGCCACTCGCTGAGCGGACGCGCCTCGCCCTTTTCGCCGAGGCCCGCGGGTGACGCCTCGGCAAACCGCTCGGCAAATTTGCGCCGCGCCTCGGCCGCGCTGATCAGTCCCTGCAAATCGGCGCGCTGATCGTTCAGCGCCTCGATGCGCTTGTCGATCTCGGAGAGATTTTGCGGCAGCAGCGGCCCCGGCAGCTTGGTGTCGATCGCGCCTATCGTGAGCTTCGCTCCGCCCTCGCCTTCGACCCGCAGCGAGGACGGATCGAGCCCGATCGGGAAATCCCTGGCGATGAGGGTGTTGTCGCCGGCAGGCAGATCCAGCGTGATGACGCGGGTGACGCTCGCGCCATCGGGATAGACGGTCACGGCATCGACCTGCGAGGCCGCATCGAGATTGGCCGCTTGCAGCGGCCCGGCAACCAGCGCACCCGCCAGCACCAGGCTGGTGGTCACAAGATAATTCGCAATCCTACACATGACATCCCTCCGAAAAAAACGCCGCATCGCGCGCGAGACGAACGGTGCGCCGGGCTCGACTGCGCGCCGTTTCTCGTGGTGAGACGCAGCGAGGAAGGGACTGGTTCGATTGAGGTTTCCCTGCGGCGCGACGATGGCGCCACCGCGGCTGCCGCATGGCGCGGCGATGTCTTTCGGGCGTTAGCGATCTGCCTTGCGCCGGATGAACAGATAATTCGGCACGAAGCCGGCCAAGGTGATCGCGATCATGATCCACCAGCCGCGCTGGAACGCCGCGATCCGCTCGGTCATCGAGACCGGCGTTGCAAGGATCGCCACAAAGATCGCGACGCCGATCGCCAGTGCCGCCTGCCGGATCATGTTGATGACGCCGGAGCCGGTGGCAAACGACGACGGCGGCAGCGCGCCGGCGCCGACGCCCATCAGGGTCGGAAAGGTCAGCCCGACGCCGATACCGATCAGCATCACGCCCGCGACGACGGCTGGCGCATTGGGGTCGGCCCCGAGCAGCGTCGCCCAGATCGCGAGGCCGGCCGCGAACAGCAGGATTCCGGCGGAGACGACGGCCGCGGCGCCAAACCGCGCAATCAGCCGGCCGGCAAACAGCAGCGAGGTGATCGGCACCATCAGCGGGCCGGGAGCGATTGCAAGGCCGGTCTTCAACGCCGACCAGCCCCATACCGTCTGTTCCCACAAGGCGCAGGACAGCAGCATGGCGCCGAAGGCCGCCGAATAAGGCGCCATCACCAACGACGCCCCGGTGAACGGCCTGACCGCGAACAGTGCAGGATCGACGAAGGGATTCCTCGATCTGAGGCAATGCCGTGCGAAGGCGGCGAGCGAGACGGTCGCGACGGCGAAGCCGAGCACGACGCCGCGCGAACTCCATCCCCAATCGTTCGCCTTCACGATCGCAAATGTCAGCGCACCGATACCGGAGGTCACCAACAGCGCCGCCCATGAACTCGGGCGCGGCACGTCGTGACCGGGCACTTCGGGCAATTTCAGCCAGCCGATGATCAGCGCGACGACGCCGATCGGGACATTGACGATGAAGATCCAGCGCCAGTCGAAGGTGACCAGCACGCCTCCCGCGAGCGGGCCCAGTGCGGCGGCAAGGCCGCCGATCGCCGTCCAGGTGCGCACCGCCCCGGCGCGTTGCTCGGGCGGAAACGACGCCAGCAGCAGGCCGATCGAGGTTGGCGTCATCAATGCCGCACCGGCGGCTTGCGCCACGCGCGAGACGACCAGGAACTCGACACTGGACGAAAGAGCACATGCTGCTGACGCGGCCGTGAACAGCGCGACGCCGAGCAGGAAGCTGAGATTGCGGCTGTGGCGTTCGGCGAGCCGTCCGAAGAACACCAGCAACGCCGCGTAGGCAATGGCGTAGGCATTGAGGATCCAGGACAGATCCTCGAGCGAGGCGCCGCGAAATTCCTGCGCGATGTTCGGCAGCCCGACATTGACGATGAACAAATCGAGATTGGCGAGGCAAATTCCGACCGATACGATCGCAAGCACCTGGCGCGGGGTTGCGGTGGCGACGCCGGACCGCGGCCGCGCATCAGGTTTGACGACCAGATCGATGGTCTCCGCCTCTACCTCCGACATCACACCCTCCGAAATACGTGCATATGCATCTATTGCCATTAGGTGCATATGCATGTATCTGTCAAGTCCTCGGAGGCAGCGATGGCGAAAACGGAACCCAGCCGGTGTAATCTCACGGCGTTGCGCAAGGCGACGCGGCGGGTGTCGCAGCTCTACGATCAGGTCCTTGCGACATCCGGCCTGCGCGGCACGCAACGGGCGATTCTGGTCTATGTCAGGCGGTCGGGCGCGCCGACGATGGGCGAGCTTGCCGCAGCCCTGGTGCTCGACCGCACCGCGCTGAACCACAACCTCAAGCCGCTCGAGCGCGACGGTCTGTTGACCATCACCGTCGACAAGAGCGACCGGCGCAGCCGGCTGGTGCGGCTCACCAAGCGCGGCGAAGCCAGGCTCGAGGAATCACAGGCCGCATGGCTCAAGGCGCAGGAGCGCTTCGAGACCGCCTTCGGCGCAAGGCAGGCCGCCGATCTCCGGCAGACGCTCGAACTGATTGCCTCGCTCGAGTTTGACGAGCGCGCGCTTACCTCACCGGCGAGCTAGCCGGCTCCAAATGAAAAGCGGCCCGGCGTTGCCGCCGGGCCGCTCGTTCGCACACGATCAGTGTCGATCGCGCTTAGCTGTAGATCTCGAACAGGCCGGCGCCGCCCTGGCCGCCGCCGATGCACATGGTCACGACGCCCCACTTAGCCTTGCGGCGACGGCCTTCCTGCAGCAGGTGGCCGGTGAGCCGGGCGCCGGTCATGCCGAAGGGATGGCCGATCGCGATCGAACCGCCATTGACGTTATACTTCTCGGGATCGATGCCGAGCTGGTCGCGCGAATAGAGGCACTGGCTGGCGAACGCCTCGTTGAGCTCCCAGAGATCGATGTCGTCCACCTTCAGGCCGTGGCGCTTGAGCAGCTTCGGCACCGCAAACACCGGACCGATGCCCATCTCGTCGGGCTCGCAGCCGGCCGAGGCCCAGGCCACGAAGCGGCCGAGCGGATTGAGGCCGCGCTTCTCGGCGTCCTTGGCCTCCATCAGCACCACGGCGGCGGCGCCATCGGAGAGCTGGCTGGCATTGCCGGCGGTGATGAACTTGCCCGGGCCCTTGACCGGCTCGAGCTTGGCGAGGCCCTCCAGCGTGGTCTCGGGGCGGTTGCACTCGTCGCGATCGACCACGTAGTCGACGATCGACTCGGCCTTGGTCGCCTTGTCGACCACCTTCATCTTCGTCTTCATTGGGACGATTTCGTCCTTGAACTTGTTGGCCTGCTGCGCGGCGGCCATGCGGCGCTGCGACTCCAGCGAATACTCGTCCTGGTATTCGCGGCTGAGCTTGTAGCGCTCGGCCACGATGTCGGCGGTATCGATCATCGCCATGAAGATGTCGGGCGCGGTCTTGAGCAGCTCGGGATCGATCGATTCCTTCGGCGAGCCGCCGCCGGGAATCGAGATGCTCTCGACGCCGCCGGCGACGATGCAATCGGAGCCGTCGGAACGGATCGAGTTGGCGGCCATCGCGATGGTCTGCAGGCCCGACGAGCAGAAGCGGTTCACGGAGACGCCCGCGGTCGACTTCGGCAGGCCGGCGAGCAGCGCCGCCTGGCGGCCGATGTTCGGCGCGCCATGCGCGCAATTGCCGAGATAGCAATCCTCGACATATTCCTTGTCGACGCCGGCGCGGTCGACCGCGTGCTTGATGGCGTGCGCGGCGAGCGACATCGGCGGGGTGATGTTGAATCCGCCACGGCCGGACTTTGCCAGGCCGGTGCGCGCGTAGGAAACGATTACGGCTTCACGCATTGTTTTCTCCCTCTGAGATGACGGTCATTGTGGCGCGTCGTGGCCCGTTCGTACACATTTTTCGGCGGGCGCAACAGCAATACCGGACGCCCCGGAACGACAAACGCCGCCTCCGGGACCGGAGACGGCGTCATGTTCCGCAGATCGGAATATGGACTGCTTGAGCGGTATCTTCCTTCCGTCATGCCGGGCGTTCCGGGCGATGACGAGGACCGCTCAAACAGCGTTTGAAACGCCAGCGCCTTTAAAACGTCAGCGGCTCAGAACGTCAGTGCCTTGGCCTGCTTCACCTGCGGCAGTGTCTGTACCTTGGCGAGCAGCTCCGCCGGCACCGCGCCGTCGACCTCGACCAGCGCAATGGCATCGCCGCCTTGCTTGACGCGGCCGAGATGGAAGGTCGCGATATTGATTTTCGCATCACCCAAGAGGCTCGCGAACGCGCCGATGAAGCCCGGCTTGTCCTCGTTGGTCACGTAGATCATCGACTTGCCGAACTCGGCGTCGACGCGGATGCCCTTGATGTCGACGAGACGCGGCTTGCCGTCGGCGTAGACGGTGCCGGACACCGAACGCTCCTGACGCTCGGTGGTGACTGTGACCGTGATCAGGCTTTCATAGTCGCTCTGCGCGGCGCGGACGACCTCGTCCACCACCATGCCGCGCTCCTTGGCGACGACCGGCGCCGAGACCACGTTGACCTCGCCCAGCATCGGCCGCAGCAGGCCCGACAGCACCGCCGAGGTGATCGCCTTGATCTTCATCTCGGCGACGTGGCCCTCATAGGTGATCTCAGTCTTGAGGATGCCGCTCTCGGTGAGCTGGCCGGCGAACGAGCCGAGCTTCTCGGCAAGCTCGATGAACGGCTTCAGCTTCGGCGCCTCTTCCGCGGTGATCGAGGGGAAGTTGACCGCGTTGGAAATCGCGCCCGACAACAGATAGTCCGACATCTGCTCGGCGACCTGCAGCGCGACATTTTCCTGCGCTTCGGTGGTGGAGGCGCCGAGATGCGGGGTGCAGATCACGTTGGGATGGCCGAACAGCACGTTCGAGGTCGCCGGCTCCTCGACGAACACGTCGAAGGCGGCGCCCGCGACATGCTTGGAATTCAGCGCGTCGACCAGCGCCTGCTCGTCGACCAGGCCGCCACGCGCGCAGTTGATGATGCGAACGCCCTTCTTCATCTTGGCGATCGCGGCCGCATCGATCACGTTGCGGGTCTTCTCGGTCAGCGGCGTGTGCAGCGTGATGAAATCGGCGCGCTTCAAGAGATCGTCGAGCTCGACCTTCTCGACGCCGATGTCCTTGGCGCGCTCCGGCGACAGGAACGGATCGAACGCGATCACCTTCATGCGCAGGCCGAGCGCGCGGTCGGCGACGATCGTGCCGATATTGCCGCAGCCGATCACGCCGAGGGTCTTGGCGGTGATCTCGACGCCCATGAAGCGGTTCTTCTCCCACTTGCCGGCCTGGGTCGAGGCGTCGGCCTGCGGGATCTCGCGCGCCAGCGCCAGCATCAGGGTGATGGCGTGCTCGGCGGTCGTGATCGAATTGCCGAACGGCGTATTCATCACGATGATGCCCTTGGCGGTCGCGGCCGGAATCTCGACATTGTCGACGCCGATGCCGGCGCGGCCGATCACCTTGAGCCTGGTCGCCTTCTCGATGAGCTTGGCGGTCGCCTTGGTGGCCGAGCGGATCGCGAGACCGTCGTAATTGCCGATGATCTCGGCGAGCTTTTCCTTGTCCTTGCCGAGGTTGGGCTGGAAGTCGACCTCGACGCCGCGATCCTTGAAGATCTGGACGGCGGCGGGAGACAGCGCGTCGGAAATCAGAACTTTGGGTTTTGTCATCTCGATTGTTCCTTTGCCCTGCCGCGGGCGGGTCTCCTGGACCGATCTGGTGAAGTCTCTGATCACTTCTCCCTCTCCCCGCTCTTGCGGGGAGAGGGTTGGGGTGAGGGCAGCCACGAGCGAGGAACAAGCCGAAAGGGCCCCTCACCCGGATCGTTCAGGCGCGCAATTGCGCTGCCGAGCGATCCGACCTCTCCCCGTAAGAACGGGAAGAGGTGACAAGAGAAAAACTTATGCCGCCTTGGGCAACGCTGCTTTGGTCTCGGCAAACGCCCAGTCGATCCACTGCGTCAGCAGCTCGACATCCTTGGCTTCGACGGTGGCGCCGCACCAGATCCGCAGACCCGCCGGCGCATCGCGGTAATACGCGAAGTCGAAGCCGGCGTTCTCCTTCTCCACCAGCGCGACCAGCTTCTTGCAGAAGTCGGCCTGTGCGTCTGATGGAAGCGAGGTGATCGCGGGATCGGTGAACTTCAGGCACACCGAGGTGTTGGAGCGGATCGCGGGATCCTTGGCCAGGAAGTCGATCCACGGCGTCTTCGCCTTCCAGTCGGCGAGCGCCTTGGTGTTGGCATCGGCGCGGGCGATCAGCGCCTTCAGGCCGCCGATCGACTTCGCCCAGTTCAACGCATCGAGATAGTCCTCGACGCAGAGCATCGACGGCGTGTTGATGGTCTCGCCTTCGAAGATCCCCTGGTTGAGCTTGCCGCCCTTGGTGAGGCGGAAGATCTTCGGCAGCGGCCAGGCCGGCTTGTAGGTCTCGAGCCGTTCCACCGCGCGCGGCGACAGGATCAGCATCCCGTGCGCAGCTTCACCGCCGAGCGCCTTCTGCCAGGAGAAGGTGACGACATCGAGCTTGGCGAAATCGAGCGGCTGCGCGAAGGCGGCCGAGGTCGCGTCGCAAATCGTCAGGCCTTCGCGATCCGCGCTGATCCAGTCAGCGTTCGGAACGCGCACACCCGAGGTGGTGCCGTTCCATGTGAAGACGATATCCGACTTCGGATCGACCTTGGAGAGATCGGGGATTTCACCATAAGCCGCGTTGAGCTTGGTGACGTCCTTCAGCTTCAATTCCTTGACGATATCGCTGACCCAGCCCTCGCCGAAGGATTCCCAGGCGAGCGTGGTGACGGGCCGCGCGCCGAGCAGCGACCACAGCGCCATCTCGACCGCGCCGGTGTCCGACGCCGGCACGATGCCGATCTTGTAATCGGCGGGCACCTCAAGCACCTCGCGCGTCAGTTCGATCGCGAGCTTGAGCTTGGCCTTGCCGACTTTCGCGCGATGCGAGCGGCCGAGGGCAGCGTCCTTGAGATTGTTGGGGTTCCAGCCGGGGCGCTTGGCACAGGGGCCGGAGGAAAAATGCGGCACTTCAGGCCGCGAAGCGGGCTTCGCTGCAGTCATAATCTACCCTTCCAGATAGCTGCCTCTCGGTGGGGAGAGGTTTCCCGCGGTCGGGGATAGTGGAAAGGTACCCAAACGTCAAGAAAGTTCAGACTCGTCTGGAACAATCCGGGCATCACGGCTGATTGATGGGGCGTCCTCGACCTGCTGGATCGTCTCCTGATCGAGCAAATCTGCCGCCAGAGTCATGATCTTAACTGCCCTGCGCCGGCTCGATACTTTCAGAATGCGCTTCTCGCCGGCCTGCACGATGTATTCGTTGCCGACCCGCACGATCGAATAATCCGACATTGCAATCCCCAGTTGCCCGCCGCCCCGTGGGAGACGTCCGACATACCGGACTCGTTCCGACCCGTAAAATCACGGAAACCGGCTTAGTTTATTGGCTGTTAACCGGATCGCAGACTATCCGCTGCTGCAGGTATTGCCCGGTAGGTGGCACAACTTCTTGCACGCGTTTCAAAAGCGAATCGTCATCCCGACATGGCTGCGCGCGAACCCGAGCCGTTCATAGAAGCGCTGCGCATCGACCCGCGTCTGATGCGTCAGCAACTCGACGAGCATGCAGCCCCTCGCGCGCGCTTCCGTGACCGCCCACTGCACGAGCTTCTCGCCGATGCCGCGGCTGCGGCAATGCCTTGCGACGCGAACATCCTCGAGCAGGCCGCGCGAGCCGCCCTGCGAGCTGATGCCCGGCAGAACCGCGAGTTGCAGACAGCCGACGACGACGCCCTCTCCGTCGACGGCGACGACGAGCTGCAAATTGGGATCGCGCTCGACCCGCGCGAAGGCCTCGTAATAGCTTTGCGGCAGCGGATCCTCGATCCGCTCGCGCGCACTGCCGAGCGGATCGTCCGCAAGCATGCCGACGATGGCGGCGACGTCTTCGCGGCGAGCGCGGCGGATCGTGATGGATGAAGCTTCAGTCATGGCGGCATTCACCTGAGGTCAGCGGACCGGCGGCAGCGCGAGCACGCGCTCGGCATCGGCGATCCAGCGACGGATCACGGGATAGCGCGCGAGCTCGAGGCCGCCATCCTCCGCGACGCGCGTATAGGCGAGCAGCGAGACGTCGGCGAGCGAGAACGCGTCTCCGACCAAAAATTGCGTCCCCGCAAGATGTCGCTCCAGATGATCGAGCGCGACATAGCCGCGCTTGACGAGGTTCGGATCGATCTCCGAGATGGCCTTGCCGAGATACACGGCCTGAAAGCGGCAGACGGCCACATAAGGCTCGTGGCTGTTCTGCTCCCAGAACATCCAGGCATCCATCTGCGCCGCGCGATAGGGATCGCTCGGGATCAGGTCGCTGCCGCGCGCGAGATAGCGGATGATGGCGTTGGATTGTGCCAGCGTGCGGCCGTCATCCAGCTCCATCGTCGGCACTTGGCCCCAGCCGTTTCGCTTGAGGAATTCCGCGGTCCGGCTGCCGCCCTTCATGGTGTCGATCTCGACCCATGTGTACGGCAGCGCCAGCCTGTCGCACACCCATTTCACCTTCAGGCAGTTGCCTGAATTGGCGTCGCCGTAGATTTTCATGTGATCGTGCTCCGCACCGTGTGGCGACAGAGCAGCAGTCGCTCCCCGGTCTGTCAACCGTCGCCGGCTACGGCAGCGGCGATCAGAACTTGTAGCCGGCGCCGACCCGGAAGCTGTTCATGTCGACGGCGATATTCTTGACCGCCGCGAAGCGCACATATTCCCACTCGCCGCGGAGAAACAACCCGCCGACCACGCAATATTCAAGCCCGAGGCCCGCGGTCCAGCCGACCGCATAGTTGTTCACCCGCTGCTCCGTCTGGGCGGCGCTGCCTGAGCCCAGGTAGTCGTTATGCTGAATTGTAACGGTGTTGTTGCCGACCGTCTGGGTCTCGGCCCAGGCATCGTACTTGTCAAACGACACCGTCGCCGAACGCGACACGGACATGCGTCCCACCGCAACACCGCCGAACATGTATGGCAGGAAGTTGCCTGCCGCCCATCCGGCGCGTCCACGGAAGGTCGTGACGTCCTTGACCTGCAAGGCGGCGCTCCCCGACAACGTGGTGTTGTAGGTGTAGGTGTGCCCGCTCGGAGGAGTCTCGCCCTTGGGATTCACGATCTGCCGCGTCATCGAGTCGCCCGCCGAACTTTCGAGGCCGTTCAGGTAATTGTAGTTGGCCTCGACGCCGAGCACGACGTCGTCCCATTGCCAGTTGCGGCCGACGAACGCGCCGAACCCGTTGCTCTGCGCATGGTTCTTCGGCAGCAGGGCCCAACCCGAAACCGGGTCGGCCAGAACGCTCTCGCGCAGCATGAAGGAGGTCATCGCGCTTGGCGCGTGGCTGAAATCGATGTCGCCGGAGGAATAGCCGATCTGGCCGCCGACGTACCATCCTTCCCAGTTCCCGCTCCTGCTCGGTGCATCGACATAGGAGCCGCGCAGGATCGGAAAGTCCGGCAGGTCGGCAGCCTGCGCGCCGGTCACCGTTCCAATCATCATCGCCGCCAGCACCAACCTACGCATTGCAACGCTCCATCCACCGCACCGATTTCGCGTTGATCATCGCCTGTTAACCTTAACCAATCGTTGTCGCCGCCCGTTTTCGAGCACGCAAGTTGCAGAAGTGCGCGACATGACGCGGCAAGTTCGCGACATGACGCGGCAAAGAAAAACGGCGCGGGATGGTCCCGCGCCGTTGCAATCGTTAACCGTGAAGGCTGGAAATTAACCCTTGCGGATCAGCGGCGGCGGAGGCGGCGGCGGCACGTCGCAGCACGGCAAGTTGAAGCGCACGCCGAGCTTCACGTCCTGCGAGGTGATGTCGCGGTACTGGAAGCTCGAGGGACCGGCCGGCGTGCCGTCGAAGAAGTGACCTTGGCCGTGGGCGGCAGTGCCCATGTCGAGGTAGCGATAGGCCAGTTCAACCGTGAAGTTGTTGGTGACCTTGTAGGCGACACCGGCATGCAGCGCCCAGGCGAAGTTGGTCTTGGTGGCGCCATCGGCGATGAAGGAGCTGGTGAGGCCCGACCCGCTCGGGAACGTCGCGACGTCGGAGAAGGCCGAGGTCTTGATCGTCGCGGCACCGACACCGGCACCGATGAACGGGGTCAAACAGCCCCAGGTGCCGAGATCAGCGTAGACGTTGACGAGGCCAACCCAGCTCTGGATGCCGCCATGATACGCGTCGCTCAGCGGGCTGGGCCCGGGGAACGTGAAGAAATCGGTGCCATTGAAGCTCACCTTCGAGCGATACTCACCGGTGATGTCGGCGCGGAACCAGCTGTTGAACTGATAGCCGACGCCGATGCCGTAGAGCACGCCGCCGTCGAAGCCGTGGCCATACTGGTTGAAGGCGGTGCCGGCCGGCAGTGTGTCGTAGGCGTTGACGTGCAGCTTGGCCTGGGTGTTGGTCATGCCGATGTCGCCGCGCAGATACCAGCCGCCGAAATCCTGGACCGGCGGAGGAGCATACGCCATCGGAGGTGGCGGCATGATGGGCATGTCGGCGGCGAACGCCGCCGAGGACAACAGAGATGCCGCACCGGCGGCAATCAGGGTCTTTACGCTACGCATTGGCTTCGTCCTTTTGGGCCAAGTGAGGCGACACGAAAGCCCCACGTCTGAAACTCACGGCCCGGACGATGGCAGGAAATGTTTAAGCGGCACTTAACCCTAATTTTTAAGGTTGATTTTCTCTCACCTTTCTCTGCGGCTGTCGCTTATGGGTCCATAAATGACGCAGGTTGGCGACGAAACATCGCGATCCCGCCACAAGTGCTAATGAAGCGTTGACGCATCCGCGCCGTTCGCAAGGCACGCGAGCCGGGTGTGTTAGCGAATGCTTAACGCGGGCGTCGCGTCCACGGCCGAGCGTTCAGCGCACGGCCTGCGGCATCCTCGGCAGGAACACCGCGAGCAGGCCGATCGCCGGCAGGAAGGCGCACAGCTGATAGACGAAGGCGATCGAGGTGTGGTCGGCGAGCTTGCCGAGCACGGCGGCGCCGAGACCGCCGATCCCGAACGCGACGCCGAAGAACACGCCGGAGATCATGCCGAACCGATGCGGCATCAATTCCTGCGCGAACACGATGATCGCCGACGTCGCCGACGAGATGATCAAACCGATCACGACCGTCAGCACGGCGCTGGCGAACAGGCCGGCATAGGGCAGCGCCAGCGTGAACGGCAGCGCGCCGAGGATCGAAAACCAGATCACGTATTTGCGGCCGAAGCGGTCGCCGAGCGGGCCGCCGATGAATGCGCCCGCGGCATTGGCGGCAAGGAAGACGAACAGATAGAGCTGCGCCGCCTGCGTCGAGACGCCGAACCGGTCGATCAGATAGAAGATGTAATAGCTCGACAGGCTCGAGACATAGAGCTGCTTGGAGAACAGCAGCGCGACCAGCACGATGAGCGCGATCTTCACGCGCCGCTGATCCGGATGGTCGGGATGCCGCGCGATGGCGGCCGCCTTCTTGCCCGATATCTGCGGCTTGTACCAGACGCCGATGCGCCAGAGGATCATGATGGCAAGGAACGCGATCGAGGAGAACCAGGCGATCGAGGGCTGGCCGAACGGCACCACGATCAGTGCTGCGAGCACCGGTCCCATCGAGGTGCCGAAACTGCCGCCGAGCTGGAACACCGATTGCGCGAAACCGTAACGTCCGCCCGACGCCAGCCGCGCGATGCGCGACGATTCCGGGTGGAACACCGCGGAGCCAAGGCCGACCAGCGAAGCCGCGATCAGGATGACAGCATAGGTGTGCGCAACGCTGAGCAGCAGCAGCCCGAAGAAGGTGAAGCCCATGCCGATCGCAAGCGAGAACGGCTGCGCCTTCTTGTCGGTGAAATGTCCGACCAGCGGCTGCAGCAGCGACGCCGTGAACTGGAACGCCAGCGTGATCATGCCGATCTGCGCGAAGTCGAGCGCGTAATTGTCCTTCAGGATCGGATAGACCGAAGCGATCAGCGACTGCATCGTGTCGTTGAGGAAGTGCGAGAAGCTGATGCCCGCAAGCACGACATAGGCCGGTCCCGCAGCGGCGGCGACCTTCGCGGCTGTCAGCTCCGGCACCGGCACCGGCTCGCCCAGCGCCTGTTTGCTCACGACGGGTTTGTTCAATGCAGCATTCCCGGACAGATTCGCAAAAATACCTCCGTGTCGTACGACGCGGAGGTGAGGCAAACCAGTTGCGTTAGCCGATGGCAGCGATGCGCTGTGGGGTCAGCCGGCGGCCCAACTCTTTCCCCGTCACCCTGAGGAGCGCCAACGGGTCCGCGCAAAGCGCGGCCCGATGACAGGCTCCGCGCGTCTCGAAGGGTCGACGGCCCGGCGCTCGCCAAATTGCGACAATGGGCCGTGCATCCTTCGAGACGCGCGCAAGGGCGCGCTCCTCAGGATGACGGATCACGAGCTGACGAGGCCGGACGGAGCTTATGCCGCAGCGGCGTGGCCGAGTGCGCTGACGATGTTGTCGACGACCTCTTCCACCAGGATACGATCGTCGCCCTCGCCCATGACGCGGATCACCGGCTCGGTGCCGGAGGGGCGGATCAACAGACGGCCATGGCCGTTGAGGCGCTTCTCGCCGTCGGTGATCGCGGACTTGACCTCGGCGTCGTCGAGCGGCTTGCCGCTGCGATAGCGCACGTTCTTCAGGATTTGCGGCAACGGGTCGAAACGCCGGCAGATCTCCGACACCGGGCGGCGCAGCTTCTGCACCACGGCCAGCACCTGCAGTGCCGCGACGAAACCGTCGCCGGTCGTCGAATAGTCCGACATGATGATATGGCCCGACGGCTCGCCGCCGAGATTGTAGCCGCCGCTCAGCATCTGCTCGAGCACATAGCGGTCGCCGACCGGCGTGCGGACCATCTGCAGCCCGAGCCCCTGCAGGAAGCGCTCCAGCCCGAGATTGGACATCACGGTCGTGACGATGCCGGGCTTGGCGAGGCGCCCTTCTTCCTTCCAGCTCTGCGCGATCACCGCGAGCAGCTGGTCACCGTCGACGATGTGGCCGCGCTCGTCGACCAGGATGACGCGATCGGCATCGCCGTCGAGCGCAATGCCGATGTCGGCGCGCATCTCGCGCACCTTCCGCGACAGCGCTTCCGGCGAGGTGGAGCCGCATTCCTTGTTGATGTTGAAGCCGTCGGGTTCGACCCCGATCGGCACCACGTCGGCGCCGAGCTCCCACAGCGCTTCCGGCACCACCTTGTAGGCGGCGCCATTGGCGCAATCGACCACGACGCGCAGGCCGTCGAGCGAGAGATCGCGCGGCAGCGTGCGCTTGGCGAATTCGATGTAGCGGTCATGGACGCCGTCGATGCGGCGGGCGCGGCCGAGGCTCGCGCTCTGCGCCAGGCGGCGGTCGAGCGATTCGTCGAGCAGCTGCTCGATCTGCTTCTCGACATCGTCCGACAGCTTGAAGCCCTGCGGGCCGAACAGCTTGATGCCGTTGTCTTCGAAAAGATTATGCGACGCCGAGATCATGACGCCGAGATCGGCGCGCATCGACTTGGTGAGCATCGCGATCGCCGGGGTCGGCATCGGGCCGACCAGCAGCACGTCCATACCGACCGAGGTGAAGCCCGCGACCATGGCGTATTCGATCATGTAGCCGGACAGCCGCGTGTCCTTGCCGATCACGACGCGATGGCGATGGTCGCCACGCTGAAACACCAATCCCGCGGCCTGCCCTACCTTGAGCGCGAGCTCCGGCGTGATCAGTCCATTGGCGCGGCCCCGAATTCCATCGGTCCCGAAATATTTGCGGCTCATGTAACCCCCAACACGGACCTCTCGAACCACCCGGCGAGAGAGTCCTGAACGCCTACCAGTCTAGCGTGCATCGGCCTTATAGACTGCCAGGCGCTAAAAGGACTTCAAAAAATATGATGAATCATTACCGGGGCTAAACCCCGTGCCTCTACATTAAGGCACTGAAAGATATAACATTATTACTCTTTCGGCAACCTGGGGAACGAACGTCGTCCCTACCCTTTGCCGGTGCGCTTGACGTGCTGGTCACCCTTGGTAGGGGCCGGCTGGGTGACATTGACGGGGTCGGAACCGGGAAACGTCTCCTCCAGCCCCTCCTCCAGGGCCTCGTCGAGCCGGCGCTTCTCGGCGTTCTCGTCTGCTTTTGCTTTCGGTTTGGAGCCTGATTGGGTCATCGCGCTCTCCCATCCGTCTTCGATTTGGCAGCTCCCCCATCCATGCTAGATGACGGCAAGATCGAACACCCGCAAGACTTGCTGCCTAAACAAGGCTCGCGACATCGAACTTGCGACACAGAAGAAGGGCCGGGACCGTCCATGAAGCACATTACCTGCATCGAAGATCTGCGCCAGCTGCACAAGCGCCGGGTGCCGAAGGCGTTTTTCGATTATGCGGACCGCGGCTCCTACACCGAGGACACGCTGCGCGCGAATTCGGAAGATCTGCAGCAGATCAAGTTCCGCCAGCGCATCCTGGTCGATGTGTCCAAGCGCACCCTGGCGACCACGATCCTCGGCGAGCCGGCCGCGATGCCGCTGATCCTGGCGCCGGTCGGCCTGCTCGGCATGCAGCATGGCGACGGCGAGATCTATGCCTGCCGCGCCGCGCAGGCGGCCGGCATTCCCTTCACCCAGAGCACGATGTCGATCTGCTCGATCGAGGACATCGCCGCCGCCGTCGACAAGCCGTTCTGGTTCCAGCTCTACGTCATGAAGGACCGCGGCTTCATCAAGTCGCTGATCGAGCGCGCGATCGCGGCGAAATGCTCGGCGCTGGTGTTGACCGTCGACCTGCAGGTGATCGGCCAGCGCCACCAGGACATCAAGAACGGCATGACGGTGCCGCCGGAATGGTCACTGTCGAAGCTGATCGACTTCGCGACCAAGCCCGCCTGGGTATCAGGCGTGCTGCAAGGCAAGCGCCGCACCTTCGGCAACATTGCCGGCCACGTCAAAGGCACCGAGGATCTGACGAAACTGTCGGAATGGACCGCCTCGCAGTTCGACACCTCGCTGAGCTGGAAGGACATCGACTGGATCCGCAGCATCTGGCCGGGCAAGCTGATCCTTAAAGGCATCCTCGATATCGAGGACGCCGAGCTTGCCGCCAAGACCGGCGCGCAGGCGATCGTGGTCTCCAACCATGGCGGCCGCCAGCTCGACGGCGCACCGTCCTCGATCGAGGTGCTGCCGGAGATCGTCGATGAGGTCGGCTCGAAGCTCGAGATCATGTTCGACGGCGGCATCCGCACCGGCATGGACGTGATGCGGGCGCTGGCGCTCGGCGCGAAGTCCTGCATGATCGGCCGCGCCTATGCCTATGGCCTCGGCGCCGGCGGCCAGGAAGGCGTCGCCAAGGCGATCGATATCCTGGGCAAGGAGCTCACCACCACGATGGGACTGTGCGGCGTCAACACCATCGCCGAGATCGACGATCACGTGCTGGCGGTTTAGCCGCCGGCGCTATTATCGTAGCCCGGATGAAGCGAAGCGTAATCCGGGTCTTTCCTCGTGGATAGATTGGCCCCGGATTGCGCTGCGCTCCATCCGGGCTACGCAATCTTCGTCGTCCCGGGCAAGCGAAGCGCGACCCGGGACCCATAACCACCGATGGCCGTCGTTTCGCAGCGCTGCGGCGACAGCGCGCTTCAACAACTCAACCATGTGGTTACGGGTCCCTGCTTTCGCACTAGGGCATGCACACATTTCTGAGGCTCCATCCGAGAGCGACGGCGCGGAAGTAATCGAGACCGTTTTTGAAGGTGATGGGGCCTGGTGGCTTGGAGGACGGATAGCCGTCCCATCCTCCAATGCGGCCGATAATCCAGGCCGCCCAGGCAAGACGATCGGACGGATGCGGGTTCTTCAGTCGTCTGTTCCTGGCTTCAAGCTGCTGATTGAGGGCGGTCAACGCATCGATCTCGCTGGGATTGAAGGCAACGTGAAGCGACTGCTGGCTCCCGTTGCGCGCTTGCAGGAGCTGGATGGTGATGATCGCGGCCTTGGCAGCGATGGCAACCAATTTGAGAAGCCGGCCGGCGGTGCCGATCTGGCTATCCTCGAGCTTGAAGCCCTGCGTCTTGAGGACGCGGAAGAACTGCTCGATGATCCAGCGCTGCTT
Source organism: Bradyrhizobium sp. USDA 3315 (assembly GCF_054056795.1). Taxonomy (NCBI): domain Bacteria; kingdom Pseudomonadati; phylum Pseudomonadota; class Alphaproteobacteria; order Hyphomicrobiales; family Nitrobacteraceae; genus Bradyrhizobium; species Bradyrhizobium sp. USDA 3315. Next base: position 3,396,809 of record NZ_JBSRYP010000001.1, on the reverse strand, counting down.
GTACCAGGCGACGATGCGCCAGGCATCGTCTGAACTGGTGACCTCGTGAGAGGTGAGAAGACGCCAGTGCAACGGCTCGACGTTGGGATCGGCATTGATCTCGCGGACGTCAACGATGGCCAGATGCAGGCTTTTCGGCAAATGGCGCAGGAACTTGCTTTGCGGCCGGGCCAGCTCGATTGCGCCGAAGCGAAGTTCGAGGTCCATCGGACGTGCAGGCCGCCCCGCACGCGCAGGCAACTCGATGATGCGACGCTCTACCGCCGTCATGGCGTCGATCGCCGCATACAAACCCGTCGTGTCGGCCAGCTTGCGATCATGCATGCTGCGGGCGATCACGCGGTAGTCTTGCTCGGCTGCGCTGGCATAAAGAGCAAAGATGTCGCTCTCGCGGTCACCAAGCAGGGTCACCATTGCAGCACCGGTAAGCAGCGGCTTGGCCGCAAGGGCGGTGGCAATCCAGCGCTGCGATTCCTTGTCCGACAGGTCGCGGCTGTCATGCGAGACGCTCCGAGGGCCTTCACGCGTCCACACCTCGCCGCTCAAAAGTCCCAGGCAGGTGCCATTGTCCGCATCCACCGCCAGCATCGGGTGCAGCAGCACGCCGTGGTGATTGCCCTTGCCGATCTCCCCGAGCCCGCGCCGGCGTTGCGGCGTGGTGTTGAAGTGGATCTCGCTGGTGTCCTGGATCGCCAAAACATGGCGGCCTGTAACCGCCGCAGCCGTGCTTTCGCTCCAGCTTTCGATGATGCGCTCCTTCGTCACCTTGGAGTTACCGAGAAAGCGGTTGAACCGCACCTCCAGCGCGCGGTCTCCCTTGGAAAGCCGCCGAAGGCATACATCCTTGCCCGCGACCATGCGTCCGATGAGCGCCGCCCCCCTTTATCGAGACGACCATCCTCGAACCGGCCCAACGTCCAGTCAATCCGCGACAACATGCTGGCACCTCCGCCCAAGCCGAAGTGCCGTAATAGAAGTCACCGAGACCCCCGATTCTGGAATCCCCAATCTCTGACCCGAGTCAATCCGTCGCACCAGATGTGTGCATCCCCTAGTGCTTTCGCAGAGACGACAGCGGAGCCTGTTCAGCCTCACATCGGCGGTGCGATCCCGTCGCGGCCGACATTGACGCGGTTGGCTTCCAGCGTGCCGTCGTCCTTCTTCAGCGCGCCGAAGATGATGATCTTGGCGCCCGGCTTCAGCTCCGACTTGTCGCCGGCGACGAAGGTGACGACCGGGGTGCCCGGCGGCACCACGACTTTCTTCTCGCCGTCCTTGTACTTCACCGTGATGTTCTGGCCGTCGGTGCCCTTCACGGTCTCGGCGACGGTGGCGTTGGTCATGGTCGAATTGGCGCGCAGGTCCCAGGGGCGGAAGCCTTCGGCGGCGCCGCGCTGGTTCTCCGGGAAGATGTGAACCGCGATCGCCTTCTGCGTTCCGTCAGCCTCGGGCATCGCGGTGACGCCGATATAGGAACCGGGCTTAATCTCCGACAGATCGGTCTTGGCGACGCCGAACACCGCGACGTTGTCGGTGGTCCGCACCTTCATGTCGGCGCCGTCGCGCGACTTGATCGACAGCATGGCGCCGTCGACGGCCTCGATGGTGCCGCGGATGCGCACCGCCGGCGGCTGCTGCGCGGATGCAGCCGAAGCAAAGGCAACAAGAAGCAATGCGGCGAACAGCGTCGATTTCGGCATGGTGTCCCTCATGGGTTGGGCTGGCGAATCAGGGAACACCGGGGAGTTGGTGGTATTCCGTGCAAGCCACAACTCCTCGCGGAAGCGACGGCTCAAACGACAACTACGCGCCGGACGAGGGAACTGTTACTGCGATAACGGACAGGTGATGCGCTCGCGTGTTCTGATGTAGCCCGTTCAGATCGTCATTCCGGGATGGTCCGAAGGACCAGACCCGGAATCTCGATATCCCGACGCTTCGCATCGCCCCGGGATGACATTGTGCGTCACATCGGCGGCGTAAGGCCGTCGCGGCCGACGCTGACGCGGTCGGTCTCCAGCGAGCCGTCGGGCAATTTCTTCATGAAGGCGATGATCTTGGCACCGGCCTTCAGGTCTGCCTTGTCGCCGGGAACATAGGTCACAACAGGCGTATCAGGTGGGACCTGAACCGTCTTCTCGCCGTCCTTGTACTTGACCTGCAACGTATGACCGTCATTGCTGACCACGGATTGCGCGACGGTCGCGTTGGTCATGCTGCTGTTCGGCTTCAGATCGTACGGCCGCGAGCCCTCGCCGGTGCCGCGCATGTTCTCCGGGAAGACATGCACCTCGACTGCCTTCGGCGTGCCGTCGGGGCCGGGCACCGTGGTGGTGCCGATGAAGGAACCGACCTTGATGTCGGACAGCGCGATCCTGGTGAGGCCGAGCACCACCATATTGCCGGCCATATGCAGCTTGACGTCCTCTCCGCTGCGCGACTTCACCGCGAGCGTATTGCCATCGACGTTTTCGACGGTTCCACGCACCCGCGTCGGCGTCGGCGGCTGTTGCGCGAGCGCGTAGAGCGTGGATGCCGTCACCATCGCAAGCGCAATGAACGGACGAACGAGATGGGAACGGCGGGCAGGCATGGTTGATCTCCGGAAGGGAACGCGGGGGACTAACACGAGACCCCGCATCGGAGACGCTATTCCAGGCCTCAAGTCTTTGTGAGATCGGCTTCGACGATCGCACGCAGCTCCGGCGTGACCCGCGGGCGCTGCCCGAACCAAAGCTCGAAACCGCGCACCGCCTGATGCAGCAGCATGCCGAGCCCGTCGGCGGTCTTCAGCCCCCGCGCCGTTGCCGCCGCAAGCAACGGCGTCACCAGCGGCACGTAGACAATGTCGGAAACAACCGCGCCCTCCGGCAACAGGCCGACATCGATCTCCAACGGAGGCTGGCCGTGCTGGCCGAGCGACGTCGTGTTCACCAGCAGCCCCGCGCGCGGCAACAACTCGCCGACCGTGTCCCAGGTCGCCGGATGGACGCGCGCGCCGTACAGGTCGGCAAGCGCGCGGGCGCGGTCGATCGTGCGATTGACCAGGTGCACGCGCGCAATCCCGCGCTCGATCAGGCCGAACACCACCGCGCGCGACGCGCCGCCGGCACCGAGCACCAGTGCGTCCTCGGTCTTGTCCCAACCGGGCACGCAGGCATCGAGATTGTTGATGAAGCCTTCGACATCGGTATTGGTCGAGCGCAGCTCGCCGTCGGCAAACCACAGCGTGTTGGCGGCGCCGACGGCGCGAGCGCGCTCGTCCGGCGCCGAGAGCGCCAGCGCGCGCTCCTTGTGCGGAATGGTGACGTTGGCGCCGACGAAGCCGCGCAGCGACAGGCGGAACAGGAAATCCTTGAAATCCTCCGGCGGCACCGCCTCGATCACGTAGCCACCCTGGATGCCGAGGGTGCGCAGCCAGTAATGATGGATCAGCGGCGAGCGGGAATGCGCGGCGGGCCAGCCGATCAGGCACGCGGCGCGGGTTTTGCTTGAGGACGTCATGATGGTGACATCGGCCAAGGCGGGCGCGCTGTCAATCCGTCCGCTTCGCGGTTGCGGCAACCAGCGCGCTGAGGGCGAACGCGGCGGCCGCGGCGAACCAGATCGCCGCGAGGTTGATCCAGCCATAGGCCAGCGCGCCGGCGAGCGCGCCCGCGACCAGCGCCGCCCACAGCAGCAGGTTCGGCAGCCAGGCCCAGCCCGCACCGCCGGTGAGCGCGGCGGCGATCAGCTGGCCGGCCTTCACCAGCGCCCCGGTGACGTAGGTGAGGCCGAGCCCGGCCCCGCCTTCGAGCTGAAATACGGCGTTCTCGAGCCCCATCGCCAGCACGATGGCGGCGACCGCGGCGTTCGGCAGGCCATAGGCATAGGCCACCGCCGCCGCCGTGAGCAGCCACGCCTCGATGAGCAGGAGCAGGGGCTGGCGATGGGCCAGCGCGCTGAGCACGATCAGGCTGCCGGCTGCGGCGCCGGCGACGAACAGCACGATCAGCTCCAGCGCTTCCAGGGCATGCTGCCAATGCCCCTCGGCCAGCGTCACGCCAAGCCGCGTCGAGTTGCCGCTCATGAAGGAGACGAACAGCCCGCCGAGATGCAGATAGCCGATGCCGTCGACATACCCGGCCATTGCGCTGAGCGCGCAGGCCAGCGCCAGGTTACGGCGGGATTCAAGCATGCTGGCGGAAACTGCGTCATAGGAAGGGAATCACGGGCGCTATCTTGGCCCGTCATTCCGGGGCGATGCGACAGCATCGAACCCGGAATCTCGAGATTCCGGGTCTGGTCCTTCGGACCATCCCGGAATGACAATTCGATCACGCCGCGTCGCGATGCGCGGCGATGATCTGGTCGGCGGCGCGGCCCGTCACTTCGGCCATGCGGTCGAACTGGCGGGTGAAGGTGCCGGCGCCGGCGGTGGCGGAGCGCAGTTCGACAATCAAGTCGCCGATCTCCGATTCCGGCATCGTGGCGCGGACGCAATCCCAGCCGATCCAGCCGTCGCGGGTGTCGAAGCCGAGGATCTGGCCGCGGCGCGCCGACAGGATCGCGTTGATCTTCGCGGTGGCGTCGGTCGGACAGACGATCTCGACCATATGGATCGGCTCCAGCAGCACCGGCTGGCACTGCGGCAACCCTTCGCTGACCCCGATCCGCGCCGCGGTACGGAACGCGAGATCGGACGAGTCGACGCTGTGATAGGAGCCGTCGGTCAGCGTGACGTCGACGTCGATCACGGGGAAGCCGAGCGGGCCGCGCGCCAGCGCGTCGACAACGCCCTCTTCCACCGCGCCGATATAGTTGCGCGGCACCGCGCCCCCGACCACTTTCTCGTGGAATTCGAAGCCTGACCCGCGCGGCTTCGGCTTGATGTCGAGCACGACGTCGCCGAACTGGCCGTGGCCGCCGGACTGCTTCTTGTGCCGGCCGCGCTGGGTGATCGGCTTGCGGATGGTCTCCTGATAGCCGATCGCCGGCGGATGCGATTTGACGTTGACGCCGTAGCGGTCCTTCAGCCGCTCCTGCGCCACGCGCAGATGCATCTCGCCCTGCCCCCACAGCACGGTGTCGTGGGTGCGCGGGTTCTGGATCATCGTCAGCGAGGGATCTTCCTCGTTCAGCCGCAGCAGCGCCTGGCCGAGCTTGACATCGTCCTTGCGGTCGGTCGCGGCAATCGAGATCGACAGCACGGCCGCGGCCGGCTCGACCTTGACCAGCGAGGCCGGCGCCGTCTTGCCGCTCGAGACCGTATCGCCGGTCTTGATCGCATCGAGCTTGCCGAGCGCGACGGTGTCGCCGGCCTCGGCCTGCGGCCGCTTGCTGTCATGCCCGCCCGAGACCGCGAGGATGCCTGAGACGCGTCCGCTCTCGCCGCTTGAGGATTGCAGCGTCGCGCCGTCGTCGAGCCGGCCCGCAAGCACGCGCGCCAGCGACAGCTTGCCGCCGTGCTGCAAGTGCACGGTCTTGAACACGTAGGCCAGCGCATCCTTCTGATCCTTGATGCCGAGCCGATCGGCGGTCTCGGCGACGCCGGGCGCCTCATGGCGCAGCGCCTTCATCAGGCGCAGCACGCCGTTCTCGCGGCTCGCAGCGCCGAGCAGCACCGGACAGATCTGCCCTTCGCGCAGTTCGCGGGCGAGATCGTCGAACACGGCATCGCGCGGCGGCTGGATATCCTCCAGCAACTGCTCCATCAGCGCGTCGTCGTGGTCGGCAAGCTTCTCCAGCATCGAGAAGCGGGCTTCCTTCTCGCGATCGAGATTGCCGCCCTCGAGCGCCATCACCTCCGACGGCTTGTGCTCGCGATAGACGAAGGCGCGCTCCAGCGCGAGATCGACAAAGCCTTCGATCAGATCGCCGTTCCAGATCGGGATCTGGCGCAGCACCAGCGGCACGCGCGAGGCCGGCTGCAGCGTCGCAAGCGTCTCGCGGACGCGCTTGTTGGCGCGGTCGATCTTGTTCAGGAACAGGAAACGGGGAATTCCGAGCTCCTCGAGCTCGCGCAGGATGATCTGCAGTTGCGGCAGCTTTTTCTCGTCGGCTTCGCAGACCACGACCGCGGCATCGACCGCCGGCAACGCTGCACGCATATCGTGCGCGAATTCGATCGAGCCGGGACAATCGATAAAGGTGTAGCTGTCCCCCATAAAGGTGGTGGTGGCGGCGGTCAGGCCTACGCCCATCTTGTGCTGACGCGCCTCGGGGCTGGCATCGCCGACGGAGGTTCCGGCATCGACGCTGCCGGCAGTTTTAATGGCGCCACTGCGCGCCAGGATCGCTTCCAGAAGTGTGGTTTTACCGCTTTGGAAAGGGCCCACCAATGCGATGCACCGTGGACCTCGGGGACTTCTGACGTCTTGTCCCATTGCCGCCTCCTCGTTTTGGAGCTCGGCCCATGATTGGGTCGGCGACCGTTTATGCTCTGCCTGCGTTTGACATTTGGCAAGCGGGAAAACGTCGCTGCGGTGCGGCGTCGCGGAGGTTTGCAATTCCGAGCCATCGTCCGGACAATTGCATCCGCTGCGTCAGTTCCTTCGCGCAAGTCCCGGAGAAATCTCGCGCCAGCGTGTCGCAAGGTCGAGCAGACGCTGCACGGCGGGCGAGACATCTTCTTCACGCCACGCAATCGTGAGCGGCGCCGTCACCGCCGGCGCGGCCAAGCGGACATACGCCACGCCGCGACCGGTCTGCGCGCGTGCCGCGGCCTCCGGGACGAGCGATACACCGACGCCGGCGGCGATCAGGCCAATCGCGGTTTGCAGATGCAGCACCTCCTGCGCGAGTCGCGGCGTGAATCCGGCGGCCTGGCACGCGGCGACGATCAGGCCGGTGACCGATGGCTCCGGCCGCGCCGGATAGAGCACGAAGGCATCATCGGACAATTCGGCAAGCGCAATGTCGTCCCTCTCGGCAAGCGGATGCGCGCGCGGCAACGCCGCGACATAGGGCTCCTCCAGGATCAGGCGCTGGGCAAGACCCGCCTCCGGCAATAGCGCCGGGCGTGCGAAGCCGACATCGATCCGGCGTCGCCGCAGCGCTTCGGCAATCTCGGCCGCCAGCATCTCGTCAAGCACGAGCTCGACGTCGGGACAGGCGTCGCGATAGCTGCCTATGATATCGGGCAGACCGGCGAACATCGCGGAGCCGACGAATCCGATCGCGAGCTTGCCGGCCTGGCCGCGCCCGACGCGCCGCGTGTCCGCAACCGCGGCCTCGAAATTTGCGAGCAGGGAGCGGGCGCGCGCAAGCAGCAGCTCGCCCGCCTCGGTGAGCCTGACAGGACGGCTATTCCGCTGCAGCAACGTCACGCCGAGTTCGTCCTCGAGCTGACGGATCTGCTGGCTCAGCGGCGGTTGCGCGATGTGCAGCCGCTCGGCCGCGCGGGTGAAGTTCAATTCCTCGCCGAGCGCCACGAAATATCTGAGATGTCGCAATTCCATGCCGTCGGTATAGCACGGCGGCGGGTGCCGTCAGTCATACGCAATAGCTCTGCAACCGTATCGAACGAGTATTGGACCGGACGCGCGAACGCGGACAGCCTGCGACAAAGCAAAGGGAGTCCCCATGACGGCGCTGGAAAAAGCCTTCGCAGAAGCAGCCGCGGCAGGCATTACGCAACAGAAGATCGATATCGGCGATTTGCGCGTCAATGTCGCGCGCTTCGGCAAAGGGCCGCCGCTGCTCCTGCTTCACGGCTGGCCGGAGTTCTGGCTGGTGTGGCGCCCGCTGATGCTGCGCCTCGGCGACAGTTTTGAACTGATCGCGCCCGACTTGCGCGGCTGCGGCGACACCGGCAAGCCGACAACGGGGCCCGATGCGTCCGCCACCGCGGAGCGCCACGCGCTGGATATGTTTGCCGTCATGGACGCGCTCGACTATCAGCGCTTCGGCGTCATCGGCGGCGATCTCGGCGCCTACGTCATGCAGGCGATGTCGCATCGACATCCGCAGCGGCTGATCGGCACGCTCTATCTCTGCACGCCCTATCCGGGCCTCGGCCATCGCTACGGCCAGCCCGGCCACCTGATCGAGGTCTGGTATCAATACTTCCAGCAGCTGCCATGGGCCGCGCAATTGGTCGGAAGCTCGCGCGAGTCATGCCGGCTCTACTTCCGGCATTTCCTCGACCACTGGTCGGGCGACGATCCCGCGGTGTTCGGCGACCTGCTGGAAGCCTATGTCGACAACTTTATGAAGCCGGGCAACATCCAGGGCGGCTTCGACTGGTATCTCTCGTCCGCGCCCAATCGCCGGCTCTGGCTGGAAGGCAAGCTGCCGGCGCAGCCGCGCATCGACGTGCCGTCGCGCTTTCTCTGGGGCCGCCGCGATCCGTTGATCGCGCCCGAATGGTCGGACAGGTTGGGAGACTATTGGAGCGAACCTTCGATCAGGTTCGTCGAGACCGGGCACTATGTTCACGCCGAGGCGCCCGGGATCGTTGCCGAAGAGGCCCGCGGCTTCTTCGGCAAGCTGATCAACCGCACGGGCGCGCGTTAGCGGCCCGGACGGAGCTCGAGGCTTTCGAGGCCGGCGGCGATGTTGATGCCGACCTGGCCCTGCACGCTGAGCGGCTGCAGGGCGATCGTGTTGTCGGAGCCGCCGACCAGCACGTTGCCGCCGACGCCGACACCGAGCGTCGCGCTGCCCTGCGCGCCGGCATAGTTGCCGGAGAGCGCACCCGGCCCGAGCCGCTCCACCGGCGCATAGACGCCCCAGGCCAGCGCCGATTCCTGGGTGATGCCGAGATCGATGCCGACCTTCTGGATGGTCGCGATGTAGCGATCCTCAGGCAGACCATTGGCGCGCAGCACGCAACCGAGATGGGTCACGGAACCGACGATGAAGCCGACGCTCGCGCCGCCGCGGCATTCAAGGACGCCGACCTGCACGCGCTGGATCGGCTGTTGGGCGCTGGCGCTCACGATTGCGGTCAGCGTGGCAATGGCAGCACCGGCGAGGAAAGTGAAGCGACGCATGTTGGGGAGTCTCCGGCTGAGAGGCATGACGCGAGCAGAGAACAGAACGGCGCCGTGTCTGCGGCGCCGTTCGCATCCTATGCCACAACATCGAACGTCCAGCCAGAATTTGTGGTGCCCGGCCACCGATTGTCAGGAGATGTTGCGGCGCTGCTATGTTCCTCGGGGTCCGCCGATTGATCGAGCAACGGACAGCAAACAACAGACAACAAAAAAGAGGCCCGCTTTCGCGGGCCTCTTTGATCGAACACCGACCAGCCTAGAGCGTTTTCGAGCGAAGTGGATACCGGTTCGCGTGAAGAAAACGCGTCAAAACAAAATCTAGTGGTGGTGATGATGATGACGGTGGTGACGATGATGACGGCGCGGACCGCCGTAGGCGACCGGCTCGAGATCGATCCCGGCGATGCCGGCCGCAACGTTGAGGCCGGTCTGGCCCTGCACGCTGACCGGCTGCAGCGCGTAGGCGTTGTTCGGGCCGCCGAACAGGAAGTTACCGCCGGCACCGAGGCCGACCGAGGCGTTGACCCCGACGCCGCCGTAGCTGCCGGCCAGCGCACCGCGCGGAAGCTGCGTGGTCGGCGCGCTCACGGCCCAGGCGAGCTGGGTCGTCGCGGTGACGCCGAGGTCGACGCCGATCCGCTTCACGGTCGCAACATAGGGCTCGGGCCGACGGCCGCCGCTCTGAAACACGCATTCGAGGCGCGCGACAGAGCCGACAACGAAGCCGACATTCTCGCCGCCCTGGCATTGCAGGACCCCGGCTTGAACCTGAGGCGCCGCGTTGGCGGTGGCGAACGGCGCCAGCAACGCAAGCGCTGCAAGGGTGAGGGTCGAAAGTCGCATTGAACTGTCTCCGCAAGGTGAACTGAATTTGCGCGGCGGACAGGAAGGAAGGCTCGTGTCCAAAACAAGGCAGCGCGCAAAGACGCCGTAAAAACTTCCCGCGTGTGGCATCGATGTTCGCACACACGCGCGTGAGGTGAGCAGGATGTGATTTGACTCGTCGAATCTACCGGCGCGATTTCAGCACACAAACAAAAACGCTCCCGCACCAGGTGCGGGAGCGTTTCTTGATTTCGGATCGACCTACCGCAGATTACCGCAGAAGCGCTGGATGCGCTTGCAGGCATCCTCGAGATCGGAAGTCTTGGTGGCGTAGGAGATGCGGAACGCGGGGCCGAGCCCGAATGCCGATCCCTGCACCACGGCGACGCCTTCGCTCTCGAGCAATTCGGTGACGAACGCCTCGTCGTTGTCGATCAGCTTGCCCGACGGCGCCTTCTTGCCGATCGTGCCGGCGCAGGACGGATAGACGTAGAACGCGCCTTCCGGCCGCGGGCATTCGATGCCGCTCGCCTGGTTGAGCATCGACACCACGAGGTCGCGACGCTCCTTGAACACCTTGTTGTTCGCGGCGATGAAGTCCTGCGGACCGTTGAGCGCCTCGACCGACGCCCATTGCGCGATCGACGACGGGTTCGAGGTCGACTGCGACTGGATCGTCGCCATCGCCTTGATCAGCTGCGCCGGGCCGCCGGCATAGCCGATGCGCCAGCCTGTCATGCAGTAGGCCTTCGACACGCCGTTCACGGTCAGCGTGCGGTCGTACAGGCTCGGCTCGACCTGCGCCGCCGTGGTGAAGACGAAGTCGTCATAGACGAGGTGCTCGTACATGTCGTCGGTCATCACCCAGACATGCGGATGCTTGACCAGCACATCGGTGATCGCCTTGAGCTCGCTCTTCGTATAGGCCGAGCCGGTCGGGTTCGACGGCGAGCACAGGATCACCCACTTGGTCTTCGGCGTGATCGCCTTCTCGAGATCTTCCGGACGCAGCTTGAAGCCGGTCGAGGCCGGGCACACCACCGGCACCGACTCGCCGCCGGCGAGCGCCACCATCTCGGGATAGCTGACCCAGTACGGCGCCGGGATGATCACCTCATCGCCCGGATTGATGGTCGCCATCAGCGCGTTGTAGAGCACCTGCTTGCCGCCGGTGCCGACGATGACCTGGTTCGGCTTGTAGGTCAGGCCGTTCTCGCGCGCGAACTTGTTGATGATGGCTTCCTTGAGCTCCGGAATGCCGCCGACATCGGTGTACTTGGTCTTGCCGGCCTCGATCGCGTGGATCGCTGCGAGCTTGATGTTGGCGGGCGTATCGAAGTCAGGCTCGCCGGCGCCGAGGCCGATGACGTTGCGGCCCGCGGCTTTCAGCGCGCGTGCTTTGTCCGTGACCGCGATCGTCGCGGACGGCTTCACACGGTCGAGCGCAGCGGACAGGAAGGCCATTATCATCTCCTGGCAAACGTCGTGAGCCGTAGGGCCACGACTTGATTTGAATGGGATCGCGGCACCCTAGGCCTGTCGCCGCTGCACCGCAAGAAGCTTGGCGGTAAAGCACGAAAACTTTCGCGCATGGCTCGCGGCACGCGCAATTTTCCGCAAGTTCCGGCACCGGATGACTCATATCCGGCAAGCCCGCTCGGGTCTTGCCGGCGGGGCCTTCGGCGGCATGCGCCAGCGCGGATTGCTCCGAGGACAATGCCGCGCGGCAACCTGCCTGACAGCGCTAACGGCGGGTCGTCAACGCAGACCGGCGCGCGTCGTGCCGCCAAGGACGCGCGTTAAGGTTTGTGAATTGCAGCGCACCGGCCATGGTCGCGACCTTGGCGATCGACCGGCACCGTGCAGAGCGTCGCGCAGGCGTGATCCGAGTTGTTCTGCCGTGTGGATGGAATCGTTCTGCACGTGTGCAGTGCAGTAGACGTTTCGACTTTTTCCACACTGCAGGGCTTGCGACGCACCCCCGTCAGCATCATTGTTTAGCGGCGTTGCGGTGTGACAGGCCGCGCAATTTTTAAGCGTACCGTCTCCCTGACCGAGTGAACCACGACGCAATGTACAAGCTCTATTCGATGCAGCGCTCCGGCAACAGCTACAAGGTCCGGCTGGCGCTTGCCGTGCTGAACACGCCGTACGAGGCGATCGAGATCGACATCCTGCGCGGCGAGAGCCGCACGCCGGAATTCCTGGCCAAGAATCCGAGCGGCCAGGTGCCGCTGCTCGAGGTCGCCGAGGGCCGCCATCTCGCCGAGTCCAATGCCATCCTCTGGTACGTCGCGATCGGCACGCCGCTGGCGCCGGAGTCGCGGATCGAGCGCGCCGAGGCGCTGCAGTGGATGTTCTTCGAGCAGCACGCGCTGGAGCCGAACATCGGCGCCGCCTATTTCTGGCTGTCGCTGGTCAAGGGCGGACGCGACCTGCAGACGCACGCGCTGGAGGACTGGATGGAGCGCGGCTATGCGGCGCTGCAGGTGATGGAAAATCACCTCAAGGAGCACGCCTATTTCGCCGCCGGACAGCTCACCGTCGCCGACATCGCCCTCTACGGCTACACCCACGTCGCCGACCGCTGCGACTTCGACCTGGCGACCTTTCCGTCGATCCGCGCCTGGCTCAAGCGGGTCGAGCAGACCCCCGGGTTTGTCTCGATGGACTGGCAGCCTGGTACCGAGGCCGAGCCTGAGCCTCGCCTCGCGGCCGGCGTCTGAACGGCCGGGTGTGAATCCAGGGAATAACGGGGAAACTGCCCAAATAACGGGCAAAACTCGCGCCACCGCCGTATTTTAGCCATTTTTGGACGGCGCCGCCGCCGCAATGTTGCCGGTGACAACCGGCAGATTCGCGCGGATGTCGCGAGTGATTCGCTCGCGGCCTGAGGGATTTAGACCATGAAGCGGTGGTCCGGCACGGCAGGCTTCGATGGCCGCCCTGCCCCGGTGGCATCATCCCGGCTGACGAACGCGATCGCCGCGTCGCTCGCGCTCGGCGCGCTGACGTTGTGCCTGGTCGTCGCCGTGACGGTGCTGTCGAGCAACATCACCATGGCAACGGCGATCCCGGCGTAATCAAGCAATTTCCGGTTGGCACCTGATCCGCGGCAAGGCGCGGGAGAGACAGCGGCGCGACATGATGAAGACCCCCGTCGGACTGGTGACCGTGACGCTGTCGGCGGCGATCCTGCTGGCGGCATCGCTCCTTATCGTGACCGGCACGCAAGGCGAAGACCGCGCACGCCCCGCGCATGTCACGACGCCGACCGCCAAGCCGGCCCCGCACCGCTAGCTCAGGCGCAGAGCGCATTAGAGCGTTTTCGAGCGAAGTGGAAACCGGTTCGCGTGAAGAAAACGCGTCAAAACAAGCATCTAGAGCTTCGGTTCTGATTCAATCAGAACCGAAGATGCTCTAGCCCCATTTGTGGAAGATCAGAAACGCGCCGGCGGCGATGAAGGCAAATCCGAGCGCGTGATTCCAGCCCAGCGGCTCCTTCAGGTACAACACCGAGAAGGCGGCGAACACGACCAGCGTGATCACCTCCTGCATGGTCTTGAGCTGCGCCGCCGAGTAGACCGCGCTGCCCCAGCGATTGGCCGGCACTGCCAGCCAGTACTCGAAGAAGGCGATGCCCCAGCTCACCATGATGACGATGGGGAGCGAGTGATCCTTGAACTTGAGATGGCCGTACCAGGCGAAGGTCATGAAGACGTTCGAGGCGAACAGCATCAGGATCGGCAGCAGCGACGGCGAAATGGCGGGCATCGAATGTCCTCTTGCAAGCAAAGCACGCGGTAACCCGCAGGCACGGAACCGGGTTCCGTGCCGATCTGCATATCATTTGATTTGAAAGCAGCGAAAGCTGGTTCGGCCCCCGCAACGCCCGCTTAACGGTCGGGACGGAAATGCCGGCGCGGTTGCGGCCCTGTCGTCAAACTGCGGCTTTATCGTTCGTTTGATAGATAGCGAGAACGCGCATGCGGTTCGACTGGCGTGCAATTTCAGGTCCGGCCCTGACGGCGATCACGGCATCCGCCGCCTTCCTGCTCGATCGCCTCGTTGTCGCCGTCCCCAATCCCGCGCCGCTGTTCGTCTGCGTCGTGGCGCTTGCGAGCTCGATCAGCGGCATCACCTCCGGGCTGATCTCCGCCGCGATCGCGGTGGCCGCCTCGGCGCTGTTCTTCCTCAATCATCGCGCGCTGCCCGGTTACGACACCGCCGACGTCGCGCGGATGCTGATGCTGGCGGCGACCGCGGCCGGCACCGCCGTGATCACCGGAATGCTACGGCAGAAATGGATCGACGCCTTTGCCGCGGACCAGCAGCATCACGCCACCGCGGAGCGGCTCGCAGCCGCGCTCGACCAGGTCGACATCGGCATCGTGCTGCTCGACGCCGACACCCGCGCCGAATTCATCAACCGCGCCTTCCGCGACTATTTCGCGCTGTCGGATGCGCAGGCCGAGAGCAAGCCGCCCTTCGTCGCGCTGATGTATCACGGCCGCGACACCGGCGCCTATGAACTGCCGGAAGACGAGCTGAGCGCATTCATCGCCGAGCGCATCGCGATGATGCGCGCCGGCGACTCCACGCCGATCAATCTCAACCTCGCCGACGGCCAGGTGCTGCGCTTCAGCTGCACCGCACTGCCGGACGGCGGCCGCATGCTGAGCTACACGCCGGTCACCGACCTCGTGCGGCACACCGACGATCCCGCGAAGGCCGATGAATATCGGGCCCAGCGCGCCGGGCGCGAGCGCCGTCTGGCGCGGCTGCTGCGCGCCGCCGAGTGAGGCGCGACCTCGTCCGCAATTGATCCTGCGAGATAGCGACGGTAGAACCTTGCGAGCGGTGCGGAGACATCGCCCGCAACGCAGGATCATTCAGGAATCCTCCATGGCCGACGACGTCACCATCCGCTTCGTCACCCGCGACGACTACGCCCAGTGGCTTCCTCTGTGGGACGGCTACAATGCCTTCTATGAGCGATCCGGGCCGACCGCGCTCGCGCCCGAGATCACCGCGATGACGTGGGAGCGTTTCTTCGATGCCTATGAGCCGGTGCACGCGCTGGTCGCCGACGCCGGCGGCAGATTGCTCGGGCTGACGCATTATCTGTTTCACCGCTCGACCACGGCGATCGCGCCAACCTGCTATTTGCAGGATCTGTTCACCAGCGAAGCCGCACGCGGCAAGGGCGTTGGCCGCGCGTTGATCAACGGGGTTTACGCGCAGGCCAGGCTCGCGGGATCGCCACGCGTCTACTGGCAGACGCATGAGACCAACCACACCGCGATGCAGCTTTATGACAAGGTCGCAGACAAGCCGGGCTTCGTCATCTATCGCAAGATTGTCTGAGCGGATCTTCGCGGCCTGTGGATTGAACAGAGGTGTCACCGGCACGTTACAAAGCCCGGCTAGGCTTCCGCTCGCGCAGATCAGGCCCCCCGTCTCAGATCTTCGCCAAGCGGTCCCCGTCAGTCGCCGCGTCTGACCGGGACCGCTTTTTTTGCGGCATCTCATTTTGCGACACCGTCATGCGTGATCGGCGGTAGGACGGCACCTTGCCGGGCCCTAAGGACCAATCCACATTCAGGATTCCCATAGCTGAATGATGCTGAATCAATGCGTTCCGGACGTTTTGATTCGGAGCGTGCTGATGGGTGTGAAGCGCTATGAGCTAAGTGATGCGCAATGGGCTCGGATTGCGCCTCTGCTGCCAGGCAAGGTGGGCGATCCCGGCCGCAGCGGTGTCGACAATCGCCTGTTCGTGAACGGGGTTTTGTGGGTTCTGCGGTCCGGCGCCTACTGGCAGCACCTGCCGGAGCGCTACGGCAAGTGGAAGAGCGTACACGCGCGTTTCACCCGCTGGGCCAAGGCTGGCGTTTGGGAGAAGGTGTTTGCCGAGCTGATCAAGGATCGCGACAACAAATACCTGATGCTCGACACCACTCTGGTTCGTGTCCACCAGCAGGCTGCGAGCGGAAAAGGGGGGCCAAAACTCAGGAACTGGGGCGTTCCCGAGGTGGTTTGACCACCAAGATCCACATGCTCTGCGACAGCCTCGGTCGGCCGCTGCGCTTCATGCTCACCGCCGGACAACGACACGACAACCTCACCGCAAAAGCCCTGCTCGAAGGCTTCAAGGCCGAGGCCGTGTTGGCCGATAAGGCCTACGACAACAATGATCTACGCACGACCATCGCGGACATGAACGCCGAAGCGGTAATCCCCTCAACCCGCTCTCGTAAGATCCCCATCCCGCATGACGAGACGATCTACAAGCTACGCAACCGCATCGAGCGTTGCTTCAACAAGCTCAAACACTTCCGCCGCTTTGCCACGCGATATGACCGACGAGCAGACTACTTCCTCGCATTCGTCCACCTCGCCGCAATCTGCATTTGGCTCCGCTGAATGTGGATTCGTCCTAGCACTACTTTGGCAGATTGTTGATTTTGCCGCGTTTTATAGGATTCCCGAATCAATTTTTCAATGATTCATGGGTGGTCGGCTCTGGGAGGGCTGACCATGCCCGGATGGGAAGACGAACTCGAACGCTGGCTGATGCCGTTCTTGGACCGGCTGGGTCATAAGACCCGGCAGCGGATGTGTCCTCTGTATGTTGCGGGATTGATCGGTCCGGGCGATCGCAAGAGCGTTCAGCCGATGGCGGAACGCCTTGCCACGAGCAACTACGACCAGTTGCACCATTTCATTGCGGACGGTGTCTGGGACGCGACGCCGCTGGAGACAGAGCTGCTCAACCAGGCGGACCGACTTGTCGGCGGCAGGGATGCGGTGCTGGTTATTGATGACACCTCACTTCCCAAGAAGGGTGAGCGCTCGGTCGGTGTTGCGGCTCAATACGCGTCGGCTCTCGGTAAAACGGCAAATTGCCAAACGCTGGTGTCTTTGACGCTTGCTCGCGGCGAAGTGCCCGTGATGGTCGCGTTACGTCTCTTTCTGCCTGACAGTTGGACAAGCGACATATCTCGTTTGAAGCGCGCTCGCGTGCCAGTCGAACATCGAACGGCACGGTCCAAGCCCGAGATTGCTCTAGCCGAGATTGACCGCGCGATGGCAGCCAACGTGCGCTTTGGATGTGTGCTGGCGGATGCAGGATACGGCCTCAGCGCACCGTTTCGACAAGGGCTAACAGAGCGCGGGCTGACCTGGGCTGTCGGCATCCCTCGGCACCAGAAAGTGTATCCGGTCGATGTGAAGCTCATTTGGCCGATTACCAAAGTCCGCGGAAAACCACGAAAGCACCACGTGCCCGATATCTTATCGATTGCCGCAGAACAAATGCTCGCCAGCGCCAAATGGAAAACCGTGAGTTGGCGTAGCGGGACGAAAGGTCGGCTGAAAGCCCAATTTGCTGCTCTCCGTGTCCGGACCGCCGACGGCCCTCCGCAGCGGATATGGGATAAAGGTCAGCAGCATCTGCCAGGCGACGAAGCCTGGCTCATTGGCGAGCAACGTGCGTCCGGGGAGAAGAAATACTATCTGGCCAACCTTCCGGCGGCGACGGATCTGCGCACGCTGGCCGCCACCATCAAGGCACGGTGGATTTGTGAGCAGGCGCATCAGCAGTTGAAGGAGGAACTTGGACTTGATCACTTCGAAGGGCGATCATGGCAAGGTCTTCATCGCCACGCCTTGATGACAATGATTGCCTACGCCTTCCTGCAACATCGTCGCCTCGCATACGCGGGGCGGAAAAAAAAGAATCAACGGGCCTCCGCCTCAGCCAACCATGCCAGCCGTACGTCACGCCATCGTCGATCTCATCCTTCGGCCGCCGTCTCAGCAGTGCCCATATTGCCGAAAGCAGATCCGTGAAAAACAGCGGCGAAAACACAATCTGCCAAAGTAGTGCTAGTGTGCTTGTCACAATACGCGGCACCCCTCGCCTATCCCACAGGATTGTCTCATGGAAATTCGTAATCTCGGCGGCTCCGGGCTGCGCGTGTCCGCGGTCGGCCTCGGCTGCAACAATTTCGGCCAGCGCACCGACCTCGAGACCTCGCGGAAGGTGATCCACAAGGCGATCGATCTCGGCATCACGCTGTTCGACACCGCCGACATCTATGCCGGCATGGGCGGCTCGGAGACCGTGCTCGGCACCGTGCTGGGCGACCGCCGCAAGGACATCGTGCTCGCCACCAAATTCTCCAAGCCGATGGCGACCGACGGCACCAAGCAGGGCGCCTCGCGGCGCTACATCATGTCCGCAGTCGAAGCGAGCCTCACTCGCCTGAAGACCGACTATATCGATCTCTACCAGCAGCACGACTACGATCCGCTCACCCCGATCGACGAGACGCTGCGCGCGCTCGACGATCTCGTCCGCCACGGCAAGGTGCGCTACATCGGCAACTCCAACTTCCCGGCTTGGCGGATCGCCGAAGCCGAGTACGTCGCGCGCCAGATGAACGTGAACCGCTTCGTGTCCTGCCAGGACGAATACAGCCTCCTGGTGCGCGACATCGAGAAGGACCTGCTGCCGGCGACGCAGCAATACAATCTCGGCCTGCTGCCGTTCTTCCCGCTCGCCAGCGGCCTCTTGACCGGCAAGTACCAGCGCGGCGCCGCTGCACCCGCCGATACCCGCTTCGCCAAGGCGCCGGCCCTGAAGGATCGCTACGTCACGCCGCGCAACGAGGACATCGTCGAGAAGCTGCAGGCGTTTGCCAGGGAGCGCGGCCACGCCATGCTCGAGCTCGCCTTCTCCTGGCTCGCCGCCCGCCCGCAAGTCGCAAGCGTCATCGCCGGGGCGACGCGTCCCGAGCAGATCGAGCAGAACGTCAAGGCGATCAGCTGGAAGCTCTCCGCGGAGGAGATGGCGGAGATCGATGGGATAACGAAGGCGTGAAGCGAACGGCACTCTCTCCGCTCCCTCTCCCCGTCCTTCACGGGGAGAGGGTTGGGGTGAGGGGCATCTATCCGCGCAACTCAGTCTGAATTGTAATCAACACACCCTCGACGTTGCCGAGCACATCGTTGTTCCAGAAGCGAAGCACGCGATAGCCCTCCCCGGTGAGATACCGGTCCCGGACCACATCTGCAGCTGAGTCCGCGTGCTGACCGCCATCCACTTCGATCACGAGCCGTCGCTCGCGGCAGACGAAGTCGCAAATGTAACTCCCGACCGGCACCTGCCGTGCGAACTTATGGCCATCAATCTGGCGATTGCGGATGCGATTCCAAAGCACGGTCTCCGCGTCCGTTTGATTGGCGCGCAGCCCTCTCGCGAGTCGGATAGGTGTTTCCTTGCGGCCACGCATTGCCCTGCCCCTCACCCGGAAGCAACGCGATGCGTCGCTTCCGACCTCTCCCCGCAAAGAGCGGGGAGAGGTTGAGGAAGTCAAGCCACCAGCCCCTTCATCGGCTTTACCGGGGCGCTGTCCGGAAACACGGCATCGGCCAGCACGCGCTCGCCGAGGCCGAACTGGTCGTGCAGCACGCCCTTGATCACAGCGCGCAGGTCGGTGGTCGGGGCGAGGTCGCGGGCCTGGTAGAGATTGGCCGGCTTGAGGCCGGGCCAGTCGGTGATCATGCGGCCGCCATTCACCGCGCCGCCGGCGAGCAGCGCGATGGTGCCGGTGCCGTGGTCGGTGCCCTCGGTGCCGTTGATGCGCGCGGTGCGGCCGAACTCGGTCGCGACCACGATCACGGTGTCGCGCCAGCGCGCGCCGAGGCCGCTCTGAAA
This sequence comes from Bradyrhizobium sp. USDA 3315, assembly GCF_054056795.1. Classification (NCBI taxonomy): domain Bacteria; kingdom Pseudomonadati; phylum Pseudomonadota; class Alphaproteobacteria; order Hyphomicrobiales; family Nitrobacteraceae; genus Bradyrhizobium; species Bradyrhizobium sp. USDA 3315. Next base: position 3,377,282 of record NZ_JBSRYP010000001.1, on the reverse strand, counting down.
TTCCGCCAGCGCGCCGTCGAGGCCGCCGAGCAGTTGCGCGAGGCGGCCGACGGGCCCGCCTTCATTGGCATGGGTATCCCAGCCGTCGAAGGCGAGCGCGCCGATCCTCGGGCCGTCATCGGCCGCCATCAATTTCGCGGCGCCCCGCGCCACGAGGCGCATCGCCGCCACGCCGCCCGCCCCGGGCTTCGGCTTCATCTCCTCGCCCTGCGCCTGCTTCTCGAGCTGCAAGCCTTGCGTCAGCGCGCTCGCCAGCGCCGGATCGCGGTGCTGATAGAGATCGAGCAGCCGCATCGCGGTGTCGTCGGCGGCTTGCGGCAGCGCGGTCGGGGCCCAGCCGACGGTCGGCGCGGCGCCGCGCAGCACCAGCGGCGTGGTCGGGCCGACCGCGAGCGCGCTCGTCACCCGCTCGCCTTTCGGCAGCGCCTCCAGCGCGCGGTTGAGCCAGCCGGACTGCACGCGGCCCGGACCGGGAAAGCCGCTTTCCAGCACGTCCTGGCCGTCGAAATGCGAGCGATCGCGATAGGAGGTTGCCACCGCATGAACCACCGCGGCCTGCTTGGCGCGATACATCCGCGAAAATTCCGGCATCGCCGGATGCAGGCCGAAGAACTGATCGAGCATCACCGCCGCGTTCGGCCCATCGGCCCTCAACGCGATCGCGCCATGTAGGCCGGCATAATCAGGGTCGCCGACCGGTGCGACCGTGGCGAGGCCGTCGAGTGCACCGCGCAGGATGATGGTGACGAAGCGCGGATCGCGGCCATCGGCGGCGCGCGCGAATTTCGGCAAGTAGGCCCAAGCCGCAAAGGAGGCGCCGCCGAGCAGCAGCGCGCGCCGCGACGTCGCCTGCAGCATTAGGCTCTCGGAGCATTCCATCGTCATCTCCTCTGGAACTCGGGCGACATCAACAGCAGGGCCAGCGCCTGCTGCCGCGATTCCGCGCGCTCGATGGTGCGCCGCGTCTCGGGCGAGGCGGCATCGGCGGCAACGAGCTCGAGCAGGTCGCGCGGGTCGAACCGGTCGGCGAGTTGGGAGGCGACTTGCGCCGAGATGTCGAGCCTGAGCTTGACGCCTTCAGGTGCCGCCCAGGCCGCGGCGGTGTCCGGAAAACCGTTCGGCCCGGCCGGGGACCACAAGGGGTGGCCCAGCACGTTGAGGCCGTTGAGATAGCGGCCCGGATCCTCCGGATTGCGCGCCAGCAGGCGGCCGGAGGCGACCAGGAATTCGTAAGGCGAACGCATCTTTGTCAGTGGCGCCTGCCAAGCCTCGCTGGACTGAAGGAGCGCGGTGGCCAGCGCCCTGAGATCGCCGTCCGTTTTCGTGAACATATCCTGCAACCTCGCCACCAGCGCCGGCGGCGGATCGTCGGCGACGAAGTGGCGCGCGAGTTTGGTCGCAATGAATTTTGCGGTCGAGGGATGCCGCGCGATGTCCGACAGCACCGCCTCGCCCTGCGCGACGCCCGCCTGCGCGTAGCTCTTGCCGAGCACCTGCTGCGGTCCGGGCTGGTGCGCATTGGCGTTGAACACGAAACTGCCGGGCACACCTAACTGGCCACGGCGGCCGGCAAAGGTCCAGCCGGTGATGACGCGCGCCAGCGCCGTCACATCGTCCTGGGTGTAGCCGCCGCCGACGCCGAGCGTATGCAGCTCCATGATCTCGCGCGCGAGATTCTCGTTCAGGCCGCGATTGCGGTTGATGCCGGCGCGCGACTCCGGGCCGAGCGATTGCTGGTTGTCGAGAAAGAACAGCATCGCTGGGTGCTGCTCGACGGCCTTCAGCATATCCGGGAAATGGCCGAGCACATGCGGACGGATCGCCTCGCGCTCGAACGAGCCGGCCCACATCCGCGCCAGCGCGCCCTTGTTGGCGGAGATGCAGAAGTGGTTGGACCAGAACACCACAAGCCGTTCGACGAAGCCGCAATCGGCGACCACGCCGCGCTGCAGGCGCGCCAGCGCCTCGGCGCGGAACGTCTTCTGGATGATGTTGAGCGGTTGCGCAGGCGGCTTGGGGGGACCGGGCACCGTCTGCATCGTCGGAGGCTGCATCGGAGCCGACGGCGTCATCGCCGCGTTGGCGCCATCGGCGCCCTGCGCCTGCATCGCCGGATCCTTGCCGGCGATCTCCTTGGCGGCCGTGGACAGCGACAGATTGCGCCGCTGCGCCGGCTTTGCGTCGGACCCTTGCGGCGGTGTCTCGCTCGCGCCTTGCTGCGCGACCTTCGCGGCATTGCGCGCCTGCTGGATCTCGAACTGATAGTCGAACACCTGCTTGCCGAGCTCCGGCGTCGAGAGCAGGCCCGGCACTTCGAGCAGCGCGCCGTTCGGACGCGCCAGTTCCGCCAGCACGAAACCGCGCGGATCGGAGGCGGCGTTGATGAAGTCGCCGGACGCCCCGCCGCGGGCACCGAATCCAAACCGGTTGAGGGCAACCAGCGCGGCTTGCGAATCACGGGCCATCAGAATTCCCTTAACGGCCTATCCCGGCTATATCAGTTGCCTGGCATCATAGCGCGGTCCGGGATGAACCCGAGATTAATTCGCGCATTAAATCGCGGTTAGAATGGACCTCTCGTCAAACGATCGTTCCAAACCAGCATCTCCGCGCCAGCTTGCCTGCACGGCATGCGGCAGCGAATTTTCCTGCTCGCTCACCGGAGCATGCTGGTGCTGCGATGAGAGTTTTCGCCTGCCGATGCCGACCGACGGCGGCGACTGCCTGTGCCCCGCATGCTTGCGGAAGCTCGCGGAACAGCAAGCAGCGGTGAGCGCCACGTGAACGCACGCTGGACCGTCGACGCCGTCCTGCTCGACATGGACGGCACGCTGCTCGACACCGAGAAGGTTTACTTCGACAGCCTGGTCGCGGCGCTGAACGTGTGCGGCTACACCGACGACGTCGTCGCGCTGTGCCACTCCATGGTCGGGCTTCCCGGCCCGGTCTGCGAGGCGATGCTGCGCGACCATTACGGCGCGGCGTTTCCGCTCGCGGACGTCAACCAAGCGTTTCTCGAACATCGCGATCGGATGATGCGGTCGGGCCTGCCGCTCAAATCAGGCACGCTCGCTCTGCTCGATGCGCTCGCGCTTGCGGAGCGCCCGATGGCGATCGTCACCTCGTCATCGCGCCGTTCGGCCGAACGCAACCTCACCCTCGCCGGCATCCGCGCGCGCTTCGACACGCTGCTGACGCTTGACGATGTCGCGCAGGGCAAGCCGGATCCCGAGCTCTATCTCAAGGCCGCCGCGCGGCTCGGCGTGAGGCCGGCGTCCTGCATCGCGGTGGAAGACTCCAACCACGGCGTCGCCGCCGCCCACGCCGCCGGCGCGATCACGCTGATGGTGCCGGACATGGCGCCGCCGACCGACGAGACCCGCGCGAAATGCGCAGCCGTGTTGCCGGACCTCAACGCCGTGCTGGCGCTGCTGCAGGAGCGCGGCGCGCTTTAGCCGTCATTGCGAGACGGTCTCGCCGCAGGCTGCTGCACCTCTCCCGCTTGCGGGGCAGGGAGCGCACCGCCTTCGCGACTACCATTCAACCTACTCTCGTCATGTCCTAACCCCGCTTACGCCCTGCTTCCCCAGCGCCGTCTCGATCAGTTTGCGCGCGGCCTCGCCGGCGGTCTCCATGTAGCTCGGGTCGCGATGCAGCAGCACCACGGCGAACGATCCGTCCAGCAGCAAGAGGATCTGCCGCGCCAGTTTGAGCGGATCGGCGATGCCCTGCTCCGCGAAGGTCGCGCGCAGCCAATCCTCGAACTTCTTCTTGTGCGCGGCACCGATCCGGATCGCGGGATGCCCGGGCATGTTGGCGAGCTCCGCGGAGGTGCGCAGGAAGCCGCAGCCCTTCCACTTCGGATGCCGCGCCGAGCGCGCGAGGTTCTTGAAGATCGCCTCGACCTTCACCGCCAGGCCGCCCTCGGCCTCCGCGAACCACTTTCGGAACAGCGCGAGATTGGGCTGGTCGCGCGCGGCGAGATAGGCAGCGACCAGATCGTCCTTGCTCTTGAAGTGATAGTACAGCGTGCGCTTGGTCAGGCCGGCCTTGGCCGCGACCTCGTCGACGCTGACGCGGCGGATCCCTTCATTGTAGAACAGCGCGCTTGCCGCCTGGACGATGCGCTCGCGGGTGGGCTCGGAAGGTCTGGGCATTCTGCGTATGTATACTAACCAGTGAATATACACAAATTGCAGCTAGCCCTACATTCGGCCCGACACACAATTGCTGGAGACTGCATCATGCCCGAACCCATCCTGCTCGATATCACCGACGGGATCGCCCTGATCACCCTGAATCGTCCGGAGCAACTCAACGCGCTGAATTATGCACTGATCGATCAGCTGATGGCCGCGCTCGACCGCATCGAGGGCGACGCTGAGGTGCGCGCCGTGATTTTGACCGGGGCCGGCGAGCGCGCCTTCTCGGCCGGCGCCGACATCAAGGAGTTTTCCGAGAGCGTAAAGCAGGGCTCCGCCGTCGCGGTGCGCGACTTCGTCCGCCGCGGCCAAGCCATGACCGCGCGGCTCGAGGCATTCAAGAAGCCCGTGATCGCCGCAATCAACGGGCTCGCCTTCGGCGGCGGCTGCGAGATCACCGAGGCGGTGCATCTCGCTGTCGCCAGCGACCGCGCGCAATTTGCAAAGCCCGAGATCAAGCTCGGCATGCCGCCGACCTTCGGCGGCACGCAGCGACTGCCACGGCTGGCGGGACGCAAGCGCGGACTTGAATTGCTGCTGACGGGCGATCCGTTCCCGCCCGAGCATGCGCGCGAGATCGGGCTGGTCAATCAGGTCGTGCCGCACGATCAGCTGCTGACCGCCGCGCGCGAACTCGCCGGCCGGATCACCAGGCATTCGCCCGGATCGGTCGCCGGCACCATCACCGCGGTGACTCGCGGGCTCAACATGCCGATTGCCGAGGGCCTTTTGGTCGAGAGCGAGCAGTTCGCCGCGCTGGTGCCGGGCCGCGATCTCGCCGAGGGGCTCGCGGCGTGGAAGGAACGGCGGCCGGCGAGGTATGTCGGGGCTTGAAAACCCGCGAGTGCTACATCCGTCATTGCGAGCGAAGCGAAGCAATCCATCGACCCGCATACGCGGAAAGATGGATTGCTTCGTCGCTTCGCTCCTCGCAATGACGGAGGAGTTCGCCCTACCGCACCACGGCCGCGGTCTGCCCGAACAAGAGCTTGCGCTCTTCCTCGGTGCGAATCGCGGGCTGGCCGAAATTCGGATTGACCTCCTTCGCCTTGGCATAGGCGCGCACGGTCGCCGGGCGCTTGCCGATCGTCTCCAACCAGCGCTTCAGATGCGGGAAATCGTCGATCTCCTGGCCCTGGTTCTTGTAGGGCACGACCCACGGATAGCTCGCCATGTCGGCGATCGAGTAGTCGCCGGCGACGAATTCGCGGTCGGCGAGCCGCTTGTTGAGCACGCCGTAGAGCCGGTTGGTCTCGTTGACATAGCGGTCGATCGCGTAAGGCAGCTTCTCGACGGCGTAGTTGCGGAAGTGGTGGTTCTGCCCCGCCATCGGCCCGAGCCCGCCCATCTGCCAGAACGTCCACTGGATCGCGTCATAGCGGCCATGGATATCGGCCGGCAGGAATTGTCCGGTCTTCTCGGCGAGATAGAGCAGGATCGCGCCGGACTCGAACAGCTGTAGCGGCTTGCCACCGCCCTTCGGCGTGTGATCGAGAATTGCGGGGATGCGGTTGTTCGGCGCGATCTGCAAAAAGTCCGGCTTGAACTGATCGCCTTTGCCGATGTTCACCGGGAAAATCCTGTACTCCAATCCGGTCTCCTCAAGGAACATCGTTACCTTGTGACCGTTCGGCGTGGACCAGTAGTGGAGATCGATCATGGGCGTGATCCTGCATTGCCAGGGACTGCCGATGCCGCGCATCGGCGAGAAAGATGCGAATGCATTGACTTGGGCGCATAACCGCAGCCAAGTCAATGGCGCGCGCATTGCACCGCGCGCGAATGTGATCTGCAAGCAGTGCAAGTGCCCGATTGAGCCGCGTCCCGATTGCTCCTAGGCTCAACGTGTTTGGTATTGAAAAGTTTTCAAAACACGGGGGATTGCGATGACACGGGATTTGGCACGACGTGATTTCCTGAAAGGTTCGGCGGCGCTCGCCGGCGCCGCAGCCGCGGGCGCCTTCTCCTGCGTCGAGATCGCGAGCGCCGCACCGATCGAGGTGCCGACCGTCGACAAGCTCTCGATCCGCGTGCTGGTCGATTCCAGCTTCGATTTGTTCTTCAAGCCGAAGCAGTCGGGCGGCGTCACCATCGCGCCGCCGCCGCGCTCCGCCGACTACCAGAAGTCGCTGCACAATGAATGGGGCCTGTCGCTGTGGCTGGAGTCGGAGGCCAAGGGCGCGCAGCGCACGCTGATGCTCGACTACGGCTACACGCCGGAAGTGCTGCTCAACAATATGGCGCTGGTCGGCGTCGATCCGGCGAAGCTCGATGCCCTGATCGTGAGCCACGGGCATTACGACCATTTCGGCGGCCTCAACGGCCTCCTCGACAAATTCCGCGACAAGCTGCCGGCCGACGTGAAGCTCTATGCCGGCGGCGAGGACAATTTCTGCCACCGCGTCAGCGCAACGCCGACCAAGGGCCAGTTCAACGATTTCGGCACGCTCGACCGCCGCCAGCTCGCGGCGCAGCGCGTCACCACGGTGCTGTGCGAGACCCCGACCGTGATCGCCGGCCACGCCTTCACCACCGGCAAGATCACCCGCCGCAGCATCGAGCGTGTGTTGCCGCAGACCTGGGTCGAGTTCGGCATCAAGGACGGGCTCGGCTGCAACGCCAGCCACTATCTGCCGGCCGAGATGGACGGCAAGATCGTGCCCGACGAGCACATCCATGAGCACGCCACCTGCTTCAACGTTCGGGACTTCGGCCTCGTCGTGATCTCGTCCTGCGGCCATGTCGGCATCGTCAATTCGGTGAAGCAGGCGCAGGAGGTCTCCGGTATCCAGAAGGTGCACGCCATCGTCGGCGGTTTCCATCTCGGGCCGGCGCCGAAGGACTACCTCACCGAGGTGGTCGCCGAGATCAGGAAGCTCGACCCCGACGTGCTGATCCCGATGCACTGCTCCGGGCTCAACTTCGTGCAGGAGGCGACCGCGCAGATGGGCGACAAGGTGCTGGTCACGACGACGGGCAACCGCCTCTCCTTCGGCATATGATCGCGCCGATCCAGCGCGTCATTGCATTCGCTGGCGCGGGCTTGGCATTCGCTGGCGCGGGCCTGGCATTCGCTGGCGCGGGCCTGGCATTCGCCGGCGCCGGCCTGTGGCTGACGCTGGCGCCGGTGCTGGCCGCCGATGCGCCGCCGCAATCGGCGCGCTCGGCCGCCGAGATCATGGACATCCTGATGTGGAACAGGGAGCCGGTCGGCGGCCCGTTCGCGCTGACCGATCAGGCCGGCCATGAACGCACCGACAAGGAGTTTCGCGGCAAGCTGATGCTGATCTATTTCGGCTTCACCACCTGCCCAGACGTCTGCCCGACCGATCTGCAGGCGATCGGGCTTGTGCTCGACAAGCTCGGCCACGACGGCGACCAGGTGCAACCGATCTTCGTCACGGTCGATCCCGAGCGCGACACCGCGGCGCATCTCGCGGAGTACGTGCCGATGTTCCACCCGCGCCTGATCGGGCTGACCGGCAAGCTGGATGCGATCCGCAAGCTCGCCGATGCCTACAAGGTCTATTTCGCGCGGGTGCCGCTGAAGGATGCCGGCGACTACACCGTCGATCACACCGCCTACATCTATTTGATGGACCGCGAGGGCAATTATCTCGGCTTCTTTCCGCCGGGGACGTCGACCGACCGGATGGTCGAGATCATCCGGCCACGGCTCGCCGAGCCGGGACGCTGACATCAGAGATTGGCAATTCCAACCAACGCGATCGGTGCACCTCTCCCCGATGGGAGAGGTGACAATGACGGCAGCGGTCGGCCTCAAAGCATCCGCCCGCGCGCGCAAGAATGTCTCGCCGCTTTCCGTCACCATTACCCGTATGCCCTCGACCGAGGGACGGCGCGCGACGTAGCCGCGATCGACGGCGTCCTCCCAGATCGTCAGCCGCGGGCATGAGGTGCGCCAGACCTCGAGCACCTCGGCATAAGACCGCGGCTCGCGCGCCACCCATTCCACGAGATCGAGCACCAGGGCGTCTGTGGTCTCTGTCATGTGGTCCTCGCCGGGGTCAGCAGGGATTCACTGTCTCCGGTATTTCTGCGCCGCTTGGCCTCTTCCGGCAAACTGAGTTATCTTGACCTTGCATCAGTTTTCCTGAGGGTTCATGCGGCGGCTGCTCTTCCTCAACGGCATCAAGGCGTTCGAAGCGGCGGCGCGGACCGGCAGCTTCGCGGCGGCGGGCAGCGAGCTCAATGTCTCGGCCGCCGCGATCAGCCGGATGGTGCATCTGCTCGAGGAGCGGCTCGGCGTCGCGCTGTTCGAGCGCAAGGCCAACCGCCTCGTCACCACTCCGGCGGGCCGCGCCTATCAGGGCGGGCTGACGCCGATCTTCGACGCGCTGGCGAGCCTCACCGCGCAGGTCACGGCATCCGCGAGCGCGCGGGTGCTGACCGTCGGCGTCGGACCGACCTTTGCGCTGAAATGGATGATCCCGCACCTTGCCGAGTTCCGCAAAGCGGAGCCCGACATCGAGGTGCGGATCACGACCGGCGGCATGGCGGTGCCTTTCGCCGACGACTGGAGCTGCGGCATCCAGCTCGGCGACGGCCAGTGGCCGGGCCTCGTCGCCGAGCCGCTGTTTGCCGCCGACCTGATGCCGGTGTGCACGGCGCGGCTCGCCAACACCCTGAAGCGCCCCGCCGACCTCAAGGGCCCGAGCCTGATCCGCGTCGCGCATTCGCCCGACGACTGGCCGTCCTGGCTGAAGGCCGCGGGCGTGCCGCGCCTGACCGCGCGCGGGCCGGAATTCCAGTTTTACGGCCAGGCGCTGCAGGCAGCTAGCGACGGGCTCGGCATCGCGATGGGCATCCGGCCCTATATCGACGACGATCTCGCCGCCGGCCGGCTGGTGGCGCCGTTTGCGCTCAGCGTGCCGAAGGGCATGCGCTGGTATCTGGTCTATCGCGGCTTCCACGCCGAACAGCGCGATTTCGCCGCGTTCCGGCGCTGGATCATACGCGCCGCGGCGGAGCCCGCGGCCCGCCGCAAGGGATCGCGCAGTGCCTGACGAGACCGTCGATACGCTGGTGATCGGCGGCGGCCAGGCCGGGCTCACCATGAGCCATCGGCTGAAGCAGCGCGGCATCGCCCATCTGGTGCTGGAGCGGGGGCGCATCGCCGAGCGCTGGCGCAGCGAACGCTGGGACGGCCTCATGTTCCAGTTTCCGAACTGGTCGGTGCGGCTACCGGATTTCGCGTTTCCGCACAGCGATCCCGACGGCTTCTCGGACACCGCTGCCATCATCGCCTTCATCGAGAACTACGCCGCGTTCGTCGCGCCGCCGATCCGCTGCGGTGTCGCGGTCACGAAGCTGCGCCGCGACGCCGGCGGTTTCCTCGCCGAATTTGCCGGCGGCAGCATCGCAGCCCGCAACGTCGTCATCGCCACCGGTCCCTATCAACGGCCGCTGCGGCCCGCGCTGCTGCGCGAGCATCCCGGCCTGTTCCAGATCGATGCCGCCGGCTACAAAAATCCGGCGCAATTGCCTGACGGCGCGGTGCTGGTGGTCGGTGCCGGCGCCTCGGGCGCGCAGATAGCCGAAGAGCTGATGCTCGCCGGCCGCGAGGTCTTCCTCTCGGTCGGACGTCACAACCGCCTGCCGCGCCGCTATCGCGGCCGCGACCTGATCTGGTGGCTGGCCGAGATGGGCATCGACCGGACGCCGGTCGAGCAGCGCGGCCCGTCGCGGCTGCTGCCGGTGATTTCCGGCGCCCATGGCGGCCACACCGTCGATTTCCGCCGCTTCGCCGCCGGCGGCGTGACCCTGCTCGGCCGTGTGACGACAGCGCGCGACGGCGTGCTGGAGATCGCGCCCGATCTCGCCGCCAACATCGCCGATGGCGACGCCTATTACGCGACCTTCCTCGGGATCGTCGACGACTTCGTCGCGGCGCGCGGCCTCGATCATCCCGAAGATCCCTTGGCGCGCCTCCGCCTGCCCGATCCGCCGTGCCTCACCGCGCCGCTCGACGCGATCGACCTCCGCGCCGCGCGGATCAGGAGCGTGATCTGGGCCACCGGCTACGGTCTCGATCTGAACTGGATCGACATACCGGTGCTGGATGCCGACGGGGCGCCGCGACATCGCCACGGCGTCTCCGACGTGCCGGGCCTCTATTTCCTCGGCCTGCAATGGCTGTCGAAGATGAAATCCTCGTTCCTGTCAGGCGTCGGCGACGATGCCGCCGTGCTCGCCGACCACATCGCCGGCCGCGGCTAGCGGGAGGCGGAAGACCGGGCAATATCGAGCAGCCCGAGGCTGCCGCGGCCGGTAACCTTAGACGAAAGGTCGTTGCTCGCTTCAGTTGTCAACGAAACCGGACGACTGTAAGGGTTGCAAACTACCTCAACGGGTGGCCGCATATTGAAATTGATATCAGGTTGAGCATGGGTCCAATTGCTGGTCCGCGCCCGGAGGAGGATTCTGCCGGGCCACGCTCCGAATCGCTCGATGCGCTAAGGGGCCTCGCGATCTCGGCGGTCATTGCCCGCCACTACTTCGAATTCAAGTACGGCATGCTGGGCGTCGACCTGTTCTTCGTCGTCAGCGGCTTTTTGATCGGCGGCATCCTGCTCGATAGCCGCGAACAGCGCGGTTACTTCTCGTCGTTCTATGGCCGGCGCGCGTTCCGGATCCTGCCGCTGTACTGGCTGCTGCTGTTGATCGCGACGCCCGGTCACTGGGGCTATTACCTGTTCTTCCTGCAGGCCGTGCCGTGGTTGCAGTTCGGTTATCCCATGACCGAGCCGACATTCGTCAGCTGGACACTCGCGATCGAGGAGCAGTTTTACCTGATCCTGCCGCTCCTGATCTGGTCGCTGCCGCGGGAATGGCTGGTCCGCGTCCTCTGGTGCGGCGTGCTGATCGCCCCGGTCAGTCGCTGGCTGTTCCACGCGCACCTGCCCGACCTCTCCTGGGAGTTCTTGCTGCCCTGCCGGCTCGACGAGCTGTTCGGCGGCGTTTTGCTGGCGTGCTTTGTGCGCGGCTACTGCCGCTCCCCTCTAGTGTGGGCAGCGCTCGCCTGCGTGCCGATGCTTTGCGATTTGACCTATGCGGCGGCGTTTGGACCGTTCTCCTTCCTCGGGATATCGGCGTTCGCCTGCGGCGTCATCGTGTGGGCCGGGATCAACGTACAGAAGACGGTGTTGCTCAAGCCGTTCATCTGGCCCGGGCGCCGCTGCTATGCGCTCTATCTCTTCCACCTGATCGTGCTGAACATCTTCCTGTCCCTCGATTTTGGTGCATGGTCGGGTCTCATCGCGCTTCCGATCGTCTGCGTCCTTGCCGAGATCAGCTGGCGCGCGATCGAATCCCCGCTCATCGACTACGCGAAACGCCGGTTTGCGCGGGTTCGGCCGGTCGCGCGGCCGGCCTGCTGTCGGTGCGACACAAGAAAGCCCGCGAACGCCGAAGCGTCGCGGGCTTAGCAGGATGGCGGCGCCGCCGGGCATGGCGACGCCGCAGGCACAAACGCTAAAGATTGCCGGCTGGCGGCATTCCCTCGATCATGTGGCGCAACATGGCAGTCGCCTGTTGGGCGTCGAACAGATTGGTCCCGCTCGGTTCATGCTTCGCCGGATGAGCGGTGTGCTCGTTGTACGTCGCTGCACCTCTCCCGCTTGCGGGGGAGGTCGTATCGTATCGAAGATGCGATACGGGTGGGGGCTCTCTCCACACTGTGACTCGTGGAGAGAGCCCCCACCCCAACCCTCCCCCGCACGCGCAGGGGTGTCCGGGGAAATTCAGGCATAGCGGAGCTCCATCTGGTCAGGTGAGATGGTTGATTTCCGACGGCTGGGGTTGATGGGCGGAGGTTTGTCGATGGCAGCGAGGGATCGACGCGTGAGCAGGAGCTGGCCGACGAGTTCGGCGAACCTGAGCGGGAGCATTTTGATGCAGTTGGTGTGAGCGGCGATGCGCAGCAGCAGGTAGGCAATCATCGCAGCGAGCACCTGAAGGCGGATCGCGTTGTCGTTGGCGCCGAGGAACTTGCGAATATCGAGATGCTGCTTGATCCAGCGGAACAGCAGCTCGATTTGCCATCGGCTCTTGTAGAGGGCGGCGATCTCGACGGCGCTACGGGCAAGGTCGTTGGTCAGGAGTGTGATCTTGCCGCCTTTCTCGCGTCTGATCTTGATGCGGCGGAGCGGGATTGGAAGGCGCGAATCGCCCTTGCTGGTGAGCTTCACCTCGTCATCGGCAAGGATTTCGAAGCCATCCCCGTTACGCTTGCGGATGGCGCGATGCCTGAGCGAGCGAAGACGGATGCTCGTCTTCGCCCGGGTAACGAAGAAAGCCTTGCTATCATTGATCTTCTGCCACCAGTCGAAACGGCAATAGCCCTTGTCAAACACATAGGTGGTGGCGGGCTGGATTGGGGTCTGTCGGCCGATCTCGATGTCATTGACGTTCGCGGCCGTCATCTCGACGCAGGTCGGGACATCGCTCCTTGGGTCGTAGACGACATGCAGCTTCATGCCGCGGATGCGGCCGTTCCACGTCGCCCAACTGCAGACCTTGCCGAGCGGGATCGGACTGGCGTCGATCAGACGCACCATCTCCATGCCTTCACTCCGCAGCTGGCGACGCGCCATCGCCGACAGCGCCGCAAAGGTTTGCGCGAAAATGCCGATCGGACGGCGGGCATTGGCATCGGACAACGTCGAGCGCGACAGCTTGCCGGTTCCCAAGTGATAGTGATGCTGCGAATTGGCGTTGAAGCCAGTCACCACCCCGCGCAGACTGCTGTTGCCGCTAAGCTGGGCATAGATCAGCGCCACCAGATGATCCCAGCTCCTGAACGACTTGTCGTAGGCATCCCCGTCCAGACGATCCACAACCGTCTGAAACTGCCGTCGATTGATCGGTTCAAGCAGCCTTCCAAAAATGCTACCGCGATATCGCATGCTCGGCCCTCTGTGTCTCGACAACCAGAAAAGACCGATTTGCCTCGGTCCTGCCGAGCATGCACCGCGACACAGTGAATCATTCCCCGGACACCCCTGCCGCAAGCGGGAGAGGGAGCGCACCGCCGTCGCAGCCGCTATTCGACCATCTCCACGCGCTCAAGGCTCCGGGTTCCTTTGCTGCGCGGAAATAAACCCGGCGAGTTGTGAACTGCTTCACATTTGGCGCAACGCGCTCGTGCTTCCTATGAGAAGGGCGTTTCGAGGTCGCACATGATTTACAGCGGTTTTGAGATCAAGTCGTTCGAAGTGGGGAAGGGGCAATGGCACGCCAGGGTTCAACGGGTCGATCAAAGGCCGGTCGTCATCGATGGCATGCTGTTTCCGACGCTCGACATCGGCTTTGCGTGGTCCGATCCGGATGCGGCGATCGCCGACGCGAAGCGGGCTATCGACCGGTTCCCGCAACGCTATGGCATGACAATGCCGGCGGCCGAAGCGTCGGCGTGACCGGCAACGTCGTGGTTGCCGCCGTCCCGCAATGCGAGCCGAATCCGGTCTGGCCGGCGCAGGTCCGCACCAGCTGCCCGGAATGCGCCGCATCGCTTTCGCTGCTGCGCGTGATCCCCGGCCGCGCCGCCGAATACTGGACCATGCGCTGCGACGGCTGCGGCGGGATCCATCTCGACATCGTCGACCTGCCGCGGGCCTGAACTCCGCGACGGCGCCCCCTGCTGACACCTGCTGTCAGCAGCCTCGCCCGTGCAGCTATCTAGCCGTCGTTTACCCTTTTCTCGCTGCCGGACTCGTCCCATATTCGGGGCATGGCGAAGACACCGAACACTCCGAAAAAGCCCGGCAAAACCCCCAAATCCAAAGCACACCGGCCCGAGGTCCTCCCGATCGGGCCCGCGCTTGCCGAATTGCTCAATCCGGCGATCAACCGCGGCGATGCCGGCATGGGTTCGGGCACCGGCCTGCAGCCGCCGCCGGACAATTCCTGGGACCGCCGCGCCGGCGGCGAGGCCGCTGCGCATCGCGCGCGGGCGTCGACGCGAGAGACCAGCGAGGGCGTCGCGAAGCGCGATGCTTCCGGGCTCGAGGAGGCCCCGCAGGCCAATTACGGAACCTCGGCCACCATTCCGACGCTCGATCCGGAACTGGCGCGGCAGCTCGGTCTGCCGACCGCCGAGGACGACGACGAGGCCCTGGCGCGGCCGCCGCGCAGCAAGATGGAGGCGCTCGGCGTCAAGGCGACCGCCGACGCGCTGGAGAACCTGATCCGCGACGGCCGCCCGGAGTTCCGCAAGGACGACGGCTCGATGCGGGTGTGGACCCCGCACCGCCCGCCGCGCCCGGAGAAATCCGAAGGCGGCGTGCGCTTCGAGATCAAGTCCGACTATCAGCCGAAGGGCGACCAGCCGACCGCGATCGCCGAGTTGGTCGAGGGCATCGACCGCAACGACCGCACCCAGGTGCTGCTCGGCGTCACCGGGTCGGGCAAGACCTACACCATGGCCAAGGTGATCGAGGCGACGCAGCGCCCGGCGCTGATCCTGGCGCCGAACAAGACACTGGCCGCCCAGCTCTATGGCGAGTTCAAGAACTTCTTCCCCGACAACGCCGTCGAGTATTTCGTCAGCTATTACGACTACTACCAGCCGGAAGCCTACGTCCCGCGCACCGACACCTATATCGAGAAGGATTCCTCGATCAACGAGCAGATCGACCGCATGCGCCACTCGGCGACGCGCGCGCTGCTCGAGCGCGACGACGTCATCATCGTCGCTTCCGTGTCCTGCATCTACGGTATCGGCTCGGTCGAGACCTACACCGCGATGACCTTCGCCTTGAAGAAGGGCGAGCGCATCGATCAGCGGCAGCTCATCGCCGACCTCGTTGCTCTCCAGTACAAGCGCACCCAGGCCGACTTCACCCGCGGCACCTTCCGCGTCCGCGGCGACGTCATCGACATCTTCCCGGCGCACTATGAGGACCGCGCCTGGCGGGTGAACCTGTTCGGCGACACCATCGAAACCATCGAGGAGTTCGATCCGCTCACCGGCCACAAGCAGGACGAGCTCGAATTCATCAAGATGTACGCCAACTCGCACTATGTGACGCCGCGCCCGACGCTGGTGCAGGCGATCAAGTCGATCAAATCGGAGTTGAAGCAGCGCCTCGACCAGCTCAACGACCAGGGCCGCCTCTTGGAGGCACAGCGACTCGAGCAGCGCACCACCTTCGATCTCGAGATGATGGAGGCGACCGGAAGCTGCGCCGGCATCGAGAACTATTCGCGCTATCTCACCGGGCGCCGCCCCGGCGAACCGCCGCCGACGCTGTTCGAATATGTACCGGACAACGCGCTGATCTTCGCCGACGAGAGCCACGTCACCGTGCCGCAGATCGGCGCCATGTTCCGCGGCGACTTCCGCCGCAAGGCGACGCTCGCCGAATACGGCTTCCGCCTGCCCTCCTGCATGGACAACCGGCCGCTCCGCTTCGAGGAGTGGGACATGATGCGACCGCAGACGGTGGCGGTGTCGGCGACGCCGAGCGGCTGGGAGCTGAACGAAAGCGGCGGCGTGTTCGTCGAGCAGGTGATCCGTCCGACCGGCCTCATCGACCCGCCGGTCGACATCCGCCCTGCCCGCACCCAGGTCGACGATCTCGTCGGCGAGGTGCGCGCCACCGCGGCGGCCGGCTATCGCTCGCTGATCACGGTGCTCACCAAGCGCATGGCGGAGGACCTCACCGAATATCTGCATGAGCAGGGCATCCGCGTCCGCTACATGCACTCGGATATCGACACCATCGAGCGCATCGAGATCATCCGGGATCTTCGCCTTGGTGCGTTCGACGCGCTGGTCGGCATCAACCTGTTGCGCGAGGGCCTCGACATTCCCGAATGCGCGCTGGTCGCGATCCTCGATGCCGACAAGGAAGGCTTTCTGCGCAGCGAAACCTCGCTGATCCAGACCATCGGCCGTGCCGCGCGCAACGTCGACGGCAAGGTGATCCTCTATGCCGACAGCATGACCGGCTCGATGGAGCGCGCGATGGCCGAGACCACGCGGCGCCGCGAGAAGCAGGTCGAGTACAACGAGGCCAACGGCATCACGCCGGAGAGCGTGAAGAAGTCGATCGGCGACATCCTCAACTCCGTCTACGAGCGCGACCACGTGCTGGTCGAGATCGGCGACGGCGGCATCGCCGACGACGTCATCAGTATCGGGCATAATTTCGAGGCCGTGCTGAGCGATCTCGAAACGCGGATGCGCGAGGCCGCGGCCGATTTGAACTTCGAGGAGGCCGCGCGACTGCGCGACGAGGTCAAGCGGCTGCGCGCCACCGAGATGGCCGTGGTCGACGACCCCACCGCCAAGCAGCGCAACGTGCAGAAGCAGGCCGTCGCCTATGCCGGCACAAGAAAATACGGCGATGCCGCCAACCTGCCGGTCAGCGCATTGAAGAACAAGTCGGCGCAGACCTCGCTCAAGGCGAGCCGCGGCGGCAAGTCCGGCTCACGCATCCACAAGCCCGATCTCGACGAGATGCACGGCCCGGAATCGCTGCCCTTCCGCCCCAGCGGCGCGCTGCCCGCAAAGCCGTTCGGCACCACGAGCCGCATCATCCAGCCGACCGACTCGCGGCAGTCGGGGCCGGAGTTCGGCCCGTCGCCGCGGTCGAGCGGCGGCGCGCCGGGCAAGCGGGGCGGGTGGAAGAAAAGGTAGATCATGACGCGCGCCGAGCTGCTCGCCTTCCTGCGGATGCATCGGCTCGCGGTGGTCAGCACGGTTCACAATGGCGCGCCCCAGGCGGCGGTCGTCGGGATCGCGGTCAGCGACGATCTTGAGATCATCTTCGACACGCTTACCACCTCGCGCAAATACCAGAACCTCCGCGCCGATCCGCGCGCGGCGCTGGTGATCGGCTGGGACGCCGAGCAGACCGCGCAGGTCGAGGGCGTCGCAGACTTCCCGAGCGGCGCGGAGCTCATCGCCTGCAAGCAGGTGTATTTCGCGGCGTGGCCCGACGGGCCGGAGCGCGAGACATGGCCGAACATCGGCTATGTGCGGATACGGCCGAACTGGGCCCGGTTCAGCGATTTTGGCGCGGTGCCGGCGCGGATCGAGGAAATGACTCTGCCGTAAGCCACGTCGTCTTGAGGCGGTACCTGATCACGTCACATCGAACGCCGCATGGTACTTCACATCCCCCTTCGGCGGATCGCCCTTCAGCACCAGCCGCTGAAAGTACGGGCTGGGCTCGCCGCCATAGGTCAGCGCGGGATCGCTGACAAAGCCGAAGCGGCTGTAATAGGCGGGATCGCCGAGCAGGACGCAGCCGTCAGCATTCATCGCCGCGAGGCGAGCAAGTCCCGCGCGGATCAGCGCGCCGCCGGTGCCCTGCCGTTGCAGGTCGGGTGCGACCGAGGCCGGGCCAAGCCCATACCAACGTCCTACTACACCTTCGATCCGGACCGGCGAGAACGCGACGTGGCCGAAGATGCTGCCGTCGTCGGATACAGCGACCAGAGAAATCGTCAGCGCGTCAGCCTGGCGCAGCGCCTCGACGATGCGGGCTTCGGTGCCGCTGCTGTGCGGCGCTGTTGCGAATGCTGCCGCCGTGATGCGGCTGATCGCGGCGGCGTCTTCGGGGCGTTCGTCCTTGATCTGCATGCTCGCAGATAAGGCCGATCGGGAACGGCGCGCAAGGGAAGCGCAAAGCTCGGGCAGATCATGTCGCGAGAATGCGGAGGTATGACTCACCGGCCGAACCACATATTCGGTGTCGTCCCTGCTTTCGCACTAGCGTGTCTACACGGTTTTGGGGCGCGACAGATTGACTCGGTGCAGCAAGAAGTGGCGTCTCTGCAGCATGTTGTATGATTCTCTCACTGGCGCTTTGATTCGAAGGAGCGCCAGCGATGCAGCCGGATTTGTCTTTGGGTGAGTTCGGGGACGTTCGTCTCGACAAAAGGGGGCGACGCTTCTGCGGGCTATGCTTTGCACGCGCAGCGTCTGCTTGCGCCAGATGGCCCGGGGCGATTGGGCTGCCAATATGGCGTTCTGGCGGTTTGTGAACAACCCCCAAGTCACGATCGATAAATTGATTGAGGGCTGGAGCGCGCAGACGCGGACTGCGGTCAGCGGGCGTCATGTGCTGGCGATCCAGGATACGAGCGAGGTCAAGTTCCAGACCCAGGCGGGACGGCGGCGCGGGCTGGGCAAAGTCGGCAAGGGCAATGCTCGCGGCGTGCTGTTGCATGCGATGATGGCGGTGGATGCCGACAGCGGGGTCTGTCTTGGCCTTACTGGCGGCAACGTTTGGACGCGCAAAGGCAAGGTAAAAATCCCGCATGAGCGGCGCGCCTTGGCCGACAAGGAGTCGGCGCGCTGGGTGACGGCCGCCGAGCAAGGCCGCGACGTCCTGGCAGATGCCCGCATGATCACCGTCGTCAACGACCGCGAGGGGGATTTCTTTGCTCACTGGGCGCTGACGCCAGCTGAGAATGTCCATCTTCTGTCGCGTGCCATGCACGACCATGCGCTGGTCGATGGCGACACACTTTATCAGGCGGTCGAGCGGAGCCGCTTCTGCGACAACGCGGTGATCGATCTGCCGCAGCGAATGGATCGGCGCGGCCGGCAGGCCCATCTCTCGATGCGCTTCGGAACCGTCGTGCTCAAGCGGCCGCAGAGGCCCGGCGTCACCGACTTGGCGGAGGGCATCAAACTCAGCTTCGTAGAAGTGGTCGAGTTGCATCCGCCGAGAGGTGCGGAGCCCATTCGCTGGCTGCTCCTGACCACTCATCCGGTCGCCACCGTTAAAGACGCCTGGCAGATCGTCTCCTGGTACCGCCAGCGCTGGATCATTGAGCAACTCTTTCGCTCGCTGAAGAGCCAGGGTTTGCGCATCGAGGATAGTCAGATCGAGAGCGCCGAAGGCCTGATCAAGCTCGTGGCGGTCGCCACCAGAGCGGCATGTATCGTCATTCAACTCGTTCAGGCCCGCAACAGTGGCGAAGAATTGCCGGCTGAATTTGTCTTCACCGCAGAAGAGATCGAGACGCTCAGGGCCATCAACAAAACCATGAAAGGTCGCACCGAGCTTCAGAAAAACCACCATCGCCCCAACACTCTTGCTTGGGCGGCATGGATCATCGCAAAACTCGGCGGATGGACCGGCTACGCCTCCCACCGTCAACCTGGACCAATCACCTTCCACACCGGATGGCCCGCTTCCAAATCCTCGCAAATGGCCCGACAAACGTGTAGATGCACTAGTGCGAAAGCAGGGACCCATAACCACGGACGATCATCGTGAACGACGGTGGAACGACGAGTCCCGTTCACTACAATTGCCGCGGGGTATGGGTCCCTGCTTTCGCACTAGGGCATGCACACATTTCTGAGGCTCCATCCGAGAGCGACGGCGCGGAAGTAATCGAGACCGTTTTTGAAGGTGATGGGGCCTGGTGGCTTGGAGGACGGATAGCCGTCCCATCCTCCAATGCGGCCGATAATCCAGGCCGCCCAGGCAAGACGATCGGACGGATGCGGGTTCTTCAGTCGTCTGTTCCTGGCTTCAAGCTGCTGATTGAGGGCGGTCAACGCATCGATCTCGCTGGGATTGAAGGCAACGTGAAGCGACTGCTGGCTCCCGTTGCGCGCTTGCAGGAGCTGGATGGTGATGATCGCGGCCTTGGCAGCGATGGCAACCAATTTGAGAAGCCGGCCGGCGGTGCCGATCTGGCTATCCTCGAGCTTGAAGCCCTGCGTCTTGAGGACGCGGAAGAACTGCTCGATGATCCAGCGCTGCTTGTACCAGGCGACGATGCGCCAGGCATCGTCTGAACTGGTGACCTCGTGAGAGGTGAGAAGACGCCAGTGCAACGGCTCGACGTTGGGATCGGCATTGATCTCGCGGACGTCAACGATGGCCAGATGCAGGCTTTTCGGCAAATGGCGCAGGAACTTGCTTTGCGGCCGGGCCAGCTCGATTGCGCCGAAGCGAAGTTCGAGGTCCATCGGACGTGCAGGCCGCCCCGCACGCGCAGGCAACTCGATGATGCGACGCTCTACCGCCGTCATGGCGTCGATCGCCGCATACAAACCCGTCGTGTCGGCCAGCTTGCGATCATGCATGCTGCGGGCGATCACGCGGTAGTCTTGCTCGGCTGCGCTGGCATAAAGAGCAAAGATGTCGCTCTCGCGGTCACCAAGCAGGGTCACCATTGCAGCACCGGTAAGCAGCGGCTTGGCCGCAAGGGCGGTGGCAATCCAGCGCTGCGATTCCTTGTCCGACAGGTCGCGGCTGTCATGCGAGACGCTCCGAGGGCCTTCACGCGTCCACACCTCGCCGCTCAAAAGTCCCAGGCAGGTGCCATTGTCCGCATCCACCGCCAGCATCGGGTGCAGCAGCACGCCGTGGTGATTGCCCTTGCCGATCTCCCCGAGCCCGCGCCGGCGTTGCGGCGTGGTGTTGAAGTGGATCTCGCTGGTGTCCTGGATCGCCAAAACATGGCGGCCTGTAACCGCCGCAGCCGTGCTTTCGCTCCAGCTTTCGATGATGCGCTCCTTCGTCACCTTGGAGTTACCGAGAAAGCGGTTGAACCGCACCTCCAGCGCGCGGTCTCCCTTGGAAAGCCGCCGAAGGCATACATCCTTGCCCGCGACCATGCGTCCGATGAGCGCCGCCCCCCTTTATCGAGACGACCATCCTCGAACCGGCCCAACGTCCAGTCAATCCGCGACAACATGCTGGCACCTCCGCCCAAGCCGAAGTGCCGTAATAGAAGTCACCGAGACCCCCGATTCTGGAATCCCCAATCTCTGACCCGAGTCAATCCGTCGCACCAGATGTGTGCATCCCCTAGTGCTTTCGCAGGGACGACGTCCGGAAGAAGCCGCGGCCTCTCGGCTCACGCACGGATGTCTCTGGAATACTGGATCACCCGCAGGCAAGGTGATGACACCGAACAAGCTGTTTGACCGTGAATCGGATTTTCATCGTCGTCCTGGCGAAAGCCAGGAGGTGGATTCACATTCGAAGTGCAACACTTGAGCAAAGGACTCGGCAGGCGTGCGGTAGTCAAGGCATTTGCGCGGGGTGTTGTTGTAGGCGGCGATGAACTGGCGGAACCTGGCGGTCGAGAGGGTTAGAAGATCCGTCTTGCGGGGAATCAAGCGGCGCATCCTGCCGATGGCGTTCTCGATGCCACCCTTCTGCCAGGGGGCATGGGGATCGCAGAAGAAGGTCGCGATCGAGAGGCGGTGCAGCGCCAGGTGACCGGCGAACTCGGTGCCGTTGTCGAAGGTAACGCTCTGGCGCAGCTCTTGTGGAAGGGGCGCGAAGAAGCCCACGAGATGGCGGGCGACACCGCGCGCGACCTTGCTGGCAAGGCGGATGCCGAGCAGCAGCCGCGAGGTGCGCTCGTGCACGGTCAGCACGGCCTGACCGTATTTCGAGAACATCATCAGGTCGGCCTCCCAGTGTCCGGGCACGCTGCGGTCGGCCACTTCGAGCGGCCGATTTGCCAAGGATACACGGCCTTCGATGAAGCTTGCGGGGCTGCCGCCCCGCTTGCCGCGGCAGCCGCGCTTGCTCTTGGCGCGCGGCAGATAGCGCCGCCAGTTGAAGTCCGTGGTGCGCCTGAGTTGGCCATAGATGAAGCGCTAGATGGTCTCGTGGGAGATCACCTTGCGCCCGTGCTCGCGGGCCAGCCGGCCAGCGACCTGCTCGGGCGACCAGCCGCGGCGAAGGCGTTGCAACACCGCGCGGCGCAGGCCGGGCTCCCGTTCGAGGCGTCCGCCCGTCCAGCGCCGCGCTCGCATCTGGTGCTGGGCATAGCTCGGCTTGTAGCCGACCTGGCTCCCCCGATTGCGCCTCAGTTCCCGAGAGATCGTTGATGGCGAGCGATCCAGAGCTGCCGCGATTTGCCGGACCGAGCTGCCATTGGCCGATAGGCAGGCAATCTCGCATCGGTCGTCCAGAGAGAGCTGCTTGTAAGTCCGCCCCATGGCAACACCTCCTCAAGGAAGTGTTGCACTTCGTTTGTGAACTCAGGGGACCCATTACCCCATATCTCTATTGCTGCGCGACATTGCGCCGCGATCCCGCTCATCACTGAATTGGGTGGTCATGGGTCCTGGCTTTCGCCAGGACGACACCGAGAGTGTGGCCGCCCTACCCCGATCGCTTGTTGCTGGTGTTCTGGGTCAGATTGCCGTGCGCGGCCTGCTCGCGGATGTTGTGCTTCTCGTCGTCGCGATGGCCCTTGGTGGTGTCGATGGGAACGCTGGGGGTGCTGCCGGGGCCCTTGTGGCTCTTGTTGTCGTCGGGAACGGGCTGGATGGTCTTTGTCTTTGGTTTCGTCATCATCGTCTCCGTTACGCATGGAGACAACGCGGCCGGTGCGGACGGCGTTCCCGGAATGTGCTTCAAGTTTCTGGAGCGTGGCTTCACGCTCCCGGAACGTGGCGTCACAACCGACCCTACAGTTTCTCCTGCTGCGCGGGCTGTGACTGCGGCTGCTGCTGGCGCTGCTGTTTGGCGTGATGGCGGCCGTAGAGGCAACCGGCGGCGGCGCCGAGCATGCCGTGATGGCCGGCATAATGACCGGCGACGCCGCCGACGATCGCACCCTTGATGCAACCCTTGGCGTCGGCAGGCGACGCCAAGGCAAACCCGCTGACGGCAATGACGGACGCGAGGACAATCGATTTCATGATACGGCTCCAATGCAATGCTGCCGCATCAACGGCGCAGCGGCACGGCCGGTTCCGGGAAGACGAAGCGGTTCACCATCGACCCCGCCGCCGGCAACGCGGCGCCGTCGGATTAGCTGTTGTCGAACGCACCGCGACAGCGAGCCGGCGCGATTTCACCGGCCGGCCCCGGAGGAGCTCAAGGCCTCGTGGCCGGTGTCGACGCCGGCTCACCGTCGCGCGGTGCGCGCTCGCATGATTTATTTGGAGACAACCAGGGCGGCGACGGCAAGCGGCATGGTGTTTCTCATACGGAACTCCTGATCGCGGATGCGTCGCCCACGCCGAACCAACCGGGGGCGCGGGCGGAGGTTTCATTAACTCGCGGACAGCTGCCCGCCGCATGCCTCCACGTCTGCGAGGCGCGGCCGGTTCAGCCGATCACTCCAGTTTCTTGCCGCCGTCGGTCACGCCGTCGAGGAACACCCCGGTTTCGCGGTTGAGAAACTCGACATCCGCCGGGAAGAAGCCGCCGGCCGAAGCGTGGCCGGTCACGGTGCCCGGGCTGATCGTCTTGATGGTCACGCCTCCGAAGTTCTGGCCCATCTGGTTCGGCTCGAATTCGGGGTTGAGCAGGTCCTTGGTGCCGGTGAGGATCAGCGTCTTCGCCTTGATCGAAGCCAGCGCCTTCGCGGTGTCGCCGCCGAACCCGGCCGTGGTGCCGACATCGTGCCGGTCATAGGCCCAGCTCTGGTAGATCCAGTCGTTGGCGTCGAACAGCTTCCACAGCGCGGTCTCCTGCTCGGCCATCCAGGGCAGCACGTCGGGGCCGGACTTGAACTGCGCCGCATACATGTCGGGCGTGCGCGCCGCGAGCAGCGCGACGATATCGCGGAACAGCTTGAGGCCCTTCTCCGGCGGCGCCTCGTAATTGCCGTCCTTCCACGCCGGATCGTTCATGATCGCCTTGCGCGAGGCCTCCATCACCGCGACCGACCAGGCCGGCGTCTTCGCAAGCGGCACCATCGCAACCAGCGCGTCCATGAAGTCCGGATGGCTGACGCCCCATTGCAGCGCCTGCATGCCGCCCATCGAGGGGCCGACCACGGCGACGACATGGTCGATACCGAGCTTCTCCTTCATCAGCCGATACTGCGATTCCACCATGTCGCGGATCGCGAATTTCGGGAACTGCATCCGCGGCTGCGCCTTCGAATTGCTCGGAGACGTGGTCAGCCCGTTGCCGATCGCATCGGTGCAGACGATGAAATACTTGTCGGGGTCGAGCGCCTTGCCGAGGCCGATCATGAAATCGAGCCGGTGATGATTGCCCGAGATCGCGGTCACCACCAGGATGGCGTTCGACTTCTTCGCGTTCAGCGTGCCGTGGGTGACGTAGGAGATCGAGAAATCCTTGATCGCCTCGCCGCTCTCGAGCTTCAGGTCGCCTTCGTTGTAGAGCTGGTGGGCAGGCTGCTGCGGCGTGTGTGCGAAGGCGGGCGGGATCGCCGGGCATGCCAGCAGCGACAGGATCGCGGCGAAGTGGGTGATGCGCTTCATTGGTCTCTCCCCATCGGGGCGGCTCTGTTCGGCCGCCTTCCGCCGCGAAGCATACGGGCCGGCGGCGCCGCGGCAAGGCCGCGGGCGCGAAGATTTAAGCGGCGCAGGCGCGGAATAAACCGCCGCCTGCACCGCGACAGCCGCCCGTCGTCGCATTGCGCGAACCGGCGCGCCGCATGCATTTTGCGCCACAATGCACGCGCTGGTTGCCGAACCTAATCGCGTCTCGCGCGTCAAACATATGTTGCTTGATTGTGGAATGCTCCGGTTCACAATGCCGGGCCAGAGCGAGTCGGACCGGCGGAGTCGATCATGGGCGAGGATTTGAACCGGCAGCGCGTCTTGAACTTCCTCGACGTTTATTATGCCGGCGGCATCGAGGGCGCGCTCGATCGCTGCAGCGACGACGTCGCGTTTCTCGCCAACGCCCCGATCGACATTCTCCCGCATATGGGCCAGCACCGCGGCAAGGCCGCGCTGCGCCAGATGTGGACCACGATCCACGAGCGCTATTCGGACATGCGCTACGAGGCGCCGATCGTGGTGACCCAGGGCGACAAAGTCGCCGCGCAGCTGCGCGTGTTCTTCCGCAAGCGCAACAACGCCCGCGTGGTGCAGTTCGATGTGGCGGTGTTCTACACGCTGCGCGACGGCAAGATCACCGAGATCCGCGAGATCATCGACACCTTCGACCTCGTCCAGCAGGTGCTGGAGCGCGACGTCGCGGCGGCGCTGACCGGGCACGACGACATCGTGCAGGCAAATTCGCAACGCCGGCGTTGAACCTCGACGGCCCGGCGCTGACTTATTACCGGGCTTGTTGCGGTCGGGGCTGAAATCACCATGAAAATCGCATTGCTCGCTGTGCTTGGCCTGGCGCTGGGCGCCCTTGGCGGCGCCGCCTTCGGCATCGGAGCCGGGCTTAGCTGGATCGGATTGGCCAGAACCTCTGGTATCGACAGCGGAACGCTGGTGTTTTTCACCTTCATGCCGCTCGGCGCCGCGATCGGCGGCATCGGCGGCGCGCTGCTGTTCGCGGTGGTGGCGATCCGCGACGCCGAGATCGTGATCGAGCGGCAACCGGTGCGGCAGCGCGACCGCTGAATTGCGGCGACCGGAGCGTTTTCGCGCGAAGCCTGCCCCGCACGTGATGCGGGGTGGATGCCGGTTCGCATCAAAAAAGCGCGTCGGAACCAGAATCCAGAGGTCGGCGGTCACATTCGGGTAAAATTCGGCGCAATTGTGCATTGCAAAAAAGTCATTTGCGTTTTTGCCGTTCGGCACTATTTCAGGCCGCAATAGCGATGTGCAGCAACCTGGCAAGGCGTCGGCGCTGACCCCCTGCCATCCGTTTGCGTTTGAAAATCCAGTTTCAGGACAAGGCCAAAATGACAGAGCATAGTCTCTGGCGTTTTTCGCGCGCATTGCATCGCGCGATCAACGAACGCCAGCTTGCAGATATCGAGCCGCTGCTCGACGACGAGGTCGAATGGTCCATCTATGGGCCGATCGACCTGTTTTCCTTTTTCGGCGCGCGCCGCGGCAAGGCCGCGGTGCTCGAGGTGATCCGGCAGATCGGCGAGAACCTCAGGGTTCACCGCTTCGACCGGGAACAGATCATGCTCGGCGTGGATTCCGCAGCCTCGATGCTGCGCTATTCGCTGACGGCACTCGACTCCAACAAGCCGATCTCGCTCCGGATCGCGCATTTCGCGCAGTTCAGGGCCGGCAAGCTGACGAGCTTCCGCGTGCTGGTCGACAGTTTCGACCTCGTCGAGCAGACCGTCGGCTACCCGATCCATCTGCCGCGCATCGCGGTCTGACGGCTTTTCGATTTCACGCCTTCGTCATGTCCGGGGCGCTAAAGCGCGAAGCGCGTCTTCGCGTTCAGGCGCCCCGGCAGCGGCGGCCTGTTTTGCCAGCCCCGAACGGCCGCGCTCGGGACGCGCCGCGCGAACGCGCCGCGCGTTTGTCCCGGACATGACGATCACGCGTTGATCACTTGCTTTCAGAGCGCCGATGCCACAATTTTGCGGCACGGCAATGCATGCTGCGGCTCTGGAATTTGTGGGCTGGGAATGACTTTCACATTACGATTTGGCTGGGCAAGACTGCCGGTGCTGGCAGCCGGCTTCAGCCTGGCGATGGCGCTGCCGGCCGCCGCGCAAACCCCGCCATGGCAGATCGCTCCCGCCGCCCAGGATACCGCAGCTGATAACGCCGAGGCTGCGGCCGACGAGGAGCCGCCGGCGGCCAATGCCAATGACGCCGACATTCTGAAGGACATCGACGAGAGCAAGCTCGACTGGAGCCAGCTCGACACCGATTCCACCAGCCTGCCCACGCTGGCGCCGAAGCGTGCGGCGAGGCCCGCCAGCGTCGCCGGCAAGGATCCATCCTGGTCGACCAACAACAACGCCAACGGCTCGTCGGCGGTGTCGGTCAAGCAGTCGATCTCGCCATTCCTCGACACCCGCATCGGCGCCGACATGACGGTCGCAAGGCAAGGCACCATGACGACGTCGGAGCAATTGTCGGAGCGGCTCGCCAATGGCGGCAGCCTGCCGCAGTCCGGCGGCTCGGCCTGGGCCGCGATCTCGACCGGCGGCGTGGCCTCGATCTGGGACAAGACCTCGGTCGAGGCGCGGGTCGATCCCTCCGCCGACCAGAGCAAGGTCGGCACCTCCTTGAGCAAGTCGGTGCCGCTGTCGGAGCAATATTCGCTGACGCTGCAGAACGGCTACAACCTCATCCAGCAGGGCGTGGTCCCGGTGCCCGGCATCATCAGCCACCCCTCGCGCAGCTACGACACCGATCAGTCGGCGAGCCTGTCCGTTAACGACACCGGCACCAGCATCACGGCAGGCCAGACGCTGTCGACCTCCGACGACAGATGGCTGCGCCGGATCGGCGCCGAGCAGAAGCTGTTCAACGGCGTTACCGTCTCCGGCTCGGTCGGCGAGACATCCCAGGGCACCACCAGCAAGAGCATCAGCGCCGGCTACAAGCGCTCATGGTGAACGGTCTGTTAGCTCTATCGCGTTAAATGATCAGGCATTGCCGCAACTTGGCCCAGATGCGGTCAAATTCGGCGGCACTGATAGGTCCGTAACTTCATCAATTCGTCGTGCGGGGGACAAGCCGCGCTTCGCCATTGCGAACAAGGGGAAAGCCGATGAACGCCACCAACCGTACCGAGGAAGCCGAAGTCGAAACGACGTCCGAGGTCGACACCAACCTCGCCGCCGTCTCGGAAGTCGAAGCCGGCATCCGCGACTTCGTGCGCAACGATATCGCCTATCTGCGCCGGCCGGTGGCGAGCCCGGAGACCGCGCCGACCGACACCAACACCGATGCCACCGTCAGCAACGTCAATTCGCTGATCCAGCGCGTCGCCGGCACCTCGCTCGCCGAGATCGAGAAGCTGATCGGCGAGCTCGAGAGCCTGCGTGACCTGCTGCATGCCGAGGGCCAGCGCGTCCAGCGCGAGATCTCCGGCTATGCCCAGCTCAGCCAGGCCGCGATGAAGTCGACGCGCATGATCGCCGACAACGTCTCGCAGTGGAAGCGCGCCGCCGACGGCCTGCGCAACAGCTGATACTTCAGTTTTCCAAACTGATCGCCGCCGCCTCCTGAACAGGGGGCGGCGGCTTCGCTTTGCGGCCTGATTCAGCGCAGAACGATTCGTTATTCAGCGCGGTGTAAACTCCGCGACGTCAATTTTTTGCAGAAGCCGATTTGAACGTCGGATGTCGAGCCCGCGTCCGATCCGGAATTCGCGTCCGGACCGCGCCCTGCCGGCATCCATTTGGAGATGCAGTCATGCAGAGCATCCGGCCGGATAACGCCGCCGATCCGATTCCGCTGCGCCAGCCGCAGCAGGGCATCGGCACGATCATGATCCGGTTCATCGGCATATTGGCAGCCGCGACGGTCGTGATGGTGCTGATCTGGAATCGTTAGACTGAAGCTTGGAAGAAATGTGACGCAGCCTGCCGACAGATCACATTGAAAAGCGCAAATGCACGCCACCTGCCTCGAGCGCCGGCAGTTACAGACGGTCGATCAGCGGTCGATGCTCGCGGTGGTCTCGAAGGAATAGTTGCCGTCGGCAAAGCCCTTCACGACCATTCCGGTGGCCAGCATCACCACAACCGTTACCGTCGCGAAGATAATGCCGACGAGTTTCAGCGCGCTGCGATCTGCCATGGTATCCCCAGTCATTCTTGCCAGATGTCCGTGCCCTCAAACCATAAGGCAGGGACAAAGGTTCAGAATGCGTTAGCAAAAACTGAGTTCCACGCAACGCACAACTGCGTCGGCAGCAGAAGTCATTCGCTAACCATGGCGTCCGCGCAACATCAGAGGCGCGCGGGCAACATCAGGAACCGGGATTCCGGCGCGGCACGAAGGCCGTCGCAAGGAACGAGAACACCACCTCATTGCGCTGATTGACGCCGGTGTTGCGGGCCTGAAGGATGCCCCATTCGGGCCGCTTTTCGGACGTGCGCTTGGTCTCGATCTGGTTGGTGAAACTGATGGTATCGCCTGCCAGCACCGGGCGGATCCAGCGCAGTTCGCGGAAGCCCGGCGAGGGCCCCCAGACCGCGATCTGTTCGCCGCGCGCGGCGGCTTCCGCGGCGAGTCGCTTGCCGTCGGCGACGAGCAGCTTCATGCAGACGCTGGCGACATGCCAGCCCGATGCGGCGAGCCCGCCGAACAGCGAGTTGCGCCCCTCCTCCTCGTCGAGATGGAAGCGCTGCGGATCGAACTGCGCGGCGAACCGCTTGATGTCCTCGGGCGTGAAGGTGAAGCAGCCGAACTCGCGCCGCGCGCCGATCTCGATATCTTCAAAAAAGCGCATGATCTCTCCTATGCGCTCGCGCCGTCGCGGCGGCTGACGATGATCGGCGACTCCATCTCGCACAGCATCTCGCCGCGCGCGTTGCGGATGGTGCCCTTGAAGGTGACGATGCCGGTCTCGGGCCGGCTCTTCGAGACGCGCGCCTCGACGACGTCGACATCCAGCGTCAAATCGTCGCCCGGACGCAGCGGCGCCACCCAGCGCATCTTGTTGACCCCGGGCGAGCCGAGCGAGGCGGTGCGGCCGATGAAGCCGTCGAACAGCATCCGCATCATCAGCGAGCCGAGATGCCAGCCTGAGCCCGACAGGCCGCGGAGCATGGATTTCTTCGCCGCCTCCTCGTCGAGATGCATCGGCTGCGGGTCGAATTCGGCGGCAAAGGCGAGGATCTCCTCGCGCGAAACATGGCGCGGGCCGAACGTGCCGAAGCGGCCGGGCTTGAAGTCTTCGAAGGTCAGCGTGGTCATTGGGTGAGGATATGCCGGAGGGAAGCCCGATTGTGGCCGTTATTTGCGGCAATCACAACCGGCCCACTCGCATAGCTCGCCCCTGGACTGCCGGCGCCCGGTCCGGGGCTCGCCTTTGGCGAGACCGAATGGGCTTCTGCGGTATCGATACCTCTGGTCGCGGAGGCGCCTGGCGCCGTCCCGAACCATTGGCCCGGCGAAAGCCTCGTCCCGACGGACGCCTGCGGCGCAGGCTCCCGGGATGAAGTGATCATGCCGGCGGTCACGCAGTAGGATGAACGAGACGCGAATCATATTTCGGCTGGCCGGGAGAACCATGATGTTCGATTTCCAGGATCTGTTTCAGTGGGACCGCTTCATCACGCCCACGATCATCAAGACGTTCTACTGGCTGGTGATCGCGGTCATCGTGCTGTTCGGGATCTCCGGCATCCTGTGGAGCCTCACGGCGATGGCGATCAGCCCGTTCGTCGGATTCATCCAGCTGCTCGCGTCGATCGCGAGCGTCTTCGTCGGCATCGTGTTCTCGCGCATCGCCGCCGAGTTCATCCTGATCGTATTCCGGATCAACGAGCATCTCGGCGCGATCCGCGATCGGGACGGGGCAATGCACTGAGGCGAACGGCACCCGGCCGAACGCGACCGACCGCGGGGCTGTGGTTAATCCGAAGTAGCACCCGCGCGCAAATGCCCGCGAAATTCCAACCGGGATTTTAAAACCACTCGCGTACAGCCTTCCGCATTGCCAAGACCAACGCGGGGGCGTCGTGAATTCCAGGAATTTTGTTGCCGTGAGGCCGGGTGCCGAGCCGGGCTTTACGACCGAGGATATTTTATGGGCTGTCGGCATCTGGTCGGTGATCCTGACCCTGGCGCCGGTGATCGTGTTTTATTTGCTGATGGTGGCGTGAGGGCATCCCCTCCGTCATTCCGGAGCGATGCGTGAGCATCGAATCCGGAATCTCGAGATTCCGGGCTCATGCTTCGCATGCCCCGGAATGACTCCAATATTCTCGACGACAAAAAACGCGCGGGAGCCGCGCGTTCTTTCCATTTCAAACCAAAACGGCGTTGTTACGCCGCCTGCTTGTGCATCGTACCGGACGCCGACGCCGTGCCGCGGATCGCCCTGATCGAGCGTTCGATTGCGGCCCACAGCCGATTGATCTCGGCGGCAGCGCGGCCTTCGGCATAATATTCGCGGGCGCCTTCGCCCTGGCCGAGCGCCATCAGCAGATCGGCGCGGTTGGTGATCTGGCCGCTCCACACCGGTGCGCGGAATTTCGCCAGCGCCTCGCGCGCGATCGCGACGATGCGGCTTTCGGCGCCGTCACGCTGCGCGGGCGCACCGTTGATCACGACGGCGTAGGGCTTGCGCATCGAGCGGCAGGTCTGGATGGTTTCCTGCACGGCGTTGACGTCGAACACGCCGGGCCGCGCCGGAATGATCACCATCGTGGCGTTCTTGATGGAGTCGTCGACCACGGCCGAGAGGTTCGGCGGCGTGTCGATGAACACCCACTCGATGCCGTCACGCTTGGCCTGGGCAACGATCCCGCTGACCGAGTTCACCGCCGTCTTGATCGCCGGCTCGTTGGTGCCGCGCAGTTTATGCCAGAGAGTCAGCGAGCCCTGCGGATCGGCATCGATCAATAGACAGGGCTTCGTTGCCTTGTGCACTTGCGCGGCGAGGTGAGCAGCCAGGGTACTTTTTCCCGAGCCCCCCTTACGCGAAGCGAAAACAATCACGTTCATACGTTGGCCTCCAGATTGACCCCAGGAGGCGAAAATGAATCAGCACGCTGATTCGCGAAAGAAAAAATTTCTTGCAATCCGCAAAGCGGCCAAGATTACCGGCGCGTTTTGCTTTTTGAGTCACACCGAACTTATGACGCAACCGCAAATGGAAGCGCTAAGCGTTTGATTTGACTCAGTGCCTAGCGTTTTCCGGCAGCTTTCGCGCGCTCGCGCTCGATCCACTTGCGCTCGATCCAGCCGAGCAATTGCGCGGTCGGTTTCTGCAGGAACGGAACGTCCTGCGCGAACAAAAGGAGTCCGAGCGGCAGCATCCAGAGTCCGAGCACCGGCAGGAAGCTGAAGATGCCGCCGATGATCAGGAGGATCGCGAGCGGAATCCGCACATAGCGCGACGACGGCTTGCGCAGCCACGCGACGAAGCGCGCCGGCTTTTCCGGCAGCTTGGCTTCGAACCAGGCGAAGTGCCGATCGATCTCTTGCTTGTAGTATTCGCTCACGCGTCCCACTCCATCCGTTCCACAGGCGGAACGGATTTGGCAAACCACACAAGTCCCACAGATGATGCTGCGTGACAGCGTCACAAGGCGTCAGTCTGTCGCGCATGACCGACTTGAAATCGCAGCCAGACGATCTACCGCGCATTTCGCGCGAAGCGCACGATTGCGCGACGACACGCGTCAAGCTGGTGACCCCTCGCCTGCGCGCGATGAGAGCCAGGTCAGTGGGCCGACTTCTTCGCCTTGTGCGATTTGGAGACCTTCCGCTTGGCAGGCCGCCGCTCGACGCGTTCGCTCGCCCTACGCGGCTCCGGATCGGCGTGGAAGAACACGCGGCAGGCCGGCGAGAGCTGCGCCTTGTTCCTGATCATGCAGGCCGTGATGCGATCGACGTCGGGAATCTCGGGGCTACAGAGCCGGAACGCGTCGGGCGTACAGGCCTGCTGCTGATCCGGCGTGTAGGCCTCACTTCGGCCCGGCAGCAGCAGCGCCGCCAAGGCAACCGCTGATATCAACGCAAACGAAAAACTCCTTGAACCGGCGATCCCCATGCATCCCCCCAAAGGTGTCACTAGGCGTCGTTAAGGCGTCGTGTCGGTCAGTTTGGGTGACGGGACAGAGAAGTGCAAGCGGACGCGATGACACGCCGGGCGCTAAGGGCGAGCGACCTTGCGATGGCCCGATCTTGCGATGTAGCTCTGAGTGATCTTGCGGATGGTACAGTTGGGTGGGCTCGAACCACCGACCTCCTGTTCCACAGACATAGCAAGGGCTCCGCCGGCACTACGCCATTCCCGCCATTCGTACGAAAACGATAGTATTATCAATATATAAGACCGTCGACCTCCGCCTTACCTGCGCTGCAATTGGGGCTATGGTGGTAGCTACTTGGTAGCTACAGAGGCGATAGATGGCCGTTTCGAATATCACGATCCGCGCAGTGCAAGCACTCAAGCCGGGCGAGACTATTTGGGATGCAGACCACCGCGAAGCAGTGCGTGGCTTCGGCATTCGGCGTCAACGGGACCAAGCGACCTACGTCCTTAAGTACCGAGTGTTCGGCCGGCAGCGCTTTGTCACCATCGGTCCTCCTCACGGCGCCCCCTGGACACCAGAGCTTGCACGCAAGGAGGCTAAGCGGCTGTTGGGCCTGGTTGCCAACGGTAAAGATCCGGCGGACGAGAAAGCCAAGGCGCGCCTGCAGGCGGCCGACACACTGCGAGCAATCGCGGATCAATATCTTCGTAATGCCAAGCAAAGGCTGAAGCCCCGGACCTATTCGGACGTAGAACGATACCTACTGGTCAGCTGGAAACCCCTGCATCCCGTCTCGGTCTTCCAGATCACCCGACGTCATATCTCGGCTCGTGTCGCTGACATCGCATCAGCTCATGGAGCGGTCTCAGCAGCCCGCGCCCGCACAGCCCTGTCCTCAATGTTCAACTGGGCTATACGCGAGGGCCTCGACATTGCTGCGAACCCGGTTCTTGGCACCAACCGACCCGTGCAGCCGGGAAGTCGCGAACGGGTCCTCACGGAGTCGGAGCTATCAGCCATCTGGCGGGCATGTGGCGACGACGATTACGGACGCATTGTGCGTTTGTTGCTGCTCACAGCGCAACGCCGTGATGAAGTGGGCAGCATGCAATGGGCCGAACTGGATTCCTTATCGGGGCTCTGGACGCTGCCAACCGCCCGGACCAAGAACCATCGCGAGCACTCGCTACCATTGGTGCCCGCCGCCCTAACTCTACTCCCGCACCGCAAAAACGGCCGAGCCTTCCTCTTTGGTGACGGACCCCGACGCAGCGGTGACCCGCATCGTGGGTTCTCCGGCTGGTCAAAGTCGAAGACGGCGCTTGATGCACGGATTGCGGAAGCCGTGGGCGCCCCCCTACCCCATTGGACCATCCACGATCTTCGGAGATCGGCGTCCACGGTGATGGCCGACAAGCTTGGCGTCTTGCCACACATCGTGGAGGCGATCCTAAACCACGTCAGCGGCCACCGGGCTGGCGTTGCCGGGGTATATAACCGCGCTCGGTATGCGACTGAGATGCGCGAGGCACTTCAGCGCTGGGCACAGCACGTTGAGGCCCTGCCAGCCGACAAGCTGGGAAAGGTCGCGGCGTGATAGCGGGCTCCGGGCTTTCACCACCTGGTGTCCTTACGGGGGACCTGCCAATACCCGTCTCGGTCGCCATTTTCTCAGGCCGTGGTTGGCCCGGATGTTTGCGTTTCAATTTGACCGCTCTCGCCAGCGTGGGGGTTTATCCCCATCGAGGTCGGCTCGAAGAACGCTTTCGCCTTTCGATGATTTCGCAACGCCGCGGGCCTGTAAGGACCAAAGCTCGTGAAGTTGCGGACCGAGTTCATAGCGAGCCGTTCATAGACCGTCTGGTGAAGTTGCGCGGTCTCCGGTACGTCGCGGATCGCTTTCGACCAATGGAGCGCGGTTCCGCCCATTCCGACCATGCATTCGTCGTGCATCATTCCATCGGCCGACGGATAGAGCCGTAGCAGGCTCTTGTCGACGATTACGCGACCCGCCTCGGGGATCTTGTCGGTGATAAATTCCACCATCCAATCGAGCGTGATGTCAGACAGCCGAGACTCATTCTCGGGATAGCTTCCCCCAATGTCCGCGTGGTTGCCCGCGAACCAGATCTGATCGAATTGCTCCGGCTCGCCCTGCCTGTCGGGCCACTTCACGGTTCCGCTCCCTCCCCATGGCACCCGTTTGAGGTCCTTCCGGCCTTCGTCGATCGATTGCAGCCTCGGCAACCGCAAAGCGGACGATCACCGGCTTCCCGTCTGCGGTAAGCGTGACAGCGCGCTCGGCAACCAGCACGCGCTGGCCGCCCGGTCCGAACGCTTGGTGCTGGTGCGTTTCACCTAGGCTCAGCCGATCCGCCGGGAGCTCCATCGCGGAATCCCACAGCGAGCGCGATCACAGAAGCTGCCCGCGGTCGTCGCTGACCTGCCAATACAGACCTGACAGAGGATCGGCGAAGAAGCGGCTCAGCCGTCAATGGCGTGCTCCATGCGAACTAGCTCGCGGATCTTGGCCGGCGAATCGGCGACCCTGGACAGTCCCACGGCACGGAAACTGCCCCGTACATCGCCGTGTCCACCCGTCGCGCTGATCATGTGCGGCGCCACGAGCCATGCCGCTGTCGAGAGCCTAGTCTTCCTTTTGGATTCCGAGGTCTTGTCGTTTGAC
Organism: Bradyrhizobium sp. USDA 3315; assembly: GCF_054056795.1. Classification (NCBI taxonomy): domain Bacteria; kingdom Pseudomonadati; phylum Pseudomonadota; class Alphaproteobacteria; order Hyphomicrobiales; family Nitrobacteraceae; genus Bradyrhizobium; species Bradyrhizobium sp. USDA 3315. The sequence goes on along the minus strand of NZ_JBSRYP010000001.1, from coordinate 3,342,068 downwards.
CCCTTTCGCGACCGGGAGCCGCCAACCACGCCTGATCGCCATGACGCGAAGCAAGAAGCACGAAATCAGCGCGACGGTCGTCACCGCGGCCACCGGTAGCTGCAGCATATGGCCGATCACCACGATGGCCGCCGCCGCCAGCGCCGCGACCGCGTAGAGATCGGCGCGCAGCACGGTCGGAATCTCGGCGAGCAGCACGTCGCGGGCCATGCCACCGCCGATCCCTGTGACCATGCCAAGTACCGTCGCCATCACCGGATTGAGTCCGAACGACAGCGCCTTCGATGAGCCTGTGACGGCGAAAAGGGCTAGTCCCGCCGCGTCGAAATACAGCACCGCGTTCGTTAGGCGCACGATGAGGGGCGAGAAGTAAAAGGTAACAAGACCTGCGAGGAACGACACGCCGAGATATCGCCAGTCATCCACGGCTCCTGGAGGGACCGCGCCGATCAGGAGGTCACGGGTGATGCCACCCGAATTCCCCGCCGCGAAGGACAAGACCATGACCCCGAACAAGTCCAGCCCGCGCTTGGTCCCCGCCAAGGCCCCGCTAAGTGCGAAGACGAAAGTCCCGGTCAGGTCGAGCACGATAGGCAGCTTGTCCATCGGCGTTTCTCGCCTTCAGCTAGAGCTGGCTGGTCGATCCGGCGGTTAGCATCACCTATCCCGGCAGCCAGGCGCGGGCTGCAACGACCAGCGCTTCGACGCCGGTCCGCAGTGTCGGATGGAGAACGGGTGCGAATTTGGGACTGTGGTTCACCGGAAGTTCGTTGATCTTGTTCGCCTCCTTGGCCTTCGCGTAAGCTTCGGGATCGGTCCCGCCGACGAACCAGAAGACAGAAGGCACGTGCCATTCTGACCCGAATGATCCAAAGTCCTCGCTGGCAGGGGCCGGTCCCGTCGCTCGAACACGCTCGACGCCAAAATGTCCGCAGAATGCATCCACTACCCGGCTGCTGGCTTCCTGGTTGTTCACGTTCAGAGGGTACCGATCGATGGTCGTGATCTCTGGCGGCCGCGACGCTCCCGAAGCCGCCGCTTCGGCATTGGCGATCCGCTCGATCGCAGCCAGCATCCGTGAGCGCACTCCGGCATCGAAGGTCCGCACGTTGAGCTTGATAATGGCCTCGTCGGGGATGACGTTTTCCTTGGTACCTGCCTGCAGGACGCCCACCGTCAGTACGGCCGCGTCGGCGGCGGCCAGTTCGCGCGATACAATGGTCTGCAGGCGCAGTACGGTCGAGGCTGCCATCACGACCGGATCAATGCTGGCCTGCGGCATCGATCCGTGGGCGCCTCGCCCAAACAGACGTATCTGCAAGCTGTCCGCCGCCGATGTGATCGCGCCGGCTCGCCCTGCGACCGTCCCGGAAGGGCCAACCATGACGTGTTGGCCCAGGATCACGTCCGGTTTCGGAAAGCGCTTGAATAGACCGTCGTCAATCATGGCTCGCGCACCTTCACCCGTCTCCTCCGCGGGCTGGAAGACCGCCATGAGCGTGCCCCGCCAAGAGACTTTGGCTTCCGCCATGAGCTTGGTGGCTCCCGCAAGCCAGGTGACGTGCATGTCGTGGCCGCACATGTGCGACACCGGCACCGTATTGCCCTCCTTGTCCGTCGCTGTCGCGTTGCTCGCGTAGGCAAGGCCGGTCGTCTCCTGGATCGGAAGCGCGTCCATTTCGGCGCGCAGCATGACCGTAGGTCCCTCACCGTTTCGCAGAAGTCCAACGACGCCGGTTTTACCTATACCGGTTGTCACTTCGTAGCCGGCGGCGCGCAGCCGGTCCGCCGCCAATCCCGCGGTGCGAGTTTCCTGCATTGAGAGCTCCGGATGCGAGTGTACATCCTTGTAGAGAGCTTCCAGATCGGGAAGCATGCCGTCCAGGGCTTGCAGCGCTTTGGTCTCGCACATAGTTCCGATCCTTGTGAGATTTCGCCTAGCTAGAGCTTACGGCGGTCCGGCTTAGTCCATGGTCCCTTTCCGCTACCGTTTGGTGTTGGCTACGATCCACGCCTCAAATGCATGCATGAACTGCTGCAGGAACTTGCGTGTCTCCTCGTTGACGAGCTTGCCATCAGCGTCGAAGAGCTTGTCGGCTCCGCCAAGATAGGCTTCAGCTGCGGCATCGCAGGCACGTTCAGAAACACCTGAGACTGCCGCAAATGGTGGTAGCACCGAATCCGCCGATGGCGCCCGGCGAAGCGCTGACGACCGCTCCGGGCTTGCCGTTCCAAGCCCTCTTGCCGTACGGGCGCGATCCGATATCGATCGCGTTCTTCAGTGCGGCCGGCACTGACCGGTTGTGCTCCGGCGTGACGAAGAGAATGGCATCTGCAGCCCTAATGCGCTCACGAAAGGAAGTCCATACAGGAGGCGGCGCGTCGTCACTATCTTGATTGTAGATCGGGAGATGGCCGATTTCGACCTCGTTAAGGTTCAACGATCCGGGTGCGATCTCGGCAAGCGCATTCGCCAACTTCCGATTGATAGAATCCTTGCGGAGGCTGCCGACGATCACTGCGACGTCGCGAGTTTCGTTCATGCAGGAATTCCTTCTTTGTTGCCGGCTCCATAGCTCCCAAATGGCGCCATCAAATCGTGGCGGGTCTTCCCTAGCCCTCTATCCGGTAGTCAAAATCGCGCTCTGGGCGTGGGGCCCGAGACGAGTATATGTCTTGGTCCGATTGATACGGACACAACTCGCACCCGAATGTGTCAGCGGTGTTGACCTCACTGGCCGTCTTCAGCAGCGTTGTTCCATGCCGGCCTAGAATACTGACGCCGCTCGATTGCCTTCGCAACAGCGACATTGATTTAGATTGCCTGCGCTTCCCCGCAACTTCTCTAATGAGAATCATGGACGCTCGTTCCAGCGAGACTTGCTCCAGAGTTCAAGCACAACTCAAACCTGCGTGAGACAAGCAGCTCGAGATCGACTGGCTGCGCAACAAATGCCACACGACAATCTGAAAGGCCGAACTTCGGGCTCGCGATGCAACCGCGTGGCCCAGTGAAGTTGCGGCGAAGGCAGTAGATGTGATCCTCTACTCATCGCATGATTTGTCAGTTATCGAACTGGCTCACGGGTGTAATTTACTTTCCAATAGGCTGATTTGCCAGAACGTCACACTGGCGCGATTGTCTTGACCAAGTACTCGTCCAACAATGGAATGCGCTTACTCGTCGAACGGAGTCACATTGAGATTGCGGCTAAAGGCCAAGTAATCGTCCATGGCGGTCCAACTACGCCGCTCTCGATTTACAAGCAGTGCTCGTCTTATGGAGCAGAACCAATCCATCAGCCTTCTAAAGAATTCCGGGACGGTGCGCGGTTTCGACACAATGGTACTCGTACCAATCGGACCTATATTGCCGCCATGACCTTCGGTATCGAGATCGTCCTGCGCATCGCGCTCTACCTACACAGTGGACGACGGCAACCGCTCGTCTAGCCGGACGGCCTATTGCACCGTCCGGGCCGCTTTCTCTCGCCGACATCGTTGAGCAGTGGGAAGAAGAGCGCCCTACCGGTGTTATTGCCGAGCACTGTGATGATGACAGACGACATGCACCGTTTGAACGCACTAGCCAAGTCAAACGAGGAGCGACTCCCTAGGCTGGCCCGCTTTCTCGCGGGGAAAATGGAGAGAGCCACTGAAGTCGAGGATAGCACGCCCCTCAATGGCATCATTCGGACGGGCCCTCAGGTGCGCTATCGCGATAAAATAAGCGAAGTCAAAGACCTCGTTCTCGTCTACCCGCACGAGCTGGACATCGCGCTGAAGCATATCTCAGTCTCACGCGCGGATCGGATCGCCGATGCGTCGATCGATTGAGTTCAGTACACCGGACGATCTAAGCCGGTCGGGACTGTCCTAGGAGTGGAGAACTAGAAAGGAGAATGGGATGATAAGGGACGTCAAGAGACGGGAAGCTTATGTCACGGCGGCATCCTTCGTGGTTGCCATCGTCGCGATGGTCCTATTGGTCAACCTTTTCATGGAGTGATCGATAACGGCCCCTAGACCAGCGTGAGCGGGTTCTAGGGGCCTCCCTAGAGAGAACTTGCTCTGAGCAGGCGACAGGCAATGTTCACCTGTCGAACCTCTTCGGGGCGCGAAATGCCTATTTCAGGTCAATCGACCGATTTCGGGGCTTGTCGCTTCGGGGCTTGTAGCAATGAGACCGGGCAACGAGTTCGTTATCGTGATCTTTCGGGTAAACTCGCGTGCTTCCCGCATCCGAGGGCGGCTCGCTCGCACGGAACGATTGGGTCGAACGCTCGTCCATCATACCGTCTTGGCTCTCTTGCGCAGGGACCCTGCGATTTGCGAAATGGGGAACGCAGATACTTCCAAGCGATCTCCAAGTAGTTGACACAAAACGTACTGCAAGATGCCTCCATGGCGGATGTAGAGCACCTCCTGGGGTCGTGACGCGGGCGCTGACTTCGAACGCTCAGCTGTTCTCTCATCCGCCCGATCGGCCCGCAGCCGTCAAGCGCACTCGATTGCACGGATCCGCTCATGATGCCGGCAGTACCCCCCGCCGATGCTGTGAATTTCCCGCCCGTTAGCGAGAGGGTGGCGACCGACGAGCCGTCCACAAACTGGAGGGACACAATGCCATGCTGACGATATTCGACCGCTGGACCCGCTCGAAGCTATCGGCGATAATCACTCGGCTTGATTCACGGTCTCGATTCTGAGGACATCCATCCCTTCCACGGTGAAGTATGGCATGTGATCCCCCGCCTGAGGCCGACAAGCGCGGCCCCCAAACCCGATAGAACGGAAATCTGAGTCGGATTGGACGTGAGGTCTTCAGGCCAGACCAACTGCACCGTGCGTCTGCGTCTGCGAATGCCCCAATTCGTCCAGAACGCGACCCAAGAGCCGATCGCTACGAGTGATTTGACCTCGGGAGCGTTATCCGAGAGGATATTTGCTCGATTGATTTCAGCAAGCAGACACATCCCATCTGCCTCCTTGCTGCGCAGCTACGCGCGCGAGTGTTTTTAGGCGCGTATAGTCGGATTCGGTTAACGCGATGGAAGGTAGAGGCATCACTACACTCATTTCGTCAAGATAAACCGACGCGAGCTCCCGCAAGCAAGCGTTGGAACAACCTGTTGGATCGAGAGAGAATCCGGACGGGGCGAGTCTACCGTCCGGCTAAATGCCCAATTGCAAGCGTCCGCCATGCAGAAGGCGCCGCGTAACGCGCATATCAAACTCAATTGCGTGGCTCATAGCAACTCAAACATAGCCCTTGCTGACGTTGCGACCATTGCGGCGAATAGCGGCGCATCTACCTGGCTGATGCGACTGCGTTCACGAAATACACCGCTCCTGGTCCGCAGAGTAACTATACCGTTCAAGCAGCGCGAATAGGTCACATGCGGGCCGGAAACGTCCCGGCTCGTGCTGCCGCTAAGCCCATCCAATCGCGAAGAAGTCCTTTGTCATATCTCGAATGGGAGGCCCGTCGGCGAAGTTTTTCAATTGTATCGTCGGGATAACAGTGCTCAAAGTCTTCGCGGATCAAACTCTCAAGGAAGTCTCGCTCAGCTTCGTCCGTTGGATCCACGTAGTGGTGAGAAGTACTCAGCACAGTGTTGTCATCCGTCTCTGTTTATAGGGTTCTAGCTACGAACGCCGAGCGCAGACGTTATTCATTCCGCGGGGCACCGAATAAGCACCTGCCCCGCGGTGTTTCATCGCGATCACCAGTGCCCTTCGGTGCCTCAGGCAATCTGTGGCCCGCGGACCTCAAGGACCGTCAATCGTCGGAGGTCGCCGGTCCGCGTCTCCCAAGTGATCGAGTTACCGGCACTAAGGCCAATCAGTGCGGCGCCAACGGGCGTCAGGACGGAAATTCTTCGTCGGGAGATGTCCGCATCGTCCGGATAAACGAGCGTCGCAGTCCGAACGGTCCCGGTCGAGTCGTCCCGGAACCGCACTTCAGAGCCCATGCAAACAGTCTGTGCAGGATGACCATCCGCAAGCACGTGTGCCCGCTCCAGCTCCTCGGTTAATACAGAAGCCACATCAGGCATTTTGTTCTCCGCTGCTCGCGCGAGCAGCGACAGTCGCTTGTAATCATCGGCTGTGAGCGTTATCGGCGGCTTGATCTCGCTGCGCATGGTCGTATTAGTTGATGTTGTTGACATCGTGCTCTCTCCATTTTTTGCGTTCGGGTGGTGGCCCGACAAGATATGCTTGGGCCGACTCAGGCCGCAGACTTTGCTTTGTCTGGTGGTGTGGCTCCCGTCGCCGCGCCAGTTTGAGTAGAGCTCGTTCCACGAAATGAAGCGGCCCGAGCTTCTGGACCGATCTGAGCTGGCGGAATTCGGCTGCTCGGACTTGATTGATTGCATCGGATGCATACGCCTGTACGTACGGCGCGGTCCGACATGCTTGCAGGCGTTTTGGGCTCGACCGAACGCGATGCGCTTTAGTTTGCCTGCTGGAGCGCCCCGAGCTCGGAGCGGACAAGCACGCTGAGCTCGGGGCTATTCGCCCGCGATCGGATAACCTGCGAGACACAGGCCCAGAAAGAATGTTGCCAACCTCAACATGATAAAGTTCAAGTGGGCAGTGCTAGCATAAAGTCAAATGCGACATTTCGTCAGGAACGCATAGTGCCTCAAGAAGAACGGAAGACCCTTCTCAGACCGCAAGAAGGTGCGGCCCTCCCTCTGCCAGTAGCTTTCAGTGATTGATCGCCTCTGTCCGGGCGACCCGATCTTGCTAGAAATGAGCTACCCGTTCGCAGCAATGATCGCAGTCACTGACTCGTCAAGCGCCGAAGATTCCTTCACGAGCTATCCTGCAGGGCGGTAAGTTTGCGCCTCACCGGCACACCAAATCCAGGTGAGCAGCAGATGACGGCGTGGTCTGCCTTGCTGTGCGCTTGCGGTAAACATCTTCCGCGGGCTATTCAGAGCCCTTCTGAAGTAAAAACCTCAATTCCGCTCGCTTTTTGTTGTATCATGTACATTTGTCACGAGGTTCTCTGGCAAACGACGGCCGATCACCTGCTAAACGCGGAGATTGATAATGCCGAAGGAATACGAAACATCGAAGCAGCGAGAAAAGCGAGAACTGGACGAGGAACTGGACCGGCAGCTGCGGGAAACTTTTCCGGCCAGCGATCCCCCAAAAATCACGCGACCAGCCAAACGAACCCGACGGAAATCATCCGTTCGCGACGCTGGGCGAAGCCGCCGCTGAGCCAATTCGGGTGGACGCGGTGCATGGCGATCCGCGGACATGGAATGCCTGCGAACGCCATGCTTGCTGTGTAGGGGATTCCGCGCCTGGTGCTGGATGAGACCTGCGCGGCGAATTCCCGATCGATCCGTCACGCCTCAGAGGAGGCAGCCGTGGCCACCTTTGGAAGTCTGAGGTCAGGGCGAGTGGGAGGAACGATGAGAACGTCCACGTTCACGGACCGCAGAACTTCTTCTGTGACGCTGCCAATCAACGCTCGGAGCAACCCAGATCGGCCGTGAGTACCCAGTACGAGCATGTCCGGTCGCTTTTCCGCAACCGCACGCGCGATCACCTGCATGGGAAGGCCCTCGTCGACCCTGAGCGACCATCGCTGGGTGCCGAACTCATTGGCCACGAGAAAAGCGCTCATTTCCTCCATCGCCCCGTGGCGCTCGCTATCGACATATCCGCTGATGATGTCGGAGCTCGCACCAGAGCTGAGCAATCGTCTCTTAGCCACCGACGAGAAGGCGTGAAGAAGCGTTGCTCCGTCTTCCAACAGCCCGGCCGACAAACCGAAGCGGATGGCGTCGGCCGATGTTTCCGACATGTCGACCGGCACCAGAACCCGTTCGTAGTGCCGCTGCGCCTCGTTGTTCACCATCAGAACGGGATACTTTCCTCCGCGAATGACACGCTCGATAGTGGTCCCCGTAAAGATATCACGCAGAAACTGCTTGCGATGGGCCCCCATCACGATGAGATCGGCGCCGACCGCGGCGCTCGCGCGCAAGATCCCGTCGGAGGGGTGACCCCTGCTCACGGTCGCATGACAACGCGCGTCATGCAGCTCGGGCATGGACCCAATTTGCTCTGTCAGCACCCGCTGAGCCTCGCGCTCTTCCATGCGGACCAGATCGGCGGGCAGGTCTTCATCAACGATGTGAACAAGGTGCAGCTCGGCACGGCGGGCGCGAGCCAGAAGGCCAGCTTGACGCAAAGCGCGATGAGAACGCGTAGAAAAATCCGTCGCAGCGACGATGATCATATCAGAACCCTTATATTGGCGCCAACCTCGCCGAGGCGATCTCGGCAAGGCGGCGATTTGATTGCCTGAAGGTCGGCTCGTGGCCCGGCCGCACACAGGCGGCCCCGAGATCCGGAGCGCAGGAGCATGTCGCGGTCAAAACCGTGCGGGCGGCAGCGCGAGGTGACAAAGCACCTTCCAGCGTCACCCTTCTCGGTGATGCGGGATCGGCGGCGGACGGCGAGCGAAGGCCGCGCGGAATCCGTCGGGATCGTAAATCCAGACAAATAGGATCCACGAGGTCAGGACGAGCAGTGCCAAAAAGACAGACATAGGAACTCCCAGCTTGGTCAGAATCGTTGAGTTGCCGTGCCCGGGCGATACAAAAGCGCCCGGGTCACATGCCGATTTGCAGCCGGTTCTCCTGAATGTCTGGTCGCACTTTGGTCAAAACGTCCTCTATTTGGGATGCCGCAGAGCTTCGAGCGACATCCGCAAGATCAGGCGGCCGGCGAGGGCCGACGATCGGCCGGCTGAAGACGGCGAACGTGCACGCAGTTCAGCATCATGCCTACAATGGACTTAAGCATGCGCCGCGGGAGATCAATTGCGACATTTAGCCTGGCTTGCCCGCCGGAGCGTCGGCTGGAACCGCCGCATGAGGCAGCGCCCCGCCTACCTATCCGCTGGTTCACCCAGCTGGGCCCGTTCCGCTGTGTCGCGAAAGCGGGCTGCGCCGACGAGAATGGTCAGCGCGATCGGGGTGGTCACCGTGCCGAGTACGACGATCAGGATTTCGTGCAGCACAGCTCTGCTCTCCAGAACCGAGAAGCAGACCATCGAGGCGGCGGCGATGAAGACGGTGCCGAGCGTCGTGCCGAGCGTCGGCGCATGGACCCGCTCGTAGAATGTGCCTAGCCGCAAAAGACCCAGCGAGCCGATCAGTGTGACGGAGGCCCCCGTGAAAACCAGGACCGCAGTGAGTACGGCAGCCCAGGGAGGAAGGTGCTCGACGCCGTTCATTCGATCACCTCGCCGCGAAGGAGGAACTTGGCCAGGGCAACTGTACCGACGAAGCCGAACAGGGCCATGGCCAGAGCCGCCTCGAAATAGAGCGCCTCGCCCGTTCGAATCCCAACCGTCAGCAGCAACAACATCGCGTTGACGGACAACGTGTCGAAACCGAGAACGCGATCCTGCGCGCGCGGTCCGAGGAAGATGCGCAAAGCGCCGCAGCCGATCGCCAATCCCAGCAACACTTGCGCGACCAGGAGCGAGTAGGTCAGCATGAGCTGGCTCATTCGAATATCTCCAGGAGATGACGTTCGTAGCGGTCCTTGATGGTACGGATCCACTCCTCTTCATCGAAGAGGTCCAGAACGTGGATGGTCAACGCCCCTCTTTTGGCGTCGAAATTCACCCACAGCGTCCCCGGGGTTGACGTAATGATGCAGGCGAGCGAGGCCAGCCCGTAGGGGTCGCGCATGTCGAGGGGAATCTCCACAAAGCCCGGCGCTCGCTGTCGCCGTCCAAAGCCGAGAACGATCCGCCCCACCGCTAGATTCGAGCGAGCGATGTCGACGGTGACCAGTGCCAACAGTCGCAGAATGACGCCGGGTCGCCTGACCCGCAGGCTCGGTAATTCCAGTACGGTCAGGATCCGTCCGCCGACGAGCGCGACCACGCAGCCAAGCAGGATGTGCCCAAACGTGACAGCTTGATTGAGCAGCAGCCACAATGCGAGCAGGCAGGAGCTCACGATCGGAAAAGGCATCAAGCGTGTCATTTGCCCTCCACTTGTCGGCTGCCCCTGGCGCCAGTCTCCAAGACGTCGCTGACGTAACGCGCCGGCGCGTGGAGCGATTGCGCAGTGGCCTGCATGAAGCGGATCACGGGACCCGCCAGGACCGTCTGCGCAGCGCAGATGAACAGCAGGAACATGATCGGCGCCATCTCGATCACGCGCACGCGCGGCACCGTGCGATCGGGCGAGGCCCAAAAGATGCGGATTCCCGCGCGTGCCATCGCGACCAAGGTCGCGAAACCCGACAGGATCAATACCGTGAGCAGCGCCCATCCGCTCCCGGGAATGGCACCGCCCCGATGATCGGACGGATGCAGCGCCGCCGCGAGCAGCGCGAATTTGGCGATGAATCCGGACAGCGGCGGCAGGCCGGCGATGACCACCGCGCAGCCGATGAAGGCGACGCCGAGCAATCCCATGGTCGCCACGATGGCGGTGCCGACGTCCTCCTCGGCTTCGTCCCTCTCGTCCTCCTCTCCATAGGCCTCGCGCGTGACAGCGATCATGTCCGCTCCGGGTTCACGGCCGCGCTCGATGAGCTCGACGAGGAGAAAGAATGCGCCGATGCCGAGCGTCGAGCTGACCAGGTAAAAAAGCGCGCCACTGGTGACGCCGACCTGTCCCATCCCCGTGGCGGCGAGCACCGTTCCAGAGGATATCAGCACCGAGAAGCCGCCGAGTCGGGCGGTGTCTTGCGAGGCCAGTGTGCCGATCGCTCCGAACAGGATCGTCGCCAAGCCGGCCAACAACAAGAACTCCCTGCCGAAGCCGGCCGATGCGCCAGCGTCCTCGCCGAACAGCAAGAGCGACAGGCGCAGCACGATATAGACGCCGACCTTCGTCATAATCGCGAAGATCGACGCCACCGGCGGACTTGCGGCGGCGTAGGCGGTCGGCAGCCAGAAGTTCAAGGGCCACATTCCCGCCTTGAGCAGGAAGGCAACCGCAAGCACGCCTGCACCTGCTTCGAGCAAGCCGCGGCTCTCGGCGGCGACCGCCGGCACGCGTGCCGCGAGATCCGCCATGTTGAGCGTTCCGGTCACGCCGTAGATCAGGCTGACTCCGATCAGAAACAACAGCGAGGCGGCGAGGTTGACGACGATGTAATGCAGCCCTGCCTTCACCCGTGCAAGGCCGGATCCGTGCAGCAGAAGGCCGTATGACGCCCCCAGCAACAACTCGAAGAACACGAACAGGTTGAAGAGATCGCCCGTGAGGAAGGCGCCGTTGAGGCCCATCATCAGGAATTGAAACAGCGAATGGAAATGCGCGCCTGCCCGGTGCCAGCGTGCAAGGGAGTACACAACTGAGGCCAGCGCGAGGGCACTGGTCAGCAGCAGCATCAGAGCCGACAGCCGATCGAGAACGAGGACAATTCCGAACGGCGCAGGCCAATTGCCCAGACGATAGACGTCGCTTGTGCCGGTATCGGAGATTCTGAGCAGGATCGTGGCAATGCAAACGAGGGCAACGGTTGTTCCGACGTTGAGACCGGCAACGATCCACCGGTGCCTCTCTCCGTTGAGCAGCAGCATGCCGGCACCTGCCAGCAGGGGCAGGAGGATCGGGGCAATGATCAGACCAGAGGCGCCGCTCACGCTTCCGGCTCCTGGCCGTCGACATGATCGGTCCGGGCGAGGCCGCGGGATGCCAGCAGCACCACGAGGAAGAGCGCGGTGGTCGCGAAACTGATGACAATTGCAGTCAGTACCAGCGCCTGCGGGAGCGGATCGGCATACCGCGCAGGATCTCCGGCCTCCTTTGCGATGAACACCGGTGCCCCCGTCCGCACTCGCCCCATGGCCACGATGAACAGATTGACCGAGTAGGAAAGCAACGACAGGCCGATGATAACCTGAAAGGTGCGCGGTCTGAGGATCAGCCAAGCGCCGGACGCCGCAAGCGTACCGATACCGATCGCCAGCACGAACTCCATCAGACCAGTTCCTCCCTCGATGGCTCACTGGCCGAGCCTCGGCCGCTCTGAGGCGGAACTGCGTAGCGACGCAGCGATTGATGCGCGATCGCGATGAGCATCAGCACAGTAGCGCCGATGACGAGTGAGAACACGCCGACGTCGAAAAGGAACGCGCTCGCCGTGGGTACGCGGCCGACCAGCGGCAGCTCGGCATACGCAAAGTACGAGGTCAGAAACGGATATCCGAAAACGCAGGCGGCGGCCCCCGTGCACCCGGCGAGCAGAAGCCCGATCCCCATCCAACGTACCGGCATGACGTGCAGACGAGCTTCCACCCATGACGTGCCGCGAGCCATGTACTGCAGGATGAACGCGGTCGCCATGGCGACGCCGGCCACGAAGCCTCCGCCCGGAAGATCGTGCCCGCGCAACAGCAGGAAGACTGCCACGACACCGATCACGGGAAACATCAGCCTCATCATGAGCGACGCCGTCTCCGTCGTATCCTTGGCGGTGTCACCCTTCTGTCGGTCGGGATGCGCCTCGTCGTGGCTGTCCTGGGCGTGCTGCTGTTCGGGAACGGGGATGCTCTCCGGCGCCGGACGGAAGCGGCGCAACAGCGCGTAGACGGTGAGCGCAACGACGGCGAGAACTGTGATCTCACCCATTGTGTCGAATCCGCGGAAGTCCACCAGGATGACGTTGACCACGTTGGTTCCGCCACCTTTAGTATAGGCGTTTTCGACGAAGTATCGCGAGATGCTGTTCGCATCGGGATGCTGCATGGCTGCAAACGCGAGCGTCGCCAATCCGACGCCGACGGAGAGCGCGATAGCGAAGTCACGCACGCGGTGCCATCGAATCCTGCCGGCTGGCGCTTCCGCCCCGGCCGGGGCGATACGTTTTGGCAACCATCGCAAGCCGAGTAGCAGGAGCACTGTCGTGACCGTCTCGACGACGATCTGCGTCAGGGCCACGTCGGGAGCCGATAGCCATACGAAGGTGACGCAGGTCACGAGACCGGCAGACCCGAGCAGGATCAGCGCGACGACACGATGAAATTTGGCCTGAATCGCGGCGCCGACCGCGCAGGTGGCTCCGACCGTCCAAAGCAAAGCGAACGCAAGGTCAAATGTAGTCCGCAGGGGATCCGCCAGCGGGACGCCGCGCGAAAAGAGCGGCAGCAAGGCGGCGAGGAACGCCGTGCCGACCAGGACCCTCAATTGTGGCTGGAGACGTCTCGTCCCGAGCTTGCTCTCGAGCCAGCGTGCAAGACGCCAGGATAACGTCACCATCATCCAGTCGAAGATCTGCTTCCCGCTGAACCGGCCGAGTAGAGGCGGCCCCTCGTGAACGAGAAGGTAGGAGCGCAGCATCACATAGACCCCGACGCCGCCAACCATCGCCAGGCCGCTCATCAGCAATTCGGGCGTGAAGCCGTGCCAGATCCTGAGACTGTACTCCGGCATGTTGGAACCGAGCACGGCGGCAGCGGCGGTATCGAGGACCGGTGCAACGGTCAACGCCGGGGCGATGCCCACCACGACGCATGCAAGCACGAGAAGCTCGGCTGGAAGCCGCATCAGGAGGGGCGGCTCGTGAGGCGTGTGCGGAAGGCCGACGGGGGCGGGACCGAAGAACACGTCGCGAATGAACCGGAGAGAATAGGCAACGGTGAAAGTGCTTGCCGCAGTGACGATGTAGGGAAGCGCCTGATCGACGAATGAATTGTCATGGACTTCGATTGTCTCGGCGAAAAACATCTCTTTCGAGAGGAAGCCATTCAGCAGCGGCACGCCGGCCATCGATCCGGCCGCAACCATGGCCAGCGTCGCGGTGATCGGCATGAAGGCGTAGAGACCGCTCAAGCGCCGAATGTCGCGCGTGCCGGTTTCGTGGTCGATGATGCCCGCAGCCATGAACAGCGAGGCCTTGAAGGTGGCATGGTTCATGATATGAAAGATCGCCGCGATCTGCCCGAACGGCGTGTCCAGCCCAGTCAAGAGCGTGATCAAGCCAAGATGGCTGATGGTCGAGTAAGCCAGCAGGCCCTTTAGATCCTGCTGGAATACCGCGAGAAACGCGCCCAGCAGAAAGGTGATCAGACCGGCCGATCCTACCAGCCACAGCCATTCGTTCGATCCGCCGAGGGCGGGCCAGAGTCTGACCAAAAGAAACACACCCGCCTTCACCATCGTTGCCGAGTGCAGATAGGCGGATACGGGAGTCGGAGCAGCCATCGCGTGCGGCAGCCAAAAATGGAAGGGAAATTGAGCGCTCTTGGTCAGGGCGCCGAGCAGGATCAGCACGAGCGCGGGAACATAGAGCGGATGCGAACGGATCGCCTCTCCTGACGCCAACACCTTGTCCAGGTCGTAGCTGCCGACGACGTGACCTATCAGCAGGACGCCGGCAAAGAGGCAGAGTCCGCCGCTCGAGGTGATCACCAGCGCCATCCGTGCGCCGTCCCTCGCAGCCGAATTGTGATGCCAATAGCTGATCAGCAAGAACGAAAACAGGCTGGTCAGCTCCCAAAAGAAAACGAGCTGGAGCAGATTGCCGGAGAGCACGATCCCCAGCATCGCCCCCATGAAGGCGAGCAGGAGAGAAAAGAACCGCGGAACGGGATCGCTAGGCGACATGTAATAGCGGGCGTACAGCACCACCAGAAATCCGATGCCGGTGACCAGCATGGCGAACGCCCAGGCGAAGCCATCGAGTCTCAGTGCGAACGAAAGCTCAAGTTCGGCAATCCACGCCGTGCGCCAGCCGACGACCCCGCCGTGCGTCAGGCTCGGATAGGCCACAGCAATGATGCAAAAGGCTGCAAGTGCAACTCCTCCGGCGAGCCATGCCGCAGCATTGCGCGCATGGACCCGCAGGAGCGCCGCAATGAAGCTCCCGACAAAAGGAAGGACGAGAACGGCAAGGAGGAACATGCCTTCGCTGCCCCAACTGCTAGTGGAGGGTATGTTTTCGCGACCCATCTTGCTTAGCCGAGACAGACGCACATCGCCACTGTAAGGTTTGGCGCCATTGTGCGAGGTCGACCGGCATGCCCGGGGCCACTCGCCAGCACTCGTTCACAATCGAACGGTTCAGATCCAATGAGGGAAAGTGCCGACCAAGGCAGCAATTGCGGCCGCCAGAGCGCCAAAAAACGCATACAATCCGCAGAGCGCGATCACCCGCCAGCCGCTTAGAGCAAGGGCCTCGCCGTCTTTGGCCTCACTGAACTCTGATCGGCGTCGCATGTCGTGGATGCCATTCGTTGTTCCGCGCAGGTGGATCCAGCGCAATATAACGACGTGTTGCGGAACTGCGGCTCACATTCACGTCAAAGGCCAGCCCGGCCCGATTAAGGCGACAGAGTTAGGGCCCTCAAATGCGGACCGAAATACTGTCCCGCGTACTATGTGCGTGTACAATTGTGTAGGCGGATGGCCACCCGCCTGCTTCACCTAGCAGGGCTCTTTCACTCGAGCTTCAGTGTTGCAAGCGACTGTGCGGTTTCGCCGCAATGTCGCCGACGGGCTAAGGTCACTATATTGGTTGTGTTATGGCTTATAGGATCGACATTGATAAGCGTGCGGCGCGCTTTGATCTTCACGCCGGCCTCCTTCATGCAGGCGGTTAGCCGGACGGTGTGCGCGCCGTCCGGGCTCTTTTCCAGCTTTCGTGATCTCCACCCGAGAGATCGAATTGAAGCAGAAGGAGTTTGTCATGCTGCCTCTTCCAAAAATCGCGCTCACCGCATCTGACTATCCACGGCTCGAACAGCTCGCCCACATTGCCGCCCGACAAGGAGACTTGGACGGGATCTTCCTTATGGGTGAGATCAACCGGGCCGAGATCGTACCCGAAGAGCCGGAGGATCTCCCCTCGTTCGTGACCATAGGATCGTGGGTCACCTATTCCACCAACTGGGGCGTTCCTCGGCGAAGGGTCCAACTGGTCTGGCCCGAGGAGTGTCAAGCGGATCTTGCCCGCATTTCAGTTTTGACACCGCTAGGTGTGGCTTTGATCGGACTCCAGGTCGGCGACCAAATGCCATACTTCGTTGCCGGCTGTTTGAACGTTGTCAGGGTGCAAAACGTGGCTCAGTCAGATGCCGAGGTAGTGCCACTCGTGCGCAGGGCGGCGCGGCGGCAGAGCAAGCCGTTTAATGATGACCCAGGGCCCACTGCGGCATAGGAGAAATCAATGGCCAATTTCGAAGCCGAGAAGCGTCAGCCGATCGACTTCGAGACACCCGGCAGGCGCACAAGAGGTCTGACCTTTCTGTCGGTTTCGGAATGACAGCCGGACAGGTCGGTCGATCGGCGATGCAGGACCACCATACGAGCGCGGATTAGAGCACGTTGTCCCCTCGTGCATGTAACGGATCAGTCAGGCCGCCGCAAACTTGCAGCCCTACGCACTTGAAACCTCGTCGGGCCGAAGAACGAGAGCAGGATATGAGGAAGACTAAAGGCGCGGAAATCACTCTGTTGACCATTCTAACAGCCATATTGTTGCTCACCGGCGCTGGAGCTGTTGTTACGTGGGGAGCGACCACCGGTGTGGAAATCGGAAAGCATGGCTGGATAGCCCTTGGCCTCGGAACATTCTTCTCCCTGCTAGTCGGTTGCGGGCTGATGGCACTGATGTTTTTCAGCAGTCGCAGCGGTCACGACGATATGGCGGACCCCTTCCGTCGGACAGAGGTCAGATAGTCGTATCGTGCCCCTCATGACGGCCGGACAGTCGCCACCGAGGAGAAACATTCGACCCTCTGAAACTAAAGGACGCCCGTTGAGTCTTTGCATTCTATCGAGCTCGGCAGTGCCACGTCCGGGTGGTCAGCTGCACCGACGATGTCAACGATCTATATCTTGCAGATGGAGCGACATCGAGCAACACCCCGGTCGCCGTACCGGTTGCCCGTGGCGCGCGCAGCGCCTGATCATACTTCCTACCGGCTAAGCCTGCGCTCTTGACTATTTTGTTGTGCCGCAGCTCTGTCCGCTAACCGAAACGCCGTATGATTTCTCGAAGACCAGCGAGCTGATCGAACGGGCAGCGAAGGGTGCCGATTGTCCCGGCGTTCATGCGCAATTGAGGATGCACAAGCACAGGCACAGAATTAGGTGGTGAGTTGAGCGGTGGCTGCTTAGAACCGGCATGAGCGATGCTCCACCTTCTCGCATTGAACCGCGGCCGCTCGAGCTGCTATCGAAGGATGCAAGTCTATCCGCACCTATCATCTTTTCTGAGGTTGACGCGCAATATTTGTCGCTTGTCAAATGCGCACAAGAGACAAAACTAATGGCGTGACGTTAAGCGCGGTCTTTGGATATCTGAAGTGCTTCGGTGTGAACAACGGCGTCATCCAATCCCGTCGCCGGACGACCGGAGCACATCGGTCGCCTCGCGCCGCGTCTATGCCCGTCGCATTCAATACGGAGGTAGCGCGATGAATCCGACAAGAACGCTTCACGATTTCGGTCAAAGCTTGTGGCTCGACAACATCACTCGCGATTTGCTCAACGATGGCACTCTGCAACGTTACATCGACAAGCTCTCGGTGTCGGGACTGACGTCGAACCCCACAATCTTCAATCATGCGATCAACAGCAGCACAACCTATGACGTCGACATTTCCCGGCAGGCATTGCCGACGAAATCGGCTGAGGATCTTTTTTTCGATCTGGCCCTGGCAGATTTGACCCGTGCCGCCGAGTTGTTTCAACCTGTTTTCGCCCGGACAAATGGGATCGACGGCTGGGTGTCGCTGGAAGTCTCGCCCGCCTTAGCTCATGACAGCGACAAGACCGTCGAGGCGGCGCTCGAGCTTCACCGGCGTGGCGGCAAGCCCAACCTGTTCATTAAGATTCCCGGCACTGCGGAAGGGCTGCCTGCCATCGAGGCGGCTATCTTTGCCGGCGTTCCCATCAACGTCACGCTGCTTTTTTCACGCGAGCAATACGTCGCGGCTGCCGAGTCCTACCTGCGCGGCGTCGAGCGGCGCATCGCGGCGGGGCTGAATCCGGCAGTCGCCTCGGTCGCCTCGCTCTTCGTCAGCCGCTGGGATGTCGCAGTCGCCGACAAGGTTCCGGGCTCGCTGACAACCCGACTCGGCATAGCCGTGGCTCAGCGGACCTACAAGGCTTATCGAGAGTTGTTGGCCTCCCCGCGCTTCCTGCGCGCCGCCAACGCCGGCGCACTACCTCAGCGCCTGCTATGGGCTAGCACCGGCACCAAAGATCCGCACGCCTCCGATATCCTCTACATCAAAGCGCTCGCGGCACCTTTCACGATCAATACGATACCGGACGCTACCCTCGAGGCCTTTGAAGACCACGGCGAGATCGACACGACGCTCGATCCTGACGGAGGAGACTGCGAGAGGGTTCTCGCCGAATTTTTGAAGGTCGGTATCGATATCGACGTACTCGCTGCCAAGCTGCAGAACGACGGCGCCCAGTCTTTCGTCAAGTCTTGGAAAGATTTGATGGGCCGTATCAACTCTAAGGGGATCGCGATCCGCAAAGCGAGCTGACGTAGACGGGCATAACGTCCCGTACACCGGGCTTTGTGCGGGAGCATTAGCGCCCTGTCCATCCACCAGACCGGCCCGCCCACCCAGTGCTTGCTTTACCTCATTCACGGCTCGATGCGCGGGAGCTTCGGCATTCTGGTCCTTGCCGGCCCTCGGCATCCCGGACCGGCCGCTTGGCCGTCATCGGGTGTTCGACGCACGTCAAACGCTCGTCATCTTCGATATCCGGATTGGCCATCCTCCATAGGTGACTGCGCACGACGAAATGGCGCCCATCGGACTTCACCTTTACGTTTACGCCGATTTCCGCTGCGCTCGCGGGTCGCCAGCCGGGGCATTTCAAAGCCCCGAAAATGACTTGGATATTGCATCGAGTTTGCGCTGCAAACTCTCGCCATTCGTCCAGCGCGTCTATCTCTGGATTGAACTCCTTAGCGTTGCCAACTCGAGGAACGCGTCTGCTTGCCGTCTCAGCCCTTCGGATGCCATCGCCGGTGTGGTCTGTACACTCGACACGACCATGACTCTGACCCCCGAACGCTGAACCGCTTCGACGAGGGTACGAAAATCGCCGTCGCCAGAGAAAAGGAACAGTTCATCCAGTTGTGGGGCGATCTCGAGGGCGTCAATGGCAAGGTCTATACCAATGCTGCGTCGCGACCTCCTACCCTCATCCTCATGGCGCTTGATCAACTTCGTACGGACGGTGAACCGATTGACCTCGAGCCAGTCAGTGAGAGGCTGAACGCCGCCGGCCGCGCTCTCTCTTATCGCCAAGTAGAAGTAAGACCGGACTATGACCCCGGATTTTTCGAATTCCAGCAACAATCTTTTGTAATCGATCTCGAAGCCAAGGTTTCTCGCTGTCCGATCCAGATTGGCTCCATCGATGAAGGGCGCTCTTCGTCCCGTCATGCCTCTTGCTTCCGCGGCGATCTGAGCCGCCCGCTCCTTTCGCGCCAACGTGCGCAGTCGTTCCTAATGATCTCCCGAGATCCGAGGCAATACTTGGAATTGGTGGAACGGTGGCGGCGACGAAAGCGTCCACTCCAGCGTAGTCGCGCCGGGTCCCCACGGTTTACCCGCTGCCGTCTCCTTCCGGACGAAGGCATGCACCATGGTCGCGAAGAACGTGATCAGACCGGCGGCGGAGAGATAGGACCCGATGGAGGCAATTTGATTCAGGCCGCCGAATGCGCCCGGATAGTCTGCTATTCGTCGCGGCATTCCCGACAGTCCGAGGAAATGCATCGGAAAAAACGCAATGTTGACGCCGACAAACGTCAGCCAGAAGTGCAGTTTGCCGAGGGTTTCCGAAAACATGTATCCGGTCATCTTCGGAAACCAATAATACCAGCCTGCAAAAATTGCGAACACGGCGCCAAGCGACAGGACGTAATGGAAATGCGCAACGACGTAGTAGGTGTCCTGCAGCGATCGGTCGATGCCTGGATTGGCAAGCACAACGCCGGTGACCCCACCGATCGTGAATACGAAGATGAATCCGATAGCCCACAGCATCGGCGTCCTGAAGGTTATGGAGCCGCCCCACATTGTCGCTATCCAGGAAAAGATCTTGATGCCCGTCGGCACAGCGATAACCATGCTGGCCAAGGCGAAATACGCCTGCGCGCTGCTGGACATGCCGACGGTGTACATATGATGGGCCCAGACGAGGAATCCGATGACCCCAATCGCAAGCAGCGCATAGACCATCCCGAGACCGAAGATCGGCTTGCGGCTGAACGTGGAAACGACATGGCTCACGATGCCAAAACCCGGCAGGATCATGATGTAGACCTCGGGATGACTGAAGAACCAGAACAGATGCTGATACAGGATCGGGTCTCCGCCGCCTTCACGACCAAGCAGCGGTTCGTGAATGACCTCAAGGCCGCACTAAACGCCGCGTGGCCGCGGCTGTCGGCAGATCGGAAGAAACTAAACCCGACGTTCCTCGCCATTGTGAAGGCCGGCTTCAAAGCCGAGCGGATCGATGATGATGATAATGGGTCGGTTGCTCGGGATAACCAGATTCTCACAGAAGAAGAGGTTGGCGCCGCCCTTCAAGCTGCGTGTGAAGTCGATCAGGAGCAAGGATTTGATGGTGATCTATATCGGATCGTCGTTTGTCTGGCCGCGACCGGCGCGCGGTATGCCCAGGTCAGGCGAATGCGCGTGGGTGACGTACAAGTTTCTGCATGGCGTCTGATGGTGCCGGGTTCCTACAAGGGGCGCGGGGGTAATAGCGGCTCAGTCCCGGTTCCAGTGGGTGACGATGTAATTGCGGTGCTTTTGCCCGCAATCGCCGGGCGGCCAAGCGATGCACCTCTTTTTGAGCGATGGATCCATGAACAGGAGCCGAGGGGTATCGCCTGGAAAAAGTCTGAACGTGGTCCGTGGAAAAGAGCCGAACTTGCACGTCCTTGGAAGGCCATTCGCGAGCGCGCCGGTATGCCGAAGGTCACTCCCTTTGCTTTGCGGCACTCGAGCATCGTGCGAGGCCTCCGAAAGGGCTTGCCCATCCAACAGGTCGCCAAACTGCACAACGCCTCAGTTAAAATGATCGAGCGGCACTACGCGAAATACATTGCGAGGGCGGCAGTCGTATCCCTGGTGCCGCGGAGTAATGGAAACGTGGTGCCGATGGGGAAACGCGCGTAAGGGACATCCTTCGGTCTTGATCGAATTCATTCGCCTGATGTCGCCGGTATGCGTTTGGAGGCCTTGAAGCAAGCCCGGCCCCAACGCCCCGTTGAAACGGCTCACCTAGCAGGGCATCGCCGGAGCTCCGACCTGAGAGCTCCAGTTCGCACCCGTACGCATCCAGGACTTCCTGAACGATGGCAAGGCCCAGGCCCGCAGCGCCGCCTCGCTCGTCCAGGCGGACATTCTCACCGCACGGGGAATCAATCTCACGATTCTTCTTCCTCAGCATAGGCTGCGCTTGTACTCAACCGCGGTAACGATCGCGCAAATTTTGCCATTTGGCTCGACGAGGTGTGAGGCATCAGGCCGCGCTGTCGATTATCCGCCTTCGCGGCCGCCCGCAACACGGTGAGCGCTGCACCCAATGTAGCAGCATCGACATTCGTTGAATACGTGGCATAGATCGGAAACGAGAAGTGAGGCGCGCCCGGGACCAGATGGAGTTTTCCTGATGCCAGATGGGGCTCAACGGCATGCATTCGGAAGTAGCCAGAACCACCCTCCAACAGAACAAAGTTGAGCGCTAAGGGACCAAGATTGGCCACCAAGCTGGTGGTCGCATCTGGAAAACTCACCGCATGATGAAGGGCACAATCCGGTCCCCATTCGACGTGAACGTATCTGGGATCATTTGCGCGATACGTCTTGAGGTCAGTTGTTACCAGAACGAGCTCTTCCTCAATCAGCAGGTCTATCTCCAAACCAGGTCTATGCTGGGGCGCGTACATGATCGCGATATCCACGAGTCCGGCCGCTACGTGCGTGATTAGATCTTGAGGAACGTCGACATGAACGCGAAGCGCTATGTCTGGGTGCGCGCGCCGCATCATCCTGACCCACTCGACCAGAAGCGGTTGCCACAAGCTGACCTCGCTTCCAACCGTCAAAACTGCGCGGTGTCCTTCAGGTACCGCGACCTGCTGTTTTGCGCGCTGCCACAGTTGTACGAACGTCGGAGCGTAACGAAGGAATTGTTCACCCGCCGGGGTTAAGCTCGCGCCGGCTTTATTCCGAACGAAAAGCGGTCGTCCGAGCTGCTGCTCAAGGAGGCGCACGCGTGCGCTAACCGTCGTTTGCGCGACATGCAAACGGTCGGCGGCTTTGATGAAGCTTCCGGTAGAGACGATTTCTAAAAAAGTCCTGGCAAGCTCAATATCCATTCGTCGCAGCCTCTTCGCAAGTAAAGTCGCGCGTCATGACATCCTTCCTTCCCCCTCCATTGAGAGGCCGGGCGCCGTCGCAAGGGCGCCAACCGTAGAATTCACGCATAAGCTCAGGAGATAGGTCACGACGACTATCGCTGTGGTCGTCAGCACGCCACTTCAAATTATCCGCATTTCGAAACTCACATAGGGGCCACCAGATCGGCAATATTTTTGCGACCGTCCATGCCTTTCAACGGGACCATGTAGATCGTGCTGACGAGCTTGCCCTTGTGATCGAGAAACGGACCATCCGGCAGCGTCTTGGGATCGACATAGAGCGTCCCCATCCCGGGTATGAAGTCCGGAAGCTTCACCGGTTCGCTGACCTTCTTGTAAGGTGCAGGCGGTGGGGCGTTGCAAACGCTTTGCGCCGCCGCTGGAACCGCGGACAGTGCGAGGATATACCGCAGCTGCAAGAGCTATAAGATATCTGCGCATGGGAGACTCCCGATCCGATCTATTTGATTAGACGACTATTTATCACTGTCCCTTCCCGAACGCCGGTTAATGCTGGACGATCAATCAAGTTGCTGCACTACTTCCCGTTATTGCGCTGAATCAATATTCTTCGACATAGGTAGCCCAGCCAGCGCTGGCTCGCGTTGTCTGGACATTTAACTCCAGAAGCACTCTCAAGGGATGGATCTGTGTCGGAAGACGGCTTTCGGTCAGCCACTGCTGCCGTATTGCCTCCTTGGCCGGGAGAGGCAGGTTCGTCGTCATCCCGTGGCCCGGTCGCAATCTGAGCGGTGCCGAGCGATCCTACGGTGTGCAATACTTCCGATGACTCTCGCGATGGTCCTGAAGAATCGAACCCAGCTTGGGGGGCCACAATGGATGGAAGATGCGCCCTTGGCTGCCAGATGGTTACGGCTGCGGATGCACCATCCACATGGATAGCCGTCTCCCCTCCAGTTCAGTATTGTCTGGTGATTCAATTACGGTGCACGCGTCGGCGGCGCCCAGCATCGACCGGTCGTTGCTTCGGCGTATGACGAAATGGCGGGTTCTTCTCGGAGCTTGATCTGCGCCCGCTCTTCGCTAGATTATTGTGCCTGATAAAAGCGCTGGTATTGCCTTGCTTCAGTAAAGTAGATTTGCGCCCTTCGCATCGGAAAAATCGCCTCGCGATTCAGCAATAGTGCGCCGGTTTAGTTTAGCCGCGAGGGAGGTGCGCTCAAGGTACGATGGCTCAAACTCCGCCAGAATTTGCAGCGCAGCCTTATCCAAGAGTTGGATGTTGTGATGTTTTGTGGCAATTAGTCCTTGACGTTTGAGCTCGCTAAGCATGCGGTTCACGTGAGGCGTACTCAACCCGATAGCATCAGCGATGATTTCCTGAGAGTACGGTAGTTCAAAAGCGTCTTCAGAAGCGCATCCAACAGCTTTCATTCGAAAGTGCATCTCCAAGAGACCATGCGCAACTCGCTCAAGCGGTGATCTACGACCAGCCCTCACAAGATGATTGGCATATACCGATGCTTCACGGGCTGCGTACGAGATGAGTGCGATTGAGATGTTGGGTCTTTCCCTGCAAAGGTCGGTAAACGCCTCAAAGGAAATTCGATGCAGAGTCATTGGCGTTGCAGCCGTGACCGAAAAGATCGAGCGCTCAAAGAAGGACGCAGGAAATCCAACAATATCTCCTGGCAATACTGCATTGATGATCTGCCTGCCGCCTTTGCGCAGCAACGTGTAGTGGAAGGCGAACCCGCTCTCGACGAAGTCCAATGTCTTGTATTCATAACCCTGGACGATGATGTCTTGCCCCTTTTTCACTGTGACCTTGCGATCGAGCACACGACCCAGGGCTTTCAGATCCTGGGCATCAATCACTCCGTGAGCCAAGAGCTTGATAACGAACGGGTGGCCCTCGATTGGATGGCCTGTGGCAACATTTGCACCGGCGGCGAGTAGAGCTCTCATTCGACATTCCTCCAGATCTGCACGTTGAGGCTTTTACCGTTGGCGCGAGCGTCCTGGGCCAATGCCCGGGCGGCCGGTGCGCCGAGCAGCGCGGCGAGGATTGTGGGACAGAAGACTTTCAGGTTCATCGGTTTTCTTCCAAAGTTGTTTCTGTCAGCGACGCGAATGACCCCTAGGACGACATCATTCCCATTGAGAAATCTCATCGACGGGCCGATCATCGCTGTCAGAAAGTTCTTATAAATGCGCTTCCCCTGACGAACGCGTTTTCTGTCTTACATTGGTCGGCTCTGCCTTGCGCAAAAGCCGTTATGGAACCTCTCTTCGTTCTGACGTTCGATGTCGTTGACCCCGGTTGCGGGGCGTAGCCTGCTTCTCCTCGCGTTCGAATTCGTTCAATGCTGCCGCCTTGATGCCGCTGATCAGACTGTGAACGGCATTTGCTGCAGCCGCGGGCTTCCCGGCACGAATCGCCTCCACGATGTCGCGCCAGTTGTTCGACCACTCTTGTCGATGTTTTCGGCTCTCGAAGACCCGCCTGGTCAGCGACAGCGTCTGACGACCGAGCGAAAACAGGACCGCACGCGCGATGTCGTTCTCTGACGCTTCGGGCAAATACATGCTTAGTTGGTAGGCGACGACAATGTATTCGTCGACATCGCCACGATCGTTCGCCGCGAAAAGCGTTTTTGTCCCCTCATCAAGAATTGCTTGAATGCTCTTCGAGCGAAGGACCGCGACTTCTTCGGCGCAGATCGCCATCAGCGCGGATCGCACGGAGAAGACGTCCTTCAGCCGTTTCTCCGTCAGCTTGGCGACTGACGCCCCGCGATGAGACAGCATCACAACCAGCCCCTCACGCTCTAGCAAGCGAAGAGCCTCGCGGACCGGTCCCCGACTGACCTCGAAATGTTCGGCCAAGCGCATTTCGTGAAGCCTTTGTCCTGGGACGTACTGCCCCCGGATGATCTGCTCGACCAACTTCTCCGCAAGTTGCTCGGGGAGCGTCTTGACTGCACCCGGCCTTGAACCGAACGAATTGAAGAACGCACCCGTAAGATCGGTCCGACTTCCGAATCTCTCAGCCGCACCATTGAGACTTCCGAATTGGTCGTTGGTCGCCGACATCAGACCCTCGTTAAACGTGACTAAGCGCGGACTGCGCCTGATGCTGCCGGATAGGCGGCAACGCCCTGCCTAGTCGTTCTTAGTTTGCGTTCTTCCTGCCATTTTGGCCGTACTTTGTCAGATTGTCAACAATCTGATTGACGACTAGCCGCGCGAGCCGCGAGATTGTGGTGCAGCAGCTGATCAGTCGGGTTGTTCAGATGTCACTCCACGCGCATCGCGCTGACGACCTTCCGTTCTCGGAATTTCTGCGAGAGGAACGATTTCCGCCGCGGCGGTTGGGTGATCGCCGATCATAATGCCTACGACTCATCGGCGTAGGCGGTGGCTCGGGAGGCGCACGCCATCGTCGTGTCTGTAGATTATCCGATGGCGCGAGAAGGCAAGTTACCGGCTGTGCGACACGGCCGTCGAGGCCTACGGCCGCGTCCTAGACTAGTATTACTGGATATCGCGCGGCATCGACGAGCGGCCGGTCCGCGCGAACCGGATCCGAAAGTCCGCCGGCTGCCGAGAACACGTTTTTGACCGTCCTCACCGAACTCGGCGCCATGGTTGCCGAGTTGCAGCCGACACGGTCTGGCGGCAGTGTGAGAACACTGGCCACCGCGGACGAACAACCGGGAAGAATGATGCCGATTACTGCGATCGATGGGCGAAGATCGTAGATGCCCGACGTTTCGGAACGACAGGATGCCGAGGAGTGGGCACAGCGCTGCGGAGTGGTTCAGACACGATCCCGCTCCACAGCATCGGCGTTCTAAATGTTATGGAACCGCCCCACATGGTCGCTATCCAGGAAACGAATCGATGTCGCGACCGCACGGAAGACCCTCCAATTGATGATCAATCATGATCTTGATGTTTGGATATACACCGCGGATGACTGGTTCATCCGCGACGAGAACGCTCCTCATGTTGCGCGCGAGACGTCGATGGTAAGGTTCGAGGCAAATGTTGTGACGTCCTTCAGCGACGAACAATTGGTTCGAGCTGTGAAGATAGTCGGTGTCTCCGATGACCTTAAGCTGGTGGCAGATTGCGAAGAAGTCGCTCAGCGCACTCTGGGCAAGACTGCGAGCGCTGCTCGTTCTCAGCCCTACTATCTTGATGTGACTTATCCAAAAGCCAACAAGGGAACAGTCGTGACCACCTTGTCCAAGCTTTTCGATATTAGACCTAGCCAGATTGCCACAATCGGGGACATGCCGAATGACGTGTTCATGTTTCGCGCGAGCGGCTTTTCCATTGCTATAGGAAATTCCAGCGATGAAGTGAAATCTCAAGCAAGCGCGGTTACGGATAGCAATGAGAATGATGGTTTCGCTAAAGCGGTGCGGAAGCTTATCTTGCGACCAGCAGCCTCTTGACATGGCGTTGAATACTGACGCTCGGTTATCATCCGTCGAGACCGCAGGTCGCGGAGGCGAGCCCGATCTTGGGGACGTCAGCGCGCGTCGTCGCCACTTCCCGCACTCGTCCGCGACGAGCGCGTGGCAGTTCATATTGATTTCCGTATGATAATGGTCGCGACGAATCTTTGCACTGCCGCGTGTGGCCATATTGACCTATTCCTCTGGCAATCCGTGATGCGCTCGTGTCGTTAGCAGGCCGCGCCGTGCTGGCCTGCATTGCCGCTCGATGGCAGCCGACGATATAGCCCATCGTTGTGACCCGGCCCGCTTCCAATTCCTTCAGCCGGATGAGATTGGCATGCACCTCGCGCGTGGGTGGCTTTGGCTCGGGTCGAACCTTTCCGCTTCCGCGCGCCGGGGCTCCGTTCCATAGAGATCCGTCGCATAAAAGTTTGCCAGGGCTCCGCTGGAACGCAGCTACTTCAATGTTGCAAGGTAGCCAATGATGTCCGCCCGATCCGTCGTGTTCTTCAGCCCCGCGTAGGGCATCCTGTTTCCGGGTACGGCCTTCTGCGGCGATTCCAGATACGCATTGAGCGTCTTCTCGTCCCAGACGATTCCGGAATTCTTCATCGCGTTACTGTAGCGAAAGCCGGGAGCCGTTCCCGCCGTCCTGCCGACAATCCCTACCAGGCCCGGACCGACACGGTTCGTATGGTCCGTGGCATGGCATGCCGCGCAAGCCTTGAAGACGCTCTTTCCGTGAGCGTCATCCTGTGTGTAGGCGGGGCTCGCGGTTGAGCCTGCAAGCATGAGCGCGGCGATAAATACGCCGAACCTTCCCGTGTTCTTCATTGTTGAACTCTCTTTGCGAACGGGCTTAGAGGTGGCGCGGCCGTGCGACATAATCGTTGAGATCGTCCCCGAGTCTCAGCGCGAGCGCTCCCAACGGTCCGGTCGGATTGTAGCCCGCGTTGAAGGGGTAGACGGACGCCCCGACGACAAAGAGGTTCTCTGCGTCCCAATGCTGCAGATGGGGAGACACAACGCTGGTGCCGGGATCACTTCCCATGATCGTACCGCCTGTCACATGGGTGGTCTGGTAGACACGACCGTCGTAGGGTCCCTTACGGGGTGCCGTCGGCGGCGCGACGTCGGCGCCTGTCGCTTTGGCGATCTCATCGATCTTCTTTGAAAGATATATCGACATCTTGTGCTCGTTCTCGCGAACGTCGAACGTCATGCGCAGAAGGGGTTGTCCATAGGCATCGACATAGGTCGGATCGAGATCGACATAATTCTCGCGATGCGGATACCAGCTGCCATGCGCGGATATGCTGAAATTATGCGCGTACCAATCCGCGTTGGTCTTCTTCCACGTCGAGCCCCATTTCGGCGTTCCGGGCGGCACGGCACGACTCGTGATCGGCCGTCCGTTGGTCACATTAGCGTAGATGTATCCGCCCCCGAGGAAACCGAGTTTGCTGTGGTCAAAATTGTCGCCGTTGAATTCGTCGATCACGGTCTGTGAAGCGCCGGAAGCAAGGAACGGGTTGATCCAACGGTCCTTGAAGAAGACATGTGTGCCCGACATCGTCTGGTGGCAGAAATTCCTGCCGAGCACCCCATTGCCAGTCTTCGGATCGTAGGGCGTGCCGATCCCCGCCATCAGCAGAAACTTGTTGTTGGACATGGTAAAGGACGAAAGCACAACGACGTCGGCTGGCTGTTCATATTCTTCGCCGGTCACACGGTCTATGTAGCGCACGCCCGTCGCGCGCTTGGCCTTGCGATCATAGAGGATCTCGAGAACATGGGTTCGCAAGCGCAGCTCGAAACCCTTGCGCTTCCGCAGCATCGGGTAGAGCAGGACTTCAGGGCTTGCCTTAGCGTTGGCTTCGCAGATGAAGCGTTCGCAGTGACCACAGAACTGGCATTGACCAAGCTGCATGCCGTCAGGGTTGGTATAGGCCACCGGTGAGTTCGCCGCCGGCATGGGAAACGGTTTGTAGCCGAGCTTTTTGGCCGCTTCGGTAAAGATCACGCCCGCCTCGGTGATCGGCAGCGGCTTTTGCGGGTATTCGTTCTGCCGCGGTGCCTCGAAGGGGTTTCCGCTGTCCTGTACCTTGCCGCGCAGATTGCCCGCTTTGCCGGCAATACCGAACAGCTTCTCGAATTGGTCGTGATAGGGCTCCATTTGAGCATAGGTGACGCCCCAATCCTGGATCGCCATGTCGGCCGGAATGGCCTTCTTTCCATAGCGATTCTCGAGATGGGTGCGCATTTCCGGATCATGCTCGCCCCAGCGCCAGGTTTGGCCGTTCCAGTGATTGGCAGCACCGCCCATCCCCTCCCCCGGCTTGAAGGCCTGAAGGCGTCGTATCGGCAGGGCCGTCTCGCCACCATTATGGCGAAGCGTGTAGGTCTGGATGGACCAATCCTGAAAGAGGTTGCCATGGACGTCCCAGCGCAGTTCGTCGCGCTGCGAGGGCAGACTTGTTGCGGCGCTATGGGTGCGGTCGTCGCCGCGCTCGAGGACGAGAACGTCGACGCCTTTTGCCGTCAGCTGCCTGGCGGCCAGCGCGGCTGTAAATCCTCCGCCAACGAAAACGACAGTGCGGTGCTTTAAGCGTGTAGCCATGATTACCTCCCTTAGGCGAAGTCGGCGATCGATTTCGGATCGGCGGCACCAGGGAAGGGCTTGCCTCGAAAATCGATCATGTCCTGCGAATAAACCGCAGGAAGGCCTGGATAGCCGATGGCTCTCCAGAACACCTTGTCGACATTGCCGCCGTAAACTGGATCGGCGAAACACGCTTGCTCAAATAACGGATAGACGAGTTCGTTGAACCACGAAGCGAGCGGGACGCTCTCGTCTGTCACCTTGTCATCGGCAATTTCGTGAAGAAATTTGTCCGCGCCACTCTCATCCAATTCACTGAAGCGTTTGCCGTACTGCCTTTGGCAGGCCACATCTGCGGCAGCGAGCCCCGCCTTGAAAAACTGCTCGGGTGTGAGCGGTAATTGATAGCCCAGCTCAGGTTTACCTTCTCGCCAGGGGCCGCGCATATATAGCCGCGCGCCCTTGCCGAAGCCGCCGGCGAGTTGCCGATCGATGAAGACCCCAAGCCCGCAATCGACGCCGCCGGGTGTCAGCGCATCCGCCGGACACATCACGTTGACCATTGCCTCGACGAAGCCGGCTTCGTCTGGTCCGAAGGACAGATAGCCAGGTACTGGCAGCGGTAGTTTGCTCTCGCCGGAGCCAGCGGCAGAATTCGCGGTCTGGGCGGTTGCAGGCTGGGCCGCTTCTACAAGAACAGTGGTTGTGGCGGCCGTGGCGAGGACGGCGCGCGGCGACATCGAAGCTGCGCCGACAACCCCGGCGAGGAAGTCACGCCGGTTCGCACGAAGGGTCTTGTCGATCCGATCATTGGTCATGGGAGTTTCATTCCTGTTTGCAGATCACGAAACAATGGCGCGACAATCCAGGTGAGAGGCGAACGACATTCAGACTCTGCCTGAGTAACCCGCCGACAAGTAGTGCCGCGTCAGCATCGTCTTAACTTGTATGCTGTGTCTCATCCGAAATAGCCTCTAACAAGCGAATTTAATTGACACTTCAGTGCATCATTTGTGTTGATGAAGCATCGATATCGAACTCGTCGGAACCTTCTTGGAAATCGTTTCGACAGGAAGCTTTGTCCGGGCGTCGGAGCGTCTCAATCTCGGTCAAACAACCATGAGCGCCCGTATGCGTCTTCTTGAGCAGCAGTTCGGGCGGTCGCTGTTCGTGCGCAACAAAAGTGGGGCGGCGCTGACACTGGCCGGCGAGCGGTTTTTGCGGCATGCGCCGACGTTCGAGCAACTGTGGCAGCGGGCGCGTCACCAAGTGGCGTTGCCGCCTGGTTACGGCGCCGCGTTGACCATCGCCAGCGAGGTTACGTTATCGCAAGCGTTCTTGGTCGACTGGGTGCTGTGGATGCGGCGATCGCTTCCTGACATCGCGCTTCGCGCCCACGTCGACGTGCCGCAAGGTTGAAAGGAGGCATGCATTCGATACAATCGCTGTGGACGGCTGCATCATAGACCGCTCCCGAGTATGTAGTAATACCGATCGGTATCCTCTCAACATCAAACTCGCTGATCGGGTTGGCCTCTCGCGGTGGCTGACCACCCTCCATTGTCAAGGATGCCGCCGCGGCGTGCGGCTACAAGTGACCTTGCCTACGCGCCCGCGGTTCAGCTTGCCCCTGGGCGACCTCTGATCGGAGCCATCCTTATCGTCGAGAGAAGCACGAAGGACGTCCTTTCCGATGCCATCGGATCAGCATCATTCTTTTGGCCGTCCTGCTGCGCCTCTTCGCCGTTACCGGGATTTGGATGGTCGCTACCTGGAGCTCTGCGGGCGAAGTAGAGATGAGCAAGCATGGGTGGATCGCCATGGGCCTCGGAACGTTCTTTTCCATCATAATCGGTTGCGGTCTCATGGCCTTGATGTTTCACAACAGCCGCAGCGGCCACGATGACGTCGCCGACCCGTTCCGCAAAAGACGAAGCCGCCAGCCTAGGGCGCTACTGGGACAATTTGCCAAGGCTGCTGCGCGCATCAGGCGCCGGCAGCGCCGGCATTGGGGTAAAACAGTTGCTCGCCATTGACCTTGTAATCGGCGATCGCCTTCTGGCCTTCGGCCGAAACCAGCCAGTCGATGAATTGCTGGCCCAATTCCTGCTTTACACTGGGATGCTTCGCCGGATTTACCAGTATGACGCCATACTGGTTGAATAGCCGCTTGTCGCCTTCGACAGCGATGACGAGATCACCCTTGTTTTTGAACGAGAGCCAGGTGGCGCGGTCGGCGAGTACATAAGCCTTCGAAGCCGACGCGGAATTGAGCGCAGCACCCATGCCCTGGCCAATCTCCTTGTACCAAGGGCCCTTGTCCTTCCCGATGTCGACGCCCGCGATGCCCCAGAGTTTGAGTTCAGCCTGATGCGTTCCGGATTTGTCGCCGCGAGAAATGAACGGGACGCCCTTGTCCTTCAGTGTTTTGAGTGCGGCAACGATATCCTTCGATCCCTTGATGCCGGCAGGATCGCGTTGCGGGCCGACCAAGATGAAGTCGTTGTACATTACCGGGTAACGCTTGACGCCGAACCCCTCCGCTATGAATTTTTCCTCCGCGACCCTAGCGTGGACGAACACGACGTCGGCGTCGCCACGGCGGCCGGTATCGATCGCCTGGCCCGTGCCTTGCGCGACGACCCTCACATCGATTCCCGTCTTCGACTTAAACAGCGGCAGGAGGTGGCCGAACAAACCGGAGTCTTGCGTCGAAGTGGTTGAAGCCACCAGAATCGACTTTTCCTGCGCGACGGCCGTGGCGGCAAATACCACACCGGCAGCGACGGTAATCAGCAAGCGGCTTATGAACATCTTATATCTCCTACCGGTTTTATCAGACGAGCAATTCTCCGGCGAGGAATGTTCTTGCTTCGCTGCTCCGCGGTGCACTGAAGAACGACGATGCGGGACCGGATTCGATCGCCCGGCCTCGGTGAAGCAGAATGATTTCGCCCGCCAGCCGCCGGGCTTCGCCGAGATCATGGGTTGCCATCACCACCTTGATGCCACGCTGGCTCACCGCGCGGATGATATCCTCGATCGCCTTGGTGGCGGCGGGATCGAGACTCGCGGTCGGCTCATCCAGCAGGAGTATTTCTGGGTCGCGGGCGAGCGCGCGAGCCAGCGCGAGTCGCTGCTGCTCGCCACCTGAGAGCCGGCGAGCGGGACGATCTGCCAGTTCTTCGAGGCCGACCAACGCGAGAAGATCGCCAATACGGCGGTTCTGTTCCACTCGCGCGACGCCTGACCCACGCAGCGCATAGCGGACATTGCCACCTACACTGCGCCTGAACATCACGGGGCGCTGGAACACGATGGCTCGCCGCGTCGGGGGAGCATCCTCCCGTCCCCCCCAGCTTATGTGCCCCTGCGATGGAGCTGCCAGGCCCATCGCGGCGCGCAGCAGCGTGCTTTTCCCAGAACCGTTTGGGCCGACTAAAATCGTCGGCGGTCCGGCGTTTAGCGTCAGTGCGATGCGATCCAGGATCGTCACCGCCCCGGCTGCGACCGTCACGTTCTCGAACCTGATCGGCAGATCTGTGATTGGCGCGCGCATAGTCACGCCGCCATTCGCTCGCCCGCGCGACGCGCGGTCCAGGCGAGTGCGTTGACCGCGACCACAATCGCAATCAGCACCATGCCGAGCCCGACGGCCAGCGGGAGGTCGCCCTTGGAAGTCTCGAGTGCAATCGCCGTCGTCATCGTGCGGGTAAATCCCTCGATGTTGCCACCCACAATGATGATCGCGCCGACCTCCGCTGCCGCACGGCCAAAGCCAGCCAGCAGCGCGGTGACGAGACTAAAGCGTGCATCCCAGATCAGTGTCATCACGCGCTCGGCCGGACCGATATTCATCGCAGACATTTCATCGCGATATTCTGTCCACAAATCCTCGATGGTCTGGCGCGTGAGCGCGGCGATGATCGGGGCAACCAGCACCGTTTGCGCGATTACCATCGCCTTTGGCGTGAACAATAGGCTCCACGACCCTAGTGGACCCGACCGAGAGAGCGCCAGGAAAACCACTAATCCGACCACCACGGGTGGCAGGCCCATCAGCGCGTTGAGCACGACGATGACGCCCTCCCGGCAGGGAAACCGTATCAGCGCCATCAAGGCCCCACACGGCAGACCGATTAGGGCGGCAAGTAATACGGCGGAGAGTGTCACCATGAGCGACAGCCGTACGATCGCCAGGAGCTCCGGATCACCGGTTAGTAACAAGTGAACCGCAGAAACGTCGTCCGGCATTTGTTGTACCCACCTTGTCTATCTTGAGCAGATGCCGCGGTGCCTGACTGCGCCAAGCGCTTCATTATCTTGGCATCGGCCTTTCTTTCTCCTGTCCTCGATCTGATTCAATGCGACATCAGGGTTGGAACCACTGTCGATTCGAGAATGTCGCGGGTCGCACCACCTAACACGAATTCACGAAGCCGCGAGTGACCATAGCCGCCCATTACAATTAGATCCACCGATTGCTGCGCAGCATGAGAACGAATCCTAAGTGATGCGTCTTGGCCGTGAGCGACAATATTTCTAAGTTCGACAATTACACCGTGTCGTGAAAGATGGTGCGCGATGTACAGTCCGGGCATGCCGTCATCAGGCTTTGCTCCAGTTGCAACAGTTACCACTTCAACCTGCTTGGCTCTCGTTAGGAATGGCATGGCGTCAGCTATAGCACGCGCCGCGTTATGACTGCCGTCCCAGCAAACGAGAATCCGGTCAAACTTGACTCCACCTTGCTGGAACTGAGGAACGATCACGATTGGACGACCGGATCCAAGCAGCGCGGCCTCGATCATGACCTCGTCGGAACCGTCGCCTTCCGGGTCAGCTTGAGGAAGGATCGTCAAATCGAACCTTCGCGCAGTGCGCGCAAGGAGTTCAGGGAGGTTGATCGCTCCTGCGTTGAGAACCATCGATTCAGCGGAGAGGCCCTCTCGCTGCCACGCTTTTTCGAACCGGACTTTTGCAGTCTCCGCCGCGGCTTCGACCTCGCGACGATAGTGATCTAGAACAACCGTCGCTGCACCATCAAACAGCGCACCAACGGTGACCAGGTCTTGCACAAACGTAACACCCGTGAGGTGCGCATCGAAAGCCCTCGCGACTGCTGCGGCGTACTCCACCGCGAATGAGGGCTCCTCGCCCGTCGGAAGCGTCACTAGAATGTCCTTGATCATGATCACTCTCCACCTGTAGCCGCATAGACGCCGTACTCGGATCACCTGGCCTGGGTTTGGTTCCTGCGAAGCGGGCGGTCCCACGGGGCACCATTGCAAACTGCGCTCGGACCCCCACGCTGCAGTCATCACATAAGCTGCACTAAGTAGAGCAGGCCGCCGAGACCGCCGACCAGCCCCATGGTCACCCCAATCACGATCATGGCGGCCCCTATAAAAGAAACATCCCGCACGGCAGCATCACTCGGTGCTTTCGAGACAGATCAGGCCATCCAGATCGACGATCGGGTACCGATGGTGACTTCCTCCGCCCAAACAACACTTGATTGGACACTGCAGCCTCCGTGCATCTAGTCAATTCGCGGCAAGACCTTAAATTGATGAAACGGCGGCGGCGACGACAACGTCCACTCCAGTGTGGTCGCGCCGGGCCCCCAAGGATTGTCGGCAGCCTTCTCCTTCCGGGCGAAGGCACAGACCATGCCCACCAAGAACACGATCAGACCAGCCGCCGAGATATAAGACCCGACCGAGGCAATCTGGTTCAAGCCTCCAAATGCGTCGGGATAATCTGCAACTCGTCGCGGCATCCCGGACAAACCAAGGAAATGCATCGGAAAAAACGCTAGGTTGACCCCAACAAATGTCAGCCAGAAGTGCAGCTTGGCGAGCGCTTCCGAGTACATGTATCCAGTCATTTTCGGAAACCAATAGTACCAACCCGCGAAGATCGCGAACACGGCGCCAAGCGACAGTACATAATGGAAGTGGGCAACTACGTAGTAGGTATCGTGCAGCACCCGGTCGATCCCCGGATTGGCGAGCACAACGCCGGTGACGCCGCCGACCGTAAATACGAAGATGAATCCGATCGCCCACAGCATCGGCGCTCGAAATGTTATGGAGCCGCCCCACATGGTCGCAATCCAAGAGAAAATCTTGATGCCGGTCGGCACGGCTATCACCATGCTGGCAAAGGCAAAATAAGCCTGGGCGCTGCTTGACATTCCGACAGTATACATATGATGAGCCCAGACTAGAAAACCGATAACTCCGATTGCAAGCAGAGCATAGACCATTCCTAGATAGCCGAAGATCGGCTTGCGGCTGAAGGTGGAAACGACGTGGCTGATGATGCCAAAGCCTGGCAGAATCATGATGTAAACCTCGGGGTGACCGAAGAACCAGAACAAGTGTTGATACAACGCCGGATCGCCGCCGCTTTCCGGCGCGAAGAAGGTTGATCCAAAATTGCGATCGGTGAGAAGCATCGTGATAGCGCCGGCGAGTACGGGCAGCGACAGCAAAAGCAGGAACGCCGTCACGAGAACAGACCAAGCGAATAGCGGCATTTTGTGCAGCGTCATGCCCGGGGCTCGCATATTGAAGATAGTGGTGATGAAATTGATCGAGCCGAGAATTGAGGATGCCCCAGCGATATGCATTGACAGGATAACGAAATCGACTGCCGGCCCCGGGTGGCCCGACGTCGACAACGGGGCGTAGAGCGTCCACCCGGTACCAGCGCCGCTCGAGGCCGGCGCGCCTTCGACGAACACCGAGATGACGAGCAGCGCAAACGAGGCTGGCAGCAACCAAAACGATATGTTGTTCATGCGCGGAAACGCCATATCGGGCGCGCCAATCATCAGCGGCACCATCCAGTTGCCAAATCCACCCATCATCGCCGGCATGAGCGTGAAAAAGATCATGATTAGACCATGGCCGGTTACGAACACGTTGTAGGTATGCGTGTTGATGAACATCTGCAGGCCAGGCTGCTGCAACTCCATCCTAATCACGACAGAAATGATCGCACCGATCAGGCCGGCGCAGATTGCGAACACAAAGTACATCGTGCCGATGTCTTTGTGGTTGGTCGAATAAAGATAACGCCGCCAGCCGCTCGGAATTGCATGGGCTTCCTCATGCGCGTCAACAACTCTCGACACAGTCGGCATCACCAGCTCCGAATTCGGTCAGATTTTCCGGGCATCCAATCTGCCATCCGTCTCATCGACGGACACATCAAGCAAACGAAATTAATTGCAGTCTGAATGCAGTATTTCTGGTGTTGTAGCTGACCAATCGTACCAGCGATGCAGCTCGAAGCGGCTGGGCCGACAACTTCTGACGAATATGCAGCGATCACCTTCTGCCAAGGATCACGCGATTGAACGCGCTCTCAAATGCTCTGAGACCACAGTGAGATTGACCGGCTGGCAAGCGACTTGCGAGCTTCTTCCTATAATCGCCAAGAAGGCTTCGAGTATCTAGGAGTTACCGTCGGATATATCTCGTGGATCTTGCGGAACTCACGCGCGATCTCCCCATAGCCGATTGCATCCAGGAAGTCGCAGAGAACCGTGTCCGCCTCCGAATGCACGTCGGAGCAGTTGTCGTTCCTTTGCAGAGATTGAAGTCTATTGATCGCGTCTTGCTTTGTCATCGTGCACTCGATTTGTGAGTTTGGAGCACACGGGCAATGCAACCGTCCTCCTTGCGATTAGACACCAAGCTGCAGGTCCGGCGAGCCGGATATGACATCGAACAGATGCTATTCACGGCGGCCTTTCCGCGATCAACCAACTTCTCAAAGCTTGAGATCGGCACGTCGCACTTCGGGATCATCTATGAGTTTCATGGCGGACCCGCCAGAAACAGAACGACGTGATTCCGCGACGTAGCCAGCAAAGGGCTGGCTAGTAGAGGAACAAGGTAAGTTCACCTTTTTCCCCGCACCTTCAGTTGTTGAATCGACGTAACGTTGCTCGACCGGTGCTCGGACTTTACGGCTACGAGCACGCTGCATGGCGGCTCATGCAGAATTGATTCGCCTACGGACCCATTCAGCCAGCGCGCAAGCGTCCCTTGATCCCGATGACCAACGACGATCAAATCTGCCCCTATCTCTCTTGCGGACAGAATTATCTGCTCCGTTGGCTTGCCGTACTTGAGTTCGGCAACCGCCGTGCATCCGGCACCGCGTAAGCGTTTCGCGCCCTCATCGAGCACGGCTTGAATTACGAACCGTTGATTGTCGGGGATGAAAGACATTGCCTCAACGATGAGCATGCTTTCGGACGGGTCTATGATCGCAACAAGATGAACCGTTGCATCACACAACGACGCCAGCTTTTCGGCTTGAGCCAGAGCTTCGCGGCCATCGGGCGATCCGTCGAAAGCCAAGAGAATATTTTGGTACATGTTAGAGCTCCTTTTTGCACCCCGAGCTACTGAGCCGACGATAGATGCATCTGGCCGCCCGTGGCCCCACCCCTGCGCTCGCATCGGACCCGGCCCGCGGCTGCCGAGTACGGTCCCTCACGGGATTGCTTTGGTACCAAGACAACTTGGGGCAGGCAGCCGCACACTTTGTCAGGCCTGGCGCCCGCTGCTGCGAATAGGTATCAAAACTGGCCGCGGACGTCGTTCATCGCTCGGCCCGAGCTCAGGGAGCAATGACCGATCGTTGCCAAACGTTTCGGAATTGACCCAATGCCGACGAACGTCCACGGCTTGCCTTAGGCTTCTGAGCAAAGAACTCACCAGCCTACCTCCCGAAAACGAAATTCGTGTCATCCGGATCTCCACTGTTTGCATCTCGCCGCGGGCGCCAATCGGCCCGCTCCCGCCATAATCAGCGTATGCCCCCTACAGATTTGGACAAACGAAAAGTCTCATCACTTAATATCGACTTTATTGATAGGGGTCCGCATGGACACAGAGCTGGCAAGACCCTTACTGACCGCATCACGAGTGGACGCTGCATCAGCGACGCTGGCCTCACACACCGTCTTCGAAGAACAACTTTCTTGAGGCAAACCGACAATATTTCTCGCTTGTGAAATTCGGTCAACGGGCGAGAATTGAGTGGGAGCCTACAAGCAACAGACGGCCTCAAGGAGTCGGAAAGCTGCAGCTCCTCATCTCGTTTTTGCGGGGAAACGAAATCATGCAGAAAGTCTGGTTATCACAACAAGCTGGGATAAATGAGTGCGATCCTGTTCACTTCGGCTATTGGTCTCAGGAGGAAGTACTGAATTTTCTCAGGGAGCTTCTTGAACGCGAGCGCATCGGCGTCAAAGCATTCGCCGCAATCGGGCGCGCGGCCGAGGTTCACGTTGCAGATCTGGTTTTTGAATCTGAACTGGCCCAAGGGGCGATCTGCGTTCTACTCAAAAAGGAGATTGCCATGCGAGGAGGAACCGATGGGGCTCGCAGCAAAACGACAACCACTATGCCTGGCGCAAACAGCAGTCTTCAGCGGGTGATCGCATTCGCAAGCTGCAACCAGACTAGGTTGGCCGATACGATCGAAGAAGCCGTCTTGAATATCTTCGATTCAAAACTCAATGCGAAGCTTATGTACCTGCTGCTGCTGCACCGTAAGCAGGTCGAGCAACTTGACAACCTTATCGCTTAGGCCGACTTCCTGATCTTGGTCGACTTTCCCTCAGGCTACGGGAAACGTCTTCGAGCAGAGTTTGTAGCTAACAGTCCAGACTAATCGGTTGCTTGGTGAATGTTGTCCACTATCACAGCGCCAACTCTGACATTGCTGCTTCTGGCAGTTGTTGTCGGCCTCGGCGGCGCCATCGTGTGGGCGCTCTGGGAGATTGAGCGGGCGTCCAAACCGCGACGCGGGAGCGACCGTTTTGGTTAGTCAGGTTCATGCAGCGCCGCTGTGTATGAAAATTGGAGGACCTAATGGCCGCAAGAGAGACTTTTGCACAACGAGAAAAGAGAGAGCTCGACCTTCAGTTGGATGAAGAACTCGAGGGCACATTTCCGGCAAGTGATCCCCCAAGATTACTCGCTTTTCCAATGAGTCTCGCCGCTCTCCGGACCGAATAGAAAAGAACGCTTTTATACCGAAGAATGATTGACTTCCGTTGAGCAGGCATCGCGGCTCCAACCCTAGTCGAGAACATCTCAATGCACTCGTGCAATGACCTTTAATTTTGTAGAGGACCACGTGATGGCGGACTCCAAGTTGAAGGGAACGACGAGCATACCGAACGGTCTTGTCGATGCAATTCTTGGAACAGTTTCGGATGCAATTCTTGCCACGGATACCGACGGCTTTATCACCTTTTGGAATCCTGGGGCGACCCGGATATTCGGCTTCACCTCCTAGGAGGCTGTCGGCAGTTCTCTCGATTTGATCATTCCGGAAAATCTCAGAGCACGCCATTGGGCAGGATACCACCGGGTAATGGCAACCGGCGAAAACCATTACGGCCAAGGCGCCCTTTTGTCCGTGCCCGGATTGACCAAGGACGGACGGCGTATTTCTGTCGAGTTCACGATCATCTTGTTGCACGACCAGGGAAGAGAGCTGGTTGGAACGGCAGCCATCCTCCGGGACGCAACAATGCGTTTTGAAGAACTCCGCGAACTGAGGCGTCAGCTCAGGAAATCGAATCGGGGTGGCGCCTCACCGATTGTCAACACCGCGACTTCCCCAGGGAAAGTGGGAGTGTCAAATGACTGCACTTCCTCGTCTCGAGTCTCAGTATGATGCATTTCTATTCGCATCCATTTGCGAAGCAGATGAGATGACATTAAGCGTCTTGTCTGTACTCGCACGTCACGACGTCGATCCATGGCAAGAGGCTGCTCGCTTGGCGCAACTTTCCAAGGATCAGGCAGTAAGCAGCCTTGCTTCGAAGATCTGGAAATCCAACAGCGAGCGGTGGTCCGCGTCAGAGGCGAGCATTCTGGCGGCACGTTTGATCGAACTTCTGCCCTCACATCGCCGTCCCAGTTCCAGCCAACTCTGGGCAGATGACGGCAACGGCCGGCTGACATTTTGGATAGTCGCCGGGATGCTATTTATGTCAATCGCGATATCTGGAAATAGCATACAGAAATTGGCCAGGGACTCCAGCGGCCCGGATCATAGCGTCGGCATGGCCATACAGGATGTTTCGGTCATACGATCGCCCCGCGGGATTGGAACAGACTGACCCGGCGAAGATTTTGGAGAATATCAATGAGCAAGAAAATCGTTGCCGAGAACATCAAGCTCAAGCGGGCATACGACCCGGCTCGTTCGGGCGATGGCACTCGAATACTGATCGACCGGCTCTGGCCGCGCGGCGTCAGAAAAATAGATGCTGCGATCGATCTATGGGCTAAGGATATCGCTCCGAGCACGGC
The DNA here is from genome assembly GCF_054056795.1 of Bradyrhizobium sp. USDA 3315. Classification (NCBI taxonomy): domain Bacteria; kingdom Pseudomonadati; phylum Pseudomonadota; class Alphaproteobacteria; order Hyphomicrobiales; family Nitrobacteraceae; genus Bradyrhizobium; species Bradyrhizobium sp. USDA 3315. The sequence goes on along the minus strand of NZ_JBSRYP010000001.1, from coordinate 3,301,257 downwards.
GCTACGGAAATGGTTCGGACATGATCCTGCTCGTTGGCATGAATTTCGACGCCGCTACTCGGACGAGATACGTCGGCATCAAGACAGGTTAGACGAACTGCGCGCCCTCGCTCGGAAAGGACGCATTACGCTCGTTTTTGCAGCACACGATGAGGCTCACAACGACGCTGTCGTCTTGAGGGAGACCCTCCTTGGTCGGAGCATCCCTCGAAAGTCTTTTCCTCCTCCCTCGTCATCGCTCTGACCGCATCAATCGCGGCTTTGCAGACCGCCTCCCCTGATTATGCGCAAGTGTGTTCGCGGCGCTCTGTTCCTGGACCGCCGTGACATTCAAACATAGATTGGATTTAGTACGCATGCTGGCGGGCTGTGGATCATTCAAGGACAAGCCCAGGGCTGCGCTCACTCTAACCGAAAATGGCGACTCCGGGCGCGCCCCGTTCTCGATATCGAATTCCTGGGTCAGGGGAGATCGAGCGATCGAGCGAGCCGTGATGGGGGCGCCAATAGAGGACGGGCCAAATCGCCCGACTGATGGGAGTCAGGATTACAACCTGACTGGTGCCGGCGTCTCCAAGTCGGGTAGAAGCGCGAGCGCGATGACAACCCGTGCGCACCGCGCCCTTTCCTCCAATGACCGGCTAGATGGCGCGCCGCACCTTGAGCACGGTCAATTCACGCCTTTGGCCGGTCCTCGTGTGGAACGAAATGGTCTGATTGACCGAAAGTCCGAGAAGCGCGGCGCCGATCGGCGTCAACACGGAGACGCGCCGACACGTGATGTCTGCATCAAACGGATAAACCAGAATGATCTCCTGAGTCTTTCTGGTCTGTTCGTCCCCACTTGGCTGCCAAGATTGACGATGTCCGGTCGCAGCTTCTCCGCCGGGAGAACGTGCGCACGATCGAGTTCTTCACGAAGATATTCGCATACGTCCGTCATCGGCCCGCTCGTCAGCGACGACAATGCGGAGAGCCTGGCGAAGTGGTTCGCATCAATTGCAATTGGAGGCCTCATTTCAACTACCTTTTCCCGATGCATTTCTTACTCCTTAACGTTCATCGAGCGACTCAGCTCGCTTTGCGCCTTACCCGCTTTAGGCGGCCTGGGGACCATCATCAGGCCCGGGAGACGTGGTTGAATGCCGAGTGGTCCTGCGGCGGTCTTTGCGCAGGAAGCGTAAGGGAGCGCCCGACGGCGCTACGACACCCTCTACTATTACGGAGTGAATTCCACCTTCGATATTGAAGAACTTCATGCGATGTCCGATGCCTAATCCGAGAACGGCGGCACCCAATGGTGAAAGCACCGACAGTTCTATTTGACCGTTTCTAAGTTCCTCTGGGCAGACCAGAACTTTACTTTCAGAGCGTCTACCGCCGTCGACCCTATATGTTACCCATTCGTTTATGCAGGCGACGCCGTCAGGCCTCTTGTCGGTGTCGAACACGATGGCCCGACGGATCTCCGACATCAAAAAGCTACCGACCGGATGACGCTCTCTCAAGGCGTTATCGGCCAGCCGTTCAAGACGCGCGAAGTCTCGTCGCGCGATGATGATTGGTGGTAAATGCTCAGCCATATCGACTCCTACTTCCACCTGCTTGCGCCGTTCACTAACTAAAAAGCCTACTACGAACGCTCGCGCTCTGAAGAAGCCAGACATATGCTCCGCATCTCACGAGCAAGATCGACGAGGTTATCGGTGTATTCGCCAAGCGCGTTCAGTTGATCTCGACAATGTGCACCCGAAGTCTCGATCGCCTCCATTCCAGTTTTCACGCCCGCAAGCCGGACTAAATATTCAAGCGATTTCAACCCGCTGGCGCCGGACAATTGCATGATCTTGCGGTTATGGTCGGCGATAGTCGTAAATGCAGCGCCGGCGGCTTTCATGTACAATCGGCCTATCTCTCTCGCCTCTGTCATCGTCGCTTTCTCGTAAGCATGCGGCGTAGGCCGCCGGCTGGCCGGTTTGTCCGGTTACCGGCTAAACCTCGTCGGGCTTTTCGGCCTTCGGCTTAACGATCGCCGCGAGCACCTGGCGGCGTTCTTCAATGATCCAAGGAGCGTCCTTGTGGATCTGGATCAGATTTTTGAGGTTCTCGATTCCATCATCGGTGAACGCCATCACCCCGTCTTCACCGACACCGACGACCCATAGCTGGCCATCCTCGGTGTCCATTTCTTCGGCGACCTCGAACAGCCATTCCTCGTCTTCGCCGAGCATCTCAGCGACATGGCTGAGAGTGAACACGTGGCTGACCTTGTTGACGTGCCCCATCAAGCCGCCTGTGCCGCAAGGCCTTGCTGTTGCGCGGTCTTCCAGTTCCAGGGCAGCAGCTCATCGAGCCTGTGGGCGGAGTGGGTGGCGATGCGAGCGAGTACATCGGCGAGCCAGGCCTGAGGGTCGACGTGGTTCATCTTGGCAGAGACGATGAGGCTATACATGGCGGCGGCTCGGCGCCCTCCGCGGTCGGACCCACAGAATAACCACGACTTTCTGCCCAATGCGATGCCGCGCAGCGCTCTTTCGGCTGCATTGTTCGAGAGGCAGACGCGACCATCGTCGAGGAAGCGTGTGAAGGAGGCCCAGCGCTTGAACATGTAGTTCATGGCCTTGGCCAGATCGTGACCGCGGGAGAGCTTGGCGCACTGCTCGCGCATATAGGCTTCCAGATCGGCGACGAGCGGTGCGCTCTGCGCCTGGCGAACAGCCTTTCGTTGGTCGGCGTTTTGGCCATTGATACAGCGCTCGATCTCGAACAGAGCGTCGATGCGGCGCACGATCTCCATGGCGACGGGCGAGATGACGATCTCCTTCTTTCCGGCCGCTTTGCGCCGCGCGTTCTCCTCAAGATCCGCCATGGCGAAGAACGGGCGCCGGGCATGGACCCAACAGGCCGCTTCGCTGATAAGCCCAGGACTTCGCTCGGGCTCGTAGAGCTTGATGTATCCGCCGAAGGCGTCGGCCTGGAGGATGCCGGTGTAGTTGGCCAGATGCGTCTGCGGATGCTCACCACTTCGATCGCGCGAGTAATAAAACATCGCCGCCGGCGGATCTGAGCCGCCGAAGGGGCGGTCGTCCTTCACGTAGACCCAGCATCGCGCGATATCGCACTTGCCCAAGGCCAGCACGGGCACGGTGGTGTCATCGCCATGGAGGCGTTCGGCTGCCATGACGTGGGCTTCCAAAAGCCGCGACAGCGGCTCCAATACCGTGCAGCACGCCCCAACGGCGTCGGCTGCGGTCGACAGACTGATCGGCACGCCCTCCAGCGCGTACCGCTCGGTCTGCCGGTTCAGAGGCTGATGCTGGCCGAACTTCTCATGGAGGAGCATGGCCAGCAGTCTTGGCCCCGCCCATCCTCGCGGGATCACATGGAATGGTGCCGGTGTCTGGCTAATTTTCTCACAGTCGCGGCATGAGAACTTCTCGCGCACCGTTTCGATCACCTTCCACTGACGCGGCACCGATTCCAGCGTCCGGGTCACGTCTTCGCCGAGCTTGCGCAAGCGATTGCCGCCGCAGCATTCGCACGCCGTCGGCGGATCGATCACCACCCGCTCGCGTGGGAGATGCTCGGGGAACGTCTGGCGCTCGGCGCGCTTGCGTATAAATCCGCGTACCGTCGTCGTCCTCGCGACAGCTCGTTCCGCCGCCAGCTCGTCTTCTGTGGCGTCAGCTTCCAGCTCTTCGAACGTCAGCGCCAATTGGTCGATCAACCGCGATGATCGTTCAGACCGTTGTCCGTGGATCTGACGCTCAAGCTTGGCGATCCGCAGCTTCTGCTGGGCGATCAGCGCGCCGTCTTCCGAGGCTTTCGCGCGGGCGACCGCGAGTTCCGCTACAACCTCTAACGCCTTCGCGCGCTCGACGGCCAAAGCCTCTTTCAGAGCCGCAATGTCATCCGGAACAGCGCCACGATCAGCATCCATGCAACGCAGTGAATCACATATCGAGCGCGTTGTGACTCCCCAAAATTCCAGTAGCTGCAGATTTCTTCTGCTCAACCCGCGCTCTGTGGCCTCCAGCTTAGTTGTGGTAGGGTCGAGGACTGGCGCGCCGCACATCCAAGAGCCTTGGATGTGTACGTTTCCAGCCCCCGCCTCATCGCACGCAGCATGCGGATTTCCCGCACTACGCGCCCCCATTCGCTTCGCATCAAGGTTTATGGGACCTATCACGCTGGGCAGCTTTCGTCAGCCGTGTTTTACCCGGTAGTCGTTGAACAGCTTCAGGGTATCGTACAGCCATGATTTACTCCACTGCTCCCAGCCGAAGCCCTTTCGTTGCCGTGCCCGCGCCAGATGGCGCCTGACCTTCTTCTCCACCCAATCTCTGATGTAGCTGAAACACCTGCCAGAGTGTCCAGCCGAAAAGTAGTTCACCCAGCCCCGGAGCTTCGGATTGATCAGGTTGATGACCCTGCCAATCGGTTGCGATCGGTGCCGACGAAATACTTCCTTCAGATCCCGCAGTAGCGCCGTTCGCTTCTTCAGCTTGGGCGTGTAGTGCGGCCGCATCGCTCCCCGCAAGCTGCGGATGTAGCGAAAGTCAAAACCCAGAAGGCCGAAGCTCTTGCCTCGCCCTAGATCGACTATGCGGCTCTTCTCATCATTGATTTCAACCTGCAGCTTGTCGAACTCCTCTCGAAGTCGCTTGGTCACAGCACCAATCAGCCAGTCATGACGTTTGTGGGCGTCGATCAAGACCACCAGATCGTCCGCGAAACGCGCGTATTCGACATTGATGTACTTGCCGCTCCGTGTGACTTCTCGCGCTCGCTCCAGCATCTTGTCAACCTCGTTGAGGTAAAGATTACTGAGCAAGGGCGAAAGCACACCGCCTTGCGGAACTCCCTTCTTGCCAGCGGCTTTCAGCATAACTTTTAGGAGATGCATGACGTCCGCGTCGTTGATCCGCTGCGCCACCTTCGCCAATAGCCGGTCATGCCGGACGTTGTCGAAATAGGCTCGCAAATCAAAATCGAGAACGCGTGTCTTCCTTTGAGCTATTGCATCTGTCACTCGCTTGATCGCATCATGCGCTGTCCGCTTAGGCCGATACCCAAACGATCCCGGTTGGAAATCCGCCTCGAAGACAGGTTCGAGTATGAGCTTGAGCGCACCTTGAACCACCCGATCACGGACCGCCGGAATCGAGAGGATGCGAACTTTATTCCCATCCTTCGGTATTTCCTGTTTCCGTGCCGGAAGTGGCCGATAGGTATGCCCGGTCAGTTCGTCCCGCAACTGCTCAAGCAGAGCGTCTACGCCTAGCGCTTCAATGGCCTCGAAGGTCACCCCGTCTATTCCCGGAGCGCCGTCGTTTTCTTTGGCCATCTCATACGCCGCGCGTAGCGTTTCCACTTTGCAGACGTGAACGTATAGACCCCAGAAACGCCAGGACGGTTCAGCCTTCGCCTTGACGTATAGTCTCCTCCTCAGGTCCTGCAAATCAATGGACGCCTTTGTCATCTCGTCCTTGCCTTCCTTACGTTAGAGACGTCACAAATGGCAGGGCCCCTTCGCTCCACGGGGGTTACTCCGCTTCACAGCTACTGCGGACCCGGCCGCCACCCTCTCGTCTTCGGCCGCTTTCCCGGTGTCGCCGGTTATACAGCCTACCTTGCTCCGACAATTTCTCGCCGGGGACGAGGAGGGCTTCTCCAGTTGCTCAGCATGTCCTTGTCATCGTGCTGTCGCTTCCACCCCGCCGAAGTGAACAGCCGCATCGGTCAGATTTCGGCTGTCTATGCTGCCTTCGCCTTGAAACCGCGGGCTCGGCCTTCGGGTTGCTGACTTTTTCGAGGCCACAACGCGTTCTCTCTCGATACGGCCCGATGACTCGTGATCTCCCTTTCCGGAGACCTTGTCGATAGGCTTCAAAAATTCGGTTTCCCTCCTCTCTGCTATCCAAACTACAGGGCTCTGACTTTTACCCTGGTGGGATTGCCTCCCACTGGACACGCCAGCCTTTGCTGGACACACGATTCCTCCAGTCAATTCCTTCCAGCATATAGGCCATCTGCGCCGCCGAGATTGACACCGCACCAGCCGATGCTGAGGGCCAGATGAACTTGCCGCGGCCCAGGCGCTTGGCATAGAGCGACATGCCCAACCCGTCATGCCATAAAATCTTGACCAGATCGCCGCGGCGACCGCGGAAGATATAGAGATCGCCAGCATGAGGATCGCGCTTCAAGCTCTCCTGTACCGTCAGGGCCAGACTTTGCATGCCGCGGCGCATGTCGGTGTGGCCGGTGGCGATCCAGACCCTGACGCCGCTCGGGATCGGGATCATTGCCGCCTCAGAAGCTCAAGCACCCGCTGCAGTGCCTCGGCGTCAACATCCCGGTCAACGCGAACGCGACAGCCGCCGCTAAGCTCGATCTCGATTATTCCGGCCCCTGGACGCTGCGCAGGAGCCGAAGACGGCGGTTGTGGCGCGTACCTCGGTGCCAGAGCCGACGTAAAGGCGATCTCCACAGGAACAAGCGCTGGCTCGGCATCCCCGCTCAGCCGATCCTCGCGCGCCAACCGGCGCCACGTGAACAATTGGCTCGCAGACAACCCGTTGCGCCGAGCCGTCACTGACACCAATCGTGGGCCGCCATAGCTTTCGGCAACGATCCGTTCCTTTTCTTCCAACGTCCAACGGCGTCGAGCGCCCGTCGAGACAACTTCCAGTCGGGAGACCTTCGAATTAGGCATATGGTCAGTCATACGCCTATGTCTTCACCCTCCATCGCACCGCGCAAGGCGGCCCTCGCCGGAGCGATACGCTTTCTCCATCGGTCACAATCATCTCGATCACACAGTCGAAGCACTAGTCCTCCGTCGCCTTCGCCGCGTGGCAGCCTCCGCAGCTCCGCGCTAATAGTCTCGTCTGCCGTCGCGCAACAGTGCGCGTTCGCCTTAAGACTCAAGCGAAACGATCGCGGTCCGTGTGCTCTGGAGCGTCATATCGAGCAGGGTGGCATTTGTGTGGAAACTTATTCCCCGGACCGCCAAAGGCCGGCCGGGTTACTTGCCAATTTGCAAGTGGCCCGCGTGGTAAGTTTTTTGATCGAGCGAAATGATTTCCATAACCAAATACTTGGCGCGACAAGTCCACGAAATCAAGCTGCCTAAGTCACCCGCGCCGTTTTGTCGCTAACATAGTTGCCTCGTTCCTCCACCTAGACACTGTCGCATCATGTCGAATTCAGACGGCATCTAGGTGGCGCTGCAGTGGTTGGCGTTCGTTACTTCGTCTCTCTCGCGCGCGCTAGTGCACGTGCTTGTGCGTGTTCAATTGTGCATGAATGCGCTGATGATCGAGACCTCCTTCGGAACGCCACGGGTCCGTGCTAATCGCCGCTCGCTCAATCAGCTTGCTCGTTCGCGAGAAATCGTATGGCGATCCGGTTAGCGGGCACAGCGGTGACACAGCAAAATAGTCAATGCTGTGATCGAGACCCTGCAACTCGTTCATTAGCTGTCGCGAGATCAGCAACGTCAACGCATGCAGCACGTTTTGCAACCGCCCCCGCCTGCGGCCTCTGAAAAGCGCATTCGTAACCCGTGGGAAGAACGATCAATCGCCGAGCGCCACGGGTGACGGCTACCGTGACCGGAGTGTCACTTGATACTGCTCCATCCCGAGATGGAGACCGTTGAAATGTACCGGCGCGAACCCGCCGGGGACTGCAGCGCTCGCAATGATGGCCTCTACAGCCGGATCCCTTCAACCGAGGGCTTGCCTGCATAGTAGGCACCGTTTAGCGCTCCGACGCTTGAGCCGACGACCAGTTCGGCGGCGATGACGCGGCTCGCCAGCGCGTGGAGCATGCCGACGTGAATGGCTTCAAAGCCGCCGTCACCGGCGAACACAAATGCGGTTCTCGATCGCTCATCATGACTGGACACTGGACGCCGGCTCCTGGGTTTGAGCGCATTTATTAGGATCGTGCGGCCGGCAAGCCGCAGGGTTCTCAGCGCACAAGGTTTCGCTCCATGTCTAATTCGACCTGCAGGCTAGCAAGGTCGCGGTAGATCGAGGCGACCGCAAGCACGCGGCCGTTGCGCTTGTATCTCAGCACGCAGTCTTTGGCCGTGACGCTACTGTTGAGAGCAATCTCGTCCCACGACTCGGCATGGCCGACGTAGTTGATCCTTACGTCGTAGTGCTTACTCCAAAAAAATGGCACCGCATCGAACGCCTCACGCTGTCCCAGCATGTTCCGAGCGGCGGTTTGTCCTTGACGCTCCGCCACCACCCAATGCTCGACTCGGATATTTTCGCCTGAATGCGGATCGGGCCAGCGCGCGATATCACCCGCCGCATAGATCCCGACGATGCTGGTTTCAAGATAGGCATTCACGGTAACTCCGCGCTCCAGCGAAAGACCAGCCCGTTCGGCTAGGTCGAGTCGCGGACGCACGCCGACGCCGACGACCACAACGTCGGCATCCAACACGCCACCGCTTTTCAGTATCGCGCGCTTGCCATCGATCTCGGCCACGGTATCCCCGAGATGGAAGATAACGCCCTGCTCTTCGTGCAGCGCGCGTATGAATTCTCCCATATCGGACCCAAGCACGCGCTCCATCGGCCGTTGCTCCGGCGCAACGACGTGGACCTCGATATCTCGCGCACGCAATGCTGCCGCGGCCTCGAGGCCGATGAAGCTGGCACCGATCACGGTTGCGCGGCGTGCGCCGTTCAGAGACCCGACGATCGCCCGGCAATCCGCAAGCGAGCGCAGCGTGTGGACGTGCGGCTGGTCAGCGCCCGGGATCGGCAGCTTCACCGGCTCCGCACCTGTCGCCAGAAGTAAACGGTCGAAGGGAATATCGCCGCCACCTGCGATGACGACGTTGCGCTCCTTGGTATCGATCGCGAGGACTTCCGTATTGAGCCGCAGATCGATACCGGCTTCAGCGTAGAAGCTGTCTGGACCCAACGGCAACCATTCTTCCGGTGCGCTGCCAGCGAGATAATCCTTTGACAGGTTCGGCCGATCGACTGGCGACACGGTATCGTTGCTCAGCATGACAATGCTGCCGCGAAACTCCTGCCGCCTCAGCATCTCGGCCGCAGCGAACCCCGCTGCTCCGCCGCCGACGATCACGATCTTGCCGGGCGCATCAACGGACCCCTTGATGCGCGGTTTCGGCTGTTCGCACCTTCGCCGAACGAAGATGCGATCGCCTTCGTACTCGACCTGCCAGACCGCGAGCGGGGTGAGCGCCGGCGCGCGAGTTGCTTCGCCAGTCCGCAAATCAAAACAGGCGTGGTGCCATGGGCAGCGGATGCTCTCGCCGACCACGAGCCCTTCGGCGAGCGGTCCGTGATAGTGGCTGCAATGCGCGTCGACGGCAAAAATCTCCGGGCCGAAGCGTACCAGCAGAACATCCTGATCGCCGACATGCCCCAATAGGGTCTCGCTCGTGAAGATGCTAAACTCGATGCCATGCGCCAGATCCGGACCACTAGGTTGGAGTTTCTTTTCCGCCATGATTCATCTCCTTAAGAGGTTCATTTGCATCAAACGGCCATGCCGAGGAACTCCTGGCGGGTAAGCGCACTGTCACGGAAGCACCCCAGCATCCGGCTCGTTACCAGATCGGTGCCGGGCTTATGCACGCCGCGAGTGGTCATGCAGTGGTGCGTTGCCTTGATGATCACGCCAACCCCCCGCGGATTAAGCACACCGTTGATGGTGTTCGCTATTTGCGCGGTCATCTTTTCTTGAATTTGCAGGCGCTTGGCATAGACGTCGACCACCCGGGCCAGCTTAGAGATTCCGACCACGCGGCCATTTGGGATATAGGCGACCCAGGCCCGGCCGGTGATCGGCGCTATGTGATGCTCGCAATGGCTTTCGAAGCGAATGTCCCGCAGTACAATCATTTCGTCATACCCTTCGATCTCCTCGAAGGTCTTTTCCAGAATCTCAGCCGGGTTCTGGCCGTAGCCCGAGAAAAACTCCTCGAACGAACGGGTCACGCGAGCCGGCGTTTCGATCAGGCCGTCTCGGTCTGGATCTTCGCCAGTCCATCGGATGATGGTTCGTACCGCCGTTTCGACTTCCGTTCGGCTCGGCCTTTGGTTTTCTGTTTGCGACCCTCGTCGGCCCAGCAAATGCACATTTGGATTCATCGATATACCCTTCTAGACCGAAGTCGATGCGGCGCTCGGCTCACTTGTTGACGTCCATTGGATGCCCCGCGAGCAGAAAGGTTCCCGAGCAAGAGCCGGATATCAAACCTTGACCCCCGACAACGTAACTTGACGCTCTGCTTGGACAAACGAAAATACTTGGCGGTGCGAAGCAGAATTCGTGCTTGGTGGAGCAGCGGTCAGCGGTGCTTGCCGTCGACCTCCATTGCGCGACATGCGGACTCCATCAACCTCGAATAGTCAGGTCGATGGCAGCCAACTATGGCGTCGACTGTTCCGGACAACAAACATGAAGCTCCTTCCCTGCGAAGCCCGCCGTTGCGCCTTCGATCTTGGAAGCATTGATATTGCAGTAAACAGGCAACGAAATTCGGTTGTCCAACGCATCAGTTGGTGGGTATGAGTCCCCAGGTCACCGCGGTATCTAGATAGAGTATCCGCTGTGACGCGATCTTAGCGCAGCGCTGGATACTGCCCTGTAAGATTGCGCGGCAGGTCGATCCGCCGCTGTTCGCGCGCCGCCGCTTCGTGCGTCGGGTGCAAGATGTCTTCAGAAAGACGTGCCCATGAAACACATTGAGCGAAGTCATTTCGAGCAGCGGCCGTCCATCGTCCTGACAGCGATGGACCGTGACGCATTGTTTGCTCTGCTTGGCGACCCGTCGAAGACAACGGATGTGGCGGCTGCTTGCTTTCTTCGCGAGGAAATCGAACGCGCGGATATCATGTCAGATGATGTCGCTCCGAACTCGTCGGTTCGAGTCGGTTGTTACGTGAAATTCGTCGACCACGCGGATGCGCGCGTTCGACGAGTTCAACTCGTTTTCCCGGACGCGGCTTGGCGCAAACACTGTATTTCAGTCTTGAGTCCCGTCGGAAGTGCGCTGATCGGCCTCGGACCGGGGCAGTCGATCCGTTGGACGGAGCAAGGTAGAGAGCGAAGCCTCGCGGTTCTTGAAGTGCGCGCAGGCGGGCATGGATCTCAGACGACCCGAGGAGAAACGCGCGCTAAGCGGCAGCTCGCAAACAATTGCTGAGGAGCTCCTTGGTCCGATAACAGGTTTGGGACATGGAACATCGATTTTTTACAATTGGGCACTCGACCCGCTCCATCGGTGAATTCGTGGAGTTGTTAAGGCCGCAAGACGTCAAGCTGGTCGTCGACGTTCGCACCATTCCGCGATCGCGGACCAACCCACAGTACAACGCTGCGAAGCTCGCCAACGCTTTGTCCGATTTTGAGATTGGCTATGAGCACATCGCCGAGCTCGGGGGACTCCGCGGCAGGATGCGGGATGTGCCGGCGGACGTGAATTCTTTCTGGGAAAATCAGAGCTTTCACAATTATGCGGACTACGCCATGAGCGACGAGTTTCGGTCCGGCATGGCCAGGCTGCGCGAACTCGGGCACGGAGCGGTCTCTGCCATAATGTGTGCTGAAGCCGTCTGGTGGCGGTGCCATCGAAGAATAATTACTGACTATCTCATCGCGGCGGGCGAGACAGTATTCCATATTATGGCGACCAATCACCTCGCGCCAGCATCTCTCACTCCAGGGGCTGTACTGACAGCGCGCGGCACGTTGTCCTATCCCGATCGTCTTCCTTCCCAGAGCAAGACAGTTGTAGCAAAGCGATAATTGAATTCGTTTGTGTGGCCCGAAAGCCGAGTCTATCTCCCTTTTAACGGTTCTCTCTCGATCTGGAATTGTCGGTTCGAGAGCGGCAGGAGGCACCATGCCTACCCGACAGACGAACAGGCGTGGAGTTGCATCAGCTATGTGCGCCGAATTGCCGTATTTGGTCTCGGCGATGCTTTTATTTATTGGCCGTCACGCTCCCGTCTACCGGTTTTCTGCTTCCGGCGCGAACACCTCTCCATCGACGAGTTTGAATTGCACTCGCGATCTCGGCCATCGTCGTGCCGGTAGCGTGGTGCTTGTCGTCCGACCGACACGGCCTTGGGACTCAAAGCCAAGTCTCGCCAATGCATCGAGCGGCATCACAAAGGCAACAAACGCCACGTCGCCTGACCCGCAACTCGCACGACCCATTTTCGCGCAAGACGATTTCGCGCCCCTGTTGAGTAACGCATTTTCCAAGCATAAACACTGTACTCAAGCGATAATTTAATTCGTTTGCTAGGTGTTGCCGTTGATGAAATACCAAAATGACGTTGCGGCGCTCGTCACAGACGTGATCACGAAATCGGCGCCGATATAGGAGGACGTGATGTCACAAACCTCAACTTCAATGAAAGTCGCCAATCGTCGAAGCTTCCTTACGCTCGCGGTCGCCACCGCGGCGATCGTTCCGATTTCGGAAAGCGCTCTCGCGCGCGACAGGCAGCATCACAGCAAGACCGCCGCTTCGGAATCCGACACACAGAAGAATGCTGCTCGTGATCAGAAGACGTTTCAAACTGCAGTGGCTCTTCGAGATCTTTGGCTTGGTCACATTTTCTGGGTGCGGAACGTTTCGGTCGCAGCGATCGACAAAAACGATTCGGCGATCAAGGCCGCGGAAAAGCAAGCAGTCGCAAACGCGCAAGCTATCGCCGCCTCGATTGAACCTTTTTATGGCGCACCAGCAAAGGATAAGTTTTTCAAGCTTCTCGCCGGCCACTATGGCGCGGTGAAAGCCTATCTGGTAGCGGCTGTCGCCGGTGATGTTTCTGCCCAGGCAAAGGCAACTCAGTCCCTTACGTCAAACGCCGAAGAGATCTCGACCTTCTTGAGTCAAGCGAATCCCTATTTGCCGAAAGATGCAGTGCAAGGCCTTCTTCTGGCGCATGGCGGCCATCACATCCAGCAAATCCAGCAATTGAGGGATCGCAATTACGACGCCGAGGCCCAGACTTGGGAAGAAATGAAGAAGCATGTCTATCAAATAGCCGACGCGACAGCGGACGCCCTGGCTAAGCAATTCACTAAGAAGTTCTCCTGACGTTCTTGCCGGTTCGCATCCAGCGGCTCATCTTGGCTCGGCGAGCTGTGAGGTATCAAGCCGAGCCGTCGATTATTCGACTTCCGCCTTGGCGACCGCGCGCAACACGGTGAGCGCTGCGCCCAATGCGGCAGCCTCTACGTTCGTTGAGTGCGCGGCATAGACCGGGAACGAGAAGCGGGGCGCGTCGGGGACTAGATGTAGTTTTCCCGATGCTAGATGGCGCTGAACTGCATGCATTCGGAAGTAACCAGAACCACCCTCCAACAGAACATAGTTGAGGGCCAAGGGACCAAGATTGGCCGCCAGGCTGGGGGTCGTATCCGGAAAACTTACCGCATGATGAAGGGCAAAATCCGGTCCCCATTCGACGTGAACGTATCTGGGATCATTTGCGCGATACGTCTTGAGGTCAGTTGTTACCAGAACGAGCTCTTCCTCAATCAGCAGGTCTATCTCCAAACCAGGTCTATGCTGGGGCGCGTACATGATCGCGATATCCACGAGTCCGGCCGCTACGTGCGTAATTAGATCTTGAGGAACGTCGACATGAACGCGAAGCGCTATATCCGGATGCGAATGCCGCATCATCCTGACCCACTCGAGCAGAAGCGGTTGCCACAAGCTGACCTCGCTTCCAATCGTCAAAACTGCGCGGTGTCCTTCAGGTACCGCGACCTGCTGTTTTGCGCGCTGCCACAGTTGTACGAACGTCGGAGCGTAACGAAGGAATTGTTCACCCGCCGGGGTGAGGCTCGCGCCGGCCTTATTGCGAACGAAAAGCGGTCGTCCGAGCTGCTCCTCAAGGAGGCGAACGCGTGCGCTAACCGTCGTTTGCGCGACATGCAAACGGTCGGCGGCTTTGATGAAGCTTCCGGTAGAGACGATTTCTAAAAAAGTCCTGGCAAGCTCGATATCCATGCGTTGATAGCATAATTAATGAGGGCAAATGTCAATGAAATTCGTTTGTCTGCACTGTTGTTCGATGAGAGGCTAATCGCATCATCGGTGACAAGAGAAACTTGGTGCTCAACTCTAGTTCGTCACCGAGGGCGCAGCCAACGCAAAACGAGTTAGCTTCGATAGGTACAGAGAGAAGAAGTTGAATCCGATCTCGATGCTAGTGCTTGCTCTAACCTCGCTCACGGTCGGCCCAGCTCGAGGCCAGGATGCGATCCCTGCTGGGCGCCCTGACGCCGGTGCGACAGTGTTTAAGAAATGCATGGCCTGTCACCAGATAGGTCCTGATGCTCAGAATGGAATTGCGCCGGTGCTAAACGGCGTCGTTAACCGGCCAGCGGGTCAATATCCAAACTATAGCTACTCATCAGCGAACAAAAATTCAGGTTTGGTGTGGGACGAGCGGACATTGTTCGTCTACCTCCGCGCGCCAGCGAAAGTCGTGCCGGGCACAAAGATGATCTTCTCTGGTCTGAAGAGAGATCAGGAAATATCAGACGTGATCGCTTATCTGAAGCAATTCGCTGCGGACGGCACACAATCGAAGTCGAGGTGAGATGGACGGGTGTACGCCGGCCAATTCACCCAAAGGGACGGACGTCCCGAGAAGAGGATGAAAACTGGCTGTCAAACTTGGATAGGCTAAAGTCGGAACTCGCGGAGGTAAAGCGTATGGGTTCGCCGAACGATCGTCCGATGTGTCCGGTCTGCAAGCATAAGATGGCGCTGGCGCGGATTTCGGCTGGCCGGCGGGGGTTTGAGATACGTACGTTCGAATGCTCCACCTGCGATCGGACGGAAAATATCTCGCTCGTCGTGGATCCCATGAGGACGGACGCTGTGGGTTGGTTTGCCAGCGGACTTTCCTGACATAAAGATGATCTTCTCCGATCTGAAGAGATCAGGAAAAAGCGAACGATCGCTCACCTGAAGCAATTCGTTGCCGATGACAAGCGGGTTCGCCGATGAAAGACAGTGGTGAGCATGGACCGATGCGCCTCACCCGTACGGAACACTAACGGAAGAGCTTGCCATGGATGAGAAGCCAGACACTATTCACGAAGCAGTCGGCGTCTTTGGGAGCGCGAATGATCTTCAGGCGGCAATCGACGAACTCCTGAGTTCCGGCTTCCACCGGGCCGATTTGAGTCTGCTCGCCAGTGAAGAGGCGGTGGATGAAAAGCTCGGCGGCGGCTTTGCGAACGTGCGCGCCGTCGGAGACAATCCGGTTGTCCCGCGAACAGCATATGTCTCGCCTGAAGCCATCGGGGACGCTCAAGGCGGCATAGTGGGTGGCCTTGTGTATGCAGGCGCAACCGTTGCTGCAGGCGTAGTCGTCATTTCCGGCGGAACTATCGCTGTAGCCATCGTCGCGGCAACATTCGTCGGCGGGGCGGGAGCCATTGTCGGCGCGCTCCTGGCTAAGTGGCTGGGTGATAACAATGCGCAGTATCTGCAGACGCAAGTCGATCATGGAGGTCTGCTGCTATGGGTGCGAACCAGGAATACCAAAGCCGAAGAACGTGCAACAGACATCCTGAAGAGACATTCGTCACGAGATGTTCACGTGCACACGTTGCCGTCGCAAGCTGCGCGAGTTTAGTTGGAAGTGACGAAGAATTATTATTGTCGGAAGGGGTGTCGCTGGCTTTGTAGCAGCTGAACGCTGCGGCGTGAGAACGTTAGGCTATGCGGATTGTCGTGTTGAATTGTCCTTGGCTCTAAAGGGCCTGTCAGTGTGGATGCGGCTCGTGCACCGACCTCTGATGGCCTTAATCAGTCCGCTTTGGACGGCGCGCGTTTCAGTTTCAGACCCAGCGTCTTTGTCGCCTTGTGAACAGTTTCAATCGTCGGATTGCCGCCCGGGCGGAAGGATTTGTAAATCGCTTCGCGGCTCAGTCCGGTTTCCTTGGCGAACTGGCTGACTCCGCGCGCCTTGGCAATGCCGCCGATCGCGGTGGCTTCTTGTCGCCACCGCAAAGCAGGATGACGATGGTCTTCCCCGGCGCGTAAAGTACACGCGATAGCCTGGGCCGCCAATGCACCGTCGGCCCCTCGGGCTATCCACCCGGCCAGAGGGCACGACATCGGCCGAAATGCACAGAAAGACCTTTTCGAGCGCGGCACTCGTCGGACTGCAGCGAGAGTTCGAAGATCAGGCGTCGAAACTTTAGGTGGGACCGCTAGTACGTAAGCCTGAGCAACACGATAATCCGAAAAATTGCGTGCCGTGGATGGTCACGCTTCAACACGATAATCCGGAAGGCCGAACTTTACAGGCGCTATCGTGATGTTGAGTCGCAACGCTGCCACGCTCGTGGACTACAGGAGTCTGTCGAAGGATTAGCTCGCCGGCAACGCCTCATAACCCTCGCAGATACTCGATCAGATCCTTCTGGTTTGTATCGCTGAGCTTCAGCTTGCCATCCTGGATTGGATTCTTCGGCGGGCGTGCGAGGTTCACGATTAATTTTCGTAATCGATATTCCCAGTGCTGCGATCAACTTTCATCTGTTGGACAAGCGAGTTGTCAACGGTAACAACCTCGGCGGCGATGGTGCCGCCAACCGCATTGATGTTTCCAATTTTTAGCCGCTTGTTGCCGAGACGATCAAGTTGCGCAGTGAGATAGCCGCGCACGTCATTTACGGTTAAATTCATCGTCGGTACTACGTGCGATCCGAACAGCGCACTCATGCCGCCGGTGCTGCCACGCATCATATTGGGACCCATAATCCCAGAGGCCATCATGCTTTGGCCACCTTGCAACATACCGCTCATCATTGGGCACATCATGGCCCCGCCGCCTTGCGTCGTGCCCCGACCCAACATGACTTGATTGGTGTCGCGTTGCACCATGCCGGGGCCCATCATACCCTGATCGGTGCCGCCCATCGTTCCCTGCGCAATAGCCGAACCAGCGGATGCGATCCCAATGCCGAGCACCAGAGATACAGAAATAATTGTGCTTCCAGTGCTCATGGGCGTCACTCCTATCTCCCGTTAGATTGGGCTAACGCCGAACTCGACGAGCATTAGCCAGCTAGTCGAGTAACTCTATTCTGCACATACTTCACGCAAGCCGGCTCAGCGGAATTTCTCGAATTTTCAATCATTCCGCAGGAGTGGCAGCCGGCTGTCGCTGCGTCTCGTTCGGCCCGGCCCGCGCCTTTTCCTCTTCGAGCCATAGATTATGGTGTTCCTTGGCCCAATTGAGATCGACGATGCCGGTCCCCATGGCTTCAAACGCACCTTCCATGCCCATCGTACCGATATAGATGTGTGCGATCATGGCGGCGATGAATAGAACAGCGACGATAGCATGCGTGATTTGAGCGGCCTGCATACTGGCGATGTCTGTGCCATAGAAGGGAAACATCAACACATAGCCACTAACCGCGACGGCAGTGCCGCCGAGAACGACGATCCAATAGATCATCTTCTGCCCGGCGTTGAACCGGTAGGCCGGCGGGTGATCATGACCGACGATGCCGCCGCCCCGCTTCAGCCATTCCACATCGACCCGATTGGGGATATTTCCCGCGATCCACATGACAAATATCAAGAACACACCGATCGTGAACGGGAAGCTCAGATAGTTATGGGCATACTTTGCCAATTGCGACCAGGCTGTAAATGGCTCGTGACCGATGAGAGGCAACAGTAGAGGCTTGCCGAAGGTTATGTTGAGCCCCGAAAGGGCGAGAATGATGAAACAGGTTGCCGTCATCCAATGCACGAACCGTTCGAAGCCGCTGAACCGCACGACGGTGCGACCCGATCGTCCACTTTCGATTTTCACCATGCCGCGCCAGAGATAGAAGACAATGAGCATGGCCAGGATACCGATGATGACGAGGCCACCAATCCAACGGAGCGTCACCTCGTGGAAATGGCGCCAATCACGGCCGACAGGCTGCTCGATCGTGCAGGCCTTCTGATCGGGCACAGTACAGCGACCTGAGATGCGATTCAGCTCCTGGAAGAGCTGACCTTCCTTCACCGCGCTTGCCTGAGGGTTAACCGACGTGGGCTGCTGAGCGCTCGAGGGTTGCGCTCCAAGCGCCATTACGAGAAATGCCAGCGCACCGACGATCACGCGGAATTTGGCGGCAACAATCATCATATCACTTCCTCCTGTGAGGCTCGATTTGAAGCGCAGTCGAGCCTTGACCGCCGCGCTCGGATCAAGATGCGATGGTCTCGTGATACGCGGTCTTCCAGCCCCAGGCGCCGGAGCCGTAGCCGCGTTTCATCACGCGTTCCTTGTAGATCTGCGCGATGATCTCGCCGTCACCAGCGAGCAGCGATTTGGTTGAGCACATCTCCGCGCATAACGGCAGCTTGCCTTCTGCCAGCCGGTTGGCGCCGTATTTCGCATACTCTTCCTTCGAGCCGTCCGCCTCAGGGCCTCCGGCGCAGTAGGTGCACTTGTCCATCTTTCCGCGCGAGCCGAAGTTGCCGACACGGGGATATTGGGGCGCGCCGAACGGACAGGCGTAGAAGCAATAGCCACAGCCGATGCAAAGGTCCTTGGAGTGCAGGACGACGCCATCGGCAGTGGTGATAAAGCAGTTCACCGGGCACACCGCTTGGCAAGGTGCATCCGTACAATGCATGCATGCCATCGAGACCGACCTCTCGCCCGGCTTACCGTCATTGATGGTTACGACGCGTCGGCGGTTGATCCCCCATGGGACATCGTGCTCGTTCTTGCAGGCGGTAACGCAAGCGTTGCACTCGATGCAACGGTCCGCGTCGCAGAGGAATTTCATACGAGCCATGGTATCGCCTCCTTATGCCGCACTGATCTGACACAAACTGACCTTGGGCTCCTGCATGCCGGTTGCGGGGTCGTAGCCGTAAGTCATGATCGTGTTGGCGCTTTCGCCGAGCACTATCGGATCGGAGCCCTGTGGATATTTTGACCGCAGATCCTCGCCGGCGAACCAGCCACCAAAATGGAAGGGCATCCAAGTCACGCCTTTGCCGACACGTTCGGTCACCAGCGCTCTCATCTTCGCCTTGGCGCTGTTCTCAGCTCCTGTGACCCAGACCCAACCGCCATCCTTGATTCCGCGCTCGGCCGCATCCGTCGGGCTGATCTCGATGAACATGTCCTGCTGCAACTCGGCGAGCCACTTGTTGGAGCGGGTCTCCTCGCCGCCGCCTTCGTACTCGACAAGCCGACCCGACGAAACGATCAGCGGGAACGCCCTGGCGATGCCTCTGTCGACCGCACTCTTCTGTACCGAGAAGCCGATATTAGGCAGTCTGAACTGCTTCGCGTCGGGCAACGTCGGATATTGTGCGATCAGATCGACGCGCGGCGAATAAATCGGCTCGCGGTGCACCGGGACTGGATCGGGCAAATTCCAGGCGACCGTCCGCGCCTTGGCGTTGCCGTAGGGCGAACAACCGTGCTTGATCGCGACGCGCTGGATGCCGCCAGAAAGATCCGTCGACCATGACACCGTGTCAATATTACCGGGATTGCCGGCGACTTTTTCAATGGTCGCCATTTCTGCCGCCGTAAGATCCTTGTCCCAGCCCAGTTTCTTGAAAACACCCATCGTGAATTCAGGATAGCCGTCCTTAATCTCCGAACCCGGCAGATATGAACCTTCGGCCAGCAACGTCTGGCCGTTGCGCTCCACTCCAAAGCGCGCACGGAATCCATTTCCGCCGTCCATGACAGCAGCGTCGCTGTTGTAGAGGATGGGGGAGCCAGGATGCCTGAGCTCCGGCGTGCCCCAACATGGCCAGGGCAGACCGTAGAAGTCGCCGCCAACCTCCGGATCGTCCTTGGGCGCGCGCAGCGTCACCAGATCGAACTTGTGCTGGTTCCTCATGTGTGCCTTCAGCCGCTCCGGCGACTGGCCGGTGTAGCCCGTGCTCCAGCTTCCCCGATTCATTTCGCGCAGGACGTCCTCGGGGACCGGACGGTCGCCTTCAACCTTGATGTTCTTGAACATTTGGTCGGCGAAGCCGAGCTTCTTCGCGATTAAGTACAGAACCTGATAATCGTCCTTGGACTCGAAGCTTGGTTTAACGATTGGCTCGCCCCACTGCAGCGAGCGATTGGACGCAACGCGCGAACCGGAGGTTTCGAACTGGGTGCAAATCGGGAGCAGGTACATGTTGTCCTTGCGCCCGGCCGCCACGGCAAGCGAGGCCCAGGTGGTGGGATGC
Source organism: Bradyrhizobium sp. USDA 3315 (assembly GCF_054056795.1). NCBI lineage: Bacteria > Pseudomonadati > Pseudomonadota > Alphaproteobacteria > Hyphomicrobiales > Nitrobacteraceae > Bradyrhizobium > Bradyrhizobium sp. USDA 3315. The sequence goes on along the minus strand of NZ_JBSRYP010000001.1, from coordinate 3,280,988 downwards.
GGATCGGCGACGACCAGCAGATCAAGCTGTGGCAATGCTTTCATTGATTCTGGGATACGCGTGATGCTGTTGCTTGCGTGTCCTTGTACGAACATGCCTCGCACGTTGTCCTTCTGATCGACCTGGTCCCTAGGCAGAAGAACGGCATCAAACCAGCGCGTCAGGGGAATGCCTGCTGTTTCCATCATCTTTTTGGAATCGAAGCGGGAGACCAGATATTCGTAATCGACCTCCCAGACACGACTCCAATGCTTCCATGCACCTTCGCTGAGACCGTAGTAAAACGGGGTCGTGACGGTATCGACACCAATGTCGGTCGCGCCCTGCACATTGTCATGCCCGCGGATGATGTTGGCGCCGGTTCCCGGCTTGCCGACGTTACCCGTCGCCAACAATAACATGCAGCTGGCGCGAACGTTGGCGGTGCCGACCGTGTGATGGGTCTGGCCCATGGACCAAAGCAGGGTTGACGGCTTCTCGGTCGCGAATAATTTGGCGACGCGCTCGAGCTGTGCGCCGGGAACCCCACTGACGCGTTCGACCTCTTCGGGATTCCACTTGTCGATTTCCTTGCGCGCCTCTTCGAAACCGTGAACGCGCTGCTTGATGAACTCCTTGTCCTCCCAGCCATTCTTGAAGATGTGCCACATCATCCCCATCAGCACGGGAATGTCGGTGCCGGGACGAATGCGGACATACTCGTTCGCATGAGCGGCGGTGCGTGTCATTCGCGGATCGATGACGATGAAGTTCGCCTTGTTGAGCTCCTTGCCTTCAAGCATGTGCTGCAGCGAGACAGGGTGCGCCTCCGCCGGGTTGCAGCCCATGAAGACCATGGTCTTGGAGTTGCGGACGTCATTGAAGCTGTTGGTCATCGCACCGTAGCCCCAGGTGTTGGCTACGCCCGTGACGGTGGTCGAATGACAGATACGCGCCTGATGGTCGTTGTTGTTGGTCCCCCAGAACGCTGCAATCTTTCGGAAAAGATAAGCGCCTTCGTTGGAGAACTTCGCCGATCCCATCCAATAGAGTGATTCCGGTCCGGATTTTTGACGGATCTCCAGCATCTTGTTGCCGATCTCATCAATGGCCTGATCCCATTTGATGCGAGTCCACTCACCGTTGACGAGTTTCATCGGATACTTTAGCCGGCGCTCGCTGTGCACCAGCTCACGCACCGAGGCCCCCTTGGCGCAATGCGAGCCCCTATTGATCGGGCTGTCCCAACTTGGCTCCTGGCCGATCCATACGCCATTGGATACTTCCGCAGTAACCGTGCAGCCAACGGCGCAATGCGTACAGATGTTCTTGTGGATGGTGACCGCAGCGCCCTGCGCGGCAGGTGGGCCGGCCTTCGCTTTGCGCACACTCGTGAGCGGCAAGCTTCCGAGGGCGACAAGGCCGCTTGCGGCAAGCCCCGAGCGGCGCAAGAATGCACGACGATCGAGATGCTTGCTTGATTCACCGGCAAAGGCGGCGAGCGAGCCACGGGGCTTTTCGCGTTCGGTCCTCTTGATCAGCACGGTTGCCTCCCTTAACTCGGATAACGATTGACGCGGTAATAGGCCTTCACGTGGTCGCTTTCTTTGTAGCGAGACTTGCGTTTTTCATCGTTGCTCTCGCTGTCCGCTTTCGCCTCCAGAGCAACGGGCGAAGCGGCGGCGACCGCGATTCCCCAGCCAAGCGCGTGAAGGAATCGGCGACGTCCGAGTAAGGTCTTGTCGAATGCTCGCATCACCACGTCCTCCTTCTTCTTCCGATCACGCGGGCAACGTGAACGCTTCCGTCTCGGTCTGCAGGAAGAGCCGACCGAGCGCCCCTACATGACGATAAAACTCAGCCGCCTCGGCCCGTTCCAGATCGGCGAAGAAACGACCGATCCAGGAGGCAAGATGTTTCTCGAAGAACTGTCGCTGGATTCTATCGGTTACAGGGAACTGACCACTGACGATCCCGGCCATGATCTCGCAAAGCGTGGCGGCGTGGTCCTCCGGCTCCGCTTGTCCTTCGACACGTTCGATGCCGTGCGCGCCAAGATCCTCGCGCAATCGAGCCAACGGCCGTTCGTTAAGAAAACCGGTGAGATAGTAGGATCCGTAGGGAAGCAGTTCGCCGCGCCCGACTCCGATGAAAAGGGTGAAGTACTCGCGTGCGATCCGCTCTGCGTCCGCGTTGCCGGCTGCCTGCGCAAGAGCCACATGCGCGAGGCCAAGTGAGGTCGTATCACCACCGAGCTTGGCAATCCGACCGAGCGTCGCTGCATCCGGTGAACGGCTCAACAACATTGCGAGGAGAAAATATTCTTGAGCGCGACTCGTATCGATGTCGTCAATCTCGACGGGATGCTCGCGACGGTGCTCCGGCCACAGGATCTCGCTTTCGAGATCCATCACGGCTTCAACCGACAACGCACGCTTCGGAACATGAGACAAACTCGACACGCGAAGCTGAGATGCTGCAGTCAGATCTGTAAGTCCTGGAACTCCGCCAATTGCGCGAACAGGACCCCGAGATCTCCGGCCGCTTACTTCATTTTCCGCTTTTGCTGCGCCCTTGTGGATATTCACGGCCATCCCGTAGCCTCTCATCAAATCCGCAGGTCCTGCGCCCGTCCGCTGTCGCCTGTGCAGAGTTGCTCGCGTGATGCGCATGCGTAGCAACTCAACGCGTGCGAAGCTCTCACCAAAGGGATGCATGAGACAATTGAATTATATTGGGAATTGACTGCAGTTTCCTTGTTAGACGCAGGATGCAGACCGAAGTCGAATGCCGAGGATGCGATACGAAGCAGCCGGCGCCCGCGCCCACTGCCTCAACCGCGGGGGTGGAGCAATGGCTGTCGAATGCGCTGTAAATGCTTGTGAAGTCTTCGATCCCGGCCCGCTGAGAGCCTCAGATGGCGGGCCTGCCTGCCGCCCTAGACTAGTCGGCTATTTCCACTCGTTTACTCGAGGGAGTGAAGACTCACTCGTTGCCATCTCTCTGATATTTCGTAGCTGCGGCAAAGCGCCGCCATGACCGCGGCGCAAGGTTGGCGAAACGTCTACTGATGTGGTGAATTCAGATTGCGGAGCAACGGGTCTGCCATATTGCGTTACGTCGCCGGCGACGTCGACCTCTTTAAAGTCCGACTGCTGAGCTTTAGCCGAAAGCAGCGCCGCCGATTCCGCGCTGGTTGTTTGATGCTCGACCGGATCGGATACGCCCGCCCCCTTCTGAGAATCATCTGTTGGAGGCGATGTGACGGGCGGATGCAACGCTGCAGCTCTGGTGTCCGGCTCCCCCAAGAGACGGGTCAAAAGTCGCCCGCCTTCCTCCCCGTCGATTGGTCCAAAGCCAGCCATCGCGCCAGGCGCGTTAAAGTCCCACGAGTTCTCCGATAGGCCGACAAAGTCTCGGATAACAGGATCTAACGACCACACGCGACGAAGCGCCGCACGCGCCAAGTCGACAGGCACCCCGGTTTCTAGAAAAGCGCGGATATTGGATTCGGCACCAACCGATTCGATTGCAGGCAGACTCGCAGGATCGAATGGCAATACATTTCCGCTCGGCTCAAGAGGAGCAGGACCGGTTTCAGACGCCGTGCTATTTGAGGTCTCGATCTGCTCCGCTTGCTTGATCTTGTCCGTAGCCGCGTCGTGCTTGCGACGAGACCATCGCACAAGAAAATCCGCGTCGTTACTCATCCCCGCTCCTATGTTGCGGGCCACGCCGTGCCAGCGCTTCCGGATCCGCACGATTGCGCTTGCGCTTCTCGAAGGTCCGCTCGACGTGATGTTCGGCGATAAACGAGGCAACGGCATCTCGGATCGAGACGGGCATCGGTACGGCTTCCACGATACCTTGGCCTGGCTCAGTCAAAGCCTCGCCTTCCGCTGGGTCTGCCGTGACGGCGGCAATTTGATACGGCGGGTCGCCTGCGGTTGAGAGCAAAGCAACCCATACAGAAGGCGCGGCCGAGACGAGATTATCGCGGTAATTTTCAGTTTCTGTGCGGTACAGCTCGATCTCAGCCGCACCAACGTAGAATGTCACGGTCTCTTCTTCGCTCGCCAGCTGCGTCCACGGATCCACGTCCGGGATCCCGCCAAGCACGGCGGTCGGACGCCAGATAAATTCACACCACGGCGAATTTGCCGTGGATCGTTCGACAACGACGCCGATGGGAATCCGTAGGAGCGGCGCCATCATGTTCACACGGCTGTCTCCAGATTTTGGATCGAGCGTTTGATAAACATATTTTGCAATTTCCTGCGTCGCACTTTCAAAGCGTGACCACCGAGATGGGAAAGACCGCTTCATCGCTGTGTTGTCGACTACTACCCTCGCCGCCTTGAATGTCAATCAGTGGAGTCGGCTGGGCTCTTTCCTGAGAGCGAAAGGGCGGGCCATCGGAAGCATTTCGTAACACAGAGTTCGGACGACGGTCTCAGTCCACCATTGTTTTCGCAATCGCAAGGAACCATCCTCTCACCAGAGACGGGTCCTCGGCGCCGCTCGTAGCCATTCAAATTGTCATACCGAAGACTACCCAATCCGCCACGGCGCGTTCATCAGCGCACCAAGTGAGCCGGCTGATCACGCACTCATGCCCGTCCCAGCTTTTTCATTTCCTCAATGGCGAGAACCGAATGGGCGTAGGCCGCTCCAGCTCGCATTTCCGCGGCGACCCAGATTGCCTCCATCAGCTCTTGTTCCGACGCGCCGTGCCGTAGTGCGGCCTTCGTGTGCCCCTTAATGCAATATGGACATTGGGTGACATGGGCCACTGCGACCGCGATGATTTGCTTAACCTTGGCAGGCAGCGCGCCGTCCGCGAAAACTGTCTGGCTGAAGTTTTGAAAAGCCGCCTCGGCGTCGGGTGACAGGTCCTTGCGCTTCTGTGCAAGCTCTCGTGTGCTCGACTGAGATACGATGTCGGGCATGTGTGTCTCCTGTTCTGGAGCTGCGCCGAGACCGACACTCCGGCCCCACCGCTTTGCGCTCTTGTTTATCGGCATATGGGGCGAGACAGCCAATATACCAAGGCGGTGGGAGAACCGCATCCGAACTGTTAACGGACGCCCGGCTTGTCACGATCGAGACCCTTGGCGGCAAGATCATCCAGATACGACTGGAACAGCTGCCCAGCATCGCGCCCGACCTCATGTAAGAATGCCCAGGAAAATATGCCGGTCGTGTGCATGTCATCGAAACCGAGGCGTACCGCATAGTTGCCAACAGGATCAACTGAAAGGATCTCAACATTTCGCTTGCCACCGATCGTCTTGCGCTCGGATTCGGAATGACCTTGGACTTCGGCAGAGGGACTTGTCACGCGGAGCAATTCTGCGGAAAGATCGAAGGATGCTCCATCGTCGAACACAACATTCAGCGTACGACGATCCTTCGCAAGGCGGATTTCGACGGGCCAAGGTGGGTCAGCGTTCGTCTGGCTCATTTCGCGCCTCCAGTAAGGACGGGCGAGGTTTCGCAATCAAAAGGTTCACCAATGCGATGGAAGCAGCCGAGTATGACAATTAGCCTCTCTTGCGTTGCATCCTGCTTACACTACCTTGTTGAAGTATCATCCTCTGGAGGTGGCGTCATGAAGGCTTTTATTGCGGCAGTGATTTGCGCGGCAGCGATCGGAGTTGGCGCGTTCTATGTCCTCCATACCCAACAGGAGACGGTCGACGTCGCATTTTCGACAAGCGGCGCGCGCGTCGGCGACCCAGGACACAATCTCGTCGGGATAAACTAGAAGAAACATCATTCGAGACAAGCTATGGCGCCGACGCTCGATCGGCCGGACGATTTATATTGCTCGCTTGGAATATTCACCGCAGGGCCCTCTTGAGCGGGTTTCGTAGTGAAAACATTGAGATGCGTCAGACCAATGCCATCGACGGTGCTTCTCACGTGCGATCGGCATTAATCAACCCAACAAGGTCGACTTGGTCCGCAGACACGTCTTCGTCTTCGATCTCAAGGAAGGTGAATACACGCGTATGCGCGTGCAGCCGATCGGCTCCCGGCGCCGATTCCCGTGGCTTTAATGTGCGGAACCGCTCGCGCATCTCGCCATTCTCGATGCAGCGTTGCACGGCGAGCAGCGTCTGCGGCGAATGATCGCAGAGCGAAGCCGCAAAGGCGACCTCTTCTTCCGCTGCAACGCGAGCGGTCTGAGGATCGGGCGCGCCGAATTGCGACAGCAAGCGCGCGGCGAGACGCTCAACAGCACCTTGCATGTCCGCTTCGGTCGCCTCGGCTACGATGGCCAGCGTCGACCAACCGAGACTTTCGATACCAAGGAAGCCCGAGCGCAGGGCTACTCGCTGTTTCTGGCCGAGAGCGGTTGGATCGTCGCAATCCCCGAACACGAAAGCTCCCGAGACGGCCCATTCGCCCGGTTCAGCAGCGCGTTCAAACACAAACGTGTCTGACGGATCTAGCCTGATGGTCCGCGGAAGCTTCAGCATCTTCGCCTCAAGCGAGCTTGGGCCCACGAAGGCCCGGATCATACCACGCCGCGCGATCGAGGCCATCGAGAAGGCTGGTCCGATCCGCCGCGCCCACTTCGAACGGTGCGCTAATGAGAAGGTCGCCGTTACGATCGATCCTGCGCAGCTGGCCGGCTTTGCTCTCGGGTAGCCGCGTCAGATAGTTGGAGGCGACAGGATCGAACCCAGATTCGCTCCATTGGTCGAAGCCAATCATCAAATGCCGCGCGAAGCTTCCTACGATTGCATCAGTTTGAACCATTTCGAAGCCTTCCCCCATCAGCGATACGGTACCCAGCATCGCGCCAGGCTCGATGCTGACTAAATCAACTGCGCGCAGCATGACGCCCAGCACAAGCCAGGCCGGCGCGTCGGTCTCGGCGCAGTCTTTGGGCCAGCCGAGACGCACGCCGCCCAGCAGTCCGCCATTGAAGAAAATTGAATCGGGCCACGCAAAGTTGACTTCCCGCTCGGGTGGACAATGCGCCGCGATGGCATCGGCGGTCGCATTCATTCCGACGAATAGCGCACGCCGCGCTGATACCAGTGGCTCGGCGGGTTCCAGTACGACGGCAAGTTCGACGAGGTCGTAGCGCCCGACTGAGACCAGCGTTCCGGCACCAGCTTGCATTGCAATTGCGAGGCCATGAGCAAACGCATCGCCGCTCTCGCGCAACACGACCGGAGTATAACCGGGCGGCAGGTCGAGCGCCCGCTCGGCCTCATTGACTCGCGATATCATGCGACCCATCCTCCTCGGTACCTATTGATCGAAAGTCGCAAACGCTCGCGGCTCCATTGCAAAATGTGAAGTGGGCGTTATCTGGGCAGGTATGATACCGAGGTCAAGCAGACGGCGTCTCGAAATTCCGGTCGCATCGAAGCATGGAAGTCTAGCCATGCCGATTGTAAGGACCGACGGCGCGGGAGGAAACGATGGGTGATACCGCACCTCATCTGATGATCTGCACCTGCGAGAAAACCATGCCGCTGGACGCGCTGGCGATTGGCCGCGCCTGTACGGGGCGGATCACCCAGGCGAACCAGCTCTGCAGGCTCGAAATCGACCGGTTCAAGGCGGCACTCGCTGAGAGCACACCAATTACCGTTGCCTGTACCCAGGAAGCACCCTTGTTTCGGCGGCTTGCGGAAGATCTCGTCCCCTCCTCAGCGCTCACCTTCGTCAACATTCGAGAGGCCGCGGGATGGTCGAAGGATGCAGCCGCGGCTGGTCCGAAAACTGCGGCGTTGATCGCAGCGGCGGCCGAGGATTCGCCGCCCGTCGCGATGGCGACGCTCGAAAGCAACGGCGTCGCCTTGATCTATGGCCGCGACGACGCGGCGATCGAAGTCGGTCGCCGACTTGCCGACCGTCTCAACGTTACGGTGCTTCTGACCGAGCCCGGCGACGTGACCCCTTGCTACTCAAACGAGTTTCCAATCCGGAAGGGCAGCGTACGCTATGGGCGTGGGCATCTCGGCCAGTTCGAACTCACGATCGACGATTATGCATTTCCCGCGCCTTCGTCGCGCCGCCGGCTGGAGTTTGGAGTTCCGCATAATGGCGCGGTCTCGACCTGCGACATCGTACTGGATCTCAGCGGCGGCTCGCCAATGTTTGCCGCCCACGAATTGCGGCCCGGTTATCTGCGAGCCAATCCCCGTGACCGCGCCGCAGTCGAAAAACTGATCGCGGACGCCGGCCATCTGGTCGGCACGTTCGACAAGCCGCGCTTTATCGAGTTGGACGAATCGCTCTGTGCCCATTCGCGCTCCGGAATCACCGGCTGTACGCGTTGTCTTGGCCTCTGTCCGACTGGCGCGATTACGCCAAACGGCAACGCGGTGGAAATCGACCCCGCCATCTGCGCAGGCTGTGGCTCCTGCGCCGCGACCTGCCCGACCGGAGCGGCATCTTATGCGCTGCCGGCCGCAGATGTTCTGATGCGACGGTTGCGCACGCTCGTGCAGACTTACCGCAATTCTGGCGGCATCAATGCCGTCGTGCTCCTACACGATGGCGACCATGGCGCGCCGCTCATCGAAGCACTGGCGCGGTTTGGCGACGGCCTGCCGGCAAATGTACTCCCGGTCCAGGTTAACGAAGTCACGCAGGTCGGGCTCGAGGCAATCGCCGCGTTGTTCGCTTACGGCGCAGCTGGCGTCGCGTTGCTGATCCGTGCAAAGCCCCGTCACGATCCTCTCGGCCTGCGGCAGGTTGTTGAGACCTCGGAAACCGTCATCGCGGCGCTCGGCTTCGGTAGTGGATTGGTTCGAATCATCCAGACCGACGACCCCGATCAACTCCGTGCAACGTTGGATGCAGCGCCAGTTGGCGTTGCAACCCAAAAACCCGCCACCTTCATCCCGCGTGGCGCCAAGCGTGGCCTGCTCGAGACAGTTTTTCGCGAACTGCATCTCGCGGCGCCTGCGCCCGTCGACATCGTGGCACTTGCGCCCGCCGCGCCGTTCGGAGGTGTTTTGCTGAACATCGACAGCTGCACGCTCTGTCACTCCTGTGTGACAGCTTGCCCCTCCGGCGCACTGTTGGATAATCCGGACCGCGCGATGCTGCGTTTCACGGAAAGCATCTGTGTCCAATGCGGGTTGTGTGAAGCGACCTGTCCCGAGGACGCCATCACATTACAACCGCGGCTCGATTTCCAGGCGTGGAAGGCGCCGCAGCGGGTATTGAAGGAAGAGGATCCGTTCCATTGCATCGGATGTGGCAAGCCGTTCGGTACGAAAAGCACAATCGAACGCGTGGTCGCGAAGCTTGAGGAAAAGCACTGGATGTTTACCGGTGCCAATGCACGGCGCATCGACGTGGTGAAGATGTGCGACGACTGCCGCGTAGAGGCCGTCGTCAACGAAAGCTTCGACCCGCATGCGGTGCCGCGCCCGCCGACCGTGAGCACCGAGGATTACTTGCGCCCTCGCGAAGCGGGTAAGGCCGGTCCGATCAAGTAGCCACGAACGCCATCCACCGCGCTCCAGCATGGTAATCAGGAGATTTGTGTGCCCGTTACCCAGACTGAAACGAGGGCGCGCGCGACGTCGAAGAATGCCGGCATTTCGGGTATCAGGCACATCATCGCGGTCGCCTCCGGCAAGGGCGGTGTTGGAAAGTCTACGACGTCGTGCAATCTCGCGCTGGGATTTGCCGCGCTCGGGCTGAAGGTTGGCATTCTCGATGCCGATATTTACGGTCCTTCGCAGCCAAAACTGTTCGGGCTGCGCGGCAAGCCACGGCTGATTGGCGCGCGCACACTGGAGCCGATGGAGCGGTTCGGCGTGAAAGTCATGTCAATCGGCTTTCTGGTCGAGGAAGACCTCGCAATGATCTGGCGCGGGCCGATGGTGATATCAGCCATCACCCAGATGCTGTGCGAAGTCGCATGGGGCGATCTCGACGTGCTCGTCGTCGATCTACCACCGGGCACCGGCGATGCGTCGCTCACCATGGCGCAACAGACACCTCTCGCGGGCGCCGTAATAGTCTCGACGCCGCAGGACATTGCGCTGATCGACACGGCGCGCGGCATCGCCATGTTTCGGAAAGTCAATGTGCCATTGCTCGGCGTGATCGAGAATATGTCGAGTTTTTGCTGCCCCGATTGCGGCCACGTATCGCCGATCTTCGGCCATGGCGGCGCACGGAATGAGGCCGAAAGGATCGGTGCACCGTTCCTCGGCGAGATACCCTTGGACATTCAGATTCGCATGACGTCGGATGACGGGCGCCCGATCGTTGCGACCGAACCGGAGAGCGTCCATGCCAAACTCTATGTCGGTATCGCCCGTCAGGTCTGGTTGGCGCTGTCGACGGGACGAGCAAACAAACCCGCGCCACGTGTCGTCATCGAATGAACTGGCGAGAATTCGACGGCAGTTCTGACCTGAGTGAGGTCCGCGGCACTTTGCAAATCAAATACCCTACCACCTTGCTGCTGCTCAGATGTCGATTTTAGGCAAGGTGGCGTTCGCCGTGGTGGACGGTGTGGTGTGAGGGCACCCGAACATCCTGATTGCAGCGGCCACGCTTCGACGTCCCCGCTTCCACACCGTCCAAGAACGCAATCCGCGCGGTATCCTTCGGCGGGGCGGTTACCTCAACCTACCGGTTTCGAATGTCGGATCGGTAAGCCGATCAACAAATTCTGCGGCTTCATATGAAGCATCTTGTCAGATGTCATCGCCAGGATCAGGTAGACAGGCTCCGATCCGATCTTTTCGACAACCACCGTGGGATCGTTAAACTTCAACTGGTAGAGACCGACGATACCGGCCTCACTTCTCGCGTCAAGGGAGCCGGCATTCCATAAAGTATCGCCAATTTTCGTACCGACTGCATCAAGACCCAAATACCAGTCAAACTTGACGTCGCGCATTTCGGTCAGCGGCTGAATCTCGACGTCGACCGCAAGCATATGTTTGATCCAGCGCGTCATTACTTCACCCAGCTTTGCTAATCCGGGCTGTCCCACAGAAAGGTCGAGAGCCATGTCAAACGCATCGCTACGCTCCCAGTAGATATGCGCTGTATCCTCACCCATGACATCTAACTCTGCTTCGGTTGGCGACTCGAGCATGGCGATCAAGGGGGATACCGGGGCGTTATCGATGCCGGCGATGGTCTCGTCGTCGGCAGCAATCAACGAACCTTCATGCACGGTCAGCCGTTGCGGACGGAATAGCAATTCAGCGGCTCGAAGCACAAACGGATCATCGCAACCGTCAAGCGCGTTGCGTAGGATCAGATGAACCAGCTGGTTTAAAAATATAGGTGGCGTCTTGCCGACGTCACGGCGGACAAGGTCCAGATAAGCATCCTCCAGCGTTCTCCGCTGCACAAGACGATCGCGAAAGGTTATCATGAGACTCCAGTTCTCCCGCGCGTCGGCGTCGATCAGTGCCGCAATTTCTTCGTCTGTGACGCTACGGCGCGGATCTTCGAGCAGTGAAGCATGTAGTGCATGCTCAGCAGGACACGCCTCAACCGGCGGAATCAATTCCGGTCGGGCCAGATAGACCTTCAGAAACTCATCGGTTACTAACAAGCCGCCACCGGCGTCTCTGTCCGTCAAGTGGTGACCGCAAGAAAGCCAAAAATCTTTCATTCAGTCCACCGCCACGAGCGTCGCCATTATATCGACAAGTACGCCTTTGCGCTTAGCAACAAGCCTCACGAATTCAACGATCTTGGCTTGCTGCCACGAAATGCGAAACCCGCTATGAACGCATAGTATTCGCAACTTCCCCTATTACAACGACGTTGGGTGGCACGCACCCGTGTTCCAATCTGAGCGCATGATCGTCAATCCTTGATCGCACGCTGCACAACCCGTCGTAGCCAAGGTATTGTCTCCTCTTCAAACCAGGGTTGTCTTTGCATCCAAATTCCGCTTCGCCAACTCGGATGTGGAAGTGGGAACAACTTCGGACCATATTCGGTAAATGCCTTTACCGTCTCCGTCATCGAACTCTTTCGAGCCGCTCCCAAATAGAGCTTTTGAGCGTATTGACCGACTAGCAGCGTCAATTGAAGATTTGGCAGATGTTCAAGGATGCGTTCGTGCCAGAGAGGTGCGCACTCTGGACGAGGTGGTTTATCACCGCCGGCCGCCGCGGCACCGGGGTAACAAAAGCCAATAGGAACGGTCGCGACTTTTGCCCGGTCATAAAATATCGAACGGTCGACATCCATCCATTCCCTCAGGCGATTGCCGCTGGCATCGTTCCACGGGATACCAGTCTGATGGACCCTGCTGCCTGGTGCCTGACTGATAATCAACAGGCGCGCGCTTTTTGATGCGCGCAGAATCGGCCGCGGGCCGTACGGAAGCTCGGCTTCGCATATCCGACAAGCGCTAATTTCGCGCAAAAGGCGTGACAAGGACATTCGACGAGTACGCGGTTTTGCCATTGGATATGGTGAGACTAAGCTTACCCTGCAAGTACAAATAGCGGACGCCGGCATACAGTCGAACGCAAGATCGGAGCATCGGCATTGTGCTCTGACGAGGCTAGACGTTGCGCCACGAGATTAGGATTACACGCATTCGGCCAAAAGCTGTCCGCTGAACTGTGATCAAGAATGCTAATTTGCGCGCCGGCCGCTGCTCGGTCAAACGATCAGTACTCCGTCCGCAGGACTGACGCGCAATCTCATACATCGGCAAAACTGCATTTAAACGACAATAGAATTCGTTTGTCTAACGTCCCGGCAGGTCGGATCGTCAGGCACGGAAGTTAGGGATGATCAGTCGAGCAATGATCGTTGCCGCTATGTTTAACACGCAGATGCACAGCAGTGTGCCATTGTTTGAGGTTTGGCCAGAGCCGTTGAAGCAATCGTCGGCAACGATCAAGGAATGATCCTGCTCAACTCACGTGCTTGTACCGGCTGTGAAGGGTATCGATGAGACGTTCTACAAGTTTTCTCGGACGCGTGATGCCGAAATCACCTTGGGACGATTCGAACGTTATTAGGGAGGTGATCTTCAGCTCCGAACGATTAGAGAGCCACGCGCGGAGTTTGGCGACAGCCCAAGCCGTCCGGCCACACCGGCAAAAAGGGCGTCCGCTCTTGGATCGACTAGCCGATAACGAAGCCAGTCTATTAGTCTCTTATCAATCCATCTGCGGCGCAGTCGCGGTTGGAGCCGCGATCACCCCAGCAGCGGAATGGTTGATCGACAATTTTCACCAAGTGGAGCGTCAAGTCCGTGAAATTCGTACAGATTTGCCGACCGGTTATTATCGGCAATTGCCCAAACTTGCTGAGGGACCCTTCGCGCGTTACCCGCGGGTGTTCGAAATCGCATGGGCGTATGTGGCTCACACTGACAGCCGTTTCGACGTCGATTCCTGGTGCGGTTTCCTTCGGGCCTACCAAGAAGTTCAATATCTGACGATCGGCGAGCTTTGGGCATCCGCGATCACACTCCGACTTGTTCTGATTGAAAACCTCAGGCGCATCGCCGAGCGCGTCGTTTATAGTAGGAACGAGCGCAGCAAAGCTGACGGATTGGCTGACCGCTTGTTGGGCGTCGATGGGCGCAGCGCCAAGCCGTCGGCGACGATTGAAAAGGAGTTGGAGCGTACGGAGCTGCCCGACGCATTTCTGGTCCAACTCATCCACCGGCTGCGGGATCGAGGTGCGGCCGCTGACTCCCTCCTGACCCACGTAGACAAGTTGTTGGCCCCATGCGGAAGAACCGTGGAAGATGCAATTCGCTATGAGCAAGAGCGACAGGTCGCAGCCAACGCCACCGTCCGCAACATCATCACAAGTATGCGTCACATGTCCGACGTGGATTGGACAGTCATTTTCGAGCGTGTCAACCTCGTGGATAGCGTATTGGCTGACGGCTGCGGCTTTCGGGAAATGGATTTCCCCACCCGCAACATGTATCGGACGGCAATCGAAGAACTTGCCCGCGGTTCTAACCTCAGCGAATTGATGGTTGCGCGCCGTGTGGTTCAGATTGGAATCCAGGCGCTTTCCGAAGTTCCGCAAATCGACGGGCGGCGAGCAGATCCGGGCTATTATCTTTGCGGCGGCGGGCGCGTCGAGTTCGAGGCCGCAATTGGCTTTCGAGCAAGGCCTCAACTCATCTTGGGCCGATTCTACCGCGCGCTCGGCATCGGCGGTTATGTTGGTGCTGGAGCAGCTGTTGCCGTGCTTCTCCTCGCGCTTCCGATCATGGCCCACGCCGAAGCCAACGCTGATTGGATTTTGCTGGGCTTGCTCGGCACGTTGGGTGCCGTTCCAGCATTGGACGCCGCGGTGGCGCTGGTTAATCAGGGTGTCACGCAGCGCTTCGGTGCCACACAGCTGCCTGGCATGGAGCTTCGCGGCGGAGTCCCTGAATCCTTGCGGACTCTCGTGGTCGTGCCCGCGCTATTGACTACGCGCGAAGCGCTCGATCAATTGATTGGACGATTGGAGATTCACTATCTCGCCAGCCAAGTTGGCGATGTCCAATTCGCTTTGTTGTCGGACTGGACCGACGCTCCGAGCGAAACCGCCGAAAGCGATGAGGAGTTGCGCCGGGCAGCCGCGGACGGCATTGCGCGTCTCAATCGTCGGCACGGGCCCGCGCCTGCAGGCGAACGTTTCCTGTTGTTACACCGCCGACGCGTATGGAATGCGAGCCAACGTCGATGGATCGGATGGGAACGCAAGCGCGGCAAGTTGCACGAACTGAATCGACTGCTGCGAGGTGCTTCCGACACAACGTTTCTAACGACCGACGGTCGCCCGCTGCACGTTCCGCAGAACGTTCGCTACGTCATCACGCTTGATGCCGACACCATGCTTCCGCGCGACACCGTCATACGGCTTATCGGCAAGATGGCGCATCCTCTCAACCAGCCGCGCCTCGATATTGCCACCAAACGGGTCGTCGAAGGGCATGCTGTGTTACAACCTCGGGTTACGGCAGCGCTTCCAATAGGCGCGGAGGGGTCTCTGTATCAGCGCACGTTTGCGAGCCTGGGCGGCATTGATCCCTACGCAGCCGCCATTTCCGACGTCTATCAAGATCTGTTCGAGGAGGGTTCTTATACGGGAAAAGGCATCTATGCCGTGGACGCGTTTGAAGCTGCCTTGGCTGACCGAACGCCAGATTCAACGCTGCTGAGTCACGACCTCTTCGAGGGCGTGTTTGCCCGTGCCGGGCTCGCCTCAGACGTCGAAGTCGTTGAGGCGTACCCGGCTCGGTACGACGTTGCTGCTCTTCGCTATCACCGCTGGGCGCGTGGAGACTGGCAATTGTTGCCGTGGATTCTCGGGTGGAGTGTCCTTCTGGGCGAAGGACGGAAGCGATCCGCAATGATGCCTGCCAGCGGCAGATGGAAAATGGTCGACAATCTTCGGCGCACATCTTCCCCAATAACTAGTCTACTCGCCCTTTTTGCTGGTTGGCTTCTACCGTTTGACGCCGCCGTCATCTGGACTCTTTTTATCCTGGGTACGATTGCATTACCCAGCTTTGTGCCGGTTTTGGCCGCAGCAATTGTTCCGCGCCATGCGAGCTTAAGTCTAAGCCATCATTTTCGAAGTGTAATGGCGGATTTTCGCGTCGCTTTTCTGCAATTCATGTTGGTTGTCGCGTTCTTGGCTCATCAGGCGTGGCTGATGAGCGACGCAATTATCCGCACGGTGTGGAGATTGTTCATTTCCCACCATGATCTTCTCGAATGGACGCCGGCCAGCCAAGCCAGCATCGGTCGGAAGCCGACCGTGCTTGCCTACTATCGATGGATGGCAGGCGCGGTCTTTATCGGCGTGGTGACCCCCGTGGCGGCTTGGATCTCCGGTGACCAGACGTGGCTCATCGCGGCGCCGTTTGGCGTTTTGTGGTTCGCTTCTCCGGCAATTGCCTACTGGGTTAGTCTTCCATCGTCGGGTATCGCGAAGCGTTTACCCGGTCCTGAGGACGTCCGTGCTTTGCGGCTAATCGCTCGTCGAACCTGGCGGTTCTTCGAGACCTTTGTTACGACTCATGACCACATGCTTCCGCCCGACAATTTCCAGGAAGATCCATCACCTGTCCTCGCCCATCGCACATCTCCGACCAATCTCGGCCTCTATCTACTGTCGACCGCCAGCGCGCACGACTTCGGGTGGCTCGGTATCGTAGACGCCATCGAGCGACTAGAGGCGACGCTGTCGACGATGGGCACTCTCGCCCGTTTTCGCGGCCATTTCTATAATTGGTACGATACGACTGATCTGCGGCCGCTCGATCCGCAATACGTTTCCACGGTAGATAGTGGCAATCTGGCGGGGCACCTGATCGCGCTCGCCAACGCGTGTGATAGTTGGAGTGTCCTGCCACTGAGCGCGGAAAAGAGACTTGAGGGCGTACGCGACGCGCTCGACCTCGTGCGCGAAGAGGTTGACAAGCTCCGGGACAGCCGACGCACCGAAACTGTCACTTGGCGTCAGTTCGACGAAACATTAGCCTTGGCACTTTCTCAGGTGCGCTCCTCTTTGCTCACGCCGAAGACATTCGCCGAACGGCTCGCAAGACTATCGACGGTCACCGAAACTTTGGCGGACATTACCCGGGCACTTGCTATCGAACGAGAGCATGCGTCCCATTCGGATCTTCTGTTCTGGGTTGAGGCCACCCGCAAGTCAATCGCTAGTCATCATCGGGACATTACGTCCTCGGTGGCAACCGAAACAAGATCGCGTCTCACCGCGATCGGCAACATTTCCAGGAAAATGGCGTTGTCGATGGAGTTCGGCTTCCTGCTCAATACGGAACGAATGCTGCTTTCTATAGGATTCGTGGGTCCGCAGGGAGCGCTAGACGAGAATTGTTACGACCTATTGGCCTCTGAAGCCCGGCTTGCGAGCTACGTGGGCATCGCCAAGGGTGATCTGCCAGCCAGGCATTGGTTTCGCCTCGCTCATGATGTAACTCCGGTGGGCGCCGCCGCTGCGCTTATCTCCTGGTCGGGCTCGATGTTTGAGTATTTGATGCCCTCGCTGGTCATGCGTGCGCCGACGATGAGCGTCCTTGAACAGACGAACCGCGTGATTGTGCGACGTCAGATCGAATACGGCGAGTCACTCGGCACCCCATGGGGAATTTCGGAGTCCGCCTACAACGCCCGTGATCCGGAGTTTACCTATCAATATTCGAACTTCGGAGTTCCAGGGCTCGGCCTGAAACGCGGTTTAGGTCAGAGCGTCGTGGTCACTCCCTATGCGACAGCGCTTGCAGCCATCGTAGATCCAAAAGCAGCTGTGCGAAATTTTGAGCGGTTGGCGTCGGAAGGCGGTCGGGGCCGATTCGGCTGGTTCGAAGCGCTTGATTATACGCCCAGTCGGCTGCCACAAGGACAGTCCGTTGCTGTCATCCGCGCTTTTATGGCGCATCACCAAGGCATGACCATTGTCGCGATCGCCGACGCCTTGATGGAGGGCGCCACGCAATCGCGATTTCACACCGAGCCGATGATCCGCGCCACGGAACTTCTCCTTCAAGAGCCAATGCCCAAGGAAGTTGCGGTGCGCTCGCCCTGGGCCAGCGACGCCACATCGTCAGAAGGAATCCGCAGGCTCGATTCCTCAGCCACTTATCGCCGCGCCTATCCTCATGCGCCGATGCCGGCCACGCAACTGCTATCGAATGGCCGCTACAGCGTTATGCTGACGTCCGCAGGTTCTGGTTACAGCCGCTGGCGGAATTTGGCGGTAACAAGATGGCGAGAGGACAGCGTCTGCGACGACTGGGGATCGTACATTTATATAAGGGACGTCGAGAGTGATCGGGTGTGGTCGGCTGGTCTGCAACCAGTGTGCATCGAGCCAGACCATTACGAGGTAGGATTCAGTGAGGATCGAGCTTCTTTCTCGCGACAAGACGGCGAATTGCACACCACCCTGGATGTCGTCGTTTCTGCGGAAGACGACGCGGAAGTGCGTCGGGTAACCATCTCAAATTCTGGCTCACGAATTTGCGAGCTTGAGGTCACCTCCTACGCGGAAGTCGTCATCGCGCCTCAGGCCGCTGACGCTTCCCATCCGGCGTTTTCCAAGTTGTTTGTGCAGACCGAATACCTTGCAGGTCCAGGCGCCATCTTGGCTACGCGGCGCCGTCGCTCACCCACCGAGCCCGAGGCGTGGGTTGCACACCATTCTGTGGCCGAGGGTGACGGCGTAGGCAGGGCCGAGTTTGAGACCAGCAGGAGCCGATTCCTCGGTCGCGGTCGCGACGTCCGCGGCCCTGCTGCTGTGTTCGACGGACGTCTGCTTTCGGGATCCACCGGAGCGGTTCTCGACCCCATCTTCGCTCTGCGACGCCGTGTGCGCCTCTCGCCCGGTGCTACCGTTCGGATTGCGTTTTGGACCATGGTAGCCGAGTCGCGTGCGAAGGTTCTCGATGTCGTCGACAAGACGAACGACATAAGCGCATTCGATCGCGCCTCCACGCTCGCTTGGACCAAGGCGCAGGTGCAGCTTCATCACCTCGGGATCGACCGGGCCGAGGCGAGCCTGTTTCAGCAGCTGGCCGGGCATCTTGTGTACGCTGCACCGTCCCTTCGTCCGTCATCTGAGACCATTTTGCGTGGTGCTGGAAGTCAGTCAGCGCTCTGGTCGCTGGGCATTTCTGGCGATTTGCCGATCATTCTGTTTCGAATTTCGAACGTCGAAGACATCCGAGTCGCGCGCCAAATGCTTCGAGCTACGGAATATTGGCGCAACCAGCGCCTGGAGGTCGACCTTGTTATCATCAATGAGCGCGCTCCCTCTTACGTTCAGGACTTGCAGACCGAGCTGGAGAACCTCGCGCGGGCCAATCAGGCGAAGCCACGGATTCTAAGGGACGTTGGCCGTGGCCAGATCTTCATCCTGCGCGCGGACATCGTACCAACACATGCAATTGGACTTCTTCAGTCTGTTGCGAGGGTGGTCCTGCGCGCTGAGCGCGGCGGTCTCGCCGAACAACTCAAACACATCGCAGCAGCCGATGGTCCGCTACGTGTCGTCCGGAAGCCCCGCTTTTTTGCTCATCCGCAGCCTGTCGCTATGCCAAGTCGACAACTCGAATACTTTAACGGCCTAGGCGGCTTCGCGAACGACGGTAAGGAGTATGTGACGATATTAGGGCCGGGACAGACAACTCCAGCACCTTGGATCAATGTCATCTCCAATCCTGTCTTTGGATTTCAAATGTCCGCCGAAGGCGCCGGCTTCACCTGGTCGGTCAATAGCCGCGAGCATCAGTTGACATCTTGGTCCAACGATCCTGTGGCCGATCGGCCAAGCGAAGCACTCTACTTGAGGGATGAGGACACTGATGAACTATGGTGTCCCACCGCATCTCCGATCCGAGATGACACGGCCGCTTACGTGGCAACACATGGCTGGGGCTACAACCGCTTCGAGCATGAAGCACATGGCATCGCCTCAGACCTAATGGCTTACGTGCCATGTGCTGATTCCATAAAGATCTCTCGCCTCAAACTCCGCAATACCACCAGTCGCCTACGGCGGCTGTCTGTCACGGCCTATGTGGAATGGACACTCGGCGCTTCCCGCGCCGAATCGGCTCCGTTCATTTCAACCGAGATCGATTCCACTTCTGGTGCGATGTTTGCCCGAAACCGATGGAATGTCGCCTTCGAATCACGCGTCTCGTTTTTCGACATGGGCGGGCGTCAGATGAGTTGGACAGCAGACCGCCGGGAGTTCATCGGACGCAACGGTTGCCTCGCTGACCCAGCAGCTTTGGCTCATGATATGAAGCTCTCGGGCGCCGTTGGCGCGGGTCGCGATCCCTGTGGCGCGCTCCAGACGGCCATCGAGATGGCCCCCGGCGAAGATGTCGAGATTCTCGTACTTCTCGGTGATGCCGCCGACGCCGGCGAGGCAGTGAGGCTAATAGCGCACTATCGGCAAGCCGATCTCGACGCGGTGTTGAACGATGTTCGCGATCACTGGGAGGATGTGCTCGAGACCGTACAGGTCAAGACGCCCGATCGGTCGATGGATATCATGTTGAACGGCTGGCTTCTTTATCAGACGATTGCTTGTCGTATCTGGGCCCGCTCCGGCTTTTATCAGTCGAGTGGAGCATACGGGTTCCGCGACCAACTCCAGGACGGTATGGCGCTTGCTGCGGCCCACCCGACATTATCCAGGGAACATTTAATCCGTGCCGCCGGCCGCCAGTTCGTCGAAGGCGATGTGCAGCACTGGTGGTTGCCGCACTCGGGCCAGGGAGTGCGCACGCGTATCTCTGATGACAAGGCATGGCTCGCCTATGCGGCCGCTCACTATGTCCGGGTTACCGGCGACGTGGAGATACTGGACGAGACCGTCCCCTACCTCGAAGGAACTACGCTGACCGAAAGTGAAGACGATCGCTTCTTCGTGCCTGCGACCTCGGACCGGATCGCTACCCTCTTCGACCATTGCGCCCTTGCGCTTGATAGCAGCCTTGCGTTCGGCCCCCACGGCTTGCCGCTGATGGGCACTGGTGACTGGAACGACGGAATGAATCGCGTTGGTCGCGGAGGCGTGGGGGAGAGCGTCTGGCTGGCCTGGCTGCTCCACGCCACGCTCACAGACTTTGTCGTGCTCGCGGACGCTCGCGGCGATAAGATCCACGCCGGCACCTGGCGCGAACACGCCGCTGCGCTGAAGCAGGCTCTTGAACGGGAGGCATGGGACGGCAATTGGTACCGACGCGCATGGTTCGACGATGGCACCGTCCTCGGCTCGGCCTCGAACGACGAATGCCGGATCGATTCCATCGCCCAGTCCTGGGCGATAATTTCGGGCGTCGCGGATGCCCAGCGCGGGGCTCAGGCAATGGCGGCCGTCGGACACGAGTTAATCGATAATGACGATGGTTTGGCATTGTTGTTCACGCCACCGTTCGACGGCGTCGCCCACGATCCAGGTTATATCAAGGCATATCCGCCCGGTATCCGTGAGAACGGCGGTCAATACACTCATGCCGCCGCCTGGTCGGTAATAGCGCTCGCGCGCCTTGGCGAGGGCGCCAAGGCTGCGGATCTGTTCTGGCAGCTCAATCCGATCAATCACGCGCGAACCCGGGCCGAGTTGCGGCGTTACAAGGTGGAGCCCTACGTAATCGCTGCCGACGTCTACGCCGCCCCCCATCACGTCGGCCATGGGGGTTGGACCTGGTACACAGGCTCTGCCGGCTGGATGCAGCGTGCGGGGCTCGAAAGCATCTTGGGCTTACAGTGTGAAGGATCGTCTCTGCTTATTGATCCTTGTATCCCTAATAGCTGGCCAGGCTTCGAGATAAGGCTTCGACGTCGTTCCGCAAAGCTACACATTAAGGTCGAGAATCCGAAAGGCGTCACACGTGGCATCGCGACAGCCCGGATGGATGGGACTTTGCTAGCCCAGCGTCCTCTACGTCTTGAAATCGCCGATGACCGCCTTACACATGAACTAACAATCACGTTAGGCTGAGGTCCGATCTCGAACGGTCAAGGCGAATTGGAGGACAACGCGAACAACCTCATAATGGAGCCCGCTGCAATATGTTGTTCAAGCAGACCAAACGATTTCTTCTGAGCCAATACGAGCGTTTCGAACTTCACCCTAGGACATCGGAGCAGATGTCGTGAACGGGCGGAGCGACATCCGCCTGCTATTGGCCGACGTAGACGGGACACTGGTTACCCGGGACAAGATGCTCACCGAAGCGACAAAGGCAGCGGCAGCAGAGCTGCATGACAGCGGCATTGCGCTTGCCATCACCAGCGGACGCCCCCCACGCGGCATGAGCATGCTTATCGAACCGCTCAATCTGCAGGGGCCGATTGCTGGCTTCAACGGTGGCGTGTTCGTTAACCCCGACCTCTCCGTCATCGAGAGTCACACAATCGATCGCGCGACTGCGAGGGAGACCCTCGAATTGATGCTCGACCATCATCTTGATGCTTGGATCTACACAGCTGACGACTGGTTCATCCGCGACAAGAACGCTCCGCATGTTGCGCGTGAGACATCGACAGTACAATTCGAGGCGAAAGTCGTGACATTCTTTGGCGACGAACATTTGGCTCGAGCCGTCAAGATAGTTGGTGTCTCCGATGATCTTAAACTGGTCGCCGATTGCGAGGAGGTGGCTCGACGGGCTCTGAGCAAGACGGCAAGCGCGGCCCGCTCTCAGCCCTACTATCTTGATGTGACTCACCCGAAGGCCAACAAGGGATCGGTCGTGACCAGCTTATCAAAGTTTTTTGATATTCGACCTGACCAGATTGCGACGATTGGGGACATGCCGAATGATGTGTTCATGTTTCGCAAGAGTGGCTTTTCGATTGCTATGGGAAATTCCAGCGACGAGGTGAAATCTCAGGCCAGCGCGGTTACGGACAGCAATGAGAGTGAGGGTTTCGCCAACGCTGTGCGGAAGTTCGTTTTGCGGCCAGCCGGCGGCCTCTTGACTTAGCAATGGGCATTCCAGCACGATTACCGCCCCTTGAGGCGACAAGTCGCGCAGGCGAACGCGGTCTTGGTGACGCAGCTG
The DNA here is from genome assembly GCF_054056795.1 of Bradyrhizobium sp. USDA 3315. NCBI lineage: Bacteria > Pseudomonadati > Pseudomonadota > Alphaproteobacteria > Hyphomicrobiales > Nitrobacteraceae > Bradyrhizobium > Bradyrhizobium sp. USDA 3315. The sequence continues at coordinate 3,258,460 of NZ_JBSRYP010000001.1, read as the reverse complement.
GGACGTCAGCGCGATTCGTCGCCATTTCGCTCCAACCCGCGCAGCGGGATTTGCGCCTAGATTTATTTCGCGGGCTCGCAAACTGGGCGATGTTTCTGGGCCACATTTCGAGCGGCGTGCTCGGTTGGCTGACGCTACGAAAATACGGCTTCAGCGACGGCGCGGACTTATTCGTTTTCATTTCCGGCTATACGTCGGGTATCGTCTATGCCAGGCGAACACGTGAGCGCGGCTTCGTATTCGGAGCGACCCGGGTGATGCGACGCGTATGGCAAATCTATGTCGCCCACGTTTTGTTATTGATGTTCTATCTGGCTTCAATTCATTTCCTATCGCAGACGTTCAATGCTCCGGATTTCATCGACCGATATAACGTTGCCCCCCTGACTAGCGCTCCGGTCGAAGCGTTAGTTCACGGATTGATACTGAAATACAAGCCGGTAAATCTGGACGTGCTGCCGCTTTACGTGATTCTGATGGCCTGCTTTCCACCCGTTCTCTGGCTGATGCTAAGACACCGGAATGCAGTCATGCTCGCCTCCGTGCTGCTTTATCTCGCAACCAGGCAATCTGGATGGAATTTGCCCTCCTACCCCTCCGGAGTATGGTATTTCAACCCACTCGCCTGGCAACTTCTGTTTGTGCTTGGCGCCTGGCTGGCGTTGGGCGGGGTCGATACGCTGCATTTCCTGGTCCGATCCCCGCTGGTAGGTCTGGTCGGCATCCTCTATCTTCTCTTTGCAGCAGTACTGACATTGGCGGCGCTAGTACCGGAACTTCAAGCAATAATTCCACGCGTTCTGTTCGAAGCCTTCAACCCCAACGACAAAACCAACCTGGCTCCCTATCGCGTCTTGCATCTACTGATTCTGATCATCGTCGTGGTGCGATTCGTACCGATCGATGCGCCGAGACTGAAGGCCGCCATCTGGCAGCCGTTGGTGAAATGCGGCCAACAGTCTCTCGAGGTGTTTTGCGTCGGAATCTACCTTTCATTTATCGCCGCCTTTATCCTTGAACGAACCTCCGACGGCGTCGTTGCTCAATTCCTTCTTGGTGCTGGTGGGCTGTCAATCATGACGGCGGTGGCCTATTACAGATCGTGGTCCAAGCGCAGTGACAAGGCGATCCAAGCCGGCTTGCATCACCTCATCGATGGTAAGCGCCCTCCCACCGCCTGACTCGTAGTTTCTACAAGTCACAGATCTCGCGCGAACAATCAGCTACCTTAACGAAGGTTTTGGACCACTTCATGTTCGCGAAGCCGACCGGTGTCCTTGTCGGGAACCCGTAAGGAGGAAGCGACGGTCACTCCTTCCTGGTGCGCAAACATACGCTCCAAGATGGCGACGAGGTTGTGGATCGCTGACCAGGTCGTTCAAGAGAGACGGTTTGTTTCACGGCGCAGATCCTATCCCCAGCGTGTCAGCTTTGCACCTCAAACAGGACGGCACGCCTTTGCGATCTTGAAAAGAAGGGCGTTAGAGGGTTATGGAGTAGACATAGGCGAGGTCGTCGCGAATCTCTCGTTCGACGTTGTCGCGGTTTGAGCTTCGCCCGCCAAGTTCTTCATCGCGAAACCCGTCCTCCGAGCTCACGCTCAGAAGCTACAAGTTTTGTGGTGACGAAGCGTAACGTCGGGTAACTTGCCGGAATAGCCTTTGTCGCGACACTCATTGGCGTTGCTGTCGGTCCGAACGATCGGAAACGAAGGCGAGCACTGCAGCGGCGGAGAGAATGTCAGTCAACTCCCCTGAAAGATAAAGCATTTTCGACCTTCCTGGACCAAAACTACCATTTGAGCTACGGCAGAAAGCCCTGTTTTCTTATTGGAGAGCAGCTTAGCTCGGAGTATGCCATCCCGATAGCGCGCAGAACCCGCCGTTTGCGCGTCCGTCCACTCGCCAGCTAAGGAGTCAAACTGCGTCCCTGCGTTTATCAGAACTTGCGGACGCAAAGGCCGCTCTAGACGGGCGGCCCATTTCCGCGATCTGGGCGTCGCAGTTAGAGATGTTCTGATGGCCTGCAACTATCTTAACTTGCGCTTCCGAGCGGCCGCTTAGGTGTTCTTGGTTACAATGTGTGGCACGCGTACCACGGAAGCACGCGCCGGATAATCTACGGGGCTGCGATTGGACTAATCAGGGCGCGCTGAACTGATACAACGTCAATGGTGCGCGGAAGCATCTCGTCAATTGCCCCCAAACCTTGGTCTTGAGCGTATTGACATCGTCGTCAGCACGCCAAAATCGCGTAAGCGGCAAACTGTTGTTGGGCGAGCCAGGCAGTCGCTGAGCCCGCGAGAAACTCGCCCGACCAGTACGACCCGACGCTCTATCTTGCTGTTGATCCCAATATATCCAGCACCTTTGCGGCGAGTTCATTTCCTAGGTCCAGGTTGTTCGTCGCTGTGAAGTGAATCCCATCGACGCCATCCGTCGATGTCACGCTTCCCGCATCAAGGAATTCCACCTTCATAAAACTGGCGAGCGCCTCGTACTGCGACGCGAGCTGGACCGTTTTTTCATGTGCGCCATTGAACATTCCCTGGAACCAGGGATCAGGCAGGGCTGCAAGCGGAGGCGGTGCCACCACTAGGACTTTCGGCGCGGGATAGACCGTGCCCACCCCGCCGGCCGACATCAGCACCTGGGCCACCAGCTTCGACATGCCGACGGCGATCTCGTACGGCGTGCGATGGTAGTAGCTCTTGGTGTCGTTGGTCCCGAGCATGATGATGACAAGGTCGAGCGGAAGGTGGCTTGCCAGCGCCGATGGAAGATAAGCAGCGCCGTTCAATCTTGGATCGACGGGATCGTCGATCGATGTTGTGCGCGCGCTCAGGCCCTCCTCGACAATCTCGTAGTCGGCGCCCAGCTTGGCCGCCATGACGCCTGTCCAGCGCTGGTGGTAGGGAAAGCGGGTCGTGGGAGACCCTTCCGGGACAGCGACCCATCCCCAGGTCAGGGAATCGCCAAAGCACAAAATACGTCGCGTCATCGCTACCTCACTCAGTTGGATTTAGAACGTATGCCGTAGAAGATCGCGGCGAGCAGGATGATCAGCCCCTGCACGATGAGCTTGCCGGGCTCCTGCACCCCCATCGTAGTCATGACCGCGAACAGAAGCGTGAAGCAGAGGACACCGGCGAACGGTCCCCACACTTCCGCAGGCCGGCCGAACACGACGCCGCCAAGGATCGTCGCAGCGATCGAATTCATGACCAGTTCGGGTCCGAACCTGACACTGCCGACAGCGATCGACGATGTCTGAACGAGCGCGGCCACCGCCGACATCAGCCCGAAGATCGTGTGCGCAACGATCACGGTGCGCTCGACCGGAACGCCGGAGAAATGCGCCGAGACCGGGTTGCTACCGATCGATCTCACGAAGCGTCCGAAGATCGAGGCGCCGAGGAAGCTGCTCATGATTCCGGCCAGCACGACCCAGAAGATCACCGGCGCGGGGATCGTCCAGAGGCGCGCATTGTAGAGATCGCGGAACGAGGTCGGGACGTCGCCCGGCGGCTTGCCGTTGGCGAGATATTCAACCAGCCCGATCAGGACGATGTTGACCGCAAGCGTGACGATGACGGCCGATGCACGCCGCTTGCCGATGAGAAGCCCGTTCAAGAGACCCACGGCCAATCCTACGCCGAGGCAGAGAAAGACGACGGACGCGAACGGCCATCGGTAAAGCAGCCCGGACGACATCAGATAGTTGATGAGCAGGATGATTCCACCGGCCGACAGATCGATCGACCGCGAGGAGATGACGAGCAGCTGGCCCAGCACCACGATTCCGAGCGGCACGACCTGTCGGGCGAAGGTGCCGAGGATCGCGACATTCATCAGGTTCGGCCGCAAAACCCAGAGCGTGGCGAGCAGCGCCACAAAGACCACGTAGGACGGAGGTATCCGCAGCGCGGCGCGGACGAGATGCGAGCGCGGGGACATGTCTACAGGCCGATGTTCTTGCGGGGCTGAAGCGAGATCACGACAAGAAGGATCAGGCCTTTGATGATGGTCTGGATGAATGCCGACACGTTGAGGAGATTCATGCCGTTCGCGATCAGGGCGAGCAGGGCGCAGCCGATGACCGTGCCATGCAGGCTTCCGATGCCGCCGGCGAGCTGCGTTCCGCCCAGCGCCACGGCTGTGATCGAGTCCACCGCATATTGCGTACCGATGTTGGGATCACCGGAGCCGATCCTGCCGGCGAGGAAGATGCCAGCGGCGGCGGCGAAGCAGGCGCTGAGCACATAGGCCGCAAGGATGTTGCGCTGCTCGGAGATTCCGAATGTCCCCGCCGTCTCGCCGCCGCCGATCGCGAACAGGTGCAATCCGAAGCGGGAGCCGTGCACGATCTTCCAGGCGATCGCGCATGCAACGATCGTCCAGATCACCGGCATATAGATGCCGAACAACTGTCCGCTGACCAGGGAGACGATCTCGGGAGCAACGGTGCCCCCGGCAGACGGCCGCACGAACATGGTCACGCCCTGCGTGATCCCCATGATCGAGAGGGTGGCAATGATCGGATGGACCTTAAAACGGGTTACGGAGATGCCGTTGACCAGCCCGACTAGCACGGCCGCCAGCATGGCAGCCGGCATCGTCAGGTAGACGGGCGCATTCAGGGACAGGATTCCCGTCGTCAGGCTGACGACCGAGCCGACGGACAGATCGAGCCCCCTGACCAGGATCACGATCATCTGGCCGATGCTGACCAGGATGAGTGGCGTTGCCTGTGCGACCAGGTTGAGGATGTTCTGCCAGCTCGCGAAGTCGGCTGTCGAGACCGCGAGGGCCGAGCAGCAGGCCATCGCCACGAGCAGCGGAACAGTCCACGACCCGTAGCGCGAGTTCGGGCGAAGCAGAATGAGACCAACCTTTGTCATTTCGACCATCTTCCGCTTAGCGATGAAGTGCAGCTTCGAGGATGGCGTGCTCGGTGGCGTCTTCCGCCGCCATTTCCGCCACCACATGCCGGTCGTGAATGACATAGAGCCGGTCACACAGACCGATCAGCTCAAGCGTTTCCCGCGAGAGGACGATGACCGCGCCACCTGCGTTGGCATAGTGACGGAGCAGCTTGTAGATCTCGGCCTTGGCGCCGACATCGACGCCGCGCGTCGGCTCCTCGATCAGGAGGATGTCTGCCTCGAGCGCCAGATAGCGGCCGAGCAGCACTTTCTGCTGATTGCCGCCCGAGAGCGTGCCGACCGGCATGGTCGGCCTGGCCTTGATCGACATGCTCTTGATCGAGTTCGCGATCACGTCGCGATGGCTACTCGCGGTCTTCAGTTCGAAGTGCCGGCTGTGCAGGCCGATGGTCAGGTTGTGCGCGAGCGACAGGTCAAGGAACAGACCTTCGAGCTTCCTGTCCTCCGGCACGAAGCTCACACCGAGCGCCTGCAGCACGCGGATTCCGTCGTCCTCCGAGAGCGGCAGCGCAAGCTGCGTTCCCCTCACCCGGACGCTGCCCTCATGCGCCGCGTATTGTCCGACCAGCGACCTCACGAGCTCGCGCTGCCCCTGCCCCTCGAGGCCGGCCAGAGCGATGATCTCGCCGCGGTGAAGAACGACCGAGCAAGGCGGCGCGCCCGGCGTCAGGCGAAGCCCGTCGATCGACAGCACGACCTCGGTGTTCCGCTGCGCGGGTCTCGGCGGAAACAGTTCGGCCAGCTCACGGCCGACCATCATCGCGATCAACTGCCGCGGCGTGATCGCCGAGACGGCGACGGTGTCGACGTTCCGTCCGTCCTTCAGGACCGTGATCGTGTCGCAAACCTTGAAGATCTCCTCCATCCGGTGGGATATGTAGACGACGGCCTTCTGCGCCTTCTTGAGCGCGAGGATCTGAGCGTTAAGGACATCGACGTCGGCCGCATTGAGCGCGGCCGTGGGTTCATCGAGGATGACGATATCGGCGCGCGCCGAGATGCCGCGGGCGATCTCGACGAACTGTCGCTCGGAGATCGACAGATTTCCGACCAGCGTGGCGGGATCGAGATTGAGGCCGAGGCCGCGCAGCGTGTCGCGCGCGTTCTGCTCCATCAGCACCTGATCAACTCGTCCGAACCTGGTGAGCGGCTCCTTGCCGAGATACATGTTCTCTGCAATCGAGAGATTGGACAGCAGCGAATGCTCCTGGAATACCGTCGAGACGCCGGCATCAAGCGCCTCGCGCGGCGACGAGAAGCGCACGACCTTGCCGTTCTTCCTGATCACGCCGCTGTCCGGCTGAGCGACGCCAGCCAGGATCTTCATCAGCGTGGATTTGCCCGCTCCGTTCTCGCCCATCAGGGCATGGACGGAGCCGGGCTTAAGTTGGAAGTCGACATTCTCGAGCGCGGCAATGCCGCCGAACGCCTTCGAGACCGACGTCATCTGGACAAGCGTCACCGTCATGGGCGTGAACCGTTGCTCTGGTGAGGGAAGCGCAGCGGCGGCGCACGCATGTCCATGCGCCGGCGCGGCCGTGGCTCAGTGCTTGCCGTAATACTTCTGCAGATCCTGCTCGGTCAGGCTGGTCGGAAACCAGACGTTGGCGGTCAGATCCTTGCGATAGTGCTTCTTGGCCGTTTCGAGGTCCCAGCCCGCTGGCTCATAAATGTAGCGCTTGTGAAGCGACTTGCCTTCCAGCAGCGCGACGGCGGCGCGCAAGCCGGCGGCGCCCTGTTCGGGACCGTATTCCGGTGAGATCGAGGGGAAGCCGAGTTCGATCCACCGCGCGAAGAAGCCGTTGTTGCCTTCGCCGGTGATCGGCGGAATCTTTGCGCCATATTGCTGGAAGACGTCGACGCAGGCGCGCGTCATGTCGGCCCCCGATGACCAGATGCCGTCGACCTGCGGATTGTTCAGATAGAACGTCTCGCACACCTGCTTGCCGACGTCGTACTGCCACTTGCCGGCATCTTCCGCGACGATCTTGATGTCGGTGCCCTTGATCGCTTCCAATAGCCCCTTGTAGCGGTTGATGTCTTCCGGATGCGCGGGAAGTCCTCTCAGGACCCAGATCTTGCCCTTTCCGCCAAGCTGTTTGACGAGAAAGTCCCCCATCACCTTTCCGAAGTGGACACCACCGCCCTGGATGTCGACGGTGTATTTGTCGGTTTCAGTCAGGCCGGTATGCACGATGACCGGAATGCCTGCCGCTACCGCCTTTTCGATGCCGGCATCGGCCGAGGTCGGCGTCAGCGGCGTCACGATGATCGCATCGACCTTCTGCGCGATCAGGTCTTCGATATCAGCGACCTGCTTGGCCTGGCTAATATTGGCATCGAGCAGGATGAATTGGCCGACCCGCTTGTCGAGTTTCGCGGCGGCTTCGGCATCGTGCGCCATCTGGACGGTCCAGGTATTGGCGTTGACGCCGAAATGGCTCATGCCGATCTTCCACGGAGCGTTCTTCTTGAACTGGTTCGCCGCCGTCGCCCGCTCATCGCCGGGGCGCGGCGTAACGCCCTGCATGAGATTGACCTCTTCGGCGTTTGCCGCGCCGGCGCCGAGCCAGATCGCGGCCATCAACCCGAGGCCGAGCGTCCTCAATCCCTGTTGCATCAAATCCTCCCTTCACCGCACGTGATGTGCCGAGTTGTTTTGCTTCCGAGAGGGAGAGCGCGCAGGCCGCCGCGCGCCCGCCGCAGCTCTGCGGCGTACGTGGTTGCAGCACGTAAATGGATGGATCGGCTCTTCTGACGAAGAGCTCGCGCCAACGGCGTCCTTACCTCCCCAAGGCTGGCGATACCGCCAGCGATGCCAAGATGCGCACGCTCGTGCTACCGTGTCAATAATTATTCAGATTGAATGATCAATTACGAACTTGCAGTCTCGGCGCCAGGTGACCAATGATGCGCACGAAAAAGCGCGAGGATTCAGAACGATGCCGGTGCGTTCGGTTCTATGTTTTGGCGACTCCAACACGCACGGCCAGATTCCGGGCCGCGGTCCCCTTGAGCGCTATGACCGGCTCACTAGGTGGCCGGGCGTGCTTCAGGCCGAGCTCGGGCCCGCTTGGTACGTGATCGAAGAAGGGCTGAGCGGACGAACGACCGTTCACGACGATCCGATCGAGGGCGCGCACAAGAACGGGCGGACCTATTTGCGCCCCTGCGTGCAAAGCCACACGGTGCTCGATCTCGTAATCATCATGCTCGGCACCAACGACCTCAAGGTCCGCTTTAACAAGCCGGCCTCGGAGGTCGCGATGGGGATCGGCTGCCTGATCTACGATCTCAGGGAGCTGGCGCCGGGCCCCGGCGGCAGCGTGCCTGAAATCATGATCGTGACCCCTCCTCCGATCCTCGACGATGTGAAGGAATGGAAATCGATCTTCGCCGGCGCCGCGGAGAAGTCGCGGCAGCTGGCACTGGAATTCGAAATCATGGCAGATTCCCTCGGGGTGCATTTCTTCAATGCTGGCGCCGTGTGTCAGTGCGATGAGGCCGACGGCTTTCATCTGAACGCGGATGCGCATCGCGCGCTTGGCACGGCATTGGCGCAGGAGATCGAGGCAATCGGCTGGCCAGCTCTGGAGCGTAAGGGGTGAAGAACCCGCTCGGCGGTTCTTCGGACATGAGGAGCACTCCCTTTGCCTGACATGCGATTTGCGCCCCCGAACCCGCTGCGGATCGCAGACCGGGCGAGCGGCCTCAATGCGCCGACGGTGCGCAGCTATAATGAGCGCCTGGTGCTGTCGCTATTGCTGCAGAACATGGGAATCTCGCGGCTCGAGATCGGCGAGAAGACGGGGCTCTCGGCGCAGACGGTGTCCGTCATCGTGCGCTCGCTCGAACAGGAAGGCCTGGTCTCGAAGGGCGAAGCCCAGCGCGGCCGCGTCGGACCGCCCACGATTCCTTTGTCGCTCAATCCAAAGGGAGCATTCTCGGTCGGCGTCAGCTTCGGCGAGAACGCTGTGAACGTTGCGCTCATCGACTTCGTCGGATCGGTTCAGTATCACGCGGCGCACCCCTACCCGGCCTTGCAGGAGTCGTCCGGCGAACTTGCCGCCAGCATCGAGCAGGGACTTCTGACCCTTTCACCGGCGAACCGCGCCCGCGTTGCCGGAATTGGACTGGCAGTGCCGGACGATGCACATGCAAGCCAGCATGTCAGGCAGCTGCTCGGACGAGATCTTGCGGATGTGCAGGCCGGCATCGAAGCCAAGCTCGGCCTGTCGGTCTACATCCAGAACGACATCACCGCGGCCGCCGGCGGCGAGAGCCTGTTTGGCAGCGCGCGCTCGCTGTCGGATTTCCTGTTCTTCTATCTCGGATCGCACCTGCACAGCCGGCTGATCCTGAACTACCAGATTCACAGCGGAAAGGCCGGCCTCGGCCACGACGTGGGATTGTCGCGGCTGCGGGATGAATTGAAGGTACACCAGCTTTCGCTGGACGACATCGGGGCGGGCGTCTTGTCCGGAGCCGCCGAGGCGCTTTATGCGCGATGGCGGCGCGACTGCTGCCGGCAGATCGCGAGATCGGTGCAGTCGCTGTTGAGCTTCGTGAGCTTCAAATCCGTCGTCATCTTGAGCTACGCGCCGACGGGGGTCGGACAAGACCTGATCGCGGACCTCCGCGATGAATTGCCCGAGGTGGATTTCCTTCTGGGCTCCAATTCGGTCGCACCAAAAGCCGTGGGTGCAGCCAGCCTGCCATATCACTCCCGCTTCATGGTTCAGTAGTCAATGTAGCTGCTCCGTCCGCTGGCCGTAGTTCGGTTCTGCCGTGATCCAGCCCACCCATCTGAGCTCGGACTCACGCCAGTCGGCCATCCCCTAACGGAAAGCGCCGCGGTCGATTTCAGCCGCGTCCTCGACTTTCCATTCGTCGCTGGTCCCAGCCATGGCCTCTTCACCGCGAAGGCCCAACGCCTCGGGCGCCAGATCAAGACCAGGATCAAGATGCGCGACGACGCTCAGGTCTGCCAGCTCGTCTCAGAAGGCGTCGGCATCGGCATCGTGTCACTGTCGAACGCCCGCCGCGCCGCGGGGTCGTGGTCGATCAGGCAGGTGGCGCTGACCGACACCTGGACCGAGCGGCGCATGTTTGCCTGTATTCGCGCAAAGGACTCGCTGTCGCGCCCAGCGAAGCTTTTGTTCGAGCACCTCACAAAAGTCGACGCAGTCGTGGCTCAGGCGTTATCGGATGCTCAGTGAGCAGCGGCATGATTCCGGCTTGCAGGCGAGGTCGTCGACCTGGCCATTGCCATCGTTTGCACCCTGCTTCGCAGGGCGCCGGCACAAAGACAATTCGCGGTGTTACCGCCCGGCCAGCTTCGGAGGTGGACGCATTTCACCGGTCGGACCGGGGGCCGGCCGAGACCGCCATCCTCGTCAGGACACGCCGACCAACGATAGCCTCAATGATGACAATCAGCACTGCCGTTCCAAGATTCCACATCAGGTTCATGATGGTGGCATCGAGGCGATAAAGCAACGACATGGCCGTCGAAGTCATGCCCGCAACGGCCAGTCCGGCTGCCAACGTCACCAGGGCCGGGCGCAGGCGGACGGCGTGACGTAACATCACAAAAATCGATGCCGACAGTGGTAGGCTGACGAGAAGCACCGTGGCGAAGCACTGAAAAGCCGCGCCCATCCGCAGGCTGCCCGCGTCGTAACTGACCCAGTCTGTCAAGCAACCATAGCCAAGGGTCGCCATCCACACCGCAAGCGGCGGCAGCGGAAGCATCAGCCAGGACCGCGAACGGTCGGGCAGGCTTGCCATCAGGCAACTCAAGGCGGCCAGCGCGCCCGTCAGAAAGGAGGCCGTAGTCCCAACGACGAAAGACGGGTTGCGCAGCTGGATTGCGATGTCCGACCGAAAACCATGTTCGACGGCGAGCAGGACCACGACGACAAGTGCGATCAGGAGCCAACAGCCGGCCCGGAAGAGCGGAGGACGAATGACGCGCACTGGCCGCACGGCGTTCGCCAGGCTCTGGATGAGGTCGGTGGTATCCATCTTTTAGTTGCCTCCCTCGCCCAGGAGGCGCCTGAGCGCCTTGATGCCCCGATGGGCAGAAACCTTCAAAGACGCAATCGACATTCCGCTCTGTTCGGCGGCCTCCTTCAATGACCTCTCCTGCAACTTCAAAAGCGTGATGGCCTGGCGCTGGCCCTGCGGAAGTGCCAGTAGGGCGGCGTCCATAGCTCGACCATCCAGTGCCAGCTCACTATGCTGGTCGGGGGCGGCAAAGGCTTCGTGCTCGGTTTCCAACATCACTTCTCCTGCCGCCACGCGCCCCAGAGCGCGCAAGCGATCCGCAACACGATGCCGCGCGATACCAGCCAGCCAGGGCTTGAACGGGCGTGACGGGTCGTATGTGTGCCGAACCTCATGCAGTGTCAGCAGGATATCCTGGACGGTATCTTCGGCATCGCTCGCGTTGCGATGCGCTCGGTTCGCAATCGTTCGCAGATAGGGCGTGATGCCGAGCAACAGGCGGTGATAGGCATTTGTGTCTCCACGTTGCCCCAGCACCATGAGTGCCGTCCACTCCTGCGGGTCCGCCGCACGCAAACCGGACACCTCAAAACCGCGTGGTGAGGTCGGTCAGCCAGGCCGGTGACGCGGCGACAAGCGCGGCTTCCAGTGCGTGATCCGCGCCGGTCAGGATAAGAACTGCAACGGTCACCGCGCTTCCGCCTAGCAAGAGCTTGCCCGCCTTTCCAGCATTCATCATTTTGCCCCGCCAGCGCATCATCGCCGTTCGGGAAAGCGATCCAACGATGAGCAAGGGGACACTCGTTCCCAACCCGAATGCGACCATGACGGCTGCCACGCTTACGAGATCGTGGCCCTGGGCCGCAAGCACCGACGCAGCGCCGAGCGTCGGTCCCACGCAGGGGCTCCAGACGGCGCCCAGCAGAACGCCCACCGCGAACTGCCCCTTGACACCGGTCGGGGTCACGCGGGCGATGAGCCGGCTTCCGGCATTGCTGACGCCGCCGGTTGCTATCGCGAAGCGCTGCTGCAATGCGCCGCTCAGCAGGAGGGCCCCCAGTCCGGCCAAAAGGACGGCGGAAATGTCGCGAAACACATCGCCGTCGAGGCCGATCGCGAAGCCCATCGTGGCAACGAACAACCCGATGCTGGCGAAAGACAGCACAAGACCCGCGACCAATGCGGGGACACCTAAGCGATGCACGGCCAGCGCAGGCCCGAGCACGAGCGGCAGCAGTGGCAGGACGCACGGGGACAGGGTCGAGAGTATGCCCGCGACGAATCCGAACCCGATGCTGGCGAATGGCAAGGTCACGACGATATTCCCTGGGTCTAGTCGTTCGCCTTTTCGAGGAGCGTCTTGATCGAATTGGCATCGGTATCACCGGTTGAGCGCCCCTTTTCGGCGGCACCGTGGAACACGATCAGTGTGCTTTGCTTCTGGGCGTCCATGGCCCGGACAATGTCCTTTTGAGTGTCGAAATCGACGTTGTACACGACCAGATCCTTGAACGCGGCTTCGTTCTCGAGGCTGCTCAGGATCGGCCTCTGCCTGGCGCAATACGGGCACCAGGGGGCGGTGATGTGGACCAGGATCGGCTTGCCCTGATGCTGGGCGGCATCGAACGCCTGCTGCGTGAACGGCACCTCTGTCGCAGCGAAAACGGCGGAGCCGAAACCCGCAGAAAGACCCAGAGCCAACACGGCCACAGCCATCATCCTCGTGAAATGCATCGCAATCTCCTGGCAGCTTATGAAGGTCCCGGCAAATGCTGCCAGACTCGTGATCTAAGGTTCCGATCTATCTGCCAAAAGGTTACAGCGTCGGTGGCCAAATTTCGTGTTGGCACGTAGCCCTCGGCCGCGCAGATGATCTCACGAGACAGCCTCGGCATTTGCTAGCGGCCACCACCGACCGGAACGATCGCACCGGTCACATAAGAAGCGGCGGGCGACATGAGCCAAATGATGGCCGAAGCGACCTCTTCTGCGGTCCCAGCTCTCCCGATCGGAATGCCTTTTGCGAGGCGATCGAGGCGATCAGGCGCTCCAGCCGCCGCATGTAGCCCTGTCTCGATCAGTCCGGCCGCGACCGCATTGACACGAATCCCCTCACCCGCGACTTCCAGCGCCAACCCCACGGTGAGAGTATCGAGTCCGCCCTTACTCGCGGCGTAGTGGATCCACTCGCCCGCTCCGCCGAGTTTCGCCGCGATGGAAGAGACGTTGACAATATTCCCCCCTCTGCCGCCGCGCCGTGTCGAAAGGCGTCGGACGGCTTCCCTTGCGCAAAGGAATGGGCCGGCGACATTGACCGCCAAAACATGGCGCAAGACGTCGTCCCGAAGGTCCTCAAGGCGCGCAAAGCCGCCTGTGACCCCAGCATTGTTGACCAAGCCGGCTAGTGGCACCTCGAGCCTGTCAGCAGCCCCGAACATCCTCAGAACGCCGTCTTCATTGGCGAGATCAGCCTGGATCGAATGCAAGGTGAGGCCCTCGTGCCGCTGCTCTTGCACAAAGGCGTCTGCGGCCTGCGAATCTGTTGAGAAATTGATCAGGACCGGGTGACCAGCTTGCGCGAAAGAGCGCGCCACGACCGCGCCGATGCCGCGCGAACCGCCCGTGACGATAATCAAGCCCTTGCGTGAATCCTCTCTGCTCATTGGGGGAGTGTGGACCAAGGCTCGACGGATTGGCCAATACGACTTGCGTTTTTTTTCAGACGCAGCGCATATGGTCCCGACATGAGACGCAAGCTTCTTCCGTTCGGCGTCGGTCACGACGAGGAACTCGCGAAGCGCTGGCGAGATGTCCTCCTCACGCCAAACAACTGTGAGAGGCGCCATCGGAACAGGCGGCGAGAGCGGAGCGAACGTCACGCCGCGCCGCCGTTGGCCGTAAGCGGCAGCCTGGGGCACAAGCGAGACGCCCACGCCCGTAGTCAGATCGCATTCCAAGTTAAGGGTTACGTGGAGAACTAGTTGAGGACGAGTTGCTACTTGAGTGCCACAACAACCTCAACCTCAACCGCGGCACTTCGGGGCAACTGAGCAACCCCAACACTGGTCCGCGCGTGGGCGCCGCGATCTTTGCCGAACAATTCGAAGATTAGCTGTGACGCACCGTCGGCCACGAAGCTCTGCTGGTTGAAATCGGCAGCGCTATGCACAAAGACTGTCAACTTGAGTATTTGGTCGACTCGATCCAGCGTCCCCAACTCTCCACGGAGGGCAGCCAAGGCGCGAATGAACGCGATCCGAGCTCCTCGCTTGCCCTCCTCTAAAGTTACATCCCGCCCGACTAGGCCCACGACATGGACAAAGTCTCCATCCCGTGGAAGCTGTCCGCTGACATAGGCTACCCGATCGTGGACAACGACCGGCGTGTATGCCGCGCCTGCAGGTGCCGATATTGGCAACTCGATACCGAGATCCTTAAGACGATTCTCAACACTCATCGTATCTCTCGACGTTTGGGCCGAAGCCTTGATAAAGTAGCCAGCGACGTCAGCGCAGCACACAAATGCTGCGCTCGCGCTATCGTGATGGGCGCCCACACAGCCGAGCGCGGAACAACTATCAAGACCGCATACGGATTTTCCCGGCGAGTGCGACCGTTGATTGGCCGCGACCTCGCCTGGCACACAGTTGTTGGACTAGAGTCTTCTGCGCGCCTCGATCCAGTGAGGGATGGTCGCGGTCGCGGCGATGATCGAGAAAAAAAGGACGGCTATTGCCAATACCGCCCTCCCGGTTCCGAAACAGGCGCTCACCCCCAGCGCGGCGAGCGACGCGCTTCCGATCTGGAAAAACCCCACCAGCCCGGACGCGGTGGCGGCATGTTTTGGTTCGCTGGCAATAGCGCCCGAGACAGCCAATGACAGTGACGAGCCGTTCGACAGGCTAACCAGAAACATCGGTGCGACAATGGTGGCGGCGCTCATGACTGGCGAGGCCAAAGTCAACACGAAGGTCAGACCACCGAGACAGAAAAAGCATACACCACCGGTAACAATGCCATCGTAGGACAGGTGCTCGATCAGCCGCTTCGAGACAAAGTTGGCCAGAATAATCCCGCAAGTGAGCGGCAGATAAAGCCACCCGCTGACTGTTTCCGGCAAGCCGAGGCGCTCGAAAAGAAAGGGGGACTGGGTCAAGTACACGAACCAGGCGCAGTAGATCGCGCAGACCACGAGGGCGTAGCGAATAAACGCGCCGTTGCGCAACACGACGGTAAATCCGGCCAAAAAAGCGCCGTCGTGACGCTTCTTCGGACCCGTTTCGTTGAGCAGCATCAAAGTCAGACATAGCGCGATGGCACCAAACACAGCGACAAAGATAAAATCGGTCCGCCAGCCGAATGCGGCCGCAAGGTAGCCACCAATGGCAGGAGCGAGCGCGGGCGACAGCGATACCAGCGGATAGACCACGCTATATACTTTTGCGGAGGCCTTCTTGTCGCATGTGTCGGCGATGACGGCACGACCAATGACCAGCCCCGAAGCCGCGCCAATAGCCTCGACCATGCGCCAGCCTAGGAAACCCGTGAAGCCAACGGCCAAGGCGCAACCGATCGATCCAGCGATGTAAAGAAGGATGCCCGCGACGAGAACGGGCTTGCGGCCCCACCGGTCCGACAGCGGACCATAAGAGAGCTGCGCCGCCGCGAGCGCCATCAGGTAGATCGACACCGTCTGTGGCATTTGCCAACCCGCAATCCCAAGTTGCTGCGCCATCACGGGCATTGCGGGCAAATAGACGTCCGAGGCAATGAGGCCGAAAGCGCTCAGCGCTGCGACGACAAGAACCAGTGTGGGTCGCATGAATAGCTCCTGCGCTCGGACGCGGTTGAATTGCGCCGAAATTGACGAACGGCGTCCGCCGCCGGCAGAGCGGATTGCTAAAGAGGATTGCGACGTGCGAAAATGCATAGAAATGCAGGCAATGGCTGCAAAATCGCATTCTGTCGGTGGACATGAACTGGGACGATGTTCGAATCTTTCTCGCGATTTATCGCGCTGGCACGCTGGTTGGGGCCGGGCTGGCGCTGGGTGTCGACCAAACCACGGTAGGACGACGCCTCGCTGCGCTCGAGAAGTGCCTGGGCTCAACACTCTTCCTGCGCACCAATGCGGGGTACGTGCTGACGGCAAGTGGCGAGGAAGCTTTGCAAGCGGGCGAGGCAATGGAGCGCCTTGCGGTCTCCTTCGAACACCGTAGCGCGGGATCGGATGCGCGCGTGGCGGGCGATGTCCGGGTCACAACCACGGACTCTCTCGCGATCGACTTCGTCATTCCTGCGATCGATCGGGTCCGCATCGACCACCCGGACATCAGAGTCATTCTCACCACGACGACGAAGCTGCTCGATCTCGGTCGAAGGGAAGCGGATATCGCTGTCCGCACCCTGCGCCCGGCACAATCGGATCTGATCGTGCGCAGACTGGCCGAGTGGGAGGTTGGCCTCTACGCATCCCGGAAATATCTCGACGCACGCGGTAGACCTCGACCGGGCTCGGCGTTCGCCGGCCACGACCTGGCGATCTATCAACCCGGCGTCACGAACAGGCAGGGCGCGACGCTCGCAGGCGAGTCCGTCGCGCAAGGGAGGATCGTCGCAGAATTGGATTCTAGCCTGATGCTAGCGAGCGTTATCCGGGCGGGGCTGGCCTTAGGGGAATTACCAACCTATCACGCCAAGCGCGATCCCGATCTTGTTCGGATCTGGTCGATGCGCAAGCGAGCGGCATCCTACGATGTGTGGCTTGTGCTGCATGCTGATCTCGCACGCACGGCTCGCGTGCGCGTCGTCGTCGACGCGATTGCCGCGATGTTCGAGCAAGGCTAAGCAGAAAGTAGCGGTGGTCTCGCAGCTTGGCTTGTGACGGTCGATATTGCCATGCCAACAAACGCGTATGGCGTTCGCGCCGCTGCTCCGCGGCTTACCGGACAGGAGGAACTCAAGCACCGCCCATTCAGCGAACGCGATCGCGGAGGCTCGGAGTTTGGCGTAGAAAATCGTAGGATTGGTAGCGGGGGATCGCTACATTGCTAGACCCACTATTTCGCAGGCCCTGTTTTCTTATTGGCGGGTAGCGTAACTGGGCTGGCGGCGTTTCTATAGCCGGCCAAAAAGCCGTCTTCAGTTCAGGTTGCGATCTAACTGAGGGCTGTTCGTCCCTTTTCGCGTCCGACGTCGAGCGGCTTGAGCTTCGCGCGCCATGTCCTTTGTGCGGAAACCGTCCTCCGACCCCACGTTCTAATGCTACGCTTTGCTTGGCGACTAGGGGAACATCACGGAACTAGCTGCAACAGCCGCTGTTGGTTCGTTCTCACAGCGAACAGCCGGATACAGTGGAGAGGCAGTGCGGCGGAGAGAGTGTCAGTCAATCCCCATTGAAAAACAAAGCATTTTCGACCTTCCGGGGCCCAAACCCACCATTTGAGCTACGGCCATACATGGGGGGGTTTTCGCCAGCCGCAAGGCTCAAATTCAGGACGTGCTGCCACTGCCGGCATAAGACGATTAGTCCGTTGATTTTCTTGGGTATTCGAGAATTCAAGGATACCCATCAATTCGCCGCGTAGCTCGGCGAGGACCTCGCCACGCTTCTTGCCAGGATTGAGCACGATTTCGCCGATGAGCGAGCGCAGCGCCTCGACTGCCTCGCGCCCGCCATCCGGTTCGGCGAGCGCCTCGGTGAACCGGGCCACGTTCCTGCGATAGACGTTGGCAATGTTGGGATGCACATCGGTAATGTTGGCGGGAGCCTGTGACTGGCGCGCTGTGATCTCCGCCTTCTGCCGTTCAAGCTCGTCCATCCGCGCCCTCATCGACGGCTGGTAGAGGCCGTCCTCGATCGCCGCCATTATGCCGGCAACCGCCCGCTCGATCTTCTGGAGCGCACGGTGATCTGTTTCCGCCTGTGCCCGCCGGTCGTGGTTCAAGCGGTTCATCTCCGCGGCATAGGCGCGCACGGCTTCTGCGACCGCCTGAGAAGAGACGAGGCAATCCTTCAAACCCGCCAGCACCCGCGCCTCGATCTTGTCGCGCGTGATGGTGCGGTTATTCGCACAAGTCGCGCGACGATGGTGGTTGAGGCAGCCGTAGCGGTTCGGCGTCAGGATGCCGATCTTGCCGCCGCAGCAGCCGCAGGTGAGAAGGCCGGAAAGGAGGGAAACGGGCCGATTGGCGAGGTGCAGCCGCTTGGCCCTGCCCTCCCGCGTATTGGCCGGGCTGGGACCGAAGAGGGCCGAGATTTGCTGTTGCCGCGCCCGCGCGGCCTGCCACAGTTCATCGTCGACGATCTTGAGATGCGGCACTTCCTTCCTGATCCACTGGCTTTCCGGGTTCGGCCGTGACACGCGCTTGCCGGTCGCCGGGTCCTTGACGAAACGCTGCCTATTCCAGACCAGGACCCCAGCATAGAGTTCGTTGTTGAGGATGCCGGTGCCGCGCGAGACGTGGCCTCGGATACTGGTGTCGCCCCAGGCCCGGCCGAGCGGACCGCGAATGCCGTCCTTGTTTAGTTCGACCGCGATGGCCTTCGGGCTCTTGCCGGCGGCAAAGGCGCGGAAAATGCGCCGAACGATCCTGGCCTCCTCCACGATGATTTCGCGATCGCCCCGGATCGGCTCACCGTTGGCGTCGAGCTTCTTCACGACGTTATAGCCGTAGCAGAGGCCGCCGCCGGCTTTGCCCTTCTCCACCCGGCCGCGCAAACCGCGATGGGTCTTCAGGGCAAGATCCTTGAGGAACAGGGCATTCATGGTGCCCTTGAGGCCAACGTGAAGCTCCGTGATCTCGCCTTCGGCGAGGGTGACGATGGAGACGCCCGCGAAGCGCAGATGCTTGAACAGAGTGGCGACATCCGCCTGGTCTCGAGAAATCCGGTCCAGCGCCTCGCCCAACACGACATCGAACAGACCGCGCTGCGCATCCTGCAACAACAACTGGATGCCGGGCCGCAGGATCATGCTCGCGCCCGAAATGGCGGCGTCGTGATAGGTGCTCGTGACCTTCCATCGCTCGCGCTTTGCGTGCTCTCGGCAGAGTCGGAACTGATCCTCGATCGAGCTTTCGCTCTGATTGTCGGACGAGTAGCGGGCGTAAAGCGCAACGCGGGGCATGGCGGTCTCCGTTCTGTCTAATCCTTGCCGGCCTCGTCCTCCGCATCGTTCGTGGCTTGAGGCCTGTTATCATTGGCGGCGCTGAGCGCCGCGAACTGTTTCCGTGCAATCCGGCATCCGATCAGCCGGGCAATGGTCAGGGTCACCTGCTCCAACTGTTGCCGCGTCTTGTGATCCGCCTCATTCCGTCCGCCATCCGGACCTTGATTGTCGTTAGCCGGTCTGATGTCGTCCGGCTTCGGTTCTGTGTCCTCTGCCATACCGTCGCTCGCTCGATTTGCGGAGTCAAACGGGCATCAAGCAGCCTCAGGATCAGGAAGAGAAGACCAAAAATCCTGCCATCGTACGGGAGCGCGCAAATACTTGCGAACAGCGGTTTTGTCGTAGATGTCGAACGCATCACACGGCCTGCAAAGCCTTCCGCACTGCCTTCGGGCGCGCTCGATCGCGAGAAGATAAGCGCGTGTCGGCCCTTCCGGCTGTCGCGAGCCTTGTTCCCAATGGCACAGCGTATTGACGCTGAATCCGAAGCGACCTGCGAACTCTTCCTGCGTCATGTCTAGGCCCACCCCGGATCGCCTTCACGTCGATCTTGTTCTTCGGCCCTTTGTGGAGCCGAGATGTGGAACGATGGTCGTAGGTCGGAGATATCCGTTCCCACCGCTTTCGTCTGGCGGTGCCTTAGTGGTTCGACCAGGACTTCGTTTCCACATCCCGCTCGTAAGAAGGCGCGCAATCGTTATCGAGGATCAACACCGCGATGCGGAATAGCGAGACCAACGGCCGCACAAATCGCGCGTTCAGTCGAGAGCAGCAGCAGCCGGTAGCCATCCTCATCGTAAAGGGGGTACTGGCCAACTTCGTAACACTCGCGCACATACTTTAACGCCGCGGCCGCTCCTTTGAGGCCTCCCGGCACGATGCCGGCGAGCTGACGCGAGGCCTTCATCTCAGCCCGACCGAGTGCGCCTTCAGCCTCGCAGAGGCCACTTAACTTGGCCTCCAGCTCGGCCCGCCTGCCGCAGGGCGCACGGCGCAGCTCGCGCTCGGCAGCATCCTGCTCGGCGAGCAGGCGCCCCAGTTCCTCAAAGACTCGGCGGTGGCCCTCGATGGCATCAAGGACCGGGTCGGGCGCGGTCGAAACGCCAACACTTTCAGCCCATGAGGGAGTGATGACCCCGGCCAGGATGGCGGCGCTGCCGGTGACGAACTGCCGGCGCCGAATGGCCGGGCCGGCAGGAAAGATTGAACGACTCGTGGTATAGGCAGAATCAGCCTGAGACATGGCTTGCTCCATGTTGAGGGTTAGGCTCGCGCAGGTGTTGCTGCATCTGTGCGGGCCGCTTGCCTGGCCTGTCGCGGCCAGTGCCGCGAATCGAATCACGGCCGATTCGTTACGTCAACGGATATCCGGTTTTCACCCACGGCCAGGCCGTGTACCCATAAACCCGGCGGCGTGATGCGACTAAAGCAATGTCTGCTTTGCCCCTATAGCGACCGACTTCGTGCGGCAGCGCAATATGTCGCGATGGGCAATAACGGAAATCGCATATCAGCTCGCTCTCGTCAGAGGTGGGGCCTTCCATCGGCCATCCAACGCTTCCGGCTTTGGCCAATAGAGACGCATCGCCATGAAGAACGGACCCTTTGGCGCGGGCAGCCAGTTTGATTCCTTGTCTTTGCCCGGCGGTTCCTGTTGGACGTAGATCGTGAGGCCGCCGTCGCTATCGCGCTTCAGGTCGGGCAACATCGGCGAGTTGATCAGATAGCGGTTGAGCGGATTCGCGACCAGGAGGCTCGCCGGCATCTCGTACATCGTGACCGACCAGAAGGAGTTGACCGGCGGCAATTGATCCTTCGCAAAACGAAGGGTGTAGTGCTTCGCGCCGTTCGGCGTGTTGCCCTCCGCATCGACAAAATAGAGCGGATAAATCGCTTCTTCTTTGGAGTTGCCGTAGATGCCGACCACAGTTCCGCCCATGCGACGGAGGTAGTTGTTTCCCAGGGCTTCGCGCGATCCGGTCAGGTCGCCACTGGTCAGTTTGCCGGTATCGATCTCGTTCATTTTGAAGCTGTTGAACGTCTGCCAGGCGTCCACTATCCCGTCTTCGAATGCTTTCCTCTGCTCGGGTGACATCGCGTTCGGTTCGAACGGTTTGCCGGCCTCGATGCCAATCTTTGCAAACCGGGCCATCAACTCTTGTTCGGTCGGATGGATCGCACAGAACTGCAGAACGAAGTTGAGAACTCTAAAAAACTCCAATGAAGTTCGCTGCTGATCTGGCGTCAATGGTTTCACGAAGTCCACATTCGGCGCAGACGCAGCCGGTCGGCCGAGGAAGCTGGAGAGCGGCTGCACCCGGTAGCCAGCTTGGATCTTCTTCACGTTCTCGATGTCGGCCGGATTGAAAAGCTGCGTCCGGTAGAGAATGAACGCAAACTCGGTTTCGGAGCGCAGAACGTCCTTCACGCCCGCCGGCTTCTCTCCCTTCCAACTCGGCCCCGCCAGCAAGTACGATCCTGCATCGTTACCGGTCGCGCGGCTGCCGACATAGGCGAAGTTGAAGGTGTACATGTCGATGAATTGAAGCGAATAGTAGCGGCCCTTTTCGACAGCCGGCACCGTGAACACCAGCGGCTCGGCTCTGAGGTCAGCGCCAACATAGGAATACGGCGTGTCCGAATTGGGGGTCTGAATGGCCTTGTCTTCCGGCGTGTAGACTCGGGCATTGTTGAACAGTTGATTCCACGGCGCCTTGTATTCATGCCCGCTGCGATCCACGAAGTAGGAATGCTGGATGCGGTAGTTGTCGACGAGCGGAAAGCCGAAGATATAGGCGTCTTTTGCGATGGCTTGCGTTTCGGCCGGGCTTGGCGACTGTGCGTGTGCCGGCGCAGTCCCGACGATGCCGGCGCCCATTGCTGCGAGCGTCGTGGCGCCAAGCAGGGCGTCGCGTCGGGTAATCCCCGTATGATCGATCATGACGTCCTCATGGTTCGCGGGAGCGCTGAACAGCCCCGCATACGGGGTTAAGGAGCCACCATGCACGCTTATCCCACCGTGACCCGCTTCAAGGCGAAGAGCCCTCCGATCAGAAGATCGCCGTTTTCGAGTATGGTTGTGATGCCGCCATAGGCGTTCCATTGTCGGCTGTCGTCCGGGAACGGCCAGCGTGCTTTGATTTCGCCCGTATCCCAGTCGAGACCCACGTATTCGTAGCGGCCGTTCGTTTTTGTTGCGGCGTAGACCATGTTAGTGGCCGCGGAGACGACCGGCACCATGACGTCCGAGTTGTCGACCTCCCCGTTGATCCAGGCCTTCTCGAACGACTTCGTTCGCGTGTTCCAGGTGAACTTCTGGGCGCCCATCGGGGCTGGGCGCGTCAGACCGGCAGTCATGGCGTTTTCGTAGATTGTGCCGGGGACGGGCTGCGGGTAGCGGCAGTTGAGCACCATGGTCCCGTAGCCGAGCACGTTAGGCGAAGGCTCGATGGTGACCTTCGAAATGTCGGTGCGAATCTGATCCGCTATGCGCCGCGACTTCGTGCCGGGCTTCTGCTGGAAGCCATCCGGAATCTTGTCGCGCCAGAAGGCGACGACGTGGGTGCCGTCGCGATCTCCGTCGGCAATGATCACGAGCTTGTCGGGGTCGTCACCGAAGCCCATTAGCGTCGGCGTCGTCCCGGAGCCACCGGATTGGGTCAAGGCGCCTGCCGCGACCGCCTCTTCGTGCGTCATAGTGTTGTACTCGGACTGCCATCCTCCGTCGGCTTCGTCGTAAGACAGCTTGGAGCCGGTCCACACGATCTTGAGCATGCGCCTGGAGGTGACGACATAGACACCGGTCTCATCGACGCAGATCCCGTTCTCCACCGCCTCTCCGGCAAACGGGATAATCCCTTTGGTGTTCAGGTCACGGTCAACCAGCAGCATGCCGCCTCGCGCTGCGGCGGCGATGTAGCCGTCGTACGTCATATTCAGAGCCGTGAACGACGTGATGCTCTGTTTCAGCTCCGCCGGAATATCCGCCGTAAAGTCCTTCACCTTCGCGACGCGCAGCGGTGCCTTCGGATCGTTGTCGTCTGTCGTCTTGACAATCTTGAGATCGTAAGCCGCGTAGTTGAAACCGTCCCTGTCGATCAGGTTGTAAACGCCGTAGGGGATCGTTTCGTAGCTGAATCCCAACCCGGCCATCGTTTTGGCCAAGGCGACAATCTTCGACTCGTCCTTGGCACGCGCTGCGGCGTCGGCTTCGGCCAGCACCGCGGCGATGGCCGCCGGCGTGCCCTTTGCGGCCACCGCTTCGAGACCCGGGACCGGAATAGACGACACCAACTGCAGTGAGGTGCCGGTCGCGTTGATCTTTTTGATCTCGGTATCGGTTGCGGCGATGATGATCGTCTCATTGCCCACCTTTTTCACCGTCGGATTGGAGACAAAGACGAGCGGAATCGTCTTCACGTCGGCAGCCGCCAACGGGCGCCCCCTGGCTGGGCCGGCATGCAGAACGGAATCGGTTGCGCCAGGATTAAAGTGGGATTGCGGGTAAACGCTATCGGCGAGCCAGGGATTGCGTTTCGGCATGTTTGGAAGTGCGCTTGCCGACGGTGCGATGCCGACACCGACAGTCGGTGCCTGTGCGCGTGCCGGGGCGCTCCTGACGATGCTCGTGAGGCCGAGAGCTACGAGTGTTGTTGCGCCGAGCAGGGTATCGCGTCGGGTGATTGCATCATGATTGATCATAACGTCCTCCGTTCGGTTGACCCAGCGATCGGGCTTGCCATCATGTCGCTTGCAAGCGCCGCCATCAAAATCGGGCGGATCAGTCAACTCCGTTTTCGCGAATAGGCTTATCCGAGTTCACTGACGGCCAACGGTACCGCTGCCACTGCTAACTTGCGCCTCTTCGAAATCCCCCGGCTTCCAACTGCCGTCGAACGCAGGTCCTTGTGGGCCGTAGATGCGGAAATACGCGAACCAGCCTTTGCCGGGCGTCGTCTGTATCCATCGCCCCTCCTGACCGGCGGGCGCTTGCGGGCCGAAGTACAGATCAACGGATTTCGCGTTGCCGGTTTCCTTCAGTTCGAACAGTGATCTTAGTGCGGCTTTCTTTTGTGCGGTTTGAACTTCGGAGCGGGTGGTTGCGTCGTAAATCGTGACTGACCAAAAAAGATTGCCGGGCACCGGAAGTGGCACCGTCAGCTTGTATGTCTTGCCGCCCTCTACAAAGGCACCGCTCGCGTCGCGATTACCAAGCCAGTAAAGCGAGCCTGCTCCAACCGTACGGCGGAACATCGCGGGCGAAGTCACAATCGCCTGCGCGAACCAGCGGTCACGTGCTTCTAGATCTACTCCGCTCTTGGTCTCGAACTGCGCGCTCCCCGGTACAAGTCCTGCCCATTCCCACTTGCGGTCTGGCCAAGCCAGCCGATCTGGACGGTCACTGTCGAACGCAGACACCAGCAACTGGTCGCGACCCGCTTTCGCAGCGTTTTCGAGGATCACCTTCATTCGGGCGTCCGGTGCGAACGGCTTTCCCTTTTCGATGCCGAGCGCGGCAAGCTCGCCGTACATCGGAAGAAAGATCGGCACCAGAGGTTCGGCATCGATCACTTCATGCAGCTTCTGCCAGTATTGGATGTTGTCCTCCCATCGGAGACAGGTGCCATCAACCGCCTTGTCGGTGACATCGACAATCCTGAGCGGCTTCGGATCGGCGGCGGTCGAGAGCGGGTAAATCTTCAAGCGTCGCAGACCGTCCGTCGCTGCTCTAACGTCGCCTCCTATCGGCAGAGATCGAAAAGCCGCTATGACCTTGAACGAGGTCGAGGTGCCGGTGAAATACCCGGCAGGCACCTGTCCTTTGTAGTCTGGCGGAACGATGAGATGTTTGCCGCCTTTGTCGCCCGCAGGGCCAGGCAACCCCATATCGAGTATCCAGCCCTGATGGTGATTGTCGGCCAATCCTATGAACGGGCCGGGCGGCACTTCGATGACGTAAGGCTCTTCCTTTACGTCGATGACGGCAAGACCGTAAGGTGTGTCGGAGTTGGGAGTGAACATCACATGATGCGGTTCAGTTACTTGTATTATCATGTCCTCATTGTCTTTTATGCCCACCTCTCGAATACCGTTGAAAATGCCCTCCGCTGAAACTGTGGGGTACCAGAAGCGGTAGGCTGTCATGGCGCGCTGGAAGTCCGCGTCGTCACGGGCGCGTTGCGCAGCGTTCTTGGTAGGGAAGCCATGTTCGAATGTGTAAGAAGCTCCGCCAGTTGATGGCGTCGCTTGTTGGGCATTTGCCGGTGGTTCGGATACCAGCGTTGATAAAGCCGCGAGTGCGGTGGCTGCGAGCAATGTATCGCGGCGCGTCAGAGTGGCTTGATTATTCATGCCATCCTCCTTGGTTCGCGAGGAGCGCGCGGACAGCGGCACAGATGACAGTCAATGCCGCGCGGCGCATAAGGCGAACGACCGGGCTGCAAAATTAGCTGGCGCTTGCGAGTGGGCTCAGAGTGATCTGGCTCATTCGCGCGCAAGCGACATCCGATAAAAAATCCACCCCCACTACGTACCGTTGATTTAGATCAATAGACTTCCGGTTAGGGTCATTTTCGACGCATTTGGCAGAGATTGAGGGCTGGTTGATGTCCGCTCCTGTCCGTAAGCGCCGTACCAGGAGCGGGCCAGGAGCGTTGCGTTTGGCCGGACTGCCGTGATTCAAACTCCCGAACTGGGGGCTCGATTCATGCGCTACGAACTCGCCGACCATGAACGGATCGCCATCAAGCCGATGCTGCCGAACAAGCCGCGTGGCCCTCGGGTCAACGACAGACGGGTCCTGAATGGCATCTTCTGGGTCCTCCGATCAGGAGCACCCTGGCGTGATCTGCCGACGGCGTTTGACCCATACACCACTTGCTACAACCGCTTCGTCAGGTGGCGGCGGGCCGGTGTTTGGGTCCGCATCATAGAAGCGCTTGCGACTGCCCATGATGCCGCTGTCCAGATGATCGACACCTCCATTGGTTCGCGTGCATCAGCATGGAGCCTGCATCACAAGGAATCAGCGCCAATCGATGGGACGGTCCCGCGGCGGCTTGACGAGCAAAATCCATGCGGTGGTCGATGGCAATGGTCTGCCGGTACGGCTGGCGCTGAGCCCCGGTGAGGCTCATGACGTTCGGCTCGCCGGAAAACTGCTGTCTCTTCTGAAATCCGGGTCAATGCTGCTTGCCGACCGTGGCTATGACGCGGATTGGATCAGGGAGCTTGCCATGAAGACGGGCGCGTGGGCCAACATCCCGCCGAAAAGCAATCGCAGCGATCCAATCTGCTTTAGCCCCTATCGTGCTCGCAACCAGGTCAAGCGGTTCTTCAACAAGATCAAACAATGCCGTCGGGTGGCGACGCGCTACGAGAGGCTCGCCGCGAACTACCTCGCATTTGTTCGCGTCAATCAGGCTATGGCTGCGCCTTAATAAGTCCGCGTCCTAGTCTTGCCGTTGGCGAGATCGACGATGCAGCCATTGGCTAGACGCACGCCGATAATTACGTCGTCCAATCGGTAGTTATTGTTGTTGCCTCTAAGGCGGTAGCCTGTGTCCTCTACGACACGTACAGCGAACCATTGATTAGGTGCAGTCTGGCCCCAGTATTTGCTGCGTCGCTTGATGCGCGCAACGAGTTGCTGGTCCATCATGTCAGTCTCCGTTTGGGTGAGAGCCGGACAGGCATGTCGGACGCCACGCCGCGGGATCGGCGATCCATCGGTTGATGTCGGATTCCCGCCAGCCTGCGCCGTTGACGCTGATCCTGAGTTGGGCCGGGAATGTGCCTTCGCCGATCTTGCGGTAGATGGTGGATCGGGACAGGCCGGTACGGGCAAGAACGGTTTTCAGGCGGACGATCCGGTCTGGTTCGCGCATGGCTGCGCTGCCTCCTGCTGACTGCTCCTGATCTACACAGAGCAAGCAGTTGCGCGCGCAACAGCGTTTTTCACGGCGTCGTACTGTGGCGTAGAGCCGGCGGAAAATAGGATGGATCAGATTCCGATGCCGCGGCCTCTACCAAGGTCGATGCCGTGGACGAAGGCGAGTTCGAGGCCGAGCCGGCGGCCTGACTCGAACGCGATGCCGAGCTCCCGCTTGCGATTGTCGAGGAGCGATTCCAGTTGCGGATCGCGTTCGAGGCTTCTTGCCATGTCGCCCATCGCCGCACGCGTGGCCCTGTAGCCGGAGAAATCGCCCGCCTGATACTGGCGCAGGCTGGCTTGGTCAAGCCTCTGCCAGTCCTCCACGAAGCGGTCGGCGCGGCGGCTAGGGGCGATGCGCAGTTCGGTCTCGAGCTGGAGCGCGCGGATGGCGCGGTTGACCCGACCGCCAGCCGCCTCGCGGGCAAGCTCCGGGTTCTTCTTGTAGGCGGCTTCAGCATCGTGTGAGCCGTGAGGCCGCACCTCCTCGAAGACCCGGCGGGCCTTTTGTAGTTCTTTCACTTGCTCGGGACTGGCCTCGCCGCCCATCTCCTGCGCCTCGAAGATCGCATCCACGGCGCCGGCATGACGCACGAGCGCGCGGGTACGCACGCGACGCAATTCCTTTTCTGCCTCTTCCGCCACCTTCCTGTCCGGCGCTTCGGTCTCGCGCCGCGCGGCTCCCGTACCGCTCCTGTCCCTTTCCGGCGTTTCCCGCTCTGGCCTCTGCCCACCATCCGGGTGGGGCATATCTGAAGGAGAGCGAAGGCCGTCGAACATGTTGCGTACCTTCTCGGGTACGACGCTGCGCACGATCTCGGCCACGCGCTCGCGGAAGGTGATTCCGCGCAGCTCGGCATAGCTCTGGACCGGATCGGCACGGTCGTAGTCCGAGGCCATGTCCTTGGACCGGTCGCGCGACAGGGTGCGGACAAGCCGGTCCCGACCCGTAAAGTCATCGCGGCCATAATGCAGGTCCACGCCGTCGCGGTGCCGTGACAAGGCGACATAGCTGCCATGGGCGTCCATGCCGGGCGTCGCCAGCACGTGGGCGCGGTCTACCGTCATGCCCTGCGCCTTGTGGATGGTCGCGGCATAGCCGTGGTCGATCTTGTTGTAGTCTTTCAGGTCGAACTTCACGGATCGGCCATCGTCTGTCTGCACGGATATCGATTGCCTGCCGACCTGTTCGATAGTTCCGAGCGTGCCGTTCTTCACGCCAAGACCACGCTCATTCTGCAGGAACATGACGCGATCCCCGCTGGCGAAATTTCTCGCGCCGCGTTCGACGGTCAGGCGGACGTCATCTCCTAGATCGCCGGCGGTCCGCATCCGCTCGCGGGCTGCCTCATTGAGTGCGCGGACTTCATCGTTGGTGTGGGTGAGGATGATCCGGCTCCTATCGGGCGACGCCTGCCGGTCGTGGTTCCAGCGCTCGATCAGATCGCCGCGCGCCTGCCCGCGGGTCTGGGCCTCATGCACCATGCCATGGGAGCGATAGACCTCAAGCGCATGACCGGTTTTGCCACTGGCGAGATCGCGCGTGGCGTCGCGCTGCCAGTCCTCTCGCTGACGGCGCACTTCGCCGATTTCCGCCCCGCCGTGACGCTCATGGATCGAGCGGAACGCCGCGCCGGCCTCGATGGCCTGCAGTTGTTGCGGATCGCCGACCAGCACGACCTTTGCGCCAGCCTCGGCAGCATGGGACAGCACGCGCTCCAACTGGCGCGTCCCGACCATACCCGCCTCGTCGATCACCAGCACATCGCGCGACGTGAGCAGGTCGCGGCCCTGTGCCCAGCCATGCTCCATGCTGGCGATGGTGCGTGACACAATGCCCGATCCGCTTTCGAGATTTTCCGCCGCAATGCCGGACAGCGCCACGCCCCGGACCTCATAGCCCACCGCTTCCCAGGCCTCCCGCGCCACGCCCAGCATCGCGCTCTTGCCGGTGCCGGCGTGGCCGACGACAACGCCGAGATCGCGCCCATCGGTGATATGCGCCAGCGCCTCGGCTTGTTCGCCGGAAAGGACAAGGCCGCGCGCTTCCGCGCGTGCCAAAACGGCCTCGCGGTCCGCGTCCCGCGTCGCATGGCATTCCCGTTCCGCCATGAGTTCGGCCGCGCGGTGCAGGCGCTGTTCGGCCTCAATCATCTCGCGGGTGGTGAAGCGATCCTCGCCGCGACCGTCGTTGCCGAGTTCGACCAGACCAGGTGCGCTACGCATCGCACTCATGACCTCGTTGAACTGGTCGATCCCGTCGCTGTGCCGGTGCGCGAATTTCGCAATGTCGCGGCGTGTGAAGGTCGATTGTTGCCGGGTGATAGCGCCCAACCCAATGGAGGGATCGGCGATGATCTGCGCGCCATTGCTGCGCGCGATCTCGCGGTGCATCTCGGCGCGATCGGCCTCGCTGCCTTCGCCCTCGATGCCGCGGTTCTCAATGCGTTTGGCGGGTGCGCCGATCTGGCTTTGCGGCTCCAGTGCGATACCCTGCGCTTCCAGACTGCGATGGTCGATCCGCGCGTCGATGTCGAGTTCGGCGAGACGCTCATTGGCGATCTCCGCCCAGCGTTCGCGCCAGCGCTCGACCATCTCCGTGCAGTTCCAATCCCGCACCTTTTGGCCAAAGCCGTTCTCGTCCACCGCGCGCATGGTGAGCATGACATGGGCGTGCGGTTTGGGCATGCCGTCCTCGGTCACGTCCCAATGCACGTTGAGATCGGCGATCATGCCCCGCTCGACGAATTCGGCCCGAGCGAAGTCGCGGGCAAGCTCGATCCCCTGAGCCTGTGTCATCTCGCGCGGGATGGCGAACTCCACCTCGCGGGCAAGCTGAGCGTCCTTGCGGATTTCGAAGGCCTCGACATCGTTCCAGAGCCGTTCGCGGTCGCTCCATGCCTCTGGCGCGTTCTCCGGCAGCATCACCTCGGAATGGACGACGCCGCGCTTGCCGGAAAAGTCGTGGCTGCGGTCCAAGCGCTCGTCGCGCAGCCGCGAGCCCGAACGGTAGGCGGCTGACGCCACCGCGCTTGAGCCGGATTTGCGGCCAATGACCTTGACGTGAAGATGATAGATCGCCATCGCGACCAGATCATCTACACGGCGAAGCGTACGTCGGCACGACGTATAAGCGCGCCCTCCCTCGAAAAAATCTCGGAAGGGACCAGCCCGTCCCGGCCAGTCCCGGTGATCCTACAGCATTACGCGGGATGTTGAACTATCATTTCTTCATCAACGCTCCGGGAGATGATGATGCGCAAGCCACGGGACTTCGATGCCGAACTAAAGGCGCTTGGGGACAAGGCGCGCGACCTCAAGAGCCGCAAGGTGCAGCAGCTTGGCGAACTGGTAATCGCCACCGGCGCCGATGCGTTAAGCGTCGCGGAGCTGGCGGGCGCACTGATCGTGCTGGCCGAGACAAAAGAAACCGGAAAGAGGGAGGCATGGGCCAAACGCGGGGCCGCTTTCTTTCAAGGAAGGTCGCGTCGACCTACTCCGGCACCTGACCGTGACGCTAGCGGCGCTCCGGCGCAACCGGGCGGCCCACGACCGTCATCAGGCGGCAAGGGCGCGGGATGATATGCGCGCGTGGCAAGCCGAGCGTCGCAAGCGTACGCGGCACCTCATCGAACTGGGCGGCCTGGTCGTCAAGGCCGGTATCGTGGACCTGACTGGCGACGACCGGGCTACCTTTTTCGGCGCACTACTGTGGATGGCCGACAGGCTCAAAAGCGATCAGGGCGAACATGCGCGAGCGCTGTGGGCCGCAAAAGGGAAGCAGGCATTCGAGGCGGACACCGCAACACACGAGATAAGATCGTTAACGCACGACAATGGCGCGTAACCGCGCGCTTACCGCTTGATGTCTCGCCATCGGGCCTGATAGTCGCAAGCGAAACGCCATTTCTCGCTGTAGCTCAAATGGTGGGTTCGGGCCGTGCTCGTGCGGCGCCCTCCGCGACAAGAGCGCGCCCAGTTCCGCAAGCCCCGTCAACACGAAGTGGCAGTTCAACTTCTACGTCTTCTTTCGCGATCTACGCCACCCTGCAGAACGAACTCTGTTCACTGCCGGCAGCATCCTATACGAGATTTGGCGGCGCAGGATGCAGGCGGCTCAACGCTTCTTGCAGGAATGACTCGGGGCGCTGCGCTTGGCTTGTTCGAACGCCTGCCGCATCGCGACCGCCGTCTGATGGTTGAAGGGCTTCCGACCTCTCCGAGATCCAGCCTGAACGTCGGTCGCCTGAGCGCGGCGACAAGCGTGTCGACCGCATGGGTCTTGCCCGACCCCGGCGATCCATAGAGCAGGATTCCGTTTGGCAGTTGCCCCCTTAGTGCTTGGTACCTGTCAGGGTCTGCGCTCGGCTCTATGACATATTCGCGAAAGAAGGCTTCGAGAGCCGGACGACCAGGCAGCGCGAAGGCTTCGGGCGCGACCGGTTCCGCGAACTCGGAGACTCCGAACGCCTTCAGGAAGAAGGAGATGTCAGCGGGGGAAACCCAAGGATTCGCACCGCGCAGCGATCCGATAACCTTCCATGATTCGGAATGGATGATCCGATTGAAAGCATTTGCCAACCATGCGGGCCTTCGGCTCTGGCTGCTAACCAATCGCAAATCGTTCTGCCACACCTTCGCGCCCGGGAATGGAATTGGGAGATACAAACATGACCGGCTTGGCCGTTATGGAAAATGTGCGCCGCTACCGAGCTATAGCATCACTGTGCCGCCAGACAGCAGCATTCCGACCGGTTCAAAAGTTCTCGTTGCTGACTCAAGCGGAGGATTGGGAGCGACAAGCGGTGGCCGAGCTCGAAGGCTATTTCGATAACCACGTTCATTCGATTTCAAGGCTACCGTCGCAATGAAAGCGATTTTCGGCAGGGCGAACTAGGTCAACATTAGCCATAACGGCAGTCCAGGTACTTCTCCCTACTCACATGACCTTACGTCAAATTCACTATTCCGTTCGGGGCGCCCCCCTCGCCCCTTGACATCGGTTACGGCGCACAAGCCATTGGCTAGACGATGTGGAAATCACCTTGGCTCAGGCTTGCGACGTTCACATTCTTGAGGAGTACGCTGTCGTCGGGATCGATCGTGATCAAGGTGTCACTACCCGACGCGGTCGCGGAAGCCAGAGCCGACGCAGCATCGGCGAAGAGACCGTCGCGAAACTGCAACGCATCCTGACCCGGCGTGAAATCGGTCACGGTGTCCTGTCCCAACCCTGCGCGGAACACGAACGTGTCGTTTCCGGCTCCGCCGGACATCACGTCGTTGCCAGCACCGCCGGCAATGGTGTCGTTCCACGACGAGCCGGAGATCTCGTCATCGCCGGCTGTGCCGCGATACCAAGCGTTCGCATTGATGGTCTGCAAGTCCCACGAACTGCCGTTTGCAAACTCGAACTTCTCGATGCCCCAATTCGCGCTTTGAGAATAGAACTGCTCATCGATGGTGATCGTCTGACCATTTGAATTCGCGGTCGCAACCAGATTGACGCCAACACGGCTCAATGTCAGGTCGTCCGGATTGATGTCCGTGAAGCGAAGAACGTCGACATCGGCGGTTGAGCCGGACTCATCGTTGATATAGTCGTTTCCGTCGCCTCGCGCGTACGCATAGGTGTCGCTTCCGGCACCACTGTTGAAGGTGTCATCACCGAGCCCACCCTGGAACGTATCGTTCCAGCCAGTACCGTTCAGCGTTTCGTTGCCGGCCGTGCCGCGGATCCACCCGGCGGAGTTGATTGCCGCCAGGCCCCAGGTCTCGCCATTTGCGAACTCGATCTTCTCGATGCCCCAGTTCGCGGAGGTCGAGTAATACTGCTCATCGATCGTGACTGTCTGACCATTCGAATTGACGGTCATGACTAGATTCACGCCAACGCGGCTGAACGTTAGATCCGAGGCGTTGAGGTCAGAGAAGTGGACGACGTCGACGTCGGTCGTTGAGCCCGACTCGTCGTTGATGTAATCGTTGCCATCTCCGAGGCGATAGATGTAGGTGTCGCTGCCCGGACCGCTGCTGAAATTGTCGTTGCCTAGGTCACCGAAGAAGATGTCGTTCCCGCTCGATCCGGTCAATTGATCGTTTCCGGCCGTCCCTCGGATCCAGGCATTGGCGATGATTGCCGCGAGGTCCCAGACCGTGCCGTCGGCGAACTCAACCCTTTCAATCCCCCAGTTCGCGGTTTGCGAATAAAACTGGTACTGAACCGTGATGGCCTGTCCCGTTCCATTGATGGCCATGATCAGGCTCGTACCGGAGCGGTTCAGCGTCAGATCCGAGGCGTTGAGATCGGTCAATCGGAGTACATCAATATCCACCGTCGAACCGGAGTCATCGTTGATGGTGTCGCTCCCGTCTCCGCGCCGGTAGATGTAGGTGTCGCTGCCGGCGGTGCCCTTGAGGGTATCGTTGCCGAGGCCGCCGACGAAGGTATCGTTGCCACTCGTTCCATTCAAGGTGTCGCCGGACGACGTGCCGCGGAACCAGGCATTGGCGGTGATCGCCGCGAAATCCCACGACGTGCCGTCCGCAAATTCAATGCGCTCGACGCCGCCACTTGCGTTGAACTCATCCTGAACCGTCACGGTCTGGCCGTTGGCATTGACCGTGGCGATCAGGTACGTACCTGAACGCGAGAAGCTGAGATCCGACGCTTTGAGGTCGGCGAAGCGAAGCACATCGACATCCGGCGTTGACCACGATCCATCGTAGATGGTGTCGTTGCCGTCGCCGAGCCGATAGAGGTAGGTGTCGCTGCCGGCGGCGCCATTCAGATAGTCGTTGCCCAGAAGACCGAAGAAGATTTCGTTGCCCCCGGTCCCGCGCAGCGTGTCATCGCCGGATGTGCCTCGGAACCAGGCATTGGCGGTGATCGCAGCGAAATCCCAGGCTGTGCCATCGGCAAATTCGATACGCTCGACACCGCCACCTGAGTTGAACTCATCCTGAACCGTCACGGTCTGGCCGTTGGCATTGACCGTGACAATCAGGTACGTGCCAGAATGTGTAAAGCTGAGATCCGACGCGTTCAGATCGGTGAAGCGAAGCACATCGATATCCGGCGTCGACCACGATCCGTCGTAGATGGTGTCGTTGCCGTCGCCGAGCCGATAGATGTACGTGTCGCTGCCGGCGATGCCGTTGAGATAGTCGTTACCAAATCCGCCGAGAAAGATTTCGTTGCCGGTGGTGCCACGCAATGTGTCATCGCCGTTGGTGCCGGGAACGAACGAGGCCGCCTCCAGAATCTGGTTGCGGTCCCAGCTCGCTCCGTTCGCGAACACGACCTGCTCAACGCCGCCAGTTCCGTTGAACTGGTCGACGATCTTGAGCACTTCGCTGGTTGCAACGACGGTGATCAACAGGTCACCGCCGCTGCGCCGGAAAGTCACGTCCGTGGACGTCAATCCAATCAGATTGACGACGTCGATCCCGCTATCGGTCGACGTTTCGTAAATCGTGTCGTTGCCCGACCCGGCGCGGTAGAGATAGGTGTCGCCGCCATTGCCGCCACGCAAATCGTCGTTGCCGGCGAGGCCATCGATGACGTCAGCTGCGTCCGTGCCTCTGACGGTCTCACCGAAGGCCGTGCCGGTGATCACCGCCGCCGCGACGATCGCCGCCTTGTCCCAGATGATGCCGTTCGCGAACTGGATGCGGCCGATCCCCCAATCGTCGGTTGCGGTCGTAAACTGCTGCTTGGCGGTGATCGTCTCGCCCGAGCTCCGAACCTTGATCACAAGGTCGTTGTCTCTGCGCATGAACGACAGGTCATCGACATTGAGATCGGTGAAGCGCAGAACGTCGATTTGATCCGGCGCATTGGCGCCTGTGTTGATCGTGTCGTTGCCATCGCCGCGCGAATAGATGATCGTGTCGTTGCCGGCGCTGGCGTTGATCACGTCGTCGCCACCGCCGGGCTGCAGGACATCGTCGCCCGGCGTGCCCACCACCGTGTCGTTGCCAGCCGATCCGAACGTCACGGCGTTATGGATGATCTGCGTCCGGTCCCACACGGTCCCGTCGGCGAAGGCGATCTGCTCCACGCCCGCGGATGACACCCCAAACTGGCCGCACACGGTCGTGGTGTGGCCGGTTGCAAGGATCCTGATGACGAGGTCCGTGCCGCTGCGCAGGACTTGGACATCGTCGATGTCGAGGCCGACAAGTTCGATCCTGTCGGTGCCTTCCTCGCTGCCCTCGACGATGACGTCGTCACCGATGCCCTGACCGATGCGATAGGTATCGCTGCCGCCATAGCCGCTCAACGTCTCGTTGCCGGCACCGGCGATGAAGATATCGGCGCCCTGGCCTCCGGTGAGCGCTTCGACGCCGACGCTGCCGACGATCAGATGATTGTCCAACCGACCCAAAATGTCCGCGCGGGTCCATGTCGTATTGTCGGCGAACTTGATCTCCTCAAGCCCGGCGCCGGGCGCGCTCGACAGTTGATCCTGGAGAACGATGGTCGCGCCGCTCGCGAGCAGCAGCACCACATCGGAATTGCCGAGCGACGAGCGCGCGACGACCACCTGCGACGGAGTGATCCCGGCACCGAGCACGAGCCGGTCGGTGTCGGCCGCCCCGCCAGTGTCGATGATGCGGTCGCGTCCATCGCCGCTGCTATAATGGTATTCGTCGGAGCCGCCGGCGCCAACGAGCCGGTCATTGCCCGCCCCGCCGATCAGGATATCCGCCCCCGAACCGCCGGACAGCACGTCGTCCCCGGCGGTGCCGGTGTAGACCTTGACCTCGTCGAGGATGTTGACTGCGATTGTCGTGGTCAGCGACAGCCCGTCATCGTCCGTGACCTTGATGGCGAGCTGATGCTGGGCACCCCGCTCGTAGTCGATGACAGCGCCGCTCTTGACGCGGATTTCGTTGCCGACGATCTCGAAGAAGTCGTCGTTACCGACAATGCTGAAGCTGTGCGCCCCGATATCGCCGCCATCGACCGCCGACAGCGTCGCAACCACCGTACCTGGGGTGGCATTTTCGCTCACCGATCCGCCCGTCACCGAGACCGCCGTGGGCGCCACGTTATCCAGCCGCCGGAATTCGAAATTGTCGGCCGTCAGGTCGCTCAGGAAAACGTTCTGCAACGTAATACTGTCGCCGCCTGCCAGCGCAATGACGACGTCCGAACCAACCTGGCTCGCCGCGGCGAGAACCGAGGTGTAGCTTGAAAACACCACGCGATCGAACCTGATCAGGTCGTGGTCCGTCCCACTCCCGGCCACGAAATCGGTGATCGTGTCGGAGCCCGAGCCGGCGCCGAAGACAAACACGTCGGCCTCGGTTCCGCCCGTCAGCACGTCGTTACCCGCACCGCCGATCAGCATGTCGGTTCCGAGACCGCCGCTCAGCACATCCGCGCCGTCGCCACCGTCGAGGAGGTCCGCCCCCATGCCGCCGGTCAGATTGTCATCGCCGCTTCCGCCGAGCAGGATGTCGTTGCCGGAGCGGCCATCGAGGGTATCGTTTCCGCCGCCACCGATGATAACGTTGTCGCCGGCGTCAGCCGAGATCTGATCGGAGAACGCGGTGCCGGTGATGTTTTCGACCCGGCCCACCTCGGCGACATCGCGCCACGTCCCGCTCGACAGGTCGCCCTGGTCCCTGGTTCGGACCTCCGCGCCATTGGTCACGAGATCGACCCAGGCGGCAGCGCCAAACCCTGATAGATCCAGCGTATCCGTTCCGACGCCGCCATCCGCTGTTACGAGGTCGCCGGGCGCGCTGATGCTGATGATGAGCCGGTCGTCGCCGAGGCCACCATAGAGCAGGTCGCTGCCGCCGCGACCGTCCAGGGTGTCATTGCCAGCCTCGCCATAAACGTTTTGCGAAGTCGAAGCGCCAATCAGCGTGTCGTTGCCGTTGGTGCCGGCGATAAACGGGCTCATGCTCAAGGCGACGCTGAAGATCGTCTGGCGTCCCCACTGATCACCATTGGCGAACTTGATGGCTTCAAGCCCGCTGCCGGCGGCCTCGCTGAGGCCGTCGATGAACTGGCCGAGCACCGTGATGGTTTCGTTGGTCGACAGGATCTTGACGAGCAGATCGTTGCCCGAGCGGGTCAAAAGCACGTCGGAGGCGTCGATATCCCTGAACAGAAGGATGTCCGTTTCCTGCGACGCAAACACGTTCTTCGACTGCTCGCTGATGACGTCGTTGCCGTCGCCCCGCGAGTAGACGAACGTGTCACTTCCGCTGCCGACATAGTCTCCGGAATAGATCACGTCGTCGCCCTTGCCTGCCTCGACGGTGTCGTCAGACCCGCTGGAGAGTTGGATGACATCCTTGCCATCGGTACCCCTGAACCAGGCCTGCTGGCGGATTTGCTGCCGGTCCCAGACGGTCCCGTCGGCAAACTGGACCCGTTCCATGCCGACACCGGTGGCGGTGACGCCGTCGCGAAACTGGCCAACCAGCGTGATGACATCGCCAGTCGCAAGAACCTTCACCAGCACATCGTCTCCGGAGCGGGAGAATTCGAGATCCGCAACGCCGAGGTCGGTGAATTTCAACGTGTCGACCGACAACGGCCTGAACGCATTGGTGGTGCCATCGTCGATGACATCGCTGCCGTCGCCGCTCCTGTAGATAAAGGTAGTGTTGTTCTGCCCGCCCAACAGGACATCGTTGCCCTTGCCACCGTCAAAGGTGTTGGCGTCGACGCTTGAGTCGCTGAGGATATCGCGGCCATCGGTTCCGCGAATCCAGGCGGCTTCGCGGATCTGCTTTCGATCCCACTCCCCGTCGGCGAAACGGATAAACTCCAGTCCGGCACCGGCGATGTCGCTGTCGGCGCTTCGGCCTACGAAGTGGGAGGCGACCGTGATGATGTCGCCGGTCGCCTTGATGCGAACCAGAAGATCGGAGCCGGAGCGGGAGAGCTCGACATCCGACGAGGCGATATCGGTCAGAACCAGAACGTCGTTGGTGTCGGGCGCATTGACGTTGCTCGTTTCAAAGATGATGTCGTTGCCGTCGCCGACGGCATAAATGTAGGTGTCGTTGCCGGAGGCACCCGCCTGGGTGGCGTAGAGGACGTCGTCGCCGGTTCCGCCGACGAACGTGTTGTTGCCAAGGTTGCCGAAAATGTAGTCCTTGCCGCTGCCGCCGGACAGGTAATCGTCGCCGCTGCCGCCATCGATGAAGTCCATCCCGGGACCGCCATAGATCGCGTCGTTGCCGTTGCCGCCATCGATGACGTCGTTGCCGTAGCCGACATTCTCGTCCATGAAGTCGCCGAACAGGATGTCGTCGCCGCCACCTCCGCTCAGGACGTCCTGATCGCCACCAGCAACGAAGATGTCATTGCCGTCTCCGCCGTTGAGGAAGTTCTTGCCACCACCGTTGAAGGGATTCGGCTGATACTGGCCCGGAATGCCGATCATGCCACCTGGACCGCCATAGGCATACGCAGTCCAGATATCGTTAATCCCGGTTGCGTGCTGTCCGGCGATGTTGCCGCTGTGGCCGAACTCGTCGACGAACATCGACCACACCAAGCCCAGATACTGGATCGAGAAACTCGACACTTCGGGCTTCATGCCGAGATACTCGGCACCGGCGTTGTGCATGATCTGCAGCCGGTCGATGGAACTGCCATCAGCGAACTTGATGACGTCGATGCCATATCCGTAGTCACCGGCGCCGGTGAGCAGATCGGACACACCGGCGAAGAAGCTCTGAACCGTAATTATCTCGCCGGTCGATTTGATGGTCAGGAGCAGCGTCTTGCCCTGATAGGAATAGGAAACGTCATCCGACGTGACGTTCTGTAACCACAGCGTATCGACGTCGGTCGAGCTCGACATTGAATCAGTTATCTGGTCATTACCGTCTCCCTTGTTCCAGACATAGGTGTCGCTACCGGCCCAACCATCAAGAAAATCGTCGCCCTTGCCGCCCTCGATCGTGTCATTCAGGTTGGACGCGGTGATGCTGTCGGAACGATCGGTCCCGCGATACCAGGCGTTCTGCTGGATCTGCGCCCTGTTCCAGGACTCGCCATTGGCGAACTTGATCTCGTCGATACTGGGCGCGTACCTGTTCCAGTCGCTGTCGAACGGAAAGAAATTGGTGAAATCGATATACTCGCCCGTCGCCTTCACGGTTAGAACGAGATGCCAGCCAACCCGCGCAAGCTGGATGTCGTTCGAATTGAGGTCGGTCAGAACCAGCCTGTCATGCTCAGTGAGCGAGTTGAATGAATCCGTGACGACATCATACCCATCGCCCTTGCCGTAAAGGATCGTATCATTGCCGCCGCTGATCTGGATGGAATCGTCGCCGCGCCCGCCGTAGATGACATCGTCGGATGGCGAATCGTTGATCTGATTGTCGTGACCATCGCCCTGATACGTGCTGGCACCCTTGATCTGCTCTCGGCTCCACTCCGTGCCGTCGGCGAAGCGCAGAACTTCGATGCCCCACCCCGAAAAGAAGCCCTCGACAGTCATCGACTTGCCCGTCTCGGTCACCTTGATCAGGAGGTTGTCGCCGATGCGTACGAAGCTGAGGTCAGCAGAGTTGAGATCGGTTAGCACCAGCTTGTCGCTGTCTGCCGCAGACCCGTAGTCCTTGATCCACAAATTTCCGTCGTGTTTTGCGTAGACGTAAATGTCACTGCCGTCGCGACCGTCGAGGACGTCGCCACCTCCGCCTCCGATAAAGACGTCCTGGCCAGTAGCACCATTAATGCCTTCCGCCTCCAGCGTTCCAAACAGGGCAGTGCCGTCCACGATATGGGTCGCAATGCTCCGAATGGTGTCGTCAGTTATGTTCGCCAAGTATGGCGTCACCGCCGCTGCATACGCCCCCCGGTCGCCTTCAAATGCGAAGTAGACCATCCCGTTTAGGCCGCTGAGAGCCTTGGTGAGATACGAGGTCTCCTGGCCGGCATCAAAGGAGGAAAGACGCACAATGAGATCAACGACCATTCCGACGTTACCAGGTGTATCCGGCAACGGATCCCCTGGCGCATGAACGCCCATATCAAGAAGGCTATAGTAAAAGTAGGGGTTATCGAGCGCGGCGGACAAGTCGCTGGTACCACGCACATACGTGCTGGCAGCTACCTGCCCAAGGAAAAGAGTCTCGTAGACCTCGAACAGCGCTTGATACGCGCCCTCAAGTATGTCGCCTACGCGACCTGACGGCGGCGACGTCGTTGCCTCTTCTCCGAACTCCAGCCAACGATAACCTTCGCCGTAGAATTTCTCCAGGAAGGCCAAATGACGGGCATCGACGTATGGCCCGCGACTGCTTGAGTCAACATTATCCACTCCAGCCCAGCGCAGTAGTATCGCTTCGAATGCGACACGCATCTCGGCGCTGCTCATATTCGCCGCGCCGTCCGTAAGAGCAGTCCAATCTGAGAAAAACTCCCCATCGTTGGTTAGCTTATATGCGGTATTGTTGATCAACCCGGAGCCGGGAAGCTGTGGCAGATTAAGGACACCATCTGCCGGAACGAAGTCCGGCGTGTTGTCTGGTGCGGAGTCTTTTGGGTCTGTTTGAAAATAAACGGACTGCGCGGGACCTGTTGTCCCGTCGTCGCGGACAAACACAGCTTCATATCCGAGCCCATGCCCAGCGTTCGTGCCGGTGAGCTTATCTCGCTGCAGGGAAATCGACGTTATGCCGGCGCTCGATAGGGATTGCAGTTCGCCGGCATCCGACACTCCGTCCTGGTTCAGATCCCGCCACACTCGGAGCTTGCCAAAATCCGCATCCTGCGCGTCGATCTTTCCGTCCTGATTTGTATCCAGCTTCTCGAGGATCGCAAATCCGTCTTGGATTGTAGAGCCGAATAGCTCCAAGCCATTGTCGATCGTTCCATTGTCATTGGCATCGATCGCGAGTATGCCGTCGTTTGCAGAGACCCACCCTGTCCTTTCCGAAAAGCCGTCACCACCAAAATCGAAATGGACCGCAGAGCCGGCGAGGGTCGACAGCTGGATGCCGTCGCCATCGAGATCAAGCACAATCGGATCATGCAACGCACGGTGAAACGGGTTCGCTACAAAGCGATCCCAGCCAGACCCGATAGCGTTAAAGAAGTCCTTAAGGCTCTCTGGATCGAACAACTGTCCGGCAATGCCAAAAGCGAGCGCCGCAGGCACTATGCCGCCTGCAGCAAAGAAACAGCCGGCAATCAACACTTGCATGAACAGCTTCGCACAGGCGTCGGTAAGAGCCTTATGAGTATCGAAATTCGGATTTGCGTCGTAAGCGTTATAGAGGCGACCAATATTTAGTATCGAAAGACCGAAATCGAGGGCTAAGCCGGCTGCCGCAAAACGCGGCATGAACACTTCAATCTCCGCAGCAGTGGCGCCACCGGCGGCCCATGCACCAAATTCAGTAATAGCCCCCGTACCTGTCAATCCAGCATTGAGAAAGTTACCGAGAGCTACGGTGCTGCTGAGAATGTCCCCCTTATTGCCCAACTCAACAGCCTGCTTCAGGTTGTCAAATAGTTGGAAAGCGGTATTTTCGAAGTTTAGAAACACTGTAGAGCTGGGCATTTGCTGGGCCTGCTTCTTAATTATTTGATTCGTTTACGTGACGTGTTGAACAACAACGACACGATCCCCAGCTCGACGTAGACAGCAAGATAGCTCGCCATCGAGACCGAGATCAGAACCGATTTGTAAGCCTGCCAAAACGCTGTTGGCGTAGACGCCGTCGTTATAGAGAAGGCGAAAATAACGAGCAGGAAGATGCCTAAGCTCATAGCTATCAAAGCAATGCGCTGCCCCACCGTTAGCGTCAGGTTCAATGTCGGCACAAAGTATCTCAGAGCGGCAACATGAAAGACCAGCATTACCGCCAGCGCTCCCGAGAGAGCCGTGGTTGCATCACCAACGAGGAACGACAGCGCAGTCCAAGATCCGGCAGCGGCGATCAAGTATATCAACAGTAACGATCGCATTTCCGAGCGGTACTTCTCGTTAA
Source organism: Bradyrhizobium sp. USDA 3315 (assembly GCF_054056795.1). Lineage (NCBI taxonomy): Bacteria > Pseudomonadati > Pseudomonadota > Alphaproteobacteria > Hyphomicrobiales > Nitrobacteraceae > Bradyrhizobium > Bradyrhizobium sp. USDA 3315. Next base: position 3,216,420 of record NZ_JBSRYP010000001.1, on the reverse strand, counting down.
GCTCCCGAAAGACGTACATTGCCTTCACGCCCATAGTTACTCCACTTGGTACACTCGATATTCTTCATTCTTCCGACCCGAGCACGCTGAAGTCAGCTGCTTGTAGCCTTAGAGTGCAGGCTCGCCAGCCAAGCAGCCCCCCGTTGGCGTCCAACGAAGAACGGACGAGTTGGGCGAGTCGACGCTCGGCACGATTGATCGGCAGCTTCGTTTCGCATCGATGATTCGAGTGCGCTCAGCAGAGATGCCCGGCACGAGGTGCAGCGCTGCGATGCACTTCTGTGTCCGCGCGATTCTCCATCCGCCCCTCTCTCGCTCAAATGCGAAATCAACTCCACAATGTAGTTGATAAAAGACGCGTCCATACGTTGCAAGCCACTCCTCAAGCCGCGAGATGACGCATGCGACTCGTTTGCGGCAAGTCTCGGTAGAGACTGCTGAGCATCGCAGCTCAAAAAACGCTACTGATTCGAGGCAGATGGTGCACGGGTATGATCAAGCTCTCTCACCGGAAATTTCAAACCAGCCCAGCACTGCGACAGTTCAGCGCATGCCGACATCTCCCAGCCGCTGGGTCACATTTCGATCCGTTGAGGGAAGGACGCTATTTTTTCGAGTCGTCGACTCGAATTGAACCGGAACGGTGATCAAGCTTTAAAGGCTTTGCGCTATAAGAGCCGGCGCTTCTCCGTACATAGAGGTAATGCCGTTGACATTCATAAGAGCGAAGGTTCCGGTCTCGATTTTGCTTGCGACCATTGGCTTTGTCGTTTTTGGACTGCTCGATCTACTGACTGAAAGGCTTTTCAGTCAGTTCATTTCTGGCTCCCTGTTACCCACATTTCTATCGGCTCTCTTGGGAGGACTCATAGGGTATGCGCTCGGCTGGCGTATTGTTAGAAAGTATGGACTGCCGCTCAGCGCAACACCGTACGACGTAGACGCAGCCTCCTACGCAAGGAAAGAAAACATCTCATAATGGCATTATCGCCATGATGGTGACGGTTTCCATGAAGCAAGGGATCAACAAGATTCTGAGAAGCCTCCGGGGCAGACCCAACTAGCCGTGTGTGGGCTGCTTCGCTGAGTTACAGCGGTATCACGTATCTCGGGGTATCTCAGACGGCCTTGGCGCAGCTAAGCCGTGCAATTTGACTTTCATTGTAACTCTTTTGACGCGCCGATTGGCGACTCCGGTCTAATCGCCATCGTCCTTTATACCTATGGCGTGCGCACTTGGCGAACGCGTATTCACTTCGCATCGGTCCCGGCAGCCGGTTACGACGCGATTGTGCGTATTGCTGACAGCCGTTACCGCCGCGCGACGATAAGAGAAAGCGCCGCTGATCTCCTACGGGATTGGCATCACTGCGCGCGCTCTGAAGTCACCTGCTGATTTATCGATATTTTCTGACAGCGGGAGTGATAGCGGCTCGATGATCGCGGTATGCTCGCCGAATATCCCGCGGATTTGAAGACTTATCGCCTTGTACACCTCGAAGCGCGGCTTCACGAAAACGAGGTCTGGACATTGCCGCCTGGCTGTCTCGGAAGGCATCGCCGACCGCACCCCGAACTTGCGGGCTTCATAGCTCGCGGCGGCTACCACGCCGCGCTCGGCCGAGCCTCCGACCGCAACCGGCCTTCCGCGCAGTTCCGGATTGTCCCGCTGCTCGACGGACGCATAGAAGGCGTCCATATCGATATGGATGATTTTGCGCTGGCAAGCCGCAGTGGCGTCATGATCCGGATCGGATGGTGGCATCGCCGCAGGATACGAAATCCGGATCCACAAGTCTGCAGGTCGAAGCATGAATGTCGCGTGGGCATAAACGCGCGCCGCGGCAGCGAGGGGTTCCTGGCGATTTGCCGGCCATCTAAGGACGTGGCGCCGCTTCAGGACCCGATTCCGTCGACGACAGCGATCCCCGGTCAACCCGCTGCGAGGAAAAGTGCTAGGAGTCCGCTCGCGGGTCTTTCTTTTCGCCGGTTGCTACGATCTTCAGAGCGCCGTCAGGAAGCGCTGCAGCGCCTTCGCCTCCTCCCACGGCGCGCGCATCCAGGTGTCATATTCCTCGGTCGTCGTCAGGATCACCGGCATCGCCTGCGGGTGGACGCGCTTCACCTCGGCGTTCGGATCGCAGGTTAGGAAGCCGAAGAGATCCGCGGTGACTTCGCGCTCCTTCGCCTTGCGCACGCTGGTCCAGTTCGTCGACAAGCCGCCAAACGCCAGCGGCCGGCTCACGTCGGGCGCAAACCACACCGGCACTTTCTTGAATGGATTGGAGACGCCTGGTGCGTGTCCGTGTCGACGGCGGCGGGACAGGTTGGCATACATGCGCGCATTCTGATCGATGCCGGCGGACGCGCGGCCCCGATTGCGCGACGCCTCGGTGCACAGCACATCAGGCATGACCATCTCTCCTGCGGTTGAATCCACGGGCAGTCGTTCGGCGGCAACGGCCTAACCATAGAGGCCGTCGAAGACGGATGGTGGTACAGCGCGCCGCTGCCCGAGAACCGCCGCGTTATCGCGTTCCACACCGATGCGAACCTGACGAGCACTGGAATCGCGCGCAATCGCGACGCAATGTTTCGTTACATGACATCCACCAGGCATCTTCGTGAACTGCTGGCCTCAGTGAAGTTCGCACCGTATAAGCACTCCGGTTTCACAGCAGCGCATAGCGCGCACCTCACTCGCTGCACTGGCGAGTGGTGGCTCGCAGCCCGCGACGCCGCTCTCAGCTTCGATCCACTGTCATCGCCAGGGTTACTCAACGCATTATATACGGTGCTTGCTGCCGCGGAGACTGCGGAACACTACCTATCGAACGTACCCAACGTATTGTCGGACTACGAGCGAACGATCGCCGATATTCGACACGCTTACACCGAGCGGCTTGCCTCCTGGTACGGCTCGGAGACGCGGTGGCGAGACCGCTCATTCTGGCGCTGCCGCGTTAAGGCCGCCGATGACACCATAGGTGTTCCGGCAGACAACGTGGGCACCTCCGGCGGCCGCCAATAACGCAAGCTTTCTCGTCCCGGGCCACGCGGTCTCCGAGAAAGGCGGGTCCTGTCAGCGATTGTTTCCAGCGTTGCTGCTGCTGAGCCTGATCTCTTCGACGTCCTCGGCGGTCGGCTTGGATTTCGAAGGATACTTCTTGCGGATGCGTCGGGCCATCTCACCGATCCTATCCTCGCGCGACACGGCGGCGTCGATCAGAAGAGCCGTCGCACGTCGGATGTCCGAAGGAGACTTGATACCCGTGATCCAATTCGGCTCCGCCGTGGCAGGATCGACACCATCGAGCATCCGTTCGAGGAAGCCCGGCTCGAACTGGCGAATCGCATGGAAAAAGAGATGGGCGTCACGCCAGGAACTCGGATGCGAGTTTGAGAGCTTTTGCGACACGGGAGAGACGAGCGGCTCCAGGACGGAGAGAACGAGGTCCGGCCGAGACTCAACAAGCAGCAACAGAATGATAGCGCCGGATTCTCGCCGCACGAGACAAGCGAGCTCGATGCGACCCCCCACATGGGCGGTAGGACGATCTACACTTTCACACCGCCAGCAGATAATCCGGAAGTCCCTTAGGGCGCCTCCACTAAGGAGCTCAACGCGCACGTCCTTACTCGCATGGCTTAAGGCGGGCTTCCTGCGTTCTTCGGCGGGAGATTTTCCCAACACTGATGCTGTATTACTCACAGGTTGCAGTGCGCAAGGGACGCTCGCATGCTATATCGATACCGAATCCGGCAGGAGAATGCATGGCCGACACTGAAGTCGAAGACGACGATGATTCCGGGCAACTACCGCCGGTCCAAACCCTGTTTACCGAAGACGGATTGTATCGCGAACGGCATCTGGAAGGTGATTGGTCGTACGTAAAGCGGCTAATCGGCGGTCCTGATCTGCAATTCGACGCGCACTGCGTCTATTGCAAAGAGAGAAGCACGTTCAAAGAGCGTGTGACGAGAGGCGCAGGATCTGGCAGAAGCCCGCCCGACGATAAAACGTACCTCAATGATCGGATGTTTTCGCTGACGTTTTATTGCCAGCGTAATGAGAAGCATTCGTACTTCTACATCTTCGAGGTCAAAAGGCAGACCCTCCAAAAGATCGGGCAATCACCATCCGTTGCCGAGCTGGCTTTCCCGCAGCTTGATGCCTACGAACCCATTCTGGATCGGGCTTACCTGAAGGAACTGAAGATCGCATTGGGCCTGTTCTCGCACGATGTTGGCGCCGGTTCTTTCGTCTACTTGCGGCGGGTATTCGAAAAGCTCATCCATGATGAAGCCGACGCAGCTCGTGCCGCCGGAGAAGCTCTTGCCGGCTTCGATGGAATGCCGCTCGATCAAAAAATTGAAGCCCTTCAACATCGGTTGCCGCCTGCATTGGTGAAATACAAACTTGCCTATGGCGTGCTGAGCGCGGGCGTTCACACGCTCGATGAAAAGACTTGCAAACGATATTTTCCAGTCCTGCAGGAAATCATTATGGTCATTCTGGACGAACACTTGGCCGCACGAAGCAAGCGCCTAGCTTTGGAGCGATTGGACGCTGCATTCAACAAGGTTCACGCCGAGGTCAAGACGAAGGCGAAGAAGTAGCCATAGTTTCCCCGACTAAGCGATTTCAATGATTGTCCTCGCGCGCTAGGGCGGGAACGTTCCGCCAACGCGACAGCACACTTAATAGGTGCCTCCCTTACCTTCTTTTGCGTGAGCATGGCGCGATCACGCGATTTTTGGAGCAGCTCGGAAAGGGCATAGCGTGCCACGGAACGGGAGATAGGGAGGATAGGATGGCAGAACCGGACAAGGTCAAAGCGGAAGAAATTAAGCAACGCCAGACGCTGCTCTTCGAAGCTTTCGGTCATGACGGGATCTACGGCGGACGAACCTTCGGCCCGGTCTTTGAAGCGGAGAAAAAGATCGGGGGGTGTTCAATGACACCTACTACGGCGCGCGCATCCTGACGGAGTGCTTTCTCGATTTCTTCGGACAGACGCTGCTGGAGCAAATCGAACTCAACAACAAGATAGGCTGGCCACAGGCGGAGCAGAACTATGCCACCTGCGTCCTGATGTATCTAACGATGTTCCGCAGCGTGCGGGCGTCAAATGTCGTCGCCAGCCACGCATATCCTTCACTCTCGATGAACCCCAACGATAGCGTTGCGCGCAGCCGAACCTGGACCGTCGCGATCCCTGATTCCCGGAATCCGCCCCGGCGGTTAGACCGGGACGGTGAGTGAGTTATGACAGAAGTGGTTGCGGGGACATGCAACCATCTCAAATTGCTCTTCGAAGCAGTGGCTTGAGCAACCACTGTTAGCCAATGATGACAGTGCGCGTCGATTCTTCTGATCATGCAGCACCCTCCCTCATATCGTCACGCCGCCATCGACGAGCAGCGATTGGCCAGTAACGAAGCGCGATTCATCCGAGAGCAGATGGACGACGAGTGGCGAGATATCCTCGACACACGCGAGGCGACCCATCGGTTGGCGGGCAATGAAGCTCCTTTCCGCCTGCACGGGATCGTCGGCCCCTGCAATCCGTCCGCGCAGCGAGGGCGTGTCGACAGTGCCGGGACAGATAGCGTTGCACCGCAAACCTTGCTTCACATAATCGGCGGCGATCGCCTTGGTCAGCCCGATGACAGCGGCCTTGGTTGCGCCATAGGCGAAACGGTTGGAAAACCCTTTGAGGGACGAGGCCATCGAGGACATATTGACGATAGCGGCTCCGCCGATTTTCTCGGAGCGCGCAAGCATACCGGGCAGGAAAGCCCGAATCGTGCGGTACAAGCTCTTGACGTTCAAGTCGAAGCTGAAGTCCAATTCGCCTCGCTGCAGCCGAGAATCGTGCCCTCATACACGTAGCCGGCGCAGTTGAAGAGGCCGTCGAGCTCTTCCTGGCTCCAAGCGAATTCCGCCACCGCCGCACTACTCAGCACATCAAGCTGGTGAACCGCGATGCGGCTGTCTTGCGCCGCAAGGCTCGATAGCGCTTCGGTGTTGATGTCGGTGCCAATGACATGCGTGCCTTCGACGGCGCATGCGAGCGCACTGGCGCGTCCGATCTCCTGCGCCGCCGCTGTAATGAGACAAGTCTTACCTGCCAGTCTGGCCATGTTGTTTCCTCTGCTCTTGGCGGATCTCAGACCGACAGGCAGGCCGGGCCGATCGGCTCGAAACTCTTGTAGGTGAGGATGAACTCGGTGTGGCCGAGCTCTTCCGACTGGGTTGCACGACCAGCGGCGACGTCGAGCACGAGTTTGTAGATCTCGTCACCGATGTCGGCCAACGTCGCCCCCTCCTCGATGATACGTCCGGCATTGACATCCATGTCGTCTTCAAGCCGGCGATAGGTTTCAGGGTTTGCACAGATCTTAGTGACCGGCGAAATGGCCGAGCCGACCACCGAGCCGCGGCCGGTGACGAACATCGAGATGTGCGCGCCGGAGGCGGTCATCTCGACGATTTCGGCGTTGTCGGAAATATTTGGGAAGCCGAAGCGCACGTCGCCGTCCGGCACGACGTCCATCAAATAGAGCCCGCCACGCGGCGGTATATCGCCCGGCTTGATCAACCCTGAAATGCGCGAGGACCCCGACTTGGCATACGCGCCCATCGACTTTTTCTTCGATCGTGGTGAGCCCGCCCTCCGCATTGCCGGCGGCAAAGCTGCCGTACCCGAGCGTCGCGTAATAACGCGCAGCCTTCACGACAGAGGCACGGATTTCGGCGCCGAGCTCCGGCGTCACAGCACGCTCGGCCATGATCCTCCTCGCAACCGATCAGTTCGCCAGTTTCCTCGAAGATGCAGATGGCGTTGTCAGCGAGAGTCTATCGAAAGCCAGACCCGCGGCGGGGTTGCCCGTGATGCCGGACGTGCCATCGACCCACCGCAGATAGTACCGACGATCAGGTCATCGACGGACATCGGCACGGTTTCCGCTTTTGCCAGCGCCTCAATCTGAGTGCTGACCCACTCCTGCCCACGCTTGATCGACGACCGCGTGCCGCCATCGCGCTGGATGACGATGGTCTCAACCGGGCGGCCGCTCTGCTCGATTTTTTTCGAGTAGAAAGCGGTTAAAGCTTTCGCAGCCGAGCGAAACCAAAAGCACGGCGCCGACATTCGGATGCGTGCAAAGCCGTTCCATCATGCACTGGGCATAGTCGTTGGGATAACAGCCCGAAAAACCGATCACCTGCGCGCCGTCTTCGCGGCGCGGCCAGACGATTTCGCGGACAACATGGTTGGCGCATTCAACCAAATAGGCGACCGCGACATAGTTGCGGATGCCCTTGCGGCCGTCGGATCGCAGGTAACTTGGCCAGCTGCGCTTGCTCACCGCGTCGCCCCTGACGTCTCGGTCAGCGCGTGGGTCGGCGTGTAATCGCTCTTCACGTTGTGGACGTGAACATGTTCGCCGCGCGCAATGTGTGCCGTCGCCGAACCGATCGGCACACCGCATTTGACGATCCTTTCGCCTAGCCCGATGTCGCAGCGGGCGATCTTGTGGCCAAGCGAGATCGTGATCGCGAGCGTTACCGCCGCGCCATCGACAACTATGGTCTCCCCTGCAGCGACCTTTCCGCGTGCGACCAGCACATTGTCGGCGCTGGAAAGCAGCAGGAGCCGCGAGTCGCTCTGTTCAGGCTTGGCGTTCGCGCGCCCACCCCCGTCATTAGGAACAAGCCTCAATCGACCCTCCCTTTCGATCGTGGATCTGCATGACCCTTGCACCCGCGTCAGTCGCTGCCTCGCTCGTAGGACCGCGACCGAATGGCGATAACCGAAACGACGGTGATCGCGCAGCAAGCCATCAGATAGGCAACGACCCACGTCGGCTTGCCATTGCCGGCGGCCACGAGCGCCGATGCCACGAACGGTGTCGGACCGGCGATCAGGAGAGCATTCAGTTCACGCGCCAGCGCGATGCCAGAGAAACGGTAGCGGGTCGGGAACAGGTTGGCGAGGAACGCGCCCTGCGCGCTGGCAAGCCCGCTATAGCCGATGCCGAAGCCGATGCTCAGAGCCAGCGTCGCCAGCACCACATTCTTCGTGCCGAGTATCGCGAACATTGGGAACGCGTACAACATTGTGAAAACGCCGCCGAAGAGATAGACTCGCGCATGGCCGACGCGGTCGGCGAGCGCACCAACAGGCGGCGTCAGCACGATGCCGGTCAGCGTCGCGATGATAACAGCCGTCAGCGCGTCCGTCCGGGCCATGCCCAGCGTGTTGGTCATGTAGCTCAGGCTGAACGCGCTGAGGATATACGCGTTCGCGTTGTGCCCAGTGATCGAAAGGAAGCCGCACACGACCTCTCGCGGGCTATTGCGGATAAGTTCGCCGACTGGCACCCGCGCTTCGCGGCGGTGGGCGGCGGCACGCTCCATCGCCTCGACATATTCAGGCGTCTCGTCGAGGTTCTGGCGAATGTAGAGCGCGACGCCAATGAGGAGTGCCGAGACGAGGAACGGCACGCGCCACGCCCAGCCGAACAGGGTTTCTTCAGGCAGATAAGCAACAAGAAGGAAGAGCAGCGTCGCAAACATGATGCCGACGACAGTCGCCGACGACAGATAGGCAGTGAAATGCGCCTTGCGATGAGCGGGGACGTATTCGGAGACGAGCGTCACGGCTCCCGCATATTCCGCACCAGCGCCGAAACCCTGCAGCAGGCGACAAATGACCAAGAGGACGGGAGCTAACACCCCAATCTGAGCATAGGTTGGCAAGAGACCCATCGCGACGGTGGACAGGCCCATCAGCGAGACCGTGAAGATGAGCGCGGGCTTACGCCCGAAGCGATCGCCGAAATGCGAAATCAGGATGCCGCCGAGCGGCCGGCTGAAGAAGCCGGCGGCGAACGTCGCAAACGCCGCCAGCACTCCCGCCGAGGCGGAGAACTGCGGGAAGAACAGTTTGTTGATGAACAAGCCCGACGCGGCGCCGTAAAGCGCATAGTCGAACCACTCGATAATCGTGCCGATGGTCGCCGCAGTCACGGCGCGTCTGATGTTGGCGCGCTCGGCGGGCGCCTTGTCTACCGCGATGGACATCGTCATGGGTGTTTCCTCAAATATGTTTTTCTTTGGATCGATCGGGTCTTGCTCGGCACCGGTCTCAAGGAATCGGATCCGGCATCGGCACCTCGAAGCGCCTCGCGCATTCCACTTTTTCAGCGATGATGCTGGCTGACAGACGGACGCAGTCCCGAAGCTGCCACTCCCGCCGCGCAAGGGCGTGAGCGCCTGGCAGTTCGACACGTTCGAAGCCTTGCCGCGTCTGAGATGCGTGGCACATGCCGGCAAGCGCCGCTACTTGACGCCGGAAAGCGTCGGCCCCTCCGAATGCGGCGAGGTCGATGACGAGGATGAAAACCGCCGCACTCCAGCCGTCGGTTGCGTCAGCACGTCCCCGCCCGCTAAGGCAGCCCGTCAGCAGTTCTACGATGAGACCGAGGGAATAGCCCTTGTGGCCGGCCTCCAGACCGCCGAGAGGCAGAACCGTACCCGGCGGGATAGCTGCCATGATGTTGGGATCAGTCGAGGGTTGGCCTTGGCTATCCATCAAAAAGGGGTGCGGCAGTTGCTCACCGCGCTGCCGATAGGCGGCGATCGCGCCGTTCGTCAACAGCGCGGTGGACATGTCGACCATCACCGGTCCATTGGTGGCGGGCGCGCCGAACGCCATCGGGTTCGACGTCAGAACTGGCGTTACCCCACCGAACGGCGCGACGCTGCTATGGCCGGGATCGGTCAGTGTCAGAAGCATCATGTAGCCGGCGTCAACTGCCGGCCTCAGATAGGCGCCGAGGCAGGCGGTATGGTGGCTGCGCTGGATGGCGATCGCCCCCATCCCGAACCGGGCCGCCCGCGACATTGCTTCTTGCGTCGCGCGCCGCAACAGCCAGGGCCCGGGAAGCTTGTGCCCATCCCAAGTCAGGCAGGCGCCGAAGTCATGGACGATTTCGGGTTCGCCCACAACAGACATGTCATCACTCTCAATCTCGCGCAGATAGAGAGGCAGGAGCGCCAGCCCATGGGTCGATTTTCCGAAGCAGTCGCCCTCGACCAGTACCGAGGTAATATCGGCCGCCCGGTCACGAGCAAGCCCGGCACGCTCGAGCAAAGCACTGGCGCAGGCTTCAAGGGCGCTTGCGCGGTAGCTTGCACCAGCAGCTTCGGGATCCGCGCTCATAATTTGACCGCGTGTCTTTTCGGGCAGAACGCAAGGATAGAGAAGGTCATGAACGTCTTCCCCAGTGTTGTTTGTGATTGTCAGACTCGAAAAGATTTCTCCCTCCGAGCCTCCGCCTCAGAGCTGCGCGACAGTGGCATTGTCGATCAAATCCCAATCAAGCTCGGCGCCGAGGCCTGGCTTTTCCGGCAATGTTGCGATGCCGCCTTCGACCGGCAGCGGAGACGCCAGCCCGAACTCGAATTTTTCGCGGGGGCAAAGCAGCTCAAAATAGCTGCAGTTCTTCACGGCTGCGCAGAGGTGAAGATTGACGAGTTCAAGCGGCTGGAAGATGGCCGAATGAATCTCGCAATTCATGTGGAAGCTTTCGGCAAGATGCGCGGTCTTCAGGACGCCGGTCACCCCACCGGCCCAGCTGACATCGGCGCGAACCGCATCGACGACGCGACCAGCGACACATTCGGCCACACTGTAGGGATGTTTGGCTAATACTTCAGTGCCAATGACCGGAATGTCGAGCGCCCGCGACAACTCGCGCAACGCAGAGAAGTTTTCATCCGGGATAGGTTCTTCGAGCCAGCGATAGTCAAGTCGTTCAAGAGCTCGCCCATAGCGTATCGCTTCGTCGAGCGTCATGAAGGCGACCGGGTCGCTCATCAACGTGAATTCGGCCCCTACCGCCGCGCGCACGGCGGCATGGATTTCAATATCCTCGCCGACGGACCGGCCCGGCGGATGCAGCTTGTACGCCGCATAGCCGCCAGCCTTGGCCGCAACCGCCTCGGCGACATAGTCGTTCGCGGTTTTCAGGAACATCGAACTCAAGTAAGTCGGTACCTCCGTCCGGCAGCCGCCAATGTAGCGATGCAGCGGTTGTTCGGCGGCTTCAGCGCCCAGCAGCCAAAGACAAACATCGGCCGGCCCGTAGGAATAGATCGGCAGATGGTTCCAGAAGCGGTCAACTTTCCGGAACTCGTGCCAGAGCGCCTCGCGGTCGAGCGCATTACGGCCAATCAGAAGTGGTTTCAATGCGGCCGCCGCAAGCTCGCCTGAGCCACGTGCAGAGCGGCCGGCAAAGCCGAACATCGAAGCCGAGAGCCCCTCTTCCGTCGTCAGTGTGTAGACGACGAATTCAAACCCATCTCGAATGCTGGTGCCGAGCAGCGTATCCTCAGCAAGGGACACCTCGCGGTGATGACAACAGCGTATGTCGACCGTGGCGATCCGCATGGTCAGAACTTGCCGTATGTCAGATAGGCCTCTCGCGGGTCCATCCCGTCGAGGATCGCCTTGCGCACCTTGTTTTCGGTGTTCATCGCGACGGCGGCCTCGTCGGTAACTGCCCCGACGAGTTCTTGCGGGACGCGGATGACGCCGTCACGGTCGCCGATCAGATAGTCGCCGGGCCGGATCAGCACGTCGCCGATGGTAATGGGCACGTCGAAGCCGCGCGGGAGCCAGCGGCCGACAACGTCGCGAGGCGTATGCCGGCGCCGCCAGCACTGGAAACCGATCTTGAGGATGAAGTTCACGTCGCGGATATTGCCGTCGATCACACAGCCGAGCACCCCCTTCTTCTGCAACGTTTCGGCCGACAATTCGCCCATTTGGGCAATGACGCGGTCGTTCGGCTGGCACACCCAGATGTGGCCGGGTTTAGCCTTGGACAATAGACCGGTCCATTCAAGCAAGGTCTGGTGCGCTTCGGCGCGATCGTCGACGTGGCCCTCGATGGTGAAGACCGGCCCGCACAGCACCTTTTCCGGAACGAGCGGCGTGATCTCCGGCGGCAGCGTGAAGTCGGCGAGGCCCCTGCCGCGCATGACGTCATGCACGACGCCAGTGTAGCAGCGCGACAAACGCTTCGGTCAGCGATTCAGTCATGGTGCAATACCTCTTCCATCGTCGACCAATGCTCTCCCCCCGCGCGGCTCACGAGCGGCACCTGCATCGGGTCCGCAAGCGCCCACCATGCGCGGGTCCTTGGGTCGGCCGCCATCCGCGCGCTGTCGCCGGCAAAATCCTGGCCGTGATATTTCCAGTAGCCGAACAACAGGTTCTCCGGCATGCGCAGGAAGATCGTGCAGTTGCGGATGTTGTATTCGGAGACCCTGGCCAGGATCTCTGACCAGGCGGCCCCATGCAGCCGCTTGTACTCGGCGATACGCTCCGGTTTGATGCCGATCGCCGTCCTCATGCGCTTCAGGGCGCGCTCCGGACGTCGTAGCTTGCGCCGTCGACGCGCATCGCACCGATCGTGTCCCAGTCCCAATCGATGCCGAGACCCGGCGCGTCGGACGCAGCCGCCAGCGGATGAGCCGCACCGCCTTTGGCGTACAACTAGTTTGTCAGAGCCTCACCAGGTGCGTTGAGCGCGGATCAGCAGCGTCAGAGCGTTCTGATCCTTAAGCTCATACACGGCGCCGGGCTTCGCGATAGCCGACTGCAGAGGCAGGGTCACCTTGCTTCCGCTCGCATACTTCTGGTCGAGCATGCTGTAAGCGAGGTCGGCCGAGAAGGTCAGGTTCTTGACAGGTGTCCAGCGCGTGATCACACCGACTACCCCGTAGTTGAAATCGGGGTTGCAACCGGCAACGCCGCTCGAGAGCGCTAGGCCTGCAACGAAGGCGCCGCAGATGTAGCCTTTAGCTGTGCCGTTATACCGGACAGCGGCCCAAGCACCATAGATACCCGTGTTCCAGTACGGATTCCAGTTGTGCGTATAGCCGCCCTGGACGCCGTAGGTCGTGGTCAGTTGCTGGCCGGAGCCAGCCACAAACACGGAGTCAGACAGACCTGCAAGGCCAACGCTCTGGTAAGCCCCCGCCAAACCGGTGCCGCCGTACATCGCGTATGTGGTCGTCATCAGGTCCTGGAAGTTGTAACGGCTCGCACCGTTCGTATACACGCCAGACATGTTGATCGTGTCACCCGCGCCGGTGGGCAGATTCTTGATCGACAAGGCCAACTGAGCGGCCCAGCCCCACTTGTCGTCCGGATGGCCAGTCGTTTCGTCGGCGCCGTAGTAGGCGGCATGGTTGTCATGCGCGGCGACCGACGCCTGGAAGAGACCCCAAGCTTGATCAACGCGAACCATGGCGACAAGGTCAGGAGACCACGCGCCTCCGATGTCGTTCGCGCCGTAAGCTCCGGTCGCAAGTCCGGCGACCGTTGCACCGCTCACGTTCCAGATGTTGGTCGTATTATACTGAACTTGGTCCTGCGCGGAGATCGCAGCCGTGATGCCCTGGCCGAATTCAGCCGTGTAGCTGAACTGGTTCACACCAGTAACCGAGCCGCCAGCACCGGGCAGACCGTCGAAGTTATTGGCCGGATAGTTGACCCAAGGCGAGGAGAACTGCGAGACCGCCTTGCCCACTGTGAAACCAGCGAACTGGATAAACGCGTAGTAGACACCGAGCGTACCACCAGCGACACCAGCTCCGCTGTAGGCGGTCGAGCCATTCACAGCCGTTGTGCCGGTACCTGCATAGCCGCCCGACGTCCAAGTCAAGGCCCCATCGAAGAAGGTTCGGAGCACGCCGTATTCGGTCGCGGTGCGCGTATCGATGTTCAGGTCTTCACGGGCCTTGGTGGTATAGTAATTGCGGAGGCGGTTTTGCGCACCAGCGACACCAGTATTGGTAGTGTCGTGCAATGCGTTTGTATTCAATCCAACCTCGGCTCGCACATAACCACCGAGCTTGATGCAAGTATCGGTGCCGGGGATGTAGTAAAATCCAGCTCCGTACAAGGAGCAAATCTTCACGTACTCGACGGCCATCGCCTTCACGGGAAGATCGGCTGCCTGCGCGCTGGCGCCCACAAACATGACCGCAAAACCGAGGACAAGACACTTTGTTAGTTTCATCGATGAACCTCCAAGCAAGAAAACATCGTTTCCGTCCTTCAAAGATCGGGACTGCACCCGTTAGGGCCGCAGCAACGCGGAGGGCCGCGACACAGCGTGATTTAATACAGCGTGGGGAGCGCCATCCCGGACAAATCGGGGTCGATCCGACCAATTTGTGGTCGATCAATATCGTCGACGTATTTCGCAAGGAAAGAGCCGCAAGCCTGAGGAAATCGTGACTGGTTTCGCGCAAAGGATCGGGGGACACCACATAGCGAGGGACAGGTTCGCAGCGCCTGCCAGCCCGAGATCGAGAAACTCTGTGGTGGTCAGGAGCGAAGAGCCGGCCGTTGCCTGCGAAGCCAGAAGCCACTCGGCAAGCTGATCTGAGCACCGAGGCAAGTCCAGGACCAGTTACGAGGCTTTCCTACTCGGCTTGCTGCCGGTCCGGTGGTCCCCTTGCTAAAACTGTTCACACTGCCCCGAGCACGCCGCCGGTTGCTCGGTCGATCTCTTCGAGATAGCGACGGCGCGCGAGCGACTCGGGCAAATAGCCGATCACCTTTCGGCTGTCGGCGGATTCGACCACGGCCAGAAGATCCGCCTCCGCCTTGTCGAACACGGCCATCGCGGTCTTCACGTTCATCTCGGGCAGCAGCACGTCGTCGAAATAGCGCGCGAGCTCCACCACCTGGATGTCGTCCGCGATGGTATCGAGCTCAACGGAATAAAGTTCTGGAAGCAGCACCAGTCCGCAATATTCGTCGGCGTCGTTGACGACCACGATCGCCTGCAGCGAGCTCAAGGGGAACTCGTCGCGGCAGGCCGCGATGGTCGAGGTCGATGGCGCCTTGGCGACGTCGCTACGCATCATCCGCTCCACCGACAGGTTGCGCAGCCAGCCGACGTCGTTGGCACTTCGGATGGTCTCCCCGCGCAGGTGCAGGCGCCAGGTCGAGAACGAATGGCCGAAACTGAAGCGGACGCAGATGCTGGTGACGATGCAGCCAGCCAGCACAACGGCGGTGACGTCGACGCTGCGTGTCAACTCCAGCACCAGGAACGACATCGTCAGCGGACCGCCGACGATGGCGACGCCGAGCGTCGCCATGCCTGTGAGCATGCCGGCCAGGGGCACCAACTAGGCTGTTCAAGCCAGTTCGAAATCGTCCGCAACCGTCCGCACAGTGCTCAGAAGCCCTTGAAAAATAGGCCTTTCTGCGTACATCCGCGTTCGTCACCGTTTGTTCTTATCCGATCCCAGCCGGCCGGTTTGCTGGTATTTTTGCTGGTATCGTGCTGGTATCGGGAGAACAAACGTTCACGGCGACTTTCGCTATTCCGAACGAAGGAATTGAGCAGATGGCCGGCAAGAACGATGGCGCGTGCGCCAATCCTAAGCAGATCAGGACCGACGTCGACTGCCGCGCAGCCCGACCGAAATTCAACAAGGGCGCGTGGAGTCCCGCCAAGATTTCCGACGTGACCGGTGGCTGGCTCTATCTCCTCGTAACGCCGGACGTGAGCAGGCCAGGTAACGCTGCCTCCAAGCTCTGGCGGATGGACTACCGGTTCCACGGCCGCCAGAAAACCTACTCCATCGGCCCCTACGGCAACGGCAAGGATGGCACCTTCTCGCTCGCCGACGCGCGGCACGAGCGCGATAAGGCCAAGGACCTGCTCAAGGAAGGCAAAGACCCGAGCATCGAGAAGCAGCTCGACAAGCATAGGCAGGCCGCCGCCCGGCCTTTCGGGCAATGGGCCGATGAGTGGCTCGCGAAGAAGAAGGTGGAGAAAGTCAAACGCGGCAGGATCGTCGCGGTGCGCGACTCCAAGACGATCGAGGTACTTGAGCTGCGCGTCGGCTACGTCAAGGCGCGCTTCGGCAAGCTCAGCAGGCAGGACATCAAGCGTCCGGACGTGCTCGCGTTCATGCGTTCATACGAAGCCGAGGGAAAGCTGGAAACCCGTGACCGCGTGCGCAGCATCTGTGAGCAAATCTGCAACTATGCCGACGTCGAAGGCGACGGCTACAATCCATTCCGCAACCTGAATGGGCAGATGATTGCCAACATTTCGACGCCGCGTCCCGGCGTCACTGAACCGCGTGACGTGACGCGCGTCTTCAAGCTCATCACCGCACCGTGGACGAGAGCCAGGTTTGGGGACGTTGTTGGCCTTGCGTTGCGCTTCGATGCGCTAACCATCCCCCGCCCCGGCATGGTCAATGAAATGGAGTGGAGCGAGGTCGATTGGGACGCCAAACGTTGGACTGTTCCAGCCACCAAAATGAAGACTGGTTGGGATCACGTCGTGCCTTTGTCACGGCAGGCGCTCGCAGTCCTGCGCAGCGTCCAGAAGCTCACCGGCAATCGGCGGTACGTATTTTCCTGCTCGAGGGACACGCCGCTATCAAACAACACGCTGAACAAGCGCTTGCGGCTGCTTGGCATTGACACCAAGACTGATCATTGTGCCCACGGATTCCGGACCACCTTCTCGACCCTGTCACACCACGAAGAGATCAAGGACGCCAAGGCATGGGATGGCGATGTCGTCGAGCTGCAGCTCGCGCATCTAGATAACTCTACTGTGGAAGGTCTGTACAAAAAGCACGGACCGCTCGCGCTGATCGGCTCGCGCACGAAGCTGATGCAGCATTGGGCTGATCGGGTCGACCACTGGCTCGATCCCAAGAAGGTGATGCCGATCAAGGGAGGCGCGCCTGCTTGAGTCACCCAAAGGCGCCCCTTCCGGGATCGCCTCCGCCGATATTGAAAGAATCGGTGGGAGTGCGCGACCACCAATACCGACACTCCCTTCAGGTTAAGATCTCACCGTCCTTCGTCTGACGTAAAGCAGCTTGACCGCGCACCATGTTCTTCACGGCGAAATCCGTCCTCAGACCCAGTTCGAGAGCTACGCTTTGCCCGGCGACTAGAGGAATTCCCACGGAACTAGTTGCAACAGCCGCTGTCGCGCTATTCATTGAATCGCTGTCACAGCGGACAACCGGATACAGTGGAGCAGCAGGTGCGACGGAGAGAATGGAATCCTAACCCCGCTCTCCGCCCCGGCGTCCCAACGCTTCGATTGGGCTCTCTGGATGCTCCGCGCCCGGCGCGGAAGAGCAGACAGTACGAACGCTGTTCCGCGCACTGCCTCAACCAATTGAGCGCAGTCGCTCTCATTCGCAGGATTCGCGTGCTAGCCTACGAATTCGCCCTTGCCCTCTTCGCCACGATCTGTTGGAGCGCCCAGCGCGCGTTCTTTCGCACATCGGGATCCGGGTCGTCGGCAACGACCGCCAGGAACGCCTCGCCATCGGGATGAGCGATCTCGCCTAACGCCGCGGCCGCTTCCTTGCGCAGATTCGCCTGCTCGTGATTGATGCAATTTCCTACCGGGCGCACAGCACGCTCGATCTTCATTTTGCCGAGGCTACGGACCGCCTTGAGCCGCACCTGCCAGAACGCGTCCGAAAGCGACGCGATCAACGGGTCCGCGGCCAGCGCGCCATTGGCGTTGAGCCCGAGTGTCTCGGCCGCCATCTCGCGCACCATCCAGTCGTCGTCCTTGAGCGCACGCGTGATCGTTTCCGCCGCCGGCTTCATCTGCGAGAATGCAAGCGCGCTCACTGCCGCGCGCCGCACATGCGCGTCGGGATCGTGGATCAGCGACGTCAGCGCCGGGATCGATTCCTCGAGCTTCAGGAAGCCGATGACACCGATCGCCTGCACGCGCACGGCGGCATCCAGGTCCTGCAGCGCCTCCAGCGCCGGTTTCAGCGTGTCCTTGCGGCGCAGCTCCTTCAAGGCGCGCAGCGCACCCATGCGGACGAAGGCGTGGGCATGCCTGACCAGCGGCAACATGACATCCGCACAGGCCGGATCCTTGAACTCGGCCATGCTGTCCGCCGCGGCCGACGCCACGATGCGCTCGGGGTCGACGAGCAATCGCGTCAGCGCTGCCGCGGCCTCCGGCCCGTCGAACTCCCCGAGCGCCATCGCGACCTGCTGTCGCACACCGGCATCGGGATCGGACACCATGTTGGCGAGATGGCCGACCGCCGCGGGATCGCCCGAATGGCCAAGTGCGATGATGGCGACGCGCCGTTCCGCGGGATCCGCGGCCTGCAACCGCTCATCGGCGTCCTCAAGATCGTCGTAGGATTCGAACGGGCTCGACATACTCACCTCAACAGGTAGGGAATGTTGACAGTCACGGCACCGGTCGGACAATCAGCCTCGCAGGGCATGCAGTACCAGCACTCGTCATAGGCCATATAGGCCTTGCCAGTCATTTCGCTGATGCGCAGGACGTCGAGCGGGCAGACGTCGACGCACACCGTGCAGCCCTTGTCCGCGATGCATTTGGCGTCGTCGACCACCACCGGGACCGACGTGTGATATGAAGCGAGGGGCATCGTCCAATCTCCTGTTCGCTGTTCGGCTGGCATTCACGCGCTGGCGCGGATGCGCTGCTTGTCGTAGAGATCCTTCTCGTCGTCGGCGATCGGCACGACATAGGGCTCCACGGCGCGCTTCGCACTCGTCATCCTGCCATTCTGCTTCGACAGCAGCGTGTGGCAGAACCAGTTCTCGTTGTCCTTTTCCGGGAAGTCGGTGCGCCAGTGGTAGAGGCCCCAGCGGCTCTCCTCGCGGAACAGCGAGGCGTGCGCCGCCATGTCGGCGCAATCCATGATCGACTGCACTTCGAGCGCGCGGAGCAGTTCATGCGCATTGCGCGCAATCATGCGCTCCTGCATGTCCTCGCGGACTTCGGCGAGCCGACGCATACCGAGCTCGTATTTGCGCGTGACCTTCGGTGGCTGCAGGTAATCGTTCACCAGACGGCGGGTCTTGTACTCGACCTGGTTCGGCGGAATGCCGTCCTCGCGGCGAGTCGGCGCCAGCACACGCTCCCGCTCCAGCGCTACGTCTGCGGCATCGAAATCAGCGAAATCATGGCTCTCGGCGAACTCCATTGCGTCGGTGCCGGCGACCGATCCGTTGGTGAAGGCGCCCAGCATGTAATTGTGCGGCACGCTGGCCATGTCGCCGGCGGCGTAGAGGCCCGGCACCGTCGTTCGCGCATTGTCGTCGACGAAGACGCCGGAGGCGCTGTGGCCGGAGCAGAGACCGATCTCGGAGATGTGCATCTCGATCGACTCTTGCCGATAGTCGATCCCTCGGCCCTGCTGGAACAGGCCGCGTGTCGGCCGCTCCACCTTGTGCAAGGTCGATTCGATCTCCCCGATCGTTTTCTCGTGAAGATGCTTGAGCTGGAGGAACACCGGGCCTTTGCCCGAAAGCAGCTCATTATAGAACTCGAGCATCATCTGGCCCGACCAGTAGTCGCATTCGATGAAACGCGAGCCCTCGTTGTTGGCGGTGAAGGCGCCGAACGGGCCGGCGACATAGGCACAGGCGGGGCCGTTGTAGTCCTTGATCAGGGGATTGATCTGGTAGCATTCTAGGTTCGCGAGCGCCGCGCCGGCGTGGTAGGCCATCGCGTAGCCGTCGCCAGAATTGGCGGCGTTCTCGTAGGTGCCGAACATGTAGCCCGAGGTCGGAAGTCCGAGCCGGCCGGCTGCGCCCATGCACAGGATCACCGCCTTGGCCTTGATCACCAGGATCTCGGCGGTGCGCGTATTGACGCTGATCGCGCCCGCGACGCGTCCATCGGCGGACTTCAGCAATCGTGTCGCCATGTAGCGGTTCGAAATCAGGATGCGGGCGCGGCGAAGCTGGCGATACAGCGCCTTCTTCACGGTCTCACCGTTCGGCATCGGCAGGACATAGGTGCCGATATGGTGCACCTTCTTGACGGCGAAGTCGCCGTTCTCGTTCTTCAGGAAGCGGATGCCGAAGCTGTCGAGCTCCTCGACGATCTTGTAGCAGTTCTGCGCGTATTTATAGACCGCCTTCTGATCGACGATGCCGTCATTGGCGATCGTGATCTCCTTGGTGTACTGCTCGGGCGTCGCATAACCGGGGATGACGGCGTTGTTGAGTCCATCCATGCCCATCGAGATCGCGCCCGAGCGCTTGACGTTGGCCTTCTCGAGCAGCACGACATCGGCCTTCGGATTCTTGAGCTTCGCCTTGAGTGCCGCCATCGGACCGGCCGTGCCGCCGCCGATCACCAGCACATCGCAGGAAACCTCCGAAAGTCCGTCGACGATCTGATCTAGTGCCATCGCTTGCTCCTGGTTCGGCGGCGCGATCGGCGCCTTTGCGTGAGATTTGTTCAGGTGATCCGTCGGCGATAGCAATTAGTTGTCGCCGGCAGACAATTTCTGCCGCTACCGCTCGACGAAGGCCTTCTCGATCACGAGGTGGCCGGGCCTGCTATGATTACCCTCGGCGAAGCCGCGTGCGGTGAACATCGCGTGCAGCTCTTCGAGCATGCCCGGACTGCCGCAGAGCATGATGCGGTCGGTCTCAACGTCGAGCGCCGGCTGCCCGATATCGTCGAACAACTGGTTCGAGGCGATCAGGTCGGTGATGCGACCGCGATTCCGGAACGGCTCGCGGGTGACCGTCGGATAATAGACGAGCTTGTCCCCGATCAGATCGCCAAGGAATTCGTGGCTGCGCAGGCCCTCGACGAGTTGCTCGCCATAGGCCAGCTCCGAGACCTGGCGGCAGCCGTGCGCGAGCACGATGGTCTCATAGGTTTCGTAGACGTCGGGATCCTTGATCAGGCTCGCGAACGGTGCGAGCCCGGTGCCGGTCGAAAGCAGCAGGAGCCGCTTGCCGGGGATGAGATTACCGGTGATCAAAGTGCCTGTCGCCTTGCGGCCGACCAGGATGATGTCGCCTTCCTTGATCTTCTGCAGCCGCGAGGTCAACGGACCGTCCGGCACCTTGATGCTGAAGAACTCGAGCGCCTCCTCGTGGTTGGCGCTCGCCAGGCTGTAGGCCCGCATCAGGGGCCGGCCATCGACCTCGAGCCCGATCATCGCAAACTGGCCGTTCTGGAAGCGAAAGCTTGGATCGCGCGTTGCGGTGAAGCTGAACAGAGATTCGGTCCAGTGCTTGACCGAGATGACCGTCTCCTTCTGAAAAGCGCTCAATGCGTCCTCCTTGCGTGCCCGATGCCAGGCAAGGTTTCCGAGAGCGGCAATTCCCGCAACGACGAAGCTCGGTTCTCGGTCGATTAGTTTCACATTTGGCGATCGATGACTGGCGAACGGGCAGCGCGTTTTGCGAGGAGCGC
Organism: Bradyrhizobium sp. USDA 3315; assembly: GCF_054056795.1. Taxonomy (NCBI): domain Bacteria; kingdom Pseudomonadati; phylum Pseudomonadota; class Alphaproteobacteria; order Hyphomicrobiales; family Nitrobacteraceae; genus Bradyrhizobium; species Bradyrhizobium sp. USDA 3315. The sequence continues at coordinate 3,195,111 of NZ_JBSRYP010000001.1, read as the reverse complement.
GACCTCGAAGCTGATCCGGCAATTAGTTGCTATCGCGATCGCCGCATCGATGTCAGGAAAGACGGTGGAGAATCGTCATGACCATGACCGCATTGGTGGCACCGACAGTGACCGACTACGAGGCCAGCGCCGATCTGGCGACGCTCGTCATCCGTACCGCGCACGACGACGAAATCAGGCTCGCCGCCGAGCAGCTCAGGCTGTCCTGCAAATGCGCTCATTGCACCCGCGCCCGCTTCGATGGCCGCTTCCCCGAGCGATTTCCCGGCATCGCGATCACCGAGATCGGCGATTTGGGCTACGGGCTCAACATCTCGTTCTCCGACGGGCACAACCGCGGCATCTATCCAAAAATTTATCTGCTGAGCCTGGCGGGACACTAGCCAATCTCCCGTTCTATCCCGGGCACCGATCGGTGGGCGCCAATTCCATAAATCCCCCGTTCTCAGTGATGAATTTCCGGACCGGCGCGTCTAGCGCGATCTCGATATGACGCAGGCGTCGGCGCCCGCCCTTCCCCCATTGCCAACCCGCTCTGGCACGGACATTGCTCCTGTTTAGAACGGGTTGAACAATCTGGAGGCGGCTCGATGTTGCTGCAGGCGGCCAATGCGGTTCGCGGAACCAATCCCGCAAAAATCCGGCCCGCAGGCAGCTCCTCGCTGCTGCTCACCGAGAACCAGCAATGGATCGGCGGGCCGCCGCCGCTCATGGACAAGCTCACGCCGCGCGAGCGGGAATTGGTGCTGAAACAAGGGCGCCGCAAGGTGCTCAATCGCGGTCAGACCCTGTTCAGCCAGGGCGGCAAGCACGACGGCATCTGGCTGATCGAGAGCGGTCGTATCCGTGTTTTCTACACATCGCCGCTGGGGCGCGAGATCACCCTTGCTTACTGGCATGTCGGAAATTTCGTCGGCGGGCCCGAAGTGTTCGAGGGCACCGTGCATCAATGGTCCGGCGTCGCATCCAGCAATTGCAGCGTCGTACATCTTCCGGGCAAGGAACTGCGGTCGCTGGCCGCCGAGATCCCGAACCTCGCCATCGGCCTCATCGAGGGCCTCACATTCAAGGGCAAATGCTATTCGGCGCTGGCCCAGATGCTCGGAACGCGCTCAATCACCCAGCGCCTGGCGCATCTGCTGCTGCACCTCGTCGATCTCTATGGCGTGGAGGACGCCGATGGCACGGTGATTGCGGCGGCATTCACCCATGCCGACATCGCCCACATGGTCGGCGCCACCCGACAGTGGGTGACGATCAGCCTAAAGCGCATGCAGGAAAAGGGGATCGTGGTCACCAAACGCTCGCAGGTCGTGGTCTGCCGGCGCGAGATTCTGGAGGAGATGCGGGGCCAGGCTTCCGATTGAGGGGTGTCCGATTGAGGCTGATGCACATGCAATTGGCTCTCGGCCGCCAAACTGCACAAGGACTAAGCAATCGGCATTTCCGGGCAACTAATCGACCGCGGCGGTGAATCCGGATTTGCTCCGGTTGGGCCCTCACCCAATCATGGCCGCCACAGCACATCCAACCGAAAGAGGATGAGAATGGTCCGCCATCTTCCCACGCTCTCGCTTGCGATATCGGTGACGTCGCTGGCGCTTCTGCTCGCGCAGCCGGCAGCGGCGGAAACGGTGACGATCGGCATCGGCACGCAGGACACGACCACCAACACGGCCACGGCAGGCACCGTCATCCGGCAACTTCATCTGCTGGAGAAATACCTGCCGACCGACGGCAAATACGCCAACGTCAAGTTCGAGCTGGAGTGGCAGAATTTCACCTCCGGTCCGCCCGTCACCAATGCGATGATGGCGAACAAGCTACAGATCGGCATGATGGGCGACTATCCGCTGATCGTGAACGGCTTCACCTTCGAGAACAATCCCGAGAGCAAGAGCAGGCTAATAGCGATCGCCGCCTACAGCCTCTCCGGCTCCGGCAACGGCATCGTCGTCCACAAGGACTCGCCGTACTACGACCTCGCCGATCTCAAGGGCAAGCTCATCAGCGTGCCGTTCGGCTCTGCAGCGCACGGCATGGTGCTGAAGGCGATGCAGGACCGCGGCTATCCATCCGATTTCTTCCAGCTCGTGAGCCAGAGCCCGGAGGTCGGATCGACCAATCTTCAGGAAAAGAAGATCGACGCGCATGCCGACTTCGTGCCGTTCGCCGAGCTGCTGCCGTTCCGCGGCTTCGCGCGCAAGATCTTCGACGGCGTCGAGACCAGCCTGCCGACCTTTCACGGCATCGTCGTACGCACCGACTTCGCCGAGAAGTATCCCGAGGTGGTCGTCGCGTACGTGAAGGCATTGATTGCCGCCAATCAATGGCTGCGCGACGATCCCAAGCGCGCCGCGGAGAAGATCCAGGAATGGACCGGCATCAACAAGGAGGTGGTCTATATTTTTCTCGGACCGGGGGGCAACATGACCACCGATCCCACCATCAAGCCGGCGCTGATCGACGCCGCCGCCACCGACGTCACGGTACTTCAGAAGCTCGGGCGGATGAAGGAATTCGATCCGAAGAAGTGGGCCGATGATTCCTACCTCCGCAAGGCCTATGCCGAGTTGAAGCTCGACTATGACGCGCAACTCGCGAGCACCGGGAATTACGAGATTTCAGGCCAAGACAGCTTCTGCAAGAAGCCGATCGCCGATCCACGGAAGGCCGGCGAGATCTGGGTCGACGATGCCGGCATCCTGCCGTTTGCGGACGCGGCCTGCACGCTCGGCGCCTACGCCGACTTCAAGGCCAAGGGCAAGAAGATCGACGTCGCCTACGTCTTCGACACCACCCGCGGCATCAAGCTGTTCGCCGATCAGGCGTTCTACGCCGTCGGCGACGGCGAGGTGGCGCCGTTTCTCCTGAAGAAGGACGCGGAATCCTACGCGGCGAAGATCGGCGGCAAGGTTCTCGGCTTCGACGACGCGGTGAAATCGGCGGTCACTGGAGGCAAGACGTGAGCAGCAGTCCAGCCGTCCTGCGGCGTGAGGAGGACGCCATGCCGTCAACCGCAGCCGTCACCGAGACCGTGTCCGCCAAGACGCCCAGCCCCGCACCGTCGTTCGGTACGCTCGCGCGGCGCTGGTATCGGCTCAATCGGGATCGGCTGCGCGCCGTCGCGATCGGCGCGCTTTCACTCGTCGCGTTCCTGGTGCTCTGGCATCTGCTCACGACTTATCGCGTCGTCTTCTTCGTGCGTTTCGTCAATGTGCCGACACCTCTCGCGGTCTATGCAAGCTTCACCAAGGCGATCCACGATCCCAAATTCCTGCTGCACCTGCTCTTGAGCTGCCGCCGCATCTTCATCGGCTTCTCGCTCGCCGCCCTTGTCGGCGTGCCGCTGGGACTGATCATGGGCCGCTTCAAGCTGGTGCATGAGGTGGTGTTCCCGGTCGCCGAGGTGCTACGGCCGATTCCGGCAATCGCCTGGGTGCCGATGGCGATCATGCTGTGGCCGACCAACGAGCAGAGCATCGTGTTCATCACCTTCCTCGGCTCCTTCTTTCCGATCCTGGTCAACACGCTGCACGGCATGTCGCTGGTCGATCCCGTGTTGGTGCGCGCTGCGCAATGTCTCGGCGCCCGTGAGCGCTCGATCTTCCGCGAGGTGTACTTCCCCGCCTCGCTTCCGCATATTTTCACCGGGCTCACCGTCGGCATGGGCGTGGCATGGGTGTCCCTGATCGCCGCCGAGATGATCTCCGGACAATACGGCATCGGCTACTTTACTTGGGAGGCCTATTCGCTGGTCCAGTACCCGGACATCGCGCTCGGCATGATCGCGATCGGCGTACTCGGACTGGGATCGAGCCTGCTGATCCGGGGCGCCGGTCAGTTGGTCATGCCATGGAGCTCGAAATGAACCACGTCCGCGCCAGCGCGCCGCAAGGCCATATCGAGGTCAATAACTTCTCGCTCAGCTACGAAAGCATCGATGGTGCCGTGCAGGCCGTCACGGACACGCGGATCCATGTCAATCCCGGCGAGTTCGTCTCGATCGTCGGTCCTTCGGGCTGCGGAAAATCGACGCTGCTCAACGCGGTCGCGGGCTTCCTCAAGCCGACCACCGGCGTGGTCACCGTCGACGGTGAGCCGGTGAACGGCCCAAGCGCCGAGCGTGGCATGGTGTTCCAGCAATATTCGCTGTTTCCGTGGAAGACCGTGCGGGAGAATGTCGAGTTCGGCCTGAAGATGCGCGGCATGCCGCGCTCGCAGCGCGAGCGTGCAGCACGCACGCTGCTCGGGCTCGCGGGGCTCGAGGCATTTGAGAAGCACTATCCGGAGCGGCTTTCCGGCGGCATGAAGCAGCGGGTCGGCATCGTTCGCGCGCTGGCCACGGGACCGAAGGTGCTGCTGCTCGACGAACCCTTTGGTGCACTGGACGCGCAGACCCGCGTCATCATGCAACAAATCCTCACCAACATGTGGCAACGGCTGAAGATCTCGGTGCTGTTCGTGACCCACGATATAGACGAGGCGATTTTCCTGTCCGACCGCGTCTACTGCATGACCGCGCGTCCCGGCTCGATCAAGGCGGAAATCACGATCCCGCTCGAACGCCCGCGGCAGCAGTCGATGATGATGTCGTCGGAATTTCTGGCCCTGCGCCGAGGGTTGATGTCCCTTATCCGCGAAGAAAGCCTGAAGGCGATGGGCGGAGAGATCAATGACCTCGGCATGCAGGGATTGACAATCGAGCTGCAAGGGCAATCGCTCGCTTCGGTACTCTAATGGCCATGCGATCCCATCACGCTTCAAACGTTTCCTTCGCCTGCCGAGGCATGCGCAGGTGTGTAGTTGCGGGTAACTTGCCCCTAACAACCAAGTCATTGATGTTACTGGTATTCAGCAAGGACGCGCAGTCGCCCTTGCGAATGCCTTTTTTATTTCGCCCGGAGGCCTCGTGGCGAGGTGGATTCAGACATTGCGCAAGACATGCTCGAGCCGCGCGACCAGCTTCGTCCTTTGCTCGACAGGAAGCCTGTCCAGATTTATCTGCTTCCAGCGCACCGCCGGCAAGTCCGCCGCACCGGGAACGCCGAGCAAGCTCCAATCTGGCTTGTCACGCTTGAATTCTACCAGGAAATCTTTGTGAGCTTGCGGCATTTTTCCCGCGAGTTCGGCGATCAGCGTCTCTCGGGTTTCGAGCAATTCGTCCAGCGTCACATCATGAGCCGTCATGCCCTCGAAGCCGTGTGTGAATTCGTGTTGGATGTCCTTGCGGCGAGGAACGACGACCTCGGAAATCGGCCTGTCATGGCTGATGAGGTAGACGATGAACGCCTTGCGGAGGTCGTCCGTGAGGCCTTCGTTAGCGAGAAGATCGCGGACATCGAAGAGGTCGCGCGGATGCTGCCGGTCGAGCGCCGCGACGAGCTTACCGGCGTATAGATCGGCAAACGAAACAACTTTCATCTGCGCGAACCCAAATGTTTCTTCGACGCTCGGCGACACATCGCGGAGCTCGGATTCGAAAACGCTGCCCCTGATCACGGGTGAGACCTCGATCTTGATCTGAGCGTCGCCTTTCTGGGCAGTCAGCTTGGTCACGATCTTCTCGCGGGCGTTGACGACCTCCGTCACCTTCGCGCCGGGCAATCCTTTCCTGATAGCCGACGCCGTGCGCTTCATCGCCGCATCGATCGCAGCAAGGGATTGGGGACGCGGAGCCACCGGCAGATAGGTCAGGTCGATATCGACCGACAGGCGCGGCATATCGCGGTGGAAGAGATTGATGGCAGTACCCCCCTTAAGCGCAAAATCGGGCTCAGCCGCGACGAACGGCATCGTCTCGATCAACAAAGCCACTTGATGCCGATATTTTTCAGACAGGGGCATCGAGGTCGTCGGGGATGGTTATGAGATATTTGGTATCGAGTTTGCCGCCCTTGACGAGCATGCGCTTTCCCGTGCCGAGATTAACTTTCGCCTTGTCGATCTGTTTGAGCCAGGCGTGCTGATGCCGATCCGCGAACCAGAAGAACAATCGTTTGACCTTGACGCTTTTGCAGTCGTTCAGAAGCGTTTGCAGCCGCCGAGGACTGAGGTTCCTCAAGCCTTCCGCCAGTGCATCGACCTGATGGAAGCTTTCGTGGCGGGGCAATTCGTCGAGCAGTTCGAGAAACGCACGTTCGGGCGTCGATACCGTGAGAGGCCAGTTGAGTGATCCCGGCAGTTCTCGCGTTGCGCCCGACTTTGGTCCCAGCGCGCTCGCGTGCATTTTGAACAGGCTTTGCGCGCGGTGAACGCGGAATTTCTGTTTAAGTTTGAGTTTGCCGAGCCAGCCGGGAGCGGGGCTCGTTCCGTATAGGTGTACGATCGAAGGACCCGTCTGGCTCAAATAGTGGCCGAGGCCTTGCGCTTCTAAAGCGGTACGTCCACCGACAACGAGGTCGGAGCCGAGCAGTCGCTGCAGTGAAACGACAACGCTTTGCCACGAGAGTTCGCCAAGCGGACGCTTAAAGGTTCCCCGAGCAGGCTGAACAAGCCATCCGGCCGATGCATATTGGCTGCGCAGGCTGGTGGAATATCCATGGCGCTCCATCCAGGCGGCGTCGACCAAGAGTCCTTGCGGAAGGGTCCTTTCGAGGTGGTTTAGCTTTCTCTCCGTTTGCTTAGCCATACTAAGTAAATTAGCTTATTTTCAAACCCCGCTCAAGGTTTGAAATCTACCAAATTTGCGCAGTCAAGCTAAGTAACAATACATAAATGTAAACTCCTCGGGAACCACTTGGCGAACGATACAACGGCGAGCGCCCGTTCGCTGCTTTCGGCGTCGTGGTAGCTACGTGGTAGCTACGGCGACAATCCAACCTAAAAAAATCTACCTAAGTGTTTGATTTTTCTGGTACAGTTGGGTGGGCTCGAACCACCGACCTCCTGTTCCACAGACAGGCGCTCTAACCAACTGAGCTACAACTGCATCCTGACGCGCGACCCGCTCAGACGGGGCGGCGATTTCGGGCGGAAACTAGGTGCAACGCCGCGCTTTGGCAAGGCCGTAACGCGCCGATTTCCGCTGTTATGTCGGGCCGCTTGACGGGCCCCTGGCCAGCAAAAAGGCCCGGACCGCTTCGGCCCGGGCCTTTCGCTGGTCTCCCAAACGGCGGCGATCAGGCGGCCGGCTTGTAGAACTTCGAGGCGCTGGCCTTGATCGGCTCGGCGGTCTCGCTGGCGACCTTCTGGCCGAGCTCGGCCAGTTCCTTGGCCTGCGCGGTGTAGGTCTCGAACTGCTTGCGGGCGTGCGACGTCCACAGCTCGACCGCTTCGGTCGGCGACTTCACGCTGAACAGCTCCTGGGCGAAGTCGAGCGAGGAGGTGGTGTTGGCCTTGAAGAACTCGATCAGCTTGGCCGAATACTCGCTGGCGCCCTTGCTCACCGAGGTGAACACGGCCTCGACCGTCGAGTTGTGGGTCTCGGCAGCGTCCTTGAACTTGGCGTAGCTATCGCGGGCCTGCAGAACGCCCTTCTCGGCGAACGCGCGCATCTGCTCGGGAACTTCAAACGGAATGATCGAGGCGGAAAACGGATCGGACGGGTTGGTCATACGTGTAATCCTTCGCAACGGGTGAGTAGATGTGACCATTGCGGACGTCCCGGAGCCCATCAGGCCGGGAGCGCTGAAATGGATCACGCTGCCTTGATTCACGGGAGTGCCCTTCGTCGGGCGCGCCTAATAAACACCCATATCATGTCAATTTTGTGCAACGCAACGTAAGATCGCGTGCGACGCCACATTTTTTATCTGACGGAACAAAAGATTACCGCGGCCGACCGAGGCTGAACGCGCCGGGGTCGGCCGCGGCCAATGCGCCTCGTCAGTTCTTCGGCTTGACCGCGTCCATCGCGGCCCGGCTGACGGCCTGGCCCATCTCGCTGGCCTGCTCGGCGAGCGAGCGCATCTGGCCCTGCACATATTCGCTGTGCAGCCGCATGACGTCGCTGAGGTCCTTGGCCTTGAGCAGCGCCTCGGCGTAGTCCAGCGACGACTGCACGTTCTTTTCGGCATAGGTCAGCGCCTTGGCCGAAAGATCCTTGGCGCCGGCGCGCATCGTGGCGTTGCGCTCCTCGATCTTGCCGGCGGTGTCCTTGGCGTTGGTCACGAATTGCTCGAACGCCTTGCGCGCCTGCTCAAAACTCGCCTCCGCCATCGACCGCATATCCTTGGGAATCTCGAACTTGGGGATCTCGAAATGGTCACGCCCGTTGTCGCTCATGGTCGCTCTCCCTCGCTTGCTGATCGGCCCGCCGCTTGGCCCTGCGGGCCCAGGGCAAGATAGACGGCAGAATATATATATCGTGGCACTGCAATCGCAGGTGTGACGCGGCGCCACCTGGTTCCGCATCGCGCGGCTCGCAGCAACCTCTCTTTAGCCCGACAACGCCAAACGGCTGTGGATCGTTCAGCCGAGTTAACGTTATTCCGGCTTAAGGCTGGGCAGTTTCGCTGCGGACATGGACCTGCCGTTCCCCAGTTGCGATACTAACCTTCTGTTAAGGCTGTCGTCCTGCGGCTGCCGGGCCTTCGGCCGAGCTTAAGGAAGAAAGCCAAACCCATGCGGTCAAATCTTGCGTGATGAGTGACGCGGAATTCCAGATCCAGGCGCTCGGCGATGTCAGGCTGGCGGATCATGCGACGGGCGCCCTGCCGGCATGGCTGTGGGCGGCCGACGGCGCGCGAATTCTCTGGGCCAATCCGGTCGGCGCGCAGGTATTCGGTGCCGCCAACGGCGCAGAGCTGGCGAAGCGCGGCTTCGGCCCGGCCGATCCGCACCGCCGCCAGGTCGCGCGGCTCGGCCACAGCCTGAACGCCAATGGCGCGGTCCGCCTGGAGCGGCTGCGCGGCTTCGGCGCTGCGCCCGGCATGCTCGCGACCTGCGGCTGCGCCCGGATCGACCTGCCGGACGGCAGCCACGGCATCCTGATGACGGCGCTCAATGCGACCGGCCGCGGCATGCCGCTCGCGGAACGCCTGCAGCGGCTGCTGCAGGGCTTGCCGCGTCCGGCCGCCGCCTTCACCAGCAACGGACTGCTGGTCGCAACCAATGAGGCGGCGCGTACGCTGCCCGGCCTGCACGACCTCACCGAAGCCGGTCTCGATGCCGCACGCGACGAAGCGCTGGCGCAGGGCCGCGCGGCGGCGAGCGTTGCGATCGGCCGCGTCGTGCTGCAGCGGATCGGCCGCGCCGCCGATCGCGCGCTGGTCGCGTTGATCAAGCCGGCGCCGCATCTCGCCGCAAAGCCGGCGGCGCCGATCGTGCCCGAGCCAGTTGAGCCGGAGACGCCGGCGCGCGAAGCACAGGCTCCCCCAGCGCCAGCGCAGCAAGAGGCCGTGGCCGTGGAGCCGCCGCCAGCACCTGCGGTTGTCGAACAAGCCGTTGCGCATGACGAAGCGCCCGCGACGGCCTGCGCAGCGCCGATCGCCTTCACACTGTTCGACGCGCTGGATCCGCAGTTGGAAGAGCGCGTCACAATCGAGCCGCTCGTCAGCGCGGCCAAATCCGAACCTGAGAATGCTGCTCCATCTGCCGCGGCAGAAGAGGCGGCGCACATAGAGGCGTCCGTCGAGACCGCAGCTCTCGACACCACGCAAGACGAACCACCTGCCGCCGAGGAACCTCTGTCGGAAGCACTGATCGAAGTGCCGGACGGCGCGCAGATCGAAGAGCCTACGCCTCTTGCCCCGCCACTTGCGTCGGCAGAACTCACGCATTCAGAGCCGACGCCCGTCGAGACCGCACCTCTCGACACCACGCCCGACGAAAGCCCCGCCGTCGAGGAGCCGCTGTCGGAAGCGTTGATCGAAGTGCCCACGGAGACGCACGCCGAAGAGTCCGTGCCTGATCTCGCAGAGACGGCCAACGCGCCGGAAACATCAGCGCCGCCGGCCGATCCCGCCCCCTCGCCCTATGCGATCGCGGATGCGCCCACGCCTGCGCCCGTCACCGAGCCGGAGCCCGCGACATTGGCGCCGGTGCCACCACCATCCTGGCTCGACGAGCCGTTGCCGGTGCGGCGGCATCCGCTGCGCTTCATGTGGCAGATGGACCATGAGGCCCGCTTCTCGCTCGGCTCCGATGAATTCACCCGCCTGATCGGCCTGCACACCGCGGCGGGCTTCGGCCGGCTGTGGAGCGACATCGCCGAGAGCTTTGGCCTCGATCCCGAGGGCCGCGTCATGCAGGCGTTCGCCAGCCACGACACCTGGAGCGGCATCACGCTGCACTGGCCGGCCGACGGTGGCGGCCGGCTGCCGGTCGAACTGTCCGGCCTGCCGGTGTTCGATCGTGCCAGGAATTTCGCCGGCTACCGCGGCTTTGGTGTGTGTCGCGACCTCGACGGGCTTGCGCGACTCGCCGCATTGCGCCGCTATGAGTTCTTCAGCGGCACGCTCGCGCCGCAATCGCTGTCGGCCGATGTCGCGCCGGCGCCGCGCACCGCCGCGCCGCCCGGGCCCGCCGCGCCACAGGACAATCCTCCGCCGCACGCGGAGCCGCCGCCCGACACGACCGCCATAGCACCACCCGAGGAATTGACCGAGCCGACAGCCGCAGAGACTTCACACCGAGCCGATCCGGATCACGCCGTGGAAACGCACGAGGAAACGCACGAAGTGCGTCATGACCCGCCACCGAATGTGGTGCCGTTCCGTCCCGCCGGCGACACCCGGCCGCCGTCGCTGACGCCGGTCGAGAACAACGCCTTCAACGAGCTCGCCCGTCAATTGTCGGCGCGGCTCGAGAACGAGGCCGGCCTCGCCGCGACGACGGACGACAGCGTGCCGGCCGAGCCGGTCGCCGAAGCGCCGCCCGCAAGCGAACCGCCGCAGCAAGCAGAGGCGCCAGCGCAAGAGGCGGTCGCGCAGCTGGAGACGGCGGCGGAAACACCAAAGGCCGGCTGGCTGGCTGCGGCGGAGCCGGCGCCGCGCGCAGATTCCCGCCGCGACCGCGCGCTGCTCGATCTGTTGCCGGTCGGCATCCTGATCTACCGGCTCGACCGCCTGCTCTATGCCAACCACGCCTTCCTCTCGCGCATGGGCCATGACAGCCTGCACGCGCTGGAAGCCGCCGGCGGCCTCGACGCGCTCTTTGTCGAGCCCGGCGTCTCGCAGGCGAGCAGCACGTCGGGCACCGGCACGCCGGTGACGATCTCCGCGAACCAGAGCACCGAGGACGGCGGGCAGTCGGTGTCCGCCGAGGCGCGGCTGCACACCATCACCTGGGACGACGATTCCGCGCTGGCGCTGATCTTCTCGCGCACGCTGGACGAGGATGCCGCGATCGCCGCCGCGCTCTCCGAACCCGAGCCGGAGCCTGCGGCCGCCGCCGAGCCGCTGCTTGCGCCGGCTGAGCCGCAAGCCGGCCAGGCCGACGCCGAAGAGCTCGGCGCGATCCTCGACACCGCCGCCGAAGGCATCATCATGTTCGATGCCGACGGCAACATCCATTCCTGCAACCGCAGCGCCGAGGCACTGTTCGGCTATGACGGCGACGAGTTCGTCACCCGCAAGCTCGCCGATCTGTTCGCGCCGGAAAGCCAGCACGGCATCGTCGACTATCTCGCCAGCCTGAAATCCGCCGGCGTCGCCAGCCTGCTCGACCATGGCCGCGAGACGCTCGGCCGCGTCCGCCAGGGCGGCATCATCCCGCTGTCGGTGACGATGGGCCGCACCCGCGCCGATGGACCGAACTTCTTCGCGGTGTTCCGTGATCTCTCGCAAACGAAAAAGAGCGAGGGCGAATTGCGCGAGGCGCGGCGGCTCGCCGAACGCGCCGCCAACGCCAAGTCCGACATGCTGGCGCGGATCAGCCACGAGCTGCGCACGCCGCTCAACGCCATCATCGGCTTTGCCGAGGTGATGATCGGCGAGCGCTTCGGCGCGCTCGGCAACGAGCGCTATGTCGAATACATGAAGGACATCCGCGCCTCCGGCGAGCGGGTGATCGCGATCGTCAACGATTTGCTCGATCTGTCGCGGATCGAGACCGGCAAGCTCGACCTCGCCTTCGCCAGCCAGAACCTCAACGAAATGGTGGAGAGCTGCGTCGCAGTGATGCAGCCGCAGGCCAACCGCGAGCGCATCATCATCCGCACCTCGCTCGCCCACACGCTGCCGCCTGTGGTCGCTGACGCCCGCGCGTTGCGCCAGATCACGCTGAACCTGATCGGCAACTCGATCCATCTCGCCAATGCCGGCGGCCAGGTGATCGTCTCGACCGCGCTGTCGGATTTCGGCGAGGTGATGCTGCGCGTGCGCGACACCGGGCAGAGTCTCAACGACAACGAGGTCGCCGCGGCGCTGGAGCCGTTCCGCGCCCCGACGCCTTCAGATCAGGCCGGCTCCGGCGGCGTCAGCCTGTCGCTGACCAAGGCGCTGGTCGAAGCCAATCGCGCCAAATTCCAGATCCGGACCGGCGGCCGCACCGGCACGCTGATCGAGGTGACCTTCGCTCACGCCGCAGCGCGGGCGTGAGCCGCGATCCGCCCTTCGCGCTGTTGCCGGCCGATTCCAGGACACTGCGAACATCTGTCGCGTCGGATCCGCGCGGCGCGGCATAGATCTTGCTGCGATTTGGCTTGTTTGAAATCATTGCCGTGCGGCCCCGCCCGTTTTCCGGGCATTCGGATTTCACCGATGCGCTGTCTTGTCGTCGCCGATCTGCATTACTCATTGCCACAGTTCGACTGGCTGCTGGCGGCGGCACCGCAATTCGATCTCGTGATCTTCGCCGGCGATGCGCTCAACCTCGGCTCGGCGGTCGATTTCCGCGCCCAGATCGTCGTCGTCACGAAATACCTGTTGCGGCTCGCCGATCTCACGCGGGTGATCTTCTGCTCGGGCAATCACGACCTCGACGAGCGCAACCCGGAGGGCGAGAAGATCGCGCGCTGGGTCGCCGGCATCAGGGAGTTCGGCGTCGCCTGCGACGGCGACAACCTGACGATCGGCGACACGCTGTTCACGGTGTGCCCGTGGTGGGACGGCCCGCTGGTCAAGGCGCGGATCGACGAGCAGCTTCGCGCGGCAGCCGCGGTGCCGCACCGCCGCTGGGTCTGGGTCCATCACGCCCCGCCGGCGGATTCGCCGACCAGCTGGGGCGGCAAGCGCTTCTTCGGCGACGCCGAGCTGCTCGGCTGGATCGAGCGCCACCATCCGGCGATGGTGATCTCGGGCCATGTGCATCAGTCGCCGTTCATCCAGAGCGGCTCGTGGTTCGACCGGATCGGAGCGAGCTGGGTGTTCAACACCGGCCTGCAGCCCGGCCGGCCTCCGGTCTACATCGTGCTCGATCTCGCGCAGGACAAGGCGTTCTGGCTCGCCGCCGGCGATGCGCAGATGATCGACCTCAAGGCGCCGCTGTCGCGGCCGGCGGCTCCCGTGCGCGATGCGCCGGACTGGCTCATATCCTTGGATCGGATTGCCGATCCGAGCCTGGCGCGACCTGCATCGGCGGCAGGTTGATCATGCTCTGCAGCACCTCGCCGACCATCGCCAGATGGGTGCCGTGATCGGCATATTGATGCATCAGGTCGGCAAGATAGGTCGTGGCGACATGAAGCCGTTGCGCCAGCAGCTGCGCGATCAGCAGCGCCACCGCCGGCTGCTCGCGCAGGAACGACGCCGCATCGTCGAACTCGTACAGGACGCAATCAGCGGCCGTGCGCACCTTGGCGCTGTGCGCCCGGTCGAGCAGCACACTCATCTCGCCGAACACCGCGCCGGGCTCGTCGATCACAGCCACCAGGCTGTCGCCCTTGACGACTTCCACCTTGCCGTCGAGCAGCACGAACAGATGACCGGTCTTGCCGCCCTCCTCGATGAAATCCGTGCCCGCCGGCAAGCTGCGCCTGCGACCGCCGGTGCAGTGATCAAGGATCGCTCGCATGTTTCATCTCCGTCTCTAGTCAGACTAGGCAGAGATGCTGTCGCGTCAAACGGCATTAGCTGGGCGTTGTGCCCAAATTGTCGGCACGCCGCCGCGTGACCCGCGGCGCGATCCAGCCGTTTGTGCGTGCCTCAGGCGGGCGCGTTATGCTTGATCGCCAGGAAATCGCCGATCGTATCGAGGAACAGTTTTGGCGATTGCAGTTGCGGGACATGCGCACATCCCGGAATGACCCTCAGCTTGGCTCTCGGCAGGCCGCCTGCCAATTCGTATGACATCGGCGGCGGCGTCGCCTCGTCATATTCGCCGACCACGACGAGTGTCGGTACGGTCACGCTGCGTAGTTCGGCACGAAGATCGAGGCTCGCCAGCGCGTCACAGGCCGCGCAGAACACGTTGAGATCGGTGAGCAGGAATGCGTCGCGGCGATCCTGCATCAGCGCGGGATGCTGTGCCTGGAAATCCGGTGCGAACAGCCGGCGCATTGCAATGTCGGTGATCGCGGCGAGCCCCTTCTCGCGTGAAACCCTGGCCATGTTGCGAAACGCCTCGCGGCCCGGCTCGGAGAACGCCGCACCGCTGTCGGCGAGGATCAGCCGGCTCGCGATCGCCGGGTGGCGGATCGCCATCTGCAGCGCGACGAACCCGCCATAACCATTGCCGAGCACGATGGCCGGCGTGCCATCAGCCGCGTCATGCACCGCGTCCGCCATCCGGTCGGCAATCGCGGCAAGGCCACCCTCAACCGCGCTCGACCGACCAAATCCCGGCAGTTCCGGCACGATGGTCCGAAACGACCGGGCAAGTTCCGGCACGATCGCATCGAAGCTCGCGCGATCCGACAGCAGCGAGTGAAACAGGACCAGCGGCGGCCCTTCGCCCGACTGGGCTGCGTTGACTGTGCGGTTGGCCAAAAGCCTGTCCATCGTCGCTCTCTTTCAAATTGCGCCCGAAATTCGCGCATCGGGGCTCCAAAGCGCCCCTGCGGACGATTGATAAATCAAATCACCCGGATTTCAAGGATTTCAGCTTGACGTGATATTTCACAATCTGCATTTTGCTGGGCAGGAGATCCAATAAGATGATCCTTCTTCGCGAGAATATCTACGAAAGCCTGCGATCTGATATTTTATCGTGTCAGCTTGCTCCCGGTGATGAAATACGAGAGCAGGATCTGGCGGAGCGTTACGCCGTCAGCCGCCAGCCGGTCCGGGACGCCCTGCTGCGGCTCGAGCGCGAGCACCTCGTGACGGTGCAGCCCCGCCAGGGCTACCGGGTCAATCCGATCTCGCTGTCCGACGCCCGCGATCTGCTGCGCTTCCGCCTTGCGCTCGAACCGGCCTGCGTCGCCGAAGCAATCGAAAGCGCGCCCGACAGCATCCTGAAATCACTCGATGAATTCCGCCGCTTCTCCGGCAGCCATGAGGATTTCATCACCTACAATCGCGGGTTCCACTCGGCGCTGGCGCACGCATCGGGCAACCGCCGCATGGCGACCACGCTCTGCGACCTGATCGGCCAGGCCGATCGGCTGGTGCGCGTCAGCGTCTCCAATCTGAAGGGCCACGACCCGGCGAAGCTCGTCGCCGAGCATGTCGCATTGATCGACGCCATGCAGCAGCGCGAGGCACGCACCGCGGCCCGCATCATCAAGGCTCACATCGCGGCAACCGAAAAGCGCGTGCTGCCGGCACTCAAGCGCAACGCCGTCATCGTCGAAGAGAGGTCATCATGAACATTCCGTCGAAGCCCGCGACGATCGACGTCGAGATCCACGGCAACTTCATCGACGGACGCGAGGTCGAGGCCGGAGACGGCGAGATGCTCGACGTCCGCAATCCCGCGACCGGCGACGTCATCGCCCGGATTCCGAATTCGACCGCCGCGGATATCGACCGCGCGATGAGGAGCGCGCGCGCTGCATTCGAAGGCAAGGCGTGGGGCGGGATGGACACGAGGGCGCGCGCCCGGCTCGTCAACAGGCTCGCCGACGCGTTCGAGGCCAATCTCGACACGCTGTACCGGCTGGAGACGTTGAACAACGGCCGTCCCGTCAACGAAACCCGCGCGCAGCTGTCGCGCCTGCCGGATTTCTTCCGCTACTTCGCCGGACTGGCGCTGTCGCGCCGTGATTCCGTCATCCCGGTCGAAGGCGCGTACCTGAACTACACCCTGCGCACGCCGATCGGAATCGTCGCCAACTGCACGCCCTTCAATCACCCGCTCATGATCCTGTGCAAGTCGCTTGCCGTCGTGCTGGCGACCGGGTGCGTCACCGTGGTCAAGCCATCGGAATACACGCCGCTGACGACACTGAAGCTCGCCCAGATCTTCAGCGAGGCCGGACTGCCTCCCGGCGTCTTCAACATCGTGCTTGGCCTCGGCCAGAGCGCCGGCAAGATGCTCGCTGAGCATGGCGACATCAACAAGCTTGTGCTGACCGGCGGGACCGAAGCCGGCCGCATCGCGGGCAGTGCCGCAGCGAAGGTGTTCGCGCACCAGACCATGGAGCTCGGCGGCAAGACGCCGGTGATGATATTCGACGATTTCGACGTCGACCGCGCCGTCAACTATGCCGCGTTCGGGGCCTTCATCGGCGCCGGCCAAACCTGCGTTTGCGCGTCGCGCCATATCGTGCAGGCCTCGATCTACGATGAGTTCGTCGAAAAGCTGCAGGCCAAGACCCGCGCCATCCGCATTGGCGATCCGTTCGATCCGAACACACAACTTGGGCCGGTGATCTCGGCACGCCAGCGCGACCGCGTTCTCAGCTATGCGCGCTACGGTCATGAAGACGGCGCGCGGCTGCTCACCGGCGGCGTGGCCGCAAAGGTCGCGGGCCACGACAACGGTTATTTCGTCGAACCGACCGTGTTCGCCGACGTCAAATCCGACATGCGGATCTTCCAGGAGGAGGTATTCGGTCCCTTCACCTCGGTGACCCCCTTCAAGGACGAGGCCGACGCGCTCCGGCTCGCCAACGACTCTCCCTTTGGCCTCGCCGCCGCCATTCGCACCCGCGACGTCGCGCGCGCGCATCGCGTGGCCGCGGCGGTCAAGGCCGGGATCGTCTGGATCAACGACCACCACCGGCTCGATCCGGCCTCGCCCTGGGGCGGCGTTGACGATTCCGGCATCGGCCGGGAATGCGGCACTGAGAGCTTCGACGACCATTTCAACACCAAGAGCGTGATGGTCGCGACCCACGAACAGCCGTTCGATTGGTACCGCGACACGGCCAGCCAGCGCCGGTTGAACTAGCCGCAGTCGAGCAAAGCGGCAAATCGCCCACAGATGGCGGGCCGCATCACCGAGGAAACAGTCAAGGGGAGAGCGCATATGTCGACATCGGTCAATGCCGGGAGCCGCCTCGATCGGCTACCGATCGGACCATTCCATCGCCGGATCATGATCCTGATCGGGATCGGAATGTTCTTCGACGGCTTCGACATCTATATCGCCGGCACCGTGCTCGGCGTGACGCTGAAAACCGGATTCTCGACGCTCGCCCAAAACGCCGCGTTCATCTCCGCAACCTTCGTCGGCATGATGCTCGGATCTTTCGGCACCGGCTTCCTCGGCGACCGTTACGGACGGCGTTTCACCTACCAGTTCAATCTGCTGCTGTTCGGCATCGCGTCCCTGGCGGCGGCGTTTGCGCCAAACATGGCCTTTCTGATTGCCTGCCGTTTCGTGATGGGCGTCGGTCTCGGCGCCGAAAATGTTGTCGGCTATTCCACCATGACCGAGTTCGTGCCGGCCCGGAGCCGCGGCAAGTGGCTCGGCTTCACCGCCGTCTGCGTCGTGACCGGCCTGCCCATCGCGCTGCTGGTCGCATCGGTCGTCGTCCCGCAATTCGGCTGGCGCGCGATGTTCGTGCTGGGCGGCGTCGGCGCCTTGATCGTCTGGTACCTGCGCAAGTCGCTGCCGGAGTCGCCGCGCTGGCTGGAGGCGGTGGGACGCACCACCGAGGCCGAGGCGCTGATGCAGGCGATCGAGAAGGAAGCTTCCCAGGGCCAACCCTTGCCGGCCCCCGCGGCTGCAACACCGGCACCGGTGTCGCCCGATCTCGCCACGCTGTTCACCGCGCCGCTGCTCTCCCGCATGATCGTCGGCGCGGTATGCCTGATTACCATCAATACGCTGCTCTACGGTTTCGTGACCTGGCTGCCGGTGTTCTTCATCAAGCAGGGCCTGTCCGTCGCGACCTCGTTCGGCTACTCGCTGCTGATGGCGCTTGGCGCGCCGATCGGCTCGGCGATCGGCGCCCTGACCGCCGACCGCTGGGGCCGCAAGCCCACGATCATCGGCGCATCGCTGATATCGATCATCCTCGGCGTCATCTATCCGATGATCTCGGATCCGTTCCTGCTGCCGGCCGTCGGCTTCGCGCTGACCGTGCCGATCTATGTCCTGGTCGCGCTGTTGTTCGGCATCTATATTCCCGAACTGTTCCCGACCGAGGTGCGGCTGCGGGCATCCGGCATAGTCAACACACTCGGTCGAGGTGCCACCATCGTGACACCATTCCTGGTCGTGATGCTGTTCGAAGCGCGCGGCGTCGCCGGCGTGATGGCCCTGATGATCGGACTGCTCATCGTGCAGATCATCACCGTATGGGCGCTCGGCATCGAGCCGCGGCACCGCAGCCTCGAGGAGCTCAAGGGCGAGGAATCACCATCCGCAATTCCGCAGGAAGCTTCGTGAGGCGGAGCGACCTTTCTCGCGACAAGCTTGACGGCGCGGGCTACCCGCGCCGTCGCGTCACTCCCACATCTCCGGCGTGACACGCCCGGCGAAGCCGCAGTCGATGACCCGCTCCTGCGGATTGCGATCCACGATCAGCCGCAGTAGGTCGGGGCGCGAATAATGGCCGCCGATATCGCACAGCGCCTTGGCGGCGAGCACGGCCTCCCGCGAGCCGTCCGCGATCAGGATGGTCTCGCCCTGCGCCGGACCGGCGATGACCTCGCCGCGCGGATCGATGATGACGCTGTCACCGCTGTACTCGATCGTCGATAGTTCGCGGTAACGTTCCGGCGTGATTTCGTGCGAGCGCATGCCGCCGACCGCGATGACGTAGCAGCCGGCTTGCGAGACGAACGCTCGCGACAGCAACAACTGCCGCGGCCAGAGCGGCGGCGACGGTGGCGCCACCGCGGGCTCCCGCCCCGGCCACGCCGCGACGTGGATCTGCGTTCCCTGCGCGGCCAGCGCATAGCCGGGCAGCATCGTGTTGTGCTCCCAGCAATTGAGGCCGCTGATCCGGCCATAGGGCCGCTCATGCACGCGCAGGCCCGCCGCGTCGCCATCGGCCCACACCGAGCGCTCGTTGAAGGTGGGCTTCAGCTTGCGATGGCGGCCGAGCAGCCGTCCCTCGCGGCCGATGAACAGCAGCGTGCAGTAGACCGTGCCCTTGGTCACGGCATCACGTTCGGCGACGCCGATCACGACATCGATGCCGGCGGCCTCGGCGGCGGCGCAGAGCCGATCGGTCGCGGGCGAGGGAATCTCGACCGCGTTGTCGAGATATTCGGCCATCGCGCGAAACGTGTTCGGCCCGGTCGGCGCGTGACAGAAGAAGGGATAGCCGGGCAGCCAGGTCTCGCCGAAGGCGGCGATCGTCGCGCCCATGGCGCCGGCCTCGCCGATCAGGCGGCAGGCTTTCTCCAGCGAGGCGTCGCGATCGAATGGCACCGCGGCGGCCTGGATCGCCGCGAGCCTGAAATGCGTGTCGGATGTCATGGCTGTGCCCGCGTCAGTCGACGCCCTTGCGGGCGGCGTCGAGCGCGCCCGCAAGCAACTCCAGCGCCTTGACGCGCCGCCGTCGCGCCAGACGCGCCTCGCCGACCTTGCGCTCGTGCTCGCCGGCGATGAAGGCCTGGATGTCCGGCAGCGGACGAATGACGCCGCGGCTGCCCCACTGGCCGTCGGGGATCTCGGTCGGAAACACCCAGACCTGCGGCGCCACGTCCTCGAACGAACCGCCGGCGGCGCACACCACCGCGTCGGTGACGTCCTTCACCAAGGCCGCGCGCGAGGCTTCGGTGTACTGCCCCTCGGGGACCGTCGGGACGATGCGAAATCGTGGCGATGGCGATGGCCGGCCCGCCACATAAACGGCGGCCGGCCGATGCAGGAAGACAACGGTGACGCCTTGCGCAACCTTGTTCGCCGGATCGAACCCCTCGTGGCCGATCAGGATATCGCCGAGCTCCTTGATGAGCCGCGCTTCCGCTTCCACCTTCAGGGCTCCTTCGGGAATTGTCACGTCGATCATCGGCATTGAGGCGACCTCCTGTTGTTGACAGCAGGAGGTCTATGCGCGGCGCACTCCCGGCAGCAGTGGCAGTATCGCCATTTTCAGGGCAAATTCGGACACGGCCTTCTCAGGCGGCGGGAGCCCTGCGCACGAACCGGCGCTGGTATTCGCGGGGCGAGAGCCCGGTTTCACGCTTGAACAGCCGACGGAAGGTCGACAGATCGTCGTAGCCGACGCGCGCGCTGACCGCGTCGAGCTTCAGCCGCGTGGTTTCGATCAGGCGCTTGGCGACGTCCACCCGCAGCGCTTGCAGATATTGCAAGGGCGCCTCGCCGACCGCCAGCTTGAAGCGGCGGTTCAACGTCCGCTCGCTGACCGAAAGGTCGCGGGCCAGCCTGGCCAGACTGAAGCCCTGTTGCAGCGACTTCTCCATCATGCTCTGCGCCCGCGCCACCAGCGCGTCGGAGTGCTGCGTGTCGCGCGCGCGGCTGGCATAGGGTGCCTGCGAGACGCGATTGCTGTCGATCAGCATCAGCTTGCCGGTCTCGGCGGCTACGTCGGCACCGGCGAATTTCTCGACCAGCCGAAGCGCGAGATTGAGCGAGGTGGTCACCGCGCCCGAGCAGACAATGCGGTTCTGCTCGGTGAGGATCTCGGCGACGCGCAGATCCACTGCCGGGTAGCGCATCGCGAATGTCCGTCCCTTCGCCCAATGGGTGGTCGCAACCCTGCCGTCGAGCAGGCCGGCCTCGGCGAGGATGAAGCTGCCGGTGCAATAGGACGCGAGCAGGGTACCGCGCTCATGCTGCCGACGCAGCGCCGCGAGTAGCGGCTCGACGGTATCGAGCCGCGCGAAGAAGCGTTCGATATCGCCGACGAACGGTCCCGGGATCACCACCGCGTCTGCCGAAGACCGCGCACCGATCGGCCCATCGACGCCGATGACCTGGCCGGACGCAGTCTGGACCGGCCGGCCATTCAATGATTCGACGCGCCACCGCAGTTGTGACGGCTTGCCGCTGTGACGTCGCGGCCGCCGCGCCGTCACCGAATTGGCGGCGGTGAACACGTCGACAATCCCCGCCACGCCCGAAGCGAGGATGCCGTCATAGACCCAGATCCGGATGAGTGGCATGGCCGTGTCCGATTTTGCACAATATGGCGCAATTCTGCCATTGCGCGGACGACCGGACAAGCCGGCGAGGGCGACGGGCGCCGAATGCGCCGCGCCGTGTGGCTGCCCGACGGGAAACTCAGCAAAAAACTGTCAACTCGGACAAACCATGTCGCGAAAATGCGGGCGTATGACTCACAAGCCGTGCCGCACACTCACCGTCGTCCCGGCGAAGGCCGGCAACTGTTATGTTGGATTGGTCTGCAGGTACGGCTTTCGGTCTCGCATCATGGCATTGAGGACCGTCAACAGCTTCCTTGCGAGGGCGAGTTTGGCTGGTTTTCCGGCCTGTCGCAGTCGTGCATAGAAGGCCTTGAACGGATCGGCCCTGCGAACTGCGTTGAGGGCCGCCATATAAAGGGCGTCACGAACGCGCTTTCGGCCGCCCGCAATCTTGCGCTTGCCGCGGAAGGCGCCGCTGTCGACGTTGAAGGGAGCAAGGCCTGCGAGCGCTGCGAGTTGTTTCGGTCCGACCCGCCCGAGTTCCGGCATCTGGGCGATGAGCTGCATGCAGGCCACCGGACCCACGCCGGGCAGCGAACGCATTAACTTCGCATCGTCCGCGATCTCCGCTTCGGCTTTAATCAAGGCGCCGATGTCGGCCTCGATCTCGGCGAGCTCGCTGTCGAGGACCTCGATGAGGCGGCCAATGCGTTCGGCCATTGCACGATCGTCGGCCTCGCTGCGCCGGTTCTTCTCCTGGGCGCGCATGAGGACCAGCTGATCCCGCCGTTTTGCAAGCCTCGCCAAGGCGCCCCGTGCAAGATCGGCGACCTGCTCGGGGGCGGGCTGCATGGCCCGCGCAAAGGCCGCCAGCATCCGCGCATCGATTGGATCGATCTTGGCCAGCAGGCCGCTAGCCCGTGCAAAGTCGCGGGCACGGGCCGGGTTGATCCGTGCGAACTGGATCCCGGCCTGACGCAGCGCCTCGCGCAGCGCGAGGTCATAGATACCCGTCGCCTCGAAGACCACCAGCGCATCGCATTGCCAACGCGCCACCTGCTGTGTGATGGCCTGTGTCGCGTTGGCAATGCGCCTCGGCACGCCGTCAGCCTCATCAAGGATATCGAGGTGCTTCTTGGAGATGTCGATTCCGACGTAACAAAGAGCTATGGTCACGGTGCCTGTCCCTGTGATGCGAGGTCTGTTGGCGCAGCCTCGTGCAACTGTTCAGGTTGATAGATGGAACGGGCGGGAGACCGAGCCGGCTCACGGCGTCAAGCGCCAAGGACCCAACGGCTTCCCGCCCACCCACATCGTGACAGACTTCCAAGACACAGGGACCCATAACCACCGATGGTGATCATTGCGCGACGCTGAAACGACGAGTCCCGTTCACAACACAAGCTGCGGCGTATGGGTCCCTGCTTTCGCAGGGACGACAGCGGAGTATGTGGCCGCGTACCGCCCTATTCACATCGCCCGCGCAAATCTGCGAAAGCCGGGCGCGCCGGTCATCGCTTCGAAGGCGGCGTCGCGCTTCTCTTCGGCGAAGGTGAAGCCGGCCCTGGCGTAGCAGCGTTCGGCGGCATCGTTGCCGATCAGGAACGAGATCGATGCCTGCGTGTAACCGGCCGCCTTGCCGTCGGCGAGTGCGCGGCGGATCAAGTCCTGCACCAGGCCGCCGCTGCGATGGGACGCTTGTCGGGCGACATGCTCGATCAGCCAGTCGCCCTCGCCGCCTTGTACCCAGCAGTTACGGGCATAGCCGCCGCGCGCGACGATGGCATCGGCGTCCATGCCGGTCTCTGCTGCGACTTCCTCGATCGCCGCACGTGCGGCGACGACGGTTCCGGATGCCGGCATCGCGCACAGCGCGGCGGCCGGCACGCCATCGACTTCAGCAATCAGGAAATGGGCGACGTGATACCATGACCGCACCCGCGCCACGGCGAGCCGTGTCATGAACGCCAGGCATTCCGCCTCGCCCCGGTCGAGCGCGATGTCGAACCAGCCGCGCGGCAACGGGCCGCGCTGCGCGGCCAGAACGGTGCGGGCGATGAAGCCGGCGTCGTCGGATCGTGCGGGACGGATCGAGGATCGTCCCGCACCGATCATCTCAGGTGTTCTTCAGCGCGACGCGGAATTCGGCCTCGGTCTTGGCCTTGACCTCGTCTAGCGTGACGCCGTCGGCGAGCTCGATCAGCGCCATGCCGTCCTTGCCGTGCTTGTCGATGGTGAACACCGCCAAATCCGTGACGACCATGTCGACCACGCGCTCGCCGGTCAGCGGCAGGTTGCACTGCTTGAGCAGCTTCGGGCCGTCCTTGGCGGAATGCTCCATCACGACCACGACGCGCTTGACGCCGGCGACGAGGTCCATGGCGCCGCCCATGCCCTTCACCATCTTGCCGGGGATCATCCAGTTGGCGAGGTCGCCGTTCTGCGCCACCTGCATGGCGCCGAGGATCGACAGATCGATATGGCCGCCGCGCACCATGCCGAAGGAATCGGCCGAGGAGAAATAGCTGGTCGAGGGCAGCTCGCTCACGGTCTGCTTGCCGGCGTTGATCAGGTCGGCGTCGACCTCGTCCTCATAGGGGAACGGGCCCATGCCGAGCATGCCGTTCTCGCTCTGCAGGCTGACGTCGATACCGTCGGGAATGTAGTTCGAAACCAGCGTCGGAATGCCGATGCCGAGATTGACGTAATAGCCGTCGCGCAACTCCTTGGCGGCGCGGGCGGCCATCTGTTCACGGGTCCAGGCCATGAGGCTCTCCTGAAGAAATGGGTTTTAGGCAGCGGGGCGCGGACGGGTGTTGCGGAACTCGATCCGCTTCTTGCCGGTCCCGACCTCGATGATGCGCTTGACGAAGATGCCGGGGGTGTGGATGTGGTCCGGATCGATCTCGCCGGCCGGCACCAGGTGCTCGACCTCGGCGACGGTGACCTTCGCGGCGGTGGCCATCATCGGATTAAAGTTGCGCGCGGTCTTGCGGTAGACCAGGTTGCCGGCGGTATCGCCCTTCCAGGCATGGACGATGGCGACGTCGGCGAACAGGCCGCGCTCCATGATGTACTTCTCGCCGTCGAATTCCTTCACTTCCTTGCCCTCGGCGATCAGCGTGCCGACGCCGGTCTTGGTGTAGAAGGCCGGGATTCCGGCGCCGCCGGCGCGGATGCGCTCGGCCAGCGTGCCCTGCGGGTTGAACTCGAGCTCGAGCTCGCCGGCGAGATACTGTTGGGCGAACAGCTTGTTCTCGCCGACATAGGACGAAATCATCTTCTTGATCTGGCGGGTCTCCAGCAGCCGGCTGAGGCCGATGCCGTCGACGCCGGCATTGTTGGAGACGACGGTGAGGCCCTTGACGCCGGACTCGCGGATCGCGTCCGACAGGGTCTCGGCGATGCCGCAGAGGCCGAAGCCGCCCGACATGATCATCATGCCGTCCTTGAGGAGACCATCGAGTGCCGATTTGGCGTCGGGATAAACTTTGTTCATGCAGCGAATACCTGATGGAGGGCGCGGAACGGCTGTGGCAAAGCGGATTATTAGGCGAAATCTTCGCAATGCGTCAATCACGGCCCGGTGCGGCGACGGGCGGCGGCCCGCGGCAGCAACATGGCCTTGAAAGCGACAAGAAAACCCTTCAAGTTGCGTGGGTTGGCAGGGGCCTCCGGCGAGAGCCCGCTGTGTTCGACGACGACCCGACAAAATTCAACCCGACCCGGATATGTCATTGACGATGGCCCAAGGAATTAAGCGCCTGGGGATGCCGATCGCGGCGCTTTTCGGCCTGGCGCTGGTCGGGCTGGTCGGAACGTCGTGGTTCCTCAACCGGGACGCGCTGCAGCGCGCGGTGGAAGCGCAGATCCGCGCCGTGACCGGGCTCGAACTCGTCGTCAACGGCCCGATCGACGTCTCGGTTTTTCCGGGCAGCTACGTCTCCTTTCATAATGTCGGGCTGAAGGGCGCCGATACCATCGGTCCCGCCCTCCAAGTCGACGTGCTGACCGCCAATCTGCGCCTGCTGCCGCTGTTGCTGCGGCGGTTCGAGATTGCCGACGTCATGATGCTCCGTCCGCATATCCATGTGGTCCGCGACGGCGCTGGCGAGAGCAATTGGACGCCGTTCGTCGAGACCATCGCCAAGGCGATGACGCCCGGCGCCGAGAACCAGGTGTCGTTCTCCGAAATCCGGATCCAGGACGGCGAGCTGAACTACCAGGACGGCACCAACAACATCTCCGAGCAGCTCGGCGATATCGACCTCTCGCTGGCCTGGCCCTCGATCTCGCGCTCCTTCGCCGCAACCGGCCAGTTCGACTGGCGCGGCGAACGCGTCGACGGCTCGATCAGCGCCAGCGACTTCGTCGCGCTGTTATCGGGCGACCGCTCCGGCCTGAAGGCACGGCTCGCCAGCGCGCCGCTGAAGGTTGCTTTCGACGGAACCGTCGCCAACCGCACCAGCCTGATGATGGAAGGCGTCGCCACCATGGACTCACCGTCGCTGCGCAACGCGTTGCGCTGGATGGGCCAGGCCCCGCCCGGCGGCGGTGGCGGCTTCGGCCGCTTCGCGCTGAAGGCCCGCGCCAACGTGGTCGGCGGCTCGGTTGCGCTCACCAATGTCAATGTCGAGCTCGACGGCAACGTCGCCGAGGGCGTGATGACCTACGCCAATAACGGCCGGCAGACGCTGCAGGCGACACTTGCCGCCGGCAATCTCGATTTCACACCTTACATCTCGACGTTCCGCCTGCTGGCCAGCGGCCAGCGCGACTGGAACAGGCAGCTGTTCGACCTGTCCTCGCTGTCGTCGACCGATCTCGACATGCGCCTGTCGGCGGCCAAGGTGACGGTCGGCCCGTCCAAGCTCGGCCGCACCGCATTCGGCGCCAATCTGCGCGGCGGCGCGCTGGCGCTCAGCGTCGGCGAGGCGCAGATGTATGGCGGCATCGCCAAAGGCTCGTTCGCGATCGCGCGCTCGGATGCGGTCGCCGACGTCAGGGCGCAATTCCAGTTCACCGATGTCGATCTGCAGGCCTGCGCCAGCGAATTGTTCGGCATCAACAAGCTGTCCGGCCGCGGCAACCTGAACGTCTCGCTGACCGCCTCGGGCTCGAGCCCGTTCGGGCTCGCGTCGTCGCTCGACGGCACCGCGACGCTGAATGGACATGACGGCGCGATCGCGGGCTTCAATGTCGAGCAGCTGTTGAAGCGGCTGGAGAAGCGGCCGCTGTCCGGCGGCGGCAATTTCCGCTCCGGCTCGACGCCCTACGACAATCTCAGCATCTCGGTGAAATTCGCCGACGGCGTCGCGACCGCTGACGACATTCATGTCGAAAGCCCCACCGCGAAGATCACGCTGACCGGCACGGCCTCGGTGCCGTCGCGCGAATACGATCTCAAGGGCGTCGCCAGCCTGACCTCGGCATCGGCCGGCGGCAACGGTTTCGATCTGCCCTTCGTGATCCAGGGGCCGTGGGACGATCCGCTGATCTTCCCCGATCCGGAAAGCCTGATCCGCCGCTCGCCGGCCTCCGCTCCGCTGCTCGATGCGGTGAAGGATCGCAAGACCCGCGACGCGGTGCGCTCGGTGATCGAGCGCTTCACCGGCGGAGGAGCCGCACGGCCCGCGGCGGCGCCCGATGCTGCGGCAGGCGCGCCCGGCGGCGCACCGGCGGCGTCGGCCGAGAATGCGAAGTCGAACTGAATCCATTCACTTTGCGCATCGATGCACCGGGACCGATCCACGCGCTCGCCGCAAACCCCTACACAAGTCGGCGGCGCGACATCTTTATCGGGTCACGGGCATGCGCTAGTGTTTTCTCCAACCGGTTAAAAAGCCGGCCTCATGAGGGAGAACAACGTGAGATCCAAGGTTATCGGTGCGCTATCAATTGCGGTCGCCGCGGTCGGCCTGTTCGCCGCAACTGCACCCGCTCTCGCCCAGGGCAAGACGATCACTGTCTGGTGGGGCAAGGGATTTTACAAATCCGAAGACGACGCGCTGCTCGAGACGATCAAGAAATTCGAAGCCAAGACCGGCATCAAGGTCGAACTGTCGCAATACGCGATCCAGGACATGATTCCGAAGACGGTCGCCGCGCTCGATTCCGGCACCGTGCCCGACGTCGCCTATTCCGACTCCTACGACGTGCAGGCGCAGGGCAAATGGGCCTATGAGGGCAAGCTCGAGGATCTCTCCGACATCCTGCTGCCGATGAAGGACGCGTTCGCGCCGAACACGCTGGAGACGGCGCTGCTCTACAACGACGTCGCCAAGAAGAAGGCCTATTACGGCTTCCCTCTGAAGCAGCAGAGCATGCACGTCCAGATCTGGGGCGACATGCTGGAGAAGGCGGGCTTCAAGGCCGCCGACATCCCGACCAAGTGGGAGGATTACTGGTCGTTCTGGTGCGACAAGGTGCAGCCGGCGATCCGCAAGGCGACCGGCCAGCGCATCTACGGCGTCGGCCAGCCGATGGGCGTGGAATCCACCGACTCGTTCCAGTCGTTCTACACCTTCATGGACGCCTATCACGTCAAGCTGGTCGACGACGACGGCAAGCTCCTGGTCGACGATCCCAAAGTGCGCGACGGCCTGATCCACGCGCTGAAGGACTACACCGACACCTACATCAAGGCCTGCTCGCCGCCCTCCTCCACGACCTGGAAGGACCCGGACAACAACGTCGCGTTCCACAACAAGACAATCGTGATGACCCACAACTTCACGATCTCGATCGCAGCGAAGTGGTTCGAGGATTCCACCAACCCGGCACTGACCGACGCGCAGCGCGCCGCCGGCAAGCAGGCCTATGAGCAGGACATCATCACCGCGTCCTTCCCGAAGGCGCCGGACGGATCGACGATCCGCTACCGCTCCGACGTCAAGACCGGGCTGATCTTCGCCAACGCCAAGAACAAGGCGGAAGGCAAGCAGTTCATTGCCTTCCTGATGCAGGAAGACAATTTGCGGCCCTATGTCGAGGGCGCGCTCGGCCGCTGGTTCCCGGTGACCAAGGCCAGCCAGGCGAGCCCGTTCTGGCAGGCTGACCGGCATCGCAAGGCGGTCTACAATCAGTTCACCGGCGGCACTGCGCCGTTCGACTTTACCAAGAACTGGAAGTTCACCATCCTGAACAACGAGAACGTCTGGGCCAAGGCCATGAACCGCGTCGTCAGCGAGAAGGTGCCGGTGGACAAGGCCGTCGACGAACTGATCGCCCGCATCAAGCAGGTCGCGGGGTAACATCAACGATGACCGGCACTGCCGACACTTGCTCCGCGTCGTCCCGGCGAAAGCCGGGACCCATACGCCGAGGCAATAATTTGGGAGCAGGCTGGTCGACGGCTTTCGGGCAACGGCCGGGTCCTGTGGTTATGGGTCCCGGCCTTCGCCGGGACGACGACGTAGGCGACATCGACGACGTAAGCGACATCTTAGAGTAACCGAATGGCGATCACACTCTCCGCATCCGATGTCCCCTCGCCGCCGTTGTCGGCGCGGCTGTCGCCGCCGCAGGTCTGGGGCATCGTGCTGCTCGCGCCCTATCTGCTCGTCTTCCTCGCCTTCGTGGTCTATCCGGTCGGCTACGGCCTGTGGCTGGCGCGCCATCCGGCGAGCTATGTCGCGCTCTATCACGACCCGATTTTCGCGCGCGCGGCGATCAACACGCTGATCTTCCTGGTCATCGGCATCAACATCAAGATGCTGATCGCATTGTTCCTGTCCGGCTTCTTCGCCCAGCAGCGGCCCTGGATCAGGTGGCTGTCTGTCATCTTCATCCTGCCCTGGGCGGTACCCTCGATCCCGACCATCCTGTCGGTGCGCTTCATGCTCAATCCGGAATGGGGCGTGGTCAACCAGCTGATCTTCAAGTTCACTGGCGACGACGGCCCGAACTGGCTGAACGATCCCTCGGTCGCATTGGCGATGGCGATCGGCGTGCACATCTGGAAGTCGCTACCGTTCTGGACGCTGATCCTGCTGACCGGGCGGCTCGCGATCTCGCACGATCTGTACGAGGCCTCCGACGTCGACGGCGCCAATTGGTGGCAGAAATTCCGCTACATCACCTGGCCGTCGATGCAGACGCTCTACGTCACCTGCACGCTGCTCTCGATGATCTGGACGCTCGGCGACTTCAACAGCGTCTACTTGCTCACCGGCGGCGGGCCCGCCGACCTCACCCACGTGCTGTCGACCCTCGGCATCCGCTATCTGCGCCTCGACCAGCTCTCGCTGGCGATGGCCTCGATCGTCTGCGCGATGCCGTTCGTGCTGCCGCTGGTCTATTTCATGATGAAACGGTTGTCGCGATGAAGCTGCCCACCCTCCGCGAAGTCGGCACCGAAGCCAAGCTGCTGCTGATCGGCATCCCGGTCTTCATCTGGACCATGATCCCGATCTACCACATGTTCGTGTTCGCGATCTCGCCGAAGGAGGACGCGTTCTCCGGCAAGCTGTGGCCGACGCATCCGACGCTGCACAATTTCGAGATCGTGTTCAACCAGCAGCACTACTTCCTGCGCGACTTCTGGATCCAGTTCTGGAATTCGACCGTGATTGCGCTCGCGGTCGGCGCGCTGACGCTGTTCGTCGCTACCGCCGCCGCGTTCTCGATCTCGCGGCTGCGCGTGCCGGGCGGCCGCGCCGTCATGAACATGGCGCTGTTCACCTATTTCATCCCGGCCGCGTTCCTCGCCGTGCCGATGTACCGCACCATGGGCAATTACGGCCTGCTCAACAATCACTGGTCGCTGATCCTCGCAATGGTGACGATCGCCGCGCCCTACGCGATCTGGGTCCTGAAGCAGGCCTCCGACAAGCTCCCGGTCGAGCTCGACGAGGCCGCGACGATGGACGGCGCCACCACGCTGCAGCTGTTCCGCCTGGTCTACGTGCCCTTGATGATGCCGTCGCTGGTCGCGGTCGGCACCTATGCGATCCTGCTCGCGTGGAACGAATATCTCTACGCCTTCCTGCTGCTGTCGAAGGACACCGACATCACGCTGCCGGTCGCGCTCGGCAACTTCCTCGCCGCGGACGATTCGCCGTGGGAGCTCCTGATGACCACCGGCTTCATCTACGCGCTGCCGCCGGCTGCGGTCTATTACGCCTTCAAGCGCTACATGGTGGGCGGATTGACCGCCGGCGCCGTCAAGTCGTGAGAACAGGAACCGATCTAGCCTCGTCGTCATTGCGAGGAGCTCGCGACAAAATTGCAAAGCAATTTTGCGCTGAAGCGACGAAGCAATCCACCTCTCCGCTTGCGGCGCGATGGATTGCGTCGCTTCGCTCGCAATGACGGGGCCGCTGGTCTAGAGCGGCGCGGCGCTCTCGCCGCGCGCGCTCGACAGTTTCGAGGCGAACGAGGCGATCACGATGATCACGGCGATCAGCGCGATCACCAGCGTGCAGATCGCGTTGATCTCGGGTTTCACGCCGAGCCGGACCTCGGAATAGATCCGGATCGGCAGCGTCGCCGAGCCCGGGCCGGTGGTGAAGCTCGCGATCACGACGTCGTCGAGCGACAGCGTGAAGGCCAGCATCCAGCCGGCGACGATCGCCGGCACGATCAGCGGCAGCGTCACCAGGAGGAACGCCCGCACCGGATCGCAGCCGAGGTCCATCGCGGCCTCCTCCAGGCTGCGATCGAGCGTGCCGAGGCGCGACTGCACCACGACGGTGACGAAGCACATCGTCAGCGTGGTGTGGGCGATCGTCACCGTCCAGAAGCCGCGCTCGGCATTGAGCGCCACGAACAGGAGCAGCAGCGACAGGCCGGAGATCACCTCCGGCATGACCAGCGGCGAATACAGCATGCCGGAGAACAGCGCCCGCCCCCGGAACCGCTCGCCGCGCGCCAGCCCGACCGCCGCCAGCGTGCCCAGCAGTGTCGCCAGCGTCGCCGACACCGCGGCGACCGACAGGCTCATCCACGCCGCCTCCAGCATGGCGCGGTCGCCAAAGAACTCGCGGTACCAGCGCAACGACCATCCGCCCCACACCGTCACCAGCCGCGAGGCGTTGAACGAGTAGATCACGAGGATGACGATCGGCAGATAGAGGAACGCCAGCCCGAGCGCCAGCGACGTCATGTTGAAGCGGGTGAGCCTGGTGACGGTGCGCGCCATCAGCGGCCCGCCTCGAGCTGACGCCGCTGCAGGCGATCGTAGAGCACGAGCGGCGGCACCAGCAGGAGCAACAAGGCGACCGC
This sequence comes from Bradyrhizobium sp. USDA 3315, assembly GCF_054056795.1. Classification (NCBI taxonomy): domain Bacteria; kingdom Pseudomonadati; phylum Pseudomonadota; class Alphaproteobacteria; order Hyphomicrobiales; family Nitrobacteraceae; genus Bradyrhizobium; species Bradyrhizobium sp. USDA 3315. Next base: position 3,163,612 of record NZ_JBSRYP010000001.1, on the reverse strand, counting down.
GGCGGCCGATGCGACCGGCCAGTCCTTGTTGGTGAAGAACTCGAGCCACAGCGTCTGTCCGATCATCAGCGAGTTGGAACCCGCGAGCAGGTCGGGGATCACGAACTCGCCGACAATCGGAATGAAGCAGAGCAGCGCGCCGGCGCCGACGCCGGGCAGCGACAGCGGGAACGTCACCAGCCAGAACGCCTGCAACGGCGAGGCGCCGAGATCGCCCGCGGCCTCCAGCAGCGACGCGTCCATCCTGGAGAGCGTCGCATAGAGCGGCAGGATCATGAACGGCAGATAGGAATAGACGATGCCGAGATACATCGCGCTGTCGGTCGACAGCCAGACCACCGGCGCGGACACGATGTGCAGCGCCAGCAGAACCTGGTTGAGCAGGCCGTCATGCTGCAGGATATTGATCCAGGCATAGATGCGGATCAGGAACGAGGTCCAGAACGGCACGATGACCAGCATCATCGCCACGCCCTGCCAACGCTGCGGCAATCGCGCCATGCCGTAGGCTATGGGATAGCCGATCAGGAGCAGGATCAGCGTCGCGGTCACCGCGACGACGAGGCTGCGCAGATAGGATAGGATGTAGAGATTGTCCGATATCAGCAGGCGGAAATTGTCGAACGACAATTGCGCGAACGCCGCGGCCAGCGCGGCGCGGCCCTCGGTGAAATCGAACACCGGCGTATAGGGCGGCTGCGCGATCGCGGTCTGCGACAGGCTGATCTTCAGCACGAAGCCGAACGGCACCAGGAAGAACAGCACCATCCACAGATAGGGCGCGATCGCGGCGAGCCGCGCCGGCCGGGCGAAGATGCGGCGCGCGCTCATTGCTCGAGCACCAGGCAATCGTCGGCGGTGAACCATGCCACCACGCGCTGGCCGGCGAGATAGGCATCGACGTCGAGCCGCGCGGTATTGGCCATCGACGCGCGCACCACCGCGCCCGTCTCCAGCTTCACCCGATAGCTGGTCACGCCGCCGAGATAGTTGACGTCGGTGACGACGCCCTCCAGCCGGTTGATCGCCTGCGACGCGCCGCCGTCCGTTGCCGGCGCGCGGCGCGACAGCTTCACCTTCTCGGGGCGGATCGCGACGGCGACGACCTGCCTGGTCACCGGCGGCCACAGCTCGCTGACCGCCAGCCTGCCCGCATCAGCCGTCGCGACCGTCAGGCGCCCGTTCTCGCGGGACGTGACCTCGCCGTTGAACAGGTTGATGTCGCCGACGAACTCGGCGATCCAGCGCGAGGCCGGCGCCTCGTAGAGATTGCGCGGGGTTGCGACCTGAACCAGACGGCCGGCATCCATCACCCCGATGCGGCCGGCCATCGTCATCGCCTCCTCCTGATCGTGGGTGACGATGATGAAGGTCATGCCGAGCCGGCGCTGCAGCTCCATCAATTCGGCCTGCGTGCTCTCGCGCAGCTTCTTGTCGAGCGCGGCGAGCGGCTCGTCGAGCAGCAGCACCTGCGGGCGCCGCGCCAGCGAGCGCGCCAGCGCGACGCGCTGCCGCTGTCCGCCGGAGAGCTGGTCGGGCTTGCGCTTCTCCATCCCCTCAAGCTTGACGAGCGCCACCATCTCGGCGACGCGGGCCGCGATATCGCCGCGCGCCATGCCGGCACGCCTCAGACCGAAGGCGATGTTGTCGCGCACCGACAGATGCGGGAACAGCGCGTAGTTCTGGAACATCATGTTGACGGGCCGCTCATGCGGCAGCACCTGGGCAATGTCGCTGCCGCCAAGCAGGATGCGGCCCTCGTCCGGCGTCTCGAAGCCGGCGAGCATGCGCAGCAGCGTGGTCTTGCCGCAGCCGCTCGGGCCGAGCAGCGCGAAGAACTCGCCGGCGCGGATATCGAGCGAGAGCTTGTCGACCGCGCGGAAATTGCCGAACGACTTGGCGACACCCTCGATCCGCAGCAGCGGCATGTCCGAGACGGCCGGTTCAGGCAACGGCCTTGCCGCATCCGCACTCGCTTCGCCCGATGTCACGTCCGTCAGCCCCGATTCCCCGTAAGGTCCGATTCTGGCGGCAAGCTAGCGGCGGATCGCCACCGGCTCAACCGCCTCACGGACATCTCCCGCAATATTGTCGGCGTCCACGCCTCTGCTAGACTTCGCAGCCAATTCGAGGGGCAACCGATGATTCACGACCGCTACGGCCTGCCGCTGACGACGAGCTCGGACCGCGCCGCCGCCTACTATGTCGACGGCGTCGATCGCATGCTGGCGGCGCTGCACGGCGCCGATGCGGCGTTCGAGGCGGCGATCGCCGAGGACCCCGATTTCGCATTGGCCCATATCGGCCGTGCCCGCGTGCACCAGCTCAACATGGAAGGCGCCAAGGCCCGCGCCAAGGCGGCCGATGCACGGCAGCTGGCCGCGGCCGCAAGCCCGCGCGAGCGCCAGCACATCGAGATCTTGGCGTCCGTGATCGAGAGCCAGCCCAGGAAGGCGGTGACGGAAGCCGAACGGCATCTCACCGAATATCCGCGTGATGCGCAGGTGCTGTCGCTGTTGCTCGGCGCCTTCGGCCTCTATGCGTTCTCCGGCCGGCCCGATCATGACCCGCACGGCTTGCCGTCTGCGAACGTTACGCCGGCGTCTATGGCGACGATTGGTGGTTCCTCACCTATCTCGGCTGGTCGAAGACCGAGGCCGGCGATGTCGTGTCCGGCCGCGCCATCACCGAGCGCGGCTATGCGCTGAAGCCGGAGAACGCCGGCGCCGCGCACGCCATCGCGCATGCGTTGTTCGAGCAGGGCGACGCGGCGGAAGGCCGCAGCTTCCTCTCCGCCTGGCTGCCGGCGAATGATCGCACCAGCTTCCTGCAGGGCCATCTCGCCTGGCACCTCGCCTTGATCGCGATCGAGGAAGGCGACGCCGACAGCGCGCTCGACATTTACGAGCAGCACATCAAGCCGGCGGGCCGCCCCTATCCGCCGCTCAATATCTTCACCGACACGGCCTCGCTGCTCTGGCGGCTGACGGTCGCCGGCAAGACCGGTCTCGAGCAGCACTGGAAGGATGTCGCCGCCTATGGCGACGGCTACTTCCCGAAGGCCGGCGCACATTTCGCCGACGTGCACCACGCGCTGGTCGCAGCGACGACGAACAACGACGCGCTCGAGGCGCGGCTGGTCGAGATGGCCACGCGCGACGCCGACGGCAGATTGGCGCCCGGCCCCGCGGCGATCGGGCTCGGCCGCGGGATCGCGGCCTTCGCCGCCGGCGATCACCACGACGCCGTGCAGATCCTTGCGCCGCTGATGCCCGAACTGGTGCGGATCGGCGGCAGCCATGCGCAACGCGAATTGTGGGAGGATACTTTCATCGTCGCGTGCCTGCGCGCCGGCCAGGGCCGGCAGGCAACGAGCCTGATCTCGGAGCGGCTGCATCGCCGTCCGTCCCGGCGCGACCTCGCCTGGTCACAGGAGGCGGCCCGGCAGTAAATAGCGGGGCTTAATCCACCTTCGCCATGAACGCCGCAAGCGCGTCGCGAGCGGCTTGCGGCATGGTCAGCCCGAGCTTGGAGCGGCGCCACAGGATATCGTCAGCAAAGCGCGCCCATTCCTTGCGCATGAGGTAACCCACCTCGGCGCCGGTCAGTTCGGGACCGAAGGCCGGGCCGAGATCGGCCTTCTCTTTGGCGTCTCCCAAAATGTCCTTCACATTCAGCCCATAGGCAGCCACCAGCCGCCGCGCCGGCGCCTCGCCGAGGAAGCGCCAGCGGTCGCGGGCGATGTCGACCTCGGTCTCGAAGCGCTGCCAGGCGAACTCGCCGCCCGGCAGCGGCGCCGTTGCGGTCCAGCGCGGCGTCATCGGATAGAACCGCGTGAACTCCGACACTGCCCGCTCGGCGCGGCGCCGCGCGGTGGTGACGTCGCCGCCGAAGATCGTGAGCAGCGGCGCCTTGCCGCGCCTGACATCGAGCAGCGCTGCGCCATCGCTCATGTGCCGGCGCGCGGGCACGAGCACGGAATTGGCACCGGAGACGGTCCGCAGCACATCGACCGGAGCGATCTGCTCGCGAAAGTAGCGATTGGCGGCGTCGCAGAGATAGGCCTCCTCGCGCACACCAATTGCGACAACCGCCGGATCACCCTTGAAGGGATGACTGACGCTGCCGATCAGGGTGAAGTCGCGCTCGTAGGAACTGGCGAAGATCAACCGGCCGTCAGGGTTCTGAAACACATAGACGTTGTCGCAGTCGAACAGGCGGCGCACCACGATCTGGCTGATCTGCACGGTCGCAAGCTGCGGCGCGGGCACCCGCAGCACGATGTCGGCGACCGAGGCGGTCCACGCGCCGGTCGCGCTGACCAGCGCCCGCGCCGTGATCACCCGCCGGTAGCCGCGGTCGATCGCGACCAGCCGCCAGGTCTCGCCGCGCTCGGCCCGGGTCACGCGCGCGCCGGTGCGGATATCGGCGCCGCGCGCCGCGGCATCGACGGCGGTGAGCGCGACGAGCCGGGAATCGTCGACGACGCAGTCGGAATATTCGAACGCGGTTCCGAACGGCCGCTTCAGCGCATTGCCGACCGAATGATGGGTGACATCGAGCGTCGCCGAGCGCGGCAGACCGCTGCGCGAAGTCAGCCGTTCGTAGAGCAGCAGCAACGACCGCAGCTGCCACGGCGGCCGCTCCTCGGCATGCGCCGGGATCACGAAGCGCACCGGCCGCACCAGATGCGGCGCAATGCGCAGCAACACGTCGCGTTCCCTCAGCGCCCGGCGGACGCGGAAGAACTCCCGCCGTTCCAGCCCGGCCAGATCGCCATGGACCAGCCGCGGCGAAGCCTGCGATGCGCCGGAACCGAGATCGCCCTGCTCCAGCAGGATCACGCGCAGGCCGCGGCCGGCGGCATCACGGGCAATGCTCGTGCCGTTCAGGCCACCGCCGATGATCGCGACGTCATAGTCCGCCATGCGCAACGCCTATCGCATTTTCATGCGAACAAAAGACGGGTTCGCACGAAAAATGCATCAAGGCGCGGCGCTGAACTACATGATGTCCGGGTGAATCACGGCACACTCACCTTCCCGCTTGCCGGGGGGCGAGCGTACGCTTGCATGATTTCGGAATATTGGAATAATGCCCCTGAGTTGCCCGACGTGTCAAGTAGCCTGCTCGAACGCCGGCCGCCGCCGACTACTTTGCATGGGGTTGTTTTCGATATTTTGGCAGCGCTCCTCCTGCGACGGACCCGCAAGCGGGAGAGGCACACCGTCTTCGCGACGGCTATCCAATCTGACTCCATCACGTGCTAGTCCGCACCGGCCGCGGCAAAGAACTGTTCCGGTCCATCGACCTCGATCAGCTTCCTGCCTTCGATCACCCAGAACCGGTTGGCCACCGTGCGCACGAACTGGCGGTCGTGCGACACCAGGAGGCAGCTGGCCTGCTGTTCCATCAACTCGTCCTCCAGCGCCTCCTGGCCCTCGATGTCGAGGTGGTTGGTCGGCTCGTCGAGCAGATAGAAGTTCGGCTGGGTGAGCCGCAGCACCAGCATGCCGAGGCGGGCCTTCTGCCCGCCCGACAGCCGCCCGATCGGACGGCCCTGCATCTCGATCGAGAGCCCGGCACCGGCGAGCAGGCCGCGCGCCCGCTGATCGCCGACCTCGAAGCGCCGCGTCAGCATGCGCATCGGCGTGTCGCCATCGGCGAGATCGGCCAGTGCCTGGTCGCAATAGCCAAGCACCAATGACTCGGTGGCCCGGATCTCGGCCGGTGTCGCTCCCGCATTCTCGACCGCCAGCCGCAGCGCCGCGACGAAGCGGGACTTGCCGGCGCCATTCGGCCCGAGCAGCGCAATCCGGTCGCCCTTGCAGATGAACTGCTGGCCGGTCCTGAACAACAGCCGGCCGTCAGGTGTGGCGATCCCGGCATTGTCCAGCATGATCAGGACCTTGGCATGGGTGTCGCGGTTGGCGAGCCGGATCGTTCCGGCCGAGCGTTCCAGATGCGCGGGCTTCGCCGTCTCCTCGAGCTTCTCGGCGCGCTGCTTCAACTGCCTGGTCTTCGACAGCAGAAGGTCGCTGCCGGAATTGATGCCGAGGTTGTTGAGCTTCGCGGCCTGCTGCCGGAGCTGCCGCACGGCCTTCATGTCGCGCTGATAGCGTCGCTCGTCCGAGGCATCGAATTCGTCGAGCGCCGCGCGCGCCGCGGTATAGGGCAGCGAGAACAGCTGCGACCGCTCCGGGCGCAGGAACAGCGTCCGGTTGGTCGTCGCATCGAGAAAGGCGCGATCGTGGCTTGCGATCACCACCGGCATCTCGCGCGGCAGCGCGTTCAGCCAGGCCTCAAGCCGGCCGATCTTGGCGAGGTCGAGATGGTTGGTCGGCTCGTCGAGCAGCAGCACGTCGGGCTCGGTCACCAGCACGCGGGCGAGCACCGCAAGCCGCAGCCAGCCGCCGCTCAGCTGCTTCAGCGGTCTCGTCCACAGCTCCTCCGGCACCTCGAGCGATTGCAAGGCGACGTCGACCCGCCAGCCCTCGCTGGCGCGCTGTTCGCCGGGAAGCGCCTCGAGCACGGCGGCATGGAACGGCGTATCCAGCAGTTTCGGCGGCGCATCCTGCTCGACATGGCCGACGGTCAGTCCGCGCGCGCGGGTGATATCGCCTTCGTTAGGCTCCATCGCATCTGCGATACAGCGCAGCAGCGTGGACTTGCCGCGGCCATTGGCGGCCACCAGCCCGATGTGGTCGCCGGCATTGACGACGAAATTCAGTTCGGAAAACAGCGGCGCGTTCAGCGTCACGCCGAGATTGCGGACATTGATGAGGGTCACGATCGTTCTCTGGTCTTGCCGGCAATCGCAACATCCCGAGGCGTCCAGCCATCATCGGATGTGCGTGTCGAAGCGCGGCGAGGGATTGATGTGCAGGCGCGAACGCTCAAGCGTTCGACGCCGCACGGCCACGAAGGGCAGACCAGGAAGGATTTAGCGCGAGTTTCCGGTCAGCCCTGCAAACGCATCTGCAGGGCGTTGACGGGGCCACGCTTGAGGTGGGGATCGGTGTATCTCGCCACGACGCGGCCCTCCTTTCTCGGCTGAAATGAAGTGGTGGGCCGAGATGTAGCCGGGCATGCAGCGGATGGCAAGCACAGCCGGCCGTGCCAGCCCGACCATTCAGGCCAAATTACCCGGCTCTGCGCACGGTTTCGGCAAGCTGGTCGCCACCGACCAGCGCGGCGAATTGACCGATCGGAGCCGGCCTGCCGATCAGATAGCCCTGCACCGCGTCGCAGCCCTCTTCGGCGAGGAAGTCGAGCTGCGCCTCGGTCTCGACGCCTTCGGCGACGATCGACATTTCAAGGCCGTGGCCGAGATCGATCACCGCGCGCACGATCGCGGCCGATTGCGGGTTGCGGCCGAGATTGATGACGAAGGCACGGTCGATCTTGATCTTGTCGAACGGAAACGCCTGCAGGTAGCTCAGCGAGGAATAGCCGCTGCCGAAATCGTCCATCGAGATGCGGACACCGAGCGCCTTCAGCCGCCGCAGCAGCGACAGGCCGCGGTCGAAATCCTCGATCAGCACGCCCTCGGTGATTTCGAGCTCGAGCCGGTCCGGCGTGAGCCCGGTCTCGAGCAGGATCGAATGCACGAGGCCGACGAGGTCGCCATGGGTGAATTGCGCCGGCGACAGGTTCACCGCGACCTGCAGCGGGATCGCCCAGGAGGCCGCCTCCCGGCAGGCTTCGCGCAGAATCCATTCGCCCATCTCGACGATCAGGCCGCTTTCTTCCGCGAGCGGAATGAAGTCGCCGGGCGGCACGAAGCCGCGCACCGGATGGTGCCAGCGCGCCAGCGCCTCGAAGCCGATGATCTGGCTGGCCGCCACGTTGCCGCCGGCGGCGGCCTGCGGCTGGTAGTAGAGCGACAATTCGCCATTCTTGATCGCGACCGACAGCTCCTGGTGCAGCACGCGGCGATCGCGGATCTGCTGGTCCATCTCCGGTTCGAAGATCGAGATCGTGCCGCGCGACTTCGCCTTGGCGCGAAACAGCGCCGCGCCGGAATTGGCCAGCAGCGAGGCCGCGTCGGATCCGTTGTCCGGGAACACCGCGATCCCTGTGGTGAGGCCGGTTCGCACCGACTTGCCGTCGATCAGGAAATCCTGCCCGAGCGCCTCGGCGGCCTGCTCGGCCAGCGCGATGCCGGCGACCGGCTGCTTGCCGTCGATGATGAGGCCGAATTCGTCGCCAGAGAGCCGCGCGACCACGCCGCCGCGCGCCACGGCCTGCAGACGCTGCGCGACCTCGACCAGCACCTTGTCGCCCATCGCATGGCCGTAGACGTCGTTGATCTCCTTCAACCCGTCGAGGTCGACGCAGAGCACGGCGAACTCCTCGTCGGTGCCGTCGCAGGCCTCGATCATCTGGGTCAGCGCCTGCAGGAAGGCGGCGCGGTTCGGCAGATCGGTCAGGCCGTCATGATAGGCCATGTGCGCCATGCGCGACTCGGTCTGGCGCCGGTCGGTGACGTCCTCGTGGGTCTTGATCAGATATTGCGGCTCGCCGACATCGTCGAGCACGGTCATGCGGCGGGTCAGGAACAGCCGCAGGCCGTCCTTGGTCGAGATCGGATGCTCCTCGGCGATCATACTGCGCTTCCTGATCGCGGCCTCGTCGCGGGCGATAATCAGCTTGGCTTCACGCGCATTGAAGATGTCGGACGCGGTCAGGCCGGCGGCGTCCTCGCGGCGGCGATTGAGGATCGTCTCGGCGCTGCGGTTGGCCAGGAGGTAGCGGCCGTCGCTGACCCGCTGCACGATCAGCGAGACCGGGATGTTGTCGACCACGAGCTCGAGGAATTTCTTGTTGTTCTCGAGCTCACGCGACAGCGAGCGGCGATCGGTGACGTCCTCAAACAGCGCGATCAGGAATTCCGGCTCGCCGGCCTCGTTGCGGGCGATCACGCGGTTGGAGGCGAGGATCCGCTTGTCCGAACCACGTTCGACGAAGAATTCGCTGCGGTGATAGCCTTCCGCCGCGTTCAGCGCCGCGCGGTCGGCGGTGTCGATGCTGGCGGCGGTCTCGGGGCGGAAGATCTCGTCGGCGCGCTTGCCCACGATGTGATCGCGCGAGAAGCGCGAGAAGCGCTCGAATGCGCGGTTGGCGAAGATGTAGCGGCCGTCCTCGATGTTCTTGGCCGCGACGCAGACCGGAACGTTGTCGAGCACCGATTCCAGGAATTGTGTGGTCGAGGCGAGCTTGCGCGACAGCTTGCGCTGGTCGGTGCAATCGAGATGGGTCGCGACCGAGCCGCCGTTCGGCAGCGGAAAATACTTCACCAGCACCGACCTGCCCCCGGGCAGCTCGGTAACCAGTCCCTCGGGCGCCGCGGCCCTGGCGAAGAAATCCTCGGCGCTGAGGTCGAGCACGCCGCGGTCGCGGCGCAGTTCCAGCAGCTCGACGCCGGTCATGTTGCGCCTGATGTCGGCGCGCGACAGGCCGTAGATGTCGAGATAGCGGTCGTTGCAGAACACGATGCGCTCCTGCGCATCGGTCATCACCACGCCCTGGTTCAAATGGTTGAGTGCCGACGAGACGAAGGCGTTGCGCCGCAATTGCGCGCGCTTGGCCTTGCGCAGCGCCGAGAGGATCCACAGCCCGACCGCGCCGAAAAAGGACGCGACCACCACGCTGCCGATCAGGAGCTCCCAGACCAGGCCGGGATCGAGGCTGCCCAGATAGCTCGACGGCGCGAACGCACCGGTGCCGGCCCGGGCTGCAGCGCACGGCGCGACGGCGGCGATCAGGCAGAGCACAGCCCTTGCCGGAATCGAATTCTTCCCGCCCGCCTGCACCTTCCTGCCAGCCATCGATCACCCGCGGATTTCCGGGGGCGAGTGTCCGGCTCCGGCGGTTTGGATCGGGTAAACGCGTACTGATGCAACCGGAAAATGCTGACTTAATTTATGGCAATTGCCCTGACATGATTAATGCTCCACTAACAGGGCATGGCTTCCCAACTTTTTGAGATGGCCCAAGCACTTGCCTAATAAGCACTTGCTCAAAGCGACCGGATCGGCTGAACGATGTTGGCGGCAACGGTCATGGCGTGGCCGGGCGGAAATTTTCGGACCTGAAGGACGAGATGGACAGGGTTGATTGCGTGATCGTCGGTGCGGGGGTGATCGGCCTCGCCGTGGCGCGGCGGCTGGCACAGGCCGGCCGCGAAGTGATTGTGCTCGAGGAGGCCGAGGGGATCGGCACGGTGACGTCGTCGCGAAACAGCGAGGTGATCCACGCCGGCATCTACTACCGCGCCGGCAGCCTGATGGCGCGGATGTGCGTCAGCGGCAAGCGGGCGCTCTACCGCTACTGCGCCGAGCACGGCATCCCGCACAAGAATTGCGGCAAGCTGATCGTGGCCACCACGCCTGCGGAGACCGAGAAGCTGCAGTCGATCCGCGCGCATGCCGAGGCCAACGGCGTCGACGACATGCAGCTGTTGTCCGGCGAGGCGGCGCGCGCGCTGGAGCCGGCGCTGAATTGCGACGCAGCGCTGCTGTCGCCCTCGACCGGGATCATCGACAGCCATGCTTACATGCTGGCGCTGCGCGGTGACGCCGAGGCGGCCGGGGCGGCGTTCGCCTTCCATACGCCGCTGCTCCACGCCAGGGCCACCGCCGACGGCTTCGAGATCGAGGCCGGCGGCGCGGCGCCGATGACACTGGCCTGCGATATCCTGGTCAATGCCGCCGGACTCGGCGCGACGGCAGTCGCGCGCAACGTCGAGGGCATGCCGATCGAATTGATTCCAACGGCCTATTTGGCCAAGGGCAATTATTTCAGTTGCAGCGCCAAGGCGCCGTTCTCGCGGCTGATCTATCCGGTGCCAGAACCCGGCGGGCTCGGCGTGCACCTGACGCTCGACATGGCCGGTCAGGCGAGGTTCGGGCCCGACGTCCAATGGATCGATCACATCGATTACGCCGTCGACCCCGATCGGGCCGAGCGGTTCTATCCGGCGATCCGGAAATACTGGCCGGCCCTGCCGGACGGCGCGCTGATGCCGAGCTATTCGGGAATCCGCCCCAAGATCGTGCCGCCGGCGGTGGCGACCCAGGACTTCCTGATCCAGGGGCCGGCCGATCACGGCGTCGCGGGCCTGATCAACCTGTTCGGCATCGAATCGCCCGGACTGACGTCATCGCTCGCGGTCGCCGACCATGTCGGCGAGCTGGCGGAACTCTGAGCAAATACAGTAAGGCCTCCCGGGGGATGCGCGCGCGCTTGGGCGTTCATCCCTCGGTGAAAGGCCAGGCTATTTGCTAATTTGCAGGGGGGCGGTCTAGTGGACCGTGTCGTCGGCGGACAGTCTCAACCGCTCGATTTGATCCTTGACCATCAACTTGCGGCGCTTCAGCTCGCAAATATGCAGGTCGTCTACAGAGGGGTGAACGAGCGCTTCGTGCAGTTCGTTCTCGAGTATTTTGTGTTTACGCTCCAGCTCAATGAGATGGGCCTGTATTGCCATTGCGAACACTCCTCGGTGCGTTAAACCTCAGGTTCGATCCGGACCGCCGAGTGTACACGAGTGGACGGCGCTGTCGATGGGGGACGCGAAATGCCGCACGCACTCATTTCGGTTTATCTGTAACCAATCGTGACTATGGAACCGGTCCGGCTTGCGCGGCGCGCGTTCAAGGAGGATATTCCGGCGAGCGGCGACTTCCGCCGTAACAACCTCATCGTGCTTATCAGTTAATACACAACCATGAACGATCAGGATGAGCGCGAACTAATCGCCGAGCTCGCGCGGCTGCAACAAGAGCACCGCGACCTCGATGCCGCGATCGACGCGCTGCATCAGTCGCCGGCGCCGGATCTCTTGATGCTGCAACGCTTGAAGAAGCGGAAGCTGCAACTGCGCGATCGCATCGCCTTTATCGAAGACCAGATCACGCCCGACATCATTGCCTGACGCGTGCCGCGGCGCGGGCCTTCGCGCTTCGGCGCTTCCGGTTCAGACCGGGCGGCGGTTTTCCCCGTCATCCACAGCGCCTCGCCGGCTTCACGTTCGCGGCAACGGACGCAAGGCGGTTTCCCGGCGCTTGACTCCACATGAACAAAAAGAGAACATGCCGGCCCAGCCGCCAGCCATCAGAGGGAGTTTCGCCATGTCCGCACCGCCTTCCCTGCCCGACAACAGCCGCTACGAGAAGGCCTGCGATCAGGCGATCGCGATGTGCGACGGCAACCTGCGCAGCACCATCAAGGCGCTGATCATGGCCAACGAATATCTGGAAGCCGAGCTTGAGGAATTGCAGGCCGCGATCACCGCCGGCTGCGTGCCGGCGCAGACCCGGGCGGCGAGCGACGCCGCCTAGAGCTTCCGTTTCGATTGAAACGAAACGGAGGCTCTGGATTTTTGTTTTGGCGCGTTTTCTTCACGCGAACCGGTACCCACTTCGCTCGAAAACGCTCTAACCCTTCGGGAGCACAGCGATGGCCGATGTGACCTACTACGTGGCACTGCCCTTCATGCAGGACGACGACGGCACGCCGGTCGCCGGCAATGCCGAGGAATGCCAGAGCTCGGCGGTCGCGCTGCGCCGCGCGGAGACCATGTCGCGGATGCCCGGCAGCATCGGCGCCGTCGCGTTCAGCCGCACCGGCGATCCCGCGATCGGCGAATTCGGCGATGCCAAGCTGTTGCGGGCCTACGGCAATGTGCCGGAGGATCTCAGCACGCTATAATTCTCGGGATTCGTGGCGCCGCTGCGCCTTGCGCACATACATCGCACGGTCGGCCTCATCGAGCACGCGATCGATATCCGAATGTGCTGTGAGGATCGCAACGCCCGCGGAGGCGCCTGCGGTGACCTGGCTGTCACGGAACATGAAGGTCAACCGATCGATCGCCTCTTCCAGCGCAGCCGCCTTGGCCCGGGCATCGATCTCGCTGAGATTCCACAGCAGCACGGCGAACTCGTCACCGCCGAGACGGCCGATCACATCGGAAGCGCGCACCTGATCCGATATCGCGGCAACGATCGCCTTCAGCACCTCGTCGCCCGCCGCGTGGCCGAAGGCATCGTTGATCGGCTTGAGGCGATCGACGTCGAGCACGATCAGCGCACCGGAGGCCTGATAGCGCTTGATGAAGGAGAGCGAACGGGCGAGCTCGCGCTCGAATCCGCGCCGGTTGAAGATGTCGAGCAGGAAGTCGGTCTCGGCGGAGGCCTGCAGCTCCTCGATCCGGGCCTGCGCCCGCGCCAGCTGCGCCCGCAAGCTGCGGATGGTCGATTTGTCGCCGGATGCGACCGCGCCTCGCGTGGAAGCTCCGGTTCCAGCCCGTTTGGTGCCAGCCCGCTTGGCTGCAGTCTTGCCCGGCCTGGATTTGCGCGCGGCGGGCGCGCCTTTCCGTCGTTTCGCGGCCCCGGAGGCGGCCGACGTCGTCTTCTTCTTCATGCGCATCCTTGTTGAGGCCTGCTTATGAAGGCTTGCCGGGATTCACCAAGACAGGATAGTCCATTCTAACTCCCTTGCCACGCCTTGGATGACGCCCGGGCCGTCCCTATAATCGGCCTATGCTTTTGGATTCCTGCACAGAATTGAAGAGATGACCGCTCCGATCGCCATCATCATGGGAAGTCAGTCCGACTGGGAAACCATGCGCCATGCCGCCGAGACGCTGGCTGCGCTCGGTGTGGCCTGCGAAACGCGCATCGTTTCGGCCCACCGCACCCCGGATCGGCTCTATGCCTTTGCCAAGGGCGCCAAGGCAGCCGGCCACAAGGTGATCATTGCCGGCGCCGGCGGCGCCGCCCATTTGCCGGGCATGACGGCCGCGCTGACCGAGCTTCCGGTGTTCGGGGTTCCCGTCGAGTCGAAGGCGCTGTCAGGCGTCGATTCGCTCTATTCGATCGTGCAGATGCCGGCCGGCGTCCCGGTCGGGACGCTGGCGATCGGCAAGGCCGGCGCGATCAATGCCGCATTGCTCGCGGCGAGCGTGCTCGCACTCAACGATCCGGCTCTGTCGGCCCGCCTTGCGTCCTGGCGCAAGCAGCAGACCGACGCGGTCAACGAGCATCCGGAGGGCGCGGCGTGACGGCTTCGAACGCAGTGAAGCTGAAGCCGGGCGACACCATTGGAATCCTCGGCGGCGGACAATTGGGCCGGATGCTGGCGATGGCCGCGGCGCGCCTCGGGCTCCGCTGCCAGGTGTTTTCGCCGGATCCGGACTCCCCGGCGTTCGACGTGGTGCAGAACGCGACCTGCGCGGAATATGCCGACGTCGAGGCGCTCGAACTGTTCGCCAACGACGTCGACGTCGTCACCTATGAATTCGAGAATGTCCCGGCCGCGACCGCGATGGTGCTCGCCGCGCGGCGCCCGGTGCTGCCGGCCTACAAAATCCTGGAGACCACGCAGGACCGGCTGATCGAGAAGGATTTCATCAGCAAGCTCGGCATCGGCACCGCCAACTACGCCGACGTGTCCTCGGTCGACACGCTGCGCACGGCAATCGAACGCATCGGCCTGCCAGCGGTGATCAAGACCCGCCGCTTCGGCTATGACGGCAAGGGCCAGGCCATCATCCGCGACGGCGACGATCTCGAGCAGGTCTGGGAGGACCTCGGCACCAAGTCGGCCATCCTCGAGGCCTTCGTGCCGTTCGAGCGCGAGATCTCGGTGATCGCGGCCCGCTCCGCTTCAGGCGAAGTCGAATGCTTCGACGTCACCGAGAACGAGCATCGTGACCACATCCTGAAAATTTCCCGCGCGCCGGCCGCAATCCCCGATGAGCTTGCCGTGCAGGCGCGCGCGATCGCCGAAAAGATCGCCTCGGCGCTCGATTATGTCGGCGTGCTCGCGGTGGAGATGTTCGCGGTGCCCGGCAACGGCAGCAAGGCGACGGTGCTGGTCAATGAGATCGCGCCGCGCGTGCACAATTCCGGTCACTGGACGCTCGACGGCGCCTCGATCTCACAGTTCGAGCAGCACATCCGCGCGATCGCCGGCTGGCCGCTGGGCAAGCCGGTGCGCCACGGCGAGGTCGTCATGACCAACCTGATCGGCGACGACATCCTGAGCTACGAGCAGTGGCTCACCGTTCCCGGCGCCACGGTGCATCTGTACGGCAAGGGCACGCCGCGCCCCGGCCGCAAGATGGGGCACGTCACCGAAGTGACGCCGGCCCGCAAGGGATAATTCCACACGCGGCCGATTTTGTTGCAAAAGTCGGCTGCTCGCGATGGATTGTTCGGCCATCTCGCCAAGGACGACCGGCTTTGGTTTGCCGGCCCTGACGCTCTCTACGCAACTCTACGCGGTGTACACCGTGTGTGCCGGTGGCGGCCGCGCGACCAGGCTCGCGAGCCGCCGTAGGTTCTGAGCGATGGCGGCCAGAACAAACTCATCCTGGGCGCCTCGTGGGCCACGCAGTCGCAGTCGGCCGAGCCTCAGGATGCGCTTCAGGTGTGCGAACCGCATCTCAATCTTCTTTCGCTCACGTCGCGACTGTTCAAAGGCCTCGGTGCCAGCGAAGGAGCGTGCAACGTCTCGGGCGCGCTCATGGACGTCGCGCGGGATCTTGCGTGAGGGCTCCTTTGGGCAGCACTGCGGTTTGAGCGGGCAAACATCGCAGTCGAGCTTGCTTGCGCGGTACAAGAGCGTCTTGCCCTCGTGTGCTGTGCCGCTTGTCCCGAGCCGCTTTCCGCCTGGGCAGTGGTAGACGTCGCCGGCCGGATCATATCGAAAGTCGTTGCGCGAGAAGGTGCCATCCTCGCGCTTTGACTTGTCGATGACCGGAATGTGTGGCGCGATGTCCTTCTCTACCAGCCAGTTCAGCATCGGCGCCGATCCATAAGCGGTATCGGCCGCGAGCCGCTCCGGCTTGAGGCCAAAACGTTCCTCTGTTCGTTCGATCATTGTCTTTGCGGTACCGACTTCGGCTTGCCGAATGGCACGAGACGCCTCGACGTCCAAGATGACGCCGAACTTCATGTCGATGAGATAGTTGTCAGAGTAGGCGAAGAATGCCGCCCCTTTGTGTGCGCCGGTCCACTGCGCCGCGGGATCGGATGGCGAGACGAACTTCGGCACAACCTCCGTAGCGGCACCCCATGCCGTGTCTTCGAGAGTCGCCAGATACTCCTTCACGGCGCGGCTGGACCTCGCCGGATCGCGATCCCTGCGCCAATCCTGACCCGCGATCGAGCGCCGCTTGTTGGCGTCGGCCGCAATCAGGCTCGCATCAACTGCAAAGCCTTCACCACCAACCAGACCGGCCGCAATACACGCCTCGACGACCCGCTCAAACACATGGCGAAAAACATCTCCCTCGCGGAAACGCTCGTTGCGGGCACGCGAGAACGCTGAATGGTCGGGAATAGCATCTTCGATGCCAAGCCTGCAGAACCAGCGATAGGCGAGGTTCACCTGTACTTCGCGGCAGATCAATCGCTCCGAGCGGATCGCAAAGACATACCCCACCACCAGCATCCGGATCATCAGTTCAGGGTCGATCGACGGACGACCCATGGACGCATAATGGGACGCAAGCTCGCCGCGAAGCCACGACAGATCGAGAGCAGCATCGATCGTCCGCACCAAATGATCTTCGGGGACCGCATCGCCAAGACGAAACTCGTAGAACAGTTGACCTTGGTCACTCTTCAGACGGCCCATCATGGATCGACCTCGCCGAGAATCGCGTCAACACAACGGAATCATCGTTCGAGGCCTCACTCAACCGACTTTTGCAACAAAATCGGCCCATAGCCGCCTTCGTCGCATCGATGGAAATGGGATCGTGGCAACCACGATCCATTAGAGCATCGGTTCTGATTCAATCAGAACCGATATTCTGGATTTTTGCTTACGCGTTTTCTTCACGCGAACCGGCGTCCACTTCGCTCGAAAACGCTCTCGCCGATCACGCCGTCTTCGCGCCGGCGACGATGCCGGTCGGTTCGTCGCTGAGCCAGCGATAGATTACGCCGCCGAGCGCGCCGCCGATCAGCGGTGCGACCCAGAACAGCCAGAGCTGTCCCAGCGCCCAGCCGCCGACGAACAGCGCCGGCCCGGTGCTGCGCGCCGGATTCACCGAAGTGTTGGTGACGGGAATGCTGACGAGATGGATCATCACCAGCGCGAGGCCGATGGCGAGCGGTGCGAAGCCGGCGGGCGCCTTGCCATGGGTCGATCCCATGATGATGAACAGGAACATCATGGTCATCACCACCTCGGTGATGAAGCACACCACCATGTTGTACTGGCCGGGTGAATGCGCGTCATAGCCGTTGGAGGCAAAGCCCTTGCTGACATCGAAGCCGGGCGCGCCGCTCGCGATCACATAGAGCAGCCAGGCCGCGATGATCGCGCCCACAACCTGCGCGATGATGTAGGGCAGCACCTGGCCGCCCGGGAAACGCCCACCCGCGGCGAGCCCGACGGTCACCGCCGGGTTGAGGTGGCAACCCGAGATATGGCCGATCGCATAGGCCATGGTCACCACGCTCAGCCCGAAGGCCAGTGACACGCCGACCAGGCCGATCCCGACCTGCGGAAAGCCGGCCGCGATCACCGCGCTGCCGCAACCAGCGAATGTGAGCCAGAACGTACCGATGGCCTCGGCAGCGTATTTCTTCATCTCCATCTCGCATCTCCCCTATTTCCAATGTCCGGGTTATCCAAAACGCCGGGAGCGGCCCTCATCTGGGCGCCAAACCACCCAAATCGGGGCCGCACAATGGCATTTTCGCCCTATTTCGTGGCTTTACTAGGCCCGAAAGTCACTCGACCGGTGGACATCTGCGCGTTTGTCTGATACATGCGCGCGCCTAGGGTTAAGAGGCAGGCCTTTTGCCGCCCCTTCACCTCGCCAGAATTCCGAACCGATCAATTCAAAAGAGGATGCCGCGTGCAGGTTCTCGTCCGCGATAACAATGTCGACCAAGCCCTGAAGGCGCTGAAGAAGAAGATGCAGCGCGAGGGCATTTTCCGCGAGATGAAGCTCCGCGGTCATTACGAAAAGCCGTCTGAGAAGAAGGCCCGCGAAAAGGCCGAAGCCGTGCGCCGCGCACGCAAGCTGGCGCGCAAGAAGCTGCAGCGCGAAGGCCTGCTGCCGATGAAGCCGAAGCCAGTGTTCGGCGCTGGCCCCGGTGGCGACCGCGGCGGCCGTCCGGGCGGTGCAGGCGCCGGTCGCGGCCCTCGCTGAACCGTTTTGCCTGTATGGAAGTCTAACAGCGCGGGCCACGGGCCCGCGTTGTCGTTTTGAAGCACGCCGCGTTCCGGGGTACCCATGCAAAGCGACCGGCAAGAGCATTTTGCATGACGGCTGATCCGGTATCCCGCCCGCTCTTTCCAGGACCCGCGCACCGCCGTTGCGCGCCGCATCTCGTCATCATTGCAGTGGTTCTCGGCCTGCCGCTCGGCGGCTGCTCCTTCGACCTCGGTTCATGGGGCTCCTCGGACGACAAGCCGAAGCCCGCTGCCACCGCCGACAAGCCCGCCGCCGACACCATCACCCCGCAAGACGTCAACAGCGCCAAGGATCACACCACGCGTGCTCAGGTGCTGGCGCGCTCCGGCAAGCTCGACGAGGCGATGGCGGAGTTTGAACAGGCGCTGGCGGCCGACCCTTACAACATCCAGGCGCTCTACGGCCGCGCCCTGATCTATCAGGTCCGCGGACAGCATCAGCAGGCGATCGACGATTTCACGGCAGCCAGCGGGCTGTCGCCGCAGAAGGCCGAGCCCCTGGTCGGCCGTGCCACCAGCTACCTCGCGCTCGACAAGGCCAAGCAGGCCGCCAGCGATCTCGACGAGGCGGTGCAGGCCGATCCCGGCAATGTTGCGGCGTGGAGCACGCGCGGCCAGGCCTATGAGCGGCTCGGCGACAAGGCCAAGGCGGCGGCGTCCTACAATCGCGCGCTCGCGCTGCGGCCAGGCGACGGCAATGCGCGCAGCGGACTGGCGCGCACCGGCGGCTAGCGCTTGGCGTGAAGACAACCCGTCAGGAACGATCGAGCGGCGCTGCGGCTACTTCGGCAGGACGGCGTGGAACATCGACTTCATGCCGGAGAACATGTCGTCGGTCACCGACGTGCGCTCGTTCTTCTGCGCCGGCATGATCGCCTCGGCGCGCAGGTCGAGCGGGGCCTGCACCACCGGGACCGGAATGTCGGCCGGCGGCGTCAGCCGGTTGGAATCCTGGCCGCCGCCGGCATAGGGCGGACGCGGCTGCGAGGATTGATCGACATTGTCAGTGGACGGGCTCGACACCATGATCGGCGGCGGCAACGGCCGGATCGCCGATGTGGCTGCCGGACGCTGCGCCTCAGGCAGGCGAGCGAGATCGGTGCGCGTGGCATCCTGGGACCGCGCTGCCTCCTGCGGACGCTCCTTGCGCAGCCGCTCGATGGCGGCGCGCGCGAGGTCGTTGGCGTCGCGGCTTTCCTCAGGCGTCACAGCAGCCTCGACCGGTGCGGCTGACGTCGCGGGCGCGGCCGGCTGCGGCGCGGCGGGCGCGACCTTCGCGACGGCCTTCGGCGCCGCCGGATGATGGCGGGTGTCGGCCGGGATGCTGGCGGTATCGGCCGGCACGTCAGGCTTTGCGTCGGCCGATTTGGGTTCGGCCGATTTCTCGGCAGGCTTCTCGGTGACGGTGGCCTTCTCGGACGCCGACCGCTCGATCAGCGTGCGCTCGGACATGCCCTTGGCCTTCACACCGGCTTCGGGGAGGCTGCTGACGACGGTGGCGGGCTTGGCGGCGGCTTTCGGATCTGCCTTGGGATTGACTGCGGCGGTCACGGCTGCGGCTGACGGTGCTTCCGGCTTGGCCACGATGTAGTGATTAACGATGTACGCCCCGATGATGGTCGCTGCCACCGAGGGTAAGATGTCCATCACAAATTTCTTCAGGTAACTCAGCATGACCTGCCACTCCCCACCCCGGTATTACATGCTGGAACTTTGAGGCACATTCAGGGATCAACTGCGTCGGATCGGTGGCAAACCCCCGTTCCGACGTCACCTTTGGTGTCGCTTTGGTTTCAGCCGGAGGCGTCCCCTGCGCAGGCCGCATCCGCCTGCTAGATCATCGCGCAGCCGTTAACGGGTTATGAATTTCCACAGCCGCGCCGGCTCGGACCTGCCATTCGGCGGGTGCAGGGTTCCTTGCTTGGTTCTCGCGCCGCGTCAGGGCTTGAGTTCGACCTCGAGGAACACGATCTCGCTGGCCGTCTCGTTGAGCACGTCGTGCTGGACCCCGGCCTTGCGGAAATAGGATTTGCCGGCTCCGAGCTGCGCCTTCGAGCGCTCGCCGTTCGGCGCCACGATCGTCATCTCGCCCGCCGTGATCGGAACGATGACATAGTCCATCTCATGGGTGTGGTGGCCGGTGGCGCTGCCCGGCGCGAGGCGCCATTCGGTCACCCGGACTTCCGCCGTATCCACCTGCACATCCGATTTGGCACTGAGCATCGTCATTTTCTCCAATTTTTTTAAGCGGATCATGCTCTACGGCACGAAAACCATGAACACGAACACGGCGAACACCACCATGTGAACCAGCCCGAACAGGATGTTGGTGCGGCCGGTTCCGAAGGTGAGCATGCTGACCATGAAGGTGAGCAGCAGGATCAGCATATGCTGGTTGCTGAGCCCGAGCACCAATTGCTTGTCGAGCGCATAGGCGGCTACCGCCACCGCGGGAACCGTGAGCCCGATGGTGGCGATCGACGAGCCGAGCGCGAGGTTGATGCTCTTCTGCAGGTCGTTCTTGCGCGCCGCCGACACAGCGGCAACGCTCTCCGGCAACAGGATCAGGGCCGCCACCACCAGGCCGGCAAAGGCCGGCGGCGCGCCGATCTTGACGGTGACGACATCGACCACCAGCGAGAATTTCTTCGCCAGCAGCACCACCGCCAGCAGCGAAACCAGCAACAGCGCAACGCTGATCGCCGTCATGCGGTCCGACATCACCTCGCCATGCGCCGCCGCCTCGTTGGCGTCGCTGACGAAATAATCGCGGTGACGGATGGTCTGGGTATAAAGGAACACCGCATAAAGCAGCAGGGTCACGACGCTGATCACCGCGAGCTGGGCCGTGGAATAGATCGGGCCCGGCGCGGTGAGCGTGAAATTCGGCATATCGAGCGTGATGGTCGCGAGCACGAACAGCACGCTGAGGTAGAGGTTGGCGCCGGTGATCTGAAAATCCTGCTCGCGGTAGCGGATGCCGCCGATGAAGATGCAGAGCCCGACCAGGCCGTTGCAGACGATCATCACCACCGCGAACACGGTGTCGCGCGCCAGGGTCGGCGCCGGCGTGTCGCCCAGCATGATGGTCGAGATCAGCGCCACCTCGATGATCGTCACCGCGAGCGTCAGGAGCAGCGTGCCGAACGGCTCGCCGATCCGCTCGGCGATCATCTCGGCATGGTGGACGGCCGCGAACACGGTGCCGAACAGAATCACCAGCAGCACCGCCGCGAACACCCAGCCCCCGGCCGATGGCGCGAAGCCGTAGCCGGTGGCCGTGACCGCGGCAAACAGCAGCACCGCCAGAACGGGATACAGCCAGGCCGACCGCGGCATCGGTCCGTGTGCGCTCATCGTGGGGTCCCCTTACTTCGCTGGCGCGATTATGCGACAGACAATCGCAGCCGTCAGCCTCTTGCGGCGTCGATAAACCGCCGCGCCGTCGCCATCGCACCGAAATCGTCGAGATTGTCGTGCCCGCCACCGGGCAGTCGCACGAATTGCTTGGGCTCATGGGCGAGGCCGAACAGGCGCTCGCCGAAGCGAATCGGGATCACCGGATCGTCGGTGCCATGCATGATCAGGAGCGGCGCCTGGACCTGCGCGATGAGACGGTCGGAGTGGAATTGATCGCGCATCAGGAGGCTGACCGGCACATACCAGAAATGCGCGCCGGCGACGTCAGCGGTCGACGTATACGGCGCCTCGAGGATCAGCTTGCCGAGGGGATGTTGGGCGGCGAGCGCGACCGCAACGCCGCTGCCGAGCGAGAATCCCCAGGCCACGATCTGCTCGGCGCGGTAGCGCGCGGTGGTGAAGGCGTAGGCCGCCGCGGCGTCCTGCAGCAGTCCTTGCTCGCTCGGAGACCCGCTCGACCCTGCGTAACCCCGAAAGGACAGCGCCACCAGCCCGGTGCCGTCGGCCGTGATGGCCTTGAAGCGCGCCACGCGCCCGGCAAGGAAATCGCCATTGCCATGAAAGAACAGCACGACGGGCCGGCCCGGCTTCGCCGGCACGTGCCAGACGATGACCTTCTCGCCGTCGCCGGTGGCCAGGACATGCTCTTCCGCTTCGGGAAGGCCCGCGGCTGCCGGCGCAGTCCGTCCGACCGGCGGGATCGGAAACAGCAACTCGCGCTGCTTGACGTACAGCACCGCGAGCCCGCCGAGATAGACGACGACCGCGGCGATCAGGAACCATTTCAGGATTGCGAGTGCCAGCGCCATCAGCGGTGGCCGCGGCTATGCTTTGCCGCGGAGCTTGAGCAGCTTCTCGACGTCTGCCTTGATGCTGTCGGGGACCGGCCGGCACGCGCATGCCGCCGCATGCGCGACGTGCCACTTGATGCGCTGCTCGCGCGTCGCCCGGGGCGGCATGCGATGCGCTCGATGCCACTCCCGGTTCAGCGCCATCGATACCGCCTTACATCGCCTTGACGATGTTCTCGGTGACCTTCTTGGCGTCGCCGAGCAACATCATGGTGTTGTCGCGGTAGAATAGCGGGTTGTCGATGCCGGCATAGCCCGAGGCGAGCGAGCGCTTGATGAACATCACGGTGCCGGCCTTCCAGACCTGCAGCACCGGCATGCCGTAGATCGGCGAGGTCTTGTCCTCTTCCGCCGCCGGGTTGGTGACGTCGTTGGCGCCGATCACGAAGGCGATGTCGGCCTGGGCGAACTCCGAGTTGATGTCCTCGAGCTCGAACACCTCGTCATAGGGCACGTTGGCCTCGGCCAGCAGCACGTTCATGTGGCCGGGCATGCGGCCCGCGACCGGGTGAATGGCGTATTTCACCTCGACGCCTTCCTTCTTCAGGATGTCGGCCATCTCGCGCAGCGCGTGCTGGGCCTGCGCCACCGCCATGCCGTAGCCGGGCACGATGATGACCTTGGAGGCGTTCTTCATGATGAAGGCGGCGTCATCCGCCGAGCCGAGCTTGGCGGGCTTCTGCTCGCCCGAGCCGCCGCCGGCCGCGGCGGTCTCGCCGCCGAAGCCGCCGAGGATCACCGAGATGAACGAGCGGTTCATCGCGTGGCACATGATGTAGGACAGGATCGCGCCGGAGGAGCCGACCAGCGCGCCGGTGATGATCAGCGCCGAATTGCCGAGCGTGAAGCCGATGCCGGCCGCGGCCCAGCCGGAGTACGAGTTCAGCATCGAGATCACGACCGGCATGTCGGCGCCGCCGATCGGGATGATCATCAGCACGCCGAGCGCCAGCGCGATGATGGTGATCAGCCAGAAGTCGAGCGCGCTGCCGCTCATCACGAGGCCGACGATGAAGAACACCAGAGCCAGCGCCAGCACGATGTTGATGACGTGGCGGAACGGCAGTATGATCGGCGCGCCGCTCATCCGCGCCGACAGCTTCAGGAACGCGATCACCGAGCCGGTGAAGGTCAGCGCGCCGATCGCGACGCCGAGCGACATCTCGACCAGGCTCTGCGGATGGATATTGCCGGGCGTGCCGATGTCGAACGCCTCGGGCGCATAGAACGCGCCGGCGGCGACCAGCACCGCGGCCATGCCGACCAGCGAGTGGAACGCGGCGACGAGCTCGGGCATCGAGGTCATCGGCACCCGGCGCGCAATGACGGCGCCGATGCCGCCGCCGATCGCGACCGCGAGGATCACCAGCAGCCAGGCCACGCCGTCGGCCGGCGGATGGCTCGCCAGCGTGGTGCCGACGGCGATCGCCATGCCGATCATGCCGAACATGTTGCCCTGGCGCGACGACGCCGGGCTCGACAGGCCGCGCAGCGACAGGATGAACAGCACCCCCGCCACGAGGTACAACAGTGCAGAGAGATTGGCGCTCATCTCAGGTCCCCCAAAATCCTCATCACCCCGAGGTGATTGCCGCTCACTTGGCTTTCTTCTTGTACATCGCGAGCATGCGCTGGGTGACCAGGAAGCCGCCGAAGATGTTCACGCAGGCGAAGATCAGCGCGACGAAGCCGAAGCCGCGGGCCCAGCCCGAACCGCTCGAGACCATGCCGACGCCGACCGCAAGCAGCGCGCCGACCACGATCACCGACGAGATCGCGTTGGTCACGCTCATCAGCGGCGTATGCAGCGCCGGCGTCACCGACCACACCACGAAATAGCCGACAAACACGGCGAGGACGAAAATCGACAGCCGGAACACGAACGGATCGACGGCCTGCGCGAGATGCTCCATGGCTTCTCTCCTTACTTCGGCTGGAAGTTGGGATGGATGACGGCGCCGTCCTTGGTCAGCGCGGTGGCCTTCACCAGTTCGTCGTCCCAATTGACCGCGAGCGCCTTGTTGGCCTTGTCGACCATCGTCTCGATGAACGAGAACAGGTTGCGCGCGTAGAGCCCCGAGGCCGACGCCGCAACACGGCCTGCGACATTGGTGTAGCCGACGATCTTGATGCCATCGGTCTCGACCACTTCGCCGGGCCTCGCGCCCTCGACATTGCCGCCGCGCTCGACCGCGAGATCGACCAGCACCGAGCCGGGCTTCATCGATTTCACCATCTCGCCGGTGACGAGCATTGGTGCCGGACGGCCCGGGATCAGCGCGGTCGTGATCACGATGTCCTGCTTCTTGATGTGCTCGGCGGTCAGCGCGGCCTGCTTGGCCTGGTACTCCTTGGACATTTCCTTGGCGTAGCCGCCGGCGGTCTGCGCGTTCTTGAATTCCTCATCCTCGACGGCGAGGAATTTCGCGCCGAGCGATTCGACCTGTTCCTTGGTGGCCGGGCGCACGTCGGTCGCGGTGACGACGGCGCCGAGCCGCCGCGCGGTCGCGATCGCCTGCAGGCCGGCGACGCCGACGCCCATCACGAACACCTTGGCGGCCGGAACGGTGCCGGCGGCGGTCATCATCATCGGGAAGGCGCGGCCAAACGCCTCGGCGCCCTCGATCACGGCGCGGTAGCCGGCCAGATTGGCCTGCGAGGACAAGACGTCCATCACCTGCGCGCGGGTGATGCGCGGCATCAATTCCATCGCGAAGGCGGACACGCCGGCATCGGCAATCGCCTTCAGCGCGGCCTCGTTGCCGTAGGGATCCATGATCGCGATGACCAGCGCGCCGCGCTTGTATTTGGAAAGTTCGGAGGCTTCCGGCCGCTTCACCTTGATGATGATGTCGGCGTCCTTGAGCGCGTCGGCACTGACGGTGGCGCCAACCGCGGTGAACTCCGAATCGGGAAGGCCCGACTTGATGCCCGCGCCGGGCTCGACCGCGACCTCGGCGCCGAGTGCCTTGAACTTCTTCACGGTATCGGGCGAGGCCGCAACCCGCGGCTCGGACGGATCAATTTCCTTGGCAACGGCAATCTTCATGGGCCCTCCGGCGGCGCGAGCGGCGCACACGTCTTCAAACTAGCGTTATTTTCGCCAGATTTGGATACCCGGTTTTTAGATCCGGGTTCGACAGGAATTCCGGCACCGCCGCGGGACGGCGGCGCCGCTAGCCGATCTTAAGGATCAGACCAGGAAATAGGCCATCAGGGCGAGAATAATGGCGACGCTGATGGTGCCCCATTTGACCAGCATGAGAAACCCTTCATAGGTCTGCTCATGCGCCCACGTAATCGTTGCCGTCGGCGGTCGTGTAGGCCACTTCGCTATGGTCTGCCATCGCTGTCCCCAGTCAGAAATTCGCGTTCCTCCGCGAGCCATTACCGCAAACGGATAGGCAGGGCAACGGCGCGGTCCCGATCGGGCGATTTGAAGCGCAAATCGTCCCCGATCCACGTTCGAGCGACGACGCCGCGCCAGCCCCTCGGCAGGATTGCCGTCCCAAACGCAGGCGTCATGGAACGATCATGCCGTCAGGCGCAAAAAACGCCCAACGAAACTGGCACGGGACCGGCTGCCGCCCGGCCCGGCCGGAACGCCGATGGGCCTCAGCCCATCGCCTCCAGTTCGTCGATCATGCCGGCGATGACGGACAGGCCGCCGTCCCAGAATTTGGGGTCCTTGGCGTCGAGCCCGAACGGCCGCAGCAGCTCGGAGTAGTGCTTGGTGCCGCCGGCGGCGAGCATGTCGAGATAGCGCTCGGCAAAGCCTTCGGACGCGTGCTCGTAGACCGCATAGAGCGAGTTCACGAGGCAATCGCCGAACGCATAGGCATAGACGTAGAACGGCGAGTGGATGAAGTGCGGAATGTACATCCAGAACGTCTCGTAGCCCGGCTTGATCTCGATCGCCGGCCCCAGGCTCTCGCCCTGCACGCTGAGCCAGATCTGGCCGATCCGCTCGGCGGTGAGTTCGCCGTTCTTGCGCTCGGTATGAACCGCGCGCTCGAATGAATAGAACGCGATCTGCCGCACCACGGTATTGATCATGTCCTCGACCTTGCCCGCGAGCAGCGCCTGACGCTGCTTGGCGTTCCTGGTCTGGGACAATAGCCGCTTGAAGGTCAGCATCTCGCCGAACACGCTTGCGGTTTCCGCGAGCGTCAGCGGCGTCGGCGCCATCAGCGCGCCGTTCTTCGCCGCCAGCACCTGATGGACGCCATGACCGAGCTCGTGCGCCAGCGTCATCACGTCGCGCGGCTTGCCCTGATAGTTCATCAGCACATAGGGATGCGCCGACGGCGTGGTCGGATGCGAGAACGCGCCCGGCGCCTTGCCGGGACGGACCGGCGCATCGATCCAGCGATCGTCGAAGAAGCGCTCGGCAATCGCGGCCATCCTGGGCGAGAAGCCGCTATAGGCCGACAGCACCATGTTGCGCGCCTCGGGCCAGGCGATGGTGCCGGTCGCCGCGAACGGCAGCGGGGCGTTACGGTCCCAGTGCGGCAGCTTCTTCTTTTTGAACCAGCCGGCCTTCAGCGCGTAATAGCGGTGCGACAGCTTCGGATAGGCCGCGCGCACCGAGGCGACTAGCGCATCGACCACCTCGCGCTCGACGCGGTTGTTGAGATGGCGGGAATCCGCGACATCCTGGAAGCCGCGCCAGCGGTCGGAGATTTCCTTGTCCTTGGCGAGCGTATTGGTGATCAACGCGAAGCTACGCTCATTGTCCTTGAAGGTCTTGGCCAGCGCCTGCGCGGCAGCCTTGCGCTTGTCCCCCGCCTTGTCCTGCAGCAGGTTCAGCGTCGGCTCGATCGCGAGCTCCTTGCCGCCGACCTTGAAACGCAGACCGGAGATGGTCTGGTCGAACAGCCGGTTCCAGGCCGCATAGCCGCTTTGCGCCTTTTCGTGGAACAGCTGCTCGACCCGATCCTCGAGCTGGTATGGCTTGTCCTTGCGCAGATCCTCGATCCACGGCCGGTAATGGCCGAGCTCGGGTTCGGCCATCGCGCGCTCGATCATATCGTCGTCGACGCGATTGAGCTCGAGCGAGAAGAACAACAGATGCACCGACGCGGCGGTCAGCCGCTCGGAGACATCACCGTAGAATTTCGAGATCGCGGGATCGACGCTGTCGCCGGCATGGACCAGGCCGGCGTAAGAGCCGAGACGGCCAGCCAAATCGTCGATCGCCTCATAGCGCCTGATCGCCTCGGCCAGCCACTTTCCGCCGCCCTCCTTGGCGGTATTTTCGGCAAGCTTGCCCTTGTAGTCGGTCTCAAACGCGACGCAATCTGCGTCCATTTTCTGCAAGTCGCGTGCGACCTCAGGCGCATCGATACCGGAGTAGAGATCTGCCAGATTCCATTCCGGAAGCTTGCCGGTCTTGCTGGCTGCCTTTCTCGCCGCCGGGCCGCCTGCGGACGACTTGCGTTGCGCGGCCGTCTTGCGCAACGCGGCTTCCTTGCGGAGAGCGGCCTTGCTGAGGGCAGACTTGCTGGATGCAGTTTTGGAGCGCGAGGTCATCTTGTTCGTAACCTTGGTTCAGTCGGAAAGATGTCGGCGGCGGCGGAATAAATGCGGGTTTGCAACATTTAAGAGTGCGTTAATCGGCATCGGCGACATTGCCCCGATTCGAGACAAATAAACGTAGCGTGCGGGGAAAACCATGGCTGCCACCATTTTGATCGCCGATGACGACGCAGTACAGCGCCGTTTGGTTGAAAACATGGTGCAGAAGTGCGGCTATGAGCCCCTCGTCGTGGACAGTGGCGACGCGGCGATCGCGGCCCTGACCGCATCCGAGACGCAGGCGATTGACGCCGTCGTGCTCGACCTCGTGATGCCGGGCCTCGACGGTCTTGGAGTCCTCGCAAAAATTCGTGAAGCTGGTTTGACCGTCCCGGTCATCGTGCAGACCGCGCATGGCGGCATCGACAATGTCGTGTCGGCGATGCGCGCCGGTGCCCAGGATTTCGTCGTCAAGCCGGTCGGGTTCGAGCGGCTGCAGGTTTCCCTGCGCAACGCCCTCAACGCCTCGGCGCTGAAGGGCGAATTGCAGCGGATTCGCCACAGCCGCGAGGGCCGGCTGACCTTCTCCGATATCATCACCCGCAGCGAGGCGATGGCCGGGGTGTTGCGCACCGCGCAAAAGGCCGCGTCCTCGACGATCCCGGTGCTGATCGAGGGCGAATCCGGCGTCGGCAAGGAACTGTTCGCGCGCGCCATTCACGGCAGCAGCGAGCGCAAGGCCAAGCCGTTCGTTGCGGTGAATTGCGGCGCGATCCCCGGACAATCTCGTCGAATCGATCCTGTTCGGCCATGAGAAGGGCGCCTTCACCGGCGCCACCGAGCGCCATCAGGGCAAGTTCGTCGAAGCGCATGGCGGCACGCTGTTCCTCGACGAGGTTGGTGAATTGCCGCTGGCCACGCAGGTGAAATTGCTGCGCGCCCTGCAGGAAGGCACCGTGGAGGCGGTCGGCGGCCGCAAGCCGGTCAAGGTCGATGTTCGCATCATCTCGGCGACCAACCGCAAGCTGCTTGATCTCGTGAAAGGCGGCCAGTTCCGCGAGGACCTGTTCTATCGCCTGCACGTGCTGCCACTGACCATTCCGGCGCTGCGACAGCGGCGCGAAGACATCCCGCATCTGCTGCGGCATTTCCTGGCGCGGTTCTGCGCCGAGGAGAACCGCAACATCACCGGCATCAGCGGCGAGGCGATGGCTCACCTCTCGCAGCTCGACTGGCCGGGCAACATCCGCCAGCTCGAGAACACCGTGTATCGCGCCGTGGTGATGAGCGACGGCGACCAGCTCGGGCTCGCCGATTTCCCGCAAGGAACGGCGCATCCGGCGCCGGATGGCAAATCGCTGCAGGGCGAGCCGCTGGTGGTGTCGCCTTCCACGGCCCCCGCTATGATTTCCGGTAATGAAATACCGGTTGCCACCTCCCTGCCCACCGCCGGCGGCCTTTCCATGCTCAGTGCCGCGGGCGAGGTGCGCCCCCTGGAAGATCTCGAGAACGAGATCATCCGCTTCGCGATTTCGCATTATCGCGGACAGATGTCGGAGGTCGCGCGCCGCCTCAAGATCGGCCGCTCGACACTCTACCGCAAGCTCGACGAAGCCGCGGCCGGCGCGCGCGCAAGCGACGCTACTTAGCCCTCGAGGCCGACAGGGCCACACCAGGGAACCTTTTGAACCGTGTCGTGGCGGTGACAGACAAAGGCTGTGCCGCGTGGCAAAAACGCACAGCCCGGAGCGAAATCAGCTGCTTCGAGGTCAGTTTGTCGTGAGTTGCCCCGCATGGCGCTGGCTGCATGAGAGGGGCAAAGGTATCGTCTGCGTTCGTTGTGTGCAGGCGTGCGAGTCGATCGAGAGGCCGGCGCTTTCGCGCAAGCTATGAAACCAAATTCTGATTTGAACTGTTCCAGCTTGATGAGGGGCAGTTTCACCCAGGGGGTGTGACGATGCGTGACTGTTCGAACAACCGTCGAGGATTTGACCGCGTATTGATGGCCGTCGCGGCAACCTTCCTCACGGTGTCCGCGACCTCGGCCCTCGCGCAGGACACGCCGCACTCCAGCGCTTCGGAACTCGCGATCGACGCGGCGATCCCGCGCCCCGAACCGGCCAACGTGCCGCCCCCCACCGCAAGCGATTTCAAGGCCGACACCACCGCCGCGCTGCCCGATGCAGCCAAGCCGGCCGACGTGAAGCCAGCGGATGTGCACGCCACCGAGGCCAAACCCGCTGAGACAAAACCGGTCGACGCCAAGCCGGCAGAGCCGAGCGCGACTGCAAAGGCCGTCGAGCCGAAGCCCGCCGATGTCGCGACCGCGCCGGCGACGAAGCCCGCCGATGCACCGAAGACCGATACCGCCGTCGCGCCGGCGGCGGCCACCCCCGCCCCCGCAACGGCCACCGCGCCTGCCGCAAGCCCCGCGCCTGCAACGGCAGCGGCGCCGGCCACAGCTCCTGCTCCCGCGACCGCCGCAGCGCCGGCGGGCGAACCGGCGAAGGCGGCAAGCAACGTTGCCGCCGAGGACCAGCCGGTTGCCGACAAGCTGCGCGAACTGCTCGCCAGCAAGTCGCTGCGTAGCTTCGACCGCAAGAACGAGCGCGCGGCGGCCGAGAAATTCTATTCCGCTCGCGAATACGCGCCGGTGTTCACCAAGGCTGGCAAGCTGACCGACGCCGGCAAGGGCGTCATCGCCCGCCTGAAGGACGCGGCCGCCGACGGCCTCGATGCATCAGACTATCCGGTGCCGGATTTCGCCGCGGCGACGTCGCCGGACGCGCTGGCCGACGCCGAGCTGAAGCTCGCCGCCAGCATGCTGGACTACGCCCGCCAGGCCCAGAGCGGCCGCATGCACTGGTCGCAGGTGTCGGCGGACATTCTCTATCCGGAGCACCCGATCGATCCGGCGGAAGTGTTCGCCAATGTGACCTCCGCCAAGGACGCCTCCGCCGCGCTCGACGGCTACAACCCGCCGCAGAAGCTCTACAAGGAGCTGAAGAAGAAGCTCGCCGAGCTGCGCGGCCAGGGCGACGGTCCGGTCATCACGATCGCGGACGGTCCGACGCTGAAATATTTGCCGGCGCGCAAGAAGCAGGCTGCGGTCGAGATGGACGATCCGCGCGTGCCGGACCTGCGCAACAAGCTCGGCATCACCGAGGATGCCGACAGCACCAAGTATGACGCGACGGTCGCGCGGGCGGTGGAGAAATTCCAGAGCAGCGTCGACCTCAAGCCGACCGGCGTTCTCGACGAGCGCACGGTCAAGGCGCTGAACAATCCGAAGCGCGACCGGCAGATCGACACCGTGATCGTCAACATGGAGCGCTGGCGCTGGCTGCCGCGCCAGCTCGGCGCCGCCAGTGTCGGCAATGCCTATGTGATCCTCAACATCCCGGACTACACGCTGAAGGTGATGCAGAACGGCGCGCCGGTCTGGACCACCCGCGTCGTCACCGGGAAGCCCGGCCAGCATGCCACGCCGCTTCTGACCGAGACGATGAAGTACATCACGGTCAATCCGACCTGGAACGTGCCGCCGTCGATCATCTACAACGAATATCTGCCGGCCCTGCAGCAGGATCCGACGGTGCTGCAGCGCATGGGCCTCAGGCTCGAGCGCAACCGCGACGGCTCGATCCACATTTCGCAGCCGCCGGGTGAAGCCAACGCGCTCGGCCGCATCCGCTTCAACTTCCCGAACAAGTTCCTGGTCTATCAGCACGACACGCCGGACAAGTACCTGTTCGCGAAGGACGAGCGCGCTTTCAGCCACGGCTGCATGCGCGTGCAGAATCCCGATCAGTACGCCGCCGTCCTGCTCAACATTACCGAGCCGAACCAGCACTACACGCCGGAGCGGATCCGCAGCATGTACGGTTCGAGCGAGGTCGACCTGAAATTCCCGACGCCGATCCCGGTAAACATCACCTACCAGACCGCGTTCGTGGACGATGCCGGCAAGCTGCAATTGCGCAGGGACGTTTACGGCCGCGACGCCGCCATGCTGTCGCTGCTCAGGAACGGCCGCGGCAAGGATCTCGAGACGGTAGTGGCGCACTCCCAGCCGAGCTACTCGCGTCCGCCGAGCAGCAGCCTGCCCGCCGGCGTCAATGTCGCCGGCGACAACGGCTTTGGCTCCTCTGGACCAAACTTCTTCGAGCGCCTGTTCGGGGGATTCGGACAGCCGGAGCCGCAGCCGATCCGTCGTGGGCAGGCCCAGCAGCAGCGCCGGGTGATCACCCGCTAATCTGCATTTCGGCCCGATTGGGATAAATTTTGAAGCAAAATCAACGATCTCGCTCAAAAGGCGAGATCGTTTACGTTAACCATTTCGGGTCTCGGCCGGGGAGCAGGGCTATCTTTTGCCACAGTCGCCCAGTTAGTTAAGCCTAACTTGGGGGCGGGTCGGTAAACCTCGGTTAACCCTCCCGCTTTAAGAAAGCGTTCACCGTCTTCCGCAGGGGGTCTGCGAAAGATGCCGACCGAACGCTCGTCGACTGGGTGGGCTCATAGTGCTGGCTGTCTTCGCACGCCGCTGCAATCCGCTGTCGTTGCCTAAGGCCGGATACCAAGTCGGCCTGACTGCGCTATTGCTGTTGGCGGGCGCAGGATCGGTGCACGATGCCACCGCGCTGAACCAGACCCGCACCCTCTCCTTCCACCACACCCATTCCGGCGAAGACCTCACCGTCACCTTCAAGCGCGAGGGCCGCTACGACGAAGGCGCGCTGAAGCAGCTCAACCACTTCCTGCGCGACTGGCGTTCCCAGGATGAAACGGTGATGGACCGTCACCTCTTCGACATCCTGTGGGACGTCTATAACGACGTCGGCGGCAAGCAGCCGATCCAGATCATCTCCGCCTATCGCGCCCCTGCGACCAACGCCATGCTCCGCCGCCGCTCCTCGGGCGTTGCGCGCCACAGCCAGCACATGCTGGGGCATGCGATGGACTTCTTCATCCCGGGCGTGCCGCTGGAGCAGATCCGCTACGCCGGCCTCCGCCTGCAGCGCGGCGGCGTCGGCTTCTATCCGACCTCGGGCTCGCCGTTCGTCCATCTCGACACCGGTAGCATCCGCCACTGGCCGCGCATGACCCGCGATCAGCTGGTCAGGGTGTTCCCCGACGGCCGCACAGTCCATGTCCCGACCGACGGCACGCCGCTCAAGGGCTATGAGCTTGCCAAGGCCGATATCGAGCGCCGCGGCAATGGTGACGATGCCGCGACCATCGGCAAGCCGAGCCTGTTCGCGAAGCTGTTCGGTGGCGGCAAGTCGAGTGACGATGAAGACGAAGGCGCGGCCAGCGTGAACGACAAGCCCGCCGCCAACACCGTGGTGGCCGCCGCCGCGCCCGCCAAAGCCGCCGATCCGGTTCCGCTGCCGCGCGCCAAGCCGCAGTTCGCCGCCGCCATCCAGCTCGCCGCCGCCGACGCCCAGCTCGTTCCGATGCCGAAGGCGAAGCCCGCGGTGCAAATGGTGCAGGTGGCCGAGAACACCGCGCCGCAATCGCCTGCCGACATCATCAATGCCCGCGGCTTCTGGGGTGACGAGGGTGAGGCGCCGAAGCAGGCGTCGGCGGCGCAGATAGCCGCGCTGAAGGCCCGCGAGGCGGTCGGCGGTACCGATCCGCAGACCACTGCCAGCACGACAACCGAAAACTTCAACAAGGCGCTGGCCTATGCGCCTGCGGCGTCACCGGTCGATCGCGCAAACATCGTCGCAGCGACCGCGCCGATCCCGCGCAACGTGCGCCCGACGCGCAATGCCGCGGTTCCTAGCACCGAAATCAACACCGTCGTTGCCAAGGGCGCACCGAGCCAGGGCGTGATCACCACCTCCGCGCGGATCTCGGCTGCCAAGGGCAACGATATCTGGATGCGCGTGGTGATGCTGGCGCCGAGCGCGAGCAATGCCATGCTGACCACGGTGCTTGGCGACACCGACATGACCATGATGCGGACTCATTTCGTGAAGCCGCAGGCCGCCGTCGTCATGACCTTCTCGGAAGATCCGATGATGGGTATGACCTGCGACCGTTTCTCGGGCTCGGCGACCGCCCTCCTGACGACCCAGTCCTTCGTGCTCCGCACCGCCTCGCTGCGCTGAGCCACGCTTCTGCCGACAAGATAGCTTTCCGCCCCTTCAGGCCGGCAGCCCTGCCTTGAGCAGGCCGGCCTCGTAGCGTGCCCGATCGGGCTCATACTTGTAGCGCTGGGTTGTCAGATGCGCGGCAACCGAGAAGGTCGGCTCGCGCTTCAGCACCTCGGCGGCGTGGGCAGAGGCCGCCACCGTGTTGCCCATCTGCGCGAAGGTCGCCGCGAGGAAGGCATGATGGGTGTGGTCGGGGCGCGTGATGCGCGAGAACGCCTCGACGGCGTCGGCGTATTTCTCGGCGCAATAGCAGGCCCGGCCGAGATGGCTCCAGAAGCGCTCCGGATGGAACGGATTGAGGCGCATCGCCCGCTTGATCCAGTCGATGCCCTCCTCGGGCCGCCCGAGCCAGGTCAGGAGCTCGCCCTGCTGCACGACCACGAGGTCGTAGTTCGGGTTCAGCGCGAGCGCGCGCTCCTGGTGGAAGGCCGCCTTGTCGTGGTCGTCGCGGTTAAGGTTCAGCGCGGCGAGGATCCGGTGCACGTCACTGTCATTGTCGTCGAGCTTGAGCGCGATCTCGAGCTCTGCGGCGACCTGCGCCATGGTCGCGTCGCGGTCGGTGCACCAGTTGTAGACCCAGGTCTGGCCGAGCACGCAGGCCCGCCAGGCGTGGGCATGGGCATAGTTTGGGTCAAGCACGATGGCCCGCTCGAGCAGGCGCTGCGCCTCCGCGTTGTCGTCCCGTGCCGAGCGATGATGCAGCACCTTGGCGGCAAGCACGCACTCGTAGGCCGCCATGTTGTCGGTCGGCTTGCGCTTGACGCGGTCATGCGCGGCAGCCTCGACGCGCCCCGGCAAGGTCGCCACGATCGCGCGCGTCATCTCGTCCTGGATCGCGAAGATGTCGGCAAGCTCGCGGTCGTAGCGTTCGGCCCAAACGTGCCGGTCGGCCACGGCGTCGATCAGCTGCACGGTGACGCGGATCCGGCCGCCCGCCTTCCGCACGCTGCCTTCCAGCACATAGTCGACGGCGAATTCCTTCGCGACGTCCTGCACCTTCACGGCCTTGCCCTTGTACACGAAGCTCGAGTTGCGCGAGATCACCAGCAGATCGTGGAAGCGCGACAGCTCGGTGATGATGTCCTCGGTGAGCCCGTCGGCGAAGAATTCCTGCTCGGGATCGCCGCTCATGTTGACGAGCGGCAGCACGGCGATGGAAGGCTTCTTGGCGACGACAGGGGCGGCCACCGCACTCGGGTGCTCCGGAACGGGCCTGGCACCGGATTCGAGATGAACGCGAAAAACCCGGATCGGGCGCGCGATGTTCTTGACGGTCTGGTCGCCGAGATCCTCGAAGCTCAGATCTTCCAGGCGATCGCCGACCTGATCGCGCACCGCGCCGGAAATGCAAATGCCGCCGGGCTCGGCCAGCGTCTCCAGACGGGACGCGACGTTGACGCCGTCGCCGAAGATATCGGCGCCGTCAACGATCACGTCGCCAAGATTGATGCCGATGCGAAACTGCATCCAGCGCGCCGGCGCGACGTCGGCGTTGCGCTTCGCCATCCGGCTCTGGACCTCAGCCGCGCACAGCACCGCATCGACGACGCTGTGGAATTCGACCAGCAGGCCGTCGCCGGTGGTCTTGATGATGCGGCCGCGATTCTTGGCGATGGCCGGATCGATCAGTTCGATGCGATGGGTTTTGAGGCGCGCAAGGGTGCCCGTCTCGTCAGCCTCCATCAGGCGGCTATAGCCGACCATGTCGGCGGCGAGGACCGCAGCGAGCCGGCGCTCTGGTCCTGGCACGTCCATCTGAACGATCTGCCCGGTTACCTCGCCAGCAGTGTAGCAAATCCCGGGATTTCACCCAAGCCTCGACAGGAGGTCTTCCAGCAGCTTTGACCTGAGCCTCGAGGAGAGCCTTTGGGGGGGCGCCTTGCAGAACGGCCCGGCAGGGTGGCCGCTGGCCGCCTCAGAGCATCCCCAAAGCCTGCATGTAGGTCTCCAGGATGGTCTCCTGCTCCTGGCGCTCGTTCGGATCCTGCTTGCGCAGACGGATGATGGCGCGCAGCGCCTTGACGTCGAAGCCGTTGCCCTTGCTCTCGGCATAGACGTCGCGGATGTCGTCCGAGATCGTCTTCTTCTCTTCTTCCAGCCGCTCGATGCGCTCGATGATGGACTTGAGCTGGTCCTTGGCAAATCGCGTTGCGGGCTCTTCCTTGACGGCGGCAGACGTGGTGGCCATCGCGCACTCCTGAACAGGCATTGAAATGTTACGCGAATACGCGCCTTGCGCACCGCTTGCTGCGGGCGACCCTCGATTTTGGCGCGCGTTCCGTCAAGGAAACATCGCGCTCATCCACAGCGCGCCCACAGGAGATGCGGACGTTCCACGCATAAACGTCATTCCGGGGCGATGCGACAGCATCGAACCCGGAATCTCGAGATTCCGGGTCTGGTGCTGGCGCACCAGCCCGGAATGACACCGTCGGTTTAATGCCCGCTTTGGGCTTTCTTCATCGCCGCGAGTTGCTCCGGCGTCGCGCCGCCCTGATACTTCGCCTTCCATTCCTCATACGGCATGCCGTAGACCGCCTCACGGCTCTCGTCCTTGCTCACGGCAAGGCCCTTGGCGTCGGCCTCTTCCTTCATCCAGTTGGACAGGCAGTTGCGGCAGAAGCCGGCGAGGTTCATCAGGTCGATGTTTTGCACATCGGTGCGGTTGCGCAGGTGACTGACGAGACGCCGGAAGACCGCGGCCTCGAGTTCCGTTCTGGTTTTGTCGTCAATGCTCATGATCGTGATCCCGTGTGTCGCGCTCACCATATTGATATCAGGTGGGAATTGTCACAGATTTTGCCATATCGGCGCGCAAAACGGACCGGTCCGGCCACCCCGGCCATGGTCCGACAGCGTCGCAGACGGGCGCCCGCCCGTTGACAGTGCCGGCCGGGCACGCGAAATCGTCCATGATTTGATATAGCTTCGCTGCATGAGCCCAACAGATTCCCTCGCCTCAGCTCCCCGCAATATCCGTCTGACGTTGGCCGGCCTCCTGCCGGTGCTGGCGCTGGTCGCGGCCTGCCTGTGGACGAGCCCGGCGGCGGCCGATTTCCGGCTCTGCAACAACACCTCGAGCCGCGTCGGCATCGCGCTCGGCTACAAGGACGCCGAGGGCTGGACCACCGAGGGCTGGTGGAACGTGTCGTCGCGCACCTGCGAGACCTTGCTGCGCGGCAACCTTGTGGCGCGCTACTACTACATCTACGCTCTCGACTATGATCGCGGCGGCGAATGGTCCGGCCAGGCCTTCATGTGCTCGCGCGACAAGGAATTCACCATCAAGGGCACCGAAAATTGCCTGGCGCGCGGGTTCGACCGCACCGGCTTCTTCGAGGTCGACACCGGCGAGCAGCGTGCATGGACCGTCCAGCTGACCGAAGCCAACGAACAACAGCCGCAGAAAGTACCGGGAATGCCGGGCGGCGTGGGTCCAGGAAGTCCCGGGGCGATGCCGGGCCTGCCCAACCCGCCGCCGGGCGCAGCGCCGCCGGGCGCGTCTGGTCTGCCGCCAGCCGCACCACCCGGAAACAAACCATGAGACGACTGCGTCGAATCAAGATCCTCGCAACGCTCGGCCCGGCCTCCTCAGACAGCGCGATGATCCGCAAGCTGTTCGAGGCGGGCGCCGACGTCTTCCGCATCAACATGAGCCATACCCCGCATGACAAGATGCGGGAGCTGGTCAAGACCATCCGCAATGTCGAATCGAGCTACGGCCGGCCGATCGGCATCCTGGTCGACCTGCAAGGGCCGAAGCTGCGGCTTGGCTCGTTCGCGGAAGGCTCGACCCAGCTCAAGAACGGCCAGAGCTTCATTCTGGATTCCGACAAGACGCCGGGCGACAACAGCCGCGTCCAGCTTCCGCATCCGGAGATCCTCGCGGCGCTCCGCCCGGGCCATGCGCTGTTGCTCGACGACGGCAAGGTGCGGCTGATCGCCGAGGAAACCTCGCCCGAGCGCGCGGTCACGCGCGTCGTGATCGGCGGCAAGATGTCGGACCGCAAGGGCGTCAGCCTGCCCGATACCGATCTGCCGGTGTCGGCGATGACCGCAAAGGACCGCGCCGACCTGGAAGCCGCGCTGCCGGAGGGGATCGACTGGGTCGCGCTGTCCTTCGTGCAGCGCGCCGAGGACGTGATCGAGGCCAAGAAGATGATCCGCGGCCGCGCCGCCGTGATGGCCAAGATCGAGAAGCCGCAGGCGATCGACCGCCTTGCCGACATCATCGAAGCGTCGGACGCGCTGATGGTGGCGCGCGGCGATCTCGGCGTCGAACTGCCGCTGGAACGGGTACCGAGCCTGCAGAAGCAGATGATCCGGATGGCGCGCCGCGCCGGCAGGCCGGTGGTGGTCGCAACCCAGATGCTGGAATCGATGATCCAGGCGCCGGTGCCGACGCGCGCCGAAGTCTCCGACGTCGCCACCGCCGTCTACGAAGGCGCCGACGCCATCATGCTGTCGGCGGAATCCGCCGCCGGCAAATTCCCGGTGGAGGCAGTCTCCACCATGAACCGCATCGGCGAGGAGGTCGAGCGCGACCCGACCTATCGCAACGTGATCAACGCGCAGCGCGTCGATCCCGAAGCGACGGTGGGTGACGCCATTGCCGACGCCGCGCGGCAGATCGCCGAGACGCTCGACCTGTCGGCGATCATCTGCTGGACGTCATCAGGCTCGACCGCGATCCGGGTGGCGCGCGAGCGGCCTAAGGTGCCGGTGGTCGCGATCACGCCGAACCTCGTCACCGGCCGCAAGCTGTCGGTGGTGTGGGGCGTCCATTGCGTGGTCGCCGAGGACGCCCACGATCTCGACGACATGGTCGACCGCGCCGGCTCGATTGCGTTCCGCGACGGTTTTGCCAAGGCCGGCCAGCGCGTCATCATCGTCGCCGGCGTGCCGCTCCGCGCCCCCGGCACCACCAACATGCTGCGTATCGCCTCGGTCGGCCCGAAGGGCGACGCGCAGCTCTAGATTCCTGTTTGGCGCGTTTTCTTCACGCGTACCGGTGCCTATTTCGCTCGAAAACGCTCTAACCCGCCGCGCCGCGATCAGCCCTGCAATGACGCGTCGAGCGTGATCTTGGTGTTGAGCAGCTTCGACACCGGACATCCGGCCTTCGCCTTGCGGGCCAGTTCCTGGAACGTCGCGTTGTCGGCGCCCGGGATCTTCGCCGACAGCGTC
Source organism: Bradyrhizobium sp. USDA 3315 (assembly GCF_054056795.1). Taxonomy (NCBI): domain Bacteria; kingdom Pseudomonadati; phylum Pseudomonadota; class Alphaproteobacteria; order Hyphomicrobiales; family Nitrobacteraceae; genus Bradyrhizobium; species Bradyrhizobium sp. USDA 3315. Next base: position 3,124,251 of record NZ_JBSRYP010000001.1, on the reverse strand, counting down.
AGATGCACCGCGGTGATGGCGAAGCCGTCGGCAACCTTCTCCAGGGTCACATCGGCCTTGGTCTCCATATGCTCCGCCGTGAGCTTGGCTTCTCCCAGGATCAACGACAGCGCCATCGTGAAGCAGGCGGCATGCGCCGCGCCGATCAGCTCCTCCGGGTTCGAACCCGGTTTGCCCTCGAAACGGCTGGCGAAGCCGTAGGGGTAATCCGAGAGCGCGCCGCTCTTGGTCGAGATCGCGCCCTTGCCGTCCTTGATGCCGCCCTGCCATTTGGCCGAGCCATGGGTTGTCGTCATGGGTTGCTCCGTGAGGTTGGTTGAACCCAGCCCGCAAAACTACAACGCCAATGCGACAGAAGTGTTCTTCGCGCGCGTTGGCCTCATCCTGGACTCAGGCGCCGACCAGCGCCTTCGCCGGAGTCGTCGCCTGCACCACGAGGCCACGCGCGCGTGCGTCCATCACGCCGACCGCGCGCAGCGCAAGCAGCGTCACGGTCTGCACCGCGTCACGCAGCTTGATCGGATCGTCGAGATTGGCCGGCGCCAGCGGGCCGACCAGCGCTTCGTGCAGCGCGCCGAGCAAGGCGGTGGCGGCCAGCGCCGTGTCCTGCGCCGGCAGGTGTCCGGCGCGCACCGCGGCATCGATGCGCATGGCCAGCTCGCCGGAAATATCGCGGCGGCTGGCGAGGCGCGAGGCGGTGACGTCGACGTCGACCGGCTCGGCCAAAATGCCCCAGGCGAGCTTGCGCTGCGACAGCACGTGGACCGCGATCGTCGTCACCGCGGCGGCAAGCGCCGATGACGGCCCTGGCGCGGCATCGGCGGCACGCCGGATCGCCGTGAGCTCGTCGCGCGAGACTTCAGTGATCAATTCCGAGATCAGCTCGGCCTTCGACGGGAAATAGCGGTAGACTGTTCCGGCCGCGACATTGGCCCGCACCGCGACGGGTGCGATCTGGACCGCCGCCATGCCGCCCGCCGCCGCCGCGTCCCGCGCAGCCGACAGAATGGCGCTGCGCCGCGCGGCCAGCCGTTTCACGACCTGATGAGTTCGCCGGTAAACCATGGCGTTCCGTCCCCCCGCCGTGCGCCCCGGCCGGCGCCCACCGGCAGAACACACGAGTCTTCAACGTTTTGAGCGATTGATCCCGCAATCGCCTGAAGAAGTGAACAACTATTCAGACTGGTTGACAAGCTGGAATTGTAAGGATTTTTTGCAACCTCTGGTACCACCTCTGATTGAGCCGGCGGTGCTTCGGGCCTCTCCCCGACCGGTTCAGGGCCGCGATGGTAAATCGCCGGCTAAGGTGATCGCTCGAAATCGAGACATCTGATCTTGCGCACACTCGCGATATCGCCGCGGCATTTACCCGAATTTATCGGAAGCCGTGGTCGAGTGCGCGCCAGCATCACGCGTGGCGTTGGCTCTGGATGCCCCCGGCCGAAACAAGCAAGAAAGCGCATGTCACTCTCCATCACCAGCAGCGTGAGCAGCCGTAGCGCGGCGCGAGGACTGGTGCCGCTGTGCGCCGCCGTGGGCGCCTATCTGTTTTATCTCTCGGCCGGCGAAATCCTGCTGCGCGATTCCGACACGATGTGGCAGATCCGGGTCGGACAGTGGATCCTCGAACACGGCGCGATGCCGACATCGGACGTGTTCTCGTTCACCCGTTTCGGCGAGCCCTGGATCTCGAGCTCGTGGCTGTCGCAGGTGGTGTACGCGCTCGTATACGGCGGCGATTGGGCCGGGCCGGTGATCCTGTCGTCGATGGCGATCGGCGCGACGGTCGCAATCTTCCTGCATCTGTTGAGCCCGTATTTCGATCCGGCGCGCGCGCTTCTGATCGCGGCGCTGGCGCTGCTGTTGTCGACGATCCACTTCTTGGCGCGGCCGCATGTGTTGGCGCTGCCGGTGCTGCTGGCGTTCATCGGCGGCCTGCTCGTGGCCGCGGATCGCCGCGCCTCACCGTCATGGTGGCTGCTGCCGCTGATGACGCTGTGGGCCAATCTGCATGGCGGCTTCGTTCTCGGCCTGGCGCTGATCGGACCGATCGGACTGGAGGCGGTGTGGAACGCGGAGCCCGGCCGCCGCCGTCGGCTTGTCGTGCGATGGGGCCTGTTCGGCCTCGCCGCGCTGGCCGCGAGCTGCCTGACGCCCTATGGCTGGAACAGCCTGCTCGGCGCGACCAAGATCCTCAGCCTCGGCAAATTGCTGACGCTGATCGGGGAATGGAAGCCGGCGGATTTCAGCAAGCCGAGCTTCTTCGAAGCCACGCTGCTCGGCCTGATCGGCCTGATCTGCTATCGCAGGCTGACGCTGTCGGTGCCGCGGATCCTGCTGCTGCTCGGGCTGATCTGGATGGCGCTGAGCCATGTCCGCAACATCGAGGTGTTCGCATTCATCGCTCCGCTGGTGCTCGCCAAACCGATCGCCGAGCAATGGGGAACGGCGGGCGCCACCGCCGCCCGCTTCGGAGAAACGCGCTCATTCCCCGTCGTCACGATCCTGGCTGTGATCGCGATGGTGATCGGCGCGTGGGTGACGACGGCGATGTTCGTCGCGCAGCATCAGTTCAAATTCCTCCCGATGTTCTCGCCCGTTGCCGCGGTCGACGTGCTGCAGCAGCACAAGGCGCAACGCGTGTTCAGCACCGCGCCGTTCGGCGGCTACATGGTCAGCCGCGACATGAAGGTGTTCATCGACGGCCGCGCCGAGCTCTATGGCGAGCAATTCGTGCTCAACTATTACGATGCGCTCGATGCCCGCGACGTCGGCCGGCTGCTGGGCCTGCTCGACAAATACCGGATCGATGCCACGCTGCTGAGCTCGGACTCTCCCGCCGGCAACGCGCTGGATCATCTGAAGGGCTGGAAGCGGCTGTACAAGGACGACATCGCCGTGATCCATGTGCGTTCGGACGAGACGAAGACCGGCGCGGCGGCGGCGGGTCAGAGCACGAACTAACCGACGCCGCACAGGTCCAAAATCGCATCGTCGTCCCGTCATCCTGAGGTGCGAGCCTTGCGGCGCAATTGCGCAGCTGGGCGAGCCTCGAAGGATGAATCGGCCACCAGTCGGGCCGTCGATCCTTCGAGACGCCGCTGCGCGGCTCCTCAGGATGACGGGTTTGATCCCCGGCGCTCACAGTTCAAGCGCGATCAGCCCCACCCTCAATTCCCTGTCTGAAGCTCGCCGAAGCGATCCCAGGTCTTGCCGTTGAAGCGCATCAGTTGCATCTGATCGACCGGCACGTGGTCGGCCGGCGAGGTGTTGACCTTGATGCCCGGCAGCAGCATCGGCAATTCCAGGCCCTTGATCGCGAATGCCTGACGCAGGATGTTCTCGGTCGAGAGATCGTCGCCGCAGGCCTTGAGCACCGCCTCCAGCGCCATCGCGCTGTTGTAGGCGTTGACGTAATTGGTGTCGTACTGGTCGCCTTCCGGCACGTATCTGGTCATGAACTCGCGCCAGCCCTTCATGCCGGGATCGTCGCTCCATGCCGGGTCGTCCGGATCCTTCACATAGGCCGTGGAGATGATGCCGGTGCCGGCCTCGACGCCGGCAGGCTGCATCACGGTCGAGATCCACACCGCGGTGTTGGACAGGAAGGTCATCGGCCGCCAGCCGATCTCAAAGGCCTTGCGGATCGACTGCGCCGCGAATTTCGGCGTCGCCGCGATCACGAAGACGTCGGCATTGGTCGCCTTCAGCTTGACGATCTGGGAGTCGATCGTCGGGTCCGTGATCTCATAGGTCGCAACCGTGACCAGAGACTCATACTTCTCGCCGAGCACGTCCTTGAGGCCGGCGAGATAGTCGCGGCCGTAGTCGTCGTTCTGCGAGATGACGGCGAACCTTGCATTCGGATTCTTCGCCAGCGCATAGCGCGCATATAGCCGTGCCTCGTAGCGGAACGGCGCCTGCACGCCCATCGTCGCCTGCGGGAATTGCGTGACGTCGCCGAATTTCGAGGCGCCGGAGGCCAGGAACAGCTGCGGGATGTTCTTGCCCTGCAGGTACTTTGCGATCGCGGTGTTGTGCGCGGTGCCGATCGAGGAGAAGATCAGCGCGACCTCGTCGCTCTCGACGAGGCGGCGCGTCTGCTCCACCGTCTTCGGCGGCGCGTAGGAATCGTCCAGCGAGATGAAGTTGATCTTGCGGCCATTGATGCCGCCGCGATCGTTCAGCATCCTGAAATAGCCGGCTTCGCCCTTGCCGAGCGCGCCGAACGCCGACACCGGCCCGCTATAGGGCATGGTCTGGCCGATCCTGATTTCGGTTGATGTGACGCCGCGCATCTCGGCGGCGATGGAAGACGTGGGCAGCAGCAGGAACGAAATGGCGCCAAGCGCGCCGAATGCCTTGCGCATCGGCCTCCCCTCCCCTTTTTCTTGCCGCGCCATCAGACAACGCGGCCGTGCCGTTTACGGCTTGGCGGGAGGATGCCACGGCGCCGCAGCGGAGGCCACGGATATTCGAAAGGTGCGATTTCAGCGCTTGCCGCGGTCCCTGACCGGGATCACGAATTTCAGTCCCGACCAGACGTCATCGACCGCACAGACCTTGACGTCGACCAGGCCGTTCGCGAGCCCGGTCGCGCGGACCTGTCTCTCCGTAAGATCAGTCGCGACGCGCGAACTCTTCTTCGGCCACGACACCCAGATCATGCCGTCAGGGGCGATCGCCTGACGATAATGCCGCAGCTTGGCCGCAAGCCCCTCGGCCTTGGCGGCGAACAGGTGCACGACATCGAGCGGTGCCCGTGCGGTCTTCGCCACCAGCACATCGGCGGGCAATTCGCCGACAACGTCGCCGTAGGGAACGGACAACCCGTCGACAAAAATACAAAAGCCCGGCTTGAGGCCGAGCTTTTGCACAACTGGTCTGCCGGAAGTGCCGGCCATCGCGGGCGAGGCTTACGCCTGCGGCTGCGGCTCCATGCCGGTGTCCGGATCGGGACGCGGGCGCGGCTTGCCGGCTGGCGGCACGGCGGATGCGCGCGGCGTCGACGGCTCCAGCACCGACTCCCGGTTGGGCTTCTTGCCCTTCAAGAGGTCGATGATCTCGTCGCCGGTCAGCGTCTCGAACTCGAGCAGGCCCTTGGCGAGCGCCTCGAGATCCTCGCGCTTCTCGGTGAGGATCTTGGTCGCCTCGTTGTAGCCTTCCTCGACCAGACGCCTGATCTCGGAGTCGATTTTCTGGACGGTCGCCTCGGACGCATTCTGAGTGCGCGAGACCGACATGCCGAGGAACACCTCGTCCTGGTTCTCGCCGTAGGAGACGGTGCCGAGCTCTTCCGAGAGGCCCCAGCGCGTCACCATCATGCGGGCAAGGCGGGTCGCCTGCTCGATGTCGGAGGCGGCGCCCGAGGTCACCTTCTCGCGGCCGAAGATCAACTCTTCGGCGACGCGGCCACCCATCATGATGGCAAGGCGCGAAGTCATCTGCTCGAGCGACATCGACAGCTTGTCGCGCTCCGGCAGCTGCATCACCATGCCCAGCGCACGGCCGCGCGGAATGATGGTCGCCTTGTGGATCGGATCGGTCGCGACGACGTTGAGGCCGACGATGGCATGGCCGCCCTCGTGATAGGCCGTCAGCAACTTCTCTTCCTCGGTCATCACGAGCGACTTGCGCTCGGCGCCCATCATCACCTTGTCCTTGGCCTCTTCGAACTCGGCCTGCGTCACCATCCGCTTGTTGCGGCGGGCGGCGGTCAGCGCAGCCTCGTTGACGAGGTTCATCAGGTCGGCGCCCGAGAAGCCCGGGGTGCCGCGCGCGATGGTCTTGAGGTTGATATCCGGCGCCAGCGGCACCTTGCGAACGTGAACCTTGAGGATCTGCTCGCGGCCGACGACGTCCGGGTTCGGCACCACGACCTGGCGGTCGAAGCGGCCGGGACGCAGCAGCGCGGGATCGAGCACGTCGGGACGGTTGGTCGCCGCGATCAGGATCACGCCCTCATTGGCCTCGAAGCCGTCCATCTCGACCAGCAACTGGTTCAGCGTCTGCTCGCGCTCGTCATTGCCGCCGCCGAGGCCGGCGCCGCGATGACGGCCGACCGCGTCGATTTCGTCGATGAAGATGATGCAGGGCGCGTTCTTCTTGGCCTGCTCGAACATGTCGCGGACGCGGCTCGCGCCGACGCCGACGAACATCTCGACGAAGTCAGAACCGGAGATGGTGAAGAACGGCACGTTGGCTTCGCCCGCGACCGCGCGCGCGATCAGCGTCTTGCCGGTACCGGGAGGGCCGACCAGCAACACGCCGCGCGGAATCCGTCCGCCGAGCCGCTGGAATTTGCCGGGGTCGCGGAGGAATTCGACGATCTCCTGCAGGTCCTGCTTGGCCTCGTCGACACCAGCGACGTCCTCGAAGGTGACGCGGCCATGGGCCTCGGTCAGCATCTTGGCGCGCGACTTACCAAAGCCCATCGCCTTGCCGGCGCCGCCCTGCATCTGCCGCGACAGGAAGATCCACACGCCGATCAGCGCGATGAACGGCAACCAGGAGACGAGCAGCGAGACGAACCACGGCACGTTGTCGCCGGGCGCCTTCGCGGTGATCTGCACCTTGGCGTCAAAGAGGCGCTTCACGAGCGTCGGATCGCTCGGCGCGTAGGTCTGGAAGCTCGTGCCGTTGTTGAAGGTGCCGTGAATCTCCGGCCCCTGGATCACGACGTCGCGGACATGGCCCTGATCGACCTCAGTGAGAAGCTGCGAGAACGAGATGTCCGAGGACGACGAGCGCTGGCCAGGATTCTGGAAAAGCGTGAACAACGCCAGCAACAGCAGGACAATGATGACCCAGAGGGCGAAATTCCGCAGATTGGCGTTCATGGTCTTCCTTCGTGGTCGCGCGGATCGCGGCCTCTCTCTATCCTTGGGCAGGCTCTGTGGGAATCCCCAGGGAATCCATCCCGTCGATGGCATACAATTTAGGTGCCGCTGGGGTAGATGCCAAGGGAACCACGCACGACTATTTACCGCATCCTAGCGCGATTCCCGGTCAAAAAATGGCGCTGAATCCGGTGTTTTTCCGGGGTGGTTAAGCCTCTTTGCCCGATTATGACAGCGATTGAAACAATCGAACCCGGCTCAGCGGGAGCGCCCCCGGCGGGGCGGCGCCGGCCCGATCCTGATCCGGCCGGCGGCGATGCTGATGACCGCTCCGGCAAGGGTCTGTTTCAGCCTGGATTCGCGTTTTCCCAAAGTCCCATCCAAGGCCTCGTCCATCGCGGCGAGCAGGGTTTCGACCTTGCCGAGCTCGGCCGGGCCCTCATGTCCGACGCGGTCGATGGCGCGCTTGAGCAGACGGACGCGGATTTCCTCGGGCATTACTGCGAACAGCGCAGCATCGAAGCCCGCGCCGGAGTTATCCTCGCTCTTCAACGCAAGATAGTGCTCGGCGCCGTCGACCAGCACCTCCAGCGCGGCGTTGGCGCGCGCGATCCGCGCGGCAAGCCGCGCCAGGTTCCGCGCGTCGCCGCCCTCCTCCGCGAGCATCGGCATCAGCGCGCGCAGCCGCGGACGCGTGAAGGATCGATCGCGGTTGGTCGGATCGTCGGCAAAGCTGATGCGCGCCTTCTGCAGCGTTGCGATCAGCTGGGCCTTGGAGATGTCGAGCAGCGGCCGTGTCAGCAAGACGCCATCGCGCTCGGTCTCGCGCGCCATTGCCGAGAGGCCCGCAACGCCGCTGCCGCGCAGCATCCGCATCAACAGCGTCTCGGCCTGATCGTCACGGGTGTGCGCGGTCAAAATATGCGTGGCGCCATGCTTGCGTGCGGCCTGCGCGAGCAGTCGATAGCGGGCCGCGCGCGCCGCTGCCGGCACGCCGGTTCCAGGCTTTGGTCCAGTCCAACGCAACGTGTGATGCGGCAGCTCGAGACTTCGCGCCAGCCGCTTGACGTCGCGCGCCTCGCGAGCCGCTTCAGGACGCAGGCCGTGATCGACCGTGACCGCCACCAGCCGCGGTCCCTGCGCGAGCGCGCGGCGCCAGCGCGCGGCGAGCCACATCAGCGCGACTGAATCGGGACCGCCGGACACCGCAAGCAGGAGCGCCGGCGCGCCCGCAAGGCCTGCGAACAGGCGCTTGGCGTCCCTTGCCGGGATGGCGGATTGATCGTCGGGCATCGCAAAACCAGCTGCTGGCGGAGAGGCCGGGCCTTCCCGCATCTGGTTTAGCACTTCACGCGCTTCTGCTCGCGATCAACCGCAGCCTTGACCCCGCCGGACGCGCGCGGGTACTTCCGCGTGATCTCGCCGAACGCGGCGCAGGCCGCTTCCTTTTCCTTCAGCGCCGCCAGCGACTGGCCGAGCCGCAGCAGGGCGTCGGGCGCCTTCGCGGACTTGTCGAACTTGGTGGTCACGCCGAGGAAGGTCTCCGCAGCATCGCGATATTGCTGGCGCTGGAAATAGCTTTCGCCGAGCCAGTATTGCGAGTCCGCCACCAGGGGATCGTTCGGATACTTCTGGCCGAAGTTCTTCATCGTCTCTTCGGCGAGCGCATAGTCCTTGCGCTGCATATAGCCGATGCCGAGGTCGAACTCGTCCTTCGACGTCGCCGACGGCGGCAGCGTGGTCAGGGCTGCGCTCGCGCCGGGCGCACGCTGCGGGCTGGTGTTGCCGAGATTGAGCGGCTCGCCTGCCCCACGGCCGCCGGGCGCACCAACCGCCGCCTCACTGGGCATCGGCATCCCGCCGCCGCCAAGTACGCGCGGCGCCCCTGGGGCATTCGGGTTCTGGTTCGGATCGAAGGCATCGCCGCGGCCGCGGCGGCCGGAAGCCGCCGGCGCCGGCTCCTGCGCGATCGGCGCGGGCGCCGCGATCTGCTGCTGCTGGTCATAGCCGCCCTGCGGCTGCCGGCCATATCCTTGCTGCGGCTGGCCGTAGCCTTGCTGGGGCTGGGCGTAGCCCGGCTGCGCTTGCGGGTAGGCCTGCGGCGGCTGCGCCGGTGGCGCCGCCGCAACGGGTTGGCCCGCCGGAGCCTGTCCAGCTGGGCCGGGCGGTTGCCCGCCAAGCTGCCGCAGCCGCTCCTCGAGCTGGCGGTTACGGTATTGCAGTTCCTCGTTCTGACCGGTCAGCTGCCGCAGCTGGTTCTCGAGCCGCTCGATCCGCATTTCAGCATCGGAATCGTCGGATTGGGCAAACACTGGCGCGGAAACGGCGAGCAACGCCGCGATCGCCGCGGCGGAGGAAAGAAAATGAATCCTGGATGACATTTTGCCCTGACGACGAGATCGACGTGAAAAGCGAGCGACATTGAAAGACGGAGTACGCCGGAATTGTGACTGGCACTTCAAATCCGGGACAGCGTCGCGGGATACCGGTTTAGTACGGACGCTGGAACAAGCAAGCGGCCAATTGCGCGCAGCTTCGTTCATCTTGATGACGGCGGGCCGGGCCTTCACGCGGCCAAAACAAAACCGGCGCCCGAAGGCGCCGGCTTGAAAACACTCATTCAGGTTCGCGTCAGGAGCTGGCGTTCAGCACGGTGACGGCACGACGATTCTGCGACCAGCAGGAGATGTCGTTACAGACCGCGACCGGACGCTCCTTGCCGTAGGAAATGGTGCGCATGCGGCTCGGATCGATGCCGCGCGAGGCGAGATAGGCGCGGACCGACTGGGCACGCCGGGCACCGAGCGCGATGTTGTATTCGCGGGTGCCGCGCTCGTCGGCATGACCTTCGATGGTGAAGGAGTAACGGTTATAGGTCTGCAGCCACTGCGCCTGCTTGTCGAGGGTCGCCGTCGCCTGCGGGCTGAGATCGGTCTGATCGCTCTCAAAGAACACGCGGTCGCCGACATTGACCACGAAATCCTGCTGGCTGCCCGGGGTCGCGGCGCCCCCAATCGCGCCATTGGCGTCCAACGGGTTCTTGTTGGCACAGGCACCCATCGACAGCGCCACCGCCAGAACCGCAACCAGCTTCATACCCTGGAGATAATTCATTCCCGGAGCCTCCACGCTCGCGCTCTTCGTACTACCCAATCGGTCTACAGGGCGATGGTTAAGCGAACGTTCCGTCAACCTTGACGAGACCTTGCTGAACCCCATCAAATGCCAGGCAATGGCGAAAAGCGCCCCCGATGGTTAATGGGTGGCAAATGTGGCGCGATGGTGAAGGGAAGGCAAGGTTCGCGGGAACCGGCCGCTTTTGCAGGACAATTTGGCCTGCGCGCAACAGTCGATCGACACTGGCTCGATGAGAATGGCCGATTCCCTCAGGGATTCGGCACGATCGAAGCGCGCTCGAACGGCTGCACGAAGCCGTCGGGCTGCAACTGGCCTTCACGGTCGAACAGCATGCGCCGCTCGAAGGCGCTGGAGCGCAGGAAGGGATAGCGGGCCAGCACGCGTTCCCGCACCGTCGGCAAATGCGACGCCATCAAGCCGACCGGCTTCACCAGCCCGGGATAGAGCCGCGGCTCCGACCAGGTCTCGTGCAGGAACACACGCCGGTAGAACGCCATGTGCTCGGGCCGGACCGGCGCCAGGCCGTAATCAGCGTTGAAGTGCACGCCCGCGGTCGAGCCGAGGCGCACCGTGACATAAGGCAATTCCGGAACGTTCCGGGCCTTTTCGGGATCCGCGACGAAGCGCGTCGAGTCGATGAAGACCAGGCCCTGATCAAGCTTCGGCAGCAGCACGTCGCCAAACACCTCGAGCGTCGGCGAGGTTCGCCACTCCGGCGTCACCACGGTGATGCGGATCGAGCTGCAGAGTTCGCCCTGCAGATAGACACCGAACACCCAGGCATTCGGCGCATCATCGAACTGATCGACGACCCGCTCGTCCGCCGAGGGCCGGATCGCGCCTTCGCGCAGATAGGCGCGATAGCGAAGCCGGTAGATCTCGTCTTTCTGTTCCGGGGTCTGAGCGAGGCGGTAATCGACTTGATCCAGAGGGTCCGCAAGCCTTCCTGTCGCGGGCTTGATGGCTTCGGCCGCGGACCTCATTTGGTACTCCCTGAACAACGCAACAACTTCAACGCGCGGCCAAAAGATTAACAGCTTCTTAATTTCCGTCAAAGCAATCGAGGCAATACAGTTAACCTCTCGCCGCAAGGGTACACTACGAATGGTGCAGCCGAAGGCTCTCACAACTATCGATTGAGGGTATTGCGCCGGGCTCAAGCGATCGAGCGCGAGGGAACCACGTGCAGTTGCTCGTCGGTCCGCCGGCCGTGCGAGGCATTGAGCAGCTGGCGGATGCGGACGGAGGGAACCGGCCGGCTGAACAGGTATCCCTGTGCTTCGGTCACCGCGCCATCGGCGCTGATCAGTTCGAGCTGCTCATTGGTCTCGATGCCCTCGACCACGACCGACATACCGAGATCCGCCGACAGCCGCGCCACCCCGCGCAGCAGGGTCAGCGGACGGTCGCTGTCGATGCCTTCGAGGAAGGACCGGTCGATCTTGACCTTCTGCAGCGGGAAATTGTGCAGGTAGCTGAGCGACGAGTAGCCGGTGCCGAAATCGTCCAGCGAGATCCGCACGCCGAGCGAGCGCAACTGGGACAGCAAGTCGTGGGTCAGCTCGGTGTTGTGCAGCAGCGAGGATTCGGTGATCTCGATCTCGAGCCGGTGCGCCGGCAGGCCGGAGACCTCGAGCGCGTAGCGAACCTCGCTCAGCACGTCGCGCTGATGGAACTGCTGCGGCGAGAAGTTGACCGCGACGCTGACCGCCTCGGGCCACTTCATGCATTCCATGCAGGCCTTGCGAAGGATCCAGCGGCCGAGATCGACGATCAGGCCCATGTCCTCGGCAACGGGGATGATGTCGACCGGAGAGACCGTACCGCGCGCCGGATGGTTCCAGCGTAGCAGCGCCTCGCAGGTGCTCACCTTGCCGGACTTCAGGTTGATCAGCGGCTGATAGAACAGCTCGAATTCCTCGTTGGCGAGCGCCTTGCGCAGGTCGAGCTCGAGGATGCGGCGGGCCTCGACGGTTTGCGCCATCTCGTCGCGGAAGAAGCAGAAGGTGCCGCGGCCGTCGGCCTTGGCGCGGTAGAGCGCCATGTCGGCGTTCTTCAGCAGCGTGTCGGCGCCGACGCCGGGCGCGGTCATCGCGATGCCGACGCTGGCGCCGATCTCGACCAGATGGTTGTCGATCTTGTAGCGCTCGCTGAGGCGGTCGACGATGCGCCGAGCCAGCGCCGCAGCGTCCTCGTGCGAGTGGATGTTCTGCTGGAACACCACGAACTCGTCGCCGCCGAACCGCGCCACGAAATCCTCCGGCCGCAGCATCTCGCGCAGCCGCTCGGCGACCGCGCAGAGCAGCTGGTCGCCGCAGGGATGGCCGAGCGTATCGTTGACCTGCTTGAACTGGTCGAGGTCGACGAACAGCAATGCGGAGCGATGATCGCCGTGCTGCATGGCGAGCAGCCGGCCGATTTCGTCGCGGAAATTGACGCGGTTGGGCAACGCGGTCAGTTCGTCGTAGCGCGCGAGGTGGCTGATCCGGGCCTCGGCGTCCTTGCGCTCGGTGATGTCCTCGACCAGCACCACCGTGCCACCGCCGGCCATCGGCTGGAAGGTCCAGTCGAGCGAGCGGTTCTTGGTTGGGTCGGGGTCGCTGGTGACGATATCGCCGCGCTGCGAGCTCTCGATCTCATAGAGGATCTGCTGTGCGGCCGCGGCCGAGATCGAGCCGGACAGGACGCAGGCGTTGCAGATATCGGTCGCGCTGGCGCCGCGCTGCACGAAATCGTCCGACAGCTGCATCATCTCGATGAAGCGGTGGTTCATCACCGCAACGCGGCCGTCGGCGCTGAACATGCACAGGCCGTGCGGCATGTTGTTCAGCGCGGTATCGAACTGGCCCGCCAGCGCGGCCTCGCGCTCCTTGGCGATCCAGGCGTTGACGTAGATGCGTTGCAGGCTGGAGGTCAGGTGCCGGATGGCGCTGAAGAACACCAGGCTGAGCAGCGCAAGGGCGATGTGATACGGGCCGCCGACATACATCAGCGCCAGGATCAGGGGACCGATCGACATCAACAGATGCAGGTGGAAGATCTGCGGCCGGCCGAAGGTCCGCCCTACCCCCGCCGAGGTGTAGGCGACCACCGTGGTCACGCACAGCATGTGCGCGGCGGCATCATTGGTCGTGAGGAGCACGGTGACGCCCCAGATGCCGAGCGAGATGCCGTAGGCGATGGTGCCGATCCGGTAGCGCTTCTCCCAGGTCACGGACTCTTCGACGGTGAGCCGGGAATTGCGCTGCTGGTAGCGGTACATCTGCAGCGCGCGCGCCAGCCCCACCACGATGAACAGCGGCACGCACAGCCAGCACAACAGATTGCTCGTCACAGCCGCAATCACGGCGCCCGCAATGGCGGGGCCGAAGGCGCCGAAGATCATGGGCGCTGGGTTCATGAACAGGGAATCGACCAGCGCCGCGGAAATCGTCGGCGACATCGACCGGTCCGGTTCACCCGTCTGACTTGCAAACTGCATTGTGAGAGCGCGCGTCCTTTTCAGCTCGCACTCTTACTGATCGCAGGTGAAGTCTTTCTGAGCGAACATCGTTAGCAAGTCCTTGCCGCGCTAGGACGACGGCCGGAATTCACCATGAAATTCAGTGCGCTAGGTGAGAAGCCGCGACTGCCGCCGAGGTTCCCGGAGCAGCTCTGCACCCAGCTCACGACAACAGCGGTGACCAGGCCGGGTCGGAGGCAAAGCCCGGGGTCGGTACCCGCAGCTCGTTGCGGCCGGAGACGTCGATGGTGAACAGCGACGGGCCGCTGTTGCCGCCCGGATCGCGGAAGAACATCACGACGCGCCCGTTCGGCGCAAACGTCGGGCCTTCATTGTGGAAGCCCGAGGTCAGGATGCGCTCGCCCGAGCCGTCGGGTTTCATGATGCCGATCGCGAACTGCCCGCCGCCCTGCTTGGTGAAGGCGATGTAGTCGCCGCGCGGCGACCAAACCGGCGTCGAATAGGTGCCGTCGCCGAACGAGATGCGCTGTGCACCGCCGCCGGTTGCCGGCATCACGTAGATCTGCGGCTTGCCGCCGCGATCGGATTCGAAGCACAGCCGCGTACCGTCGGGCGCGTAGGACGGCGAGGTGTCGATTGCCGGCGTGTCGGTCAGCCGTGTCATCGACTTCGAGCGCAGATCCATCACGAACAGGTTGGAGTTGCCGCCCTGCTGCAGGCTCATGATGACGCGCTGGCCGTCGGGCGAGAAGCGCGGCGAGAACGACATGCCCGGGAAGTTGCCGACGATCTCGCGCTGGCCGGTCTCGATGTTGAGCAGATAGACGCGCGGGTCGCCCTGCCCGAATTCCATGTAGGTGATTTCCTGGGTCGACGGCGAGAAGCGCGGCGTCAGCACGAGGTCCGAACCGCGGGTCAGGTAGCGCACATTGGCGCCGTCCTGGTCCATCAGCGCGAGGCGCTTGACGCGGCGATCCGCCGAGCCACTCTCGTCGACGAACACGACGCGGGTATCGAAATAACCCTTCTCGCCGGTCATGCGCTCATAGATCTGGTCGGAGATGATGTGCGCGATCCGCCGCCAGTATTCGGCCGAGGTGTCGTACTGCTGACCGGCGAGCTGCTGGCCGGTGTTGACGTCCCAGAGCCGGAATTCCGCCTTCACTCGCCCGTTGCCCTGGCGCGTCATGCGGCCGGTCACCAGCGCCTGCGCGTTGATGCTCTTCCAGTTGTTGAAGTTCGGCGCCGCGTCGATATTGATCTGCTTCTCGAGATAGGCGGCCTGATCGATCGGCGCGAACAATCCGCTGCGCTTCAGGTTGTTGGTGATCACCTGCGTGACGCCGACGCCGACTTCGGCATCGCCAGGCGTGCCGGCGGCGAAGTTCGGGATCGCGATCGGCACCGGCGCGAACTCGCCCTCGGTGATGGTGATCCGCTTCTGGGCGGATGCGGGGCCGGTGAGACCGCCCAGCATCGCGCCGGCGGACGCCATTCCGGCCAGGATCTGCCGGCGGCTCGGACGGAATAGCGTGTGAGGCAAGCGGGTCTTGTCAATCATCGTTCGAACTCATGCTCGTAAACGGTAGCGTGCAATTTCAGCTCTGCCTCTCGGTGAAGGCCGGCTCGAAGAACTGCCACTCCTCAAAGAATGCTGGAGGCAATCGATAGGGCTGGCACTCGATGATCGCGCGCAAGCCGCTCTCCTGATACACCCGAAGATAAGGCGTCTTCGCGTTTCCTACCACGACCGGCATGCCTTCCAGCGTGCCGTCGCGCTTCAAATGGATGGAGAACACGGCTTCTGCCATCTGTGCCTCTATTCCACCGTAAGGCTTCTTCCAGCAGCGCTCGACCTGCTGCCGGAACATCGCGCCCCAGGTCGCGGAATTGTCGGCAGCCTTGCCCTTCGCGGTGCCGAGCGCCGCATTGGCATTGAGCGTATCGCCGGTCGCCGCGGCGCGCGTCGGGTCACGCTTGTCGAGCAGGGCTGCGATCTTGCTCTGGTCGAACACGCGATCCTTCGGCTTCTGCTCCGGCGGCGGCTTGGCGGCCTGCTGCACCGGCTTCGGCGGCGGCTTCTTCTCTTCCTTCTTGATCGCTTCCGCGATCGGGTCGGGTTTCACCGGATCGGGTTTCTTCTCGACCGGCTTCGGCTCTTCCTTCGGCTTGTTCTCGACCTTCTTCGGCGGATCCGGCTTCTTGTCTTCCGGTTTCTCCACCTTCGGCGCCGGCTGCGGCGCGGTGTCGGTCACGACCGGGGGCTTTTTCTCCTCGACCTTACCGACGGTGTCGTCGACCGGCTTGGCTTCGGCGACCTTGTCGACCAGTGGCTTGGGATTCTCCTTCTTGCCGTCCTTCTGACCGGCCATGACATGCGAGAGTTGGTCGGGCGAGATCACGTCGACGGCAACCGATTCCTCTTCGGGCATCACGTACGCCTTGGTCGACCACGACACGAGGCCCCACCCGATCACGAGGACGTGCAGGACAATCGATGCCGCCAGAGTCTTGTCGACCTTGACCTTCAAATCAGGCTTCCCCGTGCCTTGGCATGGTGGTTATCCGCCTTCCGGGATGATGACGATATTCGCCTTGAATCCCGCGGCCCGGACCTCCCCGAGCAGTTTCATCATATCCGTGTAACAGACGTCCTTGTCGCCACGCAGATAGACCACTTTTTCGGCATCCGACCGGGCGTCACCGATCGCCTTGATCTTGGCCGGAAAATCGGCGGCCGTGACCGGCGCGTCGCCCAGATAGAGCTCGACATTCGAGTTGCAGCCGCCGCCGGTGCGCTTGACCGACAGTGTCAGCGGCGGCTGGTTCGACGAGATCGACTTGCCGCCGCTCGCCACCGGCAGGTCGATGTCGATGTTCGACGTCATCAGCGGCGCCGCGACCATGAAGATGATCAGCAGCACCAGCATCACGTCGACCATCGGCGTGACGTTGATCTCGGCCATGACCGGCTTGCGCCCGCCGCGGCGGCGTCTGCCACCGCCGGACCCTGCCATGCTCATCGCCATGATCGCACACCCGCAAAAGTGACCATCATCTAACTCAACCCCGCTCGTCGATCTGACGGGACAGGATGGCGGAGAACTCGTCGGCGAACCCCTCCAGGCGCGCGGCCTGCCGGTTCACCTCCGAAGTGAACTTATTGTAGAAAATAGTCGCCGGAATTGCGGCAATCAGGCCGATCGCGGTGGCAAACAGCGCTTCCGCGATACCGGGCGCCACCACCGCCAAAGAGGTGTTTTTGGAGGCCGCGATCGACTGGAAGCTCGACATGATGCCCCAGACGGTGCCGAACAGGCCGACAAAGGGGCCTGCCGAGCCCACGGTGGCGAGCACCAGCAGCCGGCGTTCCAGCCGCTCCACCTCCCGGGCGATCGAGACGTTCATGACCTTCTCGATCCGCGCCTGCAGGCCGGCAAAGGACCGCGACTGGCTCTCGAAGGAGCGCTTCCACTCCCGCATCGCCGCGACGAAACAGGCCGCCATCGACTGGGTCGGCTTGGCAGAGAGGGCGCGGTAGAGTTCCTCGATCGACTGGCCGGACCAGAAGGCCTGCTCGAACTTGTCCATGGCCCGCTTGGTGCGGGCGTAGAGCAGGATCTTGTCGATTGCGATCGCCCAGACCCACACCGAGCAGGACAGAAGTCCCAACATCACGCATTTGACGACCCAATGGGCCTGCCAGAACAGCGCGATCAGCGACACGTCGCTCGATGCCAGTGGCAGAGTTGACTGAGCCACGTCGGCGGGATTCATCGGCAATATCCTCTCAACGCAAGTGTCCCAATTCGGCGGGCCGCCAATCGGCACCCCTTCCACGGCCGCGCGCCCGGCGCGGCAAAACTGCGCGAGAGCCTCTTACATCTGTCGCATGGGGGCCCGTCCAAAGCCGGGCCCTGCTTCCCCTGCCAACATGTCAAAACGAGGGCTTTTCACGCGTCATTCCGACCCTAACCAAACGCTAATCATGGTTAAGGCGAGGTTACCAAAGGGAAATTTGGAGGCGGGAAATGCCGCCGGCCGGGGAGGTTGGCGGGTTCCGGAGATGAATGGGGTGCCGCCGGATGGCGGGGTAGCGGACGACTCCTCCCGCGCGTCGTCCTGGCGAAAGCCAGGACCCATAACCACCGCATTCAGTGATGAATCGGATCGTGGCCCCGGCGTCGCGCAACAATTGAGATTTGGGGTAATGGATCCTGGCTTTCGCCAGGACGACATTGCGTGTGTGGCGCGGTCTATGAGTTACACATCCACATTCTCGCGACATGATTTGTCCGAGCTTTGCATCTCATTCCGCCCTCCCTTGATCAAAGGGCGCAGGGAAAGCCGGGTGCCGATCGCACCCATGGGGCCCCGTGCAAAAGGTAAAAAGCCTTGCCTGCGGCACGCGCGCGCGAGAGCGCCCGCGAGGCATGACGACCGAGCGCATCTCACGTCAAATGCCGCACGATCGCGAGCCCGACGAACAGGCCGGCGATCGAGAGAGCCACCGAGCCCGCGACATACAGCACCGCAAGGCCGAGCTCGCCGCGCTCATAGAGCAGTGCGGTGTCGAGCGAGAAGGCGGAGAAGGTGGTGTAGCCGCCGAGGATGCCGGTCATCAAAAATAGCCGCCAGGGCTGCGAGGCGTCGCCCTTGAAGGCGAGATAGCCGGCGATCAGGCCCATCACGGTCGAGCCCGTGATGTTGATGATGAAGGTGCCGTAAGGAAACGCGGTGCCGATGCAGCGCGCGCAGGTGACGTTGATCAGCTGGCGCAACGTCGCGCCGAGACCGCCGCCGAAGAAGACGAGGAGATAGCTTGCCGCGTTACCCACCAATGCCCCCGCTGGTGTGTGTCGAGTGAGGGCGCATCTTGCCGCACACTCAAATCACCCACCCCTGAAAGGGGAGGGTCGACGCGAATGAAATGAGCGGCGGGGCGGGGTCACAGTCTCTCCATTGAGAGACTGCTCGTGTTGAGAGATGACCCCTCCCCGTTTCGCATTTCGCTTCGCTGCATGCGAAACGACCCTCCCCTTTCAGGGGAGGGTGAAGAAATATGCGACGGTCGAAGCAGCGCTCAGCCGGCCTTGCCGAACAGCTCGTCGACATAATCCCAGTTGACGAGGTTTTCGACGAACGCCTTCAGATAGTCCGGACGACGGTTGCGGTAGTCGATGTAGTAGGAGTGCTCCCAGACGTCGACGCCGAGGATCGGCACCGCGCCGTGGACCAGCGGGTTCTCGCCGTTCGGGGTCTTGGCGACCTCGAACTTGCCGCCCTTGACCTGCAGCCAGGCCCAGCCGGAGCCGAACTGGCCGGCGCCGGCAGCGGCGAAGTCGGCCTTGAACTTGTCGAAGCCGCCGAGGTCTTCATTGATCTTCTTCTCGAGCCGGCCGGGCAGCTTGCTGCCGCCACCATTCGGCTTCATCCACTTCCAGAAATGGATGTGGTTGTAGTGCTGACCGGCATTGTTGAAGACGGCCGCGTTCTTGCCGAACGAACCCTTCACGATCTCCTCGAGGGACTTGCCTTCGAATTCGGTCCCCTTGATCGCGTTGTTGCCGTTGGTGACGTAGGCTTGGTGATGCTTGTCGTGGTGAAACTCCAGCGTTTCCTTGGACATGTAGGGAGCAAGGGCGTCGTGGGCGTAGGGCAGATCGGGTAGCGTGAAGGTCATGGGGTAATGTCCAACAGAGGGTGGGAGACTACACTTAACGGGCCCCCCTTATAGAAGGTTCCATGGCGGAGAAACACCGCATTTTCGGATCGCCCATGACAGATCGGCACAGCCCGAACCAAGACCAAGGACCCAGACGATGAGCATCGAAATCGACATTCTCAACGGAGATGCGTCGTGGCGGCGCGCCGAGCCGCTGCTCCAGGCGGTCTGGAGCCCGGATGCCGCCGAGAAGCCGGTCTGGGCGGACATCAAATGGGCCCACGCGGATTTGCGCGTACTGCTGGATGCGCCCGACGACAGCGGGCTGGCCTGCCATGTCGGTATCTATTTCCGGACCATCACCTGGAATGGCCACAAGGTGCATGTCGGCGGCATCGGCGGAGTCTCGACCCGTGCGGACTGCCGGCGGCGCGGCTATGCGTCACTGGCGTTAGATGCCGCCGTGCACACCATTCGTGCCAACGACGCGGTGAAATTTGCAATCTTATTCTGCGAGCCGCACAATTTCGCGTTCTACCAAGCGCGCGGCTGGCATCCCTTCAGCGGCGAAGTCTATTGCGAACAGCCTTCCGGGCAGATCCGCTTTGAGGCGATGGCGCCGTTCGTCAACGACATCGTCCGCGCGCCGCGCCAGGGCAAGATCGACCTATGCGGCCTGCCGTGGTGACCCCTGCATCGGCGGCGGTGGCGATGATCGGTGCAACATCGTAACATGTCGATCATCATTTATTGATTGCGAGCCCGGTTCACTGGCGTTGGATCGCAGTGCGCCCCTTTCCCGCTTGCGAAGTGAGCCGTGACGCATGACCATTGATGCCTCGATCGACGACGTGCAGCCGGCCACGGCCGCGCCCGCCACGCCGGTCAATGACCTCTTGACCGCGCCGATCCTGCCGACGCTGCTTCGCCTCGCGATCCCGAACACCATCGCCATGTTCGGCTCGACGCTGGTCGCGGTGGCCGAGACCTCTTACATCGGCCGGCTCGGCACCGAGCCGCTGGCCGGCATTGCGCTGGTGTTTCCGTTCGCGATGCTGACGCAGATGATGTCGGCCGGCGCGATGGGCGGCGGCGTCTCGTCGGCGATCAGCCGCGCGCTCGGCGCCGGCGACCGCGACCGCGCCGCCGATCTGGCGCTGCATGCGGCGATCATCGGCGGATGCGCCGGACTGTTCTTCACCGTGATGATGCTGGGCTTCGGCCGAAACTTCTATGCGCTGCTCGGCGGACATGGCGGCGTGCTCGAGCAGTCGATGCATTACTCGCAGGTGCTGTTCTCCGGCGCGATCTCGATCTGGCTGGTCAACACGCTCGCCTCCGTGGTGCGCGGCACCGGCGACATGCGGATTCCCTCGATGACTCTGATCACGGTCTCGATGATCCAGATCGCGGTCGGCGGCGTGCTGGGTCTCGGGTTGTTCGGCATGCCCGGTCTCGGCATGCGCGGCGTCGCCGCCGGACAGCTCACGGCCTTCACGTGTGGTGCGATCTTCCTCGCCTGGTATCTCGCCTCCGGCCGCAGCCGGTTGAAGCTCGACTTCGCCGCCTTCAGCTTCCAGCGCGCGATGTTCCTCGACATTCTCAAGGTCGGCGCGATCTCCTGCCTGTCGCCGCTGCAGAGCGTGCTGACCATCCTGATCTTCACCAAGATCCTGGCCAGCTTCGGCACCGAGACGCTGGCCGGTTACGGCATGGGCTCGAGGTTGGAGTTTTTGCTGATCCCGATCGCGTTCGCGGTCGGCGTCGCCTCGGTGCCGATGGTCGGCATGGCGATCGGCGCGGGACTCGTGACGCGCGCCCGCAAGGTGGCGTGGACCGCCGGCACCGTCGCCGGACTTGTCGTTGGCTTCGTCGGACTTGTGGTCGCGCTCAAACCGACGCTGTGGATTGCGCTGTTCACCACCGATCCCGGCGTGACCGCCGCGGCTTCGTCCTATTTCGCGCTGGCCGGCCCGGGCTTCGGCTTCTTCGGCGTCGGCGTCTGTCTCTATTTCTCCTCGCAGGGCGCGGCCAAGGTCGGCGGACCGGTGCTGGCCGGCACCATCCGCCTGCTGCTGGTCGGTATCGGCGGCTGGTGGCTCGCTACCGTGAGCGCCCCGGCGTGGACGCTGTTTGCGCTGGTCGGCGGTGCAATGGTGGCGTTCGGCCTGGCCACCATCATTTCGATCCGGCTGACCCGCTGGAAATAAATACGACGCAGCGCCCTCGCACCGGAGCGTTGCCTGAGCATGACTGCTCCTGAAACAGGCACCAGATTTTTTTTGGGAGCGCGCTCACCTGATCGCGCGAATATGACATTGCAGAAATTCTTCGACTTGTTATGCAGGCCGACCACTAAAGCGCGATGAGATTGGGTCGAATCGTCATCGCGCTTTAGCTTGTTGTTTGATCATGATCTTTTCGGAAAGCCGCTTCGCACTTTTCCGGATCATGCTCTGGGGGAATAAGCCATGGCCTGCAGATTCGAATTCATGATCGCAATCATTGCGACGGTGCTTGCCGTGCCCGTCGCGCATGGGCAAGGCGCGCCTGAGCCGGTCGGCGTTTGGCAGACCCAGGCCGGCGATGCCCGCGTCAAGATCAGCAAATGCGGCGGCGGCATCTGCGGCGTGGTGGTGAGCCTGCGCGACCCGATCGATCCGATGACCGGCAAGCCCCAGCTCGACAACAAGAATCCGAATCCGTCGCTGTCCAGCCGGCCGATCATCGGGCTGCCGCTGTTTTCCGGCATGCATCCGGTTGCCGCGGGCAAATGGTCGGGCCAGATCTACAACGCCGACGACGGCGGCACCTATGCGAGCAGCATCTCGGTGACCGGCGAGAGTACGCTGCGCGTCGAAGGCTGCGTCGGCGCGCTGTGCGGCGGCGAGACCTGGACGCGGGTGGGGCGGTAATTCTGAGCCGAGCGGCAACCGCGACGGGACCGTGCTCCCTCGCCCCGCTCTTGCGGGGAGAGGGTTGGGGTGAGGGGCTCTATCCGCGTAGCCATATCTGAATTGTAGTCAGCTCACCGTCGATCTCGCGAGTCGGATGAATATCTCCTTGCGGCCACTCATTGCCTGCCCTCACCCGGAAGCCACGCGAGGCGTGGCGTCCGACCTCTCCCCGCAAACGAGCGGGGAGAGGTGAGAAAAATTGCTACACCGCGCGCGCCTTCAGCACCGTCGCGGCCGAGGCGTAGCCGCCGCGGGCGCCGTCGATGAAGTGGACGTGGTCGGCGCGCATCACCGACGGGGTGAAGCAGGTCATCATCGCGGCATCCTGCTCGTGCAGGCCATAACGCACGATGCCCTGCGCCGCGGCGGCGGCGAGGCGCTGCTCGATGTCGGAAGCGAGCTCCGGCGTGCAATCCAGGATCATGCGCAGGCCGTCGTCGAACTTGCGGAAGTCTGAATTCTCGACGACCTGCTGCAGATAACGTTTCGGCGCGAACTTGCCGACTGGGATGTTGAACCGCATCAGCGTATAGGCCCACAGCGCGAATGTGAGCACCGCGGCGCGCCGCAGCGCGAGCGGGCCGCGGCGCCGTGCGCGCGCCTCGTACTCCATTCCCTGCGGCGGCCAGTGCAGCGGCGGTCCGCTGGCGGGCACCGGCCGTCCGGCATCGGGACTCTTCTCGACGCGGACGACGATATCCTCGATCACCTTGCGGAAGGACGCGGGATCGGCGTTCTTCGCCGGCAGCACCAGCACCGACAGAATGACGCCGCGCGCGGACGGCATCACCTCGAAGCGGCAGGACAGGCCGGACAAATCGGGTTGCGTGCCCTGAGGCGCCGGATCGACCGCGAACTCGGCGCGCTTCATCGCGGCATCGGCGTAAGCAAGACCGCCGCCTGAGAACATCGCATAGGACAGATTGGCCGACGGCCCGAAGCGCGCTACGCGGACATCGGCGCCCGCGGCGCGGATCGCCGCCATCGGCACCAGCGCCACCCGCAGCACCAGATCGAGGTCGTCGTGCACCCAGCGCGCGGTCGCCGCCAGCGCCTCGCGTGCCTTGTCGAGATCGGCGGGCGCGACCGCAAAACTCGCACCGTCGCCGCCGAACACGAAGGGGAATTCGCGGCCCTCCAGCGCATTGGTGACGGCGGCGACCACCGCGGCGCCGGCCATGTTGACCGCCTTGTAGCGCTGTGCCGCGATCGCCTTGGTTGATTCCACGATATCGGCGACGCCGACCGTCCAGTCATCCGGCAACGGCGCATACAGCGCGGGGTCCATCAGCCGCGCGAAGCCGCGAAACACCGGAATGCCGCCGTAGAAGATATCGCTGCCGCCAGCCATCGCAACGCCGCGCCGTTTCCGCCCTGATGCGGGATTCTCTAGCAGATACGGCCCGGGTTGGGACCGGTTTTAGAAGCGTAGCCCGGATGGAGCGCAGCGAAATCCGGGAACCTCTCAAGCGGCGGGAGACCCCGGATTGCGCTCCGCTCCATCCGGGCTACGGTGACTGTCTCACGCCGCCTCGCCTGCCCTGCTCCACGGCGGAAACGGATCGCGCAGCCCGGCCCAGGCCTGCGGGTCCATGCCCGGTCTGCCGGTGACGAGGCAGGCATCGAGCCTGCGGCGGATGTCGTCCTCGTTCATGCCGGAGCCGATGAAGACCAGCTCCTGCCGGCGATCGCCGTAGAGATCGTTCCAGCTCCGCTGCATCATCAGCCGCCAGTCCGGATGATCCGGCCAGCGCTCGCGCGGGATCGCGGCCCACCACGAACCGAGCCCTTCGGTGCGGACGATGGCGCCGGCCTGGCTCAGCTCGCCGCACCAATCCGGGCGCGTCGCGATCCAGAAATGGCCCTTTGCGCGGATCACGCCTTGCCAGCTCTCGCGCAGTAAGGCGTGGAAGCGCAGCGGATCGAACGGGCGCCGCGCCCGGTAGACGAAGCTCGTGATGCCGTATTCCTCGGTCTCCGGCACGTGCCCGGCAAAGCCATAGAGCTCTTTGTGCCAGAGCGGATGCTGCTGCGCGCGCTCGTGGTCGAAGCGGCCGGTGTCGAGCACGCGGTCGAACGGGACCTTTGCGAAATTCGCCTCGACCAGGTCGGCGTCGGGATTGAGCGCACGCACGATGGTGCGGGCGGCCTCGCGCTCTGCCTGCGTCGCGGCATCGATCTTGTTCAGCACCACGACATCGGCGAACTCGATCTGCTCGACCAGCAGATCGACCAGCGTGCGCTTGTCGCCGTCGAGCGCTTCGCCGCGCTGGCTGAGGAAATCGGTCGAGGCGTAGTCTTTCAGGAGATTGGCGGCGTCGACCACCGTGACCATGGTGTCGAGCCGCGCGATGTCGGAGAGGCTCTGGCCATCTTCATCGCGAAACTCGAAAGTCGCGGCGACCGGCAGCGGCTCGGAAATGCCGGTCGATTCGATCAGGAGATAATCGAAACGGCCGCTCTCGGCGAGCGCGCGCACCTCCTTCAGCAGATCGTCGCGCAGGGTGCAGCAGATGCAGCCATTGCTCATCTCGACCAGTTTTTCGTCAGTCCGGGACAGGTTCGCACCGCCATCGCGAACGAGGTCGGCGTCGATGTTCACCTCGCTCATGTCGTTCACAATCACCGCAACCTTCAGACCGCGGCGGTTGTTCAGGACGTGGTTCAGCAAAGTGGTCTTTCCAGCCCCGAGGAAGCCGGACAAGATGGTGACGGGGAGTTTTTGCATCGAGATCAAACAGTTGCTGGAGGGATCGGCGGCGGCGGGACATGGGGCATTCGCTTGATGTTATGTTATAACATAACATCAATGAGGCGCGGCCTGTCAAGCGCCGGGGCGGCGCAGTCAGCCTGCCAGTTTTAGGAATGCGTAGCCCGGATGGAGCGCAGCGAAATCCGGGGCCGCGCTATCCACGGATGCACCTGTCCCGGATTGCGCTTCGCTCCATCCGGGCTACGGGCTCAGGATGACGGGTTCAGAGTTCGCGCTCTACTTCCCCAATCCGCGCAGCACAAGCTGGTTCATGCGGCCAGCGAACGCGGCGGGGTCGTCGGGCATCTCGCCGTCGAGGATCTGCGCCTGTTCGAACAGCAGCAGCGACAGGTCCTTCGCCTGCGCGGTATCGGTCGCGAGCGCTGCGACCAGCGGGTGGCGCAGATTGATCTCGAGCACCGGCTTTGTGATCGCGCCGCGGTTCTGCTGGGCGAGCAGCCGCTCCAGCGCGCGGTCGCGCGCATCGCCGCCGGCGACGAGGCACGACGCGCTCGCGGTCAGCCGCTGCGAGGCGCGGACGTCGGAGACGCGCTCGCCGAGCGCATCCTTGATCACGGCGATCGTGGTCGCCGCGTCGGCTGCGGGCTCGTCCTTCTTGTCGTCCTTGTCGTCGGCAAGCGGGATCAGGCCGAAATCGACATCGCCCTGGCTCAGCGACTTCAGCGGCTTGCCGCCGAAATCGAGCGGCGCCGAGGTCCAGAACGCATCGACCGGATCGGTCAAGAGCAGCACCTCGATGCCGCGGGCGCGCGCCGATTCCAGCTTCGGATTCGACTTCAGCCGCTCGACGCTATCGCCGACCAGATAATAGATCTCGGTCTGGTTCGGCTTGAAGTCGTCGACAACCTGCTTCAGCGAGCGGTTCTCGCCCGACGTCGTGGTGAAGCGCGCCAGCGCCAGCAGCTTGTCGCGGCGCTCGAAATCCTCCCACAGGCCTTCCTTGATCACCGGGCCGAACGCGTCCCAGATATTTGCAAAGGTCTCCGGCTCCTTCTCGCCGAGCGTCTCCAATTCGCCGATCACGCGGCCGGTGACGGCCTTGCGGATCTGAGCGAGCTGCGGATTGTTCTGCAGCATCTCGCGCGAGATGTTGAGCGGCAGATCCTCACTGTCGATCACGCCGCGAATGAAGCGCAAGTAAGCCGGCAGCAGCTCGGCATCGTCGGCGATGAAGACGCGGCGGACATAGAGCTTGACCTTGCCCTTGCGCTCGACCTGGAACAGGTCGAACGGCTTTTGCGACGGCGCGAACAGCAGCACGGCGTAGGACTGCCGGCCCTCGGCGCGGTAATGCAGCGTCATCGCCGGCTCGTCGAACGCACCGGCGATCTGCTTGTAGGCCTGGGCGTAATCCTCCGGCTTGAGCTCGGATTTCGAGCGCTGCCACAGCGCGCTTGCCGAGTTGATCTGGCGCGGCTCGCCCTCTTCCGGCACCAGCAGGATCGGAAACTGGATGTTGTCGGAATATTCGCGGACGATGCGCTCGATCTCGTAGGCCTCGAGATACTTGGCGGCGTCCTTCTTCAGATGCAGCACAATCTCGGTGCCGCGCGCGACACGCTGGGCGGCCTCTTCGCCCGCCGGTGCGATCTCGAAGCCGCTGCCGCCTTCCGACGACCACACCCACACCTCGTCCGAGCCGGCGCGGCGGCTGGTGACGACGATCTTCTCGGCGACCATGAAGGCGGCATAGAAGCCGACGCCGAACTGGCCGATCAGGTTGGCGCCGTCCTTGGCCTCGGTGAGCTTCGACAGGAACGATCTGGTGCCGGAGCGCGCGATGGTGCCGAGATTGTCGATCAGCTCCTGGCGCTCCATGCCGATGCCGGTATCGACCACGGCGAGCGTGTCGGCCGCCTTGTTCGGGACGATCCTGATCTCCGGCGGCGTGCCGTCCGTGATCAGGGACGGATTGGCGATCGCCTCGTAGCGCAGCTTGTCGCAGGCATCCGACGCGTTCGAGATCAACTCGCGCAGGAAGATATCGGTCTCGGAATAGACCGAATGCACCATCAGGTGCAGCAATTCGGCAACCTCGGCCTGGAACGGCTGGGATTCGGCAGCGGCAGTTGTGGTCATGCGGAAACTCGGACAATCGGTAAGGGGCGGGAAAGCCCTGATATAGCGCGATCGCGCCGCGTGGCAAGGTTGCCAAAAGCGGCCGGAACCGTCAGTCCGAGATCGCCGCGAGATAGCGCTGCACCGAGCGGTCGAACGCCGCCCTGGCGTCGGAGGCGATGTTCTTGCCCCACCAGGCGCCATAGATCCGATCATAGGCCAGCGGCTCGACCGCGCGCGCGAGGCGGCGGACCGCTGATGCATTGAGCGGGATATAGTTCGGGTAGGAATACATGAAGCTGACCGAGCGGCGGTCCATCGCCACCATCGCGATATCCCCGGTCAGAAGCGCGCCGCGCCCGTCGGCGCCGTTGCGCCAATGCAGCATGGTGGCGCCGGCAAAATGCCCGCCGCCGCGCACCAGCAGGATGTCGTCGGAGATGCGATGGCTGTCCCCCTGCCACGGCACGATCGACGGATAAGGCCGCGTCACCCATTGTGCATCGTCGCCGTGCAGATAGACCGGGGCATTGTCGAACGCCGCGCTCCAGTCGGCGACCGCGCCATAATAATGCGGATGCGAGATCGCGATTGCCTTCAGCCCGCCGAGCGATCTGACATGCGCGATCGCCTCGGCGGTTGCCAGCGGCACGCAGTCCCACATCACGCAGCCGCCGCGGTCCGGCACCAGCAGCGCGCGCTGCCCGATCGCAAAGGACGGCTCGAGCGCAAGTCCAACGAGACCGAGATCGTCGCGCCAGACCAGTCTGTGCCGCTCTGCGAGCTCCTCGCGCGTCAGCCACGCCTGCCCCTTCCAGTTCACGTATTGCCGCTCGTCCTCGCAGATCGGGCAAGCCGGCGGTGGCGTCGCGGTTTCAGGAAATTGCGCGCCGCATTGTTTGCAGGTCCACAGAGGCATTGGCAGCGCCCTCGTTGCGATGAAGCTGGTCTGCTGATCTAGCGCCGCGGCAGCAGGTGTTCAATGCTTGCGACCCAGTTCCATCTGCATCTCCGCCGGCGCTATGCCGAACTTCTGGCGGAACGCGCGATGGAAATAAGAGAGGTCGTTGAAGCCGACCGTATAGGCGATGTCGCTGACCTTGCGGCCGGCGCCCTCTTCGTGCAGCAGCAGCCGGCGCGCCAGCAGCAGGCGCTGCTCGAGGACGAACTCCGAGAACGTCGTCCCTGCGGACGCGAACAGGCGCTGCGCCTGGCGGGTGCTCAGCGCATTCGCCTTTGCTATGGCTTCGATCGTGAGCTTACCGTTGTCGAGATTTTTGAGAACATCGGCCTTCATCAGATCGAGCCGCGCCTTCGCCACGCCGTCGCGTGCCGACAGCTGCTTTGTCTCGGCGCTGCTGCCGAGAACGAGACCCACCAGGTCGGCGAGATGGTGCGCCGCTGCCCGCTGGCCGGGCACGTCCAGATCGCCGGCAAGCTCGGTGCAGAGCACGGAATAGCGCTCGATCATCGCGCCCAGGGCCGGCTCGCGCCCGAGTGCCCGCGCCAGCTGCGTCTCCGCCGAGGGCGCGATCTGGAGCAGCAGGCGCCGCGGAAACCGCGTCGTCGTAAAGCTGCCCGACCGGGTGAGATCGGCGGTGCCGACGATATTCATTTCGGTGAGGCACATCTGGCCGCGCTGAAGCTCGATCGCCTTGCCTGCCTGCGTGACCTGCACCGTGCCGCGCGTCGCAAAGATCAGGACAAGATCGTCGCAGCCGTCATTCAAAAGCGCGCGGGTGCGGGCGAAGCGGGCCGAGCCGCCGCGCGGCGTCGCGATGGCGACCGTATGCAGCAGCGTGAACTCGTTGTGGCAATCGATGCGGTTGTCGTCGGTCGGTCCGACGTCGAGCCGGCAGAAGCCGCGGCAAATCCCTTCGCGCCATGCCTCATAGGCCGGCCCTTTCGCCAGCCCATGATGGAAGATCGAGAACCGGTTGGGCACTTGTGTCTCGGACATGATCCGCGCTCCGACGCTCGATCGATCAGGGCTGACACGATCGATCGCTTGCTGCCCGCCGCGCGCATGTCGTGTGCGCACGTCGTTCCTGTCCCTACGCTTGGCGCGACGGTCCACGACTCCGGCGCGGAGCCTGATACCACTCCGCCGATTGCCGGTAAAGCTATTCACGAGATGCAACCCTATGATGCGAAGTGCGAAAGCCGGGAATAAAACGGCGCAGCAGTTTCGCGACGCGGCATTGCCGTGTCTCGACGATGCCTATGCGTTCGCCCAGGTGCTGATGCGAAGCGAGGCGGACGCCGAACTGGCCGTGCAGGAATGCTATCTGCGCGCACTGCGCCGGTTCGACGGCGTTCGCGGCCCGGCCATCAGGCCGTGGCTGCTCGCGATCCTCAAAGCCGTTTGCCAGGAGAAACTCGGCCAAGAACTAGGCGGCGAGAATGTAGCGCCAGAACGGCGCGACAGCGCAACAATCCGGCAACTGATCGACGATCTGCCCGCCCTGCTCCGCGAAGTCATCGCGCTGCGCGACTTGATCGATCTCTCCTACAAGGAGATCGCCGAAGTCACCGGCATTCCCGTCACTACCGTGATGTCGCGCATCGCGGAAGCGCGCGCCCTGCTGCTCGCGGCGCGGCGCGCGGCGAAAAAGGCCGCGCAGGCGAAGCCGGCAGGCGCCTCAAAACCGGTGGTCTACCGCGCGAACGCCTGTTGAACCGCCGATGGCTCGGTGATGCCGTTCGCGATCAGGAGCTCGAGCAATACCCGCGCCTTCTGCGGGTTGAGATCGAGCGAGACCGCGAAGCCGAGCTTGTCGTCCTCGACCTCGACGTTGCGGTTGACGAAGCCTGAGCCGACCCGGGTCGAGCGCACCACCACGACGCCCTGTTTCGCCGCGGCGGCCAGCGCATCGATCGCGCCCTTCGACGAATTGCCGTCGCCGACGCCGGCCAGCACGATGCCCTTGGCGCCGCGCCTGACCGCATCCTCGACTTCAGCGGCGTCCATGTTGGCGTGCGAATAGATGATGTCGACCCGCGGCAAGGGCGGCGCATCCGGCAATTTCAGCTTGGCACCCCTGGCTGGAGCGGCCGGCTGCAGAAAGCGCAGCGAGCCGGTGTCGACATAGCCGACCGGCCCGGCATCGGGCGAGCGGAAAGTCTCGACGCTGGTGGTGTTGGTTTTCTGCACCCAGCGCGCGGCATGGATGGTGTCGTTGAGCACCACGAGCACACCGCGGCCGCGGGATTCCGGGGCCGAGGCGACCCGCATCGCCTCGTAGAGATTGGCCGGACCGTCGGCGCCGATCGCGGTCGAGGGCCGCATCGATCCGACCAGCACGATCGGCACGTCGGTGTCGAGCACGTTTTGCAGGAAGAACGCGGTCTCCTCCATCGTGTCGGTGCCATGGGTGATGACGACGCCGTCGACCTCCTTGTTGTCGATGGCCGCGCGGATGCGCTTGACGAGGTCGAACCACACCTTGTCGTTCATGTCCTGCGAGCCGATCGACGAGATTTGCTCGGCCGACATCTGGGCGAGCTTATCGATGCCCGGGATCGCCGCGACCAGGTTCGCTGCACTGACCTTGCCTGAGTCATAGGCGTTGCCGGCGCGTGCGCTGGCCTGCCCCGCGATGGTGCCGCCGGTACCGAGCACGAGCACGCGGGCCAGCGCGGTGCCGGAGGCCTGTTGCGCTGATACCGGCGAGGCAAGCCCGATCGTGAGGGCGGCGGCGAGGCCGAGGAAGAGCCGAACGGAATAATTGGATTGAAACGAACGTGGCATGATCTTCTCCCCAAAGCGACAGGTCGCCAGTCCACAACTCGTGGTTTTGTCCCGTAACAAGTGGACAAAGTTGCGGCGGAAGATGCGATGGTCGGAAGCTGGGTTGAAGCGCTTAGTGAGCTTCAAACGTGTTGCGCAGCTCGATCTCCGTCCCGACGGTTCGCCAGATCGAACGATCGACGAACAGCACCCGATCCTCGGCGTGGGCGAGCAGTCTTGCGATGTCCGGCGCGTGCAGGCGCGCATTGGTGGTGTGCAGCACCGCGCCCATGCAGGGCACGGCGACATAAAGCTCGAGGTGACGGCGCGAGTTCCAGGCCAGCGTGGCAACGCGCATGCCGCGCTCGACGCCGATCTCGGCGAGGAAGTTGGCGAGCTGGCCCGCGCGGCCGAGCAGCTCCGCATAGCTGATGACATGGATGCGGTCGCAATACCGCGTCATCACCGTCTTGTCCGGATAGAGATCCGCGACCCGTTCTCTCACCAGATTGAGGGTGAGCGGGACCTGCTGCATCAAGCCTGCGAGCATCCCGTGTTCTCCGGAACTTCCGCAAAACCTTGACATCTGCCGGGAAGCGGCGCAACATTTTTCGAAGATTATTCGACTTTTGGTGCGCCATGCATTTTGAGCTTCCCGACGACCTCCGCGTTCTGCAAGGCCGGGTGCGTGAATTCGTGCGCAGCGAGCTGCAGCCGCACGATGTCGCCATCGAGGCAACCGGCAAGGTGCCGGACAGCGCCATGGCCGGCCTGCGCAGGATGGGATTGTTCGGCACCAACACGCCGAAGCAATTCGGCGGCCTCGGGCTCTCGATGCTGGGCAGCTGCATCGCGATCGAGGAGCTCGCGAAGGCCCACACCGCCTTCTACTATCTGAGCGGGGTCAACGTTCACATCGGCTCAAAGGCAATCGAGCTCTACGCGCAGCCGGCGGTTCGCGACCGATGGCTGCCGGAACTCGCCAGCGGACGGGTGATCGGCGCGTTCGCGCTGACCGAACCGAATGCCGGATCCGATGCCGCCCGGATCCAGACCCGGGCGCGGCGGGACGGCGATCATTACGTGCTCGACGGCCGCAAGACCTATATCACCAATGCGCCCGCGGCCGGCGTCTTCACGGTGTTCGCCACGCTCGATCCCTCCGCCGGCGCCAGGGGCATCGCGGCCTTTGTCGTCGACGCAAAGACGCCGGGCCTCGCCATCGGCCGCCTGGTCGAGATGGCTGCCGGACGCGGCTCGGAGCACGCCGAAGTGATCTTCGAGGATTGCCGTGTTCCGCGCGAGAATCTGCTGGGACAGGAGGGCGAAGGATTCGCCATCGCGATGCGGTGCCTGGATGCCGGGCGCACCCATTGGGGCGCCTATTGCGTCGGCGCGGCGAGCCAGCTGCTGGACTACGCTCTCGACCATGTCTCGGAGCGCGAGACGTTCGGACGCAAGCTGCGCGACCATCAGGGCATCGAGTGGCAGATCGCCGACATGGCGAGTTCGCTGCATGCCGCGCGGCTTGTCGCCTATGAGGCAGCCTGGCGTTACGACCAGGGCGATGCCGCCGCCCGCACCGCCGCGGCAGCGCTCTCCAAATATACCGGCGCCGACATGGTGCAGCGCGTCGCCGACACGACCATGCAGCTGTTCGGTGGTGCCGGTTATTCCAGGGACCTGCCGATCGAGCGCATCTGGCGGGAAACGCGGGTGGTCCGCATTCTGGACGGCACCTCAGAGATCATGCGCCAGATCATTGCCCGCAACGCGTTCCGCACACATGAGCGGCGGAACACGCCGGTGTGACCCATGGGCTTTACCGCTGTATGCCGTCGCAATGGCGCTTGTGTTCCGATCCCGCTGCCTTACTGTTTTTACGAGACGAGATTCTTGCTTTGACGCGTTTTCCTTGCGCGAACCGGTATCCACTTCGCGCGAAAACGCTCTTGGAGACCACCGTGGCTTCGGGGACGACACTCAAGCTCAAGCAGCAACGCAGCCGCGACCGCCGCGAGCAGATCCTCACGGCGGCCACCAAGCTGTTCGGCCAAAAAGGCATCGACGGAACCTCGCTCACCGAGGTCGCCGCCGCGGCGAAAGTACCGCTCTCCAGCATCTATGATTATTTCGAGGACAAGCGCGCGCTGGTGCTCGATGTGCCCGAGGGCAATTTCGAGGCGCTTTATCAGAAGACCGAGCCGCTGCTGGTCAAGGGTGGCGATCCCGTCGAGCAGCTCCGCATCATCTTCCTCACCAACTTCCAGTACATCAAGGACAACCCGAGCTGGGGCCGGGTGTTCTTCCTCGAGATCTGGCCGAGCGTGCTTGCCGCCGAGCCGCGGATCAAGAAGGCGGTCGACAGATACGCGCTGCGCTATGTGCAGCTGATCAAGCAGGCGAGCCGCGCCGGCAGCTATCGCCGCAATCTCGATCCCTACACCGCGATGTCGCTGATGATGGGCGGAATGTGCCACCTCACCGCGGTCTGGCTGCTTTACGGCCGCAAATACGATCTGGTGAAGAAGGGCAAGGCGCTGTTCACCACGCTACATAACGGGTTTGTGCAGCGTTAGCCGCGCTGGTGCGCGGTCGGCTCTCGTAGAATGGGTAGAGCGAAGCGAAACCCATCATTCGTCAGGTCGACACGGAGCGATGGATTTCGCTTCGCTCTACCCATCCTACGCACCGCGCGGTTCGCGGCGCGAACGATTTGATCCAAATTCATCGCTGTTTGGCCGGCTGTGGCGGCGATCCGTTTCCGGAAAACCAATACACAACCGTCGAAATCCTGTTCTAGTATGACGTCGTGGGCGACCCGCGACCGGACACGCGGGCGCTCGGGATGGGAGCGTACCGATGGACGTCAAGGCTGTTCTGCCGCCGCGTGGCCGCGACTATCGCCTCGATCTGCTGCGCGGCTTTGCCAACTGGGCGATCTATCTCGATCACATCCCGAACAACGCGGTGAACTGGATCACGCAGAAGAATTTCGGCTTCAGCGACGCGGCCGATCTGTTCGTGTTCATCTCCGGCTACACCGCATCCTTCGTCTATGCGCGCATGATGCTCGAGCGCGGCACCGCGATCGGCGCCACCCGCCTGATCAAGCGGGCCTGGCAGATCTATGTCGCGCACGTCCTGCTGTTCGTGATCTATATCGCCGAGATCGGCTATCTCTCCCAGCGCTACCATGACCCCAACCTGCAGAACGAGTTCAACGTCGCGGGCTTCATGCACAACCCGGCCGAGACGCTCTATCAGGGCCTGATCCTGGCGTTCAAACCGGTCAACATGGATGTGCTGCCGCTCTATATCGCGCTGATGCTGTGCTATCCGCTGGTGCTGTGGGCGATGCTGCGCAAGCTCAATCTGACGCTGCTGGCCTCGTTCCTGCTCTATCTCGCGGCGCGGCAATTCGGCTGGAACCTGCCGGCCTATCCGTCCGGCTCATGGTATTTCAATCCGTTCTGCTGGCAGTTCCTGTTCGTGTTCGGCGGCTGGTTCGCGCTTGGCGGCGCGAGCGAATCGATCACGTTCATCCGGTCGCGCGCCTTCCTTTGGCTCGGCGGCGCCTATCTGCTGTTCGCGTTGGTCATGACCTTGGCGGGCCGCTTCCCGGAGCTCGGGCAGGCGATGCCGGCCTGGCTCTATGACGCCTTCAATCCGAACGACAAGACCAACCTCGCGCCCTATCGCGTCCTGCACTTCATCGTCCTGGCCTTCTTCGTCACGCGCTTCCTGCCGCGAGAGTGGCCCGGGTATGAATGGCCGATCTTCCAGCCGATCATCAAATGCGGCCAGCAGTCGCTCGAAGTATTCTGCACCGGCGTCTTCCTCGCGGTCATCGCGCATGTGCTGCTGGTCGAGGTCTCCGGCAGCATCTGGATGCAGATCGCGGTCAGCATCGTCGGCATCGTGCTGATGACCGCGCTCGCCTATTACCGCTCCTGGTCGAAGAAGGTCGACAAGGCACCCGCGAAGGTACCTGCGGCTGCGCAGGCGCCGGTGACCGCGAAGCCGGCGGAGTAAGCCACCGCTTGACGCGACGGCGCGCGGCCGAAGCCGCGCGCAACGCGCAAAGTAGCCTGCTATCTCGCCAGCGGCTTGCCGGCCGTCTCCGGCGCCAGGGCGATCAGCGGCAGGCCGACCACATAGATCAGCGACAGCATCGAAATCGCCAGCGGGAAGCTGCCGGTGCGGGCGGCGAGCGCGCCGATCAGGGTCGGGCCGGCGGCGCCGAGCACGCGGCCCATGCTGAAGGCGAAGCCGGAGCCCGAGCCGCGCAGTGCCGATGGAAACATTTCCGGCAGCCAGATCGTGAACAGGCCGAACACGCCGTTGGTGAAGAAGCCGAGCACCGGCAGCAGCACCATGAACAGCGTCAGGCTGTCGAGCCATTCGATCGCGACCTCATAGGAGACCACGACGGAGATCAGCCCGCCGACGAAGAACAGCACCGCGGTGCGGCGCCGGCTGCCGAGCCAGGTCGTTAGCCATGGTACAAGGAGGCAGCCGATCAGCGTGCCGACATTGGTGATCAGGCCGGCCACCGCGCCCATCTCTTGCGCATGCGCCGGCGTCGCGCCCGCGGCGACCAGCTTGGTCGAGATCACGGTGGGGGCCCAGAAGTTCGACGACCACAGGCCGAAGATGATGCAGGCCATCATCAGCGCCGCGGCCCAGGTGGTGCGCGCCTGATCGCCGGCAAACAAGGCGGCGACCGACGGCTGCTCGCGCGCAGCGCTGCGCTCGGGTTCGGGAATGTTGCTGCGCAGATACGCGATCAGGAGAGCGGGCAGAATGCCGAGCAGGAACATGCCGCGCCAGCCGAGCGTGCTGCCGATCGCAAGCGTGACGGCGGCGGCGAGGAACAGCCCGGTCGGCGTCGCCGTGTGCAGCCATCCGGCGAGCCGCACCCGCGTATTCTCCGGCACGGATTCCTGCAGCAGCGGTGTGCCCGCGGCCCATTCGCCGCCGATGCCGAAGCCGGCAACAAAGCGAAACAATGCGAACATCACGATACCGGTCGCAAGCCCGCACAGCGCCGTGAACAGCGAGTAGACCAGCACCGTCCAGCACATGATCCGGACCCGCCCGTAACGGTCCGCAGCCCAGCCCCAGACCATCGAGCAGGCCCAGCCCAGCATGAAGATCGAGAACAACAGCCCGCCATAGATGCCGATATTGGCCTTGCTCGGCTCGATGCCGCTGGCCGGCAGCAATTCGCTCAACGCGCCGACCAGGATGTAGGCGTACATCGACGAATCGAAGCCATCGAGCATCCAGCCGAACCAGGTCGCCCAAAACACTTTTCGCGGCGACACTGCGCCAGGCGCCGCGACCGACGGCGCAAGTGTATCGACGGTGCTCTCAGTCATGTTTCCTCGCACGTTTCTTTTGTGCGGCGGACTATGCCGAGGTTTGCGCGACGGGACATCTCCGGCAAACGGGACGGAGGTATCCGGCATGAGAATAGCGACGCCGATCACTTCGGCGTCACCGCGAACGCTCGCTCCTTCTGCGAAGGACGCGCGGAACGCCGGAACATGTAGAAAGCGATGACGACAAGCGGCACGGCAAGTGCGATCCAGGACGCCTGGTCCCAGATCCCGTCGCCGAGCAGCGCCAGGACCAGCCCGAATGCGATAACGGCGAAGTTCAGCACCGGCACCAGGAAGATGATCGACCATCTCGCTGCCGACATCAGGATCACTCCGCCGCGTGCGCGCGTGAGCGGGGATAAGATCCGTGAAACCTTCGATTTTTGGCGGATGCCTTCGACAACGCGAGCCTTGCAAGCAGGGATCACTCCCGTTTGGATCGGGAAGAATGTAGGAAATGAATGCGTCGTAGTTGAACTCAGACATTGAGTTCGTCGGGCTGAGAGTTCGACGGGCTGACTGAATAAGAGCGGGTCCGAACCGGGCCGGATCGCGCAGCTGAACTGGAACTGGTTCGAAAAAATCTACATCAGAGACGCAAGCTAAACACGTTGTAGTGGCTTGATCAAACTTCATCTCGCTTGGCGAGCATCCGCATTGTCCGCCTCCCGGCCGTGCCTGGGGATGATGGTGCGGTTCGCTCGACGCGGCGCGATCAGCTTGTTAAGCCGCCTCTCCGCAAGGCAATTTGAGTCGGGACATGACCGTAGCGATCGAGATGGGACAAACGACGGCCGGCACTTCGGCGGCCATCGACCTCGAGGAGCTATTGGCGACACGCCTGCTGGTGCAGGGCAACTCGGGTTCCGGCAAATCCCATCTGCTGCGCCGGCTGCTGGAACAGAGCGCACCCTGGGTGCAGCAGACCATCATCGATCCCGAAGGTGATTTCGTCACCCTGGCGGAACGATTCGGCCACCTCGTCATCGACGCCGAGGACCACACCGAGCGCAGCCTGCAGGTCGCCGGCGAGCGCGTGCGCATCCATCGCGTCTCCACGGTGCTCAATCTCGAAGGACTCGACGCCGAGAACCAGATGCGGCGCGCCGCGGCCTTCCTCGGCGGGCTGTTCGACGTCGCCCGCGACCACTGGTATCCGATGCTGGTGGTGGTGGACGAGGCGCAGCTGTTCGCGCCGGCGGTCGCGGGCGAGGTGTCCGACGAGGCGCGCAAGCTTTCGCTCGGCGCGATGACCAATTTGATGTGCCGCGGCCGCAAGCGCGGGCTTGCCGGGATCATCGCAACCCAGCGGCTGGCGAAGCTCGCCAAGAATGTCGCGGCCGAGGCGTCGAACTTCCTGATGGGCCGCACCTTCCTCGATATCGACATGGCGCGCGCCGCCGACCTGCTCGGCATGGAACGGCGGCAGGCGGAAGCCTTCCGCGACCTCGAGCGCGGACAATTCATGGCGCTGGGACCTGCACTGTCCCGGCGTCCGCTGGGCTTGCGCATCGGTCCGACCGACACCCAGCCGCGCAACGCGGCGCCGCGGTTGATGCCGCTGCCTGAAGCGGCACTGGAGGACGCACGCGCGATCATCCTCGCCGCTCCGCCGCCGGAAGCGGTGCGGCCGCAGCGCCGGACGCCGTCGCCGGACCTGCTCAGCCAGTTGATGGCCGCCAAGCAGCCGGCAGCGGAGCGAGATCCCGAAGCTGCGGAGCCGCCGCCGAGCGCCGAGCAAATGGCCGAGCGGCGGGAACGGCTGGACCGTATCCTGCGCGCCATCCTCGCCGAGCCCGACGCCGGCTTCCGCGCCATCGGCGTGCTCTATCAGGAGTTCGTGGTCCGCTGCCGGATCGAGGGCCTCGGTGCCGTGGTGCCGGAGCTGACGGACTTCCGCCGGATGCTGACGCGCGCCCGCGCCGGGCTCGGCGCCGATGTCGCGGACGACGACGCCTGGCAGGACGTCTCGCTGCGCGCCGCGTTGCTGCCCGAGGACATGCAGGGCGTCTTCATGATGATCGCCCGCGCCGCGAAAGAGGGCTGGCCGTGCCCGAGCGATGCTGCGATCGCCCGCGCCTACGGCACGCATTCGCTGCGCCGCGCCCGGCATCTTCTGACCTACATCGAGGAACAAGGCCTGATCGTCTGCCAGCTCGACGGTGCCGGCCGGCGGATCGTGACCCTCGTCGAGCTCGCCTGGGCCACGGCCGCGGCCGACCCGAATGTGGACGACCAGGCGGCGGAAGCAGCCTGTAACGGCTCGTCGCTGTGATCAGGTACTGAGCAGGCGTTAGGTGTTGAGCGGCATCGCGAAAGCGCTGCAAGACAAGAAAAAGGCCCGCCAGGAGGCGGGCCCTTTCATCTTTGCCGGTTGAGCGATCTTGGTTGCCGAGGGCCCCGCAACAGGCCCTCCACCAGCCGCCCTATCTCAAGCCCTTACGCATGCTGCGGCTGCGCAAGCTGACTGACCTGCATCGCCGGCGGATCGACGACCGAGGTACCACCATGGCCGTCGCTCGAGGCCGTGAACGTGGAAGCCATGTAGTTGCCCAGCAGCGCAATGCTGGCGGTGACAGTGCCGTCCGTCACCGTGAGCGTTCCGTGCGTGCTGTCACCGCTGAAGGTCGGCGTCTGAACGGTCGCGAAATTGATATTCGCGAAATCGATCGTGTCCGAACCGGACATCCCGGCGACAGTTCCGGTGAAGCTCGCGGAATTGTCGAGCTTCAGCGTCCCCGTGCTGCCGAGGAACGTTACGGCCGCGTTCGAAGCACCCGTCAATTCCAGCGTCGCGCCTGCTGCGATGGTGGCGCTGCTGGGGCTCTCTCCCGTTACGTTGAAAGGCTGCCAGGCACCCCACGCACTGCCATCATAGGCCCGGATCGAGAGCTGGTCGGTGCCAGAGCCGGCCTGATAGGTCGTCAGGGCAAGTTGTGCCGGAGTGACGTCGATCTCCGTATTCGCAGACTGGTTCACTCCGTTGACGTTCCAACGCCCGTTCGTGTTGGAATCCCACAACGCATATTTCGTTATGGTATCGCCACCGACACCATCACGAATTATCAGGTGTGGGATTCCACGGCGGATGCGAGCAGCGGGCAATGGGTGGTCGGGGGAGTCGCCCAAGGCTCCAATGCCGCCATCAATGTCACGGCAGCTCAGCTTTCGAGCACAAGCTTTCAAAGCGGCTCGGGTTCGGACGATCTCTGGGTGAGGGCTTACGACGGCTTTGCCTGGGGCGCGTGGAAGGAGTTTCACGTCACCGCGCCGGTTGACAGCGCTCCGTTCGTGACCGCGTCCGACTTCCATGCGACGGCCAATCAGAGCGTGGCCGCCTTGAGCCTGTTTTCAGTCACGGATGCCGACGGCGACAGTATCGCACAATATCAACTCTGGGATTCGACGCCATCGGCAAGCAGCGGCCACTGGAGCATTGGCGGGAATGCGCAGCCCACCGGCACCGCCATCAACGTCAGCGCGGCCCAAATTGCGAGCACGACATTCCAGGGCGGTACCGTGCCTGACGACCTCTGGGTTCGCGCCAGCGATGGCATCAGCTGGAGTGCGTGGCACGAATTCCATTTCATCGTCTAGGGAGCGGCCCGCGTTGCGGAAACGCCGTGATCTGCGCCCAATCGGTCGACGACACGAGGCCCGATTGTCCTCCCAAAGCAAAAATGGCCCGCGAAACGCGGGCCATTTTATCGGAACCGGTTGGTCCGGACTTTGGTTGCGGGGATAGGATTTGAACCTATGACCTTCAGGTTATGAGCCTGACGAGCTACCGGGCTGCTCCACCCCGCGTTAAACCGTTGCGTGCCTTGCAGAAAGGGTGCCTGAGCCGGCCGGCCAACGCTTTTCAACGGCGCCGATCGATCCGTCCGGGGGCTTCCTGAGAAGGCGACCCGGGCCGAGGCCATCGGGTGCGGGGCGTATGTATCAACGTGAGCCCGGTTTGGAAAGCCCCGGATGCGGGTTTTTGAGGATTTTGTGACGTCGAAATCGCCGGCTGTCCCGGCAGGATTTACCGCCGGGAACCGGACCTTGCCAGACCGCGCGCAAAAGCGGAGCTTGGCGCGCAACAAATACGTCAAGAAAACGTCATCCGAGGGGGAAATGCCATGGACCGGCCATTGAAGAGCCCGGGGCTGCATGGGCTTGAGGAGGCCTTTCATCGCCAGTTCGAGCTGTCGCGCAGCGAGCCGGCGCCGACATTGCAGGCACGGCTCGACCGGCTGCGTCGCCTGCGCGCTGCGCTGACCGAGAATGAGGCGCGATTCGAGGCGGCGATCTCGGCCGATTTCGGCCACCGCTCCACCGTCGAGACCGCGATCGCCGAGACCATGCTGGTGCTCGGCGAGATCAAGCACGCGGCCAAGCACCTCAAGGGCTGGATGGCGCCGCGGAAGGTCCCGACCACGGTCCAGTTCGCGCCGGCCAGAAACCGGCTGATGCCGCAGCCGCTCGGCGTGGTCGGCATCATCGCGCCGTGGAATTATCCGCTGCAGCTGACCCTGGCGCCCGCGGTCGCCGCGATCGCGGCCGGCAACCGCGCCATCATCAAGCCGAGCGAGCTGGTGCCGCGCTTCGCCGAGCTGCTGGTGGAGACGATCGCCAAGAAATTCGACGTCACCGAGCTCGTGGTCACCGACATCGACGACGAAATCGCAAGGGCGTTTGCCGCACTGCCGTTCGATCATCTGATCTTCACCGGCTCGACCCGCGTCGGCCGGCTGGTGGCCGAAGCCTGTGGCCGCAATTTGACGCCGGTGACGCTCGAGCTCGGCGGCAAGTCGCCCGTGATCGTCGACGGCTCCGCCGACATCGACGAAGCCGCGCAGCGCATCGCCTATGGCAAGCTGCTCAATGCCGGCCAGACCTGCATCGCGCCCGATTACGTGCTGGTGCCGCAGGCCGCGATGCAACCCTTCGCGATGCGGCTGCAGGGTCACATGCAGCACATGTTCGGTACCGATCCCGGTAACGTCGATTACACGTCGATCGTCTCGGATCGGCACTATGCACGGCTCGAGGGGCTGGTCGCCGACGCCGCCGCGAAAGGCGCGACCATCATGCAGCCCGCAGCGCCGAACGACTGCGAGTGGAAGGCGGGGCGCAAATTTCCGCCGACCGTGATCGTCGACGCGAGGCCGGACATGACGGTGATGCAGGAGGAGGTCTTCGGGCCGCTGTTGCCGGTCATCGGCGTGCGCGATGCGGCGGAGGCGATCGCCTTCGTCAATGGGCGCGATCGCCCACTGGCGCTGTACTGGTTCGGCACCGACAGCGCCGCCCGCGATGCGGTGCTGGCGCGCACGGTGTCCGGCGGCGTCACCGTCAATGACTGCCTGTTCCACTTCGCGCAGGCCTATCAACCGATGGGCGGCGTCGGCGCCTCCGGCACGGGCGCCTATCACGGCGAGTGGGGATTCAAGACGCTGACCAAATTCAAGCCGGTGTTCTACCGCTCGCGCTTCAACCGGCTTGCCGATCTCTATCCGCCCTATGGCGCGAAGGTCGCGCGGCTGGAGAAGCTGATGCGGATGTTGTCATAGAAGTGCTGTCGTTCCGGGGCGCGAAGCGAACCACAGATGCGCAATTGCGCATCAGGGAACCTCGAGATTCCGGGTTCGATGCTGACGCATCGCCCCGGAATGACAAATAGGAAATGGGGGAAACGTGACTGACACATTCGATTTCGTCGTGATAGGCGCAGGCTCCGGCGGCTGCGCGGTGGCTGGGCGGCTGTCGGAGGATCCGGCGACGTCGGTGGCGCTGCTCGATGCCGGCGGCACCAACGACAATTGGGTCGTCACCACGCCCGGCGCGCTGGTGCTGATGGTCGCGGGCACCGTCAACAACTGGGCCTTCAACACGGTGCCGCAGAAGGGGCTCAATGGCCGCATCGGCTACCAGCCGCGCGGCAAGGGGCTCGGCGGCTCCTCGGCGATCAA
The DNA here is from genome assembly GCF_054056795.1 of Bradyrhizobium sp. USDA 3315. Lineage (NCBI taxonomy): Bacteria > Pseudomonadati > Pseudomonadota > Alphaproteobacteria > Hyphomicrobiales > Nitrobacteraceae > Bradyrhizobium > Bradyrhizobium sp. USDA 3315. The sequence goes on along the minus strand of NZ_JBSRYP010000001.1, from coordinate 3,082,284 downwards.
CGCGATGGTCTACATCCGCGGCCATCGCGCCGACTACGACCACTGGGCCGCGCTCGGCAATGCCGGCTGGGCGTTCGCCGACGTGCTGCCCTATTTCAAGCGCTCGGAAGACAATTCCGATTTCGACGACGAGTATCACGGCAAGGGCGGCCCGCTCGCCGTCAACAAGCTGCGCTCCGGCAATCCGATCCAGCAGACCTTCCTGCAGGCGGCGCAGGAGGCGCAATTCCGCATCCGCGAGGATTTCAATGCCGAGGACCATGAGGGCCTCGGCATCTACCAGGTGACGCAACGCAACGGCGAGCGCTGGAGCGCGGCACGCGCCTATGTGCATCCGCATATCGGCAGGCGTCCCAACCTTCGCGTCGAGACCAATGCGCACGCGACGCGCATCCTGTTCGAGGGCAAGCGCGCGGTCGGCGTCGAATACCGGCAGGGCAAGGAGCTGAAGCAAATCCGCGCGCGGCGCGAAGTCCTGCTTGCCGCCGGCGCGTTCCAGTCGCCGCAGCTGTTGATGCTGTCGGGCATCGGCGATGCCGCGGCGCTCGGCAAGCACGGCCTCGCCAGCGTGCATCATCTGCCCGGCGTCGGCCAAAACCTGCAGGACCATCCCGATTTCATCTTCGGCTACATGTCCGACAATCCGAACTTCGCCGGCATCTCGCTGAAGGGCATGCCGCGGCTCGTCCGCGCCATCATGCAATATCGGCGCGAGCGCCGCGGCCCCCTCACCTCGAACTTCGCCGAATGCGGCGGCTTCCTGAAGACGCGGCCCGATCTCGACATCCCCGACATCCAGCTGCATTTCGGCATGGCGATGGTCGACGACCACGGCCGCAAGCGCCACGGCGGCACCGGCTTCTCCTGCCATGTCTGCCTGCTCCGGCCGAAGAGCCGTGGCAGCGTCGCGCTGGCCGGCAGCGACCCGATGCAGGCGCCGCTGATCGACCCGAACTTCCTCGGCGAGGAGGCCGATCTGGAATCGATGGTCGCGGGCTACAAGACCACACGACGGCTGATGGAGGCGCCGGCGCTGCGCGCCCTGCAGCAGAAGGATGTATTCACATCCGACGTCCGCACCGACGACGACATCCGCAGCATCCTGCGCGAGCGCGTCGACACCGTCTATCACCCGGTCGGCACCTGCAAGATGGGCACCGCCGACCCGCTCGCGGTGGTCGATCCGAAGCTGCGCGTGCACGGGCTCGAAGGCCTGCGCGTGGTCGACGCCTCCATCATGCCGACCCTGATCGGCGGCAACACCAATGCACCGACCATCATGATCGGCGAGAAGGCCGCCGACATGATCAGGGCGGAGATGCGGGCGGGGTGACCAATGCGTAGGGTGGGCGCGGCGCAAGAGCGCCTTTGCCCACCCTATGAGACTGCCGTCGCAGGGCCGCGCGGCCAAAATATCGAAAACAACCCCATGCAAAGGACCGGGGGCTGCCGGCTTCGACACGACGACTTGACTCGTCGGCCAAATCAGCGGCATTATTCTATTATCCAGAAACCGCGCCGGCTGCCCCGGGCCGTGCTCGTGACTTGATGCGTTGGAATCGTAGCCCGGATGAAGCGAAGCGTAATCCGGGACCTTCACGCATGCTTCCCGGATTTCGCTGCGCTTCATCCGGGCTACGCACTGATGTGAAACGAGATGGATTGCCGGGTCAAGCCCGGCAATGACGGTCCCTCAATTCAACAGAAACCCGCCATCCACCGTCACCACCGTCCCGGTCATGTAGCGCGAGGCGTTGGAGGCGAGCAGCATGATCGCACCGTCGAGATCGGACTCGGCGCCGACCCGGCGCTGCGGGATGCGCTTGGCGAGCCGCTCGCCTGCCGGCGTCGACCAGAAATCGTGGTTCATCTCGGTATCGATATAGCCCGGCGCCAGCGCGTTGACGCGGATGTTGTTGCCGGCGAGCTCCAGCGCCATCGCCTTGGTGCCCTGGATCATGCCGGCCTTGGAGATCGCATAGGGCGACACCGCCTTGAGCACGCCCTGTCCGAGCACGGACGCGACGTTGATGATATTGCCCGGCTGCTTGCGCGCCATCATGCGCCGCGCAAGTTCGGTGGCGAGGAAGTAGGCGCCCTTCAGATTAGCGCCAATCACGGCGTCCCAATCCGCCTCGGTCTGCTCGGTCGCGAGCTTCTCGATCGCGATGCCGGCATTGTTGATCAGGACCGTGACCGGACCGAGCGCGGCTTCCGCGACGTCGAGCGCTTTCGCGATGCCGGAAGTATCCGCGACGTCCATCTGCACCGCGGCAGCGCGGCCGCCCTTGGCCTTGATCTCCTCCTCGAGGCTTTTCAGCTTCGCGGTCTGGCGCGCGGCCAGCACCACCGCGGCGCCATGTGCCGCCAGCACGCGGGCGAATTGCCGCCCGAGCCCCTGCGAGGCGCCGGTGATGAGGATGATTTCTTTACTGACATCGAATAGGTCGGACATCGACAGGGTTCCCGGATTGAAGCGGACGAGTGATAGCGACAATTGTCCTTGATGTAAGCAGGTTTGATCAACCAGGGGACAGTAGGAGATTGGGGCAGGAATTCCTCATCCATGAATCTCTTCGACTTGGCCGTCATCCTCGGATTGATGTTCGCAGTGGTGACCGGCTTCACGACCGGCCTGCTGCGCAGCGCGGTCACCATCCTGGCCTATCTCGTCGCCATGCCGCTTGCAGTCGCCGCGTTGGCGATGATCGGGCCCCACATCGCGACGCTGCCGTCGTCGCCGTTTCCGCCCAATGGCGTGCTGCTGTTCGGCCTCTTTCTCCTGATTGGCGTCATCCTCGGAAAGATGGCGCGGACGATGCTCGACGACACCATCGGCTCGGAGATCGGGATCGGCGACCGCCTCGGCGGCGCGCTGCTCGGCGCCATCAGGGTCGGCCTCGTCGTGACCACGCTGGTGCTGGTGTTCGATCAGCTGGTGCCGCTCGCCAGACAGCCGCAATTCCTCAACGGATCGCAATTGCGGCCGTTGTTCTCCGCGGCCGGACAGGCCGGATTCCGGTCGCTGCCGCCCGAAGCCACCATGGCGATCGAGCGGCTGCGGCGCGAGCAACGCATCTAGCCCGCCGGCCCACCGCACTGTTCCTGTCCGGCATGCACTTATGCATTGCACGTCCCTTATCGGCGCCGCCGAGCTTGGCTAGACTGGTGCCATCAAACCTTTACAAACCGACCGATATCACAGGGAGTGAACCGTGGATCTTGGAATCAAAGGCCGCCGCGCCATCGTATGCGCATCGAGCAAGGGACTGGGCCGCGCCTGCGCGATCGCGCTCGCCAATGAGGGCGTGCACGTTACCCTGACGGCGCGCGGCGCCGAGGCGCTGAAGCAGACCGCCGACGAAATCCGCAAGGCGCACCCCGGCGTCACCGTCACCGAGATCGTCGGCGACATCACGACGGCGGCGGGACGCGAAGCCGTGCTCAAGGCCTGCCCCGAGCCCGACATCCTGATCAACAATGCCGGCGGCCCGCCGCCGGGCGATTTCCGCAACTGGACCCGCGACGACTGGATCAAGGCGATCGACGCCAACATGCTGACGCCGATCGAGCTGATCAAGGCGACCGTCGACGGCATGATGGCGCGCAAGTTCGGCCGCATCGTCAACATCACCTCGGCCGCGGTGAAGGCGCCGATCGAGATCCTCGGCCTGTCCAACGGCGCCCGCGCCGGCCTCACCGGCTTCGTCGCCGGCCTGTCGCGCAAGACCGTGATCAACAACGTCACCATCAACGGCCTGCTGCCGGGCCCGTTCGAGACCGACCGCCTGCGCGGCACCGCAAAGCCCGAGGCCGAGAAGCGCGGCATCTCGGCCGAGCAAGTCCTGGCCGAGCGCGCCAAGCTGAACCCCGCCGGCCGCTTCGGCGATCCCGACGAATTCGGCTATGCCTGCGCATTCCTGTGCGGCGCCAAGGCCGGCTTCATCACCGGGCAGAACCTGTTGCTCGACGGCGGTGCCTTCCCAGGTACGTTGTGAGAGCTGTTTGGTACGAACGGACCGGCGCGGCGCCGACGGTGCTTACCATCGGCGAGATGTCGACGCCTGACGCGGGCCCCGGTGAAGTCCGGGTTCGCCTCGAGGCGTCCGGCGTCAACCCGGCCGATGTCGGCCGCCGCAGCGGCAACTATCGCGCGATGGAATTCCCGCGCGTGATCCCGAACAGCGACGGCGCCGGAATCATCGACCAGGTCGGCGAAGGCGTCACGCGCTTTGCGGTCGGTGATCGCGTCTGGCTGTTCAACGGCCAGCGCAACGGCCGCGCCTTCGGCACCGCGGCCGAATACATCACGCTGGCCGACTATCTGGTGACGCCGCTGCCGCAGGACGTGTCGTTCGCAGCCGGAGCTACGCTCGGCATCCCCTGCATGACCGCGTGGTGCGCGCTGTTCGCCGACGGTCCGATCTCCGGACAAACGGTGCTGGTCACCGGCGGCGCCGGCGCAGTCGGCCACTATGCCGTGCAATTGGCAAAGTGGGGCGGCGCGCGCGTAATCGCGACGGTGAGCTCGCAAGTCAAGGACGTCGAGGCGCGGCTCGCCGGCGCCGACACCGTCGTCAACTACCGGACCGAGGATGTCGTCTCGAAGGTGATGGCCTTCACCGAGAACCGCGGTGTCGACCGCGTGATCGACGTCGATTTCGGCGGCAATCTCGCGACCACGCTGAAGATCATGGCGATGAACTCGACGATCGCGGTCTACGCCACCAACGGCAACCGCACGCCGACACTGCCGGTGCGCGAATTGATGGAGAAATGCATCACCGTGCGCTCGCTGGTGCTGTTCGCGCTGCCGCCGCCGCTGCTCGCGGCCGCGCAGGCCGACATCACCCAATGGCTGGCGTCGGGCACCCGCGTGCACAATATCGCCGGGCAATTCGCACTCGCCGAGACCGCCGACGCCCATCTCGCCGTCGAGAAGGGCGACAAGATCGGCACCGTGATCGTCGACTGCGCGCGTTAATCTTCGCCCTCCCCCCGTACGCGGTAGGGCAATCGCATATGGCCGTTTGAGGCGATCGGAGTTCCCACAAACTCGTCATGCCCGGGCTTGTCCCGGGCATCCACGTCTTCGTTTCCACGCGAAGAAAAGACGTGGATGGCCGGGACAAGCCCGGCCATGACGGCGCGGAAGAATCGGTTCATTCCATATGCGATTGCCCTGCCGCGTGCGGGGCGCGGTCAGGTGAACAATGCGGCTGCTTAGTGGATCGGCGTGATGCGTTCGTCGCTCGGCCCCAAGCCAAACTCGTCGAGTCCTTCAGCCAGGAGATCGCCGAGCATCGGCTCGCCCAACAGATAGTTGGCGACATGGCCGGTGCGTCCGCGCGCCGCCTCGCGGCGGAGATCGGCCCATTCCTCGATCGTGCCGTCGCCGCGGCCAAGCCGCATCAGGGCGACGAGGTCGACCTGCTCGTCCTCGCTGAGCGCGTTGATGAAGCCGGTGATCTCGCGCGCCACCGGATCCCTGCCGTCATCCTCCAGCACATCGATCATGTCGTCGTCGGCGCCGTTCGAGCCGGAGTCGGGATCGACGAGCCCCTCCTTGACGTCGAATTCGCGCGCCTTCTCGATCAAGAAGCCGACCTTTTCAGGGGAGATTGCGAGTTCCGGCATTGCACACTCCTTCGTCCAACGAGGCGGTAACGCAGGAGGCGCCGACTTGATCCATTGCGTCGGCGTGCGGAAACCCGCATGGTCCGGCAAGGGCAACAAAAAAATAGAGGACACGCCGCATGCACTGGACCGTTGGCAAGGTCAGGATCACCAAAGTCGTCGAGTTCGAGACCGTCGGCAGCACCCGCTTCATCCTGCCGCTGGCCGGCCGGGAGGAGATCCAGAGCCTGCCCTGGCTGATCCCGCATTTCGCCAACGAGGAGGGCCGGCTGAAAATGTCGATCCATTCGCTGCTAGTGGAAACGCCGGAGCACCGCATCATCGTCGACACCGGGCTCGGCAACGACAAGCAGGGCCGCAACGTGCCGACCTGGAACAACCGCAGCGATCCGTTCCTGGAGAAGCTGACCGCCGCCGGATTTGCGCCAGACAGCATCGACACCGTGCTGTGCACGCATCTGCATGTCGACCATGTCGGCTGGAACACCAAACTCGTCGGCGGCAAATGGGTGCCGACCTTCGCCAATGCGCGCTACGTCTTCGGCAAGACCGAATACGAGCACTGGCGTGACCATAGCGACGATCCCGCGCATGCCGCCGTGTTCGCCGATTCCGTGAAGCCGATCGCGGATGCCGGCAAGGCCGAACTGGTGCCGAGCGACCACCGGCTGACCGAGGAGATCACGCTGATCCCGACGCCGGGACACAGCCCCGGCCATATGAGCATCCACATCAGGTCCGGCGGCGAGGAAGGCCTCTTGACCGGCGACGTCGCGCATCATCCCTGCCAGATGTACCACCTCGACTGGTCGTCGACCGCGGACTCCGATCAGAAGCAATCGGCCGCCACGCGGCACGAATTGTTCTCGCGCTTTGCCGATACGCCCACGCTGGTGATCGGCGGGCATTTCAATGCCGGCCACATCAGGCGCGACGGCGACGCCTTCAGGTTTATCGCGCTGGGCTGATTGGACCGAAATGGCCTTGAAATAAGGCTTGGCAGCAATGCAGCGCGCTCAGGGCGGTTGAATTTCCCGGCGCGCTGTTCCATGAAGCGTTTCGAGGTATACCAGTAACAATCCTCAGGACATCGTAGGGAGTGATCAACATGAAGCTTGTTCGTTATGGCGAAAAGGGTGCGGAAAAGCCCGGTCTGATCGACAAATCCGGCCAGCTCCGCGACCTCTCGGCCCATCTGAAGGACCTGACCGGCGACGCCTACACGCCGGAATCGCTGAAGAAGCTTGCTGCCCTCGATCCCGCCTCCCTCCCCGCCGTCGCCGGCAAGCCGCGCTTCGGTGCACCCGTCACCGGCATCTCGAAATTCGTCGCGATCGGCCTGAACTATTCCGACCACGCCAAGGAAACCGGCAACCCGATCCCGTCCGAGCCGATCTTCTTCCTGAAGGCCAACACCGCACTGTCGGGCCCGAACGACGCGGTCGAGAAGCCGCGCGGTTCGACCAAGCTCGACTGGGAAGTCGAGATCGCCGCCATCATCGGCACCCGCGCCAAATATGTCTCGGAGGCCGACGCGCTGAACCACGTCGCCGGCTACTGCATCTGCAACGACGTCTCCGAGCGCAACTTCCAGATCGAGCGCCTCGGACAGTGGACCAAGGGCAAGTCGCACGACACGTTCGGCCCGGTCGGCCCGTGGCTCGCCACCAAGGATGAAATCGCCGACGTGCAGAAACTGTCGATGTGGCTCGACGTCAACGGCCAGCGCCGCCAGACCGGCACGACCTCGACCATGATCTTCACGATGGCGAAGTGCATCTCCTACGTCTCGCAGTTCATGACGCTGCTGCCCGGTGACATCGTCACGACCGGCACCCCGCCCGGCGTCGGCACCGGCATGAAGCCGCCGCAATATCTCAATGTCGGCGACGTCGTGACGCTCGGCATCGAAGGCCTCGGCGAGCAGCGCCAGGAAATCGTTGGGGCGTAAGCGCCCACGCTGTTCCTGAATTCGTCATGCCCGGGCTTGACCCGGGCATCCACGTCTTAGGTCTTCCACGGAGGCAAAGACATGGATGGCCGGGTCAAGCCCGGCCATGACAGAGGAAAGAGCCTTCGCAAGGAATTCCCCAATGAAACTCACCTTCTCTCCCGCCTCTCCGTTCGCCCGCAAGGTGCGCATCGCGGCGATCGAGCTCGGCCTGATCGACAAGATCGAGCTGGTGCCGGCGACCGTCGCACCGGGCACGGCCAATGACGAATATTCCAAGATCTCGCCGCTGAAGAAACTGCCGGTGCTGATCCTCGACCATGGCGACGTGATTCTGGATTCCTACGTCATCGTCGAATATCTCAACGAGCTCGGCGGCGGCCGGCTGATCCCGGGCTACGGCCCGCGGCGCTGGAAGCTGAAGACCGATCACTCGCTGCTCAATGGCATGCTCGATTCCATGCTGCTGTGCCGCTACGAGAAAATGGTGCGGCCGCAGGGCTCGCTGTGGCAGGCCTGGCACGACGATCACTGGAACAGGGCCTGGGCCGGCATGGCGCGGTTCGAGAACCGGCCGGACGTGCTGAACGGCTCGTCGTTCGATATCGCGCAGATCGGCCTCGTGTGCGTGCTCGGCTATGCCGATTTCCGCTTCGCCGATTGCGGCTGGCGCAAGGCCTATCCCAAGCTCGACGCCTTCTACCAGAAAATGCTGGAGCGGCCGTCGGTGAAGATCTCGGCGCCGCCGGCGGCGTAACCAAGGCAACAGCGGGGAGCATGTGACGCGCGAATGCCTCCCCGCCTCTCACCTCCCGGCGCAGGTCTTGTGCATCGCCGGCCGGGCTCAACCACGACCGGTCAATATCTCGCCGTCATTGTCGCGATCTCGACCTTGTGATGATGGCGGCGGCAGCCCGGTACGGCCAGCCCAAGGAAGGCCTTGCGGCGATGGATATCCTTGCCAACATCATCATTCCCGCCGTGCGCGACGCGAACTAGATTTTTTTGCGCGTTTTCCTCACGCGAACCGGACTCCACCTCGCTCGAAAGCGCTAACGCCAAGGAATCACCATGAGCCTGAAGTTTGCCGCCGGCGATCTCACCATTCATCGCATCGTCGAGCAGGAGACCACGTTCCTGCCCGCGCACGACATGCTGCCCGGACTGACGCCGGACGTGCTCGCCGAGAACCGCGGTTGGATGCAGGCCACCGGTGCACTCGACGACAGCGACACCTTGATCCTGGCGTTCCAGTCCTATGTCGTGAAGACGCCGCACCACACCATCCTGATCGACAGCTGTATCGGCAACGACAAGCCGCGGCCGGCGCGGCCGAAATGGAACATGAAGACCGACGACAACTATCTGCGCAGTCTGGCGTCAGCCGGCTTTTCGGTCGGTGACATCGACTATGTGATGTGCACGCATCTGCATGTCGATCATGTCGGCTGGAACACGCGGCTGGAGAACGGCCGCTGGGTGCCGACCTTTCCAAATGCGCGCTACGTGTTCGACAAGGCCGAGTTCGACTACTGGACCGAGAGCAACGCGAAGGCGGAAGTCCCGCCTTTCGTGGACAGCGTGCTGCCGGTGGTCGAGGCCAAGCGGGCCGAGATCGTCGGCCATGACTTTGCGATCGGCGACCACGCCCGCATCCTGCCGACGCCCGGCCACACGCCGGGCCACGTCGCCTTCGCCTTCGGCCGCGGCAAGGACGCTGCGGTCTTTTCGGGCGATCTGATGCACTCGCCGATCCAGACGCATTATCCGGAGCTGTCGGCGAAGTTCGATGTCGACCAGGCGCAAGCCGCAAAAGCGCGGCGCGGCTTCCTGGAGCGCTATTGCGACACCGACACGCTGTGCTGCCCCGCGCATTTCCCCTCGCCGTCGATTGGCAAGATCAGGCGGAAGGGCAGCGGGTTTGTGTGCGAAACGGTGTAGGCGACGCGGCTTGCGGCGCGGGGAGAGGTCGGATTGCATCGCAGATGCAATCCGGGTGAGGGGGTACAGGCCTAGCCAGCGACGTTACTCGCGGTGAAAGCCCCTCACCCCAGCCCTCTAAGAGCGAGCTTCGCTCGTCTCGACCCCGTAAGAACGGGGAGAGGGAGCAGATCGAGCCCGCCCTAATCGAACAGGCTCGGCGTGTGGTTCACGATCGCGCCTTCGATCTGCAGCATCTTCAGCTTGGTGACGACGCCGCCATTGGCCGAGAAGCCGCCCGGCTTGTTGCCCGCCGCCAGCACGCGATGGCAAGGCACCACGATCGGGCACGGGTTGCGGCCGAGCGCCTGGCCGACATCGCGTGACAGCTCGACCCCGCCGAGCTGCTTGGCGATGTCGCCATAGGTCATGGTCTTGCCCGGCGGAATTTTCCGCGCGATGTCGTAGACGCCGCGGTTGAACTCCGGCACGCCGTCGAGATCGAGCGCGATGTCGGCAAGGTCGTTCGGCTTGCCGGCGAGCAGCTCGATCATACCGTCGATCGCGTGCTGCACCTCGGCCGGCGGCGCCGCCTCGGTGACCTCGCCGCCGCGCTGGAATATCCGTTTGCGGGTCTTCTCCTCAGTGCCCATCGGCAGCTGCACCCCGGTGACGCCGTGCTCGCCCCAGACGACGCCGCAGGCGCCGATCATGGTCTCGAAGATTGCAAAATGCTGGCCGGTCATGGCTCGCTCCAGATGTTCCCTTCAGCTCTCGCGTGAGCTTGCTGTTGATCCGGAATCTAGGCTTGGAGAATGTTGCTATCCACCCGAATTCCGTGGGAACTTCGGCCAAATCAACAACATCTCCTGCCCCTCCGCGAGCCCAAAATGCACAGCCTCCACGTCAACGGTTTCGACATGCCCTATCTCGATGTCGGAGAGGGCCTGCCGCTGGTCTGCGTGCACGGCTCGCTGTGCGACTTCCGGATCTGGTCGGCGGTGCTCGGCCCGCTGACGCGGCGGCACCGCGTGATCGCGGTCAGCCTGCGGCATTTCTTCCCGGCGCAGTGGGACGGCATCGGCGACACCTATTCGATCGCGCAGCACGTCGACGACGTGATCGCCTTTATCGAAAAATTCGACACCAGACCGGTCGACCTGATGGGGCATTCCCGCGGTGGCCATATCTGCTTCCGCGCCGCACAGCGCCGGCCGGACCTGTTACGCAAGCTGATCCTTGCCGAGCCTGGCGGCGAGCTCGACGAGACCCTCGACCCCGATTTCAAGCCGGGCCCCTCGCCGCTGGCGGCACGCTTCGCGGCATGCGCGGCGGAAATCGCCAAGGGCGATATCGACGGCGGCTTGCAGATCTTCATGGACGCGCTCGAAGGCCCCGGCGCGTGGAAACGGATTCCGGCAACCTCCAAGCAGCTGCTGCGCGACAATGCGACCACGCTGATCGGCCAGACCCGCGACCAGCGCCCGCCATTCTCGAAGGCGGACGCGGAGGCGATCAAGACGCCGACGCTGTTCATCGGCGGCGCCAACACCAAGGGCGTGCTGCCGAAGGTGCTGCACGCGCTCGCCGCCAATGTGAAGGGTTCGCGCATCGAGATGATCCCGGGCACCACGCATCCGATGTTCGAGCAGGCGCCGCAGCGCTATTGCGAGATCGTGCTGGAGTTTCTCTCCGCGTAAGCGATGCACCCTCTCCCCTTGTGGGAGAGGGTGGCGCGATGGCGCGCAGCGGCATCGTGCCGGGTGAGGGGTTCTCTCCGCGGAGGCGGACCCCTCACCCGCCACCGATGCGACGCATCGGTGGCGGCCTCTCCCACAAGGGGAGAGGCGAAGTAAGAAAGCTACTCTCTCACACCTTCCAGGCGCCGACCGGCTGGCGCACCGCGACGTTCAACCGGTTCCAGACGTTGATCGCCGCGATACCCAGCACCAGCGACGCAAGCTGCTGCTCGTCAAAATGCTTCGCGGCCTCGTCCCACACCGCGTCCGTCACCGGATCCTCGCGGTCGCTGAGCCGGGTCACCGCTTCGGTCAGCGCCAGCGCGGCGCGCTCTGCCTCGGTGAAATACGGCGCGTCGCGCCAGGCACCGACCGCGAACAGCCGCTCGTCGGTCTCGCCGGCACGCCGGGCGAGCTTTGGGTGCATATCGACGCAGACGCTGCAGCCATTGATCTGGCTGGCGCGCAGATGCACCAGTTCCAGCAGCTTTTCCGGCAATGCCGGCTTGGTGCTCTCGCTCAGCGCCTGCAAAGCCTTCATGGCCCCGGGAACAACCATCACCGGGTGGTTCATGCGGGCTTTCATCATGTCATTCTCCTGATTTGTCCTTTGACGCCGCTGCGCCGATCTGTTGTCACATCGGCGCAGTTTCGTTCGTCATGGCCATGACGGAGCGGACAAAGGGAATGTGACCGATGGACGAGAAAAATTCTCTCAGCGAACAGTTCGAGGCCAACCGGCCGCGCTTGCGGGCTGTGGCCTACCGCATGCTGGGCTCGACCGCCGAGGTCGACGATGCCGTGCAGGAAACCTGGCTGCGGCTCGGCCGCACCGACGCTGCTGCGGTCGACAATCTCGGGGGATGGCTGACCACGGTGATCGCGCGCATCTGCCTCGACATGCTGCGCTCGCGCAAATCGCGCCGCGAGGAGCCGATCGGCCCACATGTGCCGGAGCTGATCGCGGACAATCCGTCCGAGCGCGAGACCGAGATGGCCGATTCCGTCGGCGCCGCGCTGCTCGTGGTACTGGAAACGCTGGCGCCGGCCGAGCGGCTGGCTTTCGTGCTGCACGATATGTTCGCGGTGCCGTTCGAGGAGATCGCGCCGATCGTCGGCCGCACGCCGGCCGCCGCGCGGCAGCTCGCCAGCCGTGCCAGGCGTCGCGTGCAGGGTGCGCCGCCCGCACCGGATGCCGATCTCATCCGGCAGCGCGGCATCGTCGAGGCCTTTCTTGCCGCGTCCCGCAACGGCGATTTCGAAGGGCTGCTGGCCGTGCTGGCGCCCGACGTCGTGGTGCGCGCCGATCAGGCCGCACAGCGGCTCGGCTCGCTGCCGGTGATCCGCGGCGCCGCAGCGGTGGCCGAAAGCTTCAAGGGACGCGCACAGGCGGCGAAAGCCGCTCTGGTCGACGGCGGGATCGGCGTTGCCGTCATCTTCGGCGGCGCGCTGCGCATCGTGCTGCGGGTCACGGTCTCAGGCGACCGGATCGCGGCGATCGATGCGACCGCCGACGCCTCGGAGATCGAGACCTTCGATGTCGAGGTGCTTGAGCGCAGCTGACGCAGCTGGAGGCGGCAAAGTCGCAATGCTAGTGTCTCTCTGCATCTGCGCAGGGAGGACAATCATGAAACTGTCCATCAAATTGCTCGCGTCGGCCGGCCTGCTCGCCCTTGCCTCCTCCTCCGCCTTTGCCGCCGCAGACGAGAAGCTGCGTGCGGCCGCCGAGCAGGCCCAGCCGGCGGTGATCGAGAGCCTGCACGACATGGTGCTGATCGAGTCGGGCTCCGGCGATGTCGAAGGCCTGAAGAAGATGGCCGACTACACCGAGGCACGGCTGAAGGCGCTCGGCGCCAAGACCGAACGCCGCAAGACCACGAAGGGCGCCGGCGCCGACATGGTGATCGGCACCTTTGAGGGCACTGGCACGAAGAAGCTGATGCTGATCGCGCATATGGATACGGTGTATGAGCACGGCATTCTCGACACCCAGCCCTACAAGGTCGACGGCAACAGGATCTATGGACCCGGCATTGCCGACGACAAGGGCGGCATCGCCGTCATCCTGCATTCACTGAAGATCCTGAACGATGCAGGCTGGCGCGACTACGCCAAGCTCACGGTGTCGTTCAATCCGGATGAGGAGGTCGGCTCGATCGGCTCCGGCGAGATCATCGCCGAGCTCGCCGACCAGCACGACGTGGTGCTGTCCTTCGAGCCGACGGTGGCGCCGCCGGTCGCGAAAAATGAAAGCCTGCTGCTCGGCGCCAGCGGCACCGCCACCGGCACGATCGATGTGAAGGGCAAGGCCTCGCATGCCGGCGCCGCGCCGCAGCTCGGCCGCAACGCGCTGATCGAGCTCGCGCATCAATTGCTGCAGACCCAGGACGTTGCGAAATCGATTCCGGGCACGCAGCTGAACTGGACCACCGCGAAGGCCGGCACCGTGCGCAACCAGATCCCCGATCACGCCACCGCCGGCGCCGACATCCGCCTCACCATTCCCGACGGCGTGCAAAAGCTGCAGGCCGCGCTCGACGAGAAGGCGAAGAACAGACTGATCGCGGACACCGAGGTGACCGTGAAGGTCGTCGCGGGCCGTCCGCCCTTCGTCGCCGATGATCGCGGCCGCGCGCTCGCCAGACAGGGACAGGCGATCTACACCGAGCTCGGGCGCACGCTCGACATCGCGGAAATGACCGGCGGCGCGACCGACGCCGGCTACGCCGCGCGCAGCGGCAAGGCCGTCGTGGTCGAAAGCTTCGGCCTCGCCGGCTGGGGCTATCACGCCCGCGACGAATACATCGACACCAACTCGATCGTGCCGCGGCTCTATCTGATGATGCGGACGCTGATGGAGCTGGGCAAGGCGAAGTAGCGTTTCCGAAAAACTCGTCATGCCCGGGCTTGTCCCGGGCATCCGCGTCTCTGGTCCCGGCATCAAGAAAGACGCGGACGGCCGGCCCAAGCCCGGCCATCACGACGTTGGGACGGCTGCCGCAGCGCGGCCCAGTCAAAAACCGACCCATTCTCAATCGCTTAGCGTGGTCGCAAACCGGGGCCTTGACCGCTCCTGCAACCCGCAGTAGCCTCCTTTTCGAACACGGAATTCCGTATTCCAAGCTGGACGGTCGGTATGATCCCGTTGGACCCGCTTCCAAACCTCATCGACCAGGTTTACGGGCGATTGCTCGAAGCGATCATCGACCGCACGCTGCTGCCTGGCCAGCGCATCACCCAGAACGAACTTGCCGATCGGCTCGGCGTCTCGCGCCAGCCGATTTCGCACGCCCTGCATCTGTTGCATCGCCAGGGCCTCGTCGCGGAGAGCGGCAGACGCGGCTTCGAGGTGACGCAGCTCGATCCGCAGCGCATCCGCGAACTCTATGAAGTCCGCGGCGCCATCGATGCGCTGGCGGCACGGCTTGCCGCTACGCGTGTCAAGGAGGATGCCGCGGCACGTACGCAGCTCGAAGCCGCGCTCGAAGCCGGACGCGCGATTGACGACGGCACGCCGCTGGCGCGCCTGATCGCACTCGACGTCGATTTCCACAGCGCGATCTATCGCCTCGCCGGCAATTCCGCGATCGAGGAGATGATCGCGCCGCAATGGCCGCATATGCGCCGCTCGATGGCGACCGTGCTCGCCGAGCTCGATTACCGCGGCAGCGCCTGGACCGAGCACGAGACCATCGCCGCGCATGTTTTTTCCGGCAATGCCGCAGCGGCAGAAGCCGCGGCGCTGGCGCATGCGCAGACGGCAGGGCGGATGACCGAGGAGAAGCTGAGGGCAATCGACGTGGCGGCGTGACGTTCACGCCGTCGTTCCGGGGCGGTGCGGAGCACCGAACCACAGATGCGCAATTGCGCATCGGGGAACCTCGAGATTCCGGGTTCGATGCTCACGCATCGCCCCGGAATGACAATAACAACAGGAGGAAAGCACCATGAAACTGACCCAAGAGCAGGTCGAATTTTTCCATCGCGAAGGCTGGCTGTTTCTGCCCGAGCTGTTCAGCCAGGAAGAGGTCGATTTCCTCGCGCGCGAAGCAGTCTCGATCTATGACGCCAACCGCCCCGAGGTGTGGCGCGAGAAGAGCGGCGCGCCGCGCACGGCCTTCGCCGCGCATCTCTACAATGAGGCGTTCGGCACCCTCGGCGCGCATCCGCGCATGATCGACCCCATCGAGCAGCTGTTCGGCGAGAAGGTCTACATGCATCAGTTCAAGATCAACGCGAAGGCGGCCTTCACCGGCGACGTCTGGCAGTGGCACCAGGACTACGGCACCTGGAAGCGCGATGACGGCATGCCGGAGCCGCGCGCGATGAACATCGCGATCTTCCTCGACGAGGTGATGCCGATCAACGGCCCCTTGATGCTGGTGCCGCAGAGCCAGACCGCGGGCGATCTGAAAGCCTCGCACGATCTCGAAACCACATCCTATCCGCTGTGGACGCTGGACGAGGAAACCGTGACCCGCCTCGTGAAGCAGGGCGGCATCGTCGCGCCGACCGGCAAGCCCGGCGGCATGCTGATGTTCCACGGCAATCTGGTGCACGGATCGAGCGGCAACATCACGCCCTACCCGCGCAAGATCGTCTACCTGACGCTGAACGCGGTCTCGAATTACATCCGCACCCCGACGCGGCCCGACTACATTGCGCACCGCGACTTCACGCCGATCAAGACCGTCGCCGACGACGCGCTGCTGCGGCTCGCTCGTGCACCGCGGCAGGCGGCGGAGTAAAGTCTTCGACCGTCATTCCGGGGCGGTGCGTTAGCGTCGAACCGCAGATGCGCAATTGCGCATCGGGGAATCTCGAGGTTCCGGGTTCGCGTTTCACGCGCCCCGGAACGACCCTTTTTGTTTGGAAAGCATCATGAACCTGCATCACCTCCTCAAAAACCGCGCCGCCGCCGGCAAGCCGGTGCGCGTTGTCCTGATCGGCGCCGGAAAATTCGGCTCGATGTTCCTGTCGCAGGTGCCGCACACGCCGGGGCTTGAAGTGCCCGTGATCGTCGATCTCGACCGTGACCGCGCGCGCGAGGCGTGCCGCACCGTCGGCTGGGACGACGCGCGGATCAGCGCCACCACCTTCACCGACGACGGCGCGCGTGCGATCGCCGGCGGCGCATTCGATGTCGTGGTGGAAGCGACCGGCAATCCCGCCGTCGGCATCCGCCATGCCCGCGCGGCGATTGCCGCCGGCAAACATGTCGTGATGGTCAATGTCGAGGCCGATGTGCTGGCGGGGCCGCTGCTCGCCGAGGAGGCACGCAAGGCCGGCGTGGTCTATTCGCTGGCCTATGGCGACCAGCCGGCGCTGACGGCCGAGCTGGTCGACTGGGCCCGAGCGACAGGCTTCCGCGTCGTCGCCGCCGGCAAGGGCACGAAATACTTGCCGGCCTATCACGACGTCACGCCGGACGGTGTGTGGCAGCATTACGGGCTCACCGCCGGCGAGGCGCAATCCGCCGGCATGAATCCGCAGATGTTCAACTCCTTCCTCGACGGCACCAAATCCGCGATCGAGATGGCGGCGATCGCCAACGCCTGCACCCTCGAGGTGCCGTCGGAGGGATTGCTGTTTCCGCCCTGCGGCGTCGACGACCTGCCGCATGTGATGCGGCCGCGCGACAAGGGCGGCGTGCTGGAGAAATCCGGCATCGTCGAAGTGGTGTCCTCGCTGGAGCGCGACGGCCGTCCGGTGTTCCGCGATCTGCGCTGGGGCGTCTATGTGGTGCTGGAGGCGCCCAACGATTATGCCGCCGATTGCTTCAAGCAGTACGGCCTCAAGACCGACGCCTCCGGCCGCTATGCGGCGATGTACAAGCCGTATCATCTGATCGGGCTCGAGCTGAACATTTCCGTGCTGTCGGCGGCGCTGCGCAACGAGCCGACCGGGCAACCGCGCGGCTTCCGCGGCGACGTCGCAGCGGTGGCCAAGCGCAATCTGCGCGCCGGCGAGATGCTCGACGGCGAAGGCGGCTACACCGTGTGGGGCAAGCTGATGCCGGCCGCCGCCAGCCTCGCCGCCGGCGCATTGCCGATCGGGCTTGCCCATCGGGTGAAGCTGAAGAACGACGTCGCCCATGGCGCTGTCGTGCGCTGGAGCGATGTCGAGGTCGACGAGAGCAACGATACGATCAAGACGCGCAAGGCGATGGAAGTAGCATTCTCGCGGTAACGTCTTCGGTCGCTCCGCTCGCCGAAAGAGAGGGTGTGCCCTTCACCTCTCCCCGCCCTTTGCGGGGAGAGGTCGGATCGCCCCGGAGATGCGAAGCATCGTCCGGTGTGATCCGGGTGAGGGGCGAAGCACGGTGCTTAACAAACGGCGAAGTGCTCGCCGGATGGAGGCCCCTCACCCCAACCCTCTCCCCGTAAGAACGGGGAGAGGGAGAAGACAGAGCGGGGCTCAATACTACGGCAGCAGCCGGCTCGCCTTGGCCAGCCTGAACCATTTGCGGAACATCGCTTCCGTATCCATCATCTCGGTGAAGCCGGCCTGGTTGATCTTCACCGTCGAGACGATCGACGGCGGACCAGCTTCAGTCTGTCCGTAGCGCATGCTGTAATCGGCATATTGGAAGGACAGGCCGACGAATTCCTCCAGGCCGGGCGCGATCAGGTCGTGCGTCCTGCGCAATTCGTCCCACGGCGCGATCCATTTCGGATACTCCTGCGCCAGCGACAGCGGCACGTGCCGGCCCGGCGTCATCTCGAGCGCGTCCGAGACCGCCGGCCAGATATTTTCCCAGGTGAAGACGTCGCCATTGGTGACGTTGAACGCTTCATTGCGCGCGGCCTCGGCGCCGCCCGACCAGGCGATCGCGCGTGCCAGCAGATCGACATCGACCGCCTGCGCGACGCGCGGCGCGCCGCCGGGATAATCCAGCGGCCTGCCCTGCGCGCGCAGCACCGCCGCATAGACGCCGAGCGGCGGGATCAGGTCCATCGCGCCGCCCATCGCTTCGCCGATGATCAGGACCGGGCGCAGGATGCTCCAGTGCCAGTTCTTGCCCCGCTGCAGCTCGCGCAAGAAATTCTCCTGTGCCCAATAGAAATTCGGCTGCTCGTACATCTCGGAACGGCCCTCGCGCGCCGGCACCGTGAGCGGCCGGACATGCACGCCATAGGCCTTGGTGCCCTGCAGCAGCGCGACATGCTTGAGATCGGGCGCGACGGGTTCGAGCACGCCCATCAAATTCCGCAGCATCCGGTCGTTGGTTTCGATCTGCCCGGCATCGCGCCAGCCATCGACCAGGCTGGGCGCCTCATAGAGCGCGGCGTAGATCAGGTGCGTTGCGCCGGCGAGCTCGGCCGCGGCGCGACGGCAATCCTCCGCGCTGGTGAGATCGATTCGCACATGCCGTGCGCCGTAGAGATCGCGTGGCTTGCGGCGCGACAGCGCAATGCGCTCGCAATCGTCGGATGCGCCGAAGTGTCGCAAGGCGGCGTTGCCCACGAGGCCGGTTGCGCCGGCAACCACGATTTTCTTGTTGGCCATGTCCTTGAACTCCCATCAACCCACCCGCCCTGCGTAGCAGATCGCAGCAGGGCCGGCAGCCATCGCGGCGGGTATCGGATAAGACCGACAGCGCCGATTGTCCTTCGCACCTGCAACGAAGGCAGGCGCTTGATTTCCTCCGGCAAACGATCATCCTGACCGGCGGAACCGGAAACTCGGATTTCCACAACAAGAGCCCGTCGAGGGCCACCGGACACATTCATCACAGAACGTCGATCGATCGGCGAAGAAAGACGACACCAAGATCGTTCCCCTTGTCGAGGTATCGGCACACAGGAGGGATACGCATGAAACGTCGTGAATTCTTGAAGGCAGGCGGCGTCGGCCTGGCTGCGACGGCGGTCGCCGCGCCCGCGGTCGCGCAATCGATGCCGGAGGTCAGGTGGCGGCTCGCGGCGAGCTGGCCGAAGGCACTCGATACGCTCTATGGCGGGTGTGAATTCTTCTGCAAGCGCGTCGCCGAGATCACCGACAACCGCTTCCAGATCCAGCCGTTCGCCGCCGGCGAGATCGTGCCCGGCCTGCAGGTGCTGGATGCCGTCTCCAACGGCACGGTCGAGATGGGCAATACCGCGCTGTATTACTACTGGGGCAAGAATCCCGCCTTCACCTTCGGCACGTCGCTGCCGTTCGGCCTCAACACGCGCCAGCACATTTCCTGGCTGCAATGGGGCGGTGGCACCGACCTGCTCAACAATTTGCTCGCAGAATTCAACTGCATCGGCATTCCGACCGGCTCGACCGGCGCCCAGATGGGCGGCTGGTTCCGGAAGGAGATCAAGTCGATGGCGGATTTCCAGGGCTTGAAATTCCGGGTCGGCGGCTTCGCCGGCACCATCATCGCCAAGGTCGGCGGGGTGCCGCAGCAGATCGCGGGCGGCGACATCTATCCGGCGCTGGAAAAAGGCACCATCGACGCCGCCGAATGGGTCGGGCCGTATGACGACGAGAAGCTCGGCTTCGTCAAGGTCGCGAAGTTCTACTACTACCCCGGCTGGTGGGAAGGC